>NZ_JAUZQD010000001.1 GCF_030709675.1 Symbioplanes lichenis
CCTCTCTGTCCGCCACCGCAGTCGTGACGCCCGCCGCCGCGGTCACAATCATGGCGACCGCGGTCGGGATGGCCCGCCGTCGCGTTGCAGTGGCCCGCCGTGATGGTGGCGACCGTCGCCTTCGCCGACGTGGTTCCGCTACAGCGCTGGCGGCTCGCCATGCCGGGGCGCCTTCGGCCGATGTCATGACCTCGTTCCCGGGCGGTAGCCTGCGGCCTGAAGACACCGGCACGTGAGCGAGGAGATGACTCATGTCGTTCCAGGCCTATCTCGACGCGATCGAGGACAAGACCGGCAAGACCCCGCGCCAGCTGATCGCCATCGCGCACGACAAGGGCCTCGAACCACCGCAGGCCAAGGCCGGCGACGTGGCGGCCTGGCTCAAGGAGGACTACGACATCGGCCGCGGCCACGCCATGGCCCTGTGGCACGTCCTCAAGAACGGCCCCACCATCAGCGACAAACACGTCGGCACCGACGGCACCCACCGCGACGACTCCACCGAACTCTGGCTCGACGGCAAAGCCACCCGCCCGGCGGCCTGATTCCGCCTGCACCCACACCGCGATGGACGGCAGGGCGCAGTGCACGGCGGGGCGCACGGCGATCTCGCCGGGATCGCCGTGCGCAGGGTAGGCGCCGAAGAGCAAAGTTGGCCCCCTCCCCGCGATGGACGTCGCAGTCGAGCCAGACCACCCGGATGCCGGCGGCGAGGGCCGGAGCCGGCAGGCTCCCGGCGATCTTCGGCGACCCGGCCGGCGCCTCCGAAGACTCCTCCGCAAGGCGTCGAGGCGGGCGCCGGAGTCATCGGCTCGCGGATCTTCGCTACCCGGCGGCAGGAGCCAGGGGGCAGCGGCGACACAGCCAAGGGGGACCGCGACGCCGGTGCGGCCGACGAGTCCGCCGCTCCGAGAAGGCGAACGACGTTGCTTTCCGTGAGGGTTCCGCTCCACGCTCCGGCACACGTACCGGCCACCCGTCACGCACGGCGATGGCTTCCACCGTCCACAATTTATCTGGTCCTGTTCGGAGCGGCAGGCCTGCTCGTCGCCGCGGTCCGGTGGCTCTTGATCGCGGCGTTCACCGCCCTGCCGGCCGACGGCCCGAGCCGCTCGGTGCGCCAGATCGTCGCGTTCCCGATGGTCGCGCTCCTGAGCCGGGAGCGCCGGGCCACGGGCGGGGACGCGGGCAGCATCCGCTGGCTGGCCCTGCTGCAGGTTTTCGGGGCGGGGTGTCTCAGCTGGATGATCCAGGGCATCGGGGCCGCCGTTGTTCTCTCCGCTCTGTTCGCTGTGGGCGCGCTGTGGGCGTTCCGCGACTGATCACCGACGATCGAGTACGAAGATTCGAGGCACCGTGGAACCTTGGAAAGACGTGGAACTGCGCGTGGACGGCGGTGGCATGCACCGCACTGTCTCGTCCAGCGCCGGGCACGCCATGGCTCGCGCCATCGTCGAGGCACTGCACACACCGATCGCCGCGGCCGTGCAAGCGGTGGTGATCAGCACCGTGAAGACGGGCTACGACATCTATGGGGAAATGCAGGACGACTCCCGCGTTCAGGCCCGACCTCGCGGAGCGGTGGCCGCCCTGGTGGGAGGGGCCGAAGACCTCAGGACAGCGATCGAGGTCACGGCTCAGCGCGCCCGGGTCTCCATGCGCATCCGCGAGATCCAGGGGGAGGCGGAGATCCGCCAGTTGTTCCTGGACCTCGGCCGGCGATGAGATCCGGGGACCTGGAGGCTTTGTTGCGGGAAGCCATCGAGGAGCCCGCGGCCGAGAGGCTGGCCTCGCTGCTTCGCGCGGGCGTCATCAAGCCCTCCGACGTCCAGCGGTTCAACGTGTCGGCCACTCAGTTCAAGCGCGCCATCGTCGCGGACTACGAGTCCTTCGAGCCGTTGGTGCGCGACGAGCTGCGCATCTCGCTGATCAAGCAGTACCGCGAGACGATCGAGGTGCTCCTCGCCGAGCTGGTGGACCGCAAGGCGCCCGGCGACGAGGTCGACCATCCGGCGCCTCGGGTGGTCGATGAGGAGGCTTCCGCCAGCGGTCCGCTGACGGAAGCGGCACCACGCATCCCCCGGTGGTGGACCAGCGTGCGTCAGCGACTCGACCCGCGATAGGCCGCAGCCGGGTGCGGGGTGGATGACCTCGATGCGGCGGGGCCGACCGACCGGCGCCGCCCGGACGGGAAACCGCGGCGACTCGGCCAGGTGAGAGCGCGGCGGAAGAAGTCGCAAGGAGCGCCGCCCGGGCGGGAGACCCACCCGGGCGGCGCCGGCGATGCGAGAGATGCCGCCGGCGATGCGGAACGGTCAGCCGCGCTCGATGAGGTGGCCGACGATCTGGGGGCTCATCGGGACCGGCGTGCCGGAGCCGTCGCGGCGCCCGTCCGGCTCCGGGAGGTCGATCGGGTCGCCGTTGGTGCCGGCGCCGACCGGGCGGGGGCCGACCCAGGCGACGGTGAGCCTGTCCTCGCCCTTGAGGAAGCGTTGCACCCGGACGCCGCCCGTGGCGCGGCCCTTGGCCGGGTAGGACGCAAACGGGGTCAGCTTGACCTGGGTGCTCGTGCCGGTGACGACCATGGGCTCGCCATGCTCGTGGTCGCGGGTGTCGACCACGTTGAAGGACAGCACCTCGGCGTCGGGGGCGACGTTGACGCCGGCCATGCCGCCGCCCTTGAGGCCCTGGGGGCGGACCAGCTTGGCCGGGAAGCGCAGCAGTGACGCGTCGGACGTGACGAAGACGAACGCCTCGCCGCCGTCGGTGAGCCAGGTGGTCTGGAGGACCTCGTCGCCGTCCTTGAGGGTGACGACCTCGAACTCGTCGGAGCGGACCGGCCACTCGGGGGCGCACACCTTGACGATGCCGCGGCGGGTGCCCAGGGCGAGGCCGGGCGAGTCGCCCGGGGTGAGCGGGGCGAGGCCGACGACGCGCTCGCCCTTCTCCAGCGGGATCAGCTCGGAGGCGGACATGCCGCCCCGCAACGAGACGGTGCCGGTTTGCTCGGGGAGGACCGGCAGGGGCAGGACGTCCGTCTTGAAGGCGCGGCCCCGGCTGGTGATCAGCAGGATCCGGCCGCGCGCGGTCGCGTGGACCACGGCGCGGACGGCGTCGTGCTTGCCCCGGCCGCTGCGCTGCTGGCCCTCGGCGGCCTCCTCGCTCTCGGCGGCCGTACGCGCGATGAGCCCCGTCGCGGACAGGATGATCTGGCACGGGTCGTCGGCCACCTCGAGCGGGCCGGCCGGCGCGGACGCGGCGAGCACCTCCTTGAGGTCGCCGTCGATGAGCGTGGTGCGGCGCGGGGAGCCGAACTCCTTCACGACCGCCGCCAGCTCGTCGGAGACCACCTGCTTGAGGACGTCCTCGTTGTCGAGGATGCGCGACAGCTCGGCGATCTCGGCGTTGAGCCGCTCCTGCTCGGTCTCCAGCTCGATGCGGTCGAAGCGGGTGAGCCGGCGCAGCGGGGTGTCCAGGATGTACGTCGCCTGGATGTCGCTGAGCCCGAACTCGCTCATCAGCGACGCCTTGGCCGCCGCCGCGTCGTCGCTGCCCCGGATGATCGCGACCACGCGGTCGATGTCGATCAGCGCGATGAGCAGACCGTCGACCAGGTGCAGCCGGTCCTGACGCTTGGTGCGGCGGAAGGTCGTGCGCCGGGTGACCACGTCATAGCGGTGGGCCAGGAAGACCTCGAGCAGCTCCTTGAGCCCCAGCGTGCGCGGCTGCCCGTCGACCAGCACCAGGTTGTTGATGCCGAACGACGTCTCCAGCGGGGTCAGCCGGTAGAGGTCGGCCAGCAGGGCCTGCGGGTTGACGCCGACCTTGCACTCGATGACCAGCCGGGTGCCGTGCTCGCGGTCGGTGAGATCCTTGACGTCGGCGATGCCCTGCAGCCGGGCGGCCTGGCGCTGGCCCTTCTTCGGCCCCGAGACGTAGAGCTTGCCCTTCACCTCGTCGGTGATCGCCTCGATGATCTTCTCGCTGCCCACACCGTAGGGCAGCTCGACCACCGTGATGGCCTGCCGGCCCCGGCCGCCCTCGAGCGGGCCGGTCGTCGCCTTGGCGCGCATGCGGACCACACCACGCCCGGTCTCGTACGCCCGGCGCACCTCGTCGAGCCCGAGCAGCTGACCCCCCGTGGGCAGGTCGGGGCCGGGCACGAAGGTCATGAGCTTGTCGAGCGTGGCGCCGGGGTGCTTGATGAGCCAGCGCGCGGCCGCCACGACCTCGCCCAGGTTGTGCGGGATCATGTTCGTCGCCATGCCGACCGCGATGCCCGACGTGCCGTTGACCAGCAGGTTGGGATAGGCGGCGGGCAGGACGACAGGCTCGAGCTCGGAACCGTCGTAGTTGGCCTTGAAGTCGACCGTGCCCTCGCCCAGCTCCCCGACGAGGTGCATCGCCTCGCGGGACATGCGCGCCTCGGTGTAACGGGCGGCGGCGGGGCCGTCGTCGGGGCTGCCGAAGTTGCCGTGGCCGTCGATCAACGGGACGTTCAGCGTGAAGTCCTGGGCCAGACGGACCAGCGCGTCGTAGATCGCGACGTCGCCGTGGGGGTGATAGCGGCCCATCACGTCGCCGACGACGCGGGCCGACTTCACATAGGGACGGTCGGGTCGATGCCCCTGCTCCTGCATGGAGAACAGGATGCGGCGGTGGACAGGCTTGAGCCCGTCCCGGGCGTCGGGCAGCGCGCGGCTGTGGATGACCGAGTAGGCGTACTCCAGATAGGAGTCCTCCACCTCGGTGGTGAGCGGGTTGTCGATCACCCGGGCGCCGGCCTGGTCGAAGGCCGACAGATCGACCCGGGTCTTCTCGTTCTTGCGGCGTGCCATGGCTACCCGTTCCTCAGGCGTCGATCGTGTCTTGGTCGATGCGGCCGGCGGCACCGATGAGCCAGTTCTTGCGGGGCTCGACCCGCTCCCCCATCAGCAGCTCGAGGGTCGCCTCGGCGCGCTCGGCGTCGTCGAGCGTGATCCGCCGCACCGTCCGCGAGGCGGGGTTCATGGTCGTGTCCCAGAGCTCGTCGGCGTCCATCTCACCCAGGCCCTTGAAGCGGGGCACCGGCTTGTTGACGCTCTTGCCGGCCTGCTCGAAGCGGCCGACCGTGGCTTCCATCTCCTGCTGGGTGTAGGTGTAGACGGTTTCGCCCGACCGGCCCTTGGTGCTCACCTTGTGCAGGGGAGGCATCGCCGCGTAG
Organism: Symbioplanes lichenis; assembly: GCF_030709675.1. Classification (GTDB taxonomy): domain Bacteria; phylum Actinomycetota; class Actinomycetes; order Mycobacteriales; family Micromonosporaceae; genus Actinoplanes; species Actinoplanes lichenis. Next base: position 5,204 of record NZ_JAUZQD010000001.1, read on the forward strand.
AGCCGGCCGGCCTCGATGACCGGGCGCATGTACTTGGCGAAGAGCGTGATGAGCAGCGTGCGGATGTGCGAGCCGTCGACGTCGGCGTCGGCCATGATCATGACGCGGCCGTAGCGCATGGTGGAGATGTCGAACGTGCGCCCGGAGCCCGCCCCGAGCACCTGCACGATGGCCGAGCACTCGGCGTTGTCGAGGACCTGCTGGAGGCTGGCCTTCTGCACGTTGAGGATCTTGCCGCGGATCGGCAGCAGCGCCTGGTATTCGGAGCTGCGGGCCATGCGGGCCGTGCCGAGCGCGCTGTCGCCCTCGACGATGTAGAGCTCGCTGCGGCTGATCCCGGTGGCCCGGCAGTCGACCAGCTTGGGCGGCATCGACGCGCCCTCGAGGGCGGTCTTGCGGCGGGCCGCGTCCTTCTGCTGCTTCTGCGTGAGGCGCACGCGGGCGGCGTCGACGACCTTTTGCAGGACCGTGCGCGCCTCGACCTTGGTCTTGCGGTCGTCGATCCACTGCTTGAGGTGCTGCTCGACGAGGCCCTGCACGACGCGGGTGACGCCGGCGGTGGACAGCTCGTCCTTGGTCTGCGAGGTGAACTGCGGCTCGGGCACCCGGACGTGGATGACCGCGGTCAGGCCCTCCAGGTAGTCGTCGAGGACCGGCGCGTCCTCCTTGGCCTTGAGCAGGCCCCGGGTGTTGCGCACGGCGTCGCTGAGGGCGCGGACCATGGCCCGCTCGAAGCCCTTGCGGTGGGTGCCGCCGTGCATGTTGCGGATCGTGTTGGTGAAGCACTCGACCGTGCGCTCGTAGCCCGTGCCCCAGCGGAACGCGACCTCGATCTCGGCCTTGCGCTCGACGTTGGACTGCATCACGCCGTTGGCGTCGGCGGCATTTTCCTTGTAGGACCCCTCGCCGGTGACCATGAGGATGCCCGAGACGGGCTTGTCGGCGGCCGGGGTGAGGAACTCGACCATGTCGGCGAGCCCGTGGGGGAAGTGGAAGGTCTCCTCGACCGGCTCCTCGCCGGTGAAGTCGGCGACGACATATTCCACGCCGGGGACCAGGAACGCCGTGTTGCGCAGCTTGGCCTTGACGACCTCGACGTCGAGCCGGGCGCCGGTCTCGAAGTAACGGGCGTCGTACCAGTAGCGGATCGAGGTGCCGGTGCTCTCGCCGCGCTTCATCCGGCGGGCGACGCGCAGGCCGGGCTGCGGGGTGAACTTCGCGCCGGGGCCGTCGCCGGCGAAGACGCCGGGCACGCCGCGCTGGAAGGAGATCTCGTGCACCTTGCCCTGCTGCTTGACGGTCACGTCGAAGCGCAGGGAGAGCGCGTTGACGGCGGAGGCGCCGACGCCGTGCAGACCGCCGGACGTCTTGTAGCCCGAGCCGCCGAACTTGCCGCCCGCGTGCAGCCGGGTGAGCACCAGCTCGACGCCGGACAGCCCGGACTTGGCGTTGATGCCGGTCGGGATGCCGCGGCCGTCGTCGTCGACCTGCACCGAGCCGTCGGGGTGCAGCACCACGGCGACATGCTGGGCGTGACCGCCCACGCCCTCGTCGGTCGCGTTGTCGATGATCTCGTTGGCGAGATGGTTGACGCCGCGGCTGTCGGTGGAGCCGATGTACATGCCCGGACGCTTGCGGACCGCGTCGAGGCCCTCGAGGTGCGTGAGGTCATCGGCCCCGTAGAGGATCTCTTGTTGCGCAGTCACGAGGTACAGCTCCCGAGCAGTCACAGCCGTCAACGACGCGGCGAGCCTACCGGGGAGGTACGACATGATCGGTGAGGCGGGACCGGAGGTGACGGACCCGCCACGCGACAAAGCGGTCAAATGCTACGCATCGTGAGCCATGACACGGTTGCGCCCGGCCTGCTTGGCCTCGTAGAGCCCGGCGTCGGCCCGGGCCAGCAGCGCGTCCGGCGTGTCGTCGGCGCGCAGCACGGACAGGCCCACGCTGACCGTCACCGGGATGTCACCGATCCGGGTGTCCACCTCGGTGCCCGCGATCGCGGCGCGCACCTTCTCGGCGATGGCCGGCCCGTCGTCCGCGACACCGGGCAGCAGCACCGCGAACTCCTCGCCGCCGTAGCGGGCGACGATGCCGTCCGGCGGGACACACGCCACCACCCGCTCGGCCACCTCTTTGATGACGTCGTCGCCGGCCTGGTGCCCGTACGTGTCATTGATCTTCTTGAAGTGGTCGATGTCGAGCATGAGCGCGGTGACCGGCCGCCGGCCGTCGAGCGCCGCGACCAGCTGGCGCTCGGCCAGCTCGAAGAAGCGCCGGCGGTTGGCGACGCCGGTGAGGCTGTCGGTGGTGGCCAGCTCGTTGATCCGGGTGAACATCCGCGCGTTGTCGTAGGCGACCATGCCCTGGCTGACCAGCGCCGCCGCCACGCCCAGCTCGGCGGCGGTGTAGACGCCCTCCTTCTCGCTGGCGAGGATGAGGACGCCGACCATGCCCTCCCGGTCGTCCAGCGTGACGGTCAGCCAGCTGGTGCCGGCCCAGTCGCCCAGCGCGGCCGCCCACGGCGGGGTGCCGGCGGTGAGGTCGGCCTGCCGGTTCTCGAAGAGCTTGCGCAGCTCGGGGTGCTCGTCCAGGACCAGCGACGACGGGCCGGCGGAGCTGCCCAGCACGCTGATCTCGGCCGACTCGGCGGTGCCGAGCAGCAGCCAGCCGCGCTCGCCGCCAGGGGTCTGGCGGGCGGTGAGCAGCAGGCGCCGCAGCACCAGCTCGGGGTCGAGGGTGCCGGTGAGGCGGGCCATCGCGCGGCGCAGCGTCTCGGCGACGTCGCGCTGCCGGTTGGCGGCGGCCACGGCGACCTCGAGCTGCGCCGCCCGGGCGGTCTCCAGGCCGACGGCGATGTGGTGCGTGATCGCGGTGAGCACGTCGGCGTCCTCGACCGTGAAGACGCCCTTGGCGACCCGGCTGTCCAGGTAGACCACGCCCAGCAGGCGGTCGTCCAGCTCGAGCGGGGCGACCAGGATGCTGCGCAGGCCGAACTGCACGACGCTGGCGGCGCCCAGGGCCTCGCCCTCGTCGGTGCCGGTGACCACGAGCGGCTCGCGGCTCTGGCGGACCTTGCTGACGACGGTCTTGCTGTAGCCCTTGAGCTCGGTCAGGTCCTGCCCGGCGGCGTCGCGGCCGACATAGGGCGTGAGCCGGCCCTTCGCCGAGTCGACCAGGAAGAGCAGGGCCCGCTCGGCGCCCAGCAGCCGGACGGTCTCGTCCAGCGCCACGCGGGTCAGCCGCTCGGGGTCGATCACCCGCGAGGCGGCGTTGCTGAGCTGCTCCAGGGCGGCCCAGCGCTGCCCCTCGCGGCCCCGGCCGGCGGCCACGGGTAGGCGGTTGCGGCGCCCCGCGTCGATGCGGAACTCGGCCGCCGCCTTGCGGGCCCGGTGCGGCCAGCCCCGCTTCTCGGCGATGCTGGCGGCCAGGTAGGCCTGCCGCTCCGCCTCGCCCGGGACGCCCGACGCGGCGAGCGCGCGGGCCCGGACCAGGGTCGCCTCGTACGCGGTGAGCGGCGCGTCGACCGTACGGAAGAGCTCCTCGGACTCCGTGAGCAGCGCCAGCGCCGACGCCGCCCCGCCCGGCGTGAGCACCGCCAGGGCCGCGCGGGTGATCCGGTGGTGGGCCGCGATCAGCGGGCGCGGGGTGACCCGGCCGAGCAGCGCGACGGCGGCCTCGGCGGCGCGCATCGCCTTCTCCTGCTCGGCGGGGGCGGCCCGGCGGGCCTGCTCGAGCCGGCCGTACGCCAGGTAGACGTAGAAGCCGTGGTGGCTCGGCAGCACCTCGCGGACGCCCAGGCCCAGTCCTTCGAACTCGGCGACCGCGTCGTCGAAGGCCGCGCCCAGGTCGTCGCGCTCGAGGGCGCCGACCATCCGGGCCATGATCGTGTGCACGATCTCGTGCACCTCGCGGGCGGCCGCGCCGGCCCGGGTGAGCTCGGTGAGGGCCTCGCCGGCCCGCCCGCGCAGGGCGAGCAGCGCGGCCTCGACCGCGATCATGCAGGCCCGGTCGTGGTGGCCGGTGATGTCCTGCCAGCGCAGCCGGCCGGCGGTGGCCGCCTCGGCCTCGGCGACCTCGCCGCGCAGCAGGCCCTCCCAGCCGAGCAGGGAGTAGCTGTCGAGGACCAGGCCCGGGTCGAGGAAGCGGTCGCGCTCGTGCAGCACCCGCCGCAGGCGCTCGCCGGAGTCGCCGCCGGTGCCGTGCATCGCCACGGCGGTCATCCAGTCCACGCGCGCGGTCAGCGTCGGGTCGCCCAGGCGCGCGGCGAGCCGCTCGGCGTTGCCGGTGAGCCGGTCGGCCGGGCGCCGCAGCCCGAGGAAGCGCAGGGCGACGCCGAGGGCGGCCAGGTCGCGGGCCCGCTCCGGGGAGCGGCCCAGCCGGTTGACCGGATAGACCGTACGCATGCCGTGCAGCAACGCCCGTCCCGGCCGCATGACCCGGATCGCGCCGGACGCCCCGAAGTGGTGCAGGGTCGCCTCGAGCCGCAGCCGCTCCCGGGTGCCACCCTTCGCGGTGCCGTAACCGAGCCCGGTCAGCCGGCACAGGCCGCCGATGACGACCAGCCAGAAGGTCGTGGCCACCCGGACCAGCTTGTGCGCGGGCAGCGTGCGCCCGAGCTCCGCCAGCCCGTGCTCGACCGCGTCGAGCTGGGCCGCACCGGCACCCGCGCTCTCGTGCACGCGGGCGAGCAGCAGCTGGATCCCGGCCCGCAGCATGGGGTCGGACGTCTCGGAGAGCGCCTCGGTGAGGGTCTCGGCGGCCTCGGCGAAGCGGGCGTTGTGGTGGTACGCCGTGCCGAGCAGCTGCTTGAAGCGGCAGTTGAGGTGGATGCCCCCGGCCGCGGCGGCCGCCCGGGCCGCCTCCAGCCAGGTCAGCGCGGTGTCGGCGGCGTGCTCGGCGAGGGCCCGGGCGCCCGCCTCGGTGCAGGCGCGCAGCGTCCGCTGCGGGTCCGCGGCGGGACCGGCCAGGACACAGTGCCGGGCCAGCACGTACGCGTCGGAGCCCGCCCGGGCGTCCAGCGCGTCGGCGATCCGCCCGTGCAGCTCGGTCACCTTCCCGGCGGCCAGTCCCGCCTGCGCGGCCGTCCGGATGCTCTCGTGCACGAACCGGTAGGACCCGTCGCGCGCCTCGACGACGCCCTGCCGGATCGCCCCGTCGAGGCTGTCCAGGGTCGCCCGGCGCTCGGCCCCGGCCACCTCGGCGACAACCTCGGGGTCGAACGTGGTGCCCACGACCGCCGCGATGCGCAGCAGGTCACGGGCGCTCTCGTCCACCCCGGCGAGGCGGCGCAGGATGAGCTGGGCGGAGTCGGCGGGGAGCTGCAGGTCGCGTACGCCGTCCTGGTCGACGACCCACTCGCCCCACACGGGTCGCAGCAGGCCGGCGTCCATCACCGCGCGGGCGTACCCGACGGTGGCGAAGGGGTTGCCCCCGGTGAGCGTGGCGATGTGGGCGCCCGCCGGCTCGGCGAGCCGGACGCCGCCGGACATGCGGGCGATGAGCTCGACGATGTCGGCCGGCCCGAACGGCGCCAGCCCGATCTCGTCGGTCCGGACCGCGGTCAGCCGGCCGAGCACGGGCGACGGCTTGTCCTCGTCGCGGCGGGCGGTGGCGACGACCAGCAACGGGACGTCCGCCACGGCGGCGGCGAGCCGCTCCAGGACGCGGACGGTGCCCTCGTCGTACCACTGGGCGTCGTCGAGGTGCAGCAGCAGCGGGCCGGCCGTGCGGGCCAGGCCGGTCAGCAGGTCGGCGACCGCCGCGGCGTGCCGGCCGAAGCCGACCTCGCCGGTGAGCTCGGGCCCGGCGAGCAGGTCGTCGAGCGCCGGCGACAGGTTGGTGACCAGGGCGGCACTCTCGCCGGCCGCGGCGCGCACGATCTCGGCGGCGCGCTCCCGGCCGCCCGGGGCCACGAGCAGATCCCGGACGTACGCGTCGACGGCCGCGCGCAGCGGTCCCATCGGCCGGCGGTCGCTCGCCGACGCCCCGCCGCGCAGCACCACGCCGCCGGTCGTCGCCACGTGGGCGGCCAGCTCGGCGGCCAGGCGCGTCTTGCCCGCACCGGCCGGACCGTGCAGCAGCACGAGACCGCCGTTGCCGCCCGTGGCGCGGGCCCAGTGGTCGCGCAGGGCCGCGAACTCGGCGTCCCGCCCGGTCAGCGGCGTCTCGGCCCGGACGGCCGGGCAGTCCTCCCCGGCCAGGGCGAAGACCGCACCCGGCTCGGCGGCGAGGCGGCGCAGATCGGCGAGGAGCCCGGCGGCACCGCGGTACCGGTCGTCGGGGTCCTTGGCGAGCAGCTTCACGAGGATGGCGGCGAAGGTCGCCCCGAGCCCCGGGGCCAGGGCCCGCGGATCCGGTACGGGCGCCGTGGCGTGCAGGTGCAGCAGCTCGCCGACGTCGTCCGCGGCGAAGGGCGGCGCGCCGGTCACGCACTCGAACAGCACCGCCCCGAGGGCGTACAGGTCGGAGCGGGCGTCGACCGGGCGGTTGAGCATGCCCGCCTGCTCGGGGGCGCAGTAGGTCAGGGTGCCGGCGATCGCGTCGCCGGGGCCGAGGGCCTCGCCGCTGGGCATGGTGGCCAGCCCGAAGTCCACCAGCGTGGCGGCGCCGGCCTCGGTGACCAGGACGTTCTCGGGCTTGATGTCGCGGTGCACGAGCTCGTGCTCGTGGGCGGCGCGCAGCGCGGAGGCCAGGTCGGCGCCGAGCGCGACGGCCTGCCGCTCGTCCAGCGGGCCGCGCAGCAGGCGGCGGGACAGCGGCTCGCCGGGGACCAGGTCCATGATCAGGTACGGGCGGCCGGCGATCTCCCCGGCCTGGCGCACGCGCGGCAGGTGCGGGCTGGTGATCGCCGCGAGCAGGGCGGCCTGGCGCCGGAACTCACGGCGCCGGTCGGGGTCGAGGTCGTCGGCGAGGAGCTGCTTCAGGGCGTACTCGGTGCCGCCGCGGGCGACGCGGTGGACGACGGCCTGGGCGCCCCGGCCGATCTCGCCCAGCACCTCGAGCCCGGCGTCATATGCGCCGGGTTCGAACTGTGCCGCTGCCGGCTCGGCCGGAACGGAAGGCGAGGCACCCACGTTTGCCTCTATCGGCTCCCCGGCGGCGTGCTGAAGGTTTTACCCGCAAGCCTGCAGCACCGGAACCGCCGCCAGGTCGTTGCGCGGGTGCAGGGCACGCCACAGCTCGACGGGGGCCCGCTTGCCGGCCACGGAGACCGGGGGAAGCTCTTGGAAGGCGACCGCCTCGGCGCTGGCCTCCTGGGTGGCCGCGCACACCACGACGGTGTCATGCGGAGCGTACGCCTGAAGGCGTGACGCCGTGGCCACAATGCTGCCGTGCACCATGCCGTAGCCGCCCTGCCGGGTCGCCTCGAGGTCGACGATCGCGTCGCCGGTGGCGAGCCCGACCCGGGTGCGCACCGCGTGCCGGCCGGCCAGGAGACGCCCCCGCAGCGCCTCCTGCACCAGCAGACCGGCGTTGACGGCGGCCGCCGCGGAGCGCTGCGCCGCCTCCGGCGTCCCGGCATCCGGACATGTGGCACCGAACACAGCCATGACGGCGTCGCCGATGAACTTCTCGACCACTCCGCCCGCCTCGCGCACGACGGCCGAGACCGCCCGGAAGTAGTCCACCTGCAGCTCGTGCACGTCGGCGCAGTCCAGCGTCTCCACGAGACTGGTGAAACCGACGATGTCGATGAAGAGCACGGTGACGGTCTGTCGCCGGCAGCTCAACTCAGCGGTTGCGTTCATGTCTGGCGCTCCTCTCCCGCCTAGGGCGTGGAGAACAGTGCCAGCCGGTCACGGACCCCGGATCGGCAGAATGACGTATCTGCGACAGTACGGAGTCCGTCGGTATTTCGTGACGGAGAACAGTCCGAACCGACGAGAACGACGACCGGTCGTTACCACTAGGCTGCCTCGCATGGCCAGCGAAGGGGATGACGCGCCACTTGTCGGACGTTCCGGCATCCTGGCGTCCCTGCGCGCCGGTCTGCGGGCGGGTCCGGGGGGCACCGCGGCGGTCTTCGTGACCGGCGAGAGCGGCGTCGGCAAGACCCGGCTGCTCACCGAGGTGGCGAGCACGCTCGGTGACGACGTCGCGGTCCTGTGGGGCGCCTGCCTCGACATCGGTGACGCCTCCCCGCTGCACCCCGTGCTGCAGGCGCTGCGCCACGCCGGCGCCTGGTCCGGCCCGGCCGCCCCCGGCTCCGACGGCGCGGGCGCGCTGCTCGAGCGGGTGTCGCACGAGCTGCGCGAGCTCGCCAGCGGCCGGCGCCTGCTGCTCGTGCTCGACGATCTCCAGTGGGCCGACCGGAGCACCCGTCAGCTCCTGCTCTATCTGCTCGCGGGGCTCGGTGAGATCAACCTCTCCGTGCTGGCCGCCGTGCGGGCCGAGTCGCTGCACGGCTCCCATCCGCTGCGGCGCGTGCTGGCCGAGCTGCGACGGCTGCGCAGCGTCCAGGTGATCGACCTGGCCCCGCTCGATCGTGAGGCCACCGCCGAGCTGGTCGCCGCCGTGGCCGGGCCGGACGCCGCGGCCGAGGACGCCGCCCGCGTCTTCAAGCGCAGCGGCGGCAACCCCTTCGTGGCCGAGGAGCTGGCCCGCGACCTGCGCGACGGCCGGGTCGAGCTGTCCGACACGCTGCGCGAGATCTTCCTGTCCCGGGTCGAGGAGCTGCCGCCCACCGCCCACGAGGTCGTGCACACCGTGGCCGCCGGCGTCGAGCCGGTCGAGCACGCGCTGCTGGCCCGGGCCCTGCCGCTGGCCGAGCCGGAGCTGCTGGAGGGCGTCCGCGCCGCCGTGGCCCACCGCTTCGTGACCAGCGCCGGCGACGGCTACCGGCTGCGGCACCGGGTGGTCGCCGAGATCCTCGAGCAGGAGGTGCTGCCGGCCGAGCACGCGCTGCGCCACCGCCGCTGGGCCGAGGCCATCGAGGCCACCCCGGGCGACGACGACCACGCCCGCCTCGCCCACCACTGGCAGCGGGCGGGCGAGCCGATCCGCGCCCTGCCGTCGGTCGTGGCCGCCGCTCGGGCCGCCGAGGAGCTCTACGGCTATGCCGAGGCGTTCCGCCAGTGGGCGCTGGCCCTCACGCTGACCTGCGACGAGGACCCGCGGCGGACCGAGCTGCTGGGCCACGCCGCCGAGGCCGCCCACCGCTGCGGGGAGCACCAGCGCGCGCTGAGCACGCTCGAGGAGCTGGCGGCGCGGGCGGACGGGCCCGGGCCGTGCGAGATCCACCTGCGCCGGGCGCGCTATCTGGCGGCAGCCGGGCGCACGGCCCACGCCGAGGCCGAATACGAGGCGGCGCTCGCCGCCGAGGAGTGCACCCCGCACGAGAAGGCCGGGGCCGCCGCCTACCTCGCCGAGCTGCTCGTGCAGCTGGGCCGCTACGCCGACGCCGCCGACCGGGCCCGCGAGGCCCTCGACCTGGCCGAGGGCACCGAGGGCTCGACCGCCGCCCTGGTCCGAGCCAGCGCCGCCCTCGGCGTCAGCCTGGCCCTGCGCGAGGACACCGACGCCGGGCTGGCCGTCGTCCGCCAGGCCGTCGCCATCGCCGAGCGCTCCGGGCACCCCGACGACATCGGCATCGCCTATCAGCACCTCGCCGAGCTGCTCGCCAACCCGCTCAGCAGCGTCGAGGAGGGGGTGGTCGTCGCCCGCCGCGGCGCGGCGAAGCTGGCGGCGCTCGGTCAGGGCCGCGTCCACGCGACCCGGCTGCTGGCGATCGCCGCCAACGGGCTCTTCCGGATCGGCCAGTGGGCCGAGGCCGAGCTGCTGCTCAACGACGCGATGAAGCATCGGCCCTCCGGCGCGGACGCGGTCGAGATCCTGCTCGCCCGGTGCCGGCTCTATGTGGGCTTCGGCGACGCCGACAAGGCCGACCGCGACCTCGACGCCGTGGCCACCATCCTGGCCGGCGGCGGCGCCCGGCACGTCTTCCCGATGCTGACCCTGCGCGCCGGCAACGCGATGTGGCGCGGGCAGCACGACGTGGCCCGGGCGGCGGTGCAGCGCGGGCTGACCGAGACGAAGTCCGACGACCTGGTGCTGCTGGGCATCCTGGCCTGGCACGGCCTGCGCGCCGAGGCGGAGGCCCGGGCCGGCGGCGAGATCCCGGTCGACCAGCTGGCCGTGCGCCGCCTGCAGTCCGTCGTCGACCGCATGGCCCGGGGCGCCGCCGACGCCACCGGGCCGGTGCGCGCCATGATCGACGCCTATCTCGACCTGTGCGCCGCCGAGATCAGCCGGATCGAGGAGCGCAGCGACCCCGAGCTGTGGGCCCGCTCGGCCGCCGCGTGGGACAGGCGCAAGCAGCCGTACCCCCGGGCGTACTCCCGGCTGCGGCAGGCCGAGGCGTCGTTCGCCCGCCGCACGCGCCGGGCCGCGGCGACGGCAGCCCTCAGGGAGGCGTACGAGACCGCGCAGGCCATGGGGGCCAAGCCGTTCCTGGCCGAGATCGTGCAGGTGGCCGAGCGCGCCCGGGTGCCGCTCGCCGTCTCCGCCGCGCCGGCCGCCGAGGTGCAGGGGGAGCTGGCCGCGCTGACCGACCGCGAGCGGGAGGTGCTCGCGGCGGTGGCCGAGGGCCTGACCAACCGCGAGATCGGGCGGCGGCTGTTCATCAGCGAGCGGACCGTCGGCGTGCACGTGGGGCACATCTTCGACAAGCTCCAGGTCCGCACCCGCGTGCAGGCCAGCCGGGTCTACCTCGGCGCGGCGTAAGCCGTTACCTTTTCGTTACCACGCGCGCGAGGATACGTATATCTACCGATCCCTCTGACGTATCTGTGCGGCAGGCTGATCCTCGTTCGGGGGAGCACCGCCCGGCAGCTCTGGTTCAGGTTGCCGCCGGGCGGTGCTAGGGGTCCGATGTCCTGTCCGTGGGAGGATCGATGATGCTCACCGAGGCGTCCGTCTGGGGGCCCGTGCAGCGGGAGATGGCCGGCGTTCTCGCCGGGCATCCCGGCGATGTTCCCGGGGTGGTCGACCAGCTCACCCGGTTGCAGGCGGTGCTGAGCCAGGTGCCGCCCCTGCTCGAGGGCAACCCGCTCGCCGACTTCAACCGGCTCTACCTGACGATCAGCGAGAACGTGCTGGAGCGCCTCTTCGCGGGCAGCTTCGCCGACCCGGGCTTCGTCGCCCGCCTCGACGTCGAGTTCGCCGGCCGCTACTTCGACGCCCTGCGCCAGTGGTCCGACGCGAGCGTCGCCTGCCCCCGCTCGTGGATGCTGCTCCTGCAGCGCATTCCGTGCCCCGGCACCGGGCCGACCGCCTCGGCCGCCGCCGGCATCAACGCCCACCTGCACTACGACCTGCCGTTCGCCCTGGTCACCACGCTCGACTTCGAGGGCTGCGAGCCGGTCGACGGCAGCGACCAGCACCGCGACTACCTGCAGATCAACGAGATCTTCGCCGAGCGCATCCCCGGGCTGCGCCGCGGCTATCTCGACCGCTGGCAGCTGCTCATCGACATGATGAACGGCGACCTCGACGACTGGTGGCAGGGCAGCGCCGTCGAGTGGACCCGCGACGTCGCCTGGCGCAACACCCAGAAGCTCTGGCCCATCCGGCACGACCTGCGCGCCGTGGCGGCCGAGCAGGCCCGGCTCGACCGGACGGCCGAGGCGCTGGGCAAGCTGCTGCTGTCGCCGATGGGCTCGCTGCTGCAATAGGACTTCACCGAGGGGGCGGGGCAGGGTCCGCGGCCGGTCACACGCCGGCCGCGGGCCCTGAACCATGTCATCCGGTGACGACCACCAGGCGGGCGACGGGCTTGCCGCTCTCCTCCCGGCCCGCGACGCCGACCGGGGCGCCGGTCCTCAGCTCGCCCTTCTTCGTGCGGACCTTCGCTTCGCCGCCCAGCGTCCAGGTCTGGGTGAAGCCGTCGGACGACTTCACCGTCAGCGTCCGGCCGTCCGTCGCGCCGACCGTGCCGCGCTGGACAACCAGCACGCGCGGGCCGTCCTTGCTCTGCACGGTGATCTCGCCGTGCAGGGTGTTCTTGCGGAGGTACTTCCGGTTCGGCCGGTTCTTCGCCGGAGCGGACGGCGACGGGTCGGCGTCGGTTGTCACCCCGACCGCCTTCAGCGCCATGGTTTCCTCGGTCATCGTCGTCGCGGTGGGGTCGGCCGGGGCCGGGCCCGCCGTCGCGCAGCCTGTGGTCAGGAGGCCGGCGACACCCAGCGTGGCCAGGGCGAGGGTCATGCGAGAAGTCATGTCCCGAGCCTGCCGCCCGGGTGCTCGATCCCGGTCAGTGCTCTGTTCGGGTTGCGTAAGGGAACGTCAGCGTGAACATCGCGCCGCCCTCCGGGGCGTGCCCGGCTGTGATCGTGCCGCCGATGCGAGCGGTGAGCCGGGCGGCCAGGGCCAGACCGAGCCCACTGCCCGTCTTGCGGACGTGCCGGTAACGCTGCTGCAGGGCGCCCCGGTCGAAGGCCACGCGCAGGTCGTCGTCGGTGAAACCCGGTCCCCCGTCGCGGATCTCCACCACGCCGCCGGCGCGCGCCTCGAGGATCAGCGGGGCGCCGGCCGGGACGACGCGCAGGGCGTTCTCGCAGAGGCCGTCGACGATCTGACGTACGCGATCCGGATCGGCCGTCACCAGCACCGGCGCCGGGGGCACCCGCACCGCCAGGGCCGGGCCGGACGGCGTACACCGGGGGGCCCAGGCTTCTCCCGCGGCCGCGACCAGCTCCCCCAGGTCCACCGTCGTCAGGTGCACGGGCAGGTCGGCCGCCTCCAGCCGGGACAGCACGAGCAGGTCGGCGATGAGCCGCTCCAGCCGGTCGGCCTCGGCGAGCATCGTCGCGCCCGCCTTCGGGACGGCGTCCCCGTCGACCACCCCGTCGGCGAGCGCCTCCGCGTAGCCCTTGAGCGTGGCGAGCGGCGTACGCAACTCGTGCGAGACCGACAGCAGGAACTCGCGTTCCCGGCCCTCGCTGATCTCCAGGTCCGCGCCCAGGCGGTTGAGCGCCGCCGCCAGCTCGGCGGCCTCGGCCGGGGGGCGCTCCGCGAGCCGCACCGAGCGGTCTCCGGCCGACAACCGCGCCGCCACGGCCGCCGCCTGCCGCAACGGCCGGGCCAGGAACTGCGCGAGCAGCGCCCCCGCCCCGATCCCGCCGGCCAGCCCGGCGAGCAGCGCGATCCACACGCCGCCGAGCACGCGGGCGCCGGTCCCGGACACGGCCGGGCGGGTCAGCACGACACCCGCGTTGACACCCTTGAGCGGGCGGCCGGAGATGAGCACGGCCGCGCCGCCGACCGTACCGGTGGTGTCGACGGGGTGGCCTGCGGCGATCTGCTCGGTCACCCGCGGCGGCAGTCCCGGGCGATCGGCGACGCCCCGCCGCATCAGATAGACCTCGATGCCGTCGTCGCGCAGCCGGTCGACGATGCGGGCCCGCGCCGGCGCCCGCTCGGTGGCGAGCAGCTCGACCGCGAGCGCCGACTTCTCGGCGAGGTCCGCGGCGGCGGCCTGACGGGCCGAACGGACGGCGATCGGCAGGGCGACGACGGCGGTGACGAGCACGGCGACGACCGCAGTGGCCGCGGTGACCAGGACTGTGCGGCCGGCCAGCGTGGCCAGCCACCTACGCATCGGCGGTGTAGCCAACACCGCGGACCGTCCGGATCACCCCGGCGGCGGCGCCGAGCTTGGCGCGGACCTGGGCCACGTGCACATCGACCGTACGGGTGCCCTGGTGCGCCGCGTAGCCCCAGACGCCGGACAACAGCTCTTCGCGGCTGAACACCCGCCCCGGCCGGCCCAGCAGATGTCCCAGCAGGTCGAACTCGGTCGAGGTCAGCGCGAGCGGCACCCCGTCCACGGTCACGCGCCGCCGGGCCGGATCGAGCGTCACGGCACCCAGGGTGCGCACCTGCTCGGCCTCCGCCGGCCCGTTCGCCCGGCGCACGAGGGCCCGAACCCGGGCGACCAGCTCTCGGGGGCTGAACGGCTTGGTCACGTAGTCGTCGCCGCCCAGCTCGAGACCGAGGATCCGGTCCACCTCGTCGTCGCGCGCGGTCACGAACACGACCGGCGTCCAGTCGCCGTCCGCCCGCAGCCGCCGGCAGATCTCGGTGCCCTCCAGCCCCGGCAGCGCGATGTCGAGCACGCACGCCACCGGGCGCAGACGCCGGGCGGCGGCCAGACCGGCCGCGCCGTCATGCTCGACGTGGACGCCGAAGCCGTCGCGGGTCAGATAGAGGCGGACGAGGTCGGCGATGGGCCGCTCGTCCTCGACCACCAGGACCAGCCCCTTGGAACCAGCTGTCACGGGCCCATTCTGCCCGCGCCCGCGTGTGTGCTGTGTTCGAGGAATGTACGGGTGCGGCGTGAAACTGTCGGAGGCCCGGTGTTTGATGGTCCCCGTGAACCGACCCTTGCTCCTGCTGGATCTCGACGGCGTGCTCAACCCGTTCGGTGCGTCCACCTGCCCCGAGGGATACGTCGAGCACGAGTTCTACCCCGGTCAGGGACCCGAGCGCTACAACCCCGCCCACGGCGGCTGGATCCGCGAGCTCGCCGCGGTGACCGACCCGCAGTGGGCCACGAGCTGGGGCGACGACGCGAACGACCTGCTCGCCCCGCTCCTTGGCCTCGACCCGCTGCCGGTCGTCCCGTTCCCGCCTCTGCCCTTCCCGCCCGCCGCCAAGGTGCCCGCGATCGCCGCCGCGGCCGGCGACCGCCCGGCCGCCTGGATCGACGACAACCACACCGGCGCGGGCCGGGAGTGGGCGGCGAGCCGGAGCGCGCCGACGTTGCTGGTGCCGGTGGATTCGGCGATCGGGTGGACGCGGGCGGATGTCGAGGCCGTGCTGACGTGGGCCGGGTCGTTGTCCTGAGCGGCCGGGCGTCGGTCGCTGCGCGGCGGGCTTCTCCCGCTCCGGCGGGCTGCGCGCTATCCGGCCTTTTGCCTGGCGTGCTTGCGGGCGGCCCGTGCTCGCTGCACCGGGCGTTGCGGCCGCGGTGCGCGCCGGTCGCCGGGCCGGGGCCCTACCGGGCGCCGTGGTCCGCGGGGACGACCTCGTCCGGCTTGGGCGGGGGCGGTGGGGTGCCGTCGCCGAACGGGCGGCCGCCGAGCGACTCGCGCCCGTGCTCGCTCAGCCAGTTGCCCAGCTCTGGACCGGCCGGGACGATGCCTGTCGGGTTGATGTCGCGGTGCACCTCGTAGTAGTGCCGCTTGATGTGGACGAAGTCGATCGTGTCGCCGAAGCCGGGCGTCTGGAAGAGATCCCGGGCGTACGCCCACAGCACCGGCATCTCGGTCAGCTTGCTGCGGTTGCACTTGAAGTGCCCGTGGTAGACCGGGTCGAAGCGCACCAGCGTCGTGAACAGCCGCACGTCCGCCTCGGTGATGGTGTCGCCGACGAGGTAACGCTGCCCGGCCAGGCGCTCGGACAGCCAGTCGAGACGGTCGAAGAGCCGGTGGTACGCCTTGTCGTACGCCTCCTGCGACCCGGCGAACCCGGCCCGGTAGACGCCGTTGTTGACGTCCCGGAAGACGTGCCGGTTGACCTCGTCGATCTCCGCCCGCAGGGCCTCGGGATAGAGCTCGGGCGCCCCGGGCCGGTGGTACTGCTTCCACTCCAGCGACATGTCGATCGTGATCTGGGGGAAGTCGTTCGTGACCACCTGACCGGTCGGCACGTCGACGATCGCGGGCACGGTGATGCCCTTGTCGTAGCCGGGGTAGCGCTGGAAGAACGCCTCCTGCAGCCGCTCGATGCCGAGCACCGGGTCCTGGCCGCCGGGGTCGAGGTCGAAGGTCCAGCTCCGCTCGTCGTGCGTGGGCCCCGCGACGCCCATGGAGAGCACGTCCTCGAGCCCGAGCAGCCGCCGCACGATGATCGTCCTGTTCGCCCACGGGCACGCGCGGCTCACGACCAGCCGGTAACGGCCGGGCTCCACCGGATAGCCGTCCCGGCCGTCCGCGGTGATCCGGGTGGCGATGTAGCGCTGGTCGCGGGTGAACTCCCCCGTGGTGGAGACGTAAGCCATGCCCTCATCTTCCCCCGCGGAGCCGCCTCGCACTGTGCCGCTGCCCACTCCGGCCCGGCGCTACCCTCACGAGCCGCCGTCACGCTCATCACGTGGCGGGCCGCCGAACGGGCACTGCTGCCGCTGCCGGTACGCCGGGAAGCGCGCACGTAACAGTCATTAATCGCGTTCCGGAAGCGACCCGGCCGAACGGACTAATAGTGTTGCGGAACAACCGGCGCCCGCCGCTGGACGTTTTTCGCACCCGCCGATAACAGAAACTCGAAAAGAAATTCAGCCGAGTTCGCTGAGAAACGCGCGCCGGCTCTCGATCACCTTGTCGGCCAGCGCCTTGGTCTGCGGCTCGACCCCGGCCTTGCGCTCGCTCTCGGCCAGATTGACGCCCTGCTCGAAGTGGGCCCGCAGATGCCCGACGATCAGCGTGTCGAAGGCGGCGCCCCGCACCCGCCCGGCCGCCGTGACCTGCTCCGGCGTGACCATGCCCGGCATCGGCATGCCCTTGTGCGGGTTCTCCGCGGGCAGCTGCGCCTGGTCGTGCAGCGCCCGCAGCGCCGTCAGCTCCTGCTCATGAAAGCTGCTGACCTCGGCCGACAGCGCCTTGACCCGGGCGCCGCCCCGCTCCGGCACCAGCGCCAGCAGCGGCAACAACTCCTCGTCCATGGCGATGTTGATCTCGATCCAGGCCCGGTCGGTGCCCCCGAACACGCCCGCCCCGCCCGCCGCCCCGGCTCCGGAATCGCCGGTATCGTTCCCCTTTGTCCCGCTGACTTGGCCGCCCGTAGCCTGCGCGCTGTCACCCCCCGCCGGCCGGGCATCGTCGCCGCAGCCGCCCGCCCCGAGCAGGACAACGGCCACGATCAGACCCGCCGCCGCCCGCAGCGCCGACGAGCGCGGCACCCGGAGCGCATCGACGGGCGTGCCACGCCGGCCCGGGAAGGCGTCACGAGCATCGGCGGGGAGGCGGGGGAAATACCGATTCACACAGGCGAGTCTCGGCGCGCGCGCCGCCCGTGTCAATGTGAGCAACCTCTTCCATCGCGCCGTGAACCAACAATTTCTTCCCGTTCAAACATTGACGATCGGCAACGTCGGCGTAACATTGGCCGCACGCCAGAGAGCGTTCTCCCAGCCACCCCTGCGCGTCGCCCACCCACCGAGGAAGCGGCGCGCAGGGGCCTCCAACCAAGGCCCTGGCCGCTGCCGGTCAAGCCGGCGGCGTCGGGCCGTTGCCGTTCAGGGCCGTCCGAAGCAGGCCGGCCAGCTGGTCGCGCCGGCGCGGGGTGAGGTGGGCGAGCAGATCGCGCTGAGCGTCCAGGCCCGCCGCCACGGCGCGATCGACGACGGCGAGGCCCACGTCGGTCAGGCGCACGTGAATGCCGCGCCGGTCGGGCGGGGCTCCCAAGGGCCGGCTGTCCGCCGTGCGTGTGTCGCTGCTCGCGTTGCTCTCGCCGGTGGTCGCTACGGTCGTGGGCTGGGCCGCGCTCGGCAGAGTCACACCCCGCTGCAGGTGGCGGGCATGGTCATCGCCTTCGCCGCCGTGACGGTCGGTGCGCGAGACACCACCACACCGACGAGAAACCCCGATCCGCGACACCCCGGGAAAACCAGGACGCGGGCGGGTCAGCGGAGGTCGATGTTCTCGACGATGCGGGTCGGGAAGCCGATGCGGGCGGCGCGGAGCATGGCTCGGCCGAGGGCGTCGTTCGTGGTGGTCCAGCGGGGCAGGTGGCGGATCAGGAACGGTGTGATCGGCGCGGTGACGGCGTAGCCCCAGCGGTAGAGGCGGGTCTTGGACGTGGCGCCGTGCGTGGGCTGGATGAAGCCGGGCCGGAAGGCGTACCCGTGGGGGAAGGTTTTGATGATCTCCAGCTCGGTGCGGCCCTTGATCCTGGCCCACGCGGCGCGGCCGTCGATGTCGGTGCCGGCGCCGGAGACGTACACGAAGGTCATCTCGGGGTTGATCGTGGACAGGGCGTGTGCGGCGGCGGTGGGCAGGTCGTAGGAGATCTTGGTGTAGTCGGCCTCGCTCATGCCGGTCGAGGAGACGCCCAGGCAGTAGAA
The DNA here is from genome assembly GCF_030709675.1 of Symbioplanes lichenis. Classification (GTDB taxonomy): domain Bacteria; phylum Actinomycetota; class Actinomycetes; order Mycobacteriales; family Micromonosporaceae; genus Actinoplanes; species Actinoplanes lichenis. Next base: position 23,271 of record NZ_JAUZQD010000001.1, read on the forward strand.
ACAGGCGTCGAAACCCGCGAGCCGGCCGGTCAGCGGGCTCAGATCGGCGAGGTCGGCCAGGGTGGCCTCGGTCAGCTTCGGATGGCGTACGCCGGTGGGGCGCCGCCCGATCGCCAGCACCTCCTCGACGTCGGCCGCCAGCAGGCTCTCGCGCAGCGCGCCCTGCCCGACCATGCCCGTGGCGCCGAAGATGATGATCCGCATGACACCAGTCTCCCCCACGCGGTTTTGTCGTACCCGCCTTCTACATTGCTGCGGTGCCCGTTGAACGATGGTCCGCCGCCCAGGTGTCCGCCGCCGCCCCCGACGCCTCTTCGCTGAAGAGTGCGCAGAAGCTCGCCGCGCCCACGTCGTGGGAGCAGCGCGGCGCCGTCGACGACGTGCTGTGGGGGCTGTGCCGGGGCAGCGGGAAAAATCCGTACCAGGTCTGTGTGGACGTGGCCGGCCCGGCTTACAAGTGCTCGTGCCCGAGCCGGAAGTTCCCGTGCAAGCACGCGCTCGCCCTGCTGTTCCTGTGGAGCTCCGGCGAGGTGGGCGAGGGCGAGCCGGCGCCCGATTTCGTCACGGAGTGGCGCCAGGGCCGGGCCGAGCGCGCGGTCAAGGCGGCCGCCCCCAAGAGCACCGATCCGGCCGCTGCGGCCAAGCGCGCCGGGCAGCGGGCCGAGCGGGTCGCCGCGGGCGTGTCCGAGCTGCGGCGCTGGCTCGACGACCAGGTGCAGCAGGGCCTGGCCGCGGCGGAGCGGGCCGGACACCGGCCTTTCGAGACGATGGCCGCACGCCTGGTCGACGCGCAAGCCCCGGCCGTCGCCGGCACCGTGCGCAGGCTCGGCGGCATCGCGGGCATCGGGCCGCAGTGGGCCGACCGGCTGCTCGGCGAGCTCGCGCTGCTCCAGCTCCTGGTGGCCGGGCACGACCGCCTGGCCGACCTGCCGCCGGAGCTGGCCGCCACGGTCCGGTCGCGGATCGGCTTCCCGGTGGCGACCGAGGACGTGCTGGCGGGCGAGCCGGTGCGCGACCGCTGGCAGGTGCTCGGCCAGGAGGACAGCGACGACGGCGCGCTCACGACCCGCCGCACGTGGCTGCTCGGGGCCGACCGGCGGCGGTTCGCGTTGCACCTGTCCTTCGCGGCGCCCGGGCAGACGCTGGCGACCGATCTGGTGCCGGGCACGTTCTTCGAGGGCGACCTCTGCTTCTATCCGGGGGCGCTCCCCCTGCGCGCGGTGATCAAAGATCGGCTCGGGCCGACCCGGCCGCTGTTGCCCGAGCCGATCGGCGCGACCGGCCTGTCCGCGGCCCTGGAGAGCTGGGCGGCCGCGCTGGCCGCCGAGCCGTGGCGCACCGGCCTTCCGGTGCTGCTCGCCGGGGTCGCGCCCAGCGCCGACGGCTTCCTCACCGACGCCACCGGCGAGTCGTTGCCGCTGGCCGCGGGGCATCGGGAGCCGTGGTGGCTGCTCGCGGCGGCGGGCGGCGAGCCCGCGACCGTCGCCGGCGAGTGGACACCGGCCGGCCTGCGCCCGCTCGCGGCCTGGGCGGGCGGCCGGTTCGTGCTCGCCGCCCCGCCCGGTCCGGCGGGCAGTGCCCCGCGCAGCCCCGAGCTGCCGCCCGACCTGCTGGCGACGGCGCTCGTGGGCACCGCGCGACGGCCCTTCACGGCGACCACCGTCGCCGCCGGGGACGCCTCGATCCCGCTCGGCGGCGAGACGTCACTGCTGGAGGCGGCTGCGACGGCGCTGACCTACCGGCGGGCCGGGATCACGCCCGCGACCGGGCACCCCGCCGTCACTCCCGCTCCCGCGGAGACGGGCCGTCCTGTGCCATCCGCGGCGGGGGTCCGGCTGCAGCGGCTGCTCGACGGGAGCGGGCCGCAGGATCTGCTGTCGCAGTGGCTGGGGGCGGCGGCCCGATGGGGCGGGCATGTTCCGCCCGAGACACTGCCGGCGCTCTTCGATGCGGGCCGGCGCAACAGTGTGATCCGCCCGGCGATCGCCCGGGTGGCCGGCGAGCGCGGCCGCTGGCTGGCCGGGCTCCGGCCCGACTGGGGCTGGGTGCGCGACGAGGCGCCCGGCACGGCCGCGCCGGACAACCCCGAGACCTGGCACACGGGTACGCCCGGAGAGCGCCTCGCCCACCTCACGCGACTGCGCACTGTGGACCCGGCGGCGGGGCTGGCCCTGCTGCGCGAGGCCTGGGCCACGGAGGCACCCGAGGACCGCGCGCGGTTCGTCGGCGCGCTCAGCACCGGGCTGTCGCTCGCCGACGACGGATTCCTCGACGCGGCGCTCGACGACCGGCGCAAGGAGGTACGCGAGGCGGCGCTCGACTTGTTGCAGCGGCTCCCGGGGTCGGCGCTCGGGCAGCGGATGGCCGAGCGGGCCCGGGCGGCCGTGCGGATCGAGCGCCGCGCCCTCGGCCGCGACCGGCTGATCGTCACTCCGCCCGAGGAGCTGACCCCGGAGCTGCGCCGGGACGGGCTCGCCGCCAAGCCGGCCCGGGGCACCGGGGTGCAGGCGTGGCTGCTGGAGGAGGTCGTCGCCGGGGCGCCGCTGAGCACGTGGACGCACGACCGCGGGCCGGCGAAGGTCGTCGAGCTGGCCCGCGGCAACGACTGGGAGGTGCCGCTGCTGCACGGATGGGCCAAGGCGGCCATCGCCCAGGGCGCCGCGGAGTGGGCGACCGCGCTCGTGCACCACGACAGCCGGGAGCGGACGGGCGGGCTGCGCGAGGCCGTACGCTGGGATCTGCACCTGCTGCTCCCGCCGGCCGACCTGGCCCGGATCGCCGCCGACTTCCTGCGCCGCGAGGACCACCTGGCACACCGGCTGCTCGCCGTGCACCCCGGCCCGTGGCCCGACGAGCTGGCCGTCGCGGTGATCGAGACCGTCGCGCTCCGCGCCCGCAAGGACAAGCACAGCTGGCAGCTCGCCGAGCTGTGCCGGGCGGCGGCGCCCGTCATGCCGCCGCGCTACGCCCCGCACCTCACCAAGCTCGCGGACCAGCTGCACCGCGACGGCACCGATCCCGCCCGGATCCGCGCCGTCACCGAGCTGGCCCGCACCCTCACCTTCCGCCACGAGATGCTCCAGGAGTTCGAGTGACCGCTCTGCGCCCGCACGCCGAGGACCAGTACGCCGACGAGCTCGCCCAGCTCGCCGCCGCCGACGACCGGCCGCGCCCGCCGGGGTGGAAGCTGTCGCCGCAGGCGGTGGTGACCTATCTGCTGGGCGACGGCGCCAAGATCACCCCGAAGTACGTGGGCCCGCGCCGGCTCATGGAGGTCGCCGTGTCCACGCTGGTCACCGATCGGGCGCTGCTGCTGCTCGGCGTGCCCGGCACCGCGAAGACCTGGGTCTCCGAGCACCTCGCCGCGGCCATCAGCGGCGACTCGACCCTGCTGGTGCAGGGCACGGCCGGGACGGCGGAGGAGGCCATCCGCTACGGGTGGAACTACGCGCGCCTGCTCGCCGAGGGACCGTCCGAGGCGGCGCTGACCGCGAGCCCGATCATGCGCGCCATGCAGACGGGCACCATCGCCCGGCTCGAGGAGCTGACCCGCGTCCCGTCCGACGTGCAGGACGCGCTCATCACGATCCTCTCCGAGAAGACGCTGCCCGTCCCCGAGCTCAACACCGAGATCCAGGCCCAGCGCGGCTTCAACCTCATCGCCACGGCCAACGACCGTGACCGGGGCGTCAACGAGCTGTCCAGCGCCCTGCGCCGCCGCTTCAACACGGTCGTCCTGCCGATCCCGGCCAGCGCCGACGACGAGGTCGACATCGTGGCCCGCCGGGTCGCGCAGCTCGGCCGGTCGCTCGAGCTGCCCGAGGTGCCCACCGCGCTGGAGGAGATCCGCCGCGTGGTCACCGTCTTCCGCGAGCTGCGCAACGGCATGACCGAGGACGGCCGCACCAAGCTCAAGTCGCCGACCGGCACGCTCTCCACCGCCGAGGCGATCTCGGTCGTCACCAACGGGCTCGCCCTGGCCACGCACTTCGGCGACGGCCGGTTGAGCCCGAGCGACGTGGCCGCGGGCATCGTCGGCGCCGTCGTCAAGGACCCGGTCTCCGACGCCGTGGTCTGGCGGGAATACCTGGAGACCGTCGTGCGCGAGCGCTCGGACTGGCGCGCCTTCTACCGCGCGGCGCGCGATGCCTGAGCGGCACTACGGCATCCGTCACCACGGCCCGGGTTCGGCCCGTGCCGTGGTCCGGGCGCTGGAGGAGCAGCGCCCCTCGATCCTGCTGGTCGAGGGGCCGCCCGAGGCGGACGAGCTGGTGCGGTGGGTGGGCGGCGCCGGGCTCGAGCCGCCGGTCGCGTTGCTGGGCTATGCGACGGACGATCCGCGGCGGTCGGCGTTCTGGCCGTTCGCTGTGTTCTCGCCGGAGTGGCAGGCGATCCGGTGGGCCGTGGCGAACGGCGTGCCGGTGCGGTTCTTCGACCTGCCGTTCGCGTTCCGGCTGACCGATCCCGGGACGCCGGACACGCCGCCCGCGGCCGGGCCGCCCGCCGGTGTGGCGCCCGGCGCGGAAGACGACACGCGCGGCGAGTCGGGTGACACGCCCGGTGCGGCGCACGACACGCCCGGCGCGGCGGAGGACACGCGCGGAGAGCCGGGTGAGGGCGACGGCGTGGCGCGGCGGCGGCCGGTGGATCCGATCGGGGAGCTGGCGACGGCGGCCGGCTACGACGATCCCGAGCGCTGGTGGGAGGACGTCGTCGAGCACCGGGGCATGCCGGCCTTCGAGGCGATCGCGGAGGCGATGGGCGCGATCCGGGAGTCCGCGCCCGAGGACCCCGAGGACCTGGTGCGCGAGGCGTACATGCGGTCGGTGCTGCGGGAGGTGCGCCGCGAGCACGACGACATCGCCGTGGTGTGCGGGGCCTGGCACGTGCCCGCGCTCAGCCGGAAGGTCGCGGTCAAGGACGACACCGCGCTGCTCAAGGGCCGCAAGAAGGCGAAGGTCAGCTTCACCTGGGTGCCCTGGACCTACGGGCGGCTGGCGTCCTGGTCCGGCTACGGCGCCGGGGTGCGGTCGCCCGGCTGGTACCACCACCTGTTCACGACCGGTGCCGACGTCGTGCCGCGGTGGCTCGTGGACGCCGCCGGGGTGCTGCGGGCCGAGGGGGTGCCCACGTCGTCGGCGCACGTCATCGAGGCGACCCGGCTGGCGGAGGCGCTGGCCACCGTGCGGGGACGGCCGCTCGCCGGGCTGGCCGAGGTGACCGAGGCGGCCGAGGCGGTGCTCTGCGAGGGGGAACCGCTGCGGACCGAGCTGATCGACCGGCGGATGGTGGTGGGCGAGCGACTCGGCGGAGTGCCGGACGACATGCCGGCCGTACCGCTGGCGAAGGATCTCGCGGCGCAGCAGCGGGCCGTACGCCTGAAGCCGGAGGCGCTCGAAAAGGTGCAGGAGCTGGACCTGCGCCGCGACATGGACCTCGCCCGCAGCCGGCTGCTGCACCGGATGCGCGCGATCGGCGTGCCGTGGGGCGAGCCGGACGCGGCGCGGCGGGGGCTCGGGACGTTCCGGGAGCAGTGGCGGCTGCGCTGGCTGCCCGACTTCGCGGTGCAGCTTGTCGAGGGCAGCATGTACGGCACGACGGTCGCCGCCGCGGCCACGGCGAAGGTGGTCGAGGCGGCGGGCAAGGCGCAGTCGCTCGGGGAGGTCACCGCACTCGTCGAGGTGTGCCTGCTCGCCGATCTCGCCGACGCCTTCCCGCCCGTGCTGGCCGCCCTGGACACCCGGGCCGCCCTCGACGCCGACCTCGAGCACCTGATGGCGGCGATTCCCGCGCTCGCCCGCACCCTCCGCTACGGCGACGTGCGGCGCACCGACGTCGCCGGGCTCGCCACCGTGACGTCGAGCCTGCTCACCCGGATCTGCGCCGGGCTGCCCGCCGCGGTGGGGTCACTGTCCGACGAGGCCGCCAAGACCCTGCGCGGGCACATCGACGGGGTGCACCAGGCGGTCGGACTGCTCGACGAGGCGGCGCTGAGCGAACGCTGGTTCGGCACGCTGACGTCGGTCGCCGGGCGCGCCGGGCTGCACGGGCTGATCGCCGGGCGGCTGACCCGGCTGCTGCTCGACGCCGGGCGGCTCGACAGCGCGGAGGTGCGCCGGCGGCTCGGGCTCGCGCTGACCGTCGGGACGCCGCCCGCGGAGGGCGCCGCGTGGGTGGAGGGCTTCCTGTCCGGCGGCGGGCTGCTGCTGGTGCACGACGACGAGCTGCTGGAGCTCGTCGACTCGTGGCTCGCCGACATCGCGGCCGAGGCGTTCGACGACGTGCTTCCACTGCTGCGGCGTACGTTCGGGAGCTTCGCCACCGGCGAACGGCGCGCGATCGGCGACCGGGTCGCCGGCGGGGTGCGCACCACGGGCGAGGCGCCGCTCGTACTCGACCATGACCGGGCCGCGCGGGTGCTTCCGACGCTGGCGGCGTTGCTGGGAAAGGAGATCGGATGAGCACCGATCCGGACGTGACACCCGCGCCGGCCTCACCCGCGGCGGACGCGGTGGCGGAGCGGCGGCGGCGGTGGCGGCTTGTGCTCGGTGGGGCGGCGGAGGAGTCGCTCGGCGGGGCGGAGGGGCGCGACGGGCGGATGGATGCCGCGCTGGCCGCGCTCTACGACACCGGCGGGGACGGCGACCCCGGGACGAAGCAGGCCGGCCGGTCGGCGGGGCTCGGCGGCTCGGCGCCCAAGGTGGCGCGGTGGCTGGGTGACATCCGCGAGTACTTCCCGAGCACGGTCGTGCAGGTCATGCAGTCCGACGCGATCGAGCGCCTCGACCTGACCCGGCTGCTGCTCGAGCCGGAGATGCTCGACGCGGTGGAGCCGGACGTGCACCTGGTCGGCACGCTGCTGACGCTCAACCGGGTCATGCCCGAGCAGACCAAGGAGAGCGCCCGCCAGGTCGTGCGCAAGGTGGTCGACGAGCTCGAGAAGCGGATCAGCCAGAAGACGCGCGCCGCGGTCTCCGGGGCCCTCAACCGCGCGGCCCGCATCAACCGGCCGAAGCTGAGCGACATCGACTGGGACCGCACGATCCGGGCGAACCTCAAGCACTACCAGCCCGAGCACCGTACGGTCGTCCCGGAGCGCCTGATCGGCTACGGCCGCCGCACCACGGCGATCCAGCGCGACGTCGTCCTGTGTGTCGACCAGTCCGGCTCGATGGCCGCGTCCGTCGTGTTCTCGGGCGTCTTCTCGGCGGTGCTCGCCTCGATGCGGTCGCTGCGGACGTCGCTCGTGGTCTTCGACACCGCCGTCGTCGACCTGACCGACCAGCTCAGCGATCCGGTCGAGGTGCTCTTCGGCACGCAGCTGGGCGGCGGCACCGACATCAACCGGGCCATCGCCTACGGCCAGCAGCTGATCACGCGGCCCCGGGACAGCATCTTCGTGCTGATCAGTGACCTCTACGAGGGCGGCGTCCGGGAGCAGATGCTGCGCCGTGTCGCCGAGATGACGGCCGCCGGCGTGCAGGTGGTCGTGCTGCTCGCCCTGTCCGACGAGGGCGCCCCGGCCTACGACGCGGAGAACGCCGCCGCGCTGGCCGCGCTGGGGGTGCCGGCGTTCGCGTGCACGCCCGAGGCCTTCCCGGACCTGATGGCCGCGGCGATCGAGCGGCGGGACCTCATGGCCTTCGCCCAGCAGCAGGCCGAGCGATGACCGCCGGCCGGAGGGCAGCGTTGTTGCACACTCTTGGCAACAGGGCTTGCCGGGGAGGGCAGATGTAACTAGCGTGAGCCCCATGAGTGCTTACACGGCGGCCGCGTGGCAGGAGAGCTGGGACCGTCAGCAGGAGGGCTACCTGCCCGACCGGGAGCAGCGCTTCACTGCCATGCTCGACGCCGTCGGGGCCGTCACCGAGAGCGGGGCGCCGCGGGTGCTCGACCTCGCCGGCGGCACCGGGACGATCAGCCTGCGGACGCTCGCGCGTTTCCCGCGCGCGACCACCACGGTGCTCGACCAGGACCCGGTGCTGCTGGCGCTGGCCCGCGCCTCGCTGGCGGAGGACAGCCGGGCCACCGTCGTGTCCGCGGACCTCGGGTCGCCGGCCTGGGTCGAGGCGTTGCCGCACACCGGGTTCGACGCCGTGCTGACCGCGACGGCCCTGCACTGGCTGCCGGGCGAGCGGGTGGCCGCCCTCTACGCCGAGATCCGATCCGTGCTGCGGCCCGGCGGCATCTTCGTGAACGCCGACTACATGCCGGAGGAGAGCCTGCCCGGGCTGACCAAGCTGCTCGTGGCCCGCGCCGACGCCGAGCGCGCGGCCCGCCAGGCGACCGGGGCGGCGCTCGACTGGACTGCCTGGTGGGCGCGGGTGGCCGGCGACGAGGAGCTGGCCCCGCTGCTGGCCGAGCGGGAGCGGATCTATCCGGGCGGCAGCCACACCGAGTGGAACCCCCCGGCCGCGTGGCACCTCCAGGCGCTGCGCGACGGCGGCTTCAGCGAAACGGGCATCCTGTGGCGCGGCGGAGCGGACGCGGCGGTCATCGGCCTGCGCTAGGCACGGAAACGAGCACGACAAGGCCGGCCGGGCCAGGCGGCGCCCGTCAGGAGGAGGCGGCAGGCAGGGCGATGGCGGTCACCACGAGACCGTCCTCGACCGCGAACCGGCCGTGCAGCGACGCGAACGGCCCGTCCCGCAGGATTCGCGCGGAGAACGACCCCGCCACCGGGTCAAAGGTCAGCGCCGCTTCCTCGAAGCCGAGCCAGGCGCCCGTACGCGGGAACCAGACCTTGTAGACCGACTCCTTCGCGCTGAACAGCAGCCGCTCCCACCACACGTCCGGCCGGACGGCGGCGAGCTCGGCGAGATGGGCGCGCTCGGCGGGCAGCGACACCAGGTCGAGGACGCCCTCCGGCAGCGGCCCGGCCGGTTCGGCGTCGATGCCCACGCCCGCGAGGTCGGCCGACCGGGCCACGGCCGCCGCACGGTAGCCGGCGCAGTGGGTCATGCTGCCGACGATGCCCGCCGGCCAGATCGGGGCGCCCCGCTCGCCGCGCAGGATCGGCACGGGGGCGACGCCCAGCTCGGCCAGGGCCGTGCGCGCGCAGTGCCGCACGGTGGCGAACTCCGCCTGCCGCTTGGGCACGGCGTTCGCGACCAGCTCGGCCTCGCCCGGGAGCAGCTCGACGCCGGCGGGGTCGGCCCACACCTCGGCGGTTCGCACGGCGGCGGGCAGCAACCGCGCGATCATGCGCGCCGCCCCAGGAAGCGCAGCAGCTCGGCGTTCACCGCGTCGGGCTGTTCGAGATAGCCGTAATGGCCCGCGTCCGGGATCTCGGCGTAGGTCGCGCCCGGGATCGCGGCCGCCAGCTCCCGCCCGTGCCGCGGCGGGGCGATCAGGTCGTCGGCGAACGAGATGACGTGCACGGGCGTGCGCACCCGCGCGTACGCGCCCCGGCGATCCGTCGTCAGCTGCACGCCCAGCTGAGCCAGGGCGCCGGGGCTCGCCCCGTCCTCGGGCGAGAACTCGAACAGGTCCAGCCAGTCCTGGCTCAGCTCCGGGTCGGCGAGCGTGGCCGGGGACAGATTCTGCAGCGCCCGGACCACCGCGGCGTAGCGGGGCGGCAGGGCGACCCCGCTCTCTCCCAGCTCCCGCTCCGCGTTGTTGAGCGCCGTCGACATCGGGTCGGGGCGGGCGCGGGAGGCCATCAGCACGGCCCGGGTCGCCAGGTCGGGCCGGACCAGCAGCAGCTCCTGGACGACGAGCGCGCCCATGGACGTACCGACGAAGGCACACGGACCACCCACGGCGCGCTCGACGACCGCCACGGTGTCGGCGACCAGGTCCGCGACGGTGAGACCCGGGACCGCCGGCCCGCTGTCACCGCTGCCCCGGTTGTCCATCGTGTACGCCCGGAGCCCGCCCGAGGTCAGCGCCGGCACCTGGTGCAACGCCCACGAGCGTCCGCGGGCACCCGTGCCGGTGAGCAGCAGGACCGGCTCCCCGCGGCCCGACGCCTCATAACTCAATGTGACGCCGGAGACATCGATCGTGGGCATGATCGCACCCTACCGGCGGCCGGCCACTCACTAGTGTGGTGGGGGATCACGTCATGCCGCTGACCGGGGAGTACGCGCCGACCCCGTCCGGCTGGGCGCGCGAGCGGGCCGAGCGGGCGGGCGCTCCCGATCGGAGCAACTGACGGGAAAACCGGGTGCCGGCCCGCCGCCGAGGGAAGATCATGGGCAGATGCGTACGCCCCATCAGTCCGTCGATCGGCTCGCCGGCCGCACCGTGGAGCTGGCGGCCGTCCCGCCCGCCCCCGCGGCGCTGCCGCTCTCCGGATCCGTCGACGACACGGACCGGCTGGTGGACGTCGTCGATCTGCTCGCGCTCGACGCCTTCGTGCAGGGGCGCGAGCCCTTCGGCCGGACCAGCTATCTGGAGAACGTCCGCGCCGACGCCCCGCTGACCAGCGACGCCGCCCGCGTGGTGCGCGACGCGCTCGAGGAGGACAGCCACGGCCGGCTGTCCGTCGGCGACGGCTGGACGCTCTACGTCATGCGCTGGAAGCAGAGCCGGCGGGCCCGGGTGACCGTCACCGCGGTGAGTGCTGAGCTGGCCGAGTCGGTGCTGGCGACGGTCGTGGACGGTGCGGTCGAGGAGCCCGCGCCCGCGGCGGAGAGCGTACCCATCGGCTTCTGGCACTTCGGTCCGCACGGACCGCGCCGCGCGCAGCGGGAGATCGACGCCGCGCCCTGGGAGAAGATCCGCGGCAACTATGCCGAGCCGGTGGCGCAGACCCTCGAGCGGCTCATGCGGCTCGACCACACCAGCATCCACGGGCGGCTCCTGCTGCTGCACGGCGAGCCCGGCACCGGCAAGACGACGGCGCTGCGCGCGCTGGCCCAGCAGTGGCGCTCGTGGTGCCAGGTCGACTGCGTGCTCGACCCGGAGCGGCTCTTCAGCGATCCTGCCTATCTGATGAGCGTGGCCCTGGGCAGCGGCGACGACGACGAGCCGCGCTGGCGTCTGCTCATGCTGGAGGACTGCGACGAGCTGGTCAGCGGGGAGGCGAAGGCGAGCGCGGGGCAGTCGCTCTCCCGGCTGCTCAACCTCACCGACGGCCTGCTCGGCCAGGGGCGCAACGCGCTGATCGCGCTGACGACCAACGAGGATCTGGCGTCGCTGCACCCCGCGGTGGTCCGGCCGGGGCGGTGCCTGGCCAGCATCGAGGTCGGCCGTCTCCCGTACGCCGAAGCAGTCCGCTGGCTCGGCCGGCCCACCGGCATCGGCCCCGCCGGCGCGACCCTGGCCGAGCTCTACGCCCTGCGCACGGGCACCGAGCCGGTGACCGTGCCCAAGTCCGCTCCCCCGACCGGGATGTACCTGTAGTCACCGCTCGTGGTGCAGCATCACCTTGCGCAGCAACGCGTTGAGCTGCTTCAACTCGGTCAGGCTCAGGGCCGCCAGCAGCTCCCTGTCGCGGGCCATGCCGGCGTGGATGTGCTGCTCCCACGCGGCGCGGCCCGCGGCGGTCGGCCGGACGAGCACGCGGCGGCGGTCCTGCGGCTCGACCTCGCGGGTGATCAGCTCGGCCCGGGCCAGGCGGTCGAGGCGGGCGGTCATCGCGGCCCGGGTCACCTTGACGACCTCGGCGAGCTGGGCCGGCGTGGCCTCGATGGGATAGGGCTGGATCATCAGCGCGTGCAGCGTCTTGTAGTCCTCGACCGTGAACGCCGGGTCGGGGAAGGCCGCCGCGTCGCCCCGCTTCTGCCGGCGCAGCAGGAACTGCATGCGGGTGATCGCGCCCTCGATCTCCGGCGCCACGTCGGGGTCGCCCTCCCACAGGCTCGCCCACCGGCGTACGTGTTCGTCGACCTCGTCCCGCTCCACGTCCCCCAGCATAGTTCATTGCCAAATAGTTAGACGGTGAACTACTGTCCGGACCCGTGACCGACTTCCGCCTGCTCGCCTCGGGCATGACCCTGTCATGGCTGGGCAACGGCTTCCAGACCGTGGCGCTGGCCGTCGCCGTCCTCGTCGCCGGGGGCGGGGCCGGCGACCTCGGGCTGGTCATGGCGGCGACCGTCGTGGCGCTGCTGATCTGCACCCTCTTCGGCGGCGTGTGGGCGGACCGGGTCCAGCCGCAGCGGCTCATGGTGCTCTCCGACGCCGTCCGCGTCCTGACCACGGCCGCCGTCGCGGTCATGTTCGCGTCGGGCACCTACCACCTGGTTGTCCTGTGTGTGCTCGTCGCGGTCTCCGCCGGGGCCGGGGCGTTCTTCGAGCCGGCGATGTCCGCGCTCAAGCCCATGCTCGTCCCGCCGGAGCGGCGCCGGCAGGCCAACGCGACGCTGAGCATGCTGCAGAACGCCTGCCGCGTCGCCGGCCCGGCCCTCGGTGGCGTGGTGGTCGCCGCGGCCGGCGCCCCGGCCGGGTTCGCCGTCAACGCCGTGAGCTTCGCCGCGTCCGGCGTCGCCGCGCTGCTCATCCGGACCCGGGCGACGCGGGTCGCCGGGGCGGGGCTGCTGAGCGAGCTCGGCGCGGGCTGGCGAGCGATCCGGGAGCGGGACTGGCTACTGACGGGCACACTCGCGGCCACCGGCTATCACCTGGCGAACGGCGTGGTGCTCGTCCTGGTGCAGGTGGTCGCGGTGGAACAGCTGGGCGGCGCCCGTACGGCCGGATTCGTCGCCGCCGCCGAAGGAGTGGGCGGCGTCCTCGGCGCCGCCGTCGCCCTGCGCTGGCGCACCCGGCGGCTCTTGCTCGCGGGCTGGCCCGGGGTGCTCCTGATGCCGCTGTGGGCCCTGGCCTACGTGTGGCCGGGCACGCTCGTCGCGGTGCTGGCCGGGGCGGTCGTCGGCTACGCGGGGCTGTTCTTCTACGCCGTCGCCTGGGACACGGCGGTGCAGGACCACGTGCCGCACTCGGTGCTGGCGCGAGTGGTGTCGTGGGAGATCCTCGGCTCCTACCTGGCCCTGCCGGTCGGCAACGCTCTGGCCGGCCCGCTCGCCCGGAGCATCGGCATCGACACGTCACTGATGGCCGCGGCGGCGGTGATGTTCGGCGCGGCGCTGGTTCCCCTCACTGTGCGGGGGACGCGGGAGCTGACCCGACCGCAGCCGCGAAGCGCGCCGCCACCGTCGCCACGGCCGCCCGCAGCTCGGGCCCGCCGGTGACGGTGAAGCCGAACGGGACGGCGGCCAGCCACTCCTGGGCGTACATCGCGGGGTTGCCGGTGCTGCCGGTGAGCACGCAGCGGTCGCCGTCGGCCTCGAGCGTGCCCATCGGCGGCCGGATCCAGGGCGCCACCGCCGCCAGCGGCGCGTGGAAGACCACCCGGGCCGGGAACCGCCAGCCCTTCCCCAGGTTCTCCTCGAGTACGGCCACCGGGTCGAGCCCGTCGGGCGGCGTGAACCGGTGCGCTGTGCGCCGGACGGCCTTGATCCGGTCGACGCGATAGGTCCGCACGGCGTTCGCGTGGTGCGAGTGGCACAGCAGGTACCAGCGCCCGTAGCGCACGACCACGGCCCACGGGTCGACCTCGGACTCCCAGTCGCCGTAGCCGATCGCCACGCGACACCGGTCGGCGACGGCCGCGACGAGGGCGCTGGTGGTCGTGGGATCGGGGCGCCGCTGTTCCGGATCGGGGGCGGCCGACGCGTACTCCCGGAGCATCGCCGCCTGACGGGCGATCCGCTCGGGCAGGGCGCGGATGACCTTGCCGAGCGCCTCGCCGGCGTCGTGCGCGGCCGGCTGCCCGTCGAGCACGGCCATGACCAGCGCGAGCGCCTGCTCCTCGGTGAAGACGACCGGCGGCAGCCGCACGCCCCGGCTCAGCCGGTAGCCCCCGTACGGGCCCCGCGCCGACTCGACCGGGACGCCGGCCTCGCGCAGGATCCCGACGTAGCGCCGCGCCGCCCGCTCGGTCACGCCCAGCGCCTCGGCGAGCTGGTCGGCGGTCGTGCCCGGCCGTGCCTGCAGGATCTCGAGCGTCCGCAGCGCCCGGGCGGTGGGACTCGTACCGGTGGTCGGCATGGGATGCACCGTACCGGAAGCCGATCGTCCGGAATGGGCTCTAGATTGCCCCTCATGACTGCAGAGCGAATCGTGCTGATCGGCGGATTGTGGCTGGACGCCTCCGCCTGGGACGCCGTCGTCGCCGAGATCGGCGGGCGGGGTCACGACGCGGTGCCGGTGGCCCTGCCGGGCCAGGGCGACGGGAACACGTCGGCGACGCTGGCCGACCAGGTGGCCGCGGTGCTCGCCGCGGCCGACGCGGCGCCCGGGCCGGTCGTGCTGGTGGGTCACTCCGCCGCCGGCACGCTGGCCTGGCTGGCGGCCGACGCCCGCCCGGACAAGGTCGCCAAGGTCGTGCTGATCGGCGGCTGGCCCTCGCCGGAGGGCGACAAGTACGCCGACTTCTTCCCGCCCGAGAACGGCGTGATGGCCTTCCCGGGGTGGGCGCCCTTCGAGGGGCCGGACGCCGCCGACCTCGACGAGGCCGCGCGGCGGGCCTTCGCCGCGAGGGCCGTCCCGGTACCCGAGGGCGTGTCGCGGGCTGTCGTGCACTACACGGACGAGCGCCGCTACGACATCCCGGTCGTGCTGGTGTGTCCGGAGTTCACGCCGGCCCAGGCGCGGGAGTGGGTCGACGCGGGCGACCTGCCGGAGCTGGCCCGGATCAAGCAGCTCGACCTGGTCGACATCGACTCGGGCCACTGGCCGATGCTGACGAAGCCCGCCGAGCTGGCCCGCGTCCTCATCGGGAGCTGATCGCCAGCCGCTTGCCGGCGCGGTCCGGGCCCCACGACTCCACGGTCACCGGCGCGCCGAGCAACGCGCCGATCTCGCCCGCCCAGTCGTCCGGCCGGTGCAGCTCCGCCGGCCGGGCGCTCGCCAGCTCCCGGGTGAGGACCGCCTGGTGGTCCAGGTCGCGGAACGGCCCCGGCTCGATGCGGCTGCCCGTCGTGTACGCCGTGCAGATGCGCAGCCCGGGACACCGCGCCGGGGCGTCGAGGTGGGTCACGGCCAGGCTGTCCACGCCGCCCGCCACCTCGACGGCGTACCGGTGGGCGACCGCGTCGAAGTGGCCCACCCGGAACGCGCCCTGCCACTCACCGGCGCCGTTGTGTGCCTCGGGCAGGTCCAGCGGCGCCTCCGTCACGAACGGGCCGGCGCCGTGCCGCGTGGTGTAGGTGCGGACGACGCCCAGCCGCTCGAACGAGTCGCACAGCTCGCCCACGTTGTCGAACGTCGTCGTCGACCACGTCGTGTAGGGGTGCCAGCCCCGCCACTCGTCGAGCAGCACGCCCTGCGCGCCCTCGAAGACGCACCGGCCCTCGGTCAGCAGTCGTGCGGTGTAACTGCCGCCGACGATCCGGACCGCCGAGCCGAAGGCCACGAACGCGTCCACCACGTCGTCAAGCGGCGGCCCGCCGAGCTGACCGTATCGTTCCGTCAGCCGGTCGCGGAGGGCGGCGAGGCGGCGCCGGAGGAGCACCGGGGAGCGGACGTCGGCGGCCCGCGGGGCGTCGGCGTGGCTCCGGGCGTACTCCATGGTCTGTCCGACGCCCATGCCGCACGACCCGTGCCGGGCCCCGCCGCGCCGCCGCTCGCGCAGCTGGTTGGCCGCCCGGTGCCAGGGCGTGACGAGCAGGCAGCCGGCGTCGACCGTGAGCAGCTCGAAGGGGTTGCCCAGCGCGGCGGCCTCGGCGGCCAGCGCGAGCGGGTCGACCACCACGAACCGGGTGAGGTGGGTGGGCACCCCCAGGAAGGTGCCCGACCCGAACTGCGCGAACGTGTGGTGCCGGCCCCCGGCGACGACGTTGTGGGCGGCCTGCGCTCCCCCGTTGAAGCGCAGCACCGCGCGGACGTCCCCCGCCGCGCACAGCGTGTCGACAATCGTCCCCTTGCCGGCGTCGCCGTAGCCGAGATCGACCACGGCGACGTGCTCGCCGGTCACAGCCGTTCGTTCCCGTCGGGGCCGGTCGTCGTGACCAGATCGGTCCGCACGACAGCGCCGCGCGGCCGGACCAGCGCCAGCGCCCGCCCCACCGAGGCGCCGGCCGTCGAGCCCACCTCGGTCAGGTCCGCGAGCCCCTCGTCGAGGTCGATCGCGTCCTCGCCCAGGCCGACCGTCAGCGCGATCGTCTCGCACACCGCGTCGAGGTCGTCGAGCTCGATGACGTTCTGGCCCAGCAGCCGCTTCCAGTGCCCGAGGATCTCCTGGTCGCCGCCCCAGCCGGCCGCTGTCGGGATGATGTAGTAGACGTCGTACGCCCGCTGGAGCTCCGCGATCATCGCCTCGACCGGGATGGCCTCCCTGAGGTCGTCGCCCACGAACTTCTTGACCTCCTTGGGCTTCACCTTCGCGTAGGGCATCTCGTCGCCGATGAGGAACAGATAGCCCCGGCGCCCGCGCTTGGTGACGCTGTCGAGATCGGTGTGCCGGGCCATGAAGTACATGGCCAGCTCGTACGACTCGGTGCGCTGCCCGCCGCCCCCGCCCTCGATCACGATCCGGGCCAGATCCTCGTCCATCCGGTTGTCCGACTCGAACTGTCCGACCTGCAGGGGCACCTTGTCGCACGTGGCGTCGCCGACCGCGCCGAACATGATGTGCGGGTCGGTCGCGTACCCCTTGCGGGTCAGCAGGCCGAGCAGCTGCGGCAGCTTGGTCTGCAGCACCCGGGGCACGGTGCCCATCGAGCCGGTCACGTCGAAGAGCACCGCGATCGGCGTGCTCCGCGGGTGCTCGGCGCTGTCGCGGCTCTCCCGCGCGGTCACGCCCTTCGGGTCGAGGGCGGGGTGCGCCTTGCGAGCGCCGCTGTCGCTGTACGCGAACGCGCTCGTGCCGGTGGCGGCGCGGTAGTTCGCGGCGGCGTCGTAGACATTGGTGGACCAGCGTCCGCTTCCCATGACTGTTCTCCTCACGCTGCCGGCACGGTGAAGTGCCGGAACTTCCGGGGGCCGTACAACTTCTCCAGCAGCTCGTCGAGCTCGGCGAGCAGCTGCCACGCGTCCTGGGGACGCATCCGGGGTGCGGCATAGCGGCACCCCGCCACGAACCGCCGCAGCGCGGCGGGTGGCCGGTCGATGAGCGCCAGCATGAGACCGCCGGCCTGGTAGATGTCCGTCGCCGCCGTCGCCGGCCGCTTCGCCAGGACCTCGGGCGGGTACGTCGTGCGGTAGCGCGACACGACGGCCGGGACCGGCGTGCCGGGGGTGACGCTGTAACACCAGTCGACGAGGACCACGCCGTGCTCCTCGGGCTGGATCAGCACGTGCTCGGGCACGACCGCGCCGTGCACCACACCGGCCCGGTGCGCCCAGCCGAGCCCGGTGAGCAGCCGCCGCCACATCCAGGCGACGTCCCGGGCGTCCAGCTTGTGCAGCATCGTGGTCAGCGGCACGAACCCGGTCAGCCGCTCCAGCACCAGCGCCTCGCGCCGCGCCCCGGCGCCGTCCTCGTGGATGAAGGTTTCGATCAGGCGCGGCGCATAAGCCCGGTGCCGCGGGTTGCCGTCGCGGTCCAGCCGGGTGAGGGCGGCGGCCTCGGCGCGGACGAGGTCGTTGTCGGCCGGGCGGCGCGGCAGCTTGAGCAGCTTGTCGTCGTCGAGCGCGATCAGGTCGGCCAGGTCGCCGCGGGCGACGACCTCTCCGAGCCGATAGGTCGCGCGCCGCGTCGTCAGCGTGCGGGGCCTGGCGAAGAGCTCGGTGAGCTTCGCCGCGACGCGCGTCGCCGTCGCCCTCTGCGCGGCGGGTGCGACATCGGGGTGCACGATCTTCAGAAGCTTCCGGTACGCGCTCTCGCCGTCGCCGAGCTCCGCGAAGCTCGTCGCTCGATCAATCGCCGTGGCCGCCTCGTCGAAGGTCGTCATCGGACACCGTCCTCACGGGTGGGTCGCAGCAGCGCGGGGTGCAGCAGACGCGCGTCGCCGGCCCGGTAGAGCTTCGGCTTGGGCCCGCCGCGCTCCCCCGCCCGCGCCGCCGTCTCGCCGGTGCTCTCCACGAACCCGGGCACCGACAGCACCTTGCGATGGAAGTTGCCGGCGTGCAGCTCCTCGCCCCAGACCGCCGCGTAGACCGCCCGCAGCTCGGCGATCGTGAACTCCGCGCCGACGAACGCGGTGGCCAGCGGCGTGTACTCGAGCTTGGCCCGCGCCCGGTCCAGCCCGTCGGCGAGGATCGCGGCGTGGTCGAAGGCCAGCTCCCCGGCCTCGTCCACCGGCACCCAGAAGGCCCCGGAGGCGTCGGTCCCGGCCCGCGGGTCGGGCAGGCGGGGCGCGAACGCCAGGTAGGCCACCGAGATGACGCGCATGCGGGGGTCGCGGCGCGGATCCCCGTACGACCGGAGCTGCTCGAGATGCACCCGGTCCAGCTCGCCCTCCCCGGGGCGCAGCCCGGTCTCCTCCCCGAGCTCCCGCAGCGCCGCCGCGTCGAGCGTCTCGTCCTGCACGAATCCCCCGGGCAGCGCCCGCCACCCGGCGAACGGGTGCCCGCCGCGCTCGACGAGCAGCACGTGCAGCCGACCTTCCCGGATCGTCAGCGCGACCACGTCGACGGTGACCGCGACGCTCGGGAAGGCGCCGGGGTCGTACCCCGCCAGGAACTCCTCTTCCTCGGTCATGGCCACTCCTCGTTGTTCTCGCCCTGAGTAATACTCGATCTGAGAACAACGTAGCTCGTTCTCAATCTGAGCACAACCCCGATTCCTCCGATGCCCCTGTGGACAAGGCGCTGCCTTCTGGTTCGACCTGCGGCGGATCGGCGGGACGAGGACGACGAGGGTCCTGCACGGCTGGATGACCGCCGATGAAGCCGGGCCGGCCCGGACCACCGCCGAACACTGTGCCGACGTCCTCCGCCGGGGCGCGGAGCCGTGACTCCGGCGGGGCCGGGAATTGCTGCCCGACCTCCCCGTCGAAATGGCGAGGCCGCCGTCCCGAACGGGGCGGCGGCCTCAGGTAAGGCTCAGTTATGGTCTTACTTCGCCTCGAAGGTGAGGCAGTCGGCGCGATCGGTGCTCGCGCCCACGGTGATGGCCGGCGCCCGGCACTCGAGGTTGTTGTTGTGCACGCAGTCGGCCCGCTTGCAGGCGCCGACCTGGGCCACGGCCTGGCCCATCCCGCCCTGGTCGCCGGTGTCGATGAACGTGTCGCACTCCGAGCTCGTGCGGCCGATGGTGATCGCGAAGGCCGTGCAGCCGTCGTGGTTGTATCCGCAGCCGCTGACCGTGCAGGTCTGAACGCGCGGCATCTCCATCATCTGAGTCATGGCGTCCGCCTCCCTTTCTCCCGCTCGACCATAAACCAATACTACGATCGGTGCCCAGCGGAGCGCCGTGACAATTAAAAGATGTCACGAGAATAGGTAAGGCAACAATTACCAGCCTTGAGGTAAGGCAATCCTCACCATTTCCCGGTGTGGCTCCGGCCCGGCCGCCGAGCTGCGATACTGGGACAAATATCGTAACTCGCCCCCGGGAGACGAGACCACCATGGCCGACCCACGCCGCTCGCTCCTGGCCGCGCTGGGCGCCGCCGTCGTCGCGTTCACCGGCCTGGCCGTCGGAGTGGCGGTCACCGGCTCTCCGGAGCAGACGCCCGCGGCCGAACCTTCAGCCGGCACTCCGGCGCCGTCGGCTTCCACGGTCACCGCGACCGCGAACTCCGGCGCACGCTCCGCCTCGGCCATGATCGCCCGCACCCGCGTCGCCGGCTCCTGGCCGGGCGCGAACGGGCTCTCCGGCGTCAACGGCAGCCCCCGGCTCGACACCGCGAGCGTCACGGCCTTCTGCTCGGCGCGCGGCCGGGCGTGCACCGTGGCGCAGACCTACACCGACCGGTCGACCTGGCAGACGATGACCGCCGGGACCGGCTGGACCTTCGAGAACTTCGCGGACTTCGACGGCGTACTCGTGATCTCGCAGGGCCTGACCCCCAACGGCGCGCAAGCGGACCTCGTGAGCTGCGCCGACGGCGACCACGACGCCGACTGGCAGGCCTTCGGCACCCTGATGCGGACGCACGACCGCGCCGACTCGATCGTCCGGCTCGGCTGGGAGTTCAACGAGCAGACCTCCTCGTGGCGCGCGGACGACCCGGCCACCTGGATCAGCTGTTACCGGCGCGCGGCCGACAACATCCGCGCCACCAACCCCGACGTCGTCCTCGACTGGACCATCAACGCCCACAACACCCCGGCGGGCGTCTGCGACGGCGTGAGCACCACCTGTTACCCGGGCGACGACTACGTCGACATCGTCGGTATCGACAATTACGACCACTACCCATGGTCCCCCACGGCCGCCGGCTTCACGGCCACGGCGGCCGACCCCGAGGGCCTGACCTGGCTCTACACCTTCGCCCGGGACCACGGCAAACTCTTCTCCGTCGGCGAATGGGGCATCACCCCCACCGGCGACGCGGGCCGGGAGAACCCCGACTTCATCACCTGGATGCACGACTGGTTCGCCGACCACGCGCAATACCTGGCCTACGAAACCTACTTCTCCGACTGCGACGACAGCGGCATCCAGTCGAGCCTCTACCTGACGACCGCCAACTGCGCCCAGAACCCGCAGTCCGCGGCCCGCTACAAAGACTTGTACGACGAGTGACCAAACGGGCGGGCGGCCACTCGCCACCCGCCCGCGTCCCCGCCTGATCAGCGGTCGAGGAAGGCGAAGGCGGTCACACTCGTGATCGGACTGCTGACACCGTTTCTCGTGACCACGACCGGGCAGACTCCCGCGGTTCCCCCGAGGGCCGCCACGAGGTCGTCGATGGACGTCGCCGGCGTCGCGGCCGGGTTCGGCACCACCACCGAGATGCTGTTCACGCTGGTCGCACCGACAATCGGCGCGGGCAGCCCGCAGAAGGTGACCGACAGCTCCGACGGGTTGGCACTGAAGGAGGTGCCGATGATCCGCGTCCTGGCCGCGGCGCCGACTTTCCCGGATGTCACGTCGAGCGAGGTGATCATCGGCGCGGCGACGATGCTCAGACCCGTGGCGGTGCTCGCGAACGTGCGGGAGACCGTGTTCTGATTGATGACCAGGCTGGGCGTGGCTGTGGCGGTCATCGGCGCGGCGGTCCGCGCCAGCCAGTAGTTGCCCGGGCCGGCCGGTGCACTGTTCGCGGCCTGCGCCGTGGTCCCGTTCGCCGCGAGGAAGCCCACCGTGGTCAGCACCTTGCCGTTCAGCGTCCCGCTCAGGGCCGCGGCGCTGCGCCCGTCGAAGGAGAAGTCGTCGCCGGCCTTGACCCGGATGACTTGACCACCCGCCACATTGAGCGCCTGCACCCGGCCGGTGACGTCCAGGGCGGAGCTGTTGTCGGTGAACACCGGCTTGTCCCCCACGTCCGCCAGCGACGGTGCCGGGACGAAGGTCAGCACGGCCGGCTTGGTCGCCAGGATCGTGGTGCCGTCGGTCCCGTAGATGGTGACGGCCTCGGCGTTGCCGCCGCTGGACGCCGCGCAGCCGTTGGCCGGTGTCTTGAGCGACAGCTGAGTGGTGCTGGAGACGATGAAGTTGTCCAGCTTGGCGCAGTTGGGATCCCCGCCCAGTGAGATGCCGCCGATCAACTCGTCGTCGAAGTTGGTGCCGGTGACGACGATCGCCTTGTTCGCCAGCCCGGCGCCGACCTTGACCGGCGAGACGGCGGAGATCGTCATTGTGGCGGCGAGGGCCGGGGACGCTTGACCGATGAGCGTGGCGCCCGCCAGCAGCGCCGTGGCGGAGGCAGCCAGCCGCGTCCGCCTCGTTGCGAGAAGCGACATGAGAAGTCCTTCCGAAGAAAACGGGCGGGCAGCCGAAGCCACCCGCCCGCCGTGCTGCTCAGAAATCAGCGGTCCAGGAACGCGAAGTAAGTGGACGAGGTGACCGGGCTGGACACGCCGCCCTTGGTGACGACAACGGGGCAGACGCCCGCGGTCGCGGTGCCGAGACCGGTGCCGGCGGTGCCGCTGACGGTGGTCGGCGTGGTGACGGTGATGGAGGTGAGCGTCGAGGCCGTCGGGGTGGGCGCGGCAACACCGCAGAAGGTCACCGAGAGGTCGGCCGGCGTGCCGCTGAAGCCGGTACCGGTGATCTTCACCGTGGTCGCGGCGTTGACCTTGCCGGAGTTGACGTCGAGCGACGTGACGACGGGTGTGGCGACGATGGTGAGCCCGTGGTCGGCAACGACGAAGTTCCGCGTCACCGTCCCCTGCGTGATGGAGAGGGTGGGCGTCGCCGAGGCGGTCAGCGCCGTTCCCGTCCGGGCGATCCAGTAGTTGCCGGCGTCGCCGGCAGCGGTGGCCGCCTGCGTGGCGCCGAGTGGAGTGAGGAAGCCGACCGTCGTGAGCGGCTTGCCGCCGAGAGTGCCGGACAAGCCCGCCGACGTGGCGCCGCTGAAGGCGAAGTCGCCGGAAGCCTTGATGCGGATCGCCTGACCGCCGGCCGTCGTCAGATCGCGTACGCGCTTGGTGGCGTCCGTCAGCTCGGCACTGTTCTCGGTGTAGGCGGGGTAGGCCTCGCTACCGGCGGTAGTCACGAGAGCGGTCAGCGAGGGCGGCGGCACGAACGTGACAGCGGCCGACTTGGTGACCGAACCCGTCGCGCCAGAGGCATCGACCTGCAGAACCGTGACGTCCTCGGCGGCACCGGTGGTCGCCACACAGCCGGGCGCCGCGGTGGCCGGGTTCGAGGCGGCGGGAACCGCAGCCGGCGTCTTGACGGAGATCTGGGTCGCGCTGGTGACCACGTAGCTCTGGAGGTTGGCACAGTCCGGGTCGGAACCCAGCGTGATACCGGTGATCTGGTCCTCGTCGAAGTTGGTGCCGTTGATGAGGATCACGCGGTTGGCCTGACCGGCGGCGACCTTCGACGGCGTCACGGTCGTGATGGTCACGTTGTTCAGTACCGCGGCGGTGGCGGCGGGCGCTGCGACGGCCAGGGATGCGCCTACCACGAGGACCGCGGCGGTTGCAGAGGCAGCCAGCCGCGAACGCCTCGTTGCGAGAAGCGACATGGGGACGGGTCCTTCCAAACGTGAGACGGCAGTCCGTTCGGCGGCTGATGCCCAGACCGACGTGACTGAAAGCGACCCCAATGTAACCGTCGGTTAGTCCGAGTGGACCCGATTTGCCGACGTTCGGAGCCACGGTGGCGACCATTGGGACAGCGGTGGTAGAAGAGCCCATGGAGAAGCGGGCGCTCGTGCTCGGCGGTGGTGGGGTCACCGGGGTGGCGTGGACGATCGGGCTGCTGCACGGGCTCGCCGAGCGGGGGCTCGATCTCACGCGGCCCGACCTCATCGTCGGCACGTCGGCCGGGGCCGTGGTGGCCGCTCAGCTGACTAGCGGGCGCACCCTCGCGGAGCTTTACGAGCACGAGCTGACCGACACCTCCGGCGATCGCGACGCCGTTGTCGGGGTGCGGGTGCTGGCCGGTTTCGTGCTTTCCGCGTGGTGGCCGGGCGGGCGGGCCCGGTTGGGACGGGCGGCGCTGCGCAGCAAGACGGTGCCCGAGTCCGTACGCCGGGAGGCCATCGCCCGCCGGGTCGGCCGCGACGAGTGGCCCGCGACGCGGCTCAGGATTCCGGCGGTCGACGCGGAGACCGGCGCCGTCCGGATCTTCGAGAACGACAGCGGTGTGTCGCTCATCGACGCCGTCGCCGCCAGTTGCGCGGTGCCGCTGGTGTGGCCGCCCATGACCGTCGCCGGGCGGCGCTACATCGACGGCGGCGTCCGCTCCGTCGCCAACGCCGACCTGGCGGAGGGCTATGACACCACGGTCATCGCCCCGGTCACGGCGAGCGCGCACCGGGCGGGCGATCCGCGCGTACAGGGGAAGCGGTTGAAGGCTCGGGTGATCTCGCCGACGGACGCCGCGCTGACCGCGATCGGCCGCAATCCGCTGGATCCGGGCCGGCGGCGACCGGCCGCGGAGGCGGGGCGGGCGCAGGCAAGCGAGGTGTCCGAACGGGAAGCGCGGTGAAGATCACCGTACGCAGGACCCTGCCCGCACCCCCGGGAGTGCGGTTTACTGCTCCCCATGAGCATCATCAGTCCCGGGTTCGGCGGTCGGCGGCGTTCTTCCCGGCCAGATCTGCCGCCCGGCCAATACCTGACCCATGACTTCCCGGTGCTGTCCGCCGGGCCGACGCCGCGCGTCCCGCTCGACCGGTGGAGCTTCACGGTCACCGACGAGCTCGGCCAGAAGACGTCGTGGAACTGGGAGGAGTTCAACGCGCTCCCCCAGGAGGAGTTCACGGTCGACATCCATTGCGTGACCAAGTGGTCGAAGCTCGGCACCACGTGGAAGGGCGTCGCGCTCGACACCATCTTCGAGAACCTCGAGTCGTCGGCCGACTACACGATGGTGCACAGCTACGGCGGCTACACGACGAACGTGCCGGTGGAGGACCTGCTCGACGGCAAGGCGTGGATCGTGCACACCTTCGACGGCGAGCCGCTGCACCCGGAGCACGGCGGGCCCGCGCGGCTGCTCGTCCCGCACCTCTACTTCTGGAAGTCCGCGAAGTGGGTCAACGGCCTGCAGATGATCCCGCAGGACGAGCCGGGCTTCTGGGAGGAGGCCGGCTACCACATGTACGGCGACCCGTGGCGCGAGCAGCGTTACCAGGGCGACTGATGGCGCGTCTCACGTGGCGCGCGGCCACGGTGGCGGAGGCTCGCTGGGAGACGGCCTCCGCCCGGACGCTCGTGCTCGACGTGCCCGGCTGGCCCGGGCATCTGGCCGGGCAGCACGTGGACGTGCGGCTGACCGCCCCGGACGGCTATCAGGCGCAGCGCAGCTATTCGATCGCGTCGTCGTGGCGCGAGGGCGGCCGGGTCGAGCTGACCGTGCAGCGCGTCGAGGACGGCGAGGTGTCCAGCTATCTCGCCGACGTGCTCGAGACCAGTCAGCAGGTCGAGCTGCGCGGGCCGGTCGGCGGCTGGTTCGTGTGGCGGCCCGCGAGCACCGCGCCGGTCCTGCTGGTGGCGGGCGGCTCCGGCGTCGTGCCGCTCATGGCCATGATCCGGGCGCGCGGAGACGTGCGGGGCCGGCAGCCGTTCCGCCTGATCTATTCCGTACGCACCCCCGAGGACGTTCTCTACGCCGACGAGCTGCGCCGCCACGTCCGCGACGATCCGGGACTGGACGTGCACTTCGTCTACACCCGGAAGGCGCCGGAGGGCTGGCGCGAGCCGCCCGGCCGGATCGGCGTGGCGACCCTCAACTCGCACGGCTGGCCGCCCGACTTCGCGCCCGACGTGTACGTGTGCGGGCCGACCGCCTTCGTCGAGACGGCCGCCGACATCCTCGTCGCTCTCGGTCACGACTCCCGGAAGATCCGCACCGAGCGATTCGGGGGCACGGCATGAGCTCGGAAGTCGACGGCAACGCCCTGGGCGGCGATCTCGCGGAGATTTTCGCCGTGGACCTGACCGGCGCGGCCGTCACGTGCGGGGGCTGCAAGACGGTGTCCGCTGTGGCCGCCCTGCTCGTGTGGGGGCCGGCGCCGGGCCTGGTCGCCCGCTGCCCCGAGTGCGAGGACGTGGTGCTCCGCCTCGTCCGCGCCCCGGGCCAGGCCTGGCTCGACCTCCGCGGCGCCGTGAGCGTCCGCATCCCCCTGCCGGCGCCGGAGTAAGAAGCCCGCCCAGCGGGCACGCCGGCGCAACAAGCCCGGCGCAGCGCAGGCCCGGCGCGGGGGCGGGCCGGCGCGGGCTTCAGTCGCGGAAGGCCCGGCGCAACCGGTCGGCCAGGCCGGGCGGGCGCGCCGGGGCCATCGGGCGGGCCGTCCGCACGGGCGCGGCCGGTCGCGGCGAGCGCCCGATCGGCTGGTCGTAGTCCGCGGCGGCGATGGCGTCGATGATCTGCTGCTCGCCGAAGCCGTCCGAGCCCGGGATCGACGGCACGAACCCCACCAGCACCCCGTCCCGCATGATCTGCGCCTCGAGGCCCGCGGTGCCGTCGTTGTCCCAGATCGCCTCGCGGCCGTCGGGCAGCACGACGCGGATGCCGTATTGCGTGATGCCCGCGTGCGGCAGCTTCACATGGGCGAAGACGTTGCGGGCGCGCAGCGTCTCGACGACTCGCCTGGCTCGTTCCTCTTCCATGGAACCGACGCTAACCCGCCCGGCTGAGCACCCGCTGAGGAATGCCTGTGCCCCTCATGGACGCGAAAAGCATCGATGAACATTACTGCCTCGTCACATCGATGTCACTATGTTTCTTTGCCCGTCACATTGTCTTACTGTCGAGTAACCTTCCCCCTCGCGGATCCGGAGGCCCCTCGATGAAGAGACGCGTGACCGTCCTCGCCTGTCTCGTGACCGCCCTGTTCGTCTCGACCGCCACCCCCGCCGTCGCCGCCAAACCCACCGTCGCCGCCACCGGTGACTACGTCGCCCTCGGCGATTCCTACTCCTCCGGGGTCGGCGCCCCCGGCCAGACGGGCACGTGCCTGCGCAGCGCCAACTCCTACCCCGGACTCTTCGCGGCGGCCAACGACCCCGCGTCGTACACGCTGGTCGCCTGTGGCGGTGCCACCACCGACACCCTGCGCGCGACCCAGCTCTCCGCCCTGAGCGCCGGCACCGACCTCGTGTCGCTGACCATCGGCGGCAACGACGTCGGCTTCGCCCCGACCGTGCTCACCTGCACGCTCGGCACCCAGGCCGCGTGCACCGCCGCCGTCGAGGACGCGCTCGGCCTGCTGGAGACGACGATCCCGGCCAAGCTCGACGCCACGTACGCCGACATCCGCGCCCGCGCCCCGGAGGCGACAGTCGTCGTCCTCGGCTACCCGATCCTCTTCAGCGAGACCGGCACCTGCGCGCTCATGAGTCTGCCGAAGCGTCAGGCCCTCAACCGCGGCGCCCGGGCCCTCAACGCCGTCATCGAGGCGCGCGCCCGGGCGGCGGGCTTCGTCTGGTCGGACGTCACGGACGAGTTCGCCGGGCACGGCATCTGCAGCTCCGCGCCCTACCTCAACGGCCTCGTCCTGATCCCGGCGAGCAACTCCTTCCACCCCAACGCCGCCGGCTACCGCTCCGGCTACCTCCCGGCCCTGGAGGACGCCGTCAACTGAGAGCCCGGGCGACGGCGGCCTCGACGTGGAGGCGGGTGGTCGGGAAGACGGGGACCGGGCTGTCCGCCTCGCCCACGAGCAACTCGATCTCCGTGCAGCCGAGGATGATGCCCTGGGCGCCGCTCGCGACGAGGGACGCGATCACCGAACGGTAGCGGGCCCGGGACTCCTCGCGGACGACGCCCAGGACCAGCTCGTCGTAGATGATGCGGTGCACGTCCCGGCGGTCGTCGACGTCCGGGGTCAGGACCTTCAGGCCGCGGGCGGTGAGCCGGTCGCGGTAGAAGTCCTGTTCCATCGTGAAGGCGGTGCCCAGCAGGCCGACCGTCTCCAGGCCGGCGGCGATCACGGCGTCGGCGGTGGCGTCGGCCAGGTGCAGCAGGGGGATGCCGATCGCGGGCTGCACCTCGTCGGCCACCTTGTGCATCGTGTTGGTGCACAGCAGCAGGAAGCCGGCGCCGGCCGCCTCGACCTGACGGGCGGCGGCGGCCAGCAGGCGGCCGGCCGAGGCCCAGTCGCCGGTGCGCTGCAGCTCCTCGACGTCCGCGAAGTCCACGGACAGCAGCACGCAGCGCGCCGAGTGGAGACCGCCGAGCCGGTCGCGGACCAGCTCGTTGGCCAGCCGGTAGTAGTGCGCGCTGGACTCCCAGCTCATTCCGCCCAGCATCCCGATCGTCAGCATGGGCCCCTTCCTATCAGGAAAGGGGCCCACGCCTCGAATGATCAGTCCAGCAGCTCGGTGACGGTTCCGGCGGCCACCGTACGACCGCCCTCGCGCACCGCGAAGCCGAGCCCGGTGTCCATCGGCACCTCCTTGCCCAGCTCGACCGTGACGTCCACGGTGTCACCGGGCATGACCATGGGCAGCTCGCCCAGGTCGATCGCCCCGGAGACGTCGGTGGTACGGAAGAAGAACTGCGGCCGGTAGTTCGCCACGAACGGCGTGTGCCGTCCGCCCTCCTCCTTCGTCAGCGCGTACAGGTGGGCCTTGAACGTGCGGTGCGGCGTCACGCTGCCCGGCAGCGCCACGACCTGCCCGCGCTGCACCTGGTCGCGCTTGATGCCGCGCAGCAGGATCGCCGCGTTGTCGCCGGCGTCGGCCGACGGCAGCGACTTGCCGAACGTCTCGAGCCCGGTCGCGACCGTGCTGATCGTCGGGCCGAGACCGACCACCTCGACCGGCTCGCCGGCGTGCAGCGTGCCGCGCTCGACCTTGCCGGTGACCACGGTGCCGCGGCCGCTGATGGTGAGCACGTTCTCGATGGGCATCAGGAACGGCTCACCGAGCTCCCGCTGCGGCACCGGCACGTACGCGTCGACCGCGTCGAGCAGGTCGGCCACGGACTGCACCCACCGCGGGTCGCCCTCGAGCGCCTTGAGCGCGCTCACGCGGACGATCGGGACCTCGTCGCCGGGGAACCCGTACTCGCTGAGCAGCTCGCGGACCTCGAGCTCGACCAGGTCGAGCAGCTCCTCGTCCTCGACCGCGTCGCTCTTGTTGAGGGCGACGACCAGATGGGGTACGCCCACCCGCTGCGCGAGCAGCACGTGCTCGCGCGTCTGGGGCATGGCGCCGTCCTGGGCGGAGACGACGAGGATGGCCCCGTCGACCTGGGCCGCCCCCGTGATCATGTTCTTCACGTAGTCGGCGTGCCCGGGCATGTCGACGTGGGCGTAGTGGCGGGCGGGGGTCTCGTACTCGACGTGGGCGATGTTGATGGTGATGCCGCGGTCGTGCTCCTCCGGCGCCTTGTCGATCCCGTCGAACGCGACGTACCGGTTGGTGGCCGGGTCGCGGTCGGACAGAACCTTGGTGATGGCGGCGGTCAGGGTCGTCTTGCCGTGGTCGACGTGACCCATGGTGCCGATGTTGAGGTGCGGCTTGGTGCGGACGAACTGGCTCTTGGCCATGAGAGAGATGTCCTTACTGGATGCAAGAAACGAGGGAACCCGCGCAGGATCCGGCCACCCTCCCCCTGGGTTCCGGGACCTGCTGGGGAAGGGTCAGCTTCGGGTATCGGCGCCGGCCGCGGACGGGAAGCCCGCCACCGAAGAGGACGTCGCGGACGACGACGCGAATGCCGCCGCGACGAAGGCCGCCGAGGAAAGCACCGCCGCGGAGAGCGCCGCGACAGCGAGAGCCGCGGCGGAGACAGCCACGCACACGGGAGCGGCCGGCGAGGAGAACCCCGCGGGCGGCTGCGAACCGAGTGCGAACATGGCGATCACGGTAGGCGGTAACGCGCGTACCCGCGACTGTATTTCCGCCGCGGAAGCCGGAGGATCAGACCCGGCCGATGTCGGCCAGCGGCGCCATCACGATGCGCGGCTTCTTCGCGGGATTGAGCCATTTCAGGACGGTCAGCATGTTCGCCCGGCTCACCGACACGCACCCGGCCGTCGACCCCGAGCCGTTGATGTGCAGGAAGATGGCCGACCCGCGAACCGTCGACACCGGCTTGCTCGTGACCCGTTGCGAGTGCGCGCTGTCCCAGGTGACCGACGAGCCGACCGGCCGGTTGAAGTCGATGACCGCCACGTACTCGTACTGCTTCGGATAGGACGACAGCTTCTCCGACTCGCCGATCCGCCACGTACGCGTCGACGAGGCCCATGGCTGGAAGAGGTTGTAGGTCTTCGGGTCCTTGTTGTCGCCCACCCAGTAGTCGTCGCCGTCCGCCTTGACGTAGGGCAGCAGGGCGCCCGGGTTCGCCTTGAGCCCGAACGCCGACGTGATCCGGAAGGTGCCCATCGGCGTGGTGCCCGTGTTCTGCACCCGCTTGCCGGCCCACTCCCACCCGCCGTAGCCGACGCGCGCGGGCATGGCGGCGAACTTCGCGCTCCACGTGCCGTTGGCGTTCTTCACGTACGTCCGGAGCGTCCCGTACGTCGACGTGCGGCTGTTCCCCGTCACCACGACGACCTGCTGGGCGTCGCCGATGTTCTTGAGCTTCGTCGGGTGGTAGGCGGGCACCGCCGCGGCATCCGCCGACAGGGCACGCACCACCCCGAGACCGAGCACGCCGGCCACGGCGAGCACCACGACCAGGACTACCGCCGGCTTCCTTCGCACGACGGCAGACCTTACCGGTCAGAAATCGAAAGCGCTGCCCTTCGCGCTACCCGATGTCGTCCGGCCCTCGCGCGTGAAGCGCCACGACATCACCACCTGGTAGCGGTGGCCCCGGGCGGGAGCGAGGGTCACGGGACCGCACTGGTGGGACGCCGACCCCTGCTCGTACACCAGGTCGCCGCAGGTGCGGGAGTCCGATGTGGTGCGACCGTTGCCCACGTCGCGCAGGGCCACCCACATCGTGGCGGTGCCGGTGCGCGGGGCGGAGAGGGCGGCGCGCACCTGCACCCGCTCGCCGATCCGATGGCACGGCTCGACCATCAGCGCGTTGTCCATGCTGAAGGCGAGCTGACGGGCGCAGTCCCAGGGCCCGGTGGTCTTCTCGGTGACGGGCGCGGGCTTCGCGGTGGTCCGGCGCGGCTTCGGGCGTACGGACGGACGGGTCAGAGCCTGGGTCACGGCGGCCGTGACCGCCGCGCGCGGCCGGGTGCGCGCCCGGCTCGCGGCTCTGGTCTTCGTGGTGGCGGCGGGGGACGGCGTCGCGGACGTGGCGGCAGCGGCGGACGGGACGACGGTCGCCGGGGGCGGCGGCGCGGCGAGGGAGGTCTCGCCCCGGCCGAGGTGCCAGGCGGTGGTGGCGACGCCCGAGGCGAGCATCGCGGCGGAGACCAGGCCGACCAGGCCCCACGGGCGGGCCCACCGCCAGCTCGCCGGCTGGTTGCGGCGGGGCACGGGCCGCGCGACGGGCATGCCCGCGAGCGAGGGGTGAGGCGGCGAGTCCAGCGGCGGCGGGCCCGGCGGTTCCGACCGGCGCTCGGGGGCGGCTTCCGAGGAGGCGGCCGGCAGCGCCGGGGCGTCCGGCACGGCGCGCGCGACGTCACCCAGCTCGACGGCGAGCTCGGCGGCGGTCGGGCGCAGGCGGGGCTTCTGCTCGAGGCACGACGAGATGACGGCCCAGAGCGCGTCGGGGATGCCGGGGCGGCGGAGGGGCTCCCCGCGCATGTGCAGGTTCATGAGCCCGTGCACGGTGTCGTCGTCGTACGGGTGGCAGCCCGACACGAGCTCGTAGAGCAGGACGCCGAGGGCGTACACGTCGATGGCGGGGTTGGCGGGAGCGCCGTGGAACGCCTCGGGGGCCATGTAGTGCGGGGTGCCCACGACGGCGTTGGTGGTCGTCAGGCGCGGGGTGGCGAGGACGCGCGCGATGCCGAAGTCGGTGAGCCGCACGTCGAGCTTGCCCGGGCGCGCGTCGGCGAGCAGCACGTTGTCGGGCTTGAGGTCGCGGTGCACGATGCCGAGCTCGTGCGCCTCGGCCAGCGCCGCCGCGATCTGCGCGCCGGCCCGGGCCGCCGCCGCGGGCGCGAGGGTCGGGTGCTCGCGCAGGTGGTCGCGCAGGCTGCCGCCCGGCACCAGATCCATCACCAGGCCCAGCGACTCCCCGACGCTGAAGAGGTCGCGCACCCGGACGACGTTGCGGTGCCGCAGCATCAGCAGGATCGTGCGCTCCTGCACGAACCGCGTCACCTGCTTGGGCCGGCTCATCAGGCTCTCGTGCAGCAGCTTGACCGCCACCGGCTGCCCCGAGGCCCGATCCACGCCGCGCCACACCGTGCCGGTCGCGCCCTGACCGAGGGGACGGATCAGGATGTACGAGGACCCGACGCACCGCCCGCTGAGGTCGAGCGTCGCCGCGTCCTCCCCGCCGCCGTCCGCCGGTAAGCCGCTGCCCGTGTGCTGCTCCACAGGTGGTCGTGTCCCTCCGCCCGCCGTGACGGTCAGCCACGGCACCGAGTTCGGCCGAGCCGGAATTTTGCTGATTGTCCCGTTCAAGTGGCAACCCCCGGCGTCCGAGTTGGCAGTTGACGGGCACCCCCGGCCGCCCCCGTCACCGCGCCCGGCGAACGATCGTTCTTCCTGTGACTCGTGTGACCGGGCTCGGCCGTACGGTTGCATTCCTCGCGAATCGCCAGCACCGTGCGGCCATTACGCCGAGTATTGCCTCATGGGTGTCATGGCTTATCCGCTCCGGTACGCACTGGCGGACCTCGCACTGGCGCTCAGCCGCGCCGCCGAGGACGCCGCCCAGGTCCGCGCCACAGCAGCGCGCGCCGCGGCGGACATGCTCGGTGACGGGGCCGGCGTGCAGCTGCTCGGCGACGACGGCTACTACGAGGAGATCACGTATCTCCACGCCGACGACGAGCTGGCGCTGCCCTACGCGCGGCTGCTCGACCGCGGCGGCGACCTGCCCGAGGACCCCTTCTCCACCAGCCTGGCCGCGAGCCGGCGCCCGGTGGTGCTGGCCGGCGAGGAGGGCGCCCCGGTCGACCAGCTGCCCGCGCCGCACCACTCCGCCTATCTCGACCCGGCGCACCTGCCCGAGGTCCATGCCGCCGTGCTGAGCCCGATCATCGTCGACAACACGTACGCGGGCTATCTGATCATGACCCGGAACACCCCGGGCGCCTTCTACTCGCCGGCCGAGGTCGAGCTGGCCCGCGACATCGCCGGCGAGCTGTCGCTGGCCCTCTCGTCGGCGCGGGCCCAGGAGCGGCTGCGCGCCAGCGAGGAGCGGTACCGGCGGGTGCTGGAGACGATCCCGGAGGGGGTGCTGCAGCTCGACACCGAGGGGCGGGCGACGTACGCGAACGAGCCGATCGGGGTCGTCCTGGGTCTCCCCCGCCGCCAGCTCGTCGGCATCTCGCTGCGCGGCTTCCTCGACAACCACGGCCAGGCCGAGCTCACCCGCCGCCTCGCCGAGTGCAAGGCGGGCCGCTCGACGGTCGGCGCCACCCGGCTGCTGCGCGCGGACGGCTCGCACCGCAACGTCCGGATGAGCATGATGCCGCTCGAGGACGAGAACGGCCGCTACAACGGCGTCCTGTGCATGGTCACCGACACGACCGACCACATCGACGCCAAGGGCCTCAAGCGCCAGCTCGACCACCTGCGCCGGCTCGACAGCATGGGCCAGCTCATCGGCGGCATCTCGCACGACTTCAACAACCTGATGACCGTGGTCGCCGGCTCGGCCGACATGATCGCCACCACCACCGCCGAGGGCACCCCGCAGCACCAGATGGCCAAGGACATCCTCGACGCCGTCGCCACCGGCCGCACGCTGACCCACCAGCTGCTCGCCTTCGGCCGCTCCGAGGGCAACCGCCCCGAGGTCATCCCGATCCCGGACCTGCTCACCGACGTGCAGAGCCTCTTCAGCCGTACGCTCGGCGAGCGCATCGGGCTCGACCTGGCCTTCAGCCCGGACGTGTGGCCGGTGCGCGGCGAACGGGGACCGCTCGAGCAGGCCCTCGTCAACCTCGCCGCCAACGCCCGCGACGCCATGCTGCACGGCGGCATGCTCCGCGTGGCCGCCTCCAACGAGGTCGTCGAGCCCGGTCAGCTCGCCGCCGAGAACGCCCCGGCCGGCAAGATCGTGCACATGGTCATCCAGGACACCGGCGTGGGCATGAGCGAGGAGACCCGCCGCCGGGCCCTCGAACCCTTCTTCAGTACGCGCCCGACCGCGGCCGGCCTCGGCCTGGCCACCACCGCGGGCATCGTGCAGGGCCTGGGCGGCCACATCGAGCTGGAGTCCCAGCCGCGCATGGGCACGACGGTCCACCTCTACCTGCCGGCGGCCGAGGAGCGCCCCGCCCCGTCGGTCGACCGCCAGACCACGCCCGCCGTGATCGGCCGCGTCCTCATCGTCGAGGACCAGCCCGAGGTGGCCCAGCTGGTGCAACGCCTCATCGAACCCGCCGGGTACGAGATCACGGTCGCCACCGACGCCCTGACCGCGGTGACCCAGGTGGCCGCGGGCGCCCATCCCGACCTGCTCATCACCGACGTCGTCATGCCGACCATGACCGGCCCGGAGCTCGCCTCGGCGCTGCGCACCCACCACCCGGACCTGCCGGTGCTCTACATGTCGGGCTACACCGCCGCGTCGCTGGGCCCGCAGCTCACCCTGGACGCGAACAGCATGCTCGTCGAGAAGCCCTTCACCCGCTCGACTCTGCTCGGGGCGATCCGCTCCCTGTGCGGCCCGCAGCCGGGCCGCCAGTAGCAGCCGGGCACGCCCGGTCCGTGGCTCAGTAGTCGAACGGGTGCTGCTGCTGGGCCGTCGCCATCTGGAGGAGGGCGGCGAGGCGGCCGGTGATCTGCCGGGCCTCCAGGTGGAGGCGGGCGACGTTGAGCCGCTCGTCGCCGAGGACGGCCAGGAGGGCCAGCTCGCCGACGGAGTAGACGACGAGGTAGCCGCGCTGGTTGTGGATCGTGCACTCGTGGAAGCCGCCCTGGTCGAGCGCGCTGCCGCAGGTGCGGCTGATGCCGTGGGCCCCGGCCGCGAGGGCGGCGAGGTCGTGCGGCTCCTGGTTGCCCAGGGTGTCGTGCAGGATCAGCAGGCCGTCGACGCCGGCGATGACGCAGCCCTGCACGCCGGTCACCTGGTGCCTGAGGCCGGCCATCTCCTGGCGTACGGCGTTGAACTGCTGCTCCGTGGACGTGCTCTGCACCGGTGTGTTCTCTTCTCCAGCGGGCGTACGGGGGGTCGGTCGCGCATCACGCCGTCCGGCGGCGAGCGGGGTGGGCCGTTCAGAGCTGCTTGAGCGAGCCGAGCACGCGCTCGAGCACGGTCTCGTCGTTCAGGTAGGGCTGGCCGAGCAGGTCGAGCCACGCCGCGGGGGTGGCGGTGGCCGTCACCGCGGCCGGCGGGATCTTGTCCGTGCGCGGTTCCCGGCGGGGCAGCAGCGGCTTCTTCCCCTCCCCCGGCTCCTCGGCCGCCTCGGGCTGCGGTTCCGCGACCCGATCTTCCTCCGTGAGGGCGTCCGGTTCCAGCCCCGGGGCGGGTTGTTCGCCTGTTCGCAACCCCGGCTCGCCGGTTTCGTCCGGCTCGCCGGATTCCTCCTCCGCGACGACGCTGACCTCGTCCTCCACCTCGGCCGCGTGCCGGGGTGCGGAGCCGGGCTCGTCCTCCACGAGGGCCGGCGCGGCGGAGACAGGCGCCGCCGATACCGGTGCCGCGGAGAGCGGCGCGACCGAGACCGGCGCGGCCGAGACCGGCGCCGCTGGGGCCGGGACGACGGCAGCCGACGCCCGTACCGTCGGCGCCGCCGGGGCCGACGACGCCACATAGGCCGCGGTCAGCCGGCGGAAATCGTGCCGGGCCATCGCGAGGTTGGCCCCCGCCCGCCGCAGCATGAGGTGCGCGACCCGCCCGGCCTCCCCCTCGCCCGGCAGCAGCCGCAGCACGTGGAACGCACTGGCGCTCGTGATCAGCACGTCGTCGAGGGTGTCGTCCACGCTCTGGTCCGCCGCGCCCAGCCGGACCAGGTCGGCGGCGGACCGGCCCACGCCGGCGGCCGCGCGGGCCTGGTCGTCGGTGGGGGTCCGCCCCCACCAGGTGAGGGCGGGGCCGTCCGCGGCGATGAGCGCCACCGCGTACGCGCCCGGGATCCGGAGCGCATCGTCCAGCCTCATAGAACCTCCGCAGCTCAACCGGCGAAGCCGGATTCCAGCTGCTTCATCACGATGCGCGCCTGCGCGGAGACCATGCCGACCTTGACGTCGCGGCGGCAGACGATGACCGCCACGATGTCCTGGTTCGCCTGGCTCCGCAGGAACAGGTGGATCAGGTTGTCGCTGTGCACCAGGATTTCCTGGAAGTAGTGCCGCGTGTCGGTGACCCCGCGACGGGCCTTGAACATCTCCTCGATCATGGTCACGTTGCGGCCCTGGAAGAGGTCGAAGGTCGCCGCGGCGAGGAGGTCGAGCAGCTCACCCGGGTAGTCGTCGAGGGTGTCGACGGCCAGCAGCATCCCCGTCGACATGTCCACGAGTCCCGAGGCGATGCAGTCGGGCACGAGGGCCCGGAAGTCCGCCACCGCGCTGGTGACGATCTCCGACATGCTGCGGGTGGCGCTCGTCATACCTCGAGGTCGGCTTCGATGCGGCGGAGCTGGTGACGCGCGAGACCCAGGTTGGCGCGGTTCTTGTGGAGCGCCAGGTAGAGGAAGAACGCGTCGCCGCTGCGGGAGCTCTTGAGCAGGCGGATCAGGTGGTACTGGGTGTCCAGCGTGATCAGGATGTCCTCGATCGAGTCGGTCAGCCCGAGCATCTCGAGGGTGCGCACCTTGGCGCGGACCACGTCGGTGTTGCCGGCCGCGGCGACGTTCATGTCCATGGTCGGGCCGCCGCCCATGACGCCCAGGGTCAGGCCGCTGGTGTAGTCGACCAGCGCGACGCCGACGGCGCCGTCGATGGACATCGCTTCCTTGAGGGACGTTTCGATGTTAGCCACGTGTCCTCCGTGTGCTCATGGCCCCGGCCCGCAGCGCGTGACCTGCGGAGTTGTCGGGCCGGAGCGGTCCGGATCATGCGACGGCCAGCGTGACACAGGTCTGCGCCGAACTGCACAGCGCTGCCCGCATGCCGTGAGAGATCAACCTGAACATAGGCTAGCCCGTCCCCCGACCGGGGGATGGACAAACGCACCACCCGGCTCAACCGAATCGACGCAGCTCACGGCCCATATGTGCCACCGCGAGGGGGATCCGGCACCCTTCGCGGCCACAGTGGACGGCGCTCCGCCCGGGCCGGCGGCACCCCGCACGACATCCGTCGCACCGGCCGTCCGGGCCGCCGCGGCGAGCAGGTCACGTCCCGCCCCGGCGTAGACCAGAGGTAATCATGACCGGGACCACTTTGTCAACGGAGAGTAGGCGCCGCGATTAACGCCGATCCCCACCTGAACTGGCCTGATTCCCGATTCGTCCTTATCTTTACCACCACAATGAGTGACGGCGACCAGTCACTCACGGTCATGCGAAGAGGGCGCTGACCGATTCCCCGTTGTGAATGCGGCGCATGGCCTCGGCGAGGGCCGGCGCCACCGACAGGACGGTCAGTTTCCCGGTACGCCCGGCGTACGGCACCGGCACCGTGTTGGTGCAGACGATCTCCTCGACGTCCTTCTCCTCGGAGAGACGTTCCACCGCACGGGCCGCGAACAGGCCGTGGGTGCACGCGACCCGGATACTCCGGACATTTCTCTCGCGCAACCGCTCCAGCAGCTCGAACACCGTGCTGCCCTTGGCGATCTCGTCGTCCAGGATGATGACGTCCCGGCCCGCCACGTCGCCGATGACCGTGCTGATCACGACCTTGTCGTCCGCGTACCGTTGCTTGGCGCCGGCGGCGACCTCGATGCCGAGCATGCGGGCGAAGGCGGCGGCCTCCTTGGCGTTGCCCAGGTCGGGCGAGACGACGACCGAGTTGCTCAGGTCGTAGCCCCGGAAGTGCTGGGCCAGCTCACGCAGCGCGTGCAGATGGTCGACGGGGACGCTGAAGAAGCCGTGGACCTGCGGCGAGTGCAGGGTCATGGCCAGGATCCGGTGCGCGCCCGCGGTCTGGAGCAGGTCGGCCACGAGGCGTCCCCCGATGGAGATGCGCGGGGCGTCCTTCTTGTCGCTCCGGGCGTACGCGTAATGCGGCAGCACCACGGTGATCCGCCCCGCGGAGGCCCCGCGCGCGGCGTCGAGCATGAAGAGCAGTTCGACCAGGTTCTCCTGTACGGGCGGCACGAGCGGCTGGATCAGGAACACGTCCCGCTCGCGGCAGTTGCCCTGCAGCTGCACCTCGATGCAGTCGTTCGCGAAACGGGAGGTCCGGGTGGGCAGGAGGGGCACGCCGAGATGCTCACAGATCTCGGCCGCCAGCTCGGGGTGGGCATTACCGGTAAACACGGCGATGTCGCGCACGGCGCCCACCCTAGACAAAGTCCGCCCGCCACGTCCGGGTGACCAGGGCCGCTCAGGCCGCCTCGACGCCGCCCGGGACCAGCGTGACCGACCCGTTCTCGTGGTCGACGGTGAAGAGCGTGCCGGGCGGGAAGCTGCCCAGCACCTCGGGCGGCAGTTGCACGGTCCCGTCCCCGGCCACCACGGCGAAGTCCTGCCCGTCGCGCCCCTCGGCCCCCACCCGCCCGTCGCGGATGGTCACGGCCCGGCCCAGCCGCGCGCCGACCTCGTTGTCGTGCGTCACGACGACGATGGTGGTGTGCCGCTCGGTGTTGACCGTCTCCATGGCCTCGAGCACCTCGTCCCGCCCGGCGGTGTCGAGCCGGCTGGTGGGCTCGTCGACCAGCAGCAGCCCCGGCCCCGCGGCGATGCCCACGGCGAGTGCGGCGCGCTGCCGCCCGCCCGGCGTCAGCTCGTCGAGGCGGGCGCGGCCCCGGCCGGGGAGACCGACGAGATCGAGGATGCGGTCCGGGTCGTCCAGCTCCACCCCCCGCGTACGGGCGGCCCGCCGCTGCGCCAGCCAGATGTTGCGGTGCAGCGACGCGTACGGCAGCAGGTTGCGCGCCGCCCCCTGCAACACGACGCCGATCTCGGTCCCCCGCAGCCGCGACACCTCGTTGTCGGTGAGCTTGCCCATGTCGTACGGGCCGATGTTGATCCGCCCCGCGGACGGCCGCATCATGCCCGCCAGCAGCGAGATGAGCGTCGACTTCCCCGACCCCGACGGTCCCACCAACGCCATCGTCTCGCCGGGCGCGATCGACAGATCCACCCCGGCCAGCGCCACGACGTCACCGGCCTCCGCGCGATAGATGTGGACGACGCGCCGGCAGGCCACCGCAAGACCGTTCATGGCTGATCAACCTAGCCCACGAACCAGTGGCCATGGTCACGCCCGAGCGGCAATCCCCGTGCCTACGCGATCACCACGGTCGGGGTGATGGTGATGGTGGAGTTCAGGGAGTTGGCGATGTAGCACTCCTCGTGCGCCTGCTCGACCAGCTCGAGGACGAGGGACTCGGCCGCGCCGGCCACCTCGATCACCGGGCGCAGCTCGATCGTCTCGATGCGGGCCTTGCGCAGGTCCTCGCTCAGATAGCCGGTCGCGTCGTCGGTGTAGCGGACCACGTCGAGGTGCTTGCGCGCGGCCAGCGACAGGAAGGACAGCAGCTGGCACGAGCTCGCGGCCAGCACCACGAGCTGCTCGGGGTTGAGCCGGGCGGCGTCGCCGCGGAAGTGCGGGTCGGCGCTCAGGGTCAGCGCCGCGGTGGCGGGTGGGGCGGTGGCGCGGTGTTCCCGGCTGTACGCGCGGTAGCCCGCCCCCGTCGAGCCGTCCCACTCCAGCCGGGTCTCGTGCGCGAGTCGCTCCATGAGGCGAAAGCCTAAGACCTACCGGACGAGGACGGCTGTCCCGTCGGCGAGGTGCAGCTCGTGGTCGCAGGCCGCCGCGGCTTCCGGGTCGTGGGTGGCGAGGACCACGGCGGCGCCCCGGGCGGCCTCGGCGCGGAGCAGGTCCATGACCTTCTGGCGGTTGGCCGCGTCGAGCTCGCTGGTCACCTCGTCGGCCAGGAGCACGTCGCCGCGGAGGGCGAGGCCGCGGGCGATGGCCGTGCGCTGCTGCTGGCCGCCGGAGAGCTCCTCGACCAGCTGGCCGGCCTGGCCCGCGAGGCCGAGCCGGTCCAGGGACTCCGCGGTGGTGC
Source organism: Symbioplanes lichenis (assembly GCF_030709675.1). Classification (GTDB taxonomy): domain Bacteria; phylum Actinomycetota; class Actinomycetes; order Mycobacteriales; family Micromonosporaceae; genus Actinoplanes; species Actinoplanes lichenis. The sequence continues at coordinate 62,884 of NZ_JAUZQD010000001.1, forward strand.
GGCGGGCCGCGGCCGGGTCGGAGCCGGTCGCCATCATGGCCACCGCCACGTTCTCCGCGGCGGTGAGGATGGCCGCCAGCGCGTTCTCCTGCGGGATGAGCACGACGCCGAGCGCCACCCCGTGGTCGCGGCCGGCCAGGTCGGACCCGTCGACCAGCACCTGGCCCGCACGGGGGCGCAGCACTCCCGCCATCGCCGCCAGCAGGGTCGTCTTGCCGGCGCCGGAGGTGCCCGTCACGGCCAGCAGCTCCCCCGGGCGGGCGGTGACCGTGACACCGCGCAGCACCGGGTCCCCGGGGCCGTACCCCAGGTCCACGTCCTTGATCGTCAGCGTGCGCATCACAGAGTCCTATCGAGAGATCCGCCGGCCCGCCACGACGGCCGCACCGGTCAGCACCATCAGCACCACCACGGCCACGCCCACGACCTGCCACCAGTGCGGCCAGACCGGCAGCGGCAGCGGCGGCGGCTTCAGGCCGGCCAGCGGCAGGGTCCGGCCGGTGAGGTTGTAGCCGAGCAGACCCGCGCCGGTCCCGGCCGGGACCGCCACGAGCACGAGCATGGGGTACGCCCACAGGCCCGCCCGCCGCGCCACCCGCGCGCTGAGCCCCTGCACCCGCAGCGCCGCCAGGTCCTCCGCCTGGCGCGGCCGGTCCACGTCGGCCGCCAGCAGCAGCGCCCCGGCGCCCAGCAGCAGCGCGAGGACCGTCGCCAGCACGTAGAACCACAGGGAGATGGCCGGACCCTGCCGGGCGAGCTGCGCGCGGACCTCGGCGGTGCGGACGTCGCCGGCGATCGTCAGGCCCTGGGTGGACAGCCGGTCGAGGACGTCGGCCGGGGCGTCGTCCGTGAGCCACACCTCGGGCTTGTCGGCCGCTTGTTCGACGGCGGCGGCGCGGTCGGCGTACTCGAGGTCGGTCATCCAGGCGAAGAGCCCGAGCCGCGGAATGCTGTGCAGGTCCACCGCGCGGTCCACCGGGTGCAGCTGCTTGTCGAGGCCGGTGATCTGGTTGCCGGCCCGTCCGGCGATCGCGGCGGGCACCGTTCCGGGGCTGTCGGCCGGTTGCAGCAGGACCCCGTTCTGGCTGAGCCCGTTCGGCGCGGCGATGTCGAGGACCAGGCCCGCCGGGCCGCCGGAGACGCTGCCGTCCGCCGACACGCGCCAGCGGGCAGGGTCGGCGAGCCGGTCGGCGGGCAGGGCCGCGGCGACCGGGTTGACGCTGCCGAGCGCGGTCACCACCAGGTGGGCGGTGACGTTTCCGGAGACGGCCGCCTGCACCTGGATGCCGTCCAGCCGGCAGCCGCCGGCGCACAGCTCGGTGCGCTGGCTGTAATCCTTCACGCCCTCGCGGATGGTCCCGAGGTCGAGCAGGGTCGAGTCGCCGCCGCGCAGGGAGCTGACCGCCACGAGCAGTCCCAGCATCCGTCCGCCGGAGGGCAGGTTGCTCGCGTCGACCCGCAGCGACACGTCCCGGCCCGGGATGACGACCGGCTCCTGCGGCACGGCGGGGCGCAGGGCCCGCGCGACCTCGGCCGCCTGCGGGCCGCTGCCGGGCCATGTCGCCACCGTGGCCAGCCGGGGGCTGTCGACGGCGAGACCGGCCGGTTCGCCGTTGTGGTTGCCTTCCGTCCGGACGACGGCCATCGCGAAGCGCCCGTCCGGGTCGGCCGCCCGGACGGCGCTCAGCAGCTTCCACGGCGAGACGGGGGTGACCGTCAGCACCCGGTCGGCGCCGGTGCCCTGCTCGGCGATGACGTTCCGGTCGCGCAGGCCGGACCCGATCGCGCAGGTCACGTACGCGGCCACACCCGAGACGGCCACGAGCAGCGCGAGCAGGCTCGTGGCGCCCGATCGGCGGGCGAGCTGGAGTCCGGCCAGCGCCACGTCCGTCCGGCCCCGCCGCAGCGCCCGGGCGGCGACGCGGGCCGCGACCGGGACGAGGATCCGGGCGACCAGGAGCGCGGCGGCAAAGATGACCAGGCCCGCGGCGAAGACCCCCGCGCCCTCGGGGACCCCGGAGAGCGAGAGCTGCACGGTCGTCACCACGGCGAGCAGCACGGCGAGGATCTCCAGGACCGGCGCGCGGCGGCCGGCGCCGGTGACCCGCCGCAGCAGGACGGCGACCGGGGCGAAGAGCTGCCGGCGCAGGGCGAGCAGGGCCGCCAGCAGCGCGGCGAGGGCGGCCGGGGCCGCGTACACGAGGGAGCCGAACCCCGCGGCGGTGCCGACGCCGGGGAAGAGCACCGCGGCCATCAGGTTGATCAGCAGCTGGCCGGCGAGACAGCCGGCCAGCGCGCCGGCGACGACGGCGACGAGGTTCTCGCCGGTCGCGAGCAGCAGGCGTTCCCACCGGCGCACGCCGCGCAGCGCGACGACGGCGAGCTCGGGCCGCCGGGCCTCCGCGCCGTAGCCGGCCGCCAGGAAGATGACGAAGCAGGAGAGCACGATCAGCGGCACCGCGACGACCGGCACGATCAGCCGGGCGGTGGCCCGGCCGTCGTCGATGCGGGTGAGCAGCTCGGGCAGGCCGGTGGACACGGAGACGCTCGCGCCCAGGTTCTGGATCATCTTGTCCAGCGTGTCCAGGGCGGCGCGGAGGTCGTCCAGCCGGTCGACGCCGAGCGCGCCCGGCCCGGCGCTGCTGTCCACGGACTTCGAGGCGAACTTGTGGTCCATCGCGGCCACGGTGGCGCCGGGCGTGAAGACGGGCTCGCCGGGCCGGTTGCCGGGGTTCGCGGCGAAGTAGCCGTGCCCGCCCCAATAGGTCGCCCCCGGCGCCGGCACGGTGTAGGTCCCGGCGACGATCATCGTCAACGGCTTCCCGGCCTCGAAGTACATCTGGAACGCCGGGTCCTTGCTGTACTCGGCGTACGCCAGCGTGACGCTGTCCCCGGCGGTCAGCTTCAGCCGCTCCGCGGTGCTCGCCCCGAGCACGATCTCGCCGGAGGCCGCCGCGCACCGGCCGGTGACCATGGTCAGGTGGGCACAGAAGTCCTGCCGGAAGACGAGCCGCGAGGCCCGTACCGTGTCCGGCTCGATCCCGACGGCCGGGTACTCCACGGCGTACACCTGGGTGAAGCCGGGCAGGTCGGCCAGGGCCGGGCCGAGGTCGGCGAAGGACACACCGCGCGCGCCGGCCGACGCGGCGTCGTTCTCCGTCCGGGTGAGGGCCAGGCCGCGCTCGGTCGCGGTGGCCGTGTCGACCTGTCCCGCCGCCACGGCCCGGTCGGCCGCGCGCAGATAGGCGGGGGCGGCGACGGCGGCGGCCACGGCGAGCATCGCCAGCAGGGCCATGGCCACGGCTTGCCGGCGGCGGCGCAGCAGCATGGCGAGGATCAGGGCGGTCATCGGCGGCCTCCCCGCAGGGCCCGGTGCAGCGGCAGGAGCGACAGGCCGCCGGTGACGGCCAGCACCAGCAGGCAGACGGCACCGGCGGCGAGCAGGGCGACGGCCCCGAGCGGGCCCGGCGGTGGCACCACGCTCCAGCTGTCGGTGAACATCGGGGCGCCGGTCCGGGCCAGCGGCCGGGCGAGCAGGGCGGCGACCAGTCCGGCGAGGACTCCCAGCAGGACCAGGGCGATGCCCGCCGCGTACCCGACGACGACGGCCGACCGGACCGGCAGACCCTGCACCCGCAGGGCGCGCAGCTGGTCGAGGTGCGGGCCGCGGTCGGACGCCGTGGCGACGGCGACGGCCGCGGCGGCGAGCAGCACCCCGGCCGCGGCGGCGACCAGCGCGAACCGGGCGGCCTGGGCGACACCCTGCTCCCCCAGCCGCGCCGCCTGGGCCGCCACCGTGGAGTCGCCGGTGATCGTGAGGCCGGCCCGCTGCAGCGCGGGCACCAGGCCGGCCGGCGCGTCTTCCGAGAGCCAGACCTGGGAGATGCCCCGGGAGCCGGCGGCACCCGCTATCCGGCGCGTCGTCTCCAGGTCCGTGAGCACGCCGCTGCCGCCGGCGACGGGCAACGCACTCACCCGCCCGGCGATGCGCACGGGCACGACCGAGTCGCCCACCGAGCTCACCGACGGGTCCTCGAACAGCCATTCCTTCGGCGGCGTCCCGGCCAGGAGCACCGGCACCGGGAGCGTGCTGTCCACCGCGTACACCCGGTTGCCCTTCGGCAGGTCGTCGGCGGCCGAGACGGTGAGGGACAGAGTCAGCGCTCCGGGCGCGGCGCTGAGCGCGGTCGGCGTACCGGTGAAGTCACCGCGCCACCGGCGGGCGTCGCCCAGGGCCGCCGCGTCGAGCACGTCGCGATCCGGGTTCTGCTGGCGCAGCCCGAGCAGGGTCACCTTGCGCAGCTCCGGTGGCGGATCCGCCGCGGCCGTGTTGCTCGGCGGCGCCACGGGAGGCTTGTAACGGGCGACCTCCCACCGGGTCAGCCGGCAGCCTGGTGCCTCCGCGCACCCCTGCACCCGTACGGTCAAAGTGTGCTCGCCCCGCGGCAGCACCGCACCCTCCGTGGCGACCGCACCCGTCGCCTCCTGCTGCACGGTGACCAGGAACCGGACCGTCTTCGCGCCCTCATTGCGCACCCGCGCGGTCACGGTATCCCCGGTGATCGCAGGGGCGACCGGGGCGTCGGGACTGAGCGACCGCGTCAGCGTGCCGGGGTCGCCGTACTCGGGCCGCCAGTTCGCCACCGCGCCGAGCCTGCCGCTGTCCACCGCGACCAGGGGCGGCACGGCGGCGGGATCGCTGACGACGGCCATCGCGTCCCGGCCGCCCGGGTCCGCGGTCCGGACCGCTTCGAGCAGCGCCGTGGCGTTCGCGGCGGTGACGGTCAGCACCCGGGCGGCGCCCACCTCCACCTCGGCCCGGTCGGTGCGGGCGCGATCGTTGGCGGACCACAGCCCGCCGGCCGTCACGAACAGCGCCACCGCCACGGTGACGAGGGCGAACACCCGGTCGGTGCCGGGCTGGCGGGAGATGCGGACGGCGGTCAGGCCGAGCCGCAGCTGCCCGCCGCGCAGGGCGACCGCCCCGGCGGCGTCGGCGGCCCGGCTCAGCAACCGCGCCAGCAGGAGCGCCACCGCCAGCGCGACCAGACCCGGGGCGACCAGGGCCAAGCCGCGGCCCGGAGTGCCGGTGCGGGTCTGGTAGACGGCCGCCACGGCGATCGCCAGCAGGGCCAGGTCGAGCACGTCGGCCCGCCACGAGCGGCGGCTGTCCGGGACCCGGCGCAGCAGTTGCGCGACGGGCAGCCGCAACGTCACGAGCTCGACGGCGGCCAGGGTGAGCAGGCCGCCGAGCAGGACCGCGGCGGCGCCGAGACCGGAGCCCACCAGCACGGACGTACGCTCGTCCGCCTCCACCGGCCCGACGAGCGCCCAGGCCAGGGCGACGCCGAGCGGGACGCCGAGCAGGGTGCCCCCGAGCAGCGGCACGAGATGCTGGCCGAACGCCAGTCCCAGGATCCGCCGGCGCCGGCTGCCGCGCAGTTTGAGCAGCGCCGCGTCGGCCCGGCGCTCGCGACCGGTGTACCGCCCGGCCAGCCCCATGGCGAACCAGCTCAGCACCAGCACCTGGACCAGCGCGACCAGCACGCCGTCGCGGACCAGGGCCCGGTCGGCGGCGATCGCCGCCAGCAGCGGGGCGGTCGGGTCGGTCAGGTTCATGTCCGACGCGTCGTTGGCGGCCCGGGCGGCGTTCGCGAGGACCGCGGCCAGGTCACCCTCCTCGCCGCGCAACAGCGAGCGGGGCAGCTCCACGTCGTACATGAACCGGGGCTCGCGGATCAGCGGGTCGGCGAAGGTGCCGAGGGCGGTGAACATCGGGTCGAGCTGCTGCTCGTTGCCGAACGGCCGGTTGCCCCAGTACGGCCCGGTGGGGTCCACGACGTCGTAGACGGCCGTCACCCGCAGCGCGAGCGGGTCGGACGACGGAGTGACGCCGACCTCGAGGGGCGAGCCCGCGCTCAGGCGCAGCTCGCGGGCGGTGTCCGCGCTGACAGCGATGTCGCCGGGGCGCTCGGGGCAGGTGCCGGTGATCGTGGCCCGGCTGCAGAAGCCGTCGCGGTAGGCCAGCGCCACCGTCTGGTTGGAGCCGCCCGTCAGCACCGTCTCGTCGGCGGCCAGGCCGCGCACCGGCTCCGGTCCTCCGGCCGGGAGGTCGAGCACCCTGCCGGCCGCATCGGCGAAGGCGGCCAGGGACTGCTCCGGGTCGTCGAGGACGCCCGTCTGCCGTACGGACACCACGCGCTGGTCGGCGGGGGCGTGCTCGACGTCGGACAGGGCGGCGGCCGAGGCGCCCGCGATCGCGTACCAGGGGCCGGCGACCGCCACGGCGGCGGCCAGCGTGGTCAGGATCAGCACGGTCAGCGCCTGGGCGGCCCGGGCCCGGACCGCGTGCAGTACCAACGCCAGCATGCCGCCGCCCTCCACCCGGGATGATCCCGGGGCCTTCGCCCGAGATGGTCCCCGGGGCCTCCGCCCGGGATGATCCCCGGGCCTTCGCCCGAGATGATCCCCGGGGAGGGTAGCGGCAAGATCACAGCCAGCCGCGGCGCTTGAGGTACCAATACAGCAACACTCCCGAAACAACGATGACGATCGAGCTGACCAGGAAGCCGCCCGTCGTCTCGTAGCCCCAGTAGGGCACGTTCTGTCCGAAGTAGCCGGTCACCGCGGTCGGCACGGCGATGATCGCGGCCCACGCCGCCAGCTTGCGGGTCGTCACGTTCAGGTTGTTGCTCTGCTCGTTGAGGTCGGCGTCGAGCAGCCCGTTGATCCGGTCGCGGGCCTGGTCGAGCGTCTCGGTCGCGCGCCGCGCGTGGTCGTCCACGTCCCGGAAGTACGGCTTCAGCCCGTCGACGACGAGGTCGAGCTCCAGCCGCAGGAGCGTCGAGATGACGTCCGGCATCGGCGCCACCGAGCGGCGCAGGTGGACGAGCGCCTTGCGCAGCCCGAAGCCGTACATGCGGACGGGCCGCGGGGCGCCGCCCTCCTCGAGCATCGCGTCCTCGGTCTTGTCCATCGCCTCGTCGAGCGCGCGGGCGCCGGCGAACTGCCCGTCCACGACCACGTCGAGCAGCCCGTAGACCAGGAACGAGACGCCGTGCTTGGCCAGCTCCGGCTCGTCGTCCCAGCGGCGCAGCACCGGGCCGAAGTCGCCGGCGGACTTGCGGACCGTGATGAAGGCGCGCTCGGTGATGAAGGAGCTGATCTCCTGCTTGTCCGAGACGGGTGTCGGTCCGTCGGTGCCGACGCTGACCGCGTACACGTTCATGAAGAGGTGGTTGCGGTAGCGGTCCAGCTTGGGCCGCTGGTGATCGTGGACGGCGTCCTCGACCGCCAGCGGGTGCAGGCCGAAGATGGGCGCGACGAGCTGCAGGTCGAGCTCGTCGGGGTCGAGCAGGTCGAGCCACAGCGCCGCGTGCCGGTGCTTCGCCAGGAGCTGCGGGATCTCCTCGAAGGCGAAGTTCTCGGCGACGACCTTGCCGTCCTCGTAGAGACGGGACATGGTCGGGCATTTCAGGCGCTGTGGCTCGGTCACCCTAGGACTCTAAATCCTCAGCTGTGCGTGATCGTCAGCGCGTAGAACTTCACCTTCGCGCCGTTCGTGGTGCTCTCCGAGGAGGACTGGTTGTACGAGCCCGCCTTGAAATACTGCTTGTACGGGTTGAAGGACGACGGGATCGCGTAACTGGTCCGCGACCCGTTGACGGTCAGGTTGATCGTGTTCCCGGTGACATTGATGACGTACGTCCACCGCACGCCCAGGGCGACGTTGCCGACCTTGTGCAGGGTCTGGCCGCCCGCGGGCGAGTTCTCCGTACCGAGATAGATGTCGCCGTTGGGCCGGTAGTAGAGCTCGAGCAGCGGCTTGGTCGACGAGCCGCCGGAGCCGAGGTGCACCTGCCCGACGGCGACGTTCTTGGTCACCTGAGGGATCCGCAGGTCGGCGCGGAGCGTGTGGTTGCCGGCGAGCGGCCAGTCGGCGGCCGATCCGTCGGCGTTCATCTCGCGCAGTTCCGAGCGGGCGTAGTTGGAGTTCGGCGTGGTCACGCCCTTCTCCGGCGCCCAGAAGGTCATCGAGCCGTCGTTCTTGTCGGTCCAGAAGTAGGCGGGGTTGCTGTAGCCGTTCGCGCCCTTGAGCTGCGCGGGCGGGATCGTCGTCGGCGCGCCGGGCGACCCGATCGGCAGCTGCAACGACCAGACCGCGAGGTTGAAGTTGCCGCCGGGCGCGACGTCGGGGTTGAGGGCCGCCGCGCTGGCGCTCATCGTGCCGGCGACGCCGAGGGCGCCGACGGTGACGGAGCTGAGCAGGGCGAGGAGCTGGGTTCGGCGTTTCATGCCGGGCCTCCGCTACTGAGGGGATGAGGTCGGCCGCACCGATGGGGGTCGATGCGACAGCCCTTTCTATCAAGCTTTGATTTTGTTGTCAGTTGACGCTTCAAGTCAGAGGCGTCATGCTGGGGCGGTGAACAACCGACCGGCGGCCGCGTACGACGCCTTCCTCCCCGACGCGCTGGCCCGGGCCCGCGCCCAGCAGGCCTGGACCCCGGCCGACGGCCCGATGCCGGCGATGTACCTGAGCCACGGCGCCCCGCCGCTCTTCGACGACGGCCCGTGGCTGCGCGAGCTCGCCGGCTGGGCGCAGTCGCTGCCCAAGCCCAGGAGCATCCTCATCGTCTCGGCCCACTGGGAGACCGCGCCGCTGATGCTGTCGGCGAGCACGGCCGGCACGCCGCTGGTCTACGACTTCGGCGGCTTCGACCGGCGCTACTACGAGATGACGTACGCCACCCCCGACGCCACCGCCCTGGCCCGCCGGGTGGCCGCGGCCATGCCCGACTCCGAACCGGTGTATCAGCACCCGCGCCGGGGCCTCGACCACGGCGCCTGGGTGCCGCTGATGGCCATGTATCCGCTGGCCGACGTGCCCGTCCTGCAGATGAGCATGCCGACTCACGACCCGGCCCGGCTGCTCGCCCTGGGTGCGCGCCTGCGGGAGCTGCGGTCCGAGGGCGTGCTGGTCATCGGCTCCGGCTTCATGGTCCACGGGCTGCCCTTCCTCACCCGCGACATGGTGCGGCACGGCGCCGTCCCGGCCTGGTCCGCCGACTTCGACGCGTGGGCCGCCGACGCCCTCGCCCGCGGCGACGTCGACGAGCTGGCCGCCTATCAGCACCGGGCACCCGGCATGCCCTATGCGCACCCGACCCCGGACCACTACACCCCGCTCTTCATCACCCTGGGCGCGGCGGCGGACCCCACCGCCCCGGTACGCACGGCGATCGAGGGCTACATGCTGGGCTTCTCCAAGCGCTCGTTCCAGACCGTCGCCTGACGGTCCGCGCTCCACGCCGTGTGACGGGCGCGCAGCACCTCCGGGGTCAGGTCCGGCCGCCCGAGCTCCCGGTAGTTGTCCGTCCAGTTCTCGACGTCCGCGTACGCGTTGGCCAGCGCGAACCGGTCCCACGCCGGCACGTCCGCCACCCGCACCCCGGCTGCCGCCTCGTAACCGGCCAGGAACTCGCCGGCCGCACCCACCCCGAACAGCAGCACCAGATCGAGCCGGCACCACCCCACGTCGAACCCCCGCGGCGCGACGCAGGCCCCCGACCAGTCGACGATCCCGCTGACCCGGTCGCCCTCCCACAACACATTGCCGCACCAGTAGTCGAAGTGGCTCAGCACCCGCGCCTGCCCCGCCAGCCGCTCCCGCTCCACCGGCCGATGCGCCGGCCCACTCCCCGGCCCGGCCACCACCATCCCGTCCCGGAACGCCGGACCGACCGGCACCGCCGTGCCGTCCGGAAACGCCGCACCGCTCCCAGCCGTCGCCGCGCCATCCGCGACCGGCCCGCCGCTCCCAGCCACCGCCACGCCCTCCGGGGCCGGCGCACCTGGGCAGCGCCGAACGGGCACCGCCGGGCCGACCGGCACCGCGTGCAGCCGCGCCAGCGCCGCCCCGAGCGCCACCGGCCGGGCCACGGTGATGTCCGCCCGCCCCGGCACCACGGTGGTCAGCACCGCGGGCACCCCGAGCCGCTCCCCCGCCGGATCCTCGGCGACCAGCCGGGGCGCCAGCCCACCGAGCCCGTCCAGCGCGGCCAGGACGGCCCCCTCCCGCCCGGGCGCCGGATCACCCGCCGGAAAACACCGCAGCACCACCCGCTCCGGCACGCCCCCGGTCGTGAGCAGATGCGTCACCGCGTGCGTGCCACCGGTCAGCCTCCGCCCCCCGATCACCGGACCGCCGACGGCCTCCGCCACCCACTCGACCGCCCCGGCGGGCAGCTCTCCCCGCACATCTCCCATGACCGGTCATCCTGCCGCGCCGTCCCAGGCCGGGCACCTCCACCTGACATCTGGCCGAAGCGTTGCGGGTGGCCGTCGCGGGCCGGGCGCAAGCCGCTCTCAGCCCTGGGCCTCCTGGGCGAGCCAGTCCCACTTCCGCCACTCGGCCAGCCGCGACTCGTAGTCCGCCGTCGCGATGCCCAGCGGTGCCGCGCCGAAGAAGACCCGCAGCGGCGGCTCGTCGGCGTCGACCAGCTTGAGGATCGCCGCGCGCGTCGCGACCGGGTCGCCCGGGTCGGTGACGCGCTTCTTGCGGCTCTCGGCCGCCACCTCGCGCACCTTCTCGTACGCGGGAAGCGGGGTCGCGTGCCGCGCCGACGAGCCGGCCCAGTCCGTCGAGAAGCCGCCCGGCTCCACCAGCGTGACCTTGATCCCGAACGCGCTGACCTCCTGCGCGAGCGACTGGCTGAAGCCCTCGAGGGCCCACTTCGACGCGTTGTAGATGCCGATGTTCATGAACGCCGAGATGCCGCCGATCGACGACACCTGGATGATGTGCCCGCCGCCGGAGTCGCGCAGGTAGGGCACCGCCGCCTGCGTCACCCACAACGCCCCGAACACGTTCGTCTCGAACTGCGCCCGGGCCTCGGCCTCGCTGATCTCCTCGATCATGCCGAACTGCCCGTAGCCGGCGTTGTTGACCACGATGTCGAGCCCGCCGAACCGCTCGTGGGCCTGCCGCACGGCCGCGAACGCCGCCTCGCGGTCGGTCACGTCGAGCGCCAGGGGCAGGATCTTGTCGCTCCCGTAGCGCTCGACCAGGTCGTCGAGGCTCGCGGCGTCGCGGGCCGTGGCCGTCACCGAGTCGCCGCGCTCGAGGGCGGCGATCGCCCACTCGCGGCCGAACCCCCGGGACGTGCCCGTGATGAACCAGGTCTTCGCCATCCGGTCCTCCTGAAGGCTGTGAGGTGTACGCCCCCAGTCTTCTCCGTTCCGGGCGCCGGCACCCACCTGACGGCACGCGAGGAAGCTCACGGTTATTTTCGAGAAACTTCAGAACCCGTTGCACAACACCGGCGGGAGGCGCGTCATAGAGGACGTGACCTTCGAGCAATTCGCGATGGCCCGCCTGCCCAGCCTGCTGCGCTACGCGGTCGTGCTCACCGGCGACCGGGAGCTCGGCCAGGACGTGGTGCAGGAGGTGCTGGCACGCGCCCAGCTCAAGTGGCGGCGCATCAGCGAGGCGGACTCCCCCGAAGCGTACGTCCGGCGCATGGTGCTCAACGAGTACCTGTCCTGGCGGCGCAGCTGGGCCGTCCGCAACGTGCACGCGGTCGGTGAACGGCTGGCCGACCTCGACGACCAGCGGCGCGGCGTCCAGGACCACGCCGACAGTGTCGTCGAGGCCGACGCCCTCTGGAACAGGCTGGCCACCCTCGGGCGCAAGCAGCGCGCCGTGCTCGTGCTGCGCTACTACGAGCAGCTGGACGACAACCAGATCGCCGACCTGCTCGGGTGCACCCCGGCCACCGTCCGCAGCCACGCGTCGCGGGCCCTCAAGACCCTCCGGCTGTCCCCGGAGTTCCGCACCAGGATCCACGCCCAGGAGAAGTCGTGACAGATCACGAAGAGCAGCTGCGTGAGGCCTTCGGCACGCGCGAGAACGACACCCCCGACCCCGCTGCCGTCTACGCCCGGGTGCAGGAGTTGTCGCAGACCTACAAGCGCCGCCGCCGGGGTGCCCAGTTCGCCGGCGGTGCGGTGCTCGGTGCCGGTCTGATCGTCGGCGCCTTCCAGGCCCCGGCCCTGTTCACCAACCCGTCCGCCGGCAACGACAGCACCATCGTCGCCCCGGCCGCGGCCCCGTCCCCCTCGGGCCCGTCGGACAAGGCGCTCGCGGCGGTCAAGGCGGCCAGGCAGAGCGCCGCGGACCGGCCGCGGCTGGACGCCTACTTCGCCGCCGGCTACGACTACGACGACGCCGTCAAGCTGGCCCAGGCCTGGAAGATCAAGCACGGCGAGGACCTCACGGCGGTCAAGGCCAAGGCCGGCCAGGAGCTGCTGGACGGCAAGAAGCTGCCGGTGCAGCTCTCCGCGGCCGAGAAGGCGCAGGCCAAGGAGGACGCCGCGCTCAACGCCTTCTTCAACGCGGGCTACGACTACGACGCCGCGAAGAAGCTCGCCCAGATCTGGAAGCTCGACGACCCGTCCGACGCCAAGGTCGCGGCGGGCAAGAAGCTGCTCGCCGGCGAGGAGCTGCCGGTCAAGGCGACCCCGGTGGAGCAGCAGAGCGAGCAGGAGGCGAAGCAGGTCGACGCCTTCTTCGCGGGCGGCTACAGCATGGACGACGCGGCCGAGCTGGCCGGGATCTGGAAGCTGCCGACCCCGTACGACGCCAAGGTCGCCGGCGGCGAGAAGCTCCTCGCCGGACAAGCCCTGCCGATCGACCCGCAGTGACCGACCCGCACCGGCGCATCGGGTTCGAGATCGAGCTGACGGCCCCGCCAGGTCACAGCCGCCGGACCCTCGCGGAGGACCTGGCCACCCGCCACGGTGGCCAGGTCCGCCCGGTGTGGCACCACGACAGCGAGCCGTCCCTGGTCCCGGGGCTCGGCCGCTTCCTGCACCTCACCCAGGGCTTCGAGGTCACCCGCGCGGACGGCACCCCGCTGGTCACCCTGGTCGACGACGTCACCCTGCTCGACGACCTCGATCCCCGTACGCCCCCCGCGCCCGGCTGGTACCGCATCCTGAGCGACGACGCGCGCCTCCTCGCGCTCCTGGCCACCGTCTGCGACCCGGGCGCCCCGCTGGCGACCGTGCTCGACCCGGCGGCCACGCTGTGGCGTACGGAAGTCGAGAAGCTGGGCCCGGTGCACCGCCTCGACCTGCCGCACGGTGCCACCATCGCCCTCGCGGCACCCCAGGGCGGCGAACGCGAGCGCCCGTGCGAACTCGTCACCCCGCCCCTGGCCACCGGGCACACGGCCGCCCTCGACGCCCTGCTGGGCCCGGCCCGCGACCTCGGCTTCACCGTCCCCGCCGAAGCCGCCGTCCACCTCCACGTCGACGGCGCCCCCTTCCACGCGGCGCCCGCCCTCGCCAACGTGATCCGCCTCTTCGCCCACTGGCGCGACCCCCTGCGTACCCTCCTCGCCACCAACCCCAACTGCCGCCGCCTGGCCCCCCTCCCGGCCCCCCTGGTCGCCGCCGCCGACGGCACCCCCACCTTCGACGACCTGCGCCGCGCCGCCGACGAGGGCGAACTGACCAAGTTCTACGACGTCAACCTCACCCAGCTCTTCCGCCCCGACCCCATCCGCGACACGGTCGAGATCCGCATCCTCCCGGGCGCCATCCGCACCGAGGACATCATCAACCGGGCCGCCCTGGTCGACCTCCTCCTCGCCCGCTGCGAAGACCCGGCCCCCATCCCCCGCCCACCCACCAGCCCCGCCGCCGCCCAGGACGCCCTCCTGGAACTGGCCGCCGAGGCCCTCGCCGACCGATCTTGAGTCACGGCCGCCAAACCGGAAAAGGTCAGCCATCCGGCGGAGCCTGACCTGATGCGGAACCCGTGAATCTTTGTTCATCGATCATTGATACGCCCGCGACGCAAAGTGGATCGTTGACACGGCCGACGCGACGGCAGAAGTATGTCAACGGTGACCGAGGCATTCACAGAATCCGCTGCGGTGCTCCCCGGGGCCGCGTTGTGCCAAGGCGACGTGTTCGTCTTCCTCGACGAGAATCAGCACCTCGACAAATGGCAGCGCGCCGGAGTGGTCGTCACGGCCGACTGCGATCTTGCGAACAACAAACATGCCGGCATCGTGTCCTATGTGCCTGTTCTGCCGCTCAAGGAGTATCTGGCGCATCGCCTTCTTCCTCGCTACGCCGAGGATCAGCGCCAGCGCCACCTGAAGTCTCTGACCGGGCGCATCCGCGAATTGGAGCAGGGGCGCGGTGCCGGCCCCGGGCTGTCCTCGCGTGCCATCGAGGCATGGGCGGCACAGGCCGACGGCGCAGCTGAGCTGATCGAGCACTTCGGCCCGCTGCCCGCGGAGACCCAGCGCCTCATCACGGCAGCGGTCACCTCCGTGCAGAAATGCACTGCCGCCCGGCATATCGACGATTACGACGAGATGTTCGCTCTTCTGGAAACTCTTCAGCCGAGCACCACGAAGTCCAGGAAGACGGCTGCCGACCGCTTGAACGACGATATTCTCAATCGTCTGCGTAATCTGCCGGGCGACTCGTTCTTCATGAGTTCGCTGGGGGCGGATCACACCGGCGGCTTCGTGGCCTATCTCCGGCTGGTCCGAGAGATTCGCAGTCAGCAGATCGCCCTGAGCTATCACGACCAGAGCCTTCGCGGCGTGGTGGCGAAGCGGATCTCGCGATTGCGCGCACCTTATGTCTATCGGCTGACCCAGCTGCTGGCGGAGGTGTTCGCCGCCATCGGCCTGCCGGACGAGTACGAGGAGTCCCGGGCGGCCGTCTTCGAGGCATGCCTGCGTCCGCTCACTCCGGCGGGTGCCGCCTGACCATGACTCTCCACCATGTCTTCAGCATCGCCTCGTTGCAGGCCTGTCTCACCTCGGCCGGCCCGTCCTGGTTCGCCCGGATGCCCGGCGCCGAGTGCCGTGGCTGGCAGGTCGAACGCGTCGAACTCGGTGACACCGTCCACTTCGTGCACGAGTCGGACGAGGGGCCGGACCGGCGCATCGTGATCATGGACCAGGAGGACGAAGGCGTCGCGAACGGCCGATGGAAGAAGAAGACCGTTCTCGAACGGATACATCGAGCCGCGATAGTCGCCGGCCTGAGTCGCATGTCGCTGCCGCGCGAATGGCACGCCTATCACCACGACAACCTCTTCTCGTTCTTCGGCAGCCCGCGCGACCGCAGCGACAAGACGATGCGCTGGACAGCGGAAATCCGGCCGAAGGGCAATCCGGACGTCCTGTTCTGGCGGCTCGTGTCGGAGAAACACTTCATCACGCTCGAAAGCTTCCGTCCCGACCACTCACGCTACGAGGACGCCGTGGCCTTCTGGGACGAGGCGGTGGCCGAGGCACGATCGCGATTCGGCCGCACCTCGCCCCGCACCCCGTCGCTTTCCCCGACGGTGGCACTGGAAGCCACGTTCAACGCCACGGCGGGCGGCCGCACCTACTCGGAGTGGCTGCCCCATCTGAGCCACGACCAGGCTCGCTTTCTCGACAAGAAGCCTCCGGTCAAGCTCCGTGGACCGGCCGGCACCGGCAAGACGCTCTGCTTGCTGCTGAAGGCCGTCAGAGAGGTGACCGAGGCACGGAAGCGAGGACAACGGTGCAGGATCCTCTTCCTCACCCACAGCTGGGCGATGGAGGCCCAGGTAGATCATTTGCTGGAAACCATGGGCGAGGAGCAGGCGGTCAAGGACATCGACGTCTTCCCCTTGTTCAGTGCGGGAAGCATGCTCATGGACAGCAAGCTGCCGCCTGGTCTCCGATCTCTCGGTGAAGACAGTCATGCGGGCAAGCAGGAACAGATGGTCCGCGTCCGCGCGCTCATAGCACGGGCGCTGTCCACGGACTGGCCGGCTTATCGCAGCCGGTGCCGCGCCGATTTCGCCGAGGCGGTGGAGAGCGCACCCGACTCCGACCAGCATCTGCTCTTCGCCTGGGGGGTGCTGAACGAGTTCGCCTGCGTTCTCGGGCCGGAGGGCATCGTTCCCCGCGGGTACAGCGCTGGGCAGGAATATCGCGAGTTGCCTCGCTCGTCGTGGATGATGTCGCTCGAGACGGACGGCGAGAAGGATTTCGTCCTCGGGCTTTACGGCGATTACGTCGACGGCCTGCGCCAGGACAATTTGATCAGCGCTGACCAGGTCGTCAACGACTTCGTCAAGGATCTCGAGAAGAGCAGCTGGCAGGCGCACCGGCGGATGACCGACGGCTATGACCTGATCTTCGTCGACGAGCTGCACCTCTTCAATGAGCAGGAACGTCGCGCCCTGCACCATCTGAGCCGCGATCCCAGCGTCTACCCCAAGATGTTCATGGCCCTCGACCCGCGGCAGTCCGCGGAAATGGTCTATACGGGCGTGTCCGGGCGGGCCCTGACCCGTGAGGACTCCGCCCAGGGCAGTCAGGCACTGGGAGAAGTCGAGCAATTGTCCCTGACCCGCATCCATCGCTTCGGCCGTGAGGTACTCGGGTTGCTGCGCCACATCAACAAGAGCTGGCCACAGCTGGACCTGGGCGAGGATTGGGAGCTCGACCTCGACCAGGTCGGCTCGGACGGCGCGGCGACCGAGGTGCCCCGGCTGCACCATCACATCACCCGGCAGGACGAGGCCACGGCAGCTCTGCGGTCCTGCCGTACCTGGGCTTCGCGGTCGGAGAACGGGCGCATAGCCGTCGTGCTGGTCGATCGGGAGGCCCTCGACCTCTACGCGGAGACGGCAGCGCAGACCGACGCCTGCCGGCTCAACGTTCTGACCAGCCGGGACGACGTCGCGAGTCTGCAGTACGAGAAACGCACCGTCGTGCTGGGACCCGCTGAATACGTGGCCGGCCTCCAGTTCGACACCGTCATCGTCGCCGGCTTGCCCCGGATGCGTCGTGGTGCCGGCTGGCCTCAGACCCGCTACTTGCTTTCCCAGCTCTACCTGGCCATCTCACGAGCCAGTTCCCATGTGGAGATCCATGTGAACACCGACAGCGGCAAGCTCCCCGAGGTTCTCGAGAGCGCACTGAAGTCGGGACATCTCCGCCGGGCGGAGTGACTTCCCGGTGACGGCGAACCGGCCCGGTCCCCAGGGGCAGTGGGAGCGGGCCGGTTCGATACCGCGGGGAAAGCTTTACGCGGGGTCCAGGGCCAGGGCGTCGAAGACGTAGTTCGGGCTCAGGAACGTCGCGCCGCTGCTGCCGCTGATGGTGGCGATCGACAATGTGTTGGTGCCGGTCTTCAGGGCGGTTGCCGGGATGGTGAAGGTGTAGGTGGCGTTGACGCCGCGCCAGGTGCCTCGGGTGATGCCTCGGCTGTCGAGGTCGGCCGGGGCGGGTGAGGCGCTCGCGGGGGAGGTCCAGCCGCCGATGGTGATCTGGGGGCGGCCGCCGGCGAAGCTGCCGGTGGTGGCGATGCGGAGGCGGGCGCCGGCGGGCGGGACCGTGGTCAGCGGGAAGGTCAGGGCCAGGGGCGAGTTGACGGCCTTGAACTGGGCCATCGGCAGGGCGGCGGCATCCGCGACCGGGCCCGGCTGCCACGCGGCCATGCGGGTGTCGGACGGGTGCATCGTCTCGATCTTGTCGGCGTTGCGGAAGCCCGCGGGCGTGCCGTCGAAGGTGCCCAGCTGGAGCAGCGTGCCGGCCGCGGGCGGGTCACCGGCCAGGGTCAGCGACGCGGTGCCGCCGGCCGTGACGGTGACGGACTTGGTGCTGCCCACGGCGAGCTCCCCGGCGTACAGGGTGGCGGTGTATGTCCCCGGCCTGATGTGGCCGATCACGAATGCGCCGCTCTTGACCGCGCCCCAGTACTGGCCGGCGGTTCCGGCCAGAGCGACCGTGCCGTCGAGCTTGCCCCGCCAGGAGCCGGTCGCGGTCCCCTGCACGGCGCCGCGCTGGGCGTCGCTCAGCAGACCCGGGATGTACGCGGACAGGAAGTCGAGGCTCCGCCCGGCCGGCGCGGCCCCGTCCGTCAGCGACATGTAATACGGTCCGTGCAGGCCCAGCCGCAGCGGCTCGGTCTGTTCGTGACCGCTGAACATGTAGTGCGTGATGTTCACGGCCGAGCCGGTGTCATTGACCTCGATGTCGCGGAAGAACGGGCCGCCCGAGCTCATCTCGTGGCTGCCGCCGGTGAGATAGACGCCGTGGCCGTTGCCGCTCGCGCCGAAGGGCTGCTGCGTGATGAAGCGTTGCGAGCTGTAGAACTTCGACGCCGTCCGGCCGTTGCCGAAGGCGAAGACGTCCGAGCCCTCGACGGTCGCGGTCGAGTTCGCCGTCCTCGCGGCCGCGGGCGACGTGGTGAGCAGCGACGACTTGAGGCGGGTGATGAAGCGGGCCTCGCCGGGGTTCAGGGCCTTGGTGATGTTCGTGGCCAGGTAGACGGTGTTGTCGTTCTTGCGGGCGAAGTAGTACATCGTCACGCCGATGCCGCTGTTCGCCACCGTCGTCAGCAGGGCGCCGTTGCTGAACGTCTTGCTGGTGACGGTCGCCGAGTCCCAGCCCGACTGGAACTGCCCGGCCGCCTGACCGGAGGCCGCCAGCTCGACGCCGTTGTGCTTCAGCGACGTGATGTTGCCGTTCGTGCCGTTGATGATGAAGCTCATGCCCGTACCGCTGTCGAAGCTGACGTTGGCCGCGGCCGAGGCGAGATGCTGCCGGCCGACAAGACCAGCCCCGACGAGTACGGCCGCAGCGGTGCACGAGGCGGCGATGAGTCGCGTGGATCGACGGGCCATCGTCGTCAGCCCTTCGTCACGTGGGAAGCCTTGCAGGACACGCCGTCCGGCTCGTCACCGACCTGCGTCGGCTCGCCGCTCGTGACGCCCTTGAACAGCGCGCACACGTCGGTCTTGGCCGTGTCGCCGACCAGCTTCAGGCCGTCGATGACCGCGGTGTCGCCCAGGTTCGGGTTGATGCCGACCACGGCCTTGACGGGCGCGGTGATGGTCACGTCGAGCACCTGGACGTGACGGGCGTACTGCTTCGAGCAGTTGCCGCACGAGCGGTAGAGCTTGCCGATGTTCTCGGCCTGGAAGTTCTTGATGATCATCGTGCCGGGCCCGTTGTGCTGGAACGTCTTGTCCGAGGCGCTCTTCGCGCCGCCGCCGTTGATGGTCATCGTCTGGCCGGCCGAGGTGCCCTTGAAGGTCGCGGCGTCCTCGCCCACGTCCAGCCACCAGACGTTGGTCAGCGTGCAGGTGCCGAGGCAGTGGACGCCGTCGGCGGCCGGGCTGCCCAGGATGACGTTGGAGAGGGTGGCGCCGTCGGCCAGGTCGAAGAGCGCGTCCTGACCCTCCTCCTGCCCGTCGCCGCCGAGGTCACCGGTGCCGACGAACTGGGTGTTCCCGCCGTCGAAGGAGCCGGTGATCTTCTTGGTGGCGCTGAGCTTCTCGGTCTTCGTCGCCGTCGGCCACTTGGAGGCGACCGGTGCCGCGGTGGCCGTGGGGGACGCAGTCTTGGTGGGAGAAGGCGTGGGCGACGCGGTCTTCGTGGGAGAAGGAGAAGCGGTCACGGTGGGCGTCGGCGCCGCGGCTGACGTGCTCACCTTCACGTCGTCGAAGGACGCCGACGCGGTCGTGGTGACCAGCCCGACCCGGCCCTTCGCGAACTTGGCGCCGACGGTGCCCGACGCCACCTTCACCCCGTCCGCGTACCCGGTGATCGACGAGCCGCTCACGTCCACACGCAGCGTGTGCCACGCGGTCGCGGCACTGGCCAGGGTCGCCGAGCCGAGCACGGTGACGCTCGAGCCACGTACCTCCTCGAGCCGGACGGCACCCGGGACCAGCACCAGCCGCTCGAACTGGCTCGATCCGGTCGCGCGGGCCGCGATGCCGGCCGTACCGGCGCCGGTCAGGCTCACGGCCTTGACCCGTGCCTGCAGCGAGTAGTCCGCCCAGCCCTCGTCCCCGGCGAACATGCGCGCGAGCGCGCTGCCCGCGTTCGCCTGGCGCAGCACCTTGGTGTCGTCGGCGACGACCGACCAGCTGCCGCCGGACTTGGCCCAGCCCGAGGTGCCGCCGTCCTCGAAGGTCGCGCTCAGCGAGGTGCTGTCCGCGAACGCCGTCGCGGTGATGCCCGCCGCCGCGACCACCACGGCGGCGAACCCGCCGACCACCGCGGCGCGGCGCCGCCGCCGACCACCCGGTTGGGCCTGACCTGCGTGTGTCATCCGATTGCCTTCCCGATCAACTCGTCGAACGTGCATCAAGTGGCCCGCGGCGCCGGGAAGGTTGTTCAAGAGATCCTTAAGAACGCGGAAGGGCCGGCGCGCGGGCGCCGGCCCTTGTCGTGCGAGGTCGCGATCAGCAGGTGGGCTCGCCCGACTGCGCCGGTACGCTCACCGCGGTCCACGCCGCCTTGACGGTGTTGAACTCGGTGCAGCTGCCCGGGTAGAGGGTCTTCGCGGCCTGCAGCGTCCAGACGCGGTACTTGAGGTACGACGAGCTGGACGTCTTCAGCAGCATGGCGTTGTACATGATCTTGATGGCCTTCTGGATGCCGAGGCCCGTGATCGTCGTGCTGTTGCACGTGGTGCTGGCCGGCTGGCCGTTGCCGCTCGTGCCCTGGGCCAGCAGGTAGAACCAGTGGTTGCCCGGGCCCGCGGCCGCGTGCACCTCGTCCGACGGCGTGCTGCTGGAGTAGCAGTTGTCGTCACCGGCGAGCGACGGGTTGTACATGTACCGGATCGGGCCGCTGCCGACCAGGTTGACCTCCTCGCCGACCTGGTAGTCGGCCGGGTCGTTGGGGTTGGCCGCGTACGCCTCGGTGGCCGCGCCGAACGTGTCGGCGACGAACTCCTGGGTGCCGCTGCGCGAGATCCCGCCCGGGGTCTTGTCGTCGATGCCGTGGCCGAGCTCGTGCCCGACGACGTCGGCCGACGAGATCCACTTGCCGGCCGTGTTCTTGCCGATCTGGACCTGCGTGCCGTCGTAGTACGCGTTCTGGTCGTTCAGGCCCACGCGGATCGGCCACGCGCCGCCGCTGCCGTTCTGCCCGTTGCGGCCCAGCCACGCGGTCAGCATCGCGTTCTGCTTCTGCGCGACGTAGAGGGCGTCGACGCAGCCCGTCTCCTTGCTGGTGCCGACGCCGTTGCCCCACACGTTGTCCGTACCGGAGAAGGTGGTCCGGGTCGACGCGTCCTGGCAGCTCAGGTTGGTGACCGCCGGGTCTTTGAGCGAGTAGGTCGAGCCCGACTGCGTGGTGTTCAGCGACACCGAGCCGTTGATCCAGCCCGTGCCGGTGCCCGTGACGTCGGTGACGTGCTCCTCGGTACGCAGCACCTTGCCGCTCGCCGCGTCGACGTCGACGGTCAGCCGGCTGACCCCCTCGGCCGTCGTCCCGTTGATCGTCGACTCCCAGGCCAGCGCCGCGGCGCCGCCCTCGGGCGCGACGACGACGAGCTCGGTGCCCTCGACGTTCGCGACGGTCCTCAGTTCCTTCTTCGCGACGGCCAGCGCGGCGGCCGCTGTCAGCGCCGGGGTCGTCGACAGCTCGCCGATCGCCCGGTCCTGGGCGACCGAGGTGAAGCGGGTCTGCCCGAGGGCGTCGGTCGCCACGACGAAGTCGCCGCCGCGCACCTCGAGCCCCTTGTACGTACGCTCGAACGGCGTGTAGGTGACACCGGCGGAGACGATCGCCGCCTGCTGCTGGAAGGTCTCCGCCGCGCCGGCGTGCAGCGAGGCGGGCCGGGTGGCGACGAAGGCACTGGCGGCCTTGGCCGGGTCGGCGGGCGCGGGTTTCGCACCGAGCGGGGCGGCGTGGGCCGACCCGGCGGCCAGCACCGAGGCGGCCGCGGTGGCGACACCCAGGGCGATGGCGAAGGGCTTGCGAGCCATGCGTACTCCTTCGAGGGGGGAGAAGGCTGACGCTAGTTATCGACCCGCGCCGATGAATCAGGGAAAACCCTCGCCGTGGGGATATCGAAAGACCCCTACCATCTCCGGTATGTCACGAACGGCATTGATCACCGGAGCCTCGTCCGGCATCGGCCGCGCCACGGCCGCCCTGCTCGTCGCGCGAGGCTGGACCGTCGTCGGTACGAGCAGAGCCCCGGAGAGGATTCCGCCGGACGAGCGCGTCCCCGGCGTGGAGTACGTCGCGCTCGACGTCGCCGACCCCGCCTCGGTCGAGGCCCTCGCCGGCCGCCTCAAGGACGTCGACGCCCTGGTCAACAACGCCGGGCAGAGCCACGCCGGCCCGCTGGAGGATCTGCCCCAGGACGTGCTGCGCCGGCTCTTCGAGATCAACGTCTTCGCCCCCGTACGCCTGGCGCAGCTGGCCCTGCCCGCCATGCGCGAGCGCGGGTCGGGCCGGATCGTCATGGTCGGCTCGATGAACGCGTCGTTCCCGATGGCGTACCGGTCGCTCTACATCGCCACGAAGGCCGCGATCAAGGGCTTCGCCGAGGCCGCCCGGGCCGAGTACGCCCCGTTCGGCGTGTGGCTGACGACGGTCGAGCCCGGCTCGATCAGCACGGGCATCAGCGAGCGGCGCGTCACCGACATCGCGCCGGGCTCACCGCACCACGCCGACTACGAGACGCTGCTGGACCACATGCGGCGGATCGAGCGCGCGGGTCCCGTACCCGAGAAGATCGCCGAGGTCATCGTGCGCGCGCTGGAGGCCGACCGGCCCCGGCAGTTCTACGCCCTGGGCAGCGGCGCGCCGTGGGTCTTCCTGGTGCAGCGGCTGATCCCCCGGTCGCTGATGGCCAAGGCCACGAACCGCAAGTTCGGTCTGAAGCGGTGAGGGCCGCCGCGGTGAAGACCGGGCGGTGAAGGCCGCCGCGGTGAAGGCCGCCGCGGTGAAGGCCGCCGCGGTGACGGCCGCCGCGGTGACGGCCGCCGCGGTGACGCTCAGCCGGTGATGCGGTGGTAGCGGTAGACGGCGTAGCCCACCCGTTTCGCGCGGGGCAGCGACACCACCTTCCGCCGCATCCCGTCGGCGCTCCCGCTCTGCTCGATCACCCACACCCGCGTGCGCGTGCGGTCGGCCCACGCCTGAACCAGCTGTACGTGCTCCCCGGCCCGGTTCCACGGCATGAGCAACAACAGAGCGTCGCCGCGCCGGAGCTCCCGCCACGGCACCCGGCCCGCCACGCTCGGCAGCTCCCAGGTGACGAGCGCCCGCCCCTGCCGGCGCGGATCGAGCGCCCACGCCATCGACACGAACCCCGAACAGTCCGGCCGATAGCGGCGCCCCCGGTTCACGTCCCACCGAGCGTTCGCGTTGTTCTGCGAGTAGCTCAGATCCCGCCGCAACCAGTCCGCCGCCCGCCGCATCACCGCGTCCCGGCTGATCGTCCCGCCGTAAACGACAGCAGCCCGCGCCGGCACGGCAGGCACGAGCACGGCGGCCACTGCGATCGCGGCAACCAGGCGCCGCACCCCCCGGACAGTCACCGGTCCACCATGCCGGAGCAGCCCCGCGCGACGTGGCAAAACCGGCGAACTGTCCGCCTCGCGCCCGGAGTTGATCTTCCGTACTCCTGATCGTTGTGTGATGGTCTCCTCAGGACGTGACAGTGACCTGAATCCATGTCGAAGCAGTGAGGGAACGCATGCCTGGGTGGAGTAGTGGACGCGCCGTGCGGCGGGGGCTCGTGGCCGCCGGCGCGCTGGTGCTGATGTCGTCGACGGCGGCCGTCGCGGGGCCGAAGGAGATCTCGGCGTTCGACGCCGTGAACCAGTTCATCGGCACCGAGCTGGACCAGACACAGAACAAGAGCAACGACGCGTACGGCAACACCTTCCCCGGGGCCGCGGTGCCCTTCGGCATGGTGCAGCCGAGCCCGACCACCTGGGCCGAGGGCAACGCCAACGTGGGGCAGAAGGGCGGCTACGAGTACACCGCCTCGCTGATCCGCGGCTTCGGCCTGACCCGTTACCAGGGCACCGGGTGCACCGGACGGTTCGGTGGCTACGAGTTCCCGACCATCCCGTACGCGGGCGAGCTGACCGGCGGCGTGCTGCCGTCGAGCCCCGCGACGACCATCAAGGACTACTACCTGCCGTTCAGCCACGCCAACGAGGAGTCCCAGCCCGGGTACTACTCCGTGGAGACTGACAACGGTGTCAGGACCGAGCTGACGGCCACCGCGCGGACCTCGGTGAGCCGGTTCGACTTCCCGAAGAGCGGCGACTCGTCGCTGATCCTCGACGTGTCCGGGCCCAACAACCGGACGTTCGGCAGCGAGGTCACGATCGACCCGGCGACGCGTACGGTGTCGGGCTGGATGTACGGCACGGACGTCTGCGACGTGGGCAACCTCTACAAGGCCTACTTCTCGACCACGTACGACAAGCCGTTCGAGTCGTACGGCACGTGGACCGACGACACGCTCACCGCGGGGTCGGCGCACGCGCTGAAGAGCACCACGGACACCGGGGTCGACTACCGCCACGACACCGGCGCGTGGATCACGTTCAAGCAGGGATCGAAGGTCGTCGCCAAGACCGGCTTCAGCTACACCAGCGTCGCCAACGCGGCCCTCAACCGGGACACCGAGGTCGGCCGGGACGGCTTCAACGACGTCAAGCACGACGCCAAGGACCTGTGGGAGGACGCCCTCGGCACGATCGACGCCGACGGCGGCAGCACCGAGCAGCGGACGAAGTTCTACACCGCGCTCTACCACGCCTTCATGAACCCGAACGTGCGCGACGACGTCAACGGCCAGTACGTGGGCTTCGACGACAAGGTGCACACGGTCGACAAGGGTCACCACTTCTACAAGAACATCAACTTCCCGGGCTCGGGGTGGGACGGCTACCGCAGCCAGGTGCAGCTGGTGGCGCTGACGTTCCCGCGGGTCGCGACCGACATCAACCGGTCGATCGTGGCGCTCACCCAGCAGAAGGGCTCGTGGGCGCCGGGCGCCGCGCGCATGCAGGGCGACAACTACCAGGTCATCCTGGCCACGCTCGACGACATGGGCGCAACCGACTACGACCGGGCCGCCGCGCTCGCCTCGATGAAGGCGACCCAGGTCCTCCCGGCGACGAAGACTTCCCGGTCGGACGGCTACCAGTACTTCTCGACCGGCCTGATCGAGAACGCCAAGGGCGACTTCGCGACCTCGCGCGTGCTCGAGTACTCGATCGACGACTTCGCCATCGCGCAGATGGCGCAGCGGCTCGGCGACCGGGCCGCGTACGACTTCTTCGCCGCCCGCTCGCAAAGCTGGATGAACGTCTTCGACCCGCAGTCGAAGCACATCCTGCCGCGCTCGCGGAACGGCTTCGACCGCACGTTCGACCTGCGCGTCCGTGACGACTCGGCCGGCCGCGGGCAGTTCAACCAGTCGACCGGTTACCAGTACGGCTGGCTCGTCCCGCACAACCTGTCGACGCTGATCGCCGCGCGGGGCGGGGTCGCCGCGTCGACCGCCGCCCTCGACACGCTGATGGCGCAGCTCGACGCCGGGGCGTACACCCAGACCGGCAACTACCTGTCCAACCAGCCGGCCTTCGGCACGCCGTGGGTCTACAACTGGCTGCAGGCGCCGGCCAAGGGCACCGACGTGCTCTACCGCGCGGTGACCGAGATGTACGACACGACGCCGTCCGGCCTGCCCGGCAACGACGACACGGGCGCGCTGAGCGCCTGGTACGTCTTCGCCAACCTGGGCTTCTACCCGGCGATCTACGGCACCGGCGACCTCGTGATCAGCGCGCCCATGTTCGACAAGATCGTCATCGCACCGGTCGGTGGCCCCAAGCTGAAGATCAACGCCTCCGGCGTGCAGTCCGGCGCCCGGTACGTCACCGGCCTGCGCGTGAACGGCAAGGCGCAGACGGCGTCGTGGCTGGACAGCTCCGTCGCGCGGACGGGCGGCACCCTCGACTTCGCCATGAAGTCCACGGCCGGCTCGTGGGGCACCGGCGCCGCGGACGTCCCGCCGTCCTACACCGACGGCGCCGACGCCCGGAACAACGCCGGCACCACGCCCGACGGGCAGGGCAACCTCGGCTCACTGGACTTGAGCGACTGGTCGCTGTCCCGTACCACCCTGGCCGCGCAGGGCGTCACGCCCGGCGCGACCGTGCCGGGCACCGCGTTCACGTGGCCGTCGGCCGCGCCCGGCACGCCCGACAACTGGATCCCGCACGGCCAGAAGGTCCCGGTCGGCCGGGTCGGCTCGACCGTCTCGTTCCTCGGCCTGTCGACCAACGGGCCCGCCGCCGGCACGGCCGTGGTCACCTACACGGACGGCACGACCCAGGACGTCGCCTTCGCCCTGAGCGACTGGGCGGCCAACCCGGTCGCGGGTGAGACGGCGGTCGTCACGCTCGCCGGCCGCAACAACGCCAACGGCACGGCCGGCACCGGCACGTTCCGGATCTTCGCGTCGCCGGCGGTGGCGCTCGACCCGGCGAAGACGGTCGCCACGGTCACCCTGCCGCAGTCCACCGACAAGGGCATCATGCACATTTTCGACGTGGCGGTGAGCTGACGCCCGAACGCCGCCGGGACCATCGCGTCCCGGCGGCGTTCCGCCGGTCCCCGCACCGGCGGATAGGCTGGCCGGCATGGCTCACGAGGTTCCGGTGACGCAGGCCCGCGCGGAGTTCGCCGATCTGATCAACCGGGCGTCCTACGGCGGCGAGCGCATCGTGGTCACCCGGCACGGCAAGCCCATCGCCGCGCTGATCTCGGCGGCCGACCTCGAGCGCCTGCAGCGCCTGGACGAGGCCGAGAGCAACCAGCAAGCGACGATCCTGCGGCTGGGCGGTGGTCCCTCCGCCTTCTCCGGTACGCCCGGAGCACCGGCCGCCCCGCGTCCGCTGGGTGCCGCGGCCCAGCACGACCCGCCCGCCTCGAGCTGACCCGCGACGAGCCCGGCCGGCGCTTCGGAGCAGCACCGTCCGCCCGCCTCAGGCTGACGCGCGACGGGCCCGGGCGACCGCCACCACGCCCGCCGTGACCAGGCCCAGGAGCACCGTGCCGCCGCCCGCGACCAGGAACGCCGGCCGCGCCCCGTACGTCGTCACCAGCACTCCCCCGGCGCCCACGCCGACCGGCCCGGAGAGGATCAGCACGGTCCGCCGCGCCGCCAGCACCGACGCCAGCGCCTCGCGTGGCGCCGACCGCTGGAAGACCGCGAGCGTGATCGCGTGGTAGGGCGCGTAGACGAACCCCGCCACCGCCATGCACCCGGCCGCGGCCACCACGGGCAGGTCCCACCCGAGCGGCAGCAGCGCCGCGCCCACCCCGAGGACGATGCCCGCCACGACCGGGCCCGCCGGCCAGTCCCGCAGCCAGCCGGCGAGCAGCCCGCCCGCGACGGCGCCGCCGCCGAAGGCCGTGAAGTACCACGCGAGCACCGTCGCGGGCGCCTGCTGCACGTCCGACACCAGCACGGGCAGCCCGACCTCCACCGGCCCGTACAGCGCGTAGAAGAGGAACGTCAGCCCGGCCAGCCCGAGCAGCCGCCGGTCGGCGAGCAGGACGCCGAAGCCCGGAGACCCCGGCTCGGATCGTGGCTGCCTGTCTCCGCCGAGCCCCCGGCACGTCACGGCCAGCACGGCGAAGCTGACGGCGTCGGCGGCGAGCACCCACGTCGCACCGACCCGCTCGATCAGCAGTCCCGCGAGCAGTGGACCGGCGAGCACCCCGGTCTGCCCGAGCATGGCGAGCAGCGCGTTCCCGGCGACGTGGTCCCGCTCGGGGAGCAACTCCGCCAGCAGCGTGTACGTCCCGGAGGAGCCCCAGGCGTGCAGCAGCGACGACATCGCGAGCAGGATGACGTACAGGCTGATCGACAGTGACCCGGACGCGGCCGCGACCGGGATCGCCCCCAGCGTGACCGCGCGCAGCGTCGAGTCCCACGTGACGAGCTGGGCGCCGGGCCGATCGCGGAGCAGCCGGGAGAAGAGGAAGGTGCCGGCCGCCCCCGGGAACGTGAACGCGGCCACCGCGAGGGCCACCCACAGGCCCCGATGCTCGTCCGGCGCGAGCTCCAGCGCGAGCCAGCTGACGGCGACGGCGCTCATCCCGTCCCCGAGCGCCGACGCGGCGTACCCCGGCAGCAGCCGGCGCACAGCGGGGTGCCGCAGCACCGGCCCGTACGGCGTCATGAAAGCTCCTCATCCACGTGTACGTCCTGTAAATATTGTACAGAACAAGTCCGGAGTGATCGGCGTCCAGGTCGGACCGTCCGGATGGTGTGCCGCGGCGGCGGCCCGGCGTAACGTCCTCCTGTGGCCGCCGGACGACGCGAGACGCCGGTGACGACCGGGCGTGCGGTCCTCGCCGTCTGGGTCGTCGCCCCGCTCGCCGTGCTGCTCGGAGTGCTCGCCGCGGCGAACCGGCCGGGCGGCATCGTCGCCGCGGTGGTCGCCTTCGCCGTGCTCGGCGGGATGCTGGTCGCGCCTATCCTGCTCCGCCCGGGGGCCTCTCCCCGGCGAGCCGCCCCCGGTAACGACGGGCTCTGAGCATCTGGAAGAGCCAGCCGATCGCCAGCCCGCCCAGCGACGCGACGATCGCCACGCCGGCCACAAGCAGGTCCTGAGCGACCGTCAGGTCGGGCGCATAGCGCCGCAGCATGAGAAACAACATCAGGTAGAGCACCGAGACGGCGGCGGCGTTCGCGAGTCCCGCCCCCGTCCAGACGACGGCCTTCACCAGCAGGCGCACCTCGTGCTCCCACGCGTGCGGCGCCACCCGCGAGGCCGGCGGCTCGGGCGGCGGGACCGCCGGGCGTTCGGGCGGCGCCCGGTGCCGCAACCGCTCGTGCAGCGCCTGCTCGACCGCGGCCCGGACGGACGGCCCGAGGCGCGCCGGGTCGGCCGCCGGCCAGAGGGCGCCGTGCCGGTAGATCGTGTCCCGCACGACGGCGGCGCCGTTCCGGCGCAAGCTGTGGCGCTCCTTGCCGGTGAGCCCGTAGAACGCGCCGTGCTCGGCCAGGAACGCGTCGATGAGCCGGAAGATCAATTCGGAGAATTGCGCGACGGCGTGGACATAGGCCCGGGCGACCGGCGCGGCGTCCTCGTCCAGGACGGCGCTGTCGTCGAGGTCGATGAAGTCTTTCAGGCCGGGCTTGAGCCACTCCCGGGGAATGGGCACGCGACCGCTCAACAGACCGACAGTGAGGTCGCGGCGGTAACGGATCGAAAGACCGGTGAGCTCGTCCCGGATCAGTGATCCCTTTGTCTGTAGCGATGACGCGTCTGTGCCCATGCGAACACCCCCGGCGCCGTGCTCTGCTATGCTGGCTTTTTGCCTGTCTAAACTAGACTCAACTTGAATAAACTTGATTTCAGTCAAATGGAATAGAGCTTAGCTCAATTTACTCCGCTCACTCTCAGGCGAACAAGACCTCACGGAGTGAGAACGCACGAGATCTCAGCAGCCGGGAGGGGCGGCCTTTATGGCGACACCAGCGGCCGAGCAGCTGGCCCACCGGCTGCGGACGCTCAGGGACCAGTCGAAACTGACCCAGGGCGAGCTGGCGGCGATCTTCTCCGCAGACGGCCGGCAGGTGGGCGCCGCGGCCATCTCGTCCTGGGAACGGGTCAACAATCCCGCGCCCGTGCCCGAGAGCCGGCTCGAGCCCTACGCGCGCCTGCCCGCGCTGCGCGACGGCCGGCTGACCGGCCCCGACGAGCTGGCCCCGGAGCAGCGGCAGGCCTACGACACCCTGCTCCGCGAGCTGACCGCGCTCTCGGAGGAGGCCCGGGGCGGGTCACCGGCGGCCGACGCGGCGCGGGCCCCGACGGCCCGCTCGTGGTTCTTCTCGGACGGCGGGCCCGTCACGATCATCACGCCCGACGCCCCCTCCGACGCCAAGGGCCCGTACGGAGACGAGAGCAATCCCAATTACACCGCGCTGTACGAATCACTCGACCTGGACGCCTTGATCGAATTGCACGGGCACGTCCGGGCGGAGAACGGGCTGTCGTTCCCGGTTCATTTCAAGCCGGCCGCGTCGGTCGAGAGCGACGATCTTTCCGGTCATCTGGTGCTGATCGGCGGCATCGCCTGGAATCCCGTAACCCGCCGGCTGCTCCGCGAGTTGGACTACCTGCCGGTGCGGCAGATGGCCGTCCCCGAGGTGAGCACCGGAGAGATCTTCGCCGTGGGGCACGGAGCGGCGGAGCGCCGTTTCCTGCCCGTTTTCTCGCAAGGCAACGGCGCCCCGGCGGGTGAGCTCGAGGAGGACGTCGGACTGCTGGCCCGGGTGCCCAATCCGTTCAACTCCAGCAAGACGCTGACCTTGTGCAACGGCATTCACAGCCGGGGCGTGCTGGGCGCGGTCCGGACCCTGACCGACGCGCGGATCCGCGAGGCGAACGAGGCCTATCTCGCCGCCCGGTTCCCACGCGGGAGATACGGGCTGCTCGTCCGCGTGCGCGTCTTCCACGGGGAGGCGTTGTCTCCTGACCTGCAGAACCAGGACAACATCCTGTACGCCTGGCCCGAGGGGCCCACGACCGAGACCCGCCGGGGGGCCGCATGAGATCGAGAGCCGGGTCCCGGCCGGCGCAGCAGCGGGCCCACCACGACCGGCTGCTCCGCCGGATGGACTGGTCCCCCGCGCTGCGCCCGGCGGGCCGGCCGCTCGACGCGATCATCGTGCCCGCCTCCCGCCGCGCGGCCACCCTGACCGGCCTCATCGACCTGGCCGCGGCCTGCGGGACGACGCTTGTGGTGCTCGCCTCCCACGACTGCTCCGCCGATGACGTCGCCGGCCTCGTCGCGAGCCGGCCCGGGAGCGGGCGCGTCGTCGTCGCCCGGCTGCCACGGCACATCCCCGGGCTGAGCACCTCGGCGGAGACGTTCCGGGCGCTGAGCAACCACCGGTCGAGCAACCTCAGCCAGAAGCGCAACATCGGCCTGCTGCTCGCCCGTCACCTCGGCTGGGACAAGATCATGTTCCTGGACGACGACATCATCGGCATCACCCCGGGCCACGTGACCCGGGTGGCGCACCACCTCGACCGCAACCGGTTCGCCGGGCTGCGGACGGTGAAGTTCCCGGACAACTCCGTGGTGTGCCACGCCAACCGGCTGACCGGGCGGCCGCAGGGCATCTTCGTCAGCGGCGCCGGCCTGGGCGTGAACACGTCCGGCGACAGTGCCCTCGAGGTCTTCCCGGACATCTACAACGAGGACTGGTTCGCCTTCGCCGGCGAGGCCCAGCGGGCCGGGGTCGCGCACGTCGGCGACGTGGGCCAGCTCGAGTTCAACCCCTTCGAGGACCCGGGCCGCGCCGCCTCGGAGGAGTTCGGCGATCTGCTCGCCGAGGGCCTGTTCTCCCTCTTCAACGATGTCGGCAGCCTGCACCAGGCCGGTGAGGGCTACTGGGAGGCCTTCATCGGCGAGCGCCACCGGCTCATCGAGGACGTGATGAACCGGCTGTCCGACGACACCCACCAGGCCATCCAGGCCTGGAAGGCGCTCCACGACGCGACCCGGCAGCTGGCGAGCATCACCGCCGCCGACTGCGTGACCTTCCTCGAGACCTGGCAGGAGGACCGGACCCGCTTCGGCGACCGCAGCCGCAAGGCCGCCCGGCAGCGGCTCGGTCTCGCCGACGCCTTCGCCGCCCTGGGCGTCGAGCGCTGGCGGGAGGCCCGGTTCGGTGTCGCCGGCCCGCCGGTCATGCCGGGTGTGACTTGCCGCTGAGCCGCAGCCGTTCCTCGATGCGGCCCCGGCCGTCGAGGACCTGGCGCTCGAAGGTCGGCTCGAACCCGAGCGAGAGATAGAGCCGGAGGGCGGCCGCGTTCGGCTGGATCACCCAGACCAGGATGTCCCGCCCCGGCTCGCTGTCGACGAGCAGCCGCACCAGCGCCGACGCGATGCCCCGGCGCCGCCGGTCCGGGCGCGTCCAGACCGACTCGATGTGCAGGCCGTCGGGGTTGTCCGTCAGCCGGGCCAGCCCCGCCACCGCGCCGGCCGACCGGGCCACCGCCCACCGCCCGGTCTCGCAGGACCGCCGCCAGCGCCCCGCGCCCCACGACGACTCGTGCGGCCGCGCCGGGAGGAAATGCTGCGGCGCGTCCCGCAGAGCCGCCAGGCGCGCCGCCCGGGCCAGCCGCCATCCCGCCGGGCGCAGCAGCCGGAGATCACTTTCCTCGGTCATCGTCCCCAATGTACTTTCCGCGCGCCCGCGCCACTGCTTTGACAATTATCCATGCACATGTGTGGCATTCATCTGGCACTATCCGGGGCCGCGGCGGGCGGCGCCGCGGAATTGCCAGAGAAGGGTTCTGCATGCCACATCTCTCCAGGCGTCTCCTGAGTGCCGGGCTGATCGCCGGTGTGCTGGTCACCGGGCTCGCGGCGCCCGCGGCGGCGGCCACCAAGACCGACAAGACCAGCACGCTGGAGCGCAAGCGGGTCGACAGTGTGCCGACGCCGAAGCTCGGCTGGTACAAGTGCTACGACTACGCCGAATGCGCGACCACGAAGCTGCCGCTGGACTACGACCAGCCCCAGGGCGCGAAGACCGAGATCGCCCTCGTACGGATCAAGGCGAAGGACCAGAAGCACAAGCTCGGCAGCCTGTTCCTCAACCCCGGCGGTCCCGGCGGCTCCGGCACGAGCATCGCGCTCGCGGCGCCGAACTTCCTGAGCCCGGCGCTGCTGCAGAAGTTCGACGTCATCGGCGTCGACCCGCGCGGCGTCGCGAACAGCGCCAACGTCAAGTGCTTCAAGTCGGTCAAGGACCAGAGCGCCGTGCTCGGCCAGATGAACGTCGCCTTCCCGTACGGCAAGACCGAGGAGGCCCGGTACGTCAAGGGCGCCAAGCAGCTCGGCCGGGCGTGCTCGACGACCGGCAAGCCGCTGTCGGGTGCCATGTCGACGGCTGAGGTCGTACGGGACATGGATGTTCTTCGCCGGGCCGTCGGCGACAAGAAGCTGACCTACCTCGGCTTCAGCTACGGCACCGCGATCGGCCAGTACTACGCCAACATGTTCCCCGACCGCTTCCGCGCGATCGTGGTGGACGGCGTGCTCGACCCGGAGCACTGGGTCGGCACCAAGAAGACCGCGAACCAGGAGCAGGACGAGCGGCTCAAGTCGGCCGACGGGGCGTACCGGGCGCTGCGTGAGATCCTGAAGCGCTGCGACAAGGCCGGCGAGAAGTACTGCGCGTTCGCGGCCGGCGACCCGGTCCAGAACTTCGAGAAGATCGCCCAGCAGCTGCGCAAGAAGCCGCTGGTGGTCACCGACGAGCTGGGCGACTACACCATCACGTACGCCGACTTCGTGGGCGGCATCCTCAGCGACCTGTACGACGTCGCGGCCGGCGACTACGTCACGCAGGACGCCGCGTTTATCCAGACGCTGCTGAGCTCCTCGTCGAAGGCCGCCCAGGCGACGGCGCGGGCCGGGCTGATCGCGCGGATCCGGGCCAACCAGGCCAAGCAGCCGGGCCGCGACTTCCCGTACGACAACGGCTTCGAGACCTTCGCCGCGGTCGACTGCACCGACGGCCTGCACCCCAAGGACGCCGCCGCCTGGCCCGCCCTCATGGTCAAGGCCGACAAGCGCGCCCCGTACTTCGGCCGCGCCTGGGGCTGGGGCACCGCCCAGTGTGCCCGCAACACGTGGACCGTCCGCGACGAGGACGCCTACACCGGACCGTGGACCCGCAAGACCGCCGCCCCGGTCCTCCTCGTCGGCACCCAGTGGGACCCGGCCACCGCCTACACCGACGCCGTCTCCGCCAGCAAGCGCCTCCCCAACAGCCGCCTGCTCTCCAGCACCAACTGGGGCCACACGTCCTACGGCACGTCGGCCTGCGCCACCGGCGCGATCGACACGTACCTGCTGAAGGGCACCCTGCCGGCCAAGGGCAAGCTCTGCCAGGGTGAGTACCAGCCCTTCCGCGAGCCCCTCGCCGACGACAGCGCCACCACCCTGCGCGCCACCACCGCCGAAGCCCACCGCCCCCCGGTGAGCGGCCCGCCGATGGTCTCCACCCTCGCCGGCACCCGCTGACCCACCCATAACACTCGAGCGCGGCGTCCCCTCGGGGGCGCCGCGCTCGCGCCTTTCCACGCCTCTCACCCCGCTTCTGGTCCGCCTTCCGGGGTCGCCGTTCCGGACGGTTCCGGCGGCGGTCCCGGAATCGGATCCCTCGACCGAGCCGTTGTCCGCCCTGGTCGGGCAAGGGCCGGATACGGGTGTCTTCCCGGCGTCCCCGAACAGACCGTTGCTTCCGCCGACGACTTGGCAGAGCATTTTGTGACACCGTCACGGGAGCCCTGTCGCAATGTATGAATTTGTTTCGCGGGCGTCCGCAGAAAATGCTCTCGGGGAATTGATTCCCCTGTTTCCCGGCCGCTACGGCCTCGAACCGTCGCTCCGGGAGGAGATCGAGACGGCTGGGTCCCAGCTCGGCGAGCCGGTGCGCCTCGCCGTCGCGGGGTTCATCAAGTGTGGGAAGTCCACGCTCCTGAACGGCCTGCTCGGGCGGCACATAGCGGCTACGGGAATGCTGGAGACGACCTTCAAGGTCTACGAACTGCGGTTCGGCCGCCCGGAGGAAATCCTGGTCGTACGCGGTGACCAGTTCGGTCATGCCGGGGTCGAACGATACGAGCTGGCCCGGCTGGCGGAGCTCAGCGTGCGGGACGAGGCTCATCTCGATCGGCTCCGCAGGGTGAGCCGCATCGTCGTACAGCTGGACGAGCCGGCACTGCGGCACCTCACCCTGATCGACACTCCCGGCCTCGGCAGTGTGTATGGCGAGGACAGCGCCGAAGCCGAACGCGTGTTGCTCGGCGCGGTGGACGACGCGACTGTCGATGTCATCAGGCGCGCTGGTCACACCGTCGACGACATCCACCGGACGAGTGCTGACGAAACCGTCCGAGCGGACGCCATGTTCTACGTTCTCAAACGCGGGCTGGCCCAGTACGACAGCGCCGTACTCCAATCATTTCTCAGCGGCGACGAGATGCATGGCGGCACGAATCCGCTCCGGACTGTCGGCGTTCTCAACCAGTGTGATCTCGACTGGTCCGCGGAGAACGCGGATGACGCGGGCATCCATCCGATGGACTACAACCCGCTGCGTCAGGTCGGCATCCCGGCCATCGAGCGGTTCCTCGGACGGGACGGGCAGGTGAGCCGGCTGTTTCACACTGTCCTGCCCACGGCGGGCCTCGTGGCCGCCGGTGCCCAGTGTCTCGACGAGGAACGCTACGGCGACCTGGTGGAACTCGCGCGTGTCCCGCCGGAGACGATCATCAAGCAACTGTCCAGCAACGATCGCTTCCGCAACGACGCGCCGGCCGGGTCGGCGATCGATGCGAGCCGCCGCGCCCGCCTGGCCGACGAACTCGGCTTGTGGGGGGTGCTCCTGGCGTACCGCTACGTCCGTGACGGCTGCTCGCTGGCCGAGATCCGGCAGCACCTGGAGACCGACAGCGGCGTGGCAGCGCTGCGCCAGCTCGTCGACGAGCACTTCGCCCGCCACTCCTATCTGATGAAGCTCAGCAGCGTGCTGGCGAACCTGCGGCAACAAGCCGCCATCTTCCGCAACAGTCTGATGCGGCCCGTGGGCCAGCCCGATCGCGACCGTCTGGACCATCTGTTCCAGACCCTCGATCGCATCGAGCAGAGTGAGACCGGATTCGCCGAGATCGAGGTCCGCCGGGCTCATCATGCCGGTGAGCTGCTCTTCACGCCGGAAGACGTCAGCCACATGACCAGGCTCACCGGCGCCCACGGGCGGTCGTGCTCCGAGCGGCTCGGCCGGTCCGCCGCATGGCTGGTGAACCTGAGTGAGCTCGACGGCGAGGCCGTCGCTGAGATCGCCTACTGGCGCGCCAGGCGGGACGACCCGCACTACGACGCGGCCACGCGGCGCGCCGCCGGCATTCTCTACGACCTGGCCGAAGAGACCGGTCGCCGGGTCCGCAAGTCGCTGCGCATGCTGTCGTGGGCGCCCGACCTCTGATCATCCGATGAGCCCGACCTGCGAGTTCCTTGAGGAAGGTGTGCTGCGATGACCGTGCCTCTACCCGGCTTCGGCGCGAAGCGAGAGCTCCGGCAGGTGACACACGCCGTCTACGAACTGGCCTGCCGGGCGACCGAACTGGCCGGTCTGACCGCCCCTTCGCCACCATCGGCGGCGCGGTCCGCCGACGTGCTGGTCCGGCAGACGGATGTCGCGCTCGACGTCCTCGTCGAACGAAACCGCAACGACCGGCGGGAGGCCCAGCTGCGCCACGAGCAGTGGCAGGCGGAGCGGGTCGAGTGGAGACGGCAGCGCACGGAGATCGCGCTGCGGCTGACCGACTTCCGGGAGCGGCTCAGCGCGGTCGGCAGCAGTGCACAAGGGGCGGACCAAGATCCTCTGGTGTGGGCGGTCCAGCACGTCGACGACGCGTTACGGAGCATCGGCGCCGAGCCGTTCACGGATCAAGGGGCCCTGGACGCCCGCAGGCATCGCGTCGTTTCGAGCCTGCCCGCCGGCCCGGGCCGGGCGGCCCGGACGATCGCCTCCTCCACCCGCCCCGGGCTGCTCGTCGACGGCGAGGTGGCGCGTCCCCAGGAAGTGGTCGCTTACCAGGACGGTCCCGATGACAATCTCTGAGGAACGCCGGCGGCTTCTCGCCCTCGCGGACGATCTTGGCGCCGACCCGGACAACGTACGGATGACCGGCAGCCTGCTGCAGGAGGCCAGACGGCTGCTCAACCCCGCGCCCTTCCGGGCCGTGGTCTGCGGCGAGTTCAACATGGGGAAGTCGCACCTTCTCAGTGCGATGGTGAGCAGGCCGCACATCTTCCCGCACCATCCCAACGCCACGACTGCCGTCATCACGACGCTCTCCTGGGGCGCACAACCGGTCGCCCGGGTGATCCGGTCGTCGGACGGCACGAGCGCCGACGGTGCGGGGGCAGCCGACCTGACTCCTGAGCAGGTGCAGAGGTTCATCACGGCCCAGACCGGCCAGGCTCCTGCCGCGGACGAGGGTGGCCAGGTCGTGCTGGTCGAGATGTCCGCCGCGGTGGAGCGGCTGCGGTCAGGCGTGGTCCTGGTCGACACCCCCGGCCTCGACAGCACCGAACCGTTCCACGACGTCCTGACCCGGCAGTTCCTCAGCAAGGCCGATGTCGTCCTCTTCACCACCGCTGCCGGGTCGCCGCTCTCCGTTCCCCAGCTGCGTGCGCTCCGGGCCGCCGTGGGAGCCGGCCCGCTCCCCGTCGTCGTGGTGACCAAGGCGGATCAGGTGGACGCCCAGCCGTTCGCCGACGTCGCCCGTGAGCGGGTGGCCCGGGAGCTGGACGTGCCCGCAGGAGCCCTCGAGGTCATCATGACGTCCGCACGGCTCGCCCGCGCCGCCGACCGTGACCGTTCGGTGCCGGACCGGGCCGAGTCCGGCGTCGATCTCGTCTGGGACGCCATCGAGCGACGGCACAAGCGGTGGGTGGCGGCCCGCACCGCGGCCGCGGCGAATTGTCTGCTCACGGCCATCGAGACGATCACGGTCCCGCTGCGCAGCCGGCACAACGACGAGGAGCTCATCATCCGGCAGCTCCGCGACCTCGCGGCCCTGCGCCACGAAGCGGCCACGGCAGTACCGAGGGAGACAGCCGGGGCGATCGAGAGAGTCCGCGCGGACGCGCGAGAGCGTTTCGCGGTCCTGCGGGAGGCCGTCACGGATCAGACCCAGCTGTTCGCCTCCTTCGTCGACCCGGAGACCTACATCAAGCGCTTCCTCGAAGTGCTGACGACGATCCGGGAAGGAACCGACAAGGCGCTGGATGAGGTCCACAAGGATCTGGTGACGCGCTGGGCCGATCGCGCGCAGTTCATCATCGAGCTCGACGCCGGATCGCCCCGGCCGGACGACGGCCGCGGTTCCTTCGACACCGCCGATCTTCTGCGCAACGCCGGACGACCACCGAGCCTCACGATCGGTTCCCTCCAGGGAGCAGCCGGCGCGGGGAATGTGCTCGCGGCGGCCGGCGGCGGCCTCGGCACGATCATCGGCGGGCTGATCGGCGGTGCGATCGCTCCCGGTATCGGCATGGGCGTCGGAGCGTTGCTCGGACACTTCATCGGCTGGGCCGCCGGCCTGCGGGACGAGATGGGCAAGGCCCGCACGATCTGGCGGGCGGAGAAGGTCAACGAGCTGACCAGCAAGGCGCCCGGCTGGGTGTCGCACTTCGCCGGGCAGGAGGAGGCCTGGCTGACCCGATCGGGCGAGACGCTGGCCACCAGGCTGCGCGACCTGGTCGAGTCCGGACTCCGCGAGCAGGAGGCGACCCTGCGGCAGATCCTCAAGGATCGGGGCGCCGACCCCGCCACGGTCCGGAGTGATGCCGAGCAGCTGACCATGCTGACCGCGGAAGCAGCCATGGTACGGCGCTACCACAGGGAGGCTTCGTGACAGGCACGCAGCGTTTGGCGTACGGGCTCGACTTCGGCATGAGCACGTGCTCCCTGGCCCTCGCCCTCGATGAGGGTGATCCTCGGCTCATCACCGATCCGCTCGGGGGAGAAATGCTCATTCCCACGGCGGTCGCCTACCGCGACGGCATGCGGGAGACCGACGCGGGAGCGGCAGCCCTCAATGCCGCGGGTATACGGCCGGAGCTGTTCGTGGACAGGTTCAAGCGCCAGATCGGCATCAGTGACCGTATTTTCGTCGGACGGAACGACGTGGCGCTCGTCGAGGTCGTCAGCATCATGCTCCGGTTCCTCAGGGACAGCGCCCAACGGGCGGTGCCCGCCGCCCCAGCTCAGGTCGTCCTGACCTGTCCCGCCTCCTGGCGTGCCGACCAGCGGGAGATTCTCAAGCAGGCAGCGGCGCGCGCCGGCTTCGCCCGGCAACACCTGACCTTGATAGACGAGCCGACCGCGGCCTTCGAATATGCACGGACGCTGCCCGGGGTCGACGACAGGCGTCCGCTGCTCGTCTACGACCTCGGCGGCAGCACGTTCGACTGCGCTCTGCTGGTACCCGACGACGGCACCGGACGGCCGCAGCTGTTCCGCAAGGGGCTGGCGGACGTCGGAGGAACGGACTTCGACGAGCAGATCTTCAACGACCTTCTTTCCCGCTATCCGGAGATCCTGCCGCAGCTCGAAGGCGACGCCGGCGCCGTCCGCCGGTTGAGGCGATCGTGCGAAGGCATCAAACGCCGCCTCTCGAACGACGCCGTGGTGCACGAGAGACTCACTGAGCTGCCCACCCAGCCTGTGGTAACGGTGCATCGCGACACCTTCGAACGGATGGTGGGTCACCAGATCAGCCGGACGATCGAGGTCTGCCGGTCGCTCCTGGACGACGCCGCGATCAGCCCCCAGCAGCTGGGTGCGGTGCTGCCTGTCGGCGGATCGTCGCACATCCCGTTGGTCCGCTCCCGGCTGAACGAGTTGGTTCCGGGCGCGGTCGTGGACGTGCCGGCGCCGGAGTTTGCGGTCGTGCTGGGGGCCGTGGCGATCGCCCAGGATCGCCAGTACACCGACAGCTCACGGCACGAATCCTCGCCGGAGGTCTTCGCCGAGCCGGCCGACGACAGGCCCGCGAAGATAGTCGGTGTGCCGGCGGCACCCGGCCGGCCCGGCAAGTCCGGGCTCATCACCACCTGGTTCTTCTTGCTGCTGTGGTCGAGCGCCCTGGTCGGCCTGGCTGTGCTCCACTGGGTGCCGGCAGTGATCGCGGCCGCGATCGCCTCGGCGCTGGCCGCCGCGGCGGGACTGGTGCACCAGACGCCACGTCCCCGAT
This sequence comes from Symbioplanes lichenis, assembly GCF_030709675.1. Taxonomy (GTDB): domain Bacteria; phylum Actinomycetota; class Actinomycetes; order Mycobacteriales; family Micromonosporaceae; genus Actinoplanes; species Actinoplanes lichenis. Next base: position 102,545 of record NZ_JAUZQD010000001.1, read on the forward strand.
CCGCCGGCTGGGTGTTCTACACCGCGGCGGTGCTCGGCGGGATGATACTGCCTGTCGGTGCCGCTGTGGTCCACGGCTACAGGGGCGAGTGGTCTCTCACCGCCTGGTCGGCCGGAATTCTGGTCGGTGCGGTCATTTCCTGCATCTCCCTCGTCCTGGCCACGGAAGACTGGGAAGGGTTCGAGGCCAGACGTCAGGACTTCGAGCGGCAGACCTCGGCGGCGAATCGGGTACGGCGCCAGCGGTGGTTCGGCACGGGCGAGCCTCCCGCGTTCCTCGAGCGGCTGCTGACCATCCCGGCGGTGCGGATCTTCGAGCTGAGCACAGCCTCCGACGGCTTCCAGTACGCCGTCTCGAGCGGCAGTCTCGTGTTGCTCGTCCACATGGCACCCTCGCTGCAGGCACGCCCGGCGATGGCCGCGGCCGTCAAACCGTGGACCGTCTCGCTCGCCAAGGCGGAGGTCGCCGGCTTCATCGTCTTCGACAGCACCCGGGTGCCCCGGCTGTCCGAGCAGACTCGAGCCCGCCTGGGCGCCCAGCCCGTCACCACCCGGACCTTCGCCGACGTGGTCGGCAACTGGCTGGCCGAGCAGGAGACGATCGACATCCGCACAGTCGCGCACCTACTGGCCGAGTCGGACCGCCGCGCGACCCGAGGGCGCGTCCCCGCTTCCCGCCTCCACACACTTACGTACCCGAATGACCGCCTCACCCGATGACCGCCCACCGCCCTCCCCGCCCCCGTCCCAACCGAGCCCTCCCGCAGGCGCCGCGGCGCGGGCACCGGGGCGCGGGTGGCATGGTGCGGGTGGCATGGTGCGGGTGGCGAAGCCACCTTCCAGCCCAGTCCACCACGACGAACGAGTGCGGCAGTGGGGGTGCGGGTGGCGAAGCCCCCGCCACGCGAAGGCCGAAGGCCGAGCAATGAAAAAAGCGGCAGCCCGGCTCACGCTTTCCGTGAGCACAAACCACCGCTGACGCGTGGGCGATACTGGGATCGAACCAGTGACCTCTCCGGTGTGAACGGAGCGCTCTCCCGCTGAGCTAATCGCCCTCAACGGATTGGAACTCTACCGGACGCCGGCCCCGGTGCGCGAACCAGGGTCGGCGCGTCCTCACTTGCCGGTCAGGAAGTCCATGATCACGGTGTAGAGGTTGATGTCGAGGGACAGGTAGACCGAGGCCCAGACCACCGCGCTGATGAAGACGAAGCCGACGAGGCCGATCAGGGCGCGCATGGCCAGGGACTGCTTGAGGACCCACTGCGTCCACGCGTTGACGTGTTTGCGGGTGAAGTGCAGGAGGCGCTTGGCCCAGGCGAACTCGACGGACCAGATCGCCAGGCCGAGGATCACCACGGCCCAGCCGGGGCCGGGGAACGGGATCATGATGATGCCCGCGACGACGACGATGGTGCCGAGGACGCCTACGCCGATCTTGAGGGCGAGGCGGCCGCCGGGGGTGGCGCGGATGCGGTCGAGGGCACCCAGGGGCGAGTGCGGAGAGTGATGGTGGGCCTCCGCGTCGTGAGCTGCGGGGGAAACCGCAGGTGAGACGGCGGCGGAGGAATCGGACGAGGGGTCGGATTGGGACATCTCGTTCACTTTCACGGCAAAGATCTCGGGTTCCCGCTCATTTCATCCCCCAGTGTTCCCTTCCCCCGTCACTACCCGGGAGGAATGGACGTTACCGGAGTGAGTCAACTGCTGAACCACCCGACGCCGGGCGGAACCGAGTACTTGGGCAAAGCGCGGCAAGATACCGTTTCACGGCTTCCCCTGAGGCCAAATCGGATCCGTCTTCCCACTACTGGGTGAGATCAGCGTATGGCGGAGCGTAATGACAAGGATCACCTGAGTATGGGAAACGCGGGGTTACCCACCTCGCAGCGGTGCCGGGGGGAGTTCGTCCATGAGTACCATCCGTCCAACGACCGTCGAGGTCGAAACTTCGCTGCGGCTCGTAGCGCCTGATGCCACGGCCCTGCCCGTGCGTGCCAGTCTGCGGTACGACCCAGCCGACCCGTATGCGGTACACGTTTTGTTCCATGCGGAATCAGCCGGTGGGGAAGCCGTGAGCTGGTCCTTCGCACGGGAACTGCTCGTGACCGGGCTCGATGAGCCGGCGGGCATCGGGGACGTCCGGGTGTGGCCGTGGGCCACGCCGCGGGGCGACTTCGTGGCCCTGGCGCTGTCGTCACCCGACGGCAACGCCCTGTTCGAAGTGCCGCGCAGTGTCCTGGTCCGGTTCCTCCGGCGCACCTATGTGGTGGTGCCGCGGGGCCGGGAGTCCGATCACCTGGACGTGGACGCTGCCGTCAACCGGCTGCTCGCCGGTCGCTGACGACGAGATCACGCAATAACCCGCGTCGATCGGACCGGCCGGCGCCGGCCGAACGGACCCGGGGGCGACAAAGGGATTTACGGGGCGACCCGCGTGGATACTGCCGGTCCACGCGGGTCGCTCTTTTTGCGTACGAAAGAGAAGTCGTTTTTGTCCGCCGGAATGCGCTGCTTTCCGGATTGTCTGTCGGAACTCCGCCCACCTGGAGATCCGGGCGTGCATCCCAGGTCAAGGCCCGATACCGTCGCCTCGATGGTCACCACTGCGCAGCGCCTCAGCAGGCCCGCCCCCGCCCCTCAGTGGGCGGGCGTCGGCACCTGCACGCTGTCCTCGACCGACCTCGCCTCCGGGCCGCCTCAGCCCCGGCGACTGCCCTATCACCTGCTGGCGCTGACCACGGCCGGGCACGGCACCGTGGAGATCGACTTCGCGGCGCACACCTGCCGCCCGGGCACGCTGGTCTGGGTGCGCCCGGGGCAGGCCCTCCGCTTCGGCGCCGACCCGGGGCTCGACGCGACGCTCGTCACGTGGGACCCCGGGCTGCTGTCGTCGGCCGAGGTCGCGGGCATCGCCGTCGACGACCTGCCCGGCCCCGCCCGCTGGCAGCTGGCCGGCGAGGACGAGGACGCCGTCATCACCGAGGTCGCCCAGCTGGGCGTCGACTGCACCCGGCACACCTCGGGGCCGGTCGCCGCCGGGCTGCTGCGTCACCAGCTCGCGGTGCTGCTGCTCCGGATCGCGTTGCTGACCTCGGCCGACAGCCCCGCGGCGGTGTCGACGTCGGAGGGGCGCACGTTCGCCCAGTTCCGGCGCGACCTCGAGGACGGGCACCAGGAGAGCCGCCGGGTCGAGGACTACGCGGCACGGATCGGCTGCTCGGTGCGGACGCTCACGCGCGCGAGCCTGGCGGTCACCGGCCGTACGGCGAAGCAGGTTGTCGACGACCGCGTCGCGCTCGAGGCGCGGCGGCTGCTGGCGTGCACCGACCTGTCGGTGGCGGAGATCGGGCGGCGGCTCGGCTTCGGCGAGCCGACGAACTTCGGCCGGTTCTTCCACCGGGAGGTCGGCGCGAGCCCCGGCGCGTTCCGGGCCGCTGCCGCGACCGGCGGGCCGTCCGCGCCGATCAGCCCGGCCGGGGGTACGCCCGGAGCCGTCGACGGCCACGCGCCCGAGCTGGGCACCCGGATCCCCACGCAGCGCCTCTCCCCCGAGTGATCGGCCCGTCGCTCCTCGGGTGATCGACCCCGCAACAAGCCGCATCGCCACGCAAGGGTGACAACCATTCACTCTGTGTGATGCCCGAATTCCCAGCTTTCCCGGGGTGCGCGAGGCGGACGAGCATGGACGGGGCAGAATGGGGTGGTGCAGATCTCCGCGCGTGGCGACTACGCGGTGCGGGCGGCGCTGAGCCTGGCCCACGCCTACCCGGCCCTGATGTCCGCCCAGGCCATCGCCCAGGACCAGGACATGCCCCGGAAGTTCCTCGAGGCCGTCCTGGCCGATCTGCGCCGTGCCGGTGTCGTCCGCGCCCAGCGTGGCGCCGAGGGCGGCTACACATTGTCACAGCCCCCGCGCGACGTGACGATCGGCCAGATCCTGCGCGCCGTCGACGGCCCGCTCGCCGGCGTCCGCGGCCTGCGCCCGGAGGAGACCCGTTACACCGGCGCCGCCGAAAATCTGCCCAACCTCTGGGTCGCCGTCCGCTCCGCCGTGCGCGAGGTCGTCGACGAGGTCAGCCTGGCCGAGCTGCTCAGCGGCCGCATGCCGGCCCACGTCCGCAAGCTCACGACCCGCCCCGACGCCTGGCAGCCCCGCTGACGCGGCGGCGCCCTGCTCGCCCACAACGGCCCGCCCGCCGCTGAGCCAGAGCGCCCCGCCCGCCGCTGAGCCAGAGCGGCCCGCCCGCCCGCTCGACCGGAGCGGCAGCACCCCTCTGATCACGCCGGAGTGCGGCCGGCCCGGGCACGCCCGTCGATGGGTGCGTTTCAGAAATTCGGCCATCGGGAAATCGAGAGACAACTCGCGATTCCCGGAAGGACAGACCGATGGCCATCATGTACCGCAGCCGCAAGAAGTTCGGCCCGCTGATCCTGAACTTCACGCAGAACGGCCTCTCCTCCTGGACGATCAAGATCGGTCGCTGGTCCTGGAACTCCAAGGCCAAGGCGCACCGCGTCGACCTGCCCGGCCCGCTGTCGTGGAAGCAGGACAAGTCCTCCTCCCGCTCCTAGGACACGACGATCGCCGGTCATCCAGGCATGACCGGCGGCAGGACCACGACGGCTCCGGCGGCACCCTCCCCCGCCCCGGAGCCGTCGGCCTGTCCGGACCCCGCGCCCGAGCCGACCGACCTGCGCGAAAAACCCGAGCCCGCCGACCTGCGCGAAAACCCGAGCCCGCCGACCTGCGCGAAAACCCGAGCCGGCGCGAGATGCGGAGCCGCCGGGACGGCCCGATCTCACGGCAGGCTGATCACCACGTCGCCGCCGAGCCGCCCGTGCGCCGGCTCCCGCGTCACCGTGCCGGCGTCGAGCAGTGTGTGGAGCACCCGCGTGGCGTCCGCGGCCCGGTACACCGTGTCCGTCAGCGCGAACGTCCGCAGCTCCGTCACCGTCGCCGCCCCGTGCGACTCGAGGTGACGCAGCAGCTCCCGGCGCAGGGGACCCGGGTGCGGGGTGAGCGAGATGTCCATCAGGTGCCGCTCCGGATCCTCCGGGTCGCGATAACGCACCCCGGCGAACTCGTCCACGGCCCACAGCAGGTCCTTGAACGCTTCGAGACTCTTGCCGAGCGTGGTGGCGTACACGATGGCCGGTCCGGGATCCTCGGACGTCGCCAGCTCGACCGCCGCGACCAGCGGGAACCCGGCCTCGTGGAGCGCCGCGCGGAAGTCCGCCGCGGACGCGCCCACCGGCAGCACGACCAGCGCCTCCGCCGGCTTGCCCCGCGCCAGGGCGGCCAGGGTGGCCGGCCCGGGCGGCTCGGTCGCGCTCGCGTCCACAAAGCCCAGCAGGGGTACGCGCACCGCCCCGCCCGCCCTCAGCGCCACGGCCAGCCGCTCCTCCGTCCCCCCGCCGATCGTGTGCAGGGTGAGTCCGGCGGCGGGCGGCGGCTCGGGCAGCCGGGGCGTCTCGCGGCCCAGGGCGATCATGGTGAGCTCCCGCCCGCGCACCAGGTCGGACTGCTCCGTGAAGACCCGCAGCGCCGCCTCGGCCAGCTCCGGCGCCGCGTCGGCGTGACCGTGCACATAGGCGGCCCGGCGCCCCCGGTGCAGGGCCGCGGGCGCCCAGGTCTCCAGATGGCGCACAAGGATCTCGCGTGTGACGGCGGCGAGGCTGTCGGAAGTCATCCCTGAGTTTGACAGTGCGGGCCGCCCGATTTTCATCGGGTGCGGCGCGGCGCAAAAAACCGGGTGCGACGCGGCGGAGAAACCGGGTGCGGCGCGGCGGAAAAACCGGGTGCGGCGCGGCGCGGAAATCGGGTCCGGTGCAGTGAGGGAAGCGAGTGCGACGCGCGCGGGAAGCGAGTGCGACGCGGCACAGGACTTGTACCCACCGTGGCTGACCAAGCACTATGGGGCACGTGCCCCCTGCCCTCACCGAAGCCACCGCCCGGGCGCAGACGCTCACCGCCGAAGGTGACCTCACCGGCGCACGCGACGTCCTGGCCGGCGCGCTCGACCCGGCGGCGTCCGATCCTCAGCGCGCCACGCCGGACCTTGCCCTCGCCGCCGCCCTGCAGGCGCGCATCCTGATCGCCCTCGGCGACGCGCACGGGGCGCAGACCTGGGCCGGTTTCGCCCATGCCGCCGAGGAGCACCTGCACGGGCCGGCGGACGAGCGCACGATCGCCGCGGCGGCCACCCACGCGGCCGTCCTGCACCGGGTGGGCAGCCACGGCCGGGCCGTCCCGCTCTATCGGGACCTGGTCGCCCGGCTGACCGAGCACGACGGTCCCCTCGCTCCGCGCGTCCTCGCCGCCGAGGCCGACCTGGCCACCGCCGAGCACGCCGCCGGCCAGTGCACGACCGCCCGCAACCGCCTGCACGACGCCTGGACGCGCCACGCCCGCCACCACGGCGAGTCCTCCCCCGCCGGCATCAAGATGCTCGCCCGCCTCGGCGCCATGGAACGCGAGTGCGGCCGCACCACCGAGGCCACCGTCCATCTCACCCGGGCCCAGGAGCTCTGCGCCCGCCACCTCCCGGCCGACCATCCGCTGGCCCAGCAGGTCGCCCGGCTCGCCGGTGCCGCCCCCTCCGGCCGCCACGTCTGCGGCCGCGTGCAGCGCTCCACCGGTCCGGGCTCCGGCGACGCGGCCGAGCGGCCCAGGACCCGGGGGATCGCCCGCACCCCCGCGACCACGCCGCCCACCCATCCCGTACGCCACCAGCCCGCACCCGCCCCCCGCACCCCCGCCGCCCCGATGCCGCCCCCCGCGGTGTTCACGCCCACGCAGGGCACAGTCCCGTCGGCGAACGACTCGCCCCGCCACGACCTGCCGCCGAACGCTCCCGGCGACCCGCACCCGGTGGACCCCCCTCGTCCCCCGGTCCCGAGGCGGATCGACCCGACCGTCACCGAGACCTGGGAAGCGGACGAGCCCGAACCCGCCCCCACCACCCAGACCGTCTACGTCCCGAAGCAGGCGCCGTCCACCGTCACACCACCTCCGGCGGACCCGCCCCGCTGGCCGGCCCAGGGCCACGTCGCCCAGGCCCTCGCCGCCCAGCCGCTCACCGCTGAGCCCCTCGACGCCCAGCCGCTCGCCGCTGAGCCCCTCCCCGCCGACACCCCGGCCCCGGCCATCCCCCACCAGCCGGCGCCGTCCGAGCCCCACAACCCGCCGGCGCCCGACCCCACAGCCGCCGAAACAAAAGCCGACGAAGCAAGAGCCGCCACCCCGCCTGGCCCGTTCCCGCCCGACACCCTCCCGCCGCCGGCGCACCATCCCGACGAATACCCGCCCGGCCCCGCCTTCTTCCACCGCACCGAACCGCCCACCCCCGACGACGTCCCCCGCCCGGCCCCCGTCGACCACCGCACCACCGTGGTCGACGACATGGGTCTCCCGCTCGACGAGGAACGGCGTCTCCCGGTAGTGGGAGGAAGGGCGAGCCGCGACCGCACCGCCCGCCAGCCCTTCGTCCTGGCCACCGTCCTGATCGCGGGCATCGCCGCCGCCGCCGCGATCGTGGCCGTGACGCTCCCCCGGGGCGACGCCGCCGGCCCGGCGACCGGGGCCGCAGCCACCGCCCGGCCTCCGGAAGCCGCCTCGGTCCCGCCGCGCACCAGCGTCCCGGCCGCCGACGAGGGCGCCCCGGACGGCGTGAAGATCAAGGACAACCGGGACAGCGTCTCCCTCAGCTGGCGCTATCCGAAGGACGCCGACGGTCCCGTCCTGATCTCCGGCGGCCGCGCCGGTCAGGAGCAGCGCGCCTTCCAGCAGCTGGCCCCCGGCACCGCGGAATACGTCGTCTACGGCCTCAACGCCCAGGTCGACTACTGCTTCACAGTCGCCGTCGTCTACGGCGTCGACCGGGTCGCGACGTCAACCCCCGCCTGCACGTCCCGGTAGGAACCACCCGGCCGAGCGCCGAACGCGCGCCGGTACCGGTCGGGACTCGTACGCAAGGCTCGCTGGAAATGCGCCCGCAGCGCACTCGCCGATCCGTGCCCGCTCCGCGCCGCGACCGCGGTGACCGGCAGGTCGGTGGTCTCGAGCAGCCGCCGGGCCAGCCGCAGCCGCGCGGCCTGCAGCCAGGCCAGCGGCGTCGTGCCGGTCTGCTCGCGGAAGCGCCGGGTCAGCGTCCGTGCGCTCAGCCGCGCGTGCCGGGCGACGTCGGCCACCGTGACCGTCTCGCCGGCGTGCGCCTCCAGCCACTCCAGCGTCGCCGCCAGCGAGCCGCCGTCCCCGGCCGGCGCCGGCGCGGCGAACTGGGCCTGGTCCCCGTCGCGCACCGGGGCCATGACGACGAACCCGGCGGTCCGTGCGGCCACGTCCGCCCCGAAGTCCCGGCGCACCAGGTGCAGGCACAGGTCGAGGCCGGCCGCGACGCCGGCCGAGGTCCAGATCCGGCCGTCCCCGGCGAACAGCGACGCCGCGTCCACGTCGACGGCCGGGTGCCGGCTGCGCAGGTCGGGCGCGGCCCACCAGTGCGTGGTGGCCCGGCGCCCGTCGAGCAGTCCGGCCTGGGCCAGGACGAACGCCCCGGTGCAGATCGAGACGGTACGCGCCCCGCGCGCCACGGCGGCCCGGAGCACCGCGAGCACGGCCTCCGGCGCCCGCCACGGCATCGCCACGCCCGGCACCACGATCGTGTCGGCGTCCGCGGCGCCCGTCAGGTCGTACGGCGCCTCGATCCGGAAGTGGCTGATGCCCTCCACGCTCGACCGGACGCTCGGCCGCACGCCGCAGACCCGGATCTCGTAGGGATGGCTGCCGTCGCTCAGCCGCGTGCTGCCGAACACCTGGCACGGCACCGAGAGGTCGAAGCCGACGACCCCGTCGAGGGCGAGGACGGCGACCACGTGGGGTTTATCGCCCACGGGCCGTCCACACGGTGCCGCGCGGCTCGAACTCGAGGACCCCGGCGATCATCACCGCGAAGTCGGGGCCGAACTCGCGGTCGAGCACGTGCAGAGCGAGGTCGATGCCCGACGTGCTGCCGGCCGACGTGATCAGGTCGCCGTCGTCGACGACCCGGGCGTCCTTGACGATGGCGCCGCTCTCGGCGAGCTGGTCGCGTACCGTCTGGTGGGTGTTGCAGGGCCGGCCCCGCGTCAAGCCGGCGGCGGCCAGCAGCAGTGCGCCCGTGCACACGGAGCCGATCACGAGATTGCTCCGCACGGCGGCCGCGAGGGCGCGGGGCAGCTGACCCTTCTTGATCTCGTGGGCCACGCCGGGCTCGTCGGGTCCGGCCGGGCCGCCGCCGGGTACGAGCAGCAGGTCGGCCTGGCGCGGTGACCAGCCCCGGCCCACGACGACGCGGGTGCCGCCGAGCGCCTGGATCGTGCGCGGCACGGTGCTGGTCACATAGCTGACCTCGACGGCACCGCCCGTGGCGAAGCCCGCGATCGTCAGCGCCTCGTTGGGCCCGATGAAGTCCACCTCCGCCACGCCGTCGAAGAGCACCATCTGCACCCGGAACGGCCGCTCGGGCGACCAGCCCGCCTTGGGCGCGGCGGCCGCGGCGGAGGCGGAGAAAGCAGCGGCGGAGGGGACAAGAGCGGTGGCGCTGAGGACGGTCCGGCGGTGCATGGTCGCTCCTGACGTCGGGGACGGGACATCAGTCCACCGCGCGGGCCGGCGGCGGGAAAGCGGCCGGCGCGCCAGCCTGCGCCTGCTTCCCGCCGCACCGGAGAACGCACGGCGCCTGGTCCATCAGTCGCGGTGCGGGGCGGCGAAGTTCCCGATTGCCACCGATCCGCACCCGGCTTGCACCTCAGTGCTCCGGCCCGCGACCGATAGTCAGGCATGGCCGGGACCCCGCCGGGGCCCCTCGACGGATGCGGGGTGTCCGGGTGACGACGGAGACAGCTGTGCCCCGGGCCCGGGGCGCCGCCCCGGCCGGCGAGACCGAGCGCGCCCAGCTCGAGGCCGTCCTCGTCGAGCTGGAGGGCCGGGCGACCGCCAAGTTCCGCAGCGTCGCCGCGCCCGCCGCCACGGCCGAGCGCCGGGCCGTCGCGCTCGGGCACGAGGACCTGGCCATGCGCGCCCGGCTGCTGCGCGCGAACGTGCTCGTCCGCGAGGGCCGCTCCGAGCGCGGCGGGCGATGGGCGCACGAGGTGCTGGCCTGGGCCGGCGAGCACGACGACGCCTTCCTGCTGGCCCGGGCGCACCGGGTGCTGTCGATCTTCTACCGGCAGGTCGGTGACCTCTCCGAGGGGCTGACGCACGCCGTGCAGTCCTACTCGCACCTCGCCGACGACGAGCCCGACGTCGTCCGCGCGCGGCACCTGATGACGCTGGCCGTCGCGCTGGACGAGAGCGGCTCGACCGAGGAGGGCGCCCGCCGTTTCCGGGAGGCGCTGCAGCTGGCGAGCGCGGCCGGCGACGCCGAGCTGGCGCTCAACATCCTGAACAACATGGCCTACACCGCGTACGAGAAGGATGACGAGCGCGGCGCACGCGAGCTGGTCACGCACATGCGCGACGCGCTCGCGGGGGCCGGGCGGCGGTTCAGCGCGCTGGAGCTCGACACCATCGCGCGCATCGAGATGATGAGCGGCAACTACGGCACGGTCGAGAAGATCCTGCACGTCGTCCTCGACGCCGACCAGGCGCTGGTGGAGATGCACGAGGGCGACGCCCCGGCCGTCTGCCTGCTGACCCTGGCCGAGGCGCGCCGGCTGGACCAGCGCTATGCCGCGGCCCAGGAGGCCCTGGACGCGGCGGCCCGCATGGCGACCGAGCGCGGCCTCGACCGGGTACGCGCCCAGGCGCGCGAGGAGCAGGCCGCGCTGTACGCCGCCACGGGGCGCTTCGAGCTCGCGTACGAGGAGCACCGCGCGTTCCACCGGGCGATGACGGCGCTGCACTCGGCGCAGAGCGAGGCCCGCGCCCGGGCGTTGCAGGCCGTCTTCGAGGCGACCGAGGCCCGGCAGGCCAGCGAGCACTTCCGCGAGATGGCCCACCGCGACGCGCTCACCGGCCTCTACAACCGCCGGTACGTCAACGGGCGCCTGCCCGCCCTGCTCGGCGAGGCGCTCGTCCGGCGCAGCCCGATCTCGGTGGCCATGGTGGACCTCGACCACTTCAAGCAGATCAACGACCGGCTCTCGCACAGCACCGGCGACGCCGTCCTGCAGCAGGTCGCCGAGCTGCTCGCCGAGTTCGCCACCGGCCCGATGGTCGCGGCGCGGATGGGCGGCGAGGAATTCCTGGTCATCATGCCCGGGGCCGGCGCGGCCGAGGCGGCCGAGCAGTGCGAGCGGCTGCGCCGGCTGATCCGCGACCACGGCTGGGAGCCGGTCACGGGCACGCTGCCGGTCACGGCCAGCATCGGCGTCACGACCTCCGACGACGGCCGCGGCTCCCCGTCCGCCCTGCTCTCCCTGGCCGACCGCAACCTCTACGTGGCGAAGCGGGAAGGCCGGGACCGGGTCGTCACAGACCTCTGAACGTCACCGCCAGCGGATAGTGGTCCGAGGCCCACTCCGCCTCGTCGCCCCGGATCACGCGGGCGTCGGCGGCCTTCGCGGCCAGGGCGGGCCGGGCCATCAGATAGTCGAGGCGCATGCCGGCGTTGGAGAACTCCTGACCGCCGCCCTTGCTGGTCGGCACGGTGAGACCGTCGCCGCTGCCGGCCGTACGCCAGAGGTCCTGGAAGCCCGCCGCGCGGAAGGCGGCGACGGCCCGGGTGTCCACCTGGCCGTCCGGCCCGAGGTGGCGGCGCCGGTAGAGCTCGCTCAGCCGGGCCAGGCGCTCGCGGTGCTGGGTGTCCGGGTCGAGCGAGTTGAGGTCGCCGGCGATGACGGTCAGCGGGGCGCGGTAGCGGTGGGCGAGCCAGGTGGCCTCGCGCAGCCGCCGGTACGGCCGGAACGGGTTGAGATGCGTGCTGACCACAGTCAGTTCACCGCCCCCGGTGGGGATAGTGGCAACAGCCGCCGCGTGGTGCAATCGCCACCGCACCGCTGACCGCTCGGACACCCGCAGCGGTGGGCGCACGAGGACGGCCACCGGCTGACCGAAGAGCGACGGGGCCAGCACCGCCGTCATGCCGAGAGCGGACGCCAGGTAGGCCATCCGCGCCCCGTCGTGGCGATGGAAGTCACGCAGTTCCTGCAACGCGACCACGTCGGGCCGTTCCCGGGCCAGCAGCGTCAGCACCGCGTCGAGCCGGCCGCCGGAGCCGCCGGTCTTGATGTTCCAGGTGAGGAGCTTCACCTGGCCGGCACCTCGGTCAGGTCCTTGTGGGCGTCGCGCTCGGTCAGCTCCCCGGCATCGGCCCGGTTGCCCTCGGCGAGGTCTTCGTTGGGCTTGACGACCCACCACAGCAGCGTGATCCAGCAGGCGGTCAGCAGGCACGCGCCGAGGACGTCGGTCGGGTGGTGCATGCCGCGGTACATGCGGGACAGGGCCACGCCCACCGGCATGATCACCGCGAGCGCCACGAAGGCCCACCGCCACCACGCCCGCACGCGGGGGAAGCACAGGACGGCGATCGCGGCGTAGAGGCACATGGTCGCGGCGATGTGGCCGGACGGGAAGGACGACGTCGGCATCTGGCCGTCCATCTGCTCGTACGGCGGGCGGGGCCGGCCCACCGCGGCGGCGCTGCTCAGGAAGAGGCTCAGCTCGCCGAACAGGGCCAGCACCACGAACAGCACCGGCCGCCACCGCCGCCACAGGGCCAGGGCGAGGGGGAGGAACACCAGCGAGACGAGTGTGATCGCGTGGGTGTCGCCGGCCTTGCTCCAGCCGTAGCTGATGTCGTCAAGCGTCGGCGTGCGGAAGGTCTGGAGCCACTGCACCACGCCGTTGTCGGCGTTCTCGAAGGCGGTGCCCGCGGCGACGTTGGTCAGCGTCCACCCGACCAGGTAGAGCAGCCCGAAGGTGAAGACCCAGCCGACGATCAGCTCGGCGACGCCGGCCAGCGGGTGCGGGAGCAGGCGCTCCTCGTCGGGCGCCGGCTTGACGTCGTGCGCGGCCTCCGGTTCGAGACCTTCGGTGAGCGGCGCGGCGCGCCGGCCGGTCTCGCGGCGCCAGACCCGGAAGGCGTACGCGGTGACGACCAGCCACGCCGCGCCCAGCAGCCAGCCGGCGAGCACATCGGACAGGTAGTGCACGCCCAGCGAGATCCGCGTGACGCCGACCAGCACGATGATCAGCGCGACGAGCCCGATCGCGGCCTTGCGCCAGCGCGGCGGGACGGCGGGGAGAAAGACCAGGAGCAGCGAGCCGTACGCGACCATCGAGCCGAGCGCGTGCCCGCTGGGGAAGCTGTTGCCGGGGGCGGTCGCCACGGGCACGTCCACGACCGGGCGCAGCCGGCCGACCAGCGTCTTGAGCGACGGGTCGAGCAGCAGCCCGCCCGCGCCCGTGACGATCAGGTAGACCGCCAGCCGGGTGCGCCGCCGGATCAGCAGCAGGACCACCGCGACGGTGACGAGCCAGATCATGATCGTACGGCCGCCGAGGTCCGCGATCGTCTTGAGCACCGTGACCACGGGCGGGTGCGGGGCGACCAGGTCGTTCAGCCCCTGCGCGATCGACCGGTCGAGGTCCTGCAACGGTCCCCAGTGGAAACGCACCAGCAGCAGGAGCAGCCCGAAGCCGAGCCCCAGGGCCGCCACCACGAGCAGACCCACGAGACTGCGCTCGGTGAAGTGCCGGACCGGCCCCCAGCCGACCCGGCGGTGCACCCGGCCCTCATCAGCGGTAACCGTATCGGTCATCATCACTCCTGCTCGCTCGTCGGCAGGCGGCTTTTACCCTTTCGGCTCGGCGCTCACACCGGGTTCACGCGGGGCGGGGACGGGCTTGCCGCCGAGGATCTCGATGCGCTTGCGCGTGGTGATCGGATCCTCGCCGTCGAAGGTCTTCAGCTCGTCGTCGCCGGGCTCCCAGCGGTCCTGCAACGCGGGCTCGGTGACGCCGACGCGCTGCGCCTCCAGCTGCGCCGCGAAGGCCAGCCCGAGGAAGATCGCGATGCCGGTGAGGTTGGCCCACAGCAGGAGCGCCATCATCGCGGTCAGGGGACCGTACGTGGCGCCGAAGCCGTCGCTGACGAGCACGTACCCCGCGAGCAGCAGACTCGTCGCCCACCACAGGATCGTGGACAGCGCGGCCCCGAAGAGCAGCCAGGTCAGGCCGGGCTGGCGGCGCCGGGGCGCGTACCGGAAGAGGATCCCCACCGGGAAGACGATCAGCGCGAGGCTCAGCGGCCAGCGGACGATTGTCCAGACGGTACGTAAGCTCTCCCCCCAGTGGGACTGCTGGGCTATGGAGTCGCCGGTGGCGTGCCCGGCGACCAGCAGGAGAAAGCCGAAGAGCGCGGGCAGCCCCGCCACGACGGCGAGCACGGCGGCCCGGGCGTACTTCTTGATCGCCTGCCGGTCGCGCTCGACGCCGTAGATGCGGTTGGCGCCGCGCTCGATCTGGGCCATCGCCGTGGTCAGCGCGACCAGGCCGGTGATCAGACCGACCCAGAGCGCGACCTCGCCGGCGTCCTCGGTGGAGTCGTCCTCGTTGAGCAGGTCCCGGACCAGCGACTCGCTGGCGCCGGGGGTCATCGCCAGCACCGTGTCCGCGACGACCTGCCCGCCCTCCTCGGCCCCCAGGTCCGTCGCCAGACCGGAGAGCGCGATGAGGAAGGGCACGATCGCCAGGCACAGCTGCAACGCCAGGGCCCGCGAGTGGCTGAAGCCGTCGCCGTAACGGAAGCGGACGAAGGCGTCGCGGACCAGCGGCCACCGCCCGTAGTGACGCAGGGCGAGGAAGGCGTCGTCGGCGGACAGCTCGTCCCCCGACATGCACCGGGTTTCCGGGACCGGTTCCGTGCTGCTCATGCGAGTTATTTACCCTCTTCGGCCGCCGCGCGCACCTCCTCCGCGGCGCGGTCGGCGGCGGAGGCGTCGTAGGCCAGGTCGGGGTCGCTGTCCGGCTGCGGGACGCAGAGCAGCAGTGCCCGGTGCCGGACGCCGATCGACATGCTCTTGCCCGGCTCGATCAGGTCGCCGTCGAGCTGGCGGGGCTGCGGGCGGGCGCTGCGGATCTCCACCTTGGCCGCCGTGTAGGTCTCCATGGCCGGGATCCGCTCCCGGTTGCGCACGACGGCCCAGCCCAGCGCGGCCCACTGGGCCAGCGAGCGGGGGCTGAGGATGGCCACGTCGAGCTTCCCGTCGGCCGGGTCGGCCTCGCTGAGCAGCCGCACGCCGCCCTGGAGCCGGCCCACGTTGCCGACGATCACGCTGCGCGGGCGCCGGTGCAGGGCCGGCTTGCCGTCGAGCGAGATGATCACGCGCATCGGCCGGTCCCTCAGGTGCTTCAAGGCCCCGCCCACGTACGCGATCCAGCCCACGTGCTTCTTCGCCGTCTCGGACGTGCCTTCCAGCATCTGCGCGTCGAAGCCCATGCCGGCCATGACGACGAAGCTCTGCTCGCCGGCCACCCCGACGTCGATGCGCCGGCGGCCGCCCTCGAGCGCCACCTGCACGCCCGTGGCGGCGTCGGTGCTCAGCCCGAGGTTGGCGGCGAGCAGATTGCCGGTGCCCGCGGGCAGCACGGCCAATGCCACGTCCGTCCCGGCGAGCGCGTCGACGACGGCCATCACCGTGCCGTCGCCGCCGGAGACGAAGACGAGCTCGGCGCCGTTCTCCATCGCCTTGGTCGCGACGCCGCGGCCCGGGTCCTCGGGGCTGGTCTCGAGCCACTCGGGCTCGGGCCACCCGGCCTGCGCGAGGCCCTCGTTGATGGTCCGGCGGAGCAGGTCGAGATCCGTCACCTTGACCGGGTTGTACACGACAGCGGAGCGGGGTCCAGTCACGGGCGCCAGTGTGCCCCCGGAGGTTGGGTTCCGAAACCTGAGGGAAGATCGAGGGGGTGACAACTTCCGGATTCACGTACCCCGACGTGGGGGCGACCTTGCGCGACCCGTTCCCGGGCGGGTATCGCCACCTGCGCTACCGCGTGCGCGTCGGCCCGGCGGCGGCGTTCGGCCGGGCGGCCGAGGTCGTGCTCACGTTCGCCATGCAGCGCGGCACCGGCACCGGCATCCGGGCCTCGGCGGGCCGCGCCGCCCCCGGCGTCCGCGCGGTCGTCGGCCGGGGCCCGATCCACGCGCCCTGCCAGGTGGTCTGGGTGCGGGAGGAGCAGGATCTCGCAGGCTTCGCGTACGGGACCCTGCGCGGGCACCAGGCCAGCGGCGAGGAGTCGTTCGTGGTGGAACGCGACGCCGGCGGCACCTGGCTGACCATCCGCTCGTTCAGCCGCCCCGCCCGCCTGCCGATGCGCGCCCTGGGCCCGGCGGCCAAACCTCTCCAGCACCTGTACGCCCGCCTGTGCGGCCTGTCCCTGAAGCGGCAGCTTAAGGTGGTCGAGTGAGCGCAATCAGGGTCACGTGGTGGGGGCACAGCACCATGTGGCTGGCCGACTCGGGGGTCTCGTTGCTGACCGACCCCCTGCTCACCGATCGCCTGTTCCATCTGCGCCGGATGGCGGGCCCCACGCCTGCGCTGCCCGGGGCCCCCGACGCCGTGCTGGTCTCGCACCTGCACGCCGACCACTTCCACCTGCCGTCGCTCAAGACCGTGCCCGGCTCCCCGCTGCTCGTCGTGCCGCGCGGCACTGTCGACTTCGTGGCCAAGGGCCTGGGCCGCGCGTGGGCCGACCGCTGCGTCGAGCTGGAGCCGGGCGACGAGACGACGGTCGGCGCCGTCAGCGTGCGCGCGGTGCCGGCGGCCCACGACGGCAACCGCGGGCCCTGGTCCCGCATGAAGTCGCAGGCGATGGGCTTCGTCGTCGAGGGGGCCGCCCGCACCTGGTACGGCGGCGACACCGGCCTGTTCGACGGCATGAGCGAGCTCGGGCCGCTCGACCTGGCGCTCGTACCCGTCGGGGGCTGGGGTCCCACCCTGGGCGCGGAGGGCCACCTGGACGCGGCGGACGGCGCCGAGGCCCTGCGCCGGGTCAAGGCGGCCTACGCCGTGCCGGTGCACTACGGGACCTTCTGGCCGATCGGCATGGGCCGCGTCCGGCCGCACATGTTCTCCGGGCCGGGTGCGGAGTTCGCCCGCGTGGCCGCCACGACCAGCCCCGACACCCACGTCCGGGTGCTCGCGCCGGGCGAGACCCTCACGGTTGAATCGAGCACATGGCCGAACTAGGAACTCTGGGATGGTTGTTCCTGGTCGTCGCGTTCGGCGCGATCGTCCCGGTCGTCCCCACGGGAGCGGCCGTCAGCGGCGCCGCGGCCCTCGCCTTCCACAACCATCCGCTCCTCATCGTGCTCACCATCGCCGCGGGCGCCGCCGGCGCGTACGTGGGCGACCTCGTCATGTACGCCATGTGCCGCGCCGGCGGCGAGAAGCTGGCCCGCCGCCTGCGCTGGCTCCGCGACGAGGAGCACCTGGCCGCCGTCAAGGAGCGCCTCCACCACAGCCAGATCCCGGTCCTGCTGGTCTCCCGGCTCCTGCCCGGCGGCCGCGTCCCGGTCCTGCTGGCGGCGGCCTTCCTCGGCCTGCCCTGGCGTACGTTCGTCGTCGCCAACCTGCCCGCCTGCGCCCTGTGGTCGATCGTCTACGCGGGCATCGGCGTCGCGGGCGGCTCGATCTTCCCCGAGCCCTGGCAGGGCGTCATCGCCGCCGTCATCCTCGTCGTCCTCGTCAC
The DNA here is from genome assembly GCF_030709675.1 of Symbioplanes lichenis. Taxonomy (GTDB): domain Bacteria; phylum Actinomycetota; class Actinomycetes; order Mycobacteriales; family Micromonosporaceae; genus Actinoplanes; species Actinoplanes lichenis. Next base: position 120,218 of record NZ_JAUZQD010000001.1, read on the forward strand.
CCAGATCGTCAGCCTGGTCAACCGCCGCCGGGCCGCCCGCGACGCCCGGGCCGCCGAGGCCGACCCCACCCCCTCCTGACCCGGCTCATATCCAGCCTTCCTCCCAGGCGCGGTGGGCAGCCACGTGGCGCGAGCTGACCCCGAGTTTCGTCATGGCGGCGGACAAGCAGTTGCGGACTGTGCCGGACGCGAGGTGAACCTGCTCGGCGATTCCCTGGACGGCGGCGCCGGAGCGGGCCGCCCGGAGCACCTCCAGCTCGCGGTCGTCGAGGGGACAGGCGTCCTCGGTGAGCGCGGAGGCGGCGATGTCCGGATCGACGTGGCGCCGGTCCGCGGCGACGTCGCGGATGGTGCGGTGTGGTCGACATCCTCATCGCCGGCCAGCTGCTGTTCCTGCGCTAGGAAAAGCGCTAGTAACGGAACTTGTGCCGGGCGCTGCGCCGGTTGACGCGGGCCGGTTGCTGATCGAGGGTGTCGCGCCGGGGCCGCTGCTCGCCGGGCTCACGGCCCCGGGTGAAATTTCGCATGGTCACCACGAAGCCCTGGACCAGGCGATCCGCGCGCAGGTCGCGATAGGTGGCCTCGATCGGCACCTGGCTGCCGTCGGCCCGCACGAGCGAGCAGAAGACCACGCCGTCGCCGGAGCCCTGGAAGGCCTGGCGCAGCTGGTTGCGGTCGTCCGGGTGCACCAGGTCGCCCAGGGTCGCCAGCGGCGGCAGGTCGCCGGCACCCAGCAGCTCGCGCAGCGAGGGGCTGGCGTAGCGGATGCGCTGGTCCTCGTCGATCACCACCATGATGTCCGTGCTGTTGCTGATCACCGCGCGCAGATAGAGGTCGCTGTCGCGGCGGCCGACCGCCTCCACCAGGGCGATGCGGTCCAGCGCGAGCGCCGCCTGACCGGCCAGCACCTCGAGGGTGTCGCGCGTGGCGGTGAGGGTGTCGCGGCGGCCCACCAGGATCAGCGCGCCGCCGCTGGGCCGGGCGACGGCGAGCGGTTCCAGCCACAGCGGGCAGACCAGCGTGGGGTAGTCGTGGTCCGAGTCCTCGGTCCACCAGCTGCGGCGCGGTGAGCCGGGCGCCGCCTCGGGCGCGGGCCGGCGGTCGTCGGTCGCGAAGACGGTGCTGCGGACGGCGCTCGGCGGCATGAGCTGGGCGACCGCGGCCCGGACGGCCTGGTCCACGGCCGGCGGGTCGGCCGCGGCGACCAGCGCGGCGCTCGCCTGCCGCAGGGCGCGTTCCCGGGCGAGGGCCCGGGCGTTGAGGGTCACCGAGTCGGTCAGCCGCGTGATCGCCAGGAGCAGGGTGACGGCACCGGCCACGGCGATCACCACACCGTCGCCGACCGTGCCGTTGAGCGCCTCGATCAGCAGCACGACCGGCGGGGTGGCGGCGGAGATGCCCAGCAGGGCCGCCCAGCGCCCGCGCCACGGGCCCGGGCGCGGCACCGCGGGCTCGGTCAGCCGGACCATCGACGGGTGCAGCGCGGCGGCGCCCCAGGCCAGATAGAGCACCACGAACCCGGTCTCGCTCAGCCGGCCCGGCCACAGCGGCTGCACGATGTCGCTGACCAGGACCCCCGTCGCGCCGACGACCAGCAGCACGGCCGAGAGGTTGCGGCCCACGGCGACCAGCAGGCGGGCGACGACGGCGAGCAGCAGCAGGGCCCCGATGACGTACGCCCCGGAGACGTCCCCGATCCGGCCGGCGTCCCCGACGACGAACACCCAGACCACCAGCAGCGTCGAGCACGCCAGCGCGAGCAGGTCGATGAGCCGGGCCCGGTCGACCAAGATCGCCCCGGCCCGGGTCAGCCGCAGCAGACTCCAGGCGACCAGCACGAACATGACGTAGAAGCAGACGTCCGCCGCCCCGGTCCGGCCGAGCGCGGTCAGCACGTCGCCGGCCGTGCTCGCCAGGATCGCCCCGGCGAGCAGCAGCCACGGTCCGATCCGGGCGGGCCGGTGCCGGCGCACACCGTAGACCATGGCGGCGGCGCTGCCACCGCCGAGCACCAACCATTCCAAGGCCCTCAGCACGCCCTACTAGTACCAGCGGGGTTGCGGTGTGTCCATGTCGCTATATACGTAGCGCTACCCTTTGCGCCATTTCTCCCGCCGGGTGTGCCCCGAGCGGTCTTGGTGCAGGACAGCCCGGACGGCGGCGGCAGCGGGGCCGGGACGGCAGCGGCCGGGCTCGTAGCCACGGTCGCCTCATGGTTCCCGTACTCAGAGAATCAGTACTTGAGGTAGGTGCGGGTCAGCTTGGCGACCTTCTCGACCAGCTTGATGCCGCTGTCCATCGACTGGTTGTTGTGCGACAGGACGGCGATCGAGACGTTGGTGTCGTCGTCGCCGGTGATGCGGCCGACCGTGTTGATGATCCAGAGGTTGTTGTCGGTCGAGCGGGAGAGCCAGCCGTTCTTGACGGTGGTGGTCTCGCCGGTCTTGCCGGCGGCGGGGACGCCCCAGGTCTGCGTGTCGTCGACCGAGTTCATGAGGCCGAAGGCGGTCTTGCGCGACGCGGCGTCGAGCGGGCCCTTGGTGTCGACCAGCTCGCCGAGCAGCTTGACCTGGTCGTTGACCGTGGTCTTGGTCAGGCCCCACGAGCTGCTGACCGTGGTCTGGGTGAGGCCCAGCTTCTTGTTGCACGCACTGATCGCGGTGCGGCCGCCCAGGTGGGAGAAGAGCGACGTGGTGGCGTTGTTGTCGCTGAGCCGGATCATGGGCTTGGCCAGGGCCATCTCGCCGGAGGTGGGGTCGCGGTCCTTCTCCTGGGCCTCGAGGAGCATGCACGCCATGACCTGCACCTTGACGATGCTCGCGGTCTCGTATTTCTCGGTGCCGCGGTAGGCGTACCTGGCGCCGGTGGTCTTGTCGAGCACGGCGACCGAGAACTCGGGGGACTCGGCGTCGAGCTTCTTGAGGGCCTTGTCGAGCGCCTTGACCTGCTTGGCGCGCGCGGCGGCGGCCAGCTCCTCGGGGGTCGGGCCGGTCGGCGAGGGGGACGCCGAGGGCGTGGGGCTGTCGTCACCCAGCGTGAGTGAGCTGGGCAGCAGCCCGCCGCCGGAGCCGCCACCGTCGCCGCGCAGGCCGAGGGCGATGAGAGATCCACCGCCCAGGATGACCACTGCAGCCACTACGAAAATCACGATTCGAGAACGCCGCACCCGTGCATACTGCCCTCCCACCCCGGTGATGTTCAAACCCTCGCACGTTAGGCGCACCGGTCAACACGGTTAGTGATGGATGGGCCGGGGCACAATGGGGTCATGGCGTTGCTTCCCACCCCTGCCTCCCTGGTCCGGTTGACGCGTGACGCGGCAGGTCAGGCGGTGGAGGTCGCGGCCTCGGCGGCCACCGTGCCGGTGCGGATGCTGGGCCTGCTCGGCCAGGCCGAGCTCCTGGTGAGCCGGATCACCGTGCTGGCCGAGCGGGCCGAGAGCCTGATCGACCGGGTCGAGCGGGTGGCCGGCGAGGCCGAGAGCGCCGTGGCGAGCGCCCAGGCGATCATCTCCCGCGCCGATCAGGTCGCCACCGGCGCCGAGGCCATCGTGAGCCGGGTCGGCCGGGTGAGCGCCGACGCCGAGACCGCCGTGACCGACACGCGCGCGATCATCAGCCAGGCCGGCGGCGCGGTCGCGGAGACCAAGACCGTCATCGGCGCGGCCGGCGCGGCGGTGGGCGAGAGCCGGGAGCTGCTCGACGGCTACGCGCCGACGCTGCGCAAGGCGGCGCCCCTGCTGGCCCGGTTCATCGAGGACCTCACGCCGGAAGAGGTCACCGCGGCGATCCGGATGATCGACCAGCTGCCGCAGCTGCGCGAGCACCTGACCGACGACGTGCTGCCGCTGCTCAACAAGCTCGACCAGGTGGGCCCCGACCTGCACTCGCTGCTCGAGGTGACCAACGACCTGCACCTGGCGATCGTCGGCCTGCCCGGCCTCAAGATGCTGCGCCGGCGCGGCCAGGAGCGGGTCGACGCCGCCGAGGAGTAAGCCTCTCAAGCTGCTCCAAATACGGCTAAATTGGTACGAGTGGCGGGAGAGCGGAACAGCGGGTGGTCGCGCCCCTGGGCGGCGTTCTTCTCGCTGATCATCATCCTGGGCGGCGTGGCGGTGTCGTTCGGCTTCGGCGTGCGGCTGCGCGGGGCCCTCGAGCGCAGCGCCCAGGCCCGCCTCGCCGCCTCGAGCGCCGCCGTGCAGACCACGGTCGTCAATGAGCTCGGCCGCTACTCCGACGCCGTGCGCCTGACCGCCGCCGCGCTCACCGCCCTGCCCGAGCCGACGGCCGGCGCCTTCTCCAAGCTCGCCGCGGCGGTGGACGCGCAGGAGCTCACGGCCGTACGCGCGCTGTCGCTCGTCGTCCCCGACAGTCCGGGCCTGACCACGCGCTGGCGGGCCCGCGGCGCCACGGGGTTCACCAAGCAGCCCGGGCCGGCCGGCCTGCGCGAACACCTCTATCCGGTCTTCACCGCGGGCCTCGCCGACCAGAAGGCCCCGCCCGTCGGCGCCGACCAGGGCGCCGCGCAGGCAGTCGTCGACGTGACGAAGGTCGCCGCGAAGGAGAAGACGATCGCCATCTCCGACGCCTACGTCCGGCTGGACGGGACCGACAAGCAGCTGTCCTTCGACGTGGTCGCCCCGGTCACGGGCGCCGAGGGCTTCCTGGTGCTCAACGTGGCCGCCCGCGATCTCATCGCCACGGGCCTGTCGCTCGCCACGGCCGGCAACGACCTCGACGTCCAGCTGCTGACCCGCTCCGGCTCGGGCGAACTGGCCGAGGTGGCCGCGGTGGTGCGCAACGGCAACGCCGCGTTCCGCTACACGTCCAACTTCTCGGCCGGCGAGCGCCAATGGGTGCTCCGCAGCGGCGCGAGCTATCAGGCGCTGCTGCCGAACGCCGGGCGTACCGACATGGTCGTCGTCATCGCCGGCGCCACCCTGGCCACGATGTTCGGCATCCTCATGTACCTGCAGATGTCCGCCACCGCCCGCGCCGACCGCGAGATCGCCGCCGAGGTCGCCGAGCAGCTCGACCGCTCCCTCGGCGCCCAGCAGGCCCTGGTCGGCAGCTTCCTCACCCCGCCCGGCGCCGAGCCCCCGGAGATCGACCTGGCCGCGCTGGTGCGCGAGCTCTCGGACGTCACCCCCGGTGACCTGCCGCACGTCCGCGCCGACCCCGCGCCGCTGCGCCACCTGGTGGCGACGATGCTCTCGGCCGTACCCGGCGAGGACGCGACGGTCACGGCCACGACCGCCGAGGACGGCACGGTCCGGCTCACCGTCGCGAACGCCGAGACCACGATCACCGTGCCCCTCCAGCCCGCTGCCGTCGTTGAGGCCGTGGCCGGTCCTGCCGATTCATAGGTACGGGAACCATGAAGTGACCGTGGCTACGGGCCCGGCCGCTGCCGTCCCGGCCCCGCTGCCGCCGCTGTCCGGGCTGTCCTGCACCAAGACGGCCCCGGGCGGCCTCGGGACAGTCCAGTGCCCACGAGCCCCCGCTTCCGCATACTTGCCGGACGACCGGGCCCGGCGTCAGGTCGCCGGAACGTCGTGAACTCGGCGCTCGGCCAGATCAGGCAGATGACGGGCCGCGCCGGCGAAGTCGTTGTCATCATGCAGAACGGTCAGGCCGCCGATGGCCGCGCAGGAGCAGAGCAGCAGATCAACGCAGGACAAGGCTCGGTGAGCCCCGGCGCGGAGCAGCCGATACTGAGCCGAACCAATCCACTGCCATGCGCTCTTCGGCACGGCGACGTCCGGATAGAGATCGGCGAACATCATGGTCATCTGCTCGAACTCGCCGAGGTTGCGGGCCGAGCGGCGGAACTCCGTGCGCTGCGGGTGGCACGAGCCGATGGCGTGATCGGAGACCGTGCCGCCCCACGCCTTACGCAAGGTGTCGTCGCGGAGGATGCGCCAGAGGGCCGACGAGTCGATGAGATACCTGATCACTCGCCCGGCACCTTGCCGGCCGCGTGCATCTCCTGCCAGCCCTCGTAGTCCCAGTCCCGCGCGGCAGCGGCATAGTGATCGAGAGCCGCGATCCGCCGGTGGCGAGCGGCATATTCGCGCAGTGCGAGGTTGACGGTTTCCTTCTTGCTCTTCGCCCCGGACAACCGCATGGCCTCGGCGAGCGCTTCGTCGTCCAGGTCGATCTGCGTGACAGCCATCAGCACCTCCGATGTTGGCGATGTATCGAAGGCTCCAACATTACCAACATCCGCGGCGGCCGAGCGGGCTGATGAGGCCCGCGACGGGGTCAGGCGCCGATCTTGTCCAGCTCGGCGATGTCGCCGGCGGAGAAGGGGAGGCCGGCGCCCGCGATGTTCTCGCGGAGGTGGGCCACGGACGACGTACCCGGGATGAGCAGGATGTTGGGTGAGCGCTGGAGCAGCCACGCCAGCGCGACCGACATCGGTGTCGCGCCGAGGCGGGCGGCCACGCTGTCCAGGGCGGACGACTGCAGGGGGCTGAAGCCGCCCAGCGGGAAGAAGGGCACGTAGGCGATGCCCGCGGCGGCGAGCTCGTCGATCAGCGCGTCGTCGGTGCGGTGGGCGAGGTTGTACATGTTCTGGACGCTGACGATCGGGGCGATCGCGCGGGCCTCGGCGACCTGCTCCGGCGTCGCGTTGCTGACGCCGAGGTGCCGGATCAGGCCCTCACGCTGCAGCTCGACCAGTGTGCCGAAGGCCTCGGCGACCGGTTCGGGCACCGGGCCCAGGGCGTTGCCGAGCCTCAGGTTGACCAGGTCGAGCACGTCGAGGCCGAGCCGGTCGAGGTTGTCGTGCACGGCGCGGCGCAGGCTCTCCGGGTCGCGGGCGGGAGGCCAGCCGCCCTGCTCGTCACGGTGGGCGCCGACCTTGGTGACGATGTGCAGCGCCGCCGGGTACGGGTGCAGGGCCTCGCGGATCAGCTGATTGGTGACGTGCGGCCCGTACGCGTCGGCGGTGTCGATGTGGGTGATGCCGAGCGCGACCGCCTCGCGCAGCACCGCGCGGGCCGCGCCGGGGTCGGCGGGCGGGCCCATGACCCCCGGGCCGGCGAGCTGCATGGCGCCGTAGCCGAACCGGGTCACGGTCAGGTCGCCGAGGGTCCAGGTGCCGCCGGGAAGAGATGTTGTCATGGCGACCACTGTGCGTCGGCCGCCGCCCGCCGGGAAGGAGGCACCTGAAAGTGCGTAAGGCCCCGGCGCGTGCGCCGGGGCCTCACGAGAGGGATCAGAGGGTCACCAGACCGCCACGCCGTAGGCGCTCAGCGGCTCGACGACCGGCTGGAAGTAGGTCGTGCCGCCGGAGGAGCAGTTGCCGCTGCCGCCCGAGGTCAGGCCGTAGGCGACGGTGCCCCGGTAGAGCGGGCCGCCGCTGTCGCCGGGCTCGGCGCAGACGTTGGTGCGGATGAGGCCGGAGACCGAGCCCTGGGAGTAGTTCACCGTGGCGTTGAGGGCCTGGACGGTGCCGGAGTGGATGCCGGTGGTGCTGCCGCGCCGGGTGACCGCGGTGCCGACCGCCGGGGTGCCGGAGGAGCTGATGTCCTGGGAGCCGACCGCGCCGCTGATCGTCACGCTGGTGGTCGTGTAGCGCACGATGCCGTAGTCGTTGCCCGGGAAGCTCGTGCCGGCGCGGGTGCCCAGCGTGGTCGAGCCGTTGGTCCAGGTCGTGCCGGCGTTGGTGCAGTGGCCCGCCGTCAGGAAGTAGTTCGTGCTGCCGCTGCGGACGTTGAAGCCGAGCGAGCAGCGCGAGCCGCCGGTGTAGATGGCGTCACCACCCGAGATGAGGGTGGAGAGCGTGCCGGGGACCTGCTCGAAGGAGGCCTTGTCGCCGAGCTTGGCCACGGTGGCCTTGACCTCGGCCAGCTTGGCGCCGGTGACGCTCGCGTCCGCCTGGACCGAGACCTTGTTGGTGACCGGGTCGATCGCGAACGACGTGCCGGGCGTCTTGAGGTCGGTCTTCAGGGTCGTCTCCGCGGCGGCCAGGGCGGCGCCGGAGTTCTTCACGTAGCGCACCGAGGCGCCCGCGGCGGTCGCCGAGGCGGCGGTCACCGCGTCGGTCACGTTGACGACCAGCTTGCCGGACGAGTCGACGTACGACCCGGCGGTCTTGGTGCCGAGCTGGGCGTTCAGCGTGCTGGCCAGCTTCGAGGAGGCGAGGGACTGGTCGGCGGCGGGGGCGGCCGCCGATGAGGCCGCGGTCGCGGGTGACGCGAACGCGCTGCCGGCGAGCAGGACGGCGGCCAGGCCGACGATCGGTCGGCCGAGCTTGGTGCCGGGGTTACGCACAGGGTCCTCCCAGGGGGATGGGGGGTGCACCGGGCATGTCCGGCGCACCTCGTGCCATCCGTAGTATTGAGAGAACTCAATGCGTCGACAAGAGCCGCCCCTACCGCCTCGACGGCCGCCAAAGCGGCTCTGAGCTGCGGAAACGACCGTTGCATATCACGGGGCTATCACCAAGTCGGGATGCTCGGAACGCGTTTCGCGCGCCAGTCGTTGCGCCTGCGCGCGGATCTCCGGCACCGCTGTCGTCTCCCACTGGGAGCCGCGGCGCAACGGCCCGATGAGCCACAGCCGCTCGTTCACGCGGCCGTCCGCCCCGATGACCCGGCCCGCCGGATCCACGGCGAGTCCCAGGTCGTGCGGGCCCACGGTGGCCGTACCCGAGGAAAGCAGGTCTTGGACCAGCGGCCCGGCGGCGCCCGGCAGCTTGCCCGGGCCCGCGCAGTTGACCACGGCCGCGTAGTCGCCGAGGCCCGGCCAGGCCGCCACCCCGCCGCGGCGGATCTCCAGCAGGCCCGCCTCGCGCAGCGCGACGACCCGCGCGGCGATCTCCGGCGCCATGCGGTGCCGGTGACATTCCCAGGTGCGGGCGAGATGCCGCAGGAAGGCGTCCTGCTCGGCGGGGCTCAGGGCCGTCCACAACTGATCCAGGTACGGCCGGAGCCCGTCGACCACCGCCCGCCAGTCCCCCGCCTCCGCCGTCGCCGAGCGCACCGCCCGGACGACGTCGCGCAGCGTCGCGCAGTCGTCGAGGGCGGGCGCCGCGGGCGGGGCGGCGTCGACGGTGTGCGTGAGGGGCAGCAGCCCCCGGCGGCTGATCGCGACGACCGGGGCGGTCCGGCGCCCGTCCGCCGTGAGGGTGAGCGCGGCGTCGACGGCGGTGAGGCCGGTGCCGACGAGCAGCACGGGCCGGTCGGGCGGGAGGGCGTCGAGGGCGCCGGGCTGCCACGGGTCGTCCAGGTAGCGCGGGTGGTCCAGGCGCGGGCGGGCCGACGCCGGACCACCGGTGGCGAGGACGACGTGATCGGCCCGGATGTCCGTGCCGTCGTCGAGCAGGACCGTGCCCCCGCGGACGGCCGTCGCGCGGTTGCGGCGCAGGTGCAGCCGGCCCGGGTGGTCCGCCGCCGCCTCGTCCAGGACGGTACGCAGATAGCGCCCGTACTCGGCGCGCGGCCGGAACTCGCCCGGCGCCGCCCCCGACCAGCGCACGAAGTGGCCCGGGTCGTCGGGATCGGCGCTCATCGCCCCGGCCCGCGAGTTGAGGACGTGCCAGGGCCGCGCGTGCCCGTAGGCGACCCCACCGCCCGGCTCCCCCGGCTCGACGAGCACGACGTCGTCCTCGCCCCGCCGCAGCAACTCCCGGACCGTCAGGACGCCGGAACACCCGCCGCCCACCACTGCCACCGTACGCCGCATGAACTCCTCCTCATTCCCTATCTACACGATAGGCGCAGGAGTCTTTAGGGCCCTCATCGCACCGCCGCACGCCAGGTGTAGATCCGGGTGCCGCCGGTCTCCTCACCATTGTCCGGTGCCGCCCACATCGTGAGCACACCGCCGTCCGCCGCGAGCTTGACCGGGTTGCGCGTCATCACGTGCCCGGCGGCCGACCACTGCTGGAACGGGAACTCGTTCACGATCGTCCGCGTGCGCAGATCGATGAGGGAAATGCCCCCCAGCTCGTACGTGGCCGCGGCGCCCCCGGCGGCCGGCGTCTGCGTCAGGCCGGTGATGCCACCGCACGCCATCTTCGCGGCGGGCAGATACTGGCAGTCCTGGAAGTCGAGCAGGTGGGAGGGGTTCGCCCACGTGGCGAGCTGCCGTCCGGCGGGCGTCCACTCGTAGAACGTCCGCGAGCCCCAGGTGTTGCCGACGAGCCGGTCGCGGGTGGGGTCGTACACGATGCCGCCGATGTGGTCCCGCACGGAGAAGGCCTTGCGTACGCGCAACGTCCGCGTGTCGATCCGATAGATGTCCGTGGAGCTGTCCGGCCGGTACTGCGCGACGGGCACGAGCAACTCCGAGCCGGCGAGATCGATGCCGCCGGGGTGATAGACGATGTCGTGCCCGAGCACGATGTCCTTCAGCAGCCGCCCGGACCGGTCGATCACGAAGAGGTGCCCGACGCCCCGGCCCGGCGTCCGGTCATAGCCGTCGACCGGCGCCGGATACTTGACCGTCGGCTCGATGATCTCGGTCGAGCTCAGGTAGAAGCGGTCCTTCGTCACGACCAGGCCCTCGGGGTGGTACGTGGGGAAGGACAGCCGCAGCGCGGACAGCTGCTCCCAGGCGGTGGAGCGGGTGACCGCGCGCAGGTTCGTGACCGTGTCCGAGTCACGGGTCACCGGGGCGGCCACGGCGCTGCTGCCGGCGGTGAGGACGGCGGCCGCGGCGACCCCGGCCAGGGCGAGTTTCTGGATCCTCTGCATCCGGCCACTGTCGGCCCCGGCGGCGGCGCGGGAAAGACCGCCGGGGTGAACGCGGCCGGAACAGCTCGCCTCGCCCCGGTAAGTCAGTCCGCGATCGTGATCGAGGCCTCCTCGGACAGGCGGTAGCCGACGCCGTAGACGGTGGTCACGATGTCCGGGTCGCCGAGCTTCGTGCGGAGCCGGCTGACGTGCACGTCCACCGTGCGGACCGTGGTGTGGGTGTGGCCCCACACGTGGCCGAGCAGCTGGTTGCGGCTGAAGACCTGTCGGGGGTGGCGGGCCAGGAAGAGCAGCAGCTCGTACTCGAGACGGCTCAGCTCGAGCGGGACGCCGTCGAGGGTGGCGGTGCGCGGCCGCGGGTCGAGGTGCAGGCCGGTGAGGCCGGGCCGGGCGACCGGGGCGAAGGCGGGCGCGTCGAGGGCGACGGCGGCGTCCGGGCCGGCCGCGACGACCAGGTCGCGGAGGGCGGCGAGGACGCGCTCGCTCTCCTCGGTGCCGGGCGCGCCGAGCGTGATGGTGACGGTCACGCTCGGGGCGGCGTCGCCCGTCACCGCGCGCAGGCGGCCCGGCCGGGACCGGAGGCCCGGCACCCGCAGGGCGGCGGCCACGTGCGGCGCGATGTGCTTCGCCGCGGCGTCGGCCCGCTTGGCGGCGAGCTCGGCGACCGGCTTCGGGGCGGAGGGACGGGCCGAGGGGAGGGCGAGATCGGCGACGGCGAGGACGGACATGAGACGGGCCTCCGGGTGAGGTGTCACCGCAGCCGGATCTCGGCGGCGGTTGAAGAATACTTCTCCCATGTGCGGGATAGGTTTGACGGCGCGGGAGCGCGCCCATGGTCATGCGGAAGAGGTCATCACCGAGGGTCGTTCACGACGGGGACGATCATGCCCTGGAGGCGAGATCACCGCGGGCCGACGCCGTCGTCGCCGCGATCGCGAACACCCTCACCCGCACCGGGTCAGCGCACCGGCCGGGTCACCGGGAGGAACGACACCGCGCGCTGGCGCATCGGAGGAGATCGATGGCCAGGCGGGACGTCAGGCGCACGTCGCGCAACTGCATGTCAACCACCCTTCCCGCTCGGTCGCGTCCGGTCACAGCACATCCATCGGGCGGGATCAGTCTCCCGCCACATCACAATGGCATCCCGGCGGCCACCCGCATAGGTGACACCGCCCACAACATTGCCCTGGAGTCACCCTCCGCAGCGAGGTCACCACTGTCCATGATGAACGGCTACGGTGGGCATGGTGGCCATACTTCCCGGCGGCCGCCGTCATGTCAACAAAACCCCATAGGTTTACTAGGATATGAGATCGCGTTGACGCCGCCCCGGCTTCCGGGGAAGCGTGGGGTCGTGCCGACCGCTGCCCTGGCCCCCCGGGGAGGCACATCCCACTCAGTGGAAGGCATCTGCGGCGTTGCAGCTCCTCCGCTCCTCCGTCTCCGTGCCAAGGGAGATCCCATGACCGACACCACCCTCGTGGACGCGCAGCTCTTCCGCTCCCTGCTGCGCCGGCACGCCGCGGCCGTCGTCGTCATCACCGCGCCGGGCGCCCCACCCGTCGGCTTCACGGCCACGTCGTTCACGTCCGTGTCGCTCGACCCGCCGCTCGTCTCCTTCTGCCTGGCCCACACCGCCTCGGCCTGGCCGACGATCAGCGCCGCGTCGACGATCGCGGTGCACGTCCTCACCCAGGCGCAGGAGCACGTGGCCCGCACCTTCTCGGCCCGCGGCATCGACCGCTTCGCCGCGCACGGCGCGTGGCACGAGGGCCCCGACGGCGTACCGCTGCTCGACGGCGTCCTCGCCACCATCGTCTGCCGCGTCGCCCAGCGCGTGGAGGCCGGCGACCACACCATCGTCCTGGCCACGCCCCTGTCCGGGGACCACCTCGAGGACGCCACGGTGACCCCGCTCGTCTACCACGACGGCAGCTACGCCCATCTGCGCCGCACCGCCTGACGGCGACCCTGGCTGTGACGGACCTGTGAGTTCTTGAGAGAAATCCAAAAGCTCACAAGATCGCGGATCACAGGCCGATGACACCCCTCGTACGGGCCGGCGGCCGGCCCACCGAGGAGGAACTCGTCATGACTTCGATCAGCGCCCTGGGCTCGTCGGGCCCGGGCTGGACCCAGACCTGGGCCTGGACGCCGCAGACCCGTCCGGTCACCGCCACCGAGCCGGCCGCCGCCGACACCATCCAGGGCACTTCGCAGGCCGCTGACCAGGTCACCGGGCAGGCCCCGCGCACCCGGGACCTGCCGCCGCCCCCGCCGCCCGGCGGGCCGGACGGCTCCCGCGGTGAGGTCGCCGGGCTGCGCGACTCGTCCAAGCTGAACCAGCTCAGCGGTCTTCTCGACATGAGCGAGGACGACGTGACGACCTCCGCCACGAGCGCGACCAAGCTCGTCGAGCTGCTCCAGACCAAAGGCGTCGACCTCGGTCAGCTGCGCACCGTCCTGACCAGCGGCGACCTGCTCGACGTCCGCGCCTGACACCGCGGGTCGCCGTTTTTATGGTTCACGCGTACCATAAAAACATGACCGCCGAGCTGAGCCGCTTCCGGACCGACGACGACCGGGCCCGTCACCTCGCCGTGCTGCGGGACCTCATCGACCGGCGCTGGCCGGTCGGCCGCACCGAGACCGACGTGCCGACCGGCTTCGGGCGCACCCGGGTGTTCCGCAGCGGGCCGGCCGGGAGCACCGCGGCGCCGTTCGTGCTGCTCGCCGGGTCGGGCGGCGGGTCGCTGATGTGGACGCCGCACGTCGCCGGCCTGGCCCGGGAGCGGCCGGTGCTGGCGCTCGACCTGATCGGCGAGCCGAACCTCTCCACGCAGACCGCGCCGATCAGCACGCCCGCGGACCTGTCCCGCTGGCTGACCGAGACACTCGACGGGCTCGGCGTCCGGCGGGCGCATCTCGTCGGGTGCTCGTACGGGGGCTGGGTCGCCCTGCTGCACCACTTCGACGACCCCGGCCGGGCGGCGTCGATCACGCTGCTCGACGCGGGCGGGTTCGGGCGCGTCACGCGGCGGTTCATGGCGTGGATCATCGTCACCGGGCTGCTCATGTTCGCGCCCGCGCCGCTGCGGCACCGCGCCGCCCGGTGGTTCCACAACAGCACCTTGCTCGACGACGCGATCCCGCGACTGGCCAAGGGCACCTTCACCTTCCGCCCGCGGCTGCCCAAGGTCACGCCGCTGAGCGACGAGGAGCTGGGCCGGATCCAGGCCCCGGTGCTGGCGATCTTCGGCGAGCGCAGCCAGCTCTACGACGCCGGGGCCACCGCCGCCCGCGTCCGCGACCGGGTGCCGGACGTCCGGACCGTCGTCGTGCCGGGCGCGGGTCACGACCTCGTCCTGCACAGCCCGGATCTCGTCGTGGAGCAGACGGTCGCCTTCGCCCGGGCGGTGGAGGAGAGCGAGCGGAATGCGGGAGGCACCGGCGACGTTCCGGAACGCGGGAGGTAACACCATGAAGGTTCGGAACTCGCTCCGGTCGCTGAAGAGCAAGCCCGGCTCGGTCGTGACGCGCCGCCGGGGGCGGATGGTCGTCATCAACCGCAAGAATCCGCGGTGGAACGGCCGCCAGGGCTGAGACGCGATACCGTGACATCCAACGCCGGGGACCCGCCGCCACGGGTCTCCGGCGTCTCTCGTTCCCGGCCCGGCACACTGAGATCATGGATCCTCTCGTGCACCCGGTGTCCTCCGCCGACGGCGTCACGCTGACCGTCGAGGAGCGGGGCACTACCGGCGCGGCGGCCTCGATCGTCTTCCTGCCGGCGCTGGGCGTGCCGCTCGCGTACTACGACAAGTTCCTCGACGCCTGGGCCGCGCGCGGCCGGCACGTCGTCGGGGTCGAGCTGCGCGGCATGCCCCGCAGCCCGGTGGCGGACCTGCGCAAGGCCTCCTTCGGGTACGCCCACCTGCTGCGCGAGGATCTGCCCGCCGTCTTCGCGAGCGACGCGGTGCGCCGGGCCGGCAGCTTCGTCCTCACCGGTCACAGCCTCGGCGGTCAGCTGGCCCTCCTGTCCGGAGCCACCGCGACCACCGAAGGTACGAAGCCCGCCGCCGTCGTCACGATCGGCACCGGCACCAGTTCGAAGGCCGCGCACGCCACTCCCCTGGCCCGCGTGCGCCGCGCCGCCGGGGTCCGCTTCGTCGGCGCGGTCACCGGATCGCTGGGCTACTGGCCGGGCCACCGCCTGGGCTTCGCCGGCCGCCAGCCCCGCCTGATGATGGCCGACTGGGGCTACGAGGCGCGGCACGGTCGCTACCGGCTGCACGGCGACCGCACCGACTACGAAGCCGCCCTGGCCGCCCTCGAGCTCCCGGCGCTGCTCGTGACGATCGCCGGCGACGCCATGATCACCGCCCCGGCCGTCGAGCATCTGGCCCGCCGCCTGCCCGCGCATGTCGATCGGGCCACTGTGGAAGC
This sequence comes from Symbioplanes lichenis, assembly GCF_030709675.1. Classification (GTDB taxonomy): domain Bacteria; phylum Actinomycetota; class Actinomycetes; order Mycobacteriales; family Micromonosporaceae; genus Actinoplanes; species Actinoplanes lichenis. Next base: position 135,372 of record NZ_JAUZQD010000001.1, read on the forward strand.
GACGCCGGACCACTTCCGCTGGGCCCGCCGCTCCCCCGAACCGGTCATCGCCACCGTCGAATCCTGGCTGGCCGGTAAGGCCTGACTCTCACGACCCCCGGATGACCGACGGCTCCAGCAGCCCTCGCGCCGCCGCCAGCCCCAGCGCCGTACGCGGCGAATAGGGCACCCGCCACAACCCGCCGTGCGCCGCGCCCACGGTCTCGTCGGTCCACGCCCGCGCCGCCGCCGGCCGGGGATTGCGCAGCTGATGCACCAGCAGCGCCGCCATCAGCCGGTTGCTGGTCGCTGGTTCGAAGACCTCGACCCCGAACAGATGCGCCCCCGCGTACGCCGCCGCGAGCAACCTGTTCCGCGTCACCGACCGCGTCCGGGTCGGCGGCGCCACCGCGAACGCGACATCGGTCCCCGCCCGCCGGGCCGCCGTGGCCCGCCAGCGCTGGATCCGCTTCGCCAGCGCGTAGTTCGGTCCCTGCTGCGGCACGAGACTGTCGGCGATGCCCGGATCGGCGCCCTCCGGATAGTGCGGGGCCAGCAGCCGCCCGCCCGACACCGCCTGCGCCACCTTGACCCGGGCCGATCGCGCCCGATAACGCGACGCCGCCTCGCCGACAACGGCCCCCGGCACGGCGAAGGTGTCGGTCGGCGTGGCGAGAAACGCCAGCGCCGTCTCCGGCCGCTCCTCCACCAGCCGTACGCCCAGAGCGTCCACCCCGGCGGACAGCAACGGATAGGCGGCCCCCGGTGCGTACACGTAATTGCCCAGCACCAGGCGGCCCGGCACTTCCCGCAGCCAGGCGGCCACCTCGGGCAGCCCGCTGAGCAGATCGATGCCGGCGTCCACTGGAGACGTTCCGGGCGCGATCAATGTCCCCGCGCTGCGCCGGGCCGTGTCGGCGACCCGCTCCCACAGCTCCGGCCGCGGCAGGTCGACGCCCAGCACCGTGCCGCCCCACGCGAGCACGGCGGGCAGCGGACCGAGCTCGGCCCCCGCGCCCAGCACGACGAGCCGCTGGTCGGACAGATCGAGCCACTCCGGGTGGGCGGCCACCTCGCGCACCAGCTCCGCGCACGACGCCTCGATCACCCCGCGTGCGATCCACGCATCGAGCTGCCGGTGCAGGGCGTCACCCCGCAAGACCTCTTTCCCGTACGGGATGAGCAGCTCGCGCTCCGCCTTCTCCGTCCCCGCGACCGTGAACGTCGCCGGCGGCCGGGCGGGCACCGCGAACACCTCGGACAGCGGCACGTCCCCGTCGCCCCGCGCGACGACCACCCGCTCGTGGACTGCCGCGAGGCCGGCGCCCGCGGTGGCGTACCCGTCGGTCAGATCGGCCTCGACCAGCGCCCGGAAGTGCCGCAGATAGCCGGACCGCCAGTTCTGCTCGCGCCCGGCCCGCTCCGCGGCGCCCGGATCGACGGCCTCCAGCGCGGCGGCGACCACCGCCCGCCCGAAGCTCGTGCTGCTGCGCCGGCCGTCCGGCGTACGGGGAAACGCGACCTCGTCCACGCGGCAAGTATGCGGGTACCCCCAGCACCACGCGCGACGTCACCCCGCGGCGGACTGCTCGCCGGGCGGCTCCCCTTGTCCGCGGGTCAACCGGCTCATCCGCGGGTCAACCGGCGAAGGCGGGGTGGCCGAAGAGCCCGGGCAGGCCGCCGGTGTGCACGAACACGACCTTGCCGCCCGGGCGGGCCGCCGTGAGACCGGCCAGCGCCCGGCCCGTGTACGTCGGGTCGAGGAACAGGCCCTCGGTGCGCGCCGCGAGTTCGACGGCGGCGCGGGCGGCCGGGGCCAGCGTCGCGTACCCGTCGCCGACCTGGGTGTGGTCGATCCGCAGCGCCGCGGGGCCGACCGGCCGGCCCATCCCGTCGAGCAGTCCGGCGACCGTCGCGCGGATGTCCGGGACGGCGCCCACGTCGACGCCGAGCACCCGCTCCGGCCCGAGGGCGGCGACCAGCCCGGCCATCGTCCCGCCCGAGCCGGCGGCGACCACGACGAGGTCGAGGTCCGGGAGCTGGGCGAGCAGCTCACGGGCACAGTCCACATAGCCCTGCGCCGAGAAGGCCGACGTGCCGCCGAACGGAATGACGTGACCTGGCTGACGGGCCGCCACCTCGGCGACGGGCTCGGCGCCGGCCCAGACCACGGTGGCGCCGGCGAGCTCGTCGAGGATCAGGTTGCCGCGGGCGGCCGGCGGCGGGTCACCGGCGAGCACGAGCGTGCAGCCGAGGCCCAGCCGGGCGGCGGCCGCGGCGGTCAGGCGCGCGTGGTTGGACTGCGGCGCACCGGTCGTGACCACCCGCGTGGCGCCGGCCTTGACCGCCTCGGCGCAGGTGTACTGAAGTTTCCGCACCTTGTTGCCGCCGCCGCCGAGACCGGTGAGGTCGTCACGCTTGAGCCACAGCTCGTCGAGCCGCAGCTCCGCCGCGAGGCGCAGCGCCGGCTCGAGTGGGGTCGGCCACGTGGCCAGGGGGATCGGCCTGATCGTCACGACTGCCGAGCATAGGATCCCGCCCGTGGAAGCGCTCGCGGTGCTGCTCGATCTGGACGGGACGCTCGTCGACCACGACGCGGCCGCCGACGCCGGGCTGCGGGCCTGGCTGCCGACGCTCGGGCTCGCCGCGACGGACGAGGCGGTCGCCCGCTGGTCGGAGTTGCAGGAGCCGCACCTCGCGGCGTGGCGGGCGGGCCGGGTCACGTACGCGGAACAGCGCCGGCGCCGGCTCCGCGACTTCCTCGGCGTCTCCGGCACCGACGCCGAGCTCGACGCCGTCTTCGCCGGTTACCTGCGTCACTACGAGGCGGCCTGGTCCGCGTACGACGACGTGGTCCCGGCCCTGACCGCCCTCGCCGCCGCCGGCGTGCCGGCCGCCGTGCTCACCAACGGCTCGAAGGATCAACAGCGCAAGAAGCTCGAGCGTACGGGCATCGCCGCCCTCCTCGGACCGGTCTTCACCGTCGACGACCTCGGCGTCGCCAAGCCGGACCCCGAAGCCTTCCGCCGCGCGTGCGACCGCTGGGGCCGCCCGGTGAACCGCGTCGTGAGCGTCGGCGACAACCACGCCCTCGACGTCCTCGCCGCCCGCGAAGCCGGCCTGCACGCCATCCACCTCGACCGCCTCGCCCGCGGCCCGCACGACGAGCAGCACCGCATCACCACTCTGCGTGACCTTCCGCTGCCCCGCCCACGCTGACTACATTGCCGCCGCCGGGGAGCGTCAGCGGGCGACGTTGTCGGTGGCGGTCGTGAGGGTGGCGAGGTCGGCGCGGGTCGCCAGGTTTTCGCAGTCGCCCGGGACCGTGACGGCCCAGGCACCCGCGGCGATCGCGGTGGTCAGGCGTTGGCGGGGGGTTGCGCCCGCGAGACGGTCGGCCAGGTAGCCGGCGACGAAGGCGTCGCCCGCGCCGACCGGGTCGACGACGGTCACGGGGAGGGCGGCGACGGTGTGGGGTTCGCCGTCGATGAGGGCGGTGCAGCCGTGGGCGCCGTCCTTGACGATCACTTCGCGGGGGCCGATGGCGGCGAGGGCGGACGTGGGCGACCCTTCGACGACGAGGGCGGCCTCGTCGGGGCCAGCGAAGACGATGTCGGCGCGGGCGGCGAGGTCGCGGAGGACGGGGGCGGCATCGAAGCGGGACCAGAGCTTGGCGCGGTAGTTGAAGTCGAACGAGACGGGGACGCCGGCGTCGCGGGCCGTCTCGACCGCCTGGAAGACGGTCGCGCGGGCGGTGGCGCTCAGGGCCGGGGTGATGCCGGTGACGTGGAGGAGGGCTGCCGTCCGTACGAGATCGGGGGGAATGTCGGCCGGGGACAGCCGGGAGCCGGCGCTGCCCGCCCGGTGGTAGTCGACGTGGAGCAGGCCGGCGGTGCGCCGGTGCTTGACCATCAGGCCGGTGAAGGCGGTGTCGCGCAGGACCACCGCGTCGACCCCCTCGGCCCGCAGCCGGTACTCGATGAGGTCGCCGGTCGCGTCCGGGCCCGCCCGCCCGATCCACGTGGCCGGGCCGCCGAGGCGGGCCACGCCGACGGCGACGTTGCTCTCCGTGCCGCCGATGCCGAAGGTGACCGCGCGGGCGTGCTCGAGGCGCCCGATCCCGTCGGCACCGACCAGACCCATCGTCTCGCCGAACGTCAGCAGGCCTCCGGACGTCATGCCCGCCCCTTTCCTCGGTGGGCGTTCAGCATCCCCTCATCCCCCCGTCCGAGGCCAGCGGTGCGCCGTCCGCCCGGCATCGCTACGGTGGTCGCGTGTCTGAGATCCCGTGGTGGGGGCTGCCCCTCGTCGCCGTCGTGTTTGCCCTGCTAGGAGCGGGTTTGGCCGTGCTTTTTCAAGCCCGGGACCGATTCGCGCGCGCCCGGGCGGCGCGCACCGAGCGGTGGTATTCGGAGCGGCGGGACGCCTATGTCGCGCTGCTGGCCCAGTTCGAGCGGTCGGCCGCGCGGCTGCGCCTGGCGCTCGACTCGGGGCAGCCGATGCCGGCGTCGCACCTCTATCTCGACGAGACCGGTCCGGCCCTCATGCGGGTCCGGTTGCTCGCGTCCGGGCCGGTGCGCAGCGCGGTCATGGCGGTCCACCTCCTGCTGGAGAAGGTGTACGCCCCCAGTGTCACCCCGCCGCCCGGAGTCGACTCGGCCAAGGCCGTCCGCGAGATGCTCGGCCACGTGCCGCTGGTGATGCAGGAGCTCGAGGCGGCGGTCCGCGAGGAACTGGAGATCCGCCTCACGCCGCCGCCCGCCCTGCCCGAGGAACCGCCGGGCCGGTCCCTGCGCCTGCCCTCGCGCAAGCCGAAGGAGCCGGTCGAGTCGTGACGGGTTTCTTCGGCAACTTCCGGTTCGCGGACGGCGCCTGGGCCTCGTACGACTACGAGGAGCCGCTGCCCGGCGCGAACGAGCCGTGGCTCGCCGTCACCGTGCACGACAGCGACGTCACGACGGTCACCTACCAGCCGGCCGGGACGGGCAGCGGCGTCGCCTATCTGGGGCTGACCCCGCGCACGTACTTCGAGTCGCCGGACGCCTCCCCGCCCACGGACGTCGCGCGTGAGGCGGCCGGCCTGGCGGCGTGGTGGGCCGGGCTGACCGGGGCGGACACGCCGGCCCGCCGGGCCAAGGAGGCGGAGCTGGCGGAGTACCTGGCGGAGGACATCGAGCCCGCCATCGACCTGGACGAGGAGCTCGACGTCGACGACATGGACGACGCCGAGCTGTTCGTGGAGATCAAGACGGCCCGGTTCCTGCGGGCGCTCGGGCTGCCGCTGCCGGCCGAGCTGGAGCCGATGTCATAGCGCCACCTCCAGGGTGCTCAGGCGCCACGCCCCGGGGTCCGGCATCCGCTCCGCGGCGATCAGCTCGAGCCCCGGGAAGCGCTTCAGCAGGGCGACAACTGCCACTTCCACCTGTACGCGGGCCAGGGCCGCACCGAGACAGAAGTGCGGCCCGTACGCGTAGCCCAGGTGACCGCCGATCGGACGGCCGAAGTCCAGCCGCTCCGGCTCGGGGAACACGCGCGGATCACGGTTGACGGCGGCCAGGGCCGCACCGTACGCGCGCCAGTCTTCCCGGCGGTCGGCGGGGATGCCGACAAGCTCGGTGATGACGTCCATCGGCAGCGGCTGGGCGAACCGCGTCAGGAAGTCCACCCGGCCCGTGCCGTCGTCGAGCCCGTCCAGCAGCCGGTCGACGATCCGCTCGATCCGCGGCCGGAACGCCGCCGCGCGCCGGGCGGTGAACGCCGGCGACACGAGCCTGCGCAGCCGCGCGTGTTCCTCGCCCTCGGTCTGCTGCATCGTGCTGCCTCCGCCCCGCTGTGCCGGAGCGGGCGTGGTGCCGGCTGCGGATCGTGCACGACGAGTCCGGCGCCCTGGCGGCCGCGGCGGGCGTCGCGGCGGTCAGCGACGCGACGGAGAGTGCCGTGCGGGTTCGCGACGGCCGGATAGTCGCCCGCGCCGACGGCTACGGCGCGTGTCACGCGGTGGCCGCCTGACCGTCGCCTGGCCGGGTGCTTCTTCGTCGTCGCGCGGCGTGGGGCCGCCTTCCGTTCCTACCATCCGAGCCATGTCACCTCTCGCAAAACGCCTGCTCACAGCCGGGGTCGCCGGGCTCATGAGCCTGGGCTGCCTCGCCGCCCCGGCTTCCTCCGCGCCGCCCGTCAGTTCCTCGCCCGGGAGTGAGGCCGCGAAGCTCGACCGGGTGCCGGTGCCGAAGCTGGACTGGTACAAGTGCTACGACGTCGCCCAGTGCGCGGTCACCCGGCTGCCGCTCGACTACGACGAGCCCACCGGCGCCACGACCGAGGTCGCGATGCTGCGGATGCCCGCGACCGATCCCGCGAAGCGCATCGGCACGCTCTTCGTGAACCCGGGCGGCCCCGGCGGCGCCGCGACGGACATGGCGATCGCGGCGCCGGCGTTCCTCAGCGCGGCCGTCCGCGAGCGGTTCGACATCCTCGGCGTCGACCCGCGCGGGGTCGGGGCCAGCGAGCACGTCGAGTGCTGGCGGTCGACGCAGGCGCAGACCGCGGTGCTCGCCGATCTCAACGTCACGGTGCCGTGGGGCCGGGACCAGGAGTCCGCGTACGTCGCCGCGGCCAAGAAGGTCGGCCGGGCGTGCTCCACGACGGGCCGCCCGTTGTCCGCGGCCATGTCGACCGCCGAGGTGGTGCGCGACCTGGAGATGGTCCGCCGCGCCCTGGGCGAGGGCAAGCTCACCTTCTTCGGGATGAGCTACGGCACCGTGATCGGGCAGTACTACGCCGCCATGTTCCCGGACCGGTTCCGGGCCATCGTGGCGGACGGCGTGCTCGACCCCGTGCACTGGGTCGGCTCGCCCGCCACCTCCGGCCGCGAGCAGGACGCGCGACTGCGGTCGGGCAACGGCGCCTATCGGGCCCTGCGCGAGCTGCTGCGCCGGTGCGACAAGGCCGGCGAGAAGTACTGCGTCTTCGCCGCCGGCGACCCGCTCGCCAACTTCGAGCGGATCGCGGCGCGGCTGCGCACGAAACCCCTGACCTTCAGCGACCCGTACGGGACCTTCACCATCACGTACGGCGACTTCGTGGGCGGCGTTCTCGGCTCCCTGTACGGGACGGACGCGGGCGCCCTGGTGACAGCGCTCGCGAAGTACGTGTGGGACCTCATGTTCCCGGCGTCACCGGCCGCGACCGCCGGGGCGAAGACCGCGCTGCGTCAGCGGGCCACGGCTGCTGCTCGCGACCACCTGGGCCGCGACTTCCCGTACCTGAACACGACCGAGTCCCTCGCCGCCGTCCTGTGCACCGACGCCTGGCATCCGCGCGACGTGTCGATGTGGCCGGAGCTGATGACCGCGGCGGACAAGCGGGCGCCGTACTTCGGGCGGGTCTGGGGCTGGCTCTCCGCACCTTGTGCACGGGACACGTGGACGGTGCGGGACGAGGACGCGTACACCGGTCCCTTCGACGTCCGCACCGACGCGCCGGTGCTGTTCGTGGGGGCGAAGTGGGATCCCGCGACCAATCACGACGACGCGGTGTCCGCCTCGCGCCGGCTGCCGAACGGCCGGCTGCTGTCGAGCGACAACTGGGGGCACACCTCGTACGGCACCTCGGCCTGCGTGACGGGCGCGGTCGACGCGTTCCTGCTCACCGGCAAGCCGCCCGCGAAGGGGCTGAGCTGCGCGGGTGACATGCAGCCGTTCACCACGCCGCTCATGACCACGCAGCCGGTGGCGACCCCGGCCTCGGTCACCGCCCGGCCGCCGGTGGCCACACCGCTGCCGCCGTCCATCTTCAACGGCAACCGCTGACCCGTCGGCTCTCCGCGCCCCGTGACCGGATCGTTCCGGTGCGGGGCGCGACTGTGTCTTACCCCGCAACGTTCCGGCGGCGCAGGATCAACAACATGAGCAAAGCGCTGATCGTGATTGATGTGCAGGAGTCGTTCCGGGTGCGCCCGCTGTGGGAGGCCGTCGGCAACCCGGACATCGCCGTGCCGGTGCAACGTCTCGTCGACGCCGCCCGCGCCGCCGGCGACCTCGTGGTGTGGGTGCTGCACGCCGAGCCGGGCAGCGGCGGGCCGTTCGACCCGGAGTCGGGACACGTGCGGCTCGTCGCCGGGCTCGAGGCCCGGGACGGGGAGCCGATCCTCACCAAGACCTCCCGCAACGCATTCACGACGACATCCCTGCAGCAGCTGCTGACCGGGCGCGGCGTCCGCGACGTGACGGTGTGCGGCATCCAGACCGAGCAATGCGTCGAGACGACCACCCGGCTGGCCGCGGACTACGGCTACGCCGTCACGTTCGTCACCGACGCCACCACGACGTTCCCCATCGCGCACCGCGACGCCCCGGCCGGGCGCAGCGTGGCGGAACTGCTCGCCGACCCGCGCACGTTGCCGGTCGCCGACGTCATCGCCCGTACGGAATATGCGCTGGCGGGCCGGTTCGCTAGGGTGACCACCGTGCGGGAGCTGACCGGATCGTGAGCAGAGTGGTCTTCGTCCTGGCGCCGGGGGTGCATCTGCTCGACCTCGCCGGCCCGGCCCAGGTCTTCTCGACCGCGGCCGACCACGGGCTCGCCTACCGCCTCGACCACGTCGCGGAGCGGCCCGTGGTCCCGAGCCACCAAGGCGTGCCCCTGCACGCCGCGACGGAGTGGCCCGAGCTGAAGCCGAGGGACCTCATCATCGTGCCGGGCTGGCACATGGCCGGCGGGGCGGACAAGTTCGGCCCGGCGACCCTGGCCCGGATCGCCGGCCACCACGCGCGCGGCGGCACGGTCGCGAGCGTCTGCGCCGGGGCGGAGGCGCTCGGCCGGGCCGGGCTGCTCGACGGCCGCCGCTGCACGACCCATCACGACCTGCAGGAGGAGCTCGCCCGCCGGCACCCCCGGGCGACCGTGGTGCGCGACGTCCTCTACGTCGCCGACGACCGCGTCATCACCTCGGCCGGCATCGCCAGCGGCATCGACCTGGCCCTGCACCTCGTCGCCACCCGCTACAGCCCGGCAGCGGCCGCCCGCGTGGCCCGCAACATGGTCGTCTACGCCCGGCGCAACGGCGACGACCAGCAGGAGAGCGTCATGCTCCGGCACCGCGCCCACCTCAGCGACGCTGTCCACCGCGTGCAGGACCGCATCGACGCCCACTTCGCCGACCCGCTGCCCCTGGCCGACCTGGCCCGCACCGCCGGCCTCAGCGAACGCACCCTGACCCGCCGCTTCGAGGCCGCCGCCGGCTGCACCCCCCTCCGCTACCAGCAGCAGCTCCGCCTCGAACGCGCCGAGCACCTCATCGCCCGCGGCCACACCGTGGAAGCCGCCGCCCGCGCGGTCGGCTTCGGCGACGCCCGCATGCTCCGCCGCCTCCGCGCCCGCGCGACCTGAACTCGCCGCCCGCGAGACCCTAGACTCGCCGCATGCAGACTGCCGGGCTGGTGCTTGCCGCGGGCGCCGGGCGTCGTTACGGCATGCCCAAGGCTCTCGTCCGCCTCGACGGGCAGCTCCTCGTCGAGCGGGCCGCCGCCACCCTGACCGCCGCCGGCCTCGACCGCGTCCTCGTCGTCGTGGGCGCCGCGGCCGGCGACGTGCGCGCCGCCGCCCCCGGGCTCGACACCGTCCACAATCCCGACTGGGCCACCGGCATGGCATCGTCCCTGCGCACCGGTCTCACCGCCCTGACCGCCACCCCGGCCGGGGCGGCGATGGTCCTGCTGGTCGACATGCCCGGCGTCACCCCCGACGCCGTACGCCGGGTCGCCGCGCACGCCGCCCCCGCAGCCCTCGCCATGGGCGCCTACGACGGCCGCCGCTCCCACCCCGTCCTCCTCGGCCGCGACCACTGGCCCGGCGTCCTCGCCACCGCCCACGGCGACCGCGGCGCCCGTGACTACCTGCGCGCCCACGCCGCCGAGGTCCGCCTGGTCCCGGTCGGAGACGTCGCCGACGACACCGACCTCGACGTCCCGCCCGGCGCCTGACCACTCCTCCGGTCCTCGCCCCGCCGCGGTGAAGCCGGGAAGAGGCGCACGGCGTTCCCGCGGTTCACGGCGTCCCGGACGCGCGCGTCCAGGGCGGGATCGTTGTCGAGGTCGCGCGTGATCACGCCGACCTGACCGGCGGGCCGGGCCGCGAAGTCGGTGCCGTAGAGGAGGTGACCGGCCCCGGCCGCCTTCAGGAGCGTAGGTTGTCGGGACTCCCACGACGGCCCTCCCACCGGCGGCAGCAGTCCCCGGGCGACGGCCCGGTCCCGGATCGCCCGGGGCACGGAACTCAGCCGGCCGCCGCACCCGTCTTGGCCAGATAGCGGCCCAGGTGCGGATCGAAGCGAGCCGGGTCCGCCGCTGCGATCTCCGCGCGCGTCCACCACCGGACCGCCGCGAACTCGCCCGCGTCGACGGTGAGCTCCGCGGTGCGGGACACCTTCGCCGGGTACCACAGGCTCACGTCCACGTGTCCGGCGTCCACGCCGACGGTTGTTGTCACTGTCAGGAAGATCGGCTCGGGGGCGGCCCCGGACACGCCGAGTTCCTCGTGCAACTCGCGGGCCGCGGCGGCGGCCGGGTCCTCGCCCGGTTCCACGTGACCGCCGGGCGGCAACCAGAGCCGGGCGTTGCGGTGGTCGACCAGCAGGACGTCGCCGGTGTCCGGGTCGGTCGGGACGACGTACGAGACGAGGTGTTGAGGTGGGGTTGCGGGTTTGACCCTTCGATAGATGTCACGGGTGGAGGCGAGCCACGCCCGGGCGTCGGCGAGGTGGGCCGCCTCGAGGTCGTCATGCGGGCGCAGGCCGGAGATCAGTGCGGACAGCATCGGCCGATGGTCGCAGAGCGAGCACGACCATGACGCCCGCCGCCGGCGGTCGAGCAGCTCGCATACGTCGGGAAAGCCTACTTGAGATAGACGAGGCCGTCCGAGATGACGCCGGGGCGGCCCTTCGTGCCGCGGACGACGAGCTTCACGGTGTGTTCGGTCGTGCTGGTCCAGGAGCGGGTCCACACCGCGCGCCGGTACAAGGTCTCGGTCGCGCGCAGGTCGATCACGCCCGCCGGGTCGCCGTCGACGTAGATCTGGGCTTCGCCCGAGACCGCGGTGCGGGTCACCGCGAGCGCGGCCGAGCGGCCGGTGAAGGTCCAGCTCAGCGACGCGCCCGCGGTGGTTGCCCGCGACGCTTGACCGCCCAGGTACGCCGTCCCGGTCGCGGTGCGCCACGCCCCCGTGCGCGTGGCACTGCCGTCGGACAGCAGCACCGCGGTGCGGGTGGTGGCCACCGATCGGGCGTTGCCGGCGCGATCGGTGGCGCGGAGGGCGTACACGGTGGCGGTGTTGAACGTGGCCGTCCCCGCCCAGGTCGTCGCCCGCGGGCCGAGGTCGCGGGTGAGCGGGCTGGTCAGGGTCACGTCGCGCAGGCCGCCCGCGTCCGACGCCGCCCAGCGCAGCCGGACGGGGACGATGTTGTTGAGCGAGCCGGTGCGCAGCGAGAGGCTCGGGCCGGTGGGGAACGCGGGCAGGGTCGCGTCGGCGTAGACAGCCGTGTCGGTATAGCTGACCTGGCCGTTGAGGGCGAGCGCCCGCACCCGGATCGTGTGCCGGCCCGGCGTCAGGGTGAGCAGCTGCTGCCGCTGGTCGCGGGGCACCGACGCGGTGAGGACGCCGTCGACGTACACGTCGTAGCGGTTCATGAGGCGGTAGACCGTGCCCGGCGTCCAGTAGGGCCGGATCGTGCCGCGCGTGAACCAGGTGCCGTCCGACTGCACCGCGCCGTTGATCTTCGTGATCGCCGGGGCGGACGGGGCCGCCGACGCGAGGCTGCGGATCGCGCCGAGCTGGCGGTAGAGCACGTTGCCCGGGCACTCGGTCATGCCCGTGTCGCGGTGCCCGGAGATGCGGTTGAGGATCGCGGTGCTGCCCTTGGCGTAGCGGTCGCTGCCGCTGGAGACCAGCGCCGCGCGGCCGCCGGGGGCGTGACCATAACCCGCGATCTTGTACGCCGCCAGCTGCGCGATGACCGTACGGACCTTCGCCGTCACCGCCGCCGACGAGTAGTTGCCGAGCACGGCCACGGCGGCACTGTGCGCGTTGAAGCCGAGCGTGTGCGCCCCGAGCACCGGCCGGGTGATGCCGCCGCGCCGCCCCTCGAACAGCGTGCCGCACTTGTCGACGAGGAAGTTGTAGCCGATGTCGTTCCAGTGGTTGCTCTTCACGTGGTACGCCTGGATGCTCCGGATGATCGCCGGCGAGTCCGCGCAGCTGTAGCCGTTGGTCCCGGCCGTGTGGTGCACGAAAAGCACCTCCACGTCGGTCGTGTACTCCGGCGCGCCCTTCACGAGCTTCTCGTTCGCACCCCACTGCGCCCGGGTCACCACGGGCGGGATCGGCCGCGCCGGCTCGGTGACCGCCTTGCGTTCCAGCGCCGGCGCGGCGCTGCCCGCCCCCGGGTCGATCAGGTCGAGCCGCAGCCCGGCGGGCACCGGGCCGCCCCCCGTGACACGCGCTTCGACGCCGTCGGACGGGCCGACCCACAGCGGGTCGGTGCTGCCCCGCGCGGCCGCGGCGTCCTGTGACCCGGGCGCGGCCGGGGCGGGGTTGTCCGCCTCCAGCGACTGCCACCCGGTCCACCGCCCGTCCGCCGACCGCGTCCGCACCTGGACCTTTCCGGTCAGCCGCTCCCGGGCATCCGCCCAGGTGGCGCCGACCAGGCTGAACGATCCGGTCGCCCGCCCGGCCGAGAAGGCCTGCCGGCCCACGCCCAGCGGAACAGTCTGCAAGGTCGCCTCATCGGAAGGTGCGGCCGACGCTCCTCCGGACGCGGTCGCCACGACCATCGCTCCCAGCAGCATCGCCGTACCCAGTGACGTACTCAGGACTCGCTTGTGCGCGCTCTTCACGCGTATCCCCCCGCGAAAGACTTCGTACCGGCCCAGAACAGGATGAAACGAACTCACGATTCGTGAGGGCTTTCACGGGTTTTTGTCACATTAAGCCCGGCGGCGCGGATGCCGATCATGGCTACGTGACCCCTGTGCTCGCACCGGAGCGCGCCCCCGTGGTCCGGCCGGCCGGTCGGCGCGCTTCCGCGCTGCCGCCGTACGCCCGGGTGGTGTCCCGGTCCTTCCTGGCCGTCGGCGCCGCACTCGTGGCGCTGCTGGTCGCGGGTCCGGCGCCGGTCCAGGACGCGGCCGGCCTGATCGGCATCGTCGCCGCCCTGTCCGCGGTGTGGTTCGGCGCCCTGCGCATCGCCGTGCCCGCCGACCGCCGACCATGGGTGCACATGGGGGTCGCCGGGCTGCTCTTCCTCGCGGGCATGATCGTGCGGGCCGCCGTGCCCGGGGCGGGCGAGTCCCCGCCGACGATCCGGTCGCTCTGGCCCGACGCGTTCGTCGTGCCGGGCTATCTGGTGATGGGGTACGCGTTCGCGAGCATGCTGCGCCGCCGCCGGGCCGACGACGATGATCCGGCGCGCAGCGACGCCCTGCTCGTCGGGGCGGCCGCCGCGTTCATGGCGTGGACGTTCGTCATGTCGCCGACGATCGACCAGAGCGGCGGCATCGACCCGATCCGGGTGGCCAACGCGTTCTTCCCGGTCCTCGACGTCGTGCTGCTGATGCTGGTCGTGCAGCTCGCCCTGGCCGGCGGCGTGCGCGCGCCCGCCCTGTGGCTGCTCATCGCCGGGTCCGGCACGATGCTCGCCGGCGACCTGCTCTTCATGCTGCGCGACAACGAGATCGCGGACCCGTCGCTCACCACGATCAACACGCTCTTCACGGGCGCGTTCCTGCTCTTCGGCGCGGGCACGCTGCACCCCTCGATGCGGACGCTCACCGAGCCGCAGCACGTGATCGTGCGGACGCTCGGCAAGCCGCGCATGGTGGCGATCGCGTTGCTGGTCACCGTGCCGGTCGTCGTGACGACCGTGCAGTCGATGCACGGGCCGCTCGACGGCACGGTCCGGGCCGCTCTGTGCGTACTCATGATCATGGCCGTGCTGTGGCGGGTGGTGCGCTCGAACGACTCGCGCGCCCGGGCGGAGAGCGCCGGCCGGCGCCGGGCCACCCATGACGCCCTCACCGACCTGCCCAACCGCGAGCTGCTCACCGAGACGATCACCGCGTGGGGCGACCGGGCGGCGGCCGAGGGGCAGGAGATCAGCCTGCTGTTCATCGACCTCGACCGGTTCAAGATGATCAACGACCACTGGGGGCACCGGGTCGGCGACGAGCTGCTGTGCGCGGTCGCGGGCCGGCTCGGCGCCATCGTGCGCGGCACCGATCTGGTGTGCCGGATCGGCGGCGACGAGTTCGTGATCGCGCTGGCCAGCCCCTCGCACACGGCGACGGCGGAGTCGCTGGCCACCCGGGTGCTCGCCGAGTTCGGGCGGCCGTTCGAGCTGTCGGTGGGCAGCGTCGTCGTCTCGGCCTCGATCGGCGTGGCCAAGACGGGCGGCGGCGCCCAGGCGCTCGAGCTGATCCGCGACGCCGACACGGCCATGAACAAGGTGAAGGGCTCGGGGCGCAACGCCTACGCGCTGTTCGACAGCTCGCTGCGCGACGACGTCCGCGACCGGCTGATGCTCGAGCAGGCGTTGCGGGGCGCGCTGGAGCGCGGCGAGCTCTACGCCACGTACCAGCCGATCGTGGATCTGGGCACCGGCGAGCGCGAGGGCTTCGAGACGCTGATGCGCTGGGAGCACCCCGAGCTCGGGGCGGTGTCGCCGCTGCGGTTCATCCCGATCGCCGAGGAGACCGGCCTGATCGTCGAGGCCGGGGCGTGGCTGCTGCGCGAGTCCGTGCACCAGCTCGCCGCCTGGCGGGCGGCCGCCGCGCCGGGGTCGCGCCCGCTGCACGTGTCGGTCAACGTGTCCGTCCGTCAGCTGCGCGACAAGGCGCTGGTCGGGGTGGTGCGCGAGGTGCTGGCCGAGACCGGGCTGCCGCCCGGGGCGCTGTGGCTGGAGATCACCGAGTCGGGCGTGATGGAGGATCTGGAGACGGCCCTCGCCACGCTCGACGAGCTGCACGCGCTCGGCGTCGTCATGGCCGTCGACGACTTCGGCACCGGCTACTCGTCGCTGAGCTATCTCAACCGGCTGCCGGTGGGCGTCGTGAAGCTGGACCGCTCGTTCGTCTCGCAGGTCGGCACGGGCGGCTCCGAGGAGCAGATCGTCCGGGCGGTGCTCGCCCTGGCCGGCGCCCTCGGCCTGCGCGTGGTGGCCGAGGGCGTCGAGACGGAGGTGCAGCGCGACTGGCTGCGGGACCAGGGCTGCGAGCTCGGGCAGGGCTGGCTCTTCGGCAAGCCGCTACGGGCGGCGGCCTTCACATCGGCGTGAGCACACCTTGCCGCGGCCGAGGCGGCGGCCTTCACATCGGCGTGAGCACGACCTTGCCCCGGCCGTGGCGGCTCTCGACCGCCGCGTGCGCCGCGGCCACCTCGTCCAGCGGGTAGCCACGGATCGGCAGGACCAGATCGGGCTGCGCGACGACGGCGGCGAGCCGCTCCGGATCACGCCCGGCCCGCACCACACGGGCGCCGTGCCCGGCCGCCGCGGCGTCGTCCACGATCGTGCCGACCCGCTCCCCCGGCACGCCCAGGGCGATCGACTGCGCGACGGCTTCCCCGCCCGCGGCGTCCAGCGCCACGGTCACCTTCCGGCCGAGGGCCCGCACGGCTTCGACCAGCCCTTCCCCGTACGCCACCGGCAGCGCACCCAGCGACCGCAGATAGTCGTGGTTGCCGGGGCTCGCCGTGCCGATCACCGTGGCGCCCGCCTTCCGGGCCAGCTGGACCGCGAGCGTGCCCACCGAGCCGGCCGCCGCGTGCACGAGCAGGACGTCCCCCGTGGTGACGTCCAGCTCGAGCAGCGCCCCGGAAGCCGTCTGCGCCGCCGCGACCATCCCCGCCGCCGTGGCGAAGTCGAGATGCTCCGGCTTCGGAACGGCGTTGGCGACCGGCACCACAACGTGGGTGGCGTGCCCGCTCAGCATCGTCGAGCCCAGCACCGGCGTCCCGATCGGCAGGTCGCCTTTCTCCACGACGCCCGCGTACTCCTGGCCGATCCGTTGCGGGAACACGATCGGCAGTCCTGGCATGACGCCTTGCCGCACGGCGACGTCGAAGGGCTGCACGCCGGCGGCGGCCACGCGCACCCGGACCTCGCCGGGGCCGGGCTCCGGATCGGGCAGCTCGGCGACGCGCAGGACCCCGGGGCCGCCGAAGCGGTCGAACACGACAGCTCTCATGCGGCCGATCGTGCAAGGTAAACATTGGTTGAGGTCAAGCGCGGGCGGACCGGCGGCCGCAGCATCGCGCGCACGAGGATCGCGGTCCACCCGGCCGACCAGAGCAACAGCGCCACCGCGATCGGGCCGAGGACGAGGACGGCCAGGCCGGCGCCGAGGTTGGCGCCGGCGACCGGCGCGGTCACGGCGCGGCCGATGAGCCCGATCGTCCCGCCCGCGACCGCCACCGCCGGGACGACCAGCCACCACCGCGGCGAGATGCGGCGGGTGACGGTGGCCCAGCCGAGCACCGCCACGGTCGCGACCGCCAGGAGCAGGCCGAAGACGCCCGCGGCGGCCTCCACGCCCGGCGCGATCTGCGGCGGCCGCACCGCGTAGCCGGCTTCCGGGCCCGCCGGCACCGCGCCCTGCGGCCCGATCCACCACCAGGCCACCGTCGCGTTGACCACGGTGAACGCCCCGATGCCCAGCGTCCCGACGGTGAACCGGCCCAGCCAATTGATGAAGTCCGTCATGGGAGAAGAGCCTTCCGCGCGGCGCGCGGCCGGACGTGAGTAGCCGTACTCAGCCCGGCCCGGCAGGCGGCTCAGATCACGGGTTACCCGCCGCAGCCGTGATCATGTTTGGGAGCGCTTCCGGCGGGGGTACATGGCGCGCCGCCACACCCCCACCAGAATCGAGGCTCTCCGATGTCCATCCAGGGACTGTTCTATCTCATCGCCGTGATCCTGCTTGTCCTCGCCGCCCTGCCGATCGGCACGCGGGGCGTCTCGCTCGCGCTGCTCGGCGCCGCGTTCGCGCTGCTCGCCTACAGCTGGGACACCATCACGGCGTGACCTGCCGCCGGTAGACGACGAGCTGCCACGGCTCGAGGACCCAGTTCTCCGGGGCCGGGGCGTTGGTCAGGACGAGCTCCTGCCACGCCCCGGCGTCCGGCACCTCGGCCGTCACGGGCTCCCCGGTGAAGTTGCCGATCACGAGCAGTTCCGTGGAGCCGTGCCGGCGGGTGTACGCGTACAGGCGCTCGTCGGCCGGCATCAGCATGGTGAAGTCGCCGTACACGACCGCGGGCTCGTCGTGCCGCAGCGCGATCAGCCGGCGGTAGAAGTGGTAGACCGAGTCCGGATCGGCGACCGCCGCGGCGGCGTTGATCTCCTTGTGGTTCGGGTTGACCGCCAGCCACGGCGTGCCCGTGGTGAAGCCGGCCTGCGCCGAGGAGTCCCACTGCATCGGCGTACGGGCGTTGTCGCGGCTGCGGGCCCGGAGCACGGTGAGCACCTCCTCCGGCGAGCGGCCCTCGTGCTCCGTCGCCTGCGCGTAGTGCCCGAGCGCCTCGATGTCGCGGAAGTCGGCGATCGTGCCGAACGGATAGTTCGTCATGCCGAGCTCTTCGCCCTGATAGACGTACGGGGTGCCGCGGTGCAGGTGCAGCACGCCGCCGAGCATCTTGGCCGAGCGCTCCCGCCACTCGGGTGAGTCGTCGCCGTAGCGCGACACGACCCGCGGCTGGTCGTGGTTGTTCCAGTAGAGACTGTTCCAGCCCTTCTCCCGCAGGCCGGCCTGCCACCGGGCGAAGATGCCCTTGAGCTTGGTGAGCTGCAACGGGTAGAGCTGCCACGGGTCCGCACCCCGGTCCACCCACACGTGGTCGAAGTTGAAGACCATGTCGACCTCGCCGCGCGCGGGGTCGGTGTACTTGACCGCCTCCTCGACGGTCACGCCCGGCATCTCGCCGACGGTCAGCAGCGCCTCCCGGCCGGCGAAGACCCGCTCGTGCATCTCGTGCAGGAACTCGTGGTTGCGCGGGCCGTGCATGTAGTGCGGGGCGCCCTGGCCGTAGAGCGAACCGGGCGCGACGGCGCCGTCCGGCAGCGAGACGTCCTTGGAGATGTGGTCGATGACGTCCATCCGGAACCCGTCGACGCCGCGGTCGAGCCACCAGTTCATCATCTCGTACACCGCGTCGCGGACCGCCGGGTTCTCCCAGTTGAGGTCCGGCTGCTTGCGGCTGAAGATGTGCAGGTAATACTCGCCGGTGGCCGGGTCGTACTCCCACGCGGAGCCGCCGAAGACCGAGCCCCAGTTGGTCGGCTCGGCGCCGGGCGTGCCGGGCTCGAAACCCTCGCGGGCCGGGCGCCACCAGTACCAGTCACGCTTCGGGCTGTCCTTCGACAGCCGGCTCTCGGCGAACCACGGGTGCTCGTCGGAGGAGTGGTTGACGACCAGGTCCATGACGAGCTTCATGCCGCGGTCGTGGATGCCGGCCAGCAGCTCGTCGAAGTCGGCCAGGGTGCCGAAGACCGGCTCGATGTCCTGGTAGTCGCTGATGTCGTAGCCGTTGTCGTCCTGCGGCGACGGATAGATCGGCGACAGCCACACCACGTCGACGCCCAGCCCGGCGATGTGGTCCAGATGGTCGATGATCCCGCGGAGGTCCCCCATCCCGTCGCCGTCCGCATCGGCGAAGCTGCGCGGATAGATCTGATAGACGACGGCACTGTGCCACCACGGGTTGTCCATGGTCCCTCTTTAACACGCAAACCACGGACGAAACACGCGTTCCCCTCCCATACTCGGGATCATGAGGGTCGCGCTGCTCGGACCGATCGCCTGGCGTACGCCCCCGGTGCACTACGGGCCGTGGGAACTGGTCACGAGCCTGCTCGCCGAGGGCCTGACCGCGCGGGGCGTGGACGTGACACTGTTCGCCACGCTCGACTCGGTCACCAAGGCCACGCTCGACGGTGTCGCGGTGCACGGCTACGAGGAGGACCCGGACCTCGACGGCCGCGTGTGGGAGGCGCTGCACGTGGCGTACGCGCTGGGCCGCTCGAAGGAGTTCGACCTGGTCCACAACCACCTCGACTGGCTGCCGCTCGCCTTCTCGGAGCACTGCGCGGCGCCGTTGCTCACCACGATCCACGGCTTCTCGGGGCGGAACATCCTGCCCGCGTACCGGCGGGGACGCTCGGCCTACGTGTCGATCTCGGACGCCGACCGCAGCCACGACCTGGACTATCTCGGCACGGTCTATCACGGCGTGGACGTGGAGACGCTGCCGTTCTCGGCCACCGGCGGCGACGACCTGATCTGTTTCGGGCGCATCCATCCGGACAAGGGCACCGATCTGGCCATCGAGATCGCGCGCCGGGCCGGGCGGCGGCTGACACTGTGCGGGATCGTGCAGGACGAGGCGTACTTCCACGAGCGGGTCGAGCCGCACATCGACGGCGACCAGGTCGTCTACCTGGGATCCGTCGGGCCGGCCGACCGGGCGCGCGTGCTCGGGAGCGGCGCGGCGCTGCTGCACCCGATCCGGTTCGCCGAGCCGTTCGGGCTCTCCGTCGTGGAGTCGATGATCTGCGGGACGCCCGTGGTCGCGTACCGGAAGGGGTCCATGCCGGAGGTCGTCGACGAGGGCGTCACCGGGCGGCTGGTCGGCGACGTGGACCAGGCGGTGGCGGCCGTCGAGGGCATCGGGCGGCTGGACCGGGCGGCGTGCCGGGCCCGCGCGCGCAGCCGCTTTTCCGCCGACCGCATGGTCGACGACTACCTGGCGATGTATCGCAAACTTCTCAGCCGAACGGCTTGATTTTGTTACCGTCGAATTAACCATTCGCGGCGATTCTCCGAAAGGTTCTATTTCTGCACTTCCGCGCGCGCGGGGAGGCGGCCGCCTGATCAGAAAGGGCCCTGTCATGCCCGTGACCTACGGTTTTCTGAGCACCTATCCGCCGACGCAATGCGGGTTGGCGACCTTCAATGCGGCGCTCGCCGGCCATTTGACCGGCGGCGCGCCCGGCAGCGGGGTCGTGCGGCTGCTCGACGCGGACGCGGCCGACGGCGGTGGCCTGGCGATCGACCGCGCGGCACCCCGGGTGGTGCACACCTGGCCGACGGGTACGCCCGGCGGCTGGACCGCCGCGGCGAACGCCCTCAACCGCTTCGACGTCGCGA
The DNA here is from genome assembly GCF_030709675.1 of Symbioplanes lichenis. GTDB lineage: Bacteria > Actinomycetota > Actinomycetes > Mycobacteriales > Micromonosporaceae > Actinoplanes > Actinoplanes lichenis. Next base: position 155,540 of record NZ_JAUZQD010000001.1, read on the forward strand.
TCGTCCAGCACGAGTACGGCATCTACCCCGGCGCCGACGGCGACGAGGTGCTGCCCCTGCTGCGCGCCCTGCGGGTCCCCACGATCGTCGTGCTGCACACCGTTCTCACCACGCCGTCGCCGTCGCAGCGCTCGGTGCTGGAACGCATCGTGGCCGCCGCCGACGCCGTCGTGACGATGACCGACACCGCGCGGCAACGGCTGACCGGCGGCTACCGGGTCGACCCGCGCAAGGTGACCGTGATCCCGCACGGCGCCGCGAGCCACACGAGCGTGCCGCGGGAACGTCACGACGTCCCGCACCTGCTGACGTGGGGGCTGCTCGGGCCGGGCAAGGGCATCGAGTGGGCGCTGCGGGCGCTGGCGCACCTGCCCGAGCCGGTCTACACGGTCGCCGGGCGTACGCATCCGAAGGTGCTCGAACACCACGGCGACGTCTACCGCGACTCGCTGAAGGCCCTCGCCGCCGAGCTGGGCGTCGCCGAGCGGGTGCGCTGGGAGGACGTGTACCTCGACGAGACCGCGCTGAGCCGGCTGATCCGCTCCGCCGACGTGGTCGTGCTCCCGTACGACTCCACCGAGCAGGTCACCTCCGGCGTGCTGATCGAGGCCGTCGGCGCCGGCGTGCCCGTGGTCGCGACCGAGTTCCCGCACGCCGTCGAGCTGCTCGCCGACGGGCCGGGCATCCTCGTGCCGCACCAGGACCCCGAGGCGATGGCCGCCGCGATCCGGCACCTTGTCCAGGCGCCGGACGTCACCGGGCATCTCACCGGGCTGGCCGGCGGTCCGACGCTGCGGTGGCCCGCGGTCGCCCATCGCTACCAGAGCCTCGCTGCCCGGTTGCTCGCCGCGCGTACGCCCGTCGCTGTCGCTTCGGTGCCCGCATGAGTGTGACCCTGCGGCTCGTACCGCCGCCGCTGCAGTTGATCGACGCGCCGGAGCCCAGCTGGGCGCACCTCGCCCGGCTCTCCGACGACACCGGGCTGCTCGAGCACGCCCGCCACGCCATCCCGCGCCGCGAGCACGGCTACTGCGTCGACGACGTCGCCCGGGGACTGCTCGTGGCGGCCCGCGAGGTGCAACCGACCGCCCAGGTCACGGCGCTCGCCGAACGCTGGCTCGGCTTCGTCACGCACGCGATGGCGGCGGACGGGCGGGTGCGCAACCGGCTCTCGTACGACCGGCGCTGGCTCGACGAGCCGAGCACCGGCGACTGGTGGGGACGGGCGCTGCACGGGCTCGGCACCGCCGCCGCGCGCAGCACCGTGCCGTGGATCAGGCGCGAGGCGCGTACGGCGTTCCTGATCGGCGCCCGGCAGCGCTCGCCCTGGCCGCGCGCGATGGCCTTCGCCGGGCTCGGCGCCGCGGCCCTGCTCCGCGCCGACTCCTCCTGCCGCGAGGCCGCCGAGCTGCTGGCCGACGCGGCCACCGTGATCGGCCTGCCGGGCGGCGACCCGGAGTGGGTGTGGCCCGAGCGCGAGCTCACCTACGCCAACCCGGCGCTCGCCGAGGTGCTGATCCACGCCGGCGACCTGCTCGGCGACGAGCCGCTGCTCACCGACGGCCTGCGGATGCTGCGCTGGCTCTGCGCCATGCAGGAGCACGAGGGCCATCTGTCGACGGTCCCGGTGGGCGGGTGGCGGCCGGGCACGCCGAAGCACCGGTACGACCAGCAGCCGATCGAGGCGGCCTGCACCGCCGACGCGTGCGCCACCGCCGCGGCCGTCACCGGCGACGACGCCTGGGACGCCCCGTTGTTCCAGGCGATCGCGTGGTTCCTCGGCGACAACGACGGCGGATTTGTCATGTACGACCCCCTGACTGGTGGATGTCATGACGGTTTGACCCCGGATGGCCCTAATCTGAACCAAGGAGCCGAATCCACTCTCGCCCTCGTCGCCACGCTGCAGCACGCCCGCGCGTGGGCAGCCCGGCGCGGCGCGACCCGACCGTCAGGGGGACTGGCGTGACCGCAATCCTCGACCCACAGCCGGCCCAGACCTCGTCGCTCGCCCTGCGCCACGCGCTGACGATGCAGCCCGACGGGCGCCGCGTCGTCATCAAGCTCTTCCTGCCCGGCGAGGACGCCCAGTCCGGCCGCAACCGCGTGTCCAGCCTCATCGACCGCATCCTGCAGCTCGACGAGGACGAGATCGCCCGCCTGCTCGACGACGTGCTGACCCGCTTCGCGGGGCGGCACCACGACCTGCTCACGACCTTCGCGCACCACTTCGACCTGGTGCACCACCGGGTGCCGCCGGACATCGAGCTGTCGCCCAACGCGCGGTCGCTGATCGGGGCCTACTTCAGCCACGAGTTCGCGGTCGAGGCGGCAGCCCTGTGCAACCCGTCGATGGTGCCGCACCCCGACCAGGGCGGGCTCCAGCCGGGCCAGCTCCGGGTCGCCGTCAGCCTGCGCCAGATCGGCGAGGGCCACATCTCGTCCATCGGCTTCTGCTCCGCGGTCGTCGGCCCCGGTGAGCGCATCGAGCTCGAGGAGCGCGAGGGGCCGCTGATGGTCGGCGAGCGCACAGGGGCCAAGCACCAGCGCGACCTCCTCGCCGCCGGCCTGGCCGAGCACGAGATCGAGACCGAGCTGTCCGCGACCGTGCTGTCCTCGCTGCCCGAGCGCTACTCCGACGAGGAGTTCGAGGAGATCCTCGGCCACCTCCCGGGCGAGCTGCTCGCCCGCCCCACCACGGGCGAGACCCTGGCCGTCATGCGCGAGATCGTCGCCGCCGACTACGCGGTCGCCTTCCCCGTCACCGTGCCGCTGCACCAGCGGGTCCTGTGGCCGGCCGCCCCCGCCGAGAGCAACGGCATGGAGGACGCGCGCTTCGTCCAGGTCCTCGAGGAGGACGGCCGCATGTCGTACGCGGCCACCTACACCGCCTACGACGGCCGGCACATCGGCGGCCGCATGCTCCAGACCCGCGACATGCGGCACTTCGAGGTCACCGCCCTCCGCGGGCCGGCCGCCCAGAACAAGGGCATGGCGCTGTTCCCCCGGCCCGTCCACGGCCGGCACCTGGCCCTGTGCCGCTCCGACGGCGAGACGCTCGGCCTCAGCGAGCGCGACGAGTCCAACCGCTGGCAGGAGGCCGTCCCGCTGCTCATGCCGCACCGGGGCTGGGACCTCATCCAGGTCGGCAACTGCGGCTCCCCGGTCGAGACCCGGGCCGGCTGGCTCGTCCTCACCCACGGCGTCGGCCCGATGCGCCGCTACGCCATCGGCGCGATGCTGCTCGACCTCGACCACCCCGAGCGCGTCATCGCCGACCTGCCGAGCGGCCTCCTCGAACCGGACGAGATCGAGCGCGAGGGCTACGTCCCCAACGTCGTCTACTCGTGCGGCGGCCTCGTCCACGACGGCCGCTTCTGGCTCCCCTACGGCGCCAGCGACGTCCGGGTCGGCTTCGCGAGCATCAGCATGGAAGTCCTCCTCGGCGCCATGGTCCCGGTGGCCTGACCACGGGCCGGACGCACACGGGCCGGACGGCAGCGCGTGCGACGACTGCGAGCGGGACGGCGGGTCGGCGGGCGGAGGGCCGGCGAACGGGGCGTCACTCCGCGTCGCGGATCAGGATGGCGACCTGGACGCGGTTGGTCAGGTCGAGCTTGGTGAGGATCCGCGACACGTAGGCCTTCACCGTCGCCGTGCTCATCCGCAGGGCCGTGCCGATCTCCTGGTTGGTGCGGCCCTGCGCCACGAGCCCGGCCACATCACTCTCCCCCGGGCTCAGCCGGGTCAGCGCCGCCCGCGCCCGCACCCGCCGCGCCTCCCGCTCGGCCTCCCCCGCCGCCCCGCCGACCACTCCACTGCGCGCCCGGAAAAGCACCCCGCCCCGCGACCCGGCCGCCGCCTCACCCCGCGACCCGGCGGGCGATTCACCCTGCGGCCCGGCGGACGCCTCGCGCTGCGGCCCGGCGGCACCCGACGCGAAGGTCATCACGCGCCGGAGCACCTCGGGCGACAGCATCGGCTCGCCCGCCGCCACCCGCCGCACCGCCCGCGCGATCTCCGCCGGCGGCGTGTGCTTGAGCAGGAACCCGCCCGCCCCGGCCCGCAACGCCCGCAGCACGTGCTCGTCGGTGTCGAACGTGGTCAGCACGATCACCTCGGGCGCCCCCGGCCGGGCCCGCAGCGCCTCGGCCGCGGTCAGCCCGTCGACGCCCGGCATGCGGATGTCCATGAGCACCACGTGCGGCTCGCTCGCCCCTACGGCGGCGGCCACCTCGCTCCCGTCCCCGACCGCGCCCACGACCTCGATGTCGTCGAACGCCCCGAGCATCATCGTCAGCCCCGCCCGCACCAGCGCGTCGTCGTCCACCAGCAGCACCCGCACCACCCGCGAGCCGTCCACCGGCCCGGCCTCGTCGAGCGGCCCGCCACCGTCCGCCGCCCCGGCCTCGTCGTGCGGCCCGCCACCGTCCGCCGCCCCGGCCCCGGCGAGCGGCCCGGCCTCGTCCACCGGCCCGCGACCATCCGCCGGCGCCCCCGAAGCCCCGGTCACGGGTGCCACGGCAGCCACGCGCGGAGCCGGAACCAGCCGTCCGCGGTCGGCCCGTGCTCGAAGCGGCCCCCGGCCAGCTGCACCCGCTCGGCCAGCCCGACCAGCCCGGCCCCCGCGCCGGGCAGCCGCTGCCCCGCCGCGTCGAGGTGCCCGTTGCCGACCTCGACGACCAGCCCCTCCGCGGCCCGCCCCGTCACCGCGACCGTCACCTTCGCCCCGGGCGCGTGCTTGCGGGCATTGGTCAGCCCCTCCTGCACGATGCGGTAGGCGTGCCGCCCCACCCCGGCCGGCACCGGCTCCTCGGCGCTGAGCGTCAGCTCGATCCGGGCGCCCGCCTCGCGCGACTCCCGCACCAGCGCGGGCACGTCGGCGAGCGCCGGCTGCGGCCGGTCGTCGGCCGGCTCGCGCAGCATCCGGATGACGCCCCGCAGGTCCTCGAGCGCGTCGTGGGCGCCCTGCCGCACCACGGCCGCCGCCTGCCGCTCCGCCTCGGGGGCGTCGCGGCGCACCTCGAGGGCGCCGGCGTGCACGGCCAGCAGCGAGATCCGGTGGGCGAGGGCGTCGTGCATCTCCCGGGCGATGCGCTCGCGCTCGGCCAGCCGGGCCTGCTCGACGCGCAGCCGCTCGCCCTCCTCGGCCTGCCGGGCGCGCTCGGTCCACGAGCGCACCAGCAGCCGCTGGGACCGGACCAGCATGGCCACGGCGACCAGGCTCACGTGCAGCAGGATCAGGAACGTCGCGGTCTCGGCATAGAGCCGGGTGGGCCCCATGACGGCCAGATAGACCCCGGCGACCGCGACGGCGTGCAGCGCGGTCAGGGTGGCGGCCACCCGGGCCCGCCGGCGCAGCCCGACCGCGACGAGGGCGAGCGGCGTGAAGCCCATGGGCAGCGCCAGCATGATGCCCGCGGGGATGAGCACCAGCGTCAGGCCCACCGGGCGGCTGCGGCGGAAGGCCACCACGGCGGCGAAGGCGAGCACCCCGGCGACCACCTCGACGACGACCGGGGCGCCGTCGCCCTCGCTCACCGACGCGTGGAGGAACCAGCCGCCCAGCGCCGCGCCGAGGCAGCCCAGGCCCAGCTCCCGCGGCCATGACCGTTTCATGCCCAGGACGGTACGGTCCGCCCGCGCCGTCCCGTAACCCGCGAAAGTAGCCATTCGCCACCTACTTAAGTGGGTACCGTCCCGCAGACCACCCAGATGGTCAGCACCGCGAGGAAGTCGCCCCGCTCGCCGGCCGCGGCGACCCGGGAGAACCAGGAGTCGCGCAGCTCCGGCGGGAGCGGCCACGTCTCGGACGGCACGGCCGGGTTGACCATGGGCAGCACCACCGCCGCCGACTCCGGATCCGGGAAGTAGCAGGTCACCGGCACCGCGGTCACGCCGGTGAGGCCCCGCTCGACCAGCCGGCGCCGGAGCGTCCGGCCCATGTCGGCCTCGTCGGGCAGCAGCCCCCGGGCATGGTCGATGACCGCGGCGGCGAGGGCCGCGCCGACCCCGTCGAAGGCCAGCGAGGTCCAGTCGGTGTCGATCAGGCAGACGCGCCCGCCGGGCTGGGTTACCCGGACCAGCTCGGCGACGGCGCGGCCGGGGTCGGCGACGTGCTGCAGGACCCGCTCGCACCACACGCCGTCGAAGCCGCCGGAGGGCAGGTCGAGGGCGGCGACGTCGCCGGACACATAGCGGATCGGGCCGTCGGGATCACGCTCGCGCGCCGCGGTCAGGGTCACCTCGGACCGGTCCAGGGCGACCACCTCGCCGTCCGGCCCCACCGCGGCGGCCAGCGCCCGGGCGACGTCACCGGCGCCGCAGCCCGCGTCGAGCAGCCGCTGCCCCGGCGCGGGCCGCAGCGCCTCCCACGCGGTGTGCCGGACCCGGCGGATCTCGGGGTGGCCGGACATCCGGTCGAGCATGGCGACCGCGAGCGCGGCTATCTCGGGCGTCATGCCGTCGAGATCCGTGAAGGGCGGGCGGTCCAGCTGTGCGGGCTCCATCGCGCCATCCTGACCCGCGCCGCCGCCGGGTGCCCGTACCCGTCGGTCATCCGACACGGCCCCCGGGGGACAACTAAGTTGCACAGAGTGACTGCCGATCAACCCAACGTGGGAGAAGCGACGCTGGGCCGGGTGCGGCTCGGGGCGATGCTGCTCGCGGGTCTGAGCGTCGCGGGCCTGGCGGGCGAGATCGGCACCGACTCGCCGACCTGGAACCTGCTCGCCTACCTGTCTCTGGGCGCGATCGCCGCCGGTTTCGTCGTCACCTGTCTGCGCGGACGCCCGTGGATCCTCGACCCGATCGTCCTGCCGGCCCTGGTCGCTGTGGCGGGCTCGGCCCTGCGCGACCCCGTGTCGACCATCGGGCTGACCATGGTCCTGCTGCTCGTCCAGTCGCTGTACGGGACGACGCGCTCCTGGGCCGTCCGCTCGGTCTTCGGCGCCCTGTCGCTGCCGGCCGCCCTGATCGCCGCGCCGACCCCGATCGGCGCCCTCGTCGACGTCGGCCGGTCGGTGCAGATGGTGCCGCAGATCATCCTGGTCACCGTGCTCACCCGGGCCATCTACGCCGCGCTCGGCCGCCAGGAGCAGGCCGCCGCGCGCGACGCGCTGCTCGCCCGTACGGGAAAAGAGATCCTGGCCGCGACGCAGCTGGATGAACTCCCGGAGATCGCGCTGGCCGCCGCCCGGGAGTTGATCCGCGTGAGCCCGGGCACCGGGTTTCTCGTCCTGCACAGGGAAGAAGGCGGGCTGCGGGTCATCGCCGAGGGCGGCCTGAACGACAAGCTGACCGACCGCCTCTTGCCCGAAAGCGTGCTCACCGGGCCGGCGAGCGTGCTGCACGCCGACGCTCCGCGCATCCGCCGCTGGCTGGTCGAGGAGCTGCTGCCGGGCAGGCGCTACCGCGTCCTCGGCGCGACCCGGGACCTGCCGGACCCGCTGGTCGACGCCTTCCGCACGCTGGGCACGCAGATGCGGCTGGGCGAGGCCAACCTGCGCTCGCACCTCGAGCTGGACCACCAGGCCAACCACGACGCCCTGACCCAGCTGCCCACGCGGGCCAAGTTCTTCCGCGAGCTCATCGCGGCGGTCGATCACCGCGACCCGGGTACGGTCGCCCTGCTCAACATCGACCTGGACGACTTCAAGCAGGTCAACGACGGGCATGGGCACGCGGCCGGCGACGAGTTGCTCGTCCAGGTGGCCCGGCGCATCACCGAAGCCGGCGGCGTTCGCGGGGTCGCGGGGCGCCTGGGCGGGGACGAGTTCGTGCTGCTGCTCACCGGGCTGGCCGGGCCGGGCGAGGCGCAGGAGATCGCGGAGGGGCTGGGCCGCCGGCTGGTGGAGCCGATGCGCCTCGCCGCGGCCACGGTGCGTGTCGGCGCCAGCATCGGGATCGCGCTGACCGAGCCCGGCGTCACGGCCAGCGAGCTGTCGCGCCGGGCCGACATCGCCATGTACGCGGCCAAGGCGCGCGGCAAGAACCGGACCGAACTGTTCAGCGCGGACAAGCACGGCGCGGTCGCGCGGCACCGCACCCTCGAGGACCAGCTCCCGTACGCCCTCGAGCGCGGCGAACTCCACGTCTACTACCAGCCGTGGACACACCTGGCGACCGGCTCGTGGGGCGGCGTCGAGGCCCTGCTGCAGTGGCAGCACCCGGCCGAGGGCGCCGTCAACTGCCGCGAGCTGCTGGAGCTGGCCGAGCGTACCGGGGACATCGGCGTCATCACGGCGCACTTCCTGCGTACCGTGGCGGCGGAGACCGCGTCGATGCCCGGCGGCGACCGGCTGCGCCTCGGTCTCAACCTGAGCGCGCACCAGCTCGTCGACGCGGGCTTCACCGACGCGCTGCTGGCCGCGCTGGACGGGTGCGGGCTGGCGCCGGAGCGGGTGACCCTGGAGATCGTCGAGAGCGAGCACATCGACGACCCGCGGGCCCGGGCGCGGCTCGAGCACCTGGCCGCCCACGGCGTGCGCATCGCCCTGGACGACTTCGGGACGGGCTACGTCTCCCTCGCGTCGCTGCGCGCCTTCCCGATCCACCAGCTCAAGATCGACGGCTCGTTCCTCACCGGCGACCCGGGCACCCTGGACCTCGTGCTGTCCGTGAGCACCCTGCTCGGCACCGAGTCGATCGTCCAGGGCGTGACGTCCGCCGAGCAGCTGGCGCGGCTGCACGAGACCCGCGCCACGGGGGCCCAGGGCCCGTACGTGGCGCCTGTCATGACCGCCAGTGACCTTGCCCGCACCGCTCCGCGTCTCACGAAGTGAACTGGATCACAGTAGGCCCGCACCCGGGTTTGTAAGATCCGAAACATGACGGCAACACGGATCGGTCTGGTGGGCTACGGCTCGGGTGGGCGCATCTTCCACGCCCCGCTGCTCGCGTCGGCGGAGGGCGTCGAGTTCGCCGGGGTGGTCACCCGCTCGGCGGAGCGGCGTGCGGAGCTGGCCAAGAGCCATCCGGACGTGCCGGCCTTCGACACGCTGGCCGACCTCGCCGCGGCGGGGGCCGAGGCCGTCACGATCTCGACGCCGGCCGCGACCCACGCGAGCCTGGCCCGCGAGGCGATCGGGCTCGGCCTGGCCACGGTGGTCGACAAGCCCTTCTCGCTCGACGCCGAGGCCACCCGCGAGGTGGTCGAGCTGGCCGCGAAGCAGGGCGTGCCGCTGAGCGTCTATCAGAACAGGCGCTACGACTCCGACTTCCGCACCGTGCGCAGGCTCCTCGCGGAGGGGACGCTCGGCGACGTCCGCCGCTTCGAGTCCCGCTTCGAGCGCTTCGACCCGGCCCGCCGGCCCCCGGAGGCCGGCGGCGGCACGCTGCTCGACTTCGGCGCGCACCTCGTCGACCAGGCGCACGTGCTCTTCGGCCCGGCCACCCGGGTGTACGCCGAGATGCGCCTCGAGGACGACATCGACGTCGACGTCTTCGTGGCCCTGCACCACGAGAGCGGCGTCGAGTCGCATCTGTGGGGCAGCTGGCGGCAGGCGTCGCCCGGCCCGCGATTCCGGGTCAGCGGGACGACGGGCACGTACATCGTGGATGGCCTGGACGGTCAGGAGGCCGCGCTGAAGGCGGGCCGCTCCCCCGCGAGCCTCGGCGACCGCTGGGGCGTCGAGCCCGAGCACACGTGGGGCCGCCTGCACCGCGGCGCGACCGGCGCCCCGGTGCGCAGCGAGCGCGGCCGCTGGGACGAGTTCTATCCGGCCTTCGCGGCTGCCGTCCGGGGCGAGGGCCCGCTCCCGGTCGACCCCCGCGACGCGATCCGCACGATGGACGTCCTCGACGCCGCCCGCGTGAGCGCCACCACGGGCGAGACCGTCAAGCTCTGAGCAGGCGCTCCAGCAGTGTTTGCAGGTGCTCGCCGACGAGCGCGTCGCTGTCGGTGAGCACGGCGACGCGCCGACGTGACTCGGGCAGGATCGCGGCGAAGGACTTGTAGCCCGCGTTGTCGCCGCTGTGCTGGATCCACGGCTCGCCGTGCCACGTACCCGTGAAGACGCCGTAGCCGTAGCCGCTGCCGAAGTCGTCGCCGCCGGTGGCCACGCGCCGGGTCAGCATCAGCGTGCGCCACGGCTCGCCGATGACCGCGCCCTCGTGCAGGCGGTCCATCCAGGTGATCAGCTCGGCCGTGGTGCTCCAGATGTCACCGGTGCCCAGGCCGAGCCCGTCGAGATCCCAGGACGGCACCGCGTTGCCTTGCGCGTCGTGCCCCGCCGCCACGTCCGTGCGGTCTCCCGGCAACCCCGAGAAGGTACGGACGAGGCCCGCCGCCCCGAACACGCGGCGCGTGAGGAAGTCGCGGAACGGCTCGCCCGCGACTTCCTGCACCACGTGCGCCAGGAGGACGTAGCCGGGGCTGCTGTAGCGGAATTCCGTGCCCGGCGCCGTGATGACCGGCCAGCCCCTCGCCAGCTCGACGAAGTCCGGCGGGCTCACGCGAAGGTCGAGCTCCGGGTGGTCCGCCCAGTGCGCGATGCCGGACGTGTGGCTGAGCAGGTGGTGCAGCGTGACGCCGGGCCAGCCGGGGAACCACCGGTCGAGCGGGTCCTCGGGCGTCAGCTTGCCGTCCTGCGCGAGCAGGAGCACCGCCGCCGCCGTGAACTGCTTGCTGATCGACGCGATCTGGTGCCGCAGCGGCGACTCCCGCCCGACGATCACCTCGTCGCCCCGCTGGTAGAAGACTTCCCCCGCGATCCTCATCGGACGGAGACTACCGTCGCCAAGGTCGTCGCGGGGTGCCCGGTGAGCCGCTCGATCGCGGGGCTGACGGCGGCCAGCTCACCCGACGCCACCGCCAGGTAGGTGCTCACCCACGCGTCGACCTGCCAGCTGGGTGCGCCGTACTTCGCACGGGACGCGTACGCCTCCTCGACCGTCTCGTCGTGGAAGCGGACCCCCGGCCCGACGATCGCCGCCATCTCGGCGAAGGTCAGCGCCTCCGGCCCGGTCAGATCATAGGTACGCCCGGCGTGCTCGCCCGGCGACCGAAGCACCGCCACGGCCGCGTCCGCGACGTCGTCCTGCGCGACCACGGCGGCCCGCCCGTCGCCGCCCGGCCCGCGGATCACGCCGTCGTCGCCGGCCAGGAGCGGCACGAAGTCGGCGTAGAGGTTGTCGCGCAGGAACGTGTACGCGAGCCCGGTGGCCTTGATGTGCTCCTCGGTCGCCCAGTGGTCGCGGGCGAGCGTGAACGTCGCGTCGGGCGCCGCGCCCTGGAACGACGTGTAGACGAGGTGCCGCACGCCCGCCTCCACCGCCGCGTCGACGAACGAGAGGTGCTGCTCGACCCGGTCGGGCGCCTCGGCGGCGGAGACCATGAGCACCGTCTCCGCGCCTTCGAGGGCCTTCCGCACCGCCGCCCGGTCCGCGTACTCCGCCACGGCCACCTCGGCGCCGGGGATGGCCGGCGCGCGCGAGGCGTCCCGGACGAGCAGCCGTTGCGGCCGGTCGAGCCGTGCCGCGATCCGTCCGCCGAGCCGCCCGGTCGCCCCGCTCACCACGATCGTCATGTCCCGACGATAGGCCCCGCCGCGGCCAGGGACTCCGGGAACCGTCCCGGATCCAGGTCCAGCCCAGCCGGCACCCAGGCCGGGGCCGCCCAATCGTTGTCGGTCATGGCGGCCACCACGTCCGCGGGTGTCAGCCCCGCCGCCAGCAGCGCCCGGATCTCCCGGGCGTTGATGCCGGGCGGGAGGGGACCGTTGCCCAGATCGGTCCCGTAGCGCACCGTCCCGCCGTACTCGGCGAAGCGCCGCAGGTTGCCGATCGCCGTGCCCCGCGCCGGGGTCTCCTCCCCGTACCCGTGGATGTCGAGCGTGCTGATCCACGTCATGCGCCCGGCGCACGCCCGCACGAGCCCGTCGTCGAGCGACGACGTCCACGGCGTATGCGCGAGCAGGTCAGCCCCTGCCTCGTAGGCGGCGGCCACCGTCCCGGGACCCTCGGCGTGCACGACGACCGGCAGCCGCAACGTGTGTGCGGCATCGACCAGCGCGGCCAGTGTCGCGGCCGGCAGCACAGGCCCGCCCGCGTGCGCGGTCACCTTGACGAGCGTGGCGCCGGCCGCCGCCACCTCCGCCACGGCAGCCTCCGCGTCGGTGACCGAAAGGACTTCGCGGCAGCTGCCGGCCGGCGCCCACGACCGGTCCGACGGATAGCCTCCGGGAGCGATCAAAAACGGTCCGGCCCACCGCAAAGCCTGGCCGGCGACCACCGCCGGGTTCCCGCCGAGGTCCCACACACCGCTCAGCCCGCGCAGCGCCGTGACGTCGATCAGCTGCGTGTGCGCGTGCGCGTCGACCAGCCCGGGCAAGAGCGTTCCGGAGAGCCGCTGTCCGGATGAGGAAAGAGACACCACGCCGGCGCGCCACGCGAGCCCGGTGCGCAGCGCGCCGTCGTGCCAGAGGGTGTCCGGGAGGAGCCAGGTCACCGCTGCTGCTCGAGCAGGTCGCGCAGGACGCCGAGGCCGTGGTGCACCTCGGCGAAGCTCGTGCTCAGCGGGGCCGGCCCGATCCGCAACCCGTCCGGCCGCCGGTAGTCGGGGATGACGCCCGCCGTCCACAGCGGCTCGAGCAGCGCCTCGAACCCGGGCCGGGTCAGCGTCACGTGACCGCCGCGCCGCGCCGGGTCGCGCGGGCCGGCGACCGTCACGCCCAGCGGCGCCAGCCACTCGTCGGCGAGCCCGAGAACATAGTCCGTCAGCTGCAACGACTTGCGGCGCACGGCGTCGATGCCCGCCTCGGCCAGCACGTCCAAGTTCGCGTCCATCGGCACCATGGCGAGGATCGGCGGCGTCCCGCTGAGCAGGCCGCGCATGCCCGGCGCCGGCTCGTAGCCCGGGCCCATCTCGAACGCGGCGCGGTGCCCCATCCAGCCCCAGATCGGCTGCCGGATGTCGGCTTGCAAGCCCTTCCGGACGTACGCGAAAGCCGGCGCACCAGGACCCCCGTTGAGGTACTTGTACGTGCAGCCGACGGCGAGGTCGGCGTCCCACGCGTCGAGCTCGACGGGCACCGAGCCCACCGAGTGCGACAGGTCCCACAGCGTGAGCGCCCCGGCGGCGTGCGCGACCGCGTTGATCGCGGCGGCGTCGGCGAGCCACCCCGACCGGTAGGCGACGTGGCTGAGCAGCACGAGGGCGGTGTCCGGCCCGACCGCCGCGGCGACCTGCTCCGCCGTGATGCCCGCGGCCGGGTCGGTGGTGATCCACTCCAGCGTGAGGTCCCGTTCGGCGGCGATGCCCTCGAGCAGGTAACGGTCCGTGGGGAAGTTGTCGGTGTCGAGCACGACGGTCCGGCGGCCGGGCCGGGCCTCGACCGCCGCGCGGGCCAGCTTGTAGAGCAGCACGGACGTGGAGTCGGCCACCACCACCTGCCCCGGGGCGGCGCCGAGGGCCACCGCGCCGAGCCGGTCGCCGAGCCGCATCGGCCAGTCCAGCCACTCGTCCGTCCAGCCGCGGATGAGACGCCCGCCCCACTGCCCCCGCACGAACGCGTCGAGGCGCTCGGCGGTGGCGCGCAGCGGGCGGCCCAGCGAGTTGCCGTCCAGGTACGAGACGACGTCGGAGTCCTCGATCAGGAAACGGTCGCGCAGCGGGGCGAGCGGATCGGCCGCGTCGAGGTCCTTGGCGCGCTTCTGCCAGTCATCGGTCATGGTCAGATATTGGCAAGCGTGCCGTCGGCCAGGATCGGCCCCCAGTAGACCCAGCGCCCGTCGTGCCGGACGAAGCGGCTCCGCTCGTGCATGTCGCCGGCCCGGCCGTGGTCGCGGAAGTGCGCCTTGAACTCGACCACACCCTCGGCGTCGAAGAGCCCGCCGCCGGTCGAGCCGAGCACCTCCAGCCGGATCCAGCGCAGCTGCGGGTCGGGCTCGACCTCCGCCGGCCGCGTGTCCGGATGCCACGAGGCGAGCACGTAGTCGGCGTTGTCCAGCGCGAAGGCGGCGTACCGCGAGCGCATCAACGCCTCGGCGGTGGCCGGCGGGCGGCCCTCGTGGGCGGCGCCGCAGCACTGCCCGTACGCCTGGCCGAGCCCGCACGGGCACGCCATGGTCGTCGTCATCTCGGTCCGCGCCGCGGGACGGCGGCGCGTTGCACGTCGGGCCATAAGACCATTCTTCCCTTCGCGCGGCTCAGTGGTACTGCTGGTCCACCACGATCTCGCTGATCACCTGCTGGCAGCGGTCGAGCTCGGCGATGAGCTGCTGCATCTCCTCGATCGCGGAGACCGCGCTGCGGGTGCCCTCGCGGATGCCGCTGACCTGGCCGCCGATCTCGCTCGTGGCCGTGGCCGTCTCGTTCGCCAGGTCCTTGACCTCGCTGGCCACCACGGCGAAGCCGCGCCCCGCCTCGCCCGCGCGGGCCGCCTCGATGGTGGCGTTGAGCGCGAGCAGGTTGGTCTGCTTGGCGATGGTGGCGATCAGCTCGACGACCTTGCCGATCTCGGTGCTGGCGGTCTCCAGCTTGCCGATGACGGTCACCGCCGTCTCCGCGGCCTGCACCGCCGACCGGGTGGCCGTGGCCATGTCCCCGCTGACGTCGGCGAGCCGCCGGACGGAGTCCTGGCTCGTGGCCTCCCACTGGCTGTCCGTCATCCGTGCTCCCTCGCTCGCCCCTGTCCCACCCTAAGAGTGATCGGCCGCCCGGGAGCCGTGTTGCGGTTTCCGCACGAGACTGCAAACTCGGTCATCGGATTGCCGTGCGCTGCAAGTAGCCGTACAAGATTTTCACGTTCCTGACGTAGGATCTCGCCGTGACGAAACGACTGGCGGAGGTCGCCAAGAAGGCCGGCGTCTCCGAAGCGACCGTGAGCCGCGTGCTCAACGGGCGGGCCGGCGTCTCCGAGGGCACCCGCGCCTCGGTGCTGACCGCGCTCGACGTGCTGGGCTACGAGCGGCCGACCAAGCTGCGGGGCGAGCGCGGGCGCCTGGTCGGCCTGGTGCTGCCCGAGCTGCAGAACCCGATCTTCCCCGCGCTGGCCGAGGTGGTGACCGCCGCCCTGGCGCAGCGCGGCTTCACCCCGGCGCTGTGCGCGCGCACGATCGGCGGCGTGCCCGAGCGTGACTACATCGAGATGCTGCTCGACCATCAGGTGTCCGGGGTGGTCTTCGCGGGCGGCTCCTACGCGCTGGCCGAGGCCGAGCACGGGCACTACCGGCGGCTGCTCGACCGGCGGATGCCCGTGGTGATGGTCAACGGCGGCGTCGACGACCTCGGCTTCCCGCACATCTCCACCGACGACGCGGTGGCGGTCGAGCAGGCGTACGGGCATCTGCGCGCCCTCGGTCACGACAAGATCGGCCTGGTCCTGGGCCCGGAGGACCACGTCCCGTCGCGCCGCAAGCTCGCCGCCGTCCCCGAGCCCTGCGCCGTCGAGCGGACCACCTTCTCGATGGAGAGCGCCCGCCTCGCCGCCACCCGCCTCCTCGAGCGCGACGTCACCGGCCTGATCTGCGCGAGCGACGTGCTGGCGCTGGGGTCGATCCGCGCCGCCCGCCGGCTGGGCCGGGAGGTGCCCCGCGACGTCTCGGTCGTCGGCTTCGACGACAGCGCGCTGATGACCTGCACCGACCCGCCGCTCACCACGGTGCGCCAGCCGATCGAGCTCATGGGCCAGGCCGCGGTCGACGTGCTCGTGAAGCAGATCGAGGGCGGCCCCTCGACCACCGACGAGCTGCTGTTCGAGCCGGAGCTGGTGGTCCGCGGGTCGACCGCGCCCGCGCCGAGCTGACCGCTTCCTCCTGAGAGGGCGGACCCGATGGGGTCCGCCCTTTTTTGCGTACTCATCGCAGTCGAGTTTTTTCTCGTTGCAGTCGAGTTCTTGCGACTATCGGTTCGACTTTGTATCGTCATCGCCACGAAACAGAACGTGAGACCTCCGTCACATACAGGCCCACGGAAGGGCGGATTCGTCATGTCCACACTCAGGACGGCCCTCGGCGTCCTCCTCGCCACCGGGCTGACCCTGTCGGCCGCGGCGTGCGGCGGCGACGAGGAGAAGCCCGCGGGCGGCAAGGTCACGCTGGTGATCAACGGCCTCCCGCCGGGCACCGAGAAGGCCACCCATGACCGCTTCCTCGCGAACGTCGCCGAGTTCGAGAAGGCCAACCCCGACATCGACATCGACGCCCGCGAGGGCAAGATGGACCCGCAGACCTTCCCGGCCAAGCTCGCCGGCGGCCAGCTCGAGGACGTCTTCTACGTCTATTTCACCGACCCGGCCAACCTGATCGCCAAGCGCCAGGTGTCCGACATCAGCAAGTACCTCCAGGACTTCCCGATCACCTCGGAGGTCAAGCCCGAGGTGCTGCGGGTCTTCCAGGACGGCGACGGCAAGACCTACGGGCTGCCGTACAAGAACTACTCGATGGGCCTGCTCTACAACCGCGACCTCTTCGCCAAGGCCGGGCTGGATCCGGAGAACCCGCCGAAGACGTGGGCCGGGGTGCGCACCGCGGCGCGGAAGATCGCGGCGCTGGGCCAGGGCACCGTCGGCTACGGCGACTACAGCAAGAACAACACCGGCGGCTGGCACTTCACGACCGAGATCTACTCGGTCGGCGGGGAGGTCGCGGTGAACGAGGGCGGCACGTGGAAGGCCGCGTTCAACAGTCCGCAGGGCAAGCAGGTGCTGCAGCAGCTGAAGGACATGCGCTGGACCGACAACAGCATGGGCGCCAAGCAGCTGCTCGAATGGGCCGACCTGCTCGACCAGATGGGCTCGGGCAAGCTCGGCATGTACCTGGCGACCGCCGACAACATCCCGACGATCGTCAACCAGTACAAGGGCAAGTACGAGACGTACGGTCTCGGCCCGATCCCCGACGGCCAGGGCACGCTGGGCGGCGGTGAGGGCTACATGTTCAAGGCCGGCCTGAGCGCCGACAAGATCCGCGCCGGGCTCAAGTGGCTGACGTTCTGGTTCACCTCGGCCGACCGGTTCGAGGCGGAGAACAAGTGGGCCGACGAGACCAAGCAGCCGGTGGGCCTGCCCGAGCCGGCCATCTTCACCGGCGCCGCCGCGCAGACCCAGGCGGCCGCCGACAAGAAGTACGCGAACGTCCCGCAGGCCAACTACGCCCCGTTCGTCGCGAGCATGGGCAGCATCCCGGTCAAGCTCGAGCCGCCGAACGCGCAGCAGATCTACGCCGTCCTCGACGTGGCGATGCAGAAGGTCCTCACCGACCGGAACGCGAACGTCGACCAGCTCCTAGCCGACGCCGAGACCCAGGTCAACCAGATCCTGACGAGCGTCAAGTGACCGCCGGGACGCCGATGGTGTCCCGGTTCCGGCGCAAGGCCGGCGACACCCTGCTCGCGTACGGCTTCATGGCCGCCGGCCTCGCGTGCTTCGCCCTGTTCTCGTGGTACCCGCTGGTCAAGGGCGTCATCCTCAGTTTCCAGCAGGACAACTTCGTGGTGCCGCCCTACTGGGTCGGCCTGGACAACTACCGGGCGCTGTTCGACGACCCGCTGTTCTGGACGGCCTGGAGGAACACGCTCGTCTTCACCGCGCTCGCCCTCGTCCTCGGCTTCGCGCTGCCGTTCGTCATCGCGGTGCTGCTCAACGAGTTCCGGCACTTCAGCGGGTACTTCCGGGTCCTGGTCTACCTGCCCGTCATGCTCCCGCCGATCGTGTCGGTGCTGCTGTGGCGCTACTTCTACGACCCGGGCAACGGCCTCTTCAACGCGGCCCTGCGCAGCGTCGGCCTGCCCGAGTCGCAGTGGACCCAGTCGTCGGCGACCGCGATGATCTCGCTGGTCCTCGTGTCGACGTGGGCCAACCTGGGCGGCGCCACGCTGATGTACCTGGCCGCGCTGCAGAACATCCCGGGCGATCTCTACGAGGCGGCCGAGCTCGACGGCGCGAGCCTGTGGCAGCGGATCCGCCACGTGACGCTGCCGCAGATGCGGTTCATCATGCTGGTCCTGCTGCTGCTCCAGATCATCGCGACCATGCAGGTCTTCATCGAGCCGTACGCGCTGACCGGCACGTCCAACCCGGACACGATCACCGTGCTGGTGCTGGTCTACCGGTACGCGTTCACCGTCAACAACGACTTCGGGCTCGCCGCCGCCATGAGCGTGCTGCTCTTCGTGGTGCTGGGTGCCTTCTCGGCGCTCTATCTCCGCCTCACCCGCAACTCTTCCTCGTGAGGGTCCGACGATGACTCTGACCGCACCTCCCCGAAGCGACACTGCTCCCGTCGTTGTTCCGCCGACTCGACGCCGGCGGTTCCGGACGGCGCCGCGGACCCTCGTGTCGACGATCGACCTGCAACGGCATCGCCGGCTCTACTTCACGGTGCTCGGCCTGACCCTGCTCGTCTTCACGCTGGTGTTCCTCTTCCCCCTCTACTGGATGGTCGCGAGCGCGGTGAAGGCGCCGGCCGAGTACGCGCGGAGCTCCCCGACGCTGATCCCCGAGTCGTTCCACCCGGACACGTTCGCGACCGCGTGGACGAACATGCGCATCGCCAAGTACTTCACGAACACACTGTTCTACGCGTTCGGCGGCTGGCTCGTGTCGCTGCTCGTCGATGTCGGCGTCGCGTACGCGCTCAGCAAGCTGAAGCCGATCTTCGGCCGCGTCGTGCTCGGCGGCATGCTGGCCAGCCTGATGCTGCCCGCGACGGCGCTGCTCGTGCCGGCCTATCTCGCGGTCGTGGACGTGCCGCTCGTCCACGTGAACCTGCTGAACACGCCGTGGGCACTGTGGCTGCCGGCCGCCGCGAACGCCTTCAACGTCTATGTGCTCAAGCGCTTCTTCGACCAGATCCCCGACGACCTCCTGGACGCGGCGGCCATCGACGGCGCCGGCCGGCTGCGCCAGCTGTGGTCGATCGTCCTCCCGCTGTCGCGCCCGGTGCTGGGCGTCGTGTCGATCTTCATCGTCGTCGCGCTGTGGAAGGACTTCCTCTGGCCGCTGCTGGTGCTGCCGGACCCGGACGCACAGACGCTGAGCGTGGCGCTGAGCCGGCTGGCGAACACCAGCCAGGTGCCACCGACCGAGTTCATGGCCGGGCTCGCGATCGCCAGCCTGCCGATGATCCTCGTCTTCCTCGTCTTCCAGCGCAGCATCATCGGCGGCCTCTCCGCCGGCGCGACCAAGGGCTGAGCCTCCCCTCCCAGCAGAAAGCAGGTCACGGTGACCGAACCCGAACCGTGGTGGCGCGACGCCGTCATCTACCAGGTCTATCCGCGCAGCTTCGCCGACTCGGACGGCGACGGCGTCGGCGACCTCGGCGGCGTCCGGGCGCACCTGCGGCACCTCGCGGACCTCGGGGTCGACGCGATCTGGATGAGCCCGTGGTACCCGTCGCCGATGGCCGACGCGGGCTACGACGTCGCCGACTTCCGCGACGTCGACCCGGTGTTCGGGACCCTCGCCGAGGCGGAGACGCTGGTCGCGGAGGCGCACGAGCTGGGCATCCGCACGATCGTCGACATCGTGCCCAACCACGTGTCCAGCGCGCACGCGTGGTTCCGGGAGGCGCTGGCCGATCCGGACTCCCCGATGCGCGAGCTGTTCTGGTTCCGGCCACCGTCGCCCGACATGCCGACCGACTGGGTGGGCGAGTTCGGCGGGACCACGTGGACGCGTACGCCGGACGGCTCTTGGTATCTGCATCTCTTCACGCCGGAGCAGCCGGACCTGAACTGGGACCACCCTGTCGTCAAGGCGGAGTTCGAGGACATCCTCCGGTTCTGGTTCGACCGCGGGGTCGACGGCATCCGCATCGACTCGGCCGCGCTGCTCTTCAAGGACCGGTCCCTGCCCCCGGTCGTGGACGGGCAGCCGCACCCCTTCCACGACCGCGACGAGCTGCACGACGTCTACCGGGCCTGGCGGCGCGTCGCCGACAGCTATCCCGGCGAGCGGGCCCTGATCGGCGAGGTGTGGCTGCCCGACGCCTCGCGCTTCGCCAAATACCTGCGCCCCGACGAACTGCACGCCGCGTTCAACTTCGACTTCCTCGGCTGCGCGTGGGACGCCGAGCTGATGCGCGCCTGCATCGACCGGACGCTCGACGCCCACCGCGCGGTCGGCGCGCCCACCACCTGGGTGCTGTCCAACCACGACGTCACCCGGCACGTCACGCGGTACGGCCGCGCCGACACCACGTTCAGCTTCGAGAACAACCTCGACGGCACGCCGGTCGACCTCGAGCTGGGCACCCGCCGGGCCCGGGCCGCCGCGCTGCTGTCACTGTCGCTGCCCGGCGCGGCCTACGTCTACCAAGGCGAGGAGCTCGGCCTGTGGGAGAACGAGGCCATCCCGCCGGAGCAGATGCAGGACCCCATGTACGCACGCCGCGGCCACAGCCGGGACGGGTGCCGCGTCCCGCTCCCGTGGTCGGGCGACTCCCCGCCGTTCGGCTTCTCCACCGGGTCGCCGTGGCTCCCCCAGCCGCCGGAGTGGAAGGACCTCACCGTCGAAGCGCAGGCCGGCGATCCGAGCTCGATGCTGGCGCTCTACACCTCGGCCATCGCCCTGCGGCCCCGGTCGTCGCCGTTCTCCTGGACGGATCTCGGTGCGGGCGTGCTCGCGTACTGCCGGGGCTCGTCCTTCGCCTGCGTCCTCAACCTGTCGTCCGCTCCCGTTCCGCTGCCCTCGTTCCGTGAGGTGCTGATCGCCAGCAATCCGCTGGACGGCGACCTGCTTCCCCCTGACACCGCCGTCTGGTTGCGCCTTTCTAGTTCGTGAAAGGAGAACCATGCCCCGCCGATCCGTCCCCCTCCTGGTCTCCGCCGCGCTGACTCTCGCCGTCTCCGCCGTGGCGGTCAGCACCTGGCCCGCTTCCCCCGCCCTCGCCGCCGGACCCTCTCCCTTCGACTTCCCCGGGCGCGGCGCCACCGTGCCGTTCGCCGAACAGGAAGCTGTGGCCGGCGCGTCGAACGGCACGTCGACCGGCACCAGCCGCTTCTACGGTCAGCTGTCGTCCGAAGCGTCCGGGCGCGAGGCCGTCACGCTCGACGCCGCCGGCGAGTACGTCGAGTTCACGCTGACCCAGCCGGCCAACGCGGTCACCTTCCGGTACAGCATTCCCGACAGTCCCTCCGGCACCGGGCGGGACGCCTCGCTCGACGTCCGCGCCAACGGCACGCTGGTGAAGTCCGTCCCGGTCACGTCGAAGTACAGCTGGTACTACGGCGGCTATCCGTTCTCGAACAACCCCGGTGACGGCAGCCCGCACCACTTCTACGACGAGGCGCGCACGCTCTTCGGCACCACCTATGCGGCCGGTACGAAGATCCGGCTGCAGGTGTCGTCGACCGCGCAGTCGCCGTCGTTCACCATCGACGTGGCCGACTTCGAGAACGTGCCCGCGCCGATCGGCAAGCCGTCCGGGGCGATCGACGTCGTCGCGGACTACGGCGCCGACCCCACCGGCGCCCGGGACTCGACGGCGCAGTTCCAGGCCGCGGTCAATGCCTCTTCCGGCAGGGTGGTTTACGTGCCGCAGGGCAACTACACGCTCTACAGCCACGTGATCGTCGACCGGGTGACGCTCGCGGGCGCCGGGCCCTGGTACACCGTGCTCGGCGGGCGGCACCCCACCCAGCGCAACCTCGCCGCCGGCATCTACGGCAAGTACGTCTCCGAGGGCGGCCCGAGCCAGAACGTCACCGTTCGCGATCTCGCGGTCATCGGCGACATCCGGGAACGGGTCGACGCGGACCAGGTGAACGCGTTCGGCGGCGCGATGAGCAACTCGGTCATCGACAACGTGTGGATGCAGCACACCAAGGTCGGCGCGTGGATGGACGGGCCGATGGACCGGTTCACGATCCGCAACTCGCGCATCCTCGACCAGACCGCCGACGGCGTGAACTTCCACATCGGCGTCACGAACTCGTCCGTCACGAACACGTTCGTCCGCAACACCGGCGACGACGGGCTGGCGATGTGGGCGGAGAACGTTCCGAACGTCGGCAACTCGTTCACGCGCAACACCGTGGTCGCCCCGATCCTGGCGAACAACATCGTCAGCTACGGCGGCCGCGACATCACCATCTCCGACAACGTCGTGTCGGACACCGTGACCAACGGCGGCGGGCTGCACGTGGCCAACCGCTATCCCGGGGTGAACGGTCCGACCGCGGTGGCGGGGACGTGGACGCTGGCCCGCAACACGCTGCTGCGCGCCGGCAACTCCGACTACAACTGGCAGTTCGGCGTCGGGGCGATCTGGTTCGACGCGCTCAACGGCCCGATCACCGGCGCGGCCATCACCATCACGGACACCGACATCCTGGACAGCTCGTACGCGGCGCTGCACTGGATCGAGGGACAGTCGAGCGGCATCACGCTGTCGAACATCAACATCCAGGGCGCCGGCACGTACGCGTTGCAGGTGCAGGCCCCGTCGCAGGTGACCTTCAACAACGTGCGCGCCTCGGGCATCGCGCAGCCGAACCCGATCCACAACTGTGTCGGCTCGGGCTTCCAGATCACCCGGACCGGCACGAACACCGGGTGGTACACCGACACGCCGTACTGCGGTCCCTGGCCGGCGCCGCAGTGGGGCAACACCACCACCCCGCCGACCACGCCGCCCACCACTCCCCCGGTGTCGGGCAACCTGGCGCTCAACCGTCCGGTCACGGCGACCGGTCAGGCCGACGTCTACGCGCCGGGCAACGCGGTCGACGGCAACGCGAACACCTACTGGGAGAGCCCGAACAACGCGTGGCCGCAGTCGCTGACCGTGGATCTGGGCGCCGCCCGGAGCGTGAGCCGGATCATGCTCAAGCTTCCGCCGGCGGCGGCGTGGGCGACGCGTACCCAGACGCTCTCGGTCCTGGGCTCGTCCGACGGCTCGTCGTTCAGCACGGTCAAGTCGTCCGCCGGCTACACGTTCAACCCGTCGTCCGGCAACACCGCCACGGTCTCCTTCACCGCGACCACGCAGCGGTATCTGCGGCTGACTTTCACGGGCAACACCGGCTGGCCCGCGGGCCAGGTCTCCGAGTTCGAGGTCTACACCTCGTAGCAGTGCCGGGCAGGGCGGCGACCCACCGAAGCGCCGCCCTGCTCTTCCTCCCCCCGCTGGATGAAAGGCGCTTCGTCGTGTCTCGACTTTCCAGATCCTTGGCGGCCGTCTCCGCCGCCCTGCTCGCCACCGCCGTCCTCCAAGCCGTCTCCCCCACCACTCCCGCCGTCGCGGCCGGGCCCAACCTCGCCGCGGGCAAGACCTTCTCCGCCAGCAGCACCTCCGATGTCTACGGCGCCGGGAACGCGGGCGACGGCAACGCGAGCAGCTACTGGGAGAGCGCGAACAACGCCTTCCCCCAATGGCTGCAGGTCGACCTCGGCGCCACGGTCAGCGTCAACCAGGTCGTCGTCAAGCTCCCGCCGGCGACCGCCTGGTCGACGCGGACACAGACCTTCGCCGTGCAGGGCAGCAACACCGGCAGCAACTTCACCGACCTGAAGGCCGGGGCGGGCTACACGTTCAACCCGGCGACCGGCAACACCGTGACCGTGGACTTCACGACGGCGACCACGCGGTTCGTGCGGCTGAACGTCACCGGCAACACCGGCTGGCCCGCGGGTCAGGTGTCCGAGCTCGAGGTCTACGGGCCGGCGACCGGGGACACGCAGGCGCCCGTCGCGCCGACCAACCTCGCCTACACGCAGCCCGCCACCGGGCAGATCCGGCTGACGTGGGGCGCCGCCACCGACAACGTGGGTGTCACGGGCTACGAGATCTGGGCGAACGGGGCACTGCTCGCGACGGTCGGCGGCTCGGTGCTCACGTACACGGACAACCGCTCGGCCGACGCCACCGTGACGTACTCCGTCAAGGCGCGCGACGCGGCCGGCAACGTCTCGGCGGCGAGCAACTCGGTGACACGCAACGGCACGAGCCCGGGCGGCATGAACCTCGCCGTGGGCAAGCCGATCACCGCGTCGTCGACGGCGTTCACCTTCGTGGCCGCGAACGCGAACGACAACAACACGGCGACGTACTGGGAGGGCAGCGCGTATCCGGCGACGCTGACCGTGGCGCTCGGGGCCAACGCGGTGACCAGTTCGGTCATCGTCAAGCTCAATCCGGGCACCGACTGGGCGACGCGCACGCAGACGTTCGCGGTGCTCGGGCGCGAGCAGAGCGCGTCGGCGTTCACCACGCTGGTGGGCTCGGCGGCGTACACCTTCAATCCCGCGTCGGGCAATACGGTGACCGTTCCGGTCAGCGCGACGGTCGCGGATGTTCGTTTGAGCTTCACGGCGAACACCGGGGCACCCAGCGGGCAGGTCGCCGAGTTCCAGGTCGTCGGCGTGCCCGCCCCGAACCCGGACCTCACCGTGACCGCGGTCAGCGCAGCGCCGTCGGCACCGGTCGAGACGGACACGATCACGCTGTCCGCGACTGTGCGCAACGCCGGGTCGGCTGCCTCGCCGGCTTCCAACGTCAACCTCTATCTGGGTACGACCCGCGTGGGCACCGCCGCGGTCGGCGCGCTCGCCGCCGGGGCGTCCACCACCGTCACCGCGTCGATCGGCGCGCGTGACGCGGGCACATATCAGCTGCGCGCGGTCGTGGACGAGGCGAACACCATCATCGAACAGAACGACGCGAATAACTCGTACACGTCGTCCTCGTCCTTGGTCGTCGCTCCGGTCTCCAGTTCCGACCTCGTCGCGTCGGCGGTCACGTGGTCGCCGTCGAACCCGTCCGCCGGGCAGGCCGTCACGTTCAGCGTCACGCTCACGAACCAGGGCACGGCGGCGTCGGCCGGTGGGTCGCACGGGGTGACGCTCACACTGCTCGACGGGGCCGGCGCGACCGTTCGCACGCTGACCGGATCGTGGACGGGCGTGCTCGCGGCGGGCGCCTCGTCGCCGGCGATCAACCTCGGCTCGTGGACGGCGGTGAACGGGCGCTACACCGTCCGCACGGTGGTGGCCGTGGACGCGAACGAGCTGGCGGTGAAGCAGGCGAACAACACCGCGGAGAAGACGTTCTTCGCGGGCCGCGGCGCCGACATGCCCTACGACATGTACGAGGCCGAGGACGGCACGACCGGCGGCGGCGCCCAGGTCGTCGGCCCCAACCGCAAGATCGGTGACCTGGCGGGCGAGGCGTCCGGGCGCAAGGCGGTGACGCTCAACAGCACCGGCGCGTACGTGCAGTGGACGACCCGCGCGGCGACCAACACTGTCGTGGCCCGCTTCTCCATCCCGGACAACACGACCAGCTCGATCAACGTGTACGTCAACGGCACGCTCGACAAGACGCTGCCGCTCACTTCGAAGTTCGCCTGGCTCTACGGTGACGAGGCAAGCCCGCAGAACTCCGGCACCGGCCCGCGGCACATCTACGACGAAGCGAACATCCTGCTCTCGAAGTCGTATCCGGCGGGCAGTGTCGTCAAGGTGCAGAAGGACGCGGCGAACAGCGGAAACATCGCGATCGACTTCATCAACACCGAGCAGGTGGCGCCGCTCGCCAACCCGGACGCGGCCAACTACGTCGTGCCCACCGGCTTCGACCAGCAGTCCGTGCAGAACGCGCTCGACCAGGCCCGGATGACCACCGGCAAGCTCGGCGTCTACCTGCCGCCGGGCACCTACACCACGACCAACAAGTTCCAGGTCTACGGCAAGGCGATCAAGGTCGTCGGGGCCGGCCCCTGGTACACCCGCTTCGTCACGCCGCAGGACCAGAACGGCACGGACGCCGGCTTCCGCGCCGAGCAGTCGGCCAACGGGTCGACCTTCGCGAACTTCGCGTTCTTCGGCAACTACATCATCCGGCAGGACGGTCCGGGCAAGGTCTTCGACTGGCAGAACGTCGCCAACATGACCATCGACAACATCTGGACCGAGCACCAGGTGTGCCTCTACTGGGGTCTCAACACCGACCACGTGACGATCAAGAACTCGCGCATCCGCAACACCTTCGCCGACGGCGTCAACATGACCAACGGCTCGACCGACAACCTGGTCGACAACAACGACGCCCGGGCCACCGGCGACGACAGCTTCGCGCTGTTCTCCGCCATCGACGCGGGCGGCACGGACGAGATCAACAACGTCTACCAGAACCTCTCCACGACGCTGACCTGGCGGGCCGCGGGCGTCGCGGTCTACGGCGGCTACGCCAACACCTTCCGCAACATCTACATCGCCGACACGCTCGTCTACTCGGGCATCACGATCAGCTCGCTCGACTTCGGCTACCCGATGAACGGCTTCGGCGCCAGCCCGCCCACCGTCTTCGACAACATCTCGATCGTCCGCGCGGGCGGCCACTTCTGGGGCGGCCAGACCTTCCCGGCCATCTGGCTCTTCTCGGCCTCCAAGGTCTTCCAGGGCATCCGCGTCAGCAACGTCGACATCGTCGACCCGACCTACAGCGGCATCATGTTCCAGACGCAGTACATCGGCGGCCAGCCTCAGAACATCATCAAGGACACCACCTTCACCAACATCTCCATCACCGGCGCCGTCCGCAGCGGTGACGAGTTCGACGCCAAGTCGGGCTTCGCCATCTGGGCCAACCCGCTGCCCGAGGCGGGCCAGGGCCCGGCGGTCGGCTCGGCCACCTTCACCAACCTGCGCCTGTCCAACAACTACCGGGACATCGAGAACCCGACGACAACCTTCACGATCAACCGCAACTGACCCACCCGTACGCCCGGAGCCCGCGCCCCTCGGCGCGGGCTCCGGCAGTTCGGATCTTGGTCGCTCGCGCCCCTGACCCTGCCGCTCCTTCACGGCGGACGAGTCCGGAGCGACGCCGCCGAGCCTTGCCTTGTCCCTGAGATGGTCACCGAACACGCTGAACGCCAGAAGTGCGAGAGCAAGAACGCCAAATATCGCCAAACTCCAGAGCACGAGTCCCCGTTCTGTTCCCGCCCGGCCCGCGGCAACCAGAATGGTTGATACCGCGCCTCCGACAACGCCGACTCCGCGCCACGGTCTGCTGCTCACGCGGCCTCCCAAGAGTGGGATGGAAACAGCGGCACCCGGTTGCCGCCGGGTGCCGCCGCAATCTTTCTTTCCGCCCTGCATCTGCCGGGGTCCCGCTGGATGACTCCCGGCGCTGTCGTCCGACGCAACCACGGCCTGGCGCCGTCGGACCTGATTCGTTACGGGCTTTCCGTCACCTCTTCCCCGCCGCGGGGGCCGGCGTGCGGACCGGCCCCCTGAACGGCTCGCGGACTCTCGGACGACCGGATAACTTCCAGGAAAGCCATGACGCTGTCCTGAAATCTCTCTTCATCGCCGCGAGAGATCTCGTCCGCGAAGGAAGCGGCAAGCTCGAGCAATCGCTTCTCGACGCTCAACCCGCCCCCTCCGGCCCCAACATCGTCCGAAGCTCCGCCAGGGCCTTGTTGTGAAGTTTCTCTGCCTCGCTTCGCTTGAGACCCATGTCGCGGGCGGTCGCGCTCAGCGTCAGGTTGAGGAAGTACCGGATGAAGATGAGCTCAGCTTCGTCCGCGTTCAGCAGAAGAATTGCTTGCCTCACCTCGTGTCCGGGGTCCTCGGCCAATCGTTGCCAGAAGGCACCGTCCTCCTCACCGGGGAGCTCCTGGTGCAGCTCCGGGCGGTTGGCCGCCTTACGAAGATGACTCAGGAACGTGTTCCGGACGACCTGGAAGACATAGCCTGGCTGGGTCTTGAACAAGTGCCGCTTACGCGGATCGCCCCACCGCCGATAGATCGTTCCGGCTGCTTCGAAGGCGATGTCCTCGTAGACACGACGCCCGCAGACACCGTGCGCCGACCTGAGCAACAGATCGGACCCGCCGGCGGAGAACCACTCTGCGAAGTCGTCATTGAGATCAATTGCCGGCGCCGCCTCGGCGGCGCGCCGCTGCGTCTGGCAGCGACCCGATACAGGAGTCTCGGGGCTCTCACCCGGGTCGCCCACGAGATCGATCTCGCCGACAAGTCCGGATGTGCCGTCAGGTCCCGAGTCAAGCAAGAAACCACCCATGTCGATGGGCACCTCTCACAATGCACGCTCCAGCTCCAGCGACCGGAGCTGAGTGGGCGTAACCCTCCTATCCTGTTCTACGCATCGCCGCCCACGATTTTCCAGAGCAAGTCCCCGAAAGCGGGTCGAGGTGCACGGATCTGCGTAGCGGGTGACCGCGCAGGACAGCCCGGCGGCCGCGCGCGGAGCGGGAGTGGGCACGCAGCCGGGCGGCCGCCACGAGCAGGACGCGGTGCTTCTGGGGTCCCCGCCGGGCGTACTCTCCGCTTTTTGGTGGTGAAGCTCGCGGTCAGGCCGGGTCCTTCGCCGACTCGGGGACGCCGCCGCGGGTGAGGCCCGCCTCGCGGACGAAGATGCGGCGGCGGGCGACGGCGTGGCCGCGGCGGTCGAGCTGGTAGCCGTCGAGCCAGATCCAGCCGTCGTAGGTGGGGCGGGAGTCGACGGCGATGATGCGGAACGGGAAGCCGGAGCGGCCGGTGAACTGGACGCTCGCGGCGCGTCCGACGAGGACGACGTCACCGGGTGTCAGTGAAGATTCACGTTCGGCCATGTCTCATGGTTGCCTGGGCTGCGGCCGGCGTAAACCAGCCTCTCGGACGAATATCCGACGGCGCAGGGCCGGGTGGCCGCGGTGGTCGAGCTGGTAACCGTCCAGCCAGACCCAGCCTTCGTACGTCGGCCGCACATCGACGTCGACGACGCGGAACGCGAATCCGGCGGGGCCGGCGAACTGGACGCTGGCCGCCCGGCCGACGAGCACCACGTCGCCGGCCCGGACCGTTCGCTCGGCCGTCGCCACTTCGCCACCTCCGCCCGGGCGACCCGTTCGCCTTCGTCCGGCCGTACGGAGTTGATGTCGCGCACGGCCGGGTGGACCGCGGAATTCATCCTCCGGCCAGCCTCCACCTTGGGCCGTGCGGGCACGTGACTCAATCGTCGCGACGGAAATTGGCACTAACATTGCAGATTCATGTGGCATTCACGCGGAACCGCGGCGATGCCCCATGCGGAGCATCGCCGCGGTCCGCAGTGATCACGCCACGGTGACGGGCCGGCGTTCACCGCCGGACACTGTGTACATGCGCGCTTCGGCCAGGTCGAAGTACAACCCGGTGAGCGTCAGGCGACCCTCGCCGACCGCCCGCCGTACGCTCGGATAGCTGCTCAGGTTGCGCAGCTGCTGGGCGACGTTCGCGGTGATGCAGTCCTCCTCGGACGCGTCGTCCACGGTGAGATCCGCGGCGGCGAGCCACGAGCCCAGCGCCGACGGCTCGCCCGCCGCGCCGCCCATCATCGCCCGTACGGCGCCGCAGCCGGAGTGGCCGCAGACGGTGATCGTGGAGACGCCCAGGACGTCGACGGCGTACTCGATGCCCGCGCCGACCGACGAGTCGCCGGACCCGTACGCGGGGACGATGTTGCCGACATTGCGGATCGTGAACAGGTCACCCGGGCCACTCGTGGTGATCAGGTTGGGCACCAGCCGCGAGTCGGCGCAGGTGATGAAGAGCTGCTCGGGCTTCTGCCCGTCGCGGGCCAGGTCGGCGAGGTGGGGCCGGACGAGCGGCGCCACGCTGCGCTCGAACTCGTCGATGCCGGCCTGCATCGCGTCCTGGCGCTGCTGGTCGATCGAGGCCCACTGAGACCACGACCCGAGGAACCGGGGTACGCGGCTTTGCGACCGGGCGCCGCCGAGCCGGCCGGACATGGCCCGGTGGAACCAGCTGTCGTGGATCTCGCGGATGGTGACGTGGCCGCCGCCGCGCTCGTACGCCTCGCGCCAGTCCTGCACGGTCTCGAAGGCGCCGTGGTCGAGATAGTCGAGATGCAGCTCGAGATCGACCTGGCCGCCCTCGGGAATGGCCGACAGCTCGCGGGCCAGGCGGCCGGAGCCGATGAAGGCGAGCGTTCCGGTGATCACCACGGTCCAGCGGCCCTCGGCCGGCGACGTGCGCGTGATCTCGCACCGGGCGAGCCGCGCGAGCATGAACAGCACGGCCGTGGCCATGCCCAGCGCCACGCCCGTCAGCAGGTCGGTGAAGACGACGCCGAGCGCGGTCACCAGGTAGGTGGGCAGCTCGCGGTGCCGCGTGTACGCCTTGATCTGCGCGAGGCTGACCAGCCGGAGTCCCACCACGACGAGCACGGCGGCCAGCGCGGACAGCGGGATCTGCTCCAGCAGCGCGGCGAAGAGCAGGACGAACACGCCGACCCAGACGCCGTGCAGGATCGCCGACATCCGGGTACGCGCCCCCGCCGCGACGTTCGTGGAACTGCGCACGATGACGCCCGTGACGGGCAGGCCGCCGAGCGCGCCGGACACCGTGTTCGCGGCGCCCTGGGCGAGCAGTTCCTTGTTGAGGTTGGCGCGCTTGCCGTCGTGCATCCGGTCGACGGCCACCGCGGACAACAGCGACTCCACGCTGGCGACCAGGGCGATCGTGAGCACGGCGACGGCGATCTGCCACGGGCTGCCGTCGGGCCAGCGCGGGAAGGTGATCTCCGCCAGCGGGTTCGGCGGCAGGTCGACGCGGGCGACGTCGAAGCCGCCCACGCTCGCGGTGACGGTGGCCACGACGACAGCGACCAGGGCGGCCGGCAGCAGCGAGATCTTCACGAAGCGCGGCCAGATCAGCAGGATCGCGATGGTCAGCAGGCCGACGAAGACGGCTTCCGTGTGGTTGGCGAGCACCTGCCGGGGCAGGTCGCGCAGGTTGGCCCAGGCGGAGCTCTGCGGCGCGCCACCGAGCAGCACGTGCACCTGGCTGAGCGCGATGACGATGCCGATGCCGGCGAGCATGCCGTGCACGACGGCCGGCGACAGGGCGAGCGCGGCCCGCCCGAGCTTGGAGACGCCGAGCACGAGCTGCACCAGCCCGGCCAGCGCGACGATGGCGGTCGTGGCGGCCCAGCCGAAGTCGGCGATGGTCCCGGCGACGATCACGGTGAGGCCGGCGGCGGGGCCGCTGACCTGGAGCGGGGCGCCACTGAGGGCGCCCGCGACGACGCCGCCGACGACGGCGGCGATGAGCCCGGCCATGAGCGGGGCGCCCGAGGCCGCGGCGATGCCGAGCGACAACGGGATGGCGATCAGGAAGACGACGATCGATGCGGGCAGGTCGTGCCGGAGCAGGGCCTGCCGGCGGTGGGGCACATCTACGTCGGTCTTGTCCGGCGTGGGCATGATGGTCCCTTTCGAGCCGTTGCTAGAAGGACAGCGGTACCCCACAAGTGGGATATTTCGGTCACCCTAACCAGGCTCGGTGAACAGACTGTTACATAGCGTGCTACCCGCGGGTACTCTCAGGACCTTCACAGTCGATCAAGGACTGTTCCGTGAACCGTTTCGGCCCGCCGCTGCGATAGCCCTGGTATGAGGATGAATCAGCGCTCAGCGCGGACGAACCAGCCCGATGTCATAGGCAACGATCGTGGCCTGCACCCGGTCGCGGGCCCCCAGCTTGGGCAGCAGCGCGTTGACGTGGGCCTTCACCGTGCCCGTGCCGATGCCCAGCGCGACGCCGATCTCGGCGTTGGACAGGCCGGTGGCCAGGGCGCCCAGGACCTCCCGCTCACGCGGGGTCAGCGCGGCCAGCCGCGGGTCGTCCCCGGGCGGCGCGGTGAGCGAGCCCGCGGCGAAGGCGTCGATCAGCCGGCGCGTCACGGCGGGCGACAGCATGGCCTCGCCCGTGGCCACCACCCGGATCGCGGCCACGAGCTCGGCCGGGTCGGCGTCCTTGAGCAGGAAGCCCGAGGCGCCCGCCCGCAGCGCCTGATAGACGTACGCGTCCTGGTGGAAGGTGGTCAGCACCAGGACGCGGGGCGGCCGCTCGCCCGCCGTCAGCCGGGCGGTGGCGGTCAGGCCGTCCATCCCCGGCATGCGGACGTCCATGAGCACGACGTCGGGCGCGGTCCGGGCGGCCAGGGTGAGCGCGGCGGCTCCGTCACCGGCCTCGCCGACGACCTCCATGTCGTCCTGCGAGTCGACGATCGCGGCGAAGCCCGCGCGCACCATCAGCTGGTCGTCGACGACCATCACACGGACAGTGATGTCGGCACCTCCTCCGCTTCCCGGGCCGGGCGCGTTCCCAGGCTGTCGAGCAGGCTACGCATCGCGGTCAGCGCGGCGCGCGCGTGGGTCACGACAGCGGCGAGGTCGGCCCGGTCGGCGGCGCGGGGGATCTCGGCGGCGTGGTGCAGGACGGCGCCGCGCAGGCCGGCGGCGATGCGGGCGCGCTCGGCCCGGGCCTGCTGCTCGGCCTGCGCCGTCGCCACGGCCACCGCGCCTTCCTCCCGGTCCGATCGCCGCTGCCGCCGGCGCCGGACGAGGTGGCCCGCCAGCCAGGCCGCCGCCGCGGGCCAGAGCAGCAAGAAGCCGATGAACCCGCCTGTGACCAGCCCGGACACGACGACGTCGGGGCCGGGCAGGGCCAGCATGACCACGAACGCCCCGGCCCCCGACGCGGCGACCGCGAGCGGCGCGAGCCAGCTCAGACGGGGGCGAGCGCCGAAGGCCGCCACCGCGTACACGGCCGCCAGATCGGCCGGGGCCGCAAAGGCAAAAGCCCAACCCCCGGTGGGTACGACGTCCGTGGCGAACAGGAGCACGGCCGGCCACGTGGTCAGCACGACCGCGGTGAGCACCGCCCGGGCAGCGTTGCGCCGCCACATCAGCGGCACGGTGTGGGCAACCACGACGACCAGCAGCAGGGCAGCCGGGCCGGGGGCGAGACCGTCCTCCTCGACGGCCAGCACCACCCCGATCACCGGGAAGACCAGCAGCAGCGCGACCAGCCCCGCGTCGAAGGCGAGCTGGCTGCGCAGCCACCGGCGGATCTTCGGCAGGGTGGGGCGTCCACCCGGGATGACCGCACGCACCTCCCACCCGCCGTCCGGCAGCGGTCCCGCGGTCAGCGTGCCGCCCAGGGACTCGGCCCGGTCGCGCATCCCGGCGATGCCCCTTCCGCCGCCGAGCCCGGTGACGGGGGCTGCCGGTGTGCCGTCGTTGCGTACCAGGAGACGGACGCCGTCCGGAGCGGTGTGGTCGACGGACACCTGCACGGGGGTGCCGGGGCTGTAGCGCAGTGTGTTGGTGAGGGCCTCGCGCGCGATGCCGTGCACCGCCGCGGCGATCTCGGCCGACGCCGGCTCGCCCCGGAGATCGAGCGAGACGATCTGGCCGAGCTGGCGGAAGTCGTCGACGAGATCGGCGAGAGCGGGTGTCTGCTCGGCCTCCGCCGCCGACGGCAGGACGGCGACCAGCTCGCGCAGGGCGGTCAACGTCTCCCGGCCGGTGCGTGCGGCGAAGGCCGCCGCCTCGGTACGCAACTCGGGGCGCTGGTCGCCGAGCAGGTCGGCGGCCGAGGCGTTGACGACGACCGAAGTGAGGTGGTGCGCGGTGACGTCGTGGAGCTCCCGGGCCAGGCGGCGGCGTTCGGCGGCGGCGGCTTCGCGTTCGGCGGCCCGGGCCTCGGCCAGCCGGCGGGCTGCGTCGGCCCGATCGGCGAGCCAGCGTTGCCGCAGCCGGCCCATCGCGGCGACCAGTCCATAGGTCACCACGTTGGCGACGGTGTCCCCCAGGAGGTCGGCGCCGAGGCCGCTCTGCCCGGCGGTCGCCACGGTCTGCAGACCGACGGCCCCGGCCAGCGCGAGGGCGGTGGCTCGACGGTCCGTACGCACGCCCACGTTGTAGAGCAGCACGAGATCCGCGACTGAGAGAACGAGGAGAGTGTCACCGGGTACGAAGAACAACTGATCGGGCAGCAGCCAGCTCCCCGCACCGATGGCCGCGCCGGCCAGGAGCACGCTCGCCACGGGGAAGCGCACCCGGCCGACCGCAGCCGCCGTGACCACCGCAACGGCGGCCAAGGTGACGACGAGGCGGCGCGGATCGAGTGCGTCCCCTCGGGCTGCCGCGATGCCGGGCCACAGGGCGAGCTGACCCGCGGCGAGCAGGGCCGGCAACAGCCAGAGGCGGAACCGCGACATGGGGCCACAGCCTAGGTGCTGATCACGTCCGGCGCTCGTGGCTGGGGGTGACCAGGGAACTACTTCGCATCTGCGGACTGGAGAAGCGCCGCCCCGATGAGCAGAGTCCTGGGAATGCTGACCAGACAAGCCCGCCCGGTCACTTCCGAAGCGCCGCCGACCGCGCGCCGAGGCACGCCGCTGGAGACCATGCTGCAACGCCTCCCGGACCAGCACCGCGAAGTCCTCGTGGCGACGTACTTCCGTGGCCGCACCACCCGCGAGGCGGCGCAGGTGCTCGGCATCGCGCCGGCCACCGTGCAGGTCAGGCTCTACGAAGCAATGCGCGACCTGTCGTCGATGCTCGCCACCGACCGCGCGACCCGCTGACCGCGATCGCGGCGCAGCGCAGCCGCGGCTTCGGGGGGCGGGATCCTCTGCCGCTCCGGCTTTCCCGAGCAGCCCGCCCCTGCACCAGGGACGGGCGCGCGGGCATCGTCAGTCGAGGGCGGCGCGGCCGGCTTCGAGACGGGCGATCGGGACGCGGAAGGGAGAGCAGGACACGTAGTCGAGGCCCACCTCGTGGAAGAAGTGCACCGACTCCGGGTCACCCCCGTGTTCGCCGCAGACGCCCAGTTTGAGGCCGGGTTTCTCGGCCCGGCCGGCGTCGGTGGCGATGCGGACCAGGCGGCCGACGCCGTCGCGGTCGAGGGACTCGAACGGGGAGATGCCGAAGATGCCCAGTTCGAGGTAGCGCCAGAAGAAGGCGCCTTCCACGTCGTCGCGGGAGAAGCCCCAGGCCATCTGGGTGAGGTCGTTGGTGCCGAAGGAGAAGAAGTCGGCGGCCTCGGCGATCTGGCCGGCGGTCAGGGCCGCGCGCGGGACCTCGATCATGGTGCCGATCAGGATGGGGACGCCGGTGGCCTCGGCGACGATCTGTTCGCACTCGCCGCGGACCATCTCGAGCTCCTGGACCGCGCCGACGAGGGGGACCATGATCTCGGGGCGGGGGTGCAGGCCCTCGGCGGCGAGGTGGGCCGCGGCTTCGGCGATGGCGCGCACCTGCATGGCGAACAGGCCGGGGATCACCAGGCCGAGGCGGACCCCGCGCAGGCCGAGCATCGGGTTCTGCTCGTGCATGCGGCGCACGGCGTCCAGCAGGCGCTCGTCGTCGGCGTGCTCCTCGCCGCGCTCGCGCGCCACGGCGACGGTCACCGCGAGCTCCTCGAGCGACGGCAGGAACTCGTGCAGCGGCGGGTCGATCAGCCGTACGGTCACCGGCAGCCCGTCCATCGCCCGGAACAGGTCGACGAAGTCCGACCGTTGCAGCGGCAGCAGCGCCGCGAGGGCGTCGCCGCGCTCCTGGTCGGTGTGCGCGAGGATCAGCTTCTCGACCAGCTCTTTGCGGTCGCCGAGGAACATGTGCTCGGTGCGGCAGAGGCCGATGCCTTCCGCGCCGAAGCGCCGGGCCCGGGCCGCGTCGTCGCCGGTGTCCGCGTTGGTCCGCACGGCCAGCCGCCGCCGGTCGTCGGCGTGCGTCATGAGCATGTCCACGGCCTGTACGAGCTCGTCCTCGGAGGCGGAACCTTCGAAGTACTGCACGACTTCCGAGGGCTGCACCGGCACAGCGCCCCGGTAGACGCGGCCGGTCGTCCCGTCGATCGACAGCACGTCGCCCTCGGCGATCTCGACGTCGCCCACGCGCAGCGACGAGCCCGAGATGTCCAAGGAGTCCG
Organism: Symbioplanes lichenis; assembly: GCF_030709675.1. Classification (GTDB taxonomy): domain Bacteria; phylum Actinomycetota; class Actinomycetes; order Mycobacteriales; family Micromonosporaceae; genus Actinoplanes; species Actinoplanes lichenis. The sequence goes on from NZ_JAUZQD010000001.1 coordinate 191,215, forward strand.
CGCCGCACACGCACGCCCGGCCCATCCCCCGGGCGACCACGGCGGCGTGCGACGTCTTGCCGCCCCGGGCGGTGAGGATGCCCCGGGCGGCGATCATCCCGGCGAGATCTTCCGGGTTGGTCTCCCGGCGTACGAGGATGACGTCCTCCCCGGAACCGGCGAGCGATGCGGCCCGCGCGGCGGTGAAGACGGCCTTGCCGACCGCGGCTCCCGGTGACGCCCCGACACCCGTGGCGAGCACGTCGGGCGCCGACGACAGGTCGAAGCGCGGGAACATCAGCTGGCCGAGCTGGGCTCCCGACACCCGGCGCAGCGCCTCGTCCCGGTCGATCATGCCCTCCTGCACCAGCTGGGCGGCGATCCGGAAGGCGGCCGCCGCGGTGCGCTTGCCGACCCGGGTCTGCAGCATCCACAGCTTGCCGCGCTCGATGGTGAACTCGATGTCGCAGAGGTCGCGGTAGTGCCCCTCCAGCGTCGCCATGATGTCGAGCAGCCGGTCGTACGAGCGCCGGTCGATCTCCTGCAGCCGCTCCAGCGGGACTGTGTTGCGGATGCCGGCCACCACGTCCTCACCCTGCGCGTTTTGCAGGTAGTCGCCGTAGATGCCCTGAGCGCCGGAGGCGGGGTCGCGGGTGAAGGCGACGCCGGTGCCTGAGTCGGGGCCGAGGTTGCCGAAGACCATCGCGACGACGCTCACTGCCGTGCCCAGGTCGCCCGGGATGCGCTCCTGCCTGCGGTAGAGCACCGCGCGCTCGGCGTTCCAGGAGCGGAAGACGGCGGCGATCGTGAGCCGCAGCTGCTCGCGTGGATCCTGCGGGAAGTCGTGGCCGGTGTGCTTGGCGAAAATGCGTTTGAAGGTCGCGGTGAGGGCGGCGAGATCGTCCGCGCCGAGATCGACGTCATTACGGACCCCGCGCGCCTGTTTCAGCTCGTCGAGCGCGTCGGAGAATGCGTCGCCCGGAACGTCGCACACAGTTTTGCCGAACATCTGCACGAGCCGCCGGTACGAGTCCCAGGCGAACCGCTCGTCGCCGCCCGCCTGCGCCGCCAGCCCGGCGACATTGGCGTCGTTGAGCCCGACGTTGAGGACTGTCTCCATCATGCCGGGCATCGAGAACGCCGCCCCGGACCGCACCGACACCAGCAGCGGGTCGCCGTGGTCGCCCAGCTCACGACCCATGTCGCGCTCGAGGGACGCGAGGTGGTCGTCGATCTCCGCGGCCAGGGACGGCGGGTTCTCGCCGGTGGCCAGGAAGGCCCGGCAGGCCGAGGTCGTGATGGTGAACCCGGCCGGCACGGGCAGCCCGAGCCGGGTCATCTCGGCCAGGTTCGCGCCCTTGCCGCCGAGCAGATCTTTGAGGTCTTTGCTGCCTTCGGAAAAATCGTAGACGTACTTCTCTCCGGCCATGCCGCACCTCCAGGGGATCAACGGAGGTTAATTGCCCGCGAGCAAAGAAGAACAAGCTTCGTGAAAAATTGCACAAGCGTCTGCGTGAAGACGCTCGTGGGCACGCTCACATGCGCAGCGGCGCGCACCGGGAGCCGGCGACATGCTTGGCGACGACTGGAAATGGGCACGTCACGAGTTCGCCACACGAGCTGACGAGGCTCCGGGGCGAGGCGTTCGGAGCGAGAAAAGGACGTAGGCGGTCTGATGACGGAGTCAGTGAAGGTCAGCGAGAGCGGCGAGAACAGCGCCGTCGGTGCGGAGCTCTCCCTCGGCGTCGAGGAAGAGTTGCACGTCGTCGATCTGAAGACCCGGGAGCTGGTGCCGCGAGCGCCCGAGGTGCTCGCCCAGCTGGACGAGGCGAACTTCTCGGCGGAGCTGCACCGCTCGGTGGTCGAGACGAACACCCCGGTCGCCGGGACCCTCGACGAGCTGCGCGAGGGCATCGTGTCGCTGCGGCGCCGGGCCATCGGCGTCGCCGAGTCGCTCGGGCTCGGCCTGGTCGCCGCGGGCACCGTGCCGCTGGTGGATCTCGACTCGCTGCCGGTCACGCCCACCTCACGCTACAAGCGCATGGTCGACGAGTATCAGATGCTCGCCCGCGAGCAGCTCATCTGCGGCGCCCAGGTGCACGTCGGCATCACGGACCGGGACGAGGCCGTGGCGGTCTCCCAGCGGGTCGCCTCGTCGCTGCCCGTCCTGCTTGCACTGTCGGCCAGCTCGCCGTACTGGATGGGTGAGGACAGCGGCTACGCCAGCGTGCGCTCGCTGGTCTGGATGCGCTGGCCGACGGCCGGCGACCCCGGCGTGGTGAGCAGCGCCGCCGAGTTCGACGCGCTGGTCGAGCAGCTGATCGCGTCGGGCACGATCAGCGACCCCAAGATGGTCTATTTCGACGTACGCCCCTCCGCGCACCTGCCCACCGTCGAGTTGCGCGTCACCGACTCCAGCCCCGACGCGGACACCGTCGTGCTGCTCGCCGGGCTGTTCCGGGCGCTGGCGCTGCGGGCCCGGGAGGAGTACCGGGCCGGCCTGCCCGCCCAGGTGACTCCCCCGCCGCTGCACCGGGCGGCGATGTGGCGCGCCGCGCGCTCGGGGCTCGAGGGCGACCTGCTCGACCTGCCGCGCTCGCCCGTGCCCGTGCCGGCCGCGGTGGCCGTCGAGCGGCTCGTCGGCGATCTGCGGCCCGAGCTGGAGCAGCTGGGCGACTGGGAGCAGGTGTTCGACCTGTCCGTGCAGACGCTCAGCCGGGGCAGCTCGGCCGCCCGTCAGCGCCGGGCCATGTCCCGTCGCGGGCGCATCTCGGACGTGGTCGACCTCGTGGTCGCGGACACCCGCGGCGGGACGACCGGCATCGGCCCGAGCGGGCAGACCGTTCCGGCCGGGCTCACGCCCTATGCGGCTCCCGGCGACGAGGCTTTCCCGAACGGGGACGTCGTGCCCGCGTACGAGGGAATCGTCAATGTCCTCAGCGCGCTCGGACCGGCGGGCCTGCGCCGCCGCGAGGACGCCCGGGACGACGAGCAGCGCGCCCGCGGTGTCACGTTCAGCGTCGCGGGTGAGGCGGCCACGCGGCTGTTCCCGTTCGACCTGGTGCCGCGCGTCGTGCCCGCCGGGGACTGGCAGCGGCTGCGGCTCGGCCTGGTGCAGCGGGTGCGGGCGCTGGACGCCTTCATCAACGACGTGTACGGCGACCGCACGGTGGTCCGCGACGGCGTGGTGCCCGAGTGGGTGATCGACGGCTCGCCCGAGTTGCGGCCCAGCGGTGCCCTCGTGAGTCACGCCGGCGTGCGCGCTCAGGTGGCGGGCGTCGACCTCGTCCGCAATGCCGAGGGCGACTGGTGCGTGCTGGAGGACAACCTGCGTGTGCCGTCCGGGATCGCGTACGCCATGCAGAACCGCCGCCTGACCGAGACGATCCTCGCCGAGCTGCCCCGGCCGGACGGGCTGCTCAGCCCCGAGAGCACGCCGCAGCTGCTCAAGCGGGCGCTGCTCGACGCGGCCGGGCCGGCGGCGGGCGACGATCCGAAGCTGGTCGTGCTGAGCCAGGGCCCGGACGACTCGGCGTGGTTCGAGCACCGGATGCTGGCCGAGGAGATGGGCGTCCCGCTGGTCCGCAGCACCGACCTGCTCGTGGACGACGGGTTCGTGCACCGCCTCGAGAACGGCCGCAAGCATCGCGTCGACGTCGTCTACCTGCGCATGGGCGAGGACAGCCTGGTGCACTCGCCGGGTGCGGACGGCATGCCGCTGGGCCCGAGCCTGGTGACGGCGCTGCACGCGGACACCGTCCGGCTGGCGAACGCCCTCGGCAACGGCATCGGCGACGACAAGGCCGTGTACGCGTACGTGCCCCAGCTCGTCGAGTACTACCTGGGCGAGAAGCCGCTGCTCGCGGACGTGCCGACGTATCTGTGCGGCATCCCGGAGCAGCGCGAGGAAGTGCTCGGCCGGCTGCCGGAGCTCGTGCTCAAGCCCGTGGACGGCTACGGCGGCGACCGCATCGTCATCGGCCCGCACGCGAGCGAGGAGGACCTGGCCGCCGTACGCCGCCAGATCCGCACCGCCCCGCACCGGTGGGTCGCGCAGGAGGTCGTCCAGCTGTCGACGCACCCGGTCTTCGACGGTCACCAGCTCGCGCCGCGCCACGTCGACCTGCGCGCGTTCGTCTTCACCGGCCACGAGTCGGTGGTGGCCCCGGCCGCCCTGACCCGGGTCGCGCCCGCGGGCAGCATGATCGTCAACTCGTCGCGCGGCGGCGGCTCCAAGGACACCTGGCTCATGGGCTGAGTCACGTCTTTCACGCTCGCGAAATACCCCCGAAACGGAACCCGTGGAGGTTGAGAAGTCATGTGCGGAATCGGTGGCGAACTGCGGTTCGACGGCCGGGCGGCCGACCCGGAGGCCGTCCGCCGGATGCTGCCCTGCCTGGAGCACCGCGGCCCGGACAGCGAGGGCCTGTGGCAGCGCGGCCCGGTCGCGCTCGGCCACCGGCGGCTGAAGATCATCGACCTGTCCGAGGCCGGCGCCCAGCCGATGACGGACGAGCAGCTCGGGCTGTCGCTGGTCTTCAACGGCTGCGTCTACAACTACAAGCAGCTGCGGGACGAGCTGCGGGGGTACGGCTACACGTTCGCCTCGACGTCCGACACCGAGGTGATCCTCAAGGCGTACCACCGGTGGGGTGCTGATTGTGTGCGGCACTTCCTCGGGATGTTCGCCTTCGCGATCGTGGAGCACGGCAGCGGCACGGTGATGCTGGCCCGGGACCGGCTGGGCATCAAGCCGATGTACCTGGCCGAGACGCCGGGGCGGCTGCGTTTCGCCTCGACGCTGCCGGCGCTGCTCGCGGCCGGGGAGGTCGACACGTCGATCGACAAGGTCGCGCTGCAGCACTACATGACGTTCCACTCGGTGGTGCCGGCGCCGCGGACGATCCTGAGCGGGGTGCGCAAGCTGCCGCCGGCGACCGTCCGCGTCATCCGCCCGGACGGCACCTCGACGGAGACCGTCTACTGGGAGGCCTCGCACACCCGCCGCGACGACGTGGACAACTGGCCGGAGGCCATCCACGAGGCGCTGAAGACCGCGGTCGAGCGGCGGATGGTCGCCGACGTGCCGGTCGGGGTGCTGCTGTCCGGCGGGCTCGACTCGTCGTACATCGTCGCGCTGCTGGCCGAGCAGGGCCAGAAGGGGCTGACGACCTTCTCGATCGGGTTCGAGTCGGCGGCCGGGGAGAGCGGCGACGAGTTCGCGTACTCGGACATCATCGCCAAGCAGTTCGACACCCGGCACCACCAGATCCGGATCGGCAAGGACCGGTTCCTGCCGGCCGTCGCGCGGACCGTCGCGGCGATGAGCGAGCCGATGGTCAGCCACGACGCGATCGCCTTCAACCTGCTGAGCGAAGATGTCGTCAAGCAGATCAAGGTGGTGCAGTCGGGGCAGGGCGCGGACGAGATCCTCGCCGGCTACAGCTGGTACCCGCCGCTGCGGGACGTGCCGCGCGATCGCGCCGCGGACGCGTACGCCCGGGAATTCTTCGATCGTCCGCACAGTGACCTGCGCACCCAGCTGAACCCGCAGTGGTTCCTGGAGGAGGACGTCAGCCGGGAGTTCGTCGCCGCGCACTTCGCCCGGCCGGGGGCCGAGACCGCGGTCGACGCGGCGTTGCGACTCGACACCCAGGTGATGCTGGTCGACGATCCGGTCAAGCGGGTCGACAACATGACGATGGACTGGGGGCTGGAGGCGCGCGTCCCGTTCCTGGACCACGAGCTGGTCGAGCTCGCGGCGGCCTGCCCGCCGGAGCTCAAGCTGGCCCGCGGCGGCAAGGGCGTGCTCAAGGACGCGGCCCGCGGGGTCGTGCCCGACGAGGTGATCGACCGGACGAAGGGTTACTTCCCCGTTCCGGGCATCCGGCACCTCGAGGGACCGATGCTGGAGATGGTCCGCGAGGCGTTGCACGCACCGGCGGCCCGGGAGCGTGCACTCTTCCGGACGGACTATGTTGACCGTTTGCTCGCCGACCCCAACACTCCTCGTACGACCCTCGGAGCGAACCAGCTCTGGCAGCTCGCGCTGCTCGAGATGTGGTTGCAAGAGAATGGCGTATAGCTAACCGAAGGAGGACCCCGTATGACCGGTCAGCTCACCCGTGTCGACGTCGCTGTGCTGCCCGCCGGGTGGCGGACCAAGGGGTCCTATCCGTCGGAAGTGGCGGGCAGCTGGTCGCCGGCCCTGTCGCCGGACGGCCGGCACGCCGCGTACGTGTCCGACCGCAGCGGCTCCCCCAAGGTGTGGGTGCAGCCGGTCAGCAGCGAGCTGACCTTCCTCGTCGACACCGGCGAGGAACCGGTCGTGTCGGTGCACTGGTCGTCCGGCGGTGGGTGGCTGGCCTGCGTGATCGCGCCGGGCGGGGCCCCGCGTACGGAGGTCTGGCTGGTCCGTCCGGACGGCTCCGCGCTGCACCAGGTGGCGGGCTTCGGCTCGGACAGCGCGGAGAACGTCCGGTGGCTCCCGGGCCGCCCGCTGCTCGCCGTCACCGAGAACCTGTCCACCACACTGCTGATCGACGCGTCCGACGGCACGAGATCCGTCGTCGCCACGGGTGAGTTGATCTCGCTCTTCGAGGTGTCGGCGGACGGAAAGCGCGCCCTCCTGCGCCGGGGGTCACGCGGTGGCCGATACGTGGTCCTGCGTGATCTGACCTCCGGTTCCGAGGAGTACGTGACCAGCGGCGAGCAGGCGTGTTTCGCGCCTGACGGAACGATCTGGGCGCGGAGCGACGCCGGGGAATTTCCGGTCGTCATGACCGCCTCCTCCAAGGTCGAGGGGCCGGGAGAGGCCGAGTCCTTCGCGCTGAGCGCCGACGGGACCAAGCTCGCCGTGCTCTGGAACGTCGACGGCGGCCGCTCGCGGCTGACCGTGCACGAGGGCGACGCCGTGACCGACGTCGAGCTGCCCGGCTGGGTCGTGTCGCAGCCGGTGTGGAGTGCCGACGGCAGCACGCTGGCGTTCACGGCCGAGGGTCCGGGGCAGCCGCACGGGGTCTGGACCTGGGACGGGTCGTTGCACCCGGTGTCGGTCGAGGAGGTGGCGGGCGACGCCGTGCACCCCACGCTGCGGCGCTTCGCCTCGCACGACGGGCTGGAGATCAGCGGCTGGCTGTTCGAGCCCGCGACGCCCGGCCCGCACCCCACGGTCCTCTGGCTGCACGGTGGCCCGGAGGCGCAGGAGCGGCCGGGCCACGGTCCGCTGTTCCAGTCGCTCGTCGACCGCGGCATCGCCGTGTTCGCGGCCAACGTGCGCGGGTCGTCCGGCTTCGGGCGTACGTTCGTCAACGCGGACAACGGCGCCCTGCGGTACGCGGCCATCGGCGACGTGGCGGCCTGCGTCGGCCACCTCGTGGCCACCGGCGTGGCGGACCCCGCGCGGATCGGGTGCATGGGCCGCTCGTACGGCGGCTATCTCACCCTGGCCGCGCTGACCACCTACCCGGAGCTGTTCGCGGTGGGCATCGACGTGTGCGGCATGTCGAACTTCGCGACGTTCTACGAGCACACCGAGCCGTGGATCGCCGCGGCGGCGGTCAGCAAGTACGGCGACCCGGTGCGCGACGCGGACCTGCTGCGTGACCTGTCCCCGATCACCCGGATCGACCGGCTGCGCGCGCCGCTGATGGTGGTGCACGGGGAGAACGACAGCAATGTCCCGGTGATCGAGGCCGAGCAGGTCGTGGCGGCGCTGGCCGAGCGGGGGGTCGAGCATCGTTATCTGCTGTTCCCCGGCGAGGGGCACGAGCTGCTGCACCGCTCGAACCGGGCCGAGTACCTGCGCGAGACGGTGGGGTGGCTCACGCGGCACCTGGCTTCGGGTGACGTCCTTTTGAGGTGACCGGACACACGCCCGGTTTGTGACCGAACTCGTTGCCGCGGCCGCGCTCGCGGGGAAACCTGGATGAGGCAGGTGTTCCCGCGAGCGGACGGAGTCGGTGACATGCGAGGCGGTGCGCGGGCCTGGATCGTCTGGGCCGTGGGGCTCGCCGCCTACACGGTGGCGGTGCTCCAGCGGACCTCCCTCGGCGTGGCCGGCCTCGACGCGCAGCAGCGCTTCGACATCGGCGCGAGCGCGCTGGCCTCGTTCGCGGTGCTGCAGCTGCTGGTCTATGCGGCGCTGCAGGTGCCCGTCGGGGTGCTGCTCGACCGGTTCGGCTCGATGCGGCTCGTCGTCGCCGGCGCGGTCCTGATGGCGAGCGGTCAGGCGCTCATGGCGTTCTCCGGCGACCTCAGCGGCGCGATCGTGGCGCGGGTGCTGGTCGGGGCGGGCGACGCGATGACCTTCATCAGCGTGCTGCGCCTGGTGCCGCAGTGGTTCCCCGGCAAGCGGGTGGCGGTCGTCAGCCAGTTCACCGGCATCATCGGGCAGCTCGGCCAGGTGCTGAGCGCCGTGCCGCTGGCCGCGCTGCTGGCCGGGCCGGGCTGGACGACGGCGTTCCTGTCGGCCTCCGGGACCGGGGTGTTCCTGGCGCTGCTCGCGCTGGTGGCCCTGCACGACTCGCCCGACCGGCGGATGGTCTCCGGCGCGGCGACGACCGCCCGCCAGCTGGGCGGCGACCTCGCGACCGCCTGGCGCCACCCGGGCACCCGGCTCGGGCTCTGGACGCACTTCAGCACCCAGTTCCCGGGCACGGTCTTCGCGCTGATGTGGGGCTATCCGTTCCTGCTCGCGGGGGAAGGCCTCTCCCGGAGTACGGCCGGAGCCCTGCTCACGCTCTTCGTGCTGGTCGGCATGGTGGCCGCGCCGGTGCTGGGCGTGCTCGTCGAGCGGCACCCGATGCGCCGCTCGTGGCTCGTCCTCGGCATCGTCGGCGTGAACGCCGCGGGCTGGGGCCTGGTGCTCGCGTGGCCCGGCCGGGCGCCGCTGGCCGTGCTCGTCGCCCTGGTCGTGGCGCTCGGGCTGGGCGGACCCGGGTCGATGATCGGTTTCGAGTTCGCCCGCACGTTCAACCCGCCCAACCGCCTCGGCACCGCGACCGGCATCGTCAACGTCGGCGGCTTCACGGCGTCGCTGACCGCGATCCTGCTCGTCGGGCTCATCCTCGACGCGCGCACGGGCGGCAGCGCCGGCTACGGCATCGCCGACTTCAAGGTCGCCATGGCGGTGCAGTACGCGCTCATGGCCGTGGGAGTGCTGGGCATCCTCCGCACCCGGCGACTGGTGCGCCGGCGGCTGGCGGAGGCGCCGGTGCCCGTACCCTCCGGGGGGTTTAGCGCCGCGCCCACAGGCAAAGCCTGAACACTTCGGGTGGACGCGGACCGGCCGTCCGATCCTGTTTGAACTTCCGGTGCGAAGTTCACGTATGACCGATGGGCCCGGATCGGGGCCCTTGAGACACAGCGTAATGCTGATGTGAGGAGGACATGAGCCAGGCTCAACCGGACAAGCTCTGGTCCGGTATCCAGATCAGCAAGGTCATCGCCGGCACACTCGCGGCCGTGGCCGCCGCGGTGCTCGGCTCCTTCCTGGGAGTCGCCGGCACCTTGGCGGGCGCCGCACTGGCCAGTGTGGTCGGCTCCGTCGGGACGGAGATCTTCAACAACTCCCTCAAGCGCGGCACCAAGACTTTGCAGTCGGTGGCCCCGACGTTCGTGCGGGCGCCGGCGGCGGTCGGCACCCCGCCGGTCGCCGCGGCGGGCGAGGCGGACAACCCCGCCCACACCGTGCCCGCCGCCGACACCACGCCCGCGGCGGCCAGTGCGGCGTACGGCGGCAGCCCGCGGCGCAGCGTCCGCTGGAAGACGGTGGTCATCGGGGCGGCAGCGGCGTTCATCGTCGCCATGGGCGGCATCTTCGCCGTCGAGGCGATGGCGGGCGAGTCGCTGACCACGATCACCACCGGCAAGCAGACCAGCGGCAGCTCGACGCTGACGAGCACCTTCAAGGGCGGCTCGGACAGCAGCGACGAGCAGCAGGACCCGGCCCCGGCCGAGTCGGCCACCCCGGACTCGACGGACACCGCCGACCCGGACGCCACCTCGTCGCCGGAGCCCGGCTCGTCCGACTCCCCCGACCCGGGCGACAGCTCGTCTCCGGCCGAGGAGGAGCCGACGGACACCCCGACGACGGACGCGCCGACGACGCCGGACGACACCCAGCAGGACGAGACGGACACCGGCTCGACCCAGCAGGGTACGAGCGAGAACGGCACCAGCTCGGACCAGCAGGGCGTGCAGCAGCAGGAGGCTCCCCCGACGGAGTGATCGGCGCAGCGCCTCAGGACGGCCGGGATTCGCATCAGCGGATCCCGGCCGTCGGCGTTTGTGCCCCGCTGCCGGGGTATGACGGTCCACGGAACGTCCGTGTCCCTGGGAGGAGTCACCCGTCATGAAGGTGAGCGAACTGCTGATCGAGGCCTACGACCGCCTCCCCGACCTGGTCGAGGGCGCCGTCGAGGGGCTCAGCGCGGAGAAGCTCGCCACCGCGCCCGAGCCCGGCGCCAACACCGTCGGCTGGCTGGTGTGGCACCTCACCCGGGTCCAGGACCATCACATGTCCGAGCTGCTCGGCCAGGACCAGATCTACGTGACCGGCGACTGGGCGGAGAGCTTCGGCCGCAAGCCCGACGCGAACGACACCGGCTACGGTCACGACGCCGGCGACGTCACCGCCGTCCGCCCCCGCGACGGGCAGGCGCTCGTGGCGTACTACCGCGCCGTGCACGACCGGACGATCGCGTATCTGCGCGGGGTGTCCGAGACCGACCTCGACCGGGTCGTCGACGAGGGCTGGGACCCGCCGGTCACCCTCGCCGTCCGCCTCGTGAGCATCCTCGACGACGACACCCAGCACGTCGGCCAGGCTGCCTATGTGCGGGGCCTGCTGCTCTGACCGGCACTTCACCGGCTTCGGCTGTCACTTCACCAGCTTGACGTCTTACTTCGCCGCCGGCAGCTGACCGAGCAGGTCTCCGCCGCGAAGCGTGGTCCACGGGTTCGGGGCGGTGCCGGTCACCAGCAGCGCCAGAGAACCGTCGCCCACATCACCAGTGGGCACGGTGTCGACGGCGGCCGCGAAGATGCGGCGGCCAGCGAAGGGCGGGGAGGCGACACTCCGGGCGGTGCGGTCGGTGGCGGCGGCGGTGCGGATGGCGGCGGGGTCGGGGGCGGATTCCGTGTACGTGCCGTCGGGGTGGCGGATCACGATGCGGTCGGCGCGGGCGGAGGCGTGCCAGGCGGCGACGTCGAGGAGGGTGGGCCGGGAGCCGGACGTGAAGTGGTGCCACAGGTCGGCGGCCGCACGGGCGAGGCGGTCGCCGTGGGTGGCGACGCTGTGGGCGTACCCGTGGCTGGGGAGGGTGAGGTCCGCCCAGAGGAGGCGGCGGTCCCGGAGGTCGACCACCATCGGGAGCTGGGCCTTGCTGGTGCCGCGCAGGTCGAAGCGCTGCACGACCCGCGCGGGGCCGGCGGTCGGGCTCGGGTTGCTCTCGCGGCTGGGCGCGTCGGGACGTTCGCGGCCGGAGGGCAGGGAGAAGCCCGCGAACGCCTCGCCCAGCAGCTCGAACGGCACGTCGTTGTAGCTGAGGATCGTCGGCACCGCCCAGCGGACGCCGGCGCGTTCGAGCTCGGGCAGTGACAGGTCGAGGAACTCGGTCGCGCCCAGCGGGGCCGGCGCCGACGTGAAGTCGCCCGAGTGCACGGCGGCCGTGTCCGCGAAGCGCAGCCGCGTGTAGTCGCAGTGGCCCAGGCGCCGCCAGCCGGCGTCGAAGAACACGGCGGACAGGTCGAGGTCGACGCGCGTGCTGCCCGCGTCCTCCCAGTGCAGGAAGAGCCGCAGCACCTCGTCGCCGGGCAGGTCCCGCACGCTGCCGCGGGGCCAGCCGGCCAGCTGCGCCGATCCGGCCCGTTCGCGCATGGGCGCCGGCACCGCGGCCAGCTCGGCGTCGAGAACCGCGAGGTCGAAGCGGTCCCCGGCCCCGGCGCGGCGGCACAGCTCGGCGTCGGCGATTTCCCGGACGGTACGCGTGACCGCGGCGGGCAGGGGCGTGCGGCGCTCGGGTTCGGTCCAGCTGCGGACGGCGTTGCCGCGCGGGAAGAAGACGCGCCGGGGCATGTCCTCGCCGGGGCGTCCGGGGTCGGTGGCGCTCGCATCGCCGGTAGCCGGGGCGGCACCGGGCCGATCCTCGGTGCGTTCCGGAACGTCGCCGGGGCTCAGGCGGCGGCGGAGGTCGGTGAGGGCGCGGGAGAGCAGGCCGACCGGTTCGGACAGCGGGGCGGCGGCGTGTGCGACGTGGACGGCGGCGGCGGTCCGGCGGCGGGCGGCTTCGGCGGCGCGTTCACCGGCGGCGGCACGGGCCTGCTCGACCGCGGCGAGCTGCTCGGCGGTAGCCGGGACGGTGGTGTCGCGGGCGGCGATCTCGGCGGCGGCCGTGGCGAGTACGACCGGGGAGACGTGCGCGGCGGCCGTACGGGCGGCGTTGAGGACCGCCACGCTCAGGTCGACGTCACCGTCGGCGACATCGTCACCGTCGGCTTCGGCATGGGCGCGGCGGAGGAGGTGGTCGAGGGCGCGCCAGAGGTCGCCCGGGCGCTGGGCGAGCAGCGTCAGCGCCGCCGCCGGGTCGCCGGTGGTGAACGCTTCCTCGACGAGGGCGGCGTGGGTGCGTACCCGGATGGTGATCGTGCCGTCGGCGGCGGTGAGCGCGACGAGGCGCCCGGGATGCGCCCGGCCGGCCGCGGTGATCGTGCGGCCGAGCGTGCTGCCGGCATCCGCGCGGGTGCCCCGCAGCGCCGCGAAGGCGACAGCGGCGGCGGGGTGGGCGGCAGGGCGCTCGTGAGGGTGCAGGCGCTCGCCGAGGCGCTTCCACACTGTCGGGTGGCGCTGCAGGTCCTCGGCGGCGGCGGCCGGGCCGAGCGAGTCGAGGTGGGTGAGCACCGCCCGGCGCAGTGCCCGCGGGATCGCCCGGACGCGCGTCACGGGGGCGGCGACGGCCGGCTCGCCGGCGGGCCGCCAGTGCTCGCGGGGGCCCGGGCCGGACGTGCGGGCGGGCAGGATCAGGCCCGGGTCGCCGCCGGACCATGCCCAGAGGGTACGCGCGGCGTCGGTGGCCGTCGTCCAGCGCGCCGTGGCCTGCTCGGTCACGCGCGCGAAGTCCGGGGTCAGAGCCGTCGCGTGCAGCGCCCAGGCGATGACGGACGCCAGCGTCTCGCGCGCGGGCACGACCTCGGGGAGCCAGTCGAGGGTGCCGGGCGCCGTGGCCCGTACGAGGGTCTCGAGGTCTGTCAGATCGGCCTCGCCCAGAGCACTCGGGCGGGCCACGAGCTCGTCCCGCACCGTGGCCGCCGCCCCGGGCCCGGCCACGGTGAGCACCTGGATCCGCAGCGGCGTGACGGCCGGCGCCTGCTCGGGAAGATGACCCTGACCGGCGGCGGCGCGGCGGCCGCAGATCGGGCAGCCGCCGTGCTCCTCCGGCGGGAAGCAGTCGTGGCACACCACGTGACCGCACGGGTCGAGCGGCGCCGCGGTGTGCTCGCGACCGCACAGTACGCACGGCAGATCGGGCGCTGCGAAGAGGTGGACCAGCAGACGCTCGACGTAGACCGCGGACGGGTCGGCCGGAGTGTCCGGGAACCGGCGGTAGAGCGGGGTCAGGTCACGGTCGGCGCCCACCTCGGCGTCCAGCGTGGCGAGGAGCCAGTCCGCCCAGGCCGTACGGACGACGGGCGGGAGGGTGGCGGCGGCCGCGCGCAGATCGGCGCCGAGCAGCCGGCCGCGGAGGGCGAGGTCGGCTTCGAGGGCCGTGACCCAGGCCGGGCCGTCGCCGGGAGCCTGATCCTCGTGTGCGGGGAGCGTGACCTGCGCGGTGCGGCGTACGAGCACAGTGGCGACAGCGTCCATGGTCAGGCTCCTCCCCCGAAGAAAGCGCGGCGGGCGGGGAGTGGCGACGCTGCTGATCATCCGGCGTGAGGTATGAGAAGGAAGCGCCGCGGGGAGCCGCCCACCGCTGCTCAGGGACTATACGGAGCGGTGGGCGGCCGTTCGATCCATTTTCCGGCGCGTCTCTCAGGCGCGCCTTGAGAGCGCGGTTCTCAGGCGCGGCGCCATTTCTGGTTGGCCGTGCCGGCGCAGTCCCAGAGCTGGAGCTTGGCGCCGTCGCCGGCGTTGTTGTCCTTGATGTCGACGCACTTGTTGGCCTGCGGGTTGACGAGGTCGCCCGCGGCGGAGAGCACGAACTGCTGCGCGGCGTTGCCCGAGCATCCGACGATCTGGATGGCAGCGCCGTTGGCGGTGGAGCCCCACGCGACGTCGAGGCACTTGTTGTTCTGCGTCTGCAGAGTGCCGTTCACGAAGGTCCAGCGCTGCGCGTTCGTCTGGTTGCAGGTCCACATCTGCACGAGAACGCCGTCGTTGAACTGCGAGTTCGGGACGTCGATGCACTTGCTGTTCAGGTTGCTCACCACGGCACTCGTGCTGCCGCCGCCGGAGGTGGTGAGGCTCAGGCCGTAGACGCTGAGGATCTCGTTGACGGGCTGGAACCACGTCGTACCGCCGGAGGTGCAGTTGCCCGTGACGCCGGACGTGACGCCCTGCGCCTGGTTGCCGGAGATGACGGATCCGCCCGAGTCACCCGGCTCGGCACAGGCGCTCATCCTGCTCAGGCCCTGCACGGCGCCCTGCGCGTAGTTGACCGTTTCGTTCCGGCCCTGCAGCGTGCCGCAGCGCCAGCCGGTCGTACGCCCGGAGCGGCAGATGGAGCTCCCGATCGCGGCGTCCTGCGAGCCGGCGACCAGCACGTTGCCGCCCGCGTAGTTGTTGACCCAGGGCTGGGGCGTCCAGTTGGCGTTCGTACGGATGAAGGAATAGTCGTTGCCGGGGAAGGACGAGCCGGCGAACGTACCCTGTGCCACGTTGTTGTTGCCGAGGGTCGGGCTGTTGACGCCGCCGCAGTGGCCCGCGCTGACGAAGCCGCCCGCGACGGAGAAGCCGACCGAGCAGAGCGTGTTGCCGTTGATGACGTACTGGTCGCCGCCCCGGATGTCGTAGACCGTGCGCGGGGCCTCGGCGGCGGTCACGACGGTCACGTCCTCGACGCCTGCGGCGGCGGCGAAGGTACGGGCGGAGGCCTCCCCGCCCGGCGCCACGGTGACGACGACGGTGCCGCGCGTGGTGTCCGCGTACCAGCCGTGGATCTTGGTTCCCGCCTTCGTGCGGTCGAGCGCCTTCTTGTCCGCGTCCAGATCCTTCGCGCTGCGCTCGGCGAGCTTCGGGACGGCTCCCTCGGCGCGGATCCGGGCGACGCGGGCGGGGTCGGTCGTGGCGACGGTCAGGCGGTCGGCGCCGGGGGCGATCCAGGCCCCGGCGTACGTGTCGCCGAGCGCGGCGGCGAGCCGGCGCTGCACCACCGGAGCCGCCGCCTCGGTCGCCAGGCGCGCGGCCAGTTGATCGTCGTCGAGGCCGAGGTCGCGGTGGAGGGCGGCGACCATGCCGGGGTCGAGGGTTGTCGCGGGCGCGGCCTGGTCCGGGGTCTGCGCGTGGGCGGCGCCGGGACTGACGCCGAGGAGCGTGAGCGCCGTCACGGCGACGCCCAGGGTTGTGCGGATGTGGAGCATGGGGGGATCCCTCCGCTGATCAGGGACGATGGGGACGGAGAGCGCTCTCACTATCGGAGTTTGTCGATCTGTAAAGGTTATGTCAAGAAGCTTTGTCCCCAGGCCGCCGGGCACGCTCTCGCCGTTGCCCCGCCGACGTGCAAGGCTGAACGCCGACGTTCCGACGAGCAGAGGTGTGTGACGCATGGGCATGGTCAAGGTGGTGGGGCTCGTCCTGCACCCGCGGCGCGACTGCGGGTCGGCCATCGACGCCATCGTGCGCTGGGCCGCCTCGCGGCATGTCACCGTGCTCGGGCTGCACGACGAGATCGACCGGATCGACTGCGAGGCCGAGCCGGTCTCCGCCGACGAGATGGTCGAGCGGGCCGGGCTCCTGGTCAGCCTGGGCGGCGACGGCACCATGCTGCGCACGATGCGGCTGGTCGAGGGGCGCAAGACGCCGGTGCTGGGGGTCAACGTCGGCCGGCTCGGCTTCCTCGCCGAGGTCGACCTGCCCGACCTGGCCGGCGCGCTGTCCGCGATCGACGAGCACGACTTCACCATCGAGTCGCGCACGTCGGTGCGCACGGTGCTGCCCGACGGCAAGGAGGTGTCGGCGTTCAACGACATCGCCATGGTCCGGGTGCCCGGCGACGGCCTCGCCCACATCGGCATCAATGTCGAGGGCAGCAATTTCGTGCGCTACGCCGCCGACGCGGTGATCGTGGCGACCCCGACCGGCTCCACGGCCTACAGCTTCTCGGCCGGCGGCCCGATCGTCTCCCCCAACGTCGAGGGCATCCTGGTCAGCGCCTCGGCCGCGCACTCGTCGTTCAACCGCTCACTGATGCTGTCGCCCGACGAGCAGCTCGAGCTCGACGTGGCGGCGACCAGCGGCCGGCTCGCCATCGAGGTCGACGGCATCATCCAGGGCTATGCCGAGGCCGGCGACAAGCTGCGCGTCCAGCCCGTGCCCGGCGCCGCGCAGGTCATCCGGTTCGGGCGCACCTCGTTCTACGAGCGGGCCCGGCGCAAGCTGCGGGTCGAGGGCAGCGCCCAGGTCAGCGCGGGCGACCCGGAGGACGCGATCGTCGTCGACAGCTTCGAGCAGTCACGCTACGAGGTGCTGCTCGGCGGGGAGCAGGCCGGCGCGCTGCACTACCGCCGCCACGGCACCGGCGTCGAGCTCGCGCACACCGAGATCGACCAGGCCTTCGAGGGGCGCGGGCTGGGCGGCCGGCTGGCCGCCGCCGCGCTGCTCGACGCCCGCCGCCGGGGCACCCCGGTGACCGTCACCTGTCCCTTCGTCACGGGCTGGCTCGACCGCCACCCCGAATACTCCGACGTGCTCGCGGCGGCCCCCGAGCCGCGCGTCGAGAACACCATCGAAGTCTGACCGCGAACCACTACGGCTGAGGACTGCTCATGGGCCACCCCGCGATCCTGACCGTCGACGACGACCCCTCGGTGTCGCGCGCCATCGCGCGCGACCTGCGCCGCCGCTACGGCGAGCACCACCGGATCATCCGGGCCTCCTCGGCCGCCGACGCCCTCGAGGCGCTGCGCGACATCAAGCTGCGCGGCGGCCGGGTCGCGGTGATGCTCGCCGACTACCGGATGCCCCAGATGAACGGCATCGAGTTCCTCGAGCAGGCGATGGACCTGTTCCCGAACGCCCGGCGGGCGCTGCTCACGGCCTATGCCGACACCGACGCCGCGATCCAGGCGATCAACGTGGTCGACGTCGACCACTACCTGCTCAAGCCGTGGGACCCGCCGGAGGAGAAGCTCTATCCGGTCATCGACGCGCTGCTCGACGCCTGGCAGGCCACCGGCGACCGCGAGGTCGAGGACATCCGCGTCGTCGGCCACCGGTGGAGCGAGCCGTCCTACCAGATCCGCGACTTCCTGGCGCGCAACCTGGTGCCCTACAAGTGGTTCTCCGCGGAGGAGCCGGAGGGGCGCCGCCTGCTGGAGGCCGCGTCGGTCGGCCCCGAGGCGATCCCGCTGGTGGTGACCGCGGACGGCCGGGCCCTGCGCCAGCCCAGCACCTCGGAGGTCGCCGAGGTCGCCGGGCTGTCCACCAGCCCCAACCGCGAGTTCTACGACCTCGTCATCGTGGGCGGCGGCCCGGCCGGGCTGGGCGCCGCGGTCTACGGCGCCTCCGAGGGCCTCAAGACGCTGCTGGTCGAGCGGCAGGCGGTGGGCGGGCAGGCCGGTCAGAGCTCCCGCATCGAAAATTATCTGGGCTTCCCCGACGGCATCTCCGGCGCGCAGCTCACCGACCGGGCGCGGCGGCAGGCCGGCAAGTTCGAGGCCGAGGTGCTCAACACGCGCGAGGTCACCGGGCTGCGCACCGACGGCTCGGCCCGCACGCTGACCTTCGCCGACGGCGGCGAGATCTCGGCGCACTCGATCGTCCTGGCCACCGGGGTCGCCTACCGGCCGCTGGCCGCCGACGGCATCGCGCAGCTGACCGGCTCCGGGGTCTACTACGGCTCGGCGTCGACCGAGGGGCCCTCCTGCGCGGGCAGCGACGTCTACATCGTGGGCGGCGCCAACTCGGCCGGGCAGGCGGCGCTGTTCTTCTCCCGCTATGCCAAGAGCGTCACGCTGCTCGTGCGCGGCGACTCGCTCGAGGCGTCGATGTCCTACTACCTGATCCAGCAGCTCGCCCAAGTGGAGAACATCCACGTGCGCACCCGGTGCGAGGTCGTCGCGGCCGAGGGCGACGGGCACCTGCAGGCGATCACGATCTGCGACAGCAAGAACGGCGCGCAGGCCAGCGTCGAGTGCGGCTACCTCTTCATCTTCATCGGGGCGGAGCCGCGCACCGACTGGCTCGGCACCGCCGTGGCCCGCGACGAGCGCGGCTTCGTCTACACGGGTCCCGATCTGCTCTCGAACGGCACCCGTCCGGCGGGATGGGATCGGGACCGCGATCCGTTCTACCTGGAGTGCAGTGTTCCCGGCATCTTCGCCGCCGGCGACGTCCGGGCCAACTCGGTCAAACGGGTGGCCTCGGCGGTCGGCGAGGGCGCGATGGCCGTCACGCTGGTCCATCGTTACCTGGAGGCACAGTGAGATGAGCGACGTCGCCGAAACCGTGGTGCTGGCGCCCTGTGAGCCCGGCAAGCTCTCCGCCGCCGAGCTCAAGACGCTCTTCCTGTTCGAGAAGCTGACCGACGACCAGCTGGCCTGGCTGGTCGAGCACGGCTGCACCATGCACGCCCCGGCCGGCTCCCTGGTCCTGCGCGAGGGCGACCCCGCCGAGCTCTTCCTGGTCCTGCTCAGCGGCACCATCGCGCTCAGCCGCCGGATCGGCGAGGACGACGTGCGCACCAGCCGCACGGAGCAGCGCGGCGTCTACATGGGCGCCACGCAGGCCTACATCCAGGACGAGGGCGTCGAGCGGAAATACCCGGCCACGACGCGGGCCCTCGACGACGCCGACTTCTTCGTGCTCAGCGCCGAGGACTTCGGCTGGATGATGCGCGAGTGGTTCCCGATGGCGATCCACCTGCTCGAGGGGCTGGCCCTCGGCTGGCAGAACCAGCAGGCCCGGATCAACGAGCGGCAGCGCCTCGTCGCGCTCGGCGCCCTGTCGGCCGGCCTCATGCACGAGCTCAACAACCCGGCCGCGGCCGCCTCCCGGGCCACCGGCGCCCTCCGGCAGCGGGTCGCCGGCATGCGCCACAAGCTGGGCATGCTCGCCGCCGGCAAGGTCGCCCCGGACCGGCTCGACGCGCTGGTCGAGCTGCAGGAGGACGTCATCGAGCGGGCCGCCAAGGCCCCCGCGCTGACCGCCATCCAGGCCGCCGACCGCGAGGACGAGCTGGGCGACTGGATGGACGAGCGCCACGTCACCGGCGCCTGGGACCTCGCGCCGGTCTTCGCCCAGGGCGGCCTCGACATCGACTGCCTCGACGACATCGAGGCCCGGGTCGGCACGCCCGAGCTGCTCGACCAGGCTATCCACTGGATCGGCTACGCGCTCGAGACCGAGCAGCTGATGAGCGACATCGAGGACGCCACCGGCCGGGTGTCGTCGCTGGTGACCGCGGCCAAGCAGTACTCGCAGCTCGACCGGGCCGCCCACCAGTGGATCGACGTGCACACCGGCCTCGACAGCACGCTGGTCATGCTCGGCCACAAGATCGGCGACGGGGTCAAGGTCGTCAAGGACTACGACCGGTCGCTGCCGCAGGTGCCCGCCCACCCGGCCGAGCTCAACCAGGTCTGGACCAACATCATCGACAACGCCGTCCAGGCCATGCACGGCGCCGGGACGCTCACGGTGAAGACCTTCCGGGTGGACGACCACGTCATCGTGTCGATCGGTGACAGCGGGCCGGGCATCCCCGAGGAGCTGCGCAAGCGGGTCTTCGAGCCGTTCTTCACCACGAAGCCGGTGGGCGAGGGGACGGGGCTCGGGCTCGACATCTCCTACCGCATCGTCGTCAACGGGCACGGCGGGGACATCGTCGTGAAGTCGCAGCCGGGCGACACGCGGTTCCTGGTGAAGCTGCCGGTCTCCGAGCCGCCGTCGCGCTGATCCGCGGCTTGACGCGGCGTGGTTCCCTGCCGGGAGCCACGCCGTTTCGTCATGTCCGCTGCCGCACCGGGTCGTCGTGCCCGCTGCCGCACCGCGTCGTCATGTCCGCTGCCGCACCGCGTCGTCGTGTCCGCCGCCACGTCGGCGGTCGCTCGCCGCCACGCCGTCATGTTGTGCCCGCCGCCGCGTCCGGGGGGTGGCCTGCTCGCCACGCCGCACGAGCGCCGGCTCGCACCGCATTTCGTGTGACTGCGCGTTACCGCATCCGGCCTCACGCTTGCGTTGATACTCGTGGCCATGCCCGCTTCGCTGCTGGGCATCGCGTCCGGGCGGGTGCCCGTTGCTGCCGTGGTGGTTGCCCTTGGTGACGGGCCGACCTTAACGAGGCGGTCGGGGATATTCCGGCATATCACCGCGAGACCGGGCGAAGCGACTGTGCGGAACTTTAATGATGATCTTAAGGAACGCCTGGTCAGAGCGGGGGCCTCAATAATTCGATCCGGCCGTGACCGTCCCCCGTCATCCCCGGAGCACCCCTGATGCGTCGCAAGCGAACACTCATCCTCTCCGCAGCCGCCGTGGTGGCAGCCGCGGGGACCGCCTGGATCGCCCTGCCGGCGTCCGCGGCCGCCACGACCGCGGTCTTCACCAAGACGTCCGACTGGGGCACCGGGTGGCAGGGTGACGTGACGATCACCAACGGCGCGTCGTCGGCCATGAGCTCGTGGAAGGTCGAGTTCGACCTGCCCGCGGGCGCGACGATCGGCAGCTTCTGGGAAGCCGACATGGTGGCCAGCGGTCAGCACCGGACCTTCACCAACCGGGCCTGGAACGGGAATGTGCCCGGCGACGGCAAGGTCTCCTTCGGGTTCGTCGGTTCGGGCGCCACGCCGATCAACTGCCTGATCAACGGGCAGCCGTGCGCGGGCTCGGGCGGCGGCGGCACCACCACGACCGCGCCGACCGTTGCTCCCACCAAACCGGCCACGACAGCTCCGACGGTGGCGCCGACGACGAAGGCCCCGACCACGGCGCCCACCTCGAAGACGCCCACGACCGCGCCGACGACCAAGCCGGCCGAGGACACCAGCGTGCCGCCGGCCTCGAACCTGCTGCCGGTCAAGGTCACCAACGACACCGGCCGCTCCGACGCCGTCTACCTCTACGTGCTCGGGACGAACCTGACGACGGGCAAGCTCGGCTACGTCAACGCCGACGGGGCGTTCACGCAGTGGACGGGCGGCGGCTCCGTGCCGGTGCCCGCGCCGGACGTGTCGATCGCGGGCCCGGGCAACGGGTCGAGCAAGACCATCAAGATGCCGAAGAACCTGTCCGGCCGGCTCTACATGTCGTTCGGCAAGAAGCTGGACTTCCGGCTCACCACCGACGGCCTGGTGCAGCCCGCGCCGTGGGCCGGGGGCGACCCGAACCACGACATCCTCTTCGACTGGAGCGAGTTCACGCTCAACGACTCCGGCCTCTGGCTCAACAGCTCGCAGGTCGACATGTTCGCGGTGCCGCACGTGGTCAGCGTGCAGGGCGGCGACGGGGTCACCTTCAAGACCGGCGAGCTCAAGGACGGCGGGCGGCAGAAGGTCATCGACCAGATCAAGGCCCAGCCCGACTTCGCCAAGAGCGTGGTCACCCGCGCCGACGGTACGGTGCTCCGCGTGCTCGCCCCGGGCAAGGCGGCCGACGCCGGGCTGATGAGCGCCACGTATCTCGACCCGTACATCACGCGGGCGTGGAACGCGTACACGTCGAAGACTTTGACCGTGGTTCCCTTCGGCGACCAGCCGAACACCAAGTTCTTCGGCAAGACCAGTGGCAACGTCATGAACTTCACCGACGGCTCGGGCAAGACCGTCGCCTCCTTCACCAAGCCGTCGACCGCCAACGTGTGGGGCTGCGACGGCGCGCTCGGCGCCCCGAACGACCTGGTCGTCGGCCCGATCGCCCGGACGCTGTGCGCCGCGATGCAACGCACGACGCTCGGCACGCTCGACACCCAGCCCAGCGGCGGCGCGGCGGACTTCTACCAGGGCGAGCCGGCCAACCACTACGCCAAGGTGATCCACGAGCAGATGAAGGACGGCAAGGCGTACGCGTTCGCCTTCGACGACGTGCAGAACCAGGAGTCGCTCGTGCACTCGGGCGACCCGCGTCAGGCCGGGATCGTGCTCAGCCGGTTCTGACCGGTCGCGCGGCCGCCGCCCGGGTGACGGCGGCCGCACCTGCCACTGCACGACATGACGAAGGCAACCACTGCCCGTCGCCGCACGACATGACGGAGGCATTCACTGCTCCGCCGAGGAACCAGCCGGCGCGCCTGCCCACGGGGGACAGGCGCGCCGGCTGCTTTTGTCCAGCCTTTTACCGAGGCGTGAGACCGTTTTACGCGTACGTAATAATCCGTTTTCCTGGTTTGTGACGGCGCCCACGAAAAGCGCAATTCGGGGAATGCAGTCTGCAGGTCTGGTCTTGTCGACGTCGTGGGCGTTGTGTGCCTCATGCACATGCACGCCCGCGGCAAGGTACCGACGACGGACGGATTCTTCATGACCCAGGCCCCCGACCGTGAGGCCGTGGTTGTCCCGCAGGCCGGCAAGACCCCGGGCGAGCTGATGTCGACGGGCGCACGGGTGCGGCTCGTGCTGGTGCTCGGCTTCCTCATCGCCATCGGCCCGCTCACCATCGACATGTATCTGCCGGCGCTGCCGACGATCGTGACCGACCTGCAGACGACCGACGCGGCCATCCAGCTCACGCTGACAGGCACGCTGGCCGGCCTCGCGCTCGGCCAGCTGCTGATGGGCCCGCTCTCCGACGCGGTCGGACGCCGGGGCCCGCTGCTCGCCGGCGTCGCCGTGCACATCCTGGCGTCGGTCCTGTGCGTGATCGCGCCCAACCTGGCCGTGCTCGGCTCGCTCCGCGTGCTGCAGGGCCTCGGCGCCGCCTCCGCCGCCGTCATCGCCATGGCGGTCGTACGCGACCTGTTCACCGGGCTGCCCGCCGCCAAGCTGCTCTCCCGCCTCATGCTGGTCATGGGCGCCGCGCCGATCCTGGCCCCGACGCTCGGCGGCATCGTCCTCAACTGGACCTCGTGGCGCGGCGTGTTCGTGGTGCTCGCCCTCTTCGGCGTCGCCATCCTCACCGTCACCGCCCTCGGCCTGCCCGAGACGCTCGAACCGGCCCGCCGGCGCAACGGCGGCGTCGTCGGCACGCTGCGCGACTACGGACGGCTGTTCCAGGACCGCGCGTACATCGGCCTGATCCTGGTCGCCGGGCTCGCCTTCTCGGCGATGTTCGCGTACGTGTCGGGGTCGTCCTTCGTCTTCCAGCAGGAGTACGGGATGTCGGAGCAGCAGTTCGGCTTCGTCTTCGGCGCCGGGGCGGTCGGCCTGATCCTGGCCACCCAGGGCAACGTCGTGCTGCTCCGCCGCTGGACGCCGGCCCAGATCCTCGTCACCTCACTGGCCGCGGGCGCCGTGGCCGGCCTGGTGCTGCTGCTCTTCGCGGCGCTCGACTTCGGCGGCCTCTTCGGCATCCTGGTCCCGCTCTGGCTGGTTCTCGCCGCCACGGGCCTGGCCATGCCGAACGCCCCGGCCCTGGCCCTCTCCCGCCACGGCGAGGCGGCCGGCACGGCGGCGGCGCTGCTGGGCGCGGTGCAGTTCGGCGTGGGCGCGCTGTCGGCGCCGCTGGTCGGTCTGCTCGGCTCGGACGCGGTCGGCATGTCGCTGGTCATCGCCGGGGGCATGGTCGCGGCGAATGTCGTGCTCGCGCTGGTCGTGCGCCCGTGGACGCTGCCCGTGGAGCGGTCCGAGGGGCCGGTCGTGGTCGCCCACTGACGTGTTCGGTCACGCGTGACGCTTGGCGGTCGCGCGTCCGGCGGCGCGCTGACGCGTCGGCTTGTTGAGCGGGGCCCGCACTCCTGGTGAGTGCGGGCCCCGCGGCGTTTCGGTGGCCGCCATCGGCGCGGATTCCGGTTGTCGACAGCTTCGGTCGCCGGCGGCACGGATTGTCCTTGCCGGCGGCGCGACGTCTGTGCGGCTTCCGAGCGGGCGGCGTGCGCTTTCAGTTGCCGACGGCTCGGGCTTTCAGTTGCCGACGGCTCGGGCTTTCAGTTGCCGACGGCTCGGGCTTTCAGTTGCCGATGGCGAGGGTGGACATCATGGCGGTCGGGTAGCGGTCGCCGCGGGCGGCGCCGGCGGGGACGGCCTCGGCGATGGCGGTCAGGTCGTCGGGGGTGAGGTGGACGTCGAGGGCGGGGAGGGCCTCGGCCAGGCGGGTGCGGGTGCGGATGCCGGCGAGGGGGACCACGGCCGGGTCCTGGGCGGCCACCCAGGCGATGGCGAGCTGGGCGACGGTGCAGCCCCGGGCCTCGGCGACGCGGCGGAGGGCGTCGACCAGGGCGAGGTTGTGCTCGATGTTGCCCTCGGCGAAGCGGGGCATGCGGTGCCGGTTGTCGCCGGGCCGGGGCTCGCCCGGGGTGTAGTGGCCGCCGATCAGGCCACGGCCGAGGACCCCGTACGCCGTCATGCCGATGCCCAGTTCGCGCAGCACCGGCAGCACCTCCGCCTCGACGCCCCGGGACAGGACGGAGTACTCGACCTGGAGGTCGGCGACGGGGTGGACGGCGTGGGCCCGGCGGATCGTGTCGGCGCCCACCTCGGAGAGGCCCAGGTGCCGGACGTACCCGGCGTCGATCAGCTCCTTGATGGCGCCGACGGTGTCCTCGATCGGGACGGCCGGGTCGAGGCGGGCCGGGCGGTAGATGTCGATGTGGTCGACGCCCAGCCGGTTGAGCGAGTAGAGCAGGAAGTTCTTCAGCGCCACGGGCCGGTTGTCCTGGCCGCCGGGCAAGCCACCCGGGCTCATCAGGGCGCCGAACTTGACGCTCAGCAGGTAGCTGTCGCGCGGCCGGTCGCGCAGGGCCTCGCCGAGCAGCATCTCGTTGTGCCCCGAGGCGTAGAAGTCGCCGGTGTCGATCAGGGTCACGCCGGCGTCGAGGGCGGCGTGCACGGTCGCGATGCTCTCGGCGCGGTCGCTGGGTCCGTAGACGCCGTTCGACATGCCCATCGCGCCCAGGCCGAGGGCGGAGACGGTCGGGCCGGTGGTGCCCAGGGTTCGGGTCTGCATCATGGTCTCCTCGAAGGTTCGGTGCCGGTGACCACGGTGCGCCCGATTTCCCGGATACGGGAGCGGAGCGCTCATCGTGGGAGCGGCTCTCCCTGTCTGGGCGGCGGGCGGGCGGCGGGCAGCGGACGGCGGGCGGACACCGGCGGCGGGCGGACGGCGGGCGGCGGGCGGCGCGCGGCGGCGGGTGAGACAGGGAGCGGCTCTCCCTGTCTCGGGGGCGGGCGGCGAGCGACGATGGGTTCATGCAGCGTGAACAGCTCGCGGATTTCCTGCGGCGGCGGCGGGAGGTGATCCGGCCGGCCGAGGTCGGGATCACGGACGGGCCGCGACGACGGACGGCGGGGTTGCGGCGGGAAGAGGTCGCCATGCTCGCCGGGATGTCGGTGGACTATGTCGTGCGGCTCGAGCAGGGGCGCAGCAGTCAGCCCTCGATCCAGCTGCTCGGCGCGCTGGCCCGGGCGCTGCGGCTCTCCGACGACGAGCGGGATCACCTGTTTCATCTGGCCGGGCATCAGCCGCCGCCCGCCGAGGGGACGGCCCGGCTGGCCCGGGCGGGGCTGCTGCGCATGCTGGATCTGGTCGGCGACAATCCGGCGATGGTGCTCACCGAGCTCGGCGAGGTGCTGGCCCAGAACAGGATGAGCGTGCTGCTCGGGGGACGGCTCACCGGCTTCACCGGGGTTCGGCGCCATGTGATCTACCGGTGGTTCACCGAGCCGGAGGTCGGCGCCGTGCACCGGGCGGAGGAGCGGGAGCACCACGCCCGGTCACTGGTCGCCGACTTGCGGGCGGTCGCGGGGCGGCGGGCCGGGGACCCCGAGGTCACGGGGCTGGTCGAGCGGCTGCTGGCGGTGAGTGCGGAGTTCCGGGAGCTGTGGGCCGGGCACGAGGTGCAGGTGCGGCGGTCGGACCGGAAGACCTTCATGCATCCGCGGGTCGGGCCGGTGCTGATGGACTGCGAGACGCTGGTCACGCCGGACCTGCGGCAGCAGCTGCTGGTGCTCACCCCGGCCGACGGGGAGGCGCGGGAGCGGCTGGAGCTGCTGCGCGTGCTCGGCGTCGAGGAGTTCCCGGTGAGCGACACCGCGCACTAGAAAGGTCTCAGACGACCAGCTCGCGCGGCGCCCACTGGGTGTGCTCGGCGAAGGCGCGGTAGCGGTGCAGCGCCACGAACAGCCACCCCAGGCTGATGATCGCCAGGATGATGAACGGGATCGTGCCGCCGAAGGTGTCCCAGGCGGTGTGCAGGGCGACCGCGCCGACGAAGGTGCCCGCGAAGGCCAGCGCCTTCTTGCCGGTCGGGGTCGCGATGAGCGCCCAGAGCGCGCCGCACGTGAGGCCGGTCCACGCCGTGTGGCCGGCGGGGGCGGTGAGGCCGCGGACGAAGAGGGTCTCCTGGACCGCGCCGATGCTGCCCTGCGAGCTGAGCAGCGCGGTGAAGCCGTAGCCCATGGTCTCCAGCGCCGCGAAGCCCATGCCGGACGCGACGCCGATGACCAGGCCGTCGGAGGGCAGACGGCGGCCGTGCCGGGCGAGCAGCACGAAGAGCAGGACCACCGGGACGATCATCTTGGCCGCCTCCTCGATGATCGCCACGAAGAGCATGGGCAGGGCGCCGAGGCCGCGCAGCGCGTCGTACTCCAGCGTGCCGGCGACGACCACGCCGATGACGCCGCCGAAGAAGGCCGCCGTGACCAGGGCGGACGCGGGGACCTGCCAGTGGCCGGTGCGGGCCTGGGCGAACGTCAGGAACGCCAGGGGTACGACCGTCGCGCCGAGCAGGAGCAGCACCGGGACGAAGTTGGGGTTCTGCGTGTGGACCAGGGTGCGCAGCACGACGACGTACAGCACCAGGCCGACCACGAGGACGCCGAGCCACGCCCAGCGGCGGGAGAGATCACGCATGGCCGGAATCCTTCCGCACCCGGGCGCGGGGCGCCAGCGTCAGCGGTTCGTCCGCCCGCGTACGAGCTGCTGGGCCCGCTCGACGAGCGCGGGCGAG
Source organism: Symbioplanes lichenis (assembly GCF_030709675.1). Taxonomy (GTDB): domain Bacteria; phylum Actinomycetota; class Actinomycetes; order Mycobacteriales; family Micromonosporaceae; genus Actinoplanes; species Actinoplanes lichenis. The sequence continues at coordinate 218,445 of NZ_JAUZQD010000001.1, forward strand.
CCGCATTTCTGGGCAAGCTCGAGCCCGTCGCGTAGGATGCGCCGCGCCTGGGGTCGCCGGCGGGCCGCGTTCAGCAGCGCCCCGAGGTCGACCAGGGCCGTCGCCAGCTCGAAGCGGCGCGGGGTGCCGTGCAGGACGCGTACGGCCTCCTCGGCCGCCGCCGTCCCCCCGGTGACCCGGCCCTGCACCCGCAGCGCGCGGCCCAGCGCCGAGGCCAGCCCGTGCCGCCGGGTCAGCGCGATCTCCTCGCCGAGCAGCCGCTCGGCCGCCTCCCCCGCGCCGAGCTGGGCCAGCACCTCCGCCGCGGCCGAGCGCCACGGCAGCACGGCCGGATGGTCGGAGCCGCGCACGGCCAGCCGCTCGCCGCAGCGGTAGAGGTCGGCCAGCGCCTCGCCGGGCCGGCCGGCCTCGAGGTGCAGCCGGCCGCGGACGTAGCGCAGGAGCAGATATTCGGGTTCGTCGGGCAGCTCCGCGTCGCTCATCAGCTGCTCGGCCCGCTCGATCTCGCCCCGGTCGAGGTGCACGGCGACCCGCCGCGAGGTCAGCAGCGCCGCGGCACCGGGCGGCAACGGGGGCAGCGCGGCGGCGGCCTCCGCGTCCCGGAGGGCGGCGGGCAGCTCCCCCAGCCGCCGCGCCACCGAGGAACGCTGGGAATAGACAGTGGCCAGGCCGGCCTGGTCGCCCTCGCGCGCGGCCACGTCGCGGGCCAGCGTGCAGCCCGCGTACGCGGCAGCCAGGTCATCGGCGTCCGCCAGCCGCCGCAGCGCACGCAGATAGCGTGGCAGCTCACCGGCGTTCCTCGGGGGGTCGAGGGGCACCGGACGGGCGGAGCGAACGGTGATGTCCCGGCTGCGGTCCGCCAACCTCAGCCGTTCGTCACGGACGGTCATGCAGCCTCTGTACCCTCCCCGGCACGTCGAGCCACTCAAGTGTCCAGGCTTTCCCAGATTCTCCGCCGGCACAACGCTTGTTCGCTTTCTGCGGAGGGGAGCTGCGGCACAGACAGCTTTCAGCGGCCTCACAACTTGATCGCGCATAGTGGGGTGACTCGATTACTCCACGGAGGTTGTGATGGGTCCCCTGCTGTTCCTGGTGGACACGTTGTTGCTGCTGGTGCAGGTGTTGCTCATCGTGCGCGCGGTGCTCGACTGGTCGGTCGTCCTGGCCGGACCGAGCATGCCGGGGTCGTTCCGGTCCCGGGCGACACGCGCGGTCCACTCGGTCACCGAGCCGATCCTCGCCCCCGTGCGCCGGGTGATCCCGCCGTTGCGGGCCGGCGGGGTGAGCATCGATGTGGCGTTCCTCCTCGTGTTCCTGGCGATCGTGCTGATCCGCTCATTCATCTGATCCGGTGGATCTCCCTCTGGCCGGGACAACGGAGGGTGACTAAGATCAGCCGGGTGACCAGCAGCGGATCCGCGGACCGGTTCGACACGACCGTCGCCCATCCCGCCCGGCGCTACAACTACTGGCTCGGCGGCAAGGACAACTTCGCCGCCGACCGGGCGTCGGGCGACGCGATCGAGGCCGCGATGCCGAGCATCCGCCTGATGGCCGTGGAGAACAGGATGTTCCTCGGCCGGTCGGTCGAGTTCCTGGCCCGGCAGGGCGTCCGGCAGTTCCTCGACATAGGCACGGGCATCCCGGCCCCGGGCAACACGCACGAGGTGGCCCAGGCGATCCAGCCCGCCACCCGCACGGTCTATGTGGACAACGACCCGATCGTGCTCACCCACGCCCGCGCGCTGATCAAGAGCGGGCCGGAGGGCGCGGTCACCTATCTGGACGCCGACCTGCGCGAGCCGGACAAGATCCTGGCCCACCCCGACCTCGCGGCCACGCTGGACTTCGGCGAGCCGGTCGCCCTGCTGCTCGTCGCGGTCCTGCACTTCATCCGGGACGACGAGGACCCGCAGGGCATCGTCGACACGCTCGTGGGCGCCCTGCCGGCCGGGAGCTATGTGGTCGCCTCCCACGCGACCTGGGAGTTCCAGTCGCCCGAGGCGATCGAGCAGCTGACCGCCAGCAACCGGGACGGCCGGTTCGTCCCGCGCACCGGCGAGCGGCTGCGGGAGCTGCTGCACGGGCTCGAGTTCGTCGACCCGGGTCTCGTGTCGGTCTCGGAGTGGCGGGCGGGGTCGGAGAGCCAGCCCCGCCCGGCCGTCGAAGACGTCTCCTGCAACGGTGTGGTCGCCCGCAAGCACTAACCGTTGCGGGCCGCCTCGGGTCCGGTGACCCGGCGGAGCAGCGGCAGCGTGCCGGCGATGACGGCCAGCGCGGCGAGAACTCCGAGCACCACCACGACCACATAGGTCACACCCGGGAAGCGCAGTGACTCCCCCAGCTGCGCCCGGGCGAAGAGATGGGCGCTGAGCAGACCCATCGCCACCGCGACCGTCGCCGCCACCAGCAGCGGTGCCGCGCTCTCCAGGGCGACCACGCGGCGGAGCATGCCCAGCGGCGCGCCGGTCAGGCGGAGCATGCTGAACGGGCGGCGGCGCTCGACCAGGCCACCGGTGGCGGCGACGGCGAGGCTCAGGCCGGCGATCACCAGGCTGGTCACGGTGACCACGTCGGCGAGGCGCTGCCACGCGGACCAGAGCGCGTCCTGCGCCTTCGCCCAGTCCGCCCCGGTGAGCGCGCCCCACTTGGCCGGGTAGGCGGTGCCGAGGAGGGTGCGAGCGCGTTCGACCTGGGCGGTCGAGCCGTCGGTGCGGACGATGATCGACTCGGCGGGCAGGGTCGCCAGCCGGGCCGGGTCGAGATCCGCGGCAGGCCAGGTCTTTGCTTGGTAGTCCGCCGGGACGCCGGTCGGATCGACGAACACCCAGGCGGTACGCGCCCCCGGGGCGCACGGGAGCGTGTCCGGCGCGCGGGCCAGGTCGGCGCAGGAGGCGAGCACGTCGGGAGCGAACATCCCGTCGGGCGCGCCGGCCAGGCCCTCGGGGGCGGTGCGGGTGACCAGGGCTCCAGTCAGCCCCGGCGGCGTCACCGGGCCGGTCGGCCGGGTCGCCTCGTCGCGGAAGGGATAGAAGAGGGTCGAGGCCTCCCCGGTGCCGGCCGACGACTGGTCCGCCGCGTTGGTCGCGATGGCACCGGCGGCGACAGTGGTGACGAAGAGCGCCAGCACCATGCCGCTGACCGCCCGGAAGCCGGCCCCCGGGTCGTCGGCGAGGCGGCGCGCCGCGATCAGGGCGGCGGGACGGCGGGCCCGGCGGGCGAGCAGCCGGGCGGCGGTCATGGTCAGCCACGGGCCGGCGACCACGAGGCCGATCATCACGACGAGGATGCCGGACAGATAGGCGAGGACCTGCGCGTCGGTGCCGTGCGGGCGGCGGCCGACGAAAGAGGCGAGCTCGGCCGGCCCGAGGCCGAGCGGCACCAGGCGCCACGCGCGCGGCGGACGCCGGCGGGCCTGACGGCTCACCCCGAGCGGCGAGATCTGAACGCGCCGCAGAGCGAAGCGGGCGGCAAGAGCCGAAGCCACGGGTACGCCCACCGCGACCACGAGACAACCGGGGAGCCCGGGTGCGAGGTCCGCCGGGTACATCGCCTCGCCGGTCAGCGGGATCGACGCGACCGGCCCCCGGAGCGCGTAGAACAGTCCGATGCCCAGAAGCGTCCCGGCCAGGGCGGACACACTCGACTCCACGGCGGACACGATCGCCACTTGTCTCGGTGTGGCTCCGGCCAGGCGCATGGCCGCGTACCTCTGCTCGCGGCGCGTGGCGGCGAGGCGCGTGGCCGACCCGATCAGGATGAGCAGCGGGAAGATCAGTGCGACCGCGACCACGCCCAGGATGATTCGCATCGCCGAGGGCGGCACCCCGGCCCAGCAGTCGTGCCAGCAGCCCTCCTCCGGCACGGCGTTGACCCAGCCGTACCGGTCGGCCTGCTTCTGCACGCCCGTCATCGCGGCGACCGCGGCGAGGAGCATCGCGACGCCGAGCGCGACGGCGACGGCGATGATGCCCAGCCGCACGGCCGACTCCCGCCCGCCGGCGACGGTCAGCCGCAACCCGAAGCGGATCACGACAGCGCCGCCACGGCCAGCACGCGCCCGTCCCGGACGACAACTTCCCGATCCGCGTACGCGGCCACGCGCGGCTCGTGCGTGACGACGACGACGCTCGTGCCGTGCGCCCGGGCCGACTCCACGAGCAGGTCCATGACGTGCTCGCCGGTCAGCGAGTCGAGGGCTCCGGTCGGCTCGTCGGCGAACAGCACCCGCGGGCGCGCCACCATCCCCCGCGCGAGCGCCACCCGCTGCGCCTGTCCCCCGGACAGCTCGCCGGACCGCCGCTGCTCGAGCCCGTCGAGCCCGAGCCGCGGGAACCAGCTCCGCGCCTCCTGGATCGCCTGTCTGCGGCCGACCTTGTTGAGCAGCAGCGGCAGCGCGACATTTTCCTCGGCGGTCAGCTCGGGCACCAGCTGTCCGAACTGGAACACGAACCCGAAGGCATCCCGCCGCAACGGGCTGCGCGCGGTCTCGTTGAGCCCGTCGATCCGGGCGCCGTCGAAGTGCACCTCGCCCCGGTCGGGTACGAGAATGCCGGCGAGACAGTGCAGCAGCGTGGACTTGCCGGAGCCGCTCGGCCCCATGATCGCCAGCAGCTCGCCCGCCTGCACGGTCAGGCTCGCGCGCTGCAGCGCCGGGGTCGGGCCGAAGTGGAGCTCGAGGTCGCGGGCTTCGAGCAGGCTCATCGGCCTACCTCCCGGGCGAGCTGGTCCAGGCGGGCGGTGGTCAGCTCGATCCAGCGCAGATCGGCCTCGAGGTGGAAGAGCCCGTGATCGGCGAGCAGGGCATCGACGAGGCTGCCGGAGCGTTTGACCTCGGTCAGCTCGCGCATGCGGCGCAGGTGGGCCGCCCGTTGCCGGTCCAGGTAACCGCTCGCGTCCCGCTCCAGCATCAGAGCGAGGGTCACCTTGGCGAACAGCGTGGTCTGCAGGTGCGGCTCGGGCTCGACGGGACTGCGCAGCCATGCGTCGAACTCCGTGGCGCCGTCGCCGGTGATCACGTACTGCTTGCGGTCGGGCCCGGCCCCCGGCGCGATGTCACTGACGACGACCTTGCCGTCGCGGGTGAGGCGGGCGAGCGTGTTGTAGATCTGGCCGTACGAGAGCGGCTTGTCCCGGCCGAACCAGGTGTCGTAGTCGCGCTTGAGGTCGTAGCCGTGCTGCGGCCGGCGTTCCATCAGCCCCAGCAGCGTCAGAGGCACCGTCATGACGAGCACTATACGCCGGGCGTATACGCCGAGAGGATACATGGATGTCGGTCTTGTGTCGGTGCCGTGTCAGCCGCCTCCGCCACGGTGGGCGCATGACCGACACTTCTGTGACTGCCGGCTGGGTCCGCGGCTGGGGCGCGTCGCCGCAGGCACCCCACGACGGGCTCGGCTCGCTCGACGGCCGTCCGCCCCTGAGCGACGTGACGGTGCGCCAGGTGCTGCGCATCGGCGGCGGCGGGCGGCGGGTCCGGGTGCGCTTCACCAACGAGTACGGGACCACGCCGCTCGTCATCGGCGCGGCCCGGCTGGGTCTCGGCGGGCGGGCGTACCCCCTGACCTTCGCGGGCGCCGTGACGGCCGTCGTCCCGGCGGGGGCGCCCGTGCTCAGCGATCCGGTCGACGTGCGGGTGCCCGCCCTGTCCGAGCTGACCGTCAGCCTGTATCTCCCGGAGACCGTCGAGACCTGCACCTACCACGATCCCGCCCTGGACCCCGGCTGGACGATTCCGGGGGACGCGACCGCCGCCCTTGCCCTGCCCGGCAACGTCGAGCCGCTGCCGGTGCGGGCGCTGATCTCCGCCGTCGAGCTGATCCCCGACGGCCCGGGCGCGAGCGTCGTCGTGCTGGGCGACTCCCGTAGCGACGGTGCCGGGTCGACGCCGGGCACCCATCACAGCTGGCCGGAACTGCTGGCCGAACGGCTCGCCGGGCGCGGCTCCCCCGCTGCTCACGTCGCCAACCAGGGCATCAGCGGCAACCGGATGCTCCACGACGGCATCGGGCCCGCCGCGGCCGCCCGCTTCGACCGGGACGTGCTGGCGACGCCCGGCCTGCGGCACGTGGTGCTGTCCGTGGGCGGCAACGACATCATCACGTCCTTCGCGCCGCGCGGTGCCGACAGTCCCGTGGGCGGCTTCCTCGCGATGTTCCCCGGCGCGCCCGTGTCGGTGGACGACGTGATCGCCGGGTACCTCGGGCTGGTCGCCCGGGCACGCGCTCACGGGGTCCGCGTTCACGGCACGACGATCGCGCCCTACGAGGGGTCGGAGCTCTTCACCGCGGCCGGCGAGAGCGCCCGGCAGCAGGTCAACGCCTGGATCCGCGACGGCGGGGCGTTCGACGCCGTCCTCGACTTCGACGCCGTGTGGCGGGACCCGGAGCGTCCCAGCCGGATGCGCGACGACTTCCACGCCGGTGACCACCTGCACGGCAACGACGCCGGCTACCGGGCGCTGGCGGACTCGATCGACCTGGCGCTCTTCGACTGAGCGGACCCCGGCTCGCGGCGGCCGGCGAGCGACGACGGCGGCACGCGACGGCCGGCGGCGAGCGGCAGCACGCGACGGGCGACGGCACGCGGCAGGCGGCAGGCGGCGACGAGTGGCAGGCGGTAGCACGCGACGGTCAGCGGCGAGCCGCAGGCGGCGGGCGGCGAACGGCGGGCGGACGGCGGACGGCGGACGGCGGGCGGGCGGCGGACGGCGGACGGCGGGCGGGCGGCGGACGGCGGGCGGGCGGCGGAAACCGGCACGGGGCAGGGCGCCGCCCGCCGGCGGGTCACGACGGGCGGCGGCGGAAGCGGAAGTCGGCGTGGACGAGAGTGCCGCCGGCGAAGGTGCCGTAGGCCCAGAAGTCGAGGTCGTCGTGGTAGACGATGTCGTCGCCGGCGATCCAGAAGTGGCCGACGTAGGTGTCGGGGCGGCCGTTGCGGGTCTCGGAGTAGCGGCCGTCGGGCCTCAGGTATTGGATGACGCCGGTGCGGTCGTCGTGCCAGGCGCCGAGGTGGGGGCTGTCCGACGGGGCGGGCGCCGGCTCGCCGTGCGTCAGCAGAGCGTCGCGGGGCCACCAGACCGTCTGCTCCAAGGGGCCCGGGCGGGCGCCGGACAGGACGGCGAAGCCGGTGAGGGCGCCGGGGGTCAGCGGGACAAGCGTGGTGGGCTGGTCGAACGTGTGCATGGATCAAGCCTGCTCGCCCCGGGGACCACTTGCCAGGGTGCGATGCAACCAGGATCCATGACAAATGTCAGTGGCTGAGTGAGTACTCGCTCATTAGAGTGGCCGGGTGAGCAACGAGCAAGTGAGGCGCCGGCGGGTGCCGGCCATGGCCCCGGACGAGCGGCGGGCGGCGCTGGTGGAGGCGACGATTCCGCTGCTGCACGAGTTCGGGACGGAGGTGAGCACGCGGCAGATCGCCCAGGCCGCCGGGGTGGCCGAGGGGACCATCTTCGGCGTCTTCAAGGACAAGAACTCGTTGCTTGTCGCCGCGGTGACCCGGGCGATCGATCCCGAGCCGACGCTCCGGGCGCTGGGCGAGATCGATCTGCGCGAGGAGCTGCGGCCCCGGCTGGCCCGGGCGGCCGAGCTGATTCAGGCCCGGTTCGAGGAAAACGCGCAGCTCATGACGGCCGCGCGCAAATTGGTGATGGCCGTCGGGTCGCATCCCGAGGCGGTGCAGCGGATGATCTCGTCGCGCGAGCGCCTGCACGCCGCGCTCGTGGAGGTCATCGCGCCCGACGCCGCCCGGCTGCGGCGGAAACCGGGTGAAGTGGCCCGGCTGCTTCTGCTCTATTGCGGAGCAAACACGTTCGGCCCGTTCGGCGAGCCCGACCGTTTCCACGGGGCGGAGCTGGTGTCGTTGCTCCTCGACGGGTTGCTTGTCCGAGATTCGTCCGACCACGGGGGTGCCTGAGCGGTGCTGATCCGACTGTTACGCGCGCGGCTGCGGCCGTACGGAAAATCGATCTTGCTGGTGGTGCTTTTCCAGTTCGTCGCCACGCTCGCGACGCTGTACCTGCCCACCCTGAACGCCGACATCATCGACAACGGCGTCGTGCCCGGCGACACCGGCTATGTCATGCGGGTCGGCCTGGAGATGCTCGGCATCACCGTCGTGGCGATCGTGGCGCAGATCGCGGCGGTGTACTTCGGCGCGCGCACCGCGATGGCGGTCGGGCGCGACGTGCGGGCCGCCATCTTCGAGCGGGTGATGGCCTTCTCGACGCGGGAGGTCGGGCAGTTCGGCGCGCCGTCGCTGATCACCCGCACCACGAACGACGTCCAGCAGGTGCAGATGCTGGTGCTGATGTCCTTCCTGCTCATGGTGTCGGCGCCGATCATGTGCGTCGGCGGCATCGTGCTCGCGCTGCGCCTCGACGTGCCGCTCTCCGGTCTGCTGCTGGTCATCGTCCCGGTGCTGATCGCCGTGGTCGTGGTGCTCGTGTCCATCATGCGGCCGCTCTTCCGCACGATGCAGGTGCGCATCGACAAGGTCAACCGCATCATGCGCGAGCAGATCACCGGCATCCGGGTCATCCGCGCCTTCGTCCGCGACGAGCGGGAGCAGGCGCGCTACGGCGGGGCGAACGACGAGCTCACCGACGTGTCGCTGCGGGTCGGCAAGGTGATGGCGGCGATGTTCCCGACCGTCCTGCTCATCGTCAACGTGTCCAGCGTCGCGGTGCTGTGGTTCGGCGGTCACCGCATCAACGACAACGCCATGCAGGTGGGCGAGCTCACCGCGTTCCTGAGCTATCTCATGCAGATCCTCATGGCGATCATGATGGCGACCTTCATGTTCGTCATGATCCCCCGGGCCGAGGTGTGCGCCGAGCGCATCGAGGAGGTCCTGGGCACCGAGACCTCGGTGCACGTGGCGGCGCGGCCGGTCACCGAGCTGCCGCTGCACGGCCACCTGGAGCTGCGCGGCGTCGACTTCCACTATCCCGGGGCCGAGGCGGCGGTGCTCAGCGGCGTCAGCCTGACGGCGCGGCCGGGCGAGGTGACAGCTGTCATCGGGAGTACGGGCGCCGGCAAGACGACATTGCTCAACCTCGTGCCCCGGCTCTTCGACGCCACCGGTGGTCAAGTGCTCGTCGACGGCGTCGATGTGCGTGACCTCGATCCGGCTGCACTGTCCGGTGTCGTGGGCCTGGTGCCGCAGAAGCCGTACCTCTTCAGCGGCACCGTCGCGTCGAACCTGCGCTACGGCAACCCGGACGCCACCGACGAGGAGTTGTGGGACGCGCTCGGAGTCGCCCAGGCCCGGGACTTCGTCGAGCGCATGGAGGGCGGCCTCGACGCGCCGATCGCCCAGGGCGGCACGAACGTGTCCGGCGGGCAGCGGCAACGGCTCGCGATCGCCCGGACGCTGGTGCACCGGCCGGAGATCTACCTCTTCGACGACTCGTTCTCGGCGCTCGACTATGCGACCGACGCGGCCCTGCGGGCGGCGCTGGCCGAACGGACCCGGGACGCGACCGTCGTGATCGTCGCGCAGCGGGTGAGCACCATCCGCGACGCCGACCGGATCGTCGTGCTGGACAACGGCAAGGTCGTCGGCACCGGTACGCACGACGAGCTCATGGGCGCCAATGACACGTACCGGGAAATCGTTTTGTCGCAGTTGACTGAGCAGGAGGCTGCGGCATGACCGACTGCACCGAGCGGCACTCGGCCGCGCTTTCGGACGGCCTCGCAGGCGAGGGCCAGGAGGGCATGCCCATGGGAGGCACAGCGTGACCGCACCGGGGGGACGACGGCCCGCGGGAGGTCCGCCGATGGGCGGGCCGGGCCGGATGATGGGCGCCGGGATGCCGGCGGAGAAGCTGGAGGACTTCCGGGGGTCGCTCAAGCGGCTGCTCGGGATGCTCAAGCCGCAGCGGATGCTGGTCGGCCTGGTGCTGCTGCTCGGCATCGCGAGCGTCGGCCTGTCGGTGGCCGGGCCCAAGGTGCTGGGCCACGCGACCGACATCATCTTCGACGGCGTGGTGAGCAAGGACCTGCCGGCCGGGGTCAGCAAGGAGCAGCTCGTCGAGCAGCTGCGCGCGCAGGGCCAGGACAACCGGGCCGACATGCTGCAGGCGATGGACATCGTGCCGGGCCGGGGCATCGACTTCGACCGGCTGCAACATGTCCTGCTGTGGGTGCTGGCGCTCTACGTGCTGGCGTGGCTCTTCGGTGTGCTGCAGGGCCGGTTGACCGCGACCGCGGTGCAACGGACGGTCTACCGGTTGCGCAGTGACGTCGAGGCGAAGCTGTCGCGGCTGCCGCTGTCGTACTTCGACAAGCAGGCGCGCGGCGAGGTGCTCAGCCGGGCCACCAACGACACCGACAACATCGCGCAGACCCTCCAGCAGACGTTCGCCCAGCTGACCACGGCACTGCTGACGATCGTCGGCGTGCTGGCGGTCATGTTCTGGATCTCACCGTTGCTGGCGCTGATCGCGCTGGTGACCGTACCCCTGTCGTTCTGGGTGACCATGCGCATCGGCAAGCGGTCGCAGCCGCAGTTCGTCGCGCAGTGGGCGACGACCGGGCGGCTCAACGGGCACATCGAGGAGATGTTCACCGGGCACGCGCTGGTCCGGGTCTTCGGCCGCGGCAAGGAGGCGGGCGAGACCTTCGAGGAGCACAACACCAAGTTGTACGAGTCGAGCTTCCGCGCGCAGTTCATCTCCGGTCTCATCCAGCCGGCCATGATGTTCATCAGCAACCTCAACTACGTCCTCGTGGCCGTCGTCGGGGGTCTGCGGGTGGCGTCGGGCTCGCTGTCGCTGGGCGAGGTGCAGGCGTTCATCCAGTACTCGCGGCAGTTCAGCCAGCCGTTGACGCAGGTCGCGAGCATGGCCAACCTGATCCAGTCCGGGGTGGCCTCGGCCGAGCGGGTTTTTGCTCTGCTGGACGCCCCGGAGCAGAGCCCGGACCCGGCCGGCTCGGGCGTGTCCGCGGTGCGGGGGCGGATCGCCTTCGAGCACGTCTCGTTCCGCTACACCGAGGACAAGCCGCTGATCGAGGACCTGTCGTTCGTGGCCGAGCCCGGGCAGACGGTCGCCATTGTCGGGCCGACGGGGGCCGGCAAGACGACACTGGTCAACCTGCTGATGCGCTTCTACGACGTGTCGGCCGGGCGGATCACGCTCGACGGGACCGACATCGCCACGATGCCCCGGGCCGAGCTGCGCGAGCACATCGGCATGGTGCTGCAGGACACCTGGCTGTTCGGCGGCACGATCTCGGACAACATCGCGTACGGAGCTGACGAACCCACGCCGGCGTCGGTGGCGGCGGCCGCGGAGGCCGCGCATGTCGACCGGTTCGTTCGCTCGCTGCCGGAGGGAATGGACACCGAGATCGACGAGGAGGGGTCCAACGTCTCCGCGGGCGAGAAGCAGCTGATCACGATCGCGCGGGCGTTCCTCGCCGAGCCGAGCATTTTGATCCTCGATGAGGCGACGAGCTCGGTCGACACGCGGACCGAGGTGCTGATCCAGCGGGCGATGACGACCTTGCGGACGGGCCGGACGTCCTTTGTGATCGCGCACCGGTTGTCGACCATCCGGGACGCGGACGTGATCCTGGTGATGGAGGAGGGCGCCATCGTGGAGCAGGGGTCGCACGAGGAGCTGACCGCGGCGGGCGGGGCGTACGCCCGGCTCTATGCCGCGCAGTTCGCGCAGGCGGCAGTGGAGGTCGAGTAGTTCCGGGCAACGCGAAGCGGGGCGGTCCTTCCGGACCGCCCCGCTCTTTGCTGCTCAGGAGAGTCAGCGCACCGTGACGGTGCCGCTGTCCTTCCAGTTGGTCAGCACGCCGGTGTCGGCGTCACCGTAGACGTACGCCCGGAAGACCCACTTGGAGCCGGACTTCTGGCCGGTCCAGGTGCGGGTGTAGGTGCCGTCCTTGTTGATGATGCCCGTGCCGACGGTCACCCAGTTGTCGGTGCCGGCGGGCGCGCGCAGCACGCGGACCGCGAGGCCCCGGATCTTCGGGTCACCGGCCACGTTCACGGTCACCGCGCCCTTGCTGGACGACCGGGCCGTGATGTCCGGGTCCTCCTTCAGGTTCACCTTGATCGTGTTCGAGTCGTTGGTGCCGTCGTTGGTCTTGAACCACCAGCCGGTGGTCGTGAACTCCGGCATGAACTCGTAGGCGCCGGACGCGCTGGCGGTCGTGGTGCCCAGCTTCTCCCAGTCGGCGTCGGCGGGCGCACCCACCGGCTTGCCCCAGAGGCTGATCGAGGCGCCGTTGGCGGCCGTACCGGTGAGCCGCAGGTCACCGGCGCCCAGCCGGAAGCTGGCGGCCGACTTCAGCGTCGGCGCCCCGGCCGGCGGCTGCGTGGTGCCGTTGGCCGCGATCGTGACGATGCCCTCGGTCACCGTCGACGTGTTGTTGACGCCGGTGCCCTTCGCGATGATCGTCTCGGCCGGCTCGGCCGTGGTGTCCGTGTTGAGCTTGAGGTCCGCGACCTTGATCGTGGAGCCGGTCGAGGCACCCCACGGGATCTCGACGACCGTGGCGCCCGGGTTGACGAAGTCGTTGTCGCTCGCGGCGACGCTGCCCTTCGACGACCCGCCCATGAAGGTGACGATCGCCGAGGCGTCGCCCTGCCGCCAGCCGGTGAGCGTGCCGGTCACGGTGACCGTGTCGCCCTCCTTGCCGGTGACGCTGTTGACTTCCAGGTCCGGCACGGCGTCGTCGTTCTGGATGACGGCCTTGGCGGTCTTGGCGGTCGCCGCGGCCAGGAAGCTGGCACCGGCGGCGCCGGCGTCCGGCGTGACCTTCAGCGGCAGGGTCTCGTCGGGCTCGTTGACCGTGTCGCCGTTCACCAGCACGACCGGGTAGGCGCTCATGCCCTCGGCCGGGATGGTGATCGAGTTGAAGTTCAGCAGGGTGTAGTCGTGACCGCCCGGGAGGTCGGTCATGCCGTTCTGCCCGATCGCGCCGGCGGCGGCCAGGTCACCGGTGGTGACCGAGCTGTCGACCGCGACCGTGACGGAGATCGGGTGGTCCGACGGGTTGCTCAGCGAGACGGGCATGAGCCACGCGGCGGCCTCGTTGCCCTCCTTGGCCACCTTGTCCGCGAAGACCAGGGTCGGCGTGGCGTCGTCGTCCGTGATCTTCACGGTCCGGTTGGCGCCCGGGTCGCTCAGGTTGACGGTCTGGGCGTAGGCGGAGTCCACGTCCAGCTTGAGGTTGAAGGTCTCGCCGTCGGTCGCGACCGGGCTCGCGCCGCTGCCCTCGTCGATCTTGTCGCCGAGGATGTCGACCTGGAAGGTCTGCGTGGTGACGCCCGGCGCGAAGGTCAGGGTGCCGGTGGCGTCGACGTAGTCCTTGCCCGGCAGCGCGTAGGTCAGGCCCGAGCCCGCCGTCTGGGTCGACCACTTGACCTGGACGGTCTGGGTCGACGCCGTGCTCAGCGTGGCGGTGAAGGTGGCGGACTGCTTGCCCGAGTCGCCCTCGGTGACCGAGGTCGGCGTGATGGTCACCTTCGGCGCGTCGGCGCCCTGGGTGATCGTGGCGGTCGCCTTGTTGTTCGTGCCGCTGATCGTGGCGTTGACCGGGTTGCGCAGCGTGACGTCGAAGTACTCGTCCGGCTCGCTGAGGCTGTCCTTCAGCGTGCTGACGGCGATCGAGCCCGTCGTCTGCAGGGCCGGGATGGTCACCGTCCGGGCGGTCGGGTAGGTGAAGTCCGAGCCGGCGGTGGCCTGGTTGCTCTGGCCGGCCGTGGCCGCCGCGTCCCAGTCGACCGAGGTGGCCCGCTCGGAGCCGTGGTCGAGGCCGAGGCTGAAGTTGACCGTGCTGCCCTCGTTGACGTTGCCGCCACCGGTGATCGACACGACCGGCGCCGACTGGGCGTCGCGGATGTTGACCGTGGTCGAGCCGGCCGCCGTCGACGCCGCCTGGACGGTGCCGGCCGACGTGCCGTTGACCGTGAACGACTCGATGTCCGCCGTGTCGTAGACGGTGTCCTTGGTGATGCTCACCGTCGCGGTGCCGGTGGTCTGGCCCGCGGCGACGGTCAGGGTGCCGTTGGTCAGGGCGGTGTAGTCCGTGCCCGCCTTGGCCGTGCCGTCCACCGTGTTCAGCGTGATGACCGTGGCGGCGCCGGCGACCGGGCGGTTCAGCGTCGCCGTGATCGTCGCGGTCGGCGTGGCCGAGGACTCGAGCACCGGGTCCGGGGTCGCGGACAGCGTGTAGGTCGGGACCGCGTCGCCGTCGTTGAGGGTGACGGATGCCACGCCATAGTTGGTGGCGTCCACCTCACCACGCATGGTGATGGTCTCGGCGCCCTCGTACGTGTTGTCGGCGATCGTGGTGACCGTGACGGTGGCCGACGAGCCGGCCGCCACCGTGACCGGCGAGGTCGGGGTGAAAGTGAAGTCCGCCGGGTTGGCCGCGGTGCCGCCGGTCCAGGTCAGGGCGACGCTGTGGGAGTTCGTGTCGGCGTTGGCGATGGTGAAGGTGACCGTGCCACCCTCAGTGACGCTGGCAGCGCCCGCGGTCACGGTGATGTAGCCGTGCGTGTCGGCCATGGCGGGCGACGAGAGCAGGACGGTCGGCACCAGGCCGATGACGCCGGCGACTGCGGCCGAGAGGATCGTCTTGGCCGACTTCGGGCCACGCAGCGCGAACGGCACCGAGCCGCTCTTGCTGGCGTGGGCTGGCTTGTAGCGCATGTGTTTCTGTCTCCTTCGGCGGCTGGGCCGCCTCCCGCTCGGGAGGTCCCTGGCTTTGCGTCCCCGCCTTGCGACGGGTTTGCCTTTCTCGGTGCCGCACGCGACGGCTGATGGAGCATCGGCCGTGAGGCCGGAATCGGCGGCGCACACCGGCAAGCGCGGGGGAAACCTGCACCTGGGAACTGCGCCGCTCGTACTGTAACCACGGAAATATTGGCATGTGCGGGAATTGGACTTTTAGTCCGAACGGCCATGTCCGGCCCGATTCGTGACCGACGGATCGGTACTTCGCCGACCTTAAAAACAAGCTCGGAGCAAACTCGTTTCCCTGACATTCGCCCGGTGGCCAGACACTGGACGGATACGACTGATGCTGTATTGAGCATGAATGCAACTCGTCTCCTCAGCGGCCTCGCCGCGGCGGCGATCGTGGTGACTGTGCCCACGGTCGCGCTCGCCGGCGACTCGCACCCGGACAAGACGCAGGCCGCGAAGCACGCGATCCAGGGCGGCAAGGCCCGCAACGTGATCCTGCTCATCGGCGACGGCATGGGCGACAGTGAGATCACCATCGCCCGCAACTACCAGGTCGGCGCGAACGGCCGGCTCAACATGGACAAGCTGCCGCTGACCGGCGCCTACACCACGTACGCCGTGCAGAAGGAGAACCCGGCGCTGCCCGAGTACGTCACCGACTCGGCGGCCTCCGGCACCGGCTGGGCGACCGGCCACAAGACCTACAACGGCGCCATCTCGGTCACCCCGGACGAGAAGCCGGTGCCGACGATCCTCGAGCTCGCCAAGAAGGCCGGCTACCGTACGGGCGACGTCACCACCGCCGAGCTGCAAGACGCGACGCCGGCCGTGCTCGGCTCGCACGTCGTGAACCGGGACTGCAAGGGCCCCGACGCGATGGCCACCTGCGCGGTCAACGACAAGGTCAACGGCGGCGCCGGCTCGATCGCCGAGCAGCTCGTGCAGACCAAGCCGGACGTCCTGCTGGGCGGCGGCAAGCAGTACTTCGACCAGACCGTCAAGGCCGGCAAGTACAAGGGCAAGACCGTCACGCAGCAGGCGCAGGCCAACGGCTACCAGGTCGTCACCGACGCGGCCGGGCTGGCCAAGGCGAGCGGCAAGCAGCCGATCCTCGGCGCCTTCGCCAAGAACAACATGGACCTGGAGTGGGTGGGCCCGACCCCGACCCGCACCGGCACCGCCCCGGCCACGTGCGCGACCAACACGGCCCGCACCGCCACCCAGCCACACCTGGTCGACATGGCCACCAAGGCGATCGACGTGCTGGACAAGCAGACCCGCGGCTCCCGCAAGGGCTTCTTCCTGCAGATCGAGGGCGCCTCGATCGACAAGCAGGACCACGCCGCCAACCCGTGCGGCCAGATCGGTGAGACCGTCGGCTTCGACGCCGCGATCAAAAAGGTCCTCGAGTACCAGAAGTCGCACCCCGACACCCTGGTCGTCGTGACCGCCGACCACGGCCACACCAGCCAGATCGTCGAGACGGCGACGCTGGGCTACACCGCCACGCTGATCACGCACGACAAGGCGAACATGACGATCAGCTATGCGACGTCGGAGATCACCGGCTCGCAGCAGCACACCGGCACCGAAGTCCGGATCGCCGCCGGGGGCCCGCAGGCCGCCAACGTCCTGGGGGTCACGAACCAGACCGACCTCTTCTTCACGATGAAGCGCGCGCTCGCTATCTCCTGAGCAGGTGCAGCGCCAGGGCCGGGCAGCGATCGACTGCCCGGCCCGCTGCCTTCTCCAGCCGCGGAGACACCTCGTCGGTACGGACCACCGGGTATC
Source organism: Symbioplanes lichenis (assembly GCF_030709675.1). GTDB lineage: Bacteria > Actinomycetota > Actinomycetes > Mycobacteriales > Micromonosporaceae > Actinoplanes > Actinoplanes lichenis. The sequence continues at coordinate 234,952 of NZ_JAUZQD010000001.1, forward strand.
CCCATTCGTCCTCGGTGATCAGCTCGGGCAGCAGCTCCGCGCACAGGCCGCGGCCGTCGCAAGCGGTCCAGTCGACGTGCAGTCTCATCGCGCTCCTCCGGCCAGACACTCTCCGTGCAGATGGGCGGTCACGTCCGCCGCGAAGGCGCGCATGGCGCTTCGCACGAGACGAACAGTGCCGTCCGGATGCCGGCACGCGCCCCGCCCCTGCACCAGGGCCGACAGTCGCGTCACCTCGTCCACCAGTCCCGGCCGGGCGCGCCGGGCAGCCAGATCGGCCAGCGTCGTGGCGATGCGCGGCAACCCGTTGACGCACGGACCGCACTGCCCGGCGACCTGCCCCGCCAGACAGCCGGCGATGCTCGCGGTCTCGGCCAGCCCGCACGCGGAGGACGGCAGGGCGAGGACGACCCCCGCGCCCGGCGACGACCCGTACGCCCCCAGCGCCGCCCGGCTCACCGGAAGCTCCGGCCACGCGGGCACCCAGCCGCCGTGGTAGCCGCCGACCAGCACCGCCTGCACCGGCTGCACCGGGCCCCCGGCCGCGTCGACGAGGTCGCCCAGGCGGACGCCGTACCCGGCCTCGACGACCCCCGGCGCCGCGACCGCCCCGCCGACCGTGGCCAGGAACGTGCCCGGCTCGTCCGGGGTGCCCGCCGACCGGAACCACTGCGGCCCGTGCCGGACGATCAGCGCGATGTGGGCGAGCGTCTCGACGTTCTGCACGAGCGTCGGGGCCCCGCCGAGGCCGGCTTGCGTAATCCGGATCCGCTTGTCCGACGGTACGGGCGCCCGCCCGGCCAGCGCGTTCACGACCGCCGACTCCTCCCCCGCCACGAACGCGTCCGGCGCGACCGTCATCGGAATGCCCACCGTGAGGGCTCGGAGCGCGGGGTGGACGTACAGGTGCGTGGCCGTCGCCCCGAGAGCCCGGGCGACGATCCGCAGGCCGTCGAGGACGAGCTGCGGCTGGTACGTGAGCAGCGCCCGGTCCTTGCCACTGAGCGGCTCACCCTCGGCGCCGTTGCCGACGACGACGGGCGGGCGACCGGCATCGGCTACGGCTTCGAGCTTTCGCCAGGCCGGGAACCCGGCGCCGCCCCGGCCGGTCAAGCCGGCCTCTCGGAGCAACGCGACGAGTTGCGTAGCGGTCGGTTGGGCGAACGGCGAGTCGTCCCCGGCCAGCAGCCGGCGTTCCATGGTGATCATCGAGCCTCCTCCAGCACGGGGCGCTTGCGGGGAACCCGGTCCGGGAAGCGTTCGAACCCGGGCGACAGCCGCCAGGCGACGGCGGCCGCCACGAGCGCGGCGCAGAGGACGGCGACCGTCCGGAGCCACCAGGTCGTGCCGTCCGTGCCGGTCTGCCAGCCGTGGAGCAGGGCCACCGGCCAGCACAGGTACGCGAGCCAGTGCACCGCCCGCCACGCCCGCGCCCCGATGCGGTGCCGCAGCAGGCTGGTCACCACGACGGCGAGCAGGAGGTCGAGACCGAGGGTGCCGAGCCCGAGCCAGAACGGCCGGTACTCCCCCGCGAACGGCACGACCAGATCGACGAGACGCAGCTGCGCGTACGGATCGAAGTACAGGCTCACCACGTGTCCGAGCAGGAAGACGACGGCGAGCAGCGCGGCGTTGCGGTGCACCAGGTTGACCGCGAAGCGGGGCAGCCCGAAGGCCGTACGCCCGGATCGTGCCCCGACGCCCAGCGCGACCACGACGGACAGCAGCACGAGCGCGACCAGCCCGGTCCCCCGCCCGAAGTACCAGAGCGCGTCCGTCATGCCGGCCACCCGCCCCGGCGCAGGACGTCGAGCGCCGGCGTCACCAGGCGCGCCGGGGCCCGGCCGAGCAGATCGGCGGCGCCGTGACCGAGGACGACGGCGGCGGTGGAGAGCGTGTTCGCGTGCAGGCAGGAGAAGGCGGCGACCGAGACCGTACGCCACACCGGGCGCGCCGGACGGCCGGTACGCGGGTCGAGGATGTGGTGCAGAGACCTCCCCCAGGTACGCGCGGCCGTGCTCGACGAGGCGAGCGCGGTCCCCGCCGGGAGCCGCACGACGCAGCTCGGATCGCCGGGCCGGTCCTGGACCAGCACGCGCCAGCCGCCCTCCGGAGCCGGGCCCGCCGTGGCGATGTCCCCGCCGAGCGCGACCAGCACGCCCACGCCCAGCCGCTCGGCCACCCTCGCGGCGGCCCGGTCGGCGGTGAGGGCCTTGGCGGTCGCTCCGAGATCGAGCAAAATCCCGTCCGGTACGACCAGCGTGTCCGACGTCAGTGTGACCGCCCGCCAGTCCGGGGCCGGGAAGACCCGTACGGCCGGAGCGACCCGGCGTCCCGTGATCGCGGCGAAGTCGCGGTCGTAGCCGAGCCCGCACAACGCCGCGCCCACGGTCGGGTCGACGGCGCCGCCGGTCTGCCGCGCCGCGTCGAGGGCGGCGCCGACCAGCTCGGCCAGCAACGGGCTGACGGGCACCGGGCGGCCGTGGGCCCGGCCGGCGCGCCGCAGCTCCGAGTCCTCCCGGAACCGGCTGCACGCCGCGTCGACGGCGGCCAGCTCGGCCCGGACCAGCGCGGCCGCCGCGGGCACGGCGCCCGGGTCGGTGACGACGATCCGGGCTGTGGTGCCCCAGACCGGCCACTGTGCGGTGTCGGCGCCGACCGGCAGGGTCTCGACGAGCGGCATCACGACCCCCCGGTGGTGGCCTGGCCGGAGTCGCCACTGCCGCCGCCGGAGAGCTGCGGCCAGTCGCTGGTGGTAGTGCCGCTGTCCGAAGAGCCGCTGCCGGCCTCGGTGGTCGTGGAAATCTCGTCGGCGGAGCTCGCGTGCGCCGCCACGCCGACCGCCAGCGTCCCGGCCACGCTCGCGGCGACCAGCGCTCCGGTGATCGCCGTGGTGCGGCGCAGGGCCTTGTCCCGGTCCATCGAATCGTCCCCCTCGTTTGTTGACGACTCAATCAACATGCCGCAGCGACTTCGCCCCGCCCTGTGGCGCGCCTGCGCATCTGCTGTGAAGGGCCGGCCCGCGGCTCAGACCAGGTCTTCGTTCACGACTCGCCGCGATCGGACCAGCGAAACGTGACCAGGCAGAGCAGCAGTCCGAGCACACACCAGGCGCCGAGCACCAGGGCCGTCCGGCCGAGCTCCCAGCTGCCCGCCGCCTCGGAGCCGGCGGCGGTGTCCGGCAGGAACACCGACCGGAAGCCCTGGGCCATCCACTTCACCGGGAAGACCGACGCCAGCGTGATCATCCAGCCCGGCAGCTGATCGATCGGGTTGATGAACACGCCGGAGAGGAACTGCAGCGCCACGACCGGGACATTCAAGATCGCCCCCGCCGTACGCGCGTGGCGCACCAGGGCACTCGCGGCGATGCCCAGCAGGCCGCAGGCGACGACTGACAGCACGAACAGCCAGCCGAACGTCAGCCACGAGCCGGCGTCGGCGGGCAGCGGCATGCCGAAGACGAGCACCCCGCACGCGAGCAGCACGAGAACCTCGGCGGCGCTGAGGACGGCGACCAGGAGCAGCTTGCCCAGGAAGTACGCCGGGGCGGTCACCGGTGTCCCGCGCAACCGCTTGAGGGTGCCGTCCTCCCGGTCCATGGCCAGCCCGGCGCCCATCGTCACGAACGACGTCGACACCAGCCCGTACGCGATCATGCTGGCCGTGAAGACCCGGGCCGCACCCACGCCGTCGCCGTCGTCCCCGCCGAAGATGGATCCGAAGAGCAGGAGCAGCAGTGCGGGGAAGAAGAACGTGAAGACCAGGGCCGTACGGTCCCGGACGAACTGCAGAATCTCGATCCCGCCTCGCCGCAAACCGAGCCGGACCGGGCCGGGCAAAATGTCCACGCTCATGCGGAAGGCTCCTTGATCAGGCCGAGGTAGACGTCCTCGAGGGTGGGCCGGGTGACGGTCAGCGCGGACAGGTCGGCGCCCTCCGCCGCCAGCCGGACGACCAGCGCCGCGGGATCGGCGGTGCGCTCCTGGTGGCCGGCCCAGCTCACCAGGGCCTCGGCCGTCGCCCGCCCGCCGAGCGTCGCCGGGGTGCCCTCGGCCACGACGGCGCCGCGGGCGATGACGGCCAGCCGGTCGGCCAGGGCCTCGGCCTCGTCGAGGTAGTGCGTGGTCAGCACGATCGTCACGCCCTCGGCCGACAGCTTGCGGATCAGCTCCCAGAAGCGGCGCCGGGCCTCGGGGTCGAAGCCGGTGGTGGGCTCGTCGAGGAAGAGCAGCTCGGGACGACCGACGATGCTGAGCGCCACGTCGAGACGGCGGCGCTGCCCGCCCGAGAGCGTCCGGACCAGGGACTTCGCCTTGCCGGTGAGCCCGACCAGCTCGATCACCTCGCCCGGCGGGCGGGGCCGGGGATAGCAGCCGGCCAGATGCCGCACGATCTCCGCGACGGTGAGGTCGCCGGCGTCGGAGGCGGTCTGCAGGACGATGCCGATCCGCGCCCGCCAGTGCCGGTCCGCCCGCCCGGGGTCGGTGCCGAGCACGCTGACCTCGCCGGCCGTCCGGCGGCGGTGGCCCTCCAGGATCTCGACGGTCGTGGTCTTGCCCGCGCCGTTCGGGCCGAGGAGCGCGAACACCTCGCCGGCCGGCACGTCGAGGTCGAGTCCCGCGACGGCGTCGAGGGAGCCGTACATCTTGCGGAGCCCGCGGACGCGGATGGCTGTCATGCCGTCGAGCCTGCCGGATCCGGGTGCCCCGCCGGGACGACCGATCGGCCGTCTTCTCCTGTCCGTCGATCGGTGGACAGGACGCGGGGTCAGGGGGCTACTCCCAGCGGAACTTGCGGGCGGCCAGCGTCAGCGCCACCGCGGCCCACAGGGCGAGGCTCAGCCAGATGTTGCCCGGGACGGCCGTGCCGTCGGTGAGGGTGTCGCGCAGCGCCTCGGCGTGGGCGGCCAGGGGCAGCAGGAACCAGCCGGCCGTCCCGAGGTCCGGCGCGGCGAACATGATGCCGCCCGCGGCCAGCATCAACACATAGATCAGGGTGGCCCCGGCGGTGACGGTCTCCGGGCGCAGGAGGCTGGCGATCACGAGCGCGAAGCCGCAGTACGCCGCCGTGGCCAGCACGGTCACGCCGACGGCCGGCAGCAGGTGGGCCAGCCCGGGGCGCCAGCCGACGGCCACGCCGACCAGGGCGAGGGCGAGGATCTGCACGCCCACGAGGCACAGGATGGCGGCCGTCTTGGCGAAGAGCAGCCCGGGCCGGGTGAGCGGGGAGGCGCCGAGCCGCTTGAGGACGCCGTAGCTGCGCTCGTAACCGGTGGTGATGGCCTGGCCGGTGAAGGCGGTGGACATCACGGTCAGCGCGAGCACGCCGGGGACGACGAAGCCGAGGCGGTCGTCCGACGGGACGTTGGTCGCCTCGGTCAGCCCGGCGCCGAGCAGGACCAGCAGCGGCACGCCCATGGCGAGCACCACGGCCTCGCCCCGGCGCGCGGTGAGGACGAGCTCCATGCGGATCTGGCTCTTGAGGATGGCGCGCATCGGGGCCCGGCCGGGCGCGGGCGTGAAGGTGCCGGCGGTCATCGAACCACTCCTCCGGAGGCGGTCAGGGCCAGATAGACGTCCTCGAGCGTGCGGCGCCGGCTGTTGACCGAGGTCACCTGCGCGTCGCGGGCGGCGAACCAGGCCAGCACGGCGGCCAGGGCGTCGGTGGAGAGGGCGCCCGCGATCGCGTACTCGCCGGGTGCGTCCTCGGTGACCTTGGCGTCGAGCCGGCCCGCGAGGTCGGCGACGGGCAGGCCGGGATCCGCGCGTACCTGCAGGAGGTCGATGCCCGCCGCGGCCGTGAGCTCGGCCGGGGTGCCGGTGGCCGCGACCACGCCGTTGTCCATGATGACGACGTGGTCGGCGAGGCTCTCGGCCTCGTCGAGCAGGTGGGTGGTGAGCAGCACGGTGACGCCGTCGGCGCGCAGGCTCTCGACCAGCTCCCAGGTGGTCTGGCGGGCGCCGACGTCCATGCCGGCCGTGGGCTCGTCGAGGAAGACCAGCTCGGGCCGGCCCACCAGGGCCACCGCCAGCGACAGCCGCTGCTGCTCGCCGCCGGAGAGCCGGCGGAACCGGGTGCGCGCGAACTTCCGCAGGCCGAGCCGGTCGAGCAGCATGTCCACATCGAGCGGACGCGCGGAGTAGGACGCGAAGAGGCGCAGGATCTCGCCGGCCGTGGCCCACGGATAGACGCCGCCGGACTGCAGCATGATGCCCAGCCGCGGCATCAGCGCGTCGTGGTCGGCGATCGGGTCGAGGCCCAGCACCCGCACCGACCCGCCGGCCGGGCTGCGGAAACCCTCGCAGACCTGGAGCAGGCTGGTCTTGCCGGCCCCGTTGTTGCCGAGCAGGGCCAGGATCGAGCCGCGCGGCACCGACAGCGACACCGCGTCGACCGCGGTCACCTCGCCGTACGTGACGACGACGTCTCGCACGTCGACGGCGTTCTCAGGCATGGACGAAACTGTACTCACCGCGCCGGGACCGGCCGCCCGCCCCACGCCAGGGTGTGGCCTACCACGCCCGGATTCGGTATTGTGCGCTGTGGGAGCGCTCCCAAACCGGAGCGGGGGCAGGCCGCCGGCCCGGATCCCGGTTCCCCCCGTCGATCCGCACGTCACGCGGATCACCGGGCCGGCGGCCTGAACGACTACATTGCTGGCATGTCAGCGGTCGAGATCTTCACCGACGGTTCCTGCGCGCCCAACCCCGGCCCGGGCGGCTGGGGCGCCGTCCTGCGCTGGGGCACCTCGGAGAAGGACCTCTGCGGCGGCGAGGCCACCCCCACCACGAACAACCGCATGGAGCTCATGGCGCCCATCCGCGCGCTCGAGACCCTCAACCGCGCGCCGCTCACCGTGTTGCTCTACACCGACAGCATCTACGTACGCGACGGCATCACGAAGTGGCTCCCCCGCTGGAAGGCCAACGGCTGGCAGACCTCCGCCAAGCAGCCGGTCAAGAACGTCGACCTGTGGCAGCGCCTCGACGCCGCCGTCCGCCGGCACGACGTGCAGTGGCACTGGGTGAAGGGCCACGCCGGCCACCCGGAGAACGAACGCGCCGACCGGCTGGCCGCCCGCGGGCTGCAGGAGGCTCTCGCGGCCGCTCGCAGCTGACCCGCCTGTCAGGGCTGCCGGGGCTTGGGCACCAGAGGGACGGCCGCGCCCTCGGAGCCGGGGACCTTCGCGCGGGCGACCCGGTCGGAGGGGAGCCGATAGGTCGGCCCCTCGACCAGCTCGTCCGGCACGTGATGCCGCCCACGCCGGCCCGGCGGCACCGCGGCGACGGCGGCGGCCGAGGCCGGGCGCCGGGGGCCGATCAGCCGGGCGGCCAGCGAGAAGGTGCTCCGGGTCGCCTCGTCGTATCCGTCGCGGTAGGCCTCGTCGCGGTCGACCGCCGTGCGGTGCCACTGGTGGAGACGGCCCGCGACGTACCCGGAGGTCGCGAGGAAGGCGGCCAGCAGGGTCATCAGGAGAGCGTCGTCACCGGGCGCGGTCATGGCTGCGATTCTCGCCGATCACATAGACGGACAGCTATCGCCTGATCGGCGTACCACGATCGGTTGAAGTCCGTCGAGACAGCGTGCGGCGGGCCGGCCGTACCCAGCCTCAGCCGGCCGCACCCGACGGCGGCGTGCCGCCCGGCCCACCCCCGCCCGGAGCCCCCGACGGCGGCGTTCCCCCCGGAGCACCGTCACCGCCGGCCGGCGCGTCGCCGCCGCCGCCCTCCTCCCCCGCCGGGTCGATGTGGATGGTGAGCGTCGCCTGGTACCCGCCGGTCACCGACCCCGTCACCGTGGCCAGCTCCGTGGCCGCCGAGTCGTCCCCGAAGACGTTGTCGGTGGCCAGCGAGACCTGACTCAGGTTGGTGACGCTCGCGCTGTAGCCGTCGGTCGCGTACACCTCGTCGGCCACCGCCTCCGGGATGGCGATCTGCGACGTCTTGACGATCGGGCCGTCGCCGCTGGTCGCGTGCTCGAGCGAGGCATAGACCTCGAAGTGGATGTGCGGCCACCGTCCCGAGTAGCACGCCGGGAAGATGCTGGTGAAGCTCGCCGTCCCGGTGTCGCCGGTCTCCTGGATGCCGCGGAGGTAGTTCTGGTCCGTGACGCCCTCGGAGTAGAGCGAGTATTTCCCGTCGCGGTCGCAGTGCCACGCATAGACGGCCGCCCCGGCGACAGGCGCACCCGTCAGATCCAGCACGACCAGGGCGAATTCCAGCGGTACGCCCGCCGCGGTCCCACTGGCATCGCCGAAGGACGAGCGGATGTCCTGGCGGACGATACCGTCGAGGGTCCGGGCGTCCGGTCCGTTGGAGCCGTCGGCGGGATAGGGGCCGGCCGTCTCCGACTCGACCTCGGTGAGTCCCGCCGACGCGGTGGCCGTGGCCGTGGCCTCCTCCGCGTCCGCCTCGGTCGAACACGCGGCCAGCAGGGTCAGCGCCCCGGCCCCGCCGAGCCCCGCGAGCAGCCGGCGCCGGGACATGGTCCGCAGGTCGAAGCGCAGGCCCTGGTCGTGGACCCGGCGGACGTACGCGGCGTTGTCCTCGATCTCCGCCATCGAATGTGGCTCCTTCCCTCGTCGGATCGATGCCTCAAGGGAACGCGGTGTCACTGTGAGTCGCCTGTGCCGTTCGTGTGACGACCATGTCGGCCCCGCACGGGTGAACTGGCCGCCACGCCGGCCCGCATCCGGCCTACGCTCCCGTGGTGGCTGTCGATCTCTACATTGCCGTCCGCGTGGCGGCGGACGGTCCCGTTCCGGGGCCGTACTCGATGCTCGCCCTCGGGATGGCCACGGCCGGAACCTTCGACGGCACGACGTTCACCCGCCACGAGCCCACCACGTTCCACTGCGAGCTGCAGCCGATCTCCGCGGGCTTCGTGCCGGAGACGCTGGCCGCGACCGGTCTCGACCGGGCCGGCCTCGCCCGTACGGGCACAGCGCCCGCCGTGGCCATGCGCCAGAACGCCGCGTGGCTCGCCGAGCAGGCCGGCCGCCACGACGCCCGGCCCGTGCTGGCGGGACGCACGCTGGGGCACGACTGGATGTTCACGAGCTGGTACCACGCGCGGTTCGGCACCGGCTCCCCTCTCGGCACCGCCGCGCACCTCGACCTCACGACCCTGTACGCCCTCCGCGCCGGCCGCCCCCTGCACGCGGTCACCGGGGCCGAGATGACGGAACGGCTGCTCGGGCATCGTGCGCCCGCGAGTCACGTGCTCGACGACGCCCTCGAACAGGCGGCCCTCCTCAGCGCCCTTTTGTAAAGAACTGTTGCGCAACACCTCTTTACTATGCGACGGTGGAGTCGTGCCCGAGATCAAGGACGCGGCGGTGCTCCGGGCCGTCGCCCATCCCCTGCGCCGCCGGCTGCTCGACCTGCTCCGGGTCGACGGCCCCGCGATGCCCAGCGCGCTGGCCCGCGTCACCGGGCAGGCCGTCGCCAACGTCAGTCACCACCTGCGCGTGCTGGCGGCCGCCGGGCTCATCGAGGAGGCGCCGGAGCTGGCCCGCAACCGCAAGGAGCACTGGTGGCGGATGCCCGACCGGAGCATCCGCTGGGACGGCGCCGACTTCCTCGACGACCCGGCCGAGCTGGCCGCCCGGGACGCCGCCCTGGCCCTGGGCCTGCAACGACAGGTCGAGCTGACCACCACGTGGCTCGGCAGCGACGCCGCGAAGGAGGAACCGTGGACCACGAGCGCCTTCTCCACCGACGGATTCCTGCGCCTCAGCCCGGCGGAGCTCGCCGAGCTGGGCCGGGAGATCCAGGCCGTGATGGACCGCTACGCGAACCGGCCGGACGCCCCGGACCGGGCGCCGGTGTTCTTCCTGAGCCGGGGGTTCCCCGCCCGTCCGTGACAAAGCCGCGGGATGCGGCCGGGCGCGAGCCCGGCGTGCTCCGGGACGCGGCCTTCCGGCGGTTGTGGGCCGGGATGACGATCAGCAAGTTCGGCAGCTCGATCGCCGCGGTCGCCACGCCGTTGATCGCCGTGCAGGTGCTCGACGCGAGCGCCTTCGCCGTCAGCCTGCTCACCGCGGCCGCCTGGCTGCCGTGGCTGCTCGTGGGCCTGCCCGCCGGCGCCTGGATCGACCGGGTGGCCCGCCGGCCGGTCATGCTCGCCGCCGATCTGGCCTCGGCCCTGGTGGTGGTGAGCGTGCCGATCGCGGCCGCCCTCGGAGTGCTCGGGATGACCCACCTGATCGTCGTGGCGATGCTGCTCGGCGTGGCATCGGTCTTCTTCACGGTGGCGTGGACCGCCTATCTGCCCGCCATGTTCGACAAGGGACATCTCGTCGGCGCCAACTCGGTCCTCCAGGCCACCGAGTCGGCGGCCCAGGTGGCCGGGCCGGCCGTGGGCGGCGTCCTGGTCGCGGCGGTGTCGGCGGTCGCCGGGCTGATCGCGGACGCCGTCAGCTTCGTGCTCTCGGCCCTCTTCCTGTGGCGCATCCCCCGGCCGGAGAAGCGCGTGCCCCGGCCGGAGCGGCGGCCGCGCCTGACCGAGGACATCGCGACCGGGATCCGCTGGCTGGCCCGCGACCGCTACCTGCGCAACCTCACCGTGCACGGCGCCGCCGCCAACCTGTTCCTGACCGGGATCAACGCGCTGATCGTCGTCTTCCTGGTGCGCGAGGCCGGCATCGGCACGACCGGCGTGGGCGTCCTGCTCGCCGTGTCCTCGCTGGCCGGCGTCGGAGCCGCGACCGCCGTGCCCGTGCTCTCGCGGCGAGTCGGCGACGCCCGGAGCATGGTGCTCTGCAAGTCACTCGCCGGCGTCGCCGCACTGTTGCTGCCGTTGACCGGGACGGGGGCGGGGCTGACGGCCTTCGTCGCGGGCATGGCCGGGATCGGGTTCGGCGTGGTGGCGGGCAACGTGCTGGCCGGCAGCTTCCGGCAGGCCTACTGTCCGCCGCGGCTGCTCGGGCGGGTGCTCACCGGCATGCAGTTCGTCAACTACGGGACCATCCCGCTGGGGGCGGTGCTGGGCGGGGCCACGGCGGCCGTCGCCGGCGTGCGCGGGGCGATCACGATCATGGCCGTCGGCTACGCCCTGAGCGCCGTGATCCTGCTCCTCGGCCCGTTCGCCCGGCGCCGCGACCTGCCCACGGCTCCGGAGTAGGACTCATTCTCCTACGGCTCGCCGGGCCCGCGCCCGGCGCTTGCCTTCGTGCATCGCCGCCACGCGAGCGACGGGAATGGTGTGCCCCTCCGCCACGAGATCCGCCGGCAGCCGGAAGGGCCCCGGCATCGCCCCGGCCCACGGGTCGCCGTTGCCGAGCAGCGCGGCTGCCGTGCGTACGGTGAAGTCGGCGGGCTTGATCTGCCCCAGCTGATCCCACGCGACCGGGAACGAGACGGGCAGCCCGGGCCGGACCCGCGGGCTGTAGGCGGCGACGACGCTCGCCCCGCCGGAGCGCGTCGCGTCCAGGAAGACCTTGCCGTGCCGGTCCGCCACGATGTACGCCGTCGTCGTCAGCGCCGGATCAAGGCGCTCGGCCCGGACGGCGACGGCCCGGGTCGCGGCGGCCACGTCCTCCGTACGGTCCGACCCGTCGAGCGGCACGAAGATGTGCACGCCCTTGGACCCGCTGGTCTTGACCGCGCCGTCGAGTCCCGCGTCGGTCAGCGCCTGCCGGACCAGCAGCGCGGCCCGGACGACCACGGCGAAGTCACCGCCCTCGGGCGGGTCCAGATCCATGATCAGGTGCGTCGGGTGCTCGTGGTCGGCGACGGTCATGAGCGTGGGGTGATACTCGATCGCGCGCTGGTTGCCGAACCACAGCAGCGTGCGCCGGTCGTTGCAGAGGGCATAGGTGATCTCGCGATGCGACGCCTCGGCCCACACCGCGGTGCGCGGCACCCACTCGGGGGTGTATTTCGGCAGGTTCTTCTGCATGAACTTGTCCTGGCCGCGCAGCAGGCGCACCACGGAGAGCGGCCGGTCGCGCAGCGCGGCGATCATCGGGTCGCGCACCGCGTCGAGATAGTCGACGAGCTCCCGCTTGGTGACCCCGGCGTCCGCGAAGAGCTCCTCGTCGAGGTTGCTCAGCGGGACGCCGGCGCGCTCCTCCTTCGGGGCAGGCATCAGATCGCCCGCACCATGCTGATCGCGGGGATCACCATGACCAGCGTCAGCACGGCATAGCAGCCGCTGGTGAAGAACAGGCCGACGCGCGTCGCGAGCACCGCGGCGGTGAAGGGCAGCACGATCGCGCACATCGCCGCCAGCAGGATCGCCGCGGCCGAGCGCTCGGCGCCGAGCACGCCCCAGCCGAGCAGGAACGGCACGAGCACCAGCCACGCGATCGTCACGACGGCGATGCGCAGCGCGGCCTCGACCCGGCGGGCGGCGGCGCGGCGGTCCGCGCGGATCTCCTCGGGCGTCCGGTGCACGACCGGGCGCCGGGTCTGCTCCAACTCGACCGTCACTCCAGCACTGTAGGGCAGGTCAGGGCTGTTCGCGCGGTGGGCGCTCCCCGCTCCCCCGGGGGATGACGCTGGTGGAGATCGTCACCGTGCGCGCCGGGCCGCGGAAGCCGCTGATCCGCTCGTGGGCCAGCCGGGCCGCCTCCCGCCCCATCGCCACCGAGTCGTGCGCGACCACCGTGGCCCCGATGACGTCGGCCAGGTCGAAGTCGTCAAAGCCGACCAGGGCGGGCGGATCCGGCACCCCGCGCAAGGCCCGGAGGGCGCCCGTGGTCAGCCGGTTGTTCGTGGTGAAGAGCGCGGTCGGCGGCGCCGGCAGCGCCAGCAGGTCACGGACCACCTGCTCGGCCCGGCCGACGTCGTGCACGTCGGTGCGCAGGTAGGGCTCCCAGTCCGCGTTGCCGGCCGCCCCCATGGCCTGCACGAAGCCGTCGATGCGCCCGCGCTGCGGCACCTTGCGGGCCAGATCGGCGACCAGGGCGACCTTGCGATGCCCGCCCGCGAGCAGGTGCTCGGCCGCGGCCCGGGCGCCGCCCACGTTGTCGATCAGCACGGCGTCGGCGGCGAGGCCGGCCGGCGGGCGGTCCAGGAAGACGAACGGCACGCCCTCGACCGCGAGGTGGTCGTGGCGCTCACCGCTCGGGACGACGAGCAGGGCCCGGACCCGGCGCTGCAGGAACGCCTCGACCAGCGACCGCTCGAGCTCGGCGTCCTCGTCGTTGTTGGCGGTCACCAGCTGCAGGCCGTGCTGGCGCAGCTCGCGCTCGATCCCGCTGGCCACGGCCGAGTAGAACGGGTTGGTCAGGTCGCCGCTGATCAGCCCGACCAGCGCGGACGTGGCCCCGCGGCGCAGCTCGCGCGCAATGCCGTTGATCCGGTAGCCGAGGCGGTCGGCGGCCTCGCGAACCCGGCGGCCGGTGTCCTCGGCGACGTTGGGCTCGTCGTTGAGGGCACGCGACGCGGTCTTGAGGCTGACCCCGGCCAGGGCCGCCACCTGGGTGAGCGTGGGCCGGCGTCCGGCCGCCGCGTCGACGACCCCGTCGCCGGGACGGGATGCGGACATGCTGCTCCGTGTCGTCGCTCCTGCTGGGGAACAGAAGTATGACATCGACGGCGGCCGTGCCCCACCCCGCCGTGCCCGAATCCAGCCGATCGGCGTATTTCGCGCCGTGTCGCGCTTGACCTTCCCCCAAGGTCAAGGCCCACCGTCGGGGCATCGTCGCCGACGGGGAGGATCGGGTCGTGGAGTTGCTGACCATCGGTGCGTTCGCGCGGGCAGCCCGGCTGTCGCCGAAGGCGCTCCGGCTCTACGACGAGCTCGGCCTGCTGCGCCCGGCGGCGGTGGACGCCGACACGGGCTACCGCTACTACGACCCGGCGCAGCTGGACCGCGCCCGGCTCGTGGCCTGGATGCGCCGCGTCGGCCTGCCGCTGGCCCGGATCCGCGAGCTCGCGGAACTGCCCGGCCCGGAGGCGGCCGAGGCGATCACCGCCTGGATGGCCGAGGCCGAGGCCGAGCTGGCCGCCCGCGGCCGGCTCGCCGATTTCCTCGTCGACTACCTCACCGGAAAGGGAGCACCCATGTCCGACACCCATGCCACTCTCGGTCTGCGGTTCGCCGCCGGCACCGCGCAAGGCCGGGTCCGCGAGACCCATCAGGACCACGCGTACGCGGGAAGCACCCTCCTCGCCGTCGCGGACGGCGGCGGTCCCCACGGAGATCAGGCGGCCGCCGCTGCCGTCGACGCGTTCTGTTCCCTCCAGCCGGAGCTGGCCTCCCTCGAGCAGGGTGTCCGGGCCGCCGAAGCCGCCGTCCGCGCCCTGCCGTCCGAGGGCGACGCGCCCTTCACCACGCTGACCGCGCTGGTCTGGTCGGGCAGCCGGATCGGCGTGGCCCACATCGGCGACAGCCGGGCCTATCTGCTGCGCGGCGGCGAGCTGTCCCGGTTCACCGACGACCACAGCTACGTCCAGCAGCTGGTCGACGCGGGCGAGCTGCCCGCCGCGGAGGCGCTGACCCACCCCGAACGGCCCCTTCTCGTACGGGCCCTGGGCGCGAGCGGCGAAGCGGACATCTCCCTGCGCACCGCCCTCCCGGGCGACCGCTACCTGCTGTGCACCGACGGACTGTGGGCCGTCGTCCCCGGGCTCGCCGAGCTGCTGACCGGCACCGATCCGCAGGCGACGGTCGACCGCCTCCTCGCCGCGGCCGACGACGCGGGCGCCCCGGACAACATCGCCTGCGTGGTCGCCGACGTCGTCGCCGTCTGAAACTGGTGCCGCGGCCGTGCCCACCGGGGCGGCCGCGGCTGGCGGCTCGTATGACATCGATGTCAAAGCCGTGAAGTCAAGACCTTGATTATTGACGTACTGAGAGCTGACGATGTGTCGCGGATGTTTCCGAGCCCCTGAGGAGACGGCATGCATCGGCCACGATGGAGTGTCGCAATGTTATCGGTGGGTCTGGTGGCCGCGGGTGTCGCCGTGACTCCCGGCGGAGCCGCACAGGCCGCCGGCACGACGGCGTTCGCGTCGTCGTTCGAGGCGGACGACCCCCAGCCGACCTGGACCGACACCGTCGACGGCGACCGCAGCGGCGGCGTCGACGGCGAGATCACCCACGGGCTGCCCGGCAGCCTCTACGAGCACGTCGTGGAGATCACCGCCAACGCCCAGCCCAACAACAACGAGGGCGTCACCAACCTCAACGACGCCAACCCCGAGTCCAAGTGGCTGGTCGACACCCCGACCAGCTGGGCGCAATACCAGCTCGACACCGCGCAGACCGCGACCACCTACGCGCTGACCTCGGCGAACGACGCCCCCGAGCGAGACCCGCGGGACTGGACGCTGCAGGGCTCCGCGAACGGCACCGACTGGACCACGGTCGACACGCAGACCGGGCAGACCTTCACGGCGCGGTTCCAGCGGAAGACCTACACCGTCGCGAACCCGGGCTCGTTCCTCTACTACCGCCTGACCATCACCGGTCACCCGTCGGGCAACCTGACCCAGCTCGCGGATCTCGACCTCGCGGGCGCGGACGTCACGCCGCCCGGGGCCGGCACACCGGTGCGCAGCCGGATCGGCAACGGCCCGGCCAGCTCGCCGACCGCGAAGGGCGGCGTCGGCTACACCGGGCTCAAGGCGTTCCAGCTGTCCGGCCGGCAGACGACCGAGGGCCGCGGCTACTCGTACAACAAGGTGTTCGACGTCGACGTGAAGGTCACCTCGGACACCGAGCTGTCGTACCTCGTCTTCCCCGAGTACAACCGGGACGACGCGAGCAACCCGGCCACCTACACGGCGGTCGACCTGGCGTTCACCGACGGGACGTACCTGTCGAACCTCGGCGCGGTCGACCAGAACGGCTTCGTCGTCAGCCCGTCCGCGCAGGGCAAGTCGCAGTCGCTCTACACCTCGCAGTGGAACAAGCGGACCTCCCGCCTCGGTGCCGTGGCCAAGGGCAAGACGATCGACCGCATCCTGGTCGCGTACGACAAGCCGTCCGGCACCAAGGACTCGAGCTTCCGGGCCTGGTTCGACGACATCGCGCTGACCGAGGTCGCGCCGGCCAAGCCCAAGGCCCACCTTGCCGAGTACGCGGAGACGCGGCGCGGAACCCAGTCGTCCGGCGGCTTCTCGCGGGGCAACAACTTCCCCGCCACCGCCGTCCCGCACGGGTTCAACTTCTGGACCCCGGTGACCGACGCCGGCTCGACCAGCTGGCTGTACGAGTACCACCAGGGCAACAACGAGCAGAACCGCCCGGAGCTGCAGGCGTTCGCGGCCAGCCACGAGCCCAGCCCGTGGATGGGTGACCGGCAGACGTTCCAGGTCATGCCGTCGGCCGCCGCCGGCACCCCGGACGCGAACCGGGAGAACCGCGCGCTCTCGTTCTCGCACGACAACGAGGTCGCCAAGCCGTACTACTACGGCGTGACGTTCGACAACGGGCTCAAGACCGAACTCGCGCCGACCGACCACGCGGCTCTGTTCAACTTCACCTTCCCGGACGCGAACGCGAACCTGGTCTTCGACAACGTGAACAACAACGCGGGTCTGACCATCGACGCCGCCAACAACGCAATCACCGGCTGGTCGGACGTCAACAGCGGCGGCCTCTCCGCCGGGTGGACGCGCATGTTCATGTACGCGACCGTCGACGCCCCGATCACCGCCAGCGGCATGCTGCCCCAGGGCAACCGGCCGTCCACGGGCTACGTGAAGGTCGACGCGGGCGCGGACAAGCAGGTCACCCTCCGGATCGCGACCTCGCTGATCAGCGTGGCCCAGGCCAGGCACAACCTCGAGCTGGAGCTCGCGGGCGACGCGACGCTGGCGTCCGTACGGGATCAGGCGCAGCGCGCGTGGGACGCCAAGATGAAGACCGTCGAGGTCGAGGGCGCGACCGAGGACCAGCTCGTGACGCTCTACTCGAACCTGTACCGGCTGTTCCTCTACCCGAACTCGGCCTACGAGAACACCGGCACCGCCGCGAACCCGGTCTACAAGCACACCGTGCAGTCCGCGGTGAGCAGCCCGGCGAGCACGCCGACCGAGACCGGGGCCCCGGTCAAGGACGGCAAGGTGTACGTGAACAACGGCTTCTGGGACACCTACCGCACCACGTGGCCGGCCTACTCACTGCTCACTCCCTCCGAGGCCGGCGAGATGGTCGACGGGTTCGTGCAGCAGTACCGGGACGGCGGCTGGATCTCGCGGTGGTCGGCGCCGGGCTACGCCAACCTCATGGTCGGCACGAGCTCCGATGTCGCCTTCGCGGACGCGTACCTCAAGGGCGTACCCGTCAAGGATCTTGAAGCCACCTATCAGGCCGCGGTGAAGAACGCGACCGTGACCCCGCCCAACGACAACGTGGGCCGCAAGGCCCTGGCCAGCTCGATCTTCAAGGGTTACACGCCGCTCGACCAGACCGGCGAGGCCATGAGCTGGGCGATGGACGGCTACATCAACGACTACGGCATCGCGAACATGGCCGCGGCGCTGGCGAAGAAGGGCGGCCCGAAGGCGAAGGAGTACGCCGAGCAGGCCGAGTACTTCAAGAACCGCGCCCTCAACTACGTGAACATGTTCGACTCCTCCGTCGACTTCTTCCAGGGCAAGGACAGCAGCGGCAAGTGGCGCCGGACTCCCGAGGAGTACGACCCGCGGGTCTGGGGCTACGACTACACCGAGACCAACGGCTGGAACATGGCGTTCCACGTGCCGCAGGACGGTCAGGGCCTGGCCAACCTCTACGGCGGCAAGGACGGGCTCGCGGACAAGCTCGACAAGTTCTTCTCGACGCCGGAGACCGGGACGTTCCCGGGCTCGTACGGCGGCACCATCCACGAGATGCTCGAGGCGCGCGACGTCCGCATGGGTCAGTGGGGCTTCAGCAACCAGCCGTCGCACCACATCCCCTACATGTACGACTACGCCGGCCGGCCGTCGAAGGCGCAGGCCATCGTCCGTGAGGCGCTGTCGCGGCTCTACCTGGGCAGCGACATCGGCCAGGGTTACCCGGGCGACGAGGACAACGGCGAGATGAGCGCCTGGTACGTGTTCAGCGCGCTCGGCTTCTACCCGCTGCAGATGGGCAACCCGGAGTACGCCATCGGGTCGCCGCTGTTCAAGAAGGCGACGATCAACCTGGAGAACGGCAAGAAGATCGTCGTCAACGCACCCAACAACAGCAAGTCCAACGTGTACGTGCAGTCGCTCAAGGTGAACGGCAAGGCGTACACGTCGACGTCGCTCCCCCACTCGCTGCTCGCGAACGGCGCGACGCTGGACTTCAAGATGGGCTCGTCGCCGTCGGCGTGGGGCACCGGTGCCAACGCGGCGCCGCCGTCCATCACCAAGGGAGACGCTGTCCCGGCCCCGTTGCGTGACCTGACCAAGCCGGGCGGCCCGTCGTCGGCGCCGGAACTGGTCGACGACACGAGCAGCACGCAGGCCGCGCTGACCTCGTGGACCTACCGGTTCGACGCCGGCTCGCAGGCCGACTACTACACCCTGACCTCGGGTGCGGCGGCCGGCGACCCGGCGGCGTGGACGCTGTCGGGCTCCTACGACGGCACGACCTGGACGACGATCGACTCCCGCAAGGGCGTCACGTTCGACTGGCGGAAGCAGACCAAGCCGTTCAAGATCACGTCGCCGGGGCACTACACGCACTACAAGCTTTCTCTCGAAGGCAGCGCGACGCTGTCCGAGATCGAGCTCCTCGGCAAGCCGGCCGCGGCCTGCACCACGACCATCTCCGACAAGGTGGTGGGCGCGGTGACGGTCAAGTCCGGCACCACCTGCATCACCGGCGACGCCACGGTCACCGGCCTGGTCACCGTGGCCAAGGGCGCCAACCTGCGGGTCGACGGGGCCACGCTCAAGGCGGCCGTGACCGCCACGGGCGCGGGCTCGGTGTCGCTGCAAGGCGCCACGGTGACCGGCCCGGTGACGATCACCGGCTCGGGTCCCGTACAGGTGGAGCAGTCGACCCTCAAGGCCGGGGCCACCCTGCTCGGCAACAAGACGGCGACGGTCCTCGCGGCCGACACCGTCAGCGGCATCCTGACCTGCTCCGGCAACCAGCCGGCGCCGGTCGACAACGGCCTGCCGCTGCAGGGCAAGGCGCTCAAGCTCGGCCAGTGCGCCAAGCTGTAGCCCGCTCGTAGCAGACGCCGCGGTCCCCGCATCGGGGGCCGCGGCGTTCTACATTGGGCACATGTCCGATGACGATCTGTGGGCCGCCGTCGAGGCGGCGTCCCTCTGCACGCTGGCCACCATCAAGAAGGACGGCCGCCCCCAGCTCTCCGACGTCAGCTACACCGCCGCCGACCGGGTGCTGCGCGTCTCCACCCGCGCCACCCTGGCCAAGGTGCACAACCTGCGCCGGGACCCGCGCGGCACGATCCGGGTCGGCCCGCCCGGCGGCGGCTACGTGGCGGCCGAGGTGACCGCGTCGTTCTCCCCGCCGTCGTCGGCCGAGGACGACGCCACCGTCGAGGAGCTCATCGACGTCTACCGCCGCATCGCCGGCCAGGAGCACCCCGACTGGGCCGACTACCGCCGGGCCATGGTCGCAGATGGGCGGCTGATCCTGCGGCTGAAGGTCGAACGCCTCTACGGCTGGCTGCGCGACTGACCGCAGGATCGTCGATACTCGGCGCCACGGCGAGAAAATCTGGGCGCGGCGGGCTAGATTTTCTCGGTGGGGGCGGCTAACGTATCTCGTGTCGAACAAAGAGGTCACGGAAAGACGCAGACGTGGCCGATCGAGCGTCAAGCAGGGCCCGGATGTTCTCGTGGCTCGCTCGGATCGGCCGTAACACCGCGAAACAGCAGGCAGGGCGAAAGTAAGGATCAGCGCTCTGGCTGAGCTCGCCGCACGCGGCGGGGCCGAGGAAATGCGTGGGTCCCGGCGCCGGCGAGCAGCACGACAGCACCACAGAATGTCGCAAGCAGAGGAAAGGGAGGGACGAGCACACCGTTGGATCGCCCGCTACCTGGATGCACACACGGTCTGGGGCGGTCACCGCAGTATCCATCGAACGAGAGGTGGTTACCGGTCACGCTTATGCGATCCTCGCACCCCATGCCGCCGACGGCGGCCGGTGCGGATACGACAAACCGACGAACCTGTCGGTAGATGGTGTTCTTACCCGCAACCCTGGGCCCCGGCGTCTCACGCCGGGGCCCTCGTCATGGAGAGACGTGCGTATGGCCCCACCCGATGACATGTTCGGTGACGACGACTACCCCGCCTACACGATGGGCCGCGCCGCGGAGATCACCGGCGCCTCGCAGGACTTCCTGCGCCGGCTCGACGAGGCGAAACTGATCACCCCGTTCCGCTCCGCCGGCGGCCACCGCCGCTACTCCCGCTATCAGCTGCGGCTCGCCGCGCGGGCCCGCGAGATGGTCGACGCCGGCACCGCGCTCGAGGCCGCCTGCCGGATCATCATCCTCGAGGACCAGCTCGAGGAGGCACTGCGCGAGAACGCTCAGTACAAGCGTCAGCAGGAGACCGGCACCACCTGACACTTGACCCGTACCCCCGGGTGCGGGTTTAGGGTCGGGCCATGCGGGTGGGTGAGCTGGCGCGCCGGACCGGGACGACCGTGCGGGCGTTGCGCTACTACGAGGCGGCCGGGCTGGTCGTGCCGCGGCGGCTGAGCAACGGCTACCGGGAGTACGAGCCGATCGCCGAGCGGCAGGTGGCGCAGATCCGGGAGCTGATGGCGCTGGGGCTGGCCGTGGAGGAGACGCGGCCGTTCGTCGAGTCGATCGCCGACGGGGACGACGTGTGCGCGGCCGCGGTGGCGACCTTCCGCAGCACCGTGACGAGTCTGCAGCGGCGCATCGGGGAGCTGACCGCCCAGCGGGACGCGCTCGACGCCCGCATCGACGAGGCGGCCCGCCAGGTCGTGAGCGGCCCCCGGACCTCCGGCACCGTGCCCGCGATCGGCTCGGCCCTGCCGCCACTGTCCTTCTACGCCACCGACGGGCAGCCGGTGAACCTGCGAGCGCTCGGCAGCGGGCGGACCGTCATCTTCGTCTACCCGCTGACCGGCCGCCCCGGCGTGGACCTGCCCCGCGGGATGCTCGAGGTGCACGGCGCGCGCGGCAGCACCGACCAGGCCGTCTGGCTGCGCGACCACCACGCCGAACTGCTCGCCGCCGGCGCGGCCCGGGTCTACGGGCTGTCCGCCCAGTCGACCGGCTATCAACGCGAGCTCGCGCACCGGCTGCGCCTGCCCTACCCGCTGATCCCCGACCCGAAGCTGACCCTCGCCGCCGCGATGGGCCTGCCCACCGTCGCCGCCGCGGACCTCGTCCTCTACGAACGGCTGACCCTGGTGATCCGGGACAACCTGATCGAACACGTCTTCCCCACCATCCCCGACCCGGCCGCTCACCCCCTCGAGCTCATGCGCTGGCTCACCAGACGCAACGACCCCCGGAAGTAGGGCCGGGTGCGCAGCTGGCCGTGCCGCGCGTCCCAGGCGCCGGAGTCCAGGTCGGCGCGCAGCCGGGCGAGCCCGGGCGCCGGGTCGGCCACGAAGGTCCAGGCCGACTAGGCGGCCCGCACCCGCGGATCGAGCAACTGCTCCGGCCGCGCGTAGAACGCCTCGGCGAACCCGTCGGTGCAGTCGACCGGAATCGGCACCTCGGCAACCTCCGTGCCCTCACCGAGCGCGGCGGCGATGGCAGCGATCCGCGGATACCGCCGGCGCTCCGCGACGATCAGCTCCGGCACGTAGTCCGCCAGCCAGAAGCGATCCAGTGCGTCACCGTCGAAGGTCAGCACCCCCACGGCCGCCCGGGCGACCCGGCGCAGCTCGGCCAGCCCGCGCATGGGATCCGACCACTGATGCACGGTGATCGTGGCCATGACCGCGTCGAAGCTGTCGTCGTCGAAGGGCAGACTTTCCGCGTACGCGCGGAGCGCCGGCGCCGCTCCGGGTGGTCGCTGTTCCCGCATCCGCGCCGACGGCTCGACGGCCAGCACATAGCGGTCGGCCGGCTCGTAGGACCCGGCACCCGCCCCGACATTGAGGACGTTCCGGGCGTCGCCGAGGGCC
The DNA here is from genome assembly GCF_030709675.1 of Symbioplanes lichenis. Taxonomy (GTDB): domain Bacteria; phylum Actinomycetota; class Actinomycetes; order Mycobacteriales; family Micromonosporaceae; genus Actinoplanes; species Actinoplanes lichenis. The sequence continues at coordinate 256,976 of NZ_JAUZQD010000001.1, forward strand.
GCGTGGATCGCGGCGGCAATCCGGGGATCGGCTCGCCGCCGGGTCGCGTACCCATGTCCGGTGGTCTCGTAATCGACGTCGCCGCCCGCTGTGACACTCATGCGAGCGAACATAAACCCGCCCCCCGGGGTCCGGGTCAAGCTTCCGTTCCCCCGCCGGGCCGCCGCATCCGGATCGCCGTGGCCCGCACTCCGGGCCCGTCGCGGGTCGGCAGAATCGGTCGGCGGTCCCGGCCCTCGCTGACGTGCAACGCCTCCATGCACCCCACTGCCTCGACCACGTCGATGCCCCAGACCTCCGCGACGGTGCGCACGACGAGCCCCGGGGTGCCGAAGTTCCCCGTGTCGTACCACCAGGACCGTACGTCCCAGCCGCCATCGGTCTCGACGGCATCGGCGAACCGCTCGTCCCGCGGTCGAGGCATGATCTGCTCGGGGAACAGCCACATCGGGTTCAGACTGATCAGCAGCGTGTTGTCCGGGAACTCGACGACACGGCCGTCATGGCTGAAGTACTGCTGGCCGCCGGTGGCGTCGGGCAGCGAGCTCATCGCGTTGCCGGACACCAGGAAGATCTCGTCCTTGCCCGTCAGCCAGGAGACCAAAGCGCTCCGGTCGGCCAGACCGTGCGCCATGCCGGCACACGGCAGGGACCAGCCACCCGCGTCGTAGGCCCGCACCAGATCGCCCGCCAGGTCCTGCTCATAGATGTGAGCGCCCGGATCGGTGGTGATCGCGTCGGCCTGTTCCTCCAGCCAGCGATGCCACTCGGCCAGGTCGTAGGCGGGGAACGAGCGCAGCCGGTCCGCCGTCAGCGGCTCGCCGACGAAGACACCCAGGCAGTAGTCCAGCTCGTCGGCGTGGAAGCCGCCCACATAGACATGACCCTGAGGCGGCGGCTGGAACCAGTACATGTCGGGATAGACGCGCTCCCAGCCGGTGGCGATCATGGCGCGGCCGATGACGGCACCGGACGCGTCCTCGACCGTCGCGGCGCGCTCGGTGAAGAGCTGCTCGTATCCGTCGATCATCATCCGGGTCAGCCGACCGAAATCGTCGCGCGGGTACACCCGGCGGAACAGCTCGTCCGCCGGGATCGTCGTCCAGTCCCCACCGTTGATCAGGATGATCGGTGCAATGTCGTCCGGTCCGCGTACCGCGATGTCGACCTCGCTCAGGGCACACAGTCGCGCCACGCGGCTGTGCAGCAACTGGGTGTGGGTCCGGCCGCGCTGGTCGGTCCGGAACATGCCGTCCAGGGAACGCGGATCGAGGCGGAGCTTCAGCCGCACCGAGGTGCCCCAGGTGCGTAGCCGCTCGGCGGGGTCGGCGAGGCGCAGAATCGGCCGCACGGAGACTCCGGCGGGGAACTCGAGGATGTGCGTCGTGGCGAGCGCCGCGCCGTAGGCCAGGCTGCGCACCTGTACCTCGTCGGCGACCATGAAGACCGCGAAGAAGCCGATGCCGAACCGGCCGACCGGACGGAACCCCTGGCCGGACAGCTCCGGGACGTCCTCGACCAGGTCACGGGCGTGCCAGCGGGAACGGCCGAAATCGGTCAGCGCCGCGACCATCGCCTCGCGGGACATGCCGATGCCCTGGTCCGTCACCGTGAGCCACCAGGACCCGGCCTCCTCGCGCAACTCCACCTGGACGGCCGCGGCGCTGCCGCCCTCCACGAGCCGGCGGGCCTGGCTGGCGTCGACGGCGTTGGCGATCAGCTCGCGCAGGGCGACCTCGGGCTTACGTCCGTACAGGTCCTCACCACCGAGATTGGCGACCAGCCCCACCGTGTCGGTGACGCGCAGCTGAGCGTCGATCGGCTCCCAGCCCTGCGCCGGGATGTACCGGGCCAGCCGCTGCGGCGAGTCCGCCCCGGCCACCGCCCGTACGGGGAAGCGGGGCCGGCCGAGATCCGCGCACAGGGCGTCGACCCGGCGCAGCTCCTCGTCGATCGTGCGGATGGTTTCCTGGGCGAGCCACCACGCGTTCGCCTCGTCCCGGCGGAACGAGTCCATGGCCGTGTAGACAAGCCGATCGCCCTCGACCCGGGGCCGGGTCAACCGCCCCTGGAAGTACCAGTGCCGGTGGGACTCTCCGGTCGGTTGCCGGTAGGAGTGCAGATAGATCGGCGCGCGGCGCTGGTCGATGTGGGCCACGTCGGCCAGGCGCAGCACACAGGCGATCTTGAGCGGGTCCACCTCCCAGTGCGGCGGATGGTCGACACAACTGCCGAGCCGCTGATCCAGGCCGGCCAGCCGCGCCACGTCCCAGCCGTGGCTGGCGGCGATCTTGCCGATCAGTGCGCCGAAGTTCTGCCGCAGTGCCGCGTCCTGCAACAGATGGAACGGCTGTCCGTCCGGCGTCCGGAACACTTCGAAGGCGAGCCGCTCGGCGTTCTCGGCGTGCCGAAGGCGCACCAGCTCGGCCAGCGCCTCGTCACGTACGGCCTGCTCTGCCGGGTCGTCTGCGCCTTGCCGGGCCCGGGCCTCGGCGAGCAGCGCCGGGAACAACCGGTCCCGTTCCAGCGAGCCGAGGCCGTCCGGCAGCACCGCCAGCGCCATCCCGAGGTCGTGCAGGAGAAAAGCACCGCCGAGGACGAAGGCCTCGGCCGGGTTGATCGGGAAGTCCGCACCGCAGAGCAGGGACGCCATGTCCCACAACGAGTCGGCGTGCTCGATGGAGTGGTCGGTGAACAGCGGCATGGTGCGCCCGATCTCGCCCGCCAGGTCCTTGACCACCCGGCGGAACTGGTGGAACGCCGCGGCCATCGCGGCGCGCGCCTGGTCGCCATCGTCGCAGCGGGCACCCAACGTGCGGCACCAGAGCGGGGTCTCCTCGAAGGTCTCCGGCACGGCATCGCCCCTCGGTAGGGTCTGACCCGGTACACCAGGAACAGTAGTGCGGCGGACGCCGGAATCCCTGACCCGATCGAAGGACATCGCCATGGCCCGGCTCAAAGACATCGTCATCGACTGCGAGCGGCCGGCGTCGCTCGCCCGCTTCTGGATCGCCGTGCTCGACGGCTACACGATCGCGCCGTACACGGAGGAGGATCTGGCTTCCTTGCGGGCGCGCGGCCTGAGCGGACCGGAAGAGGACACGGCCGTGCTCCTGCTGCCGGGCCCCGACGGCGGGCCGCGTGTGTGGTGCACCCAGGTGCCCGAGAAGAAGACCGTCAAGAACCGGGTGCACCTCGATCTGGAGGCGCCGGAGCCGGTGCTGGAGCTGGTGCGGCTGCTGGCGATCGGCGCGCAGGCGGCCTGGGAGACCGATGGCCTCTGGGTCCTGACCGACCCCGAGGGCAACGAGTTCTGCCTCCTCAAGGATCCCGTCATTGCGCCATGAGTCGTGGTCATCCCCTGACGACGAGCCATCGCGATGTCGGATGGATCGTGCGAGCGATTTCTCGTACGCCTAGGGTCGCGGCGTGAAGACGCTTGATGCCGTGTCCTACTCGGAGCTCTGCCGGCGGCCGGACGAGACCTGGGAGCGAGTTTTTCGCAGTGGAGCGTTGCGGCTACGCCGCCGCAAGGCCGACGACCTCATTTTGCGGGCAGCCGACGTGGCCGAGACGGAGAGCGAGGTCTTCGGACTTCTCCTCCGGCTCCTGCCCGCCGACGTCAGCCGGGATTCGCAGGTCTATCACGACGCGTTGCCGTGGCTGCGGTTCCTGCCGGCGGGCGAGGTCGGCCGGTTCGCCGCGGAGTTCGCCGAGACGGTCGAGGCGGGTGAGGCGGCGGCTGTCCAGCAGATGGTGATCGAGTGGAAGCACACCGCCGAGATCTACGCCGATCCCGAGCTGCTCCGCGTTCTCACTTCCCCCTTCGGGGACGACCTCGCCCCGTGAGGGCGGCGACGGAGAACGTCGCCGCCCCGGGGACTCGGTCAGGCGGCTTCGTGCCAGGTGCGGCGGCCGATGAGCTGGATGTCGTCGATGGACAGGAGTTGGCCTTCGGCGGACAGGAGGCGGTCGCGGGCGTCGGTGGGGAGGTGGACGGCGGAGACCGTGGCCAGCGGGAGGATGTGGAGGGTGACCTCGCTGCCGGGGCGGTAGCCGGCGTCGCGGAGGTTGATCTGCCAGCGGGCGCCGTCCCAGAAGCGGTCGGTGGCGACCTTGCCGTCGATGTGGAGTTCGGCGACGTCGCCGACCCAGGCGATGTCGAGGTGGGCGTCCAGGCCCGGGTCGTCGGCCCAGGAGGGCAGGTCGAGGCGGTGGACGGCGGCGAGCTCGGCGAAGGTGGCGCGGCTCGGGGCGGACTGGCGGCCGTCGTGCTTGCCGTACTCGACGGGGACCGTGGCGGCCGGGCGCACCAGGACGGCGTCCAGGGTGGCGGTGCCGGTGGGGCCGGGCGGCGGGGCCAGGGGCAGGTCGGTGAAGGTTCGGGCGGCCGGGTCGTAGACCCGTACCCGTGGGGTGCCGGACGCGCGGGCGGTGACCTTGCCATCGGGGCCCCAGAAGAGCTCGTCGGCGCTGAGCAGCAGGCGGTCGCCGTCGACCCATGCCGTGGCCGCGGCGGCGGGGTCGAGGACGAGCAGGTCGAGGGGGCCGTCGGCCGTTTCCAGGCGGGTCGGTGCGAGGCCCGGTGAGATGTCCAGGACCTCCGGGCCCACGCCCACCTCGACGGGGATGCCTTCCTCGGCGGTGAGGACCAGCGTCGGGACGGCTCCGGGCAGGACGGTCAGGGCCGAGGCCGTGGCGTAGGACAAGCCGTGGATGCCCACGGGCCAGCGGGCCAGGGTGCCGTACGGGATGTCGACCGGCCGCGACGGGAACGTGACCACGCCGCGGTCCAGAGAGAGCCGGAACTGCGCGCCGCGGTAGGTGGCGAGCGGGAAGTGCGGTTGGTGCCACGCGATGAAGACGAAGCCGCTCGTGCCGTCGGAGCGCAGGGCCCAGCGCAGGGTCGTCGTGTCCTCGACGCCGGCCGGCCGCTGGTCGGGCAGGGTCGACGGCATCTCGGCCAGGGCGGGACCGAAGGCCGCGAGGAAGGCGTGCTGACGGCGCAACAGCTCGTACGCCGCCGAGGCGAGACCGGCCTCGCCCAGCGGCGCGTGGAAGTCGTACCCCAGTCTCTGCATGTCGTTGGGGTAGCCGGTGGCGTGCGACTCCTGCATGCCGTGGTCGCCGTGCGGGTTGGTGCCGCCGGCGTACATGTAGTAGCCCTGCCAGGCCGACCCGTTGCCGATCTTGGTGTGGCCGACCGTGGCGGTGTCGAGGCCGGAGGGGCGCGGGCGGCGGTGGTAGGCCGTGCCCATGCCGCCGGCGAGCTCGCAGGTGGCCGGCGGGAAGAGGTCCGACGGTACGCGCGGGCCGCCCTGGGCGGCGGCGATGTTCTGCGCGCGGCGGACGTCGGCGCCGATGCCCGGGTCGTCCCAGACGTGCGAGAAGAAGTAGTGGTCGCGGAAGGTGGGCGCCCAGTCGGCCTCGGCGTCGACCCAGAAGCCGTCGCCGTAACCGCCGTAGAGGGGCAGCACCTCCTCGGGCGGCAGCTCCGCGCTGTCCCAGGCGGTGGCGGTCCACAGCGGCGCCGACAAGCCGGCCTCGCGGGCCATGCGCTTGAGCGTGAGAATGTGCCCGGGCTCGGTGTAGAGCTCGTTCTCGATCTGGATGCCCAGCAGCTCGCGCCCGGCCACCTGCGCGGCGAGCTGACCGAACCACTCGCGGACCAGCTCGAGGTACGCCGGATCGTCCGTCCGGTGACGCACGGGAGCCTGCTGCACCCAGTCGGGGAACCCGCCGTTGCGGCTCTCGGAGTGCACCCACGGGCCGATCCGCAGGATGATGTCCAGCCCCGCGTCGGCGCACGCGTCGACGAAGGCGCCGACGTCGAGGTTGCCGTCGAAGCGTGGCTCACCCCGGTGCTCGACGTGGTGCAGCCAGAAGACGTAGCTGGCCACCACGGTGACGCCGCCGGCGCGCATCTGCCGCAGGCGCTCGGCCCAGCGGTCGCGGGGGACCCTGCTGTAGTGCATCTCGCCCGAGACCGGGATGACCGGCGAGCCGTCGCGGACCAGATAACGGCTGGTCAGCGCGATGCCGGGGCGGTTGTCCTCGTCGTTGCTCATGCGCGGGCGGCGCAGCGGCGCCGTCCAGGGCTGGTGCCGGACAGTGAGCGGCTCGTCTTGAGGCAACGCGACCCCCGTGGATCTGGGCCTGTAACCGGTCACAGGCGACTGCGCCGCACGATACACCGGGTTTACCTGCTGGAATCAAGCCCTTGACATCCGCGTGAACGAGGCTCACTGTAACCGGTCACAGGCACCTGCCCGGACGTCCTTCTCCGGGCCGGGCGGCCTGAATGATCGAGGAGGATCGTTGAAGAAGACTCTCGCCGGCGTGCTCGCCGCTTCCCTTCTGCTCCTGACAGCCGCGTGCGGCGGCGGTTCCGACGACGACAGCAGCACCGAGGCCACCGGGCCGGTCGAGCTCTCGTACTGGACCTGGACCCCGAACATGGACAAGGTCGTCGAGACCTGGAACGCCGCGCACCCCGACATCAAGGTCACGGTCAACAAGCAGGACGGCGGCGACCCCGCGGTCACCAAGCTGCTCACCGCGATCAAGGCCGGCAGCGGCGCGCCCGACATCATGCAGGCCGAGTACCAGAAGATCCCGACGCTCGTCTCGGCCGACGCGCTCGCCGACATCAAGGACGAGGCCGGCTCGCTCAAGGACAAGTTCCCCGAGGCGAACTGGACGTCGGTCACCGTGGGCAGCGACTCGGTCTATGCCGTGCCGCAGGACAACGCGCCCCTGATGTTCTTCTACCGCAAGGACGTCTTCGACAAGCTCGGGCTGGCCGCCCCCAAGACCTGGGACGAGTACGCAGCAGCGGCGCGCAAGGTGCACCAGGCCGACGCGAAGCAGTACCTCGGCACCTTCTCCGCCGCCGACGCCGGTCAGTTCGCCGGGCTCGCGCAGCAGGCCGGCGCCTCCTGGTGGAGCGTCGACGGCGACACCTGGAACGTCAACATCAACGACGCCGCGACGCAGAAGGTGGCCGGCTTCTGGGGCGGCCTCGTGCAGGAGGGCGCCATCTCGAACACCCCGCAGTACACGCCGGAGTGGAACGCGGCGCTCAACGACGGCTCGCAGGTCGGCTGGGTCAGCGCGGTCTGGGCACCGGGCGTGCTCGAGGGCAACGCCGGCAAGACCAAGGGCAAGTGGGCCGCCGCGCCGCTGCCGCAGTGGGACGCCGCCACGCCGAAGACCGGCAACTGGGGCGGCTCCGCCACCGCGGTGACGACCCAGAGCAAGCACAAGAAGCAGGCCACCGAGTTCATCCAGTGGCTCAACACCGACCCGGCGGCGCTCAAGCTGCTGGCCGGCACGGCGAACGTCTACCCCGCCGCGCTCGACTCGTCCGAGGCGCTGGCCACCCCGCCGGCGTTCTTCGCCGGCCAGGCCGACTTCTACACGATCGCCGCCGAGGCCGCGAAGCAGGGCAACCCGTTCACGTACGGGCCGAACGTCAACGTCGCGTACAGCGCCTTCAACGACACCTTCGGCAAGGCCGCCGAGGCGAAGCAGAGCGCGCAGTTCACCGCGGCGCTGGCCACCATGCAGCAGCAGACGCTCGACGACATGAAGAACACCGGCTTCAAGGTCGCCGGATGACCACGGTTCCGGCCACCGAGCAAGTGATCGCGGAGAGGTCCGTCGCCACCCCGGCGGCGGGCCGCCCCCGGCGCGGCCGGCGCGCGGGCACCCCGTACGCGTTCCTCGCCCCCGCCATCGTGCTCTTCGCCGCGTTCCTCGGGGCCCCGATCGTGTACGCGGCCTACCTGAGCCTCCGCAAGGTGCAGGTCAAGGGGCTCGGGCTGGGCTCCGGCGCGCGCAGCGAGGTGTGGGCGGGCGTCGAGAACTACGTCCGCTCGGTGACCGACGCGGAGTTCCTTCCGAGCGTGGGCCGGATCGGGGCGTACGGCCTGATCGTCGTACCCGTGATGCTGGGTCTCGCTCTGCTCTTCGCTCTGCTGCTCGACGCCGGGCGCACGCGGGTCGGCGGCTTCGCGCGGACGGCGATCTTCCTCCCGTACGCGGTGCCGGCCGTCGTCGCCTCGCTGCTGTGGGGGTTCCTCTACCTGCCGCGCATCAGCCCGCTCAACGACATCCTCGAGGGCTCCGGCCTCGGGTCGCCCAACCTGCTCGGCTCCTCGTGGATCCTCTACGCGGTCGCCAACATCGCGATCTGGGGCGGGACCGGCTTCAACATGATCGTGCTCTACACGGCGCTCAAGGCCATCCCCCAGGACATGTACGAGGCCGCGCGGCTCGACGGCGCCTCGGAGGTCCAGATCGCGTGGCGCATCAAGATCCCGATCATCGCGCCCTCGCTCGTGATGACCTTCGTCTTCTCGCTCATCGCCACGCTGCAGGTCTTCGCCGAGCCGATGACTCTGCGCCCGTTGAGCAACACGATCTCGGCGACGTGGACGCCGCTGATGAAGGTCTACCGGGACGCGTTCATCCGCAACGACATCTACTCCGCGGCGGCCACCTCGGTGATCATCGCCGTCGCGACGTTCGCGCTGTCCTTCGGCTTCCTGAAGCTCGTCGGCTCGCGTGCCTTCCGCCAGGAGGACTGACATGGCTGTTGCTGCACTGCCGGCGAAGGCCCGCCGCTCCCCCGCCGCCACCATCCTGCTGCTGGTCGGCGCGGTGTACTGCCTGCTGCCGGTGCTCTGGGTGCTGGTCGCCGCGTCGAAGAGCCCGAACGAGCTCTTCTCGACCTTCACCTTCCTGCCGAGTACGCACCTCTTCGACAACATCGCGGACCTGAGCGGCTATCGCGACGGGCTCTACTGGCGCTGGATGGCGAACACCGCGCTCTACGCCGGAGTCGGGGCGGGACTCAGCACGCTCGTCTCGGCGATGGCGGGTTTCGCGCTCGCGAAGTTCTCGTTCCCGGGCAAGGGCGTCGTCTTCAACATGGTGCTCGCCGGCGTGCTCGTGCCCGGCGTCATCCTGGCCATCCCGCAGTACCTGCTGCTGGCCAAGGTGGGCATGACCAACACCTACTGGTCCGTGCTGCTGCCGAGCATCATCAGCCCGTACGGGATTTACCTCGCCCGCATCTTCGCCGCGGCGGCCGTCCCCAACGAGGTGCTGGAGGCGTCCCGGGTGGACGGCGCCGGCGACTGGCGGACCTTCGCCACGGTCGTGCTGCCGATGATGCGCTCGGGGCTCGTGACCGTCTTCCTCTTCCAGTTCGTCGCGATCTGGAACAACTACATGCTGCCGTACATCATGTTGGGCAACGACAAGCTCTTCCCCGTGACCGTGGGCCTGAGCGGGCTGCTCAACCAGGGCGCGCAGCAACCCGCGATGTACACGGTCGTCGTGACGGGGGCGCTGCTGTCGGTCGTACCCCTGGTGGCTCTGTTCCTGGCTCTTCAGCGCTTCTGGCAGGTCGACCTGGCCGCCGGTGCGGTCAAGGCCTGAGGCGGCCGTGGCTATGATCCCTACCGTGCCGACCTCGCCGAACGCGGGGCGCAAGCGGCCGACCATCCGCGACGTCGCGCGCGAGGCCGGGGTCAGCTACGCCACCGTCTCCCGTGTGCTCAACGGCCGGGAGTGGGTGAGCCCGGAGGCGGTCCGGGCCGTGCGGGACGCCATCTCGCGTACGGGCTACACCGCCAACCAGCACGCCCGCTCCCTGGCGACGGGCCGCTCGGGGTCCATCGCGTTCCTGCTCACCGAGCCGCAGCACCTGCTCTTCGAGGACCCCAACTTCGCCGTCCTGCTGCGCGGGGTCGCCCAGGCCCTCGCCGCGCACGAGCTGACGCTGATCCTCATGATCGCCGCCACGCCCGAGGAGCGCACCCGGGCGATGACCTATCTCAGCGGCGGCCACGTCGACGGGATCCTGCTCGTGTCCCCGCACTCCGGCGACCCGCTGCTCGGTCAGCTCGTCAACGCGGGCGTGCCGATCGTCGCCTGCGGCCAGGTGCTCGGGCACGAGGCGACGATCAGCTCGGTCGCCGCCGACGAGTGGGCCGGCGCCCGGTCCGCCGTGTCGCACCTGTTCGCGGCGGGTTGCCGGCGCATCGCGCACATCGCCGGGCCGCAGGACACGTCCGGGGGCGTCGACCGGCTCCGGGGTTACTCCGACGCCTTGCGGGCTCATGGTCTTGCCTTCGACGAGTCGCTGGTGGCCTATGGGGACTGGTCCCATGCCAGTGGCGCCGCGGCTGTCCGCTCACTCCTGGCCGCGGCGCCGGACATCGACGGCATTTTCGCGGCGTCCGACTCCATGGCGGCGGGCACGCTTCCGGTGCTGCGCGAGCTCGGCATCGCGGTTCCCGCACAAATCCGACTTATCGGTTTTGATGACTCCGGGCTGGCGGCCACTCAACATCCGCCGCTGAGCTCGGTGCGCAACCCGCTCGATCGGATCAGCGAGGAGATGGTCCGGTTGCTCACCGACGTGATCGCCGGACGTACTCCACTCTCCATCACGGTTCCTACGACGATCGTCCTCCGGGAGTCGTCGCCCTCTTTCTGACGGAAAGGATCCACCGTGCACCGATCCGTCCGGACACTGGCCGTTGCTCTCGGCGCCACTGTCCTCGCTCTGGCCGCTTCTGTTTCTCCCGCTTCTCCCGCGGGAGCGGCCACCACACTGTCCATGCTGGGCGCCGACGTGTCGTCGCTCCAGCGCAGCCTCGACCTCGGCGCGCCCTATTACGACGCCGCCGGCGCGCGCAAGGACCCGTACGACATCCTGAAGTCGGCCGGGGTCAACTATGCCCGGCTGCGGATCTGGAACAACCCGGCCAGCGGTTACAACAACAAGGCCAAGGTGCTCCAGCAGGCGAAGGCGATCAAGGCCAAGGGACTCAAGCTCCTGATCGACTTCCACTACTCCGACACGTGGGCCGACCCCGGCAAGCAGTTCAAGCCGGCGGCCTGGGCGTCACACTCGCTCTCCCAGCTGGGCACGGACGTCTACAACTACACGTACGACGTCTGCACCGCGCTCAAGTCGCAGGGCACCACGCCCGACTCCGTGCAGATCGGCAACGAGATCAACGTCGGCATGCTGTGGCCCCAGGGACAAGTCAGCAACAATGATTTCGCGCCGCTCGCTTCGCTGTTGAAGCAGGGCTACAACGCGACGAAGGCGTGCAACAGCGCCACCCAGGTCATGATCCACGTCGCCGACGCGGACAGCATGGCCAACGCGCGCTGGTTCTACGACGGCATCAAGGCGCAAGGTGTCCAGTGGGACATCACGGCGCTCAGCTACTACTGCATGTGGCACGGCACGCTGGCGAACCTCTACAACGTCATCACCGACGTCCGGACCCGGTACGGCAAGCCGGTCGTGATCGCCGAGACGGCGTACCAGTTCACGACGGCCGACGCGGACAGCGAGAAGAACTCGATCCCGGGCACCGTGCTGTGCGACAACATCCCGGCCACGTGGCAAGGCCAGGCCCAGCAGTTCGCCTGGGTCCAGAACACGGCCCGCAACGCCGGCGCGATCGGCGTCTTCTACTGGGAGCCGACCTGGTACGCCGTGCCCGGCAACGGCTGGGACCCGGCGAACATCAACGGCACCGGCGACGGCTGGGACAACATGGCGACGTTCGACTGGACGGGACATGTGAACCCGTACATCCGCTGGACTCCGTGATCCGCACGCGGCCCGCTTTCCCACGAGAGAGCGGGCCGCGTTTCCCCGCCGATGTCATCATGGCGAAGAAGGCTCGCACCCCCCGCCGCTCCCCCTCCCCCGAGCGGGAGATCTTGCCTCCGTCCGTCAGATGGGGGAACGAGCGACAACTGCTTGACGATCGAGCGGAGCCGACAGGTGGGCGACCTCAGAGATCTCGCGATCAACCTCGCCGCGGCCGTCATCGCCTTTGGTTCCGGCATCGTGACCCGGGAGATCTTCCGCCTCCAGCGCTCCCGCCGGGGTCGTGCCTTCTGGGGCCGGCGAATGCTCACTTCGCGAACGCTGCTCTTCGTCGGTGAGTTCCCCCGGTTCAACCACCTGGAGCCGTCCGGAATGGTCGGCCTCGGCGATTACCATGCCCTGCACGAATTGACCACCGGGCTGGCCGCGTTCGGCTCGTCGTTCGGCATCGCCTATGCCTCGCAGATCACCGACGGCCAGCCGCGGGAGAACATCATCGTCCTGGGCGGCACCGACGTGAACAGCCTGACTTCGACCGTTCTCGACAAGGTGGGATCTCATTTCCGCCTGGACGACAAGGTGATGGTCATGGTGGACGAGCGGACCGGGACGACCTATCGCGCGGAATGGGACGTCGATCCGCTCGACGGCTCCGGCCGTCACGACCTCGATCACAGCTGGTTCATCTCCACCGATGCCGAGGGCGCACGGGTGGCCCTGCGTTTCCGCACCGACTACGGCATCCTGGTCCGCAGCCAGAACCCCTTCGCGCCCGACAAGATGGTGTTGCTGATCTGTGGCGTCTACGGTTTCGGCACCTGGGCCGGGGCCCGCCTGCCGTTCGACGACGACTTCCTCGCCACCGTCGCCCCGCTCGACAACTTCGAGTGTCTCTTCCGCGTCCAGGTCCATCAGCGGCAACTCCTGAAGACGGACATCGTCGCGTTGCGCCCGCTGCCACGGACCCGGGCCCGGGAACCGCGGCTCAGTCTCCTGCGGCGGCGGGCGAGCCGCTCCGGATCGCGGCCGCCGTATGAACTCGCCGATAGTCGTCCGCCGTCCACCGACGACGGCCCACCTCCTGGTTGAAGGCCCGCAGACGACGATAGTTGTCCTGTTCCTCCGCCCGCGAGCGGAACTCCTCGTCGGGCAGTCTGATGGCCTCCAGCCAAGCGTGCTGGCCGGGCTGCGTGACGGCTTCGAGCAGCTCCCACAGATCCGGGCCGAAGACGTGACAATAGTTGTCCTGCTCGAGCTCGGTCCGATAGATGACGTCGCCGTCCATCTCGATCGGCAATCCGCCGGCCTCGCCCGCCAGGCGCTTCTTCGTCCAGAATTCCTGCAGTTCGGGCAGATCACCGGAGACCGAAGGCGCTACGAGAAGCTCACCGCGCGGGTCGGTCACCTCGCTGAGCATGCGGAAGAAGCTCGCACGCACCTCCGCACCCGGCATGTGCGCGATGGCGCTGTACCACGAGGTGGTCACCATCACCGGAACGTCATCGTTGGCCCGCAGAATCAGCTTCTGGACCGCATCACTGCCCTCGCCCTCGGACCCATGGACGAAGGTGACGGAAACCCTTGTCCCGCCGTCTTCCCGGCCGGCCGATCCCGCCACGTACCCTTCCACCGCCGCGTCCGAGAAGACCAGGTCACCGAGGTGGAAGCCGTGGTCATCGGCCAGCGAGCGCGCCGCTTTCCGCAGGCCCTGAGCGGACACGTCATAGGCGATCACCCGGAGATCGCGGCCGGCGTCCGCGAATGTCCGAGGAAATTCCACCAGGAATTCATTGGTCACTCGCCCAGTTCCGTAACCGAAGTCGAAGAGCGTCACGGGCCCCTGCCCGGAAAGCGAGGAAAGCGCTCGCCCGACCGCGCGGTCGAGGGCCACCGCCTCGGCCGTCAACACCCGCACGGCCGATCTCGCGTCATAACCGTCGCCGCAATAGCGCAGGTCGTAGATCGCTCTCTGCTCCACTTACCCTCCGCACCGAAGAATCCGGCGGACTCGGACCTCGCGAGGCTACACCAGCCTCGCCACGGACGATGACGCCAAAGCCGCCGATTCCCCAACGAACGGACGGCCCACGAGTATTGCTTGCCATCAGATCAACAATCGCACGACCGACCGGGCGTTCCGGCCGGTTTCGAGCAGCTCCCCCGAAGCCGGCCGGAGGCAGTGACAATAGGCTCGGACCCGTGATCCGAGCAGCCGGTCCCGGCGATCTTTCCGAGATTCTCCGCCTCTACGGGCAGCTCAACCCCGATGACCCGCCCCTTGATCCGGCCACCGCGGCGGCGACCTTCGACGGCATCCTCGCCGCGTCCACGTGCGATCTGTACGTGCTGGAGGTCGACGGGCGGGTCGTCGCCACGGCTTATCTGAACCTGATTCCGAACTTGTCGCGCTCGGCTCGGCCGTACGCGGTCATCGAGAACGTGGTGGTCGACGCAGGGCTGCGCGGCACCGGGCTGGGCCAGCAGCTGATGGCGGGGGTGTTGCGGGTGGCGTGGGCCGCCGGTTGTTACAAGGCGATGCTGGCGACCAGCTCGCGCAACCCGGCGACGCACGCGTTCTACCGGGCGTGCGGCTTCTCCGGCGATGTCAAGACGGCGTACGTGGCCCGCCCTCAGAACGCGTAGGGCCCGAAGCGGCCCCAGGCGACGATCGCCGCCAGGATCAGCAGGACGACGTTGGCGCCGGCCATCGGGGTCTCGCCGCGGCGGGCGTGGACGACGATCGCGCCGATCATGACGAGGACCAGGCCGACCGCCGCCAGCGGGACGAGGACCGGGGCGATGCCGGTGACGGCCGGGAGGATCAGGCCGATGGCGGCGAGGATCTCGAGCGCACCGATGGCCTTGACCGCGCCGCTCGAGAAGCTTGCGGCCCAGCCCATGCCCGAGGCGATCAGCTTCTCCTTCGGCTGCACCACCTTCATGACGCCCGAGGCGAGGAAGGCGACGGCCAGGACGGCGGCGATGACCCAGAGTACGACGTTCACGGCTCCCCATTTCAGTTCATGTGTGAAGTCACCGTAGCGGGGCATCACTTCAAGGCGCAAGTGATCGGCTAGGCTGGACCGCATGCCGCACCACCCGGAGCCGCGCTGGCTCGACGAGGATCAGCAGCAGGTCTGGTCCGCGCTCCTGGCCCTGATCATGCGGCTGCCGGGCGCGCTGGACGCGCAGTTGCAGCGCGACTCGGGGCTCAGCTCGTTCGAATATCACGTGCTCGCGGGCCTGTCGATGGCGCCGGGGCGGACGCTGCGCATGAGCGTGCTGGCCCGCTTCGCGGAGGGATCGCTGCCCCGGCTGTCCCAGGTCGTCGCGCGGCTCGAGAAGCGTGGCCTGATCCGGCGCCGGCCCGACCCGGACGACGGCCGGTTCACGCTCGCCACGCTCAGCGAGGAAGGCTGGGAGGTGGTGGTCGCCGCCGCGCCCGGGCACGTCGAGCAGGTGCGGCGCGTGGTCTTCGACCCGCTGACCAAGGCGCAGCAGCGTCAGCTCCGCGCGATCGCCGGCCGCATCGTCCACGCCGTCGACCCGGACGCGCCCGGCGCCGACGCCATCATCGGCCGGTGAGGGGCTCGGCGGGGTGCGCGCGGGCGAGCGGCGGGCAGCCCGGCCAGGAAAAGGCGGCCCGGCGCGGGAAAGCGGCCCGGCGCGGGAAAGCGGCCCGGCCGGGTGGCGGCCCGGCAGAGCGGTGCGGGGCGGCGCGGCCCCGGCCCTGAAGTCAGGCCTGAGTAGGCGGCGGCCCGTCGAGCAGGGTGTAGAGCACGGTGATGCGGCCGTCCGCGACCAGCGACACGTCGAGCCCGCTCACGACCGGGTCGGCGCCCTCGGGGCCGAACTGCCACGGCAGCATGACGAGGTCGTGCGAGATGCGGACCGGACCGGCGGGGCGGAAGGCGAAGCCCGGCGAGCTCTCCAGCAGCGCCTTGGCCTTGGCGTCGACCGCGGCGCGGCCGGTGACGGTGCTGTCGGGGTCGTGGAAGACGACGTCCTCGGCGTAGGTCTGCTCGGCCGCCTTGGCGCGGGCGGCGTCGTCGCGCTCGTTGAAGACGCCGAGCAGGTTGGCGTAGGCGAGATCGGTCAGCGGATCGGACATGGTCGCGCTCCTCACGACGGTGGCGTTCGGTGCGACGATCCTTGCACCGGCGATCCACTCCGGCCACGTGCGCTCTGTCACCCACCCGGGGGAGAGTAGGGCTACAACTCCCCCGCGGGACGCCAGCCGGGCGGCGGATCCTGCCCCACGCGCCCGTCGACCGCCTCGCGCAGCAGATCCGCGTGGCCGGTGTGCCGGGCGTACTCCTCGATCAGGTCGCAGACCATCCGGCGCAGGCTGGCCGGGCTGCCGTCCGGCCCGGTGAGCGCGATCGCCTGCCCCAGACCCCCGTCGGCCAGGGCCGCGGCGAGCCGCTTCCGCGACCTTTCCACCGTACGGTCCCAGAGCGCATAAACCGCCTCGGGAGTGTCCTCCTCGGACAGCGTGAACTCGGTGCCGTCGTGACCGAGCCGGTCCCAGCGCTCGGTGTAGGGGCTGCCGTCCAGCATCGCCTGGAAATAGTGGTCCTCGACGAGCGCCAGATGCTTGAGCAGCCCGCCGAGTGTGAGCGCCGACGCGCCGACCCGGGCGCTCAGACCCGCCGCGTCGAGCCCGTCGGCCTTCCAGCGGAACGTGACGCGCTGCCGGTCGAGGGCGCCGGTGAGGTGTTCTTCCTCGGTGCCGGCGAAGGGAGGTTCGGTCATGGGGGCACGCTAGCCCGGGTTCCGGACGATCTGCTGCAGGAATGCGTCGAGGTGGGCCGTCAGGCGGGCCGTCTTCTCCTCCAGCGTGATCGTCTCGGGCAGCCGGGCGCCCGGCCCCGCGTCCCGCTTGCCGCGCAGATAGAGCGAGCAGCCGAAGTCGGTGCAGAAGTACGCGCCGACCGAGTCACCGCGCTTGCCCGCTCTACCGGCGCGCGGCGCGACCATCAGCGACACCCCGCCGATCGGCGTCACGGTGCACATCGAGCACATGCTGCGGCGCATCCGGGTCGCGCCGGCCGAGGGGCTGCGCAGGACGACGGACGTGCCGGGCACCGCCACGTACGCCCGGCCGGGCGCCCGGGGATCGCGCCAGCCCAGATAGTCGAGGTCGGCCCAGGGCTGGGCGGCCAGGTCGCGTGGCACGTGGAGGCGGGCGGCCTCGCCCTTGCTGCAGTTCACGAAGGCGCGACGGATCTCGGTCTCGGTCAACGGGGTCATGGCACAAGCCTAAACCTTTTAGGCAATCGGTTTAAAGGCGAAGGTTGCAGCGACCCGATCACTCTGCGACGATCGGACGGAGTGTCCCCGGCCCTGGAGGTGCGCGTTGCCTCCGGCACGCAAGCGAGCGGATGCCCAGCGCAACGAGCAGGTCCTGCTCGACGCCGCGGCGAGCGTCTTCACCACGTCCGGCGTCGACGCCCCGGTGCGTGACATCGCCGCCGAAGCCGGCGTGGGCATGGGCACGATCTACCGCCACTTCCCGACCCGCGCCGACCTGATCGTCGCCGTCTACCGGCACCAGATCGAGACGTGCGCCGAGGCGGGCCCGATCCTGCTGCGTGAGAGCACCGGCCCGTACGCGGCCCTGGCCCGCTGGATCGACATGTTCGCCGACTTCCTCGTCACCAAGCACGGGCTGGCCGAGGTCCTGCAGTCGGACACGCCCGGCTTCGCCGCACTCCACGGCCTGTTCGTCGAGCGCCTGGCGCCGGTGCTGGCCGACCTGCTCACCGCCGCGGCGGGCGCGGGCGAGATCAAGCCGGGCATCCAGGCGTACACACTGATGCGCGGTGTCGGCAACCTGTGCGCGGGCGACAGCAGTGACCCGCGCTACGACGCCCGATCCATGGTGACCCTGCTCGTCGCCGGCCTGCGCGCCTAGCCGAGGACGGCGCTCGTGCCCCCGGGGCGACCCGGGGGCACGGCAGCACGGCTCAGGAGAGCGTCAGGGCGTACACGGTGATGCGCGGGTCGTCCGGCAGGGTGATCGAGCGGATCTCCTTACCGGCGGCCGCCGGGAGCGACGCGGCGAAAAGGCTCACCGGCGGCCCGTCGACCCCGGTGCCGGCCTTGATGCGGTGCGGCATGGCGAGCACCTGGGTGGTGCCGGCCGCCGCGGTGCCGCACCAGTCGGCGATCGTCACCGAGGCGGCCGACGTGGTGCCGTCGGTGTAACCAATGGTCACGGCGCCGGTCACCGGGCCGTTGTGGCTGGCGGCGACCAGGTTGATCGCGGTGGAGGAGCCGGGGACCAGCAGGGACTGGCCCCGCGCCGGGACGAAGTTGCCCCTGGTGCCCGTGGGGTCCGGCGCCTGGTACGTCACGCCGCCCCACGCCACCGGGCCGGCGGCCGGCAGCAGCGACGCGTCGTAGCTCCAGCCGCCCCCGTCGTAGTTGCCGGACGTGGTGTCGGCCACGGTGGCCGTGCCGTCGAGGGTCGCCAGCGACGACAGGTCGACCTGGCAGCCGGCCGTCGACGTGACACAGGTCAACGGCTTGACCGCGGTGACCGTCGCGGTGCGGGTGACTGCTCCCGTCCGTACGGTGATGGGGTAGTTGCCCTCCGCCGTGCCGGCCGGGGCCTCCGCCGTGACCGTCGCCGTCCAGCCGACCGGCAGATGCTTGCTGAGCAGCACCTTCTGCGCCGGCTTGACGCTCACCTTCCAGCCCTTGGGTGCCGTCGCCGTGACGCGCGGGGCGATGAGCAGCGGCGCCTGCGCGAGGACGTCGGCCTCGAAGGTCACGCGCGAGCTGGTCGCCGCGCCGGCCGGGACCGCGGCCGACGCCGGGCGGACCGACAGATCCACGTGGGTACGCGAGTCGGCCGGCGCCTTGTTCACCGACGGCGGCTCGGCACTGGCCGCCGTGCCCCATCGGGACGGCGTGGTGCCGAGCGTGTGGGCAAGCGTGCCGCCCTTCGCGACGTCCTGCCACGAGACCCAGTTCTTCGTCACCTGCTTGCCGTTGAGCGCCACCTTCTGGATGTAGCGCTTGCTGTCCGAGGCGCCCGGCGCGGTGATCTTGAGAGTGGAGGACCCGGTGCGCACGGTCGCCGACGGGAACTGCGGGCTGGAGACGGCGAGGAAGTTCGCGCCGCTCATCGTCGGATAGAGGCCGAGCGACGAGAAGACGTACCAGGCGCTCATCGTGCCGAGGTCGTCGTTGCCGGTCATGCCGTCGGGCCCGGTGGTGAAGAGCGTCATCGCGGCGCGGACCACGGTGGCGGTCTTCGCCGGCTCACCCGCCCAGTGATACATGTACGGCGCGAGCAGGTCGGGCTCGTTGTTCGGGTTGTACGTCTTCTTGGAGTAGTACTCGTACGGCGCCGCGATCCAGTCCTGCTTCACGACCGACGAAGGGTCGGTCAGCAGCTTGTCGTAGACGAAGAAGTCGTCCAGCCGCTTCTCCGTGGCCTTGCGGCCGCCCATCAGCGAGACCAGCCCGGCCGGGTCCTGCGGGACGAGCCACTGGTACTGGTACGCGCCGCCCTCGTGGAACTGCTCGGACGCGGCCACCGGGTCGTACGGGGTGAGCCAGGTGCCGTCCACCGTGCGCGGGCGGAACTGCTTGATCGAGGAGTCCCACAGGTTGCGGTACCACTGGCCACGGGCGGCGAAGAGCTTGGCGTCCGCGGTCTTGCCCAGCCCCTTGGCCATCAGCGCGAGGGCGGCGTCGGCGGCCGAGTACTCGAGCGTGGCCGAGGCCGGGTGCACGCAGTCGTTGTCGCCGCCCTTGTGCACGCAATCCTCGCCGAGCGTGAGGCCCGACGGGATGTAGCCCCGGTCGGCGTAGTAGTCCTGCCCGGTGCGGCCGTTGTAGGGCGAGTCGGCCGGGGGCTGCGACGTGGCGTTCTTGCGCAGGAGCGCGTACGCCTCCTGCTCGTAGCCCTTCAGCAGGCCCTTGGACCAGGCCTCGACCAGGAACGGGGTGACCGGGTCGCCGGTCATGATGTTGGTCTCGCTGTTCGCGAGGGCCCAGCGCGGCAGCCACCCGCCGTCGCGGCCGATCGCCACGACCGAGAGCGCCACGTCGCGGGCCACGTCGGGCGTCAGCAGTTCGAGCAGCTGGTTCTGCGGCCGGTACGTGTCCCAGAGCGAGAAGTTCTGGTACGGCGTGTAGCCCGACGCGGTGTGCACCTCGCCGTCGAAGCCGACGTACCGGCCGTCGACGTCCCCGGCCACGTTCGGGTGCAGCAGCGAGTGGTAGAGCGCGGTGTAGAAGGCGCTGCGCCGCTCCGAGGGGCCGCCGTCGATCTTGATCCGGTCCAGCTCGCCGGCCCAGGTGGCGCGGAGGGCGGCCCGGGTGGCGTCGAAGTCGTACGAGTCGGCGGTCTCCGCGGCGAGGTTCTTCCGCGCGCCGTCCAGACCGGTGTACGAGAGGGCGACCTTGACGACGACGTCCTTGTCCTCGGAGGCGTCGAAGGTCACGTAGGCACCGTTGGTCCCGTCGCGGCCGCCGGGCGTGATCGACGACCCCTGCCACGAGCCGTACGACGCGAACGGCCGGTCGAACGTGGCGGTGAAGTAGACGGTGTGCTGATCCTTGCCCGCGCAGAAGTTCCCGGCGTGCACGCGGCCCTCGACCGTCCGGTCCCCGACCACGTGGATCTCGGAGTCGAAGACGGACTGGTTGGCCTTGCCGGTGTTGAAGAGGACGTTCGCGGCGTCCGTCGACGGGAAGGTGTAGCGCTGCCAGCCGGTGCGCTGCGTCGCCGTCAGCTCGGCCTGCGTCCCGTACTTGGACAGGCCGACCCGGTAGTAGCCGGGCGACGCGTCCTCGTCGTCGTGCGAGTAGGGCGACTTGTAGACGTTGACGTCCGTACTCGTGACGGCGCCCGTGGTCGGCAGCATCGGCAGCTCGCCGGCCACGCCGCAGCCGACGCCCGACAGGTGCGTCTGGCTGAAGCCGTAGATCGAGGTCTGCTGGTAGTCGTAGCCGCCCTGGCCGCCGGTGTCGGGACTGACCTGCACCATGCCGAACGGCGCGCTCGCGCCCGGGAACGTGTTCCCGAAGTTCTGGGTGCCGACGAACGGATGCACGAGGTCGACGGGTTCGGGATCGGCCTGCGCCGCGGCGGGCGAGGCATGGACCACCCCCGCGAGCAGCACGGCGGTCGTCAGGAGCGAACGGAGCACGGTGAACCTCCGGTCAACTTTGCAAAGAGTCCGTGACAACGCTGTCATCATCAATCACGCCTGTCAATGCGCTCCCGACTTGCTACCTACAAGATCGCCGGGATGCCTCAAGCCCGCCTCCGCCCGCCCGATAGCGGCACATGCGAGCCGTCCCGCCCGGGCGGCCCTCCCCCGATGGAGACGAGGGCGATGGCTACCACCGAATCGCCGGCGCCGGCCGAGCGACCCAGGCCCCGCGGCACCCGCCGCTGGTTCCGCCTGTGCGTCGCCGTGGCCGCCGTCGTCGCCGCGTTCGGCCTGGTGCTCAGCGCCGGCACCCCGGACGTCGCCAAGACCGTCTCGAACTTCGGCCTGTGCGTCGCCGCGGTCGCCGCGGCCGCCGGCTGCCTGCGCCGGGCCACCACCCTGCGCGGCCGGCTGCGCGCCGGCTGGGGCCTGATCGGGCTGGCGGTCCTCTCGTGGGGGCTCGGCCAGGCCTGCACGATCTGGCTCGACACGTTCACCGGCTCGGTGCCGCTGCCGTCCCAGGCCGACCTCGGCTATCTGGGCATGGTGCTGCTAGCGCCGGCCGGGCTGCTCGTGCTCCCGGTCGCCGACCGCACCGCCGCGCAACGCGCCCGCAGTGTGCTCGACGGCCTGATGGTCGCCACGTCGCTCATGCTCATGGCCTGGCTCTTCGTCGTCGAGCCGCTGCTGCGGGCGGGCAACGACAACCGCCTCGCCCTGTACGTGAGCCTCGCCTACCCGCTCGGCGACGTCGTCATCGTCACGATCGTCATCTACATGCTGGCGCTGCAACGGCGGGGCGGGCGCAACACGGCGCACCTCGCGCTGGTCGGCTCCGGCATCGTCGCCTTCGCGATGTCCGACATCGGGTACGCGTACCTGAACCTCATCGGCGCCTATCGCTCCGGCGGCGTCACGGACATCGGCTGGTTCGCGGGCTTCTCGCTGATCCTGCTGGCCGCCGTGCGCCCGGTCGCCGCGGCCGCCGAGACCCCGGACGCCGACAACGGCACCCGTCCGATCGGGGTGCTGCTCCCCTATGTGGCGGTGCTCGCGGCGCTGGTGACGAGCGTCGTCTACTTCGCCCGTACGGGTCAGAGCAGCGCCGTGGTCGCGTACAGCCGGTCTGCTCTGATCCTGTTGATCGTGGGCCGGCAGCTGCTCACCCTGCTGGAGAACCGGGGTCTGACCCGCGGGCTCGAGGAGCGCGTCGCCGGCCGGACCGCCGAGCTCTACGCCAGTGAGCAGCGCTTCCAGGCGCTCGTGCAGCACAGCTCCGATGTCGTGAGCGTGGTCAGCCCGACCGGCGAGGTGCTCTACCAGAGCGAGAGCGTGCAGCGGGTGTTCGGCTACTCCGCCGCGATGCTCACCGGGCAGCAGGTCACCGTCGCGCTCGACCCCGACGCGAGCGGGACCCTCATGCACGCGCTCGCCTCGGTCGCCCGCCGGCCCTACGCGACGACCGTGGTCGAGGTGACGCTCCCGCACCGCGACGGGCGGCAGCTGCGCGCCGAGATCACCGTGACGAACCTGCTCGACGACGCGAGCGTCGGCGGGCTCGTGCTCAACACCCGTGACATCACCGAGCGCAAGGAGCTGCAGGAGCAGCTGGTCCACGAGGCGTACCACGACTCGCTGACCCAGCTCGCCAACCGCGCGCTCTTCCGCGAGAAAGTTGCCGAGGCGCTGTCCCGGCGGACGGCGGCCGAGGACGTGACCGTGCTCTTCCTCGACCTCGACGGGTTCAAGGAGGTCAACGACAGCCTCGGGCACCTGGCCGGCGACAAGCTGCTGGTGCAGGTCGCCGCCCGGCTCACCGGCTCGGTGCGCGAGGGCGACGTGGTGGCCCGGTTCGGCGGCGACGAGTTCGCCGTCCTCATCTGCGCCGAGTACGGCACCGACGACGCGACCACCGTGGCCCGGCGCATCGTCGACGGGCTGCACGAGCCGTTCCGCATCGACGAGCGCGAGCTGCACGTGCGGGGCAGTGCGGGGCTCGCCGCGTACAGCGACCTGGGCGCCGCCCCGGGCACCCGGACCGACGTGCGGCCCGGCGACGGCGACCGCGACGACAACCACGCGGACGACGCCGAGCAGCTGATGCGCAACGCCGACCTGGCCATGTACAAGGCGAAGGCGGCGGGCGGCAGCGGCTGGGCCACGTACGACCCGGCCATGCTGGCCGGGCTCGTCGAGCGGCTCGAGCTGGAGGCCGACCTGCGCCGGGCCCTCGACCGCGGCGAGCTGGAGCTGCACTACCAGCCGACCATCGACATGACGGACAGCCGGGTCGTGGGTTTCGAGGCGCTGGTGCGCTGGCGTCATCCCGAACGCGGACTGATCCCGCCACTGAGCTTCATCCCGATCGCCGAGGCGACCGGGCTGATCGTGCCCCTGGGCCACTGGGTCATCGCCGAGGCGTGCCGCCAGGCCATGTCATGGGCGGCCGAGACCGGGCAGCCCCCGGTGAAGATGGCCGTCAACGTGTCGGTGCGGCAGTTCGACCGGACCGATCTGGCCGAGGTCGTCCGCGGCGTCCTCACCGAGACCGGCATGCCGGCGGACAAGCTGTGCCTGGAGATGACCGAGAGCGTCCTCATGACCGACACCGAGGAGAACCTCGCGCAGCTGGTCCGGCTCAAGGCGCTGGGCGTCACCCTGGCGATCGACGATTTCGGTACGGGCTACTCCTCGCTCGCGTACCTCCGGCGCTTCCCGGTCGACACCCTCAAGATCGACCGCTCGTTCGTGATGCACCTCGGCGGCCAGGCCGACGACGCCGCGCTGGCCGGCACGATCGTCCAGCTCGGGCAGAGCCTGGGCATGTCGACGGTCGCCGAGGGCATCGAGGAGTACGGGCAGCTCGCCGCGTTGCGCGACATGGGCTGCACGTTCGCGCAGGGCTTCTACTTCTCCCGTCCCGTGCCCGCGCCCGAAGCGGGCCGGCTGCTGTCCGAGTCCGCCGCTGCCCTGGAGACCCGATGACCTGGCCCGACGCGCTGTCCCCCGAGTTCCTGGCGCTCGTGGACCTGCCCACTCCCTATCTGGTCACCGATCTCGACACCGTCGCGGACCGGCTGCTGGCGTTCCGGGCCGCGCTGCCCGGCTTCGACGTGCACTACGCGATGAAGTGCAACCCGTCGCCGGAGATCCTGGCGACCGTGCACGCGCACGGCGGCGGCTTCGAGATCGCGTCGCTCGGCGAGCTGCGCATGCTCGAGCGCGCCGGCGTCGACCCCGCGGAGGTGCTCTACAGCAACCCGGTCAAGCCGCCGGCGCACATCGCCGACGCGTACGCCGCCGGGGTGTGGCGCTTCGCCTTCGACTCCCCCAACGAGCTGCGCAAGATCGCCCAGTACGCCCCCGGCGCCGCCGTCTATCTGCGGCTGCACGTGGACGACGCGTCGAGCTCGTTCCCGCTGTCGCGCAAGTTCGGCGCCGAGCCGTCCGAAGCCCGCGACCTGGTCGTCCTCGCGCGGCGGTTGGGGTTGCGCCCGTACGGGATCACCTTCCACGTCGGCTCGCAGTGCCCGGATCCCCTCGCCTGGCGGGCCGCGATCGGGTTGTCCGGCCGGATCATGTCCGACCTGCTCGACGAGGGCATCGTGCTGGACATGCTCGACATCGGCGGCGGGTTTCCTTCCTCCTATGTCTCCCCGGTGCCGGCGATCTCCTCGATCGGCGACGTTGTGCTTCAAGCCGTCGATGAGCTGCTGCCGTACCGTCCGCCTCTGCTCGTGGCCGAACCCGGCCGGCACCTGGTCGCCTCGTCCGGCGTGATGGCGGCCGGCGTGATCGGGCGCGAGGTGCGCGGCGGCGAGAACTGGCTGTTCGTCGACGTGAGCGCCTATCACGGCCTGATGGAGGCGATCCAGCTGCCGACCGGCTGGGACTACCCGGTGTGGACGACCGCGCCGGGCCACGGCGCCATGCCCACGCTGCCCTTCACGGTGACCGGCCCGAGCTGTGACAGCTCCGACACGATGTTCCACGGCCTGCACCTGCCCGCGTCGATCGACGTCGGCGACGTCCTGTACCTCGGAGCCGCCGGCGCCTACACCGTCTCGTACGCGTCCTCGTTCAACGGCTTCCCGCCGCCGACTCCCCTGTTCGTCGGGTCGTCGGTGCACGCGGCCCTGGTGCGGTGAAACGCGGGGGCGGACACCGGCGGGTGGGCGCGGTCGGGCTGCGCCGGGCCGGGCGGCTGCGCGAGCTGCTCGTCGCCGGCGTCACCGACTCGTTCGGCATGGCGCTGGGCTGGACGATCCTCATCCTCTTCGCCGTCTCGCGCGGCGGGCTGGCCGAGGCCGCCCTCTACAACGCGGCCATGCTGCTCGGCGTCGTCCTGTCGGCGCCGGTCACCGGCTGGCTGTCCCGCCGCTTCCCGGGGCGCGGGCTGCTGCGCGGCGCGGCCGGCACGGAGCTGGTCCTGCGCGTCGGCGCCCTCGCCGGGCTGCTCGCCGGTCTGCCGTCGGCCCTGATCGCCGTCGCGATCGTCGCCATGAACATCGTCGCCTGGACCGGCTTCGCGGCCATGCGCGCGGAGGTCGCGGCCGTCGACGCCGGGCCCCGGGCCATGACCAGGTACGCCCTGGCGATCGCCGCCGTGGAAGCGGCCGGCACCGGTGTCGCCGCCCTCCTCCCGGCCACCCTGGACGGCCCGCTGCTCGTGGCCGTCTACGTCGTCTACGGCGGTTCGCTGATCCCGACCCTGCTCAGCGCCCGCCGCGCCCGCATGACCCCGCTCGGCGCGGCCCGCCGGGTCATCCCCGCCCGCACCCTCGGCTACGGCGCCATCAGCCCGGTCGTCGCGGCGCCCCGGATCGTCACCGACCGCGCCTTCGACCGGGCGTTCTTCGGCCGCGCCTACTTCGACCGGCGCCGCCGCCTCGCCGTCTCCCCGCGCGTGCTGGCCGCCGGCGGGGGCGTGATGCTGCTCGCGGCCGGTCCGACACTGCTGGCCGTACCCCTGACCACCGAGCTGCACGGCCGCCACCTGGTCGCCCTCACCGCCGTGGCCTTCAGCGTCGGCTGCCTCCTGGCCACCGCCGCCGTGAGCTTCCTGAACAAGTCCAACCTGTCGCCCGCCCTGCGCTGGATCCTGTGGGGCCTCGTCATGCTGATCGGCTGGCTCGGCGCCCCGCTCCACGCGGGCGCGGTGATCGCGGCCCAGTTCCTGGCCGGCCTGAGCCAGACCGCCTTCGAGGGCGACATGGACGCCCTGATCGCCTCCGAGGCGCCGGCCGACGGCGTGACGACGGCGCTGGCGTACAGCGCGTCGGTCCGCGCCCTGGGCGGTTCGATCGCCGTGAAGATGCTCCCGACCCTGGTGACCGCCCACCGGATCGATCAGGCGGTGAGCGTGGCCGTCCTGCTCCTGGGCCTGGCGGCGCTCACCTTATGGGCCGCGACGACGATGCCGTGGATCCGCCGGGCCGAGGCTCACGTCTAGCGGATCTCGAAGCCGGTCAACCCCTCCACCGGCCCGTCCTCGGCCTCGACACCCGTGACGGCCGCGTGCGGCGGGCCGTCGTGCGCCCACTTCTCCGTCGCGGCGACAGCGTCGGGTTCGCCCTCGAAGACCGCCTCGACCCGACCGTCCGGCAGGTTGCGCACCCAGCCGGCGACGCCGTGCTCGCGGGCGACCCGCCGCGTGGTGTCGCGGTAGTAGACGCCCTGCACCCGGCCCGACACGAGCACCCGCCTTTGGATCATTCATTCAGGGTACGGAACGCGTCTGCCGCCCGGAGGAGGCGTTCCGGGTTGGGCGTCGGATCAGCGAAAGCCGCCTATCCAGAATGCGTAACTGACCGCATACTGTGCGCTTCGGCCCGTGGACGGCGGAGATGTCTCATGAGCGATCGGCTACGGCCCGGCTCGGCCGACGAACAGGTGCTCTGCCACGCGCTGGAGAAGCTGCGCGGGCGGGGCGGGCTACGCGCGGCCCGGCTGCGGGCCGAGGCCAAGGGCATCGCGGAGCCGCTGCTCGACCTGGCGGCGGTTCGGCGCTGGGCGACCCTCCACGACCTCGACCTCCCGCACGCCGCGGTCGCCGTGGTCACCGAGTGCGTCCGCACCGGCCTGCACGGCTCCGAGCGCATCGTCGCCGACGCGGTGCTCGGGCTCGGCGCCTTCGGCCCGGAGTACGCCCGGGCCGGCGTCGACCCGAAGGTGGTCGCCGACATCGCCTCGGACCTGCTCAGCCGCCGCCGGCGCGCGTTGCTCGGGGCCTGGCTGCGGCTGCACAACGCCCTCGGGGCCGAGCCGGACGAGACGCCCAGCGACCGCAGCCTGCGCGGCAACCACGAGGGTCGAGTGCTTCGCGAACTGGCCCGGCGCCTGTTGTCGAACTCCTCCCAAGCGCCCGCTCCGGCCGTCGCGGACAGCCGTCCCCCGGCCTTGCGCAATGGGCATCATCGGGGGCGGGTCGTCGTGATTGGCGGCGCGGTCATGGACGTAACGTTCAAGACGAGGGTGCTGCCCGCCCGGGAGATGTCCAGCGAGGCGTACGCCTTCGACCTGTCACCCGGCGGCAAGGGGCTGATGCAAGCCATGGCGGCGTCCCGGCTGGGCCTGGAAGTCTCGCTGCTCACCGCGGTCGCGGACGACCCCTTCGGCCGGCAGATCCTCGAGCACCTCCGTCGCAATGGGGTCGACACGTCGATGGTCAAGGTAGTGGAGGACGCGCGATCTCCGTTTACCGGCGTCATCGAGTTCGAGCTGGGCGACAGCCTTGCCGTCAATTGGCGCAACGACCGCGAGATCCACCTCGCCGTCCGCGACATCGAACACGCCTTTCCTGCTCTCGTCGCCGCGGACGTCCTTCTCGTCACGTTCGAGATTCCCCGGGAGAGCCTCCAGCGCATCATGAGCCTGATCGCCGAGCGAGGCGACGACCGACCGTTGGTCATCGTCACCCCGGGCCAGCCCTACGAGGACGGTCTCGTGTCCGGGAATGCGCTGGCCCAGGTCGACTATCTGGTGGCCCACCCATGGGAAATCGGGAAGTACGGTCCGCCGGGCGATCCCCCCTTCGACACCGACCCGGCGGCCGATCGCCTGCTGGGTTATTACGGGGTGGAAACGGTGTGCATGCCGGTCCCCGGTGGGTGCCGGATCTATTCGACGACCGCGGCCGGCACCTTCGACGTGCCGACCATCCCTTCGCCCTACCGGGAGTCGGCGGCGGCCCGCGACGCCTTCTGTGCCGCACTCGCCGCAAAGCTGATCGACCAGAGCGGCGATTTCTCGGAGCAGGTGGCGCTGTGGGCGACAGCAGCGATGGCGGCTGCGGCTGCGGACCACGGCGGGATCAATCCGATGCCAGATCGGCAACGCATCGATCAGATGCTCACCCGCAGTCGCCTCAGCGCGGTCCCACGCTTCCCCCGTGACGTCAACACCGGCTCAGCGGAGTAGACGCCGGCGTGACTCCGGGGCGAGAGTCTCGGTTCTTCCCCGCACCCGGAGGCAGAAAATCAACGAGTCCGCCAGCTCGACGCGGTTCTGTTCGTATCTGTCATGCGGGAACCGCTCTTGAAGCTCCGGCAGCGACGCAGTGCCGTACTGCGACCGCAGTTGGCGCGGAGTCACGTACTGCTTGTTGCGATAGAGGTAGGGACGCGGCCCGACGGTGACCCAATGCTGCCAATTGGCCGCCCGGTAACTCGCACCGGTGAAGCCGAGATTGGTGTCGACCACGGTCGTCAGCAGGTCGATGCGCGGCTGCGACCGGCGCACCTCAGCTCGCACCCGGGACAGCAGATAGGAGATCGCGTTAGGTGGAGCGGTGTTGCATGAGTAGACCCGGGAGATCTCGAGGATCTCCTCTTGGACCATGCCGAATTGACCACGAAGTTGAACGCCCACACGCCGCCACTGCAACGGGGAGACGGTGCAGATGCTCACCGGCAGACCGGCTCGCGGCTCCAGCAAGGCGTAACACGTGGACCCGGGGCGGGCGCTGCGCAGGTAGTGCCGTGCGGCAAGGACCGCGTTCGCGGCTTCCGGCATGATCTCCGCGAACTTGAGGTCGCGCAGCTCGAACCGGGTATTCGGCACGAGATGATCAGTGCGCCTCTCATCGGCGCGGAGCTGCCGGGCAGCAGCCTTGAGCTCGGCGCGGATCTGCCGCTCGCCGATCGTGCCCTTCCGCCGGCTCGCGATGCGGGGCAGCAACAACAGGGCGCGCACGGTGAGCGTGCGGAGGTCAACAGCGAAGTTCTTGGCTACCTCGGCGGCCCAGTCGCTGAACGGCGGCTCGGCAGCGACGCACTCGCTCAACCGGACGCGCCGGCTCGTGGGCGCGGAGAAAGCTGGTCCCGCCATGGGAACGGCACCCCCGGACTTGGTCGGCACTGACACGGCAGGAATAGTAAGCCTCCCGGCTGGCAAATGATGCTGCACCGCAGCACCCTGCCAAAAGATCGACAATTGCGAAACTTTGGCGGCAGCTGGCGGAGTTCATCCGTGAATGGCATAGATAAAGGTCGCTTCCCTCGGCGTGAATGCCGCCTCGGCGCCGGGCGTTGAACTGGAACCGGGCGCCAGAATTTCGTGTTGACCGCCGTTTGCCCTCCGGTTGTATGGACCGCATGGAGTTTCCGGCCGAAGTGTGCACCGACGGCCGGGGCCCGGCAACCCCCTGCAAGGAGGAGCAATGTCCGCAACCGAGCTGCTGATTCTCGTCGCTCTCGCAGTCGCCGCCTTCATCGTCGTGACACAATGGCGGAAAGTGATCTTGTTGCTGCTCTCCGCTGCTATCGCCGTGTTTCTCTACGGAGTCTTCGACCTCGCGCGGGCGGTCACTCAGCTGACTCAGGCCTGAGACCACGAAGCCGCCGGGTCACCTTTGGTCCGGCCGCCACCTGTCAGGCGGAGCCGTCGTGGGCGGCTCCGCCTGCCTCGCTGATCTCGCCGGACGAACGGCCGGCCGGCTGCGCGTCGGAGCTGGCGGCGGCGCGGTCGGAGTGGCCGAGGCTGCGGCCCGGGGCGATGCGGTCGCGGACCAGGACCTTGAGGTCGGCCAGCTCGGGATGGCCGCTCGCGGCGCGGGACCAGAGGAGCTCGCCGTCGAGGCGGACGTCGAAGATGCCGCCCGTGCCGGGGATCAGGGCGACCTCGCCCAGCTCCTTCTGAAAGGTGGTCAGCAGCTCCTGCGCCGTCCAGGCGGCCCGGAGGAGCCAGCGGCACTGGGTGCAGTATTCGATTTCCAGGCGGGGGCGGCGAGTGGTCACGTTGCCAGTATGCACGGCCCGGGCTGCATGGATAGGGTGTCGTCTATGGATGGTGGACCTTGCCGCCGAGGCGGGAGTCCGGCGACGAGTGGGCACGTCGCGCGGAAGCCGTGAATCAAATGCGATAGGCCGACCGTACGGACGCGGGGAACAACTCGTCCACGGTCAGCTTCTCCGGGGTGATGCCCTGCTCGTGGGCGTACCGGAGAAAGGTTTCCAGGGTCCGGCGGTTGGGCTCGACGCCGTACGGAAAAGTGGTGCC
The DNA here is from genome assembly GCF_030709675.1 of Symbioplanes lichenis. Taxonomy (GTDB): domain Bacteria; phylum Actinomycetota; class Actinomycetes; order Mycobacteriales; family Micromonosporaceae; genus Actinoplanes; species Actinoplanes lichenis. The sequence continues at coordinate 287,297 of NZ_JAUZQD010000001.1, forward strand.
GGCGGCGAACGACGGCAGCCAGGGCACCGGGAAACGCGACGCGTTGAGGTCGGCGAGGCGGGCGAGACTGCGATCGCGCGCCTCGGTGAAGGCGGTGACCAGATTCGCGGCGAGCCACGGGTGAGCGTCCAGGATGTCGCGGCGGACGACGACCACGTGCATGATCGGGAAGATTCCGGTACGCCGATGCCAGTCGCGTTCCCGATCGAAAGCGTCCGGCCACAACGGCACGACATCGGGGTGAGCCGGCGGACGCGCGGTGATGACGGCGTCGAGGTCGCCGGTGACGAGCATGTCGGTCAGCGTGCGATCGGCAATGACGTCGATCGGCACGGGCGGGGTGAACAATTCGCGGCGCCCCGGCTCGCGCACGCCGGCCTGGACCCAGCGAATGGCGTCGAGGCTCAGCCCGTACTCATCGGCCAGAATGCCCCGCACCCAGACGCCGGCGGTCTGGAACCATTCCGGGACGCCCACCCGGGCCCCGGCCAGATCGGTGACGCCGGAATCGCGGGCCACATAGACGGCCGAGTGCCGGAAGACGCGCGACGGGAAGACGGGAATCGCGGCGAGTGTGCCGTCGCGGGCCAGGGCGACATATTTCGTCAGGGACAGTTCCGACACGTGCCATTCGCGGAAGCTGGTGAAGCGGTAGAAGATCTCCTCCACGTCGAGCTGGAGGCACGTGAGATCCACTCCCTCGACGGGCACCCGGCCGGCGACGAGATCGCGTACGTGGTCGTAATCGCTGATCGCCAGCGTGAGGGGCACGCGGCTCATCCGCCGACCAGGGCGGTGACGTCGGGCGGCGTGGTCAGATAGCCGTAGTCGCGGGCCAGTTCGGCGGTGCGCGTGAGCAGCGCGGCGCCGACGTCGGGGCTCCACTCCGGCAGGACGACGCGCGCGGCGACCTCGGGGCCGATCTCGATGTAGGTGGGCAGGATGCGGCGGGCGTCGTCCGGATGATCCTGGGCGTACGTGAGGGAGCGGTTCATCGCCGTCCGGAAGCTCGCGACGACGTCCGGGTCGGAGCCGGCGAACGCGGTGCTCGTGAAGTAGCTGGCCACGGGGAAGTGCGGGGCGATCATGGGGTACGGGCGGAGGACCGCCGTGACGCCGCCCGCCGCCTTGATCGCGCTCGCGAACGGCTCGACGGCCCACGCCGCGTCGACGCGCTTCTGGGCCAGGGCGGCCTGCATCTGCGGGAACGGGATCTCGACGAACTTGACCGTCGTGATGTCGACGCCGCTCGCCTGCAACGCCGCGTTGATGGACAGCGAGCCGACGTTGTTGAGGTTGTTGACGGCGATGCTCTTGCCCGCGAGGTCCTTCGCGGTGCGGATCGGGCCGCCGGCGGGCGCGAAGATCACGGCGTAGTCGCCCGCGGCCGCCTGGTTGCCGGCGGCGACGATGCGGACGGGCGCCTTCTTCGACGCGGCGATGAGCAGCGACGTGTTGTTGGAGAAGCCGATCTTCTGCTGGCCCGAGACGACGCCGGCGACGATCGTGGCGCCCGACTGGCCCGGCCGCGGCGTCACGTCGAGCCCCTCGGCGGTGAAGAACCCCTGCTCGATGCCGAGGTAGAGCGGGGCGACGTCGATGACCGGGACGATGCCGACCTCCAGGGCCGTGCGGCCGGCGTCGTCCGTGGAGCTGCGGCAGCCCGCGGCGACCAGCGCGGGCAGGAGGAGAACCAGGCGACGGTTCATGCCGGGAGCTTACATCGGAGATTGTCGATGTCAGTTCCGGAACCTGCCGCCACCTGCGGCAACGGAGAAAGCGCTTCCCGAGGCTCTCACCAGGCATTGACACCCGTCGAGGCGGGGGTTCAGAGTGGCAACTCAAAGAGCGCTTTCCCTGATTTGTAGCAGCGCTGTAACCCCCGCTTCACACAGTCCCCTTGTTCCCCGTCAAGGAGGGACCCCGCATGAACAGACGCCTGGCCACCCTCGGCCTCGCGCTGACCGGCCTGCTCGGCGCCTTCGTTCTCCCGTCCGGCCCGGCGGCCGCCGCCGAGGTGGTGGTGTCGCAGGGCAAGGTGACCACGTCGTCGTCCGACGAGTGGTCCGGCACGCCCGCGTCCGCCGCCACCGACGGCAACACCGGCACCCGCTGGTCGAGCGCCTTCACCAACGCCACCGAGTGGCTCAAAGTGGACCTGGGCAGCACGACCGCCGTCACGCGCGTCGCGCTGAACTGGGAGGCCGCGTACGCGTCGGCCTTCACGGTGCAGTTCTCCACCGACAACCAGACCTTCACGAACGCGACCCCCACCCTGAGCGGGAACGCCGGCGCGCAGAGCATCACGGTCAGCGGCAACGCGCGCTACGTGCGGCTCAACCTCACTTCGAAAGCACTTCCCGCGTACGGGTACTCGCTGTGGGAGTTCCAGGTCTTCGCGAACGGTTCCACGCCGCCTCCCACCGGGGGCGGGACGCTCCTGTCGTACGGGAAACGGGGTGTCGCCTCGAGCGAGCAGAACGACGTGAACTGCAACCCGTGCACGGCCGACAAGGCATTCGACCGTGACCCGGCGACGCGCTGGGCGACCAGCTCGACGACCGGCTGGGTGGACCCGGGCTGGATCTACGTCGACCTGGGCGCCACGGCGACGATCAGCCGCGTGGAGCTGCAGTGGGATCCCGCGTACGCGACCGCGTACAGGATCCAGGTCTCGCCCGACGCGACCACCTGGAACGACATCTACTCGACCACGACGGGCAAGGGCTTCAAGGAGGTCCTGAACGTCTCGGGCACCGGCCGGTACGTGCGCATGTACGGCACCGCGCGCGTCGGGCCGTACGGCTACTCGCTGTACGACTTCGACGTCTACGGCACCGGCGGCAGCCCGACCGCGCCGCCCGCCCAGCCCGCCGACCCGACGTTCCCGGCGACGCGGCTCGTGTGGCACGACGAGTTCGACACCGGCGCCGGCACCAAGCCGAGCACGGCCAACTGGTACTCCGACTTCGGCGTCCCGCAGAACGGCGAGGTGCAGTACTACACCGACAACTTCAACAACGCGACCATGGACGGCGCCGGCCACCTCGTCATCGAGGCGCGCAAGGAGGCCTCGAACGGCCGCGACTACACGTCCGGGCGCCTCAACACCAGCAAGAGCTTCAACTTCCAGTACGGCCGGGTCGAGGCGCGCATCAAGGTGCCGAAGGGCAACGGGCTGTGGCCGGCCTTCTGGATGATGGGCTCCGACTTCCTCACCGGGCGCCCGTGGCCCTACAACGGCGAGATCGACATCATGGAGATCCTCGGCCGCAACACCAACGAGGGCTACTCCACGCTGCACGCCCCGCAGTACAACGGCGCCGGCGGGTACGGCCAGAAGTACACGGCCCCGGTGGACCTGTCACTGGACTACCACACGTACGCGGCGGAGTGGGACAGCAAGGGCATCCGCTTCTTCCTCGACGGCACCCAGGTCTTCAACGCGGCCAAGGCGACCGTGGAAGCCACCCGCGGGCCGTGGATCTTCGACCACAAGTTCTACGTCATCCTCAACCTGGCGGTCGGCGGCGACTTCCCCGGCCCCATCGATGCCTCCACCCCGTTCCCCTCCCGGATGCTCGTCGACTACGTGCGCGTCTACCAGTAGTCCCGACGGGTCTCCGGATCGCCGGGGCAGGGCCCCCATCCCTGCCCCGGCGTCTCATTCACAGGAAGGGATCCCCCATGCGCAAGCTCGCTTTCCTGGCTGCCCTCGCCCTGCTCGTGCCGGCCGTTCCCGCCGCCGCCGCTCCCGACATCCCGCCCGGCGCCGTCCGCGTGGCCGAGTTCCTCGCCGACTGCCCGGCCAGCCACCGGCTCCCCGACGACCCGATCATCTTCCCGAACCTGCCCGGCGCCTCGCACATGCACAGCTTCTTCGGCAGCTCGACCACCAAGGCGAGCACGACCGTCACGGATCTCATCAACGCGAACAGCAACTGCAACCCGTCGATCGACAAGTCCGCGTACTGGATCCCGACCTTCTACAACAACAACGTCCCGGTCGAGCCGACCACGGGCATCTTCTACTACCTGGGCGAGGGCGTCCGCGACGACCTGATCGCCCAGACCCAGCCCTTCCCCCTCGGCCTCCGCATCGTCGCCGGCAACGCCACGGCGGCCGGTCCGGCGGACAACCCGCTCGCCCGCTGGTCCTGCCTCCACGCCGGCGAGGTGGCACCCTCCCAGGACTTCGTCACCTGCCCGCCCGGCACGATGCTCGAGTCGTACCTGGACTTCCCGCACTGCTGGGACGGCGTCAACCTCGACTCGCCCAATCACAAGAGCCACATGGCGTACCCGGTCGGCAACGCCTGCCCGGCCTCCCACCCGGTCGTCGTCCCGAAGCTCCGCCAGGTCATGCGCTACCCGGTCAACGGCAACCCGGCGAACTTCCGCCTCGCCTCGGGCCGCGGCTACACCATGCACGGCGACTTCTTCAACGCCTGGCCGGTCGACGAACTCGCCCGCCGCGTCAACGACTGCATCCGCATCATCGTCAAATGCGGCACCAACGGCCGTCCCTGACATGTGAGTGCCGGACGACCCGCGCACCGGTCCTGCGGCCGGTGTGCGGGCGCCGCTCACCGGGTGGTCCGTGGACAACCCGCGGCTGTGGAGAGCGCATGAGCAAGATCGATGCCGGTGCTATAACAGAGCGCATGAGCAGCCGGGGCGGCCGGGGCGGTCAGCACCCGACGATGGATCAGGTGGCGGAGGCGGCCGGGGTTTCGCGGGCCACGGTTTCGCGGGTCATCAACGGCGCGCCGACGGTGGACGCGAAGATTCGGGAGATTGTCGAGCGGGCCATTGCCGAGACGGGCTATGTGCCCAATGTGGCCGCACGGTCATTGGTCACCCGGAAGTCGAATTCCGTGGCGCTTGTCATCTCCGAGCCCGACCGGCCGCACGACTCGTCGTTTCTGAACAGGGTTTTCACGGATCCCTACTTCGGGCGGATCACGGCCGGCGCCACCGCGGCGCTGCGGCCGCACGACATTCATCTGGTGATCATTCCGACCGACTCGGCGGATCATCGTCATGTGCTGCGTTACCTGCGGCAGGGGCATGTGGACGGCGTGCTGCTGATCAGCAGTCACGAGCGGGACCCGCTGCCCCGGCAGGTGCACGATCTCGGCATCCCGGCCGTGGTGTCGGCGCGGCCGGCGGCTCCGCTGGCGGCCAGTTTCGTCGACGTGGACCAGCGGCTGGGCGCCCGGCTCGCCGCCGAGCACCTGCTCGCCCGCGGGTGCCGGACGCTCGCGACGATCAGCGGGCCGCTCGACATTCCGTCGGGGCTGGACCGGCTCGAGGGTTTCCGGGCGGCGCTGGCGGAGCGGGGACTTTCCGAAGTTCCGAGCCTCGAGGGGGATTTCACCCGGCGCGGCGGGGAGGAGTGCGCGCGGCGACTGCTGGAGGCGTACCCGGGAATTGACGGTTTGTTCGTGGCCTCCGATCTCATGGCGGAAGGCGCGCTGCGGGCCGTGCAGGACCTCGGGCGCCGCGTGCCCGGCGATGTCGCGGTGGTCGGCTTCGACGACAGCAGCGCCGCGCTCGACTGCCGGCCGCCGCTGACCACCGTGCGCCAGCCGGTCGAGGAGATGGCGGCCGAGATGGCGGAGCTGCTCATGGCACACATCGCCGCGCCCGGCCGCCTGCCGCGGTCGGTGACATTCCAACCCACCCTCGTCGTACGCGACTCAGCCTGAACACCCCGCACAAAAGCCGCGAAACTACGAGCAGAAACCGCCCAAAGCCCCGCGTACGAAAAAGACGCGCGCATCGGTCACCATGAACGCGTGGGCGACCTGCTGATCAACCTTCTCGCCAGTGTCATCGCCGGAACGGCCGTGTGGCTGGCCCAGTTCGGCCTCCGGCGCCGCCGCCTCGACCGCAAGCGCGCCTTCTTCGGCGTGACCGGCGGCTCGACCAGCCTCCTCGTCACCTCCCGGCACTACGCGTCGCCGAGTGAGCACAGTGTCCACCGCGACGACGCCGGCGCGCTGATCGAGCTGGCCACGCTGGTCCGCGAGTGCGGCGGCCGCCCCGACTTCGCGACCGGCGCGGACGTGCCCCGCGAGCTGGGCCGGGTCACCGAGTTCAGCGTCGGCGGGCCGACCACGAACCCACGCGCCGCCGTGCATCTGCGGGCCGTGCTGCGCGGCGTCGAGTTCCGGGGCGAGGAGCCGCCGCCGGGGGGACGCTGGCCGAAGCTGACCCTCGTCGTCGGCGGCCGGGAGTTCGTCTCCGGGGTCAGCGAGCGCTATGCCGTGCTGGCCCGCTTCACGCCGCCGGCGGGCACCCGGCCGGTGTTCTTCATCGGGGGCTTGACGGCGCTGGCCAACCTCGCGGCGGCGCGCTACCTGGGCGCACACCACGGTGAGCTGCTCAAGACGTACGGGGAAGGAAGGTTTGCCCTGGTCTTGTGCGTGCGCGAACCGCAGGCCTACGGGACCGACTTCACCGAGGTCGTGGCCGACGTGACCGAGGTCGCGTTCGAAGCGGCCGTTCCGGGTGAAGACTGAGGGCATGGACATTCTCGTTGCGGGCGGCCACGGCCAGGTCGCGCTCCGCCTGCTCAAGCTGCTCGCCGATCAGGGACACACCGCGCGCGGGCTGATCCGCTCGCCCGCGCAGGCCGACGACTTGCGCGCGGCCGGCGCGGTGCCGGTGGTGGGCGATCTGGAAAATGACGCTTCGCTCGAGGAGTACGTGCGCGGGGCCGACGCGGTCGTCTTCGCGGCGGGCGCCGGTCCGGGCAGCGGAGCCGCGCGCAAGCAGACGGTCGATCTGGGCGGTGCCGTCAAGCTCGCGGACGCGGCCACAGCCCTGGGCATACGCCGATATGTCATGGTCTCCTCGATCGGCGCTCACGATCCGGTCGCCGGGGGCGAGTCGATGCGGCCCTACCTCGAGGCCAAGGCCGCCGCCGACGAGTACGTGCTGGCGGCCGATCTGGACGTGACGATCGTCCGGCCGGGGTCCCTGACCGACGAGCCGGCGACCGGACGCATCCGGGCAACCACCGAGCTCGGCCACCGGGGGCCGGTGACGCGGGACGACGTGGCGGCTGTCCTCGCCCATGTCCTCGAGGCGCCGGAGACCGCGGGCCTGACCTTCGAGCTGTTCAACGGCGACGACCCGATCCCCGAGGCGATCGCCGCGCTCGGCAAGTGACCGTCGGCCGGTTGAGGCCCGCGCGCCCGCTCAAGATTTGCCCGAATTTCCCTGAGTAACTCGCTGACCTGCGCGAACGACCCCCGTTTGGGCCCCGCGACCGATGTGCTACGGGGCATTGTCATCGATTGACAGCGTGGGAACAGACGACCATGGTGGTCCCAGAGAGCGCTCTCACCGACGAAACCGGGAGCGCCACGGCCGGGGCGCATCCCCCTTCCTTGTCCGCCCCCGAAGCGTCCCCGGCCGGCGCGGGATCCCTCCCGGCGACTCCGGCCGGGCCCGTGCCACGCGGGGGCCGACAAGGAGTGACTGTGGGCAACCACCGCATCAAGCGCCATCGCAAGACCTGGCTCGGCCTCGCCGTCGCCGCTGTGGCCGTCCCCGCGGCCATCGCGGTGATCCCGAACGCGAGCGCCGCCTCCCTCGACCTGCTCCCGCTGACCGTGACGAACAACTCCGGCCGCGGCGAGGCCGTCCACCTCTACGTGCTTGGCGAATCCGGCGGCAAGCTGGGTTACGTCACCGAGAGCGGCACGTTCACCCCGTGGACCGGCGGCGCGAACCCGCCCGTGCCCGCCCCGGACGTCTCGATCGACGGCCCGGCGAACGGCGCCAGCAAGACGATCGAGGTGCCCAAGGGCCTGTCCGGGCGCATGTACATGTCGTTCGGCGACAAGCTCGACTTCAAGCTCGCGCAGGACGGCGGTCTCGTGCAGCCCGCGCCCTGGGCGGCCGGCGACGCGAACAGCGACATCCTGTTCGACTGGTCCGAGTTCACCTACAACGACGCGGGCGTGTTCCTGAACAGCTCGCAGGTGGACATGTTCGGCGTGCCGCACGCGGTCAGTGTCACCGGCTCCGACGGCACCACGGCCAGGACCGGCGAGCTCAAGCCCGGCGGTCGCAACGCCGTCATCGACGCGATGAAGGCCGACGCCGACTTCAGCAGTCTGATCCAGACCCGCGCCGACGGTACGGTCCTCCGCGTCCTGTCCCCCGGCAAGGGCGCGGACGGCGGCAGCTTCGACCCGGACTACCTGGCCGGATACATCGACCAGGCGTGGGCCGCCTACGCGGGCACCGACCTGACCGTGAAGCCCTTCGCCGACCAGCCGGACAAGATCTTCAAGGGCCGCACCTCCGGTGACGCGATGAACTTCACCGACTCGACGGGCGCCCAGGTGGCGACCTTCACCAAGCCGAGCACCGCGAACGTCTGGGGTTGCGACGGCGCCCTCGGAGCCCCGAACGACCTGGTCGTCGGTCCGATCGCCCGCAGCCTGTGCGCCGCCCTGCAGCGCACGACCCTGGGCACGCAGGCCGTCGAGCCGAGCACCGACCCGGCGACGTTCTACCGCAACGAGCCGACCAACGAGTACGCCAAGGCCATCCACGAGAACATGGTCGACGGCAAGGCGTACGCGTTCGCCTTCGACGACGTCGCGAACCAGGAGTCGCTCGTGCACAACGGCGACCCGACGTCGATCGGCATCACGCTGACGTCCTTCGAGTGATCCGCTGAGCGATCGGGGGGGGCGGTGCCACGGCGCCGCCCCCCTTTTCAGCGCGCCGGGGCCAGGGCGGTCAGGATCTCCTCGGCCCGTTCGCCGGCCGCGCGCGGGTCGCCGTCCGGCGAGCCGAGGAACGGGTCCCAGTTCAGGTCGTAGAAGAGCTCGGTGACGCCGGCTTCGGCGTACAGCTGGGCTCCGCCCTTGATCTGTCCCCAGGTGCCGGAGAGCACATTGCCTTCCTCACGCAGCCCCGGGCGCACCGCGCCCCGCACGACGATCCGGACAGTGTCGGGGTCGCGGCCGGCCTCCTCGGCGGCCCGGCGCACGATCTGGGTGCCGCGCTCGATGTCCTGCAGCGTGGCTGTGCTGCTGCTCACCCAGCCGGCGGCCAGGCGCCCGGCCCGGCGCAGCGCGCTGTCGGCCTTCGCGCCGAGCAGGATCGGCGGCCCGCCCGGCTGGACCGGTGCCGGGGCCATCGTGCTCGGCGGCACCCGGTAGAACTCCCCGTCGAACGCCGCCACCTTGTCGTTGAACAGCGTCGCGAGCGCGGCGAGATACTCCTCGGTGCGCTTGCCGCGCGGGCGCGGGTCGGAGTTCGTCGCCGCGAACTCCACATCGGACCAGCCCGTGCCGAGCCCGAGATCGAGCCGGCCGCCGGACAGGAAGTCCAGCGTGCTCGCCTGTTTCGCGAGATAGGCGGGCGCGACGAACGGCAAGTTGATCACGGCGACGCCGAGCCGGATCCGGGTCGTGCGCGCGGCGGCCCAGGTCAGGGCGAGCAGCGGATCGAGCACGCTCTGATAGACCGGCGCGAGCTGCTGATCGGCGCCCACGAGCAGCCGCTGGAACGACCACAGCCCGTGATAGCCCAGCTCCTCGGCCCGCATGGCGAAGCCGGTGATCGACAACGGCGTCGCCCACACGCCGGACACCGGGCACGCACAGCTGATCAGCATGCCCTCACCGTAGTGCCGCCCGGTCGGTTCGCCCCTCGCTCGCTCACCATCGGCCGCGCAGATCTTTCACCATTTGCTGCGACGTCACGGCGAACCCGAGCCGGTCGTAAAGGCGGCGAGCCCGGGCGTTGGCCCCATGCACGTTCAGCCCGATCCGGCTCAGCCCTTGGTCCCGCATCTTTCCCTGTACGGCGGCCAGCGCGCGCGTCCCGAACCCCGAGCCACGGTACGGTTCGTCGATCTCGATCTGGACGAGCCGCCCCATTTCCGGGTACGCGCGCCGGGGCGCCCCGAGCCACGCCCAGCCGACCTCTTCGTCGCGCGCGGTGACCGTACACATGTGGTCCCGCGGGTCTCGCAGCTCGGACAGCCGGCGCTCGGCGGCGTGACGCGCGGCCCGGGGTGTGAGGTGTTCGTCCTCCTGGAGATCCAGCGCGTACTCGTCGGCAAGAGCGGCGAGCCGGCGTCCCGGATCGGTCAAGGTGACCAGCGCGACGCCCTCCGGCGCGAGCGGCCCGGCCAGGTCACGGGCCCGCTGCTGGGCGGCGACGTCATAGCCGAGCCGCGCGAAGAATCCGTCGTCCGGGCCGGGAACGTCGACATCGGCCCTGGTCATCCCCGCTTCACGAAGCCGACACTCGGCTGCGGCGACGAGGCGGCGGCCGTGTCCTCGACCACGGTGCGCGGGGGTCACGTACAGGTCGGTGATCGTGCTTGTGCCGGGCCTCACCCGGACGCGGCCCGCCTCGCAACCGTCCACAACGGCGGTGAGGAGGCCGTCGTCCGTGGCGGTGATCACGAGCATGCGCTCATCATCACCGCCACGGCGGGCGCTCAGGCGCTTTCGGTGGCGGTGTCGCCGGTGGCCAGCAGATTGCCGATCGAGGCGGCGCGCTCGGGGCCGTAGAGGTCGCGCAGCATCGCGGCGGCCTCCTCGTCGCTGCGGGACATGGTGATCCCGGCCAGCACCGTCTGCGCGCTCTGCTCCGGGCTCTGGGCCAGGGCGTCGAGGGCGGCCTTGACCTCGGCGTTGTTCTCCGAGTTCTGCACCGCCTGGGCGATCGCGGCGAGCACCTGGCCGTGCTGGCTCAGGGTGCCGGGGACGCCGGAGACGATGTTGAGGTAGCTGCCCTTCCTCGGCGGGTTCTGGTTGGCGCCCTTGCCGTCGCCCGTCATGTAGTCCCGCATGACCTGCAGGTCGCGCAGGTGCGTGCCGACTGTCCGCGACGGGTACGCCTTGTCGCCGATCTTGGCGTTGAGCAGCATGCCCGGGAACTGGGCCTTCATCTGCCTCATGACCTCGGCGGCCACCTCGGCGGCACTCGGCATCTCGTCCTCCTCGGCTTCGAGCAGCCCCCACGGGCTGGTGTCGTTCTCCTGGGCGGTGGTGTAGCGGGCGCTGAAGTGCGCGTGCTCGGTGTGCGGGCTGGCGCCGGTGTAGTCGCGCGCCGTCCAGCCCCAGGACCGGCTGTAGATCTTGCGGTTGTAGATCACGTACTGCAGCCGGTTGTCCGCGCCGGACTTGTGCTTCGCGACGATGATGTTGACCGCGCGCTGCATCGTCCAGCCGGACTTGCGCAGGTTGGTGTCCACGTCGATGGCGTGGACCTCGTTCTTGCTGTCGGCGTCCTCGTAGGGGGTGTTGCCCGTCTCGTCGGGGTTGTGGTCCGACGACGACGCGGCGTGACTCGTGTCCCCGATGGAGCCGTCACTGGCCTTGTCCCGGCTGGGCGCGAGCTTGTTGAACTCGGTTCGCAGCGAGACCAAGCAGGGCACCAGGACCCAGCTCGCCATGGGGGTTCTCCTCTCGCGTGGCACGGATGATGACCTTGACCGAGGGGGAATACGGATCAGGCACGGCTCACGGTTGTCAGGAATTACCCCGGAATCCGGACACGGAAAACAACTTGCCCGAAAGGGCGACGAAATTCGCGCAGCGTTCATGATCGATATCGCTGCGTCGATCTTTCCCGGCCGGCTCGCCCTCAGCTGTCGACGCCGGTCGCTGTGTGGGGGCTGCCGACCGGCTTGGACTGCGACGAACCGCGCTGCCGGAGATAGATGGAGAGCACCGCCATCGAGGCGACGGCCAGCAGCTCGGACTGCCAGTTCTGCAGGGTGCGGTTCCAGAAGTCCGGCTCCGTGAGGTACGTCCCCCAGCTCACCGGATCCTGCAGGTCGCTGAGCTGCTCCTCGTTGAAGGCGGCGCACCCGGCGATCGACTGCGCCAGCCACGAGAGCAGGAAAAGCGCGCCCATGACCAGTCCGAGCGAGTTCGAGAAGAGCACCAGCCGGACCCCGTGCACCTTGGCCCACCGGGGCGAGTCCGCGTCGGCGTACCGGCCGATCTTCTGTTCCTTCTCCGTCTCCCGCCCGGCCTGGTCGAGCGTCTTCGACTCGGGCGAGCCCTTCTGCAACAACCACACCGTCAGGAAGATGTACGTGAAGAACTGCAGGTATTCGGACTGCCAGTTCTCCGCCACGTCGACGCCGAAGCTGGCCGACGTCACATACCGGCCGAACGAGATGGGCGCCAGCCCCTCGGTCAGCTGCTGCTGGTTGTAGTCCGCGTGGCCGGCGAACGCCTGCAGCACCAGCACGATCAGGAAGGCACCCCCGAACGCGAGACCCAGCGAGTTCTCACGCACGAACCGCCTCACCAGCTTTTCCCGCCCGAGCCGCTTCACCGGCTTTTCCCGCCCGAGCCGCTTCACCGGCTTTTCCCGCCCGAGCCGCTTCACCGGTGCAACACCCCCAGAGCGATTACGTACGCAACCCCGACCGCAACCACGAGCAGTAACAACGTGAACTGGATACGCACCGTCAGTCTCCCTGCACCGTGCAGTCGTAGGGCCGGTCCGTCCGCGGCTCGCACCCGGCCGCCACGACGCGCCACCCCTCGGGGAAGACGGCGAGGAACAGCGTGTCGCCGGGAAGGCGTACCTGGGCCCACTGCCCGTAGACGTCCGAGCCGGTGACCTGCCCCGGAGCGGGCAGACCCTGGTCGAGGATCGCCTGCTCGCAGCCCTGATCCGCCGAGTCCTCCAGCTCCGACCGCGTGCCCGGCGCCAGCATCTCGCAGGCCCGCGCCCCGTCCCGAGCCGCCACCGCCGTCAGCATCCCCACCGCCACGTCCGCGGCCGCGTCACTGCGTTGCCGCACCTCGCCGCACCCGGCCAGCGTCAGCACCAGCACAGCCGGTAACCACCGTGTCAACACCGGAAGCGCATTCCCCATGCCACGGAATTCCAACCCCGCCTGTTCCGGGCGGAAAGTCAGTAACCTGCGCATATGGGGACGACACTGCAGGCCGGCAACGAGGCCCTGTACGAGGCGGCTTTCCGGACGGGCGACTACGCGGAGGCGAAAAGCACCTTCCAGCGGCTTCTCGAGCAGGCCCGCGAGTCGGGCGACCGGGCGCTGGAGGCGGCGGCGCTGGACCGGCTCGGGATGCTCGCCCACTTCCGCGCCCTCGACTCCGTCGGCTCGTCCGGGCCCGCGCCCTCCGAGTCCGCGCCTTCCGGGCCTTCGGGTTCCTCCGCCTCTCCGGCTCCGGCGGGCTTCGGCGCCGAGCAGGAACTCTTCGAGCGGGCGCTGGCCATCCGCCGCGAGCTCGAGGACTCGGCCGGTGTCGCCGAGTCCCTCTTCGGCCTGGGCCTGGTCCACCAGGTCTTCCGCAACGACTGGCAGACCGCCATGCCCCTCTACCGCGAGGCCCTCGACCTGGCCGAGCACCACGGCGACCTGCTGCTGCGCTCCGAGGTCCACCGCCACATCGGCTTCTACTACACGGCGAGCGACCTGCAGTCCGACCAGGCCCTCCACCACCTCCGCATCTCCCACGACCTCCGCACCGAGTTGGCCGACCCCCGCTGGATCCCCGGCGGCACGGTGGCCCTGGGCCTGGCCGAGATCGCCGACGGCCTGCGCGACCAGGGCCTGGCCCACATCCGCGAAGCCCTCCAGCAAGCCAGGGACGCCAACCTCACCCCCCAGCGCATCGCCTGGATCGAAGACTTCCTCCGCGACGCCGAAGCCACCCGCTGACCCCGCCGCGACGCCGCGCCTCCAGGCCCCGCGCGACGCCCAGGCCCCTCGCTGCCCCTCCGCCGAGTCCCTTCGGCTGCTGCCGTCGCTGCGCACGCTCGATCCGAGCTGCCTCGGCAACAACAAAGCCCGAGGTCAGAGGACCCCGGGCTCCGTCATTCACTTGTCTCCGCCGTCAAGCGGCTTACTCCGGCAGCGCCCCGCCGTCCGCCACTCCGGCAGCTGACCGTCGGGCAGCGCCCCGCCGCCCAGCGCCTCGGCGAGCCGACCGTCAGGCAGCGCCCCCGACGGCAGGTGGCACTGTCGCCGTCAGGCGGCAGCAACCTCGATCTTGCGCGGCTTGGCCTGCTCGGTGACCGGGATGCTCAGCGTGAGCACGCCGTTCTCGTAGCGAGCCTCGAGCCGGTCGGTGTCCAGCGTGTCGGACAGGAAGATCTGCCGGCTGACCGCACCCACCTGCCGCTCGGTCACGACATACTGCACGCCCTCGGCGGCGGAGCGCTTCCGCTCGGCCTTGACCGTGAGCACCTTCCGGTCGACGGTGATGTCGATGCTGGCCGGGTCGACACCGGGCAGGTCGATGTCGATGAAGAACGTGTCATCCACCCGGTACGCATCGAGCCGCGCCCCCGACGTCCGGGTCGCAGTCTCGAAGACCCGGGCGGTGAGGCGGTCGAAGTCACGGAACGCATCGTTACGCAGCAACATGGAAATCCTCCGGGTACAAACTTGAGCGTGGGACGCTCAAGTCTCACAACCACCCCACCACCCTGGCCCCTCCGCCCCGCCCCGTGACCTCCACCACCACATCCGCAGCCCTCCACCAAGCCCCCGCCCGACGGACCAAGGCGCCGAACACGATCTCCCCGCAGCGACCACCCAGCCGTTCCGCGCCGCCCGTGACGCCGACAAGCCGCGACAGGCCGGCATGCAGGCCAGGCCAGGCCGCGCAGTCACGACGCGCAGTCACGCCGCCAAAGCACGCCGGGCGGTCACACCGACGGGCCGAACCAGTTGGTCAGGCCAAACCGACGGGCCGAACCGGGCGGTCACGCCAGCCGGAAGTCCTCGTAGTCGAAGCCGGGCGACACCACGCAGCTCACCAGCACCGGCTCGCCCCCGATCGGGAACGCCGCCTGCCACACCCCGGCCGGCACCAGCGCCTGCGGGTTGCTCCGGTCGATCCGCACCACCTCACCCGGCTCCACCGGCTCCGCCCCGGCGCCTCCGAACCGCAGCTCCAGCTCGCCGGAGTGGAGGAACCACAGCTCGTCCGACTTCACGACGTGCCACGCGGACGACTCCCCCGGCTGCAGGAGGAAGTAGATCGCGGTCGCCGTCGCGCGCGGGCCCGCGTACCCGTCGGGTTGAAGCTCGGTCGTCGATCGGTAGGTCTCGCGGAACCAGCCGCCCTCCGGGTGCGGTTGCAGATCGAGGGTCTCGGCCAGCGGGGGTCGCTTCGTCATGCGGACAGTTCTACCCCTCCCGCAAGGCCCGGAGGCGGTTGTCCACAGCCCCGGATCAGCCGCGTACGTCACACCCGAAGTTATCCACAGCCCGCCCCAATCTTCGAACAAACGTTCTAGAGTCGTCGCCATGACAGAGCTGGCAACGATCCTGCATGCCGACCTGGACTCGTTCTACGCGTCGGTCGAGCAGCGCGACGACCCTGGCCTGCGCGGCCGGCCGGTCCTCGTCGGCGGCGGAGTCGTGCTGGCGGCGAGTTATGAGGCCAAGGCGTGCGGCGTGCGCACCCCGATGGGCATTGCCCAGGCGCGGGCGCTCTGCCCGTCCGCGATCGTGGTCCCGCCGCGGATGCGGGCCTACACCGAGGCGAGCCGGGCGGTGTTCGCCATCTTCCGCGACACCACGCCGATCGTCGAGGGCATCTCCATCGACGAGGCCTTCCTCGAGGTGGGCGGGCTTGCCAAGATCAGTGGCACGCCCACCGACATCGCCGTCCGGCTGCGGGCCGACGTGCGTGAGCGGGCCGGGCTGCCGATCACGGTCGGCGTGGCCCGCACGAAGTTCCTGGCCAAGGTGGCGAGCGGCGTCGGCAAGCCCGATGGGCTGCTGGTGGTGCCGCCGGGCGAGGAGCTGGCGTTTCTGCATCCGCTGCCGATCGAGCGGCTGTGGGGGGTCGGCCCGGTCACCGCGGGCAAGCTGCGCGACCACCACATCCGTACGGTGGGGCATGTCGCACGCGTCGGCGAGGCCGCCCTGGTGACCATGCTGGGCGCCGGGGCGGGCCGGCATTTGCACGCGCTCGCCCACAATCGTGATCCTCGCCGGGTCCGCATCGGGCACCGTCGCGGGTCGATGGGGGCGCAGTGTGCGCTCGGCCGGCGGGAGCGTCCCTTCGCCGAGATCGTGGCGACGCTGGCAGCGCTGGTCGATCGGGTCACCCGGCGCATGCGGGCGGCGGGCCGGGCCGGGCGCACCATCACGCTGCGGCTGCGCTTCGGCGACTTCACCCGGGTCACCCGCTCGCACAGCCTGCTCAAGCCCACGCTCCACACCCGCCCGATCCTGGAGACCGCGCAGGCCCTGCTCACCGCTGCCCGGCCGCTGATCGACGACCGGGGCCTCACCCTGGTCGGCGTCTCGGTCGGCAACCTCGACGGCGACGGCACGGTGCAGCTCGAGCTGCCCTTCGAGGAGCAGCACGACAACGGGCTCGACGCGGCCCTCGACGCGGTGCGGGACCGGTTCGGGTCGTCGTCGCTGACCCGGGCCGCTTCGCTCGGCCGGGAGCTGCATCCCTCCGTCCCGATGCTGCCGGACTGAGGAGGCGTGATCCGGATGATTCAGAAGTCGACGAGCTCGACCGTCACCGTGGTGACATCGCCGGGCTCGAGTTGCTCGGCGGTGCGGACGGCCCGCTTGACCGGCAGCACGTACGCGCCGGTGGTCTTCTCCGGGAAGATCGAGGTGCGCCAGGTGCTGGAGCCCAGCGTCGCGCGGACCCGCACGGAGCCGAAGCCGCGGCGCAGCCCGTCGGCAACGTCCCGGATCTCGTCGGAGGCGTCGACCGGCAAGCGCACGAAGGTCCAGGTGTCGAGCCGCCGGGCGTCCCACAGCCACAGCTCGGCATCGAATGCGACGATCACCCGCGCAGCATCGCATGCCGGTGCGACACATCCACCGCTGCACAAGCGCGAGCACGGCCCCGCAGACGCTGCAGCGCAGCACAAATACGAGCACGGGCTGGCCGATGCGACGGCGGGGATGTGGGACCGGGCGAAGGGCTCGGCGGTGACCTGCGAGACTTTCTCCCGTGCGGAAGATCTATGTCATCGGGATCGGGGCAGGCGACCCCGACCACCTCACCCTGCAGGCGGCGAAGGCGATCGGGCGGACCGACGTGTTCTTCCTGCTCGACAAGGGCGAGGCCAAGGAGAGCATGATCGAGCTGCGGCGCTCGATGCTGAAGGCGTACGGGAAGCCGAGCCGGCGCATCGCCGAGGGCCGCGACCCGGATCGGGACAGGACGCCGGCCGACTACACCGGGACGATCGCCGACTGGCGGCACCGGCGCTCGGAGGTGACCGAGGCCCTCATCGGCGAATATTTGCTCGACGACGAGATCGGCGCCTTCCTGGTGTGGGGCGACCCCTCGCTCTACGACTCGACGATCGCGATCCTGGACGAGATCCTGGCGCGCGGGCTGACGACCTTCGAGTACGAGGTGATTCCCGGCATCAGCAGCGTCTCCTCCCTGGCCGCGAAGCACCGGGTCGGGCTCAACCGGGTCGGCCGGCCGTTCCAGGTGACCACCGGACGCCGGCTCGCCGAGGGGTGGCCGGAGCAGGTCGGCGACGTGATCGTGATGCTGGACGCGCACCAGACGTTCGGCGCGGTGGAGCGGCCGGACGAGGTCGACATCTTCTGGGGCGCCTACTTGGGCACGCCCGACGAGTTGCTGATCTCTGGCCCGCTGGACGAGGTGGCCGACGAGATCCGGCGAGTGCGAGCCGAAGCCCGCGAGCGCCACGGCTGGATCATGGACACCTATCTCCTGCGCCGACGCACCTGACCTTCCCGCGCCAGGCGCCGCCACGTGCAGCGGCGGCGTCGGCCGGGACGACCCCGCGCGCGGCGCCCGGGCGTGCCGCAGCGACCGCACATGCCGCGCCGCCGACCGGTCCGGCCGGCGGGGTGATGTCGCTGCGGGTGCGAGCGGTCGCCCTACTCGTCGCCCTCGAGGTCGCCCTCGGTCTCCAGGTAGACCTGCTGCAGGGCGGCCAGCGTGTCCGGGTCGGGCGCTTCCCAGAGCTTGCGGTCCGCCGCTTCGAGCAGGCGCTCGGTGATGCCGTGCAGCGCCCACGGGTTGGACTGCGTCATGAACTTCTGGTTCTCCGGGTCGAGCACGTAACTGGCGGCCAGCTGCTCGTACATCCAGTCGGCGACCACGCCGGCCGTCGCGTCGTAGCCGAAGAGGTAGTCGACGGTGGCGGCCAGCTCGAAGGCGCCCTTGTAGCCGTGGCGGCGCATCGCGGCGATCCAGCGCGGGTTGACGACCCGGGCCCGGAAGATCCGCGCGGTCTCCTCGGTCAGGCTGCGGGTGCGCGTGGCGTCCGGGTTGGTGGAGTCGCCGATGTACGCCGCCGGGGCGCGACCGGTCAGCGCCCGCACCGTGGCGATCATGCCGCCGTGGTACTGGAAGTAGTCGTCGGAGTCCGCGATGTCGTGCTCGCGCGTGTCGATGTTCTTCGCCGCCACTTCGATGCGCTTGTAGGCGTTCTCCATGTCGCCGCGCGCCGGCACGCCGTCGAGGCCGCGTCCGTAGGCGAAGCCGCCCCAGACCGCGTAGACCTCGGCCAGGTCGGCGTCGCCGCGCCAGTTGCGGCTGTCGATCAGCGGGAGGATGCCGGC
Source organism: Symbioplanes lichenis (assembly GCF_030709675.1). Classification (GTDB taxonomy): domain Bacteria; phylum Actinomycetota; class Actinomycetes; order Mycobacteriales; family Micromonosporaceae; genus Actinoplanes; species Actinoplanes lichenis. The sequence goes on from NZ_JAUZQD010000001.1 coordinate 305,868, forward strand.
GCCGTAAGCGCCCGGGCGGGAGCCGAAGATGCGGGTCGTGGCCCGGCGGTGGTCGCCGTGGGTGGCCTCGTCGGCGCGGGCGTGCGCGCGGACATAGTTGACCTCGTCGGGCTCGTCCAGCTCGGCGACCAGCCGGATCGCGTCATCCATCATCGCCACGACGTGCGGGAAGGCGTCGCGGAAGAAGCCGGAGATGCGCACTGTCACGTCGATGCGGGGCCTGCCCAGCTCGTCGAGCGAGATCGGCTCGATGCCGGTCACCCGGCGGGAGGCGGCGTCCCACACCGGGCGTACGCCGATCAGCGCCAGGATCTCCGCGATGTCGTCGCCCGCGGTGCGCATGGCGCTGGTGCCCCAGGCGGAGAGGCCGACCGACTTGGGCCAGTCGCCGTAGTCCTCGCGGTAGCGCTTGAGCAGCGACTCCGCCATCGACTGGCCGGTCTCCCAAGCCAGGGCGCTCGGGATCGCCTTCGGGTCGACCGAGTAGAAGTTGCGCCCGGTCGGCAGCACGTTGATGAGCCCACGCAGCGGCGAGCCGCTCGGGCCCGCCGGCACGTAACCGCCGTCCAGGGCGTGCAGCACGTGGGTCAGCTCGTCGGTGGTGCGGGCGAGCCTCGGGACGACCTCGGCCGCGGCGAACTCGAGCACCCGGCGTACGTCGTCGTTGTCCGTGAGGCCATCGGGGACCGTGGTGGGCCAGCCGGCCTCCTCCATGGCGGTGACCAGGGCGCGGGCCTGCTCCTCGACGGCGTCCGTCTCGGCGGTGGAGGCGTCCTCGGACAGGCCGAGAGCCTCGCGCAGGCCGGGGAGGGCCGCGACCTGACCGGCCCACATCTGCCGGGCGCGCAGCATCGCGAGCACCAGGTTGACGCGCGGCTCGCCGGTGGGCGCCTGGCCGAGGATGTGCAGGCCGTCGCGGATCTGGACGTCCTTGACCTCACAGAGCCAGCCGTCGACGTGCATGATGAACTCGTCGAACTCCTCGTCGCCGGGGCGGGAGGCGAGGCCGAGGTCGTGGTCCATCTTGGCGGCCTGGATGAGCGTCCAGATCTGCGCGCGGATGGCGGGCAGCTTGGCGGGGTCGAGGGCGGCGATGTTCGCGTGCTCGTCCAGCAGCTGCTCGAGGCGGGCGATGTCGCCGTAGGACTCGGCGCGGGCCATCGGCGGGATCAGGTGGTCGACCAGCGTGGCGTGCGCCCGCCGCTTGGCCTGGGTGCCCTCGCCCGGGTCGTTGACCAGGAACGGATAGATCAGCGGCAGGTCGCCGAGCGCCGCGTCGGTGCCGTCCGAGGCGGACATGCCGACGTTCTTGCCGGGCAGCCACTCCAGGTTGCCGTGCTTGCCCACGTGCACCACCGCGTGCGCGCCGAACTCGTCGGCCAGCCAGCGGTAGGCCGCGAGATAGTGGTGGCTCGGCGGCAGGTCCGGGTCGTGGTAGATCGCGACCGGGTTGGCGCCGAAACCACGCGGCGGCTGCACCATGACCACGGTGTTCTCGTCGCGGAGGGCGGCGAGCACGATGTCACCGCCGTCGACGTAGAGCTCGCCCGGGGGCGGACCCCAGTGCTGCGTCATCGCCTCGCGCAGGTCCTCGGGCAGCGTGGCGAACCAGGCCGCGTACTTGTCGCCGTTGATCCGGACCGGGTTGCTCGCCAGCTGGTCCTCGGTGAGCCAGTCGGGGTCCTGGCCACCGGCGGCGATCAGCGCGTGGATCAGCTTGTCGCCGTCCTGCTCGGCGACGCCGGGGAAGCCGCCGACCCGATAGCCGCGCTCGCCCATGGCCTGGATCAGCCGCACGGTCGACGCGGGTGTGTCAAGCCCCACGGCGTTGCCCATCCGCGAGTGCTTGGTCGGATAGGCGGACAGCATGATGACGATCCGGCGCTCGGCCGGTGGGACGTGCCGCAACCGCGCGTGCGCCACGGCGATGCCGGCCACGCGGGCGGCGCGCTCGGGATCGGCCACGTACACGGAAAGGCCGTCGGGGTCGATCTCCTTGAAGCTGAACGGGACCGTGATGATGCGCCCGTCGAACTCGGGGATGGCCACCTGCGTCGCGGCGTCGAGCGGGGAGAGGCCGTCGTCGCTGGCCTCCCAGGCCGCGCGGCTGCTGGTCAGGCACAGGCCCTGCAGGATGGGCACGTCGAGGTCGGCGAGCACACCGACGTCCCAGGCCTCGTCGTCGCCGCCCGCGGAGACCGTCGCCGGCTTGGTGCCGCCCGCGGCGAGCACCGTGACGACCAGGGCGTCCGCCTTGCGCAGCTCGGCGAGCAGCTCCGGCGAGGCGGTGCGGAGCGAGGCCGTGAAGATCGGCAGCGGCCGCGCGCCCTTGGCCTCGAGCTGCCGGCACAGCGCGTCCACGAAGGCGGTGTTGCCGGCCATGTGGTGCGCCCGGTAGTAGAGGACCGCCACGGTCGGGCCGGTGATTTCGGCGGCCGTCCGCTCGAGCACGCCCCACTCGGGTGCGGGCACCGGCGGGGCGAAGCCGGTGCCGGTCAGCATGATCGTGTCGGAGAGGAAGTCGTGCAGCGCGGCGACGTTGTCCGCCCCGCCGTAGGCGAGGTAGCCGTGTGCCTCGGCCGCCACCCCGGCGGGCACGGTGGAGAGCTGTATGAGGGCCGCGTCGGGCGCCTGCTCACCGCCCAGCACCACCACGGGGACAGGCCCGGCGAGCAGCGCGTCGAGCCCCTCCTCCCAGGCACGGCGCCCGCCGAGGATGCGGACGACCACCAGGTCGACGCCCTCGGTCAGCCCGGGCAGGTCCTCGACGGCGGTGCGGGCGGGGTTGCCCAGCCGCCACTCCCGGCCACTCGCACGGGCGCTCAGCAGGTCGGTGTCGGACGTCGACAGCAGCAGAAACACGGCTCTCCCCTCGGGGTCCGCGCCCCGGGTCGAAGGATCACGGCGACCGGAGTTCCTGGCTCCCGGGCTGTTGCCAGACCCGGTGACAGTGGCGGGACCGCGCCGGAGTCACACCGGCTTCCTCCGCGGCGTCGCCGCACGTGGACTCCCACTCTGCCGACCGGACCGCACCCACGTCAACGTGAGGCGGCCGGTGTGACGATGCCGACCGCCGGCAGGAAAATGTCGGCACCGATCCGTAGTATCCGGGCCGTGTCCTCCCCCGGCTCCCTCCCCGCCTCCCCGAACGGCCCCGCCGCCCGGGCGTTCCCGCCCGCGGGATCTCCGGGATCAGAGGCGGGCGCATCGGGGCGGGCGCTGTCGCCGGTGGTAGTGGAGGCGGGAATCCAGGTCATGGGCGGCCGGGCGGAACGCGACGCCTGTCCCGGGGCGCTGCGGCTGCACGAGGCCGCGGACGGGCCGCTCGCGCGGATCCGGGTGCCCGGCGGCCGCATCAGCGGAGCCCAGCTCGGAACGCTACGTGAGCTGGCCGCCGCGTGGGGCGACGGGCACGTCGAGCTGACCAGCCGGGCCAACCTTCAGCTCCGAGCCCTGACCGGCGTCCCCGAGACGCGGCTCGCCGACCGTCTGGCAGCGGCCGGGCTGCTGCCCTCCGACACGCATGAGCTGGTCCGCAACATCGCGGCATCGCCCCTGATCAGCGGTCGTGACGCGGGGCTGGTCCGGGAGCTGGACGAGGCGCTGTGCGCGGACGCAGGGCTGGCGGGGCTGCCGGGACGGTTCCTGTTCGCGATCGATGACGGCGCCGGTGACGTTGCGTATGCGGCTGACGTGGCGGCGCTGCGGCTCGGGACGGGGGGCGCGGGGCGGTTCGCGATGCTCTTCGCGGGGCGGGACGTCGGGCTGCGGGTGGGGCGGGCGACTGTCGTGTCTGCGCTGCTCACGGCGGCTCGTGCTTTCCTGGTGCAGGTCGAGGGCGCGGTGGCCACGGGGGCGCGCCGCTCGTGGCGGGTGCGCGAGCTGACGGACGGGCCGGGCCTGCTCGGACGAGACACGGCACGGGCCCTCGACATCACGCTCGGTGAGGTTGATCCGGAGCTGCGGCGGCCGGGCGTACAGGAGCCGATCGGGGTTGTCCCGCAGGGTGACGGGCGCGTGGCCGTGGCGGCGCTCGTGCCGCTGGGGCGGCTCGACGACCGGCAGTTACGGGTTCTGGCCGGGGCGGACGAGCTGGTCTTCACGCCGTGGCGCGGAGTGGTGCTGCCCGGGGTGGCGCCGGAGGCGGCCGACGAGTGGCTGGACGCGCTCGCCGGGGCCGGGCTCGAGGTCGGCGCCGGTTCACGCTGGGTCGGGGTCACCGCGTGCGCCGGGCGGCCGGGGTGCGCGAAGTCCCTGGCAGATGTGCGGCACGACGCCGACGCGGCGACCGTGGCCGGCGACGGGCTGCCTGTGCACTGGGTGGGGTGTGCCCGGGGCTGCGGCAGTCCGGCGGCGGCGCACGTGCGAGTCGAGGCGACCGTCGGCGGCTACGCGGTGACCGTGCGGAGCGGCAGCAGCGCCGGACGAGTGAGCGACGGTGAGACCACGGGCAACAGCACCGCGCGATCCGCGGGCGACGGCACGGCGGGCGGCGGCACCGGGCAATCCGGCCGCGGCGACGCGACGGGCACCGGGCGATCCGCGGGCGGCGACGCGACGGACGGCAGCATCGGGACGGGCGATGGCGGGACGACCGGCGGCGTGGTGCGAGGTGATCGGCTGGCGCGGGCGGTGGCGGCGGCCCGGCGCGGTTCGGTGGATGGAAGCACGGCAGGGACGAGGGAAGGCTGACATGGAGTACGTGAAGGACGGCGCGGAGATCTACCGGCGGTCGTTCGCGACGATCCGGGACGAGGCCGATCTGTCCGGCTTGCCGGCGGACGTGGCCCGGGTGGCCGTACGCATGATCCATGCCTGCGGGATGGTCGACCTGGTGCGCGACATCGCTTGGAGCCCCGGGGTGGTGACCGCGGCGCGGAAGGCCCTGCTCGCCGGGGCGCCGATCCTGTGCGACGCCGAGATGGTGGCGTCCGGCGTGACCCGCAAACGGCTGCCGGCCGGCAACGAGGTCATCTGCACGTTGCGTGACCCGGCCGTGCCCGGGCTGGCCGCCGAGATCGGGAACACGCGCAGCGCGGCCGCCCTCGACCTGTGGGGCGACCGGCTCGCCGGGGCCGTGGTGGCGATCGGCAACGCGCCCACGGCACTGTTCCGGCTGCTGGAGATGATCGAGGCCGGGGCGCCCCGGCCGGCGGCTGTGCTGGGCATTCCGGTGGGGTTCATCGGGGCGGCCGAGTCGAAGGACGCCCTCGCGGCGTCGGACCTGGAGTACCTCGTCGTCCGCGGGCGGCGGGGCGGCAGTGCGATCACGGCGGCGGCGGTCAACGCACTCGCCTCGGAGAAGGAGTGACGGTGGCGGGCCGGCCGGGAGACGACGTGCACGAGACCGACGGAAGCGACGCCCACGGGACCGGTGCGGGCACGTCGAGACCGGGGCGGCTCTATGGCGTCGGGCTCGGGCCGGGCGACCCCGAGCTGGTCACGGTGAAGGCGGCCCGGCTGATCGCGGCGGCCGACGTGGTGGCCTATCACGCGGCGCGGCACGGGCGGTCCAACGCGCGGGCGATCGCGGCCGGCTACCTGCGGGAGGGGCAGATCGAGGAGGCGCTGATCTACCCCGTGACCACCGAGACGACCGACCACCCCGGCGGCTACCAGGGGGCGATCGACGAGTTCTACGCGGCGAGCGCCGCCCGGCTGGCCGCGCACCTCGACGCGGGGCGGGACGTGGTCGTGCTGGCCGAGGGCGACCCGTTCTTCTACGGCTCCTACATGCACATGCACAAGCGGCTGGCGGACCGGTACGAGACCTCGGTCGTCCCCGGCGTGACCTCGGTCAGCGCGGCATCGGCCGTGCTGGGCCGCCCGCTGATGGAACGCGACGAGACGCTCACGGTCCTGCCGGGCACCCTGCCGCCCGACGAGCTCGCGGCGCGGCTGGCCACGACCGACTCGGCCGCCGTGATGAAGCTGGGCCGGACGTTCGCCGGGGTGCGCGAGGCGCTCGAGCGGGCCGGGCGGCTCGACGACGCCTGGTACGTGGAGCGGGCGACCACCGACAAGGAGCGCCAGGGTCGCGTCGCGGAGATCGACCCGGCGACTGTGCCGTACTTCTCGCTGGCGCTGTTGCCGAGCAGGGCCGCCACGGCTCTCGCCGAGGACGACGTTCCCACCGGCGCGGGGGCGACCGGTGCAGGTCAGGCCGGCATAGCGACGACCGAGGCGGTCGGCGACGAAGCTGCGGGCGCCCGGGCCGACGAGGCGCCGGGCGGGCAGGTCACGGTCGTGGGGCTCGGGCCGGGCGCCCGGGAATGGCTCACCCCGGAGGCGCAGGCGGCGCTGGCCGAGGCCGACGACGTGGTGGGCTACACGACGTACGTGAACCGGGTGCCCGTGAACCCGCGGCAGCAGCGGCACGCCTCCGACAACAAGGTCGAGGCGGAGCGGGCGGCGTTCGCGCTGGACCTGGCGAAGCGGGGCCGGCGGGTGGCGGTGGTGTCGTCCGGCGACCCGGGCGTGTTCGCGATGGCGGCCGCCGTGCTGGAGGTCAGCGAGGACCCGCAGTGGAAGGACGTGCCGGTCCGGATCGTGCCGGGGCTCACGGCCGCCCAGGCGGTGGCGAGCCGGGCGGGGGCGCCGCTCGGGCACGACTTCTGCATCATGTCGCTCTCCGACCGGCTCAAGCCGTGGGACGTCATCGCGGCCCGGCTCGACGCGGCGGCGGGGGCCGACCTGGTGATCGCGCTCTACAACCCGGCCTCGCGCAGCCGGCGGGAGCAGTTGGTCCGGGCGCGGGAGCTGTTGCTCGGGCACCGCGCCCCGAGCACGCCGGTGGTGGTCGGCCGGGACGTGGGCGGCCCCGAGGAGACGGTCACCGTCACGACGCTCGGTGACCTCGACCCGGCGACGATCGACATGCGCTGCCTGCTCATCATCGGCTCGAGCCAGACCCGCATCGTCGAGCGCGGCACCGGCGACGCCCAGGTCTACACGCCGAGGACCTACCCGAGCGCCACCTCGGAGGCGACCGCCCGAGGGTGCTGACGCCACGGCCGGAAAAGAGGGCCGCCCCGGCAGAGCGAGGACGGCGAGCGCTCAGGTTCCGGACTGAGTGAGGGCTTCGAGCTGATCGAGCCACTGCACGGCGGCGTCCACGGTCGCGACCACGGGGACGCCGTCGGGCAGGGGCGGCCGGTCGACCACGACGACCGGGACGTCCAGAGTCCGGGCGGCGTCGAGCTTGGCCGTGGATCCGCCGCTGTCCTTGGTGACCAGGACGTCGACGGCGTACGAGAGCAGCAGTGAGCGCTCCGCCTCGAAACCGAACGGACCCCGGTCGAGGATGACTTCCAGGCGCGCCGGCATCGGGGGCGCGGGCGGCTCGACCGAGCGGGACACGAACCAGCACCCGGGCACGTCGGCGAACGCGGCGATGCTCTGGCGGCCCGTGGTGAGGAACACGCGCTCGCCCAGCGACGGGAGCAGGGCCGCGGCGGCGGACAGGGACGGTACGCGATGCCAGCGGTCGCCCGGGCCGGCCGTCCAGCCGGGGCGCCGCAGGATCAGCAGCGGCGTGCCCGTGGCGGCGCACGCGGCGGCGGCGTGGGAGGTCATGGTCGCGGCGAACGGGTGGGTGGCGTCGATCACGGCGTCGATGCCCGTGGACGTGAGATAGCTGGTCAGGCCCGCGACGCCGCCGAAGCCGCCGATGCGGACCTCGCCCGGGGGCAGGAGCGGTGACCGGGTGCGGCCGGCCAGCGAACTGATCACGGTTCTCCGCGAGGCCAGGTGGCGGCCTTCGGTCGTACCGGAAAGGGCCAGGACCCTCACGGCCGGGCGCGCGTGGTCGAGTAGAGGTGGCTGTCGGGGAACTGCGACGCGGTCAGCGCCGCCCCGACCACGATCACCGCCGTGCGGCGGACGCCGGCCTCGTGCACCCGGCCGGCGATGTCGGCCAGCGTGCCGCGGAGGATCAGCTCGTCGGGCCGGCTGGCGCGGGCGACGACCGCGACCGGGCAGGAGGCGCCGTACGACTCGATCAGCGACGCAACCACCGCGTCGATCCGCTGGACGGCCAGGTGCAGCACCATCGTGGCCCGGCTGGCACCGAGCGTGGCGAGGTCCTCGCCCGGCGGCATGGCGGTGGCGCGCTCGGCGGTGCGGGTGAGGATCACCGTCTGCGCGACCTCGGGCACCGTCAGCTCGCGACCGAGGGACGCGGCGGCCGCGGCGAAGGCGGGGACCCCGGGCGTGACGTCGTACGGGACCCCGGCGGCATCGAGCCGGCGCATCTGCTCGGCGACCGCGCTGAACACCGACGGGTCGCCGGAGTGCAGCCGGGCCACGTCCTGGCCTTTCCCGGTGGCGGTGACCATCTCGGCGACGATCTGGTCGAGGTCGAGGTTCGCCGTGTCGATCAGGCGGGCGCCCGGCGGGCAGTCGGACAGCAGCTCGGGCGGGACGAGGCTGCCCGCGTACAGGCAGACCGGTGACGCGGCGAGCAGGCGCTGGCCGCGTACGGTGATCAGGTCGGCCGCTCCCGGGCCGGCGCCGATGAAGTGCACTGTCATGGTTTTCTCACCGACCAGATCGTGACGGGCATCATCGGTTTCCAGCCGGTGAAGCCACCGACCGGCGCGCCGCGGCTGACCGCGACGCGGGTGAGGTTGCCGCCGAGCTTGGCGTACCAGGCGGCGAGCACGGCCTCGGACTCGAGTGTGACGGCGTTCGCGACGAGGCGGCCACCCGCGGGGAGCGCGGCCCAGGCGGTGTCCAGCACGCCGCCGCGCGTCACGCCGCCGCCGATGAAGATCACATCGGGCGCGGGCAGGCCGGCGAGGGCGGCGGGGGCGCGGCCCTCGATCACAGACAGCTTGGGTACGCCCAGAGCGCGCGCGTTGGCGCTGATGCGCGCCGCGCGGGTGGGATCCGACTCCACGGCTACCGCCCGGCAGGCCGGATGGGTCCGCATCCACTCGATGGCGATGCTGCCCGAGCCGGCGCCGACGTCCCAGAGCAGCTCGCCGGGTCGCGGCCCGAGGAGCGCCAGCGTGACCGCGCGGACCTCACGCTTGGTGAGCTGGCCGTCGCTGTCGTAGGAGTCGTCGGGGAGTCCGGGGACTCGGGACAACGCTCGGCCCCCCGGGCCGAACTCTACGGCGATGACGTTGAGGGGGTCCATGTCCGTCAGGTCGAGCTGCCGAGCGGGGCCGGAGACGATCGATTCGGCCGGGCCGCCGAGCTGGGCGAGCACGGTGAGCGTGCTGTCGCCGTAGCCGCGCTCGACGAGCAGTGCAGCCACCTGGGCGGGCGTGCCGGCGTCGCGGCCGAGGATCAGGACGCGGCGGCCGGGCTGGACGAGCGGGTGCAGCTCCTCGACCGGGGCGGTGACGAGGCTCACCGTGTCGATGTCCGCGAGCGGCCAGCCGAGGCGGGCGGCGGCGAGGGATATCGAGGACGGGTGCGGGATGACGGTGAGGTCCGGCGCGAAGCGGCGCAGGGTCGCGCCGATGCCGTGGAACATCGGGTCACCGCTGGCCAGGACCGCGAGGCGCTTTCCGGCGGAGGCGGCGAGGAGGCCGGGGATCGCCGGGAGCAGGGGCGAGGGCCACGGGACCCGCTGCCCGCGGACGTCGGCGGGGAGCAGGTCGAGCTGCCGGGAGCTGCCGATGATCACCTCGGCGGCGGCGAGCGCGGCGGTGGCCGTACCCGCCAATCCCGCCCACCCGTCGGCGCCGATGCCGACGACGGTGAGCACGGCGGGGTTGTCAGTCACTCCGTGACGTTAGCCGGAGGCCTTCTCATGTTCGTCCGCCGTCCCCCCTTCATCGACAGCGTTCGCTTCGTGCCGAGGCCGGGTCATGCACTTCGCCACGTGAAGTTGACATATGTCCGGGACGATTACCTCTCATCCGATATCGAGGTCAAGGTCCACGAAAAAGGGATCGGTGCGCCGATTCCCGGAGGCGCCGGCCTGCCGAATAGATCATCTCGTACGACTAAGTTTTTGCACGCCGGTTGAGCGTTTACGCGGCCCGTCGCGTAGTACCCCTCGACGGCCACCCGAGACCCGGTCGTCACGCCGGCCGCTGGGGGGTGGCAGGCGCCGAGACGACTGCCGAACGGGTGAGGTCGATGGCGTTCCAGACCTTCGAGGACCAGAGGCCGGCCCCCGGCTTCTGGGACGAGCCGGAGCTCAACCGGGGCGTGCCGCGCGGCGACATCGTGGTCGAGGACCCGGACACGACCTCGGGCTGGCAGAGCAGCGGGCCGCCGGTCGCGGTCGACGACCGCCCGCCGGCCGAGGCCACCTCGGGGAACCGCCTCTTCACGATCCTGCTGTTCTTCTCCGGGCTGGCCACCAGCCTGTCGCTCTGGCTCTTCGAGACCGAGGCCGGCGCGGTCAACGACACCGCCACCCTCATGATGGCGATCGGCCGCCTCACCGGCCTCGCCGGCGGCTACGTGCTCTTCATCCAGCTGCTGATGATGAGCCGCGTCTCCTTCCTCGAGGAGTGGGTGGGCGCCCGCGACCTGCTGCGCTGGCACCGCTGGCTGGGCACGTCGCTGGTCCTGCTGATCGGCGCGCACGCGGTCTTCATCACCTACGGGTACGCGCTCACCGCAGGCACCGGCGTCGTCGACCAGGGCATCTCGATCATCACCACGCTCCCGGACATGATCAGTGCCACCGTCGCCACGGGCATCCTCGTCTTCATCAGCCTGATCTCGATCCGGGCGGCGCGCACGAAGATGCCGTACGAGCTCTGGCACCTGATCCACCTGACCGGTTACCTGGTGCTCGTCCTCGGTTACGGCCACCAGGTCGCGACGGGCGCCAACCTCTCCGGGCGCTTCGCCGACATCTTCTGGCCCGGCCTCGGCGCCCTGGTCATCGCGGCCCTGGTCTGGGGCCGGCTGATCGAGCCGCTGTGGCTCAACCTGCGGCACCGCTTCGAGGTGGCCGAGGTGGTGGGCGAGGGCGCGAACACGTTCTCGATCTACATCGACGGCAACCGCCTCGACAAGCTGCCCGCGCGGGCCGGCCAGTTCATGCGGTGGCGCTTCTTCACGGCCAACGGCTGGTGGCAGTCGCACCCCTTCTCCCTGTCCGCGGCGCCCAATTCCCAGTGGCTGCGCCTCACCGTGACGGCGGTCGGCGGGCACACCCTTCGCCTGGCCCAGATGCGCCCGGGTACGCGGATCTGGGCGGAAGGCCCGTTCGGAACGTTCACGGCGCAGCGGCGTACGCGTCGCCGTGCGCTCCTGATCGCCGGCGGCAGTGGCATCGCGCCGATCCGGGCCCTGCTCGAGGACATGCCGCCGGACACGATCGTCATCTACCGGGCGAGCCGCCCCGACGAGCTGGTCTTCCGCGAGGAGCTCGAGGACCTCGCCGAGCGCCGCGACGCCTGGGTCCGCTACATCGTGGGCTCGCGCAACGACCCGGGCCCGCGCCGGCTCTTCACCCCCAACGGCCTGCTCGGACTGGTCCCCGACGTCAACCGCCGCGACGTCTATCTGTGCGGGCCGCCCGGGCTGGTGACCGCGGCCGTGGCCACGCTCAAGGGGCTGGACGTGCCTGACAGCCAGCTCCACCTGGACCCGTTCGAGTTCTGATCCCCCTCTCTGATCTGGAGTTTCGCGATGCGACGCAGTACGGCAGCAGCAGTCGGGACGTTGACGGGCGCCGCCCTGATCATCGGCGTGCGGCTGAGCGTGGCCACGCCGGCGGCTCCTGTCGCCTCGTCCGCCTCGGTCGACCTCGCCGACCCGAACCTCGACGCGGAGCCCGCCGCGACCGGCACCGCGGCGGCGGGCAAGTCCGGCAAGAAGGGCGAGTCCGACTCGTCGGGCGAGGCGGCCGGCTCCTCGGACGAGGAGGCCGCCGCGGGCACCGGCCTGAAGAACGGCGACCATCAGGGCACCGCCGTCAAGAACCCGTACGGCACGATCCAGGTCACCATCCGCGTCTCCGGCGGCAAGATCACCGCGGCGGGTGCCACGTATCCGACCACCGCCGACAGCGCCACGATCAACCCCCCGGCCATCGCCACCCTCAAGCAGGAAACGCTCCAGGCCCAGAGCGCCGACATCGACGCCGTGTCGGGCGCCACCTTCACCAGCGAGTCGTACGTCAAGTCCCTCCAGGCCGCCCTCGACAAGGCCGGCGCGTGACGTCCAGCCGCTTCACGCGGGTCGCCGGGCCCGGGAACAGCGCCCGGCCGTCCGGTCCCGCCGCCCACCCGCCGCTCGTGGCCAACGCCCGGGCGCGGACCACGGCTCTGCACCGGCCCCCGCGCGCCGCCTCCCCGGCGCTCGACGATCTGCTCGGGCTCGTCGACTCCGGGCTCGGCGACCTGCTCGGCCTCACCGAGCGCGACGTGATCCGCCTCTTCGACCTCGGCGACCCCTCCGGGCCGGGCGATCGCCCCGAGCCGGGCAGCGTTCGCGTCTCGCGGGACAACGCCGGCCACCACCCGCGCCCGCGTCGCCGGCCTCCGGGCGACTCCCGCCGCACGCGCCCCGGCGACACGGGCGCGTAGGTTCGGCCCATGCGCCACGTCGAACACGTGATGGGCACGGTCGTCAGCATCGACCTCGCCGACGACCTCCCCGAGCCCACGCTGCGCGCCCTCGTCGCCGACACGTGCGCATGGCTGCACGAGGTCGACGCGCGCTTCAGCACGTACCGGGAGGACAGCGAGGTCAGCCGCTTCCGCCGCGGCGAACTCGACCTGGCCGGCTGCTCGCCCGACCTGCGCCACGTCCTGGACGCGTGCGCCGACCTGTGGCGAGCCACGGACGGCTACTTCGACGCCTATGCCGGCGGCCTGCTCGATCCTTCCGGCTATGTCAAGGGCTGGTCCGTCGAGGTCGCGTCGGCCCGCCTCGCCGAAGCCGGCTCGGTCAACCACTGCCTGAACGCGGGCGGCGACATCCGCTCCCGGGGCCGCACCGCCGCCGGCGCCCCGTGGCGCGTGGGCATCCGCCATCCGTGGCAGCCGGACAAGCTGAGCTGGGTCCTGGCGATCACGGACGGCGCCGTCGCCACCTCGGGCACCTACGAGCGCGGCGACCACGTCCGCAACCCCCGCACCGGCGCCCCGGCCCGCGGCCTCCGCTCGGTCACCGTCGCCGGCCCCGACCTCGCCCTGGCCGACTCCTACGCCACGGCTGCCCTGGCGATGGGTGAGCCCGGCATCGCGTGGCTGGCCAAGCTCGTCCCGGACGGCTACGAGTCCGCCGTCGTCACCGAAGACACCCGAGCCTTCACCACCGCCGGCCTCCCCGTCGCCCTCTGACCGTCCGCCGGCGCCCGGCCCCTCACCACCCTTCGACCGCCCGGCGGCGCCCCGGCCCCGGCCCTCATCACCCTTCGGCCGCCCGGCGGCGCCCCGGGGGGCGGCCCGGCCTCGACCCCTCGTCGCGCGCCTCGGACCGCCGATCTCGCTCAGAAGTCGGCGAACAGGTACGGCATCCGCTTCGGGAACAGCGCACCCAGCACCTCACCCGCCGCCGCGTCCACCTGCCCGAAGCCCCGGATCACGACCTCCACCGGGTCCAGGACGCCGTAGGCGAGCGCACTGAGCCCGGCGCACGTCAGGGTGGCCCCGGGCTCGTCCGTGCTCTTCCCGACCGCCAGAGTGCCCGCCTCCCCCGAGATCCGGTAGCGCCCGGCCAGCAGGTCGTCGCCGATGACCTCCACCGTCACGGCCAGCTCGGCCGGGGTGTGCAGCCCGTTGAGCGCGTCGATCGAGAGCAGCCGCACCATGGGCCCGCCCCGCCGCGGGTGGTCGACCCGCCCCTCCGTGGTGACCGAGAAGTCCGTGCCCCAGAGCTCGGGGACCTCGTCGGTGCCCAGCCGGACGACGACCCTGGCCACCTGATCGACATGCCGCGCGAAGAACTGCAGCAGCAGCGCCCGCCCGAGCGGACCCGTCGTCAGCAGGTCACCGGCCACGAGGTCCCCGCCGTAGCTGTCGACCCGATAGGTGACCGCGCCCACCACCTCGCCGTCCACCCGGGCGATCGCCACCCAGGCGGACGGCTTCTCGCGGAACTCGGCCGCCCTCGTTTCGTCGTACACCGCGAAACCGTGCTGCTCCCCCAGCAGCCGCAGCGTCAGCGCGTTGTAGTCGTCGAAGCCCTCCGTCATGTGCAGGCGCCGCACCTCGCCCGGCAGATCCGCTTTCAGCAGGTGTGCCAGGCCCTCAGGCGCGAACGTGGCAGTGCGGAACCGCGGCACGCCGACATAGCCGAACCGCTCGTAGAACGACGGCCGGAACGGGTAGAGCGCGCTCACCGAGCTGCCCTGCTCCCGTGTCTGCCGGAGCAGCCGGGTCATCAGCTCCCGCACATAGCCCTTCCGCCGCGCGTCCGGATCGCTGACGACCGAGAACACACCCGCCATGTCCCGCACGGCCCCGCGCACGTTCTGCCGCATGGCCAGCGCGCCCACCCCGGCCAGCGGCCGCCCGTCCTCCTCGGCGAGCAGGCTCGTGGCCGTCTCGTAGAACCGCATGCGCTGCGCATACTTCTCCCGGGCCTCGTCCTCCCACGGCGACGGCATGAAGGCATAGGTCGCGAGCGGGAAGAACGTGCCGGGCCGCTCGCCGGCGGAGACCTGTCGGATCTGCATGGGCCCATCCAACTCGGATCTTCCCGAGCCCGCCCACTCGTTTCCCGGGCCTGTGGACAACTCCGGCGCACCGCGGACCGGACATAGCGCCCGAACCCCGAGCACCCCTGTTCACCTGCGGTTTCCCTCCGGCACGACGCGCGGGGGGACCCCGGTTTGGCAAGAGACAGGGCGACCAGCTAATGTTTCTTCCGTCGCCGGGGAAACCCGGAAGGACAAGCGGACGTAGCGCAGCTGGTAGCGCATCACCTTGCCAAGGTGAGGGTCGCGGGTTCGAATCCCGTCGTCCGCTCGGAGAGGCCGCGACAGCAGGAACGTGCGGGGCCGACTCGGTGGAGTGGCCGAGAGGCGAGGCAACGGCCTGCAAAGCCGTCTACACGGGTTCAAATCCCGTCTCCACCTCGGCAGTACAACGAGGGCGATTGGCGCAGCGGGAGCGCGCTTCCTTGACACGGAAGAGGTCACTGGTTCGATCCCAGTATCGCCCACCAGCAACACCGCAAGTCAGAACGGGTCTCGCCCACCGGGTCGAGGCCCGTTTCCCGTTTCCCGTTGGAGAGTCTGCCCCCGGAAGTCCGACCCGGGCGATCCGCGCCGAGCAGCCGAGACGCCGGCACGACGATGAACTGCGCAGAGCGCTCCGCCCAGCGGCACGGCCACCGGGCGGAGCGGTGCGGTCAAGCGATCGGCGGATCGATCCGCATGCCGAGCCCGGGACGCATGGTGGGTTCGTGATCAGCGAAGAGCACCTCGGCGTCGGTCCAATCCTCGATGCCGATGATGGCGTCGCCGCCGATCATGAAATAGGTGCCGTCGTTGTCCGGGTACGCGAACCGGATGCCGCCGCCCTCGTCGAGTGTCACCTGGAACGTGGCGCGCACCTCGGGGTCGTAGGCGTATCCGACATTGCGCCACTCCACGACGTACTGCCGGTTCGGTGCGGTGCCGCGCGTGGCGACCCGGACATCGGACTGCTCGTCACGGTCCCAGTAGCTCCAGAGCACGTCCAGCCACAGCGGCGAGCCGTCCTCGGCACCGAAGTACAGGGCTCCGTCGTCCTCGATCTGGACCTGCGATCTCGTACGCCCCTGCAGTGTCACGGGGAAGGGCAGGTCGACCACCTCGTACCAGTCGTCCATGGGCAGGACGTCCGCGTCGCCGAGCGGGACGTAGGGCACCTCGGCCTCCGCGAACTTGTGCCCGGCTCCCGGCGGCGTGGGACCGGTCGCGAAATCGATCACCTGCGGGTCACGGCCCAGCAGGCCGGTCAGGACGTGCGACCCCGCACAGGCTCCGGCGGGCAGCGTGGCGACGGCCGCCAGGGTCTTGGCCGGCACCTCGTCCACCTGGTAAGCGCCGTCGGTCCCCGTGGTGCCGGACCGTCCCGCCACCGTCACGACCGCCTCCGCCACCGGGGCGCCGGAGCACGTGACCGTTCCGGTGACGGTGTTCCGCTCCGCCGCGGGAACGAGACGCACGCTCAGGTCATCGGCCAGGATCTCCCCGTCGTCGAGATAGGCGAAGTCGTAGTCGCCCGTGTCATCGGTCACGCTGACGACTCCTGAGCGGCCCTGCTCACGCGGGCTCGCCGGATTGATCCCGGCATAGTTCAGCGTGATGCCACCAGTCTCCTCAAAGATCGCCTCGAAGCTGACCCGGGTCGCGGGGTCACCCGCAGCCTGCACGTTGCGCCACTCGACAGTCCACCGCCGGTCGGGGGCCGTCCCGGTCACGCCGGTGGCGACCGCCGCCTGGCTGTCGACCACCCAGTCGTCGTAGAAGACCTTCACGGAACTACGCACGATGGCTCCGGCACGGTCAGTCCCGGAGATCGGGTCACCCGGCGGCTGGAAGGTGAGCACGCCGTTGTCACTGACGTAGGCCACGTTGTACGACTCGCCGTACAACTTGACCGGGAAGGGAATGGCGGATCGCCAGGTCTGCTCGTCCCCGGTCCAGTCCGGCTGGACGTCGGCCGCGGGGGTGAACGCCTGGCGCGCGGTGGCACAGTCGTAATAGAAGTCGCGCGGTGCCAGGGCGGACAGGTCCGCCTTCTCGTCCAGGTACGCCTTGACGATCGTCGTGGCGGCGTACGAGCCCCAGCAGCGGTTGTTCCCGCCGGTGACCTGCAGGGTGTACTGCCCGACGGTCACCCCGTCGAACCGGAAGCTGCCGTCGTCGGCTGTCGTCACGCTCAGGTTGCCGGGGGTGAGCGTCACGGTGGCGCCGGCGACCGGTTCGGTGGTCTCCGCCTCGGTGAGGACTCCTGTGACAGCGCCCGGCGCGGCCGGTGTCCAGGTCAGCGAACTTCCCGGGGTCAGAAGGGCCTCGCGGCCCGAGTAGAACCTCGTGATTCCGTTCGGAGCCTGCAGGCTGGCAGTCGCCGTGCTGCCCTTCTGCCGGTCGGTGGTGCCTCCGATCGCGTACTGGTAGACGAACCGCCCGTCCTCGTGGAGCACGACCTCGAAGCTCACCCGCTCGGTGGTGCCTGTGAAGAGCACGTTGCGCCACTCGACGACGAAGGTGCGGTTCGGGGCGGTGCCGCCGGCCTGCGTCCGGACGCTCGCCGAGCCGTCGACGGTGAAGTCGGTGAAGAACGGCACGAGATAGCTGGACCCGAAGACGAGATAGCCGTCCTCGGAGACCGAGGCGGTGGTGGCGGCCGGTCCGTGCAGGCGCACGGGGAAGGGCAAGGTGACCGGGGCGCGAACACCGTTGCCGGTCAACGGCACCACCGTCGATGCCGCGACCCAGCTCGCCGTGCCGGTGGCGCAGGCATATCCGATGTCGCCGTAGTCCGTTCCCAGGCGGAGGTCACGGGTGGTGTTCTCACCGAGGTCCACCACCGCCTCCGCCGCGGTGCCGCATTTCTGTCCCGGCTTGCGGGCGACGACGCTGTAGCTGTCGGCCTCCACGCCGTAGAACGAGTAGACACCGTTGGCTGCGGTGGTGGCGACGAGCCCACCCGGGTCCAGGCTGACGGGGACGCCGGCGGCGGGTGCGCCCGCCGAGTCGGTGAGTGTCCCGGTCAGGTTGTAGGTCTCGAACCCACCGCTCATGTCCGGACGGGTGAAGACGACGGCCCGTCCCGAAGCCAGTGCGGCCTCCCGCGTCGAGTAGCTGAGCCCGTCGTCGCCCTCGGGCGACTCGAGGCCCACCAGAGCACCGCTGCCCTGCTCGGCGGCATTGTCCAGGCTGCTGTAGTTAGCGGTGACAGTGCCGTCGGCGGCGAGTGAGAGCTCGAAGCTGATCCGTTGCGCGCTGTTCGCCTTGCGGGAGACGTTGCGCCACTCGATGAGGAAACGCTGGTCGCTACCACTTCCGGTGATCGAGGTGCGCACGCCGGCGGAAGCGTCGACGACCAGGTCGTCCCAGAAAGGCGCGATGACCCCGTTGGGCGCGGCGGCGTTGATCAGGTCGCTGGTGCCGTCGTACGGGCGGGAGCCCTCCGGATCGGTGAAGGACAGCAGGCCGTTGGTGTCCACCCACGCCGACCGGTAGGAGCTGCCGTAGAACGGGAAGGCGAACGGCAGGTCGACCGTGGTGACCGCGTTGTCGCCGGTGAGCGGCAGGAGGGTCGTGCCGGCCTCGAAGGTCACGGCGCGCTCGGAACAGGTGTGGCCGAGGACGTCGGACGCCCGCATCAGGTACAGGTCGAGGGTGAGGCCTTGACCGTCCACCTCGTACGACTGACTTCCGGCCACTCCGCATCGGCCGCCCGACGTAGCCTTCACTGAGTACGTGCCGACGGCGAGGTCGTCGAAGGCGTACGCGCCGTCCGCGTCCGTGGTGACCTGGCGCCCGCCGGGCTGCAGGGTGACCACGGCACCGCTCACCGGCAGCCAGGTCACCATGTCGAGCACGGTGCCGTCCAGGGCCTCCGGTGGTCCGACCTTCACCAGGATCTGAGTCAGCGGACTGACCCTGTTGCCGTCGTCGACCGCGACAGCGTGCACCGGCCGCTGACCGGAGACGGTTCCGACAGGAACATTCACGGTCACCGTGCCGCCCGCCCCGGCGGCGTTCACCGTGGTGCCCAGTGTGGTGTCGCCGACGCTGTAGCGGAACTTGGTCACATTGCTGTCCCCGCCGGCGTCGAACGTGACAGGAACGGTACCGCCGTACTTCGCGTCCTCGCCCGCGGGCAGACTCAGCGTGGGCTGCAGCGGCAACGCGAGCAGAGCGAGATTGGCCGCCGTCTCGGCGAAGCTGTAGACCCGGACGTCGTCGACCTCTCCGGTCAGGTAGCCGTCGTCGGCGCCGTTCCACTTGCGCTTGCCGATGGTCACCGCGCCGGTGGCGTGGAACCCGCCGGTCAGGGTCGCGGTGGCGGTCTGCGCGACCCCGTTGACGTAGAGGGTCAGCTTCTTGGTCGCGGAGTTGTAGACGCCGGCCAGGTGGGTCCACTTGTTCGTGGCCGGAGCGGCATTGGACAGCACACTGAAGAGCGCCGGGTTGTCGACGTCCGAGCCGGCCATCGTGAAGCGCCAGCGGTTGTCGGTGGCCGAGTAGCCGAGCGTGTAAGCCGAAGCGCGGGTGCCCGACGCCGCCACGACGACCCGCTGGTTGGTGAAGCTTGTCGAAGGCAGTTTGACCCGGGCGGCGACAGTGAAATTCTGGTCGGTACGCATGGCGGTCTTGACGCCCGTGTCGGGGTGCGGGTAAGTGACGGCCGCCGCGGTGGCCGACGACGGCGCGATGCCCGTCAGCGCCAGGGCCGACCCGTCATTGCCGCGGCCGGCGACGCGGGAGACGGAGTTGCCCAGCACGGCCGTGTTGCCGTGCCCGCTGATGTCGGTGGCGTCGCCCTCGGTCTCGTCGAAGGTCCACTCCGCGGCGGGACCGGAACCGGCCCGCACCTGGAAGGTGAAGGTGGCCGGGTTGAGCGAGAAGCGGCCCGCGTGGTCCTTGGACCACACCCTCAGCGTGTTGATGCCGTCATGCACCGGCTTCAGCGTGACGGACCCGGCGTACGTGGTGGCGTCGGCCTTCACGATTTGCGAGGCGATCTGTTTGCCCGAGTCCAGCGTCCAGGCGTACGCGACGACCTCGTAGGGCCGCACCGTGGGTGGGGCGATGGCGAAGGAGCCGGGCAGCCCGACCCCGCCCTTGGGCGTGGTGTTCGAGTAGTCGGTCGACGTGATGGCACCCGGCTGTGGTGGCGGCGTCGCGTCCACGGTGAACTCGCACGTGCCGGACCACGTCGACAGGTTGCCGCCGTCGGTGGTCTTCGCCTGCCACACATACGTCGCGCCGTCCGTCAGCCGGCCGGCGGGGATCTGCTTGGACACGATCGCGTTGTTGCCGTTGGCCTGCGACACCTTGTTCGACTCGCTGCGCGTGCCACCCTTGACCCACCAGTAGAAGTCCGTGGTCAAGTCCTGGTCCCCGTCGGGGTCGGACTGCTTGGCCGACAGCGTCGGGTTGGTCCAGAGCACGTAGGGCCGTTTGCTGCCCACCACGCACGCCTTGCCGTCCGACTTGCGGTCGGTCGCGGCGTTGGGCGCCCGGTCGTACGTGATCGCGAGCTTGGCCGTCGTGGGGTTGAACCGCTTCCACTGGGTCTTCGTGCCCTCGTCGATCGCGCGCAGCCCGACGCTGACACTGTTCCAGCCGCCCTTGGCCGCTTGGTCGACAATTGACGTGACATTGAACTCGATGGTTCCGGTGCCGAGGCAGCCGTGGACTCCGCCGTTTTTGTGGTTGCCCTTGGTCTGCGCGGTCGACTTGCTGTACCAGGTGGGCTGCTTCTTCCACGTGGTGGCGGCGGAGAAGTTACCGGTCATCCAGAGCTTCGCGTTCGACACCGGATTGCACGTCCACGCGTGCCGTTGCTCGATGCGGAACTCGGCGGACTCGATCTTCGTCTTCTTCACCTTGCTGGTGTCCATCCGGAACAGCGACCGGATGATGTGGTCGGCACAGCCGGCACAGTCCTCGGTCCGCCCGGCGCCTGCCGCGCCGAAGACCTTGCCATCGGTGAGGGCGTCGGAGTTCTTCCAGAAGGACTGGGTCGGATACTTGCTCCAGACCGAGGTCCATTCGTTGCTCACCAGGCCACCGGTCACCGACGGATCGATGTAGACCGGAAACTGCGTTCGCGGATCGGTCAGCATGCCGTGATGCGGTGTGATTGTCAGTGCGTCGCTCTCCACCTTGACCGGCATCGCCGCTCGCCGGACCCGCTCCCCGCCGCCGGGAACCGTTCCGGCGCTCCCGCCGCGCTCACGTGCCGCGCCGCTTCCCTCCGCGGCGGTCGTCTCCGCCGGTCCCGCCCCCGCCGACTCGGGTGTCGCCGAGGAGTCCCACATCAGCGGCGCGGGCGCCTGGAACACCGGGGCGCCCTTGCTGTCACGGGCCACCAGGCCACCGCCTGGCGCGGCGCTCATCCGGACGCCCTTGGCCGACATCCCGAACCGCACAGCCGCCAGATCCGGGTTCGCCGCGGCTGCCCGATCGCGGACGACCAGGATCTCCGAGAATCCGGTCGCCGTCGCGGTCACGCGCAGATCCACGCCGGGCAGCACCTCGGGATAGGTCGCGGTGGGGCCGTCGAGCCGGGGCTCCGGCAGCGTGCCGGGCCAGGTGACGGCCAGCTCGCGGCCACCGTCCCGCAGCCGTCCCACCAGGTTGTCGCCGCCCGCGGAGAACGTCATGGGCAGCACCGTCGCCCGTGGCACAACCCCTTCCCGGGTGCGCCGCAGATCGGTGTCGACGGGAACCCACGAGTCACCCCGGCGCACCCGGGCGGGCTCGATCGACTGCTCCAGCGTCCGGGTCCCGCCGGGGTTGAGGAACACCTGGGCGTACTCGGTGCGCTCCGCCAGGATCTCCACCCGCTTGCCGCAGATGCCGGCCATGCGCTGCGCTGCGGCCGCGTCGGCCTGCTCCGGCACGCAGCCCGTGGCCGGCGCGGGCGCGGCGACCGCGGCTCCGGGCATCGTCAGCACCTGCAGACCCGCCGCGGTCACCACCGCGACAAGCGTCGCGGCGATCCGCGCGCGCACCGGTCCAGCTACTCGAACCATCGACGTCCCCCGTAGTCCACAGTGGTGAGCCACCGGACTGTAGAGCGCGCTGATCATCGCTGTAAATAGTCGCTCCGGGCGCTCCGGCGTTGCACAGCGTGAAGAGGGACGTACACAGCGACATTGGGATGCGGGCCCCCGTGAAGGTGACTCAGATCACTTGGGACCCTGGCTCGCTGGGGGCCACGGCGAGCGAGCCCGGCGTCCTCGGACGCCGGGCTCGCTCGTGAACCGCCTCAGAGGTCGGCGCCCTCGAGGTAGAGAGCGTCGAGCATCGGTGCGCTGACCCAGTCGGCGAACCATGTCGGGTTCAGCTCGCCGAACACCTCCGGCTGCGCCGGGTCACATGCCGGCCAGTGCACACTCAGCCAGCGCTGCTCGGCCGCGAACAGCCGGTCCCAGTGCGAGCGCAGCAGCCGCACAACGGGCTCCTGCCGCTCCCAGCTGACCGCGGCATGGCGCGCCAGATAACAGACGGCCGGCAGGACGTCGGAATGGATGACCAGCGTACGGTCGTCCATCTCGTACGGCGCCGGCGACGGCCGACCGTCCAGCACACCGCGCAGGCGCTCCAGCACCTCGGCCCGGCCCCGATCGTCGCCCGTACTCGCGAACGCGATCATGGCCATGCTCCGGACATCCTCGTCCGCGTCACCGAGACAGGCGAACAGCACGTCGCTCGCCGCCGGCCCCTGCCTCTTGGCCAGGGCGAGAACAGCGTTGGTCCGCAGACCGAGGGGGTCCTCGGGTCGTGTGAAGATCTCCCGCAGCGCCGCCACCCCCTCGGGCCCGTCGGCCTCACCGAGCGCCGCCACGAGGCCGGCCGCCACTTCGTCGTCCCGCACGACCGCGAGGGCGTCGAGCAGCTTCCGCTCGCCGGACGGCCCGGATCTGACCGCCCGGCGCAACGCGGACTCGAACACGTCGTAGTCGTCGTCGAGAAGATCGCTCTCGAGGCTCATGCGCCACCGCTCACCGTTCTAGTAGAAAATATTGGGCAGATCATCGTACACATAGTTCACGGTGATGCCGTACTTTCTCTCCAGATAGAGGTCGGCGGCTTTCTGATCCTTGACTTTTTTCGCGCCGCCGGACTTCACCTCGATATAGGTGTGATTTCCGTTCTTGTCCGTCACGCGGATGTCATAGATCCTCGACTTCCTTTTCCCGGGCACCGGGAAAGTCAGCGCAGCTTTATTGGTCGCCTCGGTCTCGACCTGCAAACCCATGCGATAGAAGTGCTCCGCGAGGTGATCTCGATATGCATCGTGGAGAAAGTTCTTCCACTTTTCGGCGTCCCAGCTCTCGACCACTTTGACATTGCTCAGGTCACGCTTGAGCGGAATGTTCGCAGCCGCTTTGGGGCCTTTACCGAGCGCACCGCCGCCCGGCACCACCGCCGCCGCGACGGAAACCCCGGAAAGAGCGGCGCCGACGTAGTCGCCGTACTTCCACGCGTCCTTGGCAAGGTATGCGTCGCCGAGGACACCGATCCAGGGGACCCAGCTGACGGCATTGGCGAAGCCGCGCTTCTCCCAGTCCGAGCAAAGCTCCGCGAAGATAGGGCTCGAGCACATCTCCTGGAAGCGCCGGGACTTGTCCGCCAGCTTGGCCGGGTCCTCGTTGGGATTCGGCGCCGGGGCGGGAGTCGCCACCGGCTTGGCCGATGAGCTCGTGCCCGTGCCGCTGCCCGCCGTAGGCGTCGGCGTGGGGCTGGGCGTCGAGCTGCCGCCGCTGTAGTCGTCGTCGCCGTTGCCGCCCCCCGACGTGCCGTCGCACTGCGGGCACGGAATGCCGCCGCCACCGCTGTCGCTGCCGTCGCCGTCGTAGCCCGGCAACATGTCGGGCGTCGGGGACTGCCCGTCCGGGTCGCTGAAGGTGACGGGACTGTTGTTCGCGTAGGCGTACCCGTTCCACTGCTGCGGGTCGAGCAGATCCTGGATCGGGTCGACAGACGTGAACCGGCCGAGGACCGGGTCGTACTCCCGGGCGCCCAGGTGAGTCAGCCCCGTGTTGTCCTTGATGCCGCCCACGAAGCCACGGTTGTCGGGCCACAGCGTCGCCGTGGTGCCGCGCGGCGTGCCGTAGGGCGTCTGCCGCCGGACGGTCGCCTGCTGGCTGGAAGCGTTGACTGCGAGGGTGGCGGTGCCCTGGTGATCGGCGGTCTTCCAGGTCACCCCGGCACTCGTCCGCGTGCCGATCGTGCTCCCGCCGTGACCGTAGTAGCGCGTACAGAAAGCTTTGGCAGTGGCGGTGGTGTAGCGAATCTCCTGGTTCGGCAGATAGAGAGTGCGGCCGGTGGGGTCGCGCTGGATCAGGCGGTCGCCGTTGGCGTCGTAGATGTAGGTGGTCTTGCCCGTGCTGTCGGTGGCAGTGTCCAGGTGCCCCTCGGCGTCCCAGCTGAGGGTCTGGGTGCCGGCGGACGGGGTCGGCCGGGTCTGCGTGTTGCCGGCGAGGTCGTAGCCGTAGCTGCCGGTGCGAGCACCCGAGACGCTGCTGACGGCGTGCGGGTGGACGCTGGCGGCTCCGGAGGCGGGATAGGTGTACGTGGTGGTGGCCGTGCCGGCGGCCGACGTGACGACCTCCTGCGTCCGATTGCCGATCGCGTCGAACTGCCAGCTGTTCCAGTACGGGGCGGGACCGCCCAGCCCCGCCACCGCGGGCGCGGCCTTGCAGTTGCCGTCGGCGGGTGTCCACGCTCCGGTGAGCCGGGTCAAGTGGTCGTACGTGAAGCACTGGTTGTCGGCGCCCGCCTCAGGGGCCACGTCGGAGATCTTGATGACGTTGCCGGCGTCGTCGTACTCGTAGGTGGTGTCGGCCAGGATGTAGGGAGCGACGGTGTCCCGGTCGGTCCGGACGTTCTTGATCCGGCCGGTGGCCAGGTCGCGCTCGTACTTGGTGAGGACCCGCCCGGCGGTGTCCGGGCCGGTGTTGGTGCCGGTGCGCAGCTTGATCTGGTCGAGCTCGCCGAGCGCGTTGTAGTCGGTGCCGATGACGTACTGCTGGCTGGCGGTGCCGTAGAGACCGTTGAGAGTCGTGGCCTGCCCGAACGCGTTGTAGCCGAAGGTGACGGTCTCGGCCTGCAGGTCCGTGTTGACGCCGGGGACGCTCATCGACGCCGTGGAGCCGTCGGCGTTGTAGGTGTTGGTGTAGTCGTACGTGCCGGCGAGGCCGGTCTCGCTTTCCGGGATGATGATCTGTGTGGTGCCCGGGCGGTAGCCGTCGTCGTAGTCGAGGATCTTGGTCTGGTAGGGCGCCGAGCCCACGAATCGCGTCGACTGGGACAGATAGCCCTTGGCGACCGTGTCGTAGATCCACTGGACCCGCATGACGCCGTTGAGCTTGTCGTCGTAGGCGGCTCGCTTGCGGTTGAGCGAGTCGTAGAGGTACGCGATCTTCTCGCCCCGCGAGTCGGTGCTGGTCGCGACGTTACCGGCGTTGTCGTACGTGTAGGTCGTCAGGCCGCGGTCCGGATCGTCCACCTCGAGCTGCTGACCGCGGACGTCGTACTTGTACGTCCAGTCGTTCTTCGACGTGTCGACGACCGCGGTCTGGTAACCCCGGGCGTCGAACTTGTAGGTCGTGGCGTCGTACGACCCGGCGGTCCAGGGGGTCGGAACCGTGCCGCGGTACTGGCGCAGCTCGACCGTGTGACCCCGGGCGTCGTTGATCGTCGAGGTTGCGGTGCCCCCGGCGGGCGGAGTGACATCGGTACGGTCACCGCCGTAGGCCGTGGTGGTGCGCCAGCGTTCGAAGCCGTACGGCTGGAAGACGCTCGCCGTGACGCGACCGGCGCCGTCGTAGACCGTCCGGGTCTGCTTCGCGACGAATGCCCGGTCCGTGGTCGCCAGCAACGTGCCGCCCGCGTTCCCCGTCGTGTGATAGGCACCGTAGCTCAGCACTTCACGGCCTGCGGAGTCGTAGAAGGACTCCGTGACGATGCGGCCGCCGGACGGCGACGCAGTCTGGGTCTGCCGGGGTCGCAGCAGGCCGTCGTAGAGCGCATACGAGGTGACGTAGCCCTCGGCCGCGTTCAAGGTGGAGGTCGTCACCACCGACGGCGCGTCGATGTTGAGGTCGTAGTCGTACTTGACGTCCGGCGTGTCGCTGCCCTTGTCCCGCCCCGGTTGCCACACCGAGGTGAGCCGGCCCAGCGCGTCGAACGCGAAATCGGTGCGCTTGTCGTTGGGATCGACTGTCGCAGTGGTCGTACCCCACGCGGGCTCGATGACGGTCGTCAGCTCGTGCAGCAGCGGGTTCTTGGTGAGGGTGGAGGTGACTGGCCCGTCCGTGGCAGGGGTGTAGGCGGTCGTGGTCGTCCCGCCGCGGGCATCCGTGGTGGATGTGGGCCGGCCGTGCACGTCGTAGCCGGTCTTGCCGGTCACTGTGAACGCCGGCGTGCCGTTGTTCCAGGCGGACATGGTCTGGACCTGGGTGGCGAGACCCTTCGTCGGCATCGCCTCGAAGGCATGGCCGTCGTAGGAGATGCGAGTCTCCCCCGCCACCTGCTCCTCGGTCAGAGTGCCGGTGCCGGCCGAGCACTTGACCGCGTACCGCTGGGTGCGGTGAACCTGGTTGAGGATCCACGCGGTGGTGTTGCGCGGGGTGTAATCGATCTTGGTGCACTGCTCGTCACCGGCGGACGCGTCGTCGCCGAAGTCGTCGACCTGGACCGCCATGCCGTACTCGTCATAGGTGGTGACCTTCCGGGTCACCCGCTCACCGCGCCCGCCGTCGCGGGTGACGTGGGTGGTGGCGGTCCCCACAGCAACGAACCGTGCGGTCGCGGTGTCGCCGTTGACGGTGCGCGAGGCGGTCGGGTCGGACGCCCACGGGGTGTTGACCACACGGGACACCACGGCGCCGCCGGGCCCGTCCAGGACCTTCTGCTCACGGACGGCACCGGCGAACCAGTCCTCGTCGGCGATCCCGTCGACATCCACGGGCTTGCTCCCGCCGCCGGCGTTCAGCCGGTCGCCCTTCATACCGCGGAAATAGCGGGTCTCCTTGTACGTCGGCCGGTCACCGGCATCGCCGACGGTGACGCCGACCCTGCCGTAGCCGCGATAGTCCGACCAGGTCTTGTACTTCTTCTTGACCAGCCCGTCGTCATCGGTGTAGTGCCAGGCGGCACCGTCGTAGTAGTCGTAGGAGTACACGACCCGCGGGCTGCCCATCGGGGGCGCACCGCCGGTGTTGTCGTTCTCGTAGATCGTCGTGACGACGTACTTGTTGAACCAGTCGGTGACCGGCTCGTCGTAGCCCTCCGGGTTCCACCTGACGGGGTAGCACCGGGTGGTGTTCGTTGCCGGGTCCGGTTTCGGTCCGTCGGCCGCACAGTCCTGCGCAGAGTAGAGGACGCTGATCGACCCGCCGTTCTCGTTGCGGATCCTGGCGATGCGCATCCACTTCATCGCCGCCGAATGGTCCCCGATCTTGTCCACCCGGTTCGCCATCTGCACCGACGAGAACTCGATGTCGGGCAGCTCCTCGGTGCCTCCCACGAGGCCGGCGTGCGAGATCTTCGAGAGCCAGAGGCCCGCGCGGGTGCCGTCACCGGGATCCGGGAACGTGTGGGTCAGCGTCCACCGGTCGACGTTGCGGTACCCGGTGCCGCTGGTGGTGCGCACCTGAGTGGTGACGCCGGCCAGCCGCTTCGTGCTCCAGAAGGTCGGCGAGTAGTTGTCCTCGCACTTGTCGCCGGTGCAAAACTCGTCCCACGGGACGTCCGGCCACTTCGTCGCGTTGTGGGTGTCGCAGTCGCTCAGGCAGCGGTTCGCGAGGGCGAAGTCGACCCGCATCGGCGCGAGCTTGTCGTGCACCGAGTCGGCACCGCTGATCTGACGGGTGCCGTAGTCGATACGCGTGAGCGAGGACCCGCGATCGTAGGAGGCGGCGTCGTCGGTCTTCATGTTGCGGGCGTACTTGTTGGTCTCCTTCTCGTACCAGAGCGACATGGAGTTGCCGGACGGGTCGACGACATAGTCGAGATTCCAGCGCCATGCCTGCACACAGTCGGAGTCGGCGAACTTCTCCGCGTGGCAGGCGTCGGACGGGTCGTTGCCGAAGACCGGGACGGTGAGCACGGAGCTCGTCACCGGTTTGCCGGTGCTCCACCCCGGCAGGCGGTTGATCCCGAACCAGTACTGCACACCGTCGGTGGTGGTGACGACCCAGTGCTCGCCGTCGTTGTCGCCGTTGGTGGCGCCGGTCTTGCGCTCGATGCGAGTGCCGTCGTCACTGCGCAGATGCCAGCGCTTCTCGCTCGCGTTCCAGAGCAGCTCGCCCGAGTGACCCGCCAGCGACAGCGTGGCGTTGTCGGTCTCCCAGCACAGGTCCCCGGTCTTCTCCTTGTTGTTCGCGTCCCCGTTCATGTCGTCCTGGCACGACATGTACTGGCGCTCGATGAAGCCACCCGCGGAGGTCTCGAAACCCTCGCCCACCCAGGAGGGCTGATTGTTGGTCGCCGCGTGCCGGCCGTCGACCGACTGCGAGGAGTACGCCAGCGCCACGCCCGGCACCGGGCCGCCCAGCGCCGGCGGGACGCGCATCGGGTAGTTCCAGGTGAACGCACCGGTGTTGCCTCCGGCCGCCCAGGTGGAGGACGCGCTCAACGTGCTGGCCTTGTAGTCGCCGGCCGGGCCCGCGGCCGCCGCGGTGGCCGCCACGAGCGTCGGGCCGCCGGAGACAGCGACCTCCGCTGACAGCGTTCGGGCCGCCACATCGTTCTCGGTGTCCAGCGGCCGGGCCGCGCATGCCGTCGTGCCGGGAGCCTCCAGGGCGCACGCCGGCAGCGTCGTGAGCCTGAGCCGGCTCGACCAGTCCGCGCCGTAGGCGGTGGCGAAGGATGAATAGTCCAAGGTGACCTTGACGCTGCCCGCGGTCGTGACGCCGTCCGCCCGGCCCAGCCGCAGCAGGACGCCACGGACCCCGGCTCGCTCGGTCGCCGCACGGTTCACGACTTCCGCGCGGACCCGGGTCGGCACCGGTCGCGCCGACCGCGCGGTGGCTGCCTGCGCCGGCTCGACCCGCACCGGCATGGTCGTGGCCGCGACTGCTTCGCCGGTCGACGGCACCTCGAGAATCTCGCCGGCCGCCCGCGGCCAGCTCGGCGCCGGGCGGGCGGACGCCGGCGCGGGCTCCGCGAGCTTCGCCTCGGGCACGATCGTCGCGGGCTTGACCGGGACGTCGGGAATCTTCTGCACACCCGGCGGCACATACGGCGCGGGGCCGGCGAACGCGGGAGCCTGCAACAGTCCGGCGGTCATCAGCACGGACAGACCCGCCGCCAGAGCAGCGGTACGACGCCGGTGGACGGATCTCCTGGCGGGGGCCGATCCCGCGGGAACGGGTGAACTCACCTGACACTCCGATACTCGCAGAGGGGCGGAACTGGCCGCGAGATCGGCTGGGAAGCATCAGCCCAGGACCGGAAGCACCGTCGATTCCCCGCAATCCACGACGCCAGCTAGGCGTGGACTCTAGGGATCGACGATGATCGCCGTAAAGACCGGATCACGCCGGGTGCACCTAAGTGGACACTCAACGTGATCGACTGCATCCCGGCGCCGGGACGGGCACGGCCACCGGCCTGGCGAGACTTCGTTACGGCAAGGTGACACTCCGCCACATGAGACCGCTTATTGTGTCTCAGATCACAAGAACCACCCACCCCTGGGCATCTCCGGCTCGCATGTCCACGTGACTGCGGCGACCGCCCGGCACCCATGGAAACAGCGCGGCATCCTCCCTGTCGAACCTGCTCGCACGCCGCGCTTGTCCCCCGGGCGAGCTACCCGGAAGTGTCCTCCGCCGGGTGACGATCGGGCCGGGACGGGACGGCTACGCTGCCCTGGTGATCGATTTCCGGCGTTTGCCCGTCACGGTCCGGGATGCGCCGCCGGCCCTGGTCATCCTGGTCGCGGCGGTCGTGCCGGCGCTGCACCGGTACGCGACCCAGGTCGGGGATCTGCCGGATCGGCCGTACGACGTCCTGACCGTTGCGGTGCTCGCTTTCGAGTGCGCACCGCTGGTCGTACGCCGGAAATGGCCGGCCCTCGGCCTCGCGCTCGTGGTCGTGGGGTTTGCGGTGGACCAGCTTCGTGCGTATCACACGGTCGGGGGCTGGGCGCTGCCCCTCGCGCTCGTGAGTGCGAGTGTCCACATCGGGCACCGGCGGCGTACGGTCATGATTTTTCTCACCGCGGCCTATGTGCCGCTGGCGATCGGGCTCGACCGGCTCGGCTCCGGCGAGGGCGTGGTCGGGTTCGTGACCTTCTATTTGGCGATGGCGCTCGCGTGGGGCATAGGGTCGTGGGTGCGGCAGACGCGGCTTGCCGAGACGGAGCGGCGCCTGCGTGTCGCCGAGGCCACCCGGGCCGCCGAGCGCTCCCGGATCGCGCGGGAGCTGCACGACGTCGTGACGCATCACGTGACGGCGATGGTGGTGCAGGCCGAGTCCGCGCGCTATCTGACGGCCGCGCCCGGCAAGCTGGAGGAGACGCTCACCGCGGTCACCGACACCGGCCGCCGGGCCATCGCCGACCTGCGGCAGCTGCTCGACCTGCTCAACCCCGATCACGGTACGGAACCCCGCGCACCCTCCGCCGGTGACCTGCCCGCGCTGGTGGAGCAGACGCGCCGCGCCGGGCAGCCGGTCGAGTTCAGTGAGGAAGGCGTGCGCGCGGAGAGCGCCGGCAGCACCGAGCTGACCGCGTTCCGGGTGGTGCAGGAGGCTCTCACGAACGCGCTCAAGTACGACCACGGGGGCGCCACGGCCGTCCGCGTGCGCCACGGCGAGAGGGAGCTGACAGTGGAAGTCACGACCGACGGGACCGGCTCCGGGGCGGCGTCACCGGGCGGCAGCGGACGGGGGCTGGCCGGGCTGCGCGAGCGCGTCGAGGCGCTCGGGGGCGACTTCAGCGCCGGGCGCCGGGCCGGCGGCGGCTTCTCGGTGGCGGCGAGGATCCCGAGGTGAGCGATCTCATCCGCGTGCTCGTGGCCGACGACCAGGCGCTCATCCGCACCGGCTTCGCCACGATCATCGACGCCCAGCCGGACATGGAGGTCGTCGGCGAGTGCGGCGACGGCCGGGCCGCGGTCGACCTGGCCGGCAAGCTGCGCCCGGATGTGGTCGTGATGGACGTCCGCATGCCCGTGCTCGACGGTATCGAGGCCACCCGCCACCTGGCCGGGGCGGGCGTCACCGACCCCGTCAAGGTGCTCGTCGTCACGACCTTCAACCTCGACGAGTACGTGTACGAGGCCCTGCGCGCCGGAGCCAGCGGCTTCCTCCTCAAGGACGCGCCGCCGCCCCAGCTCCTCCACGGCATCCGCACCGTGGCGACCGGCGCCGCCCTGCTCGCCCCCGAGGTGACCCGTCAGCTCGTCGGCCGCTACGCCGCGCGCATCCGCCCCGCCGGCACCGCGCCCGAGGGCAGCGCGCTGACGACCCGCGAGCTGGAGGTGCTGCGCCTGATCGCCAACGGCCTGTCCAACAGCGAGATCGCGGCGACGCTGGTGATCAGCCAGGAGACCGTCAAGACGTACGTCTCCCGCATCCTCACCAAACTCGGCCTCCGCGACCGCGTCCAGGCCGTCGTCCACGCCTACCGCAACGGATTGGTCACCTGACCCACCGCCCGCAGGCTCGACTGCCACAGGCGGCGGGCCCGCGCCGGGTCGGTCGAGCGGCCGGTCGCCGCGAAGGGCGTACGGCAGGCGAAATAGCCGCCGGGAACGAGCGCGGCCGGATCGGTGGCCAGCCAGACGAGCGTGTCGGCGCCCTGCTCACTGGTTCGGAAGAAGCTCTTGCCCAAGGTGAAGACCGGACTCCTCAGCCCGAACCCGCTGCGGATCAGCCCGGGAAAGAAGCACGTCGCCACGATGCCGAGCCCGGTCCAGCGGCGGGCGGCCTCGACGGTCATGAGAATGTTCGCCTGTTTGCTCGCCCCGTAGGCCAGCCACCGGCTGAACTGCCGCCGGCCCGGCCGGTCCACATCGAGCGTCCCCCAGGCCTCCGCCAGCGACGACGTCGTCACGATCCGAGCCGGCGCCTCCGGCGTGGCGGCGGCCCGCAGCCGATCCAGCAACAGCTGGGTGAGCAGAAACCCACCCAGATGATTGACCTGTACGGTCGCGTCGTGCCCGTCCCCGGTGGGCCGCCGCACCGACGTCAGCAACCCCGCGTTGTTCGCCAGCACGTCCACCCGCTCATGGTCGGCCGCGATCGCCGCCCCCACCGCCCGCACCTCGTCCAGCACCGCGAAGTCGGCCCGATACGAGGCCGGCGTGCGCCCGCTGACCTCCCGCACCTGCGCGACGGCAGCCTCCAGCCGCTGCGGATCCCGCCCGAGCAGCACGACGTCGTCGCCCGCCCGCGCGAGAGCGACAGCCGCGGCGAGCCCGATCCCCGAGCTCGCCCCCGTCACCACCACAGTCCGGCGCATCCCCCATTGGACCACTGCGACATCTGTCTTCAGTTCGTCAGCACGATCTTGCCCCGCACATGGCGCTGCTCGATCAGGCGATGGGCCTCGGCGGCGCGGGCGAGCGGCACCTCGCGCGAGACCTCCACGCACAGCTTGCCCACGATGGCGAGATCGGCCAGGCCCTCCAGCATCAGCCCGTCGGGCCGCACGAAGACGTAGCGCCCGCCCTGCTCCTTCACCGCGGGGTCGACGATCGACGCGTGCCGGGCGGGGCTGCGGACCAGTGCGGCGGACTGCTTGAGCGCCGAGCCGCCGACCAGGTCGAGGGCGGCATCGACGCGGCCGTCGCCGCCGGCCAGATCGGCGAGGTCGTCGGGCAGTGTGTCGCCGTAGGGGATCGGCTCGCAGCCGAGGCCGCGCAGGAAGTCGTGGTTGGCGGCCGACGCGGTGCCGATGACGCGCGCGGCGCCGAGGGCGCGGGCGATCTGGACGGCGAGGTGACCGACGCCACCGGCCGCCGCGTGCACGAGGACGACGTCGCCCGGGCCGACGCGCAGGGCGGCCAGCGCCTGATACGCCGTCAGGCCCGCGAGCGGCAGCCCGCCGGCCTGCGCGAACGTCAGTGCGGCGGGCTTGTGCGCGACGGCCGGCTCGGCCACGGTGACCAGCTCGGCGTAGGTGCCGTGCTGCACGGTGTCCTTGCGCGCATAGGCCATCACCTCGTCGCCCGGCTTGAACCGGGTCACCGCGGGCCCGACCGTGTCGACGACGCCCGCCACGTCCCAGCCCGGGATCAGCGGGGTGTGGTGTGGATAGGCCGACCACAGCGCGCCCGCCCGAATGCCGGCGTCGACCGGGTTGACCCCGGCGGCGCGGACGCGGATGCGGACCGAGTCCATGCCCACGTGCGGGTCGGGCAGGTCACGCCACTGCAGGACGTCAGCGTCGCCGTACTCGTCGAGCGCGATGGCTTTCATGCCGGAAAGTCTAGATCAGCGGCTTTTCCGCGAAAGCGTCTCCGCCGGGAAAAGGCCCGCCGGGGAAGAAAGTGGAGCGGACGACGGGATTCGAACCCGCGACCCTCACCTTGGCAAGGTGATGCGCTACCAGCTGCGCTACGTCCGCGTGCCGCCGTGGCGACGACACAGACTCTAGAGGATGTCGGGCCCCGGCCACAAAACGGGGTCGGCGAGGCCGCGGATCATCCGCAGCGCGATCGCGTCGAAGGTCGGCACCCGCGAGCCGCCCTCCGCCAGCGCCGCGGCCAGGTGCGGATAGTCGCCGCTGAGCACCGCCTCGCCGATCAGCGCGACCTGCTCCTCGGTCGGCGGGCCGGCCAGCTCGTTCGCCACGAAGTTCGCCACAAAGCCCGTGAGCAGGGCGATCACCTCCAGCTTGGTGCTGCCGTCCAGCCGCGTCGGGGCCAGGGCCGCCAACCCCTGCTCGAGGTACGCCACCATGTGCCGGCCGGTGATCCGCCGCGCGGCCAGGGCCCCGGGCAGCCAGGGGTGCGCGAGCATCGACGCCCGCTGCGCGCGGCAGATGGCCAGCAGATCGCCCTGCCAGTCACCTGTAGGAGTGATCGCCGGCACGTCCGCCCCGACCCGGTCGACCATCGCGTCGACGAGCCGGTCCTTGTCCGGCACGTACGTGTAGAGCGACATCGCCCCGGCCCCGATCTCCCCGGCGATCCGGCGCATGGTCACCGCGGCGAGCCCGTCGGCGTCGGCGACCGCGATCGCCGCCTCGATCACCCGCTCCAGAGTGTGAGCGGGCGGACGACCCCGCGTCATCGGCATCTCCTGATAGCATTTCCGGTACAACGTACGGGAAAGAGGTCCCGCCATGCGTGAACTGCCACTTCTCCTCCGAGCGATGCGCCGCCGGCCCCGGAAGGGCCGGCTGTCCGCACGGTACGACGTCCGGCGCGAGTCCGGTCTGCCGGTGCCCGCCGCCGACGGCGTGATCCTGCGCGCCGACCACTACGCCCCCGTCACGTCCGAGCCGTGCCCGACCGTGCTGGTCCGGGCGCCCTATGTCCGCAGTGGCTTCCCATTCAACTATCTCTACGGCGTGCTCGTCGCCGAGCAGGGCTTCCACGTGATCCTGCAGAGCAGCCGTGGCACGGGCGGCTCGGAGGGCGACTACCGGTGGGTGCGCGACGAGGCGGCCGACGGGCAGGCGACGGTTCGCTGGCTGCGCGACCAGCCCTGGTTCACCGGCGACCTGTTCACCCTGGGCGCGAGCTACATGGCCTACACGCAGGCGGTGCTCGCCCACGACCCGCCGCCGGAGTGGCGCGGCGCGGTGCTGCAGGTCGGGTTCGGCGACACACACGAGTTCTTCTGGGGCGGCGGCGTCTTCCGGCTCGAGCGGGCGCTGATCGGCGGGGCGCTGCTGTTCCTCGACAACGCCCGCACCCGCGACTATTTCCGCGGCACCCTCCGCCTGATGCGCCACCTGAAGCGCATGACGCATGAGCTGCCGTTGCTCGACGCCTATCCGCGGGGGTTCGGCGGCCGGCGCCCGGTGTTCGAGGAGTGGCTGGCCCACCCCGAGGCGGAGCACTGGGCCGACACGACGGTCAGCGGCGTCGTGCCGAAGATCCCCGTCCCGGTCAGCCTCTGCACCGGCTGGTGGGACCTCGAGCCGGGCCGGACCATCGAGCACTACGCCGGCCTGCGCGCGGCCGGCGCCGATGTCGACCTGCTCATCGGGCCGTGGACGCACACGTCGGCGCTCGATCGCGGCTGGACCGAGACGTTCGCCCAGGCGCTGCGCCGGCTGCGGGGCGAGCCTCCGGCCTATCGCGTCCGGGTCCACGTCGGCGGCCTGAACGAGTGGCGCGACCTGCCCGACTGGCCACCCCCGGCCGTCCCCCACGACTGGACGCTCGAGGAGGCGCTGTCCGCGGGCCTCGGCGCCAGCAGCTTCCACTACGACCCGGCCGACCCGACGCCGTCCTATGCGGGGGCGCTGCAGTCCCCGACGCAGGGCCAGCGCGACAACGCGCCCCTGGAGAAGCGGGCCGACGTCCTGCTCTTCACCAGCCCGCCGCTGACCGAGCCGCTGGAGATCATGGGTCCGGTCCGGGCCACCTTCGACGCGACCACCACCGCCGCGAGCGGCGACCTCTTCGCCCGCCTCTGCGACGTCGACCCGTCCGGCCGCTCACTCAACATCTGCGACGGCCTGACCCGCATGACCGACGGCCGCACCGTGGTCGAGCTGGGCCCGGCCGCGCACCACTTCAAGCCCGGCCACCGCCTGCGCCTTCAGGTGAGCGGGGGCGCGCACCCTCGCTACCTGCGCAACTACGGGACGGGCGAGCCCCCGGGCCCCGCCACCCGCCTCATCGCCACCGACACCACGGTCCGCCACACCTCGGTGCTGACCCTCCCGGTCGTCACGGCGCGCGCGGAGCCGACCGCCCGAGGGTCCGACGAGGCCATGCCGAGCGCGGCACCGGGGTAACGCGTCCGGCGCCGGGGTTCTCGCCGGCCGCGTCAGCCGGCGGCGTCGGTGAGTGCCGTGGTGGCCGGGGAGGTGACGGCGGGGGCGCGGCCGCGGAGGACGTCCCATGCTGCCTTGCCGCTGGCGAAGTAGTCGCGGACCCATTTGCCGGCGAGCAGCCTTGCTCCGCAGCCTGTGCAGTCGGCGCGCACGCCTTCCACGTCCACGTCCAGCTGCCGGCAGACGGTCACTGCGCGGGGCAGGTGGTAGGCCTGCGTGACGATCAGGGCCGACCGCACCCCGTAGACGTCTCGTGCCCGGCGACAGCTGTCGTAGGTGTCGAGCCCGTACGGGTCGGCCACCACCCGGGCCGGATCGATGCCCAGCTCACCGGTCAGGTAGCCGGTCATCGAGGCGGTCTCGTCTCCCGACTCGCCACCCCCGTCGCCCGACACCAGGATCGCCCGCGCGCGCCCGCTGGTCACCAGCTCCGACGCGGTGCGCAGGCGCCCGGCCAGCCGAGCCTCCGGCGTATGCCGATCCGCTCCCACCTGCGTCCCCAGGACGATGACCACATCGGCCTCCGGGGCGTCGCCGGCGTCGTGCACATGACCCCACGCGGCGCCCGTCGTCCACAACCACGGCAGGCTGACGAGCACCACCACAGCACCAACCGCGAGAATCAGACGCCGACGCACGTGCCGACCTTAGAAGGCCCGCGCCAGGGTGGAGTCAGCCGCAGGTGAGGAGGCCGGCGCGGTCCTTGGCGCGCAATACGTGGCCGGCGGCGTCCTTCAGTCGTACGGCGAAGTCATTGTCCTGGGCCGCCTCGGCGACCAAGGCTGATGCCATCGGCTCCGCGTCACCGGGGCGGATGGTCAGGGCGAGGTCGCCGCCCGCGGCGATGAAGCGGACCGCGCGCTCGCCGACCGGGGCGATGGCGGCGGCGTCGGCGGCGCCCAGGTCGTCGGAGACGACGAGGCCCTGGAAGCCGAGCTTCTCGCGGAGGAGGCCAGTGATGATCGGCTCGGAGTAGGCGGCGATGGTCTGCTGGTCGAGGCGCGGGTAGCGGGCCGACGACATCATCACCGCGGCGGAGCCGGCCGCGATGCCCGCGCGGAAGGGCTCCAGGTAGGGGTCGTCGGCGCTGGTGCGGCCGTCGATGACGTCGGCGGTCACGTCGGTGTTGGCGCGCACGCGGCCCAGGCCCGGGAAGTGCTTGAGGACCGTGAGCACGCCCGCGTCCTGGGAGGCGGGGACGGCCGTTCGGATGGCCGCCGCGACCCGGGCGGGATCCGAGCCGTACTGGCGGCGGAAGGCGCCGATGGGCGGGTTGGCCTCGGCGATGTCGGCGGGCACGGTGTCGGCGACCGGGGCCAGGTTGAGCGTGATGCCGATGGCGGCCAGGCGGCGGGCGCTGCCGCTGACCGTGTCGCGCAGCTCGGCGGCGGAGCGGGCGCCGAGGCGTTGCGCCGACGGGAGGACCGGGAAGTCGTCGCCCTTGAGGGTCTGGACGCTGCCGCCCTCCTGGTCCAGCGCGACCAGCGGCGGGATCGTGCCGCCGGCCCGGGTCACGGCGCTGATGTCGGCGCGCAGGGCGGTGGCGGAGCGGGTGCTGCGGCCGGCCAGGAAGACGCCGCCGAGGTGGAGGCGGGCGAGGTCGCCGGTGATCGTGCGCGGCTTCGCGACGGGGGTGCCGATCATCAGCACCTGACCCGCCTGCTCCGGCACCGGCATACCGCCGAGTATCCGGCCGACGCAATCGGCGGAGGGGGACGACGACGGCGCGGGGGACGCCGACAAAGACGGCGAAACGGACGGCGCCGAGAGCGCGGGGGCGGCGGCGCGCGACGAGCACGCGCCCGCGAGCAGCAGGACGGAGACGGCCAGAAGGCGGAAGACGGGACGCATCGCCCGCAACGCTATCCGACGCCCGCGACGACATCGGATCTTGAACTTCTCTCAACCGGCGGCACCCCGGGCCGATGGGGCGGGCCTCGCATCACAGGAAGGACCCATCGATGCGCCGATTGTTGCTAGCTGCAGCCGTCCTCGTCGCTCTCCCGGCCGCTCTCCCCGCGCCGGCCCTCGCCGCCCCGGCGGCCAAGCCGCTGCCGCACACCGCCGGCGGCTACGTGCCGGCGGCCGGGCGTACGGTCGCCAAGGTCCGCGCGCTGGACGTGCTCCCCGACAGCGTCGACCTCCGCGCCGACGCCCCGAGCCCCGGCGACCAGGGGCAGATCGGCGCCTGCGTGGCCTGGACCGTCGGCTACAGCATCATGGGCTACTGGGCCAAGCACACCGGTGGCGCGGGCGCCCCGTACGCACCGCTCTTCCTCTACATGCGCAACGTCGCCAAGGGCGGGGCGCCGTCCGCCGGGCTGGTCCCCGACTACGTGCTCGCCAACGCGCAGTCCGCGGGCGTCGACACGCAGGACGACTACTGGCAGGGCACCACGAACTGGCAGGACGCCCCGAGCCAGACGCAGATCGACAACGCGAGGAACTACCGGGTCAGCGGCTGGACGCGGCTCTTCAACGGCGCCAACCAGGGCGCCGGGGCGCAGGCCGCGGTCATGCAGTCGCTGGCGTCGGGCAACCCGGTGGCGCTGGGCATCCCGGTGTTCCGCGACTTCATGTACCTGCGGCAGCACTCGCTCTACACGACCACGAGCGGCACGAACCTCGGCGGGCACATGATCGCCGTGTACGGCTACGACGCCCAGGGCGTCTTCATCCGCAACTCGTGGGGTACGGGCTGGGGCAACGGCGGCGACGCCAAGCTCTCGTGGGCGTTCGTGACCAAGGCGGCCACCGGGGCGTACGCGGTCAGCGGCGTCACCACCCCGGCGCAGCCCACCGTCCCGATGCCCTCGGTGGCGGCGCTGTCGACGACCAAGGCGCCCGCGGGCACGGCGGTCACGATCACGGGCTCGAGCCTGGCGAGCGTGACGTCGGTCAAGTTCGGCGGGACCGAGGCGACGTTCCAGCCGCAGGTCACCAACGGTGTCACCAAGCTCGTCGCCACCGCGCCCGCGCACGCCACGGGTCTCGTCGACGTGACGGTCACCAACGCGGCGGGCACCAGCGCGGCCGTCAAGACCAGCAAGTTCACGTACGTCCCGCCGGCGCCCGGCATCACCCGCCTCGACCCGGCGACCGTCACGGTCCTGGGCGGCCAGACGGTCACGCTCGCCGGCTCCGACCTCGCCGGCGTCACCTCCGTCAAGGTGGGCACCGTCACCGCCCCGGCCACCAAGGTCACCGCGTCGTCGCTGACCTTCGCCGCCCCGATCCGCCCGGCCGGCACCTATCCGGTCACGGTCACCAACGCGTGGGGCACGTCGAACCCCGCGGGCCAGCTCACGTACGCGCTCCCGCCCGCCCCCGTGATCACGACGGTCACCCCGGCGAGCGGCCTCACCTACAAGTCCACGGCCGTGACCCTCACCGGCACCGACTTCGCCGGGGCGACGAAGATGACGCTCGACGGGCGTACCGTCGGCTTCACCAAGGTCTCGGACACCCAGCTCAAGCTGACCCTCCCGGCCCACGCCGCGGGCACCGGCGCGCTGCAGCTCACCACCCCGGGCGGCACCAGCACCGCCGGCACGTTCACCTGGACGGCCCCGCCGGTCCCGGTCGTCACGGACATCACCCCGGGCAGCGGCCTCACCTATGTCCGCACCCCGGTCGTCGTCACCGGCACCGGCTTCACCGACAGCACCCGGGTCACCGTCGCCGGCGTCACCGTCCCCTACACCAAGGTCTCGGACACCCAGCTCAAGCTGACCCTCCCGGTCCGCGCGGCCGGTCCCGCCGACCTGCGGATCACCACCCCCGGCGGCACCTCGGCGGCGGGCACGGCCTTCACCTACGAGGCGCCGCCCGTCCCCGAGATCACCGGCCTGAGCGTGACAACCGCCTCCACCAAGTCGACGACCACGATCACCGTCACCGGCACCGGACTCACCGGGGCGTCCAAGGTCCTGGTCGGCCCGGCGGCTGTCGGCTTCACCAAGCTCTCCGACACCCAGCTCCGCGTGACGATCCCGCCGCGCGCGGCCACGACCACGACCATCACGGTGGTCACCCCGGGCGGCACCAGCACCGGCGTGCCACTCACCTTCGCCTGATTCACGTACGGGATCAGCGGCGGCCGTCCAGGGTGTGTGGCGGCCGCCGCTCCGCGTTCACGCGCCACCCGGCGGGCGTTGCGGCCTCTCAGCCGACGCGCTTGAGGGTGGTGCCGACGAGCTTCTGCCAGTCGGCGGAGAACTGGGGGTTGGCGCTCGCGTCGGACTTGCCCAGGCGATAGATCGCGTACTGGTCGACCAGCACGACGTTGGCGCGGCTCAGGACGGCGACGGCGGTGTCGGCGGTGGCCGGGTGGGCCTTGTCGTACTGGCGGTTGCGGGTGGTGACGAAGCCGAGCCAGGCGTCCTGCTCGAGGTTGGACGTGGCCACCGCCTCGGTGAAGGCCGGCTCCTCGCGGTCGCCGGTCTTCGCGGGGCGCTGCGTGCTGGCCGGGCAGGCGTCGGCGACCGCGCGCAGGGTGGCGACGGCGGTCGTGGCGCTCACCTCGTCCTCGTAGACGAGGCCGTACTGGGTGAGGCTCTGCACACCCTGGGTGCCCTCGTCGGAGAGCGGGCTCGCGACGACCTGGGGGCTGCCCGGGACGCCGGCCGGGGCGGTGTCGGCGCCGCAGATGCTGACCAGCTGGTTCGGGGCGGCGGACTCCTGCGGGGCGGCCCAGGTGGGGCCGATGTCGGCCGCCTTGAGCAGGGCGTTGCGCACGGTGTCGACGCTGATCGTGGTGTCGGGCGCCGGCGGGTCGTCGTCCGAGGAGCAGCCCGCGAAGGCGGCTACGGCGACGACGGCGACAGCGCTGCGGATGATCCGACCTGACTCGAGCACCCGGCCATGATGGCAGACCCCGGGCCCGCACCCCCAAAGACCTTCCGAGGGTACGCACCCCGCTACTCGAAGTAGGGCCTGGATGCCGGCGGGCCGGAAGCGTCGTTGCTCCCGGCCCGCCGGACGCATCACGCCGGCGTGGGTGCCTCGTCGCCGAGAGGTGCCAGCAGCTCCTTGCGCCCCTCGAAAGCGAGCAGCAGCAGGTCGACCATCCGGAACGTCTGCTCGTCCGGTCCGAGCGACGGGCGCCAGCCCGGCTCGCGCACGATCGAGACGCGGCTGCCCTCCATCGCCCGGTGGAAGACCTCGGCCACGATCCGGCCGCCCACCCCGGTCATCCGGCCGCCGTTGAGCTCGGCCTCGCGGAGCACGTAGAACCACAGCGGCGTACGCTCCGCGAAAGCGTCCTTCTCCCCGTCGGTGAGCGCGTCGAGGACGGCACCGCGGTCGCCGCCCAGGATCTGCTCGCGGGTCAGCGGCTCGAGCCCGAGGAACTTCGCGAACTGCTGGCCGCTCGCGAGGTTGACCATGTTGGCCCGGACGAGGTTGCGGAAGGCCAGGTTGAGCTGGATCGGCGGCGGGTTGGTCCCCACGCCCCCGAACGAGCCCTTGGGCAGCGTCGCCAGCGGGTTGACCAGCAGCGTGTCGATCCGCTGGGCGTTGTTGATCCCGGCCGGCGGCGCGAGGTCGGCCCGGCCCGCCTCCGCGAAGTCGTACATCCGGCGCCAGTCCACCGCCCAGTTGGTGGGCAGCCGCTCGAACAGGCCCGTCTCCGGGTCCGACGGGTCCGGCCCGAACGGATCGAAGTTGCCCGACGTGCCGCTGAAGGTGAACAGCAGAGCCAGCGTCCCGGCCCGCCCGGCGAAAATGCGGTTCCAGTCGTACGCGGCGCGGACCATGCTGTGACCCAGCCTGTACGCCGCCACGGAGAACTCGATCGGCATGGTGGGCGTGTCCCCGGCCTTGCTGTGCTGATAGGGCCCGGAGTCGTTGCCGCTGTGGGGGATCTCGAAGAACTTGCGCCCGGTCGTGAACACGTCCTCCACGATCGCGGGATCCACCAGCCGGGGCAGGAAGTCGGTGCGCAGCATCCACTGGTAGTGCCGCACCACGAGCCCGCGCGCCCGCCGGAAGAGGATCTGCCCCGGCACGCCCTGGTCGGCGAGCCGGTCGACCACGGCGTTGTGGAAGCGGATGAACGCCAGGTGCGTCTGCGCCACGACCAGGTTCTCGTCGTTACGGGCGTCGGGGATCAACGCCCGCTGCCGCTCCGCCTTGGTCGAGCCCTGGGTGACGCGCGGAAGGTCGTACCCGTTGAGGTTGACGTTGGTCCCGGCCCCGTCGATCGCCGCGGTGATCCCGACGCGCAGCTTGAGCTTGTCCGGCGCGTAGAACCGGTCGTCGTCGGCGTCCTCCGGGCCCCGCCCGTAGAGCGAGTCGAGGTCGAGCGCGGGCGACCGCCCCTGCAGCAGCTCGCTGACCGTCACCCGGTCGCCGAGCGCGGTCGCCGTGTTGTCGAGCGTCAGGTCGTGGTCGACGAACTGCCCGAGATAGGTGAACCCGGCCGGCACCGGCGGATCCGCCACGGGCTGCACCGGCGGCGTCCCGGTCGGCGCCGCGGTCATCGCCGTCGCGACCTTCTCCAGCAGCCCCGGATCGACCGCCTCGCCCTTCGGCCCGAGCCGGGAGAACCGGAACTTGCGCAGCGACGCCTCCGTCGACGGGCGCTCGCAGATCCCGGTCTTGCCGTCCGTGGTCAGAATCCCCTCGCCGACCACGTAGTAGTTCTCGCGCTTGTGCCGCTTCAAGGTGCGCACCTTCCCGCCGTGAATTGACGCCGCCCGCCCGGCGCCGCGGGCGGGCGGCTGGACGCGTCCCCCTCGGTCGCGTCCACACAGGAAGAGCGCCCGCCCCGCCGCCGAGATACGGCACCCCTTGTCGGCAAGCCGACCGTAGAGTGGTCCCGGTGATCCGCGATCTCGTGGCGCCCTTTGCCGAGCTGGACGCCGATCTTCCCGGCGACAGCCTCGTGGCGCAGTGGCACGAGAGAGTGGTCACGCCCCACGCCGCCGTGTTCCGCGCGGTGGAAGCGTGGATCGACCCGGCCCGCGCCGCGGACGCCCTGCCCGGGCTGGTGAGCCGGCGCGCGGAGCTGCTCGGCCGGACGCCGCGCGCCCACGCCGCGGTGATCGAGGCGCAGGCGCTGCTGCGCCGGATCCTGCCCGGCGCCGGCCCGGTCGATGCGGTGATCCTCGCCGGGCTCGGCCAGGCGAACGGCTGGGCGACGTCCGTCGACGGCGAGCCGACTCTCTTCCTGGCGGTCGAGCGGTTGCCCGAGCCCGGGTTCGACGTCCTGCTGGCGTTGCACGAGCTGGTGCACGCGGAGCACCTGCGGCGGGCCGCCCGCGACTGGCCGCACGATCGGGTCGACGCCGACCTCTTCCGGGAGGGGCTGGCGGTCCACGTCACCGCGCAGCTCCTGCCCGGCATCGACGCCGCCG
Organism: Symbioplanes lichenis; assembly: GCF_030709675.1. Lineage (GTDB taxonomy): Bacteria > Actinomycetota > Actinomycetes > Mycobacteriales > Micromonosporaceae > Actinoplanes > Actinoplanes lichenis. The sequence goes on from NZ_JAUZQD010000001.1 coordinate 348,799, forward strand.
GGCAGCTGTGGTTCGCCCCGGGATTCGATGAGTGGGTCGCCCGCTGCGAGCGGCAGGAGCCGGCCCTGCGGCGGCAAGCGGCGGCCGATCTGGCCCGGGACGATGCCTCCTCCCGGTGGTTCACCGGCGGGCCGGACGGTGACGGCGATCTTCCGGGCAGGTGTGGCTACTGGCTCGGCCGGCACCTGGTCCGCGAGCTGACGGCGGACGTGTCTCTGGAGACGGCCATGAACTGGTCGCTGGCCGACGTGTCACGGAAGCTGCGGCGTCTCCTCGAGGGTTGACTCCCGGTCCGGTCGCGACAGTCCAAGCTGTGATTCAGGTCATCGTTGAGGTTGACCCGAGGGCAGGGTCGAAGGTTGTCGTAGCCCGACGGCACCGACCTCTGGGAGCAACCACGATGATCAGGATCCTTTCCGACCAGGACAGCAGTAGCATGCGGACCGCCGCGTACGGCGCGGCGATCCAGGACATCGTCGACTCCGGATTCCTTGGGGTGTCGCTACGCGTGAACGACGAGCGAGGCGAGTGGGTCGGCAGCGCCGGAGCAGCCGAGTGGGGCGGGACCGAGAAGCCACCGGCGAACGGGCATCACCGGATCGGCAGCACCACCAAGACGTTCACTGCGGCACTCGTGCTGCGGCTGGTGGCCGAGGGCAGGTTCGGGCTGGACGACCCGGTCGCCACGTACCTGCCCGAGCCCGCGCTGGACGAACGGATCACGGTACGGATGCTGTTGCAGCACACCAGCGGGGTGTTCAACTTCACCGGCGAGGTCGACGAGGACGGCACGTTCACGCCGGGGGTCACCATCCCCTACGGCCCGGCGGGCGGAGACTGGCTGGACAACCGGTTCACGGTCCACCGGCCGCAGGACCTGGTGGACCTGGCACTGGCCAAGCCGGCGCGGTTCGAGCCGGGAACGGGCTGGAGCTACTCCAACACCAACTACGTCCTGGCCCGGCTGCTGATCGAAGCGGTCACCGGCCGCCCCTTCCCCGAAGAGATGCACCGGCTGATCCTCGGGCCCCTCGCGCTCTCCGGCACCGTGGTGCCGGACGCCTCGCCGGAGCTTCCGGAGCCGTACGCGCACGCCTACTACCGCCACGGTGACATGACCGTCGACGTCACCCGTCAGAACCCCTCCTGGCTCTCCACCGGCGGCGACATGATTTCGACCACCCAGGACCTGCACACGTTCATCTCGGCGCTCCTGGGTGGCAGGCTCCTCCCCGCGCCGCTGCTGGCCGAGATGTGCACGCCCCATCCGACCGGCATACCGGCCATGGACTACGGCCTGGGCGTATTCGTGGTCACCACCGATGGTGGCGGCACCGTCATCTCCCACAACGGCGCCGCCATCGGACACGCGGCGCTGATGGGCAGCACTCCGGACGGCAGCAAGACCCTGACCGCCGTGCTCAACTGTGTCGACGACGCCGCCCTGTCCATCGGACCGGCGTTCCAGGACGCCCAGCGTCGTCTGCTCAGCGTGGTCTTCGACGACCGGCAGGCCGCGCACCTGTGACTCGTATGCGGACCGTGGCCACGTCGAGATCGATGAGCCCGATGGGGGAAGGCAGGCCGAGGGATGACCAACGGAGTCACGATCGGGCAAGCGGCGGCGTTCGTCGGCGTCACGATCAAGACGGTGCGGCACTACCACAAGCTTGGCCTGGTCGACGAGCCAGAGCGCGACGGCTCCGGCTACCGGCGGTACGGCTCGGCCGAGTTGCTGCGGTTGGTGCGGGTCCGGACCTTGGCCGAAGCCGGGGTGCCGCTGGCCGGGATCGCGCCCATGCTCGACGCCGACGCCACGCGGTTCACCGTCGCCCTCGCCGACGTCGAGCGGCAGCTCACGTCACGGATCGAGGAGCTGACCGCGCGGCGTGACATGCTGCACCGCCTCGCCGACGGCGACCGGGCACTGCTGCCCGAGCGTGCGGTGGCATTGCTGGCGCGGATGCCCGGCCTCGGCTTCACCGCTGACGAGGTCGCCGCCACCAGGGACGGCTGGGTGCTGGCCCAGGCTCTGGCCCCGGAGGGCTTCGACGATTACCTCACCAACTTCGCGCGGGCTCTGCACGACACCCGGCTCGTCGCCCTGGCCAGGCGCGCGGCCGTTGCCGCGACCTGGGAACCGGACGACCCCCGGATCCCCGCGTTCGCCTCCGCCGTGGCCGATCACTACCTCGCCGACCCCGCACTGCTGAACACCGTGACGGGCCTGCAAGCCCGCAGCGAGGCCGCGACCCGATACATGCTGATCGCCCAGCACGGCGAAGAGCCGACGCCCACCGCGGAACGGCTTGTTGCGCTGTTCGAGACCAAGTTGCGCGAGGCCGGCATTCCCGTTCCCGGACCACGCTCCCGCTGACCCCACCGGCTCGATGCCTGCCTGGACACAGGGCTCAGGTGTTCGCCGGGAGATACGTCATGCCGTCGGCGCCGGGCTCGAGGACGGCGGCCCAGCGGCGGTCGCCGGCGATGTCGTGGTCCTCGTCGACCTCGAAGCCGATGAGGGCGCGCTGCCACGGGACCTCGGCGTGCAGCGCGAGCGCGATGTCGGCCAGCCAGCGGTCCAGCGGCGCGCCAGGCCAGCGACTCGGCGCCGCTGCGGGCGTCGAAGGGGAAGCCGCCGATGCGCCGGTCGGTGCGGGCCAGCGCCCCGAGCGGCAGGTAGAGCAGCAGCGTGTCCACGTCCTCCCAGCGCGAGGCGTAGCTGCCGCAGACGACGCGGGCGCCGGTGGGCAGGGTCAGTGTGCCGCGCAGGTGATCGCCCAGGACGACGCGGGGCTCGGGGCCCTGGACCGCCGCGGCGCGCCACAGGTGACGCACCGCACGGTCGAGCCGGGCGTCGTCGGCGGCGCCGAGAGTCAGGGACAGCTCGTAGAAGCCGCCCGACCAGTTCGCGGCGTCGCTCGCGTCGTCCGGGGCAGCCATGGTCAGACCAGTGTGACGGCTCCGGTGTCGAGGTCGTAGCGCGCCCCCACGACGCGCAGGGTGCCCGCGCGGACGTGCGCGGCGATCGGCTCGCTGCGGCGCAGGAGGGCGCTCACCTGGGCCCGGACGTTGGCGCGGACGGCGTTGTCGACGACGTCGCCCGGGTGGTCCAGGATCGGCTCGACGACGGGGCGCAGGGCGTCGACGATCGTGCCGATGTGGCCGGGGGCGGTGGCGCCGGTCTCGATGGCGTCGATGGTGGCGTTGATCGCGCCGCAGCGTTCGTGGCCGAGGACGACGATCAGCGGGGTGCCGAACTCCTCGACGGCGAACTCGGTGCTGCCCAAAAGCAGGTCGTCGACGATGTTGCCGGCGACGCGGTTGTCGAAGATGTCGCCGAGGCCCTGGTCGAAGAGGACCTCGGGCGACACCCGGGAGTCGGCGCAGCCGACGGTGATCGCGAACGGGTGCTGGCCGGCGGCGAGCTCGTGCAGGTCGGCGAGGGTCTGGTGGGGGTGCCGGGCGTGGCCGGTGAGGAAGCGCTGGTTGCCCGCGAGCAGCCGGGCGAGCGCCGCGCCGGGAGTGACCGGTGCCGGATCGGCCGCCGGCGCGGGGGACGCGCCGACGAGCAGACCGGCACCGGCGACACCACCGGCGAGCAGCAGCGAACGACGGGAGTGAAGCACGACGGTCTCCTCAGGAGGGAGGGATGATCGTCGATTCAATCAAACGGTCGCGGTCCGCCGGGGCCGGGGAGACCGGCGCCGGGGAGTCCGGGTGGCGGGCGAGCCTGCTGGGCCACCAGATCACCCGGCCGATGTCCAGGGTCAGGGCGGTGACCAGCACCGAGCGGACGATCAAGGTGTCGAGCAGCACGCCGAAGGCGACCGCGAAGCCGATCTCCGCGAAGGCCACCAGGGGCAGGCTGCCCAGCGCCGCGAACGTGCCGGCGAGGACGATGCCCGCGGACGTGATGACGCCGCCGGTGGCCCCGAGGCCGATGAGGGCGCCGCGGCGGGTGCCGTGCTGCTGGGCCTCCTCCCGTACGCGGGTCATCAGGAAGATGTTGTAGTCGATGCCCAGGGCGACCAGGAACACGAACACGTAGAGCGGGAACGACGTGTCCTCGCCCGAGAAGCCGAACACGTGCCGGAACACCAGGGCGCTCACGCCCAGCGCGGCCGCGAAGGACAGCACGACCGTGGCGATCAGCAGCAGCGGCGCGACGACCGCGCGCAGGAGCAGGCCGAGGATCACCAGGACCACGAGGAGTACGAGCGGGATGATGAGCCGGTTGTCGTGCGAGTTGGCGTTGTTGATGTCGAGCACCATCGCCGTCATGCCGCCCACTTGCGCGTCGCCGATCGGGTGCACGGCGTCGCGGACGCGCTCGACGGTGGCCATCGCCTCGTCGCTGTCCGGGGCGGAGGCGAGCACCGCCTCGTACATGACGAGGTCGCCGTTGGTCACGGGTGGCCCGACCTCGCTGACGCCGGGTGTGGCCGCGACCGCCGCGCGGATCTGCGCGCTCTGACCGCTCGCGCCGATGACGACCAGCGGCTGCCCCTGACCGGCCGGGAAGTGCCGGGCCAGCGCCTCCTCGCCGGTGACCGACGACGGCGTGTTGACGAACTGCTCGGCCTGCGGCAGCCCGTCCGCCTTGAGCTGGAACAACCCCAGGGACATGGCGCCGAGCGCGAGGGCGGTGGCGATCCACACGGTACGGGGCCGGCGCGCGATCCGCGTGCCCAGGCGCGCCCAGAAGCCGGTCGCCGTCGGTTCCGGGGTGCCCTCGCGCGGCCGGATCGGCCAGAAGATCCAGCGGCCGAAGATGACGAGCAGCGCCGGGAGCAGCGTGATCATCGCGAGCAGCCCGACGACGATGCCGAGCGCGGCGACCGGCCCGAGCCCGCTGGTCGAGTTGACCTCGGCCAGGATCAGGCACGACATGCCGATGGCGACGGTGGCGGCGCTGGCGATGACGGCGGGACCGGCCCGGTGCAGGGCGAGGGCCATCGCCTCGTGCCGGTCGTGGTGCCGCCGCAGTTCCTCGCGATAGCGCGCCACGAGCAGCAGCGCGTAGTCGGTCCCGGCGCCGAAGACGAGCACGGTCAGGATGCCGGCGCTCTGCGCGTTGACGACCAGGCCCGCGTACTCGGCCAGCAGATAGATCACCGCCTGCGCCGTGATCAGGGCCACGCCGGCGGACACGATGGGGAGGAGCCACAACACCGGACTCCGGTACGTGATCAGCAGGATGATCGTCACGATGGCGAGCGTGGTGTAGAGCAGCGTGCCGTCGATGCCCTCGAACGCCTCGGCGCTGTCGGCGGCGGTCGCCACCGGCCCGGCGAGGTGCATGTCCAGCCCCGTGCCCGTACCCGCGGCGGTCTTGATGTCGTCGGCGACGTCGGCGAGCTTCTCCCAGCCGTCCTCGTCGAACTTGACCGGCACGATGATCTGCAGCGCCTTGCCGTCCTGCGACGGCACGGGCCCGGTCACCTGGCCCTCGACGCCCGGCACCCGCTGCAGCCGCGCGACGGCCTCCTTCGCGGCGGCCTGGTCCGCGGGCGTGACGGCCGCGTCACTCTCGTAGACGACCACCGCGGGCGCGATGTCGTCCGGCCCGAACCGCGCCTGCAGATCCGCGACCTGCGTCGCCTCGGCCGCCCCGGGCAGCCACGCCTCGTTGTCGTTGCTCTGGACCCCGGTGAGCTTCCCGGCCAGCGGCCCGGCGATCGCCAGCACCACCACCCACAACCCCAGGACGACCCACTTGGTCCACCGTCCACACACCAGCCAAGCCATGACGCTCCCCCGAGCTAGACGAGTGGCCGAGCCTAGGCTCGCTCCGGGTCCGGACCTGGCCGGAAACCGACAGCTCAGGGGTAATTCAGGGGCGTTGATCTCCGACTCGCTCCGATCATCGCCGGGTGGTCCCCCGAACGGCCGATGACCCCACCTATGCTGCGGCGATGGGCAGCAGCTTCCAGACCATACTGACGACCGGCGAGCCCGGCGACATTCCGGCGGACGTCGCGGTGGTCCGGGCCGTCACCGACAAGCTCTGGGCGGTTGTCCCGCTTGCCCACCAGGGGTACGCCGACACGGCCGGCCTGGCCCGCCGGCTGACCCGGGCGCCGGGCGCGGTGGCCGCCACCTTCGACGTGATCGACTCCGAGCTCCTGGTCGCCGGGGTGTTCCGCGACGGCCGGTCGGTGCACGACTATCTCAGCGAGCAGTCGATCGTCGAGGAGGACGAGGACGAGGACGTCCTCTTCGACGGGCTGGGCCGCACCTATCCGCGGAGCGCCGTGGTGCCGTCCGGACCCTACGGAGTGGACGCGTCGGCCTTCGCACCCCTGGCCGCCGGGCCGGTCGACGAGGCGAGGCTGACCGCCGTGCTGGCCGCCACGGATCTCAGCGGTGAGGAACGCCACGACAAACTGCTGCGCCTGCTCGGCGTGGATCCTGCCCTCCTGCGGATCAGCTAGCCAGGTCGAGCCAGCCGCAGTCCGAGCAGACGTCGAAGCCGCGGAACTGCGCGAGCCGGCGGCGGCCGCAGGTCGGGCACACCACGCGGTAGCGCTCGTGGTGCCGGTCGCCCCGGCGCGGCGGATGCACCACGGTGAAGAAGAGGCGGCGCTGCCAGCTGCCGTCGCCGGAGTCCACGGCGACGATGCCGGCGCGGCGGCCGACGTCGACACGGGCCAGCAGGCGGGTGTCGGCGCCGGCGGCGGGCGGGATCAGGAGCAGGCCGGCGACGTCGGCGGGCTTGACGTCCTCGATGCCGGAGATGACGGCGGACTCCCGGCGTACGCCCTCGCCGCCGAGCGTGCCGGCCGGGCCGACGGGCAGGTCGGTGCACCAGGGCGGGCGCGGGCCGGGGTCGGACTGGCCGAGCCGGGTGCGGAAGAGGACCCAGAGGCCCAGGTTGTCCGAGCCGACCAGCCCTACCTTGACGTCGGCGCCGCGGTCGTCGTTGAGGCCGAGCAGCTGGGGTCCCCACTTGGTGACCCGCTGGGCGGCGGCCACCGCGGCGCCGAGGCCCGGATAGAGGACGTCGGCGACCACCTCGGTGAAGCGCCACAGGCCGCCCCGGGCCACGTCGCCGGCGACCTCGTCGCAGCGGGCCGCGGACCATTCCGAGATGCGGCGCTGCTGGGGCCGGTCGGGCAGCTCCCCCGCGAAGACCCGCCGGCCGCCCGACGCCGCCGCCACCCCGCGGATGGCCGCCGCCCGCGACCGGACCACGCCGGCGTCCGGCTCGGCGGGCGCCGCGGCCGGGCCGGTGGGCGGGGCCGCGGGGACCGGCCAGCTCGGCGGCGGCTGCCCGGCCACCGGCCCGTCGGGCGCGAACCAGGACGGTGGCTCGGGCGAGGTCTCGCGGGGGTCGGGGCGCATTGACACATGCTGGCACCGTGACCAGTCGGCGGCCACCCGCCCGGCGCCCCGCCGAGCGCCCCGAAACCGCTCCTGAGCTGGACGATCTCCCGCTGGGTGGACCCCGGCGAGTACTCCGTTCGGGGGAACCTCCGCGGCGGTGCCCGGTCTTCGTACAGTGGGCCGCATGGATGTTGATCTGGGCCTGCTGTCGCCGGCGGAGCAGCATGCTTACCGCCTGCTCGTGCGGCTCGGGGCAGCCGGCGCCGAGGAGCTGTCCGCGCACGACGCGATGCCGCCCGAGCAGGCCGCGACCGTGCTCGAGGCGTTGCGGCTCAAGGGCCTGGCCGGTCCGGGGCCGGTCTTCCACCCGCTGCCGCCCGATGTGGCGCTCGGCGACTCGCTCCTGCGGCGCCAGCAGGAGCTGGAGAACGCCCGGCAGGTGGTCGCCGCGCTCAGCGAGGACTATCGGGCCCACGCGCGGCGGCGCGACGCGGAGCACCTGGTCGAGCTGGTGGTCGGGGCCAAGGCGTTGCGGCAGCGGATCCGGGAGATGCAGGACTCGGCGCGCGAGGAGATCCTGTGGTTCTGCCGCGCGAACCCGCTCGCCATGGCGGGTCCGGAGAACGCGGAGGAGAGCTCGGCCCTGGCCCGCGGCGTGCGCTATCGCGCCATCTACGAGCGGGAGCTGCTCGAGCGGCCCGGCGAGCTGGAAAGCATCCTCGAGTCGGGGCGGGCGGGCGAGGAGTCACGGACGCTGCCCGTGCTGCCCGTACGGCTGGCGATCGCCGACCGCTCCTTGGCCATCTGCCCGCTCGTGCCCGACGAGTCGCGCGGGGTGGGCGAGCCGACGGCGGCGCTGATCCGGTCCAGCGAGCTGCTCGACGCGCTGGTGGCGCTGTTCGAGAGCTACTGGGAACGGGCGACGCCGCTGACCACCGACGGCTCGCCGCGCTCCGACCTGGGGGAATCCGAGGTGCTGCTGCTGTCGCTCTTCGTGTCGGGCATGCCGGACAAGTCGATCGCCACCCATCTCGGCGTGAGCAAGCGCACCGTGCAGCGGCGCATCGACCGGCTGATGGACCTGGCCGGGGTGGACACCCGCACCGGCCTCGCGTTCCAGGCGGCCCGCCGGGGCTGGTTGCCCACCCCGGCGGACCCCGGTCGTCAGCGTCCGTAGGCGTCGATCACCGTCTGGGTGAGCGTGTTACCGCTGATGTCCTTGGCCGTGACCCGCAGCGACACCGGTGTCCGGCCCGGCGTGACGAGGGCCGTGGTGCCGAGCATCACCGCCTGCCGCCACTTCGCCCCGCCGTCGGTCGAGAACTCGACTTCCAGCCTGGCCAGCTTGGCGGACGGCTTGAGCATGACACCGAGCACGCCCGGCTCATAACCGATCCCCAGCAGGTGCGGCGGCTTGCCCTGGGCGGAGGAGAAACCCCACACCGATTGCGTACGGGTGGCAAGTCGCCAATCCTCGTTGCTCCGAGCCGTGGTGACCGTCAGCCGGTAGCTCGCCGGCTCTTTGCCCGTCACCACGTCAGCGGTGCCGGTGGGCAGGTCGGCAAGCTTCGTACCGTTGCGTTCCAGCGTGGCCGTGACGGTGTCGGACGGCTTCGCCGCCTGCACGTGGCCGTCGCGGTCGACGAAGAGCCCGACGTGGAGGTTGAGCACGTCACCGGTGCGCGTGGTGCCGAGGTCGGCCGGGCGTACGACGGGAGCCGCCCACGACTCGCTCGCCGTGCCGGGCTTGAAGCTGCGCGGCTCGTCGAAGAAGCCACCCTGCAGGGCGCCGCCGAGCATCATCGTCGGATAGGCGTCGTGGACCTGGTGCTGCCACGTCGTGTCGCCCGTCGTCACCCACTCCTCGCGCACCGACGGCGTCCGGACGGGCCGGGACTCGTCGAGGGTGTAGTCCTGCCACGGGCGCCAGCCGTAGCGCTGCTCGCGGACCCAGCCGAAGCCGCCGTTGTCCGCGTACGTGGTCGTGATGCGCTTGCTGTTCGCGGTGGTGACCTTGTGGACGATCTGCTCGGGGATGCGACCGGCGGAGACCTGCAGCACGTCGTAGAGGTACGGGCTCGACGGGGTGAGGGTCAGGTCGAGCGTCGACGGCAGCTTCTTGAGCAGCCGCTGTCCCTCGTCGTCCTTGAGCACCAGCGTCACGATCGGCAGGCGCTCCTCGATCGTCGGGTCGAAGACGGTCCACGTGGTGAAGTCGGCCGGCCGGATCAGCAGCACCGCCTGCGCGCCCGCCTCGGCCGCCGCGGCCACCTGCTCGCTCTCGTCCTTCTCCCAGCTGCCCTGGACGACCACGGCCTTGCCCCGGAGGTCCTTCGTCCCCTCCTTCACGAGCGGGTAGCGCCGCGTACCGTCGAAGGAGGGCGACAGGCCGAGCAGGTTCGCGTCGATCGCCTGGTTGGTCCGGACCAGCGGCGCGACCAGCTGCCAGCGCGACGAGAACTCGAAGCTGCCCTCGGTCACCGGCTTCGTCGCGGCGACATTGACCTTCTCGACCGCGCTGAAGTGCATCACGCCGTGCGAGAGCCGCCGGCCCGTGGCGGTCTCGCGGTGGTAGTAGTAGTTCAGGATCGCCCGCTGCTCGGACGGCTTCGGCGTCTCGATGACGATCGGCTTCGTCTTCCGGGCGTCCAGGACCACGGTCATGTCGCCGGTGACCTTCACCTCCGGCAACGCGACGAACCACGACTGTTCGTTCTGCGGTTGCGACGTCGAGGACTCGATGGTCGCGTCGACGATGTAAGAGCCTTCCTGCAGGTCGTACGTGGCCTGACCGCCCTGCGACGCGAGCGTGTCGAAGCGGCTGTCGTCGCCGCGCAGCTCGAGGGCCGGGACGAGGGCCGGCTTGCCGTCGGGGCCGATCGCCTTGACCGTCAGCTGGTGGATCGGGCCGTTGACGACCGCGCCGACGGCCGTGGTGACACTGACGCCGGTGGCCGTGGCGGTGATCCAGCCGCTGAAGATGCCCGGCGTCCTGGTGTCCACCGTCGCCGTGACATTGGCCGTGCCGTGGGCGGGGACCGTGACCTGCGCCTTGTCCAGGGTGATCTGCCCCTTCCGGGCCAGCGTCAACGTCGTCGGCGCGGCGCCGTAGTTGCGGTACGTGATCGTGCCGGTCCGCTTGTCGCTCTGGCCGAAGTCGAGGATGCCGGTCCCCACGACCTGCTGGGTGGTCGCCCGGCCCAGGTCGGTGCGCCCGGCGCCCTGGCCGTAGACGTTGACGTCCGTGGCCGTCCTGGCCGTACTGATCAGGGCCTCTTTGATCTGCGGGGCGGACCAGTCCGGGTGCTGCTGGACCAGGATCGCGGCGGCCCCGGCGACGTGCGGGGTGGCCATCGACGTGCCGGACGCGGCGGTGTAGTTGTCGTCGACCACGTCGCCCATCGCGGTGCCCTCGGCCCGGGCGGCCACGATGCCGACGCCCGGGGCGGTGATCTCCGGCTTGAGACCCATGTCGCCGAGGCGCGGGCCCCGGCTGGAGAAGCCGGCGAGCTTGTCGTCGCGATCCACGGCGCCGACCGTCAGGGCGGCCGGGGCGGCTCCGGGCGTACCGACCGTGGACTCGCCCCCGTCGTTGCCCGCGGCGACGACGAAGAGCGCGCCGCTCGACGCGCTGATCTCGTCGACCGCGAGGCTCATCGGGTCGAGGCCGTCGGTGGCGCCGCCGCCGAGACTCATGTTGACGACCTTCGCGCCCTGGGCGACGGCCCACCGCATCCCGGCGATGATGTCCGACTCCTGGCCGTAGCCGTCGTCGCCGAGCACCTTGCCGATCAGCAGGTCCGCGCCGTACGCGACGCCCTTGCGCTTCGTCCCGGTCGTCGTCGCCGCGCCGGTGCCCGCGACGGTCGCCGCGACGTGCGTGCCGTGGCCGAACCGGTCCACGGTGTCCGGGCTGGTGCTGAAGTTCGCCGCCGCCGCGATCTTCCCGGCGAGGTCGGGGTGGGTGGCGTCGACACCGGTGTCGAGCACGGCGACCTTGACGCCGCGCCCGTCGAGCCCCTGCTGCCACGCGGTGGGGGCGCCGATCTGGGCGGTGCTGCGATCGAGGACGGCCTTGACCTTGCCGTCGAGGAAGATGGTGCGGCCCGTGGTGCGGGCCGACGCCTGGCGCTGCCACCAAGCCGCCAGCTCGGTCTTCGCCGGCGCGATGCTGCTCATCGTGCTCATGACGCGCTGGTCGGCGGCCGCGCCGGTGACGATCAGCGGCAGGGTGGCGGAGTCCGCGTCGCCGTAGCCCTCGGCCAGGAGGTGCTCGACGTCGAACAGCTCGGCGTCGATGCGGCCGGCGTCCAGCAGCGGGATGACGTCGCCCGGGACGATCCGCAGGCCGCCGTCGTTCTCGAAGGTGTGGAACGTGATCCGCTCGCGGCCCGGCGCCGGGGTGATCGCGACGGCGGCCTTCCCGCCCGCGGGCGTCAGCCGGACCTGGTCGCCGGTGACCAGGGTGATCGTCTTCGCGCCTGTCCCTTGTGCTGCCGGCTGGCTTTTCGTCGCCGGCTGGCTGCTCGCAGCCGGCTGGCCTTTTGCCGCCGGCTGGCCGGTCGTTGCCGGCTGGCTTTTCGTCGCCGGCTGGCTGGGTGACGGGGTGGCATCGAGGGGGCCCGCGACGGCGGGGGCCGGTATCGCGGCGGCGCCGATCAGGACGCCGGCTAGCAGACGGCCGAGCATAGGGACTCCTTCATGCGTGGTTCACTGCCACGCATCATGCGGTCCCTGAATCGACATCCATGTTTCGTCTCGCTGGTCACAAGTAGCCATGACGCGATGTGGACAAAGACGCCCGGGCGCTCAGTCGGGCGCGGCGGGCCCCTCGAGACCGGCCCGCTCGTCGCGCTCGGCCCATTCCAGCAGCGGGCCCAGGTCGTACGCGGTGTCGTCGATCGTCGCGTGCAGGTCACCCAGCTCCGCGAACCGGGCGGGCACCGTGAGCAGCGTGAAGTCGTCCGGCTCGGCGTCGTCGACCTCGTCCCAGCGGATCGGCGTCGACACCGTCCCCCGCTGGTTGCCCCGCACCGAATAAGCACTGGCAATCGTGTGGTCCCGCGCGTTCTGGTTGTAGTCCACGAACAGCGCCTTCGGATCCCGGTCCTTCCGCCACCACGTCGTCGTCACTTCCTCCGGCGCCCGCCGCTCGACCTCACGAGCAAAGGCCAGAGCAGCCCGGCGTACGTCCGCGAAGTCCCGGTCCGGCCGGATGCGCACATAGATGTGCATCCCCCGCCCGCCCGACGTCTTCGGAAAGCCGGTGATCCCCAGCTCGTCGAGCACCTCGTGGGCCACATGCGCCGTCCGCCGCACAGTCGCGAAGTCGCACTCGGGCATAGGATCCAGATCAATCCGCCACTCGTCGGGCCGCTCGACATCCGCCCGCCGCGAATTCCACGGATGAAACTCGACGGTCGACATCTGCACCGCCCACACCACCGCCCCGACCCCGGTCACACACAACTCGTCGGCATGCCGGTTGTACCGAGGAAACGTCACCCGCACGGTCTCCAACCACGGCGGCGCCCCGTGCGGCACCCGCTTCTGATGCACCTTCTCCCCGGCCAGCCCGTCCGGGAACCGGTGCAGCATGCAAGGCCGCTCCCGCAGCGCACGCACAATGCCGTCGCCCACCGAGAGGTAATACTGAGCGAGGTCCAGCTTGGTGAGGCCGAGCTCGGGAAAGTAAATCCGGTCCGGATTGGAGATCCGCACCGAGTGCTCCCCCGCCTCCACCTCCACCGCGGGCGTCTTCGAGGCCATGCCCCCAACGTATCGGCTCCCCCCGCCCGCCGCTCCCCTTCGCCCCACCTCCACCCCGCCGAACCCCACCCCCGGCCGCCCCACGCCCGCACCAACTCCCGCCAGCCCAAAGACCCCCGAAGCCCCCGAAGACCCCGTCCCCCGAACGACTCGCAAAAGCCGTCCCCGCCACGGCCGCCGAAACAATCTCGCTGACGGCAACGTCCGCACCAACAACGTAAGCAGCGGCGCCCGCTGGTGGCAGTGCCAGCAACGGCGGCGCCCGTGGTGGCAATGCCGGCAACGGCGGCACCCGCAACGACGCCCCGCGATAGCGCGCTCGCGCCGGCAACATTCGCGACAAGGCCCCAGTCAAGCAGTCCTCACGGCGCCGGCGCCCGCAACGACGCCCCGCGCTGGCAGCGCTCGTGACGGCAGCGCTCGTGACGGCGCGCTCGTGGTGGCAGCGCTCGCGGCGGCAGCGCTCGCGGCGGCAGCGCTCGCGGCGGCAGCGCTCGCGGTGGCAGCGCTCGCGGCCGACTCGCTCACAATTTTCGTGAGCGATCAGTCCCCAGCTCGATGCCGCCCGCTGCGCCCATCACGCACGAAGCCGGCCACCCGCAACGGCCCCACAGGCACAACCTCGCCGCTCACATGACCGACAGCCGCTGCCGAGAAGTCCGTCGCGTCCCCGGAAATCGCGGACGCCGTCCGGGACACCAGCTCGCCCGCACCCCCAACCGCAGGTCGCACCCCGTCACGCCCCGCACCGGCAACTCGCGACTCGTCTGCTCGCCAACCCGCAGAGGCAGATCCGTCTGCACTCCGGTCCGGGGAGGTTGAGGCGTTCGCGCGCCAGGCCGTCGTGTTCGAGGCGTTCGCGCTCCAGGCCGCGGGCCTCGGGCTGCCCGCACCCCAGCCGCTTCCCGCCGAATCAGCCGCGGGCCAGCTGCTCGCCGCCGAACGCGTTACAGGCCAGCCGCCGGACGTCGCGCCTGTCACAGGCCAGCCGCCGGACGTCGAAGCTGTTACAGGCCAGCCGGACGAGTCTCGGTCGTCCGCGGCGAGGCGGGCCGACGGAGCCTGGGCGGAAGTCACCGTGGCGACGAAGCGGGGCGCGGCGGCAGAGGCGAACCCTTCATCGGAGGACTGCAGCAGCTCATAGCCGTCAACCGGCTGCCCTGTAGCAGCGAAACTCGGCGCGGCATTCGGACCCGATGTGGCGATGAAGCTCGACGATGCCGTGGGAGCCGAGGTGGCAACGGCACCAGTAGCCTGCGCGGCGCCGAAGCCAGGCGGGGCTGCGGGTGCCGGCGCGGGCGGGAGGGTCGACGAGGGCACGAGGGCAGACGCGGCAACGGCGGAGAGGGCCGACGACGACGCGGGAGGCGGTGTCGGGGAGGCGGGGAACGGCGGCGACGATACCGGGACCGAGGCCGACGCCGGGTGCGGGGCCGACGCCGACGTCGACGCGGGGGCCGGGGCGGGAGCGGGAGCGGCGGGGAGGGCGGCGCGGCCGCCGTTGCGGCGCTTGGCTGTGTACATGGCGTGGTCGGCGGCGCGGAGGGCCTGGTCGGGGTCGTCGGTGGCGGCGGCGAGGTGGATGCCGACGCTGGCGCTGATGCGGACCTCGTGGCCCAGGACGCGGAAGGGGTGTTCGAGGGCTTCGCGGACGCGGGCGTTCATGGAGCGGGCGTCGGCGGGGGTGGTGATGCCGGGCATGAGGACCACGAACTCGTCGCCGCCGACGCGGGCGAGGACGTCCCGGTCGCGCACGCAGGCGGTGAGGCGGCCGGCGACCTGGCGGAGGAGGTCGTCGCCGGCTTCGTGGCCGTAGCGGTCGTTGACGGGCTTGAAGCCGTCGAGGTCGACGAAGAGCACAGCCACCGGGGAGTCGCGCAGGGAGGAGCCGAGGGCGTCCTGGAGCCGGCGGCGGTTGGGGAGGCCGGTGAGGGCGTCGTGCTGGGCCTCGTGGGCGAGCCGTTCCTGGAAGGCGCGGGTCTCGGAGATGTCGCGGGCGTTGATGACGATGCCGGCGAGGGCCGGGTTGTGCATCTGGTTGGAAGCGGTGAACTCGAACCAGGTCGGCTGGCCGGCCGCGTTGAGGATGCGCGTCTGCAGCCGCAGCACTCCCGCGCGGCGGCTGCGCAGGCCGGCGAAGGCCTCCTCCATGCGGGCGCGGTCGTCGGGATGGACCAGGTCGAAGACGTTGCTGCCCTGCAGCGAGCCCGGCGGGAAGTGCAGCACCGACGCGGCGCTGGGGCTCGAGAAGGCCACGTGCCCCTCCTCGTCGAGCACGGCGACCATGTCTGGGGCGTGCTGGAAGAGGGCCTGGAACCGCTCGTCGGCCCGGCGCCGCTGGACCTGGGAGCGATAGCCGAGGATCAGGATGCCCACCGCGCCGATCACCAGCATGGCCAGCAGCGCGAGGTTGATGGTCTGGCTGCGGCTGTGCACCGCGCCGTCGAACGAGGCCCGGGACTGTGTGCGCACATAGGCCCAGCCGCCCGGCAGCAGATCGCCCGTGACGACGACGGCGATCTGGCGTGTGCCGCCCGCCGTGTATTCGACGTAGGTCGAGCCGCCGGGGTGGGCCACGGCCGCCGCGACGATCGCGGAGTCGACCTTGGTGCCGACCACGCCCGCCTCGCTGCTGAAGCCGGCTGTCCCGGTGCTGTCGACGATCGTGGTGAGGTGGGCGGTGCTCTTGAGCTTCGCCGTGTAGGCCTGCAGCGTCGTGGTCGTCAGCCGGCTGAACCCGGTGAGGATGCCGGCGGTCGCCCCGTCCACCACGACGGGCACGGCGACGCCTTGCACGGCGACGGGGGTGCCGTCCGCGGCGGTCGCTGTCATCACGGGCGAGAAGGCCGGCTTGCCCTCGGTCAGCAACGTGCGGAGCACCTGATAGCCGTCGTCCGCGGCGGCGGGCAACGGGTTGGCGCGTGTGGTGGTGAGGACGGTGCCGTCGGGCCCCGACAACATGGCGCCATAGGGAAACAGTGCGGACTCGGCCACGTACCCCTCGAGGGCAGCTCTGTCATCCACGTCGCCGGCGGCGAGGCGGAAAGCGTGACCAGCGGCGAAGGCCGCGAGGTCTTTGGCCGCGAGCAGCTGCATCTGGCCGGCGAGCGTGGCGTTGTTGACCGCGAGGGCCTCGGTGTCGGTGCGGTGCACGGTGTCGGCGGCGCGGAGGGCCGACCGGTTGACGAGCACACCGACGACCCCGACGGCCATCAGCAGCACCACGCTGACGACGACGGCGATCCAGTTGCGCAGGCGCATCGGTCCTCCCTCGGCTGAGCCCATCGGACGGCGGCGGCGAATCTGGAGGAAACCCGCCGGGTCCATTGATGCGCCCTCTCGTTACGGGAGGTGCAAATCGCGGTCAGCGGCGCCAGGGCGGCGGCTGACCCTGGAGCCACCACTGGAGGGACCGGGTGACCTGCGGCAATACGAAGTAGGTCATCAGCGGGGTGAGGCACAGGGTGGTGACGAGAGTGCGCAGCACCACATTCCAGTCGGCCAGGATCTGACCGAGCGTGATCGCAGCCACCACGCTGAGCGGGAAGAAGCCCAGCCAGATCGTCACCGCCTGCTTCCAGCGCGGCGGCGGGGACGGCTGCGGCGTGAGGTCGTCGACCGAGTGCTCGCGGGGCGGGTCGAACCACCCTTCGATTCCGGTACGCCGCTCGACGCGCGTGTGCTCGACCATGCCCTGCGCCGACGAGAGCCACCACTGCCGTTGCGGTGACTCCTCCCACGCGTGCAGGGCGTCGGCGTCGGCGAAGCGGTAGAGCATGTGCCACTCGGTGGAGCCGAGCGCGGGGCGGACCCAGCCGACGCCGAGGAAACCGGGAAAGTGCTCGGCCAAGGCGGTGCCGGCCCGGACCCAGGCGAGCATCTCCGCGTTGCGTGAGGGGTCGGCCCGGCGGGTGATGGCCACGGTCACGGCGAGCGGCGGGGAGGCGGTTTCCATTCCCACATTCTGGACCGCACGACGAGCACGCCGCGCCGTGATGATCGCCTCACTGCCGAAGTTATCCACAGGCCCTCCGCGAAGATCGCCGGCGGCCGGTAGGTTCGCTGACCATGACACGCCTTCGAAAGCTCTCGATGGCCGCGGCCGGTCTGCTCGTGCTCGCCGCGACCAGCGGTTTCACCTCGTCCGCCCCGGCGCCCGCGTGGCGGCTGTCCGACACGGGCGTCACCGCCCGCTTCCGCGGCCTGGCCCCGGTCAGCGACCGCGTGGCCTGGGTGGCCGGCTCCGGCGGCACCATCCTGCGTACGGTCGACGGCGCGCGCACCTGGCAGCGCGTCGACCCGCCGGGCACCGCCGACCTGCAGTTCCGTGACATCGAAGCCTTCGACGCCGATCACGCCGTCGCCCTGACCATCGGCGAGGGCGACCAGTCCCGTCTCTACGCGACGTCGGACGGCGGGCGCACCTGGGCCGAGACGTTCCGCAACGACGATCCGGCGGCGTTCTACGACTGCGTGACCTTCCTCGACCGGCGGCACGGGCTGGCCCTATCCGACCCGGTCGGCGGCAAGTTCCGCATCCTCGCGACCGCCGACGGGGGCCGCACGTGGGCGGTGCGCCCGTCCACCGGCATGCCCGCGGCGCTGGCCGGGGAGTTCGCCTTCGCGGCGAGCGGCACCTGCCTGGTCTCCGCGGACCGGGCGGGCTCGGGCCGGGCGTGGTTCGCGACCGGCGGCGGGGAGCGCGCCCGGGTGTTCGCCACGAGAGACGGCGGACGCACGTGGCGGGTCACCGACAGCGGCATCCCCAGCGGCCCGAGCGCCGGCGTCTACAGCCTGGCGTTCCGTGACCCGTGGCACGGCATCGCGGTCGGCGGCGACTACGCGGTGCCGGAGACCGCCCCGGACGCCGCGGCCACCACCCGCAACGGCGGCCGCACCTGGCAGTCGGCCCGCACCGAGCCGGGCGAATACCGTTCGGGCGCGGCCTGGCTGAGTTCGTCGACCGCACTGGCTGTCGGCCCGACCGGCAGCGACATCAGCTACAACGGGGGACGCACGTGGCGGGAGTTCGACGGCGGCAGCTTCGACGCCGTCCTGTGCGCGGGCAAGTCGTGCTGGGCCAGCGGCGAGCAGGGCCGCGTGGCCCCACTGACCTGGAAGCGATGACCGACAATGCCATGCAGCGATGATCCACGGAATCTCCGCGGAGCCTGAGCCGCCAGCGGTCGCCGAGCGCGAGCGCGCCGGCCGCACGGTTTCGCCCCGCCAGCCACCGATCGGGAAGCGATGAACGAGAACCTCAAGAGCGCCGGATGGATCGCCGGCGGCGTGGCCGGTCTGGCTCTCTGCGCCTGCTGCGGCTCTTCGCTGCTGTCGGGCATCGAGGACATGTACGAGACCACGCCGCACGCCGGCCTCGCCACCCTGGCCGCTGTCGTGGCCGCCGGGCTCCTGGCGCTGGGCTGGCGGGCGTTCTCGTCGTGGCGGGCCCGGCGCGAGCTGGCGGCGTGGGTCGAGTGGGAGGAGCTGCCGGCCGCGGGGCCGTGGCCGTGGGCCTCGGCGCTCCTCGGACACGCGGCCACCCCGTTGCAGGCGCGGATGGGCACGGTGGACGGGCTGCGCGTCGTGGCCGGCGAGATCGCCTGGTCGGGCGACGCGCTGCCCCGCCTCACGGACCAGGAGGGCACTGGCGTCTTCGCGGCGGTGCGCCTCCCCCGCACGCTGCCCCGGGTGGCGGTGCTGCGCCGCAACCAGGCGAGCGGCAAGAAGTTCGAGGAACGCTTCGACGTCGTGGGCGAGGGGCGGCTGGTCGACGACGTGCTGCGCCACGTCCACTTCGAGGAGACCGTGCCGCCGTGGTCGATGGGCGGCGACGAGCTCGTCCTGGTCGTCCGCATCAAGGAGCCGGTGCGGCCACGGCACATCCGGGACGCCGCCCAGCGGGCCGCGTGGGTCGCCCAGCTGCTGCTGCTCAACGACTCCCGCCTGCGCACTGCCGAAGCGTCCGAGTCGCCGGCCACGTCGGCGCATGCGGGTGCCGCCGGGTCGCCTGCCCCATCGCCCGGTGCGGGCGGTTCCCCGTCGGACCGGCCGGGCGATGCGGGTGCGCCCGAGTGGCACAGCCTCTTCGCCGGCCCGGGCACGCCGGCCGCCGCGCCCCTACCGAGCGACCCGACAGCTGCCCCATCCGGCGACCCCACGGCTGTCCCGCCCGGCAACCCGACAGCTGTCCCGCCCGGCGACCCCACAGCTGTCCCGCCCGGCAACCCGACAGCTATCCCGCCCGGCGACCCGACAGCCGACAAGGACGCGGATGCAGCCACGTTGCCTTTGCGGCGGCAAGCCCCGCCCACGGGCGACAGCCTCTGAGCAGCGACTCACGCTTCGAGGAACGAGAGGCCGACGACACGAGTAGCCGACGACAACGAGAGACCGGCGACGACGAAAGGCCCGGCGGGGGCGAGAGCCGCGCCCCGACGAGGCGGCTTCGGGTCAGCGGAGATCGGCGCCGACCTCGTGGAGGTGGCGGAGGGCGATGGCGTACGACTCGGCCAGGCCGGTTTCTTCGTAGGGGACGCCGATCGAGGTGCAGTACGCGCGGACGATGGGCTGGGCGCGGCGGAGGTTCGGGGTGGGCATGCTCGGGAACAGATGGTGCTCGATCTGATAGTTGAGGCCACCCAGAGCGACATCGGTCAGTCGCCCGCCTCGGACGTTGCGGCTGGTCAGGACTTGTTTGCGGAGGAAGTCTTCGGTGCCGGTCGGGTGGGGCATGCCCTTGTGGTTCGGGGCGAAGGTGAGGCCCAGGTACACCCCGAACACTCCCTGGTGGACGGCGAAGAACACCAGCGCCTGCCACGGCGTCAGCACCAGCGCCAGCGCCGCCACGTAAGCGACGACGTGCGTGCCCAGCAGGAGACTCTCCCGAACACGGTGCTTGATCGGGCCGCTGACCAGGGCCCGGATGCTGTCCTTGCGGAGGCTCAGCCCCAGCAGCGTCAGCAGCGGGAAGAACAGCCACGCCTGGTTCCGGGTCAGCCAGCGGTCGAAGCGGCCCCGGCGAGCCCGGGCGGCTTCGCGGGACCAGACCAGGACGGCCGGGGCGACGTCCGGGTCGAGATCGTCGTGGTTCGGGTTGGCGTGGTGCTTGGTGTGCTTGTCCGTCCAGTAGCCGTAGCTCATGCCGATCGCCAGGTTCGCCGCGATCATTCCGGCCCGGCTGCTCGCCCCGGCCCGCCGGAAGACCTGCCGGTGCGCCAGGTCGTGGGCCACCAGCGCCACCTGGGCGTACGCGACCGCGAGCAGCACGGCGACCGCCACGCTCCACCAGGAGGCGCCGACCAGGGCGAAAGCCGTCCAGCCGGCGCCGAGCAGGAAAGCCACGAGGGACAGACGCACGGTGTAGTAGCCGGGCCTGCGGTTCAGCAGACCGGCCCGGTTGATGCGCCGGGCCAGCTCGGCGAAGTCACTACCCGTCGTACGGGGAAGGGTGGAAGTTGTCATGCCCTTGACGGTCCCGGACCGCGGACTGTGCGTCAGGAGTGCAGGGTCCCCGCGGAGAGGGGTGCCAGCACTACCGACCGGGGGCGGGTTCACCCCCGAGAATGACTGCATGGAAACACGGTCGTGGGTGACGGACGGGGCGCGGGCCGTCGGGTACGGCACGCTCGGCATCCTGCTGGCGGTGCTCAACTTCCCGCTGCTGGTGCTCTGGGTGGTGGCGCTGGCGCTGACCCCGGTCGCCGGGGTGGGCATGGTGGCGCTGCCGTTCATGACCGCGGCCGTGCGCGGCCGGGCCAACCTCGCCCGCCGGCTGGCCGCCCGCGCCGGCGTGCCGATCGCCGAGCCGTACGCGCCCCGGCCGCAGAAGTCGCTCCCCGGCGGCTGGCGGCGCTACAAGTGGATCCTCACCGACCCGGCGACGTGGCGTGACCTGGCGTGGCTGATCCCGGGCGCGGTCTCGGGGCTCGTGCTCGGGATCGTCGGCCTGGTGCTGCCGCTCTACGGCTTCCAGGGGATCACGCTGCTGCCGCTCTGGCTCTATCTGGGCGTCGACTGGTACGGCTACGGGCTCTTCTGGCCGATCGAGTCGTTCCAGGAGGGGCTGCTGTCGCTGCCGCAGGGTGTCGTGATCCTGGCGCTGGGCGTGGCCGCGGCGCCGTGGCTGCGGTGGACCGACGCCCAGTTCACCCGGCTGTTCCTCGCGCCGACCCGGGCCGCCGGGCTGCGGCTGCGGGTGGCGCACCTGACCGAGAGCCGGGCCGACACGGTCGACGCGCAGGCCGCCGAGCTGCGACGGATCGAGCGGGATCTGCACGACGGCGCGCAGGCCCGGCTGGTGTCGCTGGGCATGACCATCGGGCTGGCCGAGGAGCTGCTCGAACGTGACCCGGCCGCGGCCCGCAAGCTGCTGAGCGAGGCGCGCGAGACGAGCGGCGACGCCCTGACCGAGCTGCGGCACCTGGTCCGGGGCATCCACCCGCCGGTGCTGGCCGAGCGCGGGCTCGACGGCGCCGTGCGCGCCCTGGCGATGAGCCTGCCACTCCAGATCAGTGTGGACATTGATCTGCCCGGCCGCCCGGAGACTCCGGTCGAGTCGGCGGCCTACTTCGCGGTGGCCGAGGCGCTCACCAACGTGGTGCGGCACAGCGGCGCCCACACGGCCGCGGTCACGTTGCGCCACGCCGACGACCGGCTGCTCATGGTGGTGCTCGACGACGGGCGCGGCGGCGCGGACGCGGCCGGGGGCACCGGGCTGCGCGGCATCGAACGCCGGCTCGCCGCCTTCGATGGCACGATGACGCTGTCCTCCCCGCCGGGCGGGCCGACCGTCGTGACCCTGGAGCTGCCGTGCGTGTTGTCATCGCCGAGGACCTCGCCCTCCTCCGGGACGGTCTGATCCGCATCCTCGAGGCCTTTGACTGCGAGGTGGCCGAGGCGGTCGACACCGGACCCGCGCTGCTCCCGGCCCTGCTGCGCCATCGCCCGGACGTGGCGGTCGTGGACGTACGCCTGCCGCCGACCTTCACCGACGAGGGCCTGCAGGCGGCCATCGCCGCGCGCGCCGAGATCCCCGGCCTGCCGGTGCTGGTGCTGTCGCAGCACGTCGAGCCGCTCTATGCCCGCGAGCTGCTGACCGATGCCCGTGGCGGCGTCGGCTATCTGCTCAAGGACCGGGTCGCCAACGTGAGCCAGTTCATCGACGCCGTCCGCCGGGTCGCGGGGGGCGGCACGGCCATGGACCCCGAGGTAGTCTCGCAGCTGCTCGCTCGCCGCGAGCCGCTGGCCGCTCTGACCGTACGCGAGAAAGAGGTCCTGGGTCAGATGGCCGAGGGCCGTTCCAACGCGGCGATCGCGGCCAAGCTCTTCGTCACGGAAAAGGCGGTGAGCAAGCACATCAACAACATCTTCACCAAGCTCGCCATGCCCCCGTCCGACGACGACAACCGGCGGGTGCTCGCGGTGCTCGCCTTTCTCGACGCATGAGCCGACGCAGAACCCGGAAGATTTGATTACGGGTGCCCCCTTGACCGCGAAGCCCGGGGCGGCACCATCGGGACGGGCGCGATCCCCCCGGTGGTCCGGCCGGGCGCACGCGACTCCAGGAGGCGTCCGGGAGAGGTCACCCCGTGCGCATCGCGGTCCAGATCGCCCAGGAACGAGCCGACTACCCGGCCATCCGGGAGGCGGCCCGGAAAGCGGACGCCCTCGGCGCCGACGCCATCGTCAACTGGGACCATTTCTTCCCGCTCCACCAGGACCGCGACGGGAAGCACTTCGAGGCGTGGACCATGCTCGGCGCCTGGGCCGAGTCCACGAGCCGCGCGGAGATCGGCACAATGGTCAGCTGCGTCTCCTACCGCAATCCGGATCTGCTCGCCGACATGGCCCGCACCGTCGACCACATCAGCGGCGGCCGGCTGATCCTCGGCCTGGGCGCCGGATTCCGGGCATGGGAGGCGGAGCAGTACGGATACGAATTCGGCTCGCCGGCGGAACGCGTACGCGAGCTGGGTGAAGCTCTGCAGCGCATCGAGCACCGACTCGCCGTCCTCAATCCACCCCCCACCCGTAAGATCCCGATCCTCGTGGCCGCCGACGGCCCGAAAGCCCTCCGTCTCGTGGCCCGGCACGCCGACATCTGGCACACCTTCGCTAAAGGCGAGGCCCTCGGCGCGAAATCCCGGGAACTCGACGGCTATTGCCACGACCTGGGCCGCGACCCGGCGGAGATCACCCGCTCGACCTTCGTCAAAGGCAACCCGGAAACCGTCGGCCCCGAGCTCCTCAAGCACGGCGTCGGCATGGCCACCGTCCTCACCTACGGCCCCGACTACGACCTGGACGAGCTGCGCCGCTGGCTGGACTGGCGCGCCACCTCGCAGGACTCCGCCCGAGCCGGCGCCTGACCGTGCCGGACGCCATCTTCTCCGACCGTCGCCTCGCCCCGCTCTACGACGCGTTCGACGGAGACCGCGACGATCTGACCGTCTATCACGCCCTCGTCGAGGAGTGGGGCGCCGGCCTCGTGCTCGACGTGGGCTGCGGGACCGGCTCGCTGGCCGTCCTGCTGGCCCGGCACGGTCACCGAGTGGTCGGCGTCGACCCGGCCGAGGCCTCGCTCGAGCTGGCCCGGGCCAAGGACCGGGGCCGTCGGGTCCGCTGGATCCTCGGCGACGCCACCGCGCTCCCGGCCCTCGACGCCGACGTGGCCACGATGACCGGCAACGTCGCGCAGGTGTTCGTCACCGACGACGACTGGGCGCGGGCTCTGCGCGGCATTCACTCGGCGCTTCGCCCGCACGGCCGGCTCGTGTTCGAGACCAGGCGCCCCGAGGATCGCGCCTGGGAGCGATGGGCCGCCGACACGGTCCCAATCGTCCGGGACGTCCCGGGCATCGGACCGGTGGAACGCCGCTTCGAGGTCACCGGCGTCAGCCTTCCCACCGTCTCCTTCCGGCACACCTACCGGTTCCTGCGGGACGGCACGGAGGTCACCTCGACGTCGACGCTCCGGTTCCGCGGTCGCGACGAGGTGGCCTCCAGCCTGACGGACCAGGGCTACCAGGTGCTGGATGTGCGCGAGGCGCCCGATCGGCCCGGGCGCGAGCTCGTGTTCACAGCCGAGCGCCGGACCTGACGCGTCAGTCGCGGAACTCGCCTGACGGGACGGCGCCGTCGGCGTGTTTGGCCTTTTCGGCTTCGCGGAGTTCGACGCGGCGGATCTTGCCGGAGATGGTTTTGGGGAGGTCGGTGAATTCGAGGCGGCGGATGCGCTGGTAGGGCGACAGGTGGGCGCGGGAATGGTCGAAGATGGCCTTGGCCGTGGCTTCGTCGGGGGTCCAGCCGGCGGCCAGGACGACGTAGGCCTTGGGGACGTGCAGGCGCAGCGGGTCCGGGGAAGGGACCACGGCGGCTTCGACGACGGCTTCGTGCTCGATGAGGACGCTTTCCAGCTCGAACGGGGAGATGCGGTAGTCGGAGGCTTTGAAGACGTCGTCGGCACGGCCCACGTACGTGATGTAGCCGTCCTCGTCCCGGGCCCCGATGTCGCCGGTGTGGTACCAGCCGCCCGCCATGGCCCGGGCCGTCAGCTCGGCGTCGCCGTGGTAGCCGGCCATGAGGCCGAGCGGGCGCGGCGACGTGACCAGGCAGATCTCGCCCTCGTCGGCGGTGACGGCGCCGGTGACCGGGTCGATCAGGACGACGTCGTAGCCGGGGACCGGGCGGCCCATCGAGCCGAGTCGCACCGGCGAGCCGGGCGTGTTGGCGATCTGCACGGTCGTCTCGGTCTGGCCGAAGCCGTCGCGGATGGTGACGCCCCAGGCCCGGCGCACCTGCTCGATGACCTCGGGGTTGAGCGGCTCGCCGGCCCCCACGACGACGCGGGGCGGGGTGGACAGGGCGCTCAGGTCGGACTGGATGAGCATGCGCCAGACGGTGGGCGGCGCGCAGAAGCTGGTGACGCCGCAGCGGTCCATCTCGCGGAGCAGGCGGGCGGCGTCGAAGCGGGTGTAGTTGTGGATGAAGACGCACGCCTCGGCGTTCCAGGGGGCGAAGACGTTGCTCCACGCGTGCTTGGCCCAGCCCGGCGACGAGATGTTGAGGTGCACGTCGCCGGGGCGCAGGCCGATCCAGTACATGGTCGAGAGGTGGCCGGCCGGGTAGGACGCGTGGGTGTGCTCGACGAGCTTCGGGGTCGCCGTGGTCCCCGAGGTGAAGTAGAGCAACAACGTGTCCGACGCCCGGGTCACTCCGTCCGGCTCGAACGAAGAGGAGGCGTAGCCAAAGCTGTGCCAGCCCGGCACCGGCGACCCGACCGAAACGAGTGAGATGTCGCCGGGGAGATCGGCGAACCGCGAGGCCGCGGCCGACTGGGCGACCACGAACCGGGCCCCGCCCCGCGCCACCCGGTCCCGCACGTCGGCCGCCCCGAGCAGCGGCGTCGCCGGGATCACGACCGCACCCAGCTTCATCGCGGCGAGCAGCGTCTCCCACAGCTCGACCTGGTTGCCCAGCATGACGACGATCCGGTCGCCCCGGCCCACCCCGAGCCCGCGCAGGAAGTTCGCCACCTGGTTCGACCGGGCCGACAGCTCGGCGAACGAGTATCGGGCCTCGCTCCCGTCCTCCTCGACGATCCACAGCGCCGGGGCGTCGTTCCCGGCGGCGATGACGTCGAACCAGTCCAGCGCCCAGTTGAACTCGTCGAGCGCGGGCCACGCGAACCCGGCGCGCGCGGCGTCGTAGTCCTCGGCGTGGGTGAGCAGGAAGTCGCGGGCCGCCCGGAAGCTTGACATGGCCAGCATCCTGCGCCTCCGACGCGGAGCAGCGCCAGCCCCCGGCGCCATGATCACATCTGCGGGGTCAGGACCCGCTCGGCCTCGGCCTTGGCCAGGGCGGCCGGGAAGGCCTGGGTGGCCTGCCACAGGCGGTAGATCAGGCGCAGCTCGAAGACCAGCAGGAGCACGCCGGCCGCCAGCGAGACCGGGATGATCCAGCCGGTCAGCGGGGCGATGATGAACACGGTCATCTCGAACTCGATGCCGCTGAACAGGTGCGTGCGGATCCGGTACTGGGCGAGCGTGCGCCCGATCCGCGAGCGCAGGCCGGGGCGGCCGGCAGCCGCGCCCTCGGCCGCCGGCTCGAGGACCGGCTCGGCGACGGGACCGCGGGCCGCCTCGAGCTGCTCGCGCATCGAGGCGCGGACCCGGCCCATCTGGGCGCCGTTCACATAGCGGAAGAGGTCGAGGAAGACCATGCCGATCATGACGTAGAGATAGGCGATCTCCCCGGTGCGCGCGTACTGGCCGCCGAAGAGCGCCAAGGCGCAGATGAAGACGCGGACCCGGTCGAACATGAAGTCGAGCCAGGTGCCGAACATCGACCCCGTGCCGTTGAGCCGGGCGATCTTGCCGTCCATGCAGTCGACGATGAAGCTGACGTGGAACAGCAGCGCGCCGGCGACGACCCACCAGCGGTCCTGCTGGGCGAAGCAGAAGGCCGATCCGAGCCCGAGGATCGTGGCCAGCCCGGTGAGCACGTTCGGCGTGATCCACCGGTACGGCGACACGAACCGCACCAGGTGCACGGCGACCGGGTCCACGAGCAGGACGGTCCACCACGCGTCCTTCGGCTTGTACGTGAGCTCCCGGATCTCCTGCAGCGATGAGCGTCGCACCATAACCCCAATCAACGCTCCGGCCCCGCCCCGGATACTCTTTTTGTCCGTTTTATGCCTCGTTACAAAGAGCCTGCGACACGGTACGGTCCGTTCCATGGAGGACGGTCGATCTCCGAGTGACGTCCAGCCGCCCCCGGACGCCGCGAAGCCCGGCGGCAGTTTGCCACAAAGTCCTGATTCGATCACCGCCGACCCACCTGCCGTTCACTTCGATGACGAGGAGCTGCCCGCAAGATCACTCACCGGAGTGACGGGGCGGGGCGTCGCCGTGGTGGCCGGGCTGGTCGCCGTACTCGTGCTGTGGCAGGTCTTCCGCCCCCTGGCGCAGGGCAGCCAGTTCTATCTGATCGTCTTCCTGGCCGGGACTCTGCCGTTGATCTTCCTGGTCTACCGGGTGCGCGGCGGCGGGAAGGACCGCCCGACCGTCGTGGACTGGGCGCTCTGCGCGCTCAGCCTGCTGGTCTGTCTGTACCCGCTCAACCCGGCGACCGGCGGCTACAACGGCTTCCTCGATCGGCAGGGACTGCTCGGCTCCGCCGACGTGCTGGCCGGTGCGGTGCTGCTCGTGCTCGTCGTCGAGGCGTGCCGGCGCACGACGGGACTCGCGCTGCCGATCGTCTGCCTGGCCTTCCTCGCGTACGCCTACTACGGCGGCCTGCTACCGCAAAGCTGGCGGGTGGCCCACTCGGGGCTCGACTTCGCGCAGATCGTCGACGCGCTGTTCAACTCGGGCAGCGGGTTCTACGGCACGCCGCTCGACGTCGCGGCCACGTACATCGTGCTGTTCACCATCTACGGCGCCGTGCTGGACCTGTCCGGCGCGAGCCGCTTCTTCGTCGACCTGTCCGTCGCGGCCTTCCGCAAGTCGCGCGGTGCCGCGGGCCGGACCGCCGTCGCCGCCGGCTTCCTGCTGGGCACGGTCTCCGGATCCGGTACGGCCACCGCGGTCAGCGTCGGCGCGGTCACCTGGCCCCTCCTGCGCCGCGCCGGTTACCCCGCGGAACAAGCGGGCGGAATGCTGGCCGCCGCCGGGGTCGGCGCGATCCTGTCCCCGCCCACGCTCGGGGCGGCCGCGTTCATCGTCGCCGAGTACCTCGAGGTCTCGTACCTGACCGTGCTCGGCTGGGCCATGATCCCGACGCTGCTCTACTACCTGGGCATCGTGCTCGCCGTCGAGATCGACGCGCGGCGCTTCGGGGTCCGGGCGGTCGAGATGCCGGACGTGAGCGCGCGGCGCCTGCTGCTCCGGTACGGCTACCACTTCTCGTCCCTCGTCCTGATCATTGTCCTGCTCGCCCTCGGTCAGAGCGCCACACGATCGGTGGTCTACGCGACCCTTCTGGCGTTCGCTCTGTCGTTCCTCGGCCCCGACAAGCTCACGCCACGCCGCTTGTTCCAGGCGTTGTCAGCGGGCGTCCGGGGCGTGCTCCCCGTCGTCGCCGTCTGCGCCGCCGCCGGCATCATCACGGCCACCACGACGAAGACCGGTCTCGGCGCCCAGCTCGCCTCGCTGCTCGTCAGCGGCGCCCAGGCGATCACGGACAACCCGACGGCGGTGCTCGCGCTCACGGTCGTACTCGCGGCTGTCGCTCTGTCCGTGCTGGGCCTGGCCGTGCCGGTGACCGCGAGTTTCATCATCGGCTGGGTGATCATCGGCCCGGCGCTGCTGGCCCTCGGCGTGCCCGCCCCGGCCGCGGCGATGTTCGTCTTCTACTACTCGGTGCTCTCGGAGGTCACTCCCCCGACCGCGCTGGCCGCCGTCGGGGCGAGCGCGATCACCGGCGGCCGGACGGTGCCGACGATGTGGCAGGCCCTCAAGTACGCGCTGCCGGCCTTCCTCGCCCCGATCGCGTTCGTCCTCACCGAGCAGGGCGAACATCTGCTCGCCCGCGGCGCGGTCCTGAGCATCGTGTGGACGACGGCCGTCTCGGCGCTCGCCATCGCCGCCCTCGCCGTCGCGACCGGCGCCTGGGTGCCCGGCGTGGGGCCGGCCGGGACAGTTGCCCGGGTGCTGAGCGGGCTGGCCGGGCTCTTGCTGCTCTACCTGGCCCCGCTCACCATCGTCGCCGGCGTCATCGCGCTGGCCCTGGCGCTCGCATTTTCGTGGAGAAGGAGGCACCTGACATGAGAAAGGCCTTCGCACTCGCCCTGGTGGGAGGGCTGCTGGCCGCGTGCGGCGGTCAGCAGGACCAGGCCGCGACCGACACCGGCGGCGAGGTCACCTGTGACGTCGCGAACGACACGCGCATCGGCATCGCCACGGGCAACGCGACCGGCGTGTACTTCGCGCTCGGGAACGCGTACGCGGAGCAGATCGGCGCCGCGGGCGGCAAGGTGAAGGCGACCGCCGCCGAGACGGGCGCCTCGGTGCAGAACATCCAGCAGCTCGTGGCGGGCGAGTTCGACGTGGCCTTCGCGCTGGCCGACAGCGCCGCCGACGCGGTCGAGGGGCGCAACAGCTTCACCGCGCCGCAGCCGGTGCAGGCCCTCGCGCGCATCCACACCAACTACACCCAGGTCGTCGTCCGGGCCGGCGCCGGCATCAAGGACGTCGCCGGCCTGCGCGGCAAGCGCGTCTCCACCGGCTCCCCGAAGAGCGGGACCGAGGTCATCGCCAACCGCGTCCTCACCGCCGCCGGCCTCGACCCGGCCCAGGACGTCCAGGCCCAGCGCCTCGACCTCACCAAGACCGTCGACGGCATGAAGGACGGCACGATCGACGCCCTCTTCTGGTCCGGCGGCCTGCCCACCCCCGGCATCAGCGACCTCCTCACCACCCAGGGCACCAAGGTCGCCTTCCTCGACATCACCCCGCTCCTGCCCGCCCTCCAGAAGATCAACCCGGTGTACGAGACCGGCGTCATCCCCGCCGCCACGTACAAGACCCCGGCCGACATCCCGGCCGTGATCGTCCCCAACCTCCTCCTCGTCCGCGACAACCTCGACGCGAACGTCGCCTGCGTCCTGACCAAGGCCCTCTTCGACCGCAAGCCGCAACTCGAACAGGCCAACGCGGCCGCCAAGGAGATCGACATCGCCAAGGCGCGCGACACGGCCCCCGTGGTCCTGCACCGCGGCGCCGACAAGGCCCTCAAAGACCTCGGCGGATAGTCGCGCTGAACGCGGGGCGCGGGCGGCTCAATAGTTCGTCCCGGTCCCGGCCTTCCCGCAAGCCCTCCGCAGGCTGCTCACCCGCCACCGCCCGGTTCGGCAACGGGGCCCGCGACCATCTCGCGCCCACTGCCCTCGGCCGCCGCCACCGCGGCGAGAACGGCCCGGGCATGCCGCCGGGCAGCCTCGGGAGCGAGGGAGATCTGCTGCACGGCCGCCCCGGTCCGGCAGGTGTAGGCGAGCAGATCCACACAGGTGGGCTGCGCGGAGCCGGGACCGGTCGGACCGTCCCCGCGTGACAACTGCACACCGATCGCCTCGCCGTTGGCGGCCTCGACCCTGGTCAACGCGGAGAAGTGACAGACCGACTCCGCGTCGCATTCGCGGGGGTCGCACCAGGCGGGGTGCGTGGACGGCGTCGTGATCGACATGACGTGCACCTTTCGCAGGCTATCTCCACTTCTATTGACGCCGATGAAGGGCCTCGGCCGCGACGACAACCGAGCGCCGGAGGAGCGTTAAGGAGGTGACATTCCGGCGACATCAGCGGTACCGTCGATCGATGTCGAACGTTGCTCTGGTCGCTGCGCGTGTCGCTCACAACCTCAGCCAGGAGGAGGCGGCCAAGCGCCTGGGCGTCTCGAAGCGGACGGTGCAGCGCTGGGAGGACGACGAGCCGGGCCGCCCCCAACCGGCACAGATCCGGCAGCTGCAAGCCGTCTTCGGGCTGCCGGCCGAGCAACTCGGCTTCCCGCCCGGCCGGAGCGCGATGGTGGTCGAGGACGGCCGCGGCGGCCACGATCTCGAGGTGCGCTTCCCGCCGGTGTCCACCGCACCGAGCCGCCCGCCGGCCAGTGACTACTCCGGCATCTGGGCCTCGCGTTACGAGTATTTCTCGTCGTCACGGGAGGAGACCTACGCCGGCCTGCACCATGTCGTCCTTCAGCAGGACCGGGGCACGGTCAGCGTGCGGAGCCTGCCCGGCTCGGCCGCCTCGACGATGGGGATGGATCTGATCGTCGACGGCGTCATCCTGACGGGCCGCTGGGTGGAGGACACCGACAGGACCGGTCACTACCGGGGCAAGCGCTACATCGGCGCGATCCAGCTCATCGCCGATCCCGGCGGCTCCCGGCTCGCCGGGAAGTGGCTCGGCCACGGCAAGGACGGCGAGGTCAACACCGGCCCATGGCGGCTCGACTATCTGGCTCCGGCCAACCGGGCCACGATCGCCGAGTACGACCGGGTGCCCGGCTGATCGAAGCGCGGGCCGGGGCCCCGGTCAGGTGACGACGGGGCTGCGGCGTTCGAGGAGGGTGACGTCGCGCCAGGTGCCGTGGTGGCGGCCGATTTTGTGGCGGGTGCCGATGGGGCGGAAGCCGCAGGCGGTGTGGAGGGCGAGGCTGGCGGTGTTCTCGGGGAAGATGCCGGACTGGATGGTCCAGACGCCGGCGGCCTCGGTGGAGTGGATCAGGGCCGTCAGCAGGGCCCGGCCCACTCCCCTGCCGCCGGCTTCGGGGTGCACGTAGACGGAGTGCTCGACCACGCCGGCGTAGACGGGGCGGGTCGATGTCGGGCTGCAGGCGATCCAGCCGAGCACCGTGCCGCCGGGGTCCAGGGCGACGAAACGGTGGCCGGGCAGGCGGGTCGCCGTGAAGCCGGGCCAGTCGGGGGGCTCGGTCTCGAAGGTGGCGTTGCCGGTGGCGATGCCGAGGCGGTAGATCTCCAGCACCGGCTCGGCGTGCTCGTCGGTCATCGCGGTGAGGCGGAAGGCGGGCGTCATGGGTTCAGTGTGACGTCGGCCATCGGGTGGCAACCCCTTCGCCGTCGTCGGCCACGAGACCGGCGTGAGTGGGAGACGGGCGGTGGTGGCCGGGGCCTCGGTGGCGGGGCTGCTGGCCGCGCGGGCCTTGCGGGAGCACGTCGGCGAGGTGCTGGTGCTCGACCGGGACGTGCTGCCGTCCGGGGTGCGGCCCCGGCGCGGCGTGCCGCAGGGACGGCATCCGCACGTGGTGCCGGCCGGCGGCTACGAGGCGATCGAGCGGCTTCTGCCTGGTTTCCACGGCGAGCTGGCCGCCGCCGGAGCTGTCAAAGCCGGGGCGGCGACTCTGTTGAGCAGCCGGCCGCTGTTCGAGCGCACCCTGCGGCGGCGCATCGAGCGGCTCGACGGGGTCCGGATCGCCGGGTCGAGCGAGGTGACCGGCGTCCTCACCGACGCCGGACGGAGCCGGGTGACCGGTGTCACCGTCGCGTCCGGCGGGCGGTTGGGGGCGATCGAGGACATTGATCTGCTCGTCGACGCTACGGGCCGGGCGTCGCGGACCCCGGCCTGGCTCGCCGCGCTCGGCCTCGATCCGGTGCCCGAGGAGAGCGTCGAGCTCGGCCTGACGTACGTGTCGCAACGCTTCCGCGCGTCCGGCGCGCCGAGCGAGATCTTGGCCGACGGCCGCTGCGTGCTCGCCCAGGAGGGCAACACGGTCCTGGTGAGCGGCAACGTCACCCCGCCGGGCGAGCCGATCGGAGCGCCGGCGACGCTGCGGTTCCCGCGGGCTTTCCGGCGCTACTACGAGCGGATCGACGTACCGGGGAATCTGGTCGTCCTGGGTGACGCAATGTGCACACTGGACCCGCGGCTGAGGCAGGGCGTGACGGTCGCGGCCCGGCAGGCCGAACTCCTGACCGATCCGGTACGCGACAACGCCCGCCCGCAATGCGAAGCGGCGGCCCTGCTGGAAACGCCCTGGCGCGCAACCGCCGCCCCGAAAAGCTCCGCAAGCCCCGAAAGCCCCGCCGCCTGAGGCACGACCAGCAGCGCGAGCGCCACGCCCCCCGGCACGTACCAGGAATGGGCGCTCGCGTCGGGCGGGGCCGGGACCGACGATCGGCTCGCGCGGTGGTCAGTGGGCGCGGCCGGTGCGGAAGGCGTAGGCGACCAGGGCGGCGCGGTCGCGGCAGGTGGTTTTGGCGAGGAGGTGGTTGATGTGGGTCTTGACGGTGGCTTCGGAGACGTGGAGGCGGGCGGCGATCTCCTGGTTGGTGTGGCCGCCGGCGATCTCGCGGAGGACGTCCTCCTCGCGCTGGGTGAGAGAGTCGCGCCGGGTGAGCGAGTCGCGCTGGGTGAGAGAGTCGCGCCGGGTGATCGAGTCGCGCTGGGTGAGCGAGTCCGCGGAGGCAGGGGCCACGGCCAGGCGGGCCCCCGCGGCCAGAGTTTCGAGGAGGCGGCGCTGGACCGAGGGGTCGAGCTGGGCCTCGCCGGCGGCCACGGTGAGGAGGGCTTCGCGGATCTCCTCGGCGCCGGCGTCCTTGGTCAGGTAGCCGCGGGCGCCGGCATGGAGGGCGCGGAAGACGGAGTCGTCGTCGGCGTAGGTGGTGAGGACGACCACGCGGGCGCGGGAGCCCGCGGCGGTGAGGCGGCGGGTGGCTTCGACGCCGTCGGTGACCGGCATGTTGAGGTCCATGAGGATGACGTCGGGGTCGGCGGTGGCGGCCTGGCGGATCGCGTCGGCGCCGTCGACGGCGGTGCCGACGACCTCGATGTCGTCGAGGAGGCCGAGCATCATGGCCAGGCCGTCACGGACAACCTTCTGATCATCCGCGATGAGGACAGTGACGGTCATCAGGAAACCCCCAGCGCAGTGACGCTCACACGACCTCCAAAGGCAGGGAAAGGCGGACGCGCCAGCCGTCGCCGGACGGGCCGGCGTCGAGCTTGCCCCCGGCGAGGGCGGCCCGCTCGCCCAGCCCGGTCAGCCCGTGGCCGCCCGACGGCAGCCCGGCCGGCCCGCTGCCGCCGGAGTCGACGATCTCCACCGTCACCGTATCCGCCGCCCAGGTCAGGGTGACGCGGGCCCGCGCCGACGGGCCGGCGTGCTTGGCCGTGTTGGTGAGGGCCTCCTGCACCGTACGGTAGAGCGCCAGCCCCCGCTCCGGACTCAGCGGCCGCGGCTCGCCGTGCACCGCGAGCGTCGCGTGGATCCCGGCCGCCTTGGCCACCAGGTCGGGGATGCGGGCAGGGCCGG
Source organism: Symbioplanes lichenis (assembly GCF_030709675.1). Lineage (GTDB taxonomy): Bacteria > Actinomycetota > Actinomycetes > Mycobacteriales > Micromonosporaceae > Actinoplanes > Actinoplanes lichenis. Next base: position 382,672 of record NZ_JAUZQD010000001.1, read on the forward strand.
GCAACGGGCCGTCGCGCAGCGCCTCGACGACGGTGCGGGCGCCGGCGACGCCGTCGCGGGCCAGCGCGCTCGCGTCGGTGAGCTGGGCGACCAGGCGGGGGTCGGCACCGGTCTTGGTGGCGAGCAGCCGGGCGCCTTCAAGCTGCACGGTCAGGCCGGCGAGGGTGTGGGCGAGGACGTCGTGCAGCTCGCGGGCGATGTGACCCCGCTCGGCGAGGCGGGCCGCCTCCTCGGACAGCGCCTGGCGAGCCGCGGCGGCGGCGACCTCGCGGCGGGACGCCCCGGCCAGCGCGGAGGCCAGGAAGAGGAAGCCGCCGCCGATCGCCAGGTTGAGGAAGGCGCCGATCGGCTCCTGGGAGATGGCCGCCTCGGCGAGGCCGGTGGCGACGATCACCAGACCGCCGGCGATGAGGGCCAGCCGCCGGGGTACGCGCAACCCGAGCCCCGCCGCGGCCATGAACCCGAGCGTGTAGCCGGTCCCCTCCGAGCGGATCAGGTCGAGCAGCGCCCCGCACAGCCCGGCGCCCACGAAACACAGGGCCAGCGGCAGCGGGCGGGTCAGGGCCGACCGCGTGGCGACCAGCCACAGCACCAGCCCGATGACCGCGACGATCGGTACGGCCGGCCCGGCCCACGGGTCGCCGGTCAGGAGCACGTCCAGGGCGACCACCGCGGCGGCCGCCCAGGACAGATAGCGGAGTCCGAGTCGGGGGTTCACACCGACATCTTGGCCTGTGCGGGGACGCTCAGCCGGTTGACCTGCACGGCCGTCACCGCGAGGCGGACGAGAACCATGGTCAGCGACATGAGGACGAAGGCCGCGGTCCAGGCATCGCCACCGGTGATGAGGTGGACGCGGGAGAAGTCGTAGATGCCCCGGGCGAACCAGTGGTCGGCCCCGTACGCGAAGAGGGTGCGGAAGACGACCGCGCCGATCCACACCGCGGCGAAGCCGAAACCGGCGGTGGTGAGCACGCGACCGGTCGTGGCGTCGCGGCGGACCTTGACGAGCAGCCCGCTGATCACGCCGAGCAGGATACCGGCGCCGACGCCCACCGCCTCGAGCCGCACGTCGTTGCCGGCGGTCGGGAACGACTTCAGGTAGATCGACGCCACCACCGCCACGATGATGACCGGCCGGAGCATCCGGGACCACTTGAACTCGTGGGTGCCGAGGCTGAGCAGGCCGACGACGAGGATGGCGGCGCTGATGAGGTACTGGGTCGCTGTCATGTCTTCAACGATCGCGATTTTCCCGTACGGGCGGATCGGCGCACGGATGGAGAACCCGTCTCCACCCGGGGGTGGAGACGGGCCTCACGACAACGAGAATCAGCAGCGCCCCAGGTCCTGCCACTGCTCGGTCCAGCCGGGCTCGGAGCCCTGCGTCCAGTACCGGGCGCGCCAGAGGTGCTTGCCGTCGCCGGAGGGCGGGCCGCTCGGGTCGCCGTACCGGCTCTTCTCGTGGATGACGGTCTGCCCGCTGGTGTAGACCGTGCCGAACGCCCACTCCTGCGCCGACGAGCAGTTCCCGGCGGGCGGCGGGGTGGTCGGGTCCGAGGGCGGCGGCGTGGTGGGGTTGGTCGTGCAGCCCCCGCCCGTCGAGTCGACCGTGTCGGAGAAGGTCGTGCTGCTGCTCCGATAGCCGGCCGTCCGCGCGGTGACCTGCGCCGGCGTCAGCGCCTGGTTCTTGGCGAACAACATCCAGTCGACCTGCTCCACGTACGTGGAAAGCCCGCCCGTGTGAGCCGCGGTGTCGATGAACCAGAGGTTCCAGTTGATCGTCATCGTCTGGCGCGGGTAGAACTTCCCGCCGTGCTGCCCGACCTGCACGCCGTCGATGTAGTAGGTGACGTTGCCGTTGGCCACCGTGGCCACCAGGTCATGCCACCCGTTCAGCGACGAGCGTTGCTCGGAGTGGACGTTGTCGGCGTACCAGGGCTCGTTCCGGTACGTGTACCAGGTCGTCTGGTAGTTGATCGGCCCGGTCTCGCCCCACCCGCCGTTCGGCAGGTACTCGGAGATGTCCAGCTCGCTGTACGTGGGGTCGAGGTCGCCGTTGAGCGGGCTGATGGTGAAGAACGTCTGGTTGATGTGGTCGCCGTCCGCCCCGCTCGCAGGCGTGTCGGTGAAGCGGACCCGGCTGGCGTACGTGCCCTCGAAGAACCGCTTCTGCGTGCTGTAGAGCTCGGCGTGGTTGGTGCCGCCGCCGGTCCCGTCCGTGGAGGCGGTGAGCTGCATGACCTTCTGACCGTCGGCTGTGGGGAAGGTGATGTTGTTCGGGGACCAGGTGGCGCCCGCGACGCCGGGACCGCCGGAGTAGCTCCGGGGTGTCCAGCCGTGCGCGGTCAGGTTGGCGTCACTGGACGAGGAGTAGGAGAAGTCGTCGAACAGGTAGCCGCAGTCCGCCGCCTGGGCCGAGGGGGAGTTGGCGAAGACGGCGAGGGTGGTGCCCAGCAGGGTGGCTATGCCGGCCAGGGCGAGGGATGGTTTCACGAGTCCTCCAATGGGGGGAGAGAACTGTCTGCCTCAGGCGAGGCGCCGGATCCGCCCGGCGTACCTCGCCTCGAGCTCCTTGTTGTGCTCCCGCCCGCCCGGCACGTTGTCCGAGAGGTAGACGGGCGGCGTCTCCCCGGCCGCGAGCAGCCGCGCCACGACCTCGGCGACGATCTGCTGGGCCAGGAGCGCGGCGGTGATCGACGACACCGCGCCCACGGCGCCGCCGGGATAGGGCAGGACCGCGTCGCCGTACGGGGCGCCGTTGTCGAGGACGACGTCGGCGAGGTCGGCGAGCTTCAGGCCGCTGGCGTGCCGGGGCTCCACCCGCGACGAGTGCGCCAGCGACGTGATGGCGATCAGGGCGTGCCCCCGCTGCTTGACGATCTGGGCCAGCTCCACCACGGCCCCGTTGACGCCGGAGTTGCTGGCGATCACGAAGGCGTCGTCGGGCTTGATCGGCGCGAGCTCGTACAGGCGATGGGCGACGGCCGGGGTGCGCTCGAGCTCGGGGTCGGTGAGGACAGCGGCCGGGTCCCCGCCGAAGAGGACGATGTCGCGCAGCGCGATCTTGTTCGTGGGCACGAGGCCGCCGGCCCGCCCGGCGAACTCCATGGCCAGCGCCTCGGAGTGCCCGCACCCGAAGGCCTGCAGGACCCCGCCGGCCCGGAGCGTCGCGGTGATCAGATCGGCGGCGCGGGCGATCCCGTCGCCCTGCGTGGTGCCGGCGCGCTCGATCGCGTCCCGGATCGCGGTGACGTAGGCGGCGCTGGAGATGGTCATATCGATGGTCATCCTTTTCATCGAGCTGTCCTGCCGATGAAAATTACGACCGATTCATGGTCTGGTCAACAACAAATTTCTATGCTTCGATGCGGTGTAGAACGGGGCGGCGACTGTCCACTTGGCGCCATGTCAACTTCGCGGCAGCCGGGGATCTGCCGGGGCACCGCCCGGGTTCGCCATGATCCGATCATGTACCCCTTCGCGGCAGGCACGCGCTTCCGCGCCGAGTTGCGGCGCTCCGGCGACGGCTCCGGGTTCGACGTGCCCGACGACGTCGTCGCCCAGCTCGGCGGGGGCCGGCCCCGCGTGGTGGCCACGGTCAACGGCCACCGCTTCCGCACGGTGATCTCCCGCTCCCCCCGCGGGTACTGGCTCGGCGTCAGCCCCTGGCGCCGGGCCGCCGCCCGGGTAACCGCGAGCCGCGCCCACGACGTGGACGTCGAACTGGACCTCAGGCCGTCCTGATCGCGGCGGCCGCCTGGAGACCCAGGATGTCGATCGCCTGCTCCCGCATCTCGACCTTGCGGACCTTGCCGGTGACGGTCATCGGGAACGCGTCGACGAGGTGGACGTACCGGGGAATCTTGTAGTGGGCCAGCTTGCCCCGGCAGAAGTCGCGGATGTCATCGGCCGTGAGCGGCTCGGCGCCGGGGTGCAGGATGAGCCAGGCCATCAGCTCCTCGCCGAACTTCTCGTCCGGGACGCCGACGACCTGGACGTCCGCGACGCCCGGATGGGTGTGCAGGAACTCCTCGACCTCGCGCGGATAGACATTCTCGCCGCCCCGGATGACCAGGTCCTTGATGCGGCCGACGACGGCGACGTAACCGTCGGCGTCCATCGTGGCCAGGTCGCCGGTGTGCATCCAGCGGGCCGCGTCGATCGCCTCGGCCGTGGCCTCGGGCTGACCCCAATAGCCCAGCATCACGGAATAGCCCCGGGTGCACAGCTCCCCCGGCGCGCCCGGCGGAACGGGCCGGCCGGTGGCGGGGTCGACGACCTTCGACTCCAGGTGGGGCAGGACGCGGCCGACCGTCTCGGTGCGGCGGGCGAGGCCGTCGTCCCGGCGGGTCATCAGGGAGACGGGCGAGGTCTCGGTCATGCCGTAGCAGATGGCCACCTCGGCCATGTTCATCTCGCTGACGACGCGTTTCATCACTTCGACCGGGCACGGGGAGCCGGCCATGATGCCCGTACGCAGGCTGGACAGGTCGTGCCCGGACAGCGCGAGCTCCGCGATGAACATGGTGGGGACGCCGTACAGGGATGTGCAGCGCTCCTGCTCCACGGCCCGCAGCGTGGCGGCGGGGTCGAAACCGGGCGCCGGGAGCACCATCGTCGCGCCGTGCGAGGTGGCGGCGAGGTTGCCCATGACCATGCCGAAGCAGTGGTAGAGCGGCACCGGGATGCAGATGCGGTCCTCGTGCGTGTAGCCGACCAGCTCGCCGACGAAGTAGCCGTTGTTGAGGATGTTGTGGTGCGAGAGCGTCGCGCCCTTCGGGAAGCCGGTCGTGCCCGAGGTGTACTGGATGTTGATCGGGTCGTCGAACACCAGCGGGATGTCGAGGGACTCGTGACCCCCTGAGCCCAGCAGATCGGGCCAGTCCTCGGTGTCCAGATAGACGACGTCGCGGAACCCGATCGAGTCGATCATCGCGCGGTAGTCGCTCGTGCGGAACGCGGGCGCGCTGACCAGCAGGCTCAACCCGGACTGGCGGACGACATAGTCGAGCTCGTGGGTCCGGTAGGCCGGATTGATATTGACGAGGATCGCGCCGATCTTCGCCGTCGCGTACTGCACGATGACCCACTCCGCGCGGTTGGGCGCCCAGATCCCGACCCGGTCACCCTGGCTGATCCCGCGGGCGAGCAACCCGCGCGCGGCGTCGTCGACGGCCGCGCCGAATTCCGCGTACGTCCACCGCCGCCCCGCCGCGACATCGACGAGCGCCTCCCGGTCGCCGTGCGCCGCCACCGCGCGGTCGAGGTTGGCGCCGATCGTCTCGCCGAGCAGCGGCGTGCCGGAGGTCCCGGAGCTGTAGGACACCATGCCTTTTACGATGCCCGCACACAACTCCACTGTGCTGCGATTGTCCGATATCCGAGTCTGGCGTTGATCGCCAGCATCGGCTTGTTGGCCTCGTCGTTGGAGGTGAAGGCCGTGCGCCCGCGCGCCCGGCTCAGGGCCGCCCGCTTGACCTGGTACGCGAGCCCGCGCCCCCGATAGGCCGGCAACGTGGCCGTCATGTCCGACCACACCCTGTCCCCGTCCCGCAGCACCAGCGAGAACGCCACGGGGCGCCCGTCGGCGAACGCCACGCTCCCGGCCTCCCGGTCGGCGTCCGGGTTCTCCCAGAACCACGACACGAACCGCTCGAACGGCACCGGGGTCGCCGGCACGTCACCGGGCTCGTCGGCGGTCGCCTCCGTGTAGGTGCGGTGCAGCTCGACGGGGTCGACGTCGCGCAGCCGGGGCATGTCGCTGCGCACCGTGGCGAAGCCGGTCAGGTCGAGCGCCGAGTAGCGCACCTCCCGGCTGGGCCGGAACCCGTGCCGCCGCGCGAAGCCGAGCGACTCCGTCGTGGCGAAGGCCCGCGCCGGCTCCTCCACATGCGCGAGGGCCACGTCGAGCAGGGCGCCGCCGAGCCCGTGCCCGCGATGCTCCGGGTGCACGTGCAGCAGCGAGACGGTCCGGCCCCGCGCCGCCACCCAGCCGACCACGCGGCCGCCGGCCTCGGCGACCCACTCGGCCCCGGTCATCCCCTGCCGCGTCGCCTCGACCCCGCGCACGAGGTACGGATAGACGACCGACCGCAACGCGACCACCGCGGCGGCGTCGCCGGCGTCGGCCTTCCGGATGTCCATGCCGCCCATTCTCCCCCGGCCGTCGATCAGGCTTGTTCACATATCGACGTACGTGACTGCCTGCGGGAGTCCCCATGCGCGTACTTCCGCGTATCCTGGCCGCGCACGCGATCGGGCTGCCCGGCTCGGTCGACTATGCCGTGTGGTGCGAGGGGCAGCCGTACGACGGGCCGTCCGGCGGGGTGCAGATCCGGAACTGCAACGGCTTGTCCGGCGGCGCGAGCGGCGGGTCCTTCATCGTGAACTGTCAGCCGGACGGGTCGGCCGTGCAGACCGCGAGTTACTTCGGCAGCTGGGGTGATTCCTCCTTCGCCTACTACCGGGATGTCGCCTGGCAGGTGTACAACGGCGCGCAGAACGCCTGATCAAGCCCGCATAATGCGCGGGTGATCGTCCGCGTGAGTGGGCTGGGCCCGTGCCGGGCCGAGGTCGGCGGCCGCGAGCAGGCGGCGGCCGCGTTGCTGGATCGTCTCGGCCAGCAGTGAGCCCAGCGCCCGGCGCAGCTTGTCGTCGGACGGGGGCCGCCCGGAGGCCGGACAGAGCAGCGCGGTCACATTTCCCGGCGTCTCCGCTGTTTGCGCCTCCTCGAGGCCGGGCCCGAGCTTCTCCGCGAAACCGGGCCGTGGGGACAGCGGCGTGGTGACGGTGCGGCCGGGGTGGCGTACCTGCAGGAAGAGCAGCCCGTGCAGCAGCTCCGCGAGCGGGCGGGGCACGGTCAGGCGCAGCGGCTCCGACCAGAACCGCCACCCCTGGCCGGCCAGGTCGTCCACCAGCCGGTCGGCCAGCTTCCGCCGGGCGGGTTCGCCGAGCAGCCTTTCCCGTACGGCGGAGCGCCGCACCGCCTCGGCCAGCCCGACCGCGCCGGCCGCCGGCGGGTACGCGACGAAGCGGTTGACCTGCACCGTCCGGTCGCCGCCGAGAACCCGCGTCTCGATGTCATCGGTGAGCGCGTCGAGCCGCTCGCCCGGGTCCCCGGCGGCTCCGTGCCCGCTGGATCCGTCGTGGGCGGGGGCGGCCGGGCGCGGATGCAGGCCGAGAGCGGTCAGCCGGGCTCGGACCAGCGGCGCGAGGGCCGTGGCCAGATAGTCGTGCCGGGACGCCGTGGCCGTGACCGCCCCAAGCACCGGGCCGACAGTAGTGTCCGTGAGCTGTGCCGCCACGACGACGAGCGACCGGCCCGCGACGCCCGGCGGCACGGTGTGCAGAACACCGCGCACCCCGTCGGCCGACGTGGCGTGCAGCGGAACTGGATGGCCGAGCCCCTCGACGAAGCGACCGGTGAACAAGTCGCGCCACAAGCCCGCCTCCGCCGGGAGGGCAGCGGCCGGGTCCAGTGCGGCGAGCCGGTGCCACGGAAGCTCGTCGGAAAGCCAGCAGCGATCGGTCGCCGGGCAGCCCGGCCCGGTCAAACGCCGGTGCACGACCAGCCGCCCCCGCTCCCCCACCGGCAGCCAGTCGAAGTGCACCGTGACGGTGAGCCCTCCGTCCGGGCCGGTCGCTCCCGCGCCTTCGCTCATGCCGGCCCGTAGTGACGGGTCTCGAACTCGGCGGCGTCGTCCTGGCGTTGCCGCAGCGTCTGGACGACCACCGACACGAGGCGCTGCTCCGCCGCGAGGGCCTGCTGGCTGGTCAGGGCCTCGTCGACGGCCTGCTGGGCGCGGGCGGCGGCGACCTGGGCGCGGGCGGCGACGTTCTGGGCCTGGACGGCGGCCTGCTGGGCTCCGGCGAGGGCCCGTTCGCAGCTGTCGAGGGCGATGCGCAGCTCGGCGATGTGGTCCTCGGCGCGCATGTGCTGCCACCAGAAGGCGGCGGGCGCCACGAGCAGGGCGACCACCATGAGCGCGGCCAGCCACCAGGGCACGGTCTGATCCGCACCCGGCACGGCGGCGGCCCATGCATGGGGCGTGAGAAAGGGCATCGGATCTCCCCGGCCCGGCATTGGACGACGGGCCAGTTTAACCGGTTAAGCCCGAATTCTTCGGTGCGCCGCGCGGACCATTCACCCGCCGCGCCCTCGATGCTCCGGGGCATTTCGGGGCCCGCCTGTTCCGGCCCGGCCGGCCTGGCCCCTCGCCGAGAGAAAACGCTTCAGGACCGGCGCCGGGAAAGACCGCCGACACCCGCCCCGGAAAGACCGGAAGCGCCCACCGAGGGAAAGACGGTCAGCCCCCGCCGCGCAAGACCGGCTGCGCCCCGATCGGGAAAGAGCCGGCGGCACGGGCCTCGGGAAAGAGCCGGCGGCACAGGCCTCGGGAAAGAGCCGGCGGCACAGGCCTCGGGAAAGAGCCGGCGGCACGGGCCTCGGGAAAGCTCACACGGCCGATGGCCGGGAAATAGCGGCTCGGACGCCCGGCGACGGAAAGGCCCCGCCGGGCCGGGCGTCACTCGAACGGCGCCGCACGAGGCGACGCCGTCGATGCGGTCCCGGCGCGCGGGCGGGACCGGCAGTCACCCGCGCGGGCCAGGCGATCGCGCGCAAACGGAGCCGGCGGTCACCCGCGAACAGCCCGGCGGTCACGCGCAACCGGCGCCGGCGGTCACCCGCGGGCAGCCCGGTGGTCACGCGCAACAAGAACTGGCGGCCACCCGCGGACAGAGCCGCAGTCACCCGCGGACAGAGCCGCAGTCACCCACGAGCAGGGCCGCAGTCACCCGCGGACAGGGCCGGCAGTCGTCGGCGGCCCGGTCGGCGGCGGGTCAGTGCTTGCTGTGGTAGGCCTCGACGATCGAGCTCGGGATGCGGCCCCGCTCGGAGACCTCGAAGCCGTTCTTGCTCGCCCACTCGCGAATGGCCTGGTTCTGGTCGCGGGTGGCGCGGCCGGTGCTCACCCCGGTGCCCCGGCGCGGCGCCCGCGGGTCGAGGCCGCTGCGGCCGACCCGGGTGGCGACCGCCAGGTAGGGGTCGAGGGCCTTGCGCAGCTTGCCCGCGTTCTTCTCCGAGAGGTCGATCGTGTAGTTGACCCCGTCGAGTCCGAACTCGACGGTGCGATCGGCCTCGCCGCCGTCGAGGTCGTCGGTGAGGAGGGTGATTACCTGCTTGGCCATGTGTGGTCGCTCCCGTGGCGGTGCCTTTGTGTCGGATATTTCCGCGCTTTCATTCTGTCGATCGCGGCGCGCCGAGGCAAATTGTGACCATGCGCATGTCGCGGATCTGTGAAGCCATTCGGCGCGGCTGTCACCCGTCCGCAAACAAGCCGTCACCGCGTCCGGGAACGCGTGGCCCAGCTGCGGCGGAAATGGCGGCCGGGCGGGCGGCGGCGGGCGCGAAACCGGAAACGGGCCGGCCGCGCAAGACCGTCGATCAATGTGCCCGCAATCACGCTTACGGGTGCACGAACACGCACCCGCCGTTGCACCGAATGAACCGAACCGTGCGAAGGTTTCCGGAAAAATCAGGCTGCGGGGGCGTCTTCAGCCGGCGTCAGGCCGACTGCAAGTGCGGTCCCGCAGAGTTCCGGGCATGACGAACTCCACGCCCACCGAACCCACCGGACTGCTCCTCGCCCACCGGGCCATGCTGCGGGAGAACCCGGCCGCCGGCACAACAAGCCCGGCCCGGACAAGACGAGCCCGGCGGCCGGCAAGACGAGCACGGCCGGCAAGACGAGCACGGCCGGCAAGACGAGCACGGCCGGCTCAGAGGTGCGGCAGGAGCTTGTCCAGCCGCACCGGCAGGTCCCGCACCCGCACGCCGGTCGCGTGCCACACGGCGTTCACGATCGCGGCCGGCGACCCGACGATGCCGATCTCGCCGATGCCCTTGCTGCCCATCGGGTTGACGTCCGCGTCGTGCTCCTCCAGCCACACCGCCTCGATGTTCTCGATGTCGGCGTGGACCGGGACGTGGTACTCGGCGAGGTCGTGGTTGACCCAGTCGCCGGTGCGGGAGTCGAGGACGCCCTCCTCGTGCAGGGCCATGCCCATGCCCATGGTCATGCCGCCGAGGAACTGGCTGCGGGCGGTGCGCGGATTGAGGATGCGGCCCGCGGCGAAGACCCCGAGCATGCGGCTCACCCGCACCTCGCCCGTGACGGTGTCGACGCGTACCTCCGCGAAGTGGGCGCCGAAGGCGTGCTTGCCGTCCTTCTCCTGCTGGGCGATCAGCTCGCTGGTGTCGAAGGTGACCTCCGATCTCCCGGTACGCCTCAGCTCGCGGCACGCCTCGGTCACGGCCCAGCCCCACGAGGCACTGCCCGACGAACCGCCCGCCACCGACGCCATGGGCAGCGTGCTGTCCCCGATGCGCATCCGGATGTCCGAAGCGGGCAGCCCGAGCTCGTCGGCGGCGATCTGGGTCAGGATGGTGCGGGCGCCCGTGCCGATGTCGGACGCGGCGATGGCGACCGACGCCGTGCCGTCCGCGCCGAGCGTGACCCGGGCGGTCGACGGCTGGGCCATGGTCGGATAGCTCGCGCCCGCGACTCCCGTACCGATGAGCCAGTCGCCCTCGCGGCGCAGGCGCGGGCGGTGCTCCCGGCCGGCCCAGCCGAAGCGCCGGGCCCCCTCGCGCAGGCACTCGACGTAGTGCCGGCTGCTGAAGGGGACGCCGCTCTCCGGCTCGGCGTCCGGCTCGTTGCGGACGCGGAGCTCGATGGGGTCCAGGCCGAGCCGCTCGGCCAGTTCGTCCATGGCGCACTCGAGGCCGACCATTCCGGGCGCTTCACCGGGCGCGCGCATCCAGCGCGGGGTCGGCACGTCGAGACGGACGAGCTTGTGTCCGGTGTAGCGGTTCGCGGCCGCGTACATGTGGCGGGTGATCGTGGTCGTCTGCTCGGCGAACTCGAACAGTTGCGACGTCTGCTCGACCGCCTCGTGCGAGACGGCGGTCAACCGGCCGTCGCGCTCGGCGCCGAGGCGGATGTGCTGCATCGTCGGCGTGCGATAGCCGACCATGCTGAACAGCGCCTGCCGCGGCAGGGCCAGCTTGACCGGCCGCCCGACGACCTTCGCGGCCAGCGCGGCGAGGACGGCATTGGGGCGCGCGGTGCCCTTGGACCCGAAGCCACCACCGACATGCTCATTGATCACGTGTACGCGATCCGGGGTCAGCCCGAACGCCGCCGCGACAGTGCCGGCCACTCCCGGCCCGTGCTGATTGGAGTCGTACAGGAGCAGGTCGTCGCCCTCCCACACGGCGATCGTCGCGTGCGGCTCCATCGGGTTGTTGTGCAGGGCCGGCGTCTCGTAGCGCACGTCGACGGTCACCGGCGCCGCGGCCAGGGCGGCGTCGACGTCGCCGATCCGGCTCTCGGCCGGGAAGTCGGGATTGACCTTCTCGGGCGTGTAGAGCTCGGGATGATCGGCCCGCAGCAACGCGTCGTGGGGCTCGGCGGCGATGTCGAGCCGGACTTCCAGGGCGGCCCTGCGGGCGGCTTCCAGCGTACGGGCGACGACCAGCGCCACGGCCTGCCCGCGATAGCTGATCCGGTCCGACTGCAGCACGGCCAGCTCGGGGTCGCCGGCGTCCTCGAGCCCCGGCGCGTTGCCGTGCCACAGGACCGCGAGCACGTCGTCGTCCTCGGTCAGCGGGTCGACGACGACGGCGTTCAGCGTGCCCCGGGGCACCGGCGACTGGACGACCCACGCGTAGGTGACGTCCTTGACCGGGTACTCGGCGGCGTACAGGGCCTCGCCGGTGACCTTGGCCGGGCCCTCGATCCGGCCGAGCGGGCGGCCGACGGTGTTCTCCACGGTGCTGGTCATGCGAGACCCTCCAGGACCGTCGCGGTCATGTTGCGCAGCAGGGCGAGCTTGAAGCCGTTGTCCCGCAACGGTTCGGCCGCGGCGAGCTCGGCGTCGGCCGCGGCGAGGAAGTTCTCCCGCGTCGGGGCCTGCCCGCGCAGCGCCTCCTCGGCCCTGGTGGCGCGCCACGGCTTGTGCGCGACGGCACCCCACGCGATCCGGACATTTTCGATTCGTCCCTCGGCCGTATCGAGCACCGCGGCGACCGAGCCCACGGCAAAGGCGTAGGAGGCGCGATCACGGGCCTTGCGATACGCCGAGTTGCGCGACGGCGCCGGCAGGTCGACTCCGGTGATCAACTCGCCGTGCTCCAGCGTCGTGTCGATGTGCGGCGTGTCGCCGGGTAGCCGGTGCAAATCACCGAACAGCACGGTTCGGTCGCCGACCGGCCCGGTCACGTGAACGGTCGCATCGAGAGCGGCCAGTGCCACGGCCATGTCCGACGGATGCGTGGCGACACAGTGCTCGGAGGCGCCCAGGATCGCGAGGTTCCGGTGGTCGCCCTCGCGCGCCGGGCAGCCCGTACCCGGCTCGTGCTTGTTGCAAGGTTTGGTCATGTCCATGAAATAGCGGCACCGGGTGCGCTGCAGCAGGTTGCCGCCGGTCGTCGCCATGTTGCGCAGCTGACCGGACGCGCCCGCGAGCAGCGCCTGGCTGAGCACCGGGAAGTCGCGCCGGACCACCGGGTGCGCCGCGAGATCGCTGTTGCGGACCCCGGCCCCGATGCGCAGGCCGCCGCCGGGCAGCTCCTCGACGTCGCGCAGCGGCAGCCGGTTGATGTCGACCAGCGTGTCCGGGGTGGCGACGCCGAGCTTCATGAGGTCGACGAGATTGGTGCCGCCGGCCAGGAACGCGGCATCCGGCCCCAGGGCGCCGACCGCCTCGCCGATCTCCGTGGCGGGCGTGTACTCGAACGTCTTCATCGGCCGGCCACCTCGGCGATGGCGGGGACCATGTTCGCGTACGCGCCGCAGCGGCACAGGTTGCCGCTCATCCGCTCGCGGATCTCCGCGTCGCTCAGGGTCGGCTCCTCGCCGGCGGGAGTCGCGGCGCTCGGCCAGCCCTTCGCCGCCTCGTCGAGCATGCCGGCGGCCGAGCAGATCTGCCCCGGCGTGCAGTAGCCGCACTGGAATCCGTCATGTTCCTGGAAGGCTTCCTGCAACGGGTGCGGACTCAGCCCCTCGATCGTGGTGACCTCGGCGTCCTGCTGGCTGATGGCGAGGACCAGGCAGCTGTTGACCCGGCGCCCGTCCAGCAGCACCGTGCACGCCCCGCACTGCCCGTGGTCGCAGCCCTTCTTGGCGCCCGTCAGGTGCAGGTGCTCGCGCAGGGCGTCGAGCAGGGTGGTCCGCGGATCGATGTCGAGGGTGTGCTCGACTCCGTTGACGGCAAGCTTCATGGTCCCGGCGTACCCCCGGAAGGATGATTCAACCTCGGGCCACCGGGTACCGCCGAAGCATGCGAGTGGTGATCGTCGGAGCGACCGGCAACGCGGGCACGGCCCTGCTGCGCCGGCTGCGCAACGAGCCCGGAACAGACCTCGCCGGCGTGGTCCGCCGGCTGCCCCGCCGCGAGGTGCCCCCCTACGACGCGGTCGACTGGCACACCTGCGACGTCGCAGCCCCCGGCGCCTCCGCCCGGCTGGACGAGATCTTCCGCGGCGCCGACGCGGTCGTCCACCTGGCCTGGCAGATCCAGCCGAGCCACGACCAGCGCCGGCTCTTCGAGGCCAACGTCCTCGGCACCCGCAACGTGGTCGACGCGGTCCTGCGCGCCGGGGTGCCCAGCTTCGTCTTCGCCTCCTCGGTCGGCGTCTACGCCCCGGGGCCCAAGCACGCCTATGTCACCGAGTCGTTCCCCCGCACCGGCGTGCCCGGCTCCTCCTACAGCCGGCACAAGGCCCTGGTCGAGAGCATGCTCGACCGCGTCGAGGCAGACCACCCCACGCTCCGCGTCGTCCGCCTGCGCCCGGGCCTGATCTTCCAGCACGACGCCGGCACGGAGATCGCCCGCTACTTCGCCGGCCCGCTGCTCCCGGCGCGGATGCTGCGCTTCGGCCGCATCCCGCTCATCCCGTCCCACCCCGCCCTCCGCGTCCAGGCCGTGCACGCCGACGACGTCGCCGACGCATACGCCCGGGCCCTGGCCTCCGACGCCCGCGGCGCCTTCAACGTCGCCGCCGGCCCGGTCCTCGACCCGGCCGTCGCCGCCCGCGCCTTCCACGGCCACGAGGTGCCGATCGCCGGCTCCTTCCTCAAGGCGGCCGCCGACCTCTCCTGGCGCCTGAGGCTCCAGCCGGTCGACGTGGGCTGGGTCAAGCTCGGCCTCAAGGCACCGCTGATGTCCTGCGACCGCATCAAGGCGGAGCTGGGCTGGCGCCCGCTGACCGACTCGGTGCACGCCCTGAAGGAGCTGGTCCGCGGCATGGCCGAGCGCGGCTCGGTGGACAGCCCGCCGCTGTCGGCCGCCCCGGGCAAGCCGGGCCGGCTGGGAGGAGTGCTGCGCGGTCGGCTGCCGGGCAGCGGCAACCCCTACTGAGCCCGCCGGCGCAGCCCGCCCCGGCTGGTGATGACCTGGAAGCCGTCCTCGAATTCGAGAAGCGCGGAGTTGCGGCTCCCCCGGACCAGCACCCGGCACGCCTGCCCGGCCCGGTCCTGGTGTTGGTGCGTTTCGGCGAGCCGATGGACTTGCCGTGACGGCCATCATTGCCGGCGCCGCGGCGAGGCTCGCGGCGATCTTGACGGCCGGCGTTCACGTCCTCGACGTCCACCCGCTGCCGGTCTTCTGCGCTCGCGAACGTGCTGAGCGACAAGCCCGTGATCGCGCCGCTGCGGGTGGCGCGGGAGCAAGGCTGAACCGTCGGGGCGGGCGGCGGTCGTATAGTGGCGGCCGTGACGAGGACGGTGGTGCGGCGGCTGGCGACGCCGGCGAACTACCAGTTCGTGCGCACTTTGCGGGCGCTTCTGGTGGTTCGTTACGACCCGTGCGGCACGCTTGTGGACGGGGATTTCCGGCTGGCCGTGCGTACGCCGGACGGGCCTGGATCTTTGCATCTGGCGCGCGACGGCGCGGGGCTCACCGCGACCGCCCACGGGCCCGGCGCCGAGTGGCTGGCCGAGCGGGCCGACGCCGTGGCGGGGCTGCGGGACGAGCTCGGCGATTTTCCGGCGCTGGCGGGCCGGCACCCGTTGATCGCGCGGCTGGCGAAGACGTTCGCGGGGGTGCGGTTCGCGGCCACCGGGCAGATCTTTCCGCGGCTGATCCGGGCGGTGCTCGAGCAGAAGGTGACCGGGATCGAGGCGCACCGGGCCTATCGGGCCATGGTGAAGCACTTCGGCGAGCCGGCGCCGGGGCCGGGCGATCTGCTGCTGCCGCCGGACCCGGAGGCGGTGGCGGCGACGCCGTACTGGGTGTTCCATCCGTTCGGGGTCGAGCAGCGCCGCACCCAGGCGTTGCTGCGCGGCGCGGCGGCGGCGGCCCGGCTGGAGAAGTGCGTGGACAGCGCCGAGGCGACCCGGCGGCTCGTCGCGATCCCGGGCATCGGGCCGTGGACGGCGGCCGAGGTGGTGCGCACCGCCTACGGGGACGCGGACGCCGTCAGTGTCGGCGACTTCCACATTCCGAACACGGTCGCGTGGGCGCTGGCGGGCGAGGCGCGCGGGACGGACGCGCGGATGCTCGAGCTGCTGGAGCCGTTCGCGGGGCATCGCGGGCGGGTGTGCGAGCTGCTGGCCTTCGGCGGCATCACGGCGCCGAAGTTCGGGCCCCGCATGCCGATCCGGTCCTTCGCACGGTTCTGAAGCAGCCTGTCACACTGCTACACGTGGCATTCACATTGACGATCGATTGCGGTGGCGGCGGGATCAAGGGGTCCGTGCTGGACGAGGCGGGCACCATGCGGGCGCAGCCCATCCGGGTGCCCACGCCCTATCCGCTGCCGCCCGACCTGTTCGTGAAGACGCTGGTGGAGCTCGGTGAGCGGCTGCCGCACGCGGACCGGGTCACCGTCGGGATGCCCGGCATGCTGCGGCACGGCGTCGTGGTGAAGACGCCGCACTACGTGACGAAGCTCGGACCGCGGACCAAGATCGACCCGGAGCTGGTCGACGCGTGGGGCGGCTACGACGCCCGGACCGCGCTGGCCGAGGCCTTCGGGCTGCCGACCCTGGTGCTCAACGACGCCGAGGTGCACGGCGCCGGGGTCGTCGCGGGCACCGGCTGCGAGCTGGTGCTCACGCTGGGGACCGGCCTGGGCTGCGCGCTCTTCGACGGTGGAGCGCTCGCCCCGCACCTGGAGATGTCGCAGGCGCCGGTGCGGTGGGGCATGAGCTACGACACGTACATCGGGGAGCACGAGCGGCGCCGCCTGGGTGACGCCCTCTGGTCGCGGCGGGTCCGCAACGTCGTCGAGGGGCTGCGGCCGGTGTTCCTGTGGGACCGGCTCTACCTGGGCGGCGGCAACTCGCGGCTGATCACCGCGGCGCAGCTGGCCCGCATGGGCGACGAAGTCGTCGTGGTGCCCAACACCGCCGGTATCGTGGGCGGCGTGCGAGCCTGGACCCTGAACGCGCGCTGATGCTGCCCGCCCCGGCCGCGCTGCTCCTCGACTTCGGCGGCGTCCTCGCGGAGGGCGCCGGCCCGTTCGACCCCGCCCCGCCCGAGCTGGTCCTGCGGCTCTACAACCTCACCGGCGGGGTGCTGACCCCGGGCGAGATCAGCCGCTCGCTGACCGACGGCGAGGACGGCTACCGGGCGTGGCGCGACGAGGACCAGCCGTTCGAGCTGGGGCACGAGGAGATCTGGGGACGCTTCGTCACGGCCGGGTGGCCCGGTCCGGCCCGCGCGGCCGTACGCGCCCAGGCCGCCCGGCTCAGCCACGACTGGGCGTACCGGCCGTCGTGGGCCCTGCGTCCCGGCATCCCGGAAGCGTTGCGCGCGGCCCGCGCCGCCGGTCTGCCCATGGCCGTGGTGAGCAACACGCTCAGCGGCTCCGCCCACCGCGAGTTCCTCGACCGGGCGGGCGTGGGCGGGCTGTTCGCGGCGCAGATCTACAGCGACGAGGCCGGCGTCCGCAAGCCCAACCCGGAGATGATCTGGCGCGCGACCCGCGACCTGGGCGTCCCGACCGAGCAGTGCTGGCACGTCGGCGACAGCTACCAGCGCGACATCGTGTGCGCCCGCCGCGCCGAGACCGCCGCCGCCGTCCTGATGCGCTCGCCCCGCACAGCCCGCGAAGACCCCGCCGCCTGGCCCCGACCGGACGCCGTGGTCGACGACGGCTTCGGCCTGCGCGACCTGCTTCAGGGCAGGTTGCCCAGGACGATCCGCTCCGACGTCAGCAGATAGTCGCGCAGCTGGTCGGCCGCGCGCTGGGCGTCCCCGGCCTCGTAGCTCGCGGTGATCGCGGCATTCATCGCGACGAACGGCCGGTGCAGCGCTGAAGGGTCGGGCGCCGACGCGAAGGCCAGCCGCAGCTCGGCGGTCAGCTGGCGCATCCAGGCGTCCAGCCGGGGGCTGCCGGCCAGGGCGACGATCTGCTCGTGGAAGTGCATGTTCGCCGTGCCGACGCCGCGCCAGTCGCCGGCTGCCGCCGCCCGCTCGGCCTCGGTGACGGCGGCGCGCAGACCTTCGGCGCGGGGCGGGTCGGTGGGGGCCTGGCCGAGGGCGGAGCATTCGAGCAGCGCCCGTACGCGATAGATGTCCGCGATCTGCGCCGGGCTGAGCGTGGCCACGAACACCCCGCGGTGCGGCTGCCGCACGAGCAGCCCCTCCTCGATCAGCGTGGAGAACGCCTCGCGCAGCGTGTTGCGGGACACCTCGAGCGGCCCGGTGAGGGCGGTCTCGGAGAGCCGCGTGCCCGGCGCCAGCTCGCCGTTGATCATCCACGTGCGCAGCCTCGCCACGGCGCGGGCGGCGGACCCGGATTCGTGCTCCACGCTCGTCACGAGGCTAGTCAATCAGCCTCGCCCGCCGGAACCGTACCTGGGCTCCCGGCCGGACCTGGGCCGCCAGGTCGGCCGCCGCCGGGGTGAGCACCGCGATCACCGGGTAGCCGCCGGTCACCGGATGGTCGGCCTGGAAGACGATGGGCTGGCCGCTCGGCGGGATCTGCACCGCGCCGCGGACGACGCCCTCGCTCGGCAGCTCCTCGGTCCGCGCCCGCTCGAGGGCCGGCCCCTCCAGCCGCAGCCCGACCGAGTCGCTGGCCGGGGCGGCGACATAGGCGGCGCTGAACAATGTCCGCACGGCCGCGGCGGTGAACCAGTCGTCCCGGGGCCCGAGATCGACTTCCAGGGTGAGATCGCCCAGCCCCACGGGGAACGACGGTTCCGGCTCCGACACCGGCGAATCGGTAATTCGCACAGTCGTGCCGAGAACGGGACCGATGCCGGCCAGCCGATCCTTCGACCGCGAACCGAGCACCGGCGACACGTCGAAGCCACCCCGCACGGCGAAGTAACTGCGCAGTCCCCGCCGGGGCTGCGTCACGCCGACTTCGGCCCCAGCGGGTATCGAGACCACTTTTTCGACGTCGGAGGGCCGCCCGTCGACGGTCAGGACCGCGTCGGTCCCGGTCAGCACGGCCAGGACCGGCCCGTCGAAACGGACCCGGAGCCCGCCCAGCGTGCACTCCAGCACGGCGGCCCCCGCCGGGTTCCCGACCAGGGCGTTCGCCCGCCGGTACGCCCCCCGGTCCACCGCCCCGGACGGCGGCACCCCCTGGTGCGCGTGCCCCGGCCGCCCCGCGTCCTTGAACACGGTCAGCGGCCCGGTCCGCAGCACCGTCATCACCGTCACGCCGGCACCGCCCGGAAGATCACCCGGGCGCCGGGGACGAGCAGCGCCGGCTCGGCCCGGTCCAGGTCCCACATCGTCGCCGTGGTGCGGCCGACGATCTGCCAGCCACCCGGGCTGTCGTGGGGATAGACCCCGGAGAACCGGCCGGCCAGCCCGACCGATCCGGCGGGGATGCGCGTGCGGGGGGACGTACGCCGGGGCACGTCGAAGTCTCCTCCCGTCAGGTAACCGAAGCCCGGGGCGAACCCGCCGAACGCCACGGTCCACTCGGCGCCGGTGTGCCGGGCGATGACGTCCGCCGGGGAGATCCCGAGGTGCCCCGCCACGTCGGCGAGGTCCGGCCCGTCGTACACCACCGGGATCTCGACCGTGCCGACGAACCCGCGGTCGACAGCGCCGACGGTGAGACCCGCCACGGCGATCCGGACCTCGCGCGGGCTGGTGACAGCGGGATCGAGGCGGATCAGCACGGTCCGCGCGGCCGGCACCAGGTCGACGACCCCTGGCAGCGCGGCCTCCCGCAGCGCGGCGTAGAGGGCGAGGGCCGCGTCGAGGTCGTCCACCTCGGCGAGTACGGCCTCCCGCCCACACCTCAGGAAACGCGTCATGCCACGTCGGTCACGAACATGTGCCCCGGCGCGTGCGTGATCGCGAACGGCACGCCCGACGCCATGACCGCCGCCTGCGGGGTCACGCCGCACGCCCAGAACACGGGCACCTCGCCCGGCCGGATCTCCACCGGGTCCCCGAAGTCCGGCCGGTCCAGGTCCGCGACGCCCAGCCCGGCGGGATCGCCGACGTGCACCGGGGCGCCGTGCACCTCGGGGAACCGGGCGCTGATCGTGACCGCGTCCGCGACCCGGTCCGCCGGGATCGGCCGCATGGACACGACCAGCTCGCCCCGCAGGCGCCCGGCGGGCCGGCACTGGCGCGCGGTCCGGTACATCGGGACGTTGCTGCCCGCGGTGATGTGCCGCACGTCGATGCCCTCCGCGACCAGTGCCGCCTCGAAGCTGAAGCTGCACCCGATGAGGAACGCCACCAGATCGTCGCGCCACTGCCCGGTGGCGTCGGGCACTTCCTCGACCAGCTTCCCGTCCCGCCACACGCGGTAGAGCGGAAGATCGGTGCGCAGGTCGGCGCCGTCGGCGAGAACGGTCGTCGCCGAGCCCGGGTCCGAGACGTCGAGCACCGGGCACGGCTTGGGGTTGCGCTGGGCGTAGAGCAGCATGTCCCAGGCCCAGTCGCGCGGCACGGCGATGAGGTTGGCCTGCGCGAAGCCCGGCGCCAGCCCGGCCGTCGGCCGGACGAGACCGTCGCGGAACTGCTTGCGGAGAGCGGCGTTCACCGGATCTCACCTCCGAAGGCGGTGATGGTGATGCCCGCGGCCGCGAGGGCCCCGGCCACCGACGACGCCATGTCCACGGCCCCGGGCGAGTCCCCGTGCACGCAGATCGAGTCCGCCTCGATCTTGATCACCGTGCCGTCCACGGCGACCAGCGTGTGCTCGGTCGCCAGCCGGACCATCCGCTCGGCCACCTCGGCCGGATCGTGCAGCAGGGCACCGGGCTCCCGCCGGGACACCAGCGTGCCGTCGGCGTTGTAGCCACGGTCGGCGAAGGCCTCGCGTACCGTCCGCAGCCCCGCCTCCTCGGCCAGGTGCAGGAAGACCGATCCGGGCAGCCCGAGCACCGGCAGGTCCGGGTCGTAGCGCCGCACCGCGTCGACGACCGCGGCGGCCTGCTGCTCGTGGTGGACGATCGTGTTGTAGAGGGCGCCGTGCGGCTTCACGTAGAGCACCCGGTCGCCGGCCGCGCGGGCCAGCCCGTCCAGCGCGCCGATCTGATAGATGATCTCGGCGACGAGGTCGGGCGTCTCGTAGTCGATGAACCGGCGCCCGAAGCCGGGCAGGTCGCGATAGCCGACCTGGGCGCCGATGACGACGCCCCGCTCGATCGCGCGCTCGCAGGTGGCCAGCAGCGTGCGCGGGTCGCCGGCGTGGAAGCCGCACGCCACGTTGGCGCTGCTGACGATGTCGAGCATCGCCGCGTCGTCGCCCAGGCGCCAGGTGCCGAAGCCCTCGCCGAGGTCGCTGTTGAGGTCCATGGGATCACCCGGCCAGGTAGTCGAAGATGGTGCGGGCGGAGACGACCCCCATGTACCAGGTCAGGGCGGCCACCACGGCGCCCAGCACCAGCAGCCACACGGGGTAACGGTAGCCCTTGAGGAGCTCCCGCCGGCGCCACGCCGCGTACAGGAGGATGGTGAAGCCGATCGGCAGGATCAGGCCGTTGAAGCCGCCCGCGAAGACCAGCAGGGCCGCCGGCGCGGTGCCGATCAGCAGATAGATCACGGTGCTGACCGCGATGAAGGCCACGGTGGCCCAGGAGCGCACGCGCGGCTCGGCGAAGCGGGCGGAAAAGGCATCGAAAAACGACACCGACGTGTACGCGGCCCCGACCACCGACGTGATCGCGGCCGCCCAGAGCACGACGCCGAACGCGCGCTGGCCGAACTCGCCGGCCGCCGACTCGAAGGCCTGGGCCGTGGCGTTGCCCTTCGTGTCGAGCGCGACGCCGCCGGCGACGACCCCGAGGATCGCCAGGAACAGCAGGTAGCGCATGAGTCCTGTGACCGCGATGCCGCTGAGCGCACCCCGTGTGACCTCACGGACGTGCTCGGGGCCCGTGGTGCCCGAGTCGAGCAACCGATGCGCGCCGGAGTAGGTGATGTAGCCGCCGACCGTCCCGCCGATGATCGTGGTGATCGCGGCGAAGTCGATGTCCTCGGGCACGACGGTCTGCTTGAGCGCGTCCCCGACCGGCGGGCCGGAGACGATCGCCACGTAGAGGGTCAGCGCGATCATGACCAGCCCGAGCACGATCAGCAGCCGGTCCATCGCCATCCCGGCCCGCTTGACGGCGAAGATGGTGATGCCGATCAGGGCGCTGATCAGGCCGCCCAGCTTGGGGTCGAGCCCGAGGGCGGCGTTGAGGCCGAGCCCCGACCCGGCCACGTTGCCGATGTTGAAGATCAGCCCGCCCAGGATGACCAGGGCGGCGAGCAGGTGGCCGGCGCCGGGGACGACGGCGTTGGCGATCTCGTGGGCGCGCTTGCCGCTGATCGAGACCACCCGCCAGATGTTCATCTGGACGACGAAGTCGACCAGGATCGACATCAGGATGCCGAACGCGAACGCGGCACCCAGCCGGGCGGTGAAGGTCGTGGTCTGCGTGATGAAGCCGGGGCCGATGGCGCTCGTGGCCATCAGGAAGATCGCCCCGACGAGGGCGGTGCGGCGGGTCCGGGCGGTGGTGGTGGGTTCCGTGGCTTCCGTCGTCATGAGCCTGTCCTCTGATCGGTGCAGCTCGATGAGGCCTTTCGCTCACGGTAGGGATTGTTGAACAATCCGGCAAGAGTTGTTCAACAACTTAGTGTGTCAACACTTGCCACACACTCGTCCGGCGCATGGGCACACTCTCCAGGGACTCGATCACGGGGACCTCGTATGTCTCACGGAGCACCAGCCCCTCGGTGGGGAGATAGGCCCGGCCCGGGTCGCCGACCAGGACCAAGGCGCCCCGGAAGGCGGCCGCGCGCAAGAACGGCAGGACGAGCGAGGCCATCTCCCGGCTGTAGAAGACGTCACCCGCCAGGATGACGCCGGCTTCCGCGTACCCGTCGGTCAGGAGGTCTCCCTCGATCAGCGCGACCCGGACGTCGTTGGCGGCCGCGTTGGCCTCGGCCGCGGCAAGCGAGAGCGGGTCGATGTCGTTGGCCACCACCGAGCGCGCCCCTGCCTTGGCCGCCGCGACGGCCACCAGGCCCGAGCCGGTGGCGAGGTCGAGCACGTCCCGGCCGGCAACGAGGTCGGGCTGGTCGAGGACGTGCCGGGCCAGCGCCTGGCCGCCCGCCCACGCGAAGGCCCAGAAGGGCGGCGGCTGCTGCGCGCCCCCGGCCTCGGTCCGCTCCCAGAGCTCGATCGGCTCGTCGGCCTGGTGCAGCACCAGCTCGGGCAGGAAGGGTACGGGCGCCAGCCGGGTGTTCGCCCGGACGAAGTCAGCAGTCGTCGACACAGGGTGATTGTCCTCAGCTGCCGGAACGGGCACCCGATCAGGTCTGTGTCACCCGCCCGGCCGACTCGCGAAGGAGCAGCATGCCGACACGGCTCACCGCCGCCGTCTTCGGCGTCTGGATGCTGCTGCTCGGCGTGGCCTTCACCTTCGTGGACGCCGCGCGCGGCCCGGTCCGGCTGCTCGCGGGCGCCTCCACGGTAGCCGTGATCCTGCTCGCTGTCCGGGCGTTGAACCCGGAACGCCGCTCGCCCTGGTACCTGCTGGCCGCCGGGACCGGGCTCGCCGCGCTCGGCGCCACGATGTTCACCGGCGGCGCGGGGCTGCTGCGGACGGCCGGCATGGTGCTGCTGCTCGGCATCTATCCGCTGCTCGCGGCCGTCCTGCTGATGTTCGTGCGCTACCGCACCGGCGGGCGCCCCGACCGCGGCGGCCTCCTCGACGCGCTCACCCTGACCTCGGGCGTGGCCCTG
Organism: Symbioplanes lichenis; assembly: GCF_030709675.1. Lineage (GTDB taxonomy): Bacteria > Actinomycetota > Actinomycetes > Mycobacteriales > Micromonosporaceae > Actinoplanes > Actinoplanes lichenis. The sequence continues at coordinate 405,905 of NZ_JAUZQD010000001.1, forward strand.
CTGACCTGGGCGTTCGTCATCGGCCCGCACGTACGCGAACCCGGCCTGCACACCGTCGACCGGATCCTCGCCGTCCTCTTCCCGATCGGCGACCTGCTCTGCCTCGCCGCGCTCACCCGGCTCCTGCTCGCCACCGGCCGCCGTCTCCCGTCCGCGGCCCTGCTGACCCTGGGCACGCTCGCCCTCCTCGGCTCCGACATCGTCAACGCCACCTCGTTCGGCGACCACGCCGCGCTGGTCGCGTCGTTCGGCCGGATCCCGTTCTTCGCCGCCGCCGGGCTGGCCGCGCTGCACCCGTCCATGACCGAGCTGACCCGGGCCGGCGTCACCAGCACCGGCGAGCTCGGCCGCATCCGGCTGATCCCGCTCGCGGTCGCCTCGCTGATCGCGCCGGTCGTGCTGGTCGTCCAGGTGTCCGCCGACGGCACGGTCCCCGACCTGATGGTCAACGCCGCGCTCAGCGCCGTCACGTTCCTGCTGGTGCTGGCCCGGATGGCGGGCGTCATGGCCAGCCACCGGCAGGCGATCGCCCGCGAGCGGGGACTGCGCGAGGCCTCCGCGGCGCTCGTGTCGGCCGCCGACGCCGACGAGGTCGGGGAGGCGGTGCGCCGGGCGCTGGGCCAGCTGCTGCCCGCGGACACGCCGCACCAGGTCGTGCTCGCGATGTCGTACGCCGCCCCGGGCGCCCCGATCGCGCCGGAGACCGCCAACCAGATGGCCCTCGACCGGGCGACCGGGACGGCGGCCCGGCTGGTGTCCGTACGCGAACTGGACTGGGCCGTAGCCACCCGCATGTCCCAGTTCCCCGCGGTGCTGCGCTGCCCGCTCGTGCTCTCCGACCGGCCCGCCGGCGACCCTCTCGTCGGCGTCCTGCACGTCGGCGGCCCCGAATGGGCGCTCGCCGGGCTCCAGAGCGCCGTCGAGGTGCTCGCCACCCAGGTCGCCCTCGCCCTCGAGCGCATCGCGCTGAGCGAGGAGGTCATCCGGCGCAACAGCGAGGCCTACTTCCGCACCCTGGTCCTGAACACGTCCGACGTGATCCTCATCGTCGACGACCACAACCGCATCCGGTACGCGAGCCCGTCCGCCGGCCACGTGCTCGGCGGCGACCCCGTGGGCGTGCTGCTGCCCGAGCTGGTGCACCCCGGCGACCGCCGGCGCCTCGACGGGGTGCTCGGGGCGGTGCGGGCCGGGGACATGGTGGCCGAGGGCGTGGACTTCCGGGCGGTGGGCCGGCGGCGTACGGAGGTCATGCTCGAACTCCACGGCCGTGACCTGCGCGCCGACCCGACCGTCGCCGGGCTGGTCATCACCCTGCGCGACGTGACCGAGCGGGCCCGCCTGGAGCGCGAGCTGACCCACCAGGCGTTCCACGACTCGCTGACCGGGCTGGCCAACCGGGTGCTCTTCACCGACCGGCTCACCCACGCCCTGGCCCGTGGCGCCCGCGACGGCTCGGTGGTCGGCGTGCTCTTCCTCGACCTCGACGACTTCAAGATCGTCAACGACACCCAGGGCCACGCGGTCGGCGACCTGCTGCTCAAGGCCGTCGCCGAGCGCCTCGCCGGCGCCCTGCGGGCCGACGACACGGCCGCCCGCCTCGGCGGTGACGAGTTCGCGGCCCTGGTCGAGAACGTCCAGGACCCCGGCGCCGTCGAGGAGACCGCCGCCCGCATCCTGGCCGCGCTGGCCGAGCCGATTCCCGTCGCCGGCGGCGCGACCCTCTTCGCCAACGCCAGCATCGGCATCACGACCACGCCCGAGGCCGACAACGCCGACGAGCTGCTGCGCCAGGCCGACCTCGCCCTCTACGTCGCCAAGGGCGCCGGCAAGAACCAGTGGCGCCGCTACCGCGCCGACCTGCACACCGCCATGGTCGAGCGGCTGGAGCTGCGCTCGGCGCTGGAGCACTCGGTCAACGAGGGCCACTTCATCCTGCAGTACCAGCCCATCGTCAAGCTCAGCAACGACGAGGTCGTCGGCTTCGAGGCCCTCGTGCGCTGGGCCCACCCGGTCCGCGGCATCATCTCGCCCGACCAGTTCATCGAGGTCGCCGAGGAGAGCGGGCTCATCGTCCCGATGGGCCGCTGGGTCCTCGACCAGGCCCTGCACACCGTCGCCCAGTGGTGGCGCATCCTGCCCCGGGTACGCCGCCCCTACGTGAGCGTCAACGTCTCGGTGCGCCAGTTCCGCCAGCCGGGCTTCGTCGACCAGGTGCGGCAGTCCCTCGAGTACGTCGGCATGCCCCCGCACGCCCTCATGCTGGAGATCACCGAAACCCTCCTCATGGGCGACGACGAGCAGATCTGGACCGACCTCGCGACCCTCCGCGACCTCGGCGTCCGCATCGCCATCGACGACTTCGGCACGGGCTACTCGTCGCTCGGCTACCTCCGCCAGCGCCCGATAGACGTCCTCAAGATCGACAAGATGTTCATCGACGACATGGTCTCCGACAAGCAGCAGCTCGCCCTGGTCAGCGGCATCGTCTCCCTGGCCCAGTCCCTGGGCCTCACGGTGGTGGCCGAGGGCATCGAACACTCCCGCCACCGCGGCATCCTGAGCCGCCTGGGCTGCCCGCTGGGCCAGGGCTACTACTACTCCCCGCCGCTGGGCGAGACCGAGGCGCTGTCCTGGCTCCGCAACCCCCGCGTGAGCGGCGACCACACCGAAGCGGCCGCCTGACCGGCAGTCGCCGTCAGCACTCCAACCCGACACTCGCGACGGTGCCGAGGTTCCGGCGGCGCCAGCAGGAGCGCCTGCGCAACCTGGCGGCCGAGCTGCACGACTCCGTCGGCACCTACGCCGCGACGTACCCAGGCGCTTATCAAAGCAGGTGCTGCTGGCGGGCACTCGCATCTACGCGGTCGTCATCTCTCCGCGCCCTGGACATCGACAGGCTGAGCTCGTGCGGGATCCGGATCGACTGGCCGGACGCATCCATGGTGCCCGCTGGTGGCAGGGCATCGATGCTGCGAATGCCCGACGCGAACTCGACGAGGTGGTGGCCGACCTGGAAAAGCCGGCTGTCGAACAGAGGTGACGGTGCCCTCGAAGACGTGCCTCGAGCCGACGGCAGTCACATATTCCCGCTCACCACCGGAGGCTGTTCGGTGCGGGCATGCCGATGGCCCTGACCGCGCTCCCGGTCAGGGCCATCGGGGAGGGTGGGCGGACACCCGAGTCGGTCCGCGTCACCCGGTGGCGGAGCTGGTGCCTCGGGCCGAGCCGGTCCCGCGCCTCCTTTCGTCAGCCGTTTCCGCGCTCGTCCCGCCTGCCGCGGGTGCCGTCCTCAGGGGGATGGACGGCGTCCGGGTCACCGATGGGGGGTCCCGGTGGGGCGCGCCGGGTGAGGCGCGGCCCCCGCGGGTTCGGCTGGCCGGGTGCGACAGGGCTCCGGGTCAGTTGTTGCCGCCCCCGTTGTTGTCGCCGCCGTTGTCGCCGCCGCCGTTGTTGTCCCCGGCGTTGTCGCCACCGTTGTTGTCGCCACCGTTGTCGCCGTTGTCCCCGCCGTTGTCGCCGGCGCCGCCGCCGACCTCGATGCGGACCGCGTCGAACGCGGGCGTCTCGTTGGCGCGCTCGGCCATCGGGATGCGGTGCGAGCCGTCACCGGCCCACGAGGCGCACTGGAAGAGACCCTCCTGCGGCAGGCCCGGGACCTGGATGCTCACGGTGTCGGGAGCCGCGCCACCCTGGCTGTCCTCGGTCGCCACGAAGAACGCGGGGACCGGCGACGGGTCGGGGGCCTCGTTGGTGTTCGGGAGGATGCGGCAGGCGGTGTGGAAGTGACCGCGGGTGAGACCGTCCTGCAGGACCGCCGACTCGACGTAGTAGCCACCCTGGCCGGCCGCGAGGAAGCGGTCGCGGATCAGGTTGCGGGTGCTGACCCGCAGCGTGAAGGGCTCGTTGACGCCGACGTTGGTCGGGGCCTCGGTGATGAGCAGCGACGGGTTGTTCGCGGCGACGCCGACCTCACCGAACTCGGTGGAGACGCAGCGGTTGCCGATCTGGAAGCCGTCGTGCGGGTCGAGCTGGCTGGTCTCGCAGGTGTTGGTCAGGATGCCCAGGCCGGCTCCGGGAGGCGGGGTCGTGGCGCCGCCACCGTTGTTGCCGCCGTTGTTCCCGCCGTTGTTCCCGCCGTTGTTACCGGTGTTGCCGCCGTTGTTCCCCCCGTTGTTGCCACCGGTCTCGCCGGCCGCGGTGCTGTTGGAGGGAGCCGGGCTGGCGCCGCCGTTGTTGCCGCCGTTGCCGCCGTTGTTGCCCTTGCCGCCGCCGTTGTTGTTCATCCACTGGCGGCAGCGGGTGCGCAGCTGCTCGGTGGTCGGAACGTCACCGGCACCGTCGTCGGCGTGCTGGGTGACCCGCCCCTTGTTGGTGGTGTAGGTGCCCGACTTCGTCTCCGTCGACAACTTGCTGCGCTTGGGCGCCTGGATGTTGTCGCACACAGCGGAAGCGCGCTTGATGTTGTTCCGCTTCGTGCTCGCATCCGACACCTGCGTGACGGTGACGATGCCACCGAAAGCGACCAGGGTGGCCGCCGCGGCGATGATCCGGCGCCGACCGGTGAACCACTTCGAATACTTGGATTCTCTCCGGTACTGCGACCTTCGCATTGCTGACACCTTTCTGTGTCCACACATGGCGGGCCGTTCCCGACCGCCGGGGGTGATGCCTGGATCTGGCTGGGCCGAGCGGGCTAGCGCGCTCGGAAGATGCGCATGGTGGTGATCACGCCGGCCACGAGAGCTCCGGCGAGGACGAGCAGGATGACCGAGGTGCTCACGCCGGGTACGCCGCCGGAGCTGGCCGCCGAGGCGAGCATCGCGCTGTCGACCGGCACGGGGCCGGAGCCCGCCGCGGGGGCGGGAGCGGTGGGCAGCGCGCCGTAGTCGACGATGCCGCTGCTCTCCAGGAGCGTCATGTGCGTCGCGACGAACTGGTTCGTCTGCTGGGCCAGCTTGCGCACCGAGTCGTTGCGGGTGCTGGCCCGGATCGTCGCGATGGCCGGGAAGATCTTGCCGTGGGCCGCCCGGAGCCGGTCGATGAAGATCTGGTCGAACTGCTGGCTGGTCTTCGCCGCCGCCATCTCGTTGAGCCAGCCCTGCTGGTCGTTGTTCGGCAGGTTGGGCAGCTGCACTCCGAGCTGCTTGGCCACCGCGACGTCCAGCTTGTCGAGGATGACGTGCTGCCGGGCGATCTCCTTGCCGACCTTCCGGACGGTGGGGTCCTCCGACTTCTCCTGCGTCATGTTGCCCGCCGGGACCTCCCACAGGCCGGCGAGCCGGACCTTGATGACGAAGTCCCGGTCGGCGGCCGACACCGTGCCCTTGCCGTCGCTGGAGAGGCCGGTCTCCGGCGGCACCGGCACCCCGTCCGCGGCCTTGGCCGTGCCGGCCGGGGCCAGCAGGAAGGCCAGGGTCGTCGCCAGGACGCCCACGAGCCAGCGCTGAGACCGGCGGGACGAGCGGACGGGAGTCATCTTTCACACCTCCGACAACGGTGGGGGAAACGATTCCGGCGGGCTTGCGTCGAACGCCGGAAACGCTAGGAGCCGTGCTGCGGCGCCGCAATGGAAAAGGGCCGCGGGGAAAACGAATTAAGGCGAACTTATGGCTTAGTAGCTGTAGTCCGAACCGGAGTCCCCGGCGTCGGCCGAGTCGTCCTCGGCGTCGTCCGCGGGCGGGGCAACGGCCTTCGAGGGCGCGGGCAGGCAGGTGAGGTTCTTCTTGCCTTCCGGGGTGATCACGAACCAGGTCGAGGCCACGTTCTGGCCCTTCCACTGGCCGGGCTTCTTGTCCCCGATGTAGGTGTAGAGCGGCCAGTTGTCGAGCGTCAGCTGCAGCGTGCCGTCCTTGCGCTCGACGGTCCCGACCGCGTCCGCGTCGACCCCCTCCAGCTTGGGCGTCTCGCCCTTGTTGATGACGGCCGGCGGCCAGACCTTCTCGCAGTCGTCGTAGCAGTTGGAGACGGCCTCGGGCTTGGCCTTGTCCTTGTCGAAGCGGTAGAGGACGAAGCCCTCCTGGTTCTGGACGGTCTCGCCCATCCGCGCGACCTTCTTGGCCGTCAGCTCGGTGGTCACCTCGTCGTCGCTGAGCTCGGGCGCGTCGCTGTCCGCCTCGGCGCCCTCGTCCGTCTCGGCCCCCGGCGTCGCGCCCGGGGTGGCGCCGGGAGTCGCGCCCGGCGTGGCGTCGACCGCGTTGGCGGCCGGCTGTGCACCGTAATCGGCGGCGTCACTGCCACCACCGCTGTCGCCGCTGTAGCCCGTCGGAGCGCAACCGGGCAGCGCGAACGCCGCCGCGATCGCGGCGCTGACGACGATCACCTTTCGCTTCACCGGTACCACGAGAGCCCTCCACCTTGATCAGTCACATCCGTGTCCGCGCTGTAGTACGCAGAGGGACGCCGGGGAGGTTGAAAAACAGCCCGATCAATTTCCCGGATTTTTCTTTGAACCCTGGGGCGCCGTGGTCCGTAAAGAAGAGGCCCTGTCACGCTTTCCGTGGCGCCGAGTAATCGGCCGACTGCCATTCGTGAACACGAAAAAGCCCGGCCGGGGGCCGGGCTTTCCGAAACTTCTTTCCCTGAAAGTCAGGACACCTTGACCAAGGTCTCCGTACCCTTGTCGGTGACCTCCTGGACCGAGACCAGAGCGATCTCGTCCCGGCGCAGCGACGTGGCGGCCTGCAGCAGCAGCGGCTGCTCCTGCTCGGCGGTGCCCCAGCCCTTCTCCCCCACCTTCCAGGTGGACAGGGTCTCGGTCTCGCCGTTGGTGCGCGTGGCGACCAGCTTGCAGACCTTGGGGCCCTTGATGTTGGAGACCGCGAAGGAGATCTGGGTGCCCCAGTCCTTCTCCTCGAAGCCGACCAGCGCGGCGACGCCGGTGCGGCTGTCGGTGGCGTCGTGCACGTCGCCGCCGAGGTCCAGGCCGCCGAGGCCGACGTCCGGATTGGGCAGCGGGTCGAGCTCCTTGCTGCCCGCGTCGACCGGCGCGGTGCTGGCGGCGGCCTCCGGGACGGTCTTCGTCGGCGCGAGCCAGTTGGCCCCGGCGAAGAGGGCGCCGATGGAGAGCATCGCGAAGACGACCACCGCGGCGGCCAGGGAGTAGAGCCGCCGGCTGTTGGCCCGGCGCCGCTCCTGGCGTACCTCGCCGATCATCTGCTTGAGCACCACCCCGTCCTTGCGGGACTGCTCGGTCGCGACCAGCGCGTCGGCGTCGACCTCGGAGAGGATGTCGACCACCGGCAGCAGCGACTCGAGCTCGATCGCGCACGCCGGGCAGTCGATGAGATGGTCCTCGAACCGCGCGGCGTCACGCTCGTCCAGCACCCCCAGCGCATACGACGCGACGTCGAAATGCTGATCCTGCGTCATCACTCAGTCACCCCCCGCTGCTGCAGGGCCGTCCGCAGGGCCCGCAGGGCGTAGTACACACGCGACTTGGCCGTGCCGAGCGGCAGACCAAGCACCTCCGCGGCCTCCGGAACGGTCCGGCCACGGAAGTAAGTCTCCACCAGGATCTCCCGATGCGACTGACTGAGCGCCTTGAGGGCGTCGGTGACGGTCATCATCTGGAGCACCCGGTCGGTGTCGTCCGACTGGCTGGGGAAGCTCTCCAGCTCGCGGTCGTACGTCTCCGGCGGGCGGGCGCTGGTGCTGCGGTGGTCGTCGATCGCGATGCGCCGGGCCACGGTGACCAGCCAGGGCCGCAGCGACTGCTGCCCCTGGGCACCGAGCCGGTGCGCGTTGCGCCACGCCCGCAGCAGCGTCTCCTGCACGATGTCCTCGGCGCGCTGCCGGTCACCACCGGTCAGGCGGAGGACGAACATCAGCAGCGGCCCCGCGTGCTCCTCATAGAGCATGCGCACGAGGGTGTCCTCGTGGCTCGCGGTCGACGACCCGGCCTCATGGCGGGCCTGTCGGGGCATCACTGCGTCACCATTGTCCGCACTACGGCCTCCGTCGAGAGCCTGCCACCGGCCTCCGGATCGCTGCGGCGTCATGCCGCCCACCCCCTCTGGCGTGAGCCGCTCCATGACTGTCGCATGCATCGATTCCTCCTGCCGGTGCTTTCCCCGTCGCCCCTAGTACGGGCGGCGGGCCCGGCCGGGATCAAAGCGAGCGGGAAAAATTCCGGTGCCATCGACCGTCCGCGCAGTCGCAAGAGGTTCCTCCGGTTCCAGGCGCGTTGGGGCACGCCCCGCAAGCTCGCGAAAGGCGGCCGGCGGGAGGCGCGCGAAAGGGCGCTTCCACCCCGGGGTCCGGCGGAATTCACGGGGCCATGAATCCACAACAGCCGATGCTGACCGCGGGGCTTGCGAATAATACTCAGCGACAAGGCGCCGCCGACAGACGCTCGGTGCGCATCCCACACGCTCGGCGGATACTGAATCAGCGGTGCGTCACGAGGCAGCCACGGGGGGTGGCAAAATGCCGTTTCCGCACTCGCATTGAGTAATACGCCGATAGCGGTGAGCAGGTCCAGCGCTTGCCGCCAGAAGGTACCAATCCGCCCGAATCATCGGAGGCGGGCGGTGGCCAGGGTCAGCGCGCGGTGCAGCACCCGGGCGTCGCCCAGCAGGCCGCGCAGCCGCCGCTCCAGGCCGGCGATCGGCACCAGATTCTGCGGCGCGCGCGGATCCTTGTACGCCGACGACGCGAACCGCGGCAGCGTCGCCCCCGACAGCCCGGCCAGCTCGATCGCCTGCTCGGGCGTGAGGTCAGGCGAGCACTCGACGCGCACGATGCCCGACCACGGCGCCCCCGAGGCCCCGGGCAGCCGGAGGTACCACGACCAGCTGCCCCAGGTCGTCCCGATGTGGAAGACCGGCGTCCGCTGCCCGGGTCGCAGCGAGGTGACGACCGGGGTCAGTGACGCGGGCAGATACTGCTTCTGCTGCGTCTTCACGTACCCGATGGTGCGGGGCAGCTGCCGCCGGTTGCGCAGCGGGCCGTCCACGACGAGCAGATCGGCGCCGTCCGAGCCGTGCGCCCGCGCGTCGCCGGAGATCTCGATCTCGAACGCCGTCAGCGGGGGCTGGACCGCCGCGGGCAGCTTGCTCGCCTCGCCCGTCCCGCTGACCCGGTGCACCTCGTAGCGCACGGATCCCGCCTGCAGATCGGCCGCCGACGGGCTCGCGGTGAAAAGCCCGCGCGCGATCCGGGCGCCCACCAGCTCGGCGACGCCGTTGCGCAGGTCGCAGCGCACGACCCCGGCCGCGTACGAAGCAGCCAGCCCCGCATAGGACTGGCCGTCCTCCTCCGCGGTCCACAACCCCGCGTCGTTGCGGCGCACCCCGTCGACCAGGAACACCACGTCGGGCGCCCGGAGCCCGGCCGGCACGTCGATCGGCGCCCACTGCGCGGCGGGCACCTCGACGTCCGTGTTCGTGTCCGTCTGCGCGGTGCTGGGCGACGCCGGACCCTCGCCGGCGTCCCCGCCCTCGAACGACGCCCCGTACGACGGGTCCCACGCGTCCACGAACATCCGCGTCACCGGCCGGCCCCCTCAGCCTCGGAATCGATCACAAGCCCACCCGGCCGGCGCACGGCGAGCGGGCCTCCGCGTGCACCTGTCACAAGCCCACCCGGTCCACGTACGCCGTCCGCGCGTCCTTGTGCACCTCGAAGCGCACCGGCACCCGCTCGGCCAGCGCGTTGACGTGCGTGACCACGCCCACCATCCGGTCGCCCCGGGCGGCCAGGCTCTCCAGGGTGGCCGCCACGACGTCGAGCGTGGTCGCGTCCAGCGTGCCGAAGCCCTCGTCGAGGACGATCGACTCGAGGCTGGCCGCGGTGGTCGACATGCCCGCGAGCTGCTCCGACAGGGCCAGCGCGAGCGACAGCGAGGCCTGGAAGGTCTCCCCGCCGGACAGGGTGCGCACGCCGCGGCGCAGGCCCGCGTCGTGATGGTCGACCACGTAGAACTCGCCCTTGTCGTGCTCGAGGTCGTACTGCCCGCCGGTCAGCTCGCGCAGGATCCGCGACGCGCCGTCGACCAGCAGGTCCAGCGCCTCCTCGAGCAGCCAGCGCTCGAAGTTGTTCGCCCGCAGGTGCCCGGCGAGCGACTTGGCGACCCGGCTCTGCCGGACCAGCCCGGCCCGCTGCTCCGCATAGGCCAGGGCCTGCTCCCGCCGGTCCGACACCCGCTGCCACGCCGCCTCGGCCCGCTCCGCCGCGACCGCGGCCGCCCGGATCAGACCGGCGTCGTCCGCCCCGGACGGGGCCGGCAGCCCCGCGTCGGTGAAGAGGGCGACGATCTCCGCCCGCACCCGCTGGGTCTCGGCGTGCGCGGTCTCGACGGCGGCGGCGGCCTCGGCCCGGGCCTGCTCGCGCTGCCGCGCGGACTCCTGGGCCCAGTCGACGAGCGTGCTCCAGGCGCCGGCAAGGTCGTCGCGGTCGGCGGGCGGCGGGGCGAAGCGGGCCACCCCGTCGCGCACCACGTCGAACGCCCGCCACGCCGAACGCTGCCGCTCCTCGGCCTGCGCGGCGGCGGTCTGGGCCCGGCGCTGGGCCTCGCGCGCCGCCCGCACCTCCGCCCCGGCGTCGTCGAGCTTGCGCTGCAGCTTGGTCAGCTCGGCGAGCCGGGCCCGCAGGGCCTCCTGGCCGGGCGAGCCGGCCAGGCCCGCCTTGACCTCGGCCAGCCGGGACTTGTGATGCTCGTACTGCGCGCGCTTGCGGTCCAGCCCGCGCTCCAGCTCGCGGGCCACGGCGTCCCGCTGCTTGAAGGCCGTCCCCGCCACGTCGGCCGCGGCCCGGGCGGCCTTGCCCTGCTGCTCGGCCGCCTGCACGGCCGACCCGGCGGGCATCGCGGGCACGGTCGCCACGGTCTGCTCGCACACGGGACACTCGTGCCCCGCGGTGAGGTGGGCGCGCAGGGCGGCGGCCCGGTCCCGCGTCTGCGCCTCGGCGTATTCCAGGCGGGCCTGCTCGAGCAGCTGATCGGCGCCCAGGTGCGCGGCGCGGGCCAGCTCGGCCGCGGCCACGGCGTCCTTGTGCTCGACCTCGGCCACGGACACCTCACCGGCGAACCACTCGGCCTGGCCGACGAGCCGGTCGTACTCCACGTGCCGGTCGAGCAGCAGCCCGAGCGAGCCGGCGTCGCCCGCGGCGGCGAGCTCCCCGCGTACCTTCTCCTCGTGCTCCTCCGCCGCGCGCACGCCGGCAGCCGCCTGCTCGGCCTCGGTCCGCGCGGCGGTCGCGGCCTCGGCCACCTTGGTGCTGCCGGCCGGCGTGCGGACCTGGGACAGCGCGGCGAGCTCGGCCGCCACCGCGTCGCGCACCGCGGCCAGCTCGCCCTCCCGGTCGCGGACGGCCTTGAGCCGGGGCACCGACTCCTCGACGGCCGCGGTGAGCTCACGCATCGCCGTCAGCCGGGCCTCCGCCGCGGCGACCGCCTCGTCGTCGGCGTCGGTGAGCCCGGCGAGCGCCTGGTCGACGACGGTCAGCTTCGCCTCGGCGTCGGTCGCCCGGGCGCTCGCGCGGCTCTGCACCTCCTCGTAGACGTGCAGGCCGAGCAGGTTGACGAGGATCTGCTGCCGGGTGGCCGGCTTGGCGTGCAGGAAGTCGGCGAACTGGCCCTGCGGGAGGATGACGCAGCTGGTGAACTGCTCGTAGGGCAGCCCGACCGCCTCGGCCACCGCCCGGTCCATCTCCGCCGGGGTGCCCGCGAGCACGTCCCCGAGGTCGTCGAGGCTCATCCCCGTGTCGAGCCGGGTCACGTCGAAGCCGGGCGGCATCAGCTGCAGGGCCGCGCCCGCCGTCTTGACGCTGCCCTTGCCGTCGCGGCGCACGACGCGCGTGGCGACATAGCGCGAGCCCGCCGACTCGAAGACGAGCCGCACCCGAGCCTCGGTGGCCGAGGGCGCGAGCGCGTTGCTGATGCCGCGGGCACCGCCCCACCGGGGCACCGTGCCGTAGAGGGCGAAGCAGATGCCGTCCAGCACCGTCGACTTGCCCGAGCCGGTCGGGCCGACCAGGGCGAAGTAGTCGGCGTCGGTGAAGTCCACGGTGGTCTCGTCGCGGAACACCGTGAAGCCGGCCATGTCGAGCCGCAGCGGTCTCATGAGTGGCTGCTCACCTCGTCGTAGAGCTCGTCGAAGAGTTCGCGCACGCCTTCCTCGGCGTTCTCGCGGCTGTCCAGGTAGTCGCCGAAGAGTTCGCGGGGCGAGCGGCCGGCCCGCTGGGCCATCCGGGCGCCGGCCCGGTCGGGCACCATGTCCGGGTCGATCCGGATCTCCAGCGCGTCGGGCAGCAGCTCCTGCACGTCCTCCCGCAGCCCCACCCGCGGCGCCTCCCGGACATAGACACGGAGCCAGGCGTCCGGAAGGTTCACCGTCGCGAGCTGGTCCAGGCTGCCCCGGACCGTACGCAGAGCCCGCCCGGCCGTGACAGGCACATCGCGCACCTGGGCGGCCTTCGTCGTGCCGACGTCCACGATCGCGACCGAGCTGACGTTTTCCTCCTCGCCGAAGTCGACGGCCAGCGGGCTGCCGCTGTAGCGCACCGGGCACGGGCCGATGACCCGCTGCGACCGGTGCAGGTGGCCGAGCGCGACGTAGTGGGCGTTGGCGGGGAAGACCGTCGCCGGCACCGCGTAGCCCATGACCGTGTGCGCCTCCCGCTCGCCGCCGCCGGTGGACGCGCCCACCACGGTCAGGTGGGCGGAGAGCAGGTTGACCGTGCCGGGCTCGTCGAAGCTCTCCGCGATCCGGGCGATCAGGCGCTGGATGTGGTCGGCGTAGGTCTGCACGGTCTCCGCCGCCGTCAGCTCGTACATCTCGACGGCTCGGATCGCGTAGCGCTGCGACAGGAAGGGCAGGGCGGCGAGCTGCCACTGCTCCCCCTCGGCCGTCTTGCCCCGGATCAGCAGGTCCTCCGGCTTGTCGCGCACCGAGCCGCGCAGCTCGATCCCGGCGGCGTCGGCCCACGGGCGCAGGGCGTCGAGCGCGGCGCCGTTGTCGTGGTTGCCCCCGATGGCGACGACCCGGGCGCCCGTCTGCCGCAGCGCCGACAGGGCCCGGGTGACGATCTGCGTCGAGGCGGGCGACGGCGCGGCCGTGTCGTAGAGGTCGCCGGCCACGATCACCAGGTCGGGCCGCTCGGCCCGGGCGATCTCGACGATCTGGGCGAGGACGCGGATGTGCTCGTCGCGCCGGTCGCGTCCCTTGAGGACCTTTCCGACATGCCAGTCGGAGGTGTGCAGGATGCGCATCGCGGAACCTTAGAACGGAATGTCGTCGTCCGGCGAGCCGCTGCGGCCCCCCACGACCGCGAACGGATCGGCGCCCTGGACGATCGAGCGCATCGTGCCCGCGGGCGGCGGGCCGGACTCCGACTTGCGGGTCGCCCAGGCGGGGAAGGGGAACTCCACGCAGAGCGGCACCGGGATGTCGGGCTGGTTGACGAACATCGTGCCCGGGCGGGCCAGCAGCGCGCGCTGGCGCATGGCGGGCGGCAGGAAGCCGTACTCCGGGCGGGAGGCCTCGGCGGGGTCGAGCCGGCCGACCACCCGGATCGCCGAGTTGGTGACGATGCGGCGCTCGACCTCGCTGGCGGTCTGCTGCGCGCCGATGAGGATCACGCCCAGAGAGCGGCCGCGCTCGGCGATGTCGAGCAGCACCTCCTTGATCGGCGACGAGCCCTCGCGCGGGGCGTACTTGTTGAGCTCGTCGAGCACCACGAAGAGCAGCGGGCGGCCGGTGCCCGACTTCTCCTTGTCCTCGAACTCGGTCTTGAGCGTCACACCGACCACGAACCGCTGCGCGCGGTCGGGCAGGTTGTGCAGGTCGACCACGGTCACCTGGGCGCTCTCGGCCGTCTTGATCTGGTGCGGGCGGCGGGCGGCCAGGTCGCCGCGGATCAGCCGGGAGAGGTCACGCTTGCTGCCGATCAGGCGGCGGGCGAACGCGTTGACCGTGCCCATGTTGACCGCGCTGCCGGCCCACGTGGAGCGGGTCTCGTCGTCGGTCAGCTGATCGACGATGTGGTCGACCATGTCCCCGTACGATCCCAGCCGTCGCCCGTCGATGCTGATGCCGCCCTCGGCCGGGACCGCGTGCCGGGCCAGGTGCGCGGTGACCGAGTGCACCACCATCGTGTATTGCTGCCGCTCGTCGTCGGCGTCGGCGAACACATAGGGCAGCAGCCGCTTCTCGCAGAACTCCTCGAGCGTCCAGTAGAAACTGTCGACGCCGGTGAGCCGGCTGTTGACGTCGGGCGCGCCGGAGGAGTCGCCGGCCCGGGGCGGGGCATAGACGCGCACGTCGGGGAAGGCGCCGGCCGGCAGTCCGAGCAGCTTGTAACCGGCGACCGTGCTGTCGTCGAGCTTGGTGTTCTCGTGGTCGAGGAAGAGCAGGTCCTCGCCCTTGACGTTGAAGATCAGCGCGCGGGCGTTGGTGCCGTCGGCGCCCAGGGCCCCGGACCGGAAGACCGAATAGAGCAGGAAGGTCGCGAAGCTGGTCTTGGTCGCCACGCCGGAGATGCCGGAGATGGAGACGTGCGCCCCGCGGGTGCCGTCGAGGAAGTCGGCGTTGAGGAAGACCGGGACGCCGTCGCGCCCGGTGCCCATCGGCACACGCCGCTCCATGCGGTCGAAGTGCAGCGCGGCGTCGCGGGCCTCGCCGGAAGCGCGCTGCACCACGGCCCCGGGCGCGGGCGGGACGTAGAGCTCGGGGTCGACGCGCGTGGTGGTGATCTCGGCGGCCTCCTGCACGAGCGCGGGCAGGGTGCCGTCGGCGATCGCGAACACGTCCGAGTCGAACTGGGCGCCCTCGTGCCGCGCGCGGACCTGGGTGACCACGCCCGCGATCGTCACCGGCTCGCGGTCCGGCAGGTCACGGGTGGTCACCACGACGTCGTCGAGCTGCAGGTAGCTCCCCGGCGTCACCGCCGTCCAGAACTGCAACGGGGTGGCGTCGGCGGTGCCCAGCACCCGACCGACCGGCTCACTGGCTTCCTCCATCGACCCCTCCTCGAACACGCGGATCATGGTGCACCACGGGTACGACAATCTTCAGCGGCTCCGGGCATACCTCAGGAAGAGCATGTCCTCCCGCGACAGGACGCTGCGCAGCGCCATGCGCCTCGGCGGACCGTCCGGACCGGTGGCGATGCGGCCCGCGCCGCCCCCGGTCAGCACGGGCGAGACGGTAAGGCACAACTCGTCGATCAAATCGGCCGCGACCAGCGCACCGAGCAGATGCGGGCCGCCCTCGCAGAGCAGCTGGGTGGCGCCGCGCGCGTGCAGCCCGGCCACCATAGCGGCGAGGTCGACCGCGTCGTCGCCCACCTCAATGATCTCCGCCACATCGGCCAGGCCGGGCGGGGGCGTTCCCCCCTTGCGGGTGACGACCAGGGGCCGGATCGGCGCGTCCACGAAGACCAATTGTGCGGGGTCCAGCTCGAGCGACGCCGACACGACGACCATCAAAGGAAATTCCGGCAACCCTTGCGTACGCCGCCAGGCGCGCCCGGGCTCGTCGAGCCGCAAGGCGTCGTAGTTCTCCGCGCGTACCGTGCCGGCCGCCACCACCAGCGCGTCGCACGTCATCCGCAGCGTGTCGAAGATCTGCTTGTCGCCCGGGCCGCCCAGCCCCGCGGACTTGCCGTCGACCGTGGCGGCGCCGTCGGCGCTCGCGATGAAGTTGACGCGCAGCGTGGGCTCGGTGTGGCGGGGATAACGCTCGAGCAGCTCGTCGGTGGAGAACACGCCGCCCAGGCTACGGCGGCCGGCGCGCCGGTCGTCCGAGGCGAGTGTGCCGTGTCTATGGACCGGGGCTTCTCCCCGCGACCGGGGCTTTCTCCCCGCGACCGGGGCATTTCTCCCCGCGACCGGGCAGGGTGGGCTTTCTTTTAAGGACCGGGCGGGCCGGTCACCGGGGGCGTGGGCTTGACCGGGCGGTGCTGACAGTCGCACCACGACCCGCCCTTGCACTCCTTGTGCCGCTGCTCACGGCACGCGTGGCAGATCATGACCCAAGCCTAAGGGTGGGCAGACAGAATTTGGCGGGCTGGAGAATAATGCGGCCCATGACTCGGCAGCCCGACCCTTCCCCGGGGCGCCCGACGCTCGATGCCGTCGCCGCGCGCGCCGGGGTCGGCCGCGGCACCGCCTCCCGCGTGCTGAACGGATCCTCGCAGGTCAGCGAGCACGCCAAGGCGGCCGTGGAGGCGGCGATCCTGGAGCTCGGCTACGTGCCGAACAGGGCGGCGCGCACGCTCGTCACCCAGCGCACCGACTCGGTCGCGCTCGTGGTCTCCGAGTCGCAGGAGCGGCTGTTCGGCGAGCCGTTCTTCGCCGGCGTGCTGCGCGGCATCAACAGCGCCCTGCTCGAGACGCCGTTGCAGCTGTGGCTGGCGATGGCGGCCACCCCGGCGCAGCGCGACCGTGTCGTGCATCACCTCACGGGGCAGCACGTGGACGGCGTACTGATGCTTTCTCTGCACGACGAAGATCCGCTGCCCGGCATCCTGCGCGACCGGGGGATGCCGTTCGTGCTGGGCGGCCGGCCCGCGCAGCTGCACCCGGACGACTACTTCGTCGACGTCGACAACGCCTCGGGCGCCCGGCTGGCCGTCGAGCACCTCCAGGCCACCGGCTCGCAGCGGGTGGCGACGGTGGCGGGGCCGCAGGACATGGAGGTCGGCCGGGCCCGCCTGGCCGGTTACCGGGCCGCCGTCCAGGGCGGTGAGCTGGTCGAGATCGGCGACTTCAGCGAGGAGGGCGGCGCCCGGGCGGCCACGGCCCTGCTGGCGCGCGAGCCCGGGCTCGACGCGATCTTCGCGGCCTCCGACCTCATGGCCGGCGGCGCGCTGCGGGCGCTGCGCGCGGCCGGGCGGCGGGTGCCGGAGGACGTGCGGCTCATCGGCTTCGAGGACGCCCCGGTGGCCCGGCAGTGCGAGCCGCCGCTCACGACCGTGCACCAGCCGGTCGAGGAAATGGGCCGGCGCATGGCCGAGCTGCTGATCAGCCGGATCCGGCGGGAGCCGGTCGACAATTCACACGTTCTGCTCGACACCCACCTGGTCCGTCGCCAGTCGGCCTGACCCGGCCTAGCCTGATGTGATTCAGGGCATATCTATGCGTCTTGACGGCCGGGACACGGCGGCGCAACGGCTGTGAAACGCCGGGTCGGCAAGGTGGGACGCAGCCTTCGGACGGCACCGCCGTGCCGTCTCTCTGTTGGGAGGAGCTGCATGTTGCTGCGGGTACGGGTCACTCTGCCGGACCGCCCGGGTGCTCTCGGCCAGGTCGCCCGCACGCTGGGCGTCGCCGGGGCCGACATCGTCCAGGTGGTGGTGCTGGAGCGGCTCGGCGGCCGGGCCGTCGACGACTTCACCGTCGTCTGGCCGGGCGCGGCCCGCGTCGAGCGGCTCCTCGCCGGCCTCGCCGCCATCCCCGGCGTCCAGGTCGACGGCGTCTGGCAGGCCATCGGCGCCCCGGTCTCGGGCGGTCATGACGCCGAGCTGCTGGCCCAGGTCGCCGCCAACCCCGCCGACGGGCTCGCCACGCTCGTCGACGCCGTGCCCGGGTTGCTGGCCGCCGACTGGGCGGCCGCCGCCGTGGTGCCGGCCGACTGGGCCGCTCGCTCAGCCGCGCCCCGGCCCGCCCCGGCGCTTCGCCCGTCGGCCGCGCAGCCGTCGTCCGGTCAGCCCTCGTCCGGTCAGCCGCCTTTGGGGCAGCCGTCTTCGGGGAGTCAGCCCGCTGTTGCGTACGCGAGCTGGCGCGCGCCGGATCCGCTGCGCCTGCCCGAGATCACCCCGCTGCGCGCCCGGCCGATGACCGGTCCGGACGGCACCCGCTATGCCGTGGCGCCGTTCGGCCGGGCCGGGCTGGTGCTCGTGATCGCGCGCGGGGAGGACGAGGATCTGCCCGCCGCCGCGTTCCACATCACCGAGGTCGACCGGGCGGCTCAGCTGGTCCGGGCCGCCGCGGTGATCCTCGGCGACCGGCTGGACCGGGCCGGTGTGCCGCCGGTCGCTTCCGCTGTGATCGACCCCTCATAGTTGTCGCAGCTCAAGCAATGCGCAGGTAACACCGGCGAGAGACCCTGGAAGTCGGAAAGGGTTGTTGCGAGCCGGAAGGGAAGGGCCAGCCATGGCGCTGTGGCGGATCAGGGCAACGGTGGACGACCGCCCGGGTTACCTCTCCGTGCTGACGGCGAGCCTGGCCCTGCGATCGGTCAACATCCTCGCCGTCCAGGTGCACACCACCGAGGAGGGCGCGGTCGACGACTTCCTGGTCGACGCGCCCGACACGATGTCGGAGCGGGAGATGCACGCGGCCATCGCCCGGGGCCGCGGGCGCAACGCCTTCGTCACCCGGGCCGAGGCCCAGGGCCTGGCCGACCAGCCGACCCGCGCGCTGGCCCTCGCCGGGCGCCTGGTGCACGATCCCGACGCCCTCGGCGAGGCGCTGGTCTCCCTGCTCGACGCGTCCGAGGTGCGCTGGCGCCCGGCCGGCACGGTGGTGCTGCACGGCTACGACGAGCAGCACATGACGCTGATCGACCCGGCCGGCGGCACCTACGAGGTGCACCGCCCCGCCCCGGCGTTCACCCCGGCCGAATACGCCCGCGCCCAGGCCCTGGTCGAGGTGAGCAGCGCCGGCCTGCGCCGGGCCGGCGAGCAGACCACGCTGCTCCTGCCGGACGGCTCGGAGCTGCTGATCCGCGAGGCGACCGCCGACGACTTCGAGGGCGTCCGCCGCCTGCACGCGCGCTGCTCCGACCAGAGCCGGCAGCGGCGCTACCTGCGGACCGGCACCCCCACCGAGGCCCGCCTGCGCCGCCAGGTCGAGCCGGCCACCGGCCTCACATTGCTCGCCCTCCACGACGACCCGGCCACCGGCGAGGAGCGCGTCGTCGCCGTCGCGACCCTGTCCACCGAAGGCGACCTCGGCGAGGCCGCCGCCCTGGTCGACGACGCCTGGCAGCGCCGCGGTCTCGGCACCGCCCTGACCCGCCGCCTCCTCGCCGCCGCCCGCCGCTCCGACCTCGAAGCCGTCACCGCCCACCTGACCGCCGACAACGTGGCCGCGCTGCGCCTGGCCCGCCGCTTCGGCGCCGCCCCGGGCGCCCGCGATCGCGACGGCGACGTGCTGACCGTCACGCTGCCGGTGACCGGCCGCCACCCCGCGGCCGAGGAAACTCCTGCCACCTCCGGGTGACGGGTGAGAGCGGCGACGGTGGGCCCCGCCCGGGTCCACCGTCGCCGATGGGTCTTCCGCCGTGGCTCGGCGGCGCTGCCGGGCCGCGCGCGTGCCTTCCGCGGCGAGCGCACGCCTTCCGCGCGGCGAGCGCACGCCTTCCGCGCGGCCCGTGCGCGTGCCTTCGGCGCCTCGTGTAGCCGCAGAGCCCGCCGGCACGCGGCTTCTCCTTTCGGCGGCGCTGTCTTCGGGCCGGGGCGGAGGGTCGGTCAGCGGACCAGATCGGCGGCGAGGAGGTCCATGAGGAGGCCGTCGTGCCAGGTGCCGTCGGCGTCCCGCTCGTACTGGCGCATGATGCCCACCGGGCGGAAGCCGACCTTCGCGTAGCAGCGGATCGCCGCCTCGTTGTCCGCGGCCGGGTCGATCACCAGACGGTGGAAGCGCTCGACGTCCACGAGGTGGGTGGCGAGCGCCCGCACGGCGTCGGTGCCGAGGCCGCGGTTGTGCACCGAGGGGTCGAGGAAGATGTCGATGCTCGCGTGCCGGTAGTCGGGCTCCGGCTCGGCCGACCACTGAATCGCCCCGGCCACCCGTCCGGCTGGTGGATCGGACTCTTGCAGCGTCGGCCGCGCTGGTGAGGGGCCGGCCGGAAAGGAGTCCGGAAGCACGATCGCGAGGAAGCGGGTTTCCTCGTCGGCGATCGACTCGCGCAACTCGGGTACGAAGTCAGGGCCGCCTCGCCAGCGGGCAAGCACCTCGGGCTCAGCGCGGATGGCGGCGAGCGCCGGAATGTCCGCCTCGGTCGCCGGCCGGAGCAGCACGGCGGCACCGCGGAGGGTCGCGCTCGTGGGGCCGCCCGTCCAGGGGTCGGGGGCGCCTGGCCCGGGGCCGGGGTTGCCGGGCTGAGCTTTCGCAGGTAGCGCCTCGTGGCCGCCGAGGTGGGGTGGCATGCCTCGAAGCTACTCCGCGGGGAATGGTAGTTTCGCCCGCGAAACGGTCCGGGTCTTGGCATTTGCGGAGGTGCGGTGGCGGGCTGGCGGTGGTCACGGCAACGCCGGGCCGACAATCGCGCAGCGGAAGCCGCGACCTCGGCCGACGGTGCCCAGGATCCCGCCGCGGAGACCACGAGCCCGGCGGATCAGGACCAGGAGCCGGTCGCCCAGGAAACGGCGAGAGACACGAGCCCGGCGGACCACGATCAGGAACCGGTCGTGGAGGAGCCTGCGGAGCGCGAACTCGGGGCGGGCTCGGAGGAAGACGCGGTCGAGGCAGCTGAGCCTTCGGCGCCGGAGCTCGACCCCGACGGTGACGGCGGTTCGGCGCCCGCCCCGGTGAGCCCCGCACCGACGCCGATCAGCCCGGCTCCCCCGACGGCCCCCATCAGCCCGGTGCCGATGCCGATCAGTCCCGCTCCCGTCAGCCCGGCGCCCATGCCCGTGAGCCCCGCGCCCGTGCCCCTGAGCCCGGCGCCCACGCCTATCAGCCCGGCGCCCATGCCCGTGAGCCCCGCGCCCACGCCTATCAGCCCGGCGCCCATGCCCGTGAGCCCCGCGCCCGTCAGCCCCGCGCCCGCCCCGGCGCCCATCAGCCCCGCGACCGTGCCGGCGCCCATCAGCCCCGCGACCGTGCCGGCGCCCATCAGCCCCGCGCCCGTGCCGGTGGCGCCCGTGCCGGTCAGCCCGGCGCCCCTGGTCCCGGCCGGTCCGGAGATTCCGCTGCCGGTCAGCCCGGCGCCGGGTGAGACGCCTCCCGAGGCCCCCGACTACCAGCCGGACGAGGAGGAACCCCCGCTCGACCAGCCAACCGAAGAACCCCCGCCGGCGGAGGCGGCGGAGCCGGGCGACGAGGACGCGGCCGGCACCCCGGCGACTGATCCGGTGCGGGCGGTTGACGAGGGCGGGGCGCGGGCGGGGAGCGTACCCGGGAAGGAAGGCCGACCCGCGCCGCAGCCGGTGGATCATGGTGAGTGGCGCGGGATCGTGCTGGTGAGCGGGACCGGGGACGGCGTCGGCAAGACCGCGGTGGCCTCGGCGGTCGCGGCGGCGGCGCAGGCGGCCGGGTTGCGGGTGGCGGTGATCAAGACCGGTCAGACAGGTACGGCCTCCGGCGCCCCCACCGACGTCGACCGCATCACCCGGCTGGCCGCCCCGCGCACGTGCCGGACGCTGGCTTCCTACCCGGAGCAGTTGGCCCCGTTGCCGGCGGCGCGGTTCGCCGGGCTGGCGCCGCTGGAGCTGTACGAGGTCGTGGACGCCCTGCGCGCGGAGTCGGCGCGGCATGATCTCGTGCTGGTCGAGGGCGTCGGCGGGGTGTTGACGCCGATGGGGGTGCGGCCGTCGGGCGAGGCGTGGACGATGGCCGACCTGGCGACGACGCTCGGGGTGCCGACGCTGGTCGTGGCGCGGGCCGGAATGGGTGCGCTCAATCACACGGCGCTCACGCTCGAGGCGCTCGATCGGCGCGGCGCCCCGGCCAAGGTGGTGCTGGGCGCGTGGCCGGCGGAGCCGGAGCTGGTGCACTGGGCGAACCTCACCGAGCTGATCCCGCACCTGCTCGGCGCGCTGCCCGAGGGCGCCGACCGGATGGATCCCGGCGTGTTCCAGCGCTCGGCGCCGGGCTGGCTCACCCCCGAGCTCTACGGCGTCCTCGACGACTGGCGCGTCTGGGCCGAGGAAAGCGGCTGACCGCCGGAGCGGCTGATCACCAGGAGCGGCTGATCACCGATGGCCGGGGAAACCGGCTGAAAAAGGCGGGCGGGACCAGGTAAGAACGAGGGCGTGCGATTACGCGGGGCCCTGAGCAGACTGACCGGACGACAGCAAGCGAGCACGGACCACATCCGCGCCCTGGTCGCCGCCCGCCACGATTTCTCCGCCGAGCAGCGCACGATCATCTCCGGCGCGTTCGAGATCGCCGACCGTACCCTGCGCGAGATTTTGATCCCCCGCCGTGACGTCTTGACGCTGGCGACGGGCACCCCGGCCCGCGAGGCGCTCCGCGCCCTGATCGAAGGCGGACATTCCCGCGCCCCGGTCGTGGGGCCGGCCGGACTCGACGACGTGGCCGGCCTCGTCCATCTGCGCGACCTGGCGGGGGCGGACAAGGCGGACGAGCCGGTCGACGCCCTGGCGCACCCGGTGCTGTCCCTGCTCGGCATGGCGAGGGTGCCGGACGCGCTGCGGCTGCTGCGGCTGGAGCGGCAGCAGTTCGCGCTGGTCGTGGACGAATGCGGCGCCGTCGAGGGCATCGTGACGATGGAGGACCTGGTCGAGGAGATCGTCGGCGAGATCTACGACGAGACCGACCGGGAGGCCCGGCCGGCCGTCGTCGAGGAGGCGGACGGCGCCCTGTTGCTGCCCGGCTCCTATCCGATCCACGAGCTGCGCGGGATCGGCTTCGGCGGGGCGGACGGCGACTACACCACGATCGCCGGGCTGCTGCTGGCCGAGCTCGGCCACATCCCGACCGGGCCGGGTGAGGTCGTCCGCCGGCCCGGCTTCACCGCCGAGGTCGAGGAGGTGACGGGCCGGGCCATCACCCGGGTGCGACTGCGGGCGGTCACGACGGCGAGGAGTCGCGCGACGGCGGGCGCGGCGTGAACGGCGCCTCGCGCACCGGCTGGGACGGCAGCGGCACCGTCACCGATTCACTTTCGGTCACGGTGACCTCCGTACCGTGGTGGGTGAAGGACAGCTTCGCGCCGCTGACTTCGTACGTGGCCTGATCGGGAGTGATGGTCACCACCAGGCGGCTGTCCCGCCGGCGCAACCGGAAACGCAGCCGGGGCAGGTGGGGCGGCAGCCGCGGCGCGAAGGACAGCCGCCCGTCGTGGTCGCGCAGCCCGCCGAAGCCCATGACCAGCGCCGTCCACGCCCCGGCGCACGCGGCGATGTGCAGACCGTCCCCGCTGGACTCGCCGCCGCCGCGCAGGTCGAGCAGGGCCGCCTCGGCCAGGTAGTCGTGCGCGAGGCTCAGGTGGCCGGTCTCCGCCGCGAGGACCGCCTGCGCCGGCGCCGACAGCGAGGAGTCGCGGACCGTACGCGCCTCGTAGTACACGAAGTTCCGCAACTTCTCCTCGGCGGTGAACGCGTCGCCGCGCAGCATCATCGCCAGCACCAGGTCCGCCTGCTTGACAACCTGACGGCGATAGAGATCGAGGTACGGGTAATTCATGAACAGCGGATAGCCGTCGGCGCTGAAGTCCCACTCCTCGAAGCGGGTGAAGCCGCTGTGCTGCTCGTGCACGTTCCGGGTGGCGGAGTAGGGCATGAAGAGCGCCCCGGCCAGCTCCTTCCACCGGGCGATCTCGTCGTCGGAGACGCCCGGCATGCGCGACCCGTAGGAGGCGGCGCCGAGCAGGTTGTGCTGCGCCATCAGGTTGGTGAACATGTTGTCGTCGACCAGCGCCGTGTACTCGTCCGGGCCGGTCACGCCGTCGATGTGCGCCACGCCGTGGTCGTCGACGTGGATCCACCGGGCCCACAGCCGGGCCGTCTCGGCGAGGATCTCCAGCCCCGCCTCCTCGAGGAAGTCCTCGTCGCCGGTGGCACCGGCGTAGCGCAGCACCGCCGCCGCGATGTCCGCGTTGACGTGCAGCGCGGCGGTCCCGGCGGGCCAGTAGCCCGAGCACTCCGGCCCGGAGATCGTCCGCCAGGGGTACGCCGCGCCGGCCAGCCGCAGCTCCTTGGCCCGATCACGCGCCGCGCCGAGGGTCCGGTGCCGCCAGCGCAAGGCCGACCCCACACAGGCCGGATGCGTGTACGTCAACAGGGGCAGCACGAACGTCTCGGTGTCCCAGAGGGTATGTCCGTCGTACCCGTTGCCGGTCAAGCCCTTGGCCGCGATCGGATGCGGCCCCGCCTGTGCACCGGCCTGGAGCACGTGGAACAGCCCGAAGCGCACGCCCTGCTGCACCTCGGGATCACCGTCGAGTTCGACGTCGGCGCCGGCCCAGAAGTCGTCCAGATAGGCGCGTTGTTCGTCACACAACGTGTCGAAGCCCACGTGCACGGCTTCGTCCCGGTCGGCGCGCGCCTTCGGGACGGGGTCCGGCTCGCTCCACGCGTACGCGATGATCTTGTCGAGGCGCAGCGAGCCGCCGGCCGGCAGCTCGGCCGTGACCACCGTGCGGATGCGGTCCGGTTCGGCGTTGACTTCCGTGCGGCCGGTGCTGACCTCGTGCGCGACGGCCGACGCGACCTCGATCTTGCTGCGCTTGGTGCGGTGGAGCAGCACGTCATCGGCGTGCGACAGGGCCTCGAAGGGCGACTCGAACACGGCCGACGCGCGGGGGTCGTCCCGCTGCTCCGGTTGCGGCTCGTTCGCCGCCAGATCAGATTCCACGCGTACGGTCACCGCGTCATCCCCCGTGGTCACCTCCCACCGGATCGCGGCGACAGCGGGGTGCGTGAACCACACCACGCGCGTGCTGGTGAGCTGGATCCGCGCGCCGGACGGGCTCGTCCAGTCGACCTCCCGGCGCAGAGTGCCGGCGCGCAAGTCGAGCACGCGCTCGTGCCGGTGCACCGTACCGGTCCGGACGTCGAACGGTTCGCCGTCCACAGTGAGCCTGATCGTCTTGCCGTTCGGGGCGTCGACCACCGTCTGGGTGCGCTCCGGGAAGCCGTACCCGGCCTCGGGATACGCCAGGTCCCGCTCCTCGAACAGCGAGTTGAGATAGGTGCCGGGCATGCCCACCGGGTCACCCTCGTCCAGGTTGCCGCGCAGCCCGATGTGCCCGTTGGCCAGCGCGAACAGCGACTCGACCTGGCGCAGGTCCCCCTCGGACAAAGCCGTCTCCCGCACCGCCCACGGCTCGGCGGGCCCGATCTCAGCCACGGGTGATCGCTCCCGCCCGCTGCTCGATCTCGGCCACGGTCAGGGTGGGGCGTCCGCCCGGGTGCCCGACGGTCGCCCCGGACGCCGCGACCGCCCACCGCGCGGCGTAGTCGTAATCTTTGCCACTCAGTAGTGCTGCCGTGAGCGCCGCCGTGAACGCATCACCGCCCCCGGTGGTGTCCATCACATCTTCCTTGGTGAGCGGCAGCCGTACGTGCCCGTCCTCCCACACGAACAAGTTGCCCCCCTCGACGCCGAGCGCCAGCAGCTTCGGGCCCTTCCCCAGCAGCTCCCGCGCCCGCTCCACGGTGGGCTCGCCGCCGCACAGCAGGTCGGCCTCCTGCTCGTCCGCGCGCAACACGCCGGCGTGACCGAGCAACTCGTCGCGCGTGTCCTCGTCCGGCACGCCGTCGAGAACCACCAGCCCGCCGGCGTCGTGGCCGATCCGGGCGGCGGCCAGCACGGCAGCGGGTGGTTGCTGCAGTTGCACGAGTACGGCGTCCGCGCCCGCGATCACGTCGTGCGCCCGCAGCACGTCGTCCTCGGTGAGCAGCACCGGCTCGGGGAGATGCTGAACATAGCGCCACGTGCCGTCGCCGTCGAGCACCTCGACGATGAGCCCGGTCAGCGTCCCGGGGCGCCGGACCACCGCCCCGACGCCGATCCCGTCCCGGCGGGCCTGGTCGAGCAGGACGTCCCCGATGACGTCGTCGCCGGCCACGGCGATCAGCTGGGGGCGTACACCCAGCTGGGCCAGACCCACCGCCTGGTTGGCGCCCTTTCCGCCGAGCTGCTCGCGCCGCGCGGAGGCGTCGGCGGCCTCCCCCGCCCCGGGGGCGGCGTCGACGGACAGGACGAGGTCACGGGCTAGTTGGCCGGCCACGGCGGCAGTGGGAGCGTGCACGTTCCCCTGATACCCGACAGTTTGTGCGACATTCCCGCGCCCACGCCGCCCCACCTCGGATTTTCCGCGTTCACGCCATTGCGCGGGGCCCCTGAGCGCTCACTACGCTCATTCCTGAGACTTTGCTGACTTTCTTCTCTCTGGGGGACTTGTGACCAACAGCAGTCCGGTGTCCGGGGGCGCCTACGAATACCTGGACAACGTCGGCCCGGAGGAGCGCCGCCGGCTCGAGGCCGTCCGCCGCTACCGGCTCGTCGACCAGCCGGTCGAGGACGCGTACGACCGGATCGCCTTCGTCGCGGGAGCCATCTTCGAGACCCCGATCGCCACGGTGTCCCTGGTCGAGCAGGACCGGGTGTGGCTGGCCGCCTGCCAGGGCCTCACCGGCGTCCGCGAGCTGGGCCGCGAGCCGGGGCTCTGCGCGTCCGTTATCGCCCAGGACGACGTCTACGTGATCAACAACGCCGCCGTCGACCCGCGCACGCTGGAGCACCCACTGGTCCGGGGCGAGCTCGGGCTGCGCTTTTACGCGGCCGCTCCCATCCGCACCCACGACGGCTACCGCCTCGGCACGGTCAACGTGATCGACAACCGCCCGCGCGAGACGACGCCCCGGCAGCTCCAGGCGCTGGAGCATCTCGCCGCCATGGTCGCCGACGAGCTCGAGCTGCGCCTCATGGTCGTCCGCAGCGCCGCCGCCGAGGAGCGGATGCGGCAGACCGTCAGCTGACCTTGTCGCGTTCCTCTGCTCATTCGCTCGTTCGCTCGTTCGCTCATCTGCTCGTTTGCTCGTCTGCTCGTTTGCTCGTCTGCTCGTTTGCTCGTTCGTTCGTCTGCTCGTTTGCTCATGTGCGGGGCTCCGCGGTCCTCCGTGGGGCCTCGCGCTCCTGCTCCGCTTCCGCCGCGCCTTCCCGTTCCGTCTCCCGCGCCTTCCCTGCTCCGCTTCTCCCGCGCCTCCCGTTGCTTCAAATTCGGGCGGTTCGGGTATCGGCGTCCCTATGCGGACCCCCCGGAAAGTCGCCGTCATCGCGCACCGGCGCAAGACCCTCGGCGGCGGGCTCGACGAGCTGCGCCGCCGGATCACCGACGAGGGCATCGAGGAGCTCCTCTGGCACGAGGTGCCGAAGAGCAAGAAGGCGCCCAAACAGCTGCGCCGCGCCGTCGAGAAGAAGCCCGACCTGATCGTGGTCTGGGGCGGCGACGGCATGGTGCAGCGCAGCCTCGACACGCTCGCCGGCCTCAAGGCGAAGATCCCGATCGCGATCATCCCGGCCGGCACCGCGAACCTGCTGGCCACGAACCTCGGCATCCCGCACGACCTGGCCGCGGCCGTCGACATCGCCTTCCGCGGCGCGCCGAGGAAGCTCGACCTCGGCGTCTTCAACGGCGAGCACTTCGCGGTCATGGCCGGCATCGGCTTCGACGGCGCCATGATCCACGACGCGGACGGCAAGCTGAAGGACCGGATGGGCAAGCTCTCCTACGTCTGGACCGGCCTGCGCCACCTCGAGGACCCCGCCCCCAAGGCGAAGATCAAAGTGGACGGTACGAACTGGTTCGCCGACACCGCGAGCTGCGTCCTCGTCGGCAACGTCAGCATGATCACCGGCGGCATCACGGCCTTCGACGACGCCAAGCCGGACGACGGCTGGCTCGACGTCGGCGTGGCCACCGCCCGGGGCACCACCGAATGGGCCCGCACCATGGGCCGGATGGCGGTCGGCCGCTCGGACAAATCGCCCTTCGTGCACATGACCCGCGCCCGCCGCATCGACGTCACCCTCAAGCAACCCCTGACCTACGAACTCGACGGCGGCGCCCGCGACGCAGTCAAGAAGATCCGAGTCGAAGTGGCGCCCGCCGCTGTCAAGGTCCTGGTGCCCCGCCAACGATCGGATAGCTGACACCCCGGCGCGTCACCATCGTCCCGGCATAAGCCGTCCATGCCCACATATCCCCTGGATGCGGACGTACCGGAGCCCCACACTGAGGTCATCCGGCACCACTACGCCGCACTCCAGGGGGTTTCGCATGTCGTCCCACCAGAGTTCCGCAGTGAGCGTCGCAGTGCTGATCACGGCCGTCGGCGTGATCACGATCGGCTACCGCGCGGGCCGCACCCACGCCGCCCTCCGCGACCTGCGCGCCGCCAAGCGCGACGTCCCGGCCAAGCGCAAAGTCTTCTGGAACAACGCCCGCCCACTCATCGTAGGCACCGCCGTCCTGATGCTGACCCTCTTCGCCGCCGCCTACGCCGCCGGCACCTGACCGCCCACGGCCCCGCCGCCCCTGACCGCCCATCACCTACACCGCCGGCACCCGACCGCCCATCGCACCGCCCACGCCACGGGCACCCGACCGCCCACCGCCCATGCCGCCGACTGACGCCCGCCCGCCGCCCATGCCGCCGGCACCCGACCGTCCACCGCCTATGCCGCTGGCACCTGACCGCCCACCCGCCGCCGGAAGTCGCCTCGCCGCCCGCCATCGCTGCCGGGCGACGAAGACCATCCCGTCAGAGCTGCTGCCACCAACCGTCCACAGCCGGCGGGTTGTCCACATCGACCCGCTCGCCCGGACGCGGGATCGCGAGCGTCACGTCGCGCGCCTTCGCCTCGCGCCAGGTGCGGTCGGCCGGCTCGGTCCAGTCGTGCAGCGCCAGGTTGAACGTGGCCCAGTGCACCGGGATCATCACCTTGCCCCGGACGTCCACATGGGTCGCCACGCCGTCCTCCGGGAACATGTGGATGTCCGGCCACTCGGCACTGTAGGCCCCGACCTGCACCAGCGTCACGTCGAACGGCCCGTGCTGCTCGCCGACCCGCGCGAAGCCCGGGTGGTAACCCGTGTCGCCGGAGTAGAACGCCTTGCGCGTCGGCCCGTTGATCACCCAGGAGGCCCACAGCGTCTCGTCGCGCGAGAAGCCGCGGCCGGAGAAGTGACGCGCCTCCGTGGCGATGAACTCGATGCCGGCGACCGTGGCCTTCTCGTCCCAGTCCAGCTCGATGATCCGGGTGGCCGGCACGCCCCACCGCTCCAGGTGCGCCCCGATGCCCAGCGGCACCAGGAAGGGCGCGGACTGCAGGTCCACCAGGTTGCGGATCGTCTCCATGTCCAGGTGGTCGTAGTGGTCGTGGGAGATCAGCACCGCGTCGAGCGGCGGGAGCTCGCGCAGCGCGACCGGCGGCTCGTGCAGCCGCTTCGGGCCCTGCAGCCGCGACGGGGAGCAGCGGTCGCTCCACACCGGGTCGAGCAGGACGCGGCGGCCTTCGATCTCGATCAGGGCGGACGAGTGGCCGTACCAAGTCACGTAAAGCCCGTCGCCACCGGTCTCCGGGGTGACGAGCGGCACCGGCGACCCGGGACGCCGCCGGTCGCGGTCGCGCAGGGTGGCCGCCAGCAGGGCCGGCATCGAGCCGGGCGCGATCTCCGTGCCCGGCAGGGTGTTCCGGAACTTGCCGTCCGAGAACTGGGGTGAGCGACGGTAACGCTCGGCCCGCTCGCCGGCCGCGCGCTTGCCGATCTGCCGCGAGCCCATCTGCAGCGGGATGTCCTTCGCGGCCCACACCGCCGCGGCGCCCACCGCGAGGGCGATCCAGGCCCCGGTACGCCTCTTCTTCGCCATGCGCGCTTCCTCCGTCAGGATTGATGTTCCGGTACTCAAGTGTGGCCGTGGAGGGCCACGGGTCGCCACATGGACCTGAGGACGTCCTCAGCTTCGGATGTATGTCACACTGCCGCGCGTGACCGCCGACACCCTGCAACAGCAGCAGCAATTCATCGTCCGCCAGCGCATCCGCCTGATGGTCAACCAGTACGAGGTGCACGCCGCCGCCCCGGACGGATCCGAGGCCGGGCTGCTCGCCTTCGCCCAGCAGAAGCGGATGGCCTTCAAGGAGCAGGTGACCCTCTACACCGACGACTCCAAGTCCACTCCCGTGCTCGGGTTCAAGGCTCGCCAGGTCATGGACCTCGGCGCCACGTACGACGTCACGGACGCGACCGGCACTCCTATCGGCTCCTTCCGCAAGAACTTCAGGGCTTCGCTGCTGCGCTCGACGTGGCACCTCGACCAGCCCGGGTACGGCGAGCTGACCGGTCAGGAGACCAACCAGTGGGTCGCCATCCTGCGCCGCTTCGTCGAGTCGCTGTCGTGGCTGCCCTACCACTTCGACTTCGTGCTGAACGGCCGTCCGGGCTTCAGCGTGGTCAAGAAGTGGGGCCTGCGCGACAAGTACGTCGTGACCGTGCACGACCAGTCGCTGGACCGCCGCCTCGTGGTCGCCATGGCCGTCGCCCTCGACGCCCTGCAGGCCCGCTGATCCACCACCCGGCTCAAGTCCGCGCGCCTGGCCGTCTCCGTGTGGACGTCCGCGCGGTTCGACCGCGACGACCGTCCCCGCCGCCGGACCGCGCCAGCCGTCCCGCGCTCTCGCAGGCCCGCTGAGCTGGCTCTCTCGCCTCGGGCCGCGAAACCGGTCCGGCACTGATGTATTAGCGTCGGGCGCATGGAAGATCCACGCGCCCGGCGCCGCTTCGGTGACGGCCTCGTCGCCCCCGGCGATCTCGCCGCCAGCCCGTTCCGCGTCGACCGCGACCGGATCGTCAGCTCGCCCTTCTTCGCCCGCCTCGGCGGCGTCACCCAGGTGATCAGCCCCGGCGGCGCCGGCCTGCTGGTGCACAACCGCCTGACCCACAGCCTCAAGGTCGCGTCGGTTGCCCGCGCGATCGCGGAGCGGCTGCATTCCCGGTACGCCGACCAGCTCGCCAAGCTCGGCGGCTGCGACCCCGACGTGGTGGAGGCGGCGGCGCTCGCGCACGACCTCGGTCACCCGCCCTTCGGCCACCTGGGTGAACGGGTCCTCGACAACCTCGCTCGCCACAACCTGCGCCTGCGCGACGGCTTCGAGGGCAACGCCCAGTCCTACCGCATCGTCACCAGCACCGAGATCCGCGGCGAGGCCACCATCGGCCTCAACCTGACGGCTGCCACCCGCGCCGCCATCCTCAAGTACCCGTGGACCCGCCGCAGCCACCCGGACCCGCACCCGCGCTTCATGGACCCGGCTCCGCGCGGCGCCGCGGCACCCCCGGAGGATCCCGACGGCGGCTCGCTCAAGTTCGGCGCCTACTCCACCGAGCGCGACGACATGATCGAGGCCCGCGCCCCCTTCGCCGGCCTGGTCGCCGACTGGCAGCAGACCGCCGAGGCCTCGGTCATGGACACGGCCGACGACATCGCGTACGCCATCCACGACCTCGAGGACGTCCACCGCGTCGGCGTCCTCCAGCAAGGCGCCGTGGCGGGCGAGCTGATGGCCTGGCAGCGCACCTCCTACTCGGGCACGGCCGACGAGGAGCTCGTCCAGCGCCGCCCCGGCAACGCCATCGAGGCGCTCCGCCGGCAGCTGCACCGCAAGGACGGCTGGGTCACCGACGACGAGGCCTTCGCCGCCGCCGTCGAGCAGGTCCGCGCCGAACTCGTCGACGGCCTCCTCAGCGTGCCCTTCGACGGCTCCCTGGAGGCCGAGTCGCAGGTCGCGGCCTTCTCCGCCATGTGGACCAAGCGCCTGGTCGACGCCATCGCCGTCACGGACTCCCCCGCCGTGCGCTCCGGCCACGTCCAGCTCGCCCCGGCCCAGTGGCACGAGGTCCAGATCCTCAAGTTCGTCCAGAACCGCTTCGTCCTCGCCCGCCCCGACCTGGCCCTGCATCAGCGCGGCCAGGCGCGCCTGCTCGAGTCGCTGGTCGAGGCGCTGCTGGCCTGGCTGGCCGACCCCGCCGAGGCGGAGCGCCTGCCCAGCCGCATCCGGGACCTGGTCGAGCTCGCCGAGGCCGAGCTGCCCGAGGGCACCCCCGACCGCGTGGCCCGGGCCCGGGGCCGGGCGGTGATCGATTACGTGGCCGCGCTGACGGACAGCCAGGCGGTCGCGCTGATGGACGCCCTCTCCGGCCGCAGCCGCCAGCTCTGGACGGACTCGTTCGTCCTCTGACCTCCGCTCAGCCGCTCCCGCCCCGAGCGGCCCATCGCACCAGCGCCCGCTCCCCGCCCGGAGCGGCCCATCGCAATATTGCCCGCTCCTGGTCCGGAGCGGCCCACGGGAACACCGCCCGCCCCCTGTTCGATCGATCTCTCGGGACTCCAGCCGCTTCCGCTGACAGCGGAAGCGGCTTTTCTGGCGCAACGCTCGCAACGGTGTAAGCATGTAATCAACGAAGCACCTGGGGAGGCTGTCATGCGCTACCGTCCACCGTCCGGCACCCGCACCGAGCCGCCACCCGCCGACGACGCCGCCGCCTGGATCACCGGCGCCGCCCCCGACACCTGGTTCACCGAGCCGCCGGAGGTCGTCGTCGACCGCGACGAGATCCTCATCTGGGGCCGCGTCCCCACCCCGGAACTGGGCGCCGACGCCGCCGAGGCCGACCGCGCCGCCGCCCACGCCGGCCGCATCCACCAGTTCCGCGAGGACACGCGCGACGACCGCATCCGCATCGCCCGGCAGGTCGAGCACCGTTACCAGCGCAAGGTCAGCTGGGGCATCCGCTGCGGCGACACCAACGAGCTCTTCACCCACCTGTCCGCGCCGGTGATGACCCGCCTGCGCCAGCCGGAGCGCCAGGTCCTCGACACTCTCGTCGACGCCGGCGTGGCCCGCAGCCGCTCCGAGGCGCTGGCCTGGTGCGTCCGCCTGGTCGGCGAGCACAGCGACGACTGGCTCACCGAGCTCCGCCAAGCCCTCACCCAGGTGGAAACCCTCCGCCGCCGCGGCCCCGCTGCTCCCACTGCCGACTGACCGGCCGCGACGCGCACGAAGCCACCACAGCCCGCCGCCCTGGCCGTTGCCCAACCAGCCGCGGCGGGCTGGGAGCCACCACGGCCCACGGCTCCGACCGTCGACCGACCGGGCATGGCGGGCGCGAAGCCACGTCCACCCGCCGCTCCGGCCGCCGATCGTCCGGGCGCGGCGGGCCCGGAGCCGCCGGAGCCACCCGTCCGTGCTCGCGAGGCGGGGCAGCCCGGCTAGGGTGGTCGCGTGCTGCCCGAGGTAACCGCCGTCCGCTACGTCACGCCCCTGCGGGAGGGCGGCTCCCTGCCCGGCATCGTCGAGGCCGACAACCTGGGCACCTACGTCGTCAAGTTCCGCGGCGCGGGCCAAGGCCCCAAGGCGCTGGTCGCCGAGGTGATCTCCGGCGAGCTGGCCCGCCGCCTCGGGCTCCCGGTGCCGGAGCTCGTCGTCACGCACCTCGATCCGGTCGTGGCTCGCGCCGAGCCCGACGAAGAGGTGCAGGAGCTGATCAAGGCCAGCGCCGGCACCAACCTCGGCATGGACTACCTGCCCGGCGCGCTCGGCTACGACCCGGTCGCCTACCCCGTCGAGGCGGAGCTCGCTTCCCGGATCCTCGTCTTCGACGCCTTCGTCGAGAACGTCGATCGCAGCTGGCGCAACCCCAACCTGCTGATCTGGCACGGCGACCTCTGGCTCATCGACCACGGCGCCACCCTCTACTTCCACCACAACTGGCCCCGGGCCACGGCTGTCGTCCACCGGCCCTACAAGGCCGACGACCACGTGCTCAAGCCTTACGCCACCGCTGTCCCGGCCGCGGCCGACCTCATCGTGTCCCGGCTCACCGCCGAGCTGCTGGACGAGGTGCTCGCCCTGGTGCCCGACGAGTGGCTGGCGGCCTTCGACTTCGACACCGCCGAGGCTGCTCGCGTCGCCTACCGCGAACATCTGCTTGCCCGCGCTGCCGACCCCACCGCGTGGGTGCCGGCATGAGCGACCAGCCCACCCGGACCCCTTACGAGTACGCGATCATCCGCGCCGTCCCCCGGGTCGAGCGCGGCGAGCAGATCAATGTCGGCGTCGTGCTCTACTCCCAGCGCCGCGACTTCCTGGCCGCCCGCACCCACCTGCACGAGGCGCGGCTGCTCGCTCTCGACCCCCACGCCGACCTGGACTCGATCCGCGCGGCCCTGAAGGCCTGGGAGATCACCTGTGCCGGGGGCGTCGACGGGGGTGCCGCCCGCGCCATGAAGCAGGGCGAGCGCTTCCGCTGGATGGTGGCCCCCCGCAGCACCATCCTGCAGGCCGGCCCGGTCCACATGGGTCTCGCCGAAGATCCCGGCTCCGAGCTCGACCGGCTCGTCGAACTCCTCGTCCGCTGACCGCACCGGTCGCGGAAACCATCCGAGGGTAGGCATCGGCCGGCCGCTCGGCCCGCTTTCCCGAGCCCGCGCCGGCCGCTTCGTGGCTGACCCACTCGTCGCCGGAGCAGAAAGACCAAGGCCCGACGCGACGACGCAGTGTGCGGCCATGCCGCCACGCCGGGGCTCCCGGGCACGCCGTCCGAAGCGCAGACGAAGAGCTGCACCCCACGGGGAGGAGCGGCGCGCACCGTCATGGGACGACACGGTGCTGCTCATCCGGCAGACCACTCCTTGATCGACAGTGATCATCGGAGCCCCAACGCGATGGCAGGATCAGGGGCCCGCATGAGGTCGGCCTCGAGGACAACACCGCGAGGCGACTGCGACGTGACCACGCGTCCCGGGTGAAGTCGGGCGTCCGAGGCATAGCGCGCTGTCAGCACGCGCTGCGCCGCACCTTCTCCCTCATCGGCGGCGATGATCAGCGCGGCGATCTCATCAATGAAGATGAGATCTTCGTCCTCCCCCAGCGTGGGTGCCATCGCACCGAACAGGTCCCACAGCAGCATCCGTCGCCATGGCATCAACAGGACAGGCGACAGGCACGAAGCAGCTCGGGCAAGCGGACGCTCTCCGGTCAGGTCAGGCGACGGAGACGGGCTGAGCGACATCCACGAACGGCTCGGAGGCGCCGGTCTCGACCCAGGGACTCAGATAGATCTCACGGATGGGCAGGCACAGCGGCAGCCCCGCCTCCGCCACGGCTGCTTCGACCGCGGAGTAGGCGGACATGATGCGCGGATAGAAGCAGTCGTCCCGGGCCACCGTCGCGTATAGCTGCTCGTGGGCGGGCTCCCGGCGGATGGCGACATTGCGGTCGGGCTCGACGGCACCGGTGAACGGCACGCACACCTCGATGGGCGCGACGGTCTCCGGAGGAGGCCGGCAATGACCCGGACCATGACCGTTGCCGAAAATGGCGCTGCGCGAGCTCGGCCGCCGCCGGGGTGTGCTGATCCTGCTGGCGTTGCTGCCGCTCGCGGCTTACTTCTCGCGGCGCGGCGAGGCGTACTGGCAGTCGGTGCGTTTCGCGTCCCTCGGAATCGGCTGGACGCTCAGCACCGCGGCGCTGTTCGCGGGCAACGCGGCTCGGACGGTGGAGCAGCGATTGCGGCTCGCCGGATACGCCCCGCACCAGTTGTGGTTCGGTCGCCTGCTGGCCTTGTGGACGGTCGGGCTGGTGCTGGTCGTGCCCTACTTCGTGCTGATGCACGTTGACCTGGACGATGTCCGAGGCGGCGGGGTGGCGCTGATTCTCGTGCTCACCGTGGCGGTGTCGGCGCCGTTCGGGATGGCTGTCAGTGCCGTGCTCCCCCGGGAGATGGAGGGCATGCTGGTACTGCTCACCATCGTCTCGACCCAGATGCTGATGAACCCGGACCAGGCCGTCGCTCACGCGCTGCCGTTCTGGTTCTCCCGCGAGATCGGCGTGTACGCCATCGAGCACGACGCCGGCACCGATCGGATCGTCAACGGTTGCGTGCACGCCGGGATCACCGTCGCCGTCTGCTTGGCAGTGATCGCCGTGGCGTCAGCGGTCCGCCTCCGTCGCCGGGGTCATCTGTCCTTCGCGTGAGGGCGCCCGCTACGGCACGGCCGAAACCGAGGCGACCGAACGCTCGGGACGCATACGACGCACACAGCGTCGCCCGCCGCGACGAAGCAGGGCGCGACGGGGCAGGACCAAGACGCGACGGGCAGGACCAGGGCGCAACGGGAGAAGGCAGGAGCGACAGGGTGGGATCAGGCGGTGGTGCGGCGTTTGAGGCGGCGGCGGCCGGTGAGGGCCAGGGCGGCGGCGCCGGTGAGGGCGGCGAGGGCTGCGGCGCTCACGGGGGCTCGGCCGTAGCGGGCGGGGCCGCCGTAGACGCGGGGCTTGCTGGCGAAGACGTTGCCCTTGTCGGGGCCGGTGCGGCGGCGGGAGAGGCCGAAGCTTCGCATCAGGGGGCCGACGAGGGCGTCGTAGACCGGCGGCATGAAGCTGTAGCCGGCCTCGACGAATTCGTTGGCCAGGCCGACCGAGCGGGAGCGGCGGGGACGGTCGGCGAGGCTGACGATGGCGTCGCCCATGCGCTCGGCGGTGTCGACGGGCGGGGGCGGGCGGCCCACGAAGCCGGCGTAGTTGCCGGAGCTGGTGTAGATGGGCGTGTCGACGCTGCCCGGGACGAGCTGGCAGACGTGGATGTCCGGCGCGTCACGCGTCTCCTGCTGCAGGATGCGGGTCAGGGCGCGCAGACCCCACTTGGGGGTCACGTAGGTGCTCATGTACGGCACGGTGACGTGTCCGAGGAGAGAGCTGCTCAGGATCAGAGTGCCGCGTCCCTGCTTGCGGAAGACGCGGAGGGCGGCGCGGGCGACGTTCGCCGGGCCGAGCAGGTCGGCGGTGACGACCTTGTCGAAGACGTCCGGCGGGATGTCCTCGAAGCGGCCGTAGGCCACCACGGCCGCCGTGTCGGCCCACACGTCGATGCGGCCGAAGGCGTCCACTGCTGCCTCGGCGAGTTCGTCGACCTGGGCGCGGTCGGTGACGTCGGTCGGGACGACGAGGGCCTGCCCGCCGCACTCGGCGGCTACTTTCTCGAGGTCGGCCAGTCCCCGGGCGGCCAGCACGATCTTGTCACCCCGGGCGGCGAACGCATGGGCGGCGGCCCGTCCGATCCCGCTCGATCCCCCGGTCAGCACCACCACACGCGACGTCATGGCCCAGCTTCTACCCGGACGGTCCGCGCCTGAACGCCGACCCGGGCATCGAATTCGCCACGGCTGCCCGGCCCCGGCGAGCTTGCGTGGGACGTGCGGTCGCTGCCGGCGGAGAAGATCCACGACAGCTGCCCGCGACGGCGTTGAGCACGCCGGCCAGCGGCAGTTGGCGCATTCCCGCTCGCTGCCTGGCCGGAAGGAACGCGAGCACGGGACGACAACATGCGGGTTGCGGCGGATCGGCGACGGGTGCGGCGGGGGGACGTACGCGAAAAGATGCGGGAAGCGGGGGACGGCGGCCGCACCGGGCCACGAAATGCGGGACGAGCAGGGAGACTGACCGCATGGACCTGCCGCTGAACCCGCCCGTCAAGCCGATGCTGGCCAAGCCGGTCGCCGAGATCCCGCCCGGGCAGCTCTACGAGCCGAAATGGGACGGTTTCCGCTCGATCATCTTCCGGGACGGCGACGAGGTGGAGATCGGCAGCCGCAACGAGAAGCCGATGACCCGCTACTTCCCCGAGGTGGTGCGGGCGGTGCTGGAGAACTTCCCCGAGCGGGCGGTGATCGACGGCGAGATCATCGTGGCGGACACCGGGCGCAACACGCTCGACTTCGAGGCGCTCCAGCAGCGGATCCATCCCGCCGCGAGCCGGGTCACGCTGCTGTCGGAGCAGACCCCGGCCGGCTTCGTCGCGTTCGACCTGCTTGCGCTCGGTGACGAGGACTTGACGGTACGGCCGTTCGCCGAGCGCCGCGCGAAGCTGGAGGAGTGTCTGGCGAGCGCGAAGCCGCCTGTCTACGTGACGCCCGCCACCGATGACCTGGAGACGGCCAGACGCTGGTTCGCCGAGTTCGAGGGCGCGGGGCTCGACGGGCTGATCGCGAAGGCCAAGGACCTGGGCTACGAGCCGGACAAGCGGGTCATGACCAAGATCAAGCACAAGCGCACGGCCGATTGTGTCGTTGCCGGTTACCGGCTGCACAAGTCCGGGGACGACCGGATCGGCTCGCTGCTGCTGGGTCTCTACGACGACCGGGATGTCCTGGTCTCCGTCGGGGTCATCGGCTCCTTTCCGATGAAGGTGCGCGAGGAGCTCTTCGTCGAACTGCAGCCGCTGGTCACCGAGCTCGAGGGCCACCCGTGGAACTGGGCGGCGCACATGTCGGGCGAGCGCACCCCGCGCAAGAACGAGGTCAGCCGCTGGAACGCCGGCAAGGACCTCTCCTTCACCCCGCTGCGGCCGGAGCGCGTGGTGGAGGTGCGCTACGACTACATGGAGGGCGAGCGTTTCCGGCACACCGCGCAGTTCGAACGGTGGCGTCCGGACCGCCAGCCGCGCTCCTGCACGTACGACCAGCTGGAACGCCCGGTCCGTTTCAACCTGGCCGATGTCCTCACGAGCCGCTGAACCGAGTCTTCCACAGGAGCCGCTGAGGAAAGGCGTCCGCACGAGCACTGATGACAGAAGTCATGAGAACTCGTGAAGAACGGCGCCCGGACGAGCCGGACAAGGAAACTGTCAGCCGCACCGCGTAGCCTCGTGAACCGGAACCGCCGAAGCCGAGGTGGCTCCGCCGAACGAGAAAGGCCGCGCACCGTGCCGCGTACCCCCCGCCTCGTCTTAGCCGCTCTGGTCGCCGTCGTCATGACCACGGCCGGCTGCACGCTGCCGGCGTTCGCGCCCGGCGACGCCGACCGTGCCGCGCCCACGAGCGGGAGCAGCTCGGCGCCGGCGGCCGCCCCGGGGAGCCAGGCGCAGTGGACGCCCTGCCCCGAGGTCCCGGAGGAGCTGATCGGCCGCGGCGCCGCGAACATGACGTACGACTGCGCCACCGTGGCCGTCCCGCAGAGCTGGAGCTCGCCGCAGAGCGGTCAGACGTACGACATCGCGCTCATCCGCATCCGATCCAGCACGCAGAGCAACCGGATCGGGTCGCTGCTGATCAACCCGGGCGGGCCCGGCGGGTCGGGCATCGAGACGGCCGTCTACCTGTCGTACGGGCAGACGCTGGGCGGTTTGCCATCCGAGGTGACCGACAAGTTCGACATCGTGGGCTTCGACCCGCGCGGCGTCGGCAAGTCCAGCCCGGTGAAGTGCATCTCGGCCACGGATGAGGACGCGTCCTTCGCCGCGCCGCCGGACCCGCGGACCGAGGCCGGCTTCCAGGAGGTCGTCGGGATCAGCAAGCGGATCGCGGACGGGTGCGCCCAGAAGTACGGCGAGCAGCTCACCAACTTCAGCACCGAGCAGGCCGCCCGGGACATGGACGCCATCCGGGCCGCGGTCGGCGACGAGAAGACGACGTATCTGGGCTTCTCCTACGGGACGCTGCTCGGGGCGACGTACGCCCAGCTCTATCCGGACAAGATCCGCGCGCTCGTGCTCGACGGGGCGATCGACCCCGCGCAGGACACCGTGGCGGCGTCGGAGACCCAGGCCAAGGGCTTCGAGCGGGCGTTCACCAACTTCACCAACTGGTGCAAGGCCACCGCCGCCAAGTGCCCGATCGCCGCCGACCCGCGCAAGGCGGTCACCGACGCGCTCGCCAAGGCCGAGGCTTCCCCGGTGCGCGGACCGGACGGGCGCGAGGCGACGTCGGGCTGGGTGTTCCTGTCCGTGGTGTCGTCGCTCTACACCGAGACCGGCTGGCAACAGCTCGCCAAGGCGATCGCCGACCTGCAGACCGGTGACGCCGAGGCGGTCTTCGAGCTCGCCGACCAGTACGCGGACCGGCGTCCCGACGGCACCTACTCCAACCTCTTCGACGCCAACTTCGCCGTCAACTGCGCCGACACCGACGAGACCCTGACCGTCGACCGGATCCGTCAGCTGCAGGGCGAGTGGCGCCAGAAGTACCCGCTGTTCGGCGGTTCGATGGCGCTCGGGCTGCTGACCTGCTCGTTCTGGCAGGGCAAGCGCGACCCGTATCCGACGGGCGCGGCCAAGGGCGCCCCGCCGATCGTGGTCGTGGGCACGACCGGCGACCCGGCGACGCCGTACGAGAACACGGCCAAGCTCGCGTCGATGCTGGGCACCGGCCACGTGCTGACGTGGGAGGGCGAGGGCCACACCGCGTACCCGAGCACCCAGTGCATCGTCACCGCCGTCGACCGCTATCTGATCAACCTGGAGGTGCCCCAGGAGGGGCTGCGCTGCCCCGCCCGCTGAGCCACCACCCGCACAAGGCCGCCGCGCACAAGGCCGCCACGGGAGGCCGCCGCGCGGGAGGCCGCCGCGGGAGGCCGCCGCGGGAGGCCGCCGCGGGAGGCCGTCGCGCGGGGGGCCGCCCGCTGGCGCCCGCGGGAAGCCGCGCAGACAACGACGCACGCAGAGAGCGCGGCAACGCCATCCCATGTACGGGGGTGGGCGCCTGCGGGAGGCCGTCCTCTGACGGGCAAGCTGCGGGACGACACCTTTACACGCGTGGGAGCGGACGCACGTCGGAGCGGACGCACGTCGGAGCGGACGCACGTCGGAGCGGACGCGCGTGGGAGGTCGGCGCGGGCGACGAAGGTGGGAGCGGCGCTTGTCAGGTGCTGGGGGTGGAACGGGCGGCGGCCGGGGTGGTGGGGTCGTCCGGGGCGGTGGGGGTGATGCCTTCGCGCTCGGCCAGGGCTTCGAGGAGGCGGCGGACCTGGCGGAGGTTGGTTTTCAGTTCTTCCTGTTCCTCGTGGCGGAAGGCGTCGGTGTCGACGATCAGTTTGCTGGCGAAGTGGGCGGTGATCAGTGGGACGACGACGAGGACCATGACCGAGATGAGGAGGGCCGCCATGAGACGGCCGGGCCAGGTTTCGGGGGAGATGTCGCCGTAGCCGACCGTCGAGGCGGTCACCACGGCCCACCAGATGGCGTCGCCCATGGTGGCGTTCGGCTCGAAGATTCGGTAGAGCACGCTGCTGACCGCGATCAGCAAGGCGTACGACAGCATCAGCGTCCGCGGCGAGTTCGCGAGCCACACCAGCCCGCGATAGACCGCCCGGAACGGCGCAAGCAGCATCCCCATCCGGTCATGGTGCAGGATGAGACCGTGTCCGATCTCTCCTTCCGAACGGCGGATCGCGCCGACGTACCGGTGATCCTTGATCTGATGAACGGTGGAGCCGTCGATGCCGGCGCGGTCCCCGAGCACGCCGACGAGCGGCACTGGGCGGCCTTCGAGGCCATCGACGCCGACCCGCGCAACGAGCTCATCGTCATGGAACGGGACGGCGAGGTTGTCGGGACGTGCCAGCTCACCTTCATCCCGTCGCTGATCCGGGGCGGGGCGGAGCGGCTCACCGTCGAGTCGGTGCACGTACGGGCGGATCTGCGGGGTCAGGGGTTGGGCCGGCAGCTGATGGAGTGGGTCGAGCGGCAGGCGCGCGAGCGCGGCTCCGGCCTGATCCAGCTGACGTCGAACAAGCGACGGACCGAGGCGCACCGGTTCTATGAGCGACTGGGCTACGAGGCCAGCCACGTGGGGTTCAAGAAGCCTCTCTAGGCCGGTCGCGGTCCTTGGACGGCTGGACGCGCTTCGGCTCGCCGGGCATCTTGGGGTGGTCGGGCGGGTAGGGCAGGTCACCGAGGCCGTCACGCTCGAACCATTCCAGCAGGGGCGTGAGGTCGTACGCGACGTCGTCGATCCCCGCGTGCGCGTCGCCCGTCTTGGCCAGCCGGGGCGGCACCGTGCGCAGGTCGAAGTCGTCGGGCTCGATGTCGGGCAGCTCGTCCCAGGTCACCGGGGTCGACACGGTGGCCCGGGCGTTGGCGCGCAGCGAGTAGGCGCAGGCGATCGTCCGGTCGCGGGCCATCTGGTTGTAGTCGAGGAACACCCGCTCGCCGCGCTCCTCCTTCCACCACGAGGTGGTGATCCGGTCGGGGCTGCGGCGCTCGACCTCGCGGGCCAGGGCGATCGCGGCGTGGCGGACCTCGACGAAGGACCACGACGGCTTGATGCGTACGTAAATGTGCACGCCCCGCCCGCCGGAGGTCTTGGGCCACCCGGTCCAGCCCAGGTCACCGAGCACCTCCCGGACCACGCTCGCGGTGTGCACGACGTCGCCGAAGCCCGTGCCCGGTTGCGGGTCGAGGTCGATGCGCAGCTCGTCGGGCTGGTCGGCCGCGGCCGCGCGCACGGGCCACGGGTGGAACACGACCGTGCCCATCTGCGCGGCCCAGGCCACGTGGGCGAGATCCACGGGGCACAATTCCTCCGCCGTACGCCCGGAGGGGAACGTGACAGTCGCCTTCCGCACCCACGGTGGCACTCCCCGTGTGGCGATGCGCTTCTGGAAGAACATCTCGCCGTCGAGGCCGTCCGGGAACCGCTGGAGCGTCGTCGGCCGGTCCCGCAGCG
Source organism: Symbioplanes lichenis (assembly GCF_030709675.1). GTDB lineage: Bacteria > Actinomycetota > Actinomycetes > Mycobacteriales > Micromonosporaceae > Actinoplanes > Actinoplanes lichenis. Next base: position 448,046 of record NZ_JAUZQD010000001.1, read on the forward strand.
CGCGCATGATGCCGTCGCCGGCCGCCACGTAGTAGTCGAAGACGTCCCGCTTGGTGAAGCCCCGCTCCGGGAACATCACCTTGTCGGGGCTCGTGAGCCGGACCTGGTGGCCCGCGATCTCGATGTCCTCCGCGGGCGTGCGAGAAGCTGCCATGGCCTGACCATACGGAGAAACGGCGACGGCCGCCCTCCCTGCAGCGGGAGAGCGGCCGTCCGTGTCGCGGAAAGATCAGGCCTTGCGACGGCGGCCGTAGAGCACCGCACCGGCGCCGGCGACCAGCAGGGCACCACCGACGGCGGCGGTCAGGCCCAGCGGCGCACCGGTCAGGGGCAGCGTGCCGCCCGCGCTCACGCCGCCACCGGGCGTGCTCTCGGACGGGCTGGGCGCGGGCGAGGTCGCGGGGAGCTCGCCGCCCGGCGGGACGGTGTCGACGCTGGCGGTCGGCGTCGACGGGGACGGCGAGGCCGTGGGCGGGGTGGTCGGCGGCGTGGTGGCCGGGCTCTCGCTGCCGTAACCCTGCTGGCCCCGGGTGGGGGTGTCGCTGTCGGGCGCCTCGCCGCCGTAACCGTCAGCGTCGGTGCGCTGGTCGTCGGCGGACGGCGTCGTCATGACGGCGGGGTGTGCCACCCGGGCCGCCTCGTCACCGGTCGCCGCGGCGGGCGCTCCGGTGAAGGCCAGGGCGGCGAGGGCGGTGACACCGGCCACGGGCAGTCCAGCGGCCAGCCGGCGCGCAAAACTCATGAGGAGAATCCGTTCTGTTGCGGTACGTCCGTATGGTCCGGAGGAGTTTAGCGCCTTATGCCCGAATTGCGCGCAGCACCTCCCCCTCGAACAACTCCTCTCAGCGACGAAGGACACGTCTGCCCGCCCGGAGGACACACGTGACGGACGCGAACGGACGGCAGCGAAGGCAGCGACGAAGGACACCGGACGCCGCCCCCGCACCGAAGTACCGTGGAGTGCATGGCAACTGACGGAACCACCCTGCCCACGACCGAGGACGAGTGGCGGGTCCGCCTGACCCCCGACGAGTTCCACGTCCTGCGGCAGGCCGGCACCGAGCGGCCCTGGTCCGGCGAGTATGTGAACACCAAGACCGAGGGCATGTACCAGTGCCGCGCCTGCGGCGCCGACCTCTACCCCAGCGACACCAAGTTCGACAGCCACTGCGGCTGGCCGTCGTTCGACGACACCATCCCGGGTGCCGTCAAGGAGATCGACGACTACAGCCTCGGCATGGTGCGCACGGAGATCCGGTGTGCGCGCTGCGACAGCCACCTGGGCCACGTCTTCAAGGGCGAGATGATGACGCCGAAGAACACACGGCACTGCGTCAACAGCCTGTCGATCAAGCTCGACCCGAAGTAGGAGACGAGCTCGACCCGAAGTGAGAGACGAGCTCGACCCACGGTGAAGGCCACGGTGAAGGCCGCAGCAGGGATCGAGCTCGCCCCCAGCCGGCGGAGAGCCGGGGCGCGGGCCAGGACGAGAGCCGGTGCGCGGGCCAGGACGAGAGCCGGTGCGCGGGCCAGGACGAGGACCGGGCCGGACCCGGAACGAGGGAAGTAACCGAGGGAACGGCTACTGCCGGACAGGATTCGGCTGCGTCGCCCACCACTCCGACGGCACCATCTCGTAGACCTCCTGCGCGAGGTCCAAGAGGTGCTCCCCCGTCTTGTGCCCGTGGTGGGCGTCCGCAAGACCCTTGAGCCGCACGTACCACTCGGCCAGCTGCTCCACATTGACGGAAACCTGATAGTCCATACGCGCAGGGTAATCCTGAAGGGCGGGACCTTCGGCCCTGCCTCGCCGTGATCACGACGGGCACAGTGGATGCCGTGCCGCTCACATCGAAAGACCCCGGTGGCCGACCGGATGCAAGACCTGACAGGGTGGAGGCCGAGCCGGCGGGAAGGTTGGACGGGGTGCGTAAGCGGGTTGCGGTCATCGGCGGCGGCATCGCGGGGCTGGCCGCGGCGGTCCGCCTCCGCGACCGGGCGCCGGCCGACACCGAGATCATCGTGTACGAGCAGAGCGGCCGGCTGGGCGGCAAACTGCGCACCGGCGAGATCGCGGGCACCCAGGTCGAGCGTGGCGCCGAGTCGATGCTCATGGGCTCGCCCGACGGTGGCGAGTCCGCGGCGGTCGCATTCGCGCGGCGACTCGGGCTCGGCGACCAGCTCGTGCACCCGGCCGCCATCCCGGCCGCCCTGGCGATCGGCGGGGCACTCGAGCGTGTCCCGGGCGGGACCCTGGTGGGCGTACCCGGCGATCTCAGCCTGCTCGGCAATGTCGCGCAGCCGGCGGCGGAGGCCGACCGCGACGAAGGCCGCCCGCTGCTCGCCCCGGGTGCGGATGTCGCCGTGGGTGAGCTGGTCCGGGCCCGTTACGGCGATCAGGTCGCCGATCGGCTGGTCGATCCGATGCTGGGCGGGGTCTACGCCGGCCGGGCCGACCGCCTCTCGCTGGCCACGACGATGCCCGCCCTCGCCCGCACCGCCCGCGTCGAGCACACGCTCCAGGGTGCGGTCCGCGCCGCCCAGCGGGCCTCCGTCCGCGTGCCCGGCCGCCCGATCTTCGCCGCGCTCGAGGGCGGCATGAGCAGCCTGATCGGCGCGGCGGCCAAGGCCAGCGGCGCCCGCATCAGCCTCGGCCTGCCCGTACGCGAGCTGACCCGCACCCCCCACGGCTGGCGCCTGCTCCTCGGGCCCGTCCCGGAGCCGCAGGTCGACGACGTCGACGCGATCGTGCTCGCCGTGCCCGCCCGTCCCGCGGCCCGCCTCCTCGCCGGCGTCGACCTCACCGCGGCCGCCGAGGTGGAGACGCTCGACTATGCGAGCGTGGCGCTGGCCGCGTTCGCGTTCCCGGCCGGCACCGAGCTGCCCGGCCTCTCCGGCTTCCTCGTCCCGCCGTCCGAGGGGACATTGGTCAAGGCGGCGACCTTCTTCACGAGCAAGTGGCCGCATCTGGCGCGGGAGGACGGCCCGGTCGTCGTCCGCGTCTCGCTCGGCCGCGCCGGGGAGGAGGAGCGCCTGCGGTACGACGACGCGGTGCTCGCCGCGACCGCCCGCACCGAGCTGGCCCGTCTCGCCGGGCGTGAGCTGCCGGCGCCGATCGCGGGCTGGGTGCAGCGGTGGGGCGGCGGCCTCCCGCAGTACGCCCCCGGGCACCTCGACCGGGTCGCCCTCGCCCGCGCGGCGCTCACGGAGCACCCCGGGCTGACGCTGGCCGGCGCCGCCTATGACGGCGTGGGCGTGCCGGCCTGCGTGGCCAGCGGCGAGAAGGCCGCCGACGACGTCCTGAAACACCTGGAGGAACGATGAGCGACGAGGCGCAGACGAACGCCGCCCGGATCAAGGAACTGAACGCGACGATCCGGTACACCATGTGGTCGGTGTTCCGGGCCACGACGCCCCTGCCCGCGCTGCGCGACGAGCTGGCGAGCGAGGTGGACACCCTCTTCGGGCAGCTGGCCGGCAAGGACGTCACGGTCCGCGGCACGTACGACGTCGCGGGCCTGCGCGCCGACGCCGACGTGATGGTGTGGTGGCACGCCGAGACGTCGGACGCGCTGCAGGACGCGTACAGCCTGTTCCGGCGTACGGCGCTGGGCCGGCACCTCACGCCGGTCTGGTCCAACATGGCGCTGCACCGGCCGGCCGAGTTCAACAAGAGTCACCTGCCGGCGTTCCTCGCCGACGAGACGCCGCGCAACTACATCTCGGTCTACCCGTTCGTCCGCTCGTACGAGTGGTACCTGCTGCCCGACGAGGAGCGCCGCGCCCTGCTCGCCGAGCACGGCAAGATGGCCCGCCCCTACCCGGACGTGCGCGCCAACACGGTCGCGTCGTTCTCGCTCGGCGACTTCGAGTGGATCCTCGCCTTCGAGGCCGACGAGCTGCACCGCATCGTCGACCTCATGCGCGACCTGCGGGCGTCGGGCGCGCGGCGGCACGTACGCGAAGAGGTGCCCTTCTTCACCGGCCGCCGCCGCTCGATCAGCGAGATCGTCGCAAGCCTGCCGTAGGGGTCTGTCCGGCGGACCAAGACAGCCCACCGAGGAAAAGCAGACCAAGACAGCCCGCCGAGGAAAAGCAGACCAAGACGGCCCGCCAAGGAAAAGCGGACCAAGACGGCCCGCCGAGGAAGAACCTAGGGGCGGGCCATGGGGACGTGCGGAATGCCGTCCTCCATGAACGAGGGGCCGGCCGGCTCGAAGCCGAAGCGCGCGTAGAAGTCCGTCAGATGCGCCTGGGCGTGGAGCACGGCCGGCCTGTTCCCGATCACCGTCAGCGCGTGCTCCATGATCCGGCTGCCGTAACCGCCCCGGCGCGCGGCCTGCGACGTCACGACCCGGCCGATCCGCTCGTGGTCGCCGTCGTCCAGGATCCGCAGGTACGCCAGGATCTCCTCGCCCCGGGCCAGCCACACGTGCCGGGTGCCCGGCTCGGTGTCCCGCCCGTCGATCTCCGGGTACGGGCACTTCTGCTCGACCACGAACACGTCCACCCGCAGCTTGAGCAGGGCGTAGAGAGTGCTCGTGTCCAGGTTCGCGAAGGAAGCGACCCGGATCTCCTCATGTGCTTCCGGCCTCATGAAAACCACTTTATGCGTCACTTCTCGTACCCTCGGACGTTGGCCACACAGGAGCCCGCCACCCTGGGAGCGAAAATGATCAAGCGGAGCAAGTTGTTCGGGAACAAGACCCGGGTGACGTTCTGCCTGCCGAGGAACACCCCGCCCGGCAAGGTGAGCGTGGTGGGCACCTTCAACGACTGGGAGCCGGGCGCGCACGAGCTCAAGGACCGGCGCGACGGCACGCGCACGATCACGCTGCGCCTCGACCCGGGCCACTACCGCTTCCGCTACCTGGCCACCGACGACGTCTGGCTCGACGACGACCAGGCCGACGCGGTCGGTCCGCACGGCAGCGAGCTGCACCTCTGACCAAACTTCGCGTTTCGCCACGCGACACGGGGGCACGACTTAGCTTTGGTTGATTTGACAACTAAGCAGAGAGGGAGTCACGTGGCGAACGTCAAGCTGTCGATCATCTACTACTCGTCGACCGGCACCATCCACGGCATGGCGGAACGGCTGCAGCAGGCGGGCGAGAAGGCCGGCGCCGAGGTCCGGCTCCGGCAGGTCGCCGAGCTGGCGCCGCAGGAGGCGATCGCGTCCAACGCGGCGTGGAGCCAGCACTTCGACCGCACCAAGGACGAGCCGAAGGCGACCGCGGACGACGTCGTCTGGGCCGACGCGGTGCTGTTCGGCAGCCCCACCCGCTATGGCAACGTGGCGAGCCAGCTCAAGCAGTTCCTCGACACGCTCGGCCCGCAGTGGGCGCAGGGCCAGCTGGCGAACAAGGCGTACGCGGGCTTCACCGCCTCCCAGACGGCCCACGGCGGCCAGGAGTCGACGCTGCTCGCGCTCTACAACACGATCCACCACTTCGGCGGCATCCTGGTCACGCCGGGTTACACCGACCCGCTGAAGTTCGCCGACGGCAACCCGTACGGTGTCTCGCACGTCACGGGCCCGGCGAACGACGCGCCCCTGACCGACGCCGAGATCGCGGCCCTCGACCACATGGCGCAGCGGATCGTCACGATCGCCGCCAAGCTCAAGGACTGAGTGACGGATTTCCGACGGCTCGTCCTCACTCTTCGGAGTGGGGACGAGTGCGCCGGAGCCCGCTCCCGGTGGCAGACTGTCGCCCGTGGTCAAGAAGTTCGATGCGGATCTGACCGGCGCACAGTGGCGCCGCAGTGCATCCTCCGAGGGTGCGGCCGTCGAGGTCGCCCTGCTGGAGGAAGGGGTCGCCGTGCGCGACTCCCGGTCCCCCGACGGGGACGTTCTCTTCTTCACGCCGGCCGAGTGGGACGCCTTCGTGGGCGGGGCCAAGGACGGCGAGTTCGACCTTTGACAACTCTGGTTGCTTTCGGGCATATCAACCCGAACAACCTTCGGTTTCCTCTACCGTCACTCCCATGAGCGAATACCAGAGTTCTGACCTGCTGAAGAAGGTGGAGCGGTACGAGGCCGCCGTCAAGGAGCTCGCCGCCGCGCACGAGGAAGTCAAGACCGTCCTCATCGAGGCCATCCTGTTCGATCGCTGGCAGATGCTCGGCGCCCAGCTCGGCTTCTCCACCGACGCCACCCCGGCCGCGGGCCCGGCCGGCGACAAGGAGGAGCCGAACCGGGACCTCGCCCAGCTCAACCAGCAGATATCGCAGATGAGCGAGGCCTGGGCCCGCTGACTGCTGATCGCGGAGTGGCGCGAGCTGCGCGAGCGGCGCCCACCAGTCGATGTGCGGTGGCAGGACTTGAGGCGACACGAAGGCCACGATCTGCGCGAACAGGTCAGGCCCCGGCCGTTGTGAGCCGCGCCGCCCGTGCCCCTGACGGCCACGGGCGGCCGGACGCGTTACCGTGACGGCCATGGCCGACACCCAGTACGAAGAGCTGTTGCGCCGGGTTCTCGAGACCGGCACCGCGAAGGACGACCGGACCGGCACAGGCACGGTCAGCCTCTTCGGCGAGCGCCTGCGCTACGACCTCTCGCAGGGCTTCCCGCTCATCACCACCAAGCGGGTGCACTTCAAGTCCGTGGCCGTCGAGCTGCTGTGGTTCCTGCGCGGCGACAGCAACGTCCAGTGGCTGCGCGACCAGGGCGTGACCATCTGGGACGAGTGGGCCGACGAGCACGGCGAGCTCGGCCCGGTCTACGGCAAGCAGTGGCGCTCCTGGCCCACCCCCGACGGCGGCCACGCCGACCAGATCGCGGACGTGCTGGCCACACTCCAGCGCGACCCCGACTCCCGGCGCATGATCGTCTCCGCCTGGAACGTCGCCCAGCTGCCCGAGATGGCCCTGGCCCCGTGCCACGCGATGTTCCAGTTCTACGTGGCGAACGGCCGGCTCTCCTGCCAGCTCTATCAACGCAGCGCCGACATGTTCCTCGGCGTGCCGTTCAACATCGCCAGCTACGCGCTGCTGACCCAGCTGATGGCCGCGCAGGTGGGCCTCGAGCCGGGCGACTTCGTCTGGGTCGGCGGCGACTGCCACATCTACTCGAACCACGTCGAGCAGGTGCGCGAACAGCTCACCCGCGACCCGTACGACTTCCCGGCGCTCGAGATCGCCCCGCGCCCGAGCCTCTTCGACTACCGCTTCGAGGACCTGACGCTCGTCGACTACAAGCACCACGCGGCGATCAAGGCCCCGGTGGCCGTCTGATGATCCACCTCATCTGGGCCGAAGCCCGCAACCACGTCATCGGTACGGGCGACAGCATCCCGTGGCGCCTCCCCGAGGACCAGCAGCGCTTCCGCCGCCTCACCAACGGCTCGACCGTGGTCATGGGCCGGGCCACCTGGGAGTCGCTCCCGCCCCGCTTCCGGCCCCTCCCCGGCCGCCACAACGTGGTGCTGACCAGCCGGGAGACCGTCGACGAGGCCGAGGTCGCCGCCTCGGTCGACGAAGTCCTCGCCAAGTACACCGACTTCTGGGTCATCGGCGGCGCCACGGTCTACGAAGCCTTCCTCCCGCACGCCGAGCACATCGCCCGTACGGTGATCGACCTCGACGTGGAAGGCGCCGTCCGCGCGCCCGTCCCCGGCCCGGAGTGGCAGGTCGACGCCGGCGAGTGGCACGTGTCGGAAGGTGGCCTGCGCTACCGCTACGAGGACCTCTGCCGCTGACTCAGAGGGAGTGCACCAGCTCGACGAGCCGGGTGAGCATGTCCGGGTCGGTCTCGGGCATGACGCCGTGGCCGAGGTTGAAGACGTGGCCCCGGGCGGCCTTGCCCTCGGCCACGACGCGCCGGGCCTCCCGCTCGACGACCTCCCACGGCGCGAACAGGACGGCCGGGTCCAGGTTGCCCTGCAGCGAGTGGCCCGGGCCGACGATGTCCGCCGCGCGGTCGAGCGGCGTGCGCCAGTCGACGCCCACGACGTCCGCTCCGGCCTCGCCCATGGCGGACAGCAGGAGGCCCGTGCCCACGCCGAAGTGGATGCGCGGCACCCCGGCGTCCGCCAGGCCGTTGAGGACCCGGGCGGAGTGCGGCTGGACATAGGCCCGGTAGTCCGCCTCCGACAGCGCGCCCGCCCACGAGTCGAACAGCTGGATCGCGCTGACGCCCGCGTCGACCTGGACGCGCAGGAAGGCGAGGGTGATGTCCGCGAGGCGCGCGCACAGGGTGTGCCAGAGCTGCGGGTCGCCGTACATCATGGCCTTGGTCTTGAGGTAGGTCCGCGAGGGACCGCCCTCGATGAGATAGCTGGCCAGGGTGAAGGGCGCCCCCGCGAAGCCGATCAGCGGCGTGGCGCCGAGCTCGGGCAGCAGCAGGCGCACCGACTCGGCGACAAAATCGACCTGCGCCGGGTCCAGGGCCGGGAGCGCGGCGACGTCGGCCGCGGTGCGGATCGGGGCGGCCACGACCGGGCCGGTGCCCGCGACGATGTCGAGGTCGACGCCGGCGGCGCTCAGCGGCACGACGATGTCGCTGAAGAGGATGGCCGCGTCGACGCCGTGGCGGCGGACGGGCTGGAGGGTGATCTCGGTGACCAGCTCGGGGCGGCGGCAGGACTCGAGCATGCCCACGCCCGACCGGATCTTGCGGTATTCCGGCAGCGAGCGGCCGGCCTGCCGCATGAACCAGACCGGCGGGTGGGGCACGTCCTGCCCGCGACAGGCGCGGACGAGGGCGGAGTCGGCGAGAGAGTTGGTCACCCGCCACATCGTGCCACGTGAGTGAACCGGCCCGTGCGGCGCGCCGCGCGCGGCGGCGAGGCAGTGATCGGCATAGGCTTTCTCCCATGCCGTCTGCGCCCGCTCCCCCCGAGGCGTTCGCGCGCGCCGTGGCCGGGTTGCGGGCCGCCGCGCCGCGCGAGGAGATCCTGCTGGAGGAGACCCAGGCCCCGCAGCGCCTGGCCCCCTATGCGTTCGCGCTGAGCGCCACCGTCCTGCGCGACGGTGACGAGGTCGCCAGCGGCCGGCTGATTCTGCTGCACGAGCCCGCGGGCCACGACGCCTGGCGGGGCACCCTCCGGCTGGTGACGCTCATCACCGCCGAGCTGGAGGAGGAGCTGGCCGGCGACCCCATGGTGCCCGAGGTGGCGTGGACGTGGCTCATCGACGGGCTCGATCAGCAGGAGGCGGCGTACACGGCGATCGGGGGCACGATCACCCGCACCGAGTCGACGCGCTTCGGCGAGCTGGCCGGCCCGGCGCCCACGGCCGACCTGGAGATCCGGGCGTCGTGGACCCCGACCTCGGACGATCTCGGGGCGCATCTGCAGGGCTGGTGCGAGATGCTGGCCTCGACCGCGGGCCTGCCGCCCCCGGGCATCACGGCCTTCAACCGCCAGCGGGCCTCGACTCCATAGCAGGCCTGCCGCCGTAAATCGGTAGCAACTGCTCGTAGGCCGACAAGACGGAAGACGGAATGTCCGTGGGAGCCTGGAAGCCCCGCGCCGGATACTCGATCAGCCGTGGCACCTCGCCCATGAGCAATGTGATGCAGTGCTCGATGTCCCAGGCACCCCAGTGCGGCGTCGAGGCATAGGCGGCACCGGCGAACCGCGGCTGCGTCCCGGCGAAATTGATCACCTCGGGCGTGCCGAGCGTCCACACGTGCCGGGTCACCGCGTCCATCCGCTGCTGCATGGCCGCGTCTTGCACGAGAATCATCCGGGACGGCGTGATGCCCTCGTCGCGCAGCACCCGCTCGGCGAAGGTGACATTGTTCCCGCAGTTGGCCGACGATCGTTCCAGCAGGCAGCCGGTGATGCCATGGACGGACGCCAGATAGGCGGCCATGATGTCGGCCTCCGTCGGCGCCGCCGCCAGCTCCGGATAGCGCCTGGCCACAGCCGCACGCAGCATCGGCGTCGTGTGCCCGGCCCCGCCGACCAGGATGACATGCCGGACATCTCCCGATTTCAGGAAAGAGCCGACGAGGTCCCAGCCCGGCGGCGGGCACCCGCCGAAGAGCACCAGCACATCGGCGGGCGGCAACGAAGGGACGTCCCGGCGGCCCAGAAAAGCAGCGAGCGTGTTCAGCACACCTTGAACGTGTCACATGCCGTCTTGATGGGCACGGCCAATCCGATGCCCTCGGCGTCCCGGGCCTTGGCGGTGGCCAGCCCGATGACCTCGTCGGCACCGTTCACCACGGGCCCGCCCGAGTTGCCGGGGTTGATCGGCGCGTCGAACTGCAGCGACGGCCCGTCGTCCGAGGCGGCCCGGTTCGCGCTGACCACGCCGGTCGTCACGGTGTCCTCGAGCCCGAGCGGGCTGCCCACGACCACCACCTGCTGACCCGGCTTCGCGGCCGCCTTGGCCACGGCGAGCCCGGCGATCTCCTTGCTCGCGCGCAGCAGCGCCAAATCCTTGCTCTCGCTGACCTTCACGATCGTGGCCGACACCTCGGTCTTGCCGCGCTCGAGGAAGACCTTCTTGGTGCCCGCGTCCCACACCGATTCGACCACGTGGAAGTTCGTCAGCAGGTTCGTCTTGCCGTCGTCCGGATCGCCGACCGCGAACGCCGTACCCGTGAAGTCGCCCGCCCGGACCCGGAACACGCTCGGCAGCACCTTCGACGAGATCGCCTCGGGGTCGAAGACCCCGGCCAGCTGCTGCTCCAGCTTCTCCGCGCGGTCGGCCAGCTCGGTCTCGCGCTGCTGGGAGGCGGTGAGCTGGTCGGTGAGGCGGGTGTCGTTGTGCTCCATCCGCCACGCGAGGACGCCACCCCCGCCGAGCAGGAGCAACGCGAGCAGGGCGGGGGCCAGGCGGCTGCGGCGCCGCGGCTCGAGGGGCTCACTGACCACCGGGTACGGATCCCGCCCGCTCGGCGACACGAGATAGGGCCCGGGCTCGCGGCGCGCCGGCCGTGGATGCCCTATCGGCTGCGCCTGCAGCGGCGGCAGCTGGTGCGGGGCCACGGGCCGGCGGGTCGTCGACCACTCGCCGGACGGGTGGTCGGGCAGGCTGAGCAACGGGTCCTGCGGCGGCCTGCGCTGGCCCGGCACCCCGAAGGGGTCGTAGGCGGTGGTCATGAGGCTCCCGGTGTCGACTCCTGCTCCGGCGGGTAGTACGGACCGGATGCCGTCGCGGATGTGCCGGCGGCCACCTTTTTCTTGAAGACGGCACAAATCGGGCACAAGTCGATCGAGCTTCGGCGCGCCGCCACCCGGCTGCACACACGGACCGACACACCCCCGTACGGTTACGGAGTGACCGACGAAGCACCCCTGACCCGTCGGGACGCGCCGGACCACGCCCACGACGGACCGCACGACGTGCCGCCCGACCCGACGTCTGGCGGTTCCGAGCCTGCCCGCACCTCTGTCCCGCTGACCGCGCCCCGCGAGGGCACGCCGCGTCCCGTGGAGACGGCCGCCGAGCTCGCCGAGGTCGTCGCGCGCATGGCCGCCGGCTCCGGCCCGGTCGCCGTCGACGCCGAGCGCGCGTCCGGCTACCGCTACACGCAGCGGGCCTATCTCGTGCAGCTGCGCCGCCAGGGCGCCGGCACGGTCCTGGTGGACCCCGTCCCCCTGGACGATCTGCGGACCCTCGACGCCGCGCTTGCCGACACCGAATGGGTCCTGCATGCTGCGAGCCAGGACCTCGCGTGCCTGGCCGAGGTGGGCATGAAGCCGCGGCGGCTGTTCGACACCGAGCTGGCCGCGCGGCTCGCCGGCTTCGAGCGGGTCGGGCTGGCCGCGCTCACCGAGCAGCTGCTGGGCTATTCGCTGGAGAAGCACCACTCGGCGGCGGACTGGTCCACCCGGCCGTTGCCCGAGTCGTGGCTGACCTATGCCGCCCTCGACGTCGAGCTGCTCACCGACCTGCGCGACCTGCTCGCGGCCGAGCTCGAGCGCCAGGGCAAGGCGGAGTGGGCGGCCGAGGAGTTCGCCGCGCTGGTGGCGAGCGCCGACCGGCCCCCGCGCACCCGGCCCGACCCGTGGCGGCGCACCTCCGGAATACACAAGGTACGCGGCGCCCGGGCCCAGTCCCGGGTGCGCGCGCTCTGGTACGCCCGGGACGGTGTCGCCGCGCGCCGCGACTCGGCCCCGGGTCGCGTACTCCCGGACTCGGCGATCGTCGCCGCGGCCGAGCTGGACCCGAAGGACGAGCGCACCCTGCTCGGCCTGCCCGGTTTCGGCGGCCGCTCGGTCCGCCGCCTGGCCCGGGTCTGGCTGGACGCCCTCGACAGCGCCCGTGCGCTCGCCGACGACGAGCTGCCCGTCAACCAGCCGGTCGAGGGGCCGCCCCCGCCGCACCGCTGGGCCGAGCGGGACCCCATCGCGGCCGCCCGCCTGCAGCGCTGCCGGCAGGTTGTGATCGCCACGGCCGAGGCCCACACGCTGCCGCCGGAAAATCTGATCAGTCCGGACTTCATTCGCAGGCTGGCCTGGGCGCCGCCGGAGGACGTCACCGCGCAGACGGTCGGCGACACGCTCCGGGGCTTCGGTGCCCGCAACTGGCAGGTCGGGCTCATCGCCGCCGGCGTGGCCGCGGTCCTGCCGGACGCACCGGCCGCGCAGTGACTGGCGCCCCTTGTTTACTCGTGAGTAACATAGGGGGGTCGTAGGAGACTGCAAGGAGGCTCGTTGTGCCCCGAGTAAGTCGCGAGGTCGTCTTCGTCGACGGCGTCCGCACCCCGTTCGGCAAGGCCGGCGGCATGTACGCCGAGACCCGCGCCGACGATCTGGTGATCCGGTGCATCCGGGAGCTGATGCGCCGCAACCCGCAGCTCCCGCCCGAGAAGGTCGACGAGGTCGCCATCGCGGCCACTACGCAGACCGGTGACCAGGGCCTGACCATCGGGCGCACCGCCGCGCTGCTCGCCGGCCTGCCCAAGTCCGTGCCCGGTTACGCCATCGACCGCATGTGCGCCGGCGCCATGACCGCGGTGACCAACGTCGCCGGGGGCATCGCGATGGGGGCGTACGACATCGCCATCGCCGGCGGCGTCGAGCACATGGGCCACCACCCCATGGGCGAGGGCGTCGACCCCAACCCGCGCATCCTGGCCGAGAAGCTGGTCGATCCGTCGGCGCTCGTCATGGGCAGCACGGCGGAAAACCTGCACGACCGGCTGCCGGGCATCACCAAGGAGCGCTCCGACGCGTACGGGCTGGCGTCGCAGGAGAAGACGGCCAAGGCGTACGCGAACGGGAAGTTCCAGCCCGACCTGGTGCCCGTCGCGATCCGCAGCACCGAGCAGGGCTGGGGGCTGGCCACGGTCGACGAGGCGCCCCGCGAGACGTCGATGGAGAAGCTCGCCACGCTCAAGACCCCGTTCCGCCCGCACGGCAAGGTGACGGCGGGCAACGCGGCCGGCCTCAACGACGGCGCCACCGCGGCGCTGCTGGCCGACGAGGAGACGGCTCGCGAGCTGGGCCTGCCCGTGGCGATGCGGCTGGTGTCGTACGGCTTCGTGGGGGTCGAACCGGAGATCATGGGTTACGGCCCGATCCCGTCGACCGAGAAGGCCCTGCGCCTGGCCGGGCTGACCATCGGGGACATCGGCCTGTTCGAGCTGAACGAGGCGTTCGCCGTCCAGGTCCTCGCCTTCCTCGACCACTTCGGCATCGCCGACGACGACCCCCGGGTCAACCCGTGGGGCGGCGCCATCGCCATGGGCCACCCCCTCGCCTCCTCCGGCGTCCGGCTGATGACCCAGCTGGCCCGCCACTTCGAGGAGCACCCCGAGGTCCGCTACGGCCTCACCGCCATGTGCATCGGCATCGGCATGGGCGGCACCGTGATCTGGGAGAACCCGCACTTCGAGGGAGCCGACAAGTGACATTGCCCGACTACCCCAACGAGGTTGTCACCCACGCCCTCGTCCGCGAAGTTCGGGTGCCCGGCCTGGACAAGCCCGCCGCGCTGATCACCCTCGACAACGGCTTCGACCACAAGAAGCCGAACAGTTTCGGGCCGGCCGGGCTGCGGTCGCTCGACGAGGCGATCACGAAGGCCACTGCGGCGGAGCCGGCGTTCATCGCGATCACGGGGAAGCCGTACATCTTCTGTGTCGGCGCGGACATCACCGGCATGCCGTTCATCACCGATCGCGATCAGGCAGTGGCCTTGGGCGAGCTGGGCCACCGAGTGTTCGCGCGCCTCCGCAGCTCGACAATTCCGACCTTCGCCTTCATCAACGGCGTGGCGCTCGGCGGCGGGCTCGAGGTGTCGCTGCACTGCCACTACCGCACGGTGTCCGGCGGCGCGGGCGCGCTCGGCCTGCCCGAGGTCGCGATCGGCCTGGTCCCCGGCTGGGGCGGCAGCCAGCTGCTCCCCAACCTCATCGGTGTCCCCGGCGCGGCGCAGGTCATCCTGCAGAACCCGCTCACCCAGAAGACCCTCAAGCCGAAGCAGGCCCGCGAGTTCGGCCTGGCCGACGCGCTGTTCGAGCCGGCCGACTTCCTGGAGAGCTCGCTCGCCTGGGCCGCCGGCGTCGTCAAGGGCGACGTCGCGGTCGAGCGGCCCGAGGTCGACAAGGACATGTGGGAGGGCGTGCTGTTCTTCGCCAAGCAGCAGCTCGACGAGCGGCTGCACGGCGCTGTCCCCTCGGCCAACAAGGCCCTCGAGCTGCTCGCCCTGGCCAAGGACGCCTCGTTCGAGGACGGGACGGCGGCCGAGACCGAGGCCCTCGCCGACCTGATCATGGGTGACGAGTCCCGCGCCAGCCTGTACGCGTTCGACCTCGTCCAGCGGCGCGCCAAGCGTCCCGTCGGCGTGCCGGACAAGTCCCTGGCCCGCAAGGTGACCAAGGTCGGGATCGTCGGCGCGGGGCTCATGGCCTCCCAGCTGGCGCTGCTCTTCGCCCGGCGCCTGCAGGTGCCGGTCGTGCTGACCGACATCGATCAGGCCCGGGTCGACCAGGGCGTCGATTACGTACGCGGCCAGATCGACAAACTGGTCGGCAAGGGCCGGCTCGACGAGGGCACCGCAGCCAAGCTCCGGGGCCTGGTCAGCGGCTCGGTCGACAAGGCCGTCTTCGCCGACGCCGACTTCGTCATCGAGGCCGTCTTCGAGAACCTCGACCTCAAGAAGCAGATCTGGGCCGAGGTCGAGAAGATCGTGGGCCCCGAGACGATCCTCGCCACGAACACGTCCTCGCTGTCGGTGACCGAGATGGCGGCCGACCTCGAGCACCCCGAGCGGGTCGTCGGCTTCCACTTCTTCAACCCGGTCGCCGTGCTCCCGCTGCTGGAGATCGTCAAGGGCGGCCGCACCGACGACGCCACGCTGGCCACGGCGTTCGCGGTCGGCAAGGAGCTGCGCAAGTCGTGCGTGCTGGTCAAGGACGCCCCGGCGTTCGTGGTCAACCGCCTGCTCACCCGCTTCACCAGCGAGGTGTTCAGCGCGATCGACGCCGGCACCCCGCTCGAGGTCGTGGACACCGCGCTCGACCCGCTGGGCCTGCCGATGCGCCCGATCGCGCTGCTCCAGCTGGTCGGCCCGGCCGTCGCGGCGCACGTCGGCGAGACCCTGCACGGGGCCTTCCCCGACCGCTTCGCCCTCTCGCCCAACCTGGCGAAGATCGTCGAGGCGGGGAAGCCGCTCATGGTCGACGACGAGATCAACCCCGAGGTGGTCGCGCTGGTCGAGGCCGGCTCCGCGCCGTTGACAGCCGACCAGGTACGCGAGAAGGCGCTCGACGCGCTCGCCCAGGAGATCCGCCTGATGCTGGACGAGGGCGTGGTGGCCGAGGTGCAGGACATCGACCTGTGCATGATCCTCGGCGCCGGCTGGCCGTTGCACCTCGGCGGCGTGTCCCCGTACCTGGACCGCAGTGGCACCTCCGAGCGCGTCACCGGCAAGCGCTTCCTGCCGCGGGGTGTGGCCGGCCTCCCGGTCTGATGTTTTGCGGGGGCGTCACTTCTCAAGTGGCGCCCCCGCCGTCCGATCTGACTGATCGTGACGACGCCTGACTCCCCACCGCCCCGGTTCCGGGGCCGCCGGCGTCGTCCCGTCTCCCGCCTGCCGCTCATCGCGGTCATCGCCGTGCTCGTTCTCGGCCTCGGCGTCTCCGTCTTCCTCCTCGGCCGCGGGAACGCCACGTCGCCCTCCGCCGCGCCCCCGGCCACCCCGTCCGTGGCCCCGCCCGCCGCCGGCGACAACGTGATCAACGCCGACGGCCGAGTGACCAAGGACTCGCCCGTCAAGGCCGGCACCACGAGCAAGGGCGCCGCCACCAAGACAGGCACCACAGTCGCCCTCCCCGCCAAGCTCGGCGACCGCCCCCTGCTCACCGACCCCGACTACGTCGGCCTCGGCGCCGGCCTCGACATCAAACTCGACGGCGTCCCCGCAGGCGCGGCCACCGTCGGCGGCGTCTACGGCGAACCCACCGCCGGCGACGTCGTCCTCGTCGCCGCGGCCGCCACCGACCTGGCCACCCCGGCCGCCACCCTGAACACCGCCTTCATCAACGCCGCGGTGGGCGGCCTCCCCCTCACCGGCGTGGCCGACGTGGCCCCGGGCACCCTGGGCGGCTCCGCCAAGTGCGGCAAGGCCGAAGCCGGCGGCGCCAACCTGGTCATGTGCGGCTGGGCCGACGCGAGCAGCACGGGCCGCATCATCTGGTACTTCACGTCGCTCAAGACCGCGCAGGCCGAGTTCCCCAAGCTCCGCGCCCAGATCGAGAAGCAGTCAAACTGACACGCCGTATCGCGTGATCACGTCTGTGTTCCGAGTAAGGCACGAACCCGTCGCGGTTCTCCCGGGGGCACGCTCGTCGATGCCGTACCGCAACATCCGGCAGCCAGGATGATCGGCCGAGTCATTTCCGGTCTGCCGAAGGAGCGTACGGTGATCCTCCCGCGTCTACGCCGCGTCCGCTGGGCCGTGCGCGCCACGCTCGTCCTGGGAGTCGCGGCGTCCGTGATGGCCAACATCCTGCACGCCCTGGACAACCCGATCAGTCAGGCCATCGCCGCCTGGCCGCCGCTCGCGCTGCTGCTCACGGTCGAGCTGATCTCCCGCGTGCCGGTGCACCGCCGCTCGCTGGCGGTCGCGCGCTTCGCCGCCACGGCCACCATCGCGGGCATCGCCGCGTGGGTGTCTTACTGGCACATGGTCGGCGTGGCCGCCCGCTACGGCGAGACGGGAGCGTCGCCCTACCTGCTGCCGCTGTCGGTCGACGGCCTGATCGTGGTGGCCAGCATCTGCCTGGTCGAGCTGGGCGGCCGCATCGCCACCCTCGAACGCGCCGACGTCACCCCCGCGCCCGTCACCGAGGCGCCGGCGGACAAGCCGGCCAAGGCGCCGAGCGAGGCGCCGATCGCGCTCACCGCGGTGCACAGTGTCGTCCGCCCCGCGCCGCGGACCAAGCAACGCCCGGCGGCGGCGAAGACGCAGCGCACACCCGCCGAGACGGTAGCCGCGGCGAAGAAGATCCGGGCCGCGCGGCCGAAGATGACCGAGGCGCAACTCGCGAAGGAACTCGGCATCAGCGCCACCCGCTGGCGCCAGATCCGCCGCGACGCCCAGGCCGCCGCCGACCTGACCCTGGCTGCCTAAGCGGCCGCGTTCTTGACGCGCGGAACGGTGGCCGACCCCGCCGCGACCGGCGTGGTGTCGGCGCCCGGCAGACTCACGGTCACTTCCAGCCCGCCGCCCTGCTGCGCCACGGCCGACACCGTTCCGCCGTGCGCGTCGCACACCGCCCGGACGATCGACAGCCCCAGCCCCGACCCCCGGGACCCGGTCCGCTCCCACCCGCCCCGGCGGAACGGCTCGAACAGCCCCGGCACGTCCTTCGGCTCGACCTCGTAACCGGTGTTCCCGACCACGAGCCGCGCCTGGCCGTCGACGGTCGACGTGCGGAGCCAGAGCTTGCCCATCAGGTGGTTGTAGCGGATGGCGTTCTCGATGAGGTTGCCCGCGAGCCGGTCGAGCAGGCTGGGGTCCCCGACGACATGGGCGGGCTGCAGGTCCGTGGTCACGTCCAGTTTCAGCCGCTCGGCCTCCAGTTTGACCGCCGACAACGCGTTGTAGACGCTGGTGGACAGGTCGGCGGGCACCTTGCGGACCAGCCGGCGCCCCGACTGGGCCTCGCTGCGGGCCAGCACGAGCAGCGCGTCCACCAGGCCGTTGGCCCGCTCGGAGGCATTGCGGACGACCTTGGCCATGCGGCGATACTCGGCGACGTCGGCCTCGTCGTCGCTCAGGGTGACGTCGATCTCGGTGCGCATGACGGCCAGTGGGGTGCGCAGCTCGTGGGAGGCGTTGGCGACGAAGCGCTTCTGCGACTCGAAGGCGCCCGCCAGCCGGTCGAGCATGGCGTCGAAGGTGCGGGCCAGCTCGGCCACCTCGTCGTCGGCGCCGGCATAGCGGATGCGCTCGTCGAGGGTCTCCTCGCCGAGGCGGCGGGCGGTGGCGGTGACGTGGTGCAGCGGGCGCAGGGCGCGGCCGGCCACGGCGTAGGCGCCCGCGATGCCGATGATGCCGATCGCGACCAGGGCGATCAGGCCCTTGATGAGCAGCTCCTGGGAGGCGCTCTCGACCAGCTGGGTCTGCCACACCCGGGCGTCGAGCTGGGTGCCGTCGGCCAGCAGCACCTGGGAGCCGGCGCGGAGCTCGTCGGTCGGGCTGAGCGCGTCGCCGACCAGGAGCCAGGCCAGCAGCACCAGGATGGCCCCGGCCCCGATGAGCAGGATGCCGTTGAGCAGGGTCAGGCGCAGCCGCAGAGTGGGCCGCAGCCGGAGCCGCTCGCGCTTGGAGGCGTAGACAGTCATGCGCCCGGCGTCTCTACGACGGGTTCGGGCACGCGGTATCCGGCACCCACCACGGTCTCGATGAGCGGCGGGTCGCCGACCTTCTTGCGCAGCGTCATCATCGTCACCCGGACGGTCGTCGTGAACGGGTCGGTGTTGGCGTCCCAGACCTTCTCCAGCAGCTCCTCGCTGGAGACCACCCCGCCCCGGGCCGCGAGCAGCTCACGCAGGACGCCGAACTCCTTGTTCGTCAGGTCGACGGTGGCGCCGGCCCGGGTCACCACCCGGCGGGTCGGGTCGAGCGTGAGGTTGCCCACCGTCAGCACCGGCGGCACCTTGCGGGGCGAGCGCCGGCCCAGCGCCTGCACCCGGGCCACCAGCTCCTCGAAGGCGAAGGGCTTGGGCAGGTAGTCGTCCGCCCCGAGCTCGAGCCCCTCGACCCGGTCGGCGACGGCGGCGCTGGCCGTGAGCATCAGCACCCGGGCCAGGTTGTCCTCCGAGGCGGCCAGCGCGGCGCAGATCTCGTCGCCGTGCATGCCCGGCAGGTCCCGGTCGAGCACGACGACGTCGTAGTCGGTGACATAGGCCATCTCGTGGCCGCTCAGGCCGTCGTACGCCGTGTCGACCGCGAATCCCTTGCGGCGCAACCCCCGCGCGATCGCATCGCACATGTTGCGCTCGTCTTCCACCACCAGCACGCGCACCCGCGGGTCCCTCCGAAGCTTCCTGGCCCGCGCCCAGCTTTCCCGCCGGCGCGTGAAGAGGCCGTGAGTGCAGGCTACCGCCAGGTCACAATTCAGCCCCGGTAGCGATAGACCATCAGCCTGTCCTCGTCGCGGCACACCGCGAAGCCGGCGTCCACCCGGCAGCTGGTCACGAACTCGGGCCGCGACCCGAGCAGCTGCGGCGCGCGCCCGGGCCGCAGGAGCGCGAACTCCATGCCCTGACTCGGCGACTTGCGGGTCAGCAGGTACGCCTCCCCGCCCGGCGTGGCGGCCGACGCCGGCCAGCTGCGCGTGTCCGCCAGCGGCTTCCCCGTCCGGCGGTCGACCACCGACCGGATCGCGCCCGTCTGCGACCACAGCACACTGCTCCGGCCGAAGGCGACGAGGTCGACCGCCTCGGTGGACGGCAGCGTCCAGAGGCGGGCGCCCGTGGCGGGGTCCAGCACCGCCACGTCGTCCCGGCCCTTGGCGCACACCAGGCCGGCGCAGCTGACGGACGAGCCCTCGAAGTCGGGCAGGTCGCTCGTCCAGCGCTCGTCGAGGGTCCCGGCGGCGACGGCCACGACCCGGCCCCCGGTCCCGTACGCGCCGTAGTGCAGCAGCACGCTGTCCGCCACCGTCTCCACCCACGTGGGCCCGGCGACGGCCCGCTCCCGGACGACCCGGCCGGTCCGCGCGTCGAGCAGGCGCAGCGACGTGGCGGTGACCACGACGACCGACTGCCCGGACACGGTGGCGTAGACGGACCCCGGCAGCACGGTCGACCACAGCTGCTTGCCGGTGGCCTGCTCGACGCCTCGCAGCTCGGTCCGCTGGGCGGGCTCGGTGTGCAGGGTCCCGGTGCCGTAGAGCGCGCCCGGGTCGCCGGAGTCGACGTCGTACTCGGTGCCGGGCCGGAAGTGCTCCACCCGGACCAGCGCGGTCCCGGCCCCCACCGCGGTCACCGGCGCGTCGGCGTGCCACTGCTCTTTCCCCGTACGCGGATCGAGCACCGTGGTCTTCCCCGCCACGTCGACCAGCAACGAGCCGCCGGGCACAGCGGTCATCGCATAGCGCACCGCCGCGGCGTCGCCCGGCGGCCCGGTCACCCGCCACAGCTCCTCGACCGGGCCGGTCGACCAGGCGGTGATCACGGGCGGCGTCCGGTCGAAGTCGAGCACGTAGAACCGGCCGTCGCCCGACGTGACGACGTCGTTGTTCTGCCCGGTCGTGAGCACGCCGGTCCGCTCCCAGAGCACGGGCGTGCCCGGCGCGGCGCCGCCGAGGGCGAGCACGAGCACGGCGGCCAGCAACAGGCCGAGGCGGCGGTAGACCCAGGCGGGCGGGGGTCCCCCGGGATCGAGGTGAGCGGGCGTCTCCGGGCTCAGCTCGATCACTGCCACGCCTACTCCTTCCGCTGGTACGCCCAGAGCGTCAGCCGGCCCGACACCTCCCGGCACGCCAGCCGGCCGGGCACGGACCGGCAGTCGGCGGCGCCCGGGGGCAGGTCGGCGAAGATCCGCGGGTGCGGGTCGTCCGGCGTCGCGACGGCGACCATCGTACGGCCGGCCGCGCCCTCGGTGCGCGTCACCAGCAGGTGGTCCCCGCCGTCGCCGGTCACCGGCCGCCAGCCGTGCAGATCGGTGACGAGGGCGCCGGTCGCGGGGTTGACCAGTCCGACCAGGTCGTTCTCGCCGCCCTCCTCGGTGCCGAACGCCGCCAGCAGGTCCCCGCGCTGCTCGACGCGGCGCCAGCCGGGCTGGAACCAGCGCACACCCCCGTCCGACACGTTCACCGCGCGGACGCCGTCGGGGCCGGTCAGGCACGCGTACGGGCCGCAGACCGAGATCCCGAACGCGAAGCCGGACGGACGCGACCAGCGCGGCTCGAGCGTCCGGGCGTCGAAGGCCGACACCATCCGGCCCTCCGGGGTCGGGTGCCGCAGCAGCACCAGCCCGCCCGTGACGACCGGGTTGTCGGGCCCGTAGTCGGCGGCCGGCAGCGCGCCGGTGGCGAGCCGGGCGCCGGTGCCCATGTCATGCACGGCGGCGGTGCGGTCGTCGTGCACGAGCAGCATCCGCCCGGGCTCGTCGTTGAAGCCGGGGATGCCGAGCAGCACCGCCGTGTGCGGCACCGGGACCTCCCAGCTGACCTCGCCCGTGGCCGAGCTGAGCGCCGCGATCGAGCCCTCCACCCGGCGGCCCTCGCCGGCGAAGCTGCGGACCCCGGAGACGGCGAGCAGCGTGGTCGAGCCGGCGATGGTGACGACCGTGCCGGCCCGCCGCCACCGGACGTCGCCGGTGTTGAGGGCCAGCGCCCGGGTGCTCACGGCGACGGGGCTGCGCCCGCTGACCGACGCCGAGCGCAGCAGCAGCAATCCGCTGCCGGTGTTGAGCCGGTACGACGGCATCTCGACCCCGGTCCGCCAGTGCACCCCGCCGTCGGTCAGCGCGTAGGACGCCAGCGTGCCCTGGCTCTGCACGAGCAGGTCGCCGGTGCTGGTCAGCGTGTACGGGTCCGCCGCGCTGACCGGCACCGACAGCATCGTGGCCAGCGCGGGCGGCGGCGGACCGGCGGAGCCGCTGAGGCCGAGCACGAGCAGCGCGACGACGACCGGGGCGAGCCAGTCGGGCATTGTCGAGCGGTTCGGTCTTGCGTAGTCGTCCGGCTCCCCGCGCGACAGCCCCAAATCAATGACCCCACCCGACCACCCCGCCACCACCCCTGACCGGACTGAAGGCTCTCCATCTCCCGCCATAACTCCAAAGGTAACGGCGGGATAACGAAACTGCCCGTCGATCAGGGGGCCGGCTGCGGCTCCGCGTCAGTTTCGAGCCGGGAGACGGTCTCGGTGACCTCGCGGGCGATGTCCTGGGCGGTCAGCCCGAGCGCGGACAGGATCTCCGCGCGCGACCCGTGCGCGTGGAAGCCCACCGGCACCCCGAAGTCGCGCAGCGGCACCTCGACGCCGTTGTCGCGCAGCATGGCCGCCACGGCCTCGCCCACGCCGCCGGCGCGCACGCCGTCCTCCAGCGTGACGACGAGCCGGTGCTGCCCGGCCAGCGCGGCCAGCTCGATCGGCACCGGGCGCACCCAGCGCGGGTCGGCGACCGTCACGCCGTAGCCCTGCCCGGCCAGCCGTTCGGCGACCTCCATGCCCAGCTTGCCGAAGGCGCCGACGGCGACCAGCAGCACGTCCTTGCGCTCGTCCTCGCGCAGCACGTCGACCGGGCCGACCCGGCGCAGCGCCGGCAGGTCCGCGGCCACCGCACCGGTCGGGAAGCGCACGATCGTCGGGCCGTTCTCCACGGCGACCGCCTCGCGCAGCTCCTCGCGCAGGGTGGCGGAGTCGCGCGGCGCGGCGATCCGCAGGCCCGGGACCACGCCGAAGACGCTCATGTCCCAGATGCCGTAGTGGCTCGGGCCGTCCGGGCCGGTGATGCCCGCCCGGTCCAGCACGAAGGTGACCGGCAGCTCGTGCATCGCGACGTCGAGCAGCACCTGGTCGAAGGCGCGGTTGAGGAACGTCGCGTAGACGGCGACGACCGGGTGCAGCCCGCCCATCGCCAGGCCCGCCGCCGAGGTGGCCGCGTGCTGCTCGGCGATGCCGACGTCGTAGGCCCGCTTCGGGTACTTCCGGGCCAGCGCGGCGATGCCGGTCGGCTCGGCCATGGCGGCCGTGATGCCCACGATGTCGGGGCGCTCGTCCGCGATCGCGACCAGCTCCTCGGCGAACACCGCGGTCCACTTCACCGAGGGCTTGGCCGTCAGCACGCCCGTCTCCGGGTCGAAGGCGCCGGGGCCGTGGAAGTTGTCGGCCTCGTCGTCCTCGGCCGGGCGGTAGCCGAAGCCCTTGCGGGTCACCGCGTGCACGATGACCGGCGCGTTGAAGCCCTTGGCCCGGCGCAGCGCCGACTCCATCGCCTCGGTGTCGTGCCCGTCGATCGGCCCGATGTACTTGATGCCGAGGTCCTCGAACATCGGCTGCGGGCTGACCGCGTCCTTGATGCCCTTCTTGACCGCGTGCAGCACCTCGAAGGCCGGCTTGCCCACCACCGGGGTCGAGCCCAGCGCGTTCTTGACCAGGTCGAGCACCCGCTCGTAGCCCGGGTTGAGCCGCAGGGTCGACAGGTGGTCCGCGAGCCCGCCGATGGTCGGCGCGTAGGAGCGGCCGTTGTCGTTGACGACGATGACCAGCTTGTTCTTCGCGGCGGCGATGTTGTTGAGCGCCTCCCAGCACATGCCGCCGGTGAGGGCGCCGTCGCCGACGACGGCCACCACGTGCCGGTCCTCGCCGCGCAGCGCGAACGCCTTGGACAGCCCGTCCGCATAGGACAGGGCGGTCGAGGCGTGCGAGTTCTCGATGAGGTCGTGCTCGCTCTCGGCCCGGCTCGGGTAGCCGGAGAGGCCCCCGCGCTGCCGGAGCAGGTCGAAGCCGTCCTGCCGGCCGGTCACGATCTTGTGCACGTACGCCTGGTGGCCGGTGTCGAAGAGGATCCGGTCGCGCGGCGAGTCGAAGACCCGGTGCAGCGCCAGGGTGGTCTCGACCACGCCCAGGTTGGGCCCGAGGTGCCCGCCGGTGCGCGACACCTTGGCCACCAGGAAGTCGCGGATCTCCGCGGCCAGCAGGGTGAGCTGCTCAGCGCTCAAACGCTTGAGGTCGCCGGGGGACGTGATGCCGCCGAGGATGCCGGTCGTCGTCTGATCACTGCGCTCGCTCATGAGGCGTCAGTCTATCGGCGCCTTGCGACTTCGCACGATTCGCGGACCGGCCTTCACAGAACTCGCACAAGCTCACCGGGTGAGCAACGCCACGCACTCCACGTGCTGGGTCATGGGAAAACAGTCGTAAGCCCGCAACTGCCCCACCTGCCACCCCAGGCCCGCGAAAGTCTTGAGGTCCCGGGCCAGCGCCGCCGGGTCGCATGCGACATAGGCCACGGCCCGGGGGCCCGCGGCCGCGATCTCCCGGACGACTTTGGCCCCGGCGCCGGTCCGCGGCGGGTCCAGCACGACCAGATCCACCGGCCCGGTGACCCGCCGCCGGCTCAGCGCCGCCTCGACCTTCGCGGCCACCACCTGTACGCCGGTCAGGTCCGCGAGGTTCCGCCGGGCCGCCGCCACGCCGAGCGGCGCCGACTCGACGACCGTGACCGGCGCCTTGGTCCGTTCCGCTATTGCCGCCGCGAAGAGCCCCGCGCCCCCGTAGAGGTCCCAGGCCGTCTCCCCCGGCTGCGGGTCGAGCAGCTCCAGCACCGCCCCGATCAGCGTGTCCGCCGCGGCCGGATGGATCTGCCAGAAGCCCTCGGCCGGGACGTGCCACTCCCGCCTGCCGGCCAGCTCCCGGACGTCCTCGCCGCCCGAGCTGTCGTGCACCTCGTCGAGCAGGTCGCCCACCGTCACGTTCCGGGCGGCGACCGTCACGTCTCCGCCGGTCGACGCCACGGCCTCCACCGACAGCGCGTCCGGCCAGGTCCGCGAGGTCACGTCGAGCTCCTGGATCGCCGGATGCGCGATGCGGCACCGGTCGACGGGCACCACCTCGTGCGACCGGTGCTTGAGGAGACCCGGACGGTCCAGAGCGTCCACGGCGTAGCGGACGCGGGAGCGCCAGCCGAGCGGGCCCCCGGGCAGCGGCTGGACGCGTACCCCCAGGTCATTGATCGTGTCCTGGTCGAAGCCGCCGATCCGGGCGAGCAGATCGCGCACCACGTCCGTCTTCCACCGCAGCTGCGCGGCGGGCTCGACGTGCTGCAGGTCGCACCCGCCGCACAGCCCCGGCCGGGCCCACGGGCAGGGCGGCTCGACCCGGTCGGCGGACGCCTCGTGCACCTCGACCGCGTCGCCGCGCAGATAGCCCTTGTGCAGCTCGGTCAGCTCGACCGTGACCCGCTCCCCCGGCAACGCGTGCCGGACGAAGACGACCCGCCCGTGCTCGTCGCCGATCCGGGCGACGCAGTGCCCGCCGTGCGCCGGCGCCCCCACCGTCACGTCGACGCGGTCGCCTTCAACGAAGTCAGTCACTGAGTCTTCTCTTCTTGGGGGGCCGGGGCGGGCGCGGGCGGCGCCGGGCGGGTGCGCGGACCGCGGGCCGGGGCGTGCACGAGCCCCCGGTCGAAACGGTCGAGATCCCGGTCCTGGCTCGACCGCAGCTGCCAAGGCACGCTGGTCACCATCACGCCGGGCTCGAAGAGCAGCCGCCCCTTGATCCGCAGGGCGCTCTGGTTGTGCAGGATGTTCTCCCACCAGCGGCCGACGACGTACTCGGGGACGAAGACCGTGACCACGTCCCGGGGCGAGTCGCGCCGGGTGCCCTTGACGAAGTCGATGATCGGCTTGGTGATCTCCCGGTAGGGCGAGTCGACGACGGTCAGCGGCACCGGGATCTGCCGCCGCTCCCACTCCGCCTGGATCTTGCGGGTGTCCTTGTCGTCGACGTTGACCGTGACCGCGGTGAGCGTGTCCGGCCGGGTCGCCTGCGCATAGGCGAGCGCCCGCAGGGTCGGCATGTGCACCTTGCTGACCAGCACGATCGCGTGATTGCGGGACGGCAGCACCGGGCGCTC
This sequence comes from Symbioplanes lichenis, assembly GCF_030709675.1. Taxonomy (GTDB): domain Bacteria; phylum Actinomycetota; class Actinomycetes; order Mycobacteriales; family Micromonosporaceae; genus Actinoplanes; species Actinoplanes lichenis. The sequence continues at coordinate 474,054 of NZ_JAUZQD010000001.1, forward strand.
CTCGGTGGGCTGCAGCTCCTCGGCGACCCGGACGTAGTGCTTGCGGATGCCCAGCATGAGCACGTAGATGCCGATCATGGCGGCGATCGCGATCCACGCGCCGAGCAGGAACTTGGTGATGAGCACGACGATCAGCACCGCGCCGGTCAGCGCCATGCCGAAGGTGTTGATCGCCCGCGACCGGATCATCTGCCGGCGCCGGGCGGGATCGCGCTGGGTGCGCAGCAGCCTGTTCCAGTGCCGGATCATGCCGGCCTGCGAGAGCGTGAAGGAGACGAAGACGCCGACGATGTAGAGCTGGATCAGCCGGGTCACCTCGGCGTCGAACGCGACGATGAGCACCATCGCGGCGACGGCCAGGAAGAGGATGCCGTTGCTGAAGGCCAGCCGGTCGCCGCGGGTGTGCAGCTGGCGGGGCAGATAGCGGTCCTGGGCCAGGATCGAGCCGAGCACCGGGAAGCCGTTGAAGGCGGTGTTCGCGGCCAGGAAGAGGATCAGCGCGGTCACGGCGCCGACCAGCACGAGCAGGATGCCGTTGCCGAAGACCGCCTCGCCGAGCTGGGCCACGACCGTCTTCTGCACGTAGTCCGGCGGGCCGCTGATGATCTGCGAGGTGTCCTCGACGAACTGCAGGCCGGTCGCCCGGGCCAGCAGCACGATCCCGACCAGCATCGTGATCGCCAGCCCGCCGAGCAGCATCAGCGTGGTGGCCGCATTTTTGCTCTTCGGCGCCTTGAACGCGGGCACGCCGTTGGAGATCGCCTCGACCCCGGTCAGCGCCGCGCAGCCCGACGAGAAGGTGCGCAGCAGCAGGAAGACGAAGGCGAAGCTGCTGAGGTGCTCCTCCTCGGCGTGGATCTGCAGCCCGGCGCTGGGTGCCTGAATGTCCTGCCCGAGCACGAACACGCGGATCAGGCCGGTCGCGATCATGGCCAGGATGACCAGGATGAACGCGTACGTGGGGATGGCGAACGCGGTGCCGGACTCGCGCAGCCCCCGCAGGTTGAGCGCGGTCAGCAACGAGACGGCGGCCAGCGCGATCAGCAGCTTGTGCTCGGCGACGAACGGGATGACCGAGCCGAGGTTGGTGACGCCGGAGCTGACCGACACCGCCACGGTCAGGATGTAGTCGACGAGCAGCGCGCTGGCCACGGCGACGCCGAACTTGGGGCCCAGGTTGACCGTCGCGACCTCGTAGTCACCGCCACCCGACGGGTAGGCGTGCACGTTCTGCCGGTAGCTGGCGACCACGGTGACCATGACGACGGCCACCGCGAGCGTGATCCACGGGGAGAAGAGGTAGGCCGACGCCCCGGCGATGGACAGCGTCAGGAGGATCTCGTCGGGCGCGTAGGCGACGCTGGACAGGGCGTCCGACGCGAACACCGGCAGCGCGATCCGCTTGGGCAGCAACGTGTGCTGCAGCTTGTCGGAGCGGAACGGCCTGCCCAGCAGGAGCCGCTTCGCCAGAGACGTCGAACTCGACACAAGGTCCAAGCGTACGGTCGTGGTTGTCACGCCGCCGACCGCCCCGCTCGGCGTCGTTCGCCGCGACGTGGCACCCTCATGCTGAATACGCGCCCTGAGCGGGAAGGCACATACCTTGCACGTCGTGATCATGGGCTGCGGGCGGCTCGGCTCGACGCTCGCCCACAAGCTCGACGCCGTCGGCCACTCGGTCGCGGTCGTCGACCAGAACGCCGACGCGTTCCGCCGCCTGGGCGCGGAGTTCGGCGGCACCACGGTCACCGGCATCGGCTTCGACCGCGACGTGCTCCGCGAGGCCGGCATCGAGCGCGCCGACGCCTTCGCCGCGGTCTCCAGCGGCGACAACTCCAACATCATCTCGGCCCGGCTGGCCCGCGAGAACTACGGCGTCGCCCGGGTGGTCGCCCGCATCTACGACGCCAAGCGGGCCCAGGTCTACGAGCGGCTGGGCATCCCGACGGTCGCCACGATCCGCTGGGCCGCCGACCGCATGGTGCGCCACCTCGTCCCCGAGGGGACCGTCGAGGTCTTCCGCGACCCGACCAGCGCCGTCTCCATCGTCGAGGCGCCGTTCAGCCCCGACTGGGTGGGCCGGACGGTGAAGGCGTTCGAGGATGCCACGGGGGCCCGGGTGGCGTACCTCATGCGTTTCGGGATCGGCTCGCTCACGACGGCCTCGACCGTCCTGCAGGACGGCGACCAGGTGTTCGTCCTGGTCACCGACGACATCGTCGACCAGGTCCTCGCGGCCGCCGCGGGCACCCAGCCGGGAGGACGCTGACATGCGCATCGCCATCGCGGGCGCCGGCAACGTCGGCCGCTCCATCGCGAGCGAGCTCATCGGCAACGGCCACCAGGTCATGCTGATCGAGCGTCAGCCCCGCCAGCTGCGCCCCGAGCGCGTCCCCGAGGCCGACTGGGTGCTCGCCGACGCCTGCGAGGTCAGCAGCCTGGAGGAGGCCGACCTGGCCGGCTGCGACGTGGTCATCGCCGCCACCGGCGACGACAAGGTCAACCTGGTCTGCAGCCTCCTGGCCAAGACCGAGTTCGCCGTCAACCGCGTCGTCGCCCGGGTCAACCGCGCCGAGAACGAGTGGCTCTTCACCGAGCAGTGGGGCGTCGACGTCGCCGTCAGCAAGCCGCGCCTGATGGCCGCCCTGGTCGAGGAGGCGGTCACGGTCGGCGACCTGGTCCGCATCATGACCTTCCGCCAGGGCGAGGCCAACCTGGTCGAGATCACCCTCCCGGCGACCGCGCCCTACGTCGGCGAGCCGGTCCGCGACGTGCCCATGCCGCGCGACAGCGCCCTGGTGGCGATCCTGCGCGGCAAGCGCGTCGTGGTGCCGACCCCGGACGACCCGCTCGAGGCCGGCGACGAGCTGATCTTCATCTGCACGGCCGAGGTCGAGGACGAGGTCCGCGCCGTCGTCCTGGGCAAGGCCACCGACCTCGGCTGATCAACCTCCGGCCCGCCGGACGGCCGGGGCCGTCCGGCGGCTGCGCTCTTCACGCGGCGTCGCGGCCCCGGCGGCCCGGCTCAGGCGCGCTCGGCGGCCGGCGTCTCGGCGTGGGCGGCCTGGTCGGCGGTGACGCGGTGGACGGCCCAGGCGGTGAAGGCGAAGGTCGCGGCGTAGATGGGCCAGCTGATCAGGATGCGGACGATGCCGATCGCGTTGGCCTCGTCGGCGAGGTAGAGCCAGAACTGCACGCCCGCGCGGACGAAGAGCGAGGCCGCCCAGACCAGGGTGAGCCACTGGAACGTCCGGAAGAGGCGCTGGTTGGCGAACCAGTCGTGCTTGCCCCGGTTGGCCAGGACGCCCCAGACGTAGCCGATGATCGGCCGCCGGACCAGGACCGAGATGATCAGGGCGACCACCTGGGCAAAGGTGAGCAGGATGCCCGGCAGGTAGAAGTTCTTGGCGTCGCCGGTGCGCCAGGCCAGCCAGGCGCCGACCGCGATGCCGAAGATGCCGTTGACCGCGTGCCGCACCGGCTGCTTGCGGGCCAGCCGGTAGGCGCCGATCAGCAGGGCCGAGCCGACGCTGCCGCCGATCGCCCAGGAGAGGGCGGTCTTCTTCTCCAGGCCCAGGACGGTGTTGCCGAGCAGGACGTTGAGCAGCACGAAGGCGAGCACCGGGATGCTCGACTCGATGAGGCCGCGGACGCCGCCGAGCTGATCCGAGATCTGCTCGCTGAGCGAGGGGATCTCCTCCTCGTCGTCCCGCGGCTTCTTGTGCAGGTCGAGCTCCTCGACGACCTCCTCGGCCACTTCGTCGACGACGCGCCGCGCCGGTTCCGTCTCGTGGGCGGCATGACGGGGCTCGCTGCCGGCTGTCACCGGGGCGCCTCCAGCTCGTAGTACGGGTTGTAAATGACCTTGCGATCGTCCCGGATGGCCATTCTGCCGCGCGCGGTCAGCTGGCGGCCGGGCTCGATGCCGGCGATCGAGCGCCGGCCCAGGAAGACGAGGGTGACGACGTCGCTGCCGTCATAGAGATCGGCCTCGAGCGTCGGCAGGTTCGTGCGCGGCGTGTACGCCACCGTGCGCAGCCGCCCCGAGACGGAGACGACCTGCCCCCGGCGGCACTGCCCGGCGAGCTGAGCGCCGCACTTGGCGCTGTCGCGCTGGAGCTCCTCGGCATCCAGCTCCTCCTCGGTGGCCGTCAGCCGGGCGAGGAACCGGCGCAGGCCGGTGGTGTGCTCATCGGTCTTCATGACCCCGTGCCACCTCGTTGATCGCGACATGCGGATGTGTCTGCCGGCGGACGGCACCCGCCCCTTGGGGGTGCCGTCCACTCACGGTACGCCGCACACGCCCGCGTGATCCACATCACGTGAATGCGAAAATGCTGAAAGAATCAGCCGCGCCGGGACACGTCCGGCGGCGTGGGGTCGTCGTGCACGTGCTCGTGCGGGTGGTCGTGCGCGTGCTGCTGCGCGGCGTCCGACATCTCCCGCGGCAGCCGCAGCGGCAGCTCCTCGAGCACCGGCCGGGGCTCGTTGTCCCGCACCACGACGACGCCACGCAGGCAGTCCCACAGCAGCGCGTCGTTGTCGGGGCTCAGCGCGGCCGGGCCCTGGAACTGCGCCCGCAGCATCCACCGCGGCCCGTCCACGCCGACGAAGCGCAGGTCGACCGGGCCTTCCGGGGTCTGCAGGCGGACCAGCAGCTCCCCGCCCCACGGGCCCTCGATCTCCTGCGGGTCGGCGCCCTGGGACTTGAGCGCCGCGGCCAGCTCGCCCCGGGGCTCGTCCCAGATGCCCTCGGTGCGCGGCGCCGCGAAGGCGTCGAGCTTGAGGGCACTCTCGCCGTTGACCAGCACCACCTGCTGGACGTTGCCTTCCGGGCCGGCCTGCACGCGCACCTCGACGCCCTCGACCGCCGGGATCAGCATGCTGCCCAGGTCGAGCCGCTGGACGCCCTCCGGCGCGTGGGCGGCGTCCCACGGGCCGAAGTCACGCTCGGGGAGGGCGCCCATGCTCCGGGCGAGCGCTGCCGGCTGCGGGGCGTCGTCCGGGCGTACGTGCCGCGGGCCTCCGCGCTTGCGGGAGAACATCTGCTTGTCACCTTCTCCGAAGTAAGAGCTACAGGGCGGCGTGGCCGCCGGTGGAACCGTGCCCGCCCGCGCCCCGCGAGGTCTCGGGCAGCTCGTCGACGACGTGGAACACCGCCCGCTCGACCCGCTGGACGACCAGCTGGGCGATCCGGTCGCCGCGCGAGATCTTGACCGTGTTCGCCCGATCGTGATTGATCAGCATGACCAGGATCTCGCCCCGGTAACCGGCGTCGACCGTACCGGGCGCGTTGAGCACCGTCACACCCAGACGGGCGGCGAGGCCCGAACGGGGGTGGACAAGTCCTACGTACCCCTCGGGGATCGCCACCGCCAGGCCGGTGCGGACCGGCCGGCGCTCGCCCGGCGCGAGCTCGACGCCCTCGGCCGCGTGCAGGTCGGCCCCGGCGTCACCGGGATGGGCGTACGCCGGAACGGGCAGATCGGGGTCGAGCAGACGGACCTGGATGTCCAAGGCGGAAGTCCTCACGTCGGGCAGGCGGGGAGGGGGTCCACCCTGCCATCCTGCCGTGGCCGGAGCGGGCGGCGCGCCGTACGCTCACCAGCGTGACACCCGAGCCGACGACGCGCACCACGGCCCCCGCCGCCTATGCCGAACGGCTGCGTGCCCCCTGGTGGATGTGGCCGGTGGCGCTGCTCACGGCGGCCCTGCTCGCGGCCGAGGTCTGGATGGGCTATGCCGGCCTGCGCGCCTGGGTCCCCTTCGCGGTCCTCCTGCCGGTGTCGCTGATCGCGCCGTGGTGGCTCGGCCGCATCCGCGTCGCCGTCACCCCGGACGAGTTCCACGCCGACGACGCCCGCCTGCCCCTCGACGTCATCTCCGAGGTCGTCGCCCTCGACGCCGACGGCAAGCGCGAGGTCCTGGGCGTCGGCGCCCATCCCCTGGCCTTCGTCATCCAGCGCCCCTGGATCAAGGGCGCCGTCCAGATCGTCCTCGGCGACCCGGCCGACCCGACCCCCTTCTGGGTCGTCAGCACCCGCCGGCCGGTCGACCTCGCCACCGCGATCCTCACCGCGAAGCGCGGCCGTTCCTAGCGGCCGATCGACTTGCGGCGCTTCTTGAGGTCCTTGACGACCGCCTCGCCCAGCCCACGGCTCGCGCGGCGGTTGAGGTAGCCCGCCACGGCCGCGCCCGTCAGCATCGGTCCCAGGCTGGTCAGATGGCGCCCGAAACGGCGCAGCAGCGTGTTCTGCAGCTCCTTGCGGGCGGCCGTGCCGAGCACCGCGGCCAGGCCGACGCCGGGCACCAGCGGGTTGACGCCACGCTGGCCCGACCACGCCTGGATGAGGGCGATCGCCTTCTGGCCCGGTGCGCCCTGGACCGGCTGCCCGTAGACCTCGTGGAGCTCGCCGATGAGCTTGAGCTCGACGGCGACCACGGCGACGGTCTCGGCGGCCAGCAGCACCGGCGCGCTGAGCAGGGTCGGGGTGGCCACCCATTCGACGGAGGCCACGCCGCCACCCGCGGCGCCGACCCCGGCCGTGGCGCGGGCGGCGTTGCGGATCAGGCGCTCGGCGAGGTCGTCGTCATCCAGCCCCGGGAAGTGGGCGCGCAACGTGTCGATGTCGCGCACCGGGACGTGCGGGGCGACGTCGGCGACGACGTCGGCCATCCAGCGCATCGCGGCGCGCGGGCGGAAAAGCTGGCCCAGGCCCCGCCGGCGGACGTCGCCGACCAGCCGGGTGAGCAGGTGACGCCGCTTGTCGGGCGCCAGATCGTCGGCGGTCAGCGCGGCGACGGTGGCCCCGATCTCGGCGTCCTCACGGATCTCCTCGGCCGAGCGCGAACCGCTGACCTCCAGCTCCGAGGTACGCGACGCCGCCGGTGAAGCCGTCCGTGGGCCGCCGGCCCCGTTCGGGACCGCGTCCTGGAGGCCCGGCTCCGGCGCCAGGCCCTTCCCCGTGTCTCCCGGTGGTGTCACCGGGTCGTGCCCTGCCTGGTCGACCTCGATGAGCTCGGGCCCCTGTGCTGCGGCCGGTGCCGAGTTCTCGTCTGGGCGGCTCATGTGGTCGACCTCCCCCTTCGTCTGCCGATCGACGACCCCTGTACCCAGTGAAGCAAGCGGGCACACGGATCAACCGGCGCACGCGACCCGGAGAAAACCCGGATTCGCGTGGGTGGTTCCTTGCGCTGTCACGAGCGCGCCGGTCAGGCGCACTCGCGGCAGATCAGTTCCCCGTTGCGTTCCGTCGCCAGCTGGCTGCGGTGGTGCACCAGGAAACAGCGGGAGCAGCGGAACTCGTCGGTCTGCATCGGCAGAACCTTGACGGTCAGCTCCTCGTCGGCCAGGTCGGCGCCGGGGAGCTCGAAGCTCTCCGCCACCTCGACCTCGTCGACGTCCACTGCGCCCGACTGCGAGTCGGCGCGGCGGGCCTTGAGTTCCTCAAGGCTGTCCTCGCCGAGGTCGACCTCATCGCGACGCGGAGCGTCGTAGTCGGTGGCCATCGGTCTTCACTCTCCTGTATCGATGAGTCACTTGGCGTAAGTAACGCCCGCGACGACGTTTGGGTTCCCGGTCCGGCGGACTTTTCTCCCAGCCCCTGCGAACAGGGATCGCCGCCCGCCGAGGCGCCCCCACCCCCTCGTGGAACTGCCCCGGCAGACGCGGCACGTTACCGTCATCGCGGGACGGTTGTACGCCCGCGGGCAGCCAATTGTTCCCGATGTGACTGAGGCGACATCAAAGTAGGGGTAGGAGCCCGTGGATCATCGTCGCCGCGCCGGAGCGATTCCCGGTTTCCGTGCGGGATGCACCCAGACGCTAACCTCACCCCTGAACAGCGTCCGCCTCCTGCGGACAGCGCCCTGACCTGTGAACCCGGGAGTACCTGCCCCATGAGTTTCGCGCGCGTCCGAGCCCTCGTGGTGGTCGGCGTCCTGGCCGTCGCGGCCGTGGTCTTCGTCGTGGTCGCGCTGGTGCGCGACACCCAGGGCGATGCCGTCGCCCAGGGCGGCTGCCCCGACGGATCGGTCATGGCGAACGTGACCCTGCCGGAGAGCCCGCAGGAGGTCACGATCAAGGTCTACAACGGCACCGGCCAGCCCGGTCTCGCCGAGAACGTGTCCAACGAGTTCAAGAACCGGCAGTTCAAGACCCAGAAGCCGGGCGAGAACAAGAAGAAGGTCGACGACGTCGCGATCATGCGGTACGGGCCGGACGCGGTCGGGTCGGCGTGGCTGCTCCGGGCGTACTTCCTCAATCAGGCCGACGCCCAGTACGACGCCAAGCGCAAGGGCGCGGTCGTCGACATCGTGATCGGCGCCGGCTTCCAGCAGCTGGCGACGACGACCGAGGTCAATCAGTCGCTCGTGGAGCTGGGCGAGCCGCAGCTGCCGCCGGGCGCGTGCGCCGCTCCGGCCAAGAAGGACGACGACAAGTCCTGAGCCCGGACCCCCGGAAGCCCCGTCTGCGACCAGGCGGGGCTTCCGCTTTATCCGGCAAGACCGTTTTGCTCCGAGGGCGAGTGATCACGACTGCGTGACAATGTGATCACGGCCCGGAAACATGGCCTCGGCGGGTCACGCGCCGCCGGCGGCGTCCAGCCGGACGAGCAGATCGTGCAGCGCCCCGAAGATGGCCGGCGGCGCCGCGACCAACATGTCCGGGCCCGCCGGCGCACCGTCGAGTCCGGACACCCGCAGACCCGCTTCCGCCGCCACGAGACCGCCGGCCGCGTGGTCCCAGGGGTTCAGACCCTTTTCGAAGTACGCGTCCACGGCGCCCTCGGCGGCGAGACAGAGATCGATCGCGGCCGCTCCGAACCGCCGGATGTCCCGCACCTCGGCGATCAATCCGGCGAGTACGGCGCCCTGGTGCCTCCGCCGCGCCGCGTCGTAACCGAAGCCCGTGGCGATCAGCGACTGGTCGAGCGTCGTCCGCGCCGAGCCCCCGAGCCGTCGCCCGTCGCGCCAGGCGCCGCCGCCCAGCGTGGCCGTCCACTCGTCGCCGGTCGCGGCGTTGCGGACCACGCCGGCCACCACGGTGCCGTCGACCTCGGCGGCCAGCGAGACGGCGTACTGCGGGAGCCCGTACAGATAGTTGACCGTGCCGTCGATCGGGTCGAGGATCCAGCGCACCCGGCCCGTGCCGCCCGCGCTGTCGCCGTACTCCTCGCCGAGGACGCTCTCCCCCGGGCGCTCGCGGCCGAGGGCATCGACCACCTGCCGCTCGACGGCCTTGTCGGCGGCCGTGACGACATCGGTGTCGGTGCTCTTCGTCTCCACGTCGGTGATCGCCTCGGCGCGCATGCGCCGGGCCGTCTCCGCCGCTTCCCGCGCGATCCGCACGGCCACCCCGAGCAGCTCAGCAGGCGTTGTCCCGCCCTGTTCTCCAGCCACTTCACACCCCCCTTTCAGCGATCACCATTCTTTCGCGCCGGGCCGGAAGCGAGGTCGGCAGCCCCCCGCGGCGTGCTGCGGCAGGAGGATCTCGTCGAACGGCGCTACAATTCACCCCTGCCCACGCTTCACGGACAACCGCCCGCAAGCCCGTCCGCGTCCCGGGGGCCCCCACACCACACCGGCCAGCCTCGTTCCGTCGCGTGCTGCGCTGGGCCCTTGGCCGTGTTCCATCGCCCTCCGGAAGGTCATCCGTGACAGAAGCCCACCAGACCGGTGCCGACGTTCGTTCTCTCGCCGAGGCCCTGATCGCCCACGCGCAGGGCGCGGGCGGGCAGATCACATCGGCTCAGGTCGTGCAGACAGTCGAGTCCGCTGAGGTGACGCCGGCCCAGGCCAAGAAGATCCTCCGGGCGCTCGTCGAGGCGGGCGTCACGGTGGTCGTGGACGGCTCGGCGGGCACCACCAACCGCCGCAAGGTGGCCGCCGCGCGCGCCGCCACCCCGGCCTCCAAGGCCACCACCGCCAAGGCCACCCGGGCCCCGGCGGCCAAGAAGGCCGCCCCGGCCGCCCCCAAGCAGGCCGGCGAGGGCGACGCCGCCGCCCCGGCCAAGAAGGCCCCGGCCAAGAAGGCCGGCCCCGTCGCGAAGAAGGCCGCCGGCCCCGCCAAGGCCGCCAAGCCGGGCGAGGAGCCGGTCGAGGGCGAGGAGATCGACCCCGCCGAGCTCGCCGCCGACATCGAGGACGTGGTGGTCGAGGAGCCGGCCGCGATGGTGCAGGCCGCCGCGACCGACGCCGCCGCCTCGGCCACCGACGGCGACTTCGAGTGGGACGACGAGGAGTCCGAGGCGCTCAAGCAGGCGCGCCGCGACGCCGAGCTGACCGCCTCCGCCGACTCGGTCCGCGCCTACCTCAAGCAGATCGGCAAGGTCCCCCTGCTCAACGCGGAGCAGGAGGTCGAGCTGGCCAAGCGCATCGAGGCCGGGCTCTACGCCGCCGAGCGCCTCCGGGCCTACGAGGAGGGCGAGGAGAAGCTCGACCGCACCTTCGAGCGCGACCTGCGCTGGATCGGCCGCGACGGCGAGCGCGCCAAGAACCACCTGCTCGAGGCCAACCTCCGCCTCGTCGTCTCGCTCGCCAAGCGCTACACCGGCCGCGGCATGGCGTTCCTGGACCTCATCCAGGAGGGCAACCTCGGCCTGATCCGCGCGGTCGAGAAGTTCGACTACACCAAGGGCTACAAGTTCTCGACGTACGCGACGTGGTGGATCCGCCAGGCCATCACCCGCGCCATGGCCGACCAGGCCCGCACCATCCGCATCCCGGTGCACATGGTCGAGGTCATCAACAAGCTCGGCCGCATCCAGCGCGAGCTGCTCCAGGACCTGGGCCGCGAGCCCACCCCGGAGGAGCTGGCCAAGGAGATGGACATCACCCCGGAGAAGGTGCTGGAGATCCAGCAGTACGCCCGGGAGCCCATCTCGCTCGACCAGACCATCGGCGACGAGGGCGACAGCCAGCTCGGCGACTTCATCGAGGACTCCGAGGCGGTCGTGGCCGTCGACGCGGTCTCGTTCTCGCTGCTGCAGGACCAGCTCCAGCAGGTCCTCCAGACGCTGTCCGAGCGCGAGGCGGGCGTGGTCCGGCTGCGCTTCGGCCTCACCGACGGCCAGCCGCGCACGCTCGACGAGATCGGCCAGGTCTACGGGGTGACCCGCGAGCGCATCCGCCAGATCGAGAGCAAGACGATGTCGAAGCTGCGCCACCCGTCGCGCTCGCAGGTGCTGCGCGACTACCTGGACTGAGCCGTCGTCGTTCTGCGTCGCCCGAGGGGCCGCGCCGGGAGCATCCGCCCCGGTTGCGGCCCTTCGGCCGTTTCGGGGGAGCCGGCCGCCCGGGAGCGGGTCGCCCTCGGCCGCGCCGGAGCGGGCCGCCTCTCCCGCCGGCTCGGAGCGAGTCGCCCTCGGTCGCGTCCGAGCGGGCCGCCTTTTCCACCGGCTCGGAGCGGGTCGACTCTCGGCCGTTTCCGGGGGCCTGGGACGTCGCGAGGGGCGACGGGACGGTGACGCCGTGGGAGCTTGCGCGCCGGGGGCGTCCGGCGGCTCAGGGGCCCGCTCAGCGGCTTCCTGGCGATTCCGAGGCGGGCCCGGTTGCCCGCGGACTTGGACTTTCGAAAATCGGGGCTGCGGCCGTCACTCTGCGGGCAGGCGCATCGTTACGTGGCGGAGCGGGCGGGCCTCCGACGCGGGCGGGACGGTTCAAGATCGCTTTTCCGGGCCTGGGCACGGACATCCTGATCAATACCGGAGAACCGGGGCCACGGTCAACCGACCGTGCCCTTTTGGTCACCAACCGTACATCCGTAGGTGGTGATCAGACCGTTGTGCAGAAATGATCGTTGACGTGGCACCCTTGGGGCACGGCACACTAGCCGGACCACGTGTGACTTGGATCCCCCCGGGGCACAGTGGGAAGGCGGCAACGGCCGAGGGTGTTGCACGATGGGTGAGCAGTAGCCGAGGAACATGTTCATCGGTGACGACCAGAGGAGGAAGGCGATGACCCCGACTCTCACGCCGCCGGCGGGAAGCGTGGCCGGACCAGCAGCCGATGAACGGTGCGACCGCTGCAATGCAGCCGGGAAGCTCCGTTTGACCCTGGCTGGTGGCGGCGAGCTGGTGTTCTGCGGACACCACGCCAACAGGTACGCCGAGGACCTGGTGAAGATCGCGGTGCAGTACGCGGCCGACCCCGAGTTCACGTGGCGCGGCGCGGACATGATGTCTAACTCCAACTAGATCCCCCAGACAGGCAACAAAAGGGCGTCCCGGTGTGGGGGCGCCCTTTTCCTGTCCCGGGGACAGCCCGAGCGCGTGCGCCCCGTCGAACCCGACGGCCCGGGCAATTCGCTCCGCCGACGCGCGAATCACCGGCGCCGCCACGACTCCGAGCGCCGGGCCGCGCGAGCCGGCCCGGCGCCAGCCCGGCGCCCGATCAGCTGGTCCCGGCGGCAGCCCGGCGCCCGGCCCGCTGCTCCCGGCGGCAACCCGGCGCCCGATCAACTGGCCGGCGGCAGCCCGGCGCCCGGCCCGCTGGTTCCGGCGGCAGCCCAGCGCTCGGCCCGCTGCTCTCGGCGCCCCGGTCCGCTGCTCTCGGCGCCCGAGTCCGCTGTTCTCGGCGCCCGGCCCGCTGCTCTCGGCGGCGTCACGGCGAAGACCCCCGCGCGCGAGCCGGCCCGGCGCCTGGTCTGCCGGTCGCGGCTCCGGCGACATGGGGGCTGGTGACCGTCTGTTTCGGGGATCGTCCGGCCCCGGACGGGGTGAGCGCGAGGCGGGCAGCTGCGCCCGGCGGTCGCGGCACAGGCGTGCGGACAACGGCAGGTCGCGGTGTAGCCACGGGACTTGTCGGTGCCCGTACTCATAAAAAGAGCGAGAGTCTCCCTCTCAGCCGGACCATCCGCATCAAAGCGTCTGGATCGTCGCGATGCGCTCTTCGAGTTGTTCGATCGTGGCCTGCGCCGACGGCGGACCGCCGCACAGCCGCCGCAGCTCCGCGTGGATCTTGCCGTGGGGCAGGTTGGTGCGATGGTGGTGCGCCGCCACCAGGGTGTTGAGCTGACGGCGGAGCGAGACCCGCCGCTCGGCCGCGCTCATCGGCGCCTCCCGCGGCGCCGGCACAGCCTCCTTGGGCTCGGCGGTGGCCACGGTGCGCTTCTGGGCCGCGATCTGGTCGGCCTGGCGCTTGTTGAGCAGCACGGCCACCTGGTCCGGGGAGAGCAGCCCGGGCAGCCCGAGGTATTCCTCCTCCTCGGCGGTGCCGGTGCGGGCGCCCGTGCCGAACGACGCGCCGTCATAGATGACCTGGTCGAGCTCGGCCGTCGCGGAGAGCGCCTCGAAGTGCTTCTCCAGCTCGCCCTCGGCCTTCTCCTCGCGCTGGGCGCGCTCGAGCAGGTCGTCGTCGAGGCCGTCCTTGTCCTTGGGGGCGCCGAGGACGTGGTCGCGCTGAGCCTCCATCTCGCTGGCCAGGCCGAGCAGGTGCGGCACGCTGGGCACGAACACGGTGGCGGTCTCGCCGGGGCGCCGCGATCGCACGAAGCGGCCGATGGCCTGGGCGAAGTAGAGCGGCGTGGAGGCGCTCGTCGCATAGACGCCGACGGCGAGGCGCGGGATGTCGACGCCCTCGGACACCATTCGGACGGCGACCAGCCAGCGCTGCTCGGAGGTCGCGAACTCGGCGATGCGCTTCGAGGCGCCGTCGTCGTCGGAGAGGACCACGACGGCCTTCTCGCCGGTGATCTCCTCCAGCAGCTTCGCATAGGCCCGGGCGGTCTGCTGCTCGCTCGCGATGACCAGGCCACCCGCGTCGGTCATCCCGTGCGCGCGGAGCTTGGAGAGGCGATTGTTGGCGGCCCGCATGACCTGGGGCATCCAGTCGCCGCGGTGGTCGAGGGCCGTGCGCCACGCCTGGGCGATGAGGTCCTTGGTCATCGGCTCGCCCAGCCGCGCCGCGAGCTCGTCGCCGGCGTTGGTGCGCCAGCGGGTCTCCCCCGAGTACGCGAGGAAGATGACCGGCCGGACCACGCCGTCGCGCAGCGCGTCGCTGTAGCCGTAGACCGAGTCGGAGCGGGAGCGCTGCAATCCGTCGTCGCCGCGCTCGTAGTCGACGAACGGGATCGGGTTGTCGTCGGAGCGGAACGGCGTCCCGGTCAGCATCAGCCGCCGCTCGGCCTCCTCGAAGGCCTGCTTGACGCCGTCGCCCCAGGTGCGCGAGTCGCCGGCGTGGTGCACCTCGTCGAGGATGATCAGCGAGCGGCGGGTCATCGTGCGGCGGCGGTGGACCATCGGCGCCATGCCGACCTGGGCGTAGGTGAGGACGGCCCCGTGGAAGTCGCGCGAGCTGTGCACGTCGGAGTTGCGGAAGGCCGAGTCGAGCTGGATGCCGACCCGCGCGGCCGCCTGGGCCCACTGGGTCTTGAGGTGCTCGGTGGGGCAGACCACGGTGACGGCCTCGACGGTGCCGTCGTTGAGCAGCTCCGCGGCGATCCGCAGGGCGAACGTGGTCTTGCCGGCGCCGGGCGTCGCCACGGCCATGAAGTCGGGCGAGCGCTTGCGCAGATATTTCACCAGGGCTTTGCGCTGCCAGTCGCGCAGCGAAGGAAAAGTGTCCAGGTTCGGCAACGTCGGACTCAAGCTGCGACGACCCCTTCTCCATGAAAACAACCCCCGCGGATTGCCGCGGAGGCGGACCCCAGCATAAACCGGGAAGCCGGTCACCCGGGGTCTACGGCACCGCCACAGGAGCGGACCACCGCCGGCGCAGGGCGATGAGGCGCACCCCCGTCATGGCCGCCGCCGCCGCGCCCAGAGTGATCACGTCGGCGACGTTTGCCCAGTTCAGCACGGTAACCGCGACCGCGCCGCCGAGGGCCACGATGGCGTAGATGTCCCGCTGGAGGACGACCGGGATCTCGCCGGTGAGCAGGTCGCGGGCGAGTCCGCCGCCGATCGCAGTGAGCATTCCCACCAAGCAGGCGCCGACCGGTGGGACGCCGGCGTGCAGGGCCTTGAGCGTGCCGGTGACCGTGAAGAGGCCCAGCCCGGCCGCGTCGAGCAGGAGCACGGTCCGACGCAGCCGGTTGAGCTGCGGATGCAGCCAGAAGGTGGCGACCGCCGCCAGCACGGCCCCGATCGCGTAACGCCAGTCGGCGAAGGCGAGCGGCGGCACCGCGCCGATCACGAGATCGCGCAGGATGCCGCCGCCCAGGGCCGCCACGAAGCCGACGAAGGCCACGCCGAACAGATCGAGACGCTTCGCGATCGCGGCACTGGCGCCGGAGGCCGCGAAGACCGCCACACCGATCAGGTCCGCGACGAGCAGAGAGTAACTTCCCGTCACGGGAGGAGCTCCAGGATCAGAACTAGTGCTGCATCGACTCGTAGATCTCCTTGCACTGCGGGCACACCGGCGACCCCGGCTTCGGCGACTTGGTCACCGGGAAGGTCTCCCCGCACAGCGCGACCACGAAGGTGCCCATGACGGCACTCTCGGCGATCTTCTCCTTGCGCACGTAGTGGAACATGTCGGGCGCATCGTCGGTGTCCTGGTCCTGGGTTTCCGGGCGCTCGAGGATGTCCGTGCTCACGGCGTCTGCCTCTCGTCAAGATGATGCGGCACGAGGCCGCGGTGAAAGTCGGTTTGATGTCCGCCGCGAGCCCCCCGGCTTCCGCGGCGGAAGCGTCAACCAGCAAGTCTGACACCTCACGCGTGGTCGGTCCAACGGCGGCGGCCCGCACGAGGGCCGTACCTTGGTGATCGTGACCGAATCCACGCGGCCGCTGGGCCGCTTTGCCATCCGTTACGGCGACCACGTGACCCGGGCCCGCCGCGACGGCCGTCCCGTGGTGGCGCTGGAGAGCACCATCATCTCGCACGGCCTCCCCCGGCCCGACAACCTGCGCGTGGCCCGGGAGATCGAGCAGACCGTCCGGGACAACGGCGCCGTGCCGGCCACCATCGGCATGCTCGGCGGCGAGCTGATCGTCGGCCTCGAGGACGCCCAGATCGAACAGCTGGCGGGCGCCGACGGCGTGGCGAAGCTCTCCGTCCGGGACCTCGCGCTCGGCGCCGCCACGAGGGCCGACGGTGCCACCACGGTCGCGGCCACCAGCGCCGTGGCCGCCGCGGCGGGGATCAAGGTCTTCGCCACGGGCGGTCTCGGGGGCGTGCACCGCGAGGCGAACACCACATTCGACGAGTCCGCCGACCTGACAACGCTGTCGCGTACGCCGATCGTCGTGGTCTGCGCCGGCGTCAAGTCGATCCTCGACGTGGGCGCCACCCTCGAGCGCCTGGAAACCCTGGGCGTGGCGGTGGCGGGCTACGGCACGCGGCGCTTCCCGGGCTTCTTCGTCACCGACGGCGGCTTCGACGTCGACTGGCAGCTCGACACGCCGGAGCAGGTCGCGGCCACCATCGCCGCGCGCGACGACCACGGCGCCGGTGCGGGCGCGCTGGTCCTGGGCAACCCGCTGCCGGTCGGCGAGCAGCTGGACACCGAGCTGCACGACCGCACGCTCGCCGAGGGCCTGCGGCTGCTCTCCCAGCACGGGGTCAGCGGCAAGGCGGTGACGCCGTTCCTGCTGTCGCATTTCCACAGCAGCACCGAGGGCAAGAGCCTGGAGGTCAACGTCCGGATCATCCTGCGCAACGCGGCGCTGGCGGCCCGGATCGCCGCCGCTGCGACCCCCGCGCACGCCTCGCTGGGCTTCTCCCTCCCCCAGTGACCACCGCCGCCGTCGTGGTCGTCGGAGACCTGGTCACGGACATCCTGGTCGAGCAGGCCGGGCCGCCGGCGCCGGGCTCCGACACCGACGCCCGGATCCGGATCTCCGGCGGCGGGCAGGCGGCCAACACGGCCGCCTGGCTGGCGCACGCGGGCGCCGATGTGACGCTGATCGCCGCGGCGGGCGACGACGACGCCGGCCGGGAGCGGGTCGCGGAGCTGGAGGCGGGCGGCGTGCGCTGTGCCGTGCGTCACCACGCCGGCGCGACGACCGGCAGCATCGTGGTGCTCACGTCGCCGCACGAGCGCACGATGATCACCGACCGGGGCGCGGCGCTGCTGCTCGACCCGGCGGACGTGCGAGCGGCGATCGCGGCGGCCCAGGCCCGCCACCTGCACCTGTCGGGCTACCCCCTGCTGCACGCGGGGTCTCGCCCCGGCGGGCTGGCCGCCCTTGCCGCGGCCCGGGACAAGGGCCTCACGACCAGCGTCGACGCGGCCTCGGCGGCGCCGTTGCGCTCGCTGCCGGGCTTTCTCGACCTGGTACGCGACACCGACCTGCTCCTGTGCAACACCGACGAAGCCACGGCCCTCGCCGGGGCGGGCACCGCCGAGGAGCAGGCCGGGCGGCTCCTCGGCCACGCCGCCCACGTGATCGTCAAACGCGGCGAGCACGGCGCAGTGTGGCGCTCGCGGACGGGACAGACGTGGCACGGGCGCGCGGTGTCCGTACCGTCGATCGATCCGACCGGCGCGGGTGACGCCTTCGCCGCCGGCCTGCTCCACGCCTGGCTGGGCGGGCAGCAGCCGGAAGCCGCCCTGGCCGCCGCGGCCACCCTCGGCGCCGCGGCCGTCCAGAAACTCGGCGCGCGGCCTTAGGGCTCGATGTCGATCGTGCGCTGCTCCTGCTGCTCCGCGCTCTCGCGGTCGAGCGCCCGGACCCGCTGCCCGGGCTGCGGCACGGCCGGGTTGGCCTTGCTCTTGGGCGGGCGGTCGTTGGCGATCAAGACGGCCGCCCACGGCAGGAACACCATGCCGAGGGCGCAGAACGCGAGCCAGAGGGGCAGGAGAGGCGGCTGGAGGCTGATGAGGATCGCCCCGGCGACGAGGCACAGCGTGCGCAGGCCCATCATCGAGACATAGCGGAGCTGGCGGCTGCGAAGCTGGTCGCCCTGGCTGCGGGCGGCATCGGTGATCAGGACCGGCCGCTCCGACTGCTTCTTCACCACTTCATCCTTGCACTGCGCGGGGGCAGCGACCACCGCACTTTTCACGAGCTTTTCACCGGGCATCATTGACTGGCGCGCGCGGCGACCGATGGGGAGAACGTGTCGCAGCCCACCGCCGTGTCGAAGCGCCGCCGCCGGGCCGGCGTCGCGCTCGTCGTCGTGGTCGCGCTGATCGGCAGCTTCCTGGCGGCGGTCGCCACCCGCGGCGCCTATCGGGCCGAACACCGCTATGCCGCGCATCTCATGGACCGCTACACGGCGGACCTGGATCGGACCATCACCACGGAGATCCAGCGGTACGGCGACACGCTCGCCGACGTCGCCACCGCCCTCGGCGCGCAGCGCGACCTGACCTCCGAGGACTTCACCTGGGTCACCACCCGGGTCAGCACGCGGCGGCTGCCCGGCGCCACGGCGCTCGCCTTCGTGGCGGCCACGGCCGACCCCGGCATCGCCGCGCTCGAGGACTACTGGACGGAGCAGGGCGCCACCGACCTCACGCTTCACCCCGCGCGTACGGGCATCGAGCACCGCTTCACCGTCTTCACCCGCGCCTTCGACGGCCACGACGTCGTCCCGGGCCGGGACCTGGCCGGGGTACCCGCCGCCGACGCCGCCCTCACGAGCGCCCGTGACACCGGCGCCTTCGCGGTCAGCCCGGCCTACGTGCTCCCGGCCGACCTCGCCCTGCCCGCCGCCGACCGGCAGATGTCGTTCACGTTCGCGGTGCCCGTCTACTTCCTCGGCGGCACGTTCCGGGGCTGGCTGGCCATGGGCGTCCACGGGCGGGACCTGTTGAGCCAGACCCTGGAGACCCAGACGTACGGGCGGGTGGCGGCCGAGCTCTCCGACGGTGGCCGGATCGTGGCGTCGTCCGGCGCGCCCGCCGCCGCTCCGGCGCGGCTGGACCGGGTGACGCACATCGCGGCGGGGGATCGTACGTGGGAATTGCGGGTGCGCCCGGCCACTCCCCTGCTGAAGGAGACCGACCGGGGCCTGACCCTCACCGCGCTGGGCGTCTCCGCGGTGATCGTGCTGCTCGCGACCGCCCTGGTGGCCCTGCTCGCCTTCGCCCGCAACCGGGCCATGGCCAAGGTCGACACGGCCACCGCCGCCCTGCGCGAGGACATCGCCCGGCGCCAGGAGGTCGAGACCCGGCTCCGCGACCGCGAGCAGGAGTTGCAACGGCTCGCCCTCCGGGACCCGCTGACCGGGCTGGCCAACCGGGCGGGGGTGGATGCGCGGCTGGCCGAGGTCGTGGGCACCCGGTCCGACATCGCGCTGCTGCTGCTCGACCTGGACGACTTCAAGCTGGTCAACGACGCGTACGGGCACGCGGCCGGCGACGTGGTGCTGACCGAGTTCGCCGCGGTGCTGCAGGCCGCCGTACGCGCGGAGGACGTCGCCGCGCGGATCGGCGGCGACGAGTTCGTGGTCCTTCTCACCGGCATCGCTGACGACGGCGAGGCGGTCGCCGCGGCGGAACGCATCGCTGCGGCTGCTGCTCCGGTCGCGCTCGGTGAAGACCTGATTCCGGTACGGGTCAGCATCGGCGTCGCCACCCCGTCGTCCGGGGAGTCGCCCAAGGAGCTGCTGCGTCGCGCCGACATGGCCATGTACGAGGCGAAGCAGGAGGGCACTCACGGCGTACGGCTGCACGACCCGGCGATGACCGACCAGCGCGCCGCCGACGCCCAGCTCGGCGAGGAGCTGGCCGGGGCGGTCGAGCGGGACGAGCTGACGGTCCTCTACCAGCCGCTCGTCGACCTCGCCGACGGCCGCCCGGTCGGGGTCGAAGCCCTGGTCCGCTGGGAGCACCCGGTCCTCGGCCTGGTATCGCCCACCCGCTTCATCCCCATCGCCGAGCGCACCGGCATGATCGACGCCATCGGCCTCCACGTCCTCCGCGAGGCCTGCCGGCAGATCGCTGCCTGGGGCGACGGCCTCTACGTGAGCGTCAACGTGTCGCCCCGCCAGCTCCACGAGCCCGGCCTGGTCGACCACGTCCTCGCCGCCCTGAGCCGGGCCGGCCTCGAACCGTCGCGCCTGGTGCTGGAAATCACCGAGTCGGCCCTGGTCGACGATGCGGCGGGCATCGAGATGCTGGCCGAGCTGCGCCGCCACGGCATCCGCATCGCCGTCGACGACTTCGGCACCGGCTACTCGTCCCTGCACTACCTGACCCGGCTGCCGATCGACATCCTCAAGATCGACCGCAGCTTCGTCGCCCAGCTCGACGGCACCGGTGAGGGCGCGGGCATCGCCGAGGCCATCGTCCGCCTCAGCCGCGCCCTGCACCTGACCACCGTCGCCGAGGGTATCGAGACCACCGACCAGGCCACCGAGCTTCAGCTGCTGGGCTGCGGCATCGGCCAGGGCTACCTCTTCGCCAAGCCCATGCCGGCCGACGAGGCCCTCAGGATGCTGGCGTCCGCGCGGCCGCCTTCATCTCTTTCTTGAACGCCCGCACCTTCCCGAGCGACTCCTCGTCCACGATGTCGGCCACGGACCGGTAAGCCCCCTGCTCGCCGTAGCCGCCCGCCGCCTCCCGCCAGCCCGGCGGCTGTACACCGTACTGCTTGCCCAGCAGCGCCGCGAAGATCTGCGACTTCTGCTTCCCGAAGCCGGGCAGCGCCGCGATCCGCTTGACCAGCTCCTTGCCGTCAGCCGCCCCGGCCCACAGGTTCTCCGCCCGGCCGTCATAGGTCCCGACCAGCGCCCGGCACACCTCCTGCACCCGGGCGGCCATGGCCTTGGGAAAGCGGTGCAGCGCCGGCGGCTCAGCGAAAATCGTGACGAGCGCCTCGGGGTCGAAGCCGGCCAGCTCCTCGGCGGTGGGCGCGTGGCCGAGCCGCTGCGCGAGCACATGGGGCGAGGTGAACGCCTTCTCCAGCGGAATCTGCTGGTCCAGCACCATCCCGATGAGCAGCGCGAGCGGGTCGGTCGAGAGCAGCTCGTTGGCCTCGGCCGGGATGGGCAGGGAGAGCGTCATGCCTGCATCCTAGAAGCCGAGCCGGGCGGAGACTACGGAGAGCGAAGATGTACATGTTCGCGTACCATTGAGGTTATGAGTCTGCAGGAAGTGCTGGGCGTCGCCGAGGCGCGCAGGCGGCTGCCCGACCTGCTGGCCGGCTTCAGCCGGGGCAACGGCGAGTCGGTGTTTCTCGGCGCTCATCGCAAGGCGGTCGGGGTCCTCGTGCCAGTGCAGGTCTACGACGAGCTGCGCGGCGACCGCGAGCGGGCGACCGGCGACGCGCTCGGATCGGTGCGGGCCGAGGGGCTCGAGCCGTCTCCGGTGGCAGCCGAGCTGGCCGGGCTCTTCGCCCAAGGCCGCATCACCGCGGGCCAGATGGAAGCGATGCTGCTGGCCTACCACCACGCCGGGTCACCTGACTAGATCGCTGCTGCGAGAGTGATCGGCGTGGACGACGCCGCGAGTGAAGACCCATACGTCGACCGCCATGGCGTTCTCGTCAACAAGCTGGGCATCACCTCCGCGAGCGTGCTCAGCCAGGCCGAGGCGGACCTGAGCCTCGTCGCTCTCCTGCGCCTCTCCGTCCACCCGCTGCCCGGCAGATACGACCTTGACCACCTCCGGCAATTCCACCGGCAGATCTTCGGCGTGGTCTACCCCTGGGCCGGCGAGCTACGCACCGTCGACCTCGCCCGGACCGAGAACGACCGGTTCTGCCGATGGACTTTCCTCGAGTCGTACGCGGCCGGCGTCTTCGGCGAACTCGCGGCGGAACGGCTGCTCACCGGCCTTCCCCGGAGCAATTTCGTCGCGCGGCTGGCGCATTTCTACGGCGAGATCAACGCTCTGCACCCGTTCCGCGAGGGCAACGGACGGACACAACGCGCCTTTCTCGGTCAGCTGGCTCGCGAGGCCGGCTGGCGGATCGCATGGAGCGCCCTCGACGCGACGGAGAACGACCAGGCGTCGGCGGCCTCCTTGCGAGGTGACGAGGAGCCCTTGCTCGCCCTGCTCGACGATCTCGTTCGCCCGCTGTGAGAGCCACCCGGACCCGGTTTGCCCGGCGACGGTCCGGGCAACTCTGTGACCATGAGTGACAGGGACGAGATCACCCACGGCGAGTACGGCGACGGCGTCATCGAGGAGCCGAACAGCTACCGGCCCGAGAAGGGCGACGACGAGGGCGGGCTGTCGAGCACGTACGCGGCCGGGACCGACCCCGAGCAGCTGCTCAACGGTGGGCCGGGGCCGGCGGACGGCGGCGTGATGACGACCACCGGCGGGACGGCCGGGCCGAACAGCTTCCGGCAGCCCGCGCGGCACGGGCCGGGGGTGGCGCCGACGACGACCGGGGACGCGACCACGGGGAGCATGGACGCGCCGACCGACGGGGCGACCAGCGACGCGACATCGAACTCGATCGACTGAGACGCGCTACAGTGCGCCCATGCTCGGGCCGCTGATCGCCTCCGGACGGGAGGCGGACGTCTATGAGTTCGGCGCCGGCAAGGTGCTTCGGCGCTATCGGCGCGAGGCGGACGTGACCGGCGAGGCGGACGCGATGCGTTACCTCGCCGGGCGGGGCTATCCGGTGCCCGAGGTGTTCGAGGCCGCGGGCGCCGATCTGGTCATGGAGCGGCTGACCGGCCCGACGATGGCGCAGAGCCTGGTCGCCGGGGAGCTGAGCATCGCCGAGGGCGGCGGGCTGCTCGCCGATCTGCACCGGCGGCTGCATGACATCCAGCCCGAACCCGGCGTTTCGATGATCCACCTGGATCTGCACCCCGACAACATTCTGCTGACCGAGCGCGGGCCCGTCGTCATCGACTGGTGCAACGTCCGGCTCGGGGACGGCGACTTCGATCTCGCCCTGACCGCGCTGATCCTGGCCGAGGTCTCGCTCTGGGACCATCCGTTCGCCGCCGGGGCCGGGGAGCTGCTCGAGGCGTTCAAGGCGCGAGCGCCCGGCGACCCGCGGCGGCTGCTGGACGACGCCGTGGCGTTGCGGAGCGGACAGACGAACACGCTGACCGCCGGTGAGATCGCACTGCTTGGGACGGCCGCTAACCTGGTACGCCTATGAGAGCCCTGATCCAGACAGTCAGCCGGGCCAGTGTCACCGTCGCCGGCGAGGTGGTCGGAGAGATCAAGGACGGGCTGCTCGTCCTGCTCGGGGTCACCCACACCGACACGGTGGCCACCGCCGAGACGATCGCGCGCAAGGTGCACGAGCTGCGCATCCTCGACGGGGAGCGGTCCGCCGCCGATGCGGGAGCGCCGATCCTGGTGGTCAGCCAGTTCACGCTCTACGGCGACGCGCGCAAGGGCCGGCGCCCCACGTGGTCCGCCGCCGCGCCCGCCGAGGTGGCCGAGCCGCTGGTCGAGGCGGTCGTCACCGCTCTGCGGCAGCGCGGCGCGACCGTGGAGACGGGCCGGTTCCGGACCCACATGCTCGTGGAGAGTGTCAACGTGGGCCCGAACACCGTCCTGCTGGAGCTCTAGAAGAACCCGCGGCGCCGCGCCGACTGGGTGAGCCAGTTGTTGAGCTGCGACGTCCAGTCCACCTGGTCGACCGTGGTGTAGTCGACGTCGAAGCGCCCGAACGCGTCGTGACCCTCGGTGAAGAGGCCGCCGCGCTTGTCGATCTCCAGGACGACCTGCAGCTGGTAGGGCGTCGGGATGAAGGTGACCTCGAGCTGGTTGATGCCGCCGGCGAACTGCGACGGCGGATAGAACTCGATCTCCTGGTAGAACGGCAGCTGCTGCTGCACTCCGTAGACCCGGCCGCGCTCGACGTCGGCCCGGCTGAAGCGGAAGCCCAGACGCAGGAAGGCGTCGAGGATGCGCTCCTGGGCCGGCAGCGGGTGGACGGCCACGGCGTCCAGGTCACCCTTGTCGACGGCCCGGGCGACTTCGAGCTCCGTACGCAACCCCATCGTCATGCCGTGCAGATGTTGCCCGTACACCTCGGTGATCGGGGTCTCCCACGGCACGTCGAACTTGAACGGGACGTCGTAACGGGCGCCCGCCCCGAGCTTGAACGAGCCGGTCAGGCGTTGCCGGTGGAACTCCTGGTCGGTGTTGTACTCGCTGTCGCCGCTCTCGACCTCGACCCGGGTGAGCAGCCCCACGGAGACGTACTCGATGTTGACGGGGTGTTCCCCGCCCATCACGTGGACCTGGCCCTCGAGGAATCCGCCGGGCCGGCAGTTGGGGTTCGTGAGGACCGTCTCGACGGACGGGCCGCCGACACCCATCGCCTGCATCAACCGCTTGAAGACCATAACTACGCACGTTACCGCCAGGGGGCCACCGGCAGAACGGGACAAAACCGGTCGCCGGGCTCAGGGTTCTCCCTGATTCATGCCACCCGGGGCACTTCCTCACCTCCGCTTAACGCCCCCGAGTCCAGACTTTGATCACCGGCGCGACGAGCGGCGGGCACGCACCACTCACGGTGAACGCGGGGAGGGGACTGAGGGATGGTCCTGGAGATGAAGGCGACAGAGTCCACGGCGGCCGAGAACATCATGGCCGACGGTGTCGAGAACCTGACCGACCTGGACGCGACCGACGAGCGCGGAGTCTCCGCCGACCTGGTCCGCGCCTACCTCAACGGCATCGGCCGTACGCGCCTGCTCACCGCCGTCGAGGAGGTGACGCTCTCCAAGCGCATCGAGGCCGGCCTCTACGCCGAGGAGAAGCTCGCCGGCGCGGGGCCCGACCTGGCCGAGCTCTACCACGTGATCGTCGCCGAGGGCCGCGCCGCGAAGAACCACCTGCTGGAGGCCAACCTCCGCCTCGTGGTGAGCATCGCGAAGCGCTACACCGGCCGCGGCATGGCGTTCCTGGACCTCATCCAGGAGGGCAACCTCGGCCTGATCCGCGCGGTCGAGAAGTTCGACTACACCAAGGGCTACAAGTTCTCCACCTACGCCACCTGGTGGATCCGCCAGGCCATCACCCGCGCCATGGCCGACCAGGCCCGCACCATCCGCATCCCGGTGCACATGGTCGAGCAGGTCAACCGCATGGTCCGCGCCCGCCGCGACCTCGCCACCTCGCTGGGCCGCGAGCCGAGCGTCGCCGAGATCGCCCGGGCCATGGACGTGCCGGAGTTCCAGATCATCGAGCTCATCTCCTACGACCGGGAGCCGGTCAGCCTCGACCAGGCGGTCGGCGAGGACGGCGAGAGCGCCCTCGGTGACTTCGTCGCGGCGGTCGACCCCAACGCCGAGCCCGGCGCCACGGTCGCCCAGGGCGAGCTGCGCAGCGAGGTCGAGATCGTGCTCGCGACGCTGTCCGAGCGCGAGTCGGCCGTCATCCGGCTCCGCTTCGGCCTCGACGACGGCCGCCAGCGCACGCTCGACGAGGTGGGCCGCGAGTTCGGCCTGAGCCGCGAGCGCATCCGCCAGATCGAGAAGGTCACGATGTCGAAGCTCCGCGACCCCGAGCGCGCCCGCCGCCTCGAGGCCTACGCCAGCTGATTTTCGTGTGCAGAAGCCGGTCGCGGTTCGCGGCCGGCTTTTGTCTTTGTGCGCGGCCGATCAAGATCAAATTCTTAGGGGCCATGTCGTAGCGGGGTGGCACTTGCAGACCGTCGCTCCCGCCGAGGTGCCCGGCGCGACTCCGCTGGCCGCTGACGCGTCCAGAACGCGGAGCCCCACCGGGCCACGTGCGTGATCCAAGCTCCCGAAGATCAAACCCATCGCCGCGTCGAGCACAGCCGGACAGCGAACAGCGGGACGGCCGGCAGCGAAGGCGGGCGGTCAGGTCACGTCCGGCGCCCAGTGGGACGGCCAAGCCGGAAAGGCGGCCGTCGGACGAAGGGCGGACCGGGTGCACGGGCGGACCGGGCTGACGGGTGCACGGGCGGACCGGGTGCACGGGCGGAGCGGGCTCACGGCGAGTCGGGCGCACAGGCGGACCAGGCGGCCGGGCGGGGTGGGGTCAGGCGGTTCGGAGGCGGCGGGGGCCGGTGTCGGGGCGGGTGCCTGGGGTGCCGGTTTCGACGGTGGCGTGGAGGATGGCGTAGCCGTCGGGGCGGGCGAGGACCGGGTTGAGGGAGAGGGTCCGGAGGGCGGGGTGCTCGTCGGCGAGGCGGCCGACGCGGAGGAGGAGGTCGATCAGGGCGGCGCGGTCGACCGGTTCGGCGCCTCGGTAGCCCTGCAGCAGCGGCGCCGCCCGGGGCTCGTCGACCAGGGCCGCGGCGGCGCGGTCGGTGAGGGGGGCCGCGCGCCAGGCCAGGTCGCCGAGGAGTTCGCTGGCGACGCCGCCCAGGCCGAAGCCGACGACCGGGCCGAAGGCGGGGTCCTCGACCACGTCGATCGTGCACGCGACGCCCGGGGCGACCATCGACTGCACGAGGACCTCGGGGCCGAACGCCGTGGCCAGATCGCGGTAGGCCGCCCGGACGTCGTCCTCGTCGGCCAGCGCCAGACGCACGGCGCCCAGGTCGATGCGGTGCCGGAGCGCTCCCCCGGCCGACTTGAGCGCCACCGGGTAGCCCAGGTCACGGGCCGCCACCAGCGCCTGCTCGACGCTGGTCACGGCGGTGGAGGGCTCGATCTCGATGCCGTAGGCGGCCAGCAGCTCGGCGGGCTCCCCCTCGAGGCCGGCGGCGCCGGGGTCCACGCCGGCCAACGGCGGGACGACGCCGGGCGGCCGGCGGAGCCACTCGGCGTAGGTCGCGACGCGGCCCAGGGCGCGCACCGCCTCCTCGACCGACGGGTAGGACGGCACGCCGGGCGGCAGCGGGCCCAGCAGCACCATGGCGACGGTCGGCTTCTCGCCGGCGAGGGCCACGCTGGCCAGCGCCGCGGCGAAGTCGGCGTCCTCGTCGGGGAGCTGGCCGGGCAGCGGTGGCGCGAAGACGGCCACCAGGGCGTCGACCCGGTCGTCGACGGCCGCGTCGGCCAGGGCGTCGGCGAAGTCGTGGGCGCCGGCCGTGGGGCTGAGGTCGCTCGGGTAGCCCTCGGCCACGGTCAGGCCGTTGCCCCGGCACGCCGCCACGGCCAGGCCGGACAGCGCCGAGGAGTTGCCGACGATGCCGACCCGGCGGCCGGCGGGCAACGGCTGGTGGGCGAGCAGGACGCCCACGTCGAAGAGCTCGGCGACGGTGTCGACGCGGATCATGCCCGAGCGGGCGAACAGGGCGGTGACGGCCTTGGTGTCGGGCCCCGGCAGGTCTCCGGCCAGCCCCGGCGGGCGGGTCGCGGAGGCCACGGCGACCACCGGCTTGGTGCGGCTCATCCGGCGGGCCAGCCGCGCGAACTTCCGCGGGTTGCCGAACGTCTCGAGATAGAGCAGCACGGCGTCCGTACGCGGATCGTCCTGCCAATATTGCAGGAGGTCGTTGCCGGAGACGTCGACGCGGTTGCCCGCCGACACGAAGCTCGACAGCCCGAGGCCGCGCCGTTCCGCCTCGGCCAGCAGCGCGACCCCGAGGGCACCGGACTGGCTGAAGAAGCCGACCCGCCCCGGCGGGGGCAGGCGGGGCGCGAGCGTGGCGTTGAGCCGTACCGTGGGATCGGTGTTGGCGATCCCCAGGCAGTTGGGGCCGACGACGCGCAACCCGGCAGCGTGCGCGGCCTCCACCAGGGCTCGCTGCGCCCGCACGCCCTCCGCGCCTGCCTCCGCGAAGCCGGCGGAGACGATCACCACCCCGCCCGCGCCGGCCGCGGCGGCGTCGGCGAGGGCGGTCGCGACGCCGTCCGGGGGCACGGCCACGACGGCGAGATCGATGTCACTGCCCGCGTCCTTCGCCGACCGGTACGCCGGGAGGCCCGCCACCCGCGCGGCACTGCGATGCACGGGCACGAGCGAGCCGGTGAACCCGCCGTCGCGCAGGTGACCGAGCATCGCGGCGCCGATGCCCTGCCCGCTGGCACTCGCCCCGTAGACCGCGACGCCCCGCGGGTGCAACAGCCGGGCGATCGACCGGGACTCGGTCAGCTGCTCCCTGTTCTCCTGGACCTCGCGGGAACGCTCCGTCGGGGCGATCGGAAAGCTGAGGTGCACGACGCCGTCCGCGTATTCCCGCTGCACGTGATAGCCGAAGTCGCTGAAGACCCGGAGCATCCCGCCGTTCTGCGGGAGCACCTCGGCCACGAACCGGGTGATGCCGTTGCCCCGGGCCGCCTCGGCGAGATGCTCGAGCAGCACCGACCCGATCCCCCGGCCCTGGTGCGCGTCCTCCACCACGAAGGCCACCTCGGCCTCGGGCGACTCCGGGCCCAGCCGCTCGTAGCGCCCGACCGCCATGATCTGCGGCCCGGACACGATGACGAACGCCTCGCGGTCGCGATGGTCGACGGTGACGAAGCGGGCCAGGTCACGCTCCGGAATGCGCGGATAGGGCGAGAAGTAGCGCAGGTAGCGCGTGCGGTCGCTCATCCGCGAGTGGAACTCCACGATCGCCTGCGCGTCGGCCGGCTCGATCGGCCGCAGATGCACGGCGCGGCCGTCCGACAGCAGGACGTCGGCCTCCCTGCCCATGATCCTCACCTCCCTGCGATGGCTCGTCGTCATTGTGTGCCGCCGGCCGGCGGGTCGGCACGGTCATTGGTCCCGATCAGCTCCCGCTCGACGCCCGCATGCCGAATCCGAACCGCCTGACCTGCGACCACCGCTCGCGAATGTCACGTGGGTCACCCCCTTCGCTGCCCGGCGTCAGTCGCGGCCGTCGTGGGGATCAAGCCCGTGCAGGGGGAAGACGGCCATCCGGGTGGCGAGGATGGCCTTGTCGACGGGGTCGGGCGTGGTGCCGGGCTGCCAGCGCTCGACGGGCGGCGGCCTGCCGTCGGTGAGCGTCTCGGGCACCGGTGTGCCCGGGCGGCGCTCGGCGGCCAGCTCGCGCCAGGCGGCCGGGGTGGCGGTCGCCGGGTCGAGCGGCTCGCCCGTGGCCACGGCCAGGAGGTGGGTCCAGGCGCGCGGCACGACCTCCACCAGCGCGTACCCCCCGCCGCCGAAGGCGACCCACCGCCCGTCGCACAGCTCGTCGGCGAGGGCACGCAACGCCACGTAGGCGGCGCGCTGGCCGTCGACCGAGAGCTGCAGGTCGGCGAGCGGATCGAGCCGGTGGGAGTCGGCGCCGCACTGCGTGACCAGCAGCTGGGGCCGGAAGGACCGCAGCACCGACGGCACCACGGCGTGGAAGGCCCGCAGCCAGCCCGCGTCCTCGGTCGTGGGCGGCAGCGCCACGTTGACCGCCAGCCCCTCGGCCCCGGGCCCGCCGGTCTCGTCCGGATAGCCGGTGCCCGGGAACAGGGTGAGCGGCGACTCGTGCAGGCTCACCGTCAGCACCCGCGGATCGTCGTAGAAGGCCGCCTGCACCCCGTCGCCGTGATGCACGTCCACGTCGACGTAGGCGATCCGCTCGGCGCCCTGGGCGAGCAGGCGCGCGATGGCGACCGCCGGGTCGTTGTAGACGCAGAAGCCGGCCGCCCGCGCCGCCATGGCGTGATGCAGCCCACCGGAGACGTTGACCGCACGCGTGGCGGCCCCCGACCAGACCGCCTCGGCGGCCGCGATCGAGGCGCCGCAGATCCGGGCCGACGCCTCGTGCATGTCCTCAAAAACCGGGTTGTCGGGCGTATTGAGGCCCCAGCCGCGGAAGAACGGGTCGCGCGGCGCGATCCGCACGGCCTCCAGATAGTCGGCGCGGTGAATCCGGGTGAGCGCGGCGTCGTCGGCCATGGCGGGCGTGATCATGCGCACTCCCGGCCGGTCGAGGACGCCCAGCTCGCGCGCGAGCGCCATGGTGAGCTCCACCCGCACCGGATCGAGCGGGTGATCACCCATGTCGTAGCGCAGCAGGGCCTCGTCCCACACGATCGCTGTCGTTCCCTCGGCCATGGCAGTCACTCTGCCACGGGGGCCCGACAGGAATTCCCGGCGCGGCCCGGGCGTTGCGCCTCCCATGCACCGGACGACCTGGGAGAACTGGCAAAAAGCGCAACCCCGGCCGCGCCGGACGAGTCGGGACCGGCGCGAGCCCGTCCGGTTCGGTAAGGTCTTGTGACCCACCTCGTCGGCATGAAGTCAAGACCCGGCTGCGAGGTAATATCGCTGCTGGGAGGACCACAACCGTGAACGTTCCCGTCGATACCACTGCATGTAACGGCGCCTCGCGCTCCGTTGGGGAGGTCGGCGCATGAAGGCGTCCGTGCACAAGCACGATCTGGTCGACACCACCGAGATGTACCTGCGCACGATCCTCGAGCTCGAGGAGGAGGGCGTGCCGCCGCTGCGGGCCCGCATCGCCGAGCGCCTGCACCAGAGCGGCCCGACGGTCAGCCAGACGGTCGCCCGCATGGAGCGCGACGGCCTGCTCAGCGTGGAAAATGACCGCCACCTCGTGCTGACCGAGGAGGGCCGCGAGACCGCCGTCGCGGTCATGCGCAAGCACCGGCTGGCCGAGCTCCTGCTCGTCAACGTCATCGGCATGCCCTACGAGGAGGCCCACGAGGAGGCCTGCCGCTGGGAGCACGTGATGAGCGACTCGGTCGAGCGCCGGGTCTATGAGCTGCTCAACCGGCCCAGCCGCTCGCCCTACGGCAACCCGATCCCCGGTCTCGAGGTCCTCGGCGTGCCCACGGAGCTGGCCGACGAGGAGACCCTGCCGACGATCGTGGGCACGGGCGAGCGCAACCTCGCCTTCCCCGGCCTGAGCGGCAGCGTCGTCGTCCGGCGCATCTGCGAGAGCGTCCAGACCAACGCGGGTGTGCTCCGCCAGCTGCACGCCGCGGGCATCGACCCGGGCGCCACGGTCACCGTGGCCCAGGAGCGCGACGGCGTGACCATCGACCGGTCGGGCGACAAGATCCGCCTGCCCCGCGAGGTCGCCTCCCGCGTGTTCGTCGACGCCCACTGAGACGCGCACTGAGCAGCACCAGCACGTCCTGAGACCGCGGCGCCGGGTTCGGCATCGCGGTCTCAGTCGTCGTAGTAGGGGCAGTGCCGGCAACCGCGGCCGCAACAGGTGCCGCGCCGTGCGAGAAACCCGGCGGTGAGCACGAACAGGCCGGTGTCAGGGTCGAGATACCCGGGCTGCCCGGCCTCCAGGGCCGCCTCGTGCGCCGCCAGGATCTCGGCCCGCCGGGGATGCGCCGGCGCCAGACGGGCCGGGTGCGGCTGGGTCAACGGTCGGGGGGCCGGCTTGTCCACATGGAGAACCGTACGCGCGGGAGCAGAGGGAGCAGAACGTCGTGATCAATGACCGGCTTGTCGATGCGGGTGAGCTGCCCGTCGCGGTGCGGGACTTCGGCGGCGATCTGCCTCCCCTGCTCCTGCTGCACGGCGCGGGCGGCAACCTCGCCGGGATGACCGCGCTGGCCCGGGCGCTCCGGCCCCGGCACCGTGTCATCACCGTGGACCTGCGCGGGCACGGCCGCTCCGGGGACGGCCCGTGGAGCTGGGACGCCGGGCTGGGCGACATCGCCGCGGTGACCGTACAGATGGAATTGGACCGGCCCGCCGTGGTGGGCCACTCCTTCGGCGGGGTGCTCGCGGCGCTGTGGGGTCAGCGGCACCCCGAGGCGCCGGGCGTCGTCAACCTGGACGGCAATCCGCCGCCCACCCGGGCCAGCCAGGTGGGCGGGCTCGAGGCGGAGCTCGCCCGGCTCACCTCGGTCTTCGACTCGATGGAGGCCATGGCCGGGCCCACGCTGCCGACCACCGAGCTGCCCGAGCTGATCGAGCGGCAGCGGGCGATCGCGCGTCAGGCCGGCTACCACGAGAAGCTCTGGATCGAGGCCTTCCGGCGCAACGTCGTGAGCAAGGACGGCGAGACCACCGTACGGCCCTCCGGGGCGACCGTCTCCGCGCTGCGCAAGCTGATCACGGAGATCGACCTCGGACCCGTGTACGCATCGACGCCCGCCCCGACCCTCGCCGTGCTCGCGACGCGGGACACGCCGGAGCAGGAGCCGTTCGCCGAGCTGTACGCCGCGTACCGTCGCCACCTCGTCGACCAGGCCGCGACGGCGGCCAAGGAGAACCCGCAGCTGCGCTACCTGTCGCTGGAGGGCGCGTCGCACGCCATGCCCCTGGAGCAGCCGGAGGTCGTGGCGGCGCTGATCAGCGACTTTCTTGGGGCTGCAACGGCCTAGTCGCGCCGGAGGCCAGCAGGCCCAGGCCGATCGCCGCGATCACCACGAGCAGCGCCCGGAACGGCCCGAGGTGCTCGGCCAGGACGCCGATGAGCGGCGGCCCGGCCAGGAAGGCGCCGTAGCCGATCGAGCCCGCCACGGAGACCCGGATCGCCGCACGGGTGGGGTCGTCGGCGGCGGCGCTCATGCCGACCGGGAAGCCCAGCGAGGCGCCGGCCCCCCAGAGCAGCGCCCCGGCCAGCGCCACGGGCAGCCCGGCGCCCGAGATCACGAGCAGCAGCCCGGCCAGCGCGGAGACCGCGGTGACGCGGAGCGCGACGACCCGGCCCCAGCGCTCGATGACCGCCCCGCCGAAGAGCCGCCCCAGCGTCATCGCGGTGACGAAGAAGCCGAAGCCGACGGCGCTCGTCGTCTCGGACGCGCCGTAGCCGTCGACCAGGGTGATGGCGAGCCAGTCGTTCGCGGCGCCCTCGGTGAACCCGAAGCCGAGCAGCAGGACGCCGATGAGCAGGGTCCGAGGCTCGCGCCAGGCCTCGGCGACCGAGCCCCGGGGCTGCTCGGGATGGTCGGCGGCGTGCGGCGGCAGGAAGCGCCGGGTGGTGACGAGCATGACAGCGGCGGCGGCCACCGCGGTTCCGTACACCTGGGCGGTCACCGAGACGCCGAGTGCGGCCATGGCGGCGCTGAGGCCGGCGCCGGCGACCGTGCCGAGGCTGAACGCGGCGTGGAAGCGGGGCATCAGGGTGCGGCCGACCCGGCGCTCGACGTCGGCGCCCTCGACGTTCATGGCGACGTCCCAGGTGCTGTTGCCCATGCCGATCAGGACCAGGCCCACGCCGGCGACCGGGATCGAGCCGAGGGCCGTCCCGGTGCCCAGCCCGATCAGGCCGGCCACCACGGACATGCTGCCGATCAGCACCGCCCGCCCGGGACCGAGCCGCTGCACGAGCGGCCCGGCCAGCGGGATCGCCGCCACGGCGGCCCCGGACAGGCAGAGCAGGAACAGGCCCAGACCCGCCGAGGACAGACCCAGGTCCTCGCGTACGGCCGGAGTGCGCGCGAGCCACCCCGCGAACGCGACGCCGTTCGTGGCGAACGTGACCGCCACGGCGATCCTGGCCCGGGTCAGCGTGGCAGCACTCACGTGATCAACTTAACCGCGCAAGCGGTCCGTCACCACCGTTCCGTTGACCACCTTGATCGTGTGGTCGTAGTCCCGGCCGGGCCGCTCCAGCCGGTAGCGCTCGACCGAGGTGCCCGTCGCGTGCCGCTGGTCGCGAGGCACGTTGAGCAGCCACGACGCCTCCCCCTCGTACGTGTCGAGCAGCCGGTGCCCCGGCCAGGTGCCCGCGTCGGTGAGTTTGATCGTCGTCGTCAGCCGGTCGGCCGCGTCGATGACGATCGACCCGTCGAGGCCGTACCGGTGGTCGAAGGTCTGCCGCGACCGGCCGCTCGTCACCACGGAACGGTCGGTCCACGTGGCGTCGAGGGCGTCCTGCGTCTCGTCGGCGTTCCACGTGTGCGTGCTCACGTTGCTCACCGCCCGGGACACGGTCGTGGTGACACGCCCGTGCGAGGTGTCGACGTACCCGGTGGTCGTGAGCGAGTGGCTGCCCTTGGCCCTGAGCGTCGGCGCGGTGTAGGCCGAGTCGTTGCGCAGCGGGGAAGCACTCGAGCTGACCACCTTGCCCGTGACCTGCCGGCTGCCCGCGTCCCGATAGGCCAGCAGCGTCGTGGGCACATCCCACCCCGGCTGCCCCTCCGGTACGCCCACCACGTCCACCGCGATGTCGTGCACCCTGCCGTCGGTGAGCAACCCCGCGAACGGCGTCAGGTCGTACCGGATGGGACGGATGTCGAAGGCCCGGGGCGCCGGCAGGACGTACCACATGAAGGGGTTGGACCAGCCGCCCGTGTAGATGTGCGGGTACGGCGCCGCGATCCCGGCGAGCCGGCCGTCGATCGTGACCTGCACCTCACGGTAGGGCCCGTCGTCGGCGAGACAGGAGTACGCGACGTCCGACGGGACGGTCAGGTACCAGAACTCCTCGCAGCCACCACCGGAGCCCGTGGCGTACACGTCGGCGAAAAGCTTCTCGGTGTTGCGCGGCACCGCCTGCGAGACGGGCAGGATGTCGGGCCGGGCCTTCGCAGCGCCCCGATAGAACGTCAGCGACACCTTCACGTCGAGCACACCGGTGTACGTGTCGTCGACCACGTTGCCGATCAGCATCTCGACCGGCTGCGGCTTGGTGAGCAGGGCGGCGTACTCGGTGACGTCCTTCTCGACCGACCACGCGATGCCGGCCGGGGAGGGCTCGGGCGTCGAGGTCTTGAAGACGGTGACCCCGCCGATCTCCAGGTAGCCCAGCCGGTCGTACTGGCGGCCGGCGACCGAGCCCTCGAGCCGCAGCACCACCTTCTGCCAGGGGCCACGGCAGGTCGGCTCGTAGGTCGAGGTGTAAGGGGTGAAGTCACGGAACTCCGTGTCCACAATGGTCGACTCGCACGCCGGGGCGGGCGGGGCGGCGACGGGCGGGGCGGCGGTCCGGGGATCGTCCCAGTCACTGCCGAACTCGGCGGGCGGCGTCGGCCCGCCGATCAGGGTGAGCACCGCCGCGGCGGCTGCGAGGATCTGCACGGCATTCACTATCGCAAATATCGAAGATCACACCAGCCCCTCCCGCGTTGCGAGCACGTTACGCGCCCGCCGACGAGGAGATCCAGCCGCATCCGGGCAGGCCCGTCCTCAGTCCGACAACCGCAGTACCTGATCGGCCCGGCTCGTCACCTGCTTGTAGGTCACCACCTCGATCCGAGAAAGGTGACTGTTGTAGACACGCAGCGCCGCATCGACCTCTTCCTCACTCGCCTCCGCCTCGAATGACGGATGGCCGATGATCACTGCAGCCGAGGCCCGTCGCACGTCGATACCCTGCTCAGCGAGGCGGGGACGATCCTCGTCCAGAACCACGAGGTAGTTCATCGCCTGCGCCACCGCCCGATGCACCTCGCTGGTCGGCACCCACCGGCCCCGCTGATGAGTGAGCAGCGGAACGGCGGCTCGCTTCAGCTCGACCACGTATACGGTGCCGTCCGGCCGAAGCAGCGTCAGATCCACCTCGATCCCCCGGCTGAGCCGCCGCGGCCCGAGTTGTCCGCCAACTGCGTCCCGCCGAAGATCCAGAGGTTCTTCTCCAGTGCCATCTGCAGGTCACGCTCGCTGCTGTGCCGGTTGAGGACAACGATTTCGAGTTCCCGGAGCGCGTGACGCCGGGCCCGCAGCAAGACAACCTCGGCCAGTTCCTCCGCCGAGGCCTCGCGGCCCGGCATGACGCCGACACCGGGACCGCCGGTGTGCAAGCGGTCGAGCAGCACCTCCGTCATCCAGGTCGCTTGCTCCTTCATGCCCCGACCGAGTTCGAACACCCCGGCCGCCCCGGCCACCTCGGTAACGATCAGACGCTTCGTCTCGTCAAGCACAGCCGCGAGCTCATCACGGCTCACCTGCGGGTGATCATCAAGATACGTGCGAACCTGGTCGGTGACGAACGTCATCGAGTGCGACATGACCGTGGTCAACATGGCTGCGTATCGACCGCGGGCGCCGCCGAGCAGCTGATACTTGATCTCCAGATCCGGGGCGAGCATGACGTTGGTCGCGTACGAGAGGGCATCCTCCAGCCGTTCGGCGGTGTCATGGTCGGCCTCGACCCGGGCTGCGGCATGAGCCTGGCGCAACAGGTCGGTGAGCGTCCGGCCGCCGCGATAGGGGCTGCGGTCACCCATGTGCCTCTGTGCGTCTTCGACGAGGTTGCGGACATGGCCGGGAAGGCCGAACTCGACGATTTTCTCGAGCAGCAGGCGCAGGGCGAAGTCGGATCGGACGCGCACGCGAGGTCCAGGCATGCCGGGAGCCTCTCATCGAGGTCTGACACGACTGCCTGTGCAGCGTGAGAGAAAGCTACTTGACGGTGCCGGTGGCTTTGATCTCGGCCACGTCGTCGCGCTTGACGGCGGCGAAGAATTGTTCGGCCTTGGGCTTGTCGGGGAGGACGACGCTCTGGTCGCCGCGGGTGCCCGTGCCCGTGGTGGGGCTCGTGTAGAAGGTCAGGCTGTCGCTGCGCAGGTGGCGCAGGTCGCCGGCCATGCCGAAGATGTTGAGCGTCTCGTCCACGCTGACCGCGTCGGCCGTGGCGCGCAGGAACGAGTTGAGTTTGGCCGGGTTGGTCAGGGTGCCGCCGGAGGCCGCCTTGTTGAGGATGGCCTTGATCACCTGCTGCTGGTGACGGATGCGGGCGAAGTCGCCGTCCTTGAAGGCGTAGCGCTCGCGGGCGTAGTCGAGCGCGGTGGCGCCGTCCATGGTCTGCGGGCCGGCCTCGAACTCGCGGACGCTGTCCTTGTTGAGCGAGTGCGTCGACGTGAACGCGGTCTCCACGTCGATGTCCACGCCGCCGAGGGCGTCCACGATGTCCTTGAAGCCCGCGAAGTCGACCATCACGACGTGGTCGATGCGCACCCCGGTGTAGTTCTCCACGGTACGCACCATGAGCGGCGTGCCACCCCATGCGTACGCCGCGTTGATCTTGGCATTGGTGTTGCCGTGCTGCCCGTCGGCGCTCTTCGGGATGTGGGTCCACGTGTCGCGCGGGATGGACACCAGCTGCGCGCCGGAGCGGTCCGCCGGCAGGTGCATCAGGATGATCGTGTCCGAGCGGGAGCCGCCGGTCGACTCGGGGTCGCGGGTGTCGCTGCCGAGCACCAGGAAGTTCATGGCGTCGCCGGCCGCCTGCTCCTTGACCGGGCGCTCCGCCTCGGGCACCTGGTCGAACGCCTGCACCCGCTGGATGTCGTTGTCGATGTCCCGGGCGTAGAGCGTGGCCGCCAGCGCGCCGCCCCCGGCCAGCACCACGAGGACCACGGCGACGATGACGACGACGAGCCGCCGGCGCCGCTTCTTGCGGGGCGGCGCCGGATCCGGAGCGGTCTTCACGTCCACGGCCATGGCGGAGATGGTACCGGCCTGGGCAAACATTCATGTTCACCGTATGCTCAGGCCCGCCAGCAGGGGTTTTACGGGGGAAGTGATGGAACAGCGGGTACGCACGGTGGTGCCGCGGCAACGGTCGGCGTCGACTGCCGTGCTGCCGTACGTGGCATCGGCGCGGGCGTCCCGTACCCGGGCGTTGCGGGCCTGGATGCTCACCCTGCCGGTCGACCTCGCCGCGTACCTCGTGCCGCTCACGTGGAACCGGGACTACTGGAAGGGCCTGATCGCCGCCGCTCTGGTCACGGTGGCCGCGTTCGCGTTGGCCGGGCTCTATGCGGGACGGCGGCACGTCAGCTTCCTGGACGAGCTGCCGCTGCTGTGCGTGCGCCTCCTGGCGGCCGCCGCGGTCGTCGCGATCGTGGCGGCGGAGCGACACGACTCGGTGGCGTACGTGGTCGGTTTCCTGCGCCTCATCGCGGTGTCGGCCGTCCTCGTCCTGATCGGCCGCGCCCTCACCCGCACGGCCGTCGTGGTCGCCCGCCGGCGGCGCTGGGTCGAGCACTCCGCGGTCGTCGTCGGCGACGGCCCGATCGCCACCGAGCTGGCCCGTCTGCTGCGCCGCTATCCCCAGTACGGCCTCCACTTCGCCGGTTTCGTCGGCGGCGACAGCCGTCCGCTCCTCGGCGCGCTCGGCGAGCTGCCCGAGATCGTCCGGCTGACCAGGTGCGAGGTGCTGCTCATCGCCGACGTCGAGTGCGACGACGACGAGCTGCTCCGCATCGCCCGCCATCCCGGCCTCGCCGGCTGCGACCTGTGGGTGGTGCCGCGCCTGCGCGAGTTCCACGCCCGCCACGGCATCCCCGACCACATCGGCGCGATCCCGGTCAGCCGGGTCAACCGCCCGTCGCTGACCGGCCCGCAGTTCTTCGTGAAGCGGGTCTTCGACGTCACCGCGGCGGGGCTGGCGCTGATTCTGCTCAGCCCGGTCATGCTGCTCTGCGCGCTCGCGGTGCGGCTGGAGGGCGGGCCCGGCATCCTCTTCCGCCAGGAGCGCATCGGCCGCTACGGCCGGCCCTTCCAGCTGCTGAAGTTCCGCTCGATGCGCCCGGCCGACGAGACCGAGGCGCAGACCACCTGGTCCGTCGCCGCCGACCCGCGCGTGGGCCCGGCCGGCCGCTTCCTGCGCCGCACGTCCCTCGACGAGCTGCCCCAGCTCTGGAACATCCTCCGCGGCGACATGACGGTCGTCGGCCCCCGCCCCGAGCGCCCCCACTTCGTCGACCAGTTCTCCGCCGACTACCCCGACTATGCGATGCGCCACCGGATGCCGGTCGGCCTGACGGGCCTGGCCCAGGTCAGCGGTCTGCGCGGCGACACGCCGATCTCCGACCGGGCCCGCTTCGACAACTACTACATCGAGAACTGGTCCCTCTGGCTCGACGTCAAGGTCATCGTCCGTACGGTTCTCGAAGTCCTCCGCGGCGGCGGGCGCTAAGGTCTGCGGCCAGTCAGGCCCAGAATGCGGTCCAGTGTGCTCGCCGTCGCCGGCACCTCGACCCGATCGCCGTAGGCGCCCATCCGCCGGCCCAGGTCCGCGGTCCCGGCCACCGCGTCGTGCACGAACGTCAGCACCTCCGGATCCCACTCGGGCGACTGGCCGGTGGCCGTGGCGAGATCCCAGCCGTGCACGACCAGCTCGGTGACGGCCATGCCGCCGACCATCGTGGCGGGCATCCGCTGACCGCCCAGCTCGATCTCGCCCGCCCACGCCTCGGGGTCCGACCACGCGGCGCGCAGCTGGGTGATCTTGCTCTCCAGGTCGCCCTCCGCCGGGGCGGCACCCGCGAGGCCCGTCATGTAGGGCACCGTTCCGCCGAGGTGGCCGAGCAGCCCACCCACGCTGAACTCCGCGCACGGCGTCGGCCGGTCGAGCTGGCCGGGCGCGATCCCGCGGACGACCCCGGTCGCCGTCTCCGCGGCCTTGCCGATGAGCTCGTGTCCCCGCATCCGGACTCCTTTGTCGGTGCGCCGAGCCTACCGGCCCGCGGGCTCGCGTCCAGGGATTGTCACTCGGCGGCGAGGACGCGGACCTCGCCGTTGGGAAAGCGTACGCAGAGCTGGGTCTCGCCGTCGTTGTCGCGGGCGAAGAGGCGGACCTGGCCGTCCGCCGGGGCGGCCGGGGTGTCCTGGACGCGGAGGTCGAAGGCGGGGCGGACGACGAGGTTCTTGGGGTGGCCGAGGCCGTGCGTGATCTCGACCTGGGTGTTGCCGGCGGGCTGGCCGATCCAGCCGCGGCCGCTGCCGGCGACTCCGGCCACGCCGGGCTGCGAGAGGGTGGCGCGGATGCTGGACAGGCCGCGCTCGGCGCCGAAGTCGACCGCGGCGGTGGCGCAGTTGCGGATCAGGGTGTCGATGGTCGCCGAGGCGGGCTCCTCGGGTTTGGCGCCCGGCACGAACTGGATGCCGATCTCCGGCGTGTCCCCGGCGTGGTTGGCGCCCTGGACGTAGCCGGCCACCCAGCGGCAGTCGTTGCGCGAGATGCGGACGCCGATGCCGCCGTCCAGGTCGGCGTAGCAGTTGACGCAGCCGATGCCCGAGGCGGCCAGCTCGAAGGAGATGTCCTGCCGGACGCCCCAGGCGTGGCAGTTGACCATCAGGGTGCCGTAGCCGTTGCCGTTCATGTGGAAGCCGGTCCCGGCGTTCTGGAAGGACAGGCAGTTGAGGAACATCGAGTCGTGCGGGCCGGCGAAGTTGACGCCGTGGCCGCCGTTGTCGTGGGTGCGCAGCCCGGTGACGCGCGACTCCATCTGATGCGAGGGGGCGGGCAGGTCGCCGGCGGTGCCCCAGGCGCTGACCACCCCGTCGGCGCCGCAATTGAAGACAGTCACGTCGGCCAGCTCGTAGCCGTAGCCGTAGATGCGCAGGCCGACGCCGACCGGGTTGTCCTGTGCGGCGTTGCCGTCGAGGGTGAGGTCGCGGATGCTGAAGCCGGAGATGCCCGCGTCGCTGCCGGCCGCCGACTCCTGCTCGAAGCGGTCCGACTCGAGGATGGCGGAGTTGGCGCCCCGGGCGAGTCGCAGTGTCGTGGCGTCGCCGCCGCTGCCGCGCAGGTGCACGCGCGAGGGCAGGATCAGCCGGCCGGTCACATAGGTGCCCGGCGGGAAGAAGACGATGCCACCGGTGCCGGCCGCGGCGTCGAGCGCCTTCTGCAGGCTCTTCGTGTCGTCGGACTTGCCGTCGCCGGTGGCGCCGTAGTCGCGTACGTTGAAGTCGCGGTCGGCCGGCGACGAGCCGTAGGCCGCGGCACCCGCGCCGACCACCCCGGCGCCCGCGATGAGCGCCCCCACCGAGGCGATCGCCCGGCGGCGGGGCAGGTTGGCCCAGCGCGAGCCGGGCGGCAGCGGGTTCATGGTGTCTCCTGGGGGTGACGCAAAGGGACGAGCGTAGCCGACGCCGTGCTCCGCATCCGCCCGGCGAACCACGCCACCACCAGCGCTTCCGCCACCGCCAGCTGGAGGAACAGGTCTTCGGCGACGCTCACCCAGAGCAACGCGAGGGCCAGGCCGGCGAAGGCGATCGCCCGGGAGCCGATCGCCGACACCAGGTAGGTCCGCGGCGCCGCCCGGATCATGTGCCGGGTCGAGAGCCAGGTCGAGACCATGACCGCCCCCTTGTACGCGCAATAGAGCGCCACCGCCGTGAAGCTCGCCGCCTCCAGCTCGCCGGCCAGCAGTCCCCGCACCCACGGGCTCGCGAGCACGACCGCCGCGATGCCCGCCCACAGGACGACGGTGAGCGCGCGGACCTTCGTGCGGAAGCGCGCGTCCCGCCCCGCCACGATGTCCTCGCGCGTGCTCGCGGCGAGCGCCACGTGGAACGGCCCGAACGCCAGGTCCATGGCGCGCAGCACGACGATCGCCTCCGGGCCGGCCAGGGCTCCGGCGACCGCGGGCAGGGCGATGACGTACGCGAGGTCGACCCCGGCGGCGACGCAGTAGCTGATCCCCGGGCGGATCGCGGCGATCGGGCCGGGGGCGTTCCCCGGGCGCAGCGATGCCAGGGCCCAGGCGAGCACGACCAGCTGGGCCGGGACCGCGGCGATCTCCAGCCGTGCGCCGGTGAGGGCGAGGATCGCCGCGGTGACCAGCGTGCCGGCGGCCACTGTCTGCGGCACCAGGTTGGCCCGGCGGCGCGTCCGGGTCGCCGCCATCGACCAGAAGAGCGCCTCGATCGGCAGCTGCAGCAGGACGGGGACAATGACCAGGAGCCGGTCGAGGACGCTGCTCTGCGGCAGCGCGATGGACATTGACACGTACGCGATCGCTGCGACCGGCAGCGTGACCGTCGTCGCGGCCCGCAGAGCCCACCGCTCCGAGTCCCACTCGCGCGGCACGACGCCCGCCGACTGCGGGCGGCCCACCAGGGCTTCGACCAGGGTGTACGGGATGGCGAGCAGCGCACCCTGGAAAGCGATCAGCGCGACGTGCCCGCCGTCCGCCCAGGAGGCGAGCAGGAACACGCCGACGCTGGCCAGCCGGGTCAGCGCCTGGACGGAGAGCTGCGACTCCTGGAGCTTCCTCACTTCGCTGGCCGCAACCCGTGGGCGCCGAAAAGGATCAGTGTGAGCATCGCCGACTTGAACTCCCACGTGTCCAAGGTCAGCGACGCGCACGCCAGCCCGGCGAGCAGGCCGATCGGCATGATCAG
Organism: Symbioplanes lichenis; assembly: GCF_030709675.1. GTDB lineage: Bacteria > Actinomycetota > Actinomycetes > Mycobacteriales > Micromonosporaceae > Actinoplanes > Actinoplanes lichenis. The sequence goes on from NZ_JAUZQD010000001.1 coordinate 515,749, forward strand.
CTCGGGTCGCCGGCCCGACTCGCGGACCAGCAGCACCAGCGTGAGGACGGTGAGGAGCAGGAGCAGCACCATCACGATCGGCCCGAACTGCAGCCCGATGTTGATGAAGTAGTTGTCGACGAACCGCGGCGCCGACTCGGCCACCCGCGAGTAGCTCGCGCCGCCCGCCGCACCGATGCCGTCGCCGGCCAGGGGCACCGAGCCGAGCAGGTCGCCCCAGACCTCGAACCGCTGGAAGAGGCTGTCCGAGTTGCCCGCGCCGATCAGCACGAAGACGGCCGCCACGCCGGCCGCGGTCACCCCGGCGAGACCGATGGCGAGCAGCCGGCGGATCCGCGAGCGGGCCCGGGGCAGCATCAGCGCGCCGGCCAGGCCGCCGACGACGAGCAGGGCGCCGGACCGGCTCGTACTCATGGCCAGGCTGCCCACCGCGGCGACGGCGGCGACGTGCCGCAGCCAGCCGCGCGGGCGGGCGCCGGGGGTGAACCAGCACAGCACGTAGCCGAGCAGGAACGCCCCGGCCAGCAGGCCCAGCTCCGCGTTGACCTCGGTCAGGCCCGGCACGCGGAAGACGCCGTCGATGTAGCGCACGTTGTAGTCGGGGCTGAACCCCCACTCCACCAGCGTCGCCGGCCCGATGACGAGCTCGGCCACGCCCGCGGCCGCGTTCAGGACGAGCATGCCGGACAGGACGGTGAGCAGCCGGGACACCGCCCCGGGGGTCAGGGCGGCGACGATCACCACGAACGCCACCGGGACGAGGAGCAGCCGCAGCCCGGTGAGCGTCTGCGCGGCGCCGTGGTGGGCGTTGCCGATCAGGCTCCAGATCGCGGCCACCGCGCCCCCGGCCAGCCCGATCAGCGCCCAGAAGATCGGCAGGTCGCCGCCGCGGCGCAGCACGATCGCCACGGCCAGCAGCACCGTCACGGCCGCGCCGGCCAGGCTGAACACCCAGGACCGTCCGCCGAAGGCCAGCCAGGAGAGGCCGGAGAACAGCAGCGGGGCGGTGCTGGTCACGAGGATGAAGAGGAGGCCGTACTCGCAGAGCCGGTCCCAGCGGCGGTCGCTCATCGCACCTCGTAAGCAGCCAGGATCGCGCTGACGTGATCGTCCCAGTCGAGTTTCCGGCCGTCCGCCGCCGCCGACACCGCGAGCGCCGCGTATTCGGCGGCGGGCATGGCGGCCGCGCGGTGCAATGTGTCGCGCAGGCCGTCGACGCCGGTGTAGAGCAGGCTGGACGTCTCCGAGGCCATCGGCGGCGGCGCGTGCGACCCGGCGATGATCGGCCGGCCCGCGAGCAGGGCCTCGGCACACACCAGCCCGTACGTCTCCACGTGGCGGCTCGGGAACACCAGCCACCCCGCCCGCTCGAACGCCGCGCGCTTGCCGGCCTCGTCCAGCCGGCCCAGATACTCGACGCCGGGGCGGGGCTGCTCGACCAGCGGGCGCAGGGGCCCGTCGCCGGCCACGAGCAGCGTCCCGCGGCCGTCCCAGGCGTCCAGGAGCAGGTCGACTCCCTTGTGGACCCCGAGGGCGCCGAGATAGAGGAAGGTCGACGGATCGCCGGGCGGCCACGGGCGACGGCCCCAGTCGAGGCTCACGGCGAGGGGCACGAGACGGTGGGCGGGCTTGCGGGTGCCTTTGCTCACTGCGGTGCGGGCGCGCTCGGTGGCGTACAGGAGCGTGAGGTTGTGGAACTTGCGCAGGATCCACGCCGAGCGGGCCCGCAGCAGGGCGTCGAGGATCCGCGACTTGCCCAGGCTGAGCATGGCGTTGTTCGGGTCGACGATGGCGTAGTCGTGCACGGTGTGCACGGTCGGATAGGCGCGCGCGATCCGGGCCACCGCCCGCACGCCGAGGCCCTGCCAGTTGTGCACGTGGACGACGTCGGGCGCGAAGTCGCGCAGGTCCTCCGGGCCCAGGCCGGTCGGATCGGCGAGATCCCCCAGGTGTACGGCCGCCTTGTGCCGGATCCGGGCGGACAGGCGCGGGTGGTCGCCGGCCGTGAAGATCCGCACGTCGTGACCGCGTTCGATCAAGCTCTGGGTGAGGTCGCCGACGTAGAGCTCGGCGCCGCCGCGGACCGCGAAGGAGGCGTGGATCATGGCGATGCGCATCACGACCACAGCCGTTCGACGAGCTCGTCGGTGGCTTCTTTCCAGGTCCTCACGCCGCGCCTCGGTGGCGCGTCGAGGCTGTGGAGGGCTTCGACCAGCGCCTCGGCCGTCCAGCTCCGCATCCGGGTCGCGGCGCCCGCCGTCGCCTCGTGCAGCGCCGGGTCCGGCGAGATGATCGTGGGGACGCCCAGGGCCAAGGCCTCGGCGGCGGGCAGCCCGAAGCCCTCGAAGTGGCTCGGCATGAGGAAGGCCCGCGCCCCCGCGACAGTGGCGGCGTAGGTCGCGTCGTCCAGGCGGCCCAGCTGAACGACACGGTCCTGATCCGGGTACCGCTGGCTGTCGCCGGTGAGGACCACCAGGCTGTACTGCGGGAAGGCGCGGATCGCTTCGAGGGCCAGCTCGACGCCCTTGTGCGCCGCGTGTCCGGTGACGACGACGTAGTTGTCCGGCAGGCCCGGCGGCGGGGTGCCAGGGAGGGCCAGGTCACTGCCCGGGTGCCAGACGGCGGACGCGGCTTCGTACAGGCCGAGCAGGTCGTGCTGGGTGCGCGCGCTGACGCTGAGCAGCGCGGCCGACCGGCGGATCGCGGTGGCGTAGCTGATCCGGCGATATTCGCGCACGGCCCGGGAAAGGCCGCGCGGCCAGAGCCGGAAGGCCAGGTCGTGGACGATCGTGGTGACCGGCAGACGGGCGCCGGCGATCGCGAGGGACGGGCTCAGCGACAGCACGCGGCCGCGGGTCTCCTTGCGCAGGGCGGCGGTCGCCGCGGCGATGGTACGTTCCCGGCCGCCGGACTGGCGGCTCACGGCCTCGCCTTCCCAGCTCTCCGGGGCCGCGATCACGCGCAGCTCGTGGCCGGCCGGCCAGTGGCGGACCAGTTCGGTGAGGACGCGGGTGATGCCGCCGGGGCCGACGCCGCTCGCGTCGAGGACGGTGGTCTTATCGGACGGCATCGCCGATCCACTCGGTCATGCGCGCGGCGAAACGGTCGTGGCCGAAGGTCGCCGCGTGCTCACGGATGCGCCGCGGGTCCAGGTCCTTGGTCGCGGTCACCAGGCCGGCGTAGACGCGCGGATCGGTCGTGTCGGCCAGGAAGCCGGTCTCGCCGGGGACGACGGTCTCGCGCAGGCCGCCACGGTCCAGCCCGACGACCGGGGTGCCGGCGGCCTGGGCTTCGACCGGGACGATGCCGAAGTCCTCGTGGGCCGGGAAGAGCAGGGCCTTCGCTCCGGCGTAGAGCTCGCGCAGCCTGGCCTTGGTCGGGTGCACCTCGAACTGGACATTCCGGCCCTTGGCCCTGAGCGCCGCTTCTTCCGGGCCGCCGCCGGCCAGGATCAGGGGCAGGCCCGCCGCCTCGGCGATGTCGATCATCAGGTCGAAGCGCTTGTACGGGATCCAGCGCCCGACGCCGAGCAGGTAGTCGTCGCCCGTCTTCTCCGTGCGGTAGAAGTCGACGTCGACCGGCGGGTTGACGACCGTGGCGTCGCGCTTCCAGAAGCGGCGGATGCGCTCCTGGACCTCCCGTGAGTTGGCCGCATAGGCGTGGACGTGCCTGCTCTGGCTGACGTCCGCGTGCTGCAGCCACTTGCGGGGAAGGTTCAACAACGGGTTGGCGCCGCGGCCGTCGAAGTCGGGACTCCATACATAACGGGCGGGCGTGTGCACATAGCTGAGGTGCCGCGCGTCGCCCGCGTTCACGGTGTGCGCGAAGGCGTGGCTCGAGGAGATGACCACCTCGGCGTCGATCTTCGTGGTGCGCCAGGCCAGCGGCATGAGCGGGAGGGCGAGGGCCTTGCTCCGGCGCAGCGGGGTGCGCGCGAGCCACGTCTCGTGCAGGTCCGCGGCGGGCGCGTCGGGCTCCGCCCACAGGACGTGCCGCTCGGCGTGCGGGATCAGGTCGGCGATGGCCAGGAAGACGTTCTCCGAGCCACCCACCGCGCTGAACCACTCGTGCACGACCGCCACCCGGCGGCCGGCGAGCAGATCGGCCATCAGCTGTGCCGCTCCCACACGGCTCGCAGCGGATCCCACTTGCCGCCCAGGCTGTCGCAAATCACGTCCATGTAGACGGCGGCCTCGGTGTTGTCCCGGTTCCAGTAGATGCCGCAGAGCGCCGGGTCCTTGCCGGACTTCGTCGCGTACTCCACGTAGTTGCCGGACACCCCGGTCACGCCGCCGAGCTTGCGCGCGGGCTGCTCCGCGCCCGGCAGGATGCCCGCCGAGTTGAGCGCCACCCGCTGCCGGTAGCCCATGTCGGCGGCCTTCGCATCGGCCGACTCGTAGGCGACGAAGTGCAGGTAGATCCCGCCGTAACGGCAGAGCACGTGGGTCTTCTGACCGTCGCCCAGCTTCGGGCCGCCGCTGTCCGCGTCGCCCGCGCAGCCGCTCACGTCGGCCAGCCACGGCTCGCCGAGCGCGGCCAGGTCGGCGTCGCCCGCGAACTTCGCCTTGTTGGCCTCGGCCGCCTGCGCCACGATCGCGGGCTGCTGCGCGGCCGCGGGAGCCGGGTCGCTGTCGCCCGCGGTGGCCCGCCCGATGAAGAACGCCCCGACCCCGCCGACCAGCAGCCCGGCGACCAGGCCGGCCACGGCGCCGACGATCAGCTTGCCGCGCTGCGGGGGCGGCGAGGGCTCGATGCGGCGCATCGCCGGCGGGTACGCGGGACCGCCGCCCGACATGGGGGCGACGTCCAGGCCGTACTGATCCTGGCCGTACGGGTTGCCATAAGGTGACCCGCTCGTCTGATAGGGCGAGCCGCTGGCCTGCCCCGGATAGGGCGAACCGGACACCGGGGGCGCCGACGCGGGGTGGCCGTACACGTTCCCGCCGTCGGGCAGGGGCGCCCGGTCGCGGGCCGCGTCGTCAGTCACGCGGGGCACGATATCAGCGCGGCTCTCACGTTCGCGTCCCGCGGTCTTTGAGGTTTGCGTCACCCACCAGGCAAAATACGGCCGTCCTTGACCTCGAGTGCGGTTGAGGTCGCAGCCTGATCACATGACGGTGACGGATGAGGCGCGACAGGCCCTGGACCGGCAACAGACAGTGGAGATCACCACCACCGGACGGCGGACCGGCCACCCCCGCCGGATCGAGACGTGGCGCTACCGGGCGGACGGGCGCTACTGGCTGACCGGCAGCCCGGGCTCCCGCGACTGGTACGCCAACCTGCTCGCCGAGCCGGCCTTCACCCTGCACCTGGCCGGCCACGATCTGCCCGTACGGGCAAGGCCGGTGACCGATCCCGCCGAGCGCGAGCGGATCCTCGGCGAGATCGTCCCGGGCCAGTCCTGGGCGCGGGAAGGTCTGACCGCCTGGCTCGCCGGCAGTCCCCTGGTCGAGATTCTGCTGTGAACGGGCGATGCCCCCGTCCGATCGCTCGGACGGGGGCATCGGTTCGTGCTCGGATCAGCTGTACCTGACCGATCTTGGGGTGTCCCCCGGATTTTGGGGTCCCCTCCGGTGCGGCGCATGTCCCTCCATGACGGAAGTCGCGGCCTTGATCACCGAGTCGGCGTTCCCCAGCATACTGTCCCCTTGCGCCTCACGGAAGCAAGACATGCGGACGAACCCTGCAAGATGCCGCCGAGAATCAACCAGCGCGTAGATCCGTGCCCGAACTGAGCGCTACCGGCCATGCCCAGCGCCGAGGCTCGTCAGGCCATCCAGTTCACTGACGCGATCCCATCAGCCGCTGAATCTCATCGGCCACCTTGGGCGACGTCAGTGGCGCCCAGCGATCGAAGAGGTCGCGGAAGTAGTCGCCGTGGTTGACAAGCAACGCCGGATTCTGCTCGATCACGTCGAGTTCGTTGACGATGCTCAGATCCACGAACGGCACGATGAGATGCGATTCGAGGACCCTCTTCTGCCCGGTAAAGCGATCATGCACGGTGGAGGTGGTGGCCAAAGCGTGCCACGTGCGGTCACGGTCACAAGCCCCGTACAGGTAAACGAGTTCCTCGGCTTCCGATCCGATCACGGCTCGGAGCAGGTCTCGATCGGTCCAAGGGATGAGCGCCAGGTCGAAACCATCCGTGCTGTAGGCAGCGTGGGTGAGACCGGCCAGTTGCACGTATGGGGCAGCACTGGCCGCCGCGAGACGCTGTTCGACCCGGCACAGGTGGGAGTAGAGAGTGCCTCCCGGATGCTCGACCGCTTCCGTGCCGTGCTCTCGCAGAAACGCCCGCGCCGCGCTGCCGAAGGTCATAGGCGTGACCCTAAGCGCATCGACGCGCACAGGGTGCTCCGGGCGCTGCCTGATAAATCACAGTGCGTCCCCGCGATTCGCTGACGTGCGAGGACGCCGGTGTCTTCACGCGCCCGGAGCCCTCGATCGATGTGAACCGGTGCACTCAGCCTTGCTCACCGCGTGGTCGGCCGGGTTGGGTCGGCGCATGGCCCTCATCGCATACGACAACGTGGACGCAGCGGCGTTCGAGGAGACCCGGCACCTGCGAGATGATGACCTCGCTACCTGGCGTGCCGCGATCGGCCGGCACTTCGAGCCCCGCACCGGGGCGCGCCTGCTCGACCTCGGATGCGGCACCGGCAGTTGGGCGCGGGCCTTCTGCACCTGGTGGCCCAGCGTCGAGGTCCTGGCGGTCGAGCCGTCGGCAGCGATGCGGGAGCGGGCGATGTTCCAGCCGGTCGTGGCCGGAGCGGCCGACGACATCCCTTTCCCGGATGCAAGCCTCGACGGGGTCTGGCTCTCCACCGTGATCCACCACGTTCCCGACCTGGAAGCCGCCGCCCGCGAAATCCGGCGGGTGCTGAAGCCGGGCGCACCGGTGTTGATCCGCTCCGCGTTCGCCGGCCGGCATGAAGCGATCAACCTGTTCCGCTTTTTCCCGGAAGCTGTCGCCGTGCTGGACCGCTACCCGAGCATCCCCGGGGTCGAGGCTGCGTTCGCCACCGCCGGCTTCGCGACGACCGGCTGCGAACCGGTCCCGCAAGTGACCGCCCCGTCAGTGACCGATGCCGCCGCCGCTCTGCAGCGCGAGGCGCATACGCCCCTGCAGTTAATCAGCGATGAAGCCTATGCGGCGGGCGTAGTCCGTCTGCAGGAGGCCGCACGAACCGAGTCTGGCCCGGTCGTCGATGCCCTCGACCTGCTGGTACTCCGGTGACCACCCGGTTGGCAGTGGTCACCGGCAGCAGTCGAGGGCTCGGCGCGGCCCTGACCGAGCATCTCGCCGACCAAAGTTGGAACGTCGTGGCCTGTGTCCGTTCAGAGTCCGCAGCCGTGTCGATCAAGCGGGCCGGCGTTGAACCTGTTCTGCATGACGTCCGGGACCCGGTGAGCGAGGCCCTCATGGCGGCTGTCCACGGACGGCCGATCGACGCGCTGATCAACAACGCTGGCATCGGAGCACCAGCCCGCCCGCTGGAGGACTGCGACTCCCAGACGATCCTGGACGCCGTTGACGTCAACGTCGCGGGTCCGATGCGCCTGACTCAGGCCCTGCTGCCAATGCTGCTGGCCGCACCCGCGCCGCTGATCATCAACGTGTCGTCCCGGCTCGGTTCGCTGGCTGCGCAGGCCGCGGGCGACTTCGCCGGCCGACGGACCAGCTACGCGTACCGCATCTCCAAGGCCGCTCAGAACATGCTGACGGTTGCCCTCGCTCAGGAACTTGCCGGTCGCGTACGGTGCTGGGCTGTCCATCCGGGCAGCCTCACCACCGCTATGGGAGCCGGCGACGCGGACACGTCGTCCCACGAGGCTGCCGTCCGGCTCGGTCATCTGCTGGACAGCTCCGACACCACGTCACCGCGCTACATCTCCTTGGAGGGCGCTGACCTTCGCTGGTGAGCCCCCTCGCCGATACCCGGCTCATTCTCGTCTGGCTCGCCGGGCACGAGGTGGAGGTAGCGGACCTTCTCCTCTCGTTCCCGCAGCCGGGCTTCGTATTCCGGCTTGAGCTGCCAATGCAGCTCGCGGGCGTACGCGGCGACGTGCTTGAGCCGTTCCTCGGCCTCCTCGCGGAGGCGGCGTTCCTTCTCGATGGTCGCGTGGGCGGCTTCCAGTTGCCGCGCGAGGTCGGCGGCGGAAACTTTGGCGCCGGCCAAGCCGAGTTGCGCCTGGACGAGGGCGGGGACGACGGCTTTGGCCTGATCGAGCAGGTCGGCATGGTCGCGGTAAGTCGCTGATCGGGCTGCGGGGGCGATCGTGGTGATGGACTTCTTGTTGACCGGCATGTCCGCCGCGGCGAGGGTGACCGCGGCGATGACCAGGCGCAGCGCAACGGGTACGCCTTCCTGGCCCATGAGGTCGGTGGTCAGGTCCTCGCCGGCCTCGATACGGGCGGCGACGCGGGTGAGGGCTGCTATGTCGTCGCTGCTCATGCCCTGTCTTCCAGTGCGGCTCGGATGTACTCGTCGATGTGTGCCGTGATGATGTCCTGCAGTTCGTCGTCGGTGGTGTCGGCGAACTCCGCGGCGATGTCGGGGTTGGCGTCGTGCATCTTGTCCGCGGCCCGGCGCAGGACATCGGACTTGAGCGCGAGATGCTGGCGGCGCATGAGTTCGTAGCGGGCCCGGTCTGCGGGGGCCATGACGGAGTTGCGGCATTGGCCGGGCAGGCAGAGCCGGAAGTCGGGCTTGCCCTTGCCGCCGCAGAGGGCGCCTTCGATCTGGTAGAGGCAGAGCGTCAAGGGACCTTGCTCGATGTTGCGGTTGCGTTTGCCCAGCGTCTTGAGCCTGGCTGGCGTCAGCGGCTGCGGGTTGGACAACGCGGCCCGGTTCGTCTCGATGGTCTGGTCGAGGCGTGCCTGCCCCTTGCCGGTGAGTTCGGGCCGGTGGGTGTAGGCGCGGTGCAGCCGGCGGCCGGCGTCCTGGTGGACGAGGTCGGTGGCCTCGTCGGGGTCGATCGGTGTGATCAGTTTGTAGACGTCACCGACGTAGCCGCGGGCGACGGCGGCGGTGTCCCACTGGCCGAAGGCGGCGGCGAGGGCTTGGCCATGCTCGCGGACGGCGTATGCCTGCGCGCTGGTGATGCGGACGTTTCGCATGGAGATGTCGATGTCGTCGAGGGATCGCTTGGTGACACCGCGGTCGTAGAGTTCCCGGGCTCCTTCCTTGAGCATTTTGAGGAAACTGAGGTCGAGGTAGAGGCCGTCACGGGCCATCCCATGGCTTCTCTTGCCCAGCGGCGTGGCGAGGAGCTGGTCGAACAGGAAGGGCACTCCGGTGGTGTCGCTGCGGCGAGGTTCGTAGCCGAGTGCTCGCTGCAGCCGATGGAGTAGGGCGATGATGCGGGCGACGCGGCCGTTGACCACGACGCTGGTGGGGACGGCGGCGTGCCGGTTCTTGGTCTTGTAGGCCGACAGGGTGTGCTTGATGTAGGTGCTGCCGTCCGGCCGGGTGAACTCCTGAGTTTTCAGCGGGTCGAAGGGCAGGACGGACAACTGGCTGTCGCGCAGCATGACGGTGGCGGCGAGGTAGTACATCGCGTAGTAGACGAGGCGTCGCTGCCAGATGTCGAGGCTCTCCTTGGAGGCGATCAGCCGTTCGGTCCAGGCGATCCGTTCGCCGGTGCGGCTGGGCAGTTCGCCGACGGGTAGAGGGCAGGGGCTGAGCGTGGCGGTCAGTTGGACGGTGTCGCGCAGTTGCGACATGGTCCACCGTCCGGCGAGATATGCCTCGTCGGCGTCGTAGACGCCGAGCAGCCGTGCCAGCGGGGCGTGTGCCAGGGTGAGCCCGCCGTTGAGGTTGCGGGAGCCGGGGATCTTCCCGCTGTTCTCGTGCGCGATGCGGGCCGTCAGGTCGAGCATGGCCTCGAAGGTGTCTTGCCTGCTCATCGGCGGTTCGGCGCTGGCGTTCTCGGTCCACCACTCGATGTGGGCAACGATGTCCTCGGCGATGTGGTCGAAGACCCATGCCACGAAGCCGAGGGCGTGGCCGACACCTTCGTGTGGGCGGACCGCGTTTTGCTTGGTACGGCCTCCGAACAGTTCGACGGTTTCGCGGCCGTCGAACGGCGGGGCGTCGCCCAGCAAGCCGGACCGGTTGGCGATCTCGGTGACCTGCCAAAGGGTGATGAGTTGCTGAGCCCGGCCGCGGCCCGTGGCGTTGGACAGGGTGCTGCCGGCCTGTTTCTCCTTGACGCTCTGGGGCTGGACCAGCAGGACTACCAGTCGTGCCCAGTCGTCGCTGTCGAACCGGGTGATGTGCTGCTGGTCGATGATCGTGAGGGCATGGCCGAGCATCTTGATGTTGCCCTGCGCGGTGACGGGCGCGACCGGCTCCTGCACGTTGGGCCAGGTCTGAGCCATCGGGTTGTCGGCACGGTCGATGGCGAGAGCAGGGTTCATCTGCAGCACCGCCATCTCCTTCGCGGCGTCACGCCAGCGCTCGGCGACCGCGGTGAAGTTGATGCGGGTCATCGCCCCGGACTTGTCCTTCCAGGTGCGGTGACCGGCGAGGTCCCAGACGTCTTCGCTGAACAGGACAACGCGTTCGAGGTCCTCCCCGCCGGGGATCAGGTCGTTGAGTCGCTCGTCGTCGCGGAACAACAGGCTGGCACTGCGGCCCCAGTCGAGCGGGAAGAGTGGCAGGACCTCAGCCATGGCGCATCTCCATGTACATGCCGGTGACGGTCAGGATGTGAGGGACGAGATCGGTGGATCGTTTGATGTTGCCGACCACCATGGGCGGGAACTTGTCGAGGCACGCTTGGGCGTAGAACCGCAGGTGGGAGGCTTGTCCTTGCTCCCATTCGACGGGGTCGTTGCGTTCGATGATGTCGCCGAGTTCGACGGCGGCGAGCAGACCCGGAACGTGGTCGACGGTGCGGTAGCCGTTGGGGCAGGTGAAGCAGGCGACGATGCCCAGATCACAGCGGCGGCCGGAGCCGTCCGGGGCGTTACCGCCGGAGGTGCAGACGCCGATCTCGACGTCCATCACCTTGCCAGGGTCGACGGCTGCCAGGTCAGCGGCGGGTCCTTCGGAGGCGTCGGCGACGACGGTGAATCCGGCGACGGCATCGTCGTGGAACGCGTTCTGTGCTGCCGTGGCGTGCTTGTTGAAGACGTGGTCGGGCAGCACGTGCGCGGTGTAGTGCAGTTTCGTGCTCGGCGTGTGGCCGTGGACGTCCGCCGTGAGGCCCTCCCCCATCGCGCGGCGCTGGGCGACATAGCGCAGCGCCGACAGTCGGAGGGAGACTTCACTGCGCGGGCCGGCCGTGGCTTCGTCCCAGTGTTTGTCGAAGGCCGGCGACTTCCAGGCGTTGATGCGCCGAAACTCGTTAATGACCTGCGCTTCGACTGGTTCGGAGGCGTGTTCGACGTAGATGCGGTCGACGACGGCCGCCGGGGTGCCGGCGGAAGTGGTCAGGTCGCGCCGGGAAAATCGTGCGAGGCGGGTGAGGCCGGTCATCGTCTCGACGACCCCGCCCGCGGTGTAGATCGAGGTCAGGCGGGTGGGCCGGGTGTCCTCGGAGTGGTTGCGGGCCTTGACGTTGTGTTCGAGCGCGTGGTCGCTGCCCAGGTAGGTGAGGGTGTCGGCGTCTTTCTGCAGCAGGACGGAGGCGTTGAAGCCGCTGTTCTCGCCGAGGCAGTGCAGGATCAGCGCGGCGGTGATGAGGATGTTGTCCGGGTAGAGCGCGCGGCCGATTGCCTTGATCTGCGGTCCTCGGAGCGGGCTGGTCCGGTTGTACTTGATGTAGCCGAACATGCGCGGGTGGGTCAGGGCCCAGGCGATCTGCTGCTCGTAGGGCGCGGCGAGCGATGGTTGCGGAGCGCCGGGCCGGGAGACGTCAGGGTGTGCGCGTTCAGCCCAGTCAATGAGTTCCTGGGTCGGGACGCGGAGCCAGCCGCGACCGGTCACGTCGTACCCGAGGCGCTCGAAGATCTCCCGCTGAGCAGCGAAGTATTCGGTGTAGACGGCCTTAGCCGCTGCCTCGATGGCGTCGCTGACCGCATCGTCATAGATGAACGGCGTGGATTCCTCGGCCTGGAAGCGGCTGTTCTTCAAGGCGCGGCTGATGGCGACACCATTCGGGTGGTTGTCCCGAACTGTGCGCGCCAAGAGCCAGCAAGCGGACCGCTTACGGTTGCTGTTCAACGGATCGTAGAGCGAACGAAGTGTCGCCACGTCGAGCCGAGCATCGGCGAAGGTCTCGAATCCCTCTTCATAGAGCCGTCGGAGCATTGTCGTCGCGTTGAAGACGTTGTTCGTGAGTGTCACTGAGGACTCCCACGCGGAGTCCGCGTCTCCGTTGTCGCCGACCTTGATCGAGTCGGCCATGGCCTGCAGCATTTGCTCAGCGGCGGGAGTGTGGTCGACGTGCAGCGTGACGACTTGCGGCTGGTAGGCGGCAGCATGCTGGAAGGTGATGGACAGCCGTCGCTTGTCGACCTTGTTGATGCGCTCGATCTCGTACGTGCCGCTGCGGTGGCCGCGGGTTGCGTGTGCCATCAGAACCGTCCGAGGAAGTGGTCGACCGGAATGCTGAGGAACCGGTGAGCGGTTTGGGTGTAGAGGCGGGTGGACTGTTCGCTGGCGTGGCCGAGGGAGAACTTGACGAGTTCGACGGCGGCGGCGATGTGGTCGACCTTCCAGTCTTCGCGTCGTTGCTTTTCGACGATGTCCGCGACGACGCCTCGGTAGATCGCGACGGTGAGATGAACGGCATAGGTATGCCGGAGGTCGTGGATTCTGTAGTTCTCCGGGAAGTCGCGGTCGATGCGTTCGCGGACGAAGGTGCGCGCCGTTTCGATGGCGTGCTGGAGGCTGCGGTAGGCGAGCGGCTCGCCGGTGTACTCGTTCAAGAACAGGACCGGGCTCGCGCCCTCGGGCGTGACAAGGCGCCGGCGGAAGTCCGCGTCGGCGTCGATCCATCGCTTGCTCGCGACCGTGCCGGGCTCGTCCGCGGTCCGGTAGCGGACCGTGGTGGAGTCGGCCGATTCGATGTGCAGCGGCTGAGCCGGGCGGTAGGTCGTGCGGGCGACCAGGTCGGCGCGTGCGCCGTCGAGGTACTCCCGGACCGCGGCGAGGTGGTGGGTGAACACGAGAGCGTCACCACCGGCGTCGCCCTTGGTGATGTGGTCGGCGACGCGCATCGTGGTGAGTGGGAGCCTGCTCACCTGCGGGATCTCGTAGACGGTGATGTTGGCGAGGTTGTTGCGGCGGACGCCGGTGGCCAGGCCGAGCGCGAAGATTGCGTGGTCGCGGTCGGCACCGAGGTAGGGGTCCTGGTTGCCGTCGAGGTCGGTGCGGAGCGCGCCCATGAGCAGGTACTGGGCGTACTCGGGTGTGATGGGGAGGCCGGCCGAACCGGTGTTGCGGCGGCGCGGTTGGTACTTGGCGATCGTGGTGCCCGTGCCGCCGTCTCGCCGGGTGACCGTGATGATCTCGAACGGCGGTAGGTGCTGGTAGCGGCGTTGGGCGTACTCGTAGAAGCGCTTGATCACGGACGCTGCGTGGGCCCAGCCACCGGAGGTGAGCCGGGCCTCGTCGTCGGTGCCGTACTGGCGCTGGCGGTAGTAGGCGGCGAAGTGGTCCTCGGTGGCGGCGAGGACGGGGTCGCGGCTGTCCTCGTAAGGGTGCAGGCCACGGGTGTTGCAGAGGTAGTCGAGCCAGCCGGCGAGGTCGGAGGCGAGGCGACGGGCGGTAGCGAGGTTCGGCCGGACGGTGCAGTGGTGGCGCAGAAAGTTGCTGGTCGGGGTGTGGATACGGCCGTTAACGGTGATGAACGGCGCGAGAACTCGGTCGGTCACGTCGACGGGCAGGGCGTTCTCGCCGAGAACGGCGGCCACGACGGCTGGGTCGTACTCGATGGGTTCGTTGACCTTGATGGTGTGCGGCACGGGCGTGGGTCCTCCTCCGGTCAGGTGTCGTTGCCTGCCGAACCCAGGTCGTGTCCGCGGCCTGAGCAACGGAAAAGTCCCCCGGACAGTAGTGCCCGGGGGACATCCCTTTGGTCAGACTCGCCGATGACTCGCGGATCTCAACGTGCCCCTGGAGGGGACACGCTGAGAATGGTCACACTCAGCTGCAGCCGGAGGTCGAGCCGCAGCCCTCGCAGACGTAGCAGCTGCCCGCGGGGCGCATCTTGGTGCCGCAGGTGAAGCAGAGCGGGGCGTCGGCGGAGGTGCCGAGGACCAGCTCGAGGAGCTCGGTCGAGGAGTGGGCGCTCTTGGGCGCCTCCTTCTCGGCGTCCACCGGGGCCGGGACCTCGGCGGCCGGGGCGCTCGCGGCACCCACCGGGGCGGAGACCGGGGCCGACGCGGCCATGCCGGCCAGGTCGACGCCGGCGACCTCGGCCGCCTCGGCCTGGACCTGGGCCGCGCGCTCCTTGGCGGTGAAGATGCCGAGCTCGGCGCGGGTGTCGTAGGGCAGGAAGTCCAGCGCCAGGCGACGGAAGATGTAGTCCATCACCGAGGACGCCATGCGGACGTCCGGGTCGTCGGTCATGCCGGCCGGCTCGAAGCGCATGTTGGTGAACTTGCTGACGTACGTCTCCAGCGGGACGCCGTACTGCAGCCCTATCGAGATCGCGACGGAGAAGGCGTCCATGACGCCGGCCAGGGTCGAGCCCTGCTTCGACATCTTGAGGAAGACCTCGCCGAGGCCGTCGTCCGGGTAGGACGACGCGGTGAGGTAGCCCTCGGCGCCGGCGACCGAGAAGGACACCGTCTCCGACGGGCGCTTCTTGGGCAGGCGCTTGCGCACCGGACGGTACTCGATGACCTTCTCGACGGCCTTCTCGGCCTCGGCCTTCTCCTCGACGGGAGCGGCGGCCTTGTTCGGCTTGGCGACCGAGAGGGGCTGGCCGACCTTGCAGTTGTCGCGGTAGATCGCGAGCGCCTTGAGGCCCAGCTTCCAGCCCTGGAAGTGGACGTTCTCGATGTCCTCGACGGTCGCCGACTCCGGCATGTTGATCGTCTTGGAGATGGCGCCCGAGATGAACGGCTGCACCGCGGCCATCATGCGCACGTGGCCCATCGGCGCGATCGAGCGCTCGCCCATCGCGCAGTCGAAGACCGCGTAGTGCTCCGGCTTGAGGCCGGGCGCGTCCTGCACGTTGCCGTGGTCGGCGATGTGCTCGACGATCGCCTCGACCTGCTCCTCCGGGTAGCCCAGGCTGCGCAGCGCCCGCGGGACCGTCTGGTTGACGATCTGCATCGAGCCGCCGCCGACGAGCTTCTTGAACTTGACCAGGGCCAGGTCGGGCTCGACGCCGGTGGTGTCGCAGTCCATCATCAGGCCGATGGTGCCGGTCGGCGCGAGGACCGAGGCCTGCGCGTTGCGCCAGCCGTTCTTCTCACCGATCTTGATGCCGTCCTGCCACTGCTTCGTGGCCTCCTTGACGAGCGCACCGGCCACCGGGCCGTTCGGGCGGATCTCGTCGTTGGCGGCGGCGTGCTTGCGCATGACGCGCTTGTGCGCCTCGGCGTTGCGCGCATAGCCCTCGTACGGGCCCACGACGCCGGCGATCTCGGCCGAGCGGCGGTACGCGACGCCCGTCATCAGCGAGGTGATACCGGCGGCGACGCTGCGGCCGCCCTCCGAGTCGTACGGCAGGCCACTGGCCATGAGCAGCGCGCCCAGGTTCGCGTACCCGATGCCGAGCTGGCGGTAGGCCCGCGTGGTCTCGCCGATCTTCGGGGTCGGGAAGTCGGCGAACGCGATCGAGATCTCCATGGCGGTGATCACGAACTCGACGCTCTTGACGAACTTCTCGACCTGGAAGCTGCCGTCCGCGTTGAGGAACTTGAGCAGGTTGAGCGAGGCCAGGTTGCAGGACGAGTCGTCCAGCGACATGTACTCCGAGCACGGGTTGGACGCGGTGATGCGGCCGGTCTCGGGGTTGGTGTGCCAGTCGTTGATCGTGTCGTCGTACTGCAGGCCGGGGTCGGCGCACTCCCACGCGGCCTTGGCGATCTCGGTGAAGAGGTGCCGCGCGTCGATGCTCTCGATGACCTCGCCGTGCAGGCGGCCGCGCAGGTCGAAGGTGGTGCCCTCCTCGACCGCGCGCATGAACTCGTCGCTGACGCGCACCGAGTTGTTGGCGTTCTGGTACTGCACCGACACGATGTCGCTGCCGCCCAGGTCCATGTCGAAGCCGGCGTCGCGGAGGGCGCGGATCTTGTCCTCTTCGCGGGCCTTCGTGATGACGAACTCCTCGATGTCGGGGTGGTCGACGTCGAGGATGACCATCTTCGCGGCGCGGCGGGTCGCGCCACCGGACTTGATCGTCCCGGCGCTCGCGTCGGCGCCGCGCATGAAGCTGACCGGGCCGCTGGCGGTGCCGCCGGAGGAGAGCAGCTCCTTGGAGGAGCGGATGCGGGAGAGGTTGACCCCGGAGCCGGAGCCGCCCTTGAAGATCAGGCCCTCTTCCTTGTACCAGTCCAGGATCGAGTCCATCGAGTCGTCCACGGACAGAATGAAGCACGCGCTGACCTGCTGCGGCGACTTCGTGCCGACGTTGAACCACACCGGCGAGTTGAAGCTGAACACCTGGTGCAGCAGCATCCAGGTCAGCTCGTGCTCGAACAGCTCGGCGTCGGCGGGCGTCGCGAAGTAGCTGTGCTCCTCGCCGGCCTTGCGGTAGGTGTGCACCACCCGGTCGATGAGCTGCTTGAGCGAGCGCTCCCGCTCCGGCGAGCCGACCGCGCCCCGGAAGTACTTGGTGGTGACGATGTTGGCGGCGTTGACGCTCCAGAACGACGGGTACTCGACACCGCGCTGCTCGAAGTTGATCGAGCCGTCCCGCCAGTTCGTCATGACGACGTCGCGGGACTCCCACTCGACCTCGTCGTAGGGGTGGACACCCTCGGTGGTCCAGACCCGCTCGACCCGCAGCCCCCCGACTGCCGAGCCGTTGTTCGCGGCCGCGCGGTTCCGCTGCCGTCCTGCTGTCACGCCGTCTCCGGCCATGGTGTGTGCTCCCCCTCGACGATCACGGCTTCCCCACCGCGATCCCATTCATTCCAGCCGTCTTCTTCTCCCGGTACGCCCGAAGCGTCCCGGAACCGCGCGGCGCCCCGTGGCGGCGGTGCAGTACACGCGCTGGTGGTGCAGGTGTCGCTTGCCGGGATCGGGCAGCCCGCGGTCGTCGTGACCCGCAGCGCGCTCCCGGCGGTTGGTGTTTCACGGCCCGTGTCCCGTGCTGGTCACGGCCCGCTCGCCGACCGGTGCGCCTCCGCCCGGCCGGCTCGCCCGGTCAGGGCGCCCGGTCGGTGACCCGCGGCGCCCGGCTGCCCCCGGACCTGGTGCTGACGATGTGCCTCTCGGCGGTCTCGCCTCTGTTTCCGGCCTCGCTCGCGGCTTTGCCGGCGGCCTCGCTCGTGTCCTTGCCGGCGGCCTCGCTCGCGTGCTTACTGGCGGCCTCGCTCACGGATTTGCCGGCGGCCTCGCTCGCGTGCTTACTGGCGGCCTCGCTCACGGATTTGCCGGCGGCCTCGCTCGCGCCGGTCTGCTTCGTGCGGGCCGCGCGCAGCTCGGTGATCTCGCGCTCGAACTCGTCGAGCGAGTCGAACGACTTGTAGACGCTGGCGAACCGCAGATAGGCGACCTGGTCGAGCTCCCGCAGCGGCACGAGGATGGCCAGGCCGACCTCGTGGCTGGGGATCTCGGCGGCGCCCTTGGCCCGGACCGTCTCCTCGACCTTCTGCGCGAGCAGCGCGATCGAGTCCTCGTCCACGGGCCGCCCCTGGCACGCCTTGCGCACGCCACTCATGATCTTCGTGCGGCTGAAGGGCTCGGTGACGCCGCTGCGCTTGACCACGGCGAGCACGGCCTCCTCAACCGTCGTGAAACGCTTGCCACACTCGGGGCACGAGCGGCGGCGGCGGATCAGCTGGCCGTCGTCGGCCTCCCGCGAGTCGACGACCCGCGAATCCGCGTGCCGGCAGTACGGACACCGCACGGCAATCCCCCCGTCCCCCGAACGTCACCAGGGCGCCGTTCCCGGGCGGTGAAACACGGTCTGCCTCCGTGATCCGGGCACGCCGAACCGCAGTCCGAGGTGATCGTTTTCCGCCTCGGAGCTGTGGACGAGCCTGTGGATGACGAAGGGCCGAGACCCCAACCTGTGGACGACTTACACCCTTGTAACTACTAGATGTTGGGGTCGACGTTAGGCCGATGCGTACGCCGACGCAAGTTCACCGGCGCGTCGGCGCGCCGTATTTTTCGGCTCGACACGACGGGTGCCACGGCAGTCACGGGCAGCACCCGAAGTCCTTGATCCACATCACGTTTGGCGGCCGGACGCCATGATCGCCATGGATGAATCGGTCGCCGCCGGACGAACCGCACGGGCCCCCGCGACGCCGGCGTGGGGATGGTCACCAGGGTCGGACATCGGGCCCGGATCGCGGGCCCGGGCGGGACAGAACTCCTCCGCGAAGGGGACACCGGCCACCCAAAAGTGATCATGCACCCCTCCCGTCCCAAGAACGCCGACAACGGCGCACGTCGCACGGCACGCGAGGCGTAGCGCAACCGCGAGGCACGTGGCGAGGCGCAGCGACGCATAGCGTGGCGTCGCATGGCGTGGCGTCGCGTGGCGTCGCATGGCGTGGCGGCGCGACGCAGGGCGGCATGGCATGGCGTGGCGGCGCATGGCGTGGCGGCGCGACGCAGGGCGGCGCAGGGCGTGGCGGCGCGGCGTAGGGCGTGGCGGGGAGACGCGGCGCATGGCGCGGCGGGGCGACGCGTGGCGACGCGTGGCGCGACGGGGCGGGGCCGGGCGCGACGGGGCGGGGCGGGGCGCGACCAGGCGGGGCCGGGCGCGACGGGGCGGGGCGCGGCGGGGCAACAGGGATTGGCGGGCGCTCATCAACCGGGGAGGACGAGGCTCTGGCCGGGCCGCAGGAGCGGGTCACTCAGTCCGTTGAGCCGCTCGATGTCGGACACGACCTCGCTCGCGGGGCGGCCGGGCGCCACCCGCTCGGCGATGGACCACAGCGAGTCGCCCTCGTGCACCACGACCGACGGGCCGGGGCGGGGCACCTCGTCGGCCCGGGAGGCAGTGGCCCACAACACGGCACTGGCCGAGCACCAAGCCGCGAGGAAGAGGCTCAGGAGGACGACGCGGCCGCGCCGGGTCAGCCGCAACGGGGCGGGCCGGGGACGCACACCGGTGGCTACCACGGCATTCACCTTCTCCGGGACTGCGGATAGGACACGCGTTCGATCGAACGCCTGTCCGATGGTCTATCAGAACAGGCGTACGGAAGTCGAGCACTTCCGAGCGACACGCCGCAGGAAAGTCGTACAGATGTTTGAAAATGTCGCACCGCGCCTATACGGTCGTGCACGAGGGTTTCCGGGCCGTCCAGGACCATCGCGTGGGTCCGGATCGCGCTGGAGATCCTCGCCAAGAGGGGTCAGCCGGGCATTGCGTCATCCCCACGGCCACTGTCCGGCTCCGCGAGAGCACCACGTGCCCATGGGCACTGGCCGACAGGAAGGGCCGCGACGTGTCGACCGACGATCGGACGAGCCGGCAACAGCAGGACGCCATGACGGAAGCCGCCGGGGCCAAGGCGGCCGTGCGCCGGCGCACCCCCGCCCGGGCGCGCAGCGCCGACGCGCCGCAGCTGCGCTCGGTCACCCCGGTGGTCAGCCAGTTCCCCGACCTCGTCAGCGCCGACCTGACCGCCCGGCAGCGGCGCATCCTGGAGTTCATCAAGGACTGGGTGGAGCGCTACGGCTACCCGCCGAGCGTCCGCGAGATCGGCGAGGCCGTCGGGCTCGTCTCGCCGTCCAGCGTGGCCTACCAGCTGAAGGAGCTGGAGAAGAAGGGCTTCCTCCGCCGCGACCCCAACCGTCCGCGCGCGGTAGACGTCCGCTCCCCCAGCGACCTGGTCGACGACGAGGCACTGCGCTCGGCCCGGCCCGCCCCGGCCTACGTGCCGCTGGTCGGCCGGATCGCCGCCGGTGGCCCGATCCTCGCCGAGCAGGCCGTCGAGGAGTTCTTCCCGCTGCCCCGCGAGCTCGTGGGCGAGGGCGAGGTCTTCATGCTCGAGGTCAAGGGCGACTCGATGATCGACGCCGCCATCTGCAACGGCGACTGGGTCGTCGTCCGCCAGCAGCCCACCGCCAACGTCGGCGACATCGTGGCCGCCATGATCGACGGCGAGGCCACGGTCAAGAGCTACCGCCAGCGCGACGGCCACGTCTGGCTGATGCCGGCCAACCCCGCCTTCGACCCCATCCCCGGCGACGACGCCGTCGTCATGGGCCGCGTGGTCGCCGTCCTCCGCCGCGTCTGACCCCTCACCACGGGGCCCCTCCGCAACGCCCTTTCGCACCAGGGGCCCTTCGTCACACGGTGTCCCTCCGCCAGGTGCGACCCCACCACGGCAGCGAAGGCCGGGGTGGCCGGATGCACCGCAGGCGTAGACCAAGGTGACCGGACATGACGTTGGGCGCTGCTGGAGAAGCAGCGCCCAACGCGTCTGGAGCGGAGCCGGTCACGATCCGGGAGAAGCGGATCCTGACGAGCGGGCCGACGGACGCGGATCGCGGCGAGCGGACCGGCGAACGCAGACCGCGGCGAGCGGACCGGCGAACGCAGACCGCGGCGAGCGGACCGGCGAACGCAGACCGCGGCGAGCGGACCAGCAAAAGCGGATCGCGGCGAGCGGACCGGCGGAACGTGACGAGCGAGCCGACGGAAGCGGACCGGGAGGTCAGCGAGGGTTGCGGCCCTGGTTCGGGTCGTCGCCGGGGCGGCGGGGCGGGTTGGCCGGCCCGGGACGCTGGCCGTTCCCGGCCGGGCCGCCGCCGGCCGGGCCGCCGCCGACGAAGCCGGACGGGCGAGCCGAGCCGGACGCCTGACGACCACCGCCGCCGCCCTGCGGGTTGCCGCCGTAGACGCCGCCTCCCGGGCGGGGCTGGCGGCCGCCGGGCTGCTGACCACCCCGGCTGGGCGGCGGAGTCGCGGCGCCACGGCCGGGCTGGCCACCACCCTGCCCGGGCTGCTGACCGCCGGCCGGGCGACCTTGCTGACCACCGGCGGGACGACCGGGCTGGCCACCGGCGGGCCGACCCTGCTGACCCCCGGCGGGACGACCTTGCTGCCCGCCGTCGGGCCGGCCCTGCCCACCCTGCGGACGACCCTGCTGACCACCACCGGGACGACCCTGAGGACCACCGGCCGGACGGCCCTGCTGGCCGCCACCCGCGCCACCAGCCGGACGACCCTGCTGGCCACCGCCGGCACCACCGGGGCCACCGGCGGGACGGCCCTGAGGACCACCGCCCGGACCACCGGCGGGACGACCCTGCTGACCGCCGCCCGAGCCACCACCCGGGCGCCCCTGAGGACCGCCGCCGGGACGACCCTGCGGACCGCCGGCGGGACGACCGGGCTGACCGGCCCCGCCACCCGGGCGAACCGGAGCGGCTCCCCCACCGGGACGACCGCCTTGCGCAGCACCGCCCGGCCCGGCAGGACGGGCGGCACCCGCGGCCCCACCCGGACGGCCGGACTGCGCCCCACCCGGACGGCCCGGCTGAGCAGCGCCGGCAGCCGCGCCACCGGGACGACCAGCCGGAGCGGCGCCCGCCGGACGACCCGGCTGAGCAGCACCCGCCGGACGACCCGGCTGAGCAGCGCCCGGACGCCCGCCCGGACCACCGGACCCGGGGCCACCGGCCGCGGGCCCGCCACCGGGTCCGCCGCCGTAGACGCCCTTGCCCTGTTGCTTCGCGCCGTAGACCGGGCCGGAGGCCGCCGCGCCGTACGTGCCGGCGGGCGGCCCGCCCACGGTCAGCAGCTCGGTCGCGGCGTCGGCCGGCTTCGGGCTGCCCAGGAGGTCGTCGTCGGCTTCCTTGAGGGCGGACGGCGCCTCGGCCGGGTGCTTCTTGCGGTGCCGGACGATGCCGAGCACGCCCGCGCCCACCAGCAGGAGGCCGATGATGCCGACGCCGGCGACGAGCCAGGTGATGTCGGAGAGGGTGAGGTCGGAGTACCAGCTCTTGCCGTCGCCGCCGCCCGTGCCGCCCTTGTCCGCCGCGGCCTTCACGACCTCGGTGGCCGGGGTGTAGCGGAGGATGTAGTTGTCCGGCGGGTCGCTGGTGAAGCTGCCCAGGTCGGAGACCGTGACGAAGTTCTTGCCGTCGGGCGTGTAGGAGATCGCCTCGCCGAAGGGCTCGTTGGGGAGCCCGGTCGCGCGCGGCTTGCTTTTGAGGGAGGCCACGACGTCGCCGCCCTTGACGTCCCACTCGTACGCGGCGAGGTAGGACCGGATGACCACCTTGCCGCCGCCGGGGGCGATCGCGCCGCCCGTGGCGACGCTCTGGGCGAGCTTGGCGAACGGGGTGCCGGCGGTGTCCGTGCGCGGGAGCTCGACCGACCCGACCTTCGCGAGCGGGACGCCCTCCTTGTTGTTCGTCTTGAGGGCGGCGGTCGGCTTGTAGATCTGGGCCGCGCCGGAGACTTCCTTGGTGATGATGAGCGGCTTGCCGTCGCCGTCGAGGAGCAGCGTCTCGGCGTCGTGCTTGTCGCCCGACGGGTAGGCCAGACGGTGGATCTTGGGCTTGGCGGAGAGGTCGGCCGGCATGCTCCACAGGGCGATCGTGGGGCGCGGCTCGAGCTCGTCGTTGCGGATGGCGTTGTCGCCGGTGTCGGCGATCCACAGGGTCTCGCCGTCCGGGGACAGGACCATGTCCTCGGTGTCCCCGGGCCCGTCACCGCTGAAGGAGACCGAGTCCTTGATCGCGCACTTGCTGCTGAGCAGGAAGATCTTCTTCTTCTCGTCAGACTGCGAGCTGTCGTTGACGGCGATGTAGCCGTCGTCGGTCGCGACGATCCCGGACAGCTCGTTGAGCAGCGGATCAGTGACCTTGCACACCTTCTTGCCGGCCGCTGCCTTCGCCGTGGACGTCGTGGACGCGTCCTCGGCGGAGGCGGGGCCGGCACCCACGATCACGAGGCCGGAGGCCACGATGATCGGGAACACGAGACGCCGCATCCGATCAGTGTCGCATGCGCTGCCGAGTATCGGTGTTACGCGTGGATCAAGGCTGGCGGAACGGCGCCCACGCAGGCACGGAACGGGTGGAAGCGGCCACTGTGCGAGTCGATGTCACATAGCGCGCGTGTCAGCGAAACGCACAGTAGCCCTCATATCCACAGTGGAGCCGACGCCGCCGCGAGGATCCACGGCAGCGGCCGCTCAGATCCGGTAGTTCTCCAGATCGGCGGCCAGCGCCTCGTCGATCCGGACCCGCAGCTCGGTCCCGACCTCGGTGTGCCGGGTGTCGAGCACCTGACCCCGCCGGTGGATCCGGGCCACCAGGTCACCCCGGTCGTACGGCAGCAGCACCCGCAGGTCCACCGCCGGCCGCGGCAGCCGCTCGGCGATCGCCGCGTGCAGCCCGGCGATGCCCTGACCCGAGTGCGCCGACACGAAGACAGCGTCCGGCCAGGTCCGCTTGAGGCGCAGCAGCGTCTCCTCGTCGGCCGCGTCGACCTTGTTGACCACGAGCAGCTCGGGGATGCGGTCGGCACCCACCTCGCCGAGCACCTCGCGCACGGCCGACACCTGACCCTCGGGATCGGGGTGCGAGCCGTCGAGCACGTGGACGACCAGGTCCGCGTACGCGACCTCCTCCAGCGTCGACCGGAAAGCCTCGACGATCTGGTGGGGCAGGTGCCGCACGAACCCGACCGTGTCGGAGAGCGTGAACACGCGCCCGTCCTCGGCGGCCGTCCGGCGGGTGGTCGGGTCGAGGGTGGCGAAGAGCGCGTCCTCGACCAGCACGCCCGCCTGGGTCAGCCGGTTGAGCAGGCTCGACTTGCCGGCGTTGGTGTAGCCCGCGATGGCCACGGCGGGGACCCCGTTGGTCTGCCGCCGCGAGCGCTTGGTCTGGCGTACGGTCCGCATGGCCTTGATCTCGCGCCGCAGCTTGGCGATGCGGTGGTTGATCCGGCGCCGGTCGGTCTCCAGCTTGGTCTCACCGGGACCACGCGTGCCCACGCCGCCGCCCGCCCCGCCGCCGGCGCCACCGCCCTGGCGGGACAGCGACTCACCCCAGCCGCGGAGTCGCGGGAGCAGGTACTGCAGCTGGGCCAGCTCGACCTGGGCCTTGCCTTCCTTGCTCTTCGCGTGCTGGGCGAAGATGTCGAGGATCAGCGCCGTGCGGTCGACGACCTTGACCTTCGTCTGCTGCTCGAGGTTGCGCAGCTGGGACGGCGACAGCTCGCCGTCGCAGATCACGGTGTCGGCGCCGGTCGAGAGGACCACGTCACGCAGCTCCTCGACCTTGCCCCGGCCGATGAAGGTGGCGGAGTCGGGCCGCGAGCGGCGCTGGATGAGGCCCTCGAGCACCTGGGAGCCGGCGGTCTCGGCCAGCTGGGCGAGCTCGCTGAGCGAGTTCTCCGCCTCGGCCACGCTGCCCTCGGTCCAGACGCCGACCAGGACGACGCGCTCGAGCCGCAGCTGCCTGTACTCGACCTCGGTGATGTCCGTGAGCTCGGTCGAGAGCCCGGCCACGCGCCGCAGCGAGTGCCGTTCCTCGAGCTCCAGCTCACCTGTCGTTACGTCGGGTTCGAAAAGCTCAGTTCGCAAAAGTGACCTCCTCAGCCCGATGGTGGCACGCCGGGCTCCCGGGCGCATCCATAAAAGCGGGCCGAGCGTTCTCGATTGAGTGCTTGACTCTTCAGTAACCACCGCGCTGGATGCGACATTCCGCCAGGGGCGAGAATGCGAGGATTCACCCGCCAACGACGGAGGGACTCCCGTGGTGACCACCCGCCTGCCCAGCGCAGGATTCTCGATCACGATCCGTATCGCTGTGACCGCCGACGCGTCCGCGATCGGCCGGCTCACCACCTGCGTCGGCGAGGCCGGCGCGATCGTGACGGCCCTCGACGTGGTGGACTCCGACCCGGGCCGCGTGCTCGTCGACCTCACGTGCGACACCGCCGACTCGAGCCACGCCGACCAGGTCGTCAAGAGCCTGGAGGAGCAGGACGGCGTCGACGTCCGCAAGGTCTCCGACCGGACCTTCCTGCTGCACCTCGGCGGCAAGATCGAGGTCTCCTCGAAGGTCGCCCTGCGCAACCGTGACGAGCTCTCCCGGGCGTACACGCCGGGTGTCGCCCGCGTCTGCATGGCGATCGCGGAGAACCCGGCCGACGCCCGCCGCCTCACCATCAAGCGCAACACGGTCGCCGTGGTCAGCGACGGCTCGGCCGTCCTGGGCCTGGGCAACATCGGCCCGGCCGCCGCGATGCCGGTCATGGAGGGCAAGGCGGCGCTGTTCAAGCGGTTCGGCGGCGTGGACGCGTGGCCGGTGGTGCTCGACACGCAGGACACCGACGAGATCGTCAACATCGTCCGGGCGATCGCGCCCGCCTACGGCGGCATCAACCTCGAGGACATCGCCGCGCCGCGGTGCTTCGAGATCGAGACGCGGCTGCGCGAGCTGCTGGACATCCCGGTCTTCCACGACGACCAGCACGGTACGGCCATCTGTGTGCTCGCCGCCCTGACGAACGCCCTGCGCGTGGTCGGCAAGAACCTCGCCGACGTCAAGGTGGTCGTCTCCGGGGCGGGGGCGGCCGGCACCGCGATCATGAAGCTGCTGCTGCGCCAGGGCGTGGGCGACATCATCGCGTACGACCGGAAGGGCGCCCTGCACCGCGGGATGGACGACCTCAACGACACCTGGCAGTGGCTGGCCGAGAACACGAACCGCGACAACTACTCGGGCGACCTGCCGGGCGCGATCGTGGGCGCGGACGTCTTCATCGGCGTGAGCGCCCCGAACCTGCTCACCGGCGACGACATCGCGCGGATGGCCGAGAAGTCGATCGTCTTCGCGCTGGCCAACCCCGACCCGGAGGTCGACCCGCGGGAGGCCCGCAAGCACGCCGCGGTGGTCGCCACGGGCCGCTCCGACCAGCCGAACCAGATCAACAACGTGCTGGCCTTCCCCGGCGTCTTCCGCGGCATGCTCGACGTGAGCGCCGAGGAGTTCACCGAGGAGATGGCGCTCGCGGCCGCCATGGCCATCGCGAACGTGGTCGGCGAGGACAAGATCAACCCGACCGTCATCATCCCGAGCGTGTTCGACGCCCGGGTGACCCCGGCGGTGGCCGCGGCGATCCGCGCGACCGTCAAGGGCACCCCGGCGCCGCACAACGAGGCCGCCGCGCCTCAGGCGGAGCTCGCGGAGGCTCCCGCCGAGACGTTCTGAGCCCACCCGGTCAGCTCGCCGGTGCGGTCGGTGATCAAACCGGCCACACCGGCGCTGATCAGGTCGGGCCAGAGGGTCATGTCGTTCGCGGTCCACGGCATGACCCGCACGCCCGCGTCGTTCAACGCCGCGACGGTGGACGGCGAGCCCAGGACCGCGTTCATCGACGGGTTGACGTAACTGACGCCGAGTTCCCGAGCGACCTCGAGCTGTGAAGTGTCGAACTTGTCGCGCAGCAGCCCGCGACGCACGTCCGGAGGCACCAGCCGCACGACCTCGGGATCGAAGCTCTGCACGACCGTGCGCTCGATCAGGCCCGCGTCGGCGACCAGGCCCAGGATGTTCTTGACCTCGTCCAGCGTCGCGGGCGGCTTGATCTCCAGGAGCAGCTCCGCCTCGGCGGGTGCGAGGGCGTCGAGGACGTCGGTCAGCCGCGGCACGCCGACACCCGCGTAGGACGCGGAGAACCACGCCCCCGCGTCGAGGGCGGCGATCTCCTCCGACGTCAGCTCCCACACCTTGCCCGAGCCGTCGGTGGTGCGGTCGACGGTGCGGTCGTGGATGACCACGGGGACGCCGTCCGCGGTCGTCCGCACGTCGAACTCGATGAACGTCGCCCCGGCGAGCACTCCCGCGGTCAGGGCGGGCAGCGTATTTTCGGGCGCCACGGCCGAGTAGCCGCGATGTGCCACGCGGTGCAGCGCCGGTCGGTGCGCGGTGTCACCGGCCGGCTGGCGATCGAGCGGCATCAGAGGGTGACCTCCCCGGTCGCCACGAGCACCGCGGGCCCCGCCAGCCACCACCGCCCCTCGGCGTCGGCGGTCACGAGCAGCCGGCCGCCGGGCACGTCGACGGCGACGCGGCCGGTCGGGAGCCCGGCGTTGCGCAGCGCCACGGCACCGACCGCGAGGGCGCCGGAGCCACAGGACAGGGTCTCGGCGGAGCCCCGCTCGTAGACCCGCATGTGCACGTGCAGGTCGGCGCCCGCCACGGCGTCACCCGGGGTGGTGAACTCGACGTTGACCCCCTCGGGGAAGACGACCGGGTCGAAGCCGGGCGCCAGGTGCAGATCGAGGGAGTCGAGGCGCACCCCGTCGTGCAGGGCGGCGACGAGATGCGGGTTGCCGCAGTTGACGGCGATGCCGGGCAGGGTCAGCGGGCCCACGGTCGCGGTGCCGGCCGCGTACACCTCAGGGGTGCGCATGTGCACGGAGATGAGGTCGCCGTCGGCGACCGCGACCACGACGCCGGACCGCGTGGCGATCGGCAGGCCGCCGGGGCCGAAGGACGCCAGCTCGTGGGTCACCAGATAGCGCGTGAAGACGCGCACGCCGTTGCCGCACATCTCGGCGAGCGACCCGTCCGCGTTCCAGTAGTCCATGAACCACTCGGCCTCGGCCGCGAAGCCGGCCCCCTCGGGGTGCTTGGCGCTGCGCACGACGCGGAGCACGCCGTCGGCGCCGATGCCGCGGTGCCGGTCGCAGAGCGCCGCGACGAGCTCCGGAGTCAGCTCGAGCGCGCCGTCGGGGTCGGGGAGGATGACGAAGTCGTTGCCGGTGCCATGGCCCTTGGTGAACAACACGCGGTCCATCATTCCCCAGCGGCGCGAACGGCCGCCAACGCCCTGTGGACAACGTCGGGGCCTGCGGCGTCGAGCCAGACGACGCGCGGATCGCGGCGGAACCACGAGCGCTGGCGGCGGACGAACCGGCGGGTGCCGCGTACGGTGTCGTCCTTGGCCTCGGCTTCTGTCATGTTTCCGTCGATCTGCGCGAGCGCCTGCTGATAGCCCAGCGCCCGGCTCGCCGTGCGTCCCTCCCGCAGACCGGCTTTGTCCAGCTCACGCACCTCGTCGAGCAGACCCTGCGCCCACATGAGGTCCACCCGCTGAGCGATGCGCGCGTCCAGGTCCGTCGTGTCCCGGTCCACCCCGATCTGTACGGAGGGATAGTGCGGCGTCGGCGCGGGCAGGTGCGCGGTGAACGTGGCGCCCGTCATCTCGATCACCTCCAGCGCGCGCACGATCCGCCGTCCGTTCGTCGGCAGGATCTTCGCGGCGGCCTCCGGATCGTGGGTGCGCAGGCGCTCGTGCATCGTCTCCGCGCCGGCGACCGCCAGTTCCGCCTCGAGCCGTTCCCGGATGGCGGGATCCGTGCCGGGAAACTCGAATTCCTCGAGCACTGCCCGGACGTACAACCCCGAACCCCCCACCAGCAGGGGTACGCGCCCCCGCGCCAGGATCTCGTCGACGGCGGCCCGCGCGACCCGCTGGTACTCGGCCACACTGGCGGGCTCGGTCACGTCCCAGATGTCGAGGACGTGGTGCGGAACGCCCGCGCGCTCGTCGAGCGGCAGCTTGGCGGTGCCGATGTCCATCCCGCGGTAGAGCTGCATGGAGTCGGCGTTCACGACCTCGCCGCCCAGGGCCTCGGCCAGGGCGAGACTGAGGGCGGTCTTGCCCGCCGCGGTGGGGCCGACGACGGCGACGACGCCGGGAGAAGGGAGCAATGGCACGCAAGCCACCGTAACGGGCTGGTCACGGTCATCTTCCGCGGCTTCCCCCTGACCGGGTTGGACCTGTGACAATGCGCGAGAAAGAATGCCGATGGAATGATGGCATTCGACTGCGCCATGGCGGTGCGTACGGGCGACGGAGCCCGAGACACCGGGAAGACGAGGATGGGCTCATGAACGACTGGACGACCTTCGGGCGCGTGGACGCCGACGGCACCGTCTACGTCAAGACAGCCGAGGGCGACAAGGTCGTCGGCTCCTGGCAGGCGGGCACGCCGGAGGAGGGCCTGGCTCACTTCGCGCGGCGCTTCGCCGACCTGGTCACCGAGGTGGACCTGGTGGAGGCCCGGCTGAAGTCCGGCGCCGCCGACGCGGCGCACTCGCTGAGCAGTGTCAAACGGCTGCGGACGACGCTCGACGAGGCCCACGTGGTCGGCGACATCGACGGGCTCGCCGCCCGGCTCGACGCGCTGACCACGCTCGCCGACGCCAAGGCGGACGAGGCCAAGGCCGCCCGCGAGCTGGCCCGCACCGAGGCCCTGGCCCGCAAGACGGCGCTGGTCGAGGAGGCCGAGACGATCGCCGCCGAGGCGACCGGCTGGAAGAGCGCGGGCGACCGGCTCAAGGAGATCCTCGACGAGTGGAAGACGATCCGCGGCGTCGACAAGAAGACCGACGGCGAGCTGTGGAAGCGCTTCGCCGCCGCCCGTGACGGCTTCACCCGCCGCCGCGGCGCGCACTTCGCCACCCTCGACGGTCAGCGCAAACAGGCGCAGACCGCCAAGGAGGAGCTGGTCAAGGAGGCGGAGACGCTCTCCACGTCCAGCGAGTGGGGCCCCACGGCCACCCGGCTCAAGGACCTCATGACCGAGTGGAAGGCGGCGCCCCGCGCGGCCAAGGAGGCCGAGCAGCGCCTCTGGGAACGCTTCCGGGCCGCCCAGGACGCCTTCTTCACCCGCCGCAGCGAGGTCTTCTCGGCCCGCGACGCGGAGTACAAGGGCAACCTCGAGAAGAAGCAGGCCGTCCTGGCCGAGGTCGAGGCGCTCGACGTCGACGCCGACCCGCGCGGCGCCCAGAACAAGCTCCGCGACCTCCAGGCCGCCTGGCACGACGCCGGCCGCGTGCCCCGCGAGTCGGCCGCTTCCCTGGACCGCCGCTGGCGGGCCGCCGAGGAGCGCATCCGCGTCGCGATGGACTCCGCGTGGCGCAAGACCGCGCCGGAGGACAACCCGCTCCTGCGCCAGATGCGCGACCAGGTCGCCGAGGCCGAGGAGAAGCTGGCCCGCGCCCAGGCCGCCGGCGACAAGCGCCGCATCAAGGAGGCCGAGCAGGCGCTCGCCACGAAGAGGCAGTTCCTGGCGCTGGCCGAGCAGGCGCACTGACACCGGTCAGACGATGAAGGGCCCCCTCGTGGGGGCCCTTTTTCGTGCGGTCAGCCGATGCCGCAGCCGTCGGCGGCCGGGAGGGGGGCCGGGACGCCGATGGTGGGGAGGCCCAGGGAGACGCCGGGGAATTTCGGGGTGTGGCCGGCTTCCCAGGCGTCGCCCGCGCGGGTGCGGCGGTGGGAGAGCGGGGCGCCGTCGGCGTTGAGGTGGTGCGGGGCGGCGTACGTGATGGTGGTCTCGATGATGTCGCCGGGACGTGGGGCGGTGTCGCCGACGGCGAAGTGGACCAGGCGGCCGTCGCGGGCGCGGCCGCTCAGGCGGCCCGTGCGCTCGTCCTTGCGGCCCTCGCCCACCGCGACCAGGACCTCGACCCGCTCGCCGACCAGGCGCTTGTTCTCCGCCCAGCTGATCTCCTCGAGGAGGGCGATCAGCCGCTCGTAGCGCTCCTGGACGACCTGCTTGGGCAGCTGCTCGTCCATGGTCGCGGCGGGGGTGCCGGGGCGCTTGGAGTATTGGAACGTGAAGGCGCTGGAGAAGCGGGCGCGGCGGACGACCTCGAGGGTCTGCTCGAAGTCTTCCTCGGTCTCGCCGGGGAAGCCGACGATGATGTCGGTGGTGATCGCGGCGTCGGGCATCGCGGCGCGGACCTTGTCGATGATGCCGAGGTACTTCTCCGAGCGGTAGCTGCGGCGCATCGCCTTGAGCACGCGGTCGGAGCCGGACTGCAGCGGCATGTGCAGCGAGTGGCAGACGTTGGGCGTCTCGGCCATGGCGGCGATCACGTCGTCGGTGAAGTCCTTGGGGTGCGGGCTGGTGAAGCGCACCCGCTCGAGGCCCTCGATCGTGCCGGTGGCGCGCAGCAGCTTGCCGAAGGCGAGCCGGTCGCCGAACTCGACGCCGTAGGAGTTGACGTTCTGCCCGAGGAGGGTGACCTCGAGCACGCCCTGGGCGGCGAGCGCCTCGACCTCGGCGAGGATCTCGCCCGGGCGGCGGTCCTTCTCCTTGCCGCGCAGCGACGGAACGATGCAGAAGGTGCAGGTGTTGTTGCAGCCCACGGAGATCGAGACCCAGCCCGCGTACGTGGACTCGCGCTTGGTGGGCAGCGTCGACGGGAACACCTCGAGGCTCTCGAGGATCTCGACCTCGGCCTCCTGGTTGTGCCGGGCCCGCTCGAGCAGCGCCGGCAAGGACCCGATGTTGTGCGTGCCGAAGACCACGTCGACCCACGGCGCCTTCTTGACGATGTCGCCGCGGTCCTTCTGCGCCAGGCAGCCGCCCACGGCGATCTGCATGCCCGGGTTCTTGAGCTTGGTGGGGCGCAGGTGGCCGAGGTTGCCGTAGAGGCGGTTGTCGGCGTTCTCCCGGACCGCGCACGTGTTGAAGACCACGACGTCGGCCGCGTCGGCGTCGGCGGCGCGGATGTAGCCCGCGTCCTCCATGAGGCCGGAGATGCGCTCGCTGTCGTGCACGTTCATCTGGCAGCCGTACGTGCGCACGTCGTAGGTGCGGGCGGCCGCGGGAGCAAAGTCAGTCATAGCAATTTGAAGGGTAGACCCTAGGCGGCGGCCGGTCGCTCGGGCTTCCAGCTGGATCGTGAACAGCCCGGGGCGAGGGCACACGCCGGGTCGCTGCCTGTGCACGGGCGGGCGTGGCGTCGTTCCGTACCGTCATCGGTCTCGGTCTCGTCGACATGCACCGGCCGCAGCGTGCCGTCCGCGCCGGCCCGGACATACCGGGTGGGATTGAGCGTGTCGTCCGCGAACAGGACGTCGGTGCCGAGGCGGACGGCAACGGCGCTCGCGACGGCACTTTCGGGCACGTCCGAGGGCGCGAGGAAACACTCCAGCTCGGTCGGGAAGTCACCGCTGGTGTGCCACACGTCGCAGAGAACCGCGTCGTCGACCAGGGCGCCCAGGGTCGCCACAGGCCGGCGCAGCACCTCGGCGACGGCGGCGCACACGGCCGTGACCTCCAGCTCCGCGGCGAAGCACCAACTCCACAGGCCGTCGGCGGGCTCAGCGTCCATACCGCTCATCGTGGACATCCCTTCCGGTGCGCACTTGCGGTGTTACCCCTCCGTGACCATTCTCGGCGCGTTCCGATACTTGCGGCCCCCTAGAGTGGCCCCATCCGAGTGAACGGCACAGACGGGACGGTGGTCAGACGGTGACGACGACGAGCGAGCCACTCATCGTCCTCGAAGGCGTCAACAAGCATTTCGGCCCGTTGCACGTCCTGCGGGACGTCGACCTGTCCGTCGCGCGCGGCGAGGTGGTCGTCGTGATCGGACCGTCGGGCTCCGGCAAGTCGACGCTGTGCCGCGCGATCAACCGCCTCGAGCCGATCGACGCGGGCACCATCACCTTCGACGGGCGGCCGCTGCCGGCCGAGGGCAAGTCGCTCGCGCGGCTGCGCAGCGAGGTCGGCATGGTGTTCCAGTCGTTCAACCTCTTCGCGCACAAGACCATCCTGCAGAACGTGATGCTGGGCCCGGTCAAGGTGCGCAAGGAGAAGCCGGCGGCGGTCCGGGACCGCGCGATGGGCCTGCTCGAGCGGGTCGGCATCGCCAGCCAGGCGGAGAAGTTCCCGGCGCAGCTGTCGGGCGGCCAGCAGCAGCGGGTCGCGATCGCCCGCGCGCTGGCCATGCAGCCCAAGGCCCTGCTCTTCGACGAGCCGACCAGCGCGCTCGACCCCGAGATGGTCGGCGAGGTCCTCGACGTGATGACGTCCCTGGCCCGCGAGGGCATGACCATGGTCGTCGTCACCCACGAGATGGGCTTCGCGCGGCACGCCGCCAACCGCGTCGTCTTCATGGCCGACGGGCAGCTGGTCGAGCAGGCCGAGCCGGAGGAGTTCTTCGCCAACCCGAGGAGCGACCGGGCCAAGGACTTCCTGTCGAAGATCCTCACGCACTGAGCGGTATCCGGACGCATACCGGCCGCATCTCACCCGGCGACAGCCGTGAGAGTCCACAGACGATTTTCCGTTGATTGCTGTATTCGCACCACCAGGAGGAGCAGGACCATGCGTTTCACTCGAATGGCGGCCATCGCCGGGGCGTTCGCCCTGGCCCTGTCCGCGGCGGCCTGCGGCGGCGACGGGGACGACAGCGGCTCCGGCTCGGCCCAGGGCATCGTCGGCAAGGCGAGCAGCGACAAGAAGCTGGTCTTCGGCGTCAAGAACGACCAGCCCGGCCTCGGCCTGCAGACCGGCACCGCCTACACCGGCTTCGACATCGAGATCGCGAAGATCATCGCCAAGGGCCTCGGCGTGCCGGAGTCCGGCATCGAGTACAAGACGACGGTCTCCGCCAACCGCGAGCCCTTCATCCAGCAGGGCCAGGTCGACGTGGTCGTCGCGACCTACACGATCAACGACGAGCGCAAGAAGGTCGTCAACTTCGGCGGCCCCTACTACATCGCCGGGCAGGACCTGCTGGTCCCGACCGCCTCGACGATCACCGGCCCCGAGACGCTGGCCGGCAAGAAGGTCTGCTCGGTCACCGGCTCCACGCCGGCCAAGCGGATCCAGACGGACTACAAGGACGCCAAGCTCCAGCAGTTCGACTCCTACTCCAAGTGCGTGCAGGCGCTCGCCGACGGCACGGTCGACGCGGTCACGACCGACGACATCATCCTCGCCGGGTACGCCGCCCAGGACCAGTACGCGGGCAAGTTCAAGGTGGTCGGCAAGAAGTTCAGCGACGAGCCCTACGGCATCGGCGTCAAGAAGGACGACACCGAGGGCTGCAACAAGATCAACGAGATCCTGAAGACGGCCGCGACCGACGGCTCGTACAAGGCCGCCTGGGACGCCACGCTCGGCAAGAGCGGCACCGCGGCGCCGGAGCTCGACGTCACCAAGCTGACGAACTGCAGCTGACCGAGTTTCCAGGGCGGGGCCGGCAGGACGCCGGTCCCGCCCTCCTCATGAGAGAAGCGCGATGGACGTCTTCACCGATCCGGACAACATCGAGACCTACACGACCGGGTTCCTCTGGATCCTGAAGCTGACCGTCGCGGCGGCGATCGGCTCGGGAGTGCTCGGTGTGCTGCTCGCGGGGATGCGCGTGTCGCCCGTACCGGTGCTGCGGGCCTTCGGCACGGGCTGGGTCAACGTCTTCCGGAACACGCCGCTGACGCTGATCATCTTCTTCTGCTACTTCGGCCTCTACTCCGCGCTGGGGCTGGAGCTGGCCGACGACATCGACCTGAACAACTTCTGGCTGGGCGTGGTCGGCCTGTCGGTCTACACCGCGGCGTTCGTCTGCGAGGCCATCCGCTCCGGCATCAACACCGTGCCGGTGGGCCAGGCCGAGGCGGCCCGCGCGATCGGCATGTCCTTCCTGCAAACCCTGCGCCTGATCGTGCTGCCGCAGGCCGGCCGCGCGGTGATCGCCCCGTTGGGCAGCATCCTCATCGCCCTCTGCAAGAACTCCACGATCGTCGGCACGATCGGCCTCATGGAGTCCTCGACGGCCATGAAGGACCTGATCAACGCGAACGGTGATGCGGTCATCCCGATCTTCCTGGTCTTCGCCGGCACCTTCGCCGTCGTCCTGATCCCCACCGGCTACTTCTTCGGATGGCTGTCGAACCGACTGGCGGTGAAGCGATGAGCACCACGGACAGCGTCCTCTACGACCACCCGGGGCCCCGCGCCAAGGCCCGTAACGCGGTGCTGACCGTCGTGTTCGGCATCGGCCTGGTGCTGCTGCTCTGGTGGATCTACCGGCAGTTCGACGAGAACGGCATCTGGGACGGCCCGCTGTGGGAGCCGTTCACCGAGAGCGAGACCTGGACCGCGTACGTGTTGCCGGGCCTGTGGAGCACGGTGAAGGCAGCCGCCGTCGCGATGGTGCTCTCGCTGGTGTTCGGCGTGGTCTTCGCCGTCGGGCGGCTGTCGGACCACCGGTGGCTGAGCATCCCGTCGGGCATCGTGGTCGAGTTCTTCCGGGCCGTGCCGCTGCTGCTGATGATCTTCTTCATCTTCTTCGGCATCCCGTTCCTCACCGAGCAGCCCATGCCGCCGTTCTGGGCGGTCGTGATCGGGCTCACGCTCTACAACGGATCGGTGCTGGCGGAGGCCTTCCGCGCCGGGATCAAGGCCGTGCCGCGGGGCCAGAGCGAGGCCGCGTACGCGATCGGCATGCGCAAGAACCAGGTGATGCGCGAGATCCTCGTCCCCCAGGCGGCGCGCGCGATGCTGCCGGTGATCGTGAGCCAGCTCGTGGTGCTCGTGAAGGACACCGCGCTCGGCTACATCATCGGCTACACCGAGCTGATCCAGAACGGCGTCAACACCCTCGGCGCGAACTTCGGCAACGTGGTCCCGGCGGCGATCGTCGCGGCGATCATCTACATCGTGCTGAACGCGTCGCTGACGTTCTTCGCCGGCTTCCTGGAGCGGCGCACCCGGCGGACGGGCCGCGCGCCGCGCATCAAGGCCTCCCCCGGCACACCGGTCCCGGCCGGCGCGGGCGCCGTGGTGGAGCCGCAGGGCTGACCTCGTACGGCCGGCCGGACGCCCGGCCGGCCGTATGTCCTTTTTGTCAGCCCGGGACAGATCCTCGTCGCTGATCTTAGGTAGCGTGCCCCGATCACACGGGGAGGATCATGCTGACCAATCACCTTGCCCGCCGGCGCAGTGTGCGCATGGCGGTGCGTCTCGGAGTTGTCGCCGCCGCTGTGGGTATGGCCGCCTTCGCGGGTGGCGCACCTGTCTCGGCCGCCTTGCCTGCCGCGGCCTCGCCCTCTGCCAGCCCGGACGCTACTGGAGCGGACGACGAGCCTTCCGCTCCGGCCGATCCCGTTCCGGAGCCCACCACGGACGAGCCCGCGCCGGATCCGACGACCGACGAGCCGGATCCCGACCCGACGACCGAGGAACCGGCGCCCGACCCGGACCCGACCACAGAGGAACCGGCACCGGACCCGGACCCTGGTGCGGGCCCGCCGGAGAAGCCGGGTGAGCTGCCCGGCGGCGGTGGCGGCAACCCGGCCGTACCGATCGACCCGGCCTCGTCCCCCACCACCGGCTCCCCTGCCGGGGGCTCTCCCACCGGGGACGCTGATCCTGGTACGGGTGGCGGCGCCGGAACGGCCGTGAGCAGCTCCCTGACCCGCGGTGCCGGAGTTGCTGCGGCCGACGTGCCCAGCCTGCCGATCACCGGGACGAACGTGGCCGCCATCGCCGGCACCGGCCTCGTGATCGTCGCGGGCGGCGTGGGCCTCATCCTGGTCTCGCGGCGGCGCCCGGCCTGATCCACGACGACGGCGGGCCCGGGTGCCGGGTCCGCCGTCCGCTCATCGTCACCGTTCGCTGCCGGCTGGTAGCGTGCAACGTCGTGGCCCGTGCCCGAGGCCACGAGAACACTGGTCGGAGGGGATGGGTCCGGTGAACGAGACGGACCACGGCGGCGGACCGCACGACGCGCCTCGGCCGGGCCCGGCCTACGGGCCCTTCCACGCCTCCCCCACCAGCGGCGAGCCCTATCCCACGTCCGGCGGCGGCGCTTCCCCGGTCTCGGGCGGCGCCTCTCCCGGGCCTGTCGATCAATACGGCCTCCCGCCCGCCGACCCCTTCGGCTTCGGCGCCGGTTACAGCGGCCCGCGCATCGAGCCGACACCCAAGCAGCCCCGGGGCCGGTTCCTCATCCCGGCCCTCGCGGGCCTGGCGGCAGGGCTCCTCCTTTTCGGTACGGGCGGCTGGTTCCTCGGTCGCGCCACGGCTCCCGACG
Organism: Symbioplanes lichenis; assembly: GCF_030709675.1. Lineage (GTDB taxonomy): Bacteria > Actinomycetota > Actinomycetes > Mycobacteriales > Micromonosporaceae > Actinoplanes > Actinoplanes lichenis. Next base: position 552,666 of record NZ_JAUZQD010000001.1, read on the forward strand.
CTGCTCCGGCCTCTGCCGCACCCGCGCCGGTGGCGACGGGGCCGGCGGGCGTCTACGAGCAGAACCAGATCGCGATCAACGGGCCGAAGTTCACCGCCGGGCTCACCCCGATGGCGCAGGGCTGGCTGCCGCATCTCTCAGGCTGCGCCCGCGACGGTGAGAAGGGCGGTCCCGCGCTGAACCGGGGCGAGAAGGCGCGCGTCCGGTGCGAGATGGACGCCATGAGTGTGATCTTCGTCGAGTACGCGACCGTGGCCGAGCGGGACGCCGCCCGCGACACGACGCTCAAGCAGAACATCGACGCGCGGACCCTCACCCCGGGCGCCGCCGAGGCCGGGCCGAAGGCCGCACCCTCCGGACGGACGAACGGCAACTACGTGGAGTACGCCTATCAGGTCTCCGGTCGCACGGTGGCTGGGATCTGGTGGGACGACGCCGGCACTCCCGTGGCCGGATACCTGCTGGCGTACTGGAAGGAAGGCATCGGCCAGAAGTGGGAGCCCATCCGCGACGTCTGGGCCCGCTACGCCTGAATTGCCCCCTGGCGTCCTGAGCTGGGCGTGAGTGGGTCTGTGCCGTACGTCCCATCACCGGGCGAATCATGAGTCCTTGACCGAAGCGGCTCTCGCGACCTAGCCTCGCGTTACCAAGGTTTGTTCGACCATCGCAGGCTAAGCGCACAACATAGATCGCATTACTTTTCGGCATCACTTCCGGCTTCGGACAGTGAGCCCGGCGACACCATCGCCGTCAGCTCGCCCCGGCCCGGGCTTCGTCACGACCACAGAAGGGTCCGTCGCCGCTCCTCCTCGGTTTCGACTGGCGTCGGCGCCGCCCCGGGCGGGCCGATCGAGCAGCCGTGTCCCCATACCGGCCGTCCGCTGACCGCGCGGGCGTCCGGCGCAGCAGCATCCGCGGTCCTCGCCGACGACGATGTCATGGCCGCCACCCCCAGGGGCGGCCCGCGGCACCCGTTGCCGGCGCTGGACCGTACCCGTGGTCAGCCGCCTTTGGTCGGGCATCCCTACCCGCGCACCGCGCGCCCGCTTCGCCGTGGGCCCGCCACGCGGGACAACGAACCGGCACCGCATCCCCATGCGGCGCGGCGAAGGGAGAAACGGCGAGATGTCGCCCCTCGACTGGGTGCTCGTACTGGCTGTCGTCGTTCTCGCCGCCTTCGTGGCGGCAGGCATCTTCCTCGGCCAACGGGCCCTGCGCCAGCTGCAGGAGACCCGGTCGGCCGACGAGCGCAGCCGCGAGCAGACGCTGCACGCCGCGAAGGCCAAGGTCGACGACGCCAATGCCAAGGCCGCGTCCGTACGGGCGGAGGCCGCCGCCGCCAAGGCCGAGGCGTCCGCCGCGCGGGCCGAGGCCAGGCGGGTCCTCGAGTCGGCGCACGAGGAGGCCGACACGATCCTCGAGCATGCCCACCGGCAGGCCGAGGCCGACGCCGAGCAGGTCCGCGCCGCCGCCCGGCGCAGCGGCGAACGCGAGGTCTCGCTGCTCAACGCCACCGCCAAGGAGCAGGCGGCCGAGGTCGAGCGCCGCGCCGCCCGCATCGACGAGCGCGAGCGCCTGCACGCCGAGGAGGTTGAGCGTCTCGTCGAGCGCGAGCGCCGGCTGGCCGCCCTCGACGCCGACCTGACCAAGCGCGAGTCCGCCCTGACCCGGCGCGAGGACGAGCTGGCCGAGGCGGTCGAGCAGCGCCGGCGGGAGCTGGAACGGGTCGCCGGCCTGAGCGCCGAGCAGGCCCGCACCGAGCTGATCGAGAGCATCGAGTCGTCGGCCAAGCGCGAGGCCGCCATCCTGGTCCGGGACATCGAGAGCGAGGCGAAGACCACCGCCGACACGCGCGCCCGGCACATCGTCGTCGACGCCATCCAGCGCATCGCCAGCGAGCAGACCTCCGAGAGCGTGGTCAGCGTCCTGCACCTGCCCAGCGACGAGATGAAGGGCCGCATCATCGGCCGCGAGGGCCGCAACATCCGGGCCTTCGAGTCGGTGACCGGCGTCAACCTCATCATCGACGACACCCCCGAGGCGGTGCTGCTCTCCTGCTTCGACCCGGTGCGCCGCGAGGTCGGCCGGCTCACCCTCGAGAAGCTCGTCCTCGACGGCCGCATCCACCCGCACCGCATCGAGGAGGTCTACGAGACCGCCAAGAACGAGGTCGACGTCCTCTGCGAGCGCGCCGCCGAGGAAGCCCTCGTCGACGTCGGTATCACCGACCTGCACCCCCAGCTGGTCACGCTGCTGGGCCGGCTGCGCTACCGCACCAGCTACGGCCAGAACGTCCTCAAGCACCTCGTCGAGACCGCCCACATCGCCGGCATCATGGCCGCCGAGCTGGGCCTCGACGTCCCGACGATGAAGCGGTCGGCGTTCCTGCACGACATCGGCAAGGCGCTCACCCACGAGGTCGAGGGCAGCCACGCGCTCATCGGCGCCGACCTGGCCCGCAAGTACGGCGAGTCCGAGGACGTGGTCCACGCCATCGAGGCGCATCACAACGAGGTGCCGCCGCAGACGATCGAGGCCGTGCTGACGCAGGCGGCGGACGCGTGCTCCGGGGGCCGGCCGGGTGCGCGGCGGGAGAGCCTCGAGGCGTACGTGAAGCGGCTCGAGCGCATCGAGGAGATCGCCGGCACCAAGCCCGGCGTCGACAAGGTCTTCGCCATGCAGGCCGGCCGCGAGATCCGCGTCATGGTCCGCCCCGACGACGTCGACGACATCGGCGCCGCCGTCCTCGCCCGCGACGTGGCCAAGCAGATCGAGGAAGAGCTGACCTACCCCGGCCAGATCCGCGTCACCGTCGTCCGCGAGTCCCGCGTGACCGAAATGGCCCGCTGACCGCCGCGACGAGCGGGCCGAGCGCGGCGAACCGAGCGTGGCGAGCCGGGGCGCGGTGGTTGGTCAGTCGGTCTGCTGGTCGGTGAGGGCGTCGGCGTCGATCTGGTCGGCGAACTCGGCGGCTTCCTCGTCGCGGGCGGCGAGGGCCTCCTTGACCGCGCGGAAGGCCGTGCCCGCCGGGTAGCCCTTGCGCGCCAGCATGCCGACGAGCCGGCGGAAGATCTGGTCGGGCGTGCCCGTGGCGGTGCGCAGCTTGCGGTCGACGAGAGCCCGGGCGGCGGCCGCCTCGGCGTCGTCGTCCACGGTTTCGAGGGCCTCGGTGGCCACCTCGGCGTCGACCCCGCGCTGGCGGAGCTCGTTGGCGAGGGCGCGCCGGGCCAGCCCCCGGCCGTGGTGCCGGCTCGACACCCACGCCCGGGCGAACGCGGCGTCGTCGATGATGCCGACCTCGTCGTAGCGGTCGAGCACCTCGGCGATCACCTCGTCGGAGATCTCCTTCTTGGCGAGCGCCTTGGCCAGCTCGGCCCGCGTCCGGGGCCGCACGGCCAGCTGCCGCAGACAGATCTCCCGGGCGATCTCCGACTCGGGCCGGGGATCGGGCTCCTTCTCGCGCTTCTCCCGCTTGTCGCCACGCCCGCGTCGTCCGGAGGACCGCCCGGCCGCATCCCCCGAGCCCGAATCCCAGCGCGAGCCCGAGTCACGCGACCCGGCACCGCCCGCACCACGACCGCCGGCTCCGCCATCCGCGTTGGACCAGGGAAGCGAGCGCACCCCGCCGGACCGGCCGGGCGAGCCGTCACCCACGGACCGGCCGGGCGCGGCGTCCCCTACGGACCGGCCACGCGAGCCGTCCCCCTCGGACCAAGTGGGCGTGGCGTCCCGGTCGGGCGAGGTGTCGAAGGGGTCACCCGCCCAGAGATCGGCGTCCTCGGTCGCGGCCAGGTCGTCGCCGGCCGCGGCCCACGGGTCGGTGCCCTCCGGGGAACCCCGGCGCCGCGCCGCGCCGGCGTTGCCGCGCCGGGAAGCACCACGCCGGGGCCCGCCACCAGGGTCGTCCCCGTCGGCCGGGCGGTCGGGGATCGCGTCCCAGCCGCGCCCGGCCCGTGCACCACGTCGCCCCGCCACCGAAGGAGCGCCTCCTCATCGCCTCGCGCCCGGCCCCGCGTCACCCGCGGCCGGGCATCGACCATCCGTCACGCGGGACGGGGACCTGTCAGAAGTCGACCGGGGGGAGCTCCGGGCCGCCCGCGGCGTCGCCGGTGGTCTGGCCCACGCCGAGCTTCTCCAGGATCTTCTTCTCGATCTCGGCGGCGACGTCCGGGTTCTCCTTCATGAACTCGCGCGCCTTCTCCTTGCCCTGGCCCAGCTGGTCACCGTCGTAGGTGTACCAGGCGCCGGACTTGCGGATGATGCTCTGCTCGACGCCGACGTCGATGAGCGAGCCCTCGCGGGAGATGCCCTTGCCGTACATGATGTCGAACTCGGCCTGCTTGAACGGCGCGGCCACCTTGTTCTTCACGACCTTGACGCGGGTGCGGTTGCCCACGACGTCGGTGCCGTCCTTGAGGCTCTCGATGCGGCGCACGTCGAGACGGACCGAGGCGTAGAACTTCAGCGCGCGGCCACCGGTCGTGGTCTCGGGCGAGCCGAACATCACGCCGATCTTCTCGCGGAGCTGGTTGATGAAGATCGCCGTGGTGCCCGAGTTGTTGAGAATGCCGGTGATCTTCCGCAGGGCCTGGCTCATGAGGCGGGCCTGCAGACCGACGTGACTGTCGCCCATCTCGCCCTCGATCTCGGCGCGGGGCACGAGGGCCGCCACGGAGTCGATGACGATGATGTCGAGCGCGCCGGAGCGGATCAGCATGTCCGCGATCTCGAGCGCCTGCTCACCGGTGTCGGGCTGGGACACCAGCAGGGCGTCGGTGTCGACGCCGAGGGCCCGGGCGTATTCCGGGTCGAGCGCGTGCTCCGCGTCGATGAACGCCGCGATGCCGCCGTTGCGCTGGGCGTTGGCCACCGCGTGCAGGGCCACCGTCGTCTTACCGCTGGACTCCGGCCCGTAGACCTCGATGACGCGGCCGCGCGGGAGACCGCCGACGCCGAGCGCCACATCGAGGGCGATGGAGCCGGTGGGGATGACGGCGGTCTGCACCACCGGCCGCTCCCCCAGCCGCATCACCGAGCCCTTGCCGAACTGCTTGTCGATCTGGGCCAACGCCAGATCGAGAGCCTTCTCCCGGTCAGGTCCTGCCACCATGTCCGCCACCCCTGTACTCGACTTCGCAGGCGTCTTCGCCGATGAGCTTTTCACCACGCGGTCACGCTAGACGCTGGGTCTGACAAGAATCGGCCGCCCGGTGGCGGCCTGTGGATGACCACGCCGCTGAGGACAATAGCCGAACACCTGTACGACGATCGAGCGACACGCCGAACAAACGTACGAAAAACCGGCTCAGCGCAGGCGCGCAGGCACCCGATCGGGGTACGCGGCGACCACAGCTCGCCACACCGTCACCGTGTCGACACCGTCCGCAATGGCCTGATCGATCGTCCGTCCCTCGAGGTCCGCGAACGAGTGGTCGGCCGCGATGCTGCGCGCGTAAGCGCCACCGAATGCCTGCTCAAGACGCTGCCAGAAGTCCGTCAACCGCACCCGTGAAGCCTACTCCGGGCCGCCCGCCGGCCCCGATCCGTGGACCGGCGGCCCCATCGATGAGATGTGCGTCACTGTGCTGCGACGACGACGGAACAGCACCTCCGACGACCGGCAGGACAAGGGGTGAGCCGGGACACTAGAGCACCGTGGCGGCCACTTTCAGATCGTCGACCAGTCCCGCGTACGCGGCATCGCGGTCGTCCGCCCGGAGCACGGCGGACGGGTGGATCGTGGCGAGCGCCTGCACCTCGGCCACCGGGAAGTCCTCGGGATGCTGGGCGGACGCGGGCCACGGCATGAGCTGACCGCGCGACCGCGTCACCCGGAACGACGGGCCGAGCAGCGCCTTGGCCGCCGTGGCCCCGAGCACGACGACGAGCTCGGGGCGCAGCTGCGCGAACTCGGCCACCAGCCACGGGCGGCACGCCGTGATGTGCGTGGGCCCGGGGCTCTGGTGGATGCGCCGCTTGCCGCGCAGCTCGAAGCGGAAGTGCTTCACCGCGTTGGTGATGTAGACGTTGCCCGGGTCGATGCCCGCGTCGTCCACCGCCTCGCGCAGCAGCCGGCCGGCCGGGCCGACGAACGGCAGGCCCTGCTGGTCCTCCACGTCGCCGGGCTGCTCGCCGACGAACACCACCCGGGCGTCGGCGGCCCCGCGGCCGAACACCGTCTGGGTCGCGGGCTCGAAGAGCTCACACCCCTGGCAGTGCACCGCGGCCGCCTTGAGCTCGTCGAGCCCGTGCGCGTCGGCCGGAACGAAATGCTGCGCGCCGATGGGCGCCTCGGTCCTGGGCATGCCCCACGGTCTACCCCCTCACGCGGCACCCACGCCCGGCGGACTCCCACGATCGGGTACGACCCGCCCCCGAACGTCGCCCGGGAGCCGACGTCGCGAAGACACGGGGCTACCGGCGACCGCGCACGGCACGGTCACCAGGGCGGGCGCCCGGTCACCTCCCCGAAAGCCCCGGTCCGGCGGGTAGGACGGCGGCGGCGAGGGCGTCGGCCAACGGCTCCACGTCCGCGTCGTCGAGGCGGCTGACGGTCACGCGTACGCCCGGAGGGGACCCGTGCCGGAAAAGGGCACCCTGCGCCACCGCGTAGCCCCGGTCCCGCAGCTCGGTGACGGTGCGGGTCTCGTCCTCCACACGTACCCAGATGTTGATGCCGGTGGCGCCGTGGGCCCGGACTCCCCGGGCGGAGAGCGCCGCCCGCAGAGCTCGGCGTCGCCGGTCGTAGCTCGCGCCGGCCGCGATGATGCGCTCGGCCACGGTCTCGGCCTGCCACAGACGCAGGAGCAGGCTCTGCAGCATCGTCGACACCCAGCCGGTGGTGATGCGCTGGCGGCCGGTCAGCCGGCCCATGGTCGTCGCGTCGCCGGCCACGACGGCCATGCGCAGGTCGGGGCCGAAGGGCTTGGAGGCCGATCGGACGAACGCCCAGCGCGCCGTCGTGCCGCCGAGGCAGTGCAGCGGCACACCCGCCAGCTCGGCGGCGTGGTCGTCCTCGATCAGCAGCACGCCGGGGTGCACGGTGAGCAGCAGCCGGAGCATCGCGGCGCGCTCGGCGGTGACGGCGGCCCCGGTCGGATTCTGCGCGCGGGCGGTGATGATGACGGCGCGCACGCCCGCCAGCAGCGCCGACGCCAGACCGTCGGTGGTCGGGCCCTCGTCGTCGACCTCGAGCGGCACGGCCGTCAGGCCCAGCGCGGCGACGAGATCGAGGAGATTGGCCCAGCCCGGGTCCTCGACGGCGACCGTGTCACCGGGACGCAGATGCGTCACGAGCAGGCACTCCATCGCGTCGAGAGCGCCGTTGGTGAGCGCGATCGGCCCGTCGCCGACCGGGACGCCGTCGGCCGCCAGCCGGGCTCGCGCCGCCGACTCCAGCTCGGGCAGCACGCCACCCACCGAATAGTCGCCCGGCTCCCGCAGCTCGGCCGCGACCTCCCGCAGGTAGGGGCCGAGCGGCGCCATGAGACGCACGTCGGGATCGCCGGAAGAAAGGTCGAGCGTGCCCGGCGGGGCGGCGATGCGCAGCGCCGAGCGCGGGCTGGCGACCGGCGGGCGCTGGCGCACCCGGGTGCCGCTGCGCCCGGCCGCCTCCAGGATGCCGCGCTGCCGCAGCTCCTGGTAGGCCTTCGCCACCGTGGCCGGACTGACCCGCAGGCCGTGGGCCAGCAGGCGGATCGCCGGCAGCTTCTCCCCGTGGGCGAAGTCGCCGCTGAGGACCCCCGCCTCGATGCTCGCCGCGATCGAGGCGGCGGTCGTGCCCGAGACCTGATATTGTTCTGCCACACGAACGATTCTGTACTAGCACAAAGCCTTTGACAAGGAGGCTCCGGTGACCGATCTCTACGAGCCCACCTCCCGCACCACCGCGACGCGCAACCGGGGCCGCATGCACTACGACCGCGCGCGGGCACACGCCATCCTGGACGAGGCCTACGACTGTTCCGTCGCCTTCGTCGTCGACGGCCAGCCCCGGGCGCTGCCCACCCTGCACGTCCGCGTCGGCGAGACCCTCTATCTGCACGCCTCCACCGGCGGCCGGCTGGGGCTGATCGCGCGCGAGGGCGGCGCCTCCGTGTGCGTCTCGGTGACGCTGCTCGACGGGCTGGTGTTCGCGCGATCGCAGTTCAACCACAGTGCGAACTACAGGTCGCTGGTCGCCCTGGGCACCGCCCGGCTCGTGACGAACGACACCGAGAAGAGTGCCGCCATGACGGCTCTGGTGGAGAAGACCGGCCCGGGCCGGGCGGCCGAGAGCCGCCCACCCACAACCCGCGAGATGGCGAGCACGGCGGTCCTGGCTCTGCCGTTGACCGAGGTTTCGGTACGCGTACGCGCGGGAGACGTCATCGACGAGCCCGAGGACGAGGGGCTGCCGCACTGGGCGGGCGTGCTTCCGATGCGGACGGTCGCCGGTCCCCCCGGGCCGGCCGCCGGGGTGAGGCAGCCGACACCGTTCTATCTGGCGGGGGCGCCGGCCTCCCCGTGGCACACGGCGGCGCCTCTGCGCGGGCGCCACGTGGCGCTGGAGCCGCTCGCGCCGTCGCACGTGGACGGTCTGCTGACGGCGCTGGCCGACGACGAGGTGTGGCAGTTCCTGCCGTCGCCGCGGCCGCAGGAGCGGGCGGCGATGGCGGAGCTGGTCGAGCAGGCCGAGCGGGAGCGCTGGGCCGGGCAGCGGGTCGCCTGGGCCCAATGCGACCCGCACACCGGCGAGGTGCTGGGCATGACCAGCTATCACGACATCGACCCGGCCCGGCGCGCACTCGGCATCGGTCACACGGTCCTGGGGCGCCGGTGGTGGCGGACGGGTGTCAACACGGAGGCGAAGCTGCTGCTGCTCGAGCGGGCCTTCGAGCAGCTGGGCGCGGAGCGGGTGTTCTGGTACACGGACATTCGCAACGAGCGATCGCAGCGGGCGATCGCCCGGCTGGGCGCGAGCCGCGACGGGCTGATCCGCCGGCACCGGCTGCGACCGGACGGCACGTGGCGGGACTCGGTGCTGTTCGCGATGACGCGCGAGGAGTGGCCGGGCGCCCGCGAGCGGCTGGAGGCACGCCTGGCCGCGGGAGGGGGCGCTTCGGAGTAGGAGACGCGTCGGTAGAGGGCTGGCGCCGTCAGGCGCTGGCGGTTTCCGTTGCGGGGGCGGGGGCGTGGGCCGGAGCGGCTCCGGTGCGGCGGCGCAGGAGGGCGTCGAGGGACCAGGGGCCGGGGCCGAGGACGGCGATGATCAGGAAGGTCCAGGCGTAGAGGGCGGGGCCGACGCCGCCGTTCTGGTTGGGGGTGAGGGCTTCGGGCTGGTGGACGACGAAGTAGGCGTAGGCCATCGAGCCGGAGGCCAGGATCGCGGCCGGGCGGGTGACGAGGCCGAGCATGACAAGGATGCCGCAGACGAGCTGGATGACGCCGGCGTACCAGTTCGGCCACACGCCCACCTCGACGGCCTGGCCCGTGGCCGGCGACCCGCCGAAGAGGCCGAGGACGGTCGCCGCGCCGTGGAAGGTGAAGAGAAGACCGATCACCACCCGGAACAGCGACCAGACCGGGGCGGCGAGCTTGTGGTTGTCCATGGTTCTCCTTGCGGCGACGGGGAAGAGACGTACTTCGACCGACGCTAAAATGTTGAAGCTGCAACCACAAGGCATAGACGTTTGTTAATAGAAATGACGATCCGAGCTGGGCGTCGTTCTTCGATTTCCGGCACGTTAGGGCGGCTGCTCGGGCGGCGTGTCGGCAGCAGGGCGCCGCGCGAGCCGGGAAGCGCTGTGCATTTGCTGGGCGTCCCAGAGGCTGGGATCACGGAATGAGCACCACGAGCTTCCAGGCCCGCTGACCTTCACCCCGCGCCGGCGACGTCCGAGCCGACGACCGCCGGGAAGGTCAGCCACGGCAGCACGATCCGGTGCTCGGCCCCGGGTGCGGCATGCGATCAGCGATCTCCGCGAGGCGGCGAAAGTCCTCTAGGCAGGCAGGGCACCGTGCAGGGCCGCGGCAGCGTCGGCCGCCGAGCAGCCGTGGTCCAGCCGGAACCGGGCGTACGAGTCCTGGGGCGCCCGGAACAGCCCGCCGTGCTTCTCGTACTCGAGGATCACCTCGACGCCCGCCCCGTCGGCGACGAACGTGAGCTCCAGCTCGTCCAGTGCGCGCGCCCAGCGAGCCGGCGGCGTGAACTCGATCTCCTGGTAGAAGGGCAGCTCCAGGCGTACGCCATAGATCGCCCCCCGCTCGACGTCGGCGTGCCGGAAGTGGAAGCCCGCGTCGGTGAGCGCGGTGAGCACCAGTTCCTGGGCCGGCAGCGGGTGGACGGTCAGCAGGGCGGCGTCCTCCCGGTCGACCTCGTCCTCCGCCTCGACCTCGGTGCGCAGGGCCAGGGACATGCCGGCGAGCCGATGCCCGTACGCGTGGGTGAGCGGCGTCTCCCACGGCGGCGTGATCGTGAACGGGATGTCCTGGTGCTCGCCCGCCGCCAGCGTGAAGCCGGCCGCCACCCAGGCCCGGTGGAACTCGAGCAGCGCATCGCCGTCCTCGGCCTCGACCCGCGTGACCAGCCCGACCGCGATCGTGTCGACGGCGAGGTCGTAGTCGCCGCCCTGGAGCCGGACCGCGCCCATCAGCGGCGTGCCCGGGTAGGTCTCGGCCGTCGCGAGCACCGTGCTGACCTGGGGCCCGCCCAGGTGGAACGTGCGCAGCACCGTCTCGAAGTCCATCCCGCAACCCTTCCCGCCCGCCCGCTCCGGCAATCCTGACCGAATTGTCCGGCACAACGCCGCCCCGTGGGGCGGAAAGCGGCCCGGCGCGCGAGAACGCACCGGGCCGCGAGGAACGCAAGAACTCAGCGCATCCGGCGCCCGACCGGCACCGGATCGGTCTCGTCGTCGAACTCGCCGATGACCTGCTCGAGCAGGTCCTCCAGCGCCACGAAGCCGACCCGCTTCCCGTCGCGCGTCACCATGGCGAGCTGCGCGCGGGCCGCTCGCATCCGGGTGACCGCGTCGGTGACCGTGACGCCGCCGGCGAGGACGAAGGACGGGTCCATGAGCTGCGCCGCGGTCACCGCGGAGTCCGCGGTGGTGGCCCGGACGGCCTCGCGCACGTGGACGACGCCGACCACGTCGCCCCCGGCGCCGAGGACGGCCATGCGCGACCGGCCGCTGGCCAGCGACGCCGCCTCGATGTCCAGGGCGCTGGCCGTGACCGGCACCGTGACCAGGTGGTCGTCGGTGATGAGGACCTGGTCGATGGTGGTCTCCTGCAGCTTGAGCATGCTGGTCAGCAGCTCGCTCTGTTCGGCCTCGATGGTGCCCTCGGCCCGGGAGCGCTCGAGGAGGATGTTCATCTCCTCGGGGCCGTGCGCCTGGGCCAGCTGGTCCTGCGGGTGCACGCCGAAGGGGCTCAGCGCCGCGTTGGCCAGCCAGTTCAGCGCGATGAGGGCCGGGCGGACCAGCGCGACGAAGCCGCGGAACGGCAGCGCCAGGATCGTCGCCGAGCGCTCGGGGTCGGTGATGGCCCAGCTCTTGGGCATCATCTCGCCGACCACCAGGTGCAGGAAGGTGACCACGATCAGCGCGACCAGGAAGGCGATGATCTCGCTCGGGACGTCCGGCAGGCCCACCCCGTGCAGCAGCGGGTGCAGCAGGTGCTCGATGGACGGCTCGGCGAGGGCGCCCAGGCCCAGCGAGCAGAGGGTGATGCCGAGCTGCGCGCCGGCCAGCATGATCGACAGCTCGCGGCTGCCGTCGAGGGCGGCCTTGGCGGCGCGGCTGCCCTCGGCCGCGGCGTGCTCGAGGCGGTAGCGCTTGCTCGCCACCAGCGCGAACTCGGCCGCGACGAAGAAGCCGTTGCCCGCGAGCAGCAGCAGGGAGCAGGCGACGGCCCACGTGGTGCTCATCGGTCGCTCCCCTCGGCCGCCGGGACCGCGGAGGCGGGGGCGGGTGTGACGCGGACGGACTGCGGCACGTGCCGGTCGACGGAGAGCACGGCGAGACCGGCCCCCGAGTCGAGCGCGACCGCGTCGCCCACCTGCGGCACCCGGCCGAGGTGGCTCATGACCAGGCCCGACACGGTGTCGTAGTCGTCGTCCTCGGGCAGGTCGACGCCGGTCGCGTCGGCGACCTCGTCGATGCGCCAGCGAGCCGGGACGATCCACGAGCCGTCGTCCTGCCGGGCCGGCGCGGGCTCGGGCAGGTCGTCCTCGTCACGGATCGGGCCGACGAGCTCCTCGGCGATGTCCTCGAGGGTGATGATGCCGGCGAAGCCGCCGTACTCGTCGACGACGATGGCGAGCTGCCGGTGACCGCCGCGCAGCCGGTCGAGCACCGCGGGCAGGTGCAGCGAGGCCGGGACCAGCAGCGGCGGCGCGCACAGGTCGCCCACCTGCCGGGTCGCCCTTTCCTTCGGGGGTACGCCCAGCACGTCCGCGATCCCGACGACGCCCACGATCTCGTCCACCCCGTCGCCGCCCCGCACCGGGAACCGCGAGCGGCCCGTGTCGAGCAGCTCGACCACCCGCTGGGCGGTGTCGGTCGACTTGACCGTGTGCACGTCGACCCGCGGCACCATGACCTCGGAGGCCGACCGGCCCCGGAAGTCGAGGCCGCGGTCGAGCAGCGCGGACAGCTCCGGGTCGAGGTGCCCCTCGGCGCGGGACTCGGCGATGATCTGCTCGAGGTCCTCCTCGGTGGCGCCCTCGGGCAGCTCCTCGATCGGCTCGATGCCGATGCGGCGCAGCAGCTTGGCCGCGGCCTTGTCGAAGAGCTTGATGATCGGGCCGAAGACGGCCAGGTAGATCAGCGTCGAGCGGCCGAGCGCCTTGGCGAGCACCTCGGGGCGGGCGATGGCGAAATTCTTGGGGGCCAGCTCGCCGAGGACCATCTGCACGACGGTGGCGATGAGCAGGGCCAGCACCACCGAGATGGCCGCCGTGACGCCCTCGGGCAGGCCGGTCAGGCCGAGCAGCTCGGCGAAGCCCTCGCCGAGATAGGGCTCGGCGAGGTAACCGACGATGAGGGCCGTCACCGTGATGCCCAGCTGGGCGCCGGAGAGGACGAAGGAGAGTCGCTCGGTCACCTGGAGCGCGCGCTCCGCGGCCTTGTCGCCGCGATCGGCCTCGGCGCGCAGCTTGCCGCGGTCGACCGCGACGTAACCGAACTCCTGGGCGACGAAATAGCCCGTGATCGCGGTGACGAGAATGACGAGCAGGAGGCCTACCAGGATCAACATGGCGTGACGGGGGCAGGCGGATCAGTGACGAGGGGCCGGGCCGTACCCGGCCGTCTACTGCCAATCATCCGAAGAAAATACCAGCGTCCGCTGAGTGCCCGCTGTGAGACAACGATCTTCACAGCGGGCGGACCAGGCGGTCACGGTCAGCTCTGGGCGAGGGTCCAGACGGCGTTCGCGATGGCGTCCGAGCTGCGGTTGAGGGCCGTGGCGCTCACGTTGGCGGTGGTGTCGCACGACCGGTGGTAACACGGGTCGAAGGCCGCCTGTGTGCCACCCCACAGCTGGACCTGAGCCGCGGTCTTGCGGCCCTCGGCCCCGGTGAAGATGCCGCCCGCCGGGATCCCCGCCGAGATGAACGGACCGTAGTCACTGCGGCCGTCGAAGTCGGTCCCCCGGGTGGGGACATTGATCGACGAGAAGTACGCCTCCAGCACGTCCTCGATCTCCGCCGAGCCCGCGGGTCCGGCCCCGGCGCCCGTACCGTCGGAATTGTCCCCGTCGTAGAGGAAGTAGCCGGGGTTGGGCGATCCGACCATGTCGAAGTTGAGGTAGCCGGTGATCTGCCGCTTCTGGGCCGTGGTGAGCGAGTTGACGTAGGCCGTCGAGCCGCGCAGCCCGAGCTCCTCCGCACCCCACCAGCCGAAGCGCAGGTGCCGGGCGGGCGTGAAGCCGGTGCGCGCCACGGCCAGGGCCACCTCGAGGTTCGCCGCGGAGCCGGTGCCGTTGTCGTTGATACCCGGACCCGCGGTGACGCTGTCGAGGTGCGAGCCGATCATGAGCGTGTCGGCCGTGTCGCCCCCGGGCCAGTCGGCGATCAGGTTGTAGCCGGTCGCTCCCCCGTACGTGAAGCTCTGCTGGCGGGTCTGGAAGCCGGCGGCGTCCAGCAGGCCCTTGACGTAGGTCACGGAGGCGAGATAGCCGGGCCGGCCGTGCGCGCGGTTGCCGCCGTTGGCCGTCGCGATCGACTGGAACCGGGTGAGGTGAGCCTGGACACTGGCGACGGCGATGTCGGGAGCGGCGACGGCGGCCCGGGCGGAGGAAGCGGCGGGCGCGGCCGGGGAGGGGGCGGCGAGCGCGGCCGAGGCGGGAACTGCCGCGGTGGCGGTCAGCGTGAGCGCGGCCGCACCGGCGAGGACGAGAGATCTCATGCCCCGAGCATCACAACGATGCCCGTCGATGCCTAATCCCGGCCGGGACATACCGCCCAGGGAAGACCGCCCAGGGGCGGCTCGCTCCGGGACGGATCGCTCAGATGCCGGTCGAGAAGGTGCTGACGATCATCCCCCAGGTCGCGAACGTGGCCGGCCAGTCGAGATCGCGCGCCAGCAGCCCGTACGCATAGCCCTCCCCGCCCGACGCCACCCACCGCGTCATGGCGTGCATCCGGGTCCCGGTGCGGGGATCGTCGTAGGCGTACTCCCAGTCCGCGGCCCGGGTGAGCGACCCGACGCGGTCGAGGCGATATTGCCGATAGCCGGGCAGCGCGCCGGCGCCCCGCAGCCGGGACACCTCCTCGCGGCAGGCCTTGACCGGGTCGCCCTGGGGGTTGCGGGAGGCGTCGACGCTCAGCACGCGCGGGCTCGCCGGGTCGCGGAAGCAGATCGTCGTGCCGACCGTCTCGTAGGTCCAGCCGTCGGGCACCGCGATCCGGAAGCCGTCGCGGCTGAAGTAGGACCAGCCTTCCAGCAGCGACCAGCCTTTGCGCAGCTGGTCCGCGCCGCGCTGCGGGGTCGTGGGCAGGCCGGCCGGCGCGTCGCCCGGGCAGGCCACCGGGCTGAAGCCGCCGCCGCCCCCGCCGGTGCCCGAGGGTGGGACCGACGTCACCACCGGCGCCGCCTGCTCCCGCTCGCCGCCGTCGCGCAGGAAGACGCCGGCGGCCACTCCGAGCAGCGCGAGCACGAGCGCCCCGGCCAGCACCGGCCGTTTCCAGGCCCGGCGTCCCGGCGGCGGCGGTGGCGAGGGCACGGAGGCCCGGCCCACCGAGGGCGTACGCAGCAGCCGCGCCACCTCCGGCGCGGTGAGGCGGTCGGCCGGGTCGCGCCGGAGCAGCCCGGTCAGCACGGGCGCGAGCGGACCGGCGCGGACGAAGGGGTCGGGCGGCTCGGTCGCCAGCGCGGTGAGCGTGGCCATCGCGCTGTCCCGGGCGTACGGGGACCGGCCCTCGACCGCCGCGTAGAGCGTCGCGCCGAACGACCAGAGATCGGACTCGCGGGTGAACGTCCCGTCCTTGGCCCGCTCGGGGGCGACGTAGTGCGGCGAGGCGACGACCGGGCCCGGGCCGGTCACCGCGCCGTCGTCGGCGAACGTGGCGAGGCCGAAGTCGGTGAGCACGACCCGGCCGCCCGGCCCGATGAGGACGTTGTGCGGCTTGATGTCGCGGTGGAGCACCCCGGCGCTGTGCGCGGCCGTGATCGCTTCGAGGACGGCGGTGCCGATCCGGATGACCTCCTCCGGCGGCAGCGGGCCGTCCCGGCCGATGATGTCGTAGAGCGAGCGGGACGGCACGTATTCCATGACGATCCACGGCTGGTCGCCCGTGTGCACCACGTCGTAGATCTTGACCACGTGCGGGTGGTCGATGCGGGCCGCGCTCCGGGCCTCGCGCAGCGTGAGCTCGCGCAGCCGGGCCTGCTCGGCAGGGGTCATCCAGGCGGGCGGGACGATCTCCTTGACGGCGACCTCGCGGTGCAGCATCTCGTCCCGGGCGAGCCACACGCGGCCCATGCCCCCGGCGCCGACCAGGTCGAGCAGGAGGTAGCGTCCCGCGACGAGCGTCTGCCTGTCTGTCATCCGCACCCCCTCGGCCAGCGTAGATCCGATCCGATCACCATCGGTAGCTCGATCACCCGGCCACCGCGTACACGACAAGGTTCTCCCGATAGGACCGGGCGCCGCGGTCGAAGCTCCCGCCGCACGTGATGAGCCGCAGCTGCCGGTCGGGTGTGGGGCCGTAGACCCGGGCGGCCGGGAAGCGTGACTTCGGATACCAGGCACTGCCCGTGACGGTGAAGCGGACCTGCTCGTCACCGCGAGTCACCTCGACGGTGTCGCCCGGCCGCAGCTCCTTCAGCCGGAAGAACACGGCCGGCCCGCGGCGCGAGTCGACGTGTCCCGCCAGGACGGCCGGGCCGACGTCGCCGGGTGCGGTGCCGTCCGCGTACCAGCCGGCCCGGTCGTTGCCGGTGGGCGGCACGAGCTCGCCGTCGGCGCCGAGGTGCAGCCGCTCCAGCGCGGTGTCGATGCCCGCCGCCGGAACGCGCAGGCGGGTGGGCGGACCGCTGAGCGTTCGCTCACTTTCCCGGAAGGGGTCCGGCCATTTTCCCGGTACGACCACCGCGGCAGCCGCCTCGCGCACAGCGACCGGCTCGGTCCGTGGGGGCGACGCCGCGCCGGCCAGGCTGACCGTGAGAAGCACCACTGCCGCCGAGAGCAAGTGCCTCATCGGGTACGACGCCGCACCGCGAGCAGTCCGGCGATGGCGACCACCACTCCGAGCGCCCAGCCGGTCGGGGCGGGAGCCGTGCCGCCACCGCCCGTGGCCACGCCGCCCTGGGGCACTCCACCCTGTCGCGCGGCGTCGATGTGCAGCTCGGGCTCCAGGCCGCCCTTGCCGTCGTCGAGCACCAGCAGCGAGTAGACGTTGCCCGCGCCGAGCGTGCACGGCAGGTCGCTCGGCGAGCCGCCGCCGGTGGGCTTCACGCGAACCGTCCAGCGCCCGGGGTCGACCTGGCGGTAGCCGGTGGTCGTGGCGAAGGGCACACCGTCGGCGATCCGGCGGCCGTCCGCGCCGGCCACGTCCAGCACGGGGGCGCGTACGGAGGCCTGAATGATCCTGATCTTGGAAGTGCCCGCCGCGGGCAGGTCGAGGTCGTCGTCGAGCACCCGCAGGCCCAGATCGGCATAGCGCCCGACGCCCGCGACGGTGTAGGCGCCGCCGTCCGCGACCGTGACCTGCGTCGTGATGACGGGCGGGGTGCTCGCCGCGGCACCCGCCTTGCGCATGGCCACCGTGTACGTCCCGGCGGGCATCCGCATGTAGTCGGACAGCGCGCCGTACGCGACGCCGTCGAAGCGCTGGGGCTCGGTCGCGCCGGACTCGGACCGCAGATAGACGTCGACAGCGGGCGTGTCCGGCGAGAGGTGGGCGAGCCGGACATACCCGGCCCCGGCCGCCCGGGCGGGCGTGGCGGCGAGCGTCACAGCGGCCAGCACAACCGGCACTATGAGGGCATATCTCCTGATCACGGCGCCTCCCCGGGGGCAATTTTCGATACATCAATGTGCCCACCGTCGATGGTTCGACACCATGGTCCGTCCGGACGGGTCGATCCGCGATTTTTGTCGTACCCCGGGGGCACCATGGGTGTCATGCAGGACGTGCTGGAGCAGTTCGGTGTGGCCACCCGCGAGTGGTTCCGCGCCGCCTTCGCCGCGCCCACCGCCGCCCAGGCCGGCGCGTGGCAGGCCATCGGGGCGGGGCGCAACGCCCTCGTGGTCGCGCCCACCGGCTCCGGCAAGACGCTGGCCGCCTTCCTCTGGTCGCTCGACCGGCTGGCCCACGAGCCCGCGCCGGAGGAGCCGAAACACCGGTGCCGCGTGCTCTATGTGAGCCCGCTCAAGGCGCTGGCCGTCGACGTCGAGCGCAACCTGCGGGCCCCCCTGACCGGCATCCGGCAGGCGTCGGGCCGGCTCGGCGTGCCGCCGCCCGACATCACCGTGGGCATGCGCACCGGCGACACCCCGGCCGACGAGCGGCGGGCCTTCACCCGCACGCCGCCCGACATCCTGATCACGACGCCGGAGTCGCTCTTCCTCATCCTCACCTCGGCCGCCCGCGAGTCCCTGCGCGGCGTCGAGACGGTGATCATCGACGAGGTGCACGCCGTCGCCGCCACCAAGCGCGGGGCGCACCTGGCGCTCTCGCTCGAGCGGCTCGACCAGCTGCTGGCCAAGCCGGCGCAGCGGGTGGGCCTGTCCGCGACCGTGCGCCCGATCGAGGACACGGCCCGGTTCCTCGGCGGCGCGCAGGATGTCGAGATCGTGCAGCCCAAGTCGGCCAAGACCATCGAGGTCGAGGTGACCGTCCCGGTCGAGGACATGACCCGGCTCGACGAGCAGCCCGAGCTTGACGCGGACGACCCCGGGGCGGGGCGGCACTCGCCGTCGATCTGGCCCGCGGTCGAGGAGCGGGTGCTCGACCTCATCCAGGACCATCGGTCGACGATCGTGTTCACCAACTCGCGCCGCGGGGCCGAGCGGTTGTGCGCGCGGCTCAACGAGCTGGCGCTGGAGCGGGCCGAGGCAGCCTCCGGCGCGGTTCCCGGGGCCGCGGCCGCCGGCGGGCCCGGCGCGATCCCGGCGAAACGGCCGCCGGCTCAGGTCATGGCGCAGTCGGGCGAGGCGGGCGGGGCGCCGCCGGTCGTCGCGCGGGCGCACCACGGCAGCGTGTCGCGCGAGGAGCGGAAGCAGATCGAGGAGGCGCTCAAGAGCGGGCAGCTGCCGGCCGTGGTCGCCACCTCCAGCCTCGAGCTGGGCATCGACATGGGGTCGGTCGACCTGGTCGTGCAGATCGAGGCGCCCCCGTCGGTGTCGGCCGGGCTCCAGCGCATCGGCCGGGCCGGCCACCAGGTCGGGGCCGTGTCGCGCGGCGTGGTCTTCCCGAAGCACCGCGGCGACCTGGTCTCCTGCGCGGTCGTCGCCGAGCGGATGGGCGAGGGCGCGATCGAGGAGCTGCGCTATCCCCGCAACCCGCTCGACGTGCTGGCCCAGCAGGTCGT
Organism: Symbioplanes lichenis; assembly: GCF_030709675.1. Taxonomy (GTDB): domain Bacteria; phylum Actinomycetota; class Actinomycetes; order Mycobacteriales; family Micromonosporaceae; genus Actinoplanes; species Actinoplanes lichenis. Next base: position 571,685 of record NZ_JAUZQD010000001.1, read on the forward strand.
GGCCATGGTCTCCCTCGACGAGTGGCAGGTCAACGAGCTGGCCGGCCTGGTGCGCCGGGCCGCGCCCTATGCCGAGCTGCCCGACTCCGCCCTGCACGCCGTGCTGGACATGCTGTCGGGGCGCTACCCGTCGACCGCCTTCGCCGAGCTGCGCCCGCGCCTCGTCTGGGACCGCACGAGCGACGTGCTGACCGGCCGCCCCGGCGCGCAGCGACTCGCCGTCACCAGCGGCGGCACGATCCCCGACCGCGGCATGTTCGGCGTGTTCCTGGCCGGCTCGGAGAAGGCGTCGCGCGTCGGCGAGCTCGACGAGGAGATGGTCTACGAGTCCCGGGTCGGCGACGTCTTCCTGCTCGGCTCGACCTCCTGGCGCATCGAGGACATCACGCCCGACCGGGTGCTGGTGTCGCCCGCGCCCGGGGCGCCCGCGCGGATGCCGTTCTGGAAGGGTGACGCCCTCGGCCGCCCGGTCGAGCTGGGCCGCGCGATCGGCGCCCGGCTGCGGGGGCTGGTGCGGGCCGGCGACGACGCCGCCGTGGGGTCGCTGCGCGAGTCCGGCTTGGACGAGTGGGCCGCCAACAACCTCGTGGCGTACGTGCGGGAGCAGCGCGAGGCGACCCGCAACCTCCCCGACGACCGGACGATCGTGGTCGAGCGGTTCCGCGACGAGCTGGGCGACTGGCGCATGACCGTGCACTGCGTGCTCGGCGCCAAGGTCAACGCACCCTGGGCCCTGGCCATCGGCCGGCGACTCGGCGAGCGCTACGGCGTGGACGGCCAGGTCATGCCCTCGGACGACGGCATCGTGGTGCGCCTGCCGGACACCGCCGAGGAGCCGCCCGGCGCCGACCTCGTGGCGTTCGACCCCGAGGAGATCGCCCAGATCGTCGAGGAGTCGGTGGGCACCTCGGCGCTGTTCGCCTCCCGGTTCCGCGAGTGCGCGGCCCGGTCGCTGTTGCTGCCCCGCCGCGACCCCAAGCGCCGCCAGCCCCTGTGGCAGCAGCGCCAGCGCTCGGCGCAGCTGCTCGACGTGGCCCGCGAGTTCGCCGACTTCCCGGTCACGCTCGAGGCCGCCCGCGAGTGCCTGCAGGACGTCTTCGACGTGCCGGGGCTGGTCGGGCTCATGCGCGAGATCGCCGGCCGCAAGGTCCGCCTGGTCGAGGCCGAGACCCCGCGCCCGTCGCCGTTCGCCCGGTCGCTGCTGTTCGGCTATGTCGGGGCGTTCCTCTACGAGGGCGACGCGCCGCTGGCCGAGCGCCGCGCCGCCGCCCTGGCCCTCGACTCGACCCTGCTCGGCGAGCTGCTGGGCCGCGTCGACCTCCGCGAGCTGCTCGACCCGGCGGTCGTCACCGAGAGCGAGAGTCAGCTCCAGTGGCTCACCACGCAGCGGGCGCCCCGCGACGCCGAGGACGCGGCCGAGCTGCTGCGCCTCCTCGGCGACTTGTCGCCCGCCGACCTGACCGCGCGCTCGGTCGACCTGTCCTGGATGGAGGAGCTGTCCGCGTCGCGGCGCGCGCTGCTGATCCGCGTCGCCGGCGAGGAGCGCTGGATCGGGGTCGAGGACGCCGGGCGCTACCGCGACGCGCTGGGCGTGGCGTTGCCGGTGGGGGTGCCGGAGGCGTACCTGGAACCGGTGGCCGACCCCCTCGGCGATCTGGTGGCGCGCTATGCCCGCACGCACGGGCCGTTCGCGGCGGCGACCTGCGCAGCGCGGTTCGGGCTGGGCGTGTTCGTGGTGGAGCAGGCCCTCAAGCGGCTGAGCGCCACCGGCCGCGTGGTGTCGGGCGAGTTCTCCCCCGGCGGCGCCGGCAGCGAGTGGTGCGACGCCGAGGTCCTCCGGCTCCTGCGCCGCCGGTCGCTGGCCGCCCTGCGCCGCGAGATCGAGCCGGTGGCGCCGCGTGTGCTGGCCGCCTTCCTGCCCCGGTGGCACCAGATCGGCGGCAACGCCCGCGGCGTCGACGCGCTCGCCGCCTCCCTGGAGCAGCTGCAGGGGGTGGCCGCCCCGGCATCCGCGTGGGAGCGCCTCATCCTGCCCGCCCGGGTCGCCGACTACGCCCCGCCGCAGCTCGACGAGCTGTGCGCCGGCGGCGAGGTGCTGTGGGCGGGCTCGGGCAGCATCTCCGGCGGCGACGGCTGGGTCACGCTGGCCTATGCGGACACTGCGCCGCTGTTGCTCCCGGCGCCCGACGAGGAGCTGGCCCTGACGCCCCTGCACCAGGCCGTGCTCGACACGCTCGGCGACGGGCAGGCGCTCTTCTTCCGCAGCCTCTCCGACCGTGTGCACTCCACCGACGACAGTGCCCTGGCCGCCGTGGTCTGGGACCTCGTGTGGGCCGGCCACCTCACCAACGACACGATCGCGCCGCTGCGGGCCCTGCTCGGCGGCAGCGGCGCCCACAAGGCGAAGGCGGCCCCGGCCCGCACCCGTTATCGCAGGCCCGGCCGGCCCGTCATGCCCGCCCGCTCGGGTCCGCCCCAGATGGTCGGCCGCTGGTCCCGGCTGCCCGACCGCGACCTCGACCCGACCCGCCGCGCCGCCGCGACCGCCGACCTCCTGCTGGAGCGGCACGGCGTCGTGACCCGCGGCGCCGTGCTGGCCGAGGGCGTCACGGGCGGGTTCGCGGCGGTCTACCCGGTGCTCAGCGCGCTGGAGGAGCGCGGGGCGGCCCGGCGCGGCTACTTCGTCGAGGGGCTGGGCGCGGCGCAGTTCGCGGTGCCCGGGGCGGTCGACCGGCTGCGGGCGCTGTCCGAGCCGGCCGAGCTGGCGAAACGTACGGGCACGACCGCCGTGGTCCTCGCCTCGACCGACCCCGCCAACCCGTATGGCGCGGCCCTCCCCTGGCCGGACCGTGTGGTGGACAACGGCACGGGCGAGACCGCCCCCGCCACCGGTCACCGCGCCGGCCGCAAGGCGGGAGCCCTGGTCGTCCTGGTCGGCGGAGACCTCATCCTCTATGTCGAGCGCGGCGGCAAGACGCTGCTGTCCTACACGGACGACACCGAGGCGCTGGTCGCGGCCGGGCAGGCGCTGGCGGGGTCGGTCCGCTCGGGCGCATTGGGCGCGATGTCCGTCGAACGGGCCGACGGCGAGTCGGTGCTGGCGTCGCCGCTGCGGGACGCGCTGTCGGCAGCCGGCTTCCGCGCGACGCCGCGGGGGTTGCGCCTGCGAGGGTGAGCCGGTGGGAGCGCTTTCACCCCCGCCCCCGGCACGCTTCAGGGAGTTGCCGGATGGGCTCACCGCGGCTTCGCGCGCAGGCTGCGGGAAGGGGCGACGCGCCGACCCGGGGAGGACGTCATGGGCATCGAGCAGCACACCGCCGGCGGCGGCCGGAGCGTTGAGGAGCATTCCGCCGTCGCAGGCCTCCGGCACGCTCGGTTCCGGCATCGCATCGCGCATCTGATCGCCGCTGTGGCCGGGGTGTTCGTTGCGCTGTGGTTCCTGGGATTGAGCGTCGGCGGTGAGGACCGGTGGCACAAGGCGGCCGAGGCGCTCGGCGGGGCGTTGATCTTCGCGTCGGTCAGCGGGATCGGGCTGACCGCCCTGCGCTGGGTCAGTGGCGTGGAGAAGGCCGAGCTGGCGGCGTGGGAGCAGATGCTGCGCGACCGGGACGGCGGGCCGGCGCCGCGGCCTGAGGCCGGCCCGTCTCGGCGCGAGGTCAGGGGTGACGGTCCCAGCGGAGGGTGAACATCCAGTCGGGGCCGTCCTCGCCCGGCTCGTCCTGGGCGGGGTCGCGGGTCAGGCCCGCGCGCTGCGCCACGCGCTGGGAGGCGAGGTTGGCGGGGCGGACGCGGGCCAGGACCGGCCAGTCCGGGAGGTGGTCACCGGCCCAGGCGACGACGGCGGTGGCGGCTTCGGTGGCGTAGCCGGCGCCCCAGGCGGCGGGGTCGAGGCGGTAGAAGAGGTTGAGAACCTCGCGGCCGCGGAAGCGGACGATCTTCAGGCCGCAGAAGCCGATCGGGCCGGCCGGGTCGTGGCGCATCACCGTCCAGTAGCCGAAGCCGTGCCGCTGCCAGTGCTCGTCCCAGCGGCGCAGCAGGTGCTCGGCGTCGGCCCGGCGGTCGAGCAGGTCGGAGGGGTTGTGGTGGCAGGCGCGGGGATCGTGGTGGATCGCGTACACGGCATCGAGGTCCGAGTCGGCCGGGCGGCGCAGGGTCAGACGATCAGTGACAATCCGCACGGGTCCGACTTTACGTCCCGGAACAGGAACCGTCCCGGAAGGAAAGCACCCGAACGGGGAAGGGCGCTGCTACCCTTCCCCCGGGAGGAGTCACAGCTGCGGCATGACCGCGGAGGCGACGAGCTCGATGTGGTCGAGGTCGGCGAGGTCGAGCGTCTGCAGGTAGACGCGCTCGGCGCCGACTCCGGCGTAGCGGCCCAGCGTGTCGACGACCTCGGACGGCGTGCCGACGATGCCGCCGTTCTCGCGCATCTCCTCCACTTCACGGCCGATCGCGGCGGCGCGGCGGGCGACCTCGGCGTCGTCCTTGCCGACACAGAGGACGGCGGCGGCCGAGAAGACGGGCAGCTGGTCCCGGCCGGCTTCGGCGCAGGCCGCGCGGACCCGGCCGTACAGGGCAGGGAGGTCTTCGATCTTGGCGAACGGGGTGTTGAACTCCTGCGCGTAGCGGGCGGCCAGCGCGGGGGTGCGCTTCTTGCCGTGGCCGCCGACGATGACCGGCGGGCGCGGGTTCTGCACCGGCTTGGGCAGGCCGGGCGAGTCGACGACCTGGTAGTGCTTGCCTTCGTAGCTGTAGGTGTCGCCCTCCGGCGTGGTCCACAGGTTCGTGATGATCTCGAGCTGCTCCTCGAGCCGGTCGAAGCGCTCGCCGACGGACGGGAAGGGGATGCCGTAGGCGGTGTGCTCGGCCTCGAACCAGCCGCCGCCGAGGCCGAACTCGACGCGGCCGCCGCTCATCTCGTCGACCTGCGCGACGCTGATCGCGAGCGGGCCCGGGTGGCGGAAGGTCGCCGAGGTGACCAGCGTGCCGAGGCGGATGCGGGAGGTCTGCAGGGCGAGGCCGGCGAGCGTGACCCACGCGTCGGTGGGTCCGGGCAGCCCGTCGCCACCCATGGTCAGGTAGTGGTCGGAGCGGAAGAAGCCGTCGTAGCCGGCGTCCTCCGCGGCCACGGCCAGCCGCCGCAGGGTGTCGTAGGTGGCGCCCTGCTGGGGCTCGGTGAAGATGACGAGACGCATAAGATCAACTCTGCCAGACGGCCGGAGCGCGGGCAGTACCGTAGGGCTCATGGGCGCGTATGGATGGATCAGCCTCACCACGGACTACGGCACCTTCGACGGGTTCGTGGCGGCCTGCCACGGCGTGATCGCCCGCCTGGCGCCGGAGCTGCGGGTCATCGACGTCACGCATCACGTCCCGCCGGCCGACGTCGCCCGGGGCGCCGCCGTGCTGGCCCAGACCGCCCCGCACCTGCCGCCCTCGGTGCACGTCGCGGTCGTCGACCCGGGCGTCGGCACCGAGCGCCGGGGCATCGCCGTCCGTACGCCCGGCAGCCTGCTCGTGGGTCCCGACAACGGCCTGCTCGTCTGGGCCGCCGAGGCGCTGGGCGGGCTCGACGAGGTGGTCGAGCTCACCAACACCGACTGGTTCCTCGGCGACGTCTCGCGCACCTTCCACGGGCGCGACATCTTCTCGCCGGTCGCCGCGCGGCTCGCGCTCGGGGCGCCGCTGACCGAGGCCGGCCGGGCGGTCGACCCGAAGTCCGTGGTCCGGCTGCCCGACCCGGTCGTGGCGGTCGGCGACGGCTGGGTCGAGGCCGAGGTGGTGACCGTGGACCGGTTCGGCAACGTGCAGCTGGCCGCGGGCGGCGCGATGCTCAGCGGGCTCGGCCCGGAGCTGGTGGTGGGCGGGGTCAAGGCCCGCCGCGGCCAGACGTTCGGCGACGTCGGGCCGGGCGAGCTGATCGTCTACGAGGACTCCGCCGGTCGCGTCGCCGTCGCGGTCAACGGCGGCCGGGCCGTGGTGGTCCTCTCCGTGACGCCGGGTGACGTCGTCCGCATTGCGGAGCGTTAGCCGCCGTCCGCCGGGGGAACAGGTGAGCCATGCCCGAAGGTGACACCGTCTGGAACACGGCCCGCGTGCTCGAGAAGTCGCTGACCGGCGACGTGCTGACCGGTTCCGACTTCCGCGTGCCCAAGCTCGCGACGACCGACCTGACGGGCTGGACCGTGGCCGAGTCGGCCAGCCGCGGCAAGCACCTCCTGCTGCGCCTGACGAAGGACGGCGAGGAGCCGCTCACGCTGCACTCGCACCTGCGGATGGAGGGGGCGTGGCGGGCGTACCGTCCGGGTGAGCGTTTCACCCGTCCCGCGCACCTGATCCGGGTGGTGCTGCGCACGGCGCGGTCGGTGGCGGTCGGCTATCACATCCACGAGGTGGCGCTGCTGCCCACGGCCCAGGAGGACACGCTGGTCGGGCATCTCGGCCCCGACCTGCTGGGCGCGGACTGGGACGCCGACGAGGCCGTACGCCGGATCGAGGCCGACCCCGGCCGGACGATCGCCGAGGCCCTCCTCGACCAGCGCAACCTGGCCGGCGTCGGCAACCTCTACAAGGCCGAGACGCTGTTTCTGCGCGGCCTCTGGCCCTGGACCCCGGTCCGCGACGTCAAGAACCTCGCGGGCACGGTCAAGCTCGCCCAGAAGCTGGTGGCCTCCAACCGCGGGCGCTGGACGCAGACCACCACCGGCTCCCTGCGGCGCGGCCAGACCAGCTATGTGTACGGGCGGCGCGCCCAGCCGTGCCGCCGCTGCGGTGCCGCGATCCAGAAGGCGGAGCTCGACGACCGGGTCACGTACTGGTGCCCGCACTGCCAGCCGGAGCAGCCAGCTGCGGAGTCGCGGCTTGACCTCAACCGGAGTTGAGTTCCTACGGTCGGCGCATGACTTCTCTGGCGGCCGAGCCCGTCGCGTACTGGACCGGGCTCGCGTACGAATCGGTGATCGCCTTCATCCGGGCGCGGCAGGCGGAGCTCGGCTGCACCCAGCCGCAGTTCTGGCTGCTGCGAAACCTCTCGCCGCACGACATCTCACCGGACGGGCGAGGCATGACGGTCGCCGAGCTGACCCGGGCGATGAGCACCTATCTGCGCCGGGAGGACGATCTCGGGGCCGAGGCGGAGGTGCTGGTCGAGCGCGGATGGCTGGCGGTCGACGGGGTGGGGCGGCTGACGATCACCGACGCGGGCGAGCGGGCGCGGCTCGACATGCGCAGTCACGCGCCGGAGATCCGGGCGGCGATCCACGAGGGCATCGACGACGCGGACTACGAGACCACCGTACGGGTGCTACAGCGCATGATCCGGAACACGTCCGGCTGACGTCTGGCTCGGGGAGAAGCCGAAGAGCCGGCGGTACTCGCGGCTGAACTGCGACGGGCTCTCGTAACCGACCTCGTGCCCGATCGCGGCGACGTCCCCGGGCGCGGCCGCCAGCCGGATCCGGGCCCGTTGCAGGCGCAGCTGCTTCTGGTACTGCACCGGGCTCATCGTGGTGACCTCCCGGAAGTGCCGGTTCAGCGTGGCGACGCTGACGCCCGCGTGCCGGGCCAGGTCGTCGACGCGGATGGCCCGGTCGAAGTGCTCCTCCATCCACCGCGCGGCCCGGCGCACCAGCACGTACCGGTCGTCCGCCCGCCCGACCTGCCGCACCAGCCCGCCCAGCGGACCGGTGAGCAGCCGCCAGTGGATCTCCCGCTCGAGGCTCGCGGCCAGGACGGCGAAGTCGCGCGGCCGTTCGACCAGACGCAACAGCCGGCGTACGGCGTCCAGCAGCTCCTCGTCGGCCCCGGCGACCCCGGCGCCGGGGCCCGCCGGGGCGCGCGGGTCCGGCTCCGGCGCCTCGAGCAGCAGCTCGGCGACGAGCTCGGGGCGCAGCCGCACCCCGGCCGCCAGGAACGGGTCGGCCCGGGTCACCTGGGCGGAGACGGCCAGCTCCATCGAGAAGATGAGGTACTCGCCGGCGCCGTAGCGGAACTCGTTGCCCGCCAGGGACAGGCGCTTCTCCCCGGCGACGACGAGGGCGAAGAGCGGCTCGAAATTGGAGCAGTAGGGCTGGGTCTCGGTGGTGACGGCCGACACCAGGGAGCCGGGCAGCCAGCTGCCGCGCGGGGCGCTCCCGGCCAGCCGGGGAATCAGGTCACGCAGCTCGGTCAGGGCGTCCACGGGCCGAGTATGGCTCATTGAGCGGATCGGGCAAGAGCCTGCACGGAACGATCTAGGGTCTGTCCCGCCCGGGATCGAGGATTTGTTTATGACTCAGACAGTGCTCATCACCGGAACCTCCAGCGGCCTCGGCCGGGCCACCGCCCAGCTCTTCGCCGACCGGGGCTGGAACGTCGTCGCCACCATGCGGACGCCCGCGCCGCTCTTCGACGCGCCCAACGTGCTGGTCACGCGGCTCGACGTGCAGGACATCCCGTCGATCCACGCGGCGGTCGAGGCGGGGATCGCGCGCTTCGGACGGATCGACGCGATCGTCAACAACGCGGGCTACGGCGCGTACGGGCCGCTGGAGTCGACCTCCTGGGAAACGGTCGAGCGGCAGTTCGGCGTGAACGTGCTCGGCCCGCTGGCGACGATCCAGGCGGTCCTGCCGCACTTCCGCGCGAACGGCAGCGGCGTCGTCGTCAACGTCTCCTCGATCGGCGGGCGGCTGGCCTTCCCGCTGGGCACGCTCTATCACGGTACGAAATTCGCGGTCGAGGGCTTGTCGGAGTCCCTGGCCTACGAGCTCGGGGCGATCGGCATCCGGGTGAAGATCGTCGAGCCGGGCGGGATCAAGACGGACTTCGGCGGGCGGTCGCTCGACTTCAGCAACGAGCCGGCGATCCCCGAGTACCAGCCGCTCGTGCACAATGTGCTCGGCGCGCTGGGCCCGCTGGTCGCGGACGGCTCGGAGCCTTCGGCGATCGCGGAGGTCGTCTTCCGGGCGGTCACGGACGGCTCCGATCAGCTCCGCTATGCCGCCGGCCCGGACGGCGAGCAGATGATCGCGGCCCGGGAAGCGGCCCGCGACGCCGACTTCCTCCCCGGCATCAAGGCCCAGTTCGGCCTGGCGTGAGCCGGTCTTCGCGCGGTTTTGCTCAGGCGGCCGGGGTTTGCGGGCGGTCTTCGCTCGCCCGGCCGGGGTCTGCGGGCGATCTCCGCTCCGGCGGCCGGGTTCGCGGGCGGTCTTCGCTCGCCCGGCCGGGGTCTGCGGGCGATCTCCCTCCGGCGGCCGGGTTCGCAGGCGGTCTTCGCTCAGGCGGCCGGGGTCTGCGGGCGGCGCAGCTCGGACAGGCCCTCGGCGATCCCGCGCAGCCGGTCGGTCGCGTCGATCAAGCTGGTGAGCGCCGGGTGCTGCGCCGCGGCGACCGGATGCCCGTCCTCGGCGACGTAGGACGCGGCCGAGGCGACCAGGTTCTCGAAGGCGGTCACGCCCTCGGTGAACTGCGCGGCCAGGCTCTCGTGCGACTCCTGCAGCCCGGCCCGCTGGTCGGGCGGCGTCAGGGGCAGGGCCCGCTCGACGGCGGCGACGCGCTGGCCGAGGTCGCGGAGCCACTGCTCGGCGGTGGCAGCCTCGAGGACGGCGGCCTCGCCCGGCCCGGTGAGCCGGCCGGCCAGGCCGACCATGGTGGTGGAGGCGCGGTCGAGCCGGTCCCAGGCCTGCGCGACGGCCGAGCCGCGGACGGCGTGGCGGTTGCGCTGGCGGCGCACCTCCTGGACGACCTGGCGGCCGGCCGGGAAGCGCTCGACGGCGGCGAGCAGCCGGTCGCCCGGTTGCAGCGCGGGTGGGGGTGGAGGCGGCTCGATGGCGGCCAGCTCCCGGTGGTCGCGCCAGCGCCACCAGGCCAGCATCACGGACGTGCCCGCGCCGGCGGCCCAGGCGGCGTCGGCTATGCCGATCCCCGCATAGGGGGTGAGCACCGCGGTCGCCGCGGTCAGGCCGCCGCCGATGACGCTCCATCGGCGGGCCGCCCCACGCAGACGCTTGAGCTGCCGGAAGTACCGGGTCCGCTCGTCCACCGTGCCCCTCCCCCTCAGCGTTGCCGGCCTCAGCCCGCGGCGGTGGTGTCGCCGCGCTTGTTGTTCATGCTGGCCCGGATCTCGTCGAGCCGGGCGACGCTGGCCGGGTCGGCGGCCGGCGCGGCCTGCTCGACGGCGGGCTGGGCCGGGGACGCGCCGAGCTTGTCGCCGGCCATGCTGGCCCGGATCTGCTCGAGGCGGGACGAGCCGGCCAGGTCGAGGCTCGACTTCTGCACCTCGAGCATGCGGCCCTCGACCGAGTTGGCGGCGAGCTCCGCGCGGCCCATGGCGTTCGCGTAGCGCGTCTCGATCTTGTCGCGCACCTCATCGAGCGACGGCGTGTTGCCCGGCGCGGCGAGCGAGGACATCGACTCGAGCGACTTGGCGACGGTCTCCTGCATCTTCGCCTGCTCGAGCTGGCTCAGCAGGCGCGAACGCTCGGCGATGCGCTGCTGGAGCACCATCGCGTTGTTCTCGACCGCCTTGCGCGCCTGACCGGCCGCGCTGAGCGCCTGGTCGTGCAGCGTCTTGAGGTCCTCCATGGCCTGCTCGCCCGAGACGAGCTGGGTGGCGAGGGTCTGGGCCGTCGACTCGTATTTCTGGGCCTCGGACTCGTCACCGCCCTCGCGCGCCCGGTCGGCCAGGACCAGCGCCTGCCGCGCCATGCCCTGCAGCTTCTCGACCTCGCCCATCTGCCGCGACAGCTTCATCTCCAGCTGACGCTGGTTGCCGATCACGGCGGCGGCCTGCTGCACGAGCGCCTGGTGCTGCCGCTGGGCGTCCTCGATGGCCTGCTGGATCTGCACCTTGGGATCGGCGTACTCGTCGATCTTCGCGCCGAAGAGCGCCATCATGTAACGCCAGCCCTTGACGAACGGGTTCGCCATATCCGCGGTATCCCCTCAATGTCGCTGCTCGACTTGCGCCACCGACGCGGCCCGAGGGGTCTTCACGATGGCGCGGGCTCCATCGTGTCAGCTCTCCGCCACCGCCGTCACGTGACCTCGGGGGGAACTCAGGGTCACCCGGAGCGATCCCCCACCGTCGAGGTTACGCGCGCGAGCCGGTATCTGCGACGCCCGCCCGGCCCGGCCCGGCGATCGATCCGCCGGGGCCCAGCGGTCAAATGCGCCGCGACGGCGCAAAAGGCACGAGCGGCGGCGCACCGCGAAAAACGCAAGCGTCGATGCAGCAGAAAGGGCACGAACAGCGACGCAGCGCAAAAGGCCCGCCCGACGCACGCGCCACGCCACGCCTCGCGGGAAGCGGCGCGCGGGAAGCGGCACGCCACGCGGGAAGCGGCACGCCACGCGGGAAGCGGCACGCCACGCGGGAAGCGGCACGCCACGCGGGAAGCGCCACGCCACGCGGGAAGCGCCACGCCACGCGGGAAGCGCCACGCCACGCGGGAAGCGCCACGCGGCGAACGCCGAGCGCACCGCTTGAACGCGAACGGCCGCCCCGGGGCGGCAAAGCCCCGGACCGGCCGGACGGAACGACGATGATCAGGCCGCGTAGACGACGCCCCGATCGCGCTTGCGCGTCGCGCGCAGCGTGGCCTTGAGCGGGGTCTCCTGGTGGACGGACACGGACACCTTGCCGTCGGTCGCGACCTGGCGCACCGGAGCGGTCTCCCCGGCGGGAGCGGACGCGGCGGCGCGCATCGCACCCGAGGACTGCTTGGCCTCCTGGGCGGGAACCGGCGACGGCTCCACCGGCACGAGCACACCCTCCATGCCCTCGGCGAGCTGGAGCGTGCTGCTCACCTCGCCGAGCAGCTCCGAGAGCCGGGCGCCCAGCGCCTCGCAGATGGCCGCGAGCAGCTCGCTGGATGCTTCCTTCTGGCCACGTTCGATCTCGGAGAGATATCCCAGGCTGACGTTGGCGGCGGTCGACACCTCACGCAGCGTGCGGTGCTGTCCCTGCCGGCGCGCCCGAAGTGCGTCACCGATAACCCGGCGTAGCAGGACCATGGCACCTCCTCCTGCGGCGGGGCCACCGGCAACCGCCGGAGGCTTCCCGCAACCGTACCCAATGCGAGCCACGCCGACATCCCGCCCCGCCGAATTCTCGGGCGGCGCGGCCCGGGCGGCCGCCGACGATGATCACTGCACGGCACGAACACGAAACGCCGCGAACCTGTTCCCGATCTTTATTTACGCAGCTCAGAGGCAAATAGGTCGAGCACCTCGAGCATCGTCGCGTGCCGGATCTCCGCCCGGGAGCCGCTCAGCGAAAGCTCCTTGACCGTCGTGGAAGTGGCGCCCGCCACTGCCACGAAGACCATCCCCACGGGTTTGCCGTCCTGCGGCTCGGGCCCGGCGACCCCGGTGGTGGCGAGCCCCCAGTCGGCGTCGCAGCGCTCGCGCACCCCCTGGGCGAGCGCCCGGGCCACGTCCCGGTCCACCGGCCCGCGTTCGTCGAGCAGCTCCTCCGGCACGCCGGCCAGCGTGTGCTTGAGGTCGGTGGCGTAGACGACGAGCCCGCCCCGGAACACCGCGCTCACCCCCGGGATCTCCACGAAGGTGGTCGCGAGCAGCCCCCCGGTCAGCGACTCGGCCGTCGCCACGGTCTCCCGGCGCTCGACCAGCAGGTGCACCGCCGCGGCGGCGGCCACGTCCTCGTTCACGATCTTTCCCTCGGTCACGGAGATCGAATAACCGCCCTCGCGGCGATCAACCCTGCGATCGGCGCAGCCGTAGCGCCTGGAGCACGTAGTCGATGCCGGTGATCACGGTGATGAGCAGCGCCCCAAGCATCAGGATGGGGCCGATCACGTCGAGCGGCGAGGGCATCGGCCACAGGAACCACGCGATCGCGGCGATCTGCAGGGCGGTCTTGAGCTTGCCGCCGCGGCTCGCGGGGATGATGCCGTAGCGGATCACCCAGAAGCGCAGCAGCGTGACGCCCCACTCGCGGACGAGGATCAGGCCGGTGATCCACCAGGACAGCTCGCCGTAGAGCGAGAGCAGCACCAGCGCGCTGCCGGTCAGCGCCTTGTCCGCGATCGGGTCCGCCACCTTGCCGACCGAGGTCACCAGCGAGTAGCGCCGGGCGATCCAGCCGTCGGCGAAGTCGGTGGCGGAGGCGACGAGGAACACGAGACAGGCGGCGATCCGCCACGCGGGGTGCGTCATCTCCGAGAAGACGACGAACAGCACGAAGACGGGCACGAGCACGATGCGGACGGCCGTGAGGAGGTTCGCCGGGTTGTGCAGCGGGGCCTCGCGCGGCGCGGCGACCGGCACCGGCTCGTCGGTCACGACGTCGCCGCGGCGGCGGTGCGGACCACGGGGGCGGCCGAGATCATCTCCACCGGCACGGCCACGAGGTCGACGCCCTCGGTGGCCGTGACCCGGGCCCGCACGAAGTCGCCGGGGCGCAGCGCCGCCAGGTCGACCCCGGCGTCCCCGGCCACCAGCGTCGTCGAGCCGTCGACCTCGGGCGCCTGGTGCTCGGCCCGGCCCTCGACCTCGGCGCCCTCGACCGTGTCGACCATCACCTCGACCAGCGCGCCCAGCCGCTCCTCGGCCCGCTGGGCGACCAGCTCGTCGGCCAGGTCGCTGATCTCGGCGTACCGCCGCTTGAGGGTGTCCTCGTCCACCTTGCGGTCCATGCCCGCGGCCTCGGTGCCGTCCTCGTCGCTGTAGTCGAAGAGGCCGATCGCGTCGAGCCGCGCCTCCGACAGGAAGCGGACGAGCTCCTCGAACTCCTCCTCGGTCTCGCCGGGGAAGCCCACGATGAAGTTGCTGCGCGCGCCGGCCGCGGGCGCCAGGGCGCGGGCCGAGGCGAGCAGCTCCAGGAAGCGCTCGGTGGAGCCGAAGCGGCGCATCCGGCGCAGGACGGGCTCGCTGGAGTGCTGGAACGACAGGTCGAAGTAGGGCGCGACGCCCGGCGTGGTCGCGATGACCTCCACCAGCCCGGGCCGCGTCTCGGCCGGCTGGAGATAGCTCGCGCGCACCCGGACGATGCCGCTGACCGCGGCGAGCTGCGGGAGAAGCTTCTCCAGCGCGCGGGGGTCGCCCAGATCCTTCCCGTACGACGTGCTGTTCTCACTGACCAGCACCAGCTCGCGCACGCCGGTCGTCGCCAGCCACTCAGCCTCGGCCAGCAGCTCCTGCGGGTCGCGGGAGACGAAGGCGCCCCGGAACGACGGAATGGCGCAGAACGAGCACCGCCGGTCGCAGCCGCTCGCGAGCTTCAGGCTGGCGACCGGGCCGGTGTCCAGCCGGCGGCGCAGCACCTTGCGCAGGTGGGCCGGGGTGTGCTCGTCGACCGTGGCGTGACCGGGCACGACCACCTTGGCCGCCTGACGCTTGACCGGGGTCAGCGGGAGCAGCTCGCGGCGGTCGCGCGGGGTGTGCGAGACGAACTTCTCGCCGGCCATCACCCCGTCGAGGCGGGCGGCGATGTCGGTGTAGTCGTCGAAGCCCAGCACCGCCTCGGCCTCGGGCAGGCTCTCGGCCAGCTCCTGACCGTAGCGCTCGGCCATGCAGCCGGCCGCGATCACCTTGGCGCCGGTGTCGGCCGCGGCGAGCAGGGTCTCGATGGAGTCCTGCTTCGCCTTCTCGACGAAGCCGCAGGTGTTGACGACCACCACGTCGGCGCCCTCGGCATCCGTGCTGACCTGCCAGCCGCCCGCGTCGAGGCGGGCCGCCAGCTCCTCGGAATCGACCTCGTTACGGGCGCAACCGAGGGTGAGCAGGGCGACACGGCGGGGGGAAGGAGTCACGGACACCCGACAAGGTTACCGGCATGCATCGCTCAGTCGTCGAGTCGGAGGGTGGCGAGCGTCTCCTCCAGCTCGTCCGGCTTGATCAACACCTCGCGGGCCTTGGACCCCTCGGAGGGGCCGACGATGCCCCGGGTCTCCATGAGGTCCATGAGCCGCCCGGCCTTGGCGAAGCCGACCCGCAGCTTGCGCTGCAGCATCGACGTCGAGCCGAACTGCGAGGTCACGACCAGCTCGATCGCCTGGAGCAGCACATCGAGGTCGTCGCCGATCTCCTCGTCGATCTCCTTCTTCTTGCCGGCCGGCGCCTCGGTGACGCCGGGCGTGAACTCGGCCTCGCGCTGGTCCTTGCAGAACTTGACGACGTTGGCGATCTCCGCCTCGTCGACCCAGGCGCCCTGGATGCGGGTCGGCTTGGAGGCGCCCATCGGCAGGAAGAGCCCGTCGCCCCGGCCGAGCAGCTTCTCGGCGCCGGGCTGGTCGAGGATGACCCGCGAGTCGGCCAGCGAGCTGGTCGCGAAGGCCAGCCGGGACGGCACGTTGGCCTTGATCAGACCGGTCACGACGTCGACCGACGGCCGCTGGGTGGCCAGGACCAGGTGGATGCCGGCCGCGCGGGCGAGCTGCGTGATGCGCACCACCGAGTCCTCGACGTCGCGCGGGGCGACCATCATGAGGTCGGCCAGCTCGTCGACGATCACGAGCAGATAGGGGTACGGCTTCATCACGCGCTCGCTGCCGGGCGGCGCGACGATCTCGCCCGTACGCACCTTGCGGTTGAAGTCGTCGATGTGCCGGACCCCGTTGGCCGCGAGGTCGTCATAGCGCATGTCCATCTCGCGCACGACCCACTCGAGCGCGTCGGCCGCCTTCTTCGGATTGGTGACGATCGGCGTGACGAGGTGCGGAATTCCCTCGTACGCGGTCATCTCCACCCGCTTCGGGTCGACCAGCAGCAGCCGCACCTCGTCCGGGGTGGCCCGGGTCAGCAGCGAGACCAGCAGCGAGTTGAGGCAGCTGGACTTGCCGGCTCCGGTGGCGCCCGCGATGAGAATGTGCGGCATCTTGGCCAGGTTGGCGACGACGAACCCGCCCTCGATGTCCTTGCCCAGCGCCACGAGCATCGGGTGGTGATCCGCCTGCGCCGCCCGCGACCGCAGGACGTCGCCGAGGGAGACATTTTCCGGGTCGGTGTTCGGGATCTCGACGCCGACCGCGCTCTTGCCCGGGATCGGCGAGAGGATGCGGACGTCGGGCGACTTGACCGCGTACGCGATGTTGCGCGACAGCTGCGTGATCCGCTCGACCTTGACGCCGGGCCCGACCTCGACCTCGTACCGCGTGACCGTCGGGCCCCGGGTGAACCCGGTGACCTGCGCGTCGACGTTGAACTGCTCGAACACGCCGGTCAGCGCGGCCATGATCTCGTCGTTGGCGCGGCTGCGCGACTTCGGGGCGGTGCCCTGGCCGAGCATCGCCGCGGGCGCCGGGCGGTACTCCCCGGGCACCGGCTTGATCTCCAGCTGCTCGGCCGCGACCGGCGCCGGCGAGTGCTCGGGCGGCGGCGCGACCTTGCGGGCCTTGGGCAGCTTGGCCGGGCTCAGCGACAACGTGTCGTGCAGGATCTCGCTCTCGGCGGGCTCGGGCGCCAGTCCGATGTCGGCCAGCGAGCCGTCGGCCTCGTCGGCGTCGTCGACCAGGGCGGCCTGCCGGCGACGAGCGGGACGGCGGGTCTTCGGCGGCGCGTCGAGCGGTGCGTCCAGGTCGGGCAGCGCCGGGTCGGCCCCGGGCAGCGGCGCGCGGGTCGTCGACCGGCCCAGCAGCACGTCGCCCAGGAGCAGGACACGCTCCGGGATCTTGTTGATCGGCGTGGCGGTGATGACCAGGAGACCGAAGACGAAGAGCAGGACCAGCAGGGGTACGGCCACCCAGGCGGTCACCGCGCGGATCAGCAGCGCGCCGACGCCGTAGCCGAGCAGTCCCCCGGCACTGTCCAGCCCGATGTCGTTGGTCGGCTGCTGGGCCACGTGCAGCAGCGCCGCCGTGGCGATCAGCAGCGCCGCCCAGCCCACCACGGTCCGGCCCCGGTGCTCCGGGTCGGCCGGCTTGCGCATCAGCCGGATGGCGCCGTACAGGAAAAGGAGCGGGAGCAGAGCAGCCAGGCCGCCGAAGAACAGGTGCAGGGCATCGGCCAGCCAGGTCCCGACCGGTCCGGCGGAGCCGGCCCACACCGCGACGCCGATGAGGATCGACAGGCCGAGCATGAACAGCCCGGCCCCGTCGCGCCGGTGCTCGGGATCCATCTCCCGGGCGCTCGTGCCGACACCGCGGGCCAGCCAGCCCACGCTGCCGGCGACGCTCATCCACAGGAAACCGGCGCCGCGGCCCACCGTGGCGCCGACGGTGGGCCGGGCCCGGGTGGCGCTCTTGGCACGGGCGCGCGGGGCGGTCGTGGTCTTACGGGGAGCGGCGGCCTTGCGCGGCGCGGCCTGACGGGCACGCGTCGTCGCGGCGCCGCCCTTCGACGCGCCGGTACGGCCCCGGCTCGCCGGAGGAGTACGGCTGGCCATGCCCCATACCGTAACCGGGACGCGCCGGTGGGGACGCGCGCCGCACCGGCTTTTCGGAATGACTACGATCAGTGGCATGTCCGCCGTGCTGCAGCCGCTGAGCCACGACATGATCGTCGACGCCCTCAAGGCGCGCGAGTTCGCGCACTTCGTCGACGAGGACGGTGACATCGGCGGCAACTGGCAGGGGTGCCTGATCTACTTCTTCCGGCTGGGCCGCGAGGAGGAGATCTTCCAGGTGAGAGTCCTCACCCACGCCGGCTTCACCACCGACGACGTGCCCCGGCTCTACGCTTTCTGCAACGCGTGGAACCACGACCGGCTCTGGCCCAAGGCCTACGTCCACACCGGCGACGACGGCATCGTCCGCGTCATCGGCGAGGTCGGCGCCGACTTCGAGCACGGCGTCACGCCCGAGCAGCTCGACCAGGTGATGGTCTGCGGCATCGCCACGGGCATCGAGCTGGCCGAGGCCGTCCAGGAGCTCAAGCAGCAGCCGTGACCTTGCGCCGCCGCCGCAGCGCGAACCCGGCCCACGACACGATGATCAGCACCGCGACGACGATCTGGGCCACCCACTCGTACCCGTGGGGGTAGAAGACGCCCGCCACATGATTGTCGAGGAAGCCGCCCTCGAGCGCCGGCCTCCCCAGCTTCTCGCGGCCGCGGTCCTCGAGCCAGGTGAGCGGGCAGTAGAGCCCGAAAACCACAATGACCAGCAGCCACGCCGCGGCGACGATCTGCACCCACAGGATC
Organism: Symbioplanes lichenis; assembly: GCF_030709675.1. Lineage (GTDB taxonomy): Bacteria > Actinomycetota > Actinomycetes > Mycobacteriales > Micromonosporaceae > Actinoplanes > Actinoplanes lichenis. Next base: position 589,764 of record NZ_JAUZQD010000001.1, read on the forward strand.
CTCGGCCAGCGCCAGGCGAGAAACCCGCCGAAGACGCCGAACACCAGAAAAGCGAAGTGCGCCCCGACGGCGAACCAGATCACGGCTTCGTAGAACACGCGTCCCACGGTAGCCAGCCGGGGCGGGGGCGGGCTGAGTTGCCGTACTCAGATGCAGCGCTGCCCGCGTGAGCCGGAGGATGACTCGCGCGGGCAGCACGTCGCGGGCCGGCCAGGGCCGGCCGGGTGGGGTCAGTCGTGGTGGCGGTGGCCGCGGCGGTGGTGGCCGCCCTGGTTGCTGTTGTCGGCCGGGGGCTCGGTGGCCTCGACGGGCGGCTCGGTGGTCGCCGTGGCGGTCGGGGCCGGGGCAGCGCCGCCGCCCGTGCCGCCCGCGGTCGTGGTGAGCAGCGTCAGGTTGTTGGTCTCGAGGATCTCGGTGATCGGCTGGAAGAAGGTTTCGCCGCCGACCGTGCAGTCGCCCGAGCCGCCGGACGTGACGCCCTGGGCCTGGTCGCCCGAGAGCCACGGGCCGCCGGAGTCGCCGCCCTCGGCGCAGACGTCCGTACGGGTGAGGCCGGTGACCGCGCCCTCCGGGTAGTTGACCGTCTGGTTCTTGGCGAGGATCGTGCCGCAGCGGGTGCCGGTGGTGGAGCCGGAGCGGCAGACCGCCGCGCCGACCGGGGCCTCGGTGCTGCCCGCCACGGGGAGGGCGTTGCCGTCGAAGTCGTCGACGAAGGGCTGCAGCGGGACGTCGGCCTCGGTGCGGACGAAGCCCATGTCGGCGTTGCCCGGGAAGACCGACGCGGCGACCTCGCCCTGGGCGTCGCCCTCGAAGTCGATGGTCGGGGTGCCCTCGGCGCCGCAGTGGCCGGCGGTGGCGAAGCCGCCCTCGACCGCGAAGCCGATCGAGCAGCGGGCCTGCTGGCCGCCGCCGAGGTCGACGAAGTAGGGCTGGGCGCCGATCACGTCGGCGGCGAGGGTGCGGGGCGCCGACGTGACGGTCACCACGTCCACGGCCGACTTCGGCAGCCCGGCGTCCTCGGCCAGCTCCCAGGCGTGGTCGTCGTCGTTCTTGAGGGCCTGGATGACGACCTTGTTGGCGGCCACGTCGACGTACCAGCCGGGGAGGTCCTGGTCGGACTTCACCGCGGTCGCGTCGAGGGCCTTCTTGGCCTGGTCGAGCTGGGCGACGCTGCGCGCGACCACCTTGGGCACCGCGCCCGTGGCCTTGACGACGTCGGCGAGCCCGGGGTCGGTGATCGCGATGTTCAGCGTGGTGCCGTCCTTGGCCAGCCAGGAGCCGCCGTACGCGTCACCGGTCTGGCTGCGCAGCTGGGCCGACACCCCGCTGGCCCACGCCGAGCGCTTGATGCGGGCGGTGGCGTCGCTCGCGTCGAGACCCAGGTCCCGCTTCATCGCGTCCAGCAGCTGCGGGGCCACCGCGCCCGTCGCCTGCGGCGAGGCGCCGCCGGCCGAGTCGTTGGTGCCCGCCATGGACGGCAGGGTGAAGGCCACCGCCGCGCCCGCTGCCGTCACCGTCGCCGCGATCGCGACGACCGTTCTGCGCTGCATTCGCTACTCCCCTCGCATCGCGGCACCGTGGGGGCGGTGCCGTGCCCATCGATACGAGGGGGAGCGGCGAAGAGTTCAAAGAACGCGGTCAGACCTCGACGACGGTCGGTACGATCATCGGCCGGCGACGGTACGCGTCGTTGACCCAGCGACCCACCGTACGCCGCACGACCTGCTGCAACTGGTGCGTGTCGGTGATGCCTTCCTCGGCCGAGCGGTGCAGCGCGGCGGTGAGAAGCGGAATCACCGGATTGAAGGCCTCGGGGTCCTCGGAGAAGCCCTTCGCCATGACCGACGGCTCCCCGACGACCTTGCCGGTGACCGAGTCGATCACCACGGTCGCCGAGATGAACCCGCCGTCGCCGAGGATGCGCCGCTCGGTCAGCAGCGACTCGCTGACGTCACCCACGGCGAGGCCGTCCACGTACACATAGCGGTTCTTGACCCGGCCCACGTGCCGCGCGTGCCCCTCGACCAGGTCCACCACGTCGCCGTCCTCGCAGAGCACGACCCGGTCCGGCGCGACCCCGGAATCGATGCCCAGCTGGGCGTGGGCGCGCAGGTGCCGCCATTCCCCGTGTACGGGCATCAGGTTGCTCGGACGCACCACGTTGAGCAGGTAGAGCAGCTCGCCGGCGGGCGCGTGACCCGACACGTGCACCTTCGCCGTCTCCTTGTGGACCACCGTGGCGCCGGCCCGGGCCAGCTGGTTGATCACTCGGTAGACGCTGGTCTCGTTGCCCGGCACCAGCGAGCTGGCCAGCACGACCGTGTCGCCGGACTCGATGGTGATGTGGCGGTGGTCACCGGTGGACATGCGGCCGAGCGCGCTCATCGGCTCGCCCTGCGACCCGGTCGACATGAAGACGACTTCGTCGCCCGGCAGGTGCGTGGCCTCGTCCAGGCTGACCAGGATGCCGTCCGGCACGTTGAGCAGGCCCAGGTCGCGCGCGATGCCCATGTTGCGGACCATCGAGCGGCCGATGAGGGCCACCTTGCGGTCGTACTCGTACGCGGCGTCGAAGACCTGCTGCACCCGGTGGACGTGCGACGCGAAGCTGGCCACGATGATGCGCCCGCGGGCCTTGCCGAAGATCGCGTTGAGCACCGGGCCGATGTCACGCTCCGGCGAGACGAACCCGGGGATCTCCGCGTTCGTCGAGTCGGAGAGCAGCAGGTCGACGCCCTCCGCCCCGAGCCGCGCGAAGCCGGCCAGGTCGGTGATCCGCCCGTCCAGCGGCACCTGGTCCATCTTGAAGTCACCCGTGTGCAGGACCAGCCCCGCCGGCGTACGCACGGCCACCGCGAGCGCGTCCGGGATCGAGTGGTTCACGGCGAAGAACTCGCACTCGAACGGTCCGAGCCGCTCGACCTGCCCCTCGCGTACCGTCAGGGTGTAGGGGTCGAGCCGGCGCTCGGCCAGCTTGGCCTCCACCAGCGCGAGCGTGAACTCCGAGCCCACCAGCGGGATGTCCGGCTTGTGGGCGAGCAGATAGGGCACCGCGCCGATGTGGTCCTCGTGCCCGTGGGTGAGCACGATCGCCTGCACCTGGTCCAGCCGGTCCAGGATGGGCGCGAAGTCGGGCAGGATGAGGTCGACGCCGGGCTGCTCCACGTCGGGGAACAGCACGCCGCAGTCGACGACCAGCAGCTTGCCGTCGTACTCGTAGACGGTCATGTTGCGGCCGATGGCGCCGAGACCGCCGAGCGGTATGACGCGCAGGGCGCCCTCGGGCAGTGGCGGGGGCGGGCTCAGCTCGACGTGCGCTTGGCTCATGTGTTTCTTTCCGTTGTCAGAGGTCCACGCCGGCCGCCGAGGCGTCCCGGCGCAGTTGGTCCAGCTCCGCGTCGGTGGCGTCGACCAGCGGCGGCCGCACGGGACCGGCCGGGCGGCCCAGGGCGCGCAGGCCCGCCTTGACGAGGATCGTGCCCTGCGTGCGGAAGATCCCGGTGTAGAGCGGCAGCAGCTGCCGGTGCAGCGCGAGCGCCCCGGCGACGTCGCCGCGCTCGTACGCCAGGATCATCTCCTTGGTCTGCGGGCCCGCGAAGTGCGTCGAGGTGCCCACGACACCGACCGCCCCGATCGACAGGAGCGGCAGCGTGGCGGAGTCCTCGCCCGAGTAGTACGCGAGATCGGTGCGCCGCAGCACGTCCGAGGTGGCGGCGATGTCGCCCTTCGCGTCCTTCACGCCCACGATGTTCGGGTGCTCGGCCAGGCGTACGAGAGTCTCGGTCTGGATCGGCACGCCGGAACGATGCGGAATGTCATAAAGCAGCACGGGCAGCCCGGTCGCGTCGGCCACGGTGGTGAAGTGGCTCACCAGCCCCGCCTGCGGGGGCTTGTTGTAGTAGGGCGTGACGACCAGCAGCCCGTGCGCCCCGGCCTTCTCGGCGGTGCGCGCCAGCTCCACGGTGTGCGCGGTGTTGTTGGTGCCCACGCCGGCCAGGATCCGGGCCCGGTCGCCGACGGCCTCCCCCACGACCCGCAGCAGCGCCTCCTTCTCGGCGTCACTGGTCGTGGGCGACTCCCCGCCGGTGCCACTGATCACGAGCGCGTCGTGGCCCTGCTCGTCGACGAGCCATTCCGCCAGCGAGCCGGCCGCGTCGAGGTCGAGGGAGCCGTCCGCGGTGAAGGGGGTCACCATGGCGGTCACCAAGCGCCCGAAGGGCCGTACGGGGTCGTGCGTCATGAGGACAACTTATCGGACGAGGCGCGGGGACGCTCCCGGGCTCAGACGTAGAGGTAGGTGAACGGCGCCCACGGGAGATTGCGGAGCACGCTCCAGACGCCCCACACCGCGATGAACGTGCCGAGCACCCGGGGCGAGAGGGTCAGCTGGGGCAGGTTCCAGCCGAAGACGCGGCGGCCGGCCCAGGCGACGTACATCCAGAGCAGGAAGGGCACCGCGAACACGAACAGCGCGTGATGGCGGGCGGCCGCCGGGAGGTCGCCGTGCAGCAGGTACCACGCGGCGCGGGTGCCGCCGCAGCCCGGGCAGATGAAGCCGGTGACGTATTTCAGCAGGCACGAGGGGGCCGCACCGGGCTCGGCGTCGGCGGGGTGGGTGGCATAGGTGTAGCCGACCGCGCCGGCCATGCAGACCAGGGCGGCGGCCGGGGCCAGCCAGACCGGGGACTCGTGCCACTTGCGCTGCAGGAAACGGCTGAACCGGTCGCCCTGCGGCTCGAAATAGGGCTGGTAACCCGCGGTCATGACTGCGAGGCTACACCGGCGCTCCCACCGGCGAAGATCACGATTTGAGGGCCGCGGTGAGCGCGGGCGCCAGGTCGCCCCGCTCGGGCGCCTCGATCGCGTCGAGCCCCAGCCAGCCCGCCAGCCGCTGCAACTCGACCGCCAGCGCCCCCGCCGTCCCGTCCTCGTCGCCCTCGGGCTCCAGCCACGCCGCCGGGATGCGGAGCACGCCCGCCTTGCGATCGGCTTTGAGGTCGAGCCGGGCCGTCAGCGCGTCGCCCTGCAGGAACGGAAGGACGTAGTAGCCGTACAGCCGCTGGGCCGCCGGCACGTAGATCTCGATGCGGTAGTTCATGCCGAACAGCCGCTCGGTCCGCCCCCGCTCCCACACCAGCGGGTCGAACGGGCTGATCAGCGCGGACGCGTTGACCCGGCGCGGCAGTCTCGCCTCGTGGTGCAGATAGACCGGCGGCTTCCAGCCCCGGACCGTCACCGGAAGCAGCACCTTGTCCTCGACGAGCTCCCGCACGGCCTGCTTGAACCCGTCGACCGGCAGCCGGAAATAGTCCCGCAGCTCCGCCTCGGCGGCCACCCCCAGCGCCCGCGCCGACAGCTCGACCAGCGCCCGGAACGAGTCCTGGGGCGACGGCGTCGGCGCGTTCATGATCGCGGCCGGCAGCACCCGCGACGTGAGGTCGTAACGACGAGCGAACGAGGTCGTACGCTCCGACGCGCTGATCTCACCCGTGAAGAAGAGCCACTCGAGCGCCTGCTTGACCGCCGACCAGTTCCAGCCCCAGTTGTCCTTGCTCCGGGGCACGTCGTGCTCGATCTCCGCGGCCGTGATCGGCCCCCGGTCGCGCACCTCGCCGAGCACCCGCTCGATCAGCTCGGGCTGCTCCCGGGCGATCCGCACCATGCCGCCCCAGGCATAGTCGCGGGCCCGGGCCATCCGCCAGCGGAACAGCGGCTGCAGATCGACGCGGATCAGCGACGCCTCGTGCCCCCAGAACTCGAAGAGCTCCCGCGGGTGCCGATAGGCGGCGCGATCGAGCAGCCCGGCCGGATAGGGCCCGAGCCGGCTGTAGAGCGGCATGAAGTGGGCCCGCTGGAGCACATTGACCGAGTCCATCTGGATCAGGTGCAGCCGCCGCAGCACCCGGCGCAGATGGCGCAGATCGGTGGCCCCGCCGGGAGCGGGGTCGGTGAAGCCCTGCGCGGCCAGCACGATCCGGCGAGCCTGCGCGACACTGAGGTTCTCGGGTACGCCCATCGAGCCGGACGTTATATCAGTGGTACGACATTTTCCGGCCGGGCAGGATGGCGGCCATGTTCGAGATTCGCCCCATGGCCGACGACGAGATCGAAGCCACCTGTGAGATGCACGCCCGCACGTGGCAAGTGGCTTACGCCGGCATCGTCCCCGACGACTACCTGGCCGCCATGGACCCCGTGCAGATGGCCGCCCGCCGTCGGGAGCATCTTTATCCGACTCTGCTCGCCCTGCGGGACGGCGTCATCGTGGGCAACTCCTCGTACAAGGACGACGGCGAGCTGCTCTCCCTCTATGTGGACGAGTCGGAGTGGGGCAAGGGGACGGGCAAGGCGCTCTTCGACGCCGTCGCCCGGGAAATGACCTGCACCATGCGACTCTGGGTGCTGGAGGACAACGTGCGGGCGCGCCGCTTCTACGAGCGCCAGGGCATGACCCACGACGGCGAGAGTGACTTCTGGACGCCGCACGGCACGGCGGTCCGACTGCGTGAGCTGCGTTACGTCAAGCCTCTGTAGGCTGCCGGGCATGGCTCTCGGCTTCGTCCGCCCCGCCCGCCCCTCCGAGGCCTCGGAGATCGCCCGCATCCAGCTCTCCACCTGGCGCACGGCCTACCGCCGGATGTTCCCGCCGCACGTGCTCGAGAACCTCGACGAGGCGTACCTGACCCGGGGCTGGAGCCTCGCGATCGAGCAGCCGCCGTCCCCGCGCCACCGGGTGCTCATCGCGGTCGAGCAGAGCGAGTCGGAGCAGACGGTGGTCGGCTTCGCGGCCTCCGGCCCGGCCGACGAGCAGGCCCTGGCCCCCGAGGAGCCGCCCCTCGCCGACACCGTCGCCGCCGTGACCGACTTCCTGGTCGAGCCGCGCTGGGGCCGCCGCGGCCACGGCAGCCGCCTGCTGGCCGCCACGGTCGACCTGTGGCGCGAGGACGGCTTCACGTCGGCGGTCGCCTGGGCCTACGAAGCCGACCAGTCCACCCAGAAGTTCCTGACCGGCTCCGGCTGGCAGCCCGATGGCGCCGGCCGGGCCCTCGACGTCGACGACATGCTCGTCAACCAGCTCCGCCTCCACGTCGCCCTCGCCTGACAACGACCTGGCCGTTATACCAGGCACGGTATATCCTGGGCTGGGTGAGTGCCCGTTACGACATCGAGCTGGAACCCGAGGTGCGGGAATGGCTCGATACTTTGAGGCTCAAGGACTATGCGAAGGTCGAGGCCATGGCGGACATCTTCGCCGACCGGGCCGAGACGCTCGGGGAGCCATACTCGCGACATCTCAGCGGCAAGACGCGCGAGTTGCGATTCCATTTGGACCGTTCTGCCGTCCGGATCAGCTACTGGCTGGCTCCCGGGGCACGAGCTGTGTTGCTGACGGTGTTCCGCAAGACTCGGCAAATCGAACGCGGCGAGGTGGCGCGGGCAATCGCCGCTCAGCAGGAGTGTGAATCAGGGCATGAAGCCCACGCTCCGGCGACTGAGACCTATGAGCGGAAATGGCACTGGGAGATCGGAGGGACCGGACGATGAGCACGCGTCATACCCGTTGGCAGCGCTCCGGCGCTGATGAGCACAACGCCGCCTATGAGGAAGCCCGGGCGGCACTGCTGCTTGGTCAGATGGTCCACGACCGGCGCATCGAACTCGCCATGACGCAGGCCGACCTCGCGGAGCGGGCCGGCATGACACAGCCACAGCTCTCCCGCCTGGAGTCCGGCGGAGCCACACCGACCGTGCCTTTGCTGGCCCGCCTGGCAGCGGCGTTGGACGCGGAGCTCGACATCGTCTTCCGTCCCCACAACTCGGTTGCCGCCTGACCGGCGGGTGCCGAGAAGCTAGGGCGTGTCCTAGTCGAGCAGCGGGTCCAGGCCGACGGTCAGGCCGGGGCGGGACGCCACGTTGCGGACGGCCAGCAGGACGCCCGGCATGAACGACGCGCGGTCCAGGCTGTCGTGCCGGATGGTCAGCGTCTCTCCGGCCGTACCGAAGAGGACCTCCTGGTGGGCCACCAGGCCCGCCGCCCGGACGGCGTGGACGCGCACCCCGTCGATCTCCGTCCCCCGGGCGCCGGCCATCTCCGCCTGAGTGGCGTCCGGCATCGGGCCCAGGCCCGCCGCGGCGCGGGCGGCGCCGATCAGCCTGGCCGTGTGGGTGGCCGTGCCGCTGGGGGCGTCGAGCTTGCGCGGGTGGTGCTGCTCGATGATCTCGGCGGAGTCGAAGAAGCGGGCCGCGCGCTCGGCGAACTGCATCATCAGCACCGCGCCGATGCCGAAGTTGGGGGCGATCAGCACGCCGACCTTCGGCGCGGAGGCGAGCAGATCGGCGACGGATGCGAGGCGCGCGGTGGTGAAGCCGCTCACGCCGATCACCGCGTGGATTCCTTGGGCCACCGACCAGCGCAGGTTGTCCATGACCGCGTCGGGGGTGCTGAGGTCGACCACCACGTCGGCCCCGGCCGCCGCCGTCAGGTCGTCGCCGCGGCCGATCGTGGCGACCAGGGAGAGGTCGGGGGCGGCCGAGATCGCCTTGCACGCCTCGGAGCCCATGCGGCCCTGGTATCCGATGACGCCGACGCGGAGGTTTTCAGTCACGCGGCAAATCTAGTGGACGGAACCAGCGGCGTTCGACCAGGCCGACGACCACGAAGACCGCCGCCACGTACGCCCAGCCGACCAGCACGTCGATCACGTAGTGCTCGCCCGTGTAGACCAGCGTGAAGGTCATCGCCAGCGGATAGGCGAGCAGCAGGGGCCACCAGCGCCGGCGCACCATGGGCAGGAAGAAGGCGACCGCCATCATGGCCCACGCGGTGTGCAGCGACGGCATCGCGGCGACCGGGTTGGACTGCTCGACCTGCAGGGCGTTGAGGGTGTTGCCGGCGCCGTGCAGGCCGATGGCGTCCCAGCCGTTCGTGGAGATGCGCTCGACCGGGGCGTTGAGGTAGCCCCGCTCCCCCGCCCACCACGGCGGCGCGGCTGGGTAGAGGAAATAGGTGATCAGGCCGAACACGCACAGCGTGAACCACCGCCGGATGAACCGGGCCCACTGGAAGCGGGTGCGGACCCAGAGGATCACGGCCACCGTCGGGACGGTCAGGAAGTGGGAGACGTACACCAAAGTGACCACGACCTCCCACCACTGGACGACGCCGGGGTGGTAGAGGTGCTCCTGCAGCCACGTGGTCGGGACCTGGCCGCCGGTGAACCAGCCGAACATGTCGATGTCGGCGTGGATCATCTCGGTGACGTGCGGGTCGAAGAAGTCGTCGGCGAACGAGCGCGAGACGTTGTAGACGACCAGCAGCAGCGAGATGGGCAGCCAGTCGCGCAGGAAGAGCAGGTGCTGCTTCCAGGGCAGATAGTTGCGCCACGCGATGGTCGCCAGCCAGAGCCAGCCGAAGGCGATGAGCGGGTCGCTGGTCGGCACGCCGATGAAGTACGTGCCGACCGCGAAGACGACCGCGAAGACGGCCATGCCGATGATGCGCCGCTTGCGCCGGTCGGCCGGGCTCACATCCACATCGGGCGCCGGGGGGCTTTCGATGGTCACAACACTCCAGGCTAGCCAGCGGGCGAAAAGGCGTCGTCGGCGAAGGGCCCGACCACGGCCAGCGACATCGGGCGGGCGAGCAGGTCCGCCGCGAGCGCGTTGACGTCGCCGAGCGTGACGGCGTCGACCTTGGCCAGCATGTCGTCGACGTCCATGAAGTCGCCGTAGAGCAGCTCCGACTTGGCCAGCCGGCTCATCCGCGAGCCGGTGTCCTCGAGCCCGAGCACATAGGCGCCCTTGACCATGCCCTTGCCCCGCACGAGCTCCTCGGCGGTGATCCCGTCGCGGGCCACCGTGGCGAGCTCGGCGCGGATCAGCGCCAGGACCTCCTCGGCCTTGCCCGGTGCACAGCCCGCATAGACGCCGAAGAGGCCGCCGTCGGCGTACTGCGTGCCGTAGGAGTAGACCGAGTAGGCCAGGCCGCGCTTCTCCCGGATCTCCTGGAAGAGCCGGCTGGACATGCCGCCGCCGAGCACGTTGTTGAGCACGCCGAGCGCGAAGCGCCGTTCGTCGTCGCGGTGCAGGCCGGCGGTGCCGAGGACCAGATGCGCCTGCTCGGTGTCCTGGTTGCGGACGACGGTGACGGGCCGTTTCACCCGGGCCGCTTTCCCGGTACGCACGGCAGCCGGCGCCCCGGGCGTGTCCAGCGGACTTCCGGCCAGCGCCCGCCGCACGAGCCGGACCACGGTCGCGTGCTCGAGGTTGCCGGCCGCCGTCACGACGATCTGCGGCGCCTTGTAGCGGCTGCGGTAGAACCGGTGGATCTGCTCCCGCGTCATCGGCGTGATGGTCTCCTCGGTGCCCGAGATCAACCGCCCCAGCGGGGTGTCCGCCCCGAAGATCGCCTCGGTGAAGACGTCGTGCACCTCGTCGCCGGGCTCGTCGTCGTGCATGGCGATCTCTTCGAGGATGACGCCGCGCTCGGTCTCCACGTCGGCGGGATCCATGACCGAGTGCGCCACGGCGTCACAGAGTACGTCGATGGCGAGCGGCAGGTCCGCGTCGAGCACCCGCGCGTAGTAGCACGTGTACTCCTTGGTGGTGAACGCGTTGGTCTCGCCGCCGACCGCCTCGATCTCCGCGGAGATGTCCAGGGCCGAGCGCCGCTCGGTGCCCTTGAAGAGCAGGTGCTCGAGGAAGTGCGACGCGCCGGACAGCGTGGCCGATTCGTCCCGCGAGCCGACCCCCACCCAGATGCCCAGCGCGGCGCTGCGCGTGGTCGGGATCGTCTCCGTGATGACGCGCAGACCACTGGGCAGGACGGAACGCTTGACGCCGTCGCCCAGGGCCTTGGTAGAAACGCGGGCCGGCCTCTCGGCCGGCCCGCGGTTGTTACTCGTTGTCATGCGTGGCGTCAGCTACGGTCGCCGCCACGGTCACCCGACGGACGCGAGCGCCGCCGGCGCGGGGCGTCGCCACCCTCACGGTCGCCGCGGGGAGCGCGCTCCTCGCGGGGCTTGTCGCCACCGGCCGCGGCCGGGGCGGCCGCCGGGGCCTCCTCGCCCTCGGGGCGGACCTTGTCGAGGTAGATCTTGCCGCGGTTGTCGATGTCCGCGATCGAGACCTCGACCTTGTCGCCGACGTTGAGGAAGTCCTCGACCTTCTCGACGCGCTTGCCGTCGCCCACCTTGGAGATGTGCAGCAGGCCGTCGCGGCCGGGCAGCAGCGAGATGAACGCGCCGAACGCGGCCGTCTTCACCACCGTGCCGAGGAACTTGTCGCCGACCTTGGGCAGCGTCGGGTTGGCGATGGCGTTGATGCGCTCCACCGCGGCGTCGGCCGACGGGCCGTTGGTCGCGCCGACGTAGATCGTGCCGTCGTCCTCGATCGAGATGTCGGCGCCGGTCTCGTCCTGGATCGCGTTGATCGTCTGGCCCTTCGGGCCGATGACCATGCCGATCTTGTCGACCGGGATCTTGACGCTGGTGACGCGCGGGGCGTACTCGCTCATCGACGCCGGGCCCTCGATCGCCGCGGCCATGACGCCGAGGATCGTGGCGCGGGCGTCGTGCGCCTGCTGCAGGGCGGCGGCCAGCACGTCGGACGGGATGCCGTCGAGCTTGGTGTCGAGCTGCAGCGCGGTGACGAACTCGCTGGTGCCGGCGACCTTGAAGTCCATGTCGCCGAACGCGTCCTCGGCGCCGAGGATGTCGGTCAGCGCGACGTACTCGGTCTTGCCGTCGACCTCGTCGGAGATGAGGCCCATGGCGATGCCGGCGACCGGCGCCTTCAGCGGGACACCGGCGGACAGCAGGGCCAGCGTCGAGGCGCAGACCGAGCCCATCGACGTCGAGCCGTTGGAGCCCAGGGCCTCGGAGACCTGGCGGATCGCGTACGGGAACTCCTCGCGCGAGGGCAGCACGGGCACGAGGGCCCGCTCGGCCAGCGCGCCGTGGCCGATCTCGCGGCGCTTCGGCGAGCCCACCCGGCCGGTCTCACCGGTCGAGTAGGGCGGGAAGTTGTAGTTGTGCATGTAGCGCTTGGACTTCTCGGGGGCGAGGGTGTCCAGGGCCTGCTCCATGCGCAGCATGTTCAGCGTGGTGACGCCCATGATCTGGGTCTCGCCCCGCTCGAACAGCGCCGAGCCGTGGACCCGGGGCAGGATGCCGACCTCGGCCGACAGCGGGCGGATGTCGCGCGGGCCGCGGCCGTCGATGCGGACCTGCTCGCGCAGCACGCGCTGGCGCACCTCGCTCTTGGTGACCGAGCGGAAGGCGGCGGAGATCTCCTTCTCCCGGCCCTCGAACCGCTCGTCGAGCAGCTCGTGCGCCTTGGCCTTGACCCGGTCGAGGGCCTCCTCGCGCTCCTGCTTGCCGGCGATCTTGAGCGCCTCGGCGGTCTCCTCGCGGACGGCCTCGGTGACGGCGGTGAACACGTCGTCCTGGTAGTCCAGGAAGACCGGGAACTCCTGCACCGGCTTGGCGGCGACCTCGGCCAGCTCGCTCTGCGCGCGGCACAGCTCGCGGAGGGCGGGCTTGGCGGCCTCGAGACCGCTCGCCACGATCTCCTCGGTCGGGGCGGTGGCACCGGCGGCGATCAGCTTGACCGCCTGCGGGGTGGCCTCGGCCTCGACCATCATGATCGCGACGTCGCCGTCCTCGGTGACGCGGCCGGCGACGACCATGTCGAAGACGGCCCGCTCGAGCTCCTCGATGGTCGGGAAGGCGACCCACTGGCCCTCGATGTAGGCGACGCGGGTCGAGCCGACCGGGCCACTGAACGGCAGGCCGGAGAGCTTGGTCGACATCGAGGCGCCGTTCATGGCGACGACGTCGTAGGGGTGCGCCGGGTCCAGCGCGAGGACGGTCTCGACGACCTGGACCTCGTTGCGCAGGCCCTTGGTGAACGACGGGCGCAGCGGCCGGTCGATCAGGCGGCAGGTGAGGATCGCGTCCTCGCTGGGCCGGCCCTCGCGGCGGAAGAACGAGCCGGGGATGCGGCCCGCGGCGTACATGCGCTCCTCGACGTCGACCGTCAGCGGGAAGAAGTCGAAGTGCTCCTTCGGCGCCTTGCTGGCCGTGGTGGTCGAGAGGACGGTCGTCTCGCCCAGCTGGACGACGACCGAGCCGCCGGCCTGCTTGGCCAGCCGGCCGGTGGAGAAGGTGATCTCCCGGGTGCCGAACGATCCGTTGTCGATGACGGCGGTGCGGGATTCGGTGCCGAGAGCGGTCTTCTGCTCTGTCATGTGGTGCGGAACTCCTTCGTCGAGGACCCGGCGGTCTCTACAGCGCGGTTGCAGCGGTGGCCGGTCTTCGATCGAAGTGCCCGGAAATCGGGTTCCGGGAACCACTACCGAGGACCGGTGCCGTCAGTTACTGCGGCCGCGCGGGTCCGTGGGTTGTACAGCGGGGGAGCGACCAGAAGCCGCTCCCCCGGGTGAAGCTATCGGCGCAGGCCGAGCCGCTCGATGAGCGAGCGGTAACGCTGGACGTCCTTCTTCTGGACGTAGTTGAGCAGGCGGCGGCGACGGCCGACGAGCAGCAGCAGACCACGACGGCTGTGGTGGTCGTGCTTGTGCACCTTGAGGTGCTCGGTCAGGTCGGCGATCCGCTTGGTGAGCATCGCGATCTGGACCTCGGGAGAGCCGGTGTCGCCCTCCGCGGCCTGGTACTCACCGATGATCTTGGTCTTGGTCTCTTGATCGAGCGCCATGTTCTCCGTACTTCTGTGTTGCCGGGTGAAAGCGAACTCCTGCACCCGCGGCGTCGGGCAGGCACGCAGGGTCGTCGATCGGACACTCCGATACTCGACAACCCTACCAGCCCCTCAGGAGAGCAGCGTCCTCGTCTCCGCGACGTCCTTGGTCATCTGCTCGATCAAGGCCGGGATGTCGGTGAATGTCAGCTGGCCACGCTGGTGGGCCACGAAATCGACGGCCACCCGCTCGCCGTAGAGGTCACCGTCGAAATCGAGGGCGTACGCCTCCACCCGCCGTTCCCGGCCCGAGAAGGTCGGATTGGTCCCCACCGACACGGCCGTCATCAGCCGCTCGCCGTCGCGCAGCAGCCAGCCCGCGTAGACCCCGTCGGCCGGGATCGCCGCATAGCGGTGGGTCATCAGGTTGGCCGTCGGGAAGCCCAGCTCCCGGCCGCGCTGGTCGCCCCGGACCACCACGCCGTTGACCCGGTGCGGCCGGCCGAGCGCGGCGGCCGCGGCCTTCACGTCCCCGGCGTCGACACAACTCCGGATGTACGTCGACGAGTAGACCAGCCCCTCGCCGGCCACCAGTGGCGCCTCCTCGACCGTGAAGCCGAACGTGTGCCCGAGCTTGGCCAGCAGCGCCATGTCGCCGGCCGCCCTGTGCCCGAAGCGGAAGTTGTCGCCCTCCACCACCACGGCGGCGTGCAGGGCCTCGACCAGCACGTCGTGCACGAACTCCTCGGCGCCCAGCTGCGAGAAGGCCGGGGTGAACGGCACCACGCAGAGCGCGTCGACCCCCAGCTCCGCGATGAGCTCCGCCTTGCGTACGGGCTCGGTCAGGACCGCCGGGTGCGACCCCGGCCGGACCACCTCCGCGGGGTGCGGGTCGAACGTCACCACGACCGAGTGCAGCCCGAGGTCCTTCGCCCGCTTCACGGTGTGCCCGATGATGGCCTGGTGACCCCGGTGCACCCCGTCGAAGACGCCGATGGTGACCACCGACCGCCCCAGATCGCCCGGCACCGCTTCGTAGCCGCGCCACCGCTGCATTGCACGCCTCCCCTGTGCGTCGACCACGCGTAAGAGTATCGGCCACCCCGACTGCCTGAAACGCTACAGTTGATCCCGATATGGGAGACGACGAGCTGCCCCTGGATCTCGTCGCGGCGGGCTGCGTGTTCGCCGTGCTATTTCTGCGCGCCCTGTACGGCTACCTGCGACGACGTGACCCGCTGCAGCGCGACGTGACCCTTTTGTTCCTGCCCAGCGCGGTCTGGTTCACGCTCGTTCTGGTCAGCCTCGCCGTCCAGGTTCCTTACCGCGTGATCCTGGTCGCGGTTGTGCTGCTCTTCGCCCAGCCCTACCTCACGCTGCGCCTCGCCTCCCGGCTCCGCTCGGTGCCGGCCTGGCAGGAGTGGGGCGCCCTGGGCATCTCCGTCTTCACCGCGGGCCCGCTGATCCTGGCGCCGCAGCCGATCCCGAACCGGCAGTGGATCGTGTCGGTCACGGGTTATGTGCTGGTGGAGCTCACGGCCGGCTACCTGCTGCTGAGCAAGGCCCGCCGCCGGACGGGCGCCAACCGCGTCCGGCTGTCCGTCGCGGCAGCGACCGCCCTGACGTCCGTGACCATGCTGGTCGTCCTGGTGCTGGCCGTGACGCATCCGCTGGACGAGAGCTACATCACCGCGTACCGGATCCTGGCCCTGGTCTGCGCGGCCGGCTACATCGTCGCCTTCGCCCCGCCCAAGTGGCTGCGCCGGGCGTTCTCCGCCATGGCCGCCCAGTCGGTCACCGAGCGGCTGCTGCGGGCCGAGGTCGAGTCGCCCGAGGAGGTCTGGCAGACGTACGCGGCGATCATGCGCGTGCAGACGGGCGCCGATGCCGTGGCCGTGCTCATGCCGCGCCCCGACGGGATGCTCGCCACGGCCGCGTACTCCGGTCCGCCGCTGGCGACCCCCCAGGAGCTGAGCCTGCCGGAGGTCACCGCGCTGATCCGCCGCGGCCGGCCCGCCCGGCTCCGCGAGGGCGGCGAGGCGCTGGTCGAGCACTACGGCGACGACCTCGGCGACGACTTCGTGACCGTGGTCGGCATGCCCGTCCCGCCCGACGCCGAGGGGGCCGTGCTGCTGTTCAACCGGCACCGGACCCTCTTCGACGACGACGACCTGCGACTCTTCGCGCTGCTGGGCGGGGAGGCGGGCATCCTGGCCGAGCGGCAGGCGGTCGTCGCGGCCCAGCGCCGGCTCGCCGCCGAGCTGAGCGCGTCGGTGGAGGCGCTCACCCGGGCCAGCGCGGCGAAGAGCGCGTTCCTGGCCAACATGAGCCACGAGCTGCGTACGCCTCTGAACGCCATCATCGGCTTCAGCGACCTCATGCGGCAGGAGGAGCCGGAGGGCGACCGGCGCCGGGTGCCCGCCGAGTGGGCCGAGCACATCCACACCAGCGGCCGCCACCTGCTCGGGCTGATCAACGACATCCTCGACCTGGCCAAGGTCGAAGCGGGCCGGCTGGAGCTGCGCCTCGCCCCGCTGCGCGCCGACGCCGCGATCCAGGAGCTGCTCACCGGGCTCTCGCCGCTGCTCGCCACCAAGCACCTGACCGTCGTCACCGAGCTGGCCCAGGTCACGGCGAACGCCGACCGGGTGCGCTTCCGGCAGATCGTCGAGAACCTGCTCTCCAACGCCATCAAGTTCACGCCCGAGGGCGGCCGGATCACGGTCACCACCGCGCTCGACAGAGACCGCGTCACCGTCACGGTCGCGGACACCGGCGTCGGCATCGAGCCCGCCGACCACGCCCGGGTCTTCGAGGAGTTCCAGCAGGTCGGCGATCCGGAGCGGGCCCGCGCGGGCACCGGCCTCGGGCTCGCGCTCACCAAGCGCCTGGCCGAGGCCCACGGCGGCGAGATCTCACTGGTGTCGGCGCCGGGTGCGGGCAGTGCCTTCACCGTACGGCTGCCGGCCGCACCCGTCGTCGAAGCGGTGACCGCCGACGGCCGCGGCGACGGCGCCCGGATCCTGCTCGTGGAGGACGACCCGCAAGCCGCCGAGCTGTTGCGCACCCAGCTGGAGCACGCCGGCTACCAGATCGACGTAGCCGGCACGGGCGAGGCCGGGCTCACCGCCGCCGGCGCCCACCCGCCCGACGCGATCGTCCTCGACGTGGCCCTGCCCGGCATCGACGGCTTCGAGGTCATCCGGCGGCTCAAGGCCGACGCCCGGCTGGCGGACATCCCGGTGTTCTTCGCCACCATCATCGACGAGCGCCAGGCCGGCCTGGCCCTGGGCGCGAGCGACTACTTCGTCAAGCCGGTCGAGCCGGCCGCGATGCTGAGCGCCCTCGCCCGTACGGTCGCCAAGCGCCCCGTCCCCCGCGTCCTGGTCGTGGATCACGACGACGCCGTCCGCCGCGCCATCGAGGACGGCCTGCGCGCCGGGGGCGCCGACGTGGTCGCCGTGGCGGACGGGCGGGACGGGCTCGCCCGCAGCCGCGAGGGCCAGTTCGACCTGATCGTCTGCGACATCCAGTCGCCGGCCGCCGACGGCTTCAGCATGCTCGCCGCCATGGAACAGGACCCGGCCACCCGCCAGACCCCGGTCCTCGGCCTGGCCGCGACCGCCGGCGAAGCATCCCTGGTCGCCACGGCCATGGCGGGCGGCGTCGTGGCCACCGCCATGGCCGGGGGCGCCGGGGCGGAGAAACTGGCGCCGCTGCTGGGCGTCCCCGCGACCGACCCGCCTTCGCCACCGCCCTTGTCGCCTTCGTCACCCGCCGCCGGGTCGCCTTCGTCACCCGCCGCCGCTTCGCCTTTGTCACCCGCCGCCGGGGCACCCGCTGCTTCGCCGCCCACCGCGTCGCCGCCCTCCGCCGGGTCACCTTTGCCATCCGCCGCCGCTTCGCCGCCCGCCGCTTCGCAGCCTGCTGCTTCGCCGCCCGCCGCTGAATCGCACGCCGCTGAATCGCACGCCGCCGACTCGCCCGTCGCTGAGGAGAATTTGTGAGCCGCATCCTGCTGGTCGAGGACGAGGAACTGAACCGCACCCTGGTCAAGGCGGTCCTGGCCCGCGCCGAGGTCGCCGCCGTCCGCGACGCCGAGATCATCGACGCGAACAGCCTCGCGGCGGCCCGCACCCAGCTCGACACCGCCGACGTCGACCTGGTCCTCCTCGACATGAACCTCCCCGACGGCAACGGCCTCACCCTCGCCGGCGACCTCGCCACCGGCCGCATCGCCGCCGACCGCCGCAAGCCCGTGGTCGTCGCCGTCACCGCGAGCGTCCTCCCCCAGGACCGGGCCGCCGCGGTCGAAGCCGGCTGCGACGGCTTCCTCGACAAGCCCTACGCCGCCGCCGACCTGGTCGCCGTCGTCGCCGAATACCTCCAGAAGCGCTGAGGACGAGCCTGCGGGTGCCGCCCCTTCCGGAGACTCGGATCTGAGGCCGTGTCGTATCGAACGAGACGGCGTGACCGCGCCGCTCGCAGCGCTGTGCCTACCATCCCTCGAGCCAGGCAATCGCCTGCCTTTGGTGTTCCTCGATGCCCGGCTGCTGGCAGCCGGCGAGGAGTTGGGCGAAGCCCTGAGGCGATCCCCAGCCGAAAGCGAGTTCGGACCGGTCGCAGCAGACGTTGTGCATCGGGTGTGACGCGGCAATGACGCTCCCCGTGACGGCCGGATCCGAAGCGGTGGCGCGCTCCGAGTCCGGGCCGACAGCGGCTGCCCGGCGACAGCGGGCCACCAAGTCAGGCCGGGGCGAGGACGATCTCGGCCCGCGCCCGGCCCTCGCGCTCCGACACGATGGCCAGCAGATCGCCGTCCGGGGCGAAGACCGCGTACGGGCCCTCGATGCCCACCGGCGCCAGCGGGCCGCCGTGGCTCAGCACGCGGGCCTCGTCCGGCGTGGCCTCGCGCGCCGGGAAAGCGCGCCGGGCCGCTTCGCTCATCGGCAAGCTGATCACGTCCGGGGCGCGCTCCTCCAGCTCCGGCAACGTGGCCGCCGCGGCGAGGGTCAGGTCGCCCACCGCCGTACGCCGGAGGGCAGTCAAGTGGCCGCCCACCGCGAGCGTGGCGCCCAGGTCTCGCGCGATCGCCCGGATGTAGGTGCCGCTGGAGCAGTCGACCTCCACGTCCACGTCGATGAGGCCGGCGTCGCGGCGGACGGCGAGGATGTCGAGGCGCGAGACGGTGACGCGGCGGGCGGCGAGCTCGACCTGTTCGCCGTCGCGGACCCGCTTGTACGCCCGTTCGCCGTTGATTTTGATCGCGCTGACCGCGCTGGGCACCTGGTCGATCTCCCCGGTCTGGGCGGCGAGACCGGCCCGGATGGCGTCGTCGGTCACCTCGGCGGTCGGGGAGGTCGCCGTGACGTCGCCCTCCGCGTCGTCGGTGATCGTCGACTGGCCGAGGCGGATGGTCGCCGCGTAGCTCTTGCGGGACCCGATCACATAGGTGAGCAGGCGGGTCGCCCGGTTGACGCCGATGACGAGCACGCCCGTGGCCATCGGGTCGAGGGTGCCCCCGTGCCCGACGCGGCGGGTCTTGGCCAGCCGCCGGATCCGGGCGACCACGTCATGGGAGGTCATCCCGGCCGGCTTGTCCACAACGATGAGACCGTCGACGTTCACCGCCCCAGCCAACCAGACGCCGCTCAGCGGGCGACGCCCACCACCGCCCAGCGGGATCCGCGCCACCGGATGAGCAGCGCCACCAGCCGGACGAGGGTGAACGCCGCCAGCCCGGCCCAGATGCCGGGCAGCCCCCAGGCGAAGGCGTGCGCGAGCCAGATCAGCGGCAGGAAGCCGCCCAGCGCCCCGATCAGCGTCATCGTGCGCAGATAGCCGACGTCGCCCGCCCCGATCAGCACCCCGTCGAGCGCGTAGACCACGCCGGCGAAGGGCAGCATCGCCACGAACCACGGCCACACGACGGCGGCCTGGTCGTGCACGGCGGCGTCGCTGGTGAAGAGCTGCGGGATCACGCCGGCGCCGGCTGCTGCGAGCCCGGCGAAGGCCACTCCGGCGATGCCACCCACGAGGGTGACGCGGCGGGCGACCTCCCGGGCGGCGGTGATGTCGCCGGCGCCGAGGGCCGCACCGACCAGCGACTGGGCGGCGATGGCGACCGCGTCGAGGGCCAGGGCGGCGAAGAACCACAGCTGGAGGGCGATCTGGTGGGCGCCGACGGCGGCGACGCCGAAGCGGGCCGCCACCGCGGTCGCGGACAGCCAGCACGCCTGGAACGCCGCGCCGCGGATGAGCAGGTCGCGGCCCAGGACGAGCTGGTTGCCGATGACGGCGGGGACCGGGCGCAGGGGCGCGCGCTCGCGGACGACGGCCCACAGGAAGAGGCCGCCGGACACCGTCTGGGCGACCACGTTGGCGACGGCCGAGCCCTCGAGGCCCCAGCCGGCGCCGTAGACGAGCAGCGGGCACAGGGCGGCCGACAGCACGTTGGCGCCGAGCACGAACCACAGCGGGCGCCGGGTGTCCTGCACGCCGCGCATCCAGCCGTTGCCCGCCGCGGCGAGCAGCAGGCCGGGCACGCCGAGGACGGCGATGCGCAGCCACGTCTCGGCGGAGCGGGCGGCTTCGGGGTCACTCGCGAGCGCGCGGGCCAGCGGACCGGCGAACACCTGCGCCAGGACCACCAGCACGAGCGCCGTGATCAGCGCCAGCCAGGAGGCTTGGACGCCTTCGGACACCGCACCCGTACGGTCGCCGGCCCCGAACCGGCGCGCGGCGCGACCGGTCGTCCCGTACGCCATCAGTGTCCCGAACCACACGGCCAGCGACATGACCGTGCCGCCGACAGCGACCGCGGCCAGCGGAAGGCGGCCCAGGTGACCGACGACCGCGGTGTCGACCAGCACGTAGAGCGGCTCGGCGGCCAGCACCACCAGCGCGGGCAGGGCGAGGCCGGCGATGCGGCGGGTCAGCGTGGCGTCGGCGGTCCTCGCGGCGGACGGGCTCATGAGTGCTCATGATGCCCGCCCGACCGTAAGGAGCGCAACGCAGCTCGGTGGTTACCGAACCTTACTGACGCGTGTCGAGCGAGGTCTGCAGGGCGCGGCGGGCCTGCTCGCGCGGGTCGTCGGACGGCGGGGGCTTGGGCTTCGCGGCCATGACAAGGGTCCTTCCTGGACAGGATCGGGTCGAGCGGGCCCCGCGGGACCGGCCCGGGGTTTCCGGGCGGTGGCGCGCGGCGCGGCGCGAGAAGCGCGGCTCGAGGTCTTCACCGCCGGCCAGGGTTGTGACCGTGCAAAAACCTAACTTCCGTTCACCCAAACTATCGTTCAATCCCGGTCCCTGCGCAGTCGGTCTCACGACTCGGGACGCAAAAATGGCGGCAGACCAGCCCAGGGGGCCGACCTGCCGCCACTTAATGTAACGACTAGGTTACCGAGCGTTGATCCAGTTGGGCCCGGACGGTGGCCATCACGTCGTCCGGCGTGCCGTGCCCGGTGAAGCCCGCCGCGAGCCGGTGCCCGCCGCCGCCGAGCGCCATGGCGACCGCGCTGACGTCGACCGCCCCCTTGCTGCGCAGCGAGACGGCCCACTCCTCGGGGCCGGTCTGCTTCACGACGACCGACACGTCGGCCTCCGCCACGCAGCGGACCGGGTCGATCAGGGCGTCCAGCACGTACGGCTGCTGGCCGTGCCGGGCCAGGTCGTCGAGCGTCGCGTACGTCCACACGAGCCCCAGGCCGCCCACGGCCCCCGGCTCCAGCTCGGCCCGGGCGAGCGCGTCGGCGAACAGTTTCGTCGCCCCGAAGGGCCGGGTGTCGAAGACCCGCCGCGAGATGTCCCCCGGCCGCAGCCCCGTCGCCAGCAGCCGCGCCGCCAGCTCGTGCACCCGCGGGGTGGTCATGTCGAAGCGGAACGAGCCCGTGTCCGTGGTGAGCGCGATGTAGAGGCACTCCGCGATCTCCCGGTCGAGCGGGACGCCCAGCCGGTCGAGCAGCTCCACCGCCACCACCGAGGTGGCCGCCGCGAACGGGTCGACGAGACGCACGTCACCGAAGCCGGTGTTCGTGGCGTGATGGTCCAGCACCACGCAGGTGCCGGGACCGGCGAGCCGGGCGGCGAGGGGACCCATCCGGGACTCCGCCGCCACGTCGAAGACCAGCAGCAGGTCGGGCTCGGCGTACGCCTCGGCCTCGGGCACCAGCAGCTCCAGGCCGGGCATGCCGGCAAAGGGGCCGGGGACGTCGAACGGGCCCGGGAAGGACGCCCGCAGCTCGCGGACGCCGAGTGCGCGCAGGCCCAGCCCGAAACCGAGCATGCTGCCGAGCGCGTCCCCGTCCGGGTTCACGTGACAGACGAGCTGAACCCGGGCATCGGGGGCGAGACCCCGGACCGCCGCCACGGCGGCGGCCCAGTCGTCCTCGGCGATCCCGGGCCCGGCGGCGAGGGAGGGGCCGGCGACCGTGTCGGTCACCGATTCTCCTCGGCGCCCACCCGCTCGTCCGCGTCGTCCTCGTCCTCGTCGGCGTCGCTCTTGTAGGGGTCGGCGTCGCCCGCGTACTGCTTGCCCGCCGCCAGCCGCTGCACCTCGGCGTCCCGGTGCCGCGCCGCCGCCAGCAGGTCGTCGATCTCCTTGGCGTGGTCCTGCACGTTGTCCAGGACGAACGTGAGGCTCGGCGAATGCCGCAGCCCGAGGGCGTGGCCCACCCGGCTGCGCAGCATGCCCTTGGCGCTCTCCAGCGCCGCCGCCGTCGAGGCCTGCTCGGTCGGGTCGCCGAGGACGGTGTAGAACACCTGCGCGTCACGCAGGTCCCCGGTGATCCGGGCGTCCGTCACGGTCAGCATGCCGAGGCGGGGGTCCTTGAGCTCGCGCACCAGCGAGGCCACCAGCTCCTTCACCCGCTCCGCGTGCCGCCGCGTCTTGGCCGGGTCCGACATAACGCCCACCTCCGACAACCGTGCCTGCGGGGATCCGGTTCCCCCGCCCAACTCCCGAAGCCTACCCAGGCAGCCCGGGCCCCGAACGCGCCCCCGACCCCAGGGCTGTCCCTAGTCCTCGTCGCCGTACAGCCGCCGCTTGACCGACAGCAGCTCGATCTCGGGACGCCCGGCGACCTGGTTCTCACAGGTGTCGACGACGGCCCGGGCCTGGGCGGGCTCGGCGGCCACCACGGCGACCCCGATCTGGGCCCGCCCGTAGAGGTCGTGCATGCCCACCTCGGCCGCGCTGACCTCGAACTTCTTCAGCATCGCGAGGATGGGCCGGACATAGGAGCGCTTCTGCTTCAAGGTGCGCGAGTCACCCGGCAGGAGCAGGTCGAAGATCGCAGTCTCGGTGTACATCAGCGAGCAGCGTACGCCCGGCGACGCACGCGAACACCTGAGTTACGCGCGGGCCACGATGACGTCGCGCTCGATGCCCTGGTCGACGCGGTGGCTCAGGTCCTCGTGGGCGACCGGCTCGAGCCCGTTGGCCCGCAGGATGTCCTCGGCCAGCTCCCGCTTCGCGACCTTGGTGTTCCACGACAGCCCCATGGCGCCGCCGGGACGCAGCAACGTCACCCACTCGGGCACCGCGCGCTCGAGCAGGTCGAGCGGGCTGCGCCGGATGCCGCCGGCGTCGTCGTAGCTGCCGTGCGCGACGCCGTACGGGAGGTCCGCCACGATGACGTCCGCGCAGTTCGGCCGGAGCAGTCCGTCGAGCTGGGTGGTGTCGGCCTGGATCAGCGTGACCTTCTGGATGTCGCCGGCCTTGTGATCTTCCTTGCTGGCCGCCAGCGTCACCTCGAGCCGCCGCGCCGCCCGGCGTCCCTGCCGCCGCACGGGCACCAGGTCGGCGGTGTGCTTGAGCCGCTTGCGCTTGAGCCAGGTCTGCAGGAACAGCTTGTACGCCTCCACGTCCTTGCCGTCGATCTCGATGCCGAGCCCGTCGTAGCCGTACATCAGGGCCTGGTTGAGCGTCGTCCCGCGCCCGGCCAGCGGGTCGCAGACGGTGAGCCGGGCATTGAGCATGCGCCCGGCCGACGCGGAGGCCAGCAGCGCGAGATTGAGCACGAGCTTGGTGAACTGCTCGTTGGTCTTGCCCGCGTACTTGGGGATCGTGATCAGGTCGCTGTCGTAGCGGGCCAGCGGGGTCAGCGTGACCGGGCGCAGCAGCTCGTCGGGCAGCAGCTCGAAGAGCGCGTAGCCCGAGGAGAGGTTCGACAGCAGCGCGACGTCCCGGGGCTCCAGCACGCCCTCGAAGGTCACGTAGCCGACGCCGCCGATGGTCGCCTCCGCGACGTCCGTGAGCGGCGTGGTCAGCGCCCCGGAGAAGGCGGCGAGCTCCGCGCGGGTGAGGCGGCCGGCCTGATCGGCGTAGACGCGGTTGGCGGAGGGGGCGAGCAGCAGGGCGTAGCGGGACATCTGAGTAGTAAAGACAACGGCCCCCGGTGCTGTCGCACCGGGGGCCGCCGCTTGTCTCAGCCTCGCGTCATCAGGCGCGCGGCTTCTCCCGCATCTCGAACGTCTCGAAGACGTCGCCGATCTGCGGCGTGCCGAAGCCCGAGAACGTCACACCACACTCGAAGCCCTCGCGGACCTCCGTGGCGTCGTCCTTGAACCGGCGCAGCGAGTTGATGGTGACGTTTTCCGCCACCACGACCCCGTCGCGCAGGACCCGGGCCTTGGCGTTGCGCTTGATGAGACCCGAGCGCACGATCGTACCGGCGATGAGACCGATCTTGGACGAGCGGAAGATCTCGCGGATCTCCGCCGTGCCCTGCTCGACCTCTTCGTACTCCGGCTTGAGCAGGCCCTTGAGCGCCGCCTCGATCTCCTCGATGGCCTGGTAGATCACGCTGTAGTAGCGGATCTCCACGCCGGCGCGGTCGGCCAGCTCCTTGACCTTGTTGCTGGCCCGGACGTTGAAGCCGATGATCGTCGCGATCTGCTCCGACGAGGCCGACGCCAGGTTGACGTCGCTCTCGGTGATCGCACCGACGCCGCGGTGGATGACCTTGAGCTGGATCTCGTCCGGAATCTCGATCTTGAACAGCGCGTCCTCGAGAGCCTCCACCGAACCGGAGGAGTCGCCCTTGATGAGCAGCGTGAGCGAGGTCTTCTCGCCCTCCTTGAGCTGCTCCATGAGCGTCTCGAGCGTCGCCCGGCCACGCGAGTTGGCGAAGCTCGCCGCGCGGCGGCGGGCCTGCCGCTGCTCGGCGATCTGCCGCACCGTGCGGTCGTCCTCGGCGGCGAGGAACGTGTCGCCCGCGCCCGGCACCGACGTCAGACCCAGGACCAGGACCGGACGGGCCGGCTCGGCCTCGGCGACGTTGTTGCCGTTCTCGTCGAGCATGGCGCGGACGCGGCCGTGCGCGCCGCCCGCCACGATCGAGTCGCCGGCCCGGAGCGTGCCCTTCTGCACCAGGACGGTGGCGACCGCACCGCGGCCCTTGTCGAGGTGCGACTCGACCACGACACCCTGGGCGGGGCCGTCGGTCGGGGCGGTGAGCTCCAGCGACGCGTCGGCGGTCAGCAGGACGGCCTCGAGGAGGTCGTCGATGCCGATGCCGGGCTTCGCCGCGACGTTGACGAACATCGTGTCGCCGCCGTACTCCTCGGCGAGGAGCCCGTAGTCGGCCAGCTGCTGGCGGACCTTCTCCGGGTTGGCGTCCGGCTTGTCGACCTTGTTGACCGCGACCACGATCGGCACCTCGGCCGCCTTGGCGTGGTTGAGGGCCTCCACCGTCTGCGGCATGACGCCGTCGTCGGCCGCCACGACCAGGATGACGATGTCCGTCGCCTGGGCGCCACGGGCACGCATGGCGGTGAACGCCTCGTGACCCGGGGTGTCCAGGAACGTGATCGCCCGCTCCTCGCCGTTGTGCTCGTAGCCGACCTGGTAGGCGCCGATGTGCTGGGTGATGCCACCCGCCTCGCCGGCGACCACGTTGGTCTTGCGGATCGCGTCGAGCAGCTTCGTCTTACCGTGGTCGACGTGACCCATGACGGTCACGACCGGCGGCCGGGTGACGAGACGGTCCTCGTCGACCGCGGCGTCGAGGTCGATGTTGAACTGCGCGAGCAGCTCGCGGTCCTCGTCCTCGGGGCTGACGATCTGCACGTCGAAGCCCAGGTGCTCGCCGAGCAGCAGCAGCGTGTCGTCGGAGCACGACTGCGTCGCCGTCACCATCTCGCCCAGGTTGAACATCTCCTGGACCAGCGAGCCGGGGTTCGCGTTGATCTTGTCGGCGAAGTCGGACAGCGAGGCGCCACGCGACAGCCGGATCTCCTGACCCTGACCGCGCGGAGCACCCGAGCTCATCTGCGGAGCCGACAGGTTGTCGAACTCTTGACGCCGCTGCTTCTTCGACTTGCGACCGCGGGTCGGCCGGCCACCGGGACGCCCGAAGGCACCCGCGGCACCGCCGCCACGGCCACGACCGCCGCCACCCGGGCGACCGCCGCCACCGGCACCGACGGGACCGCCGCCACCGGGACGGAAACCGCCACCGGCACCGCCGCCACCGCCGCCGGGGCCGCCACGGTAGCCACCGCCACCGCCGCCACCACCGGGACCGCCGCGGTAGCCACCGCCACCGCCGGCGCCGCCGCCGGGACGGAAGCCGCCACCGGCACCGCCACGGCCGCCGCCACCACCAGGACCACCCGGACGACCCGTGCCGGGGCCACCCGGACGAGCCGGACGCTGCGACGGCATGGACGAGGGGCTGGGCCGCGGGGGCATGGACGCGGGACTCGGCCGCGGGGGCATGCCGGCCGGGTTGGGCCGGGGACCGCCGCTGCCGGCCTGGTTGGGACGCGGCATCGACGCGGGGGACGGACGACCGCCGCCACCGGAGACGCCGAAGGGGTTGTTGCCCGGACCGCGGGCCGGACCCGGACGCGGACCACCCGGACCGGGACGACCCGGCGCGGGCGTGCCCGGCTGAGCCGTGCGGTTGGCCGCGGGCGAACCCGGACGCGGCGGAACCGCACCGGGACCCGGGCGCGGACCACCCGGAGCCGGACGGGCCGGGGCACCCGGGGTGCCCGCGCCGCCGTCGGCCGGGGGCTGCTGCGCCCGGCGCTCGGCGTCACGGGTGCGGGCGGCCTGGGCGGCCTTGACCGCGGCCTCCTGCTCGGCCTTCAGCGCCGAGGCGCGGGCCTCGGCGGCCGCCACCTCGATGTCGTGGGCACTCGCCGGCTTCGCGACGGGACCCGGCCGGGGACCCGGACGGGCCGGACCGGGGCGGGGCGCCGCGGCGGGGCCGGGCGTGGGAGCCGGAGCCGAGGGCGCGGACGTGCTGGGCGCTCCCGGAGCCGGAGGAGGGGTGGGACGGCGCGGCGGCTGCGGCCGGGCCGTCATGGGGTTGGGACGCGGCGCGCTGGGCGCGGGGCTCCCGGTGCTCGGCGCCGAGGGCGCGGGGGCGGACGCCGCGGGGGCGCCACCGCCGGACTGGGCGTCGAAGTTGACTCGCAGCCGCCGGGCCACGGGGGCCTCGACCGTGCTGGATGCGGACTTGACGAACTCGCCCATCTCCTTGAGCTTGGCGAGAACGGTCTTGCTGTCGACCCCGAGCTCCTTGGCGAGCTCGTGTACGCGGGCCTTTCCTGGCACTGCACTCCTCACTTCGAGGCCGTGCGAGTGCGAACCCGCAGCGACCTCACTCGTGCACTAGAAGCCTGGTCATTTCAGGGACTTCATCGTGTGCTCATGTCGGTCGTCCTACCTTGCTGGGTCGTGACGGGGCTACGACGCCTCGTCATCGGTTGTTCCGTGCGGCGGGGCCGCACGGATGTGCTCGGCAAGCTGCCCGGTGTCAGCAACGCCGGAGAGACGCAACGCACGCCCGAAGGCGCGTCGCCGCTCCGCTTGCGCGAAGCAAGCCGGATCGGGGTGCAAATGTGCACCCCGCCCCGGCAGCCGGCGGTCCGGATCAGGCTGAAGCCGGAGGGAATCCCCCGCTTCCACCGCAACGAACCGCAGCAGATGGGAGGCCGGAGCGCGCATGCGACAACCGATGCAGGTGCGCACCGGACCGGCCTCAGAAAAGTCTACTCCTCGGACGCGGCTTTCGCGTATCCGGTCAGCTTCCGGTCTCGGCGGCATCCCGCTCCGCGGCCGAGGCCGGCTCGTTGTCGGGGCGGATGTCGATGCGCCAGCCGGTCAGCCGCGCGGCCAGCCGGGCGTTCTGCCCCTCCCGGCCGATCGCGAGCGACAGCTGGAAGTCCGGCACGGTCACCCGGGCCGTCCGCGAGGCCAGGTCGACGACCTCCACCCGCAACGCCTTCGCAGGTGAGAGGGCATTTCCGACGAACTGCGCGGGGTCGTCCGACCAGTCGATGATGTCGATCTTCTCGCCGTGCAGCTCGCTCATCACGGCCCGGACGCGCTGGCCCATCGGTCCGATGCAGGCGCCCTTGGCATTGACGCCGGCCACCGTCGAGCGGACCGCGATCTTCGTACGGTGACCTGCCTCACGGGCGATCGCCGCGATCTCGACCACGCCGTCGGCGATCTCCGGCACCTCGAGCGCGAAGAGCTTCTTGACCAGCGCCGGGTGCGACCGGGAGAGGGTGATCTGGGGGCCGCGGAAGCCCTTGGCCACGTGCACCACGATCGCCCGGATCCGGGACCCGTGGTCGTAGGCC
Organism: Symbioplanes lichenis; assembly: GCF_030709675.1. Lineage (GTDB taxonomy): Bacteria > Actinomycetota > Actinomycetes > Mycobacteriales > Micromonosporaceae > Actinoplanes > Actinoplanes lichenis. The sequence continues at coordinate 618,063 of NZ_JAUZQD010000001.1, forward strand.
TCCCCCGGCACCTGCTCGGCCTGCGGCAGCACGGCCTCGAGCTTGCCCAGGTCGACGATGACGATGCCCTTCTCGGCCCGGGCGGCGTCGGCCTGCACGATGCCGGTGACCAGGTCACCGTCGCGGCCGGCGTACTCCCCGAAGTGGGCCTCGTCGGTCGCCTCGCGCAGCCGCTGCAGGATGACCTGCTTGGCGGTCATGGCGGCGATGCGGCCGAAGTCGTGCGGCGTGTCGTCCCACTCGCGCACGATCGCGCCGTCGGCGTCCAGCTCCTGGGCGAAGACCAGGGCCGCGCCGTTCTTGCGGTCGATCTCCACCCGGGCGTGGGCCTCGGCCCCGTCCGTGTGCCGGTAGGCCGTGAGCAGCGCGGTCTCGATCGCCGCGAGGATCGTGTCGAACGGGATCTCCCGCTCGCGCTCCAGGGCGCGCAGCGCCGCGAGGTCGATGTTCACTTGTCCTCGCCCTCCCCATCCTCGTCGTCGTCGTCGGTTTCGTCGTCGTCCGCGTCGTCGTCCTCGTCCGCGAAGACCGCCTCGTCGAGCCGCTTGAACTCGATCTGCACCTTGCCGGGGCCGAGGTCGCCCCACGCGATCTCCTGGGTCTTCCCGTCCACGTCGAGCACCACACCGGTCTCGTCCGCGGAGGTGACGCGGCCGGTCAGCGACCGGCCCGCGACGTCGGCCGTGACCAGCCGGGTCACGTTGCGCCGCCAGTGCCGGGGCAGGGTCAGCGGCCGGTCGACGCCGGGCGAGCCCACCTCCAGCTGGTATTCGCCGGCGAGGACCTCGCCGCCGGTCTCCTCGGCCGCGTCGAGCGCGTCCGAGACGGCCCGCGAGACGATCGCCACGTCGTCGAGGCTGATGCCGCCGTCGCCGTCCACCAGCACCCGCACCACGTGCCGGCGGCCGGCCCGGGACAGACTGACGTCCTCCAGGTCGTAACCGGCGGCGACGATCACGGGCTCGATCACCTCGCGGACCCGGGCGCGGGCGGCGACCAGGTCGATGCGGGGCGCCGTGGGCTGCTGCGGCGCGCTGTCCTCCGCCCGCCCCCGGCCGCTGCCGGGACGGCGGTTCACCGGCCGGGCGCCGGCGCGACCACGCTGCGTCATCGGGCCCAACCCTTCTGTCTCACCTGCGGCGGGTGAAAGGCGCCCGCCGGGAATTCGCCGGGAACACCGGCATGCCACCGGGGCCATCTCCCCGGCGGCTGACGCAGAGCGTAACGCGCCGCGCGAAGGGCCCGGCCGCCGCCGCACCGATTCCGGCCCCCGGGGGAGCCCGCGAGCACCCCCGGCGGTCGCTCCCGCCGGGACATCGGTCCAGCTCACGACGCGGGTACGCCTCCCGGCGACACCGTGCGTGTGACTTCATGCGCCGATAGTGTTGACTAGCCTTGATGAACAGACGTCAGCTCCTCGCCGCCGCCGCGGGGACCGCCGGTGTCACGAGCCTCGCGGGGTGCGGCCTCTTCCGCGACGACCCCGAGCCCGTCCCGCCCCCGGACCCGTTGCAGCCCGTGCTCGACGAGGCACTCGCGCTCGCGGGGGCGTACGACCGGGCCGTGGTGACCGATCCCACCCAGGCCGGGCGTCTCGCCCCGCTCGCCGGGGACCATCGGGAGCACGCGACGGCGCTGGCGCAGCTGATCGGTGTGGCCCTCCCCACGTCGGCGGCGGCCTCGAGCGCTCCGGCCGGCGCCGAGACGCTCGCCACATTGCGCAAAGCCGAGCAGGCGGCGCACAAGACCGCCGTCGCCGCCTGTCTGCAAGCCCCGGCGACGCGGGCCGCCCTGGTGGGCTCGATCGCGGCCGCCCGCGCAACGCACGCGGAGGCCCTCCGGTGAGCGCCGAGCTGGCGGCGGCCCTCGCGGCCGAGGAGGCGGCGATCTACGCGTACGGAGTCCTCGGCGTCAAGCTGACCGCCGAGGCCGAGCGGACCGAGGCCCGCGCCGCCCAGGAGAAGCACCGCGCCCGCCGCGACCTGCTCGTGGCGAAGCTGGCCGCGCTCAAGGCGAGCACCGCGCCCGCCCCGGCCGGTTACGAGCTGCCCTTCCCGGTGACCGACCCGGCGAGCGCCCGGAAGCTGGCGACCCAGGTGGAGGACGGCGTCGCCCAGGCGTGGCGGGCCGTGCTGCCCGTCGCCGAGGGCGGCGACCGGTCGACGGCCCTGAGCGCGCTGACCGACGCCGCCGTGCAGGCCACCCGCTGGCGCCGCCTCGACCAGGCCAGCCCGGTGACACTGACCTGGCCCGGGCGCCCCTCCTAGGGCAGCGTCAGGATCTCGTAGCCGTCGTCGGTCACCACGAGCGTGTGCTCGAACTGCGCCGTCCACTTGCGGTCCTTGGTCACGACGGTCCAGCCGTCGCGCCACATCTCCCACTCGTGGGTGCCCAGGGTGATCATCGGCTCGATGGTGAAGGTCATCCCGGGCTCCATGACCGTGTCGAGCCGCGGGTTGTCGTAGTGCGGGATGTAGAGCCCGCTGTGAAAGGTCTCGCCGATGCCGTGCCCGGTGAAGTCGCGCACCACGCCGTAGCCGAAGCGCTTCGCGTAGGCCTCGATGACCCGCCCGACGGCGTTGATCGGCCGGCCCGGCGCCACCGCCCGGATGCCGCGCATCATCGCCTCGTGGGTCCGCTCGACGAGCAGACGGGCCTCCTCGCTCACCTCCCCGACCAGGAAGGTGGCGTCGGTGTCCCCGTGCACACCCCCGATGAAGGCGGTGACGTCGACGTTGATGATGTCGCCGTCGGAGAGCACCGTGGTGTCCGGGATGCCGTGACAGATGACCTCGTTGAGCGACGTGCACGACGACTTCGGGAAGCCCTTGTAGCCCAGCGTCGACGGGTAGGCACCGTGGTCGATCAGGAACTCGTGCACCACCCGGTCGATCTCGTCCGTGGTCACGCCGGGCTTGCAGTGCTCCCCGGCGAGCTGGGTGGCCTGGGCCGCGAGCCGGCCCGCGACGCGCATCTTCTCGATCGTCTCCGGCGTCTGCACGTGCGAGCCGCGCCACTCTTTCGGGCGCTTCTTGCCGACGTATTCGGGACGGGCGATCGAGGACGGCACCGACCGCCAGGGCGAGACTTTTCCCGGGGTCAGCGGGGCGCGAACGGTCATACCGCCAGACTAGCTCCGCGCCCGGGCGGCCCGGCCGGGACCGCACACCGGTTGTTGCCGCTCCTGGGCGCCTGTGTAATCGTGTCAGCGTGGATCAAGACGGCCCCGAGGCACCCTTCTCGGCGACCACGACGGTGGCGGACGGACACCTCACCGTGGTGGTGACGGGCGAGGTCGACATGTCGACCGCCGACGCCATGTTCCAGGCTGCCACCGGCGACCGCCCGGGGGCCGTGACGCTCGACCTGCGCGGCGTCACCTTCTTCGACTCGGCCGCGATCCATGCGCTGATCCGGCTGGCCGAGCGCTACCCGGGCGCGCTGACCGTGGTCCCCTCCCCCCAGGTCCGCCGGGTGCTCGACATCTCCGGCCTGAGCACCCAGCCCTGGCTCACGACCGGCTGAGCCGGCGCCGCAGGGTCACCGCCGTGCCGTGCTCGGAGCGGACGACCTCCAGCTCGGACAGCGCCCCGATCAGCGCCAGCCCGCGGCCCCGGAAGCCCGGCCCGCTCGCCGGCCGCCAGCTGCCCGTGTCGCGTACGGTCGCCGTCACCTCGTCCTCGTGGAGCGACACCTCGACGGTGATCATCGGCTCGGCCGGGGCGATGGGGTGCTCGATGGCGTTGGCCGCGGCCTCGGAGACCGCCACCATCAGGTCGAAGATGTCGTTCTCGGGGACGCCGGCCGCGGTCAGGAAGTCCTCCAGCCGGCGCCGCAGCACGCTCAGCCGGGTCGGGTCCGCGGGCAGTCGCAGCAGGAACTCGCGCGGCTCGGTGGCCTGCAGCGCCAGCAGGGCGATGTCGTCGCGCCGGGGCCGCCGGGCCGCCTTGCCGAGCAGGTTGTCCAGCAGGTCCTCGACGTGGTCGGCCGGCTTGGCCAGGTCGGTGCGCACCTCGGCGAGGCCGATGTCGATGCCCTGCCGGCGGTCCTCGACCAGCCCGTCGGTGTAGAGCAGCAGCCGGCCGCCCGGCGCCAGCTCGGTGCCGCGGGTCGGATAGCGCGAGTCGCCCAGCGCGCCGATCGGCGGGCCGAGCGCCGACTCGTACAGGAAAGCGGTGTCGCCGTTCGCCACGACGATCGGTGCGGGGTGACCCGCCGACGAGAACTTCAGCTCCCGGCTGCGCGGGTCGAAGCGCACGCACACCACGGTGGCGAACTGCCGACGGCCCAGGTTGTCGACCAGCCGGTTGAGGCGGGTCAGGGCCTCGCCGGGGTCGAAACCCTCCAGGATGTACGCCCGGAGCGCGTTGCGCAGCTGCCCCATGCCCGCCGCCGCCTGCACGCCCTTGCCCACCACATCGCCGATGACCAGGAACAACTGGTCGTCCGGGGCGGCGATGACGTCGTACCAGTCACCGCCGACCTCGGCCTCGGAGCTGCCCGGCAGATAACGGGTGGCGACGATGGCCCCCGGCACCCGGGGCAGCGACTGCGGCAACAGGCTGTGCTGGAGCGTGCTGGCGATGCGGTGCTCGGCCTCGTAGAGCCGGGCGTTCTCCAGCCGCAGGCCGATCAGCCGGGCGAGCTGGGTGAGCACCGCCGGCTCGGCCGCACCGTCGGGACCGGACCAGACGCTGAGCTCGCCGAGCCGCTCACCCGAGGTGCCGGGCAACGGCAACACCGCATCCGGGGGTACGTCCGCCGGGGCGCCCCCGTCCACTTCGGCGCGCGCCCCCGGGACGGTCACGATCACCCGGCCGGCCGACGTCATCGCGCGCACGTGCCGGGCCGCCACGTCGAGCACCTGGTCGGTCGTGCGTACCGTGTTGACCGCGGCCGCCGCGTCGACCAGCCCGCGCAGGCGGCTGATGATCTGCCGGCGCAGCTGGCCGAGCTCCAGGTTCGCGCGCACCCGGGCCGTCAGGTCGCGCGCCGAGAAGGGCTTGACGAGATAGTCGTCGGCCCCGACCGACAGCCCCTCGACCGAGGACTCCTCCCCGGCCCGGGCGGACAGGACCAGGATCGGCACATCCCGCGTACGCTCGTCCGCGCGCAACGCCCGGATCAGCCCGAAGCCGTCCAGCCGCGGCATCATGACATCGGTCAGCACCAGGTCGAACTGGTCGCGGCGGGCCCGGTCGAGCGCCTCCTGCCCGTCGGCCGCGGCGACGACGTCGAAGTGCGGGCGCAGCAGCCGGGCCACGTGGTCGCGCAGGTCCGCGTTGTCGTCGGCGAGCAGCACCCGGCCCCGGCGCCCCTGACGCACCTGGCCCGGCTCGTCGGCCCCGCCCCGCGGCTCGGGCGTGACGTCCCCGAGCCACCAGTGCGCCTCCTCCACATAGAGGCGGGCCTGGTCGTCGGGCCGGGCCGCCCCGGTGCCGGCCACGATCCGGTCGGCCGGCAGGTGCGCGGTGCCCAGGGGGACGGTCACGGTGAAGGTGCTGCCGCGGCCGGGCTCGCTCGCCGCGGACGCGGTGCCACCGTGCAGCTCGGCCAGCTCGCGGACCAGGGCGAGGCCGATGCCCGTACCCTCGTGGCTGCGGGACCAGGCCCCGGTGACCCGGTGGAAACGGTCGAAGAGCAACCGCTGCTCGCCGGGCCCGACGCCGATGCCGGTGTCGCTCACCTCGAGCACCGCCGAGCCGTGCCGCTCGCCCAGCCGCACGGTGATGCCGCCGGCCGGGGTGAACTTGACGGCGTTGGAGAGCAGGTTGAAGACGATCTTCTCCCACATCTCCCGGTCGACGTGCACGGGCGCGGAGAGCGGCGGCGTCCGCACCTCGAGCGTCAGCCCGGCCCGCTCGGTCGCGGACCGGAAGGTGCCGGCCAGCCGCGCGGTGTAGTCGGCGAGGTCGGTCGGCCGGTAGGCGGCGCGCAGCCGGCCCGACTCCAGCCGCGAGAAGTCGAGCACCGTGTTGACCAGCTTGAGCAGGCGCAGCCCGTTGCGGTGCATGGGCAGCAGCCGCTCGAGCAGGTCGTCGCCCAGGCCGGGGGTGTCGAGCAGCTCCTCCAGCGGACCGAGGATCAAGGTCAGCGGGGTACGGAACTCGTGGCTCACGTTCGAGAAGAAGTTGGTCTTCGCCGCGTCCAGCGCCGCCAGCTCCGCGGCCCGCTTGCGTTCCTGCTCGTACGCGCGGGCGCCCGCCACCGCCTGGGCGATCTGCGACGCGGCGAGCCGCAGGAAGTCGCGGTAGCCGTCGTCGAGGGACAGCCGCGGGTTGATCGCCACGACGAGCGCGCCGACGGTGTTCAGGCCCGAGCCGACCGGCAGCACCAGGGCCTCGGTCGCCGCCAGGTTCCCGCCGACCACCCGGTCAAGGGGGATCGGGGCCGGCTCGCCCGAGCGCATGACGGCGGTGACCGTACTCCGCAGGTCGCCGGTGAACGGCCGGCAGTCCGCCGCCGGGGCCCCGCACACGCCGGCCAGGCCGGGCTCGTGGCCGCCGGCCGGATCATTCAGATAGAGCGCCGCGAACGGGACGTCGCCCGGGTTCTCCCCGAGCAACCGGGCCGCGCGAGCACCGAGACCGCCCTGGCCGTCCGAGCCGGACAGGCCCGACCCGAGCCGGCCCAGCGTGCGCACCCGCCGGTCGGCGAGCACCCGGCTCGTCTTGTCGCTGACGATGCAGAACACCCCGCCCACCGACCCGTCCGCGAGCCGGATCGGGTCGTACGAGATGTCGAACCAGGTCTCCTCGAGGAACCCGTGCCGTTCGAGCAGGAATGGGTGCTCCGCCGCCCAGAACGCCTCGTCGCCCGCGACCACGCCGGCGAAGAGGTTTTCGAGCAGCTCCCACGTCTCGGCCCACAGCTCCCGGCCCGGGCGGCCCAGGTGCTGCGGGTGCTTGGTGCCCATGGTGGTGATGTAGGCGTCGTTGTAGAGCGCGGTGTAGTCCGGGCCCCAGAAGAGGACGATCTGCGCCTTGGACGCGAGCATCGTGCCGACGGCGCCGATCAGCTCGGGCGGCCACCCGGCCGGGTCACCGAGCGGGGAGGCGGTCCAGTCGAGATCGCGCATGCGGCCGCCCATCTCGCCGCCGCGCTCGAACGCGCCCCTCAGCCGCTCCGGCAGGCCCCCGCCCAATGCATCCTCCTCGCTCGGCTCCGGCGAGCACCGCGCGACTCGGGCCCGCTCGCTGCCGACCGGAGCTTACGCTGCCCGGGCCGCCGGGGTGTGGGCCAGACCGGAGCGCTGGGCGGCCGCCTGGACGAGGGCGGCGAAGACGCGGAGATCGCCGGTGCGCTCGGGGTGCCACTGGACGCCGAGCGCGAAGTCGTGCTCCCGCCCCTCGATGATCTCGGCCACCCGGTCGTCGGGGCACCAGCCGCTGATCGTGAAGGCGCCCGGGTCGTCGACGGCCTGGTGGTGGAAGGAGTTCACCGTGAGGCGGTCGCCGAGCAGGGCGGCGGCCCGGGAGTTCTGCTGGAGCTCGACGTCGTGCCGGCCGAAGTCCGCGGCGCCCGCGGCCAGCGGGTCCGTGCCCGCGGCGGCCCGGTGCCGCTCGTGGCCGACCAGGTCGGGCAGGTGCTGGTGCAGCGAGCCGCCCGTGGCGACGGCCATCACCTGCATGCCGCGGCAGACGCCGAGGACCGGGAGATCGGCCTCGAGCGCGGCCCGCATGAGCATGATCTCCGAGGTGTCGCGGACGGCGTCGATCTCGGTGGCTGGGTGCGGCTCGGCACCCCACAGGGCGGGGTCCATGTCGCCGCCGCCGGCGAAGACCATGCCGTCGAGGGACTCGATCACGTCGGTGCCGGGGTCGTCCGGGGTGATGAGCACGGCGCGTCCGCCGGTGGCGTGCACGGCCTTGACGTAGGACATGGGCAGCATGCCCGCCATCAGGTCGTTGCCGTTGTACTGGACCTGCTGCGCGTACGCGGTCAGTCCGATCAAAGGCCTGCGCATGGGATCGCGGTCCTCCTTCGTTCAGATCTCCGTCATCGGCCGGGACGCCCGGGTTCTGAGGACGGACGGCCTCCGGCCCCGGGCCGGGAGACGGCCGGGGATCCGATGCGGCTGGGGGGTGGTGGCGCTGCGTCGCGCCTGTACGGGGACAAGCGGCGCAAGGACCCTTATTGTTCCGATTTCCGGACGGTTCACCCGCTGGAGTGGCCCGCCGCGGCGACCAGGGCGCCGAAGATGCGTTTGTCCCGTACCACTTCAGGGTGCCACTGGACGCCAAGGGCGAACACCTTGGCCGGATCTTCGACGGCTTCGGGCAGGCCGTCGGGCGTCCGGCCGGTCACGAGGAGCGAGCCCGCGTCGGCCACCCCCTGATGGTGGTAGCAGTGCACCGACCGGTCACCGCCCATCAGCGCCGCGATCCGGCTGCCCGGCTCGAAGGTGACCTCCTGCTCCCCGTACACACCGGGGGCCGGCCGGTGGCTCTCGTGGCCGAGCGTGTCCGGCAGGTGCTGGTGCAGCCGGCCGCCCGCCCCGACGGCGAGGAGCTGCATGCCGCGGCAGACGCCCAGCACCGGCAGGTCCCGTTCGAGCGCCGTGCGGGCCAGCAGCACCTCGGCGGCGTCGCGCTCGGGTCGCGTGACGGTGAGCGGCTCGGGCTCGGCGCCGTAGAGGGCGGGGTCGAGGTCGGCGCCGCCGGAGAGCACCAGGCCGTCGAGCACGTCCAGCACGTCCGCGTCGAGGTCGTCCGGCGGGAGCAGCACGGCCCGGCCGCCGGCGGTCGTCACGGCCCGCACGTAGTCGTACGGGAGCAGGGCGGTGGGCAGGTCGTGCCACACTCCCCAGCTCGCCTGCTCCACATAGGTGGTGATGCCGATCACGGGACGCATCCGGCCAACCTAATCTCTTCCGCGGCCCGGCGAAACGCCCGACCGGACAAGGCTCGCGGCGCCGCCCCGAGGGGCAGACGCCGCGCCGCACTGCGCCGCTGGTGGTTTGGGCGCCCAAGATCCGCGAAGTGGGGTTCTTCGCGGATCTTTGGGTGTCCAAGCCACCAGCTCAAGGGCGCGGTGCCGCCGAGCCGAAGGCGAGGCCATCAGCTGAGTCGATGCATTCCGCCGATACAGCGTTCGAAGCGTCTACCAGCGGAGATCCGACCCTGCGCCCCCGGCCAGGGGGCGTACGAAGATCGGTGCCCGCGCCCGGCGGGGACTAAACACATGTTTCGCGCAACCGTCGAAAGTGGCACGTCTCTATAGAGGCGTGACGTAGGCCCCCGTGATACCTCCGTCGACGACGAACTGGGACGCGGTCATGAACGACGCGTCGTCGCTGGCGAGGAAGGCGACCGCGGCGGCGATCTCCTCCGGCTCGGCGAAGCGGCCCATGGGTACGTGCACCAGGCGCCGGGCCGCCCGCTCGGGGTCTTTGGCGAAGAGCTCCATGAGCAGCGGCGTCGCCACCGGCCCGGGGCACAGCGCGTTGATCCGGATGCCCTCGCGGGCGAACTGCACGCCCAGCTCCCGGGTCATCGCGAGCACGCCGCCCTTGCTGGCCGTGTAGGCGATCTGCGACGTCGCCGCCCCGAGCAGCGCCACGAACGACGCCGTGTTGATGATCGAGCCCTTGCCCTGCCGCCGCATGTGCGGGATCGCGTACTTGCAGCAGAAGAAGACGCTCGTCGTGTTGACCTTGAGCACCCGCTCCCACGCCTCGATGCCGGTCGTCAGGATCGAGTCGTCTTCGGGCGGCGAGATGCCGGCGTTGTTGAACGCGATGTCGACGCGCCCGTGGCGCTCGGCGACCCCGTCGAAGAGCGCGCGCACCTGCTCCTCGTCGCTGACGTCGCACGCCACGAACTCGCCGCCCACCTCGTCGGCGGCCGCCTTGCCCGCGTCGGCCGAGATGTCGACGGCCACGACCTTCGCGCCCTCGGCGGCGAACCGGCGGGCGGTGGCCAGCCCGATGCCGCTCCCGGCGCCGGTGATGACCGCGACCCGATCCTGCAAACGCTCCACTGGCGGTTACTCCTCTGTCGAGATGAAGACGTTCTTGACGTCGGTGAAGCCGAGCACCGCGTCGGGGCCGAGCTCCCGGCCGAAGCCGGACTGCTTCATCCCGCCGAACGGCGTCCAGTAGCGCACCGACGAGTGCGAGTTGACACTGAGGTTGCCGCTGTCGACCCCGCGCGACACCCGCAGCGCCCGGCCGACGTCCCGGGTCCAGATCGAGCCGGACAGGCCGTACTCGGTGTCGTTGGCCAGCGCGACCGCCTCGGCCTCGTCGCGGAACCGCAGCACCGACACGACCGGCCCGAAGACCTCCTCGCGCCAGTGCCGGTCGCCGGGGTCGTGCGCGAGGAGCACGGTCGGCGGGAACCACCAGCCCTCCCCCTCGGGCGCGCTGCCGGTGAACGCCACGTCGGCGCCCGCGGTGTAGCCCTCGACGCGGGACCGGTGCGCCGCGGAGATCAGCGGGCCCATCTGCGCGGACTCGAGCGCCGGGTCCTCCACGCGGAACGCCTTGACGGCCGGTTCGAGCAGTTCGAGGAAGCGGTCGTACACGGACTCCTGGACGAGCAGCCGCGACCGCGCGCAGCAGTCCTGGCCCGCGTTGTCGAAGACGCCGGCGGGTGCCGTCGCCGCGGCCTTCTCCAGGTCGGCGTCGGCGAAGACGATGTTGGCACTCTTGCCGCCGAGCTCCAGGGTCACCCGCTTCACCCGCTCGGCGCACCCCGCCATGATCGACTTGCCCACGGCGGTGGACCCCGTGAAGCACACCTTGCGTACGCCCGGATGCGTCACGAACCGCCGCCCGACCACGTCACCCCGGCCCGGCAGCACCGTGAACACGCCCTCGGGCAGTCCCGCTTCGAGGGCCAGCCCGGCCAGGCGTACGGCGGTCAGCGGGGTCAGCTCGGCCGGCTTGAGCACCACCGTGTTGCCGGCCGCGAGCGCCGGGGCGAACCCCCAGCCCGCGATCGGCATCGGGAAGTTCCACGGCACGATGATCCCGACCACACCGAGCGGCTCGTGGAACGTCACGTCCAGCCCGCCGGCCACCGGGATCTGCCGCCCGGACAGCCGCTCCGGCGCGCCCGCGTAGTAGTCGAGCACGTCCCGGACGTTGCCCGCCTCCCAGCGCGCGTTGCCGATGGTGTGGCCGGAGTTGCGTACCTCCAGCTGGGCGAGCTCCTCGATGTGCTCGTCCACCACCGCGGCGAACCGGCGCAGCAGCCGCGCCCGGTCGCCCGGGGCCACCGCCCGCCACGCCGGGAAAGCCCGCTCCGCCGCCGCGACGGCCGCATCTGTTTCGGCCGACCCGGCCATCGGCACGCTGGTGAGCACCGCCCCGGTCGCCGGGGCGATCACGTCATAGCTGTCCATGATCACATTCTCTCGAAGCCGCGGCGCAGCTCCCAGTCGGTGACGGCGGCGTCGAAGGCGGTCAGCTCCACCCGGGCCATGTTCGCGTAGTGGGCGACCACTTCGGGCCCGAACGCCTCGGCCGCCACTCCGCCGCGCTCCCACAGGCCGAGCGCGTCACGCAGAGTCGTCGGCACGCGCGGGGCGGTGCTGTCGTCGTACGCGTTGCCGTGGAACTCGTCCTCCAGGCTGAGCTCGCGCTCGATCCCGTGGAGCGCCCCCGCGACCAGCGCCGCGATCGCCAGGTAGGGGTTGACGTCGCCGCCGGGCACCCGGTTCTCGACGCGCATGCCCTGGCCGTGGCCGGCGATCCGCAGCGCACACGTGCGGTTGTCGACGCCCCAGCGCAGCGCCGTCGGGGCGAACGAGCCGGGCTGGTAACGCTTGTACGAGTTGATGTTGGGTGCGAAGAGCAGGCTGAACTCCCGCATCGTGGCGAGCAGCCCGGCGAGCACCCGCTGCCCGGTCACGGACAGGTGCGCCGGGCCGTCCCCGAGCATCGCCGACTGCCCGTCCTCCCCGCGCAGCGAGAAGTGAATGTGGCACGAGTTGCCCTCGCGCTCGTTCGGCTTCGCCATGAAGGTGAGCGCCATGCCCTCCTGCGCCGCGATCTCCTTGGCGCCGTTCTTGTAGACGACATGGTGGTCGGCCGCGGTGAGCGCGTCGGCGTAGCGGAACGCGATCTCGTGCTGGCCGAGGTTGCACTCCCCCTTGGCGCTCTCCGGCACCAGGCCCGCCCCGGCCATCTCGTTGCGGATGCGCCGCAGCAGCGGCTCAACCCGGGCGGTGCCGAGCAGCGAGTAGTCCACGTTGTACTGGTTGGCCGGCGTCAGGCCGCGGTAGTTCTTCGTCAGCGCGTCCTCGTAGCTGTCCTTGAAGAGGACGAACTCCAGCTCGGTGCCGGCGAAGGCGGTCAGGCCGTGCGCCGCCAGCCGGTCGAGCTGGCGGCGCAGGATCTGCCGGGGCGAGGCATAGACGGGCTCCCCGCCGGTGGTCTCCAGATCGGCGAGGACCATGGCCGTGCCGGGCTGCCACGGCACCGCGCGCAGCGTCGAGAAGTCGGGCTTCATGACGAAGTCGCCGTAGCCGCTCGACCAGGACGACATCGCATAGCCGTCGACCGTGTTCATGTCGACGTCCACCGCCAGCAGATAGTTGCAGCCCTCGCTGCCGCCGGTCACCACCTCGTCCATGAAGTAGCGCCCGTGCAGCCGCTTGCCCTGCAACCGCCCCTGCATGTCGGTCAGCGCCAGCACGACCGTGTCGATGCTGCCGCTGCCGACCGCGACGTCCAGGTCCTCGAGATCCATGGGTTCAGTCCTATCTCAGGCGTCCGGCATCGTCTGCTCGCCGTGCGCTGCCTTCTCGATCAGGTTCTGCTTCGGGCCGGTGAACCACTTGCGGGCGCTCGCGAACCACCAGATCGTGGCCGCGCCGAGCACGACCGCCACGGCGACGATCGTGTAGTTGAACGTCGACGCCGTCACGGGACTGGCGGTCGGCAGGACGAAGAGCACGCAGATGACGACGACCCAGGCGATCGCGATCCAGCCGATCGGGGCGCTCCACCGGCCCAGGCTCCACGGGCCCGGCCGGAAGTCGGGACTCATGCGGCGCAGGAAGACGGGTCCCACGTACGCGATGTAGAGCCCGATGACCGCGATGGACGTCGCCGCCAGGTAGGCCGTCGTGTTCCACAGCGAGGGCAGCACCAGGATCGTGCTGATCGTCACGCAGAGCCAGATGGAGTTGGTGGGCGTACCGGTGCGGGGGTTGACCTGCTTCCACAACCGCGAGCCGGGCAGCGCGCCGTCGCGGGCGAAGGCATACGCCATCCGGGAATTGGCCGTGACCGACGCCATCCCGCAGAACCACTGCGCCACCATGCAGATGAGCAGCAGGAACGTGCCCGTGTCGTGGCCGGCCGCGTCGATGAAGATCTGCGCCGGCGGCAGGCCGAGCTCGGTCGTCCGCTCGGCGTCGTAATCCTGGATCGACCACGTGATCGCGAAGAGCAGCACGAAGCCGGCGATCACGGAGACCACCACCGACATCACGATCCCCCGGGGAGCTGCCCGCGCGGCGTCGTGGGTCTCCTCCGCCACGTGCGCGGAGGCGTCATACCCGGTGTACGTGTACTGGGCCATCAGCAATCCGATGAGCACCGCATAGGCGGCCGCGCCGCCGAACGTGAAGCCGGTCTCGTTGCGTACCTCGAAGAAGACCTCGGAGATCGGCTTGTGGTTGTCGGGCACCACCGCGAGCACGACGACGATCACCGCGACGCCGACCAGGTGCCACCAGGCGCTCACGTCGGAGAGCAGCCGGACCAGGTTGACGCCGAACGTGTTGAGCAGCCCGTGCACGACGATGATGACCAGGAAGATCAGGAACGTACGGCCGGTGGTGACCTCCATGTCGAAGGTCAGGCTGAGGAACGCCGACGTGGTGATCGCCGCGCCGAAGTCGATGGCGGCGGTGACGGCGACCTCGCCCAGGAAGTTGAACCACCCCACGAACCAGGCCCACGCGGCCTTGTTGCGTTTCGCGAGCGCGGCGGCCCACCAGTAGAGCGCGCCGGCCGTGGGATAGGCCGAGCACACCTCCGCCATGGCCAGCGCGACGAAGGTCACCATGACGCCGACGAAGAGCCAGCCGAGCGTGATGGCGAGCGGTCCGCCCGCGGTCATGGCGATGCCGTACGAGGTGATGGCGCCGGCGAGGATCGAGATGATCGAGAAGGAGACGGCGAAGTTGGAGAAGCCGGACAGGCGGCGGTGCAGTTCCTGCTGGTAGCCGAGTTGAGCCAGGCGTTCTTCGTCGGTGTGGGACGCGGGTTCGGCACTCATGCTGAGCTCCCTTGCCGAGGGGCTTCGACACCCGTGGCTGTGACACACGCCACGTGATCCGGTGATGATCTCGCCGGAGTGTTACGAGAGTCAATGCAGAGCGTTAATTGCGTTGCCGGTGGCCGGGACAGAACCGCACACTCAGGGACATGCTGACGCCGGGCTCCCCTGGCGTACGGGCCCTCGGCAGGCCCACGGCGGCGCGGGGCGCGGTCACCTCTCTCACAGGCCAAGCGCCCGCCCCGCGCCATCGCCCCCCATGGAGGGAAAACGTCAGACTGTCCGGAAAAGCCCAGAAAATCTACAGTGTCGAGGCTAGAAATCGTGTCTTGATCGGCATAGCATTCGTGGAGTCGGTGGAACGTTCACCGGCAGGCCCGGACGCCGAGTTGGCTAAGGAGGACGAGATACCGCAGCGAAGCGAAATCAGACCGTCCCCGACCCGACGAGAGGTGATCGCAGCCGATGCCCATCACTTGGCCATCCGCTAGCGGCACGCAGGCGGACTGACCACACGCCGGCGACGGCCGGCAGCAGAACTGAAAAGCCAAGGCCCCGGTGACCCGCCGGGGCCTTGGACTGCGTCTCCCGCCCTCCCGTCTCCCCTCTCGCGCCTCGCCCGCCGTCTCGCCTTCGGTCTCCCGCCGTCTCGCCTTCCGCCCCTCGCCGCACCCGCCGTCTCGTCCTCCTCGCCGCACCCGCCGTTCCGTTCCCCCTCGCCTCGCCCGCCGTCTCGCTCACCGGGAAGCAGCAGCATGAGCAGTGCCCTCGACGACAACGACTACCCCGCCTACACGATGGGCCGCGCCGCCGAGCTGATCGGCGTCACCCCGGCCTTCCTCCGCAGCCTCGGCGCCGCCGGCCTGATCGAGCCGGAGCGCTCCCTCGGCGGCCACCGCCGCTACTCCCGCCACCAGCTCCAGCTGGCCGGCCGCGCCCGCCAGCTCCTCGACGAGGGCCTCCCGATGACCGCGGCCTGCCGCATCGTCACCCTCGAGGACCGCCTCGCCGCCGCCCACCGCCACATCGAGGAACTCGGCGGCACCGTGAGCCCCGAGGACGACGCCGACCTCCCGACCGGCACCCAGCCGGACATCGCCCGCCCCACGTACTACCCCGCTCCCCGCACCAGCCGCTCCACTCCCGCCCCTTAGGGCGAGGCGCGGCCGCCGTCAGTGCAGGGTCGGTCGATAGCTCAGCTGCAGCGTCCGGCCGTCGAGCGTTCGGTGCCGGCGTCGAGCAGCTGCGTGAACGCCCGGTAGGTGTTGGCGCCGAACACCATGCGCTGCGGCGACTCGTACTGACTCTTGCGGCGCGCGAGCAGCTCCGGGCCCTGCTTGCACCAGTAACCGCCCCAATCCCCGCAGCTCGCCCCGCCGAACCCGTCCAGGCTGCTGAACACGTCGACGGTGTAGGTAGTGGCCACGATGTCCTCCTCCGGTCGTTTCCTCGGTTCCGCCACTCAGGCCACCACAAGAACCGAAACTCATCGCCGCCCGCTGTGGATAACTCGCGGCTGTGGATAACCAGGGGTCCTGTCACCGACGCGCCCCCAGGGCACGTCTGGCGGATCACGACGGCCTGCGGCGGACCCAGCTTCCGCCTCGCTGCGCGGTGCGGGCGGCCCGATACAACCCCGGTATCGGACCACCCACCCCACTTGCGACGCGAAACCTGGGCCTCGCCTCGGCGACGCCGTGATCCGCCAGACGCGCCCTAGCCTTGATCGCGTGCTCAATCATGATCACCGTCGCAGGTTCGCTGCCGGGGCCGCCTGTCTGGTGCCCGCCGGCGCCGTGACCATGCTCGTCGCGCTGGTGGCGGCGCCCGGGTCGTGGCTCACCGGCTATGTCAGCGAGGCCGCCGTGGCGGGGCTGCCGTTCGCCGCCACCTACCGGTGGGGGTTCTTCGGCGTGGCGTGCGGGGTGGCGCTGCTGGCCGGGGCGGTCGGGCCGGTGGTGCGGTTCGCGGGGCCGGTGCTCGGGGTCGCGGCGGGGCTGGCGGCGACGTCCGCGGCGGTGCCGTGCTCGGTGGGGTGCCCGCTGCCGCCTTACGAGCGGGCCTCGCTGACCGATCTCGTGCACGGCGGGGCCAGCATCGTGGGCCTGGTCCTGCTGGCCGGGGCCATGGGACTGACCGTGATCGACCATCGCACGGGCCCGGTGCAGCGACGGCTGGCGGCGGTGTCGGGCGTCGTCATCGTGCCGGTGGGTGCGGCGCTGGCGCTCACGATGCTGATCGCCGGGCGCCATCCGCTCGGTGCGGCGCTGGAGCGGGTGGCCCTGGTGGTCGCCGTGGCCTGGCTGACCGGCACCGCGCTGGTCGCGAGCCTGCCGGCCGGGCCGATCGGGGGTCGCCCGCGTCCTCGTGATCATGCGAGAGTCGAGTCATGACCCCCGCCGACCAGTGGAAGCCGCCCCCGCCCACCGCCCGGCAGCAGCGCATCGACGTCGTGATCGGCCTGGCCGTGGCGGCGGCCGCAGTCCTGAACGGCTATGTCTCCCGCAGCGTCGGCATCATGGGCAGCCTCGACGTCCCGAGCGTGCCGGAGCAGATCGCCTGGGGGCTGGCCATCAGCCTGCCGTTGTGCGTGCGGCGGCGCTACCCGGACGTGGTGGCGATCGCCGTCGCCACGCTCTTCATCGGGGCGCAGCTGCGCTATGTCCAGGAGCAGAGCGCCGCGTCGGTCGCCCTCGTGACCGCGATCTACACGCTCGGCGTCTGGGGGCGCGACCACCGGCGGTCGAGGATCATCCGGATCGTCATCGTCGTGGCCATGTTCGCGTACCTGGCGATCAGCTGGATCATCTCCTGGCGGGACGTGGCGGACCACACGCCCGAGCACGGGTCGGGCGAGTTGTCCCCGCTGATCGCCAACCTGATCAGCAGCATGCTGGTCAACGCGGCGTTCTTCGGCTTCGGCTACCTGTTCGGCGAGGCGGTGTGGCAGTCGCGCTACCGGCAGCACGTGGTCGAGCAGCAGTCGGCCGCGCTGGTCGAGGCGCAGCGGGAGGCCGGGGAGCGCGCGCTGCTGGACGAGCGGTTGCGGATCGCGCGGGAGCTGCACGACGTGGTCGCCCATCATGTGTCCGTGATGGGCATTCAGGCGTCGGCGGCCCGCCGGGTGCTCCGCAAGGACGCCGACCTGGCGAGCACCGCGCTGACCTCCGTCGAGGAGGGCGCCCGGACCGCGGTGGGCGAGCTGCGGAAGATGCTCGGCGCCCTGCGCGCGTCCCAGGAGGAGGAGAAGCGCGCCTCCCGGGAGGAGCGAGAGACGGCGACGGCAGCCGGCGTCGAGCGGGTCGCCGATCTGGCCGAGAGCGTCCGGGCCGCCGGCCTCCACGTCAGCTACGGCGTCTACGGCGACGAGGCGCCGGTGCCGGCTTCGGTGTCGCAGGCCGCCTACCGGATTGTGCAGGAGGCGGTGACGAACACGCTCAAGCACGCGCACGCCTCCACCCTGGACATCCGGGTGCGCTATCTGGCCGGCGAGCTGGAGGTCGACGTGGCCGACGACGGGCGCGGTCCCGGGCCGGACGCCGCGGGAGGCGCCGGGATGGGGCTGACGGGGATGCGCGAGCGGGTCGCGGTGCACGACGGGACGCTCGAGACGGGCCGGCGCACCGGTGGCGGCTTCCGGGTCCGCGCCCGGCTGCCCCTCGACCAGGCGGCGGTGACAGCGTGATCCGGGTGCTGCTGGCGGACGATCATGCTCTGGTGCGGACGGGGTTCCGGGTCATTCTGGAGAGCGAGGACGACATTCAGGTCGTCGGCGAGGCGTCGGACGGGCGGCAGGCCGTCGACCTGGCCGGGCGGCTGGCGCCGGACGTGGTGCTCATGGACGTCGAGATGCCGGGCGTCGACGGGCTCGCGGCCACCCGGGAGATCACGGCGGCGCACGGGCCGGCGGTGCTGATTCTGACGACGTTCGACCGGGACGACTATCTTTTCGCGGCGCTGCAGGCGGGGGCGTCCGGTTTCCTGCTCAAGAACGGGACGCCCGAGGCGCTCACCGAGGCCGTCCGGGTCGTGGCCGGCGGGGACGCCCTGCTCGCGCCGCAGATCACGCGCCGGGTGATCGAGGCGTTCGCCACCGTGGACCTGCATCGGGCGGAGAAGGCGCGGGTCACGGAGTTGACGCCGCGCGAGCACGAGGTGTTCGTGCTGCTGGCCCGGGGCTGCACGAACGCCGAGATCGCGGAGGCTCTGCGCCTGGGCGAGACGACCGTGAAGACCCATGTCAGCCGGGTGTTGATGAAGATCGGCGCCCGGGACCGTACGCAGGCCGTGGTCCTCGCCTACGAGCTGGGGGTGGTGCGGCCGGGGTCCTCCTGACGGAGGACGCCGGCGGTCCTTCGCGAGCCCGACGCGCGCGCCCGTTCGGGCCCCTAGCGTGGTGGACATGACAACGTCGCGGAAGAGCGGGGCCGCCGCCCGGCAGGACAGAAGCAGGCGAGGGACGAGCGCATGAGCGTGCTGAGTGTCGACGAAGTCAGCCGCAGCTTCGGGGATCGGCAGGTGCTCAAGAAGATCTCGTTCGACGTGGTGGCGGGCCGGATGACCGGGTTCGTCGGGGCGAACGGCGCCGGCAAGACCACGACCATGCGGATCATGCTCGGGGTGCTGGCCGCGGACGCCGGCGAGATCACCTGGCAGGGCGCGCCGCTGACCCGGGAGGTGCGGCAGCGCTTCGGCTACATGCCGGAGGAGCGCGGCCTCTACCCGAAGATGTCCATCCTCGACCAGGTTGTCTATCTGGGCCGGCTGCACGGCATGTCGGCCGCGGCCGCCCGCGGCTCCACCGAGTCCCTGCTCGAGCGGCTCGGGCTGGCCGAGCGCGCCGGCGAGCAGGTCGAGAAGTTGTCGCTCGGCAACCAGCAGCGCGTGCAGATCGCGGCGGCGCTGGTGCACGACCCCGAGGTGCTGGTGCTCGACGAGCCGTTCTCCGGCCTCGACCCGCTCGCCGTCGAGGTCGTGCTGGCCGTGCTGCGCGACCGGGCGGCGGCCGGCGCCCCCGTGCTCTTCTCCAGCCACCAGCTGGACGTGGTCGAGCGGCTCTGCGACGACCTGGTCATCATCGCGGACGGGACGATCCGGGCGGCCGGCAGCCGTACGCAGATCCGGGCCGACCATGCCCTCCCCCGTTACCGCCTCGAGGTGGCCGGGGACGCGGGCTGGCTGCGGGACCACCCCGGCGTGACGCTCGTCGACCTCGACGGCCCGGTCGCCGTGTTCGACCTGAGGGCCGGCGAGGACGACCAGGCCGTGCTGCGCGCCGCGCTCGCCAAGGGTCCGGTCCGCGCGTTCGGACCCGTCACCCCGTCGCTCACCGAGATCTTCCGGGAGGTCAACCAGTGACCACGTTCGAGGCCGCCAAGCTGGTCGCCGCCCGCGAGGTGCGCGTCAAGCTGCGCGACAAGACCTTCCTCTTCAGTACGGCCTTCTTCCTCATCGTCACCATCGGCAGCTTCGTGATCCCGAGCCTGCTGAACGGCGGCCCGACGAAGGTGGCCGTCTCCCTGCCGGCCGCCGTGGCCCCGCTGCAGAGCGCCGACTTCGAGGTGACCGCGGTGCCTGACGACGCCGCGGCCGAGAAGCTGGTCCGCGACGGGGACGTGGCCGCCGCCGTGGTCTCCGGGCCCCGGGTGCTCGCCATGGACGACGCGCCGTCCGACGTGGTGGGCGCGCTCAGCGTGGCGCCGCCCGTCCAGCTGCTCGACCCGGAGGCGATCGATCCGGCCCTCGACTACCTGGTGCCGTTCGCGCTGGCCTTCCTGTTCTTCATCACGTCGTTCACCTTCGGCATGCAGATCGCGCAGAGTGTGACCGAGGAGAAGCAGACCCGGATCGTGGAGATCCTCGTGTCCAGCGTGCCGGTCCGGGCGCTGCTCGCGGGCAAGGTGGCGGCGATGACGCTGCTCGCCTTCGGGCAGATCGCGCTCATCGCGATCGTGGCGATCGTCGGCGTCCGCGTCGGGGACATGGACACCGAGGTGGTGGGGCGGCTCGGGCCCACGATCGCCTGGTTCCTGCCGTTCTTCATCCTCGGCTTCGTCATGCTGGCGACGCTGTGGGCCGGCGTCGGCGCGCTCGCCGCCCGGCAGGAGGACCTGGCCGGCACGTCCACGCCGCTGCAGATGATCGTCATGCTGCCGATGTTCGCGGTGGTCTTCCTCAGCGACAACGACGCGGTGATCCGGATCCTGTCCTACGTCCCGCTGTCGTCGCCGATGGCCATGCCGATCCGGCTCTTCCGGGGCGACGCGGCGGTGTGGGAGCCGATCGTGGCGCTGGTAATCCTCGCGGCCACGGCGGCGGTGTTCCTCGCCCTGGGGTCCCGGATCTACGAGGGCTCGCTGCTGCGCACCAACGGCCGCACCTCGTTCAAGACGGCGCTGGCGCGAAGCTAGACACGCCGGTGCAGGATGGCCAGCAGGCTCTTCTCGACGTCCTCGATCGGGCGGTCGGGCTGGAAGACCAGCCAGTCCACCGCCACGACGAGCCCCACGCCGAAGAGGGCCGAGCTGGCCACCCGCACGTCGAGGTCGGCCGGCAGGTCGCCCGAGTCGACGCCGGCCCGGACGGTCTCGGCGATCACCCCGATCGCCTGCTCGCGCAGCAACACGAGGGTCTGCTGCCACTCACGGTTGGTCCGCCACATCTCCGAGAGCAGCAGCTGCGCGAAGGCCCGGTAGCGCCGGATGTACTCCAGCTCGGCCCGGACCAGCGCGCCGACCGCCTCCCGGGGCGGCAGGCCGGCCACCGCCTCCCGGAAGGCCGCCGTGAGCAGCCCGATGCCGTGCCGCAGCAGCTCCTCGAAGAGCGCGGTCTTGGAGGCGAAGTTGTAGTAGACGGTGCCCTTGGCCACCCCGGCCCGCAGGGCGATGTCGTCCACGGTGGTCGCCGAGAAGCCCTGCTCCGCGATCAGCTCGACGGCCGCTTCGTACAGCTTCTGCCGGGTGGCTTCTCGGCGTCCCACGGTTGTCAGATCACCAGCTCCGGGTGCAGGGCGGACGGGGTCAGACGGCGCTTGCGGTGCGCCACCACGATCGTCAGGGCAAGCGCCCCGAGACCGTACGCCAGCAGCGCCACCAGGCCCGCCCACACCGTACCCGCCGGACCCCCGTCGATCGTGTGCCGCAACGCCCCGACGGTCCAGGTCATCGGCAGCAGCGGGTGGATCGCCTGGAAGAAGCCGGGCGACGTCTCCACGGGGTAGGTGCCGCCCGAGGACGTCAGTTGGAGCATGAGCAGCGCCAGGGCGAGGATCCGTCCCGCCGGTCCGACCGCCGCACCGAGCAGTTGCATGATCGCGGCGAACGCCGTGGCGGTCAGCATCAGCAGCCCGAGCGTGATGACCGGCGATACCGGGTTCAGCCCCAGCCCGAACACCACGACGGCGAAGAGCAGCGTGGCCTGGACCAGCCCGACGGCGACGGCGGGCAGCAGGCCGGCCAGCGCGACCCGGTACGCCGGCGTGCCCGAGACCAGGTAGCGCCGGTTGAACGGGCGCAGCACCATGAACGTGATCATCGCACCGACCCACAGGGCCAGGCTGAGGAAGTAGGGCGCGAAGCCGACCCCGTACGTGGCCGCCGGGTGGCGTACGGTCCGGTCGAGCCGCACCGGGTCGCCGAGCAGGTCCGCGCGCTGCGAGGGATCGTCGCCGTACGAGGGCAGCTGGTCGGCGCCGTCGCTGAGCCCCGAGGCCAGCTTGGCCGCGCCGGACTGCAGGTCGCTGAGCCCTCCGGCAAGATCCTTCCCCCCGGCGGAGAGCGAGCCCAGCCCGCCCGCGAGTTGCGCACCACCGGCGCTCAGAGTGCCCAGCCCCGAATCGAGTTCCCGGGCGCCGGACGCCAGCCGGAAGATGCCGCCGCGCAAACTGGAGGCGCCGGCCGACGCGTCCGCCGCGCCCTGGTTCACTTGCTGCGCGCCGGTGGCCAGCTGCCCGAGGCCGGACGCGAGCTTGTCCACTTGTGACCGGGCGGCGGCGACGTCGTCGGCCAGGTGCGGCGCGGCGGCGGCCACCTTCCGGGCGTCGGCGGCCACGGCGCTGAGCCGCTTGCTGAGCGCGGCGAGATCCGAGTCGTCGACCGCCGTACGCACCCGCCGGGCCGCCGCCACGAGCTGAGCGGCATCCGCCCGCGCCTGCTCGATGCCGGGCGTCTCGTCGGGCAGGCCGGCCAGATAGTCCTGCAGCCGCGTCGCGTTGCGGACCGCGTCGTCCGCGGCGTCGTCGAGCCGCCCCACGTTGCGGGCGAGCAGATCGGCCCCCTCGGCGACTTCGCGAGCGGCGTCCTGGATCGCCTGGGCGTTGTCGCGCAGCACCGGCTCGATGCGGTCGGCCGCCTGGTCGACGGCGGTGGCGAGTTGCCGGCCGCCGGTCGCCGCCTGCCGCGTACCGGTGACGAGCTGGGCCGTTCCGGCCTGGAGCGCGACCAGGCCGTCCGCGAGATCGTCGGCGCCCGCGGCCGCGGTCCCGAGACCACTCGACAACTGACCGGCGCCGGACTCCGCGTCGCCCAGACCGTTCGCGAGCCGGTCGGCGCCGGACTCCGCGTCATCGAGCCCGTCGTTGAGCCGGCCCGCCCCGGACTCGGCGTCGGTCAGGCCACTGTCGATCTTGTGCGCGCCGTCGGCGGCCTTCTCGGTCTGGGACTGGGCGTCGGTGAAGCCGATGAGCATCTTGTCGAAGTAGCCGCTCTGCGCGGACTGCGCGGCTGCCGCCCGTACCTCCTCGAAGGCGGTCTTGGAGAAGATGCCGGACAGGTAGTTCGTCGCGTCGTCGTTGACCACCAGCAACTCCGCCGCCCGGGGCTGGGCGTGCTCGTCGGGCCCGGTGGTGAGGTTGGCGGAGAAGCCGCCCGGGATGCGCAGGGAGAGCTGGTAGCTGCCGTCGGCCAGGCCCGCCTCGGCGCCGCGCTCGTCGGTCACGTGCCAGTCGAAGACCTCCCGCTCGATCAGCTCGTCGGCGAGGTCCTGACCGGCGTGGACCTGCGTGCCGTCGGTCGCGGTGGCCGGCTTGTCCTCGATGACGAGCGCGGCGGGGATGTGGTTGAGGCGGCCGTAGGGGTCCCAGAACGCGTACAGGTAGAGGGCGCCGTAGAGCAGCGGCACGACGCAGAGGACGGCGAGGGCGGCCGCGGGGAGGCGGCCGCGGAGGAAGCGGCGGAGCTCGAAGCCCGCCAGCCGGAAGCTCCTCATTGTGCCCCTCCCAGCCGCACCACGGTGGCGACGTCGGCGTCGATCTCGCGCGCCGTCACGATCACCGCGGCGCTCAACTGTCTGATTTGTTCCCACAGGGCGGCCCGCTCGGCCGCGTCCAGACCGTCGTCGACCCCGTCGAGCGCGATCAGGTCGGGCTCCGCGATGCCGGCCAGGATCAACCCCAGGACCTGCCTCTCGTACGGGCTCAGCTCGAAGCCCTTCGCGTCGGGCTTGAGCTGAAGAAGGTCCACTTCGGCCGGTTTGCGCCCGGACAGCAGAAAGCGCTCCCGGACATGCTCGGCCACCGTCAGCACGGGTTCGGGCTCGGAGACGCCGGGGACGTGCCCGAGCGCGACGCGTCCCGTCACGTCCACCCGGCCCGCGCTCAGCTGGAAGCGCTGGGCCAGCGCGAGCAGCACCGTGGTGCGCCCGCTGCCCGGCGGGCCGACGATCGCGGCCACCTCACCGGCGTCGACGTCGACGTCGAGATCGCGGAAGAGCCACCGGCGGCGGTGCTTGACGCCCGCCCCGGTCGCGTGGAGAACCGGCATGACGCCCACCTACTTTAAACTGACTGGTCAGTTCAAAAACATACCCCGCACGCTTGTCGATCGACGCGCGCGGTGGCGCACCTCACCATGGACGCCATGACTCCGCATCTGCGCATCGCGCGACCGTGCACCGACCTGGCCGCCGCCGAACGCTTCTACGTCGAGGGGCTCGGGCTGGAGGTGCTCCATCGAGGCACGGCGTCGGCCCCCGGCGAACACGACCTGCTCATGGTCGGCGCGCCCGACGCCGCGTGGCACCTGGAGCTGGTGCTGGGCGGGACACCGGCGCCGTCCGAGGAGGATCTGCTCGTGCTCTACCTGGGCGAGCCGGCGCCGGACGATCTGGTCGCCCGGCTCGTCGCGTACGGCGGGACAGTGGTGTCCCAGGGGCCGTACTGGGATCGGTGGGCGGTGACCGTACGGGATCATGATGGTTATCGCCTCGCGCTCAGTTCTCGCACGTGGGCGAATCATTGACCGTCGTCGACCGCACGGGCAGGATCTCGGCATGGTGACGCGATGGGGCATGACCGTTCCGCTGGGTGGCGTACCGCTGAGCGAGCACGCGGCGCTGCTCGCCACGCTGACCGAGGCCGGGTTCACCGATCTGTGGTCGAGCGAGGTCAGCGGCAGTGACGCGTTCACGCCGCTCACGCTCGCCTCGGTGTGGCAGCCCCGCGCACGGCTGGGCACGGCGATCACCCCCGTCTTCACCCGCGGGCCGGGCCTGCTCGCGATGACGGCCGCCGCCCTGGCCGACGCCGCGCTGGGCCGGTTCAGCCTGGGCATCGGCGCGTCGTCGCCCGTGGTCGTCGGCGACTGGAACGCGGCGGAGTTCGAGAAGCCGTGGGCCCGCAGCCGCGACATGCTGACGTTCCTGCGCAGCGCCCTGGCCGGCGAGACCGTCGACGCGGAGTACGAGACGTTCCGCATCCGGCGCTTCCGGCTCGAGCGGCCCCCGTCGCTCCCGCCCCGCCTGCTGCTCGCCGCCCTGCGCCCGGGCATGTTGCGCCTCGCCGCCACGCACGCCGACGGTGTGATCCTCAACTGGCTCGCCGCCACCGACGTGTCCCGGGCACTGTCGGAGATCAAGCCCGCCCCGGCCGGCTTCGAGGTCGTGGCGCGCATCTTCGTCTGCCCGACCGAGGATCGGGCGTACGCCCGGAACGCCGCCCGCCGCCTGATCGCCGCCTATCTGACCGTGCCCGCCTACGCCGCGTTCCATCGCTGGCTGGGCCGCGAGTCGGAGCTCGGCCCGATGTGGCAGGCGTGGGCGGCGGGCGATCGGCGGGGCGCCCTGGCCGCCATCCCGGACGAGGTCGTCGACGAGCTGGTCGTCCACGGGTCGCCCGAGGAGTGCCGCAAGCGCGTGGCCCGTTATGCCGAGGCGGGCGTCGGCGTACCCGTGATGGCACTGCTGCCGACGCCGGAGCTGGAACGCGGCGGGTCGGCGACGCTGCGGGACGTTCTGGGCAAGCTCGGCCCGGCCCGTTAGAACAAAACGGTCGCGAAGCTGCCCTGCTGCACGAAACCGCAGCGTGCGTACACCCGGCGGGCCGCGGTGTTGTAGTCGTTGACATAGAGGCTGACCGTCGGCGCGACCCGGCGCAGCGCGTCCTGCACCACGGTCGCCATCGCCCCGGCCGCCAGGCCCCGGCCGCGATAGGCCGGGTCGACCCAGACGCCCTGCACCTGGGTGGTGCGCCGGGTCACGATGGCCAGCTCCGCCTTGAAGATGACCCGGTCGCCGTCGAACCGGGCGTACGCCCGCTTGCCCTTGACCAGCTCGGCGATCCGCCGCCGGTAGCCGCGGCCGCCGTCGTCCATGAGCGGGGAGACGCCGACCTCCTCGGTGTACATGGCGACGGCCGCCGGGAAGAGCTGATCGACCTCGTGCGGCTGCACCAGGCGCACCGACGGGTCCGGCGCGACGGGCGCCTCGCGCTCGGCGACCAGCAGCGGCTGGTCCGGGCGGACGTCGCGGGCCGGCCCCCAGTGCACCGAGAGCCTGTTCCACAGGTCGAGGACCGCCTCCGAGCGCCCGATGATGGACGAGCAGATCCGGGGATCGGCGCCGAGCAGGTCGGCGAACGCCTCGACCGCCGCCGGCGTGGTGCGCACCGGCACCAGGTGGGCGCCCGACCAGACGATCGACTCGACGCGGCGGCCCGGGCCGTAGCCGTAGACCCGCCCGTCGGACCGCCACCAGTTGAGGCCGTGGGCCGCGATCCGCTCGGCGATCTGCGCACCGGCGTACGGGTCCTCGTCGAGGATCCGCTCCACCGTGCTCCGCTCGGACTCCCCGAGTTGGCGAATGGGCACCGTCAGCACACGTAACAGATTGCCAGATGTCGGGCCTCCGACACCCCGCGCACCCGACCCTTCCGAAAAACCTTGCGCCCGACACGTTGCCGATATATCGTCTAACTATCGACGATCGAATGGAGAACATCATGCGGTACGAACACCTGCGTCACCTGAAGGAAGCGGCTTACGGACGGGGCGGTTTCCCGTTCGGCGGGCCGGGCGGTTTCGGCGGCTTCGGGGGCTTCGGCGGCCATCAGGGCCCGGCCAACCCTGGTCACCGACACGGGCGCCGCGGTGGCCGCGGCAGCCGGCCCAACGTCCGGCCGGCCGTCCTGGCGCTGCTGCTGGAGCGCCCGATGCACGGCTACGAAATGATTCAAGAGCTGGAGAGCCGCACCGGCGGCATCTGGCGCCCCAGCCCGGGGTCGGTCTATCCGACGCTGCAACTGCTGGAGGACGAGGGCATGATCGTGGCCGAGCCGACCGGCGGGCGGAAGCGCTTCTCGCTCACCGAGGACGGGCGGCCCGAGGCGCAGACCGCGGCCGAGAACCCGCCGTGGGCCCAGTTCAGCGAGGACACCATGTCCCAGGCCGCCGACTTCCGCGACGCGGCCGTCGGCATCATGGACGCGCTGCGCCAGGTCGGCTTCAACGGCACGCCCGAGCAGCGCCAGCGGGCGCTCGAGATCCTCAACGAGACGAAGCGCAAGCTCTACGGCGTCCTGGCCGACGAGAGCTGAGGCGGCGGTGCGGTTCGCGGCTTTCCTCCGCTTGCAGGTGGCCCTGCTGCTTCTCAAGTACGGGCAACCAGCCGGACAGAAGCAACCCCGGGGCTAGCTGGCTGCCGCGCGAGGCGCTGCCGGTGCGAGCCTGTGCCGCGAGCGCCGGGCGCAGCTGCCCACTCACCCGCCCGGCGCCCGCCTGGTGCCGACAGCTCACGTGGCTCCCCGCCCCCAACACACGACGGCCCCGGCTCGGATCTCGGAAGATCTCGAGCCGGGGCCGTTCGTGCTTACGTCTGCACTTCGCGCGCGTGCGGCCGTCAGCTCCCGCGCGCCGCCGCGTCAGCTTTCCCAGCGCGCACCCCTGCGTCAGCTTTCGGCGCGCGCCGTTGCATCAGCTTTCGTCGCGCGCGCCGTCAGGTCAGCTCTCGCCGCCGCGTCAGTGGACCGTGACCTGCGGGCCGGGCATCAGCTCGCGCAGCTCGTCCGGCAGCTCGGCGCCCATCTCGTCGGCCAGCCGCAGCGCCTCCTCGACCAGCGTCTCCACGATGATCGACTCGGGCACCGTCTTGATGACCTGACCCTTGACGAAGATCTGCCCCTTGCCGTTGCCCGACGCGACCCCCAGGTCCGCCTCGCGCGCCTCGCCCGGCCCGTTCACCACACAGCCCATGACGGCGACGCGCAGCGGCACGGGGAAGCCGTCCAGCGCCGCCGTCACCTGCTCGGCGAGCGTGTAGACGTCCACCTGCGCGCGACCGCACGACGGGCACGACACGATCTCGAGCCCGCGCTCGCGCAGCCCCAGCGACTCGAGGATCTGCTGACCGACCTTGATCTCCTCGACCGGCGGCGCCGACAGCGAGACCCGGATGGTGTCGCCGATGCCCTCGGCGAGCAGCGCCCCGAACGCCACCGCGCTCTTGATCGTGCCCTGGAACGCCGGCCCGGCCTCGGTGACGCCCAGGTGCAGCGGGTAGTCGCACTGCTCGGCGAGCTGCCGGTAGGCCCGGATCATGACGACCGGGTCGTTGTGCTTGACCGAGATCTTGATGTCGCGGAACCCGTGCTCCTCGAACAGCGAGCACTCCCACAGCGCCGACTCGACGAGCGCCTCGGCCGTCGCCTTGCCGTACTTCTCCAGCAGGCGCTTGTCGAGCGAGCCCGCGTTGACGCCGATGCGGATGGGCACACCCGCGTCGCCGGCCGCCTTGGCGATCTCCTTGACCTTGTCGTCGAACTGGCGGATGTTGCCCGGGTTGACCCGGACGGCCGCACAGCCGGCGTCGATGGCCGCGAAGACGTACTTCGGCTGGAAGTGGATGTCGGCGATCACCGGGATCTGCGACTTCTTGGCGATCGCGGGCAGCGCCTCGACGTCGTCCTGGGACGGCACGGCGACGCGGACGATCTGGCAGCCCGACGCCGTGAGCTCGGCGATCTGCTGCAGGGTCGCGTTGACGTCGGACGTGAGCGTGGTGGTCATCGACTGCACGCTGACCGGGGCGCCGCCGCCGACCAGCACGCCGCCGACATTGATCTGACGGCTCTGCCGGCGGGGGGCCAGCGGCGGCGGGGGGACGGCCGGCATACCGAGACTGATTGCGGTCATTTCTCACTCACCTGGGAGGAAGCTCTCTCTTACCGGGAGAAGATCGAGATCGGGTTGACGACGTCGGCGGTGATGGTCAGCACGGTGAACGCGCCACCGATCAGGATGACGGCGTAGGTCAACGGCATGAGCTTGTAGTAGTCCACGCGCCCGGGGTCGGGCTTCTTGCGCCAAGCGTAGATCCAGGAGCGCACTTTCTCGTACCACGCGATGGCGATGTGACCACCGTCAACCGGCAGCAGCGGCAGCAGGTTGAAGAGGCCGATGAAGACGTTCAGCGAGATGAAGATCAGCAGGAAGATCTGCGGCACGCCCTGCTCGATCGCCTCGCCGCCGAGCCGGCTGGCGCCCACGACGCTGATCGGGGTGTCGGGGTCACGCTCGGCGCCGGTGATCGAGTGCCACAGCGCGGGGACCTTCTCCGGGATCCGGCCCAGCGCCGCGAAGGACGCCTTGACCAGGTCCCAGCCGTAGTCGAAGCTCGCGCCCACCCCGGCGACCGGGCCGTAGGTGACCGACGCCGGCATGTCGATGTCCTGCGACACGCCGGCCACCGACACCTGGACGGGCGTGCCGTCGGGATTGTCGAGGGGCGGGCGGGACGCGGTGACGAGGTCGACGCTGACGCTGCCGGGCGTACCGTCGCGGGTGTAAGCGACCGTGACCGGGCCGGCGGGCTGCTCCCGGATGACCTCGGTGAGCTGGCCGTAGTTCTGGATCGGGGTGCTCCCGATCTGGGTGATGACGTCGCCGTCCCGCAGGCCCGCGATCGCGGCGGGCGCCTTCGGGTCGGTGGCCGCGCACGCGGCGCCGCCGGCCGAGATGCAGTCGGCGACGTTGACCCGGGCGGGCAGGGCGCGGTATTCGTCGGTGGTCTGCGGCAGGTCCGGGTTGGGCAGGCCGACGAAGACGGCGGCGAACCACGTGGCCACCACGGCCAGGATGAAGTGGGTGATCGAGCCCGCGGACATCACGATCGTCCGCTTCCACACCGGGAAGCGCCACATCGCCCGCGGCTGGTCCTGCGGCTCGACGTCGTCGTCCTGCGGCGTCATCCCGACGATCTTGCAGAAGCCGCCGAGCGGGATGGCCTTGAGGCCGTACTCCGTCTCACCGCGGTGGAAGGAGAAGATCGTCGGGCCGAAGCCCACGAAGTACTTGGTGACCTTCATGCCGAACCGCTTGGCGGTGATCATGTGCCCCAGCTCGTGCAGGCTCACCGAGATCAGGATCGCGAGCGCGAACGCCGCCGTCCCCAACCAGTACAGCATCAGGCTCCTTCAGCCGCAGTCGCGATCATCCGCCGGGCCTGGGCGCGCGCCCATTCCTCCGCGGCCAGCACCTCCTCGACGGTACCCGGTTCGCCGAACTCGGGGGCCGCCGCGAGCACCGCCGCCAGAGTGTCGACGATGCCCAGGAAAGGTAGCCGACCGGACGCGAAGGCGGCCACACACTCCTCGTTGGCGGCGTTGTAGACGGCCGGCCGGCAGCGTCCCGTGCGGCCGGCCTCCTTGGCCAGCTCGACGGCCGGGAACGCCTCGGTGTCCAGCGGCCGCAGCTCCCAGTTGTGCGCGAGCGTCCAGTCCACCCCGGCCGCGGCGCCGGGCACCCGCTCCGGCCAGGCCAGCGCGAGCGCGATCGGCAGCCGCATGTCCGGCGGGCTGGCCTGCGCGAGCGTCGACCCGTCGGTGAACTCCACGAGCGAGTGCAGCACCGACTGCGGGTGCACCATCACCTCGATGTCGTCGTACGCCACGCCGAACAGCTCGTGCGCCTCGATCACCTCGAGCCCCTTGTTCACCATGGTGGCCGAGTTGATCGTGACAACCGGCCCCATGTCCCACGTCGGGTGCTTGAGCGCCTCCTCCGGCGTCACGTTCACGAGTTCCTCGCGCCGCCGGTCGCGGAACGCTCCCCCGCTCGCGGTCAGCACGAGGCGGCGTACCTCCCGCTCGGTCCCGCCCCGCAGACCCTGCGCCAGCGCCGAGTGCTCGGAATCGACGGGGACGATCTGCCCCGGCCGCTGCACCGCGGCCTTCACGAGCGGGCCGCCGGCGACGAGCGACTCCTTGTTCGCCAGCGCCAGCGTACGTCCGGAGCGCAGCGCCGCCAGCGTGGGCGCGAGTCCCAGGCTGCCCACGA
Source organism: Symbioplanes lichenis (assembly GCF_030709675.1). Lineage (GTDB taxonomy): Bacteria > Actinomycetota > Actinomycetes > Mycobacteriales > Micromonosporaceae > Actinoplanes > Actinoplanes lichenis. Next base: position 648,841 of record NZ_JAUZQD010000001.1, read on the forward strand.
CGCCGTTCAGCACCACGTCACAGGGCCACTGGGCGAGCTCCGTCATCGCGTCCGGGCCCGCCACGATCTTGGGCAGCTTGAAGTCCCCGGTCGCCCAGCCCCGCTTCTGCGCCTCGGCGTAGAAAGCCAGCTGCAGATCCTGCACGGCACTCGCCTTCGCCACCCCGACGACGTCGACCCCCAGCCCGAGCGCCTGCGCGGCGAGCAACTCGACGTTCCCCCCGCCCGCGCCGACGGCGACCACCCGGAACCGGTCCGGGTTCCGCTGGACGATGTCGATGGCCTGGGTGCCGATGGACCCGGTCGAACCGAGCAGGACGAGCTCACGCATGCCCGCCATCATCCCGGACGCGCGCACCCCCGCCGCGCTCAGCCTTGCCTTTCCGCGACGGCCCCGGCGCCCCGTGCGGCGAGGATCGCCCGGAGGGTGGCCAGCTGCTCCGGGCTCAGACCCGCGGTCGGTACGAGCAGGCTCTGCGTCGTGTGCAGGCGGACGACGAGATATCCGGGCCGCTCGTCCACGGTCGTGATGGCGACCCAGGACCACAGCGTCTGGTAGAGCTCGTTGCGGGTGCCGATGCCGGCGGGCCCGAAGTCGTACGTCGTGGGCCGGCCGACGCTGCGCATGTTGAGCTCGACGGAGCGGCGGAGCATCGACCGCGGGAAGATGACGACGACCACGATCGCCGCGACGAAACAGCCCACGGCCAGACCGGAGTTCCCCCTGATCCCCTCGAGCAGGCCGAAGGCGACGGCCAGGGCCGCCAGGACGTAGATGGACCGCACCACGGTCCGCAGCAGCTGCTTGACGGCCGCCGTGAGCGATCGCTCGTCGAAGGCCGCCGTGTAGGTCAGTGACATCCGTGTCTCCCCGTTCGCGGGTCACAAGATCAGGAACCGTCGCCGTGCGGGATCGTAGTGCTCCGCTGGGTATGAGACACCCATGCGAACCCTCCGCCGGCTCCTGGCCACCGCCTTCCGCCCGTTACGGGGCCGGGACCTGGCCCTGCACGCCGCCGCGGTCACCTTTTACGCCGGAATCGCCGTAGTCCCGGTGGCCCTGCTCGCCATCTGGCTCACCGGCCTCATCGCCGGCGCGGACCGCGTACGCCGCCTGACCGGCCACACCATCGACGCCCTCCCCGACGCCATCGGGGCGCCCCAGGCCCTGGCCGCCCTGATCGACGCCGGCCTGCACCTGACCCCCTGGCTCGCCGTGGCCAGCCTCCTCCCCGCCACCTTCTACGGCGAGGGCCTCCGCCGCGCCTTCGTCTCCCTCCGCGAACCGGGCGAGTCCCTGGTCGGCTGGCGCGGCCGCATCCTGTGGCTCCCGCTGCTCGCGGCCGCCCCGGCCCTGCTGCTCAGCCTCTTCCTGGCCCTTCCCGTGACCAGTGGCCTCTGGGTCCGCGGCGGCTGGTACTCCGTCCTCGGCGTGGTCCTGTCGTTCCTGGCCGCGTGGCTGGTCCTCACCCCGGTCGTCATCTGGGTCTACCGAGGCATCGCCCCGGGCCGCCCCGAGTGGCTGTCCACCGTCCTGGTCGGCTCCTTCACCGCCGCGAACCTGTCCGGCTTCCTGCACGGCTTCGTGCTCTTCTGCTCGCTGCCCCTGGACCTGGGCGTCCCCTTCGGCGGCTTCACCGAGATCGGTGGCGTGGTCGCCGTCGGCCTCTGGCTCTACCTCTTCCACGTCATCATCCTGGCCGGCTACGCCGCCACCCGGAGCGCCAGCACCTACCAGCGCGCCCGCCGCACCCGCCACCTCGCCGAGCAACCCGACCCCGACCCGGTGCCCGCCGTCTGACCCCTTTCTTCCCGTCACCGGCCGGGGTACGCGCGGGCGCTTGCGCTGGGACCCAGGCCTCCTGCGCGCCGACGCGGGCGGGGACGGGGTGTCGGTCCGAGTGACCACCGGCAGGCTCATCAGTCCCCGCAGCTGGAGGCCACGTCAGGGAACGGTGGGCTCCAGCACCGGCGCCGGGAACAAGCGGCGAAACGTGAACGCCGCCGGCGTCGCCCCCTCGGCCCGAAGCCGCTCGAGCCGCGCGAGCCCCTCGGCCACGGGCGGAATCCGGCCGGCCGGCGTCCACCACAGCACCATCGACTCGCGGTGCTCGTGCGGCACGAACCAGTCCCGGCGGCGGCGCAGATAATCGAGGTGGGCGCTCTGATAAACGTACGCCCGGAGGTCCTCCACCGACTCCCACAGCGAGTAGGTGAGGATCGTGCCGGGCAGCCCCGGAACCTCGAACGTGGCGTCGTACCCCGACTCGCCCTCGGCCAGCCGCCACACGAAGCCGGGCGACCGGTCCGCCAGCGCGTTCATCAGCGCGACCCCCGCGACGAACTCGGCGATCGAAGGATCGTCGACCGGGGCACGCAGGCGAGCGGTGTTCAACTGGGCCAGGTGAAAGGCGCTCATGCCCGCCAGCACACCAGAGCCATGACCTAACGTCAATCAGAATTGTTTTTAGAAGCGACGCCCTCGACCGTCACGCAGCACCGCCCCGGAGCGGCGTCCATCCGGGCCACCCACTCGCCGGCCAGGCCGTTCCCCGCCAGCAGCCCGCTCACCAACGCCAGATTCATCCCGCAGACCACCGGCGGGAACTGCTCCGCCAGCCGATGAAACGGACAATTACGCAGCTCAACCCGGTCCGCCCCGGCCCACACGGGCCCATACCCCTGCTCCGCCAGCAGCTCCCCCACCCGCCGGCGCGCATCCCCGTCCGCCCCGCGCGAACCACCCCGCACCGCCGCACCGCCCAGGTCGCCGGCTTCAGACTCTCCCCGTCGCCGTACCGGCCCGCCGCCATCGCCCGCTTGCCGACCCCGCCCCTCAGCGGCGTCACCGGCGTCAGTCGCGCCGGCCCCCGCTTGCCGGCCGTGCCGCTCCGCCACCCGGTAAAGCGTCTCCTCGACCCCGGCCTCCTCGATCGCCTCCGCGAGCAGCTCGCCCGCGCCCCGATAAGCCCGCGGCGGCACACTGACGGCATGCTCACCCGCGGCCGGCCGATACAACTTCGCCGGCCGCCCGGCCCCCGGCCCGGTCCGCCCCGACCGCCGCGCATAAGACGTCTCGAGCAGCCCGGCGCTCACCAGCTTGTCCAGGTGGAAGGCAGCCAGCGTCCGCCCCACCCCCAGCGCCTCGGCAACCTCGTCCCGGCCCACCGCCGCACCCGCATCCACCACGAACCGGTACGCCTGCCGCCGAACCCGGTCAGCCAAACTCGCCACAGCCTCCAGGCCGCCGAGGAACTCCGGACCAGTCACCCCGCCATCGTATTGCCAACACAACTTGGCACTAGAACCTCAACCCCGCCCCGCCATCTCCCGCCCACCTGACTCAACCGACCAGGACCCCTCGCCTCACTCACTCAAGCAACCCGCACCCCTCGCTTCGCCCGCCCACTCAAGCGCCCGCCACAAACCGCACGCCAACCCACGACCCACAGCGAGCCGCCTCGAAGAAGTGCTCGCCGCAAATCGCGCGCCTACCTAAGGCACCGCGCGAGCCGACTCCCGGGAGCGCTCGTCCTCCCGCACCGCCCGTTCGGTCTCGTGAATGCCGTGCCGCGCGTAGAAGCGACCCAGCACCCCCGGCGCCCACCAGTTCCACCGCCCGAGCAGCCGCATCGTTGCCGGTACCAGCAGCGCCCGCACCAGCGTCGCGTCGATGACGATGGCCACGATCATCCCGACGCCGATCGTCTTGATGACGGTCACACCGCCCGTGGCGAAGCCCGCCACCACCGTGATCAACAGCAGCGCCGCCGCGGTGATGATGCCGCCGGTGCGCTGCAGACCTGTGGCGACCGCCGTCGTGTTGTCGCCCGTGCGGTCCCACTCCTCGCGCACGCGGGACAGCAGGAACACCTCGTAGTCGGTGGCCAGCCCGAACAGCACCGCCAGCACGAGGATCATGTTGCTCGGCTCGATGAAGCCGGTCGACTCGTAGCGCAGCAGCCCCTCGAAGTGACCCTCCTGGAAGATCCACACGACGACGCCGAAGGACGCGCCGATCGACACCGCGTTCATCAGGACGGCCTTGACCGGGAGCAGCACCGAGCCGAACGCCAGGAAGAGCAGCAGCATCGTCGCCACCGCCATGATGAGCGCCATCCACGGCAGCCGGTCGGAGAGGCTTTCCAGCAGGTCGAGGTCGATCGCGGGCCGGCCCCCGACCAGCACCTCGGTCCCCGCCGGCCGGCTCAGCCCGCGGATCCCGGCGACCACATCGCGCGACTCCGCCCCGGAGAGCCCCTCCGCATATGTCACCGTGATGAGCGTCGCGTCCCCGCGCTGCGCGGTCACGGCCGCACCCGTCACGTCGGGCAGTGCCGCGACCCGATCGGCAAGGTCGCCCGCCGTCCCCTGAACGACAACATTGATCGGATCGGACCCGCCGCCCGGGAACCGGGTGTCGAGCGTCGCACCGACCACCCGCGCCTCGCTGCCCGGTGGCAGCACCCGCTCGTCGAAGCCTCCGAACTCCACCCGCAGGAACGGCGCCGCGAACGCCACCAGCACGGCGAGCACGCCCACGACATAGAGCACCGGCCGGCGCATGACGGAGTGGGCGACGCGGGCCCACGCCTCGCCTCCGACGGCACCGCGGGCGGCGCGCCCCGGCCAGGGGATGCGCAGCTTGTCGATGCGCCGGCCGAGCAGGGCGAGCGAGGCGGGCAGGACGGTCAGCGCCGCCAGCATCGCGACCAGCACGGCGGCCATGCCACCGATCGCCATGCCGCCCAGGAACGGCTGCGGGAAGATCAGCAGACTCGACAGCGCGAGCACGATCGTGAGACCTGACACCATGACCGTACGCCCGGCGGTGGCGACCGTCGTCCGCACGGCGACCGGAACATCGGCCCCGCCCGCGAGCTCCTCCCGGAACCGGCTGACCACGAACAGCGAGTAGTCGACCGCCATGCCGAGTCCGAGCAGGGTGATCACGTTGATCGCGAAGACACTGATGTCGGTGACATATGTCAGCGCCCGCACCGCCACGAACGCCCCGAGAATGGCGATGCCGCCGATGACCAGTGGCGACAGGGCGGCGATGAGGCCCCGGAAGATGAGCACGAGCAGGACCAGCAGCACCGGGAGCGAGAAGATCTCCGCGCGCGTGATGTCCTTCTCCGTCTGAGTGGCGGCCTCGTCGGAGAACGCCACCAGACCGCCGACCTGGGTCCGCAGCCCGGCCGCGGCGAAGGCCGGCTCGATCCGGTGCAGCGCCTCGGTCTGCCCGTCCTCGTCGCGGGCGCGCAGATAGACGGCCGCATAGGTCGCCCGCTTGTCGGTGCTGACGAACGCCGGGGAGGCGCCCGGGTCGAGATAGCTGGCGACCTGCTCGACGTCGCTCTGCGCCCGGATGCGCGCGACCGCTGCGGCCACGGCCTCGCGGACCTGCGGGGAGTCGACCGGACCCGGGGCGGACCAGAGGACGACCAGCTCCGGGTCGCGGGTGCCCAGCTGCTCGGCGATCGCGGCCGCGGCCCGGTTGGACTCGCTGTCCGGGTCGTCGTAGCCGCCGCCGGTGAGCGCACCGAAGACGCCGGCGCCCCAGGTGGCTCCGGCGACCACGAGCGCCAGCCCGGCCGCGATGATCCACCATCGCGTCCGGAGGACGATGTTGCCCCATCGTTCGAACACCCGTCTGTCTTACCCGGTTCCCGCCTTCGAACGCGAATCGTTGTCCACAGCCCGAAATGCCGGAATTGCAAGCCGCCCCGGACGCGCTAAAGTCGGCCAGCATGAACGCTCTGCCGTCGCGTGCTGACGTAGTGATCATCGGATCGGGCCACAACGGCCTGGTCTCCGCGGTGCTGCTCGCCCGCGCCGGCCTGTCCGTGGTCGTCCTGGAGGCCGCGGACGTGCTGGGCGGCGCCACGCGCACCGAGCGCCCGTTCGCCAAGGTGCCCGGCCTCGGCCAGTCCACCGGGTCCTACCTGCTCGGCCTCATGCCGCCCGAGCTGCTGCGCGTCCTCGACGTCGACATCCCGGTGCTGCGCCGCGACCCGCACTATTTCCTGCCGACACCCGGCGGCCCCGGCGCGCCCTACCTGCTCTTCGGCACCGACCGCGAGGCCACCCGGGCCCAGATGGAGCGGTTCTTCTCGCCGCGCGACATCGCGGCCGACGACGCGCTGCGGGTCGAGATCGCCGCGCTGCGCTCCGACCTGGCCCCCGCGTGGCTCGCCGAGCCCGGTTCCGTCGAGGAGATCGCCGACCGGCACATCCGCCCGCAGCTGCAGAGCACCTTCGTCGATCTCGTGCGGGGCTCCGTCGCGGACTACCTGGCCCGGTTCGGCTTCAAGAGCGAACTACTGACCAGCATGTACGCGGTGACCGACGGACTCTCGGGCCTCAACGCCGGCCCCGACGACCCCGGCACGGGGCACAACTTCCTGGTCCACAACATGTGCCGCCTCCCCGGCGCCGACGGCACGTGGATGATCGCGGCGGGCGGCATGGGCACCGTCGCCGCCACTTTCGCCACCGCGGCCCGCGCGGCCGGCGCCCGGATCGTCACCGGCGCACCCGTGGCGAGCGTCACCGTCGACAACCGGACAGCCGGCGGCGTGGTCCTCGCCGACGGGCGATCGATCGAGGCCCGGGTCGTCCTGGGCGCCTGCGACCCCTACCAGCTGATGTCCCTCGTCCCCGACGGCGCGCTGCCGGCCGGGCTCGTCGACCGCATGACAGCCGTACGCCGCCCCGGCACCACCCTCAAGCTCAACCTCGCGCTCACGGGGCTCCCGCACTTCTCGTGCCTGCCGGAGGAGGCGCCGTCCCCGTTCGGGTCGACGATCCACCTGCTGCCCGGCTCCGCGGGTCTCGCGGGCACCACCGAGGGCGACTCCCCCATGGCCGCCCTCCGCGCGATGTGGGCCGACGTGCAGGCGGGCCGGCTGCCCGACGAGCCGACCATCGAGTGGTACCTCCACACCACCGTCGACCCGTCCCTCCAGGACGACGCCGGGCACCACTCGTCGGCGCTGTTCGTGCAGTCGGTCCCCTACGCCCCGGCCGGCACCACGTGGGAGGAGGCGCTGCCCGGCTATGTGACAAAGCTCCTGGAGATCTGTGACAGATACGCCCCGGGCACCTCCGCCCTGGTCGCCGACACCATGCCCCTCACCCCGCCCGGCATCGAGCGCCACTTCGGCATCACCGGCGGCCACATCCACCACGTCGACAACACGGTCGCCTTCGACGAGCGCATGCCCTACGCCACCGGCCTCGACGGCCTCTACGCCGGCTCCGCCGGAACCCACCCCGCCGGCAGCGTCATCGGCGCCGCCGGCCACAACGCCGCCCAGCGCATCCTCGCCGACCTCGGCCTCCCCGCCGCCCACTGACAGACCCCGGCGAACCCGCCCACCGACCAGCCCATGTCCGCCGCCGCCCGGCCCGGCGACGGACACAGCCACCGCCGACATGCTCAAGTGGCCGGCGCGCGATGGGCGGTGTGACCGTGAGCCGCTGACGGCGGGAAAGCCTCGCCGATCTAGCTCTTCGCCTCGGCCGCTATCTTCTCCGCGCGGATCTTGTGGCCCACGCTGGTGAGGCACCGCCCGCTCGGCAGGTCGAACTTCCACCCGTGCAGCTGGCACGTCAGCTGGTTGCCCTCGACGATGCCGAACCGGCTCAGGTCCGCCTTCAGGTGCGGGCACCGCCGCTGCACCGTCCAGTCGCCCATGTGGATGTCCTCGGCGTCGACGGCCTTCTCGTGCTCGTCGTACCAGCCCTCGGCGTACTGGAGGCGCTCCTCGCTGAGGCACTTGAAGAAGGCGTAGACGAACTCGTTGTACTGGCCGATGCGCGCGGCCGAGAAGCGGCACGAGAGGAAGACCGAGTTCACCCAGTCGCCCTCGTTGATGAAGATCAGGTGCTCGATGAGCTCGCGCTGCATGCGGAAGCGGTAGCGCACCTTCTCGTCGGCGGCCGGGCGGACCTGCTTGTTGGGGAAGTCGACCAGGATCGACTCGACCGCGTCGCCGTCATAGCTGACCAGGTCGAAGCGGACCGGGCCGCCGACGCCCTTGGCCATGTAGATCGACTCCTCGAGCAGCGGCTCGATGCGCTTCTTGAGCTCGCCCAGCACGTCGATCTCGGGGTGCCGCCACGATGCCTTCTCGGCGGCGATGATCGGCGCCTTGCGCTCGCGCATCTCCTCGAGGTGGGCCTTCTTGTTGGCGAAGAACTCGTCGACCGGGGTCGGGTGGGTGGTCTCGATCGACGTGCGGACCACCTCGGGGGCGCCGCCGACGGGCGGCTCGGTGCCGTCGTGGACGGGCACGCCGGTGATTGTCTCCGCGCCGGCCGCGTGAAGCGTGAGTTCAGAAACACTGCCGGGGAGCAGGACGACGCCGTTGGTGCCGCCGACCTTGGCATATTCGGTCAGGAACACCGACTGGTCGGGGAAGATGTTGCCCTCGTCACCGTGGATGTCGTTGAACTGCCACAGCTCGTCGTCGAGGAAGCACGGGGGCCCGGCGATCGGGAAGACGTGGTCGGCCTTGAGGTCGTCGATGTAACGCCACGTCCGGTCGAACTGGCGGTCGCGCTTCTGCTTGCCGAAGGCGGTCTTCGCGGCGCTGGGCAGCTCGTAGACCATCGGGTACCAGATGGCGCCGGAGAACTGCAGCATGTGCGCGTGCACGTGGCCCAGCTCGGCGAAGCGCGACAGGTCCGACGGGCGGGCGTCGTTCTGGTTGAGGACGCGGATGCCCTCGTGCTCGACCCACAGCGACGAGTCGCCGATCGGGCCGTCGGTCGGGCTGATCAGCGCCTGGATCATGATCTTGAGGCCGCCGTCGAGCTCGTGCACCTCGTCCGACTTGGTGCGCAGGAAGCTCGTGAAGCCCAGCTCCCGCAGCTCGTCCTCGAGCTGGCTGGTCGGGTACTCCGGGAGGAGCACCGTCGCCTTCTTGTTGATGTAGCGCTTCAGGTGCGCCGCATCGAAGTGGTCCCGGTGCAGGTGCGAGACGTAGAGGTAATCGACGTCACCCAGCGTCTCCCAGTCGAGCTGCGAGTTGTCCGGGAAGGGGAACCACGACGCGAAGAACGCCGGGTTGACCCACGGGTCGCAGAGAATGCTCCCCGCGCTCGTGTCGATCCGCATGCTGGCGTGGCCAGTGCCCGTGATCCGCACCGTTTAGCTCCTGTCCCGCGGTGTTTCCGACGGCATCGAAGGTACAAGGTGAGGGGTGACAGCGTCCGGGGCGGGGGCGGCGTGCGACACTGAGACCCTTGAGTGATCGTTCTTCCGGGAGGACCGAGTCGTGGCCGAAGAGCCGGTTTACGCACCTGACCAGCTCAAGCCGGGCAACCGCAAGAGCTGGCGGCGGGGCGCCATCATCTCGGCGGCCGTCCTGCTCCTGATGCTGTGGGGCAACCACGAGGGCAACACCGAGAACCTGTGGCTGATCCTGCTGGCCGCCGGCCTGCTCGTGGCGCTGCTCGCCGACATCGTCCTGCGGCGCAACGGCCTCAAGCCCAACGACCAATAATCTTCGGGTACGCGAAAGCCCGCTCCCTCGGTGAGGAAGCGGGCTTTCGCGTGTCTGTCAGCGGCGGCGCAGCAGGATGTCCTTGACCTCGCGCAGCGCGGCGTCCACCTCGGCCTCGAAGTAGCCGCCCGGCACCAGCCCGAACTGCAGGGTATCGAGCTCGTTCTCCGGCACCGGCATCGGCCCGCGGCCCGTCATCGCCTGCAGGATGCTCTCGAAGAGCCGATCGACCTGCATCGGGTCGTAGCCGCTGCCGAAGCGCCGCGGCTGGAACGTGCGGCGTAGCTGGTCGACGTGATAGACCTCGGGGCTGCCGCCGGGGCCGGGGCCCGGGCCGGGGCCGCCGCCCATCTGCGGGCCGCCACCCATCTGCGGGGCGCCGCTCATCGGGGCGGGGCCGCCGAAGCCGCGATCACGGTCGGGCATGCGGATCTCGGCGGTCATGTCGGTCTTGCCGTGCCGGCCCGGCTCGAACTGGTCGTAGCCGCCCGTGTCGTAACCCTGCTGGCCCGGCCCGCCCGGACCGGGACGCGGCGGCTGCGGGGGCTGGCCGTAGCCCTGCTCCTCGTAGCGTCCGTAGGGGTCGGGCTGCTGCATCTGCGGCCGCGGCGGCATCTGCTGCGGCTGCAGGCGGTCTTCCTGGATGTACGGATCGTGACCGTAACGGTCGTCCCGCGGCGGGTACTGCTCGTCCCGGCCGCCGCCGTACTGCTGCTGCTGGCCGCCGTACTGCTGGCCGCCGCCCTGACCGTACGGGTCCTCGCGGCCGTAGCGGTCGTCGGCGAACTGGTCGCGCACCGGGGCCGGGAGCCGCTCGGTCGGCGGGGCCACGGGCGGGCCGGAGCGGCCGAGGGCCTGGCTCATCCGGTCGGGGTTCATGCGCTCGGCCATGCCGCCGCGCGAGGGAGGCATCGGCTCGGCCATGCCGCCCCGCGCCGGGGGCATCGGGTCGGACCGCATCGGCTCGGGGGCGCGCATCGGCTCGGACATGCGACTGTCGGCCGGGCGGCCGCCGCGGTCCTCGAACTCGGCCAGCTGGCGCTCGACCCGGTCCAGGTGGAGGTCGACCTGCCACTCGTCGTAGCCCCCGAAGCGCACGCGGAAGACGACGTCGTGCACCTCCTGGGCCCCGACGGGCGCGCCCGACTGCTCGCCGGCGAGGGTCGCCTCGACCCGGTCGAGAAAGGCGTCGACCTCGTCGACCTTGTAGCCGCGGCGCAGGGCGCGACGGCGGAAACGCTGCCCCTGACTCGTCACAACGTCTCCCAAATTCGCATCCGCTGGGACTCGAGCCCAGTCATCGTGCCACCTCCGCGTCGGCGGCGGGGCTTCCCGCGTCCACCGTCGTCAGCTCACTCGCGGCCAGCTGGCCGCACGCACCGTCGATCTCGCGGCCCCGGGTGTCGCGGACCGTGGTGGCCACGCCGGCCTCGCGCAGCCGGCGGACGAACTCCCGCTCGACCGGCTTGGGGCTGGCGTCCCACTTGCTGCCCGGCGTGGGGTTGAGCGGGATCAGGTTCACATGCGCCAGCTTGCCGTGCAGCAGCCTGCCAAGCAGGTCGGCGCGCCAAGGCTGATCGTTTACGTCCCTGATCAGGGCGTATTCGATGGAGATCCGGCGACCGGTCTGCGCCGCGTAGTCGAACGCGGCATCGAGCACCTCGGCCACCTTCCAGCGCTGGTTGACGGGCACCAGTTCATCGCGCAGATCATCATCGGGGGCGTGCAGGGACAACGCAAGGGTCACCTGCAGCTCTTCGGCGATCAAACGGCGCATAGCGGGCACGAGACCCACGGTGGAGACGGTGATGTGCCGTTGTGAGAGCCCGAGGCCCTCCGGCGCGGGCGCGGTGATGCGGCGCACGGCCTCGATCACCCGGGGGTAGTTGGCGAGCGGCTCGCCCATGCCCATGAACACGACCCGGGACAGCCGCGGCGGGGAGCCGGTGACCGCGCCGGAGGCGGCCACGCCGGCCAGATAGACGACCTGGTCGACGATCTCGGCCACGGAGAGGTTGCGGGTGAGGCCGGCCTGGCCGGTGGCGCAGAACGGGCACGCCATGCCGCAGCCGGCCTGGCTCGACACGCACGCGGTGACCCGGTCGGGATAGCCCATGAGGACGCTCTCGACCAGCGCGTTGTCGTGCAGGCGCCAGAGCGTCTTGCGGGTCGCGCCGTCGTCGCAGGCCAGCTCGCGCTGCGGGGTGAGCAGCGGAGGGAACAGGTCGCCGGCGATCTGCGCGCGGGCGGCGGCGGGCAGGTCGGTCATCGCCTCCGGATCGCGCACCAGCCGCCCGTAATAGTGCGTGGAGAGCTGCTTGGCCCGGAAGGCGGGCAGGCCCAGCTCGGTCACGGCCGCCTTGCGCCCGGCCGAGTCGAGATCGGCGAAATGGCGCGGCGGCATGGCGGGGCGGCGGCGCGTGGCAACCGCGTCGGGGGCGTCGGGGCTGGTCGGGATGACCGGAAGAATCGTCATGGCCTCTCCAGTCTCCCACGTCGGCTGCGCATGCCTACCCCGGCGGCGCGATGAGGGAGAGCAGCAGGTACGCCGCGGGGACAGCGAAGAGGATGGAATCGAGGCGATCCATCAGCCCGCCGTGCCCGGGCAGCAGGTTGCTCATGTCCTTGATCTTGATGTCGCGCTTGAGCATCGACTCGGCCAGATCGCCGAGTACGGCCACCACCGCGATCACCGCCCCGAACAGTGCACCCCACTGGAACGGCACGTCGAGCAGGAAGTGCAGCAGCAGCGCACCGCCCACCCCGGCGCCGACGACCGAGCCGCCGAAGCCCTCCCAGGACTTCTTGGGGCTGATCGTGGGGGCCATCGGGTGCTTGCCCAGGAAGACGCCGGCCGCGTAGCCACCTGTGTCGGAAAGCACGATCGCGAGCAGCGTGCAGAGCACCCGCTGCGGGCCGTCCTCCGGCAGCACGAGCAGTACGCCGAAGCCGAGCAGGAAGGGTACGTACACGGCGATGAGCGCCGCGGCACCCAGGTCGCGCCGGAAGCCGTCCTTGTGCTCGCTGAAGCGCCACACGAGCGCGGCCAGCAGCGTCGCGAGCAGGCCGAGCTGGAGGGCGTCGGGTCCGCCGTACCAGGCCAGGCCGGTCATCAGCACCGCGCCGCCGAGCAGCGGGACCAGGGGCGGCCGGGGCCCGGCGACGCGCAGGGCGCGGACCATCTCCCAGACGCCGACGCCGGACGCGACGGCGATCACACCGAGGAACGCCGGCTTCCACAGGAACAGGGAGGCGAAGACGACCAGCACCAGGCCGACGCCCACGCCGATGGCGGCGGGCAGGTTGCGGCCCGCCTTGCCGGCCGGCTTCGCGGGCGCGGGCCGGCCGTCACGCCCGGCGCGCCGCTTGCCCGGGCCCCGGCGCGCGGTCGCCTCGGCTGTCGTCAACTCCCACTCCGCCTGGGACGTCGAGGTCGCCGCGGTGGGGGCAGCCCACGCCGGCTCCGCGACAGGTGCACCGGTGCTTTCCACACCGGCGGACCGGTCAAACCTCGCGTCGGGGGCGAAACCCTCCGGACCGGAGGCGCCGGGAGATCCCGGCGCCCGGCCGCCGGCTGAGGGGTGCCCGCCGCGGGGCTCGAGGTACGACATCAGACCTCGAGCAGCTCGGCTTCCTTGTGCTTGACCAGGTCGTCGACCACGGCGACGTACTTGGCGGTGGTGTCGTCGAGCTCCTTCTCGGCCCGGCGCCCGTCGTCCTCGCCGACCTCGCCGTCCTTGACCGAGCGGTCGATCTGCTCCTTGGCCTTGCGGCGCACGTTGCGGATCGCCACGCGCCCTTCCTCGGACTTGCCGCGCGCGAGCTTCACCATGTCGCGGCGCCGTTCCTCGGTCATCTGCGGCAGGTGGATCCGCAGCTGGGTGCCCTCGTTGTTGGGGTTGACGCCCAGGTCGGAGTCGCGGATCGCGCGCTCGATCGCCCCGATCTGCGAGGCGTCGTAGGGCTTCACGATCACCATGCGCGGCTCGGGGATGCCGATCGACGCCATCTGCGGCACGGGGGTCGGGGCGCCGTAGTAGTCGACGACGATCTTGGAGAACATCGCCGGCGTGGCACGGCCCGTACGGATCGCGGCGAACTCCTCCTTGGCGTGCTCGACCGCGCTCTCCATCTTCTCTTCGGCCTCGAAGAGGATCTCGTCGATCTCCACTCCGTCGCCTCCTTGCTTCTCAGGTCCTTCACGGAAAGGACGTCACGCGGTGATCAAGGTGCCGATCTTCTCGCCACTGACGGCACGGACGATAGTGTCGTCGCCCTGGGCCCCGAAGACGAGCATCGGCAGACCGTTCTCCTCGCAGAGGCTGAACGCGGCCTGATCGGCGACGCGCAGGCCCTGCTGGAGCACGCCGGCGAAGGTGATGTGGTCGATCTTGCGGGCCCCGGGGTCGGTGCGCGGGTCCGCGGTGTAGACGCCGTCGACGCCGTTCTTGCTCATCAGCACGAGATCGGCGTGGATCTCGAGCGCGCGCTGGGCGGTGACGGTGTCGGTGGAGAAGTAAGGCATGCCCGCGCCGGCGCCGAAGATCACGACACGGCCCTTCTCGAGGTGCCGGATGGCCCGCAGCGGGATGTACGGCTCGGCGACCTGGGCCATCGTGATCGCGGTCTGCACCCGCGTCTCGATGCCCTCCTTCTCCAGGAAGTCCTGCAGGGCGAGGGCGTTCATGACGGTGCCCAGCATGCCCATGTAGTCGGCCCGGTTGCGGTCCATGCCGCGCTTCTGCAGCTCGGCCCCGCGGAAGAAGTTGCCGCCGCCGACGACCACGGCGACCTGCACGCCGCGCCGGGTGACCGTGGCGATCTGGCGCGCGAGACCCTGCACCACGTCGGGGTCGACGCCGACGCCACCGCCGCCGAAGACCTCGCCCGACAGCTTCAGGACGACTCGCCGGGGCCGCTCGGGCCGCGGGACCGGGACTTCCTCGGCCGAGGCAGTCTGCTCGCTCACCATCGTCATGCGGACCCCGCCTTCTCCAACGCTACTTCCGAGACCTTATGTGACGGGGAGGCCGGGCGCCTGTCCAGCACCCGACCTCCCGCGCAGTGCGTGAGGGCCTGGATTACTCCTGGCCGACCTCGAACCGGACGAAGCGCGTGACCTCGATGCCGGCCTCGGTCGCGACCTGCTTGACCGTCTTCTTGTTGTCGGTGACCGACGGCTGCTCCAGCAGGACGAAGTCCTTGAAGAAGGAGTTGACCCGGCCCTCGACGATCTTCGGCAGCGCCTGCTCCGGCTTGCCCTCCTCGCGGGCGGTCTCCTCGGCGATGCGGCGCTCGTTGGCGACCGTCTCGGCGGGGACCTCCTCGCGGGTGAGGAACTTCGGCCGCATGGCGGCGATCTGCATGCCGACCGCGCGGGCGTCGTCCTCGCCGGCCTCGTCGTCCTTGCCCTTGTACTCGACCAGGACGCCGACCTGCGGCGGCAGGTCCTGCGCCTTGCGGTGCAGGTAGACCGCGACGTTGCCCTCGACCTCGGCGAAGCGGTTGATGACGATCTTCTCGCCGATCTTCGCGGAGAACTCCTGGATCACGTCGGCGACGGCGCGGCCGTCGGAGAGCGTGGAGGCGAGCAGCGCGGCGGCGTCGGCGACCTTGTTCTTCGCGCCGTGCTCGACCAGCGTCTGGCCCAGCGCCACGAAGTCGGGCGTCTTGGCGACGAAGTCGGTCTCGCAGTTGAGTTCGAGCAGCGCCTTGCCGGAGTGGCTGACGATGCCGTTGGCCGCGGTGCGGCCGGCCCGCTTGCCGACGTCCTTCGCGCCCTTGATGCGCAGGAACTCGACGGCCTTGTCGAAGTCGCCGTCCGACTCGTCGAGGGCCTTCTTGCAGTCCATCATGCCGGCGCCGGTGAGGTCGCGGAGCTTCTTCACGTCCGCGGCGGTGTAGTTGGCCATGACTCTCTCTGATCCTCTGAAGTCGTGATCTGGGGGGCCGGCCGCCTCGCGGCGGCCGGCTTCCGGCAGGACTTACTCTGCGGCGGTCGCGACCGGCTCGGCGGCGGGGGCCTCGGCGGTGGCGGGCACCTCGGGGGTGGCCGCGACAGCGGCGGGCTCGCCGTCGGCGGCCTTCTTCTCGGCGCCCTCGTAGAGGTCGCGCTCCCACTCGGGCAGCGGCTCGCCGGCGGCGACCGTCTGCTCGGGCTTGGCGTCGGCGTCACCGCGGTTGCGGCCGGAACGCGAGATCAGGCCCTCGGCGACGGCGGCGGCGACGACCTTGGTCAGCAGCTCGGCCGAGCGGATCGCGTCGTCGTTGCCCGGGATCGGGAAGTCGACCTCGTCGGGGTCGCAGTTGGTGTCGAGCACCGCGATGACGGGGATGCCCAGCTTGCGGGCCTCGTCGACGGCGATGTGCTCCTTCTTGGTGTCCACGACCCAGATCGCCGACGGCGTCTTGGTCATGTCACGCAGACCACCGAGGGTCTTGGTGAGCTTGATCTTCTCGCGCGAGAGCTGCAGGGTCTCCTTCTTGGTGTACCCGGTGGCGGTGCCACTCAGGTCACCCAGGGCCTCGAGCTCCTTCATGCGCTGCAGCCGCTTGTAGACCGTCTGGAAGTTGGTCAGCATGCCACCCAGCCAGCGGTGGTTCACGTACGGCTGGCCCACGCGGGTCGCCTGCTCGGCGATCGCCTCCTGCGCCTGCTTCTTGGTGCCGACGAAGAGGATCGAGCCGCCCTCGGCGACGGTGTCGCGGACGAAGCTGTACGCCTTCTCGATGTAGTCGAGGGTCTGGCGCAGGTCGATGATGTAGATACCGTTGCGCTCGGTGAAGATGAAGCGCTTCATCTTCGGGTTCCAGCGCCGGGTCTGGTGCCCGAAGTGGACACCGCTCTCCAGCAGCTGGCGCATGGTCACGACGGCCATGGTGAATTGCTCCCTGTCATCCCTGGTTGTCACGCTCACCGGCGGTGGGCGTCCTGGCGCCCGGTCGCCGGCCCAGGGTGGACCCGAGATGATCAGGACCAGGGAGGGCCGCCGCCGCAAGACCCGATCTCGAGGCGAGCGGGAACCTTGCAGAGGGCGCGCGAGGTCGACCGCGCGGGGCGGTCGCCGGGGACAAGCATACGCCGTGGGCGGGGTGGCTCGCTTCCGGGCGGGACGTGGGCTCGGTTACGCCCTCTTCCGTACCTTCTCGCCGGATTGCCTCAGGCCACGGCCAGCCCGGCGGCGACCAGGAGCAGCAGGCCCACCGGCAGGTACGCGATCGGAGGCCGGAGCCAGGCGTCCCGCCCGTTGACCTTGCCGCCGGCGGCGAGCGAGTAGAGACCGGTGCCCGTGAGGGGCAGTCCGAGCACGAGCAGCACCGCCGGGACGACGCCGCGGGCGGCCGGATCGTCCACGAAAGTCGCTTGGACCAGAAGGCGGACAGCCGGGACGAGAAGGACGAGCGTGGCGATCGCGAACAGAACCGCCGATAGCGGGCGGCGGGAGTTGTAGACGGCTTCGGGCGTACCCGTGGGGCGGGCGGCCAGCGGGACCATGCTTGTCGGATCGTTGTAGCCCGCCGGCTCCGGGGCCGGCGCGGGAGTGGCGGCAGGTGGCGCATCGGCCGGCGCGGGCGGGGTGTGGGCGGGCGCGGGCTGGGTGTAGGCGGGCGCGGGCGACGCCGCCGGCGTCGGCGGGGTGTAGGCGGGCGGCGGGGTGTACGCCGGTGGGGCGGGAGTGCTGCCGGCCGGGCGCACCGCCGGATATTCCGGGCCGCGCACGGGGACGCGCAGCACGCCGGAGTCGGCGGGGGACGTCGCGTGGCTCCCGGTCGACGTCACGGGATCGGGCGACGGGTACGCCGCCGGCCGCTGCTCGGGCAGCCGGAAAGCGCCGCTGGGCCGCTCGTGCACGCCGAAGTCCCAGGCGCTGCCGCCGGGTGACGGGGCGGCGTGCGAGCCGGTCGTCTCGGGCGACGGGCGCCCCGCGTACAAGCTCGGCTCGGGGTCCTCGGCATAACGGCGATGTCCGTCCACGAATCAGCACCGTAGGTCACATCCGCACGTCATGCCACCGCTCAACGGTACTCGCCCCACCTGGGCGACCCCGGCGTCATCCACAGTAGGGCTCTGTCCACAGGGCGCCCGCCGCCCGGGGCGCCGATCGGCCATCGTCTGCGGCCATGACGAACGAGAGACGAGCGGTCGGTGCGTACGGGGAACGGCTCGCCGAGCGGCACCTCCTGGCGCAAGGGTTCGAGCTGGTGGACCGCAACTGGCGGTGTGCCGACGGCGAGATCGACCTGATCCTGCGTGACGGCGACGACCTGGTGTTCTGCGAGGTCAAGACCCGGCGTGGGGAGACCTTCGGCACTCCCGCGGAGGCGATCGGCCCGGCCAAGGTGACCCGCCTGCGCCGGCTGGCCGCCCACTGGTTCACCGCGAACCCGGAGCGCGCCCGCGAGGTGCGCTTCGACGTCGTGGCGGTGCTCCTCCAGCGCCGGGGGGCCGCGCGGATCGACCACCTGCGATCGGCGTTCTAGATGAGCTACGCCCGAGTCCTGTGCGTCGGCCTGGTCGGCGTGACCGGTCACCTGGTCGAGGTCGAGGCCGACCTGTCCCAGGGCCTGCCCGCGGTCGTCCTGACCGGGCTGCCCGACACCGCACTGCACGAGGCCCGCGACCGCGTCCGCGCCGCGATCCTCAACTCCGGCGAGGGCTGGCCCAACCGGCGCATCACCGTCAACCTCCTCCCGGCGATGCTCCCGAAATTCGGCAGCGCGTTCGACCTCAGCATCGCCATCGCCCTGCTGGCCGGGGCGGGCGAGCTGCCGCTCAAGGCCCTCGACGGCGTCGTCTTCCTCGGGGAGCTGGGCCTCGACGGGGCGGTGCGGGCCGTCCGGGGCGTGCTGCCCATGGTGGCGGCCGCCGCCGACGCGGGCATCCGCCGTGTCGTGGTCCCGCGGGCCAACGCCCGGGAGGCGGCCGTCGTGCCGGGCATCGCCGTCGGTGCCGTGGACACGCTGCGCCGGCTCATCGGCTTCCTCCGGGGCAACGACCTGCTGCTGGTGCCGCCGCCGGAGGCCGGCCCACCCCCGCCCGGCGGCCCCGACCTGGCCGACGTCGCGGGTCAGGAGCTCGGCCGGATCGCCCTGGAGGTCGCCGCGGCCGGCGGTCACCACCTGGCCCTGGTCGGCCCGCCCGGCGCCGGCAAGACGATGCTCGCCGAGCGGCTGCCCTCGATCCTGCCCGAGCTGGACGACGCCGCCGCCCTCGAGGTGACCGCACTCCGATCTATCGCCGGCGTGCTGCCGCCCGAGGGTGCCCTCGTCCGGCGCCCGCCCTTCGAGGCGCCGCACCACAGCGCCAGCCTCGCCGCCCTCGTCGGCGGCGGTCCCGGCCTCGCCCGGCCGGGTGCGCTGTCCCTCGCCCATCGGGGCGTCCTGTTTCTCGACGAGGCGCCCGAGTTCGCCGCCCGAACCTTGCAGGCCCTGCGCCAGCCGCTGGAGAGCGGCCGGGTCATCCTGGCCCGTGCCCGCGGCAGCACCGAATATCCCGCCCGGGTGCAGCTCGTGCTCGCGGCCAATCCGTGCCCGTGCGCGAGCCCGGCCGGCGACCAATACTGCCAGTGCTCCCCCGGGGCACGGCGCCGCTACCTGGGCAAGCTCACCGGCCCCCTGCTGGACCGCATCGACATCCACATCAAGCTCGCCTCGCTGGGCGCCGCTCAGCTCCTGACCGCGACGGGTCCGGCCGAGCCGTCCGCGGCGGTGGCCGCCCGGGTGGCCAAGGCCCGTGCGGCGGCTGCCGCCCGCTGGTCGGGCGAGGGCTGGCAGGTCAACGCCGACGTGCCCGGCCCCTTCTTACGGCGTCCGCCGTGGCGGCTCGAGGCCGAGGCCACCGCGAGCCTCCGGCGCGGCTTGGAGAGCGGCGCCCTGTCGGCACGTGGGTTCGACCGCGTGCTGCGCCTGGCCTGGACCATCGCGGACCTCGACGGACGAGACACCCCCGGCGCCGCCGACGTCGCCGAGGCCGCCCAACTCAGAATGGGAGACGCCCATGACCGGCAAATCCGCCCCTGACCGCCTGCGCCCGATCGTCGACCGGTTGCTCGCCCGCCGCACCGACCGCGACATGGGCATCCGCCGGCCGGCCCCCGAGAAGCCCGCGGACCGTGCGGCATGAGCGCCGAGGACGACGACCGCCTGGCCCGGGTGGCGCTGACGTGGCTCGTGGAGCCGGGTCACCGCAGGGTCTGGGAGCTGGTCCAGCAGCACGGTGCGCCGGCGACGCTGGCCGCGCTGCGGGCCGGGCAGTTCGCGACCCCGGCCCTGGCCACCGTGGCGCGCCCCCGCCTGCAGAAGGACGATCCGATCCGGATGGCCGAGCGGGCGCTCGAGCACACGCGCCGGCTCGGTGCCCGGGTCGTGGTGCCCGGCGACCCCGAGTGGCCGGACCGGGTCGAGTCACTGGCGACCCTGGAGTTCGGGCGGAAGGACAGGGTCCACCGCGACGTACGCCCGCCGCTCTGCATCTGGGTCCGCGGCGAGCACTCCCTCGGGGCGGCCCTCGAGCGGTCGGTGTCCGTGGTCGGGGCGCGGGCGGCCACCGCGTACGGGTTGCACGTGACCATGGACATCGCCTTCGGCCTCGCCGACCAGGGCTGGACGGTGGTCTCGGGCGGCGCCACGGGCATCGACGCGGCGGCCCATCGGACGACGCTCGCGGCAGGCGGGCTCACGATCGCCGTGCTCGCCTGTGGAGTCGACCGGCCGTACCCGGTGAGCAACACCGCGATGTTCGAGCGCATCGCCGAGGCCGGCCTGTTGATGAGCGAGTGGCTGCCGGGCGCGGACCCGCTGCGGCACCGCTTCCTGATCCGCAACCGCGTCATCGCCGCCGCCACGGCAGGCACGGTCCTCGTCGAGGCGGCCGCCCGCAGCGGCGCGGTCCAGACGATGGGCCGCGTCCTGGCGCTCAACCGACCGGCGCTGATCGTCCCCGGCCCGGTCACGTCGGCGATGTCGGTCGGCTGCCACGAGCTGCTCCGCGCCTGCCCCGGCACGCGCGTCGTCACCAACGCGGCCCAGGTGCTGGACGAGGTGGGCCGCATCGGCGAGTACTACGCGGAGCCGGCCCGGGCCCGCACCCACGCCCGGGACGAGCTCGACGAGGAGAGCGCCCTAATCCTGGAGGCCGTGCCGGACCGCGGCACGGCGGGCCCGGAGGAGCTGGCCGCGCGGGCCGGGGTGCGGCTGCGCACGGTCCTGCAGCGGCTGACCTTGCTGGAGATCAAAGGCTTGGTCGTACGCCGTGACGACGGATTCGCCCTCACGAAAGCCGCACGCACCGCCGAGTCCCGCACGGCCGCACTGTCCGCCCCGGCGGCGTTGTTTCCGCTGGCCGAGCTCACGGCGGGCACGCGGAAATCGCCGCCGGGCCCGAAGGAACTGCCCGCGGCTCCGGAGGAGCGGGAATGATCAGTCGTCGGATTCGTCGACGTCGCGGCGATGGACCTTCATCCACGCCTCGACGTCCTCGGTCAGCCAGACCTTGCCCTGCGCGAGGTCCGCCACCGGTTCGGGGAAATCGGCCCGGCTGGTGATCTGGTAAGCCCGCTGCCGGCTCACTCCGCCGAGCCGGACCCGGATCTCATGAGCGCCCATGAGTTTGATTGCTTTAGCCACATGATCGACCGTAGGCGTATGACTATTGGTCATGGGTCAACTCGGTGAAAGACAGCTAGCTTTCCGTCAACTACTGTCGTCGCATGACTACCCCGCATGACCAGGGAGCCGATCCGCCCATGCACCGCATTCACGCCGTCCACAAACGAGACTGGCGCGCCCTCTGGCGGCTCTGCGTGTGCGGCCTCCCGGCCCCGTGTCCCCGATCCACCCAAGACACCCGCCATCCCGGCGATCCCTTTCCTCAACGGCCCGTCCCCGACACTTCCGCGAAGCCGGTCGACGGCCCGCCGCCCCCGGCTCCCGGTTCCGAGCCGCCCGCGTCCGGGCCGATGCAAAGCTCCACGCTGCCCATTCCACCAGCGTCGAACCAGGCACCTTCACACTCCCCCACCGAGAAGTCGCCCGAGCCGTCGCCGCCCAGCCCAGGCCGCATGCCGTCACCCGCCCCCGGGGCGACCACCCCGGCCTCGCGAGACTTCCCACCTGACCGGCCGCAACGCCCCGGCGCCTTCCCCCACGGCGCCATGCCGACGCTCTCGCCCGGGGCCGACGAGCCCTATCCCCTGCCGCCATTCCCCGGGCAGCCGAGCGCCCGGCTGCCCGGCCGGCTCCCACCCGCGCCGCCGGCCGGCCCCGATCCTCCGACGATGACCACCTGGACGTTCTCGCCGGAGCTCCGCCCGCAGTCCACCGTCTACAGCCCGACCGCCGTCCTGACCCGCCCGCCCCGCGGCAAGCCCCACCCCCGCACCACCAAGCCCGCCGGCCCACCCCGCCCCCACCGCCCCACCGAATTCCTCGCCGCCGTCCGCGCCGAGCACACCTACCCCGCCTCCATCACCGACCCGCCCGCCGTCAAGCCCCCAACACCCCGACCCCCATGCCGCTCCCACCCGCCCACCCCGGAACCCGACCTCTGAACACCACGTCGCCCGGCTTTCCGTTGCCGCTACGCACACAGCACCCGCCGTCACCGAACTGGGGGCCACCCATGGTCGACACCACCACCAACCAGCCGCCGCCGGCCGCACACATCGGAGTCCCACCAGGCTGGGATTGCGCGGCCTGCCGCAAACCCTGGCCCTGTGACCAGGCAAAAGCCCGACTATTGGCCGAGTACCGCAAGTCCCCCTCGAGCCTGACGGTCTACATGCACGGCCACCTCGCCGTCGCCATCGCCGACCTCAACCCCGCCCCGGCCGACCTGTGGTCCCGCTTCATCGCCTGGACCCGCCCCGCCCCCACACCCCCACCCAGCCGCGACAACTTCGCCGGGGCTCCGCCTCCAACGCCCCCACGGGTCCACGGAACCGGCCAACTGCGCCGCTTCCACCCGGCTCCATCGGCGCACCTCCCCCGGCCGCACCACCGGCCGCGACCCTTGAAACGCGGGAAGCCCCTACTGCTGCCTCGGCGGCAAATCACTCGATCAGGTGAATCGACGTGCTCTTCAGGGATGGGACGACCCGCCGAAAATGGCGCCGCCCTCAGCGACTCCCCCTACATCTGCACGCCCTTCCCGAACGGTTCTCGCATTCTCGGGCGCGCTTTGCCCTTCTCGGATGCGCTTCCCTTTTCTGGCGCGCTCAGAAGGTGTCCCTGATCTGGCCCCGCTGGGACAAAATTCTTCGGGCCTGCCCCGCCCCGCCGAAGCGCCATCAACCGCGGTCCGCGTAAGACAGCGCCCCGGTCTCATCACCCGCGAGCCAGCGCCAGTACGCCCATCGAGATGACAGCAAATTCGGCAGGACACCACGGAATCAAGGCAGCTTCGAGCGAGGGCAGCGATGGGCACCCACCTCAATGAGGGGCCGAACGAGCTGACGCAAGTCGACCCGGCCAGCCCAAAAAGGCCGTCCCACGCCGACCCGGCCAGCCCAAAATGGCCGTCCCACGCCGACCCGGGCAGGCCAAAGAGGCCGTCCCACGCCGACCCGGCGGGCCGAACCAGCCGCCGGACATTGACCCGGCGAGCCGGACGAGGTTGCCACGTGTAGGGACCAATCGGTGTGGCATATCGCCGGACCGCGCCATCCGACCGCCGTCCCAACACGATCGGCACTGCAGGAGCGCGGCGACGCGACTCGGGAAATACGGCAAGCGGCTCGGCCCAGGGATCACGACCAGCGCCCCGACCCGGCAACCAGCGGCACGCGGCACAGTCGGCAGCCGGCGCGCGCCTCAGTCCGGCGATCGGCAACGAGCAGGCGGCAACCAGCGGCGCGCGGCTCGGTTGGCAGCCAGCGGCGGGCGACCCGACGGCGACCCGGCGGCGGGTGACCCGGGAAAGCGCGCGACGGCGGGCGACTCGGGCAAGCGGGCGACGGCGACCCGGCGGCGGGTGACCCGGGAAAGCGCGCGACGGCGGGCGACTCGGGCAAGCGGACGACGGCAACCCAGCGGCGGGTGATGGGCGGCTCGGGGGTGGCGGTCGGCAGGCGGGGACCGGCGGTGGGTGGGGTGGGGGGCCATGATGGGGGTGTGGAGAGTTCTCGTGGGGCTCATGAGGGGCTGCCCGCTGCCATGCGCCAGGCCGTGGATGATTTCGGGGTGCACCTGGCGCGGGTGGAGAACAGGTCGGCGCACACTGTGCGGGCCTATGTGGGCGACGTCGTGTCGCTGCTTGGGCATGCCGCCGGGGTGGGGTGTGCGACGCCGGGGGATCTGGACATCGGCGTGCTGCGGGGCTGGCTGGCGCGGCGGATGGCGGGCGGGGCCGCGCGGACTTCGCAGGCGCGGCGGGCGGCGGCGGCGCGGACGTTCACGGGGTGGGCGCATCGGGCCGGGCTCTGTGCGTCGGACGTGGGGGCGCAGCTGGCGAGCCCCAAGGCCCACCGGGATCTGCCGTCCGTGTTGCGGGCCGAGCAGGCGGCGGAGCTGGTCGTGACCACGGCCGATCCGCACGGGGCGCGCGACCGGGCCGTGCTCGAGCTGCTCTACGCCACCGGCATCCGCGTGAGTGAGCTGTGCGGCCTCGACACCGCCGACGTGGACGAGGCTCGCCGCGTGGTCCGCGTGCTCGGCAAGGGCGCCAAGGAACGCGCCGTGCCCTACGGGGTGCCCGCCCAGCATGCCCTCGACGACTGGCTCCGCCACGGCCGCCCGCGGCTGGCCCAGCCCGCGAGCGGTGACGCGCTCTTCCTCGGCGCCCGGGGCGGCCGTCTGCAGCAGACGGTCGTGCGCCGGATCGTCGCCGCGGCGGCCCGGGCGGCGGGACTGCCCCACACCAGCCCGCACGACCTGCGCCACTCGGCCGCCACCCATCTGCTCGACGGGGGCGCCGACCTGCGCGCGGTGCAGGAGCTGCTCGGGCACTCCTCGCTGTCGAGCACCCAGATCTACACCCACGTCTCCACCGAACGCCTCCGCGCCGCCTTCAACCAGGCTCACCCCCGCGCCTGAACACCAGGCCCGCCCCGCGCTTTGAACGCCAAGCCCGCCCCGCGCTTGGACGCCAGGCTCACCCCGGCGCCTGAACACCAGACCCACCCCGCGCCTGAACACCGGGCTCACCTCCGCGCCTGACCACCCGACACGCGACAACAGGACAAGCTCCAGGCGGCACGAGGAGAACGCCGGAGCGACGCGGAGGAGGGACAAGACACCGATTCCGCCCTCCCCCGTGCCGTACGATCGCAGCGTGAGCGCCGGTGACCCGCCCCCGCCCCTTCCCGGAGCCCGCCTCCTCTTCTCGCTCGACCCCGGCACCGCCTATCTGAACCACGGCTCCTTCGGCGCGGTCCCGATCGGCGTCCAGCGGGCCCAGCAGCGGCTGCGCGACGAGACCGAGCGCAACCCCATGACCTTCTTCGAGTCGCCGGGGATCATGGACCGGATCGTCCACACGCGACGGCACATCGCGCAGTTTCTCGGGGCGGACCCGGAGGGCAGCGCGCTCGTGCCCAACGCGACGTCCGGGGTGTCGCTCGTGCTGCAGTCGGTGCGGCTCAGCCCGGGCGACGAGGTGCTGCTCACCGATCACGGGTACGGCGCCAACGAGCTCGCCGCCAAGCGCCAGTGCCGCCGGTCCGGGGCGACGGCGCGGACGGTCGCCCTGCCCCTGCCGGCCTCGGACGCCGAAGTGGTCGCCCGGGTCCGCAACGCCCTGCGCCCCGGCAAGACGAAGCTGGTGATCGTGGACCAGCTCACCTCGCCCACGGCGCGCGTGCTGCCCGTGGCGCAGATCGTGGCGGCGGCCCGGGAGCACGAGATTCCGGTGCTGGTGGACGCGGCGCACGTGCCGGGCATGCTGCCGGTCGAGGTGGACCGGATCGGGGCGGACTTCTGGGTCGGCAACCTGCACAAGTGGGCCTTTGCCCCGCGCGGCACCGCGCTCCTCGCCGTGGCGGCACCGTGGCGCCGGCGCATCGAGCCACTGGTCGTGTCGTGGGAGCAGGAGTCCGGCTTCCCGCTCAGCGTCGAGTATCAGGGCACGCTGGACTACACCGCGTGGCTCGCCGCTCCCACGGGACTCTTCACGCTGCGCACCCTCGGTGAGAGCGCTGTGCGGCGCCACAATGCCGCGCTGGCCGCGTACGGGCAAAAGGTCGTCGGCGAAGCCCTCGGCCTGGACCCGGCCGACCTGCCGGACCCGGGCGCGCCCGAGGCCGCCATGCGGATCGTGCCGCTGCCCAGCGGCGTGGCGACGACCCGGCCGGAAGCGCACGCCCTGCGCGGACGCATCGCCGACAAGCTGGCGACCGAGGTCGCCCTCAACTCGTGGGGCGGCCGCGGCTGGCTGCGGCTGAGCGCCCAGGTCTACAACCGCCCCGACGAGTACGACCGCCTGGCCGACCGCCTCCCCGCCCTCCTCAAGGACGGGTAACAGCCGCACCGGCCCGGCCCCGAGCAACGTCAACGGGTCGAGATAGTCCGCACCGCGCCGCAGCCCCCAGTGCAGGCACGCCGCCACCGGGCAGCCCGCGTGCCCAGCCGCGAGCGTGCCCAGCCGGCTGCCCGTGTGAACCGGATCGCCGGCACGCACCTCGGCCAGAACCGGCTCGTACGTCGTCCGCAGCCCCGAGGCGTGCCGAACGCTCACCACGCCGCGCCCGGCCACCTGCCCCGCAAAGACCACCGTGCCCGCCCCGGCGGACCGCACGACAGCGCCCGGCTCCGCCGCGAGATCCACTCCGCGATGCCCGGCCAGCCACGGGGCCGGGGGTGGCTCGAAATGCCGCGTCACGGAGACCGGCGTCAAGGGCCAGCCGAAGGCGAGAACGAGAGACAGCAGCCAACTCATGCCCGCCAGATTGCGCCGGACAAAGAAAGATCGCCGCTGCCCCTGTGGACAACGGCGATCTGTGGATAACTCTCAGCCCCCGAAACCGGGCTCGTCCGGCAACGAGATGTCCGGCTTCTCCAGCTCCTCGACGTTGACGTCCTTGAACGTCATCACCCGCACGTTCTTGACGAAGCGCGCCGGCCTGTACATGTCCCAGACCCACGCGTCGTGCATCTCGACCTCGAAGTACACCTCGCCGTCGGAGTTGCGCACGTGCAGATCCACCTGGTTGGCCAGGTAGAAGCGGCGCTCCGTCTCCACCACGTAGGAGAACTGGCGGACGATGTCGCGGTACTCCCGGTAGAGCTGCAGCTCCATCTCGGTCTCGTACTTCTCGAGATCCTCTGCGCTCATCGCTTCTCGCCCTCCATGGCCTCATCTTCCCCCACCGGCACCGGCGGCCGAGGCTCCTCGCCGGACGCCACGCCGACGGTACCCCCACTGCCGGGCCAGAGCATCAGCGGCTCGGCGGAAGAGCTGCGCGAAGATGCCGAAACGGGACGCCGGGCCCGCGGGGGGACGTTCTTCCGGCCCGACGCCGCGGCCACGTTGACATAGGAGAACCGGTGCTCGGCGCAGGGTCCGTGCCGGGTCAGCGCCGTGCTGTGCTCCTCGGTGATGTAGCCCTTGTGCACCGCGAAGCCGTAGTCGGGGAACTTGTCGTCCAGCTCGACCATCAGCCTGTCCCGGGTGACCTTGGCGAGCACGCTGGCCGCCGCGACGCAGGCCGCGACCCGGTCGCCCTTCCACACCGCCAGCCCGGGGGCACCGAGACCGTCGACCGGGAAGCCGTCGGTCAGCACGTACTCCGGGCGGGTGTGCAGCGACGCGAGGGCCCGGCGCATTGCGGCGAGGTTGCAGACGTGCAGGCCGCGGGCGTCCACCTCGGTGGCCGGGATGATCACGACGGACCAGGTGAGCGCCCGGGCGACCACCTCGTCGTAGACCCGCTCGCGGGCGGCCGGGGTCAGCAGCTTGGAGTCGGCCAGCCCGGGAACCTCGCCGCGCTTGCCCTCGGGCAGGATCACGGCCCCGGCGACCAGCGGCCCGGCGCAGGCACCCCGGCCGGCCTCATCGGCCCCGGCGACGTGACGGAAGCCACGCCGCTGCAGGGCCCGCTCCAGCGCATAGAGCCCGCCCTCGCGGCGGACGACGGTGCGAGGCGGCGCCAGCATCAGCGCACCACCAGCGGAGTCAGAAGCGGGACCAGATCCACCGGGAAGATCCGCTCATCCGTAGCAGCCAGCGAAGCCAGGGTCCACCAGCGATGCTCGGTGATCGTGGCCCGCTCGTCGGCGTCGAAGCCGGCCGTGTCGACCTCCCAGCTCTGCACGCGGTGCAGGAAGAACTCCTGGGTCTGCCGGTAGTCGCGCCCGTCGTAGCTGAAGGACGTCACCTCGTCGTGCACCGGCGACCCCAGCGCGGCCGGGTCGACACGCAGGCCGGTCTCCTCGAACAACTCACGCGCGGCGCCCTCGGCCGGCGTCTCCCCGGCGTCGAGCCCGCCGCCCGGCGTGAACCACCAGAAGTGGCCGGGCCGGGCCGGGTCGCTGCCGTGGAGCAGCAGCACGCGATCGTCCGCATCGACCAGGAGCACGCGCGCGGCCCGTCGTTCGATGTGTGTCACGTCCGCCAGCTTATTGCGCGAAAGACGATCTTATTTGGCGGCGTCGGGGATGCTGTCGAAGCCCTCGGGCACGGACAGCCACGTCGCGCGGTTGACCGGCCAGAAGACGGTGAAGGCCCGGCCGACGATGGAGTCCGCCTCGATGGTGGCCTCGTTGATGTCCTCGGTCTGCTCCCAGTGCTCGAGTGAGTCGCCGGACTGCGAGCGGTGGTCACCCATGACCCAGAGCCGGCCCGCGGGCACGGTGATGTCGAACTTCTCGTCGGCCACCGGGTCCTGGTTGCCCGCGTCGTCGGTGTAGACGTAGGGCTCGTCGAGCGAGTGCCCGTTGATCACCAGGCGCTGCTGGGCGTCGCAGCACATCACGTGGTCGCCGCCGACGCCGATGATGCGCTTGATGAAGTCCTCGCCCTCGGTGCCGCCGCTCTGCCAGTCGGTGGGCGCCTTGAAGACGACGATCTCGCCGCGGTGCGGGTCACGGAAGTCGTAGACGAGCTTGTTGACGAGCACCCTGTCCCAGACGTTGAGGGTGTGCTCCATCGACGGGGACGGGATGTAGAAGGTCTGCAGGACGAAGGCCCGCACCAGGACCGCCACGAGGATGGCCACGCCCACCAGGATCGGGAGCTCGCGCCAGAAGGACCCACGGCGCTGCTCGCCGGTCTGCTCGTCAATCACGATCGGAGCCTACGTCGCCGCGGGCTCAAAGACAGTCCGGAACGCGCGGAGAGACCCACGGTCAACAGCATCGGGAAGACCGCCGCGGTGGTGCCCGGGTCGGGCTCGGACTCCCGGCGGCCGCCGAGCGGGGCCGCGCTGACCGGGTGCTCGGCGTCGTAGGCCTTCCACACGTCGGGGACGGAAAGGCTGGTGAAGCGGCTCGTGGGCCACACCACGACGAAGGCGCGGCCGATCACGTTCTCGACCGGGACCGGGCCCTGACAGCGGGCGTCCTGGGAGACCAGCCGGTGGTCACCCATGACGAACATCTCACCCTCAGGGACGACGACCTCGGTGAAGCGGCGGCTGCTGCACTGGCGCGGGTTGGGCGGCTGGTCGAGCGGGGAATTCTCCTCGACGTACGGCTCGTCGATCGGCACGCCATTGACGGTGATCCGGCCCTCGGAGTCGCAGCAGGCGACCTTGTCGCCGGCCACGCCGATGACCCGCTTGATGAAGTCGCGCTCACCCGGCCGGGAGACGCCGACCAGGTCGCCGATCGTGCGGCCGAGCTTGGCGCCGAACGAGTTGTCCAGCGGCGTGGCGGGCTGCTCGGGGGCCCAGTTGTCCGTGCCCCGGAAGACGACGATCTCGCCGCGCTGCGGGTCCCGGATGTCGTAGACGACCTTGTTGACCAGGACCCGGTCCTGGATGAGCAGGGTGTTCTCCATCGACCCGGAGGGGATGAAGAAGGCCTGGACCAGGAAGGTGCGGATCAGCACGGCCAGGCAGAACGCCACCACCAGCAGCAGCGGAAGCTCCTGCCACAGCGGCATCTCCTTGCGGCGGAGCACCCGGCCACGGCGCCGCCCGGAGGAGGAGCCCCGGTACCCCTGCATCGGTTCCACGCTACGTCTCTCCCGCCGCCGTCCAGGCGATTCGAGCCCGGATACAGCACTACCGCCCGCAGTCCCCCGCGGGGAACAGGTCGGGCGGTAGTGCGAATGGCCCACCGGCGGGGCGAATGCCCCACCGGCACTGATTCCCATCCGTCACGTGCGCAAGCCTAGCCAGCCCGCGCACAAAACGTCAGTCCGAGTGAAGTTACGGCTCGGACCGCGAAGGAGTTCAGCTGACGGTCTGCTTCTCGCGCAGCTCCTTGATCTTGGCCTTCTTGCCGCGGAGCTCGCGCAGGTAGTAGAGCTTGGCGCGACGCACGTCACCGCGGGTCACGACCTCGATCTTGTCGATCACCGGGCTGTTGAGCGGGTAGGTCCGCTCGACCCCGACGCCGAAGCTGATCTTGCGGATCTTGAAGGTCTCGCGCAGGCCACCGCCCTGACGGCTGATCACGACGCCCTGGAAGACCTGGACGCGGGAGCGGTTGCCCTCCACGACCCGGGCGTAGACCTTGAGCGTGTCACCGGCCCGGAAGTCGGGAATGTCGGTGCGCTGCGACTGGGCGTCGAGAGCGTCCAGCGTGTTCATCGCTGCATCCTCGTGTTCCTCAAAGCGCACCGGGAGTTCGATGCGCGAATGGGTACTGCTGATTCCCCGGCGGGGAGATCCTCGCCCGCCCGCCCACGGCGTGGGGGACGAACGGCAACCTCCCTACTTTGCCACACCCGGGCCCGGGACCCGAAATCCGGCGTCCTCGATCGCCGCCCGGTCCTTCTTGTCGAGCTTCTCCGGCGGATAGGCCGCGAAGAGGTCCGGCCGCCGGGTCGCGGTCCGCAGCAGAGATTGCGTACGCCGCCACCGCGCGATCCGCCCGTGATCACCCGACCGCAGCACGTCGGGCACCTCGCGGCCCTCCCACACGGCCGGCTTGGTGTAGACGGGGGCCTCGAGCAGCCCGTCCCCGTGCGACTCCTCGGTGAGCGACTCCGCGTTGCCGAGCACCCCGGGCAGCAGCCGCGTGACCGCCTCCATGACGACGATGACCGCGACCTCGCCGCCGAACAGCACGTAGTCACCGAGCGAGATCTCCCGTACGGGCATCCGCTCGGCGGCCGCGTCGATGACCCGCTGGTCGATGCCCTCGTAGCGCCCGCAGGCGAAGACGAGATGATCAAGAGTCGCCAGCGCGGCCGCGTCCGCCTGAGTGAACGGCTTGCCCACCGGCGACGGCACCACCAGCGTCGCACCGGGCGACGCGACGGCCACCAGAGCAGCGGCCCACGGCTCCGGGCGCATGACCATGCCCGGCCCGCCCCCGTACGGCGAGTCGTCCACGGTCCGGTGGACGTCGAAGGTCCAGGTGCGCAGATCGTGCACGTGGAGGTCGAGCGTGCCCGCGCCCCGGGCCTTGCCGATCAGCGACAGGTCCAGGGGGGCGAAGTACTCGGGAAAGATCGAGACGACGTCGACGCGCACTACAGATCCAGCAGTCCCTCGGGCAGATCGGCCACGATCCGGCCGGCGCGGAGGTCGACCGTGGGGATCATGGCCGTGACGAAGGGGATGAGGGCCGTGCCGCCGCCCGCCTTCTTCAGAACGATGAGGTCGGAGGCGGGGGCGTGATCGATCCGGTCGACCGTGCCCAGCTCGGTGCCCTCCGGGTCGACGACCGCGAGCCCGATCAGCTGATGGTCGTGGAACTCGTCGGGGTCGGACGGCGCGGCCACCTCGGCGCTGTCGACCTGGAGCAGCACGCCGCGCAGCTCCTCGGCGATGTTGCGGTCGTGGACGCCCTCGAACTGGGCGATGACCCGGCCCTGGTGCCAGCGCAGCGACTCGAGCGTCAGCGTCGGCGGCACCTGATAGCGCACGCCGGGCTCGGCAGCGGCGGCGACCGCCGGGCCGGTGGTCACCCGGCGGTCGCGCTGGACCTCCGTGTGGAACACCGCCCCGGCGACGAATCTCGCCTCTGGCTCATCGGTCCGGACTGTCACCAGGACCTCCCCACGAATGCCGTGGGGCTTACCGATGTGACCGACTACCAGCAGCATCGTGTGACAGCAGCCGATCAGTAGGCGTCGACGATGTCGACGCGGATGCCGCGCCCACCGATCGACCCGATGACCTGACGCAGCGCCTTGGCCGTGCGCCCGCCCCGCCCGATGACCGTTCCCAGGTCCTCGGGGTGGACGCGGACCTCGAGCCGCTTGCCGCGGCGCGAGTCGACCATCCGCACCCGGACGTCGTCCGGGTTGTCGACGATGCCCTTGACGAGGTGCTCCAGCGCGGGCCGGAGCGCCCCGTCAGCTCGCGTCGGCGCCGGCACCGGCCGGGTCCTTCGCGTCCTCGGCGACGGCCTCGCGGTTGGGCTCCGCCGGGTCGACAGCCTTGGTGTCGGTCGGGCGGTCGGCGGCAACCTCGGGCGCGGCCGGGGTCTTGTCGTCGGCGGCCGGCTTGTCGGCCTTCGACTTCTTCGGGGTCTGCGCCTTGGCCGGGGTGTCGGCAACGCCGGCGGCGGCCTTGGCCTCGGCCTCGTAGGCGGCCTGACGGTTCGCCTTCTCCGGCGCCACGAGCAGCGGCGGCGGGGCGGGGAGACCCTTGAACTGCTGCCAGTCGCCGGTCTTCTCCAGGATGCGCTGCACGGCCTCGCTCGGCTGCGCGCCGACCGAGAGCCAGTACTGCACGCGCTCGCTCTTGACCTCGATCACCGAGGGGTCGTGCTTCGGCTGGTAGATGCCGACGTACTCGATGGCGCGGCCGTCACGCTTGGTGCGCGAGTCGGCGACGACGATGCGGTACTGCGGGTTGCGGATCTTGCCCATCCGCAGGAGCCGGATCTTAACGGCCACGGTTGTTTCGCTCCAGATGACGACGTGGGTGAGCCGGACGGAACCCACGTGGGGAGTGGGGCCGAAGTCTCGTGGACCGGCACCAGAGGGGTTAGAGGGCGCCTCGGATGCCGTATACCAGTCGTCCATTCTGCCAGATGGGGAGCGCTTCTTCCCAACCGGGCCGGGAAAGCGTCATCCCAGCTCGGTGAGCGCGGCCGCCGCGGCGGCGGCGAGCGTGGCGAAGGGCTTCTCGTAGACGCCGCGGCTCCAGCCGCCAGCCGGGGCGCGGAGGGCGACGGCCACGCTCACGAGCAGGTTGTGGTCGCGGGCCTCGACCCGGTAGGTGAGCGTGTCGCCCTCGGGGTCGTGGCTGCCGAACGCCTCCTGGCCGGCCGGCACGTCCCGGACGACGGTCTCGTCGTAGATGCTCTTGAACTGGCCGGTGCGATGCTGGCTGTGGCGCACCTGAGCGGCCGGGGCGTTGCGGTACCACTGCGCGACCACGACGGCGACACCGCCCGACGCGATCGTGAAGGTGCAGGCGAGCTCCCGCGACCCGTCGTCCGCCGCGGCCACGTAGTTCTGCTTGCTCAGCTCGACGGCGTCCACCGCGGCGGCGATCGGCGCGAGATCGAGGGACGGGCACGCATCGGCGCGGGCCTGGTGCCGGATGCCGACGAAGTCGTAGACCCACCAGACCGAGTACGCCGTCGTGGCGATCGTCACCAGCAGGGACAGCGCGAACAGGATCAGCCGGGGCTTGCGGGGACCAGGGTCCCAGACAGGCGGCGCGAGGGGAGCCATAACGGTCACCGGGGCAGCGTAGAGATCAACGCCTCAGTTCGCCGCCCCGTCCGGAAGGAGCAAGACTCCCCGTCCGGAAGGAGCAAGACTCCCCGTCCGGAAGGAGCAAGACTCCCCGTTAGAAGGAGCAGGACTCCCCGTTCGGAACGAGCGGGACTCCTCAGAAGGAGCGGGGCTCCGCGGGCCGGTCCCACCCCGGCGGCAGCGACTCGAACGGCCCCCACGACGGGTCCGGCGTGAAGTCCGTCCACGTCCCGTCGAACGGGAATTCGCCCGCCTCGATCTGCTTGATCACGCCCCGCCCCGACGCCCACAGCGCGGCCTCGTCGCGCACCCAGTAGTGCTCGGGCAGGGCGAGCCGCTCGGCCAGCTCGTCCTCGTCCTTCCACGCCCACGACCGGTCGGGCGCCACGACGATGTCCAGGTCGTAGTCGATCGTGTCGACCCCGGCGACCTCCCCGTCGTCCCACCGGAGCGCGGGTGCCTCCAGGTTGACGTACCAGTTCTGGAAGCGGTCCTGCTCGTCGCGGAAGAACCAGACCGAGTAGTCCGCGCCGGGCGGCAGGAACTTGAGCAGCCCCGGCCCCTGCCACGTCGCCGGGACCACCTTGTGCGGCAGGGTCACCCACTCGGTGAACGGCATGTCCCGGATGCCGCGGTCGTCGCCGGCCACCTCCAGGACGATCGCCGAGCCGCGGGCCAGCCACAGCAGCAGCCCGCGCTCGTCGTCGGAGACCACCCGGCAGGGCCGCACCGTGGCCAGGCGCGGCCCGTCGATGTTGCGGTAGAGGACGGTCCGTCCGGGCGCGAAGGTCATCAGTAGGCGCGGGCCAGGATCGCCTGCACGCCCGGTTCGTCCTCCGACTCGGGCACCGAGCCGTCCGGGTTGACCAGGCAGCGCACGGTCACCGCCTTGCCGTTGGCCTCGGCCTCGCCCTCGGCGCCGACCGCCGACCACGGGATCCGCGCCCAGCCGGTCTGCGCGGCCTCGATGGCGTCGCCCAGGGTCTTGACCTCGACGGTCTTGTCCTCGCGGTGCTGCAGGGCGGCGTCGTAGAGCCGCTGCTGGTCGGCCTTCAATGCGGCGACCACGTCGCTGACGACCTCACCGAGCGCGATCGGCGACTTGGTGCCGTCGGTGCGGCGGGCGACCACGGCGTTACCGGCGGCCAGGTCGCGCGGGCCCACCTCCACGCGTACGGGAATGCCCTGCAGCTCGGCGTCGACGGCCCGGCGGCCGAACGGGATGTCGGCCCGGTCGTCGACCTTGACCCGTACGCCGGCCGCCTTGAGCTCGTCGCGCAGCTTGACCGCCGCCTCCTGCACACCCTCGCCGGCCTTGATCACCATGATCTGGGCCTGCACCGGGGCGAGCGCGGGCGGCAGCCGCAGCCCGTTGTCGTCGCCGTGCACCATGATCAGCCCGCCGATCATGCGGGTGGTGCTGCCCCACGACGTCGTCCACGCGTGCTCGACCCCGCCGGCCTGCGACGTGTAGGTGATGTCGAACGCCTTGGCGAAGTTCTGTCCCAGCTCGTGCGACGTGCCCATCTGCAGGGCCTTGCCGTCGCCCATCATGGCCTCGAGGGTCATGGTGTTGATCGCGCCGGCGAAGCGCTCGCGGCTGGTCTTGCGCCCCGGTACGACCGGCAGCGCCATCAGGTTGACCATGAAGTCCTGGTAGACGTCGTGCAGGATGCGCCGCGCGTAGTCCCGGGCGTCGGCCTGCGTCGCGTGCGCGGTGTGCCCCTCCTGCCAGAGGAACTCGGTGGTCCGCAGGAACGTGCGCGGCCGCAGCTCCCAGCGCACGACGTTGGCCCACTGGTTGAGCAGCAGCGGCAGGTCCCGGTAGGAGTCGATCCACTTGGCCATGAACTCGCCGAAGACCGTCTCGCTGGTGGGCCGGACCACGATCGGCTCGGCCAGCTCCTTGCCGCCGGCGTGGGTGACGACCGCCAGCTCCGGCGCGAAGCCCTCGACGTGCTCGGCCTCGCGGCTCAGGTAGCTCTGCGGGATGAAGAGCGGGAAGTACGCGTTCTGCGCCTCCGCCTCCTTGATGCGGGCGTCCATCTCCGCCTGCATCCGCTCCCAGATCGCGTACGCCGCCGGCCGGATGACCATCGTGCCCCGCACCGGGCCGTTGTCGGCCAGCCGGGCCTTGTTGATCAGGTCCTGGTACCAGCGGGGGAAGTCTTCCGCCCGGGGAGTGAGCACGCGCGCCATGAGGAGGCATCCTAGTCCGGGCCCGGCCGCAACCGACCGCGTGGGCATCCCGTGTCCCCTTGGCGAAGGGCGGTGCACATGACGGAGACCCGGGCGGACGCGTTCGACGCGTTCTACCGCGACACGTCCCGGCGGCTGACGCGCTACGCGTACGGGCTGACCGGCGACGCGGGGGAAGCACAGGATCTGGTGCAGGAGGCGTACGCCCGGGCCTGGCAGCGCTGGCGCCGGCTCGCGGCCTACGACGACCCGGAGGCCTGGCTGCGGCTGGTGGTCAACCGGCTGTCGTCGGACCGGTGGCGGCGCATCGGCGTCCGGCGGGCCCGGGAGGCGGCCGCCGCGCCGCTGCCCCCGGTCGGCCCGCCCTCGGAGAACACGGTGCTGCTGGTCCGGGCAATGCGCGAGCTGCCGGCCGACCAGCGCCGGGCCCTGGCGCTGCACTACCTGCTGGACCGGTCCGTGGCCGACATCGCCCGGGAGCTGGGCGCCGCGGAGGGCACGGTCAAGTCCTGGCTGTCCCGGGGCCGCACGACCCTCGCCGCCGCCCTGCTCACCGACCGGGAAGGAGTCCGTAATGTCCGCTGACCTCGACCAAGTCTTCGCCGAGCTCCGGGGCGAGGCCGACACCGTGCCGCTGGCCTCCCCCGCCGCCGCCCGCCGGCGCGGCACCCGGCGCACCCGTTCCCGCTCGATGGCCGCGGCCGCCCTGGCCGTCTGCCTGGTCGGCGGCGGCACCGCGTGGTTCCTGCGCCCCCAGACCCCGGCCAGACCGGCCCCCACGGCCACGACGACCGCCCGCGCTCTTCCGCGGGCCGGCCAACCTGTCGAGTACGGAGGCCAGGCGCGCGCCGCGAAGACAGTCCTGCTCGGCAACAGCGCCTACACCGTGTGGCAGGACACAGCCGGCACGGTACGTCTCTTCGCGGCTCCCCTCGACCGGCCCGCCGCGGGCCCGATGCGCGCCACCGCGGTCACCGGCGACCTCGACGGCGCCTATACGCTCGAGGGCACCCTGGTCGCCGGCGCCCGCCAGAGCACCGGCTACCACGTCTGGGGCCTCGACCCCGGCACCGGGACGACGCGCTGGGACTTCGCCGTGGCGTCCCCTGCGGACCTTGCCCTCTTCAGCCAGTACGCCGTCCATCGCGACCGGCAGTCGGGCCTGATCACGGGTCTGGCCGTCGGCACCGGCAAGGTCATGTGGACCACGCCGGGTGACCCGGGCCCCGGCGTCCCGCTGCTGCCGGTGACCGCGTGGGACCGCCAGAGCAAGCCGGCCTCCGGATCGATCGGGCCCGTGCAGCCCAGTCCCCAGGCGGTCACGATCATCGGCGGCCGGGTCGTCGCCCTCGAACCGGAGACCGGCGACCGCGTGTTCGACCAGCCGCTCGCCGAACCCCTCGTCGGCACCGAGGCGTACGCGGCCTGGGACGGCCGGCTGTTCATCCTGCGCCCGGGCGACCGCTACGAGATCGTCATGACCAAGCTCGACGCCTCCGGGGAGAGCAAGCTCGTCTGGACCGGCGACGCGGGCCGCACGTTCCAGTCCATGCACGGCTGCGGCCAGCACCGGCTGTGCGTCGCCGACGAGGACGCCGCGGGCGCCGGCCAGGTGACCGCTGTCGACTACACCCTGGACACTGCCGCCAACGCGCCGGACTGGTCCGCTCCCCTGCCGGGCCGGGTGACGGGCATGGCGGGCGGCATCCTCGTCGGCGGCCTCGCCGTGACCACCGACGCGGGCACCGCCCTCTTCCGCCTCCAGCCGGGCGGGTTCGTGGCGACCGAGCCGGGACCGCTCGCCTCCTACGACGAGTCCGACCGGTCCGTCCTGGCCCTGCCGGCCACGGCGGGCGGCCCGGTCACCCGGGTCGTCTTCCGCTCCGGGCAGCGCCAGCTGCTCGGCAGCATCCCGGTCCCGGGGGCCGGCTGCTTCCCCGCGGGGTATCGGCTGATCTGCCCCGGCTCCACGTCATTGAGCATCTTCCAACTGCCGCCTACCTGACGACGCGGCCTTTGAGGACGATGCGCCGGGGGTGACGCACCACGCGCAGGTCGGCTCGCGGATCTTCGGCATAGACGACGAGGTCCGCGAGCCCGCCCTCGACCAGCCCCGGGAAGCCGAGCCACTCCCGGGCCTTCCACGACGCCGCGGCCAGCACGTCCACGGCCGGGATGCCGGCCTCGTGCAGCAGGAGCATCTCCTCGGCGGCCAGACCGTGCCGGATGCTGCCGCCCGCGTCGGTGCCGACATAGAGGGGTACGCCCGCCTCGTGCGCCGCGGCGACGACGGACGGGAACCTGTCCCGGAGCGCCAGCATGTGGTCCGCGTACCCGGGGAACTTGGGCCGCGCCTGGTCGGCGATCGTCCCGAACGTCCGAATGTTGATCATTGTGGGCACCAGCGCCGTCCCGCGCCGCGCCATCTCGTCGACGAGGTCGAGCGACAGCCCGGTCCCGTGCTCGACCGAGTCCACCCCGGCCCGCACCATCAGCGCCACGCCCTCCTCGGAGAACGTGTGCACGGCCGCCCGCGCCCCCGCGGCGTGCGCGGCCTCGACCGCCGCGGCCATGGTCGCCGGATCCCACGACGGCGCGAGATCCCCGGCGGCCCGGTCGATCCAGTCACCGACCAGCTTCACCCAGCCGGTCCCGGCCTTCGCCTGCGCGGTGACGGTCTCGGCCACCTGCTCGGCGGCCACCTCGATCCCGATGTCCCGCAGATAGCGCCGCTGCGGCGCCACGTGCCGCCCGGCCCGCACGAGCCGCGGAATCTCCGGCTCGTCGTCCAGCTCCGGATAGGGAAAAGGTGATCCCGCGTCCCGGATCGCCAGCACCCCGGCCGCCCGATCCTGCCCCGCCAGCTCGCGCGCCTCGTCGACGCTCTCGATCGGCGCCGCCCCGTACCGGATCCCCAGGTGACAGTGCGCGTCCACCAGCCCCGGCACCACCCACCCGCCGTCGGCCACGGTCTCCGCGTCCCGCACCGGCTCGAACGTCACCCGGTCCCCGACGAGCCACAGGTCCCGCGTCTCACCCTCGGGCAGCACGACCCCACGCACATGCAAAGCCATGCGTCAGTCCTACCGGATCGCGGGCCGCACCGCTGCCGCACACCCCTCCACCACGGCCCGCCAGCGCACCGCCGAGAAGTAGGGCAGGTCGAGCGACACCGGATAAGGGTCCGCCGTCACGAAGACGCCGTGCGTACGCTGCAGCTCACGGCAACTCCCGTCGCCCGCCAGCCGGAAGTCCGTGACGGTCGCGCCCGCCGGATCGAAGGGATCCACGACCAGATATCGCCCCAAGCCGGCCCGCGCATAGGACCTCGGATCGTTGCCCCGCCCGGAGCCGCGCACATCGACGCCCAGCAACGCGCGCCCGAGGCACCCGGCGTCATACCGCGAACTCTCCCACGGGACCACCACGATGTCCGGCCTCGCGGCGCTCCCGTCGCCGGGCCAGTAGCCGACGCGACAAGGCGAGTGCCCGGGCGGGCAGTGCGCCGACAGCCCGATGACAATGTCCTCGCAAATGCCCGTGAAGGTCGACGGAGACGGCACTCTCAGCTGGCCGTCCCACAACTCGTACCCGATGTCCCCGGCGATGTTGGCGGTCTCGGCGAGCGTCCACTGCCGCCGGTCGAACGGATCGGTGTCCCTCACCGCCGCCTCCGCGGAGTGCTCACCTTGTCCCGGTAGGCCGTCCACACCGGGAGGTCGAGCGTCACGGGCCACGGACGATCGAGCTCGACGAGCTCGCTCAGGGCCGGGCCCCTCCGATAGCTGCCGTCGGCACTGAGGACGAACTCGGTGAAGGTGACGCGCTCGCCCAGCGGGTCGATCACCCAGTAGAGCGGGATGCCGGCCTCGGCGTAGCGGCCGGCCTTGTAGCCACAGTTGTCCTCGCGCGAACCGGCCGACTCGCTCGAGCCGGTGGACACGACCTCGATGACGAGCCGAACGTCCGCGGCGAACACCGGTATCCGAGCGACTCCGCCGATGTCGATGACCGCCCCGTCCGGACGCAACTCGCTGCCGTCGACGAAGACCGAGATCTCGGGGCTGACAGCGACGTCATCCGGCGCGTTGGCATCGAGCGCGGCAACAGTCTCGTAGGCGATGCGCTGGTGAATGTAGAAGGGGGTCGGCAGGAGGACGAGCCGCCCGTCCCGAAGCTCGTAACGGAAGTCTTCGGGAAGGTTCTTCACGTCATCGAACGTCAGGTCGTCGCGGCCGAGCAGGGGCGTCAGGTCAAGGCCATCGGGCACATACAGCGGAACGGCAGTCACGGGTTCCTCCCTGGAAAGGATGCGAACTGCCGCCCAGCATACTAGACATGAAGCAACCCGTCACCTGTCATCTTGACTAGCGCCCGCGCGACCGCACCTGATCCCGTCGCGCGGTCCACGCGTCGAGGTCGAGCAGGACCGGCCACGGCCGCTCGCGGCTGACCAGGCCGACATGGGTGCGCCCCCGCCGATAGGCACCGTCGGCGCCCAGCTCGAACCCGGTGAAAGTCACCCGGCCGGGCAACGGATCGATCACCCAGTACAGCGGGATGCCGGCCTCGGAGTAGTCCTTGCCCCTCGAGCCGCTCGAGCCGACTTCGATCACCAGCAGAACGTCCTCGGGGAACGCCGGCGTCCGGTCGGCACGGTCGAGCCGCAGCACGGTCACGTCGGGGATCAGCTCGGTCCCGGCGCTCGTCATGACGGACGTCCGGCCGTTGACGAAGACGTCGTCGGGCGCGTTCGTCTCGAGCGCGTTGGCCACCGCGCGGGCCATGTACTGGTGCACCGGAGGCGGCGGGGGCACGTCGTCCGGAAAGTGCGGAGCGGCAGTCACAGACTCCTCCTGGAAGGATGCGAACTGCCGCCCACGCTACGAGACATGCCGCTACTTGTCAGCTGTCATGGTGACTACTGCTTGCCGTCGTCCTTCTTGGGGTTGGACAGCTTGTTGAAGTCGAGTTTCGGCAGCTTGAAGCCCGGCGGCAGCCCCTGCCCCCCGGCCAGCGCGCTCGGGTCCAGCCCCGGCGGCAGCTGCGGCATGCCGCCCGGGAAGCCGGCGGGCATCCCGGCGCCGCCGACGCGGGGACGGTTGCCGCCCTTGGTGCCCTTGCGCTTGTTCTTGGGGCTCTTGGTGGCCTTGCGGCGGCCGCCCGGGAGGCCCATCATGCCGCTCATCTGCTTCATCATCTTCTGCGCTTCGGTGAAGCGGTTGAGCAGCTGGTTGACGTCCATGACGGTGACGCCGGAACCGCGGGCGATGCGGGCCCGGCGGGAGCCGTTGATGATCTTGGGGTTGGTGCGCTCGCCCGGGGTCATCGAGCGGATGATCGCGGTGACCCGGTCGAAGTGGCTGTCGTCGAGCTCGGCCAGCTGGTCCTTCATCTGGCCCATGCCGGGCATCATGCCGAGGATGTTGGCGATCGGGCCCATCCGGCGCACGGCGATGAGCTGGTCGAGGAAGTCCTCCAGGGTGAACTGCTCGCCCCCGAGCAGCTTGGAGGTCATCTTCTCCTTCTGATCCTCGTCGAAGGCCTGCTCGGCCTGCTCGATGAGGGTCAGGACGTCGCCCATGCCGAGGATGCGGCTGGCCATCCGGTCGGGGTGGAAGACGTCGAAGTCCTCCAGCTTCTCACCGGTGGACGCGAAGAGGATCGGCTCGCCCGTGACGTGCCGGACCGACAGGGCGGCACCACCGCGGGCGTCGCCGTCGAGCTTCGACAGGACCACGCCGGTGATGCCGACGCCGTCGCGGAAGGCCTCGGCGGTGCTGACCGCGTCCTGGCCGACCATGGCGTCGATGACGAAGATGACCTCGTCGGGGTCGACCGCGTCGCGGATGTCGCGGGCCTGCTGCATCATCTCGGCGTCGATGCCGAGGCGGCCGGCGGTGTCGACGATGACGATGTCCTTGGCGGTGCGCTTCGCGTGCTCGATGGAGTCGCGCGCGACCTGCACCGGGTCGCCCACGCCGTTGCCGGGCTGCGGGGCGTAGACGTCGACGCCGGCCCGGCCCGCGAGGACCTGCAGCTGGTTGACGGCGTTGGGGCGCTGCAGGTCGGCCGCCACGAGCAGGACCTGGTGGCTCTGCCCCTTGAGCCAGCGCGACAGCTTGCCCGCCAGCGTGGTCTTGCCGGAGCCCTGGAGCCCGGCGAGCATGATCACCGTCGGCGGCTGCTTGGCGAACTGCAGCCGCCGCCCCTCGCCGCCGAGGACGTTGATGAGCTCCTCGTGGACGATCTTGATGATCTGCTGGGCCGGGTTGAGCGCCTGCGAGACCTCGGCGCCGCGGGCGCGCTCCTTGAGGTTCGCGATGAACGACTTGACCACCGGCAGCGCGACGTCCGCCTCGAGCAGCGCGAGGCGGATCTCGCGCGCGGTGGCGTCGATGTCGGCGTCGGTGAGCCGGCCCTTGCCCCGGAGCTTGGTGAAGATCCCGGAGAGGCGGTCGCTCAAGGTGTCAAACACGGCACTTCTTCCCGTTGATAGCGAGGGTGGGAAACGCCCCCAAGCCTAGCTTGACGCAACGAGCCCTACCGGTTCCGCATCCGGTACGTCTTCACGGCCGCCTCGATCCGCCGCTGGTTGCGCGTCCCGGGCTCCAGGCCCTTCTTGGCCTTGCCGTAGACCCAGACCGCCCCGCCGACCACGACCGCACCCACGATCAGGTACGCGATCCCGCCGATCAGCCACTGCAGAACGGCCGCCGCGGCCCAGCCGACCAGGATCAGCCCGGCGGCGAAGGCCACCAGGTACGCCACTGCCTTGCCCATGCCATCCCCCTCAGCGAAAAGCGATGAAACCAGCATGCGCCGCTGACGCAAACGAAGCATCGGGGCGGACCCGTAGGGGTGGCGACACGCCAATGACCGGCGCGACACGGGACAAATGCCGTATACCGCAGGTAAAGGCATGCACCGCAACCATCCGGTATATCGCGCCGTTGAGGCACTGGAAATGCGACACCCGGCGGAAGGACGAGCTCGTGCCCTTGCGGCGGATCCTGCGACTGGCCCCGTGGACCATGCGGTCCCGCGTCCTCAAGAGCGTGCAGAAGCGGGTGCTCCCCCGCGTCCCCGAGCAGCGGCGCCTGGCCGTCGCCCGGCGGCTGGTGCCCCTGTCCCATCCGCCCCGGCTCCCGCTGATGCGGGCCAAGCCCGATGCACCGACCATGCGGGTGCGGACCGGCCGCGGGTGGGTGACAGCTCACCGGGACCCCTACGCCAGCCCCACCTCCGTACGCCGTCAGAACCTCGACCGCGTCACCGCCGCCCTCGACGCGGCCGGCATCGACTGGTTCCGCGTCCCGACCCGTGCTCTGCGCCCCACCGCCGTGGCAGTGCACATGAAAGATCGTCCGGCAGCGATTAGAGCGCTGACGGGCGAGAGCTTGATCGAATCCGTCAAGCCCCGCACAGCGAAGCTCAAAGCGGCGAAGATCCTGCGCGTCTGCCGGCCCGTCACCGACCCCCACGGCAGCCTCCTGCTCGGCCGCGACCTGAGCTGCGAGGTCGAGTTCTGGGTCGAGGAGGACGGCGTGCTGAAAGGCCCCCGGGTCAACCCCGTGGCCGACGTCATCGCGCTCGACGATCCCGAGGTGCACGCGCCCGAGCCCACGTTCGGCGCGTTCGCGTCGCCGCACGACCTGACGGCGTACCGGACCAGGCGAAGCCTCACCGAGCCGGCGCCGGACCGCATCATGTTCCCGATCGACGTGGTCTACACGTGGGTCGACGGCGCGGACCCGGCCTGGCGCGCGGCGAAGGCCCAGGCCCTCGCGGAGAACGGCTGGCTGGAGGAGGCGAGCCGGCTCGCGCACAACGACTCGCGCTTCGCCTCCCGCGACGAGCTGCGCTACTCGCTGCGCTCGCTGCACTGCTTCGCGCCGTGGGTCAACCACATCTGGCTGGTCACCATGGACCAGGTGCCGGACTGGCTCGACACCGAGCACCCCGGCCTGACCGTGGTCAGCCATCGGGAGATCTTCGGGGACACCGGGCGGCTGCCGACCTTCAACTCGCAGGCCATCGAATCGCGGCTGCACCGGATCGAGGGGCTCAGCGAGCACTTCCTCTATCTCAACGACGACGTGTTCTTCGGCCGGCCGGTCTCGCCGGAGCTGTTCTTCACGCCCGGCGGGCTGACCCGCTTCTTCCCGTCGAAGGCGCAGGTGGACTCGGCGCCGCGGCGGCCCGACGACCCGCCCGCCGACTCGGCCGGCAAGAACAACCGCGAGCTCATCCGCGCGGCGTTCGGCCGGGTGCTGACCCGCAAGATGATGCACACGCCGCACCCCTCGCGGATC
This sequence comes from Symbioplanes lichenis, assembly GCF_030709675.1. GTDB lineage: Bacteria > Actinomycetota > Actinomycetes > Mycobacteriales > Micromonosporaceae > Actinoplanes > Actinoplanes lichenis. The sequence goes on from NZ_JAUZQD010000001.1 coordinate 692,628, forward strand.
AGCCTGCTGCGCGAGATCGAGGAGCGGTTCGCCGAGAACGTGACCGCCACCGCCGGCCACCAGTTCCGGCACCCGGACGACATCGCGCTGCTCTCGTCGCTGCAGCAGTACTACGCCTACCTGACCGGCAAGGCCGCGCCCGGGACGATCGAGTACACGTACGCGGACCTGGCCAACCCGACGACGCCCCTGCGCCTCGCCCGGCTGCTGCGCCACCGCGACCTGGACACGTTCTGTCTCAACGACACCGACTCCGACGCGGCCGTCGCCCTCGAGCAGGGCGCCCTGCTCGGCGAGTTCCTTCCCGCCTATCTGCCCTTCGCGAGCCCGTACGAGAAACGGGCCGCCGCCGTGCGAGCAGTGCCCGCCCAGACCACGAAGAAGGAGAAAGTCCCGTGAGCTTCGACGCCGTCATCCTCGGCCTGGGATACGTCGGGCTGCCGCTCGCCCAGCAGGCCACCCGGGCCGGCCTGACCGTGCTCGGCTTCGACGTGAACGCCCGCGTCGCCGATTCCCTGAACGCCGGCCGTTCCCACGTCGACGACCTGTCCGACGCCGATGTCGCGGAGATGACCGCCGGCGGGTTCCGGGCGACCACCGACGAAAGCCTGATCGCCCAGGCCCGTACGGCCGTCATCTGCGTCCCCACGCCGCTGTCCGAAGGCGACGGCCCGGACTTGCGCGCGGTCACCGGCGCCACCGAGGCGGTCGGGCGCAACCTGCGGCCGGGCATGCTCGTCGTGCTGGAGTCGACCACCTACCCGGGCACGACCGACGACGTCGTCCGCCCGCTGCTCGAGAAGCTGTCCGGCCTGACCGCGGGCATCGACTTCCACCTGGCGTTCTCGCCCGAGCGGATCGACCCGGGCAACGAGCGGTTCGGGGCGCACAACACACCCAAGGTCGTCGGCGGCTTCACGCCCGCGTGCACCGACCGGGTGGCCGAGTTCTACGGGCGGTTCATCCAGACCGTCGTGCGCACCCGGGGCACCCGCGAGGCGGAGACGGCGAAGCTGCTCGAGAACACCTACCGGCACGTGAACATCGCGCTGGTCAACGAGATGGCGCGGTTCTGCCACGAGCTGGACATCGACCTCTGGGACGTGATCCACGCGGCGTCCACCAAGCCGTTCGGCTTCCAGGCGTTCTACCCGGGCCCGGGCGTGGGCGGCCACTGCATCCCGATCGACCCGAACTACCTGAGCCACAACGTGCGCAGCAAGCTCGGCTACCCGTTCCGGTTCGTGGAGCTCGCGCAGGAGATCAACGCCACCATGCCCGCGTACGTCGCCCGGCGCGCGCAGAACCTGCTGAACGCCGACGGCGTAGCCGTCCACGGGGCGAAGATCCTGCTGCTCGGGGTCACGTACAAGCCGAACATCGCCGACCAGCGCGAGTCGCCCGCCACGCCGCTGGCCCGCCAGCTCGCGTCGCTCGGGGCGGAGCTGACCTTCCACGACCCGTACGTGACCGAGTGGAACGTCCCGCGCACCGACGACCTCGAGGGTGCCGCCGCGGCCGCCGACCTGGTGATCCTCGTGACGCACCACCGCGACTACGACGCCGACCACCTGGCCGGCCTGGCCAAGCGCTTCTTCGACACGCGGGGCGTCACCAGCACGCGGGAGGCCCACCGCCTGTGACCGACACGATGACCACGTCCGCGCCCGCCCAACGCCGGCACCGGCCCGGCGGCGGCGGGAAGCACACAGCGGCCCCGGCGCGACACCGCCGGGACATCGAGGGGCTGCGCGCGGTCGCGGTGCTCCTCGTCGTCGCGTACCACTGCGGTCTGCCGATCGTCTCCGGCGGCTATGTCGGGGTCGACGTCTTCTTCGTCATCTCCGGCTTCCTGATCACCGGTCTGCTGCTGCGCGAGGCGACCAGCAGCGGCACCATCTCGCTCCCGCGCTTCTACGCCCGGCGCGCGCTACGGCTGCTGCCCGCCTCCGCGCTGGTGGTCGTGGCGACGGTCGCGGCGGCCGCGCTGTGGCTGCCGCCGCTGCGCCTGACCGGGATCCTGTCGGACGCGCTGCACACCTCGATCTACGCGATGAACTACCGGCTCGCGGCGATCGGCACCGACTATCTGCAGGCGGAGGCGGACCCGTCGCCGCTGCAGCACTTCTGGTCGCTCGCGGTCGAAGAGCAGTTCTACGTGATCTGGCCGCTTCTGATCCTGCTGCTGAAGAAGCACCGAGGCGTCGCTCTGAGCCTGCTCACGGCCGGCTCGTTCGCGATCTCGGTGTGGCAGACGCAGGCGAGCGCCGGCTGGGCGTACTTCGGCATCCACACCCGCGCCTGGGAGCTCGGCGTCGGCGCGCTCCTCGCGCTGGGCGCCGTCAAGCTCCCCCGGTGGTGCGTGCCACTCGGCCTGGCCGCGATCGTCACGGCCGCGGTCTGTTACACGGCACAGACCCCCTTCCCCGGGTACGCGGCCCTGCTGCCCGTACTGGGAACGGCGGCCGTGATCGCGGGCGGCACCGGCCGTCCCGCCGGCGTCCTCGGTCTCGCCCCCTTCCAGGCCGTGGGCCGGCTGTCCTACTCCTGGTACCTGTGGCACTGGCCCGTGCTGCTCATCGCGCCCTTCGCGCTCGGCCGGCCCCTGGCCCTGGGGGAGAACGTCCTCGCCGCGCTGGGTGCCCTGATCCTGGCCGCGCTGACGTTCGCGCTCGTCGAGAACCCGGTCCGGCACATGGCGCGCAACCGCCCGTGGCGCGGGCTGGCGGCGGGGTTCGGCATCTCGGTGCTGTGCGCCACCCTGTGCGTGGGCATCACCACCGCCGCCGGACGCCTGAACGGTCCCAGCACCTACGCCGCCCCGGCGGTGACGACCACGAATCTGCGGACGTTGCTCGGCGCGACGGACCGGGCCGTCCCGGAGAACCTGACGCCGACGCTGGCCAAGGCGGCCAAGGACAAGCCCCGCTTCTATCGCGAGGGCTGCTCCGGCGGGTTCGACGACGCGGAGGTCAAGAAGCCCTGCGCGTACGGCGACCTCGCCTCGCCCACCACGGTCGTGCTCATGGGCGACTCGCACGCGGGCCACTGGTTCCCGGCGCTGGAGGAGGCGGCGCTGCGCGAGCACTGGAAGCTCGTCGTCGTCAGCAAGAGCGCGTGCACGGTCGCCGACAGCCTGATCTTCCTGCCCGAGCTCAAGCGCGAGTTCACCGAGTGCGTCCGGTGGCGCCGCGACGCCCTGGACTACGTACGTTCCCTGCGCCCGGCGAAGGTCGTGCTCGCCTCCACCTATCCCAACAGCGAGCTGCTGGGCGTGAGCGGCACGCAGGAGGAGGCCTGGGTCGCCGGCTGGCGCAAATCCGTGCGCGCGGTGAAAGCCGACGGCACCCGGGTGTACTTCGTCAACGACACCCCGTGGATGGCCGGTAACACCCCCGAGTGCCTGTCCGCGCACCCGGACGACCCCGCCGCCTGCGGCCGCGCCCGGGACCAGGCGATCGCCAAGCAGCAGCGGCGGGACCTCGTCATGGCGACCGTCCGGGCGGAGGGCGCCACGGTGGTCGACCCGTCGCCCTGGTTCTGCACGGACACGTTCTGCCCGGCGGTGGTCGGCAACCTGCTCGTCTACAAGGACCAGCATCACGTCACGACCGCGTACAGCAAGCTGCTCGCCCCTCTCCTGGCGGAGGAACTCCGCTAGAAAAGACCCGGAACACACTGCGGCGGCCCGTGAAAACGGGCCGCCGCTGCTGTTTGCACCACTTCCGCAACCGCCCCGCGAACCGAGCCGCAACCCGGCTCGGGCAGGCACCCGATCGGCAACTCAGCACTCACTCCAAGGCACCTGAAACGGCGTCAGAGCGCTCCGCCCACCGACGAAGGGATAGGCGTACCCAGCGAGATGCGCCGGGACGGAGACAACGAAGGAAGTGACCCGTGCAGAAGACCCTGGTCCGTCGCCTCGCCACTCTCGCGCTGTTCCCCGCCGCCGCGTTCATCGCCCTGATGTTCGCCGCGCCCGCCCAGGCCGCGGTCGTCTCCACCTCGACGCTGCAGACGCAGGTCGCGAGCCTCTCGAACGCCCAGCGGGTCAAGGCCGGCTGCAAGGCCCTCCCGGTCAACTCGCAGCTGCTCTTCGCCGCCCGCGGCCACAGCAAGTACATGGCCACCACCGGCAACTTCAGCCACACCGGCGCCCGCAACTCGTCCTTCATCACCCGCGTCAAGGCCGCCGGCTACACCGCGCCGCGCAGCGAGAACATCGCCTGGGGCTACCGCACCGCCGCCGAGGTCGTCAACGCGTGGATGAAGTCCCCGGGTCACCGCAAGAACCTGCTCGACTGCGGCGCCAAGTCGTTCGCCGTCGGCGTCATCTACTCCGCCAACGGCACGCCGTACTACACGCAGGAGTTCGGCTCGCGTTGATCTGAAGCTTCTCTCTCCCCCTGACCGGCCGGCATGCCCCCGCATGCCGGCCGGTCGTTTTTTCACGCGCTGACGGGAGCTCCGCTCCGGGTGTACGAGAGCACCGCGTGCCGCCCGAGCATCCGCGGCTCGACGGTCAGCCCGCCGATCCGCTCGGTCCACCGCCGGACCGCTTCCTGCTCGTCCGTGCGGTTCGCGTCGTCCAGCACGACCGTCGCCACCGGCGCCAGCCGGCTCTCGAGCGCGTGCATGGCCGGGTAGCGGGCGTCGGGACCGGTCGCGGCGGGCGGGCCGTCGATGAGCACGAGGTCGATGTCGTGCAGATCCGCGAGCTGCTCGATGTCGTACCAGGGATAGGTCCGCCCGTCGGCGCTCAGCTCGGTCAGCGGCGCGGTGCGCACCTCGGCGACCGCCGCGAGCCCGTGCGCGTCGAGCAGGTCCCGGGTCCGCGCGGCGTACTCGGGGTCGTGGTCCAGCGAGACCAGCCGGCCGCCGGCCTGCTCCAGCGCGTACGCGAGCCACACCGTCGACGTGCCGCTGCCCAGCTCGAGCACCAGCCCCGGGCGCCGGAGCCGCACGATGTGCAGCAGGTCGAGCAGGTCCGACGGGTTGAGCGCGAAGTCACCCGACGACGGCATGGGCGCCCGCGGCGTGAAGTCGGCGAACAGCTGGAACATCGCCTCGATCTCCCGGCTCTGCCCACGCAGCAGCAGATCGGTGCCGTGGCTGTGCTGCCGGAGCCCGCGCGTGACGGTCCCCTTCAGCTCCTGGTGCCGGTCGCCCGCGCTGAGCCGCTCCTTCTCGACGGTCGCCACCACCCGGCGCTGCATCTGCTCGACGACCGTGCGCAGGTCGCGGCTCGCCGCCTGGTTCGCCCGGTGCAGCCCCGTCATCCAGCGCGACAGGTGCAGGATCCCCAGCAGCACCACCAGCAACAGCACCGCGACGAGCGAGGTGGCGAGGCCGTCCCGGCCCGTCGCGGCCGCCACGCAGGTGCCGGCGACGAGCGCCAGCGCTGCCATGAGGACCACGGCCTGCGGACGGGTCAGGCTCTGCAGCCGTACGGCCACCCGGCCGCCGAACCGCGTCAGGTCGCTCATTCCAAGACCTCCGTTGTAAGCCGTTACGAGAACCTAGGGCTAACGCTGCGGGGGCACTGTCGTTACGCGGGGGCGGGCTCGGGCATGCGCTGCACCGGCGCCGCCGGACGTGGGGCGTGCACGAGGGACGCGATCCGGTCCACGTACAGCTGGGGGTGGTGGGCCTTGGCTACCACCTCGCGGGAGCGGCGGCTCTGCTCGGTGTAGAGCGCCCGGTCGCTCGTGTAGCGCCGCAGCACCTTGGCGACCTCCTCGGGCGCACAGTAGACAGCGGCGTCGCCGAAGACCGCCGCGTGCCGTTCCGGCGTCAGCACGATCACGCCCTGCCCGGCCGCCTCCAGCGCCGGCCGCGAGAAGGTCTCGACCGCCTCCGGGTGCGGGAAGTGCAGGTAGAAGTCGAGCTGGTGCAGGAACGTCCGCAGGTCCAGGTCGGTGGCCTCGAAGACCAGGTGGGAGCGCGGCCCGCCGAGGACCACGTCCGTACGCGGCCAGTCCGGCAGCCGCAGCCGCACGTCCACGCCGTCGAGCAGGTCGTGGACGGTCAGCGCCTCCCGCGTGTCCTTGGGCCAGACGCCCTGGTCGCACAGGTCGGTGCCGGCCACGGGCGCGTCCGGGGCCGCCCCGCGCCGCACGGCCGAGTAGCGGTCCGTGCCGACGACGGCCGGCAGGTCGTACGGGGTCAGCTCCACCGCCGGCCGGTAGGCCCGCAGCACCGCGCGGATCTCGGGGTCCTGCGGGCACCACACCGGCGTCACGCCGAAGAGCTGCTCGGCGACGCGCGTGCAGGCGGCCACGTCGTACCGGTTGTCGAAGCCGTCGCGCCGTACCGGGGCCTGGTCCGCGACGAGCAGCAGCTGCCGCGGCCGCAGCAGGCACTCCTCGCCCTCCGCGAACTGCAGCACCGCCGCCTGCCGCACGATCAGCAGCGCCGCCCTGTTCTCGTCGCCGGGCAGGATCTGCGTGACCCGGCCCGCGTTGACCAGCTCCTGCACGGGCTCGCAGAGCGGATAGCGCCGCCGGGCCATGGGCCGCAACGACTCCATGTGCAGGACGGCCACCCGCAGCCCCCGGTCGGCGAGCGCGCGCATCTCCTCGATCGCCCCGAGCTGCGCCCCCTGCAGGAAGCGCCAGTCCCCGGCGAACACCACGTCGAACTCCGGCCGCGCCGGCGCCTGGTCCCGGGCGTACCGCAGATGGTCCGGCGCCGCGAACGGCCGCTCACTGCCGTCCTTCGGCCGGTAGGGCCCGGCGGTCCGCGCGGCGACGCGGCTGTGCCACTGCTGATAGGCCGACGAGTACGCCACCCGCGCCGGATGCATCCAGTAGGCCCGGATCTCAGAGCGCGACAACGAGCCGTGCGACAGCCGGATCAGCGCGAGCGGCTCCGACTCGACGTGGCAGACGGCCCGTTCGCCGTACACCGCCCGGATCCGTCCGATGTACTCCGAGTCCGCCGCCTTGCGCACGGTGTCGAAGTAGCCGATCCGGTCCATGACGAGCGCCCGCCGAAAGAGCAGCGACGACGGATTGAACCGCCCCGTCCGTACGGCCGGCCGGGTGAGCAGCAGCTCGTCGGTGACCCCGAGCCCGTCACTGGTCGTCGCCACCACGCGCGACCCCGACAGCAGCGGCCGCACCTGCAGCTCCAGCCGCCGCGGATGCGACCAGTCGTCCGAGTCCTGGAACGTCACGAACTCGCCCCCGGCCGCGTCCAGCCCCGCGTTCCGCGCCGCATAGGTGCCCTGGTTGACCGGCTGCTTCACGAGCCGCACCCGCGGCCCGAGCGCCACCGCCCGCCCCAGCACCTCGTCGAACTCCGCCGGCGACGCGTCGTCCACAATGATGATCTCGGTGTTCCGCCACGACTGGGCCAGAATGCTGCGTACGGCCGTGATCAGCCCTTCCCCCGGATGGAAGGCCGTCACGATCACCGAGATCCGCTGCGGCTCCTCCACCGGCGCCGCCTCGGCCGACGTGGTCAGCCGGTCGAAGGGCTCACTCCCGTCGCCGGGCCCCAGCGCCGGACAGGGCCGCGGCATGAGCCGCTGAAACCGCGCCAGCCACGGCGCCACGGGCTGGTCCGCGTGCACGAACGGATTGGCGACGTCCAGCTCCAGGTCCTGCCGCACCGCCGGGCTCATCGACCGGTACGCCCCGAGCAGCACCCGCGCGGCGTCCGCCCCGCGCCACGCCAACGTCAGCTGCGCGTGCAACCCTTGATGCGACCCGGGCACGGCGTCCGCCCCGAGCCCCAGCCGCAGCAGCTCATAAAGGGCGAGGGCGTCCGTACGGTCGGTCGGCAGCATGTCCTGCAGAGCCAGCGTCTGCGCCAGCCCCGAGATGACCGAAGGCCGCACCCCACCGGGCAACCCCCGCAACCACGGCACATCAGCCGCCCGAGCCGCCGCGATCAACTCGTCGTAACTCGCCCCGGTCCCCCGCAGCGCCGTGTACCCCTGCAACCGCCGCATCTCCAGCGACCGCAACCGCACGGCGATGGCCGGAACCGCCCGCTGCACATGGTGCCGGGCAATCCGCAGATAATCGTCGAGCAGACCGGCTGGTTCCCCCATCGCGGCAACAACCTCTTCATAGCCCTGGCATGGTCACTAGGCCAACGCCAGCGCCCCGCCCGAGGTCACGGCCTCGGATATCCCAGCTCTTCCAGCACCCGCCACACATCCGTCGACGGATTCCCGCCCGGCGCGGCCGCCAACGCCCGCGCCCGCTTCACCGCGTCGGCCACACCGCCCTCGAAGTCCGCGAAGTCGAACCTCGACTTGTCCCAGCCGCGGCCCAGCACCTTGCCGACCCGCTCGCACGCCTTCCCCGCGCTCTCCAGATGGGCCGTATGACCGGTGAGGTGCAGAAGAAGCCAGACCTCGAAGCAGGGATTGCTCCACGCGAGCCGGACGTCCCGCTTCTGCGCCTCCCTGTCGGCAGCCGCCGTATCGAAGTCGTCGACGTCGCAGACGACCCAGGCATGGTCGAAGTCGTTGTCCGCCTTCCTGCGGCCGACGGCCCTGACGGCGTCGATCGGTGACCCGTGCTCATAAGCGACCACGACCCGGCCCGCCGTGATCCAGCCGAGCTCCTTGACCCCGGAGAAGTAGGACCGCTCGGTCACCTTGCCGTTGGTGCCGACCAGCACGCTGGCCCGCTGATCGCGGCTCGGCGACCGCCGCCGGAGATCGGTTTCCCGCCCCGCACCCGGGTCGAGTCGCCGACGCCCCGGCCGGCTACTCCTGGCCATCCCCGCTCGCCGCCTCTCGCGCCGCCACGGCCCGCTCGAAGGGAGCCCAGGACAACTCCGGGACGCCACCGTAGTTTCCGTTGAGGTAGCGCCGCTGTCGGTTCTCCCCCTCTCGCCGCGGCTTGAAGTCCGTCAGCGGATACAGCGTGGAGGTGCCGTTCTTCGCCTTCTCGGTGAACCAGATCTCGTCCCGGGCCAGGATCTCCTCGGTGTCGAAGGTCCCCAGCAGCGTTGCGTCATGGCTGGTGAAGATCAGCTGGCTGCCGAGCGGATTGGTGCGCGGACTCTGGAACAGGTCGATGAGCTTCGCGGTCAGCATGGGATGCAGACTGGCATCGATCTCGTCGATCGTCAGAGTGCTGCCGAGACCGAGCACCGTCGTCGCGTCCATCGCCAGCTCGAAAAGCTGCTGCGTCCCCGTCGACTCGTCGAGGAGGCCGAGCAGGACCTGACCCGACGGGCCGCGATGCGCGAACTGAAGCGACCGGCGCGGACTGTTCGGCTCGAAGACCGGCGCCCCGAGGGAGTCACGCCCGACGAGCAGGCCCAGCCCGTCGTAAGCCGGCTCGTCCAGCAGCAGGACGTCGACAATCCCCACATCCGCCGCCTTGAGCAGCTCGATGATGGCGGCACGCCGCTCATTCGTCTCGGCGGCCCACCGGCTTCCCAGCGACAGCAGGTTCCCGGCGTTCAGCCCCGGCCGATCCCTCGTGACGGCTCGCATGAACCACTTGTAGACGTCGTGCAGCGACTGAAGGCCGCCACCGGGCTGCGCCTTGGGAGCGAAGCGAGCGATCGTGGAGACGAACAATGCGGCCGGAGCGGTGATGGCCGAGATGCGCTCGAGGCCGGGGTCCTTCCGGGTTTCCTCGCCCCAGGCGAAGGAGTCACCGTCGCGTTCGAAGACACGACGCTTCTTCTTGAACGGGTAGTGGTACAACCACTCCTCGACGATGCGCTCGTCATCGAGGGTGAAGCCGTACGTGTGCCGGACACCGTCCAGGCTCAGATCGACGACATAGCGCGAAGGCGAGACGGCGACCTCCGGGTCGAGCCGGAAAGGCTCCCTGGTCAGCGATGACGCCAGCCCGGGCTCCACCGCCCTGTCCGACTGGAGGACCAGTCGCCGCATGAAGGACAGGGCGTCCAGCGCATTCGACTTCCCCGAGGCATTCGCGCCGAAGATGCCGGCCACGGGCACCGTGACCCTGGACTCCGGCTGGGTGTAAGCCGGCGTCAGATTGAGCTGCTGCTCGTCGGCGAACGATCGATGGTTCGCAAACCGGAAGCTCTGCAACATCGGGGCCCAACCCCCTCCCACGGACAGCCAGAAGCTCTTCCATGCGAGTAAACCACGATCGAGGCCCCCAAGGCACCTCCAAGAGCAGCCTCACACGGCGGCGAGCACCGCGGCTTCCACGCGGTCGCGGTCGGCGGGGCCGGCCCAGGCGCCTTCCAGGTAGAAGGCGTCCACCACGTCGCCGCCCAGGGTCGAGATGCGGGCCGCGCGGACCTGTGCGCCCGCCTCGTCCAGGGCCGTCGCGACCCGGTAGAGCAGACCCGCCGAGTCGGCCGCGCGCAGTTCCAGGACCACGGCGTCCGTTGCCACCTCGCGCAGCCAGACCACGCGCGGGGCGGCGGCTTCGCGGCCCAGGGGCGGCCGGGCGCGCAACCGTTGTGTCACAGACACGTCGCCGGCGGCCACGCGGCGGAGGTCGGCGGCCAGGGCGATCGGGTCGGCCGGGGAGCCGTAGCGGGGCTGGGTCACGAATTCGACGATCGCCCGGCCGTCCACCGTGGACGCGTCGGCCGACAGGACGTCGAGGCGGTGCATGGCGAGGCAGGCCGCCACCGAGCCCAGCAGTCCGCGGCGATCGGCGGTTGCCACGGCCACCCGGTCGCCGTCCAGGTGGAGGGCCGGGAGGTCGCCGGACAGCAGCTCGGGGTCCGGCTGCGGCGGGGCCGGCAGGGCGCCCGTGTCCAGCGCGGTGTGGACCCGGCTGACCAGCTGGGCCATCAGCCGTTCCTTCCAGTCCGACCAGGCGGCCGGGCCGGTGGCGTGGGCGTCGGCGCGGGCCAGGGCGTGCAGGAGGTCCAGCGTCGTGGCGTCGCCCACCTCGGCGGCCACGGACGAGATCGTCATCGGGTCGCTCAGGTCACGCCGGGTCGCCACGTCGGGCAGCAGCAGGTGGAGCCGGACCAGCGACGAGATCACCGCCACGTCGGCGGGCGGCAGGCCGATGCGCGTGGCGATCGACGCGGCGATCGGGGCGCCGACCGTGCTGTGGTCCCCGGGGAGTCCCTTGCCGACGTCGTGCAGGAAGGCGCCGATCAGCAGCAGGTCCGGCCGGTCCACCTCCCGGGCGAAGGAGCTGGCCTCGTACGCCGCCTGCACGAGATGCCGGTCGAGCGTGAACCGGTGGATGGGGTGGTGCTGGGGCAGGCTCCGCATCCGCGCCCACTCGGGCAGCCACGCGTCGATGAGCCCGTACCTGTCGCAGGTCTCCCAGGTCGGCAGCAAGCCGGGGCCGGATCCCAGCAGCGACACCAGCGCCGCCCGGGCCGCCGGGGGCCACGGGGCGGACAGCGGCGGCGAGAAGGTCGCGAGCCATTCGGCGGTGGCACGGGCGATGGGCAGCCGTACGGTCGCCGCAGCGGCCGCCACGCGCAAGGACAATGTCGGGTCCGGGGTGGGCCCGATGGCCGTCCGCGCCAGGACCAGCTCCCCGTCGTGCTCGACCACGTCCCGGGCGACCGGCCGCCGCACGGACTTGCCGGCCGGGGACAGGCCGCGGCGGCCGCTGCGCAGGCGGTCGGCGGCGCGCCAGGCGTCGTCGAGGGCGTGGGCGATGGTCCGCGCGTCCCCGGCGACCCGGCGCAGCAGGGCGTCCCCGTCGTCCAGGTCGAGCAGCTCGGCGACGGTGCCGCGTTCCTGGGCGACGAGCCGGTCGACGCGCCGGCCCACAGCCAGGTGCAGGGCGTCCCGGGTGTCCAGCAGCCGCAGGTCGGCGGCGCGCACCGCGGGGCGCATGGTGTCGGCGATCCCGGCGCGGCCCATGCCCCGCAGGATGGTCAGGTCGCGGAGGCCGCCGGCGGCTTCCTTCAGGTCGCCTTCCAGCAGGAACGCCAGCTCGCCGTGGGTGGCCCAGCGCGTCTGGGAGATCTCTTTCAACTGCGGCAGCAGCCGTACGGCCGTCCGCCGCCACTGGTCCCCGGTCGCGGCGACGAGCTCGGCCGACAGCGCCTTGTCGCCGGCCACGTGCCGCGCGTCGAGCAGTCCGAGGGCGACCTTGACGTCGTCGACGGCCACGGACAGCGCCTCGGGGATCGTGCGTACCGAATGGTCCAGGCCGAGCCGGGCGTCCCAGATGGGGTACCACAGGCCGGAGGCGATGCGGTCGATGCCGGCCGTGCCGTTGTGCAGCAGGACCAGGTCGAGGTCGCTGTAGGGCGCGCAGTCGCGCCGGCCGAGCCCGCCCACGGCGACGAGGCTGACGCCCGGCAGGTGGCTCGGGAAGATGGATCGCAGCCAGTCGTCCAGCGACGCGGCGCGGCGCAGACGGGCGGCGGCGCCGATGTGTTCCCGCAACTCGGCGAGCGAGCCCCCGACCGGCACCCGGGGTGCGGCCGAAGGCTCGCTCACTGTGTAACTCATCGTTGCTTACAGCGCGTCGAGTCCGCGCTCGCCCGTGCGCACACGGACCACGTCGTCGACGCTGGTGACCCACACCTTGCCGTCACCGATCTTGCCGGTGCGGGCCGCGGTGATGACCGCGTCCACGACCTTCTCCACGTCGATCTCGTCGGTGACGACCTCGACCTTGATCTTCGGCAGGAACTCCACCGTGTACTCGGCACCCCGGTAGACCTCGGTGTGCCCCTTCTGCCGGCCGTAGCCTTGCACCTCGCTCACGGTGAGGCCGGCGACGCCCAGGGCGTGCAGCGCTTCCTTCACCGCGTCGAGCTGGTACGGCTTGATGACCGCGGTTACCAGCTTCATGCTCAAACCCTCCATGGCGAGAATCTAACCGGCAACCTTCTGGCTGACATCGGCCTTGCCGTCCGCGTCGACCGCCTTGCCCGAGCCCAGGCCGGCCATCGCGAAGGCGCCGCCGTTGCCGCCGGCGGGCGTGAAGTCGTACGCGGTCTCGCCGTGGTCGGCGATGTCGATGCCGCCGACCTCGGCCTCGTCGGACGACCGCAGCAGCTTGACGGCCTTGAGGACGAGCCCGAGCACCGCGGCGATGACCAGGGAGTAGACGGTCACGGCCAGGCTGGCGACGAACTGCCGGCCGAGCTGCGTGGCGCCGCCGCCGAAGAACAGGCCGTTGTCCGCGCCGAGCACGTCGCTGATGGCCGAGTTGACGCCGTTGTCGGCGAAGAGGCCGAGCCACAGCGAGCCGATCCAGCCGCCGACGAAGTGGACGCCGACCACGTCGAGCGAGTCGTCGTAGCCCAGCTTGTACTTGAGGCCGACCGCGAGGGCGCAGACCACACCGGCGACGATGCCCAGCAGGGCCGCGGCCAGCGGGGCGATGAAGCCACAGGCCGGGGTGATCGCGACCAGGCCGGCGACCGCGCCGGAGGAGGCACCGACCAGGGTCGGCTTCCCGTCCCGCAGCCACTCGACGATGATCCAGCCCAGCAGCGCGGCGGCCGTGGCGACCTGGGTGTTGACGAAGGCGACCCCGGTGACGCTGTCGACGGTCAGCTCGGAGCCGGCGTTGAAGCCGAACCAGCCGAACCACAGCAGACCGGCGCCGAGCGCGACGAACGGCACGTTGTGCGGGCGCATGTTCTCCCGCGGCCAGCCGATGCGCTTGCCGAGCACGAGCACGAGGCCGAGCGCCGCGGCACCCGCGTTGATGTGCACCGCGGTGCCACCGGCGAAGTCGAGCGCGTGCACGCCCGCGCCGATCCAGCCGCCGCCCCAGACCCAGTGCGCGACCGGGACGTAGACCAGCGTGAACCAGCCGAACGCGAAGAGGATCCAGCCGCCGAACTTGAGGCGGTCGGACAGGGCGCCGCTGATCAGGGCCACCGTGATGACGGCGAACATCATCTGGAAGACCATGAACACGTAGACCGGGATGCCGGTCTCGCCCCACATGTCCGGCAGCCAGCTGGTGCCGGTGCCCGCGTACTGGGTGAAGGAGCCGAGGAACTTGTTGAATCCGTCCGAGTCGTTGCTGCCGAAGGCGAGCGTGAACCCGTAGAGCATCCAGAGTACGGAGATGAGCCCGATACTGCTGAAGCTCATCATCATCATGTTGAGTGTGCCCTTGGACCGGTTGAGGCCACCGTAGAACAGCGCCAGACCCGGGGTCATGAGCAAAACGAGCGCAGACGACACGAGCAACCAGACGGTATTGCTGGCGTTGATCTCCACGCTGCCTCCTCTCGGAATATGTCTTCCTCACGGTCCACAGGGCAGCATCGCGCCGGTCGACCGGTGTGTGCGAGGAGCCTCCCGGTCAGCTGTTTCACCCACGGTCTACGCGCGATTTCCAGCGCGTGACCGGTTGTTTCGTACGTGTGAAGAAACTCTCACAGGAGCGCCGACAATGCTGATGGAAACGCCACAAATGGCCCAGGAGGGCGTCGGCACCAGACAGATCACATTCATCAAGACGATGTCGTAGCGGGGTGGCACTTGCAGACCGTCGCTCCCGCCGAGGTGCCCGGCACGACTCCGCTGGCCGCTGACGCGTCCAGAACGCGGAGCCCCACCGGGCCACGTGCGTGATCCAAGCTCCCGAAGATCAAAAGCCCGCCACTCGACCGTGTGCCGATGGGCTGCTGCGGGCGGCCCCAAGGCGCCGCGCTACAGCCCGGGGGCGTACTCGAAGGCGGACGCCCGGCGTGCACCGGGGCCAAGGTGCCGCGCCCGTGGAGATGGCGCGCGACATGGTGACTGCCTCGGACGCGCGCCATCTCGAACCCGTGCGACTCCAGCGCTCGGACAATGCGAAGCCCGGGTGAGGGAACCGGCGGCATCACGCAGCGACGGTGATGGACAACTCCCGCGCACGCCGAACTCCTCGACGAGCGCGGTGAGCGCCTCGTGGAGATCGTCGAGCGCCTCCTGCTCGGAAGCGCCCTCACCATGCGCGGCGACAAGACGGCAAACGCTCAGCGGAGGGCGTACTCCAAGGTGTGGCGCTCGTAGTCGAGGAGGCGGAGGTCGCGCATCGGGCGGCGGAGGTGGCCCTTGTGCACGATGCGGACGAAGGCCGGGTCGCCGGCCGCGGCCATGCGGCGGATGCCCTCGACGTGGTCGACGATGCGCTTCCTTATGGTGCGGACCAGCCGGTGGCGGTCGCGCGGGATCAGCCCGTAGGCGTCCGCGAAGAGCCGGAGGCGCCGGGGCCGGTTGGGGCGCTTCCAGCCCAGCGTGTAGGAGTCGCGGTCGCTGAAGAGCGGCACCCACGTCCACGCGGCGTAGGCCACGTCGTAGATCCGGGCGCCCGGGGACGCCAGGTCGAAGTCGATCAGGGCGAGGGTGCCGTCGGGGCGCCAGACCACGTTGTGCGGGGCGGCGTCGTGGTGGCAGATGACCTCGGTATCCGGCGGGGGCGGGCCGAAGCTGCGCCAGACCGCGTTGGGCGGGGGCTGGAAGCCGTACTGCGCGTCGTGGAACATGCGCAGCATCGTGGCCACCGTGACCAGCGCCTCGTCGGTGGTCCAGTGCGGGGCGAGCGGGTACTCCCCGCACTCACCGTCGAGATATGACAGGACCTCGCGGTTGCGCTCGTCCATGCCGAGGACGTGCGGCGACCCGGTGAAGCCGACCCGCTGCAGATGATTGAGCAGCGCGTGGACGGCGGGCGTCCACGGCCCCACGTTGCGGCGGACGGTGTCGCCGACCTTGGAGACCGTGCTGACGTTCCCGCCGTGCAGAGGAATCTCCCGGACGGGCTCCTGCGTCACGCACGACCTCCCCAGTCGTCGTCGGTGGACATGCCGAGCCTACGCGTCCGAGCCCACCAGGGCCTCGACGAAGGCGCCCGGCTCGAAGGGGGCCAGGTCGTCCGGGCCCTCGCCCAGGCCGACCAGCTTGACCGGGATGCCGAGCTGGCGCTGGACGGCGATGACGATGCCACCCTTGGCCGTGCCGTCGAGCTTGGTCAGCACCACGCCCGTGACATCCACCGCCTCGGTGAAGACCTTGGCCTGCTGGAGGCCGTTCTGCCCGGTGGTGGCGTCGAGGATGAGCAGCGTCTCGTCGACCGGGCCGTGCTTCTCGACGACCCGCTTGACCTTGCCGAGCTCGTCCATGAGGCCGACCTTGTTCTGCAGGCGGCCGGCAGTGTCGACGAGCACGGTGTCCACGCCGGTCTCGATGCCCCGCTTGACGGCGTCGAAGGCCACGCTGGCGGGGTCGCCGCCCTCGGGGCCACGGACGGTCTCGGCGCCGACGCGCTCACCCCAGGTGGCGAGCTGCTCGGCGGCGGCGGCGCGGAAGGTGTCGGCGGCGCCCAGCACGACCGTACGCCCGTCGGCCACCAGCACCCGCGCGATCTTCCCGCACGTCGTGGTCTTGCCCGCGCCGTTGACGCCGACGACCAGCACGACCGCCGGGCGCCCCTCGTGCGGGGTCGTCCGGAGGCTGCGGTCCATCGCGGGGTCGAGGGCCGCCGTCAGCTCCTCGACGAGCTGCGCGCGGACCTCGGAGACCGTACGCGTGCCGAGCACCCGCACCCGCTCGCGCAGCCGCTCGACGATGACCTGGGTCGCCTCGACGCCGACGTCGGCGGTGATGAGGCTGTCCTCGATCTCCTCCCACGCGTCCTCGTCGAGGTGGTCGCGGGAGAGGACGGCGAGCAGGCCCTTGCCGAAGACGTTCTGCGAGCGGCTGAGCCGGGCCCGCAGCCGGACCAGGCGGCCGGCGGTGGGCTCGGGCGTCTCGAGGACCACGCCCGGCTCCTCGAGCACGGGCGGCTCGGCGACCGGGGGCGGGGCGACCGGCGGCAGGACGGTCGGAGGGGAGTCCTCGGTGACCGGCGGCGCGACCGGCGGCCGCTCGAGCGTCGTGGTGCCTCCGCCCTGCTCGCCGGGCGGCAGCTCACGCCGGCGGAAGCGCGGGACGACGAGGCCGACGGCCCCGACGATCAGCACCGCCAGCAGGATCAGAGAGGCGACGACGTATTCCATGCCGAAATCCTGACAGATGCGCGCGGGACGCGTGGGGCCACCCGGGGTGTCGAAGGCCACCCGCTGTGATCAAGAGGTGCCGGAAACCGCCCTGGCGGAGCACCCGGCGCTGCGGAACGATGGGAACGTGAGTTCTGCCGCACCCGCCCACCTGCTGATCGGGCCGGTCCTGCGGCGCGTCGTGGGTGACCGCGCGACCGTCTGGGTCGAGACCACGGCCCCGGCCACCGTCCGGGTGACGGCCGCCGAGGGGGGCGCCGGCTCCGCGCGCACCTTTTCCGTGTACGGGCACCACTACGCGATCGTGGTCGTCGAGGGCCTGCCCCGGGGCGCCGCCACGGATTACGAGGTGCATCTCGACGACCGCCGGGTGTGGCCCCTCGGTGACTCGCCCTATCCGCCGAGCCTGATCGTGACCCGGCCCGCCGCCGACGCCGATCGGCCGGTGAGCGTGATCTTCGGCTCGTGCCGGGAGGCGACCCCGCAGGCCACGGGGCGCAAGTTGCCACCGGACGCGCTGGACGCGTACGCCCGGCGCCTGATGACCGACCCCCGCGACCCGCGGCTGCGTCCGGACCTCATCGCGCTGCTGGGCGACCAGGTCTATGCGGACAACACGTCGGCCAAGGTCCGCAAGTTCCTGCGCCGCCGCCGCGAGGCCGGGCAGGACGGGCCGGCCGACGAGGTGGTGTCGTTCGACGAGTACACGAAGCTCTATCTCGAGTCGTGGCGCGACCCCGAGGTGCGCTGGCTGCTGGCGACCGTGCCGAGCGTCATGATCTTCGACGACCACGAGATCATCGACGACTGGAACACCTCGGCGGCCTGGCGGCGGGACATGTCGGCCGAGCCGTGGTGGCGCGAGCGCATCTCCAGCGGCCTGGCGTCCTACTGGGTCTATCAGCACCTCGGCAACCTGAGCCCGGATGCGCTGGCCGCCGACCCGCTGCTCGCGAAGATCACCGCCGTCGAGGACGCCACCGAGCTGCTGCGCGACTTCGGGCTCGGGGTCGACGCGCCGGAGTCCGCGGAGAACACCGACCGGCCGTACCAGTGGAGTTTCGCCCTCGACGTCGGCCGCACGCGCCTCGTCATGCTGGACAACCGCTGCAACCGCGTCCTCACGCCGGGCCGCCGCGAGATGCTCCCGGCCGCGGAGTGGGGCTGGTTCCTCGACCAGGCCCACGGCGACTACGACCACCTGGTGATCGGCTCGTCCCTGCCCTGGCTGATGCCGCCGGCCATCCACCACGTCGAGGCGTGGAACGAGTTCCAGGCCGATTCCCGGGGCCCGCGCCGCGCGGAGTACGCCGAGAAGCTGCGCCGGGCGTTCGACCTCGAGCACTGGGCCGCCTTCACCCGCTCCTTCGAGGCGCTCACCGAGCTCTTCCGCCGCCTGGGCGAAGGCACCGCCGAGGGCCGCGGCGGCGGCGAGGGCCGCGGCGGCGGCGAGGGCCGCGGCGGCGAGGGCACCGCCGAGGAACGCGGCGGGGGCGAGGGCACGGCCGGGGGCCGTGTCGGGGCCGGGGGCGCCTACGCCGCGCCGGCGACGATCAACGTGCTGTCCGGCGACGTCCATCACTCCTACGTCGCCCGCGCCGACCTCGGCCCGACCGTCCGCACCCCGGTCCACCAGCTGACCTGCTCGCCGATCCACAACCAGGTGCCGGCCTTCATGCGCCCGCTCATGCGTTTCAGCTGGTCCCGGGCCGCGGCCAAGGGGATGCGGGGCCTGGCCCGCTCGACCGGCGTGCCGGCGCCCTCGCTGCGGTGGCGGCGCCTGGCCGGCCCCTATTTCGGCAACGCGATCAGCACGCTGCGCACCGAGGGCCCGCGCGCCGACGTGCGCGTGGAGGGCACGGCCAAGGACGGCCACCTCTTCACCGTCGCCGACCTGCGCCTCGACGATCCCGCCACCTCCACCATATAAGCGGGTGGGGGCCTTGCGGCAAGGCCCGGGTGACCTCGCACAATGCCCCCATGCGTGACACTGACGTCATCATGTGCGGCGGCGGCCCGACCGGCACGATGCTCGCGGCGGAGCTCCGGCTCCACGGGGTCGGCGTGCTGGTCCTGGAGAAGGATCCGAAGCGGGACAGGCACTCGGGCTCGCTCGGTCTCCACGTGCGCAGCATCGAGATCATGGACCAGCGCGGACTGCTCGGCCGGTTCCTCGCCGAGGGCAAGCAGTACCCGCTGGGCGGCTTCGCCGGGATCGTCAAGCCGCTGACCGGCCCGATCGACACCGCTCACCCGTACCTGCTGGGCATCCCGCAAGAAACCACCGAGCGCCTGCTGGGCGAGCACGCCGAGAGCCTGGGGGTGAAGGTCCGCTACGAGAGCGAGCTCACCGGCCTGGCCCAGGACGACGAGGGCGTGACAGCCGAGCTGGCCGACGGCACCCGCCTGCGCGCGAGCTACCTCATCGGCTGCGACGGCGGCCGCAGCACCGTGCGCAAGCTGCTCGGCGTCGGCTTCCCCGGCGAGCCCGCCCGCCACGAGTGGCTGCTGGGTGAGGCCAGGATCACGGCGTCGGCGGAGGACGTGACGGCCGTCGTGACCGAGGTCCGCAAGACCCAGCGCGGCTTCGGCGTGGTCCCGGCCGCGGACGGCTATCACCGGTTCGTGGTGCCCGCGGCGGGCGTGGCCGACACCCCGGCGCCGCCGACCGTGGCCGAGGTCGCACGTCAACTTCGAGCCCACGCCGGTACGGACTTCGGCGTGCACGACCCGCGCTGGACGTCCCGCTTCGGCGACGCCACGCGGCTGGCCGACAGCTACCGGACGGGCCGCGTGTTCCTGGCCGGCGACGCGGCGCACGTCCACCCGCCGACCGGCGGCCAGGGGCTCAACCTCGGCCTCCAGGACGCGTTCAACCTCGGCTGGAAGCTCGCCGCGGCGGTCGCCGGCCACATCGACCTCCTCGACACCTACGAGATCGAGCGCCGCCCGGTCGCCGAGAACGTCCTGTCTCTCAGCCGGGCCCAGGCCGAGCTGCTCTCGACCGAGCCGGGGCCCTCGGCCGTGCGCCGCCTCCTGACCGAGCTGATGGACATCGAGGCGGTCAACCGGTTCCTGATCGAGCGGACCGCCGCGATCGACATCCACTACGACTTCGGCGCCGAGGACCCGCTCGTCGGCCGGCGGATGCCGGACATCCCGCTCGAAGACGGCCGCCTGTACGACCGGATGCACGCCGGCCGTGGCCTCCTGCTCGGCCGGCTGTCGGCATCCGCCTGGGCTGACCGCGTCGACGTCATGACCGGCGATGGGCGCACCCTGCTCCTGCGCCCCGACGGCCACGTCGCCTGGGCCGGAGACGATCAGCGGGAGCTCGACGCCGCCCTCACACGCTGGTTCGGAGACCCAGCGCCTTCCGCAGATAAGTGAAGTCCTGCGGCCCCGACCAGCGGAAACCCAGCAGCTTCGCGGCCCGGGCGCCCCGGATCACCCGGTCGTCGTCGTCCACGAAGAGCACCCAGGGCGGCTGCTCCCCCAGCAAAGAGCACGCCCGTGCGAAGAACTCCGGCGCCGGCTTGTGGACCTTCAGCTCGGAGGAGCTGACCACGGCGTCGAACTCGTCCGTCAGCCCGAGCGCGTCGAGGTCGCCCCGGAGCCGGTCGGTCGCGTTGGTGGCCAGCCCCACCTTGCGGCCGGCCGCGCGCACCTCCCGGACGAAGCCCAGCACCTCCTCGTCGACCGTGCCCCGATGCTCCTGCCAGGCGGCGACGGCGGCCGCCGCGGTGTCGTCGTCGAGCGGCAGGCGCTGCGCGACCAGGTACATCCACTCGGCGTCGGTCATCTCCGCCGCGACCGCCGGCCGCAGCAGCTCCCAGTCGAACGCCGTGCGCGCCAGCACGCCCGCCTCGAGCCCGTACGACTCCTCGACGCCCGCCGCGACGGACGGGTCCCACCGGCGCAGCACGCCGTCGAGGTCGATCAACAGAGCCCGGGCAGGTTGACGCAGCATGCCCGCAAGACTACAAACGTCAGTCCTCGTCCGACCGGTTGAGGCGCTGGCTGATCACCTGGGTCACACCCGAGCGCATGGTCACGCCGTAGAGGGCGTCGGCGACCTCCATCGTGCGCTTCTGGTGCGTGATGATCAGCAGCTGGCTCTTCTCGCGGAGCTGCTGGAAGAGGGTGATGAGCCGGCCCAGGTTGACGTCGTCGAGGGCCGCCTCGACCTCGTCCATGATGTAGAAGGGGCTGGGGCGGGCCCGGAAGATCGCGCACAGCATGGCGACCGCGGTCAGCGAGCGCTCGCCGCCGGACAGCAGCGACAGCCGCTTGATCTTCTTGCCCGGCGGCCGGGCCTCCACCTCGACGCCGGTGGTGAGCATGTCCTCCGGGTCGGTCAGCACGAGCCGGCCCTCGCCGCCCGGGAAGAGCACCTGGAAGACGGTCTGGAACTCGCGGGCCGTGTCCTCGAACGCCGACGTGAAGACCTCGAGGATCCGGTCGTCGACGTCCTTGACCACGGTGAGCAGGTCGCGGCGGGTGGCCTTGAGATCTTCGAGCTGGTCGGAGAGGAACTTGAAGCGCTCCTCCAGCGCCGCGAACTCCTCCAGCGCCAGCGGGTTGACCTTGCCGAGCAGGGCCAGGTCGCGCTCGGCCTTGTTGGCGCGCTTCTCCTGCGTGGGGCGGTGGAAGGGGTACGGCTCCGGCGGCTCTTTGCCGTCCTTCTCCGCCTGCGCGGTCTCGGCGGCCGTCGGGGGCACGAGCTGCGCCGGACCGTACTCGGCGACCAGCGTCTCGACGTCGAGCGAGAAGTCCTCGGCCGCCTTGGCCTCGAGCTGCTCGATGCGCATCCGCTGCTCGGCCCGGGCGACCTCGTCGCGGTGCACCTCGTTCGTGAGCCGCTCCAGCTCGGCGACCAGGCGCTTGGCCGTCGCGCGGACCTCGGACAGCTCGGCCTCCCGGGCCGTACGCGCGCGGGCCAGCTCGTCGCGGACCTCGACCGCGGCCGCCAGCGAGACCTGCACCCGGGTCAGCGCCGCGGCCGCGCCCAGGGCGACGGCTCGCGCGATCTCGGCTCCCCGCGCCCGGGCGGCCTTGCGGGCGGCGGCTCGCTCGCGGGCCTGCCGCTCGGCGTTGGCCTGGCGCAGCAGCGAGTCGGCGCGGCCGGCGATGGACGAGACCCGCTCCTCCGCCGTCCGGACGGCCAGCCGCACCTCCATCTCGTTCTGCCGGGCCTGCGGCACCATGGCGGCGAGCTGGTCGCGTTCCTCGGTGGACGGCTCCTCGTCGATCGGGGTCGCCTCGGCCAGCCGCAGCCGCTCCTCCAGCTCGGCCAGCCCGGAGAGATCCCGGTCGCGGTTGCCCTCCGCCTTCTGCCGGGACGCTCCCAGCCGCTCCGACTCCGCCTTGGCCGACCGGGCGGCGGCGCCCAGCTCGGCGAGGCGGCGGGCGGCGGCGTTGCGCTCGCCCTCGGCGGCCCGCTTGGCGGCGGCCGCGACGTTCACGGCCTCCTTGCGCTCGGCCACCTCGGCCCGCGCGTCGGCCAGCTGGGCCTTGAGGACGCCGATCTGCTCCTCGGCCGTCTCGCGGTTGGCGTGCGCCTCGTCGACGGCCGCCTGCACCTCGATGTAGCTGGTCGCCTTGCCCGAGCCACCGGCCGCGGCGTGGGCCCCGAGGACGTCGCCGTCCGGCGTGACCGCGCGCAGCTCGGCGTTGCCCGCGACCAGCTGCGTCGCCGCGGCCAGGTCGGGGACGAGGACGACGTCGCGCAGGGCCCGGTTGAGCGCGGGACGGATCGACTCCGGACACTCGATGACATCCGGGGCCCAGATCGCACCCTCGGGCAGTTGCGGCCGGAGGGCGTCGAGCGTGCCCTGCATGCCGGGCGACGCGGGGGACGCCACGACCAGGGCGGCCCGGCCGGCGTCGGCGATCTTGAGCGTACGCATGGCCTCGACGGCCTCGTCCACGCCGCTGAGCGCGACCGCGTCGGCCAGCGCGCCCAGCGCCGCGGCCAGCGCGGCCTCGTGCCCGGGGCGGACGGTGAGCATCGAGGCGAGGCTGCCCAGCAGGCCGGGAACCTGGTCCGCCTTTCCCAGCAGCGCGCCGGCGCCGTCCTTGCGCTTGAGGCCGAGGGCGAGGGCCTCCTCGCGGGCCTTCCAGCTCGCGGCGTCCTTCTCCGCGGCGCGCTCGGCGTCGGACAGCTCCTTGACCACGGCGGCGGCCCGGTCGTGGGCGGCGACGGCCTCGGCGTGCCGGGCGTCGAGCTCCACGTTGTCCCGGTCGGCCTCGGTGGACACCTCGGCCACGGCGTCGACCTCGGCCTGCGCCGCCTCGGCCCGCATCAGGGCGTCGGTGTGCGCCGCCGCGAGCCGCTCGATCTCCTCCGCGGCGCTCCCGGTCCGGGCGCGGGCCGCGTTCACCTGCCCCGTGAGCTTGGCGAGGCCCTCCCGCCGGTCGGCGATCGCCTTCGCCGCGGTACGCAACGCGCCCTCGGCCGCGGCCAGCTGACGCTCCAGCTCCTGGCGGTGCTCGACCGCCTCGGCCAGCCGCATCTGGTCCTCGGTCAGCGCCTCGCGGAGCTCCTCCTCCTGCTCCCGGACCCGTTCCGCCTCAGCCGCCAGCTGCTCGGGGTCGCGCCCGGGGCGCTCGTCGTCGGAGGCGGCGGAGAGGTGCCGGTGGCGCTCGGCGGCCAGCTGCTCGGTGGACCGGAAGCGCTCCTGCAGCGCGGACAGCTTGTACCAGGTGTCCTGCGCGGCCTGCAGCAGCGGCGCGTCGTCGGCGTGGGCCGACTCGAGGTCGGCGAGCATCCGCTGAACTTCGCGATTCTCGTCCTCGACCTGCTGGCGGCGCTCGCGCATCGCCGACTCGTCGGCGATCTCCTTGTCCAGGGTGGTCCGCAGCGTGTGCAGGTCGTCGGCGAGCAGCCGGAGCCGGGCGTCGCGCAGGTCGGCCTGGATGCCCGCCGCCCGGCGTGCCACCTCGGCCTGCTTCCCCAGCGGCTTGAGCTGGCGGCGCAGCTCGGCCGTCAGGTCGTTGAGCCGGTTGAGGTTGGTCTGCATCGCGTCGAGCTTGCGGATCGCCTTCTCTTTGCGCTTGCGGTGCTTGAGGACGCCGGCGGCCTCCTCGATGAAGGCGCGGCGGTCCTCGGGCTTGGCGTGCAGCATCGCGTCGAGCCGGCCCTGGCCGACGATGATGTGCATCTCGCGGCCGATGCCGGAGTCGCTCAGCAGCTCCTGGATGTCGAGCAGCCGGCACGAGTTGCCGTTGATCTCGTACTCGCTGGCGCCGTCGCGGAACATCCGGCGCGTGATCGACACCTCGGTGTAGTCGATCGGCAGGGCGCCGTCGTTGTTGTCGATCGTCAGCGTCACCTCGGCCCGGCCCAGCGGGGCCCGCCCGGCCGTGCCGGCGAAGATGACGTCCTCCATCTTGCCGCCGCGCAGCGCCTTGGCCCCCTGCTCACCGAGCACCCAGGCGATGGCGTCGACGACGTTGGACTTGCCGGAGCCGTTGGGGCCCACCACGCAGGTGATGCCCGGCTCCAGCCGCAGCGTCGTGGCGGAGGCGAAGGACTTGAAGCCCTTGGCCGTCAAGGTCTTGAGGTGCACGGATCTCCGAGGGTCGCGCGGGTTGGCTCGTGCCAGCAGGTTACCCGCCCGTTCCCCGCATGTGCGCGCACGCCGCGCGTCCGGTTACGGCCCTGGTGAGGCTTTTCATCCGGTTGTCGCGCGCGACGACGCCGGGATCTCGCCCGACAGCGACGCCATCGATGCGGTGCGCGATCGCCGGGCCGATATTTGGCACGTCCGCCGCGCCGTTTCCCCGGCGCCCGGATCATGGGCGACTCGCCTGGTGGGACGCCGCCCCGGGCCGGCCCGCCGGGCGGCGCGGCGAACGCCGGGGCTGGCCTCGGGGTGCCGGGTATCGAGAGGGGTGCTTGGACCGGGCCCGCCTTGGGCACACCGGGGCAACTCATTCCCGAGGGACGAAGGTCAGACGAATGAGCACCTGGCGAAGACCCGGCGCCCGGGCCGGCCGCGCGTCGGGCCCGCCAGCCGGGCTCCGGCCCCGCGGGGCCTCGGGCCTGCGGCTTTCCGGGCGGCCGGCCCCCGGCCGGTGGACTTCCGGGCGGCCGGCCCCGGGCCGGCGGACTTCCGGGCGGCCGGCCCCGGGCCGGCGGACTTCCGGGCGCGATCGATCCCGGGCTCACGGATCACTGGACGCGGCCGACTCCGGGCTCGAAAGCCTCCAGGAGCGGCCGATCCCGCGCTCGCGCACTTCCGGGCTTGCACGGTTTCGGGCAAAAAGCTGCGCGCCGCCACGGTCGGTGGAGGCGCGCTGGTGTTCTGCTGTTCCGAGGGGTGGAAGGTGAGCGCCGCGCGGTGGTCAGGCGGCGCCCGGGGGAGCTCAGGTGAGGGCGGGCTCGCTCAGCAGCCGCAGATCGTCGGAGTCGGCGGACGCCGCCTCGAGACGATCGTTCTCCGCCCGGAGGCGGGTGACCTCGAACTCCAGAGCCTGCACCCTGGAACGCAGTCGGGTGACCTCGTCGAGCAGGCGCCGATCGGGCGCCGCACCTACGTGGCCGTAGAGGGCCTTCGCCATGACTTCTCCTTGTGAGACGCTGCGTCTCTTTGTCTTGAGCGCTGCCGTGTCAATCCGGCCAAACGCGCGCACAGTGGCTTAGCACTTCCGAGCCCACGGACACGCGTAGGCACAGAGATCTGCCCTCAAGACAGTGCACGAGATGCAGATTTACCCGCGCTCACGAGACATGAACGCAGATGGGCGCGACTGGCGACACTTCTATGGTGCGCCCATGTCCAGGCCTCGTCAAGCCGTGGCCCCCGCGCCGGCCCCCGCACTCCAGTGAATCTCGCCACCCTGGCACGGAACCCCCGGTTGGATCAAGGGGTTTACGCCTTCCGGGGTGGCTCGGCCTGGGCACACGCCGTGCGCCAGCCCTCCGTCACGGCCTGGAGCAGCTGGTCGAAGGCCGCGTCCATGGCGGCGAGGAGCGGGGCCAGCCGGTCGTCGCCGGCGAGCCGGTCGAGGAGCACCTGCTGGCGGTCGAGGTAGCGGTCGCAGTCGAGGAGGAGCTCGAGGTGCTTCGGGTCGGGCATGCCCTCAGAGGTACCGCAAGTCCCGGCCGGAACCGCGCCCCGCGGGCCCGAACGGCCCGAGCGTCGGCGGATGCCCTACGAAGGGTGGAACCCGGCCGATGGAGGCGGGCCTGAAGCCTGGCTTAGGTCTTCCTTTCGCCGATTGGCCGGTGAACGTCCGGCTGCTTACCGTGACGACGATCGGCTCGCCGATCCCCCTGGAGGATGCCGGGCGCCAGTGGCGGGGTGCCCGGCATCCCCGCGGCCCGCCCGCCGCGGGCCGTCGGACAGGGACGCCGCCCGGGCAAGGGCCGGAACGGGTGAAATCCCCCGCCCGCAAATCGGTATAAATACCCTTTAACGGAGCATAAACCTCCGGCTTCCCGTAACTTTTCGCCGCTGCTTCGTTGCAGCCATCGTGATATCGCCCCCGACGTTCCCGCGGTGCTGAGCGGCATGCGCATCTGTCTGCTCACCGGGGGCGGCTACCCGTTCCGCCGGGACGCCCTCGCCGGCTGGTGCCGGACCCTCGTCGACGGTCTCGCCGGCCACCGCTTCGACCTCGTGACGGTGTCCGACCGCGAGCCGCTCGGCGGGCCCGCCTATCCGCTGCCCCCGCACGTCGCGTCGGCCGGCTGCGTCGTCCTGCCCCGGGACACGCCGAAGAGCCACCGGGACGAGAACGCCGTCGCGGCCGCCGTGCTGCTGTGCCGGGGCCTGGCCGAGCGGCGTGACGAGGACTTCGCCCGGGGCCTGGCCGCCCTGGCCAGTCTGGCCGAGAAGGCGCCGCCGCTGCACTCGGTGCCGCTGGCCGACGTGCTGCTCGACGCGTGGAAGGCCGGGCGGGCCACCGAGGACGGTGAGCGGCTGCCCAAGCTGAGCGTGCGGGACGCCCGGACCGCGGTGACCCTGCTCCGGCACGCCGCGCGGGCACTGGCCGTACCGGTGCCGGAGACCGACCTGATCCACTGCGTGGGCGGTACGACGCCTCTGCTCGCCGCCCTCGCCGCGCGGTGGCGCACCGGCACGCCGCTGCTGCTCACCGAGGCCCGGGCGCCCGTGAGCCGGCCCCGGTCCAGTGAGGAGCGGCTCTCCCCCGCCGTGCAGACGGTGCTGCGGCGCTTCCGGCGGGCCGTCGCGCGTACGGGCTATGCCGAGGCCGGACTGATCGCGCCGCTCAGCGAGTTCCACCACGCGTGGGCGCTGCGGCACGGCGCCGAGCCCGGGCGGCTGGTGCCCGTGCCCGCCGGCGTCGACCCGCGCGACTTCCCGAGCGCGCCGGAGGCCCGTACGGTCCCCTCGATCGTCTGGGCCGGCAACGGCGCGCCGGACAGCGGGCTGCCCAAGCTGCTGGACGCCTTCGCCCGGATCTCCACCGCCGTCCCGGGCACCGTGCTGCACCTGGTCGGCGTCGGCTCGACGCACGAGGACCACGCCGCCGAGCTGATCGACCGCACAGG
The DNA here is from genome assembly GCF_030709675.1 of Symbioplanes lichenis. GTDB lineage: Bacteria > Actinomycetota > Actinomycetes > Mycobacteriales > Micromonosporaceae > Actinoplanes > Actinoplanes lichenis. The sequence continues at coordinate 720,043 of NZ_JAUZQD010000001.1, forward strand.
ACTCGGGCGCGCCGTCCGGATGCACCCGATCCCGGCCGACCCGCGCGCCCGGTACGCCACGGGTCACCTGGTCGTCCACCTGCCCGGGCCGGCCGACCCCCCGTACCGGCTGATCGAAGCCATGATGTCCGGTCGCGCGGTCGTGGGAGTCGACGTCGGACCGGTCGCCGAGACGCTGGGCGATGCCGGGGTGGTCGTACCGGAGGACGATCCGGAAACGCTCGCCGGCGCCTGCGTCTCCCTGCTGAAGGCCCCCGCCCGCCGGCGGGCCCTGGGCGACGCGGCCCGGCGCCGGGCGCTCGCCTACTTCACCACCGACCGGGTCGTGCGTGCGTACGGCGCGCTCTACACCGACCTGGCGACCGCGCCCCCCGCGCCCACCTACGAGCTGCCGCTGGCTGTTCCCGCCCCGCGCGAGACCGAGCCGGCGACCCTGCGATGGCTGGCCCAGGAAACCCTGACACCCGGAGGATCCCCGTGAGGACCCTTTTCCCCCCGTACGCCCACCCGTCGCCCGGCCTCGCCCTCGACGGCGACACGTGGCTCATCCAGGACCGGCCGGGCCGCCGCCGGAACCGGCACCAGCGCCTCGGCCGCGTCGACCTGGACTGGGGCGGGCGATCGCTTGCCGACGTCCTCGCCGACGTGGACGCGTGGCGGGAGGAAGGCGCCGAGGGCCTGTTCCTGGACCGGGCGCCGGCCGGCTCGGGCGGCGTCGGCCCGGTGGCCCTGACCGTGCGCCTGGCGGCCCGCCGCGGCCTGCACCGGATCGTGCTCAACCCGGGCGTGCCCACCCATCCGCTCTACCGGGACCTGGGCGTGAAGATCTGCACCTTCGACGGGCCGTGGTCGGCCTATCAGGGCTGGGCGGGCGACGGCGTACGCCCGGGCGACGGACACCTCGTGCACGGCGTCCCGGTCGAGCTGCTCACGGCCGCCCGCCGCCTGATGGGCCGCCGGGGCGCGGGCTTCGGGCTGGCCACCGACGCCAGCCCCTATGTCACCGCAGCGACTTCCGGGGCCGTGGCTGGCACCGCGGACAGCTGTACGACGACCGGTTCATGAACTGCTCGCGGCGCATCGCCGTGCCACAGCGGTGGCACGGCAGCCCCTCCCGCCCGTACGCGTCGAGGGACCGGTCGAAGTAGCCGGACTCCCCGTTGACGTTGACATAGAGCGCGTCGAAGCTCGTCCCGCCCGCCTTGATCGCCTCGCCCAGGATGTCGCGGACGTGCCCGAGCAGCCGCCGCACGACCGGCTTGCTCAGCGCGTCCGTCGGGCGGGCGCCGTGCAGCTGGACCCGCCACAGTGCCTCGTCGGCATAGATGTTGCCGACGCCCGAGATCAGCGTCTGGTCCAGCAGCGCGCGCTTGACCTCGGTGTGCTTGGCCCGCATCCGCTCGACGAACAGGTCGTCGTCGAAGAGCGGATCCATCGGGTCGCGGGCGATGTGCGCGATCTCGTCCGGCAGCTCGGCGCCACCCTCCGACACGGACAGCCCGCCGAACGTGCGCTGGTCGACGAAGCGCAGCTCCGGCCCGTCGTCGGCGAAGGCGAACCGGACCCGCAGGTGCTTCTCGTCCGGCGCCTCCGGCGGCTGCATGAGCAGCTGGCCGCTCATGCCGAGGTGCGCGATGACGGCGTCGCCCGAGTCGAGCGGCAGCCAGAGATATTTGCCCCGGCGCCGGGTGCCGGTGATCGTGCGTCCGGCGAGGACGGCGGCGAAGTGGGCGTCGCCGGGCAGGTGGCGGCGGATCGCCCGGGGGTGGTGCACCTCCACGGCCGCGACGCGACGGCCGGTGACCCACTTGTCCAGACCCATGCGGACGGTCTCGACCTCGGGAAGCTCAGGCATGTGCTCCTGCTCAGATCGTGTAGGGCCAGACTGCTACCAGATAGGCGCCGTACCAGAGGCCGAAGAGGGCCCACGCGCTGATCGCCAGGATCGCCACGCGGGGACGCGCCCGGGCCGCGGCGGCCACGGCCGGCAGCAGCGTCAAGAGTACGGGCAGCAGCAGCCGCGGCTTGGAGTGGTAATAGCCGGCCTGGCCGTAGACGAGCACCATCGCCACGACCCCGTAGACGCCCAGCGGCAGCCACGGCCGGCCCGCCAGCGCCACTCCCGCCGCCACCAGCGCCGCGAGCAGGATCAAAGCCACGCTCATCGGCACCCAGCCGTCGGCCACGGTCAGCGTGTCGGCCAGGAACGTCACCGTGCTGCGGCCGAGGTCGGTGGACGTACCCCAGCCGGCGGTCTGGATCTTGAACCACGCGTCCCACTCGCCGACCCGCCAGCCGACCCAGCCCAGATAGGCCGGGACGCCCGCAAGCGCGACCCCCGCCGCCAGCAGCGGAGGCGCCTTCCGCTCACCGGCGCGGACCGCCAGGTAGGCGGCGACGGCCAGGGCGACCGCGGCGGCGGCACCGGTCGGGCGGGTCAGCGCACAGCCGAGACCGAGCAGGCCGGCGGCCCACCACACCTTGCGGTGCGCGGCCACCAGCATGCCCGCCAGCAGGGCGAGGAAGAGACTTTCCGTGTACGCCATGGAGAGCACGACGGACATCGGAGCCCCGCAGCAGATGCCGACCAGTGCCCAGCCGGCCCGGCGACTTTTGAACAGGCTCGTGCCCAGCAGGTGCAGGGCGACGGCAGCCCCGGCCGACGCGAGCCAGCTGACGGCGAGCGCCGAGCTGCCCGGGTTGAAGCCCAGCGCGGACAGGATCCGGATGAGCGTCGGGTAGAGCGGGAAGAAGGCCAGCTCATTGCCTTCCATGGCGCCCGTCGGTCCGTACGTGTAGCCGTCCGGATAGCCCTGCGCCGCCCGCAGGAACCAGCCGCCGTCCCAGATGAGCAGGTTGGCGCGCAGTCCCGTGGGCTCGGCCGTCGCCCGGTCGAGCCCGACGAGCAGGAGCAGCTGGACCACCCGGGTCAGCGCGAGGATGCCGACGGCGACGCCGGCTCCCCGCCAGCGGCCGGCGAGCTCCCAGAGACGGTCGGACGTGGTGGCCGTGGGGGCGTCGGCCGCCGTGGTGCTCACCCCTCGGCTGCGCTTTCGGCTTTGTCGTCCTTGTTCGCGGTGTCGTGAACCGATCCGTTCGGGGAGTCGGCGTGGCCGCCACCGGCCACCGCGGGGGGCGGGGTCTCCGACTCGGCCCGCTCGGTGAGGGTGCGCCAGGCGGCCGCGGCGGCGCGCTGCTCGGCCTGCTTCTTGCTGCGGCCGTCGGAGCCGCCGTAGCGCTCGCCCGCGACGATCACCCAGGCGGTGAAGGTCTTGGCGTGGTCGGGCCCGGCGTCGTCGATCACGTAATCGGGCACGCCCAGGCCGAGCGCGGCCGTCAGCTCCTGCAGGCTGGTCTTCCAGTCGAGGGCGGCCCCGCGCCCGGCCGACTCCGCCATCAGCGGGTCGAACAGCCGGTGGATCACCTCGCCGGCCAGGTCCAGGCCGTGCTCGAGATAGATCGCCCCGAGCAGCGCCTCCAGGGTGTCGGCCAGGATGCTCGCCTTGTCCCGGCCGCCGGTCGTCTCCTCGCCCTTGCCCAGCAGCAGGTGCGGGCCCAGCCCCTGCGGTCCGAGGGTCCGGGCGACGTCGGCGAGGGCGTGCATGTTCACGACGCTCGCGCGCAGCTTCGCCAGCTGGCCCTCGGGCAGATCAGGGTGGTTGTGGAAGAGCGCCGACGTGATGACCACGCCGAGCACCGAGTCGCCCAGGAACTCCAGGCGCTCGTTGGTGGGCAGGCCACCGTTCTCGTACGCGTACGAGCGGTGGGTGAGGGCGCGCTCGAGCAGGCCGGGCTCGAGGGGGACGCCGAACGCCTCCTCGAGCGGCTCGGTCGAGGGGCGTACCCGCCGCTTGTCGTTACTGCTCATGCACCACCTCTTGCACTTGTGCTTCTCCTTCGGTCCTGTCGACGGTCTCGATGTCTTTCGCGCCGCCGGTCGTGTCGCCGGCCGTTTCGCCGGGCGTTTCGCCGGGCATGTCGCCGGGCGTTTTACCGGGCTTGCGATCGGCGTCGTCCGGGCTCGCGGCCTTCGCGGGTGCTTCCGACGCTTCCTCGCGGACCAGGCTCGCGACCTTCTCGACCGTGCCGATGCGGTGGAGGGTCGCGGCGAGGGCGATGCCCGCGGCCATGTCCCGCCCGCTCGCGGCGCCGTGGCACACGACGACGAGCCCGCCGACGCCGAGCAGCACGGCGGCTCGGGGCGGGGGCTTGCGGGGCGGATCGGAGGGCGGGGGGCCGAGCGTCGCGTACGCGGTCTCGAGCCCCTTGAGCAGCACATTGCCGGCGAATCCGTCGGTCACCACGACGTCGGCGACCGCGCCGGTGACCACGTCGTTGCCCTCGACCAGCCCGGTGTAGCGGGCGCCGGCGGGCAGCTCGATCTCCTCGAAGAGCTCGGGGGCGGCCCGGCGCAGCCGATCGCCCTTGCCGGGCTCGGTGCCGATGGTGAGCAGGCCCACGCGCGGGGCGGCGATGCCGTGCACGGCCTGCGCATAGGCGGCGCCCAGCCGGGCGTGGGTCGCGAGGGTGTGCTCGTCGGGATCGACGGAGGAGCCGACGTCCAGCAGCACGATCCGGCCGGCAGCGCTGGGCAGCACCGCGGCGAGCGGGGGACGGCGGACGCCGATCAGGCGGCCGAGCGTGATGGCGGCCGAGGTGACCACGGCGCCGGTGTCGCCGGCGGAGACGACGGCGTCGGCGAGACCGGCCGCGACGGCGTTCACGGCCGCGCGGACCCCGGGCTCGGCGAACTGCCGGGCGCGGCCGACCGCGGGGGCGTGCGCCGAGCGTCCGGCGGCGTGTCCGTCGAGGTCGTCCGGGGCGGGCGCCACCGGCTGGACGCGCACGCGGGCGTGCTGCTCCGGCGGCAGGGCAGCGAGAACCAGCTCGGCGGCCTCGGGCGGGCCGACGAGCAACAACTGAAGGGCGGGGTCGGCCTGAGCGGCGCGCAGAGCGCCGTCAACCACGACGGCGGGAGCTTGGTCCCCGCCGAGGAGGTCGACGGCGATCCGCGCGGTGCCCGGGGCCCGGACGGTGCCGGCCTGGTGGCCGCCCTCCGCCGGGTCCGGGGCACCGGACGATCGCCGCGGCCCGGGCTCGACCCGCCCGCTGATCGGGCGCGTCACTCCGCGAGGCTCAGACCTCGACGACCTGACGGCCGTTGTAGGTGCCGCAGACCCCGCACGCGGTGTGCGGCAGGTGCGGCGACTTGCACTGGGGGCACTCCACGGTCTGCACCGCGGTCGCCTTCCAGTTCGCCCGGCGGGACCGGGTGTTGCTGCGCGACATCTTGCGCTTGGGGACGGCCACGGTACCTACTCCTCAGAATGACGCTGGTCGAGCGGCGAAGCCGCCTCAGCTGACAGGTTGCGCAAAGCGGCCCACCTGGGGTCGACGTCCTCGTGACTGTGGTCGGCCGGGAGGTCGTCGAAGTGCACCCCGCAGTCGGGGCACAACCCTGGGCAGTCCGGCCGGCAGACCGGGTTGGTCGGCAGTGTCAGCACCACCGCGTCCCGCACCGCCGGCTCCAGGTCGATCAGGTCGCCCTGCATCCGGCCCACCTCGTCCTCGTCCGTCGTCTCCTCCGTGGTGCTCTCCGCATAGGCGTAGAGCTCCGCGATCGGGACGTCGAACGACTGCGCGATCTCGTTGAGGCAGCGCCCGCACTCACCCTGGAGTGAGCCGCGGACCCTGCCGCTGACGTAAACACCCTCGGACACCGACGTGAGGCTCAGATCGAGCTCGACGTCGGAGCCCTCGGGCACCGAGATCAACTCCAGGCCGAGGTCCGCCGGTGCCGGGATGACCCGCTTCAGGGCACGCGTCGCCCCAGGCTGGCGCGGGAGCTTCGTCGTGTCGACGACCAGCGGCATCCTGGGATCGAGGTGGTTCTGCGAAATCTTGGGCATCGTGAACTCTCAGCCATGGGTAGGCCGACAGGAAAGGTTACCTGAGCAGCGGGGGTGACGTCGAATCGCCCCGGATGGCGGGCCGCACCCGGAGCGAGGGACCAAGACTACCGCGTCCCGCACCGGACAAATCACCCGTTCCGGCGCGGCGAGGTCAGCGCCACACCCCGGCCGGCACGGCCGTGCGAGAGGCGGGCCGGCGCCGCTCAGAAGGGCAGCGGGCGCTCGTTCTCCTCGCCCTGGAAGGTGCCGATCTCGCGCAGCGCGTGCATCTTGTCCCGGCCACGCTCTATCGACGCCAGCGCCCGGGTGAGGAACTGCTCGAAGTTGGCCAGCGCGGTGTCGACGTAGTCGTCGACCTCCTCGCGCAGCCGCTGCGCCTCGGACCGCGCCTCGGCGATGATCCGGGCACCCTCGTGCTCGGCCGAGACGGTGATCTCGTTGACCGACACCAGCCGGGCGTGCTCGGTCTCGCCCTCGCTGACGATCCGGTCGGCCTCGCGCTTGCCGGCGTCGATGATCTTGTCCCGCTCCTCCAGCAGCGCGACCGCCCGGCGCAGGTCACCGGGCAGCTCCGAGCGCAGCTCGTCCAGGAGCGCGACCATCTCGGCCCGGTCGAACATGAAGTTGGTCCGGGACATCGGGACCGCCCTCGCCTGCTCCACCAAGGAGATGATCTCGTCGATGCGGTCGAGCGGATCCACGGCGCCTCACTCCTGTCAGCTGCCACTCACGGTGAGTGGTCCGATCACGGTAATGCCGAACCGGGCAACCGGACGGCGAAGGCCACGCCGTCAGTTTTGCCGCAGTCTCGTCACGAGCCGCTCCCGGACGAAGTCGGGCACGTAGGACGACGCGTCGCCGCCCCACTTGACGACGTCCTTCACCAGGCTGGACGAGAGGAACGAATAAAGCGGGTTCGTCGGCATGAACAGCGTCTCCACGCCGGAGAGCCCGATGTTCATCTGCGCCATCTGCAATTCGTAGTCGAAGTCGCTCACCGCGCGCAGACCCTTGATCACCACGGCCGCCCCTTGGGCCCGGCAGAAGTCCACCAGCAGGCCATGGAAGGACTCGACCCGCACGTTCGGGTACGGGGCCGAGGCCTCGCGGAGCATCTCGATGCGCTCCTCGATGGTGAACAGGCCGGTCTTGGAGTGGTTGATCAGGACGCCGACGATGACCTCGTCGAAGAGCCGGCTCGCGCGCCCGACGATGTCGAGGTGCCCGTTGGTGACCGGATCGAAGGAACCGGGACAGACCGCACGTCTCATGATCGGCGACCGTACCAAAGAGTGGTCTCGCCGTACTTCCGGCTGCGGTCGGCTGTGAGACCGTCCACCCAGCTCAATGGCTCACCCTTGACCGACGTGCGGGACGATCGCTCGAAGGTCACCACCGCGTCGTCCGCCAGCCACCCGTGGGCCACGAGGCTCAGCTGCACCTCCTCGACCTCGTCGTCGCCGACCGCGTACGGCGGATCGGCGAAGACGACGTCGTAGGGCCCGCCCTCCGGGGGCGCCGCGAGCAGCGTGAGCACCTTGCCGGTGACCAGGCGTGCGGCGTTGCCGGCGCGGAGCGCGACGATGTTGTCCCGGATGGCCCGGGCCGCCTTGGCGTCGGACTCGACGAGCAGCGCATGAGCCGCCCCGCGGGACAGGGCCTCGAGCCCGATCGCCCCGGAGCCGGCATAGAGATCGGCGACCCGGGCACCGTCGAGATCGGTCATGGTGCCGAGGGCGCTGAAGTAGGCCTCCCGCACCCGGTCCGATGTGGGCCGGGTCTGCGCACCGGGCGGAGCGGCCAGCCGGCGGCCGCCGTGCGTCCCGGCGATGATGCGCGTCATCGCGCCGTGGTGAGTTGTTCGGACAGCACGCTGCGACGCTACTTCACCACCCCCGGCGCCTCACCGGAGAGTGAACTTTTCCCTCCTCTTCGTGCCCCGAAAACCACGTTGAGCAGCAGCACACAAGCGTTCCGTCCAACGAAGATCTCAAATACATAACAGTCAGCTCGGAGCCAGCTTCGGGGTTCAACGGATCGGCCCGGCTCGCTATGGTCCCTGTGCCGCCGACGAAACGCTGTCGGTACGACGATGCGGGGAGGTATCGTCGCCGGCCCGCGCTGACAGCCCCCCTGTCGCGCGCCGGCATGCCGCCGACCCCGCGCCGTTCCCCTCGGTCCTCACCACAGGAGAAGGCGTGATCCTCCGCAATTCCCCCCTGCGCCGCACGGCTTCCATCGCCGCCGGCACCCTGCTCGGCCTGACGGGCGTGGCGTTCCTCGCCGGCCCCGCGAGCGCCCACCACACGACCCTCAAGCCCTCCGACGCGTGCGTGAACGAGGACGGCACCTGGCAGGTCACCTGGACCGCCTTCAACAGCCAGAACAACCTCGAGGCCAAGCTCACCGACGTCAAGCTGACCGAGGGCAGCACCATCACCGGCATCCTCAAGGACGCCGTCGAGCCCAAGGCGCCGGGCTCGCTCGAGGGCGTCCAGCAGCTGCCGGCCTCCGCCCAGAAGGCCGAGCTGGCGATCACCGCGTTCTGGGACTACCAGGACCGCGAGGACGTCACCAAGGGCGACAGCGGCTCGGAGACCAAGCCGACCGAGAAGTGCGCGCCGGAGGAGGGCGCCCCGGTGCCGTCGGCGTCCGCCTCGGAGCCGGCCCCGGAGTCCCCGGCCCCGTCGGCTTCCACCCCGACCAAGCCGGCGCCGTCCCAGCCCGCCACCCCGACCACCAGCCCGTCGGCGTCGACCCCGGCCAGCTCCGAGCCGTCGGCGCCCGCCGAGGAGCCGGAGTTCGTCTACGAGGCCGACTGTGACTCGGTCACGCTGGGCATCACGGTGCCGAAGGACTGGCCCAAGGCCGTCAAGGTGACGTTCGAGACCAGCACCGGGGTCACCAAGACCATCACCGGCAAGGTCGGCGAAACGACCAAGGTGGAGCTCCCGGCCACCGACGGCATGGAGATCACCGCCACGCCCGAGGGCTACGAGGACGAGGCCGCCACCATCACGTACGAGCAGCCCGAGGACTGTGACACCGCCGGCTCCGGCGGTGGCGACAGCGACGAGCCGACCCTGCCCCTCACGGGTGCGGCCGCCGGCAGCATCGCGGTCGGCGCGGTCGTCCTGCTCGGCGCGGGCATCGCGCTCTTCGTCGTGGCGCGTCGCCGCAAGGTGAAGTTCACCGCCTGACACACCACCTGAGACGCGCGCCGGCTCGTTTGCGCCGGCGCGCTTTTCGTTGCCCGGCGCGCTTCGTTGCCCTGCGCGCTTTTCGTTGCCCGGCGCGCTTCGTTGCCCTGCGCGCTTTTCTTCGCCCCGCTCGCTTTTCGTCGCCCTGCTCGAGGGAAGCGGCGCGATTCTTCGATTCCACCCGAGCGTGAGGCAGGTGGACGCCGCTTGCCGCTTTCGCCGCGGGTCGGGGCGTCAGGCTGGTGGGCGTCGCCGCCGCTTTGCTGCGGCTCAGGGCGGGCGGTTGGACTCAGGGCGTCAGGTTGGTGGGCGCCGTGAACGTGCCGTCCGGGCCGGGTTGCCAGTCGTGGACGGCGGCGACTGCGGCCACCGGGATCGGCGCGTAGAGGTGCGGGAACTGCGTGCCCGAGGGATCCGGCGGGTCGCCGTCCTCCCAGACCGGAGGGACCGGCAACAGTTCCTCCCGTAGAACCAGCAGCACCAGGTCGGTGCGGCCCCGGGCCAGCAGGTTGGCGGGAACGGCCACCTGCTCCGGGGTGGACAGGTGGATGAAGCCCTGACTCTCCAGGGACTCCGCGCGGTAGGTGCCCGTCTCGGCGGCCCGTTCCCAGTCGGCCCGCGGGCAGAAGTGCAGGATCAACCCTTCTCCAAGTATTCGGCTCGGTCCTCGTCGACCAGCGCCGCGACCGAGGCCGCCAGCGCCGGGTAACGGGTCAGGTCGGGATCGTCGCCCACCAGCTCGGCCGCCTCGGCCCGGGCGTCGCGGATGAGGTTGCTGTCCCGCAACAGCGAGAGCAGCCGCAGGTGGCTGTGCTTGCCGGACTGCGAGGCCCCGAGCACGTCGCCCTCGCGGCGCTGTTCGAGATCCAGCTCGGCCAGTTTGAAGCCGTCGGTCGTCGACGCCACGGCCGCCAGTCGCTCGCGGGCCGGCGTACCCTCGGGGGCCTCGGAGACCAGGAGGCACACACCCGGCGCCGAGCCGCGGCCGACGCGACCGCGCAGCTGGTGCAGCTGGGAGACGCCGAAGCGGTCGGCGTCCATAATGATCATGACGGTGGAGTTGGGGACGTCCACGCCGACCTCGATCACGGTGGTGGCGACCAGCACGTCCAGCTCGGCCGCGGCGAAGCGGCGCATCACGGCGTCCTTCTCCTCCGCGGGCAGCCGGCCGTGCAGCACCCCGATCCGCAGCCCGTGCAGCGGACCCTCCTCGAGGATCGGCGCCACCTCCAGCACGGCGAGCGGCGGCCGCCGGGACGGCTCGTCGTCCTTCGGCGGCTCCCCGTCGTCCTCGGCCCCGTCGGCGTCACCGATGCGCGGGCAGACCACGTACGCCTGGTGGCCCTTCTTCACCTCTTCCTTCACCCGCTCCCACGCCCGGGCCAGGAAGTCCGGCCGCTCGGGCGGGACGACATGCGACGCGATCGGCGACCGGCCGCGCGGCAACTGGGAGAGCGTCGAGGTCTCGAGATCTCCGTACACGGTCATCGCGACCGTCCGCGGGATCGGCGTGGCGGTCATCACGAGTACGTGCGGCGGGGTGGCCGCCTTGGCCCGCAACGCGTCCCGCTGCTCGACACCGAACCGGTGCTGCTCGTCCACGACCACCAGGCCGAGATCGTGGAAGTCGACCCCCTCGTACAGCAGGGCGTGCGTCCCCACGACGATCCCGGCGGTGCCGTCGGCCACCTTGGCCAGCGCGGCGCGGCGGCCCTTCGCCCCGAGCGAACCCGTGACCAGCGTCACCTGGGTCCCGCGCGGGTCACCGTCGAGCTCCCCGGCCCGTCCGAGCGCGCCGAGCTGGGCACTGATGCTGCGCTGGTGCTGCGTGGCAAGGACCTCCGTCGGCGCCAGCAACGCCGCCTGGCCGCCGGCGTCGACCACTTGCAACATCGCGCGTACGGCCACCAGGGTCTTGCCCGAACCGACCTCCCCCTGCAGCAGGCGATGCATGGGGTGCGCCGCGCCGAGATCGGCGGCGATCTCCTCCCCGACCCGCGCCTGCCCCTCGGTGAGCTCGTAGGGCAGCGCGGCATCGAACGCCGCCAGGATCCCGTCCGGTCTCCGCGGCCGCGCCCGCCCCGGATCCGCCGCCGCCCGCGCCCGCCGCTGGGCGAGCGTCACCTGCACGGCGAACGCCTCGTCCCACTTGAGCCGGTGCTTCGCCCGGTAGAGATCCTCCTGGGAAGTCGGCCGGTGGATCTCGTGCAGCGCCTTGCCGATGCCGATGAGGTTCCGGTTGGCGCGCACCGTTCCGGGCAACGGATCGTCCGGCGCCCGGAACGTGTCGAGCACCGTCCGTACGCACTTCGCGATCGTCCACGTCGGCACGGCGGCCGCCGCCGGATAGACCGGGATCAGCGCCCCGGCGAACTCCTCGATCTCCTCGGCCGCCTCGTCCTGCGTCGCGTCGGCCCGCAACAGCTGGTAGGCGGGGCCGTTGAGCTGCCGCTTGCCCCGGAAATCGGTCACCTTCCCGGCGAAGAGACCCCAGCGGCCGGTCGTCAGCTCCCGCTCCCGCCACGCCTGGTTGAAGAACGTGCACGTCAGCGTCGCCCCGGACCCGTCGCCGATGGTGATCTCGAGCATGGTGCCGCGGCGCTGGCGCATCGGGCGTACGGTCCGGTTCTTGACCTGGGCCAGGATGGTGACCTGCTCGCCGATCTGCAGCTCGCGCAGGTCGGTGTGCTCGCCGCGCTCGTCGTAGCGGCGGGGGAAGTGATAGATCAGGTCGCCCGCGGTGTGCAGGTCGAGGTGGTCGGCGAGGGCCTTCGCGGTGCGGTCGCCGAGCACCTTGCGGAGCGGGGTGTCGACGGTGGTCGGGGTGGCGCCCTGGTCCGCGGCCGTCGCCTTTCCGGCTGTCGTCGTCTTGCCGGCCGTTGGCGTCTTGCCGGCTGTTCGCGTCTTCTCGGCTGTTGGCGTCTTTCCCGCGGCCGGCGTTTTCTTGGTGGCCCGGGTTTTTTCGCCCGGTTGTGCTTTTTCGGCGGCCGGCGGTTCTTCGGGGGCCCGGGCGATGTCTGCGGACTCGGCGATGTCTGCGGACTGGGCTTTGTCGGCGGCTCGTCCTTTCCCGGTCGCTTGTCCGGCCGTCGCGGTGGCCATGGTCGCGTCTGTCATCTCACTCCAGCCGTCGGTCATTCCACGCCCGCCAGCAGGTGATAGCGGGGCTGACCACCCGCATAACACTGCACTTCCACGAAGGGCCACGCCTCGGCGACATGCGCCCGCAACGCCGGCTCGAGGCTCGCGGGCGCGTCGGCCCCGAGCACGAGCGTCACGAGCTCGCCGCCGCCTCCGAGCATCCGGTCGAGCAGCCGGCGACACACCTCCTCGAGACCGCCGCCGATGAGATTCACCTCACTGTCCACCAGCCCGATCAGGTCACCCGGCCGGCACCGGCCCGCCACGGTCAACGCCTCCCGCGCGGCCGTCGTCACCTCGCCGTAGCGGCACGCCCCGGCGGCCTCGGCCATCGCGATGACGTCGTCGTCGAAGCGGCGCTGCTCATCGCGTACGGCCAGGGCAGCCAGCGCCTGCACCGGCGACCGCGTGGGTACGACACTGACCCGCACCTCCCCGGGTCCGCCCCCGTCCCGAGGACCGCTCGTCGCCTCCCGCGCGGCGGCCGTCGCGACCGCGTGCGTGTTGGCGTCGTTGGGCAGCAGCACCACACGATTCGCCCCGGTGGCCGCGATGGCCGTCAGCATCTCGGCGATGGACGGGTTCCGCTCGACGACGACCGCGCCCTCCGCCCGGAACAGCCGGGCCAGCCCCTCCCCCGCCGCGACCACAACCGCACCCCGGCCCGGGCGCTCCTCGCGCTGATGCGCCGACAACGGCATCACCGAGATCCGGTGCGGCCGACCGGCCCGGATCCCGGCCTCGATCGCCGCCCCGATGTCATCGACATGCACATGAACGTTCCAGGTCGGCGGCTCCCCGTCGCCCGTCCCGACGATCACCAGCGAGTTCCCGAGCCCGTCGAGCACGATCCGCAACGTGGCGACGGCGTCGGGCTCGGCGTCGAGCAGATATTGCACCTCGTAGCCGGGGGTGGCGTGCTCGTCTCTGTCGCGTTCGGGGTGGGCGCGCTCGTCGTCTCCGGGGTGGGCGTGCTCATCGTCCGCTGGGGCGCTGGGCGTCGGGGCGCCGATGGTGTGCGATTCGCCGGCCGGTGTGTGTGGCTCGTCGCCTTGCCCGCGCGACTCCTCGCCGGCCTCCACGCGCGACTCCTCGCCGCCCTGCCCGCGCGACTCCTCGCCGGCCTGCGCGCACGGCTTCTCGTTGGCCTGCCCGCACAGCTTCTCGTCGGCCTGCGCATGCGGCGTGCTGTCCGGTTTCTCGGCTTTGTCGGGGCCCGAGCCGGCGCTGAGAGCCTCGACGAGCGCTTCGAGGAGAACCACGAGCCCCCGGCCACCGGCGTCGACCACTCCGGCCCGCGCCAGCACGGGAAGCTGCTGCGGAGTCCGGGCCAGCGCCTCCGCCGCCGACTTCGCCGCGGCGCGCGCGACGGTCAGCAGGTCGTCCGACTTGATCCGGCTGGCCCCCTCGGCCGCGGCCGCCACCACGGAGAGCACGGTGCCCTCGACCGGCCGGGCCACCGCCGCGTAGGCCGCCTCACTCGCCTTCCGCAGCGCCCGCGCCAGCTCCGCGCCGCGCACCGAAGCCTTCTCCGCGAACGCGTCCGCCATCCCGCGCAGAATCTGCGACACGATGACGCCGGAATTCCCCCGGGCCCCGAGCAGCGCACCCCGAGCCATGCGCCGCATCACCCGCCCCAGGGCCGCGCCCCGCACCCCGGCCTCGCGACCGGCCACGATCTCACCGCTGATCACGCCGTCGGCCCCGGCCGCTCCGGCCCCTATCGCACCGCTGCTCACCCGATCGGCGCCGGCCCCTCCAGCCCCGGCCCTGGCCACACCACTGCTCGCCTGATCGGCGTGGACCGTCCCAGCCTCGACGGCGCCATCCGCTTCAGTCTCGGCAGTGCCGCTTTCCCCGTCCGCGACCGTCGAGCTGTGCGCGTCGACCGGGCCGATGGGACTTGCCGAGCGGTTCGCGCTGCCCAGGCCGTCGGAGCTTGCCGAGCGGTTCGCGCTGCCCGGGCCGTCAGAGCTTGCCGAGCGGTTCGCGCTCTCCCAGCCGTCGAGGCTCGCCGTGCTGCTCGTGCCGGCCGAGCCGTCGATGTCGGCTGCGCCCACCACACCGTCCCGGTCTGCGCCGGTGTTCGTGTCGGTGTCGGTATCCGTGTCCGTGTCGGCGGCCTCGAGGGCTTCCTGGGCGGAAGTCAGGGTGAGGACGAGGTTGGTGCCGGTGTCGCCGTCGGGGACCGGATAAACGTTGAGCTCGTCGATCTCGCGCTGGTGGGCCCGGAGCGCGGCCAGCCCAGCACCGCACCAGCGGCGCACCGCGGCGGCATCCAGGGTCTCCAGCACGCGAAAAGCCTACTAACGCCCACCGACATTTGCCGGGTGCCGCCGGGCCCGCCCGGGGCGATTGGCTGTCGGGGCGGGGCATCGGGTAACCTGGCTGGGTTGCCCGGTCGCAGTGTGTCCGGGGCACCCTCAGTTCGCAGCCGGCCGTCGTGTTCCGTTGGCCGGCGTATCAATCCTTGGAGTACCCCGTGGCTAGCGTGTGCGACGTCTGTGGCAAGGGACCGGGCTTCGGCCACAACGTGTCCCACTCGCACCGGCGGACCAACCGCCGCTGGAACCCGAACATCCAGTCGGTGCGCACCCCGGCCGGTGGCGGCAACACCAAGAAGCTCAAGGTCTGCACCTCGTGCATCAAGGCCGGCAAGGTCGTCCGCGCCTGACGGTCGCCGCTCGCGTCACCTCCCCGTGACGCCAGCCCGACCGCACGCCTGACACCAGTCCGGCGGAGCGTCGCCCGCGAGCGACGGTCCCCGGTGCCGGTCCGGCCAAGACACCACCGTAGCCGCCGGGTCCCCGTGACCCGGCGGCTACGTGTGTTGCCGGCCACTCGACGGCTATGTGTGTTGCCGGCTGCCCGACGGCGCCACGTCCGCCGAGCACACCGCCGCAAGCCGGCGCGCTGCCCCACACCGGCGCGCCGCCCCACGCCAGCCGCGCCGCACTACGCCAGCACACCGCCCCACGCCAGCCGCGCCGCACTACGCCAGCACACCGCCCCACGCCAGCCGCGCCGCACTACGCCAGCACGCCGCTCGGCGCCGAGCGGGGGCCGCAAGCCGAGCTCTTCGCCACACGCTGAGCATCCCGCAGCACGCCAGCGCGCCGTCGCCACGGCAGCACGCCCCCGCACGCCGAACACGCTGCCGCGCGTCGAGGGCACCACCCACGCCGAGCGTGGTGCGGCCCGTCCCGACCTCGGCTTCGGCCCGCCCACCGCGCCGACAGCCCGGCAGATGGCGGGTCCGGCACTACTTACTGCGCTGCGGCTCGATGCGCCGCCGACCCCAGCGCTTCGGCGTCGCCGGACGGGGGCTGGTCAGAGGCGCTTGGCGTAGGAGAGTACGCCTTCCTCACCCTGGTAGTAGCCAAAGTCCTCGATGCGCTCGTAGCCGCACTTCTCGTACAGGGCGATGGCCTCGGGCTGTTTGTCGCCCGTCTCGAGGATCACCCGCTCATAGCCGCGCCGGCGGGCCGAGTCCTCGATGGCGGCGAGGACCTGGCGGGCCACGCCTCGGCCGCGGGCGGCTTCGATGGTGAACATGCGCTTGAGCTCGGCGTCCTTGCCGTGGGTACGCCAGCCGGCGCAGCCGAGCAGCCGGCCCGACTCGTCGCTGGCCACGAGGAAGGCGCCCGTCGGGGACGTGAAGTCGGCCGGGTCGACGGGGGTGTCGTCGCCGCTGCCGCCGTACCTCTTGCTGAGCTCGGCCATCGCGAGGGTGACGAGGGCCTGGGCCGCGGGCTCGTCGTAGCGGGCCTCGCGGATGTTGATCTTCTCCACGTCCACCCACGCTAGCCGACCGGGCGATCCGCCCGCGCCCACCCGTGAGCACCCCCACGAATCGGCCGCCGGGAGAAAACGCAGAAGAGGCCGAGAAGGGGGAAGGGGCTAAGAAGGCGAAAGAGGCCGAGAAGACAGATGAGGCGCGGGACGGAGACGGAAGAGCGGAACAGGAACCCGATCAGCGGAAGTGATCCCAGCCCAGCCCACCCTGCCAAGGCTTCCCGTCGACGGTCACCCCGGTCCCGTCATGGACGCTGCCGACGGCCCGCCACCCCTCGGGCAGCGCCGTCCCCGCCGGGAACGTCGCGGCCAGCGCGTGGTCGTCGCCCCCGGCGAGCAGCCACACATAGGGGTCGACGCCGAGCGCGGACGCGGCGTCCCGCATCTGGGTCGGCACGGCGAACGCCTCCCGGTGCAGGTCGATGCCCACGACGCTGGCCGTGGCGACGTGGCCCAGATCTTGGAGGAGGCCGTCGGACACGTCGATGAGGGACGTCGCGCCCAGGTCGGCGGCTTCGGGGCCGGCGGCGTAGGGGACCTCCGGTCGCCGGTACGCCTCGACGAGCAGCTTGGGCGTACGGAACCCGCGCGAGAGCACCGTGTAACCAGCCGCCGCATAGCCCGTACGCCCGGCCAGTGCGACCAGGTCTCCCGGCTGCGCGCCGGACCGGAGCACCGGCGCGCGCCCCCCGAGGTCGCCGAGCGCGGTGACGGCGATCGTCAGCGTGGGGCTGGCGGACATGTCGCCGCCGACGACGCTCGCGCCCACCCGGGCGGCCTCGTCCGACAGGCCGTCGGCGAGCTCCTCCGCCCAGGCCACGTCGAGGTCCGGCGGGACGCACAGGGCGACGAGCAGCGCGGTCGGGCGGGCGCCCATGGCGGCGATGTCGGCGAGGTTGGCGGCGGCGGCGCGGTGGCCGACGTCGGCGGCGCCGCACCAGTCGCGCCGGAAGTGGCGGCCCTCGACCAGCACGTCGGTGGAGGCGACGACCCGGGAGTCGGGCGCCGCGACCAGGGCGGCGTCGTCGCCGGGGCCGAGCAGGACCGCCGGGCCGCCGCCGAGGCGGTTGACGACCCGCGTGATCAGGCCGAACTCGCCGGCTTCAGCGATGCTCACGTGATGATCATTCCTTTCCGGGCGAACCGGGCCAGCGATGCGCGCCGCAAGGATGGCGTTCCGTACTGTAGTTTCACGTTCGAGTCTCCGGCGCCGGAGGGTCCCGGCGCCGCCGGGGAAGGCACCGCGCCGGAGGGTCGCCGTCGCTGCGGATAGGAGTCAGTCGTGGTCCAGGCATACATCCTCATCCAGACGGAGGTCGGAAAGGCCCGTGACGTGGCCGCGGCGATCGACAAAATTCAGGGCGTCGTGCGCGTGGACGCGGTCACCGGCCCGTACGACGTCGTGGTCCTGGCCGAGGGGCACACGGTCGACGAGCTCGGCCGGATGATTGTGAGCAAAATCCAGTACGTGCCGGGCATCACGAGGACCGTCACCTGCTCCGTGGTAAACCTCTGATCCATGACCGAGGAGAAGGACCGGACGGCCCGCAGCGCGGCTCTCTGGGCGACGGTGGTCGCCGTGCCCGTGGCGGTGCTCGTCGCGTTCTTCGCGGTGTCCGCCTTCACGCCGGACGACAAGGAGCCGGCCGCCCAGCCGTCGGCCACCCAGCCGTCCGTCCTGCCCAGCACCCCGGTGCCGATGGCGGCGCCCGCGCTCTCGGCGCGGCAGAAGGAGGTCTGCCTCGCGGTGACCTCCCAGCTGCCGAACCAGCTGCGTGACCTGGGCAGCCGCCAGGTCAGTGCCGGCCCCGAGCAGAACGCCGCCTACGGGGAGCCGCCCGTCACCGTCGCCTGCGGGGTCACCCAGCCGGTCACCTGTGTGTCGATGACGGACACCCGGGGCTGCGTCCCCATGGACACCGAGCTCATGAACATGGACCAGGTCTGCTGGTTCGCCGATCAGCAGAGCGCCGCGACCGTCTTCACCACCATGGACCGCGAGGTTGCCGTCCAGGTCACGGTGCCCAAGGTGTACGAGCAGCCGGCCCAGTGGGCCAACGAGTTCTCCACCCCGATCGTCGAGACCGTCAAGTCCCGCACCAGCGGCGTCCCCTACGGCTGCGTCTGATCGGCCGTGAAGGTCTGGGGCAGCACCCCGTCGTCCCACAACCGGTCGAGGTGCTCCAGGAAGCCGACCAGGCTCCCCTCCAGTTCACGCCGCTCGGCGACGGAGAGCCCGGCCAGCGGGTCGGAGAAGATCAGGCCCGCCGGGTGCTTGGCCCGGGTGCCGACGAAGCGGTGGCACGCGGTGCACCACACGTACGAGACCAGGGTGGGCCGCTTGGCGTTCTCCGGCGCCGTCACATAGGCGCGGACCGCCTGCTTGCCGCACGCCGGGCACTCCCGCTCGCCCGGGGCCAGGAAGAAGCTCTCCCCCTGAGCCAGCGCCTCGACCTGAGCCCCCGTGAAACTGCCCCACTCAGCGGTCACGCGGCGTCCAGCGCCTTGGTGAGGTCGGCCAGCAGGTCGGCCTCGTCCTCGATCCCGCACGAGAGCCGGACGAACCCGGGCGGCGTGTCGTCGCCCCACTGCGCCCGGCGGTCGGCCGTGGTGTGCAGGCCGCCGAAGGACGTGGCCGCGAACACGAGCTCCGACGCACCCAGGAACGCGGCGACCCGCTCGGCGCTGCCCAGGTCGAACGACACGATGCCGGGGACGCGGCGCATCTGGGCGCGCGCGATCTCGTACGAGGGATCGGTCTCCAGCCCCGGCCACCGCACCCCGGTCACGTCGTCGCGACCGGCCAGCAGCGCCGTCACGGCGGCCGCGTTGGCGGTCTGCCGGGCGAGCCGCAGGTCGAGCGTGGCCAGCGACCGGTGGGCCAGCCAGCAGTCGAACGCCCCCGGCACGCCGCCCGTCTGCGCCCGCCACGTCGTGACCCCGGTGAGCAGCTCCTCGTCCCGCGCGGCGACATAGCCCAGCAGCACGTCGGAGTGCCCGGTCAGCGCCTTGGTGCCGGACGCCACCACGAGGTCGGCGCCCAGGTCCAGCGGCCGCTGCCCGAGCGGCGTCGCGGTCGTGTTGTCCACGGCGACAAGCGCACCGGCGGCGTGGGCGGCGGCCGACACGGCGGCCAGGTCGCACACGTCCAGGCCCGGGTTGGCCGGGGTCTCCAGCAGCACCAGCCGTACGCCGTCGAAGCTCGGACAGGGCCCGGCGGTGGGCACGAGAACGGTGCTGACGCCCAGGTCCCGCAGTGTCCCCTCGGCGAACGCCCGCACGGTGAAGTAGCCGTCCGCGGGCAGCGCCACGGTGTCGCCCGATTTCAGCACCGACAGCAACAGCGCCGTGATCGCGGCCTGCCCGGTGGCGAAGGCCCGCACGGCCCCGCCCTCCAGCTCGCCGATCGCCGACTCCAGCGCGCGTCGCGTCGGGTTGTCGGGGCGGCCGTAGCCGTTCTCGGTGGGCCCGGTCACCGGGTCCAGGTGATAGGGCGCCGCGAACACCGGCCCCGGCAGGAACGGCTCGCCCGGCACCGGCTCGGGCAGCCCCGCGTGCACGACCAGCGTGCCATCGCCCTTGTCACTCACTCCGGCTTCATCTCCCGGCCCATCAGCAGTTTCACGGCGACGCGCGGGTCCACACCCTCGTGGCACACGCGCTCGACCTGTTCGGTGATCGGCATCTCGACGCCGTGCGCCCGGGCGAGGTCCCGGATCGCGAGGCAGCTCTTGACGCCCTCGGCGGTCTGCTTGGTGGCCCGCTGCGCTTCCTCGAGGGACTCGCCGCGGCCCAGGTGCTCGCCGAACGTGTGGTTACGGGACAACGGCGACGAGCAGGTGGCGACCAGGTCGCCGAGCCCGGCCAGCCCGGCGAAGGTCATCGGGTCGGCGCCCAGGGCCACGCCCAGCCGGGTGGTCTCGGCCAGGCCGCGGGTGATGAGCGACGCCTTGGTGTTGTCGCCCAGGCCCATCGCGGAGGCCATGCCGTAGGCCAGCGCGATGACGTTCTTGACCGCGCCGCCGATCTCGCAGCCGATGACGTCGTCGCTGGTGTAGGGCCGGATGTAGGGCAGCGCGATGCTCTGCTGCACGGCCTGGGCCCGGCCCGGGTCGGTGCCGGCGACCACCGTGGCGGCGGGCTGCTCGGCGGCGATCTCGGGCGCCAGGTTGGGGCCGGACACGACGACCACGCGGTCCGGGTCGACGCCCGCCGTCTCCACGATGACCTGGCTCATCCGCTTGGTGGTGCCGAGCTCGATGCCCTTCATGAGCGAGATGAGCGTCGCGTCGCCGGGCAGGTGCGGCGCCCAGTCGGCGAGGTTGCCGCGCAGGGTCTGCGACGGCACGGCCAGGAAGACGAACTCCGCGCCCGCCACGGCCTCGCCGAGGTCGCTGGTGGCCGTGACGCGGGTGGGCAGCTTCACCCCCGGCAGCGAGACCTCGTTGACGTGCCGCTCACGGATGCCCGCGGCGACCGGCTCGCGGCGGGCCCACATGGTGACGTCGGAGCCGGCCTCGGCCAGGATCTTCGCGAACGCCGTGCCCCAGGCCCCGGCGCCCAGCATCGCCGCGCGCGTCATGCCGGCAGCTCCGTCGAACCGCCGGCGGACTCGCCACCGGACCGGCGGGCGGGCCTGTTCCACAGCTCGCCGCCGGGCACGGGCTCGGCGCGCAGCTCGGCGAGCAGGTCGCGGGTGGCGAACTGCAGGGCCTCGGTCATCTGCTCGAGCACGGCGCGGGTCGGCGCCTCGCCCTCCCAGCGGCTCAGGTCGACCGGCTTGCCCGCGACGACGCTGACCGGCACGCGCGGCTTGAAGGAGATCTTGCCGGTGCGCACGTCGTGGATCCGCTGCGAGCCCCACTGGGCCATCGGCACCACCGGGGCGCCGGTCGCCAGCGCCAGCCGGGCGGCGCCGGTCTTGCCGCGCATCGGCCACAGGTCGGGGTCACGGGTCGTCGTGCCCTCCGGATAGATGACGACGACGCCGCCCTCGCGCAGGGCCTGGATCGAGGAGTCGAGCGACTTGGCGGCCTCGACGCTGCCCCGCACGACCGGGATCTGGAACGTCTTGTCGAGCAGGAAGCCGACCACCGGGATCTTCCAGATGCTCGCCTTGGCCAGGAACCGCGGCCAGCGGCCGGACGCGTAAAGGTAGTGCGCCACCACGAGCGGGTCGAACTGCGACACGTGGTTGGGCGTGACGATGAAGCCGCCGCCCGCCGGCATGTTCTCCATGCCGCTCCAGCGGGGCTTCGTCCAGACCCGCATCGTGGGGACGACCAGGCACACCGCCAGCCGCCGCCAGAACCCGAGTTTGCGCTGCGCCACCGTGCCTCCTCGTCTGCCACACCCGGTCGAAATCATGCCTGCCCGCGCCCGGGTGAGCCAGGGCGGGTCCGGCGCCGGACGAACCGGGAGCGCCGGTGGCAGGATGGTGATCGTGTCAGGAGCGGACTGGACGGCGGTCGTACCCGTCAAGCGCCTCACCACGGCCAAGAGCAGACTACGCGGCGCGGTGGCCGAGACCCGTCACGAGGAGCTGGCGCTGGCCATGGTCCTGGACACCGTGACGGCCGTCACGGCCTGCGCCCAGGTCGGTGAGGTGCTCGTGGTGACCGCGGACCCGCGCGTCACCGCCGCCGTGCACGCCCTGGGTGCCCGGGTGGTGCCCGATCCCGGCGGCGACCTCAACGCCGCCATGCGCTTCGGGGCCGACGCCGTCGCCGGGCCGGGCCGGCGACGGGCGGTGCTCACCGGCGACCTGCCCGCGCTGCGGCCCGAGGAGCTGGGTGCGGCGCTGCTGGCCGCGGGCCCGGGGCGCTCCTTCCTGCCGGACGCCGCCGGCACCGGGACGGTGCTGCTGACGGCCGGGGCGGGCGCCGCGCTCGATCCCCGCTTCGGTCCCGGCTCCGCCCGCGCCCACGCCGCGTCGGGCGCCACGGAGCTCGGCGGGCCGTGGCCGGGGCTGCGCCAGGACGTCGACACCGCGGCCGATCTGCGGACCGTGCTGACCCTGGGGGCCGGCGCTCACACCTGCGCGCTGCTACGTGATCTCGGACTCGTCACGGAGTGCAGCGCTTCTCCGGTGAGCGCGGGCCCGTCCTTGTAGCGTCATGGCATGCAGGGGACGATTGCGACGTTCGATCCGCGGGACCACACCGGCACGTTGCTGCTGGACGACGGCACGGAGCTGACGTTCGGGGCCGAGGCCTTCCGGGCCTCCGGGCTGCGCCTGCTCCGCCTCGGGCAGCGGGTCGCCGTGACCACCAGCGACGACACCACTGTGACCAAGGTCCAACTTCCCGGAATCTCATGAGCTTCGTTCATTTCCTGTTCACCTCGAACGGGGAATGATGGATTCATGACCACCCCGCACCGGAACCCCTCACGCCGTCGCGGCCCCAACGGCAGGTTCCTCCCCCGTGAGGAGCAGCTGAGCGGTGCGGCGGTGGCGGAAAAGGAGATGGACTTGCCCAGCGCGATCGAGCCCGTGTCCGCCACCCCGGCCCCCGCCGGCGAGCTGCCCGCCACCGAGCGCGGTGACGTGGTGCCGGGCGCCGAGTTCTGGGAAGGCTCCAGCGGCATCGACGAGGAGTCGGACCGCCCCGAGCTGCCCGAGGACCGCTTCCTCAACCGGGAGCTGTCCTGGCTCGACTTCAACGCGCGGGTGCTCGCCCTGGCCGAGGACCCGGGCACCCCGCTGCTCGAGCGGGCCAAGTTCCTCGCCATCTTCGCGAGCAACCTCGACGAGTTCTACATGGTGCGGGTCGCCGGTCTGAAGCGGCGGCTCAAGGCCGGGCTGCCGATGCGCGGCGGCGACCGGGTCTCGCTGCGCAACCAGCTCGAGATGATCACCGAGCGCGCCGCCGACCTGGTCACCCGGCACGCCGCCTGCTTCGGCGAGGAGGTCCGGCCCAAGCTGTCGGCCGAAGGCATCGAGATCGTCAAGTGGGCCGAGCTCGACGCCGCCGACCGCGAGCGCCTCCGGACCTACTTCCGCGAGCAGGTCTTCCCCGTCCTCACCCCGCTGGCCGTGGACCCGGCGCATCCGTTCCCCTACATCTCGAGCCGGTCGCTCAACCTCGCCGTGGTGCTGCGCGACCCCGACGACGCGGCCAGCGAGCGGTTCGCCCGGATCAAGGTGCCCAACAACGTGCCGCGCTTCGTCGTGGTGCAGAACGACAGCCGGGGCGTGCGCTTCCTGCCGGTCGAGGAGCTCATCGCCGTACACCTGGATCAGTTGTTCTCCGGCATGCAGCTGCTGGAGTGGCACGTCTTCCGGGTCACCCGCAACGCCGAGGTCGAGGTCGACGAGGACCGCGACGAGGACCTGCTGCAGGCCCTGGAGCGCGAGCTGGCGCAGCGGCGGTTCGGCCCGCCCGTACGCCTGGAGGTCGCCGCCTCGATCAGCGACCACGTGCTCGACCTGCTCGCCGGCGAGCTGGACATGAACGACGAGGACGTCCTGCGGGTGCCGGGGCTGCTCGATCTCTCGGCCCTGTGGCAGGTCTTCGCCGACTGCGACCGCGACGACCTCAAGGACCGCCCCTTCGTCCCGGCGACCCACCCGCAGCTGGCCGACGGCGAGGTGCCCCGCAGCGTCTTCAACCGGCTGCGCGAGTGCGACATCCTTGTGCACCACCCCTACCACTCGTTCTCGACGAGCGTGCAGCGCTTCATCGAGCAGGCCGCCGCCGACCCCAACGTGCTGGCCATCAAGCAGACGCTCTACCGCACCAGCGGCGACTCCCCGATCGTCGACGCCCTGGTCGACGCGGCCGCCGCGGGCAAGCAGGTGGTCGTGCTGGTTGAGGTCAAGGCCCGCTTCGACGAGGTCGCCAACATCGGCTGGGCGCGCACCCTCGAGCGGGCCGGCTGCCACGTCGTCTACGGCCTGGTCGGCCTCAAGACGCACTGCAAGACCGCCCTGGTCGTGCGGCAGGAGGGCAACCAGATCCGGCGCTACTGCCACATCGGGACGGGCAACTACCACCCCAAGACCGCCCGCCTGTACGAGGACTTCGGCATGCTGACGGCCGACCCCGAGGTGGGAGCCGACGTCACCGACCTGTTCAACGTCCTGACCGGCTATTCGCGCCAGACCAACTTCCGCCGGCTGCTCGTGGCGCCGCACGGCGTCCGCAAGGGGCTCATCGAGCGCATCGAGGAGCAGGCGCGCATCGCCCGGGCCGGTGGCCGGGGGCTCGTGCAGTTCAAGGTGAACTCGCTCGTCGACGAGGAGAGCATCGACGCGCTCTACCGCGCCTCGCAGGACGGCGTGCAGGTCGACCTGATCATCCGGGGCATGTGCGCGCTGCGTCCCGGCGTGCCGGGCCTGTCGGAGAACATCCGGGTGCGCTCGATCGTCGGCCGCTTCCTCGAGCACTCGCGGGTCTTCCGGTTCGGCGCCGGCGACGACGCCGAATACTGGATCGGCTCGGCCGACCTCATGCACCGCAACCTCGACCGCCGCGTCGAGGCGCTGGTGCGCGTGACCCTGCCCTCCGCGCAGGACGACCTGCGCAATGTGCTGGAGTTGTCGATGAGCGACGACAGCGAGGCCTGGGACCTGTCCGGCGACGGCACCTGGCACCGCCGCGCGTCGACGCCCAGCGACCCGCACGTCCACCTCCAGGAGGCTCTGTTGCGCCAGACACTCGGCAAGGCGGTCCGGCCCGCGTGACCAAACCAGTCCGGACCGCGGGCGGCGTCGTCTGGCGTCCCGCGGGTGACAGTTTCGAGATCTGCGTCGTCCACCGGCCGTACCTGCGGGACTGGGTCCTGCCCAAGGGCAAGCTCGACGGTTCCGAGCACACGCTCGTCGCCGCGGTCCGCGAGGTGCTGGAGGAGACCGGCGTCCGGGCCGAGCCGCAGCTGCGGCTGCCGCAGGTGGCCTACACGATGCCCAACGGCGTGCCCAAGACCGTCGACTTCTGGCTGATGCGCGCCGATGACGGCCCGGCCGCCGACCCGATGGATCCGACCGAGGTCGACGCGGTGGTGTGGCTGTCGCCGGCCGACGCGGTGGCCCGGCTGACCTATCAGGTCGACCGCGACCTCGTCGATCACGTTACGACGCTGCCTCCGGTGACCGGCGTGACGCTGCTGATCCGGCACGCCCACGCCGGCAAGCGGAAGCACTTCGCCGGGGACGACGTCCTGCGCCCGATCGACGAACGCGGCCGGGCCGAGGCCGAGACGATCCGCGCGGTGGCTGCTCTGTTCGAGCCGCGGCGGCTGCACGCGGCCACGCCCCTGCGCTGCCGGCAGACGCTGGAACCACTGGGCGCGGCGCTCGGCCTGCCGGTCGAGGAGGACGCCGCCTTCGCCGAGCCGCCCGACGGCGAGGTCACCCCGGAGCGGGTCGCCGAGTCGGTCAAGGCCGCGACGACCCGCCTGCATGATCTGCGTACGGGCGACCGCGCCGCGATTTGCAGCCAGGGCAAGGTGATCCCGGGCGTCCTGGCGCAGTTGCGCGACGAGCCGGACAGCGCGCCCTACAAGACGCCCAAGGGCGGCGGCTGGGTGCTCACCTGGTCGGGCGACCGGCTCGCGGGGCTGAGCCAGATCTGACCGGCCGGCTCCTCGGGGCCGGCGGGGGCACCGTGTCGGTGCGCCAGTGACCCACCAGGTCACCGGTCAGCCAGCGCGCCCGCCACAGCTCGTCCGCACGCGGCTCCCAGTCACGCAACGGAAGCAGGGCCAGCCGCCAGGAGAGGACGGCGACCAGATACCAGCCGTAGAGCGGGACGAGCCCGAGCACCGCGTCCCGCCGGCGGTAGGAGCCGTGCGGTGCCATGCAGCCCACGGCCGCGCCGGTCAGCAGGCACGTGACGAGCCAGTCCAGCAGGGCCCAGCCGGTCCACCGCTCGGCGGCGTCGCCCAGGGCCCAGGCCGGCACCACGGCGACGGCGAAGAGGACGGCCGCGAGCAGGGCCCGGCCCACCAGGCCGCGCGGGCGGCTGTTGGTCTCCATGCTGCGGACGGTAGACACAGCGGCCGTAGTGCCGCCGGAACACGCGAAAGGCGTCCACCCTGGGGTGGACGCCTTTCGTCGCTACGGGGCCCGCTGAGGCGGTCTCAGCGGGTCTCGCTCAGCCGATCCCGCTCAGCGGGCCTTGCTCAGCGGGTCTTGCTCGCCGCGGACTTGCGGGCGGTCGCCTTCTTGGCCGGGGCCGCCTTGGTGGCGGTGGCCTTGGTGGCGGTCGCCGTCTTCTTGGCCGGGGCCGACTTGGTCGCGGTGGTCTTCTTGGCCGCAGTCGTCGTCGACTTGGTGGCCGCGGACTTCGCCGGTGCCGACTTGGTCGCCGCGGTCTTCTTGGCCGCGGCGGCCTTCGTGGCGGTGGACGTGGTGGCCTTGGTGGCCGGAGCCGCCTTGGTCGCCGTCGTCTTCTTGGCCGCGGCCGTCTTGGTGGCGGGCGCCGCCTTGGTCGCGGTGGTGGCCTTGGCGGCCGTGGACTTCGCCGCCGTGGCCTTGGTCGCCGTGGTCTTCTTGGCCGCGGCCGTCTTGGTGGCCGGCGCCGCCTTCGTGGCGGTGGTGGCCTTGGCCGCGGTGGTCTTGGTGGCGGTGGCCTTGGCCGGGGCCGCCTTGGTAGCAGTGGACTTCGCCGCCGCGGTGGTCTTCTTCGCGGCGGTGGCCTTGGCCACCTTGCCGCTGGCGACCATCTCCCGGAAGCCCGTGCCGGGCTTGAAAGCGGGGACGGACGTCTTCTTCACCTTGACTGGTTCGCCGGTGCGTGGATTCCTCGCCGTACGCGCATTACGAGCGCGCTTCTCGAAGACTCCGAAACCGGTGATGGCCACCCGGTCGCCCTTGGTGACGGCGGTCTGCACCTCGCTGATGACCGCATCCAGAGCAGCCGTAGCCGTCTTCCGGTCCCCCAGTCGGGCGGCGAGCGCCTCGATGAGCTCGGCCTTGTTCACGGTTTTCCTCCCGAACGTGAGAACTGACGCTTGCGGCCACGCAGGAGGTTGCCATCCTCGTGAACAAGCATCATCGGCCCAATGCGAGCCATTCTGCGCGCACCGTATGCCCGCTGACCAGCAGACACAAACATTCGCTGGAAAAAATTCGTTGTGTCGCAACGGAATTCGCCCTCACCGGTGACCCGGCGAGGGCGAAATTCGGTGCGGGGCTTGGGTTTTCGCGCCTTTCCGGCCGGAGCGGCGAGCCGGGCGGGCGGTGAGTGATTTCCGCCTCCCGATGGCCCTTCCGCGCAACGGATCGGGGGCCTCCGGGTCGCGGAACCCCCGGCGCGGGCAGGTTTTCCGGGGTCGCGAGGGCCGGATCCGGTGCCTGGCAGGCCCTTCCGGGGGTGCCGGGGGCGCGATCCGGCTCCCCGTAGCGTTTTCCGGCTTCCGCTGCCGTGTCCCGCCTTCCGGCTCCCGCCGTTCGGCACCCAGCTCCCGGCGCCCGGCTCCGGATTCAGACTCCCGGCTCCCGGCTCAGACCGTGACGGGCTTGAAGGACGGGCGGCCCTGCTCGTAGGCGGCGATGGCGTCGGCGTGGCGCAGGGTCAGTCCGATGTCGTCGAGACCCTCCATGAGGCGCCAGCGGCTGAAGTCGTCGATCGGGAAGGACCAGTGCGCCTCGTCCACGCGCACCTCACGGGCGCCGAGGTCGACGGTCACCTCCTTCTCCGGCTCACTGTCGCCCAGGTCCCAGAGCGCCTCGACGGCCTTCTGGTCGAGCTGGACGGGCAGCAGCCCCTCCTTGAGGGCGTTGCCCCGGAAGATGTCGCCGAAGCGGGCGGCGATGACGACCTTGAAGCCCCAGTCGCGCAGGGCCCAGACGGCGTGCTGGCGGGAGGAGCCCGTACCGAAGTTGGGGCCGGCCACGAGGATCGTGGCGCCCGCGTGGGCGGGGTTGTGCAGCACGAACGACGGGTCCTCGCGCCAGGCGCTGAACAGCCCGTCCTCGAAGCCGGTGCGGGTGACCCGCTTCAGGTAGACCGCCGGGATGATCTGGTCCGTGTCCACATCGGAGCGGCGCAGCGGCATGACCTTGCCGCTGTGGGTGGTGAACTTGTCCATCGTCAGGTCCTTTACAGGTCGGCGGGGGCGGCCAGCTTGCCCGCCACGGCGGTGGCGGCGGCGACCTCCGGCGAGACCAGGTGGGTGCGCCCGCCCTTGCCCTGCCGGCCCTCGAAGTTGCGGTTGGACGTGGAGGCGGCGCGCTGGCCGGGGCTGAGCGTGTCCGGGTTCATGCCCAGGCACATCGAGCAGCCGGCGAAGCGCCACTCGGCCCCGGCGTCGGTGAAGATCTTGTCGAGGCCCTCCTGCTCGGCGGCCTCACGCACCTGGTACGACCCCGGGACGATCATCATCCGCACGCCCTCGTGCACCCGGTGGCCCCGGATCACGTCGGCGGCGGCGCGCAGGTCCTCGATGCGGCCGTTCGTACAGGATCCGACGAAGACGACGTCGACCGCGACGTCCTTGAGGGGCGTGCCGGCCCGCAGGTCCATGTATTCCAGGGCGCGGCGGGCGGCGTTGCGCTCGGTCTCGTCGACGAACTCCTCCGGGTCCGGCACGGCGCTGTCCAGCGGGGCGCCCTGGCCCGGGTTGGTGCCCCAGGTGACGAACGGGCTGATCGTGGCGGCGTCGAGGATGACCTCGGTGTCGAACTCCGCGTCCTCGTCGGTCGCCAGCGACTTCCAGTACGCGACGGCGGCGTCCCACTCCTCGCCCTGCGGCGCGTGCTCGCGGCCCTTCAGGTACTCGAAGGTGGTCTCGTCGGGCGCGATCATGCCGGCCTTGGCGCCCCACTCGATCGACATGTTGCAGATGGTCATCCGGCCCGCCATCGACAGCTTGCGGATGGCTTCCCCGCGGTACTCCACGATGTGGCCGTTGCCGCCGCCGGTGCCGACCTGGGTGATGAGCGCAAGGATCAGATCCTTCGCGGTGACGCCGGGGCGCAGCTCGCCGGTCACGGTCACGGCCATGGTCTTCGGCTTCGCCTGCGGCAGCGTCTGGGTCGCGAGCACGTGCTCGACCTCACTGGTGCCGATGCCGAACGCCAGCGCGCCGAACGCGCCGTGGGTCGCGGTGTGCGAGTCGCCGCACACGATAGTCATGCCGGGCTGGGTGAGCCCCAGCTGCGGGCCGATGATGTGCACGATCCCCTGGTCGACGTGGCCGAGCGAGCGGATCTGCACGCCGAACTCGGCGCAGTTCTTGCGGAGCGTCTCGATCTGGGTGCGCGAGGTCGTGTCGGCGATCGTCAGCAGGT
Organism: Symbioplanes lichenis; assembly: GCF_030709675.1. Taxonomy (GTDB): domain Bacteria; phylum Actinomycetota; class Actinomycetes; order Mycobacteriales; family Micromonosporaceae; genus Actinoplanes; species Actinoplanes lichenis. The sequence goes on from NZ_JAUZQD010000001.1 coordinate 749,328, forward strand.
CGCCGCGGCGGGTGTTGAAGGCCGGATCCGCGTACCCGGTCGGGGTGTTGTGATCCTCGGTCGCGAGCGTCAGGTCGGTGCGCCGGACCGGTCGGTTCGCCATGCGCAGGCCGTCGAAGGCCTGCGGGCTGGTCACCTCGTGCAGCAGGTGCAGGTCGATGAAGAGCAGATCAGGCTCACCCTCGGCGCTTCGCACGACATGGTCGTCCCAGACCTTCTCGGCCAAGGTCCTCGGCTTCGGAGTGACTCCCACCATCTGGACATCCTAAATTCTGGGAGGTATGTTTCGGCTTGTGGGACACAGTATGAGCGGTGTCGGCGTTCTCGACAAGGCGGTGGTCATCCTCGCGGCCTGTGTCGACGGCGCCAGCCTGGCCGAATTAGTCGACCGGACCAAGCTGCCGCGGGCCACCGCACATCGCCTGGCCCAGGCCCTGGAGATCCACCGGATGCTGGTCCGCGACACCCAGGGCCGCTGGCGCCCGGGCCCGCGGCTGGGCGAGCTCGCCAACGCCGCCCCGGACGTTCTGCTGACCGCGGCCGAGCCGCTGCTGACCGCATTGCGGGACGCGACGGGCGAGAGCGCACAGCTCTACCTGCGGCGGGCCGACGAGCGCATCTGCGTGGCCGCGGCCGAGCGGGCGAGCGGCCTGCGCGACACCGTGCCGGTCGGCTCGGTCCTCCCGATGGTCGCCGGCTCCGCGGCCCAGATCCTGCTGGCCTGGGAGCCGCCCGAGGCCGTGATGCCGCTGCTCCCCCGGTGCAAGTTCACGGGCCGCACGCTCGCCGAGGTCCGCCGGCGCGGCTGGGCCCAGAGCGTCGCCGAGCGCGAGCCGGGTGTGGCCAGCGTCTCGGCCCCCATCCGCGACCGGACGGGCCGGGTCATCGCCTCCATCTCGATAAGCGGTCCGATCGAACGGCTGGGTCGTCGTCCCGGCGAGCGGCACGCGATGGCTGTGGTGCGGGCGGGGCAGCGGCTGAGCGGCCTCTGATCCGGCTCCCTTCTCACCAGGCGGCGTCGCCCTTCCAGGCGGCGCCGCTCTTGTGTGAGGCGGCTTTGCTCTTTGACGCGACGGCGTCGCTCTTTCACCAGGCGGCGTCGCTCTTTCACCAAGCGGCGCCGCTCTTTGACCGGACGGCGTCGCTCCTTCACCAGGCGGCGTCGCGGGGCTCCCAGACCGAATTGTCGTGCGCGAACACCACTCGGGCCGGATCGAGGTCGAGCAGGCGCGCGATCCACTCCGGGGCGACCGGCAACGGCGGCCCGGCGCCCTCCCCGGCGGCCCGGTGGGCGAGCACGTCCCCGGCGAACGCGGTCGCGTGGTCATGGCTCTGCCCGGCGACGACGACCGTGCCGTCCTTGCGCCGCACCACGAGCGACTGGTGGCCGGCGGTGTGGCCGGGAGTGGGCACGACGAGGACGCCCGGCAAGATCTCCGTCTCGCCGTCGAGCTCGGTGTAGGTGACGCCGGGCGCGTCCACGCAGTCGAGCAGATACTGATCGGAGCGCCGGGCCGTCGCCAGCTCCACCCGCTGCGTGAAGATCGGCCGCCCCGGCAGCAACGGATTGCCCCCGCTGTGATCGAAGTGCAGGTGACAATTCACCACCCACCGCACCTCGTCCGGTCGCGCGCCCGCCGCCCGCAACGCCTCGTGCAACCCGATCCGCGTGGGCCGGTAGTGCGCGTCCACGTCCGCGTTGCTCGCCATGCCCGTGTCCATCAGCAGCAGCCCGTCCGGATGCGCGACAAGGTAGCCGAGACAGGGCTCCACCCGGGGCGCACCCGTGCCCGTCTCCGCCGCCGGCCGCACGAAGTATCCGAAGTCGACCCGTCGCACCGAGAGATCCGTCATCCCTCCATCTTCGGTCCCGCCGCCCCGCCCGCGTTACGCCCGGCGCGGATCTGCCCACCGCAGAGAACCTTGCACCGAAGCCACGAGACCTGCTGCGGCTCCGACGCCCGGGAGCCCGAAAAGCCGGGGCCCGGGACGCGTGGGTGAAGCACGGAAGCTCGAAAGGCCGGGCGTCGAACGCGGGGCCAGGCGCGCAGAAGCCCGAAAGGCCGCGGCCGAGACGGGCGAATGAGGCGCAGAAGCCGCGAACGCAGAGCCCTGGCACCGGCCGAGGAGGACGCGATGAGCTTCACCGACACCTGGCGCGAGAGGCGGAGGCCCGGAACGCAGCGAGCCCGTGTCGCGTGACACGGGCTCGGCGGTGGTAGTCCCGAAGGGATTCGAACCCTCGCTACCGCCTTGAGAGGGCGGCGTCCTAGGCCGCTAGACGACGGGACCGGGCCGGACTTTCGTCGCCGCCGCGACGACCTGCATCGCGGAGCAACGGAGTGGAACTCTATCGTCTGCCCCATCGCGCCCGCCAGCCAGGGTGGGCCGCCCCACATCAACCACCCGGACGAGCACCGGCCGGCCCGATCAATGCGGAAGCGCGGCGGTTGCGGCAGGACGTCACGGGACCAGAGGTGCGGCGGGACCGGGGGCGGAGCGTGGCGGGCGCGGGGCGGAGCCGGAGCGCTGGGGCTGGAAGTGTGGCAGAAGCGCGCCGGGGCCAGGGGCGAGGCGCGGGCATCGCGGGGCCGGCAGGCGCGGCGGGCGACCACGAGACGAGGAGAGTGGCCAAGGGCGTCGGCGCGGCGCGGGGCGAGAACGAGGGCGGCGTCGGCGCGGCGCGGGGCGAGAACGAGGGCGGCGTCAGCGTCGGCAGGGAGGCGGGATCGGAGCCGCAGCTCCAGCCGCGACCGCGGACGGGGGCAACAACGAGAACAGCCCGCCTCGAGTGAGGCGAGCTGTTGTCACTGCTCTGTAGTCCCGAAGGGATTCGAACCCTCGCTACCGCCTTGAGAGGGCGGCGTCCTAGGCCGCTAGACGACGGGACCAGGCCTTGCCGTGTTGCTCCTGCCATGGTCTTACCGATCCAGCAGCGCTGCCACTCGTTTTTCAGAGCTCCAGCGCCGCCGGCCTCGTGAGACCTCAGCGCTGGGGTACCAGGACTCGAACCTAGACTAACTGAACCAGAATCAGTCGGGCTGCCAATTACCCCATACCCCATCGGCGCTTCCCACCTTGCGGTGTTCCGTGCCGAGAACGAACTCTACCCGAGCCTCCAGTGGGCGCCAAATCGGGCCCCCGGACCCGGCGCTGCGGGGACACGAAGAAGGGGTCAGCGGAAGGCCGCCATGTTCGCCCGGGCCCACTCCAGGAACGTCGTCCCCGCCCGTCCGGTCACCTCCGCAACGGCCGGCGACACGGGCTGCGGATGGTCGACGAGGGCTTCGAGGCCGTCCACGTACCAGGCGGCGTATTCGCCCATCGCCGGCGTGAGCTCCGCGATGAAGGTCTCGCGCGGCAGGTCGACGTAGTGCAGCTCCCGGCCGAGGGCCACCCCGAGCTGCGCCACCCGCTCGCGGCGGGTCAGGGTGGCGGGGCCCGTCAGCTCGTACGACCGGCCTTCGTGACCCTCCTCGACCAGGCAGCGGGCCGCCACCGCCGCGATGTCCTCGAGGGCGATGAGGGCGCTGCGGGACTCGCCGTAGCCGTCGCGGACGACGTCGCCCGCGCGGAGCTGGGCCGCCCACATGAGCGCGTTGGGCATGAACTCGCCCGGTTCGAGGTGCACGTAGGGCACGCCGGTGGCCTCGACGCCCTCCTCGATCGGGCGCCACTCGCCGTCCTTGGCGCCGGCCAGGTCGACGATGCGGCGGACTCCGGCGGCGGCGGCCAGGCGGCAGACCTCGGCGTTGGTGGGGAGGTGGGGCGCCAGGTAGAGGTGGTCGACGTCACGCAGGGCCGGGGCGACGGTCTCGGGGCGGCCGATCCAGCCGCGGAAGACCTCGACCGGGGCTGGCAGGCGGGCCGCTCCGGGCTTGGCGGTCAGCGCCCGTACGTCCGTCGCGCCCAGGGCCAGCAACTCGTCCACGACCAGCCGCCCCACATTGCCGGTCGCGCCCGTCACCAGGATCTTCATCGCGCCGCCCCGTTCTCGTAGGCCATACGGAAACAGTTCTCGTAGGGTATACGAGATGAGCGAGCCGAGTGAAGCCCCCGACCTCGACCGGTTGCTGTCCCTCCTCTGGCGCCGCACCGCTCCCCCGGCGCCCGCGCGCACCGGCCGCAAGCCCCGGCTCGGCCTCGACGACGTGATCGCCGCCGCGATGGCGATCGCCGACGCCGACGGGCTCGAGGCGGCCTCGATGGCCCGCGTGGGCGAGCGGCTGGGGGTGGCGACGATGACGCTCTACACGTACGTCCCGTCGCGCGCGGCCCTGGTCGATCTGATGGTCGACGAGGCACTGGAACAGCGGCATCTCGCCACGATCGGCGGCGGCCCGGCGGAGTGGCGCCGGCGGCTCGTCGACTACGCCCACCGCACCCGGGAGATCTACCGGCTGCACCCGTGGCTGAGTCAGGTCTCGGCCGCCCGGCCGCCGCTCGGGCCGGGCACGTTCCGGGAACGCGAATTCGTGCTGGCCGCCATGGCCGACGCGGGGCTGCCGCTGGAGCAGGTGAACCCGGCGGCGGTGGCGTTCACCACGTTCGTCACGGCGGGGGCCCGGCAAGTGGGCGAGAGCGTGCTGCTGCGCCAGGCGACGGGCAAGTCCACGGACGCCTGGTGGCAGGAGCGGACGAGCTTCTGGGAGAACTGGTTCGACGTCGAGCAGCATCCGACGATGACCCGCGTCTGGGAGGCGGACGGCTACGGCGGGGGCACAGAGGAGCAGGCCGCAGTCGCGTTCGACTACGGCCTGCAAAAAATTCTGGACGGCATGGCCGCCGGATGAGAATCAGTCGAGCGAGACGACCGGGTTTCGCAGCTCGCCGATCCCCTGCACCGACACGGACACCGTCTCGCCGGACACGATCTGGCTCACCCCGGCCGGCGTGCCGGTGAGGATCACGTCGCCGGGCAGCAGCGTCATGACGTGCGACACGTAGGACACCAGGGTCGGGACGTCGAAGACCATGTCCTTGGTCCGGCCGAGCTGGCGGACCTCCATCTCGTCGGGGTTGCGGCCCACCTCGCACCGCACCTCGAGGTCGCTCACGTCGAGCTCGGTCTCGATCCACGGGCCCAGCGGGCAGAACGAGTCGAAGCCCTTGGCCCGGGTCCATTGCGAGTCGGTGCGCTGCAGGTCGCGGGCGGTCACGTCGTTGCCCACGGTGTAGCCGAAGATGGCCTTCTCGGCGCCGGCGCGGTCGACCCGGCGGGCGCCGCTCGGGCCGATGACGACGGCCAGCTCGGCCTCGTGCTCGACCTGGCTGGTGACGGCCGGGATGCGGATGGCGTCGTTGGGGCCGATCACCGAGGTCGAGGGCTTGATGAAGAGCAGCGGCTCCTTGGGCACCTCGTTGCCCAGCTCGGCGGCGTGGTCGGCGTAGTTGCGGCCGACCCCGATGACCTTGCTGGAGAAGATCGGGGCGAGGAGCCGGACGTCCGCGAGGGCCCAGCGGTTGCCGGTGAAGCGGACGTTCTGGAACGGGATGCTGTCGATCTCGGCGATCGTCAGGCCGCCGGCGCCGGACTGCGCCTCCCCCTCGACGACGCCGAAGGACACGCCACCGGCATGAACAAAACGAGCGAAACGCACGGGTCAACCCCATCCTCGAAGCTGTGATTCACGTCCGAGGCTACGCGCTGCGGGCGGCCGGATCGGTGCCGAGCCGGGGGAAGGGCTCCAGCGCGAAGACGACCTCGACGGGCACCTCGAAGTAGCCGCTGATCCGCAGGGCCAGGTGCAGCGACGGGCTGAACTCGCCGCGCTCGATGTAGCCCACCGTCTGGTAGTGCACGCCCACGGCCTCCGCGAGCTGCCGCCGTGAGACGCCCCGCTCGGCGCGGAGCATCGCGATGCGGTTGTAGGTGACCTCGGAACCCATGTGCCCCTTCTCACGTGACCCGCTGCAGGGCCCGCTCCCGGCGGCGGGCCACCGCGGAGCCGGACTCGCGGCGGGCCATCCGGCGCAGGACCGCCGGCGCCAGCGCCAGGCCGGCGACAGCCCACAGGCCCAGCACTCCCGCGGTCTCCCCGAGCCGCCACGAGTGACCCAGCTCGACCACGGTCAAGGAGTCCGGCAGAAACGCGGACCGCATGCCCAACCCTAGCCAGTAGACCGGAAAGCCCTGCGCCACGGCTTGCAGCCAGCCGGGGATCGCCGTGATGGGGTAGAAGATGCCGGAGATCGCGACCAGCCCGAAGAGCGGCAGCGTGATGAAGCCGACGTTGCGCGGGTTGTCGACCAGGGACCCGACGACCGCGCCGAGCGGCAGGGTGGCGGCCAGGCCGAGCGGCACCAGCCAGATCAGGGTCAGCCAGCCGACCGCGTCGAGGCGCACGCCGTCGACCAGGAAGAGGCTCGGCACCAGCTGGAGCAGGATGCTGATCAACGACATCCCGCCGACGAGCACGATCTTGCCGACCAGATAGCCGGACATGCCGTCGGGCGTCGCCTTGGCCCGCAGCAGCGTGCCGTCCTCGCGCTCGACCGCCAGCTGCGCGGCGATGGTCTGCACGCCGGCGAAGGCCAGCCCCATGCCGAGCACGCTGGGCAGGGTGCGGGCGCCGAGCGAGACCCCGGTGCCGGCCAGCTCGTGGTCGCGCATGAAGAAGATCGTGACGACGAAGGCGACCGCCGGGAAGAGATAGGCCCACAGATCCTGGGCGGTGGTGAAGGACTGCCGCAGCTCGATGACGCCGCGGGCGAATCCGGCGCGGCCGACCGTACGCAAGGAAGTCACAGCGCCCCCTCGAAAGCGGCCGCCGCGGCACTCGCGCGACCGGCCTCGGACTCGCGGACCAGGGTCATGTAGGTGTCCTCGAGGCTGGACCGGCGCACCTCGAGATCGGTGATCGCCGCGCCGTGCTGCTCGAACAGCTCCCGGACGAACGTGGTCGCGTCGGCCGCCGCGTGCACATAGCGCGAGCCGTCGCGGCTCCAGCGGATCTCGGACTCGGCGGCGACCCGGCGGGAGAGCTGGTCCGCCGAGCCGTCGGCGATGATCCGGCCGCCGGCCAGGATGAGGATGCGGTCGGCGAGCTTCTCCGCCTCGTCGAGATCGTGCGTGGTCAGCAGGATCGTCGTCTCGTCCACATCGGACAGCCGGTGCACCAGGTCGTGGAACTCACGGCGCGCGGCCGGGTCGAAGCCGACCGTCGGCTCGTCGAGGAAGAGCAGCTCGGGCCGGCCCACGATGCCGATGGCCACGTCGAGGCGGCGGCGCTGCCCGCCCGAGAGCTGCGCGACCCGGCGCTGCGCCTGGCCGGTCAGCCCCACGGCCGCGACGAGGTCGTCGACCGGCCACGGCCGCCGGACGAGCGGCGTGGCATAGGCCGCGTAGTAGGAGCCGAGGTGCTGCAGCAGCTCCCGCACCCGCCACTTGCCGTGGTCGCGCCAGGACTGCAGCACGACGCCGAGCCGGGCCCGCCACGCCTCACCGGCCTGCGCGGGGTCGGCGCCGAGCACGGACACCTCCCCCGCCGACCGCACCCGGAAGCCCTCGAGAATCTCGATGGTCGTCGTCTTGCCGGCGCCGTTGGGCCCGAGCAGGACCACCACCTCGCCGCGCCGGGCGGCGAAAGTGACGCCGCGCAGCACGTCGACGCTGCCGTAGCGCATCCGCAGGTCGCGGACGTCGAGCACCCCCGTCGATGCGTTCATGTCCAGCACCTTATCAAGGATGTAGTAGAACTACTACATTCCTCAGCATGTCAGATATCGGCCGACCCCTCATCCGGGCGTTCCTCACACCCGGGGCGATCAGCGCTCGATAGAAGTGGCCGACCTGGATACGCTGGAGCGATGGGGATCGGCGAGGGGGCACCGGGCGCGGCACACGCGCTGACCACCGTGCTGCCGAGTGTGAGCTGGGTCCCGCTGGCGCTCGCCCATGCCGAGCGGGCCGACGGGATGACGGCCGGGCACCGGGCACGCAAGGCGGCCGGCGAGAAGCACGCCATAGAGGATTTTCTGTACGACTACTACGGCACCCGCCCGGCCCAGCTGCGCCGCTGGCATCCCGGCGTCGGCGCGGGTCTCGGTCCCACGCCCGACGGTCCGGCCGAGCACGCGGGCTGGAAGTTCTACACGACGCTGCCCGACGGCGTCGTCACGTTGAACGTCGAGGCCTACATGCAGGCCCGCGGGGAGAGCGTCCGCTACATCCACGGCCTGCTCACCGCGACGGCGTCCCGGCCCGCCTTCTCGGGCTGCTTCGGGCTGCACGAGTGGGCCATGGTCTACCGCCAGCCGGAGCACCGCCACCAGCTTCCGCTGCGCCTGGGCCAGGAGGGGACGAACAAGGTCGTGGAGACGCACCCGATCCGGTGCACCCACTTCGACGCGTTCCGGTTCTTCACGCCCGAGGCCGTCGGGCTCAACCGGCTGCAGCCGACCCGGGCCACCCAGGTCGACCTCGATCAGCCCGGCTGCCTGCACGCCGCGATGGACTGTCACAAGTGGGCGAGCAAGCTCGGTCCCGCGGTGCCGGGCGCGCTGGCCCTCGACTGCTTCGCGCTGGCCGGCGACATCCGGCTGCTGGACATGCAGGCGAGCCCCTACGATTTGAGCTCGTACGACCAGCCCGCGGTCAAGATCGAAACCCCCGAGGGCAAGCAGGAGTACGTGGCCCGGCAGCGCGAGTTCGCCCGGCGGGCCGCCGCGTTGCGCGCCCGGCTCATCCGGGTCTGCGAGGAGCTGCTGGGCCCCGCGCTCGCCGCCGAGAACCGTGAGGCCGTGGCCCCGCACAACGTCTAGTAATCGTCCGGGCGCCGGTTGCGCTTGGTCTGGCTGCGGCGCTTCTTGTCGGCGATGCGCCGCTCGACCGATCCGCGCGACGGCCGGGTGGCCCGGCGCACCCTCGGCGGGGGTGCGATCGCCCCCGCCACCAGGCCGGCCAGCCGGGCCGCGGCGGCCTCCCGGTTGCGCAGCTGGGACCTATGCTCGGACGCCACCACGGTCAGCACGCCGTGCACCAGCCGATGCGCGAGCCGCTCGGCCGCGCGCTCCTTGAGCGAAGGCGGCAGGAGGTCGGAGCCGCCCAGGTCCCAGGAGAGCTCGACCCGGGAATCGGTCGTGTTCACACCCTGCCCGCCCGGCCCGCTCGCGCGCGAGAACCGCCAGGACAGCTCGGCCGCGGGGATGACGAGCCGCTCGTTCACCTGCACGTCGTCGGCCACGCGCCACAGCATCGCATCACCGGCCCGCTCCCGCCACGCAGTATGTGATCAAGCGAACGCGGTGGATCCCACGCTCGCGGCGACCACCACGCCGACGGCGACGGCGGTCACCCAGGTCGCGGGCTGACCGAGCAGCGCCCATCCCGCGACGGCCGCGACCACCGGCTCCAGGCTGAGCAGGACACCGAAGACCCGCTGGGGCAACCGGCGCAGGGCGGAAAGCTCCAGCGAGTACGGGATGACGGACGCCAGCACCCCGGTCGCCAGCGCCAGCAGCAGGACCGTCGGCGACGTCAGCGCCTTCTCCGCGCCGGTGACCCCGACCGGCAGCAGCACCACCGCGCCGACAGCCATGGCGATCGCCAGCCCGCCCTGCCCCTGGATGGCGGCTCCCGCCCGGGCACTCGCCAGGATGTAGAACGCCCAGAAAGCCGCGGCCACGAGGACGAAGAAGACGCCGAGCGGGTCCAGCGCCCCGGCGCCGTCGGCGAAGCCGAGCAGGGCCACGCCCGCCATGGCGAGCAGCACCCAGGCGATGTCCCGGACGCGGCGCGACAGGACCGCCGCGAGGGTCAGCGGCCCGAGGAACTCGATGGCCACGGCCGGCCCGAGCGGGATCCGCGCGATCGCCGCGTAGAAGAACCCGTTCATGCCCGCGAGGGTGAGACCCAGCAGCAGCACTGCCCGCCACTGATGGCTGCGCCACGCCCGTACGGCCGGACGGGCGACCGCCACCATCACACCGGCCGCGAGTCCGAGTCGCAGAAGCGTCGCCCCGGCGCTGCCCGTGACCGGGAACAGGCGCGCCGCGAGGGCCGCGCCGACCTGCAGGGACGCGCAGGAGCCGAGGATCATGAGGACGGCGGGCCGGGCGGATCCCGGCCGGGCCAGAGTGGCGGTGGACATGCGCCCAGCGTCCAGCGGCCGGGATCGAGAAGTCCAGCGAACCTTTCTGAGGAATAATCGTCAGAAATGTTGGACGTTCACCGCCTGCGCCTGCTCCGCGAGCTCGACCGCCTCGGCACCCTCGCGGCCGTCGCGCGCGCCCTCAACTACAGCCCCTCGGCGATATCGCAGCAGCTCAGCCTGCTGGAGACAGAGACCGGCGCCACTCTGCTCGAGCACGTCGGCCGAGGCGTCCGGCTCACCGCGCAGGCCCGGATCCTGGTCCGCCACGCCGAGGCGATCCTGGCCCGGATGGAGCTCGCGGAGGCCGAACTGGCGGCCGCCATGACGAACGTCACGGGCACCCTGCGGGTCGCGTCCTTCCAGTCGGTGCTGCTCGCCCTGGTCCCCGGCGCCCTGTCCGGCCTCGCCGCCGCCCACGCCGGCCTGCGCGTGGAGATCACCCAGGTCGAGGCGCGGCCGGCCTTCGCGGGGCTGCTGGCGCACGAGTTCGACGTGGTGCTCGGCGAGGACTATCCCGGCCTGGCCCAGCCCCGGCTGCCCGGCGTCGACGAGGAGGATCTGATCCGCGACGAGATGCTCTGCGTGGTGCCGGCGAGCGGCCCGTGGTCCCGGCCGGCCCTGACCGACCTGGCCGACGCCCCGTTCGTCTTCGACCCCGCGGGCATCGTGCCCGGCGACTGGGCCCGCCAGGTCTGCCGCACCGCCGGCTTCGAACCCGACGTCCGCTTCGTCTCCGGCGACCTCCTCCTGCAGATCCGCCTGGTCGAGACCGGCCACGCGGTCGCCTTCGTCCCCGATCTCCTGTGGACCGGCCGCGACCCCAGCGCGGTCCACCTCCACCCCCTGCCCGGCCGCCCCCGCCGCCGCCTCTACACCGGCGTCCGCACCGGCTCCGCCGACCAGCCGGCCATCCGCGCCTTCCGCCGGGCCCTCCGCGACCAGGTCACCTGACCTTCAGACCGGCAGGCCGAGCTTGTCGAAGAAGGCCCGGTTCCGCTCGTGCGCCGAGTTGAGCAACCGGTCGAACGAGAACACCTCGATGTAGGCCTGATAGTTCTCGTTGTGCCCGAAGAAGCCGAGGCCGTCCTGGGTTCGCTTGAGACCCATCCGCTTGCACTCCCGCACGACCGAGGGCGTCAGGTCCGACAGCACGTAGCAGAATCCGGGAATGTCGTCGGACGCCGGAATCGGCCGCCCCTGCGCGGTCCGCACCTTCCCTTGCCGGATCTTCTCGAGGTAGTCGAGCGCTTGGAGGGCAGGCCCGTCGTCCTGCTTCGCATCGGCCCGCATCGGCCGCTTGATCTCGACGACGGCCAGCGACGCCAGCGGCAACCGCTTCCCCTCGGACACCAGGACCGGCGCATCCCAGACCCGCAGGGCGACCAGATCCGGCCGCTCGCGGCCGGCGGAGTCGATGATCGAGTAGCCGGCGAGCGGTTTGTCGGAAGCGAGGAAGTCGTGGAAGGCGAGACGCTCGTCCAGGATCCACAGGTTGCAGACATCCGGGGAGACGTCGTCGGAGGTCGTCCGCATCGGCATGATCAGGTTGTGGATCACGTCCTCCCGGACGTACTTCCCGGCCCGGTCCGCCTGGATCGCCTTCGCCAGCACGTCCAGGACCACCCGGCGCCGAAAGACGTACGCGGCGAGATCCGACTTCTTGATGTCGTCGATCTTCGCCAGATAGTCGGCCAGCCGCCGCCGATTCTCGTGCGAGTCGTCGAAGACGTCCACGTCGAGCGCCTGCCGGCCCCGCGCCAGCAGGTCCGACTCGAGCTCCCACAGCTGCCGGTGCAGCAGCGACTCCAGATCCTGCTCGGACGTTCTTGGACCGACACCGAGCTGGTCGAGATCGATGTGCCGCAGGATCGGGCGGTAGCGGGGAGCTCGGTGGCGCACGAAGTCCTCCACCCGGGCGCGGGCGGCTCGTTTCGCCTCGTCGAGCAGGCCGCCCAGATGTCGCTCGGCGGCTGTCAGGATCGCTGCCCGAATTTCGGACATGGTCAGTTCGTCGTCGAAGAGCGTCTCCCGGACGGTCTCGGGGACATCGAAACCCGTCCGCTCGGACCTGACATTGCCGTCGAGGAAGGGTGCGGTCACGTAACAGGAGTAGCCGAAGCCCGCATCGAGCGGGCCGTACAGTCCCGGGATCTTTCCCGCCAGACGTTCCAGGGTGACCACCCGGCCGGCCGCGCACCAGAGCAGTCGCGGCTCGCCGCCGCCCCTCGGCGCGGTGCGCAGATGCACGACCTCGAAGCGCCTGCCGCGGACGTCCAGGGACTCGGCCTCGGCCGGAGCCACCAGGAAGTCATGGAAGAGCTCGGTGAGGCCGATCCGCTCCGGGCCGTCGATCACGACGATCGGCGGACAGCCGCCCGGCCGGACGAAGTACCAGAGGCAGTGCTCGAGCAGGCTCCTGGCGATGGCCTCAGCCGTCTTCGGAGAAGCTTCGCGGTAGAGCTTGCGGAAGCCGCGCAGCGTCACGACCGCGCCGGTGCGGCCCGAGCCGATGTCGGCCGCATCGCCACCGGAGACGCCGTGCTCGGCCGAGAAGGTGAAGAAGCGTTCCATGCACCGCCCGTCGCGGGTCCGGAAGACGCTCGAGATCTCCACGTCGTCGAAGGCCTTGAGCCACAACAGCCGGCCGACACCACGGCAGCCCTGCCCGGCCTTGTACTCGGTGTCGAGCGTCGCGAAGGATTCCGCGTTCTCCTCGTGGAAGCCTGCCCCGTCGTCCGTGACGGTGAACGACCGGATCATCTGGTGAGCCCGGCCGATCTCGACAGTGACCAGACCGGAGCCGGCATCGCCGGAGGCGGCGTCGAGCGATTGGATCGCGTTCACCACCGCCTCGAACAGCGGCAGGAGCCCATGGCTCCGGGGCAGGACGGTGTTGCGCAGACGGCCGGACAGTGACGCGCTGAGATGCACGGTGATCTCCCTTGCCTCGCGTCCATCCGAGCATGCCGCTAGAGGTCAGGAGACAAGGGGTTCGTGGCCGGGGGCGGGGTGTCGTCGGCGCGGTCGGCGGCGGGGAGCCAGAGGACGAAGGTGCTGCCCTCACCCTCGGTGGAGAAGGCGGCGACCTGGCCGCCGTGGGACTCGACGATCTGGCGGACGATGGCGAGGCCCAGGCCGGTGCGGCGTTCGCCGCCGGGGAGGGTCGGGGAGCCGCGCCAGAAGCGGTCGAAGACGTGGGGGAGGTCGGCGGGGGCGATGCCGGGGCCTTCGTCGGCGACGGCGACCCAGAGCCAGGCGGCGGTGCGGCCGGTGGCGATGGTGACGGTGGAGGCGGGCGGGGCGAGGCGGACGGCGTTCGACAACAGGTTGCCGACGGCGCGGCGGAGGGCGTCGGCGTCGCCGATGAGGTGGAGGCCGGCGCCGAGGGCGTACGTGAAGCGGAAGGGCGCCGCGTCCTCGCCCGCCTCGGCCGCCAGGACGGAGAGGTCGACGTCGGTGTCCGTGAGTGCGCCGGCGTCGCGGCGGGCGGTGGCGAGCAGGTCCTCGACGAGGCGGGACATGCGGGTGGTGGCGCGGTCGACGACGGCGACGGCGCGGGCGCGTTCCTCGTCGGTGGCCTCGGGCGCGGTCAGGGTGGCGTCGAGGTGCGTACGGATGATGGCCAGCGGGCTGCGCAGCTCGTGGGACGCGTCGTCGATCAGCTGGCGCTGGCCCTGGAAGGCACGGTCGAGGCGGTCGAGCATCGAGTCGATGGTGTCGGCGAGGTCGCGCAGCTCGTCGCGGGGGCCCTGGAGGTGGATGCGGCGGGACAGGTCGGTGGCCTGGATCTCGCGGGTGGTGCGGGTGATGGCGCCGACCGGCCGCAGGGCGCGGCCGGAGAGGACCCAGCCGATGCCGAGGCTGGCGACGAAGAGGCCGCCGAGGGCGAGGAGCGAGTAGGTGCGCAGGGTCTGCAGCGCCTGGTAGTTGACCGCCGCCTCGATCTGGTTGACGTCGGCGACCGTGATGGTGTCGACCTTCACGCCGTACTTCTTGACGGTGGCCTGCAGCTCGGTGACCGGCTGCGGGTCCGTGGCGGCGGCCACCGAGAAGTACGTGATCGCGAGCGCGGCGGTGGCGAGCGCGAACAGCAGCGTCGAGTACAGCACGGTGAGCCGGACGCGGATGGAGTTCTTCATGATCCGGTCAGCCGATATCCGCGGCCGACCACGGTCTCGATCCAGCCCTCGCCGAGCTTGCGGCGCAACGTGCCGACGGTCACGCGTACGGTCTGGGTGAAGGGGTCGGCGTTGGCGTCCCACACGTGCTCGAGCAGCTCCTCGCTGGCGACCACGTGATCGGGCCGGGTCATCAGGTATTCAAGGACGCCGAACTCCTTGGGCGTCAGCGCCAGCCGCGCGCCGGCCAGGGTCACCGTGTGCCGGGCCGTGTCGAGCTCCAGGTCGCCGACGACCAGCCGGGCGGTGCCGCCGTTGGTGTCGCGGCGCAGCAGGGCCCGGATGCGCGCCAGCAGCTCGGCGAGCGCGAACGGCTTGACCAGATAGTCGTCGGCGCCCTCGTCCAGCCCGCGGACCCGGTCGTCGAGGGCGCCGCGGGCGGTGAGCATGAGCACGCGGACGTCCGCCTCCCCCGGCGTCACGAGCGCGCCTGTCCGCAACGCCCGGCACAGCTCGAAGCCGTCGCCGTCGGGCAGGTTGACGTCGAGGAGCATCAGGTCGTACTCGTTGACGGTCAGCCGGTCGTGAGCCTGCGCCACTCCGGTCGCCACGTCCACGGCGTATCCGTTGCGCGACAGGCCGACGCGCAGGCCCTCCGCGAGGTCTTCCTCGTCCTCCACCACCAGCAACCGCATGCCCCGATCTTCCATCAGGGCAACCGGGCGAACCAGAACAACGACGCCAGCGCGGCCAGGACGGCGAGCACGAGCCCGATGCCGATGAAGTGGGCCGAGACGTCCTGCACCTCGGTCTCGTAGCCGATCAGGCTGCCGATGTCCGAATACGCGGACCGCAGCTCGTCGGCATCGGAAGCGGTGAAATAGCTCCCGCCCGTGGCCGAGGCGACGGACTGCAAGGTGGCGCCGTCCACCGGAACCGCCTGCCCCGCCCCGGGACCGTCCCCGCCGATCGTGCCGCCGGCCGTCCCGAACGAGATGCTGTCGACCGGCACTCCCCGCTGCGCGGCGGCCGCGGCAGCCTGCGCCGGATCCTGCCCCGAGGTGTTCGCGCCGTCGGAGAGCACCACCACTCGCGCCGGAACCTCGTCCGCGAGGGAACCCAGCGACGCACCGATGGCATCCCCGATCGCCGTTCCTGCTTCTCCGGCAACCCCTTCGGCGAGCCGGTCGATGCCGGCGGCCACGGTGTCCCGGTCGGTGGTCGGCGGCACGAACACCGACGCGGACCCGGCGAAGCCGACAACGCCGACGTTGAACTGCGACGGGAGGTCGGCGACGAACGTGCGGGCCGCCTGTTTCGCCGCGGTGAGCCGGTCGGGAGCCACGTCGTCGGCCAGCATCGAGCGGGAGACGTCCACGGCGACCAGCACGGTCGCCTGCTCGCGGGGCACCCGCACCTCCGCCTGCGGCCGGGCGAAGCCGACCACGAGCAGCCCGAGCATGGCCAGGAACAGGCCGGCGGGCACGTGGCGCCGCCACGCGGGGCGCTGGGGTGCGACGCGGTCGAGCAGTTTGAGATTGGTGAAGCGGACGGCGTACCGGCTGCGGCGGCGCTGGGCCACGACGTAAGCCGCCGCCAGACCGGCCACCGCGAGCAGCAGCCAGAGCCTTTCGGGCGAAAGCCAGGTCACGGTTTCCTCCGTCGGAAAAAGCGTTGGGCGTGGACGTGGCGGACGATGTCGGCGACCCAGTCACGATCGGTGCGCAGGAGCAGATGCGTGGCCCCGGCCCGGCGGATGGCGCCGGTGATGGACGCCTGTTGCTGAGCGGCCGCGGCGGCATAGCGCTCGCGGAGTTTGCGGCTGGCCGTGGCCACCTCGCGCAGGGTGCCGGTCTCCGGGTCGACGATCGTGAGCATGCCCACGTCCGGCAGCTCCTGCTCGCGCGGATCGATCACCCGCACGGCGAGCACCTGATGCCGGGCGGCCAGCCGGCGCAACGGCTGCTCCCAGGCGGGCGCGCCCGGGCCGAGGCCGTCGTCGTCGAGCCCGTCGAGGAAGTCCGACACGACCACGACCAGACCCCGGCGAGGCACCGCGCGGTGCAGACCGTCCAGCGCGGTGGCGAGCGACACGGCGTCCGTCGCGGGGACGCCGCGAGGTGCGGCCAGCAGGGTGCTCAACAGCCCGAGCAGAGGGGTACGCCCCCCGCGCGCCGGATATCGCCGGACACCCGTGCCGGACACGACATGCGCGCCGAGCCGGTTGCCCGTACCGGCGGACAGGAAGCCGACCGCCGCGACGGCCGCGACCGCGAGTTCCCGCTTCTCGTACTCCGCCGTGCCGAAGTCCATGCTCGCGGTGCCGTCGACGAGCGCCCACGTGGTCAGCTCACGGTCGGCGTCGACGGTCCGCACGTGCGGCACGGTGGTGCGCGCGGTCACGGACCAGTCCATGCGGCGCACCTCGTCCTCGCCGGGGCGATATTCGCGGCTGCCGGCGGGCTCGCTGCCCAGCCCCGGCACCAGCCCGAGATACGAGCCGTGGAGCAGCCCGTCGAGCCGCCGTGTCACGGTCAGCTCCAGCCGCCGCAGCCGTTGTTCCGCGGTGAGCAGCGTCATGCCGCGGCGCCCAGCGGTTGCGCGGGGGCGATCACGGGCGGCGGCACGGCTTCGAGGACGCGCTGGACGATCGACTCCGGCGCGATCCCGTCGGCCACGGCGTCGAAGGACAGGACCAGCCGGTGCGCCAGGACGTCCGGGGCGATGTCGAGGATGTCGCCGGGGAGCACGTACTCGCGGCCGCGCAGCAGGGCCAGCGCCCGGCCGGCGGCCACCAGGCCGAGCGTGGCGCGCGGGCCGGCCCCGTACGCCAGCTGGTCCTTGATCTCCGGCAGGCCGAACCGCGCCGGGTCGCGCGTGGCCAGCACGAGCCGGACCACGTACTCGGCCAGCGCGTGGTGCACGAACACCGCGCGGGCCCGGGCCTGCAGGGCCAGTACCGAATCCGGATCGAGGACCCGCTCGGCCACCGGGCGCACGCCGCCCATCCGGTAGAGGATGCCCAGCTCGTCCTGGTCGCTCGGATAGCCGACGACGACCCGCATCAGGAAGCGGTCGCGCTGCGCCTCGGGCAGCTGGTAGACGCCCTCGCTCTCGATCGGGTTCTGCGTCGCCAGGACCAGGAACGGCTTCGGTACGGGATAGGTCCGCCCGCCGATCGACACGTGCCCCTCGGCCATGACCTCCAGCAGCGCGCTCTGCACCTTGGCCGGCGCCCGGTTGATCTCGTCGGCCAGCACGAGGTTGGCCATCACCGGGCCGAGCTCGACGTCGAAGGTCTCCTTGCCGGCCCGGTAGATCCGGGTGCCCAGGATGTCCGACGGCACCAGGTCGGGCGTGAACTGGATGCGGTGGAAGGCTCCGCCGACGGCCGTGGCCAGCGTCTCGGCGGCCAGGGTCTTGGCCACCCCGGGCACGCCCTCGAGCAGGATGTGCCCGTCGGCCAGCAGCGCGGTGAGCAGGCGTTCGATGAGCCGGTCCTGCCCGACGACGACCTTCTTCACCTCGAAGAGGGCCTGTTCGAGCAGCCGGGTGTCAGCTTCCGTCATGTCCTGCATGACAGCAATCCGCACCGAAAGTGAGCCGAAACGCGGCCCCACGCGATACTGGGAGCTGACAAGGGAGGTTGCGTGACTGCTCAGCCCGCGCCGGTCGCCGAGACCGGCTATCCGTGGCCCATCGAAACCGCGCGCCTGGACAACGGGTTGCGCGTCGTCGTCAGTGAGGACCACACCGCGCCCGTGGTGGGCGTCAATCTGTGGTACGACGTCGGCAGCCGGCACGAGCCGGCCGGCCAGACGGGTTTCGCGCACCTCTTCGAACACCTGATGTTCGAGGGTTCCGCGCACGTCGCCAAGACCGAGCACATGCGCTATGTCCAGGGTGCGGGCGGCAATCTCAACGCCACCACCAACCCGGACCGCACCAACTACTTCGAGACGCTGCCGGCCGAGCACCTGGAGCTGGCCCTGTGGCTCGAGGCGGACCGGATGGGCGGGCTGGTGCCGGCGCTGACCCAGGAGACGCTGGACAACCAGCGCGAGGTCGTCAAGAACGAGCGGCGCCAGCGCTACGACAACGTGCCCTACGGCGACGCGTGGCTGCGCCTGCTGCCGCTGCTCTACCCGCCGGGGCACCCCTACCACCACGCGACGATCGGGTCGATGGAGGACCTGAACGCCGCGAGCCTGGAGACGTTCCAGGCGTTCCACGCGCAGTACTACGCGCCGAACAACGCGGTGCTGACCGTGGCCGGGGACGTGACGGCGGCGGAGGTGTTCGCGCTCGCCGAGAAGTACTTCGGGGCGATCGAGGCCGTACCGGTGACGGCCGCGCCGCACGGGCACCTGAGCGGTCCGGCGACCGCCCCGGTGCAGGAGACGGTCGTCGGCAACGTCCCGGCGCCGCGCGTCTATCTGTCGCACCGCACGCACCCGTTCGGCACGGCCGGCTACGACGCCATGACCGTGCTCGCCACGGTGCTCGGCAGCGGCCGGGGCAGCCGCCTCTACCAGCGGCTGGCCGACGGCGCCCGGATCGCGCAGCCGGACTACATCGGCTCGTACGGGGTGGATCTCGCCCACGCGCCGGCGCCGCTGATCGTGACGGCGACCGCCAAGGACGGCGTGGACATCGGCACGCTGACCGCCGGGGTGGCCGAGGTGCTGGACAGCATGGCCACCGAGCCGGTCACCGCGGCGGAGCTCGACCGGGCCAAGGCGCTGCTGACCACCTCGTGGTGGCGGCAGGTGTCCACGGTGGCCGGTCGGGCCGACACCCTCAGCCGGTACGCGACCCAGTTCGGCGACCCGGGCGCGGCCGCGTACCGGCTCCCGCAGTGGCTCGCCGTCACGGCCGACGACATCGCCGACGCCGCCCGCACTCTGAACCCGGAGTCCCGGGTGACCTTGACCTACCTCCCGGAAGGGGACGACAAGTGACGCTCGTTGCCACGCGGCCGGATCCGGGAGACGCCCGGCCCTACACGTTCCCCGGCATCCAGCGGCTCTCGGTCGCCGGTGGTGAGGTGGTCGCCGCGCACATGCCCGGCCAGCTGCTCGCCACGGCGACGCTGCTGCTCGACGCGGGCGCCGCCTACGAGACGATCGGCCGCGAGGGCACGGCCGCGGTCCTCGCCAAGTCCCTGGAGGAGGGGACGGCCACGCGCGACTCCGCGGCGTACGCGCTGGCCCTGGAGGGTCTCGGCGCCGAGCTGAGCACGTCCGTCGACTGGGAGGCGTTCCGCACCGGGGTGTCCGTGCCCGTCGGGCTGCTCCCCCGGGCCGTCGCCCTGCTCGCCGAGGCGACCCGGACCCCGCGGCTGGACCCGGCCGACGTCGAGCGGGTGCGCGACGACGAGGCGACCGCGCTGCGCATGGACTGGGCCCAGCCCGGGCCGCAGGCCGACGCCGCGCTGCGGGTCAGCCTCTTCGAGCCGGGCGAGCGCTACGGCCGCCCGCTGCACGGCGACCCGGAGTCGATGGCGGCGGTGACCGTCGAGGACGTGACCGCCTTCCACGAGGCCTACCTCAAGCGGCCGGGCGTGCTGCTCGTCGCCGGCGACCTGGAGAAGCTCGACCTGCGGGAGCTCGGCGAGGCCGCGTTCGCGGGCACCTCCGGCGCGCCGCTTCCGGTCGAGGGGCCGCTCGACGTGCCGTTGTCCCCGGCCCGCCGGCTGATCCTGGTCGACCGGCCCGGCTCGGTGCAGTCGACGCTGCGGCTCGGGCACCGGGCGCCGGAGCGCGCGCACCCCGGCTACGTGCCGATCACGCTCGCGGCGACGGTGCTGGGCGGGGCGTTCACGTCGCGGCTCAACCACCTGATCCGCGAGGTGCGGGGCTACACGTACGGGATCCGGGCCGACTTCGCGATGAGCCGCCGCTTCGGCCGGTTCGGGGTCAGCTCGTCGGTGCAGACGGCCGTCACCGCGCCGGCGTTGACCGACACGGTGGGCGAGATCACGCGTACGCAGCAGGACGGGGTGACCGAGGAGGAGCTGGCGGTCGCGCGGACCTGGCGGGCGGGGTCGCTCTCGGTCGACATGCAGACCCCGGGCTCGATCGCCGGGGCGCTCGCCACGCTGGTCATCCACGGCCTGCCGGACGACTACTACGCCACGCTGCGCCGGCAGCTGCTGGAGACCACGGTCGAGCAGGTCTCCGCGGCCGCGGCCGAGCACCTGCACCCCGAGGCGCTCACGCTCGTGGTCGAGGGCGACGCCGCCGCGATCCGGGACGAGCTGGTCGCGGCGAAGCTGGGCGAGCTGTTATAACGAACAAACTTAACTGAGGAGGGACGCGCATGCCGACCAACCTGACCGCCTCGTTCAGTGGCCGGCGCGTTCCGATCCGGCGGTCCCGGGCGGCGGCGCCTCTGCTGGCGCCGTCCGCCCCGGCCAACGCCTATGCCGCCCGGCAGCTCGTGGATCCGGCGCTGGCCGAGCCGGTCGCCCGCGCCTACCACTACCTCGACGTGGTGCACGACGCCTACCAGCGGGGCGGGGAGCCCCGGCTGCTGCAGAGCTACAACGACGAGAGCGAGCTGTCGACCACGGCGTTCGTCTACGACAACGCGCTGGCGATGCTGGCCTGGCTGGCCAGCCCGACGATCGCCAACGTGCGGCGGGTGCGGCTCGTGGGCGACGCGCTGCTGCGGGCCCTGGCCCAGGACGACGGGCGGCTCCGGCAGGCGTACGCGGCCGACGGCCGGGCGGCCGCGCTCGACGGGTTCGGCTTCGGCGGCTCGTCGACCGGCGACACGGCCTGGGCGGGCATCGCGCTGGCCCAGCTCTACATCGACACGCGGATCGGCAAGTACCTCGACGGCGCGGTGGCGCTCGGGCGGTGGATCGGGCGGCAGGAGTCGCCGTACCACTACGGCGGCTATCACGGCGGGGTGCGCAGCGACGGGGAGACGCCGCAGCGCTGGGCGTCGACCGAGCACAACCTCGACGCGTACGCGTTGTTCGAGCTGCTCGCCAAGCTGACCAAGGGCCGCGAGTGGGAGCGCCGGGCCGAGCGCGCCGCCGCCTTCGTGCGCGCGATGTGGAACCGGCGCGGCCGGCACTTCTGGACCGGGACGCTGGGCGGGCTGCCGGACGAGGACCCGAACGTCGTCAACACCGCGAACGTGCCCGAGGACGCCCAGTCGTGGGCCGTCCTGGCGCTCCGCGACCCGCGCTTCGACGGCGCCGTGGACTGGGTGACGCGGAGCCTGCGGACCACCGACGCGGACATTTCCGGCGTTTCTTACAGTTCTTTCTGCCGTCCGGCCGGATTGGCTCCCGCCAGCGCTCTCCCGCATGTCGACGGCGCGGTCTGGCTGGAGGGCACCGCACACACCGCCCTGGCCCTGCTCGAGCGCGGCGACTCGGAGCTCGCCCGGCGGCTGCTCTTCGCCCTGACCCGGGCGCAGGAGACCTTGGGCGCCGGGCAGACCATCGGCGGCCGCCCGCTGCCCGCCGCGTCGGGCCTGGTCGCCGCCACGAACGCGTTCGACACCGGCTTCGAGTACGGGCATTTCCCCCGGCAGCACGTCGGCACCACGGCCTGGTTCCTCATGGCGGCGCAACACTTCAATCCCTTTGAATGATGTGATGTAGCGCCGGGATCCTCGGTGCCGGTGGCTCCCGGCGGATACCGTCGCCGCCATGACGATCACCACCTCCGAGCCCGTCGCGCGACCGGTCCGGGCCCGCCGCGTGCTCTGGCACGTCCTGCTCTGGCTGCTCGTGCTGCCCGGCGCGGCGTGGGTGATCGTCCGGCTCTGCGGCTGGGAGCGGGGCCTGCTGGTCCAGCTGCTCGCCTTCACCCCGTTCGTCGCGGCGTGGTCGGTCCTGGCCGCCGTCCTCGCCCTGGTGAGCCGCCGCTGGACCGTCGCCGCCGTCGCCACGGTGACCGCGGTGCTCTTCGCCATCGCCGTGCTGCCCCGGGCGATCGCCGACAACGACAAGGGCCCGCAGACCGGCGTCAAGCTGCACGTCATGACCTCGAACATGCTCTTCGGGGGCGCCGACGCCGCCGAGCTCGTCCGGCTGGTCCGCGACAACGACGTGTCCGTGCTGGCCGTGCAGGAATACACCGCCGAGGCACAGGCGAACCTGGCCGCGGCCGGGCTGGGCGACCTGTTGCCGTACTCGTCGCTCGCCCCGGAGCCGGGCGCCACCGGGTCGGGGCTCTACTCGCGGTTCCCGCTCACGGCGGCGGGAGCGCAGCGCAACGGGGCCGGGTGGCGGTTCAACCAGGCGTACGGGACCATCCAGCCGGCCGGGGCGATCGCCGTGCAGGTGGAGTCGGCGCACCCCGCCGCGCCCTCCGCCCTGTCGGTGATCGACGACTGGCGCGAGGACCTGGCGGCCGAGCCCCGGGCCGACGACGGGAAGGGGCCGCGGATCCTGCTCGGCGACTTCAACTCGACCCTCGACCACAAGCCGTTGCGGGACCTGATCGGCAGCGGCTACCGGGATGCCGCGGCGGCCACCGGGTCCGGGCTCGTGGCGACCTGGGGCCCGTACGACGGGGATCCGATCCCGCCCGTGACCATCGACCACGTGCTGGTCGACAAGCGGCTGGGCGTGGTCTCGACGTCGGTGCACACGATCCGGGACAGCGACCACCGGGCGGTCATCGCGGAGGTCGTTCTCCCTCCGGCGTGAACGCCCGCACGATCGTCTCGACATCGTCCTCGTCGCGCATGCCGTGCAGCCACAGCTCGCAGAAGGCCATGGCGAAGCGGGCCTGGCCATCACGATGCGCGTGATGACCAGGCGAGCGTGATTACTTCGCCGCGGCCTTCATGCGGGCCAGGCCGTAGGTCAGGGCGTCGATCAGGGCCTTCCAGCTCGCCTCGACGATGTTCTCGTGGACGCCGACCGTGGTCCAGTCGGTCGTGCCGTCGCTGGTCTCGAGCAGGACCCGGGTGATGGCGTTGGTGCCGTGCGAGCCCTCCAGGATGCGGACCTTGTAGTCGGCCAGCTGGAAGTCCTTGAGCTCCGGGTGGTGCTGGGTGAGGGCGGCGCGCAGGGCCTCGTCGAGCGCGTTGACCGGGCCGTTGCCCTCGGCCGTGGCGATGACGCGCTCGCCCCGGACGCGGACCTTGACGGTCGCCTCGGAGATGACCGAGCCGTCCTCGCGGTGCTCGGTCTGGGCCCGCCACGACTCCAGGGTGAACGGGCGGGCGTAGGCCGCGCCCGGCAGCTCGTCGCGGACCAGCAGCTCGAAGGACGCGTCGGCGGCCTCGAAGGACCAGCCGCCGGCCTCGAGATCCTTGACCTTGCGGGTCACCTCGGTGAGCGTGTCCGGATGGCCGGCCAGGTCGAGCCCGAGCTCGCGGCTCTTGAGCTCGATGCTGGCCCGGCCGGCCATCTCGGTCACGAGGATCCGCATGTCGTTGCCCACCACCGCGGGATCGACGTGGTTGTAGAGCAGCGGATCCACCTTGATCGCGCTCGCGTGCAGCCCCGCCTTGTGGGCGAATGCCGCGGCCCCGACGTAGGCCTGGTGGGTGTCGGGGGCGATGTTGGCGATCTCGGCGAGCGCGGTCGAGACGCGCGTCGCCTTCTCGAGGCAGCCGTCCGGTAGGACCTTCAGCCCGAGCTTGAGTTGCAGGTTGCTGACGACGGCGAAGAGGTCGGCGTTGCCGGGCCGTTCGCCGTAGCCGTTGGCCGTGCACTGGAAGTGCTCGACGCCCGCCTCGACCGCGGCGATGGTGTTCGCCACGGCGCAGGAGGTGTCGTTCTGGCAGTGGATGCCGAGGCGGTCCGCGGTGACGCCGGTGCGCGCCACGACGTCCTGGATCGCCGCGGTGATCATCGACGGGAGCATGCCGCCGTTGGTGTCGCACATGACGACCCGCTCGGCGCCGGCCTCGAACGCCGCCTTGACGACGGAGGCGGTGTAGTCGGGGTCGTAGCGGAAGCCGTCGAAGAAGTGCTCGCAGTCCACGAAGGCACGGCGGCCGTTGGCGACCAGGTGGGCGACCGTGTCGCGGACCATCGCCAGGTTCTCGTCGCCGGTCGTGCGCAGGGCCCGCTCGACGTGCCGGATGTCCGACTTGGCGACGACGCAGACCACCGGCGTCTCGGCGTCCAGCAGCGCCTGCACCTGCGGGTCCTGAGCCACGTCGACGCCGGCCTTGCGGGTGGCGCCGAAGGCGACGAGCACCGCGTGCTTGAGATCCAGCTCGGTCCGGGCGCGCCGGAAGAACTCGGTGTCCTTCGGCATGGCGCCGGGCCAGCCGCCCTCGATGAACCCGACCCCGAACTCGTCCAGCAGCCGCGCGACGGCCAGCTTGTCGACGACCGAGTAGCTGATGCCCTCGCGCTGCCCGCCGTCGCGGAGCGTTGTGTCGAACACCTGATAGGTCATGCTGCTGTCTTCCTTTCGAGGACTTGTCACCCGGGGTCGCCCAACAAAAAGACCCCCCGCGAATGCGGGAGGTCTGCGCGTCGGCGGGGAGCGGTCAGCCGGCGCGCGAGGTGCGAATAATCAGCACGAGGGTGCGGGTCACGTTCCAGAGCATGCCACTGTCCGCCGGAGGATGGGACAGAAGTCCAGACTGCGAGACGATAAAGCATCCCCCGGACGGGGTATGCCGAGGGACATGAGCGACTTGCAGAACGATCCCGACAAGGCCGGCGGCCTGATCACCGACGCGCAGGGCGAGTTCGTCCTGGAGGAGCCGGGCAGCGTGTTCGACCCGCGTGCCTTCCGGGCCGGCCCGGCGACACCACCCGTGCCCGCTCCCGCCGAGGCGGCGCCCGACCCGTCGTCCGTACCTGATCCTTCCTCCGATTGAGCGATAGGTTGGGAGCCGTGCAGCGCTCCTTGACCTTCGCGTCGAACTTCAACTTCCGGGACGTCGGCGGCTATGCGGGGCTCGACGGCCGCACCGTGCGGTGGCGCCGGCTCTTCCGGGCCGACTCACTGCACCGGCTCAAGGGCGACGACCTGGTCACCTTCGGCGAGCTGGGCGTGCGCACGGTCATCGACCTGCGGCGGACCCGCGAGGTCGAGCGGCACGGGCGGGTGCCCGCGGCGCCGGGGCTGACCTATCACAATCCCGTCATCGAGCACGTCGAGTGGAACGACGTACCGCTCCTCGACGGCGTCCCCCGCGCCCGGTGGCTGGCGGACCGTTATCTCAACTTCGCGGCCGACGGCACCGCGGGCATCGGCACGGCGCTGTCCCTGATCGCCGACCCGGCGGCGGCGCCGGCCGTCGTGCATTGCATGGCGGGCAAGGACCGCACGGGTGTGGTGTGCGCCCTGACCCTGGCGCTGCTCGGGGTGTCGGACGAGGACATCGCCGCCGACTACCACCTGACCGAGGCGTCGATGGACTCGCTTAGCGAGTACCTGCAGCGGGTCAACCCCTCGCCGGTCACGGACAAGTACCACATGTTCGAGTGCCCGCCCGAGGCGATCCTGATGTTCCTCACCGACCTGCGGGCTCTTCACGGGTCGGTCGGCGATTACGTCCGGTCGATCGGCATCACCGGGCAGCAGGTGGCCGCTCTGCGCGACCACCTGCTCGGCGACTAAAGCACTCGCTGGACCCAGCCGAACGGGTCCTCGGCGCGGCCGCGCTGGATGTCGGTGAGCTCCTTGCGCAGGCCCATGGTGACCTCGCCGGAGCCGCCGTCGGCCACGGTGAACTCGCCGTCCTGCGAACGGACGGTCCCGATCGGGGTGATCACCGCGGCGGTGCCGCAAGCGAAGGCCTCCCGGATCCGGCCGGACCGCGCGCCCTCGCGCCACTCGTCCATGCTGACCGGGCGCTCCTCGACCCGGCGGCCCGCCCGCCCGGCCAGCTTGATCACCGAGTCGCGGGTGATGCCCGGCAGGATCGTCCCGCCCAGCGGCGGCGTGACCAGCGTCCCGTCGTCGGTGACGAAGAAGACGTTCATGCCGCCGAGCTCGTCGATGTACTTCCGCTCGACCGCGTCCAGATAGACCACCTGGTCGCAGCCGTGCTCCATGGCCTCGGCCTGCGCGGAGAGCCCGGCGGCGTAGTTGCCGCCGCACTTCGCGGCGCCCGTGCCGCCCGGCGCCGCCCGGGTGTAGTCCGGCGTGACCCAGACGGTGACCGGCTTGACGCCCCCGCTGAAGTAGGCGCCGGCCGGGGACGCGATGACCAGGTAGAGATATTCCATGGCCGGGCGCACGCCGAGGAAGACCTCGCTGGCGTACGCGAAGGGCCGCAGGTAGAGGCTGCCCTCGTCGCTCTCCGGGATCCACTTCCGGTCGACGGTGATGATCTGCTTCAGCGACTCCAGGAAGGTCGCCGGCGGCAGCACCGGCATCGCCATCCGCTTCGCCGACTCCCCGAAGCGCGCGGCGTTGGCGTCCGGCCGGAACATCGCGACCCCGCCGTCGGGCAGCGTGTAGGCCTTCAACCCCTCGAAGATCTCCTGCGCGTAGTGCAGCACGGCCGCGGCCGGATCCATGGCGATCGGGGCCCGCGCCTCGACGCGCGGCTCGTACCACCCCTTGCCCTCGGCATAGCGGATGGTGACCATGTGGTCGGTGAAGATCCGCCCGAAGCCGGGATTCGCCAGCAGGGTCGCGCGATCCGCGTCGCTTACGGGCGCCGCATGCGGACGGATCTCGAAGTCGAGGTTGTCACCACCACTCATGGCAGCCTGCTTTCTCTCGTATGTCGTTTCTGTCGGAACAGGGCGCCCGCGACGCCCCATGAACTTACCCCGAACGACCGTTCAAAGCCGGGGGCCCCTTTTGCCGCACGTCTTTTCCGTACGGGCGGCGAGTCTTTCCTGTACAGGTGGCACGTCTTTTCTGTACGGCGGCACGTCTTTTTTCTGTACGGGCTGCTTGTCGAGCGTTCGCCCGGGGCGGGCGCCCGTCGTGGGACGCGAGCCAGGCGCGGTGCCGGCCGCGTGCACGCGACCCGCCGTGACATGCCGCGTAGCCGGGCTGGGGGCTCGGGGTCCCGAGGCCGTGGTGCCCGGTCACGTGGTCGGCCGGGTCGCCGGGGTCGCTGCTCTTCGGTCCCGGGTGGGACGGCTTCAAGTCCGGCCGGGGTTGCCGGCCACGGCCCGATCGTGGGGGCTGCTCGCGGCAAGGCCATGCTGATCGCGGCCCGATCGTGTGAGCTGCTCGCGGCCCGATCGTGGAGGCTGCTCGCGGCTCGGCGTGCGTGCTGGTCGCGCTTGTCTGCGCGCGCCGGGCACGGCCCGCCCACCGCGCGCCGGGCACGGCCCGCCCACCCTTGGGGGCAGGCCCCCGCACCCATTGTCGCGAAAACGCGCCAGCCCCGGCGACCGCCCTGTGGACAAAGCCCAGCTGTGGACAAAGCCCAGCTGTGGACAACGACCAACTGTGGACAGCGACCGCCGGTGGACAAAGCCCGCCCATGGACGAAGCCCCGCCGTGGACAACGCCCACCTGCGTGGCCGAAGCCCGGTTAGGGACAACGTCCGTCTGCGGACAAAGCCTGGCGACGCGAACGGCGGAACGAGCGGGATCAGGCGGCCGCAGCAGCAGCGACCCGGTCCCCGACCTCGGCGGTGCGCAGCGAGGCTCCCGGGGCACGGGAGGCCACCTCGGCCGCGACCGCCTCGGATACTCGCCGGGCCTGGTCGGGGTGGCCGAGATGCTCGAGCAGCAGCGCCGCGGACAGGATGGCGGCGGCCGGGTCGGCGATGCCCTGGCCGGCGATGTCCGGCGCGGAGCCGTGCACCGGCTCGAAGGTCGACGGGTACTTGCGCTCCGGGTTGACGGAGCCGCTCGCGGCCATGCCGATGCCACCGGTGACGGCAGCGGCGATGTCGGTGAGGATGTCACCGAAGAGGTTGTCGGTCACGATCACGTCGTAGCGCTGCGGGTTGCTCACCATGAACATGCTCGCCGCGTCGATGTGCTGGTATTCGGTCGTCACGTCGGGGAACTCGGCGGCGACCGCCTTGAACGTGCGCGCCCACAGCCCGCCTGCGTGGGTGAGCACATTGGTCTTGTGCACCAGCGTCAGATGCCGGCGCTCGCGCCGCTGGGCCCGCGCGAAGGCGTCCCGCACGACCCGCTCGACGCCGTGCCGCGTGTTCAGGCTCTCCTCGGTCGCGATCTCGGCCGGGGTGTCCTTGTGCAGCACTCCGCCGGCGCCCACGTAGAGCCCCTCGGTGCCCTCCCGCACGACCACCATGTCGATCTCGCCGGGCTTGACGCCGGCGAGCGGGCTGACCGTCCCCGGCCAGAGCCGCGACGGCCGCAGGTTCACATATTGGTCGAAGTCGAAGCGCAGCTTGAGCAGCAACCCGCGCTCGAGCACGCCCGGCGGCACGCTCGGGTCGCCGATGGCGCCGAGCAGGATGGCGTCGTGACCGGCCAGCTCGTCCTGCACCGACTGCGGCAGCACCTCGCCGGTGCGGTGGTAGAGCCGGGCGCCCAGGTCGTAGTCCTGGAACTCGGCGCCGGGGAGGACGGCCTCGATCACCTTGCGGGCCTGCGCGGTCACCTCGGTCCCGATGCCGTCGCCGGCCACCACCGCGATCCGCGCCACCGTCACGTCCACTCCCTCGATCGTTCCGACCGGTCGAGAGTAGCCCGCCGTCCCGATCTCCGGTACGCCGGTCCCACATCATGGATCCGCGATGACCAGGGCCCGAACGCGAACAACCCCCGCGGATCGCGGCAACGATCGCGGGGGTTGTCACGACGAGTACGCGTGGCTTCGCGCCCGCCGGGGGTTGCATCACCGCGCGGAGCAGCCGCGGAGATGTCACCCGAAGACATATCCGCCTCGCCCGTGCGGCAAGGACCAACGCTAGCGATGCGGACTAATCTCGCGCAAGACGCATCCCCCGCGTGTCGGGACGACAATGGGATGTCTCGCCCGGCGATATGGCACCATGCGCCGGTGAGTTTCGACCTCGTGGTGTGGGCCATGGACAACGCGGACCTGCCGGACGACGTGCGCGCCGCCAATGAGCGGTGTGCCCGCGGTGAGCACCCGCAGCGCCCGGCCGACCCCCGTGTCGTCGCGTTCTACGACGCTTTGACCAGCAGTTATCCGGATCGGGGGCCGCGGGCCACGCTGCCCGGCACGCCTTGGGCGACGGCGCCGCTGCACGCGGCCGC
This sequence comes from Symbioplanes lichenis, assembly GCF_030709675.1. Classification (GTDB taxonomy): domain Bacteria; phylum Actinomycetota; class Actinomycetes; order Mycobacteriales; family Micromonosporaceae; genus Actinoplanes; species Actinoplanes lichenis. The sequence continues at coordinate 778,653 of NZ_JAUZQD010000001.1, forward strand.
GGACCACATCAAGATGCGGCTCGACGAGCGGTGCCCCGACGCGGTGCTGGAGACGATCGAGCGGCTCGCCGCCGAGCTCAACCTCGACCTGCTCGATCTTCAGGACGGCACGGTCTACCCGCCGCCGGTGAAGACCCGCTGAGCTACTCGTCGCGCAGGTCGACGATGCTCGCCCGCGGGGAGTCGATCGCCCCGGCGACGGCGGACAGCAGCTCGGCGTCCACGGACGAGTCGAGGAGCAGGACCATGAGCGCCTCGCCCCCGGCCTCACGCCGGGCGACCTGCATGCCGGCGATGTTGACGCCGGCCTCGCCGAGCAGCGTGCCGATCCGGCCGATCATGCCCGGCCGGTCGGAGTAGCGGAGGAAGAGCAGCACCCCGCCGGCGTCGAGCTCGAGGTCGAACTCGTCCAGCCGGGTCAGCTTGCGCGCGCCCCGGGACCCGAGCGTGCCGGCGACGCTCACGCTGCGGCCGTCGGGCAGGGCCCCCCGTACGGTCACCAGGTTGTGCGGATCGTCGAGGGCGCGATCGACCTCGAGCGAGACGTCGACGCCGCGGGCCGCCGCCAGCTGGGGTGCGTTCACGTACGTGACTCGCTCCTCCACCACCGACGCGAAGAGCCCCTTCGTCGCCGCCAGCTTGAGCACCGCGACGTCGTGGCTGACGATCTCCCCGCGCACCTCGACCGTCACGTTCGCCGCGATGCCGCCCGCCACGGCGGTGAAGACCTTGCCCAGCCGCTCGGCCAGTCCGAGCAGCGGGCGCACGTCCTCGTCGACCACGCCGCCGGCCTGCACGTTGACGGCATCGGGCACGAACTCGCCCTGGAGTGCGAGCTTGACGCTGCGCGCGACGGCGAGCCCGGCCTTGTCCTGCGCCTCGGCCGTCGACGCGCCCAGGTGCGGGGTGACGACCACGGTGTCGAAGCCGAAGAGCGGTGACCGGGTCGTCGGCTCAGTGGCGAAGACGTCCAGCCCGGCGCCCGCGACGCGACCGTCGGCGAGGGCCGCGGCAAGCGCCTCCTCGTCCACCAGGCCACCACGGGCGGCGTTGACGATGCGGACGCCCGGCTTGACGTGGGCGAGCTCCTTCTCCCCGATCAGGCCCACCGTCTCCGGGGTGCGGGGCAGGTGCAGGGAGACGAAGTCGCTCTCGCGCAGCAGCTCGTCCAGCCCCACCAGGCGTACGCCCAATTGAGCGGCCCGCGCGGGCTGGAGATAGGGGTCGTACGCGATCAGCCGGGTCCCGAACGCCGCCATGCGCTGAGCGAACAGGACGCCGATCCGGCCGAGCCCGACGACGCCGACGGTCTTGCCCTGCAGTTCGACGCCGGTGTAACGGGAGCGCTGCCACTCCCCGCGCTTGAGGGCCGCACTCGCGCTCGCGGTGTGCCGGGCGACGGCGAGCAGCAGGGCGACGGCTTGTTCGGCGGCGGACACGATGTTCGAGGTGGGCGCGTTGGCGACCATGACGCCCCGGGCCGTGGCCGCCGCCACGTCGACGTTGTCGAGCCCCACGCCGGCCCGCGCGACGACCTTGAGCCGGGGCGCCCCGGCCAGCACCTCGGCGTCCACGCGGGTGGCACTGCGCACAACGAGCGCCTCGGCGTCGGTCAGCGCCGCCAGCAGGGCTGCTCTGTCCGTACCGTCAATGGTCCGCACCTCGAAATCGGCGGCGAGCACATCGATCGCCGCCGGGGCCAGCTCCTCGGCCACCACCACCACAGGCATCACATCGACAAGTATCTACGCCTGGGCCCATGATCGCCGACCGGGAGCCGGCCGTCAGCAGTCAGACCTTCTGGCGCGGGACCGTGTGCCGAGCGATCGGGGGAAAGGGCGGCAGACCGGCCGCCTCCTCCCCGCCGAACTGACGGAAGGTCGTCGCCTCCGCGTCCAGGCCGTCGTAGAGCAGCTCGAGGTCGAGGCTGCCCACGGGTGGGTAGACCCGCTCGCGCGGCGGCTCCTGGCCGGGCTCGAGCGCGCCCTGCGAGACCATGAAGTCGACGATGGCCTGCCGGACCGCAGGCAGCGTGACGGGCGAGTGGTAGATCACGTTGAGGGCCTGCATGCGCATGCCCTGCACGTGGTCCTCGCCCTTGTTGTCGTGGAAATGCGGGTTGCGGGTCTCGATCTGCAGGATCGGCACCGAGCCGGCCATGACGTCCGGGTCGTTGCTCTCCAGCACGCCGCCGAACTGCTCGAAGAGGTCGAGGTATTCGTACGGCTCGACCGCGAAGCCGCCCGCCAGGCGCAGCTTGAGGCCGAGGTCGAGGCTCATCGCGTGCTCGCCGGCGTTGCCCGTGGCGATGACCTCGGTGCCGAAGCCGGAGTATTCGGCGAGGAAGCGGTTGAGCCACTCGTTGGTGATCTGCGAGCTGCGGCCCTTGCGGCTGAAGAAGAGCCGCCCGTCGCGCAGCTTGGGCTTGGAGTGCCACGAGATGCGGACCATCGAGTACGGGCTGTCGGCCAGGGCCAGCCCCGCGGCGTACGCCTTGCAGTACTCGTGGACGGCGCCGGGCACGTAGTTGTCGGCGTCGACATAGCCGAGGTAGCGGCGGCCGGTCATCGCGGCGACCGCCATGCCGATCAGCATCGCCTCGCCCTTGCCGTTGCGGACCAGCCCGTCCTCGCCGATCAGCTCGGCCATGCCCGCCGCCTTGAACGCGGCCGCGAGCCCCGGGTCCTTCTGGTGCACGGCCACGGCGGGCCGTCCGGCGAGCCGGCAGAACTGCTCGAGGGTCTGCGCCTCGATCTCGTAGCGATCCACGGGACGCTTGTCGCTGTTCGAGACGAGCACAATGAGACAGTCGTGCGGAATTCCGGAGAGCACGCCTTCGATGACGCTTCGCGTCTCATTCATGCAGGGGACGACGATTACCATTTGCGACTCGACGGCGCGTAATGCATCCGGCGGGACCACACGGCTGCCGGCCGAACGATTCGGCTGGCCGGCGTCGGGCACGGCACCCGAGTCAAGCTCGATCACCCTCTGCAGCTCATGAATCCGGACAGCGCCGAAGCGCTCACTCCGGAAAGAATCAGCCAGTCGCATGCGGCGAGGCTACCTGTTCCGCACCACCTCGAAGCACCCTTACAGTGCACAATTCGATGACGACGCCAATCCGAGGTAAGCGGGACGTAACGCCCGCGTTTCAGGTAATCGTCCGGTCACAAAGACACCGGCCCGGGCCGTCGCGCGGACGGTCCCGGGCCGGAGAAATGGACGATCAGGCGGTCTCGGTGATGGGCCGGTCGACCCAGCTCATCATGCCGCGCAGCTTGGCCCCGGTGACCTCGATCGGGTGCTGGGTGCCCTGCTCGCGATACTTCGCGAGCAGCGGGCCCCCGGCCTCGTCGTCCTCGATCAGCTCGCGGGTGAACTGCCCAGACTGGATCTCGGAGAGGATCTTCTTCATCTCCTCCTTGACCGACGCGTTGATCACGCGCGGGCCGCGGGTGTAGTCACCGAACTCGGCGGTGTCGGAGATGCTGTAGCGCATGCGCTGGATGCCGCCCTCGTACATGAGGTCGACGATCAGCTTGAGCTCGTGCAGGCACTCGAAGTACGCGATCTCCGGGGCGTAGCCCGCCTCGGTCAGCACCTCGAACCCGGTCTGCACGAGGGCGGCCGTGCCACCGCAGAGCACCGCCTGCTCGCCGAAGAGGTCGGTCTCCGTCTCCTCCTTGAAGGTCGTCTTGATGACGCCGGCGCGGGTGCCGCCGATGGCCTTCGCGTAGGAGAGCGCGAGCGCGAGGCCCTCGCCGGTCGGGTCCTGCTCCACGGCGACCAGCGCCGGGACGCCCTTGCCGTCCACGTACTGGCGGCGGACCAGGTGGCCCGGGCCCTTCGGGGCGACCATGGCCACGGTGACGTCGGCCGGGGGCTTGATGAGCTCGAAGCGGATGTTCAGGCCGTGGCCGAAGAACAGCGCCTTGCCGGCGGACAGGTTCGGCTCGATCGACTCGGAGTAGATCTTGCGCTGCGCGGTGTCCGGCGCGAGCACCATGATCACGTCGGCCCAGGCGGACGCCTCGGCCGGGGTGAGCACCTTCAGGCCCTGCTCCTCGGCCTTGGCCCGGCTCTTGGAGCCCTCCTTGAGGCCGATGACGACCTCGACGCCGGAGTCGCGCAGCGACAGCGAGTGGGCGTGGCCCTGGCTGCCGTAGCCGATCACGGCGACCTTCTTGCCCTGGATGATGGACAGGTCGGCGTCGTCGTCATAGAAGGTCTCGACGGTCATTGCTACCTCTCTAGTGCTAACGGTGGGTCAGGCGGCGCGCAGCGCCGGGCCGGTGGTGATGGAACGAGAGCCGCGGCCGATGGCCACGAGCCCGGACTGCACCATTTCTTTGATGCCGTACGGCTCGAGGTCGCGCAGCAACGCGTCCAGCTTGTCGGGGTTGCCGGTCGCCTCGATCGTGAGGGTGTCCGGTGCGACGTCGATCACCTTCGCCCTGAACAGCTCGACGGTCTCGAGCACCTGGCTGCGGACGGTGCGGTCGGCGCGCACCTTCACCAGCAGGAGCTCGCGCTGGACCGACTGGTGCGGGTCCAGCTCGACGATCTTCAGGACGTTCACCAGCTTGTTGAGCTGCTTGGTCACCTGCTCCAGGGGTGAGGAGTCGGCGTTGACCACGATCGTGATGCGGCTGACGTCCGGGTTCTCCGTCTCGCCCACCGCCAGGGACTCGATGTTGAAGCTCCGCCGCGAGAAGAGGCCGCTGACCCGGGCGAGGACACCCGGCTTGTTCTCGACCAGCACGGAGAGGGTGTGCTTGTTCATGGAGGTCACAGGTCGTCCTCGTCGAAGTCGGGGCGCACGTCCCGGGCGAACATGATCTCGTCGTTGCTCGTGCCGGCGGCGACCATCGGCCACACCATGGCGTCCTTGCCGACCGTGAAGTCGATGACCACCGGGCGGTCGTTGATCTCCATGGCGGCCTTGATCGTGGCGTCCACGTCGGCCTTGCTCTCGCAGCGCAGCCCGATGCAGCCCAGCGCCTCGGCCAGCTTGACGAAGTCGGGGATGCGGTGCTTGTGCGTACCCAGCTCGGTGTTGCTGTAGCGGCCCTCGTAGAACAGGGTCTGCCACTGGCGCACCATGCCCAGGTTGCCGTTGTTGATTACCGCGATCTTGACCGGGATGCCCTCGATCGCGCAGGTCGCGAGCTCCTGGTTGGTCATCTGGAAGCAGCCGTCGCCGTCGATCGCCCACACCGCGGTCTCCGGGCGGCCCACCTTGGCGCCCATCGCCGCGGGCACGGCATAGCCCATGGTCCCGGCGCCGCCGGAGTTGAGCCAGGTGCCCGGCTTCTCGTACTTGATGAACTGCGACGCCCACATCTGGTGCTGCCCGACACCGGCCACGTAGATCGCGTCCGGGCCGACGATCTCGCCGATGCGCTCGATCACGTACTGCGGGGCGAGCGTGCCGTCGTCGGGCTCGTCGTAGCCGAGCGGGTAGCGCTCGCGCAGGTCGTTGAGCGAGGACCACCACGCCTTGTACGCCTCCGCGCCGGTCGCCGTGCCGGACACCGCGGCGATCAGCTCGTCGATCACGTGCCGGGCGTCGCCCACGATCGGGACGTCGGCGTGCCTGTTCTTGCCGATCTCGGCCGGGTCGATGTCGGCGTGCACGACCTTGGCGTCCGGGGCGAACGAGTCGAGCTTGCCGGTCACCCGGTCGTCGAAGCGCGCGCCCAGCGTGATCAGCAGGTCGGCCTTCTGCAGCGCGTAGACCGCCGGGACCGTGCCGTGCATGCCGGGCATGCCCAGGTGCTGCGGGTGCGAGTCGGGGAACGCGCCGAGCGCCATCAGCGTGGTGACGACCGGGATGCCGGTCTGCTCGGCGAGCTTGCGCAGGCCCTCGGTGGCGCCGGCCTTGAGCACGCCGCCGCCCACGTAGAGCACCGGGCGCTTGGCCGCGGCGATCAGCCGGGCCGCCTCGCGGATCTGCTTGCCGTGCGGGTGCAGGGTGGGGCGGTAGCCCGGCAGGTCCAGCACCGGCGGCCAGGCGAACGTGGTCTGCGCCTGCTGCACGTCCTTGGGGATGTCGACCAGCACCGGGCCGGGCCGGCCGGTCGACGCCAGGTGGAACGCCTCCGCGAGCACCTGAGGGATCTCCTCCGGCGTCTGGATCAGGAAGTTGTGCTTCGTGATCGGGAGCGTGATGCCCTGGATGTCCGCCTCCTGGAAGGCGTCCGTGCCGATCGAGGCCCGCGTGACCTGCCCGGTGATCGCCACGATCGGCACCGAGTCCATGTACGCGTCGGCGATCGCGGTGACCAGGTTGGTGGCGCCCGGGCCGGAGGTGGCGATGCACACGCCGACCCGGCCGGTGGCCTGGGCGTAGCCCGTGGCGGCGTGACCCGCGCCCTGCTCGTGGCGGACCAGGATGTGCCGCACCTTCGAGTCGTAGAGCGGGTCGTAGGCCGGCAGGATCGTCCCGCCGGGCAGGCCGAACACGACGTCGACGCCGAGCGCCTCGAGCGACCGCACGAGCGACTGCGCCCCGGTGGCCGGGGTCGGGCTCGTGGCTACGGACGGGGCCGCGGCGGCGGCCGCGACGGTAGCGGGAGTGGCACGGTTCGCGAGGGTCTCGGGCGTGGGTCTCGTCATGACGATTCGGCCTTCGTTCGGGTTCGGATGTCGTTACTCGCGCAACAAAAAAGGCCCACGTGCTTTCGCACGGGACCTAGCGCACTGCCCAGAAGTCGGTGGAGGGCAGCGCGCTCAACTAAGTACTACGAGGAACGACGAACACATGCGGCTAAGACTGCCCCATCTCACGTTGTGCGTCAACTGATCTCACATCTTGGTCACTCGAAAAGGCCGGGTCGGTCGGCAGCACCGCGCGGACCTGCCGCATCCCCGGTCCGAGCATGACGATCTGGCTGCGGGCGGGTGCGCTCGGCGAAACATTGGCGGCCCGCGCTTTGGGGACCGGCCGGGACACCGTCTGCCGGGCGGTGAGCTGGGCCTCGAAGTGCTCGGCGGGCACGCCCCAGCCGAAGAGGGAGCCCTGGCCCAGCCGGCATCCGGCTTCTTCGACGACGTCGCGCTGCCCCGGCGTCCCGATGCCCTCGGCCAGCACCTCCAGCCCCAGGCGGTGCCCGAGGCGGACGACCACGTCGACCAGGGGCGCCGCGGTGCCCGTACGCGACTCGGGCTCGGCCACCAGCGCATGGTCGATCTTCAGGATGTCCACGGGCAGGTTCCGCAGCTGCCCCAGGGACGAGTACCCGGCGCCGAAGTCGTCGAGCGCGATGCGTACGCCCGTCGAGCGCAGCTCGGTCAGCCGCCGCACCAGCTCGTCGAGGTCCGTGGCGACGGCGTGCTCGGTGACCTCCAGCACGATGCGCTGGGGCGGGACGCCGTACCTGTCGAGCACCTCGGCGACCCGGCAGGCGTAGTCCGGGGCGTGCAGCTCCTTGGGTGAGAGGTTGACCGACACCCAGACGTCGTGCCCCGCCAGCAGCCACTGGGCGAGCTGGCGACAGGCCTGGTCGAGGACCCAGGCGCCGAGCTCGCAGATGAGGTCCGACTCCTCGGCCACGGGGATGAACTCCGCCGGCGGGACGGCCCCGAGCTCCGGATGCGTCCAGCGCAGGAGGGCCTCGCCACCCACCGGGCGTACGGACGGCAGCGCGACGACCGGCTGGAAGACCAGCCGCAGCTGATCGCGCTCGATGGCGTGGCGCAGCTCGTTCTCCAGCACGCTGTGCCGGCGCAGCAGCTCGTCGAAGCGCTTCTCGTAGCTCTCCACGCGGTTCTTGCCGCGCTGCTTGGCATAGCGCAGGGCCAGATCGGCGTCGCGCATCAGCTCGCCGCCGGCCGCGACGCCCACGCTCGCGGAGAGAAAGACTGTGCCGTACGGCTCCCGCAGCACCGCGAGCAGCCGCTTGCCGACCGTCATCGCCTCCTCCGGGGTGCCCGCCATGAGCACGGCGAACTCGTCCCCGCCGAGCCGGGCCGCCACGTCGCCCTCGCGCAGGTTGGCCCGCAGCCGGTCGCCCACCTCGGCCAGCACCGCGTCGCCGACGTCGTGACCGCGCATGTCGTTGACGTTCTTGAAGCCGTCGAGGTCGAGGGTGATGAGCGTGCTGCCGCTCTTGTCGGCCAGGGCCCGGAAGAGGCCACGCCGGTTGGCCAGCCCCGTGAGCGGATCGGTGTGCGCGAGTTCGCGGTAGTGCGCCTCGCGCCGGCGCAGCTCGAGGGTGTGACTGCGGACGTCGCCCAGGGCCAGGTACTGGCGGCCGACGAGAGCGAATCCCTCGACGCAGGCGGCCGCGAAGCCGTACACGGTGACCTCGCCGCCCGTGAAGGCCTGGTAGGTGCCGGCGATGACCATGGCGGCCATGGGCACGAAGGCGTAGCCGGAGCCGCGCTGAATGATGTCGCCGGTCATCGTGACCGGCCGGTCCGCGATCTTCACCGCGTGCGCGATGAGCAGGAGCCCGGCCGGGAGCAGCACGGCGCCCGCCAGCATGAGCAGCTTGTTCTCCAGGCAGATGCCGGCGGACAGGGCGGTGGCCGCGACGGCGACGACCGTGACCCCGGCGGCGACCCGGACCGTGATGTGCCGCGGCCGGTGTGCGTGCATCGCCAGGATGGTGGTGACGCCGACGGCGAGCGCGGTGACCCCGGCCGGCAGCAGGACCGCGAGACAGGCCTCGACCCTGGTCCCGACCGCGATCCCGCCCACGAACCACAGCGCGGCGGCGATGATGAGCGCGTCGAGCAGATGGCGCAGGGCCGCCCGCCGGTCCTCCGCCGCGCCCGGGAGCATGAGCGTGCCGGTGAGCAGGGTGAGCGTGCCGAGCGCGGTCGCCACGGCCACCGCCTGGCCCAGGGCCCGGTGGTTGTGGGTCTGCAGCGCGCTGAGCAGCCCGGCGAGCGCAGCCGCGGCGGCGATCGCCCCGCCCAGGGCGAGCAACTGGTGGGCGCGGCGGGCGGCGCCGGTGTGCTGCCGGCCGGACCGGGCCAGCAGCGCGACGGCCGGGACCGCGGCCAGGAGGCTCGCCAGCCCGGCCAGCTCCACGCCGGACGGTGAGTGCACGGGAACACTCTGCACTATGTCGATCAATTCTTGAAGGGGCTCTACCTGCCCGCGGCGGAAAACCGAAAGAAACCAGATCGCGTCCCGCGAAGTGGACGCATGACTACTGACACACCGCCGCTGAGAGGAGCCGGTGGCAGTATGGAGCAATGCCAGAGCTGCGTTCCCGGACCTCGACACACGGTCGGACGATGGCCGGCGCCCGCGCCCTGTGGCGCGCCACCGGTATGACCGACAACGACTTCGGCAAGCCCATCGTGGCGATTGCCAACAGCTACACCCAGTTCGTCCCCGGGCACGTACATCTCAAGGACCTCGGCGGGCTCGTCGCCGACTCGATCGCCGAGGCCGGCGGGGTGGGCCGCGAGTTCAACACCATCGCGGTCGACGACGGCATCGCCATGGGCCACGGCGGCATGCTCTACTCGCTGCCCAGCCGCGAGCTGATCGCCGACGCCGTGGAGTACATGGTCAACGCGCACTGCGCCGACGCCCTGGTCTGCATCTCGAACTGCGACAAGATCACGCCCGGCATGCTCATCGCCGCGCTCCGGCTCAACATCCCGACGGTCTTCGTCTCCGGCGGCCCGATGGAGGCCGGCAAGACGATCGCGATCGAGGGCGTCGTCCACGAGAAGCTCGACCTCGTCGACGCGATGTCCGCCAGCGCCAACGACAACGTCACCGACGAGCAGCTCGACACCATCGAGCGGTCGGCCTGCCCGACCTGCGGGTCGTGCTCCGGCATGTTCACCGCCAACTCGATGAACTGCCTGACCGAGGCGATCGGCCTGGCCCTGCCCGGCAACGGCTCGACGCTGGCCACGCACGCCTCGCGCAAGGCCCTCTTCGAGAAGGCCGGCGCGCTGATCGTCGACATCGCCAAGCAGTACTACGAGAACAACGACGAGAGCGTCCTGCCCCGCAGCATCGCCAACCGCGACGCCTTCGAGAACGCGGTCGCGCTCGACGTGGCGATGGGCGGCTCGACCAACACGGTGCTGCACCTGCTGGCCGCCGCGCGCGAGGCCGGGCTCGACTTCAGCGTCACCGAGATCGACGCCATCTCGCGCCGGGTGCCGTGCCTGAGCAAGGTCGCGCCGAACAGCCCGAAGTACCACATGGAGGACGTCCACCGGGCCGGCGGCATCCCCGCCCTGCTCGGCGAGCTGAACCGCGGCGGCGCGCTGAAGACCGGCGTGCGCAGCGTGCACTCCCCCGACCTCACCAGCTGGCTCGACGCGTGGGACATCCGCGGCGGGTCGCCCAGCCCCGAGGCCCTCGAGCTGTTCCACGCGGCTCCCGGCGGCGTGCGCACCACGCAGCCGTTCAGCACGGAGAACCGCTGGGCCACGCTCGACACCGACAGCGAGGCGGGCTGCATCCGGTCGGTCGAGCACGCGTACACGGCGGACGGCGGGCTGGCCATCCTCTTCGGCAACCTCGCCCCGGACGGCTGCGTCGTCAAGACCGCCGGCGTCGACGAGTCGATCTGGAAGTTCACCGGCCCGGCCCGCGTCTACGAGAGCCAAGACGACGCGGTGCAGGGCATCCTCGGCAAGCAGGTTGTCGAGGGCGACGTCGTGGTGATCCGCTACGAGGGCCCCAAGGGTGGGCCCGGCATGCAGGAGATGCTCTACCCGACGAGCTTCCTCAAGGGCCGCGGCCTCGGCAAGGCGTGCGCGCTGATCACCGACGGCCGCTTCTCCGGCGGCACGTCCGGCCTGTCGATCGGCCACGTCTCCCCCGAGGCGGCGGGCGGCGGGCTGATCGCCCTGGTCCGCACCGGCGACGAGATCACCATCGACATCCCCGGCCGCAGCATCACCCTCAACGTCTCCGACGAGGAGCTGGCCCAGCGCCGCCACGAGGAGGAGCAGCGGCCCAAGCCCTACACGCCGGTCGACCGCGCCCGCCCGGTGTCGGCGGCGCTGCGGGCCTACGCGTCCATGGCCACGAGCGCGAGCGACGGCGCCTACCGGCGGGTGCCCGAGTAAGACTTGCCGCCGGGTTCTCGCCGCGCACGCCGCTTTTTCGAGTACGCGTGCCGGAGCCGGACAACAGCACACGAGGGGCCCTGCCGCGACGCCGAGGTGCGTGCGTGGCAGGGCCCCTCGCGCTGCTGCCGGGCTGTCCGGGGTGGTTCCGCGCAGCAGAGTGATCGCCGCCGCCGCACGCCCGTGACGACCGGTCCGGAGCGTCGCCTCGCCCCGGACCGCACGCCGCTTCGCCCGGACCGCGCGCTACCGGACCGGACTGCACGCCACCTCGCCCCGGCGCAGTCGTCGGCCACGGCGAGGCGCACACGTCGCCGAGTCTCCGCATCGCGGCGGGCCCGGCGGGCGGTCAGATCTGGTTCTCGCCGCCGTCGACGTAGAGGTTGGCGCCGAGGATGAAGCTGCTGTCGGCGGAGGCGAGGAAGGCGACCGTGGCGGCGACCTCGTCGGGGCGGCCCATGCGGCCCATCGCGATGCGGGCGCCCGCGCGGGCCTTGAAGGCGGCGTCGTTCTCCGCGCCGACGAGCTCGGTGATGCCCGAGGTGTCGATCGGTCCCGGCGAGATGGCGTTGACCCGGATGTCGCGGGGCCGCAGCTCGGCGGCCCACGTCCGGGCGAAGGACCGGATCGCCGCCTTGGACGCCGCGTAGACCCCGAACGCCGCGGTCCCGTGGTCGGCGGCGGTCGACGCGTTGAGGATCACCGACGCGCCCGGGTTGAGCAGCGGGAGCGCCTTCTGCACGGTCAGCAGGGTGCCCTTGACGTTGACGTCGAAGATGCGCTGGAACTCGGCCACGTCAAGCTGCTCGATCGTGGCGAACGAGGCCGCCGCGGCGTTGGCGAAGACCACGTCCAGGCCCCGGCCCCGGGCGCGGACGGCGTCGTACAGCCGGTCGAGGTCGGCCTCGTCCGTGATGTCGCCGGGGATCGCCGTGACGCCGGCGCCGATGGCCTCGACCGCGTCGTCGAGCTCGGTCTTGCGCCGGCCCGTGATGAAGACGTGCGCGCCCTCGGCCACCAGCCGCGCCGCGGTGGCCCGGCCGATGCCGTGCGTGCCGCCTCCGGTGACGACGGCGGTCTTTCCCTTGAGTGAACCCACTGCGACCTCCCCATAGTTATGTTCCGGTCGGAACAGAACAGAACCGTAGCAGTTCTGTTCCGCCTAGAACAGAAGGGGTAGGATCGACGCGTGGAAGCCCAGCAGCGAGCGCCGATCGGCCGGCCGCGTGAGTTCGACATCGACGAGGCCCTCGAGCAGGCCATGCTCGTCTTCTGGCGGCACGGCTACGACAGCGTCAGCCTGACCGACCTGACCCGGGCCATGGGCATCACCAAGACCAGCCTCTACGCGGCCTTCGGCTCCAAGGACGAGCTGTTCCGCCGGGCCCTGGAGCGCTACCGCGAGGGACCCGCCGCCTATGCCACCCGCGCGGTGCTCGAGCCGACCGCCCGCGAGGTCGCCCGGGCCTATCTCACCGGCTCGGTCCACGCGTCGACGCAATTCGACGGGCCGACCGGCTGCCTGGGCGTGCAGGGCTATGTGGCCGCCCCGCACCTGGCCGAGGCGCTGCGCGCGTCGCTCGACGAGTGGGCCGCCGCCGACCGGGCCCGGCTGAGCGACCGGTTCCGGCGAGCCGTCGCCGAGGGTGACCTGCCGGCGGAGGCCGATCCGGACGTGCTCGCCCGCTATCTCATGACCACGGCGAATGGCATCGGTGTCCAGGCCGCCGGGGGCGCGAGCCGCGACGAGCTCCAGCAAGTGGCCGACTTCGCCGTGCAGAACTGGCCCGCCGCCGGCCGCTGAGCCGCCGGAAACGGCCCGCCCGGAACGGCCCGCTGACACGGGCCCGTCGGATACGCGTCTTTGACGGGACTGCGCGCCCGGCGCATACTCGTAGGCGAGTAATCGGATGCGAGGAGTCGACATGGCCAAGCGACGACGGGTGGCGAACCTGACCGCCCTCGGGGTGCTGTCCGCCGTGGCGTTCCGCGACATGCATCCGTACGAGATGGCGGGCACCTTGCGCGGCTGGGGCAAGGAGCAGGACCTCCAGATCAAGTGGGGGTCCTTCTACACCGTCGTGCGCAACCTGGCCAAGCACGGGCTGCTGGCCGAGGTCGGCAGCGCGCGTGAGGGGCGGCGGCCGGAGCGCACGGTCTACCGGATCACCGACGAGGGGCGGGCCGAACTCGTCGACTGGACCCGGGAGCTGCTGTCCGTCGCGGAGCGGGAGTTCCCGCGGTTCCGGGCCGGGCTGTCCGTGATGTCGCTGCTCGGGCCGGACGAGGTGGCCGCCCTGCTCCGCCGGCGGCTCGACGGGGTCGAGGCGGCGCTGGCCACGGTGGAGGCGACGCTCGCGGAGTTCGGCGCGACGGTGCCGCGGCTGTTCCTGATCGAGGAGGAGTACGACCGGGCGCTGCTCACGGCGGAGGCGGCCTGGATGCGGGGGTTCCTCGGCGAGCTCGAGGCCGGCGCCGAGCCCTGGATCGGGCAGTGGCGGCGCTTCCACGAGACCGGCGAGATGCCCTCCGACATCGCCCAGCTGGCGTGGCCGGCGACAGAAAAAGCCGAGCCCGCGACAACAGACGCCGAGCCCGCGGCAAAAGACGTCGCCCCGGCGAAAGAGGAGAACGAGAGCATCAGGCCGGAGACGACCGGCTGAGACAGAGAGCGGTCCTGGCGAGGTGTTGCAGCACCCCGCCAGGACCTGGACCCACGAAACCGATGCCACGAGGACCCCGGCTCGCGAGCGGCAAGCCAAGAGTATCCGGGTCTCCCCGTGGCGCGATCGAGCGCACAGGAGGAGACATGAGCGCAGTACGGACCGCCGCCGTGATCGGTGGCGGCATCGCCGGGCCCGCGGTGGCCCTGGCCCTGCACAAGGCCGGGATCGAGGCGACCGTCTACGAGCGGCATCCCGTCCGCGACGAGTTCACCGGCGGCACGATCGCGCTGGCCCCCAACGGCGTGGCGGCCCTGCACCTGCTCGGGGCCGGGGACGCCGTCGAGCAGACCGGCCAGCGGCTCGACCGGCAGGTCATGGCCCTGGGCGACCGGCGCGTCGAGCTGCCCGGGCTGCCCGGCGCCGGGTCCTACCAGGCGATCACGCGAGCCGAGGTGTCCCGGATCCTGCGGGAGCGGGCGATCGCGAGCGGCGTCCGGTTCGAGCACGGCAAGCACCTGACCGCCGCCCGCGAGGACGAGCGCTCGGTCACGGCCGTGTTCCGGGACGGGTCGGAGGCCACGGCGGACGTGCTCGTCGGGGCGGACGGCGTGCACTCCGTGGTGCGGGAGCTGATCGATCCCCAGGCGCCCGGGCCCGCGTACACGGGAATGCTGGCCTTCGAGGGCTGGGCGCCGGTCGAGGTGGACAGCGACGAGCGGACGATGGTGTTCGCCTTCGGGGAACGCGCGTACTACCTCTACTGGGCCACGCCCGGGGGCGGCACCGGCTACGGCATCAACCTGCCCCGGCCCGCGCCGATGTCGCTGACCGAGGCGCGGCAGGTTCCGGTCGCCGAGTGGGCGGCGGTGCTGCGGAAGACGTACGGCGACGATGTGCCCGGCGGGGAGCTGATCAGCGGGACCGACCCGGCCTCCCTGCAGGTCAACGGGGCGCTGCACATCATGCCGCCGGTGCCGCACTGGCACCGCGGCCGGATGGTGCTCGTGGGCGACGCCGTCCACGCGCCGTCCAACAGCTCGGGGCAGGGCGCGTCGCTGGCCGTCGAAAGCGCGATCCAGCTCGCGCGCTGTCTGCGGGACGTTAACGAACTGCCGGGCGCTTTCCGGGCGTACGAGCAACTGCGCCGCAGGCGGGTCGAAGGCATCGCCGCCCGCGCCGCCCGGGTCAACCAGACCAAGGCGCCCGGCGCGGTCGGGCGGGCGCTCATGCCGCTCATGATGCGGGTGCTGCTGCGGACGGCGATGAAGCCGGAGCGGACGCTGGCTCCGGCCCTGCGCTACCGGATCGACTGGGACGAGCGGGTGGGGGTCTAGGGGCTGTCTCGACGTGGGGGGCGCCGGCGAGGCGAGGCCCAGGCGTTGGCTGGGTGTGCGCCGTGGTCGCCCGCATCCCGGTGTTGGATGTGGGTGATCGCGGCGTGCGGCCAGGCGGCGTCCGGGCCCGCCGCAGCCCGGCTACCACGTCGAGACAGCCCCTGAATCCGCTGGACGGCCGGACGCGGGCGCGGCAAGCTGCGGGCCATGTCCAGTCACGCCGTCATGATGCGCCCCCTCGCGGGGCCCTCTGGCGTGCAGTAGCCACGAGTCCCCGCCCACGCGGCGGGGACTCCGGCTCGTGGGCGGGCGTGAGGAGCAGTCATGTCCTTCTTCGTCAGCACCGCGATCCCGTACGTCAACGCGGCCCCGCACCTCGGCCACGCCCTCGAGCTCGTCCAGGCCGACGTGCTCGCGAGGCAGCGCCGGGCCCGCGGGGAGAAAGTGCGCTTCCTGACCGGTACGGACGACAACGCGCTCAAGAACGTCACCGCCGCGCGCCGGGCCGGCGTACCCGTCGGGGCTTTCGTCGCCGCGAACGGTGACCGTTTCGCCGCGTTGAAGGAGCCGCTGGGGTTGTCCTTCGACGACTTCGTCCGCACCTCCGAGGAGCGGCACCGCGTCAAGGTCGCCGAGTTGTGGCAGCGTTCCGCCGGGGATTTCTACCGGCGCTCGTACACGGGGAGCTACTGCCTCGGGTGCGAGCAGTTCAAGGACAGCTGTGACGAGCATGACGCGCCGCTGGAGACCGTACGGGAGGAGAACTGGTTCTTCCGGCTGAGCCGCTATGAGCAGCGGATCCTCGCGCTCCTGGAGGACGGCACGGTCACGGTCGAGCCCGCGGCCCGGCGCAACGAGGTGCTGGCCTTCGTGCGGGCGGGGCTCGAGGACATCAGCGTCTCCCGCCCCGCGGCCCGCGCCGGCGGCTGGGGCATTCCGGTGCCCGGCGACCCCGGCCAGGTGATCTACGTCTGGTGGGACGCGCTGGCCAACTATCTGACGGCCGACCCGGCGGCCTGGGCCGGCGCCGGCGAGCGGGTGCACGTGGTCGGCAAGGGCATCGTGCGCTTCCACGCGGTGCACTGGCTGGCGCTGCTGCTCGCCGCCGGGGAGCCGCTGCCGACCACGATCCTGGTGCACGACTATCTGACCGTGAGCGGCGCGAAGCTGGCGAAGAGCGCGGGCAACGCCGTCGATCCGGTCGAGCTCGCCGCCACGTACGGGACCGACGCCGTCCGCTGGTGGCTGCTGCGCGACGTGGCCCCGCTGGGCGACACCGACTTCACCGTCGACCGGCTGATCCACCGGCACGACAGTGATCTCGCCCACGGCGTCGGGAACCTGGTGCATCGGACGGTGACGCTGGCGCATCGGTACGGGGCCCGCTCAGCTTTTGATCAGCGTCACGAACAAATCGGGCACGACTTCCGGGCTCTCTGCCTGGCCGTCCTCGACGGGGTCGCGCGCGGAAACCAGCTGGTCGAGGCCGAACGCCCGTGGCAGCTGGACGAGCCGCGCCGCACCGAGGTGATCACCGAGCTGCTCCGGCAATGCCACTCGATCGTCGAGCAGCTGACACCCCTGCTCCCGGGCGCCGCCGAGCGCCTGCGGGCCCAGATCACGTTCCAGGATCCGCCGTCGCCGGTCTTCGCGAAGCTGCGGCCATGATCGGGGGGCTTTACCGGCACGGTAGCGTGGAGTCTCCCCCACGCAGCTTCCGGAGCCGTCATGGTCAAACGCCCCACGATCGCGGACATCGCCCGGCGCGCCGGGGTGTCCAAGGGCGCCGTGTCCTACGCGCTCAACGGCCAGCCGGGCGTCTCCGAGGCGACCCGGCAGCGCATCGTGGCGATCGCCCGGGAGATCGGCTTCAATCCCAACAGTGCCGCGCGGGCGCTCTCCGGGGCGAGCGCGCGGGCCGTCGGGCTGACGCTGTGCCGGCCGGCGCGGATGCTCAGCCTCGAGCCGTTCTTCATGGGCCTGATCAGCGGCTTCGAGCAGGAGCTGGCGGCCCGGTCCTACGCGCTGATGCTCCAGGTGGTGCAGAGCCCGGAGACCGAGATCGAGGTCTATCGCCGCTGGTGGGGTGAGCGCCGCGTCGACGGGGTGTTCGTCACCGACCTCCGGGAAAATGACATCCGCATCCCGGTGCTCGACGAGCTGCAGCTGCCGGCCGTGGTCATCGGCGGGCCGGGCGACACCGGGCGGCTGCCGCAGGTCCGCTCGGACAACGCCGGCCCGATCCGCGACGCCGTGGCGCACCTGATCGGTCTCGGTCACCGGCGCATCGCCCGGGTCGGCGGGCCGCCCGAGATGGTGCACACGCAGACGCGGACCCGGGCGTTCGCCGAGGCGTGCGCGGCGCTCGGGCTGCCCGCGGCGGTCACGGTGCCGTCCGACTACACCGGGGAGGAGGGCACGCGGGCCACGCGCACGCTGCTCTCCGGCCCGGACCGGCCGACGGCGATCATCTACGACAACGACGTCATGGCCGTGGCGGGGCTGTCGGTGGCCCAGGAGATGGGGCTGTCCGTGCCGGCCGACCTGTCGATCGTGGCGTGGGACGACTCGCCGCTGTGCTCGCTGGTGCATCCGCCGCTGACGGCGCTGACCCGGGATGTGACCGCTTACGGGGCGCACGCCGCGCGGCAGCTTCTCGCCGCCATCGCCGGGGAGCCGGTCGTGGACGCGGAGGAGATCCCAGCGCATCTGACCCCCCGGCTGAGCACCGCGCCGCCCAAGCCCTGACTGCCGCGCCGGCGCTGACGCCAGACCGGTGACCCGCCGGGACAGCCCGGCGGCTGCGCGCGGAGCGGGACCACCCACTCAGCCGGGCGGCAGCCACGGTCGCCCCACGGCTGCGGTTGTTGCGGGCCTAGCTCGTACTCATGCTCGGTGATTTTCCAGATAGGCCTCGGTCCGCTCGGCGGGAGCGGGCCGTCCCAGCGCGAACCCCTGCCCGTAGTGGCACCCGGCCTGCGCGGCCCGCTCGATCTGGTCGGCGGTCTCGAGGCCCTTCGCGACGATCTCCAGCCCGAGCCGCCGCCCCAGGCTGACCACGACGTCGATCACCGCGGGCGTCGTGCCCGGCTGCGGCGGCTGGTTGACCAGCGTCTGGTCGAGTTTGAGCATGTCGACCGGGAGCCGCCGCAGGTGCGCGAGGGATGCGCTGCCCGCGCCGAAGTCGTCGAGCGCCGCGCGGACGCCGAGCTTGCGCAGCGCGGCCAGCGCGGCCACGATCGCGGGCACGTCCTCGGCCACCCACGTCTCCTGGACCTCGACGACCAGGCGTTCCGGGGCGATGGCGTGCCGGGCGAGGATCTCCGCGACGTGCTCGGGAAAGCGGGCGGTGAGCAGCTCGCGCGGGGCGACGTTGACCGAGAGCCAGGCGTCGCCGGGGGACCAGCCGGCGAGGTGGCGGCAGGCCGCGTCGAGGACCCACTCGTCGAGCTCGGCCGCGCAGCCGACGGCCCGGGCGATCGGCAGCAGCTCGACCGGCAGGATCGTGCCGAGGCGCGGGTGGCGCCAGCGGAGCAGGGCCTCGACGCCGGCGGGGCGGCGGTCGCGCAGGCTCGTGACGGGCTGGAAGACCAGGTCGAGCTCGCCGCGGTCGGCGGCGCCGAGGAGCTCGCGTTCGAGGTCCATGCGGCGGTGGAGCTGGATCTCGACGTCGGTGTCGTACCACTCGACGCGGTCGGTGCCCAGCTGGCGCGAGCGCTTGCGGGCCAGGTCGGCGTGGCGCAGCACCTCGTCCGAGTCCTTGCCGCCGGCCAGCTCCGCGAGCCCGATGCTGGTGTGCAGCTGGACGATGGCCCCCGGCAGCTGATAGGGCTCGACCAGCGCGGTGACGATCCGGGTGGCCAGCGCATAGGCCAGCACCGCGCCGTCGGTCGTGAGCACCGCGAACTCGTCGCCGCCGAGCCGGGCCGGGACGTCGTCGGCGCCGAGCAGGGCCTTGATCCGGCGGCCGACCTCGATGAGCACGGCGTCGCCGGTCTCGCGGCCGCGGCTGTCGTTGGTCTCGGCCAGTCCGTGCAGGTCGATGACGAGCAGCGTGCCCTGCTGCCCGGCGCGGCGCCGGAACTCGAGCAGGTCCCGCATCAGCGCCCGCCGGTTGGCCAGCCCGGTGAGCTGGTCGGTGTAGGACAGGCGGTGCAGCGTGCGTTCCAGGTGACGCCGCTCACCGACGTCGCGGACGTGCACCACCAGGGCGGCCACCTCGGGCACGCCGCGCTGGTCGGCGACCGTGGACTCGGTGTCGCGCCAGATCCCGTGCCCGTCGCGCAGCCGGGCGTTGAGCAGCGCCGGCGGGCCGTCGTGGTGCTCACCCTCCAGCAGCGCCTCGATGCCCGCGCGGGCGCCCGGGGCGTCGTCGGGGTGGATCAGCTCGAGGAACGTCCGGCCGACGACCTCACTGTCGGCCAGCCCGAAGAG
This sequence comes from Symbioplanes lichenis, assembly GCF_030709675.1. Classification (GTDB taxonomy): domain Bacteria; phylum Actinomycetota; class Actinomycetes; order Mycobacteriales; family Micromonosporaceae; genus Actinoplanes; species Actinoplanes lichenis. The sequence continues at coordinate 798,145 of NZ_JAUZQD010000001.1, forward strand.
CCGCGCGGCGGCCGGCGACTGCCACTTGATCGTGAGCCGGTCGTCGAGCACGAGCGTCAGGTCGGTGGCGCCGGCGACCAGCGACCGGAAGTGGGCTTCCTTGGTCATGAGCCGCCGCGTGTACTGCCGGATGTCCTTGACGACGAGCAGCTCGCGCATGGTGAGCAGGGCCACCATGGACAGGCCCAGCACTATCGCGAACCGGTCGAAGTCCCCGACCGTGAGCAGGTGGAACGCGGCCGCGCCCACGCCGACGGCGGCCGGGACGGCGAGCAGCGGGTAGCTCGACAGATATTGGTCGGGGCCGGCGGGCTTGGGGCGTCCCGGGTCGTCGTTGCGCGAGCCGCCCTCGGCGCTCAGCGTGAGACCCGCCACGACGAAGAGCGCGAAGAACGGCGGCAGCCAGCCGCCGATGTGCGACAGGACCAGGTTGGCGATGATGCAGACGGCGATGAGGGCCATGACCACGCCGGCCCCGCAGCGCAGCGCCGCGCCCCGGTGCACCCGGGCCCGCAGCACGATGACGATCACCATGGAGATCGCCGTCGCGGTGACGAAGGTGCAGGCCAGCGCGGAGTAGGGGGTGTCGGGCATCGGCGTCAGCAGGTACGCCGCGAAGCCGATGCTCACCCCCAGCCCCAGCCCGTCGAAGAGCCGCCGCAGCCGGGTCGTGATCGTGGTGGCCGCGCCGGGCAGCAGCATCGTGCCGAGGACGAAGAAGGCGCCGGAAACCACGATGCCGCCCGGCGCCCAGAAGGCGACGCCCGGCGGGTACCAGAGCAGGATGCCGCACGTCAGCGCCAGGCCGAGCGCGCCGCACCCGATGAAGCCGGCACCGCGGCAGGCGGCGAAGACCCCCGAGTCACGGTGGATGGCGAGGGCGGTGCGCCAGAGCACGGCGGCCGCGAAGACGGACGCGAGGCCGGCTCCGGCGGCGACGGCGGCGAGCCCGGGCACCAGCCCGGCGATGCCCGCGGCCAGCACCAGGGCACTGACCAGCGGGACTGCGAGAAAAGCGGGGCGCGCGAGGGGCGGCACGGCCACGGTGACGAATCCTCTGTGGGGCAGGGGCTGACAGGGACGGTCCACGAGGGGTAACGATCGTCCCCCGGACAGGTTACGTGTGGCCTGTCAGGCTTGGCAGGGCCGGACGGTCTGGTATGGACGCTCTTTTTCCGAGTACGGGCGGCAAGCGCGACAAAAGCAACCCGGCCGGGACTGGCGGCCGCCCGGCGGGGTGGGTGGTCCCGCCCCGCGCGCGGCCGCCGGGCTGTTCCGGCGGGTCACCGTTGTCCGGCCGACGCTTTCGTCAGCCGGCCGGCGCTCTTGTCAGCCGGCCGGCGTCAAGGGCGGTGTCGTGGCGAGCAACACGGCGGAGATCGCCGTGCACGCGGCCGCCCCGGCGAAGACCAGCCCCGGGCCCCCGTGCGTCAGCGACCAGCCGAAGACCGTGCCGGCCACGATCGGCACGAGCATCTCGGCCGCCGCGCCGATGCTGGTCAGCGCGCCCTGCACGGTGCCCTGCTCGCCGGCGCCGACGTGGCGGGAGATCCACGACTGGGCCGCCGCGCCGCCGATCGAGCCCAGCACGGCGACGGCCTGGACGACGTAGAGCATCCACGGCTCGGAGACGACCGCGATGGCGCCGAGCGTTCCGGCGCTGATCAATGTGCCCGCCACGGCGGCGCGCTTGTCACCGAGCCGGTGGACGACCGGGCCGGTGGCGCGGGCCTGGAAGATCGCGCCGGCCAGGGCGGACGCGGCCATGACCAGGCCGATGTGGGCGGTGTTCCAGCCGAACCGGGTGGCGAGGAAGAAGGTCCAGATCGACTGGTGCGTCATCCGCGCGATGTCGGCCCACAGGCGGGCGTGGGCGAGGCGCCCGAGCAGCGGCCTGCGCAGGACGCCGAGGACGGCGGCGACCGGGTTGGCCGTGCGCAGGGTCAGCGGGGTCGTGCGGTCGCCGGGGCGGGACTCGGGCAGGACGAACCAGCCGTACGCCACGTTGGCCAGCGACAGGCCCGCCGCCGCGAAGAACGGCAACCGCACGTCGACCGCCCCGAGCAGGCCGCCGATCGTCGGGCCGGCGACGAAGCCCAGCCCGAAGGCCGAGCCGATCAGCGCGTAGGCCCGGGCGCGGTCGCCGGGCTCGGTGACATCCGCGATGTAGGCGTTGACCACTGTCGTCGTGCCCGCGCACGCCCCGGCGAGGGCGTGGACGATCAGCAGGGTCCACGGGGTGGTCGCGGTGGCGTGGGCGAGCCAGTCGGCGCCGAGGCAGGCCAGCGCCGTGAGCAGGACGGGCCGCCGGCCGTAGCGATCGGCGAGCCGCCCGAGCAGCGGCGCGACGGCGAACTGCAACAGTCCGAAGGTCGACCCGAGCAGACCGGACCAGAACACGGCCGCGGCCGGATCCGCGGTCACGGCCGTCATGAGGGCCGGCACGATCGGCACGATCAGGCCGAGCCCGAGCATGTCGACGAAGACGGTGACGAGCAGGAAGGAGAGGGCAGGTGCCCGGCGCATCGAAACTCCTGAGTCGGGAGAGGGCTGGGCCCCCTCGCGACTCACGACCGACCGGCTGTCCTACCGATCCGACCGTCCGCAGGCACGGAGGATCAGAATATGTGGCCTGTCAAATGGTTTTCATCGGACACCGCCCAAGCCACCGATCCCGCCGTCCGCCCGACCGCCGCCGACCGCCCGCCGCTCAGCCGCCCGCGACCGACGGCAGGATCTGGATCTCCGCGCCCGCGCTCACCGCCGTCTCCTGGCCCCCCGTCCGCCGCGCGTCCTCCCCGTCGACATAGACGTTCACATAGCGCCGGACCTCGCCCTTCTCGTCGCGCACCCGCCGCTCCAGCTGCGGCCACCGCGCCCCGATCTCGTCCAGCACCGCGCGCAGCGATCCCTCCGCCGCCACCGTGAGGTGCGACTCGCCGCCCGCCTCGGCGCGGAGCACCCCGGGCACCAGGATCGTCGGCATCAGACGGCCACCGCCCGCACGCAGAGCACGTCGGGCAGGTGCGCGGCCACCGTGCTCCACGTCTCGCCCTCGTCGCGGCTGGCATAGACCTCGCCGGCCCGGCTGCCGAAGTAGACACCCGCGGGGTCGGCGTTGTCGGTGCACATGGCGTCGCGGAGGACCACCGGGTAGTAGGGGTCCTGCGGGAGGCCCGACTGCTGCGGCTCCCACGTGTCCCCCGCGTCCGTCGACCGGAAGACGCGGCACCGCAGGTCGACGGGCTGGCGCTGACTGTCGGCGACAAGCGGGAAATTCCACAGCGTGCCGCCCCGGGCCGGGTGGGCGACGATCGGGAAGCCGAAGTCGGCGGGCAGCGTGTTCGCGATCGACTGCCAGCTGTCGCCGCCGTCGGTCGTGCGATAGACGCCGTGATGGTTCTGGGCGTAATAGTGGTCGGGGTCGGCGGCGTCGCGGGCGACCTTGTGGACGCACTGGCCGAACTCGGGCCACGGATCGGGCTGGTGGGCGGCCTTGATGCCCCGGTTGGCCGGCGCCCATGTCGCGCCGCCGTCGGTGGTGCGATAGACCCCGCCGGTCGACATGGCCACGAGCAGCCGTGACGGGTCGGCGGGGTGGGGCAGGATCGTGTGGATGGCCTGGCCGCCGAAGCCCGCGCCCCACTCCGGGCGGTGCGGGTGGTCCCACAGGCCGCGGATCAGCTCGAAGGTCAGGCCGCCGTCGGCCGAGCGCCACAACGCGGACGGCTGCGTGCCCGCATAGACCACGCCGGGCTGCTCGGGGCCGGCCGGCACGAGCTGCCACACGCGCTCGACGGCGGCCTCCTCCCCGGCGGAGAAGGCGAGCGGCGCCTTCTCGGGCTCCTGCCAGCTCTGCCCGAGGTCGTCCGTCACGGCGACGCTCGGCCCGAAGTGGGAGCTCTCGAAGCCCGCGAGCACGCGGACGGTGGGCCCCCGGGTGTCGAAAGCCACGGAGTAGATGCCGAGGCCCGCGTGATGCGCGGGGCTGATCTCCCAGCTGCGCCGGTCGTCGGTGGAGGTGGCCAGGAAAAGGCCCTTCTGGGTGCCGATGGCGAGGTGAACTGTCATGGAGGCAGTATCCGCCGGGGGTACGACAGATCCGCGTGACGCGAGTGCGAGGATGGGAATGTGAGCAGGAAACCCGTCTTCCGCGTACGCCGGTCCGGCGCACTCGTCATCGCCGCCGTCATCGCGTTCGTGGGCGCCGTGCCCTTCGCCGGCGCCAAGTGGGAGCTCGCGCCGCTGCTGCTGATCCCCCTCGCCGTCATCGTCTGGGCGTGGCGGGCGGGCACCGACGTGACGCCGGAGGGCCTCAAGGTGCGGGCGCTCTTCGGCAGCACCGACATCGCGTGGTCCCGCGTCATCGAGCTGGCGCCGGACGCCAACGGCCGCATCCAGGCCCTGCTCAACGACGGCAACGCGGTGGAGCTCACGGCCGTGACGCAGGACAACCTGCCCGCCGTCCTCGCCGCCGGCGGTCAGGAGCTCAATAACCCTGAGTCACCTCGTTGATCAACGGCTCTCCCGCGGCGTAGCGCCGGAGCTGGTCGCCCGCCAGCCCATAGGCCCGGGGCAGCAGACCCGCGACCGAGCCGCCGATGTGCGGGGTGATCAGCACGTTGGGCAGCTGCCACAGCGGGTGACCCGGCGGCAGCGGCTCGGGATCGGTGACGTCGAGCGCCGCCGCGATGCGGCCGGTGGCCAGCTCGGTGACCAGCGCCGCGGTGTCGGCGACCGGACCCCGGGCGGCGTTGATCAGCAGAGCCCCGTCCGGCAGCGCCGCCAGGAACGCCGCGTCGACCAGCCCCCGGGTCTGCTCGGTCAGCGGCACGAGCAGCACGACCACCTCGGCGTCGGGCAGCAGCCGGGGCAACTCCTCCACTCCGTGCACGCCCTGCTTGGGCCGGGCCGTGCGCGCCACGCGGGTGATCGTCACCCCGAAGGGCGCCAGGTGCTCCTCGACCGCCCGGCCGATCGAGCCCGCACCCACGATCAGCACGCGCTTGCCGGTGAGCTCCCGCGACGCCCCGGGCGTGGCCCACTCACCGCGCGCCTGGGCCAGGACCAGCCCCGGGAACTGGCGCAGCGAGCTGATCGCCGCGCCGACGACCCACTCGGCGACGGGCTTGTCGTGGACGCCACGGGCGTCGCAGAGGCGTACGTCATCGGGAATCTGATCCACCCACGCGTCCGCGCCCGCGGACAGCAGCTGGACCACCTGCAGGCCGGCGAATTTGGGCAGCTGGTCGGCGGCCCGGCCGACCGACGCGAACGGCGGCACCCAGAACTCGACCTCCGCGGGGTCGGAGGGCCAGGCCGTGGCGTCGCGGCAGACCTCCACCTCGACGCCGGCGGGCAGCTCGCCCAGGAGGCCACGGCCCCGCTCGTGCGCGATCCAAACCTTCACCCGATGAACGGTAGTCCGGCCCGGCGCCCGCGTCCCGCGGGTGTGCCGGACGTCCCAGCGAGCGCGGCTACCCTGGTCTGGTGATTAAGGGACGCGTGTTCGGGACTCTCGTCGCCGTGCTCGGGCTGATGACCGCGTGCAGCTTCGGGCCGCCCGACCCGGACGTCGCCGGCGAGCCGCCGAACCTCCCCACGCCCTCCGCCTCGGCCGGGGCGGGCGACAGCGGCGGCGACGAGGGCAGCCAGGAGGTCGCCGTCACGGTCCTCGCCAAGGGCCTGGAGATCCCGTGGGGCGTCGCCTTCCTGCCCGACGGCACGGCCCTGGTCACCGAGCGCGACAGCGCCCGCATCCTCGAGGTCGGCCCCGAGTCGGACGCCGACGGGCTCAAGGTCACCGAGGTGCAGCAGATCACCGGCGTCGCGACCGGCGGCGACAGCGGCCTGCTGGGCATCGCCGTGTCGCCGAAGTACGACACCGACAAGACCGTGTTCGTCTACTACTCGACGGACAAGGACAACCGCGTCGCGAAACTCCAGCTCAAGGGCGACCCCAAGCCGATCCTCACGGGCATCCCGCGCTCGCGCAACGACAACGGCGGGCAGCTGGCCTTCGGGCCGGACGGCTATCTCTACGTCACGACCGGCGACGCCACGCGCGGCACCCAGGCGCAGAATGCGAAGAGCCTCGGCGGCAAGATCCTGCGCATCACCGCGGACGGCAAGCCCGCTCCCGGCAACCCGGTGAAGGACTCGCCGGTCTGGTCGTCCGGGCACCGCAACGTGCAGGGCATCGCGTGGGACTCGGGCAAGCGGATGTACGCGAGCGAGTCCGACCAGCCCACGTCCGGTGAGCTCAACGTCATCCAGAAGGGTAAGAACTACGGCTGGGCGGCCGCGGAGGGCAAGTCCACCGACGCCAAGTTCACGAATCCGCTGGTCACGTGGCCGATCGCGGAGTCGTACTGCTCGGGTGTCGCCGTGCTCGACCGCATGATCGCGACCGCCTGCCTGGGCGGCGAACGCCTGTGGATCACCCAGGTCACCGGCACCGGCACGCTGATCGGCCAGCCCCAGCAGCTGCTCGACGGCGAGTACGGCCGGCTGCGCGGCCTGGTCGCCGCCCCCGACGGCTCGCTCTGGGCCACCACCTCCAACCAGGAGCCGGGCGGCACCCCGGAGGCGGAGGACGACCGCATCATCCGGCTGGTCTTCTCCAGTGGTGGCGCGGGACGGAGTTAACGCGCGTAACAGTTTGGGGGTCCACGCCCAGGGGCACGGAAACGGCTGACCATGACTACGCACATCGCCAGGATCACCGCCGCGGCAGGCCGCGTGTGGCGCCACCACTGGACCCATCGTCTCCGCATCTATGCCGCCGTGCTGCTGGTCAGCGTCGCGGGCGTGGTCGTCGGCACGATGCTGCTGGCCCACTCCGAGGTCGCGGTCGGCCCGTTCCGCGCCGACATGTCGGTCACCCCGTCGATCGAGGGCGGCACCGAGATCGACATCCCCCCGCTCGGCTCGCTCCACCTGGACAGCCACGACGGCCCGATCCACCTCAAGGTCGACCTGGGCTCGCTCGACCAGGAACGCACCGAGGCCCTCGTCGACGACCCCACCGCCATCAGTACGGTCGGCCAGTCCGCCGTCGACGACGTGACCCAGGGCGTCCTCAAGCTCGGCCTGCGCGCCCTCGGTGCGGCGATCGTGTGCGCGCTGCTGCTCTCCGCCCTGATCTTCCGCAACATCCGCCGGGTCGCGGCCGCGGGCGTCCTCGCCCTGGTCGTCACCGGCGGCAGCCTCGGCCTGGCCGCCGGCACCATCCGTCCCAAGTCGATCAGCGAGCCACGCTACGAGGGCCTGCTGGTCAACGCGCCCGCCGTCGTCGGTGACGCCCGCCGCATCGCGGACAACTACGGACGGTACGCCGACCAGCTCGCCGAGCTCGTCAGCAACGTGAGCCGCATCTACACCACCGTCTCGTCACTCCCCGTGCAGCCCGCCGGTAACACCACGCGCGTCCTGCACATCTCCGACATGCACCTCAACCCCGCGTCCTGGGGCGTCATCCGAACCGTCGTCAAGCAGTGGGACATCGACGCCGTGATCGACACCGGGGACATGGTCGACTGGGGGACGAGCGCCGAGACCACGTACGTGAACAACATCGCGCAGGTCGGGGTCCCGTACATCTATGTCCGCGGCAACCACGACTCCACCGCGATCCAGGCCGCCGTGGCCCGCCAGAAGAACGCCAAGGTCCTGGACAACGCCACGGTCACCGTCGGCGGCCTGACCATCGCGGGCATCGGCGACCCCGAGTTCACGCCGGACAAGAGCGAGACCCCGCCGCCGGACAACGCCGACGACCCGGCCGGCAACCCGCTCCTCGCCGCGGGCGACCGCCTGGCCGCGACCGTCCGCGCCTCGCAGACCAAGGTCGGCATCGCCCTCGTGCACGACCCGGCGATGGCGCCGCCGCTGGCCGGGACGGTTCCGCTCGTCCTCGCCGGGCACAAGCACCATCGCGAGGTGAGCGAGCTGCCGGCCTGGAACCCGGCGCCGGCGGCGTCCGCCAGTCCTTCCCCCGCGCCGTCCGCGTCCTCGGCGACCGCCGCCGAACAGACGCTGCTCATGGTGCAGGGCTCGACGGGCGGCGCGGGGCTGCGCGGCCTCGAGAAGGAGGAGCCGACGCCGCTGGCGATGTCGGTGCTCTACTTCGACGAAAATCAGGCCCTCAAGGCGTACGACGACATCACCCTGGGCGGCACCGGCGAGTCGAACGTCGAGGTCCAGCGCAACGTGATCGGCATCAACGACCCGGAGCCCACGACCAACCCCTCCGTCAGCACCGGCGTCACGCCCGTCCAGCCGAGCCCGCAGATCAGCCGATAGCCGTACGCTCGCCCGCCGCTTTCTCCCCCGTGCCGCCTTGTCTGGTGCGGGGGCGCCCTCGTGCGGGCCGCCTTTCCTGGCTCGCCTACTTCCCGGCGTCGCCCGCGCCCCGCCTCTTCCCGGCTCACCTACTTCCCGGCGTCGCCCGCGACCCGCGTCTTCCTGGCTCACCTATTTTCCGGCGTCGCCCGCGACCCGCCACTTTCCTTGCCCGCCCCCGCCGCTTTCCTTGCCCTCGTCAGCCGCCGTCCGGTCCGCCACTCCTGATCAGTGGCCGGCCGCCCCGCCCACGTTGAGCACCACGACACCCGCGACGATGAGACCGACGCCGATCACCTTGACCCAGCTCAACGGCTCCCCGAGAAAGATCGTCCCGATCGCCACGATGGCCGCGGTGCCCAGCCCCGACCACACCGCGTAAGCCACGCCGACCTGCACACCCTTGATCGCCTGCGACAAAAGCACGAACGACGCCGCGTACGCCCCCAGGCACACCACGGTGGGCCACAGCCGGCTGAACCCGTCGGTCGCCTTCAACATGCTGGTCGCGAACACCTCGGCCGCGATCGCCCCAACCAGCCAAACGTAAGCCATCCCCCACCGTCCCGTCGCCGCCCTGACCAGCCGGCAGTCACAGCTCACCACCCCACAAGGCGCCCGGGCCCCTCGTGCCGACCAAGTCAGCCACCATCCTCGACGCCGCCCTCCCCACCCACCAACCCGACCGGCTTCGGCTCGACCAAGCCGACTCATCCCCAGCCCCGTCCAACTCGCCGAAACCTACCGCCTACGTGGCTCCAAGTCCCCCGTACCAAGTCGCCGAGTTCACGGTCGCCAAGTTTGCCGCGCCTCTCCCGAAGCAGCCCCAACGACAACGGCGCCCCGACAATCAGTCGGGGCGCCGAAGAGCCAAACGCGAACAACTCACTCAAACAGGCCGAGCACCGGCCCAGACGCAACGGGTCAGTCACACCAGATCAGCCAAGACGGCCAGCCGTAGCGAGCCCGCCAGGCCGAGCCGGGCCGAGCCGGGCGGCCGGGCCGAGCCGGGCGGCCGGGCCGAGCCGAGCCGAGCCGGGCGGCCGGGCCGAGCCGAGCCGGGCGGCCGGGCCGAGCCGGGCGGAGCCGAGCCGGGCGGCCGGGCCGAGCCGGGCGGCCGGGCCGAGCCGGGCGGCCGGGCCGAGCCGGGCGGAGCCGAGCCGAGCGGGCCGAGCCGAGCGGGCCGAGCGGGCCGAGCTGTGACGGCCAGTCGGGGCAGGCTGGTCGCGTGGGGTTCAGCTGAGGCGGGCCAGGATCAGCTCGCGCACCGTCTTGGCGTCCGCCTGGCCGCGCGTGGTCTTCATGACCGCGCCGACCAGGGCGCCCGCCGCGGCGACCTTGCCGTCGCGGATCTTGGCGGCGACGTCCGGGTTGGCCGCGATGGCCTCGTCGACGGCCGCCTGGAGCGCGCCCGTGTCGGAGACGACCTCAAGCCCGCGGGCGCTCATCACCTGGGCGGGGTCGCCCTCGCCGGCGACGACGCCCTCGAGCACCTGCCGGGCCAGCTTGTCGTTGATCTTGCCCTCGTCGACCAGCGCCTGCAGCTGGGCGACCTGAGCCGGGCTGGCGCCGACCGCGGCCAGCTCGACGCCGGTCTCGTTCGCGCGGCGGGCGAGCTCGCCCATCCACCACTTGCGGGCCCCGGCCGGGCTGGCGCCCGCGGCGATGGTCTCCTCGATCAGCTCGACGGCGCCGGCGTTGGCCACCGACTGCATGTCGACCTCGCTGATGCCCCACTCCTCGCGCAGGCGGGCGCGCTTGACGCTCGGCTTCTCGGGGAGGGCGGCCTTGAGCTCGGCGACCCAGGCCGGGTCGGGCGCGATCGGCACCAGGTCGGGCTCGGGGAAGTAGCGGTAGTCGGTCGCCGTCTCCTTGGAGCGCCCCGGGCGGGTGTCGCCCGTGTCCTCCTGGAAGTGGCGGGTCTCCTGCAGGATCGAGCCGCCGGCGTCGAGGATGCCCGACTGGCGGATGATCTCCGAGCGGACCGCGCGCTCGACCGAGCGCAGGGAGTTGACGTTCTTCGCCTCGGTGCGGGTGCCCCACTCCTCGCCCGGCTTGTTGAGCGAGGTGTTGACGTCGCAGCGCAGCGAGCCCTGCTCCATGCGCACGTCGGAGACGTCGAGGGAGCGGATGATGTCCCGCAGCTCAGTGACGTAGGCCCGGGCGACCTCGGGGGCGCGCGCGCCGAGCCCAGTCACCGGCTTGGTGACGATCTCCACCAGCGGAATGCCGGCCCGGTTGTAGTCGACCAACGACTCGGTCGCCCCGTGGATGCGGCCGGTGGCCCCGCCCACGTGCAGCGACTTGCCGGTGTCCTCCTCGAGGTGCACGCGCTCGATCTCGATGCGGAACGTCTCGCCGTCCACGTCCACGTCGACGTAGCCGTCCACGCACAGCGGCTCGTCGTACTGCGAGGTCTGGAAGTTCTTCGGCATGTCCGGGTAGAAGTAGTTTTTCCGGGCCATCCGGCACCACTCGGCGATGTCGCAGTTGAGCGCGAGGCCGATGCGGATCGTCGCCTCGATGCCGGCCCGGTTGGCGACCGGCAGGGCACCGGGCAGGCCCAGGCACACCGGGCAGGTCTGGGTGTTGGGCTCCGCGCCGAACTCGGTCGGGCACCCGCAGAACATCTTGGTGTTCGTGCCGAGCTCGACGTGCGTCTCCAGGCCGATCACCGGCTCGTAGCGGGCGACGGCGTCGTCGTAGGTGGGCAGCACGGTCGTACTCATGCGTGGACTCCTGGTGACTGCGAGATCCGACGGAACAAGCTTAGGGAGCGGGTCCGACAGGAATCCGCTCGATTTCGGACCTCCCGGGTGTGGCGTGCGCCGCACCCGGGCGATCAGCGGCTGAGAGCCGGCCTCCCGGGTGCGAAATACGCCGCATCCGAGCGGTCAGCGGCTGGGAGCCGACCCGCCGGGCGAGACTTGCGCCGCACCCGGAAGGTCAGCGGCTCAGAGCTCCGGAGGGGTGAACGTGCCGACCGCCGACTCCAGCGCCGCGGCGACCCGGTACATCCGGTCGTCGGCCATCGTCGGGGCCATGACCTGCAGGCCGACCGGCAGACCCTCGGACAGCCCGCAGGGCACCGAGATCGCCGGACCGCCGTAGAGGTTGGTCGGGATCGTGTAGAGGTCGGCCAGATACATCTGATAGGGATCCGAGGTGCGCGACCCGAACGGGAACGCCACGAACGGCGTGGTCGGCGAGATCAGCACGTCGACCTGCTCGAACGCCTTGGTGAAGTCCCGCGTGATCAGCGTGCGCACCTTCTGCGCCTGGCCGTAGTAAGCGTCGTAGTAGCCGCTGGACAGCGCATAGGTGCCCAGGATGATCCGGCGCTTGACCTCGGGGCCGAAGCCGGCCTCGCGGGTCAGCGACATGACCTCCTCGAGCGAGCGGTTGCCGTCGTCCCCGACCCGCAGGCCGTAGCGGACGCTGTCGAAGCGCGCCAGGTTGGACGACGCCTCGCTCGGGGCGATCAGGTAGTAGGCCGGCAGCGCGTACTCGAAGTGGGGGCAGGAGATCTCGACGACCTCGGCCCCCAGCTTGACCAGCGCCTCGACCGACTCGCGGAAGGCGGCCGTGACACCGGCCTCGGCGCCCTCGCCGCTGAACTCCTTGACCAGGCCGAGCTTGACCCCGGTCAAATCGCCGGTCGCGCCGCGTCGGGCGGCCGCCACGACGTCCGGCACCGGCTGCGGGATCGAGGTCGAGTCGCGCGGGTCATGCCCGGCGATGGCCGCGTGGAGCAGTGCGGCGTCCTCGACCGTACGGGCACACGGGCCGGGCGTGTCCAGCGACGACGAGAAGGCGATCAGCCCGTAGCGCGAGGTGCCACCGTAGGTTGGCTTGGCACCGACCGTGCCCGTGACGGCGCCGGGCTGACGGATCGAACCGCCGGTGTCCGTGCCGATGGCGAGCGGGGCCTCGTAGGCGGCCAGCGACGCCGCGCTGCCACCGCCGGAGCCGCCGGGGATGCGCCCGAGGTCCCACGGGTTGTTGGTCGGGCCGTAGGCCGAGTATTCGGTCGACGAGCCCATCGCGAACTCGTCCATGTTGGTCTTGCCCAGCGAGACCGTGCCGGCGGCGCGCAGCCGCTCGACGATGGTCGCGTCGTAGGGCGGCTTCCAGCCCTCGAGGATCTTGGAGGCGGCGGTGGTCGGGACGCCGCGGGTGGCGATCACGTCCTTGACCGCGACCGGCACGCCGGCCAGCGGCCCGAGCTCCTCGCCCCGGCTGCGCTTCGCGTCGACCTCGGCGGCGGCGGCGAGCGCGCCCTCCCGGTCGACGTGCAGGAAGGCGTGCACGCGCTCGTCGACGGCGGCGATCCGGTCGAGGTGCGCGGTGGCGACCTCGACGGCGGAGGCCTCGCCGGAAGCGATCAGTCCGGCGATCTGCACCGCCGTCATCTTGGTGACGTCACTCACGGCGGTCACTCCTCCTCGTCGAGGATGCGGGGCACCCGGAAGCGGCCCTCGGCGGCGTCGGGGGCGCCGGCCAGCACGTCCTCCTGCTTGAGGGACGGCTGCACGACGTCGTCGCGGTAGACATTCGTCAGCGGCACGGAGTGCGAGGTGGGCGGGATGTCGTCGGCGGCCACATCACCGATCCGGGCGACCGACTGCAGGATGACGTCGAGCTGGCCGGCGAACCTGTCCAGCTCCTCGTCGGTCACGGCGAGCCGCGACAGGCGCGCGAGATGCGCGACCTCTTCGCGGGAGATGGCGGCCATCGTGCCCCCTGGGTGCTCGGTGATGCGGACCCGGAAATTCTATTCAGCCCGGCGAGCGGTTTGTCGCGCGGCTCCCCTGGTCTGTGGATAACCCCGGCCTGTGGATAACTCCGGGATCGGTCCGGCGGCTCTGTGAGACTCAGGTGGCCGCCAGCGCTCCGGTTCCCGGCCGGGTCGCAGGGGGCGATACCGGGCCAGCCAGTCGTCGAAGTCCGCCGCGGGCATCGGCCGCGCATGAAACCAGCCTTGCGCGGCGTGACACCCGTCGGCGGCGAGCAGCCGCCATGTCCTTTCGTCCTCGACCCCCTCGGCCACGACGCGCAGTCCGAGCGACGCGGCCAGATCTATCACGGACCGCACGATCGCGGCGTCCCCGCGATCCACGGCCATGCCCAGCACGAAGGAACGATCGATCTTCACCTCGGAGATCGGCAGCCGCCGCAGATGCTGCAGAGAGGAGTAACCGGTGCCGAAATCGTCGAGCGAGATGGCCACCCCGAGCCGGTCCAGCCGCGTGATCGTGTCCAGCACCCGATGCGGATCCGCCATGAGGGCGCTCTCAGTGATCTCCAGTTGGAGCAGGTCGGCCGGGACGGCGTACCTCTGGAGCAGGTCGTGAATCTCCCCCGCGATGCCGGGCGTGTGCAGGTCTCGCACGCTGACGTTGACCGAGGCCCGCAGCGGCCGGCCCGCCGCACGCCAGTCGGCGAGCTGCGCGATGACCTCACGCAGCACCCGCGCGGTGAGCAGGCGCATCACCGGGGTCTGCTCGGCGACCCGCAGCAGCGCCTCCGGCCCGACCATGCCCCGCTCCGGGTGCCGCCAGCGCAGCAGCGCCTCGACGCCGGCCACCTCGCCGGTCGCGACGGCGATCTGCGGCTGATAGAAGAGCATGATGCCGGTGTCGTCCCCGCGCAGGGCCTCGCGCAGGTCGGCGAGGAGCGCGAGATCCGGCGCGGGGTGGTCGGCGTCACGCGTCCAGACGGCCATCGGCGCGCCGCGGCGCTTCGCGTCGTACATCGCGGCTTCGGCCTGCCGGAGCAAGGTCTCGCCGTCTCCCCCGCGTCCCGGCCCGAGCGCGATGCCGATCGTCGCGCTGACCCCGACCGGCAGCCCGTTCAGCGCGAAGGGCGTCCCCAGCACGTCGGCCAGGTGCGCCGCGATCCGGCGGGCGGTCGCGGGCCCGTCCACCCGGGTCGCCAGCACGGCGAACTCGTCACCGCCGAGCCTGACGACAAGATCATGCGCCGGTACGGACTCGGCGAGCCGCCGTCCGGCCTCGACGAGCAGCCTGTCGCCGACGGCGTGGCCGAGCGCGTCGTTCACAGTGCGGAAGCGGTCGAGGTCGAGCAGCAGCAGGGCCATCTGCCAGCGGGGGTCCATCAGGCCCGCGGTCGCCTGCAGCGCTCGCCTGTTCGGCAGGCCGGTCAGCTCGTCGGTGCGTGCCGCCCGCTCGAACTCCCCGGCCGAGCGGACCATCCGGTGCACCGCGTGCAGTGCCAGCAGGACCAGCGGGACCACCGCGATCCCGACCCGCGCGGCGGCGAGCACGACGGGACCGAGCAACAGCAGCGCCGCGCTGGCGAAAAGCTCCAGACCCCACCGTTGCGGGCGGCGCGGGCGACGCTCCTCGCCGGCGAGACCTGCGGCGAGGACATCGACCATCCACCGTACGGTCAGCCAGACGCCCGCCGCGGCGACAGTGAGCAGCGCATCTGTCCAGCCCGGCCCGGCGACGCCCCGCCAGCCCGCCAGTGCGGCCAGCCAAGCCGTGGCGCCGAGCGCGCACGCCTGCTGGAAGGCGAGATAGAGCGCCCGGCGCGCCGAGTGCCGCATCCGCACGCCGGCCACAGCCAGCGCGGCCAGCTGGACGGCGATGGCCGGCACGTAACCCCAGGCGAGCACGATGCCGAAGGTGAAGCAGATCGAGGGCAGGACCACCGAGCTGACCCGCCGGTTGGCGAGCACGTAGGGCCGGGTGTCCACGGCGAGTGCCAGCGCGGCCATGACCCAGAAGGCGGGCGGCAGCGCGGCGAAGGTTCGGGGGAAGACCGCCCAGAGCGCGCCGTCGGCGATCACCGCACACCCGACGGCGACCACCGTGCCGCGGCGGGCGGCCCGGACACGCCGATCGTCCAGCATGGACCTGCGCAAGTGTGCGGCGCCCATGCGACCTCCACGATGGCGGCGACCGACCGATCACCCCACGATAGATCGAGATGCACAAAACGCCGCGAATCCGACTCGTCGTTATCAAAATGCCATATGCGTCCCCGCTGGACATCAAACAAAGATCACCCGTTGGGGTCGGCCGCCTCACCCGCGCGACAGCCCCGCGCTTCCCGGGCAGGCGTGGATCGTGGCCACGTACGCGGGCGCCGGATCAGCATCGCGTCAGCCCGCCTTCGCCGGCGGCTGGGCCCGGCCGGGCACGGCGCTCCGCGACGTTCCGCTGACCGGGGTGAGCAGTGATGCCCACCCCGGCCCGCTCGTCACTCGCCCTGCGGCTCAGGCGTCTCGGCTGCCTCGGGTTCCTTCTTGGCGGCCTTCTCCTTCTTCGCGGGCTTCTCCGGCTCGGGCGCGATCTCCGCCACCGCGCGGGCGGCATCGGGGCCGTCGGCCAGCAGGACCGCGAAGCCCTCCTCGTCCAGGACCGGCACCCGCAGCTGGAGCGCCTTGTCGTACTTGCTGCCGGGATTGTCGCCGACCACCACGAAGCCGGTCTTCTTCGAGACCGAGCCGCTCACCTTGCCGCCGCGGGAGGCCACAGCCTCGGTCGCGGCGTCGCGGGAGTGCGAGGCGAGGGTGCCGGTGACGACGACGGTCAGACCCTCGAGCGGGCGGGGGCCGTCGTCGGTGCGCTCGTCGACCATCTGCACACCGGCCTCACGCCACTTGCGGACGATGTCGCGGTGCCAGTCGACCGCGAACCACTCGCGCAGGCTGTCGGCG
This sequence comes from Symbioplanes lichenis, assembly GCF_030709675.1. Taxonomy (GTDB): domain Bacteria; phylum Actinomycetota; class Actinomycetes; order Mycobacteriales; family Micromonosporaceae; genus Actinoplanes; species Actinoplanes lichenis. The sequence goes on from NZ_JAUZQD010000001.1 coordinate 814,175, forward strand.
ATCGTCGGGCCCACTCCCTCGACCTCGGAGAGCTGCTCGGCGGTCTCGGCGGCCACCGCCTCCTCGATGGCCTCCATGGCGCCGAACTGGCGGGCCAGCGCCTGGGCGGCCGTCGGGCCCACGTGCCGGATCGAGAGGGCGACGAGCACTCGCCAGAGCGGGCGGGCCTTGACCTCGGCGAGGTTCTCGAGGAGCTTGGTCGCGTTGCTGCCGAGGCTGCCGTCCTTGTTGACGAAGAAGGGCGAGCGGGCGAGATCGTCGGCGGTGATCCCGAAAAGGTCGCCCTCGTCGGTGATGACGCCGGAGTCGAGCAGCGCCTGGGCTGCCTTGTAGCCGAGCACCTCGATGTCGAAGGCGCCGCGGCCGGCCAGGTGGAAGACCCGCTCCCGCAGCTGCGCCGGGCACGAGCGGGTGTTGGGGCACCGGATGTCGATGTCGCTCTCCTTGGCGGGAGCGAGTTTGGTGCCGCAGGCGGGGCAGACGGTCGGCATGACGAACTGGCGGGCGTCGCCGGGGCGCAGGTCGATCACCGGGCCGAGCACCTCGGGAATCACGTCGCCGGCCTTGCGGAGCACGACCGTGTCGCCGATCCAGACGCCCTTGCGCTCGACCTCGCGGGCGTTGTGCAGCGTGGCCAGCGCGACGGTCGACCCGGCCACACGCACCGGCTCCAGCACCGCGAAGGGCGTCACGCGCCCCGTCCGGCCGACGTTGACGTCGATGTCCAGGAGCTTGGTGGTGACTTCCTCGGGCGGATATTTGTAGGCGATGGCCCATCGGGGCGCGCGGCTGGTCGAGCCCAGGCGGCCCTGGATGGCCACCGAGTCGACCTTGACGACCACGCCGTCGATCTCGTGCTCGACGTCGTGCCGGTGCTCGGCGTAGTAGTCGATGTATTCGCGGACGCCGCTCATGTCCTGGACGCGCCGCCACCGCTCGCTGGTGGGCAGCCCCCACGCCTTCAACGCGTCGTAGGCGTGGGACTGCGAGTCGGGCGTGAACCCCTGACGCGCGCCGATGCCGTGCACGACCATCCGCAGGCCACGAGTGGCGGTGATGCGCGGGTCCTTCTGCCGGAGACTGCCCGCGGCGGCGTTGCGCGGGTTGGCGAAGGGTGCCTTGCCCTGCTCGACCAGCGAGGCGTTCAGATCGGCGAAGGCGGACACCGGGAAGTAGATCTCGCCGCGCACCTCGAGCAGATCGGGCGGGTTGTCGCCGGCGAGCCGCTCGGGGATCTCGCGGATGGTGCGCACGTTGGGCGTGACGTCCTCACCGGTGCGCCCGTCGCCCCGCGTCGCGCCGCGGACCAGGCGACCCTTTTCGTACGTGAGGTTGATGGCCAGCCCGTCGACCTTGAGCTCGCAGATGTATTCCACCGCGCCGCCGGCGTCCCGCTCGGTGCGCTCGGCCCAAGTGGCCAGCTCGGCGGCGTCGAAGACATTGTCCAGCGACATCATGCGCTCGGCGTGCTCGACCGCCGTGAACAGCGTGGAGAAGGTGCCGCCCACGTTCTGCGTCGGCGAGTCGGGCGTGCGCAGGGCCGGGAACTGCTGCTCCAGCGCCTCCAGCTCACGCAGGAGCTTGTCGAAGTCGGCGTCCGGGATCGTCGGCGAGTCCAGCACGTAGTAGCGATATTGGTGACCACGCACCTCGTCGCTCAACTCGGCATGCCGCCCCGCCGCCTCGGGTGTGGGCTCGGCGCCGGCCGCGGCGACCTGAGCGGCGCTCGGCTGCCCCACGGCGAGCTCCTCGCCCGCGGGCGTCTCGGCATCAACGGACTGCTTCTCGGGCACCGGGACCTCCGTGTTTCGTCTTCGACAGGCACGTTAGTCGTCCCCTACGACAAAACCGCCGACCCGCCCGGCGATCACGCCCGCGCCGGGGGAAATGTCGTGCGCGGGGTCGCGTACGGTATGGCAAATGGCGCAATGGCTGGCAGCGGGCCTCACGGTCCTGGTCGCGGCGGGTGCTGCGGTGATGTGGCGCCGGCGACGAGCCGCCGGGCAGCCCATGCGGGGCGACATCTGGTGGGCGGACGTGCCCTTCGCCCGGGGCCGCGGCGCGAAACTGCGGCCCTGCCTGGTACTGCTCAACGACCGCAACGGCGTCGTCGTACTCAAGATCACCAGCCAGGACAAGAGCCACCGCCGGGACCACGTCCGCATCCCGACGCGCCACTGGGACCGGCACGCCGACCACGACTCGTACCTCAATCTCGGCGAGCCGATCCTGGTCCAGCACACCGCTTTCCACCGGCGGGCGGGGACGGCTGCTTGGACCGTACGCCGTCAGGTGCGCACGCGACGCAACCTCACCGAATCACGGCTCCGCGAGCTGGCGAGCCGTCACCGCACCAGGCAGAACGGCTGACCCGCCCGGGCTCGCCGGGGGCAGCAACGCACGTCAAGCCGTCACCACACGAGGCAGAACAGCTGACACGCGCGGACTCGCCGGGGGCAGCGACGCCGGGCGAGCCGTCACCACACGAGGCAGAACGGGTGGCCGACGGGATCCGCGTACACCCGGAAGGTCTTACCGCCGCCGTCCAGCCGCTTGCCGCCCGCCGCGAGCACCCGCTCCTCGGCCTGCTCGACGTCGGCGACCCGGACGTCCAGGTGGAACTGTTGCGGCCGGTCGTGATCGGGCCACCGCGGCGGCAGCAGGTCGGGCGCCTTCTGGAAGGACAGGCTCGGCGCGTCCGAGTCGGTCCGGATGGTGACCCAGCCGTCCTCGTCGTGGACGACGTGCATGCCGAGCAGCTCGCCGTAGAAGCCGGCCAGCGCCCGCGGATCGGGGCAGTCGATGACGACGGTGTCAAGACGACCAATCATGACTGCATGATGCCCGCCGGGGCGCCCCGGAACGGACCATTCGCCGGACTTCCCCCGCAAGCATCACCCGCGCACGCCCGCCGCCACGAAGCAGCAACACCCGCCATCACGAACCAGCGAACGCCCGCCGCCCCGAAACAGCGAACGTCCGGTGACCGGCGCCATGTCTCCGAGGACGCAAACGCGCGGCGGACCTTGTGCTTCCGGAGCGCGGAGCACGCGGCGGCCACTCCTTGGAGCAACACGTCGGTCAAGCCACGAGGAACCGTCCGACGCGCGCGGGCCGGTCGCGGCGCGCGGCCGGCCACGGCGGCGGGTCAGACCTTTGGACAGGCGGCGGCGGGCGGCGGGTCAGACTCCAGACCAGCGGCGGCTGGCGGGGCAGACTTCGGACCAGCGGCGGGCGGCGGGGCAGAGTTCGGACCAGCGGCGGCTGGCGGATCAGACTTCGGACAGGCGGCGGCCGGCGTCGCGGCAGGCTTTCAGGACGGCTCGTACGTAGGCCGGGGACGCACCGGCGAGCCCGCACGCCGGAGTGATCACGACCTGCTCGGGGAGCTGGGCCGCGGGGAAGCTGAGCTTGGTCCACAGTGTGCGGACACGCTCGGCGACCTGGGCCGACGTCGGCGGGCGGCCGGACGACGGCGGGCGGGTGCCTACGGCGCCGGCGAAGAGGCCGAGGCCGGCGTCGAGGGCCTCGCCCAGCGGGTCGAGCTCCTTGAGCAGGGTGAGGTCGAGGGCGACGGCGGTGGCTCCGGCGTCGCGGATGACCTGCATCGGTACGTCCGGAGCGCAGCTGTGCACGATCACGGGCACCCCGGCGGCCTCCACGACGCTCCGCAGGGCGCTCGCCGCGTCGGGGGCGTCGACCGGCCGGTAGGCGCCTAGTCCGCTCTCGGTGGGCACCCGGCCCGCCAGCACCGCGGGCAGCGACGGCTCGTCGAGCTGCAGGAGCACCGTGGCGCGCGGGAGCCGCTTGCGCACGTCCTCCACGTGCCGGCGCAGGCCCTCGGCCAGGGAGCCGGTGAGGTCACGGACAGCGCCGGGGTCGCGGAGCATGCGGCCGCCGATGGGGAGGTCGAGGCAGGCCGCCAGCGTCCACGGGCCGACCGACTGGATCTTGATCGAGCCGGCGAAGCCCTCGCCCTGCTCGGTCAGCTGGTCCAGGTCGCGTTCGAGCAGGTCGGCCGTGCGGCGCAGGTCTTTGCCGGGGCGGGGCGCCACCTGCCAGCGGCCGGCATAGAGCTGGACCGGCAGCTCGACCAGGAAACCGGCGCTGCGGCCGATCATGTCGGCGCCGGGGCCCCGGGCGGGCAGCTCGGCCAGGTGCGGCAGCTCGGGCAGCTCGCCGAGGATCAGCCGCTGGGCCTCCTCGACGTCGGTGCCCGGCAGCGAGCCGACGCCCGTCGCGGCACCGGACGGCCACGGGAAGCGCCCCGCGGCCGGATCGCCGAGGACCAGCTCCTCCGGCTCGGCGCCCGGCAGAAGGCTCATCGCACCGGCCCAGCGACACCCGGCGCGCTCGCGACTGCGGCACCCGCGGAAGAAGTCGCGGTACCCGCAGAGGAGGTCGCCGCACCCGCGGAGGAGGTCGCGGCATCCGCGGAGGAACCGGCCGCCGGCAGAGAACCGACAGCCGACGCAGAAGCGCCCGACGGAGAGACGCCCGAGGGAGAGGCGGCGCCCGGCGAAGTGGCGGCTTCCGGGAAGGACGCGGCGCCGGCGGTGATGGTGGCGGAGCCGAGGACGATGTCGCCGGCCGGGTCGGGGCGGTAGGCGACGATGGCCTGGCCCGCGGCGACGCCCCGGGCGGGACTGCGGAGGTGGGCGGTGAGCTCGCCGTCGGTCAGGGCGACGACGGCCTGGACCACTTCGCCGTGGGCGCGCAGCTGGACGTCGCACTCCGCCGGGGTGTCGGCGCCGTGCCAGATCGGGCGGGTGGCGGTCACCGTGTCGACGGCCAGATCTTCGCGGGGGCCGACCGTGACGGTGTTGGTCTTGGGGGTGATCGAGAGCACGTAGCGCGGGCGGCCGTCGGGGGCGGGGACGCGGAGGTCGAGGCCCTTGCGCTGACCGATGGTGTACGCATAGGCGCCCGAGTGCTGCCCGAGGACCGCCCCGGTGCGACCGTCCACGATGTCGCCCGGGCTCTCGCCGAGCCGGTCGGCCAGGAAGCCGCGGGTGTCACCGTCGGCGATGAAGCAGATGTCGTGGGAGTCGGGCTTGTCGGCGACGGCGAGCCCGCGGGCGGCGGCCTCCGCGCGGACCTGCTCCTTCGTCGAGTCGCCGAGCGGGAACATGGCGCGGTCGAGCTGGGCGCGGGTGAGCACGGCCAGCACGTAGGACTGGTCCTTGGCCAGGTCGACGCTGCGGCGCAGCAGGCCGTCGGCGCCGAGGCGGGCGTGGTGGCCGGTGACGACGGCGTCGAAGCCGAGGGCGATCGCGCGGTCGAGGACGGCGGAGAACTTGATCTTCTCGTTGCACCGCAGGCAGGGGTTGGGGGTGCGGCCGGCGGCATACTCGGCGACGAAGTCGTCGACGACGCTCTCGTGGAACTGCTCGGCCATGTCCCACACATAGAACGGGATGCCGATGACGTCGGCCGCGCGCCGGGCGTCACGGGAGTCTTCGAGCGTGCAGCACCCGCGCGCCCCGGTCCGGAAGGTCTGTGGATTCCGCGACAGCGCCAGGTGCACGCCGGTCACGTCATGGCCGGCCTCCCGGGCGCGCGCGGCGGCAACGGCGGAGTCGACACCGCCCGACATAGCTGCTAGCACTCGCACGCGGCAAGCCTAGCCGCCGGCCCCCGCGAACCCACACCGGCAGCATGGTGCCGTAAGCCACGAAAACCGGCACGCGAGCCCGGCAGCCGGCAACGGGAGCCGCCGGGAAAGACAACGAAGGCGCCAGAACAGGGAGATGAGGGAAGGCGCGGGGTGGTCAGGACCGGGGCGACTTCCACGCCGTCGCGCGGCGGGCCCGCTCGACCGCGCCGGGCAGGGCCGCCAGGAGCGCGTCGACATCCGCGCTCGTCGACGTGTGGCCGAGGGTGAAGCGGAGCGACGAGCGCGCCCGGTCGTCGTCGGCGCCCATGGCCAGCAGCACGTGGGACGGCTGCGCGACGCCGGCGGAACAGGCCGAGCCCGTCGAGCAGGCGATGCCCTGGGCGTCGAGGAGGAGCAGCAACGCGTCGCCCTCGCAACCGGGGAACGAGAAGTGGGCGTTGCCGGGGAGGCGGTGGGCCGGGTCACCGTTGACGATGGCGTCGGGGACGGCGGCGCACACGCGGGCCACGAGGCCGTCGCGGAGGGCGGAGACGCGGGCCGCATTCTCAAGCTGGGTCTTGATCGCGGCCTCGACCGCCACGGCGAAAGCAACCACGCCGGGGGTGTCGAGAGTGCCGGAGCGCACGTCGCGCTCCTGGCCGCCGCCGTGCAGCAGCGGGGTGGTGGGCACGTCGCGGCCCAGGAGCAGGGCGCCGACGCCCACCGGGCCGCCGAGCTTGTGGCCGGTGACGGTGAGGGCCGCGGCGCCGCTGGCCGCGAAGTCGACCGGGATCTGGCCCACGGCCTGCACCGCGTCGGTGTGGAACGGGATGCCGGCGCGGGTCGCGAGCGTGGCCAGCTCGGCGATCGGCTGGACCGTGCCGACCTCGTTGTTGGCCCACTGGACGCTGATCACGCTGATCGTGTCGCCGTGCTCCGCGAGGAGATCGGCGAGCGACGCCGGATCGACCCGCCCGGTGGCGTCCACGGGCAGCCAGGAGATGTCGGCCGACTCGTGCGCGCCGAGCCAGTCGACGGAGTCGAGCACGGCGTGGTGCTCGACCGCGGAGGCGACGACGCGGTTGCGGCGAGGATCGGCGTCCCGGCGGGCGTAGTGGATGCCCTTGGTCGCGAGGTTGTCGCTCTCGGTGCCGCCGCTGGTGAACACCACCTCGGACGGGCGGGCGCCGAGCACCGCGGCGATCCGCTCACGGGACTCCTCGACCAGGCGGCGGGCGCCGCGGCCGGCAGCGTGCAGCGACGAGGGATTGCCGATCTCCCGGGCCGCCGCGACGTAAGCGTCGAGCGCCTCGGGAAGCATGGGCGTGGTCGCCGCGTGATCCAGGTAAACCATCGTCATGAAGCTTATGCCTTGATGCGTCAACCGAACGTGCCCGTCCGCCAGCCGGGAAATCACACCGGCCCCCGAACACGGCAAACGGCCCGGCCGAGGGGCCGGGCCGTAAGGCAGATCACCTGGTACGGGTCACTTGCGCTTGCGGATCTCCTCCGCCGCCTGCGGCACGATCTTGAACAGGTCGCCCACCACGCCGTAGTCCGCGAGCTCGAAGATCGGCGCCTCGGGGTCCTTGTTGACGGCGACGATGGTCTTCGAGGTCTGCATGCCGGCGCGGTGCTGGATCGCGCCGGAGATGCCGAGAGCCACGTAGAGCTGCGGGGAGACCGTCTTGCCGGTCTGACCCACCTGGAACTGGTGCGGGTAGTAGCCCGAGTCGACGGCCGCGCGGGAGGCCCCGACGGCCCCGCCGAGCAGGTCGGCGACCTCTTCGACGAGCTTGAAGTTGTCGGCGTTGCCCACACCGCGGCCGCCGGAGACGACGATCGACGCCTCGGTCAGCTCGGGGCGGGAGCCCTTCTGCTCGGCGACGCGCTCGACGACCTTCGTCAGCTTGTCGGCCTCGGTCGCGGCCACCGTCAGCGGCTCGACCGCCGGGGTGGCCGGGGCGGGCGAAGGGGTCACCGAGTTGGGGCGGATGGTGACGATCGGCAGGCCCCGGGTGACCTTGGACTTGACGATCGTGGCGCCGGCAAAGACGACCTGCGTGGCGGTGCCGTCCGCGGCCACCTCGACCGCGTCGGTGAGCAGCCCGTTGTCCAGCTTGACGGCCAGCCGGGCGGCGATCTCCTTGCCCTCCTGGGAGGAGGCCAGCAGGACCGCGGCGGGCTGGACCCGCTTGACGAGCTCCGCGACGGCGGTGGCCTTGGGCGCCACGAGGTAGCCGTCGACCTCCTCGCCCTGCGCGTGGTAGATCTTCTGTGCGCCGTACTCGCCGAGCTTGCCGGTCTCGGCCTCGCCGAACACCACCGCCGACACCTCGCCGAGGCCGCGGGCGATGGTCAGCATCTCGAGCGTGACCTTCTTGACGCCGGCCTCGACGACAACCAGAACTTCAGCCATGACCGGCCCCTCTCAGACGAACTTCTCGGTGGCGAGGAACTGGACCAGCTGCACGCCGCCCTCGCCCTCGTCGATGACCTTGGCGCCGGCGCTGCGGGGCGGGCGCTGCGCGAACTCCAGCACGGCGCTGGTGGCACCGGCCGCACCGACCTCGTCGGCCGCGATGCCCAGGTCGCCGAGCGACAGCGTCTGCACGGGCTTCTTCTTGGCGGCCATGATGCCCTTGAAGGAGGGGTAGCGCGGCTCGTTGATCGTGTCCCAGACGCTCACCACGGCGGGCGTGGCGGCCGTGACGACCTCGTAGCCCTCGTCGGTCTGCCGCTCGGCGGTCAGCTGCGAGCCGTCCACGGTCAGCTTGCGGGCACCGGTCAGCGCGGCGATGCCGAGCCGCTCGGCGATCATGTGCGGCATGACCTGGACGCGGCCGTCGGTCGACTCCGCGCCGCAGAGGACCAGGTCGGCGTTGAGCGTGCCGAGCGCGGTCGCGAGCACCTTGGAGGTGGCGACGGCGCAGGAGCCGTGCAGGGCGTCGTCGGAGATGTGGACCGCCTTGTCCGGCCCCATCGACAGCGCCTTGCGGATCGAGTCGGTGGCGCCGGCGGGACCCATGGTCAGCACGGTCACCTCACCGCCGTGCGCTTCCTTGATCTTCAGCGCTTCCTCGATGGCGTACTCGTCCATCTCGTTGATGACGTTGCTCGCCGAGCCGCGCTCGACGGTGTTGTCGCTCGCGCTCAGGGTGCGCTCGGCACCGGAGTCGGGCACCTGCTTGACCAGTACGACGATGTTCATCGCGCTTCGACGACCCTCCTGTATATGGACGCACGCCTGCAGCCGGGTTCCGCGTTTCCACCCGATGTTACCCATGGGTAGCTTACGAGTCTCCGGCCACCGAGAGTGACTCACCTCACCCGTGACGACCGGCGCCTCCGCCGGGCCCGGGACGAGGATATGTCGCGAATTCTCCGGCTGATCCGGTTCTTCGTCGAGCGGGAACGGCCCGCTCCTGCCCCATACTCCCCCACTGCCCGTGAGACGCGAGCCGGGGCCGCGTCCCCACCGGCGCCTTCTGCACCGGGAAGGTCAATAATCGGGAGGTGCCGCTCCAGTGGTTCGACCCGCACAAGACACCGATGGCCGGGGACAAGCCCGACTACCGGTTCTCGCTGGCCAACGAGCGGACCTTCCTCGCCTGGATCCGCACCGGCCTGGCCCTGATCGCCGGCGGCCTGGCCTGCGCGCAGTTCCTGCCGCCGCTGCCCGTCGACCACCTGCGCGAGATCATCGCGGTGGCGCTGCTGCTGCTCGGGGGCGTGGTCGCGGTGCGGGCCGTGGACCACTGGGCGCGGACCGAGCGGGCCATGCGACTGGGTACGGATCTGCCGCGGTCACGCTTCCCCGCAATCCTGGCGCTGATCGTGGCTGTGGGCGCCGTCCTTCTCACGGTCGCGGTGCTGATCAAGGCGGCGCAGTGAGCGATGCCGGTCCGGGCCGGGCGGTGAGCGGTGCTGATCGGGGCCGGGCGGTGAGCGACTCTGATCAGGGCCGAGCGGTGGGCGGCGCTGATCGGGGCCGGGCGGTGAGCGACGCTGATCAGGCCCGGGCGGCGACCGATCCGGGTGGCGGAACAACCGGGCCGGCGGATGGGCGGGACGCCGGGGTGTCAGCCGACGGGATGTCGGCCGAGCGGGATGCCGGCCCGGCGGACGAGCGCGATGCCGGGGTGTCGGCCGAGCGGACCGGTCTGGCCTGGCGCCGGACCGGACTGTCGGCGAGTGCGGTGGCGCTGCTGATGTTGCGACACGCTTTCGAGCCCGGGGCGGGAAGCGCAATTTTCCTCATGGTGGCAGTGGCGCTCCTCGGATGGGCCATGCTGGTGGGCATCGCCTACCGGCGCGCCCGCGGGTTGCGGGCCTGGCCACCACGGCCGGGACAACGCACCGTACGCGCCTACGCACTCGTCACCGTCGTTCTCGCGGCGACCGGGACGATGCTTGTCATGCTCTGATCGTCGCCGTTGCCCCGGGTGGCGCGTCATTATTGCCTCATGGTCCGGGTGTTCGTGTTCTTGGCTGCGGTGCAGCTCGTCCTTCTGGTGCTCGCGCTCATCGCCTCGTTGTCCGCCGACCGGGTGCGCTCGATGCCGCGGGCGCTCTGGGTTCTCGTGATCCTGCTCGTGCCGCTGCTGGGTCCGATCGCGTACTTCCTGTGGGGCCGCCCGCTGCCGGCGCCGCGCGAGGGCACGGTGCGCCGACCGGCCTCCCGCCCCCTCTCCCCCGACGACGACCCGGAGTTCCTCCGCTCGGTCGACACGGAGCAGTCCCGCCGCGATCGTGAGCTGCTCGCCCAGTGGGAGCGCGACCTCGAGGACCGCAACGACCCCTGAGGACCGGATCCGCGCCGGCGCCGCGACAAAAGGCCAGCCGACGCTTGCGACAAAAGCCAGCTGGCGCCTGCGACAAAAAGCCAGCTGGCGCCTGCGACAAAAGGCCGGCCGGCGCCTGCGACAGAAGGCCACCGGACAAGGCCGCGAAGAAGGTCCGCCGAAGAAGGCCGCCCGGAAAAGGCCGCCGAGTGGCACCGCTCAGGCGCGCGCACCGGAGCCGGCGGGCGCGCAGGTCAGCGCAGCCGGACGCGCAGGTCAGCGCAGGCAGACGCGCAGGTCAGCGCAGGCGGACGGGCGATCGGAACAGGTGGGCGCGCGGATCGGAGCAAACCACGCGCGGATCGGAGCAAACCGCGCGCGGATCGGAGCAAACCGCGCGGGATCGGAACGCGCGGGGTCAGAAGAGGTTGCTGAGGTCGTCGAAGAGTGAGGTGAGGGCCGAGCCCGGGTCGACGCCCGAGGTGTAGCTGTAGGCCACCAGCAGGGCGAGGATCGGCGCGGCGATCAGGACCAGGACGCTGAGCACGATCTGGAAGGCGCGGAGGCCCCGGCCGGTCCGGCGCCGGGCGGACTGGGCGGGTGCCGCCGGTGGTGCGGAGCGGCGCGGCGCGGCGGAGGGCTGCCGGCCGCCGGCGAGTGGTCTGGTGCTTCCGGCTGCGGGAGAGACAAAGCCGGAGGACGAACGACCGGCGGATGAACGACCGGCGGCCGAACGACCGGCAGCGGAGTGGTCGGCGGACGACCGGCCCGCGGCACCGGGGGCGGGCGGCGAGCCGGCGGGTGGGGTGCCCGAGCGGAAGCGGCGCGGGACGACGGTGCCGGACCCGGCGGACGCGGACTGGCCGGGCGCGCCCGGATAGGGCGAGCCGGGCGACGGGCGGCCGAGGATCGCCGGGGACATGGGTGACGGCACGGTGGCGTCCGGGTCGGGGACCCAGTCGTGCTCCGCGTCCGGCCACGGGTCCACCGCCGGCGGCATGGCGCCACCGCCGTCGCCGTTGAGCAGGCTGCTCCGGGACTGCGGCACGGTCTCCATGTCATCGACGGACGACCCCGAGGAAGACGGCGCCCCCGAAGAAGACGGCAGCCCCGAAGAAGACGGCGCCCCCGAAGAAGACGGCAGCCCCGAAGAAGACGGCGCCCCCGAAGAAGACGGCGCCCCCGAAGAAGACGGCAGCCCCGAGGAAGACGGCAGCCCCGAGGAAGAGGGCGGCCCCGAGGACGGCGGCGCCCCCAAGGAACGCCCCGCAGACCCCGCAGCGGTGGACGGAGGCGAGGACGACGGCGCGGCAGGCGCGACGGACGAAGCCGCGGCGGGCGAGACGGACGAGGGCGCGGCCGGAGACACGGGCGACGACGGGCGGGAGACGAGCGGGAAGCGCATCTCCGAGGTCGGCCCCGGCGCGGCGGGCTCGCTGGCCAGGAGGGCGGCGTCGGCCAGGATGCTGCCCTCGGCCACGACCAGCTCGGGCTGCTCGATGGCCACGGGCGGCTCGGCCAGGGCGCGGTGCAGGAGGGTCGCGACCAGGGGGATGCGGCTGGCCCCGCCGACCAGGAAGACGCCGGCCAGCCGGCCCTCGGGCAGGTCGGCCCAGCGCAGCAGGTCGCTGGTGACCTGGACCGTCTGGTCGAGGATCGGGCGCGCCAGGCGCTCCAGCTCGTCGCGGGTGACGTGGAGCTCGGTGTCGAGGATCGGGATCATGACGTCGGCGCTCTGGGTGCGGGAGAGGCGCTCCTTGGCGATGCGCGCGTCGTCCCAGAGCTGGCGCTGGGCCCGGCGGTCCTCGAGGGTGGCCGGCTCGGTGAGACGCTGCCAGACCCCGGCGTCGAGGGCGGCGATGCCCTCGCCCAGATGCTCGACCAGGGCGGCGTCGATGTCGAGGCCGCCGAGATCGTCGCGGCCGTCGACGGCGAGGACCTCGAAGCCCTCCGCCGTACGCGCGACGACGCTGGCGTCGAACGTGCCGGCCCCGAAGTCGTGGACGACCACCACCGACCCGATCGGGACATCACGACCGAGCACGTCGGCGAAGTATGTGGCCGCCGCCACGGGCTCGGCGACCAGGCGGACCCGCTCCAGCCCGGCGCGTGCGGCCGCCTCGGCGAGCAGGCCCCGGCGGGTCGAGCCCCACGTGGCGGGGCAGGTGAGGGTGACGTCGGGGCGGACCGGGCCGACCGCGCGGTGCCACTCCTCGACCACGCGCACCAGGACCGCGGCGATGAGGTCGGCGACTTCCACCTCGCGGTCGCCGAGCAGGACGGTGCCGTCGTCGATGCGGCGCTTCGGGTTGGGCTCGAAGCGGGCGGGGTCGCGGCGGGCGCTGTGCACCGCGTCGCGGCCGACCGCGAGCATGCCGCTGGACTCGGCATAGACGGCCGAGGGCAGCAGCGGCGAACCGTCGACGAGGATCGGGCGGGCCCGGCCGTCCGGCCAGCGGGCCACCGCGACCGTGTTGGACGTGCCGAAGTCGACACCGAGCGCGTGCCGACCCTGGTCGATGGACATGACCGCCAGTCTAGGGGGTCCGCCGTACGCGTTGATCACCGCACAAAGGCGGCACCGCGCTCAGACCGCCCGCCAGCGGAGGTGTCCGTCGCGCCCGCGGGAACACCGCAACTTCTCCCCCTCCGGGTCGAACCGGACAGCCCCCTCCCGCCGGCAACGCTGCCCCGCCGAAGGAGCCGGCGGCACGAAACCAGGCGAGAAGGAAGGCGCGAAGGGCGGTGGCGGCAGGAACACGGGCGTAGTGGGAGGGGGAACCACAACAGTCGGAGCCGACGAAACGGGAGCGGAAGTGGCCGGCGCCGACGAAACAACAGGCGAAGGAGCCCGAGAAGAAGGGGAAATGTCCGAATCGACACTCTGCGGCAACAGCCGCTCCGACCGCCGCACCGAAACGCCCGGCCCCTCGTCCCCGGCCGAAGACGACGAGGACGAGGACGACGGCAGAGACGATGGCGAAGGCGACGGAGGCGCCGGACGGGACGGCAGAGCGACAGCGGGCGGATCAGCCAGCCGCCCGGCCGGCGAAGAGGAGGAACCGACCCCGAACGTCACCGCCGCGATGACGCCTCCGAGCACCGCCTGCCCGGCCAGCAGCCCCACGGCGACGGTCATGGTCCGGCGCCCCGACGTCGCGTTCCGCCCGGCTCCCGTCACAGAGGGAGACTTTATGGCAACGGATCGATGGGCGCGAGATCCTGACATGCCACATCGGGGCCGGGCCGTGTCATTTCCCGGTGAAGCCCGGCTTCCGCTTCTCCACGAACGCCGTCGTGCCCTCGATCCGGTCGTCCGTCGCGAACAGCCCCGCGAACAACTGGCTCTCCAGCGCCAGCCCCGACGCGAGGTCCACGCTCAGCCCGCCGTCGATCGCCTGCTTGGCCGCGCGCAGGGCGAGGGCCGGACCAGTGACGTAGGGGCGGACCAGCTCGGCCGCGGCCGCGTACACCTCGGCAGGCGGAACCACCCGGTCGGCGAGACCGATCGCCAGGGCCTCCGCGGCGTCGACCATGCGGCCCGAGAAGACCAGGTCCTTGGCCCGCGCGGGGCCGACGAGCCGGGCCAGCCGCTGCGTGCCGCCGGCGCCCGGGATGAGGCCGAGCTTGATCTCCGGCTGGCCGAGCTTCGCGTCGTCGGCCACCACGCGCCAGTCACAGGCGAGGGCGAGCTCACAGCCGCCGCCGAGGGCGTACCCGGTGATGGCCGCCACCACCGGCTTGGGGATCCGGGCGATCGCGTCGAACGCGCTGGACAGGGCGCCCGCCCGCACGGTCATCTCCTGGTAAGTCAGCCGCGTGAACTCAGTGATGTCGGCGCCCGCCGCGAAGACCTTCTCGCCGCCGAAGACGATGACCGCCCGTACGTCCGGATCGTCCGCGGCCTCGTGCGCGGCCCGCCGCAGCTCCTCCTGCACCTGGGTGTTCAGCGCGTTCATCGGGGGCCGCTCGAGGCGGATGGTGCCGATCCCGTCCTTGCTCTCCAGCCGCACGAACTCGCCCATCGGCGAAACCTCCCGGTCGCTCGGTCAACCCCGACAGACTAGGACGTGTACGCCCGGGGTAAGTAGCATGCGGACGGAGGGAGGACGATGACCACGTACTACCGGGACCGGGACGTGCAGGTCACGTCGGCCGCCCTCCGCGTGCCGGGGCAGGAGTTCCGGCTGCACGAGCTGACCCGCGTCTGGCACAGCCGGGGCCGCCGCCAGTGGGGCACGGTCGCCGGCCGGGGCTTCCTCGGGCTGGCCATGGTCGCGCCGCTGGTGCTCGGGGCGCTCGCGCTGGCCGTGGCGCTCACCCTCGACCTCTCCGCCTCGGTCACCGTCGCCGTCGGCGGGGGCGGGGTGCTGCTCGGCCTGGCCGCGATCCCGCTCTCCGACGTGCTGCTCGAGCACGTCGACCGCTCGTACGACCGGGGCAGTCACGACCTCGAGATCTGGGCCGACGTCCGGGGCACCCCGACGCTCCTGCTCCGCACGGCCAACCGGCAGCGCTTCGGCCAGATCTACCGCGCCCTGCACCGCGCCGTCGAGCAGGACTCCGTGCGCCGATGAGCCGCGACCGGGAAGCCCTCGTCATGGCGGCCGCGCTGACCACCACGGGTCTGCTGCACTTCGCGTCGCCGCGCCCCTTCGACCGCATCGTGCCCCGCTCGCTGCCCGGCAAGCCACGCACGTGGACCTATGTCAGCGGGGTGGCCGAGCTGGCCGTGGCCGCCGCAGTCGCTGTGCCCGCCACCCGGCGCCTCGGCGGGCTGGCCGCGGCGGGACTCTTCGCGGCGGTCTTCCCCGCGAACGTCAAGATGGCCGTCGACTGGCGGCACCAGAGCGCCGGGCGCCGGGCGATCGCCTACGGCCGGCTGCCGATGCAGGTCCCGCTCGTCCTCTGGGCCCTGCGAGTCGCCCGATCAGCGACATAGAAAAGCGCCACAAAGAAAAGTCAGACGCGAGGCATTTTCCGCGACTTCGCCCGCGAAACAGGCCCGCTCGGCCACCATCAGAGCATCATGAAGGCCACCAGGGTTGCCCCGACCGGCGTCGAGCGGACATTCGGCGAGGACGAGCTCATCGTCACCAAGACCGATCCGCGCGGTGTCATCACGTACGCGAACGAGGTCTTCCTCCGCATCTCGGCGCTCACCGAGGACGAGGCGATCGGGCAGCCGCACAGCCTGATCCGGCATCCCGACATGCCCCGGGCCGTGTTCAAGCTGCTGTGGGACACCCTCAAGACCAGGCAGGAGCTTTTCGCGTACGTCGTGAATCTCGCCTCCGACGGCGCCCACTACTGGGTCCTGGCGCACGTCACTCCCTCGTTCGACCAGCACGGTCAGCTGGCCGGCTACCACTCGAGCCGGCGCAGGCCCGAACCGGCCGCCGTGCAGGCCGCCGCCGAGCTCTACGGCCGGCTGCGGGCCGAGGAGCGCCGCCACGACAGCTCGCCGGCCGCCCTCGACGCGGGCTGGGCGATGCTGCAGGAGACGCTTCGGGGGCGCGGCCGGACGTACGACGAGTTCGTGTGGGAGCTGACGAACGGAACCGCCGCATGATCCGCCGGCAGTCCCCGGCCGGCGCCGGCCGGACCGCCACCGACGACGCCGTGCTGCGCCTGGTCGCGGAGGTCTGCGGCCAGGCCGCCGCCGGTGACTTCGAGTCGCGGCTGCCGTCCATCGGGGAGTCCGAGGAGGCGAAGGCCGCCCGGGCCGCCCTCAACCGCCTGCTCGACGTGACCGACGCGTTCGTCCGGGAGTCCGGGGCGGCGCTCGGGGCGGCCGCCGAGGAACGCTTCCACCGCCGCTTCCTCACCCGCGGCATGCGGGGCGCCTTCCGCGACGCGGCCACGCGCATCTCGCAGTCGAGCGAGCAGATGGCGGCGTCGGCGGCGCGCGTCAACGAGGCCGCCCAGTCCCGGCTGCGGCTGGCCGACGAGCTGGAGTCCGCCGTGCTGACGGTCTCCGAGCAGGTCGCGACGGCGGCGACGGAGATGGGCGCGTCCGCGAACGGGCTGGCCGACTTCGCGCGGGAGGCGGTGGGCGACGCCGAGCGCGGCCTCGACACGGTGACCTCGCTGCGCAACGCGTCGGACCAGATCCGGCACGCCGTCGACCTGATCAACCAGGTGGCGTCGCAGACCCGGCTGCTCGCGCTCAACGCGACGATCGAGGCGGCGCGGGCGGGCGAGATGGGCAAGGGCTTCGCCGTGGTGGCGGGCGAGGTCAAGACGCTCGCCAACGAGACCAGCGCCTCCAGCGAGGAGATCATGGGCCAGGTCAGCACGGTGCAGTCCGCCGCCGCCGACGCCGTGACCGTCCTCGACGCCGTGACCGGCAGCATCCGCGAGATGGCCAGCCTGGTCAACGGCATCGCCGCGGCCGTCGACGGCGGTCACGACTCCGGCACGGCGGGCCTCAGCAACCTCGCCGAGGTGTTGCGCGCCGAGGTCCACCGCTTCGTGTCCATGGCCCGCCAGGCCTGAGCGAGATGGCCCGCCAGGGCTGAGCGAGATGGCCCGCCAGGCCGGGACCTGTCCTACCCGGCGCCGCGGGCGTAGACGGCGTCGATGTCGGCCCGGGCGGGCAGGGCGTTCGAGGCGCCCATCTTCGTGACGCAGGCGGCGCCGGCGGCATTGGCCCAGCGCACGGCCTCGATCAGGTCGCGCCCCTCGCCCCAGGCCACGGCCAGCGCACCGGTGAAGGCGTCGCCCGCGGCGGTCGTGTCGACCACGTCGACCACGAACGGGGGCACCCGCTCGTCGCGGCCGTCGCGGTCCGCGTACCAGGATCCGCTCCCGCTCAGGGTGAGGACCACCCGCGGGACCAGCGCCAGCAGCGCGCCCATGTCGGGCTCGGCCCGGCCGGTGATCGTGGCGGCCTCGCTCTCGTTGACGACCAGCAGGTCGACGACCTCGAGCAGCTCCGCCGGCAGCTCGCGGGCGGGCGCGGCGTTGAGGATCGTCAGCGTGCCGCCGGCGCGGGCGGCCCGGGCGGCGGCGGTCACCGTCTCCAGCGGGATCTCCTGCTGGCAGAGGAGCACGTCGCTGTCGGCGATGACGGTCTCCTCGGCGGCGCTCAGGCCGGCGAAGGTGCTGTTGGCGCCGGGGCTGACCAGGATCGAGTTCTCGCCCCGGCGGTCGACCATGATCACGGCCACGCCGGACGAGCCGTAGCTGGTGCGGACGTTCTCGGTGTCCACACCCGACGCGTTGAGACGCGCCTTGATGGTCACGCCGAAGGCGTCGGAGCCGATCGCGCCGAGGAAGGTGGTGTCGCCGCCGGCGCGGGCGGCCGCGATGGCCTGGTTGGCGCCCTTGCCGCCCGGGGTCATCAGGAAGTCGTCGCCCAGCACGGTCTCGCCGGGCTGCGGCAGGCGCTCGGCCAGCCCGACGAGGTCCATGTTGGCGCTGCCGGCGACCACGATGCGCGGCGCCATCTCAGGCGGCCCGCGCGGTGTAACGGTCGCCGGTGCGCTGCACCACGAGCGGCAGGCCGAAGGTCTTGGACAGGTTGTCCGCGGTGAGCGTCTCGCCGAGCAGGCCGGCGGCGACGACCGAGCCCTCACGCAGCAGCAGCGCGTGGGTGAAGCCGGGCGGGATCTCCTCCACGTGATGGGTCACCAGCACCATGGCCGGGGCGTCCGGGTCCTCGGCCAGCTCGGTCAGGCGGGCCAGCAGGTCCTCGCGGCCGCCCAGGTCGAGGCCGGCGGTCGGCTCGTCGAGCAGCATCAGCTCGGGGTCGGTCATCAGCGCCCGGGCGATCTGGGTGCGCTTGCGCTCGCCCTCGCTCAGCGTGCCGAACTCGCGGTCGAGCAGGTGGCCCATGCCCAGCTGGCCGAGCAGCTGGCGGGCGCGGCCCTCGTCCTGCGGGTCGTAGCTCTCGCGCCAGCGGCCCACGACCGACCACGCGGCGGTGACGACGACGTCGAGCACCTTCTCGTCGGGCGGCAGGCGGTCGGCGAGCCGGCCGGTCGTGATGCCCACCCGGGTGCGCAGCTCGTTGACGTCGGTCTTGCCCAGCCGCTCGCCCAGCACCCACGCGACGCCGCGGGTCGGGTGCAGCCGCGCCGACGCCAGGTTGAGCAGGGTCGTCTTGCCGGCCCCGTTGGGACCGAGGATCACCCACCGCTCGTCCAGCTCGACCTGCCAGCTCAGGTCGCGCACCAGATGGTTGCCGGCGCGGACGATGCTGACGCGGTCGAACGAGATGACGGTGTCTTCGTCAGGGGGCGTGACAGCTGCTTCGGGCACGCTCCCATCCAATCACGCAGCCGGCCGCGACCCGCACGCACGCCACCGCAGCCGGCCGGGAAAGAAGCAAGCCGCAGGGGGGATGGCGGCGTCAGCCCGTCGTCGAGCCGAACACCTCGTCGCGCACGGCGTCCAGGGCGGACAGCAGCGCCCCGTTCAGCACCGGCTCGGTCGCCATCTCGCTGATCACGACCTTCGGCGTCACGAGCGTGATCGACGCCACCTCGGCCTCGATCTTCTCCGCCAGCCGCGCGCCCCCGGCCTGCGACACCTCGCCGGCCAGCACCACGAGCGGCGGGTCGAGCACCACGCACGTGGCGCCCACCCCGAGCGCGAGCCGCCGGGCCAGCTCGTCCAGGTACGCCTCCCCCGCCTCGCCCGCCTCGACGGCGGCCCGCACGACGTCGGGCGACTCGGCGCCGCTGAAGCCGTACTCCTCGCCCAGGGTCTTGGCGGCGTCCGCCGCGACCAGGGTCTGGAAGGCGCCCTTGACCCCGCGCCCGGAGGCGTTGTGCGGCACCTCGGTGCCGGCCACGGGCAGATAGCCGATCTCGCCCGCCGCCCCGGTGGCGCCCTGGTGCAGCCGCCCGCCGATCACCGTGGCCAGGCCCACGCCGCGGTCGACCCAGATGAGCACGAAGTCGTCGACGTCCTTGCCCGCGCCGGCGTGCTGCTCGGCGACCGCGGCCAGGTTGACGTCGTTGCCGAAGACGACCGGCGTGCTCAGGTCCTTGCGCAGCTCGGCGAGGAGCCCGCGGTGCCAGTGGGGCAGGTCGAAGGCGAAGGAGATCTCGTTGGTCTCGGGGTCGACGAGGCCAGGCGTGCCGATGACCACGCGCCGGACGGCGTCGAGGGTGGTCCCGGCGGCCGTCGCCGCCTCGACCACGGCCGCGTGCACCGCCCGCACGGGATCCGCGCTGCCGCCCACGGTCGACTGCTCGCTGCGGCCCACGACGGCCCCGGTGATGTCGGCGCAGGCGGCGATCACGCGGTCGGGCAGGACCTCGACCCCGATCACGTACGCGCTGCCGGGCGTCACCGCATAGAGCTGCGCGTTGGGCCCGCGCCCGCCGGCCTGCTCGCCGACGCGCCGGACGAGACCCCGCTCCTCGAGCCGCTCGACCAGCTGGGAGGCGGTCACCTTGCTCAGGCCGGTCAGCTCGCCGAGCTGGGCCCGGGTCAGCGGCCCCCGGGAGAGGAGCAGCTCGAGCGCGGCCCGGTCGTTGAGCGCGCGCAACAGCCTGGGAGTACCCGGCAAGCGGGTCGCGGCCATGTTTCCGTCCCCTATATTCAGCGGCGTCGTACGCGCAGCGTATCGGTCGGCCCGGCGGACGGCTGACCCGCGTACGGCCGAATCGAGGACCGCATGACCACCGACCCCGGCCTGCGCCGGCTGGCCCTCGGCACGGTGCTCGCCGCCTTCGCGGGCCCGGCGCTCCCGGATCCGATCGGTGAGCTGCTGAGCGACGGTCTCGCCGGTGTCACCCTCTTCGCGACCAACATCGGCGAGCCGGCGCGGCTGACGGCGACCAACATCGGCGAGCCGGCGCGGCTGACGGCGGAGCTGCGGGCGGTGAAGGCGGACGTGCTCGTGGCGGCCGACGAGGAGGGCGGGGACGTGACGCGGCTCGCCCATCGGCGCGGGAGCCCGTACCCGGGAAATGCCGCCCTGGGCGCGGTGGACGACGTGGATCTCACCCGCGGGGTGTACGCGGCGCTCGGCGCGGACCTGGCCGCCGCCGGGATCAATCTGGGGCTCGCGCCCGTCGCGGACGTCAACACGACCGACGACAACCCGGTGATCGGCACGCGGTCGTTCGGCTCGGATCCCGCCCTGGTGGCGCGGCACACGGCGGCGGCGGTGACCGGCCTGCAGTCGACCGGGGTGGCCGCCTGCGCCAAGCACTTCCCGGGGCATGGCGCCACGGTCACCGACTCGCACCTGGCCCTGCCCACGGTCGACGCGCCCCTCGACCTGCTGCGCCGCCGGGACCTGCCGCCCTTCGCCGCGGCGGTCGCGGCGGGCGCCCGCGCGATCATGACCGGCCACCTGCGCGTCCCCGCCCTGACGGGCGACAACCCCGCGACCTTCAGCCGGGCCGTCGGCGACCTGCTGCGCCACGAGTACGCCCACCGCGGCGCCATCCTCACGGACGCCCTCGAGATGCGCGCCCTCACCACCGCCCCGGGCGAGTCGGCGGTCCTCGCCCTGAGCGCCGGCGCCGACCTCCTCTGCCTCGGCGCCCGCGTCGACCGCCCGCTCGTCGAGCGCGTGGTGACCGAGATCGCCGAGGCGACCACCGACGGCCGCTTGCCTTTGTCCCGACTCGAGGAGGCCGCCGCCCGTACGGCCGCCCTGGCCGAACGCCCCGACATCGGTCTCGCCGCCGCCCGCCGCGCGCTGCGCGTGGAGGGTGACCCGGCCGGATTCGCGGGTGCGCTGGTCGTCCGGGTGCACGCGGGCCGCACGATCGTCGAGGGCCGCGTCCCGTGGGGCCTGCCGGCCGAGCGAGAGATCACCGCGGCGGCCACCCCGGAAGAGCTGCTCACGTGGGCCGGCGGCCGGCCCGTCGTGCTCTGCGGGCGGCGGCTGCACCGGGACCCCGGGGTCCAGGAGTTGATCGAGGCGCTGGCGGCCCGGCACCCCGTCGCCGTGGTGGAGATGGGCTGGCCGTCCGGCTGGCGACCGGCCGGGGTGCGCGCCTTCCTGCTCACCTATGGCGCCGGCCCCGCCAACGCCCGGGCCGCGAGCGAGGCGCTGGACACACTCTGACTCCTCATGCCCCCTGCCCCGCGGCCGATGGGACGCGCGTCGACAAGCGAGGGACGGGGTGATCATGGAGCGGCCGACACGTGCCGACCCGATCCTCGCCGCCCTGGTGACGTTGCTGGTCGTCAGCGTGCCGGCGTTCGGTTTCGGCCACGCCGCCGCGGCCACCCAGGTCGGCATGTTCTGGACGCTCATGGCGACCGTCCAGACCGCCGCCGTCGCCCTCTCGTGGCAGATCGCCCGGCTGACCCGCACCCGCCGACCGGAGCGCCGCCTCTTCGAGTCCTTCGCCGCCACGGCCGGTGTGCTGGTGCTCGGCGACCTCGTGCAGCTCGGCGCCACCTTCCGCGACCCGCTCTCCAACGGCGCGATCAACGGCACCGGCGCCCAGCTCGTGCTGATCGTGGTCGCCATCGTCGTGCTGCTCCACGGGCTCCTGCGCTTCCCGCTCGCCTCGCCCGACCGGGCCGAGCGCCGGCGCCTGGCCGTCGACGCCGCCACCGTGATGGCGGCGGCCACGACCGTCAGCCTGTGGACCTTCACGCTGCCGGACGGCCCGCACTCGGTCGGCTGGGCGGTCACGCTGGCCGCCTCGCTGCTCGTCCAGCCGGGGCTCTTCCTCGTGGTGATCTTCGCGATGGTGAAGATGTCGCTCGCCGGGCGGTCCCCGTTCAGCCGGGCGGCCGGCCTCCTCTACGCCGCCTGCGCGCTGTTGCAGGGCGGGCTTCAGGCCGTCCCGTTCTCGGTGTATCTCGACCACGACGTGATGCCGTGGCTCTACGGGCTCAACGTCGTGGGCAGCGGGCTCTTCGCCGTCGCCGCGCGGGTCCAGGCCCGGCACATCCAGGCGCCGGACCGGCGGGTGGCCCCGGCGCGCCGCCCGTACAGCCTGCTGCCCTGGGGCGCGGTGGCCGTGGTGTGGGCGCTGACCGGCACCCTGCTGGCGCTCGACGGGCTGACCCCGCGCACGTGGCTGGTGTGGGGCGGCACCACGGTCACGACGATCCTCGTGGTGGTCCGGCAGCGCGCCGCCTTCCGGCACATCGAGGAGCTGCTGCGCGAGCGCGACGAGCTCACCGCCCGGCTGACCCACCTCGCCTACCACGACAGCCTCACCGGCCTCGCCAACCGCGGGCTCTTCCTGCAGCGGCTCGAGGAGGCGCTCGCGGCCGGGCCGGTGACCGTCTTCCACCTCGACCTGGACGCCTTCAAGCCGGTCAACGACGCCTTCGGGCACGCCGCCGGGGACCGCCTGCTCGTCGAGGTGGGGGTCCGGGTGCGGGCCGCGGTGCGCGACGGCGACCTGGTGGCCCGGCTGGGCGGGGACGAGTTCGCCGTCCTGGCCCCGGAGCTGCCCGAGAGCCGCCGCGCGGCGCTGGCGGACATCCTGGCGACCGCGCTGCGCGGCACCGTCCGCATCGGTACGGCCGACGTGGCACTCAGCGCGAGCATCGGCCACGCCACGGGGAGCGCCGGCACCCACGACCCGGACAGCCTGCTCCACGCGGCGGACCTGGCGATGTACGCCGCCAAGGACCGCCGCCGGGAACGCTCCCAGGATCACATCGACATCAGCCGTTGAACTTTTGGGGCTGAGCTGCACGTACGCCTGGTAACGTGACCGCACTCCAGGCGAGAGGATCCGCTCAGGATGCGTACGACACTCTGTGCCCTGACCGCCGCCGGGCTGCTCGCCGCCGGCGCCGTGTCCGCCTGCACCACCGCCGACGACGACAGTGGCGGCGCCGCTCCCCGGGCCCGGGCGGGCGCCCCCGGCACCGGCAAGGTCGGCGTGATCCTCCCCGACACCACCACCTCGCAGCGCTGGGGCAGCGACGACCCCAAGCTGCTCCAGGCCGCCTTCGACGCCGAGGACGTGCCCGTCGACATCCGCAACGCCCAGGGCGACAAGG
The DNA here is from genome assembly GCF_030709675.1 of Symbioplanes lichenis. GTDB lineage: Bacteria > Actinomycetota > Actinomycetes > Mycobacteriales > Micromonosporaceae > Actinoplanes > Actinoplanes lichenis. Next base: position 837,503 of record NZ_JAUZQD010000001.1, read on the forward strand.
AGGAGTTCGGCCGGATCGCCGACAGCATGATCGAGTCGGGCGCCCGGGTGCTCATGATCGCGAACCTCGACTCGGCCAGCGGCAGCGCCGTCCTCGAGCGGGCCCGCGCGGCCGGCGTCAAGACGATCGACTACGACCGGCTGACCCTCAACGGCGGCGCCGACTACTACGTCAGCTTCGACAACGAGGCCGTGGGCCGGCAGCAGGGCGACGGGCTGATCCGGTGCCTGCGCGAGCGCCGGATCGCGGACCCGATGGTCGCCTATCTCAACGGCTCCCCCACCGACAACAACGCCACCCTGTTCAAGAAGGGCTACAACGAGGTCATCCAGCCGCTCTTCGACGACGGCAAGATGCTCAAGGGCCCGGACCAGGACGTGGACGACTGGAAGGAGGAGGCCGCCGTCACCATCTTCCAGGAGATGTGGACCCAGACCCAGGGCGAGATCGACGGCGTACTGGCGGCCAACGACACGCTCGGCGCGGCGGCGATCGCGGAGCTCAAGAAGACCAAGCGCAACGGCTTCGTCCCCGTGACCGGCCAGGACGCCACGGTGCAGGGCCTGCAGAACGTGCTCTCCGGCGACCAGTGCATGACGGTCTACAAGCCGATCAAGCAGGAGGCGGACGCGGCGGCCAAGCTGGCGATCAGCCTCTACCAGGGCGTGACCGCCGCGGCCAAGGACCGGGTGAAGGACGTCGAGTCGGGCGCCTACGTCCCGGCCGTCCTGCTCCAGCCGCGGGCGATCTTCAAGGCCGACGTCGGTTCGGTCATCGCGGACGGCTTCGTCGAGCGCGACGCCGTCTGCACGGGCCGCTTCGCTCCCCTGTGCGAGGCGAACGGCATCTGATTTCTCCGAAGGTCGGCGGCTCGCCCGCCGACTGATGCAGTGGTAGCCCCCCACTGCGTACGGGAGAAATGCATGCGACGCCGCCTCCGCCCCGCGATGTGGGTGGCGCTCGTCCTGGCTCTGGCCGGCCTGTATGCCTTCCCGTCGTCCGCGGACACCGTCGCCGCCCTGCTGATCGTGCTCGTCACGACGGCCGGGGCCGTGGTCCACACGGTGGCGGCGGTCCGGCGCCCCGGGCCCGCCCGGCGGATCTGGATCCTCACCGGCGCGGGGCTGGCGCTGTGGGCGGGCACCGAGATCACCGTCGGCGTCACCGCGGCGCCGCCCTCGGCGCTTCCCGCGGTCCTCGAGCTCATCGCCTTCGCGCTCGTGGTCGCGGGCCTGCTCGCCGGCACGGGCGTGCCCCGCGAGCTGGGCAGCCGCCTCCGCCTGGTGCTCGACTCGCTCGTCGCCGCCTGCGCGCTCATGGGCGCCGCGTGGATGCTCTTCCTCGGCCCGCTGCGCTCCCCCGGCTCCGCGACGGCCGACCTGACCTGTCCGGTGCTCGCCGCCGGCGTCCTGGCCGTCGCCCTGGTGCTGCGCAGCGGCCGGCCCCTGCGCCGCCGCACCACGATGACCGACCTGACCGCGGCCGTCGCCCTGGCCTGCGTGACCCTGCTCATCCAGGCGGTGGCCGCGCTGCATGACGTGGGGTGGCTCGACCCGGCCGTCCTGGGCGGGTACCTCGCCGCCGCGGCCGTGCTGGCCGTGGCGCCGCTCTCCCCGCCGCCCGGCGAGGACGAGCGCACCTGGCAGCCGTCCACGCAGTTCGGCAACGCGGCGCCGTACGGGCCGGTCGTGGTCTTCGTCGTCGCCGGCCTGATCTACATGGTCCAGGGCCGCCCGTTCGACGCGGAGACCGCGGTCGCCGTGGTGGTCCTGGTCGGTGCCGTCTTCGGCCGCCAGTTCGTGGAGCTGCGCCTCAACACCGCGCTGAGCCGCAGCCTGGTCCGCGAGCGGGAGCGCTTCGCCCACGACGCCGCCCACGACGCGCTGACCGGGCTGGCCAACCGGGCCAAGCTCACCGCCGAGCTGGCCGAGGACCCGGTGACCGCGCTGCTGCTGGTCGACCTCGACGGCTTCAAGGCGGTCAACGACACCTTCGGGCACGCGGCCGGCGACGAGCTGCTGGTCACGGTCGCGCAGCGGCTCAAGGCGGCGGCCGGCGACAAGGCCCTGCCCGCCCGGCTCGGCGGCGACGAGTTCGCCGTCCTGATGCGCCACGGCGACGTGGAGGACGCGCGCCTGCTGGCCCGGGGCATCCTCGACCGGCTGGCCGAGCCCGGTCTGCCCGCCGCGGTGGGCGCGAGCATCGGCATCGCGGCCACCGTCGAGGCCGGCGACCGGGACCAGCTGCTGCACGAGGCCGACATGGCCATGTACGAGGCGAAGAACAACGGCAAGGGCACCTACCGGGTGTACGACCGGGAGCTCGCCGCCCAGGCCGAGGCCCGCCGCCGGTTGCAGGCCGAGCTGGCCGTGGCCCTCGCCGAGCACCAGCTCTTCGTCGCCTACCAGCCCGTCGTCGACCTCGGCAGCGGCGCCTCGCACGCGGCCGAGGTCCTGGTCCGCTGGCAGCACCCGGCGCGCGGCCCGATCGCCCCGGACGACTTCCTGCCCGCCGCCGAGGACGCCGGCCTGCTCGTCGAGATCGACCGCTGGGTCCTGGGCGCCGCCGCCGAGCAGCTCGCCCGGTGGCGCAAGGAGGACCCGGCCTTCACGGTCGCGGTCAACCTGTCGGTGGCGTACCTGGTCTCGGGCCGGGTCGTCGACGACGTGCGCGCGGCGCTCAAGGAGCACGACCTGCCCGGCGAGGCGCTGACCGTCGAGGTCACCGAGTCGTCGCTGATCGCCGACCTGGACGCCGCGGCGCACACGCTGCGCGAGATCCGGGCCCTCGGCGTGCGGATCTCGCTCGACGACTTCGGCGTCGGCTACTCGTCGCTGACCTATCTGCGGAAGCTGCCCGTCGACACGGTCAAGATCGACCGGTCGTTCGTGCGCGAGCTGGCCTGGGACACCAAGGCCAAGGTGCTCTTCAAGGCGGTGCTCGACCTGGTGCACGCGCTCGGCCTGACCTGCGTGGCCGAGGGCATCGAGGAGCCGCGGCAGCTCGGGCAGCTGCTGGCCATGGGCTGTGCCCGCGGCCAGGGCTATCTGTTCTCGCCGCCGGTGACGCCGGACCTGGTGCCGATCGGCGGGCAACGGCCGCGAGCCCGGACCGCGCCGCTGCAGGCCGGGGCGGCCGCCGGGACTCAGACCGGGGTCCTCGCCGGGGCGAAGGCGCCGACCGGGGTGGCCGCGTTCGCCGCGATGCCGGTGAAGTCGGGGGCCGCGATCGCGACCGATCTCATGCCCGCGCCCGACTTCACGCCCGCGGTGACCAAGCTCGCCACCGAGCCCGCCGCCTCCACCCCGGAGCCCGTCACCGACTCCGAGGCCGTCGCGGAACCAGAGGACACCGAGGACGGCGAGGACGCCGAGGCGAAGCCCGCCGCCGAGGAGAACGAACGGGCCGACGCGACAGCGGCCTGATCCGTGCCTTAAGGATCGTTCAGTTCTGCCCTACGATGGGCGGCATGGACGCAGCCGACATCGCCGCCGGTCGCGAGCGCTGGCAACGGCGCTACGACAGTGCGCGCAAGCGGGACGCCGACTTCACGACCCTCTCCGGCACGCCGGTCGATCCCGTCTACGGGCCGGCCCCCGGCGACACCGTGGCCGGGTTCGAGCGGATCGGCTGGCCGGGCGAGTTCCCGTACACCCGGGGTCTCTATCCCACCGGCTATCGCGGACGCACCTGGACCATCCGCCAGTTCGCGGGGTTCGGCAACGCCCGGCAGACCAACGAGCGCTACAAGATGATCCTGGCGGCGGGCGGCGGCGGGCTGAGCGTGGCCTTCGACATGCCGACGCTGATGGGCCGCGACTCGGACGACCCGCAGTCGCTCGGCGAGGTCGGCCACTGCGGCGTGGCGATCGACTCGGCGGCCGACATGGACGTGCTCTTCGACGGCATCCCCCTGCAAGATGTCACGACGAGCATGACGATCTCGGGCCCCGCGGTGCCGGTCTTCTGCATGTATCTCGTGGCGGCCGAGCGGCAGGGCGCCGACCTGAGCAAGCTCGACGGCACGCTGCAGACCGACATCTTCAAGGAGTACATCGCGCAGAAGGAGTGGCTCTTCACCCCCGAGCCGCACCTGCGCCTGATCGGCGACCTGATGGAGTGGTGCGCCCGCGAAATCCCGCGCTACAAGCCGCTGTCGGTGTCGGGCTACCACATCCGCGAGGCCGGCTCGACCGCCGCGCAGGAGCTGGCGTACACGCTGGCCGACGGTTTCGGCTACGTCGAGCTGGGCCTGTCCCGGGGGCTCGACGTCAACACCTTCGCGCCCGGGCTGAGCTTCTTCTTCGACGCCCACGTCGACTTCTTCGAGGAGATCGCCAAGTTCCGCGCCGCCCGCCGCATCTGGGCCCGGCACCTGCGCGAGGACTACGGCGCCACCAGCGAGAAGGCGCTGTGGCTCAAGTTCCACACGCAGACCGCCGGGGTGTCGCTGACCGCGCAGCAGCCGGTCAACAACGTCGTGCGTACGGCGGTCGAGGCGCTCGCCGCGGTCCTCGGCGGCACCAACTCGCTGCACACCAACGCGCTCGACGAGACGCTGGCGCTGCCGACCGACGAGTCCGCCGAGATCGCGCTGCGCACCCAGCAGGTGCTCATGGAGGAGACCGGCGTGACCAACGTGGCCGACCCGCTCGGCGGCGCCTGGTACGTCGAGGCGCTCACCGACCGCATCGAGGCCGAGGCGGAGGAGATCTTCGCCCGCATCCGCGAGCTCGGCGAGGACGGCACGATCACGTCGGGCATCCTGCGGGGCATCGAGGACGGCTGGTTCACCGCGAACATCGCCGAGGCCGCCTTCGCCTACCAGCAGGCGCTGGAGAAGAACGAGAAGCGGATCGTCGGCGTCAACGCGCACACCGGCACGGTCGCCAAGGACCTGGAGATCCTGCGCGTCTCGCACGAGGTCGAGATCGAGCAGAACCGCGAGCTGGGCGCCCGCCGGGCCGCCCGCGACGAGGAGCGGGCGGCGCGGGCGCTGACCCGGCTCGTCGAGGTCGCGCGCACCGGCGAGAACATGATTCCGGCGATGCTCGAGGCAGCCCGGGCCGAGGCGACGCTCGGGGAGATCTGCGGCGCCCTCAAACAGGAGTGGGGCATCTATCGGGAACCGGCCCGCTTCTGACGCTGCGTGATCGTGCGGTCAGGCACGCAGCGTGACCGAGAGTCGTCCGTTATGTCCGGCAGCGTCCGATGATCAACTCGGTGCGCCGCTCCTCCGCCCATGATCTCCCGGCCGAACGGACAATTCCCGCACGCACCGCTTCCCTCGTCGGGTGATCATCACGTAGCGTCATGTCCGCAGGTGGATCTGGGGATACCGCCGGGCGCCTCGGACTTCGGGACCAGTCCGAGACCGGCCGGCGGTGCAGATGGCGGGCCGGGCGCTCCCATGGATTCGGGAGCATCCATGGGGTTTTCAGCGCCCGGCCTGTCGCTGAGTTGACGCGTTCGCTCGGCCTGTCGCCCCCAAGACGATGATGTGGGCGACAGGCACTCACTCGCTGAGTGGCTGGAACGTGCGCAGGCGCAGGCTGTTGCCGACCACGAAGATCGAGCTCAGGGCCATGGCCGCGCCCGCGATCATCGGGTTGAGCAGCCCGGCGGCGGCCAGCGGCAGCCCGGCGACGTTGTAGGCGAACGCCCAGAACAAGTTGCCGTGGATGATCTGCACGGTCCGGCGCGACAGGCGGACCGCGTCGACGGCGGCCCACAGGTCGTTGCGCATCAGCGTCAGGTCCGACGCCTCCATGGCCACGTCGGTCCCGGCACCCATGGCCACGCCCAGGTCGGCCTGAGCCAGGGCGGCCGCGTCGTTCACGCCGTCGCCGACCATCGCCACCCGGCGACCGCGGGCCTGGAGCCGCTTGACCGCCTCGACCTTGCCCTCGGGCCGCACGCCGGCCTCGACCGCGGTGATGCCGACCGCCTCGGCGACCTGCTCGGCCACGGCCGCAGCGTCCCCGGTGACCAGCACCGGCTCGAGGCCCAGGCGGCGCATGCGGGCGACGGCGGGGGCGCTCGACGGGCGTACGGTGTCGGCCAGGGCCAGCCGCCCGCTCGGCGTGCCGTCGACGCGGACCTCGACCCAGGTGTAGGCCCCCTCGCCCGCGCCCCGCGCGACCTCGACCAGCGCACCCTCCACCGTGCCGCGCACCCCGACGCCGGCCGTGGCCCGGAAGTCCGTCACCGGCGGCAGGTCGTCCCCGGCCGCCGCGGTGATCGCCCGGCCCAGCGGATGCTCCGAAGGCGCCTCGACCGCCCCGGCCAGCCGCAGCAGCCCGGCCGGCCCGTCGACCTCCTGGACCCGCATCTCGCCGGTGGTCACGGTGCCCGTCTTGTCCAGCAGCACGGTGTCGATGCGGCGCACCTGCTCCAGCGCCTCCACGCCCCGGATCAGGATGCCCAGCTGCGCGCCCCGCCCGGTGCCGACCAGCAGGGCCGTCGGCGTGGCGAGCCCGAGCGCACAGGGGCACGCGATGATCAGCACGGCCACCGCCGCCGTGAACGCTTCGGCCCCGCCGGCGCCCGTCCCGAGCCAGTAGCCCAGCGTCGCCACGGCCAGCGCCAGCACCACCGGGACGAAGACCGCCGAGACCCGGTCGGCGAGCCGCTGCACCCCGGCCTTGCCCGCCTGCGCCTCCTCGACCAGGCGCGCCATCTGGGCCAGCCGGGTCTCGGCGCCGACCCGGGTCGCGCGGACGACGAGGCTGCCCCCGGCGTTGACCGTGCCGCCCGTGACACTGTCACCGGCGGTCACCTCGACGGGCACGGACTCGCCGGTGATCAGGCTCTGGTCGACGGCCGAGGCGCCCTCGACCACGGTGCCGTCGGTCGCCACCTTCTCGCCCGGGCGTACGAGGAACTCGTCACCGGCCGTGAGCCGGTCCACCGGGATCTCGACGCCGCCGCGCAGGGTCACGGTCTTGGCGCCCAGCTCCAGCAGCGACCGCAGCGCGTCCCCGGCGCGACGCTTGGCCCGGGCCTCCGCATAACGCCCGGCCAGCAGGAACGTCGTCACCCCGGCGGCCGCCTCGAGATAGATCGCGTCGCCGTCGCCGCCCGCGCGCAGCGCGAACGGGTGCGTCATGCCGGGCATGCCGGCGTCGCCGAGGAACAGCGCCCACAACGACCACAGGAACGCCGCCAGTGTGCCCACCGAGACGAGCGTGTCCATGGTGGCGGCGCCGTGACGCAGGTTGACGAACGCGGAGCGGTGGAACGGCCAGCCGCCGTAGACCACGACGGGCGCGGCGAGGACCAGCGACAGCCACTGCCAGTAGTCGAACTGCCAGGCCGGGACCATGGCGAGGACGATCACCGGGACGCTGAGGACGGCCGAGATCAGCAGCCTGCTCCGCAACGGGTCGCCGGCCGGCGCGATCGGGGGCACGGCGGCGGGCTCGGCCGCCGTGTAGCCCGTCTTCTCGACCACCGCGATCAGAGCAGCCGCATCGAGCCCGGCCGGGACGGTGGCGTGCGCCTTCTCGGTGGCGTAGTTGACCGTCGCCGTCACGCCCGCCAGCCGGTTCAGCTTCTTCTCGATCCGGTTGGCGCACGCCGCGCAGGTCATGCCGCCGATCTCGAGCTCGATCCGCTGCGTCATGCCCCCAGCCTATACCCCCAGGGGGTACGCGACCCGTAGTGTGACCCGTCATGCACGCCCTTCGTCACGCCCGCGTCGCCACCTCCGTGATCTTCGCCGTCCACGGCGCGGTCACCGGCACCTTCGCCGCCCGCGTCCCGTGGATCGCCGACCACGTCGGGGTGGGCGCCGGCGGCCTCGGCGTGGCCCTGCTCATGCCCGGCGTCGGCGCACTGCTCGCCATGCCGCTCTCCGGACGCCTCGTGCACCGCTTCGACCTCCGGGCGCTGACCCGGGTGCTCATCCTGCTCTGGTGCGCGGCCCTGGCTTTGCCCGCGCTTCCCGCCGACGTGTACGCCCTCTGCGCCACTCTGATCGTCTACGGCGCCACCGCGGGCCTCGCCGACGTGGCCATGAACGCCGAAGCCGTCCTGATCGAGGAGCGCTACGGCCGTTCCGTGATGTCCAGCTTCCACGGCTACTGGAGTGTCGGCGGCCTCGCGGGCTCGGCGGTCGCGGCGACGGCGACGGGACTCGACGCTCGCATCCACTTCACGCTCACCGCCGTGGCCCTCGCCGCGATCGCCCTGACCGCGAGCTTCTGGCTGCTCCGGCACCGCCCCGAGCCCACGCTCGAGGAGCCGCCCGCCTTCGCCCTGCCGTCCCGGGCCGTCCTGCCCATCGGGCTCGTCGCCCTCTGCGCCGTCTTCGCGGAGGGCTCCGGTCTCGACTGGTCGGCCGTCTACGTCCGCGACGTCGTCGGCGGCTCGGCGGATGTCGCGGCCCTGACGGTGTCCGTCTTCTCGATCAGCATGGCCGTGGCCCGGTTCGCCGGCGACAAGGTCATCCAGCGGCTGGGCCCGGTCCGTACGGTCCAGGTCGCCGGGCTGTGCGCGGCGGCCGGAGCCGTCACCGTGGTGCTGGCGAAGCATGTGGCGGCCGCCTTCGCCGGCTTCGGCCTGCTCGGCGTCGGCATCGCGGTGGTCGTCCCGCTCGTCTTCGCCACGGCCGGCCGGATCGGCGACCACCCGGGCCGCAGCCTCGCGGGCGTCGCCGGCATCGCCTACGGCAGCGGGCTCGTGGCCCCCGGCATCCTCGGCGGCATCGCCCACCTGACCTCGCTGACCACGTCGTTCATCGTGGTCACGGCGCTGACGGTGGTGATGGGGCTGGGCTCACGGGTGCTCCGGACACCTGAACCCGCGTCCCCGCGATGAGCACCTCGAGCCCGTGCTCGAACAGATCGTCGCCGTGGAAGCCGCCGGCCCGGACGGCCGCCGCCAGGGTGGGCATGCCGCTCAGGTCCGGCGCGGTGTCCGGCACGACCGCCGCCTGCTCCTGCAGCACGTGCCCGGTGATGTAGTGGCTCACGGTGGCGATGGTCCACAGCGCCAGCCGTGGCGTGAAGCCGAGCCCGACCATCGCGGCCAGCTCCCGCTCGAACTCGCCGGCCGCGCTCCCGCCCCGGGCGGACGCCGACACGACCCGGGCGCCGTCGCGACTCGCCAGCAGTGACGCCCGATAGGCCCCGGCCCGCCGCCGCAGCCAGTCCTCCCACGACTCCCCGGCGCGCGGCGGCCCCATCCCGGCCCGCTGGATGATCTCGTCGGCCATGCCGTCGAGCAGCTCCTGCTTGGTGCGGAAGTGCCAGTAGAGCGCGGGCGACTGCACGTCGAGCTCCGCCGCCAGCTTGCGCACGGTGAGCCCGTCGAGGCCGGTGTCGTCGAGCAGCCGCAGCGCTGTCCGCACGATCACATCGCGGCTCAGTCCCTTCACGCCGTCACCTTAACAGTGCTAAATTTTCCTTAGCGCTGCTAAGGAGGCTTCTGATGCAAGCGACAGCGATCGACGAGGGGCTGGGCTTTCCCCTGCTGGTGCTGCACGGCGGCATGGGCGACCCGTCGTCCTGGCACCGGGTCACCGACCGGCTGCGGCCCCGGTTCCGGACCGTGCGGCTGCACCGGCGGCAATACCGGATGGATCTGCCCCGGCCGGTGACCATGGCCGAGGAGGTCGAGCATGTGGCGGAGGTCGCCGGCACCCTCGGCCGGCCGCCGGTGCTGATCGGGCACTCGTCCGGCGCCGTGCTGGCCCTGGAGGCGATGGCCGCCGATCCGCGGGGTTACGCGGGCGCGGTGCTCTACGAGCCGCCCGTCGTGGTGAAAGAGCCGCTGGGCGGCGCGGCGCAGGTCGCGGCCCGGGCTGCCCTCGACCGGGGCAGCCCCGGCCGGGCGATCTCGATCTTCGCGCGCGACATCGTCGGGGCGCCCGCGTGGCAGGCGGTCACGCTGGGCTGGATCATCGGCCACAGCCGCTACCGGGACCGGGTGGTCCGGCAGCTCGACGACAACGACGCCATCGACGCGCTGGGCGTGCGGCTGCCGGCCTATGCCGAGCTGGATCTGCCGGTGCTGCTCGTCGGCGGCGACAAGTCACCGGCCCACCTGAGCGACCGGCTGGACGCCCTCGAGCGGGCCCTGCCGCGCACCACGCGACTGGTGATGCACGGGCAGGGCCACAACGCCGAGATGCGGGCGCCGGGGCGCGTGGCCGCGGCGATCGAGCGGTTCGTCGACTCTGCGATCAGCCCGCCGACGACGTCTTGACCAGGGTGCGGATCTGGCGGAGCAGGACGGAGAGCGCCGCCAGGTCCGCCGGGGACTCGGCGACGTCGCCCATCGCGTTCCCGGCGCGGGCCAGCGACGCCGCGTTGACCTGCTCCCACTCCGCGACCTTGTCCTCGGGCGAGGCGTCCGGCGCGGCCGTCTGCAGCACCTCGGCCGTCAGCCCCGCCAGCGCGGAGTAGAGGTCGTAGCGCAGCGCCATGCGGGCCAGCGTCTGCCAGCGGTCGCCGCGCGGCAGCCGCGAGATGTGCGACAGCAGCACGTCGATCTGGAAGCGCTCGGAGAGGACGAAATAGACGTCGGCGACGTCGCGCAGGTCCCGGCCGGTGGCCTTGGCCGTCTCCAGGATGTCGAGCATGCCGAAGCCGTAGACGACGCGGGCGACGCCCTGGGCCAGCTCCTCCGGCATGCCGTTGCCGACGAGCATCTCGGCGTGGGCCTCGAGCGAGCGCCGCTCGGCGCCGATGACGACCTCGGGCAGCCGCTCGAGCAGGGAGGCGACGCCGGGGCGCAGCCGCTCGATCTCGCCGGCCACGTCGAGCGGGGAGCGGCGGTTGCCGGCCAGCCAGCGGACCGCCCGGTCGAGCAGCCGCCGGGTCTCCAGATAGACCAGCGTCTGGGCGAAGGTCGGCACCTGGTTGTCCAGCTTCTCCGCCGCGGCCCACAGGTCGCTCAGGCCGTAGACGTCGCGCACCACCACATAGGCCCGGATCACGTCCGCCGCCGACGCGCCGCTCTCCTCCATCGCGCGGAAGACGAACGACGTGCCGCCCCGGTTGACCACCTCGTTGACCAGGCTGGTCGAGATGATCTCGCGGCGCAGCCGGTGGCCGGCCATGCGCGCGGCGAAGCGCTCGCGCAGCGGCGTCGGGAAGTAGCGCGCGAGGACGTCGCTGGTCCACTCCTCGTCGACGATCGGGTCGGCCAGGACCTGCCGCTCCAGCGAGATCTTCACGTACGCGAGGAGCACCGCGAACTCCGGCGTGGACAGCCCCTCGCCGTTGTCGTAGCGGGCGGCCAGCTCCTTGTCGGTGGGCAGGGCCTCGAGCTCGCGGTTGAGCTGGCCCGACTGCTCCAGCGCGAGCAGCATGCGGCGGTGCACGGGCAGCAGGGAGTGGGCCTGCTGGCGGGCGTTGCCGAGCGCCGTGGCCTGCTCGTAGTTGTCCCGCAGCACCAGCGCCCCGACCTCGTCGGTCATCGCCGCGAGCAGCTCGTCGCGCTCGGGGATGGTCAGCTCCCCGTCGGTCACCGCGCCGCCGAGCAGGATCTTGATGTTGACCTCGTGGTCGGAGCAGTCGACGCCGGCCGCGTTGTCGATGAAGTCGGTGAAGATCCGGCCGCCGGCCCGGGCGAACTCGATCCGGCCGCGCTGGGTGAGGCCCAGGTTGCCGCCCTCGCCGACCACCTTGACCCGCAGGTCGGCGCCGTTGACCCGGATCGCGTCGTTGGCCTTGTCGCCGACCTCGGCGTGGGTCTCGGTGGTGGCCTTGACGTAGGTGCCGATGCCGCCGTTCCACAGCAGGTCGACCGGCGCGGCGAGGATGGCCCGCATCAGCTCGCCCGGGCTGACCGCTGTCGCGTCGCCGAGCTCCAGAGCGGCCCGGACCTGCGGGGACACCGGGATCGACTTGGCCGACCGCGGATAGACGCCGCCGCCCGCGCTGATCACGGCCGGGTCGTAGTCGGCCCACGACGAGCGCGGCAGATCGAAGACCCGACGGCGTTCCGCGTACGAAGCAGCCGGGTCCGGATCCGGGTCCAGGAAGATGTGCCGGTGGTCGAAGGCGGCGACCAGCTTGATGTGTTCGGAGAGCAGCATGCCGTTGCCGAACACGTCACCGGACATGTCCCCGACGCCGACCACCGTGAAGTCCTGGGTCTGCGTGTCCGTGCCGAGATCGCGGAAGTGCTTCTTCACCGACTCCCAGGCGCCCCGGGCGGTGATGCCCATCTTCTTGTGGTCGTAGCCCGCCGACCCGCCGGAGGCGAACGCGTCGCCCATCCAGAAGTCGCGGCCGACCGAGATCTCGTTGGCCGTGTCCGAGAACGTCGCGGTGCCCTTGTCGGCGGCCACCACCAGATAGGGGTCGTCGCCGTCGTGGCGCACCACGTCCACCGGCGGCACGATCTTGCCGCTGTGGATGTTGTCGGTGACGTCGAGGAGCGCGCCGATGAAGAGCTTGTAGCAGGCCACGGCCTCGTCGCGGTCGCCCGGCCGCTGCTTGAGCACGAAGCCGCCCTTGGCGCCGACCGGCACGATCACGGCATTCTTGACCATCTGCGCCTTGACCAGGCCGAGCACCTCGGTGCGGAAGTCCTCGCGCCGGTCCGACCAGCGCAGGCCGCCCCGGGCGACGGCCCCGAAGCGCAGGTGGACGCCCTCGAAGCGCGGCGAGTAGACGAAGATCTCGAACTTCGGCCGGGGCTGCGGCAGGTCGGGGATCGCCGTCGGGTCCAGCTTGAAGGCGACGTAGGACTTGGGCCGCCCGTCGGCACCGCGCTGGAAGAAGCTGGTGCGCAATGTGGCCTGCATCAGCCGCAGGTACGAGCGGAGGATCCGGTCCTGGTCGAGGCTCTCCACGCCGTCGAGCAGCTCGGTGATCCGCTCGACCAGGTCCTCGGCCCGGCGGGTGCGCTCCTCCTCGCCGATCTCCAGTTGCGGCGAGAAGCGCGTCTCGAAGAGCTCGACGAGCAGACGGGTGATCTCGGGGTACGCGACGAAGGTCGACTCGACGTAGCGCTGCGAGAACACGTTGCCGGTCTGCCGCTGGTACTTCGCGTAGGCGCGCAGCACCACCACTTGCCGCCACGTGAGCCCCGCCCGCAGGACGAGCTCGTTGAAGCCGTCGACCTCGGTCTCGTTCTGCCACGCCGCCGCGAAGGCGTTCTCGACCTGGGGGCGTACCTCGGCCAGCTCGTGATGCGACGACGGCGGCCGCAGCCCGAAGTCGTAGAGATAGACCGTGCCGTCGGCCCGCCGCACCTCGTAGGGCCGCTCGTCGACCACTTCGACGCCGAGCGAGTGCAGCACGGGCAGCACGGCGGAGAGCATCATCGGCTCGCCGTAGCGGAAGACCTTGAAGCGCACGTCGCTGTCGTCGGGCTCGGCACAGCCGTCCCGGTCGAGCCGCCGCTTGCGATAGAGGTGCATCTCGAGCTGGCCCGACTCCTCGAGCAACTCCAGCTTGGCGATGTCGAGCACGGCCTCGTACGGCGTGTGACCGTCCTTGTAGCTGTCCGGGAAGGCCGCCGTGTAGCGCTGGAACAGCTCCTTCGCCGGCTCCTCGCCCACCTTGCGCTCGAGCACCAGCGAGAAGTCGTCGTCCCACATCCGGGTCGCGTCGGCCAGCCGCTCGGCCAGCACGTTGGGGTCGACGCCGCCCGGCGGGTCGGCCGGGTCGGTGCGCACGATGAAGTGCACCCGGGCCAGCATCCGCTCGGTCACCCGGGTCGTGTAGTCGACGCCGACGCCGTTCAGCTCGCGCAGCAGGATCTCCTGCATGGCCTGCCGGTTGCCGGTCGTGAAGCGGTCGCGCGGCAGATAGATCAGGCACGAGATGAACCGGCCGTAGCCGTCGCGGCGCAGGAAGAGGCGCAGCTGGCGGCGGCCGGCCATGCGGAGCACGCCGATCACGGCCTCGTACAGGTCGTCGGTCTTGATCTGGAAGAGCTCGTCGCGCGGATAGGTCTCGAGGATCTGCAGCAGGTCCTTGCCGGAGTGCCCGCGCGGCGACAGGCCCGAGCGGTCCAGCACCTCCATGACCTTGCGGCGGACGACCGGCAGCTCGCGCACGCTCGTGCGATAGGCCGAGCTGGAGAAGAGCCCGAGGAAGCGCCGCTCGCCGCACACCTCGCCGCGCTCGTTGAAGACCTTGACGCCGATGTAGTCCAGATAGGCCGACCGGTGCACCGTGGCCCGCGAGTTCGCCTTGGTGATCACCAGCAGCCGTTTCTCCAGCGCGCGCTGGTGGGCCTCGGGCGCCATCGACGACAGCTTGCGCGGCGTGCTCTGGTCACCCCGCAAAATGCCCAGACCACTCCCGGGTACGGCCGACAGCAGATCGCCGTCCAGGTGGTACTCGCGGTAGCCGAGGAACGTGAAGTGATCGTGCGCGAGCCACTTGAGCAGCTCGACCGAGTCCGTGACGTCCTTGTCGGGCACCGGGAGCTTCGACTCCGTGCCCCGAGCCGTGGCCAGCTCGTCGGCGATCACCAGGGCCCGCTGGCGCATCCGGGGCCAGTCGTCGACGGCGTCCCGCACGTCGGTCAGCACCCGGCGCAGCTCGTTGTGCAGCTGGTCGCGCGCCTCGACCGTACGCACGGGGTCGATCTCGACCCGGATCCAGCTCTCCACGAGGTCGCCCTCGATCGCGTCGTCGGGCTCGACGTTGGCCTCGACCTGCGCGAGGGCGCCCAGCGGCTCGCGGCGCACGACGATCAGCGGGTGAACGAGCAGGTGCACCTGGAGCTGGTGGGCGGTGAGCAGCGCCGTGGTCGAGTCGACCAGGAAGGGCATGTCGTCGGTGACGATCGAGATGACGGTGTGCGGCTGGTCCTCGCACGGCGCGCTGATGTCGAGCTTCAGCTCGCCGGGGAGGCGGGCGGCGGCCAGCTCCCGGTGCTCCCGGGCGGCGTCGAACATCTCCTCCGGCGTGTAGCCGACAAGCTCCTCGTCCGGGGCGAAGCGCCAGAACCGGTCGACCAGGGTGGCCGTGGCGTGGTCCTCGCCGGCCCGGGCCACCGCCTGCGCCACCAGGCGCTCGGCGTTGGGCAGCGGCTCGTCGAGCTCTTCTTCGGACGCACCCAGCCGGCCCGTCAGGGCGAGACCGGGGCCGGGACCGAAGTCGAGCTCCGGATCGGTTTCGTGAGCAGCCTCGTCGGTTGCGGGCATGGCAGACGGCTCCCCTCACCCACCACACTGTGGGTTCGACGTGTCGGCCCTCAGCCTAGTTCCCCCGTTCGATCATGCGTGCGGACCGGGGGTGCGGGAGAAGATCCGGACACGGTTTGCTTCATCTCCGGTAACAGGGGACCTCAGGACGAGACACCAGGCGCTACCGTTCCGTACGGTTTCTGTGCCGTACCCGGAAAGGGGCAGCTTGATGCACCGCAGCGGAAAGGTCCGCCGACCCCTCGCGGCCGTTACGAGCCTGCTCCTGGCCGGGGCCGGGCTCGCCGCTTGCTCGGGCGGGGACAAGCCCGGGGACACGGTCGACACCTTCCTCGCCGGCTGGCAGGGCGGCGACCTGAGCAAGATCGGCTTCGTCACCGCCGCCGGCGGCCGGATCGCCGCCGCCGACGTGCAGACCGAGCTCAAGGCGCTCACCGGCGACCTGACGAAGTCCGCGCTCAAGGTCAGCGCCGCGGGCGACGCCAAGGCGACCGGCGACGACGCGACCGAGCCGATCAAGCTGGACTGGACGCTGCCCGGCAACGTGCCGTGGTCCTACCAGAGCACCGTGCGCCTCACCAAGCGCAACACCGACGGCTGGCGCGTGGTCTGGGACCCGACCGTGCTGCACGAGAAGCTGACCGCCGGCGACCGGCTGGAGCTGCGGCGCACCACCTCGGACCGCGCCGACGTCCTCGGGCCCGACGGCCAGGCGCTCGTGACCGCCCGTGGGGTCACCACGATCGGCATCGAGCCCCAGGCGGTCGATGACCAGGCGAAACTGGTCAAGGCCCTGGCCACCGCGCTCAAGACGGTCAAGGTGGACCTCGACCAGAAGGACCTCACGACCCGGCTGCGCAACGCGGATCCCGGCGCCTTCGTCGACGTGATCACGCTGCGCAACGCGGACTACGCCAAGATCCGATCCCAGGTGTACGACCTGAAGGGCACCCGCTTCCGGAAGGAACAGCGGGAGCTGGCGCCGAACCGGGCCTTCGCCCGGGCGGTGCTCGGCACGGCGGACCCGGCGACCCGCGACGACATCAACGCGCACCCCGACCGGATCGCGCAGGGCGACCAGGCCGGCCACGGCGGCCTGCAGGAGAAGTACGACGACCGGCTGCGCGGCACGGCCGGCCTGAACGTGGTCATCGCCCGCAAGACGCCCGACGACCAGGTCGAGGACGACGCGGCCCTGTTCACCTCGGCGCCCGTGGCCGGTCAGCCGATCAAGCTGACCCTCGACGAGAAGACCCAGACCGCCGCCGACGCCGCGGTCGTGCCCGAGAAGCAGCCGAGCGCCCTCGTCGCGATCCGGATCAGCGACTCGTCGGTGCTCGCGGTCACCAACGGCCCCGACGGCGCCGGCGTGAACACCGCCATGACCGGTCAGGTGCCGCCCGGCTCGACGTTCAAGATGGTCACCGCGCTGGGCCTGCTCGACAAGGGCGCGGTGTCGCTCGACGCCAAGGTGGAGTGCCCCAAGACGGCCAAGGTCGGCGGGCAGGAGTTCGGCAACTCGCACGACATGGCCCTCGGGTCCGTCCCGTTCCGCACCGACTTCGCCAAGTCGTGCAACACCGCCTTCGTCGGCCTGTCGTCCAAGCTGGGTGCCGACGGGCTGAAGGCCGCCGCCGCCGAGGTCGGCCTGGAGGGCAAATGGGACCTGGGCCTGGAGTCCTTCAGCGGCAAGCTGTCGCCGGCCGACTCCCCGCAGGAGCTGGCCGCCGCCTCCTTCGGCCAGGGCGCCACGGCGATGAGCCCGCTCGCCCTGGCCGCCGCGACCGCCGCCGTGGCCCGCGGCCAGTTCAAGCAGCCCCGGCTGGTGCTCGACCCGGCGCCGGCCGCGCCCGCCGCCGACGGGCCCGCCCTCAAGGACGGCTCGGTGCAGGCGTTGCGCACGATGATGCGCGAGGTGGTGACGAAGGGTACGGGCACCAAGCTCAAGTCCGTCCCCGGCGGCCCGGTCTCCGGCAAGACCGGGACGGCCGAGTTCAAGACCGGCTCGGAGGACACGCACTCGTGGTTCGTCGGCTGGCAGGGTGACGTCGCCTTCGCCGTGATGGTGCAGAACGGCGGCGCCGGGTCGGAGGCGGCCGTGCCGATCGTGCAGCGCTTCCTCACCGCGCTGAACAAGTAGCGCTTACGTCAGCGCCTCGGGGTTGATCTCGAAGGCGGGGCGCTGGGCGGGCAAGGAGAAGTCCTCTGTCCGCCGGGGCCGGAGCATGCCGGGCATGGTGGCGGGCAGCGGCTCGGAGTCGAGCAGCGGGTGGGAGCCGAGGGGGCGCAGCTCGTGCTCGTCCTCCTCGGACACCGGCCCGGGCTCCTCGACCGACGGCTCCAGCAGCGCGACCGGCGACTCGGGCTCCGGCTCCTCCTCCGCCGGCGGCTCGGGCTCAGGCTGGGGCTCGGGCTCCTCGGGCGCCGGCTCGGATGTCTCGTCCACCGGCTCCGGCTCCGGGGCGGCCTGCGGCTCGGGCTCCCAGGCGGCCTGCGGCTGCGACTCTTCGTGCTCTTCTCGCGCGGGCGCGGGGTCGCGGGGCATCGCCACCGTCGGAGGGTCGGGGACCGGGACCGCGGCCGTCGCGAGCACGCCGGGGGCCTCCGGGGCGAGCAGGTCGGCCCGCGCCGCCACGAGGTCGGGGCGCAGGTCGACCGCGTGCGCCGACTGCAGACCCGCCACCAGGGCGGCGGTGATCTCCTCGGCGTAGACGCCGTCGGGGTCGTAGTCCGGGTCGAAGACGGTGATCTCCACGCCGAGGCAGTGCGGCGAGCCGACCAGCCCGGAGAGCAGGATCTCCAGCTCCGGGAAGGCGATGCCCCCCGGCTCCGGCGCGTCGACCGCGGGCAGCACGGCCGGGTCGAGCACGTCCACGTCGAGATGCACCCAGTAACCGGCGCAGTCGAGCAGCTGCTCCTGCGCCCACTGCGCGCTGCGGGCGGCGCCCTCGGCCCGCAGCGCCGGGACCGGACGGGTGACGATGCCGGCGGCCTGGAGGTCGAGCCGGTATTCGTCCTGGGCGCGGATGCCCATGACGACCACGTCGATGTCGCGGTAGTAGGGGCGGCGGCCTTCCAACGCCGTCAGGTTGGCCTGGCCGCGCCCGGTGACCAGCGCCAGGTCCTCGCCCGCGGCCGCGCCCACGTAGGAGGCGTTGCCCGGGTGCCGGAAGTCGGAGTGACCGTCCACGAAGACGAGCCCGACGCGCCCGCCGACCGCCTCGCCCAGCCTGTTCATGGCCAGGGCCGAGCCGAGGACGATCGAGCAGTCGCCGCCGAGCACGACCGGGAACTCGCCCTGGTCGATGATGGCCCCGATCCGGTCGGCCAGCCGGCGCGAGTAGACGCCGATCTCGCGGGCGTGCGCGACGCCGTCGCCGGGGCGCCAGTCGCCGGGGTCGTAGCGGGGCGGCGTCAGGCACCCGGCGTCGCGCGCGTCGAGCCGGCGCAGCAGCCCCGCGTCGCGCAGGGCGCCGGGCGCCTTGGCGACGCCCGGGACCGAGGTGGCGGTGGGCGGGCGCAGGCCGAGGTTGGACGGTGCGTCGAGTACGGCTATCCGGCGCATGGAGCCCCCGTAACGAAGAAGATCACCTCGTGGACCACGGCGACCCGGCTCGAGTTTCGGCGTTGACCAGTCTTTTGAGCTGCGGCGATCTGGTCAATACCCGTTCCCGGCGGCCTCAATGGCCCACGAGGCTCCTCTCTAGAAGAGTGCGCGGGCGAGAGCGCGGCGCGCGCTCGCCACGGCCGGGTCGTCCGGCCCGGCGACGGTGAACAGAGACAGCAGGTGCTTGCGGACGGCGTCGCGCTCGTCTCCCGCGGTGCGCTTGACCACGGCGACCAGCCGCTCGTAGGCCTCGGGCGCCTGTCCGCTGAGGACCTCGATGTCGGCGGCGAGCTGCTGCGCGGCGACGTCGTCGGGGTCGGCGTCGGCCTTGGCCAGCGCGGTCGTCGGGTCGACCCCGGTGATCCGCCGGTAGAGCTCGACCTGGGCCAGGCCCGACTCGGCCGCGTGGTCCTGCGGGGACTCGGCCAGGATCTTCCGGTACGCGGCCTCGGCCTCGTCCAGGTCGCCGGTCATGAGCGCGTCGTCGGCCGCGTCGAGCCGCGGGTCCTCCGGCGCCGCCACCTCCACGCCGCCGGCCTTGAGCACCGCGTCGACGTAACGGCGGACCTCCACCTCGGGCAGCACGCCGGTGAAGCCCTCGACGAGCTGGCCGCCCACGATCGCCACGACCATCGGGATGCCCTGCACGCGCAGCGCCTGGGCCAGCCGCGGGTTGGCGTCGACGTCGACCTTGCCCAGGATCCAGCTGCCCCCGCCCTCGGCGGCCAGCTTCTCCAGCACCGGGGAGAGCTGCTTGCAGGGCTCGCACCACTCGGCCCAGAAATCGAGGATGACGGGGGTGGTCAGCGAGAGCTGCAGCACCGTCGTCTGGAAATTCTCTTCGGTCACGTCGATGATCGAGGCACCGGCGGCCGGGGCGCCCGGGAAGCCGGCGGGGGCGGCACCGGCCGGGGCAGCGCCACCCGCGGGGCTCGCGGGAGCGGGCTGCGCGGGCTTGCTCGCCGGGCGCAGGGCACCGAGGTCGACCGCGCCGCGGGTGAAGATCGACGGAGTGGTCCGTGGGTCGCTCATGGTTACCTAGTCTCGCACGCTGAACCCCCGGTCCGCCGCGCCGCCGGGCGAGCGATATCGGACGTCACAGCCGCCCCCGCCGAACCGGGCGAAGTGCACCTTTTGCCGGGCCTCACGCGCGGTCGCCGCGGCCGGTCACGAGCGAGTCCGCCGTGGTGTCCAGCCGGGGCTCAGGAGCGGTCGCCGAGGTCGGCCACGAGCGTGTCCGCCGCCGCGTAAGGGTCGAGCTCGCCCGCCGCGACCTGGGCCGCCAGCTTGCTCAGGCCCGTACCCTCGTGCAGGTCGCCCAGGCGCGCGCGCAGCGTGCCCAGCGCGATCGCCTCCACCTCGACGGCGGCCCGCCGCTCGTGCGCGGCGCGCAGCCGGTCGCCGGCGCCCAGCCAGGCGCGGTGTTTGGCGATCGCGGCGGCCACCTCATCGATCCCCTCGCCCTTGACCGCGGTGGCCCGCACGACCTGCGGCCGCCAGTCGCCGGGGGCCCGCTCCCCCAGGCCGAGCATGCCCTGGATGTCGCGGTAGGTCGCGTCGGCGCCCGGGCGGTCCGCCTTGTTGACCACGAAGACGTCCGCGATCTCGAGGATGCCCGCCTTGACGGCCTGGATCGCGTCGCCCATCCCGGGCGCCAGCAGCACCAGCGTGGTGTCGGCCAGCGTGGCGATCTCCACCTCGGCCTGCCCGACGCCGACCGTCTCGACCAGGATCACGTCGCAGCCGGCGCCCTCCAGCACGCGGACGGCCTGCGGGGTCGCCGCGGCCAGCCCGCCGAGCTGGCCCCGGCTCGACATCGACCGGATGTAGACGCCCGGGTCGGTGGTGTGCTCCTGCATCCGGATCCGGTCGCCGAGGATCGCGCCCCCGGTGAACGGGCTGGACGGGTCGACGGCGAGCACGCCGACCCGGTGACCTTCCGCCCGCAGCGCGCGGACCAGCTCGTTCGTGGTGGTGGACTTGCCCACGCCGGGTGACCCGGTGAGCCCCACGACCTGGGCCCGGCCAGCATAGGGGGCCAGGGCCGCGGCGACCTCGCGCAGCCGCGGGTCGCCGTCCTCCACCATGCTGATCAGCCGGGCGACGGATCGGGGCTCCCCGTTCCGCGCGCCGGCCACCAGCGCGGGCACGTCCTTTCTCATGCCGGGACTGTAATGATCAGCGCGTCGCCCTGACCACCACCGCCGCACAGCGCGGCCGCGCCCGTGCCGCCGCCGCGGCGCTTCAGCTCCAGGGCCAGCGTGAGCACCAGCCGCGCGCCCGACATGCCGATCGGGTGGCCGAGCGCGATCGCGCCGCCGTTGACGTTGACGATGTCCTCGGTCACCTTGAGCTCGCGCATCGAGTGGATGACCACCTGGGCAAAAGCCTCGTTCATCTCGATCAGGTCGAGGTCGCCGACCGCCAGCCCGGCCTTGCCGAGCGCGTGCTGGATCGCGTGGGCCGGCTGCGCCTGCAGCGAGCTGTCCGGCCCGGCGACATTGCCGTGCGCGCCGATCTCGGCCAGCCAGCTCAGGCCCAGCTCCTCGGCCTTCGCCTGGCTCATGACCACGACCGCCGCGGCGCCGTCGGAGATCGGTGAGGCGCTCCCGGCCGTGATCGTGCCGTCCTTGGCGAACGCCGGGCGCAGCTTGGCCAGCGACTCGGCGGTGGCCTCCGGGCGTACGCCCTCGTCGGTGTCGATGAGCGGGTCGGTGTCGCGCTGCCCGGCCCGCAGCGGGGCGATCTCCTCGGCGAAGCGGCCCGAGGTCTGGGCGGCGGCGGCCCGCTGGTGGCTCAGCGCGGCGAAGGCGTCCTGCTCCGCCCGGGAGATGCCGAGGCCCCGGCCGGACTGCTCGGTCGACTCGCCCATCGAGATGCCCAGCCACGGGTCCATGAGCCCGTCGTAGGCGGTGTGGTCGCGGACCAGGATGTCGCCGTACTTCTTGCCCTGGCGCTGGCCCATCAGCAGGTGCGGGGCGTTGGTCATCGACTCCATGCCCCCGGCGACCACGATGTCGAACTCGCCCGCGCGGATCAGCTGGTCGGCGAGCGCGATGGCGTCCAGCCCGGACAGGCACACCTTGTTCACCGTCAGCGCCGGCACGCCCATCGGGATGCCCGCGGCCACGGCGGCCTGGCGGGCGGTGATCTGACCGGTGCCCGCCTGGAGCACCTGGCCCATGATCACGTACTCCACCTGCTCCGGGGCCACCCCGCCGCGCTCGAGGGCGGCGGCGATGGCGTGGCCACCGAGCGCGGTGGCGGGAACGTTCTTGAGATTGCCGAGAAGGCGGCCCATCGGGGTACGAGCGCCGCTCACGATCACCGAACTGGTCACGGGGTCTCCGCTTCACATTCGCCGGGAGGATCTGCCGGAACAACTTTCACAATGTCACACTCTCGGGCATGAACTCCCTACCGGATGTGGGCGTCGTCCGAATCGACCACGTGGGCATCGCCGTGCCCGATCTCGACGAGGCGATCACCTTCTACGAGAACACGTTCGGCTTGCGGTGCGCGCATCAGGAGGTCAACGAGGAACAAGGCGTACGCGAGGCCATGCTCACCGCGGGCGACGACGGCGCCCGGATCCAATTGCTGGCCCCGCTGCGCCCCGATTCCACGATCGCCGCCTTTCTCGGCAAGAAGGGCCCGGGGCTGCAGCAGCTCGCCTACACCGTGCGGGACGTCGAGGCGGCGAGCGCGGCTCTGCGCGCCCGCGGGTTGCGACTGCTCTACGACAAGCCCCGGCGCGGCACGGCGGGATCGCGGATCAATTTCGTGCATCCGAAGGACGCGGGCGGCGTACTCGTCGAACTGGTCGAGCCGTTTTGTCAACCTGCGGGTGAAACATCCTGACGGGACGGCCGGGGGCTGGCAGGATCAAGAGGCGCCTTCCCGCGCTTGATCGGCACAGGTCGTAGTGATGCGGCCACACGCTGTTCGGGGTGCGCGGCGGGGGCCACCCGAACGGCCGAGCGAGGGCCTCGGCGAGCAGGACGAAGGTGATCTTCGCCCGGAATACTCCGGCCCGGACAGTCTTGCGTAGCCCCCTGGGGGGTCTGCCAATATGGCGCAATGCCCCAGCAGCAGGATGCCAATCTCGCCTTCTTCGAAACCGCGAATTCGCAGCACGACTTCACCGTTGTCCTGCGTGGATACGACCGCGGGCAGGTCGATGCCCACCTCGGCCGGCTGATCGCCGCCCTCAACCAGTCCGAGCAGGCGCGCGGCGAGGCCGAGCAGCGCATGAACGACGCGCAGCGCCGCCTGCGCCAGGCCGAGCAGCGGCTCAACGCGCTCGAGCAGAAGCTCGCCGACAGCAACAAGCTGCTGGAAGAGAACAACAGACCGACTCTGTCCGGGCTGGGCACCCGGGTCGAGCAGATCCTGCGGCTGGCCGAGGAGCAGGCGAACGACCACCGCAGCGAGGCCAAGCGGGAGTCCGAGGGCATCCTCTCCGCGGCGCGGCTCGAGGCGCGGGAGATCACGGACAAGGCGCGCGCCGAGGCGGCCGCCATGAAGGCGTCGGCGGAGCGCGACGCGGGGCAGGTCCGGACGCACGCCGAGCGCGAGGCCGCGGAGGCGCGGGTGCAGGCCCGGCGGGAGGCCGACACGCTGCGCTCCGACGCCGACCGCGAGACCAAGCAGCTGCGCACGGTCACCGCGCACGAGGTCGCCGAGCTCAAGTCGACCGTCGAGCGGGAGGTGGCCTCGCTGCGCGCCACCGCCGAGCGGGAGATCACCCAGCTGCGGGCCAAGGCCTCCCGCGAGGCCGAGGAGAAGCGCGCCGAGGCGACCAAGCTGCTCACCGACGCCCGCGACAAGCGCGACAAGGACCTGCAGTCGCTGGCCATCGAGGTCGCCGAGCGCCGCGAGAAGTCGGAGCGCGAGGACGCCGAGCGGCACGCCGCCCAGGTCAGTGCCGCCCAGCGGATGGTGGCCGAGGCCGAGGAGCGCGCCCGGGCCGCCGAGGACCGCGCCAAGGAGATCGAGCAGCGCGCGGAGACCCGCCGGCTCGAGGCCGAGCGGCACTCGGCCGACACGGTGGAGAAGGCCCGCGCCCTCGCGGAGAAGACGGTCACCGAGGCCCGCAGCGAGTCGACGCGGCTGCTCAACGAGGCCCGCACCGAGGCCGAGCTGACCACGCAGGCCGCCAAGCGCGAGGTCGAGGACCTCACCCGGCAGAAGGACGCCGTCACCAACCAGCTCGGCCAGATGCTCTCCGGCCTCTCCGGCCTGGTGCCCACCGTCGGCGCCGCGAAGGCCGCCGAGGCGGTCGCCCAGGCGCAGGCCCAGGCCCAGCCGGCCCCCGCGCAGGCCGCCCCGGCCCCGGCGGCTCCGGCCGAGGCTCCCGCCCAGCGGGACGCCGCCACCTCCGGCGACAACACCGCTGAGCAGGCCGAGGTGGCCGCCAAGAGCAGCTGAGTCATTCGCCACTCGGTCCCCGGTTGCGCCACCCCGGCGGGTACGCAACGGTTAAGAGGACCGGGCCGGCTGTGCGAGATCGTTGTGCGGGCCGTACCGGGGTTCCTCCGGTACGGCCTGTTTGCTTCCACGCGTAGCCTGAGCGCCAGACAAGTGGCGTGGCCGGCCGGTGTGTAACGACACGTCACGGGACGTCGCGTATGTGAGGATGGACAGCATGTCGCACGGCGGGGAAATCTTCGGACTCGGTGGAGAGACGCCACCGGAGCCCAGCTTCGAGACCGCCCTGCGGGGTTACGAGAAGAAACAGGTCGAGCGCTATGTCGCCCGGGCCGAGCAGGAGATCGCGACGCTGATCAGCGAGCGCGACGGGGCCCAGCTGCAGAATCAGGCGATGATGGGCCAGCTCGACCGGCTGCAGCAGGAGCTCGCGCAGGTCCGGCGCAACCCGGCCATCGGCGCCGAGGTCTCCTTCCGCCACCTCGGGCCCAAGGTCGAGGAGATCCTGGCCAAGGCCGAGGAAGTCGCCGCGGACATCAAGAATTCCGCCACCGACGACATCGCCGCCCGCCTGGCCGAGGCCGAGCGCATCCGGGCCGAGGCCGAGGCCCACGCCCACGACGGCATCCGCGACTTCGAGATCGCCCTCGCCGCCCGCCGGGCCGAGGAGGAGAAGGCCGACGCCGCCCGCCGCGCCGCCGCCGAGAAGGCGCTCGCCGCCACCCGGCAGTCCGCCGAGCAGCTGCGGGCCGAGGCCGAGGCCACGCTCACCCGGGCCCGGGCCGAGGCCCAGCAGCTGACCGAGCGCACCGGTCAGGAGACCCAGCGGGTCCGGGCCGAGGCCGACGGCTACGCCAAGTCCACCCGGGTCCAGGCCGACCAGGAGATCAAGGGCCTGCGCGACCAGGCCCAGCAGGAGATCACCCAGCGGCGCGCCGCCGCCGACCGCGAGCACACCCAGCTCAAGGAGACCGTCGAGCGCGAGGTCGCCCAGCGCCGCAAGGAGGCCGCCGAGGAGCTCGAGCAGCTCCGCACCGGCGTCGAGAAGCAGTGCGCCGACCTGCGCAGCGAGGCCGACAAATACGCGGAGGAGATCCTGCGCAAGTCGGACGAGCAGGCGACCGCGGTCCGCAAGGAGATCGCCGCCCAGCAGGACAAGATCGCCGGCGCCGCCCGTGACCTCGAGGCCGCCCAGGCCAAGGTCGCCGCGGCCGAGCAGAAGGCCACCGAGGCCGCCGGCCGCGCGCAGACCGCCGAGCGCGAGGCCCAGGCCGTGCAGGCCCGGCTGGCCGAGGTCAAGCGCGAGCTCGAGGCCGAGCTCACGCGGGTCGAGGAGGCCAAGCGGGCCGGTGCCGCCGCCGAGCGCCACGCCGCCGACGTCCGCCGCCAGGTGCAGAAGGAGGCCAAGCGGGTCGCCGAGCTGGCCGCGGCCGCGGTGCTCGCCGCTGCGGCGTCGCCGGACGACGACGACACGGACTCCGTGCCGCCCGCCCCCGCTGCTGCCCCGGCCCCGGCTCCTGTCGCCGCCGCGGCCGCGCCGGTCGCTGCGGCAGCTGCCCCGGCTGCTGTCGCCGCCCCCGCCGCGGGCTCGGCGCCGGTCACGCCGGCCGGGTCCGAGGCGCCGACCGCCACGGGCACAGCGACCGTCGCGCCGCAGACCGCCTCGCCGATCACCTCGATCGACAACAAGGGCGCCGACAAGGACGGCGCGCCGTCCAAGGTGACCGCGTCGGCCAAGGTGACGGCCCGGCCGGCGAGCCGCGTGGGCGCCGACGCCGAGTAACTTCCGTTCACCGCCCGGCCCCGGTCCCGACAGACCGGGGCCGCTGCGTTTTCGCCCGCCGCCGGGTGGCCCCGGTGGCGGCGGGCCGATAGATTCCGGCCGGGATGTCGGCCGCCGGACGGGGGCCGCCCGCTGCCACGGAGGTGTCCGGTGACCGCCGACCAGCCCGGGTCCGACGAGGCGCCCGCGGAGACCACCCCGGACGAGCCCCCGGTGGACGACGCCGCGCCGGCCCTCGACCCCGAGCCGGATGGGCAATTCGGACAGCCGGGGCCGCCGCTGAGCCGGCGCAACCCGTTCCTCATCGGGCTGACCGGCGGGCTCGGCGTGATCGTCGCGTACGTCATCTTCCTGGGGGTCCGGAACGCCGCCTCGATCCTGGTGCTGATCTTCGTCGCGTTGTTCCTGGCGATCGGGCTCAACCCGGCGGTCCTGCGCCTGCAGAAGTGGCATTTCCCACGCTGGCTCGCTGTCACGGTGCTCGCCCTGACCGTGGTGGCCCTGCTCGTCGGCGGCATCGTCGCGCTCATCCCGCCCGTGGTCACCCAGACCGGCCAGCTCGTCGAGAACGTCCCCGGCTTCATCGAGAGCCTGCAGCGCAACGAGACCGTGAACGACCTCGTCCAGCGGTACGACCTGCTGACCAAAGTGCAGAACGCCATCAACGCGGGCACGGTCACCAACGCGCTCGGCGGCGTGGTCGGCGGCGCCCGGCTGCTCTTCGGCACGATCTTCAACGTGCTGACCGTCATGGTGCTCACGATCTACTTCATGGCGTCGTTCGAGCGCATGAAGTCGGCGGCCTACGCGCTGGTGCCCGCCTCCCGCCGCACCCGGGTCCGGCTGCTCACCGACGAGATCCTCACCAAGGTCGGCGCGTACATGGTCGGCGCGCTCGCCATCGCCGTCCTGGCCGGCCTGTCCACCTGGGTCTTCGCCGTGATCGTCGGGCTCGCCTATCCGTTCGCGCTGGCCGTCGTCGTGGCCGTCTGCGACCTGATCCCGCAGATCGGCGCGACGCTCGGCGCCGTCATCGTCAGCCTGATCGCCCTGGCCGACTCGATCACGACCGGCATCGTGAGCATCGTCTTCTTCCTCGTCTACCAGCAGATCGAGAACTACCTGATCTATCCGAACGTCATGCGCCGCTCGGTCAAGGTCAGCGACGTCGCCGCGATCACGGCCGCGCTGCTGGGCGTGGGACTCTTCGGCGTACTCGGGGCATTGATCGCGATTCCGCTGGTGGCGGCCGTGCAGCTCATCATCCGGGAGGTCGTGAACCCGAGCATGGAGCTCAAGTGAGCTCCTTCCAGAGGCGGCCGGCGACGATGGCGGCGCCCTCGGCACTCCAGCGGCGCACCATCGGCCGCGGCACGTACCGGCGGAACCAGTCGAGCACCCGGCGGGCGTCGCGGTCCAGATTGTCGGGCACAGGCCCCCGCTCGTACGGCCGGAGCCCGCGCACCTGGCAATAGAACACCGTGTTGTAGTGCCGCCACTCCCCCGTCGTGGCCGGCGCCCCGCCCGGTTGCAGCCGCGCGACCTCCTCGCCGAGCACCGCCCGCAGCTCGGTGACCCGGGCCAGCGGCTGGCCCGCCGCCCCCGGCCCCCGGGCGTGCAAGCGGCGTTCGACCACCGGCAGGTCCACGAGCGGGTTCCGCAACAGCCGGCCGGTGTCGCCGTAGTCCCGCAGAGCCCGGCGCACGAGCCGATGGAACTCGGCCTCGTCCACAGTCGCCAGTCCGTGCCGTTCGCCCCGGCGCGGCAGGGAGTCAGCGGCCAGGAAGAGCGACTCGCGGTCGCGGCGGAGACGGTCGGCGGACAGGAACGCGAGGCGGTCGAAGCCCGTACGCACCAGGCCCGCCGCCCCGGCCCCGCTCATGACCACGGCGACGAGCAGAAACTGCAAGATCGTGACGATCGCCTGGTACGGGGTCGCCAGCAGCGTGAGGGCGACCGGCCCCGCCACGAGCAGCACGGCGGCCACCGCGGCGATCAGGGACCGGCGCAGGTCGGGCAGGAGCCGCTCGCCGGCCGCCGCCGCGTCCGCCACGGCGACCAGGAAGCCGAGCAGCAGCTGGTCGAGCCCGATCGTCGCCACGAGCAGCACGGCGGACTCGTCGCCGGCGCGGGTGAGGAAGGTGGCGAGCGCGAGGGCGTACAGGATCGAGGCGCCGGTGAGCGCGACCGGCAGGAGCGGGGGACGTACCTGATGCCGGTGGCGCAGGAGCAGCACCAGGCCGCCGGCGAGCGGCGCGAGGGCGATCAACTTGCCGGCGGCCGGCAACAGGACGGTGAGGAGCAGGAAGACCGGGCCGGCCAGCAGCCAGCCGACGTTGACCGGCCGCCGCTCGGCGCTCTCCGCGGGCAGCAACGCAGCGGTCACCCCGGCCCAGAGCAGCGCCGGGGCACAGAGCAGCACGGCGGTCACCGCCGACTCCGGGGCCATGGTCCAGGCCACGACCCCGGCGGCGTACGCGAGGAGGGCCGCCGCCGCACGCAGCAGCACCGCCCGCGTGGGATCACGTCCGATCAGGTACGCCCCGAGCCACCAGCAGACGGCGAAGACGGGAACGGCGACCGCGGGCACGCTCCGAGTCAACCAAACTGATGGGTGGTCCCGACACCCGCCGCCGCCCGGCGTTCCCGCTTGCGCCGCGCACGCCGCCTGAAGACCCACACCGCGGCGAGGACGAGCAGGACCAGCCCCACCAGCACGAGTACGGGCAACAGGATCGCCAGCACGGACAGCACGACGCTGCCGAAGTCCTCGGCGGTGCTCGCGACCGGGGCGCCGACACCGGCCGTCGTGGCGTTGACCACGGGACGGGACGCCGCCTTCACCCCGTGCACGCAGAGCGCGATGAGAATGCCCGCCGCGACCGGCACCCACTGGTGCGACCCGAAGAACGATCCCGGGTCCTGCACGGTCACCGTCTGCGACGACGAACCCGCGCCGAAGACGATGCCGCCGGCCGTCGGGCGTACGACGGTCTGCACGATGTCGTTGACGTGGTCCACCACGGGCACCTTGTCCGCGACGACCTCGACGGCCAGCAGCACGGCGAAGATGCCGATGACCCAGCCGTTCGCGAGCCACTGCGAGCCGGTGGGCAGGTCGATCAGGTCGGTGTAGCGGGCCAGCAGACCCATCGTGAGCAGCGGGATGTAGGCATTGAGCCCGGCCGACGCGGCCAGGCCCGTTCCGGTGAGCGCTTCGAGCACGATCTCAGCATGGCACCGCCGCGCACGTCCCGCCTGTCCGCGTTGGTTACTCTCGTCCGGTGCGTCTGGTCATCGCGAAATGCTCCGTGGACTATGTCGGCCGGCTCTCCGCCCATCTGCCCCCGGCCACCCGCCTCCTCATGGTCAAGGCCGACGGGTCGGTGTCCATCCACGCCGACGACCGCGCCTACAAGCCGCTCAACTGGATGAGCCCGCCCTGCAAGCTGCAGGAGGCGCCGGGCGTGTGGAAGGTCGTCAACAAGGCCGGCGAGGAGCTG
This sequence comes from Symbioplanes lichenis, assembly GCF_030709675.1. Classification (GTDB taxonomy): domain Bacteria; phylum Actinomycetota; class Actinomycetes; order Mycobacteriales; family Micromonosporaceae; genus Actinoplanes; species Actinoplanes lichenis. The sequence continues at coordinate 866,944 of NZ_JAUZQD010000001.1, forward strand.
CGCATCACCCTGGAGGAGATCTTCCAGGACACCTCGTACGACCTCGGCGTCGACCCGGGCCTCGTCAAGGACGGCGTGGAAGCCCACCTCCAGGAGCTCCTCGCCGCCCACCCGGAAACCTTCGGCGAGGGCCACACCCTGGTCCGCCGCGAGTTCATGACCGCCATCGGCCCGGTCGACCTGCTGCTGAAGGACGCCTCGGGCGCCTCGGTCGCCGTCGAGGTCAAGCGCCGCGGCGAGATCGACGGCGTCGAGCAGCTGACCCGCTACCTCGAACTGATGAACCGCGACCCCCTGATCGCCCCGGTCCAGGGTGTCTTCGCCGCCCAGGAGATCAAGCCCCAGGCCCGCGTCCTGGCCGCCGACCGCGGCATCCGCTGCGTCGTCGTCGACTACGACAAGCTGCGCGGCATGGGCAAGGACGAGCTCACCCTCTTCTGAAACTTGTGCGAGAGTGGGGCCGATGAGCGATGTCGATGCGGCCGAGGAATGGCTGGACTCGTGGGTGGCGCGCGTGGATGCGAACGCCGTCCGCGCCGTCGAGCTGTCCCGGCGCGTCGCCGCTCTGACCGGCTCCGCGCGCAGCGACGACGGCCTGCTCGAGGTGGTCGTCGGCCCGGCCGGGCAGCTGGAAAGCCTCCGCATCGACGACCGGGCGGCCCAGCAGCGCACCGGCCCCGAGCTCAGCCGGGGCATCATGGCATTGGTCCGCCGGGCCCAGGCCGATCTGGCGGCGCGGGTGGCGGAGCAGGTCGAGCGCACAGTCGGCGCGGACACCGAGACCGGGCGTGCCGTCGTGCAGTCGTACGCCACACGTTTCCCGGCCGAGCGGTGATGCGATGGAGCTGTCCCCGGACGCCGTTCTCGGTCACGCGCAGAGCGTCGACCGCATCGCCGACGACGTGCGTCAGGCCCGGTCGGCGGTGCGTGCGGTCACCATGGACAGCCAGGCGTACGGGCAGCTGTGCCAGTTCCTGCCCGCCCTGCTCGGCCCGCTCTTCTCGGTGGCGGCCGGCAGTCTTCACGACACAGAGGACGCACTGCGGGAAACCTCGCTGAAGCTGCGTGCCATCGCCCGCGAGACAGCCTCCACCGACAATGCCGCCGCGAACCTCTTTCCGTGAGCACCGACCCGCTGGTGGCGCCGAGCCAGGACTCGACAACCTGGTACACCGGGCTGGGCCTGATCGAGGACGCCGCCGACATCACCAGCGGCATCCGCGACAACAGCTGGGTCGACGGCACGCTGGGCGGTGTCGGCGGCTCCCTCGACATGCTCGCGCTGGCCGTCGATCCGCTCGGCACCCTGGCCGCCTGGGGCGTCTCCTGGCTGATGGAACACGTCCAGCCGCTCCGGGAAGCCCTCGACCAGCTGGCCGGCAACGCCGACGAGGTCGCCGCCCACGCCGCCACCTGGTCCAACGTCGCCACCTTCACCGCACAGGCCCGCCAGCACTACGCCGATCGCCTCGCCGCCGAGGTCTCCGGCTGGTTCGGCGCGTCCGGTGACGCGTACCGCTCCCATGCCGCCCTGCACATGCAGGTGCTGGACGGTCTCGCCCGGGCAGCGGAGGGCATCTCCTCCGCTGTCGAGGGCGCGGGCCTGCTCGTCGGGCTGGTGCGCGGCATCGTCCGCGACCTGATCGCCGAGTTCGTCGGCACGCTGGCCGCCCGGCTGCCGCAGTGGCTGGCGGAAGAGGGGCTCACTCTGGGCCTGGCCACCCCGGTCGTCATCAGCCAGGTCGCGACGCTGGTCGCGAAGTGGGCCGACCGCATCCAGCACTTCGTCCGCGCCCTGCTCAGCAGCCTGCGGCGGCTGGCACCCAAGCTCGACCGGCTGGCCGACATCTTTACCGAGCTGAGCAAGCGCAACCACGACCTCGCCCGGACCGACCCCATTGCCACAACGACCACCCCCACGCCGGCCGAATTCCGCGCCGACTTCCCGGCTGGATCGGACTTCATCGACGATGGCGATCCGTTGTCCGATCGGGCTGTCGAGGCCTACCGGCGCATCCGCGACAGCCCGCAGGACACACAGCTCGCCGCATCCAACACCGGCCTCGACGCCCGGGTGCTCGAAGGCATGCGCCAAAACCTCTTTGTCCAGCAACATGACATAGCCACCGGCCCGGGTCAGGTCGAGCGAGGCTACTTCACCCCGTACGACCGCATCTCCGACCTGTGGGACGGCGCGACAGCGGGGACCCTGACCGATCACCAGAAGGTTCAGTTCCGCAGCTTGGCGGCACACGAGTACGTCGAGCACAAATTGATGGAGGCGGGACTCCCCTACCGCTCGGCCGATCCGGGCGCCTGGACCTCCGACGGCTCGAGCCTCTTCAGCCCTGACCACCCGGGCGCGCACAACCTGGCGCCGCACGAGACGAGGCCGCACGCTCCACTCCAGCACTGGCGGGCGCTGGGCCTCGATCCCTCGGGTCTGGAGATCGCCGAGGATCTCTCGAACCTGGATGAGATCGTGGCAGCAGCTCTGCGAGGATTGCGACGATGACACCCGACGAATCAGTACGCGTCACGGCCGACCGGCTACGCGCTGTCAGCTGGCAAGGCCACGGCTATCGCAGCTGGTCCCGGGCTGCGTTGCTCAAGGAGTACTTCCGCCGTGCAGCGCGCTGGGCCAAGGCTTTCCAGTGCGAGCCGGACAATGTCTTCTTCGACATCGCCGGCTGCGTCGACCCTGGTGTCCGAGCTGACCAGCAGGCAATCGACGAGGTTCTTGCGGCAGTGGAGGAAGGCGGCTGGTACGTGACGCGGCTGACGCCCTCCATCCTGCACTGGGCCGCCGTGCGCGCCGTTCCCGGCTTCACCATGCCCGAAGGCCTGGAGGATCCGTTCGAACCGCTGATCGTACTGTTCGAGCGGGACGGGGGGTTCCATCTCGAGAACGGCTTCGTCGATCTCGATTATGTGTCCGTTCCGACGCGCGGCTGGCGCGAGCGGGACAACGACCCGGCCATCGCAAGCCTCGACCCGGCCGATCTGGACGACATGGACCGAGCCGGATCGCTCGCCCAGTTCGGTCGCGTCCTCGGGCCTGACGACTGATCGGCGCGCGGTCAGTCGCCGGGGCGGGGGACGGGGGTGTCGGCGAAGGCGGCGACGGTGCGGTCGGCGTACGCGTTCATGTCGCCCACGGTCATCTCGCCTTCCCACTCGTGGGGCAGCGGCGTCGGCACGGACGGGGCGACGCGCTGGACGATCTCGTCGAGGATGCGCTCGGAGTGGCCGACCCAGAGGTGCTTGCCGTTCGGGATGCCGATCACCTCGGCGTGCGGGACGGCGGCGAAGCGCTCGACCGCCTCGGCCGGCCGCAGGTAGTCGTCGAACTCGGGGACGAGCGCGGTCAGGGGCTTGCCGGCCTCGGCCCAGGCGGCCAGGTGGGCGGGCTGGGAGAAGCGGAGCGGCGGGGACAGCAGGACGGCGCCCCGGACGGCGGGGTCGAGGCCGTGCATCAGGGTGAGGTCGGTGCCGAAGGACCAGCCCAGGAGCCAGATGTTCGGGAGATCTTCGAACTCGGCGTACTCGATGGCGGCGGCCACGTCGTATTTCTCGTCGGCGCCGGCGGAGAAGGTGCCGGTGCTCGTGCCGCGGACGCTGGAGGTGCCGCGGGTGTTGAAGCGGAGGACCGCGAGGCCGGCCAGGGCGGGCAGGCGCCAGGCGGCCTTGCGGAAGATGTGGCTGTCCATCATGCCGCCGTGGGTGGGCAGTGGGTGCAGGCACACCAGGGTGGCCACCGGGTCGCGGCCGAGCGGGCGGGCCAGCTCGCCGACCAGGGTCTGGCCGTCGGCGGTGTGGAGTTCGATGTCCTCCCGGTGCGCGGGGAGGACGGAGTTGGCGCGGATGCGTTGTGACACAGACACATCCTTACCCATAGCGCGGCGCGTTGCGGGAGCGCTCCACCCCCGGGCCGCGCCGGTCCCGCGCGCGCCAGCAGCCGGTGTGCCAGTGCCGCCGGTCGGTCTCGTCGCCGCGCTCGTCGGCCGGCCAGGCCACGATGTGGGCCACGCCGGGGCGGATCTCCTGCATGCACCCCGGGCACCGGTACGTCTTCACGGCCGCCCCGCCGAAGATCGACCGCACCATCCACTCGCCGTCCTGATACTGCTGGACGCCGCCGATGCCCCGCCGGACCCGATCTTCCTCGATTCCTTCAGGAGAAGAGGACGACGAGTGACCGCGCGTCTTGGGGCGGTTCCGGCGTGGGCTCACGAATCAAGCGTACGTGTGCGGCACGGCCCGGCTAATGCGACATAGACTCACGTTCATGACGGACGCCCGTACGCCCGGAATGCCCGTGTTCGAGGACGGTCTTCTGCTGTCCACCAGCCCCGCCACCGGCGTCGAGGCCGGTCGGGTGCCCGTCGCCGACGAGGCCGCCGTGACAGCAGCGGTCGAGAACGCGCGCCAGGCCCAGCGGTGGTGGGCAGCACTCGGCTTCGACGGCCGGCGCACCAGACTGCTGCGCTGGCGGGCCCTCCTGGCCGAGCGCCTCGACGAACTGGCCGAGCTGAGCCGGGCCGAGACCGGCAAGCCCCTCGCCGACGCGATCGTCGAGATCGTCGCCGCGATCGAGCACCTCGACTGGGCCGCGCGCCACGCCCGCCGGGTGCTCGGGCCGCGCAAGGTCCGGTCGCGGCTGCTGGTCGCCGAGCACGCCGCGCACCTCGAGTACGTGCCCTTCGGCGTGGTCGGCGTCATCAGCCCGTGGAACTATCCGGTGCTCGTGCCGATGGGCCCGATCGCCGGCGCGCTGGCCGCGGGCAACGCCGTGGTGTTCAAGCCGAGCGAGTACACGCCCGTCATCGGCCAGTGGCTCGCCGACTCGTTCGCCGAGGTGGTGCCCGAGCAGCCGGTGCTGCGGACCGTGCACGGGGACGCCACGACGGGCGCCGCGCTGTGCCGGGCCGGGGTGGGCAAGCTCGCGTTCACCGGCTCCACCGCGACGGCCAAGCGGATCATGGCGACGTGCGCCGAGACGCTGACGCCGGTGGTGCTGGAGGCCGGCGGCAAGGACGCGCTGATCGTGGACGCCGACGCCGACATCGGTGCGGCGGCCGAGGCGGCGGTGTGGGGCTCGATGACCAACGCCGGGCAGACCTGCATCGGCATCGAGCGGGCCTACGTGGTCGCGCCGGTGTTCGACGCCTTCGTCGGTGCGGTGGCGGAGAAGGCCGGGCGGCTGCGGATCGGCGAGGAGATCGGGCCGATGACGATGCCCGGCCAGCTCGACGTGGTGCGCCGGCACATCGACGACGCGCTGGCCAGTGGGGGCGAGGCGGTGGTGGGCGGGGCGGACGCCGTACGGGCGCCGCGCGTCGCTCCGACCGTACTCGTCAATGTGCCGGACCACTCCGCGGCCGTGCGCGAGGAGACCTTCGGGCCCACGCTCACCATCACGCGGGTCGCGGACGCCGAGGAGGCTTTGACCAAGGTCAACTCCGGCCCGTACGGGCTCGGCGGCGCCGTCTTCGGCAAGCGCGACGCGATCCGGATCGCCCGTCGCATGCGCGCCGGCATGGTGTCCGTCAACTCGACGCTCGGCTTCGTGGGCATGGCGACGCTGCCGTTCGGGGGCGTGGGCGACTCGGGATTCGGGCGCGTGCACGGGGAGGACGGGTTGCGCGAGTTCTCCGTACCCAAGGCTGTGACCGTGCGGCGCGGACCCTCCGCGCTGCCCGCGATGACCTTCGAGCGCACCCCCGCGCAGGTGCGCCGCATCGTCAAGGTGGTGAAGCTCCTGTACGCGCGCCGCCCGTGACCAGCCTTGCTAGATTGCGGCGGTGGAAGCGATCGTCGTCCGTGACCTGGCAGTGAGCTACGGCTCCACCGCCGTCCTCACGGGGCTGGATCTGACCGTGCCCGCCGGCACGGGCGTCTGCATCACCGGCGAGAACGGCATCGGCAAATCCACCCTGCTGCGCTGTGTCGCCGGCCTCCAGCGCCCCGACGAGGGCGAGATCGAGGTCTTCGGCGGCCCGCCCGGCGCGGCCCCCGAGTTCTGGCGGGCCGTGGCGACGACCGTGGAGCCCCCGACCTGGTACCCGGGCCTGACCGTCCGCGAGCACGCCGAGCTGGTCTGCCGCGCCCACGGGGTGCACGCCGACGACGCCGGGGCCGACGAGGCCCTCGAGCGGCTCGGCATCGGGGCCCAGACCGACGCGATCCCGGCGTCCATGTCGTCCGGTCAGAAGCAGCGCCTCACGCTCGCCCTCGCCTTCCTGCGCCCGAGCCGCCTGCTGATCCTCGACGAGCCCGAGCAGCGCCTCGACCCTGAGGGCCGGGAGACGGTCGCCGCCCTCATCGCCGAATACCTAGCCGACGGCGGCAGCCTCCTGATGGCCAGCCACGACGACGCGTTCACCGCGGCATCCGGAGCGTCGGGCGTCGGCATGCCCTCGCTGGCCGCCCGGTGACCACGCTGGTCAGCGCGGGCGAGGTCCGGCGCTGGATCGGCCGTACGCAACGCGCGCACTCCAGCCGCTGGGAGATCGCCGACAACTGGTACTTCGCCGTCCTCTTCGTCGCGATCGTCGGCGGCATGGTCCACAAGCAACTCGCCGCCGTCTTCTGGCCCACGCACCCCAACGCCTCCCAGCTCGCCGGCGTCTCCTTGGTCCTGACCATGCTCGGCGGCCTCTACCTGCTCCTGCGCCGCTTCGGCCCGCTGGCGATCAGCCGCCCCGCCGCGTCCTGGCTGCTCACCGCCCCGATGAGCCGCCGCGCCCTGCTGCTGCCCGGCCTCGGCTCGGCCCTCGCGGTGTCCGCGCTGACCGGTGCCGTGGCCGCGCTCGCCGTCGAGGGCCACGTCCTCGCCCGCCCGCCGGCGTCGCTTTTCCCCGTGGCCGGCGCGCTCGCCGCCGCCACGCTGCTGCTGATCGCCCTCGCCGCGCAGGCCGACCGCTGGTGGTCACGCTGGTCCGACCGACTCGCCGCGCTGGTCCTGGCCGCGGGGCTGGCCGGCCTGGTCGCCGACTCGGCCGTCACCGCGCCCCCCGCGCCCGCCGGGTGGCCCACACCTCAGGCGGTGGTCACGGCCACGGGTGCGCTCGCGGTGATCGTCGCGGCCGGCTTCCTGGTCTCCGTACGCAACCTCGCCCGCACGCCCAACGACCGCATCCTCGAATCGGCGCGCACCGCGGGCACGCTCTGGGACTCCGCGTACGCCATCGAGCCGTCGTTCGTCTCCGACATGGTCGAGCGCCGCTACTGGTCCCGGCGTCACCTGCGCTCGCGGCGCCTGAGCGGGCGGGTGCCCGTACTCGTGGCGCAAGATCTCCTCATGCTCCGCCGCCGCCCGGCCCGCCTGCTCTGGCTCGCCGGCAGCGCCGCCCTGCCCGCCCTGGTCACGACCGCCCCGCGCCTGGTGCTGGCCGCCGTCGTGCTGATCGGCGGCCTGCTCGCCGGCGGCGTCACCACCGCCACCCTGCGCACCGACACCGGCAACCCCTTCATGCTCCGCATGCTGGGCATCGACTCCCGCACGGCGATCCTGCAGCGGGCCGCCGTCCCGGTCACCCTGGCCACCCTCTGGTACGCCCTCAGCCTCACGATCCTCATGCTGCTCGGCGACCTCCCCGCCGGCCCGTGGTGGCTCCTCGGCGTGGCCCTCGGCCCGGTCGGCGCCGTGGCGGCCGTCCGCAAGGCCCGCGCCGGCTTCGTGGACAACGGTCTCATGCCCTTCGACACCCCGATGGGCTCGGTCTCCACCGGCCCCCTGATCGCCGCCCTGGCCGGCGTGGACATGCTGGTCCTCGGCGTTCCCGCCCTGGTCCTCATCGCCCAGAACCAGCCGTTGTCCTGGACCGCCGTCCTCGTCCAGGCCGTCATCACCGCCGCGGGCTGCCGCCTTTACCTCTCCGCCACCACCGCCCAGGACCGCGTCGAACTCGCCTGACCTCAGCTCATGCTTTCGAGAGGCGGCGAAGCGCCGGAACGCAGGCCGCCAGCAGCATCGCCGCCGCTCCCGAACCGGCGCCGGCCAAGGCAACGGTCGCCGGGCCGGCCACCGCGGTGAGGGCGGAAGCGGAGACCTGGCCGAGGGGCAGAGCCAGGAACGACCAGAACTCGTCGTGGGCGCCCACCCGGGAGAGCAGACGCTCCGGGATGTGAGTATTGGTGATCGTCGTCCAGACGACCGTGAAGAACTCGGCGACGACACCCGCGACGAACGAGGCCGTCACGAGCCAGGGCAGGTCCGCACCCGCCCCGAGCAGCATGAGCGGGAGGGCGGCCAGCGCCATGGCGGTCAAGGCCGGCGTCATGGGCCGCCGCATGATCGGCACCCGCACCAGGGTCAGACCGGTCAGCAGCGCCCCGGCCCCCCGGGCGCCGAGCGCGAGTCCCCACCCCTCGGGGCCGATGGTGGCGCTCGTGAGCACCGGGCCGAGGACCTGCCAGACGCCCGTGGTGGTCGCGTTGAAGACGGCGAAGGCCAAGGTGACCGACCAGATCCACGTCCGGGTCCGGAAGTAGGTCCAGCCCTCGGCCAAGGCGCTCAGCATCGAAGGTTCGCCTGCGGCTCGCGGTGGCACGGCCGCGGCTCGCGGTGGCAGGGAGATCCGGGCGAAGCAGGCAGCCGCGGCGAGAAAGGTGGCCGCGTCCACGGCGATCGCCCAGCCGCCGCCGGCCGAGGCGGTCAGCCAGCCGGCGGCGCCCGGCCCGAGGATGCGCGCGGTGTTGCCGGCGGCGGCCAGCAGCGAGCCGGCCTGCTGCAGAGCCCGGCCGGACACCAGGTTCGCGAGAATGCCGCGCAGGGCCGGCGTGGTCAGTCCTTGGAAGATTCCGTTGAGAGCCGCCAGCGGCAGCAGCAGCACGGGGCGCTGTCCGGTGAGCAGCACGACGGCGACGCCGGCCTGGGTGACTCCGGCGCCGAAACTGGTCAGGCGGAGCACGAAGTCCCGGCGGTAGCGATCGGCGACGGCGCCGCCGATCAGCATGGTGGCGACCATCGGAACCGTGGCGGCGGCGAGGACCGCGGACAGCCAGGCTCCGCTGCCCGTGACCCCGAGAACTCCGAACGCGAGCGCAACCGGCGACATGAAACTGCCGGCCATCGAAATCGAGCGCCCGACAAAGAACCACCGGAACGCCGGCGACCGCAGCGGCCGCTCCGTGGCAAGAACACCGCTCGGTGCCGCCGGATGCTGTGGCGCCTCCGGCGTCGCCGCTTCCGCCATGAGGACTCACCTTGCCCGCGCAGGACGGAGCCCTCAAGCCAGTTTCAGGCCGCGCCGATGCA
>NZ_JAUZQD010000010.1 GCF_030709675.1 Symbioplanes lichenis
TCGCCTTCCTCGCGGAGGTCAGGTCATGACCCGCGTCCTCGTTGTCGACGATGAGCCCCAGATCGTCCGGGCGCTGACCATCAATCTGCGCGCCCGGCGCTACGACGTGGACGCCGCGCCCGACGGTGCCTCGGCGCTGCGGCTGGCCGGCGACCGGCACCCCGACCTCGTGGTCCTCGACCTCGGCCTGCCCGACATGGCGGGCACCGACGTGATCCGGGGCCTGCGCGGCTGGACCGGCGTTCCCATCATCGTGCTCTCCGGCCGCGTGGAGAGCCACGACAAGGTCGGCGCGCTCGACGCCGGCGCCGACGACTACGTCACCAAGCCCTTCAGCATCGACGAATTGCTGGCCCGCATCCGAGCCGTCACCCGCCGTGCCCACGCCCCCGGCGATGCCCTGCCCACCGTCACCATCGGCGCCACCACCGTCGACCTGGGCGCCCGCCGGGTCACCCGCGGCCCCGGCGAGGTGCGTTTGACGCCCACCGAGTGGCAGCTGCTCGAACACCTGCTGCGCCACCCCGGCAAGCTGCTCAGCCAGCGCACCCTCCTGCACGACGTCTGGGGCCCGCAATACTCGACGGAGACCAACTATCTGCGCCAGTACATGGCCCGCCTGCGCCGCAAACTCGAGGACGACCCCTCACGCCCGGCGCACCTGATCACCGAGCCGGGCATGGGCTACCGCTTCCGGCCGTGAAGGCCATGGAGGCCGTGAAGGCCATGGAGGCCGTGAAGGCCGTGAAGGCCATGACGGTTACGCACCGGGCGATCGAAGTGACACGCGGAACTCGCGCGGTGGCATCCCGACGACGCGCCGGAAGGCGGTGCTGAAGGCACTCTCGGACTGGTAGCCGATGGCCGTGGCGATGGCGGCGAGGGAGTCCTCGGTGCGCAGGGCCGCCCGGGCGAGCTGCATGCGCCACTCGATGAGGTAGTCCAGGGGAGGTCGCCCCACCCGGGCCCGGAAGGTCGCGGCGAAGGCCGACCTCGACATCGTCGCGATCCGGGCCAGCTCCTCGAGCGTCCAGCGGCGACCCGGGTCGGCGTGGACCGCGCGCAACGCCGCCCCGATCCCGTCGTCGGCCACCGAGGCCAGCCAGCCCAGGGGCTCCGGGGACGAGCCGGCGTGCGACCTCAGCATCTGCACCAGCAGGATGTGGGCCAGATGCTCGAGAACCAGCGACCGGCCGACCTTGTGCGTCCCCATCTCGTGGACGAGCAGGGTGGCGATGGTCCAGAGCAGCTTCTCGCCGGCCTCGCCCGCCCGGACGATCATGGCCGGAGGAAGCGAGGAGAACAGCGCCGACCCGTCGGAGTCCTGGAACTCGAAGTCGACGCTGCACATGTACGCCGTCTGTGTGGGCCCGCCCGCGTCCGACAGGCCCGCGCGCGCCGCTTCGACCGAGCTCCCGAGGCCGTAGGGCGGCGGATTCCCGAGCAGATAGAAGTCGCCTTCGGTCAGGAGGAGCGGCTCCAGCCCGTCGATGCACAGCCAGGACTCGCCTTCCACCACCACGCCGAGCTTGACGTGCGGGAAGGGCGAGAACCGGACTCCCCACGGCGCCGCCGCGCGCAGGGGGACGGGAGCGACCGTCCGCGGCCGGGCCAGCGCCAGCACGTCCCGGATCGGGTCCTGCCCATCGAGGGCGATCCCGGCGCTGGACGATCCGTAAACACCGGTGGACTCCACGTTATGGAATATACGCGCGGCGGGAGAAACGATGGATGCCGGGCGGCGGACGCCGCGGATCAACGCGAGGAGTCATGAAAGTCATGCGATACCGATTTCTCGGGAGATCAGGGCTGCGGGTGTCGGAGCTGTCGCTGGGGACCGGCAACTTCGGCCTGGGCTGGGGGCACGGCGCGGACGCGGCCGAGTCCAAGGCGATGTACGACACCTATCGGGAGGCGGGCGGCAACTTCATCGACACCGCGTCCAACTATCAGGCCGGCGACGCCGAGCAATATCTGGCGGACATCATCGCCTCGGACCGTGAGGACATCGTCCTGTCGACGAAGTACACCATGGGGTCCGACGCGGCCAGCGGTCTGCAGTTCACCGGGAACGGCCGGAAGGCGATGGTCCAGTCGCTGGAGCTGAGCCTGCGCCGGCTGCGTACCGACCGGGTGGACGTCTTCTGGGCCCACGTGGCCGACGAGTCCACCCCCGTCGAGGAGATCCTGCGGACCTTCGACGACCTCACGGCCGCCGGCAAGATCCTGTACGCCGGACTGTGCAACTTCCCGGCCTGGCGAGTGGCGACGGCAGTCACCCTGGCGGAGCAACGGGGCTGGGCTGCTCCCGTGGCCATCCAGTCCGAGTACAGCCTGGTCGAGCGCAGTGCCGACCGGGAGTTGCTGCCCATGGCCGACGCCTTCGGCCTGGGCGTGCTCGGGTTCACGCCGCTCGGTGGTGGTCTCTTGACGGGCAAGTACCGGCGCGGGGAGACGGGACGCGCCCAGAGTTCGATCAGCCAGTTCCTGCACCGGGAGGAGGACGCCGGCAAGGCGAAGATCCTGGACGCCGCCGAGAGCGTCGCCCGGGATCTCGGCACGACTCCCGACCGGGTGGCCGTCAAGTGGTCGATGGCGAAGGGCGTGATTCCTATCATCGGGCCGCGGAGCGTGGATCAGCTCATGTCGACCCTCGCGGCCGGCGCTCTAAACATCCCGGCGGATCAGCTGGAACGGCTGGACGAGGCGAGCGCGCTCCGGCTGGGCTATCCGCACGGGCTGTGGGCGCCCTTCGAACGGGCGGAGCGCAGGCCCTGAGATCTTCGACGGATATCACTTTACGTCGATCTTACCGGTGACCCGGCACGGTCCTTCCCAGATCCAGACCAGGGAGGACAGTCGACAGTGGGTTCGTACAGAAAATGGGGGTGGGGTCTCGGCATCGCGACCGTCACCGCCGTGAGCGCCTTCGGGATCGCGTCATGGCAGGCGAACGCGGCGCCGGGCGACCCCAGTCCGGGAGTCGGCGGCATGCTGCCGAAGGTGTCGGATCCCGATCCGGTGCCCGAGGCGGCCGCCGGGACCGGCAGCGACGCGCTGACCTCGACCGAGGTGGACAAGGCGCGCGCTGCCGCGCTCACCCCGCAGCTCGCCGCCGACGCGCGCGGCGTGACCGGCGAGGCCGGCCCGGAGTATCTGTCAGCCGATCTGGGGCTCGACGGCAGTGGCCGGGAGGCGGAGCTCTACTTCTACGACTACAAGACCGACAAGCTCGTCAAGCAGGTCGTCGACGCGAGCACGGGCAAGCTCGTGCACAGCTACTCCGCCACGGGCATGCAGCCGCCGGCCTCGCCGCGGGAGGCGACGGTCGCGCTGGATCTGCTGCTGGCCGATCCGCTCAGCGCCGGCTTCAAGGCCGCGTACGCCGACGCCACCGGCCAGGCCTTCGCGGGCAAGGAGGGGCTGAACGTCACCGCGCACATCTACAAGGCCAAGCCCGCCGACACCGGGGCGAGCCAGTGCGGCAAGAAGCGCTGCGTTCAGCTCATCGTGCAGACCGGCGACGGTCAGTTCATCAACGTGACCGACGTCGTTGTCGACCTGTCCGGGCGCAAGGTCGCCCGCCTTTCATGAACGAGGGCCGCATGAAGTTCCGTACGATCGCCGCCACTCTGCTGGCCACCGGGTCGCTGGCCCTGGTCGCGCCCGGCCGGGCCGAGGCCGCGCCGGAGCCGTCGCCCTGCGGTGCGGCCGCCACGGTCAAGGAGACGCTGCCCAACGGCACGACGTGGCAGCTCTGCTGGCGCATCAACGACCGGGCCGGCCTGGTCCTGAACAACGTCTTCCTCTCCTCGCCGCGCCAGCCCGAGCCCGTGCAGGTGCTCAACTCCATCCGGCTCGCGCAGCTCAACGTGCCCTACGACTCCGGTGACACCGAGTACAACGACCTCACCGAGTACGGCCTGGGCAGCTACAACATGGAGACGCTCACGGGCGAGGACTGCAAGGGCGGCTCCGCGCGTACGGGCTCCGACGGCGGCGCCGACCCGCAACAGCGCGAGCTGCTCTGCGTCAGCGCGGAGCCGGCGGGCCTGGCCAACCGCCTGCACGACTACGAGTACGACGAGGAGACGGGCGAGGGCACCGAGAAGGTCTACTCGCGTCAGGGTCACGAGCTCGTGCTCCGGGCGATCAGCAAGGTCGGCTGGTACGAGTACGTGACCGAGTACCGCCTCGGCGACACCGGCCAGATCTCGGCCCGCCTCGGCGCGACCGGCGACCTGGCCCCCGGCGAGTACTCGCAGGCGGACCGGGGCTGGCCGATCGGCAAGGAGGCCCGCGACTACGCGACCATGCACTATCACAGCGCGTTCTGGCGGGTCGACTTCAACATCGGTGGCAAGGGCGGCGAGACCGTCGAGCAGTACGACACCAAGCTCGACGGCGAGGGCGCGATGACCGCCAAGCTCACCACGACCAGGAAGACCATCGCCAAGGAGGGCAGCTTCAACAAGGCCGACCGCCGCTGGTGGCGCGTCGCCAGCCCCACGAGTACGAACGCCGACGGGCACAAGCGCTCGTACGAGCTGATCACCGGGGCCGACGACCCGTACGAGGGGCACCCGGAGACGCAGCCGGACGTCACCTTCACGCAGGCGAACCTGTGCGAGAAGTGGGCGTCGGACAACATCTCGGACCCCGAGTGCCCGCTGGGCATCAAGACGATCCTCGACTTCGCCGCCGACAAGCAGAAGATGACCGACCCGGTGATGTGGGTGCGGGTGGGCTTCCACCACGTGCCGCGGGACGAGGACCAGAGCCCGATGCCGATGCACTGGCAGGGCTTCGATCTGGCGCCGCGCGACTTCACGGCGATCAACCCGATCGCGCCGGACGGGCGGGAGAACGTCAACGGGAACCCGTACCCGGAGGAGGAGCCCTCGACTCCTTCTGAGCCGCCGGCTTCGTCGGCCGCGCGGAACTGAGCCTTGTTCCGTCGTCTCGCCGCCGCGCTGGTCCTTGCTGTGACCGGCGTGGCGGTGTTCTTCGGGGTGAGTCGCGCCGATGAGCCTGTTCCGCGCGACAAACCGGCCCCGCAAGCGGCCGCCGTCACCGTGGCGGTGCCTTCCGGCGCTGACGTGCACTACGCGCAGATGATGGCGGACCATCACGGGCAGGCCGTCCGGATGAGCCGGGCGCTGCTCGCCAAGCCGGGCGTCCCGGAGCGGATCGCGGCGATCGCCGACTTCATCGCGCACGACCAGCAGCGCGAGATCGACGAGTCGAACGCGTGGCTGGCGGCGTGGAACGCGCCTCCGGCCCGGGCGGGTGGCGCCATGCCCGGCATGCTGACCGAGGCGCAGCTGATGTCGCTCGACCGTGCGAAAACCGGTGCGGCCCCGGGACTGTTCCTGCGGCTGATGATCGAGCATCACGAGGGGGCCATCGTCATGTCCCGCGAGCTGCTGGCGGGCGGCGGGACCAATGTTTACGTCCACGGGCTGGCCAAGCATGTGATCAATGAGCAGTCCGCGGAGATCGACGCGATGCGCGCGCTGCTGTAGACAGGAATTGGAACGAGCCGCCCCGGCACCGGTCACTTCCGGCGGTCGGGGCGGCCCGGGCTCAGCTGACTGACGCCGAGAAGGAGTTGACGGCCAGTCCGGCCCCGCCGATCCAGGGCTCGAAGCCGGCCTGGATGCTGGTGAGGTACCACGAGTTCGTGATGGCGCCCCGGTTGCGCACGTCGTTGACGAAGTCCAGGACGCTGAAGCTCCAGCTGGAGATGGGCGCCGGGGCCACGTACGAGATGACCTGGTTGGCGCCGTTGCTGCCGCGCCAGACCTGCCAGGTCCGGCCGCCGACGGTCGCGTTGCCCACGACCGAGCCGATGGGCTGGATGCTGCCCTGGCGGTTGAACCAGATCATGATCTCCTGCTGGTTGACGCCGTTGGTCCGGGGCGTCGGGTCCAGCCAGATGTCGAACGCGGCGTCATAGGTCGCCCCGCCCACGTACGTGTAACTGACGCTGCTCGTGGCGCTGCGGATGTCGCTCACCCGTCGCGGCAGCACCGATCCCGGCGAGCAGTTGCCGTAGTGGCAGCCGTAGTAGACGGCCGGGTAGGAGACGGGGGCGCCGCTGGTGTTGCCCGTGCCCTGCTGGCTGACGATGCTGAAGCCGGTGCTCGTCACATTGATGCACTGCTCGGCGGAGGTGCCCCACCGGTTGTTCATCACCGTGTAGCGGCCGCCGATGGTCGTGCTGCCGTACTGGTCGCAGATGCGGGTGTCCGCCTGCGCTTCTCCGGCCACGGCCACGGCTCCGACGCTAGCGGCGAAGACCAGGCAGGCGGCGAGGAATCTCTTCATCAGGCTCTCCTCGAGGGGGGTTGGGAGCGCTCCCACAAGGCTAGGCCAAAGACATCGAAGTTTGAAGATGTTTCGGCAACATTTCCGGGCGGTCAGGTCAGCAGGCCCGGCGTCGGGTTCGTGACCTGCTGAAAGATGACGGAGGTGCGGAAGCCGGTGACCTCGCGGCGCTTGCTCAGCCGGTCGGTGAGCAGCGCGTGCAGGGCGTCGAGGTCGGGTACGCCGACGTGCAGCAGGAAGTCGTCGCCGCCGGCCAGGACGAAGACGCTGAGCACCTCGGGCATCTGGGCCGCCGCGGCCTTGAAGGCGTCGATGACGGTCCGGCTCAGCGGACGGACCTGCACGGAGACGAGGGCCTGCACGCCGCGGTTGAGGGCGGCGGGGTCGATGTCGGCGTGGTAGCCCCGGATCACGCCGCGGCGGGTCAGGGCGCGCACCCGTTCGAGACAGGTGGACGGGGAGACGCCGACCAGACGGGCGAGCTCACGGTTGGACAACCGTGCATCTGACTGGAGCTGGGCGACAATGCGCGCGTCGAGTTCGTCCACGGGCCTATGATGCCAGCGATTTCGATCAAACGTTCGGTGGTGGCCGCCAAGATCCGCACATCTGCCTACCGTCGCGGGATGACGGAGCATCGTTTGGGGATCTGGCAGGGCACGGCCACCGTGCTCGGCGGCGTACTGGGGCCGGGCATGCTGGTGCTGCCCCACCTGGCGGCGCGGGCGGCGGGCCCGGGCTCGGTGCTGGCGTGGGCGGGGCTGATCCTGGTCAGCGTCCCCGTCGCGTTCACGTTCGCGCTGCTCGGGCTGCGGCATCCCGACGGCGGCGGGGTGGCGCACTTCGCCGGGACGGCGCTGGGCCGCCGGGCGTACGCCATCGTGGGCTGGTGGTTCTTCGCGGCCGTGCCGGTCGGCATCCTCGCCGGGGCGCTGGCCGGTGGCCTCTATGCGGCGGAGGCGTTCGGCGGGGGCGGCCGGATGGCCCTGGTGATCGCGGGCGCGCTGCTGGTGGCGGCGTTCGCGGCGAACGCGGCGGGGCTGCGGACCAGCGGGCGCATGCAGGTCGTGATGGTGGCCCTGCTGGTCGTGGTGCTGACCGCCGCCATCGCCGTGAGCCTGCCGGAGGTCCGCGCCGAGCGGTTCGAGCCGTTCCTGCCGCACGGGTTCGCCGGGGTCGGCAGCGCCGTCGGCGTGCTGGTCTTCGCATTCGTGGGCTGGGAGGCCGCCAGCCACCTGTCGGCGGACTTCGCGGGCCGGCGCCTGCTGACAGCGACCGGCCTCACGCTGGCGGCGATCACCGTGATCTATCTCGGGGTGGCGATCACGGTCGTCGGCTCCGGCGCGGCGGCGTCGCCCGTGCCGCTGACCGCCATGCTGGCCGGGATCGGCCCGGCCGCCGAGCCGCTGACCGGGGCGGCGGCGCTCGTGCTGACGTTCGGCGCGGTCAACACCTATGTCGCGGGCGCCACGCGGCTCGGGCGGGGGCTGCTGCCGCGCCGGGTCTCCTCGCCGCAGCGCGGCCTGCTCGTGCTGGGGGCGGCGACGGCGGCCGCCGGTGTGGCCGCGCTGGTAGGGCACGTCGGGCTGGATGCCCTGCTGCGCACCACGTCCGCCTGCCTGGCCGCCGTCACCTTCGTCGGCACGCTGGCCGCCGTACGGCTGCTGCCGGCGGGCCGGATGCGGGCGGTCGCGCTGCTCGGAACCACGCTCACCGGGTCGATGGTGCTGCTCAGCGGCGTCTACCTGGTCGCGCCCGCCCTCATCGCCGGCCTCGTTCTCGCCACAAGCCGGATCAGGCCTCAGCGGGCGCTGACGAACGCGGCGATGCCCATGTCGGCGGTCACGGCGACGGCGGCGGAGTCGGCCACCCGGTTCAGCGCCTCGACCGCCTCGAACTGAGCCGCCGGCGCGACCACCGTCCGCCGGGGCCGCTTGCCCTCCGGCGCCTCGACCAGCCGCACGACAGCCTCGGCGACCACGGCCGGGTCGCCGGGGTTCGCCTGCTGGGGACTGGTGATCGCCGCCATGAAGCCGCCCAGGGCCTCGCCGTAGGCGCCCATCCGCTCCTGGTCGGCCGGCAGCGTGGCGTTGGCGCCGATGTTGGTCGGATAGGGGGCCGCGTCGAGGATGACGGACTCCACCCCGTGCGGGGCCAGCTCGTCGTGCCACGCCTCGGTGAGGCTCGCCAGCGCCGCCTTGCTCGCCGCGTAGAGACCGCTGAACGGCACAGTCACCCGGCTCGACAGGGAGCCGATCTGCAGGAGCAGCCCGGCGCCCTGCCGGCGCAGGTGGGGCAGGGCGGCCCGGTTGACCCGCAGCGCCCCGAACACGTTGAGGTCGAACTGGCGCTGCGCCTCCTCCGCGGTGAAGGGCTCGACCGGCCCCACGAAGATGCCGCCGGCGTTGTTGACGACGACGTCGAGGCGCCCCGCCGCGCCGATCACCTCGGTCACCGCCCGGTCCGCGGAGGCCTGATCGGTGACGTCGATCTCGACCACGCGCAGGTCGGCGCCCTCGAGCGCGGCCAGCTCGGCGGCGGCGCGCTGGTTGCGGCCGCGTACGTCCCGCAGGCCCGCGAAAACCCGGTGCCCGCGCCGGGCCAGCGCCTCGGCCGTCAACCGGCCGAAGCCCGTGCTCGCCCCGGTGACCAGCACCACGCGTTGGTCGCTCATCGTTTCCTCTCCCGGTCCTCAAAACGGGGTGGCACCCCGATTTCCGTCTCCACGGTAACCGGAGTGCCACCCCGTTTGTCAACCGGGCTCTTGTCAACCGGCGGTGCAGGCGACGCGGTTGAGCTTGACCGGGCTTTTGTCAAGCGGCGGTGCAGGCGACGCCGTTGAGCTTGACCGTGGCCGGGGCGGTGGCGGGGCCGGTGGCCGTGAAGCCGACGGTCACCGCCGAGCCGGGCGCCAGGGCGGTGCCGGTCGCCGTGACGGTGGTGCCGGACTGGGCGACGGTGGCGTTCCAGCCGTTCGACAGCGTCACGCCGCTGGGCCAGGTCCAGGTGGCCGCGGCCGGGCTCACCGCGGCCGAGCCGGTGTTGGTCACGGTCAGGGTGCCCTGGAAGCCGCCGTTCCAGGCGTTGTCCTGCCGGTACGCCGTCGTGCACGCGCCCGCCGGGGGAGTGCCCGGATCGGTGCCGCCGCCCGAGCCCACCGGCGGGATCAGGTAGGGCTGGATGATGGCCTGCTTCGCGGTGTTGACCGTGGTCCAGTCGTCGTTGGCGATGCCGCCGGTGTCGCCGGAGTTGGGGTTCCACGACCAGTAAGTGAACGACATCCCGGTCGCCCCGGTGCCCGTGTAGGCGAGCAGGCTCTGCAACCACACCCGGTCGACGTCGTTCTGCAACGTGGTGCCGAACTCACCGATCATGATGGGCGCGATGTTCTGCTTGTAGAGGTAACCCCAGTACCGGTCCCAGATGGCGGGCATGTTCGCCGGGTACGCCGGATCGTCGAACCAGGCCTGGTGGTAGACCGAGGTGGCGTACTCGTGGGGGGAGTAGACGAGCCGGTTCGCCACGCTGAGGCGTACGGGGAACTGTCCTGCCTGGGAAAGGTTGCCGCCCCACCACCCGCAGTCCTCGTCGTTGCTGGGGTCGTTGTCCCAGACGTTGGAGAGGCCCCCGCTCGGGCAGCTGACGCCCTCGACGAAGATGAGCCAGTTGGGCTGGACCGCGAGAATGGCGTTGCCGGCGCGCTCGGCCGCCAGCCGCCAGTCGCGGGCGGTGTCGCCGCAGCCCCAGCACGATCCCGTGGCGGCCGGGTTGGTGCCCTCGGCGTGCGGCTCGTTGTGCAGGTCGGCGCCGATCACGGTGGGATTGCCGGCATAGCGGCGCGCCAGCGCCTGCCAGTTGGCGATCCAGGTCGATTCCGGTACGCCCGCCGTGTACCACAACGCCGTCTGCCCGGCCGCCGTCGGGCGGTGCCGGTCCAGGATGATCCGCATGCCCTTGCTTCCGGCGTACGCGACCACCTTGTCGAGAATCTGCAACGGCGACAGCCCCACGAGGTCCGGGTTGACGTAGTCGTTGACGCCGGTCGCGGTCGCCCCCGCCTTGAGCGCGTCGTCGGAGAAGGGCACCCGCAGCGTGTTGTAGCCGAGCCGCGCCATCGTGTCCAGCTGCGACCGCCACGGGTTGTTCGCCCACAGCCCGTGGAACGTCTTGTTGTCGGTCTCCATGCCGAACCAGTTGATGCCGGTCAGCCGCACGGTGGCGCCGGTGCTGTCGAGGATCTGATTGCCGCTGGTGTGCAGGTAGCCGGTGCCGGTGCCGACGGCGGGGGCCGCGGCCGCGGGCGTCGCGCCGACGGCGGCGAGCAGGCAGCCGGCGGCGGTCACGAGGGCGGCGGTGGCGGCCGCCAAGGTTGATCGGAAGCGCGGATAAGACACGGGACGACTCCGTTCGTCGATGTGTCAGGGACGTTACGGGAGCGCTCCCACGCATTCAAGAACGTAAATAGCTTCCTGCTCGAGCAGCCCTCAGCGGGCGGGCCAGACCGCCAGGTCGCCGCCGGGGAGGCTCACGACCAGCAGGCCGCCCGGCCCGGTCGCGGTCCAGGATGATCCGCTCAGGACTGTAGGCCAGCGTGGCCGGGCCGGCGATGCTCACGTGGCCCCCGTCGCCGAGCAGCAGGCCGAACGCGAAGTCCACCTCGACGCGCGTGACGGTGAGCCCCGAGAACGGCAACGTCCAGCGGTCCTCCGAGGCTTCAGCCACGCCGCTGCGCCTTCTTCCAGACAGCCTGCTGCACCAGAAGCGTGAGAACCCCGGCCAGCACGATCGCCGCCGCGTTGATGAGCAGCTGGAGGGCCGAGCCCAACGCTTCCTCGCGTACCCCGTAGGCCAGGGCGACCGCCGCGTTGGCTGCCGCCGGGATCGTGGTGACCGAGATGAGGACGCCGACCAGGGTGCCCGCCTTGGCCGACGTCAGCGACAGGATGCCCGCGACCCCGCCCAGGAAGCCGATGACCCAGGACAGGGCGTCCGGGCGCCAGATGAAGTCGGTCAGGGGACGGTCGTCGAGCAGCATCGACTTGTCGACCAGGCCGGCCGCGGTCAGCAGCCAGACGGCGGCGACGGTCAGGAGCATGCCGATCGGGAAGCCGGCGCCGAGGGCGAGCGCGGAGCGGCGTACCAGCTGGGCTTTGCGTTGCACGAGGCCGACGCAGAGCGCGGCGAGCGGGCCGAACTCGGGGCCGACGACCATCGAGCCGACGATGAGGATGGGCTGGTCGAGGAGCACGCCGACGGCCGCGATGATCATGGCGACGGTCATGAAGGCCAGGAAGGAGGCCGACAGCGCGGTCTCCTCGCCGGTCTGGTGCTCGATCTCGTGCCAGACGACGGCGTCGACGCCCAGGCCGGGGACGCGCTTCTCGGCCCGGTCGGCGGCGGCGGACATGGTGGTGTCGACGCGTTCCATGACGATGGCGCCGTCACGGTCGAGGCCGAGCCCGCGCAGCTGGTCGAGGACGGCGCTGGCCCCCTCGCGGACCACGTCGAACTCGATCAGGTCGCCCGGCGGGGACAGGGCCGCGCCGGGCAGCACGACGACATGCGTGACGGCGTCGTCGGCCTTCAGCAGCTCCAGGACCCGCGCGGACACCGGGGCGGGCGCGATCGCCCGGACGTGCAGCATGGCCGCACAATACCTACCGGGGGTCGTCGAAGCCCTCGTCGGCGCGCTCGCGGCGGAGGTGGGCCTCGGCGCGCCGGGCGAGCTGCCCCTTCTCGGCGGCCAGCCCGGCGTACATGGCCTTCACCTGCTTGTAGGGGCGGCCCGGCGGCAGCAGCGGCACGGCCGGGTCGACCTCCGCCTCGATGAGCACCGGCCGGTCGGCGCGGAGGGCCTCGTCCCAGGCGGCGTCCAGCTCCTCCGGCGACGTGACGCGCAAGCCGCGCAGGCCGAGGAGCTCGGCATACTTGGCGTACGGGACATCGGGCAGCTGTTGCGACGTCGCGAAGCGCGGCTCGCCCTCCGCCTCGCGCTGCTCCCAGCTGACCTCGGCCAGGTCACGGTTGTCGAGCACGCACACCACGAACCGCGGATCCGCCCAGTCGCGCCATCGGGCCGCCACGGTCACCAGCTCCGCCAGCCCGGTCATCTGCATCGCGCCGTCGCCGGTCAGCACGATCTGCGGGCGGTCCGGGGCGGCGAGCTTGGCGGCGATCCCGTACGGCAGCCCGCAGCCCATCGACGCGAGCGTGCTCGACAGGTGGGCGGGGACGCCGGCCGGCAGGCGCAGATGCCGGGCGTACCAGTAGACGACCGACCCGACGTCGACCGCGACCTGCGCGTCGGCGCTCAGCCGCCCGCTCAGCGAGCGCACCACGTGCTGTGGGTTCAAGGGCTCGGCCGGCGCGGCGGCGCGGCGGGTGGAGACCTCTTCCCAGGTACGCAC
The DNA here is from genome assembly GCF_030709675.1 of Symbioplanes lichenis. Classification (GTDB taxonomy): domain Bacteria; phylum Actinomycetota; class Actinomycetes; order Mycobacteriales; family Micromonosporaceae; genus Actinoplanes; species Actinoplanes lichenis. The sequence goes on from NZ_JAUZQD010000010.1 coordinate 12,738, forward strand.
CCAGCCCTCCACCTGCTCCCGCCACGCGCTGTTGTCCCGGGGCTTCACCGCGCCCAGCAGCGCCCGCACAGTCTCCGTGGCGTCGCCGACCAGCGGCACCTCCACGGGATAGCGGATGCCCAGCTGGCGCCCGTCGATGTCGATCTGCACCGCCCGGGCCTGCCCCGGCACCGGATAGAACTCCGTCCACGGGTCGTTGGTGCCCACGAGCAGCAGGGTGTCGCAGTTCTGCAGCAGCTGGTTGCTCGCCGTGGTTCCCAGGTGCCCCATGACGCCGGTGTGGAACGGCAGGCCCTCGTCGAGCACGGGCTTGCCGAGCAGCGAGGCGGTCACCCCGGCCCCGAGCCGGTCGGCCAGCTCGGCGATCTCGCCCGCCGCCCCGTACGCCCCCTGGCCCACCATGATCGCGACCCGCTCGCCCGCCTCGAGCACCTCCGCGGCCGCGCGCACGTCCGCGTCGTGCGGCACCACCCGCGCCCGCCGCAGCCCCGGGCTGGTCACCATGACGCCGTGCTCCTGGGCCGTGGGGTCCGGGGCCGGCATCGTCTGCACGTCGTGCGGCAGGATCAGGCACGTGGGGCTGCGGGTGGCGAGCGCCGTCCGAAAGGCCCGGTCGATCAGCATCGGCAGCTGCTCCGCGGTGTGCGCCGTCTGCACGAACTGCGCGCACACGTCGCCGAAGAGCCGCCCGAGATCGATCTCCTGCTGATAGGCGCTGCCCAGCACGGTCGACGCCTGCTGCCCGACGATCGCCACGACCGGCTTGGAGTCGAGCTTGGCGTCGTAGAGCCCGTTGAGCAGGTGCACCGCGCCCGGGCCCTGGGTCGACAGGCACACCCCGGCGTCCCCGGTGTACTTGGCGTGGGCGACGGCCATGAACGCGGCCGCCTCCTCGTGCCGCGCCTGCACGAACGCCGGCTTCCCGGCCCGCCGCAACGCGCCCATCACCCCGTCGATGCCGTCGCCGGAGTAGCCGAAGACCCGCGGCACACCCCACTCGGCCAGCCGCTCGACCAGCAGATCGGAAACCGTACGCTCACCCATGGCCGTCGCTTGCCCGGTGGCGACCGCCTCAAACGACGCGGCCCGGCGGGGCCTGCCGCCGTCGTGAGGTGAAGCGGAACCCGGGTATGCGGGCCCGATGAGACTGGACTTCCTTCGCCCTCTTTTCGACCAGCCGGGCCCCTGGGTGTCGGTCTACCTCGACGCCACGCGGGCCGGGGAGAACGCCGGCCACGAGGTGGAGCTGCGCTGGCGGGCCCTGCGGCAGAGCCTGATCGACCAGGGCGCCGACGAGGCCACGGTCGAGGCCGTGGCGGAGGCGATCGGCTCGCATCCGTACCGGCCGGGCCGCTACGGGCTCGCGGTCTTCGCCCGGGCCGGGGCGGTCGCCCGGCTGGAGACGCTGTCCGCGCCGCCGCCGTCCGACGTGGCGCACGTCGGCGCGCTGCCGCACGCCATGCCGCTGGTGGTGCAGCGCGGGGAGGAGGTCCCGTACGTGCGGGTGCTCGCCGACCGGACCGGCGGTGACCTGGACGCGATCGCCGCCGGCGGGGTGCCGCGGCACCGGCAGGTGACCGGCGGCGAGACGTTCCCTCTGCGCAAGGTGCACGCGGGCGGCTGGTCGGACCGGCGCTACGACCAGGCGGCCGAGGAGACGTGGAAACGCAACGCCGGCGCCGTGGCCACCGCGGCGGCCGAGCTGGCCGAGAGCATCGACGCCGAGGTCATCGTGGTGGGCGGTGACGTGCGGGCGGTGGAGAAGTTCGAGGGCGAGCTGCCCGGGCGCTGGCGGAGCCGGCTGGTGCGCACCGACGCGGGTTCGCGGCACGCCGGCGCCGACGAGGGCGCGCTCGACGACGTGACCGTGCAGGCGATCGCCGAGACGGCCGACCGGCACGTCCAGGAGGCGATCGACCGCTACCGGACGCAGCGCGGCGACGGCACGGCCGGCGCCGGGCTCACCGACGTGGCGACCCGGTTGCAGCGCGGCCAGGTCGACACCGTGCTGCTCGCCGACGATCCGTCCTCGACGGACACGCTGTGGATCGACCCGGACGACGTCACGCTGGTCTCCGTCGACGACCACGTGCTGCGCGAGGCGGGGGTGCGCGACCCCCGGAAGGTACGCGCGGACGCCGCTCTCCTGCGCACGATCGCCGGCACCGGCGCCTCCCTCGTCCTGGTCGCCCCGGACGAGGTCGAGTTGGAGCACGGGATCGGCGCCGTGCTGCGCTACGCCGACGCCGGCTCCGCGTAGACGACCACGTTGTGGCTGTAGACGCCGTTGTGGAAGGTGCCGCCACAGGTGACCAGGGCCAGCCGGGGCGCGCCGCCCGCGGCGAAGAGGTCCGCGGGGAGCCGCTCTTTGGCGTAGCTGCGCCGGGCGACGGTCCGATAGGTGACCACGCGGTCGCCGGCGCGCACCTGAACGGTCGCGCCCAGGGGCAGGGTTTCCAGGCGGAAAAGGGCACCCGGCCCGTCCGCGGCCGTGTCGACGTGGCCGGCGACGACCACGGTGCCGCGCGGGGAGCCGGGGGTGGCCGAGCCGATCCACCAGCCGAGCCGGGCCGGGTTCTCCGGCACCACCAGGGCGCCGCCGGGCTCGACCCCGACGGCGTCCACCGGGGCGTCGACCTTCAGCGCGCCGATCGTCACCCGGGTCGGTGGCGCCCAGGGCTGGGGAGCGGCGTCCACCAAAGGCGCCGACGGGGACGCGACGGCGGCCACCGGCACCGAGCCCTCGTCCGCCGGCGGGCGCCCCGGCTGGAGCAGCAGCGCCACGCCGGCGACCGACGCCGACAGGCCGGCGGCCAGAGCCGCCCAGCCCGCCGTGCGACGCCGGGTCATGCCCGGACAGTCCGGCGCCGCATGAGCAGCACGGCCGCGGCCGCCAGGAGCAGGGCGCCGAGGGAGAACAGCCCGATCACGGGCGCCGTGAACGGGCGCGCGGCCGCCTCGCCGCCGGTGCCCGTACCGATGCTGCTGGGCACACCGAGCGAGCGCGCGGCGTCGTCGAGCAGCTCGTGGTGCGACGCGATGACGGGAGCGGCGTCGCGCGCGGCCTTCTGCGCCGCGTCGTCGCTGCCCTGCGAGATCTCCTTCTGACCCAGGGCCATGGCCTTCATGTGCGCGTCCATCTGGGTCGACACGAACAAGGCGTCGAAGTCGTCGCCGGACGCCCCCTCGTACCGCGTGGCCAGCGCCTGCTGCTCGGCGTTCGGCGCCGCGGCAGGTCGACGCCGAGCTGGTCGGCGGTCTGCCGGAGCGCCGCGTCCAGCTTGGTGTGGTCGGTCACGAAGCGGGCGCCCAGATCCTTGACGTCCTGGCTCTGCCCCTTCTGCTGCGCCACCTTGCCGCCGGCGATCTCGGCCAGGTTGGACTGGTGCGCCGCCCGCAGATAGGCGGCGTCCTGGTCGGAGGGTGCCGCCTGGGCCGCGGTGGCCGGGACGAGCAGCAAGCCGGCACAGCCCAGGGCAAGTGCGATTCTTCTCAACATGTCTCAGGTCCTCTCGAGTGCGGTCGAGGGGCCGAGTACCCGGCGCTTCCGGTCCCATGTGTCCGATCGACGCAAAGTTCGACGCAACTCGAAGCGGGTCGAGCCGACACAATAGTGAGGAAGCTCGCTTGACTCTCATCGCCGGACGTATCTAACCTCGTCACCGTCCCGGACTGTCGATCTTTCCGGGCGGAAGGGGAGGCGACCTGTGGGCACGCCCGGATATCGGGACCACCCGGTCGCCGAATGGGACGCGGACGCCCCGGCCGACGCCGGCGAGGCCGAGGACTTCCTGTTCCAGTTTCACGCGGAGAACCCGGACACCGGCCCGGTCGGCCCCCGGCTGGCGGCGGTGCGGGCGGCGATCGACGCCACGGGCACCTATGTGCACACGTCGGAGGAGCTGGCGTACGGGGCCAAGCTGGCCTGGCGCAACGCCAGCCGGTGCATCGGCCGGCTCTACTGGCGCAGCCTCGTGGTGCAGGACCGGCGCGACTGCCACTCGTCCCCCGACATCTACGCGGCGCTGGTCCGGCATCTGGAGATCGCGAGCGGCGCCGAGGCGCGGCCGGGTGGCCGGCACGCGCGCCGGGGCGGCGCCATCCGGCCGGTGATCAGCGTCTTCCCGCAGGCCGTGCCCGGCCGCCCCTACCCGCGGCTGTGGAACGACCAGCTCATCCGTTACGCCGGGCATCGCGCCTTCGACGGGGCGGTCGTCGGCGACCCGGCGCTGACCGGCTTCACCGCGGCCATGGAGGCGCGGGGCTGGAAGGGCGCGGGCACCCCGTTCGACGTGCTCCCGCTGGCGATCGAGACCCCCGACGAGGGCGTACGCCTCTACGACCTGCCGCCCAGCGCGGTGCTCGAGGTGCCCCTGGTCCACCCGGAGCACCCGTGGTTCGCCCGGCTCGGCCTCCGGTGGTACGCGGTGCCTGCCGTCAGCAACATGCGGCTGACGATCGGCGGCGTCCACTATCCCTTCGCCCCCTTCAACGGCTGGTACATGGGCACCGAGATCGGCGCGCGCAACCTCGCCGACAAGGACCGTTACAACCTGCTGCCCCTGATCGCCCAGCAGCTGGGCCTCGACACGAGCAGCGAGCGGACACTGTGGCGCGACCGGGCGCTCGTCGAGCTCAACCGGGCGGTGCTCCACTCCTACGACATCGCCGGCGTCAAGATGACCGACCACCACACCGAGTCGGCGCGCTTCCTCGACCACGTCGCCCGCGAGCAGAAGGCCGGCCGGCTGGTGCCCGCCGACTGGAGCTGGATCGTGCCGCCCATCTCCGGCGCCGCGACACCGGTCTTCCACCGCTACTTCCACGAGGCCGACCTCAAGCCCAACTTCTATCTGGACGAGGGCGCCCGGCTGCTCTCCCGCGGCATCGAGCCCGCGGCGCCCGTGGCCGCCGGATGCCCCTTTCACGGGGCCGACACCGGCGAACTGCCGTTGCCCTACCGGCCGGACCTCCACCGTGGAGACCCGGCCTGAGACGGGCTCACGGGGCGGCGTCACCGAGCATGTGGGCGCTCATCCAGTCGTAGACCCAGATCCAGGCGGAGCTGGTCGCCACGCTCCAGTCACCGGTCAGGTCGCGCACCGCACGGACCAGGGCGTGCCCGACGTACGGATAATGCTCGGGCTGGACGCCGTAGTAGCGCGCGTGGTGCGCGCCCAGCATGCCGAGCATGCGCTCCATGTCGTGCGCGTAGCGGTCGGGCTCGGTCAGCGCCCGGATCCCGTCGAGCAGCGCGCGGCACAGCTTCTCGTTCTGCGCCGTCATGTCCGGCGGGAACATGCTCCGGGTCTCCGGCACCAGCTCGAACAGGTGCCGGTAGAACGCCTCGGCCAGCACGACCGGCCGATCGGCGACCGCGCCCGCGGTGCTCTGCACGATGCGCATCGCCTCGGCGGAGGGACGGCGGTGCGGACCGTGTCGCCGGGGCGCCCCGGGCACGGCCCCCGACGCGTAACGTGAATCGCGGGGTCCAGACTCGATCATCGGACCAACCTAACGTGCCCGGTTTGCACCCGCAGCATCGGTACCGGCCTATTTGGTGGACTACCGGCGGAGTCGTTATTGTTTCGGTCGCCTGCGCCCACCATCGGTCACAGGCCGCACAGACGACCCCGGCCGACCGTCCCCTGTGGCCGCTCCATTCGTCGCGACAGCACGGCCGCCCGCTTCACGAAATGTTCGACCACCGGACGGTTTTCTGACCGGCGAGCTGATGCCGCAGCCCGGCGAGGTCGACGAGGAACGTCATAGCCGTCAGCCGCCCGTCCCGGAGCTCGTAAACGGCGGTCTCCGCGAACGAGACGGCCGCGCCGGTCGGCTCCAGCCCGAGCCACGACGCGATCGGAGTGCCCGAGTCGATCAGCCGGACGGCCGCCCGATCGCCGTCGACCAGGAGCTCCTGGATGTCCCACGTCAGGTCGGGCACCGCCTCCTTGGATGCGAGGTCGCCTCCGCGTGTGATGGCTGCGACTGCGCCTTGCCGGCCGGGGTCGCGGGCCCGCCGGGCGGTGCCTAGGCTGCGCGGGTGCCGGATGCTGCGGGAACGGGAAGCCAGACCACCAAGAGTCTCCTCGTGGCGGTGTCGCACGCGATCGAGCGGGCGGCCCTCGCGGCCGCCGAGGACGGGCCGATGGCCGTGGTGGCGCTCTTCCAGCGGGTGCCCTATCTGAGCCATGAACGCCGGGTCTACGAGCGGATCGCCGAGCGGGCCGCGGTCACGGTCGTGGCGGCCGTCGGCGGGGATCCGGCGGTGGATCGGCCCGCGGGCACCGTGCTCGTGCCGCTGGACCAGCGGGAGCCGCTCGCGCGGGAGTGGACGGTCGTCGTGCTCACCCCGCGGTTCGGGGCCACGCTCGTCGCGCACGACCGGGAGACCGTCGACGCGGGCGCGGAGACGCTGGAGGCGGGCCGGTTGTTCGACGGGCGGTGGAGCATCCGCCGGGACGATGCCTTGCACGAGTTCCTGCGGTTGCGGCGGGCCCTCGGTGACCGGCTGCCGCCGGCGACTGCCGCGACGATGGACGCCGTGGTGGCTCGGGTGCGCGAGGTGCCGGCGACACCGGGCGAGAGCCGGGCCGACGCGATGTTCCGGCACATGGCCGGGCGCTCGGGGCGGAGCCGGCCGCCGGCGCGGGAGGCCGAGGCGCGGTTCGCCACGAGCGAGGAGGTGCGGGACTGGTCGGGCGAGTCGGGGGTGACCGCGTCGGGAGTTCTGCCCGTGGCGATGCTCGGGGTGCGCGTACCGGCGGCGCATCGGCTGCCCGCGCAGGCCGGGCGGCGGACGGCGGCGATGCGCGACGAGAGCATGCTGACGATGCTCGGCGAGCTGGCCGGGGCGGCGGGGCGGGTGACGCGGGTGGACGAGGACGAGTTCCTGGTGCTGATCCCGGGTCTCTCCGGCGACGACGCCGTGCAGCTGGCCCAGCGGGTCAATGTTCAGCTGGCGGAGGCCGCGGCCCACAACGCGTTCCTGCCCGCCACGGCGACGGTGGCGGTCGCGGTGACCCGGCGGCGGCCGTTGCCGGGGGAGGACGTGCGGCAGGCGCTGCGGTGGGCGGTCGCGGAGGGCGTCCCGGTGGCGAAGGTGACCGAGCCCGGCCCGGAGTGACCGCGGCCGGGCGTCCGGGACCGGGCGGCTCGCGGGCCGCGCGTCAGTGACCGCCGGGCCGCGCGTCAGTGACCGCCGGGCCGGGCCGGCGCCAGGAAGTCGGCGAGCGCTTCGCCCGGCATCGGCCGCGCGAAGTGGTAGCCCTGGCCGTAGACGCAGCCCATCTCGACCAGGCACCGGGCCTGCCCGGCGGTCTCGATGCCCTCGGCGACCACCTTGAGCCGGTACGCGTGGGCGAGCCGCACCACGGCGTCCGCGATCGCGTACGCGTCGGGGTCGGTGTCGATGGCCGAGACGAAGGAGCGGTCCATCTTCAGCACGCTGACCGGCAGGGTCCGCAGGTAGTTGAGCGCGGCGTAGCCGGTGCCGAAGTCGTCGATCGAGATGCCGATGCCGCGGTCGCGCAGCTCGCTCAGGCGGGCCACGGTCTGCTCGTCGGGCTGCAGCACCACGCTCTCGGTCAGCTCCAGCACCAGGCGCTCGGCCGGGAAGCCGGTCTCGTCCAAAATGCCGCCGATCGTCTCGACCAGCCCGGGCTGGACGACCTGCTTGGCGGAGAGGTTGACGCTCAGCTTGACGGGCCACGGGGCCGCCTGGCGGCAGGCCTCGCGCAGCACCCACTCGCCGATCGGGATGACCGCGCCGGTCTCCTCGGCCAGCTCGATGAAGGCGCCGGGGTAGAGCAGGCCGCGCTCCGGGTGGTTCCAGCGGACGAGGGCCTCGACCGCGACGCAGTCGCCGCCGGACAGGTCGACCACGGGCTGGAAGTGCACGACCAGCTCGTTGTTCTCGACGGCCCGCCACAGCTCGGCGTCGCGGGCGCGGGTGTCGAGGTCCGGGGTGTAGACGCGGTAGTGCCCGCGGCCGGCCCGCTTGGCCGCGTACATGGCGACGTCGGCGTGCGCCAGCAACTGTTCCGCGTCCAGGACGCCCTCCTCGTGGAAGGCGACGCCGACGCTGGCCTCGACGTGGAGCAGCTGGTTGCCGAAGACGACCGGCGTGCGCAGGGCGTCGACCAGCCGCTGGGCGATGCCCTCGGCGGCCGCCCGGTTCGGCAGCGCGGGCAGCACGACGGCGAACTCGTCGCCGCCGAGGCGCCCGGCGGTGTCGCCCGACCGGATCACGGCCCGCAGCGCCGCCGCCACGCCCAGGAGGACGGCGTCGCCGGCGTCGTGCCCGTACGCGTCGTTGATCGGCTTGAACCGGTCGAGGTCGATGAGCAGGACGGCGCCGTGCCGGCCGTCGCGCACCGGCTGGCGGGTCAGCCCGGCCAGGCTCTCGGTGATGAGCGCCCGGTTGGACAGCCCGGTGAGCGGGTCGGTGACGGCCAGGCGGCGGTTCTCGCGCTGGGCGAACACCTGCCGGGCGATCACGAGCGCGGTCAGCACCACGGCGCCCAGGATCATCCCGCCGAGGGGATAGAGCGACTGCTCCCGGGCCACGAACGCCAGCAGCGCGTACGCGAACGCGATCGCCCCGTACGGCAGCCAGCTGACCCGCCCCCGGCGCCCGCGCCCCTCCTGCGCCGAAGCGCCCGGGACCATGCGGCGGTACACGGCGAGCAGCGAGAAGAAGGTGCCCGCCGCCCACAGCAGGAACGGCCAGTCGCCGGGGCCGAAGAACACCCCGAACTGCACCAGGGCGATGGTGTAGCTGCTGTCGGCGACCACCTTGAGGCCCATGGACGCGCCCAGCAGCCCGACCGCCGCCCCCGCCTCGGGACGGCGCAGGACCAGCGTGATCAGGGCGAAGACCAGCAGCAGGTCGAGCACCGGCACGCCGGCCGAGAAGGCGATCACCACCGGGTCGACGCCGGGCACCTCGAGCAGCGGGCCGATCTCCACGTACCAGAGGGCCATGCAGGCGCCCGCCACGACGATCAGCGCGTCGATCAGCAGCTTGAGGCGGTCGGTGCGGCTCCGGCGCTCGGCCGGCAGGAGCAGCAGCCCGGCGACCACGAACGGGATCGCCAGGAGGAACATGTGATCGGGCACGCTGGGGAAGCTGATCGGGCCGCCGCCGAGGTGCTGGATCAGCGAGGCGCCGTTCCCGGCGACCTGCAGCAGGAAGGACACCTCCAGCAGCAGCCAGGCCCGGCGCTCCCGGGAGTCCAGCCCGCCGCGCAGCACCAGCCTCAGCCCGAGCGCCGCGGTCAGCGCGGTGACCGGCAGCTGCGCCGAGTTGTTGAGCAGTTGCGCGAGGGCGTCGCCGCCCCAGCCGGTGACGGATTGCACAAGAATCGAGCTGAGCAGGACTCCCGCGCCCCACACGGCCGCCGTCAGCCACCGGGAGGGGCGCTTGTGCACGTCTGCCATGTCTGTCTGTTCGGCATCGGGGGCCGGGAGCAAAGAACTCAGAGCGGGTCGAGCGCGACCTCCGACAGCGGGCTGCTCACGCAGGTCCGCACCTGGTCGTCCGGGGCGGGCGGCGTCACCCGGCCGCTGCGCAGGCGCATGACGCACTCCCCGCAGCTTCCGACCGTGCAGGAGAAGGGCATCTCCAGCCCGGCGTCGAGCCCGGCGTCGAGCAGCGTCTGCCCGGGCTCGACCACCACCGGGCCGAGGGCGCCGACAGTCATCTTCTGCGGCTCGGTCGTCGCTTCCGCGCTGGCGGCACCGAGGAAACGCTCGCTGTGCACCAGCTCGTCCGGGACCCCGAGCTCGCCCAGCACGCCCTGGACCGTGTCCGTCAGCGCGTCCGGGCCGCAGACGTAATAGTGCGTCTCCGGCTTCGTCGTCAGGCTCGCGACCCACCGGCGTACGCCCTCCGCGCCGAGCCGCCCGTCGCGCGCGCTGAGCACGTGGGTGACCGACAGCCGTCCCGGGCGCTCGCGAGCCAGCCGGGCCAGTTCGTCCGCGAAGATGATCTCGTCCTCGGTGCGGCTGCTGTAGAGCAGGGCGATCCGGCCGGTCGTCGCGGCCCGGATCATGCTCATCATCGGGGTGATGCCGCTGCCCGCCGCGACGAGCACGAGATCGTCGGCGGCGGGGTGGAAGGTGCCGGACGGGCCCAGCACCGCGACCCGGTCCCCGGGGCGGAGCGCGGTGTGGACGTGACCCGAGAAGCGCCCGTCCGCCACCCGCTTGACGGTCAGTTCGAGCCGGGGTGAGCCGGGCGCCGACGAGGCCGAGTACGCGCGCCGCACCGGCCGGCCGTCGATGTCGGTGACGAGCGTGAAGTACTGGCCGGGGCGGAAGTCGAAGGGGCGGTCGTCCTCGAGCACGAGGGTGACGGTGCTCGGCGTCTCCCGGCGCACCTCGGTGAGGCGTACCTCCCGCAGGGGATCTGGCACCGCGGGGCCGGTGCGGGCGGTCGGCAGGGTGACCGCGTCGTAGCCCTCCTTGCGCAGCCCCGAGCGGTAGGCCCTGTTCATGGCCAGGCGCATGAGCCGGGACACGCCCGGAACGGCGAGGAGCTTCTTCACGAGGGGCCGCGCCGACCCGATCGCGAGGTGGTCGCCGCCCATCGCCAGCAGGTCCGGCGCCGGGCCGAGCCCGAGGTGCGCGCCGGGGCTCCACAACCGGGCCCGGGACACGGCGTCGCTGGCGGTCACCTCCGCGTGCTCGACGTCGACGAGCAGGGCCAGGTGCGGGGGCAGGCCCCGCAGGGCCAGCGTCGCCAGCAGCGCCGGGTCGTCGGTGACGGCGGCCCGCCCGCGTACGTGCAGCACGCCGCTGCGCCCCGGAACCAGCGCCGCGAGCGACAGCCGGTCGTCCCGCACGAGGTTGTGCAGCGTGTCGGTGCGCTTGTTGCCCCGGCGGTCGGGGATGACGAGCGTGCGGCCGTCGAGGATCCGCGCCACCGCCCCCTGGTCGCCGCGCGGGCTGGTGTCCGAGCCACCCTCGGTGTCCCAGGTGGAGAGGGCGAGGAAGGGCGCCGCCGCCAGGAAGCCGGCCACCCCGGGCGCCCGGAGCGGCCCGTCGCCCGCGATCTCCGCCGCCGGTGGTGCCCCGGCGGGCGGCTCCCACAGGCCGGCCCGCAGGACGGCTTGCGCGCAGTGGACGTACGCCTCCTGGATCTGGACCGTCGTCCCGCTCATCGTGCCGTTGACCCGCAGGACCTCGCCCACGCCGGGCAGCAGGAAGAAGAACGACACCGGACCGTACGCGTCGCCGGCCCCCGGAACCGACATGCGCGTGGGCGACAGCACCCGCGCGAAGCCCGGCGCGCCGCCGATGAAGGTGGTGTGGCTCGTGCCGCCGGCGTCGCGGTAGCCGAACGCGGCGACCGGGCTCCGGGCGAGAACCGCGCGGCAGCCGTCGTCGAGGAACGTGATGGTCTTGAGCATGATCATGGCGGCCGGCTTGCCGACGACCGACTCGATCTGATCAGCGGAGGTGAGCCGCACGGGTTCTCCTCACGGCCGGGGGCGGACCGGCCGAGGCGCCAGTAGCCGATGAACGAGCTGCCGCGCCGGGGCACGCGCTCTTGTTCTCGCAGTTCATGGCACTATTGTGAGTAATAGCTCAGGTCTTTGGCTACTCGCTTTTGCCCGCCCCGGAGGAGCGCCGCATGCCCGCTGACGATCGCCGTCTTCAGCCACGTCGCAAGCCCTCGCAGGTGCGCGCCGAGCTCACCCGCGAGCGGATCCTCACCGCGGCTGCTCACGTTTTCGCCGAGCACGGCTACGCCGCCGGCACCACGAATCGCATCGCCGAGCGGGCCCGCATCTCCATCGGCTCGCTCTACCAGTACTTCCCGAACAAGGACGCCATCCTCGCCGCGCTGCTCATCCAGCACATCGATCGCGGCGCCTGGGCCCAGGCGGACCGGCTCGACCTGTCCCCGGGCAGCCTCAAGGCCACCGTCCGCGCCCTGGTCCGCGACGCGATCGACCACCACCGCGACGATCCCCGCCTGCTCCGCATCATGATCGAGGAGGCGCCGCTCTCCCAGGAGCTCCTCGACACGATCGACAGCCACCAGAAGCTCCGCGTGGCCCAGGTCCGCGACCTGCTCGCCCGCCACCCGGACGTCCGCGTCCGCGACCTCGACACCGCCGCCAACCTCATCAACTTCACGGTCGAGATCAACACCCACCGTCTCATGGCCGACCCGCACGCGCCCGCGGTCGAGACCTTCGAGAGCGAGCTGATCGACATGGTGACCCGTTACCTCGCCGGCTCCGAGTGAACCCCGGGCCCTCCGCACCGCGCCGCGAGGCGGAAGCTGGGCCCGGCGGCGGCCGCCTTGATCCGCGGGACGGACCCTAGCGGCGGTTGGCCACGGCCGGCGGGATCGGCCGGTCGGTGTCGTGGGCTGCCCGGGCCGCCCGGATGTCGCCGGCGTGGCGGCGGACCCAGAGGGCGAGCTCCACCACCTGCGGGGTCACTTCGGCGCCGAGCTCCGTCAGAGCGTACGTGGTCTGCATCGGCACGGTGCCGGTCACCGACCGCCGCACGAAGCCGTCGCGGGTCAAGGTGCGCAGCGTCTGGGCGAGCATCTTCTCGCTGACGCCCTGGATGCCGCCCGCCAGCTCCGCGAACCGGTGCGGCCGGACCCGCAGGGCGCCCAGCACCAGGACCGCCCACCGGCTGGTGAGGGAGTCGAAAACCGGCCGCCCCTCGCAGTCGGCGGCGAAGACCTCGGGCGGCAGGGCCGGCCCACGCATCGGACGACCTTACCTCGAAGTGCGTTCTTCCCGCCCCTGACCTGCGTGGATAGCGTCGTCCCAGCGATCGGGAGGAGAGACGCGATGACCACGTACGTACTGGTGGCCGGGGCCGGGCTGGGCGGATGGGTGTGGCGGAAGGTGCGCCGGCTGCTGGAGGCCGAGGGGCACTCCGTCCACACCCCGAGCCTGACCGGCGAGGGTGACCGGGTGCATCTGCTGACCGCGGACGTCGACCTGGAGACGCACGTGCGCGACGTCAGCAACATCCTGACGTACGACGATCTGACCGAGGTGGTGCTCGTCGGGCACAGCTACGGCGGGGGCGTCGTGACGGGAGTGGCGGATCGGGTCCCCGGCCGGATCGCGCGGCTGGAGAGCGGGTGGCGGGTCGATACTTCGAGATCGACGGGCCGCACGCGCTCATGGTCGTCGCTCCCGAGGCCGTCGCGGCCCTGCTGACCCAGGCGTGAGTCAGCCTGCGGCGATGAGGGCGCCGAGGGCTGAGGCCTGGGTGCGCCAGTCGCGGGGGTTGGGGGTGGTGCCGGTCCAGCGCTGGCCCAGCCGGTTGAGGGGGTCGCGGCCGGCGGACCAGACGGCGTCGGCCTGGGTGCGGGCGAAGGTGCGGTAGGTGGCCTGGCCGGTGACATCGGCGAGGTCGAGGAGGTGGCGCATGAAGATGCCCTTGAACTCCTTGGCGTTGTCGTCGCAGGTGCTGGTGCCCGTGTCGCACGACTCGGTGAGGATGCCGTTGGTGGTCAGGCGGGCGATCGCGGCGTCGGCCAGGGCTCGGGCGCGGGCCAGGACGGTGGTGCTGCCGGTGGCGCGGTAGAGCTCGACCGCCGCGCCGACGGCCAGACCCTGGTTGTACGAGTAGACCGTGCCGTTGTTGTTCGCGCACGAGCCGGTCAGGCCGTCGTTAACCAGGTTGGATGAGTTGATCATGCCGCTCGCGGTGTACCAGTTCCAGCCCGCCACGGCGCGGTTCAGCCACGTGGTGTCGCCGGCGATCCGGTTGTGCAGGCTCGCGGTCAGGCGCACGTACAGGCCGATGGTGACCGCGTTCTTGTACGTCCGCTCGCGGTCCCACCACACGCCCCCGCCGCACGTCGACGTGTCCCAGAAGCCGTGCACGTAGGTCGCGATGGTGACCGCTTCGTCGAGGTAGCGCCGGTCGCCCGTCAGGTCGTACGCCTGGGTCCAGGCCAGGCCCCACCAGGCCGCGTCGTCGACCGCGCGGCTGATGAAGTGGCCCTCGATGGCGTCGCTGCTCTTCACGCCGGCCGGGAAGGCGGCCTGGTTGACGGTGAACGTGCGGTCGACGATCCAGCGGTAGTCGGTGCGCCCGGTGCGCTGCATCCAGGCCATGACCGCGGTGACGGCATCGGCGGAGTTCCACCAGCTCGACGGCCACCACGCGGTGTCCGGCTGGTACGCCCACATGAGCGCGTCGGCAGCCGCGGCGGCCCGGTCACCGGCCGGACGCGCCCACGCCGTGCAACTGCCGTTGTTCCCGGTCACCGCTCGGCCGCAGGCGCGCAGGGCTCCGCCGTACAGAAGCAGCTTGGGGTCGCGGGCCGCGAACAGCGCCGTCCGGGTGCCGGTCGTGCGGCCCTTCATCTCCCAGGTGGCGCCCTCGTCCCACGTGCGGTCCAGCCAGACCTCGTCCCCGGCCGCGCCGCCGGCGATGGTGGCCCACATCATGCCGCGCGTGTCGGCGTGCAGCGCGATCGTGCGCCCGCTGAGCGTCGTGGCGGGCACCGGCTGCGTGTCGCCGGTCACGGGGGCGGCGCCGTCGCAGGCCACATCGCACGCCTGGGGCCGGAACCAGTCGGTGCACTGCACGCCGCCCGCGTCCCCGCAGGCCCGCAGCAGCCCGCGGCGGTGGTGCGCCGGGTCGGCCAGGTTGTACATGAGCGTGCGCGTGCCGGTCCACGTGCCCGGGATCGATGCCTGGCCAAGCAGGCCTTCCCACGTGGCGCCGCCGTCCCAGCTGCGGTCGAGCCACACCGCGTCGTCCGCCGTGCCGTTGTCGATGCTGGCCCACGCCATGACGTCGGCCTCGGACACGTGCAGCGCGATCCGGCGGCCGTTCTGCACCTTGTCGGGAACGGGGAACGTGTCCTGCTGCGCCCGGGCGGGATCCAGCGTGTCGCAGTGGAGGGAGCACACGGCCGGGGTCGCGGCCGAGGCGGTGACCGGGCCGATGACCGGGCCGGTGAGCGCGGCGACGAGAACGGGGATCAGCAATCGAAGCATGTGCATGGGGGTGCTCCTTCGACGTGATCGTGAAGCTACGCCCTTAATCGAAATATGACAATGTTTACCGGTTCAAAGCCTACCGTAGGGGTATGGAATACCTGTGGTACATCCCGAATCAGAACCGGCCCGGACACCGGGGCGACGACGTCGCCGCCGACCACAACAGCCTGCACACCCTGACGACCCAGGCGCTGGCGCTCGAGGAGCACGGCTGGGGCGGCGCCCTGCTCGGCACCGGCTGGGGCCGGCCCGACACCTTCACCGTGGCGACCGCCCTCGCCGCGCGCACCACGACCTTCAAGCCGCTGATCGCGATCCGGCCCGGCTACTGGCAACCGGCCCACTTCGCGTCGGCCGCGGCGACCCTGCAGCACTTGTCCGAGGGCCGGGTGCTGATCAACATCGTGTCGGGGCAGGACAATCTGGCGGCGTACGGGGACAGCGAGGGCGACCAGGCCCACCGCTACGCCCGGACCAAGGAGTTCCTGCAGCTCACCAGGAGACTGTGGACGCAGGAGAACGTCACCTACGAGGGCGAGCACTTCCGGGTCCGCGACTCGACGGTGGTGCCCCGGCCCTTCAAGCAACCGCGGCTCTACTTCGGCGGGGCGTCGGAGGCCGCCGAGCGGGTGGCCGCGACCGAGGCCGACGTGCAGCTCTTCTGGGGCGAGCCGCTGGCCGGCGTACGGGAAAGAATCGAACGCCTGCGGGCGCTGGAGCGTGAGCTCGGCCGTGAGCACGCGCCGCTGGAATTCGGCCTGCGGGTGACCACCTTCGTGCGGGACACCACCGAGCAGGCCTGGACCGACGCGGAGGCCAAGGTGGCCGATCTGGCCGGCGCGCACGAGAACGCGTTCCGCGCGGTCGGCCAGCAGCGCCTCCTCGACCTGAACCGGCGCGGCGACGTGCTGGACGACAACCTCTACACGGCGCCGGGGCGAGCCGGGGGCAGGGGAGCGGGCACGACCTGGCTGGTCGGCTCGGCCGAGGACGTGGCCCGCTCCCTGCGGAGGTACGCCGAGCTGGGGATCACGCACTTCGTGCTCTCCGACACGCCGTACCTGCCCGAGATCAAGCGCCAGGGCGACCAGTTGCTGCCACTGCTGCGCTGAGCCCCGGCAGCCCGTAGTGGTCCCGCAACGTCGTGCCGGTGTACTCCGTGCGGAACAGCCCCCGCCGCTGGAGGATCGGCACGACGTGGTCGACGAAGGCTTCCAGCCCGGAGGGCAGCACCGGCGGCATGATGTTGAAGCCGTCGGCCGCGCCGAGCCGGTGCCACTCCTCGATCGCGTCGGCGACCTGCTCGGGCGTGCCGGCGAAGGTCCGATGCCCGCGCCCGCCGCCGAGGCGCCCGATGAGCTGCCGTACGGTCAGCCGCTCGCGCCGGGCCAGCGTCACGATGAGCGTGTAACGGCTCTTCGCGCCCTCGATCTCGTCCTCGGGCGGCAAGTCCTCCGGCAGCTCCCGGTCCAGCCGCAGCTCGGCCGGGTCGACCTTCAGCGTGGTGGCGAGCTGCCGCAGCGCGTACTCCGGTTTGATCAGCCGGTCCAGCTCCTCCTCCAGCGCGAGCGCCTCGGCCTCGGTGGCGCCGATGGCGGGCACGATGCCGGGCAGGATCTTCACGGTGTCCGGGTCGCGGCCCAGCTCGGCCGCCCGCCGCTTGAGGTCGCGGGAGAAGTCCTGCGCCTCGGCGAGAGTCTGCTGCGCCGTGAACACCGCCTCGGCGTAGCGCGCGGCGAGGTGCCGCCCGTCCTGCGAGGATCCGGCCTGCACGAGCAGCGGCCGGCCCTGCGGCGAGCGGGGGACGGTCAACGGCCCTTCGACCCGGAAGTACGGGCCCTCGTGGCGCGGCGGGCGAAGCAGGCTCTCGTCGCCCCACGTGCCGGACTCCTTGTCGCCGAGCGGGGCGTGCTCGTCCCAGCTGTCCCAGAGCTTGAGCGACACGTCGACGAACTCGGCGGCCCGGGCGTACCTGTCGCTGTGAGCCGGCAGCTCGGTCAGGTTGAAGTTGCGGGCGGCATCGACCCCGGCCGTGGTGACGATGTTCCAGCCGGCCCGGCCGCCGCTCACGTGGTCGAGCGACGCGAACCGCCGGGCCAGGTTGTAGGGCTCGTTGTAGGTCGTCGACGCGGTCGCGATCAGCCCGATCCGCTCGGTCGCCCCGGCGATCGCGGTCAGCAGCACGGTCGGCTCGAGGGTGCCCGCGGGTCGCCGCCCGATGTTGGTGAACAGCACGGGACTGTCGGCCAGGAAAATCGAGTCGAGCTTGCCGCGCTCGGCGATTTGCGCCAGCCGCTGGAAATGCCCCACATCGGTGATCGCGAACGGGTCGCTCTCGGGCAGCCGCCACGCCGCCTCGTGATGCCCGACTCCCATGAGGAACGCGTTGAGGTGCAACGTACTCATGCGACAACCCCCAGCTGCTTTCTCACGCGGCCACCCCCAGCGCGTTTCTCACGCGGCCACCCCCAGCGCGTTTCTCATGCGGCCACCCCCAGCGCGGCGAGCAGCGACTCCCGATGGGCCGTCGCCGACTGCCCCCGGTCGATGCGCTGGTCGATCGCGATCCGGCCGTCGTCGAGGACGAGCACCCGGTCGGCGAGCGTGACGGCCTCGTCCACGTCGTGCGTGACCAGCAGCACCGCCGGCCGGTGCCGTGCGCACAGCTCGCGCAGCAGCCCGTGCATCCTGATCCGGGTCAGCGCGTCGAGCGCCCCGAACGGCTCGTCGGCCAGCAGCAGTTGCGGCTCGGACACCAGCGACCGGGCCAGGGCCACCCGCTGCTGCTCGCCGCCGGAGAGCTCGTTGGGCCACGCCTGCTCACGGCCCTCCAGGCCCACCTCGGCCAGCGCCGCCCGGCCCCGCAGCGCGGCGTCCGCCCCGCGCAGGCCCAGCACGACGTTGGTGAGCACGCGCTGCCAGGGGAGCAGGCGGGCGTCCTGGAAGACCACGGACAGGCTGCGTGGCACCCGGACGGCGCCCGAGCCGGTGACGTCGCGGTCCAGCCCGGCCAGCGCGCGCAGCAGCGTGCTCTTGCCCGACCCGCTGCGCCCGAGCAGGGCGACGAACTCACCCTGGCCGATCGTCAGATCCAGATCGTCGAGTACGGTCCGGGCGCCGAAGCCCCGCGACAGCCCCTCGACCCGGACCGCCGGGTCCGTCATCAATCCGCCGGCGTGCGCCGCCATGTCGGGGCCATCCTCCGCGTCAGCCTTCAGTCCGCCAGCGTGCGCCGCCATGTCAGGGCCCTCCTCTGCACCAGCCGGACGGCGCCGTCGGAGAGCAGCCCGAGGACGCCGTAGAGCACCAGGCCGACCACGATGATGTCGGTCTGGCCGTACTCGCGGGCCAGCTCCATCATGTATCCGATCCCGCTCGTGGAATTGATCTGCTCGACGACCACCAGCGCCAGCCACGCGTTGACGACCGCGAAGCGCAGCCCGAGCAGGAAGCCGGGCAGGGCCCCGGGCAGCACGATGCGCCGCAGGAACGTGCCCGTACGCAACCGCAGGCTCTCGCCCAGCTCCACGTACCGGCTGTCGATGCCGCGCAGCCCGTTGTGCGTGTGGATGTAGACGGGCACGAAGACGCCGAGCGTGATCGTGGTGACCTTCATGCCCTCGCCGATGCCCAGCCACAGGATCAGCAGCGGGATCAGTGCCAGCGACGGGATGGCCCGCTTGATCTGGATCGGGCCGTCGAGGATCGCCTCGCCCCAGCGGCTCAGCCCCGAGATCAGCGCGAGGACCGTGCCGATGGCCACCCCGAAGAGCAGCCCGAGACCGGCCCGCTGCGACGAGATGGCCAGGTTGTCCTGCAGCCGGCCGTCCGCGATCAGGTCGCCGGTGGTGGTGACCACCGTCCACGGCGCCGACAAGGTGCGCGGGTCGAGCCAGCCCAGCGCCGAGGCCACCGACCAGATCGCGAGCAGCAGGACCGGGCCCAGCGCGGCGCCGAGCGGGATCGGCCGGCCGGGACCGAGGCGGCGCCGGTGCGGGCTCAGCAGGCTCACGACACACCCGCGGCGGCGAGGGCGTCGGCGGCGATGCGCTCGTAGCGGCGGTCGTACAGGTCCTCGGCCTTGAGGGGTTTGTTGTTCGTCTCCTGGGCCAGCAGGTCGATCGTCTCCTGGTGGCGGCCGATCGCCTCGGTCCAGCTCGCCGGGATGTCCGCGACCCCGGCGTTGTCCACGATCCATCGGCCGTCGGCGGCGGTCAGCCCCTGGTCCTTGACGTAGTAGCGCTCGATCCACTCGTCCGGGTTCGCCTCGCGCCACCGCCACGCCCGGGCCCACGCCTGCACGTACTGACGGATGGCCGCCGCCTTGCCCGCGTCCAGCAGCACGGTCTCCGGGGCGTACAGGTGGCCGGGGTCGTCCCGCAGGCCGTGCGCGATCGTGGTGGCGCCGTCCCGGGCGTACTTGGTCTCGTAGCGTTTGATCTGCACCCCGCCGATGGGCGCCACCTCGACCTGCCGGCTCGCCAGCGCCGTGACGTAGACGTCGTTGGTGCTGGACAGCTCGACCAGCTGCACGTCCTGCTTGGTCAGCCCGGCCTTGTGCAGCGCGCGCAGGACCAGTGCGCCCTGCGCCTGCCCGGGGCTGTAGGCGACCTTCTTGCCGCGGAAGTCCTTCAGCTCCCGCACGGCCACTCCGGGGGCGATGCCGAACCGATAGATCGCGTGGCGGAGCGGGTCCTGGCGGAACTTCGCCGCCACGATCTTCGTCGGGATGCCGGTCCAGTGCGAGTGGATCGGCGGGATGTCGGCGACGGACCCGAGGTCCAGCGCCTGGGCCCGGAAGGCCTCGATGGTCTGCGGGCCGCCGCTGATGTTGGCCCACTGCACCTCGAAGTCGAACTTGTCCGCCTCGCCGGAGAACTCGAGCGCCTTCTGATGCTCCTTGTCCCCGACGACCAGCTTGGTGCCGCCCGGCACCTTGTCGGGCAGGGCCGCGGTCACGGCCAGGGTCGCGGCGGGGCCGTCGCCGCCACAGCCGGTCAGGCTCAGGAAGGCCGCGCCGGCGCCGGCGGCCAGGAGTGCTCTGCGGTTCAGGGAAAGAGTCACGTCAATACCTCCGTGCCTCCAGGCTCAGCCTCCATCTCCTATAGGTCAACTATGCTTTAACGGATTGAGACACTCGTGAAGAGGAAGGAGATCAGCAGCAGCACCGGCACGCAGGCGATCGTCGAGGCGAAGACGGCGTCGCGGACCAGGATCAGCGCGACGCCCGAGCGCTGGGCGAGCAGGAAGACGTTCTGGGCGGCCGGGAGCGCGGCCAGCACCGTCACCGCGTACACCTGGTCGTGGGTCAGGCCGAGCGCGACGCCCAGCAGGAAGGCCAGCGCGGGCATGACGGTGACCTTGAGGGCGACCGAGGCGAGCGCCGGGCGGCGGTCCGGGCCGGCGTCGAGCACCCGGCGGCCCGACAGGGACATGCCGAAGGCGATGAGGACCACGGGCACGGCGGCGGCGCCGATCGTGGAGACCAGATCGGCGAGTACGCCCGGCAGCGTCACCCCCGTGAGATTGGCCACCAGCCCCAGCAGCACCGCGATCGTCATCGGATTGCGCAACGGCGCGGTGAGCACCGCCCGCCACTCGGCCCGGCCGGTGAGACTCATCTCCAGCAGGATGATCGTCAGCGGCATGAGGATCAGCGTCTGCAGCACGATGACCGGCACGACGAGCGTGGGGTCGCCCAGCACATAGGTCGCCACCGGGATGCCGATGTTGCCCGCGTTGGTGTAGCCGCCCGCCATGGCGCCCAGCACCCGCGCCGGCCGCTCGAGCCGCCGGAAGGTCACGGCGAAGAGCGCGAAGCAGAGCAGCGCCGCCGCCGTCGAGACCAGCAGCGGCTCGCTGAAGAGCAGGCCCAGGTCGGCGCCGGCCACGCCCGCGAAGAGCAGGCACGGCGCGAGGGCCAGATAACTCACCCGGCCCAGGACCGCCTCGCTGTGCTCGGGCAGCCGGCCCCAGCGGCGCAGGATCCAGCCCACCAGCACGATCCCGCCGATGAGCGCGAAGCCGGTGAAAGCGGAGATCACCTCTCGCACACTAATCTTCCGGGCATGGCGCTCCTTCACAAGGCTCAGATCAATCCCGGCAAGCTCGACCTGGTCGCCGCCTGGCTGCCCGGCCGGCCCTGGTACGACGGGCCCGCCGCCCCGGCCCTGGTCCGGGTCGCGGCGGCCCGCTTCGACGATCCGGCCGGCGAGGTCGGCCTCGAGACCATGCTCGTGGGTACGGGCGACGGGCTCGTCTGGCACGTCCCGCTCACCTATCGCGGCGCGCCGCTCGAGGGCGCCGAGGAATGGCTGGTCGGCACCACCGAACACTCCGTGCTGGGCACCCGCTGGGTCTACGACGCGGCGGGCGACCCGGTCTACGCCGCCCAGCTGGCCGCGATCATCCGGGCGGCCGGGCACCAGGCGGTCGAGGAGTTCGAGATCGACGGCGAGCGGGTGCCCCGCGAGACCGACACCAAGCTGACCGGCAGCGGCGCCGACGTGGCCGCGCCCACCGCGGTGACCGGGGTCGAGGACGGCGAGCCCACCGTCATCACCACCGACACGGTGACGATCAGCCTCAACCGGGTGCCCACGACCGCGGTCGACCCGGCCGACGCCGGCGTGCTGACCGCCTGCTGGTCCGGACAGGAAGTGCCGGTCGTCCTTGCCCGCCTCCGATAAGACCGAGTTCCGGCTCCGCTCGGTCGCGGTCCCGGCGTACGGTCCCTCGCTGCTCTACGGGATCTCGTCCGGGGCCGTCGCGCCGGTGGTCGCGCTCAGCGCCGTGCAGCGCGGGGCGTCGGTCGCCGTCGCCGGGCTGGTCGTGGCGCTCATGGGGATCGGCTCGATCGTGGCCAACATCCCCGCCGGCGTGCTGACGACCCGCCACGGCGAGCGGCGGGTGATGATCGGCGCCACCGGGCTCACGGTCGCCGGGCTCGGGCTGTGCCTGCTCGACGCGGGGCTGTGGCTGTTCGCCGCCGGGGTGCTGGTGCTGGGCATGTCCGGGGCGGTGTTCCAGCTGGCCCGCCAGTCGTACCTGACCGAGATCGTGCCCTTCGGCAAGCGCGCGCGGGCGATGTCCACCCTCGGCGGCGTGGTGCGGATCGGCGCCTTCGCGGGCGCGTTCGCCGGGGCGGGGGCCATCGCGCTGGGCGGCCTCGCCGGCGCGTACCTGCTCGCCCTGGTCGCGATCGCCGGCTGCGGCGCCATCGTGTACGCGCTGCCCGACCTCGCGGCCCGCGCGGCCGCCCCGAGCCCGGTCTCCACCGTGGCGATCGTGCGCGACCACTGGCGGACGCTGGCCACGCTCGGTCTCGGGGTGCTCCTGCTCTCCGCGATCCGGCAGACCCGGCAGGTCGTGGTGCCGCTCTGGGCCGAGCACCTGCACCTCGACCCCGGCACGGCGTCGCTGCTCTTCGGCATCTCCGGAGTCGTCGAGGCCCTGGTGTTCTACCCGGCCGGACTGGTCATGGACCGCTGGGGCCGGCGCGCCGTCGCGGTCCCGTGCACGCTGATCATGGGCCTGGGCTTCCTGGCCCTGCCCCTGACCGGCTCGGCACTCACCCTCGGTGTCGTCGCCGTGGTGATCGGCCTGGGCAACGGCTTCGGCTCCGGCATCAACAACACGCTGGGGGCGGACAGCGCACCCGCGATCGGCCGCCCCACCTTCCTCGGCGTGTGGCGCGAACTGTCCGACGGCGGCGCCTCCCTCGGCCCGGTGATCCTCGCCGCGGTGACCGGCCTCGCGGGCCTGGCCGGCGGCATCGTCGTCTCCGGCCTGGTCGGCCTCCTGGCGGCCGCGGTGCTCCTCCGGTACGTGCCGGGGACACCACTTCTGGCAGACTCCCAACGATGAACGGCGATGGATCTCTCGGGCCGGGCGCCCTGCTCGGTGGCCGCTACCGCCTGGCCGGGCCGGTCGGTGCGGGTGGCATGGCCGTCGTGTGGGAGGCCCGGGACGACGTGCTCGGCCGGGCCGTCGCCGTGAAGATCCTCGCCGGGCACTACGCCGGCGACCCCGAGTCGCGGTTGCGCGTGCGTCAGGAGGCGCGCACCGCGGCGGCTCTTTCCCACCCCAACATCGCCCAGGTGTACGACTACGGCGAGACGGTCATCGGCGGCGTGACCGTGCCCTTCGTCGTCATGGAGCTGATCCGGGGCCGGACCCTGCACCAGCGGCTCAACGAGGGCCCGGTGCTGCCCCGGTTCGCCCTGCGGGTGTGCGCGGAGGTGGCGGCCGCCCTCGCCGCGGCGCACGCCGAGGGCCTGGCCCACCGCGACATCAAGCCGGCCAACGTGATGCTGGCCGAGACCGGCGCCAAGGTGGTCGACTTCGGCATCGCCGCCGCGGTCCGCCCGCCGGAGCCCGGTGCCGCGGACTTCGAGGTGCTCGGCACGCCCGCCTATCTGGCGCCCGAGCGGCTCCTGCACGACGCGGTCGAGCCGGCCTCCGACGTGTACGCGCTCGGTGTGCTCCTCTACCGCCTCCTCGCCGGCCACTCCCCGTGGACCACCGAGACGACGACGCAGATGCTGACCGCGCACGTGTACGTGGAGCCGGCGCCGCTGCTGCCGATCTACCAGGTGCCGCAGCTCGTGACCGACCTGTGCAACCGGTGCCTGGCCAAGGACCCGGCGGACCGGCCGAGCGCGCGGGAAGCGGCGGCGCTGCTCGCGCACGGCGCCGGCCTGCCGGTGGCGACGGCCGAGCCGCCCGCCGCGCCTGTGCCTGTCGCCCCTCGACGGGGGCGGGCAGCGGTCTACGTCGCCGCCGCCCTCGCCCTCGCGGGAGCGGCCGCGGCGACGGCCTGGTTCCTGCGCCCGGACGACGAGGCGGCGACCGCCACGGCGCCCAGCCGGATCGTGGCCCCGGCGGAAAGCAGCGTCGCCGAGCCGTCGTCCACCCGCGCCGCCAGGACGCAGCCGGCCCGGCGCGACGCTGACCCGAAAGACGCCGTGACGCGCAAGCCGGCGCCCGCCGCCCCGAAGACCACCGCACCGACGCCGAGGGCGACCACTGCGCCGACACCGGTGGAACGCACACTGTCGTCGGAGGCCGGCGAGGTGCGGGCCGTCTGCCCGGCGCGCGAGACGGCACAGATCCTCTCGTGGACGGCCGTCAAGCCGTACAAGGTGATCGACGGTGACAAAGCCGCCGGCCCGGCGCCGGCGGTGTCCTTCAAGCACGGCAACACGCGCCTCACCATGACGGTGACCTGCGCCGCCGGCGTCCCCTCGGCCACCAGCGGCTGACCTCCGCCGCGCCGGGTGTCCACTTTCCACCGACGGACAGAGAGTGCGTGATCGCGCAGGCCCCGGTCTTAGAGTCTTTCTCATGTCAGTCGTCGAACGGCACGCGCTGCAGGTCTCCGGACGCCCGGACGGGCAGCCGATGATGTTCGCGCACGGCTACGGCTGCGACCAGAACATGTGGCGGTTCGTGGCGCCGGACTTCGCGGACACGTACCGGCTGGTGCTTTTCGATCATGTCGGGGTGGGCCGTTCGGACCTCGGCGCCTATGACAGCGTCCGCTACGCGCGGCTCGACGGGTACGCCTCCGACGTGCTCGAGATCATCCACGAGCTCGACCTGCACGATGTCGTCTTCGTCGGCCACTCGGTCAGCGCGATGATCGGCATGCTGGCGGCGATCCGCGAGCCCGAGCGCTTCGCCGACCTGATCCTCGTCGGCCCCTCGCCGTCCTACATCGACGACGGCGACTACATCGGCGGGTTCAGCCGCACCGACATCGACGAGATGATGGTGTCGCTGGACAGCAACTACCTGGGCTGGTCGAGCGTCATCGCCCCGATCATCATGGCCAACCCCCAGCAGCCGGAGCTGGCCCTGGAGCTGGTCAACAGCTTCTGCGCCACGGACCCGGAGATCGCCAAGAAGTTCGCGCACGTGACCTTCCTGTCGGACAACCGGCAAGACCTTCCCCAGGTACGCACCCCCGCGCTGATCCTGCAGTGCACCGACGACGTGATCGCCCCGGAGGCGGTCGGGCGCTACGTCCACGCGCAACTGCCGGAGAGCACCCTGGTCATCATGAACGCGACCGGCCACTGTCCGAATCTCAGCGCGCCCGCCGAGACCGTGGCGGCCATCAAGGCGTACCTGAAAGGGCGGCATGCAGGGCCGCCGGTGACAGGTCGCTGAGCGGACGGGCGGCCAGCCAGGCGGCTCCGGCGGCGGGGTCACGAGCGGTCCGGGGCCGGCAGCCGCGCGCGTGCAGGGTGGAGAGGACGCCGTCGCGCACGGGGGTGTCGCCGGTGAGGAGGCCGCCGGCGAGCACCACGGGACCGTCGGCGTGCAGGTCGTCGAGGGTTCTCACCAAACGACCGACGGCCGCCGCGACGAGGGTCGTGGCGTGCGGATCACCGGCCCGGGCGGCGGCGCAGACCAGGGGGGCGAGGGCGCCGATGCTGTCCCAGGGCAGGGCCTGCGCCCAGTAGACCATGGCGTCGGCGGTCGGCACGCCCGCGTGCGCCGCCACCCGCGCGGCGAAGGGCGTGTCCCAGGCGCGGACGGCGGTGCGGACAGCGTGCAGGCCGAGCCAGCGGCCGGAGCCCTCGTCGCCGAGGAGCCAGCCCAGCCCGTCGGACGTCCGCACCACGGTGTGGTCGCTGATGGTGGCGGCGATGGCGCCCGTACCCGCGATCAGGACTGTCCCCGACGCCGCGGAGCTGCCCGCGGCGAAGGCGGTCACCACGTCGCCGACGACCGTGATCGGGGCGGTGATGCCGAGGGCGGACAGCGCCGGGGCGAACATGGCGGCCGGGCCGGCGATGCCGAGCGTCGCCGCGCGTACCGCTGCGGGGTCGTGTCCTTGCAGGGCAGTGCGCACGGCGGTGGCGACCGCCGCCGCGGCCTGATCGGGGCCCGCGGTGAGCGGGTTGCCGGGGCCCGCCTGTCCACGCCCGACTATCGTGCCGGCGCTGGTCGCCACGACGGCGCGGGACGCGGTGCCACCGGCGTCGACTCCCACCACCAAGGCCATGGGGCAGATCGAAGCATAGAAAGAAGTTGTTGACTAGTTCACGCGTTGGTCGTAATTTTCATCGGCAACGGAGATTGATGAAAAGGATGACCGACGTGACGGGTGAGAGCGGCGGGCTGCTCGGGCGGCTGCGGATCGAGGGGCCGGGCATGCCGGAGGCCCTGGCCAGGATCGCCGAGACCATTCTGGCCGATCCCGAGGCGGCGGCCAACGCCAGCATCGTCGACCTGGCCGAGCGCTCGGGGACCTCGACGGCGACCGTGAC
Organism: Symbioplanes lichenis; assembly: GCF_030709675.1. Taxonomy (GTDB): domain Bacteria; phylum Actinomycetota; class Actinomycetes; order Mycobacteriales; family Micromonosporaceae; genus Actinoplanes; species Actinoplanes lichenis. The sequence goes on from NZ_JAUZQD010000010.1 coordinate 39,019, forward strand.
CCGGTTCAGCCGCACGCTCGGTTTCCGGGGCTACGCCAACCTGCGCGTGGCCGTGGCGACCGAGACCGGCCGGGCCGTGCAGGCGCGGTGGGAGACCGACATCAGCGGCGACATCGCCCCGGGCGATCCGCTGACCGACGTGCTGGGCGTGGTCACCAACGCCGACACCCGCGCGATCCACGACACCGCCGCCGCCCTCGACCCGGCGGCCGTGGACCGGGTCGCCGCCGCGATCGCCGGCGCCGCCCGGGTCGAGCTCTTCGGACTGGGCAGCAGCGGCACCTCGGCGCGCGAGATGGCCTTCCGGCTCGAGCGCATCCGCGTGCCCGTCTGGCACCGGACCGACAGCCACACCGCGCTCACCAACGCGGCCCTGCTGCTGCCCGGCGACGTCGCGATCGGGCTGTCGCACTCCGGGCGTACGCGGGAAGTCATCGAGACCCTCGCCGAGGCCGCCGATCACGGGGCCCTCACCGTCGCCGTCACCAGTTACAGCCGCTCCCCGCTGGCCGAGGTCGCCGACGTGGTGTTCACGACCGCCGTGCAGGAGACCACCTTCCGGCTGGCGGCCCTCTCCGCCCTCCACTCCCAGCTGCTGGTCCTCGACATGATCTATGTCGCCGTGGCTCAGCGCACCTACGAGCGCACGGCCGAGGCCCTCGAGCTGACCGTGCGCGCGGTCGACGCCCACCGGCTCCCCGAGAAGAACCCGACCCGCCACCGCGGCCGGAGCAAGCCCTGATCCGACCTTTCCCCCAGGAGTCCCCATGCGCCGTGCGGTCATTGCCCTGTCCACCGCCGCCCTTCTGACGACCCTGACCGCCTGCAGCAGTGGTGGCTCCGGCGCCACCGGCAGCGGCGAGCCCGCCACCGTCCCGACGACCCGCGGCGAGGGCAAGACCCTGACCGTCTGGGTCATGGACGGCGACTACACCGAGCCCACCCTCAAGGCCGTCAACGACGCGTTCACCCAGGCCACCGGCGCGCAGGTCGACCTGCAGATCCAGCAGTGGGAGGGCATCACCACCAAGATCAGTACGGCGCTGTCGACCACCGGCACGCCGGACGTGCTCGATCTCGGCAACACCCAGGTGCCGGGGTACGCGGCGAACGGCGGACTGCTCGACCTGACGCCGTACCAGGCCGATCTCCAGCAGGGCCGCACGTGGCTCGCGGGTCTCGCGGAGCCGGCGACCGTGGACGGTGCCCTCTACGCGGTGCCGGGCTTCGCGGGCGCCCGGGCGGTCATCTACAACAAGAAGACGTGGGCGGCGGCCGGAGTCACTCAGGCACCCTCCTCCTACGCCGAGCTGACTTCCGCTCTCGACAAGGTGAAGGGCGCCAATCCGGCTGCCGACTTCGCGCCGTTCTATCTGCCCGGCCAGTACTGGTACGCCGGACTGCAGTTCGTCTGGGACGCCGGTGGTGCCATCGCTGCGCAGAGCGGGACCTCGTGGAAGGGCAGCTTCTCCAGCCCTGAGGCGCAGAAGGGCCTGGCCGACTTCAAGACGTTCCAGAACGCCTACTCCACGGCGGCCTCGCGCACCCTGGACACGCTGTCGCCGGATCAGACGCAGCTCTTCGCCGACGGAAAGACGTCCGCGATCCTGGCCACGGCCGGCTCGATCGGCCTCATCCAGAAGGCCAACCCCCAGATCAAGACCGAGGACATCGGTACGTTCCCCCTGCCCGGCACGTCCGGGAAGAACCAGCCCGTGATGCTCGGCGGATCCGACTGGGGCATCGCCACCAAGAGTGACGACCACGACCTCGCCCTCCAGTGGACGAAGATCGCCGCGAGCCCCGCGATGCAGGACAAGTACGTCTTCGGCACCGACGGCTGGATCCCGAACAGCACCGAGGGCATCCAGGCGGCGCAGCCTTCGCTCTCGGAGCAGCAGAAGGGCTTCTTCACCGCCGCGTTGACCTCGAAGGCGACGCCGGCCGCCGCGCAGTGGCCGACAGTCGAGGGCGACAAGAGCGTGAACCAGCTGTTCTCGTCCGTCGCCTCCGGCGCCAAGTCCCCGGCGGCGGCCGCCGCGGAGTTCGACGCGCACCTCACCTCGACCCTCGCCGGCTGATCGTGGCTCTTCTCCCCGCGCGGCCTCGGCGGCGGAACCTGGCTCCGCTCTGGCTGCTCAGCCCGGCCGGGCTCGTGCTCGCCCTGGTCACGCTGGTTCCGATCGGGTTCCTCGTCTTCACGTCGTTCACCGACTACAACCAGCGCAGCTTGTTCACGGGTGCGTACAGCAGCGTGGGCGTCGCGCAGTACAGCCAGCTGCTCGCGAGCGGTGCCTTCTGGGCCTCGCTGGTCCGCACGGTGCTGTTCACCGCGGCGATGGTGGCCGGCAGTGTCGTGCTCGGCATGGGCGTGTCGCACCTGCTCACCCGGCTGGGACGGGCCTGGCGGTACGCGGTCACCGTGGTGCTCATCGTGGCGTGGGCCATGCCGAACGTGGCGTCGTCGCTGGTGTGGAACTGGCTCTTCCAGCCCGGCTACGGCGTCGTCAACTGGGCGCTCGACCAGCTCCGGATCTTCGGCGACACGACGAGCCTGAACTGGACGCAGGATCCCGCCCGGGCGTACGTGGTCATCTGGCTGCTGATCGTCTGGCAGGCCGTGCCGTTCATCGCGCTGACCCTCAACGCCGCCGAGACGCAGGTGCCGCACGAGCACCTGGAGGCGGCGCGGATGGACGGCGCCTCGGAAGTGACCGTCTATCGCCGCATCACGTTGCAGCACCTGCGGCCGACGCTGCTGCTCGTCACCATCCTGTCGGTCATCTGGGACTACAACGTCTTCAACCAGATCTGGCTGGTGTCACGGGGCGGCCCGGGCGACGCGACCAGCACGCTGGGCGTGTTCACCTACAAGACAGCGTTCGTCGGCTTCCGCGTCGGCCAGGGCGCGGCGATCTCGGTGGTGACCACGCTGCTGCTGCTCGCCCTGACCGCCGTCTACATCCGCAACCTGCTGCGGTCGGGGGAGGACCTGTGACCTCATCATCCGTGCGGGGCGGTCGTGCTTCCGTGCGCGGTGGGCGCGTTTCCGCTTCCACTTCTTCTTCCACTTCTTCCTTCGCTTCTTCTCCGGCGCGCCGTGGGCGGATTTCCTCGCGCCGCCGCCGGGGAGCGAACCTTCTCGCCGCCCTCTTCTGCGCGGTGTGGATCTTCCCGGTCTACTGGATGGTCAACACCGCCTTCAAGCCGCGGCCGGAGGTCATGACGCCGACGCCGCACTTCGTGCCCGCGCACCCGACGCTCGCCAACTTCGTCAAGGCGGTGACGCAGGAGCAGTTCCTCACCAACCTGGTGAACAGCGTCATCGTGGTCGCCGCGACCGTCGTGGTGTCGATCGTGCTCGGCATCTTCGCCGCCGCCGCGCTGTCCCGGTTCCGCTTCCGCGGCCGGCGCACGATCATGGTGGTCATCCTCGCGGTGCAGATGCTGCCCGGCACGGCGCTGCTGATCCCGATGTTCGTGATGTTCAACAATCTCGACCTGCTGGGCACCTATGCGGCGCTGGTCCTCGCGTACGTGGCCAACGTCCTCCCGTTCTCGATCTGGGTGATGCGCGGCTTCTTCGTCACCATCCCGCGCGAGATCGAGGAGGCGGCGCAGCTCGACGGGGCGAGCACGTGGCGCACGCTCGTCAGCGTGCTCTTCCCGCTCGTGGCGCCCGGCGTCATCGCCACGAGCATCTTCGCCTTCATCGCGGCGTGGAACGACTACCTCTTCGCGTACACGTTCATGCAGGACCAGAGCCGGTACACGCTGCCGGTGTGGCTCGCGTCGTTCACCAATCCCTACACGGGCACCGATTTCGGCGGCCAGATGGCGGCGTCGGTTCTCTTCTCGCTGCCCGTCGTCGTGTTCTTCCTGATCATCCAGCGCAATCTGGTCTCCGGCATGTCGGCCGGGGCCGTGAAGGGCTGAAGCCTTGCTGATTCCCCGCCCCCTCTCGCTCGTTCCTGGAACCGGTTCCCTCACACTGACAGCTGATTCCAGTGTGTCGGCTCCCGCCGCGCTCGGCGGTGTTCTGGCGTGGCTGCAACAGATGCTGCGACCCGCCACCGGGTTGCCCTTCCCTGCGGTGGCGCACGGCACGATCGCTCTGGGAACAGATGCTGGAATCGGTTCCGAGGCGTTCCAGCTCGACGTCACCGTGGACGGTGTCACCATCGTCGGCGGCGACGCGGCCGGGGTTTTCTACGGCTGTCAGGCGTTGCTGCAGCTGTTGCCGCCCGCGATCTACCGGCGCGCCGCGGTGGCGGGAGTCTCGTGGACCGTGCCCGTCTGCCGGGTCGACGACGCGCCCCGCTTCGCCTGGCGCGGGGCGATGCTCGACGTGGCCCGGCACTTCCTGCCCAAGCACGACGTGCTGCGCTTCCTCGACCTCATGGCGGCGCACCGGCTCAACACGTTGCACTGGCACCTGACCGACGACCAGGGGTGGCGACTGGAGATCAAGCGCTATCCCCGGCTGACGGAGATCGGGGCGTGGCGGCGGGAAAGTCAGGTCGGGGCGGCGCGCGACGCCCCGGGGGACGGGCGGCCGCACGGGGGCTTCTACACCCAGGACGACGTACGGGAAATCGTCGCCTATGCCGCCGAGCGGTTCATCACCGTGGTCCCCGAGATCGAGTCGCCGGGACACGTGCAGGCGGCGCTGGCGGCGTACCCGGAACTCGGGGTGACCCGGCAGCCGCAGGAAGTCTGGACGCGCTGGGGCATCAGCAGCAACGTCCTGGACATCAGCTCGTCCACCGTGGACTTTTTCCGCAACGTCCTCGACGAAGTGCTGGAACTTTTCCCGTCACGCTGGATCGGCGTCGGCGGCGACGAGTGCCCCCAAGACCAGTGGCGGGCCGACCCGCTGATCGGGGAGCGCCTGGCCGGCCTCGGGCTGACGAGCGTGGAGGAGCTGCCGTCCTGGTTCGTCCGCCGGCTCGACGACCACCTGACCGCCGCCGGCCGCCGCGTCTTCGGCTGGGACGAGATCCTCGAGGGCGACCTCGCCCCGGGCACCACCGTCGCCTCCTGGCGCGGCATGGCCGGAGCCGTCGCCGCCGCCCGCCGCGGCTACGACGTGGTGGCGTGCCCGGACGACCTCGTCTACCTGGACTACCGCCAGTCCGAGTCGCCCGAGGAACCGATTCCCGTCGCGATCCCGCTGACCGTGCGCGACGTGTACGCCTTCGACCCCGTACCCCCGTCATTGACCGCGGCCGAGGCCCGTCACGTCCTCGGCGGCCAGGCCAACATCTGGACCGAGCACGCCGACTCCCCGCGCACGATCGACTATCTCGTCTTCCCGCGCCTGTGCGCGGTCGCGGAAGCGTTGTGGAGCACCGCCGATCGCGACTTCGACAACTTCTGGAACCGGTTGCAGACGCACCTGGCCCGGCTCGACGCGCTGGGCGTCGAGTACCGCCGCAGCGACGGCCCCCAGCCCTGGCAACGCCGCCCGGGCGTCCCCGGCCGCCCCGACACCCGCGAACAACGCGCCGCCCACATCGCCCGCCTGGTGGCCAACATTCAGGTCTAGCTCGGCTGCCGCATTGCCCCTTTGGTGGCAACATTCAGGCTCGGTCCGGCTGCCGCATCGTGGACGTTCGAGCTTCCGCCTCGCGGCGCGGTGCGAAAGGCCCGATACAACCCCGGTATCGGACCTTCCGCCCCACTTGCGAGACGAAACCTGGACCACGCCGGCGACTCGCCTGATCCTCGGGACAGACCCTATTCAGGATCGTCGCGCAGGTACAGGTACCAGTAGGACGTGGCGACGAAGACCACCGCGCCCACCAGGTTGCCGGCGAAGGCGAAAGCCCAGTTGCGCAGAGTGTCGTCCCAGCCGAGGCCCGGCACCCCGGCGAAGATGGCGGCCGGCAGGAAGAACATGTTGGCGATCAGGTGGTCGAAGCCCATCGCGACGAACGCCATGATGGGGAAGAAGATGCCGAGGATCTTGCCGGCCACCGAATCGGTGGCCAGCGAGATCCACACGGCCAGGCACACCAGCCAGTTGCAGCCGACCGCGCGCAGGAAGACCTGCCAGTTCGTCTCGTGCAGCCCCTTGGCCTCGGCGATCACGGCCAGCCGCTCGTAGGCCAGGGCGCCCGGGGTGCCCGCCTCGCTGCCGAGGCCGCCGACGACGCCGGTCTGCACGGCGAGGAAATAGGCGACGAAGACCGCGCCGGCCAGGTTGCCGACGAGCACCAGCGGGAAGTTGCGGAGCACGTCGCGCCAGGACAGCCGCCCGCGCATGGCGCCGATGGGCACCAGCAGCATGTTGCCGGTGAGCAGGTGGGAGCCGGCGATCAGCACGAGCACCAGGCCGAGCGTGAAGGCCGCCCCGGTGAACAGCGTCGGCAGGCTACCCCAGATCGCGGGGGCGAGCCCGGCGGAGACGGTGATCGCCACCAGAGCGCCGAAGGCGATGTACGCCCCGGCGAGAAACGAGCCCACCAGCGTCTTGTCCCAGCGCAAGGCGGCCTTCTCGACGCCGCTGTCCACGGCGGCGCGGGCGATCTCCGGTGGTTTCCGGACCATCCGGGGTGCCTACCCGGCGCCGGATCGGCCACGCCGGCGGCGCTGTGCACATGGTGCGCGTTCCTCCGAAGAGTGACACGGCCCCCTGGGGTCATTGTCCGGGTGTGACCGATTTCGGTCGGGGGTAGATCACCTGGCATCGGACGAACGCCCCCTGAGAGGAACACAACGATGGCTACCGCAACCCACACCCCCGCCGCCCGCACCGCCGACGTGCCGGTCCGGCGCGCCCACGGCGAGGAGACCAAGCCGTCCTGGAAGACCACCGAGCTGATCGTCTACGTGCTCGCCGTGATCGGCGTGCTCGTGGCCTCCAACGTGGTGGGCGACGGCGCGGCGGAGAACGGCGCCGACTACTTCGCCGCCGACAAGGCCTGGTGGTACATCACCCTGCTCACCATCGGTTACATGGTCAGCCGGGGCCTGGCGAAGGCCGGCAGCCGCAGCTCGGACCACGACTCGCGCACCCACTGACCGCCGGGGCCCCGGCAGGATCGGGCGATTAGCCGCGATCCTGCCGGGTAGCCGGTCTCCCATCAACCGGCGGCAGATGTGGAGGCACGACGTGCGAGCGATGGTGTACCGGGGCCCTTACCGGGTCCGGGCCGAGGAGAAGGACCGCCCGGCCATCGAGCACCCCAACGACGCGATCGTCCGGGTGACCCGGGCGGCGATCTGCGGCTCCGACCTGCATCTTTATCACGGGCTCATGCCGGACACCCGGATCGGCACGACCTTCGGGCACGAGTTCGTCGGCGTCGTCGACGAGGTCGGGCCGTCGGTGCGCAATCTTCAGGTCGGCGACCGCGTCATGGTGCCGTTCAACATCTTCTGCGGTACGTGCTACTTCTGCGCCCGCGGCCTCTACTCCAACTGTCACAACGTCAACCCCAACGCCACGGCGGTCGGCGGCATCTACGGCTACTCGCACACGAGCGGCGGCTACGACGGCGGGCAGGCGGAGTACGTCCGCGTGCCCCTGGCCGACGCGGGGCCGAGCCTGATCCCCGACTGGCTGGACGAGGACGACGCCGTCCTGCTCACCGACGCGCTGGCCACCGGCTATTTCGGGGCGCAGCTGGGCGACATCGCCGAGGGTGACGTCGTCGTGGTCCTGGGCGCCGGTCCGGTCGGGCTCTACGCGGCGAAGTCGGCCTGGCTCATGGGCGCCGGCCGCGTCATCGTCGTCGACCACCTGGACTATCGCCTGCGGAAGGCGGCCGAATTCGCCCATGCGGAGACCTGCAACTTCGCCGAGTACGACGACATCGTGGTGCACCTGAAGAAGATCACCGGCCATCTCGGGGCCGACGTCGTGATCGACGCGGTCGGCGCCGAGGCCGACGGGAACCTGACTCAGCACGTCACGTCGGCCAAGCTGAAACTGCAGGGCGGCTCGCCCGTCGCGCTCAACTGGGCGATCGACTCCGTACGCAAGGGCGGCACCATCTCGGTGATGGGCGCCTACGGCCCGCTCTTCAGCGCGGTCAAGTTCGGTGATGCCATGAACAAGGGCCTCACGCTGCGGATGAACCAGTGCCCGGTCAAGCGGCAGTGGCCCCGGCTCTTCGAGCACATCAAGAACGGCTACCTCAAGCCGAGCGACATCGTGACGCACCGCATCCCCCTCGAACACATCGCCGAGGGCTACCACATCTTCTCGTCGAAGCTCGACGGCTGCATCAAGCCCCTGATCGTCTTCTAGGAGTGCGTCGTGCCCTACACCTCTGACAAGCCGGAGAACGCCGAGACCAGCGAGCAGCTCCGGGCCCGCATCCCCGGCTGGGGCGCCGATCTCGACCCCGCCGACCGCCCGGCGGTGCCGCGTGAGCGCTTCGACCCGTCCGCCACCGGCGCCTGGTGGGACATCCCGGAGCAGCAGCCCGAGAAGTTCCCCCGGGAGCGCTCGATCGAGCACGCGCGGCTCACGCCGGTCTTCGGCACCGCCGCGCCGCCGAAGGGCGTTTCCGGCGCCATCCGCCGCTTCGCCTACAAGCGCTACAGCGAGGGCCGCGCCGCTCACTGGCTCCTGCTCGTCGCCGCCGACCGCGTCGACTCCGCGGGCAGCCGGCTGAGCGGCAAAATGCTGCTGCCGACAGTACGGGAGAAGCACCCGATCGCGTCCCGTCGCGGCAACCGCGTGGACGTACGCCATCAGGCCCTCGACCCGATCGTCGTCGCCGCGCCGTGGATGCTGGCGGGCGGCCTCGCGTACGTGCTGGCGCGCAGCATCGTGCGGCACCGCGCGTCCTGATCCTCTCACCATGGCCGTCCCTCGCCCGCCTCTCGGAGGCGGCGACGGACGGTCATGGTCTTTTTTGACGAAGTCGAGAACGGATATCGATCGGGGTAGCTGGATGGCGGTCCGCGTCGTAAGGTGACCAACCGGCGCCGGTGACCTCTCGGTTACTGCCCGTTGTCGGCGGATTCTGCCCTGAGTGTCCATTGTGTACTGACGTGCGGAGGGATCCGGATGACGACCCCCGGGCGGCTGCCCGTGGCCGACGAGCTCTGGCTGGCCGCGCACGACAACCTGCCGCGCCGGTCCGTCGTCCGGCCCGAGACCCTGGCTCTGGGCCTGGCCGGGGCACTGCTCGCGGAGCTCGCCGGGCTGAGCCGGATCGCGATCGAGCCGCAGACCGCCGACGAGGGCGCCCGGGTGCGGCTGCGGGCACCGGGCGACTGCGGGCACCTCGGCGCCGAACAGGGGTGTGCGACGTGCGCGCGGGTGCAGTGGCGGCTCGACCCCGCGCAGCACGCCGTGTTCGCGGGGCTCGGGGCGCGGCTGGAGCACGTACGCCGCAGCGGGGTGGACCGCAACCGGGTGCCCAGCCAGGACCTGTCGACCTGGTTGCGCCACCTGCAGGAGCCCGCCGACCGGCAGTACCTGGGCGGGCCGGTCACCACTTTGGTCGAGCACCGCCTCGCCGCCGGCGGGCTCGTGGAGCAGGTCGAGCGCGGCCTCGTCCGCAAGCGCCTCGGCTGGCAGCCGCGCGACATGGTGCTCACCGGGAGCGCCGTCAAGACGATCAGCCAGCGGTTCCGGGCCGGCGCCGGCCTCACCCCGGAGGACCTGCTGCTCGCCGGGCTCGTCTTCGCCATCGGCCTGGACGCCCGGGCCTTCGACCTGCTCCGGGGCGGTCAGCGCGACGAGCTGCGCCGCCGGGCCCTGCTCGGGCTGCCCCCGCCGGTCCAGGCGCTGCTGCTCACCACCCAGAACCTGCACCACAAAACCATCCTGATCCGCTGATCCCCCTCAAGGAGTCCCGTGCCTCCCGTCACCACCGACATGGCGCTCGCCCCCGGGCGCATGGGCGCGCCCGGCATAGGCCTGGCCATCGCCTCGTCCGTCGCCCCGCTGACCGTCGTCGCCGGCGTCGTCACGACCGGCCTGGCCGTCACCGGTCTCACCGCCGTGTCCGCCGCGATGATCGCCCTGGCCGCCAGCCTGATCGTCTTCTCGATCGGCTACCTCGCGATGGCCCGGCACATCCCCAACGCGGGCGCCTTCTACGCCTACATCGCCAAGGGCATCGGCCGCCCGGTCGGCGTCGGATCGTCACTGATCGCCCTGCTGGCGTACAACTGCTTCCAGATCGCCTCGTACGGGGGCCTGGGCGCGATCGCCGCGCCCCTGGTCTCCGAGTGGGTGGGCGCCGAGGTCCCGTGGTGGGCGCTGGCGCTGCTGGTCTGGGCCGTCGTCACCTGGCTCGGCCGGCGCGACGTCAAGGTCTCCGAGCGGGTCCTCGCCGTGCTGGTGATCTCCGAGACGCTGCTGGTCGTCGTCTACTGCCTGGCCATCGTGGCCGCCGGCGACTTCACCTTCTCCGCCGCGCCGTTCTCCGCCTCCGCCCTCTTCCACTCCGGCGGCGGCGCGCTGCTGGCGATCGGGGCCACCGCCTTCGCCGGCGTCGAGCAGGGCGCCGTCTATGTGGAGGAGGCCCGCGACCCGAAGCGCTCGGTGCCCCGGGCGACGATCGCCACCATCGTGATCATCGGCGTGCTCTACGCGCTGGCCAGCTGGATCCAGATCTCCGCCGCCGGCGACCAGGTCGTCGACCGGGCGGCCGCCGAGGGCCCCAACCTCTTCTTCAACCTGGCCGCCGTCACCATCGGCGACAACGCCGTGGACATCGGCACCATCCTCTTCGCGACCTCGCTGGCCGCGGCCATGATCGCTTTCCACAACATCATCGCCCGGTACGCCTTCGCGCTGGGCCGCGAGGGTGTGCTGCCGCGCGCCTTCGCCCGTACGGTCGGTGGCGCCCCGCGCGTCGCCTCGCACGCGCAGTCGGCCCTCGCCCTGGCCGTCATCGTGCTCTTCGCGGTCGCCGGCTGGGACCCGCTCGTGCAGCTCTTCTTCTGGGGCGGCACCACAGGCGGCGTCGGCGTCCTGCTGCTCATCACCATGACCGGCCTCGCCGTCCTCGGCTACTTCGGCCGCGACCGCCACGGCGAATCCCTGTGGACCGCCCGCGTCGCCCCGGCCGTCGCCGTCGTCCTGACCATGGCCATCAGCGTCTTCGTCGTCGACAACCTCAGCACCCTGTACGGCGTCGAGCCCGGCACCGGTCCCGCCTTCTGGATGCCCCTGGTCGCCGTGGTCCTGTTCGTCGCCGGCCTGGCCCGGGCCTGGTACCTCCGCGCCCGCCGCCCCGCCCTCTACCTCGGCATCGGCCTGGGCCCGGACAGCGCGGCCGCCGTGGCCCGCGACGGCGACTTCGCCGACATCCTCGCCGACCAGTCCGCCGGCCGCCACGGCGAGGAGGTCCGCTGATGTTCCGCACCCTGCCCGGCGACGCCGAGGCCCGCCCGGTCGCCGAGCTCCTCGGCGTGGTCTTCGACGACTCCGAGATCAACCACTGGCTCGTCGACGGCCCCGCCCCCGAGCGCCTCGACCGCATGACCGCCTGGTTCGAGATCCTCGTCCGCCACGCCCTCACCGGCGCCGGCCAGGTGGTCGTCGCCGACAGCGCGGGCGGTGACTCCCCGTACGCCGCCGCCGCGGTCTGGTTCGACCGCACCGGCGAAGCCACCGAGCCGGAGAACTACGCCGAGCTCACCGCCAAGGCCGCGGGCCCCCACCTCGCCCGCTTCCAGGCACTCGACGAGGTCTTCGACGAGCACCACCCCACGGAGCCCCACCAGCACCTGGCCTTCCTGGTCGCCCAGCCGCAGCGGACCGGCCTGGGCAGCAAGCTGCTGCACCACACGACCAGCCGCCTCACCGTCCCGGTCTACCTCGAGGCCACCAGCGAGGACAGCCGCCGCCTCTACGAAACCCGCCACGGCTTCGACCGCATGAACCCACCCGAGATCCGCCCCGCCGGCAACGGACCCGCCTTCCACCGCATGTGGCGCCCGTAGGTCGTGGACCGGCACCAGGGCCGGCCGGCTCGTGCCCGGCCCGGCCGGCCCTGGCCGCCACCGCGACATCGGCTCGCCGCCTCAGAGGTTGTAGCCGCCCGACACCTCGATGTCCTGAGCGGTGATCCAGGCGAGGTCGTCGCTCAGCAGGGCCGCGATCACCCGGCCGACGTCGTCGGGTTCGCCGAGGCGGCCGAGGGCGGTGCGGGCGGCCAGCGCCGGGATCACCTCCGGGTGGTGCTCGAAGGCGTTGCCGGCGATGCGGGTGCGGGTGGAGCCGGGGGAGACGGCGTTGACGCGGATGCCGCGGGGGCTCAGCTCCTTGGCGAGGTAGCGGGTGAGCACCGCCAGTCCGCCCTTCATCGTGCCGTACGCGGAATAGCCCGCCTCCAGCCCGGCGAAGGTTGCCGCGTTGCTCGTCACGTTGACGACGGCGCCGCCATCGGTCAGCAGCGGGAGCAGGGTCTGAGTGAGGAAGTACGGGCCCTTGAGCAGCACCCGCATCAGGGAGTCGAAGAGCTCCTCGGACGTGTCGGCGAAGGGCGCCATTCCGCTGGCGCCGGCGTTGTTGACGAGGTAGTCCACGGTGTCCCGGTCCCAGACTCGTAGTGCCGACAGCACCTCGTCGCGGAAGGCCGGGAAGAGCGACGACTCGCCCACGTCCACCGGCAGCGCGACGGCCTTGCCGCCCTCGCGCTCGATCGTGGCGACCGTGTCGAGGGCGCCCGCGCGATTGCCTTGATAGGTGAGGATGACGCCCGTGCCGCGCCGGGCGATCTGGACGGCGGCGCTCTGCCCGATGCCGGAGCTGGCCCCGGTGACGACGGCGACCCTCACGATTGACCCTCCAGGACGTGCGTCGGAAAGACGGTGACGACGGCGACTTTCATGAGAGACCTCCGAGGACGCGCGCCAGCCAGTCCGAGCGGGTACGCCGGGCCGCCACCGAGACCGCCGCCTGCGGGAACATGGCGTCGAAGCCGTGGCTGCCGCCGGCCCACACGTGCAGCTCGGCCTGGCCGCCGGCGGCCCAGATGCCGGTGGCGTACGCGACGTCCTCGTCCCGGAACACCTCGGCCGACCCGGCGTCGATGTAGGTGGCCGGCAGGCCGGAGAGGTCGGCGGCGAGCGCGGGCGAGACGTAGGGCGACACCGTGCCCCCGGCGAGCACCGACTGCCAGCCGAACTCGTTGGCTTCACGCGGCCACACGCCCGGGACCCCCGCGAACTGCCGGCTCGACGTGCTGTCGTTGCGGTGGTCGAGCATGGGACCGATCAGCAGCTGTGCCGCCACGGCCGGACCACCCCGGTCCCGCGCCAGCAGCGCCACTCCGGCCGCCAGCCCCCCACCGGCGCTCGCCCCGGCCACCACGATGCGGTCCGGGTCCACGCCCAGCTCCGCAGCATGGTCGGCCACCCAGAGCAGACCCGCATAGCAATCCTCGACCAGCGCGGCGCCCCCGGCCTCGGGCGCCAGCCGGTACTCCACGGTGACCACGACGACGCCGAGCTGCTCCAGCCACTCGAGGGGGATGTCGATCTGCGAGAAGCGGTCGCCCATCACCATGCCGCCGCCGTGGATCCAGTAGACGCACGGCGCCGCGGTCACGCCCGGCGGGCTCAGGACCGTCAGAGCCGGGTCGGCGACGTCACGCCGGTCGATCGGTCGCCCGGCCAAGACCCGATCAACGGCCGTCGACGCGTACGGCCGGAGCTGCGCAAGCGTCCCCGGGCCGAGCGCGGGCAGGGGCGGCAGGGCGGCGAGCAGCGTGTCGAGCTCGAGATCGAGCGGGGGTCGCGTACTCATCGGGCCTTGCCTCCGACCGGAACCTCGTCGGTGTAGACGGCCTCGCCGGCCAGCAGCGGTTCGATCGCGGCGACCAGGGCCCGGGCCGGCGCCGTGGCGAAGAAGGCCTGGTGGGCCTCCGCGCTGGTCCACCCCTCGGTGACGTGCACGACGTCGGGATCGGACGCGGACCGGCCGACCAGGAAGACGAGGCAGTCCTCGAGCGACAGGGCCGGCGCGCCGAGCAGCAGCGCGACGAGCTCGTCGCCGCGGCCGGGCCGGGCGGTCATGGTGGCGTGGAAGCCGTGGTGCGCGACCATGGTGATTCCTCTCAGCGGTCGGGATGTCGACCACTTCAGGTAATCACCGTGACCAGGGTGGACGTGAGAACGATGGTGGCGATCACTTGCCTGATTCTGCTTGACTGACGCGGTGAGTCTTGCTGAGTTGCGCGGCCTGCTCGCCCGGCACGCGCGTCCCGACCAGCGCACCGCCCTCGACGACGTGCTGATCTCGCGGGTCAGCCGCTCGGTGCCGGACGCCCCGTCGATGACCGGCACCGTGCTGGCGGTCATCGCCCAGGGCGCGAAGCGGATCGCGCTGGGCGACCGGGTGTACGAGTACCGTGCCGGCCAGTACCTCGTGACCTCCGTCGATCTCCCCGTCACCGGCCACTTCCTCGCGGCGACGGAGGAGCGGCCCGCGCTCGGATTCGGCCTGGTCCTGCGGCCCGCCGTCGTCGCCGAGCTCCTGCTGCAGGCCACTCCCGGGAGCCTCCCGCCGTTGCCGGCCGCCGCACCTTCCGGCATGGCCGTCAGCGACGCGCCTGAGGAGCTGCTCGACGCGGTGCTCCGCCTCGTCCGCCTGCTCGACCGTCCCCGCGACGCGGCGGTGCTGGCGCCGCTGGTCAAGCGCGAGATCCTGTGGCGGCTCATCGCCGGTGAGCAGGGCGCCCTCGTCCGCCAGCTCGGCCTCGCCGACAGCACGCTCACCCACGTCGCGCGGTCGATTCGCTGGATCCGCGACCACTACGCGACCTCGTTCCGCGTCGAGGAGCTGGCCCGGCTGGCCGGCATGAGCGTCTCCGCCTTCCACCGCAACTTCCAGGCGGTGACGGCGCTGAGCCCGATCCAGTTCCAGAAGCAGATTCGCCTCCAGGAGGCGCGCCTGCTGCTGGCCACCCGCCCCCACGACGTCACCGGCATCGGCCGCCACGTCGGCTACGAGAGCCCGTCCCAGTTCAGCCGCGAATACCGCCGCCAGTTCGGCGTCCCACCCAGCCGCGATGCGGCCACGCTCACCGGCGCCGGTCGCTGAGCCGCTGAAGTTTCCCGCTCGACCGGGCCAGCGTCCCGGGGGCCACCACCTCCGCCTCGATGCTGACGCCGACGGTGTCCTTCACGGTCCGGCTCAGCTCGGCGCCGGCGTGCTCGCGGCGCTCGGCGGGGCAGTCCGGGCGGGCCTCCACCCCTGGCGCGGCGTCATCCCGCCCGACACCGGGACGACCGTGCAGCCCAGGCGCTCGGCTCCGTAGTGCGCGCCGAGCCCGCCGGTGAAGAGCCCGTACCCGTACGCGTTGTGCAGCCGGTCGCCGGCCCGCCCGCCGGCCGCGCGGATCGACCGGGCCATGACGGTCGCCCAGGTCTCCAGGTCACGGGCGGTGTAGCCGACCACGGTGGGCCGCCCGGTCGTCCCCGACGAGGCGTGGAGGCGCCGCACGTCGCCCTCCGGCACCGCGAACATGCCGAACGGGTAGTTGTCGCGCAGGTCCGCCTTGCTCGTGGTCGGAAACGCCGCGAGGTCGCCCGGCTCGCGGAGGTCGCCGGGGTGGACCCCGGCCGCGTCGAACGCGCGCCGACAGTGGGGCACGTTCTCGTACGCGTGGCGCAGTGTCCACCGCAGCCGCTCGGCCTGCAGCTCGCGGATCCGCCCGGCGTCGAAGTGCTCGGCGTCGCCGAGCGGGTCGGGGGGCATGGTTCCCATCCTGCCACAAATCGAAGCGCTTCGATTGACAGGACCGTGGGAGCGTGCCCACACTCGTCGCCACACCGGACGAGAGGACCCCTCCCATGATCAAGACGGCACGGGCCGGGCTGGCCTGCCTCGCCGCCGCCCTGGCCTTCGCCGGGGTGACGACGGCCGCGACGGCGGATGTGTCGCCCCGGCTCACCGCGACGCAGCTGGTCGCCGACATGGGCGCCGGCTGGAACCTGGGCAACCAGCTCGAGGCCAGCACCAACGGCATCCCGAGCGAGACGGCCTGGGGCAACCCGGTCATCACCCAGGCGCTGATCGACCGGGTGAAGGCGTCGGGCTTCAAGACGATCCGCATCCCGGTGTCCTACCTGGGCAAGATCGGGGCCGGCCCGGGCTACCCGGTCGATGCCGCGTGGCTGAGCCGGATCGAGCAGGTCGTCCGGTACGCGTACGACCAGGGCCTCTACGTGCTGATCAACATGCACGGCGACGGCTACAAGACCGTCGCCGGCTCCTGGCTGATCTGCGACGCGGCCGACCAGACGACGATCAGGGACAAGTACCAGAAGGTGTGGCAGCAGGTCGCCACGCGGTTCGCCGCGTACAACGAGCACCTGATCTTCGAGTCGATGAACGAGAACTTCGACGGCCAGTACGGCACCCCGACCCAGCCGTGCTACTCGAACATCAACGCGTACAACCAGATCTTCGTCGACACGGTCCGCAAGACCGGCGGCACCAACGCCTCCCGGTGGCTGCTCGTCCCCGGCTGGAACACCAACATTGATTACACCGTCGGCAACTACGGCTTCGTGCTCCCGACTGATCAGTACCGGTCGTCCTCCATCCCGGCCGCCGAGCAGCGGCTCATGATCTCCGTCCACTACTACGACCCGTGGGACTTCACGGGCCAGGAGGACGGCGTCATCACCCAGTGGGGCCCGCGCGCGACCAACCCGGCGAAGACCTCGACCTGGGGCCAGGCCGACTATCTCGACGGCCAGCTCAAGAAGGTGCATGACACCTTTGTCGTACGCGGCTATCCCGTGCTCGTCGGCGAGTACGGCGCCATCGACAAGACGTCCGCCGACAGCGCGAACAACACGTACCGGGCCGACTACGCGCGTACCCTCGTGGCCGCCGCCAAGAAGTACGGCGCCGCCACCGCCTACTGGGACAACGGCTACAACGGGCAGTACGGCTTCGGCCTGTTCAACCGCAGCACGGCCACGGTGACCCAGCAGGGCATCATCGACGCCATCATCGGCGCGGTCACCGGCACCACCCCGCCCACCACGCCGCCGACCACTCCGGGCACCGGCGCCTGCCGCGTCACCAGCACGGTCAGCGCCTGGAACACCGGCCTGACCAACAGTGTGACCGTCACCAACACGGGCACGACGGCCGTCAACGGCTGGACGCTGAGCTTCGCCCTCCCCGCCGGCCAGACCATCACCTCCGGCTGGAGCGCCACCTACACGCCCGCCACCGGCACGGTGACCGCGACGAACGCGAGCTACAACGGCACCCTCGCCCCGGGCGCCTCGACCACCATCGGCTACCAGGCCACCCACACCGGCAACGCCGCCGCCCCGGCGTCCTTCACCCTCAACGGCACCACCTGCACCTGATTGGCCCGTCATACGATCACGGCGGACAGTTCCATCCGTACGCGGGAAAGTCGCGGGTCGTCACTGTCCACGATCAGATCTCCGCGGAAGGAGCCGGTCCGGTCGGCGGCACCGTGCCGTGGACGACCAGGTCCATCGCCCCGGTGGTGCTGATCGTCACCGGGCGCGGTGACCCGGGTGCCCGGCGCAGGGACCCGTCGGCGCCGATCGGCCGGACCGGTCATGTCGTTGATCCGACGTGGACAGACGCCGGGGCGCTGCCGGCCGGGACGGCGGCCGACCCGCTGTCCTTCCTGCCGCTGCCCGTGCCGCCTCCGGTCCTCACCGAGCTGCAGCTGACGATGGTCACCATTGCCGCGCTGACCCCCGAGCTGCGGAACGGCGCCGGCGACATGCTGACCGCCGACGTCGCCTGCCGGCTGCCCTTCGCCCGGTCGCACACGACGAACGCGCTCAATCACGCCGAGGCGCTCTACGACCGCGGGCTCCAGGGTCAGGTGCTGGCCATTCTCGACCGGTTCCGCGTCCGGACGCCCGGCCCGGTCCCGGGCGGCGACGTGCTGGTGCCGGACCTGCTCGGACTGGCCCGGTCGGCCGCCCGGGAGGCGCTGGAGGACGCGGGTCTCCGGGTGCGCTTCATCGGCACCGCCGGCAACCGCACCGAGGTGGTGTCGCAGGATCCGGCCGGGGGTGAGCCGGCGGCCGGCGGCTCCGCCGTCGTCGTCCGGACGGGACCGCTGGACGGCACCTGACAGTGCATTGACATTCGTCATTGTGCAAGCTCAGGATGGGAGCGCTCCCAAGTCGCTCCTATTCCGCGGAGATCGTTGTGCGAATTGTCAGTCTGGCGAGCGCCGTCCTGCTCGCCGTCACGGGCCTGAGCGCCCCGGCGCAGGCGAAAGCCGCCGCCGACACGCGCGTCGACGTCGACGTGCGGGCCGGGCTCGCCACCGTCGGGGACGTAGCGCTCGGCGTCAACCACGCCGTCTGGGACTCGCAGCTGGGCACCCCGGCCGTCACCGACCTGCTGCGGGACGCCGGCGTGTCGATGGTGCGGTACCCCGGCGGGTCGTACGCCGACATCTATCACTGGAAGGACCACACCGCACCCGGCGGGTACGTCGCCCCGGACACCGACTTCGACACGTTCATGGCCGGCGCGGCGCGGACCGGGGCCGAGCCGATGATCATCGCCAACTACGGCACCGGGACGGCGCAGGAGGCGGCCGACTGGGTGCGCTACGCCAACGTCACCAAGGGGTACGACGCGACGTACTGGACGATCGGCAACGAGAACTACGGCAACGGGCACTACGGGTCGGCGTGGGAGGCGGACGACCACGCGGACAAGAGCCCGGCGGAGTATGCGCGCACCGTGGTCGCGTACGCGGAAGCCATGAAGGCCGTTGATCCTGACATCAAGATCGGTGCCGTGCTCACGATGCCCGGCAACTGGCCCGACGGGATCGTGGGCGAGGGCGATCAGGGCACCTGGAACCAGGAGGTCCTGACCCGCGCCGGATCCGTGATCGACTTCGCCGACGTGCACTGGTACCCCGGCGGCGCCACCCCCGCCGAGGCGCTCACCAAGCCCGCCCACATCGAGGACGCCGTGCGGTTGCTGCGCGAGCAGATCGACACGTACGCGGGCGGCCGCGACATCGGCATCAGCATGACCGAGACGAACGTCGACGTGGGCAGGAACACGCAGCCCGGTGCGCTCTTCCTGGCCGACGTCTACAGCGGATTGCTCGCCCAAGGCGTCTTCACCGTGCACTGGTGGAACGTGCACAACGGCCTCGACAAGGTCAGCACGGTGGCGGGACAGACCGACTACAACGACTTCGGCCTGCTGTCCAGCGGCAACTGCACACCCTCCGGCGACGTGTGCCAGCCACCCCTCAACACCCCCTTCGCGCCCTATCACGCCTTGCAGCTCATGGGCCAGTTCGCCCACCCCGGAGACCAATTCATCGGTACGGGCTCCAGCGCCGGCCTGGTCAGCACCCACGCCGTCCGCCGGGCCAACGGCGACGTCGCCGTCCTGCTCATCAACAAGGACCCGGACGCCGCGCACACCGTCGCGCTGAACTACCACGGCTTCACGCCCGCCCCGGCGGCTCCCGTGGTGAGCACCTTCACGAACGGTGCGGCCGGGGTGACTACGGGCCCGGCCGGCTCGGCGGATTCGCAGACGCTGGCGCCGTACTCGATCAGTCTGCTGACCCTGCACCCGGCCGGCGCCGCGACCGGCCCCGCAGCACCCGCCCAGCCGGCCGCCACCGTGACCGACCGGACCGCCACGATCTCCTGGTCTGCCACCGGCCTCAAATACGAGGTCTACCGCCAGAACAACGGCGTCTCCGAGCTCCTGGGGGAGACGACCGGCACGTCGCTGACCGTCCGCAACCTCGAGCCGGGCCGCCGCTACACGGTCAATGTCCTCGCCCGCGACGCCGCCGGCCGCCTGTCCAAAGCATCCCCACCGGTGACCTTCACAACAGGAACGCCGGCGACGGCCGCCTGCACGGTCAAGTTCCGTGACACCAACGACTGGGGCAACGGCTACGTCGGCTCGATCGACATCACCAACAACGCGGCCGCCGCGGTCAACGGCTGGACACTGACCTTCACCTGGCCGACCGCCTGGCAGAGCGTCAGCAGCGGCTGGAACGCCACCTGGACCCAGACCGGCCGCACCGTCCGCGTGACCAGCGACACCGCCCTGGCCGCCGGCGCCACCACGAACGTCGGCTTCGTCGGCGCCTACAGCGGACCGAACGTCCTCCCCGCCGTCTTCACCCTCAACGGCACCGTCTGCACCAGCGCCTGAGCGCTGCCCCTGCCGGGCCACGACCAGTTGCATCGGGTCGTGGCCCGGCTGCGTGCGTCGATTTTGTCCGGCCTGCTCAGTCGTAAGCGGCGGGCGGGTCATGATCTCCCGCTGCCGACAGGAGATCCGGCCGAGGGGGTGGGCATCCGCGAAATCATGTTCCCGACAGATGTCACCCGCACGAGTGATCGCCTCGCGAGAAAAGCATGATCAGTCACGAGATTCCGAAGATCGGCAATGCGTGTTGCCTGTTGCCAGATTAGGCATGCCCGCGCGATGGATTGCTTCCGTCATGAGGAGGGTGCCAGGCTTCGCCGGTCCTCATCGGCCGGCCGTCAGCCGGACTCGCATTTCGGGAGACAGACCCCTTGCCGCCCTCCATCTTTCTCAATTACCGATCGTCGGACTGCGCCTCTCTCGCCGTCGTGGCGGAACGCGAGATCAACAATGTCCTCGGTGCGGGTGCCGTCTTTCGCGACAACAGCAGCATTCCCCTGGGCACCGATTTTCGCACTTATCTGTGGCGGCGGCTGTTCGCTTGTGAAGTCCTGCTCGCGCTGATCGGCCCGCACTGGTGGGACCCGATCGAGCCCGGTGGCCGGGCTCCTGTCATGAACCCGGACGACTTCGTGCGCCGCGAGCTCGAAGCGGCTTTGACCTGGAACATCCAGGTCATTCCCGTCGTCACCGAAGGCGTCGGCAAGCTCACCGGCCGCCAATTCCCGGCGTCGCTGGAGTCCCTGCCGTACCGGCAGTACCACGAGGTCAGGACGCGTAGCGCGGACACCGACCTGCGAGAGCTCGCGCACAGGCTCGGCGATCCCGAGAGGCAATCGTCCGCGCCATCCGCCGGCGGAGTCTCGATGCGCGACAACCGCGGCATTGTCCAGACGGGCAGCAATTCTCAGGCGACGCAGCACTTCGGATCGCGGCCGGACGATGACTGAAACGCCGGACACGGAGGAACAGGCCCCAGCCGAACCGGAAGCCGTTCCGCAACCGGAACAGCCGGTACCCGAGCCGCCGCCCGGGACCGGCGGAAGCGCTCCCGCATCGCCGCGGGTTGAGACCGGTGGTTCCGCGAGCGAGAAGGACTCGGACGCCGGCGTTCCCGAATCGGCCGACGAGCAGGACAGGGCGGCGCAGGCGAAGGTTTCCGCCGACTACGTCCGGGGCAAGCGCCCGACCGGCAAGACGGCAGGGCTGGGTGAGTCGGAAAGCCTCGACGAGGCGGCCGAACTGCGCCGCCTCGTCGATCGGGACTTTCACCGCTTCGCCCCGTCCCTGTCGTCCAACAGCGGAATCTTCACCGCCGGTGACGACAGCGTTGCGGTGCAGCAGCAGGTGACGGTCGTTGTCAACGACGCCCGGCAGATCAGCGTGCTGCGCTCCACCTACTCCGGCGAAGCCGTGCGCCAGTTCACGGAGACCTACCTGCCGGCGCCGGGCTTCGACTACATGCTGACCACTCTGACGGACAACTTCGTCGTCGTGGTGCAGGGCGTCGAAGGCTCCGGCCGGCGGGCCACCGCTGTGAACTTGCTGCACGAGCTGGGTCTGCTCCCGATCTCCGTGCTGGACGTGGACCAGGCGGTTCCGCTGCGCGACATCGTGGAGCGCAAGCTGTTCGAGAAGCGCGGCGGTTACATCCTCGACCACTGGCAGCCGCTCGAGAACAACACTCTCGACGCACTGGGACAGCTGGCCAGGGAGGCCCGCAGCCTGATCGTCGTCGTGGCGAACGGCGAGGCCGCCGCATGCCCGCTGACGGCCGGTGTGCGCCACCCGGCTCCCGCGGCACGTGATGTGCTGGGCAAGCACTTGACGTTCCAATTACGCGATCACAACTGCACCTCCTGCACCGGCCCGCTCGACGTCCCTGCCTACGTGACCCGCCGCCTCGACGAGATCGACCGGATCCAGCCGTACGCCCTGCCCGGGAAGATGCGGGAGGTCGTCGACCTGGCCCGGGTGCTGGCGGAGAACCTGCACACCGACGTGGCGACTGCGGTTCTGGTCGAGCGTGACCGGGCCAGCCTGCGCAAAATCGCCTCGGATGCGATGCGGCTGGGTCCCGGCGGGACCGGCGGCACCGAACGCTGGCAGTCCTTCCGCCTGGCCTACGCGGTTTTCGACGGGTTTCCCCTGCGGCAGGTCTTCGAGGCCGCCGAGCTGCTGGCCCGTGAGGTCCTCCCGATCTTCGAGACGAGGGAAAGCCCGCCCGACCACGTCGTCTTCGAGGGCGCGGTGTCCGAGCTGTTGCTGGACTCGATGTACATCGCCGACCCGATCGAGCAACTCGCGACCGCGGAGGTCGTCCCGCGCCGTGCCAGGCTCGTGGACCCGGCGCTCACCCGGATGATTCTGGACGTCGTCTGGAACGACTTCGACTCGGTTCATCTGCCGCTGCTGACCTGGCTGGACGTCCTGGCGGAACACCCCAGCGCGTACGTCCGGGTGCGCGCCGCCCAAGCCGCCGCCCTGCTGGCAGGCTTCGATTTCGACCAGGTCTACCGCGCGCTGATCAGGCCTTGGGCCGAGCGTGGCCTGGCCTACCGGCAGTCCGCGGCGGCGGCCCTGCAGCTGGCTGCCGCGGAGGCCCGGCTGGCAGGCCGGGTGCACCGGCAGGTGAGCGACTGGGTGCGGTCGCCCAATCCGAACCTGCAGGACAGCGCTGCCCGGGCGTTGAGCACCACCATCGGTGCTACCGATCCCATCGGCGCCGTGGACAAGCTGCGCGACCTGGCGGGACGGCCGGACCTCGCCGTCAGCAACGCCGTCGGGCTCGCGATGGTGTCGTTGTTCGCGACCGAGGCCGCGACGCTGGTGCTCGACGAGCTCACCGCCTGGGCCTCCGGCCGCAACGTGCACCGCCGCCGGCACGCGGTGCGAGCCGTCCTGCTGCTCAGCCGGACCGCCGGGGGCAAGGGCGCGACGGACTTCTCGTCGGTGCGGGACTTCGTCGGCGCCGACGACCTGCGGCTGAGCACGCTGGCGGCGCTGTGGCGGGACGCCCTCATCGGCCCGGACACGGCGGGACTCGCGTGGGAGCCGCTACGCCGGTGGTTGATCTCCGCCGACGAGGACCGCTCACTGGACAGTTTCGTCATCGATCTGGCGTCGCGCGTGCTGCTCGGCGTGGACCGCAGCCGCGCCCTCTTTCATCTGCGCCTCTGGCGGAGCCGGCACCCGCAGTCGCCGACCGTCGCGCGCCTCTTCGAGCTCGTGCAGAAAGGTTGATCAATGACGCAATACCTCACCTTCGGGGCCCGGGTGCGCCGCGCCTGGGACACGTTCTGGGAGAGCCGGCGCCCTGACCCGCCCGTCCCCGAGCAGCGCAGGCCCGACGGTCCCCGCGACACCCTGGAGTACGAGCCGCCGACCGGCTCGGAGGTCCTCGTCGTCGCTTCCCGCGGCGACGTCTTCGACCTGCACCTGATCCCCTACTTCCAGTGGTCGAGCGCCGAGATGGATCTCGACATGCTCGCCGCGCGCAGCGGGCGCTATGTGGAGCCGGCCCGGGGGCGGCTGCTCCGCGAGGTGTGGCGCACGACCCGGGCGCACGGACCGAACGACGCCGCGGCGGCGGAGAAGGCGATCAACAATCTGCAGGTACTGCGCGACGGCTGGTGCTATACGGACGACGAGGGCATGATCCGCTGCCGCCCGACGGTCCGGGTGACGCTGGACCCGCGGCTGCGCGAGCACACGTTGCCGTTCGAACTGGACCGGCTCCGCCTCGACGCGCATCACCGCTATGGCCTCGTGCACGCCGGCTATGTGGAGGAGCGCGCGCAGCGGTGGCTCAAGGTGATCAAGAGCATCGAGTCGATCGAGGAACTCGGCGTGCTGGAGCGGCAGTTCCTCGCGCCGTTCGCGGCCATGCTGACCGACAAGGACTTCGCCTCGACGATGACCCAGCTCGCCAACGTCCGCAACGCCCGCACGAACGACCTGGCCGGCGTCCTCCGGCAGGCCGGCAAGAATCACGAGAGCGTCGGCCTCTTCGAGTTCGCACGCGCCTACGACAAGGCGGTCGAAGCCTTCTCGAGGCAGATGGGCCTGGACCCGTACCACTGGATGCACGACGGCACGACCGTGGGCGGTGCCGAGTGAAGCGGCTTGTTCCCCTCTTCCTGATCGCCTTCGTGCTGCTGGCCGGCTGCACCACTCCCGAAGCGGATCCGAAGACGGACGAGGAGAAGTGCTCGTGGATGACCGGCAGCCGGGCCGGCGACGACGAGAAGCCCCAGGGCAAGATGGCCCTCTTCGTGGACCGCTCGAACTCTGTGCGCGCGGCTTCGGCCAAGGACGAGGCGCCGGACTATCCGGAGGCCCTGGACGCGGAGCTCGATGCGGCGATCGAACGAGAGGATCGAGTCGCCGTCGCGGGCTTCGACAAGGACCTCTCGTCCTTCCGGTCTCAGGGCTTCAACACCCGGTCCACCTATGACAACCCCACCAACAAGAGGCGGCAGCAGCAGACTGCGAAACAGTGCCTGACCGGCGAGGTCGGCGCGACAGCCGCCGAGAAGCCCGCGGACAAGGGCACCGATGTGCTGACCGCGCTGCGCGAGGCTGCGGACTGGGTGGGCGACAGCCCGGGGGCCAAACGGATCGTCCTCGCCACCGACGGCCTGTCCACCACGGGCTGCGCCGATCTGACGAAGGCTTCCCTCAAGGGCAAGAAGGAGGCGGAGAACATCGTCCGGGTCTGCCTCGCCAGGCAGGAGATCACCAAGACGATGCTGACCGGCGTCTCGGTGAGCCTGGTCGGTGTCGGCCGCCCCGCTGCGGGCCGGCCGAGCGCCTCCGCCCAGCAGCTCGCCTGGCTCACCGGCTTCTGGACCAAGGTCTGCTCCGCAGCCGGCGCCGACAGATGTGACGTGTCCACCCAGCCGCTGTCCAAGCCCGGCGGCTCAGGCCGGACGGACCGCGACCTGTCTGATCCCGTCGTGGGCTTCGCGGCGGTCTGGGACATCTCCATCCCGGGAGACGTGCTCTTCGACACCGACAAATGGAATCTGCGCGCCCAGGCCCACGACGTTATCGACCAGCTGGCCGTGGACATCCGCACCGCGGATTACAGCAGCGTCCAGGTCGTCGGGCACGCCGACGCGACGGGGAGCTCCGGGGACAATCTCGTCCTGTCGCGCAAACGGGCCAAGAGCGTGGCCGCCGCCCTCGCGTCGCAGCGCATCGAGCACGTCCGCTGGGCCGGACGAGGCGAGAACGAGCCGGTCTGCACCACTTCCGACGAGGAGTGCTTGCAGCGGAACCGGCGGGTCGAAATCTTGGTGCACCAGGCGTGAGAGGGACGGGACGAGCATGACCAGCACCACCGAATCCGGGCGCTGGCGGGCGCCGGTGCACTGTGACGGGCCGGGCAGCCGGACCCAGCTGCCCGTCCTGCCCCTGGACGAGACGCGGGAGTCCGAGGCCGGAATCCTCGTTCAGGCCTACAGCGACGGCAACGCCGCGCTGGACGCCGCGCACGCCGGCATCGGGCCGGCTTGCGACGCCCTGGCCCGCACGTACTGGGCCGCCGACCAGGCGGTCGAGAGGCTGCACCATTTCATCCGGAGCGGCGGCGCCTTCCGGGCCCACCGTCAGGTGCACCGGATCGACCAGCGGCACGCAGCCGACGGGCCCGAGGACCGCCGGCGCAGGCCGTGGTGGGCGCGGGACCGCGTCGTGTGGCCGGCGGTAGCGGTCAGCGCCTGCTACGACACTGTCTTCCTGGCGGACATCCTCAGCCAGCTGCTCGACTTGAGCGGCACCGCCGCGTACGTTTCCTACCTGCCCGGCGTCGGTATCGCGGTCGGGCTCGTCGTCACTGCATGGCTGCTCGCCACCGCGTACGCCCGGCGCCGCCTGCGGGCTGAGCGCACTCTGTCCCGGGCTCTGTTCGGCCGGTACTTCCGGCGGGAGCGCAAGGAGGACGACTTGCCCTGGCCGATGTGGGGGCTCGCCGTCCTCTTCGGCCTCGGCTTCATCGGCATCCTCGCCGTCTGGGCCCGCAACCGGGCGGTCCTGAGCGGCATGGACCCGCTGGACTGGCCACTCGACCAGCTCGAATACCCCATCGCGGGCCTGCTGCTCCTGCTCACCCTCGCCACCGTCGCGCTCAAGGTCATCGCCCACAACCCCTACGCGGACGACGACGAGGCCGCCCGCAAGGCGGTCACCCGGGTGGAGAAGCAGACCGACGAGCTGCGTGCCATGGCGACGACCAAGCTCGCGGAGCACAGCGTCGCGTGGAGCGCCCTGCAGCAGGTGCTGGCCGGCACCTCTGCCCAGGCCGAGCGCTTCGTCGAGACCGGCCGTGCCCGGGTGCTCGAGCTGCGCTCCGCGCGGATGGTCCCAGGCAAACCCCTGGTCGACAGGCTCACCCCCCTCACGGCCGGGCTGTGGCCGGCCGCCGGCGAGGACGGGCGCGGCACCTCGCTCGTGGAGCAGTTACGGCTGCACACCGAGGTGCTCGACTACGCCCGGGAGCTGGTCGCCAAGCATGCGCCGGCCGGGCTGGAAACGCGGCTAGCGGCGATCGACGAGCGCTTGCTCACTCAGCTGGGTGGTGCCGAGGGCGACTAGGGTGGCTATCGTGAGGGCCATGGCCAGGCCATGTCCCCAGCAGACGGCATTCGGTCCGGAGCTGCGCCGGCAGCGTCTCCAGGCTAGGCTGTCGCTGGCCGAGCTCGGTGCGAAGGTCCACTATTCCCCGAGCTACCTGAGCCGGCTCGAGACCGGCGAGCGACGCCCGAGCGAGGACGTCGCCCGCAAGCTCGATCAGGCGCTCCGGATCAACGGTGTGCTGCAGGGCATGCTGGGCAGGCCAGTTGAGCCGGACGACGGCGCCTCGGAGGGCTGGCTGTCGCCGTACGACATCCAGGCGTCCCCCGTGGCTGGGGAGATCTCGCCCAGCGTCGGCGTGGTGCTCGACGCGATGAGGCAAGGGCTGGTGCACCTCCGGGCGGTCGGGCAGGTCTCGGCCCCCGCGGCCGTGCAAGCCCTGGCCTCGGAGCAGTCTGGCTCGCTGACGGAGGCCTGTGCGGGCTGGACGGTGCTGGAACGGGCGCAGGCCCTGGTTCTCGCCTCCCGATATGCGGAGTTCGCGGGGTGGATGGCGCAGGAAGCCGACGACGACGCGACGGCTTTCCGCCTGACCAGGCGGGCCGCGGCGCTCGCTGCCGCGGCCAACGATCGCGAGCTCGTCGCCTACGCCTTGATCCGTCGCGCGGTCATTCTCCTCTGCAGAGGGCGGCAGCACGCCCGGAAGGTGATCGACCTCGCGCGCCAGGTGCGCGCCGAGGCAAGCGACCCATGGATACGTGGCATGGCCGTGCAGCGTGAGGCTCAAGGATACGCCCTGCTGGGCGAGGACGGACGGTGCCGACGGGCCCTTGACGAGGCGGACGCCCTCGTTTCGGCGCCGGCCGGCGGCGCAGACGCCATGGCTGCGGTCCCGCTCGGCTCGTCCCACGGGACGGACAGCACGACGATCCTGCGTGGTTGGTGCCTCCACGAGCTCGGTGATCCGGACGGCGCTGCGCATGCGCTGACCGCCGGCCTCCGCCAGGTGCCGGGAACGGCGAGCCGGGCCCGTTCCCGGCTGGGCGCACGGCTCGCCCTCAGCCTGACCGGCGCAGGCGACGTGGACCAGGCGTGCACCGTACTGGAGTCGGTGCTGCCGCTGGCGCCACTGGTCGACTCTGCCACCCTCCGCACCGACCTCCGCCGCGTCGGTACCGACTTGCGCCGCTGGCACAACCACGCCGCGGTACGCCTGATCTGGCCCGAGCTGACCGCCGCCACCACGGGAGCGCCCGTGGCGCAGTGACGACCACCCGGCACAACGGACCGCGACCACGGGAGTGTGACTTGTCGACCGAGACGCACATGCAGATGATCCAGACCGTGGTGGCGCGCCTGGCCTCGCAGTCCATGACCATCAAGGGCTGGTCGGTCACGGTGACCAGCGCGATCCTCGGTTTCGGCGCGACCGCGGCCCGGCCCCTGGTGGCGCTCATCGCGGTCTATGTGATCGTCGCGTTCGCCGTGCTCGACGCCTATTACCTCGCCCTGGAGCGGGCCTACCGGGAGCTCTACCGGCAGGCCGGCACCGGCGAGGTGGAACTGTGGGCGCTGGCGGTGGCCCGACCCACGCCCCGGGGGGTGCTGACCGCCTTCCGGAGCCCGGTCATCGTCGTCCTCTACGGAGCTTCGCTGCTTGTCGCGGCATCCGTGATCGCCTTCCTGGCTCTGCGGTGATCGGGCTCAGCCGGCCGGAGTAGCGAGGTGGCCGGTGAGAATGATCGTCCGGGTGCGCTGCGCCAAGGTGAGCGCCGTGACGAGGGTGAGGTGGCCGCCGGTCCGGCTCTCCGTGTCCACCGGTGTCATCGATATGATCCCTACCGGTAATGGGGAGTTGGGGAGGGGACGACCATGAACGGGTTGCGGACGGCGGCCGTGGTGGTGGCTGCGGCGGTACTGCTGGGCGGTTGTGCCAAGAAGGACACCGGCGGCACCACCGAGAGCGGCGTGGCGCTGGTCAAGTCGGGGGCGCTGACCACGTGCACCCACCTGCCGTACGCGCCGTTCCAGGCGAAGGACGACACCGGCAAGGTGGTCGGCTTCGATGTGGCGCTGATTGATCTGGTGGCTGCGAAGCTCGGGGTCAAGCAGGAGATCGTGGACACGCCGTTCGAGGGGATCAAGTCGGGGTCCGACCTCAACGCGGGCAAGTGCGATGTGGCGGCGGCCGGGATGACGATCACCGATGAGCGGAAGAAGGTGCTGGACTTCTCCGAGCCGTACTTCGACGCCACCCAGGCGCTCGCCACGGTGGCCGGCAAGGAGGTCAAGACGCTCGAGGAGCTGAAGGGCCGGCGGGTCGGGGTGCAGGGCGCGACGACCGGTGAGGACTATATCAAGGCGCAGGTCAAGGAGAAGGGCCTCGATGTCGAGGTGGTCTCCTTCAAGGATCTGGCCGCGGCGCAGCAGGCGCTGGCGACCAACCAGATCGCGGCCGCGGTCGGCGACCTGCCGGTGTGGAACGAGTATGTGAAGGCCAACCCCGGCAAGGCGGTTGTCACGGCCGGCTTCGACACGGGTGAGCAGTACGGGTTCGCGGTCAAGAAGGGCAACGCGGAGCTGCTCAAGGCGGTCAACGACGCCATTGCCGCGGCGCGGGCCGACGGGACGTACGACCAGATCTACAAGACCTGGATCGGCGAGAAGCCGGCCAGCTGACGATGAAGCTGAGTCGCCGCCGGCGGCAGCGGGTCCTCCGTGTCGCCGGCTACGTCGTGTTCGGGCTGGCCATCCTGGCCGTGGTGGCCGCCGCGGACTGGGGCCGGCTGTCCGACGCGTTCTTCCGGTCCGACGTGGCCCGGAGCATGTTCCCCGAGGCGATCACCGTCGCCCTGCGCAACACGATCCTCTACACGCTGCTGGCGTTCGTGTTCGGGCTCACGCTCGGGCTGGTGCTGGCGTTGATGCGGTTGTCGTCGATCCTGCCGTACCGGTGGTTCGCGACGGCGTACATCGAGCTCTTCCGGGGTCTGCCCGCGCTGCTCGTTCTCTTCATGGTCGGCTACGGCGTGCCGCTGGCCTTCCCGGATCGCGAGATTCCGGGCGGCGTCTACGGCTCGGTGACGGTCGGGCTCGGGCTCACCGCGGCCGCGTACATGGCGGAGACGCTGCGGGCCGGCATCCAGGCCGTGCCGAAGGGCCAGCTCGAAGCCGCCCGTACGCTGGGAATGTCGCACCCGCGCGCGATGGTCTCCATCGTCCTGCCGCAGGCCTTCCGGATCGTGATCCCGCCGCTGACCAACGAGATCATCCTGCTGACCAAAGACACTTCCCTGGTGTACGTCCTCGGGGTGACCTCCACGACGATCGAGCTGACCAAGTTCGCCGGCGACGCGCTCAACACCCGGGTCAACCCGACGCCGCTCGTGGTCGCCGGCCTGCTCTACCTGGTCATCACGCTGCCGTTGTCGCAGCTGGTCCGGGGTCTCGAACGCCGCGCCGCGAAGGAGAGGTGACCGGCATGTCCACGATCGAGATCGCCGGGCTGCACAAGAGTTTCGGCCGGCTGGAAGTGCTCCGCGGCATCGACCTGGCCGTCGAGCCCGGCGAGGTCGTCTGCGTCATCGGCCCGTCCGGTTCCGGCAAGTCGACGCTGCTGCGGTGCGTCAACCTGCTCGAGGAGCCGACCGCGGGGACGATCCGGGTGGCCGGCGTGGAGGTGACCGATCCCGACTGCGACATCGACGCCGTACGCCGGGGGATCGGCATGGTCTTCCAGCAGTTCAACCTCTTCGGTCACCTGACCGTCCGGGAGAACGTGACCATCGCGCAGCGCCGGGTCCTCAAGCGTAGCCGCGCCGAGGCCACCCGGATCGCCACGGAGAATCTCGCCCGGGTGGGCCTGGCCGAGAAGGCGGACGCGTACCCGGCGCAGCTCTCCGGCGGCCAGCAGCAGCGCGTCGCGATCGCGCGGGCCCTCGCGATGGACCCGCAACTGATGCTCTTCGACGAGCCGACCAGCGCGCTCGACCCCGAGCTGGTGGGCGAGGTGCTCGCGGTCATGCGCGGCCTGGCCGCCGAGGGCATGACCATGCTCGTCGTGACGCACGAGATGGCCTTCGCCCGCGAGGTGGCCTCGCGCGTCGTCTTCATGGACGGCGGCGTGATCGTCGAGCAGGGGCCGCCGGCCACGGTCTTCGGCAACCCGGCCGAGGAGCGCACACGAGAGTTCCTCCACCGCGTCCTCGAGCCGACCCGGGTCAGCGCGACCGAGATCGGCGCCCCCGAGTCCTGACACCTGCGCGTACCACAGCTGTCAGCGTGGCGGTGGCGATCGCGGCGTAGCAGAGCACCAGGCCGCGCCCGTAGTGACCGTCGCTCGGGCCGAGGAGCAGGGGGACGCCGACGACGGTGATCGACGCGGCGGCGGTCAGGGCGCCGGCCACGGCGGGCCGGGCCCGGGGCGGGCACCCGCGCAGGATCAGGGCGCCGGCGCCGATCATGACGGGCAGCAGGATCGCGTCGTGGGCGACCAGCACGGCGGCGAGGAATATCAGGATGCCGGGGTTCACCACCGCACCCGTCAGGCCGTACGCCGACACCAGTGCGCCCGCGACGATCAGCCCGCGCCGGATCGCCCTCATCGTGTCTCCCGCACTCGGATGGCGCCGACCCACTTGGTCTGCATGACGCCGGGGCGATTGGGCGCGATGAGCCGCGCCGGATAGCCGTGGTCGGGGTGCAGCGGCTCACCGCCGAGGCGGAGCGCGATCAGGGTCTCCGGGTCGCGCACGTGCGGTGGCGCCACGGTGCTGACGCGATAGCGGCCACCGGTTTGCAATGACTCCACCACCGCCTCGGCCCGATCGGGATCGGTTCCGGCCAGGGCCACGAGGTCGCGCAGCCGCACGCCGGTCCACGTGCCGGTCGCGCTCCAGCCCTCCACGCAGGCGATCGGGAGCGTGGCGGTGTGCTGCGGCAGCGCTTCGAGGTCGGCGAGGCTGAGGCGCGCGGTGCCCGCCGGGCCGGTCAGCACGAGCCGGTAGTCCGAGGTGACCGACACTCCGGCGGCGGCCGCGGTGCGGTTGACCGGCAGCTGCTGCGGGCCGCTGTGCGGGCGGCGCGGCGCCAGCACCGACAACGGGAGCAGGGGAGCGAAGGTCTGCCCGGCGGTGGCGGCCGTGACGAGCCCGGCCGCGGCCGCCAGCCCGGTCAGGAAGCCGCGGCGGGCGGGGGCGTGGGGACGCGTGAGGGCTTCGCGGACGACCGGTAGCTGGACGCCGATGTGGACCAGCATGGCACCGGCCACAATCCATGCGACCTGATAGTGGGCGGTGGTGAAGAAGAAGGGCATCGGCGTGTACCAGCGCGCCACGTTGAACACCCCGCTGATCACTTGGAACAGCGCTGCCGACACGAGCAGAGCGACGCCGGCCCGTTCCAGGGCGTGTGCGGCCGAACGCACCGCCGGCCGCTGGAACAGACGCGGATAGACCGACCAGAGCTTCGCACCCAGCAGGGGTACGCAGGCCAGCCCGGTCGCCACGTGCAGACCCTGCGTGACCCGGTAGAGCCCGGCCGGCCGGGACGGCCACCAGAACCACCCCGGCGGGTGCTGCACGAGGTGACTGATCATCCCGGTCACGAAGCACACGGCGAACGCGACGCCCAGCGCCAGCCCCAGCCGACTGGTCAGCCGGGCCGACCGCAGCGATGAAGTGAAACTGTCCGGAACCGGTGTCAGGCGCGTTCCAGCGAGGCGAACCACCGTCCGGCCTCCTTCCAGGTCGTCAGCACTCGTAAGGCGTTGGCCGCGGCGAGGGGCGCGAGGTCGTCCGCCGCCACCATCGCCCAGCCGAAGGGCTCACTCGGCGCGCCGCCCGGCACACTGACCCGCACCCGCCCGGACCAGCTGGGCGTTCCGGGCGGGGCGAGCTCGGCGTGCACCCGCCCCGAGCGGGCCAGCAGGTCCCGGCACCGGCGCAGCAGCCGGCCCGGGTCCCCGCCGATCCCGATGTTGCCGTCGGCCAGCAGCAGATGCCGCCACCGGCCGTGCCCCGGCAGCGCCGAGAAGACATCGCGCCGCAGCGCACTCGCGCCGCGCTCACGGGCCAGCCGGACGGCCACCGCGCTCACGTCCACGCCCAGCGCGGGCCGCCCGGGGCCGGTCAGCGCCCGGGTCAGCCGGCCCGGCCCGCACCCCACGTCGAGCGTCGGCCCGTCGCACCGGTCCAGCAGCCCCTGATCACCGGGCAGCGCCGGGCGGACCCAGGCCGCGGCGTCCACCACGTGCGTGACGCCGGCGGGGCCATGCACGGTCAGCCGGGCGGGCTCCCCGGCTGTCGCCCGGTGCAGGACGTTGTCGAAAACGCTTACGGCGGACGGCGACTCGGTCAGAACGCTCACGCCGCCACTCCCGGGCCGAGGGCGGCGACGGCCGCGCGGAACTGGCTGTTCGGCGGGCACAGCTCAGCCACGGCGTACGCGTCCTCGGCAGTGTCAACGTCTCGCAGCACCGGCAGCGTGCCCACCCGTACACCCCGTTTCCGCAGTGCGGCAAGGGTGAGCGATCCGGTGTCCCGCGTCGACATCGGCACGTCGCGCAGCACCGTCGCGTGACCGGGATCGCGCAGCCCGAGTGCCCACCAGCCCCCGTCCGCGGCCGGCCCCAGCACCGCATCGTGCAAACCGGTCGTGAGCGAATTGAGCGCAGCGCGCAAAAGCCCCGGCGTGACCTGCGGCGTGTCCATGCCGATGAGCAGGGTGGCCGTACCCGGACGAGCGGTGTCGGCAAAAGCGTGCGCGATGCGCTCACCCAGCGAGTCGCCGCGCTGAGCCATGCGGAGCCAGCCGGACGGCGCCGGATGATCGCCGTCGACAACGAACGTTCCCGCCCCGGCCGCGGTCCCGGCGTCCAGGGTGTCGGCGAGGGCGGCCGCGGCGATCGCAGCGGCCTGCTCGGGCGTGCAAGGTGGGCACAGGCGCGTCTTCACCCGGCCCGGCACCGGCGTCTTGGCCAGGACCAGGAGCTGGGTGGTCATCGGGCCAGCACCGCGCTCATGTCGCGGACAGCGCGGACCGTCCCCCGGACCGTTCCGGTCACCTTCGACCGGGTGCCGGCGGCCCGCGGACGGTAGGTGACGTCGACCTCCTGGACCGGCCAGCCCGCCCGGCCCGCGGCGATCAGCAGTTCGAGGGGATAGCCGAACCGGCGGTCACGCAGGCCGAGAGCGAGCAGGTCGGCGCGGCGGGCGGCGCGGACCGGGCCGATGTCGTGCACGTCCAGCCCGGTGGCGCGGCGCACCCGCCGGGCCAGGAAGGCGTTGGCGAGCCGGGCGTGCGCGGGCCAGGCCCCATGGTCCACCGGCCGCCGGCGACCCACGACGAGCCGGGCTGCCCCGGCCGCAATCGGTTCCACCAAGCGAGGCAGCTCGGCCGGGTCGCACGAGCCGTCGGCGTCCAGCACGCACACCACCCCGTCCGCCGGATCCACGGCGAGGATGCCGGTATGCACGGCCGCGCCGTAGCCGAGAGCCGACTCGGCGACGACCCGGGCCCCCAACCGGCGTGCCGTCTCCGCGGTGCCGTCCGTGGAACCGTTGTCCACGACCGTCACCGCGTAGCCGTCC
This sequence comes from Symbioplanes lichenis, assembly GCF_030709675.1. Classification (GTDB taxonomy): domain Bacteria; phylum Actinomycetota; class Actinomycetes; order Mycobacteriales; family Micromonosporaceae; genus Actinoplanes; species Actinoplanes lichenis. Next base: position 73,327 of record NZ_JAUZQD010000010.1, read on the forward strand.
GGCATCCGCGCGAACAGGCCCGGCAGCGCCGGCGCCTCGTTGAGACAGGGAAGAATCACGTCCACCATGGCGGCGAAGGTATCCCCGCCCACGGCGCGGGAACCGATTCCGGCTCTTACGGATCCCTTACGCCGCAACGCTTTCTTACGAACCCCTGACGGATCGCGCTACGGGCTCCCGGGTGGCGGGGCAGCGCCCTACCGTCGCCCGGATGAGCCATGTCCTCGTCACCGGCGGCGCCGGTTTCATCGGTCGCCACGTCACCGCCGCCCTGCTCGCCGCCGGCCACGACGTCCGGATCCTCGACTCGGGCCACCCCGCCGCGCACAAACGGCCGCTGCCCCCCGACATTCACGGCGTACCCGTCACGCATGCGGATCTGCGCGACGCGGATACCGTCGGTGCCGCGCTGGACGGCATCGACGCCGTCGTGCACCAGGCCGCCATGGTCGGCATGGGCGTGGATCTCGCCGACCTCCCCGCCTACGTGGGCGCCAACGACCTCGGCACCGCGGTCCTGCTGGCGGCCATGGCCAGCGCCGGCGTACGCCGTCTGGTGCTGGCCAGTTCGATGGTCGTCTACGGCGAGGGCGCGTACGAATGTCCCGTCCACGGCCCGGTGCGCCCGGCCCCGCGCGACGTGGCCGACCTGCGCCGGGGCGAGTTCGACCCGCGGTGCCCCCGATGCGCGGCGCCGCTGGATCCAATGCTGGTCGACGAGGATGCCCCGCTCGAACCGCGCAGCGTCTATGCCGCGACCAAGGTCGCTCAGGAGCACTTGAGCGCGGCCTGGGCGGCGGGCACCGGCGGCACGGTGGCCGCCCTGCGCTACCACAACGTGTACGGCCCCGGGATGCCCCGCGACACCCCCTACAGCGGCGTGGCAGCGATCTTCCGCTCGGCTCTCGCCGCCGGCCGCCCACCCCGCCTGTACGAGGACGGCGCCCAGCGACGCGACTTCGTCCACGTTTCCGACGTCGCCCAAGCGAACGTGGCCGCCCTGGAGTCGACGGCCGCGGGTGCGGCAGCGGGGGGTCTCCGGGCTTACAACGTCGCCTCGGGCCGGCCCGCGACGGTGGGGGAGTTGGCGACGGCCCTCACCGCGGCGCTGGCCGGGCCCGCACCGATCGTCACCGGGGAGTTCCGCGCCGGCGACGTGCGGCACGTGGTGGCGTCCCCGGCCCGGGCCGCCGCCGAACTCGGCTTCACCGCCACGATCCCCCCGGCCGAGGGTTTCGCCGCCTTCGCTGACGCGCCGCTCCGCGGATGAACCGCCATCGCTCGACCGGATGCGCGAACGAGCAGTTCGCTCATGCGCGAGGCGGCACTGCGAGGGAGCCCGTGCGGAGCACCGCGAGGGGAACCGCGCGGAGCAGTGCGAGGGGGACCGTGCGGGCCGGGCGCCGGGGGGATGTGGTGGCGGCCGGGGGAGCGGTGGGGTTGTTCGCGCTGGCCGTGGGCGTGGGGGCGGTGCTCTATCTGCTCGGGCGGCCTGTGCACGCCAGTGCCGCGCCGATCACGGGGCTGTGGCGGCCGCACGGTGGCCCCGGGTCGCCGCTCGCTGTGGGCTGCGCGGTCCTGGTCGTGGCGCACGGCCCCGGGCTGAGCAGGACTTTGCCGTGGGGGCGGCTGCTCGGGGCGGCGTACGCGGGCTCGGTGTCCTGGATTCTCGCCCTGGCGCTCGTGGACGGGTGGCATCGCGGCGTGACCGGGCGGCTGACCACCGATCATGAGTACTTGAGCGAGGTGCCGGGCGCCGGTGGGGTGGCCGGGGTGCTGCACGGGTTCGCCGGTCGGATCGTCGACGGGCAGGCGGACTCGTGGACGACGCACGTGGCCGGGCACCCGCCGGGCGCCTTTCTGATCTTTATCGGACTCGATCGGATCGGGCTCGGGGGCGGGACGTGGGCGGCGCTGGTCTGTGTCGCCGGGGCCGGGGTCGCCGCGGTGGCCGTGCCGGTGACGCTGCGCACGCTCGGTGACGAGGATGCCGCGCGGGCCGCGGTGCCGTTCCTGGTGCTCACACCGGGCGCGGTGTGGCTCGGGGTTTCCGCGGACGGGCTGTTCACGGGGGTCGTCGCAGGCGGGCTGGCGTTGCTCGCGACCGCGCTGGTCCGGCGCAGCCCGCTCCTTGGACTCGCCGCCGGCTCGGTGCTGGGCTTCAGCCTCTTCCTCTCGTACGGATTCACGCTGCTGATCGTCCTCGTCGCGGCCGTCGCCCTCCTGGCCCGCCGCTGGAGTGCCCGGGTGATGACCGCTGCGGTGATCGGGGCGGCAGCACCGGTGGTGGCCCTCGCGCTGGCCGGTTTCTGGTGGCTCGACGGCATGCGCCTGGTCAGCGTGCGCTATTACCAGGGCATCGCGGCGGTCCGCCCGTACGCCTATTGGGTGTGGGCCGACCTGGCCATCCTGGCCGTGAGCGCGGGCCCGGCCGCAGCCGTCATCCTCCGCCGCGCCGCCGTTTTGCGCCGTGTGGTCCCGCCCGTGGTGCTGCCGGTCGCGGCCCTGCTGCTCGTGGTGGCCGCGAGCCTGTCCGGCTTCAGCAAGGCGGAGGTCGAGCGCATCTGGCAGCCCTTCGTCCCCTGGCTGCTGGCCGGCGCCGCCCTCATCCCGCCGCCGGACCGCGCCCGCCGCTGGCTGCCCGCCCAGGCGACCGTGGCCCTGCTGGTCAATCATCTGCTGCTCACCACGTGGTGAACGGTAAGAATTCCACAAGGTCCGTCGGCGCCGGGGCAGGCTAGCCTCGGCGGAATGCCCCATGTCCTCGTCGTCGACGACGATCCGACGGTCAGCGACGTCGTGCGCCGCTATCTCGAGCAGGCCGGCTGCCGCGTCCGGCTCGCCGCCGACGGTGCCGCCGCACTGACCGCGGCCGCCGCCGAACGGCCCGACCTCGTCGTGCTCGATCTCATGATGCCGGGGATCGACGGGCTCGAGGTGTGCCGCCGGTTGCGCCGCCGCGACCCGGATCTGCCCGTGGTCATGCTCACGGCGCTCGGTGAGGAGGCCGACCGGGTGCTCGGGCTGGAGGTGGGCGCCGACGACTACGTCACCAAGCCGTTCTCGCCGCGGGAGCTGGTGTTGCGGATCCGATCGGTGCTGCGCCGCAGTGGTCCGGCGAGCGAGCCGGCCGTACTCTCCGACGGGGGTCTGGTCGCGGACACCGGGCGGCGCGTCGCGTCGCTGGACGGGCGGGTGCTCGCGCTGACCGTCCGGGAGTTCGACCTGCTCGCGTTTCTGATCGGGCATCCGCGGCGCGCCTGGTCGCGGGCCGAGCTGCTGGCCGAGGTGTGGGGCTGGCAGTTCGGCGACCAGTCGACGGTGACGGTGCACGTGCGGCGGCTGCGCGAGAAGATCGAGGCGGATCCGGCCGCGCCGCGGCGCATTCTGACCGCGTGGGGCGTGGGCTACCGCTACGAGCCGGTGCCGGCGTGACGGATCAGTTGCTCATCGGCGCGTACGCCCTCGGCGCCGGAGGCGTGGTCGGCCTGGCCGGCCTGATCGCCCTGCGCCTGCTGCACCGCCGCTCGATCGCCCTGCACATCGCCGTGCTGCTCGGCTGCACCGTGGCGGCGGTGGTGGCCGGGGTGGTGACCGTGGCCACCGCGATGTTCCTGTCGGCGCACGATCTGCAGGTCGTGCTGATGACCGTCGCGGCCGCCGCGCTGGTCAGCCTGGCCGGCGGCGTCCTCGCGGGCCGGCGGCTCGCGGCCGCCGCCATGTGGACGGCCCAGGCGCGCGAGCGGGAGCGGCACCTCGAGGCGGGCCGCCGGGAGCTGGTCGCGTGGGTGTCGCACGACCTGCGGACCCCCTTGGCCGGGCTGCGGGCGATGGCCGAGGCGCTGGAGGACGACATCGTCTCCGACCCGGCCACGGTCGCCGACTACCACCGCCGGATCCGCATCGAGACCGACCGGATGAGCCGGCTCGTCGACGACCTGTTCGAGCTGTCCCGGATCAACGCGGGCGCACTCAGGCTCACGTTGGCCCGGGTCGCCCTGGCCGACGTGGTGTCCGAGGCGCTGGCCGCCGCGGCGCCGCTGGCCGCCGCCCGCCGGATCCGGCTGGTCGCGGCGGAGCAGGGCTGGCCGACCGTGCTGGCCAGCGAGCCCGAACTGGCCCGGGTCGTCACGAACCTGCTGGTCAACTCGGTGCGCTACACCCCGGCCGACGGGACCGTGCACGTCGAGGCGGGCGCGGGCGGCGACGGCGCCTGGCTCGCGGTCTCCGACACGTGCGGCGGCATCCCGGAGAGCGATCTGCCCCGGGTCTTCGACGTGGCGTTCCGCGGCCAGCGCGCGCGCAGCCCCGAACCGTCGGGCACCGGGGGCGGGCTGGGGCTGGCGATCGTACGGGGGCTGGTGGAAGCGCACGGCGGACAGGTGGAAGTGGGCAACATCGGCGCCGGCTGCCGCTTCACCGTCCGGCTGCCGCAGCCGGGTCGCTGATGATCGCGCCCTCCGGCGACCGGCGGCACGCGCAGCCGTCGCCGGGGTCCGCTTGGGCGATCGCCTCGGCGAGAACGGTCCGCGCCGCGGTGACATTGGCCCGTACGGTCTGCGCCACCAGATCCGCGGTGACGCTCTCCGCGCTCTCGTGCCAGCAGTCATAATCGGTCACGAGTGCCAGTGCGGCGTAGCAGAGCCCGGCCTCGCGGGCCAGCGCGGCCTCGGGCACGGCGGTCATGCCGATGACGTCCAGCCCCCACGACCGATAGAGCCGCGACTCCGCGCGGGTGGAGAACTGCGGGCCCTCGATGCAGCAGTACGTCGCCCCGTCCACCGTTCCGTCCGGCCCGGCGGTCAGGAGCACCTTGCGCAGCCGCCCGCAGTAGGGCTCCGCCATCGGCACGTGCCCCACCACCCCGCCGCCGAAGAACGTGCCCGCCCGGGCGCCCCGGGTCCGGTCGACGATCTGGTCCGGCACGACCAGGGTGCCCGGCGCCAATCGCTCGGTCAGGCTGCCCACCGCGCTGACCGCGAGGATCTGCCGGACGCCGAGCTCGCGGAGGGCGGCGATGTTCGCCCGGTACGGGACCTCGGCCGGCAACAGCCGGTGCCCGCGCCCGTGCCGCGTCAGGAACGCCACCTCCCGCCCGGCCAGGGTGCCGACCGAGACGGGGGCGCTCGGGGTTCCGTACTCCGTCGTGATCTCCACGGTCCGGACGTCCGCCAGGGTGTCCAGGTCGTCCAGGCCGCTGCCGCCGATGACGCCGATCATGGTCTGCCTCTCTCCGGGGACTCCCACGGTGGCGCGGCGCCCGGGTGCGGCGCCAGAGAGTGAGCCTGTCGGTCATGGGTTCGTAAGGTCTACCGATCATCAACGCGACTCCCGTAGCGTGACGCTGACGAACCCGTCGAGGGGGTGGGCCGTGACCGCCGACGTCTCGGAGCAGCAGGCACGCCAGGTCGCCGAGGCGGCCCGGGAGTCCACGTGGCGCAAGCCGAGCTTCGGCAAGGAGCTGTTCCTGGGCCGCTTCCGGCTCGACCTGATCGATCCGCCGCCGGCCGCCCGCGCCACGCCGCACCCGTTCCTGGCCGAGCTCGCCGGCTATCTGGCGACCGAGGTGGACGGCTCGCGCATCGAGCGGGAGGCGCGCATCCCGGACGAGGTCTTCCACGGCCTGGCCCGGCTCGGCGCCTTCGGGATGAAGATCGACGAGGCGTACGGGGGACTGGGCCTGTCGAATCTCGACTACTGCCGCGCGCTGACCCTGGCCGGATCGGTCAGCCCCGCCGTCGGCGCCCTCCTCTCGGCCCACCAGTCGATCGGGGTCCCGCAGCCGTTGAAGCTCTTCGGCACGCCCGGGCAGAAGCGCGAGTTCCTGCCCCGGCTGGCGGCCGGCGAGGTCTCCGCGTTCCTGCTGACCGAGCCCGACGTCGGCTCCGACCCGGCCCGCCTGAGCACCACGGCCATGCCGGTCGACGGCGGTTACCGGCTCAACGGCGTCAAGCTCTGGGCCACCAACGGCACGGTCGCCACCCTGCTCGTCGTGATGGCGCAGGTGCCCGGCCAAGGCATCACCGCCTTCGTGGTCGAGGGCGACGCCCCCGGCATCACGGTGGAGCGCCGCAACGCGTTCCTCGGCCTGCGCGGCCTGGAGAACAGCGTCACCCGCCTGCACGACGTCTTCGTCCCGGCCGCGAACGTCATCGGCGGCGTCGGCAAGGGCCTGCGCATCGCGCTGACCACGCTCAACACCGGCCGCCTGTCGCTGCCGGCGCTGTGCCTGAGCGCGAGCAAGCGGGCGCTGACCATCGCCCGGGAGTGGTCGGCGGCCCGGGTGCAATGGGGCCGGCCGGTGGGCGAGCACGAGGCCGTCGCCACGAAGGTCGCGTTCATCGCCGCGGCCACGTACGCCATCGAGTCGATGCTCGATCTCTGCTGCGTCCTGGCCGACGACGACCGCAACGACATCCGCATCGAGGCGGCGCTGGTCAAGCTCTTCGCCAGCGAGACGGCCTGGCGGGTCACCGACGAGCTGGTCCAGATCCGCGGCGGGCGCGGCTACGAGACGGGCGAGTCGCTGGCCGCCCGCGGCGAACGCGGCGCCGAGGCCGAGCAGATGCTGCGCGACATGCGGATCAACCGCATCTTCGAGGGCTCGACCGAGATCATGCATCTGCTCATCGCCCGCGAGGCCGTCGACGAGCACCTCGCCGTCGCCGGCGACATCATCGACCCGGCAGCGGGCCTCGGCCGCAAGGCGCGCGCCGGCGTCCAGGCCGGCGCGTTCTACGCCCGCTGGCTGCCCACGCTCGCGGTCGGCCCCGGCCAGACCCCTTCCGCGTACGCGGAATTCGGCCGGCTGGCGGCCCACGCCCGCTATGTCGAGCGCTCCTCCCGCCGCCTCGCCCGGTCGACGTTCTACGCCATGTCCCGCTGGCAGGGCAAGCTCGAGCGCAAGCAGTCGTTCCTGGGCCGGATCGTCGACATCGGCGCCGAGCTGTTCGCCATGTCCGCGGTGTGCGTCCGCGCCCGCTCCGACGCCCGCCCCGAAGCCGTCGAGCTGGCCGACCTGTTCTGCCGCCACGCCCGGCTGCGGGCCGAGGCCCTCTTCGACGCGCTGTGGACGAACACCGACACGGTGGACGTGGAGGCGGCGCGCCGGGTGCTCGGCGGTCGCTACGCGTTCCTGGAGGAGGGCGTGCAGGCCCCGCCGGCCGACCACCCGTGGGTGGCCCGCTACGAGCCGGGGCCCGCCACCGTGCCCGACGTCCGCCGCCGCGTGCCGCCGCCCGCTTAGGGTCTGTCCCGCGGATCAAGGCGGCCGCCGCCGGGCCCAGCTTCCGCCTCGCGGCGCGGTGCGGAAGGTCCGATACAACCCCGGTATCGGACCTTCCGCCCCACTTGCGAGACGAAACCTGGACCTCGCCGGCGACTCGCCTGATCCGCGGGACAGACCCTAGCCCTTACGACTCGCTGCGGCCAGGGCGTCGCGGATGACCTGCGCGCTCGCCGGCGTACCGGGAAGCTCGCCGTAGGGACCGTATGGGGTCACGTAGACCGGGGTGTCCCGCTGGGTGCGCCAGTTCTCGGCGAGCGGCCCGGCGTCCACGGCGTCGAAGCCGAGGCTGTCGAGCAGCTCGGTGACCGCCGCCTTGGCGGCCGCGTCGTCGCCCGCGATCGGCAGCGCGGAGCGGTCCGGGCTGCCGGCCGGGCGGCCCAGCGCCCCCAGGTGCCCGACCCAGATGTTGTTGAGCGCCTTCACGACGCGGGCCTGCGGGAGGTGCGCCTGCAGCAGCTCGCCCGTGGTGCCGGACCCGTCCTCCAACTCGCCGAAGACCCCGTCGCGCTCCGGGTAGTAGTTGTTGGTGTCGATGACCACCTTGCCCGCCAGGGGCTCCGCCGGGACCTCGCGGTAGGCCCGGAGCGGAACGGTCACCACCACCAGCTCACCGGCCGCGGCAGCCTCCGCGGCGGTGGCGGCGCGCGCCTTCGGCCCCAGCTCAGCCACGAGATCGCGCAGCGTCTCCGGGCCGCGCGAGTTGCTCAGCACCACGTCATGACCGGCGGCGACCGCCAGCCGGGCCACGGTGCTGCCGATGTTGCCGCTGCCGATGAGTCCGATAGTCGTCATAGTCAGCGCGAACCCCGCCGCGCCCGCCCCGATTCCGATCGTCGCCCCACCGTGACGGGCAGCACACCGGCTACGCGCCGCGCTGCCTGGCGAGAATGTCGAGCAGCCGTACGTCACTGAGCGCGACGATTCGGCGTACGCGCTCGTCCTCGTGCGTGCCCAGCAGCCGCCGCACCCGCTGCAGAGCCTCGACGTTGGCCGGGTCGATCACGTCGTCGCGGACGGCCGCCCAGAACATGCGCCTGTAGCCGCGCTGCGGATGACGAGCCGCGGCGGCCTCGGCGGCCCGGCGATAGAGCCGGACGACCCGCAGGTCGAGGATCGGGAAGAGGTGCGGCCGCTTGAGGTGCAGGACCTTCGACACCTTGCTGGTACGGATCCTCGGCGCGAGCAGGAGCTCGTGCACCGCGAGCGCCTGGTCGTAGAGCCCGCCGTCCCCGGCCGGGTCGGCTTCCCGCAGATGGGCTCGCGCGGGGATCGCTGCCAGCAGGGGCTGCGTCTGCGCGCCGGCCTGAAGGAAGTGCCCCGGCTGCTGCCCGCCGATCCGGGAATGGATCACCAGGGTGCGCCGGATCTCGTCCGCGGTGATGACGTCCGGATCGCCGGTGGGCCCGAGGTCGTAGACCCGGACGGTCTTGTCGTTGCGCCGGGCATAGGCGGCGAACCGGGCGACGGGATCGGGGACGGTGTGGCCGGCGACGCTGATCACGATCGGGGACATCCGGCCATGCTCGCGCGGCGTCGCCTCCGGCACCATGGCCCGTTCAGCGGTACTCCATGGCCGCCAAGATGGCCGTCGGGCTCCCGGGGCAGGCGGCCGCCCCGGGAGCACGGGCCGGTCAGCGACGGCGGCCGTAGAGGCCGGCGACCAGGCTGACGCCGACGGCGGCCAGGGCGACCTGGATGATCAGCTCGATCCAGTCGATGCCGTCGGTGTCGGCGACGCCGATCGCGGCGGCCAGGAACGTGCCGATGAGGGCGGCCACGATGCCGATGACGATGGTGAGCCAGATCGGGATGTTCTGCTTGCCCGGGACCACCAGGCGGCCCAGCGCGCCGATGACGAGGCCGATGATGATCGCGGTGAGGATGCTGGAGATTTCCATGGACGGCGGATTCCCGGAACGGGCGGCCCGGCAAACGGGGGTGTCCCCGATGTGTCACAACCGAGCGGGTTCCGTCATGTTGTGACGATCTCGACTCATCCCGGGCCGCCGCCGCCCGGGCCGGGCATCATGCGGATATGGGTTCCGTGTTGTTGATCGAGGACGACGACCGCATCCGCCGGTCGCTGGCCATGGCGCTGGAGGACGAGGGGTACGCCGCCCGGGGCGTCGCCACCGCCGAGGAAGGGCTGGCGGCGCAGCGGCGGGAGGCGGCCGACACCGTGCTCGTCGACCTCATGCTGCCCGGGATGGACGGGTTCGCCGTCATCCGGGAGCTGCGCCGGCACGATGACGTCCCGATCGTGGTGATCAGCGCGCGCGACGACACCCATGACATCGTCGCCGGGCTCGAAGCGGGCGCGGACGACTACATCGTGAAGCCGGTCGCCGTGAAGGAGCTGGCCGCCCGGCTGCGCGCGCTGCACCGCCGGGCGCGGGGCGTGCCGGCGGGCGGCGGCTCGGCGTACTTCGGCGATCTGGAGGTATGCCCGGAGGCCGGCGAGGTCCTGCTGGCCGACCGGCCCGTGGCCGTCACGCGGACGGAGTTCCGGCTCCTGTGCGAGCTGGCCGAGCGCCCGGGGCAGGTGGTGTCGCGCGAGCAGCTGCTCGAACGGGTCTGGGGCTACACGACCGGCGACGAGCGGCTGGTCGACGTGCACGTCGGGCGGCTGCGGCAGAAGATCGAGCCCGATCCGGGCAGCCCGCGGCACCTCGTGACGGTCCGCGGACTCGGATACAAGTTGCAGCGGTGAGGCGACTGGGACTCCGGGCCCGGGTCACCGCCGCGTTCGCCGTCGGGGCGCTCGCTCTTTCGGCGGGCGTGACCCTGGTCTCGTACGAGCTGACCCGCCGCACCCTCGCGCAGGAGCGTGAGAGCACCGCCGTCCGCGCCGCCTATTTCGACGCCGCGGTGGTGGACGCGGGCCTGGCCGGGAGCGACCCGGACGTGCTGGCCCTGCTGCGGTCCCTGGACACCGGTGCCGAGCGCGACGCGCTGCTCCAATGGCACGGCCAATGGTATTCGCTGACGGCCGATCTGCCCGTACGCGCGGCCGTGCCGCAGTCGCTGCAAGCCCTGGCCCAGCGGGGCGAGGCCGGGGCGCAGCGGATCCACCGGGACGGGTCGGCCACGCTCGTGGTCGCCGTGCCGTTGTCGGCGTCGGCGGTGCTCTACGAGCTGGTGTCACTGCGCGAGCTGGAGCGTACGTTGCAATTGCTGGCGCTCGTCCTGCTCGTGGTCGCCGTCCTGGTCGCGGGCGGCGGGGCCGCCGTCGGCTGGTACGTGACCCGGCACTCCCTGCGCCCGCTCACCGCCGTCGTGGCGACCGCCCGCGACCTGGCCGGTGGCAACCTCGACGCCCGCATGGACCCGCACACCGAGCCCGAGCTGGCCCAGCTGTCGGCCTCGTTCAACCACATGGCCGACGAGCTCAGCCGCCGGATGGCCCGCGACCGGCGCTTCGCCGCGGACGTCAGCCACGAGCTCCGGTCGCCGTTGCAGACCCTGTCCGCGGCGGCCAGCGTCGTCGAACGCCGGCGCGAGGGCCTGGACGAGCGCTCGGCCGAGGCGCTCGGCATGATCACCGAGGAGATCGCCCGCTTCCAGGCGCTCGTCGACGACCTGATCGAGCTGGCCCGCAGCGACCAGCCCGCGCACCGGGAGGCCACCGACATCGCCGAGCTCGCCCGCAAGGTGCTGCGCCGGCACGGCCTGACCGCCGCGCTGGTCGAGGTGCTGCCCGGCGCGGCCCCCGAGTGGCACGTCGACCGGCGGCGGATCGAGCAGGCGCTGGGCAACCTCGTCGACAACGCGCAGAGGTACGGTGGGGGAGTCACGGCCGTACGTCTGGGTGGCTGTTCGCGGTCGTCTTCCGCCTGCTTCGTGGAGGTCGACGACGCCGGGCCGGGCGTGCTGGCCGGCCAGCGCGACATCATCTTCGACCGCTTCGTCCGCGGCCCGGTGGCGAACGGCCGGGGCACGACCGACGGCACCGGCCTGGGCCTGTCCATCGTCGCCCAGCACGCCGCCGCCCACGACGGCCGCGCCACGGTGACCGACCGCCCCGGCGGCGGCGCCCGCTTCCGCCTCGAGCTCGGCGGGTGCTCGGAGTGACGGGTCGTGGCGCGATGACGGGTCGTGGCGCGACGACGGGTCGTGGAGCGATGACGGGTCGTGGAGCGATGACGGGTCGCGGTCGGCGGGACTCCGGCGCGGGCTGTCGCATCAAGCAAACGCTCATGCTCGTTTCTGTCGTTACGCTCACCGCCTGCGGCCTGCCCGCCCAGAGCGAGCCGCACACCGTCGACCTCCCGCGCCGGCCGCTGACGGCGCCGCTGCCCAGCGTGGCGGCCGCCCGCCCGGGTGCGTACGCCGAGATCCTGTGCCTGGTCCGCGACGACCAGCTGGTCCAGGCCGTACGCCGCATCGACGCCCCGCCCGACGCCCAGCTCCAGCTGACCCACCTGCTGGCCGGCCCCGACGAGGCGGAGCGCAACACCGGCCTGACCAGCGCCCTCACCGGTCTCACCCTGACCGTGTCGAGGTCCCCCTCCGGCAGCGAGGCCCGCGTCGAGGTCTCCGAATCCGACGAATCGGCCGCCATCGTCGACGACGCCCTCACCTACGGTCAGATCGTCTGCACCCTCACCTCCCGCGCCGACGTGAGCGCCGTCGTCTTCACCCGCCACGGCCAGCGCCTCGAAGTCCCCCGCGCCGACGGCTCCCTCTCCCGCGACCCCCTCACCGGCAACGACTACGCCGCCCTCATCGCCCCGAATTAGGGAGCCGGGCTGCGGCGGGCCCGGACCGGCCGGAGCTATCGTGGGCGCCGTGGATCCAGCCGCCTCCAACCGTCCCGCCGCGAGCTTGTCCGCGGTGAACGCGCCGGCCGAGCTGCCGGCCTGGGAGCAGCTCCGGGTCCGCCAGGCCGAGTCCGACTACGCCGCCGTCGCGAAGGACGTCCGCATCGCCTACGCCCTCTGGTGCGTCACCGGCATCCTCGGCGGCCACCGGTTCTATCTGGGCGACACCGCCCGCTCGATGGCCATGCTCTTCACCCTCGGCGGCCTGGGTCTCTGGACCCTCGCCGACGTCTTCTTCCTCGCCCGCCGGGTCCGCACCGTCAACCGCACCCGCCGAGCCGCCGTCATGGCCCGCTACCACCTCCTCGACGGCGCCGCCGAACCGACCGGCCGTTAGCGTGCGCGCACGCCTGACCTGGGACCTCCAGCCTGGCCGCCACTCCGACTCGAAAGCACCCTGCCCGACCTCCCCGGCCTGCGGAAAGCTCAGTCGTCCACGTCCTCCTTGACCCGCGCCACCAGCTGCGTCGGGTTCACGAAGCGCAACGCCACCACCAGCAGCACCAGCATCATCCCCGTGTAAACGACGGCCATCGCGTCCACCGACTGCTGCGCGCGAATGCCGGCGGCCGACATGGAGTAGAACAGCGCCACGACAAGCGTCTGCGAGTCCGGCCCCGCGGTCAGAAACGTCAGTTCGAACATGCCCACCGTGCGCACCACGACCAGAATGCTCGCCGCCAGGATGCCCGGCACGAGCAAGGGCGCCAAGATCCTGACAAAGATCTGCCGCGTACGCGCACCGCACATGCGCGCCGCCCGTTCGACCGCCGGGTCGATCTGCTCGATGAACGGCGTCATGGTCAGGATGACGAACGGGATCGACGGGACGAGGTTGGCCAGCACCACCCCGGAGAGGTGCCCGGCGAAGCCGTACTTGTAGAGCACCGTGGCGAGCGGGATGCCGTACGTCATGGGTGGCATCAGAATCGGCAGCAGGAACAGCAGATAGAGCGCGCGCCGTCCGGGAAAGGAGCGGCGGGCCAGCACGTACGACGCCGGCACTCCCACGAGTACGGAGATGACCGCCACGAGCAGGCACACGGCGAGCGTGACGCCGAGGACGGGCAGCAGCGTGAATTCGTCCCAGGCCTGGCCGTACCAGTCGGTGGTCCAGCCCTCGGGCAGCCACGTGTCGAACCATCGGGTGCCCAGCGAGTTGACGACCACCGACCCGACCACGCCGGCGAGGCCGATGAAGAAGATGATGACCGCGGTCCACATGAACCACGTGCCGATCCGGAGCCGCATCAGCCTTTGCCTCCGCTCGTGGTGCCGGTGTAGAGCAAGCTGCGCAGGCCCAGCACCACGGCGATGACGATCAGCTCGACCAGCCCCATGATGAGCGCGGCCGCACTGCCTCCCGCGTAGTCGTAGCGCACATAGGCGGCCTCGTACGCGGCGATGGAGATGACCCGGGTGGTGCCGGAGGGGTCGCCGACCAGGATGGCCGATGGGAACACGCTGAAAGCAAGCACGAACGTGAGGCAGAACGTGGTCGCCAGCCCGGGGGCGAGCAGCGGCAGCGTGATCCGGAAGAACCGCTGGGCCCAGCCCGCGCCCAGCGTCGCGCCCGCCTTCTCGAGGCTCGGGTCGATGCCGGACAGGTACGACAGCACGAGCAGGAACGCGAACGGGAAGCCCGTGATCACCAACGACAGGAACACACCCCAGTAGTTGTGCACGAGCGTCACTGGCGAGTCGATGAAACCGATTCCCGTGAGTGCTCTGTTGACCCAGCCGGCCGGTCCGAGGAAGTTCAGCAGTCCCTCGGCCGTGAGCACGGTTCCCAGCGTGATGGGGACGACGAGCACCGTGGTCAGCAACCGTTTCCCGCGGAACCGCCCCCGCATCCGGTACGCGATGGGAACCGATGCCAGCACGTTCAGCAGCGCGGCCGGCAGGGCGATTCGCAGCGTCGTCATGATGGTGTCGCGCTGGTAGGCATCGGCGAAGAACTCGCGGTACGCCCCGAGCGGCCCCCCTTGCGCGGGCTGCAACGACAAGCCGAGCCCGTAGCAGAACGGATAGATGAACAGCGCCGCGACGAACACCGTGGCCGGCACCAGCAGCAACAACTGACGATCGATGCCACGATCGGCCAGCCGGTGGCGAAGAGCGACCATCACGCGTCCTCCGGAACGATCGGGAAGATCAGCAGCCGGTCCGGGTCGAGGGCCACCTCCGCCTGGTCGCCGGGTCGCAATCCCTTGCCCGTACGCAGATGCAGGCGGACGCCGCCGGCGGTGTGCACCTCCGCGGCCACCTCCCGCCCCTGGTACTCGACGACACCGACGGTCACCGGGATCCCGTGGCCCAGATGCACGTCCTCGGGCCGGATCGCCACCTCCACTGAGTCACCGCTGGAAACGGTTCCCACGGCCGTTCCCGTCAGGCGCAGCCCGTCGCCTTCCACGACATTCCCGGCGACCGCCCGCATCGGCAGGATGTTGCGATAGCCCATGAAGCCGGCGACATGCCGATTCGCGGGCTGCGTGTGCACCTGCTCGGGCGTCCCGATCTGTTGCACCCGCCCGTTGCGGAGCACGACCAGCCGGTCCGACATGGACAGCGCCTCCTCCTGGTCGTGCGTGACGTAGACCGTGGTCAGCCCGAGCGACTGGTGCAGGCGCCGGATCTCCGTCCGCATCTCCAGCCGCAGCATCGCGTCGAGGTTCGACAACGGCTCGTCCATCAGCACCAGCGACGGCTCGAGCACCACGGCCCGGGCGATCGCCACGCGTTGCTGCTGGCCGCCGGAGAGCTGTCCCGGCAGCTTGCCCGCGTGCTCCTCCAGCCGCACCAGCCGGATCGCCTCGTCGGTGCGGCGGGCGACCTCGGCGCGCGGCCGGCGCTGCATCTTCAGGCCGAAGGCGACGTTGCCGCGGACCGACATGTGCGGGAAGAGCGCGTAGTTCTGGAACACCATGCCGAATCCGCGCCGCTCGGCCGGCAGCGTGTCGAGCCGGGTGTCGTCGCGCCAGATGCTGCCCCGGCTCAGCGGCAGCAGCCCGGCGAGACAGTTCAGGGCCGTGGACTTGCCGCATCCGGACGGGCCGAGCAGCGCGATGAATTCGCCCCGCTCGATGGTCAGGTCCAGATCGGCCAAGGCGTCGCTGCTGCCGAACCGTCGCGTGACCTGTTCCAGCCGCAACTGTCGCCATGCAGCCCCACCCGCCGTTCCCGGCCGGGCCGCCGGCTGACCTTGAGTCACTTCTTCACCTTGTTCCCGCCGACTTCCCGGTCCCACTTGTCGAAGGCCGCCACGAGGGCCTTGGCCTCCAGCGGCACCTCCAGCGGATTGCCGGCGATCAGCTGGTCGTACTCCGCGCGCCCGAATTCCTCGATCGCCTGGCGGCTGTTCTCCGGCGCCATCGACAGCGGCACGTCCTTGACCGCCGGGCCCGGATAGAAATAGCCCTTGTCGTACGCCTTCGCCTGCTGCTCCGGCGTGAGCATGAACCCGATCAGGGCCAGCACCGCGGCCTGCTTGTCGGTCGAGACGCCCTTGGGCACGACGGCATAGTGCGCGTCGGTGATCCAGTGGAAGCCCTCGAGCGTGCCGACCTTCGCCTCCTTGGGCACCGTGCCGAGCACCCGCGGATTGATGTCCCAGCCGGTCGTCGAGGCGATCATCTTCGCGGACCCGTTGGCGAGGTTCTTCATCGTCTCACTGGTGCTCGACGGGTACAGAGTCACGTACTTGTCGAGCTGTTTCAGGTAGTCCCACGTCTTGTTCCAGCCGTTGACCGGATCCTTGGGATCGGTGTCGCCGAGCAGATAGGGCAGGCCCATGAGGAAAGTGCGGCCGGGGCCCGAGTTCGACGGCCGGGCGTACTGGAATCCGCCGGGGTTGGCCTGGGCCCAGGCGAGCAAAGCCTGCGCGTCCGCCGGGGGAGTGGCCACGTTCTTGGGCAGATATTCGATCAGCGGGCCCGACGGATAATAGGTGACCGTGACGCCGGCGTTGCCCGCGAGTTTCTGCATGGCCGCGGCGCCCGGCAGATAGTTCGCCATGCCGGTGAGCCGGTTCGCATAGGCCGGCAGCAGATCCACCCAGAGCCCCTGATCGATGCCGGCGGCCAGCCCGTCGACCCCGGTGAGCACCAGGTCGATGTCGACCCGGCCGGCGCCCTGCTGCGCCTTCACCTTGCCGACCAGTTCCGGAGCCGTCGCCTTGGTGTAGGTCACCTTGCTGATCACGTCGCCGTTCTTCGCCGTGAAGTCGTCGATCATCGGCTGGGTGAGCTGCAGGTTGCCCGCCACGTCGAGCACGTTGACGGTCTGCGGCGACGACGGCTTGCCGGGCACCGGCCCGCTGGTCGTCCCGGCGTTGTTGTTCTGGTCCGGGGCACTGCACGCGGCGAGTCCGGCGGCGGCTGCGGTCATGACGAGGAACTGGCGTCTGCTGGACGGCATGGCACTGCTCCTAAGAAAGATCCGCCGAGGGGACCGGCGGGAAGAGTCAATGGGGTCGGACGACGTCGGTGGAGGAGCGCACGATCAGCTGGGTGGGCAGCTTGCGGTGGGCGGGCGGATGCGCGGGGTCCGCCATCGTCTCCAGCAGCAGGTCCACGCCGGCCTGCCCGATCCGCTCCATGTCGACGCCGATCGTGGTGAGCGCCGGGCTGACCAGGCTCGACAGCAGGATCCCGTCGAAGCCGATCACGCTGATCTCTTCGGGAACGTGGAAGTTCCGGTCCCGTAAGCGGTTGAGCAATCCCAGCGCCGTGAGGTCGTTGAAGGCCAGTACGGCCGTGACACCGGTCCTCAGCACCACGTCGGCCATGGCGGCGCCGCCCTCCACGGTCGGCGGGGCGGTGCCCACCTCGATCACCTCGATCGGCCGCGACTCGGCGGCCGACCGCAACCCGCGCAGGCGTTCCCGGTTGGCCCAAGAGGTGCGTGGCCCCGCCACGTAGGCCACCCGCTTGTGTCCCAGCACGTGCAGATGGAGCAGGGCCTGCGTCATGCCGCTCGCCGCGTCGAGGGTCACCGACGGGAAGGGCGTGAGCCGCCGGTTGAGCAGCACGATCGGGACCTTGCCGTGCAGTGCCCGCAGTTCCTCGTCGCTGGAGCGCGGCGAGCACAGCAGAAACCCGTCGACTTGTCTCAGGAGGGCCCGGATCAGCAAGGTCTCGACGGCCGGGTCCTCGTCGATGTCGCTGAGGAAGACCGAGTGGTCGAGCGCCCGGGCCCGGGTCTGCGCCGCCTTGACGACGCCGGCGAAGAAGGGGTTGGCCAGGTCGGGCAGCACGATGCCGAGGTTGCCGGTGCGCCCGGTGCTCAAGGCCCGGGCGGTGCGGTTGGGCACGTAGCCCAGCTCGCGGACGGCTCTCTGGACCTGTTCCCGGGTGTCGGGTCGCACCCCGCCGGGGTTCGCCAAGGCTCGGCACACCGACGACGCGGACACCCCGGCCAGCCGCGCCACGTCTTTGATCGTCACGGTCATGCCGCTCTCCCCGCCGTGGAAGACATCGACCTGCGTCAGTCTGGAACCGTTTCCGGAATATTGTCAACCGATGTCAGAAGCGTTGACGAACGTCGATAGGTGAGCGTTGACTGGGCGGGTCGAGAGGCGGCACGGATGAGCACACGGACAGGCCGGGCGGTCGCCGCGGCCCTGCTGGTGACGGCCCTGCTGGTGCTGACGCCCCGGCCGGCCGGGGCGACGGCGCCGGTCACCGCGGGCCCGGCGGCCACGGCGGGCACCACGGTCGGCTTCGACCGGTACTCGATGATCATCGGCGGCGAGCGCACGTATCTGTGGTCCGGCGAGATGCACCCCTTCCGGCTGCCGAGCCCGCGGCTGTGGCGCGACGTGCTGCAGAAGTTCAAGGTCAACGGGCTCAATGCTGTGTCGGTCTACTTCGACTGGGGCTACCACTCGCCCGCGCCGGGCGTCTACGACTTCACCGGCGTCCGCGACATGGACCGGTTCCTGCGCACGGCGGAGGAAGCCGGCCTCTACGTGATCGCGCGCCCCGGCCCGTACATCAATGCCGAGACCGACGGCGGTGGCTTCCCCGCCTGGCTGACCACGCAGGCCGGCCGCGCCCGCAGCGACGCCCCCGACTATCTCGCCGCCACCGACGAGTGGCAGAGCGCCATCGACCCGATCATCGCCCGGCATCAGCTCACCACAGGCGGCGGCTCGGTCATCCTCTATCAGATCGAGAACGAGCTCGCCGCAACCGGTTCCAGCCAGGCCAACTATCTGAAGCACCTGTACGACAAGGCGCGCGCCGACGGCATCGACGTCCCGATCTTCCACAACGACAAGGGGCGAAACGGCTACTGGGTGCCGCCGAGTTCCGGCGTTCCGGGAACGGTGCCAGGGCCGGTCGACATGTACGCGTTCGACGGCTACCCCGGCGGCACGTGCCGCACCGACGGCACCCCGAGCACGCCCAGCACCGCACCGGACTGGGGCATCCAAGGGGCGGGCGGCGCCAAGGGCGGCGCGACGGCCTCACCCGAGACGCCCGGCTTCACGGCCGAGTTCGGCGGCGGCTGGTTCGACTACTGGGGCAGTGTCGGCACCTATCCCTGCACCGCCGTGCGCCAGGGCAACGGCTACGAGCGGGTCTTCTACGGCACGAACATCGCCAACCGGCTGACCGTGCAGAACGTCTACATGGCCTTCGGTGGCACGTCGTGGGGCTGGCTGCCGGCACCGGTGGTCTACACCTCCTACGACTACGGTGCCGCGATCGACGAGGCGCGCCGCATCCGCCCGAAGGCCGCCGCGCTCAAGGAGCTCGGCTACTTCGTCCAGACCGTGCGGCCGCTCACCAAGGTGGAGAAGGGCCCCGGCGTCCCGGCCTCCACGCCGGCCGTGAAGATCGAGCACACCCTCAACCCCGACACCGGCACGCACTTCTACTTCGCGGCGCACAACCCGTCCAGTGCCACCACCGACGACCGGTTCACCTTCCCGCTGCAGACCGCCGACGGTACGTACACCGTGCCCGCCCGGCTCGACGGTCAGGACGCCAAGACCTTCGTCGCCGATTACGACCTCGCGGGCCAGCACCTCGTCTACTCCACGTCGGAGATCGAGACCCACCTGGACGACGGGGTCGCGTTGCTCTACGGCCGTGACGGTGAGGACGGCGAGACGGTCCTGCGCTACCCGAGCGAACCGGTGGTGCGTGTCCTCGACGGCAGCGCGGCCGTCACCTATGACGACACGACCGGCGATCTGCGGCTCGCGTACACCCATCAGGGTCTGATCCGGGTCAGCATCACGGAACCGGGCCGCCGGCCGTTCATCCTGCTGCTCGCCGACCAGACGACCGCCGACGCCTTCTGGCGCGTGGACAGCGACGCGGGCCCGGTGCTGGTTCACGGGCCGAGCCTGGCCCGCACCGCCGAGAGCCGCGGCCCGGTCCTCGCCCTCACCGGCGACACCAGCACCCCGGCCGGCCTCGAGGTCTGGGGCCCGGCCGGAACGCGGCTCGTCACCTGGAACGGTGTGCCCGTCAGCGTGCGGCCGACCGGCAGCAAGAGCCTGCGTGCCGTCGAACCGTTGCCCGGCCCTCGGTCCGTGACGCTGCCCGACCTGACGAAAGCCACCTGGAAGTACGCGCCGGAATCTCCGGAATCGGTTCCCGAGTTTGACGACTCCGCTTGGCGCACGGCCGATCTGACCACTACCAACAGCACCACGCCTCCGCCGGCCGGCCAACCGGTCCTGACGGCTGACGACTACGGCTTCCACCACGGCGACATCTGGTACCGGGGCCGCTTCACCGGTGCCACCCCGGAAACGCTGAGCCTGGAATTCGGTGGTGGCGGTGCCGGCTTGGTGCAGGCGTGGCTCGACGGGACCTACCTGGGCCAGACCGTGCTGAGCACCGGGGTCGCCGCGCCGCCGACGCGGGGCACGGCCACTCTGGCCGTACCGGAAAATATGCGGACCGACGGGCCGCACGTGCTCTCGGTCATGGTCCGCAACGATTCGCACAACGAGGACGGCGGCGTCAACGACGCCCACAAGGAGGGGCGCGGGCTGATCTCGGCATCGCTCGGCGCCGCCGTGTCATGGAAGATCCAGGGCGCCACGGGTACGGAGAAACTGCGCGGCCCGCTCAACAACGGCGGCCTGTTCGGCGAGCGCAACGGCTGGTACCTGCCCACCTTCCGCGACCGCACCTGGACCCCGGCGACGGTGCCTGCCACGACTGCCGCGCCCGGGACCTCGTGGTACCGCACCAGCTTCGACCTGCGCGTGCCGGCCGGCCACGACGCGTCACTCGGCCTGACCATCGGCGACCCGTCGGTGCCCCGCTCCGGCGGCCACTACCGGGTGCTGATCTTTCTCAACGGCTGGAACATGGGTCAGTACATCGCCGACGTGGGCCCGCAGCACACCTTCGTCCTGCCCACCGGCGTCCTCGACCCGCACGGCCGCAACACCCTGGCCCTCGCGGTCACCAGCGACGGTGGCCCCGGGAACGCCCTGGAACCGGTTCGACTGACCAGCCTCGCCACCGTCCGGTCCCCGGCCGGCTGACCCGGCGCCGCGCACAAACCGCCGGATTACGAAATGATCTTCGTCAGGCGAACGGCCGTATTCGAATAATTGCGCCGGAGGCTGGTAACGTCGGCCGGAGGGCGGCACCATTCCGGACTCCGCCGGAAGGTGAATGCGGACAATGACCCACCACCTGCCTCCAGGCGTTCGGCAATGACCGGCGCGGCCGTGAACGGCCGCCCCACCGGCGACAGCGCCGTCACGCTCGCCGACATCCGCACCCGCGACAGCGACCTCGCCGTCGAGACCGCGAGGCGCATCGCCGAGCACCGCGCGCAGATCACCGTCGACGACCCGCGCGCCGTCGATTTCCGCATCAGCACTGCACAATCGCCCACGCTCAGCGTCGATGTGGTGAGCGCGGGCGGCGTCCGCTACGTCACCACGGGCGAGCCGATCGACTTCCTGCTCGCCGGCACGCTCGAGCGGGGCCGGATCCAGCTGCGGGCGGGGAACGAGGAGGTGCGGCTGGCCCGGCGGGACGGTTTTCTCTATCCGCTGGAAAACGGTTACCACTCCGATTGTTCCGATCCGGCGCTCATCGATCTGCGCATTCCGTCGGCATATGTCGCCCAGCTCGCCGAGGAATTGACCGGAATACCCGCGGCCGCCTTGCGATTTCGATCTCTGGCCCCGGTCTCGGCGCCGATGGGCGAATACTGGGCGGCGACGGTCCGGTTCATCGCCGGCCGGATGCACGCGGCGGAGGGCGGGCCGCCGCCGCTGATCGTCGACCAGTTGCTGCGGCTGGGCGCCTCGGCGGTGCTCGCGGTCTTCCCGAACACCAGCATGACCACGGGTCCCCGGCCCGAGACCGCCACCACCGCCACGGGCGTCGTGCGCCGGGCCGTGGCCTTCATCGAGGCCTGCGCCGACCAGCCGCTGACGGCGGAGGAGATAGCGGCCGCCGTGGGTCTGGGTGTGCGCTCGGTGCAGCTGGCCTTCCGCCGGCAGCTGGACACCACGCCCATGGCCTACCTGCGGCGGGTCCGGCTGGAACGAGCGCGCCAGGAGCTCCAGGACGCCGATCCGGGCACCGGCGTCACCGTCGCGAACACGGCGCGCCGCTGGGGTTACCTGAGCCCGAGCCGGTTCGCCGGCGACTACCGGGCGGCCTTCCGGGAGAGCCCGGGGCACACCTTGCGGTCCTGACGGAGGCCGGCGATGACAGAACGGGCGGCACCATGAGCGACGACGGTGGGCTGCGACCGCAACGGTGGCGCACGATCCTCTCCGACGAGGGGCTGGCCCGGCAGGAGCTGGCCCGTCTTCTCGCCCCGGCCGGGCTGACGCTCGACGCCGCGGCCGGGAGCGGCTTCCGGCTCGGCGTCGACGCCGTCCGGCTCGGGCCGCTGCTGGCGGTGAGCATGTCGTTCGCGATGCCGCTGACCGCGACGATGGCCGGTCTCGGCGGCTACCACTTCACCCTGTCCGACGCCGGCCGGGGTCAGCTGGTGCACGAGGGGGCGAGGGTCGAGGTCGACCGGGGGCATGCCGCCGCGGCCGGGCCGGGGGACGCGGTGACCTTCCGGCACGGCGCCGACTTCCGTCCGCTGGCGCTGATCGTGGACGAGGCGGCGCTACGTCAGGAGCTGGCGGTCCTGACCGGGATGCCGGCGGCACGCCGGCTGCGCTTCGCCTCGAGCCTGACCGTCACCAGCGGTGCCGCGGCGAGCTGGTGCCGGACGGTCCGATCTTTCCGGGCCGAGGGCCTGGCGGGCGACAGCCTGCTGCAGTACCCGCTGATCGCCGAGCACATGCGGCATCTCGTCGTCGCCGGCGCGCTGCTGTGCCTGCCGCACAGCCACCGGGCCGAGCTCGACCAGCCGGCGGCCCCGATGCATCCGGCGTCCCTGCGCCGCGTGGTGACGGCGATCGAGGACCGTCCGGAGCAGCCGTTCTCTGTCGGCGACCTCGCCGCGATCGGCCGGATCAGCGTCCGGACGCTGCAGATCGGCTTCCAGCGGCACCTCGGGATGTCGCCGACCGCCTACCTCCGGCAGGTCCGCCTGGGCCGCGCGCACCAGCTGTTGCTCGCGGGGCTGCAGGGGCAGGAGACCGTGGCCGCCGTGGCCCACCGCTGCGGGTTCGCCCATCTCGGCCGGTTCAGCCGCGCCTACCGGCAGCGCTACGGCGCCGCCCCGTCGGAGACGCTGCGTCTGGGGGACTGACCCCGGCGTGTCAAGATTCGAGAATCCCGGTTAAGGCGAATTGTCCGTTTGTATCGTGAGGACACATGCCTGAGGAGCGGACGGGATCCGGTGAGCACGATTCTGGTCGTCGACGACGAACCCGACCTGCGGTTCATACTGCGCCGCTTCTTCACGCGGGCCGGGCACGAGGTCACCGAGGCGGGTGACGGGGCCGCCGCGCTGGAAGCCGTGGCGCGGAAGCGCCCGGACCTGGTGGTGACCGACATGATGATGCCGGTCATGGGCGGAGCGGAGCTGATCCGCCGGCTGCGGGCCGATCCGGCGACCGCCGCCATCCCGATCTTGTCGGTCAGTGCCGACTGGCAGGTCGCCGACGGTGCCGACGCCGCCCTCGCCAAGCCCTACCAGCGCGCTGAGCTGGTCGCCGTGGCCGAACGCCTGCTCCAGGAAGGACGCGTGAAGCAGTGAAGCATCTGGGGACCGGGCTGGCGGACCTCGACCTCATCCTCGGCGGCGGGCTGCTCCCCGGCTCGGTGGTGGTCGTCTCCGGGCCGCCCGGCACCGGCAAGACCATTCTGGCGCAGCAGATCTGCTTCGCCGTCGCCACGGCCGAGCGCAAGGCGGTCTACTACACCACGCTGTCGGAGCCGCACGCCAAGCTCGTGAACAACCTGCGCCAGTTCTCCTTCTTCGACCCCGAGGCGCTGGGCAATCGCGTGGAGTACGTGCACCTGGGCGATCTGCTGCGCGACACCCAGGCCCCGCTCGATCCGCTGATCGACGAGGTGGTGCGCAAGGCGCTCGACGACGAGCCCGCCATCGTGGTCATCGACAGCACCAAGATGCTGCGCGACTTCGTCAGCGACCACATGCTGCGCGCGGCGCTCTACGACCTCACGAGCCGGGTGGCGCACAGCGGCGCCGTCCTGCTGCTGCTCGGCGAGTACACCGAGGAGGAGGTGCACACCGGGGTGGAGTCCGCTCTGGCCGACGGCATCATCATGTTGTCGTTGGAGATCCGGGAGCCGGTCGACCGGCGCGGGCTTCGGGTGCGCAAGATGCGCGGCGCGGCGCCGCTCGGTGGGACGCACACCGTGCACATCACGGGAAACGGTTTCAGTGTCTATCCGCGCCTCGAAGCGTTCCTGCCGACCGACATGCCGGCCCGGGGCAAGCGGATCACTTCCGGCATCAGGAACCTCGACGCTCTGATGGACGGCGGCATCCCCGACGGTGACGGGACGGTCGTACTGGGCCCGTCCGGTGTCGGCAAGACGATCGGCTGCCTCGGATTCGTCGCCGAGGGGCTGGCGCGGGGCGAGCGCTGTCTCTACGTCACGTTCCAGGACACCATCGGGGAGCTGGAGGAGATGGCGGCCCGGTTCGGCTGGGACTTCCACGCCGCCCGCGAGCGGGACCAGCTGATCGTCGCGCACGTTCCGGTCGGCGCGCTCGACCTGGACCTGGACGTCCTGTCGGCGATGATCCGGCGCCATCTGACCGACGGATCGATCCGGCGCGTGGTCATCGACAGCCTGGCCGAGATGGCGCACGCCGCGCGCGAGGCGCAGCGCTTCCCCGCGTACCTGCGCAGCATGCTCGGCATCATCCGCGCCGCCGGCGCGTCGCTCTGGGTGACCAGCGAGATCCGCCTGCTCGGCCCGGTCGAGGATCCGCTCGCCGGGCTCATGTACCTGTTCCACAACGTGATTCAGGTGCGTTTCGTCGAGCATTGCGCCGAGATCGGCCGCGTGCTCAACATCGTCAAGATGCGCAACAGCAAACACACCCTCGGCATGTACGCCTGCCATGTCGACGACAACGGCGGCTTGCTCGTGGGTGAGCAGCTCGAGCGCGTCACCGGCATGCTCGGCTGGAGCGTGCTGCGCGACTGCCCGCCGTTGCCGGTGGCGGACACCCAGGCATGAGTACGGCGCCCCGGGGCCGGGGCGCCGCGCTCGTGCGTGCTCACCTCTCGCGGTTCACCGGCTCCGGGGCCGGGGCGCCGCGCTCGCGCGTGCTCACTTCTCGCAGTTCACCTTGGTGCCGGCGGCGCGTACGTAGCAGGCGTCGCCCTTGACATGCTTGCCTCCGTCGAGCCGGTCGCGGGCGGTCGCGCTGCCGGAGCCGGGGGAGTACTCGCCGACCAGGTAGTCGTCGCCCTTCTCGCCCTTGACCACGTCGTTGCCCGCGCCGCCGGTGATGCGGTCGTTGCCGTCGCCGCCCAGGAGGTAGTCGTCGCCCTCGGTGCCGTAGATGGTGTCAGCACCGTCGGGAACGTCGCCGTCGAGCTCACCGCCGACGATCGAGTCGTTGCCCGCGCCGCCGTGCAGCGTGTCGGCGCCGCCGCTGCCGGACACGGAATCGTTGCCCGCGCCGGCGTAGACGGTGTCGTTCCCGCCGCCGCCGTTGATGCCGTCGTTGCCGGCCAGCCCGTAGAGCCGGTCCTTGCCGGCGCCCCCGAGCAGGTTGTCGTTGCCGCTGCCGCCGTCGATCCAGTCGCCGCCCGTGCCCGCGATGAGCTGGTCGTTGCCGGTGCTGCCCCACGCCTTCATCGGGACGGACGTCTTGTTCCAGAGGAAGTCGTTCTTGTCGCCGAGCAGGACCGTTACCTGCGTGGTCTTCTTCGCGGTCGTGCACTTGACCTTGGTCTTGTCGCCCTTGACCGCCTGGCAGCCCTTGCCGGCCTTGACCGCCACCTTGTCGTCGAGCGTGACCGTCCGGCCCGAGACCGTGACGACCAGGGAGTTCGCCTGGCCCGCCGCCGCGGTGAACTTGACGACGGTGCCGATCACCTGCGCCTGCCCGGTCGTGGCGGCCGAGGCCGGCGCGGCGAGAAAGGCGGTCGTGGCCACCATCGTCGCGGCGGGTACGGCGACGGCCGCGAGCATCGTGCGCTTGCTGAGATTCATGCTGTCCCCCGTGCTGGATCCGTTTGCTGTGAACGAATCCTAAGAGGACGGCTCCGCCCGATCCCTCCCTGATTCGTGCCAGGAACCGGTTCCCGCAGAATCTGGAAATGTTGTTAACTGTGTTATAAATTGGCAAGCATCGATGTATGGCCCTGGAGCGAGGGAGTTGATCGATGTGGTGACAACGATGTCGGGCCGCGTGACGGCGGTGCTGGCGGTGGCTGTCCTGGCCGCCGGTGTCCAGGTGGCGCCGGCCGCGGCGGGTACGCCTGTCATGGCGGCCGGCTCAGGCGACGGGTGGGCGCGGATGGGGCAGCAGCGGCCCCTCGTGGCGGCGGCGACGGCGATCCGCTGGGAGGTCGAACGGCACGACTACCCCGGCTACGCGGGCATCGTGCTCGAGGACAAAGCCGTCGCCCTGTGGTGGAAGGGCGCCGTGCCCGCCTCGATGAGCCGCGTGATCACGGCCGCGACCCGCTCGGCTCCGGTGGAAGTGCGGGCCGCGCAGTACTCGCTCGGCGAGCTGCGTACCGCTGCCGCGCGGTTCCGGGCCGGGAACGCGGGCGTCGAGAGCGTCAAGTTCCAGCCCGACGGGAGCGGCCTGATCGCGAGCATGCGCGGTGGCGCGGCCCGGGCGGCGGACGCCGGCGTCCCGGTCACCGTCGTGCATGAGCCGGCCCTCCAGCCCATCAGCCGCGACGACGACTGGGCGCCGTGGAAGGGCGGCGCGACCATCGTCAACGCCACCCGGTCGACGGCGTGCACGGCGGGCTTCGGCGTCCGCGCGAACGGTGCGAGCTATCTGCTGACCGCGGCCCACTGCGGTCAGACCGGCGACCGCATCCAGGACGCCCGCGGCGAGTTCATCGGCACGGTCGGGAACCGCAACCAGGACCACGACGTCGCGCTGATCCCCACGAGCGGCGTGGACGGATACGTTTACGTCGGCACCCCGACCGACGGCGTCGTCTCCCCGGTCGAGGGCTGGGGCTGGACCTTCGTCGGTGAGTACCTGTGTCAGAGCGGTGTCAGCAGTTCCCGCGAGCTGGGCCGGCCGGTGTGCAACCTGAAGGTGTTGTTCTACTACGACGACAAGGAGGACCTGGTCGAGGCGGAGCAGACCGAGGGGCAGACCGCGGCGCGCCCCGGGGACAGCGGCGGCCCGATCTATTCGGTGTCGGCGAGCGGCAAGCTGGTCGCCAAGGGCACGACCACTCGGGTGGCCGGTGCTCGGATCGGCTTCCAGGACTACGGCACCGCGTGGCGCGACTTCGGCATCACACCCGCCACGCGATGATGCTTGCCGCGGCGGCGTCGGCGGGCCGCGTCGCGCTTGCCCCGCGATGACCCTTGCCCGGCGCGGCTCCGGCGGTCCACTCTGGACTGCGTGATCAGTGAACTCGCGCAGAGCTACGATCCGCTCGGAGTGCACGCCGAGGACCCGTACCCCTTCTATGCCGAGGCCCGGCGCCGCGAGCCGGTGTTCTGGTCGGAGCGGGTGGACGCCTGGGTGGTCACGCGCTTCCGGGACGTGGAAACGGTCCTCAAGGACTGGGAGGGCTTCTCCTCGGCCAACAGTCTGCGCGCGATCCGGCCGCTCTATCCGGCGACCCTGGCCGCACTGGCCGAGGGCCTGCCCCCGAAGCCGGACCACGTCACCTCCGACGGCGAGGTGCATCGCCGGCTCCGCCAGCCCTACTCCCGGCATCTGACGGCCCCGGGGCGGATCAAGGGTCTGGAACCCGGGATCCGTGCCCGGGCCGACGCGCTGGTGGACTCGTTCGCCGCGTCCGGACAGGCCGATCTGATCACGCGGTTCGCCCAGCCGCTGCCGTTGGAAACCGCTTCCGGAATGTTCGGAATCGCGCCCCCGGACGTGCCGATCGTCAAGGAGGGCAGCGAATCCGCGTTCCGGCTCGGCAGCGCCGACCTGTCGGAGGCGGACGAGGAAGCTGCGGCGCGCGCGGTCGTCATTTACAAACAACTGCTCGCCGAGTACGTCCGGCAGCGCCGGCTCGCCCCGACCGGCGACCTGATCAGCGACGTCACGGCGGCGCTCGTGGACGGCGACGGGCCGCTGACTCCCGACGAGACGGCGGAAGTGGCCGGATCATTGGCGAGCACCTTCGGGGCGGGGCACATCACCACGGCTGACCTCATCGGCAGCGCCCTCAAATTGCTGGTCGGGCATCCGGAGCAGTGGGAGTTGCTGGTCCGCGAGCCGTTGCTGATCCCGGGCGCGATCGAGGAAGTGCTGCGCTTCGAGGCGCCGATTCCGACGATGTTCCGCCATGCCACCCGTACGGCGGAGATCGGTGGGGTGGAAATCCCGGCCGGCGCGGACGTGCTGGTGGTGTTCGCCTCGGCGAACCGGGACGAGGAGCGCTACGCCGACGCGGACCGCTTCGACGTGACGCGGAAGCCGGCGCGGCACTTCGCCTTCGGCGCGGGCGTGCACACCTGTGTCGGCGCGGCGGCGGCCCGGTCGCAGGCGCGCATCGCGCTGCAGGTGCTCACCGAACGGCTGCCGGGACTGAAGCCGGTTCCCGGACGCGAGATTCCGATCCGCCGGTCGATCAACGTCCGTGGCCCGCTGGCTCTCGAGCTGACGTGGTGATCCTCAGTGGACCCTTTACTAGATCGACCATGGTGAGTTTACTGGGGAGGTGAGGAGAGCCCTGCGAGCGGTCGCCGCCGGAGCCACGGTCGTCGCGCTCACCGCCTGTGTCAGCAACGACGAGACCGCGACCCCGCCGCCGCCGTCCGGCAGCAGCAGTTCCGGCGCGGGTGCCGTCCTGCCGGGGGAGCCCGACGTGAACGGCGACGGCAAGGTGGTCATCGGGGTGCTCAGCCCCGGCGACATCAACGACAACGGCTACTACGAGAGCTTCGTGGTCAAGGCCGAAGCCTTCGCCCGGAAGCAGGGCTGGACTGTCGTGAAACGCGGAAAGGTACCGGTTTCCGAAGCACTCACCGCGGCCCGGGCGCTGTGTCAGCAGAAGGCCGACATGGTGGCGATCGGCGCCAGCGAGCTGAAGGACGCCATCCCGGCTTCCGAGGAAGCGGTCTGCGAGAAGACCGCGTGGTACGTGCCCTCGTCCGCCAACGTCCCGCAGACCCCGAAGATCATGCTGTCCAGCGACGACCCGAACCAGTCGATGCTCGTCGCCGGATATGCCGCCGGGCTCCTGATGCAGCCGAAGGGCGCCACGAAGGCCGGCTTCGTCACCGGGCCGGAGGCCGACTTCACGAAAATCGCCTCGGCCGCGTTCCAGGCCGGACTGCGCGAGCTGATCCCGGCGGCGACGGTCGTGACCACGTACACCGGGGACTTCGACGACTCGGGCAAGGCCCGCGAGGCCACGCAGGCGCAGCTCAGCCAGGGCGTGACGACGATCTATCCGTACCTGGGCGGCGCGACCGACGCGGCGACGGCGCTGGCCAATTCCGCTCGGGCCGTCACCCTCACGCCGGGCACGGACCGGTGCGCCTCGACCGATCCGTCCTTCGACATCTCCGTATTGTTCGACCCGGGCGACTATTTCGCGGCGGCGCTCGAGCTTTATGCCAAGGGACAGCTCGCGATGGGCGTCACCAAGACGTGGCAACTGGGCGTGGACCCGTACCCGACAGTGAAGTTGTGCCGCGGCACCGCCGAGCAGAACGCGAAGCTCGCGGCCTTCATCGCCGACATCGGCCGCGGCACGATCGACCCGGTGGCCGAGGTGCGGCGACTTGGCTCCTGAGCCGGCCCTGCGCCTGCGGGGAATCACCAGACGGTACGGGCCGGTGGTCGCCTGCGACGCCGTGGATCTCACCGTGTCGCGCGGGGAGATTCACGGGCTCCTGGGCGAGAACGGCGCGGGCAAGTCGACACTCATGCGGATCCTGCTCGGCCTGGAGACGCGCGACGCCGGAACCGTCGAGCGCGACGGCCGTCCGGTCACCGTCACCGGGCCGAGGGAGGCGGCGGCGCTCGGCATCGGCATGGTCCACCAGCACTTCAGCCTCGTCGATCCGCTCACCGTGTGGGAGAACGTCATCCTCGGCGACCGCGGCCCGGTGCGGCGGGCGGCGGCGGTGGCGTCGGTGCGAGAGGTGTCCGCGCGCTACGGTCTGGCGATCGATCCGACGGCCCGCGTCTCGGCCCTGTCGGCGGGGGAGCGGCAGCGGGTGGAGCTGCTCAAATGCCTGCGGCGGGATCCGGCTGTGCTGGTCATGGACGAGCCTACGTCGGTGCTGACAGGGGCGGAGTCGGCGGAATTGTTCGCCGTCCTGCGCCGGATGGTGGCGGCCGAGGACCGCGCCGTGGTGCTGATCAGCCACAAGTTGCCCGAGATCATGGCGGCGACCGACCGGGTCACCGTGCTGCGGGCCGGTCGCGTCGTTTTCCGGAGTCCGACCGCCGCCACGACGCCCGCCGAGCTGGCCCGCGAGATGGTCGGGCGTGAGGTCTCGCTCGGCGCGGCGGTCGGCGTGCTGAGCTCTGCCTCCGCGCCGGCCTCTTCCTTGCCTGCGCCTTCCTCGGCCGCTCCTTCTCCTCCCGTTTCTTCCCCGGTTGCGTGCTCCTTGGCTGCGGCCTTGGCGCCTGCTTCACATTCGATCGCCGGCGACGGGCCCGCCTTGCGCGTTTCGGAACTGACCGCGCCCACCCTCGACGGCTTGCGGCTGGAGGTCCGGCCGGGGGAGATCGTCGGGCTCTACGGCGCCGAGGGCAACGGCCAGAGGATGCTCGGCGACATCTTGAGCGGCCTGACGGTCCCGGACGCCGGCACGGTCGAAGTGGCCGGCGCTGTGGTCGACCTCCGCCGCTCCGGCGCCCTGCACGACGCGGGCCTGGGCATGGTTCCCGAGGACCGACACCACGCCGGCGTGGTCCTCGACATGAGCGTCGCGGACAACTTGGTCATGACTGCTTTGAGCGAAGTGAGCACTCGCGTCGTCGTCAACCGCCGCCGTCTGCGCGCCCGGGCCCGCCGCCTGGCCGACGAGTACGGGATCACGGCCGCCTCCCTGGACGCGCCGCTGCGCACTTTGTCGGGTGGCAACCAGCAGCGCGTGGTGCTGGCCCGGGAACTGTCGGCCCGCCCCCGGGTTCTCGTCGCCGCCCAGCCGTCGCGCGGGCTGGACATCGGCGCCGTCGAGGACATGTACACCCGCCTGCGCCGGTGCGCGGAAGACGGCATAGCCGTGCTGATCATCTCCACGGAGCTGGCGGAGGTTCTCGCGCTCACCAGCCGGATAGCGGTCATCGCCGGTGGCCGCATCGCCGGAGAAACAGCCACGGCGGACGCCACAGCCGAGCACCTCGGCCTCCTCATCGGCGGCCTCCGTTCATGAGCGCCTACGTCCATGGTTCTCGTTCGTGTCAGTGGTGCGCGCTCGTGGCCGTCGCGCCGCTGGGCGCCGACCGGTGCCGTGCGCATCCTCCGGCACCCGACGAGCCGGCCCGGCAGGGAATGGCGGGCTTCCGCGGCGCGGTGCGCTGGTGATGGTCTTGTCCGGCGTGGTGCGGTCGTGACGCGGCTGGAGGGTGGGCTGCGCGGCTCGGCGGGTGTGGCGTATGCATTGCAGAACAGGGCCGTGGCCGGGGTTTCGGCCCTGGCCGTCGTGGCCGCGCTCGCGCTTTCGGGGATGCTGATCGCCGTGACGGGCGGGTCGCCGGGTGCCGCGCTGCGCGCTCTGGTGCAGGGCAGCCTCGGGGACGCGACGGCCGTGAGCATGACCCTGCTGTACGCGGCGCCACTCCTGCTCGTCGCGGTCGGCGCCTGTGTGAGCGCCCGGGCCGGGGCGTTCAACATCGGGCAGGAGGGGCAGGTGCTCATCGGGGCGCTCGCCGGGGCCGCGGCGGGACTGCGGCTGGCCGTACCCGGGCCGCTGCTCGTGGTCGTCGTGCTGCTCGCCGCGGGGCTGGCGGCCGGGGCGTGGGCCTCGCTCAGTTCGCTCATGCACGAATTGCGCGGTGTGGACATCGCCGTGAGCACGCTGCTGATGACGTTCCTCGCGCAGCAGATCGTGGCGTACGCGGTCACCACGCCCTGGCTGTTGCAGGAGTCCCGGCTCGGGGCGGCCGCCGCGCTGCCCCAGTCGAACAAGGTGCCGGCGGGCGGGCTGCTCGGATCGTTCGGTGACTATCCGGGGCTGCAGGTGAACGCGGGGCTGCTCGTCGGGCTGACCGCGGCGGTGCTGATGGCCGTGGCACTGCGGCACACCCGGTGGGGTTTCCGCCTCACGATGACGGGACTGAACCCGGCGGCGGCGCGTCATGCCGGCGTACCTGTGGGCCGGATGGGCGGGATGGCCCTGGCGGTCTCCGGGGCGCTCGCCGGCGTGGCGGGGGCCGTGCTGCTGACCAGCCCGCTCAGCACGAACCGGCTGCAGCCCGGCGGCTCCCTCGGACTCGGCTGGGACGGACTGCTCGTTGCGCTCATAGCGCGCAACCGGCCACTGCTCACCATTCCCGTCGCGGCGCTTTTCGCCATGCTCCGCTCGGGCGGCGGCTTCCTCGCGGCGACCGGCGTCCCCAGCTACCTGGTCGACGTCGTCAAGGCCCTGCTGACGCTGGCATTCGTCGCCCCGGCCCTGCTGCGGAGGGCGGCGTGAGCCTGCGGAGGGCGACGCGCGCTTGCGGAGGGCGACGCGAGCCTGGGGACACTTGTCGCTGCGGAGGGCGACGCGAGCCCGGGGACACTTGTCGCTGCGGTGGGCGCCGTGAGCCTGCGGAGGGCGGCGTGAACCCGCGGAGCGCATCGGTCGTTGCCGGGGGCGGCGCGAGGCCGCGGGGGACCGGATGAGTCTGGCTGCGGATCTGGAGACCGTTCTGTCCAGCGGCATCCGGCTGACGGCGCCGTTGGCGTTCGCCGCGTGCGGGGAGTACCTGGCGGAGCGGGGCGGTGCGCTCAACGTGTCGGTCGAGGCGATGATGCTCGGGGCGGCGTTCGGGTCGATTGCCGTCGCGGACGTCACCGGGAGCGCCGCGACCGGGTTGCTCAGTGGCGTTCTGATCGGTGCGCTCATCGGGATCGTGCACGGATTGCTCACTTATCGAGTGCACGTCAACACCTTCGTGGCGGGGCTGGTGCTCAACGCGCTCGTGCTCGGGTTGACCAGTTATCTCGTGACCATCGGCGAGCTGGGCAGTCACCATGTCGCTCAGCTGAGCGTGCCGGGGCTGCGCGACCTGCCGGTGCTAGGCGGTCCGCTGTTCGTGGAGCGATGGCCGGTCTATCTGCTCGTTCTGATCGTTCCGCTCACGTGGTGGCTGGTGGAGCGGAGCCGCTGGGGCTTGGAGCTGCGCGCGGCGGGGGAGGATCCCGCGGCGGCGGACATGACGGGCATTCGCGTCAATCTGTGCCGCGGGCAGGCTCTGGTCTGGTGCGGTGCGTTGGCGGGACTGGGCGGCGCCTATCTCGCGGTCGGCGAAGTCGGGTCGTTCAACCAGAACATGACGGCCGGCCGTGGCTATCTGGTGATCGCGGCCGTCATTTTCGGCGGCTGGCGTCTCGGCCGTACGCTCGCCGGCTGCGCGCTGTTCGGACTGGCCGACGCTTCCCGGCTGGCGCTGCCGGCGCTCGGCTTCACCGTCAACTCCCAGCTGCTCGTGTCCGCCCCGTACCTGCTCGCGCTGGTCGCCATGCTTCTCTTCACCACTCGCCATCGCCGCCCCGGAGCCCTCGCTCAGCCCTTCCGCCGGCACGCCCCCGACCCCGGGTAGCGCTCACGCGCCCGGCCCCGGGTAGCGGTCACGCGCCCGGCCCCGGGTAGCACTCACGCGCCCGGCCCCGGGTAGCACTCACGCGCCCGGCCCCGGGTAGCACTCACGCACCCGACCCCGGATGACATCCACGCGCCCGCCCCGCGCGACCGGATCGCCAACGCGCACCGCGAGGCGGAGCACGGCCACACGCAAGCGGAGTTTGTGGTCACGCTCTGACGGCGGGAAGCAAGGCGGAGCGCGGCCACACGCAAGAAAGGCGGCCACACGCAAGGAAAGACAGTGGTCGGCGGAAGGAGGCGGAGCGCGGCCCACACGCAAGGGAAGCGCTACGACGGCGCACCGGGAGAGCCGGCGCGGCGTGCGAGCTGCGCTCTGACGGCGTACACAATGATCCCGAGAGCGACCACCCCCGCGCCGGCGGCGATCGACGGTCCGGGCAGGGCGAACGCGAGCGCGAGGCACCCCACGAGCCCGACCGCCGGCACGATCCGGGCCAGGCGGCGGCCGGGCAGCGTCCACGCGGAGGCGTTGGCGACGGCGTAGTAGAGCAGCACGCCGAACGACGAGAAGCCGATCGCGGCCCGGAGGTCGGCGAACGCGGCCACGACGGCCACCACGGCGCCGACGGCGAGTTCCGCCCGGTGCGGCACCTGAAACCGCGGGTGTACGGCCGCCAGCCCGCGTGGCAGATGACGGTCCCGGGCCATGGCCAGCGTCGTGCGCGAGACGCCGAGGATGAGCGCGAGCAGCGAGCCGAGGGCGGCCACGGCGGCTCCGGCGCGGACGACGGGACCGAGCTCCGGGGCGACGGCGTCGGCGAGCGGGGCCGTCGAGTCGGCGAGGCCGGGGCCCAGGGCGCTCAGGACCGCGACGGCGACGGCCGTGTAGACGACCAGCGTGATGCCCAGGGCCAGCGGGACGGCGCGGGGGATCGTGCGGGCGGGGTCGCGTACCTCCTCGCCGAGGGTGGCGATGCGCGCATATCCGGCGAAGGCGAAGAAGAGCAGGCCGGCGCCTTGCAGGAGGCCCGTGGCGGTGGGGTCGGCGCCGGCCGAGAGGCGGAGCGGGGAGGATGTCAGGCAGGCGACGACCACGGCGGCCAGGACGAGCAGGACGACGGCGACGATGATCCGGGTGAGCAGCGCCGACTTCCGGACGCCGAAGTAGTCGACCGCGGTCAGGGCGGCCACCGCGGCGACGGCGACGACATGGGCGTGCTCGGGCCAGGCGTAGAGCCCGACGGTCAGCGCCATGGCGGCACACGACGCCGTCTTGCCGACCACGAAGGTCCATCCGGCCAGGTAACCCCAGAACGGGCCGAGGCGCTCCCGGCCGTACACGTAGGTGCCGCCGGAGGCGGGATAGCGGGCCGCGAGCCGGGCCGACGAGCTGGCGTTGCAATAGGCCACCACAGCCGCGAGGCCCAGGCTGACGAGCAGGCCCGAGCCCGCGGCCGCGGCGGCCGGGGCGAGCGCGGCGAAGACGCCCGCGCCGATCATCGCTCCGAGCCCGATGACGACGGCGTCGGTCAGTCCGAGCCGGCGGGCGAGGACATTGGTACTCAGCGACCGAACTCCTTGCTCAGCACTTCGCGGGTGACTGCCGCGGCCAGTCTCTCACTGTGGACCACGGCGCGGCGACAGTGCACGCCAGGCTGTCGTGGTGCCGGGTCGGGCCGGAGCCCGCGCTGTGCGCTCGTCGGCTGGGGGATGTCTGTCCCTAGAGCGGTTCGAGCGGCTGCCACGGGAGCGGTGATGACAGGATCATTGTGCTCGACGGTGGCCCGTACGCGGCCAGGCGGTCGATCACGGCCTCGAACGCCTCGATCGACGGCGTCGCCACCTTGATGAGGCTGCACGTGTCGCCGGTCACGCGGTGGATCTCCAGGACCTCGGGCCAGTGCGGCACCGCCTCGTCGCGCAGCACGCAGGCGGGTCCGTAGCACGACATGCGGATGAGAGCCGTCACCTCGCGGCCGGCCCGGGCGAGGTCGACGTGCGCGTGGTAGCCGGTCACCACGCCCGCCTCCTCCAGCCGGCGCACCCGCTCGGCGACGGCCGGCGGGGAGAGGTGCACCCGGCGGGACAGCTCGCTGTACGACAGTCGCGCGTCCGCCTGCAGCTCGCGGAGTAGGGCCCAGTCCATGGCGTCCATGCGGCTACTTTACGTTCGGAAAGCGTTCAGTCCTCATGCCTTCGCCACGGAAAGGCGTGGGTGCGGGAAGCCGTTGATGCGGCATTCCGCCGGGGGTGCCACCGGCGAGATCATTGGCCGGTGATGTCGCAGACCCCGGCCGTCCGGCCCACGACCGCGGCGGAGCGCGCCGAGCGTTCCGCCCGCAACGACGGGCAGCCCACGCTCGAGTTCGGGCGGCGGGTGCCCTACGACGCGTACGTCAGGGCCAGCACCCTGCACACGCTGCAGCAGCCGCTCGGCACCGACCCGGGCGAGATGTCGTTCCTGGTGGTCAGCCAGATCATGGAGCTCTACTTCAAGCTGATCCGGCACGAGCTGCTCGAGGCCCGGAAACTCGTCCGCGCCGACCAGGTCTGGCCCGCGCTCGCCCCGCTGCGCCGCGCCGCGCTGCACCTCGAGGGGCTCAACGCCGCCTGGCAGACGCTGCGGTGGATGACGCCCGCCGACTTCAATCAGTTCCGCGACTTGCTGGGCGAGGGTTCCGGCTTCCAGTCGGCGATGTACCGGCAGGTCGAGTTTCTGCTCGGCCTCAAGACGGCGGCCCTGATCCGGCCGTTCAAGGGCACGCCGGCGTACGACGAACTGACCGCCCTGATCGCCGAGCCGAGCCTGTGGGACGAGGTCGTCGCCCTGCTCGCCCGGCACGGCCACGACCTCAAGCCCGAGCTGCTGGGCCGCGACTTCGCGGTCGAGCACGAGGCCGACCCGAGCGTCACCGAAGCCTGGGTGCGCGTCTATCGCGACCCCGGCCCGGACAACCACCTGCGGCTGCTCGGCGAGGCGCTCACCGAGGTGGCCGACCGGTTCGGCGACTGGCGCTATCTGCATCTCAAGGCGGTCCACCGGACGATGGGCGCCAAGGTGGGCAGCGGCGGGTCCGCGGGCGCGGGCTATCTGCGGCGGAGCATGGAGCGCACCGTTTTCCCCGAGCTGTGGACCTCGCGTACGGAGATGTGAGTCACGGCGTCCGGACCACGTCCAGGCGGACGAGGCCGCGGTGCATGAGATTGGGTACGTACGGCGCCTCGAAATCTTCGGCCAGCCGCAACCCGGGCAGTCGCCGGGCGAGCGTGGTCAGGGCGGTGTGCGCTTCCAGCTTCGCCAGTTGCGCGCCGACGCAGTAGTGGATGCCCCGGCCGAACGACAGGCTCGGTTCGGCGGGGGCGTCGTGGTTGGCGGAGCCGATGACCGCGAAGACCTGGGCGCCGGCGGGGACGCGTACGCCGGAAAGCTCGGTGTCCCGCACCACCTTGCGGAACGAGCCCTGCACCGGCGGGTCCAGCCGCAGCGTCTCCTCGATGATCTCGTCCACTCCCGTGTCGTCGCGCAGGGACCGCAGCAGCGCGCTGCCGATCAGGTTCGCCGTGGTCTCGTGACCGCCGAAGATGAGCGTGAGCAGCAGGCTGACCAGCTCGGGCGTGTCGTACGTAAGTAAGTCACTGAGTAAGTCGTCGCCCGGGGCCGCCCGGCGCTCCTCGACCAGCGCGGCGAGATAGCGCTCGAACGCGACCGAGCCGTGGGCGGCTTCCCGCTGCCGCTCCGGCGTCACGTCGAACGACGTCAGCACCTTCAGCTCCTCGGTCCAGGCGCGTACCTGACCGGCGTCGGCGGGCGGGATGCCGAGCATCTCGCAGATCACGCGCAGGGGGAGCGGGAGCGCGTACGCGGCCATGAGGTCTGTGCTCGAGTCGGCGGCGAAGCCGTCGATCAGCTCGTCGGCGATCACCTGGATCCGCGGCGCGAGCTGCCGGGTGCGGCGCGGCGAGAAGGCGGCGGCGACCAGGGCGCGGCTGCGGCCGTGGGCGGGCGGATCCTCGTTGAGCAGGACCTTCAGTTCGGGATGGCCGCCGGCCAGGATCTCCCGTACGCCGTCCGCGGCGACCAGCGGCGTGCGGATGAGGAAGTCGTTCGAGAACCGGTCGGTGTCACCGAGCACGGTCCGTACGTCGTCGTACCGGGTGACGACCCACACGCCGAACGCGTCGGCGTACGTCACCGGAGCCTCGTGGCGGGCCCGTTCGTAAAGCGGATACGGATCGGCCACGTGAGCCGGGGAGAAACGGTCGAACTCCAACGCCATACCCGCCTTCGGACATCGACAGTGATCGCGGTCAGCGTAGCGGCCGGGGGATAACAGTTTCCGCCCCAAGTCTGGCCCGACGGCTCGTTCCCGGCCGCCGGGCGGCCCTTCCCTGGTCGCGGCCCTGTCCCGGGGCGGGCGGCGCTGCCTAGCATCCCGGCTGTGTCAGTCAGCCGGGCCGTCCGTGCCGGGATCGCTGCCCTGCTCGTAGCCGGGTGCGCCTCCTCGCCGTCCGCCACCTCTCTCCCGTCCGCGGCTCCCTCCTCCTTCTCTTCGGCGCGGTCGCCCTCTCCGTCGCCGTCGTCGTCCCCGTCGCCATCCCCGTCGCCTTCCGTCTCGAAGTCGGCGTCAGCCAGTCCGGCGGCCACGGTCGCCGCGGCCGGGGGCTGGGTGCCGGTCGACCGGGCGGCGTGGCGCCGGCAGGTCGCCGCGTACGAGGCCACCGAGCCCGACCCCGCCCCGGCCGACGCGGGCAACCTGCCCGAGTTCCGCGCCGACTGCACGTACAGTCACCGCAAGGCGGACGATCCGATCGTCTTCCCGGGCCTGCCGGGGGCGTCGCACATGCACTCCTTCGTCGGCAACAAGGCCGTCGACGCGGACACCACCGTCGGCGACCTGCAGAAGTTCACGGCCACGACGTGCGAGCCGAAGGTGGACCACTCCGCCTACTGGGTGCCGACGCTCTACGACAACGCGACCGGCAAGCCGGTGGAGACGACCGGTTTCCGCGTCTACTACCGCTCGCTGCAACGTACGTCGGACGGGCAGATGCCGATGCCCAATGGTCTCCGCATGATCGCCGGCGATGCCAAGAAGAAGGTGCCGACCCCGCGCGGCGCCCAGGGCCAGTTCTACTGCGCCTTCTACGGTCCCGGCGACATCGACGGCATCGCCCGCAGCACCAACGGCAACTGGCCGATCTGCGGCGGCGACGCCACGCTGCACTACCAGATGCGCTTCCCGGACTGCTGGGACGGCAAGCACCTGGACAGTCCCAACCACAAGGACCACGTCGCCTTCGGCAGCAACGACGCCTGTCCGGCCGATCACCCGGTCAAGATTCCGTCGCTGACCTTCGACATCCAGTACGGGGCCAAGGGCTCCAAGGCCGGCTACTACTTGTCCTCCGACCCCGACGGCAAGAGCGCCTCCTCGATGCATGGCGACGCCTTCGTCTCCTGGGTCGCCGGCGCCATGAACCAGCGCGTGAAGAACTGCATCGTCCAGCGCCGCACGTGCAACAACGACGGCTACGATCCGTTCTCCTACAACTGAGGTCACTGCAGCCGGCCGGCGACCGGCTGTTCGTGCTGTTCGAGAGCCGCCACCAACCTGGTCGAGGTTCACCTGTGGGTGCGCGGCTGATCTTATGAGGCTCGGTCCTCGTGGCCGGGTCTCGCGGAACGGCCCCATGCATCCATTCGCTACCTTCTCTGCTGAAGATCCACGGAGAGGTCGTGAGGTGCAGCATGGCGAGACCGGTCGACTGGGACGTTCTGGACATGTCCGGCGACCCGACGCCGGGGGATCCGGCCCGGTTGCGGCAGCTGGCCGGGCGGTTCCACGACTTCGCCGAGACGGCGCACCGGGCGAAGCTGGCTGTCGAGTCGTTGCAGGGCGACGGCTCGCTGCTGACGTGGGTCGGGTTGTCGGGGGACGCGTTTCGTAAGCAGTTCGGGGACTTCCCGAACCAGGTGAACAAGCTCTACCAGTCGCACCTGATGGCCGGTGACGCGCTGGAGGACTTCGCGCCCGTGCTGGAGAGCGCGCAAGCGCAGGCCGACCGGGCTCTCGTGGACGGGCGGGCGGCGGCCGAGAAGCTGCGGTCGTTGCAGGGTGCCCTCGA
The DNA here is from genome assembly GCF_030709675.1 of Symbioplanes lichenis. GTDB lineage: Bacteria > Actinomycetota > Actinomycetes > Mycobacteriales > Micromonosporaceae > Actinoplanes > Actinoplanes lichenis. The sequence goes on from NZ_JAUZQD010000010.1 coordinate 112,881, forward strand.
CATTGCGCAGACCGATTTCACCGGCGCGTCGCAGGCCGCGAAGACCGCGCAGGCCGAGACGGTCAAGCCCGATCCCGATCAGGTCAAGCAGGCGATCAAGGACGCCGACGCCGCCCAGCAACGGCTCAGCGCGGCGCAGGGGCAGGTCAACGGCGCGCAGCAGGAGCTCGACCTGGCCAAGCAGCTGGCCGAGCAGGCCAAGCAGATGCGCGACGGCGCGGCCCGGACCTGCGTACGGCAGATCGAGGACGCCTCCGACGCGGGCATCCAGCCCCGTAACTTCTGGCAGAAGCTCGGTGACGCCCTCAAGGAACTGTGGAACATCATCTGCGAGGTCGCCAAGTGGGTCGCCCTCGTGGCCGGCATCCTGGCGATGATCTTCGGTGGCCCGCTGGCGTGGATCGCGCTCGCCGCCGGGGCGGTGCTGCTCATCAAGGCGATAGTCGACTTCTCCCAGGGCAAGGGATCCGTCATGGACCTGGTCTTCGGGATCCTGGGCATCATCCCGGGCGTCAAGGGGCTGACCTCGCTCTCCAAGCTGTCGCAGCTCTACAAGGCGGGCGGGCTCAAGGAGATCGGCAAGGCCGCGCTCAACGGCATGAAGGAGATGGCCAAGGGCATGGTCGGCGCCCTCAAGGGCCTCGGCGCCGGGCTGACCACGATCACCAAGAACCTCGGCGGGAACCTGAAGGGCGGCATCGGCAAGATCGGTGACCTGCTCCGCAACCTGGGCAACCGGCCGGTCGACGTCAAGTTCACCGCGACCGAGCTGAAGATCCGCGACTGCGTCACCGACCCGGTGGACGTGGCGACGGGCGAGGTCGTGTCCACCGCTCGCGACCTGGGACTGCTCCAGCGTACGCACGTGTCGTCCTACCGCGCGGGCCGCTGGTTCGGGCCGCTGTGGACGTCGGTGCTGGACCAGCGGCTCGAGCTGGACGACGAGGGCAGCTGCTACTTCGCCCCGGACGGCATGATCCTCGCCTATCCGCACGCCGAGCCGGGCGAGCCCGTGCTCCCGCTGGAGGGGCCGCGCCGCCCGCTGACCTGGTACTCCGACGGCAGCGCCGAGATGCACGACCCGGAGACCGGGGCGACGCTGCAGTTCCGCCCGGCCGGCCCGGTGTCGGCGCTGACGTCGATCATCGACGCGTCCGGGCGCACGGAGATCAGCTGGGCCGGCGACACCCCGGTCAGCATCACCTTCCCGGGCGGGGAGGCGCTGGCCGTCACGGTCACCGACGGCCTGGTCACGGCCGCGGGTGACATTACTTATACGTACGATGACCAGCGTCAGCTCGTCGAGGTGGTGACCGGCGGCGGCACCGAGCGCCTGGAGTACACCGACGGCCGGATGACCGCCTGGCACGACTGGAGCGGTTCGTACTCCTACGTGTACGACGAGCGCGGCCGGTGCGTGCAGACGATCAGCAGCAACGGCTACCTGGACGGGCACATCGCGTACGACGACGAGCAGCGGACGACGACGTTCACCGATGCGCTGGGCAATGCGACCGTGTATCGGATCGGGGCGGGGCTGCGGACGCAGAGCCGGATCGATCCGCTCGGGCGGGTGACGTCGTACGACTGGGATCGGTGGGGGCGGATGCTCTCCGCCACGGATGAGCTGGGTAACGATGCGAACCCCGCGCGCGGCGCGGGCAGCGCGGACAGCGGTCCGGATGCGGACGGGCGCGTCTTCGGCTGGATCGACGGCGAGAGCGGGACGATCGAGCCCGGGCCCTTCGGCACGGTCGCGGCGTGGACCGATGCGACTGGCGCAAGGACGACCTTTGCGTACGATGCCGAGCTGCGCCTGGTCGCGGTGACCGACCCGCGCGGGCTCGTGTGGCGTTATGAGTACGACGCGGCCGGGCAGCTGATCGCCGAGACCGACTTCGACGGGCGGCGACGTACTTACGAATACGACACCGCCGGTCGCGTGGTGCGGCAGGTGAACGGCACGGCGACCGACTACGCGTACGACGTCCACGGCCGGATCATCGAGCGGCGGACGGGTGACGACGTCGCCACGTTTACTTACGACGACGCGGGACGGTTGGTGTCGGCGCGGAACAGCGACACGTTCGTGCTGCTCGAGCGGGACGAGCTCGGGCGCCTGGTGCGGCAGACGACCAACGGGCGGGCGACGACTTATACGTACGACGACGTGCTCATGACACGGCACCGGCGGACGCCGTCCGGGGGCGCGAGCGCGTGGAGCTTCGAGCGGATCCTCGGCGAGGCGACGTGGCTCGATGTCGCCGGCCGGCAGGTGACGCTGGACTACGAGGGCGACGGGCGTGAGGTGCGCCGCCGGGTCGACGGGAAGGTCGCGCTGGAGCAGATCTACGACGGCGACCGCCTCGCCACCCAGCGGATCGGTCCGGCTGACGTACTTAAGTACGACGGCGGCGGCGCCCGGGTCGAGACCGCTGCGCTGGGTGACGTGCGTACCTACTCCTATGACGTAAAGGAGCGGCTTGCGTCAGTCGGGGGAACGGTGTTCACGCATGACGCGGCCGGGCGGGTCATCGGGGTGCGGGGCGACGGGCGGGACGAGTCCTATCGGTACGGGCCCGGGGGCGTGCTGACGGCGGCCGGCGGCGGGGATTTCCGTTACGCCGGGACGATGCTGGTCGAGGGCAACGGCGTCGCCTATGAGTATGACGACCGGGGGCGCGTCGTCGCGCGTACCGTCGATGGTCTGACCTGGCGTTTCGCCTGGAACGAGCTGAACCAGCCGGCGTGGGCGCTCACCCCGGCCGGCGACTGCTGGCGCTACCTCTACGACCCGCTGCTGCGCCGCGTGGCCAAGCAGCGCGTCGACGTGGCAAACGCTGCCGTGATCTATGAGCAGACCGAGTTCGTGTGGGACGGCGGCACGCTCGTCGAGGAGACCCGGACCGGCGCGGACGGCAGCGTGCGCACGGTGACGTGGGAGCACCACCCCGAGGCCGGCTACGTCGTCGCCGAGGTGCGCGACGGGGTGCTGGAGGTGCTGGTCACCGATGCGATCGGGACGCCGGTCGGCGACTTCGATCTGTGGGGGCGGGCGCGGGGCACTGGCCCGGCGACGCCGCTGCGCTTCCCGGGGCAGTACTTCGACGCGGAGACCGGGCTGCACTACAACGTCAACCGCTACTACGACCCGGCGACCGCGCGTTACTTAAGTCAGGATCCGCTCGGGCTGAAGCCCGCGCCCGACCCGGCGTCGTACGTCAGTAATCCGCTCACCGGCGCTGACCCGCTCGGCCTGATGCCGGCCTGCACGATCACGCGCAAGGACTTCGAGAACCTCTCCTTCGAGAAGCAGTACGCCGACATCATGACCGGCTCGAAGGCCAACGCCATCCTGAAGAACCTCGTCTTCCGGGGCGACGACAAGGTCGTCAACTTGGCGGACTGGAAGTTCCCGACGCCCAAGCGCGGCTGGGACGGCAAGGTCAACCTGATCTCGGAGCACCGGGTGGTCAAGGTGGAGGGCGCCACCGACGACCTCGCCGTGCACCTGAACGTGATGCTCAAGCAGACCGAGTTCTCCAAGGACGCCCGGGTCACGTTCGACGTCACCGACTTCCACCTGACCGCCCGGCCGCTCAAGGACCAGCTGCGCATCACCGCCAACGACGCCGCGAGCTCGATCGACGCGGGCCGGTCGTCCCACTGGAACGCGAACGTCGGCAAGGACATCACCAACCGTGACGTCAACTTCGACACGATGGTCCAGGCGATCGGCAGCAACAAGGCCGATGTGCTGGCCGCGCTAGAGAAGAGCGCGCTGACGCCGGAGGACGCGATCGACACGCTGGCGAAGTTCAACAAGGACTTCTCGGCGAAGATCATCAACGGCCTGACCGGCGCCGAGAACGTCACCGTCAAGCTCAACCCCGACACCACCGCCGACCTCGCGGCCCTGCAGGAGAAGCTCAGGAAGGCGGGCCTGTAGCACCTTGGACCCATGAGACGGGTCAACACGAGCCTGCTCGCCCCGCTGGAGCGGCCTCTTCTCGCCGCGCTCGCCCGGGTCGTCGCACCCCGGGCGAGCGCGGACGTCTGCACGATTGCCGGGCTGGGCGGGGCGGTGCTCTGCTGCGCCGGCTACGCCTTGAGCCATGTCACTCAGTGGTATGCCCTGCTCGCCACGGCTGGTGTCGTCGTCCACTGGCTCGGCGACAGCCTCGACGGCACGGTGGCCCGGCTGCGCGGTGCCGCCCGCGAACGGTACGGCTTCTACGTCGACCACTTCACCGACACGGTCTGCCAGGTTCTCATCTTCGTGGGGCTCGGGCTGTCGCCTTACGTCGACTTCCGCGTCGCCCTGGCGAGTCTGGTGGCGTACCAGGGGCTGGTGATCCTGGTCTTTCTGCGCACGGCGGTGCTGGGCGAGTTCCGGTTGTCGTTCGGCGGGATCGGGCCCACCGAGGGGCACGCGCTGCTCGTGCTCCAAGGCCTCGTGATCACGACGGCGGGCCCGATACCACTCGGTGGCATCAGCGCGTACGACCTGCCCGTCGCGGGTTTCGGCGCGCTCGCGGCCTTCCACTTCCTGCGGGTCGGGCTGCGTGAGGTGGCCGAGCTGCGCGCCCGCCCGGAGTGAGCCCGTGCCGCGCGGGTCGGGCTGCGTGAGGTCGCCGAAGCTGCGCGTTCGTCGGGAATGAGCCCGTGACACGACGGGTCGATGGATCGGGGGAATCTTGTGCCGGAGGCGGGATCGGTATCTCCGCGATGCACGCGGAACTGAGGATCCCGCACTGTGTAAGGTGGCGGGGAGCCCCGGATGGGCCGAGACGAAGGAGACAGTCGCTTCAGCCGCCGTTGCGGCGGGACGCGCGCAGGCGTGTGCCCGTTCATCGGTCGAGCCCATCCGGAGTCCGGTGCTCTCTCGTGCTGTCGTGCCTGTCGTCCCCGAAAGACGACGAAAGGGCACCATGAGCAGCGATCCCGACATCACCGCCTACCCCGCGCACGAGCGCATCCCCCACCCCCGGCCCGCCGTGCTGGTGCTGCCGGGCGGCGGATACCGGTTCCACGCCGAGCACGAAGGCGAGGGGTACGCCCGCTGGCTGAGCGGCATCGGCCTCGACGCCTACGTGCTGCGCTATCCGCTGCCGGGCGAGCATCCGTTTCCGGCGCCGCTCGTGGCGGGGCGGGCGGCGCTGGACCAGCTCCGGGAGCGGGGGCATGAGAAAGTCGGTGTCATCGGGTCGAGTGCGGGCGGGCATCTGGCCGGGTTGCTGGCGACCGGGACCGTGCTGCCCGGCGAGGACGTGACGCCGCCGCGGCCGGACTTCGCCGTTCTCGCGTACGCGCCGGCGGATCTGCGCCTGCTGCCGGATGCGCCGGTCTCGTTCATCCTGGGCGGGCGGATGGAACTGCGGGAAGCGTTGTCACCGGCGTTGCACGTCGACGCGGCGACCTGTCCGACGTTCCTGTGGGCAACGGCCGAGGATCCGCCCGGCTTCCCGAACGCGCTCGCCATGGCGTCGGCGCTCTTCTCGGCCGGGGTGCCGGTGGAGTTGCACATCTATCCGCACGGGCGGCACGGGCTCGGGCTGGCCGACGGGGTGCGGTACGGCGACCACGGCGACCTCCACGTCCCGCACACCGCGCGGTGGGCGGAGGCCTGCGCGGCCTGGATCGCTCAGCTGGGCGGCTGAGCCCAGGGGTCGGCCGCCGGGATGCTGCCGGTGTGCGGGTCCAGGTGGCGCTGGACCGGCACGTCCGTGGTGGCGGGCGGCTGCGGCACCGGCACGGGCACGTAGACGTACTGCGGGCGCTGCCGTTCCTCGATGTAACGGGTCGTGGACGGCAGCGTGAGCAGGATGAGGGCGGCGAGCACGGCCAGCAGGGTCACCGCGTGGAGCAAGCTGGTGCCCAGGCCGTACGCGGCGGGTGTGATCCTGTCGATGACGCTGGTGCCGGCGGAGGACGACGGCCCGTGGAAGCTGTTGGGCAGCGAGCCCAGGCCGCCGCAGAGAAGGAACAGACCACCCAGGATGTACGTCGTCATGCGCGCGTTCCGGCGACCGTGACCGTTGAGGACGGCCAGCACGGCGGCGAAGCCGGCGAGGAGGATGTCGAGGGTCGCGATGACGAGGCTGCCGAAGCCCGACCCGGTGTCGCCGTTGTAGGCGTCGCGATAGACGCTGAGCCCGGTGTTGGTGAAGATCAGCTCGACGACGGCGTGCAGCAGGGCGAGCCCGGCGACGCCGTAGAGCAGCGCTCCCGAGACGCGCAGCCCGGCCGGCGACGGCACGGTCATCGGTGCTGCTGGATGCATGGGAGACAACCTAGACCAACCGGCGGCCGTCATGCCCCGCGAAACACCGCCTAGGGTGGCGGGGGAGCGGAAGGGCACGATGCGGACACTGATCGTCGACAACTACGACTCGTTCACCTGGAACCTGGTGCACCACCTGGCCGAGGTCAACGGCACCGAGCCGGTGGTCGTGCGCAACGACGACCCGGGCTGGCACGACGGGCTGCTCGACGGCTTCGACAACGTCGTGATCTCGCCGGGGCCGGGGCGGCCGGGCCGGCGCCGGGACTTCGGCCTCAGCCGGGAGATCATCCTCGGCGGCCGGCTGCCGACGCTCGGGGTCTGCCTCGGGCACCAGGGCATCGCCGAGTTGCTCGGGGGAGTGGTCGACCTCGCGCCCGAGCCGCGGCACGGGCGGCGGTCGCCGGTACGCCACGACGGGCGGGAGCTGTTCGCGGGGATCCCGTCGCCGTTCGAGGCGGTGCGCTATCACTCGCTCGCGGTGAGCGAGCTGCCGGCGGAGCTGATCCCGGTCGCGTGGGCGGACGACGGGGTGCTGATGGGCGTCCGGCATCGGGACCGGCCGCTGTGGGGCGTGCAGTTCCACCCCGAGTCCATCCGGACCGAGTACGGGCACCAGCTGCTCGCCAACTTCCGTGATCTGACCCTGGAGCGGTCACCCCGCCCGGTGATCAGCGTCTCAAGTGCCCCGGAAGCAGGCGCCTCGGAAGCAGGCGCCTCGGAAGCAGGCGCCTCGGAAACGGGCGCCTCGGAAGCGGATGCCCCGGGATCAGGCGCCCCGAGAACAACCATCCGCACCGAGCGGCTCCCCGTCAACGTCGACCCGGAAGTGGTGTTCGACACGCTGTTCCGCTCCGGCGATCACCCCTTCTGGCTCGACACCAGCACCGGCACCGGCGTCTCGATCATGGGCAACGCCGAAGGGCCCCTGAGCCGCGTAGCCCGCGCCGATGTGACAGCCGGAACGGTCACCATCACCGGCGCCGGGAGATCTGAAACGGTCACGATTGGCTTCTTCGACTGGCTCGACGCCGACCTGCGCGCGCATCGGGCCGAGCCGGACACCCCGCTGCCCTTCGACTTCGCGCTGGGCTGGGTCGGCTACCTCGGCTACGAACTCAAGGAGCAGGCCGGTCACCGCTCGCCCGACCCCGACGCCGTCCTGGTCTTCGCCGACCGCGCGGTGGTCATGGACCACGCGACCGCCACCGTCCACCTGCTGACGCTCGATCACCCCGGCGCCGGGGAATGGCTCGCCGCCACGAGCGCCCGCATCCGGGCCCTGGCCGGCACGACAGCCGCCCCGGCCGGACCGCCGGTGCCCCGGCGCGACATCACGCTGCGGCACGACCGGGAGGCGTACCTGCGGCTGATCAAGGAGTGCCAGGCGGCGATCCACGAGGGCGAGACGTACGAGATCTGCCTCACCAACATGCTCACCGTCACCGGGCCGGTGCCGCCGTGGCCCGCGTACCAGGCGCTGCGCCGGGCGAATCCCGCGCCCTTCGCCGCGTACCTCGGCTTCGACGACGTCGCCGTGCTGAGCGCCTCGCCGGAGCGCTTCCTGCGGGTCGACGCCGCCGGTCACGCCGAGAGCAAGCCGATCAAGGGCACCCGGCCGCGCGGCGCCACCCCGGAGGCGGACGCCGCCCTCCGCCACGACCTCGCCACCAGCGAGAAGGACCGGGCCGAGAACCTGATGATCGTCGACCTGGTCCGGAACGACCTGGGCAAAGTCGGACAACCCGGTACGGTACGCGTGCCCCGCCTCTTCGACGTGGAGAGCTTCGCCACCGTCCACCAGCTCGTCAGCACCGTGGTGGCCGACCTGCGCCCCGGGGCGAGCGCCGTCGACTGTGTCCGCGCCGCGTTTCCCGGCGGCTCGATGACGGGCGCCCCGAAGCTCCGCACCATGGAGATCATCGACCGGCTCGAGGGCGGCCCGCGCGGCGTCTACTCGGGGGCGCTCGGCTATTTCTCGCTCACCGGGGCGGCCGACCTCGGCATGGTCATCCGCACGCTGGTCGTGACGGGCGACCGGGCGACGTACGGCGTCGGGGGCGCGATCATCGCCCTCAGTGACCCGGACGCCGAGCTGGAGGAGACCGCCGTCAAGGCCGCCGGGCTGCTGCGCCTGGTCGATGCCGAATTCCCGGGCCGCGTCAGAGCACTTCCGGCGCAAGGCGGAGGTACGCCGCCGCCAGCGCCGTGATGCTGGGATGGCCCACGTCGTAAGTCACGTCGTCAACAGCCGCAACGGCCCGGACGCCGGTCGCAGCATTCGTGGCAAAGGCGGCATCGAACTGACTTAAGTCATCACGCCGCACTGCTATGGACTCGCCGGGCAACAGCTGCATGGTGACCCCACGGAGATACGCCGCGGCCGGCCACACCACCCGATCCGACCGGATGAATCCGACGTTCCACGTGCCACCCTCGCTGATCAACCCGTCCCGATCCACGAACAGCGCATCGTCGTACCCGTCGATCTGCGCCGCCCGCCGCAGCCGCAGCACCGGAAACAGCCCCACGCTCTTGATCTCGGGCGCGTCCCGCTCGAAGGCCACCGTCCGTACCCGCAAAGGACCCGGCGCCGGCCCGGCCGCGCGCCGCGTGACCAGCACCCGCGGCTGCCCGGCCCGCACCGGTCGCCCGATGTCGAGCGCGGGATCAAAAACCGTCACCCGTACGGTGACCGGCGCCGCCCCCGCGACCTCGCGCCGCACCTGAGCCCGTACGGCGTCCAGGTCGAGCGTGGTCCCGAACAGCGCCCGGCAGTCCCGCGCCAGCCGCTCGAGGTGCAGCGACAGCCCCCGCACGCCCCCGTCCTCGACGCGGAACGTGGTGAAGTGCCCGTAGTTGGTGAGCGCGAGCGCCCGCAGCTCCGCCTCGGTGACCGTCATCTCGCCATTCTCGCGAAGCCCGGCGCGAGCCACCGGCGACCCGCCCGCCCGGCCGGATCGAGCAGCCCGAGCCCCGCCCCGGCGAGCGCGATCCCCCGGCGGCGATCGCGGCCAGCAGATCGATGTCGTCCACAACGTTTCCCCCTCGGAACGTTCTGAACTGTCTGTCCGCCGCCGGCCGCGATCGGTTCACGGTCCGCCCGCCCGGCCTGCCGGGCGCCCCCGGCCGGGTCAGGCGGGAACGGCGGTGATCACGCTGGAGGGCGGGGGCAGGGGCGTGTGGTCGGTGCTGCGCCAGCCGGACTCGGTCAGCCAGGCGGTCACCTCGTCCACCTGGTAGAGGTCGCCGCCGCTGATGACGAGGAACTCGCCGGCGCCGAAGCGGGCCGACGGGTGCGGGAGCTGCCCGGTGCGCCACCAGTCGACCAGCAGCAGGGTCGTGTCCGGGGCGGCGGCCACGCGCAGCCGCCGGAACAGCTCGGTGATGCGCTCCGGCGGCAGCAGGTGCACGAAGTTGGCGACCAGGATCACGTCGTGGCCCTCCGGCAGCGGCTGCTCGAACACGTCGGCGCCGACCGCGGTGAGCCGGGGGACGGCCTGCCCGGCCACGGTCGCCGCCACCTCGGGCAGGTCGACCAGGGTGGCTTCCACCTTCTCGTACGCGGCCAGGATCGCCCGGGAGAACGTGCCGTACCCGCCGCCCACGTCGAGGAGCCGCCGGTGCCGCCCGAAGTCGTACGCCCGGGCCAGGTCGCCGGCCGTCTCGGCGGTGACCAGTGCGACCGCCGACTCGTACGCCTCGGTCTGGGCCTTGTCGAGGGTCGGCCGGCTGCCCTGCCGGGTGCGGAACACCTCGGTGGCGTTGTCCCAGGCCGCATAGCTGACCGTGTCCCAGTAGCGGGCCAGCGGGCGCAGGTCGGCGGGCCCGCGCCCGGTGAGGAAGGCCTCGGTGTCCGGCGCGGTCCGGAAGGCGAGGCCCTCGCGGATCAGCAGGCCGGCCTCGGCCAGCAGGTCGGCCATGGCGCGGGCGCTGCGTTCCGGGATGCCGCAGCGCTCGGCCAGCTCGGCCGGGGTGGCCGGATCGGGCCCGGCGGCGGCGAAGAGGCCGAACTCGACGGCCGCGAACATGGTCTTGGAGAGCATGTATCCGCAGTAGAGATCGATGATGCGCGCCGGTCCGGGCGGGCCTTCCGGCGACTCGAAGACACGGGCCATGGCCCTCAGTGTCCTATTCGGATGCCCTTGTGTACCGCTCCGTCGCGTACCCGACAGCCGGACTTGATCGATGCGGGCATGATCCTTGTTGATTGAGCAAGCAACTAGTCACGAGGAGCACTTCCTTGAAGATCGGCATCGGCATTCCGAACCAGATCGCCAACGTGGACCCGGCCGTCATCCCCGAGTGGGCGCGCCGGGCCGAGGCGGCGGGCTTCTCCACCCTCGGCACCGTGGGCCGCGTGGCCTTCCCGGGCGTGATGGACACCGTGGCGCTGGCCGCGGCGGCCGGGGCGACCTCGACCATCGGGCTGTTCTCCAACGTGCTGCTCGCCCCGGTGTGGCCGCCCGTCCTGCTGGCCAAGGAGCTGGCCGGCATCGACGGCGTCTCCGGCGGCCGGCTCACGCTGGGCCTGGGCATCGGCGGGCGGCCCGACGACTTCGTGGTGGACGGGCTGCCGATGAAGGGCCTCGGCAAGCGGTTCGACGCCGACCTGGCGACCTACTTCGACGTGTGGGACGGCAAGCTGCTCCAGGACAGCCCCAACCCGGCCGTCCCGGCGGGCACGCGGCGCATTCCGCTGATCTTCGGCGGCTTCTCCCCGGCCACGTTCGCCCGGGCGGCGCGGCTGGGCGAGGGCTACGTCGGTGCCTCGGTGCCGGCGCCCTACGTGGCCCCGGCCTTCGACGGCATGCGCGCCGCCTGGAAGGAGGCCGGCCGCGACGGTGACCCGCACTTCAAGGCGATCGGCTACTTCGCCTTCGGTGACCTCGAGGCGGGCAAGAAGAACGTCTACGAGTACTACAAGATCACCCCGGACTTCGTGGACGCCGTCCTGGCCGGCGTCGCCCACGGCCCGCAGGGCGTCAAGGACATGCTCAAGTCCTTCGAGGACCTGGGCACCGACGAGTTCATCTTCAACCCGACGACCTTCGACCTCGACGAGATCGACCGCCTGGCCGAAGCCGTCCTCTGAGGCACCGGCGACGAGCCCGGCCGGTCAGCCGGGCTCGTCAGGCCGCCATCCGGAACCGCTCGGTGTGGATCTGGGCCGTGGGCACGCGCAGCTCCCGCAGCGCCGCGAGCACGGCGGCGGTCATGCGCTCGGGCCCGCAGACGTAGACGTCACGGCCGGCGACGTCGGGGACCAGGGCGGCCAGGTTCGCGGCGGCGAGCGGCTGGTTCACCTCGCTGGTGGGGCCGTCGAGGACGTGCACCCGGGCGCCCCGGAGCCGGGCCAGCTCCTCGATCTCCTCCAGGAGGACGGCGTCGCGCGCGGACCGGACGCGATAGAGCACGGTGACCGGCCCGGTGAGCTCCTCGAGCAGGGCCCGGATCGGGGTGACGCCGATGCCGCCGGCGACGAGGAGCGCCGCCGGCCTGGTGCGACGCGCGGCGGTCAGGGCACCGTACGGGCCCTCGGCGAACACCCGCGTGCCGACCGGCAGGTGCCGCAGGCCCGCGCTGGTGGTCCCGACGGCCTTGGCGGTGAGCCGCAGCGACGTGCCCCGCGGCGCGGCCGACAGCGACCACGGGTTGACCTGCCACCAGGGGTTGTGCCCGGGAAAGCGCCACAGCATGAACTGCCCGGCCCGCGCCGGCAACCGGTCCAGATGCCGCCCGGTGACGTGCACCGACACCACGTCGCCGGACTCGGGCACCACGGCGGCGACGCGGAACCGGTGCCGGGCGTTGCGTACCAGCGGGAGCACTATCCGGCCGGCGACCAGGGCCACGAGGGCCAAGGTCCACAGCAGCCACCAGTACGCCCGTGACCACGACGACACGGTGAACGTCGTCAGCTCGGTCATCTGGTGCAGCAGCGCCAGCACGACGACCGCGTAGAGCAAGAAGTGCACCGCGTGCCAGGCCTCGTACGACAGGCGCCGCCGCGCGTACCGGGCGGAGGTGAACGCCGCCACCGTGAGCAGCACGAACGCGATCATCCCGAACAGCACCGGCGTCGACCCCGCGAGGCTGCGCACCTGCGCCGGGATCGACAGCCGGTAGAGCTGCGCGTAGCCGGTGACGATGAAGGACACGTGCAGCACCAGCAGCCAGGAGAGCGTGAAGCCGCCCCAGCGGTGCACCGTGGTCAGCCCGTCCAGGCCGAGCCGCCGATCCAGCCAGGGCAGCCGGGCGACCAGCACCAGCTGGAAGATCATCGTCAGCGCCACGTGCAGGCCGAGGAAGCGGCCGACGGTGATCAGCGGGTGCTTCCCCGGAACGCCGGACAGGGCGAACGACACCCAGACGAAGACCAGGTTGAGCCCGAGCGCCCCGAAGAGCACCAGCCGGGCCCGGGTCGCGGCAGACATGCCCGGAGCATCCCACCGCCGGGTGGCCGCCGGCATCAGCCGCGACGGGCGACCACGTTCAGCACTTCAGCCAGGTCCGGGCCGTCCTACGTATACGTAGGCCGCTCTGAGCAGCGAAGATAGGTAGGAGCGACGCATGTGCCGGGCTTCTCGCCGACCGAGGATGGACTCATCGACGGCGACGAGGAGAGACCGATGTTCCTGCACCCCGACCACCTGATGACCCTGGCGAACCAGCACCACCGGGAGCTGATCGAGGAGGCCGACCGGCACCGGCTGCTGAGCGTGGCGCGCCGGGCGCGGAGGGCCCGCAAAGCCCCCGCCGCGCGCGGCAAGCCCGCCGGTACCCTGGCGGCGTGCGACCCTTCCGTGGCGGTGCCGGCCCGGTGATGATCGGGCGGGAGAGCGAGCTGCGCCGGCTGGTGCGGCTCGCTTCGTCGCGCGCGCCCGCGGTGGCGATCGTCGCCGGGGAGCCCGGCATCGGCAAGACGCGGCTGGTGCGGGAGCTGCTGGCCACGGTGCCGCCGGAGACGGTGGTGCTGGTCGGGCAGGCCGAGCCCGGGTCGCTGGCCCGGCCGTACGAGGTGCTGCTCGACGCCCTGGACGGCCACCCGGAGGAGCAACTCGCCGCGCTCGCCGACGCCGGTCGCAGCCCGGTCGAGCGGCTGCACGCGGGGCTGGCGATCGTCTCCGAGCTGATCGGCGACGCACCGGCGGTGATCGTCTTCGAGGATCTGCACTGGGCCGACTCGGAGAGCGCCGCGCTGTTCGAGCGGATCGCCGACCAGCACGGGCCGCGGCTGCTCATCGGCACCTACCGCCCCGACGAGGTGTCCGGCCGGCGGCCCGTCGCCGGGCTGCTGGCCCGCATGGAGCGCCGGCACACCGTCACCCACGTCCGGCTCGACCGGTTCACGCCGTCGCAGACGGCGGCGTTCCTGGCGGCGGCCACGGGGGCCCCGGCGCCGATGCGGGCGGCGACCGCGCTGCACAACCGGACGGGCGGCAACCCGTTCTTCCTGGAGGAGCTGCTGCGCGCGCTGCCCGGCTACGACGTCGAGGCGCTGGTCGAGCAGCCGCTGCCGTGGAGCCTGGCCGAGGTGCTGCGGCGGCAGATCGACGAGCTCGACCCGGTCGCCCACCGGATCGCCGAGGCGGCCACCGTGCTCGGCCAGCGGATCCCCTTCGACCTGCTGGCCGAGGTCACTCAGACGGCCGAGGACGAGCTGATCGGCGTCCTGCGCGACCTGGTCACCCGGGGCGTGCTGACCGAGTCGGGCGAGGACGAGTTCGCCTTCCGGCACGCGCTGGTCCGCGAGGCGCTGGCCGGGCAGCTGCTCGGCCGGCAGCGGCGCCGGCTGCACGAAGCGGCCCTGGAGGCGCTGCTGGCCGGGGGCCACTCGGACCCGGCGATGGTCGCCCACCACGCCCGGGGCGCCGGCCGGTACGACGACATGGTCGCCGCCGCCCGCCGGGGCGCCGCCCTCTACCAGTCCATCGGCTCGGCCTACCAGGCGCTGCAGCTGGCCGAGCTCGGCCTCGACGAGGTGCCCGACGACCCGGAGCTGCTCGGCGCGGCGGCCCGGTCGGCCTGGCTGGCCGGCCTGCTGGAGGACGCCCTGCGCTACGGCCGGCGCTGGCACGATCTCGCCGGCTCCACCACCGACCGGGCCGAGGCGCTCTATCTGCTGGTCCGCATCGCCTGGGAGTCGCGCGACCCCGGCGCCATGCGCGCGTTGACCGAGGAGATCGAGACGCTCATCGCCGAGCTGCCCCGCGGCGCCGACCAGGCCCGGGCGATGACCGCGATCGCCCAGTCGGCCTATCTGCGCGACGACTTCGACGCCGCGCTGCGCTGGTCCGGGCAGGCGCTGGCGCTGGCCGAGGAGCTCGACCTGCCGTCCGTCCGGCTGGCCGCGCGGCTGGAGCGGGGCTCGACCCTCGCCGAGAGCCCGCGGACGCTGGACGAGGGCCGGGAGATCCTGTCCGCCGTGGTCGACGAGGCGGAGAAGACGGGCGAGTGGGTGCTGGCCGCCCGGGCCCTCGAGATCCTGGTGCAGGGCGTGCCGCCCACGACGCCGGCCGAGCACGCCGAGACCCTGGAGCGGATGCGGGTCGACGCCGAGCGCGCCGGGTTCGAGGCGCTCGCCGTGGCCACGTACTTCCAGGGCCGGGCCCGGCTGGCCTGGCGCACCGGCGACCTGCCCGCCGCGATCGCCGCGCTCGAGGAGGGCCGCGAGCTGGACCGGGCCTACCGGCGCTGGGGCCGCTGGGCCGACCACCACGGGCACTTCCTGGCCGGGCTGCTGCTGGAGGCGGGCGAGCTGGACCGGGTCGAGGCGATCGTCGCCGACCTGACCGCGCTGCCCTCGAACGTGCCCGCGTCCATCCCGGGCCTGGTCTTCCATCTCGCGGCCCGCCGCCACGACCGGCCCCGGGCCGAGGCGGCGCTGGAGGAGCTGCTGCCGGCGGTGGCGAAGCAGACGTGGCGCAGCGGTCAGCAGGCGCACGACCTGGTCTCCGCCGCGCTGGAGCTGGGCCTGCCGCACGAGCGGATCGACGCGATGCTCGCCGTGCTGCTCGACGGCGAGGTGTGGGCCGCCTACCGGACGCTGGTGGAGGCGCAGATCGCGGAGGCGCACGGGCGGCACGACGAGGCACTCGCCGGCCTCCTGTCCGTCCGGGAGGCCCACATTCTCGGCCCGGCCACCCGCGGCACCGTCCGGGTCGCGGCGGCCCGATGCCTGCTCGCCGCCGACCGGCGGGCCGAGGCCACCGAGCTGGTGCAGGCGGCGGAGCCGTTGCTCTCCTCCTGGCGCGGCTGGCGGGTGACGCAGCTCGAGCAGGTCCGCGCGCGGCTGGGCCTGGCCCCCGCCGACGCGCCGCCGGCCGTGACCGGGCCGGCGGCGCTGACGCCCCGCGAACGGGAGGTGGCGGTGCTGATCAGCGACGGGCTGACCAACACGGAGCTGGCCCGGAGGCTCTACATCTCCCCGCGCACCGCCGCCGTCCACGTCTCCAACATCCTGCGGAAACTCGGGGTGTCGTCCCGGACGGAGGTGTCGTGGGTCATCGGAACGCCTTCCGGCTGACGTCCACGAGCTGCCCGGCCTTCGGGATCCGCAGGAACGACGCGATGCTCCACGACGTCGCGTAGAGGTGCCCGTTGACGTAGCGCAGACCGGTCGGCATGGTCACCGCCGCGTGCGTGACCCGGCCGTGGTCGAGCCGGGTGAGCCGGCCCACGGTGGACGGGTCGAAGCCGGGCGGCGGTTCCTCGCCCGGCGGCGCGTTGAAGAGCACCTCGGACGTGTAGATCGTCCCGTGCGGCGCCACGGCGATGCCGGTCAGCGAGGTGAAGCCCTTCCACTTGTGCACCACCCGGCCCGTATGCCCGTCGAGCTGATAGATGACCGCCGCACCGGGCTGCTCGGCGCCCAGGGTGGACACGTAGACGTACCTGCCGCGCACGGCGACGCCGGTCGGGACGGAGTCACAGCCCACGGTGCCTGGGTTGGCCTGCGCGCCCGCGGCGAGACATTCCTTGGTCCGCGGGTTCGGCGGCACGAAGAACGTCGACACCTTGCCCGTACGCGGATTCACGCGCAGCACGTCGTTCGCGCCACCGTCGGCGACCAGCAGGCCCCACTTCGTCCACGTGATGCTGAACGGGTTCGACAGCGCGTCGTACGGCTGCTGCTTGTCGTCGAACTGCTTCTGGCCGTCCGGGTTGTGCTTCAGCTCGTACGCCATGAGGTCGGCCAGCACCCGGACGTGCTTGCCGGTGCGGTCCGCGACCAGCAGCGCGCCGGCCGGATACTTGGCGCCCGGCACCGGTTCCCCGCCCAGCTGCACGTAGATCCGGCCGTTGTGCGTGGCCACGCCGGACGGTCCGGCGAGCCCGGAGATGATGGTCCTCTGCTTGCCGGTCTTCAGGTCCACGGTGGTGACCTCGCCGGTGTCGCCCTCCGCGACGACCGCGGTGCGTGGCGACAGGAAGTCCAGCCCGTACGGGCCGTCCAGTCCCTTGGTGATGGTGCGGACGGGTGCCGTCGCGGATCCGGCCGACGCCTGCGCCGGGAAGCCGGGGAGCATCACGAGCACGCTCGCGCCCACCGCCACGGTGGCCCTTGCTCTCGATCTCATTCCCCCCCACCTGCCATTTCGTCGACTGCCGCCAACGTAGGAAGGGCCGGGTGGGGGGAGCAACCGGTCGATCGGACCCTGATTACCGGCCTGTTGCGTTCCCGTTACCGCCCCACTACGTTGAGTGCATCGATCATCGTCGTTGAAAGCACCGGCTGACCGGGGGTTTTCGCATGGCAATGTCCGTAAGTCGCCGCAGTCTGCTGGCCGCCGGGGCGGGCGCCGCCGCGGGTCTGGCCCTGCCCGGTGCCGCTTTCGCGCAGCGGGGCACGAGCGTGGATTTCGTTCTGAACGCCGAAACACTCGACGGGGGCGAACAGGTCACGTCGGTCACTCTCGACACGTCCCGGCTCGGCCCGATCGACCCCGCTTCGCTCGGTACGGGCACCTTCCGCGTGCACGCCACGGCCACGAGCCCGATCCCGCTCGCGCCGGGGGACCAGATCTTCGGGACGTACGACGTCGACCGCACCGTGACGGCCGTCCGGCTCGACCGCCACGGCGACATCGTCGTCGAGCTCAGCTACGGCGAGGGGCAGGTCGGCGGGGCGACCCTCGGCTACGTGGCGAGCCGGGGCCGCAACGTGCGGATGACCCTGGTCTACACGATCACGCAGCTCCAGCCGATCGCGCGGCGCCACGGCGGCCCGCTGACGATCACGCGCTTCGAGCAGGGCCGGCTGGCCAATCCCGAGGTGGACGCGTTCAGCTACCACCGGACCGCCGACCTGAAGTACCGGCTGTACTCCTCCGGGCGTACGGGGAAAAGGCCGTTGATCGTGTGGTTGCACGGCGGTGGGGAAGGTGCGTCGCTGCCGGACAACTACTACGACAACGAGACCGTGCTGCGCGCCAACCGGGGCGCCCTCGGGTTCGCCACGCGCGAGGCGCAGCGGATCTTCGCGGGCGCGCACGTGGTCGCGCCGCAGAGCACGTCGTTCTGGCTCGAGGACGGCGACCGCTTCGCCCCGCAGATCCGCGAGGTCATCCGCGACGTCGTGCGCAGGCGGGCCGTCGACACCGACCGGATCCACGTGGTCGGCGCCAGCAACGGCGGCTTCATGAGCCTCAAGATGACCACGGCCTACCCGCGGCTCTTCGCCTCGTCGGTGCCCATCTGCGGCGTCGTCGCGGGCGACCCGCCGCGCATCCCGGACGCGGACCTGGCCCGGATCACCACCCCGACCTGGCTGGTCGCCTCGCGCGACGACGACACCGTCGACCCGATCGCCAACACCGTCCACGCCCACGACCTGATCCCGCGGTCGATCCTGTCGCTCTACGACACCGTGACGTGGAACGGCTACCAGTTCCCGGGCCACTGGTCGTGGATCTATGTCGCCCGCAACGACCCCAGTCACCGCGGCGAGCACATCTGGCAGTGGATGGCCCGGCACCGCCGCTGATCACTCGCGGTCGACGGTCACCGTACGGACGGGCGGCTCCCCGCCGCGGGCCAGCTGGGGGAACGGCATGACGACCACGTCGTACCGGTCCACGGGACGCCCGTCCTTCGTCGCGTACGAGAGCTGCGGGCTCAGCGCCTGGTTGACCCGCTCGCCGCAACTGGCGCCGGGCTGTGACCCGCCGAGAAAGCTCACGTAGTTGCCGCCGTCCCGGGGCTCGATCTCGGCGTGCGCGTCCGGGTCCGTGACGCCGCAGCCGGCGCTCGCCCACAGCCGGGTCCCGGCCGGCACGACGAAGGTCACGCTCTCGTTCCGTTGCGACGTGTAGCGCCAAGGGAGTGGCGTCTCCGGCAGGGCCTTGTCCCAGGCGGCGAGGTCCGGCGCGGCGATGGTCAGCGCGGCTCCCGCCTCTCGCGGCTCGCGCCCGTCCGCGGTGAGCAGCAGCCGCTCGGCGTCGACGTCGATCCCGGTGTCGGCGCCGTCCACGCCCAGCACCAGCCGGGGATCCTCCGACGAGCCGAGGGGATGCCCGATGCCCCGGCGGCACAGCTCGTCGGTCGCCTCGTGGAGCGGCTCGCGCCCGGGCATCCGGCCGTAGACCCGGGCCGGCGTGCCGCCCAGCGCCGCGACCAGCGCCCGGCACCCCTGCACCCACGCGCCGGTCGTCGTGCCCGGCGCCGCCTCGACGGACAGGCCGATGGCCCGGTCCCCGGTGACGTCGATGCCCGAGGCCCCGTTGTTGTGCAGCCGCACGTCGCCCAGGCGCAGCGCCCGGCCCACGTCGTCGGGCACGGCGCCCAGCGTCTCGCGTACGTGATCCTTCTGTTCCGGATCCGCGACCCACGCGCACGACGCCGTGGCCGCACCCACCGCAACCGCACTGACCAGGCCCGCGACCCGTCGCCCCACTCCCCGCACCCGCAGGATTGTGCCATCGTGCAACCCGGGGACGGGCCGCGGAGGTCAGGGGAACGTGAGACGACAAAGAAGCTCGGGCGGACCCGAGCGCGACGCCCAGTTCCACGACTTCGTGGCCGCGCGGCGGGGGCCGATGCTCTACACCGCGCGGCTGCTCACGGCCGGTGACGCGCATCTCGCCGAAGACCTGGTGCAGACGGCGCTGACCAAGCTCTACATCTCGTGGGCGGCCTTCCGGCGGGCGGACAACCCCGACGGGTACGTCCGCCGCACGCTCGTCAACGCGCTGATGGACGAGCGGAAGCGCGCCGGGCGCTTCGGCCGGCCGATCGCCGACGTCCCGGAGCGGGCCGCGGGCGCCGAGCCGGACGGCGACGACCCCGAGCTGTCCCGGGCCCTGCGCGCGCTGCCGCCCCGGATGCGGGCGGCCGTGGTCTTCCGCTTCGTGCACGAGCTCGACGTCGCGCAGACGGCCGAGGCGCTCGGCTGCTCCGAGGGGACGGTCAAGAGCCAGACCGCCCGCGCCCTCGAGAAGCTGCGCGCCACCCTCGATGTTCCCCACTTCCAGCAGCAAGGAGCAGGACGATGAACGACCTCTTCACCCGGATGGAACGCCTCGGCGGCACGATCGAGCCGGCCTCCGAGGACGCGATCGCGGCCGACATCGCACGCGCCCGCAGCGCGGTGCGCAAGCGCCGGACCGTGCAGGCGATGGCGGGCTCGGCCTTCGGGGTCGCCGCCCTCGTCGCGACGTTCTCCTTCACCGGCGTCATGACCAACGACGACTCCGGCACGCCACCGGTGGCCGCCGTCGCCCCCTCGGCCGCCGGAAACCTGCGTCTCGTCGACTACACGGGCAAGCAGCCGCAGGACTTCACCGTCGACATGGTGCCCGAGGGCTTCTTCATCCAGAACGCCGACTGGACCGGCCTCACCATCGCGCCGGACTCCGCCAAGAACCCGGGACCGGACGTCGACCCGTCGACGTCGCCGATGTACGACCCGCGCGACTACACCGGCAAGATCGCCGTCTTCCTGGAGATGCGGGAGTTCCGGGGCGAGCTGTCCGGCGACAAGCTGACGGTCGGCGGCAAGGAGGCGATCCTGCGCACCAACGTCGACGGGGTGCGGCAGCTGGTCATCGCGGTCGACCCCGAGGTGTACGCGACCGTGCAGTTCGACGTGCCGCTGAGCCGTGCGCAGATGCTCGAGGTGGGCGCCGGTCTGCACGTACACCAGGGTCTGATCGACCGCATGGCGGCGGCCGCGGGTCAGCCGAACGAGAAGGTCGAGAAGGAGCTCAAGAAGCAGGCCGAGACGGGCTACATGGGCAACTAGACCGGCGTACGGGAGCGGGCGTCGACGTGGTCCAGGACCAGTCGGCGCCCGCAGTCGTCCTCCGCGCCCGTCCGGGCCCGCGCGTCTCCCTTTCCCGTTCGCTCAAACCTGCTCTTTGTCATGTCTTCATGGCCCTTATGTACCGCGGACGCCTGACGGGCAACACTTCAGCCGCGACTCCGGAGCGGGCAGTCTGGTGGCACACGGAGAGCGACGCGGAAGGGAGCGGACATGGACAAGCGCTACGACTCGTTCTGCGCGGTCGACCCGCTGTTCTACGACTCCCTGAGCAGCGCGCCGGCCCAGGAGTTCCCTGCTGGTGACCGGCCGGACGGCTGGCGGCGGCAGGCCTCGGAGGACTGGACGATCTGGGCCCCCGCGGCGGGCGAGTCCCGGCCGCAGGGCTGGAAGGTCCACGTGTCCGCCACGCTCGGTAACGCCGAGCGGGTGCTGGCCACGGTCCGCGACTACTGCGTGCCCCGCGGGCTCGCCTTCAAGCACCTGCGCGGCCCGAAGCTGCTGCTCATGCGCAACAGCAAGTATGCCGCCCGGGGCGCCAGCGGGAAGTTCGTCACGATCTACCCGCGCGACGACGCCGAGCTGGCCACGATCTGCGCCGAGCTGGCGGAGCTCCTGGCCGGCGAGCCCGGGCCGTACATCCTGTCGGACCTGCGCTACGGCGACGGGCCGGTCTATGTCCGCTACGGGTCGTTCAGCAAGCGCTACTGTCTCCGCGACGGCCAGGTCGTCCCCGCGATCGCCGACGCCTCCGGGGCGCTCGTGCCCGACCGGCGCGACCCCGTGTTCCACGTGCCGGAGTGGGTGACCCTGCCGGCCTTCCTCGAGCCGCACCTGGCCGCGCGGGAGGCCGTCAGCACGACCCAGGTTCCGTACAAGATCGAGCGGGCCCTGCACTTCTCCAACGGCGGCGGTCTCTATGTGGGGCGTGACCTGCGCACCGACGAGGTCGTCGTGCTCAAGGAGGCCCGCCCGGGCGCCGGGCTCGACGCCACCGGCACCGACGCGGTGACCCGGCTGCGCCGTGAGCGCGACATGTTGCTGCGCCTGGCCGGCGTGCCCGGGATCGTCCGGGTGCACGACAGCTTCACGCTGGGCGAGCACGAGTTCCTCGCGCTGTCCTACGTGACCGGCGAGCCCCTCAACAAGCTGCTCGTCCAGCGGCACCCGCTGGTCGAGGCGCCCACCCGGCGCGCCGACTACACCCGCTGGGCGCTCGGCGTCCACGCCCAGGTCGCGCGGATCATCGGTGACATCCACCGGGCCGGCGTCGTCTACGGCGACCTGCACCTGTTCAACGTGCTCGTGGACGACGAGGACCGGGTCACGCTGCTCGACTTCGAGGTGGCCCGTCCGGTGGCCGAGCCCGGCCCGCCCGCGCTGCGCAACCAGGCCTTCGCCGCGCCCCGCGACCGCACCGGCTTCGCCGTCGACGACTACGCGCTCGCCTGCCTGCGGCTCGCCCTGTTCCTGCCGCTGACCTCGATGCTCCGGCTCGCCCCGGCCAAGGTCACGCATCTGGCCGACATCATCGCCGAGCACTTCCCGGTGCCCCGGGCCGAGCTCGACGAGTCCGTGCGCGTGATCCTCGGGCCGCGCCCGGCGCCGCCGTTCGAGACCACGGACACGCGCCGCCGGCTTGCCGATGGGATCACGGCCAGTGCTTCTCCCGTACGCACGGATCGCCTGTTCCCCGGCGACATCGAGCAGTTCCGCAGCGGCGGCGTCAACCTCGCCCACGGCGCGGCGGGCGTGCTCTGGGCCCTCGCCGAGACGCAGATGCCCGTCGACCCGGCCCACGAGCAGTGGCTCGCCGACCGGGCGCACGCCCCGGAGTCCGGCTCGCGGCTCGGCTTCCACGACGGGCTGCACGGGGTGGCGTGGGCGCTGCACCGGCTCGGCCGCAAGGACGAGGCCGTCGCCCTGCTCGACCGCTGCCTCGCCGAGCCGTGGCGCGACCTCGGCTCCGACCTCGGCGGCGGGCTGGCCGGCATCGGGCTCAACCTGGCCTGGTTCGCGGGCGCCACCGGCGATCATCGCTATGCCGACGCGGCCGCCCAGGTCACCGATCTGGTCGCCGCCCGGCTGCGGGCCGCGCCGCCCGCCGCGACGACCAGCGGGGGTGCCCACCCCTGGGCCGGCCTGCACCGCGGCGCCGCCGGTCCCGCCCTGCTCTTCCTGCACCGCTACGAGCAGACCGGCGACGAGGCGATGCTCGACCTGGCCGCCCGGGCGCTGCGCCGCGACCTGTGCGCCTGCGTGATCCGTGAGAACGGCGCGATGAGCGTGGACGAGGGCTGGCGCACCATGCCCTACCTCGCCGACGGCAGTGTCGGCATCGGCCTGGTGATCGACCGCTACCTGAGCCACCGGGCCGACGAGCAGTTCACGACCGCCTCGGCCGCGATCCGCCGGGCCGCCTGTTTTCCCTTCTATGTCCAGCCCGGCCTCTTCGCCGGCCGCGCCGGGATCGTCGCCTACCTGGCCGCCCGGGTCGCCGCCGGCCTCGACGAGCCCGGCGAGCTGCGCCGGCAGTCCGGCCTGCTCTCGTGGCACCTGCTGCCCTTCGGCCGCCACCTCGCCGTGCCGGGCAACCAGCTCCTGCGGCTCTCGATGGACCTGGCCACCGGATCGGCCGGCGTGCTGCTCGCCCGGGCCATGGCCGACGATCCCGCCCTGGCCCTGCCCTTCCTCGGCCCGATCCCGGGCCGCACGGCAGCCCGGGCCGCGCGAAGCCCGGTCCTGGGCCGCACGGCAGCCCGGGCCGCGCAAAGCCCGGTCCTGGGCCGCACGGCAGCCCCGGCCGCACCAAGCCCCGCGGACGCGCCGGACGCGTCCCCGGGCCCCA
Source organism: Symbioplanes lichenis (assembly GCF_030709675.1). GTDB lineage: Bacteria > Actinomycetota > Actinomycetes > Mycobacteriales > Micromonosporaceae > Actinoplanes > Actinoplanes lichenis. The sequence goes on from NZ_JAUZQD010000010.1 coordinate 136,275, forward strand.
CAGACTTCCGGCGCGCGGAAGAAACACCATCGGTTCACTCTCACCAGATCGGAGAAACGCCATGAACCTCCTCGACCTGCAGGGCCTGCAGCTCCCGACCGACGACGAGAACGGCGGCGGTGGCGGCGGTGGCGGCAGCCAGGCCAGCCTGCTCCTCTGCGGCGACAGCTCGCTGAGCGTCACGACGTGTGACTGACCAGCCCGCGCGCCTGCCCCGCCCCGGACATCCCGGGGTGGGGCAGGCGCCGCTGCCGAGCCCCGCCGGGCGGTCGCTGCTGCTGCGCTGCGTGCGGGCGGCCGGGGGATCCGCGGTCGTGCTGGCCCTGGTCTGCGTGACCGGCGCCGCCGCGCAGCTGGCCCTGCCCGCCGCCCTCGGCCGCACGGTCGACACGCTGCTGGGATCCGGCTCCCCGGCCCGGTGGCTGCTCGTCACCGGCCTGCTGATCGCCACGGCCGCCGCCGCGGAGGTCCTGTCCCCGCTGGTCACCGGCGCCGGCAACGCCCGGGCCACCGCCTGGCTGCGCCGCACGCTGGCCGGGCACCTGATCGCCCTGCCCGTGCCCGTGGTCCGCGCCCACCCGGTCGGCGACCTCGTCGCCCGGCTCACCGGCCAGGCCACCGCCGCGGGCACCGCCGCGAGCGCCGTCGTCCTGGGCGTCACCTCGATCGTCCCGCCGATCGGCAGCCTCGTCGCCCTGCTGCTGATCGACGTCCGGCTCGGGCTGGCCTGCGCCGCCGGCCTGCTCGTCCTCTCGCTGCTGCTGCGCCGCTTCGTCACCGACGCCTCGGCGGCCGCCCGCGACTACCAGGTCGTCCAGGGCCGGCTCGCCGCCGCTCTCGCCGAGGCCCTCGGCGGCAGCCGGACCATCGCCGCCGCCGGCACCGCCGGCCGCGAGATCGACCGCATCCTCCGCCCGCTGCCGGAGCTGAGCCGGCACGGCCGGGGCACCTGGGACGCGCTCGCCACGGCGGCCGGCCGCACGTCGCTGCTCGGCCCGCTCACCCAGATCGTGGTGCTGGCCACGGGCGGTCTCCTGCTCGGCGCGGGCCGCATCACTCCCGGCGACCTGCTCGCGGCGACCCAGTACGCCGCCCTCGGTGCCGGGCTGGGCGCGATCCTGGCGACCCTCAACCGCCTGATCCGGGTCCGCACCGCCGCCGCCCGTGCCGACGAGCTTCTGACCGTCCCCGCCACCGCCCACGGCTGCCGCACCCTCCGGCCGGGGCCGGGTGAGCTGCGGTTCCTGCGCGTGTCCGTGCGCGCCGGCGACCGCCCGGTGCTGGACGGCGTCGATCTCGTGGTGCCCGCCGGGCGTACCGTCGCGGTGGTCGGCTCCTCCGGCGCCGGCAAGTCGACCCTGGCCGCGGTGGCCGGCCGCCTCCTCGATCCGGACGAGGGCTGCGTGCTGCTCGACGGCACACCGCTGCCGGCGCTCACGAGCGAGTCGCTGCGCCGGGCGATCGGCTACGGCTTCGAGCGCCCGTCGCTCTTCGGCCGCACCGTGCGCGAGGCCGTCGGGCTGGGACGCCCGGAGGCGCTGGTCCGCGCCACGACCCGCACGGCGGCCATCGACGACTATCTGGACCGGCTCCCGCACGGGCTCGACACGCCGCTGCGGGCCCTGCCCCGGTCGGGCGGGGAGAACCAGCGCCTCGGCCTGGCTCGCGCCCTGACCGCCGAGCGCCTCCTGATCCTCGACGACGCGTCGTCCAGCCTGGACACCGTCACCGAGGCGCGGATCATGGACGTGCTGCTGGCGCCGGACTCCGGCCGGACCCGGCTGATCGTCACCCACCGGCCCGCCGTCGCCGCCCGCGCCGACCTGGTGGCCTGGCTGTCCCACGGCCGCCTCGTCCGCGTGGACTCGCACGACAGGCTGTGGGCCGTCCCGGACTACCGGGCCGTGTTCGGAGGTCCGGCATGACCGTCGCCGGGTCGTACACGCGGGCCGAGCTGTGGCGGCTGCGGCGGCCGCTGGCCGGGCTGGGGGGATGGTCGCTCGCCGAGGCGATCCCCGCGCTGCTTTCCGGGTACGCGACCGCGCGCGCCGTGGACGGCGGCTTCCTCGCGGGCCGGCCGGTGACCGGGCTGGCCTGGCTCGGCGTGTTCGCGCTGGCGGTGGCGGCCGGGGCGGCCGGCTCCCGGAGCGCGTACCGGCGTCTCGGCGGCGTCGTCGAGCCGTTCCGCGACCGCCTGGTGACCCGCGTCGTCACCGGCGCCGTGCGGCGCAGCGTCGCGGCGGGACGCCCGGACGACGGTGCGCTCGCCCGGCTGACGTACCAGGTCGAGCTGGTCCGCGACGCGCTCGCCGGCCTCCTCACCGTGCTCCGCGGCGTGGCCGTCGGCCTCGCCGCCGCCGTGGCCGGCCTCCTCGGCCTGGCCCCCCTGCTCGGCGCCGCGGTCGGCGTGCCCCTGCTGCTGGGCCTCGGCCTGTTCTTCGCCCTCCTCCCGAGCCTTGCCGCCCGCCAGCGCGCCGCCGTGACCGCCGCCGAGCACCTCGCCGACGCGGCCGAGTCGGTTCTGACCAGCCATCGCGACGTGACCGCCACCGGTGCCCGGGCCCTGGCCGACGATCTGGTCGCCGGGCCCGTCGCCGAGCAGGCCCGCGCGGACCTCGCCGTGGCCCGGGGCGGGGCGCTGCGCGGACTCGCCCTCGCCGTCGGCGGCTGGGTCCCGCTGCTGGCCGTGCTCGTCGTCGCGCCGTGGCTGGTCCGCCGGGGCGACATCGGCCCCGGCGCGGTGCTGGGCGCCTTGGTCTACGTGCGCCAGGGTCTCCATCCGGCGCTGCACCTGCTGGTCGAGGGGCTAGCCGCCGGCGGCCTCCGCTATGCGGTCACGCTGAGCCATCTCCTGACCGCCTCGACCCTCCCTTCTCCCGCTGTGGCCGACCCCACGCCGGCGGCCGGGCCGTTGCTGCGGCTGCGTGACGTCACCTTCCGCTACGGGCCCGCCGCCGCCCCGGTGCTGGACCGCTTCAGCCTGGACGTCAGGGCGGGGGACCACCTCGTGATCGCCGGCGCCAGCGGAATCGGCAAGTCGACGCTCGCCGCGCTGATGGCGGGCCTGCTGCGACCGGACGAGGGCACCGTCGCCCGGTCCGGCCCGTGCGTGCTGCTGCCCCAGGAGGCGTACGTCTTCAGCGGCACCCTCGCCGAGAACCTGTCCTACCTCCACGCCTCCACCGACGCCGGCCTCCTCGAGGCGGTCGGCATTTTCGGTCTCGGCCCGGTGCTCGAGCGGCTCGGTGGCCTGCACGCCCCGGTCGACCCGGCGGCGCTGTCGGCCGGCGAACGTCAGCTGATCGCGCTCGCGCGGTCCTGGCTCGCCCCGGCCGGGCTGACGCTGCTCGACGAGGCCACCTGCCACCTGGACCCGGCCGCCGAGGAACGGGCCGAGCGCGCCTTCGCCGCCCGTCCCGGCGCCCTCGTGGTCATCGCGCACCGGATGACCTCGGTGCGGCGGGCGACCCGGATCCTGCTGTTCGACGGGTCGCGGCCCGAGCTGGGCACCCACGCCGAGCTGCGGGCCCGGTCGGTCACCTGTCGGCGGCTGTCAGATCCAGCCGGACGTCCGCGCGATGTGGATGGCCTCGATCCTGTTCTGCGCGCCGGTCTTGGCGAGGATCCGCGTCAGGTGGTTGCGCACAGTGCCGGGGGAGAGGGACAGGTTCGCCGCGATGTCCTTGACGGAGAGGCCCTGCGCCGCGACCTTGAGGACGCGTAGCTCGCCCGTCGTCAGCGGAACCGTGCTGGTCATGGCGGCCGCGAGCAGGTCCGCGTCGACGACCCGCTCGCCGCGGACCAGGCGCCGGATGGCGTCGACGACCCGGTCGGGCGGGGCGGACTGGGCCAGGAAGCCGATGGTCGGCGGGGTCGAGGCGATCTGCGTGCCGAAACGGGGCCGCCGCGGGTCGACCAGCACCAGGACCTTCGTGTCGGGCAGCTCGGCGTGCGCCTCCTGCGCGGCCCGGCGGGCGTCGAGCCCGGCGTCGCCGTCGTTGAGCAGGTCCAGCTCGAGGACCGTCACGTCCGGCTCACCGCCGCGGACCCGGTCGATGGCGTTGGTGACTGCGTCGCACTCGGCCACGACATCGATGTCGGGCTCGGCCGACAACACGTACCGCAGGGCTCCTCGGAGCAGCCCCCCGCGCATTGCCAGGAGTATGCGCACCACGTCCCGGCCTCCCGACGAACAATATCCGCGGCAAAAACCCCAGACATTTAAACATGTAAATTGCATGATCAGCCGGGCGAACGGTGTCCAATGTCAGTCAGTGGGACCCGCGGGTCACAACCAGCCGGAGTCCATCGACCGGGCGGCGGCCTGCAACCTGTTCGTGCAGCCGAGCTTGCGGACCGCCCCGGACAGATAGTTGCGGACGGTGCCGGAGCTCAGGTGCAGCTGCCGGGCGATGAGCCGGGTCGAGAGGCCGACCAGGGTCAGCCGCAGCACGTCCTGCTCCCGCTCGGTCAGCGGATTGTCCACCGTGTGCAGGGCGGCGACGGCGGTGTCGGGGTCGATGACCCGCTCCCCGGCCGCGACCCGCCGGATGAGCTCGGCCAGCTCGCCGGGAGCCTGGTCCCGGGTGGCGAACCCGCGCACGCCCGCGAGCATCGCCTCGCGCAGGCGGCCGGGCGTACGCTGCGCCGTCAGGGTGACCACCTCGGTGCCGGCGGCCTCGCGCGTCAGCAGCTCGGCGGCGCGCAGGCCCGAGCCGGGCGGGCCGGCGCCCCCGGGCTCGTCGATGTCCACCAGCGCCACCCGCGGCCGCACCTCCCGCACGACCCGGAGCAGCTCGTCGCCGGAGCTGTCGGTGAGCAGCGGCTCCACCCCGCCCGTGCCGCCGAGGACCGCTTGCAGGCTCTCCCGGAGCAACCGTAACTGCGAGACGATCAAGACCCTGATCAAGGCGCTCTCCCTCTTTCCCGGACCTTGAAATCTTTCCCGGACCTGGAAATTTCCTGGACCTTGAAACGAACGTAACAAGTTCATTTCGTGATCGCATTCCGGAGAGAATTTGCGCGATTGGGCCAGGATGCTCGTTGACGGGCTCGAGCGGCCCTCGCGGGGTTCTTCTCGACGGCGCGCGGAGTTCTCCCTGAGGGGCGCGGTGGCTCGCGTGGAGTTTCCCTCGATCGGCGCGGGGAATGCGCTGATGAGCGGTTTGATGGACGTGGGTGACTTGTTTGATGGGCGGGGTTGATTCCTTGACGGGTGCAGCTGACGACGGACCGACGCCGAATGCCTCGGCCGTCCCGCAGACCCTGCGCCGGCAGCTGGAGAGCGAGCTGGCCACCGCCCGTCGCCTCGCCGCCACCGACCCGGAAATCGCCCGTGCGCGTGTCCACGACGCCGAGGTGGCCCTGAGCGGGGTGGCCTCGGGTGAGGCGGCCTCGGGTGAGGCGGCCGTGGGTGAGGCGGCCGTGGGTGAGGCGGCCGTGGGTGAGGCGGCCTTGGGTGAGGCGGCCTTGGGTGGGGTGGCCGCCGACCGCGAGGCGCGACTGGCCGCGACGATGCGCGCCTTGCTGCGGCACCGCCGGCCCGAAGCCACCATCTGCCCCAGCGACGCGGCCCGGGTCGTCGGCGGCGACGGGTGGCGCGGCCTGATGGACACAGCCCGCGAGGTGGCCGCCGAACTGGCCCGCGAAGGCACCCTCACCGTCCGCCAGCGTGGCGCCGTCGTCGACATCGCCACCGCGGTCGGCCCGGTCCGCCTTGCCCGCGGGCCCCGCTGGTAAGAGCGCGGCCCGCGAGCCGGCGCACGACGACCGGCGGGTCAGTGCGCGGCGAGGGGCGGGTCAGCGCACCGCGCCCATGTACGTCACGGCAGGCTCCTGGTAGCGCCCGGCGGGTCTGCGCACCTAACCCGGCGGGTCAGTGCACTTCGACCGGCGGGTCAGCGCACGAAGGTCGTCCGGCGGCGGCGCAGGGCCACGAGCGTTCCCGCGCCGGCGAGGACGAAGCCCAGCCCGATGCCCGCGACGACCGTCGTGTTCTGGCCGGTGACCGGCAGACCCTCGTCGCCGCCGCCGGAGCCGCCCTCGTCATCCGGCTGACCTGCGCCCGGCTCGCCGTCACCCGGGTCTCCGTCGCCCGGATCCCCTGCACCCGGGTCTCCTGCGCCCGGCTCGCCGCCTCCGGGCTCGCCGCCTCCGGGCTCGCCGGCGCCCGGTGAGCCGGCGGTCACGGTAACGGTGTTGCCCTTCGGGAAGGTTCCGGCCGTCACCCACTGCAGATTCCGCAGCTGGACGGTCACCTTGTAGGTGCCCGGCTTCGCGTACTTGTGCGGCCCCGGCTGGCCGAAGTGCGACCACTCCTGAGTCGTCCCGTCGCCCCAGTCGACGGTGCGGAAGATGAAGACCGGCGCGGCGTCGTCGCCGATGATCTCATCCTCGGTCAGCGTCACCCCTTCGTTCACGCGAACGCGGGTGGGCTTCAGGCTGTACTTGCCGGAGAGCACCTCCGGCGGCACCGAGTCGACGATCGTGATCGTGTCGCCGTTCGGGAACGTGCCGGAAACGGTTTCAGTGCCACTCACCAGCTGCACGCTCATGCGGTAGGTGCCCGCCTTGTCGTACACGTGCTCGTAGTAGCCGCCCTTGGTCTTCTCCTCGATCGGCGACCCGTCGCCCCAGTCGATGCGCCGCGTGACGGCGGCGTCCTCCGGAGTCAGCGCGTACTCGTGCAGAAGGATCGTCTGCCCGGCCAGCTCCTCGTCGTAGCTGAAACCGTAGCTACCGGCGAGCACCGCAGCGGACGAAGCCGACGCGGAAGCCGCGGCCGACGGCCCCGCCGAAGGATCAACCGGCGCCGACGGCCCCGCCGAAGGATCAACCGATACCGACGGCCCCGCCAAGGAAACGGCCGGCGCCCCCGCTGAAGGGCCGGCCGATGCCGCACCGCCGAAGGATCCGGACATTCCGGCAGCCATGACAACGACAAGGGCGGGCCGGACGGCTTTGAACACAATGGACATTCGGAATTCCCCCGCGAGAAGACGACCAGCGGAGGCTATGAATCACCGTCGCCCGTGTCCACCCGCCCACGAGGCCTTCACCATCCCGCCCGTCGCGTGTCACCCGAAGTTGGCCGTCAGTTGTCAGAGCCGCCGTTCGCAGCGCGGGACCGGCCGGGCGCCGGCACGATCGTTACGCTCGCCGCCCGTCATCCGGCGCTCGCCGTCAACCCCTAAGACCATCGTCGGTGGCGCGGGCGAGCAGGGCGAAGGAGTTCGGCAGCCGGCCCTGGAACGCGGTGGAATCGATTCCACCCATGCGCCAGAACGGCTCCGGGTACTCCTCGAGGTGCCGGATCTCCAGACCCGCGCGAACCACCGCGGTGACTGTGCGACCCAGCGTCCATTGCCACATGACGGCGCCGTGGGCGGGGAAGCTGTCGTCGTCGCAGACGAAGGAACGGCCGAAATAGCTGCGGTCGGGCCGGATCCGCACCCGGTCGGGCTCCCGGGTCCACAGTTCGGTCGCCGGATGACTCTCGTACACGAACAGATGGCCGCCCGGTCGCACGAGGCGGGCCATCTCCCGGGCCCAGGCGTCGATGTCGGGCATCCAGATCAGCGCGCCCTTGCCGGTGTAGACGAGATCGGCGCAGCTGTCGGCCAAGGGAACGCCGGGAACCGTACCCAGGAGATAGCAGCAGGCGGCACCGGCCGCGACGGCGCGGCGCCGGGTCTCCCGAACGGTGACCGCGCTGTAGTCGATGCCGATCACCGTGCGAGCGCCCGCACGCGCCAGGGCGATGTCGTCCTGCCCGTTGCCGCTCTGCGGGTGAACCACCATGGGTCGCGTCGCCAGAATGTCGCGCAACAGATCGTGTTCGGCGGCGAGGAGTGCCGGCTCTCCCGTCGGAGCGACATAGGAATGCTGATAAGCGTTGTCCCAGGCGGTGCGATTGGCTCGGGTCACCTCGTCCATGCGGGAGACACTAAGCTGCGTCCATGGCGTCGGTCAGGCAGATTCAGGTCAGTTTCGACTGCGCGGAGCCGCCGCGGGTCGCCCGCTTCTGGTGCGAGGTGCTGGGCTACATCCCGGCAGCCGACGCCGACGAGGAATGGGCCGCCTGCCACGATCCGACCGGCGCCGGCCCGCGCTTGTTCTTCCAGCGAGTGCCCGAGGGCAAGACCGTCAAGAACAGGGTGCACCTCGACGTCCGGGTCGGCACCGGCCTCAAGGGCGCCGAGCGCCTGGCCGCGCTGGAGGCCGAGGGCACCCGGCTGGAGGCCCTCGGCGCGTCCCGCGTGCGACTCCTGCCCGCCGATGAGGAGAACGAGTCCTGCCTGGTCATGCGGGACGTCGAGGGCAACGAGTTCTGCCTCGACTGAGCGGCCCGCTATCCGGCTCCAGCCGGCCCGCGACCTGTTTCGGACAGCGCGAAACCTTTCCCGGCCGGCGCATCAGCCGTTCCGGTCAGCTCGCCTTCCGCTCCGGGTCGAGCGGCTCATGCTGTAAAGGTCGAGCGGATCAGCCGATGCGCTGGGAGAGCTCGAACATGTTCCCCACGGATCGCGGAAGAAGGCCAGCCGGGCGCTGATGTCCTCGATCTCGAAGGGCTCGTTGACGACGTCGACGCCCCGGCGGCGCAGTTCGTCGAGGATCTTGTCCACGATTCCCGTCCACGTCAACACCTTGCGCTACCGCCTGCGCCGCTTCGCAGAATTGACCGGCCGCTCCCTCGACGCCACCGACACCCTCATCGAAGCAAGCTTCGCGCTGACGGCGTCAACCGGAACGATGAAACCGGTTCCCGCACCGGACGCCCGACCCTGAAAACGGCCAGCGGCGTAGCCCCCACCCGCTCGGCGAGCCGGGCGGCGGTCGCCGGGCAGTCGAGCAACTGGCTCAGCGGATGCACGGCCAGCCCGTGCCGGGCCAGCGTCAGCCAGACACGCAACAGTCGGCGCCCGTCCTGCCGCAGGTCGCGCTCGCGATCGATCCCGCGCCCCATTTCGCTGTTGCTTCCGCGGGCGGTGAGCACCCACACGCTGCCGTCGTAGCGCAGCAGACCCCGGCCGGACGCCGCCAGCAGAGCGGGGCCACCGAGCCGCGACATCATCGGGTACGCCCGGAGCGCCATGCCCAGCACCCGCGCCTCGAAGCGGTTCAGCTCGAGCGCGCGGTCGGTCAGCCCATCCTGGTGATACCGCGGGTCGGCCGGGTCGAGCCGCAACCATTCGCGCAGCTCACGAGCGGACGCCGGCGTTCCGAACAGCCACCGGTCGGCCACCTCGAGATCCGCGGCCAGGGCCCGGCTGGGCAGATGCACGAGCCCCGCGTCCAGCCCGGGCACGCTCTCCGGCAGAACCACCCCCGGCGTGTACGCACCCCGCGCCACTCGCCGCGCGGCAACCTCCGCCGCTGTGAACGTCGTGGCGTAGCGAGCCGGCGCCGCAACGAGCCGGATGCGGTGCGGGTCGCCGAGATCGCAGGCGACGGACAATCCCACATCTGCGGCGACAATCAAGCACGCCTCAGTGAACGCGCCCAGACCCAGCGCCAGATCCCGGCCGGTCGGGTCCGATCCCGGCAGCGCCCGAGCCGGATCCGTGCCGATGACGACCTCGTCGGCGCGGTAGTCGAGCGTCCACGGCTGCGTGTTGTGCGCGCTGGGCGCCCGCCGGAAATCGGTTTCACGCGCGCGCAGCACGTCAACCCAACTCATGCCGCACCTCTCTCGTAGAAGGTGTAGCCGTGCAAGGGCCGCCCTCCGGCGCGCCGGTAGGACGCGGCCGATGCCCCGTTGTCCCGCTCCACGAAGGTGCTGCGCAGGAACCGGTACCCACTCGTTTCCAGATGACGGTGCACGTTCCGGGCGAGCAAAGTGGCGTACCCCCGGCCTTGCTCCTCCGGCACCGTGCCCTTGACGACGAGCACCGCGTCCCGCCGATGCCGCGCCCGGGTGACGAGCAGCCGCAGCTGCGACACGAGCCCGAGCCGGCCGCCCGTCCGCATGAAGAACTCAGAAACGTCGGGAACCGCTATCACGAACGCCACCGGGCGGCCCGCCTTCTCAAGCCACAGCAACAGACCCTCGTCCAGCAGGTACGCCAGCCCGTCGGTCTGCTCCGCCAGTTGCCCGGCCGAGATGTCCGTGTAGTAGCCGAGCTGCGCGAAACTGGCGTTGAGCATCTCTCGCAGGATCGGCAGCTGCGCCCGGAATCCGCGCCGGCTGCCGTGCCGGATCACCAGCCCTTCGGCGGCCATTCGTGCATCGTCGAAGTGGAAATCGCTCGCCGAGCCCGGCACATCGACGATCCACGTGTCGCCCTCGAAGCGCCGCGTGAAGCCGTGCCGTTCGTAGAAAGCCGGGTAGTACGCCGGATTCCAGGCCGAGTCGACGAAACCGCGGTGCTCGAAGCCCGAGGTGATGACCCCGCCGGTCTGGTTCGGCAGCAAGGCGACCGGGCCGAAGAGGGCGCGCCCGTCCGCCGCGGCGAGCACCGGCTGGAGCAGTGCGGCGAACACCTCGTCGTCCTCGATGAACTCGGCGTGCCCGAAGAGCTGGCGCGGCCCGGCCTTGGCGTCGAAGGCGGCGTCCCGATGGGTGCTGATGCGCCCGACAGTCCGGCCCCGGGCGTCGCGGACGAGGAAGAGCCGGGCGGCCCGGCGCTGGCGGGCGACGACCGGGGCGGGCATCGGCACGTACCGGTCGCGCGGGTGCAGCCGCAGCGGCAGGTCGAGGAAGTCCCGGAAGTCCGCGCTGGAACGGACGGGAATCGCTTTCACGACCGGTGCACCGCCGGTCCGGAGCTCTCCGTGGACAGCGGGGTCCACGCCGGGATGTGCGACATGCTGCCGTCCTCGGCGCGCCAGATGCCGTTGCTGTAGCCGTGCGGCTCGGCGGTGAAGAGGCGGATGAAGCCGGCCGTCGCGTTGCGGGCGTCGTCGTCGGTGAGCCAGCACATCAGGTCGCGGTGGTGCTTGCTGCGGGCGAACTTGAGCATCGCGTCCCGGTCGCTGAAGAAGGCGATCGTGCCGAGGGTGAACGGGAACCGGTAGTAGACGGTGTGCCAGCGGTAGCCCGGCATGCGTTTCATCCGCCGGATCATGGGACCCCACGTGCGGATCGTCCGGAGCATGGCGCGCGGCCCGGTGTAACGGGTGGCCCCGATGAACATGGCGCCCGCCTGCCCCTGCGGCGGAGCGGCGGAGAAGTCGGTCGTCCTCATGCGCTGATCCCCCGTACGAGATAGGTGTTCTTGATCTTCGAAGAGGCCCCGGCGAAGGGGCCGGTGCCGTGCCCGTGCACCTCGACCCGCAGGTCCGCGGCGTCCTCCTCCAGCGACTGGGCGAAGTCGCGGCTCGCCGTCGCCAGGTGGCGCAGCACCCCGTCGCGGCAGAGAGCGGCCAGCTCATCCCCGTCGACGACAGCGTCCGGCAGCAGCTGCAGGTGCACGATCGGCCGGCTCTCCAGGTCGGCCTGCTCACGCAGCTCGAGGCAGAAACCTTCGAGCAGATGGGCGTACGGGTTGCCGGCGTAGAGCCCGTACTCGACGTCCTGCGGGTAGATGTTCGCGCCCATGTACGAGACGGTGCTGTCCTTGCGCCCGAACAGAAACAGCAGCGGCAACCGCATCCCGTCCACGGCGAGCGCCGCCTCCGCCTCGGCCCGGGCCCCGGGATCGGTGATGGCGGCGAGCACCTCGGGCAGCGTCGCCAGCCGGCCCTCGTCGCCGATGTTGTAGCGCACCCGCGGGTTGACGACGGCCATCGAGTTGATCGTGCACAGGACCTCGCCGGCCGCCGTGGTCTCCAGGTACGTCTCGAGCGGGTTGTACTGGAACACCATCGGCAACCGGTCCTCACCCTCACCCAGCAGGGCAGCGCGCAGGCCCTCGTCCGTACGCAACCGGCGGCGCAGCCACACACTGAAATCGGTTTCACCTGCCATGCCGATGGTCAGATCGCTGGCCCCGTAACCCGATCGCACCTTGGCGAACCGCTCCTCGAGATAGTCGCGCAGCGCCTCGGTCATCGCCTCGCCGCCGACGAGCCCGGAGATCTGGAACCGGTCCCAGGGGAAGTCAGCGGCGTCCAGCGCGTCGCGCAGCCGCTTCAGGAACGGCGGGTAAGCGGCGATCACGTACTCGAAGCCGGGGCCGAAGTAGCGCAACGTGTCGATGATCTTCGCCAGATCGGGGCCGGTGTTCTTCACCATGGCGATCCGGGCCATCGCGATGCCGGTGTTCGTGCCGGTCGCCCAGGCGCCCATCGAATAGGCGTTGATGACGAACCGCCTCCGGCCCGGGAAGATCATCGTGGCGTAGGCGGCCAGATTCTTGTGCACCGACCGCAGCTCGCGCCGGCTGCGCACCCAGTTGTACGGCTGCCCGGACGACCCGGACGACTCGTCGACCACGCTGCCGGCGATGCTCAGCTCGCCGTGGCGGCACCGCTCGTGCTCCGGGTACGCCTTGACGTACGACTCCTTGTCCGTGGGCGGGTAGCTGCTCAACCGGAACCACTGGAACCGCCACCCGTGGCGTTCCAGGAAGTCGCGGTAGGCCGGCACGTCCAATGCCGCGAACTGACAGGTCATCCACGCGTTGAACCGGGCGAAGCGCCCGAGACCCGGCCGGTAGTGCCGGGCCGTGAACCGCCACACCGCCGGATGCACCCGATGGAGGGCGTAGAGCCCGCTCACCGCGTGACTGCCGAGCCGCAGCGTCCACTGCCGTACGAAGCTTCCGATCACGCGCTTCACGCTAGGAAAGTCTCTGGTCAGGCACACCCGCGCGGGTACTCAGACGGGCCTGAGTACCCCGCGTGCTCTACCCTCGGTCACATGCTGACAGCTGAGAAGACGAGCATGTGGGCCCGCCGCTACCAGCTGACCGCCGACGGGCAGCCCGTGGCGACGTGGGACCCGTCGTGGTGGCGTACCGGCGGGGGCTTCGAGGTCGACGGCCGGCGCTATCAGGTGCGGGCCAACGCCTGGGGCAGCCGGTTCACGATGCGCGACGAGACGGACAACGAGGTCGCCCGGGTGGAGCGGGCCGGGCGCAAGCACTGGACCGTGGTCTCCGGCGGCCGCACGTACGAGTTCCGCCGCGCCTCGCTGTGGGGCAACCGCCAGGAGCTCCTCGTCGGCGGCGTGGCGGCGGGGTCGATGCGCCGGACGAGCGCGTGGTCCGGATCCATCGAGGCCGACCTGCCCGGGGTGCCGCTGCCGGTGCAGATCTTCGTGGTGGGCGTGCAGATCGCCCTCTGGCAGGCCTCCCAGTCAGCCGCCGCGGGCAGCAACGGCGGCGGCTGACGCAGCCGGCCGCCGCGAGAGCCGGGTGATCCTCTCCCGGGTTCGTGCCACGACGCCGGGCGATTCGCCCGGGAGGGCCGGAAGCCCACCATCGTTGACCAGGTCAGCGCAATTCCGACCTGGAGGTAGTTCCCGTGAAGAAGCTCGTGCTCGGCGTCCTGGCCGGCGGCCTGGTCCTGTCTCAGGCCGCCTGGACGTCCCCCGCCACAGCAGCTCCCGCCTCCGCCTCCGCGGCAACGGACGGCGACATTCTCGCCGGCAAGCGGCAGGTCGTCATCAAGCCGGTCGAGGAGTTCGAGTCGATTCTCGCCGTCGACGCCCGCGGCCGTCTCAACCTGACCGACGGCGAGTCCGACAAGAGCCTGTTCGTGCTCGTTCCGAACGGCGCCAAGTGGCTGATCAAAACGGCCAAGGCCGACCCCAGCGGCGAGCCCGCCTGCATGGGTCTCAAGAACAACGGCAGCAATCCCCTCACCGTGGTCGCCGCCCTGTGCGACGCCGGGCGCACCGGCCAGAACTTCACCATCACCAAGCTCGACGCCACCGACTCCGCGGGCCGGCCGACCTACGCCATCAGCAGCCGCGACGCCTTCCTGCAGTACTTCGGCCGCTCCGGCCTCATCGCCGAGGAGCTGGGCGACGCCCCGCTGAAGACCACCTTCTCCTTCGTCGACAACGGCCCGAGCACCCTGCCGATCCTCGACTGACGACGATGCGCCGCACCCCGGTCCCAGGGCCGGGGTGCCGCTGGTGTCGGATCGAGGTCAGGCAATGCGTAAATCCGGTGTTGCCGTCCGGCGCCGGGGTCTATGAACCATTTATGACCGAAGAGACTCTGCCGGGCGGCAACACCGTCGGCGCCGTCCGGATCGGTGACGTCGTCCACAAGGCCGCCTCGCCCTGGACCCCGACCGTGCACGCATTGCTGCGTCATCTGGAGGCGGCGGGCTTCGACGGTGCTCCCCGGGCCCTCGGCTTCGACGACCAGGGCCGCGAAATGCTGACGTTTCTGCCGGGCGAGACGGCTGCGGGCCGCTTTCCGTGGCCGGCGTGGGCGTTCACGGACGGGATCCTCATTCAGGTGGGCCAATGGCTGCGGCGCGTGCACGACGTGACGGCCGGTTTCGTGCCACCGGCGGACGAGCGGTGGTTCACCGGCGGCAGGTTGCAACCGGGACAGGTCATCGGGCATCAGGACGCGGCCCCGTACAACGCGGCGGTGGTGAACGGCGAGCGGCTGGCCGGCTTCTTCGACTGGGACACGGCGGGCCCGTCGACGCGTGACTTCGACCTGGCTTTCGCGGCGCTCTGGTGGGTGCCGTTGTGCCCGCCTGACGTGGCGGCGGGAATCGGTTTCCACCACAGTCAGGACCGCTCACGCCGGCTGCACCTGCTGCTCGACGCCTACGGGTACGAGGGCGACCGGCACGCCTTCGGTGGCGCGATCGTCCGGCGCGCCCGGCGCCAGGCCGCCGCGATGCGCAGGATGGCAGCAGCGGGGGACCGGGCCGCGACCGCGCTGCTGCCGGTGGCGGGTTACATCGAGCGATCCGCCACCGACGTGGAATCGCTTCCGGACTATTTCTGGACCCGCCGACCCGGCCCCGACGGGTAAGCTCGCGCTCCGTGACCGAAGACGTGCGCACTGCCTTCCGTACGCTGCATCAGACCGGCACTTTCGTGCTGCCGAACCCGTGGGACGTGGCGTCGGCGCGGCTGCTCGAGGAGCTCGGCTTCCCGGCCCTGGCCACGACCAGCTCCGGCTTCGCCGCCGCGCTGGGCCGCGCGGATCAGCATGTCACGCGCGACGAGCTGGTTGCCCACGTCGCTGCCCTGACCGCAGCCGTACGCATCCCGCTCTCCGTGGACGCCGAAAGCGGCTACGCCGACAGTCCCCGCGGGGTGGCCGACACCGTACTGATGCTCGCTGAAACCGGTGCCAGTGGTGTGTCGATCGAGGACTACGACCCCGCGACGGAACGCATCCTGCCCGTCGCCGTGGCCACCGAACGGATCGCCGCCGCGGCCGAGGAAGCCGCCCGCCACGGCATCGTGCTGACCGGGCGGGCGGAGAACCACCTCTACGGCATCGACGACCTCGACGACACGATCGCGCGCCTGATCGCCTACCGCGACGCCGGGGCGGCCTGCGTGTACGCGCCCGGGCTGACCGACCTCGGCGACATCGCCCGCGTGGTCACCGAGACCGGCGTGGCCGTCAACGTCCTGGCGTTCCGGAACGGTCCCAGCGTGCCGCAGCTCGCCGAGATCGGCGTCCGCCGAGTGTCCAGCGGCGGCAGCCTGGCCTGGGCGGCCTACGGCGCCCTCGTCACCGCCGCCCGGGAGCTGCAGGAGAGCGGGACCAGCACCTATCTCGACCAGGCACTGACCCGCCCCCTGCGCGACGCGGCCTTCTAGCGGACCGGCTCGATCCAGACGTTGCGGTACTGGACCTTGTTGCCGTGGTCCTGCAGGCGGATGGCGCCGGTCGACGGGCCCTCCGGGATGTTGCCGCCGGTGCCGTTCGGGATCTCGATGTTGTCGTGGACCTTGCGGCCGTTCCAGATCACCGTGATCCGCGCGTTCGCGGTCTTCGCGCCGGCGGCGTCGTAGCGGGCGGCCCGGTACGTGACGTCGTACGTCTGCCACGTTTCCGGCGGCTTGGCCATGTTCACGTCCGGCGCCTTCACCGTGTAAATGGCGCCGGCCTCGTTGTTGGCGAGCGTCGTGTCCCCGTACGAGTCGAGGACCTGCAGCTCGTACCGTTCCTGCTGGTAGACGCCGCTGTTCCCGCGGTCCTGACCGGTCACCTCCGGCGGCAGCAGCGGAACCTTGAACTCGACGTGCAGCTTGTAGTCGCCGAACGCTTCCTTCGTGCGCAGGTCACCGCAGCAGACCTCGGTGGCGCCGCCGTCCACCGCGGGCCACTGCGGGCGCCGGCCGTCGGTGTGCTGCCAGTTGTCCAGGCCGTGGCCGTCGAAGAGCGTGATGCGCCGGCCCGGCGTGCGGACGCTGATCAGGTCCAGGTTGACGTGCCCGGTGTCGAGCGCGTCCACCCGGTACGTGATCTTGTTGACGCCCTTGGTCAGGCGCAGCGTCGTGTACGCCGTCGCCCAGTCCTCCCACGTGATCGTGGTCGGCAGGGACACCTGCTGGATCTTGCGGTCGTTGACGTGGACGCTGACCGTCTTCGTCCCGCTGAACGGGTCGGGACCGTTGGAGTAGCGCAGCCCCACCGAGTAGTCGCCGGCCTTGTCGACGGTGACGAACGTGGTGTTCGAGGCGTTCAGGTTGCCGAAACCGGCCACGAAACCGATTCCCGAGAAACCACGGTGGTCGGTCGCCAGCGTCGCGCCGCCCTCCCGGTTGCCTTCCTCGGCCTCGTAGAAGACCTGCTGAGCCTGCGCGCCCGGGATCTCGTTGAGCGTGTACCACGCCTCGGTGCTCCACAGCGTCTCGCCGTCACGTGCGGCGAACGGGCGGGGGGAACGCAGGTGTACCACCCGGTCGCGGCGCAGGCCGGCCACCGTGAGCGTCACGGTCTTGCGGTCGCTGGAAACCTTGGACCTGGTCACCTGCAACGTCTCCTGGTCGACCTCCGGCCCGCCGTACTGCGCGGTCGGCACGTAGCGCCACTGCGACACCTGGTAGGCCGTGGGCAGCTTGGCCACCGTCTCGTCCGACAACGGCTTCGTGTACTCGATGGTGAAGCCCGTGGCGGTCGCCTTCATCGTCTTCATGTCGAACACGTTCGTACCGTTGGGAGTCAGCTTCTGCAGCCCGAAGCGCAGCTTGCCCTCCTGACCCCAGTTGCCGTCCGCGCCGAGCCCGCCGACGTAGACAGCGCCGTCCGGGCCGATCGACACCTCGTTGATGCCGGCCTCGAGCCCCTGCGTGTGCCGGAAGACCGCGCCCTGCTCGACGCCGTGCACCGTTTCCAGCGCCGCGCGCTGCAGGCCGCCGTAGGTGACATCACCGATCAACATCTGCCCCTTGTACGGGCCGGAGCTCAGCAGGACCGGCGTGCTCGGGGAGTTGGCGATCTGGTTCTGGGGCAGCCACAGGACGGGACGCGTGACGGGCTGGGAGTCGTACGGGCCGTCGGGGTTGGTGTAGTGGTTGTAGAACGCGCCCTCCTCGATCCGGAGCAGCTTGTTCGACGGCAGCCACCCGCCCTGGTTGTCGGTCACGTAAAGCTTGCCGCCCGGCCCCCAGCCGATGCCGTTCGGGGTGCGCAGGCCGCCCGCGACCGTGGTCACCTTGCCGGTCTTGCGATTGACGACGATGCTCGTGCCGCGCCCGGAAACCGGTTGCGGATCGGTCGTCGCGCCGCCGAGGTTGATGGCGACCGACAGGTTCAGATAGAAGTTGCCGTTCTTGTAGAGCAGCCCGAACGC
Source organism: Symbioplanes lichenis (assembly GCF_030709675.1). Lineage (GTDB taxonomy): Bacteria > Actinomycetota > Actinomycetes > Mycobacteriales > Micromonosporaceae > Actinoplanes > Actinoplanes lichenis. Next base: position 153,945 of record NZ_JAUZQD010000010.1, read on the forward strand.
GAACTCGTGGAAGTTCCCGCCGAAGGGCCACACCGCCACGGTCCGCTGGGCGTCGAGCACCTCGTCGCCGTTGGTGTCGCGGAACTCGGTGAGTTCGTGCTTCTGCGACACGTAGACCATGCCGTCGACCACGGCCACGCCCATGGGCTCCTTCAACCCACCGGCGATCTTCTTGTACGTGACACTGCCCGGCCCGGTCTTCCCGGTCACGTTCTTGACCAGGTAGACCTCGCCCTCGAGCTTGTCCGAACCGCCCCACGTGCTGATGACCAGCGTGCCGTCCGGCTTCCACGCCATGCCGGAGACCTGCGGCTCGAAGCCCGGCGGGCGCAGGTTCGTCAGGTCGTAGCCCGGATGCACGGCGGTGAGCGGCAGCCCGTCGCCCGGGGTGTCCGTGCCGGCGGCGCACTCCTTGCGTCCGGGGGCGGTCACCCGCACGACGCCGGCGTCGGTGCTCAGCGCGCTGGTCGGCACCACCGCGAAGTCGTCCGCGCCCGGCGGCCGCCACGCGAGGGTGAGCTGCTGGCCGCCGCCGTTCTCGAAGAACTCGACGCGCAACGGGTGCAGCCCGGCCGTCAGATTGACCGTGCCGTCCTTGGGCTCCGCGCCGTGCAACCCGTCGTGGTCGATCACGAGAGCGTCGTCGACGAAGAGCTTCGAGCCGTCGTCGCTCGTCAGCCGGAACGTGTAGGAACCGGTTCCAGGAACGGTCAGATTCGCCAGCGCGTGCGTGACGAAGTTGTCCTCCTGCCCGAACTGGTCCGCCGTCGTCCAGTCGATCGTCGGCATCAGCTTGTCGACGTTGGGCGTCTGCCCCGGCTTCAGCTCGCAGACCTTGCTCGCGGGCACCCCGATGTCGTACGTCCGGAGCGTCACACCCGGCTCCTGAGCGGGCGGGTCGGCGGCGTAGGCCGGGGCCGCGATGAACGTCGCCGCGAAGACGGCCGCTACGACGAGGCGCTTCACCGGCCCAGCCCCGCGTCACCGGCGGCGACAGCCTCGGAGACCGCGGCCGCGCGACGCTGGTCGGCGCGCTGCTCGCCCTTCTCCTCGCGGTCGGCCACCGCCAGTCGTGCGGACTTCGATGCCGCGGCCGAGTCCCCGATGACGCCGCCGCGGATGCGGTTCGACGCGGCGACCGTCGCGGCGGGCGTGTTCCGCTGCACGGTCAGCGATCCGTTGATGATCGTGTCGGCCACCGACGTCGCCCCGGTGGTGTTGGTGATACTCACGTCCGCGTTGAAGTAGCCGCCGGACGCGCAGCTGTCGAGCGTACCGCCGGGTCCGACCTGCACCCCGCCGAGATTGCCGGAGAACGTCGCCCGGCCCCGCACCGCGCTGCCGCACACCACGCTGCCGGTGGCGCTGTTGAGCACCGAGAGGGCGCCGTCGACGAACGAGTCGTGCAGGTCCGTGTAGTAGGTGCCCGTGGTCGACAGCGAGCCGGTCACCTGCGTCCCGTCGTCGAGGTAGACCTCGCCGGCCTGGGCGTTGACGCTGCCGTCGACGCTCGCCTTCTCGGCGAAGAGGAAGCTGTCGACGGTGGCGGACCCCTTCGGCCGCACGGCGAGGGAACCGGTGTCACTGTCGTTCAGATAGACGCCGTAGCCGCCGGACGCGAGGGTCACCTCGCCGCGCACGGTGCTCTGCTTGAGGTCGAGATAGCCGTCGGCGGCCACGCTGACCTGACCGTCGACCCGCCCGCCCGAGACGACGAGGTTGCCGCCCGCGGCCACGCTGACGTTGCCCGTGACGATCGTGCCGGTGAGCGCGCACGACTCGCCGGCCGGGACGTAGAGGTCGTTCGGCACGGTGACGGCTCCGCCGGTCCCGATGCAGTAGGTGACGAGGTCGGCATTCGCGGCCGGGGCGTTGACGAGCACCCCGGCGGTGAGGGCCGCGGCGGTCACCGCGGCCAGTTTCCCGGTACGACGCATGGTGCGACTCCTACGACTGGAAGTACTCGAACGGAAGAAACCGGTTCCCGCCTGTTCCCGGACGGTCGGCTGCGTGGCTCGGTCGCCGGTGGCGCGACGATGTGGGTTCATGAGCGGGCTGCCGCGCGGACGAGGGTGCCGGCCTGGCGGGCGGTGAGCGTGCCGGCCGCGACGAGGCCGTTCGTGACGGACTCGACGTGGCGGACGAAGGCGGCGTGGGTGGGGTAGCCGGCGTCCTCGTCGATGAGGTCGCTGACGGTGCAGCCGTTGCCGGTGTCGGCGTTGGGCACCCCGGTGTCGGCGCCGCCCAGGAACACCGTGGCCCGCGTGTCGCCGCCCGGGCACTCGTCGCCGCCCGGGCCACTCGCGACCACGGTGAGGTGGGCCATCTGCTCGGCCGACGTGTTCCCGGCGTTGTCGGTGGCCCGGTAGTGGACCATGTGCATGCCCACCGTGGTGAGGACGACCGGTTGCGTATAGGCGGTCCAGGCGCCGCCGTCGATCTGCACCTCGACGCGGGCGACTCCGGAGTCGTCGTCGGTCGCGGTGACGGTGACGGTGGCTGATCCGACGTAGTTGCCGTCGTCGTCGCGGGCGCCGGTGACCTGAGCCGTCACCGTGGGCGCTGTCTCGTCGTCGTCCGGCTCCGGTTCCGCGATGGTGAAACTGCTGGAAGCGGTTGCGGACGTGTTCCCGGCGTTGTCGGTGGCGCGGTAGCCCACGACATGCGCGCCGGGCGTGGAAATGACCACCGGCTGCGTGTAGGCGGTCCAGGCGCCGCCGTCGATCTGCACCTCGACGCGGGCGACTCCGGAGTCGTCGTCGGTCGCGGTGACGGTGACGATGGCTGATCCGACGTAGTTGCCGTCGTCGTTCCGGGTGCCGCTGACCTGAGCCGTCACCGTCGGCGCCGTCTCGTCGTCCGGGTCGGGCTCGGCGACGGTGAAACTGACGGAAACCGGTTCCGACGTGTTCCCGGCGTTGTCCGTGGCCCGGGAGCGGACCACGTGCGAGCCGGCCGCGGTCACGACGACCGGCGCGGTGTAAGGCGTCCAGGCGCCGTCGTCCAGCTGGTACTCGATGGAACCGACTCCCGACGCGTCAGTCGCGCTCACGGTGACCGTGGCCGACGTCGTGTTGTCGCCGGCCACCGTGGCGGACACGGTCGGCGCCATGGTGTCCGGCTCCTGGGAACCGCCCACCACGAGCTCGCCGACCATCGAGCTGTGGCCGGGAATCGTGCAGTAGAACCGGTACCGGCCCTCGGTCAGGGTGACGGTCGCCGTGTGCCGGCCGTTGTTCGTGTCGAACGGGTTGGCCAGGATGCTGAGCGAGACGTCGTGGTTGTAGCCGGGCGTGCTGGTGTCGAAGGTCAGCGTGTGCGGCATCCCGGTCGTGTTGCCGGTGGCCGTGCTGTTCTCGAAGATGACGGTGGTCTCGCCCGCCACCGCCGAGGTGGGCACGGACTTGTACTGCGTCACGCTGTCATCCGCGGTCCAGGTAAGCGTCTGAACGGCGGCGGCGGAGGAACCCGCGGCGGCAGAGCCGGGGGAACCCGCGGCGGCAGAGCCGGGGGAACCCGCAGCGGCGGACAATGGAAGGGCCGCAGCGACGGCCCCCGCCGGGACCGTGCCGGCCAGAGCCAGCACGATCACGGCGGCGATGCGACGGAACATCACAACCCCCGGACCCGGATGTTGCGGAACTCGATCAGATCGGTGTCGCTGTGGTTCTGCAGACCGATGAACCCGCGCAGGAACTGCCGCAGATCGGTCGGCGGATCCCCGGCCCGCGACGACTGCTTGCCGGGCGTGTTGTCGAACTCGTTGATGACCACCCCGTTGCGGATGATCGTGTAGTGCTGGCCCACGGCGCGGATCTCGTAGTCGTTCCACACGTTCTTCGCCGTGACCCCGGCCGCGGAGAGCGGCTGCGGGTCGAAGTTGTAGACGGAACCGGTCTTCTGCACCTCCCCGGTCTCGCCGTCGTAGATCTGGATCTCGTGCCCGCAGTAGATGGCCACCCAGGCCTGGGACGTTGCCGCGGAACCGGTTCGGCCGCATTCCGGCCGCTGGGCGACCGGCGTCCGCGGATCGGGGAAGCGGATGAACACACCGCTGTTGGCCCGCGCGGTCCCCGGGGCGATGTCCCGGAACTGCAGCCGCAGCGAGAAGTCCCCGAGCTCCTTGGTGTGCCAGAGCATCCCGAGCCCGCCGGCCGACCGCAGCGACCCGTCCGGCTGGATGCTGAACGACCCCGACGGTGCCTGCTGCCAGCCGTGCAGCGATGCGGCCGTGCCGTCGAAGAGCGGCTCGTACGCCGTCCGCCCGGGCCGCCCGATCTCCGAGGCGGCCGCCGCGCGGGTCAGCACACCCGCCTGGCGCGCGGTCAGCGGGAACTGCCCGGCCACCGTGGTGACGTGCCGGACGAACGTGTCGTGGTCGGCCCACGCGCCCTCGTCGCCGATGACGTCGTTGAGCGTGCACCCGCCGGCCCCGGCGAGGTTCGGCACCCCGGTGTCCCGGCCGTCGATGACGACGTTCTTGCGGGCGTCGGGCACCGCGCAACCGGCGTTCACGGTCGTGGTGACCGTGGCGGTCTCCCCGTCGGCGTACGTGACGGTCAGCGTGGCCTTGTAGGTGCCGGCCGAGGCGTAGACGTGCATGGGGTCGGCGTCACTGGAAACGGTTCCGTCGCCGAAGTCCCACCGGTACGAGACACCGCCGGACCGCGAGCCCGTGAACGCGTACGTCAGCAATTTGTTCTGCACCGCGACCGCGCTCGCCGCCGGGGCCGGGGTGGCCGGACCGCCGGTGTAGCTCACCTTGAGCAGCTTTTGCGCCGGGCTGAGGCTGAAGAAGCCGCCGCCGTAGTCGAGCAGATAGAGAGCGCCGTCCGCACCGAACTTCGCGTCCATCCAGGACTGCAACTGGGTGGAACCGCCACCGGCGGGCAGGATCGCGCGCAGCGACTCGGCGAAGGGCGGCGGCGACTGGGCCGGAACGCCGGCCGGATCGACGGTGACGGCCACCCGGTTGTTCGCGTTCGACTGGTCGCCCAGGAACCACTTGTCGTCCCAGTAGCGGGGCCACGCGACGCCGCTCGACGTGTCGGCCTTGTCGTAGTGATAGGTCGGGCCGGACATGACCGCCTGGCCGCCACCCCGCAGATAGGGCTGGGTGTACGTGGCGTCGGCCGCGTTGTAGGTCGGGATGCCGCTGCCGTCGGCGCGCGGCGGGAACACGGGCCCACCGCCACCGGGCGAGTACCAGATCATGTTGTCGCGCGCGGGCGGGATGTCCACGAGCCCGGTGTTGCGCGGTGACTCGTTCTTCAGCGCGTTGCATTTGTACCAGCCGGTGAGCACCGTGGCGTCGGTGTTGCTGCGGTCCCGGTACGGCTGCCGGTTGCCCATGCAGTACGGCCAGCCCTGGTTGCCCGCCGACGTGATGATGGTGGCGGTTTCGTACTTCGCCGGGCCGAGCTCCGGCGACGGGTTCGTGGCGTCGGGGCCGACCCAGCCCGCGGTCAGCCACTGCCGTTCCTCATCGATCTGCAGCCGCGCGATGTTCCGCACGCCCATCACGTAGATCTCCGGACGGGTCTTGGCCGTGCCGGGCGGGAACAGGTTGCCGGCCGGGATCGTGTACGTCCCGTCCGCCTCCGGGTGGATCCGGATGATCTTGCCGGCCAGGTCGTTCGTGTTGCCCGACGTCCGGCGCGCGTCCTGGAACGAGATGCCCGCGTACTCGGCGGTCCAGTTGTTGCCGGAGTAGCCCTGCGAGCCCTCGGACGAGTTGTTGTCACCCGAGCCGACGTAGAGGTTGCCGTCCTTGTCGAACGCCATGCCGCCGCCGGCGTGGCAGCAGCTGTGGATCTGTACCGGGAACTTCAGCAGATCCTTGCGGGAGGCGACGTCGATACCGCCGTCCTTGTACGTGAACCGGCTGATCGTGCGTTCGCCGGTGCGCGCGGTCCGGTCGATCGACTCGTGCGGCATCCAGTAGACGTAGATCCAGCCGTTGGACTGGAACGCGGGGTCGGCGACGATGCCGAGCAGCCCCTCCTCGTTCTTGACCAGCTCGGTCCCGCTGCCCCGGTTGCCCATGACGGCCAGCGTGGTCAGCAGTTTCACCTGCTTGGTCCTGGGATCGTACGAGTGGATCGTCCCGCAGCCGAGGCCCACCTTGGGGTCGGCCCAGTCGACGATCGGGCCGCTCGGGCAGGCCGCCTTGCCGACGTAGAAGATCGTGCCGCCGGGCGCGACGGTCAGCCCGTGCGGCTCGCCGATCTGGTCGAGCTGGCCGGTCTGGTTGGCCGCGGTGAGCCGCTCGGTCTTGTAGTTCGCGGCGATCGTGGCCTGGCAGTCACCCCGGACCAGGCCGGCGGCCCAGCCGAGCGCGCCGGACAGGTGCTTGCGGAAGGCGTCTTCCCCGTACGAGTCGGCGGTGTGGCCCATGCCGGTGTAGAAGGAGCGCCCGCCGTCGTAGTCACGGCACCAGGAAACGGGGTGGAACGGCCCGTTGGCGCCGAGCCCGGCGTCGTAGTGCCGCTCCTCGACCTGCGCGACGGTGTGGACCACGCCGATCGGGTTCGGATCCCAGTTGTACCAGCGGTCCGACCGGCTGACGGTCAGCGGCAGGTCCTTGGTCGCGGGGTGCTGCCGGTCGAGCACGTCGACGACGGCCCGGTTCACCGCGGGCGGCGGGGGAGTGGTGGTCGCGCCGGTGAAGAGCCGCAGATCCGCCAGCTGGGTGAGCGGCTCGCCGCTGTTGGCGGTGATGTTCAGCCGGAAGAACTTGTACGTCGCCGGGGCGGCCAGGTCGAACCGGCGCGTCTGGAACCGTTCCTGGAACGTCTGACCCGTCCGGGAATCGATGTCAGTCCAGCTGGAACCGTCGGCGGAACCCTGCAGTCTCCAGTCCTTCGGGTCGCGGCCGGCCGAGTCGTTGGCGGACGTGAGCGCGTACGCGGTGACTGCCTTGGCGGCCGCCAGTTCGAACGTCGCCCAGCCGGTCGGCGTACGGACGAGCCATTTGGTGTTGGGATCGTTGTCGATGAGCTTGGCCGCCGTCTCGTTCGGCGGGTTCTCGCCGCTGGCGGTCACCTTGGCGATCGGCTCGGCGTTCGGGATGGCGCCGGCCGGACGCGTGCCGATCAGGCCGGTGAACCAGGCCGAGTCGAGCTGCGCCTTGGCCGCGTCGCCGATGCCGACGAAACCGTTGCCCGCCTTGACGTACGCCTGCAGCGCGCTCTCCTGCGCACCGGTCAGCGCCGCGCCCGTGGCGGACAGGAAGACCACCGCGCGGTACTTCGCGAGGGACTCGGCGCTGAAAACGGTGGGGTCACTGCTGACGTCGACGGTGACGTTCTGCGCGGCGGCCAGCGAGGTGACCGTCTCGGTGGCGCGAGCGACCGGATCCTCTTGCTGCGCCGCGGGACCGTGGAAGACGAGGACCTGGGACGCCGCGGCGGCGGCCGGGGCCGGGGGATCGGTGGCGGCGTGGGCGGGCGTCTGGAGGACGCCTATGACCAGAGCGAGCGTGGCGAGGGATGCGGTGAGCCTCATCCGGTGTGCCCTTCGTGAGCAGCGCTGTGCACGTGGTTGTGGAAGCGGTCGATGGCCTCCTGCGCGCCCGGCGGCATGGTGCCGTCGGCGTTGCGCACCAGGAAGATGCCGCTCATGCCGCTGTCGGAGTGCGTCTGCACGTGGCAGTGGTACATCCACGCGCCGGGGCCGCCCCCGTCGCCGGCCAGGACCTGGAAGCCGAACGAGCTGCCCGGGTTGAGGTCCTTGTTGTCGATCGTGATGCTCGGGTCGGACGGGCCCTCGAGCATGCCGGTGCGGTTGTCCGCCCAGCGGTGCGAGTGCAGGTGGAACGTGTGGAACAGGTTGCCGTGCCCGATGGCGATCCACTCGATCCGCTCGCCGAGGTTCGCCTGGAACATCGGGGTGTCCGGCGCGGACCGGTTGTTGATCTGCGAGTCGTGGAAGACGACGACGACCTGCTTGTCGGGCAGGATGTCGCCGCGGCGCCGCACGATCAGGGCGCCGTAGAGGCCGCGGGCCACGCCCATCGTGCCGTGCTCGGTGCCCATCGCGTGGTCGTGGTAGTGCCAGTAGCCCGCGCTGCCCGGCATGAACCGCCGGCCCGCGGACGCGGTGGTCATCTCGTGACTGCGCCACACGTACGTGCGGGTCTCGCCGGGCGCGTTGAACGAGGCGTTGAACGGCGACCCGTCCGAGTCGGTGCTGTAGTCCACGCCGTGCGGGTGGATCGACAGCCGCTGGTCGGTGGTGTTGACCAGGGTGATTTCGAGCGTGTCGCCCTCGTACATCTCCAGCGTCGGGCCGGGCACGGTGGCCTTGCCCCGCTCGAAGCCGTAGCCGTAGAGGTTGCCGGGCAGCGCCTCGGCGTAGACGGTGACCTTCCGGACCGTGCCGGCGGCCCGCGCGGGATGGCTCGGCGCCAGCGCGGAGGCGGCGCCCACGGCGGGCACCGTGAGGCCCAGCGCCCCGGTCGCGAGCAGCGAGCGCCGGGAGAAGCGCCAGCGGGACTTGCCAACGTTGTCAGAGTGCATGCGGCTCCGATCGGGCAGCACGACAGTCGCGGAGCGTCACCGCCCCACGTCCCAGGACTTTTGTCGATGGAGAGCAATCTATGTACGGTATCGACAAAAGTAAAGGTCCCCAGTGGACGGCAAGATCGCTTCGACCAGGCGTTCCAGCGGAAAGAGACCCTGTGTAGGCAACCGTGGAAGCGCTCCCGGCGCGGCGACCAGGTAGCCGTCCCGTTACACGGAGGCAACAATCCTCACGCTGCGTACGCGTTGAACTTTTCGCCGGGCGTGGCCCGTAAGGCTGGACATCCCCGTGGAAGGAGCACGATCGTGACCGTCACCGGCGAGCAGCGCGACTCGGCCCGGCTGATCTGGGACTACCACCAGCTGCGGCACCCGCTGGAGAAGTGCGAGGCCGCCGTCGGGCTCGGCGCCCCCGAGTACGCCGCCGAGCTCTGGCACGCCGGCTGGTTCCCCACGCTGGTCCTCACCGCCGACCAGCGGGAGCGGGCGCTCTCCCGGGGCGTGCCCGGCGACGCGGTGCTGGTGGAGCCGCGAGCCACGCACACCGGGCTGACGCTGACGCTCTCGCGCGAGGTGCTCGGGGCGGCGGGCATCCGGCCCCGTACGGTCATGATCGTCGCCGAGCCTGCCCTGCAGCGCCGCGCGTATGCGACGTGCCGCAAGGTCTGGCCGGAGGTCACGGCCGTCTGCGCCACCGGGCCGTCGACCTTCGAGGAGTACGTGACCTCCGCCGCCGGCGAGCGACAGGCGATCGAGCGGCTCGTCGGCGCCCTCCAGCGCGTGATCGAGTACCCGTGGCGGGGCTACGCCGTGCGGCAGGAAGTACCCTCCGCGGTCCACGTCGCGTACCGCCACCTGCTCAACGAGGGCTACACGGGCGACCTGATAGCGCACTCATTCCGGTGAGACGGTGGCCAGATACTTGGCGAGCGCGGCGACCGCCTCCCGCCCGGCCCGGTTGGCGCCGACGGTGGACTGGGACGGACCGAAACCGATCAGGTGGACGCGCGGCTCGCCGCTCACCTGGGTGCCGGTCATCGTGATGCCGCCGCGGTCGTTGCGCAGGTGCAGAGGGTCGAGATGGGCGAGGGCGGCCTTGAAGCCGGTCGCCCACAGGATCGCGTCCACCGCGGTGAAGCTGCCGTCGGCCTCGCGGACGCCGAGAGGCTCGATCGCCGTGAACATCGGGCGGCGTTCGAGCGCGCCGCGCTGCTTGGCCGCCAGGGCGTACGGGGTCCAGATCAGCCCGGTGTAGGAGACGACACTGCCCGTGGGGTTGCCCGCCTCGACGTCCGCGACGACCTTGGCGATGGTCTCGCGGCCGGCGCCCTCCGGGGTGAAGTCGTCGCGGAAGACGGGCTCGCGGCGGGTGTACCAGTACGTGGTGGCGACGCGCGAGATCTCCTCGAGCTGCTGCACCGCCGAGATGCCCCCGCCCACCACGGCGACGCGCCGGCCGGTGAACTCGTCCGCCGACACGTACTCGAAGGTGTGCAGTTGCCTGCCGGTGAAAGTCTCCTGCCCGGGGTACCGCGGCACGACGGGGTTGGTCCACGTGCCCGTGGCGTTGATGATCGCGTCGGCGAGCCACTCGCCGTGGTCGGTCTCGACGAGCAGCTTGCGGCCTTTGTCGCGTACGGCCGAGACCGTGACCGGCCGGAGCACGTTCAGCTCCGCCGCCCGCTCGAAGTCGGCGAAGTAGCGGGGGACCGCCGTGCGGCTGGGCTCCTCCGGGTCGAGCGGGGGCTTCGGGAACCGCGGCAGGTCGAAGATGCCGTTGACGGTCGCCATCCGCAGCGACTTCCAGCGGTGCTGCCACGCGCCGCCCGGGGCGGGCTCCGAGTCGAGGATCACATGGTCGATGCCGCGCCGCTTGAGGTGGTAGCCGGCCGAGAGCCCGGACTGCCCGGCGCCGATGACCACGACAGTCGCCTCTCTCACAGCCGCAGACTACCCGCCGGTAGGGGCGGGAGGTCTTAAGGTGTGTGACGGTCCATGATCGGGGCCGGGAGGAAGGGGCCGCACATGGCGGACGACGAGTTGATCCAGCTGCTGACGCCGGAAGGCGAGCACGCCGGGAGCGTGACGACGGCGGACGGCGTCACGTACTCGGCCGACTTCACCGACGAGGAGTACCGCGACCTCTACCGGGACCTGGTCATCGTGCGCCGGCTGGACGCCGAGGGCCTCGCGCTGCAGCGCCAGGGGGAGCTGGGCCTGTGGGCCAGCCTGCTCGGGCAGGAGGCGGCCCAGGTCGGCTCGGGCCGGGCGCTGCGCCCGCAGGACATGGTCTTCCCGACCTACCGCGAGCACGGCGTGCTCTACACCCGCGGGATCGACCCGATCATGCCGTTCGGCCTGTTCCGGGGGGTCGACCAGGGCGGCTGGGACCCCAACGAGCACAAGTTCAACCAGTACACCCTGATCATCGGTGCCCAGACGCTGCACGCCACCGGCTACGCGATGGGCGTGACCATGGACGGCGCGACCGGCACGCCCGACGGGGAGGCGGTCATCGCGTACTTCGGCGACGGCGCCACCAGCCAGGGCGAGGTCAGCGAGGCGTTCGTGTGGGCCAGCGTCTACAACGCGCCGCTCGTGTTCTTCTGCCAGAACAACCAGTGGGCCATCTCCGAGCCCACCGAGCGCCAGACCAAGATCCCGCTGCACCGGCGGGCCGACGGCTTCGGCTTCCCCGGCCTGCGGGTGGACGGCAACGACGTGCTGGCCACGTACGCGGTGACGCGCGCGGCCCTCGACCACGCGCGCCAGGGCCAGGGGCCGACGCTGATCGAGGCGTACACGTACCGGATGGGCGCGCACACGAGCAGCGACGACCCCTCCCGCTACCGCGCCGCCGGCGAGGTCGAGGAGTGGCAGGCCAAGGACCCGATCAGCCGGGTCAAAGCCTTCCTGACCAAGCAGAGGATCGCCGACGACGGCTTCTTCGGCCAGGTCGAGGAGGACGCCCGCAAGCTCGCCCTCGACCTGCGCGAACGCGTCATGGCCCTGCCCGACCCGCAGCCGGTCTCGATGTTCGACCACGTCTACCCGGGCGGCTCGCCCGAGCTCGACGCCCAGCGCCGCGAGTTCCTCGGCTACCACTCCACCTTCACCGACTAGGGACGCAGGCGCCGGCGGAGGAAGTCACGCCAGGTCAGCTCGAAGGAGCGGGCCAGGGCCGGCGTGGCTGCTGCGCGTGGCCAGGGCGGCGATCGCCCTCCGCAGGTCGGCGACGAGATCGGGGGCGAGGCGGCCGGTCGCCGGGTCCACCTTGGCGCGGGCGGCGCCGACCGTCAGGCCCGCCTCGGGCACGACGTCCACGCCCATCGTGGTGAGCACCTCGGTGAGCCCGGCGTGGGCCCAGCGCCCCGCGGTCAGGGAGGTGGAGACCGTGATCACGGCGGCCGGCTTGCCGGTGAGTTCGCCCGTGCCGACCTGCCAGTCGAGCAGGTTCTTGAGCCCGCCCGGGAAGCCGTGCGCGTATTCCGGACTGCAGATCAGCACGCCGTCGGCCGCCTCGAAGCAGTCCCGGATCGGCTCGAGCGCCGCCGGGAGCGGCCCGGACCCGGCGACGTCGGCGTCGAAGAGCGGCAGCTCCCGGAACGACGGCGCCTCGGTGATCGTCACCCCGGCGGGCGCGAGGCGCACGGCCGCGCGGAGCACGGCGGCGTTCAACGACTGGCTCCGCAGGCTTCCGCACACCGCAGCGATCCTCATGCCGCGAGCCTAGACGGCGGGCGGGTACGCGATCAGGCGTGCTGCAAGCGGTGGACGCCGGCGTCGCTGAGGCCGAGGACGACGTCGGCGCCGACCATGCGGAGGACGTCGCGGACCAGGGGCTGCGGGTTGCGTACGGTCAGGGCCGTCGCCTGGTTCGTCGCCTCGGCGTGGCACTGCAGCAGGCCGCGGGTGCCGGCGGCGTCGATGAAGGTGACCTGGCCGAGGTCGAGCACCACGCGGCCGGGCCGCCGGTCGGCCAGCAGCTCGCCGACGGCCTTGCGCAGCGCGCCGACGGTGTCGTGGTCGAGCTCACCGGCCACCGCGAGCCGGGCCTCGGGGCCGGTCCCGAGGGGGGACAGCTCGATGGTCAGGGCTTGCCGGTCGGGAAAATCCATGACTCGTCCCAGGCTGGGTGCGGCCGGGTGCCTCTCTCTGCCGAAAGTCACCGGCTCCGCCCCCGAGACTACCCCCGCCGGCGTGCGCCCGGCGGACAGATCGGGCTTGCGCTTGCCTGGAACCATCGCCGGGATGGACGTACGGGCTCTGGCCGGCGCCACCCTCGGCGGCCTCGTCACCGCCGGGGCGATCGCGGCCGTGCTCGGGTCGCTCGACGAGTACCAGGTGCACGACTTCGCCGATCAGGACTTCACGATCGGCGTGGCCTACGGCCTCGTGGCGACGGTGGCGGCGGTCGGTGTCATCGCCCTGATCCACTTCCTGATCGGCGGCCCGCGGCGCCACGTCGTCGTGCCGCTGCTCCTCGTCCCGCTGGCCGTGGTGCCGCTCGTCGCCGGGGCGGAGCGCAACCGGGTCGAGGCAGCCCTGCTCTGGGGCGCCGCCGCGATCGCCGTGCACGCGCTGATCGCGTACGGGAAAAAGGGCAGTGCGGTTGTCGTCGTGCTCGCGGTCCTGCTGACGTGGGCCGCCCAGGAGCGGTGGCGGGCGCAGAAGTTCGAGGCAGTGGGGCTGCCGCTGGTCGTGCCGGACATCGCCGGCTATCGGCTGACCGGCACCTGGGCCGGCCGCTACTCCGTCAGCATGACTCTGCGTGACCCGTCCGGTCGCCGCGTGCACGCCGTCGTCGAGGGTCCGGGCAGCTCACGGGGCGGCTGCGGCTCGTCCCCGGACCGCCGCCGGCTGGTGCCCGCCGCACCCCCGGCCCGCGAGTACGCCATCTTCTGCCTGCGGGACGACGCCACCCTGACGCTCGTGCCGGGCGGTGACGAGCCCCTGGCCGATCTGGTGCCGCTGGTGACCCCGCGCGAGACGGACGCCGCCGAGTTCGCGGACCACCCCGACGACAACACTATGGCCGAGCCGGATTGACGAGCGTGTCGTAGAGCTCGGCGAAGCGGGCGCGCCGGTCCGCGTAGTACGCGGCGTGGGCCGGGCGCGGCTCGTACGTCGCCCCGGTGGTCCGGGGCTCCCGCGCGACGCCGGGCGCCAGCGTGTCCAGGGCGAGCAGCGCGGTGCCGTGCTGGGTGGAGCGGCGCCGCGTCACGTGGGTCACCGGCCGGCCGAGCACGTCGGCCAGGATCTGCAGCCAGGCCGGCTGGTCGTTGCTGACCCGGCCCGCCGCGGCGACCTCGGCGACCTGAGGGGCGGCCGGGTGCAGCTCGTCGGCCACCCGGGCGTACGTGACGGCGACGCCCTCGATGATGCCGCGGAACAGGGCATCGGCGTCCGTGGCGGCCGACACCCCGCCGAAGGCGGCCCGGGCGCTGCCGGCCCAGCCCGGGGCGCGTTCCCCCGTGAGGTACGGCAGCACGAGCGGCGTGGCGGCGTCCGGCGGCGCGGTCAGGACGGCGTCGAGCGTGGGACTGAGCCGCAAGGTGCTCTGGGCCCAGCTGACGGCGCGGCCGACGTCGTTGATCGCCCCGCCCAGCAGCGTACGGCCGGCGTCCACCCGGTAGTTCCACAAGCCGGACGGCAGCGGGTCGGCCGGGCCGTCGAGCAGCACCCGCAGCGCGCCGCTCGTGGCCGTCGCCGCGGTGAGCACCGTCGCGTCGAGCGCCCCGGACCCGATGTTGCTGGCGTAGCCGTCGGTGATCGGCGGGAACCACACCGCCCGGGCCAGCGCGGGCCTGCTCGCGGCCGGCACCGGCTCGTCCGACGGCGGGGTGAGCCGGGCCGGGTCGAGATCGGCGGCGGCGAGCAGCTCCGCGTCGAACGTCCCGGTGCGGCGGTCGAGCAGCCCGGTCCACGCGACAGTGGACGTGCCGGCGAGCGGCTGCCCGATCAGGCGGTGCCAGATGTACTCGCCCAGCGACCACCAGTGGGCGGCCGCCGCGACGACATCGGGCTGGGACGTGGCGAGCCAGCGCAGGCGCGGCGCGTGGTAGCTGGTGTGCAGGCGGGTGCCGGTGCGCTGCTGGACCGCGTACTCGTCAAGGCTTTCGCGCAGCGCCGCGACCGCGCCCGCGCTGCGCGAGTCGGCATAGGTGATGCACGGGGTGAGCGCGCGCCCGGCCGCGTCGACCGCGATCAGCGAGGCGGCGAAGGTGTCCAGCGCGACGCCGGCGATGCGGGTGCCCAGCCGCGGGTCGCCGGTCACCGCGTCGATGACCTGCCCGACCTCGGCGGTCACCTGGTCGGGATCAATGACCGAGGTCCCGTCGGGCGCGACCGTGAACGCGTGGGGCACCTTGTGCTGCCGGCCGTGGACCCGCCGGCCCGCCGCGTCGTGGAGGCCGCCGCGCGTCGCCGTCGACCCGATGTCCAGGGCGAGCACGAGCGGATCCAGGGCGTCGGCGAGGGAGACATCGGTCATCCGGCCACCCTATCCGGCCTCCGAAAGTTTCGGACCGTTGACACCGTTTCTTCCGGAACTCTAGGGTCCCCTCATGACCTTGCTGCACGTGGCCACCAGCGGATCCGACGACGCCGAGGGCACGGCCGAAGCGCCGTTCCGGACGATCAACCGTGCCGCCGCCGAGGCGCGCCCGGGCGACACCGTCGTCGTGCACGCGGGGGAGTACAGGGAGTGGGTCACGCCCCGGCGCGGCGGGCTCAGCGACACGCGCCGGATCACCTACACGGCGGCCGAGGGCGAGCACGTGGTGATCAAGGGCTCCGAGCGGGTCACGAGCTGGGAGCCTGACGGCGGCACGGTCTGGCGCGCGGTGCTGCCCAACGCGCTCTTCGGCGACTTCAATCCGTACGCCCTCGAGGTGACCGGCGACTGGATCGTCTACGACGAGGGGGCGCCGCACAAGCACCTCGGCGACGTCTATCTCAACGGGCGCAGTTTCTACGAGGCCGCCACGCGGGCCGAGCTCGACGATCCGCCGCTGCGCACCGAGGTCCTCGACAACTGGACCGGTGTGCTGACGCCGGTGCCGGACCAGGAGCAGACCCAGTTCCTCTGGTACGCCGAAGTGGGTCCCGAGACGACGACGATCTGGGCCGATTTCCGGGGCGCCGATCCGAACGTGGAATTGACCGAGGTGAACGTACGCCGGTCGGTGTTCTATCCGCTCGTCCCGCATTTGGACTACATCACCGTCCGGGGCTTCGAGCTCGCGCAGGCCGCCTGCCCGTGGACGCCCCCGACCGCCGACCAGCCCGGGCTCGTCGGCCCGAACTGGGCCAAGGGCTGGATCATCGAGGACAACGTCATCCACGACGCGAAATGCTCGGGCGTCTCGCTCGGCAAGGAGGCGTCGACCGGGCACAACTACGCGTCCGAGCGCGGCGACAAGCCCGGCTACCAGTACCAGCTGGAGTCGGTCTTCTCCGCCCGTCAGATCGGCTGGGACAAGGAGCACATCGGCTCGCACGTGGTGCGGCGCAACACCATCCACGACTGCGGCCAGAACGGCATCGTGGGCCATCTCGGCTGCGTCTTCTCGACCATCGAGGACAACCACATCCACCACATCGCGGTGAAACGCGAGTTCTACGGGTACGAGATCGGCGGCATCAAATTGCACGCCGCGATCGACGTGACGATCCGGCACAACCGCATCCACGACTGCTCGCTCGGGACCTGGCTCGACTGGGAGACACAGGGCACCCGGATCACCCGCAACGTCTACCACGACAACAACCGGGATCTCTTCGTCGAGGTCAGCCACGGCCCGTACCTCGTGGACCACAACGTCCTCGGCTCGCGCGCGTCCTTCGAGTCGTTCAGCCAGGGCGGCGCCTTCATCGGCAACCTGGTCGCCGGCTCGGTGTGGCTGGTGCCGGTGATGGACCGGGCCACGCCCTACCACCGCCCGCACAGCACCCAGGTCGCCGGCTACGCCGTGATCCGCGGCGGCGACGACCGCTGGATCGGCAACGTCTTCCTGGGCGGGTCGCTGGCGGAGGCGTACGACAAGGACCGCCGGCAGCCGGGCACGACCGAGGCCGGGTACGGCCTGGCGGGCTACGACGCCCACCCGGCGTCCTTCGAGGAGTACCTGTCCCGCCTCGCCGCCCAGCCCCCGGGCGACCACCAGCGCTTCGCCGACGTCCTGCAGCCGGTCTGGGCCCGCGACAACGTGTACGTCGCCGGGGCCCACCCCTTCGCCGGCGAGCCGGACCCCCACATCCTCGACGCCGGCACCGTCTCGATCCTGACCGAGGGCGACCAGGTCCACCTGGTCGCCGACCTCCCCAGCGCCTTCGACAACGCCCGCGTCGGCCTGGTCGGCGGCCGTGACCTGCCCCGCGTCCGCTTCGCCGACGCCGACTTCGAGGAGCCCGACGGCACCCCGGCCGTGATCACCACCGACCTGACCGGCGCCGCACGCTCCGCCACCGAGCCGGCCGCCCCGGGCCCGATCGCCGCCCTGTCCTCCGGTTCCACCCGCACCCGCATCTGGTGAACGGCGTTTAAGGTAGATTGCATCTACGTAGATGCAATCTACCTAACGGAGGACCCGTGTTCATCGGCCGCCGGTCCGAGCTGTCGTTGCTGACCAAGCGAATCGATCATGTGACGAGAACCGGCTCGGGTCTCGCTGTGGCCCTCCGCGGTCGACGTCAGGTCGGCAAGTCTCGTCTGGTGCAGGAGCTGTGCGACCGTTCCGGCCTGCCCTACCTGTATTTCACTGCCGTCAAGGGCGCCTCGATCAGCGAATCGACGACCCAGTTCCTCGCCGCGTTGACAGAGTCGGACCTGCCGAACGACCGCGCCTTGCTGCCGGCCGTCCCGCCGGCCGGGGGGTGGGGCGACATGCTGCGCCTTCTCGCCGGTGTGCTGCCGGACCGGCCCAGCGTCGTCGTGCTCGACGAGGTGCCGTGGCTGACCGAGCAGGACGACACGTTCGACGGGCACCTGCAGGTCGTCTGGGACCGGCTGTTGTCACACCGGCCGGTTCTGCTGCTCCTGCTCGGCAGCGACCTGCACATGATGCAGCGCCTCACCGCCTACGATCGGCCCTTCTACGGCCGGGCCGACACTCTCGTCCTCGGCCCGCTGAATCTCGCCGAGAGCGCCGCGGCGACCGGCCTCACCGGCTCCGATGCCGTCGACGCCCACCTCATCACCGGCGGGCTGCCGGGCGTCTTGTTGCGCTGGCCCACCGGCACTCCGGCGGAGACACACGTGCGCGACGAGTGCGCTGACCCCTCGTCGCCCTTGTTCGTGGTGCCGGAGCAGTCCCTGGCGTCCGAGTTCCCAAACCCGGACGTCGCCCGGCGCGTCGTCGAAGCGGTCGGCGGCGATGCCCGGGCGTTCACCACGATCGCCAGTGCGGCCGGCGGCCGGGACGGCCAGGTCAGCTCGGGCACCCTGTCCCCGCTGTTGCGGCAGCTCACCGACGATAAGCAGGTGCTGGCCTCCGACCAGCCGCTGTCGATCAGCAGCGGCAAGCCGGCCCTGTACCGCGTCGCCGACAGCAACCTGCGGCTCTACCTCGCCATCCTGCGAGACGTGCACAACCTGACGCGGCGCGGGCGGCCCGACGCCGGTTTCTCGCTGTTCCGGAACAGGTGGATCAGTTGGCGCGGTCGAGCGGTCGAGCCTCTGGTTCGCGCCTCGCTCGAGGAGGCCGCGATAGCCGGCAGCCTGCCGTGGCCGGAGACGCAGGTCGTCGGCGGCTGGTGGAACAGGCAGTTCAATCCCGAGATCAATCTCGTCGGCGCCGACCGGGCGCCCGTGGCGACGCGCATCCTCTTCTGCGGCTCGCTCAAGTGGCTCGGGACGCCCTTCGACGCGCATGATCTGCAGCGGCTGCGGGAGGGGGCCCGGCAGGTTCCGGGGTTCGACCCTGCCGGCACCGGGCTCGTCGTGGTGTCGCGGTCGGGCGCGGACCTGCCGCCTGGCGCGGTGGACGCGGTCTGGGGGCCGGACGATCTCGTGGGGGTCTGGCCGGGGTGATCGTTGCGGGTTGTGGATACGGTATGGCTTTTTCGGTATAGACAAACGTGCATGTCAGGGGCCTAGTCTCGGCGGAACGGGCGCTCACCGGGCGTCCGACGGACGAGAGGATCCCCATGGCGATTCGACGACCCCGCCTCGGTGCGGCCCTGGCCGCCGGCCTCGCCGCGGCCACCGCCGCCGCCCTCACCTCGACCCCCGCGATTGCCGCTCCCACCGGTCAGATCCTGCTGGCCGGGACCGCGTCGGCCGTTCCCGGAAGCTACATCGTCGTCCTCAAGGACACCGCGGTGACCAAGGCCGCCGGTGCCGGTAAGGCAGCCGGCCAGGACAAGCTCGCCGCGAAGTACGACGGCAGCGTCGCGCGGACCTTCGGCTCGGTGCTCAACGGCTTCGAGGCGAAGCTGAGCGAGTCGGCGGCCAAGCGCCTCGCGGCCGACCCCTCCGTCGCGTACGTGGAACAGAACCAGACCGTCTCGCTCAGCGTGACCCAGTCCGGGGCGACCTGGGGGCTGGACCGGATCGACCAGGCGAACCTGCCGCTGAGCACCACCTACACCTACACGCAGACGGCGTCCAACGTGACGGCGTACATCATCGACACCGGCATTAAGTACACGCACAACGACTTCGGCGGCCGGGCCCGCTTCGGCTACGACGCGGTCGGGACCGGCGGCGTGGACTGCAACGGGCACGGGACGCACGTGGCGGGCACGGTCGGCGGGACCACGTACGGGGTCGCGAAGCAGGTCAAGCTCGTCGGGGTGCGGGTGCTGAACTGCTCCGGGTCGGGCACCAACGCCGGGGTCATCGCGGGCGTCAACTGGGTGACCACGAACGCCGTGAAGCCCGCCGTCGCCAACATGAGCCTCGGCGGCGGGGCCAGCACCGCCCTGGACAACGCGGTCGCGAACTCGATCAGCTCCGGGGTCACGTACGCCCTGGCGGCCGGCAACTCGACCGCGAACGCGTGCAACTCCTCGCCCGCCCGGGTCGCCTCGGCGATCACGGTCGGCGCGACGACCAGCACCGACGCCCGGGCGTCGTACTCGAACTACGGCACCTGCCTGGACATCTTCGCGCCGGGCTCGTCCATCACATCCGACTGGTACAGCAGCAACACCGCGACCAACACGATCAGCGGCACGTCGATGGCCTCACCGCACGTGGCGGGGGCGGCGGCGCTGGTGCTGTCGGCCAACCCGTCCTACACGCCGGCTCAGGTCCGGGACAACCTGGTGAACCGGGCGACGGCGAACAAGGTGACCAACCCGGGAACCGGTTCCCCCAACCGGCTGCTGTTCGTAGGCTGACCCATGTGGACGAACGTCGATCGGGCGCGGTCGAGGAGAGCCTCCTCCGGCAGGGCCGCAAGTACGCCCTCGGGCTGCGCCTGATCGTCGTCGGACTGTCCAGCACGGCGGCGGTGCTCTTCGGGGCGGCGCCGCCGGTCGCTCTGGCGCTCACCGGCTGGAACCTGCTCTACGCCTGGAAGGGCACCGGCCGGTGGGCGCCCGCCGACGTGGCGGTCATGGTCGCCGTCGGCCTCACCCAGCCCTGGACCGTCGAGTCGGACCCGCGCGGCGGCGGCACCTGGGTGCTCATCGCCGTGGCGATCACCCTCGTAACGTATCCGTGGCTGCTTCCGGGAATCGGTTTCATCGCCGCCGTCACGGTGGTCGTCGGCGCGCACTACGCCGGCACGATCCTCGCCGACCCGGGCGGCTGGCTGGTCAACGAGACCGTCGAAGCCTGGACGGCGGCGGAGGCGGGGCTGTCGTGGGCGCTCTACCGCTTTGTGCGCCGCAGCGCGCTGACAGCCGATGGAATCGTTTCCCGCGGTGCGCAGTTGCGCCGGACCGCGGCCATCGCCGCCGCCCGCCGCGCCGACGAGCGCGAGTATCTCGCCGCCCTGCACGACACCGCGTCCGTGACGCTGCTGATGATCGGCAACGGCGTCCTGACCAAGCGCGAGCCGTGGCTCGCCGAGCAGGCGCGCCGGGACCTGCGCGAGATCGGCCGCCCCGACGCCGACGGCGAACTCGACCTGATCGCACTCCTGCGCGACATCGCCACGCACACGCCGCTGCGGATCTCGTGGCACGCGCCGGACGAGCTGCTGCTTCCGGCCGTCGACGCGGTCGCGCTCAGCCGCGGCACGCGTGAGGCCCTGACCAATGTCGTGCGGCACGCGGGGGTCGGTCACGCCGACATCTCGGTACGCCGCGACGGCGCGACCGTGACCGTGGAGATCTGCGACGAGGGCCGGGGCTTCGACCCCGCACAGACCCCACCCCGCCGGTACGGAGTCACCCGCTCGATCCAGGACCGCATGACCCGCCGGGGCGGCGAGGCGCACGTGGTGAGCAGCCCCGGAAACGGCACCACCGTCACGCTGATCGCCCGGCTCGCCGTCCCGGAGGTGCGCGGTGACGAGGGCGTCATCGCCGCCAGTTTCCAGCGGGGGCTGCACTGGGCGGTGGTCGTCACCGTGCTGGCCGTGCTGGTGCTGCTCGACCTGCCACACCTGCTGGCGGCTCCGGAGGCGTACACGTCGCTTCCGGCGCAATATGCCGTCTGGGGCGGACTGGTCGCCGTCACCCTGATCGCCGCGTGGGCCCGGAGAATGCCGCGCTGGCCCTTGGTAGTAGCGGTTGCGGTTTGTTCCAGCGTCGCCACCGCCACCGTGCGCCCCGAGTTCCGGCTCGGCCCGGCGCACTGGTCGGAGGGCGACGCCGGCTGGCCGATCGTGCTCATTCTGCTCGACAGTCCCGTGGTGATCCTCGCCGCCGTCCTCGCCGGCCAGTACCTGCTGACGTTCGCCCAGGCCGCCGTGGACGGGCAGGCGGCGCTGAGCGTGGCGGGCGTGGTCAACGCGACGTGGGCGGTGCTGTTCTTCCAGCTCGGCATCGCGATGGTCGCCGCTGTGCTGCGGGGCCTGGCCGTGTCGTCGGGCCGGGTGCTGCGGGAGGCGGAGCGGGTGCGGACCGCCGAGGAGGTCGGCCGGCAGCTGCACCGGGACCGGGAGCGCCGGTGGGCGGAGCTCGCGCCGGCGACCGTACCGTTGCTGGGAGGTCTCGCCGCCGGGGAGCTGGACCCGGCCGATCCGCGGGTGCGGGCCCGCTGCGCGGCCGAGGCGGCCCGGATGCGCCGGCTGCTCGGGGAGGACGCGACGGTCACCGATCCGCTGGCGCGGGAGCTGCGTGCCTGCATCGAGCTGGCCGAGCGCAACGGGGTGCCGGTGTCCTTCGCCGAGTACGGCGCCCGCCCCGAACTCCCGCCCCCGGCCCGCCGCCGCCTGACCGAGCCGGCCATCGCCGCGCTGGCCACCGCCCGCGGCAAGGTGCGGCTCACGGTCGCCGGCACGCCGGACGCGGTCACGGTCAGCGTCGTCGCGCGGTGCTCAGCCCCGCCGGACCTGCCCGACGGCGACGGAGTGCGGCGCTCGACCGTGCTCGACGGCGACCGCTGGTGGATCCAGGCGGTCTGGCAGGGGGCGGCATGATCACCGTTGTCGTGGTGGACGATCATCCGGTCGTGCAGGCGGGCGTCCGTGCGTGGTGTGCCCTGGCCGATCCGCCGATCGAGGTGGTGGCGTGGGGGCCGGACGTGTCGGCCGCGTGGCTGGCGCCGGGGGCCACGGCCGACGTCGTGGTGCTCGACCTGCAGCTGGACGTGACGGGTCCCGCGTACGGGGATCTCAAAAGGCTGGTCGACGCGGGCCGGCAGGTCATCGTCTACAGCATGCGGGCCGACCGCGACACCGTGCTGACCTGCCTGGACATCGGGGCGTGCACCTATCTGACCAAGGCCGAGGGGGAGGACCACCTGGTCGCGGCGATCGCCGCCGCCGCGGCGGGGACGCCTTACACCCCGCCCGCGCTCTCCGGGGCCTTCGGCACCGACGACCGCCCGCACCGGCCCCGGCTGTCGCCGCGCGAGACCGAGGTGCTGCTGGAATGGTTCCACAGCGAGAGCAAGGAGATGGTCGCGCGCCGCCTGCACCTCACGGTGCATCGGGTGAATTCCTGTCTGGAACGGGTACGCGTGAAGTACGCGAACGTGGGCCGGGAAGCACCGACCAAGGCCGCCCTCGTCGCCCGGGCCCTCCAGGATGGACTGCTGACGACCGACGACTTGTAGATGGGGGTCGTTCGACCACCACCGGCCGGCGCCGCCGCTCGATACTTTCCGTACGTGGCTCTCTTCAAAGCGTTACGGCTGCTCGTGGCCGTCGCCGCGCTGATCGTGCTGGTGGTGACGCTGCACCGGCAGGACGACCGGATCGACCAGCTCCGGCGGCAGGCGACCGCCGACCGGCAGGCGCTCGAGCTCGCCGACGCGGCGGCCGGGCAGCGGGCGACCGCCCTCGACAAGCGGATCAAGACCCTCGAGACCGGGCTGGGCGCCCTGGACGAGCGCAGCCGGCAGGCCTTCGACCCGCAGGCGGTCGCCGCCTCCGCCCTGCCCAGCGTCTTCCAGGTCATCGCGGGCGACTTCACCGGCAGCGCCTTCGCCGTCGGCAAGCCCGCGGGCGGCCGGACCCGGGTCCTCACCGCCTATCACGTCATCGAGAGCGTCTGGACCACCGGGCGCAAGACCGTGCGGCTCGAACGCGACGCCAAGGGCTACACGGCCACGATCGCCGACGTGAGCCCGCGGCACGACCTCGCCCTGCTGACGATCCCCGGCCAGGTCACCGGGATCACCGCCGCCGCCCGGGCCCCGGCCTCCGGCGAGCAGATCCTCGTGGTCGGCGCCCCGCTCGGCCTGACCGACACCATCACGACCGGCGTGGTCAGCGCGGTCCGGGCCCGGGTCGGCGGCCCCGGCACGATGATCCAGATCGACGCGCCGGTCAACCCGGGCAACTCCGGCGGCCCGGTCGTCAACACCCGCAAGGAAGTCGTCGGCATCGCCGACGCCAAGGCGGAGGACGCGGAGGGCATCGGCCTCGCCGTCCCGATCCAGACCGCCTGCAAGGTCTTCGACGTCTGCTGAACACCTCTCGTCCGTGGAAAGGAAGAGCCGTGACCTACCCGCCGCAGGAGCAGTTCCCGTCGCCCCCGGCCCAGCCCACCGCGCCGCTCCCGGCGCCGCCGCCCTATCCGCCGGTGTCGGCCACTCCCTTCCCGGCGCCGCCCGAGCGCCGCCGCCCGGCCACCCTGGTCCTGGGCATCGCGGCCGCCCTGCTGCTCGTCTTCGGCGGCCTGATGCTCGGCCTCTACCTCAACGAGCACGGCAATCTGAACGACACCAAGGGCAACCTCCGCGACACCCGCGCCGACCTGACCGCCCAGGTCGAGGAACAAAAAGGAATCGTTTCCAGTACGCAGCAGAAGCTCGCCGACGCCGAGAAGAAGGCCGGCGACCTCACCACCCAGCTCGGCGCCACCAAGGCCGACCTCGCCGAGACCAAGGGCCAGCGCGACGTCCTCGTCCCGTGCATGCGCCGCATCCAGGACGCCTTCGACGCCGCGTCCAACGGCGACGGGGGAGGCGTCGACCGGGCCCTGCGCGGCGCCCGCACCGCCTGCGACAAGGCCGAGATCAAGGTCGACTCCTGATCGCGGAATGGCACCATACCCCCGAGACCAGTACGGATCACCGGCCCGGACACCGGCCCGCCCAGCGGCGCGGTCGTGGTCGCCGCCGCGGACGCGACCGCCCTGCTGGCCGTCTCGGCCGTCACCGTCGGCAGCGCGCTGACGCCGGCCGGAAGGACACTGCGACCATGGCGCGATGAGTCAGTACTTCGATGATGCGACGACCGGGCAGACACTGTGGAACCCGGCGACCCGGGTGGCCCAGCTGTTCTTCCGGATGACCGAGGCGCTGGTGCCGACCGCCGGCCGCCCGTGCGGGGTGGTGGACCTGCACATCGACGAGTACGCGGTCGATCCCGCCGCCTTCACCGCATTCGTCGACGAATTGGTGACGCAGTATCTCGCCGCGACTCACCCGATTCTCAAGGCGATGCTGAGGCCACAGCGGGAGGACGAAAGGGCGACGCGCCGAAAGCGCCCGTCAACCGGCGAAGCGGGAGCGTCAGCGGGCGGCGCGGTTGAGGTCGATCAGCTCGTTGAGGCTGTCGAGCGTGCGCGTGAGCCCGGCGATGTGGGCCACCAGCTTGTCGCGCTCCTCGACCAGGTGGGCGAAGGCGGCGTCGGAGGTGGCGCCGCTCGGGGACTCGAGGCACGGGAGGACTTCGAGGATCTTCTGGCTGGACAGGCCCGCGGCATAGAGACGCTGCAGGTACGCCACCCGGTCCACACCCTCCTCGGCATAGTGCCGGTGGCCGCCGGGGCTGCGGGTGCTTGCCAGCAGCCCCTGCTCCTCGTAGTACCGCAGCGAACGCACGCTCACTCCTGTCCGCGCCGCCAGGTCGCCGATCCGCATGTCGCCCCCGTCACAAAGCCTTGAATCTCACATGGATGTCAGAATCTAGCGTACTTCCATGACCTACGAGACACTGCACGTCGACGTCGAGCAGGGCGTCGCGACCGTGACCATCGACCACCCGCCGCTCAACCTGCTCGACGGCAAGCTCATTCCCGACCTCCTGAGCTTCGTGGCGCAGGTGAAGGACGACGACACCGTGCGGGTGATCGTCTTCCAGAGCGCCGATCCCGAGTTCTTCATCGCCCACGGCGACATGGGTTTCCTCACCGATCCGGGCCTGCTGACGGCGGACGGCGAATTGGTCGGCGGCACCAACCCCGTCCAGACCGTCAACGAACTTATCCGTACGCTGCCGCAGGTCACCATCGGCAAGCTGGCCGGCTTCGCCCGGGGCGGCGGCAACGAGTTCCTCATGGCGCTGGACATGCGTTTCGCGGCGATCGGGCCGGCGGGGCAGGCGCAGCCGGAGACGCTGATGGGCATCTACCCGGGCGGCGGCGGGACGAAGCTCATGCCCGAGCTGATCGGCCGCGCCCGGGCCCTGGAGCTGATCCTCGGGGGCGAGCTCGTGGGCGCCGAGCTGGCCGAGCGCTACGGGCTGATCAACCGCGCGCTGCCCGCCGCCGAGCTCGACGACTTCGTCACCACGCTGTCCCGCCGCATCGCCGCCCTGGGTCCCGCGATCATCGGCATCGTCAAGACCGCCGTCGACGCCCGGGATCTCGCCGTCGAGAGCAGCCTGGTGACCCGGCTCAACTTCCCGGACGTGGCCGCCCTGGCGACGAAACTGCTCGGCGCGGGGGTGCAGACCCGCGAAGGTGAGCGCCGGCTGGAAACGATCCTCAATGAGGTGCATCAGAGGTAACGGACGCCGGTCAGCTTCTCGGAGGCGGCCCAGAGCCGGGCGGCGACGGCCGGATCGGCGGCCTCCTTGCTCAGCCGGGCCTTGGTGACGCGCCCCCGGGTTTCGCCGAGCCCGGCCGGGCCGAAGAACTGCCCCCCGCGTACGCCGGGATCGGTCGCGGCTTTGATCTGGGGCTTCGCGCCCTGCTCGACCGATTGCGTGGCGAGCAGGCCGAGCCAGGCGACGGGCTTGCCGAGCGGGCCGAGGTGCTCCCAGGCCCGCGGCGTCAGGTTGGTGCGGGTCAGGCCGGGGTGGGCGAGCGTGCTGATCACCGGCGACCCGGCGGCGCGCAGGCGGCGGTCCAGCTCGAGGCCGAAGAGGGTCGTGGCGAGCTTCGACCGGCCGTACGCCGCCGCGGCGCGATAGTCGTGCGTACTCATCAGGTCGTCGAAGTCGAGGTGGGCGCCCTTGTGCGTGATCGAGCTGAGGCTGACGACCCGGGCCGCCGGGGCGGCCGTCAGCGCGTCGAGCAGCAGGCCGGTCAGCGCGAAGGGCCCCAGCATGTTGGTGCCCAGGTGCAGCTCGAAGCCGTCGGCGGTGGTGCGGCGCGGGCCGAGCACGACCAGGCCGGCGTTGTTGACCAGCAGGTCGATGGCCGGATGGTCGGCGACCAGCTTCGCGGCGAAGGACCGCACCGAGGCGAGCGAGGCGAGGTCCAGCTCGCGCACCTCGCCGCCGATCCGGCGGGCCACCTCCTCGCCCGCGGGAACGTTACGGACGGCCAGCACCACGTGGGCGCCACGCCGGGCCAGCTCGGTGGCGGTGACCAGGCCGAGGCCCGAGTTCGCGCCGGTGACGACGGCCGTGCGGCCGGCAAGATCGGTCATTGACTACTCCTGGAATCGGTGGGAAACGCCGACGTTAGGGGCATCGCGGCCAGGTTCCCTGGTCCTGCGGGACCTACCCTGCGGGTCCGGCCGGGCGGCACACTGGGACCATGACCCATCCGTACGCCCGGGAGCTCGGCGACTTTCTGCGCGCTCGCCGGAATCGGTTGCAGCCCGCTGACGTCGGCCTGGAACCCGGTGGCAGACGCAAAGTCACCGGGCTGCGGCGCGAGGAGCTGGCGCTGCTGGCCGGCCTGAGCACCGACTACTACCAGCGGATGGAACAGGGCCGGGAGGTGCGCCCCTCCGACGACGTGCTCGACGCGCTGGCCGGGGCGCTCGGGCTCGACGACGAGGAGCGCCGGCACCTGTTCGCCCTCGCCCAGGCGGCCCGGCGGCCGGTGCCCGCCCCGGCCGGACGTACTCCGGAATCGGTTCCCGAGAGCACCCGCCGGCTGCTGCGGCTCATGGACACCCCGGCGGTCGTCCTCGGGCGGCACCTCGACCTGCTCGACTGGAACCCGATGGCCGAGGCGCTGCTCGGCGATCCGGGCCTGGTGACGCCCGACCGGCTCAACATGTTGCTGCTGCTCTTCGACGACACGCTGACCAACCAGCGCAGCTGCACCGACTGGGAGCGGCAGGCCCTCGAGTACATCGGCATGATGCGCGCCGCCGTCGCCACCGACCCGGCCCATCCGCGCGCCACCGCGATCGTGGGCGAGCTGAGCATTCGCAGCGCCGAGTTCCGCCGTTTGTGGGCCCGGCACGACGTCCGCGAATCGGTCCGGGGCGCCAAGACGTTCCGCGTTCCCGGCATCGGTGACATCGGGCTCGATTGGGACACCTATCCGTTGCCCGGCAACCCCGGCCCGGTCATGCTGGTCTACACCGCCGCGCCCGGCACTCCCGACGCGGACCGGCTGCGCCTGCTCGCCACGATGCACGCCACGCGGAAAGCGACGGAAAGGTGACGGACCTTGCCGGCGTCACCGTGCGCCGGCGGGGACGATCGCGCCTGGCCCGGGTGTAGCCAGGGCACATCGCAGGTGAACCGCCTGCACGCGGGCCCGGCCGCTGCCAGGCTGGACGCGTGACCGAACTGCTCGTCGTCATCGTCACCGGCCTCGTGGTGATCGCCGCGGCGACCGTGGCCGGGCCGCGCCTGGGCATCGCGGCGCCGCTCGTCCTGGTCGCGATCGGCGTCGGGGCGAGCTTCCTGCCGGTGTTCGCGGCCGCGCACATCGAGCCCGAGTGGATTCTCGAGGGCGTGCTGCCGCCGCTGCTCTACTCGTCGGCGGTGTCGATGCCGGCGATGAACTTCCGCCGCGAGTTCGGCGCCATCAGCGGCCTCTCGGTGCTGCTCGTCGTGGGCAGCGCGCTCGCGCTCGGGCTCTTCTTCATGTACGCGATCCCGGGGCTCGGCTTCGCGTACGGCGTCGCCCTCGGCGCGATCGTCAGCCCGACTGACGCCGTGGCGACCTCCATCGTCAAGCAGACGTCGGTCTCCCAGCGCGTCGTGGCGATGCTCGACGGCGAGAGCCTCCTCAACGACGCGACCGCGCTCGTCCTGCTCCGCACGGCGATCGTCGCCACGGCCGCGACGTTCTCGTTCTGGGCGGCGGCCGGCACGTTCGCGTGGTCGGTCGTCGTCGCCCTCGTCGTCGGCGGGCTCGTCGGGCGCCTCAACCTCGTGGTGCGCCGGCGGGTCACCGACCCCGCTGTGAACACTGTCATCTCGTTCGCGGTGCCGTTCCTGGCGTCCGTGCCCGCGACCCTGCTCGGCGGCTCCGGCCTGGTCGCCGCGGTCGTCGCGGGACTCGTGACCGGCATCCGCGCGCCCCGGGAGCTCTCCCCGCAGAACCGGCTGTCGGACACCCAGAACTGGCGTACGGCCGAACTGGTCCTCGAAGGCGCGGTCTTCCTCACGATGGGCCTGCAGATCAAGGGGATCATCGCCGACGTCGAGCAGGACCACGCCGGGGTGGGCACCGCCGTGCTCGTGGCGGCCGGCGCGCTCGTGCTGACGGTGCTGGTGCGGGCCGCGTACGTGACCCTGCTGCTCGCCGCCCTCGCCCGCCGCGCCCGGCACGGGGCCGGCATGCGGTCGATGCTCCAGGACATGCACGACAAACTGGGCACCTCCGAGGGCAAGCAGGAAGCGTTCAAGGAAGTCAACGCCCGGCGCCGGCGCGAGCCCTCCGAGCGCGACCTCGACATGTTCTCCCAGCGCGTCATCACCGGCCTCGCGAACATCGACTATTTCCTCCGCCAGCCCCTCGGCCCACGCGAGGGCATCGCCGTGGTGTGGGCCGGCATGCGCGGCGCGGTGACCGTGGCCGCCGCCCAGACCCTGCCCGAGGACACCCCGCAACGGCCGGTGCTCGTCCTCGTCGCCTTCGCGGTCGCCGCCCTGTCCCTGCTCGTCCAGGGCGGCACGATCGGCCCGCTGCTGCGCCGCATCGCGCCGCCGGCGGACCAGGCGGCGCTCGACGCCCACCGGACCGAGGAGCGGGACAGGCTCTTCACCCTCATGCGTACGAGCGTCGAGTCCGTGCCCGCCCCGCCGGAGAACGACTTCCTCGCCGCCAAGGAGCACCGCCTCGCCGTGCTGGCCGCGCAGCGGGAGGCTCTCCTCGACGCCCGTGACCACGGCACCTTCGACGCGGAGGTGCTAAGCAACGCCCTCGCCAACCTCGACGCGTCCCAGATCGACCTGGAACTCCGCGGGAAGCTCGTGTAGCCGGCCGTTCTCATGCCGCCACTCAGCTCACGCAGGTCGGCGTCAAACGATTCTCGTTGCGGCCGCCTTCCATGGCCGCGGGCGGGGCGGCGTCGCGGCCGTGGTCGCGGGCCGTAAATAGGCGGTGCTTCGGGCCGGGACTCGGTAGCGTGCCGCATCGATGGCGACTTTCGTGCACTTGACCACGGCGCGGGCGGCTCGGGGCATCGAGCGCTAGGGCATCGCCGCGCGCAGCCACGGGCGGGCCGGCGCGCGCGGGGTCTACTGCATGCCGGTGTTGCCGTCGTTCACGCTCACCCATCAGTGGACGCGTGAGCTGCGGCGCTGGAAGCCGGGCGTGCTGGTCGCCGTGCATCTGCGGCTGCCCGACGACGAGCCGGTGACCGTCGGCCACTACGGCGCCGCGCCCGAGCTGGTCACCGCCGCCGCAGCAGCCGGCCGGATCGCGGCCCTCGACGACCCGCGCGGTCACGAAGTTTTCGTGCCCCGCGCGGTCGCCGTCGCCGAGGTCCGCCGGGTTCGGGACATTCCGCAGGGCACCGGCTGGCGCTACGTCCCGGGCGCTCACGGCAGGCGGCCGTGCGGCTGTCCGGTCTGCGTGGTCCCGGGCGCCTACAAGGGCGCCGCCATACGCCGCCGCTACGCCGCGCTCTGAGCCGCCCGCCCGGCGGATTCAGCCGCAGCAGACCTGGTTGCGGCCGGCGCGTTTGGCGGCGTAGAGGCGTTCGTCGGCTCGGGCCAGGCCCTCCGCCACGCTGGTGCCCGGCCGGATCTCCGCCAGCCCCAGGCTGATGGTCACGTTCAGGCCGGGCTGCACGTTGTCCCAGGGGTAGCCGGCGATCTGCGCCCGGAGCAGCTCGCATTGCATGCGGGCCGTGGCCACGTCCACCGCGTTGAAGGCGATCAGGAATTCCTCGCCGCCGAAGCGGGCCACCAGGTCGGTATCGCGCAGATTCTCCTGCAGGACCGCGGCCATGCGGCGCAGGACCTCGTCGCCGATCAGGTGGCCGTGTTCGTCGTTGACCTTCTTGAAGTGGTCGACGTCGGCGACGGCGACGCAGAAGGGGTGGCCGGCGGCGGCGAGTTCGGGCAGGCGCTGGTCGACCGAGCGGCGGTTGGGCAAGCCGGTCAGGGCGTCCTCGGCGGCCTGGCGCTGCCAGAGCACATTGTCGGCGGCCAATTCGGCGTTGCGAGTACGTTCGAGTTCCGCTTCCAGCCGGGCGTTCTCCGCCTCGAGCCGCGCATTATCGAGCTCGAAATGGTGCACGGCCATCCGGGCCCGCGCGGCCGCCGTGTCGTTGTGGGCCTCCCGTTCCAGCTCGTGGAAGGACCGGTAATGCGCGAGCGCGGCGCCGAAGTCGCCCGTCTCCTCGTACGCCAGAGAAAGCTCGTGATGAATCTCCATGGCCATCGGCTTCTCGCCCGCGTCGAGCGCGCATCGCAACGCCTCGGTCAGGCCCACGATGGCGTCGGCGGACTGGCCCCGCATCAGGCGTACACGGGCCAAATGGCGCAAGGCGGCCAGCTCGAGCGATCGGTAGCCGCCCGTCACCGCGATCTGCCGCGACTGCTCGATGAGTTCGGCGGCGGCATCGAGGTCGCCGGAGAGCGCCCTCAGCATGCCCAGATTGTCCAGGCTGATCGACTGCCGGAACGGGTGGTCGGCGGCCCGCGCCAGCGACAGGGCCTCGATCACACAATCAAGAGCCTTCGCCAGCGTACGGTCGGCCGCCGCGAATTCCCCGAGCGAACGCAGACGCTGCACCTCGTACACGCCGTTGTCACCGACATTGTTGAGAATGCAGAAACGGGCCTCGGCGTCCATGCCCTCGGCCATCGTCAGCGCCCGCATCAGATAGTGGGTGCTCAGCTCGTGGTCGCCCATGCTCCCGTGGACGACGCCGGTGCGGTTGTGCACCCAGAAAAGCAGTCCGTTCTCGCCGAGCCGCTGCGCGATGTCCCGCCCCCGGGCCAGTGCCTCCAGGGCCTCCTGGTGCATGCCGAGGTCGTTGAGGGACATGGCCAGGACGGTCAGCACCTCACAGATCGCATACTCGTCGCCGCGGAACTCGAGAATGGCGACCGCCTCCCGGCACGCCGCGATGGCGTCCTCCTGGCGGCCGAGGCGGAGCAACTGATTCGCGTACGACCGGAGGGCCGCGGCCTGTCCCGCGCTGTCCCCGGTCGCGCCGGCGAGGGTGGCGGCCTCCTCCGCGATGGCGCAGCCGCCACGGTAGTCGCCGGCCAACCGGCGGTCCTCAGCGCGCAGGAGCAACGTGCCGACGGCCTCGCTCACGGCTACCTCCCCTCGCCCCGGTCAGGCCGCCCCCATCGGCGTACGGCGGCCTGGTCTGAGGTTTTGTAGGGTGTGATCCGTGCGCGACGGTCAGGTCGGCCCGGGCCTGGCCCTGGCGTTGGTGTCGGCGGCGACGTTCGGGACGTCCGGGTCGTTCGCCCGGTCGCTGATCGACGCGGGATGGTCGGCGGAGGCCGCCGTGACCGTCCGGGTCGGCATCGCCGCGG
This sequence comes from Symbioplanes lichenis, assembly GCF_030709675.1. Taxonomy (GTDB): domain Bacteria; phylum Actinomycetota; class Actinomycetes; order Mycobacteriales; family Micromonosporaceae; genus Actinoplanes; species Actinoplanes lichenis. Next base: position 185,899 of record NZ_JAUZQD010000010.1, read on the forward strand.
TCCTCCTCGCCGTGCCCGCCCTGCTCGCCCTGCGCGCCCGCCGGCCCCGGGCGAGCGCCGCGCGCGACACGAAAAAGCACGACCGTGCGACGAACGACGGGGAAAAGCACGACCGTGCTGCCAGCGATCCGGAGAAGCACGAGCCGGCCGCCGCCGGCACGAGAAGCAGGCGCGGCACGCTCGCGGCGATCGGGCTGTTCGGCCTGCTGGCGGTGGCCGGCGCGCAGGTCGCCTACTTCAACGCCGTGCGCTACCTGCCGGTCGGCGTGGCGCTGCTGCTGGAGTACTCGGGCATCATCCTCGTCGTGCTGTGGATGTGGGTGCGCCACGGCGACCGCCCCCGCCGGCTCACCCTCGCCGGATCGGCGGCCGCGGCGGCGGGCCTGGTCCTCGTGCTCGACCTCGCCGGGGGAGCGGACCTCGACCCGGCCGGCGTGGCGTGGGGCCTGGTCGCGGCGGTCGGCCTGGCGACGTACTTCGTGGTGTCCTCGCACGTCGGCCCGGAGCTGCCCGCGGTGACCCTGGCCTGCGGCGGCATGGCTTCCGGCGCCCTGATCCTGGTGCTGCTCGGCGCGGTCGGCATCCTGCCCCTGCACGCCTCGACCGGCCCGGTGTCCTTCGCCGGTCAGCAGGTCAGCTGGCTCGTCCCGGTGGCCGGGCTGGCCGTGCTGGCGGGCGCGGTCTCGTACGTCTCGGGCATCGGCGCCGCGCGAGCCCTCGGCGCGGCGCTGGCCTCCTTCGCGGGCCTGACCGAGGTGCTGTTCGCGGTCCTCTTCGCGTGGCTGCTGCTCGGCGAACTGCCGACGCTCCTGCAGGCCGTGGGCGGCGTGTTCGTCCTGGCCGGCATCGCCCTGGTCCGCCTCGACGAGCTCCGCCGCGGCGGTGCCCCGCACAGCGATCGCGTCCCGGATGGTGGCGAGCAGCTGCTGCGGCCTGAGTAGGCCGCGGTGACCGCATCGGCCAGGCGGCCGGTCTTCAGCGGCTCGGGGCGCAATTCGTTCACCGAGCGCCGGGTCTCGGTCAGGCTCTCGCGGATCGACCGATCTCCCGGGCGGGCGGTGGAATCGGTTTCTGCGTGAGTCAGTGGAGCGACTCCACCGATCGGTGGAGCGGCTGGGCTCGTGGCGCGGCTCGCCGGGCGCGTTGCGGGGGGCCCGGCGAGCCGTACCGGAAACGGTGTCAGTTGGTGAAGACGGCCGGTGAGCCGGTCGCCGTGCTGTCCAGGACCGGCGCGTAGCGGGCGGTGAAGAAGCCGCTGCCCGGGCACGTGACCGGGCCGGAGAACTTCGTGAAGGCCTGGTCGGCGAACGAGATCGAGTTGTCGGCGTTGGCGGAGACGCCGGTGATGGCGTTGCCGACGGCGCGGTAGACGCAGGTGACCGAGCCGAGGATCGTGCCCAGGCTCAGCGTGGTCTGCACCGGGGCCGCGTCCGTGCCGGAGACGGTCACCGTGCCGGAACCGCTTTCCACCGTGGTGGCGAACGGGGTGTTGTTGACCGTCACGCTGTTCACGCGGGTGACGCCGAGGATGTTCGAGGTGCACGCGGCGAACGTGTGCGCGGTGACCGACTCCGACGCGACGCCCGGCGCCTCCGGGTTGTCGGTGACGGTCGCGGTGAAGGCGGACTGGCTGCACTTGATGCCCGTGCTGCCGCCGGCCGCGGTGGCGAAGTCGGCGGTCGTCCCGGCGGCGACCGAGGCGGTCAGCACGTCACCCACGGCGACGGCGGTGCCGCCCGGGGCCTCGACGGTCAGAACGGTGGACGCCGCGGCGGGCTCGTCGGCGGCCCACGCGGGACTGCCGGCGAAAGCGGCCGCGGTCACGACAGAGATCACAACAATGCTTCGGTACGCGCGCATGACTCTCCCTGCGGGGAAGTGGACGGAATTAGCGCTCGATACCGACGCCGACGCTCGACTCGTCGGTTTATAGACCTTCTCCGGTCGTAACGTCAAGGCAAGAAATATGTAACACCTCAGGACTTGCAATCCTGGGGTCACGCCTCTTGACCCGCTTCCTACCGAGCGGTAACTTCGCCGCACCGACATTGACGCCCGGCTATGCCACATCCGCCACTCATGTCGACTCAGGAGCGACCGATGTCCCTTGACGAATCACCACCCCCGCCGCAGTCCGCACCCGCGCCGGATTCTCCGCCCGCGCCGGAGTCCTCGTCCGCGCCGGAGTCTTCACCCGCGCGGAGCGGGGTGCGCTGGAAGCGCTTCGGCGGAATGTTCGCCCTGACCACGGCGCTGACCGCCGGTCTCGTGGCCCTGACCGCCCAGGGCGTGCTGGCCGCGAACTTCTCGATCTCCGGCATGCCGTTCACCGTCACCGCCACGCATCTGCACGGCGACGGATTCGAGCAGTTCGCCGCGCTGGACACCATGATCGAGGACAGCCCGAACGCCGGCGACACCGGCGGCCAGGTCGTCGTCATCGTCTCGGCGATCGACAAGGCGAAACTGACCAAGCTGTGCCAGAGCGTGTCCCTCGGCGGCATGTTCCTGAAGATCACCGCCGGCGACGGTGCCACGCCCGTGAGCGCCGACAGCCTGGTCGTCGACTCCGATCTGATCGCGGGCGACACCGATTTCAAGAACATCGACATCGGCCAGGATGCCAGCACCTTCGACAAGGTCAACGACCGCCGCAACGGCGGCAAGGTCAAGGGCGGTGAGGGCGTCTTCGGCCAGCAGGCGGACACCGTCGACATCGACAACCTGCGGCAGAACAACTACGCCACCACGGCGGCCAAGTTCACGCTGCCGCACCTGCGCATGACCTTCACCGGCGACGGCTGCTGACCATGAGCGGGCGGACGTCCTCCTTCACCCGATGGCGGCGCGCCCGCCCGTTCTCCGGCGGCCTGCTCGTCACCCTGGCGGGCGCGGAGATCCTGGTCACCGTCAAGGCCCCGCTGCCGGTCGTCGTGCACGTCGGCATGCAGGGCCTGGCCGGCTACCTCGTCCCGCTGCTGCTCCTGCTCTGCGGCGTGCTCCTGCTCGTCAATCCGGAGCAGCGGCTCTTCTACTCGCTCGTGGCCGCGGGCCTGTCGCTGGCCTCCTGGCTCACCTCGAACCTGGGCGGCTTCGTCGTCGGCCTGCTCCTCGGCCTGATCGGGAGCTCGCTCGCCTTTGCCTGGTCGCCCACCGCCCGCCGCCCCCGTGAGAACAGCAGCGCCTGATCACCGTCAGCGCGTCTCGGTGCCGGCTTCCGCGCCGGCGCCGGGGCCCGGCTTCCCGGGGTCGAGCGCCGGCCTCCCGGGGTCGAGCGCCGGCCTCCCGGGGTCGAGCGCCGGCTTTCCGGGGCCGGTCCGCTCGGCGGCGTGACCGTCCCCGGCCGCGTGGCCGGCCTTGCGGCGGTGGAGCGTGAATGTCATCACCACCACGACGAGCGCGCCGACGATCAGGCCGAGGATGGCGCTGGCGATCGTGTTGACGAGCCAGCCGACCAGGCCGCCGAGGGGACCCGTGGCGTCGTGGGCCGCCTCCTCCAGGTGGTGCACATTCTCGTAGAGGAAGTGCAGGCCCAGCTCGTCCGTGCCGACCAGCAGAATGTGCCCGCCGACCCAGAGCATCGCGGCGGTGCCCACCACCGTCAGGACGCTGAGGACCACGGGCATCGCCTTGACCAGGCCGCGCCCGAACGAGGCGATCGCCCCGGGCAGCTGCGACAGGCGCAGCCCCGCGTCGTCCATCTTCACGATGAGCGCGACGGCTCCGTACACAAGAATGGTCATGACCAGCGCGACGACCGCCAGGATCGCCAAGCGGGACCAGAAGGGCTCGTCGATCACCTCGTTGAGCGTGATGACCATGATCTCGCCCGACAGGATCAGGTCGGTGCGCACCGCCCCGGAGATCAGGCTCTTCTCGTCCTTGGCGCCCTCGTCGGCGCCGTGCGCGTCGTGGTGGGCGATCTTGGCCCAGACCTTCTCCGCGCCCTCGTAGCAGAGGAAGGCGCCGCCGAGCATGAGGATCGGCGTGAGCAGCCACGGCACGAACTGGCTCAGCAGCAGCACCGCGGGCAGGATGATCAGGAACTTGTTGCGCAGCGAACCCAGCGCGATGCGCTTGATGATCGGCAGCTCGCGCTCGGCGGCCAGCCCGCGCACATATTGCGGGGTCACGGCGGCGTCGTCGATCACGACTCCCGCGGCCTTGGCGCCGGCCTTCGCGGCGGCGACCCCCACGTCGTCGAGCGAGGCCGAGGCGGCGCGCGCCAGCACGGCGACGTCATCCAGCAGGGCTACGAGTCCACCGGCCAAGGAGATCCTTCCAGAGTCGAGACGGCTGCCCTATTCTCGCGGCTGTTCCTGAACGCTGCCTGGAACTTTGCTGTAACAGACAGCCTCGCTGCCGGCTGTCGGCTGTCGGCGCGACCGCGCAGCGATGGGCCCGCTGGTCGGGGGCGATGCCGGGTGACCGCGACGTCACGCAAAGAAATCCTGATCTTCCGGCAGCGGGCGGGCCGGCCCAGCGCGTTGAGGGGGAGGAGTTCCCCCCAGCTCGAGGAGTCATCGCATGGCGTTGCCCCGGAATCGCAAGCGCATCCTGACCGTGACGGCGGTGGCGGTCGCGGCCGTCGTCGCCGCCGGGGTCGGCATCGGTACCGCCGACGCCGGCATCCGGCCCTGGTCGGGCGGCAAGCATCGGCCTTCGCCGTCGGCTTCCCAGGCTCCCGTACGGACGCCGAGCGCGACCCCGGCCCGCACGGCGACCACCGCTGTCCCGTCCCCGTCGGCGACCCGGACCGCGACGGCGACCCGGACCGCGACGGCGACCCGGCCGGCGGCGACCACCGCGCCCGCGACCAGCGCCCCGGCGACGAGTCCGAGTGCCGGCCCAAGCCCGAGTGGTTCGGCGACGTGGGCGCCGCCGCCCGGCAACGCGGGCTTCGACTATCAGATCGGCAAGCCGTATGCGCCGCCCGCCGGCGTCACCGTCGTCAGCCGCGACCACGACGCCGCGCCGGCCGCCGGGCTCTACAACGTGTGTTACGTCAACGGCTTCCAGGCGCAGGCCGAGGCGCTGTCCTGGTGGCAGGCCAATCACCCCGACCTGCTGCTGCGCGACAAGAACGGCAAGGTCGTCATCGACAAGGACTGGAATGAGGCCCTCCTCGACTACTCGACCGCTACCAAGCGGACCGCGCTGACCTCGGTTGTCGGTGAGTGGATCGACCAGTGCGCGACCAAGGGCTTCCGCGGCCTGGAGATCGACAATTTGGATTCGTACACCCGTTCGAATAAGCTTCTGACCGAGTCGCAGGCGGTGGCCTACGCCGCGTCGCTGAGCGCCCATGCGCACGGCAAGGGCCTCGCCGTGGCTCAGAAGAACGCTGCCGAGCTCAGCACCGCCGACGCCCGGCAGGCCGGGTTCGACTTCGCCGTCGCCGAGGAGTGTGCCGATTGGGACGAGTGCGACAACTACACAGCGACCTACGGTGACCACGTCCTGGTGGTGGAGTACAGCGAGGCCGGTTTCGCCAAGGCCTGCGCCGCGTGGGCCAGTAGGCTCTCGATCGTGCTGCGCGATGTCGACGTGACCGGTCCGGGCTCGGGCTCCTACGTCTTCAAGAGTTGCTGAGTCCCCAGCCCCATGCCGCCGTGCCGACGAGGACTCGGGTGCCCGCTCCGGGCGCCGGGGTGCTCCGGCTCGCGCACCCCTCGGGTGTCCGGGGGTTCTGGCCCGCGTCGCCTCGCTTCCGGTCGTGGCTGGTGCCGGTGCGTCGGCAGCCGGAGGCGACGGATGGCGGGCGGGGCGTCGGCGCTGTCCTGCGAGCGGCGATGAGGGTGGGCCGGCCGGGAGCGGGCGAGTCGCCGGGTGCATCGCCGGGCGCGTTCGGGGCGAGCCACGTCGCGCATCCGGGCGGGGCCGGGGCGGACGCCCGCGAGCTGGCGGTCGCGGGGGCGGCGGGGGACGGGGAATACGCGGCCTTCGACGACTTCGTGCAGAGCCGGGGCTGGGCGTTGCTGCGGTTCGCGTACGTGCTGTCGGGCGACGCACACCTCAGCGAGGACCTGGTGCAGGAGGTCCTGGCCCGGATGCACCGGCGGTGGGACAAGATCACCGCGATGCAACATCCCGAGGCCTACGTGCGGACGGCGATCGTGCGGCAGTTCCTCTCCTGGCGCCGGCGGCGGTCGGCGGGCGAGGCGATCGTCGCCGAGGTGCCCGAGCCGGCCGGGACCGAGCCCCAGCAGCGGGTGCTCGCCCGGGACCAGATGTGGCGCCTGATGGCCGGGCTGCCCCGGAGCCAGCGGGCCGTGCTCGTGCTCCGCTTCTACTGCGACCTGCCGGACGACGAGATCGCGGCGCTGCTGGGCTGCGGCGAGTCCACCGTCCGCTCCCAGGCGTCCCGGGCGCTGGCCCGGATGCGCGGCCTGCTCACCGATCAGGAGGTGCGGGGCGATGGATGAGCTCGACCGGCTGCTCGCCGAGACGATGCACGAGGCGGCGGGGCGGGCGCCCGCGGACGACCGGTTACTGAGCACGGTGCATCGGCGGTCGGACCGCTACCGGCGGCGGCGGACAGCGGCCGGGGCGTCGGCGGTGGCGGCGGCGATCGTGGTGGGAGTTCCGGCGGTGGCCGTGGTGGTGGGGCGATCGGGGGAGTCCGCGCCTCCGGCCACCTCGACCGCCACGGTGGCGCCAACGGCTTCCGGGCGGGCGGTGCGGCTGGTGGAGGGCTACTCGGCTCCGGTGTTCCCGTACACGCTGCCGGCGACTGAGGGGATGCGGGCGCCGGTCGCGTCGGTGGAGAGCGGTTCGCTGCGGGCGTTCTTCGAGGCCACCGAGCAGCTACGGCACGCGGACACCACGGTCACCGTCTCGAGCCGGGAGCCCGTCTTCACGACGGTGGCCACGGAGACGGCGGTGCAGGTGCGGGGGCGTGCGGGCACGTTGCGTACCGTCGATGTGGAGCCGGCCCGGCAACTGACGGTGACCTGGCAAGAGGCGCCGGGGCGGTGGATCCAGCTAGCGACCGACGATACCTACACGGCGCAGCAGGTCGTGGGGCTCGCCGACTCGCTGACCGCAGCGTCGGTGGCCGTGCTGCCGCCGTTCGAGCTGGATCTGAGCCCGGCCGGGTTCGTGACGGACACGATCACCGCGTCGAGGATGACCTTCCGGCCGTCGGCCACCGCGCCCGACTCGGAGCGGATCGAGGTCGTGCTGCGCAAGCGGCGGGAGCTGAGCGGGATCAACGAGAAGGTCGGCGGGCGTCGCGCGGTGCTCAGCCACGACGGCGGCGGAGCGCTGCTGGCCGTGGACGTCACCGACTGGGACGCGACGCTCGAGGTGACGGCCGGCGCCGGGCTGGAGCTGAGCGACGACGAGCTGGTGCGGTTCGCGGCGGGCGTACACATCCTGAATCGGTCGGATCCCGAGTAGGGAACTGTTGCGGCCGGATCTTCGGGGGAGGGTGACCGGTTCTGATCACCGGACGCGGGCGCCGTCCTGGCCGCCGGGGGGCGGGCGCTGTCCTCGATCGGGTGGCCGGAGGGCCGACGGTGGTGCGAGGGCGGCCGCCGGCACCGCAGAATCGGGCGGTGACGTGGGGGCTGGGGAACGCGCGCCGGAGCAAGGCCCGATGGGCGGTCACGGAGCCGGGGCATGGGCGCCGCGAAGCCGTAAGTTCGGACACGGCCCGGCCCGCGCCCGGGCGCAACGTCGTCGGTCCGATCCGCAGTGCGGCTGTCATGGCGCGGCCGGCGACGGGGTGGCCCGGCGTGGCGCGGCGGGTGACCGTGCGGCCGGTCGTTGCCGCGGTGCTGGGGGCGGCGATGCTGGACTGCTCGGCGGCCGTCGCGGCACCCGTTCCTGGGCTTGTCGCGGCGCCTGATGCCCGGTCCGGCGCGGTGCCGGGTGCGGCGGCCGGTGCGGCGCCCGGGGATCAGGCGCCGGGGGAGACGCTGCGGATCATGCCACTCGGGGATTCCATCACCCGGGGCACGGGAACGCCGGGGCTCGGGTCGTATCGCGACGATCTGGCCATGCATTTGTCCGGCGCCGGATTGCGGATGGATTTCGTCGGATCGCAGCGCAACGGAATGAGCGCCGACCGGGATCACGAGGGGCACGGCGGGGCGGCGATCGAGGAGCTGGGGGAGAAGGTCGACGGTTGGCTCGACGAGTACGAGCCCGATGTGATTCTGCTGCACGCCGGCACGAACAATGTGACCCGGGGCGAGGACGCGGCGACCATTCTGGCCAAGCTCGATGTGCTGCTCGATCAGGTGCGGGCGGCGCGGCCGGAGGCGTACGTCTTCGTGGCTCAGATCATCCTGTCGCGCGTGCCCGAGGAGGCGGAAACGGCGCAGGTCTACAACGCGCTCATTCCGGCGCTCGTGGCGCGGCGGCAGGACAGCCGGATGTTCGTCGTCGACCAGTCGAGCGTGACGGGGATCGATCTGCACGATCTGCGCCACCCCGATCAGTTCGGGTACGAGAAAATGGCGTGGAACTGGTACCAGGCGCTGGCCCGCACGTTTCCGTTGCCGATCGAGTCGGGGCCGAACCCGTACCTGATGACCGAGACGCGCCGCTGCCTGGCCCAGAAGGTGGTCGTCGACGGCGAGGTCAAGCATCGCACCGAGTGCCGGACGTGGGTGCTGCGCGACCAACCCGACGGTTCCCGGCAGTGGCAGACGCTGCGCCGCCGCGTCGTGACGGTCGACGGCGAACCGCGCGTCGTGGAGTACTGGACCGGACCCGGCGACCTCCTCAACGTGTGACGCGCCGCTGTCGCGCGGCACCGCCTTGGCCCGCAGCCCCACCCGGGTCCGCGGATCACGGGGTCACGCCGGCGACTTCGAGGGTCTGCACCGAGGCGGCGGGGAAGGCGAGCCGCACTGTTTTGCCGGTGAGGGACACGTCGGTGCGGCGGGTGTAGCGGTCGCTGCCCGCGGGCACGGTGGTCCATCGGGTCACGCCCCCGGCGACCGTGGAAAAGGCGGACAGGTCGAAAGTCAGCGTCTGCGCGGCGCCGGTGTTGACGGCCACGATGATCAGCCGTTTCCCGGCGGCGTCATAGGCGGCGGCGGTGTTGCCGTCAGGCGTGCCGATGACGCGCATGCCCGGGCGGATGTGCCGAGTGAAATGCGCGAGGACGTGATATTTCACTTCGACTGCTCCGGGCGTACGCGATGCGGGGTCGTATTTGATCGTGCCCCACCCGGACGACGGGTCCATCACCTGCCAGTAGACCCACGCGGTGGGGTGCAGCCACGTCCAGTCGAGGCAGAGGTTCTTGGCCATGGTGAGTCCCGTGCCGTCGCTGTCGCCGGTCTCCGAGTTCCAGAGCACCTTGCCGGCGGCGCGGACGTCGGTGAAGAGCAGGTCGCGCCGGCCGCCGCTGCCCTGATAGCCGTGCACGTTGACCTGCCGTACGAGAGCGCGGGTCGTCGCGTCGAAGCTGGCGAACGTGGTCCGGGCCAGGTCGTAACTGGTCTCGTCGGAGGCGGACAGCCCGATGCCGGTGAGGCCCTGCGCGTCCAGGGCGCTGCGCGTGTTCGCCAGCACCGTGCGCTGGATGCTCGCGTCGATGTGGCAGCCCTCCTGCGTGCCGGTGTCGGTCCACCACGCCGAGGACGGCTCGTTGAAGGGGTCGACCGTCCGGAACGTCACGCCCCAGTTGTCCCGGGCGCGCCGCGCGACAGCGGCGAGGTGATAGCCGTGCTGCGCGTAGTTCCAGGACTGGAGGTTGTTGCCGCCGCCGGCTGCCCCGGACGGGTTGTGGTTGAGGCACATCCACCACATCGGGGAATTGGCGAAGAGCTCGCTGATCGCCCCGCGCTGGGTGGCCTTGACGAGGGCGGCGCGCTGGTTGGCGTCGGCGTTCCAGTTCCAGGCGCTGGAACCGGTGTCAGTGTTGTTCCAGTCCTGCCAGAAACCCTCGATCTGTTTGAACGCCGGGATGTTGGGCGACGCCACCATGCTGCTGCCGGCGACGGTGTTCCAGCTGCAGGCGCCCAGGTTGTAGCGCGCGATGGTCAGCCCGAGCCCGGGCAGCGCGGTGCCGTTGTAGGTCACCGTTTTCGTGGTGAAGAACAGGTCGGCGAAGTCGTCCCGGTTGCCGAAGACGTTGGCCCACCACGCGAGCGACGTGCCCCACCCCTCCCAGGCCCCGAAATCGTTGGCCGGGGTGAGGGTGACAGTGGCGTCCGCGAAGGCCGCGGTGCCCCCGGCGAGGGTGGTGCCGGCGGCCGCGGCTGCCGCTCCGATCACGGCTCTGCGGGTGACCATCGAGCACCTCCTGGGAACGTTTCCAGCGTGTTCCGGCAGTCTCCGCTGTCGCGCCGAGCACTGTCAATCCATTGACAAATGTCGATTAATGACGCCGGGCTCCGGCCGGAACCGGAACCCGGCGGGGACTTACGAGAGAGTGATGGCGTCCAGCTCGGCGTAGCCCGTGCCGCCGCCGTAGTTCGGGGCGCCCTTCGCGAGCCGGATCATGTTCCAGCCGGCGTTGAGGGTGACCGTCGCGTTGACCGAGGCGCCGAAGGAGCCCCACGCGCCGGTTGGCGGATAGGTCACCGTGCTGAAGGCGCCGCCGTTGCAGGCGAGCCCCTGAGTGGCGTTCGCCCCGGTGGCGTTGGCGTAGCGGATGTTCATCGTGTACGCGCGGGACTGCGGCACGTTGACGAGGAAGTCCACGAACGAGGCGTTGCGCGCGTTCGCCGACCCGTCGATCTGGCCGGCGTAGCCGCCGTTGGATGCCGACGACGACGAGAAGCGGCCGGCGTTGACGACCGTGGCGTTCTCGGCCTCGTACCGTTGCTGCCAGGTCGCCGCCCCGGAGGCGGGAGTGATCAGCAGCTGGTAGGAATCCCAGGCGTGCATGTCGTTGACCGGCACGCTGATGCTGCCGCCGGAAACGGTGTAGGTCGCCGACGACACGGCGATCGGGGCGCTCTGGTTCGTGGTGCGCCCGGTGATGCCGCTGCGGGACAGGGTCACGCGCACCTGCGAGCCGAGCGCCCCGAGCCCGTTGACGCGCACGGTGTTGTTCCCGCTGTCGCCGCCGAGGACCACGTTGACGAACTTCCGGGTCGGATCGTAGGCGGCCACGCCCTCGAGCCACGATCCTGGAATCGTTTGCACGATGTTCCCGGCCATGTCGCCGTACCACTTGTAGGTCCAGTAGGACGACGTCGGCGCGTTGTTGTGCAGCAGGCCGTTGAGTGTTCCGGCCTCGTACCAGTAGGCGCGCTCGGCGTCGCGGATGCCGTGGCGCTCGAAGACCGCCATGTAGTGCACGGCGACGCTGGGGATGTCCACCTGGCTCGGGGAGGCGTACTCGTTGATGGAGATCGGCCGGGGCGAGATGCCCAGCGACGACTCGAGGGCCCGGTAATCGGCCACGTGGGCCTGGACGTTGAGATAGCTGTCGTTGTCGAGCTCGTGCCACACGACGACGTCCGGCAGCGTGTTCGTGTTGCGGGCGTTGGTCAGGAAGTCGGTCATCCAGCCGCGGTTGTAGACGGCGTGGCTCGGCCCGACGATCGGGGTGACCGGGTCGAGCGAGCGGATCAGCCGGTAGGTGCGGGTCCAGCCGGCGGTGAACGAGCCGGCCGCTGCCGTGTTCCAGGTCCAGTCGGGCTCGTTCCAGAGCTCGTAGCCGTCGACGTTCGTGGTGCCGGTCGCGGCCAGGCGGGCCTGGACCATCGTGCGGACCTTCGCCTCCCAGTCGGCCCAGCTGACCCATCGGTACGGGAAGTTCGGGTAGATGTCCGGCAGCCGCCAGAACTGCTGGGCGCCGGCGCTGGTCACCTTTCCGGCCACGAGCGCGCCGTCGCAGCAGGGGGTGGTCGCCCCGTTGCCGAGCTGCTGGGTGCCGGGCGGCGGCTGGGTCAGGTGGTTCAGGCGCAGCGGATACATCTGCGCCAGCGGTGGCTTGGAACCGGTGTCAGTGGCGTACAGGCCGCCGGAGGCGACGTGCGTGACGGGCCGCACGACGGTGCCGACATTGACGGTGAGGGTGTTGCCGGCCGCCTGGGCGGGCTGGGGGAGCGCGACGACGGCGAGGACGGTTGCGGCCGCCGCGGCGACGGTTCTTCGGATGTGCACGGTGACACTCCTGCGCGGTTGGGGGTGTGGACGGTTACTCCTCCCGTGCGGCCAGCGGAATCCAGACCCGCATGGGCCCGGGCGCCCGGTTGGCCCACAGGAAGTAGGGGATGGCGGTGACGGTCACGCTTTTCTCCGGTACGGCCGGAGGGGCGGCCGGCGTCCGGTAGAGCTGGTGTTCCGGCGGGCGCACCCGGGCGCTCACGAGCAGGCCGTGGCCGTCCGTGATCCGGGGCGGCGCGGCCGGGTCGAGCTCGAGGTCCTCCAGGTCGTCGTCGAGGCCGGCCTGCTCCAGGCAATAGACGACCGGCCCCCGCGCGAGGGCCGCGGCGCCCCGCACGGCGTCGACGCGGGGATGGGCGGTCACCAGCCGGGGCGGCATGGGCAGCGTCAGCACCACCTGGTCACCAGCCCGCCAGGTCCTTCGCAGGCGGAGGCGTCCGGGCGCGACCGGCTCGCCGTCGACGTCGGCCGTGGTGCACCAGGCCGGGATGCGCACCGACAGCTCCCACGGCTCCGCGGTCGTCTCCGTCACGGTGATCGTGACCCGCGCGTCCCAGGGATAGGCGGTGTCGATGCGCAGCGTGCGGCCGGCGGCGTGAATGGTTCCCGGCGCATACAGATGCAGTTGCACCTCGTCGGCGTCGCCCGTGGCCACGTAACTGTGCAGCGAGGCCATCAGCCGGGCGAGGTTCGGTGGGCAGCAGGCACAGGAGTACCAGGGCAGCCGTTGCGTCGGCGCGTCCTCGTGCGATCCGTCGTGCCCGGCGCGCAACTGCAACGGATTGGAGTAGAAGAAACCGATTCCATCGACTGCGGTGCTGGCCGCGATTCCGTTGTACAGCAGGCGTTCCAGCTCGTCGGCGTACTTGCTGTCGCCGGTCGCCAGCAGCAGGCGCCACGCGAGCTGGAAGCCACCGATCGCGGCGCAGGTCTCCGCGTAGGCGCGGTCGGGCGGCAGCTCGTACGGATCGCCGAACGCCTCGTCGCGATGGCGCGACCCCTGCCCGCCGGTGACGTACGTGCGGCTGGCCAGGGCGGACTCCCACAGCCGTTCCGCCGCGGCGAGCAGCTCGTCGTCGTGGGTCTCGACGGCCACGTCCACCGCGCCGGCGAGCAGGTAGAGCTGGCGCACCACGTGCCCCGTGACCTCGGTGGCTCCGCGCAACGGCTCGTGGTCCTGGAAGTAGCGTGGCCCGAACCGGCCCTCGCCGAGCACGCCCCGGCCCCGGTTGTCGAGGAGACGAGCTGCCAGGTCCAGGTACGGCCGGTGCCCGGTCACGCGGTAGAGCTCGGCGAGCGCGGTCTCGATCTCGGGATGCCCGTCCACCTCGGGCGACTGCCCGAACCGTTGCACCAGCAGGTCCGCGAACCGGCGGGCGACGGTCATCACCTGCTCGGCCGGCGGATCGCCCGGGGCGCTGCGGACGGCGGCGACGGCGGCCTGGATCAGATGTCCCGCGGTGTACATCTCGTGGCTGAAGTGCAGCTCCGCCCACTGCTCGTCGCGATGGTCGCCCTGGTAGTAGGAGTTGAGGTAGCCGTCCGGGTCCTGCGCCTTCTCCAGCAGCTCCGCGACCTCGGCGACGAACTCCGGCAGCGCGGGTGAGGAAGCATCGCCGGCCCCCGCGCGGCCGTGTTCCCAGAACGCCGCCTCGAGGGTCTTGTGCACGTCGGTGTCGGCGAACCACATGCCGCGGAAGTCGCCCTCGGCGTCGCCGGTGATGCGGCGCAGGTTGGCCAGGTTCCCGTACGCGTCGAGCTGGGTGACGCAGTGCGGCAGGGTGGCCGCGGCGTTGCGGGCCTGCCAGCCGCCGAGCAGCCCGGCCGCGCCCAGCCGCACCGCGTTCGCGGGCAGCGGCCGGAACACGGAAACCGATTCCGGCGTGGGCACGACGGGTCCTTGAATGTCGGTCATGCGCGGTCCTCAGTCCTTCACGGCGCCGGCAATGACGCCGGCGGCCACGTAGCGCTGCGCCAGGATGAGCAGCAGCGTCGCGGGAATCGACGCGATCACGGCGGTGGCCATGATGGCGTTCCATTGCTGGTTGTTGTTGCCGATGTACTGGTAGATCCCCAGGGTGATGGGGCGCAGGCCGCCCCCGCCGTCGAGCGTGGTGGCGAAGACGAAGTCCGACCACGCCCACAGAAATGCGAAGAGGCTGACGGTGACGACGGCGTTGCGGCTGACCGGCAGGACCACCGAGACGAAGGTGCGCCACCGGGTCGCGCCGTCGATGAGCGCGGCGTGCAGGAGTTCGTCGGGGATGCCGGCCATGAAGGCTGTGAAGATCAGCACGCCGAACGGCACGGCGATCGTCGAGTCGGCCAGGATCAGTCCGGGAACCGTGTTCAGCAAGCCGGCGCGCAGATAGATGGCGTAGAAGCCCATCGCCATGATGATGCCCGGGATCATCTGCGCGACCAGGAGCACGAAACCGAGCACACCACCGCCGCGCGGGCGCAGCTTCGCCAGCGCGTAGCCGGCCGGCGCCGACAGCACCAGCGTGAGCACGACCGTGCCCAGCCCGATCAGCAGACTCGTGCCCAGATAGGGCAGCTGCTGGTCGAGCACCGCACGATAGCCCTCCAGCGTCCCGTGGAAGGGAAAGACGTGCGGTGGATCGGCGCGCATGTCCGAGTCCCGGGTGAACGAGACATTGAGCATCCAGTAGACCGGGAAGAGCATGATCGCCGTGAACAGCAGTCCCAGCACCGTCTTCCACGAGCGCGTCATGACACGCTCCGGCGCTGGATGCGGATGTAGAACAGTCCGGCGATCAGCGCCATGACGATGAGCAGGTTGCCGACCGCGGCGCCCGGCCCGAACTCCGGGAGCAGGCTGCCAAAGCTGAACTGGTAGGACCATGTGGCGAAGGTCGTCGACGCGTTCGCCGGGCCGCCCTTGGTCATGATCCAGATCAGGTCGAACACCTTGAGCGTGTAGACCAGGCCGAGCAGGAGCGTGATCGCGGAAACCGGCTTCAGCAACGGGAACGTGATGCGCCAGAAGCGTTGCACGCCCGTGGCGCCGTCCAGGGCCGCGGCCTCGTAGACCTGGGCGGGAATCGTTTGCAGCCCGCTGTAGAGCACGACCAGGTTGAAGGGCACGCCGATCCAGATGTTGGCGATGATGACGCTGACCAGCGCCCAGTCGGGCGACGTCAGCCAGTTGACCGGGCCGGCGCCGACCAGGCCCAGGGCGGCGTTCACGATGCCCGAGTCACTGTTGAGCATCCAGGACCAGGTCGAGGCCGACACGATCAAAGGCAGCAGCCACGGTACGAGGAACAGCGCGCGCAACGTCGCGGACAGCCGGAAGTTCTGGGCGAAGAACACCGCCAGCGCCATGCCGAGCGCGAACTGCACCGCGATCGAGGCGAACGTGAACACCAAGGTGTGCAACAGGGCCGGGACGAACGTCGGGTCGCCGGTGACCGTCCGATAGTTGTCCAGTCCGCTGAACGGGGCGTCGCCGCGCACGAAGGACCGCACGGTGTAGTGGCGGAGGCTCAGATCGAGGTTCCGATAGAGCGGATAGGCGTAGAAGGCCAGCAGGTAGATGACGACCGGGGCGAGAAAGGCCCACGGGGCTGTGCGTGTCTGCCACCTGGAAGTTCTCGTGGAGCGTCCCGGTGCCGCAGTCGTAACGGCGCGGGACGGTGCCGGCGGTCTGCTCCGCGCAGTGTGCTCGGGGATCTCGGGGACGGCGGTCACTTCGCGGCGGCCGACTGTGCCGTGGCGAGCGCCTGCTGCGGTGTGCTGGAACCGCTGAGCGCGGCCTGGAACGCGGTCCAGAGCGGCTGGGAGATCTTCGGGTACTTCGTACCGAGGTTGTCACTGGTCCGGCCCTTGGCGGCGCCGACCGCCTCGACCCAGACCTTCAGCTCCGGATTCTGCGCCACCTGCTTCTCCTGGACGGCCTTGGTCGCCGCGATGTACGAGAGCGTGGTGTCGGTGGTGAGCGCGTTGTCCGTACTCGTCAGGCAGGCGATGATCTTCTGGGTGACGGCGTAGCGGCCGGTGTCGTCCTGGACGGGCGCGGTGACGAACTCGCCCCCGGTGGGCGCCGGGGCGGTGCCTCCCGCGGCGGACGGGATCGGGATGATGCCGTACTCGAAGCCGGTCTTCTTGGCATTGGCGAGCTGCCAGGTGCCGTTCTCCCCGAAGGCGAAGTTCCCGGAGGCGAATTCCTGCCAGCTCGTGGTCTGCGTGTTGTTGAGGACCGAATTGGGCGCCAGGCCTTGCTTCACCCAGTCCGTCCACAGCGTCAGCGCGGCGCCGGCCTGCGGGGAGTCGAGCTGCGTCAGCTGAGCGCCGGATCCCCAGAACCACGGCAGGAACTGGAAGCTGCCCTCCTCGGTGCCGATCGCCGAGAACGTGATGCCCTTCTTGCCGGTCGCCTTCACCTTCTGCAGGGCCGCGGTCAGCGCCGTCCAGTCCTTGATCGTGGCGGGATCGACCCCGGCGGCGCCGAGAACCTTCTTGTTGTAGTAGAGGGCGAGCGTGTTGGCGCCGATCGGGACGCCGTACGTCTTGTCGCCGAGCCGGCCGGCGGCGAGCAGGTTGGGCTCGATCGCCGTGGTGTCCGCCTTGATCTCCTCGGGGGTCGTCAGCGCGCCCGCCTCGGCCAGTGTGGACACGACGGGGTTGTCGACCACGAGGACGTCGGGCGAGTTGCCCTGCTGAGCGGCGAGCAGCGCCTTGTTGGTGAGGTCGGTGGTGTCGTAGCCGGTGCGCTTCACGGTGACGCCGGCATCGGTTCCACACTTCGTCAGCAGTTGCACCCAGCCGGAGCTGCCGTCGAACTGCGGGTACGGGTCCCAGATCGCATAGCTGGAATCGCTGGAACTGGTTTCTTCCGTTCCGGAGGAGCAGGCGGGGAAGGAGACGAGCAGAGTTGTCGCAGCCGCGGCGGTGATCCAGCGCCGTACCGTCATGTCGGCATCCTTGTCCAGGCAGCAGGAAACTGAAGGAAATCGATTGCCTGCACGCTAGGGCCGGAGTTGCACGGATGTCAATGGATCGTTACCGTTCGATGACGGCAACCCGGAAAACGCGGAGGAAACCCTGAAGACCAACCCGCGCGGCGTCACGATCCGCGAGGTGGCCGCCCTCGCGGGGGTCTCCACCGGCACCGTCTCCAAGGCGCTCAACGGCCGCGGCAGCTTGCACCCCGACACCCGCCGACGCGTGCAACAGGCCGCCGAGCAGCTCGGCTTCGTGGCCAACGCGGCCGCGCGCAGCCTGCACACCGGCCGCACGTACACGGTGGGCATGATCACGACCGACACGATCGGCCGCTTCAGCATCCCGCTGCTCATCGGCGCGGAGGACGCCCTGGGCGCCGGCCGGATGTCCGTCTTCCTGTGCGACGCCCGCGACGACGTCATCCGCGAGCAGTACTACCTGCGGACGCTGCTCAGCCGCAACGTCGACGGCATCATCGTCACCGGCCGCCGCACCCAGGCCCGCGCCCCGATCGGCGCCGGCCTGCCGGTCCCGGTCGTCTACGCCTTCATCAGCTCCACCGACCCGGACGACTGCTCGGTCGTGCCCGACGAGGCCGACGGCGCCCGCCGGGCCGTCCAGCACCTCCTCGCCGCCGGCCGCCGCCGCATCGCCCACATCACCGGCCCGGAGCACCACCACTCGGCCACGGTCCGGGCCCGCGCCGCGACGGAAACGCTGGCCGCGGAGGGCTTGTCGCTCGCGGCGCCGGTCCTCTACGGCGAGTGGAGCGAGGCCTGGGGCCGCCAGGCGGCCGACATGCTGCTGTCCACGGCGACCGGTGTCGACGCGGTCTTCTGCGGCAGCGACCAGATCGCCCGGGGCGTCGCCGAGGCCCTGCGCGACGCCGGCCGGGACATCCCGCGCGACGTGGCACTGGTCGGCTTCGACAACTGGGACGTGATGGTGGACGCCAGCCGGCCCCCGCTGACCAGCATCGACATGGACCTGGAGGGCATCGGCCGCTCCGCGGCGGAGCTCCTGCTGGCCGCCATCAACGGCGACCCGGTCCACGGGCCCCAGATGCGCCCGTGCCGCCTGATTCCCCGCGCGTCGACCGCCATGGGGTGAGCGATCACGCGCCGGGAAGCCCGGGCGTAGCTCCGTGGAGGGACGCCGGGGCGGGAGCCGCTCGGTAACGTCGCACGCGTGACAGATCGGGAACAGCCGGTGCAAGCGCGCTGGTGGCTGGTGGTCGGCACCCTCGCGGGGCTGCTGCTGGTGGTCACCGCGACGATGATGACCTCGAGCTACGACGTGCCGGTGCTCGTCTCCTACGGCGCCGCGACGGCTCAATGCGTGGCCCTGCCGCTGGCCCTCCGGCACCCGTGGCTCGCCACGGGGCTGCAGCTGGGCGGGCTGGCGGTGTTCGCGTTCGTCCAGCCCCGGGGCGACGTCCTGTGGCCGGTCCCGGTTCCCGTGCTGGTCCTGCTGATCACGTACATCGGGCTCATCGGCCTGAGCCGGCCGTGGCGACCGGCGGTCATCATCTGGTGGACCAGCGTGCTGTTCAGCCTCGTCCTGGTGTCGGCCGACCCGCAGGGCCGCACGATCGACGACGCCGAGACCTCATTGATCCTGTACGCGGTCATCTCCGTGCTGGTGCTCTTCGGCGCCCTGGTGTGGACCCAGCGCGGGGCGGTGCGCCGGCAGCTGGCTGACGCGCGACGTGACATCGCGCTGGAACAGGCGCAGCGGGCCCTCGTCGAGGAACGCAACCGCATCGCGCGCGAGCTGCACGACGTGGTGGCGCACAGCATGTCGGTCATTCACATGCAGGCGACGTCGGCGGCGTACCGGATCAAGGACCTGGACCCGGAGTCCCGGGCCGAGTTCGGCCGGATCGCCGCCGGGACGCGCACCACGCTGCGGGAGATGCGTCAGCTGCTCGCCTTGCTGCGCGACGAGACCGCTGACACCACGCTGGAACCGATGCCAGACCTGCGTCAGCTGGGCGAGCTGGCCGAGTCCGCGCGCCGCGGCGGGATTCCGGTGGAGCTCGACCTCGACCTCGCCGGCGGCGCGTTGCCGGACACCGTGGGGCTGGCGGCCTACCGCATCGTGCAGGAGTCCCTGAGCAACGTCGTGCGGCACGCGCCCGGCGCCGCGACCCGGGTGCGGGTGGTCTCCGACGCGGCGCGCCTCGACGTCGAGGTGGTCAACGATCGGCCGGACCGGGCGCCGCGGCCCATCGAGGAACCGCACCGGATCAGCCACGGGCTGGTGGGCATGCGGGAACGCGCGCGCCTCGCCGGTGGAACGGTGGAAACCGGTTCCCGCCCCGGCGGCGGCTACCGGGTCGCCGCCCGCTTCGCGCTGGAACCGAAGCAGTGAAGCCCGGAACAATGACGCCTGGAGCCGCAACCGTGATTCGCATTCTTGTCGTGGACGACCAGCCGATGATCCGGGCCGGAATTCACGCGATTCTCGACTCGCAGGCTGACATGACCGTCGTCGGTGAGGCGGAGAACGGGCGGGCCGGCGTCGCGAAGAGCCGGTCGCTGCGTCCGGACGTCGTGCTCATGGACGTGCGGATGCCGGTGCTGGACGGGCTCGCTGCCACGCGTGAACTGCTGTCCGGCGACGGGCCGAATCCGCGTGTGCTGATGCTGACGACGTTTGACATCGACGACTATGTGTACGAGGCACTGCGCGCGGGGGCGAGCGGATTTCTGCTCAAGGACAGCGATCCCGAAGAGCTGATGCGGGCGGTCCGGGTGGTGGCCGGCAGTGAGGCCCTGCTCTCGCCGCGGATCACCCGGCGGCTCATCGAGAACTTCGTCGGCTCGCAGCCGGCTCCGCCCCCGGCGAGCGCAGCGCTCAACGCCCTGACCGACCGGGAGCGCGAGGTGCTGCGGCACATGGCGCTGGGCCTGAGCAACGCCGAGATCGCGAAGGCGCTCTTCGTCGCCGAGCAGACCGTCAAGACGCACGTCAGCCGAGTTCTGCACAAGCTCGGCCTGCGCGACCGGGTGCACGCGGTGGTCTTCGGCTACGAGAACGGCCTGGTGATCCCCGGGCGGCGCTGACGGTACGGTGAGCCGATGCTGGACTCCCGGTTGCACCGCGCCCGTCAGTTGACTGCCGAGCAGGGCTGGACGGCGTTGCTGGTGACGCCCGGCGCGGACTTGTTCCATCTGATCGGGCATGTGGCGGCGCCGCTGGAACGCCTGACGTGTCTCGTCCTGCCGGTCGAGGGGGAGCCGGCGCTGATCCTGCCGAGGCTCGAACGTCCCAAGGCGGAGCAGGCGCCGGTGCGGCTCATCGACTATCCCGATGGAACCGATTTCATCGCGCTGCTGGCCGACGCGTTGCCCGTACCCACCGGGGTGATCGGGGTGGTGGATGCGATGCCGGCCGCGCATCTCGTGCCGGCGCAGCGGTTGCTGCCCGGGGTGCGCTGGGAGGTGGCCGGGCGGGCGCTGGCCCCGTTGCGGGCCGTGAAATCAGCCGACGAGATCGCCGAACTGACATCCGCGGGAACCGCTGTCGATCGTGTGCACCAGCAGATGCACCGGTGGCTGCGGCCGGGGCGGACCGAGGCCGAAGTAGCCGCCGACCTCGCCGGGGCCATTCGCGACGCCGGGCACGCGCGCACCGACTTCGTCATCGTCGCCTCCGGCCCGAACGCGGCCAGCCCGCACCACAGCAGCGGCGCCCGCGTCATCGAGCCGGGCGACGCGGTGGTCGTCGACATCGGCGGCACGATGCCGAGCGGCTACTGCTCCGACTGCACGCGCACGTATGTGATCGGGCCGAAGGCGCCGCCCGGGTTCGCCGAGATGTACGCGGTGCTGCAGGAGGCGCAGCGGGCGGCGGTGGCGGCCGTGCGCCCGGGCGTGCCGGCCGAGGCGGTCGACGCGGCGGCCCGCGACCACATCACCGCCCACGGGTACGGCGACCTGTTCGTCCACCGGACCGGGCACGGCATCGGCCTCGACACGCACGAGGAGCCGTACATCGTCGCGGGCAACGCCGAGCCGCTCGTGGCCGGGACGACCTTCTCGATCGAGCCCGGCATCTACCGGCCCGGCGCGTACGGCGCCCGGATCGAGGACATCGTCGTCTGCACACCCACCGGCGCCCGGCGCCTCAACACCACCCCGACGGACCTCGTCCACCTCTGAGCCCGCTGCCCCAGCGCGGCGACAAAGTGGCACAGCACGACTGGCGACCAGGCGGATCCACAGATACAGTTCTGGGATCCAATCCGATCGAGGTTGTGTCCAGGAGGCTCGCATGACGCTGGTGAACCGTCCGGTCGAGGCTGCCGGCCTGCGGGAGTCGGTGCTGGGGCCGCCCAGTGCCGAGCCGCTCAGCGGGGAGATCGTGGTCCGCAGCCGGGTCGACTTCGCGACCGACGACCGGCGGGTGGTCTCCGGGATCTGGGAGGCGGAGCCGGGCCGGTCGCGCTGGGAGTTCGAGACCCGGGGCGAGATCGTGCACGTGCTCGCCGGGCGGATGGTCGTCACCGAGGACGGCGGCGAGCCGGTCGAGGTGACGGCGGGCTCGACGGCGTACTTCCCGATCGGCTGGCGGGGCGAGTGGGTGGTGACCGAGCGCCTGCGCAAGGTCTACGTGGTCTACAAGCCGTGACCGGCCCGCGGGAGCTCATGGTGCGCGGCCTCACGCTTGAGGCCGGCGACGTGCTGACGGTCGAGCTGGTGGATCCGGCCGGTGCCGCGCTGCCCGGCTGGGCGCCCGGGGCCCACGTCGAGCTCGTGGTCGGGGACGGGACCGTGCGTCAGTACTCGTTGTGCGGCGAGCCGTCGGCGCCCTCCCTCACGGTCGCCGTGCGGCACGAGCCGGCCGGTCGCGGCGGGTCGGCATGGGTGCACCGGATCCTGCGCCCGGGCGATCGGATCCCCGTACGCGGCGTCAGGAACCATTTCGCGCTGGAGGACGCGCCGCACGTGGTCCTCGTGGCCGGCGGGGTCGGCATCACGCCGCTGCTGCCGATGGCCGAAGAACTCGCGCGGACCGGCCGCTCCTGGCGCCTGGCCTACGTCGGGCGCGACGCGCGGCGCATGCCGTTCCTGGACCGGGTGCGCGCGCTCGGCCCGTCGGCCACCGTCCACGAGACCGCCGTCTCAGGCCGCCCGCCGGTGGCCGGGCTGCTCGGGGAGCTGACGGCGGACACCCTGGTGTACGTATGCGGGCCCGCCGAGCTGATCGGCGCCACCCGGACGGCCCTCGAAGCGCGCGGGCTGGAGTCGCAGCTGCGCGCCGAGTACTTCGCGGCGCCCGCCTCGGAGATCGCGGAGGAGCCGGGAACGTTTGTGGTGCGGCTGGAGCGTTCCGGGCTGGAGCTCGTCGTCCCGGCCGATCGCAGCGCCCTCGAGGTGGTCACCGAGGCCGGCGTCGACGTGCTCAGCGACTGCGAGGAAGGCATCTGTGGCAGCTGCGAGACCAAGGTGCTGGCGGGCGCGGTCGACCACCGTGACCACGTGCTGACGGCGACCGAGAAGGCCGAGAACTCGTGCATGATGATCTGCGTATCCCGCGCCCAGGGCCCCCGGCTCACGCTTGATCTCTGAGGATCCGATCCGCGAGCACGCCGAGCATCGGAGAACGAGCTGTCACAGGGCCGATGATGGCAGCCGTCAGGGTGCACGATGGACGGATGGCATTGCTGCGCTCGGTCAACGTCGGGCTGCCCCGCGACATCCGCTGGCGGGGGCGGACGGTGCACACCGGCATCATGAAGTCCCCGGTCGGCGGGGCGGCGACGGTGCGCCGGCTCAACATCGACGGGGACGGGCAAGGGGACCTCGGCGGGCACGGCGGGGAGCAGCGGGCCGTCTTCGTCTATCAGCTGAATTCGTACGCGTATTGGGAAAAGCTGCTCGGTCGAACCGATTTCAGTCCGGGTCAGTTCGGCGAGAACTTTCACGATCGAGGGCCTGCCGGACGACGAGGTACGCATCGGCGACCGTTACCGCGTCGGCACGGCGCTGTTCGAGGTGTCGCAGCCGCGGAGCGGATCCACACCGAGGTCTTCGGGGCGCGGGCCGGTCTGCTCGCGGGCGAGGTGACCGCGACGATCGACCCGGTCGACCCGCCCGCCGAGGGGAACGTGCTCATCTGCACGACCCGCCCGCGCGGCGATGTGGTGCTCGACCTCTGAGCCGGATTCTGTCGTACCCGGGACGTAGGTTGTGCGCATGACTCTCACCGAGGCGGGCTTCGCCGCCGCCGTCGACCGGGTGCAGGCCGCCGCGAAGTCGTACTACGACACCGGCGACGTGCTGATGACCGACGCGGAGTACGACGCGTTGCTCGACAGCGTCACCGCGGCGAAGCAGGCGCATCCCGAGTGGGACGACCGCGGGGTCACCACGCAGGTCGCGGCGGGCGTGTCGGGCGGCGGCGACGTGCGGCATCCCGAGCCGATGATGTCGCTGGCCAAGGTGACCGGCGAGGAGGAGGTGCGCGCGTTCGTGGCGAGCCTCGGCGGCGACCCGTGCCTCGTCGAGGTCAAGCTCGACGGGCTGGCGATCCGGGTGGCGTACGAGTCGGGCCGGCTCGTCCTGGCCGCGCTGCGCGGCGACGGCAGCACCGGGGAGAACGTGACCGCCCAGGTGCTGCGGGGCATCGCGGGCCTGCCCGGCCGGCTCGCCACGGCGTGGACGGGGGAGGTGCGGGGCGAGATCTACATGACGGTCGGCGACTTCGAGGCCGCGTCGGCCAACCGGGTCGCGGCCGGCGGCAAGGCGTTCATCAACTCGCGCGGGGCGGTGGCCGGGTCGATCCGCGCGGCCGATCGCGCCTACGAGGCGCCGATGACCTTCTCGGCGTACGACATCTCGGGGGATTTCGGCTCGCACCGCGAGCGCATGGCGGCCGCGACGGCGCTGGGCTTCCCCGTGGCCGGCCGGCTCGCCACCGGGGAGATCCAGGTCGCCGGGGACGCGGACGCCGCGCTGGCCGCCGTCGCCCGGATCGGGGAGCTGCGGCGCGGGCTCGACTTCCCGATCGACGGCGCCGTGCTCACCGCCGACCTCGAGTCGACGCGCCGGCGGCTCGGCTCGGGCAGCCGCACGCCCTACTGGGCGGCCGCCTTCAAATACCCCGCCGACACCGGGTCGACGGTGCTGCGCGACATCGAGGTGCGCGTCGGGCGCACCGGGCGCATCTCGCTGCGCGCCGTGCTCGACCCGGTCTTCGTCGACGGCACGACCATCACCTACGCGACGCTGCACAACCCGCACTTCGTCGAGGAGCAGGGGCTCGCCCTCGGCCAGACCGTCGCCGTGTGGCGCGCGGGCGACGTCATTCCGCGCGTCACGGCGCCCATCGGCGAGCAGCCGCACGGGCTCACGCCGTGGACGCCGCCCGAGACCTGCCCGCAGTGCGGCGAGCCGTGGGACAAGTCCAGCCTGCTCTGGCGCTGCCACACCGCCTCGTGCAGCGCGGTCAGCGCCCTCGAATACTGGTGCAGCCGCGAGGCCATGGACGTCGAGGGCGCCGGCGAGGCCCTCTGCGTCGCCCTGGTCGACGCCGGCCTCGCCACCGATGTCGCCGATCTCTATGGGCTGACCGAGGAGCAGCTCGCCGAGCTGCCGGTCGGCCACACCAAGGCGGGCGGCGTGGTCCTGCTCGGCCGGCTCAACGCGGCCAAGGTGATCGCGTCGCTCGAGCAGAGCAAGAGCCAGCCCTTCAACCGCGTCATCACCGGCCTCGGCATCCGGATGACCGGCCGCAGCGTCGGCCGCTGGCTCGCCGCCCGCTTCAAGACCATGGACGCCCTGCGCGCCGCCACGGTCGAGGAGATCGCCGAGATCGACAAGATGGGCCTGATCAAGGCCCAGCACGTCATCGACGGCCTGGCCGCCATGGCCGGCGTGATCGACCGCCTCGCCGCCGCCGGCGTCACCATGAGCGTCCCCGAGACCGCGGGCGACAAGCCCCTCGAGGGCCGGACCTACGTGGTGAGCGGCAGCGTCCCCGGCTACACCCGCACCACGGTGAGCGAGCGCATCGAGGAGCTGGGCGGGCGGGCGTCGGGCAGCGTGTCGGCCTCGACCACGGCGCTGGTCACCGCCGAGACCACCACGGCCAAGGCGGCGAAGGCGGCCAAGCTCGGCATCCCGGTGATCGACCCGGCCGAGTTCGCCCGCATGCTGGCCGGCTGACCACCCGGGGCCACCGCCGGCGACGACGCGCGGGATGCGGTCGTCGCCGGCCATCGGGATCATCCGCCGACGGCGACGTGCAGGATGCGGTCGTCGCCGGCCTTCGGGTCGGCGCCGCCCCACGTGGAGGCGTCGGTGTTGGAGGTCATGAGCCACAGCGAGCCGTCGGGGGCGGCCTCGACGGTACGGATGCGGCCGTACTCGCCCCGGTAGTGCTCGATCGCCGCGCCGGTCGCCCGGCCGCTCTCGACGGGCAGTTGCCAGAGGCGTTGCCCGCCGAGGGCGCCGATCCAGAGCGAGCCGGCGGCGTAGGCCATCCCTGAGGGCGAGGCGTCGTCCGGGTGCACGGTCCAGATCGGCGCCGTCCCGGTGCTGCCCGCCACGCCCTCGGCCTTCGGGACGACCCCGGGGACCCGCCCGACGGTCTGCGCCGGGCCGCCGTCGGCGGGAACCCGCTTGATCAGGGCGGAATCCCGCTCGGAGACCAGGGCCGAGCCGTCGGGCAGGAAGGTCAGGCCCCACGGCACGGACAGGCCGGTGGTGATCTCGGCCGGCGCGCCGAGGGTGGCGACACCCGGCGGCGGGCCGGCCGGGGACTGGGCGGAACGCGGGGGCTCCGCGGTGCAGGCGGTCAGGCTCAGCACCGCGGCCAGGCCCGCACCGAACCGGGACCGGCGAGGAGAACGTCGCATGAGGGGCCCCCGGGTCAGGAGCGGTAGCGGCCGCTGAGCACGCCCAGGACGTCGGCGTAGCGGCCCTCGGCCACGGCGTTGCGCTGCCACTTGACCCGCTCGACCAGGATCTGCTCGGCCTTCGGGTCGGCCTCGAGCAGGCTCATCACCTCGTCCAGGAACTCCTCCAGGGGCATGGCCACGTCGGAGTCCTGCTGGTTCATCAGCGTGGTCCGGGTGGCGGGCGGCACCAGCTCGATCACCTGGACGTCGCTCTTGAACAGCTGCACGCGCAGGCTCTCGGTGAAGGAGTGGATCGCCGCCTTGGTGGCGTTGTAGGTCGGGGTGGCGGGCAGCGGCACGTAGGCCAGGCCGGAGCTGACGGTGATGACGGTGGCCGACGCCCGGGCGAGCAGCCCGGGCAGGAACGCGTGGATCAGCCGGATTGGACCGAGCAGGTTGACGTCAACGGTGCGCTCGGCGACGTCGAGGGACGCCGGGTCGCGCAGGTCCTCGGGCTCCATGATGCCGGCCATGGTGATCAGGGTGTCCAGCGTCGGGTGGCGGGTGGCCAGCTCGTCGCGGGCCGCGGTGATCGACGCCGGGTCGGTGGTGTCGATGGTCACCGTGCCGAGGCCGGGGTGCTCGGCGGCGATCCGCTCGAGCAGCTCGGTGCGGCGGCCGCCGACGATGACGGTGTTGCCCTTCGCCTGCAGACGCAGGGCCAGGCCGAGGCCGATGCCGGAGGTGGCGCCGGGGATGAAGATGGTGTTGCCGCTGATGTTCACGGGATTCCTTCGATGGATCGACGGGAAAGGCGTGAGATCAGCATCGCCGCCGGCAACGGGGTTATGAAGGCCGCGTTCTGCCTAGGTCTCCCATGTCCTGGCTCGGCGAGCGGCGAGCGGCGGGGCGGCAGAATGGCCGGATGGATATTGAGGTACGGCCGGCGACCGCCGATGACAGCGCTGCCCTGGTGACATTGATCGCGGCCATGGGCTACGACGTGACAGCGGAAGAGGTGGCGCAACGGCTCGCGGAGCTGGCGGAGGGCGATGCCGTCTTCGTCGCGGTCGCCGCCGGCCGCGTACGCGGATGGTGTCACGTCTATCGCAGCCAGAGCCTGATCGCCGGGCCGCGGGCGGAGATCGCGGGGCTGGCCGTCAACCCGGACTTCCAGGGCGGCGGGGTGGGCGGTGCGCTGCTCCGGCAGGTCGAGGAGTGGGCCGCCGCGAACGGCATCCCCGTCGTGCACCTCCGCTCGGGCAGCGAGCGCGAGGCGGCGCACGAGTTCTACCGCAAGCACGGCTACAACGGGGTGAAAACCCAGCTGGCGCTGCGGAAGAGCTTGGTCTAGCGCCGGCGCAGCGCCTCGGCGACGAGCGGCAGCGGCACCTTCACCCACTGCTCGTCGCCGAAGACGGCGAGGGTGTCGACGCCCGTCCGGCGCCAGATGTCGATCAGCCGCAGCGCGTCGAAGTGCGCGGATCCCGCGGCCTCGGGCAGGTGCCGCTCGCGGGACGCCGCGCTGGCATAGCCGGGCAGCACCGGCCCCGAGCCGTCGACGCCGATGAAGACGACCGAATCGCCCGCGTCGATCGGCACGTGGAGGCCGCCCTCGACGATCGCGGCGACCAGGGCGTCGGACGCGTCGGCGGGTCCGACGCGCCCGAGGGCCGCGGCGAGGGCATCGTTGGATCCGGACATCGGCGAAGACTATCCCAGGGACGACGACAGGGCGAAGGCCGATCACCGGCGCACCGGTGATCGGCCGGGCGGACTTCTCAGGAAGCCGCGTGGGCGGGCTCGCGCGACTCCCGCGCGGTGGGGTGGCTGCGCTCGAGGGCGGCGCCCTCCACATCGACGTTGGGCAGGATGCGGTCGAGCCAGCGCGGGATCCACCAGGCCGACTTCCCGAGCAGGTGCATGATCGCGGGGATCAGCAGCATGCGGACCAGGAAGGCGTCGGCCAGCACGCCGAAGGCCAGGCCGAAGCCGAGCGACCGGATCATCGCGGTGTGGCTGAAGATGAAGCCGCCGAAGACCGAGATCATGATGATCGCGGCCGCGGTGACCACGGTGCGGCCGGCGTGCACGCCCTGGCGGACGGCCAGCCGGGCCGGGGCGCCGTGGGCGTACGCCTCGCGCATGCCCGACACCAGGAAGAGCTGATAGTCCATCGCGAGCCCGAAGAGGATGCCGATCAGGATCGTCGGCAGGAAGCTCAGGATGGGCCCCGGGTCGTGGATGCCGAACACCGCGCCGAGCCAGCCCCACTGGAAGATCGCCGTGATCGCGCCGAACGTGGCGAACAGCGACAGCACGAAGCCCAGCGTCGCCGTCAGCGGCACGAGCAGCGAGCGGAAGACGAAGATCAAAATGATCAACGACAGGCCGAGTACGACGCCCAGATAGAGCGGCAGCGCGTCGGACAGCTGCTCCGAGATGTCGATGTTGCCGCTCGCGCTGCCGGCGACGCCGAGCGTGACGCCGCCGTCGAGGGGCGACAGGTCGCGCAGATCCCGTACGAGCTGCTCGGTCGACTCCGACGTGGGCCCGCCGGTCGGGATGACCTGGAAGGCGGCGAGCGTCTTGTCCTCCGACAGCCCGATCGGGGCCACGGCGCTGACGTCGTTCTGCCGCGCCAGCTCGGACCCGATGCGTACCTGATCCGGAAGGCCGGCGGGCGCGGGCAGCTGGGCGACGACGAGCAGCGGCCCGTTGACCCCGGCGCCGAACTTCTGCTCCACGATCTTGTACGCCTGGTACTGCGTCGAGTCCTCCGACTCCGACGACCCGTCGGGCAGGCCGAGGCGCATCGACAGGGCGGGCAGCGCGATGACCAGCAGGGCGGCCAGTGCGGCGACCGCGGTCAGGACGGCGCGACCGGTGCCCATGGGCTCGGCCGGGGGCTTCATGGCGTCGACGTGCCCGACGGCCGCGCGCGCCTTGCGGCTGAGGACCCGGGCGCCCAGCAGCGACAGCAGCGCCGGGGTCAGCGTGACGGCGATGACGACGGAGACGGCGACGCAGATCGCGCCGACCGTGCCCATCATGCCGAGGAAGCCGATGCCGGTGACGTTGAGCGCCAGCAGGGCCACCAGGACCGTGGCGCCGGCGAAGACGACCGCGTTGCCGGAGGTGCCGTTGGCCAGGCCGATCGACTCGTGCAGCTCGACGCCGGTGAGCAGCTGGCGGCGGTGCCGGTTGAGGATGAACAGGCTGTAGTCGATGCCGACGGCGAGCCCGAGCATGACGCCGAGCACCGGGGTGATCGACAGCATGTCCACGACGCCGGACATCGCCAGCGACGCGGTGACGCCCACGCCGACGCCGACCAGGGCGCTGACCAAGGGGAGGGCGGCGGCGATCACGGTGCCGAGCATGACGAGCAGGGTGATGGCGGCGACGACGAGACCGGCGACCTCGCCCACGCCGAGGACCTGCGGCACGCTCTGGGTGATCTCGTTGGAGAAGTCGGCCTCCACCCCGGCCGGCACGCCGCCGGTCACGTGGTCGACGACGCCTTCCTTGGTCTCCGGCGTGACGTCCATCTGGGCCTGCTCGAACGACACGGCCGCGACCGCCGTGGTGTTGTCCTCGGCGACCAGCCGGATCTTCGAGGACAGCGCCAGCAGCTGCTGGGAGAGCTCCAGCTGCTTGCCCTGCGCCTCGAGCTCCGCCTTCTGCTTGTCGAGGGCCGCCTGCTGCGCCGCCGGGGCCCCGCCGGGGGCGGCGTCGAGCTGCTGCTGCGCCTGCTCCACCTGGACGCGGCCCTGCTTGACCTTGAGCGCGCCGGCCTCGACCTGGGCGGCCTGCTCGGCGGCCTGCGCCTGGGTGGCGAAGGGATCGGTCGTCCCGGCGACGCCGTCGAGGTCACCGGTGCTCTTGAGCAGCGCCCCGATCGCGGTCTTCTGCTCGTCGGTGAAGGCGGCGCCGTTCGCGGTGTGGAACACCACGGTGCCGCTGCCGCCGCTCGCGCTCGGGAACTTCTGCGCGAGCTGGTCGGTCACCTTCGCCGTCGCGGTGCCCGGGATGGAGACCTGCGACGACAGGGTGCCGCCGAAGGCGAAGTAGGCGCCGGCGGAGACGCCCAGGATCACGACCCAGGCGATCAGGACCGCCCACGCCCGCCGGGCCCCGAAGCGCCCGAGGCGGTACAACAACTCAGCCACTGCTTTGTCCTCTACTGATAGCCCTTGCGGATGCTTGCGACGAGCCGGTCGAGCAGGTCGTCCCAGCGGGCCCGGGCGGCCGCGCCGGTGTCTGCCCCGGTCTCGGTGAGCCAGTGGTGGGCGATGACCTCGATGCCGTGCATGAGCGAGCTGACGAGCACCTCGGCCTCGAGCGGGTCCAGGTCCGCGTTGCGTTCGGCCAGCTCGTGGGCGAGCTCTCCGGTCGTACGGGAAAAGGAGGCCTGGAAGATCTGCTGCGGGCGCGGGTCGCCGGTGCCGAACCCGCCCAGCGCCCGGTAGATGAAGCCGATGAGGCCGGGGATGTCGGTGGCGCGCAGGGCCGCGGTGACGGTCGCGAACATCGCGCTGCGGCTGCCCTGCTCGACCGGCGCGGTGGTGACCTGCGTCCGGAACGTGTCGATCACCGCGCCCAGCACCTCGGTGCAGACGGTCGTGACGACGTCGTCGATCGAGGCGAAGTGGTTGAAGACCGTGCGCCGGGAGATGTCGGCCCGCTCGGCGAGCTGGTCGACGCTGAACCGGGCGGTGCCGCCCTCGCTGATCAGCGTCTTGGCCGCGTCAAGGATCGCCCGCCGGTGCCGCGCCTTGAGCGCCGCCCGGCGATCGGGCGGAACGGCCTCGACCAGCATGATTGCTTACACTAAGTGCATCGTTGCACTCGGCGCAAATCAGTGGCGATCGGCGTGCATCTCCGCGTCGGGGGCCGCCCACGAGGCGAGCAGGGTCAGCGCGTGCGCGGTCGGGGAGCCGGGCGCCGCGGCGTAGAGGGTCATCGAGAGGCCCGGCTCCGCCACGAGCTCCATGGTCTCGTACGCGAGCTCCAGGTCCCCCACCACGTGATGGCGGAAGTGCTTGACGCCCGTGCCGTGCAGCCGCACGTTGTGCGAGCCCCACCGCCGCCGGAAGTCGTCGCTGCGGGTGGACAGCTCGCCGACGAGGTCGTGAAGCTCCTTGTTGTGCGGGTCGACGCCGGCGGCCGTGCGCAGGTTCGCCACCGTCATGTCGGCGAAGAGTTCCCAGTCGGGATAGAACCGGTGCGCGGCGCTGCTCAGGAAGGTGAACCGCGCGAAGTTGGGCGGCGTGGCCGGGTCGGCGAAGAGGTCGCTGTGCATCGCGCGGCCGAGGTGGTTGGCGGCCAGCAGGTCGGCGCGGCCGTTGACCAGGATCGCCGGGGCGGTGATGGCGTCGAGCGACCACTGCAGGCTCGGGCGTACGGTCCATTGCCGCGGCCGGCTGCCGCGCCGCAGCAGATTGCCGCTGCCGTTGGCCTCCTGGGCGAGCCGCAGGAGGTGGGCGCGCTCGGCGTCGTCGAGCTGCAGGGCGCGGGCGATCGCCTCGAGCACCCCGGCGGACACGCCGGCCAGGGCGCCGCGCTCGAGCTTCGAGTAGTACTCGACGCTCATCCCGGCCAGCGCGGCGACCTCGCCGCGGCGCAACCCCGGCACGCGGCGCTGCCCGGCGGCCGGGATCCCGGCCCGCTCCGGCGTGATCTTCGCGCGGCGCGAGGTGAGGAAGTCGTGCACTTCGGCTCGGTTGTTCACCCCTCCGACGGTACGGGTCCGCGGGGCGGCCAGGGATGTACTGTCGGTGCACCCCTCGACCTCTGGAGGCCCTTCTCGTGGCTCGCGCCGGCGTCATGCTGCCCCGGGACCTGCCCGCCGCGCAGGTGCTCACCTATGCCCGGCGGGCCGAGGAGCTCGGGTTCGGCGAGCTGTGGGTCGTGGAGGACCTGGGCTTCCGGGGCGGCGTCGCCCAGACGGGGGCCGTCCTGGCCGCCACCTCGCGGATCACGGTGGGGATCGGCATCCTCCCGGCCGGGGCCCGCAACGCCGCGTTCGCCGCGATGGAGCTGGCGACCCTGGCCCAGCTCTTCCCCGGGCGGCTGATCGCCGGGGTCGGGCACGGCATGCCGGACTGGATGCGGTCGGTGGGCGCCTGGCCGGCCAGCCCGCTCACGCTGCTGCGCGAGTACACGGTCGCCGTCCGCGCACTGCTGCGCGGCGAGCCCGGCCCGGCCGCCGGACGGTACGTCGATGTCGAGGGTGTCGTCATCGGCGAGACGCCGGCGACCCCGCCGCCGGTGGTGCTCGGCGTGCGCGGGCCGAAATCGATCACCCTGGCCGGGGAGGTGGCGGACGGGCTGCTGCTCGCCGAGCCGGCCACCCCGTCCTACATCGCCGCCTCGGCCGCGCGCCTGCCCGCCGGGCCCGAGATCATCACGTACGACGCCGCGGTCGTCGCGGACGACGGCAATGCCGCCCGCGACCTCGTGCGCCCGGGGCTGGCGTGGATCGGCGAGCCGGACTGGGCGCCGCACCTGGCCGGGCTGCCGTTCGCCGCCGAGCTGGCGGCCCATCGCGAGGCGGCGGGCAGCCCGGAGAAGTTCGCGGCGACCATGCCCGGGGCGTGGGTGCGGGAGCTGGCCCTGGCCGGCACCCCGGACGAGGTGCGCGCCGGGATCGCGGCCCGGCACGCCGCCGGGGCGACCAGCGTCGTCCTCATCCCGGCCGCGGCCGGCCCGCTCGAAGCCCTCAGTGACCTCGCGCGGGCCCTCTGAGGCTGGTCAGGCGGTAGCCGGGGGTTCGTTGCGGAGGCGCAGGCCGATCAGGCCACCGGCCAGCAGGGTGAGCCCGGCGACCAGCATCGCGCCGCCCGCCCCGAGCGAGCCGCCCGTCACGTCGTACAGGAACTCCGGGACCACGAGCGTGGCGCCCGCGACGCCGCCGGCCAGCGTGATCCAGTCGCGCCCGCGGGCGTACCCGGTGAAGCACGCCGCCGTCACCAGCGCCGTCAGCCCGTAGCTGACCGCGTTCGTCGAGAAGAGCACCAGCTGCGCCCCGGTCAGCCCGAGCGTCACCGCGATCGCGACGGCCACCCGGCGCTCGGCGATCCACGGCGTGCGGCTCAGCGCGGCGAACCCCACACCCAGAACGATCAGACCGATGCCGTACGGGGCATCGAGGTCGTCGATCACCGCGGCCCACACCCCGCAGGCCGCCGCGGCCGCCGCCAGCAGCCCGAGCGCGCTCCGGGCGAGGAGGTAGCCGGCGATCGCACCGAGGAGCACGGTCCCGGACCAGGCGAGCCCGTCGTCCAGTCCCACCCCGGCGGCAGCTCCCGCGGTCACGGCGGCGCCGGTCAGCAGTGTGCTCGCCAGGCGCCGGTGGACGTCGTGGCCCCGGCGTCGGGACAGCGCGACTCCGCAGGCGGCCAGGACGACGGCCACGGCGGCCAGGGCGATCACCCGGCCGGCCAGGCCCAGCTCGTCCCAGCGGTCGCCGAGCAGCAGGACGGTCGCGCCGAGCACCAGGGACGCGCCGAGATAACCGGCGATCTCGCCCAGGCGCCCGCGCAGCCCCTCGGGGCGGGCGGCGAGCTCGGTCCGGATGGCGGTGGCCTGGGCGTCGTCGAGGACGCCCCGCGCGACGAGGGAGTCCAGCGTGGCTTCGAGACGGGTGTCGGTCGGCATGGCCCCACTCTGGTACCCCCGGGGAGGGGCGCGCCTGAGCCCGAGTACTCAGCCGCCCCTGGGTGGGTGCGCCGGGGCCAGGCCGGCCGGCGCGGGCGCCCGTACAGTCGGAGGCATGCCGACCACGCCGCTGGGCGAGTTCCTCCGCCACCGCCGGGACGCCGTCAAGCCCGCCGACGCGGGGCTGCCCGACCGCGGCGACCGGCGCGTCGCCGGGCTGCGCCGCGAGGAGGTGGCGCAGCTGGCCGGGGTCAGCGTCGACTACTACGTGCGGCTGGAGCAGGGCCGCGAGCGCAACCCGTCGGCGCAGGTGCTGGAGACCCTCGCGGCCGCGCTGCGCCTGGACGACGACGCCCGGCTGCACCTCTTCCGCCTGGCCGGCCTGGCGCCCCGGGCCCGCGCCGCGGCGGCCGCCGAGCACGTCGATCCCGCCCTCGAGGAGTTGCTGCGGCAGTGGCCGGCGAACCCCGCGGTGATCTACGGCCGGGCGTACGACGTGCTGGCCGCCAACCCGCTCGGCGAGGCCCTGTTCGGCGGGTTCGCGGCCACGCGCAACCTCGTGCGGCTGGTCTTCACCGAGCCGGGGGCCCGCGAGTTCTATGCCGACTGGCCGGCCGTGGCGGCGGGCACGGTGGCCGGCCTGCGCATGCACCTGAGCGAGGCGCCGGACGATCCGCGCATCGGCGAGGTGCTGCGCGAGCTGCTCACCACCAGCGCCGAGTTCGCCCGGCTGTGGTCGCGCCACGACGTGCGCGGCAAGAGCGCCGACCGCAAGACCTTCCGCCACCCCGCGGTGGGGGAGCTGACATTGCGGGTGCAGACTTTCGACGTACGCGGCTCGCACGGTCAGGAGCTGGCCGTCTATCACGCCGCCCCGGGCTCGCCGAGCGCCGACGCCCTGACCTTGCTCGGCATGCTGGCCGGAGTCGCTCAGTAAAATTGCACAGAGCCCCACGCGCGGCGAAAATGCCGGATGACTTCCCGGTCAGGGAAGCATGTGACATAGTACTGGCGTGTCCAGCGAACGGGTCCTCGTCGTCGGGGCCGGCATCGTCGGCGCCGCGATCGCGCGTGTCCTCGCCCGCGCGGGCCGCGAGGTGGTCGTGCTCGACCGGGGCGCGACGGCCGGCGGCACCTCCTCGGGCGGCGAGGGCAACATCCTCGTCTCCGACAAGGGCCCCGGCGCCGAGCTGCGGCTGACCCAGCGCTCCCTGGTGGCGTGGGACCGCGTGCGGCAGGAGCTGCGCGACGAGCTGCCGGCCGGCTTCCCCGACCTGGAGCTCGACCACAAGGGCGGCCTGGTCGTGGCCACCACCGACGCGGGCGCCAAGGGGCTGCGCGAGTTCGCGGAGACGCAGCGCGCGGCGGGCATCGTCGCCGAGGAGGTGGACCGGGCCCGCGCGTTCGAGCTGGAGCCCGACCTGACCCGCGACTTCACGGCCGCCGTCTTCTACCCGCAGGACGCCCAGATCCAGCCCGTCGTCGCGACCGAGGCGCTGCTCGCGGCGGCCCGGCGGCACGGGGCCGAGGTGCGCCAGGGTGTCGAGGTGACCGGCGGCGTCCACACCGGCGGGCGGCTGACCGGCGTGCACACCACGGCCGGCACCCTGGGCGCCGATGCCGTCGTCGTGGCGAGCGGGCCGTGGTCGGCGGAGGTGGCGTCGCGGCTGGGAGTGGTGCTGCCGGTGCGGCCCCGGCGCGGCACGGTGCTGGTCACGTCGCGGATGCCGTATCGGATCCGGCGCAAGGTCTACGACGCCGACTACGTGGGCGCGGTCGGCTCCGGCTCGGCCGACCTGCAGACCTCCAGCGTCGTCGAGTCGACCGCGGCGGGAACGGTGCTGATCGGCTCGTCCCGGGAGCGGCGCGGGTTCGACGACCGGATCGAGGCGCGGGTGGTGGCCGAGCTGGCGGCCAAGGCGCTGCTGCTGTTCCCGTTCCTGGCCGACGCGCAGGTGATGCGGGCGTACGGGGGGTTCCGGCCCTTCGTCCCCGACCACCTGCCGATCATCGGGCCGGACCCGCGGCTGCCCGGGCTGTGGCACGCGACCGGGCACGAGGGGGCGGGCATCGGGCTGAGCCTGGCCACCGGCGACCTGATCGGCGAGCTGTTCGCCGGGGATCGGCCGGAGAACGAGTTCGGCCTGGACCGCCCGGGACTGGCGGCGGCGCTCGACGGACGGGGCGCGGAGGGGGAGCGGTGAGCATCCGGATCGAGGTCGACGGGCAGCCGGTCGAGGCCGAGGAGGGCCAGACCATCGCGGGCGTCCTGTTGAGTCAGGGGCGGGTCTCGTGGCGGCGCAGCGCGAAGACCGGCAAGGCGCGCGGCATCTTCTGCGGCATCGGCGTCTGCTTCGACTGCCTCGTGGTGGTCAACGGCCTGCGCGACGTCCGGGCCTGCCAGCGCCGCGCCGCCGACGGGGACCGCGTGGATTTCCAAGAAGCCGCCGCGGGGGACCGCGGGGAGTCCCAGGAAGCCGCCGCCGGTGACCAGTCCGGGAACCGATTCCAGGGGAGTGACGTGGATGCCTGAGGTCGTCGTGATCGGCGGCGGCCCGGCCGGGATGGCCGCCGCGCTCGCCGCCCACCGCCGGGGCGCCCGGGTCGTGCTGATCGAGGCCTCGGACGACGTCGGCGGCCAGTACTGGCGGCACCTGCCCGCCGCCCGCGCCACGGCGGACGAGCACGAACTGCACCACGGCTGGAACCGATTCCAGACGTTCCGGAACGCGTTGCGGGACATCGAGGTCGTGTGCGACGGGCACGTGTGGTCGGTGGACCGGCGCGACGGGCGGCCGCCGCGCGTCCACGTGCTCGTGGGCCCGGCCGACGGGCAGCGGCGCGAGGCGCGGACGTTCGAGCCGGACGCGCTGGTGATCGCCACCGGGGCGCACGAGCGCACGCTGCCGTTCCCCGGCTGGGACCTGCCCGGCGTCTACACCGCGGGCGCCGCCCAGGCCCTCGCCAAGGGCGAACGCGTCGCCGTCGGCCGCAACGTGCTGGTCGCCGGTTCCGGGCCGTTCCTGCTGCCCGTCGTCTCCAGCCTGATCCGCACCGGTGCCCGCGTCGCCGGGGTGCTCGAGGCCGCCGGCCCGGTCCAGCTGGCCCGGGGCTGGGGTTCGAAGCCGTGGCGGCTGGCGAAGGCCGGGGCCAAGGGCGCCGAGCTGGCCGGCTACGTCCGGGACCTCGCCCGGCACCGCGTCCCGTACCGGACCGGCCGGGCCGTCGTCGCCGCGCACGGCACCGACCGGGTCGAGTCGGTGACGATCTCCCGGCTGGACGGGAACTGGTCGCCGATCCCGGGAACCGATTCCCGCATCGCCGTCGACGCGGTCTGCGTGAGCCACGGCTTCGTGCCGCGCTCCGAGCTGGCGATCGCCGCGGGCTGCCGCGCGACGAACGGGATCGTGGACGTCGACGGGAACCAGCTGACATCGGTTCCAGGAGTGTTCAGCGCCGGCGAGCTGACCGGCATCGGCGGCGTGGACCTGGCGCTGGCCGAGGGCGAGATCGCCGGGGCCGCGGCGGCCGGATACGCGCCACCGCCCGCCGCCGCGCGCGCCCGGGACACGTTCCGGGAATTCGCGAAGCGGCTGGAAACAGCGCACGGCATCCGGCCGGGCTGGCAGTCCTGGGTGGACGACAGCACGCTGGTCTGCCGCTGCGAGGACGTCACCGCCGGGGAGCTGCGCGCGACCGCGGCGATGACCGGCACCCGCGGGCTGCGCTCGCTCAAGCTGACCACCCGCGCGGGCCTGGGCATCTGCCAGGGCCGCACCTGCGGGCGGGCCGTCGAGGAGCTCGCCGCGGGACCGGCCGGGCTGCTCGACGCCGGCCGCACCGCCCACCGACCCATCGCGACCCCCGTACGTCTCGGGGAGTTGGCCAGCCTGCGAGAGGACCCCTCATGAGCACCGGACCCGTCGACCTGCGCGGCGTCATCGTCGCCACCGCGCTGCCGTACAAGGAGAACGCGAAGGCCCCCGCCGGGCTGGAGGTCGACTACGACAAGTACGCCGAGCACTGCGACTGGCTGATCAGCAACGGCTGCCGGGGCGTGGGGCCGAACGGCTCGCTGGGCGAGTACTCGTCGCTGACCGACGCCGAGCGCCGCAAGGTCGTCCAGGTGGCCGTGGAGGCCGTCGCCGGGCGGGGCGTGGTCGTGGCGGGCGTACACGGGCCGGGCTGGCACCAGGCCAAGCACTGGGCCGAGCTGGCCGCCGAGGACGGCGCCGACGGTGTGCTGGCGCTGCCGCCGACCATGTACCGGGCCAGCCACGCCCAGGTCGTCGAGCACTACACGAAGATCGACGAGGTCGGGCTGCCGATCATGATCTACAACAACCCGATCGACACCAAGGTGGACCTCGTACCGTCGCTGGTGGCCGAGATCGCGCAGCTGCCGAACGTGAGTGCCATCAAGGAGTTCAGCGGCGACGTGCGCCGGCTCTTCGAGATCAGGGAACAGTGCGACATCGACGTGGTCGCCGGCGCCGACGACGTGCTCTTCGAGCTGATGGCCGACGGCGCGGTGGGCTGGTTCGCCGGGTTCCCCAACGTCTTCCCGGCCGAGTCGGTCGAGATCTACGACCACATGGTCGCCGGGCGGTTCCTCGAGGCCCGCGAGCTCTACCGGCAGCTCGTCGCCGTGTTCCGGTGGGACTCGCGCACCGAGTTCGTCCAGGCCATCAAGCTCAGCATGGACCTGGTCGGCCGGTACGGCGGCCCGTGCCGCCCGCCCCGCGGACCGCTCACGCCCGAGCACACCGCCCAGGTCACCGCGGACACCGAGCGGGCCGTGGCGGCGCTGAAGACGTACCGGGCCGTGGCGGTCTGACGTGCGTGCGTCGCGGTTGTTCTCCGCCGTCGACTCGCACACCGAGGGGATGCCGACCCGCGTCGTGACCGGCGGGTTCGGCGTCGTCCCCGGGGCGACCATGAACGAGCGGCGGCTGCACTTCATCGAGCACCTCGACCACCTGCGGCGGCTGCTGGTCACCGAGCCGCGCGGGCACTCGGCGATGAGCGGGGCGATCCTGCAGCCGCCGACCCGCCCCGACGCGGACTTCG
The DNA here is from genome assembly GCF_030709675.1 of Symbioplanes lichenis. GTDB lineage: Bacteria > Actinomycetota > Actinomycetes > Mycobacteriales > Micromonosporaceae > Actinoplanes > Actinoplanes lichenis. Next base: position 224,528 of record NZ_JAUZQD010000010.1, read on the forward strand.
GCGTGCTCTACATCGAGGTGTCCGGGCTGCTGCCCATGTGCGGGCACGGCACGATCGGCGTGGCCACCGTGCTCGTGGAGACCGGCATGGTCGAGGTCACCGAGCCGGTCACCACGATCCGGCTCGACACCCCGGCCGGCCTGGTCGTGGCGCAGGTGCAGGTCAAGGACGGGCACGCCGAGAGCGTCACGCTGGAGAACGTGCCGTCCTACTGCGACCGGCTGGACGTGACGGTCGAGGTGCCCGGCTACGGCACGGTCCCGTACAGCCTGGCCTTCGGCGGGAACTTCTATGCCATGGTCGAGCTGGACGCGCTCGGGTTGCCGTACGACCGGGCCCACAAGGAGGAGATCCTCAAGGCCGGCCTCGCCATCATGGACGCGATCAACGCCACCGCCCCGCCGAAGCATCCGGCCATCGACGGGGTGGACCACTGCCACCACGTCGAGTTCCTCGCCCCCGGCTCGACCGCGCGGCACTCGCGGCACGCCATGGCCATCCACCCCGGCTGGTTCGACCGGTCGCCGTGCGGCACCGGCACGTCGGCGCGCATGGCCGAGCTGCACGCGCGGGGCGAGCTGGCGATCGGGCAGGACTTCGTCAACGAGTCGTTCATCGGCGGCACGTTCACCGGGCGCCTGGTGGGGGAGACCACGATCGGCGGCATCCCCGCCGTGCTGCCGACCATCACCGGACGCGCCTGGATCACCGGGATCGGCCAGTACATGCTGGACCCGACGGATCCGTACCCGGCCGGTTTCGAGTTTTAGGAGCTTTTGCTGTGACTGTCCTGGAAGCCGCGGCCGCGGCCCGTGTCCCGATGCGCCACGCGACGCCGGAGGAGCGGGCCGGATGGCTCGAGGCGGCGGCGGACGCGCTGGACGCCGCCGCGGACGAGCTGATCGCGCTGGGTCACGCCGAGACGCACCTGCCGGTGCCCCGGCTGACCGGCGAGCTCAAGCGCACCACGTTCCAGGCCCGGCTCTTCGCGCAGGGGCTGCGCTCGGGTGAGCTGCTGCCGTCGCGCATCGACCCGGCGGACCCGGAGTGGGGCATGGGCCCGCGGCCCGACCTGCGCCGGACCGTGGTGCCGATCGGGCCGGTGCTCGTGTTCGCGGCGAGCAACTTCCCGTTCGCCTTCAGCGTCTTCGGCGGCGACACGGTGTCCGCGATCGCCGCCGGGTGTCCCGTTGTCCTCAAGGCGCATCCCGGCCACCCGCGGCTGTCCCGCCGCACCTTCGACGTGGTCGCCAAGGCCCTCCCCGAGGGCGCGATCGGGCTCATCGAGGGCGTGGAGGCGTCGCTCGAGGCGCTGCGGGATCCACGGATCAAGGCGGTCGGCTTCACGGGTTCGACCAAGGGCGGCCGGGCACTGTTCGACATCGCGGTCTCGCGGCCGGACCCGATCCCGTTCTACGGCGAGCTGGGCAGCGTCAACCCGGTCGTGGTGACGCCGGCGGCGTGGGCCGAGCGCGGCGCCGCCCTGGCCGAGGGCTGGGTGGGGTCGCTCACGCTGGGCGCCGGTCAGTTCTGCACCAACCCGGGCGTCGTGCTGGTCCCGGACGCCTCCGCCTTCGTGTCGGCGGTGGACCTCCCGCGACCCGGCCGCATGCTCACGCCGGGCATCGAGGAGGGCTTCACCGATGCCGTACGCTGGGTGGAGTCGCATCGTGGCGTCACCGTCGCGGCCACCGGACCGGCCAACGAGCAGGGTGTCCACGCCAGCGTGCTCACCGCGTCCGCCGCCGAGGTGCTGGCGGACCCGGAGGTGCTCGACATCGAGATGTTCGGCCCGGCCGGGCTGGTCGTCGGCTACTCCTCGGAGCAGGAGCTGACCGCGCTGCTGGAAGCGATGCCGGGGCAGCTCACCGCCACGATCCAGGGGCAGAGCTCGGGTGACGACCCGGTCGCCGTGGCGGTGGCCGACGTGCTCACCGACACGGCCGGGCGCATCGTGTGGAACGACTGGCCGACCGGTGTCACCGTGTCGGGGGCGCAGCAGCACGGCGGGCCGTGGCCGGCGACGACCGCGCCCACCTCGACGTCGGTGGGGCTGGCCGCCATCTCCCGGTGGCAGCGCCCGGTCGCGTTCCAGGGCGCCCCGGCGACGGTGCTCCCGGCGGAGCTGCGCGACCGCTGAGTGCCATACTTTGGTGTCCGGGGCGCGGGGACGCTGTGTGACATTGCACTAGAGGCGAGGAGGTCGCCGGTGAGCTCATCGGTCATCGGCCCGGTCGAGGTCGGCGTCAGCCTGCGGGGCACCGTCGAGGACGCGGTCGCCGCCGCGATCGTCTCCGGCGAGCTCGCCCCGGGCACGCTGGTCACCGCACCGACCCTTGCCGCGCGCTTCGGCGTCTCCGCGACCCCGGTCCGCGAGGCGATGCTCAACCTGCAGAAGCGCGGGTTCGTCGATGTGGTGCGCAACAAGGGTTTCCGGGTCACCGACGTCAGCGAGCAGGACCTGTGGGAGATCGTCCGGCTGCGCCAGCAGCTGGAGAGCCCGCCGATGCGCGAGATCGCCCGCGCCCTGCAACCCGTCGCGGCGGCCGAGCTGCGGGCGAAGGCGCAGGTCATCGTGGACGCCGCCGCGGCCGCCGACCTGGCCGCCTATCTCGCCGCCGACATGGACTTCCACCTGCGGCTGCTCGAGCTGCACGGCAACCGCCGCCTGGTCGCGCTGGTGAAGGACCTGCGGCAGCAGACCCGGATGGTCGGGCTGGCGGACATGATCGGCTCGGCCGAGCTGGCCCGGTCGGCGGCCGAGCACCACAGCCTCGTCGACCTGCTCGAGGCGCGGGACGGCCGGGGGGCGGAGACGCTCATGAACGCGCACATCGGGCACGTGCTCGGCTGGTGGAACGGGCGCGCCGAGGACTGACACCGCTCGCGTCCGGGCCGGTCACCGTACGGTGGCCGGCCTTTCGTCTTGGTAAACAACTTCGTGCGAACTCTTCACGTGCGAGGTGTGACATATTACTGTCTCCCCATGGTGATCCGGGTCGCATCCGGTACCCCGCGCACTTCCTGATCGAGTTATTCGCGGAAGGCAGGACCCCCCTTGAAGAGAACCGCACCTCCCGTGGCCCTGGCCGGCCTTGTCGTCACCACCCTCGCCCTGCAGGCCTGCTCGGGCGGCTCGTCGTCCGGCCCGTCCGGCGCCGCAAGCAACGGCACGGCCGTCAGGGGCGGCACCGTGCACGTGCTGCAGGCCGACGACTTCTCCTACCTCGACCCGGCCCGCGGCTGGGACGGCGGCGTGAACGCCTTCTACCGCCTCGTCTACCGCCAGCTGGTCACCAAGGCGCCGAACGACGCCCAGGACCCCAACGCGATGGTCCCCGACCTGGCGCAGAGCCTCGGGAAGGTGTCCGAGGACGGCCTGACGTGGACCTACACGCTCAAGGACGGCATCAAGTTCGACACCGGCGCCCCGATCACCGCCAAGGACGTCAAGTTCGGCATCAGCCGCAGCTGGGACCCCGAGATCGGCATCGGCTCGCCCTACCTCAAGCAGCTCGTCGACGCGCCGGAGGGCTATGAGGGCCCGTACCGCTCGGGCGACCTGAAGACCATCGAGACGCCCGACGACAAGACGATCGTGTTCCACCTCAAGGCGCCGTTCCCCGAGTTCGACGCGGCGCTGTCGATGCCCAGCGGCACGCCGTTCCCGGCGGGAACCGGTTCCGGTGACTCGTTCATCAACGACATCGTGTCCTCCGGCCCGTACGACCTGGAGAAGTTCACCCCGGGCAGCACCATCCAGCTCAAGCGCAACGAGCAGTGGGACGCCTCCACGGACACCGTCCGGAAATCGCTTCCGGACAAGTGGCAGTTCGACATCGGCATCGACGGCGCGACCATCGACGAGCGGCTCATGGCGGGCCAGGGCGCCGACGTCAACGCGATCGCCGGCAGCGTGCAGACGGCCACCATCGCCCGGCTGCAGGCGCCGCAGTTCACCGGCCGCGTCGTCAAGGCGCCGTCGACCTGCCAGACCTACATGGGTCTCAACTCGACGAAGAAGCCGCTCGACAACGTGCAGGTGCGCCAGGCGGTCAGCTACGCCGTGGACAAGAGCGCGGTGCTCAACGCGACCGGCGGCAACCAGTTCGCCACGGTGTCGACCACGATCCTGCCGGCGACGGTCTCCGGGCACACCGACTTCGACCTCTACCCGAGCGCGAACCACGCCGGCGACCCGGCGAAGGCCAAGGAGCTGCTCACCCAGGCCGGGCTCGCCGGCGGCTTCACGATGACCCTCGACGTACGCTCCAACGCCGTCGCCCAGCGGCAGGCCGAGGCCATCCAGCAGTCGCTGGCCAAGGCCGGCATCACGGTCAAGCTCAACGTGATCGACGTGTCCACCTACTACGAGACCATCGGCACCCCGTCGCAGCAGCACGACGCCGCCATCACCGGCTGGTGCCCCGACTGGGCGTCGAGCGCCTCGACCTTCCTGCCGCCGCTGTTCGACGGCCGGACGATCACCCCCAAGGGCAACCAGAACCTCGCCCAGATCAACGACGACGCCGTGAACAAGGCGATCGACGCGGCGAAGAACCAGACCGACCTGACCGCGGCCAACACCGCCTGGGGCGCGCTGGACAAGCAGATCCTCGAGCTGGCGCCGATCGTCCCGCTCAACGTGGAGAACCGCATCTACCTGCCGGGCACCAACGTGGCCGGAGTGGTCGCGCCGACCGGTGACGTCGACTACGGCATCGTGGGTCTCAAGGACGCGTCGAAGGGCTGAGGCTGACGTGTCGATCCAATCCCCGGAACTCGAGGCCGCCGCCCCCGCGGTGGTCACCGAGGATCCCCGGCGCAGCGTCTGGCACGCGCTCCGGCGCGACTGGGCGGCCGTGGCCTGCCTCGCGTACATCGGGCTCGTGGTCCTGATGGCGGTGTTCGCGCCTCTGATCGTGAAGCTGAGCGGCTGGGATCCGTACCAGTTCGACCAGAGCGCGATCAACCCCGACCTGGGCGGCGTGCCGCTCGGGTCGTGGGGCGGCATCTCCGCCGACCACTGGCTCGGCGTCGAGCCGGGCAGCGGGCGCGACATCTTCGCCCGCATCGTGTACGGCGCCCGGTCGTCGATGCTGATCGCGCTGGGCGCCACCGCGCTGACCACCGTGCTCGGCGTGGTGTTCGGGCTGGTGGCCGGCTACTTCGGCGGCCGCACGGACATGGTGGTCTCGCGGGTCATGGAGTTCCTCATGGCCTTCCCCGCACTGATCTTCATGATCGCGGTGCTCTCCGCGCTGCCGGCCGACGACCGGCAGTACCTGCTGGTGCTGGTGATCTCGGTCTTCGGCTGGCCCTATCTGGCCCGGATCGTGCGGGCCCAGACCATGTCGCTCAAGGAGCGCGAGTTCGTCGAGGCCGCCCGCGCGTCGGGCGCCTCGCGGACCCGGCTCGTCTTCACCGAGATCCTGCCCAACCTGCGGTCGACCATCCTGGTGATGGTCACCCTGGCCGTGCCCGGCTACATCGGTACGGAGGCCGGCCTGTCGTTCCTCGGCGTCGGTCTCGTGCCGCCGACGCCGTCGTGGGGCCAGATGATCGCGAGCTCGGTGAGCTGGTACTCCGTCGTGCCCACGTTCTTCCTCGTGCCGGGCGCGTTCCTGGCCCTGCTCGTGCTGGCGTTCATGGTCCTCGGTGACCGTGTCCGCGCGGCCGTGGACCCGGGAGGCAGGGCATGACCGACTGCACCGAGCGGCACCCAGCCGCACCCGGAAACGGCCTCGCAGGCGAGGGCCAGGAGGGCATGCCGAAGGAGGGCACAGCGTGACTCGCTATGTCGTGCACCGGGTGGCGGGCATGCTGCTCGTGCTCTTCCTGGTGTGCCTGTTCACGTACATCATCTTCTTCGTGCTGTCGCCCGATCCGGCGGTGCAGATCTGCGGCAAGAACTGCACGCCGGACCGCATCGACCAGATCCGCGCGAACCTCGGGCTGGATCAGCCGTTCCTGACGCAGTTCCTGCAATTCCTGCAGGGCCTCTTCGTGGGGCGCGACTACGGCAGCGGCGCCTCGGTCGTGCACTGCCCGGCGCCGTGCCTCGGCTACTCGTTCCAGACGTCGCAGATCGTCACCGACATGATCATGCAGCGGCTGCCCGTGACGGCGGTCGTGGCGATCGGCGCGGCCGTGCTCTGGCTGCTCGCCGGCGTCATCGGCGGCCTGATCAGCGCGGTGCGCGAGGGCAAGTTCGCCGACCGGTTCATCGCCGGGCTGACCCTGGGCGGCATGTCGATCCCGAACTACGTGCTGGCGCTCGCTCTCCAGTACGTCTTCGTGGTCAAGCTGCAATGGCTGCCGTTCCCGCAAGCGGTCCCCTTCGCCGATGATCCGGCGCAGTGGTTCCTCAACTTCATCCTGCCGTGGACCGTGCTGGCGATCGGCTACGCGTCGTCGTACACCCGGCTCACGCGGGCCAACGTGCTGGACACGCTCGGGGAGAACTTCGTGCGTACGGCGAAGGCCAAGGGGTTGCGCCCGGACCTGGTGTGGCGGCGGCACGCGCTGCGCCCGGCCCTGACGCCGATCGTCACGATCGCCGGCATGGACTTCGCCGGGCTGCTCGGCGGCGCGCTGATCACCGAGACGGTGTTCGGCATCAACGGGGTCGGCAAGCTCGCCGCCGACTCCATCACCAAGAACGACCAGCCGGTCATCATGGCGGTCACGCTGCTCGCCGCGTTCTTCGTGGTGGTCGGCAACATGGCCGTCGACCTGCTCTACTCCGCGATCGACCCGCGGGTCCGGGTGGGGATGGGGACATGAGCCTTCTTTCCGTACGCGACCTGACCGTCCGCTTCGGGTCCTCCGCGCCGCCCGTGGTCGACGGCATCGGTTTCAGCGTTCCCGCCGGCGGCGCTCTCGGCATCGTGGGGGAGTCGGGGTCGGGCAAGTCGATGACCAGTCTCGCGATCATGGGGCTGCTGCCGCCCGGCGCTTCTCGTACTGGAACCGTTTTCTTCGATGGTCAGGAGCTCACCGCCCTGAGCGAGCGGAAGATGCGGGAAGTCCGCGGGAACCGGATCGCGATGGTGTTCCAGGACCCGCTCTCGTCGCTGAACCCGTACTACACGGTCGGCACCCAGATCGCCGAGGCCTACCGCTCGCACCGCTCCGGAGTCGGCCGCCGCGCGGCCCGGCAGGTGGCGATCGAGGCCATGGAACGTGTGCACATCAAGGAAGCCGGCCGCCGCGTCGACGACTACCCGCACCAGTTCTCCGGCGGCATGCGCCAGCGGGTGATGATCGCGATGGCGCTCAGCACCGAGCCGGAGCTGATCATCGCCGACGAGCCGACCACGGCGCTCGACGTCACCGTGCAGGCGCAGATCCTCGACCTGCTGGCCGAGGTGCGCCGGGACACCGGGGCCGCGCTGATCCTCATCACCCACGACCTCGCCGTGGTCAGCGAGGTGGCCGACAACGTCGTGGTGATGCGGCACGGGAACGTGGTGGAAACCGGTTCCACCGAGCAGATCTTCTCCGACCCGCGGGAGGCGTACACGCAGGCTCTGCTGGACGCGGTGCCGCGAATCGACGACGAGATCGCCTCACTACGCAGCCTCGGGGGTGACCTGTGACGCTTCTGGAAGCACGGAACCTCGTCAAGGAGTTCGCCGTCGCCGGGACGGCCGGGTTGTTCAAGCCGGCCGCGAAGTTCACCGCCGTGGACGACGTGTCGTTCGAGCTGCACGCCGGGCAGACGCTCGCCCTGGTCGGCGAGTCCGGCTCGGGCAAGTCGACCACCGCCCGCCTGGCCGCCCGGCTGCTCGACGTCACCTCGGGCACGGTCCTGCTCGACGGGCAGGACGTCACCCGGGCCGAGGGCGACGACCTGCTGCGGGTGCGCCGGACGATCCAGGTGGTGTTCCAGGACCCGTTCTCGTCGCTCAACCCGCGGCACACCGTGGAGCAGATCGTCACCGCCCCGCTGCGCTACCAGAAGCGGCCGATCCCCGGCGGGACCCGGGCCGTCGCGCAGGCGTTGCTGTCCCGCGTCGGGCTGAACCCGGATCACGTCGGCCGGTATCCCGCGCAGTTCTCCGGCGGGCAGGCGCAGCGGATCGGCATCGCCCGGGCGCTCGCCGTCGGCCCGCGCGTGCTGGTCTGCGACGAGGCGGTCTCGGCGCTCGACGTGTCGGTGCAGGCGCAGATCATCAACCTGCTGCGGGACCTGCAGCGCGAGGAGGGCTTCGGCTGCCTGTTCATCGCGCACGATTTGGCTGTGGTGCGGCAGATCGCCACCTCGGTCGCCGTCATGACCGCCGGCCGGGTGGTCGAGACGGGCGAGCGGGACGCCGTGTTCGGGGCCCCGCAGCACGAGTACACCCGGAAGCTGCTGGCCGCGGTCCCGCGGATCCGGCCCGAATGGGAAGCCGCGCGGCGGCGGAATGCGGTGGCCCGATGACAGTTGAGTATCCGATTCCCGGGGCGTGGATCCGGGAGTTCACCGTTCCGGTCCCGCTGGACTGGTCGGACCCGTCCGGCGCCTCGATCGAGGTCTTCGTGCGCGAGCTCGTGGATCCCGACCGGCGCCGGGAGGATCTGCCGCTGCTGACCTATCTGCAGGGCGGGCCGGGCGGGGCGAATCCTCGGCCCACGGGTGTGGATGGCTGGCTGGCCGAGGCACTGCCGCACTATCGCGTGGTGCTGGTCGACCAGCGGGGGACCGGGCGCAGCACCCCGGTCGACGGGACCGTCGTCGCGGGTTTCCCCTCCGGGGCGGCCGCCGCCGACTACCTGCTCAAGTTCCGGGCCGACTCGATCGTGCGCGATCTCGAGGAGGTGCGGCGGACGGCGTACCGGGGAAAGAAGTGGGCCACCCTGGCGCAGAGCTTCGGCGGCTGGCTGACCCTCACCTACCTGTCGATCGCCCCGGAGGCGCTGGCCGCCTGCTATGTGTGCGGCGGGATCCCGGGGCTGCCGCCGAGCCCGGACGAGGTCTATCGGCGCACGTTCACCCGGGCGGCGGAGAAGACAGCCGACTTCTACCGGCGCTATCCGCAGGACGTGGAAACGGTTTCAGCGATTGCCGATCGGCTGGCGGACGGGGATGTCTTGCTGCCGGACGGGTCGCCGTTGTCCGTGCGGCGATTCCAGTCGCTCGGCGGCGATCTGGGTTTCGGGCCCGGGCATCTGCGCCTGCATTGGCTGGTGTCGGAGGCGTTCGCGCCGGGCGGCCGGCTGACTGACGACTTCCTGGAATCGGTTCTGGTGCGTTCCTCGACGGCGGGCAACCCGCTCTTCTGGACGTTGCAGGAGACCATCTACGGCGACGGGGCGAACGGGCCGTTCCGCTGGGCGGCGCAACGCGAGCGGGATCGGCGGCCGGAGTTCTCACCCTCCCGCCGGCCTTTGCTCTTCACGACGGAGATGGCGTTCCCGTGGATGTTCCAGGAGATCACCACGCTGCGGCCCTTCGCCGCCGCGATGGAGGAGCTGGCCGCGGTGGAGAAGTGGACGCCCCTCTACGACCCGGAGCGGCTGGCCGCCAACGAGGTGCCGCTGGCCGCGGCGGTGTACTTCGACGACGTGTTCGTCGACTCCGGCCTGCAACGTGACACGCTGGCGAAGGTCGGCGCCACGCAGGCGTGGGTGACCAACGAGTTCGAGCACGACGGCATCGGCAGTGGGCGCGTTTTCACCCGGCTGCGCGAGATGGTCCGCGACCGAGGAGGAGAGCAGCGATGAGCGACACCATCCGACAGGCCGGGGCCATTCCTTCGGCCGGGGCCGTTTCGCCGGCCGGGGTCGTTTCGCCGGCCGGCGTCACCCGGCCGGCCTGGGCCGGGACCAAGCCGCCGCGGTTGGCCGACGACAGCCCTGGCTTCCGGGCGCTGATCGGGCAGGGCTGGGCCGACCAGCACGTTCCGGCGCCGGTGGACTCCGCCGCGGCCCGGGCCGCCGCCGACCACCGCGCCCGGCTCAGCGCCGCGCTGCCCGGGCGGACGATCGTGCTGACCGCCGGGGTCGCCAAGAACCGCAACGGCGACGCCGACCACGCGTTCCGGGCCGACAGCGACTTCGTGTGGGCGACGTCGTGCCAGGCCGAGGGGGCGGTGCTGGTGATGCGCCCGCACGCCGGTGGCCACGATGCCGTGCTGTATCTGCCGCCGCCGGCGCGCCCGGGGGAACGGGACTTCTACGCCAGCGCTGCCTACGGGGAGCTGTGGGTCGGGCCGTCCGCCGGGCTGGACGCGTGGGCCGAGGCGCTGGACCTGCCGGTGCGGCCGCTGGACTCACTGGTCATGCCGTCGGAGGTCGCGGACGCCGGCGAGGTGCTGTCGGACCTGCGCATGATCAAGGACGAGTGGGAGATCGGGCAGCTGCGGGCGGCTGTCGACGCCACGGTCGGCGGGTTCGAGGCGGTCGCGGGCGAGGTGGCTTACGCCGTCTCGCGGGGTCTGGGGGAGCGCTGGCTGCAGGGCACCTTCGACCGGCACGCGCGCACGTTCGGCAATGGTCCCGGCTACAGCACCATCGTCGGATCCGGGCCGCACGCGCCGATCCTGCACTGGGTGCGCTGCGACGGGCCGGTGCTGCCCGGCGAGGCGCTGCTGCTGGACATGGGCGTCGAGGCGCGGTCGCTCTACACGGCGGACGTGACCCGGACGATCCCGGTGGGAACCGGTTTCAGCGCGGCCCAGCGGCAGGTGCACGACCTGGTCGAGGCGGCGCACCGGGCGGGGATGGCCCAGGTGCGGCCGGGCGGGCAGTACTCGGACTTCCACTTCGCGTCGATGGAGGTGCTGGCGCGGGGGCTGGCCGACTGGGGGCTGCTGCCGGTGTCGGTGGACGAGGCGCTCGCTCCCGAGGGCCAGCAGCACCGCCGGTACATCGTCTGCGGAGTCGGACACCATCTCGGCCTGGACGTGCACGACTGCGGAAAGTCGGAGTACGACAAGTACCACGGTGCCGCGCTGGAGGCGGGCATGGTGCTGACCGTGGAGCCTGGGTTGTACTTCCACGCGCACGACGAGACCGTGCCACCGGAGTTGCGAGGAATCGGCGTCCGGCTGGAGGACGACCTGCTCGTGACACCGGCCGGCAACGAGGTGCTGTCCGGGGCGCTCCCGATCGACGCGGAAGGAATCGAGCAGTGGGCTTCCCGTTTCGCGAAGTGACCCTTCTCGACGGGGTGCAGGCTCGGGCGCAGGAGCAGATGCTGCATCTGGCCCGGGTCTATCCCGTGGATCGGCTGCTGGCGGTTTTCCGGGCCAACGCCGGCCTCGACACCCGGGGCGCCGAACCGCCGGGGAACTGGGAGGACTTCGGTCATCCCGCGGAGGAGCCGTGGGGCGAGGCGGACTACCCGGGGGCGGGGGTCGCTCCGACGGCGTCACTGCTGCGCGGGCACTATGCCGGGCATTTCCTGTCCATGCTGGCGCGGGTGCCGGCGTTGCGGGACAAGACGGGCGAGCTCGTGGCGGGGCTCGCGGAAGTGCAGGCGGCGCTGGCGGCCACGGGACGGTTCACGCATCCGGGATTTCTGGCGGCGTACGGGGAATGGCAGTTCTCGCGGCTTGAGGAGCTGGCGCCGTACGGGGAGATCTGGGCTCCTTGGTACACCTGCCACAAGATCATGGCGGGGCTGATCGACGCCCATGTCCACGCCGGGAACGCGCAGGCGCTCGAGGTCGTCACGCGCCTCGGGCACTGGGCCGCGCAACGGATTCTGCGCGTGGATCCGGCGCAGCGGCAGCGGATGTGGTCGCTCTACATCGCCGGCGAGTACGGCGGGATGAACGAGAGCATGGTCGCCCTGCACCGGCTCACGGGTGAGCAAGTGTTCCTGGACGCCGCGGCCGCCTTCGAGATGGATACGTTCCTCGATGACGCGGTCGCCGGCCGGGACGTTCTGGATGGCATGCACGCCAATCAGCACCTGCCCATGCTGGCCGGCCACATCGCCCAGTACGAGGCGACGGGCGAGCGCCGTTACCTGGATGCGGTTCTGAACCTGTGGGATCAGATCGTGCCCGGCCGCACATTCGCGCACGGCGGCACGGGCGAGGGTGAGCTGTGGGGCCCGGCTGGCGCGGTGGCCCGATTCGTGGGCCGGCGCAACGCGGAGAGCTGTGCCACGTACAACCTCATAAAGATCGCTCGGGGGCTCTTCGCGCACACCCGGGACAGCCGCTATTTCGACTATGTCGAGCGGGCGTCGCTCAACCACATCGTCGGATCGCGGGCCGACGTCATCTCGGACACGAGTCCCGAAGTCCTCTACATGTATCCCGTCGACCCCGGCGCGGTCCGCGAGTACGACAACGTGGGCACATGTTGTGGCGGCACCGGCCTGGAAAGCCACGTCAAGCACCAGGACTCGATCTACTTCCGGGACGGCACCGAGCTGTACGTCCTCCAGTACGTGCCGTCCGTTCTCGACGGCGTGCTCACGGTGCACACCCGGTACCCGCGCGACGGGCACGTGTCTCTGACTCTGCACACCCCGGACATCACGGCGCTGCATCTGCGCATCCCGCCCTGGGCCTCCGTACCCGGGGCTGTGAACGGCTTTCTGACGATTCTGGAACCTTCTGGAACCGTTTCCCTCGACCTGCCGATGCCGTTGTGGCTCGTGCCCACGCCGGACGACCCGGCGCTGGTGTCCGTGGAGTGGGGCCCGACCGTGCTGCTGGCCCGCGACGACGCGACGACCACGCTGCCGATTGCCCCGGCCGCCTTCCGGCTGCTCGACGGCAGCATCGGCGACTTCACGGCCGCCGACGACCTGGTGTCCGCGCTGGGCCGCACGTTCGAGCCGGCCTGGTCCGGCGGCGACCACCGCTATCACATGTACCTGCGGCTCGACGACGAGCGGATCGCCTTCCGCGGCGCCGACCCCGGCGTCCCCAACCGCCGCGACCAGGACGGCTGGTCCTTCCTGACGGCGCTGTGGGGCTCGGGCGGCTATCTCTCGGTGAGCGACTTCCTCACCGCAGTTCATCGGTACGCCCTCCGCGCCGCCGACGCGGGCCTGCTCACCCGCTCCGAGGTACAGGCGGTCCTGGTCGCCGCCGCATCAAGCACCCTGGACGCGCCGCCGCCGTCGCCGTCGCCGTCGCCGTCGCAGCCGCCGCAGCCGTCGTCGGTGTTGCCGTCTTCGTCATCGGCTTCCTCGCCGTCGTCGGTGCCATTGTTGTCGGGCGCATTGCCGCGTTCCGGTGCCTTGACTGCGCCCGCCGGGCTCGAATGGGCGCGGGTTGCTGTCGATATCCCGGCCGCCACGGTCTGGCGGTCCTCCACCGCAGAGGTAGTGGTCTGGGACCTGCCGCCGGAGATCGGGGCAGCGGACGCGGTCCCGGTGCTCCGGATCGATGTGGCCGGGGCGCCCGCCGCGTCGGGCTGGTACACGACGATGCCGTCCGCCGCGGTCACCGTGGTGTCGCCCGGCCCCGGCATCGCGTCGGTGTCGTCGCTGGACGAGGTGGTATCCGAGGGGCGTCACGTGCTGCGGGCCCGGGCGACCGACGCCTTGGGCCGCACCGTTCACGCCACGCGCGAGGTGGCCGTGGACACCGCCCCGCCCGTGGTGACCGCGCGCCTCCGCGACCTGGGTACCAATGTCGAGGTGACGCTCGACGCGGTCGACGAGGTGTCCGGTGTGGACCGGATCCAGTGGCGCACGGCGGAAACGTTCTGGGGCGTGTTCCAGGAGCCGTTCACGCGGGTGTTACGCGACGAGCCGCAGACGCTGGAGTTCACCGCGACCGACAGGGCGGGCAACACCACGCCGGTGCAGACGGTCATTCTCCCCGCCTTGTCCCGCGACTGAAGGCCCCCTCCGCCGGTTCCGCATCGGCGGAGGAGGCTCTCTTACGCTGTGCGGAAAAGGCTCCCGCGGCGACCGGGGAACGCGCGTGCTTCAGCTGGAAGCGGTTCCCGCACCGGCCAGAGGAGTTCATGCGTCAACTGGAAGCGGCTTCTGCACCGGGAGAGAGCGGCCTCTGCACCGGACGGGCAAGGCTCCCGCGACGGCGGAAGGTCTTCGCGCCGGAGCGCCGGGCCTTCCTCAGGCATGGGCGGAGGGTCTTCGCGCCGGAGCGTCGGGCTTTGCTCAGGCATGGGCGGCGGGGAGCAGGGTGGGAATGCCGTCGTAAGCGGCGAGGTCGTGGGCCGGCACGATCTGCAGGGTGCCGTCGAGGGCGATCATGCGTTGCAGGCCTTGGTGCACGCGGGTGGGATCCACGTCGGCCAGCTTGCGCATCAGCCACGGGCGTTCGGCGCCGCGGCGGATGCCGTCGAGCTGCCAGGTCAGGTCGCCGATGAAGGCATAGCGCCGGCCGGACGTCGCGGTCACGAAGACGATGACTGAGCCGGTCGTGTGGCCACCGGCCAGGGCGATGACCACGGAACCGTCGCCGTGCACGTCGTGACTCGCGGGGAAGCTGAGGTGGGCGCCGTTGTCGAACGCGTACTCGTGCAGCTCGTGGCCCCGGGAAACGTGGCGGAACACGTCACCGTCCGGCTCGCTGGTCGCGTACCGGAGCTCGTCCTGGTTGATCCAGACGGGTGTGCCGCCGAGGCCGTCCAGGCCGCTGACGTGGTCCCAGTGGGTGTGCGTCAGCACGACGCCGAGCAGCCGGCTCCGGTCGTAGCCCGCCGCGTCGAGCTGGTCGGCGGCCGTGCGGCCCAGTTCGTGGGGTGCGCGCCGATATCGGGGCAGCAGCGCGAGGTGCTGAGCAAGACTGGAACCGAATCCAGCGTCGATCAGCAGGTCTCCGTCCGGGTGCCGGACGAGGACCGCGGAGGCGGCGAACTGCCGCTTGTCCCGCCACGAGCCGCCCTGGACGGCCAGGGCGGCCCGGGTTTCGTACGTGCCGGTGGGCAGGTGGTGGACGGTGATCCCGGCGGGCGCTGGCATGGGGCTCCTCGGTCGGACGGCGGGAAACCGACTGTGCGGCACCCGGGCGGCCGGCGTCCAAGTCCTCTTTCCTGGAACCGATACCAGGCGGGTATCGTCGCTGGTGATGGAGCTTCGACTGCTGCGCTATTTCGTGGCCGTCGCCGAGGAACGGCACTTCGGGCGGGCGGCGGCGCGGCTCACCATGACGCAACCGCCGCTGAGCCGCGCCATCAAGCAGCTGGAGACGGACCTGGGCGTCGTCCTGCTGCACCGCTCGGCGGCCGGTGTCGAGCTCACCGCCGCCGGAGAAGCCCTCTATGCCGAGGCGACAGCCCTTCTCGCCCAGGCCGACCAGGCCCGCGCCCGGGTGACGGCGGCGGGAACGGCGACGCTGACGATCGGCACGCTGGGCGGCG
Organism: Symbioplanes lichenis; assembly: GCF_030709675.1. Taxonomy (GTDB): domain Bacteria; phylum Actinomycetota; class Actinomycetes; order Mycobacteriales; family Micromonosporaceae; genus Actinoplanes; species Actinoplanes lichenis. The sequence continues at coordinate 239,813 of NZ_JAUZQD010000010.1, forward strand.
GCGACAAGGCGGCCGGCCGGCTGGCGGCGACTTTCCGGCGCGCTCACCCGGCGGTCGCCGTGCGCTTTCGTGAAGCCGATTTCACCGATCCCACGGCGGGGCTGCGGGCCGGGCTGGCCGACGTGGCGATCACCCGCCGTCCGTTCGACGAGACCGATTTCCACGTACGCGAGTTGCGCGCGGATCCGGTCGGGGTCGTGTTGCGTACGGATGATGCGCTCGCAGGCCGGGCCGCGCTGAGCGTGACCGAGCTCGCCGGCCGTCCCTGGTTCCAGCTGCCGGAGGGCACGGATCCGCTGTGGCGCGCCTACTGGAACGGGGGAGAGCTCGCCGGCGACCGCCCCGCGGGTCTCGTCGTCCGCACGGTCGCCGAGTGCATGCAAGCTGTCCTCTGGAACGGAACGGTGGGCATCGCGCCGCTGCAGACACATGTTCCGACCGATGAGCTCGTGTGCGTCCCGCTGACCGACATGCCGCCGAGCCGGCTCGTCGTGGCCTGGCGCCGGGACCGGGAGAGTCTGTTGGTCCGCTCGTTCGCCCAGATCGCGGTCGACATGTACCGCTCGTGAATCATGGGTCGCGTCAGACGGCTTTCCATCGCAGGCGGCCGTCGACGACTTCGGCCACATAGCTGTCTGCAAACGGTTTCTTCGGTCGTCTGCCAGGCGACTGAAGAACCGTCGTCGTACCAGCCTTCGTCGTCCCGTGCGGGGTCGCACAGCGCCAGGCAGGCCGCCACCAGGCTCAGCGCCAGGAACACGCCGAGAATCAGGAGCACCACCCGCTTCCCGCTCATCGGCCGGCGCGGATGGCGGCCCACCTTGACCGCAGCGATCGGCGTCTCCGCGGTCGTGGAGTCGTCCGACGCCCCCGGTCCGGCCGGTGCTCGACCGGTCTTCTGCCGTCCGCCGGACGCGTGCAACATCGGGTGCAGCCGCTCGCGGGCAACGGCCTCGAAGCCGTTCGCCGCGTCGGTGTCCGACGGGATCCGTCCCGCCGGCGCCACCGGAAGCACGTCGAGCAGATCTCGCAGCGCAGCCTCCTCGGTGGGTGGATCGACAGCACCGGTGGCCTCGACGGGCGGATCGGCGGGTGCGGACACGGCGGCGTCGATCGTGAGGAGGGCGGCCGGGACGGAATGGCCTTCCAGCACGCCGAGGGCCAGCGTCGTGCTGTTCAATGCTTCCGGCCCGGCGCCGGCCAGCAGCACCACGGGCGCGTTCAAGGTGCCGGCCAGGTCGGCGAGGGTCCAGTCCGGGCCGGCCGCCGGCACGAGCAGGCCCGGCGCTCCGGTCACCAGGACGAGTCCGTGCGTGCGGGTCAGGGCACTCACGAGGCGGGCCACGTCGTCGAGCCCGAGCGGATCGGCCTCGCCCGCGGTCAGCTCGACCGTCGTTGCCACGTGCGCGGCCAGCTGCCCGGCGGCGCCGGGGGCCGGCGGGGCCAGGGTCACTACGGCGACGCGTACCCAGGAAGCCGCTGCCAGCGTCAGCGCCGCGTTCTCCCAGCGCACGCCCGCGGTCGTCGGCGCCAGGAGCCACGGACCGCCCGCCGGCCACTCGTGGCCCAGCGGCGTCCTCGCGGCCGTCCCCACCTGCGACCCACCCCCGCACCACGCCCGGACGACGCGCACGGCGGCGGTATCCGAGGCCCCCGTGCCTGGTCAACGCCCTCAGCCTAGCCGCGCACCGGCCTCGGGTACGGGCTTCCACGAGCCTCCGGCCCCGCCGTGTGCCCGCTTCTGGAACCGGCTGGAATCGGTTCCAGCGGGTTTCAGTCCAGGGGTGCGGTCGACTCCCGGGTGATCAGGCGGCAGCCGATCGTCTCGATGCCGGAGCCCAGCGTGCCGTCGATCGCGGCGAACAAGCGCTGAGCGGCGAGACGGCCCAGCGCCTCCAGGTTCATGTCGACAGTGGACAACGGCGGGCGGGCGTTCGCGGCGAGGATGTTCCAGTTGTCGAAACCGATCACGGCGACCTGGCGGGGAATGGCCAGCTTCTCCTGGTGCAGCACGTCGAGGACGCCGCGGGCGATCTCGTCGGAGCCGGCGAACACGGCGTCGATGTCCGGGTCGCGCTCGAGCAGCATGCGGGTGGCGCCCCGGCCCCAGGCCTCGGACCAGGAGCCGAACCAGACCTGGCCGCCCGCGAGCTCGAGCCCCTCCTCGGCCAGGCGGTCGAGCGCCCCGCGCGCCCGGTCGTGCGCGGCCCCGTACGTCGGATCGCCCGTGATGTGAGCAATGCGCCGGCGGCCGTGCCGGATCAAATGGTCGACGGCGAGCCGTCCGCCGCCGACATTGTCGGTGACCAATGAGAGATCGGCCGGATCCTCGGAGGGAGAATACGCATAGATCACGGGTACGGGCAGATCGCGGCCCAGCGACGGCCGCGCGTCCGGCCGGGCGCCCACCACGATCAAGCCGTCGACGCGGCGGGACAGCAGCGCGTTGAGGTGGTGGCGTTCGCGCACATTGTCGCCTCGCGCGTCGCACAGGAAAACCGACGTGCGGCCGGTGCCGAAGGCGTCCTCGGCTCCCATCAGGATCGGGATGGAGAAGCGGCCCTCGAGGTCGGAGGTGAGCAGGCCGACGGTGCCGGTGCGCTGGGTGATCAGCGCCTGGGCGAGCGTGTTGGGGGAGAAGGACAGCTGCTCGGCGGCCCGCAGCACCTTGGCCCGGGTCTCGGCGCGGACCTGCGGCTGGTTGTTGAGAGCCTTCGACGCGGTCGCGATCGACACGCCGGCGAGCCTCGCCACGTCGCGCAGGGTGGGGCGCCCGGGCCCGCCATCCATCGAAGCTCTTGACAACGTTTTTGCCTCCGTATTACGTTTTCGAAAACCTTTTCGGTCGGCTGGGAAACCATGGCGACCAGCGCTGACAGTACCTGCAGAACCCGCCATGACCGAAATGGTCCGGAGGTGCATTGTGCGGCTCGGCAGAAGGAAAATCATCGCGGCGGCGGTCATTGCCACCCTCACTCTGACAGGACTCGCCGCGTGTGGCGACGGCGGGGACAACGGCTCGGCGGCCGATCCGGCCGGTGCGGGCGTCGACGGTGCCGACGACGGCACCAAGCTCACCCTGTGGACCCGGGCACCGCTCGAATTGCAGGCCAAGGCCCTGGTCACCGCCTACAACGGCAGCCACAAGAACCAGGTCGAGCTCACCATCGTCCCGAACGACGACTACGTCGCGAAGGTCGGCGCGGCGGCGGGCAGCGGCGACCTGCCCGACCTCTTCGCCGCCGACATCGTCTATGTGCCCAACTGGGCGCAGGCCGGCCTGTTCGCCGATCTGACGGACAGCATCGCCCGGCTCCCGTACGCGGACAAGATCAATCAGGCGCACCTGCGCGCCGGCACGGTCGAGGACAAGAGATACGTCCTGCCGTTCGTGCTGGATCTGTCCGTCATGTTCTGGAACAAGGACCTCTATCGGGAGGCCGGCCTCGACCCCGAGAAGGGGCCCACGACCCTCGCCGAGTTCAAGGACCAGGCCCTCGCCGTCCAGCGCCTCGGCAAGCCGGGCGTCTCCGGCACCTATTTCGGGGGCAACTGCGGCGGCTGCGGCGTCTTCACGTGGTTCCCGATGATCTGGGCGAGCGGCGAGGAGGTCATGAACCCCGAGGGCACCAGCTCACTGCTCAACGGCGCGGCCGCCAAGCAGGTGTACGCGACCTGGCGCGAGCTGCAGGCCGCCGGCGCCGTCGCCTCCGGCTCTAAGGACGAGACCGGCGCCACGTGGGTCGGCGCGTTCCAGGAGGGCAAGGTGGGCGTGATGCCTTATCCCGCAACGCTTCTGCCCACCGCGGACAAGACGGTGAAGGTCGGTGTGGCACCGATTCCCGGCGTTTCAGGCGGCGCGTCCACCTTCGTCGGCGGGGACGGCATCGGCGTCTCCAAGGACTCGGAGAAGGCACAGCAGGCCTGGAACTTCCTCGCCTGGCTGATGTCCGAGAAGGCGCAGACCGACGTGCTCGCGAAGAACAACAGCAGCCCGGCGCGCAGCGATCTGACCAAGAGCAGCGACCCGCGCGTGACCCTTATCAATGAGGTCGCGGCCGCGGCGAGCAGCAAGACGCCGGTCGCGGTGAACTTCCAGCAGGCGTTCAACGCTCCCGGCAGCCCGTGGGTCACCCTCTTCCGCAACCAGGTGTACGGCGACCCCGGGCGCTTGGACGAGGACAACGACGCCGTCACCCAGGTGCTCGCCCAGTGACCGTGGTGGCGGGCCGGCGCACGAGGGCCGGGGCCGACGGCCGGGGCTCGGGTTCCGGCCGTCCCCGCGGCCGGGGCCCGGGCCGGAAGACGCTGGCCGGCTGGGCCTACGCGACGCCCACGGCGGTCTTCGTCGCCGTCTTCTTCGTCGTCCCCATCGCCCTCGTGGCCCGCATGTCGCTCTCCGAGTGGAAACTGTTCACCGGCGACAACGGCTGGAACGCCCCGGCGAACTACGAGGCGGTGCTCGAGGACCGCCTGCTGTGGCCGGCCGTGTGGTTCACCGTGAAGTACACGGCCCTCACCACGGTCATCCTGCTCGCGCTCGCGCTCGGCCTGGCGCTGCTCGTGCAGGAGTCGACCCGCTGGACCGGTTTTCTGCGGACGTCCTTCCTCGTGCCGTCCGCCCTCGGTCTGGCCTCGGCGTCGCTGCTCTTCTACGCCCTCTACTCACCGCAGAGCGGCCCTTTCGAAACCGCTTTCCTCGGTACGCCCACCAGCGCGCTCTGGTCCACGGTGGCGCTGATCGTGTGGCGCTTCGCCGGCTTCTACATGCTCCTGCTGCTGGTCGGGCTCCAGGGCATCTCCGCCGACGTCTACGAGGCGGCGCGGCTGGACGGCGCGAACCGGTTCCAGACGTTCCAGCGCATCACGTTGCCGTTGCTGCGCCCGTCGATCGCGCTCAGCACGATCATGTGTGTCACCGGCTCGCTGCTTGCCTTCGACCAGTTCTACATCCTCACCAAGGGCGGCCCGGACAACAGCACCATCACCATCGTCCAGCTCGTCTACAACGCCGCCTTCCAGGGCCGCAACGACCTGGGACGCGCGGCCGCCCTGTCGATCCTGGTGCTGGGCGTGCTGCTGGTCGTCAACGTCGTGCAGTTCAAGGGCCTCCGGGGCAGGGAGAACTGAATGCTGCGCACCCCGTCGCGCGTACTCACCGGCGCTCTTGCCTTGTTGTTCCTCTTCCCCCTGCTCTGGGCGGCGGTCGCCTCGGTCAGCCCGCAGGGCGGCACCGCGCAGACCAACGGCTGGGGCTTCGCCAATTACGTGACCCTGGCGCATTATCAGGCGGGCATCGGCCGCTATGTGCTGAACTCCACCGCCGTGTCACTCATGACGGTGCTGTTCACCCTGAGCGTCTCCCTGCTCGGCGGGTACGCGTTCGCGATGTTCCGCTTTCCCGGGCGGAACGCGCTCTTCCTGGTCACGCTGGCGATCCTCATGGTTCCCTACGCCACCCTGCTGATCCCGCTCTACGTCCTGCTCAACAATCTCGGTCTGCAGAACTCGCTGGTCGGGCTGGCGCTCGTGCTCACGATGTTCCAGCTGCCGTTCGCCGTCTTCATGATGCGCATCTCGTTCGAATCGGTTCCGGGAGAGCTCCGCGAGTCGGCACTCGTGGACGGCTGCGGCAGCTTCCGTGCCCTGCTGCACATCCTGCTTCCCGCCGTGCGACCCGGGCTGGTCACGGTCGGCATGTTCGCCTTCCTGGCCGCCTGGAACGACTTCATCACGCCGCTCGTGCTCATCAGCGACTCCGCCAAGGCGCCGCTGCCGCTGGCCGTGGCCAACATGCGGCAGCAGGTCATGGGCATCGTCGACTACGGCGCCACCGAAGCCGGCGTGGTCGTCCTGGCGCTGCCCTGCATCGTGCTCTTCCTCGCCCTCCAGCGGCACTACGTCCGCGGTTTCATGTCCGGCGCACTCAAGGGGTGACCCACGTGACGATCGAAGAAACCGATTCCAGCTGGATCACCCGGGGCGGCACGCCCGCGGCTCCGCACAGCGGCCGGCTGCACCCGCTCGGTCTGCGCGAGGTCCGGCTGCGGCCGGGTTTCTGGCAACAACGCCAAAACACCAACCGCACGGCCTCGCTGAACCACATCGAACAATGGCTGGAACGCGCCGGCTGGCTCGGGAACTTCGACGCCGCCGCCGCGGGAACGCTGCCCGGCGCCCGGCGGGGCCGGGAGTTCTCCGACACCGAGGTCTACAAGCTGCTCGAGGCGATGGCCTGGGAGTACGGCCGCACGGGCGACCCGGGTCTCGACGAGCGCTACCGGGCGATCGTGCGCCGGGTCGCCGCCGCCCAGGAGCCTGACGGCTATCTCAACACGAACTTCGGCCGGCCCGGGCAGGCGCCCCGCTACAGCGACCTGGAGTGGGGCCACGAGCTCTACTCCTTCGGCCACCTGATCCAGGCCGGCGTGGCCCGCGCCCGTACGGCCGGCCACGACGAACTGGTCCACGTGGCCGTCCGCGCCGCCGACCACGTCTGCGAGGTCTTCGCGGACCGCGGCCTGTGCGGCCACCCCGAGATCGAGCCCGCCCTGGTCGAGCTCTATCGCGTCACGGGGGAGCGGCGCTATCTGGACCAGGCCCGCAAGTTCGTCGACCGCCGGGGCCACCACGAGCTCGCCGACATCGAGTTCGGCCGGGCCTACTTCCAGGACGACGTTCCCGTACGCGATGCCGAGATCCTGCGTGGCCATGCGGTCCGAGCCGCCTATCTCGCCGCGGGCGCCGTGGACGTGGCGGTCGAGACCGGGGACACGGCCCTGCTGGATGCGGTCACCCGGCAATGGCACGCGACGGTGGCCCGGCGTACCTATCTGACCGGGGGCACGGGATCCCGCCACCAGGACGAAGCATTCGGCGAGGACCACGTCCTGCCGCCCGACCGCGCCTATTCCGAGACGTGCGCCGCCGTCGGCTCGATGATGCTGAGCTGGCGCCTGCTGCTGGCGCACGGCGACGCGGTCTACGCCGACCTCATCGAACGCACGCTCTTCAACGTCATCGCCACCAGCCCGGCCGACGACGGCCGCGGCTTCTTCTACACGAACACGTTGCATCAGCGCGTTCCGGGAACGGTTCCCGACCCCGGTCAACTCGTTCCCCGCGCCGCCTCCAGCCTGCGCGCGCCCTGGTTCGCGGTGTCCTGCTGCCCGACCAACCTGGCCCGCACCTTCGCCGGCCTCGCGGCCTACCTCGCGACGCGCGACGACGACGGCCTGCAGATTCATCAGTACGCCGCCGCGACGCTCGCCACGACCCTGCCGGGTGACCGCCGCGTCGCCTGCGAGATGGACACCGAGTATCCGGTGGACGGCCGCATCACGATCCGCGTCACCGAGTCGCCCGCCGACCCGTGGACCCTGAGCCTCCGCGTCCCCGCCTGGGCCGTCGGCGCCACCCTGGACGGCACGCCCGTGACGCCCGGCTGGAACCGGTTGCACCGCCGTTTCAGTCCCGGCGACGTGGTCGTGCTCGACCTGCCCGTCCGTGCCCGGATCACCACGCCCGATCCGCGCATCGACGCCGTCCGGGGGTGCGTGGCTGTCGAGCGCGGACCCCTCGTCCTCTGCGCCGAATCCGTCGACCTGCCCGTCGACGTCAATGCCCTGCAGATCGTTCCTCAGCTCACCGAGCGCGACGGCTCGGTGTTCGCCACCGGCCGTCGTGTCAGCGATCCACCCGGTTCCTGGCCCTACAACACCTCCGCCTTCTCCGGCGAGTCGGCCGGCGAGGCTCCGGCCGGTGACCCGGGCGAGGCGGACGGATCCGGCCGTCCGGACGGCACGTTCGAGCTGCCGCTGCACCCCTATCACCGCTGGGCCCGCCGCGGCCCGTCCACCATGCGCGTCTGGCTGCCCCTCGCCCCCTCCGCCGTGCACCGCGAGCCGGCGCGGGCACCGGAAAACCCGGCAGCGCAACGCCCGGACCCCACCCCCGAAGGGACCGCGTCATGACCTCCCGCCGGCACGTCCTCCAGTACGGCACCGCCGCCGCGACTCTCACCGCCCTCGGGCTCCCGGCATCGGCGTCCGCCGCCGCCGCAACTCCCGCTGCCCTCGCTTCTTCCGGCGCCCGGGCGAAGCGGCGCGTCAACGGCTATCCCGTACCCGCCGCCTGGCAGGCCGTCCCGTTCGACCTGGACCAGGTCGACCTGCTCCCCAGCGTCTTCACCGAGAAGCGCGACCGCATCCTCGCCTACGCCCGCGCGTATCCCGCCGACCGCATCCTGGCCAACTTCCGTGCCGCCGCCGGCCTCGACACCCGCGGCGCCGAGCCCCCGGGCGGCTGGGACGACGCCACCGGCAACCTGCGCGGGCACTACAGCGGCCATTTCCTGTCCCTGCTCGCCCAAGCCTGGGCCGGCACAGGGGAAACCGTCTTCAGGGACAAGCTCGACTACCTCGTCGCCGGCCTGAAGGAGTGCCAGGACGCCTGGGCCGCGCAGGCCGGCCGGCCCGGCACGCCGCCGCCCGCACCCAGCTGGACCAGCGGCCGGACCGGCGGCGCCCTGCAGCTCACCGGCGACGGCCGGGACGCGGCGGTCGTGACCGGCACGGGCGGCGCACCCGGCCCGAGTCACGCGGGATTCCTGGCCGCCTATCCGGAGACGCAGTTCATTCTGCTGGAGCAGTACGCCACCTACCCGGGAATCTGGGCGCCCTGGTACACCTGCCACAAAATCATGCGGGGCCTGCTCGACGCGCACACTCTGACCGGCAACGCCACCGCGCTCGACATCGTCACCGGAATGGGGGAGTGGGCGCACAGCCGGCTCGGCAAGCTGCCGCGCGAGCAGCTCGACCGCATGTGGTCGCTCTACATCGCCGGCGAATACGGCGGCATGAACGAAGTCATGGCCGACCTGCACGCGCTCACCGGAAATGCCACCTTCCTCGCCACGGCGCGCTGCTTCGACAACACCGCACTGCTCGCGGCGTGCGAGGCGGGCACGGACATCCTCGACGGCAAGCACGCCAATCAGCACATCCCGCAGTTCCTCGGCTATCTCCGCCTCTATGAGCAGGGCGCCGAGGCCGGTTACCGCACCGCTGCCCGATCGTTCTACGACATGGTGGTGACCCACCGGACCTATGTCCACGGCGGCACCGGCCAGGGCGAGATCTTCCGCAAGCGCGACGCCATCGCCGCGACCATTGCCGGCGACACCAACGCCGAGTCGTGCGCCGCGTACAACATGCTGAAAGTGGCGCGCAACCTGTTCCTGCACGCGCCGGCGGCCCACTTCTTCGACTACTACGAGCGGACGCTGGTCAACCAGATCCTGGCCTCGCGGCGCGATGCCGACAGCACCGAGGACCCGCTGGTCACGTACATGGTGCCGGTCGGGCCAGGCGTCCGGCGCGGCTACGGCAACATCGGCACCTGCTGCGGCGGCACCGGCCTCGAGAACCACACGAAATACCAGGACTCGATCTATTTCCGGTCGGCACGCGGCGACATTCTTTACGTCAACCTCTTCATCCCGTCGACGCTGCGCTGGGCCGAGCGCGGGCTCACAGTGACGCAATCCGGCGACTTCCCGCGCACGGACCGCACCACGCTCACGATCTCCGGCCAGGGCCGGCTGGATCTGCGCCTGCGGATTCCGTCGTGGGCTCGCCAGAATGTCACGGTCACCCTCAACAGCAAACCTTTCCCCGTACGCCCGGAGCGCGACGGTTACGTGCGGATCGACCGCAGCTGGCGCGACGGCGACCGCGTCGATTTCCGTTTCCCGTACCGTCTCGTCGTCGAGAAGACCTTCGACGATCCGACGCTGCGCGCCTTGCGCTTCGGTCCCCTGACATTGATCGCCAAGTCCGCGAGCACCGATTACCTGACCGTGCCCCCGACATATCGGCAGGGAACCGATCCGCTCACTTTCACCGCCGGGGACGTGACCTTCGAGCCGTTCTTCCGCGGCGACACCGACCGCTACCACGCCTACTTCCGGGAGGCGTGACGATGAGACGCCTCATCGGTGCGGCTGCCGTCCTCGCCGTCGTCCTGGTACCGGTTCCGGCCCGGGCCGGCACGCACAAGGTTCTGCAGGCGCCCACCGCCGAGACTCCGTACCCGGTCTTCAAGGGCGACCCGAACCCGGTGCCGGACCAGCGGACGGGGTTTCACGTTCGCAATCAGCTGCAGGCGATCTTCGACGCGGACGTGGCAGCGGGCGCTGGAACCACGGCTGGAAACGATTTCTGGGTCGACCGCATGCTCGCCCGCACCGGTGACCAACCGGGCGGCACCAACGGTGACGCCAACCGGTATCTGTTCAGCCGGGGCCGGGCCGTGTTCATGAAGACGCACCAGCCGGGGACGCTCGGCTTCGGCGGCGAGGTCGCCTACATCGAGACGATCGCCGGTGGGCAGGGCGCCTACACGATCACCGCGGACGGCGTGACGCTCACCGAGGACGCGGCCCAGCGCCGGCAGACGCCCAGTTACTGGCGGGGTGTGTTCACCGGGGACGGGCTCCGCGTGGTGCAGACCAAATACATCATCGACCAGAACGTGGCTGTCACGGATCTCGAGGTGTCCAGCACGGACAACGTCGCACACACCGTCGCCCTGACGGCCACGTCGCCCTTCGCGCGGACGGTCACGGAGAACGAGCTGACCGGTGCGGTGCGGGCCTTCAACAACTTGACGACCGTGTTCCCGCGGTTCTCCGGGAACGGGTTCCGAGCCGTTTCCGGGACGCTGCGGCGGAGCCTTTCCGTGCCGGCGGCGGGCTCCGTGCGTACCAAGGTGCAGTTGGGCTTTGTCACCAAGGAGCTGCCCGCGTCGCTGAGCGAGTATCGGCACTACCGGGAATCCCCGCCGGCGCGCGCCTTCACCGAGCATGTGACGGCCTACAACCGGTGGTGGGCGGAGAACGTGCCCTACCTGGACACGCCCGAGGACAACATCGACAAGACGTTGTTCTATCGCTGGTGGCTCATGCGCTACAACTTCCTCGACGCCGATCTGCCCGGTAACGACTACCAGTTCCCGACGTCGATGGAGGGTGTGCTCGGCTACAACAACGCGATCGTGCTGACCACCGGCATGTTCGTCGACGACCTCAAGTACTTCCGTGATCCGGCCTACTCCTACGGGCCCTGGATCTCCGCCGGTGAAGTGGCCAAGAGCTCGAAGTACGTCGACAACCCGGGCGACCCGGCGAACTGGTCCAACAGCTACACCGAATACATCTCCGAGGCGGCGTGGCGCTCGTATCAGCTGCACGGTGGCCCGGCGGCGGTCGCGGGCAATCTCGCCGAGTATGCCGAGAACGATGTGAAGGGTCTGCAGGACGCCTACGACTTCGACGGCAACGGGCTCATCGAATACAACTGGGGCGCCATGACGGGCAACGACGCCGACGCGGTGTCCTTCCACTGGCGCCCGGGTAACATGGACCGCACCGAGAACGCCTACCTCTATTCCAACGCCCGGGCGAGCGCGGTGGCCTATCGCACTGCCGGCAACACGGCCAAGGCCGCGGAGATGGACGCCTTCGCCGAGCAGATCCAGGCAGCGGTGCTGCGGTACCTCTGGAACGAGGACCGGAAGCTGCTGGAACACCGGCACGTCGAGACCGACAGCCACGTGCCGTGGAAGGAAATCAACAACTACTATCCGTTCTCCGTAGGGCTGATGCCCGACACTGCCGAGTACCGGGAGGCTCTGCGCCTCTTCGCGGACGACGAGCAGTACCCGATCTTCCCGTTCTTCACCGCGAACCAGGCGGACAAGAAGGCCGCCGCCGAGCAGGGCGAGCCGGGCAGCAACAACTTCTCGGTCATCAACTCCACCGTGATGTTCCGGTTGCTGTCCTCGGTGCTGCGGAACTATCCGACCGGTTACCTCGATGCCGAGTGGTACAAGAAGCTCCTCTACTGGAACGCCTGGGCGCACTTCCAGAACAACGGGGACAACCGCTTCCCCGACCAGAACGAGTTCTGGGCCGACGGATCCACCGCCGGCGGCGGCAGCATCGGCTACCGCTCGTGGATCCACCACACGATCCTGGGCGCCACGAACTTCACCGTCATCGAGGACGCGATGGGGCTCCGGCCGCGCGCCGACGCCAAGCTCGAACTGGATCCGATCGACATCGGCTGGGACCACTTCACCGCGAACAACATCCGCTACCGCGACCGGGATCTGACCGTCGTCTGGGACCAGCCCGGCGGCGCGCGGCATTACGGCGGCTCGGTGCCCGAGGGCTATTCGGTGTATCTGGACGGCCGGCTGGCCTTGACGGCTGACCGGCTCGGCAAATTGGTCTATGACCCCGCGACCGGGGAGGTGACGGCCGGCGACGGTGTGCGGGTCACGAACAACCGGGCCGTGCGGGTCAAGGCGCCGCAGGAGGTCACGTTCGCCAAGGATGCGCGGATCACCGACGTGCTGGCCAAGGCGGGCATCACGAGACGGGAACCGGTTCCCGCCGTTTCAGCGTCGGCGACCTTCTCCGCGCCCGGACGTGGTCCCGAGGGCGCGATCAGCGGCACCACGATCAACGAGCCCTTCTGGGGTACGGCCGGATCGCCCTCTGCCACCGACGCGTTCACGGTCACGCTCGACGGCCCTCAGCGGGTGGACGACGTCCGCGTGTACTTCTACAAGACGAGCACCACGGCCACGGTCCAGGGCTATGCGCCGCCGGCCCAGTTCACCGTCGAGTACGACGACGGGTCCGGCTGGCGGACTGTGCCGAGGCAGAGCCGGGCCCCGGCCTATCCGCGTGGAAACCTCAATCAGGTCCGGTTCCCGGCGGTCACTGCCGAACGACTTCGCATCACCGTGCAGCACGCGTCCGGATTCAGGACCGGCATCAAGGAAATTCAGGCCTTCGGTAGTGGCATTCCCGCGCCGGCTGCCACGAATATGCCGCCGCTGGCCGATGCCTGGCTCGACTCCGCTTATCGTCAGGCCGGATCGGCTCGGATCATCGGCGTGGCCCAGGACGACGGTAAGAGCGGCAGTCCGGTCACCGCGCGCTGGTCGGTCGTCAGCGGCCCGGACGGCGGCGCGGTCGCCTTCGACCCGGTGGATGCGCCGACCACGACCGCCCGGTTCAGCGTCTCGGGCCGGTACACCCTGCGCCTGACCGTCGGCGCTGCTACTTGCGCTCCGGCGACGAAGGCAGGCTCGGCGCTGGAACCGATTTCGGCGCCAAAGTCGAGCGGGGCGGGCCACGGGGAGGTGGCGACATCGGCCGGAACAGGGACACCGGCGGCGAGAAGGTGCTCCAGCAAGGACGTCGTCGTCGAGGCCACGGCGCTGGAGGAAGGGGAGATCAATGTGGCGGCCACGGCTACGGCTTCCGCGGAGTTCACCGCGGGCTGGAATGCTGTGACCGCTGTCAATGACGGCAAGCCGGCCTTCTTCGAGGGCGGGGCCCAGGGCGACCTGTGGGGCACCTGGACCGGGGCGGAACCGGCCACGCGCTGGTTGCAGTACGACTTCCCGTCGGCTGTCCGGGTCGACCGGGCGTCCATCGACTTCTGGTCGGACAGCACCACCGGCGGCAGCGGGGTCGCGGTGCCGGCGTCGTGGGGGCTGCAGTTCTGGGACGGGACGGCGTGGCGGGACGTCAGCGGGGCGACCGGGTTCGATCCGGCGGTTCGCGGGCGGACGAATGAGGTTTCCTTCGATCCGGTGACGACGACTCGGCTACGGGCCACCTTCCGGGCGTTGCCCGATGCCGCAGGGACGGCCTGGTCCGCGGTCGGCGTATCTGAGTGGCGCGTGTACGCGGCGGCGGCGAGCGGGATCCGAACGGTGGATGTGCGGACACGGGTGGGAACGATTCCCGAGCTGCCGGCGACGGTCGAGGTGGACTATGCCGACGGCGCCCGGGTCCCGGCGGCCGTGACGTGGGCTGCGATCACACCGGATCAGGTGGCCTCGGTCGGCGACTTCACGGTGGTCGGCTTCGTCGCGGGAACCGCGCTCACCGCCACCGCCCACGTGTGGGTGCGCGGCGGGGATCCGGTGCAGATCACCACGGTGGAACCGGTCTCCGTGGCGACGTCCGCCGGGGTCGCCCCGGTGCTGCCCGGCGGGGTCACGGTCGGATACAACGACGGCTCACGGCAGAGCGGTGTGGCGGTCACGTGGGCGGCGATCGACCCCGCGAGGTACGCCACGCCGGGCACCTTCGACGTGTCCGGGCAGATGGAAGGCACCGACAAGACCGCCATCGCCACCGTCGTGGTCACGTGAGACGGCCGGGGCGTGCGCGCTGCCGGTGAGGGGCCGGCCGCGGCGACGGCGATGGGTCAGGTGGTGGGGCCGGGGCGGTCGGGGGCGGGGTTGCGTACCTCGGCTCGGAGCGCGGCCACATCGGCGCGCAGCTCGCGGATCTCGGCCAGGAGGCCCGCTATGTCGCGGTGGGTTGCCTCGTGTTCCTGCTCGTCTGCGCCGATGCGGTCGACGATCCATGTGGCCAGGGAGCCGGTCACGAAGCCGATCAGGCCGATGCCGCCGATCATCATGGCCAGGGCGACCAGGCGGCCCTCGGCGGTGACGGGGGCGAGGTCGCCGTAGCCCACCGTGGTGATCGTGACGACCGCCCACCAGAGGGCGTCCGGGTAGGTCTCGATGGTGCTGCCGGGGTGGCCGCGCTCGGCGTCGAGGGCGGCCAGCGCGGCCACGGCGACGATGAGGACCGTGGTCGCGCCGACGTAGAGGGCCAGCTTTCCCCTGGTCAGCACCTCGGTGCGGCGGTTGAGGATGCGCAGCGCGGTGAGGAGGCGGAGGGCGCGGACCGGGCGCAGGACGGGCAGCACCAGGATCACCGCGTCGAACCAGTGGGTGCGGGCGAAGCGGCGCCGGTCGCGGGCGAGGACGAGCCGGATCGCGTAGTCGGCGCCGAAGAGCAGCCAGACGACCACGTTCGTGACCGCGCAGGCGTGGCGCCACCCGGCCGGCAGCCCGGGATCCAGGATCGGCGCCGCGTAGACCGCGATGAAGAGCAAGGACAACAAAGTCAACGGCACCGCCGTCGTACGCTCCCAGGCCGCGAGCCGTTCCTCCGTCACAGGCCGATGGTACGGACCGGGGCGCCGTCAGCTGGCCTTCGTCACCGTGACCGCGCTGACCGGGGTGTTGTTGAGCCGTTCCTTGGGCGTGCCGGTGCCGTTGCCCCACGTGCCGTTCGCGACGGCCGCGTCCTTCTGCGCGACGAGCGCGTCATAAGTGGCGCGGGTCAGCCGGTCGACGCGGATCGTCCATTTCTGGCCCACGCCCTCGCCGGAGGCCGAGCCGAGCGTCACCGCATAGGTCCCGGTCTTCCCGATCGGCCCGTCGAGGAAGCACCACCCGGCGACGCACACGGTCAGGGCCAGCCGGGTGTCCTTCGCGGCCGCGTCGGCGCGGGAGATGTCGAGCTTCACCGTGAATTGCCGTGGGACGCGCGAGCCGGAGGCGGGAGTGGCGATTCGGGTGACCATCGGACGGGTCGATGTGGTCTTCGGGCGGGCGGCTGGTGACGTTGCTGGAACCGATTTCAGTGTGCTGGAACGAGCCGCCGCGGACGGGGACGCAGGGGCGGACGCGGGGCTGGAGGTGTTCGCGGGGGCGGGCCGGGTCATCGACGGCAGGGGGAGTGGACCGAGCGGCAGGGCCGGGGTGGCGGCGGGAGGGGCGGCCGAGGGCTGCGAGTCCGGGCGGACCAGCACCACCACCAGCATGACGACGGCAGCGACGACTGCGGCCGCGGCGACGATCCATGGCGTCCGGGAGCCACGCGCCGAGCCGCCGGATGAGCTGGGCGACCCGAGCACCGGTGGCGGTGGGGCGGCAAAAGTGGGCGGCCCAGAGATGGGCGGTCCGGAGGCCGGTGACGTTGAAGGGGCGGGGGACTGCCGGGCGCGGATGACGGCCGGGTGGTCCGGGCCGAGTGCCGCCGGTCCGTGCTCGGCGACGAGGGCGAGATTCCGGCGGGCTTCGTGCCGGTTGCCGAGCTCGTCGGCGACTTCGGCCAGGTCGGACGCCAGGAGCACCATCAGCGGATCCGCCGGCCCGAGGCGGTGACCGGCGGCCTGGGCCTCCTCGAGCAGCCGCCGTGCGCCGGCCGGGTCGCCGGCGCGGGAGTGCAGCCCGGCGAGCTGACGCATGGTCGCCAGCAGTTCTGGGTCGCCGGCCGCGAGACCGGGCCGGCCCTGCTCGACGGCCTGCTCGAGCAGCGCCCGCGCGCCGGACACGTCTCCGGCGGCGGCGAGGTGGTCCGCCTGCTGACGGGTCTGCGGGTACGAAGGCACCCGGACATAGTTCCCGATCAAGCTCGGCCCCGCCAGCCGCCCGACCGCGCGCGGGAACGCCACGGCCGCCCCGGCGACGGACCAAGGCCGCGCGCGGGAACGGCTCGGCCGGCCCGGCGACGGGCTCAGGTCGCGCGCGGGGACGCTGCAGCTGGGGGAGGCGAGGGGCTCAGACCGTGCGCACGATGGTGCCCGCGGCGGTCAGGGCGGCCACGTCCTCCTCGGTCGCGTCGGTGGTGGTCACCACCATGCTCAGGGCGGACACCGGCGCCACGAAGGCCAGGGCCGTGCGGGAGAACTTGGCCGGCTCGGCGACCGCGACGACGCGGCGGGCGGAAGCGATGACGGCGCGCTTGATCGCGGCGTCGGCCAGGTCGAAGGCGGTCAGGCCGGCGGCGGTGAGGCCGCAGCAGCCCAGGACGGCCGTGTCGAAGCGCAGCGCGGCCAGGGCGGACTCGGCCAGCGGGCCGGTCAGGGCCAGCTCGCCGGGGCGGGGCTCGCCGCCGGGCAGCAGGAGCCGGAGCTGCGGCGCGCCGGTCAGGGCGTTGGCGGCGTGCAGGGACATCGGCATGACGGTCAGCCGCCGGGGCGCGAGCGCGCGAGCCACCTCGAGACACGTGGTGCCGCTGTCCACGACCACCGCCTCGCCGTCCACGAGGAGGTCGGCGACGGCCGCGGCGATGCGCTGCTTGGCGTCGTGGCCCTCGTGGTCTCGTACGGCGAAGGGCTGGTCCTCGCCCCGCAGGGCCAGGCTGCGCGCGCCGCCGCGATAGCGCTCGATCAGGTTGGCGGCGGCCAGTTGCTCCAGGTCGCGGCGCACGGTCATCTCGGAGGTGCCGGTCAGCTCGGCCAGCTGCGCCACGCTGAGCTGCCCGGTCTGCTGCACCGCGTCGAGGATCCGGCGGTGCCGGTCGTCGGCTGTCACCCCGGCATTGAACACCAGGCGGCCGCCGATTACCAAACTTCCGAACAAGAAAAGTGTTTGTTATGTTCGGAAGCATGTTCACATCGTTGCGGGCCGCCCGGGTGGCGACCTTCTCGTACTTCGCGCTCAACGGCTTCGTGCTGGGCATCTGGGTCGTGCACATCCCGGCCGTCGAGCAGCGGGCGGGCATCAGCCACGCCACCCTGGGCTGGCTGTTGCTGCTGCTCGGCGGGGGTGCGTTCGCCGGGATGCAGATCACCGGGCCGCTCACCGACCGGTTCGGGGCCCGGCTGGTCGTACCCGTCAGCGGGGTGTTCCTCAGCGCCGCCCTGGTGCTGCCCGCGCTGGCGACCGAGGCGTGGGCGCTCGGTGCCGCGCTGCTGGTACTGGGGCTGGGCAACGGCTGCCTCGACGTGAGCATGAACGCGCACGCGGTGCAGGTCGAGGCCGCCTATCGCCGGCCGGTCATGTCCGCGTTCCACGCGATGTTCTCGATCGGGGGCGTGCTCGCGTCGGTGCTGTCCGCTCGTACATTGAGCTGGGGTTGGGGTCCGGCAACCACGCTGAGCCTGGTCGCGGTGGCCGGAGTGGTCGTGGCCGTCGTGTCCTTCCCGGGCCTGCTGGCCCGTCCGCAGAACGCGCCGGCCGAGGAGGAGCCGGCGGAGCGGAAGCGCCGGCCCGTGCCGTTGCAGATCTGGGTGCTCGCCGCGCTGGCCCTCATGCTGATGCTGAGCGAGGGCGCGGCCGCCGACTGGAGCGCTTTGGCCATGCGGGACGTGCTCGGGGCGAGCCCGGCGACCGCGGCCCTCGCGTACGGCGCGTTCGCCACCGCCATGACCGCCGGCCGGTTCGTCATCGACCGGGTCGCCGCCCGCGTCGGGCCGGTCGCCGTGCTGCGCTGGGGGGCCGCGCTGGCGGCGCTGGCTCTGGTGCTGGTGGTCTGGTCACCGTCGATCCCGGTCGCGCTGGCGGGCTGGACCCTCTTCGGTGCCGGCCTGGCGGGAACGATTCCCCAGTTGTTCAGTGCGGCCGGGCACAGCGATCCGGCCGCCGCGGCCACGAACGTGTCCCGGGTGGCCGGGCTCGGATACCTCGGCATGCTGGCCGGGCCGGCCGTCATCGGCGCGCTCACCCACGTCGTGCCGCTCAACGTCGCCTTCCTGCTGCCGCTGGTCTTCTGCGCGATCGCGGCCGTCAGCGCGGGCACGTTGCGGAAAGGGGGACCCGCCGGCGTCGCTCGGGGGCACGGGACGCCGGCGGGGGTCGGCGAGGGCTACCAGCCCAGATAGCTGCGGGTCAGCGCGGCGACGTGCTCCACGACCGCGATGCCGTCCTGCTGACTCGCGTGGCCGTGGGAGAGGACCGAGATCGACACGTCGGTCTTCTCCCCGGTGATGCGGCCGGTGCTGTTGATGATCCAGCGGTTGTCCTCCTCGGCGCGGGCCAGCCAGCCGTTCTTGAGCGCGACCTGCTCGCCGTCAAGGGCGGCGGCGCTGACACCCCAGGTCTGGTCGGCGTTGACCGACGCCATGAGACCCAGCAGGTACTCGCGTGAGGTCTTGTCGAGCGGGCTGCCGGCGTCGCGCAGGGCGAGCAGCATCCGGGTCTGGTCCTTCGCCGTGGTGCCGCTCAGCCCGGACGACGCGGCCGGGGTGGTGTCGTGCAGCCCGAACTGGTCCAGGGCAGCGCTGAGACCGTCGGCGCCGCCGACCGCCGCGTACATCTTCTTCGCCGCGTTGTTGTCGCTGGCCACGATCATCTTGCGGGCCCGGGTGCGCTCGGTGGCGCTCAGGGCCGGGCCCTGGAGGAGCCGCGCGGCCAGGACCTCGACCTTGATGACGCTCGCCGCCAGGAACTCGCGGTCGCCCCGGTAGTCGTACCGGCGGCCGGTCTTGCTGTCGACGACCGCGACGCTGAAGTCCGGCACCGTGCCCGCGTAGTCCTCGAGGGCGGCGGTCAGCCGGCCGACGCGCTGCGACCAGGATCCGGTTGCCTTCGACTTGTCGACCTGGTCGCCGCGGCGGGGTCCCGGGAAGACGACATTGGGTCCACCGGCCTTCTTGAAGGCGATCAGGCTCTCCGGCGACATCGTCGCGAGCGGCTCGGCGCGGGCGGCGCGACCGACGTTCGCGGCGGGAGCGAGGGGTTCGGGCGTGGCGCCGCGCAAGGCGCGGGCCATAAAGGCTTTCCAGATGTCGTACGGCATCCCGTCGCCATTGATCGCCTTGCCGTCCTCGGTCCGGATCGCGCCCGGCTTGTCCCGCCCGACCCAGGTGACCGCGGCGAGCCCGTCGGCCCAGCCGGCCGTCCAGGCGTCGGAGGTGTCCGTGGTGTCGCCCCACTGCTGGGTGCCCGTCTTCGCGGCGGCCTGCACCCCCGGGACCTCGCCGTCGTGCTCGACGACCTTGGCCAGCACGGCGCCCATGTCCGCGGCCACCTCACGGGACAGCACGCGCGACGACTCGCCCTCGTGTTCGTAGAGCGGAGTGCCGTCGGCGCGCGTGACGGAGTCGGTGAAGTAGCGGTCGGTGCGCCGGCCCCCGCCGGCCAGGGTCGCGTAGGCGGTGGCCAGGTCGGCCGGGGCGACCGGATAGCGGCCCAGCGCGATGTCCGACCGGGTCCGGCCGGGCTGGGGCTCGCCCTTGAGGTCCACGAGCGTGTCCTGCTCGCCGTACTGCTCGGGGACGCCCAGCCGATGGGCCAGATCCGCGACGGTCCCCGCCCCGATCTGCTCGGCCAGCGCGTAGAACGGCGTGTTGAGCGAGTGCACCATCGCCGTGTCGAGTGAGCACATCGGACACTGCAGGTTGTCCTGGTTGTAGAGCGGTGCGCCGCCGCGATCCTTGAAGAGCCGGGGCGAACTGCCGTCGTAGAACGAACTGAAACCGATGCCCCGTTCCTCGGCCGCGGCGAGCACGATCGGCTTGAACGTGGACGCGGGCGGCCGGGGCGCCAGCGCGTCGTCGAAGTAGCCGCTGCCACGGTTGCCGCCGTAGTAGGCCCGGACGGCCCCGCTGGCCGGGTCGACGGCCACCAGCGCGGTCCGCAGCTCCTCCGGCTGGCCGCGCAGGGCGTCGCCGATGCTGCTCGTGGCCGCGGCCTGGGCGGTCGCGTCGATCGTGGTGCGGATCTGCAGCCCGCCGGTGCGGATCTGCTGACGGCTGATGCCCGCCGCCGCCAGCTCGCTCTCGACCCGGTCCGTGATGAGCCCGGCCGGCCCGCCGACGGTGCTCGCGGTGACGGACTTCGAGGCGACCTCCGGGTACGGCTGGGTCAGCTCGGCGGCCGGCAGCCAGCCCGCGTCGGCCATCGCGCGCAGGATCCACTTCCACCGGTTCTGGGCCCACTTCAGGTCGACGGCCGGGTCGCCGATCGTCGGGTCCTTCACCATCGCGGCGAGGACGGCGCCCTGGCCGGCGGTCAGCTTGTCGACGCCCGTACCGAAGAAAGCGCGCGCGGCGGCCTCGATGCCGTAAGCGCCGCGCCCGAAATAGATGGTGTTCAGGTAGCGTTCGAGGATCTCGTCCTTGCTGAATTTGTGCTCCACCTTGAGCGCGAGCGCGGCTTCCTTGGCCTTGCGGCTGACGGTGCGCTCCTGCGTGAGGTACGCGTTCCGCACGTACTGCTGCGTGATGGTGGACGCGCCCTGCCCGTCGTCGTGGGCGATGTTGCTCCACAGCGCGCGCAGCAGGCCGCGCACCGAGACGCCGGAGTGGTCGTAGAAGCCGCGATCCTCGGCCGCCAGGAAGGCCCGCCGCACGGGTACGGGCACCTTGGCCAGCGGCACGTCGGTGCGATCGGTCGTGCCCACCCGCGCGAGCACCGTGCGCCCGTCGCGGTAATAGACGACGGAAGCCTGCGGGGGCACCGGATCCGGCGGCAGGTCGACGCCGAGGACGTAGCCGGCGGCGGCGACACCGAGCGCGAGGGAGGTCGCCGCGAGGGCAGCCACCGTCCGCCGGATCCACCGTGGCACCCGCAGCCACCATGTCGGCGCTCCGGGGATCCAATTCGGCCGCGTCGGTCTCCATCCGGGCATCCGTGCGTGTCCCTTCGCCGGGGGCGAGCGCCGGACCGCGCTCGACGGCTTGACGCCTCCCGGAAGGCGGCAGGTTGCAACGAAACGGAACAAATTCGGAGCGCGATCGGCGAATTACGGAGCAGAAGGTGTCACGGTGTGGCCGCTTCACCGGGCACGATGGGGCGCATGCCGAAGACCTCCGCGCGCCTGCTCGCCCTGTTGTCGCTGCTGCAGGCCCGCCGGGACTGGCCCGGCACGGCGCTGGCCGATCGGCTCGACAT
This sequence comes from Symbioplanes lichenis, assembly GCF_030709675.1. Lineage (GTDB taxonomy): Bacteria > Actinomycetota > Actinomycetes > Mycobacteriales > Micromonosporaceae > Actinoplanes > Actinoplanes lichenis. The sequence continues at coordinate 261,320 of NZ_JAUZQD010000010.1, forward strand.
CAGCCTGCGTACGGTCCGGCGTGACGTGGACCGCCTGCGCGAGCTCGGGTATCCCATCGCGGCGATCAAGGGTCCCGACGGCGGGTACCGGCTGAGCGCCGGCACCGAGCTGCCGCCCCTGCTCTTCGACGACGACCAGGCGGTGGCCCTCAGCGTCGCCCTGCAGATCGCGGCCACCACCCCCGGCAACGGCATCGCGGAGGCCGCCGCCCGCGCGCTGACCACGGTTCGCCAGGTCATGCCCGCCCGCCTCCGCAACCGGATCAACGCCCTGCGGGTCACCGTGGTCGAGCGCCCGACGACCCGGCCCGCTACGCCGGTCGACGGATCGCTGCTGCTGGCCGTGGGCGCTGCCGTCCACGCGCAGGAGGTGCTCCGGTTCGACTACGGCGCCGAGTCCGACCGGCCGCCGCGCCGGGCCGAGCCGCATCACCTGGTCACCTGGGACGGCCGCTGGTACCTGGTCGCGTGGGACCTCGACCGCGCGGACTGGCGCGTCTTCCGGGTCGACCGCATGCTGCTGCGGACGCCGAACGGCCCGCGCTTCACGCCCCGGGAGCTGCCCGCGCCGGACGTGGCCACCTATGTCGCCGGGAAGTTCCGTGGGTCGTCGGAGGGATCCCGCTGGCCGTGCGAGGGCGTCGTCGTCCTGGACAAGCCGGCGGCGACGGTCGCGCTCTACACCGCCGACGGCATCGTGGAGGAGCTCGGCCCGGACCGGTGCCGGCTCACCCTCGGCTCCTGGTCGTGGCCGGGGCTGGCCGCCGCGATCGGCCGCTTCGACGCCGACATCGAGGTCGAGGGGCCGCCCGAGCTGAGCGCCGCCTTCGCCCTGCTCGCCACCCGCTACTCCCGCGCGGCGGGCTCGTCGGCCGGGCCGAACACCTGAGCCGGAATGTCGGCGGCCACGCTACTCCGGCGCTTCGCCGAAGACCTGAACCGGAATGTCGACGGTGAAAGTGGAACCGATTCCCGGAGTGCTCAGCGCGGTGACGTCGCCGCCGTGGGCGCGGGCGAGCTGGCGGGCGATGGCGAGCCCGAGGCCGCTGCCGCCGGTGGCCCGGGTACGGGAGGTGTCGGCGCGCCAGAAGCGGTCGAACACCTTCGGGAGGTCTTCGGCGCTGATGCCCGTACCTGTATCGGTGACGGCGATGCGCAGACGCGACTCCCGTACGCTCAGGTCGACGGTGACCGAGCCGCCGGGCGGGGTGTGGCGGACGGCGTTCGAGACGAGGTTGCCGACGATCTGGCGCAGCCGCACGGGATCCACCGTCACCTCGGGGTCGCCGGACGCGTGCAGGGCCAGGGTGACGGCGGCGGTGCGGTGGGCGTCGAGGACCTGCTCGAGGAGGTCCTTCACATATGTGGGGGAGGGGTGCACCCGCAGGTTGCCCGCCTCCGCCGCGGCGAGGTCGCGCAGGTCGTCGACCACGTGGTGCAGCAGGACGGCCTCCTCCACCAGCAGGTCGAGCACCTCGGCATCGACCGGGACAGCCCCGTCGCGGGCGGTCTCCAGCCACGTGCGGATGGTGGTGAGCGGGGTGCGCAGCTCGTGGGCGATGTCGTTCACCATGGCCTGGCGCTGACGTTCCACCGCTTGGCGGCGCTCGGCGAGGTCGTTGAAAGCGGTTGCCAGATAACCGATCTCGTCGCGGGTGGTCACCGGGACGGCCTGCTGCGACTCGACGGGGCGGCGGGCGGCGGCGGTCAGCACGCGCAGGGGCCGGACCAGGCGCAGCCCGGCGACGACGGTGACCGCGCAGGCCACGACCAGCACGGCGGCGGCGGTGGCGACGATGCGCAACCGGTTGCCAGGCGAGAGGTCGACGGACGGCGCCGGGACGGCCTGGCCGGTGACGAAGAGCAGGGCGGGCGGGGCCACGTACGGCTGGAGCTGGGCCCGGCGGGCCTCGTCGAGGCACATCTGGCTGCTGCCGTCCGTCTCGCCGGCGACGGTGAACTGCGGCGTGACCTTCACCGGGCCACCACACTCGGCCATCCGCGCGGACAGATCTTGCAGCGGCTCGCGTTCGGAGGCGACGGGCGTGGCGAGCTCCCGGGCGGGGCAGCTGGCTTGGATCCCGGCGCTGATCTGGCGCACGGTGGGGCGGCCGCTCGGTGTGTCGACGACCTCGGCCTGGATCCCGTACGCGGACAGGCAGTCGATCTGGTCCTCGGCGGCCTGGCGGAGCGCCCGCCGTTCGTCGCCGGTGAGCCGGTAGGGGCCGACGGCGCGCGGATCGATGCGGCCGCCGGAGACGCGCGCGATGCCGGGGTCGAGGAACAGCGGGTCGACCGTGGCGGTGGGCACCTCGGACACCGCGACGGCGTCGGCCGCGTCCGGGCTGGAGCCGGCGATGAGCGTACGGCCGGGGGTCGTCAGCGCGATCCGGCTGCGCGTGAGCTCCCCGAGCCGGGTGATCTTGCTGCCCGCCCCGTCCCACGAGTCGTGCGTCGCCGCGTACTCGATGAGCGCGTCGTAGATGTCGGTGTCCGCGGACAGCGTCCGGCTCTGCTCGTGCGTGACGGCCCGCTTGGTGAGCTGGACCGAGAGCCAGGCGGTGGCGGCGATCGCGCACAGGGCGATGAGCAACGACGCGGCGAGCAGTCGCGTCAGCAGGCTGCGGTGCAGCGGCACGGCGTTCATCCGGCGCCGGCCATTTTGTATCCGACGCCGTAGACGGTCAGCAGCAGAACGGGACGCCGTGGATTCGGTTCCAGTTTGCGGCGCAGATTGGAGATGTGCGTGTCGATGGTGCGTTCCGTCGACTCCTTGCCGCCGCCGCTGGTCTGTTCGAGCAAGGCGGCCCGGGTGAACACTCGCTCGGGCCGGCGCATCATCGCCACCAGGATCGCGAACTCGTCGGGCGTGCACTCGACGAGCCGGTCGCCGGCGCGCACCTCGCGGGTGTCCAGCGCGACGGTCACGGGACCGGCGCGGAGGAGGTCGACGGCGACGGGCCGGGTCCGGCGCAGCAACGTCTGGATCCGGGCCAGCAGCTCGCGAGGCCGGTAGGGCTTGGTGAGGTAGTCGTCCGCGCCCTGCGCCAGACCCAGCAGCAGGTCGTCCTCGCTGGTCCGGGCGGTGAGCATGAGCACCGGGACGGCCGACTCGCGGCGCAGGATCCCGCACAGCTCGATCCCGTCCAGGCCGGGCAGCATCACATCCAGCAGGACGAGATCGGGACGAACACGGCGGGCGGTGGCGAGCGCCGTGGGACCGTCGTGGGCGACCGTGGCGCGATGCCCGGCCGACTCCAGACAGCGGCGCAGGATCTCGGCGTGCTTGACGTCGTCCTCGGCGACCAGAACATGGGCTGACACCCGGCCGACTATAGGAGCCCCGGCCACCCTGACAACTTCTTGTCAATCGGTCGGCAGGATCCTCGGCGTGCTCAAACAAGTGTCGGTCGCGGTTGTCGTGCTCGCCGCCGCGGGGGCGACCGCCGTGGTGCTGACCAGGGACGCTCGCGCGCAGAAGACGCCGGGGGCCGAGCGGATCGCGGTCGAGACGGTCGAGATCACCAAGGGCGACCTGTCGACGAGCAGCTCGCTCACCGGCACCCTCGGGTACGGCGCCGCGCGGGTGGTCAAGGGGGCCGCCGCCGGGGTCGTCACGTGGCTGCCCAAGACCGGCAAGGTGGTCAAACGGGGCGGGGTGCTCTATCGCGTGAACGATGCGCCGGTTCCCCTTTTTCTCGGCAGCCCGCCGCTTTATCGCCCGCTCGCGGCCAAGGACACCGTGGGGCGCGACGTCGCCATGGTGAACCGGAACCTCAAGGCGCTCGGCTATGCCACGGGCGTGCAGCCCCGGACGGCCGGCCCGCTCGGGAAAGAGGTCCGGAAAGGCGAGGACGTGCTGACGGACAGCCTGCTCAAGGCGATCAAGCGCTGGCAGCGGGACACCGGGCTGCCCGAGGACGGCAAGCTCGAGGTCGGCGACGTGGCGGTGCTGCCCGCTGCCGTCCGGGTGGAATCGGTTTCGGCCGTTCCCGGCGACGCCGCCGCGGGCGAGCTGATGACGGTCACGCCGACGAAGAAGGTCGTCACGGTCCCGGCGTCGCCGGGCGCGGCCGGGTCGCTCGGCGAGGACGACAAGGTCGGGCTGCGGATGCCCGACGGCACCGAGTCCACCGGCCGGATCAGCGCGATCGCGACCGTGGCGCAGCCGGGCGACGATCCGGGCGCGCAGCAGCAGGTGGCGGTCACGGTGACGATGGACGACCCCGAGGCGGCGGGGCGGCTCGACGGCGGCAGCATCGAGGTGCGCGTACCGGGGGAGAGCCGCAAGGGCGTGCTGACCGTGCCGGTGAACGCTTTGCTCGCGTTGCAGGAAGGCGGTTATGCCCTGCAGTTGCCGGACGGCCGCCTGGTGCAAGCGGAAACCGGTCTCTTCGCCCAGGGCATGGTCGAGGTGTCCGGCGCCGGGCTGCGCGCGGGCCTGCGGGTGGTGACCACCTCATGACGAGCGTGCTGACCCTGCGCGACGTCGGCCGCACCTATCCCGGCGGCGTCACGGCCCTCGACGCCGTCTCGCTCACCATCGGGCGCGGCGAGCTGGTCGCCATCGTCGGGCCGTCCGGGTCCGGCAAGTCGACCCTGCTGAGCATCATGGGGACGCTCGACCGGCCCACCCGGGGCACGGTCGAGCTGGCCGGGCAGGACGCGGGCCGGCTGCGCGACCGCCGCCTGTCCGCACTGCGCGGCCGGTGGCTCGGCTTCGTCTTCCAGCAGTTCCATCTGACCGACGGCATGACCGCGGTGGAGAACGTCAGCACCGGGCTGCTCTACGCCGGGGTGCCGCGGCGGCGCCGGCGGGCGATGGCGGAAACCGCTCTGGAACGCGTCGGGCTCGCGCACCGCGTCACCCATCGGCCGCACGAGCTCTCCGGCGGCGAACGGCAACGGGTCGCCATCGCCCGCGCGATCGTCAACGAGCCCGCCCTGCTGCTCGCCGACGAGCCGACCGGGGCGCTGGACACCGCGAACGGCCGGGCGGTGCTCGACCTCTTCACGCGGCTGCACGCCGAGGGATCGACGATCGCGATCATCACGCATGACCGGGACATCGCGGCCCGGCTGCCCCGGCAGGTGGAGATGCGCGACGGGCGGGTCGTCGCGGACACCGTACGGGCGCGCTCGTGAATGTCGTTGATCTGCTCGCCGTCGGCACGGTCGGGTTGCGGATCCGCAAGACGCGGGCCGTGCTCTCCGCGCTCGGCATCGCCATGGGCATCGCCACGATGGTGGTGGTGACCGGGATTCCGGCGTCGAGCGAGCGCGCCCTCATGGACGAGCTGGCCGCGCTCGGCCCCAACCTGTTGCAGGTCACGACGGCTCCGCGCACGGGCGACGAGCCCGCCCGCCTGCCGCGCGAGGCCCCGGCGATGGTCGGTCGCATCGGCCCGGTCACCAGCGTCGCGGCGGTCGCCAACACCAACACCGTCGTACGTCGTAACGACCGCACCGACCCCCGCGACGGCTCCGGCCTGACCGTCCTCGCCGCCGAGCCGGAGCTGCTGGGCACGTTGCAGGTTTCACTGCTCGCCGGGCGCCTGCCCGACACGTTCCCGACCGTGGTCCTGGGCGCGGTCGCCGCGTCCCGCCTCGGCGTCGCCACGCTGCCGCCCGGGCCGCCGCCGCAGGTGATGATCGGGGACGCGTGGTTCAGTGTCGTCGGCATCCTGGCGCCCACCCCGCTGTCGCCCGAGATCGACCGGTCGGTGCTGGTCAGCTGGGCGGCCGCGGAGAACGAGCTCGGCTTCGACGGCTATCCGACCGTGCTCTACGTGCGGGCCGAGGAGCCGGCGATGGAAGCGGTGCGCGGAGTCCTGCCGGCCACAGTGGACCCTGATGATCCGGCGGGCGTGCAGGTGGCGCTGCCGTCCGATGCGCTCGCCGCGAAACGAGCCGCCGAGCGTACGTTCTCCGTCCTCTTCGTCGGTCTCGCCCTGGTGGCGCTGCTGGTCGGCGGTATCGGGGTGGCCAACACGATGGTGATCTCCGTCCTGGAGCGCCGCGCGGAAATCGGTCTCCGCCGGGCGCTCGGGGCGAACCGCGGCCAGATCAGGGCCCAGTTCCTGACCGAGTCGGTCGTGCTGTCGGGGCTCGGCGGCGTCACCGGCACGGCGCTCGGCATCGCCGCCACCGCCGCGTACGCGTGGCAGCACGACTGGCCGCTCGTCGTCCCGGCGAACGCGGTCGGCGCGGCCCTCGGCGGCGCCCTCCTGGTCGGCGTGGTCGCCGGCGTCTATCCGTCCGTGCGCGCGGCCCGGCTCACGCCGACCGCCGCTCTCGCTTCCGTCTGAAAGGGTGTTCCGGTGCGATTCCTCGTCGTTCCAGTGTTGTGTCTGTCGCTCGCCGCGTGCAGTCAGGCCTCGCCGTCCTCCTCCTCGGCAGGCGGTGGGGAGGTGGCCACTCTGGTCAGCACCGCTCCCTCCGCGGCCCCCTCGAAGAAACCCGCCGAGCGCCCGCTCATCCGGACCGACACGTCCGCCGAGGAGGAGGACCGGCTGACCCAGATCTGGATCGACTGCATGGTGGCCCACGGCGACCCGGACTACAGCGCGAAGAAGGCCCTCAACGACGGTGCCGACCCCGGGCAGATCGTCGCGCAGCGGGGCGCCCCGGGCACGGAGGCGAAGCACAAGCAGGCCGAGAAGGCCTGTCAGGACAAGGAACCCGAGGAGATCTGGCAGCGGGCCAAGCGTCTCGACCCCACCTATCCCGACAAGTTGCGCGACTGGGTGACGTGCATCCGCTCGTACGGGATCGACGCCTGGGAGGACGACGGCTTTCTCGCCTTCGAGAGCCTGCCGCCCGACCCGCAGATGAAGAAGGTCGACCAGTGCCAGGACAAGGTCTTCGGCTCCGCGTGAGGTTTGCCCGCGCCGCCTAGAGTGGCGGCCCATGAGCTTCGCGGACGAGATCCGGGCCACGTTCCGGCGTGGGGACAGCGCTGCCGTGCTGCGGCTGGCGGAGGCCGAGGTGACCCGGGCGCGGGCGGCGGGCGAGCCGGCCGGGGAGGTCGAGGCCCTGTACGCGCTGGCCCGCCTCGCCCTGCGCGGCGAGGATCTGCCCCGGGCGGAGCACCTCGCGCAGGCGGCGCTCGACGTCGCCCTGCGCGCCGGGGACCGCGAGCTCGAGGAGCGTCCGCGGCACGTGCTGGCCGCGGTGGCCCGGCTGTCCGGTGACTACGCGCTGGCCCGCGATCGGTACGAGGCGAGCATCGCGCTCAACCGGGCGCTCGGCCGGGATGAGACCGTCCAGACCGAGCTCTACAACCTGGCGTTCGTCGAGCTGCACCTGGGCAACGTGAGCCGGGCACGGGAGTTGTTCGCGCGGACTGACACGATCGGGAACCGGTTCCAGAAAATGGCAGAAGCGGCAGTGGCCGCTGCCGAGGGGGATCTCGCACGGGCGGCGGACGCGCTCGCGGCGACCGAGGCGGCGTTCGCGGACGCCGGGCAGGTGCCGGATCCGGACGACGCCGCGGAGCTGGCGCGCATCCGGGCCACCGTTTCCGGGGAGGTGTCATGACGCGGTTGGTCGGCTTCAACGCGCTTCTGGGACTCTTCGCCATCTGCCCTCTCACGGCGGCGTTGTCGCTTCTGGCGTACGCAAGCGATGGTCCTTATGCCCCGGGCACGAACCACACCTATGCCACGGTCGGAGGGCAGCCGCCGCCCCTGGAGATCGACACCGACGAGGCCGGGATCGTCGCGATGGGCCTGCTGGTCGCGGCCATGGTGCTCGTGCCGGTCTTCTTCGCGATCAACATTCCGCTCGTACGCCGCCTCCGCCCGCAGGTGCCGGCCGCGCTGTCGTGGTTCGCCGCCCTCGTCGTCGTGGTGCTGCCCTTCTGCGTCGTGCTCGGACTGTGGTGGTGACGGCTCGCCGGAGTTGACGCGATACTCAGATCATCTTTATATTGGCCGGCATGTCCGACGACCCTGGACGCGCGTACCGGCGCCTGCTGCGGGCCTATCCGCCCGGGCCGCGCCGCGTCGAGCTGCTCGGCACCCTCCTCGAGGCCGGAGGGCGGCCCACCGTGCGCGAAGCGGTCAACCTGATCCGGTTCGGCCTGCGGGCCCGGCTCGGCTTCCCGCGTGGCTCGGCGGTCGTGGTGCTGTCGCTGCTCGTCGCGCTGGCCGGAGCCTATGCGGGGGCCGCCGCCGCTCAGTGGGCCGGCTGGCAGGTCGCGGACCCGCTGCCCACCGGCGCGGCCGCCGACCGCATCACCGGCACGGCCCTGCCCGGCCTCAAGGTGTGGGGCGGCGGCGACACCGATCTGATCGTCAGCCAGCCCGACGGCGAGGGCGTCGAATACGGCTCGGTCGGCTACTGGGTCCGGCACACCAGCGACGCCACGCGCGACGTGGCGGGTTACACGCGGGGTGCCCTCGACCGGCTCGCCGCCGCCGGGTGGAAGACCCACGATTACACGTACGAGCCACCGGGCCCATGGTCGACCGGGGCGAGACCAGCGGCGCCCGCTTCTGGGCCGAGCGCGACGGGCTGGTGCTCGGCTTCGACAACGGGCTGTGGAGCGGCATGCCCGCCTACGACGCCGACGGTGGCATCACGCTCAGCCTGCGCCGCGCCGCACCGTCCTGGCTGGGCTGGTTCACGTGGCCCGGCGCGGTGCTGGGCGGCATCCTCACCTGGTTCCTCGCGGCCGGGGTCAGCCGCCGGCTCGACGCCGCCGGGGCCAGCGGGCCGTTCGCCGGGCTGCTCACCGGCGTCGCCCTCCTGCTGCAACTGCCGGCCATGATGCTGTGGCCCGTGCCGGACGTCCCGGGCGACGCGCCGTTCTGGGCCGGATACGGCTCCTTCGGCGTCGGGGCCGCGGTGCTGGGTCTGCTGCCGGCCGGTCTGCTGGTCGCCGCGGCGCTCCTGCCTGCGCTGCGGCGCGCCTTCGGGTGGGCCCGCCGTCGTCCCCGCCTCGCCGGCACGGGCTCCGCTGTGGTGGTCCTCGGCGTGGCCGCCGCTCTGCTGGTGCCGCCTCTGGTGTCGAGTTCGTCCGCTGCTCTGTCGCAGTGCCGTCCCGCGCCGGGGCCGCCGCCCGCGGCCCCGGAGAGTGAGGTCGCCACGAGTCGCCTGGTCCGCGTCTACGTCGACCCGGCGTCCACCGCCGACCAGCGCAATCTGATCACCGCGGCGATCCGGCGCAGCTGGGCCGGCGGGCCGGGTGAGCTGATCTGGGACCCGGGGTCGGACGAGTTCCGGGAGGTCTATTGCGGCGGTGGGGCGGTGCCGGCCGCGGCGGTGCCGTCGCTGCCCTATTTCTTTCCGGTGGATCTCGGGGTGGCGTCGGACTATCCCGCGCTGATGCAGGAGATCGACGGGATGGCGGGGATCGTGGCCGTGCAGCGGGTGCCGGAGTCGTAGCGCTGGTTGCGGGATCGCCCTGCGCCGCTGTGCCGCGAGCGCCGTCGCCTTCTCGCAAGCAGTGCGCCGGGCGTGGCGCCGGGCTGTGCCGCGAGCGCCGTCGCTTCTTACGTCAGGAGCGGTCCGTCGGCCGGCGGTGCCGTGGACACCTGGCGTTCCCCTGAGCGGCCCATCCTGGCCTGGTGAGCACGCCTCCGCGCCCCTTCCCCGCTCGTGGCGCACTTCGGCCCGGCGCTGCGATGTCGTCGCCTTGGCTCCGGCGTCCGCTGATCGGCGTGCTTTCCGCCGGTCGCCCGCTGTTGCGGTGGTGGCGTTTCCTGCTCGGCGGCACGGTCGTGATTGCCGTCGCAGCCGGTCTGCGCGACCGGCTGCCCGATGTCTGCGCGCTGCTCGCGGTGGGCCGGACCATCGACTGGCGCTGGGCGGCGGTGGCTCTCCTGTCCGGAATGCTCTCGCCGGCGGCGGTCGGCGAGCAGGACCGGCTGTTGCTTGCGGGCCTGGGCGTGCGGCTGCCCCGGCGGCGTGCGGTCACGCTCGCGGTCACCGGGGCCGCGATCAGCCTGGCGGTGCCGGCCGGATCGGCGGTGGCGGCCGCGTTCACCTTCCGCACCTTCCGCCGGTACGGCGCCACGCCCGCCGTGGCGGCAACGGTGACCGTGCTGTCGGGCCTGGTGTCGGCGCTCGGGTTGACAATGCTGACCGCCACCGGCTGGTTCCTCGCCGCCGACGACCACGCGGCAGCCGGCTGGCTTCCCGTCGTCGCCGTCGTGGTTCTCGTCGTTCTTGGTGCTGGCGCGGTCTGGTGGTTTCGCGGCCGGCTTTCTCGGCCATCGGCGACGGCCGCGCGGGACCCAGCCGTTCGCCCGGCCGCTGGAACGCGCTGGAACCGATTCCAGACCGACCTCACCGCGATCGCCCGGTCGGTGCGTGCGGTGCCCCTCCGCCGCTGGACCGCCATCCTGTCGGCGGGCATCGTCAAATGGGCCCTGGACCTGACCTGCCTGGCCGCCGCGGCTGCCGCCTGCCACTCCGAGGCCGGCTGGGGGAGCATCGCCATCATTTACGTGGGCGTGCAGCTCGTCCGGCTGATCCCCCTGACCCCGGGCGGCGTGGGCCTGATCGAAGTCAGCATGGCCGCCGCCCTCGTCGCCGCCGGCGCCCCTGATGTCGTGGCGGGGGCGGTGGTGGTGCTCTACCGCCTGATCACCTTCTGGCTGACCCTCCTCCTGGGCGCCGCCGGCTGGCTCCACCTGCGCCGCGACCACCCCACCCCGCCGGCCCGCCGGGCCGCGTGGCCATCGGTCCGCCTCACCTCGTGACCGGCGAGAGGCTGCGTGTTTCTCGTCAGCCGGCAGCTTCTCGGAGCGGGGCCACGGGAGCCCCGGTCGCGGCGGCGATGATGGCCGCGGCGCGCTGGGCGACTTCGGCGTCTGTGCCGGTCCAGAGGGTGTCGAGCCATGGGCCGGCGAAGAGGCCGACCAGGGTGGGGGAGCCGTCCGCGGCGCCGGCGTCGAGCCATTCGCTGATGTCGCCGTCGGCCGGGCCGTGAACACGGTAGTAGCCGGAATTGTGCATCGGCCAGAAACGCCGGTCGAAGCGCAGCACCACCTTTTCGACGCGGCCCATGCCCAGTCGTCCCAGCGCCCCGGCCTGTGCGCGGGGCAGCGGGGGCTCGAATGTGATCCGTCCTGCCTGCAGCACGCCCACGGGGACCGTCACGATCGCCGCGTCGAAACGCTCCGAGAAACCGTTACCGGTGAGAGTCACTTGGTAGTCGTCGTACTGGATGCGTTGCACCGGCCGGCCGGTTCGTACGTTCAGTCCTTCGGCCAGATGCGAGACCAGGAGCCGGTAGCTTCCGACGATCCAGCGGTCGCCCTCTCCGACGCCGGGCTCGAAACCGTGCCGGGCGCTGAGAAAGGACAGGGGCACGCCGGTGTCCATGACGATCTCGGCGTCGACGAAGCGGCGGATCGCCCGCGCTGTCCAGGGCTCAGGGTCGCGCTGCCATGCCTCGACCACGTCGGCGATGCTCTCGCCCTTCGCGGCGGCTGCCAGCCGGCTCCGCAACTCGTGTTCCAGCGCGTCGGGAATCGGTTCCAGCGGTGCGTCAGGAACGCGATCGACGGGCGGAGCCTGCGGGCCGGCGCCGGCGAGGCGGTGGTGAGGCGGGGAGCCGTCGAGGACGAGCGGATCGGTGAAATCGGTGGGCACGGTGGTCAGGCCGAGGCTTTCGGCGAGGCGGGCGAGCGCGTTGCCGGGGTACTGCTGGAGCCAGTTGGCGCCCAGATCGAACGGGAATCCACCCACCTCGACCCCGGCGGTGCGGCCGCCGATCCGGTCGCGCGCCTCCCACACGTCGACGGTCAAACCGCGGGCGCGCGCTTCCCGGGCTGCGGCCAGGCCGGCGATTCCGGCGCCCACCACGGCGATCCGGGTGTGGCCGCGGGCGGCGGCCCAGGCTGCGGCTTCGAGCCCTTGTTCGTACGCTCCGTGGGTCATGCCGGCCCGGGTGGCGTGCGTGGCCTCGCCCGCGAGTCGCAGCCGGTCGCCGATCGGGGCGCCCAGGGTCGTGCGGTCGGCGGGTGTGCCGTTGCGGCCGATCAGGCTCCACGAACCGGCTGACCATGGATCCTCGCCCCACCGCGACACCGCGAACGCCTTCATACGCGCATTGGACTCACCCGGCCACCCCGAGCGCAAGCCCCGCCACGGCCGCCATGGCCATCAACGCGAGGAATCCGAGGATCGTCCGGAGGCGTTGCCGTCGCAATGCTTTCCGGCATTCGGCCATGAGCGTCCGCCACTCGCCCGGGCTCGGTTCGCGTGCCGTCGTCCGTGGGCCGAAGTGGTCGCGCAGCTCGGCGACCAGCCGGCTGTGGCTGTCGGGATACCACTCGTCCATCCCCAGCTCGTCGCTCCACAGCCGGAAGTCCTCCTCATGTGTCACACCACTTCGACGTCGCGCAGCCCCACGGAGGTTGCCTCACCCGCCCCACGACACCTCAGGCGCCGGAGGCGACGGGCTCAGGGAAACAGCCGGCGAACGGGTCCGGCAGCCGGCGCCACCCCTCCTCACCCCCGGCGATCTCGGCGTCGGTGAGCAGGCACGTGCGCAGCAGCGCCGTCATGCCGTCCACATCGAGCCCGAAGCCCACGAACGACAGAACGGTTTTCCGGTCCCCGTAGTACGGCTCCCAGCCGGCGTCCGCGGCCAACCGGCGCATCGGCACGACCGAGGACCAGCGGTCCCGGGGCAGGGCGGCCAGCCACGGCCCGAGACTGCCCATCCGCAGCCCACCCCCGGCGGACTCGAACGCGATCGCCGTGTCGCCCTGGCTGGCGAGCCAGAGCTGACCCCGCCCTCGCAGCGGCGCGCCGGTCAGGTCGTCGAGCGCGTCGTGCAGGCGCTGCGGGTGGAAGGGGCGGCGGCTGGGGAACAGCAGGGCCGTCACGCCGTCGGGGGCCGCCGGCTCGTGGATGCCGATCGGGTAGTCCTGCAGCGCCCGGCCCGGCAGACCCGGGACCTCGGGGTCGTGGCGGCCGGTGCGGAGCACGTGGGCGGCCAGGGCCCGGCAGTCGACCTGGGCCGTCTCGCCGGTGCGGACCAGGGCGGCCCACGGTGCGAGGTGGTGCAGCAGGGTGGCCGCGGCGGGGGCGGCGCCCCACACGACGAGCGTGTCGGCGAACTCGATCTGGCGGTTCACCACGTCCGCCACCGCGCGGTCGTCGTTGGCGGCGGCGTGCAGGTCGCGGTCGCGCAGGTCGTCGGTGGTGGCCAGGTCGGCGACGAGGGCGGTGGCCTCGACGACGGTGACGAAGGAGTCGAAGCGGAACGCCTCGAGGTCGTGCGGGCCGGCCGCGAGCGCGACCGCTTCGGGCTCGACGGCCGGCGGCAGCGCCAGCAGGATGTCGTCGCCCGGGTGTTGCCGGCTCAGGCGTACGAGGGTCGGCAGCACGTCCTCGCGCAGCGTGCACGACACACAGCCGTGGACCAGCTCGGTCAGACCGCTTTCGAGCACGTCACCAGTACCGGAAGGCGAGGAAGTCCGCACGGTGCGGTGCACCAGGCCCTCGCGTACGGCCGAGGACCTCCGAGAAGAGCGCTAGGGCCGGAGCAACGCCTCGCGGGCGGCGGCGAGGATGCGGTCGGAGACGTCGGTGCCCCGGGTGGCGCGGGCGAGGATCATCGCGCCGACCAGGGTGGACACGGCGGCCAGGTCACCCTCGCCGCCGGGGCCGAGAGCCCGGGCGTACGCCTCCACGCCCTCGGCGTAGGTTCGCACGGCGTCCTGCGGCCCGCGGGCCAGGTCGCCGCCGAAGCCCGCGCAGGGGCAGCCGGTCGCGGGGTGGTCCCGGTGCTGGGCCGACAGGTACCGCTCCATGTAGGCCGCGCGCGCCGCGTCGTCGCTGCCCTCGGCGGGGAGTTGCGCCTCGGTGAAAGCTTGCTGGAGGGCCTCGGTGACGAGGGCTTCCTTGGAGGCGAACTGCTTGTAGAAGCCGCCGTGGGTCAGCCCCGCCTCGGCCATCAGGTCGGCGACGCTGACCCCGGCGATGCCCCGCTCGCGGAAGAGCCGGGCGGCCGTCTCGACGACGCGCTGCCGGTTCGCCTCGGCCTGGACCTTCGACACCCGTCCCATGCGCGCGAGCTTAGCCGGGGCGGGGGGTTGTATGACGAATGACATCTATCACGTGCGGGCCCGGGGGCGTCACTAAGCTGATCACCATGACTGACAAGCCCCTGCCGTCGGAGATCGCCGGCTTCCTGCGGCGGCCGAACCCCGCCGTCATGGCCACCGTCGCCGCGGACGGCCGTCCCGTGACGGTCGCGACGTGGTACCTGCTCGAGGACGACGGGCGGATCCTGCTCAACCTCGATGCCACGCGCGCCCGGCTCAAGCACCTGCGCACCGATCCCCGGGTCTCGCTGACCGTCCTCGTCGAGGACAACTGGTACACCCACGTCAGCCTGCAGGGCCGCGTCACGGAGATCACCGACGACGAGGACCTGAGCGACATCGACCGGCTGTCGACACTGTACGGCGGGCGGCCGTACCCGAATCGGGAAAGCCCCCGCGTGAGCGCGCGCGTCGTGATCGACCGCTGGCACGTGTGGGGTGAGCTGCCGGAGGAGTGACCGAAGCCGGCACGAGAGACGGCGCTGCCGGAGACAAGCCCGGACCGAGGCGAGACAACCCTCGGTGAAGATCAGACAGAGCACGGCGAGGACGCCGGAGGCGCGCGCGGCGAGACTGTCGCGCAGCGGGACACCGTACGGAATCCGGGCGAGGATCGTCTCCTGTCGGGCGGGACTGCCTTTCCGCCTTGCTGCGAACGGTGCCCGGGGGATCGGACAGCCGGTTCGCGATTTCCGTTCCAAGATCACTCGAAAGCTGTCCGTCGAAGAGGCATGGGCAATTGCCCGAATGGCCGCTTCGGCGCGGGCGGGCAAAGAGAGATCACTTCGGCCGTCACCAGGTCGCGCAATAGCCGTTTTTCATGACGAGTCACACGAATCCGGCCTTATCGGACTCGTACGGCTCCGACCAAGGAGAATGTTCATGAACATGGTGAAGCGCACCCTGGCGATGGCTGGTCTGGTCGTCGCCGCCGGCGCCGCAATGGGCGTCAGCCCGGCCATGGCCTCCCCGGCGGCCTCCGCCGGCACGGCTGCGACCGAGTCGACCGCCACGCAGCAGGCTCAGACGCCGCGGCGCAGCCGCGTCGTCCGGGTCTACCGGTCCGCCCGGGCCTGCGAGATCGCCGGCTGGCGCGGCGAGCGTCGTGACCTGTGGGACGACTACCGCTGCATCCGTCTCCGGGACAACTTCCGTTCCGCGTACGCGCTCCGCGTGTACTGGGACAGCTGGGGTCACGGCAACGGCCACAACGGTCACGACGGTCACGACGGCCGCGACCACGACGGTCGTGGGCACGACGGTCGCGGTCACGACGGCCGTGGGCACGACGGTCGCGGCCCGCGCAAGTAATTGACCGCGGCAAGCTGAACACCGGCCGGGGGTCGCGCACACAGCGCGGCCCCCGGTCGTTCTGTGTGAGAGACCGCCCAACGACCTCAGGAGTTCCCATGTCTCGGCGCTGCCTTGCCCTCGCCGGTGCCGTTCTCGCCGGTGGCCTGGTGGGTGCCACACCGGCGGCCGCCGCGGTGCGATACGACCCCCAGGCCAGAACCGGATTCGTCGGCGTGACCGACATCCGCGGCGCATTCGGCTGGAGCGGCCGGACGCTGGCCGAACGGGCCGCCGGCCTCGAGTTCGACCACAACTTCTTCGCCGACGACACCTATTCCGTGACGTGCGGCGCGGGCGTCTTCCCGGTCGTGCACCATCGCGAGTTCGGCCGCTATCAGCTGAACGACACCGTCACGCGCACCGGCGGCGGTTACGGCGGGGGCGTCGCCGGTTTCCGGCTCACCGGGCCGATCGCCGGCATCTCGGGCACCTCGGTGGCCCCCGCGGCCGGTCAGCCCTGCCCGGAGCGCCCCGGCGCCCTGATCGCCGAGGTGCGTCTGACGGCGACCACCGTCGGCTGGACGCTGAGCGTCAGCTCGGAGGGGGAGACCCGGGAGCTGCTGCGTCACTGAGTGTGCGCAGGAGCAGCCGCCCGGTCGCTTCGAGGTGGGTGCGCATGGCCGCCTCGGCCGCGGCGCCGTCGCGGGCGAGCACGGCCGACACCAGCGGTACGTGCTCCGCGTGGATCTCCGCGAGCGTCCGCCCGCTGGCTGTCGTGGGCGGGCCGAGCAGCGCGGTGGTGCTGCGCAGGCCCGCCACGAGCGCCGCGGTGCGGGGCTTCCCGGCCGTACGCAGCAGCAGGTCGTGCAGGGCCCGGTCGGCCGGCCAGAAATCCGGCTCGGCCGCGCCCTCCATGGTCTTCAAGGCCGCGCGGATGGCGGCGTGTTGCTCGTCACTGCCCCGCTCGGCGGCGAGCCGGGCGGCGGGCGGCTCGAGGGCCAGCCGGATGCCGAAGATCTCCTCGATGTCGTGCGCGCGCGGCGGCAGCACGCGGAAGCCCCGGTTGCGCAGGATCTCGACCAGCCCGGCCTCGGCCAGGCGCAGGAGCCCCTCGCGCACCGGGCTGCGGGAGATGCCGAGCAGCTCCGCCAGCTGATAGACCGAGTACGTCCGGTCGGGCACGAGCTGCCCGGCGGCGACCCCGTCCCGCACGGCCTGGGCGACGGCGTCGGCGAGGGTCGGGGCCTCGGACGGCAGGACAAGCGACGGCACGAGTAACATGTTACGCATGAACGAACTGCTGGGAACGCTCGGCCGGGCCGGGCTCGAGGTGCGGTCGGATCCCGGCACCCTGGGCATGTATGCGACGGACGCCTCGCTCTACCGGATTCCGCCGCTGGCCGTGGTCCGCCCGCGCGACGCCGCCGACGTGGCCGCCGCGCTGGCCGTCGCCCGGGAGACCGGCGTGCCGCTGACCTCGCGCGGCGCCGGCACGTCCGTGGCGGGCAACGCCGTGGGGCCCGGCATCGTGCTCGACTTCTCCCGGCACTTCAACAAGGTGCTGTCGATCGACCCCGAGGCCCGGACCGCCATCGTCGAGCCGGGCACGGTCCACGCCGTGCTCCAGAGGGCCGCCGCGCCGCACGGCATCCGCTTCGGGCCCGACCCGTCGACCCACCCGCGTTGCACGATCGGCGGCATGATCGGCAACAACGCGTGCGGGTCGCGCTCACTGGCGTACGGCCGCACCTCGGACAACGTGGTCGACCTGCAGCTGATGTCCGCCGCCGGCGAGACCTTCGTCTCGGGATCGCCCGGCGCGTGGAAGGACCGGCTGGGCGAGGTGATGAGCCCGCACCTCGCCACCGCGCGGACCGAGTTCGACCGTTTCGGGCGGCAGGTGTCCGGCTACGCCGTGCAGCATCTCCTGCCCGAGCGCTTCGACCTGACCCAGGCGCTCGTCGGCTCGGAGGGCACCCTCGCGGTCATCACCCAGGCGACCGTCAAGCTGGTCGTCGACTCGCCGGTCCGGGTCGTCGTCGTGCTCGGCTTCCGGGACATCGTGGCGGCGGGCGAGGCGGCGCCGGCGGTGGTCGCGCACGGTCCCACCTCGTGCGAGGGGCTCGACTCCCGGCTGCTCGACGTGCTGCGCGCGCGCCGGGGTGCGGATGCTGTGCCGCCGCTGCCGCGCGGTGGGGCGTGGCTGTTCGTGGAGCTGGCCGGCGACGAGCTGGGGGAGGTGCTGTCCCGGGCGCAGCGGCTGGCGGGCGACGGCATCGCCGACGAGGCGCTCGTGGTCGAGGACCCGGCGACCCAGGCCCGGCTGTGGCGCATCCGCGAGGACGGGGCCGGGCTGGCCGGTCGGGCGCCCTCCGACAAGCCCGCGTGGCCGGGCTGGGAGGACGCCGCCGTCCCGCCGTCCCGCCTGGGCGCCTATCTGGCGCGCTTCGACGAGCTCGTCGCGTCGTACGACATGACCTCGGCGCCGTTCGGGCACTTCGGTGACGGGTGCATGCATGTGCGGCTGGACTATCCGCTGGACCAGCCGGGCGGGACGAAGGTGCTGCGCGAGTTCCTGACCGACGCGGCCAAGCTGGTGGGGGAGTTCGGCGGGTCGCTGTCCGGCGAGCACGGCGACGGCCGGGCCCGCTCCGAGCTGCTGCCGCACATGTATTCCGCGGACGCCTTGGCATTGTTCGCCGGGGTCAAGCAGGCGTTCGACCCGGACAATCTCCTCAATCCGGGTGTGCTCGTCGATCCCGATCCGGTCGACGCCGACATCCGGCCCGCCGGCCGCTTCCCCGTCAAGCACCTCGCCATGGCGTACCCGCATGATCAGGGTGACCTGGCGCAGGCCGTGCACCGGTGCACCGGGGTGGGCAAGTGCCGCGCCGACAACTCGGCGGCCGGCGGCGTGATGTGCCCGTCGTTCCTCGCCACGCGGGAGGAAAAGGACTCGACGCGTGGGCGCGCCCGGGTGCTTCAGGAGGTGGTGCGGGGCGAGCTGTCCTTCGCGCACCCGTCCGTGCACGACGCGATGGACCTGTGCCTGGCCTGCAAGGGCTGCGCGTCGGACTGCCCGACCGGCATCGACATGGCGACGTACAAGTCCGAGGTGCTGCACCAGACGTACAGCGGCAAGGTGCGGCCTCGCTCGCACTACTCGCTGGGGAAGCTGCCGTTCTGGGCGCGGCTGGCCGGGTGGACGCCGCGGCTCGCCAATGCGGCGACGCGCCTGCCCGGTTTGCGTTCGCTCGCGTTGTGGCTGGCCGGGGTGGACAAGCGACGGTCGGTGCCGGCCTTCGCGCGCAAGCCGTTCCGCCGGACGTTCCGGGCTCGGCCTTCGGCTTTGAAACCCGTCGTGCTCTTCGCCGACTCGTTCTCCGACGCGTTCTCGCCCGAGGTCGCGGAGGCCACCGTCCGGGTCCTGCGCGCGGCCGGCTACGAGCCGCGCCTGCCGTCGGGGTCGGTCTGCTGCGGCCTGACGTGGATCACGACCGGTCAGCTCGACGCGGCCAGGAAGATTCTCGCGCGTACGGTCTCAGCGCTGGCCGCGGACGCGCACGCGGGCATTCCGATCGTCGGCATCGAGCCCTCGTGCACCGCGGTGTTGCGCTCCGACATCCACGAGCTGCTGCCGGGCTCCGCCGACGCTCTTGCCGTGGCCGGATCCGTGCACACCCTCGCCGAACTGCTCGCGTCGACACCCGGCTGGACGCCGCCCGACCTCTCCGGCGTCGAAGTGGTCGCGCAGCCGCACTGCCACCACCACGCCGTCCTGGGCTGGAAGACCGACGCCGACCTGCTCGCCTCGACCGGCGCCACGGTCAAGCGGCTCGCCGGCTGCTGCGGGCTGGCCGGCAACTTCGGCGTGGAGATCGGCCACTACGAGGTGTCCGTCGCGGTGGCCGGGCAGAACCTGTTGCCGGCCCTCGACGCGGCCCCGGACGCGGTGGTCCTGGCCGACGGCTTCTCCTGCCGCACCCAGGTGGCCGACCTGCGCGAACGCCCGGCCGTCCACCTGGCCCAGCTGCTCGACCGCTGACGCCGCCGCCCCCTGGACTCGGCTGGTCACCGGCGGCCGGACCACGCCGTCAACGAGGACGCCGGCGCCGGTGACACTTGCCCCGTGCATCGTTGTCGTTGATCCTTGACGGAGAAATTGTCCACCGCCGATGGTGACAGGGATCGCGGTTGGATCAGCTGCGTCGTCCCTGGTGTGCGTTGACTATCCTCGACCCATATCGTGGATAGAAGCGGGATCGACGACGGGGGTGGTGGGCCATTGTTTCTCTCGATCTTGCGGACACGCCGCGAGGACATCACTCTGTTCTTGTCGCGACTGGTTCCCTTCGCGCCGCTGTTCGTCTTGTCGGTGGCGGCGGTTCCGCCGAGTTCCGTACGCATATATGCTGCCCTCGGGACTCTGCTGGCCGCCTTCTTGGCGGCAATTCGGGTGATCAATGATCACGTGCAGTTCGCGCGTCAACGCCGTCGTCAGGCGTCCATGTGGACAGCGCTGCAGGGCTTCATGACGATCACTGCGCTGGTCGCGAAGGACCATGCCTCGTCGAGTCATGAGACCCTGCACAAGCAGCTCAATCGCATCGCTCTGGAGTCAGCGCAGCGGGCCGGCATGCGGCGGACGGGTTCGGGCGGCAGCACGCTGCGCATCGTCTTCTACCTGTTGCTGCGAGCCGATGGAGCCGCCTCGAAGGACATGGCCTCTCCGGCGCGGGAGCTGCGTCGATATCAGTGGCGTGGCTACAAGAACGGGAAAGAGCCGTTGAGATCGCTGATCGCCGAAAAGTCCGAACATGCGAAACAGCTCTTCGGCGTGGCGCTCGACGGCGAATCGGATCCGCTGTTCCATGACGGGCCGGGAGATGACGGAACATCTGTCGCCTCCCTCACAGTTCCGGTGCGGCACGCGGAGTTGGTGTGGGGCGTACTGAGAGTTGAGTCGGATGACCACAACGTATTCACCGCCACCGACAGCATCTATTTGACCTTGATTGCGTCAGGGTTGGCACAGTCACTGACACTTCTCGGCGATGACGCCCATGCCCTGTTGAATTACAGTGAAGGTTCGGACTCTGCCGCTGAGCGCAGTGATGATGGGGGTTCCGGCGATGAGTGATGTCCGACATCTGTCCATGGATGCCGCGTCCGCGTCGGCGCGAGCGAATTCGCAACCCTGGGAGCTGGGCCGGCGCTACATGAGAGGGGAGCTGGACGCTGCGGCGTTCCTGGACCAGTCGTCACGGGCGTTGCCGGTCCGCCTGGATCTTGCCCGGGCGATCTCCGCTTTCATCGGCTTATTCGTCGCGATCTCCTACGCGGTGCTGGCGGTCTATCTGTTGTGGGAGAGCAGGCCGACACCTGCCGCCTTCAGCCTCGGTGGAGCGGTGGCTGTCACTGCTGTCTCGGTAACCCGATGGCGGAGAACACGCTGATCACCAGATGTGCCGGGCCAGCGCGGCGACCGCCTCGCCGTGGTAATCACGCAGCAACCGGCGCAGATTCCCCATCGCTGTGCGGTCTGCTTCACCGGTGAGTTTCAGCCGGACCAAGGCATGGCTCCATTGGGAGTCGTCGCCGGCGACGTGCGCGAGTTCGTCGAGGACGCGCCACCCCGATGCCAGTGTGCCCGCGTCTTCGCGTAAGCCCGGCGGCGGCGTGGCCGAGGCCTGCAGACGGCCGCGCAACGCGGGCCAGCGAGTGACGATCTCGGCGAAGATCACCAGGTTACGGGCTCGGCGGACGACATGGTCCCCGGCGAGGATGTCGCCGCTATCGGTGCGATCCAACACGCGGACGTAATACTGCCAGACGGTGAGCAGCCGTTTGATGTCGCGCGGCGACCGCTCCGCCTGATTCTTGATGCGCTCGGCGAGCAGATCCCGCACCAGGGGATGACGATCCCGAGCGACGCGCATGACAACCGTGAGCGGCGCATCCTGATCGTCCCGGCCGGAGGACTCCTGTTCATCCGATGGAGTGGCGCTGCCGGGTAGGGCTTGTTCCTGCTCGTCGGCCTCGACTCCATGAACAGAGGACAAAGCTGGTCGAGCCTCGTCGGGCGTCGTCGAAGCCTCAGGAACAGCCTCGCCGTCGCCGTCGGGCGCCGTGCCAGGAACTGTCGGTTGCCGCGCTTCGGTCATCGCCGGTTGCAAGAGGTCAGCGACGAGTCGATCGATAGTGGCGTCGTGCAGCCGCGGCAACACGATCGGCAGTTGGATGAGCTTGCGCAGGAAGGTCCAGCCGAAGGACGGATCTTCACCGCTGCTGCGCGCGGCGAGGTCGGGATAAACGCTGTCCAGGTGGGCGGCCACGATGGCCGGGTCAAGACCAAGGACGAAACGGGTGCCGTTCAGCCGCTCGGAGAGAAACAGGTTGATCGCTTCGAGCACTTCGGCGGTGGTCCCGGGATTGCAGCGGTCGAGGTCGTCGACGAAGACGATCACGTCGACATTGGCCCGCCGCAGGTCGTCGAGCACTGCGCCGACGTCGTGCTGGACGAGGTACAGGTAACCGGCGCGGGCACTGTAGAAGGGATCCCGGATCGAATCGGGCAAGGCCGCCGTCGCGGAGCTCTGCCCGCCGCTGGGAAGGGGCCCGGCGAAGACTTCAGGAGGTAGCCATCGAGACGCCCGGCCACAGTAGTAGCGGAACACCGAGTGAATGACCCCCAGCGCGAGGAGGACGGCCGGGAGCGCCATCGCCACTTGGGACCCCCGCAACGAGTGACCCCACAACGAGTATTTGATCGACGGATCGAGCAGCCGGGCGATGACCGGCACGAGCAGTCCCGCGACGGCAATGGCCAGTAAGGGAGACAACGCTCGCCGACGCAACGTCCACCGCAACTGCCGGGTCTGCGCGTGCCTGCGATTGCGGCTGAGCCAGTACCACTCCTTGTTGACATCTCGCCGCCGTCTGCTGCGGCGTTTCTGACGCCGGGCACGGAAACTGGTCCAACGGCTGTCGCTGCCCGCTACGGCTGGGGCTTCCGGCTCCGAAGGGTACAGAACTTGGCCCGCGGCGTTGAGGATCGACAGAGTCAGTCCGGCCCAGATCTGTTCGCTGGTCTGGTGCGCCCAAGGGTTGAACCATGCGGTGACCCAGCGTGGTGGCTCGGGCTGCGCCGCGGGCCGGCTGTGCAGATCGGCGGCGATGGTTCTGAGATAGCTCCATGGCGAGGGCCGGCCGAGCAGCACATCGGCGCGGGCAGCGGTCAGCCGGCGCCGGCTCACAGCGCTGACCGGGTGGTGGCCGGCCTGATCGAGTTTGCGGCGTACCACTTCGAGCACGCTGCTCTTACCCGATCCCCAAGCGCCTTCGGCAGACAGCACCGTCGGCCCGGACTCCTGCGGATTGTCGGTGGTGCGGTGCAGGAGGTCGACGATCTCGGCGATGAGATTCTTGCGATGCAGCCGGTCGTACCGTACAGCCCGGTCGGAGGCACCGCGGAACCGCAGATCGCCGTACTCGGCGACAAGGTCGATGAGCCGTATCCGTCCGCCGCTGCTGCCGGCGGCGGCGGCGTGCACCCGACCGGCGGCCGGCACGGCGCACAACGCGGAGACCTCGGGGATCCGCGTGTCGATGGGCATCGGCTGGTCCACGGCGTTGAGGTCCAGGTATTGGACGCGGCGATCCTCTCCGGTGGAGATCAGCAGCTGGCGGCCGTCGGGCATGCCGAGGATGAGCAGGTCGAGCACGGTGTCGTCATGGCGGACCAGGACTCTGCTCCCGGTGCGCGTGTCCCAGATCCTGACGGTGCCGTCCGCGCCGGCGGAGATCAGGCTGTTACGTTCGCCCGGGAGAATGACTTTGGCCAGGCACCGGACCGGACCTTCGTGCTCGTCCCACCGGTGTACCGGTTCGGCTTCGGCCGGGTTCAACAACCTGATCACGCCGTCTTCCCCGGCCGCTGCCACCCCCTGGCTCCGGTCCGTCAGTTCTCCGCTGACCAGCGCATAGGTGGATCCGCCGAAGATTTTCCGTGCGCCGGCTGAGGGGTTGGCCGGGTCGAGGACGAAGACGCCTTGACGCCCGGCGCAGGCAATGCCGCGCGTACCATCCGGCAGCTCGATGTCCGAGACGGCGTAGAGGACACCCAGATCCCTGGCCAGTTCCACCGGCGGGCCGTCAAGAGTCGCCCAATGCAGGACACTGCCGTCCGCACCAACGGACACCAGAGCCGTCCCGGCGAGGCGATCGGGCAGCCACGTCACGCGGAAGGCGGAACCCGTGTGGCCACCAGGCAGAATCTCCGGAGTGGCGCCTGGTGAAGCGAGGCGGCGCAGCTTTATCCGGCCATCGTCGCCGGCCGCGGCGATGACGATCCCGTCCGGCAGTTCTGCGGTGACAATACTGTGGACCCGTCCGACAGACGGTGGTGCGAACCGTGCTTGGCCGGAGTCGATGTTCCAGATCCACACCTTCGCATCGCGGCCGGCCGAGGCGAGTACCCGATCGCCGAGGGGAGTCACTGCGGCCACGATCGCCGTGATGGACCCGATATGTCCGAGTGACGCCGGATCGATGGCATCACCGTCCACCGTCCAGCGCCGGATGGACTCGTCCTTGCCGGCAGAGATCAAGGTGGCCGGGTCGCTGTCCTTGGCGGGCATGACGGCGAGCGTCGAAACAGGACGATGGTGGCGATGCTCCAACTCCCTGATCAGCTCCAACTTGTCCGTCAAACGCCAGAGCTTGATGTGACCGTGTTCGTCCGCCGAGGCCAGACGCTCACCGCTACCGTCGAAGTCAGGGATGAACACGAGCGCCCGGATGGCGTGGGCGTGGGCCGCCGTGACACGGGCCACCACCGCGCCGGTGTCCGGATCCCACACCCGAAGGGCGCGATCTTCACCGGCGGAGGCGAGGAGCCTGCGCCCGTCAGCCAACGGCATGGCCTCCAGAGCGAATACGGCCTGCAGGCCGTCGGCGAGCACGGGGCCAACCCATGATCTGCTCTCCACGTCGCAGCGCAGCACGGAGCCGTCGACCGTGCCTACCACGACGAAACAGCGTCCCTGGCCGCCGGCCATGGTGGTCATGGCCGTGAGATCGCCCGTACTGTCGTCCAGCTGCAGCTCCGTGGAGGTGCGGGTCCGAGGGTTCCACAAAGTCACCTTGGCACTGTCGGCACCCGTGGCGAGCAGATCGCTCTCAGAGCCGGAAACGACCCGGCTCATCGCGTTGACAGGACCGACGTCGATCGGTGCCGGGTCCTCGCGCTGGGCCCCTTCGAGATCGTAGAAGACGATGTGTTCGCCTGCGAGTGCGGCGAGAGCGACGGTGTCGCCGGACAGACTCAACGACGTCAGGGCTCTGATCTGCTCCGGCATGGCGAGGCGACTCCGACGGGACGAGCGCCCGGCGGCACCGGGACGGGGGCTGTGAGTCAAGCGCCTAGGCAGTCGGTGACGCCACACCGGATGTCCGGCCACATCATGGGGTGCCGAAACCGACTAATTTTCGCAGAATGCCTCAGCTGGTCGGGGGATTCGTTCCGATCGCCCGTGGTCCGCAGCCGAGTCTCGGCTCTTCGGCCCGGTCGTCCGTCATGTCCAGGCAGCATTGCCCAGGGAGCCGATACGGAATCTCCGAGCGGCCTCGCGATTGCCGGGCGGCCTCAACGGCTCAGCACGTGACTGTCGCCGAGCGCGTCTTCGCGGCCTGGGTCTTGGCCATGGGATTGTTCGCCATGATTGGCGACCGCTGGTTCGCCGAGTCGAGCGTCCAGGCCGCCCGCACCCAGCTCGACCGGCCGCTGCCGGAGGGGTCGCGTGTATATCGCGTCACCTGGGTGTTCTCGCGGACGACGGCAGTCGTGGTGGGCAACCGGCCGGCCTCGACCGGCGCCCTGGGCGTGGTCGGGATCGACTGGCGCGACCTTCACCGGTGAATCCGGCCCCGCCGCACGGGCGAGGCCGGTTCAGAAGAGGCTTACGCCCACTGCGCGGCGCGGAGGGTGTTGACCATCAGCATGGCGATGGTCATCGGACCCACCCCGCCGGGTACGGGCGTGATCCGCTCGGCGATCCCCATCAGCTCGGCGGTCCGGACGTCGCCGACCAGGCCGGTCGGGGTGCGGTGAATGCCGACGTCGATGACAGTGGCGCCGGGCTTGACGTGCTCGGCGCCGATCAGGCCCTGGACGCCGGTGGCGACCACGAGGATGTCGGCGACCCGGGTGACCGAGGGCAGGTCGAGGGTCGGCTTGTGGGCGACGGTGACCGTGGCGTCACGCTGCTGCAGCATCTCGGACATCGGGTGACCGACGAGCGCCGAGCGACCGACGACGACCGCGTGGGCGCCGCGCAGCTTCACACCCTCGGCGTCGAGGAGCTCCATGACGCCGCTGGGCGTACAGGGGCGCAGTCCTTGTTCGCCGCGAGCCAGCAGGCCGGCGCTGCGGGTGGTGAGCCCGTCGACGTCCTTGCCGGCCGGGATCCGGTCGATCAGCGGGTTCGGGTCCAGGTGCGGCGGCAGGGGCAGTTGCAGCAGGATGCCCGAGCACGCCGGGTCGGCCGCGAGCTCGTCGATGACGGCCGCGACCTGGGCCTGCGTCACGTCCGCGGGCAGCGAGCGGTGCAGATCGACCATGCCGGCCTCGCGGACGGCCTTGCGCTTGCTGGAGACGTACACGGCGCTGGCGGGATCGTCGCCCACCAGGATGGTCGCCAGTCCTGGCCTGTCTTTTTCGTGGGGGAAGGCGGCCGTGACATCGGCCGCGACCTGGTCGCGGACCCGCCGGGCGTGGGCCTTGCCGTCTATGAGCTGAGTATTGATCATCATGCGAACACAATCGTGTGGTTGCCGTGACGGATGACGCGGTCCTCGCTGTGCCACTGCACCGCGCGGGAGAGGACGGCCCGCTCGACGTCGGCCCCGCGGCGCTGCAGGTCCTCGACGGTGTGGGCGTGGTTGACCCGGACGACGTCCTGCTCGATGATCGGGCCCTCGTCCAGGTCCTCGGTGACGTAGTGCGCGGTCGCCCCGACCAGCTTCACCCCGCGCTGCTTGGCCTTCGCGTAGGGCCCCGCCCCGATGAAGGCCGGCAGGAACGAGTGGTGGATGTTGATGATGGGTACGCCCAGCCGCTCGATGAAGTCGTTCGACAGGATCTGCATGTAACGGGCCAGCACCACGAAGTCGACGTTCCCGGCGAGCAGCTTGAGATGCTCGGCCTCCGCCGCCGACTTGTCCGGCCCGGCCGGCGACGGCACGTGGAAGAACGGGATGCCGAAGAAGCGCACCTCGTCCGCGTGGTCGGTGTGGTTGGACACGACCATCGCCACGTTCACCGGCAGCTCGCCCCGGCGGTGCCGCCACAGCAGGTCGAGCAGGCAGTGGTCGGACTTCGAGGCGAAGATCGCGACCCGCTTGGGTACGGACATGTCGCGCAGCTGGAAGTCCAGCTCGAACCCGCCGGCCAGTTGCCGCTGCAGATCCGCCTCGACGGCCGGCAGGATGGCCTTCAGATTCGGGGCGCTGAACACTGTGCGCTGGAAGAACGTACCCCCGTGCGGGTCGTCCGAGTATTGGTCCAGCTGCACGATGTTGGCCTGGTGCTTGCTGAGCACCGAGCTGACGGCGGCCACGATGCCGGTGCGGTCCTGCCCGTGCACGATGAGCGAGGCCTGGTTGCCCGGTCTCACGCCGGCCGCGGCGGGTGCCGGGGCGTGCTGGGTCAGCGTCACGTCAGCCCTCCTTCGCAAAATTGGTGATCCACTCGGCGGTGGACTTTAGCCCGCCGAAGGTGTAGAAGTGCAACTTCACCTCGCCGTGGCGCTCCGGGTGATATTCCCCGGCGAGCGTGCGGAGGAAGGCGGCCGGGGTGGCCGGGGCGGCCGGGCTGGCCCTTCCCGCTTCGGTGGCCGGGCTGGTCCTTCCGGCTTCGGTGGCCGGGCTGGTCCTTCCGGCTTCGGCTGCCGGGCTGCTACCGACGTTTTCGGCGGCCGGGCTGGTCGCGATGCCCAGGCGGGTCGCGAGTCTTCGGAGGCGGCTTTCCTCGGTGGGCCCCGGCACGCCGACGCGGACGGGCAGGTCGACGCCCCGCTCGCGGAGGGCCGCGATCCAGTCGAGCACCGGCGCCACGTCGAAGCCGAGCTGCGTGATCACGTCGCCGGTCAGCCCCCGCGCCCGCAGCGCCGTCACCCTGGCCGCCAGCGACGACCACAGCACCTCGCCGGGAATGCCGGGATGGCCCGCGGGATGCCCGGCGATGCTGACCCGGGCGACGCCGTGCTTCTCCAGGAGACCGCTTTCGATCAGCGCGAGCGAGTCCGCGTACGGGCCCAGGGGCGTCCCGGGGTCACCGCCGACGGCGAAGATCTCGGTGGCGGTGCCGTCCGCGCGCAGCCCTTCGAGCAGCTCCTCGAACTCCCGCTGTCCGGTGAGCCGCCGAGCCGTCACGTGCGGCACAGGAACGAAACCGGCGCCCGCCACGGCCCGCGCGGTGGCCCGTCGCCCGCCCGGGTCCTCGCCGGCGAGCGAGGTGACATTGATCCTGGTGCCCGCCGGAACGATGCCCCGCAGGGCGTCCAGCTCCCCGGCATCCCGCCCGGTCACCTCGAGCGAGAAGTCGTCGAGCACCACGTCGTCGCCTCCTCGTCCCGCGCGAATTCTGCCCCAGCCCCGCCCCCCGCCCCCACCGAGCGCCCCCCGATGCGTCCGGGATCACACCGGCCCGCCGTGCCCGTGCCGCGCAGTCCCACCCCGGAGCTCAGCGCCGACGTCACCGCCGTTGCAGCTCGGCGATTGGTCAAGGCGTGCGTCATCACCCACGACGGCGTGCGCGTGGCTACAGGTGACCGAAGTAATGCAGGTCAGGATCCTAGGACGGCAACGGGGTGTGCGACGTGGCCTCAGACCGCACCACATCACTGCAACGGCTAGATGGGAGGCCATGGCTTGGCTCACAAACGCGACGCCGCTTCCACCCGGCCGCATCAGGGGAGGATCGACCACGGTGTTATCGAGCCGGGGTGTGCTCGCCTCCTGCTGCCGTCGGCCTCCCACCGGCCTTGCCCGCTGCTGTCGGCACCCGCCGTTACCTTCCTCTGCAGCTGTCATCCCGCCTGCCTCTGCCGTCTTCGCCGGGCACCGTCTCCGCTGCGGTGACGGCGGGTGCGCCAGGTGCCGTCGACAGGGCGGAACCCTTGGCGCAGGCGGCGAACGTCTCCTCGCCGCCTGGTGCGCTCTCTGCCGGGCGCGGAGACGCGGCGAACGTCGCTTCAGAGCGTGGCGCCTTCACTGTCGGCGCGGAGGAGCGGCGAGCGTTGACTTGCGGGGTGGGCCGGGCGCGGGCGGGCTTGCGGGCGGTTCGGGGCGTGGTCACTGCCGGCGCCGCACAGGTGGTAGCCCGCCGCTGGTCCGGGCTGGGGCCGGGCCTGCGGCGGGCTGGTTGGAGGGGTCGGTGGGGGTCAGTCGCAGAGGGCGGCTTCGACGGTGGCGTTGACGTGGTTGAGCATTTCTTCGCCGGTGGGGAGGGCGGTGACGGCGACGACGGCGCTGCGGCCGTCGGTGGTGACCAGGTTGCGGGTTTCGAAGCCCTGGATGTCGCCGCCGTGGCCCCAGGCGAGGCCGCCGCAGGGGAGGGCGTGGCTGGCGAGGCCGAGTCCGTAGGACCAGTCGCCCGCCGGCTCGAAGCCGGGCGCGGGGACCGTGGTCATCATGGCCTTGAGCTGCGCGGGCTTGAGGAGCTTGCCGCCGATCAGGGCCTCGAAGAAGGTGCGGAGGTCGCTCGGGGAGGAGACCAGCTGGCCGGCCGCCCAGCCCAGCGACGGGTCCATGTCGGTGACGTCGACCCACGGCTCGCCCGGGCCGACGGCGACGTAGCCGTGCGGGTGCGTGCCGCGGAGGCGCTGCTCACCGACGCCCGGCCAGTAGGTGTCGCGCAGGCGCAGGGGCTGGATGATCCGCTCGGTGATCTCCTCGCCGATCGGGCGGGAGGTGACGCGCTCGGCGAGGAGGCCGGCGAGGACGTAGTTGGTGTTGCTGTATTCCCATTTCGTGCCCGGGGCGAAGTGGGGCGCCTGGGTGAGCGCGGCGTCGAGCAGCCGGCGCGGCTCGAAGTAGGAGTGGCTCAGGTCGACGAGGTCCTGCGGCTTCTGGAACAGCACGTCGTCGTAGTCGGACAGCCCGCTCGTCTGCTGCAGCAGCTGGCGCACGGTGATCTTGCTGCCGTCGTTGCCGTTGCCCCGGACGAGCCCGGGCAGATAGTGCTCCACGGTCTGGTCGAGGTCGACGCGCCCCTCGGCGACGAGCTGCAGCACGACGACCGCGGTGAACGTCTTGGTGTTGCTGCCGATGCGCACCTGCGCGTCCTCGGGCACCGGGCGCTGGGTGCCCAGCTTGCTCACCCCGGCGGTGTAGTCGGTGACTCGCTTGCCGTCGCGGACCGACGCGAGGACGCCGGGGAAGCCGTCCTCGCGCACCAGCTGGTCGAGTCGCTGCTGCACGGCGTCGCGGGGGGCGTGGCGGGGGCTCTCGGCGAGGGCGGCCGACGCGGACGGGGCGACGAGGGCGACGCCGGCGACGAGGGCGAACGCGGCCTTGCTGAACATGCTGACTCCTCGATGGCTGGGGATCGTTCCGATGCCGTCCATCCTCTGAGGAACGACGGGCCGGGGCGATCCCGCAGGCTGCCCAATCGAGGTACAGCAGGGGGTACTGGGCGGCAGCCGTCTGATGACGCGGCGTGAGATCGGGCGGCTTGTGTGCGTACGCCATCGGTGTGTCTCCGCTGGTGGGTCGCGCTTCCGGGCCCGTGACGGGCCGTCCGGGCGCTACCCTCGCAGCATGGCGGAGATCCTCACCCTCACGGCGACGCTCGAGCAGCGCGGACCGGCGGGCGCGTTCGTGCTGAGCGACGAGCAGGCGGCGGCCGCGGGGGACGGTCGCAAGGCTTTCCCCGTACGGGTGACCGTCAACGGAGTGACATTGTCGCTGCGCGTGGCGCGCATGGGCGGCGAGAACCTCATCGGACTGGCCAAGGCCGCGCGCGAGCAGGCCGGGGTGAGCGTCGGGTCGGCGTACGAGATCGAGGTGGCCGCGGACGCGGGCGAGCGGGCCGTCGACGTGCCGGAGGAGCTGGCCACGGCGCTGGCGGCCGACGCCGGGGCGCGCGCCGCGTTCGACGCGCTGGCCTTCTCGCACCGCAAGGAGTTCGCGCGCTGGGTCGGCGAGGCGAAACGCGAGGCCACCCGGGCCCAGCGCGTCGCGAGGACCGTCGAAATGTTGCACGCGGGCGAGCACCGCTGAG
The DNA here is from genome assembly GCF_030709675.1 of Symbioplanes lichenis. Classification (GTDB taxonomy): domain Bacteria; phylum Actinomycetota; class Actinomycetes; order Mycobacteriales; family Micromonosporaceae; genus Actinoplanes; species Actinoplanes lichenis. The sequence continues at coordinate 291,965 of NZ_JAUZQD010000010.1, forward strand.
CCGAGGGTTCTGTGATACCTTGGCCGCGTTGTTGTTTTGATTTCCTGGGACGTTCCGACGCCTGACGGGTTGATCGATGCCCGGCAGGCGTTTTTTGTGACGTCCGGTGGTCGGAGCGGCGATGCGGGGGGCGGCAAGGTGCGGTCCCTCACGAGCCAGGGAGAGTTTGATGGTCACCGGTACGGTCAAGTGGTTCAACGGGGAAAAGGGCTACGGCTTCATCACCCAGGACGACGGCGGCGCTGACGTGTTCGCCCACTTCTCGGCGATCGCGACGTCCGGCTACCGGACGCTCGAGGAGAACCAGCGCGTCGAGTTCGAGGTCGCCCAGGGTGCCAAGGGCCCGCAGGCGGAGAACATCCGCCCGCTCTGAAGTGAAACGGCCCGGCGCCCGTGAGGGACGCCGGGCTCGGTGACGGCCGGTCGGCGCTGGTCGAGATCCGCGACATCCGCGTGATCTCCCGCCCGCCCGGCCGTCTCCGTCTGTCCGCCCGGACGAGGTCAGAGGGCTGCTCGCCCGGCCGTCTCCGTCTGTCCGCCCGGACGAGGTCAGAGGGCTGCTCGCCCGGACAAGGTCGAAGGGCTGCTCGCCCGGACAAGGTCGAAGGGCTGCTCGCCCGGACAAGGTCGAAGGGCTGTCCGTCCGGACGAGGTCGAAGTGCTGCTCGCGCGGACGGGGTCGGAGGGCTGCTCGCCCGGACCGGAGTCGCAGTGGCCGGCCGGGCAGCGAGAATCGTTCGGCGGATGACGCGGCCGTGTCGGTGGTGCGGTCCGACTCGGCCGACCTGCACCTGATCGGGGCCACCGGGGTGGCGGCAGCAGCCACGGACGGGCGCGCGGCGCCGAAGCGATGGACTGGTCCGCTGGTCAGCTGCGGGCGGTGAGCTGGGCGGCGGGGAAGGTGACGCCGGTGAGCTGGGTGGACAGGTCCCACAGGCGGGCGGCGAGCTGCGGGTCGCGGGCGGCGGCGGAGCGGTTGATGAGCTGTGGGGCGCCGCGCATGTGGGCCAGGTGGCGCGGGCCGGTGAAGCTGTCGCCGGGCAGGTCGGCCACGGCGGCATAGAGGACGGGCAGGGCGCCCTGGTCCGGGCCTTGGGCGAGCAGGCGGACCAGGAGCCGGCCGAAACGCCCGAACTGAGAATAGATCTCCGTTGCGACGAAGCCGGGGTGGGCCGCCTGGGCCAGGACCGGGGATCCGGCAGCGGTCAGACGGCGCTGCAGTTCGGCCGTGAAGAGCAGGTTCGCCAGTTTGGACCGGTTGTAGGCCCGGGTCTGCCGGTAGGGCTCGCGCTCCTGGTTGGGGTCGTCGAAGTTGAGGCGGCCCGCGCGCTCGGCCTGCGAGGAGACGGTCACGACCCGGCCGGTGACGTGCGGCAGCAGCAGGTTGGTCAGCGCGAACGGCCCGAGGTGGTTGGTGCCGAACTGCAGCTCGAACCCGTCGGCCGTGCGGTCCAGGCCGGGCACGGAGACGGCGGCGTTGTTGATCAGCAGGTCGACGGGCTCGTGCCAGGCGGCGGCGAACTCGCGGATCGACGCCAGGCGGGCCAGGTCGAGCGGGCGGATCTCTGTCGTGCCCGCGATCTTCACGGCCCGGGCCTTGTCGGGGTTGCGGACGGCGAGGACGACGCGCGCCCCGGCGCCGGCCAGCGCGCGGGCCGTCGCCAGCCCGATGCCGGAGTTGGCCCCGGTCACGATCGCGGTCCGGCCGGTCAGGTCGGGAAGGTCGGCAGTGGTGAAGTCAGCCATGGGGTCCTCGGTTCAGCGGTGATTGCACTCGGTGGCATCACCGTACGCCACCGATGCCACCGAGTGCAATCACGGAGGCGGACGAGATGCCACCGAGTGCAGTCGCGGCCGAGGGGGCGATGCCACTGAGTGCAAGCGCGGCCACGAGAGAGATGCCACTGAGTGCAATCACGTAGGCTGTCAACGTGGCGAGATGGGAACCCGACGCGTCCGGGCGACTGCGCGAGGCGGCGCTGGCTCTGTTCGTCGAGCAGGGCTTCGAGAAGACGACAGTCGCGCAGATCACCGAGCGGGCGGGGCTCAACCGCCGGACGTTCTTCCACCACTTCGCGGACAAGCGAGAAGTGGTCTTCGCCGGGCAAGCCGACTCGGAAGAGCTCATCACCATCGAGATCCGCAACCAGCCGCCCGGCACCGACCCCCTGGACGCGGCGGTGGCCGGGCTCGTGCAGGCGGCCGGCCTCGCCTACGAGCAGTTCCGCGAGGGCGCCGTCGCGCTCGGCCGCGTCATCGCCGCCAGCCCCGAGCTGCAGGAGCGCGAGCTGGTCAAGCGGGCCGGCCTCGCGGCCACCATCGCCGCCGCGCTGCGTGACCGCCGCGTCCCCGGGCCGGCCGCCGAGGTCGCCGGGTGGACCGCGGTCGCCATCTTCTTCGTCGCCCGCAACCGCTGGAACCAGCCCGGCAACGAGCACACGCTGGGCGAGCTCATCGCCGCCACGCTCGAGGACTTCCGCCACGCCACGGGAGGGCCGGCGGCGCTCTGACGCGCCATGGGTCACATTCGCTCAGGCTGACCGGGCGCCCGCCGAATTCTGGCGGGTATGAGCGAGGGGACACCGCGGTCGTACCGTGGGCTGCTGCGTGACCCCGTGCTGCTCGCGCTGGCCGGGGTGACCCTGCTCGGCTGGGTGCACTTTGCGCTGCTCGACGACTCCGTGCGCCGGATCCAGGTCTACTGGGCCGCGCAGGTCCCGCTCGACGCGATGCTCGCCGTCGGCGGCTGGCGGTTGCGGGGCATCGCAGCGCAGCGTTACCGGCGCTTCTGGTCGTCGATCGCCTTCGCCGGGGCGTGCTTCACGGCGGGGGACAGCTTCCAGTTCCTGAGTACGCTCTTCGGCCCGCCGCCCGACTCGATGTCCGGTGGCGCCGTGCAGAGCGTGCTGTTCACCGTCGGCATGTGCAGCAATGTGCTCGCCTGTCTGATCTTCCCGCAGGGGCTGAACACCGGCCGGGAGAAGCTGGTCTTCTGGCTCGACGCGGCCACCGTGCTCGTGGGCGGGGGCGTGATGGCGTGGTGCTTCGCCGTCAACCCGATCGACGAGCAGACCGACCAGGTGACCGCGAGCATCACCGCCGCCCTGGTCATCGTGGCCGCCTTCTCCGCCACGAAGGTCGCCCTGATCCCGCGGCCGCCGATGGCCCGGATCGCGGCGTGGCCGATGGTGGCCGCCCCGATGGTGCAGGGCGTGAGCACGTTCCTGCCGGGGGCGTTCCAGACCGACGACCAGTGGTACGTCTTCGCCGTCCGCTTGCTCCCGTCGCTGCTCATCGCCGTGGGGCCGCGGATCCAGGAGCTGACCGTCCGGATCGACGGCTCGGACGCGGTGCGCAAACGACGCCCGTACAGCCTGTTGCCGTACGTGATGATCGGTCTGACGTTCGTGGTGTTCTTCGCCGTGCTGCCGGCCCACCTGTCGACGCAGTTCTGGGGCGCGACGGTCGGGGTCGTGGTGATCACGGTGCTCGTGGCGGGGCGGCAGCTGGTCGCGTTCCAGGACAACGTCGGGCTGATCCGGCAGCTCGACGTCGCGCTCGGGGATCTGCGTGAGCAGGAGGTGCAACTGCGCGAGCAGGCTGCCACGGACGCGCTGACCCGGCTGGCCAACCGCGACCGGTTCAACGCCGAACTCGACCTGTTGCGGGACGAGGAGCACACGGTGCTGCTCATCGACCTGGACGACTTCAAGACGGTCAACGACACGATGGGCCACGCCGCCGGGGACGCCTTGCTCGTGGCGGTCGCGGCGCGGTTGCGTACCACGGTGCGGTCGAGTGATCTTGTCGCCCGCCTCGGCGGGGACGAGTTCGCGATCGTCATGCCCCGGACCGGCGCCGAGGACGCGGGACACGTCGCGACGAACCTGCTGCTGGCCTTGGCGCAACCGATTCCCGTGCAGCAGCACAGCCTGGTGGCGCGGGCGAGCATCGGGGTGGCGGCCGCGCGCCGGGGCAGCGAGCCGTCGGTTCTGCTGAGCAACGCCGACATCGCCATGTACGAGGCCAAGCGCCGCGGCAAGAGCACGTGGGTCGTCTACACCGATCGCATGGGCGCGCGCATCGGCGCCGAGGCGGAGCTGGTGCGCGACCTGTCCCAGGCGCTCGAGGCGGGCCAGTTCTCGCTGGTCTACCAGCCGATCGTGCGGCTCTCCGACCGTACGCTGACCGGGGTCGAGTCTTTGATCCGCTGGCATCACCCGGTCCGGGGTGCGGTCGCCCCGGCCGATTTCATCCCGCTCGCCGAGCGCTCCGGGCAGATCGTCGCCATCGGCAGCTGGGCGCTGCGCGAGGCGTGCCGGCAGGCCGCGGCGTGGCGCCGGTGCCACCCCGAGGCGGCGTCGCTGACCATCGGTGTGAACGTTGCCGGACGCCAGCTGCGCACCGGCACCTTCCCCGAGGAGGTCGCCCGGGTGCTCGCCGAGACCGGGCTGCCCGCCGAGCGGCTGAGCATCGAGGTCACGGAGACGGCGGTGCTCGACGACGAGGAATCGCACGAGGCGCTGCAACGCCTGCGCGATCTGGGCGTACGGCTGGCGCTGGACGATTTCGGCACGGCGGCCTCCTCGCTGGGCCTGCTGCTCACCTGCCCGGTGACGACGCTCAAGCTGGACCGGTCGTTCGTCGAGTCGATCACCACGGTCAGCAAGCAGGCGGCGGTGGCCACGGCGGTCAGCCAGATGGCCCACGCGCTCGGCTTCTCGTCGGTCGCCGAGGGCATCGAGACGGCCGAGCAGCTGGCCCTGCTGGAGGAGCTCGGCTACCAGTACGGCCAGGGGTATCTCTTCTCGCGCCCGCTGACCCCGGCCGATCTGGTCGCGCAGTGGGGAGTAACGCTGGTACCCCTCTCCGCGGCGCCGGCGCGCCTAGGGTCTGACACATGACTGGAATCGTTCTCAACAACGGCGTCAGCATGCCGGCCCTGGGCCTGGGCGTCTTCCAGAGCCCGCCCGAGGAGACGGCCGCCGCCGTCGAGGCCGCGTTGCGCACCGGTTACCGGCACATCGACACCGCCGCCATGTACTTCAACGAGCGCCAGGTCGGCGAGGGCCTGCGCCGCTCCGGGGTCGACCGCGCCGACGTGTTCCTCGAGACCAAGGTGTGGGTCAGCGACTACGGGTACGAGGAGACGCTGCACGCCTTCGACAAGGCCGCCCGCAAACTCGGCGTCGACCAGATCGACCTGCTGATTCTCCACCAGCCCGCAACGGATCGTTTCGAGAAGACGATCGCCGCCTACCAAGGGCTCGAAAAGCTGCTCGCCGACGGCAAGGTGCGGGCGATCGGCGTCAGCAACTTCATGCGGCACCATTTGGACGAGCTGCTTTCGCGTACGGAAATCGTGCCCGCCGTGAATCAGATCGAGCTGCACCCCTATTTCGCCCAGCCGGACGTGCAGAAGGCCGACGCCGAGCACGGAATCCTGACCCAGGCTTGGTCTCCCATCGGCGGCATCACGTTCTATCCCGGCTGGGGCGAGGACCGGCGCAACGTGCTCGAGGCCCCGGTGATCGGCGAGATCGCCGCCGGTCTCGGCAAGACGCCCGCGCAGGTCATGCTGCGGTGGCACCTGCAGCAGGGCCGCTCGGCGATCCCCAAGTCGACCAATCCGGGGCGCATCGCCGAGAACTTCGCCGTCTTCGACTTCGAGCTGACCGAGGCGCAGCTGGCGAGCATCGACGCCCTCGACACCGGCGTCCGCAACGGCCCCGACCCGGACGTGCCGCGGGCCGAGCGTTTCAACACCGTCATCCCGGAGGAGTGAGCTGGGCACTCGTCCTTGATCGATCTCTGCCGTAAGGTGAGCCACACTGGACATTGCAGGGCGGCGGGGGCCGACGAGGGGATGGCGCATCGATGACGAGGTCCGGCTCCGACCCGCAAGCGCTGGGCGCCGGTCAGCCCAACAGCGCCCGGGTCTGGAACGCCCTGCTCGGCGGCAAGGACAACTTCGCCGCCGACCGCGACGCCGCCGACGCCCTGGTCGCCCAGCTGCCGGAGATCCGGGAGTTCGCCCGGGCGGGCCGGGAGTTCCTCGCCCGCTCGATCGGGTTCCTCGCCGGGGAGGCCGGCATCCGGCAGTTCATCGACGTCGGCACCGGCCTGCCCACGGCGGACAACACCCACGAGCTGGCCCAGCGCATCGCGCCTGAGTCCCGCATCGTCTATGTCGACAACGACCCGGTGGTGCTGACCCACGCGCGGGCGCTGCTGGTCAGCGACCCCGCCGGGGCGACCAGCTATCTCGACGCCGACGCCCGCGACCCGGAGAAGATCCTGCAGGCCGCGGCGGCGACCCTCGACTTCTCCCAGCCGGTCGCCGTCATGCTGATCGGCATCCTCGGCCACATCCCCGACGCCGACGACCCGGCACGCATCGTCCGCACGTTCGTCGACGCGCTGGCGCCGGGCAGCTATCTGGTCATCAACGACAGCATCACCACCCCGGCCAACGACAGCGCCGGCGAGACGGTCAAGAGCGAGCGGACGACCTACTACCTGCGGACGGTCGAGCAGATCACCCGCTTCTTCGACGGGTTGGAGCTGCTGGCGCCGGGCGTGGTGTCCACGCCGCTCTGGCGGCCCGCGCCCGGCCCGGCGCCGCGCGAGATCGCCGTCTATTGCGGGGTGGCCCGCAAGAACTGACCCGTTGCCCGTGGAAGCGGCCTGGAACGCGACCCTGGCGCCGGGCGCGTCGGCCGGATTCGGCTTCCTCGGCACCTGGGCCGGCGCCAATCCGTCCCCGGCCGCCTTCACCCTCAACGGCGCCGCCTGCTCGGTGCTGTGAGAGCGCGGGAGCCGATTCCAGGCCGGTGGTCAGTTTCAGTGCCGGGACGGCGCCGGGGTGACGACTTTCGGCCTTCGCGAGCCGTTGCGCCGGTACAGGCGGTTCGTGGCGGCGTCGATGTCGGTCGCCTTCACGCCTTCCGCGAAGCGCTCGTAGGAGTTCAGGAACGAGTTGGCCGATCCCCGGTTCCTGCGCTCGGCATGGACGTACGGCTGAATGCAGTCCCATGTCCGCAGCATGCGATAGGTCGTCTGCACCGCGATGAAGTCCCAGTTCGCCACCCCGTATTCCGCGAGGCACGCCAGGTGCTGGTAGTAGCAACTCACCTCGTAGGCGCAGCCTCGGAGCGGTTCCGGTAGTCCGGCGAAGCCGAGGGCGACGTCATGCTGGGGGAGTTGCTCCCAGAGCACCGCTTCCCGGCGCGTGAACTCGCCCGTGCGCTGGTCCTTCAACGCGTCGAGCACGACCGGCAGATGGTTGGCGTTGTGGTTGAGACGCAGTGCTCGCCAGGTCAGCGACGACGACGTGACAACGGCAGCGGATGCGACGAGGAGAGCGAGCAGATTGATGGCTTGCGACATGTCCACCGCGAACCCCTTGGAGAGAAGCCTGTCCGCAGGGTAGAGGCGCCAGGCAAGGTCAGACCGGCCGGGTGGCGGGGGCGGTCCAGCTGGCGAGCACGTCGAGCTTCTCGCGGTCCGGGGAGCCGGGCACGGCGCTGTAGGCGTTGAGGCGCAGACCCTGGTCGGCGGTGAGGTCCAGGGACTCGTACGCGAGGGTCAGGTCGCCGACCAGCGGGTGGCGGAAGTGCTTGACGCCGGTGCGGTGCTGGCGCACGTTGTGGGCGGCCCACCAGGTGCGGAACTGGTCGCTGCGGGTGGAGAGCTCGCCCACGAGGTCGGTCAGGTTCCGGTCGTACGGATCCCGGCCCGCCTCGCCCCGCAACAGTGCGACGACGTCCTGCGCCAGCTGCTCCCAGTCGCGGTAGAAGTCGTGGGAGGCCGGATCAAGGAAGATGAAGCGCGCGAGGTTCGGGGTGCCGGCCGCGTCCCCGGCCTCGAAGACCGGGGCGAACACCGCCCGCCCCAGCGCGTTGGCGGCCAGCACGTCGAGCCGGCCGTTGCGGACGTACGCCGGGGCTCCGGTCATCGCGTCGAGCAGGTGGCGCACCTCCGGGCGTACGTGCTGGGGTGCTCGCCGCCGCCGGGAGCGGGCCGGACCGCCACCCGCCTGCCGGGCCAGGTCGTAGAGGTGTTCGCGCTCCGCCTCGTCGAGCCGCAGCGCCCGGGCGAGCGCCTCGAGGACGCTCTCCGAGACGCCGGACAGGTTGCCGCGCTCGAGCCGCGTGTAGTAGTCGACGCTGACGCCGGCGAGCAGCGCGGCCTCCTCGCGGCGCAGGCCGGGGACGCGCCGCGTGCCCCCGTAGTCCGGCAGGCCCGCCTGCCCGGGCGTGATCCGGTTGCGCCGCGTGGTGAGGAAGTCGCGCGTCTCACTGCGATGGTCCATGACCCGACGGTACGTCCGGCCGGGCGCGCCTGGGAGGGTCTGCCGGCACCCCCCGGAGGGTGGCCATGCCCGCGAGGACGAGGTCGACGCCGGCCAGGAACTGGTCGCGGTCGTCGTGGTCGCGCAGCTGGGGCGCCACCGAGCGGAGGTAGGGGAACTCCTCCGGGTCGAGGGCCTCCCACTCCGCCGCCATGGTGCCCAGCACCTCGCCGCGGATCGTGCCGGGCTCGATCGAGCCGGCCAGGGCGGCGTTCTGCCCGGCGACGCCGAGGACGTAGTTGAGCAGGGCGGTCGCCGCGTCGAAGCCGGCGGCGGACGGTACGCCCAGCAGCTGCACCTGGCGGCCGATGCTCTCGGAGAGCCGGAGCAGGGCGGGCTGCGCCTGCATGCGCGTGAGCTGCGTGCCGACCCACGGGTGCTCGTCGACCGCGTCGAACACGCCGAGCGCGATGGCCCGCAGCGTGTCCTCCGGCGTGCCGGCCCGGGGCCGCGCGGCGCCGGTGAGGATGGCCTCGGTGGCGGCGATGAGCAGCTCGTCCTTGTTCGTCACGTGCCAGTAGATCGCGCCGGCGCCGGTCTTGAGCCGGGCGGCCAGGGCCCGGAAGGTCAGGCCGCGCTCGCCGTCGGTGTCGAGCAGCTCGATCGCGGCACCGACGATGCGTTCCCGGGACAGCCCCATCACATCATCTTGACATCTCTGGAACGCCGTTCCATCCTGGGGTGGTGGAACGCCGTTCCAGAGGGAGGAAAGCCATGATCACGATCATCGGAGCGGGGCTCGGCGGGCTCACGCTCGCCCGTGTCCTGCACGTCCACGGCATCGCGTCGGTGGTCTACGAGGCCGACGCCTCGCCCGCCGCCCGCACCCAGGGCGGCCAGCTCGACATCCACGAGCACAACGGCCAGGTCGCCCTGCGCGAGGCCGGGCTGCTCGAGGAGTTCCGCGCGATCATCCACGCGGGCGCGGAGGCCACCCGCGTCGTCGCCCCCGACGGCGGCGTGCTGCTCGACCAGCCCGACGACGGCAGCGGTCAGCGGCCCGAGGTGCTGCGCGGTGACCTGCGGCGGATCCTGCTCGACTCGCTCCCGGCCGGCACCGTGCGGTGGGGGCACAAGGTCACCACGATCCGCGCACTGGGGGCGGGCCGGCACGAGGTCACCTTCGCCGACGGCTCGACCACGGCGACCGGGCTGCTGGTGGGGGCGGACGGCGCTTGGTCGCGGGTGCGCCCGCTGGTGTCGGCGGCGCAGCCGGTCTACTACGGCACGTCCTTCGTGGAGACCTATCTGCACGACGCCGACGAGCGGCACTCCGCGCCGGCCAAGCTGGTCGGCGAGGGTTCGATGATGGCGACCGTGCCGGGGCAGGGCATCATGGCGCACCGGGAGGCCGGGGGCGTGCTGCACACCTACGTGTCACTCACCCGGCCGCTGGAGTGGTTCGCGGGGAAGGATCTCACGACCGACGTGGCGGCGGAGTTCGCCGGCTGGGCGCCGGAGCTGACCGCCCTGATCACCGACGGTGAGACCGCCCCGGTCCTGCGGCCTGTCCACGCGCTGCCGGAGGGCCACCGGTGGGAGCGGGTGGCGGGCGTGACCCTGCTCGGCGACGCCGCGCACCTGTCGCCCCCGAACGGCGAAGGAGCCAACCTGGCCATGCTCGACGGCGCCGAGCTGGGCCGGGCGATCGCCGCTCACCCTTCCTCGCCCGAGGCGGCGCTGACCGCGTACGAGGAGGCGCTGTTCCCCCGCGTCGCCGAGGAGGCCGCCGAGTCCGCCCGCGACTTCGACATCTGCTTCGGCGACCGGACGCCGCAGAGCCTGCTCGAGCTCTTCGCAGCCGGGTGAAGCCACGTGGCCTCGACGCGGGTGGGTGGGCGCCGCAGGGTTTGCTCGTCCTGTTCGCGGCCCGGGGGAGCCGTTCGGCCGGTGATCATCGGGGGCGGGCGCGGGCATAATGGTCCGGTGCTGGGGTGGGGGGATGCTGCGACCGCGCGGCTCGAAGCCCTCCGGCGGACCGGGCTGGACGCCGTCGCCGATGAGATGTTCGACCGGTTCGCGGACATGGTGCGGACCGTCCTGAAGGTGCCCGTCGCCCTGGTGTCGCTGGTCACCGACGAGCGGCAGATCTTCCCCGGCGCCTGCGGGCTCGGGGAGCCGTGGCAGCAGGCGCGGGAGACGCCGCTGTCGCACTCGTTCTGCCAGCATGTGGTGGCGACCGAGGAGCCGCTGATCATCGTCGACGCCCGGGCCGACGAGCGGGTCCGGGGCAACCTGGCCATCGAGGACCTCGGCGTGATCGGCTACGCGGGGATGCCGCTGACCGACGCCGACGGGCTGGTGCTCGGGTCGCTGTGCGCGATCGACCACGAGCCGCGCGAGTGGACCGGGGCGGAGCTGGCGCTGCTGGCCGATCTCGCCGCGGCGTGCTCCGACAGCTTGCGGGCGCGGATCACGGCCGGCCGGGCGGCCCGTCAGGAGGCGCGGGCGCACGCGGCCTTCGAGCGGACGCGGCTGCTGCTGCGGGCCAGCACGGTGCTCGCCGGGGCGGACACCCTCGACAAGGTGATCGACGCGGTGCGCGATCTGGTGACCGGGGCGCTCGACCCCGCGTACGTGGGCGTCTCCCTGCTGGACGACCAGGCGCGGGTGGCCGGGCACTCGCTGCGGCTGCTGCCGCCGGCGGTCGCCGACCGCTGGGCGCTCTACCCGGCGGACGCCCGGACGCCGTCGGCCCTGGCCGCGCGGTCCGGCCGGCCGGTGCTGCTGCCCGATCTCGCGGCGGTCGCGGCGGCCACGCCGGAGGCCCTGGCCACCTTCGAGGAGATGGGCTGGCAGTCGGTGGCCGCCGTGCCGCTGACCGGCCCCGACGGCCCGGTCGGCGCGCTGGCCTTCGCCTGGAAGGCACCGAACACCCTCGACGAGGACGAGATCGGCATCGTGACCGCGCTGGCCGGGTTCGTCCTGCTGGCGATCACCCGCTCCCGGCTGCTCGACGACCGGCGCACCGCCGCCGCGGTCATGCAGAAGGCGCTGCTCAGCCCGCTGCCGCAGCACGACCACCTGCGGCTGGCGGCCCGCTACGCCCCGGCGCGGCACGAGGACCATGTGGGCGGCGACTGGTACGACGCGATCAGCCTCGACCAGCGCCTGGTGCTGATCATCGGGGACGTCACCGGGCACAGCATCACCGCGGCGGCCACGATGAGCCAGTACCGCAGCATGCTCCGGACGCTGGTCATCGACCGCCACGAGCCGCCGTCGGCGGTGCTGCGCCGGCTCGAGCACACCAGCCGTACGGCCGGAGTCGCGGCCCTGGCCACGGTGCTGCTCGCCTACCTCGACCCCGCGCCGGGCGGCGGGCACACGCTGACCTGGGCCAACGCCGGGCATCCGACGCCCCTCGCGCTGCTGCCGGACGGCACGGTCACGGCGCTGGGCGGCCACGACCCGCTGATCGGGGCGGCCCGGCGGGTGTCACGCCGCAACCAGGTGTGCGGGCTGCCGCCGGGCGCGGTGCTCGTGCTGCACACGGACGGGCTGGTCGAGAGCCGCTCCGCGACGTACGACGAAGGGCTGGCCGCGGTGCACGACCTGCTGGGCCGGCATCGGGCGGCCGGAGCGGACAAGCTGGCCGACGTGCTGCTCGACCACGCCGCGGTCGCCGCCCGCGAGGACGACGTGGCGCTGCTGGTCGTGTCCACCCCGGGATAAGCGAAAGAGCGACCACACCCGCGCACGGGAAAGAGGCCGCGCACGGGAAAGAGGCCGCGCGCGGAAGGGGCGGCGCGCGGGGAAGTGGGCTAGGAAGCTCGGCTCACCGGCTCCGCACGGGGCACGTCGGCCCACACGACCTTGCCGCCGGACTGGGGGCGGGTCCCCCACGAGCGGGTGATGGCGGTCACGAGGAGCAGGCCGCGGCCGCCGATGCGGCGGGGGTCCGGCCCGTACGCGCGGGGCAGCACCGGGCTCGAGTCCGACACCTCGATGTGCAGCGTCTCGTCGTCGCAGCGCAGCAGCAACTCGCCGCCGTCGCCGGTGTGCTGGACCACGTTCTCGACCAGCTCGGTGATCACGAGCAGCGAGTCCTCGACCTGGTCGGGCGTCTGCCACGCCGCCAGCGCCAGCCGCGCCCGCTGCCGCAAGGCCGCGCAGTCGGTGCTGTGCGCGAAGGGCAACCGCAGCGGATCCATGCCGATCTTCCTACCCTGTACGCGCCCGAGTACTCACGGTGGGGTGGCAAAACCTTCGGCGCTGTCCCTTTCACCCGATCGGCGGAGTTTGCGCGAAGCGCGGCGGCGGGCACTGAAGGTCCATCCGCCCGCCTACCGAGGAGCCTTCTCCATGACTGTCGCCATCGCCCCCGTGGAGCCCGCCTCCGCGGAGCCCGCCTCCGCGCGAGAGTCCGACTCCGGCCGGGAGCCCGGCGCCGCAAAGGGGTCGGAGGCCGCGAGGGAGCTCGACGCCGCACAGGGGACCGCGAGGAACGCCGGTGCCGCGAGGGAGTCCGACGCGGCGAAGGAGTCCGGCGCCGCGAAGGGGGCCGCGAAGGGACCCGATGCCGACCGGGCGAGCGCGTTGATCACCGCGCTGGCCGCCCTGCCGGAGGGTGACCCGGCCCGCCCGGCGCTGCGGGACCGGACGATCGAGGCCTGGCTGCCGATGGCCCGCCACCTGGCCCACCGCTACGCCGGGCGCGGCGAGCCGGCCGACGACCTCTACCAGGTCGCCGTCGTGGGCCTGATCAAGGCGGTCGACCGGTTCGAGGCCGGCCGGGGCGTCGACTTCGCCGGGTACGCCATCCCGACCGTCATCGGCGAGATCAAGCGCCACTTCCGGGACCGCACCTGGTCGGTGCGCGTGCCCCGGCGGCTGCAGGAGCTGCGCCTGGCCATCACGACCGCCAACAACGAGCTGAGCCACAGCCTCGGGCGGGCGGCGACCGTGGCGGACATCGCCGGGCACCTCGGCGTCACGGAGGAGGACGTCCTCGAGGGGCTGGAGGGCGCCCGCGCGTACAACGCCACCAGCCTGTCCCTGCCGGTCGGCGCCGACGGCAGCACCGAGCTGGGGGAGACCCTCGGCGGCGAGGACCGGGAGCTGGAGCTGGCGGAGCTGCGGCTGGCCCTCGGCCCGGCCCTGGCCACCCTCGACGACCGCGAGCGGCGGATCATCCAGCTGCGCTTCTACGGCAACCTCACGCAGACCCAGATCGCCGAGCGGATCGGCATCAGTCAGATGCACGTGAGCCGCCTGCTCTCCCGCGCCCTGGTCAAGCTGCGCGGCCACCTCGGCGAAGCCTGCTGACCGGGCACGGGAGCAGCCGGTGCGGCCACCTCGGCGAAGCCTGCTGAGGGCCGATCAGCAGAGGCCGGGCAGCAAAGCAACGGTCAGGGCAGGGCGCGCCGCATGCGGAGGCTGACGATGTGGTCGTCGGAGCGGGAGAGGGTGGCGCGGACCGTGTCCATCGGCACGAAGCCGCGCGCCCGGTGGAAGCCGATCCCGGCCTGGTCGCCGAGGAAGACCGACACCCACATCTCGCTGCCCCCGGCCGCCTGGATCTGGGCGGTCACCGTCTCCAGCAGCAGGGTGCCCAGGCCCCGGCCGCGGGCGCTCCCGTCGAGATAGACGCGGGAGAGCTCGCCGGTCCGGGGGCCGGTCATGCCGCCGCCCGCGACGCCGAGCACGGCGCCGTCCTCCTCGATCACCTGATAGCCGAACCAGCCGGGCGGCGACGGCGGCACGTCCCGGGCGACGCGCGGCTCTTCGTAGAACTCGGCCACGCTGCGCTCGATGTAGCCCGGCGGGAGCAGGTCACGATAGGCGTCGCGGTAGGCCGCGGAGCAGATCGCGGAGATGCGGGGCACGTCCGCCTCCGTGGCGGCGCGGACGACGGCGGTCATCGATGAGTTCGGCACGCGCCAAGGATAGATCGGCGTCGCGCGCGTGACCCTCGGCGATCCGCCGCCGGCGCGTGCGGTCAGTCGAGATCGGCGAGGTCGAGCACGAACCGGTAGCGCACGTCGCCCTTCTCCAGCCGGGTCAGCGCCTCCTCCACCCGCGACGACGGCAGCACCTCGACGTCCGCGGTGATGCCGTGCCCGGCGCAGAAGGCCAGCAGCTCGGCCGTGTGCTTCGTGCCGCCGGTGCCCGAGGAGCTGACGCTCTTGCGCCCGTACGCCAGCTGCATCAGCGGCACCTTGGTCTCCAGCGGCAGGCCGACCACGCTCAGCGTGCCCTCCAGGCCGAGCAGGCCGATCAGCGGCGCCAGGTCGTGCGGCACGGCGATGGTGTCGAGGATCAGGTCGAAGCGGTCCACGGCCGCGTCGACGGCCACGAGTGCCTTGGCGCCCAGCTCACGGGCGTCGGCGGCCTTGTCCGGCGTACGGCTGAGGACCGTCACCTCGGCGCCCAGGGCGACCGCGAGCTTCACCCCGAGATGCCCGAGCCCGCCGAGCCCCGCGACGGCGACCTGGCTGCCCGGGCCGATGCCGAGCGCGCGCATCGGCTCCCACACGGTGATCCCGGCGCACATCAGCGGCGCGGCGGCCGCCGGGTCGAGACCTTCCGGCAACGGGTACGCGAACTTGTCCCGCACCACGTACTCCCGGCTGTAACCGCCCCGGGTCGTCGTGCCGTCCACCCGATCGGTCCCGCCGTAGGTGACGGTGGCGCCCTGGTAGCAGAAGTTCTCCTGGCCGGCCGCGCACATCGCGCACGAGCCGCACGAGTCGACGATCGTGCCCACGGCGACGCGGTCCCCGGGGGCGAAACCGGTCACCGACGCACCCGCCGCGGTGACCGTACCCGTGAATTCGTGGCCGGGGACGAGACCGGCCGCCGGCTTGCCGGTCAGGCCGTGGATCGCGTGCAGGTCGCTGTGGCAGACGCCGCAGTGGTCGACGCGCACCGCGAGGTCGTCGGCCCGCAGCTCGCGGCGCTCGATCGGCACCCGCTCCAGCGCGGTGGAGTTGCCCGTGCTCTGCCATCCGGTGGTCCTGCGCATGATTGCTCCTCGGCGATGGGAAAGACAGACTATTCGGTCTGTCGGCCACCATAGACCAACTGGTCTGTTTGTTAAAGTGGTCGCATGCCACCCCTGCCGACCACGCAGAAGGGCGCCGCCACGAGCCGGCGCATCCTCGACGCCGCCGCCGAGGAGTTCGCCGAGCGGGGCATCGCCGGCGCGCGCGTCGACCGGATCATCGCGGCCGCGCAGACGAACAAGGCGCAGCTCTACGACTACTTCGGCAACAAGGACGGCCTGTTCGACGCGGTGGTGGCCGACCGCGCCGGCCGCCTGCTGGGCGCGGTCACGATGGACGCGGGCGACCTGCCCGGCGTCGCCGTCGCCATCTACGACGAGACCCTGCGCCACCCCGACCTGGTCCGCCTGGTGACCTGGCTGCGCCTCGAGCGCCGCCCGGCCGGCCGGCTGAGCGCGCACGACGGCGACGAGCCCAAGCTGGCCGCCATCCGCGCCGCGCAAGAGGCGGGCCGGGTGCGCGCGGGCGACCCGCTCGAGCTGTTCTCGCTGGTGCTGGCCATGGCGCTCGCCTGGTCGCCGGTGAGCATCGTCGACGGAGCCGGCGCCGGCGACCACGAGAGCCGCCGGAACCTGCTGCGCGAGAGCGTGGAGCGCGTCGTCCGGCCGTAACATAGACGCATGTCCATACTTCCGGGCGCTGTCGCCCTGCTGTTGCTGACCCCCGCGACCGTGGCGGCCGCGCCCACCGTCCGGCAGCTGTCCACCACGGTGCTGACCACCGCCGGGCGGACGGCGCTGACCTACACCGGCTACATGAACGGGGAGTCGTTCCAGCAGGACGGCATCGTCACCGCGAACGGCTGGCAGTACGCGGCCTTCTGGGACGAGAGCGGCTACGTCAACGTCTCGCGGCGGCAGCTCAGCGCGGGCGCGTGGCAGAACCTGCGGCTGACCGACTACGTGACGACCTCCACCGACTCGCACAACACGATCAGCATCGGCATCAGCCCGCAGGACGGCACGCTGCACCTGGCCTTCGACATGCACTCCAGCCAGCTGCGCTACCGCCGCTCGGTCGCCGGGATCACCACGTCACCCGGCACCGCGGCCTGGTCGCCGTCCTCGTTCGGCGCGGTCGTCACCAGCCTGGCGGGGACCACGATGAGCCAGGTGACCTACCCCCAGTTCATGACCGCGCCCGACCAGACACTGCAACTCCTCATCCGTACGGGCCTCAGCGGCGCCGGCGACGAAGTGCTCTACGAGTACGCCAACCGCGCCTGGACCTACGTCGGCAAGGTCATCGACGGGACGACGCCGGACAACAACCCGTACCTGTTCGGCGCCGAGTACGACAGCACCGGCCTGCTGCACCTGACGTGGACGGTGCGCGAGACACCGGACGCCAGCACGAACCATGACCTCTACTACGCGTACAGCAAGGACAAGGGCCGCACGTGGCGTGACAACAGCGGCCAGGTCGTGAGCACGCCGCTGGCCTCCGACGCCGCCGGGCTCAAGGTGTGGTCGATCGGGCAGAACCGCGGGCTGATGAACCAGGAGTCCCAGGTGGTCGACAAGGCCGGCATCGTGCACGTGCTCGCGTCGCACCTGCCCGCCGCCGCGCCCGACAACACCAACTTCACGGCCGCCCGTGACCAGGCCGTCCTCGTGCACTACTGGCGGGACAAGGCGTCGAAGGCGTGGCACCAGACCTACACGCCCTTCCTCGAGCGGTCGGCGCGCGGCGACATCGCGGTCGATGTCAATGACAACCTGTACGTGGCCAGCGGCGACTCGACGACCCGCAAGCTGCACATCGAGACGGCGTCCAAGGCGTCCGGCTGGACCGACTGGACCATCCGCTACACGTCCGACCCGGTCTACTACTCCGATCCGCTCATCGATCACGAGCGCGTCCGCACGACCGGCGTCCTGAGCATCTTCGCCCCGCGCTACGGCGGCAGCCGCATCGACGTCCAGGACTGGCAGGTGGCCGGTTAGGGTCCGTTGGTGGATCTGGATCACGTTGCAGCCCAGCTGGGAGTGCCGGTCGCCGACGTCGAGCGCGTGCACCGGCTGGCCGGAGACCTGCCCTCGGCGCCGCTGCCCGACAAGGCCGGCGCCCCCGCACTGCTCGAACGGCTCGCGGTGCGGCCCGACGACGCCGCCGAGATCATGGCGGGCTGGCCCGATCCCGGGTCGCCGCTGTGGACCCCGGAGCTGCGCTGGCTGCTCGACCGGTCGACCGCCCTGGTCCGCGCCGACCTGGGCGGTCACGAGTGGCTGGCGCCCGGGCCGGAGCTGCCGCGCGAGCGGGGTCCCGCCTGGTGCCACCTCTATGCGTACGCCTGTCTGGCCCTGACCGGCGTCGTGCTGGACTATCACCGCGCCCACGCCATCCCGGAGGCCGTGTCCTGGACGACGCTCGCCGATCTGGGCCGCAACCTCGCGATCGACCGGCGGATGCACCGCGAGGGCTGGCCGGTCATGCAGAGCTGGCTCACGCTGCACGTACGCGGCGCCCTCTATGAGCTGGGCCGGTTGCAGCACCATCGCGGCACCACCGCCGTCAGCCTGCACATCCCCGAGGCGGGCCCGCTGACCCCGGAGGCGATCGACGCGTCGCTCGACCAGGCCCGCGCGTTCTTCCCTCGCCACTTCCCCGACGAGCGCTACGAGGCGTTCGCGTGCGGGTCGTGGCTGCTCGACCCGCAGCTGCGCGAGTACCTGCCCGAGGACTCCAACATCATCCGCTTCCAGCGCCGGTTCGAGCTCGAGCCCTACGAGGAGCCGGAGGGGCTGGACGCCGACGTCGAGGTGCTGCGGTTCGTCTTCCGGAGCCTGACCACGCCGCTCGACCGGCTGCCGCGGCGCACCGCGTTGCAACGGGCCGTGGGCGACCATCTGCGGGCCGGTCGCCACTGGCAATGGCGGCAGGGGCGCATCCCCGCGAACTTTTCCTCCCGCTCGCGCGTCGAGAGAGCATGACTGATCGAAAGACGTGCCATGGCACGCGGTGACGCGGAGTTCGCGGCCTTCGCCGGAGTGAGTTTCCCGCGGCTGCGCCGGGCGGCGTTCCTGCTGACCGGGAACGCCGCCCAGGCCGAGGACGCGGCGCAGGCCGCCCTGGTGAAGACCTACGCCGCGTGGCGGCGGGTGCACCGGCAGGACCCGTACGCCTACACCCGGCGGGTGATGGTCAACCACCTCAAGGACCAGTGGCGGCGGCCGGTGCGCGAGGAGGCGTACGAGCAGGAGCGCATCCCCGACCGCCCGGCCGGCCGCGACGTGGCCGGCGACGTCACCCAGCAGCGCTGGCTGCTGGACGCGCTCGGCAAGCTGGCGCCCCGGGAACGCGCCGTGGTGGTGCTCCGCCACTTCTTCGACCTGAGCGAGCAGCAGGTAGCCGCCGAGCTCGACATCGCCGTCGGCTCCGTCAAGAGCCTCAACGCCCGCGCGCTGGGCAAGTTGCGCGTCACCCTCGACCCTTCCACCGAGCCCCTGGGAGCATCGCGATGACCGACCTCGACACCTTCCGTAACGCCCTCGAGGGCCCCGGCGACAGTTTGCCGCCCGCGCTCGACGACATCATGGGCGCCGGGCGCCGGCTGCGGCTCAAGCGGCGCCTCGCGACCGTCACCGTGGCCGCCGCGGCCCTGGTGGTGGCGGCCGGCTCGACGGTCACCGTGTGGCAGGCGCAAGCTCCGCCCGCGGTCCAGGCGGCGGCGTGGCCCACGTCGGCGAGCGCGCCCGACGGGACCTGGGGCGCTCCCGTGCGTACGGGCATCAAGCAGAACGGCCGCGAGATCGTGCTGACGGCGTTCCGCCCGGACCACCCGGGTGTGGGTTTCGGGGTCCGCGCCTGTGTCGAGGAGGCCGGCGGCAAGCTCGGCACGTGCGTCTACGACTTCGACGACGCGGCGCCGGACCGCAGCCCCGGCTTCCACAGCGTCGGCGCGGTCGCCAACGAGGGCGGGACCGACTTCCCGATGTACGGCTACTACGTCGGCCCGGCGGCGTCCGTCACCGCCACGTCGCGCGGCAAGGTCGTCGCGGCCCAGACGGCACAGTGGAGCGAGGATCCGGACGTGGTGCTCTTCTGGTTCCCGCTCGATCAGGTCTTCCTGAAGCCGGACAAGACCCACCCCAACTATGCCGAGCACAAGGTCACGCCGGGCGAGGAGCCGGACATGGCGAACTGGGCCGCCTTCGACGCCGACGGCAACGCCCTGCCGGTCGGCACCCCGGTCGTCCGCGGCTGAGACCGGTCACTGCCCCACCACGTCGGGCTCGACCGCGGCGAGGATGCCCCGGACCTCCCCGATGACGTCGTCGCCGGCCTGCATGGCGCTCAGCACCCCGATCAGGTACGCGCCCACCAGCGCGTAGTGACCGGCGCTGACGTGCAGGCCGGCGTGCGCCGTGCGGAGATCGCGCCCGGTGTAGCCGGCCGGCCCGCCCAGCGTCTGGGTCAGCAGCGCGCTCATGTGCTGCTTGAGCCCCTCGATGTCGACCCCGGTGAAGTAGCCCGCGAGCCGGGAATCGGAGAGAACCGCCCGGTAGAGGGCGTCGACGGCGGTGGTGACGTCCATGTCTGCCTCCTCGCCCGCACGCTAGGACCGTGCCCGCTCCGATGTCAGCCGGGTCGCCGACAGTGCCGGCCGCGGTGGGAGAATCCGAGGCTATGGCAGCTCGGGAGGGTGCAGCGGCCGCCGGCACGGAAGTCGTCGCCCTGGTGGCGTCGGCCGGGGGCCTCGGCGCGCTCACGGCGGTGCTGCGGACGCTGCCGGCGGACTTCCCGGCGGCGATCGTGATCGGCCAGCACCTGAGCGGGCGGGGCAGCGTCCTGGTGGAGATCCTGAGCCGCCAGATCGCCCTCCCGGTGGGGTGGGCGCGGCCGGGCGGCCCGGTGACCCCCGGCCACGTGACCGTGTGCCCGCCCCGGTCGCGGGTGGAGGTGCTGCCCGACCGCACCTGCGCGGTGACGCCGACCGGCGCGGCCCGCGACGACCGGCCGCTGGACGCCCTGCTGGTGTCGGTGGCCGAGAGCGTGGGCGCGTCCGCGGCCGGGGTCGTGCTGACCGGGATGGGCAGCGACGGTGCCCGCGGGGCGGCGGTCCTGCGGGAGGCGGGCGGGCTGGTCATCGCCCAGAGCGAGGACACGGCGGAGCACCCGTCGATGCCGCAGGCCGCGGTGGCCGCCGGCGCTGTCGATCTCGTTCTGCCTCTGTACGACATCGGCCTCGCGCTGGTCGACGCGGCGCTGGGCCGCCGGTTGCCGGTCCCGCCGACGGAGGCGCAGGCGGTCCGGTCGGTGTTCGGCAGCGACGGGGTCATGGCGTCGATCGCGGCCGACCTGGACTGGAGCCGGGTTTCCCTGGGCCCGGTGTCGGGGTGGTCGCCGGTGCTGCGGACCATGGTGCGCCTGGTGATGGCCTGCCCCGATCCCGCCGTGGTCCTCTGGGGCGAGGACCTGCTCTACTTCACCAACGACGCCGGGATCCCCCTCATCCGCGGCCGGGAGCGGGACACGTTCGCCCGCCCCTACCTCGAGACCTTCGCCGACATGCACGACCAGATCGTGCCCGCGCTCCGGCACGTCATGCGGGGCATCCCGGCCCGGTACCCGACGATGCCCTTCCGGTACCCGCGCGACGGCCGGATGCAGGACGTGTGGGCCGACATGACCGACACCCCGATCCGGGAGCTCGATGGCACCGTGGCGGGCGTGCACCGGCAGTTCTTCGACCGCACCGCGGAGGTGCTGGCGGCGCGGCGGCTGGCGGTGCTCAACCGGCTCGGCGGCCTGCGGCGGGCCGGCGACCGGCGGGCGGCGATCACCGGCGCGCTCGAGGTGCTGAGCCAGGCGCCCGACGTCCCGTTCGCCGTCGGTTACGTGCTCGACCCGCCGGGCATCCGCGCGCGGCTGGTCGCGGCGGCCGGGGTCGAGGCCGGCGGGCCCATGGCGCCGCGCGAGGTCAAGATGGTGCGCGACGGCGGGTGGCCCCTGCGCGAGGCCGCGGGGTCCGGCCGGCCGGTGGTCGTCGGCGACGTCGGGGCCCGGTTCCGCGGGCAGCTGGTCGCCGACCGGCGGATCGCCCCCGAGGCCGCGCTCGTCCATCCGCTCCTCGACGACGCGGACGACCAGGTCGTGGGGCTTCTCGTCCTGGGCGCCGATCCCTACCTGTCCCTCGACGAGGACTACCGCCGGTTTCTGGGCCTGGTCGCGGACTCGATCGCGGCGCGGATGGCCAAGGCCCACGCCGGGCGGCGCGAGCGCGAGCGGCTGGAACGGCTGGCCGAGCTCGACCGGGCCAAGACGGAGTTCTTCTCGAACGTCTCGCACGAGTTCCGGACGCCGCTGACTTTGATGCTCGAACCGCTGGACGCGGCGCTGGAGCACGCCGGTGGCCTGCCGGCGACGCTCGTGACGGAGCTGCAGGTGGCCCGCCGCAACGCCCGGCGGCTGCTGCGGCTGACCGGCTCGCTGCTGGACTTCGCGCAGATGGAGGCCGGTCGGCTCCGGGCCCGGCCGGTGCCGGTGGACCTCGCCGGGCGGACGCGGGAGATCGTGCAGCAGTTCGACGGTGTCGTGACGCGTGCCGGGCTGCGCCTGCGCACCGCGATCGAGCCGATCGGCGAGCCGGTCTGGGCCGACACCGAGATGTGGGAGAAGATCGTCGCCAATCTGCTCTCCAACGCGGTGAAGTTCACGTTCGCCGGCGAGATCGAGGTGGCGCTGCGCGCGCTGCCCAAGCACGCCGAGCTGACGGTGCGCGACACCGGCGCCGGGATCCCCGAGGAGGAGCTGCCCCACATCTTCAAGCGATTCCATCAGGTACGGGACACCCGGGCGCGCACCCACGAGGGCGCGGGGATCGGGCTCGCGCTGGTCGAGGAGCTGGTGCGCCGCCACCACGGCCGCGTCCGGGCCACGAGCGTCCCCGGGGCGGGCACCACGTTCACGGTCTGGCTGCCGCTCGGTCGCCGGCCGGCCCACGCCGACGACGAGCCCCCGCCCGCGCCCACCGGCGCCGGGGTCGCGGCGGTGATGGCGGAAGAAGCCGAGCGGTGGATCGCGGGGTCTCCCGGCGTGGAGACGCCCGACACGGCACCGTGGGACGGGGCCGACGCGGGAGACGGGCCGCACCACTACGCCCCCGGGGCGCGGATCCTGGTCGTCGAGGACAACCGTGACCTGCGCGACTACCTCGGACGGCTTTTGGGCGCGGCCTGGACGGTCCGGCTCGCCGGCAACGGCCGCCAGGCCCTGGAGCTGATCCGCAGCGAACGGCCCGACCTGGTGCTCAGCGACGTCATGATGCCCGAGCTGGACGGATCCACGCTGCTGACCGCCGTGCGCACCGACCGGGAGCTGGCCTCCACGCCGGTCGTGCTGCTCACCGCCCGCGCCGGCGAGGCGGCCGCGGTCGACGGCCTGCTCGCCGGCGCCGACGACTACATCGTCAAGCCGTTCTCGGCCCGCGAGCTCGTCGCCCGGGTCGGCGGCCAGCTGGAGCTGACCCGCGTGCGACGGCGGCAGGCGCAGCTCGACGCCTTCCGGGTCGCACTCACCGACACCTTGCGGAGCATCCCGGACCCGGTCGAGGTGCAGGCGCGGGCGGCCGAGCTGCTGGGCCGTCAGCTCGGTGCCGGCCGCGCGTACTACCAGGAGTTCGACCGCGTCGCCGGCACCTTCACCGTGCACCGCAACTACACCGACGGCCTGCCGTCGCTGGCCGGGACCTATCCACTGGCCGACTACGGCGACGACCTGGTGCGCGAGACGCTGGAGACCGGCCGGCCCCTCGTCGTACGGGATTCCGCCGCGCTCCCCCCGGCGTCCGCCGCGTCCTGGGCCGGGCTGTCCGTGCGGGCCGGCGTGGCGGCGCCCAACTTCCGCGGCGGCGTGTGCGTCGCCGCCCTGGGCATCACCAGCGCCGAGCCGCGCGACTGGACCGACGAGGAGATCGCCTTGGTCGAGGAGACCGCCGACCGCACGTGGGCGTTCGTCGAGCGCGTCCGCGCCGAGACGGAGCTGCGCGAGTCCGACGAGCGCTTCCGCACCGCCGCGGACACCGTCCCCGCGCTGATCTGGCACAACGACGCCGCCGGCGACAACGTCTTCGTCAACCGCTTCTACCGCGACTACACCGGCCTGACCGACGACCAGGTCAGCGGGGCCCGCTGGCAGACGCTCCTGCACCCCGACGACGCCGCCGCCTCGATCGCCGGCTACCTGGGCGCCGTCCGCGACCGCACCGCCTGGCGCGACCGCACCCGCGTCCGCCGCCACGACGGCCACTGGCAGACGTTCGACCACTACGCCTCCCCGCTCTTCGGCGCGGACGGCACGTACCTCGGTCACATCGGAGTCTCCCTCGCCTCCGAGCGCGACTGACCCGCCGGCCGCGGCACCCACGATGCCCTGACTGATCAGGGCGCAGCCTCCACGGCGTCCGGTGGGGCGGACGTGCCACCGGCCGCTGCCCGCGCAGCCCGCTCGATCGCCGCCCGGTGTGCCGCGCGGGCCGCTGTGTCGATCGGCTCCTCGTACTCAGCGGTCACCCCGGTTCGGCCGTCCAGCTGCTCACGCAGGATGTCCGCGTGGCCGGCGTGCCGGGTGGTGTCCTGCAAGACATGGACCATCATGCTGAACAGCCTCACGTCGGGGCTCGGCCACCACGGCACATGGCCCACGGCGTCGATGGGAAGCTCTTCGATCGTCGCGTCGGCATGGTCCCAGGCGCGCCGGTAGAAGCCGACGACCTGCTCGCGAGTCTCCGCCGGCGCGACCCACAGGTCGCTTCCGTCCGCGTCCTGCCAGCGCGGTAGCGGCTCGGGGAACGGGCGGCCGAAGATCTCACCCAGGTACCTGGCTTCCCAGGTTGCCATGTGTTTGACCAGGCCGAGGAGGTTGGTTCCGGTCACCGTCAGGGGACGCCGGATGTCGTACTCGGACAGGCCGTCCAGTTTCCACACCAGTGCCTCACGGGTCACCTTGAGCTGGCGGTGCAGATATTCCTGCGCGAAGTCGTCGATCACGGAACACGAGCTTGCCACGCGGCACCCGGACGGGCCGCCCTTGAAGCCCGCAGATCTCGGGCCGGTCACCCTCGGCCCGGTGTCGGGCGGAACGGCGCGCGTCAGGTGGGCGGGGCCACGACGGTGGCCAGGGCGGTGCGGACCTGGGCGCGGAGCCAGGTGTGGGCGGGGTCGGAGTCGTAGCGCTGGTGCCAGGTGCAGACGATCGGCGGGCGGGGGGCGGGGAAGGGCAGCGGGGAGACGGCCAGGCCGAAGGCGTCGACGAGGGGGCGCCAGATTGCCTCGGGCACGGTGAGGAGGCTGTCGCTGCGGCTGATCAGGTGCATGGCGGTGGCGGCCGTGGCGACGGAGGCGAGGACGCGGCGGCGGAGGCCGTGGGTGGCGAGGTGGTCGTCGACCGCGTCGGTGAGGCGGCCGCGGCGGGAGACGAGGATGTGGGGGTGGGCGGCGTAGGCGGCCAGGTCGAGGTTGCCCGCGTGCGGATGGCCGGGGCGGCGGACCACGACGACGTGGTCGTGGCCGGCGGTCTCGGAGCGGAACTCGGGCTGGGCGGGTGCGGTCGCGCCGATCTCCAGGTCCGTGCGGCCGTGGCGCAGGTCGTCGGTGTCGAAGGCGGGCTCGGCCAGGAAGCGCAGCCGCACCCCCGGCGCCGCGGCGGTGACGGCGGCCAGCAGCGGCGGGGCCAGCGCGGTCGCCAGGGCGTCGTGGCACTGCAGTGTGAACGTGCGGTCGAGCTCCGCCAGGCGCAGCTCGCGGCTCGGCGCCAGCACGGCGGCCGCCTCCCGGACGAGGGCGCCGACCTGCTCGCGGACGGCCAGCGCGTACGGCGTCGGGGTCATCGTCCGTCCGGTGCGCACCAGGATGTCGTCGCCGGTCAGTCGCCGGATGCGCCCGAGCGACCGGCTGACCGCGGGCGAGGAGAGCCGCAGCCGATCCGCCGCGCCCTGCACGCTGCCCTCCTCGAGCAGTGCGTCGAGCACCGTGAGCAGGTTCAAGTCCAGTTGCATGACGGTAAACCCTAGCCTAACGAGAGTGCACTGGACTTAATCGAGGGCCGCCCGCAGATTGGAGGCATGGAACTTCTCGACAGCACCACCGAAGCGGTACGGCAGGCGGCACTCCGCGTCGTGCAGGGCACCCGGCCGGCGACGGAAGGCGAGCTCACGGCGGCGTTGCAGGCCAACGATCGGGCCGTCGCCGACGTGCTGCGCCCGGCCCTGACCGCCGCGCTTCCCGGCGCCGGCTGGACCACCGACGAGCACGCCGACGGGCCGATGCCGGCCGGCGACTGGTGGGTGATCGACCCGGTCGGCGGCAACCTCAACGCGGTGTACGGCATGCCCGACTGGAACATCGGCGTCAGCCTCGTGCGGGACGGCCGGCCCGTGCTCGCCGTCGTGCACTTCCCGGCGACGGGCGAGATGTTCACCGCCTCGGCCGGGGGCGGGACGCGGCTGAACGGCGTACCCGTCATGGTGTCGGTCAAGACCGACCTGGCAATCGCCCTGACCGGCACCGGCCAGGCCAAGCCCCGTCGCGACCCCGGGCACGCCCGCCGGGTCGGTGCCGCCGTCGCGGCCATGATGCAAGAGGCCCTGTATGTACGCGCCTCCGTGCCGGTCAGCCACCAGCTGGCGCAGGTGGCCGCGGGTCGCATGGACCTGCACTGGCAGTTCGACAACCTGCGCTCGCACATCGCGCCCGTCCTCCTCGCCCAGGAGGCCGGAGCCACGGTCACCGACCTCGACGGCCGGCCGTGGGAGATCGCGAGTACGGGCTATCTGGCCGCCGCCCCGGGCCTGCACGCCGCCGCGCTCGCCGTGCTGAAGGGCATCTGACCGTGGACCTGACCATCCTCGGTGCCTCCGGTGCGACGGGCCGCGAGCTGATCCGCCAGGCGCTGGAGCGCGGGCACACCGTCACGGCGATCTCGCGTTCCCCGGTGCCGGGAGTGCTGCACGTGGCCGCCGATGTCCGGGACTCCACCGCCATCGCCGCGGCTCTGGCCGGCCGGGCGACGATCCTGTCCGGACTCGGCAACGTACGCGGCGCCGACCCGGGCGTGCTCACCGCCGGTGCCCGGGCCGTCGTGGCCGCCCGGCCCGAGCGGATCGTCTGGCTCGGCGCCTTCGGCTCGGGCCCGTCCGCGGCGGCCGCCGGACCTGTCATCCGCGCGGTGCTCCGGATGCTGGGCGACCTGCCGGACAAGGTCGCCGCCGACGCGCTCGTGCTCCGGGCCGGCGGGACGGTCTTCCACGCGGGCCCGCTGACGAACGGGCCGCTGAGCGACACCCCGCGCACGGCGGAACTGGATGCCGCCCCGCGACGGCTCTTCCCGGCCCGGGTCAGCCGGGCCACCGTCGCCGCGGCGATGCTCGACGAGGCCGAGAAGCCGGCTCACGCGGGCACGATCGCCCTCCCGCTGACGGCATGATGTCTCGCTGCGACATCGATGGTACGGTGATGTCGCGCCGTGACATCGCGGACGCGTACCCCTCGGGAAGGTCTTTCTCATGGCCAAGGTCACCATCGTCCGTCCCGGCGAAGGCGAGCTCATCGCCAACAACGGGCCGTCGCAGATCCGCATCCTCGAGAACGGCAGCAACACCGGGCACCGTCTCGGCCTCGGTGAGATCACCCTGCAGCCGCACACCCCCGGACCGATCCAGCATCGCCACGCCCAGCACGACGAGGGCTTCTACGTGCTGACCGGCACCGTCCGCTTCACCGTGGGCACGGACGACCACGACGCCGGCCCCGGCACGTGGGTTCTCGTCCCGCCGGGCGCTCCGCACACCTTCGCCAACCCGGGCGACGAGCCGGCGGTCATGCTCTCCACCTTCACGCCGGACCTCTACGTCCAGTACTTCCGCGACCTCAAGGCGATGGTCGAGTCCGGGCAGCCGATGAACGCGGAGACCATGACGCCGCTCTGGGCGAAGTACCACACCGAGATCTCGTCCGAGTACGCGTCGTAGGGCGGCAGTACGCTCGGCGGATGGCCGACACCGCTCCGCTCGCCGTCGTGCTGCGCGATGTGGCCGCGACCTATCCGCTCCCGGTGCGGGTGGACCGCGACGGCGACATCGACTGGATCACTGTGGCCGGCGGTGACGGCCGGGCGGGCGTCCGGTCCGACGAAGCCCTGCCGCCCGCCGAGCGGCTCGCGGCCGTCGCCGACCAGGTGGCGGACTGGCTCGTCGAGGCCCTGCCCGGCGCCGGCCGTCCCGCGGTGTGGCCCGGCTGTCCCCGGCACCCCGGCACCCATCCGCTGCGGCCGCAGATGGCCGGGGGCGAGGCGGTGTGGGCCTGCCCGGCGGGCGGTGACGTCGTCGCGGCGATCGGATCGCTCGGCGGGTGAGCATTGATCCATCTGCATGCCAGAGGGCTGCGGTGATGATCTATGACTGGTGCGATGATCTGTTTCTCGCCGGGGGGAAAGGCGGTGGGCCGGTGTTAGCTTTTGCCCGTCGCTGAAACCAGCCGGAAGGCCGCACGTGAGTTATCCCAGCACCAATCTCGCAGAACGCGTCACTGTCGTGGAGGCACGACTGAACGTCCAGGGCGCGATCAACGACCGACAGGATGCCGACATGTCCGACCTCAGGAAGTCGGTGGGCGCCATCAACACCCTCTTGCAGGCCATTGCCACGACGCAGAGTGAACATGGTCAGCAGATCACCGGCCTCCGCCGGGATGTGACCGACCTCAAGGACGTCCAGGCCAAGCACACCACGGCCCTGGTCGACCTTCGGGGCGACGTGATCGACCTTCGCGGTGAAGTGTCCGACCTCAAGCGCGTCCAGGCCGAGCACACCACGGCTCTGACCGACCTTCGGGGTGAGATGACCGGCCTTCGGGGTGAGGTGACCGGCCTTCGGGGTGAGGTGACCGGCCTCAAGCAAGTCCAGGCCGAGCACACCACCGCGCTGGCCGGCGTCGGGGCGGGCATCGCCGAGCTGCTGCGCCGGACCGAGCCGCCGCGCAGCTGACCCCCGGCGCGGTTGCCGCCGCAAAGTGAGGAGGGCCCGCCCGGAAGGTGATCCGGACGGGCCCTCGCTGCGGGAACAGCGTCAGCGCAGCGGGTTGGCGGCGCCGGCGCGGAGGAAGACCGGCATGGTGGCCAGGGTGGTGGTGACCGTGGCCGTCGTGCCGCCCTTGTAGGTGCGGCCGGTGAAGACGTCCTTCCAGGTGGTGCCCGGCGGGAACCACACGGTGGTGGTAGCGCTCGTGCCGGGCGTGGTGACCGGGGCGACGAGCAGGTCCGGGCCGTAGAGGTACTCGGCGCCGGCCGTGGCGTACGCCTCCTGCTCGCCCGGGTAGGCGAGGTACAGCGGCCGGGTGATCGGCGTGCCCGTGCGGGTTGCCTCAGCGGCCGCCTTGTAGGTGTACGGCAGCAGCTTCTCCCGCAGCTTCAGGAACTTGGTGGCCGAGGCGTCGGCTTCGGGGCCGTACTGCCACGGGAGGCGGTCGCTGTGGTTGGAGTGCAGGCGGTCGATCGGCTGGAAGGTGCCCAGCTGGACCCACCGGGCGTACAGGTCGTCGGGCAGCTTGGTGCTGTTGGCCTCGGCGCCCGGGAGCGTGGAGAGCCCGCCGGTGTGGCCGCCGATGTCATGGCTGACCGCGGCCAGCCCGGTCGCGGCGCCCTCGCCCGGGGTGTAGCCGACCTGGAACTGCAGCGACTCCCACGTGGACGAGGTGTCCCCGGTGAAGTGCAGCGTGGTGCGCTTGTCGGCCCACGGGCCGGTCGGGACCGCGGTCGGGTTGCCGTAGCCACCGGCCTGCAGCGACCCGTATGCCCGGGAGAACGCGAACCCGTCCCGCTGCGCGTACTGCTGGTTGATCCACGAGTCCCCGGTCACGCCGGCCTGGGTCGAGGTGGAGCTGTCGCAGCACCAGTCGAGCCACCAGAAGTCCGGGTCGGCGCCCATCTTGTCGTGCAGCTGGAAGTACGCCTTGAGCTGATCGGGGTCGCCGAAGTCGAAGGTGTAGCAGTCCGCGCCGCTGTTGCAGCCCGTACGCTGCAGCTTGCCCTTGGCCGTCGCCTGCGCCGCCGCGAAGTGCGGGTCGGAGCCGAGGATGCTCGGGTGGATGTTGAAGCTGGTCTTCAGCCCCTGCTTGTGCAGCCAGTTCACGAAGCCCTGCGGGTCGGGGAAGCGCGTCGCGTCGAACTCCCAGCCGTTCCACTTGTCGGGCGACTTGAAGTCGGTGTCGACGACGAGCACGTCCAGCGGCACGCCCTCGGACTTGAACTTCTGCACGATCTGCTTGAACTCGGCGTCGGTGCGGTCGTAGTACTCGGAGTACCAGACGCCGTAGGTCCACTTGGGCAGCAGCTTCGTCGGCCCGGTCAGGACCGAGAGCTCCTTCAGGGCGCGGTTGTAGTTCTGCCCGTACGCGAAGACGTAGCCGTCCTGAGCAGGCTTCGAACGGACAACAGTCTTGCCCGTGCGCTGGTCGTAGAGTGCCGACGCGGAGTCGTCGAGCAGTGTCCAGCCGTCCTGGTGCAGGATGCCGGCCTCGGTGAGCGCGGCGCCGTTCACGCCGTCGAGCCCGCGCCGGTAACCGCCGAGCGGGGCGTGCGGGGCCAGCAGCGCCGTGCCCGGGGCGGTGACGGCGACGGTGTCGAGGTTGACGTTGCAGCTGACGTCGGCGGTGCAGCCGAGCGACACCGTGTTCGTGCCGGCGTTCAGCGTCACGGGCGTGGTGACCGTACGCCAGTAGTCCCAGCCGCTCGTCGGCGCGAGCGTCGCGGTCGTGGTCTTGCCGCCCGCGGTCACCGCGAGGGTCCGCGACTGGACGGCCTGCGCGCCGGCCTGGCCGTTGGCATAGCGCAACTGCAGCTGGTACGTGCCCCGCCTCGGCACCCCGGTCACGGTGACCGCGGTCGCGGCGCCGGCGCTCTCCAGCTTGGCGACGAAGCCCTCGCCGGAGTAGCCGTTGTGGTTCGCCGCCGTGGCCGCGCCCCCGGTCAGGGAGCCGCCTTCGGCCTCGCACACCTGCCCGTACGCACAGGGCTGCGCGACCGGCGGCGTGGGTGCCGGGTAGGCGGCGCCGGGCTGCACGAGCGCGAGACTGTCGATGTTGACGTTGCCGGTGTCGGCCGCCCCACGGACGACGCTGATCTCGTGGCGCCCGGCTGTGAGCTGCAGCGGCACCGAGGCGAGGGCCCAGGTGTCCCAGTTCGCCGTCGTCGGCAGCGACAGCGTCTGGGCCGCGCCGCCGTCCACCGAGACGGACAGGGTGCGCGTGACGTTCTGGCCGTCGCCGCCCGTGCTGTTGGCGTAGCGGACGCTCAGCTGGTACGCCCCGGCGGTCGCGGGCGTGGCGGCGAACGTGGCCTTGTCACCCGTCGCCGAGTAGCCGGCGGTGAAGCCCGCGCCCGTGTATCCGGTGTGGTCGGTGGCGACGCCGGGGCCGGCCAGCGCGAGCGCCTCGGCCTCGCAGAGCGCCCCGACGGCACAGTCGGGAGTGGTGTGACCCGCCCACGGCGCCGCCTGCACGGTTTGTCTGCCGGTGCGGAGCTGGACGGTGAGATTGTCCTTGGTGAACGACCCCGAGCCGACCTTGTAACGCAGCGTCACGGCGCCGGTGTCGATGGTCAGCCAGCCGCGGTCGACCCGCTTGCTGAACTTCACGGGCGCGAAGTCGTCCCGCCCGATCACGTTGAAGGTGGCGCCGTCGAGCTTCGCGCCGTACTCGGTGCGGATCAGCGTGGGGGAGAGGACCTCGAACCGGGCGTTGCCGGAGGTCACGGCGTTGTCGCGGGCGGTGCGCCGGGTGGCGTCCGCCGGGGAGGACGCGGCCAGGACGAGCCCGGCCACGACCACAGTGGTCGCGGCGGCGGCTCCGGCCCGGCGGACCGGGAAACGATCGAGCATGCAAACTCCTCGATGATACGGAACGATGACAACGCTGTCACCGGACTATTACAAAGTCAACCGGCCATGATCGATTTGTTTGCGCTCGCCGGCGGGTACAAATGCCGCATGAAGAGAGTCCTGGGCGCGGCGGCGGCCCTCCTCCTGGCCGGATGCTCCGCCACCAGCGCCACGCCGGTCGGCCCGGTGCCGTCGCCGGCCGGTGACCTGCCCCTGGCTGCCACGACAGTGCGGACGCTCGCCGGCACGGATGCGGCGCCCTTCGAGAAAAAGAGAACGCTGCTGGCGCCGCCCGGCTGGACGGTCACCGTCTGGGCCCGGGTCCCCGCCGCCCGCCTGCTCGCCTGGACCCCGGCCGGCACCCTGCTGGTCTCGCGGCCCAAGTCCGGCGACGTCGTCGAGCTGACGCCCGGCGCCGCCGCCCCTACGCAACGCACGCTGGTCGAGGGCCTCAACCAGCCGCACGGCCTCGCGTTCACCGGCGACACCTTGTACGTGGCCGAAAGCGATCAGGTCGACCGCTTCACCTACAAGTCCGGGACGCTGTCGGGCAAACAGGTCGTCGCCGCCGGCCTGCCCGACGACAAGAGCCCCGAGCTGCGCGGTGCCTACGCCCACGCGCTCAAGAGCGTGACGGTCGGCCAGGACGGCACGGTGTACGTCTCCGTCGGCTCGACCGGCAACGTCTCCGCCGAGGACCGGGAGGCGAAGCCCGAGCGCGCGACCATCCTGAAAGTCAACGACGACGGGACGACGAGCACGTTCGCCCGCGGCGTCCGCAACGGCACGGGACTGGCCGTCGACCCGGACGGCGCCGTGTGGACGGCCGTCAACAACCGGGACAACATCGCGGACGAGAACGGCGAGGTCCGCACCGAGTACGTCAACGACCACCCGCTGGAGCCGCTGGCCAAACTGACCGAGGGGCGGGACCTCGGGTGGCCGTACTGCAATCCCGATCCCGACCAGGGGCGTGCCTTCGTTCGCGACGTGCAGCTGAACCCCGACGGCACGAAGCTCGACTGCGGCGCCCTGCCGACCGTGGAGCAGGGGATGGGCGCGCACTCGGCGCCGCTGGGCCTGAGCTTCGGGACGGCCGGGTCGTACGGGCTGGGCGCGCTCGTCGGCGTACACGGGTCATGGAACCGCAAGCCGCCGCGCCCGCCGGAGGTGTCGTTCTTCGCCTGGCGTGACGGTGGGGTGGGGCCGCAGCAGACGTTGCTCACCGGTTTCCAGCTCGAGGACGGTTCCCGCTGGGGGCGGCCGGTGATGGCCGTCGAGGGGCCGGACAAGGCGCTCTACGTGAGCGACGACCTCGCCGGTGCCATCTATCGGGTGACCACCGGTTGACCCGGGGTTGCAGCATGGGCGGGGCAATCGACGAAACGGGGACCCCCACTCATGAAGCGTTTACTGATCGGCGCGACCGTCGGCGCCGCCCTCCTGACCGCCGGCGGCTGCGCCGGGGAGCAGGTCCGCGCCCTGGAGCCCAAGCTGGAGCTCCGTGAGGCCGCGCAGCACCTGTCCGAGGCCCAGCAGGCCGGCTTCACCGTCAAGCTGGCCGGCACCGATGACCTGATCGCCGCGCTCAAGGCGAAGGGCGAGGACAGCGAGGGCGTCGCCCAGGTGGCGAATTCCTCGATCACCATCGCGTACGACAAGGCCGGGGCGGGCGCCGAGGACGACCGCAGCTCGATCACGGCCACGATCGACGGCGTCGGCGGCACGGAGATCCGGACGGTCGACGGTCTGCTCTACGCCAAGGCGCCGGTCGACGAGCTGGCCGCGAAATTCGGCGGCACCAAGGACGTGACCAGCCAGCGCAAGGAGACGCCCGAGCTGGCGCCGCTCTTCGACGGGCAGTGGGTGTCCGTGGATCCCCAGGAGGCGGCCGCCTTGTCCGGCGCCTTCACCGGCGTGCCCGCCGAGGACCCGGACGCCGCGAAGACGCTCGCCGAGGTGCGGAAGAGCGCCACGAACCTGCTCGAAGGCGCACAGATCACCCGCGACGGCGCCGACGAGGAGCACCTGATCGTCACGTCGTCGACCGGGGAGGCGTACGCGGAGCTGCAGCGGCTCCTCAAGACGGTGAGCCCGGCGGCCGGCAGCGAGCTGGCCAAGGAGAGGGCGCCGCAGGACAAGCCGGTCGTCATCGACCTGTGGGTGCACGACGGCAAGTTCACCGCCGCCGAGGTGGACATCCTGCAGTTCGTCGAGGGTGCCACCGGGCGCTCGGCGGTGCGCGTCGAGGTGACCACCGGGGCCACGATCACCGCTCCGGAGGACGCGCACAAGATCGACCTCGATAAATTGGGCGAGTAGCGGTTACGGTACCTCCACGGGTCCGACTTCCCGTGGAGGCTCCCCATGACGGCGACCGCACCCCGTCCCGTGCAGACGCGTCCCTGGCCGGTGCGCCGCCAGGTGCGCGGCTCGGCGCTGGCCCGGACCCTGCGCACCACCGACGCGAAGCAGATCGGCCTGATGTACCTGACGACGTCGTTCGGGTTCTTCCTGATCGGCGGGGTGATGGCGCTGATCATGCGCGCCGAGCTGGCCCGTCCGGGCATGCAGATCCTGTCGCCCGAGCAGTACAACATGCTGTTCACCATGCACGGCACGATCATGCTGCTGCTCTTCGCCACCCCGATCGTGTTCGCTTTCGCGAACTACATCATCCCGCTGCAGATCGGCGCGCCGGACGTGGCGTTCCCGCGGCTCAACGCCTTCGCGTACTGGCTCTATCTCTTCGGCGGCTCGATCGCCCTGGGTGGCTTCCTGGTGCCGGGCGGCGCCGCCGACTTCGGCTGGACCGCCTACGCCCCGCTCAGCGACTCGACGCACAGCCCGGGTGTCGGCGGCAACATGTGGGTCGTCGGCCTGGCCATCTCCGGGCTCGGCACGATCCTCGGCGGCGTCAACATCATCACGACGATCCTCACGCTGCGCGCGCCGGGCATGACCATGTTCCGCATGCCGATCTTCACCTGGAACATCCTGCTGACCATGGTCCTGGTGATCACCGTCTTCCCGTTCCTGGCGGCGGCGCTCTTCGCCCTGGCCGCCGACCGGATCCTCGGCGCCCACGTCTTCGACGTCGACACCAACGGGCCGCTGCTGTGGCAGCACCTCTTCTGGTTCTTCGGCCACCCCGAGGTCTACATCGTCGCGCTGCCGTTCTTCGGCATCATCACCGAGGTCATCCCGGTCTTCAGCCGCAAGCCCGTCTTCGGCTACAAGGGACTGGTCGCCGCGACGCTGCTCATCACCGCGCTGTCGTTCACCGTCTGGGCCCACCACATGTTCGGCACCGGCCAGGTGCTGCTGCCGTTCTTCAGCCTGCTCAGCTTCCTGATCGCCGTACCGACGGGCATGAAGTTCTTCGTCTGGATCGGCACGATGTGGCGCGGCCAGCTCAGCTTCGAGACGCCGATGCTCTTCGCGCTCGGCTTCATGGTCACCTTCGTGCTCGGCGGCCTGAGCGGCGTGCTGCTCGCGGCGCCCCCGATCGACTTCCATGTCCACGACACCTACTTCGTCGTCGCGCACTTCCACTACGTGCTCTTCGGCACGATCGTCTTTGCGGTCTTCGCGGGCATCTACTTCTGGTTCCCGAAGATGACCGGCCGGATGCTCGACGACCGGCTCGGCAAGGTCCACTTCTGGCTGACCTTCGTGGGCTTCCACGCGACATTCCTGGTGCAGCACTGGCTCGGTGCCGAGGGCATGCCCCGCCGCTACGCCGACTATCTGCCCAGCGACGGCTTCACCACGCTCAACATGATCTCGACCGTCGGCTCGTTCGTCCTCGGCCTGTCCACGCTGTTCTTCCTCTACAACGTCTGGAAGGCCTACCGCGTCGGCACCCTGGTCACCGTCGACGACCCGTGGGGCCACGGCAACTCGCTGGAGTGGGCCACGTCCTGCCCGCCCCCGCTGCGCAACTTCGACCGCATGCCCCGCGTACGCTCGGAGCGCCCGGCCTTCGACGCCAAGTTCCCGCAGCTCGCCGCGGGCGCGCAGAGCGTGGCCGGCCCGCCCGAGGGTGGCGCCCGTCCCCTCTCCAGCGAGTCCCACGGCGGCGCCACCTATCCCGAGGACCGCTCCGACGACTGACCGCCCGGGCCGGCCGGGTGTCAGCCGACGGTGAAGGACAGCGGGGTGCCGTCCGCGGTGACCAGGCCGTCGTCCGTGTCGCGGCCGACGGGGACGCCGTCCTGCTCGAGCACCCAGGCGCCCTCTCCCTCGGCCAGCGTGAACTGCTGGTGCTTGTCGTCCGCGGCGCAGATCCGGATGCGCAGGGCGTTGTCCTCCTCGGTCGCGCACACCTCGCCGCCCGGGCGCCGGGTGACCTGGACGAGCTGGAGTTTCGTCCCGGCGGGGCGCAGGAACCAGCGGTTGCGCCGGTCCTGGTCCTTGCCCTCCACCTCCTCGACGATCACCCGGTCGTCGTCGTCATAGCCGGCGACGATCGGGGCGTCGTCGGTCGTGCGCAGGGTCACCGCCTTCCGGCCGCGCAGGACGTCGCCGGGCAGCGGGCCGAGGCTGGGGGCGGGACTCTCGGTGGCGCTGACGGCGGGCGGCGCGGCCGGGGCGACGGTCTCGGGGTGGCCACCGGTGAGCAGGGCGGCGCCGCCGGCGATGCCGAGGACGGCGGCGGCCAGGCCCGTCGTCCCGGCGATGCGCTGGTGGCGGCGGCGCCGGCGGCCGCGGTCGATGATCTCGGCGACCGGGCGGGGGCGGAGGACGCGGCTGCCGTGCGCGGCGAGGGCGGCGAGGTCGTGGTGCAGGTCAGGCTCGGGCACGGGTCACACGTCCTTCGTCGAAGCCGGCGTCGTCGAGCAGGGCGGCCAGCGCCTTGCGGCCGCGGGAGAGGCGGGCCTTCACGGTCCCGCTCGGGGTGCCGGTCTCGGCGGCGATCTCGGCCACGGAGAGCCCGGCCAGGTAGTGCAGCACGATGTCCCGGCGCAGCACGGCCGAGATGCCGCGCAACGCCGTCATGAGGGCGACGTGGTCGGGGCTGAGGCCCTCCAGGACCAGGTCGGTCGTGTCGCGGTGGTGGGCGCGCAGCCGGGTGACGGCCTTGCGCCAGCCGCTGATGGCGATGCGGGAGGCGACGCGGCGTACCCAGGCCTCGGGGCTGTCGGCCTGCGACACCGTGCTCCAGCGCTGCCACGCGCGGGCGTAGGCCTCGGCGACCGCATCCTCCGCCTCGGCGCGGTTGCCCGTCATCACGTACAGGTGGCCGAGCACGCGGGCCGAGGAGGCGCGATAGAAGTCCTCGAAGTCCGGCAAGGTCGTGTCCTTCCCCCCGCCGCGGCGGGGCCGGCCGATCAGTGTCGCGGGATGACGCCCGGCTTCAGTATCCGGTTGCCGCCTGTGACCGTGATCACTTTACCTATCGGTACAGAAATGCGGAACGGAGGGGTAGCGTTCCTTTGCGTACCGAGCGATACACAAAACTGAGGAGCGCAGCATGGGACAGCTCGACGGCAAGACGGCCCTGGTCACCGGGGGTACGGCGGGCATCGGCCGGGCCGCGGCCCGCAAGCTGGCGGCCGAGGGCGCGTACGTCTTCGTGACCGGCCGCCGCCAGGAGGCCCTCGACGCCGCGGTGGCGAGCATCGGGGTCAACGCGGCCGGCATCCGCGCCGACGTGGCGAGCCTCGAGGACCTCGACCGCGTGTACGCGCAGATCGGGGAGCGCGGGCAGGGGCTGGACGTCCTGTTCGCCAACGCCGGCGGCGGGGAGTTCTCCGCGCTGGAGGCCATCACCTGGCAGCACTACGCCGACACGTTCAACACCAACGTCGGCGGCACCCTTTTCACCGTGCAGAAGGCGCTGCCGCTGCTCAACCGCGGGGCGTCGGTGATTTTGACCAGCTCCAACATCGATGTGAAGGGCGCCGGCTCGTTCAGCGTCTACGCCGCGAGCAAGGCCGCGCTGCGCTCCTTCGCCCGCAGCTGGGCGGCGGAGCTGGTCGGCCGGGGCATCCGGGTCAACACCATCGCCCCCGGGCCGATCGGGACGCCGGGGCTCAGCGGTCTCGCGCCCGACGCCGAGGCGGCCGAGCAGCTGCTCAAGGGGCTCGCGGCCGGGGTGCCGATGGACCGGCTCGGCCGGCCGGAGGAGATCGCCGACGCGGTGCTCTTCCTCGCCTCCGGGTCGAGCAGCTACATGACCGGCGCGGAGATCTACGTGGACGGCGGGGCCAGCCAGGTCTGAGGGCTCGCCGTCGACTTGCCTAATAGTTGTAGGCAATTGCATAATGGCTGTCATGGTGCGGGCCGGGTTGACGACGGAGCGGGTGGTGCGAGCCGCCGCCGACCTGGCCGACCAGGGCGGCTTCGAGACGCTGACGGTGTCGGAGCTGGCCCGCCACTTCGGCGTCAAGGTGCCGAGCCTCTATGCCCACGTGCGCGGCTCCCAGGATCTGCGCACCCGGGTGGCGCTGCTCGCGTTCGAGGAGCTCGCCGACCGGGCCGCCGAGGCGGTCGCCGGCCGGGCGGGCAAGGACGCGCTGGTCGCGCTGGCGAACGTCTACCGCGACTACGCCCGCGAGCACCCCGGGCGCTACGACGCCACCCGGCTGCGGCTCGACCACGAGACGGCGGCCGCCAGTGCCGCCCCGCGCCACAGCCAGCTGCTCCGGGCGGTGCTGCGCGGTTACGACCTGTCCGGCGAGGAGCAGACCCATGCCGTGCGGCTGCTCGGTGCGGCGATCCACGGTTACGTGAGCCTGGAACAGGCCGGCGGCTTCGAGCACAGCGCGCCCGACACGCAACGATCCTGGTCCCGGGCGCTCGACGCCTTGGACGCCCTTCTCCGCCATTGGCCGGTCTGACATGCACTCGACACCGATCACTGCTGAGCTCGTACGCGGGGCTCGGGAACTGGAACGCACCGAGCGCGGCCTGCTTCCGCACCGGTTGCCCGCCTGGGCCCGGGCGCAGACCCCGGACCCGCAGCTGGCCCTGGTCGAGGCGCAACCTTCCGGCGTACGGGTGGTCTTCCGCACCCGCGCCACGACGGTCGAGCTGGAGACCGTGCCGACCAAGCGCGTGTTCGCGGGGCTGGCGCCCCGTCCGGACGGGCGCTACGACCTGGTCGTCGACGGGCGGCTGACCGCGACCGGTCACGTGGACGGGGGCGACGTCGTCCGCATCGACCTTGCCACGGGTTCGTCGTCGCGCGTCGCCGGCGCCCCCGGCACGGTCACGTTCGCCGGGCTCACGGACGGGCCGAAGACGGTCGAGATCTGGCTGCCGCACAACGAGACGACCGAGCTGGTCGGATTGCGGACGGATGCGCCGGTCGAACCCGCCCCGGACCCCGGCCGTCCGGTGTGGCTGCACCACGGCAGCTCGATCAGCCAGGGCAGCGACGCCGCGGGCCCGTCCGTCACGTGGCCCGCCGTGGCCGCCGCCGCGCGGGGCTTCGAGCTGATCAATCTGGGGCTCGGCGGGAGCGCGCTGCTCGACCCCTTCACCGCGCGCACCATGCGGGACGCTCCGGCCGATCTGATCAGCGTCGAGATCGGCATCAACCTCGTCAACACCGACGTGATGCGGCTGCGCGCCTTCACGCCCGCGGTCCACGGCTTCCTCGACACGATCCGCGACGGTCACCCGGCGGCGCCGCTGGTGGTGATCTCGCCGCTCTACTGTCCGGCCTTCGAGGACACGCCGGGCCCGGGCGCCTTCGACGTGGACGCGCTGCGGGCCGGCCGGATCGAGTTCGTGGCGGCCGGGTCGCCGGGCCCGGGCAAGCTCACCCTGCGGGTGATCCGCGACGAGCTGACCCGGATCGTCGCCGACCGTGCCGATCCGATGCTGTCCTACGTCGACGGGCTCGACCTCTATGGCGAGCGCGACCACGACGAGCTGCCTCTGCCCGACCGCCTGCACCCCGACGCCGCCACGCACCTGCGCGTCGGCGCCCGCTTCGCCGAGCTGGCCTTCGGGGCCGAGTAGTGGAAATTCCCTCCGACGACGAGATCCGGGCGCTGCACGAGCGTTTCGCGCCCAGCCCGGCGGCCTTCTACCTGGTGTGGACGCACTGCCGGATCGTGGCCGCCATCGCCGCGCAGCTGCTGCCCGCCGGTGCCGACCCGGCGCTGGTCCGAGCCGGGGCACTGCTGCACGACATCGGCGTCCACCGGCTCGGCCCGGGCGACGCCTACATCCGGCACGGGCTGCTGGGCCACGAGCTGCTGCGCACGGCCGGCCTGCCCGAGGAACTGTGCCGCTTCTGCTCCTGCCACACCGGCGTGGGCATCACGCGCGCCGACATCGTGACCCAGCACCTCCCGCTGCCGCCGGGCGACTACGTGGCCCGGACCGAGGAAGAACGCCTCGTGATGTACGCCGACAAGTTCCACAGCAAGACCACCCCGCCGGTCCTCCTCTCCGCCGCCACCTACAGCCGGTCGGTCGCGCGCTTCGGGCCGGACAAGGTGGCGGCCTTCACCGCCCTGATCACCCGCTATGGCGAGCCGGACCTCCGTGGCCTCGCCGCCGAGCACGGTCACGCCATCACCTGAGTCACGGCTTAGGGTTCGGGTCGCCTTCGAGCCAGCTGACGTGCTGGACGACGCGCTCGATCTTCCAGCCGTCGGGGGTGCGGAGCAGGTGGTGGTCGTACGAGCCGCGCATCAGGTAGAGGTCGCCGTTCTTCATGTGGTGCTGCGCGTACATGTAGGAGAAGCAGACGGCGCGGTCGGGGTCGGTGTCGTCGAAGGTGACGCGGTGGTTGGGGCTGAGGTGCTGACGGGCGTCCCAGGCCTCGAGCAGCCCAGCGGCCATGCCGACGAACTGATCGCGGGGAAAGTCGGCGGCGGGCAGGCCGGCCTCGGAGAAGTCGACGTGGACCGGGTCGGTGAGGATCCCCGCGTACGCGGACCAGTCGGCACTGTCGATCGACGTGGCGTAGGTGATGACGGTGTCGATGATCGCCGCGCGGTCTTCGAGGCGCTGGATCCGTTGCTCGAGAGTGGGCATGCCCGTGGCATCCTTGTCACTAGACGGTGATGCGTTGCTTCTCTTTCGGAAGCGACTAGTAAAAAGTAAGTGGGTGGGCTCGTGATGTCAAGGGGCGACTCCGTCGTCGCGGGTTCGGCTGCCGGGGATCCCTGCGAGACCCTGAGCGAGCCGTTGTCGCGGGTGATGACGCT
Source organism: Symbioplanes lichenis (assembly GCF_030709675.1). Classification (GTDB taxonomy): domain Bacteria; phylum Actinomycetota; class Actinomycetes; order Mycobacteriales; family Micromonosporaceae; genus Actinoplanes; species Actinoplanes lichenis. Next base: position 332,369 of record NZ_JAUZQD010000010.1, read on the forward strand.
GCTCGGCAAGCGCTGGAGCGGCCTGGTGCTGAGCACGCTGCTGCAGGGGCCGGTGTTCTTCAGCGACCTCAAGCGGGCGATTCCCGGGATCAGCGACCGGATCCTCAACGAGCGGCTCGTGGAGCTGGGCGAGCTCGGGCTCGTGACGCGGACGGTGCTCGACGGGCGGCCGGTCCGGGTGCGATACGAGGTGACGGAGCACGGCGGGGCGATCCGGCCGGCGCTGGCCGCGCTCACTCTGTGGGCGGAGGCGCATCTGCAGCCGTCCGGATCGCCCTCTTCCTCGTCGTAGTCCGCCTTCGGAGCGAATGACGGCGGGAGTGACTGCGGGCCGGCTCAGCGGGTCGAGTTGGTGCGGGCGGCGATCATCTGGCGGCCGGTGATCTGGCCGGTGGACGCGGGCACACAGCCGCGCGGGAGGCGGTCACCGCCCATGCGCGCGGCGACGACGTCCTCGGCGAAGATTCCGTTGCCGCGGGCGGCCGTGGCCTTCGCCGCGCCGTTCTCCAGCGCCGGGTGCCGGGACTCCCAGGCGGCGCGGACCTTGCCGGGCAGGTGCAGGCTGCGCCAGACCCGGCGCAGCGTACCCGGGTTCAGCAGGTCGTTGATCTCACAGCAGTCGGCGGCCTCGCACAGCACCGACTGGTACGCGAGCCGGAGCTGAGCCGGGTCGTCGAGGTCGAAGCGACGCCGGCTGCGATGCCCGGGCGCCATGTGGTGCGGCAGTTCGAGGACGCCGACACGGTGGCCGTGCATGTCGTCGAGGCTGATGGGGACGGCGGGGGCCCGGCCGGATGACCTGCGGTTCTTCCGGCCGTCGCGGGCTGGTACGTACGGCATGGCCTCAGGTTAAGCACCCCGCGGCGCCGGGTGGCCCGGGTCGCCGGGACTGGTGACCAGGGAGACGAGTGTTACGGCGGCCCCTGATCGGCAGCCCGATGGCTACCCGCCCGGCTGGACCGCAAACGGCGTCTCCTCCGCCGGGCAGTCCGGCGCCCGCCCGGGCAGCAGGTCGACGACGGGCACCTGCGCGGTCACGCCGGCCACCTCGAGCACGCGCCGCACCGACCCGCCCGGGTTGGCCAGCCGATAGCCGACACCGTGCCGATCCACCGCGTCCGCGCCGCGGAGCAGGGCCCGGGCGCCGGCCGCGTCGAGGAAGCCGACCCTCCTCAGGTCGACGACCAGCTCGGCGGTGCCCGGCCGGCCGGCGGCGTTGGCGATGAGGGCCAGCAGAACCTCACTGGTCTCCGCGTCGATCTCGCCGACCACGACGAGATGAGCGACCCCGCCACCGGCGTCGTGCCGGCGTACGGCGAAAGACTGCGTCATGAAACACCCCTATGCGTGCGCTCGCCCATCGTGCCACCCGGATCGCCGCGCGGCGCCGAGTGATCGAGTGATGTTCCCGCCGAGTTGTCCCCGCCGGGCCGGAACTCCTTCTCCCGTGGTGCCACGCCCTGCAAACATCCTGCACACGCCTTTTCATTGACTGTCATCAATGCGTACGCCTACGTTCGGGGACGAAGCGAAGGAGGCATGCCATGCGCGGGATCCTGCCCGTACCGATCCTGGTGGCGGCCATGCTCGCCGCACCCCGGCCCGCGGCCCCGGCGCCCGACGATTTCGCTCAGGCAGCTTCTTCCTCGCCCGACGGCTTCGCTTCCGTGGCGGCGCTCGGGCTGGGCGGCACCACCGGGGGCGCCGGCGGGGCGACCGTCACCGTGGACACCACCGACGAGCTGCTCACCGCGATCGACACTGTGGGCCCGCTGATCATCCAGGTGAGCGGCACGATTGCCATCACGAGCAAGCAGGGTGTACGCCCGGACAAGTCGATCATCGGCCTCGGCGTGAACGCGGTCGTCACGGGTGGCGGATTCGACTTCTACCGGTCGTCCAACGTCATCGTGCGCAACGTGACGTTCACCGACGCGGAGGACGACGCCCTCAACATCGGGCAGGAGTCGCACCACATCTGGATCGACCACAACACCTTCGTCCGGCCGGTGGACGGATCCGTCGACATCGTGCGCGGCGCCGACTACGTGACCGTTTCCTGGAACCACTTCGCCGGTACGGACAAGAGCATGCTGATCGGCCACTCGGACGGCGCCGCGTCCACCGACATCGGACACCTCAAGGTGAGCATCCATCACAACTGGTTCGACGGGTCCCGTCAGCGCCACCCGCGAGTGCGCTTCGGCGAACCGGTGCACGTCTACAACAACTGGTTCCGGGGCAACGAGCTCTACGGAGTCGCGTCCACGATGAACGCCGGCGTGCTCGTCGAGGGCAACAACTTCTCCGGGGTGCCGTACCCGTGTTTCTCGGTCGGTGGCTATGCCGACAGCGCCCCGGGGCGTCTGGTGCAGCGCGGCAACGTTTTCGGCAGTTCCGGACCCTGCGAAGCGGGCGGCACGGTGGTCGAGCCGTCGACCTGGTACGCCTACACCCTCGACGCCCCTGCAGCCGTTCCCGCTCTGGTCCAGTCGGGCGCGGGCGCCGGAAAGCTCTGACCCCATGTCGCACCGAGAGGTGATCGCATGATCTCGCACCCGTCCCGTCTCCGGCGGGCTGCCCTGACCGCCACCGCGTTGCTCACCACGGCGGCCGCCGTGGCGACCGGTGTTCAGCAGGCAAGTGCCCAGACCGCCGCGGAGGACGCCGAGGGGCCCGCCGCTCGAACTGTGGCGGCGCCAGTGGGTTCGCCGGCGGCGGAGGCGTGCGGCGCGGGGACGTACCAGTCGGAAGTGACCGTCAGCGGCAGCACCTGGACCGCGCGGAACAGCTCGGGGAGCACCGTTTACAGCGGCACGGACTTCCGGGCGGCGGTGCAGGCGGGAATCGGCAGTCTGACGGCGGGGCGGACGAGCATCCAGCGGGTTGTGGTGCGGGGCAACGGATCGATGAGTGCGGGCAGCCGGATCTCGCTGGCGAGCTACACCTCGTTGTCGGTTTGCGGAACGATCAATGTGACCGGTTCCGGCAGCGGCGACTATGCCCCGGTCTACGGGCGCGGGGTCAGCACCATCGAGGTCCCGTATCTGAATGTCACGGGCACGCCGGTGTACGGCATCTTCCTGCGCAACGTGGCCAACGTGTGGCTCGGGCAGATCGACATGCGGCTCGGGGCGGGGCTCGGCGTGCGGATCGACAATCGGGGCGACACGAGCCAGTGGACGCGCAACGTGCGGGTGGACTCCGTGTACGTGCAGGGGGCGAGCTCGCACGCCATGGAGACGTACGGCGTGGACGGCATCACGGTCGGCACGGTGACCGCGCGGAGCGTCGGCGAGTCGGGCCTGCTGCTGAACCAGACCATCAACGCCACGGTGGGCACCGTCGACGCCGAGAACGCCGGAACGGGAACCGGTTACGCGGCGTTCCGGATGGCCAACCGCAACGGCCGGGTCGGCGACGCCTATCCCCAGAACATCAAGGTGGGTACGGTCCGGGCCCGCGGTGGCGGCCGGGGCATCTTCTGCGTCTCGGAGAGCGGCGGCGCCACCGTCGACCGGGTCGACATCGCGAACACCGGCAACAACTCGGTCCTGGTCGAGAACTGTCACAACGTCACGATCGCCGGCGTCTCCGGCACGGTCAGCGGCGGCGGCGAACTGCGGATCGCGGCGCGCACCGAGTTCGCGCCGTCGTCCGGGATCCGGTTCCAGAACTTGTCAGTCTCCAACACGAACATCACCTGGAGCCCGTGCACGGGCAGCAACAACACCATCAGCAACGTGACCCGGACCAACTCGACCCTCACCTGGTGCTGACCGCGGAAAGAGAGAGCCGGCCATGAAAACCTTCGTCGCCGCGATGGCCGTCCTGCTCGCCACGACCGTCGGCGGCCCCACCGCGGGAATCGGTTCCACCGTGCGTCAGAACTCGGGAACCGGTGGGGCACAGCTGGAACGGCTGGATCGTGGGCTGGTCGTGGTGGCCACCAGCGAGGGCAACTTCCTGAGCTGGCGGCTCCTGCGCCACGAGGTGACCGGTTCCTCGGCGACGGGTCTGACGAGCGCCGCCTTCCACGTCTATCGCGACGGGCGGCGGATCGCGACGGTCACCGACAGCACGAACTATCTCGACCAGGGCGCCTCGGGCACGGCGGGGTACCGCGTTGCCGCCGCCGGGAGTGGCTCACTCGCCGTGGGAGCCGGCCGGGCGGGAGGAACCCGGCCGTGGAGTGGCGGGCACTACGACTTGCCGTTGCGGAAGCCGGCCGACGGGGTGACGCCGGCGGGGGAGGCCTATTCGTATTCGGCGAACGACATGAGTGTCGGGGATGTCGACGGGGACGGGCAGTACGAGTACATCGTCAAATGGGACCCGTCCAATTCCAAGGACGTGTCGCAGGTGGGCTACACCGGTCAGGTGTACGTCGACGCGTATGAACTCGACGGCACCCTGCTCTGGCGCATCGATCTCGGGGTCAACATCCGGGCGGGGGCGCATTACACGCAGTTCCTGGTGTACGACTTCGACGGGGACGGGCGGGCCGAGGTCATGATGAAGACCGCTCCGGGCACGCGGGACGGCTCGGGGCGCTTCGTCACCATGCCGCGGGGCGATGTCCGGGCCGGATACGCGCACACCGACGACTATCGCCTGAGTGCCGCCGGCTATCACGAGCACGTCGTGAGCATGTTCCAGGGCTGGCAGCGGCATCCCGAGGTGGTGGCCGGCCGGTGGCCCGCGACGCTGGAGCAGGCGTTCGGCATCGAGCCGCGGTACGCGTACCCCTTGAATCGGGCCGACGCCGAAGCGCTCGCGGACTATTTCATCGATGTCTACGCGCCGGCCCGCAGTTCCCGGAACAATCTGCGCGCGTTCGAGGGATTCATCGTCGACGGGCCGGAATATCTGACCGTCTTCCGGGGCGCGACCGGCCGCGAGTTGCAGACGATTCCGTACGAGCCGGGGCGGCACGACGACGGCCTCATGTGGGGCGACTATGCGATGCCGCGAATCGAGCCCGCCAACCGCGTCGACCGGTTCCTGGCCGGGGTCGCCTATCTCGACGGCCGCCATCCGAGTGCGGTCTTCGCCCGGGGCTATTACACCCGGTCCACGCTCGTGACCTACGGCTGGAACGGGCACACGCTGACCCGGCAGTGGTATGTGGACAGCGGCTGGGTGCCCATGACGAACCCGTTCAACGACACCCCGCACGGGCGTGACGGCACCGATCCGGAGTTCGCCACGCTCACCACTCAGGGCTTCCATTCGCTCAGCGCCGCGGACGTGGACGGCGACGGGCGCCAGGAAATCGTGTACGGGTCCGCCACGATCGATGACGACGGCAGCCTGCTCTACTCCTCGTTCGGGGTGCTGCCGGAGGGCAGTGCCGCCCCGGGGCAACGGGTCCGGCTCGGTCACGGCGACGCCATGCACGTCACGGACATCGACCCGGACCGGCCGGGGCTGGAGATCTTCACCGTGCACGAGAACGCGACCATGGCCCCGTACGGCATGGCCATGCGCGACGCCGCCACGGGTGAGGTCCTTTTCGGCACTTATTCGGGGCGCGACACCGGCCGCGGCATGATCGGCGACGTGCTGCCGGAGGTGCGTGGCATCGAGTCGTGGGCGAGCCTGCCGGGCGGCTCGGAGGCGCTGGGCATCCACACGGCGCGGGGTGAGGTTCTTCTGGGACCGATTCCCGGGACGAATCAGAGCATCCGCTGGGCCGCCGATCTCACCACCCAGGTCGTCGACGGCGCGGGCGACGTCACGCCCACGATCAACGACTGGCGCCGGGGCACACTGCTGACCGCCGAGGGCACGCGCACCAACAACGGCACGAAGGGCAACCCCGGCCTGGTGGCCGACATCCTCGGCGACTGGCGGGAGGAGCTGCTGGTACGCACGGCCGACAGCGCAGCCGTACGTATCTACGTCAGTACCGAGGTCACGACGCACAAGCTGTTCACGCTCATGCACGATCCGCAGTACCGCGCCGAGGTCGCCCGGCAGCAGACGACGTACAACCAGCCCTCCTACCCGGGCTTTCACCTGGCCTCCGACACGGACTGGTCCCGCGTGACGCCATAGAGTGAACATATGTCGTCCGAGGACCGCATCGAGGCACTGGCGGCCGCCCTCGTCCGGGCCGCCGCTACCGGCCGGGTGTTTCCCGTCGAGGGACCGCCGGGGCCACCGGGTCCGGCCTGCGTCACCGCCGCCGCACTGGCCGAGCGCATGCTCACCGATGTGGAGCGCGCCGAGAAGGCCGGCCGGCCCCTCGAGACGTACCTGCGGGCGCTGCTGCACGCCGCCGGCCCGCTCGCCGTCTGCCCGTCGCTCGACCTCGACACCGTCGCCGCCCTCTACGCGGCCGCCGCCACCGCCGAGCCGCCCGCCCTGCCGCCGTCGTGGCGCCGCGCCGCGTATCCGGAGAACGACGAGGCCTCGTACGCGGACTGGCGCTCTTTGCTGCTCTCCCAGCTGGCCGACCTCGCCGACCTGCAGGAACTCGGTGCGTACGCCAGTCTCGGCACCCGCATTCCGCGTCCGGCCGGGGCTGTCCGGGCGACGGGGGAGTGGTGGTACAACTTCCATCCGGCCAGCTACGTCGAGGCGGGGCTGACGCATCCGGCCGCGCTGACCAACCGGACCGAGCTGACCTGGGCCGATCTTTGCGCCCTGGCCGTCCTGGGCCAGATCTACGAGTGACCCGGCGGAGCGGTCAGGCGGCGGCCAGGAAGATCGCGATGAAGAAGAAGACGGGCATCAGGCCGAGGCCCATGCCGATGACGACCGCCCACCGGCCGACGAGGTTCAGCTCGCCCGGCGCCAGCAGGACGAGGGTGCCGAGCAGCGTCGCGACGATGCCCATCGCCGGCCCCCAGGCGGAGCCGAAGCTGACCGGCACGGCCAGCGCGCCGATCATGGCCGTGAGCACCGCGCCGACCAGGGCCAGGGGCGGCACCGGCTCGTACTCGCCGGACTCCTCGAGCTCGGCCTCGGGCTCGGGCGCGGCGGGCAGATCGCCGACCAGCGGGTCGAGGTCGGCCCAGGTCCGGGCGGCCAGCGCGGCCGCGATGCGGTCGTCCAGCTCGTCCAGGCTCAGGCGCCCCTCGGCCGTCGCGTCCTGCAGGCGGACGATCACGCTGTTCCGATCGGCGTCCGAGACGCGTACGTGGCTGACGTCGGTCATCGACGCAGGTTACCGGGGCCCGCCCGGGAAGACCATGGCAGGACCGGTGCGACCGCCCGCACGGGCGGGGGACGAGGTCCTACGCGGAGGCGTGCGCGGTCAACTCGTCGAGCCCGGTCAGGACGGCCCGGGCGGCTTGTGACGCGGCCGCGAGCTGGCGGGTCACCTCGGCCAGGACGGCGGCCTGCTCCTCGACCGACGCGGCGATGTCCACCTGGACCTGGGTGATCTCCGAGACCGTCGCGGCCGTCGAGGCGAAGCCGCCCGCCACGGCGCCGGTCTGCGCCACGATCGCGTCGACGACCGTGCCGACGCGGCCGGCCGACTCGGACGTCTCGGTGGCCAGCTTCTTCACCTCGCCGGCCACGACGGCGAAGCCCTTGCCCAGGTCGCCGGCGCGGGCGGCCTCGATGGTGGCGTTGAGCGAGAGCAGGTTGGTCTGCCCGGCGAGCTGGGCGATCATGCCGTTGACCTCGGCGATCTCGGTCACCGAGTGTTCGAGGCTGTCGATGCGCCGGGTGGCCTCCCGCGCGGCCTCCTCGCCGGACGCGGCGATGCCGGCCGCGTGCGAGGACCGTTCGGCGATGGTGTGCACGGCGGCGGTGAGGGCGGCCAGCTCGGCGTCCACGGCGGCGACCGCGGCGATCGCCTCGCGGGCCCCGCCGGCGACCGTGGCGGCGTCGGCGGCGATCTGACGGGACCGGCCGGCGTTCCGCTCGGCGAGCGTCCGGGCGGCCTCCGCCTCGCGCAGCTGGGCCTGCCGCTCGGTGTCGGCCTGCTGCTCGCGGGCCCGCTCGGCGGCCTCGGCCGAGGCGCGCGCCTCGCGCTCGGAGACCTCCGCGAAGTGCCAGAAGACCAGGATCCCGGCCACCTCCAGCGCGACGCAGCCCGCGTGCAGGGCGACCATGCCGACCAGCATCGCCGTGGTGTGCAGGTGCTCGCCGAAGACCAGCTGCGGCTCGACGAGCCCGAGCACGCCGTGGTGGACGACGACCAGCCCGACCGTGCCGAGCAGCGGCGCCCACTGCTGGTAGAGCGCGACGAAGACCAGGATGCCGAACAGGTGCAGGTGCATGGCGGTCATGCCGCCGGAGAGCTGGATCGCGGCGAACGACGTGCCGATCAGGCCCAGGCTCGTGAGCGCGGACCGCGCGCCCGGGGTGCTCGCGACGCGGCCGGCCGCGGCGAGCACGGCGGTGACACCGGCGCACACCGCGGCCTCGGCGGCGGGTCGCGGTCCGAGCAGACCCAACAGCAACAGCGCGGGTACGTGCGCCCAGAGCAGCCCCTGCAGGATGGCGTGCCGGGCCTCGAAGGACTCCGGGGTCAAGCGTGCGCCACGCGGCAGTCGCCACGAATGTTCCGACATGCTCGCGGTGATCGGCACGCGAGCCGGGCGATGAAGGTTTCCCCTGCCCTTTTTAACCTATATCGCACCGGGGGGCTTGCCGCAAGACCCGGGTCGGGGCGCACAATCACTGGTCGAAGCCGGGTTCCTGGCTAAACGGGGGATTTGCACCATGGACACCATCACCGCGTTCGACCTGCCCGAACGGCTCGCCGCCAAGGCCGGGCCGGGGCTCATCGCCCGGGACGAGCAGCACTTCGCCACCATGGCCGCGAGCTTGGAGGAGACCGTCGCCGACCTGTCCGAACGGCTGGAACAGGCCCGCAAGGCGCCGGCCGGCAAGGGACGGCAGGCGGTGGACCGGGACGAGGAGGTGCAACGGCTGACCGCCCGCCTGCGTACGCTGCGTCGTTTCAGTCTGGATCTCTGCCTGGGCCGCATGGACGGCGCGGACGGCAGTGAGCCCGTCTACATCGGCCGGCTCGGGCTCACCGCGACCGACGGCCGGCGGCTGCTGGTCGACTGGCGCTCACCGGCGGCGGAGCCGTTCTTCGCCGCGACGCACGCCGACCCGCGCGGGCTGGTGAGCCGGCGCCGCTACCGGTGGACGCGCGGCCGGATCACCGACTACTGGGACGAGGTGTTCACCGCGGAGGGGCTCGACGGGCATGCTGCCGCGCTCGACGACCAGTCCGCGTTCGTGGCCGGCCTGGGCAGTTCCCGCTCGGCCCGCATGCGCGACGTGCTGGGTACGTTGCAGGCCGACCAGGACGCGATCATCCGGGCGGGTTCCGGGGGCGCCCTCGTGGTCGACGGCGGCCCCGGCACCGGCAAGACGGTCGTCGCCCTGCACCGGACGGCGTATCTGCTCTACTCCGACCCGCGCCTGGGCGAGCGCCGCGGCGGCGTCCTGGTCGTGGGCCCGCACCAGCCGTACCTCACCTACATCGCCGACGTCCTGCCCAGCCTCGGCGAGGAGGACGTGCAGACGTGCACCCTGCGCGACCTGGTGCCCGAGGGCGCCTCGACGCGGCCCGAGCCCGATCCGGAGGTGGCGCGGCTCAAGGCGTCCGCCCAGATGGTGCGGGCGATCGAGGCGGCCGTCCGGTTCTACGAGGAGCCACCGGCCACGGGGATGGCGGTCGAGACGGAGACCGGTGACGTGCGGGTGACGGCGGGCGACTGGGCCGAGGCTTTCGCCGCGCCCGGGCCCGGGACGCCGCACAACGAGGCTCGCGAGGAGGTGTGGGAGGAGCTGATCGCGATCCTGGCCGACAAGGACGAGGACATCGACCCGGCGGAACTGCGGCGCCACCGGGAGCTGCGGGTGGCGTTCACCCGGGCGTGGCCGTTACTGACAGCGGCCGACGTGATCGCTGACCTCTGGTCCGTACCGGCTTACTTACGTAAGTGCGCACCGTGGCTCGGCGCGGATGACGTACGTAAGCTGCAGCGGGCCGATCCGCGGGCCTGGACCACCGCCGATCTGCCGCTGCTCGACGCGGCCCGGCAGCGGCTCGGAGACCCCGAGGCCGAGCGGCAGAAGCGCCGGCAGACCGCCGCCGTGGCCGCCCACCGCGAGCGCATGGCGACGGTGATCGACGACCTGATCGCCTCCCATACGTACGACGACGGGGAGGGACTGATGACGATGCTGCGCCAGGCCGACCTGCAGGACGTGCTGGCGCAGGGCGGCGCGTTGCCGGCCGCGGACCCGGACCGGCTCGCGGGCCCGTTCGCGCACGTCGTCGTGGACGAGGCGCAGGAGCTGACCGACGCCGGGTGGCAGATGCTGCTGGCGCGCTGCCCGTCGCGCAGCTTTACCATCGTGGGCGACCGCGCGCAGGCCCGGCACGGGTTCACCGAGTCGTGGGAGGAGCGGCTGCGGCGGATCGGGCTCGACCGGATCGCGCTGTCGCGGCTGACGATCAACTATCGGACGCCGTCCGAGGTCATGGACGAAGCCGCGCCGGTCATCCGGGCCGCACTGCCGGACGCCAACGTGCCCACCTCCATCCGGAGCAGCGGCGTTCCCGTCGCCCGGGGCCGCGTCGCCGAGCTGCCGGCGATCCTCGACACCTGGCTCGCTGCGCACGCCGAGGGCGAGGGCATCGCCTGCGTGATCGGTGACCCCACGTTCGCGGGGACCGACCGGATCCGGTCGCTGCGGCCCGAGCTGGCCAAGGGACTCGAGTTCGACCTGGTCGTGCTGGTCAACCCCGGCGATTTCGGTACGGGCGTCGAGGGCGCCGTGGACCGTTACGTCGCCATGACCCGGGCGACCCAGCAGCTGGTGATCCTCACCGGCTGAGGCCCAGGGTTGTCCACAAGTGGTCAGCCGCCCGAGTGTGCGTGCCCGCGGCGGCCGGCTCGGCCAGGGCCCGCGCGGCGGCGGCCAGTCCCGCGTGGGCGCGCGCCTGCTCGTACCGGTCGCCGGTCGCGACGGCGAGCGTGAGCGCCGCTCGGTGCCGGTTGCGCGCCTCCGCCGGGCGGTCCGTGGCCGTCAGCACCTCGCCGAGGCTGTTGGTCGCCCGGGCCTCCCCGGACCGCTCGCCGATCCCGTGCAGGATCGCGACCGCCTCGCGCAGGCAGCCCGCGTCGTGGGTCACCGACCCGATCCCGTCCAGCGCGAGGGCCTCACCAGCCCTTTCACTGGTACGCCGGAAGAGCCGCAGGGCCTCGCGATGCCACCGCTCCGCCTCCTCGTCGGAGCCCTGCGCGCGGGCGACATGGCCGAGACTGATCAGCGCGTACCCCTCGCCGGGACCGTCCGCGATCCGGCGGCAGATCCGGATCGCCGCCCGGAGGTGCCGCGCCGCCTCGTCGTGGCGGCCCTGGCGCTGGTAGACCTGGCCGAGGTTGCCGAGCGCGCGGGCCTCACCGGCGCTGTCACCCGCGTGCCGGCACAGTTCCAGGGCTTGCTCCAGCCGGCGGGCCGCGTCGGCGTAGCGGCCCTGACCCTGGTCGATGTGGCCGAGGTTGCCGAGCGCGCGGGCCTCCACGGCGCTGTCCCCGCAGGACCGGGCCAGCTCGACCGCCCGGCGCAGCAGATCGGCGGCCGGCTCGTAGTGCCCCTGCTGCACCTCGGCCACGGCCATGTTGGTCAGCAGGTGCGCCTCCGCGGCCGGGTCACCGAGCTGCTGCGCGGCTTGGAGGGCGTACGCGTGCATGGTCGTCGCCTCGGCGTGGTGCCCAGCACTCTCCAGGTAGCGCAGCAGGGTGATCGTGAGCCGGACGGCGTGCCGGGGGCGGGTCGTGGCGCAGTGGGCGACGAGAGCGACGAGGTTGGCGCGCTCGGCGTCCAACCAGGACAGTGCTGCCTCGGCGCTGCCGATCAGGGGGAGGGCCGTCGCCGGGCGGGCCAGGGCGTCGCGGCGATGGCGTTCGGCGGGGTGCAGGACGTCCATGGCGGCGCCGGCGGTGAACAGCCACGCGTCGGCCAGCCGGTCCAGTGCGCGTCCGTCGTCGGCGTTTCGGTGGTCTGCGGTCTCTTGGTCTGTTGCCAGCTCACGCGCGTAGGCGCGGAGCAGGTCGTGCTGGGTGTATCTGTCGGGGGCGGTCTGCTGCACCAGATGGGCCCGGGACAGCGTTGTCAGCAGCCGGCGGGCCTCCGTCACGCTGGTGTCGAGCAGGGCGGCGACGGCGTGGTCGTCGAAGTCGGCGCCGGGGTGCAGCCCGACCAGCCGGAAGGCGCGTGCCGCCGCCGGGGTGAGCTGCTGGTAGGACCAGGAGAACACCGCGCGGACACCCGTGCGCGGGTCGCCGCCGGCCGCCAGCAGGTCCAGCCGGCGTGCTTCGTCGGCGAGCTCGGCGACCAGGGCGGCCAGGGGCACGTCGGGGCGCGCCGCGGCCAGCTCGGCGGCCACGCGCAACGCCAGCGGCAGGCACGCGCACCGGGCGATCAGGTCGGCCGCGGCTGCCCGGTCGGCGTTCACCCGGTCGCCGATCAGCCGGCGCAACAGGCTCATCGCGTCGTCGGCGGGCAGCAGCCGCAGGTCGAGCCGGCGGGCGCCGTCCCGGGCGACCAGTCCTGGAAGCGTGTCCCGGCTGGTCACCAGAACGACGCACGACGCGGTTCCGGGCAACAGCGGGCGCACCTGATCGACGGTTGCGGCGTTGTCCAGCACCAGCAGCATGTGCCGGCCGTCGAGCAGGCTCCGGTAGCGCGCGGCCCGCTCGTCCAGGTCGGCCGGGACGTCGGCGCCGGGCACGCCGAGCGCGCGGAGGAACCGGGCCAGGGCCTCGCCGGGCGGCATCGGGCGCTCCACGTCGTACCCCCGGAGATTGACGTAGAGCTGACCGTCCGGGAAACCGTTACGCACCCGGTGCGCCCAGTGGACGGCGAGCGCGGTTTTGCCCACGCCGGCCGTGCCCGCGACGACGGAGACGGGCGATCCGGATTCGAGGAGTTTGTCGAGGACGGCCAGCTCCTCGTCGCGACCGGTGAAGGCGGGGACGTCGGCGGGCAGCTGGGCGGGCGTTTCGCGTACGCGGGAAGGGGTGGGGTTGCTGGTCTCGCGCAGCACCGTCTCGTGCGCCGCGACGAGCTCGGGGCCGGGATCGACGCCCAGCTCGTCGGCGAGCCGGCGGCGAGCCTCGTGGAAAGCGGCGAACGCCTCCGCCCGCCGGCCGGCCGCCGCGAGGGCCCGGATCAGGCGCGCCTGGCCGGCCTCGTCCAGCGGCTGCTCGTTCGCCGCCTCCTGCAACGCTGGAAGCGCTTCCCGGGCCTGACCCAGGGCGATCAGCAGCTCGCCGTAACGCCCGAGCGCGGCGCGATGCTCCTCGCGCAGGGCCAGAACTTTCGGGTGCTGCGCCAGCATGGGTACGTCCAGCAGCGGCGCGCCGGTCCACTCGGCGAGCGCCTCGGCGTGCAGCGCGGCGGCGGCCCGGTCGTCGCCCCGGTGCTGGGCCTCGGTCGCCTCGGCCAGCAGGCGGCGGAAACGAAGCAGGTCGAGGCCGTCGGCGCCCGGCCGCAACGCGTAGCCGTCGCCGATGTGCGGGAGCACCTCGCTGCGCGAGCGGGGCGGGCGGTTCGGTTCGAGCAGCCGGCGCAGACGCTTGACGTGGGTCTGGATGACGTTGGCGGCGGAGGGCGGCGGGTGGTCGCCCCAGAGCGAGTCGACCAGCTCGGGCTGCGTGACGGGCCGGCCGGTGGCGAGCGCGAGGAGGCCGAGGAGGGCCCGCTGCCCGGGCGAGGTCAGGTCGACCGGGCCGTCGCCGGCCCACACCCGGACCGGGCCCAGCACCTGGATCCGCACCTGCGCACCCCCGGGCGTCGTCCAGTCGCCGTCCAGTGCGCGTCCAGTGCGGCGCACCACTCTGCTCCCGGAAACCCTAAATCGAACAAAAGCAATATCACAAGAACGGGGAGGGTCCGCCCGTGCTCCACACCGTCGTCGCTGCCCTCGTATTCGCGCCCGCCGCCCTCGCGTCCGTGCCGGTGGCCGGCATCGCAGCGCCCGCGTCCGCCGTCGCAGCAACCGCTTCCGTTGCCGCGGCGCCTGCTTCCGTTGCCGCGGTGCCGGCGGAATATGCGTGCCAGGTCGAGTACGAGATGTTCCGGAATTCTGGCGGCTTCCAGTCGAACATCACCATCACCAACACGGGCGAAGCCACGATCAAGACGTGGACGCTGTACTTCGTCCTCCCCGCCGGCCAGCGCCTCGTCGAGGGCTGGAACGCCGACTGGACGACCAAGGACCAGGCGCTGACCGCGGTGAGCCTCGACTACAACAGCGAGGTCGTCAAGGGCGCCCAGGCGTTCCCGCAATTCCGGGGCACAGGAACCGATTCCAGCACCGAGCCCGCCGAGTTCTTCATCAACGGCGTCCGCTGTTCGGTGCGTTAGAAAACGCGCGGCCGGAGCACTCTGCGCGTGGGGGTGTGGTCGGGGTGCTTCACGCGGCGGGCGGTGCGGTCGGAGCGCTCCGCGCAGTGGGGGTGCGGTCGGGGTGCTTCGCGCGGTCGCTTCGAGGCCTCGCGCTATGGCGGACTCTGCGGGCGACTCGGGACGGTATGTGCTAAGAGGTGTCTCCGGCGCTGCGCCCAGTGCACCGCGAGCGCGGTCTTCCCGATCCCGCCGGTGCCCGTGACGACGGCGAGATTCCCGGCGCCGAGCGCGGAGTCCAGCGTCTCCAGCTTCCGCTCGCGGCCGATGAAATGCGCGGTGCCGGCCGGCAACTGGGCGGGCCCGGACCCGGTGCCGAAGCCGATTCCGGGGCCGATCGCGGGAATGGCCCCGGATCCAGGCGCCGGTGGCGGCACGACGGTCCGGGCGAGAGCGGACGATAGTAGCGGCCCGGCGCCGGGGTCGTCCTCGGCCAACGGCCGCAGAACACGCGCCAGCTCCTCGTAGCGTCCGAGCGCCATGGTTTCTTCCCGGACGGGCAGCTCACGTCGACCTGCGCGGATACGATCCCGCCCGGCCCCGCACCCCGGACGACGCGCTGGCCGGCTTCCTGTCGGCGCTCGGTGTGCCGGTCGCTCGAGGACTGCCGGCGACTACTACGTGCGGGTGGTGCCGTTCCGCTCCTCGACCTGCCGAAGCAGGATTCGACCGGCTGAAGCAAGATCCGACTGGCTGACGGAAGACTTGACCGGGTGAACGGGGGACGAGCCCGCCCCGGCGACATCGCCCGGGCGGGCTCGGTTGAACGATAGGTCAGTAGCCGGTCAAGGACAGGGCCAGGTCGGACACCGCGAGCGGGAACTCGCCGACGAGGGACGCCTCGCCGGTGAGGAGGTTGATGCTGTAGAGGCTGTTGAAGCCGCCGTAGGGGACGAAGACCGCGTACGCCGTCGCCGTGGTGGTCTTGCCGTTGACCAGGGTGCTGAAGATGTCGAGGCCGGCGTTCGGGCCGGCGTCGACGCCCAGGGCGCCGGTCGCCGCCAGGGTGCCGTTGTTGGCCGGGGACTGGATGACCACCTGGTCGAGGGTGGTGTTGAGGTCGAACAGGGTGGTGGCGGTGTCGGCGTTGAGGTCGTTGTTGGTGTACGCGGCCGCGGTCACCCCGGTGGTCGTACCGGACGTGGGCGGGCTCGTGAAGGTGGGATCGATGACTGTCGTGCCGTCGTCGAGGTTGTGGCGCAGGTTCTGACCGGTGTCGCTGATGATGCGCAGCCGGTTGGCCGCGGGGTTGAAGTCGATGTCGAAGTTGGTGCCGGTGAGCGTGGCGGCCAGCTGCGAGACCTTGGTCAGCGCGCCGGCGTTGGTGATCGAGATCGTGTAGATGCCGCCCTTGTTGCCGACGCCGTAGAGCTGGCCGTCCTGGACCCGGAAGTCGAGCCCGATCAGCGTGGTGTCGGTGATCAGCCCGGTCACGTTGCGGACCCAGTCGAGCTCGTCGGGCTTGTCGACGGTGAAGGTGGACAGCTGCTTGCCGTTGGCCATGATCGCGTACGCCCGGAGCCCCGTCCCGCCGGCCGAGCTGCTCTGCGCCGTGCCGGCCACGACGCCCGCCGTGGTGAGGACGAGCGCGCCGACGGTGGCGGCGATACGCCTGATTCTGCTGGTCATGTCCGTGTCCCTCCCAAAGGTGTGACCTCACGGTGGCAGGGCCCACGGGACGCCGACTGGTTCCACACTGGACGCCGGACACGTCCGACATAGGGGGAGAGCGGTGCCCTCGCAGCCGCCGAAGCCGCGTTGACACGCTTCGCGAGGCGGTCGTAACTTCGGGGACACGATTGCGATCCGGGGTGCGGCACCGCCCCCTGGCAGGCAGTGCGGCATCCGCCGGAAGAAGGCGATGCGCCATGTCAACACGACTCACCGGTGCCCGGCTGGGTGCCGTCGTGCTTCTGATCGCCGGCCTCGGCGTGGCCGGCCCGTCGACTTCCTACGCCGCCGCGGCCCCCTCGATCACCCGGGAAGCCTGGGGTACGACGACCGGGGGCGAGGCCGTCGACCGGTACACCCTGGTCAACAACGGGCTGCGGGTGCGCATCCTCACGTACGGCGGGATCCTCCAGAGCATCGAGGCGCCCGACCGCCACGGCAAGCGGGCCGACGTGGCCCTGGGCTTCGGGAACTTGGCCGATTACGAGGCGAAGAGCCCGTACTTCGGCTGCATCACCGGGCGGTACGCCAACCGTATCGCCCAGGGGACGTTCGTCCTCGACGGCGTGACCTATCACCTGCCGGTCAACGACGGGCCCAACAGCCTGCACGGCGGCACCACCGGCTTCGACAAGCGCGTGTGGAAGGCGACGCCCGCGAGCACCGGCAACACCGTCTCGCTGCGGCTGGAGTTCACGAGCCCGGACGGCGACCAGGGCTACCCCGGGGCGCTGACGACCGTGGTCACGTACACGCTGACCCGCGGGCACGAGATCCGGATGGACTACCGGGCGACGACCACCGAGCCGACCGTGGTCAATCTGACCAACCACGCGTACTGGAACCTCGCCGGCGAGGGGGCCGGCACGATCGACACCACGCGGCTGCGGATCAACGCGAGCCGGTACACGCCGGTCGACGCCACGCTGATCCCCACGGGAGCCGTCGACCCGGTCGCCCGGACCCCGATGGACTTCCGGAAGGCTACGGCGATCGGGGAGCGCAACCGGTCCGGGTTCGCGCAACTGGTGATCGGCCGCGGCTACGACCACAACTGGGTGCTGGACCGGCGCGACGCGTCGTACCGGAAGCTCGAGGTCGCGGCGCAAGCCACCGATCCGCGCAGCGGGCGGCAGCTGACCGTGCTGACCACCGAGCCGGGCCTGCAGTTCTACGCCGGGAACTTCCTCGACGGCACGCTGACCGGCAAGAGCGGCCGGATGTACCGGCAGGGCGACGGCTTCGCGCTGGAGACCCAGCACTATCCGGACTCGCCGAACCAGGCGACCTTCCCGTCGACCGTGCTGCGGCCGGGGGAGACCTATCGCACGACCACCGTCTATCGGCTGGGGGTGAGCCATGGATGACGTCCTGACCCGGGCCGCCGACCGCCTGCCGAAGGGGCCGACGCGCCGCCGTCTGCTGGCCGGCTCCGGGCTGGCCAGCGCCTCCCTGGCCGCGACCGCCCTGCTGTCCGCGTGCGGCGACGACCAGGGCGAGGCGTCCACGATCGGCAATTTCCCGAAGACACCGAACTGGAAGTTCGTCTTCGTCAACCACGTGACCACGAACCCGTTCTTCACGCCCACCCAGTACGGGGCCGAGGACGCCTGCAAGCTGCTCGGCTGCTCGTACCAGTGGACGGGCTCGCAGAATTCCGTGGTGGCCGAGATGGTCAACGCCACCAACACGGCGATCAGCGGCAAGGCCGACGGCATCGCGGTGTCCGTGGTCGACAAGAGCGCGTTCCGCGGCCCGATCGATCAGGCGCTGGACGCGGGCATCCCCGTGGTCTCGTACAACGCCGACGGCGCGCGGGACGACCCCGGGAGCAACCGGCTCGCGTACATCGGGCAGGGTCTTTTCGAATCGGGTTACGCCCTTGGGCAGCGCACCTTGCAGCTGGTGCAGTCGGGCGCCGTGGCCGGCTTCATCGCCACGCCCGGTCAGCTCAACATCCAGCCGCGGATCGACGGGGCGCAGCAGGCCTTCAAGGACGCCGGCAGTGCGGTGACCTTCACCCCGGTCGCGACGAACGCCGACGTGACCAAGGGGCTGTCCATCATCGACGCTTATGCCCAGGGGCACCCGGACCTGGCGGCGATGATCGCCGTGGACGCCGGGTCGACCCAGGCGGTCGGCCAGACCGTCAAGAAGTACGACATGCGCGCCAAGAGCCTCAAGGCGGCGGGCGGCTTCGACCTCATCCCGGAGACGCTCGCGTCGGTCAAGAGCGGCGACCTCGACTACACGATCGACCAGCAGCCCTATTTGCAGGGCTTCCTGCCGGTCCTCTTCCTCTATCTCTACAAGATCTCGGGCGGCCTGATGTCACCGTCGCAGACCAACACCGGCCTGCTGTTCGTGACCAAGGACAACGTCACCCCCTATCAGAGTACGCAGACGAGGTACGAGGGCTCGGCGAACGCCGTCAAGCTCGTCGAACGCTCCGGCCCGATCGCGCACCCGTGACTGCTCTCCCCGCCACGGCCTTCACGGCGGCCCGCCGCACCGGGACCTTCCTGGTGCGGTGGCGCGAGGCGAGCGTGCTCGTGGTGGCGCTCGCCATGGCCGTCTACTTCCAGACCTCGACCGACGGGGTCTTCCTCACCCACGACAACCTGCGCAACATCGCCCAGGCCACCGCGCCGGCCGCCATCGTGGCGGTGGGCATCGTCATGCTGCTCGTCAACGGCGAGATCGACCTGTCGGTCGGCGTGGTCGCGGCGCTGACCCCGTTCCTGGTGCACTACGCGGTCGACCTCTACGGCGTCCCGGTGCTCCCGGCGCTCGTGCTCGCCGTGGCGATCGCGGCCTTCATCGGCTGGTGCAACGGTGTGATCGTCACGAAGCTGCGCGTGCCGTCGCTGGTGGCCACGCTGGGGTCGTACTACTTCCTGCTCGGGGTGCTGCTGACGACCTCGGACGCCTATCCCGCGCAGATCCCCGCGGCGGCGGCCGGGCGCATCCAGTCGGTGCTCGGCGCGGCGGACTGGGCGTCGCTGATCTGGTGCCTGGTCGTCGTCGCGCTCTTCCATGTCGTGCTCACCCGCACCCGGTGGGGCCTGCACACCATCTCCGTCGGCGGCAACCTCGTCGGGGCGACCGAGGCAGGCATCCGGGTGCACCGCATCAAGATCGGCAATTTCATGATCGCGGCCGTGCTGGGGGCGCTGGCCGGTCTGCTGGAAGCGTTCCGGATCAACAGCATCGACCCCAACATCGGCGGGGGTACGGCCCTCACGTTCACGGCCATCTCCGCCGCCGTGATCGGGGGCACCGCGCTGGCCGGCGGGTCCGGAACGGTCATCGGCGCGCTGCTCGGCGCGTTGATCCTGGCCGAGCTGCAGAACGGCTTCAACCTCATCGGCGTCAGCGCCAACCCGTTCCAGCTGATCCTGGGCGGCGCGATCCTGCTGTCGATGATCGCCAACCAGTATCTGTCCCGGCTGCGCCGGACGGGGGCGCCGTGAGCTCACCAGCCTTGCAGGTCGAGCACGTGGCCAAGCGCTTCGGGGCGCTGACCGCGCTGCGGGACGTCACCCTGCACCTCGACCGGGGTGAGGTGCTCGGCCTTATCGGCGACAACGGCGCCGGCAAGTCGACCCTGATCAAGATCCTCTGCGGCTATCACCGCCCCGACGCCGGGCAGCTCTCCGTCGACGGCACCCCGGTCGTGCTGCGCAGCGTCGACCACGCCCGCTCGCTGGGCATCGACACCGTCTACCAGGGCCTGGCTCTGGTCAACGAACTGTCCGTCTACCACAACATGTTCCTCAACCGGGAGCTGCGGATTGGCCCGCTGCTCGACAACCGGACCATGCGCCGCCGGGCCCGCGAGCACCTCGCGGACATGGGCGTGACCATCGGCGACGTCGGCGTCGAGGTCGCCAAGCTCTCCGGCGGGCAACGGCAGGCGATTGCCGTGGCCCGGGCCGTCTACTCCGACGCCCGCATCATTCTGCTCGACGAGCCGCTCGCCGCGATGGGCGCCAAGGAGGGCACCCAGATCCTCGACCTGATCCGGGCCCTCAAGCGCCGCGGCGACGTCTCGATCATCATCATCGCCCACAACTACGCCCAGGTCCTCGACGTCTGCGACCGGGTCAACCTGCTCCAGCACGGCACCGTCACCTTCGACCGCCCGACGGCCGAGGTCACCGTGGAGGAGCTGACCGACCTGGTGGTCGCCGAGTACCGCCGGGGCCGCAAGGAGTGATCACCATGTCCGCATCTGTTCTCGACACCCTGCGTCAGTCGGCCGAGAGCGGCGCGACCGGGCGCGTCTTCGGCGAGCCGGTCGCCCAGGACGGCGTCGTCCTGCTGCCCGTGGCCAAGGTCGGCTACGGCTACGGCGGCGGGTCCGGCTCGGGCCCTTCGCCGTCCGGCGACCATCGCGACGCCGAAGGCGGGGGCGGCGGATTCGGCGCCTCGGGCCGGGGGCTGGGCGTCTTCGTCCTCGACAAGGGGCAGGTGACGTGGCGTCCCGCCGTGGACGTGAACCGGGCCATCCTCGGCGGGCAGATTCTGGTCGGGGTCGCGCTGGTGATCGCCGGGGTCGTCCTCCGGGGCCGTTCGGGTGGCCGTCCGGGCAAGCGGCCGCACGGCCGGCGCCACGGTCATGGCTTGCGGGCTCGCCGGCACCACGGCTGAGGCGGTTGCTCGCGGCGCCGGTGACAGGTTCGGGCGCCCCTGGCCGTACGGCACAGCATGTCCGCGGAGACCCATGGCGCAGATGCCGGGAAAACGGCGTCTCCGCACCGGGTCATCGAGGTGGTCCAATGTGTCATGCGACGTGGCCTGAGCGTGCTGTTGTCCTTGGTCGTCGGGGTCGCCGTCGTGGCGGTGCCGTCGGCCGCCGCCGCGGTAACTTGGGGGCCCTGCGTCGACGGTCCCGCCCGGATGGTGTGCGCCACCGTGCGGGTGCCGGTCGACTGGTCCCGGCCGCGCGGGGAGACGGTGGGCATCGCCGTGGCGAAGCTGCCGGCCACCGGGCGCCGGATCGGGTCGCTGGTCGTCAATCCGGGCGGGCCCGGCGGGTCCGGGGTGGACATGGCCGCGAATGCCGAGGCGCGGTTCTCGGCGGAGCTGACCGCCGGCTTCGACATCGTCGGGTTCGATCCGCGCGGGCAGGGGCGCAGCCACACGTACGTGTGCGATGTGGACCTGGTCGACCGGCAGATCGACCTGCTCGTGCCCGCGAGCGCGGCGGACTTCGCGGCGCTGCTCGACGCCAACCGAGCCCTCGGGCGGAACTGCGAGGAGCTGACGGGCCGGCTGGCGCGGCACATGGACACGGCGAGCGTGGCGCGGGACGTGGACGCGATCCGCGCGGCGCTGGGCGAGCGGACGATCAGCTACTACGGCGTCTCGTACGGGACGATGATCGGGCAGCAGTACGCCGAGCTCTTCCCGCACCGGCTGCGCGCCCTGGCGCTCGACTCGAGCATGGACCACTCGCTCGGCATCCGGGACTACCAGGTGTGGGAGACGCGGGCCCAGGAGGGGGCGTTCCTGCGGTTCGCCGCGTGGTGCGAGCGGACCGCGGACTGCGCGCTGCACGACGAGGACGTGGTAGCGCTCTACGACGGGCTGGTCGAGCGGGCGGCGGCGGGCGAGCTGGTGTTCTTCCCGGGCACCGAGGCCGAACGCGTGCCCACGCCGACGGACCTCGCCGGGCTGCTGTTCAGCTCCATGTACGACCCCGCCGACTGGTTCACCCTCGCCCGCTCGCTGCGGCAGCTCGACGAGGAGGGCGTGCTGCTCCCGGCCGTCCGGGGGCGCGGCGAGCCCGTTCCGTACGGCTACCAGCCCGTGATGTGCCAGGACTTCCGCTTCGATCTGCGGTCGTACGCCGAGCTGGCGCGGCTCGAACGGGACCTGTGGCGGCTCGCCCCGCACGCCGGCCCGAGCGCGCTCGCCTGGTCGGATCTGACCGGCTGTCAGCGCTGGCCGGGACCGGTCGTGAACCCGCCGCACCGGCTCGTGGCGTCGCCGTCGTTGCCGCCGATCCTCATGACGAACAGCCGGTACGACGTGGCTACCCCGTACCAGTGGGCGCGGCACCTGGCCGCCCAGCTCCCCAGCGCGACGTTGCTGACCTATGACGGTGTGGGGCACGGGAACTATCGGCTGAGCTCGTGTGCGCGGGCTGCTGTGGACGCGTACCTGCTGACTTTGCGGTTGCCCCGTCAGGGGAAGCATTGCCCGGCTATCTATCCCACTGCGTCGTTGGCGGCCGCGGGATCGGTTCGGCCGCTCACGCGGTGAGGTGTTCCCCCAGCAGGCGGAGGGCGTGGCGGAGGCGCCACTTCGCCGTGCCCTCCGGGATGCCGAGGGCCTGCGCGACCTGCCGATAGGTCAGCCCGTCGTAGTAGGCGAGCAGCACGGCCCGCCGATGCGTCTCGGGCAGCTCGGCGACGGCCTGGCGGACCTCCTTGGCGGCGGCGGTGGCGAGCAGGTGGTCCTCGACGCACTGCGGCTCCGGGACGGGCATGACGACGTGGACGCTCGCCTGGGTGGTCCGGCGGCGCAGCCAGTCGATGCCCCGGCGGCGGGCGACGAGACACAGCCAGCCGCGCAGGGTGGCGCGGCCCGGGTCGAAGCGCTCGGGCCGGGTCCACAGCTCGACGAAGACGTCCTGGGTGATGTCCTCGGCGGTGCCGCGGTCGCCGGTCATGCGCAGCGCGACGCCGTAGACGAGCGAGCTGTGGGTGTCGTACGCCTCGGCCAGGCACTCGTCGGAGCCGGCGATCAGCCCCTCGCGCAGCCGCACGTCGTCCGATTCCGGCAGCGTGCGCATGTCAGTCACAGCCCATCGTGGCGGCCACGGCGAGGAAGTCGCCCGCGGCGGTGGCGTCCCCGGTGACGACGGCGTCCGGAGCACTGACCCGGCCCGCCAGCAGCCGGCAGAAGACGGCGGCGGGGAGTTCGATCCGGGCGACCACATCGGAGTTCGTACCCGGGGCGAGGGGTGCCTCCCGGGAGCCGCCGCCGGGGCCGGTCAGGACCAGGTCGATCGCCCGGCCCGGGTGGGCCCGGCCGGCGGCGGCCAGGGCGGCGGGGAGCAGGCGCAACGCGAAGGTCACGATGGCGGCCAGCGGCTCCGCGCCCGGATCGCGCGGCGGCAGGTGCAGCACCCGGCGTACGTCCTCGGCGTGTATCCACGTCTCGAAGCCCCGTTGGACCAGGGCCTCGCGCAGCGGCCGCTCGACGACCCGGCGCCCGGCCAGCCGCACCGGGCGGTCCAGGAGGCGCCCGTCGGTCCGGTCGATCCGCTCGATCAGGGCGCCGGCCTGCTGCCGCCAGTGCCGGTGCACGTCCGCCGGGGGCGCGCCCGGGCCCAGCGGCGGGGTGTCCAGGCCGGCGGCGGTGGCGACCAGCTCGTCGTTGCCGTACAGGTGCTCCATCAGGCGGCGCACCGAGGGGTGCGGGCGCGACGGCAGCTGCCAGAGCGGCAGGGAGAGGTCGCCCAGCAGGCCGTCCAGCTCGGCGACCTGCGCCCGATAGAAATCGGTCAAACTGCGGCTGCCGGCGGGACGCGCCGCGCGGGCGGCCGCCAGGACCCGGGCGCGCAGGGCGGGCGCCGGGGCCCGGGCCGTCGACACGCCGAGCCATTCGGCCGGGCGCCGCAGCGTGGCGATCTCGCCCGCGCAGGTCGCGCAGCCGTCCGCGTGCTCGGCGACCTGCCGCGCCTCCTCCGGCGAGCAGGCCTCGAGGACGTACGCGCCGAGCAGGTCACCGGCGTGCCAGTCATCCACCATCGCCACAGGCTCGCAGCTCGCGGGCCCGGGGCGTGTCAGCTACCCGACGCGGCGGCCGGATCGCCGTCCGGAGACGCCGTCCGTGCGAAACCCCGGGCGAGGAGAGGAGCTTGTCATGTGGCATTCGCGGGTGGCGATGGCTGCCGTGGGGGTTCTCGTCGCCGGGCTGGTGTCCGGCGGGCGGGCTGATTCCGCTGAAATCGGTTCCGGGGGGATTCCGGGGCTGCGGGGCGGCGGGGCGGTGACGCGGGATGCCTCCGGGGTTCCGCACGTCACGGCCGCCGACCCGCGCGACTTGTTCTACCTGCAGGGCTGGGCGCACGCCGACGACCGGCTGTTCCAGATGGACGTGTCACGCCGGCGGGGATCCGGCACGCTGGCGGAGCTGCTGGGCGCGAGCGCGCTGCCCGCCGACGTGCAGATGCGGACCCTCGGCCTGCGGCGGGCGGCCGAGCGCGGGCTCGGCGTGCTGTCCGGCGCGACCCGCCAGGCCCTTTCCGCGTACGCCGAAGGGGTCAACGCCTGGATCGCGCACCACCAGCTGCCGGGGCAGTACGCGGCTGTGCAGGTCAGCCAGGTCGCGCCCTGGACCGTCACGGACAGTCTCGTGGTGCTGAAAGCGCTTGCCTTCAGCCTGTCGTTCGACCTCGACATCGACCGGACGACAGCGGTTCGCGCGTACGACGCCGCGGGGCGGGACGGGCAGACCGCGGTGTTCCAGGATCTTTTCCCCTTCGCGCCGTTCACCGGCGCCTCCCCGGTCGCGGACGCCGGGGCGCCGGTGGCCGGCGGTTCCGGTCGCGGCGGGCGGACGCCGGACATCGAGCCCGTCCGCCTGCCGTCCGGGGTCGCCCGGATGGCCTCCGGCTATCTGGCCCGGGCCTCGCGGGTGCCGCTGATCGAACAGGCGCTCAACCGGAGTGGTGACCGCGGTTCCAACGCGTGGGTCATCAGCGGGCGGCACACCGCTTCGGGACGGCCGATCCTCGCCAGTGATCCGCATCTGGGGCTTGAGACCCCGGCTGTCTTCCATCCGATCGATCTGCGTGGTGCGGGGTTCGATGTGCGCGGCGACAGCCTGCCCGGCTCGCCGTTCGTGATTCTGGGGCAGAACAGGCAGATCGCGTACGCGGCGACGCAGCACCTGATGGACGTGACCGACACGTACGTGGAGCAGATCCGCCCCGACGCGTCCTCGCCGAGCGGGCTGTCCTCGGTGTACCGGAACAAACGGGAACCGGTGCTGGCTATTCCCGAAACGTTCCGGGTGAACGCGCGGACGCCGGGACAGCGTGACGCGATCAGTGTCGTGCCGCCGGGCGGGGCGATCCCGGCGCGGACTCTGATCGTGCCGCGCCGCAACAACGGGCCGCTGCTGACGGTCGACTCGGCGGCGGGGACGGCGTTGTCGGTGCAGTACACCGGGTTCTCGGGTACGGGCGAGCTGGAGGCCTTCCGGCTCTTCAATCTGGCGCGCGACGTGAACGATTTCCGGGCGGCGTTGCAGCATTTCGACGTCGGTGGTCAGCATTTCGTCTATGCCGATGTGCGGGGGACGATCGCCTACTTCACGCAGGCCGAGGTGCCTGTGCGGGAGGACTTGCAGGCCGGCCGGGTGTCGGGCAACCCGCCTTATCTGCTGCGGGACGGGACCGGGGGCAACGAATGGCTGCCGGTGCGGCATCGGCAGCCGCATCAGGCCGTGCCGTACGAGATCGTGCCGTTCGCCGAGTTCCCCCGGACGGTGAACCCGCCGGCGGGCTTCGTGGTGTCGGCGAACAACGACCCGACCCGGAACTCGTTCGACAACGACGTGCTGAACGAGGTGCGGCCCGGAGGCGGGATCGCGTACCTCGGCTTCTTCCACAACGGCTTCCGGGGCGGGCGCCTCACCGAGCTGGTCCGGGCCGCGGTGAAACGCGGTGGAATCGGTTCCAGTGATGTCACCGCGATGCAGGCCGACGTGACCGCGGTCGACGCCCGGTACTTCACCCGGGTCGTCACCGCCGCCCTGGCCCGCGCGCGGACCAGCACCACGCCGGCGCTGCGCGAGCTCGCGGGCGACGACCGGATCGTGGCGGCGGCCGGGCGCCTGGGCCGGTGGGACCACACGTATCCGACCGGCATCCCCGAGGGCTACGACGCCTCGGACAGCGGGAACCGGCTCCAGCAGCCGTCAGCGCGGGAGATCGACGCCAGCGTGGCGGCCACGATCTACGTGCTGTGGCGGGGCCGGTTCGTGACCGAGGTGCTCGACCGGCATGTCCCCGGGCTGCCCGCCTCCGGCGACTTCCACGCGATGCAGGCGGTGAAGCGGCTGCTGGACGACTTCGGCGCGCGGCACGGGGTGGGACGCTCGGGAATCGATTTCTTCGCCGTTCCCGGGATCGCCGACGCAGCCGACCGCCGGGACTTCCTCGTGCTGAAGAGCCTCGGTGACGCGCTCACGCTGGCGGCGGGCGAGGCCTTCGCGCCGGCGTTCGGGCGGTCGGCGGACCAGCGGGACTACCGGTGGGGGAAGCTGCACCGGATCACGCTGGCCTCGCCGCTCGGAGCGCCGTACTCGATCCCGTCCGCCGGGAACCGGTTCCAGCCGCCGTTGCCGGGCCTCTCCGGAGTGCCGGTCGACGGTGGCGCCAACGTGCCGGACGTGGCGGGCCATCCGCTGCGCTCCGACGCCCCGGAGAAGTTCACCGGCAGCCTGGTCCCGGCGCGCCGCTTCGTGGCCGTGGCGACGCCGTCGGGCTGGAGGTCGGTGAACGCCTTGGCCGGCGGGGTGAGCGAGGAGCTGGGCAGCCCGTTGGAGCAGAACCTGCTGCGGGGGTGGCTGGCCAACGACACGTACCCGGTGGGGTGAGAGAGCGCGCGGGCTTCGGTCCGCGCGCTTGCCTTTCTGACGCTGCTCGTCGGGCGGTCAGGGGCGGTAGCGGGCGGCCAGCTCGGGGGACTGCGCGCCGAAGGCGGCCAGGTCGGCCTCGAAGACGGCGGCGAGCAGGTCCTGCTGCTCGACGCCCGGGGCGGTGACGGTCTCGCCGAGGTCGAGGCCGTGCAGGCTCGCGGTGACCACGTCGGCGGCGCTCATGCGGGGGACCGCGCTGAGGTCCATGCCCTGCCGCTCGTGGAACTCGGTGGCCACGACACCCGGACAGACCACCTGCACCTGCACGCCGTGCGGGGACAGCTCGGCGTGCAGCGTCTGGGACAGGGCGACCGCATAAGCGAGGCTCGACGCGTACACGGCCCGGCGCAGCGGCACCTGGTCCAGGGTCGCCGGGCCGCTGAACGCGATCATTCCGGCCACAGTGACGATCCGGCCCGCGCCGCGCTCGATCATGCCCGGCGCGATGGCCCGGGTGAGCAGGGTGGGGGCGAGGACCTTGACGCCGACCAGCTCCTCCGCCTCCGCCTGGAGCAGCTCGGCGAAGGGCTTGTAGTGGGCCACGCCGGCGTTGTTGACCAGCATCGTCACCGGCTGGTCGGCGGCTGCGGCGGCGACCTGCCCGATGCCGTCGCGGGTCGCGAGGTCGGCGACCACGGCCTGCACCCGGACGGCCGGGAACTCCGAGGCGAGCTCGTCGAGCCGCTCCCGGCGCCGGCCGACGGCGATCAGGTCCATGCCCTGTGACGCGAGGCGGCGTGCGTACTCCCGGCCGATCCCGGACGACGCACCCGTCACGACAGCCAGTCCCGTCATGTTCTGTCTCCTTCGTGAGGTTCGAGATCAATGGTGGTCCCGGCCGCCGCGCTGCGGGTACGTCCCCGTGACAGTGGTCCTCGCAGGGCTACGACCGGCCGGCCGCCGGCGACCTACGATGCGGGCATGGCTTCTGGCGACAACCTGCTCGGCGACCATCTCCGGGCCCAGCGCGCCCGGGTGCGGCCCGAGCAGGTCGGGCTGCCCGGCGGGGCGAACCGGCGCGTGCCGGGGCTGCGCCGGGCGGAGGTGGCGCTGCTGGCCGGGATCAGCCCCGACTACTACCTGCGGCTGGAGCAGGGCCGGGACCGGCGGCCCTCCCCGCAGATCCTCGAGGCCCTGGCGCGGGTCTTCGGGCTCGACGCCACCGGCACCGCCTATCTGCTCTCGCTCACCGAGCAGGCCCCGGCCCGGGCCCGGCGGCGACCACGACGGGAATCGGTTCCCGAAGGAGTCAGCAAGCTGCTGTCAGCCCTGACGTTGCCCGCTTTCGTCGAGGGGCGGTACTTCGACGTCCTGGCCGCCAACCGGCTCGCCACCGCGCTCTCGCCCCGGCTCGTCATCGGGCGGAACCGGATCCGGGACGTGTTCCTCGACCCGGACGAGCGGGAGCTCTATCCCGACTGGGACGACACGACCGCCCGGCTCGTGGCCGGCTTCCGCCGCTCGGTGGGCCCCGATACGCAGGACTCCCGGTTCGTCGGGCTGGTGGGGGAGTTGTCGCTGGCGAGCGAGCGGTTCCGGGTGCTGTGGGCGCGGCACGACGTCCAGGCGCGGCAGAGCTGGCCGATCACGCTGGACCATCCGCTGGTCGGGGAGCTGACGCTCAATCGGGAGAAGCTCACCATCGCCGACACGGTGGAGACGCTCGTGCTCGCGATCTATCACCCCGATGCGGGCACGGACAGCGCCGAGAAGCTGGCCTTTCTCGCCTCATACAGCGCGGAGAGCGAGCAGGCCGCCGCTGGGTGAGCGACGACGGCCGGTCGCGGCGCAGAACGCGCGCGGAGAGCGAGCAGGCCGCTGCCGGGTGAGCGACGACGGCCGGTTGCGGCGCAGAACGCGCGCGAAAGGGAGCAGGCCGCCGCTGGGTGAGCGACGGCCTGCTGCGAGGAGGGATCAGCGCCGGGTGGAGCGCTCTTCCTCCGTGCGGGAAAGGTCCGGACGGGGAGAGTCCGTGCGGGAAAGGTCCGGACGGCCGGACCCGGAGACGTCGACCTGGTCGATCGCCGGGGCGCCGTCGACGGCGTCGGCGGCCACGGCGGCGTTCGTGGCGGTGCCGGCCGCGGAGCGGGGCGCCGAGCCCGGCAGGTCGAGGCTGTCGCGCAGCATGACCGGGCGCAGGGCGACGGCGGCGATCACGCCGACGATCGCGATGATGGCCGAGATGAGGAAGATGTGGCCGGTCGCGTCGCCGTAGGCCGCGCGGATGATGTGGACGACCGGCTCGGGCAGGCCGTTGAGGTTGAGGCTGCTGCCACCCGAGCTGCCGCTGGTGGGAATGCCCGCGGCGGCGAAGTCGTGGGTGATCTGATCGGTGACGCGGCGGGCCAGGACGGCACCGAGGACCGAGACGCCGATCGTGCCGCCGAGCGACCGGAAGAACGCCACCGTGGAGCTCGCGGCGCCGATGTCCTTGAGGGCGACGGTGTTCTGGACGGCCAGGACGAGGTTCTGCATGGCCATGCCGACGCCGGCGCCCACGAGGAACATGCTCACGCCGACGTACCAGAGCGGCGTCTCGTGGTCGATGACGGCGAGCATCGCGAAACCGGCGACCAGGACGACCGTACCGGCGATGATGTAGGGCTTGATCTTGCCGCTCGCGGTGATCATGCGGCCCGACACGATGGAGGAGAGCAGCACACCGGCCATCATGGGGATAGTGAGCAGGCCCGCCTCGGTGGGGCTGTAGCCGCGGCCGATCTGGAAGTACTGGCCGAGGAACACGGCGCCGCCGAACATCGCCATGCCGACCGCGAGGCTCGCGAGGATGGCCAGCGCGGTGTTGCGCTCGCGGATGATGGGCAGCGGCACGATCGGCTCGGCGGCGCGCGACTCGACCAGGACGGCGAGGGCCAGCAGGATCAGCGAGCCGGCGACCATGACGGCGGTCTGCCAGGACAGCCAGGCGAACGAGTCGTCCACGAAGGAGATCCACACGAGCAGCAGGCTGACCCCGGCCGCGATGAGCGTGGCGCCGAGGTAGTCGATCTTCACGTTGTCGCGGCGGATCGTCGTCAGGTGCAGGGTGAACTGCAGCAGGATGAGCGCGACCACGGCGAACGGGACGCCGACGAAGAAGCACCAGCGCCAGCCCAGCCAGCTCGTGTCGACGATCAGGCCGCCGAGCAGCGGGCCGCCGACCGTCGCGAGGGCCATGACGCCGCCGAGGTAGCCGTTGTAGCGGCCGCGCTCGCGGGGCGGGATCATGGCGGCGATGGCCACCTGGACCAGCGCCTGCAGGCCGCCGACGCCGATGCCCTGGAAGGCGCGGGCCGCGATCAGCTGACCCGCGGTCTGGCTGAAGCCGGCGACGAACGAGCCGACGACGAAGACGACGATGGAGAGCTGGATCAGCAGCTTCTTGCTGAACAGGTCGGCCAGCTTGCCCCAGATCGGGGTGGTCGCCGTGGCGGCCAGCAGGGTGGCCGTGACGACCCAGGTGTACTGGGTCTGCGAGCCGTCCAGCGCGCCGATGATCTTGGGCAGGGCGGTCGAGACCACCGTGCTGCTGAGCATCGCGACGAAGAGGACGAGCAGCAGGCCGCTGAGGGCCTCGAGGGTCTGCCGGTGGTTCATCGGCTCGGCTGGTGCCGTCGCCGCGGGAGTCGTGGACACGCTCAAGATGCGTTCTCCGTGATCTTGTGAGACGGGGTCTCGCGAGCCGGAATCTCGTGGGACGGGGTCCTCGGGGACGGGGTCCCGGGCGACGGGGTCCCGTGAGAAGGGGGCTCGTGAGACGGCGCCTCGATGGCGGTGGTGAAGCGGTGCAGGGCGGCGCTGAACGACGCGACCTCGCCGGGGGTCCAGCCGTCGAGGGCGCGGCCGAGGACCTCGCCGTACCACTGGGTGGCCTCGTCGAGGGCGGCCCGGCCGGCGGGGGTGAGGATCAGGACGGTCGCGCGCCCGTCGTGCGGGTCGGGCTCACGGGCCACGAGTCCCTGTGCGACCAGGGCGGCGACCGCCCGGCTGACGGTCGACGGGTCGAGCGCGGTGGAGACGGCCAGCTCCCGGGAGTGGCACCCGCTCTCCAGGCGGTCGATCCGCATGAGCATGCCGATCGAGCCCAGAGGCACGGCGCTGTGCTGCGCCGAACGCTGTTTGAGCAGCCGGACCGCCTTCATCAGATCTTGCAGGCGGGTGCCGACCTCCACCGTCGCGCCTTCCACGACTGTCCGTCTCCTCCCAAGTCGTTGGTTGCCACAGACAAGCATCCATCAATGTTGCCCAGTGCGCAAGTTTGCTCAACGAGAAGATAGTCTGGCGTTTGCGCAACCTGCATGAAACATTGAGGCACTGCAGAATGCATCCAGGCGGGAGCGGGAGTGAACATCCTCGTGGGCGTCGACGGATCCACGTCGTCCATGCGAGCCGGCGCCTACGCGGTCGGCCTGGCCCGCCGCCAGCACGGCCGCCTGGTCGCCGTCTACGTGCGCGCGCGCCCGTCGGCACTGCTCCCGCTGGTCGACGGAGGCGGCGCCGGGGTCGCGACGCTGGTCGACGCGCAGGAGGCGGTGGAGCAGGAGCTACGGGACGCCTTCACCACGTACGTCCCCCAGCTCCTGGTTGACGCGCAGCTGCTCGTGCGCACGGGCGAGCCGTACGCCGAACTGGCCGCCGTCGCCGAGCAGATCCAGGCCGACGCCGTGATCGTCGGCCGCTCCACCAAGATGCTCCACCGCGTCGCTGGCTCGGTCTCCGTCAAGCTGGTCCGCTGCGGCCGCTGGCCCGTGACCGTCGTCCCCTGACCAGGGCGCCGGGGAGCCTCAGCCGCGGATGGTGGTCAGGTCGTCGAGGCCGGCGACGGTCAGGACCGGGGCCAGCAGGGGAGTGGCGACCAGGCGCAGGTGGTCGGCGTGGGGGAAGAGGGCGGCCAGGCCGGCGCTGTCGATGTATTCGACGTCGGTCAGGTCCACGGTGAGCGGCTCGCCCGGTTGAGTGCCGCGGGCCTCGGCCAGGGCCGCGGCGAAGGCGGCGGCGTTGCTCATGTCGATCTCGCCGGCGGCGGTGAGGCGGGCGGGGCCGGTGGTGAGCGTCAGGGCTGTGCTCATTGGGTGATCCTCGCGGACATGCCGACGACGGTGCCGTCGGCGCGGGTCGTGACGGTGACTTCGTTCATGAGGGCGCGCATCAGGGTGAAGCCGCGGCCGCGGTGGGGGTTGGCCTCGGGTTGCGGGGTTTTCCAGCGGCCGCTGTCGGTGATGGTGAGGTGCAGGTCGTCGGCGGTGGCGGCGGCGTGGAGCAGGATGCTGCCCTCGGGGCCGTGGCGGTGACCGTGCTCGATGGCGTTGGCGCAGGCCTCGCCCGCGGCGACGAGGACGTTCTGGGCGGTCAGGGTGTCGATGCCGCAGAGGGCGAGCCAGCTGCGCAGGGCCGAGCGGGCCTGGGCGAGGCGGCCCGGCTCGGCGGGGAAGCTGAACTGCAGCGGACCGGGGTGGCGATAGAGCAGCAGGGCCACGTCGTCGTCGTAGCCGCCGGCCGGGGCCATGTGGTCCATGACGTCGGTGGCCAGCTCCTCGAGCTCGGCCGCCCGGCCCTGCTGGACCGCCGCGGTCACCTGCTCGATGCCGTGGGTGAGGGGCTGCTTGCGCCGCTCGACCAGGCCGTCGGTGTAGAGCAGCAGCGTGGCGCGTGGGGGCATGGTGTAGCGCGCCTCCGGGCGGTCGCGGCGGGCGGGGACCCCGAGGGGACGGGAGCGGCCCTGGTCGAGCAGATCGGTGCCGCCGCCCGGATGGGCGACGATGGCCGGCGGGTGACCCGCGCTGGCGTAGCTGAGCTCGCCGGTGTCCGCGTCGAGCACGCCGCA
This sequence comes from Symbioplanes lichenis, assembly GCF_030709675.1. Classification (GTDB taxonomy): domain Bacteria; phylum Actinomycetota; class Actinomycetes; order Mycobacteriales; family Micromonosporaceae; genus Actinoplanes; species Actinoplanes lichenis. The sequence continues at coordinate 364,926 of NZ_JAUZQD010000010.1, forward strand.
GAAGACGGTCGCGCAGGAGGCGCCGGGCAGCTGGGCGGCGAAGCTGTCGAGGGCCGTCAGCGTCTGGGCCGGGTCGGTGTTCTGCAGCAGCAGCGCGCGGCAGGCACTGCGCAGCTGGCCCATGACCGTCGCCGCCTGCAGGCCGTGCCCCACGCAGTCGCCGACGACGATGCCGATGCGGTGGTCGGCGAGCGGCACGATGTCGTACCAGTCGCCGCCGACCTTGAGCGGGCGCGTCGCGGGGGCGTAGCGGACGGCGAACCCGTCGGGCAGCTGGGCCGGGCCGAGGATCGCCCGCTGCAGGGCCAGGGCGGTCTCGCGCTGCTGGTCGATCTGGTGCAGCCGGTGCAGGCCCTGGCCCAGGTGCCCGGCGAGCAGCGCCAGCAGCGTCCGGTCCTGCTCGGTGAAGGGCCTGTTCTCGGCCAGCTGGATCCACAGGCCCAGCGTCCCGTCCGGGTGCTCCAGCGCGATGCCCGCGCCGCCGGACTGCGGCGCGGCCGGGGTCAGCAACGGCTGATCCCGTACGGCCAGCAGCGCCGGAGGCGGCCCGGACGCGAGCGAGCCCGGATCGGTGCTGGCCAGGGCGGGCGTTCCGGTGCCGTCGAACACGGCCGCGTACACCTCGGTGGCCTGCCACAACTCCCGCAGCTCGAGCAGCACCCCGGTGAGGGCGCCGGACACGCTGTCGGCCTGGGACAGCCGCACGCTCACCGCCGCCAGCGCCGACTCCCGCTGCACCGCGTAGTGCTCGTCGGTGACGTCGCGGAACGTGCCGACGACCACGCGGCGCCCGGTGTCGGGGTCGGCGACCTGGTTGAAGGCGGCCGCCACCCAGAGCCGGTGCCCGTCGCGGTGGACGACCGGGATCGTGTAGGTGCCGCGGGACCGCTCGGTCAGCAGCGCGAACGCGTCGGCCACCTCCTGGTGCCCCTCGGGGTCGGCCGTCCGGTCGGGCCACCACGGGTGCACCGCCGCGTAGGGCAGGCCCTCCGGCCCGTACCCCAGGATGTCGGCGAAGGTGGAATTGATCTCGATGACCGCGCCGTCCTCGTCGCAGACGAAGAACGCCTCCTGCAGGGAGTCGATCAGCGCGGTGCGCCAGCGGGCGTGATGGTTGCGCAGGCGGGACAACTCCACATTCGCCCGTACGCGGGCCAGCAGCTCGGCCGACGAGAACGGCTTGACCAGGTAGTCGTCGGCGCCCGCCTCCAGCCCCTCGATCGACGCCTCCTCGCCGGCGCGGGCGGAGAGCAGCAGCACGGGCGTGCTCGCCGTCCGGGGGTCGGCCCGCAGCGCGGCGACCAGCTGCAACCCGTCGAGCCGGGGCATCATCACGTCGCTGACGATCAGGTCCGGCGGCTGCCGCCGGGCGTGCTCGAGGGCCGCCTGACCGTCGCCGACCGCCTCGACCCGGTGGCCCGAGGAGCGCAGCAGCCGGGTCAGATAGTCGCGCATGTCCGCGTTGTCGTCGGCGACCAGCACCTGGGCCGGGGACGAGACCGGCGCCGGGGCGTCCACCACGTCGTCGACCCCGGGCAGCCAGCGCAGGGCTTCCTGCAGGAAGGGCTCGGCGGTGGTGGAGACCAGCGGTTCGGAGGAGGTGGGCACATGCCCCGCCGCGAAGGGAAGGCGGATCGTGAACGTCGTGCCGCGGCCCTCCTCGCTCTCCGCCGCGATGCTGCCGCCCTGCAGCTCGACCAGCTCCTTGACCAGGGCGAGGCCGATGCCGCTGCCCTCGTTGGAACGCGAGCGGGCGTTCTCGATGCGGTGGAAGCGCTCGAAGAGCCGGGGCATCTCCGGCGCCGGGACGCCGATGCCGGTATCGGCCACGGTGACCAGCGCCTCGCCGTCCACCTCGGCGACGGTGACCCGGACGCCGCCGGTGAACGTGAACTTGAGCGCGTTGCTGAGCAGGTTGAGGATCACCTTCTCCCACATCTCGTGGTCGAGCCGCACCGGCCGGGCCAGCGGCGGGCAGTGCACGTCGAAGGTCAGCCCGGCCCGCTCGACGGCGGAGCGGAAGACGCCGGCCAGCTCGGCGGTGGCGGCGGCCAGGTCGACCGGCTCGTAGCTGGCCCGCATCCGGCCGGCCTCGAGCCGCGAGAAGTCGAGCAGCGTGTTGACCAGCTTGCCCAGCCGCAGCGCGTTGCGCTGGATGACGTCGAGCTCGGCCCGGACGCCCTCGTCGCCGACGTCGCGCCGGGTGAGCAGCTCCTCCACCGGGCCCATGATCAGGGTCAGCGGGGTCCGGAACTCGTGGCTGATGTTGGAGAAGAACGCCGTCTTGGCCCGGTCGAGCTCGGCCAGCTCCTCGGCCCGCCGCTGCTGCGCCTCGTAGCTGCGCGCGCTGGCGATGCCCGCCGCCACGTGACCGGCGGCGAGCTCGAGGAAGCCCCGGTACGACTCGTCGAGCGCGCGGTAGCGGTTGAGCGCGGCCACCATGAACCCGTACGGGCTGCCGCCCTGTTGCAGCAGCGGCAGCACCAGCGCCTGGGTCGGCGGCTCGGACCAGTCGCCGGACGGCAGCTCGCCGCTCAGGCCGTCCAGCTCCACGATGCCGCCGGTCGCGGGCCATTTGTGCGCGGTGGCCGGATGGGTCGGATCGATGCCCGTGACGGCCGCCAGCCGGGCCTCCTCGCCGTCGGCCAGGTAGGTCAGCGTGAACGGCAGGTCCTTGCGGTTGCGGTCGAGCTGCGTGCCCGCGAAGGTGAGCATCTGCTGTTCCGTACGGATGGCGCTGGGGTCGGAGCCGAGGTCGCGCAGGGTGGCCATGCGCCGCTCGCCCAGCACCCGCTCGGTGTCCTCGCTGACCACGCAGAGCATGCCGACCACGCTGCCCTCGTCGTCGCGCAGCGGGCTGTAGGAGAAGGTGTGGTAGCTCTCCTCGGAGTAGCCCGACCGCCCGACGAAGAGCAGCAGCGCCTCGTCCCAGGTGGCGTGGCCGGTGCGCAGCACGGTCTCGATGCGCGGGCCGATGTCGCCCCAGATCTCGGCCCACACCTCGGTGGCCGGGCGGCCCAGCGCCCACGGGTACTTGCGGCCCAGCGTGTCGTGGCGATAGGCGGCGTTGCAGAAGAAGGTCAGCTCCGGGCCCCACGCCATCCACATGGGAAACCGCGAGCTCAGCAGGATGCTGACGGCGGTGCGCAGGCTCTGCGGCCAGCCCTCGGGCGGCCCGAGCGGCGTCGCCTCCCAGCGCACGGCGGCCAGATCGCGGCCCACATCGCCGTCGGCGGCGAACACCTCGGCGACCGGCGCCCGCCCCGCTGCGAAATCACCTTCGTTCATCGGATGGGATTCTCCCCGTTTCCCGCGACTCGCGCTCGTCGGCCCCGCCCGGCAGGGTCCCTCGTCCGGGCCACCCCAGGGGGACGGTCAGGACGAAGCCATGCGGATCAGGGCATTGCCCCCCAGGAGCAGGACGTCCGCGCCGGCCACGAAGGCCATGCTCAGGTGCAGCCGCCGGGTCGCCCGCTCCGGGTCGGGGTCCGTCATGCCCCGCACGGCGCTGATCAATCCCGCCAGCACCAGCGGGATGCCGCCGATCAGCAGCAGGCCGACCGAGCCGGGCGTGTTGCCCCGCGACACCAGCAACGTGATCATCACCACGGGCAGCAGGCCGAAGAACACCAGGGCCAGCCCCGCATACCATCGCAGTGCCCGCAACGCGCTCGTCATGCTGGTCCGGCCCCTTCCCGACGCGAGCCCAGATCGTAACCGGGGCGCACACCCTGAAAGGAAACGGTCAGCAGGCCGGCCCGCGTCTTCACGTGATAGCGGGTGCGGCCGCGCTTGACGATCGTCCCGCGCAGCCCCTCGTACTTGCCGGCCACGGTCAGCCGCACCTCGTCGCCGACGCGCAACGGAACGCTCTCGGTCACGGCGGCGACCCGGGGGTCACGCAGGCGGGCCAGCTCGGCCTCGTAGCGGGGGTGCATCGGGGCCGGCTCCCCGTCCCGCGTCCAGGTGTAGATCGCGGCCGGGTCGAAGGTGGGCGAGCACGACGGGCAGGAACGCACCCGGACGGGCCGGCGATGCGCGGTCGTACGGTGCCCCGCCGCGCACGTCCCGACGAAGCCGCCCTCCACCCGGGGCGCGTCCCCGGGCACGCACCGCGTCCCCGAACAGCCGATGCGCTGCGCGGTCGCCCGCCACACCCGGTCGTGCCCGTGCTTCGGGCCGGCCAGCGCGTGCGCGATCTCGTGCAGCACGGTGTCGCGGACCTGCTCCTCCGAATAGATCTCGGTCAGCGCCCGGGACAGCCCGATCTCCTTGCGGTCGGAGCGGCACACCCCCGCCCGCGTCTTGGCGTTGTCGAACACCAGGCGCCACCCGGTGAGCCGGTGCCGCGCCATGAGTCCGTACGCGAGCTCCCGCGCCGAGATCAGATCCACCCGACGATGGTGCCACGTCACATAAGAATGGACTTGTCGGTCCAGACGCGGCGTGGCAAAGTCTGGACCATGAAGTCCAATGATTACTTCCTGCTCGGCCGATCCGGTCTGCGCGTGAGCCGTCTGGCCCTCGGCACCATGAACTTCGGCGTGGGCGGCTTCCACGCGGCCTACGGCAAGCCGGAGGAGGAGGCCGCGCCGATCTTCCACCGCTACGTCGAGGCGGGCGGCAACTTCATCGACACCGCCGACTTCTACACGGCGGGGGAGAGCGAGCGCATGCTCGGCCGGCTGATCGCCCGGGCCGGCAACCGGAACCGCCTGGTGCTGACCAGCAAGTTCACCAACACGGTGGACCCCGCCGACCCCAACGCGGGCGGCAACGGCCGCAAGCACATGATCCGCGCGCTGGAGGCGTCGCTGCGCCGGCTCGGCACCGACCACCTCGACGTCTACCTGCTGCACACCTGGGACCGGATCACGCCGGTCGAGGAGGTGGTGCGAACCTTCGACGATCTCGTCCGCGCCGGGAAGATCCGTTACGCCGGCCTGTCCGACGTGCCCGCCTGGTACGCCGCCCGCGCCCAGAGCTACGCCGAGGCCCACGGCCTGGCCCCGATGATCACCGTCCAGCTGCCGTACTCGCTGGTCAACCGGGCCGTCGAGCCGGAGTTCGTCCCGATGGCGCAGTCGCTGGGTCTCGGCCTCACCGCGTGGAGCCCGCTCGGCGGCGGCCTGCTCACCGGCAAATACCGCCGTGACGGCAGCGGCCCGGGCCGGCTGGGCGACGCGGGCGTGCCGATCGGCGACCGGGAGTGGGCGGTGCTCGAGGCGCTGGAGGCCGTGGCCGCCGACCTCGGTCAGCCGGTCGCCCGGGTGGCCCTCAACTGGGTCGTCACCCGGCCCGGGGTCGCCGCGGCCGTCGTCGGGGCGAGCAGCGCCGACCAGCTCGGCGGCACCCTGGCCGCGCTGGACTTCGAGCTACCCGCCGACGCCCGCCGCCGGCTCGACGAGGCGAGCGCCGTGCCGCTGCCCGCGCCCTACTCCATGTTCACCCCGGAGTACCAGTCGTGGATCGTCAGCCCCGGTCTGTCCATCGGCGACAAGCCCGCCGGCTATGCCCCGCCCGTGCTCAACGCGGCCTGATTGTTAGCGTGAGCCGCATGACGGGGCTGACGGCGAAGGGCGCGGCGACCCGGGAGCGGATCGTACGGGCGGCCACCGACCTGATCCTCGACCGCGGGGTCGCCGGCATGACCCTCGACGAGATCCGGGCCGGCACCGGCACCAGCAAGAGCCAGCTCTTCCACTATTTCCCGGGCGGCAAGAGCGAGCTCGTCGGCGCCATCGCCGCCTTCCAGAACGGCCGGGTCATGGCGGCCCAGGAGCCGTGGCTCGACCGGCTCGACTCCTGGGCGGCCTGGCAGTCCTGGCGCGACGCCGTCGTCACCTACTACCGCGGGCTGACCCACAAGTACTGCTCGGTCAGCGCCCTGGTCAACGACGTCGCGCCCACCGACCCCGCCCTGGCCGCCGAGATCGCCGCCCACGCCGACCGGTGGCGCGAGCAGCTCGCCGCCGGCCTGCGCACGATGCGCGACCGGGGCCTGCTGCGCCCGGAGGCCGACCCCGACCGGCTGGCGCTGGCCACCTTCGCCACGCTGCAGGGCGGGCTGCTCGTCATGCAGTCGCAGGACGACATCGAGCCGCTCGAGGCCGCCCTCGACGGCGCGCTGACCATGCTGCGCGCCTGGTCGTGACGGCACTCGGCGAGATCAGGCGGCGGCGACCGGGCGGATGATCTCGTCCGCCACCCACTGGGCGACGCCGGCCGGCCACGGCGCGGGCAGACCCAGGACGAGGTGCGTGAACCCGGCTTCGATCGCCGCGGCGGCCGCGTCCCGGGTGGCGGCCGGATTGTCGTACGCGACCCCGAGGTGGATCGACCGCGTGATCTCCGCCGGGTCCCGGCCGATCTCCGCGCAGTAGCGGTCGAGCAGCCTGCTCCGGCCGACCGCGTCGGGCAGGTCACCGCCCGGGATGTTCCAGACGTCCGCGTGCTCGGCGACGATCCGCAGCACTTGGGCCGAGCGCCCGCCCACGACGATCGGCGGGTGCGGCCGCTGGACCGGTTTCGGGTGGCCGATCGCCCCGGTGAGCCGGTGATACTCGCCGGAGAAGTCGAACGGCTCGGCCGACGTCCACAGCCGCCGGACGATGGTCAGCGACTCGGCGAGGCTGCCGGCCGCGTGGGCCGCGTCGTGATAGGGCAGGCCGTGGGCGTCGTACTCCCGGCGGGCCCAGGGGATGTCGGTGCGCGAGCCGGCGCCGATCCCGAAGTCGAGCCGGCCGCCGGACACGATGTCGACGGTCGTCGCCATCTTGGCCAGCAGGGCGGGCGGCCGGATCCGGTTGCTGGTCACCATCAGGCCCAGGCGCAGCCGCGACGTCCGGGCCGCCAGCGCCGCCAGCAGGGTCCAGCCCTCGAGGATCGGGCCGTCGAGGGGGCCGCCGATCGGCAGCAGGTGGTCGAAGAGCCACGCGTGCCCGATCTCCGGGACGCCGTCCGCCTCGTGCCACACCCGGTGCACGTCCGCGTAGCTCACCTGCTGCGGCGCGGTCATGATGCCGAAGCTGGCCGTCACTTGGACTCCAGTTGCCCGGCGGCCGGGTCGACGCTCAGGGGCGAGCCGAGCAGGAACGCCGTCGACACCCGCTGAACCGCCGCCACGCGGGCCGGGTCCTCGTCGGTGGTCTCGGTGCTGTGGTAGCCGGTGATGCCGCCCAGGGAGTGCTCCCCGCCGAAAAGGGTGAGCAGCGTCTTCGGCGCCGGGCTCAGGTGGTAGGCGTCGGTCCACCAGTCGGGCTTGCGGACGGTCAGCGCGGACTGGTCGGCGTCGCCCGCCACGATCAGGGCCGGGGCGGTCATGGCCGTGAAGTCGGGGCTCATGAAGGCGAAGTGCTCGGCGGCGAAGGGGCTCAGGTCGGCCCCGCCGAGGCCGGCGACGGCCAAGAGCACGCCCGCCTTCACCCGGGGATCGGCGCCCGGGAGGCTGTCGTCGCCGACGACCGTGGCACCGAGCAGGGCACTCGCGGTCGTGGCGCCCCAGGAGTGGCCGGCCACGGCGATGCGGTCGCGGTCGACCCGTCCGGCCAGGCCCGGCACGGCGGCCAGCAGGGTGTCGAGGTCGTCGAGGACGCGGCGCAGGTCGGCGTCGCGGAAGCGCCAGATCTCCGGGTAGCGGGGGTCGTCCGGGGTGACGTTCAGGGTGCGGGAGTCGAGGTGCGTGGGCTGCACGACGACGAAGCCGGCCGCGGTCCAGTGGTCGACCAGCGGGGCGTAGCCGCGCATCGACTCGCCGAAGCCGTGCGAGAAGACGATGACGGGCAGGTCGTCGCCGCTCAGCGGGGCGGAGACGCGGACCTGAAGGTCGTCGCCGCGCTCGGGGGCGGACAGGACGACCGGGCTGACAGAGATGACGGACATGGTTCTCCTCGCGAAATAAGCGGAACATCGCTCCGCATCAAACATACGGAGCAGTGCTCCGCTTCGCAAGGTCACGTAAAAAAGGGCAACTTTGTTAACAAGTGCGGCCGGGGCGCGCACAATGTGACGCATGTCGATGCGTAGGCGAGCGGCGGCCCTGGTGGCCGCCATGACCGCGGCACTCGCGGTGCAGGCTCCCGCCGTTGCCGCGGCCGGGATCTGCAACAAATTCTGTGACGGGCGTGACGCCGCCCTGGCCGCGGGCGACCGGCAACCGGTCAGCAGTTCCCTGTACGGGCGGACGTTCGTGCTGCATCTCAACGATCCCGACGCGATGGCGTGGGCCACGGTCGCGGGCGGGCAGGCCGGCGACGAGGTGTGGCTCGACCGGTCGTTCGACGGCGGGCGCACGTGGGGAAGCGGCAGCCGGCTGGGCAACGCGGTGATCCCCGCGGCGGCGACGGGCACGCGCACACTCATGTTCAACGTGGACGACTGGGCGAACCGGGGCGTCGGGGCGTTGCGGGCGTGCGGGAAGGCCGGGGACCGTACGGAAATCACCTGTACCGCCTGGGCCCGCAGCACCTGGAACGCGGGCAGCCGCAGCACCGCCGCGGCGACCGCGCTCATGATGCGCTACAACCAGGGCACCGGCCTGTTCGACGACAACGCCTGGTGGACCGGCGCCAACGCGCTCACCGCGATCATCGACAACGCCCGCGTCTCGGGCATGGGCAGCTACAAGTACGCGATCGCCAACACGTACGACCGGCAGATCAACGCCTATCAGGGCCAGTTCCGCAACGAGTACATCGACGACACCGGCTGGTGGGGCCTCGCCTGGGTCGCCGCCTACGACCTGACGGGCGACAGTCGCTATCTGACCACCGCCCGCGCGGACGCCGACCACATGCACGCCTACTGGGACACCACGTGTGGCGGCGGCGTGTGGTGGAAGACCGACCGGACGACCAAGGTGGCCATCGCCAACAGCCTCTACATCCAGCTCAACGCCGCCCTCGGCCAGCGGATCGCGGGCGACACCACGTACAAGAACCGCGCGGCGGCGGGGTGGAGGTGGTTCTCCGGCACGGGCATGCTGACGTCCGAGAACATCGTCATCGACCGGATCGACCTGAGCACCTGCCGCGGGGCGAGCGGGCCCCTGACGTACAACTCGGGGGTGTTGATGAACGCCCTGGTCCAGCTGAACAAGGCCACCGGGGACGCCAACGCCCTGACCGTCGCCCGCCGCATCGGTGACGCGTCCACAGTGCACGGCGCCCTGAACGTCGGCGGCATCCTGCACGAGCCGGGCGAGGGTGACAGCTGCACCGGCGACCAGCCGTCGTGGAAGGGCGAGTACATCCGCGGGCTCGGCGTGCTGAACGCCGCGACCGGCGGGGCCTACAACGCCTATCTGAAGCGGCAGGCCGACTCCGCCTACGGCAAGAACCGCAACGCCCTGGACGAGTACGGCATCCACTGGGCGGGTCCGTTCGTGGCGAGCGCCCACGCGTGCCAGCACTCCGCCCTCGACCTGATGAACGCGGCCCCGTAGTCCCCGCGCGCTATGTTCGGCGGCCTTGACGTCGCGCCCTGGTGTCGGGCCCGATGCCGAGACTGCTGAAGCGGGGGACGTTGCCCCTTCGGCCCGTGGCCTGGCTGGCGGTCGCGCTCATGGCGGTGGCACTCGCCGCCGCCGCGCTGCCGTCCCGGGCCTGGCGCACGACGGCGACCGCCGGGCTGAGCCTCGCCGCGGCCGTCGTCCTGGCCGGCGCCGTCGTGCTGGCCCGCCCCGATCCGGCGCCGGCGACAGTCCACATTGATCGGTAAACTTCGATAGCTTGGCGGGCGGAGGTGGTTCCGTTGCCCGAGTCGCTGACCTATCCGTTCCCGCCGGCCGAGTCGATCTTCCATCCGTCGCCGACGCTGAGCGCACTGCAGAAGTCCGAGCCGATCGCCCGGTTCAGCACGGCCGACGGCCGTACGGGCTGGGTCGTCACCCGCTATCAGGACGTGCGCACGGTGCTGGTGGACCCGCGGTTCAGCCGCGCCGAGGCGAGCAACCCCGAGCTCAACCTGCCCGACACCGGCCTCGGCCAGGCCACCACGGGCTCGATCCTCGGCCTGGACCCGCCCGAGCACACCCGCCTGCGCCGGCTCGTGGCGGGCGCCTTCACCGCGCGGCGGGTCGAGGCGCTGCGGCCGCGGGCGGCGGAGATCGTCGGGGAGCTGATCGACGCGCTGACGGCGCTGCCGCAGCCGGTCGACCTGGTCGAGCACTTCTCGCTGCCGCTGCCGGTCCAGGTGATCTGCGAGCTGCTCGGCGTCCCGGCGGAGGACCGGCACGTCTTCCACGGGTGGTCCGACGCGGTGCTCGGCGACGTGACGACCGACCCGGCGCGGATCGCCGGGGCGTTCGCGGCGCTGGACGCGTACTTCCGGAAGCTGATCGCCGCCAAGCGCGAGCAGCCCGCGGACGATCTCATGACCGCCCTGATCGAGGCCCGCGACGAGCGGGACCGGCTGTCGGAGGACGAGCTGGTGCGGCTGTGCCAGACCGTGCTCGTCGCCGGGCACGAGACGACCGCCAACATGATCAACATGTTCCTGCTCACGCTGCACGAGAACCCGGAGCAGCTGAACCGGCTCCTCACGCAGCCCGAGACGATCCCGCAGGCCGTCGAGGAGCTGATGCGCTTCGTCCAGCTGGGCGAGGGCAGCGGCCTGGTGCGCGTGACGACGGAGGAGGTCGAGCTGGCCGGCGTCCGCATCCCGGCCGGGTCGGCGGTCGTCCCCTTGATGACCGTCGCCAACCGCGACCCGCAGCTGTTCGACGACCCCGACACCCTCGACGTGACCCGGTCCGCGGGCGCGCACCTGGGCTTCGGGGCGGGCGTGCACCACTGCCTCGGGGCGCAGCTGGCCCGGATGGAGCTGCAGGAGGCGCTGCGCGGGCTGCTCGCCCGGCTGCCCGGGCTGCGCGTGGACGTGCCGGTGGCGGAGCTGCGCTTCAAGAACGGCATGATCGTGCGCAGCCTGCACGAGCTGCCGGTGCGGTGGTGACGCCGTGACCTCCTGGCGGGTCGAGGTGACCCCGGACTGCATCGCGTCCGGGGTGTGCCTCGCGCTGGCGGGCGACGATTTCGCCCTGGGCGACGACGGACGCACCCATCCGCTGCGGGAGGTCACCGAGGAGCGGGAGGCCGTGCTCGACGCCGCCGCCTCCTGCCCCATGGAGGCGATCCTGCTCACCGACGCCACCACCGGCGAGCCGGTCGACTTCTGAAATTCGGTGGACACGGTTCCCGCGGCCGTTCCACGATGGCGGCGTTCTTCCGGCGAAGGAGAGGTTTCCGATGCGAGCCACAGGCGTGTTCCCGCCCGTCCTGCCTGTCTCGTCGGAGGAATCGCTTCGTGCCCCTGCTCAACCTCGGCATCGTCGCCCATGTCGACGCCGGTAAGACCAGCCTGACCGAGCGTCTGCTCTACGACGCCGGAGCGCTGCCCGCCCTCGGCCGGGTCGACGCCGGCACCACCCGGACCGACTCGCTGGAGATGGAACGGCGCCGCGGCATCACGATCCGCGCCGCCGTCGCCTCGTTCACGCTGCACGGCGTCACCGTCAATCTGCTGGACACGCCCGGGCACCCCGACTTCGTCGCCGAGGTCGACCGGGTGCTGTCGGTGCTCGACGGCGCCGTGCTGGTCGTGTCGGCGGTGGAGGGCGTCCAGGCGCACACGCACGTGCTGATGCGGGCGTTGCGCCGGCTGCGCATCCCGGCGCTCGTCTTCGTCAACAAGACCGACCGGCGCGGCGCGCGCCCCGGTGAGGTGGAGCGGCAGCTCGGCGAGCGGCTCGGCGTCCCCGTGGCCGGCGATCGGCCCGAGGAGCTGGCCGACGTGCTGAGCCGGCACGACGACACCCTGCTCGCAGACCTCGTGGACGGGCGGCGCCCGGATCTGGGGGCGGCGCTGGCGGAGCAGACGCGGGCCGGGCTCGTGCACCCCGTGTTCCGCGGCTCGGCGCTCACCGGGGAGGGCATCGACCGGCTCACGCACGCGATCACGACCTTGCTGCCACGAGCACCGGAGGACGCCGGCGCGCCCCTGGCGGCCACGGTGTTCAAGGTGGAGCGCGAGGCCGGGGGCGGGCGGGTCGCGTACGCGCGGATCAGGACCGGGACGCTGCGCGTGCGCGACCGGCTCGCCCAGGGCAAGGTCACCCGTCTGCGGGTGCTCGACGCGCCGGCCGCGGCCGCGCCCGCCGGGCACATCGCGAAGATCTGGGGCCTGACCGGCGCCCGCATCGGTGACACGCTGGGCGACGGCGCCCCGGACGCGGGTGGTCACTTCCCGCCGCCCACGCTGCGCAGTGTCGTCGTACCGGAGGATCCGGCCCGGCTCGGCGACCTGCACGCCGCGCTGGCCCAGCTCGCCGATCAGGACCCGCTGATCGGGCTGACCCCCGACCCGCTGTCGGTCACCCTCTACGGCGAGGTCCAGCAGGAGGTCATCACCGAGACCCTCACCACCGGGTACGGCCTCCGCGCCCGCTTCGAGCCGGCCGCCACCATCCGGGCCGAGCGCCTCGCCGGGCCGGGTGCGGACGAGCGCATCATCGGCGCCGCGGACAATCCGTGGCTCGCCACCGTGGGCCTGCGCGTGGAGCCGGGCGCGCCCGCCTTCACCCTCGCCGTCGAACCGGGCTCGATGCCCGCCGCGTTCTTCGCCGCCGTCGGGCAGGCCGTGCACGACGGGCTGGCGGCGGGGCCGCATGGGTGGCGGGTGCTCGACTGCCGGGTGACCATGACTCGCAGTGGCTACGACAGCGTCGGCAGCACGGCGGGTGACTTCCGGCGGCTCACGCGGGTGGTGGTCGCCGAGGCGCTGCGCCGGGCCGGCACCCGGGTCTGCGATCCGATCCACCGCGTCGAACTCGACCTGCCCGCCGCCGCGGTCGCCGCCGTGCTGCCGGTGCTCGGCGGGCTGGGCGGGCTGCCGCTCGAGACGCACGGGCGCGGGCGGCGGGCGCTGCTGGTCGCCGAGATGCCGTCCGAGCACGTCGACACGCTGCGGCGGCGGCTGCCCGGGCTCACTCACGGTGAGGGGGTGCTCGAGGCGGTTTTCGACCGGTACTCGTCGTGAGGGCCGGAAGCTGACATCATGCTGCGGTGCCGTTCACTCGCCGTGCCGCCCTCCTGACCGGATTGTCCGCCGTTGCCGGGTCGGCCGGGTGCGCCTCGCCGACCTGGGTGACACCCTCGGGCGCCGCCGGCCCGGCCCCGGGGTCGACGCCGGCAGCGCGGCCGGTGCCCGGGGAGGTGGCCGAGGCGCTCGCCCCGCCGTATGCGGCCAAGGTGCGCGGCGTGCTGAGCAAATACCTCAAGGCGACACCCGACAACCCCAAGCATCCCGGGTACGCGGGCGCGGTCGCCCTCGTCCAGGTGGACGGCAAGACGACATTGCACGCCGCCGCGGGGCACGCGGTGCGCTACAAGGCCGGGCCCGTGGAGTTGCCGGCCGCTCAGCGGGTCGCCATGCGGACCGGATCGATCTTCGACCTCGCCTCGCTGACCAAGGTCTGCACCGCGCTGCTCGTGCTCCAGCTCGTCGACCAGGGCAAGGTGGAGCTCGATGCGCCGGTCCGCCAGTACTTGCCGGATTTCACGGGCGCGGGCAAGGGCACTGTGACCGTGGCGCAATTGCTGGCGCACACGTCGGCGCTGCCCGTCGGCGCGAAGGTCACCGGGCTGCCCGACAACGCGGCCCGGTGGCGGGCGGTCATGGCCACGCCGCTGGTCAAGGGCGGCGTGCCCGGGACGACCTTCCGATACTCCAGCGTGGGGCTGATGGTGCTCGGCCGGCTGGTGGAGAAGCTGACCGGCAAGAGCCTCGACAAGGCCGTACGCGACAACCTGACCACCCCGATGGGCCTGACCGACACGGGCTTCCTGCCGTTGAAGTGGGTCAAGGACAAGGGGCGCCTGGTCGCCACGGACGCGCGGACGTCGCGCGGGCTGCTGCGCGGCACGGTCCACGACGACGTGGCGAACCATCTGGGCGGCGTGGCGGGGCACGCGGGCATCTTCGGGACGGCCAAGGACGTGGCCGCCATCGGTCAGCTGATGCTCGACGGGGGTACGTACAACGGGCGGCGGTTGCTCTCCGCCGCCGTGCTGAAGCGGGCGCTGACCAACGTCAACCAGGGCAAGAAGGCGATCGACGCCGACCGGCCGAACCGTACGGCGGACCATGGTCTCGGGGTCGAGATGAACCAGCCGTGGTTCATGGGGAAGCTGGCGTCGGCGACGAGTTTCGGGCACACCGGCTTCACCGGGACCAGTCTGCTCGTGGTCCCCGCGAAGAGGATGGTGGTCGTGCTGCTGACCAACCGGGCGCACCCGAACTGGAGCTGGTCCAACCCGGACGTGCACCGGGTCGCCGTGCACAACGCGATCGCGGGCTGAGCTTTCGCGCGCTTCTTCCGCGAGCGACGCGGCGCTGTGTCGACGGGTCAGCAGGGCGGGGCGACGGGGTCGCCGGTCCCCGTGTCGATCATGGCGTCGGGGACGAAGCCGCCGGGCACGTGGTTCCACAGGTTGCTGGGGTTCCCGTTGCCGTCGATCCACGTCTGACCGCGAACGGTGCAGTCGATGGTGACCGTGCTGCCGACCGGGACCGAGCCCGCCGGCGGGGACAAGGTGGTCGGCCGGCTGAAAACGGTCAGGCTGGTGTAGCCCGGCGGGGCCATGACGACGCCGGTGCCGGTGGGTGCGCTTTCCGGTTCGGGGCTTTCCTCCTCCGGCTCGCCGGTCGGCTCCTCGGCGGGTTCCTCGGTCGGCTCGTCGGTCGGCTCGCCGGTCGGTTCCTCGGGCGGCGGGCTGCTCGTCGCCGGGGGCGGGGCCGGATGCTCGTTGATCCGCACGTCACCGTTCACCGTGCCGATGGCGACGCCCGGATCGGCCGGCGGCGGTTTCTCGGCCTTTCCCGAACTCGCGAGAAACGTGAAAACCGCCGCCACGGCCGCCGCCACCGCGCCGAGCGCGCCCATCATGGCTTTGAAATGCATCGAT
>NZ_JAUZQD010000011.1 GCF_030709675.1 Symbioplanes lichenis
AGGTCGAGGGCGGCGACAGGGTCAGGCGGCGAGGTCGAAGGCGGCGACAGGGTTAGGCGCCGAGGTCGAGGGCGGCGACAGGGTCAGGCGCCGCAGGCGCGGACGCGGATGCCGGCCGGGGCTTCGCTCTGGACGACCAGGCTGCACACGTCGGTGCCCGCCTCGACCAGCTGCAACGCCGCCGGCTGGCCCTTGGTGACGACGCTGAGCGGCTCGTACTTGTCGCCGGCGTTCGCGGCCTCGATCTCCATCACCGAGAACTGCCACGAGCCGGAGCAGGACGGCCCGTCGACCACCTTGAGCGGCCGGTCGGGGATGCCCGCCGTGCCCTTGACGACGGCGATCACCTGCGCCGCCGTGGGCCCGGCCGTGCACCTGGGCGCCGGCGACTGGGTCGGTGTCGCCGGGGTGGGGATCGTGGTCGTCGGCGTCACCGGCGGCGTGTAGACCGGCGTGGTCGTCGTGGTGGGGAGCGTGGGCCAGGCCGGCGTGGTCGGCAGGCCGCCGGGCAGGGCCGGTGTCGTCTGCGTCGGCAGGATCGGGGTGAGCACCGGCGGCGGCAGCGAGACCGAGGCGGACGGGTCCGGGCCGGTGGCCAGGGGTGGCGCGGTCGCGGGCGGCTCCGGCGGTGCGCCGCAGGCGGCGAGGAGGCCGGAGGCGACGAGCGCCCCGGCGAGCACCGGCAGACGGAGGACGCGGACCACGGCCCCCATCGTAGGGCGCCGAACCGGATAGATGAACGTCACAATTCGGCGGCGACGACCGGTCAGGGCAGCACCGGCCCCGGGTGGCGACGACCGGTCAGGGCAGCACCGGCCCCAGGTGGTGAGGCGGGGGTGAGGCGGGGGTGAGGGCGGCCGCTCAGGCGGCGACGCGGTGGCCCGCCGCGGTCAGCGTGCCGATGGCCTCCTCCAGGCGGACCTGGGGGACGAGCACGTAGTCGGTGTCGTAGGTCGAGAAGGCGATCAGGTTGACCCGCGCCTCCGCGAGCGGCTGCACCAGCGACGCCAGGATGCCGGTCAGCGCGAGGTCGACCTGGCCGGCGACGCGGAAGCAGCGCCAGGCGGCCTCGTAGGTCGCGCCGGGCGGCACGCGGTCGCTCGGGCAGATGACCGAGACCTCGTCCGGCGCCCAGGTCACCGAGATGACATTTTTGTCATCGGGCCCGGCCGTCAGCGATGCGGGCAGCGCGGATCCGCCGGGCAGCCGGCACACCGCATAGTCGTCGGGCAGCAGGTCGAGGTCGAGCATGAGGGAACACTACGGTCCGGACCCTGTTAACCCCAACGGGTGACGGGTGCGTTCATCGCCACATGAATGATCGGCAACCGGCGTATCAGTAGCGGATCTCCGAGAAGAACGTGAGTGAGGCGATCACGTGCCCGTTCTCCCAGATCGGCGTCGCGATGGCATCGACCGTGATGTGTCGCTCGTCACCCGGTGGCTGGATGCGCAACAGCCCGCGGGCCAGGCGCTCCGAGCTCAGCGCCAGGATCGGCGGGATCTTCTCGAGCTCCGGCAGATCGAGCTCGCTGCCGCCGGCCGTGAAGTCGACGAGGCGCAGCGAGCCCTCGCCGAGCAACGGCTTGCCCACGACGTCGGCGCCCTTCGGCAGATCCAGCAGATCGCTGGCCGCCGGTGACACCGCGACGACGGTGTGGTGATTGTCGATCACCAGACACGGCTCGACGGCCTGCCAGACCGTCGCGGCCCACCGGTCGATGTTCGAGACGAACTCGGACTCCACCGGCGTGCGCGCCTGTGGCACGAACGCTCCCGACAACGAGAGCTCGACGTGCGCCACCCGCACCTCCCTGATCATCGGCACCGCCGGCCGGAGCGGGACTCCGGCCGGACCGACAGCCGAGACGAACAGTCTCGACCCTTCGAGTGTCCGGCCGGCGTCGCTCACGTCAACCCTCGCGGGTGTGCGGTGCACCGACAGGAACGTTACCGGCGGGTCGGCCGCTTGTCAGCGGCCGTTTGGCCGTTCGCGTACCACCGGTACTCGCTCGAGGCGGGGCGGTAGGGCGCGTTGGCCCACGTGCCCGGGTGCTGCGCGACGGCGGAGAGCTTGCTCGCGGTGGCCGGCGAGATGCGCGAACCACCGGCGATCAGCAGCCGGTCGAGCTCCTTGTGCGTGGCGACCAGACACTCCTTGGGCAGGCCGTGGACGCTGATCACGCCGGAGCCCACGAAGGCGAGCACGGGCGTGACGGGCACGGTGAGGCCGACGGCGGCGCTCATGGCCCGGCCGGCGCGCTTGGCGTCGCGGCGAGCCTCGGCCACGTACGCCGGGCGCTTGCCGTTGATCTGCACCACGTCACCGGCGATGAGCACGCGGGCGCGGCCGTGGTCGGCGACGGTGACGGCATAGACGCCGCCGGGGCCGATGGCGAGGAATCCGGCGCGGTCGTCGCTCGGGTCGTGTTCGTAGCCGAGCGAGTCGGTACGCGGCCAGTCGACGATGTGCCAGGCGGGTCCCAGCCGGTCGAGGCGGGTCAGCGCGCGGGTCCCGGCCGCCTCGAGGCGACGGGCGTCACGCTCGGCGCGGCGACGGCGGGCCCACTCGACGGGGCTCGGGCGAACCGGCTCGAGCGCAGTGCCCGGGCGCGACTCGGAGGGGGTGGGCGAATAGGTGGCGGGCAGGGCGGGGCGTGCGGGGAAGACAGTCACAGCGACCTCCGGCAAAAGGTCCATCGGGCTCTCTTTCCACTACGGTAAGTGTCTGACCCGGTACTCAAGCAAGCCATGGGGCCGGAAAGAAAGCGGAATGAGTGGGGATGAATGCCACATTCACGGCCAAGGCGTTTTTCCGTATGGTGCATGACGCGACCTAGGGCTCCCCTGAAATCCGAAACGTCCTCCGGACAAGTTAGCGTGCCCTCACACAGAGCGCAGCACTGTCTCGGATCTTGGCGGTAGGTCACAGGACGCATGCGGACGGTAGCGGACAAAAGGCCGCGCTCACCGCGCCGACCTGCCGTTCCCGACTTAGTCTCGGTCCTGTGGCCCCTTATGTCGACAGCGAGGTCGGACGGCTCGCGACCGTCCTGCTGCACCGCCCCGGCGCCGAGCTCGCCCGGCTGACCCCCCGCAACAACGACTCCCTGCTGTTCGACGCCATCCCCTGGGTGGGCCGGGCGCAGGAGGAGCACGACCGGTTCGCGCAGGCCCTGCGCGACCGCGGCGTCGAAGTGCTCTATCTCGGGCAGCTGCTCGAGGAGACCCTGGACGTCCCGGACGCGCGGTCTCTGCTCACCGAGACGGTGCTGGCCGACCCCCGGCTGGGTGACAACCTCCGGGCCCGGGTCGCCGCCCATCTGAGTGACCTCGACCCGCGCGAGCTGGCCCACGTCCTCATGGCCGGCCTCGCCCACGAGGAGGTCAAGCCCGGCCCCGGCAAGCCCGGTGGACTGGTCTACGAGCTGATGGATCGGCACGAGTTCGTCATCGACCCGCTGCCCAACCTGCTTTTCACGCGGGATTCATCCGCCTGGGTACGCGACCAGGTGGCCGTGACGAGCCTGGCGATGCCCGCCCGGAGCCGTGAGACGACGCTCACCCGGGCGATCTACACGCACCATCCACGTTTCGCGGGCACCGAGCTGCTCTACACCCCGGGACTGGAGAACGTGGAGGGCGGCGACGTGCTGCTGCTCGCCCCGGACGTGCTCGCCATCGGCGTCGGGGAGCGCACCACCGCGGCCGGCGCCGAGCGGCTGGCCCGGCGGGTCTTCGACGCGGGACTGGCCCACACGATCCTCGCGGTGCCGATCGCCCAGGAACGGGCCACCATGCATCTCGACACCGTGTGCACGATGGTCGACACCGATGCCGTGGTCATGTACCCGAACGTGGCGGACGCGCTGATGGCGTACCCGGTGACCTCGGGCTTCGACGGTGAGCCGCGGGTCGGGGCGGCCCGGCCCTTCCTGGACGCCGCCGCCGAGGCGATGGGCATCGAGCGGTTGCGGATCATCGACACCGGTCTCGACCCGGTGACCGCCGAGCGCGAGCAGTGGGACGACGGCAACAACACGCTCGCCATCGCGCCACGGTTGTGTGTCGCCTATGAGCGCAATGTCGAGACCAACGCCCAGCTGGAACGGGCCGGCATCGAGGTGATCGCGATCAGCGGGTCCGAGCTGGGCTCCGGCCGCGGCGGCCCGAGGTGCATGTCCTGCCCGATCGAGCGCGCTCCGCTGGGGGAGGCGGCCGGAGAGGCCTGATCGAGCGGGCCCCGCTGGGAGGAGAGCCCCGGACATAGCCGCAACCATGCCCGGGGCGGTGAGTCAGCGCAGCGTGAGCTGGCGGCCCACCAGGCCCTGCTTCGCGCGCCGGGCGGCGGCGTCGAGCGGCCCGGTCTCGGCGAGAATGTCGCTGTAGCGCTTGGCGAAGTCCGCCAGCGGCGCCTCCCAGTCGCCCGCCTCCAGGTCGTGCGGCAGATCCCACACGGGTACGAGCAGACCGTGCGCCCGGAACATCCCGGCGAACTTGGTCCCCTCGCCGAGCAGCAGGTCACCGGAGGCGGACAGGCGGGCCAGGGCGTCGAGCGCGGTGTCCTCCGGCTCGGGCAGCACCCAGCGCACGTGCGACTTCTCCGGCACCCGGCACCAGTACGCCGCGTGCGCCGCCGTCATCCGTACGGTCGGATAGATCGACGCGTTCGCCCGTTCGAGCGACGCCTTCACGCTCGGGTCCTCGGCCTGCTGGGCGTCGAGCCAGTACTCGAAGCCGTCGTGCACGGTCACGTCGAGCGGACCGTCGGCCAGGATGTCCTGCAGCCGGGGCCCTTCGCCGGGCAGTGCGGGCACGGGCACGGTGCCGCCGGGCTCGGTCTGCAGCGCGTTGAGGACGGCGACTGCCACGTCGCGTGACACGTCACCGGACTGGATGTGGCGCTGCAGACCGACGAAGATGCGCCCGTCCTGGCGGGTCATCGCGGGCCACGCCATCGGGAGGACCGTCGAGAGGGTGACCGGGCGGTCGCCGTACTCCTCGATGATCTCGGGCTTGAGGGTCAGCGGCGCGGAAGCGGCCGGGACCAGCTCGCGCAGCGCGATCCACTCGGTCTCGTCGGCCAGGCCCTCGAACGGCCGGGCCACGAAGATGTCCCGGACCTTCTCACGCTTGGGCGCCGCCGACGCGGCTCGGGGGTTGTTTCGACGCTTGCTCACGGCGAACCAGCCTAGGCGGCGAGGTGACAGCGGTCACGCCCGGGGGAACCGGCCCGGGAATGAATCACGCCCGGGGGAAGCGGACCTCCGCGATCGTCCCGCCCCCCTCACGCGGGCGCAGCGAGACCCAGCCGTTGCGCCGCTCGACCGTACGCCGGACGAGGTAGAGCCCGAGACCCGCGCCCGGATTGCGGCCACCCGACGCCGGCTCGCCCTGCCAGTAGCGCTCGAAGGCCAGCTCGGCATGCTCGGGCCGCACGCCGTAGCCCCGGTCGGCCACCTGGAACGTCACGGTCGTCTCGTCGGACGTGGCGGTGACGGTCACCTCGGTCTCGGGCGGGGAGTATTTCTCGGCGTTGGTGGCCAGCTCGGTCAGCACGGTGGCGATGGCGTCACGGTCGCCGAACGCCTTGGGCAGGTCGCCGGGCAGGCCGTCGAGCACGAGCCGGGCGCGCAGGTCCTCGGGCAGGTCGGCGGCGGCCGAGCGGAGGGCGTCGACGAGGTCGAAGGGCCCAGGCGGCGCGTCGCCCGACTCCTCGCTGGTCGCCGAGAGCAGCCGGTCGACCAGCCGGGCCAGCTCCCCGGCCCGGGCGCCGATCACGCGGGCGGCCTCCCGGCGGCCCTCCTCGCCGAGGGACTCCCAGTGGTTCGTGAGCGTGTCGGCGTACCCCTTGATGACCGTGACCGGGGTGCGGAGCTCGTGGCTGGTGACGGCGACGAACAGGTCCCTGTCCTCGTGGCGGCGCTTCCAATGCTCGACGAGACCGTCGTGATCGGTGACCTCCGTCGTCAGGCGGGACGCCGGCTGGGGACCGTCGGTGTGCACGGGCAGGCCGGCGCGCGCGGCATAGAGCTGGGCGATGGTGGCTGACAGCAGCTCCAGCACGGTCCGCTGCTCGGGGCTCAGCTCGTCGAGGCACACGTGCAGCCGGCCGATGGCCACGCCGTTGAGCTCGCACGGCACCCCGGGCCGCTCGGCGAAGGACGTGCGGCGGCCCAGCGTGCGGGCACACTCGCCGGTCGCGGCGACGACCCGGCCGTGGTCGGCGGCGAACTCCGTGAAGCTGCCGCCCGTGCCACCCAGCACCGCCGTGGCGAGCCGGACGACCTGGTCGAGCACGGCGAGCCCGGTGTCGCCCGCGTTGATCCGGTCGAGAAGCGCGATCTGCCCGCGGGTCAGCGCGGCATAGTCGGGAGTGACCGGCATGTCTGCGAGTCTGCCTCGCTTCCGGCCGTTTGGGCAGGGCGGCACGAGTCGATCATGAACTTTCTCGGCCCGGGGTGGCCGGAGTCACACGCCACGTGCGCCGCCGAGCTTCTCGAGCACGAAGCGGGGCCGGTCGCTGATGATCCCGTCGGCCTCCTGCGCGAGGACCAGGTCGAGGTCGATCTCGTCGTTGACGGTCCATACGTACGTCTGGTTGCCCGCCGCGCGGAAGGTCGGGATGAGCGCCGGCCGGGTCCGCAGCAGGGCGACCCCGGGTCCCGCGATCCGGGCGCCGAACGGCAACCGGCCCTTGCGGATGACCGGGGGCAGTATCTCGAGCAGGTAGACCGTGGGGAGCCTCGGGGCGAGCGCGCGGATCCGGCGCAGGGCGAAGGCGGCGAACGACATCACCGTGACGTGGATCGGATCGTCCGGGCGGGGCTCGGCGAGGTCGTAGCGGCGCAGGAGCTCGACGAGGCGGCGCTCGACCTCCCCGCCGTACCGGGAAGGGTGTTTGGTCTCGATCAGGAGCCGGACCGGCCTCCCCCAGGCCCGCAACGCACCCAGCAGGCGGTCGAGGGTGAGCAGGCGCGTGTGCTCGATGCTCTGCTCCTCGACGGCCGCCGACGAGTGCCAGGAGCCGAAGTCGAGCTCCTCCAGCTGCGCCAGCGTCTTGGTGCTGACCAGGCCGGTGCCGTTGGAGGTACGGTCGAGCCGCCGGTCGTGCACGCAGACCAGATGCCCGTCCCGGGTCAGCCGGACGTCGCACTCCACGCCGTCGGCACCCTCGTCGAGCGCCCGCAGGTACGCGGCGAGGGTGTGCTCCGGCAGCGCGTCGGCGCCGCCGCGATGGGCGAAGACCAGCGGCCGTCCCGGACTCACAGCACGCGGGCCGGCTGTCCGTTCTCGCTGACGACCTCGCGGCCCTCGGACTCCCAGGCCTTCATGCCGCCGTCGAGGTTGCGCACGTTGTCCCAGCCGTTGCCCATCAGGTAGTTGACGACCTGGCCGGAGCGGCCGCCGGAGCGGCACACCACCACGACCTCGGCGTCCGTCGGGATCTCGGCGAGCCGCGCCGGGACCTCCATCATCGGCAGGTGGTGGGCCTGCGGGGCATGGCCGGCGGTCCACTCGTCGGGCTCGCGCACGTCGAGCAGGTAGGCGGCCGGGTCGACCTGGCCGGGAGTGACGCTGGGAATCTGCGGTCCGAACACAGGTAGAGCGTAAAACTACTTCTCGTTGGCCACGACGTCCGGGTTCGCCACGATGAACTCGGAGAGCTTGTCCTGCTTGACGGCCTTGTACATCTCCAGGCTCTTGGGCGTGATCGTCTCCCGGCCGTTCCCGTTGCCCGCGAAGGTGCCGTTGTTGGTCCGCAGCAGCACCATGTCGTTGGCCGCGACACCCTTGAGCGCGAAGATGAAGTCGGCAACCGGGACGTTGCCGGTGTCGAGCACGAAGGCCTTGCCGGCCGCCTTGATGAGGCTGTTCACCTTGACCGGATTGGTGAGCGCCCCGCTCTTCGCCGCCTTCTTGGCGATGGCCTTGATGAGCTGCTGCTGGTGCCGCTGCCGGTCGTAGTCGCCGTTCTTGAGGCCGTAGCGTTGCCGGGCGTAGTCGAGCGCCTGCCAGCCCTCGAAGTCCTGGCAGCCCTTCTCGTACCAGATCTCCTCGTGCGTGCCCGGCGTCTTGCGGGCGTCGGCCAGATAGAGCGGCTTGCCGTCGACCATCTGGATGTGGTGCGACTTGACCCGCTGGTCGACGCACATGTTCACGCCGTCGAGCGCGTCGATGACGTTCTTGAACCCGTTGAAGTCGATGATCGCGGCGCCGTCGAAGGTCATGCCGGTGTTCTGCTTGATGGTCTGGGCCATGAGCTGGGCGCCGCCCTCCCAGCCCCCGCCGTTCTGCGCGCCCCAGTAGAAGACCTCGGTGGCCTTCGCGACCCCGCCCGCATAGCCGGCCTTGGCGAACGGCGGCACCTGCATCTCGGTGTCCCGCGGGATCGACACGAGGAAGGCCTGGTCGTGGCTGGCCGGGATGTGCAGCGCGATGATCGTGTCCGAGCGCAGGTCGTCGACCGCCCAGCGCTTCCGCGCGTCGACGCCCATGAGCAGGATGTCGACCGCGCCGTCGATGTCGCCGCCGCCGTCGGCGCCGCTCTTGGCCACGTCGCCCGCGATCAGGTTCTGCTGGGTGACGGCGTTGGAGGCGCTGGCGACGAAGTACTTCGTGCCGGCCACCCCGCCGCCCCCGGCGACCAGCAGCACGGCGCCGAAGGCGACGCTCAGCTTGGCCCACAGCGGGCTCTTCGTGCGCTTCTTGTGCTCGGCCAGCAGCTCCGCCGCCGAGATCGAGGGGCGCCGGCGACCGTCCGGGTCCGGCGGCGTCTGCGGGCGCCGGGGGGCTTGGACGGTCATGTGCGCTCCCAAGGTCAAGGGTGAACGGCGGAAGACACTATAAGTCCTTCGCTGTTTCGTCCCTGTTTACTTTCCGGACAAGAAAAAGCGCGGGAGGCGATATCGGCCGTCCCGCGCTTTTCGTCCGCTTACTTGGGGTTGGCCGACATCCACTCATCCATCTTGTCGGTCGCCAGAGCCTTGAACAAAGCGGCCTGCTTCTCCTTGTCCTGGACCACGACGCTCTGTCCGCCGATCGTCTCGCTGCCCTTGTTGGGGCTGGTGATGAAGGTGAGGTTCTCGCCGCGGAGGCTACGGAACTGCACCGCCATGTCGGTCAGCGAGAAGTCCTTGTCGGCGGTGATCGCGTTGGTCACCGACTTGAGGAAGTCGTTGAGCTTGCCGGGGTTGCTGAGCGTGCCGCCGCTGGCCGCCTTGTCCATGAGCGCCTTGAGGAACTCCTGCTGGTGGCGGATCCGGTCGAAGTCGCCGCGCGGGAACTGCTTGCGCTGACGCACCCAGTCCAGCGCGGTCGCGCCGTCCATGTGCATGGTGCCCTTGGTGAACTTCCGGTACGGCTTGTGGATCGACGTGATGCTCTGGTCCACCTTGAGGTCCACGCCGCCCAGCGCGTCGGTGACCTCCTTGAAGCCGCCGAAGTCGATGGCGAGCACGTGATCGAGGTGGACGTCGGTCAGGCACTCGACCGTCCGGACGGCCCGGGGCAGCCCGCCGAAGGCGAACGCCGCGTTGATCTTGTTGCGGCTGCCGCTGTCGCAGGCGCCGTCGTTGGCGCCCGGGATCTGCACGTAGAGGTCGCGCGGGATCGACATCAGCTGCGCGCTCTTGTGGTCCTCGGGCACGTGCATGATCATCAGCGTGTCCGCGCGCCAGGAGTTCGCGTCCTCCTTCGACGCGTCCGGGTCACGCGAGTCGCTGCCGACGAGCAGGAAGTTGAGCGCCCCGTCCACCGTCTTGGCCGGCCGGCCGTCGGTGATGTCCGCAAACGCGTCGGTCCGCTTGAGGTCGTCGTTCAGGTTGTTCGCGTAGCCGTAGAGCGAGAAGCCGGTGATCAGCGCGATCACCAGGACCACGGCCCCGGCCACCAGGGCGATGCGGCCCCAGCGCGGCTTGCGCTTCCCCGAGTACGGCCGGCCGCGTCCCGGCCCGCCGGGCGGCTCGATCGGCCCGCCCGGACCCATGCCCGACCCGGACGACCCGCGCGGCGGCCACTCCTGCTCACCGGCTGCCGGACGGCCACCGTAGGCACCGGCCGGACGCTGTCCATATGCGGGGCGGCCGCCCGGACGAGCCGTTCCGGCCCGTCCGGAGGCACCGGGCACCGAAGATCGATCCATGGCGCCGGATGTACCCAGCGGGCCCGGCACCGAAGCCCGGCCGGCGGGGCTACCCCAGGGGGACGAAGTCGCAGACATGACTTCAGATTAGAGACACCGAGCCAGGCAAACGGTGCATCAGCGCCCGGTGGCACGAAGGGAGGAGACAACTACTCCCCGTGCAACGTTCACTACCGTGACAAAGTATTCACTTTGCGAAGAAGTCGATCGTCCGGCGCAGGCCCTCCTCGGGGCCCACCTGGGGCTCGTAGCCGAGCAGCGTGCGGGCCAGCGTGAGGTCGGGCCGGCGCTTCTCCGGGTCGTCCGCCGCCCGCTCGACGAGCTGGATCGGCGAGCTGCTGCCGGCGAGCTTCACGATCAGCTCGGCCAGCTCCAGCATCGTCAGCTCGTGCTCGGTGCCGCAGTTGATCGGCCCGGTCTCGGTCGAGTCGAGCAGCAGCAGGATGCCGCGGACCAGATCGTCGACGTACGTGATCGAGCGGGTCTGCGCGCCGGTGCCCTGGACCGTCAGCGGCACCCCGTGCAGCGCCTGGCTGATGAAGGTGGGAATTGCACGGCCGTCGTCCGGGCGCATCCGCGGGCCGTACGTGTTGAAGATGCGCACGATGGCCGTGTC
Source organism: Symbioplanes lichenis (assembly GCF_030709675.1). Taxonomy (GTDB): domain Bacteria; phylum Actinomycetota; class Actinomycetes; order Mycobacteriales; family Micromonosporaceae; genus Actinoplanes; species Actinoplanes lichenis. The sequence goes on from NZ_JAUZQD010000011.1 coordinate 10,761, forward strand.
GAGCCCGTGGAAGCGGTGGTAGCCCATGGTGGCCGCCTCGGAGAAGCGCTTGGCCTCGTCGTAGACCGACCGGATGCCGATCGGGTTGACGTTGCCCCAGTAGCTCTCCGGCTGCGGGTGGACCTCCGGGTCCCCGTACGCCTCCGAGGTCGACGCCATCAGGAAGCGCGCCGAGTCGGCGACCGCCCGGTCGAGCAGCGCCAGCGTGCCGATCGAGCCGACGCGCAGGATCTCGGTCGGCAGCTTGGCGAAGTCCGTCGGGCTCGCCGGCGACGCCATGTGCAGGATGGCGTCGAAACGCTCGGTGAGCGCCGGGTCGCTCGGCAGCCCCTGCGTCAGGTCGGCCTCGACGAGCGTGAAGCGCGGCTCCGACGCGAGGTGGGCGATGTTGTCGCGGGAGCCGGTGATGAAGTTGTCCACGGCCACGACCTGGCAGCCACGGGCGAGCAGCGCGTCGACGACGTGCGACGGGACGAAGCCGGCGCCTCCGCTGACCAGAATCCGATGTCCCGCGCCGAACCGCTGCTCGATAGCCATTGGCTCACTGTAGCGAGGGGGGCCGGGCGGCCCCCCTCGCCGGGTAGGAGCTGGTGGCGTCAGTGCGCGCCGTGACCGGTCAGTGACCGGACCTCCAGCTCCGCGTACTTGTCGGTGTCGTTCTCCTTGGAGACGAGCGTGCCGATGAAGCCGCACAGGAAGCCGATCGGGATCGAGATGATGCCCGGGTTCGACAGCGGGAACCAGTGCCAGTCGTGGTCGGGGAACATCGCCGTCGCCGAGCCGGAGACGACCGGTGAGAAGAACACCAGCACGACCGCGGCGATGAGCCCGCCGTAGATCGACCAGAGCGCCCCGGAGGTGTTGAACCGCTTCCAGAACAGGCTGTAGAGGATCGCCGGCAAGTTGGCCGAGGCCGCCACCGCGAACGCCAGCGCCACGAGGAACGCGACGTTCAGGCTCTGCGCGAAGATCGACAACACGATCGCGACCGCGCCGATGACGAAGGCCGAGATCCGGGCGACCCGGACCTCGTCCCGCTCGGCCGCCTGACCGCGCTTGATCACGCTGGCGTAGAAGTCGTGCGCCACGCTCGACGAGGAGGCCAGCGTCAGACCGGCGACCACGGCGAGGATCGTGGCGAAGGCGACCGCCGCGATGATCGCCAGCAGCACCGCGCCGCCGGTGTCACCGCCGAGGAACGTGATGCCCAGCTCCTGCGCGAGCTGCGGGGCCGCGGTGTTGCCGGCCTTGTCCTGCGCGGTGATCGCCGTGCCGCCCACCATCGCCGCCGCCCCGAAGCCGAGCGCCAGCGTGAACAGGTAGAAGACGCCGATGATGCCGATGGCCCAGAGCACGCTCTTGCGGGCGATCCGGCTCGTCGGAACCGTGTAGAACCGGGTCAGGATGTGCGGCAGGCCGGCCGTGCCCAGCACCAGCGCGATGCCCAGCGAGAGCAGGTCCATCTTGCTGTAGAAGGTGGCCGAGGCGCTGTCCGACTCGATGCCGTAGCGCAGGCCGGGCTCCAGGAAGGCGGCGCCCTTGCCGGACTGCTCGGCGGCGTCGCCCAGCAGGCTGGACAGGTTGAACTTGTAGTGCGCCAGCACCAGCAGCGTCATGACCAGCGCGCCGGTCATGAGCAGGAAAGCCTTGACGATCTGGACGTACGTGGTGCCCTTCATGCCGCCCACGACCACGTAGACGATCATGAGCGCGCCGACCAGGATGATCGTGGCGACCTTGGCCGTGCCCGCGTCCATGCCCAGGAAGGTCGTGTCCGCCTTGATGCCCAGCAGCAGCGACACGAGCGCGCCCGCGCCGACCATCTGCGCGATCAGATAGAAGATCGACACGACGATTGTCGAGACCGAGGCCGCCGTCCGCACCGGGCGCTGACGCATCCGGAAGGCGAGCACGTCGGCCATCGTGTAGCGGCCCGAGTTGCGCAGGAACTCCGCGACCAGCAGCAGGGCCACCAGCCACGCGACCAGGAAGCCGATCGAGTAGAGGAAGCCGTCGTAGCCGTAGAGCGCGATGAGGCCGGCGATGCCCAGGAACGAGGCCGCCGACATGTAGTCGCCGCCGATCGCCATGCCGTTCTGGAAGCCCGAGAACTGCCGGCCGCCCGCGTAGAAGTCGGTGGCCGTCTTGGTCTGCCGGCTGGCCCAGATCGTGATGGCGAGCGTGATGGCGACGAAGACCAGGAAGAGCGTGATGGTGAGCGTGCGGCTGGTCGAGGACGTGGCCTCGGCGGCGATGAAGTCCGTCACTTGGTCACCTCCCCGCCCTTGAGGTCGGCGCCGATCTTGTCGGCCAGCGGGTCGAGCTGCCGGGCCGCGTAGCGCGAGTAGTACCACGCGATCAGGAACGTCGACACGAACTGCAGCAGGCCGAACAGCAGCGCGACGTTGATGTTGCCGACAATCTTCAGCGCCATGAAGCCGCGGGCGTACGCGGACAGCAGGACGTAGAGCGCGTACCAGAGGAAGAACGCGACAGTCATCGGGAACACGAAGTTACGCAGTTTGCGTCGCAGCTCCGAGAACTCCGGGGAGTTCTGGACTGCTACGTACTTCTCGGTCGGAGTCGCTTCGGTCGTCAACGTGGCTCACCACCTTCGTGGGGTCATTTGCGGGCACCGTACGTAGCGGCGCTCCTCCCCACGCGTCACCGGTCGGCGGCTGCGCCGAGCGGTGTGCGGCGTGCGCTTACCGGTTCAACGACCGGTACCGCCCCCGGAAATGCATGAGCGGCCCGTCGGGTGCATCGTCGGCGGTCACTTTCTCGACCGTCGCTTCGATCAACAGCCCCCAGCCGTACGGGCGCTCGCCGTCCAGCCGGCACCCCGCCCACGTCGCCGCGGCCGCCGGCACGGGTCCCCACTCGGTCTCCGTCCAGTCGCCCGCGGCGAAGAGCCCGCCCGGCGCCGGCATGAGCCCGGCGAACTTGTCCGCGAGCTGCTGGTCGCCGGGCTCGAGCGGGATCACGGCGAAGCGCCCGGCCGCCGAGACGGCGTCCCAGAACTCGCTCTCCTCGTCGACCAGGCCCAGCACCCGCCCGGGGTCGCCGTCCGCGACCAGCATCGACGACACGGTGAGCCCGGCCGGCCCCGGCGCCGTCCACAGCGTGACCGGCGAGGCGAGCCGCCCCCGCAGCCGCCGCACGGGCGACTTGTCCCCGTCCGGCGTCGCGAACGGGTCACTGGAGTGGATGAAGCCGCCGTTCTCAGGAGTCACAGCAACATTCTGCCGCGCGGTAGGATCGGGGCATGACTTGCGTGCAGAGCTGGCGGCCGTCCTAGAGACGGTTGAGCTGCTGCTGTGCGCCGAGGCCGTCCGTCACGGGCGGCCTTTCTCTTTGTCCAGGGTCGCCCATGAACCCTGACAAAGGAGTATGAAATGACCGACCGCGTGCTGACCGGCGACCGGCCGACCGGGCCGCTGCACCTCGGGCACTACTTCGGGACGCTGCGCAATCGGGTCGAGCTGCAGCGGCAAGGCGCCGACATGGTCGTGATCGTCGCCGACTATCAGGTGCTGACGGATCGGGACGTGGCCGAGCGGCTGCGGGAGACCGTCGACGGGCTGCTGCTCGACTATCTGGCCGCGGGCCTTGATCCCGAGGCGACCACGGTCTTCGCGCACAGTGCCGTGCCCGCGCTCAATCAGCTGCTGCTGCCCTTCCTGAGCCTGGTCAGCGTGCCGGAGCTGCAGCGCAACCCGACCGTGAAGGACGAGATCCAGCACTCGCGGCAGAGCTCGGTGAGCGGGCTGATGTTCACCTATCCGGTGCATCAGGCGGCCGACATCCTGTTCTGCAAGGGCAACCTCGTGCCCGTGGGTCAGGACCAGATGCCGCACATCGAGATCACCCGTACGGTGGCCCGGCGCTTCAACGAGCGGTACGGCCCGGTGTTCCCGCTGCCGGAGGGGCTGCTCAGCGTCGCGCCGGTGCTGCCCGGGACGGACGGCCGGAAGATGAGCAAGAGCCGGGGCAACGCCATCGCGCTGTCGGCGACACCCGACGAGACCGCGCGACTGATCCGGGGCGCGACGACGGATGCCGACCGGCACATCACCTTCGATCCGGGGCTGCGGCCCGGCGTCTCGGGTCTCGTTCAGCTCGTGGCGCTGTGCCAGGACAGGGATCCGCACGAAGTGGCGGCCGAGATCGGGGACGCCGGGGCGGCTGCTCTGAAACGGACGGCGACCGATGCCGTGAACGAGTTCCTGGCTCCGATGCGGGAGCGGCGGGCGGCGTACGCGAAGGATCTGGGCGCGGTCCGGGAGGTGCTGCGCCGGGGCAACGAGCGCGCGAACGAGCTGGCCGATCAGACCCTCGCCGAGGTGCGCGCGGCGATGGGAACGGTCTATTAACTGATCGTAGCGAGCAACTCGGGCATCCGCCTGTCCAGGAGTGGGCCGGCCAGGCGGAGTCCGAGGGCGAGGGCCCCGATGCCGTACGCGATCCCGATCGGCAGTCCCACCCACCGCCACACGTCCGCGAGCAGCCAGCCGACCAGCTGCAGCGGCAGTGTGGCGAGGGCGGCGCCGACGAGAGCCGCAAGGCTGAGCAGGGCCTTGGCCGGCCCGGCGCCCGAGTTCATGGCGAAGGGGCTCGTCGAGTCGGGCAGGGCGTAGGCGGCCCGGACGGAGAGGGGCAGCACGATCGCGAGCCCGGCGCCGTACGCGGCGACGACCGTCCCGAAGACCGCGGGCACCCCGGCGAGCCAGTCCCCCACGACGCCCATGACCACCGTGATGACCAGCAGCGCCGGGAGGACGTACACGGAGAAGCCCGCGACCCGCGACGCCAGCTCGACGCGCCCCGGGACGCCGGCCACGACGTTGGCCGCGTAGGCGCTGCGGTCGAAGCCGAACTGGTTGGCCAGGCTGACCGCCCCGAGCGCCGCGATGAACACCAGCATCGCGCCCAGGCCGAACTCCGACGCGTCGTTGAGCAGCAGCAACGGCACGAAGACGCCGACCACGGCGAAGCTGATCAGCGTGGTGCGCCGCCGCGTCTCCCGCCACCAGTAGCGGGTCTCGCGCGCGGCCAGCGCCCCGAACCTCGTCCGCGGCAGCCAGCGCGGCACGAGCTGGCCGACCGGCGTGCGGGTCGAGGCGCGCTGCCGGCTGCCGGCGCTACCCGCGGCGCCGAGCATGGCCCGCTCCAGCGTCGCGGACCACCACCAGAGCAGGAGCGCGATGCTGCCGGCCACGATCAGGACCTTGACGGGTACGGCCCACGCGCGCCCCGCCGCGACGTCGAGCCCGAGACTGTACGGCGCCCCGAGCGGCGTCCACGCGAGGACGCCGGTGACCCGGGCGATGCCGCGCCAGTCGGCGTTCTCGGCGGCCGAGGCGGCACCGAGCTGGATCGGCCCGAGCAGCGCGGCCGTGCACGCGAGCACCACGGTCGCCCGGTCCCGGGAGCGCCGGCTGCGCAGCCCCGTCGCGAAGGCGCTGGTCATGGCCCGGCTCAGCGCGACGCAGAGGCCGAGCCCGAGGGTCACGCCGGCGAGCTCGGTGACGCCGGCCGCCACCCCGCCGAGGGCGGTCGCGCTGTGGACCAGGCCGAGGGTCGCCGCGTACGTGGCCAGGGGCGGAATGCCGACGAGAGCCGCCGCGAACAAGCCGCGCAGGAGCACCGGACGCCGCAGCGGCAGGAGGGCGAAGCGAGCGGGATCGAGCGACTCGTCCACGCCGAAGTAGAGCAGCGGCAGGAACACCCAGCCCAGCACGATCAAGCTGCCGCCGGCCGCGGCGATCAGCTCCGCGGTCCGCTGCTCGCCGAACAGCCCGGGCAGGCTGAACAGCACATAGCCGAGCACGGCGGCGAAGACGCCGAGCAGCGAGCCGATCACGAAGAGCCCGACCCGCCAGCCGCCGGCGCGCAGCCCGCCCGCGAAGAGACGCAGCTTGAGCCGGACGAACCTCACAGCCACGCGAGTTCCGACCCGGTCGCCGTGCGCCCGCCGACCACCTCGACGAAGACGTCCTCGAGCGACCGGTCGCCGCGCACCCCGGCCAGGGGACCGCCGGCGCGGATCACGCCGCCGGCCATGATCGCGACGTGGCTGCACAGCCGCTCGACCACGGCCATCACGTGGCTGGAGAAGACGACCGTGCCGCCGCCGGACACGTACCGCTGGAGAATGTCGCGGATGAGCGCGGCCGACACCGGGTCGACCGCCTCGAACGGCTCGTCCAGCACGAGCAGCCGGGGCGCGTGCAGCAGCGCGCAGGCCAGCCCGATCTTCTTCTTCATGCCCGCCGAGTAGTCCACGACCAGCGTCCGGTTGCCGGCGCCCAGCTCCAGGACGTCGAGCAGCTCGCCGCTGCGCCGGTCGACCACGTCGGCGGGCATGCCGCGCAACAGGCCGTGATAGGCGAGCAGCTCGGGGCCGGTCAGCCGGTCGAAGAGCCGGACGCCGTCGGGGAGGACGCCGATGCGGGACTTGGCGGCGGGCGGGTCGGCCCAGACGTCGTACCCGAGAATGCGGGCCTGCCCGGCGTCGGGCCGCAACAGACCGACGGCCATGGACAGGGTCGTGGTCTTGCCGGCGCCGTTCGGGCCGAGCAGGCCGAAGAAGGAGCCGGCGGGGACATCCAGGTCGATCCCGGCAACCGCGACCTTCCGGTCGAATCGCTTGACGAGGCCCCGCAGCTCGAGCGCCGGATCGGCGTGGCCGCGCTGCTGGGGGATCGTCACACCCCGCAACCTAACCGTTGGTCAGGTCCTGGGCCACCCGGACAATTCAGCCGACGCGCTCGATGACGGCACGGCGGATGAGGAACTTCCCGGCCTCGCGCACTTCTTCGAAGGCGGCGTTGTTGAGCAGGACGCAGCTGCCGGAGGGGGTGGCGACCTTGACGGTGATGCTCTTGTTGTTGTCCAGGTTGGTGACCTTGAGCGTGGTGCCGATGGGGAAGGTGCCGCTGGAGGCGGCGGGGGCGCCCGCTTCGCCGGAAAGGGTCACGGTCGAGCCCTTGCACACCACATCGCCGGTCGCGCCCTGGTCATTGCCCGCCGGGGCTTCGGTCGCCGGGGGCTTCGTTGCTTCCTGCGTGGGGGCCGTCGTGGCCTGCGCGGGCGGGGCGGCCTGGACGTCGCCCGTGCAGCCCGCGGCCGCCCGGCGCTGGTTGATCAGGTTGACCACGTCCTGGCGGTTCGCGATGCGGGCGTCCGAGAGGGCGTCGGGGTTCGCCTTCTGGTCGGCGATGAAGTTCAGGTTGTTCTGGAGCGCCTGGTCGAGCCCGGCGCAGTTCTCTCCGGCGCTGCTCATGCCCGTGCTGACCGCGAACGCCCCGCCGGCCAGCGCCGCCGCCGCGATGCCGATGATCACCTTGCGGGTGCGGCTGTTCTTGCGCCTCGAGTACATGCCTCGCTCCTTCGCGTCCGGGGCCGCGCTGCGGGTACAGCTCTGGGGATGGGCCCTGGCCCTCTATACGGAGCACTCACACAGAAAAGTTCACTTACAGTCGCAAAGATTCCGGCGTATGCAGCCGCCGCATGGTGGCGCCGATGTCATGGGGCACGCGCCGTTTCGTCAACAGCGACACCGAAATCATGACGGCGAAGGCCAGCGGTACGGTCCACGCGGCCGGCTGCCCGACGACCTCCGCCAGCCACTCCGGCAGCGGCGGGCCCAGCACGGTCAGTAACACCGCCATGATCGCCGCGCCCCCGCCGGTCAGCACCCCGGCCACCGCCCCGGCGTCCGTCAGCCCGCGCCACCAGATGCCGAGTACAAGCAGCGGGCAGAAGCTCGACGCCGCCACCGCGAAGGCCAGCCCCACGACCTGCGACACGTCCAGATCGGCGACCTGCAGGGACAGCACCACGGGCACGGCCGCCGCCAGCACCGTGGCCAGCCGGAAGTCGCGCACCGAGCCGCCCCGCTCGGCGTGCAGGACGTCCGTGAAGATGACGCCGGCGACGCTGGTGAGGAGGCCGGACGACGTGGACAGGAAGGCGGCGAGCGCCCCGGCGGTGACGAGGGCGCCGAGGAAGTGACCCAGGTGACCGCCGCCCAGGGCAGCTTCGGGAAGGAGGAGCACCACGGCGTCCGTACTGCCGGTCATCAGGAGCTGGGGCGTGTAGATCCGGCCCAGGACACCGTACGAGGTGGGTAGCAGGTAGAAGAGCCCGACCAGCGCGAGCACGACGAGGGTGGTGCGCCGGGCGGAGGCGCCGTCCGGGTTCGTGTAGAAGCGGACGAGCACATGCGGCAGCCCCATCGTGCCCAGGAAGGTCGCCAGGATCAGCGAGTAGGTCGCGAACAGCCCGGTGTCCCCGCCCGGCAGCAGCCACGCGGCGCCGTCGGCCGTGTCCACCGAGCTGACCTTCGGCACGCGGTCACCCTCGGCGAAGGTGAGCCGCTCGCCCGCGCGCACGGTGATCGTGCCGTCCAGCACGGCGTCCTGCTGCACCACGACGGTCGTCGCCGCCGGGAAGACCGGGCCGCTGGGCGGGGTGACGGCCGGTCGCCCGTCCGCCTGCCACTGCAGGATCAGGAAGATGACGGGTACGGCCAGAGCAGTCAGCTTGAGCCAGTACTGGAAGGCCTGCACGAACGTGATCGCCCGCATCCCGCCCAGCGCCACGTTGGCCGTGACGACGGCGCCGATCAGCAGCGCGCCCCACTCGTACCGGCCGCCCGCCACGGTGGTGAAGGTCAGTCCCGCCCCCTGCAGCTGCGGCACGAGATAGAGGCAGCCGATGAAGATCACGAAGACCGTCGCCAGCCGGCGCAACAGGGGCGATCGGAGACGCACCTCGCAGAAGTCGGGCAGCGTGAAGGCCCCCGACCGGCGCAGCGGTGCCGCCACGAAGAGCAGCAACGCCAGATAGCCGGCGGCGAACCCGACCGGGTACCAGAGGACGTCGACGCCGTAGCGGAGCACGAGCCCGGCCACGCCCAGGAACGACGCGGCGGACAGGTACTCGCCACTGATCGCGGCGGCGTTCCAGGCGGGGCTGACCGAGCGGGACGCCACGAGGAAGTCCGATGTGGTCCGCGCGAACCGCAGCCCGTACGCCCCGATGCCGACCGTGATCAGCACGACCACGACCAGCCCGGGCACAACGTACGGGTTCACGACTCCGGCCGCCGGATGACGGCGACGAAGTCCTGCTCGTTCCGCTCGGCCCAGCGCACGTAGGCCCACCCGACGAGCACCAGGAACGGAAAGGCCAGCACGCCCAGCAGCACCCACGGCAGGTTGACCCCGGCCACCTTCACCTGCCCGACCGCCGGCGCCACGGCGAAGAGCAGCGGCAACGCCCCGAGCCCGGCCGCCACCACGAGGCTGAGCCGCACCGCCAACGCCAGCTGCGCCCGCACGAGCCCCGCCACGAGCGCCTCCCCCACCGCCGTCAACTCCTCGAGATCCGCCCGCGTCGGATCCTCCCGTCCCGCTGCACCTGTCGCACCGGCCGCGCCGGCTCTCGGGCCGCTGGGCTCGGGGCCACGGTGGGTCCCGGCGCCGTGCGCTGTGCCGCTCGGTGCGGCGCTGCTCCTCTCCGCGTCGTTCGGCGTCGTGGTGCTGATTCGCGTTGCGTCGGCCGGGCTCGCCGTGCGTTGAGCGGGGCGGCGTTGCGTGGCCGCGTCGGCCACGTCGCCGAGGACGACGCGCGTCCGGCGGGGTGGCCGGGGCTCGGTCGCCGGCTCCTCACTCATGTCCGGCAGTCTTGCCGCCCCGCGCCCGAAGTCAAGCCCCGTCGATCAATAGCGCACCGCCGGGCATCCCACCTCCCGTCCCGGCGCCCGGTCGGCGAGCAGCTCGCGGGCCTGCTCACGACCGAGGTTCCAGCCGCGCCAGTCGTCGGGGCCGCCGGTCAGCCGCCGGGCGATCGGGGCAATCGCACACGCACGCTGCCCCGGAGGGAGCCGATCCAAGGCCGGCACCGCGTCGGCCGACAAGGTCGCCAGATAGGCCGTGTCGATGCTGCCGGTCTGCTCGAAGCGCGCGATGTTGCGATCCGCGATCAGCCGTTCGGGATTGGCGGCGGCCAGCCCCAGGAGGGCGAGCACCCCGGCGGCCACCACGGCCCGGGGCAACCACGCCGCCCGCAGCCGCACCCCGGCGCCCAGGATCATCAGGAAGACCGCGCCGAGCCACGCCTCGCAGAGCATCACGAGGACGCGCAGCCGGGTCAGCCCGTAGGTGTCGGCGTAGAGGTCCATCCGGTGCAGCGCCGACGCCACGATCACCAGCGTGAGCACCGCCAGCGCGCCGAGGACGACCCGGATCAGCACCCGGTCGGCCCGCGTGTCCCGGGGCGCCCACCGTGCCGCCCCGGCCAGCACGAGCAGCGTCAGCCCGGTGATCACGAGCAGCTGCCAGAAGCCGCCGCGGGCGTACTCCGCGTAGGTGAGACCCTCGGTGACCAGCACGTGCTGCGCGCCTCCGAAGAGGACGGTCAGCTGCACCCCCACGAACACCGCGAACAGCACCACGAGCAGCGACAACGGCATCGCCCACTCCAGCCGCCGCACCCGGCGGCGAACGCGCACACTCCGCCCGTCGGTCGGCGGCGCGGCCCGCAGATAAGCGGCCCCACCGAGCACCCCACCGGCGACGACGAAGACGAACACCCACCGCACCACGGTCACCGCGTCGACGTTCGGCACGACGTCTTCCAGCAGCCCCGCGAACGCCGCATCCGCCGAAGCGAACAGCCCTCCGAAAACCACCAGCAGCGCCAGCGAGACAGCCACGGTGACACCCACCCGCAGCCCGCCCGACCCGCGGCCGGAATCGCCGGGGGACTGAACGCCCGGCTCGTTGTCGGCGGCGGGGCCGGACGGACGATCGGTGAGTACGCCGCGTCCCACCCACGGCACGGCCCGGAAGAGGGCGCACACCGCGAGGAGCAGCACCCGGGCCAGGCTCCGGCTCGTCGGCCCACCGGCGACGGCAAGGGCGCCGGTGAGCACCGCGGCGAGCAGGCACAACACGAACAGCCAGCCGGCCGCCCGGACAGTGCCCACCGCGATCAGGAGGACGGTGGCGACGGCCCATACGTGCCGGGCGGGGTCGAGCGCCCGCGGCGGCCCGGCCACCAGCGGCGGCGGCCCACCGGACGGTCGCTGCGGCACGAGCCGCGCCACGGTCAGCGCCGCGACACCGGCGACTGCGGCGACGAGCCAGCCGGCGCCGCCCCGGGACAACGGCACGCTGATCGCGGCGACCGCGGCCGCGGCGAGCAGGGACCAGACCGTGGCCGGGGCAGCCGGGCGGCCGGGGCCGGGCCAGCTGTGCCCCCAGACGGAGAGCCGGGGCCACGGCCCGAGGACCGGCGGGAGCGGCGTCGGCCCGCCCGGGCCCTTCGAGCCGGGCGGCGGCACCTCGGGCTTGGTGGCGACCGCACTCGTCGGCGCTGGTTGGTCGGCGGGAGTGGGCATGCTGTATCCCCCTGTACGTGGCATTTGTCCCCGGAGAAGGGACAGCGGGACCCGTCCCACGACCGGCACGGATGGCCGCGGGCGGGTTGGATATGAATGAGGGCCGGTCGGCGCTCGTCAGGCGAGCGGCAGCCGCACGTGGATATGGCAGCCGGGCCGCGACCGAGGTGCCGAGAGCAGTCGATCGTGCCCGGGCGAGGCCGAGCCGTGGACACCCGCCGATGCTGCAGCGCGGGGGCCGGCGAGCGGCGGGGCGTGGTCGAGCCGTGGGGCGTGGTCGAGCGGTGGGGCGTGGTCGAGCGGGTCGGCCACGGCGATCGAGCCGCCGTGGAGCTGGGCCACCCAGCGGGCGATGGCCAGGCCGAGGCCCGTGCCGCCGTCGGTGGCGCGCTCGCCGCGGGTGAAGCGCTCGAACACGCGCTCGCGGTCGGCCGGCGGGATGCCCTCGCCCTCGTCGGAGACCGCGATGCGGAGGCAGTCGTCGTGGCGCTCGGCCCGGACGGTCACCGTGCCGCCGGGCGGGCTGTGACGGGCGGCGTTGTCGAGGAGGTTGGCGAAGAGCTGGTGGAGGCGCTCGCGGTCGCCGCCGATCGTGCAGGCCGGGGCGGTGACGGCGAAACGGACGTCGCGGCCGGTGCCGTCGGCGGTGACCCGGGCCTCGCGGACGACCTCCGCCAGGAAGGAGGGCACGTCGATCGGCCGGCGGACCAGGGGCACCACGCCCGCGTCGAGGCGGGACAGGTCGAGCAGCTCGGTGACCAGGCGGCCGAGGCGCTCGGTCTGGGCCAGCGCGGTGCGCATGGTCTCGGGCTCGGCCTCCGAGACGCCGTCGACGATGTTCTCCAGGAGGCCGCGCAGGGCGGTGATGGGCGTGCGCAGCTCGTGGGACACGTTGGCGATCAGCTCGCGGCGCTGCTGGTCGGCCGCGGCGAGGTCGGCGGCCATCTGGTTGAAGGCCGTGGCCAGCTCCCCCACCTCGTCACGGGAGGTGGCACGGACGCGCAGGGTGTAGTCGCCGCGGGCCATCGCCTTGGCCGCGACCGTCATCTCGCGCAGCGGCACGGTGGCGCCGTGGGCCATGACTTGCAGCGTCACCAGGCCCAGGGCGACCGCGACCGCGAACCAGCCGACGTCGACCCGGATCCAGTCGAGGCTCCACCAGAAGATGATCAGGCCCACGCCGCCCGCGATGCCGAGCGCGACGGTGAGCTTCGCCTTGATCGAGCGCACGGGATCGAGCGGCTGCGGCAGCCGGCCCAGCAGCCGCACGATCACCGCCGGCAACCGGAGCTGGCGGCCCAGCAGCAGGACGGGTGCGGCCGGCCGCCTCATCGGGCCACCTCCAGGGCATAACCGACCCCGTGGACCGTACGGATGAGGTCCGCTCCGATCTTGCGCCGCAGGCCCTTGATGTGGCTGTCGACCGTGCGGGTGCCGGACGCGTCGGCCCAGCCCCACACGTCGGCCAGCAGCCGCTCACGGGGCAGGACCGTGCGCGGGTGGGCGGCCAGATGCGCGAGCAGGTCGAACTCGGTCGGCGTGAGCCGCGCCTCGACCCCGGCCCGCAGCACCCGGCGCTCCGACAAATTGATCTCGAGGTCGCCGAAGCGCAGCAGCTCCGGGGCGGCCGGCGCGGCGTTGCGGACCGCGCGGCGCACCAGGGCGTGCACCCGGGCCGTCAGCTCGCGCATCGAGAAGGGCTTGGTCAGATAGTCGTCGGCGCCGACCGCCAGCCCGACGAGCAGGTCGGTCTCGTCGTCGCGGGCGGTCAGCATGAGGATCGGCACCGGCCGCTCGGCCTGCACGCGGCGGCACACCTCGAGACCGTCGAAGCCGGGCAGCATCACATCGAGCACGATCGCGTCGGGCCGGAGGCGCCGGGCGGCCTCGACCGCGCCGGGGCCGTCGGCGGCCAGGTCGACCGCGAAGCCCTCGGCCCGCAGCCGGGCGGCGACCGCCTCCGCGATCGTCCGCTCGTCCTCGACCACGAGCACCCGCCGCTGCGGAGCATCGGGCGAACCCGCCATGTCGTGCCACCTCCTCGAAGCGAGAAGACAAGTGCGGCGCACCCCCGTGGCGCGCCGACCCCGCCCCTGCGCCGAGCAGCTTATTGACTTCCCGTGCAGGCGCGGAGGGGGACTTGTGGACAACCCGTGAAGATCTGCAGCCTGTGGATAACTCTGGGGACAACCTGTGGAGGCTGTGGATAACTCTGTGGAGAAACCGGGGGACTCAGCGCGTCCAGTCGTTCTTGACCGCCCGGATCAGCCGGTCCTTGAGCTCCCGGGTGTGCCGCCGGCTCACGGGCAGCTCGGCCCCGTCGATGCTGACCACGTAACCGGACGAGGTCAGGCGCAGCTCCCGCACCAGCCGGAGCTGGACCAGGTACGAGCGGTGGATGCGCACGAACCCCGCGTCGGCCCAGCGTTCGGCGAGGGTCGCGAGCGAGACGCGTACGAGATGGGAATTGTCGGCAGTGTGCAAGCGCGCGTAGTCCCCCTGCGCCTCCACCCACCGCACCGACGACCGCGGCAGCAGCCGGGTCGTCCCCGCCAGCTCGACCGGGATGCTCGGCTCGTCCTCGCGTTTCGGCGGTGCCGGCGCCGGAGTGGCCCGCAGCCCCGCGACCCGGCGCAGCGACTCGCCCAGGCGCTCGGCCCGCACCGGTTTGCGCACATAGTCGGTGACGCCCAGGTCGAAGGCGTCCACCGCCCCGTCGTCGTAGGCCGTCACGAACACGATCGCCGGCGGCCGGGCGAAGCGGCGCAGGATCCGGGCGAGCTCCATGCCGTCGAGCCCCGGCATCCGGATGTCCAGGAACACCGCGTCGACCTCGGTGTCCCGCAGCACGCGCAGCGCCTCGGTCGCGTCGCCGGCCCGGTGCACGTACGCCACCCGGCCGTCCGCGTTGAGCAGATAGGCGAGCTCGTCCAGCGCCGGCGGCTCGTCGTCCACGGCCAGAACCACGAGACTCACGCGCGTACCCCGGGATGGAATTTCGGCACCCGCATGCTCACCTTGGTCCCCGCCCCCGGCGCTGTCTCCACGACCAGCCCGAAGCGGTCGCCGAAGACCGTGCGCAGCCGCTCGTCCACGTTCGAGAGCCCGACGTGCTGCCCGGCCTCGTCCCCCTTGCCGTTGGAGGCCGCCGCCCGCGCGACCCCCGCGGCCAGCGCCGCCGGATCCATGCCCACCCCGTCGTCCTCGACCGTGATGTGACACTCGGCACCGGCATCACGGGCTTCGATGCTCACCATACCGACGCCGGGCTTGCGCGACAGTCCGTGCCGGACGGCGTTCTCGACGAGCGGCTGCAGGCACAGGAACGGCAGCCCCACCGGCAGCACCTCCGGCGCGATCTGCAGGCGCACCTGCAGCCGGTCGCCGAAGCGGGCCCGCTCGATGGTCAGATAGCGGTCGATCGACCGCAGCTCCTCGGCGAGCGTCGTGAACTCGCCGTGCGCCCGGAACGAGTAGCGCGTGAACTCGGCGAACTCCAGGATCAGCTCCCGCGCCCGCTCGGGGTCGGTGCGGACGAAGGAGGCGATCGCGGTCAGCGCGTTGTAGATGAAGTGCGGGCTGATCTGGGCGCGCAGGGCACGGACCTCGGCCCGGGCCAGCCGCTCGCGCGAGGAGTCGAGCTCGGCCAGCGCCAGCTGCGAGCCCGCCCACCGGGCCGTCTCCATGGTCGCCTGCACCAGCCCGGGCGCCGGATGACTGTCCGCGACCGCGACGAGCGCGCCCAGGGCCTGCCCGTCCGCGCCGGTCAGAGGGGCGACCACCGCACCGCGCACGATGCAGTCGACCCGGTCGCACGGCAGGTCACCGGCGCTCAGCACGATCGACCGGTTCCCGGTGACGGCCCGGCGCGCCGCCTCGGCGAACTGGTCGCTGTGATGGCTCCCCCGTCCGTCGAAAGCGAGGCACCGCTCCGCGTCGGCGACCGTCAGCCCCGGCGCCCCGACCAGCCGGCGCAGGTGCCGGGCCGCCTTGCCCGCGGTCGCGGCAGTCAATCCCGTACGCAACGGCTCCGCCGCCAGCGAAGCGGAGTGCAACACGTCGTAGGTCGCCCGCTGCCCCGCAGTCGCGACCCCGCGCCGGGCCCGCAGCCGCAGCACCGCCACTACCGCCCCGCCGAGCGCGACCAGAACAGCGACGACCGCGACCGCGCTGCCGATCTGTCCGCCCATGCGGAGATCCTGACGGCAACGGCGGCAAACCGCTAGTAGGCGCCTTTTTGCTTGAGGACCACGCCGACCGTACGCCAGAGGATGCCCAGGTCGTAGGTGAGCGACCAGTTGTCGACGTAGTAGAGGTCGAGCCGGACCGCCTCGTCCCAGGACAGGTCGGAGCGGCCGGAGACCTGCCAGAGGCCGGTGATGCCGGGGCGCACGAGCAGGCGCCGGCGCACGTCGCCCAGGTAGTCGCCGTCGTCGGCGGGCAGGGGGCGCGGGCCGACCAACGACATCTCGCCCTTGAGCACGTTGATCAGCTGCGGGAGCTCGTCGAGGGACGTGTTGCGCAGCTTGCTGCCGAAGGCGAAGATGCGCGGGTCGTTCTTCATCTTGAAGAGCATGCCGTCGGAGTCGTTGAGCTCCTCGAGACTGGCCTTGCGCTCCTCGGCGTCGACGTACATGGTGCGGAACTTCCAGACCCGGAACGTGCGCCCCTCGTGCCCGACGCGCGGCTGGCGGAAGAACACCGGGCCGGGGTCGGAGAGCCGGATGCCGATCGCGATGACCGCGAGGATCGGCGACAGGAAGAGCAGGCCGAAGAAGGCGACCACGCGGTCGATGAGGTTCTTGACGAGCCAGCCGGGCCCGGAGAGGGTCGGCTCCTCGACGTGCAGCAGCGGCAGGCCCTCGATCGGGCGGATGTGCACGCGGGGGCCGGCGATGTCGGTGAGCTGCGGCGCGACGACCAGGTCGACGCCGGTGCCCTCGAGCTGCCAGGCCAGGCGGCGCAGCTCGCCGGGCTCCGAGCTGGCCGAGCCGCACACGGCGATCGTGTCGGCGCCGACCTCGCGGACCAGGGTGAGCACGTCCCGGCCCGCATAGACGGGGACCGGCGTCTCGATGCCGCGGGCCGCGGCGTAGCCGTCGGTGATGTGGATGGCGACCGGGATGAGGCCGGCGGCCGGGCTGCGGGTGACCGCGGTGTAGACCTCGAGCGCCTCGGGCAGCGTGCCGACCAGGATCATCCGGTGCGCGCCGTGGCCGGTCTTGCGCCGGGCGACGTGCAGGATCTGCCGGGCCGAGACGCGGCAGAAGAGGATGAAGACCAAGGCCATGATCGTGACGTAGGCGATGGTCACCCGGGACAGCTCGGTCTTGGTGCCGAAGGCGAGCAGGGAGACGGCGGCGACCACGGCGACGAAGGCCCGGACGACGCGTTTGTACTCCTCGCTGCCCAGGCCCAGGCAGCGGCGGTCGTAGCTGCCGTTGCCCCAGAGGATCACCAGCCAGCCGAGCGGCAGGCCGATGAAGGCCACGAGGTAGAAGATCTCCTCGCGGTTCTGGAAACCGGAGTTCGCCTTCTCGATGAACGTGACCGCGAGATAGCTCGCGAAGAGGGCGGAGATCAGGTCCGTGAAGACCAGGATCGCCGTGTACGGCCGGTGCCACCGGGAGAGCCGGCGGTGCTGACGCGTCCACGCGGATCGTGGCACGCCGTTACTCGGCGGTGGCTCCTGCTGCCACTCGAAGCTGTCGTACGGCATGCCGCTCCGGCTCTTGCTGGTGCTGGGCGCCGGGCGCTGGAGGCTCGTGGTCACCTCGCCTGTGTCCTCCCGCATCACGGACCGCCCGCACCGCGAACATTACGCACCGCCACGGCCCCCGGGATCCCGGCGGGGCTGTCGATGCCCCATGCGCGACGGACGACGCGTGGGGACCGGGCCACTATACCGATGGAACGACGCAGAAGAAGGTGACGTTGTGGCAGCTTTCGACGTGTCCTCACGCAATCACTGCCCGTGACGGCCGGGGGCGTCAGCGGATCAGCTTCGACATCCGGCGGTCGGCCAGCGGTTTGCCGCCGGTCTGACACGTCGGGCAGTACTGGAGACTCTTGTCCGCGAACGAGACCTCACGCACCGTGTCGCCGCAGACCGGGCACGGCAGCCCGGTGCGGGCGTGGACCCGCATCCCGGCCCGCTTCTCGCCCTTGAGCTCGGCGGCCTTCTGGCCCACCGACCGGGTCACCGCGTCGGTCTCCACCTGACGCGTGGCCTCGAAGAGCGTCGTGAGCTGCTCGTCGGTCAGCTTGCCGGTGAGCGCGAACGGCGACATCTTCGCCACGTGCAGGATCTCGTCGGAGTAGGCGTTGCCGATGCCGGCCAGCACCTCCTGGTCGGTCAGGACACCCTTGATCTGCCCGTTGCGACCCCGGATCCGCTCGGCGAACTCGTCGCGGTCGACCGCCAGGGCGTCCGGGCCCAGGCGCGCCACGCCGGGGACTTCGGCCGGATCGCGTACGAGATAGGCCGCGAGCGACTTCTGCGTGCCGGCCTCCGTCAGGTCGAAGCCGGAGCCGTCGTCCAGCCGGACCCGGATCGCGATCGGGCCGCTGCCCGGCTTGAGCGGCGCGGGCGACTTGAAGGAGTCGCGGTAGTGCAGCCAGCCGGCCCGGGCCAGATGCACGACGAGATGGATGTCGGGGCCGAGCCCGACGTCGAGGAACTTGCCGTGCCGGCCGGCCGTGGTGATCGTCAAGCCGGCGACGGCGCTCGGCGCGGGGTCATAGGTCTTCAGCGCGCTGAACGAGGACACCTCGAAGCGCTCCACAGTGTGGCCGACCGCACGCTCCCGCAGGTACGCGGCGAGCGCCTCGACCTCGGGCAGCTCTGGCACACAGACAACGGTAGCGTTTGTCGCCGTGAAGGTCGTCGTTGCGCACAACAGATACCGCGAGGCGATTCCCTCCGGGGAGAACGTCATCGTCGACACCGAGATCGCCCAGCTCGCCGAGGCCGGGGTCGACGTGCTGCCGTTCCAGCGCGCCTCCGACTCCATCGGGGACCTACCCGCCGTCGAGAAGGCGCTGCTGCCGGTGTCGCCGATCTGGGGCCGGGCCGCCCAGCGCGACCTCGCCGAGCTGCTGGAACGCGAGCGTCCCGACGTGCTGCACCTGCACAACCCGTACCCGTTGCTGTCGCCTTGGGTCGTGCGGACCGCGCACAAGCACGGCGTGCCGGTCGTGCAGACCGTGCACAACTATCGGCAGGTGTGCTCCTCCGGGCTCTACTTCCGCGACGGGCACAATTGCCACGACTGCCGAGGAAAAGCGTTCGGCTGGCCGGCCGTGCAGCACAAGTGCTACCGCGGCTCGGCGGCGCAGAGCGCGCTGATGGCGACCACGCTGGCGGTGCACCGGCCCACGTGGCGCTCGGTCGACCGCTACATCGCGCTGACCGGGCGGATCGCCGACCACCTGCGCGACTACGGCATCCCGGACGACCACATCGTCATCAAGCCCAACGGCCTGCCCGACCCGGGCGAGCCGGCCCCGCTCGGCGAGGGCTTCCTCTACGCCGCCCGGCTCTCCCCCGAGAAGGGCCTGGCCCTGCTCCTCGACGCCTGGCGCCGGCACCCCGACGGCGAGCTGGGCCCCCTGCGCATCGCCGGGGACGGTGAGCTGCGCCCGCTGGCCGAGCAGGCCGCCGCCGAGCGGGAGGACGTGACCTATCTCGGACCGCTGGACCGCGCCGGCATGACCGCCGCCCGGGACGCCGCGTCGGTCGTGGTCGCCGTGCCGACCTGGGACGACGTGCTCCCGACGGTGATCCTGGAGGCGATGGCCGCCGGGCGCCCGGTGCTGGGCACGGACGTGGGCGGGATCCCGTACCTGCTGGGGGTGGGGGAGGCCGCGGAGCCCGCGGGCTGGGCCGTGCCGCCGGACCCCACGTCGCTGGCGGCCGCGCTGCCGATCGCCCGGGCCGGGGCCGCGCTGAAGGCGAGTGCCGCGCGGGAGCGCTATCTCGGCGCCTTTCACCCCGACGTCGTCACCCGCCGGCTGCTCGGAATTTACTCCGAACTGACGGCAAATTCCCAGGTCACATCCAGATAGATCGGACTCGAAACGGGCAAGCTCGGCCGCATGACTTCTCGCCGGACGGTTCTGCTGGGCATCGGAGGAGCCGTCGTGGTGGCGGCCGCGGGCGGGGGTGTCGGCTATGCGCTGGCACCTTCCGACGATCCCGAGCCGGCTCAGCCGGCCGCGACCCCGGCGGCCTTCAAGTCGCGGCCCGACCTCAACCCGGTGCCCGTGACAATCACCACGCCCGCCACCGGTACGACGCCCGGCGTCATCATGCTGACGCCGTTCGCTACGGCGACCGGCCCGCTCATCGTGAACCAGGCGGGTCAGCCCGTCTGGTACCGCAGCGTGCCGCCGCCGGCCACGGTCGCCATCGACTTCAAGGGCCAGACCTACCGCGGCGAGCCGGTGCTGACCTGGTGGGAGGGCACGATCGGCGGCACCGGCGGCCAGGGCGTGGGGCAGGGCGAGTTCGTCGTCGCGGACAGCGCGTACCGGGAGATCACGCGGGTCCGGGCGGTCGGCAGCGAGCAGGCCGATCAGCACGACTTCGTGATCACGCCGCAGAACACGGCGCTCTTCTGGGTCTACGACCCGATCCCGTACGACCTGACGCCGCTCGGCGGGCCCGCGGACGGCGTCCTGCACGAGGGCGTCATCCAGGAGGTCGACATCGAGACCGGCGAGCGCTTGTGGCAATGGCGGTCCAGCGAGCACGTGCCGATCGACGAGTCCTATGCACCGGTGCCGACGGGGGACTCGGCCCATCTGCCGTACGACTACTTCCACGCCAACTCGGTCGGGCTGGACGCCGACGGGAACGTGCTTGTGTCGGCCCGCCACACGTGGACCACTTACAAGATCAACAAGCAGACCGGCGACATCATGTGGCGGGTGGGTGGCAAGAAGTCGTCGTTCACCGTGGCGCCGGACGCCGCGTTCAGCTGGCAGCACGACTTCCGCCGGCGCAGCGACGGGACGTACAGCGTCTTCGACAACGGCGCCGGCCTGACCCAGGAGAAGGACCACAGCCGAGGCTTGATCTTCTCGATCGACGAGAAGGCGAAGACGGTCGCCATGGTGCGCGAGTTCACGCACCCGGCCAAGCTGCTGGCGCCGACCCAGGGCAACTTCCGCGAGCTCCCGGACGGCGGCTCCTTCGTCGGCTGGGGCCAGTCGCCGTGGTTCACCGAGTACGCCCCCGACGGCACCGTGCGTCTCGACGGTCACCTGCCGCTGGACAACCAGTCGTACCGCGCCTACAAGATCGACTGGGCGGGCGCCCCGGCGGACCAGCCCGCCCTCGGCCTCCGCGTCGAGAACAACACCGTGATCGTCAACGCCAGCTGGAACGGCGCGACGGCGGTCGCCCGGTGGCGGGCGCGGTCGGGCTCGCAGCCGGGCCAGCTCGCGCAGCCGGTGGAGGCCGCGTCGGCCGGCTTCGAGACCGAGCTGACGATCCCGGGCATGGTCGAGTACGTGGCCGTGGACGCGCTGGACGCGGCCGGCCAGGTGCTGGGCACCTCGTCGGCCATCCCCGTCCGAGTGTGAAAGCGGCCCGGCCTGGCCCGGCCTGGCCCGGCCTGGCCCGGCCTGGCCCGGCCTGGCCCGGCGCGACCGGCCTGCGCCGGTCGCGCCGGATCAGCCGTTGAGGGCCTTGCGGCCGGAGAACGCGATGCTGGCGGCGAGGAAGCCGCCGTTGACCAGGGTGAACGCGCCGATCACCCAGATCGTGAACTGCGGGGCGACGGTCAGGACGACGCCGGCGAGGGCGATCACCGCGCCGTAGTCGCGGACCAGCTTGACCACGCGTACGGGCAGGGAGCTGCTCGTCACCATGCTGGACGCCTGCTCGCCGGTCTGCATGACCGAGGTGACCAGGTTGACCATCCAGGTGCCCGCGAAGGCCGCCAGCAGCCACGACGGCGTCTCCGGCACCTGGGCCGACGCCGTGGCGGACAGGGCGGCCACCAGGGCGATCTGCGCCGCCACGTCGCACAGGACGTCGACGCGGCCGCCGGCGGTGCTGGCCTGGCCGGTGACCCGGGCAAGCTGGCCGTCGGAGCAGTCCAGGGCGTAGGCGGCCTGCCAGCCCAGGAGCGCGAGCAGGCCGATCGGCCAGGCCCAGATGCGGCCGTCGGCCACCGGCTCGGCCGCCGCGACGACGATGAACGACACCAGGCAGCTCAGGCCCAGGTTGGCCACGGACAGCACGGTCGGCGCCAGCCGGTGCTTGTGGGCGAAGACGGCGACCCGGGAGCCGAGGCGCTGGCTGATCGCTTCGCTGAAGAGGCCGCCGCCCCGGTTGACGCGGTAGTAGTCGGCGGCCGTGGGCGCGCTGCCCACGGCCGTGGTGGTGTTGCTCGGAGGGACAGGGCCACCCGCCGGCGAGGGGCCGGCGGGGGGCTGGTCAGCGGTGGGCGACGGCGTCGGCATAGTCGGCCAGCTTCCTGCGGATCTCGTCCGGGGTCATGGCGAGGTGCTCGATGATCGTGTAGCGGTCGGGGCGGGTCCGCGGCGCGAACTCGATGACCTCGGCGAACTGGTCGTCGCTCAGCCCGACGTCGGCCGGCGTCCGGGGCAGCTGGTGCCGCTCGAGACAGGCCGCCATCTGGCCGAAGCGCCGCTCGTCGCCCCGCAGGAACGTGCAGAACAGCGCGCCCAGGCCAGCCAGCTCGCCGTGCGAGGCGGTGTCGGGGAAGAGCGTGTCGGTGGCGTGGATGATCTCGTGGCACCCGCCGCTGCAGGGCCGGCTGCTGCCGCTGACCGCCATCGCCAGGCCGCTGGAGATCAGCGCCTCGGCGAGGATGGTCACGAAGGCGTCGTCGGTCATGTCGCCCGGCATGGTCAGCATCGCCTCGGCGCCCATCCGGGACAGGGAGGCGGCGAGGCCGTCGATCGGCTCGCCCCGGACCTCGCGGCCCAGCTCCCAGTCGGCCAGCGCGCTGATGTTGCTGATCACGTCGCCGATGCCGGCCCGGTTGACCCGGTCCGGCCCGTTCTCGACGAAGTCGAGGTCGACGATGACGGCGATCGGGATGTGGACGCCGTAGGAGCCCTTGATGTTGTCGTTGACCAGGCTGGCGACGGGCGACGCGATGCCGTCGTTGGCCAGGCTGGTGGCGACCGACACCATCGGCAAGGCGTAGCGGGTCGCCGCGTACTTCGCCGTGTCGACGGTCTTGCCGCCGCCGATGGCGACCACGGCGTCGTACGACCGGGCGCGCAGCTTGGCCCCCAGCTCCATCGCCGCGTCCAGCGTGCCGCCCGCGGCGGTGAAGACGTCCGCCGACCCGAGCGTGGGCCGGATCAGCTCGGCGATCTTCTCGCCCTGGCCGGGGCCGACCACCACGGCGACGTCGCCGCCGGAGGAGATGCGGCCGTCGGCGAGGATGCGCCCGAGATCCGCCACGGCGCCCCGGCGGACGTCGATGTGCAGCGGGGTCTGGACGCTCCGGGCTAGTAGCGGCATGCGATGTCCCGCGCCTTGGCGAGGTCGTCGTGGTTGTCCACCTCGACCCACGGGATGTCGCCGATGGTCGCCGCGCGGATCTCGCCACCCCGGTCGGCGAACTCCTGGTAGCCGTCCTCGTAGTAGAGGTCCGGGTTCTTCTCCCAGGTGGCCTTGAGGCAGTCGGCCAGCTCGGCGGCGGCGGAGGCCTCGATGACCGTGGCCCCGATGTACTCGCCGAAGGCCGTGGACGGATCCATGAGCTTCGTAATCTTGGTGAGTCGTCCATCTTCCGAGAAGATGGTCTTCATCTCCTCGTCAGCAAGCTTCTTCACATTGTCAACGGCAAGAAGAATCCCCGGTCCGCGGTTCGCGAGGAGGGTCTGCTCGACACTCACCGGGTGGACGGTGTCGCCGTTCACCAGCAGTGCGCCCTGCGCGAAGTGGTCACGCGCGAGCCACAGGGAGTACGCGTTGTTCCACTCCTCGGCCTTGTCGTTGTGCACGAGGGTGATGGAGACGCCGTACTTCTCCTCGAAGGCAGCCTTGCGCTGCTCGACGGCGCTCGCGCAGTAACCGACCACGATTGTGACATCGGTCAGGCCCGCGGCCGCGAGGTTGCGCAGCGAGATGTCCATGATCGTGGTTTCCCCGTCGACGGGGACGAGCGCCTTCGGCAGTGTGTCCGTGTACGGACGCAGCCTGCGTCCGGCGCCGGCGGCGAGTACCAGACCGATCATGGGTGGTTCCTTCCGGTTCATTCGAGGGGGGTGCCTGCCGAGGATAGCGGGGCCTTCACATATCGAGGGCGCGCAGGACAGCAAAGCCGTCCTCGGCGAGCTGACGGATCATGCCGTCGTTGATGTGCGCGCTCTCGTCCAGCACGTCCAGCTCGTCCGGGCCCAGCCACCGGTACGCGGTGTGCTTGCCCTCCTCGAGCACGGGCCGGCTCAGATCGCCCCGCACCCGGACCAGGAAGTCGGTCTCGAAGCGGGTGAGCCCGTCCTCGCCCGTGTACGTGTAGTCGCCGACCTTCGCCACGATCTCGGCGAGCTCCCAGCCGGTCTCCTCCTGGATCTCGCGGGCGAGCGCCTCCTCGACCGTTTCGCCCGGTTCGAGGTGCCCGCCGACCACGTCCCAGGAATTCGGGAAAAGCTTCCGCGAGGGCGAGCGCATCTGGAAGAAAATGCGGCCGGCCTCGTCGAGAACGAGAGCAGCGGCGACGCGAAGGGGTTCACTCGACACGGAGAAAAATGGTATAGCCGCGGCTCGTAAGCTGGTGCCATGACCGCTGAGCAGCTGATCTCATTCGCCCGGGGCGCGCCGTCGCTGGACATCATCGACGTGGAGGGCCTCAAGGCCGCCGCCGCCCGGGCCTTCGACGCCGATCCGGCCGGCATCACCGCCTATGGCACCTCCGTCGGCTACCAGCCGCTGCGCAAGTGGATCGCGGACAAGCACAATGTCTCGCCGGATCAGGTCATCGTCACCAACGGCTCGCTGCAGGCCGACGCCTTCCTCTTCAACCACCTCGTCCGCGCCGGCGACGACGTGATCGTGGAGAAGCCGACCTACGACCGCACGCTGCTGAGCCTGCAGAACCTCGGGGCCAAGGTGCACCAGGTGACGCTGCAGGAGGACGGCATCGACGTCGAGGAGCTGCGCGGGCTGCTCGAGTCGGGCGTGCGGCCCCGGCTGGCCCACATCATCCCGAACTACCAGAACCCGGCCGGCATCACGCTCTCGGCCGAGAAGCGCCGCACGCTGCTCGAGCTCGCCGCCCAGTACGAGTTCGTGATCTTCGAGGACGACCCGTACGTCGACATTCGCTTCCGGGGCGACGCCCTGCCCTCGATGCTGTCGATGGACACCAGCGGCCTGGTCGTGCACGCCTCCAGCTTCACCAAGACGGTGTGCCCCGGCGTCCGCGTCGGTTACCTGGTCGGCCCGGCGGCGCTCATCGACGCGATCGCCAAGAAGGCCACCAACCTCTACATCTCGCCCGGCATGGTGTCCGAGGCGATCGTGCACCAGTTCGCGATCTCCGGCGACATCGAGCGGTCGGTGCGGACGGTCAGCACGGCCCTCGGCGAGCGGGCCAAGGTCCTGGCCGAGTCGATCCGCAAGCACATCCCGGGCGCGACCTTCACCGAGCCCGACGGCGGCTACTTCCTCTGGGTCGACCTGCCCGAGGACGTCGACGTGAACAAGCTCTTCCCGGCGGCCATGAAGAAGGGCGTCGCCGTGGTCAAGGGCACCGACTTCCTCATCGACGGCGGTCAGCACTCGGTGCGGCTCGCCTACTCCGCCGTGACGGTGGACCAGATCGACGAGGGTGTGCGCCGGCTGGCCGCAGCCATCGACGAGGTTCGGGCCTGAGTGTCGGGTATTTGACAGTAAGCGCTTCCTGCCGGTTCCGGGTTTCCCTCGGGACCGGCGGGCGGATCACAATGCCTACAGCGCTCGCTGCATGACCATGCGGCCGCGCGCGTCGACATTATCCCCGCCCCCTGGCGCCGAGCGGGCCGCTTGCGATCTTTCACCCCCCGAAAGTGCAGCGGCCTGCTCGGCGCCGTTTATATGGGCCTCGCTCCGCTCGGCGGGTGCTTCGCCCCCCTTGAGTCGGCGCGAAGCGCAGGGGCTGGAGTGGCTTGGGGCGGGCTGAAGCTGGGGCGTAAGGACTGGGTAACCCTGCGGGCGTAACCTCCGGGGGTTGTTCGGCGAGTTTTGTGGGGGAGGCGTTCATGAGCGAGAGCAATGTGCACCGGAGCCGGTCGGCGAGTCTGAAGGGGGCCGGCGTCAATCGGTCGCTGTCGCGAGCGTGGACCGCCCCCGTCCGGGCGATGACCCGCATCCTCGGCACCCCCGAGGGCACTCCCGCCAGCAGCGGCCAGGAGTGGAAGGGCAGCGCGGTCGTCGACTGCGGGGTCTATGTGGAGGGGCGGCGCGAGCCCGGGGAGTTCAACCCCGAGGAGGCGCTGGCCGAGGCGTGCGGCCGCGACGACGCGTTCGTGTGGCTCGGGCTGCATGAGCCCTCCGAGCAGGAGATGGCGGCGATCGCGCGGACCTACGGCCTGCATGAGCTCGCCGTCGAGGACGCCGTCAAGGGGGAGCAGCGCCCTAAGCTCGAGCAGTTCGGCGCGGTGCACTTCCTCGTGTTGCGTACCGCCCGCTATGTCCCCCACGGCGAGCTGACCGAGAACTCGCAGATCGTCGAGACCGGCTACATGATGCTCTTCGTCGGCGACCGGTTCGTCATCACGGTGCGGCACGGGGACGCCGCGCGGCTGGCGCCGGTGCGGGCCGAGATGGAGGAGCGCAGCGATCTGCTGGCGCAGGGCCCGTGGGCGGTGGCCTATGCCGTGACCGACCGGGTCGTCGACCAGTACGTCTCGGTCGCCGACCAGGTGGAGGCCGACCTCGACGTCATCGAGGAGGCCGCCTTCTCGCGCGACAAGGGCAGCCCGGTGCAGGCGATCTATCAGATGAAGCGGGAGATCGTGGAGTTCCGCCGCGCGGTGCTGCCGTTGCAGCGGCCGCTGGCCACGATCACGTCCTCGCAGAACAGGATCGTGCCGAAGGAGATCCGGCGCTACTTCCGCGACGTGCAGGACCATCTGACGCGTACGGTCGAGCAGGTCTCCTCCTACGACGACCTGCTCAACACGATCCTGCAGGCCCGGCTGGCCCAGGTCACGGTCGACCAGAACAACGACATGCGCAAGATCGCCTCGTGGGCCGGCATCGCGACCGTGTGGACGGCCATCGCCGGCGTCTACGGCATGAACTTCGACTACATGCCGGAGACCCACTGGGTGTACGGCTATCCGGTCGTCGCCACGGTGATGCTGGCGTTCACGTTCTTCCTGTACCGAACGTTCCGACGCAATGGCTGGTTGTAATCAGCGATCGAGGAAAACTAATCTGAGGGCATGCCCTCGCGGCAGGATCAACTCCAGTCGTACCAGTTCGCCCAGCAGCGGGTCGTGGCGGCGATCGTCGCCCACGACCCCGATCCCCGGCGCTCGCCCCTGCGGCGGGCCGGGACGACCGTCCTCGTCGGGCTGGTCGTCGCGGCCCTGGTGGTGGGCGCCGTGGCCGCGTACGCGCTGATCCGCGGCGGCGGCCAGGTCGACGCGCGGAACCCGGGCGTGGTGTTCCTCGAGCGCGGCACGGGCGCCCGGTTCGTCTATCTGAAGGCGGACGACCGGCTGCACCCGGTGCTCAACTTCACGTCGGGCCTGCTGATCGCCGACGCGGCCACGCCTGCGCTCAAGGAGGCGTCCGCGGAGAGCCTGGCCGCGGTGCCGCTGGGCGATCCGCTCGGCATCCCGGACGCGCCCGACTCGCTGCCGGCGGCCGATGCCCTGCTGCCCAATCAGTGGACGGTCTGCTCTTTTTCCTCCAAGAGCGTGCTCGCGGTCGGCACGGCGGCATCCGGTGGGACAGTGCTGCCTGTGCCCCGGGCGGGTGCTCCTGCGGAGGAGTTGCGCGGGCTGCTGGTCAATGATCTGGCGGACCGGACGTGGCTCGTGCACGCGAATCAACGGTTCCTGTTACCGCCCGAACGCGTTCAGCAGATCCGCACCCGCTTCGGCTACACCGCCACGCCACTCGCCGTGGCGGCCGCGTGGCTCAATGCCGTACCGGCGGGTCCTGATCTTGATCCGCCCGACCTGGACGACCTCGGCGACGCGTCGTCGGTGCTGCCCGGCGTCGACATCGGCCTGCTCCTGCGGGTGCGCGGGGAGGGCGGCACCCCCGACCAGTGGGGCGTGGTGCTGGACGACGGCGTGGCGGACCTCACCGCGGTCCAGGCGGCACTCCTGCAGACCGGCGCGGATCCGGTGCGGGTGCAGGAGATCAGCATTTCCGGGTACGCCAACCTGCCACGCTCCCGCACCGATCTCGTCGAGCAGTCGGTGTCCGCCGGGCTGCCCGCCACGGTTCCGGCGCTTGTCAACGGGCCGGAGAGCGTGTGCCTGACCTACGACGGGGACATTGACATCCGGGTCGGAGCCTCCGTGCCGTCCGGCGTGCCGGTGACCAATGATCCAGCCGTCCCCGGGACTGTGCAGGCCGACGAAGTGACCGTGCCCCGGGGCAAGGGCGCCCTCGTGGTGTCGACCGCTTCGCCGTCCGCGCCGGCGGAGAGTGGCACGGTGAGCGTGATCACGGACACCGGTCGCCGGTTTCCGCTCGCCGGGCGGGAGGTGCTGACGCGGCTGGGGTACGGGGGCGTGACTCCGGTGGGCGTACCCGGTCAATTGGTCTCGCTGCTGCCGGCCGGACCGTCGCTCGATCCCGCAGCCGCCCGCCGCGCCGCTTAGGGGTTTCCCACCGCGCCGCTCAGCTTCTCTCGCCGCCGCTTTCATCCACCGCCGCGCCGGTTAGGTTCT
Source organism: Symbioplanes lichenis (assembly GCF_030709675.1). Lineage (GTDB taxonomy): Bacteria > Actinomycetota > Actinomycetes > Mycobacteriales > Micromonosporaceae > Actinoplanes > Actinoplanes lichenis. The sequence goes on from NZ_JAUZQD010000011.1 coordinate 39,058, forward strand.
CTCGCCGCCGCTTTCATCCGCCGCCGCGCCGGTTAGGTTCTCCCGCCGCCGCGCTTTTCGGGCTTGCTTCCGCCGCTGGCCGGCCGGTCCGCCGACCGACCTCGGGCACGACGAATGGGCCTCCGTCGCCGGAGACCCATCACCGTGGAACCTGCGTTACCGGGGGGTGGTGTCGTTCTTGCCGCTGGCGAGCCGGGCCACCTCGGGGCTGTGCTGCTTCGAGGAGGTCTGGTCGCCGTCGCCGACCGGCACGACCGGCACGTCGGAACCGGGCGGCGTCACGAAGCCCGACGGGCCCGCGAGGTCGGCCGGCTCGAACGCGGCGTCGTCGGCGCCCGTGGTGCTGGGGGCGATCGACGTGGTGGCCGGGCTGGGGTCGTACTCGTCCCACTGGGCGTTGCGCCGCTTGCGCAGCACATAGGCGCCCGCCGCACCCACGGCGGCACCCGCCAGGGCGAGGCCGACCAGCTTGCTGCCGGTGCCGCGCGACTTGCTCGACTTGCGGTCGATCTTGGCCGCCTTCCGCGACGCCTTGGCGGCCTTCTTGCCCGCCTTGGCCGCCTTGGCGTTGGCCTTCGCCGACTTCTTGCTCACGGTCTGACCCGCGGACCGCGCGCTGTCACTCGCCGCGGCCACGATCGGGCCGAGGGTCGAGACGGCGCTGCCCCAGCCGGACGACGCCGCGTCCTTGGCCTTGGTGGCGGCGGGCTGCACGCGGTCACGTGCCGCGACGAACTTGGGCCCCACGGTTGCGCTGGTCTCCTGGGCGGCGAGCGTCGCCGCACGCTTGAAGTGATCCACGCTCTGGCCGAGCTCGCTCTTCATCTTCGCGTTGCGGTTCTTCCGTCGCATTGTTCCGAACACCAGTGCACCTCCTGTGGTTCTCTGCCACGACCCATGCTGCCTCTTCGGGTACCCCCACGTTGCGGGTTCAGACACATGCGGGAGGATCCGAAAGACAAATACTTGTCCTGCGCCGGCCGCCAAACCGGTGGTGCGGCGACCGCGACATCGTGAGGAGTACCCGTGGCTGAGACGCTTTACGCCACCCTGCACACCAACCACGGTCCGATCCGGCTCCAGCTTTTCCCGGACCACGCGCCGGCGACCGTGCGCAACTTCGTGGAGCTCGCGGAGGGCACCAAGGACTACGTCGACCCGCGCACCGGCCAGAAGGGCAGTGGCCCGTACTACGACGGGACCATCTCGCACCGGGTCATCGCCAACTTCATGGTTCAGATGGGCGACCCGACCGGCACCGGCCGCGGTGGCCCCGGCTTCCAGTTCGCCGACGAGTTCCACCCGGAGCTGCAGTTCGACCGCCCGTACCTGCTCGCCATGGCGAACGCCGGCCCGGGCACCAACGGCTCGCAGTTCTTCATCACCGTCAGCCCGACCCCGCACCTGAACCGGCGCCACACCATCTTCGGTCAGGTCGCGGACGAGCAGTCGGCCAAGGTCGTCGACTCGATCGCCACCACGGCGACGGGCCCCGGCGACCGTCCGCGCGAGGACGTCGTCATCGAGCGCGTCACCATCGAGCGCGCCTGATCCAAGGCACACGGCTCGCGGGTCTTCGGGTCCGCGGGCCGGGCCTCCGGGCCTCCGGGCCCTCCGGCCCTCTCGCTCGCGGGCCGGGTCCTCTGCCCTCCGCTCTCCGCCCTCCGGCCTTCTCGCTCGCGGGTCCGGCCCTCCGGCCCTCCGGCCTTCTCGCGTGCGAGCCGCGAGCTAGTACCTTTGTGCCATGAGCGAGTCTCCGGTCACGGCGCCCACCTGCTATCGGCACCCGGGCACGGAGACCTATGTCCGGTGTACGCGATGTGATCGCCCCATCTGCCCGGAATGCATGAACGCCGCCTCGGTCGGCCACCAGTGCCCCGAGTGCGTCAACGAGGGCCGCCGCACGCAGCGCCCGGCCCGCACCGCCTTCGGTGGCAGCTCGGCCGGCCAGGCCGGAGTGGCCACCAAGACCCTCATCGGCCTCAACGTCGCCGTGATGATCCTCTCGATCCTCTCGTCGAGCGGCGGCAGCGCCATCGCCGGCGGCGGCTTCGGCGGTCTCTTCGGCAGCTCGACCCCGCTGCTCAACTGGGGCGCGGTCCTCAGCTACAGCAACTTCGGCGTCACCGGCATCGCGGGCAACGACGAGTGGTACCGCCTGGTCACCGCCATGTTCCTGCACTACGGCGTCATCCACCTGGCCCTGAACATGTACGCCCTGTGGATCCTCGGCCGCGAGCTCGAACGCGCCCTGGGACCCCTGCGCTTCACCGGCCTCTACCTGCTCGCCGGCCTCGGCGGCAACGTGGCGGCCTACGTCTTCGCCGGCCCCGACGCCCGCACGGCCGGCGCCTCCACCGCGGTCTTCGGCCTGATGGCGGCGATGCTGGTCCTGCTCAAGCGGCTCAACCTGAGCATCGCCCCGATCCTGCCGGTCATCGTCATCAACGTCATCTTCACGCTGACCATCAGCGGCATCTCGATCCCGGGCCACCTCGGCGGCCTGGCCACCGGCTTCCTCGCAGCGGTGGTCCTGGCCTACGCCCCCCGCGACCGCCGCAACCTCGTCCAGGGCATCGGCCTCGCCGTGCTCTTCGTCCTCCTCCTCGCGATCGCCATCGCCCGCACGGTCTACCTGACGACGTAAGAAGCCCGCACGGTCTACCTGACGACGTAAGAAGCCTGCACGGTCTACCTGACGACGTAAGAAGCCCGCACGGTCTACCTGACGATAAGAAGCCCGCACGGTCGATCTCACGACGTACGAAGCCCGCATGATCTATCGCACGACGTAGCGCAGCTCGTTGAGGGCCTTCGCCACCTCTTCCGGATCCGCGCCGAGCTCGTGGATGTTGAAGAGGTGCAGGCTCTCGCCGGCGTCGATCTCGAGGAGTTCGCTGCGGATGCCGCGGCGGTTGCGGCGGTCGACGCGGATGCGTTCGATGGTGGGCCAGGGCAGGTGGCGGCGGGCGGCGTAGCCGGTGACCACGGTGATGCCGGTCTCGTCGGCGGTGAGGCGGACCGGGCGGATCAGGTCGCGCAGGGCCCACAGGGTCAGGCCGGCCGCGGTGGCCAGGGCCAGCACCCATTGGATCGGGTCGTCGCCGCCGAAGGCCACCACCAGGATCACGAGGGCGACCGCGCCGAGCAGCTTCGTGACCGGGAGGACGGGCTTTACCCGCCACTGGAGAGGCGCCATGGTCCCCACTATGGCAGTACCGTCGACGGTATGCGTGATGCGGTGATCGTGGGGGCGGTGCGGACTCCGGTCGGGCGGCGGAAGGGCGGCCTGGCGGGCGTTCACCCGGTGGAGCTGTCGGCGACGGTGCTGCGGGAGCTGGCGGCGCGGACCGGTCTGGATCCGGCTGATGTCGAGGACGTGCTCTGGGGGTGCGTCTCGCAGGTCGGCGAGCAGTCGTGGAACATCGGCCGCAACGCGGTGCTGGCTGCCGGCTGGCCCGAGCAGGTGCCCGGCACGACGATGGACCGGCAGTGCGGCTCGAGTCAGCAAGCCCTGCACGTGGCGGCGGCGACGGTGATCTCCGGGCAGGCCGATCTGGTGGTCGCGGGTGGCGTCGAGTCGATGAGCCGGGTGCCGATGGGGTCGAGCAACGCGGGCGCGGACCCCTACGGCCCGTCGATCCAGGCGCGCTACGGCACGGACTCGTTCAACCAGGGCGTCGGCGCGGAGATGATCGCCGCGCGCTGGGGGTTCGGCCGGGCCCAGCTCGACGAGTACGCCCTCGAGAGTCACGCCGCCGCCGCAAAAGCCCAACAGGCGTTCGCGGCCGAGATCGTGCCCGTGGCGGGAATCAGTGCAGACGAGGGTATCCGCCGCGACACGTCGCTGGAGAAGCTCGGCCAGCTGAAGACGCCCTTCAAAGCGGACGGGGTCGTCACGGCCGGCTCGGCCTCGCAGATCTCCGACGGCGCCGCCGCCCTGGCCGTCACCACGTCCGACTGGGCCAAGGCGCACGGGCTGACGCCGCTGGCCCGCGTGCACACCGCCGTCGTCGCGGCCGACGATCCGGTGATCATGCTGACCGCTCCGATCCCGGCGACGGCCAAGGCGCTCAAGCGTTCCGGGCTCAGCCTCGACGACATCGGCGTCTACGAGGTCAACGAGGCCTTCGCGCCCGTCCCGCTGGCGTGGCTGGCCGAGACGGGCGCCGACCCGGAAAGGCTGAATCCGCGCGGCGGAGCGATCGCCCTGGGTCACCCGCTCGGGGCGTCCGGCGCGCGGATCATGACGACGATGCTGCACCACATGAGACAGTCCGGCATCACATACGGCCTGCAAACCATGTGTGAAGGCGGCGGCATGGCCAACGCGACCATCCTCGAGCTCTTGTAATTCAAGTTTCATCTAGGTGGGGCCGCCTCTTCCCAAGTGAACCCCCGTTAAACGCGGCATGGACGTGTTCTCCCGTACGTTCCTCCCCGCCGCCGCCGAAGCCGGTGTGGCCATTCCCACCGTCAGCCGGCATCTGCCGGTCTTCCGCCGCTGCGTCGAGCCGGACGACACCACCGTGCTGGTGACCCGCTGCGCGAACCCCGACCGCCCCTTCGCCGGCGACTTCATCCTGCTGCTGACCCCGAGGCGCCTGGTCGTCACGCACGAGACCCGCATGCTGCGCCGCCTGCGCCTGCACCTCAACGCCCACCTGCGCCACCTGAGCGACGTCACGTGGAGCCCCGACTCCCGGCAGACCGCGCTCGAGGTCGCGGCCACGGCGATCGACGGGGTGCGGGAGCGCTTCCGCGTCCGGGTGCCCGAGCCCGACCGCGTCTGGCACTTCGACGCGTTGTTCAAGCAGGTCTTCCACGAGCGCCCCAAGGCCCTGACGATCTAGAGAAACTCCTCGATCGACCGCCGCAGCCCCATGGCGTCGAGGCCGTGGTGCGCGGCGTGGTCGGCCGGCGTTCCGTAGGCGCGATGCTCGGTGCGGCCCACCCCGAGGTGCAGGGACCGATGCGGTACGTGCGCCAGCGCCGAGGCGATCACCCGGCTGGACGTCCCGGCGAGGTACGGCTCCGCCACGATCACCTCGGTCGGACGCAGGGCGACCAGGCCCTGGGTGTCGAGGGGCCGGGGCGTGTTCGTGTAAGCCACCGTGACGTCGAGGCCCCATGTCGCCGCGAGCACGGGGTCGAGCATCGGCCCGACGGCGAGGACGACGGCCCCGGACGTGCCGCGGCGGATGACTTTGAGGTCCGTACCGAGGCTGGCCTTGGCATTGTGAATGGCGGACAGCCGTACGTACACCCGGTCGTCGTGCCGGGCCGCCGCGCGCAGCATCTCGGCGGCCTCGTCCGGGTGCCCCGGCACGTGCACAGTCCAGCCGTCGAGCGTGTCGAGCAGCGCGACGTCGCCCGGGGACTGGTGCGTGTATCCCTCGGCCGAGGCGTCGTACGAGCCGCCGATCGTGACGATGACGGCGCCGGCGTCCTGGTGGCCGAGGTCGAGCTTGAGCTGCTCGTACGCGCGGTCGACGGCGAAGGGTGCGTACGAGTGCACGAAAGGCCGCAGCCCGGTGAGCGCGAGCCCGCCCGCCACCCCGGTCATCAGCTGCTCGCGGATGCCGACGTTGAGCACCCGGTCGGGATGCCGGCGCCGGGCCGGCTCGAACGCGTCGGCGGAGATGTCGGCCAGCACGAGCGCGGTGCGCGGATCCTCGGCCAGCAGGGCGGTGGTTGTGGCGACAAAGGTCTCCCGCATGGTCATTGTCCCTTCGGCTCGACGTGGGCGATGACGACGCGCGGACGGTCCGGGCGTTCGCCGAGGGCGGCGGCGATCTCGTCATGATCGTGTCCGTCCACCGAGGAGACCTGCCAGCCCGGGAACCGTACGCCGATCCCGCCCGGCCACCCGTGCGTCGCCGACTGGTTATCGATCACGATCGCCGTCACCGGCAGCCTGATCGCGGCCAGATAGGCGATCGCCTCGTGGTTGCTGCCCTCGTCGAGCTCGGCGTCACCGAGCAGGACGAAGGTGCGCGTGGTCGCGTACCCCTGGGCGCGCAGGCCGAGTGCCATGCCGGCGGCGAGCCCGAGACCGTGTCCCAGCGAGCCGGTCCCGATCTCGACGCCCGGCACCAGCACCCGGTCGGGATGGTGGCCCAGCGGACTGCCGCGGCCGCCGATGTCGTCGAGCCACTCGGCGGGGAAGTAGCCCTGGGCGGCCAGCACGGCGTAGTAGGCGGCCGGCCCGTGCCCCTTCGACAGCAGGAACCTGTCCCGGTCGGGCGCATCCGCGGTCTCGGGCGAGATGTGCAACACGCGGTCGTAGAGGACCTGCAGCACGTCGAGCGTCGAGTACGCACTGGGCGCGTGCTTGCGGTCCGCGGTGATCCGGGCCATCACGTCTGGTCGTGCTTGCGCTACCGTCATAGGCTCACACTGCAAGTTGAAGTGAACTTCAGCTCAAGGGGAGCCCGTGGACCTCCTGACGATCGGCGACATGGCGGCCCGCAGCGGTGTGGCCCAGTCGGCCCTGCGCTTCTACGAGCGCGAGGGGCTCATCAGCTCGACCCGCACGGGCGGCAACCAGCGCCGTTACGAGCGCCACGAACTGCGCCGGATCGCCTTCATCCGCATCGCCCAGCAGGTCGGCGTCTCGCTCGACGAGATCCGCGAGGCGCTCGCCGAGCTGCCCGACAAGCGCACCCCGACGCGCGCCGACTGGGCCCGGCTGTCGGCGCGCTGGCAGCGCAAGCTCGAGGACCGGATCGCGATGATGGAACGCCTTCGCGACCAGCTCACGGGCTGCATCGGCTGCGGCTGTCTCTCGCTGCAGCGGTGCACGCTGGTGAACCCGTCGGACACGCTGGCCGCGAAGGGGCCGGGGCCGCAGCGGATCCTGCACGCCCCGGAGTGACGCCGATCAGTACTCCGGGCAGATGTACTTGCGGACTGCCTTGAGGATCGCCTTGGCCTTCGTCTTGCCGAAGCCCTTGGGGTGCCCCGCGGAGGTGAAGCGCTGGTTCGTGGTGCTGACCAGCGACGCCTGGTTGTCGGGGAACTCCTTCACGCTGCCGCACTGGTCGAGGCCGCGGTCGACGACCTTCTGCTCGCCGTCCTCGACGATCTCCGGGTCGATCTTCTTCAGCGCGGCGACGTACTTCTCGGCGGTCTTGTCGTCCGGGGCGGGCAGCACGTCCTCGTCCGCCTTCTTCGCGGCGGCGGAGGTCGGCGCGGCCGCGGCCGGTGCATCGACCGCCGCCTTCTCCGTCGCCGGCTCGGCGCTGTTGCCGCACGCGGCCAGCACAATCGATGCGGCCACCAGCACCATGACGCGACGAGCCCTCACGCATACCTCCTGAGTCCAACTTGGAGTAACCCGGAGGGCACGGTACGGGGTCACGGGCCCGACGAAAACCCCCTGACCGGTCGGGGACCGAATTTTGCAGGTCAACGCCGATCTATCTCATGTCCCCAGGCTCGCGTGCAGCAGGTAACGCGTCACACTCACCGGCCGAACGCCCGGCATGGTGTGCACGCGGTCCCACAACGGGCCCAGCGAGACGGATTCGCCTTGCGTCGCAGCGAGGGCCCGGCGGTGCGCCTCCGGGCTCTCCCACTCGGCGTAGTTCAGCACGCGGCTGCCGTCCGTACTGATGTGGAAGAAGGCCCCGAGACCACCCGGCGGCAGGTCGGTGCCTCCGGCCAAGGCCGCGAAGACGGCGTCGATCCAGGTGCGCGCCCGGCCGGCGTCCGTGGTGTCGGCCCGGATGAAGACCACCGCGCCCGGCTCGACCGGCCCGGGCGTGGTCCCGCGATGCAGCCGGTAGACGGCCCGGTCGTGACTCTCCGCCCCGGCGATCGTCAGGTCCGGCAGTGTCGGCTCGACACTCCACTGTGCATAGTCGCGGACCTTCTCTCCGTCGGCGTCGACGAAGACCGACCAGGTCAGCAGCCCCTCCGGCCACGGTTCGCGCCGGCGGGCGGCGAGCAGCTCCGCCGCGACGGCCTCCTTCTCCGGGCCATGCCACTCCCCGGTCACGGCAAAGGCCGCCCGGCCGAGCGCGGGATATCGGTCACGCTTCTGCATGGTCATTCTCCTCGCGATCCCGGGTACGGCCGAAGCGCCCGGGCCTCCCGCAACGTCACGCCCCACCACGCCAGCCCGTCGAGCATCCGGTGCACGGCGACCGTGCTCGCGGGGTCGACAGGCCGCCCGTCCGGCCCGAAACAGTGCCGTGCGCCGTGGAAGCTGACCGTGTCGCGGATCGTGTGCGCGTGCAGCTCCGCGAAGACGGGCCGCAGATGCTCCACCGCGCGGAGCCCGCCCGACAATCCCCCGTACGAGACGAAGCCCACCGGCTTGGCCTGCCACTCCGCCCGATGATCGTCGACCAGGGCCTTGAGCGGCGCGGGATAGCTGTGGTTGTACTCGGGCGTGACGACGGCGAACGCGTCCGCGAGGTCCAGTTGCTTGGTGACGGAGCCGGGGCCGATCGGGTCGACGAGGTCCGCGTCCAGGTCCGGTCGCTGGGTGATCTCGTCGGCCAGCCAGCCGGCGACGGTGGGCCCGAAGCGCCCTTCCCGGGTGCTGCCCACGATGACGGCGATGCGGAGAGGCGAGGTCTGCATGCCCCGGACGCTAGAACCCCAACTAATGTTGAGGTCAAGCACGGGGAGGGGCGGCGTCATGGAACTCACGGTGGGCCAGCTGGCCGAACGCAGCGGCGTGGCCGTGTCGGCCCTGCACTTCTTCGAGCGCCAGGGGCTCCTGACCAGCACCCGCACCGCGGGCAACCAGCGCCGCTACCGCCGCGACGCCCTGCGCCGGGTCGCCTTCATCCGCATCGCCCAGCGCGTCGGCATCCCCCTCAAGGAGGTCGCCGCGATCCTCGCCCTCCTCCCGGACAACCGCACCCCGACCCGCGAGGACTGGGCGCGCGTGTCCGCCTGCTGGCAGGACGAGCTCGACCGCCGCATGCGCCACCTGCAGCAACTGCGCGACGACTTCACGGCCTGCGTGGGGTGCGGCTGCATGTCGCTGGCCGCCTGCCCCCTCGTCAACCCGGGCGACAAGCTGGGCAACGAGGGCGCCGGCCCCCGCCGCCTCCTCACCAGCTGACGTCAGGCCGGGTCGCCGGGGAGCAGGAGGATCTTGCCGATGTGGTCGCTCGCCTCCATCAGGCGGTGGGCCTCGGCGGCGTCGCGCATCTCCAGGGTGCGGTCGATGATCGGGCGGATCTCGCCGGCGTCGAGGAGGGGCCAGACCTGGTTGCGGACGCCGCGGACGATGCGGGCCTTGTCGTCGGCCGGGCGGGCGCGGAGCGTCGTGGCCGAGATCGTGCCGCGCTTGGCCATCAGGGCGCCGAGGTTGAGCTCCGCCTTGCTGCCGCCCTGCATGCCGATCGTGGCGATGTGGCCGTCCGGGGCGAGCGCCTCGATGTTGCGGGCCAAGTATTTCGCGCCGATGATGTCGAGGATGACGTCGGCGCCGCGGCCGCCGGTGAAGTCGCGGACCGCCTCGACGAAGTCGGTCGTGCTGTAGTCGATCGCCAAGTCGGCGCCGAGGGCGCGCAGCTGGTCGTGCTTGGCCTCGCGGGCGGTCACGATCACCGTGGCGCCCAGGGCTTTGCCCAGCTGCACGGCGAAGGTGCCGATGCCGCCCCCGCCGCCGTGCACCAGCAGCACGCGGCCCTTGCGCAGGCGGGCGAGGTCGACGACGTTGGACCAGACCGTGCACGCGACCTCGGGCAGCGCCGCGGCCTCCTGCACGCTCATGCCCTGCGGGATCGGCAGCAGCTGACCGGCGGGCACGGCGACCTGCTCGGCGTAGCCCCCGCCGGCGAGCAGGGCACAGACGCGCTCGCCGACGTGGTGGCCGGTCACCTCGGCGCCGACCGCGGTGATCACCCCGGCGCACTCCAGGCCCGGCCACGCGGGGGTGCCGGGCGGCGGCGGATATTTGCCCTGGCGCTGCATGACGTCGGCCCGGTTGACCGCCGCCGCGGTCACCTCCACGACGACATCCCCGGGGCCCGGCTGAGGGTCGGGCACCTCGGACCAGACGAGGCCGTCCGGCTCCTCGATCACCACTGCGTGCATGACCCTCAGCTTGCCCCGGGGGTACGACAACTAACTCCTACGACCACTTCTGGTTGGCGGCGCCCGTGCACGTCCAGATCTGCAGTTTCGCCCCGTCGGCGGTGCTGTTGCCGACGATGTCGAGGCACTTGCCGGACGCCACGTTGACCAGGTCACGGGCGGCGGTCAGGGTCCACTGCTGGTTCGTACCGCCGAAGCAGTCCCACAGTTGGACCGCCGAGCCGTCGGCCGTGCCGTTGTCCTTGACGTCGAGGCACTTGCCGAGGGCCTGAACCGTGCCGTTCGCGTTCCGGGTCCACGTCTGGTTGGGGCCCGAGGTGCAGGTCCACATCTGCGGCAGGTTGCCGTTGGCCGTGGAACCATTGGTCACGTCCAGGCACTTGCCGGTGTCGCTGCGGATGGCGCTACCGGTGTTGCTGCCGCCGCCGGACTGAGTCCCGGACCACGTGAAGGTGGCCGAGGTCTGTGCCGGCAGGCTGTAGACGAACGACTGGCCGCCCCAGTTGACCTTGACGCTCTGCGGGCTGCCGCTGGTGTTGTACGCGATCAGCGCCTTCGAGCCGTCGGCGTTGCGGAACGCGACGTTCGGCACCGTGCCGTTGGCGCTCGAGTCGATCCGTACGGCCCCGGGCCGCACGAACTTCGTCAGGTGCCCCATCGTGTAGTACTCGATCGTGTAGTCCACCTGTCCGCGCCGGGCGTCGTTGCGGTGCACGGTGATCAGGCCCGTACAGGTGCCGCAGCCGCCGTTGTGCGGGCCCATGTTCTCGTCGACCGCCATTGACCACTTGGTCCAGCTGCGGCCCCAGTTGCGGAAGTACTCGATCAGGTCGCCCATGTCCTCGGCGTGCTGGTTGCCGACCCACGTGCCGCCCGAGTGCTCGGTCATGTACGCGTTCACGTTCGGGAACTGGTTGTGGACATTGGTCGCGACGCTCGGGCTGCCGCCGTAGTCGTGCCACGCGATGCCGCCGAAGTTGGGGTGGTTGCGGATGGCGGTGTCGTTGAGCAGCGGCGCGACCCACGTGTCGTACGTGTCGAAGTTCCAGTCGCCGATGAGCAGCTTGGTGTTGAGTCCCGCGCCCTGCAACGCCGGCAACAGGTTGGTCTTGGCGAAGTACTGGAGGCCCGAAGCGTTCCACTGCATCGACGGGTAGCCCGCGCAGCAGGTCGGCTCGTTCTGCTCGGTCACGTACCGGATCGGCACGCCCTGGGCCTGGTAGCCCTGGATGTACTTCACGAAGTACTGCGCGTAGGCCCCGTAATACTGCGACTGCAGATACCCCTGGCTGTACGCGTTGTTGTCCTTCATCCACGGCGGCGCCGACCAGGGCGAGGCCATGACGAACGCGGACGGGTTGAGGGCGATCGCCTGCTTGGTGAGCGCCATGACGTCGGCGTCCCGGCTCAGCGAGAAGTCGTTGACGTCGCAGCAGGTGGTGTCGTACGAGTAGCTGTTCTGCGCCAGGTCGGACGAGCCGATGACGTTGCGCAGGGCGCTGACGCCGATCCCGGCCGACGGGCTGAACAGCTTCGTCATGACCTCGTTCTGGGTGGCCGCCGACAGCGCCCCGCTGCCCCGAATGTCGAAGGCGGCGGTGTCCGTGAAGGAGGCACCCGCCCCCTCGAACTGCTGGTACGTCGTGTTCTCGTTGACATTGATCGTCTGGTTCGCGCCGCCGGTGGACGCGGCGAAGTTGATCGGCGTCTGCTGCTGCAGACCCCGCGAGACGGTACGGCCACCGCCGTCACTCGTCGTCGTCAGATACACCTGCACCTGTTCGTTGGCGGCGAGCGCCGGGGGCGTACCGACGAGCGCCACCCCCGTCACGACGGCGAGGGCGAGGAGGGATCTTCTGATCATGGGGACTCCCTTCCGACCGGGGTGGGGGCCCCGGTCTGACAGGTAAGAACCCGAACTAATCACAGCGGTCGATTCAGCGTCAACCGCCCTGACCTGCAGCAATGCGATGTTTCAGCAGCTCCGTCCGCTGTTTCATAGGGTGAAAAAAGTACGTGCCACCGGTCTCCTGCGGCCGCTCCGGAGCCGATCTGGCAGACTGAGTCCCGCCGCAGTCCGGGAGGGTTCGCCTAGTGGCCGATGGCGCCGGTCTTGAAAACCGGTAAGGGGAAACTCTTCGTGGGTTCGAATCCCACACCCTCCGCTCGCACGCTCAGCTGAACAAGGGTGGCCACGCCGTCATGAGCAGCAGACTGAAGGCCATGGGGCGCGAGGCCGTGGAGATCGCCGAGCGGGGCTCCTATCGCGACCCGGCCGGCGCGGACGTGACGATCGACGCGACGAGCGCCGTGGCGGGCACCCGGATGTACGGGCCGGAGGTCGCGCTCTCTCCGGCCGCCTACGACGGGGAAGTCGCCATCGAGGTCACCGGCGAGTCCACATTGGCGGCCGCGCGGCGGCTCGGCGGGGACGTGGCGGCGCTCGTCTTCGCGTCGGCGCGCAACCCGGGCGGCGGATTCCTCAACGGGGCTCAGGCGCAGGAGGAGAGCATCGCGCGCAGCTCGGCGCTCTACCCGTGTCTGCTGGCGGCTCGCGAGTTCTACGAGTACCACCGGGCGCACGCGGAGCTGACGTACTCGGACCGGGTTGTGTACTCGCCGGGCGTACCCGTCTTCCGGGATGATCGGGGCGAGTTGCTGCCGGACCCGTACCTGGTGTCCTTCCTTACCGCGGCCGCGCCGAATCTCGGGGCGATCCGGCGCAATCAGCCGCAGCTGGCCGCCTCGATGCCGGAGATCCTGCGCCGACGGGCGGGCCGGGTGCTCGAGGTGGCGGCGGCGCACGGGCATCGGCGGGTCGTGCTCGGCGCGTGGGGGTGCGGGGTCTTCGGCAACGACCCGGTGGTGGTCGCGCGGGCCTTCGCGGAGGCGCTGAGGGAGCGGCCCTTCGAGCGGGTGGTCTTCGCGGTGCTCGGACCGAACCGGACCGAGTTCGAGAGCGTGTTACCAGGCCTTCTGTAGGTGCCGCGCGAGCGTGTCGCGGATCTCGGCCTCGGCCGGCAGCGGCACGCCCTGACGGTCGGACAGGCGGCGCAGGGAGGTCATCCGGACGTCGTCGAGGCCACAGGCGACGAACGTGTCGAAGACGGACAGGTCCGGATCGATGTTGAGCGCGAAGCCGTGGCTGGTCACGCCGCCGCGGATGCGCATGCCGATCGAGACGAGCTTCTCGCCGTCGGGAGTCCACACGCCGACCAGACTGGGCGAGCCCTTCGGCGTGTCCCGGCGCACGGTGGCGAAGCCGAGGTCGCCCAGCGCGGCGACGAGAGTCGTCTCGAGCCACCGGACGACGTCGCCCGGGCCGCGCTCCCGCAGGTTGAGCACGAGATAGCCGATCAGCTGCCCGGGCCCGTGATAGGTCGCGTGGCCGCCGCGGTCGGTGCGCACAGTGGGGATGCGGGCGAGGTCGGCGGGCAGTTCCGAGACGGGGGTCGTGTGCCCGTACGTGATGATCGGCGGGTGGCTCAGCAGGAAGAGCCGGTCGGGAGCCCGCCCGGCCTGGCGCTCCGCCACCCAGCCCGCCATGCTCCGCACACCCTCGTCATAGGGCAGCTCACCGAGGTCGACGCGCTCCATCGGCCCAGTGTGCTCCCGGGCCGGCCGGACGCCGCGTGTTCTTCGCCACGGTTGCCGCGACATCACCCGGTCGATACCGCGGCGAAAGTGTTTCCACCAGCGGGAACGGGGTACGCGCGGGCGCGCGAACGACGGCTTCTCTCCGGCGGAGACGATCTCGAAATCGTCGGCGACACCCGGATGATTTTGCGTGTTCCGCCTTATCCAGGAGCGAACATGTGTTGGCATGGTCGACGGAATAACCCAATTTGCCCGGGTTCCCATTGTCGGCGGTCAACGGCTGACAACTGCGGCGGCCGATGTGGTCCGCTGCGAATGGGATTCGCGTGAGTGCCCCGGGCCGAACTCGGAGGCTTCGCTGTCCCGTCCGTCCTCCGGCCGTGTGCTGGCCGTCGGCGTTCTCGCGCTGGCCGTCGGTGTCCCGGCCCTCGAGCCCGTCGCCTCTCCCGCTGAGGCGCAGATCCCCCCGACCCGAGCTGCTGACACAGTCGAATTACCCCAGGTCGGCACGGTCGAACCACTTTTGTCGCTCCGGCCGGAGCGGCCGGCGTCACGAGCCGCGGTCCGGCGGGCGGTCCGGCAACCGGCCGCGGCCGCGCTGCGTGCGGCGCAACGTCAAGTGCTGGCGGTACGCCGGGCGGCCCTCGCCCGTGAAGCGGTGCCCGAGCCCCCGGAAAATCAGCAGTCCGCGACTTTGCGCGCAATTGTCGAGCAGCGGGCAGCCCGTCTTGCCGCGCGCCGGGCCGCGCTTGTGGCCGCTCAGAAACGGGTCACTCAGCGGCGGGTCCTGATGAGGCGCACGGTCGTCGCTCCCCAGCGAAAAGTGACGGTGCGCACACGTGCGATCCCGCGCCGGCACCCCACGGGGATGAGCGCGGTCCTCGCGTTCGCCCGGTCACAGGTCGGCAAGCGCTACTCGGCCGGCGCCTCGGGCCCCAACTCGTTCGACTGCTCGGGCTTCACCAAGTCGGCGTACCGGCTCATGGGTCTGTCGTTGCCGCACTCGTCGGGCGCGCAGGCGGCCCGGGCCCGGACGGTGTCGCGCTCCGCGGCCCGTCCCGGCGACCTGGTCGTCGGCCCGGGGCACGTGGGAATCTACATGGGCGGCGGCATGATGATCGACGCCGGGAACTCGCGCACCGGGGTGGTCTACCGCAGGCTCTACCGCGGGCTGCACATCGAGCGATTCTGAAAGGTGCTGGACGGCAGTCGGCACCCGCCCGGACGGGCGGGTGCCGACTTGCCGGTCGTCCGGCGCTGGACGAACCTGTCACCACCGGGCACGGGGATCTCTGCCGCACGAACCCGGTCGGATGTCTGACATGACTATCGCCCGGCGCAAGCCCGGGGACGCGCACCACCTGTGCGTTTTCCTTCCGTGCTGTTCCCGCTTCCTTCCGGGCTGTTTCCGGGCCGAAAGGCGGCGGACATCTGAGCTGGTTAGTCTCGGCTCCACCAGGGCAACAGGTCCCGACACTCATCAGTCGAGGAGGGCTACGCGCATGAGCCTGGAGCGTCCCACCGCACCGGATCCCTACGACCTCCTGCCGGCGGTGCCCGCGTTCACGGTCACCAGCACCGACGTGACCGACGGCCAGCAGCTGGACGAGCTGTACGTGCACACCAGCGTCGGCGGCAAGAACCTCTCCCCGCAGCTCGCCTGGTCCGGCTTCCCGGCCGAGACCCGCGGCTTCGTGGTCACCTGCTTCGACCCGGACGCCCCCACGGGCAGCGGCTTCTGGCACTGGGTGGTGGTCAACCTGCCGGCGTCGGTCACCGAGCTGCCGCGCGGGGCCGACCCGCTGCCGGACGGCGCCTTCAGCATCCGGTCCGACTACGGCGACAGTGGGTACGGCGGAGCCGCCCCGCCGCCCGGAGACCGCCCCCACCGGTACGTCTTCGCGGTGCACGCCATCGACGTCGACCGGCTGGAGGTCGGCGAGGGCGCGACGCCCGCGTACGTCGGCTTCAACCTCGCGTTCCACACCCTGGCCCGCGCGACGATCCGGCCGACCTACCAGATCAAGGGCTGACCCGGCCCAATCCACCGCGCCCGGCACCGCACCGCGCCCGGCACCGCACCGCGCCCGGCACCGCACCGGGCCGGCTCGGTGGCATCCGGCCTCACGGGGCCGAGATGCATGAACTGGTCTGTCCGGCCATCGACGTCCGAGGCCGCGGCAGCCTCCGCTCAGGGCGGGCGGCCCTGAGCGGAGGCTCCGGACACGACGAAGCCCGCCGGGGGTCCGGCGGGCTTCGTGCTACTCACTACACACTCCTCGTCACCGCGGGGGCGCGTGCCGCGGGGCGGGGTCTTCGTCACCGGGGCGGGCCCGGTGGTGCTCACAGCTGCGGTCGGCGACACACGGATGGGTGCCGAGCGGTCGAGCGGGTCAGCCCGGCGGCACGTATGTGGTCGCCGGGCGGGCCGGGGTGGTGGGGCTGGTCAGCCGGGGACCTTCGCGACGACGAAGACCGACTGGCCGAAGGGCGGCTTCATGACCGTCTCGGCGGCCTTGGTGACCGGGAGGACAAGCTTGTCGTAGAAGCTGACCATGCCGCCCTCCTTGGGGGCGAGCTTGAAGATGCTGGTCGCGCCGTAGTAGCCGATGAGGCCCAGGGCGTTCGCGTAGTGCAGCTTCTCGATGGTGAGGCCGGCCTCGGTCATGGCGGCGCGCATCGTCTTCTTGGTGTAGCGGCGGATGTGGCCCGTCGCGATGTCCACGTGGCTCATGGCGAACATGAACGCCGGGACGATGAGGATGATCCGGCCGCCCGGGCGGACCAGCTCGGCCATGCTGCGCAGGGCGCCGACGTGGTCCTCGATGTGCTCGAGCACGTTGTAGGACACGGCCGCGCTGTATTCCCCGGCGGCGTCGGCCGCGGGGAGGAGCATCTGCCGGACGTCGATCGTCGGGTGGTCGGCCAGGCGCTCCTTGAGCTGCACCAGCCGGTCCGGGTCGGCCTCGGTGGCGGTGAAGTGCGGGACGTGCTCCGCCCAGGCCAGGGCGTAGTCGCCGAGACCGCTGCCGATCTCGATCGGGTTCTCCCCCAGGTAGGGGATCGCGAGCTCGACGAACCAGCGGCGGTGGTTCACGGCCGTGGCGAGGCCTTCGAGCACTTCGGACTGGACCCTCTGGTCACCAGTGATGTCTGCCATAAGTGTGGTTCCCTCGTCTTGCCGATCCGAGCTGACAGCGGGACCGGACGAGTTAACCATCCGGTGCGCTCAACCGAAAGTTGAGCGGGGGGCCACCGCTTCATTTTTGCCTGATTGAGACATTGCCCCTCGGTGTACCCAACTTCCTTCCCATCATGCACGACGCGTGCACGGCCGGTCGAAAAGCGGATCCATATCGGGTCGGTCACGCCTCGCCCGCCCGTCACTGCTCTGTTACCAACCTCGGTTAGGCTCGCCGTTGCTATGACGATTACGGGTATTGACTCGACAGGCCAGTCGCCGAAGCGCGGGGCCGCCGCCGAAGACCTGGATGCGGAGCTGGCCGCCCTCGAAAGCGATGTCTCGCTCGCACCGATCTCAGTCATACCCGTCGATGAGTCGGCGGCGCCGGCCGAGGCGGCTCCCGCACCCGCGACCGCGCCGAGAGTGCGTTGGTGGCGCACTCTCACCTGGCGAGATGTGCTCGCGATCAGCACCTTCATTGCGGTAGCGCTGTTCCTGACCGCGCCGTTGTGGCTCAATCTTGATCATGAGTTGCGCGATGATCCGCAGGATCAGGCATTTTTCGAGTGGATGCTGGCGCACGGTGCGCGGGTAGTCACGGATGGCGTTTATCCGTTCTTCTCGGATCGCATGAATTACCCCGATGGGGTGAACATGATGGCCAACACCTCGGTGCTGGCCGTTTCCCTGCCGTTGACGCCCGTCACTGTGTTGTTCGGTCCGCATGTGTCGTTCAACGCGTTTCTCACGCTCGCGTTGGCAAGCACCGGCATCTCGTGGTATTTGGTGCTCTCCCGGCAGTTCGTGACTTCCCGGCTGGCGGCCTGGGTCGGCGCCCTGTTCGCCACTTTCGCGCCGAGCATGGTGTCGCACGCCGGCGGCCACCCCAACATCGTCTCCCAGTTCCTCGTGCCGTTGATCATCTGGCGCACGCTCGAGCTGCGCCGCCGCGGCCGCGCGGTGCGCAACGGGCTGATCCTCGCCGGCCTCCTGGTCTGGCAGGCGTTCATCAACCTCGAGATCCTCTTCATGACCGCGGTCGGCCTCGGCATCTTCTGCGTCGTCATGGCGATCACCCGCCGGCGCCGCGAGCCGGGCGAGACCGTCGCGTTCCTCAAGGCGCTGGGCGTCGCGGCCGGCGCCGCCCTGGTGCTGCTGGCCTACCCGCTGAGCGTGCAGTTCTTCGGCCCGCAGAGCTACCACGGGCTGCCCGAGTTCGTCCGCTACTTCGGCGCCGACCTGGGCTCCTTCACCGCGTACGCGCAGCAGTCCATCGCCGGCAACACGGTGACCGCGAGCCGCCTCGCCCAGAACGCCGCCGAGCAGAACGCGTTCTTCGGCTGGGGCCTCGTCATCCTCTTCCTGGGCCTGGTCGTGTGGATGCGCCGCCGTGCCTCGGTGCTGACCCTGGCCGGCCTGGCGCTGTTCTTCGGGGCGATGTCGCTCGGCCCGACGATCACGCTCAACGGCGTCAGCACCGGCATCGCCGGGCCGTGGTCCCTGCTGCACAGCGTGCCGGTCCTCAACTCGGCCGTGCCCACCCGCTGGGCCATGGCCATCGCCCCGGTCGTCGCCTTCGTCCTGGCCCTCGGGTGTCAGAAGGCCTCCGACCTGATGCGCGACCAGACCGCCGCCCGCGGCCCGGTCCGCATCGCCATGATCACCGCCGTCGCCATGGCCCTCGTGCCGCTGGTCCCGACCCCGCTGCACACGGTGCAGATGGACCCGGTGCCCGAGTTCGTGACCGCGGGCACCTGGAAGCAGTACGTGGACGACGACCACACGATGGTGGCCCTGCCGCTGCCCGACAGCTCGTATCCCGACCCGATGCGCTGGAGTGCCTACACCGGGCAGGACCTGCGGATCGTCAGCGGCTACGCGTTGCTGCCGAGCCAGAACCCGCTCGACCCGGAGGACCGGTCCGCGGTGTTCGCCCCGGCGTGGCGGCCGACCAGTGGACTCTTCGCCTCGATCAAGCAGGGCAACCCGACGCCCGAGATCACCGACACCCGGCGCGAGATGACGCTCGCCGACCTGCGCTACTGGAAGGCCGGCGTCGTCGTGCTCACTCCGCAGGTGCGCGACATCGAGATGCGGCGGGCGATGATCGACCTGCTCGGCTTCCAACCGACCTGGACGGGCGGCGCCTGGGTCTGGAACGTCCGCGACCTCGTCGACAACCCGTCCGCCACCCTCAGCGCCGCCCCCTGACCGACCGGGGCCCATCGCCGGGGACGCAACGGAACGCGCGCCTATACAAGAGGTGCGGCGCGGTTTTGATCTTCGGGAGCTTGGATCACGCACGTGGCCCGGTGGGGCTCCGCGTTCTGGACGCGTCAGCGGCCAGCGGAGTCGCTCCGGGCACCTCGGCGGGAGCGACGGTCTGCAAGTGCCACCCCGCTACGACATCCTGACCTTGATCTTCAGGATTGTTTGATGCAGCAGCCTACGCACACCTTCGGCGTGGGCAGGGTGAACGCCAGGCAGCACGTCTTGCGCTGCACGTCGAGCTCGCCGGTCCGGCCCGGCACCAGCTCGATCAGATCGGCCACCCCCAGCACCCCCAGCAGCGCCCCGATCTTCTCCACCGACGACCCGGCCGTGACATCGGCCGAGCGCAGCACCGCGTAAGCCACCCCCGACGCCAGCGACCCCAGCAGCGGCCGCGCCCCCAGCCGCACCCGCGACTGGATCGCGTCGAGCATCGGCGTCAGGTGCTCGTCGAGCAGCGACCGGCGCAGCTCGGTGAGCAGCGCGGCCTCGTCGGGCACGACCCGCACATTGGGCAGCCCGCGCAACGCCAGCGGGTCGGAGGGCAGCACCGCCACAGTGACGTCAGGGTGCATGCCGAGAGTGACCAAGGGCCGCGGGTCGTCGAAGTGCATGAGCGAGTGCGCGCCCGTGAGCAACGGCACGCGGCGGGCTGCGGCCCACCCGAGAACGACCGGCAGCGCCAGCCAGTACGTGTACGCCTTCCACGCCAGCGCGGCGGCCACATGCGGCTGGGCCTGCCAGCGACGCTGCGAAATCTCCAGCAGCTTCTCGACCTCGGGGCCCGCGAGGGCCGCGGTCGGCGTCCATCGAGAGGTGTCGTGCACCACAAGGTCCGGGGCGAGGCCCGGCAGGGCCGTCGACGTGCCGAACATGGCGCGGAGCGTGGCGGTGATGGGCGCGAGGGGCTCATCGGCAAACGCAGTGTGACCGGACGGTGGCCGATCGAGGGCCGTCGTCACCGGCTCCGACCCTTCCGGTGCCCGCAGGCGTGCTGCAGATTCACCGTGCTCACCCCGTCCGTCTCGAAGCCGGGATCCCCGTCGGTCCCGGTAACCCACCGTACCCTTCTAAGGCTAGCCTAACCATCCTCCTCGCTCGTCCCCGGACAGGTATTTTTCGGACTGGCACCACGGGTCAGGATCACCTGACGGACCGTTGTCCCGTTGGGTTGTTCGTCAAGAGATCTGTCGGCAACGCGCTACTACCCCCATGCGGACAGCGGAAGGCAGGACACTGAGATTCCTGTCGCAAAGGGGACATCCGTGATGACCACCTCGCCTGTCGAGAGGGCCGCCGACCAGTTCGTGACGGCGCTTGCGCAATGGCGGGTCGAGCGCGGGATGACAAAGAAGCAGCTCGCCGCCCGTATGGGCTTCGACCCCTCCTACGTCAGCCACGTCGAGGGACGGCGGCACAAACCGACCGAGGACTTCGCGCGCCGGGCCGAGGCCGTCCTGGCCGCCGGCGGGGTGATCTGGCAACGCTTCCAGGAGTACGACGAGCTGCGCCACGCCCGCGGCCCGGCGCTCCACCGCGACCCGCCGGTCCCGGTCCAGTGGATGCCGCCCGGCACCGGGCTCATCGTCGAGCAGGAGATCGCCGAGCTCACCTACACCAACGGCGCCTACCGCTGCCGCATCCGCCGCGCCCTTTACAACGCGGGCGTCGAGCCGGTCACGCGCTATCTCGTCAAGATCGCGGTGGACCGCTACCCGCACGATCCGGCCGGCTCCAACCGCCACCACCGGCAGCACCCGCTCAGCTTCGACGAGATGGACCTGCGCGCGGTCGCCGGCGAGGGCGAGGCCGCCGAGCCCATGCACTGGCGGCTCAAGCTCGACCGCGACGCGGCCAAGGAGGTCTGGCTGCTCTTCGCCAACGACCACGGCCAGTTCCCGCTCTATCCGGGCCAGCGCACCACTATCGAATATGCATACACGGTCGGCGAGGAGAAGTGGGGCCAGTGGTTCCAGCGCGCCGTCCGCCTGCCCACCCGCAATCTGACCGTGCGGCTCAACTTCCCGGTCGAGTTCGAGCCCCAGGTGTGGGGAGTGGAGACGTCGCTCGCGGCGGAAGTTCCCGTCCGTACGCCGCTGGAGCGCCACGACGACGACCGGCGCGCCGTCTTCGAGTGGTCGACGGACGCGCCGCTGCTCAACGCCCGCTACCGCCTCGAGTGGCGGTTCCGGGGCGAGAACGCGCCCCGCAACGGCGCGACCCTGGTCAAGAACGGCGCCAACGGGCACTCGCTGCGCGCCAGCCACCGGATGCGCGGGATCGGCATCGTGCAGCGCGGCTCCGACCTGCTGCGTCAGCGGGCCCGGCACTTCCAGCTGCCGCGCGAGGAGGCCGGCGCGCGGGAGGCCGTCGCCGCCCTGCGCGTCACGCTCGACCGGCTCGAGGACGTCCACGACTTCAGCAAGGGGGTCGGGCTGGCGGCACCACAGATCGGCCTGGCGGTCGCCGCGATCGTGGTACGCCCGCCCGAGCGCGGCTTCGATCCGGTGGTCCTGCTCAACCCGCGCGTCGTCGACGAGTCCACCGAGACCGACGAGCAGTACGAGGGCTGCCTGTCGTTCTTCGACTACCGCGGGCTGGTGCCGAGGCCGCTCCGGGTCGACGTGGAACACGCCCGCTACGACGGCACCCGGGTCATCACGTCGTTCGAGCTGGCCATGGCCCGGCTGGTCAGCCACGAGATCGACCACTTGGAGGGCCGGCTCTACGTGGACCGGATGGCCCCGGACGCGACGCTCGTGCCCGTCGAGGAGTACCGCCAGACCGGGCAGCCCTGGGCCTACTGAGTGAACGCGTCGTACTTGACGCGGATCGACGGCACCTGCAGCTCGGCCAGGGTCTTGAGGGTCGCCTTGACCATCGCGCCGGAGCCCGAGACGAAGAAGTCGTGCTCGTTCCACGGGCCGTAGCGGGCGACGACGTCCGAGATGTCGCCCCGCTCCCCGGCGAAGAACGGGTCGTCGCTGCACGCGGTCACGACCGACAGCCACGGATAGCGGGCGGCCAGGCGGTTCAGGGCGGGGAGGTCGTACAGGTCGTCGCGGTGCCGGGCGCCGACGAAGACGTGCACCCAGCGCGTCCGGTTGTAGCGGGTCAGCTCCTCCAACAGCGACTTGATCGGGGCGAGGCCGGTGCCCCCGGCAACGAAGACCGCGTCCCGGGTCGAGCGGCGGTCGAGGGTCATCGTGCCCATGGGCGCCGCCAGCCGGACCATGTCGCCCACCTCGAGGCGGCGCACCAGCGCGCTCGAGACCCAGCCGGCGCCGACCGCGCGTACGTGGAACTCCAGCGAGTTGTCCCGCCGCGGCGCGTTGGCGGGCGAGTAGGTACGCCACAGCCGGGGCTGAACGCGGGAGCACTCGAGGCTGAGGTACTGCCCGGCCCGGAACTCGAGCGGCTGCAACGGCTTCACGGTGAAGACGGCGATGTCGTGCCCGCGGCGCTCGTGGGCGGTCACCTCGGCGTACCAGTAGGGCGGGTTGGTGTCCGCCGCCGCGCCGGCCGTCATCTTCTCGGCGATCTTGGCGTACGCGTCGGCCCAGGCCTGGTCGTACTCGACGCACCACTGCTCGCCGCCGTACTCGCGCAGCGCCTCGATGAGCGCCCGGCCGACGATCTCGTAGTGCTCTGGTTCCACGTGGAACTTGCGATGGTCCCGGCCCAGGTCCCGCAGGTACTCGTCGAAGCGCTCGGGGTCCTCGACCGTCTGCACCGAGGTGATCAAGGCGTGCAACAGCCGGGTGCGCTGGGTGTCCATGTGCACCGGAAAGAGCTCCCGCAGCTCGGGCCGGGTCAGGAAGAGACGCGCGTAGAAGTAGCCCGCGACCTTGTCCTGGTGCTCCTCGACGAGGGTCCAGCTCTCCTTGAGCAAGCGTCCGAGGTCTCCCATCCCCTCACCATGGGGACCTCGCCCGGCGTCCCATCGGACGAAGGGTGCGACGATCTAATGTTGTTGCGTGTCGATGACCCTGGACCGCCCGGCCGCGACCCGCACGGAGCTGCGCTGGGAAGTCGCGATCGTCCTGCTGCTGTCGCTCGGACAGTCCGCGATCTATTCCGTGGTGTCGCTCGTGGCGAAGCTCACCGCCCCCGGCGGGCTCTCCAACCAGGCCGCGGTGCTCAACCAGTCCCGGTCGACGCGGGTCTATCTCGACCTGACCTACCAGCTGCTCGACATCGCGTTCGCGCTGATTCCGGTGCTGCTGGCGCTCTATCTGCTGCACCGCGACCGGCTCTCCCCCTTCCGTACGCTCGGCATCGACTTCCGGCGCCCGCTCAGCGACCTGGGGTGGGGCACCGGACTCGCCGCCGGCATCGGGCTTCCCGGCCTGCTCCTCGTGTACGCGGCCGCGCAGCTCGGTCTCAACGCCCAGATCGTGCCCGCCGCGTTGCAGCCGGTCTGGTGGGCGGTGCCGGTGCTCGTCCTCTCGGCCGTCCAGAACGCCGTCCTCGAGGAGGTCATCGTCGTCGGCTACGTGGTCACCCGGCTGCGCCAGTTCGGCTGGCGCCTCTGGTGGGTGGTGGCGGCGAGCTCGGTGCTGCGCGGCTCCTACCACCTCTACCAGGGCTTCGGGGCGTTCGTGGGCAACGCGGTGATGGGCGTGATCTTCTCGCTCTTCTTCCTGCGCAAGGGCCGCGTGATGCCTTTGATCGTGGCGCACACGCTGCTGGACGTGGTGGCCTTCGTCGGCTACACGCTCGTGCCGTCGGACTGGCTGGACTGGCTCCTGAAATAGAGCGTGGCCCGGGCGGCGCTCGTCCGCACCGCGGCCCGGCTCGTCAGACAGGCGGCGAGCAGGCTCGTGCCGGGGAAGACGCGGTTCACGAGCCGGAGCGCCGCCCAGCCCCCGGCCTGAGCCGCGACCATCCGGCCCAGGCGCCAGGCCGCGTCCGTCAGCCCGGTGGCCTCGTAGGTGTACTCCCGCGCCGAGCTGAGCGCCGCCACCGCGTCCTCCGCGCTCGGGTGCACGCGGCTCAGCACGAGAAGGTCGGCCGCGCGAGCCTCGTCGGCCGGATCCAGCCCGTAAGCCGCCGCTACGTGCAGGCACAGCTCGGCCTGCGTGTACGCGGCCGCACCGAGCAGGGCGGCCGGCGCATAGGACCCGGCCACGGCGGCGAACACGCTGCTCGCCGTGCCGAACCGGGTGAACCGCTCCACGGCCAGCCGCGCGATGCCGTCGGCCGTCGCGGTGGGATAGGCCTCGCGCACGCCCTTCGCCCACTCCGCGGCGGCAGGACCCAGCGACTGTACGGCCGCCAGCGCCAGCAACTCGGGAGAGTGACCCGGATCGGCGATCAGCCGGGCCCACGCCTCGGTCCGCTCGGCCGGCTCGGGGCTCGGCGTGCGCTGAACGGGCAGAATCGGCGCCGGCTCATCCGGAACCGTCTCCATCGTCGGAGTGACAACGGCGGGCGCCACCTCGGCGACGGCGCGCTTGACCGCCCGTTTCGGTGTTGCCTTCGTCACGCCCTCAGCCGCTTTGACCGGCTCGGGGGTCGCCTTCGCTCGCGCTGGAGTCGCCTTGACCGGCTCGGACGTCGCCTCGGCGGGCTTGGGGGCCGCTCTGGCCGGCGTCGGCGTCGCTGTGGTGGGCTCGGGTGTCGCTTTGGCCGGTGTGGGGGCTGCTTTGACCGCCTGAGGCGTGGCCTTCTTGGCCGCTTTCGTGGCCTTCGTCACTGCCTTCTTGGCCGGAGTCGCCTTCGCGGGCACTTCCGTGAGCCTCGCGGGCGTCTCCGCGGGCCTCGCCGGCGCCTCTTCCGCCGGCCGTCCCGCCCGGGGCGCCACCTTCTTCGCCGGCGCCCGCTTGCGAGGCGGAGTCGCGGGCGTGGCCGGCTCGGCCGGACCCTCGGAAGGCTCACCAGCCGGCGGCCGGAAGGTCACCGAAGGCGCCTCCCGCCGTCGTCCACGCCCGGGCGACCCGGAAGGTTCGGCCTGCTCAGGCTGGCTGAACGAGGGCCGAGGCGGGCGCGGCCGGCGCGGCGTGGGCGGGTTCTCCTCCATGCCTGGCGAGCCTAGCCCCAAACCCGCCTGACCACCCGTCGGGCAACACGGTGCATACCTGTTTGAACGCCCCTCGGGCCGTCCGGTATCCTCGTGGATCGGTGGCCCAGTGTCACCGAGGAGACTTCGCCTAGTCTGGTCTATGGCGCCGCACTGCTAATGCGGTTGGGGTTTTAAAGCCCCTCCCGGGTTCGAATCCCGGAGTCTCCGCGGTTCGAGCCGGTGTGTATGCTGGCAAAGCACCAAGCGCGAAAGCGTGAAGCGCCCGTAGCTCAATGGATAGAGCATCTGACTACGGATCAGAAGGTTAGGGGTTCGAGTCCCTTCGGGCGCACCGGAAGAAAGGCCTCCCGCCAGTGGTGGGAGGCCTTTCTCGTTGTCACGGGCGCGCCGCCCCGCGCCCCGCGCCTCGCGCCCCGCGCCGCCTCGCGCCGGGCCGGCCGCGCGTTGCCCTCGCGCCGTCCGTCTTTTCGCAGGGGCATCCCCGAGCATCAGGGCCACCGCATCAGCGCGGCGCCGACCGGGACCTACCGGCGGCGCCCGCCGTTGACGTCCGGGGCGCTCAGCGGTCGAAATACTTGGCTGCGCCGCAGATGGCTTCGACGCTCGAGCAGACCTGCACGAGGACGGACGTGATGGCCTGCGCCTTCGGGGTGGTCGCGGCCATCGGGTCCTGCGTGAAGTTGAAGGAGCGGTCGGCGCTGGTCACCGAGCGGCTGTCGGCGTCGTGCCACACGCGCTCGCCGGCGGCCCCGGTGACGTAGAAGTCGAAGTGGACGGTCGTGCCCTCCCAGCCGTCCGCGAAGTCGGTGACCGAGCCCTGCACGCCGACCGACCGGTTGTACCAGATGAATCCGCCCGCGGTCTTGCCGCCGTCGCCGGTCGCCGCGAAGGTGCTCGTCGGGTAGGCGGCCGCCTGGGCCTGGGCCGGCGCGACCAGCAGGCCGAGCATCGTCACCGCAGCCGCGACCGCAGCTTTTCCACGCATAGTGATCCCCCATGAGACGGCGCCGCCGGCCACGCATTGTGGTCGATCAACTGCGCCCGGCCCAGGGTGGCATGGCGACCCCGGGCTCGTAAAGGCGCCTGTCGATGAACTTCCGGCCGGTCAGCGGGTGAGGTCGCCGGTGTCGACGAGGTAGCGGGCGATGTCGGCCAGCTTGACGTTGGCGTGCTGGCTGGCCCGGACCAGCAGGTGGAAGGCCTGGTCGCCGGTGATCTTATGGCGTTCCATGAGGATGCCCTTGGCCTGGCCGATGGCGTCGCGGGTCGACAGGGCGAGCGTCAAGTCGTGCTCGCGGCGGGCGCCGGCCATGGCGATCGCGGCGTGCGCGGCGAGGAGCAGGCCCACGTCCTCCGACTCGTCGCCGAAGTTGTCGGCCCGGGCCGAGTAGAGGTTCAGGGCGCCCATGTCGTCCTGCCGTACGTACATCTGAATGGACAGCATGCTGCGGACGCCGAGGTCGAGGGCACGCCGGGAGAAGTCCGGCCAGCGGTCCTCGGCGGCCATGTCGGTCAATCGCACGGTGCGCCGCTCGTAGGTCGAGGTCAGGCACGGTCCCTGGCCCGTCTCGTACTGGGCTCGGTCCACCTCGTGGACGAGCTCGTCCGTGGCGGCTTCCGTGCTCACCTCCCGGCGCCGGCGCACCACGGTCAGCCCGGCGTGCTCGGCGCCGGGCACAGTCTGCGCGGCGACGGTCACGATGGCGTCCAGCGTTTCCTCGAGACTGCCCTCGTCCTGCAGCGTACGAGCGACGTCGCTCAGCGTGTGAGCCAGATCGTCATGGACCCTGTCACCGGTGTAATTCGTGGAGGGCTGCCCCCGGGCTTCGTCGCGCTCCTGAGAGGTTGTCACCGCCGGTGCTTGCCCGATTGGTCATGACCTATGTCACCGTCATCGGATGCGGAAGCTGCTCCGCCCGGATCCCACTTCGTAGACCGCGGCACCGTCCCGGAGGCCGAGGAAGCGCACCGCCCCCGAGGCGAGCGGCCGGCGCGTGGCGGGCACATGGACCTCGGCTGTCGTGTTGACAGGCAGATCGACGACCAGGCCGTACGCGCCCCAGCGCACCGTGACCCGGCCGGCCTGCGTCCACACCGAGCCGGCCGCGTGCGTCAGGTCCGTGCCGCGGGGCGGGGCGATTGTCAGCGTACGGGCGGCAGGTCCCGTCACGGTGACGCCGAGCAGATCCCGCTGCACCTCGGTCAGCGCCGCCGCACCCCACCCGTGCGACATGCTTTCGCCGCGCTCCGGGGCCTCCCACGACTCCCACGTGAAGGTCCCGCCGCGCGCCAGGATGTTCGCCCAGCCCAGCGACTCGTCGGTGAGCCGGGCGACCACCTGATCGTTGCGGCCGGCTCGATGCAGGGCCCGGAGTAGCATGTCCGCCGTCATGGGGCCCATCTGCAGCCCCAGCGACACGACGTGGTCGGCGACGGATTTGTCGGACGTCAGCCCGTACGCCAGCGCGTACGCATTGGCGATCTGCGAAGCATGGGTGCTGCCGAGGCCGTCGAGGTAGATGCCGTCCGTACGCCGCAAACGGGTGTTGATCGCCGTGGCCAGCGCGGCGGCGTCGGCGCGGTAGGAGCCCGGGTCGAGGCCCAGCTCCTCGGCCTGCCGGGCGGCGCTGCGCAACACGTCGACGGCGAGAATGTTCACGGTCGTGCGGGCGGCGGTGGCGGTGTCGTAGCCGTACCGGTTGGGCCAGTCGATGATCCCGTACAGATAGGCGCCGCTGCCCCCGGCCAGATTGGTGACCAGACCCGTCGCCGGATCGCGATAGCGGCGGACGTAATCGGCGATCGCGGCCACCGCCGGATAGGCCTCGGCGAGCAGCGCGCGATCCCCGGACGCGACGTAATAGTCCTCGACCCACGACGGGAACATCTCGGTGAAGTCCGGGATGTCACGCTTGCCGTCCCCATTGGGATAGACGGCGTTGAGCCGGCCGTCCGGCCAATAACGTTGCTGCGAGGCGAGGAATTCGCGGATCGCCTTGGCGGTGAACGCCCGGTCGCCGGAGCCGCCCATGAGCGCCCGCGAGATGTTCACGGAGTCGGCGAGGAACTGGCCCTTCTCCCGGGTCGGCGTGTCCAGGAACTGTTCCTGTGACGAGTACAAGGCCGATCGCTGCATCAACTCGACCACCGCATCGACCGTGGCGTCGCTGCTGTCGAAGGTCGCGGCCCGCGCGGGATCGACATCGGTGTGCTGCACCACGGCGGCGATGTCACCGGGGGCGCTGAGTTGCAGATACCGGAATCCCTCGTACGTGAAGGCATCGAAGGTCTGGTCGCCGTCGCGCTGAACATAGGAGTACGACAAATCGGTCGACTGGTTGTCCTGCGGCGAGTTGGAGACCGTCCCGTCGGGATTGAGCAGATAGCCCGCCACCATGGTCACCAGCTGGCCGGCGGTCCCCGACCGGAACCGGACGCGCGGCGACGCCGGGATCACCGTGCCGAAGTCGGCCACGACCGCGCCGGAGGGCAAGGTGGTGATGCTCACCGGTCGTACGACATCGTGGCTGAGCCGGGTCTGCTGCGCCCGGAGCACAGGAACCGCGTCGGCGACCTGGGCCGCCGCCCAGCCCGAGTCGTCGAATCCCGCCACCGACCAGCCCTCCAGCGCACCGGCGAGCCGCCCGTCGACATTCTCGACGTAGTCCCGGCCGTCCCCGTTGCGATAGGCGGCCGCGAGCCACGGCGCCTGTGTCGTCCGCCACGTGCCGTCGGAGGTCACCACCTCCCGATCGCCGTTCGCGTGATCGATCACCAAGCGGGCCACGAGCCCGGGCTCACCGGCCGGGCGGCCCTGCCCGGGGCCGTACCAGTGATAAAAAACGCCCAACGCCTGCGCGCCGGGCCCGACGCTCTTCGTGACATCGGTGACCTGGTAATAGCCTTCCCCCGGATAGGCGAAAGCCGGGCCGCGATCGACCAGCTTCCCATTCAGGTACGCCCGATACTGCTGCGAAGCACTCACATAGAGCCGCGCCCGGACGACGCCGCCCGCAACCCTGAAATCTTTCCGCGCCAGCGTGTAATCGTCCTTCTCCGCCGTCGTCCGCCGAATCCAGCCGGCCTGCCAATCCGCCGCCGCCAGTCCGGTGTCGAACTTCGCGCCGGCCCAGGGGGAAATCCGTCCGGTGCGATCCCACGTCCGCACCTCCCACCGGAAACTGCTGCCGCTCGCCAGCGCGGGGCCGCCATAGGGCTCGAACGCCGTGTTCGCCGACCGAACTTTCCCGCTGTCCCAAACCAAGGCCCCACCGCGCAAAACCCTGATCTGGTACGCCGTCTGCCGCTCGCCCCGATCAACATCCCGAGGTAACCACCCGAAAAGCGGCGTCCCCTCCACGCCGAGCGGATCCACCCTGTCCCCGACCGTCAGCCCGCCGGGCGCAAGCGGCGCATGCCGGCCACCAGAAGCCTGAGCCGCCGCCGGACCGGCCAGCAACACGGAAACAAGAACGCCGACGCCCGCCGCACGAAGAATCATCTGCATCTCCAGCGATACATTGAAATGTTTCACTGTCTGCTACGCTCGACCCTAGGTGGCCCACGTCACAGGCGTCAAGCACCGTGCGCCGGCGCCCCGAGCAGAGAGACGGCGGTCAGGCATGGCCAGATCTCCCTACCCGCACGGGCCGTCCCGCCCCGGCGAGGGCGACGGGCCATCATCCACACGGCGCCCGAGGCCCGGATCTGCCGGTACACCACGCACCATGGCCGAGGCCGAGAGCGAGGCCTGGCGCGTGGTAGTCCGCGGTCGCACTCCCGACGCCGCCTCGGCCGATCCGGAAAGCGGCGACGTCACGCCAGTGGCCGGCCCGGCGGCCAAGATTCCCCTCAAGCCGCCGCACCCGAGGCACAACCTCAACAGCATCCGGCCGAAGCATCCGCCGAAGGACAAGAACACCATCGTGCTGCCGGGCACAGACGTGTCCGGTGACCTGGCGGACATCTCGACTGGTCGCGCCACCTGGCAACCGGAGAGCAACACCTACGAAGTCAACGGTCGCTCGTACAAGGTGGAGTCCAGCGGAACCGTCTTCCCGGTCTCCGGTCCCGGGCTGGTAAACCTCAACCGCTATGAATACAGGGCGCTTCAGCAGTTGATCGGCGCAGATGGCAACGTGAGTGCCGCCCGGGAAGCGTTGCGTCGCGACCCCAACGTCGGCGACTCGGAGGTGACAATGGCCCTCGAAGTCTTCCGGCATCACAAGAGCTATCGGGGTGAGCCATGACATACGGGATCTATTTCGCCAGCGAGACACCGGGGGAATCGTTGCGGCAGGCGCTGCACGACCTCTACGAGGTGCCGCCGTCGCTCGTTTACGTGGGTCCCTACGAAGCGCTCAACGACCATCCCGGCCCCGACCCGATCGCCCTCATCACTCCGCGGGAGGGGCCTTTCGGTCAGGAGCTCAGCGGCAGCGGTCAGCTCGGCCAGTTGGTCAAGGTCAGCCCGCTCGAGCTGGCCCGGGCCCTTTGCCGGGCGGCCCGCACCCGGGCGTTGATGGACGAGGGCGGACCGGCCCCCGACTATTGGTTCCTGGTGACGGCCGACGGTTCGTACGGACGGGTCATGACCGATCCTGACAGCGACGACCTGACGATTTTGCACGCCATGGAGCCCATCGCGGGCGCGCCGGAGCTGGCTGTCGTGCCGCCGCCCGACTGGGCGCGGACCTGGTGAGTCAGGTGCCGACCTCGCTGACCTGGGCGACCGGCTTTCCGGCCTGCCAGACCACGTGCACGATGAAGCTGTGGTTGACCTCGTTGAAGTAGACCGCGAGGTTGTCCGGCGTGTCTTGGACGCGGGCGACCGACCAGCCGTCGGCCGGGGTGGCGGTGACGAGTTTGATCACGCCGTCGGCGGCTTGGATGACTGTGCGGCCGCCTTCGACGGTGAAGGAGCGGACGTAGGTGCGGGCGCCGTCACTTTCCGTGGTTACGGTCCAGCCGTCTTCCGTACTTGTCGTCGGCTTTTCGCTCTTCGAAGGCGATGGGGTCGGTGGGGTCGTGGCGGCGGGCGGCTTCGAGCTTTTGGTGCGGCTGCTGGGCGTACGGCTCTTGTGGGGCGACCGGGACTGCGAAGCGCTCGCCGGCGGGGGTGACGCGGTGGGGGCGGCCGTCGTCGGGCCGGGGGTGGGGACGAGGTCACCGGTCTCGCGGAGCTGGTCGACGGAGACCAGGGTGCCGTCGTCGGGGGAGGCCGTCCGGAGCACGGGCAGCATGGCCACCGCGGCCAGCCCGATGCTGGTCAGTGTGGCGGCGCACCAGCCCAGCAGGGGCACCCAGCTCCGAGATCGCACGGGGTCTTTCTTACCGCAACCCCTATGGTGGTCGCCATGGCGTTGATCCTGCTCGTCGAGGACGATCGCAACATCACGGCCGCGCTGACCCGGGCGCTGTCCGACGCCGGGCATGTCGTGCGCCCGGTCGGGCAGGCGGGCGAGGCGCTCAAGATCTGTACGGAGGACCGCCCCGACCTGGTGATCCTCGATCTTGGGCTGCCCGACATCGACGGGACGGACGCGTTGCGGATGTTGCGCTCCGTGTCGGCGGTGCCCGTGATCGTGGCCACCGCGCGGCGGTCCGAGGCGGACATCATCCAGCTGTTGAGCGACGGCGCCGACGACTATGTGACCAAACCGTTCTCGGCGGGGCACATTTTGGCGCGGATCGCGGCCGTACTCCGGCGCAGTCGCATTGCGGTCGAGACCGCGCCCAGCGTCATCACCGTGGGCCCCCTGGAGATCAATCCCCGGCAGCGGCGGGCCGCGCTCGGCGGGCAGGCGCTGCAGCTGACGCGGCGCGAGTTCGACGTGCTCACCTATCTCGCCGAGCGGGTCGGCCAGGTGGTCAGCCGGCGCGAGCTGCTGACCGAGGTCTGGAACCAGACCCGGATCGGGGAGGAGCAGACGATCGACGTGCACATCAGCTGGCTGCGGCGCAAGCTCGGCGAGACGGCGGCGGCGCCGCGATTTCTGCACACGGTACGCGGTGTCGGCGTGATGATGGTCGAACCGCGGTGAGGTGGCAGCTCAACCGGCTCGCGCTGGCCATCACGTCGATGGTGGCCCTGGCGTTCCTGGTGCCGTTGATCTACGCGACCGGCAAGATCGCTCACGACCGGGCGATGAGCGACGCCCGGCAACAGGCGGCGGCGATCGTGGCGGCGCTCGCCGTCGACGTCGACCCGCAACTGCTCAACAACGCCGTGGCCAGCACGGTGGCCGGTGGCGCGGGGCGGCTGGCAGTACATCTGCCGGGAATCGACCCCGTCGGCACCAGCCATGTCGGCGGCACCGAGGTCGACCAGGCCGCGCAGTACCGGCGCGCGGTCGTGGCCGACGCCCCCGGTGGGCTGGCCTATCTGCAGCCCAGCGTGCTCAGCGACGGTCGCTCCGCGGTCATCGAGGTGTACGTCCCCGACGACGAGATGCGGCGCGGCGTGTGGGCGGCGTGGCTCGCCCTCGGGGCGCTCGCCGTCGTTCTGGTGGCCGGTTCGGTGCTGATGGCGGACCGGCTCGGCAGCAAAATAGTGCGCGCCACACGCGAACTGGCGGGCTCCAGCCGGCGTCTGGGCGGCGGCGATCTGACGGTACGCATCCAGCCGTCCGGTCCCGTCGAACTGCGCGACGCGGCCCTGGCGTTCAATTCCATGGCCACCGATCTGCGCCGGTTGCTCGACAACGAACGGGAATTGGCGGCCGACCTGTCGCACCGTTTGCGGACACCGTTGACCGCATTGCGACTCGACGCCGACTCCATGCCGCCCGGCCCGATCGCCGAACGCATGCGACAGGCGTGCGACATGCTCGACGAGGAGCTCGAAGCCATCATCGCGGGCGCCCGGCTCGGCGTGGAAGCCCGGGGCAGCGAGGAGTCCGACCTGGTCGAGGTGCTCGCCGACCGACTCGCCTTCTGGTCGGCCCTCGCCGAGGACCAGCAGCGGCCGTGGGAGGTCGTGGGCGGTCACGTGCCGGTTCCCGTACCCGTGCCGCGCAGCGAATTGATCCTGGCCGTCGATTCTCTGCTCGGAAACGTCTTCGCGCACACGCCCGAGGGAGTGGCGTTCCGGGTCACCGTGTCGCCGGCGGGACTGCTCGTGGACGACGCGGGGCCGGGCATCGCGGATCCCGAGTCGGCGGTGCAACGCGGTGTCAGCGGGGCTGGGTCGACCGGTCTCGGCCTGGACATCGTACGAAGGGTGGCGTCTGCCGCCGGCGGACAGATGGAGATCGGCCGGGGCCCGCTGGGCGGCGCGCGGATCGGCATGGTTCTCACCCCGCCGGCCGACCCCGTTCCTGTCCCGTCCGCACCGGGGCGCCGGCGTCGCGGCCGTACTTTATAAGTCTTTCCGGAGCCGTTAAGGATCCTTTATGGTCGGCGCTCCTACGTTTCTCCCGTCACCGGTTCTTGGGAGGAGCACACAATGCGCAGGTCGATCGGCTATCCGCTGGCAGCACTCGGAGCGATCGGATCCACGCTCGCGGTCTCCTCCCCGGCCCTGGCCCACGGGTACGTGTCCGGCCCGCCGAGCCGCCAGGCGAACTGCGCCTCCGGAGCCGTCGCCGGCTGCGGCCAGATCCAGTTCGAGCCGCAGAGCGTCGAGGGCCCCAAGGGCCTGAAGTCCTGTGACGGCGGCCTGTCGCAGTTCTCGGTGCTCTCCGACGAGAGCAAGAACTGGCCCGCCAAGTCGGTCGGCAAGAACGTCACCTTCACCTGGGTGATGACGGCCCGCCACCGCACCTCCAACTGGGAGTACTTCGTCGGAGGCAAGAAGGTCGCCACGGTCGACGGCGGCAACGCCCAGCCGGATGCCGTGGTGACGCACAACGTCGACCTGTCCGCCTTCCCGGGGCGGCAGACGGTGCTCGCGGTGTGGAACATCGGCGACACGGCGAACGCCTTCTACAGCTGCGTCGACCTCAACATCGGCGGCGGTTCGTCCACCGCGCCTGCGCCGTCTTCTCCGCCCTCCTCTTCCTCCCCTTCCGCGGCTCCTTCTTCCCCTGCTCCCTCTTCCGCGGCCCCCTCTTCTCCCGCTCCCACCACCACGGCTCCCACCACCACGGCTCCCGCCGCTTCTGGGACCGATTGGGCGCCGGGCGTGGCCTACAAGACCGGCGACATCGTGACTTATGAGGGCAAGAAGTACGAGTGCCGCCAGGGCCACTCGTCGCTGCGCAGCTGGGAGCCGTCGATCTACACCCTCGCCCTCTGGCTCCCCCGGTGAAGCGCCTCCTCGTAGGGGCCGTGGCGCTCTTCTCCCTGGCGGCCTGTGGCACCGCCCCCGCCACCTCGGAGTCCTCGGTGAAGGCGGCCGTCAGTGCCGAGGGCGCCCACAACGACACCGACGTCATGTACCTCCAGATGATGGTGGCCCACCACGAACAAGGCCTCGAAATGGTCCGCCTCGCCGAGAAGAACTCGACGCGCGACGACATCAAGACGCTGGCCCAAGCCGTGGACGCCACCCAGTCCGACGAGGTCACCATGATGAAGGGCTGGCTCACCGACTGGCACCAGCCCACCACCGTGGACCACGCCCCCAGCGCCCACGCCGACCACGGCGGCCTCCCCGCCACCGGCCCGGAGGAAATCGAAGCCCTCCGCTCCTCCAAGGGCGCCGCCTTCGAGACGGCCTTCCTGAACCTCTTCGTCGCCCACCAGCACAACGCGGTCGAAATGGCGGCGATGGAGAAGTCGGGCGGCGCCAATCCTGAGACCAAGGCGTTCGCCGAGCGGGTCAAGGAAAGCCGCACCGACCAGATCCAGCAGATGCTCACCATCATGAACGCCTGACCAGCCCCGCCAACGCACCCGGCCGGAGTCATCCCCAGGCTGCTCGCACCAGCAGCCCTCCGGCCGGCGAGACGGGCCCGCCGTTTCACCCTTCAGAACCGGCAAGCCCGAAATCCGGCCGGCCCGCCCCCGCGGGCCGGCCGGAGCCCGTTGAGGCCCGCGACCCGATTGACCTCTGACGTGCTGCCAATCGCATCTTCGTCCGCTTTCGCCGGCGTTCTGTCGCGGTGTCCTCCACCGAGAAGCGCGCACGATCCACCGTTAGGTCGTACGAATTTGCGTCACCTCGCACGGTTCGGCTGCGACCATGGGCCGTATGGAGGACGAGGATCTCGATGAGCAGTATGAGGCGTTCCAGTCGATCGCGGACCGCAGCACCCCCGAGAAGGCGGTGCAGAAGCTCCGCTCGTTGCGAGTGCCCGACGACATCATCGAGATGATCCGGCAGCGGCACGAGGTCGAGGTCATCAAGATCCGGGAGATGCGCGAGCCCAACGTCGTCTACAAGTCCGGCCGTCTGACCTGGTACACCGGGCCTCGACACGATGACAGGTTCTGGCCGGCGCTGGTGGCCAAGCTGAAGAGCGGTCCTCGCCCGTGGAGCGAGGCCGCGGTCGCGAGTCTGGATGACGAGTCGACCAAGGTGGTCGGTCTGCTGGATCATCCTCGAAGCAACGAGTACCGCAGCATGGGTCTGGTCCTCGGTTACGTCCAGTCCGGCAAGACCGCCAACTTCACCGCCGTGATGGCCAAGGCCGCGGACCGTGGGTACCGCCTCTTCATCGTGCTCTCCGGCATCCACAACGGCTTGCGCCGGCAGACCCAGGCCCGGCTCGCCCGAGAACTGGTGCAGCTCAACCCGGCACAGTGGCACGAGGTGACGACCGTGGACTCGGACTTCCAACCGAAGGGAAACGCTGCCGCCTACTTCGCCGCCAAGAACCAGCAGGTCCTTCTCGTGGTGAAGAAGAACGCGAGAGTGCTGGAGAAGCTCAACAAGTGGCTGGCGTCGGCCAAGGACTATCTGCGGGACTGTCCGACGCTGGTCATCGACGACGAAGCGGATCAAGCCACTGTCGGCGGCAAGGTGATCAACCCGCTGCTCGGCGAGCTGCTCCGATCGTTCCCCAAGGTCGACTACGTCGGCTACACGGCCACGCCGTTCGCCAACCTGCTCATCGATCCGGCGGAGAAGGACGACTTCTATCCGCGGGACTTCGTCGTCAGCCTCAAGGCTCCGAAGGGATATCAGGGTCCGGAGCTGCTGTTCGGCCGTGACCCTTTGGACGGGGAGGACCCGAACGACGTCCCGGCCGGGCAGGACATGATCCGCAAGGTGCCGGAGGACGACATCGAACTGGTTCGACCGATCAACAAGGCCGCCGTGGCGGATTTCGTACCGGAGATGGCGCCGTCATTGCGGCAGGCTCTTCTGTATTTCTGGCTGGCGACGGCCGCCAGAAGAGTGCGTGGCACGGGCGTTCCGCACTCGACGATGCTGGTCCACACCACCCTGCAGACCGGCATTCACGAGGACTTCCGAATCCCGATCGAGGATCTCCGGTCGGAGGTCCTGGACGGCGTGCGTAACGACGACTACGACCTCTACGACGAAATCGAACGTTGCTGGATCGACGAGACCGGACGTGTCCCGGCTGCGGACTTCGACGAGACGACGGTGCCGTTCGACGAGCTGCTGAGGCATCTGCCCGACGTGCTCGCGGAGAGCCGGGTCGTGGTCGACAATTATCGGAGCCGCGACAGACTCGATTACGAGTCGGGGCCGGTGGTGGCCATCGCGGTGGGCGGGAACACCCTGAGCCGCGGCTTGACCCTGGAAGGTCTCGTCACGAGCTACTTCGTCCGGGCGTCCTCGGCGTACGACACTCTGCTCCAGATGGGCCGCTGGTTCGGCCACAGGGCGGGCTATGCGGATCTCCCTCGCATCTGGATGACCGAGGAGCTCACCGGATGGTTCCGCCACCTCGCCGTGGTCGAGGCCGAGATCCGCAAGGACATCGACCGCTATCTGGTGGAGGACAAGAACCCGCTGACCTTCGCCGTGCGCATCCGGACCCACCCCAAGATGATGGTGACAGCGCCGGCGCGGATGAAAGCTGCGGTCACAGCCCACGCCGCGTACGGCGGCGACCTCGTGGAGAGCCGGTACTTCCCGACGGGTGACGACGCGGTGGACTGGTTGCGCCGGAATCTCGAGGCGGCGGAGACCCTGCTCGAGGCGGCGAAGCGGCACGGGCGGTCCGAAGCCGGCAGCACGACCGACCGATGGATGTGGAGGGACGTCTCCTACCGGGACGTCCTCAGGTTCATCGGCGAGTACAAGTTCCACGAGCGATCCGAGGAAGCCCGACCCCATCTGCTGACCAGATACATCGAGAAGCGAGTCGCCGCGGACGCACTACGTGAATGGGATATCGCGGTGATCGGGAACTCCAGCGCCGGCGCCGCCACCTGGAAGCTGCCGGACGGCACACAGATCGGCCTGAACCGCCGCAGCCGGATCAACGAGGCCGCTGATCCGCTGGCGGACATCAAGACACTGTCCGGTCCTCGCGACGCGGCGATCAACCTGCGGGTGCCGAGCGACGTAGACGTGACCCGTCGCTCGGAGGTCGACAAGCTGCGCGCTGAGCAGCGTCCGAATCACGGACTGCTTCTGCTCTATCCGATCGATCCGGTCTCCGAGAGCCCCCGCACCAAACGGGAGCCCTTGAACGCCCCGTTCGAGGTGGTGATGGGCGTGGCCCTCGTCTTCCCAAAGCCTCTCTCCGTGGACAGCCAGGTCGAGTTCGACTACGTCTCCGCGGATCTGTCCCGCGTCCCCGGAACCTCCGGGGAGTACTGGGAGGAGGAGAACCCGGAGGTCCTCCGGGAGGATCTCGAGGACGACGCGGCATGAGCGATCTGCGGGCCGTCGTCAACGACCACTGGGCAGCTCTGCAGGCGGCCTCACGAGGGTCGGGCTGGTTGACGTCGGCACTGCCGGTCCAGGTTGGTGACGAGTCGGTGCTCTGCGCTGTCGGCCCTGACGACCGCCGCCACCTTCTTGTGCCGGTCCCGGCCGGCGAGGACGTTCGCGCGGACACCCGTTCGGCGGCCGTTCACCTGCTGCAGCTGACTCTGCAAGCAGGCGACGAGGCAAGGACGTACGCGAATCTGGTACTGCTCAGGGACGATCTTGCCGATGTCTTCACAGCTCTGTGTGCCGATCTCATCGCTGTACTCGCCGTGAACGACCGCACAGCTCAGGTCGCCGTGTCGCAGGTGTTGGACGCCTGGCGGGAGCTGTTCCGCGGTGGGCCGCAATTGAGCACGGAGGAACTCGCCGGACTCTTCGGTGAACTCGTCTTCCTCAACGAGTTGTTGGACCTGGACGCGAGCTTGCTGACAGCCTGGCGAGGTCCGCTCCGGGCGGCGCAGGACTTCATCGCCAACGATCACGCAGCGGAGATCAAGGCGACAGCGTCGAGCGAGGGCAGGTCGATCCGCATCCACGGGATCGATCAGCTCGTCGCCCCGTCGGGCGGCCTGCTGATCAGGTGGATGAGACTGAGCACCGCCGACACGGGCGGACGCTCGGTGCCGGAGCTGGTCGACATGACGGCCGGGCGCATCGATCGCCCTCGTGAGTTGTGGCAGCTACTGGCGCGCGCGGGCTACCTCACCGCCGATCGTGACCGGTACGCCGGCCTTCGGTTCTCCGCGGTCGAGACGGCCCATTACGAAGTCACCGATGGGTTCCCCCGGATCGTGCCCGGTTCCTTCGCCGACGGTGTCCCCGGGGGCCTTTCCCAGGTCCGGTACACCGTGGATCTGGACCAGGCCCCACCTCCTATGCAGCAGGATGAAGTCCGAGTTTTCATGAGTGCGATGGCGAAAAGATGACGCGACCTCGTTGGTACTCCCAGCCGTTCCCACCGGCCGGCTCGATCAGTGCGGAGGGCATCAAGCGGACCCTCGGGAAACCGCCGATCCCGTGGCCGGCGATCCTCGTCCGCGAATCCGCCCAGAACAGCTGGGATGCGCGGGTCGGCGGCCAACCGGTCTCGTTCACCCTCGCTCTCTCCGTGGTACCGCCGCAGAACGCCAACGCATGGCGGACCTTGTTGCTGGAAGGTGCGCCGCACGACGCCCGCTTCCCTCTGCGGCAGATATTGCGGGGTCGGGAAGGGCACTCGACGTACGTACGCACGCTGACGATCAGTGACCGGGGCACCAAGGGATTGGGCGGACCGACACGGGCTGACACCGCGAGAGGCGACGAACCGCGGGACTGGGTCTCCTTCGTGCTCAACGTCGGCGACCCGCCGGACACCAAGCACGGCGGCGGAACCTACGGCTACGGCAAGGGCATCCTCTATCAGATGTCCCGGGCCGGGACGATCGTCGTGCACAGTCGGACCATGACGGCCGAGGGGCCCGAGGGCCGCCTCATCGGGATCTGCCTCGGCGAGTCGATGGAGCTCGCCGACAGCCAGGGCGAGAAGAAGCCGTTCACCGGTCGACACTGGTGGGGCCGTGTCGAATCGGAACATGTGGAACCCTTGACCGGGGAGGAGGCGACCGCGACGGCCGACGCACTCGGACTGCGCCCCTTCGCCGAGGGCGAGACCGGAACGGACGTCGTCATCATCGAGCCCGACTTCGGCGACGAATCGGACGAGGACACCGCTCAGTACCTCGCTGACGCCGTCGCCTGGAACCTTTGGCCGATCATGCTGGAGAAGCGCGGTCCGGAGCGACTGGTCCCACAGGTCTGGAACAGAGGCTTACGGGTCCCCGTGCCCGTACCCGAGAAGACTCGAGGACTGCGAACTTTCGTAGCGGCGTACCGACGCCTCGAGTCCGACGAGGGCGTTCACACCCTGATGTGCGGCAACCCCAAGAAGGCGCTCGGGCGGATGGCCCTCGAACGACAGCTCATCCCACCCTACGAGCCGCCCGCCGCCGCGCAGGATCTCGGCATCACGGCGGCGCCACATCATGTATGTCTGCTCCGTACGCCCGAGCTTGTCGTCAAGTACCACGCCGGTCCCGAACCGATCAGCGCCAATCTCGCGTACGCGGGTGTGTTCCGTGCCTTCGACGAGATGGACAGGACCTATGCGGCCGCCGAGCCTCCCACTCATGACGACTGGGTCTTCGCGCAGCTGGAGGGCGCTGAGCGGACATACATCCGCACCACTTTCGTCCGCATCAAGGAACGCCTGGCGGAGTTCGCCAAGCCCGCCGAGGTGAAGGTCGAGGGCGCCCGCGCTCCGTTGGGAGCTGTGAGCAACTTCCTCGGATCGTTGGTCGCGGCGGCGACCGGTTCCGGAGCAGCCACAGCACTGCCCACATTGCCGACGGCGGGCAGCGGGGGAGTCGGTGGGAACGGGCCGAGCGACGAGGGATTCGACAACGGCGTCGCCGGCGATGGCGGCTCGTCGTCGACCTCGGACAGGCCCGGTCCGGGTGCACGAGGAGGACGCGCCTCCGTACGCCTGGACGGCGAGCCCTATTTCGAGAACTCGGAGATCGGCCTGCTTCTCGTCCAGGACGCCGTGGTCGTCGGAAGTGGTCGTCTCGTGGCCCGTGGCGAGGTCTCGATCACTGTCGCCGACGGGAGTCGCGAGTTGGATCCTCCGGAGGGATCGGCCCAACCGATGGTGGTCGGCTGGCGTACAGGGCCCGACGAGCAGGAAGGTGATCAGCTCACCTTGGACGATGCCACCGCCGGTCAACGGCTCGCGCTCGTGGTGAGGCCCGTGGCGGAAACGATCACCCAAATCAGCGTCGTGACCGTCCGGAACGGGGGGACGGCAGGCAATGGCAGGTAAGGCAGTTCGCGCCTGGCCGTACCGGCGCGCGGCGGGCGGGATCGTCACCGCGTCGAACTGGATTCTGAATCCCGGATCGGATGATGAGCGTGAAGCGCCCGCCAGTCTTCCCGACTGGGACTATCAGACGAGGTTGCGCCTGCGCCGGCGGATGACGATCGATGC
This sequence comes from Symbioplanes lichenis, assembly GCF_030709675.1. Lineage (GTDB taxonomy): Bacteria > Actinomycetota > Actinomycetes > Mycobacteriales > Micromonosporaceae > Actinoplanes > Actinoplanes lichenis. The sequence continues at coordinate 80,021 of NZ_JAUZQD010000011.1, forward strand.
GGTCGCATGCCGAGCCGCCACGGGACTGGTGGTCGGTCATCCGTTGGCGATCAGCGTCCGGTGGCACGCGACGCCGTCCTTGCTGCGCGGTGCCGTCGCCTGGGTGCCGCTGCGCGACGATGTGCACGAGTACGACGTCGACTTCGACATCGCCGGTGAGCGGTTGGGCGGTGTCGTCCACGTCGAGACGATGATCGTTCTTGCTGCCGCGGGTGAGCGAAGACCCGCCGTGGCCCACCTGGCCGGTAGCAGTCTGTGGAACGACGTCCTTGACATCCGGCTGCAGGGGGACGCGCCCTTGTTCCCGATCGCGTTGATCCCGTTCTCGGGCTCGAGCCTGCCCCACCGGGCGGCCTGGTTCCTGGAACTGGGTGCCGATCTGACGGCATCCGCCCTCGGTGCCATCCAACTGCTGGTGAACCAGGAACACCGGAGGATCGCCGACGCCGTGGCCAAGGCCGCCTCGCCGAACGATGTCGACCGAGCAGTGCTGTCGGCGTTGCGATCGGACATCGTCCGTACGATGCTCGAACGCGCCCTTGGGGAAGAGGAGTTCTCCATGGCCGAGGACTACGGGAAGGACACACTCGGCTCGGTCCTGCAGGGATTGGTGAGAACGTACCTGCCCGACCATCTCGAGGACGATCTGCTGGAGATCCGACGGATCCGGAGCGCCGACCCGCCGCTGTTCGCCGCGATGACGCAGGCAGCGACCGAGTTCTTGGCGGAGGAACGATGAGCACTCTCTACCCGCGTCTGCCCGCGAGCGCGGCGAACGAACGCTACGCCGAGATCAAGGACCGCAGCCCGGCCGAACTCGTCAAGGACACCGACTCGACCCATCTGGCGCAGTACTTCGCGCCTACCGGCGGGACGCGGGTCACCGCCGAACGACTCGCTCGTCTCCGGGAGTTGATCGTCGACCTCGCGGAGAAGAAGGGCTTTCCCCATGAGCCGTTGGGGCGATCGGTGCACGAGTTCGACACCGCTCTCGCCCGTACGTTGCACACCGACATGGATCTCGTCCCGGCCGAGGCTTCGGTCAGACCGATATGGGCATTCCTGGCGCTGGTTCTGCTGCCCGACGTCTCCGTGTGGCGATTCCCTCGGCTACCCGGCGACCGTGTGCTGGCCACGGACATCACTCGCCACGTGTTCGGGCGTCTCTGGTGGCGCGCCGAGCTGCTGCACGAGGAGACCCGACCCGACGATCCCTACCACTTGCTCGACGTCTTCCCGGAACGCAACTTCGACCAGATCCTCGCTCGCCGTAGATCGATCGGGGGATCGCCCGAACTGATCCGTGCCCTGGCCAAGGAATGGCCCAAGAACTGGCCCGACACGGGTGAGACCGAGGCTCTGCAGGACGTGCTCAAATACCTCATGCGTCGGGGCGCTTTCCAGGACCTCTTCGGGATGCCGGAGTCGCTCCTCCGGCCTGAGGTCTCCCGGACGATCCTCGAAGTACGGCACGGTCGCACCCGGGACGGGAGTACGCCGATGCCCGAGGGGGAGAGGGTCGGCCGGCACGCGAGGCTTTGACCGTTTGCTCGTGGGTAGGGTGGGTGCATGCCTGCGACATCGGGTCCCGTTCCGAGTTCGATCACGGTGTCGGGGCGGATGAGCCGGCAACGGCGCCGCGACACCGATCCCGAGGTGGCGATCCGCCGACTGCTTCATGCCAAGGGGCTCAGGTTCCGGGTCACCCACCCGGTGCCCGACATGCCGAGGCGCACGATGGATGTCGCCTTCACCCGAGCGCGAGTCGCCGTGTTCGTCGACGGGTGCTTCTGGCACGTCTGCCCTCAGCACGCCACGAGACCGGCGTCGAATTCGACGTGGTGGGCGGAAAAACTCGCGAAGAACCAGGCGCGGGACATCGCGACGAACGAGCATCTGGTCGAACGCGGCTGGCAGGTGGTGCGGGTCTGGGAGCACGAGGACCCGGCGGAGGCCGCTGAGCGGGTCGCCGTTGCCGTACGTGCCCGAGGGGTGGAGCCGTCCTGACGGTCGCAGAGGACCGGCAGCTCGGCCGCCGCCTCCGTCGTGCCTGTCAGCCCCGGGCGTCCAGGCCCAGCGCGATGTGCTTGCCCATCGCCTCGGCCAGCTCGACGGGCACCGCGTTCCCGATCTGACGCGCGATCTGAACCTTGGAACCGCACCACTTGAAGTCGTCATGGAAGCCCTGCAACCGAGCGGCCTCGAGGTGGGTGATGGCCCGGTGCTCGGTCGGATGGAGGTAGCGGCCCTTCTCGGGCTTGAAGAACTCCGTGCGAATCGTGACCGACGGCTGGTCCCAACGGAGGCGTCCCATGACGTCGCCCGAGCCGGTAGTGTGCCTCCGCCAACAGTCACTCTTCAGCTCGTCCGGGAGATCGAACCGGTTGCCGCCCTCCGGGATCTCCCGGAAGCGCTTCTGCGAGATGTCCTGGTAGTCCCGAGTCAGATGAAGGGTCAGGCCGTTGAACGCCCCGGGAACCTTGGGTCCGTGCGTCGTCACGCTCGTCTGAGGCAGAAGCTGGTGCGCGTCCGGTACGAAGGACGACAGCCCTCTCAATGCCTGCCTGACGGTCCGCCAGTCGGCCTTCGCGACGTGGCCGTCAGGGATGTCGATCGGGGCGTAGTCGCGATGGGTGCCTATCACGATCGTGCGCTTGCGAACCTGAGCCGCTCCGTAGTCGGCGGCGTTCACCACCCGCCACCGCAGCTGGTACTGATCGAGACGACCGCCGGGCTCCGTCTCGGCGAGCAGCGCGGCGAACTCGTCGCTGCGGCTGAAGCGGTCGACATTCTCGATCAGGAAGGCTTTCGGCCTGATCTGCAGGAGAACACGGACGTACTCCCGCCAGAGGAGGTTGCGCGGGTCGTCCAAGCGTTTGGCGCCGAGATTCGAGAAGCCCTGGCAAGGCGGGCCGCCCACGACGACGTCAGCCTGCAATGCCTCGCCGGTCGGCTGCCATTCGTAGATACTCCCCGGGCGAACGAGATCCTTGCCGAAATTCACCGCATAGGTGGTCGCCGCGGCAAGGTCCAGCTCAACCGCCCCGACGGTCCTGTAGCGCTCGGTGCGATGGAACCCGGAGGTCAGCCCGCCGCATCCGGCGAAGAGGTCGACCACCCGGAACGTCTCAGCCATGTCAGTACCTTAGCCGGCCGGCGATCTCGAACGACGGCGAGACACAGCGATCGACGCAGGTCTTACGCGATCGTGACGCTTCACGCCGTTTCGGCCCACGGCTCGGGGTTCGATAGCGTGGCCTGCACAGGTCTGAGATGCGGCTAAGGGGATCACGTGGAGCTGGTGCACTCGGGGAAGGTCCGGGACGTCTATCGGGACGGGGAGGACCTGCTGCTGGTCGCTTCGGACCGGATTTCGATCTATGACGTGATTCTGCCCACGCCGATCCCGGACAAGGGGAAGATTCTCACGCAGCTGTCGCTGTGGTGGTTCGAGCAGCTGGCGGACGTGGCACCCAATCACATCATCTCGGGCACCGACGTGCCGGCGGAGTGGGCCGGGCGGGCGGTTCGGTGCGAGCCGTTGGAGATGGTGATGGTGGAGTGTATTGCTCGGGGTTATCTTGCCGGGTCGGCGCTCCGGGCGTACGAGAAGGATGGGTCGATCTGCGGGGTTGAGCTGCCGGGCGGGCTGGTGGAGTCATCGCGGTTGCCCGAGCCGATCTTCACGCCGTCGACCAAGGTCGCGCCCGGGGAAGGGCATGACGAGAACATCACGTTTGCCGAGGCCGAGCAGAGGGTCGGGGCGGATGTGGCGGCGGAGTTGCGGCGGATCACGCTGGAGGTTTACCGGCGGGGGGCCGAGGTGGCGGCGCGGAGTGGGTTGTTGCTGGCCGACCTGAAGATTGAGCTCGGGTTCCGGGACGGGCAGCTGAAGCTCGGGGACGAGCTGCTGACGCCGGACGCGGCGAGGTTCTGGGCCGCCGACGAGTGGGCACCCGGGTCGGCGCCTCGCTACCTGGACAAGCAGTTCCTGCGGGACTGGTCGGCCGGGCTGGACTGGGACCGGACGGCGCCCGGGCCGGAGGTGCCCGAGGAGGTCGTGGAGGCCACCCGCAACCGGTACGTCGAGGTCTACGAGCGGCTGACCGGCGACCGCTGGAAGTAGCCCTCAGCGGCGGTGCTTGCCCTTGTGGTGGGCGCGGTCGTCGTCGACCTGCTCGGTCGCGTTGACCGCGTCCTGACCGCCCTCCTCGGCGGACTGGCGGTCGCGCTCGCGGTCGGACGCCTGGCGGCTGCTCGTCGGCGGGAGATCTTCGGGGCCGCCGATCGTCGGGTCGAGTGAAGTCATGACTGCGGGATTACCCGCCGGCGCCGGCCTTATTCGGACGTGCGGCGCAGGTGCCAGCCGAGCGCGACGCCGGCGAGCAGGCTGGTGAGGCCGAGAGTCGTGGTGAGGACCACCGTGGCGATCATCCGAAGGCACCGAGCAGCGATGCGCCGTCGCCGCCGGGCTTGGGGCGGCGGATGGCGAGGCCTTTCTCGTTGCGGTGGTCGAGGGTGGGGTCCTCGTCCGCTCGCACCGTCACATATTGCGCGGTGAACGTGTCGACGCCCGTGCCGATGTGGGTGCCCGGACGGTAGGTGACCGTCACGGCGATGGCGGAGGCGGCCTCGATGATGCCGGCGCGCCAGCCGTCGCGATAGACCCAGACCCGCTCGGCGGGGTGGTAGCTGCCTGCGGGCTTGACCTCCGCGGGATCACGCTGCGGCGGGGCGAGGGTGGGGGTAGACACGAGAGCCTCCTGCATCCATCCGGGTGTGGTCCCTGAGGCGACGTCACCACCGGGACAGCCAGAGATTTCGACACTCTGCGTCAGGGCAAGAACGACCGCCTGTCAGCTATCATGCTCGGGATCAAGTGCGTTCGCAAGGCAGGATGCACGTGCATCCGGCTCGTGCGCGGGATGCAGGGTGGTCCGAACGTTCGGTTTTCCACTGGACGATCTCACCCTTAGGATGCATTGGGCGACGGATCTGCAACTTGCAGCTTCGCAGGGGATGTATCGGACGAGGAGCCAGGTGAGCACGGGTACGCAGGAGGAGGCGCCGAACAGCGGCCCTACCGTGCTTCGCATCCTGCTCGGTGCGCAGCTGCGGAGACTCCGCGAGAGCAAGGGGATCAGCCGGGAGGACGCCGGCTACGAGATCCGGGCCTCGGGTTCGAAGATCAGTCGCATGGAGCTCGGCCGGGTCAGCTTCAAGGAGCGCGACGTCGCCGACCTGCTGACCATGTACGGGGTGAAGGACGCCGCCGAGCGTGAGGCGCTCCTGGGGCTGGCCCGTCAGGCGAACAACCCCGGCTGGTGGCACCACTACGGCGACGTGATGCCGACGTGGTTCCAGTCCTACCTGGGGCTCGAGGCGGCGGCCACGCTGATCCGTACCTATGAAATTCAGTTCGTGCTGGGTCTGCTGCAGACGCCGGAATATGCCCGGGCCGTCATCATGCTCGGCCACGCGGGCGCGACGCCCGACGAGATCGACCGCCGGGTCGAGCTGCGGCGTCAGCGCCAGCAGCTGCTGGACCGGGTCGAGGCGCCGCAGCTGTGGGCCGTCATCGACGAGGCGGTGCTGCGCCGGCCGATCGGCGGCTACGAGGTCATGCGCGGGCAGATCGAGGCCCTGATCGAGGCCGCGAAGAAGCCCAACGTGCGGCTGCAGATCATCCCGTTCAACGCCGGCGGCCACGCTGCCGCCGGCGGGCCCTTCGCGATCCTGCGCTTCCCGGAGCCGGAGCTGCCCGACGTGGTCTATGTCGAGCAGCTGACCAGCGGGATCTATCTGGACAAGCGGGACGACGTCGACCAGTACGCGATCGCCATGGAGCGCGTCTGCATCGACGCCGAACCGCCGAACAACACCCCCGAGATCCTCGGCAAGCTGCTGCACGAGGTCGGCCGGCTGGCCTGACAGCTCCCGAGGGGTTTGCTGTCTATTCACTCTCTGTCAAGCACTCGTCCGGGTGACACCCCGGGCGACGGCGGGTCACCCGACCAGGTAGTCGAAGTCCCCGTCTCGCACCCCGCCGAGGAACGCCTCGATCTCAGCGCGCGTGTAGATGAGCGCCGCCCCTTCCGGGTCGCGGGAGTTCCGCATGGCGATGCTGCCGTCCGGCAGGGCGGCCGTCTCGACGCAGTTGCCGCTGGGGTTGCTCCGGCCACTCTTCTTCCAGGCCACGCCCTCCAGCTGCCCGGCGGGCATGCCGTTGAAAATGCGCGTCATTGCTCGACTCCCTAACGATCAGACCGGTCCGGGGACCGGCGATGTGTGTCACGCCGGCTACCTGCTGTGCAGATGCACGTGCATTTGGCCTTGCGTTCTCACATGATTGTGAGCATGATAACGCACGTACCCCAGCGAATGGGGATCACGGAGGGTGACATCTTTAAGTGACGGAACGATCGCGCTCGGCCTCGATGCAGGCTGCCGCCGCGATCGTGCGGCGGGAGGAAGTGCACATGTCGGTCGCCAACGCCGGCCCAGCGCCCTGGGAGCCACTCGAGGAGGCGCCTCGCCGCAGCAATCCGTCCCTGGTCCACCGCAACGACGAGGCCGACGACATGTGGGCGGCGAGCACCCGAGCGTCCACAGTGTCCCACCGCTTCGGCGCGGTTCGCCCCGCGTTGACCCGAAAGGGGCGCTTCACCGCCGAGGGTGGTGACTCCGATGCGGGTCGATGACCACCTCTGCCGCGCCCACCGCCGCCGCACCGCCCTGGTGCACGTCGGCGCCGATCACCGCAGCACCCTCCGCCCCGACGCCGCGCCGGTCATCCGCCGCGGCCGCCTGCAGGCCGACGTCGCGCGCTGGCCGGTCCACGTCTTCGACGAGACCGACTACTGCTGGGGCGTCGGCCCGCTCGCGTTGCGCCTGCACCGGATCGAGTGGCAGCGCCCGGTGCCCTACGACGGCGACACGTGGCTCGAGGTCGAGGGCACGGTGATCGACCGGCGCACCGGCCGGCCGGGCCCGCGCCGCGAGGTTCTGGTACGCGCGGCGATCCTGCCGAAAATGCCGCCGCGCCGGAGGCCACGTCTGCGCACCTGACAACGTCGTCAGGGTGAGAGCGCCGTTTGTGCCAGGCCGAAGTCGACACAACGCCCGCGAGGGCCACAGATGAGAGCGCGCCGGACGTCCGCACCACCGACGTCCGGCGCGTTGCCCGGACCCCGGCCGGGCGGTCCGGTTCCCCCGTGCTGGATCGCTCGGCCGGCCGACTTTGAAGCTCCAACTTCAAGATCAAGAGCTTCATGTCGTAGCTGGTTGCATGGTTCTGATCGCTGCTCCCGCCGAGGACCGCACGGCCCGAGCCAGGCGCCTGGCGGCGCCTGAACGGCTCGGGCCGCACGGTTACCTGCGTGAGTGGTGACGCCTCGCTCCGCATCGGCGCGAAAGAACCTGGCGCCCCGGGGCCGTCCCCGGTGGCCGTTCGCTGAGCGCCCCCGCACGCGAGGCGCGACAATGCGGGAATGCCGCTACTTGATCTTGATGCCGACCAGCTGCTCTCGACCACCCGCGCCGTCCGGAAGCGACTCGACTTCGACCAGCCTGTCCCGGACGACCTGATCCGCGAGTGCGTGGCGATGGCGCTGCAGGCCCCGTCCGGCTCCAACGTGGTCACGATGCAGTTCGTCGTCGTCAAGGACGAGGCCAAGCGCCGGGCCGTCGGGGAGGTCTACCGGCAGGTGTACGCCGGCTACAAGGCATCACCGGGCTATCCGGGCCGCCCGACCGGTGACGCCCAACGGGACAAGGTGCAGGCCAAGGTCGCGGCTTCGGCCGATTACCTGGGCGAGCACATGGGCGAGGCGCCCGTACTCGTGCTGGGCTGCACCGTCGGCGAGAACAGGGACTACGCAGTCGCCGGGCTCGGCAACATCCTGCCGGGCATGTGGAGCTTCATGCTCGCGGCGCGCGCCCGGGGTCTCGGCACGGCCTGGACGTCCATGCACCGCGCTCGCGAGCAGGAGGTGGCCGAGATCCTCGGCATCCCGTACGAGACGGTGGCCCAGGCGGTCCTCACACCGCTCGCCTACACGAAGGGCACCGACTTCCGCCCCGCCAAGCGCCCCGACCCGGAGACGGTGATCCACTGGGACTCGTGGTGAGTCGTCAGGGCTTCCGGGCGACACCGGCCCAGTAGTACGTGGCCTCGGGCTCGGGAACCGGCGCGTCCGGGCGCCAGGCCGGCACCGGGACCAGGCCCGGGTCGAGGAGCTCCCAGTCGCCGAAGAACCGGGCGACGGCCTCCTTGGTCCGGGCCACCAGCGTCATGCCGGCGCTCCGGGCGGACGCGACCGCCTCCTCGACCGCGGACGGGTTGAAGTCGGCGGTGGGGTGGGTGATCGCGAGCAGGCTGCCGGACGGCATGGCGTCGCGCAGCTGGGCGACCAATGACCACGGGTCGTCCTCATCGGCGAGCAGCATCAGAACGGCGATCAAAGTGAGGCCCACCGGACGAGTCAGGTCGAGCGCGTCCTGAAGGGCTTTATCGGACAAGATGGATTGCGGGTCGCGCAGGTCGGCGGCGATGTACTCGGAGCGGCCCTCGGGGCTGCTGACCATCAGGGCGCGGGCGTGCACCAGCACGACGGGATCGTTGTCGACATAGACGACCCGGGTCTCGGGGGCCAGGCGCTGCGCGATCTCGTGCAGGTTGGGCCGGGTGGGGATGCCCGTGCCGACGTCGAGGAACTGCCGGATGCCTTCCGTCGTCACCAGCTCGCGGGCCACGCGGTGCACGAACTTGCGGTTCTCCGCGGCCATCGCGCGCAGGGTCGGGATGGCCTTCAACATGGCGTCGCCGACCTGCCGGTCCGAGGCGAAGTTGTCCTTGCCACCCAGCCAGTAGTCGTAGATGCGGGCGGAGTGCGGCACCGCCGGATTGACCCCGGCCGGCGCGGACTCGATCGGCCTGTCCTGCGTCATGCGACTGCCCCCGTCATGGTGACCTTGTGTCGGGAAAGGGACAGCCTAACCGCCAACCATGATCAATATCAGTCGCGTCGCCCGCCGGAGAAAGCCGCCCGTCCCGTGGATCATGCGTGATCGTCATGGCTGCCGGCCGTGGCATCAGAGTCGCGCATGGTGAGGAAAGCCCGAAGTGGACGGTGAGCTGATCACGGACGAGTCAGGTCGTGGCGTCGCGCTGCGCGGCCAGGCCCAAGGCGACCGCAGCCGGCACCGCACCGCTGCCCGCACTGCAGGCGGCACCGTTCGCAACGACTCGCTCATGGGCGCCGCGTTCGCGCACACCGTCATTGATGACCTTCCCGCGTCGGCGGCCTGCCACCCATCACGGCCCGGTTTGACGCTGCGATGTGCGAGAGCGGGTCGAGGCGGCCCCGGGCATCGGGAAAGGTCAGGCGGCGTCGCGGTAGGGGACGTCGGCGATGACGCGGTCGCGGCCGGCGTGTTTGGCGACGTAGAGGTTGCGGTCGGCGGCGGCGAGGAGGGCGGGTTGCGTACCCGTGGGGTCGTCGCGGAGGTCGGCCACGCCGATGCTGATCGTGACCGGGAGGCCGCATGCCAGTTCGCGCCAGTCGTGGCCGGCGACCGTGCGGCGCAGGGCCTCGAGGTGGGCGACGGCCGTGAGCGGGTCGAGGCCGGGGAGGGCGATCAGGAACTCCTCGCCGCCCATGCGGGCGACGAAGCCGTCCGGGGCGACCGCGGCGATCTCGGACTCGAAGAGCCGCGCGGCCTCGACCAGCACCTGGTCGCCGACGTCGTGGGACAACTCGTCGTTGATGCGCTTGAAGTGGTCGAGGTCGGCGATCGCCACGGTCAGGTCGCCGGCGCCGATGAGCTCGGGGAGGCGCTCGTCGAGGTAGCGGCGGTTGCGGAGGCCGGTCAGGGGGTCGCGGCGGGCCTGCTCGCGGAAGCGTTCCGCCTCGCGGCGGGCCTCGGTCGTTTCGAACATCGCCTGGCGGGTGCGGGCCTGGGCCTCGCGCTGCGACGAGTGCAGGGCGTAGTGGGCGGCGAAGAACATCTTGTGGACGGCGAAGGCCTCGGCGAACTCACCGCGGGCGGCGTGCAGCTCGGCCTGCTCCTGGTGCACCCGGACCAGGACGTCGCCCAGTCCGCGTTCCTCGCACAGCTGTCGCGAGGCGTCGAGGCTCTCCTGGGCGCGGTCGGTGGCCTGCCGGTGCCGCTGCGCCCGGGCCAGGGTCAGCATGTACTCGGCGAGGGCGTCGGCGTCCTCGTACCCGCCGATCTGGTGGCGCCGGACCGCCTCCTGGAGCAGCTCCTCGGCGGCGAGGTAGTTGCCGTTCTCGATCTCGATGGCGCCCATAGTGTCGAGGCCGGCCGGGTCGAGCTCGATGCCGTGGGCCGCGGCCGTCTTCTGGAGCTTGTCGGCGACCTGCTGGGCGAGCTTCTTGTCGCCGCACGCGAATTCGGTGTACGCGTGGTTGTTCAGCACGCCGAACAGCAGCCGGATCTGGCCGAGGTCGGTCGCCAGCTGCTCGGCCTGGGCGTAGCGCTCGCGGGCGGGCTCCATCGAGCCCGCCAGCCCGAGGGCGTCGGCGAGCTTGGCGCGGTGCCAGACGTGCATGTAGGGCGTCGCGGCGTCGTCGAGCAGCTCGACGGCGAGCACCGAGTGCTCGAGGCACTGGGCCGGGTCGCCCAGGTGCCGGTGGATGTTGGCCCAGACCAGATGGGTACGCGCCTGGAGCACCCGGTCGTCGTGCGCGGCCGCCCAGCGGTGGATGGCCCAGATCCGCTTGGCCGCCCCGGCGACGTCGCCCTTGCGCATCAGCATGTTGGCCTGGGTGAGCCGGGCCCGGGTGGCGAGCCGTTCGTCGCCGAGCAGCCGGGCCTGCTCCTCGATCCGGGTGGCGGCCGCGTAGGAGGAGTCGGCGTCCCAGAGGTACTGGTCCTCGAGCTCGGTCATGGCAGCGCTCAGCGACTCGGTCTCGTGCTCGTTCATCGGCTCCTCCTTCCGGCTCGTCCGAGGCGTAGATCGGCACGTACGGCCCCCAGTGGAGAAGAAGCCGTACGTATCCGAAGGTTAGCTTTGCGTTACCAGTTGGTCCCATCGTCATGAACGTGATCCCCGTCGCGATGGCGACGGGTGAATTCCGATGTACGGCGTACAGTTGCCGGGTGGCGAAGCAGAGGCAGCGACTCAGCCGGGACACGATCGTGGGCTGTGCCGTGACGCTGGCCGACGCCGAGGGGCTCGACGCCGTGACGATCCGGCGGCTGGCGCAGGAGAACGGCGTCACGCCGATGGCCATGTACTGGCACTTCAACGACAAGGAGAGCCTGCTCGACGCGCTCGCCGAGCACCTGCTCGACAATGTCGTGCTGCCGGAGCCGACCGACGAGCCGTGGGACGTGCAGCTGCGCGCGATCCTGGCGGCCATCCTCGCCGCGTTGCGTCCCCATCCCGCATTCGCGGGGCTGGCCATGCGGCGCGTCCTCGCCGCGGAGAGTGGTCTGCTGCTGGCCGAGCGGACGCTGGGCCTGCTGGCGGAGGCGGGTCTCGAGCCGCGCCGGGCGGCCGAGGTCGCCACCTTCCTGTTGTGCTCGGTGATCACGCTCGTCGCCTCCGATCCGGAGGGCGTCGCCGAGCCGTCCGAGGAGAAGTTGCGCCGCAAGCAGGCCGACATGCAGGCGCTGTCGCCGGCCCGATACCCGCACGTCATCGCCGCCGCCCCCGACCTCGTGGAGTGCCGCAGCGGCGAGGGCTTCTTCACGCACAACCTCGACCTGCTGGTTCACGGGGTACGCGCTTCCCGCTGACGATCACGTCACGTCTCTTGACACTCCTTTACGTCGTACATCTACGGTGTACATGTACAACGTATATGAGCGGAGGAGAGACCGTGCCCCGAAATCCATGGCCGACGCTGGCGGTGCTGGCGGTCGCGCAGTTCATGGTCGTGCTCGACGTGACGATCGTGAACGTCGCGCTGCCCGGCATCCAGGCCGATCTCGGCTTCAGCGCCGCCGGGCTGCAGTGGGTCGTCAGCGCGTACACCCTGCTCTTCGGCGGTTTCCTGCTCCTCGGCGGCCGGGTCGCCGACCTGGTCGGGCGGCGCCGGATGTTCGTCGTGGGCCTGCTCGTCTTCGGCGTGACCTCGCTGCTGGCGGGTCTCGCCCAGAACCCCGAGCAACTGGTCGTGCTGCGCGCGGTGCAGGGACTGGGTGGCGCGCTGCTCTCCCCGGCGGCGTTCGCGATCCTCACGGTCACCTTCGCCCACGGCCGCGAGCGCAACATCGCGATGGGCGTCTGGGGCGGGCTCGCCGGCCTCGGCGGCACCCTCGGCGTCATCGCGGGCGGCCTGCTCGTCGACTCGCTCTCCTGGCGCTGGATCTTCCTGGTCAACGTGCCGTTCGCGGTGGTCATCGCCGTGCTCGCCCCGATGATCGTCGTCGAGAGCAAGAGCCGGACCGACGGCCGCCGTACGTTCGACATCGCCGGTGCGCTGCTGAGCACGGCGGGACTGCTGGCCATCGTGCTCAGCGTGATCCGGGCCGAGCCCCTCGGCTGGTCGTCGTTCGAGGTCATCGCGCTGCTCGTGGGCGGCGTGGCGCTGCTCGTCGCCTTTGTGCGCGTCGAGGCCCGGTCGGCTGCTCCGCTCGTACCCCTGGGGCTCTTCCGGTCCCGGAGCCTGACCACCGCGATGCTGGCGCTGGCCCTCAACGGCGCCGCGTTCCTGGCTATGTTCTTCCTCACCGCGATCTTCCTGCAGCAGGTTCGCGGGCTCACCGCACTCGAGACCGGCCTGCAGTTCCTGCCGATGGGCTTCGCGGCTATCGCGAGCGCGGTGATCGCGTCGCAGCTGGTCACGCGGTTCGGCACCCGGCCGGTGCACATCGGCGGCGCCGTGTTCAGCATCGCCGGCTTGCTGCTGCTCTCGACGGCCGACGCGACCTCGTCCTACGTGACGACGGTGCTGCCGGGGCTGGTGATCTTCGGCATGGGCATCATCGCCACCGGCACGCCGGCCTCGATCGCCGCCGTCGCCGACGTCCGGCACGACCAGGCGGGCGCGGCGTCGGGCGTGGTCAACGCGGGTTACCAGGTCGGGGGCGCGCTCGGGCTGGCGATCATCACGACGCTGTCGACCTCGCACGTGGAGGGGCTGATCGCCGGGGGCTCGGCGCCGCAGGACGCGCTGGCCGGCGGGTTCGAGCGGGGGCTGCTGCTGGCGGCCGCCTTCGCGGCGGCGAACATCCTGACCGCGATCGGTGCGCCGCGGCTGCGTCCGTCCGCGGAGCAGGTGTCGGAAGCTGCGGTCGCGGCCTGAACGCCAAGCGGCGCCGGACGAGTCGCCCGGCGCCGCTTGCTCGAGAGGGTGTCAGCCGCGCGTGACCTCGGCCGCGTGCTTCGCGGGCAGGCCGTGGTCGGCGGCGGGCAGCTCGGTGTCCGCGGCGTGCTTCGGCTCGTCGGAAGCCGCGTGCTTCGCCGCGCCTGAAGCCGTTGCGAAAGCCCCATCGGAAGCCGGGCCGGAAGCCCCATCAGAAGCCGGGCCGGAAGCCCCGTCCGAAGCCGCGCCGGAAGCCCCGTCGGAGGCAGCGCCCAGGTCCATCGTGCTGCGCAGGGTGATGCGGCGGAAGAAGACCGCGGCGAGCACACCCACGACGCCGATGAAGGCCGAGAGCAGGAAGATGTGCCCGGTCGCGTCGCCGTACGCGGCCCGCACGATGTGCTGAACGGAGTCCGGCAGCTCGGCGAGGTTCAGGCTGCTCGTGCCGCCGCTCGCCGCCCCGGCCGGGGCACCCGCCGCGGTCAGGTTCTTCGTGATGTCGTCGGCCACCCGGTGGGCGAGCACGGCGCCGAGCACCGAGACGCCGACCGTGCCGCCGAGCGACCGGAAGAAGGCGATCGTCGAGCTGGCCGCGCCGATGTCCTTGAGGGCGACGGAGTTCTGCACGGCGAGAACCAGGTTCTGCATCGAGAGACCGACGCCGGTGCCGACGAGCAGCATGCCCAGCCAGAGCTGCCACAGCGGCGTCTGGTGGTCGGTCAGCGACAGGATGCCGAAGCCCACCACCAGCACGATCGTGCCGGCCAGGATGTACGGCTTGATCTGCCCGGTCTTGGTGATCATGCGGCCGGAGATGGTCGACGAGATCAGCACGCCCGCCATCAGCGGGATGGTCATCAGGCCGGCCTCGGTCGGGCTGTAGCCGCGGCCGATCTGGAAGTACTGGCCGAGGAAGACCGAGCCGCCGAACATGGCCATGCCGACCGCGAGGCTCGCGATGATGGCCAAGGCCGTGGTGCGCTGCTTGACGATGTTCAGCGGGACGACCGGCTCGGCGGCGCGGCTCTCGACCCAGACGGCGACGGCGAGCAGCACCAGGCCGGCGCCGACCATGGCGAAGGTCTGCCAGGAGACCCAGGCGAACGAGCTGTCGACGAACGAGACCCAGATCAGCAGGATGCTGACGCCGACCGCGATGAGCGAGGCGCCGGCATAGTCGATCTTGACGTTCTCCCGCTTGAAGACGGGCAGGTGCAGGGTGCGCTGGAGCGTGATCAGGGCGATCACCGCGAAGGGCGCACCGGCGAAGAAGCACCAGCGCCAGCCCAGCCAGCTCGTGTCGACGATCACACCGCCGAGCAGCGGGCCGCCGACGGTCGCGAGGGCGAGCACGCCGCCGAGGTAGCCGTTGTAGCGGCCGCGCTCGCGGGGCGGGATCATCGCGCCGATGGCGACCTGGACCAGCGCCTGGATGCCGCCGAGGCCGATGCCCTGGAAGGCGCGGGCGGCGATCAGCTGGCCCGCGGTGTGCGAGAAGCCGGCGACGATCGAGCCGAGGACGTAGACGACGATGGCGATCTGGACCAGCAGCTTCTTGCTGGTGAGGTCGGAGAGCTTGCCCCAGATCGGGGTGGTCGCCGTGCTGGTCAGCAGGGTGGCGGTGACGACCCAGGTGTACTGGGTCTGGCTGCCGTTCAGCGCGCCGATGATCTTCGGCAGCGCGGTCGAGACGATGGTCGCGCTCGACATGGCGACGAAGAGGGCGAGCAGCAGGCCGCTGAGCGCCGAGAGAATCTCCCGGTGGGTCATCGACTCCGGTTGGTGCTGCTTCAGTGCGCTTTCGGCGCGGGATGTGGTTGGTGCGCTCATCGCGCGGCCTCCAGCGGTTGGTCATGACGGGAAAGAAGATCGGTGGACAGGCGCCGCATGAGCGTCGTGAGGACGGCCATGTCCTCGGGGGTCCAGTCCTGCAGGGCCTCGGCGAGCTGCCGGTCGTACCAGCCGGAGATCTCGTCGAGGGCCTGGGCGCCGGCGGGAGTCAGGGTCAGCACGCTGGCCCGGCCGTCGTCGGGGTCGGCGCTGCGGGCCACGAGGCCGGCTTTCACCAGCGCCGCGACCGAGCGGCTGACGGTCGAGGGGTCCAGCGAGCAACGCTCGGCGAGGTCCTTCAGGTGGCAACCGGCGGCCGGGCCGATGATCCACAACACTTGCAGCGTGCCCGGAGGTATGGCCGAGAGCTGCAGGGGTAGCCGGCTCTTCAGCAGGCGCATCGCCCGGGTCAGCTCCCTGGCCTGGTCCATCAGCTCACGATGAGCCGCCATGGTTGCCTCCTAGGATTGGGTGTCACATACAACTATCGGCCGAAGTTGCCGCGTGTGCAACTTTGCTCAGTGGGAACTGAGTCACACCGTCGGTATGTTTGACGCATGACTGCCACGACGGCCGAGCCGGGGCTGCGCGAGCGCAAGAAGGCCGCGACCCGGCAGGCTCTTTACGAGGCCGCCGTCCGGCTCGCCGTGGCGCACGGCGCCGACAACGTCACGGTCGAGGCGGTGGCCGACGAGGCCGGGGTCTCCCGCCGCACGTTCTCCAACTACTTCGCCAACAAGGACGAGGCCCTGCTGCACGGCGACCGGGTGCGCATGGCCGAGATGGTCGGCATGATCCGCGAGCGCCCGGCGGCGGAGGACGCTTGGACGGCCCTGAGCCGCACGGCCCTCGCCTGTTACGCCAGCCAGGGCACCCTCGACCCGCAGTGGGTCGAGCAGGTCCGGCTCCTCCGCCAGCATCCCGCCCTGCTCAGCCAGCAGGCCCGGGTCTACGCCTCCGCCGAGCGCGAGCTCGCCGCCGCGGTCGCCGAGCGTCTCGACGACCCCGACGACCGTGGGCTGCGGGCCCGGCTCATGATCGCGACCTTCCTGGGTGCCATGCGGGTGGCGCTGCACGTCTGGCTCGAGAACGCCGACACCACCGACATCCAGGACATCACCGCCGACGCGCTGGCCGAGGCGGGCCGGGGCTTCGGCAACACCTGACGCTCAGGCGCGCGTCCAGGTCCGGCTCGCCGTGTATCGGACGTTCCCGAGCTTGTCGTACGCCCGGACCTGCACCTTGAGCGTCTTCGCGCGGTTCTTGGTGTTGACCTTGAGGGCGTACCCGGAGGTGTAGTCGCGGGCCACCACCTTGCCGTTGACGATGAGCTCGACCCGCGCGACGCCGCTCGGATCCGACGCCTTGACCGTGACGGTGACCGTGCCCTTCACCTTGGCCTTGTTCTTCGGCGCCTTGGTGATCGACACGGACGGGCCGGCGGCGTCGGCGGTCACGGTACGGATCGGCAGCGTGCGCGACTGGCCGAAGCGGTCGGTGACCTTCCACTTCAAGGCGACCTTGCCGCTGCCCTTGACGGTCAAGGAGTACGGCGCGGTCTTGTCGGCGCCCACGTACTTGTTGTTGACCCACAGCTCGGCCTTCGCGACGCCGCCGAGGTCGGTGACGCCGGTCAGCTTGCTGCTGAAGGTGCCGCGCACCCTGACGTTCTGCGCCGGGGCGATCGTGCCGCCCGCCGGGGCCGCGTTGTCGATCCGGACGGTGCGGCTGAGCTCCGTACGGTTGCCGGCCTTGTCGTCCACCGCGACGGTGAGCCGCCCCGAGGGGTCGAGCGACACCCGCCCCTTCCAGGTGTTCGTGCCGGCGACTCGGGTCAGGAAGCCGTTGTCGTAGAGCGAGTAGATCTGCGCCACGTCGGTGGCCGTGCTCGACACGGTGAGGTCGATCGTCGAGCCGTGCACCACGGCGTTCGCAGCCGGGGAGACCAGGGTCGCGGCGGGCCGGGTGGTGTCAACCTGCACCACGGTGGTGACCTCGCTGTGGTGACCCGCGTAGTCGTAGGCGCGCACGGTCACCGGCATCGGACCGTTGAGGCCGGCCGGCGGGCGCAGCCGCACCATCTGGCCGGACCACTTCGCGGTCGCCACGACCGAGTCGCCGACGATCACGTCGAGGTAGTCCACGCCGTGGTCGTCGGTCGCCGTCGGCACGATCCACTTGCCGTCGGCGGGGAAGGGTTGTCCGTCGGTCAGATCCGTCTTCAGCACCGTGGGCGGCACATCGTCGTCCTTGGTCAGGCCGTAGGCGAGCCGGGCCGCGTTGACCAGTGGCGGCTGCAGCGCCTGCGGGTCGGCGGCGGCCACGAGGTCCGGTGCGATGTCACCCGGTCGCAGGGAGAGCCCCAGCGCGGCGATGCCCGAGACGGTCGCGGTCGCGCCGGAGGCCCCGGTGACGGCGGTGAGCTGCCCGGCCCGGCCGAGGACCAGATAGCCGCTGGGAGCGGCCAGGTCGGCCCAGGTCTTGTTGCGGAAGGCGTTCTGGGCCACCGACACCACCGGGTCGATCGCCGCCGGGTACACCACGTCGGCCGATGCGTTGTTGCCGGCCGAGGCGACGACCACGGCACCTCGGGCGTTGGCGTATGTCACGGCTTCCCGCAACACGTGACTGTCGGTCGGGGTGCTGAGCGACAGGTTGATGACGTCGGCGCCGTGGTCGGCGGCCCAGGTGATGCCCGAGGCGACATCGCCGGAGGTGCCCTTGCCGCCGTTCAAGACGCGTACGGGCAGGACCGCGCACGTGCGGCAGACGCCGACGGTGCCGACATCGTTCCCCGCCTCGGCCGCGATGACGTTCGCGACGGCCGTGCCGTGCCCGTCCGAGTCGGCGGGCAGATCGTCGCCGTCGACGAAGTCCCAGCCCGGCAACAGCCGCGAGCCACTCAGGTCGGCGTTGGCTGTGACGCCGCTGTCCACGACGGCGACCGTGACATCCAGGCTGCCGGTGGTCCAGGTCCACGCCTCCGGAAGCTCCACCGAGTCGAAGGTGGTCGATCGGTGCTCGTTGTCCGCCGTGACGACCGCGGCGCGTTCGACCCACGCGACGGCCGGCTCGTCCCTCAGCCGGGCCGTGGCCGCCTCGACCAGGTCCGGTGGGACGTCCACGCTCATCGCGTCGAGGCCGTGGACCGGGCGGCTGTCCACGATGTACGCCGCGAGGTGCTCGGCGACCGCGGCGGGATCACCGGCGCCGGTCAGGCCGACGTCGAGGGTGACGTTGACGGCGGGGGCGGCTTGGGCGGGGGCCGCGAGACCCGCGAGCAGCAGCGCCGAGATGAGGCAGGACGAAACGACGCGCACCGGTGGCTCCCCGTACCCAAGATCATGAATTGCTTGGAGGGTACGGCACCGTATCGACGTGGCGCAACGGGGAAAAGCGAGACGCGGCGCCCCGGGGAGGGCGCCGCGTCTCTTGGGGATTTTCCGGGGATTTCCGTTGGGGGACGGAAGATCGAGGCGTGGGTCAGCCCTGGAAGCCGGCGAAGATCTTGCTGAACTCGAACGGCGACTGGCTGACGTTGGTGCACTGGAACAGGGCGCCGGAGCAGGCGTTCTTGTCGCGGTTGAGCTCCCAGAAGCTGACGAAGCCGACGTGGTTGGTGTTCGCGAAGGCGATCAGGTCACGGGCGTCGCTCTGGGCGAAGGTGCCGCCGTCGTCGTTCTTGCCGAGCATCGGGGTCACACCGACCTTCTTGAACGCGGCCGCGTCGCCGATGCCGTACAGGGACTTGAGCTGGTCCTTGGTGGACTTGACGGCCTGGATCGCGAGGTCGCCGTAGTCCTGGGCGCTGCGGCCGTAGTCCATGGCCATGATGTTGACCAGGTCGACGTCGACGCCGGCGTCCTTGGCGCTCTTGACCACGTTGAGACCGTCGCCGGTCAGGCCCTCAGGGAGGACCGGGAGGGTCAGCGAGATCTTGAGGCCGGGGTTGGCCTTCTGCAGGGCGGCGAGGGCGGTCGACCGGCGGGCGATCGAGGCGGCGTCGGCGGAGGCGGCGCCCTCGATGTCGAGGTCGATGTACTTCAGGTTGTACGCGCTGACGACCGCCTGGTACTCGGCCTGCAGCGCCTTGACGTCGGAGCAGCCCTGGGCCAGCTCGACACCGGTCGCGCCGCCGAAGGAGACCTTGACGTCGCCGCCGTTGGCGCGCAGCGCGTTGATCTGGTCGCCGAACTGCTTGGCGCGCGGGTCGAAGGCGCCGAACCAGCTGGCCTTGCAGCCGGCGCCGGTGACGAACGCCAGCGAGAAGGACTTGACGTTGCCGCTCGACGCGAGCTGCGAGAGCGTGGTGCTGCCGTTGGAGAGCAGACCCATGTCCACGTACGGGGCCACGAGCACATTCCCCCCGGAACCGCCGGACGCCGGCGGGGGCGTCGTCGTGGCCGGCGCGCTGGTGGGTGCCTTGGTGGTGGGCGCCGCGGTCGTCGGAGCGGTCGTCGGCGCCTTGGTGGTGGGCGCGGTGGTCGGCGTCTTGGTCGTCGGCGCGGTGGTCGGCGTGGTGACGCCACCGCCCAGGCAGGAGACCCCGTTGATCGTGCAGCTCGTCGGGTCGCCCTTGCCCGCCACGATGAAGCCGAAGGTGGTCGAGCCGCCCGCCGGGATCGTCGCGTTGTAGCCGCGGTCCTTGGCCACCGACTGGGTGCCGGAGGTGGTGACCGCCGCCTCCCAGAAGCTGCCGAGCTTGGCGCCGGTCGGCAGGCCGAAGTCGAGCTCCCAGCCCGTGACCGCGGCTCTGCCGGTGTTCTTGATCGTGTAGCGGGCCTGGTAGCCCGTACCCCAGTCGGAGTCCTTGCTGAACGACGCGGCGAGCGTGCCACCGGCGGCGGTGGTCGACGGTCCCGTCGCGGCGACTGCGGCGACCGCACCTCCACCCACGGCAAGCGCGGCGGCTCCCGCGTAGATGGCGAGACGTAGACGTCGACGTGACATGGGAACTCCGATCGAGACATCTTCACGAACGGAGAAAGCGTGCGGCGGGCGGGCTTAAAGAGTTCTGCCAGTTGTCTTAAGTCCGTTTTAAGTCGCGTACCGATTGCTGGTGATCACTCGAAGTGATCGGTATAGCGTGCCGGGATGGAGAAGATCTCTGTGGACATCCCGGCCGAGGGCGGGCTCGCGGACGCGTACCTCGTGCTGCCGGAGGGCGACGGGCCGTTCCGGACCGTGCTGCTCTACATGGACGCGTTCGGCCTGCGGCCGCGGCTGCGCGAGATGGCCGATCGCATCGCGGCGGAGGGCTACGCGGTGCTGGTGCCGAACCTCTTCTATCGCGCCGGGCCCGCGCCGCTGGTGGACATGAGCCATCTCGGCACGCCGGAGGGCCGGGAGCGGACCATCGGCACGGTCACGCCGCTGGTCCAAGGGCTGACCCCCGAGCTGCTGCTCCGGGACACCCTGGCCCACCTGGACTACCTCGAGTCGGAGAGCCGGGTGGTCAAGGCGCCGGTGGCGATCGTCGGCTACTGCATGGGCGGCCGCAATGCGGTCCGGGCGATCAGCGCCTTCCCCGACCGGATCAAGGGCGTGGCCAGCTTCCACGGCGGCGGGCTGGTCACCGATCAGCCCGACAGCCCGCACCTGGCGGCGCACAAGGTCACCGGCGAGCTCTACTTCGGCCACGCCGACAACGACCGCTCGATGACCCCCGAGCAGATCGCCCGGCTCGAGCAGACGCTCGATGCCGCCGGCGTCAGATACACCTCCGAGCTGTACGAGGGCGCGGCGCACGGCTGGACGATGAGCGACACGGCGTCCTACCACGAGGCGGCCGAGCGGCGGCACTGGGAAGTCCTGATTCCTTTCCTCGAGAAAGTTCTGAAAAGCGATCAGGTACGGCGAGAGCCCGCCGATGGCTAGGTCACGTCATCGAGAATGCCGGGGACGAACCACCTGAGCGCGGTCAGGTCCCAGGCCTGGCGGATCTCGGTGATCAGGCCCTCGTCGTCCACCGTCAGGAACTCGGCCAGCCGGACGGTGCCGAAGGGAGCCCGGCAGTCGTAGACGAAGGCGGCGCGGTCGCCGGCGTACACGCTGCTGGTGAGGGTGATCCGGTCCGCGAAGGCGGCGATGCGGTGCTGGGTCTGCACCAGCTCCTCGTCGTCGACGGGCAGGCCGAGGTTCCACTCGATCTCGGCGTCGGGCGCGATGGCCTCGCGGGCGGCGGCGCGGTCGCAGCGCATCCACGAGGTCGCGTACTGGTAGGCGACGGTGGCGGCGTCGGGCACGGCATTGCTCCTTGGGTGTGGGGAAACGGCCGCCACCTGCTCAGCAAGTGGCGGCCGCGCGGTCGAGAGCTCAGGAGACCATCGGGTCTCCGCTGACGAAGGTGTAGCCCTGCCCCTTGATGCCCGTGACCAGGGTCTTCAGGTAGTCGGTGCCCAGGTAGGAGTGGTAGAAGAAGCTGGCCACGCCGTCCCGGACCACCAGGTTGCGGTCGGCCGAGGCGAGCAGGTCGCTCGGCAGCCGGGCCGGGTGGTTGTTGAACGGCTCGGGCTCGACGTTGCCGATGTTCTCGGGGATGACGACCGAGCCGTAGACGTCGCGGACGGCGTAGGGGAAGAACTGCCCGAACTGCCGGCTGTAGTCGAACTTCGCCCCGGTGAGCACGCCCGGGAAGTAGAGCCCGCGGTCGTAGCGCTTGCCGAAGAGGCTGTTGATCGTCTGATAGTCCAGGCCGCTCGCGGCGTAGTGCGGCGGCTCGAAGGTCGTCGGCACGCCCAGGCCGGCGAGGGCGAAGATCAGGCTCGACGCGGCGACCCGGCTGGTCACGTAGGCGGCCGAATCCTCCTTGACCGGCCCGTCGTAGATGACGCTGTTGTTCGCGTCCACGTGGGCCAGGTAGAACTCGAAGTCGTTGGCGCTCACGCCGTCGTACGGGTTCGCGACGTTGCCGTACTGGTGCGTGTAACCGTGCATGAGCATCGTGCCGCCGCGCTGCTGCATGTAACGCAGAGCCGACACGACCTTCGGCCGGTTGAGCAGCGTGTAGTCCTGACCGGCCTTGGGGTCACGGAAGCGCGGGTAGACGGCGACGCTGAACGGGACCTTCTGGGAGTAGAGGTAGTCGGCGATCGCCTTGAGCTCGGCCGGGTCGGAGTCGGGGCCGACGTCCTCGATGCGGACCAGCGCGCGGTGCCGGTCGCGGCTGACCCCGGTGTCACCCAGGGAGTCGAAAAGCAGGTCGGCGAAGGCCAGGTAGCGGTCGTCGTGGGTCACGTAAGCGAACGGGATCTCGCCGACATAGGTGAAGTTGCCCGACTGGACGGCCCACGGGAAGGTCGTGCCGTCCGGGCGTACGGCGGTGGCCAGGGTCTTGACCTTCGACTCGTCGGTCATCGACAGGTTCATGATGCCGGACTTGTCGGTGGTGTCGCGGGTCAGCTTCTTGCCCTTGTAGTCGACCTCGGCCACGTCCGCGAAGTCGAAGGAACCGCTGGTGAAGCCGTGCTTCGCGGCGAACGAGGCGTCCGTCAGCTGCCAGATGTTGTCGAAGAGCCAGGTGACCGGCTTCGACGTGGCGGTGACGTCGGCGAGGAACGCGGCGGGCAGCTGCTCGTCGTAGGTCGAGCCGATGTAGACGACCGCGGTGTAGGCGTTGAGGTCGCCGGCCTTGTAGCCCTTGACCGGCGTGGCCGTCCACGAGCCGAAGTGCGAGGCGAGGTTCGCGGTCTGGGTGGCGTAGACCTCGCCCATCCAGCCGTAGTCGCCCGTGGTGTCGTACAGGACGAGGGTCTTCGCGGTGCCGCCGCCGGGCGCGGCTTTCCCGCTCTTGCTGGTGACGGCGGGCGTGGTGGCCGAGACGGTGGCGGCGTCGGCGTTGACCACTCCGACCCCGAGGGCGGCGACGGCGGTGAGGGCGGCACCGGCCCCCAGCAGGGTGCGACGGGAGATACGCATCAGAGGGACGCTCCGAACGAGAGGGCGGCGGGGGTCAGGGCGGGCATGGGAGCGGGCTGGTCGGCGAGGCCGAGGAGCGCGGCGGTCGCCTGGGCGGTGCGGGCGGCGGCCAGGCCGTCGCCGTAGGGGTTGCCGCCGGCGGTCATCGCGTCGCGGCGGACCCGGCTGTCGAGCAGCTCGGCGGCCTCGGTGACGATCCGCGCCGGGTCGGAGCCGACGAGCTTCGCGCAGCCGGCGTGCAGCGACTCGACGCGCTCGGTCACGTCCCGCAGCACCAGGGCGGGCACCCCGAACGACGGCGCCTCCTCCTGGATGCCGCCCGAGTCGGTGAGCACCAGGTAGGCCTCGGAGAGCAGCCGCGCCAGGTCGGGGTAGGGCAGCGGGTCGGTGACCGTCACGCGCTCAACGCCCGCGAGACCGGCTTCGACCTGGGCGCGTACGGCCGGGTTGGGGTGACTCGGCAGGATCACGTCGATGTCGTCGTACCGCATGACCAGCGCGCGGACGGCGGCGAGGATGCGGTCGAGCGGCGCGCCCCAGGACTCGCGGCGGTGCGCGGTGACGACCACGAGACGACGATCGGCGCCGGCTTCCCGCGCTGCCGCGACCTGCTTGTTCTCGTACGGGCGGCGGGCCGCGGCCACGGCCAGCGCGGCGTCGACCACGGTGTTGCCGGCGACGAGCACCTGCTCGGTGGCGACGTTCTCGTCCAGCAGGTTCATGGCGGCCAGCGGGGTCGGCGCCAGGTGCAGGCTCGCGACCTGGGCCACCAGCCGGCGGTTGGCCTCCTCGGGGAACGGCGAGTCGAGGTCGCCGGAGCGCAGCCCCGCCTCGAGGTGCACCACCGGGATCCGGCGCCAGAACGCGGCGAGCGCGCCGGCCAGGCTCGTCGTGGTGTCGCCCTGCACGATGACGGCGGCGGGGAGGCGCTCGGCCCAGAGCTCGTCGAGCTGCCGGATCATCTCGGTCAGCAGCTCGGCCTGGGTGCCGGTGCCGCGCTCGACGGTCAGGGTGACGTCGGGCTCGAGGTCGAAGGCGGCGAGGGCCTGCGTGACCATCGCGGGGTGCTGGCCGCTGGCGACCATGACCGGGGTGAGCAGGCCGGCCTCGCGGAAGGCCAGGACGACGGGGGCGAGCTTGACGGCTTCGGGGCGCGTGCCACCGATCAGGTGAACCTCAGGCAGGTTTTCAGGCATGGGGGGACCTTTGTGTTCGGGGGGATTTTTAAGCTGCGAGGACGAGATCGGCGGAGGGAGCCTCGATCGGGTCTTCGCTGAGGCGCTCGGTCTTGGCCCAGGTCTGCCGGCCGGTCGCCTGGCGGGCGATGGCGCGGTAGGTGGCGACCAGGCCGAGGAGCAGGAACACCGGGTAGGCGACGGCGGCGGTGAAGAGCCGGCGCAGCGTCTCGTCGCGGAGCCGGTAGCGGTGCACCAGCGCCCAGACGAAACCCGGGAAAAGCGTGACGGCGGCCCAGATCTCGCCGGCGTAGGCGAGGTCCATCCAGGACTTCAGGTACGGGAACGGGTGGCCCAGGAGCAGGCCGGCCGAGCCGGCGAGCACGCCCGCCGCCAGGACCACGGTCACCACGGCGTTGAGCCACGGGGAGACCAGGTAGTGGACCATCTCCAGCAGCGAGGTGACGCCGATCCGCTGGGAGCTCGCGAGGCGGCGCAGGTAGGTCGCGCACTGCAGGTTGCCCTGCGCCCAGCGGGTGCGCTGGCGGGTGAGCCGGCGCAGGTCGACGACGGCCTGCTGGGTGACCGACGCCCGCGCGGTGTAGCGGATGCCGATGCCGCCCAGGTGCAGCCGCAGGCCGAGTTCGAGATCCTCGACCAGGCACGCCGACCAGGGGGAGTCGCCGAGGCCGAGGAGCGCGGAGAGGCGGGTGAACTGCCCGTTGCCGCCGAGCCCGACGGTGTCGATGACGTCGCGCAGGCTCTGGCAGGCGTTGACGATCGCGCCGAACTCCAGATCCTGCACCGCGCCGAGGAGCTTGTCGCGGTTGCGGATGCGGACCTGCACCTGCACGGCGCCGATGCCCGGGTCGCGCATCATCCGGGAGACCTCGAGCAGGATGTTGCCGCTGCCCTGCCCGTCGCCGTCGATGATGCCGACGACCACCTTCTCCGGGCTGATGCCGGCCTCGGCGGTGCGCTGCGCGATGTAGCGGTACGCGGCGTTGAGCGCCTCGCCCTTGCCCTTGCGGGCCTCCGGCAGCTCCCGGCGCAGCACCAGCAGCCGGGGGTGCTCGATCGCGGCCAGCACCTCGGGCGTGCGGTCGTCCGAGCCGTCGTCGACCACGAGCACCCGGGCCAGCGTGCCGCCGGGGCCGCCGAGGGTGAGCGCGGCGTTGACCGTGTTGGCGACGACGACCTCTTCGTTGAGCGCCGGCACGATGATCCAGAAGTGCTCCGGCGTGCCGTCGCCCTGGGCGAGCTGGTGGTCGACGAGCGCCTTGCGGTGCGACGCGATGTAACGGACGGCGAAGCTGACGAGGGCGATCGTCGAGACCGGCCAGGCCAGCAGGAAGGCATATCCGGCGACCACGAGGTACCAGCTGTGCGAGGCGGTCATGCCTGCCTCCCTTCGTCACTCACCGTTTCCTGTGGCCCGGCGCGTTTGCCGCGGTGCCGGGCGTATTAGGACATTAAGGTCTCACTGAGCGTGACACAAGGGCGGCGAACGGAGGTCTGGGTCGATGTGGCCGATCGGCCCATGCCAGACATCTCAGGCGGCTCGGATGCGGCCAAATCGGGCGCAATGCCACCGATTTTCGCCGCCGGACGTCTGCTGCGGATGGCGAGTTGATGGTGACTTTCAGTGACTTCGGGGAGGCGCGGCGGTTCGTGGCGCCGCGATCACTGCCGGTAACTCTGCGTGAGGTCTATGCTGCACGCGTGAACCGGACCCTCATGCGAGCCCTGATCGACCTGGCGGTGTCGATCGAACTCACGAGCGACGACGAGATCGACTCCGCGACGGCCACGTCGCTGCTCGACGACCTGGCCACGACGCTCGAGGACCTGACCGACGACGAGCGCGACGACCTGGTCGACTTCATCGAGGAGCTCGCCGAGCTGACGAAGGACGCCGAGCGCAAAGAGGTGCTGCTCGACCTGCCCGACACCCTGGCCCTGACCGACGACTGACTTCCCCGCACGGAAAACGCCACCCCGCCTCAACGGGGTGGCGTTCGTGTCTCCGGGGCCTGCTCTGGTCCTTACTCCGGGCCTACTCCGGGCCTTGCTCCGGGCCTGCTCTGGTCCTTGCTCCGGGCCTGCTCCGGGCCTTGCACCGGGGCCTACTCCGGGGAGCGGAGCAGGGACGGGTCCTCGCGGAGGAGGGCGGCGATGCGGCGGGCGGCCTGCTCGGTCTCCTGCTCGTCGATGCGCAGCGGGATGGGCTCGGCCAGCGGCGGCGGCATGCCCGGCTGCTCGTCGGGGACGTGCTGCGACGCCGCGAAGTCGTGGTGCTGCGCGCCGAAGCCGTTCGTCTGCGCGCCGAAGCCGTTGGTGTGGGCGTCGAACCCGGCGGGCGAGGTCTGGGCGTCGTAGGCGGCCGCCGGCGACGTCTGGACCGGGACCTCGGGCGGCGGGGTGGCCGCGAAGGGATGCGGCTGCGGCGCCTGCTCGTAGGCCGGATAGCCGTGGCCGTTGGTGGGCTGCTCGAAGACGTAGTCGTGCGGCGGCGTGTGGGGCTCGTCCGGGTCGACGTCGATGTAGTCGGCCGGCGGCTCGTCGGCGCGGCGGGCGACCGTGGTGTCGGCGCTGACCTGCACGATGCCCTCCTCCACGGCGAAGTGGAAGAGCGTCGGGTCGCCGGCGCCCTCGACGCCCACGGTCACGGCCAGCTCGGGGTGGCGGCCCACGACCGCGGCGATCGCCTCGACCAGCTCGGTCACGGCCGGCGGGGTGCCCGGCTCCTCCCCGGTCGCGCGCCGGCGCAGCTGGTCGCGGCGCGCCAGCCTGTCGAGAGCGTCATCCAGTCCGCCTCGCACGGCATCGTCCTCCCGTCCACGCGGTAGCCCGTACCACTGTGCCCGCTCATCGACGGTTTGGGAACCGGTCACGGAGCGACTCCGCGCACACCTTACGACTGCCGCATGCGTACGGCCTTGTGCAGGGCCTGGTCAAGCACTACGAGCAGGGCATCTCTCACGGATCCGCGGAATCGGGCGTCGAACGGAACGATGGGCACGTCGTCACGCACAGCGAGGGCCCAGCGCACCTCGTCCAGGTTGTAGCCGAGCTGACCGTTGAAGGTGTTGACGCCCACGGCGAACGGAAGCCCGGCGCGCTCGAAATAGTCCACCGCCGGATAACAGTCGTCGATCCGGGACGTATCCACCACGACCAGGGCACCGAGGGCGCCGCGGATGAGGTCGTCCCACATGAATGCGAAGCGGGACTGGCCGGGCGTACCGAAAAGGTAGAGCTTGAGGGTGTGATCGATGGTGACGCAGCCGAAGTCCATGGCGATGGTGGTGGTCGTCTTGCCCGTGCCGCCCGGGTCGTCGACGCCGACCGACTCCATGGTCATCTCGGCCTCGGTCGTCAGCGGGGCGATCTCCGAGATGGCTCCGACCGTGGTCGTCTTCCCGACGCCGAAGCCGCCGGCCACGATTATCTTGACCGGCACCGGCGGTGCGGCCGTGGCAGCCCGCGCGTGGCTGTCAGGAGAGGGCGCGTAGTCCACTGATCACTCGCAGGATGGTGTCGGGGTCGGGGAATTCGTCGTCCATGACGTGCACGTCGAGGTGGCCGGTCGCCCGCAGGTCGCCGACCAGGATCCGGGCGACCCCGAAGTGCAGCCGCAGCCGCGCCGAGATCTCCGCCACCGAGAGCGGCTCGCGGCAGAGCTGCACGATGGCCCGCCGTTCGGGCGAGAGCCGGTCCGGCGACACCCCGGGCATCGTGCTGACCTGGGTCTCCAGCCCGATGCTGGGGTCGGCGGCGGCCGTGCGCCCGGAGGTGATGACGAACGGCCGCAGCACCGCGGCCGCGTCCGGCCCGGTCTCCGGGGGACTCGCCGGCGCGGGCCCCCGGAGGAACGGCCGGACCCCGGGTATCTCCGGGTCCGTGCTCATTGCTGGACGGCGTTCTTCAACTCTGCGATGAGCCGCGGGCTCAGGGCGCCGCCGGCCCGGTTCGCGAAGAGCGTCATCTCGTACGCGAGCGTGCCCAGGTTCGCGGAGCGGTCGGCCACCACGCCGAGCACCGACCCGGCACTGATCGCGGTGACCAGCAGATAGCCGTCGGCCATGTCGATGATCACGCGGTTGAGGCTGCCGAGCGAGTACCAGCTGGCGGCGCCGCCGGCGAGGCTGGTGAGCCCGGACACCACCGCGGCGAGCCGCTCGGCGTTGGGCCGGTCCTTGATCGCCGACATGGCCATGAGCAGGCCGTCCGACGAGACCGCGATGGCCTCGCGGACCCCGGCGGTGCCGGACGTGAACGAGTCCAGCAGCCAGTTGAAGGTCTTCGCCTCCTGGCTCAGCTGCGACTGCGCGAAGCCGTGGGGGGCGTCGGTGGAGAAGGGGGAAGTCATCGCGGTCAGTCCCTCAGGGTTGTGGCTGGGTCTCGTGCAGAGCGCGGGCGACGCCGAGCTCGAACTGCTCCATCAGGGCCCGGGCCGCGTCGGCGTCGAGCGGCTGGGCGGGTGCGACAGGTCTCGGGGCGCGCGGGGCGCCGTCGGCCGGCAGGGTCGCGCCGGGCACGCGCCGGGAGAGCGGCGGGTGACCCACGGCCGGCGGCGCGGCCATGTCCTCCTCGACGACGTCCCAGTGCGCCCGGGTGACGCCGGCCTCGAAGGCGTCGAAGGCCTCCCGGGCGGCGAGCGCGTCGTCCGGGGTGGGCGGGGCAGCGGGCAGCCGGAGCCCTGCCTCGACGGGAAGCTGGCTGCCGGGCACGCGCCGGCGCAGCCCCGAGGGTGCGGGCGAAGTCGGCGCCGGCGCCAGGACGACCGGTCCCTCGAGCACGGGCCGACCGGCCGAGGGCAGCTCCGGCAGGGTGACCACCGGCGTGCCCTCCAGCTGCGGCACCGTGCTGCGCAGCGCGAACGCGTTCCAGGGCTGGGAGGCCTCGAGCGCCCGGGTGGCCCGGCCGAGCACGGACGGGTCGAACGGCATCGCGCTGCCGGGCGCCGAGCGCAACGATCCCCCGGCGAGCAGCGGCGCGAACTCGCTGTGCTGCCCGGGCACGGTCGCGTGCAACGGCTGCCGGGCCACGAGATGCTCCGGCAGCAGCTGGACCCGCACGGTCACGCCGCCGCCGTCCGTGTCCGCCAGCATCACCTCGATGCCGTGCCGCCGGGCGAGCCGGCCGACGACGAAGAGCCCGAGCACCTCGGAGGGCGCCAGGTCGAGCCGCTCGCGCCGGGTCAGCCGGGCGTTTTCCTCGGCCATCCGCTCCTCGGCCAGGCCGAGACCGTGGTCGACGATCGACAGCAGCGCCCCCGAGCGGTCCTCGTCGGCCGTCACGGTCACGCGGGTGTGCGGCGGGGAGAAGGAGGTCGCGTTCTCCATCAGCTCGGCCAGCAGCAGTGTGAGGTCGGCGAGGACCGCGGGGACGACCACGATCTCCTCGGGCACCTCCACGTCCACCCGCGTGTAGTCCTCGATCTCGCCCAGCGCCAGCCGGACGACGTCGGAGAGCGGCAGCGGGGCCACGTGGTCGTTCGCCCCGGCGCCACCGGAGAGGACGACCAGCGAGCTCGCGTTGCGGCGCAGGCGGCTGGACATGTGGTCGAGCCGGTAAAGCTCGCGCAGCCGCTCGGAGTCGGTCTCGCGCCGCTCGAGGTTGTCGATCAGGGCGAGCTGCCGGCCGACCAGGTTCTGCGTGCGCCGGCCGACGTGCCCGAACATCTGGGCCACGTTGCGCCGGCCGAGCACCTGCCGCTCCACCAGGCGTACGGCCGTGGTCTGCACCCGGTCGAAGGCGCGCGCCAGGTCGCCGATCTCGTCCTGGGCCGCCACGTCGACGGGGTCCAGCCGGATGGGACGTACCGTCTCGGCGTCGTCGTCCGCCACCCGCTCGAGCTCGGCCTCGGCGGCCCGGGCGATGCGGTCCGCCGACCCGGTGAGGCGGCGCAGCGGCTGGGCGACCGCGCGGGCCATCAGCAGGGAGAGGGCGACGACCACGAGGAGCAGGGCCAGTGCGCCGCCGCCGACCAGGCCGCCCGTACGCAAGGCAGCGTCCCTGTTCTCCTGCACGGCCGCGTCCACGTCCGCCGCGACCCGCTTCTCCACGAATCCGCCGAGCACGATGACGGAGCGCAGCGACGGGAACAGCGTCTTGATGTCGAGCACCCGGACCGCCGTGGCGGGCGACGTGACCGCCTCCTGAAGGAACTCCGGGCCGACCCGGGACGCGAACGCCTGCTGGGCGCCCAGGTAGAGCTTGTACTGGCTGTCGGTGAAGTACGGCTCCGCGTTCGTGATGATCAGCTGCAGCTGGACGAGCGTGGTGGAGAAGAGCCCGACCAGCCCGCTGTTACGCGTCACGACCGCGCTGGTGAGGTGGCTCGACGCCTGGCTGATCAGGTCGTCGCTGCGCAGGGCCTGCTCGAGGGCGTACACCTGGCGGCCGTCGGACGTCGTCAGATCGGCGTTCTCCGCCAGTCCGAGCGCGTCGATGATCGGCGTGATGACCGCGCTGAAGTCGGTGACGATCGCGTTCGGCTGGATCGTTCGGTCGAGCACCTTGGCGCGGGTGGTGCTCAGCGCCGACAGGTTGTCCACGGCCCGGGTCAGCTCGGCCGACAGCGGCTGATCGAGATGCTCGAGCCCGACGACGCGGTCGGTCGCCTTGGCGCTCTGCACGACCAGCTCGGGCTGCTCGATCAGCCCGAAGAAGTAGCCGACCGACAGCAGGCGCTCCTCCTGCAGCTCCTGGATCGCCGATCCGACGCTGGTGGCCAGGTTGACGACGTCGGAGGTGCGCTGGGCGTCGCGGGCGGCGTCCACCCGGTTGAGCACGACGGGGATCGCCAGCGCGACCACGCCGAGCAGCGGCACGAGGGCGAGCAGGGTCAGCTTGCCGAGGATGCGCAACCTACCGAAGAGCACCGGTACGCTCCCGTGTCTCGTCGTGGAGACCCTCCACATCGACCGGTACGACCTCTACCGGCGCCGGCGGCTTACGCCTCCGCACAAACGGCAGAGCGATCGCGCCGAGGGCCAGCAGCACGGCGACCGCGGCGGCGGCCAGCGCTTCGAGGGCCCGGTTGTCGAGCCGGTCCAGCCGGGCGGCGAGCAGGCCCGCCATCTCCCGTACGGTGATGCCGGCCAGGCTGCTCAGCGACACCTGCAGCTGGCTCTGCGCGGTGGCCATGGTGGACGCGTCGGGAGCACCGCCGGGATTGGCGCCGCGGGTCAGCGACTCGACGCCCTTCCGGAAGGTGTCGAGCGGCGTCACCAGGTTGCCGCTCAGCGTCCCGCTGTTCGTGTCGTCGACCGCCGCCTGCAGATTGTCGGTGAGGCTGCCGACGTACGTGTTGACGGCGAGCACCGCGGCCCCGAACTGCGGGCTGAGCTGCTCGCGCTGGGCCGCGCTCGCCGCCGCGACGAGTCGGCTGAGGTCGCCCATCCGGCTCACTTCGACCACCGTGGCGGGCAGGTCCACGGCGACGGCCTGCTGCAGGTGGGAGAGGTCGTTGTCGGGGTCGCGGACCAGGCGGGCATTGGTGCGTACGGCGTCGTAGAGCGCGAGGGTCAGGTCGGCGATCTCGACGTGGGTCTGGAAGACGGCCAGCGGCCCGCCGGACGCACTGGGCAGCGCGTCGATCCGTTTGCGCAGGTCACGCCAGCGCTCGGTGGTCCGCAGCTCCTCGCCGAGCCGCAGATCCACGTTCGCGACCCCGTTGACGGCCGCGACCACCGCCTCGGACGGGCCGTTCACCCCCGACAGCCGGGCCGACTGGGCCTCGGCGAGCGCGCTGACGAGCGGCGACAGGGCGGTGAGGTACTCGACGCCGTGCTGCTCGAGCCGGGTGCTGTCGCGCTGAGCGGCGACGTCGGCGCGGACGCGGGCGAAGAGAACAGCGGCCGGCATGAGCATCAGCACCGTCAGCGCGGCTGCGAGGACGGTGAAGGCCTGCGGCCGACGGTGATCTACCGAGACTGACATTGCCCTTAACCTCCGCGATGCGCCCGGTATGGACCGGTTCCATGATTACTCTGAGTAATCACTCGGGCGCACCGAACGGGGTCACCCTAGCCGAGAAAAATTCACCCGAGACCTTCCCGAGGGTCAGAGTTGACTCATCTGATCGGCCGATGGACCGGAAGGGTTTCCTGGTCGTAGCCGGTTCCTTCATCCGTGACAGTCGATCGCCGCGGAAATTGGCACGTTCGACGCACGATTACTTGGAGTAGTCGCCCATCAACTCTCGGTTCGGCGGGCCAGCTGATCCAGCACCTCGCGCAGCGTCTCGCGGCTCTTGCCGAGCTGATCGCCGGTCCACCGCTCCTCCAGCGCGATCCCGGTGCCGTCGTGAAGCCGCAGATCGGCCCGGATCGGGCTCCGCTTGGTGACCGTCACGCCCCGGACCACTTCGAACGGCACGAAGCGGAAGCGGGCGGCCAGCTCCTCGGGCTGGTAGAGGTCGAGCAGCTGCTGCAGTCGCTTGTCGCCGTCGTCCGTCTTCTTGCCGGGCGCCGGGGCGAGAACGAAGCCGCGGTTCAGCAGGACCAGATCGCACTCGCCGCCGTCGACCCTCACGTTGGCCAGCGCACCGATGACGCTCGCGCCCCGGCCGGTCGCCGCCCGCTCGACGAACGACGCCGCCTCGATCCGCACACCCCGCTCCGCGAGCCGCGCCCGGGCCTCGTCCAGCGTGGCCGGATCCACCGCCAGCGCCGCGATCTCGGCGAAGTCCAGCTCCGCCCCCTGCGCGTCGACCAGCTTGACCGGCTCCGACCACGACATCTGCCAGAAGGCGACGCCGGAGCGGACCGCCGTCAGGGTCAGCAGCAGATCCATCCGCCCGGCGAACGCCGCCGCGGCCTCCTTGCGCGTGGCGTTCGGCTGGAACTCCTCCGCCAGCTCGCCCAGGCGCCCCGCCGCCACGAGATCGAACAGCGGGCCCAGGCCCGGCTCCTCGACGCCGGTGAGCCGGGCGAGCGACCGGAAGACGCGGTCGGCCGTGCTCTGCAACCCCGCCGTCGTCGCCGCCGCGATGAACTGCGGCCAGGGCAGCACCTGCCGGTTCTCCACCGCCACCACTTCGCGCTGCAGGGCGACGCCGGCCTCCCGCAGCGACGGCAGCAGCGCTCCGGCGGGCCGGTCGTCCACCGGGTGGTCCGTACGCGGGGCGGCCTGCATGATCGCGATGCGCTCCCCGATCGACGGGTGCGTGCTCCAGCGCGACCGCTCATGCTCCGGCTCCTGCTCGCGCAACCCGGCGAGCTCCTCGTGCCGGGCCGCCACGAGCTGTCCGAAGCCGCCGAAGAGGTCGTCCGGGGCGTAGCCGGCCTCCCAGCCCGGGGCGACGTACCGCTGGAAAAAGAAGTCCCACGCGGCGTCCAGGACCGGCATCTCCCGCAGGGCCGACATGGCCGCGGCGGGGCCTGCCACCCGTACGGACGCCTGGTCGGCCTCGCGCTCCTGACGCCGGGAGGCGGCGTTGTCGACGAGCAGGTAGAGCCGCGAGTAGCCGCGGAACACCCAGCCCACCGGGTTCCACTTGCCGATCCGGCCGAGCGTGACCCCGATCGCGATGCGCCCCCGGTACGCGACCGCGCCGAGACTGGTGTGCCGGCCCGAGTAGTGCCCGAGTTCGTGGGCGACCACCGAGCGCAGCTGGTCCACGCTCAGCGCCGTCAGCAGCGGCAGGCCCAGGTAGAGCCGGCGCCGCCCGCCCAGCAGGCCCAGCGCCCTGCCCTCCTCGTTCACCGCCGCGTTGACCTCCGGAACGAGCCGGATCTCGTCGGGCATCCGGGTGCCGACCTCGTCCGCCAGCGACCGGACCGCCGCCCACAGCTCGGGCGCGTCCGCCGGGCTCACGATCAGGCCGTGCGGCGGCTCGGGCCGGGCCCGGATCGCCCGCCACAGCCCGGCGAAGGTGGCGCCGACCGCGATGACGAGCGGGAGGCCGAGCTTGAATCCGATGGCGGCCGTGCTCTCGACGCCCACCCAGATCGCGAGCGCCAAGACGGCGGCGAGCTGGACGAGAGCGACGACATAGAAACCGATCAGCATCGCCAGCGAGGCGGCTGCGCGCAGCATGGTTCCGGTGTTCCTTCCCCCGTGTTTGTGGCGGGGAAACTACCGGACCCTAAGATCCCTGCGCCATGTGGCCTTTCACGAAAAAGCCGACGCTCGATCCAACCTTTGGGGACGAAGAGGCACAAGCATTCCAAGCGGCAGTCCGCAGTGGAGATTGGCGGGCGACGCGCGACCTGCTCGCCGCCACCGGCGACACCAACCGGCGCAGTACGTACCTCGGGCTGCTCACCGCCGGAAATCCCTCATGGATCGCCGAGTGGATCGCCGCCGAGCCGGACTCGGCCCCGGCCCAGCTCGTCAAGGGCGTCACGATGACCCAGTGGGCCTGGGAGGCGCGCACCGCCCGCCTGGCCAAAGACGTCAGCAGCGAGCAGTTCGCCACCTTCTTCCGCCGCCTCAAGCTGGCCGAGGACGCCCTGGACGCGGCCCTCGCCCGCGACCCCAAGGAAGCGCTCGCCTGGTCGGCGCTCATCACCACGTCGATGGGCCGGCAACTCGGCCTGGAGGAGTCACGGCGGCGCTTCGAGCAGGCGGCCGCCATCGAACGCTGGCACGGCCCGGCCCACTTCACCCTGCTCAACCAGCTGCACCAGAAGTGGAGCGGCGTCCAGGACGCGGCGCTCGACTTCGCCCGGGAGACGGTCGCCGCCATGCCCCCGGGCAGCCGGCTCGGCGCCATGATCCCCATCGCCCACTTCGAGCGGGCCCTCCGGTCCGGCGACGACGGATACTTCAAGCGGCCGGACGTGATCGCCGACGTGCACGCCGCGGCGGAGAAATCGGTGCTGCACCCAGGATTTGAGCGCGGGCTCGGGGCGCAGGGGAGCCACGGGTGGTTCGCAATCGTGGCCCTCGGCGCGGGCAACTGGGCCGGGGCGGCGTGGCACTTCGACGCGATCGGCGACACACCGGCCGAGTACCCGTGGGGATACTACGGCAACGCGGCGAAGGTGTACGCGCGGCGGCGGGCGGAGGCGTACTCGTACGCGGGCCGGTGAGGTGAGCCGGTCGCCGGCTTACGAGGATACGCCCGGCAACTCCGGGCGTTTCTCAGTCTGATGTTCGCGCCATCACTTCACCCACCGCCGTGGACGAGCCCGCCGCAGAAAATCCCTCGCCGCCACCGCAATCTCGTTACGCGTCCGAAATGGCTTCGCCGGTCAGCTTGAGCGTCGGTTGTCAGTCACTTTCAGCGCCGCTCGTTTTCGCGGCGGCTCCGTGCCGGTGAGTTTCAGCGCCACTCCGGTAGCTCCTGTTGTTGACCGTAGCGAAGATCGCCTTACAAGGGCGGTAGTCGATCATTCGGGTCGGGCGATCGACGCTCTGTCAACCAGAACAGGTAGATCCGAAGGTCGGCATGGAGTGGTCCGTCCAAGTACGACGCGAAGTCTCGGAGGCCAGCTGCGGCCTCTTGCTCGTCGGCGCGGTCACTCGTGGCCCACCGCTGGTGTTGCTGCTCGAGGTGTTCGGCAACGCGGTTTCGCTCTTGCCACCAGGCGCGAACGGTCTCAGGGGTCCAACGCTCGTCGCCGTTGCAGCCGTAACCGCCGAACGGGTCCGCCCATGCGGCCTCGGCGATTGCTTTCACCTCGTTCGCCGTACGCGGCTGGTGGTATACGAACTCGGTGAAGTATTCGCCGCCGTAGAGGACATGACCAGGGGCGTGCAGCCGGCCGGTCCAGCAGGTGTCCGTCTAGCCTGTCCAGAACGGGCCGGGAACGTTGAGCCAGAGAAGGTCGTCCCAGCGGCCCTTGAACTCCGCCCGTTGGTCGGGCGTCAAGGCAGTTGTCGGATCCCAGTACAGCGACACAATGGCCGACTCTATCGCCATGTCGACGTCGATGATCAGCAAAGTTTGTGCCAGCGACCTCGTGTTTGTTACTGAGATCGAGCGCTACGGGAACACCGCCCGATCGGGTGGATGCAATGTCAGCGAGTTTTCAGCGCCACCGTCGGCGGTGGGAGCATCGCCGGGTCGGGTCGGAGGTCCGCCGATGCCGCGAATGTCGAAGGTCGAACTGTTCGCGGCGATCCGCAAAGTTTCGCGGGCGGGTGTCCGGGCGGCGGCGTTCTTACCGGCACCATCCGCTACGACAACGTGAAAACGCAGTCGCTCAGGTCCTCGGGTTCTCTCGCCAGCGGGTGGAGACGGCCCGATGCGTTTGGGTCGGCCGGCGGTTCCGGGTCCAGCTACACGCCTCCGACCCCGTCGCGCTGCCGGGAGTAACCGCGGTGGTGCAAGCGCGCGCCCTCGCCCGCCTGCACTTGAAAGCCCGACCGGCGCGTCATGCCCCGACAGAACCTGTGACTGACAGGGGGTGGCGCTCAAAACTCACCGACATTGATCAGGCCGACGGGCCCGGGTCGGCGCTGAGAATCGGCTTCAAACGGCTCCCGTTCTCGCAGGCAGAATCATCGAAAGCCGCTGGCTCTCGGCACCGGCAACTGCGGGTTGTGGGACGGCGATCGCCACACGTCGTTTGCCTCAGGGGTGGGGTGGGCGGGCCGATGGGGTGCTCCGCTGATCGAAGGAGCGCGGAGAGACCATGTTTTGTGCGAACTGCGGGGCTGCGGTAGCCGCTACGGCGGGGCAGTGCGGGGCTTGCGGGAGTCCTGTGGCGGGCGGCGGCTCGGGGATCTACGTGCCCGCGGGTGGAACGCCGCAGCCGTACGGGTATGCCGCGCCGCCGGAGACGCCGGGCTACGGGTATGTCGCGCCGGCGGAGACGTCCAGCCATGGGTATGCCGCAACGTCGGGCTATGGGTATGGGGCGCCTGAGGGGGCGCAGCAGTACGCGGGGCAGCCGTACGGATACGCCGTGCCGCCGGCGGCGCAGCAATACGCGGGGACCGCGCAGGCGTATCCGGGAGTCGCGCAGGCGTATCCCTATCAGGCGGTTCCGGCCTACGACCCGATGAATCCCTATGGGGCTTTCGCGCCGGCGCGGGCGACCGGCAACGGGTTCAGCATCGCGGCCATCGTGCTCGGCTGCGTTGCCGTGCTTTTCCTGCCGATTGTGTTCGGGCCGGCCGCGATCATTCTGGCGTCCGTCGGCAAGTCGCGGGGTGAGCGGCGGTCGACCGTGGCGTTGAGCGTGGCCGGCGGCGGGATGACACTCGGCTTCATCGTCGGCGTGCTGGTCGCCGTGCTGATGTGAAGAAAGATCAGCCGGCCAGGCGGCGGCGGTTGGCGATCAGCTCGCGGAGGCGGGCGCCGCGCAGGCGGTGGGGCTGGGCCAGCTCGCGGGCCGACTTCGCGTCGGCGAGCGCGGCGAGGAGCTCGAGCCGGCGGCGACGACGATCCGGGTCGAGTCGCTGCGGTACGTGGGCCATGAGGCCGAGACTGCCCAGCCGTCCGGCGTTCGTCAAGGGCATGTTCGGTCCGCCACTAAGGGAGTACCCATTGTCGCCGACAAATGGCGGCCAAAGCGGGCAAGGGGCTCATGCTAACGAGTGACGACGCTCACCAGAGGGGCCAGTCGTTGGTGGCGATCCAGTCCGCTGCCACGAAGCCCGCGGCCACCGAGAGGCCGACGCCCGAGATCAGGGCCACGCCGACGGCCACGCCGCGGTCGCCGAGGACTGCCAGGAAGACGGACACGAGCCAGGCGGTGACCGCGGCGGCGACGGTCCACCACGCGTACGTCGCGAGGCTGCGGGCCAGGGCGCCGAAGAGCACGAACCACAGGAGGCCGGCGCCGATCCCGGCCATGACCGGGCCCGCGGCGATGCGGTGCGGCTCGCGGTAGACCGGCCGCGGCGGCAAAGGCGGAGGGTATGACAAGGGCGACGGCGGACCGCCCGGCCAGCCCGGCGCGGTGTTTCCCCAGCCCCCCGGCACCTCGGTCATGCTGGCCCTCCCGATCGCCGCCGAGGCCCGCCTGACCTCGCCGGTTCCACCCTATCCAGGCTTCGCCGGTCTGCGCCCCGGACCGACTTCTGTCACTATGGCGCGGTGCTTCTCCTGCGAAAACTCTCGGTCGTGACCGTCGCCGCCCTCTCGCTCGCCGCCTGCGGCGGGCAGGGTGACGGCTCGTCGGCCACCGCGACGCCGCAGTTCGTCGTGCCGTCGGAGACCTCGGCGGCGACGCCGGCGCCGAGCGAGACACCGGCCGCAACCACGCCGGCGCCGAGCAGCCCGGAGCCGGCGGCGACCTCCGCGAAAGCGACGGAAAAGCCGGAGAGCGTCAACTACACGTTCCCGGTCAAGTCCGACAACGTCGACTGGCACGAGACCCACTCGAAGTACAAGGCGACCGACATCTTCGCCGACTGCGGCGAGCCGGTCGTCGCCACGACCAGCGGCGTGGTGCTCGAGATCACGACCAAGGACGCCTACGTGAAGGGCCAGCCCGACGGTCCCCTGAACGGCGGGCTGGCGGTGTCGCTGCTCGGTGACGACGGCGTGCGCTACTACGGGTCGCACCTGAGCAAGATCCAGTCCGGCATCGAGGCGGGGGTGCGCGTCACCTCGGGGCAACTGCTCGGCAAGGTGGGCCACACCGGCAACGCGAACGGCGTCTGCCACCTGCACTACGGCATCTCCCCGCCGTGCGCGAAGACCGGCGACTGGAAGGTCCGCCGCGGCGTCGTCTGGCCCTACAGCTATCTCGAGTCGTGGCGCAAGGGCGGCGAGAAGAGCCCGGTGGCCACGGTCAAGTCCTGGGAGAAGAGCCACGACTGCAAGGCGTGATCAGGGCCGCCAAGGCTTCATCCAGTCGGTCTCCGGCCAGCCCTCGGCCGCGGCCATCAGCGGGTACGCGGTAGCGCCGTCGAACTGCTCGCGGATGATGTCGGCGTGCCCCGCGTGGCGGGCCGTCTCCTGGATCAGGTGCAGCAGGACCCACCGCACCGACCACGCGTCGATGTCCTTCGGATTCCACGGGACCGAGTGGTCGACGGGGACCGCCTGGCCCAGGTCGGCGATCTCGCTCACGGTCTTTTCCGTGTACGCCGCCACGCGCTCGTACTCGGCGAAGACGTCCTCGATCGTCTCGCCCTCCGCGAGGCGGAAGTTGTCCGCGTACGCCTGATAGTCGACAGGCTGCGGCTGTTGCCGGACCGTGTCGATCCAGCCCCGCTCGGTGGACGCGCAGTGCTTGATCAGCCCGCCGACCGACAACGGGCTCGCGGTCGGCGTGGCTCGGAGCTGCTCGGTGCTGAGCCCGTACGCGGTGAGCCGCAACACGTATCGCATCTGCGCGAGATAGGCGAGCAGACCCTCGCGCTCATCGCTGATGGCGCCGACCTGACCGGGCATGACGAGTCTCCTCTCGAGAGGTGGACCCTCAGGCTAGGAACCGCTGCGGTCAGTTTCCGGCCGCTTTCCGACCAGAACAGGTCCGATTTCGGTGAGCCAGCCGCCGGCCCGCCCGAGCGCCAGCAGAGCCGCCGGATCCGGCTCGACCTCTACCGTCGAAAACGTCGTCGCGGGCCACTCCCGGCGCAACAGCCCCGGACGCTCCAAGAGCGGCGTGAGCGCGGCGATCGGATCCTCGGCGCCCAGCGCGTCCCGGTACGCCGACAGCGCCCCGATGACCGTCGACAGGTTCTCCGCCGTGGGGCCCGCGTTGCCCCCGCACATGGCGGCGATCAACTCCGCGCGGGTCGCCGCGACCCGCGTACCGTCGCGAAAGGAGCCGGCGGCAAGCGTCGCCGCCTGCGCCTGCCCCTCCAGCAGCCCGCTCAGGGCCGTGGCGAGCAGATGCGGCACGTGGCTGATCCGCGCGACCGCCTGATCGTGCTCGGCCGCGGTGGCGGGCACCACGCGCGCGCCCAGCGACGTGATCAGCCCCGCGAGCGTCAGCCAGTCGTCGAGATCGGTCTCCGGCTCCAGGCACAGCACCCAGGCGCAGCCGTCGAAGAGGTGCGGGTCGGACGCGGCGAAGCCCGATGACTCCGTACCCGCCATGGGGTGACCGCCGACGAACCGCGGGTGCGCGACCGCAGCCCGAGCCGGCCCCTTCACGGACGTGACATCGGTGACGATGCCCGGGAAGCCCGCGAGCTCGGCGCCCACGCCGGCCAGCGCGGGCAACGGTACGGCCAGGACGGCGACCGAGGCGTCGGCGAGTGCGGCGGGGATGGTGCCGGCGACCGGGAAGCCCGCGGCCGCAGCGGCTGACCCGTCGACGTCGTAGCCGGTCACGCGGTGCCCACGGGCGGCGAGAGCCCGCAGCAGAGAGCCGCCGATGAGACCGAGACCGAGCACAGTGACGTTCACGTCGGCACTCTCGCACACGGGCAGGTGGCCCTCCGTACGAGGGCTATACCTGCACAAATGCCGCCGTTACGGTCAGGGCGTGACGTACAGGAGCAAGATCCTGGCGCTCGTCGTCGTGCTCACCGGCACGCTGGCGACGCCCGCCCAGGCTGCGCCCGCCGAGTCCTCGGACTCCGTGCCGGGCTTCAACGGAGCTGTGCTGACCGCCGTCTACTCGGGCAGCACCATCTATGTCGGCGGCGACTTCACGGCGGCGGTCGTCCGGGGCCGGACGGTCCGGCGGAGCCGGCTGGCGGCCGTCGACGCGTACACGGGGGCCTTGCTGCCGTGGGCCCCGGCCGCGGACGGCCGGGTCAAGGCGCTCGCGGTGAGCGGCTCGTCGGTCTATCTGGGCGGTGACTTCGGCTACGTCAACGGGGAGCGGCGGGACAGCCTCGCCCGGGTCGACGCCAGGAGCGGCACGCTGTCGCGGACCTTCCGGCACAGCGTCGACGGCCGGCCGTACGCGCTGGTGGCGGCGCACGGGCGGCTCTATGCCGGCGGCTCCTTCACGGCGGTCGACGGGCGGGC
The DNA here is from genome assembly GCF_030709675.1 of Symbioplanes lichenis. Taxonomy (GTDB): domain Bacteria; phylum Actinomycetota; class Actinomycetes; order Mycobacteriales; family Micromonosporaceae; genus Actinoplanes; species Actinoplanes lichenis. The sequence goes on from NZ_JAUZQD010000011.1 coordinate 121,063, forward strand.
GCGGAGCCGGCTGGCCGCCTTCGACCTGGGCACCGGGGAACTCGACAGCGGCTGGCGGCCCCGCGCCGACGACCAGGTCGAGGCGCTGGCGGCGGCGGGCGGGCGGGTCTACGCCGGGGGCAGATTCCATCAGATCAACGGCTTGCCCGGGTACGACCGCCTGGTCGCGTTGCACCCCGACGCCGCCACGATCGTCTCCGCCTTCCGGCCGCGAGCCTCGGTGATCGTGTTCGGGATCGCAGCCACGCCGGACGCCGTCTACACGGCGAACGGCGGCCGGGGCGGGACCGTCGACGCGTACGCCCCGAGCGGCAGCAGGCGATGGACGGCCACCTTCGACGGGGACGCCCAGGCCGTCGCCACGCTCGGCGACAGCGTCTATGCCGGCGGGCATTTCGACAACGCGTGCCGCACCGCGCGTACCGGTGATCGCGGGGTCTGCCTCGACGGCTCGGACCGGCGCGTGAAGATCGCGTCGCTCTCGGCGGCCGACGGTCATCTGCAGGACTGGCGCGCCGACGCCAACGGGGTCGAGGGGGTCCTGACCCTGGCGGCGTCGGCGGAGGTGGGCGCGGTCGCGGCCGGCGGCACCTTCACCACGATCGAAGGTGCCGCACAGCCACGATTCGCCCAGTTCAGCTGAGCCCGTCTCGGCTGAACCCGTCGCTTAGCCGAGCCCGTCGCTCGGCTGGGCCCGTCGCTCAGAGGCGGGCGAGGGCCTTGCGCAGCGGGTCCAGGCCGAGGGCGCCGAGGTTGAGCGCGTCGCGATGGAACGCCTTGAGGTCGAAGTCCGCGCCCTTGCGGGCCTTCACCTCGTCGCGGGCCTGCAGCCAGATGCGCTCGCCCACCTTGTAGGAGGGCGCCTGGCCGGCCCAGCCGAGGTAGCGCTTCCACTCGAAGCGCAGGACGTCGTCGTGCATCCGGCAGTGCTGGCGCAGGAACTCGAGGCCGAGCTCCGGCGTCCAGCGCTCGCCCGGGTGGAAGCCGAACGGGTTGTCCCGCGGAATCTCCAGCTCCAGGTGCATGCCGATGTCGACGATGACCCGGGTGGCGCGCAGGGCCTGGCCGTCGAGCATGCCGAGCTTGTCGCCCGGGTCGGCCAGGAAGCCCAGGTCGTCCATGAGCCGCTCGGCGTAGAGCGCCCAGCCCTCGCCGTGCCCCGAGCACCAGCACAGTAGCCGCTGCCAGCGGTTGAGCAGCGCCGACTCGTAGACGGCCTGGCCGACCTGCAGGTGGTGACCGGGGACGCCCTCGTGGTAGACCGTCGACGCCTCGCGCCAGGTGGAGAACGTGGTCTGCGCCTCGGGCACCGCCCACCACATGCGGCCGGGCCGGCTGAAGTCCTCGCTCGGGCCGGTGTAGTAGATGCCGCCGTCGCTGGTCGGCGCCAGGCACGCCTCGACCGTGCGGATCGGCAGCGGGATGTCGAAGTGGGTGCCGTTCAGCTCGGCGATGGCCTTGTCGGCGGTGGCCTGCATCCACTCGCGGAAGGCCTCCTTGCCGGCGACCGTCCGGGCGGGGTCGGCGTCGAGCACCTCGACGGCCCGGTCCACAGTGGCGCCGGAGCCGGCGATCTCGGCGGCGACCGTGCGCATCTCCGCCTCGAGCCGGGCGAGCTCCTCGAAGCCCCACGCGTACGTCTCGTCGAGGTCGACGCGGGCGCCGAGGAAGTACTGCGAGGCGCGCTCGTAACGCTCCCGGCCGGCCGCCTCTTTCTCGCGGCCGAGCGGGGCGAGTTCCGTACGCAGGAATTGGGCGAAGCCCTGGGTCGCGGCGGCCGCGGCCTCGGCGTTGCGGGTCAGCTCCGCGCGCAAGGCGCCCGAGGCGGTCAGGCGCGACGCGAGACCGCCGAAGAAGTTGTCCCGGGCCGGGTCGGTCCAGATCGTGCACTGCTCCGCGACCTCGAGCATCTGGGCGCGGGCGCTGACGTTGCCCCGGGCCGCCTCGGCCAGCAGCGACTGCTGGTACTGCTCGATCGCCCGCGGGAAGCCGCCGAGCCGGGCCGAGATGTTGGCGACCGCCGCCTCGCCCTCGGTCGGCATGAGGTCGAAGATCATGCGCAGCCCGTGCACCGCGCTCGCGATGACGTTGATGTCGCTCGCCACGTCGCCGGAGTCGTAGCGTTCGAGATCGAGTCCGAGCCGCTCCTGCATCGCCTCCTTGGCGACCAGTTCGCGCTCGGTCTCCGGTTCGAGCGGATCCAGCTCGACCAGCGTCCGCCGGATCAGCTCCGCCTGGGCGCCGAAGCCCTCCGGGGAGAGATCGTCGAGCTGGTCGTCGTAGCCGGGCACGCCGATGGACGTGGCGCCGGTCGGGTTGAGTGGCGCCCACTCGTCGACGTAACGGTTCGCGAGGTCATCAATCTGTCCCACCCCGCGACCTTACCTACCGCGACCCCGTCCATTCGAGTAGCTTCTGCGCCGTCCAGGTGTTGACGACACGCTCGGCGGGGACACCGCAGAGGGCGGCGCGCTCGCATCCGTACCGTTGCCAGTCGAGCTGCCCCGGCGCGTGCGCGTCGGTGTCGATGCTGAAGAGGCAGCCGGCCTCGACCGCGCGCGTCAGCATGCGCTTGGGCGGGTCCAGCCGGTCGGGCCGCGAGTTGATCTCGACCGCCTTGCCGTGCTCGACGCACGCCGCGAGGACCTTCTCCAGATCAAAATCAGACGGCGGCCGCGTACGCCCCCCGCGGTGCGCCTTGTCGCCATCCCCTTGCGCGGAGACTTTGCGTCCGGTCATGTGCCCGAGAATGTCCAGATGCGGATTGCTCACGGCCCGCACCATCCGCCGCGTCATCTTCGCCGCGTCGTCCCGCAGTCCGCTGTGCACCGACCCGACCACCACGTCGAGTTGCTCCAGCAGCTCGTCCTCCTGGTCGAGCGACCCGTCGGCCAGAATGTCGACCTCGATCCCGGTCAGGATCCGGAAGCCCTCGGGCAGCGCGTCATTGACCTTCCGCACCCGGTCGAGCTGCTTGCGGAGCCGGGCCGGACTGAGCCCGTTCGCCACGGTCAGCCGGGGCGAATGATCGGTCAGCACCAGATATTCGTGACCGAGCTCGACCGCCGCCAGCGCCATCTCCTCGATCGGCGACCCACCGTCGGACCAGTCCGAGTGCGAGTGACAATCCCCGCGCAGCGCCGCCCGCAGCGCCGCGGCCGCCCCGGCCAGATCGGTCCCCTCGGTCGACTCCAGCCGCCGCAGATAGACCGGAACCTCCCCGCCCAGCGACTCGCCGATGCACCGAGCGGTGACGTCGCCGACGCCGCTGAGCTCGGACAGCTTGCCCTCGGCCGTGCGCCGCAGCAACTCCTCGCGCGGCAGGGCGCCGACCGTCGCCGCGGCCGAGCGGAACGCCTTGACCCGATAGGTCGCCTCGTTCGCCCGTTCCAGCAGGAAGGCGATTCGGCGCAGGTCGGCAACCGGATCTCTGGAGGTCACCGAGCCAGCGTACGGGCGATCGGTCCGCCGGGCAGCCAACCGCGGTCAGGCCGGGATCGAGATCAGCGCTTCGTGTGCGGTCCGTCGCGCGGCCGGCCTCGTATCGGCGAACCGGACGTGTTGTGCCCGCGGCAGCAGACGCAGGAGATCCTCGATCAGACGGTCGGTCACGCTGCCCTCCGGCAGGTCCCCGCCGTCGGTGTCGAGGATGAGCGCCGGAAGCTCCTGTCGCCCAGGGACGTCGGCGATGTCCTTGACGAGTCTGCGCAGAATCGTCGCCGTGCGCTTCACCACCAGGAGACTCGCGATGTCGTGGGACGGGCGCAGCAGTTCGAAGCCAGCGGATACCTTGCGGTAGTCGTGGTGATCACCGGTGAGCCAGAGAACGCCGGGTCCACCCAGGACGTCGGACAGGCGGCTCTGCAGCTGCGTCCTGAAGGCGTTGAACGGCGGGCTGAGGACCAGCACGAGGCGATACCCCGAATCGATGGCCTTCGCCACCGTGCCGGTCGCGTACGCCGTCTTGCCGGCGCCGACCGGAATGAGAATCTTCACCCGCGCCTGGAACGGCTCAGCCGAATCCGGCACGTCGAACTGCTCGACGATCCAGTCGGTGGCCTGGTCGATCGCAGCGACGTACTCAGCCGGCATGCGCTGGTCGGCCAGGCACGACCGCTGGAAGACGTCCCAGTAGTGGTGCACGGCCGCCCGCGGAACCCGGCGGCGATGGCCGCGCAAGATCTCGCATTCCCGCTCGAGATCGGAGATCCGGGCCTGTGCCACGGCGAGCTGATCGGCTGCCGCCGCGAGCAACTGCTGCGCCGACTGGGCCCGTCGCGTCGCCTCGGCGACCTCCCGCCGGAGCCGCGTGGCATTTCCCCAACCGCGCGGCTGAGCGTCCTGCGCCGCGCGATACAGCTCGTTCAGCTCCGCGGCTGCCTCCGGCCGTCCACCCGCCTCGTGCAGAAGGTCGGCGATGAAGGTCTCGGGAGGCAGCACATCGCCCTTCAGGTACCGGGTGACATTGCTGGCGGTGAGCCCCTGACTCGCCGCGTACTTCCGCACCGAGACCGGCAGCGTCCCGAACACGGCCCGCAGTGCTTCGGCCAGCTTGCGGCGTGCCGGATGCAAGCCGTCGCTGATCGGGCTGAGCTCGCCCGGTTGTTTGTTCACGGGACATTGATAGCCGGGCACGGATCGGCAGTCATCTGGTGCACGAAGTTTTGCAACAGGCGTTGCATTCGATGCAGCACTACCCCGCTCGGCATCCTGAATTCGGACACCAGGTCGGACAGGGAACAAGGGGGACGAAATTGTGTGAAGATCGCCAGGCTGCTTCGGGCATGCGCCGCATGGTCTCGAAGGTGGCGTACGGCTTGCTCGGCGGCATGGCGACATCGGCCGGCGGTGCGCTGATGACTGCTCTCATCTGGTGGGTCGGCCACCGATAACGCAGGGCGGATTTCCCGGGGCTGTCATCGCAACGAGAAACGCCCGGCGGCTCGCTTGGAGCTGCCGGGCGTTACCCTGCTGCGTGGCGGTGGTGAAGGGATTTGAACCCTTGGAGGGCGTAAACCCTCACACGCTTTCGAGGCGTGCTCCTTAGGCCGCTCGGACACACCACCGGGAAGTACGTTACCCGACGCCCCCGGGCGCCCGCGCGCGGGTTACCCCTCTCGATCGCCCGGGGGTGTTTTGGCAGGTCCGCAGGAGGGGGGTGGGGGGACCTGGCAGGATCAGCAGCCATGAGTGTGCACATCGGCGCGCAGCCGGGGGAGATTGCTGAGCGGGTCCTGCTTCCCGGGGATCCGATGCGGGCGAAGTGGATCGCGGAGACGTTCCTGGAGGATGCGGTCTGCTACACGCGGGTTCGGGGGATGCTGGGGTTCACCGGCAAGTGGGAGGGCCAGACCGTCTCGGTGCAGGGGTCGGGCATGGGGATGCCGTCGGCGTCGATCTACACGCATGAGCTGATCAATGAGTACGGCGTGAAGTCCGTGATCCGCATTGGCTCCTGTGGCGCCCTGTCGGAGGAGCTCGGGCTCGGGGATGTGATCGCGGCCAACGGGTCGGCGACCGACTCGAACATGAACCGGGTGCGCTTCGACGGGCTCGTCGACTATGCGCCCGTGGCGGACTTCGGGTTGCTGCGCACCGCCGTGGATGTGGCTGAGCGCCGGGGCGTACCGATGCGGGTGGGTCCGGTGTTCGCGGCTGACGCGTTCTACACCGACCGGCCGGATCTGAACGACACGCTGGCCGACTACGGGGTGCTGGCCGTGGAGATGGAGTCGGCGGCGATCTACACGATCGCGGCGCGGTACCGGGCGAAGGCGCTGACGATCCTGACCGTCAGCGACCACATCAAGACCGGCGAGAAGATGGACTCGGCGCAGCGGGAGCAGGGCTTCGCCGACATGGTGCGGATCGGGCTCGACACCGCGATCTCATAGGGGGCCACGGAAGAACGACCGCATCAGCGCGGAACACTCTTCCTCGAGCACTCCGGCGTACACCTCTGGGCGGTGGTTCAGACGTCTGTCCCGGACCACGTCCCAGAGGGAGCCGACCGCGCCGGTCTTGGGTTCCCACGCGCCGAAGACCAGCGTCTCCATGCGGGCGAGCACCAGCGCCCCCGCGCACATCGTGCAGGGTTCCAGGGTGACGACCAGCGTGCAGCCGTCGAGGCGCCAGGTGCCGGCGACCTGGGCCGCGCGGCGCAGGGCCAGGATCTCGGCGTGCGCGGTCGGGTCCCCGTCCACCTCACGCTCGTTGGCGCCGACCGCCAGCTCGATGCCGGTGGGGCCGTAGATCACCGCGCCGACCGGGACGTCCTCGGCCGAGGGCCGGGTGGACGCGACGGACAGGGCCCGCCGCATCCACGCCTCGTGCAGAGGACGGCTCCTCACGCGTCGCGCAGCTCTTCCAGCTCGTCGCCGGCGCCGAGCTTCTGGCAGATCTCCGCGGTCACGTCGGCGGGCAGCATGCCCTCCAGGCCGCAGAGGGTGAGCAGCCGGTTGGCGCTGATCCCCAGGTCGGCCAGGATCTCGACGTCGCCGACCGGGTCGGCGTCCGGGTCCGCCGCGGGCCGGTCGTCCTCGTCGTCGTCCTCGTCGTCGGCGTCGAAGTCCGACCCGGCGTCGTCCTCGTCGTCCGCCGACCGGCTCCCGGCCAGCTCGTCGATCCCGACCGGCGGCGTCTCCACGTCGGCCAGCAGCAGCGTTCCCAGCCGGCTCTCGTCGGCGAAGGCCGAGTCCGACCCGAAGACCCGCAGGTCCTCGCCCTCGTCCAGGCGCAGGATCACCAGGTACTGATCGTCGGCCTCGACGAAGAGCAGCGACACCTCGGCGTCCGGCTCGGCGTCCCGCAGGCGGTCCACCACCTCGTCGATGTCGCCCGCCCCGGAGAGCTCCAGCTCGGATGCCGTCCAGCCGTTCTTGCCCCGCGCTACGGCGGCAGCGAAAGTCGACACGAATCCCCCCACGAACATGTGTTTCTCAGCGAGTGACGGTAGCCCCTGCGCCGCCGCGGGCGCAGCGCCACGCCCCGAAGGAGACAAAGACACCGTCTGGAAGGAGACAATTGCGGGGTCGCGGTGCCCGTCCGTGGCCGCCTGAGGCTGTGCGCGTGACGGTTACGCCGGCGGGCTCAGGCCGGGGAAGGTGCCGTACGGACCCAGCTCGCCGAACGCCAGAGTGACCGGGATCTCGCCGAGCGGAACCTCGGTGAGCGCCGGCAACGACGGTGACCGGGTCATGCCGAGGGTGATGTGCGGGCGGAAGTCCGTACCGACCGCACCCAGCGGGGTGGCGCCCGCCTCCTCGATCCAGCCGAGCACCTCGGTGTGCAGGGCGTCGAGGTCGGGCCGGCGCACCATCTCGACGCCGAAATAGCAGCCGCCCTCGGGCACGTAATAGTCACCTTCGGGCACAACGGTGTAGAGCAGGCCGATGACTTTGACCGCCAGCGAGCGGTGCGGATGACGAGCAGCCCGTTCGCGTACGGAGTCAGCGGGGCCCTCGAAGTGCGCGACCGAGACGTGGGCCGGGGCCTTCTCGCCCAGCCGGCTGATGGGGTCCGGCCCGGCGACCGTGGCGGCCAGGGCGGCCAGCCGTGCGTGCGTGGCCCGGTCGGGCAGGAGGACGACGCCGTGCGGCATGTCAGATTCCGATCGTCGTGCGCAGGTGACGCGGGTTCGGGTTGACGAAGGCGCCCGTGGCGGTGATGGCGGTGGGGACGGTCTCGTTGCCGTTCGCCACGGCGCGGACATCGGCGGCGCCCTCCGGGTCCTGCCAGATGTCGACCCAGTGGGCCCGGCGCGAACGGACGCCGAGGGTGGCGCGCAACCGCAGGCAGAACGGGCAGCCCGGGCGCCAGTAGATGATCGGGCGGCCGTCCCGGGCCTGGCGGCGCTTGGCCTCGGCGGCGGAGAGCGAGCGCGGGAAGACCAGGGGCGACGCTACGACGGCCAGCAGCACGAAGACGATCAAAGCCACCGGGCCCGATACGAAAAACAGGACGATCCCGGCGACCAGCAATGCGGCGGCTTGCACCCAGCGGCGGAGCATGGTTTCGACGGTAGGGCACCCGGGCACAACGCGCTGCTGGTGATCACTGTCTTTTCGCTCGTACTGCTCGCCGGTGTCCTCGGCTTCGCCGTGGCCCGGCCCCGAGGGCTGCCCGAGGCGGTGGCCGCCGTGCCGGCCGCGGTCGTCGCGATCGGCGCCGGGCTCGTATCGTGGCGGGACGCGGTGCACGAGCTGGGCGAGCTCGGGCCGACGGTCGGCTTTCTCGCGGCGGTGCTGCTGCTCGCGTACCTCGCGGACGAAGCCGGCGTCTTCCGCTATGCCGGGGCCACGGCGGCCCGATGGAGCCGGGGCTCACCGCGGCGGCTGCTCGGCATCGTGTTCGTCATCGCGTCGGCGGTCACCGCGGCGCTGAGCCTCGACGCGACGGTCGTCCTGCTCACGCCGGTGGTCTTTGCCACGGCCTCGACCCTGGGCGTACGCCCGAAGCCGCACGTCTACGCCTGCAACCACCTGGCCAACTCGGCCTCCCTCCTGCTGCCCGTCTCCAACCTCACCAACCTGCTGGCGATGTCCGCGGCGGGCCTGTCGTTCCTCGCGTTCGCTGGGCTCATGGCGTTGCCGTGGCTGGCCGTCGTCGCGGTCGAGTACCTGGTGCTGCGCCGCTTCTTCGCCGACGATCTCGACACGCCGGCGCACACCGTCGACGTGCCGCGCGAGCCGGCACCCCGGTTCGCGCTCGCGGTGCTGGGAGTGACGCTGGCCGGGTTCGCGGTGGCCGGGCCGGTGGGCGTGCACCCCGCGTGGGTCGCGCTCGCGGGGGCGGTCGTGCTGGCCGTACGGCAGCGGCAACCCGTGCGTACGCTGATCAGGCAGGCCAATCCGGGGTTCTGCCTCTTCGTTCTCGCGCTCGGCGTCGTGGTGCTGGCGGTGAGCGACAGCGGCTTCGGTGACGTGGTCGACCGGGTCGCCCCGCACCGCCCCGATCTGCTCGGGCTGCTGCTGATGGCGGGGCTGGCGGCCGTACTCGCGAATGTGTTGAACAATCTCCCCGCGACGCTGATGCTGCTGCCGCTCGCCGCGCACTCGCCCGGGCTCGTGCTGGCGGTGCTGCTGGGGGCGAACATCGGACCCAATCTGACGTACGTGGGTTCGCTCGCGACTCTGCTCTGGCGGCGCATCCTGCACGGGCGTGGGCATCCGCCGGTGACCGGGGAGTTCCTGCGGCTCGGGGCCCTCACGGTGCCGGCCTGTCTGCTGGCGGGGGTGGTGTCGCTGTGGCTGAGTCTGCGAGTGTCGGGAATATGAGGATCCTGGTATGGCTCACCGAGGGCACGTGGGAGGCGTGTGTGGACGCTGCCCGTGACTTCCCGGGGGCGGACATCACGCTGCTGCACGTGGTCGACGTCGGCACCGAGGCTGCGCTGAGCGGATCGGCGGGACTGCTGGGCCGGCTGGCCGGGGCGGATCCCGCGGAGCTGCTCGCCGGGGCCGAGCGCCGGCTGTTCGAGGCGGCGCGGGCGAAACTCGGCCGGGACGCCGGCACTCTCACTCTGCGTGGGCGCCCCGACCACGAAGTGGTGACAGCGTGCGCTGATGCGGATGTGCTTGTTCTCGCCCGGGACGGTGAACAAAGCCGGTTGGGTCCGCGAAGTTTGGGGAGAGCGGCCCGATTTGTCGTTGACCACGCACCGTGCCGGGTGATGTTGGTCTGGCCGGCCGCTCCGCCCCGGTTGGACTCGCTCCCATGACGGCCCGTCAGATGACGATGACGTGTCGGCGCCGTTTCGGGGCAAGTTGATCACGTTCGCTAGCTGCGACAACTACGTACAGTGTCATTTCGAGCGCCGCCCTAATATGACGGCGTGACGCAAGTCTCGGAACCCAAAACCACCGGATCGGACATCACCGTCCGGCTGACCGGTGAACAACATTCACAGATTTGCCCCGAGCGCCAGCTTCGATGTCTGTCATAAAGTCGACGTGTGAGAGTTGAGCAGCACTGGTGGAATGGTGACGTCAGGCTCGCACGGCGTGACGTCTACGTCCGCACCGACGGCGAGGTCTGGGAAGTCGAAGCCCAGATGGGCGGTCCTGCGGGCAAGTCGAAGGTGCAGCAGTGTCCGGGAAAGGCGTCCGCGCTGATCCTGGCCGACGCGTGGCGCGGACCACGCTGGCGGTGGCGTCAGATCTGAGGACGCCAGGAGCCGGGCTGCGCCGCATGCTTTCTCTCTCGGCCAGCCGACTGTGACACCGAGCCGGGTCCCTTGTGGATCCGGCTCGGTTGTTTTTTGTCCTCGGCCGGCTTCTTCAGAGCTGGGCTGCGGCAATGGCGTCGTCGACTTCCGCGAAGATGGCGAAGTAGCGGTTCAGGCCGACGGTGTCGAGCAGGTCGACGACGAAGCGGCTGGCGCCGGCGAAGCTCAGCCACCCGCCCCGCGCCGTGATCACCTGCTTCGCCGTGATGAAGGCGCTGAGCCCCACGGAGTCGCAGAACTTCAGTCCCGACAGATCGACGACGATCCGCGGTACGGGTCTCTCCAGCAGCTCCGCGAGGAGAAAATGCAGCTTGGGGGCGGTGTCCGAGTCGAGCTCGCCGGTCAGACGCAAGACGGCGACATCGGAACGGTGATCATTCACTGTGGCCAGCATGGCATCGCTTTCGTCCGGGTTGGGAGGGTTCAGCGTAGATCCGGTCCCAGGGTGGGCGGCGCACACCGCGTCCGTCCGGATCGCGCAAGGCAATCCGGATTACGCGACGGGAGCGGGCGTGGGTGATCCGGTCGTGTTTCGTCCGGCGCGCGTGGTCTCGCCCGTGGGGGGCTCTGAAGACACTGAAGGCCGGGTCCCGCAATGCGGTCCCGGCCTTCGTGAAGCCTCGGGGTGGCCGTCGTGGCGCCCCGGGGAGCTGGCGGAGGATACGAGATTCGAACTCGTGAGGGTGTGAACCCAACACGCTTTCCAAGCGTGCGCCCTAGGCCTCTAGGCGAATCCTCCGTCGGCCAGCTTACAGAACCCGTCCAGCCGCTTTCGCCGGGACCGCCCCCCGGGGCCCGGAGGGGGTCGGATACGCTGTCGGCAGCCCCTCGTGCGGCGTGTATCCCGTGAACCTCCCCAGGGCCGGAAGGCAGCAAGGATAAGCGGGCTCTGGCGGGTGCACGGGGGGTCCTTTCTTTTCGGCGCCGCCGGGTCCGCGGGCGCTTCCCCCGCTCGCGCCGCGCCTGTTTGTCGTTGTCACACCCTCGACGGAGAATGGCGCGGTCGTCCAGAGGAGGCAGGAGTGGCACTGGCCCTCTACCGCAAGTACCGGCCCCGCACGTTTGCCGAGGTCATCGGGCAGGAGCACGTCACCGAGCCGCTGTCGCAGGCGTTGCGCAGCGGGCGGCTCAACCATGCCTACCTGTTCTCCGGGCCGCGCGGGTGCGGCAAGACCTCGAGTGCCCGCATCCTGGCCCGCTCGCTCAACTGTGAGCAGGGTCCCACCCCGGAGCCGTGCGGCGTCTGCGCCTCGTGCAAGTCGCTGGCCAACGACGGCGCCGGCTCGATCGACGTCATCGAGATCGACGCGGCCAGCCACGGCGGCGTGGACGACGCGCGCGACCTCCGGGAGAAGGCGTTCTTCGCCCCGGCCAGCAGCCGCTACAAGATCTACGTGATCGACGAGGCCCACATGGTCTCGTCGGCCGGCTTCAACGCGCTGCTCAAGCTCGTCGAGGAGCCGCCGGAATACGTCAAGTTCATCTTCGCCACGACCGAGCCCGACAAGGTGCTCGGCACGATCCGGTCGCGGACGCACCACTATCCGTTCCGCCTGATCCCGCCGGCGACGCTCCGGCCGTACCTCCAGCAGTTGACCGAGGCCGAGGGCATCCACGTCGATCCGGCCGTCTTCCCGCTGGTGGTCCGCGCGGGCGGCGGCAGCGCCCGCGACACGCTGTCGGTGCTCGACCAGCTCATCGCCGGCGCCGGCCCCGAGGGGGTCAGTTACTCCCGGGCGGTCGCCCTGCTCGGCGTCACCGACGTCACCCTGCTCGACGAGATGTGCGACGCCCTGGCCGCCGGCGACGGCGCCGCCGCCTACCAGACGATCGACCGCGTCGCCGAGGCCGGACACGACCCCCGGCGCTTCGCCTCCGACCTGCTCGAGCGCTTCCGCGACCTGATCGTCCTTCAGCAGGTCCCCGACGCCGTCACCAAGGGCCTCATCGACGGCCCGGCTGACCAGCTCGAGCAGATGGGCGCCCAGGCCACCCGCCTGGGCCCGGCCACCCTGTCCCGCTGCGCCGACATCGTGCACAACGGCCTGGTCGAGATGCGCGGCACGACTGCTCCGCGGCTGCTGCTGGAGTTGGTCACCGCGCGGATGCTGCTGCCCGGCGCGGAGGATTCCACCGGGGCCCTGCTGCAGCGGCTCGAGCGGATGGAGCGCCGGCTCACGCTCGGCGGAGACTCGGCGGAGGGCTTCGGCGAGATCGCGGCCGCCGGCTCGGCGCCGTCCGGCCAGTCCATCGCCGGAGTCAGTGGGCCGCTCGGCGGCGGTGCTCCGGCGGCCGGCTTGCCCGCCGCGGCTCCGGTTGGTGCGTCGGGTTCGGGGGCTTCGGGTGGTGCGGGAGGCGGGATCTCCGCGGCTCGGGCGGCGGCCAAGGCCGCGGCGTCGAGGCGCCCGGGTGCGGCCGCGGGATCGGCTGCGGCGGGCGCGGCTGCTGCGGCGGTCGCCCCGGCCTCGGCGGCGCCGAGCGCCCCTGTTCCTGCGTCCGCTGCTTTCAACACCGCTGCTGCGACCAGCGCCCCCGTTTCCGCCGCACCGAGTGCTCCGGCTCCGGTGTCGGCCGCGCCGAGTGCTACTGCTCCGGTGTCGGCCGCGCCGAGTGCTGCTGCTCCGGTTTCGGCTGCGCCCGACTATGACGGCTTGGACGACGTCGACCCGCCGGAGGAGGACGGGCCGCCCTGGGACGATGACGATCCCGCGTTCGCCGCGCCTGTTTCGTCGGCTGCTCCTGTTTCGGCGCCGTCCGTGAGCGTCGCGGCTGCGCCCACGTCCGGGCCGGCCGGACCGGTTTCGCCCGTGTCGGCTCCGGCCGGCTCGGCCGCACCCGTGTCGGCTGGGCCGGTCGCGCCTGCGTCGGGTGGTTCGGTGGCGCCTGCGGGTGGGGCGCCGGCGGGGATCATGCCGGATGCGCCGGAGGCTGGTGGGGAGAGTGCGGCGCCCGCGGCCGCGGTGCCCGGTCAGTTGACCGCGGCGTCGATCCGGGAGGTCTGGCCGGAGATCATCTCGACGGTCGGCCGGAAGAGCAAGAAGATCGCCGCGCTGGCCCAGGGGGCCACGGTGCGGGAGTTGGAGGGGCAGACGGTTGTCCTGACGTTCCGCTTCCCGGCCCACGCGCGGATGGTGGCGGCGGATCCGAGCCTGATCTCGGACGCGCTGTACGAGGCGCTGGGCGGCCGCTGGCAGATCCGGTGCGATGTGGCGGGCGAGGGCGGTTCCGGGGGCGGTGGCGGCTCCGCTCCGCGCCGGCCGCAGGGGCCTCCACCGGGTGGGCCGCAGGGCTCGACGCCGGCCGGACCGTCGAACGAAGCCGCGCGGGACCTGCCGGCCGCGACCGCCCCGGACCGGAACGCCGCGCCGCGGGCCCGAGCTGCCGACAACGCGCCCGCGCGCAACCGCGAGACCGTGGCACAGTCGGCGCCCGGTCGGGGCAGCGAGCCGATCGGGCAGCCCGGACCACCACCCGGAGCCGCCCGCAGCCGCGAGACCGTGCCGCAGCCCACGCCCGCCCGTGGTCGGGAGGGGGCGCCGCCGGCCGCACCCGCGAGAGCCACCGCGGGCGGGGCGACAGCCGGCGCGGGACCGAGTGACGATGACGACGGCGGCTGGCCGGAGCCGGTGCGCCCGGGTGGGCTCGCTCCGGCGCCGAGTGCGATCGCCGAGCCGGAAGCCGAGGAGGACGACGCGTGGCCTGAGCCCGTCCGGCCCGGCTCGCAGGCGTCGAGCTCGCCCATGGTGGCGCAGAGCAGCTCGCCCACAGTCGATCTGAGCCCGGCCGCCTCGCACGTCGCGCGGAGCGGCCCGGCTCCGGTGAGCCCGGCTCCGGTCGCCGCAGCCCCGGGACATACCGAGGCGCCGGTGACAGCGGCTCTCACCCCGACCCCGGCTTCGGCTCCGCGCAGCCCTGCTCCGGCCCCGGCCCCGGCCCCGCCAAGCCCAGCGCCGGACCAGCTGAGTCCGGCGCGGGACCCGCGGAACTTCCCCGCGCCGCCGCCTGCCGAAGCCCGTTCCGGGCCGAGCGCCAAGCCGGCCGGCGCCGGAGCGGCCGGCAGTGGGATAGCAGCGGCTCGAGCAGCGGCCGCACGAGGCACAGGTGCCGCAACGGCGCACGCGAGCGGGCCCGCGATGAGCTCAGGGGCGGCCACGACGACCAACGCGCCGGCGGCGGCCACGACCGCACCGGACAGGGCAGCCGCGCCGGGCAAGGCGGCAGCGGCCGTGGCGGCGGCCCGGGCGCAGAGTGCCGGCCGGGCCGCGGCCGCCGGCGGGGGAGCGGGCGCCACGGGCACCTGGTCGGACGGGTCGCCGACGGAGGAAGCGCCGTACGACCCCGAGTACGACGGGCCGGCGAAGGGCGACGGGGCGTACGAGGGGTTCGATCCGGGCGACGAGCCGCTGGACGACGTCATCGACGAGAAGACGGCTCGGAAGAGCAGTGAGGCGCAGGCCGTGCAGTTGTTGCGGGACGCCTTCGGGGCTGAGTTGATCAGCGAGTCCTGACCCGGCTCCGTGCGCCCGGCCCGAAGACCGGGACAATGGAGCTGACCATCCCTTTTATCGAGGAGTTATGTGATGCGCCCCGGTGGACAGCCGAACATGCAGCAGATCATGAAGCAGGCGCAGAAGATGCAGGAGCAGGTCGCCAAGGCTCAGGCCGAGCTGGCCGAGACCGAGCTGACCGGCACGGCCGGCGGCGGGCTGGTGACCGTCGTGGTGACCGGGCTGGGCGAGTTCAAGTCGGTGAAGATCGACCCCAAGGCGGTCGACGCCGACGACGTCGAGACGCTGGAGGACCTGGTGCTGGCCGCCATCCACAACGCGGCCGAGGCGCAGCGGGAGCTGACCGAGCAGAAGATGGGCTCGGCGACCGGTGGTCTCGGCGGCCTGAGCCTGCCGGGGTTCTGAGCCCGTGTACGAAGGTGCCATCCAGGACCTGATCGACGAGCTGGGGCGGCTGCCGGGCGTCGGCCCGAAGAGCGCCCAGCGGATCGCGTTCCACATCCTCTCGGCGGATCCGGCCGACGTGAACCGGCTGGCCACGAGTCTGCGCAAGGTCAAGGAGCTGGTCCGCTTCTGCACGACCTGCTTCAACGTGGCCGAGTCGGACCAGTGCCGGGTCTGCCGCGACCCCCGGCGGACCAACGAGGTGCTCTGCGTGGTCGAGGAGCCCAAGGACATCGTGGCGATCGAGCGGACCGGCGAGTTCCGGGGCCGCTATCACGTCCTGGGTGGCGCCATCAATCCGCTCGAGGGCGTCGGCCCGGACAACCTGCGCATCCGCGAGCTGCTGCTGCGGGTGGGCACGGGCGAGGTGAAGGAGCTGATCCTCGCCACCGATCCGAATACTGAGGGTGAGGCCACGGCAACCTACCTCGCTCTTATGATCAAGCCCATGGGCCTCGCCGTCACCCGGCTCGCGAGCGGTCTTCCGGTCGGTGGTGACCTGGAGTACGCCGACGAGATCACCCTCGGCCGAGCATTCGAAGGCCGACGGGCCGTTTAGGTTCAAGATCGAAGGCCACGGCGCTCCGTGGCCCAAGATCACTCCTCTGTGTCATCTGCAAGTCACCGCCTGGTTAAATTTCCCTCGAGGTCACACCTTCGTCACGGAGCGGCGTGAAGTTGGTTACGAGCTATTCGGCCTCTTGACCGGCAGGCGGAATTACGTGAGCGTTCCTCTGACACGCGAGCGACCCACCGCCTCGCGGGTCGAGCGTGCCAGCCCCGAAGTCACCCACTCCGGGTCCGGCCGTCGAAGTCCACGTACGCGACAACCGATCGGTTGCCCGCGCTGCGGGGCCGGGCCGACCCGGCGGTGCCAGACGCCGCGGGCCGGTGAGGCGTCGCACCGCGGACGCCGGGGAGAGGACCGGGCGCTCCATGGTCGTAGGACCAGGCACAGCGGTTCCTGAGCAGGTTCCGGTGAATCCGGATCCGGCCCAGGGCGCCGCCCCCGGCAAGAAGATCGAGGGCCGTTCACTCGGCCGCATCGCCTGGAACCGCCTCAAGCGCGACAAGGTCGCCATGGCCGGCGGTTACACGATCGTCTTCCTGATCCTGGTGGCGCTGTTCGCGCCGCTGATCGTGAAGCTCCTCGGTGGACCGCCGAACGAGTTCCATCAGGACCTCATCGACGTCAACACGCTCGCGCCCAAGGGTGGCACCGGCATCAGCGGCGACCACCTCTTCGGGGTGGAGCCGCAGAACGGCCGCGACATCTTCAGCCGCGTCGTCTACGGCGCCCGCATCTCGCTGCTGATCGCGTTCCTGGCCACGCTGCTCTCCGTGGTCATCGGCGCGACCCTGGGCGTGGTGGCCGGCTTCTTCGGCGGCTGGGTGGACTCGCTGATCAGCCGGGCGATGGACGTCTTCCTGGCGTTCCCGCTGCTGGTCTTCTCGATCGCCCTCGCCGGCGTCATCCCGGACACCGCGTTCGGGCTGTCCGGCGACACGCTCCGCATCGCGTTGCTGATCTTCATCATCGGCTTCTTCAGCTGGCCCTACATCGGCCGCATCGTCCGCGGGCAGACGCTGTCCCTGCGTGAGCGCGAGTTCGTCGACGCCGCCCGCAGCCTGGGCGCCCGCGGCCCGTACATCATCTTCAAGGAACTGCTCCCCAACCTGGTGGCGCCGATCCTCATCTACGCGACGCTGCTGATCCCCACGAACATCCTGTTCGAGGCGGCGCTGTCGTTCCTGGGTGTCGGCATCCGGCCGCCCACGGCCAGCTGGGGCGGCATGCTGTCGGACGCCGCTCGCTTCTACACCTTGTGGCACTTCATGTTCTTCCCGGGCATGGCCATCTTCATCACCGTGCTCGCGTTCAACCTCTTCGGCGACGGCCTGCGCGACGCGCTCGACCCGAAGAGCCGCCGGTAGTGACGCGAGGGATGACTTCCATTCCAGCCAGGCGGTCCGACTTCGGGCCGTTCCACCAGGGAGGTTGCTAGTAGTGTTCCGCAAGAAGAGGGTGCTGGTGGCCAGTACGGCCGTCCTGGCACTCGCTCTGACCGCCGCCTGCAGCGGCAACAGTGATTCCGACTCCGACAGCAGCTCGACCAAGGCCGAGTTCAACGCCGCGCTGACCAAGGTGGTCAACCCTTCCGACAAGAAGGGCGGCACCATCCGGCTCGCCAACGTCGGTGACTGGGACTCGCTCGACCCGGGCGAGACCTACTACGGCTACTCATGGAACTTCCTGCGGCTTTACGGCCGCAGCCTGCTCACGTTCAAGACCGAGCCCGGCGAGGCCGGCAACGAGCTGATCCCGGACCTCGCCGAGGACCTGGGCGTGCCGAGCGACGGCGGCAAGACCTGGACGTACAAGATCCGTAAGGGCGTCAAGTACGAGGACGGCACCGAGGTCAAGGCCGCGGACGTCAAGTACGCCGTGCTGCGCTCCACGGACAAGGAGACGTTCCCGAACGGCCCCGCGTACTTCGAAGGGTTCCTGAACCTGCCGGAGGGCTACAAGGGCCCGTACAAGTCCAAGGGCGTCAACACCGACCAGGCGATCTCGACGCCGGACGACTACACGATCGTCTTCCACCTCAAGCAGGCGTTCGGCGGCTTCGACTACTTCGCGATGCTGTCGCAGACCGTGCCGGTGCCGGAGGCCAAGGACACGGGCGCGAACTACAAGCAGCACGTGATCTCGACCGGCCCGTACATGTTCGACACGAACAACCTGGGCAAGGACTTCTCCCTCAAGCGCAACCCGAACTGGGACGCGGCGACCGACCCGCTCCGCAAGGCGCTGCCGGACCGCTACGAGGTCCAGCTCAACGTCAACGCGGACGACATCGACAACCGCCTGCTCGCGGGCGACCTGGACCTCGACGTGGTCGGCACGGGCGTGCAGCCCGCCGCGCTCGGCCGCGTGGTCGGTGACCCGACGATCAAGGCCGGCACGGACAACCCGTCGATCGCGCGCCTGAACTACACGTCGATCAACGGCAACGTCGCCCCGCTGGACAAGATCGACTGCCGCAAGGCCATCGAATACGCCTGGGACCGCACCGGCTACCAGACCGCTTACGGCGGCCCCCTCGCCGGTGGCGACCCCGCCACGTCGGTCCTGCCGCCGTTCATCCCCGGCTACAAGAAGGTCGACCCGTACCCGGTGAGCGCGCCGACCGGTGACGAGGCCAAGGCCAAGGAGGCCCTCGCCGCCTGTGGTCAGCCGAACGGCTTCGAGACCAACATCGCGTACCGGTCGGAGCGTCCGAAGGAGAAGGCCGCCGCCGAGTCGCTGCAGCAGGCGCTGGGCAAGGTCGGCATCAAGCTGACCCTCAAGCCGTTCCCGCAGGGCGACTACTTCTCGCAGTACGCCGGCAACCCGGGCTACGCCAAGACCAACAAGCTCGGCCTGGTCGTCAACAGCTGGGGCGCGGACTGGAACGACGGCTTCGGCTTCCTCTCGCAGATCGTCGACAGCCGGGTCATCCGGGCGACCGGTGGCTCGTCGAACATCTCCGTGCGCGACCCCGAGGTCGACAAGCTGCTCGACCAGGCGATCGCGGAGACCGACAACGCGAAGCGCGAGGCCTACTGGTCGCAGATCGACCAGAAGGTCATGGACGACGCCTTCATCGTTCCGGGCATCGTCTCGAAGTCGCTGCTGATCCGCCCGAAGAACCTGACGAACGTGTTCGTCAGCCAGGCGTACAACATGTACGACTACCTGTCGCTGGGCGTCAAGTAACAACCACCACCTCTCCGTACTAGATCCGATTGGGCGGGTGAAGGCAGCAGGCGGCCGGTCCGGGGCGACCCGGGCCGGCCGCCGGAGCCGGGCTTAGTGATCACCTACATCATCAGGCGGCTGTTCGCAGCCCTGCTGCTGCTCTTCATCGTCAGCGCCGCAGTCTTCTCGATTTTCTATCTGGTCCCGCGCCTGGTCGGCGCGACGCCGGAGACGCTCGCGACCCGGTACGTGGGCCGGGCGGCAACTCCGGAGACGGTCCACCTGATCGCCGAGCGCCTCGGCTTCTACGACCCGATCTGGCTGCAGTACGGCCGCTGGGTCAAGGCGATCTTCGTGGGCGCCGACTACAACATCGGCAGCAGCGTCGAGCACTGCCCCGCACCCTGCTTCGGGTACTCGTTCGTCACCCACCAGCCGGTGTGGCCCGACCTGCTCGACCGCCTGCCGGTCACGCTGTCGCTGGCCATCGGCGCGGCGCTGCTGTGGGTTGCGTTCGGCGTCTCGACCGGTGTCCTGTCCGCGCTGCGCCGGGGCACCTTCCTCGACCGTGCCGCCATGGGCCTCTCGCTCGCCGGCGTCTCGCTCCCGATCTTCTTCACCGGCCTGCTGGGCCTGCTGCTCTTCAGCTATCAGCTCGGGTGGACGGCCCCGGGTGGCTCCTACACGCCGTTCTTCGAGAATCCCGGCGAATGGTTCTACAGCCTGCTGCTGCCGTGGATCGTGCTCGCCTTCCAGTTCTCCGCGCAGTACGCCCGGCTCACCCGGGCGGGCATGCTGGAGACGATGAGCGAGGACTACATCCGGACGGCGCGCGCCAAGGGCCTGCGCGAACGGGACGTCACCACGCGGCACGGCCTGCGCGCCGCGCTGACCCCGCTGCTCACGATCTTCGGCCTCGACTTCGGCCTGCTGCTCGGCGGCGCGGTCCTCACCGAGCAGGTCTTCTCCCTGCCCGGCCTCGGCAAGTTCGCCGTGGACGCGATCACGAACAACGACCTGCCCAAGGTCCTCGGGGTGACGATGATGGCGGCGTTCTTCGTCGTCGTCGCGAACCTGATCGTGGACCTGCTCTACGCGGTGGTCGACCCGCGGGTGAGGATCAGCTGATGGCCGAGAACTTCCTCGAGGTCAAGAACCTCAAGATCTCCTTCCCGACCGACGACGGCCTGGTCAAGAGCGTCAACGACCTGTCGTTCTCGCTCGAGCGGGGCAAGACGCTCGGCATCGTCGGCGAGTCCGGCTCCGGCAAGTCGGTGACCAGCCTCGGCATCCTGGGCATCTACAACAAGAAGAACGCGCAGGTCGAGGGCGAGATCTGGCTCGACGGCCAGGAGCTGGTCAGCGCCTCCGACGAGGAGCGGCGCAAGCTGCGCGGCAGCAAGATGGCGATGATCTTCCAGGACCCGCTGTCGTCGATGCACCCGTACTACTCGGTCGGCCGCCAGATCATGGAGGCCTATCGGGTGCACCACCGGGTGTCCAAGCAGGTCGCCCGCAAGCACGCGATCGACATGCTGGGCCGGGTCGGCATCCCGCAGCCGAGCCGCCGGGTGGACGACTACCCGCACCAGTTCTCCGGCGGCATGCGCCAGCGCGCGATGATCGCCATGGCGCTGGTCAACGACCCCGAGCTGCTGATCGCCGACGAGCCCACCACGGCGCTCGACGTCACGGTGCAGGCGCAGATCCTCGACCTGATGCACGAGCTGCAGGAGGAGTTCAACTCCGCGCTCATCGTCATCACGCACGACCTCGGCGTCGTGGCCGAGCTCGCCGACGATGTCCTGGTCATGTACGGCGGCAAGTGCATCGAGTACGCGAGCGCCGCCACGATCTTCGAGCAGCCCGAGCACCCGTACACGTGGGGTCTGCTCGGCTCGATGCCCCGCATCGACCGGCCGCAGATGGAGCGGCTCGTGCCGATCCCCGGCCTGCCCCCGTCCCTGATCAACCTGCCCACCGGGTGCGCCTTCAGCCCCCGGTGCGCCTATGAGCCGCGGACCGGCGGTCTCGGCACGACGGTCCCGCCCGAGCTCGTCCCGGCCGGCGGCAGCAAGCACCTGGTGCGCTGCCACCTGCCGACCGAGGAACGGCAGCGGATCTGGGCAGAAGAAGTGAAGCCGAAGCTGGAGGCACAGTGAGCGAACACCTCGACGACCCGGTGCCGGAGGAGATCCACCGGCAGGAGCGGGCGGAGAAGGGCGAGCCGCTGCTGTCCGTACGCGGCCTGGAGAAGCACTTCCCCATCACCAAGGGGCTGCTGCGCCGTCAGGTCGGCGCGGTGCGCGCGGTGGACGGCGTGTCGTTCGACGTCTACAAGGGCGAGACGCTGGGCCTGGTCGGCGAGTCGGGCTGTGGCAAGACGACCACCGGCCGGCTGCTGACCCGGCTGGTCGAGCCCACCGGCGGGCAGATCGAGTTCGAGGGCCAGGACATCGCCCACTGGGGTCAGGGCAAGCTGCGCCCGCTCCGGCGGGACATGCAGATGATCTTCCAGGACCCGTTCTCGTCGCTGAACCCGCGGCACACGGTCGGCACGATCGTCGGCGCGCCGTTCCGCATCCAGAACGTCAAGACCGAGCACGGCATCAAGCGGGCCGTGCAAGATCTGCTGCAGCTGGTCGGCCTGAGCCCCGAGCACTACAACCGCTACCCGCACGAGTTCTCCGGCGGTCAGCGGCAGCGCATCGGCATCGCCCGCACCCTGGCGCTCAAGCCCAAGCTGATCGTGGCCGACGAGCCGGTGTCGGCGCTCGACGTGTCGATCCAGGCCCAGGTCGTCAACCTGCTGGACGACCTGCAGAGCCAGCTCGGCATCACGTTCGTGTTCATCGCGCACGACCTGTCGGTGGTCAAGCACATCTCCGACCGGGTCGCGGTCATGTACCTGGGCAAGGTCGTGGAGATCGC
The DNA here is from genome assembly GCF_030709675.1 of Symbioplanes lichenis. Lineage (GTDB taxonomy): Bacteria > Actinomycetota > Actinomycetes > Mycobacteriales > Micromonosporaceae > Actinoplanes > Actinoplanes lichenis. The sequence goes on from NZ_JAUZQD010000011.1 coordinate 142,913, forward strand.
CAACCGCGACGACCTCTACGCGAACCCGCGGCACCCCTACACGGTGGCGTTGCTCTCCGCGGTGCCCGTGCCCGACACGAGCCGCCGCGACCGCACGAAGCGCGACCGGGTGCTGCTGCAGGGCGACGTGCCCAGCCCGATCGACCCGCCGTCCGGCTGCCGCTTCCGCACCCGCTGCTGGAAGGCGCAGGACATCTGCGCGACCGAGGAGCCGCAGCTCACCGTGCGGCTCGAGGACCCGGTCTCGCACCAGACGGCGTGCCACTTCCCGGTGACGGACGACGAAGTGGTTGCTGGACGCGCACCGGCTGCGGTTTAAAGCAGATTTCGTAGCGGGGTGGGTGGTGCGGACCGCTGCTCACGCCGAGGTGCCCGGAGGAGCTTTGCTGGCCGCTGACGCGTCCAGGTCGCAAAGCACCTCCGGGCCACGTGCGTAAGTGGTTGCGCTCGAAAACCCTACTGCCAGTCGACCTGCGGGGACGGGTAGAAGTCGATGCCGCGGAGAGTCCACCGGGGGCCGTAGGCGCCGAGGCGGGCCGAGAAGGAGTCCCAGTCGTGGGTGGCGGCCGGGGACCAGCCCAGTTCGGCGATCGCCGGCAGGCGGGGGAAGGCCAGGAACTCGATGTCGTCCAGGTCGCGCAGGGTTTCCGACCACAGAGGCGCCTCGACGCCGATGACGGCCGGGTCGGTCACGCCGGCGAGGTGGGTGGCGGGGTCCCAGCCGTACGCGTCGCGCACCTCGATGTAGCCCGCCCACGACAGCCCGATCGGGGTCGACGGGTCGTACTTCTGATCGATGTAGGCCTTGTTCGCCGGGGACATGACGACCTTGGTGCCGTTCGCGACGGCGGCCGCGAGCGTGGGGTTGGTGGTGGTCGTGCCCCAAAACTGCGCGACAGCCGTGGCGGCCGCCGGTGACTTGGTGATCTCGTTCCAGCCGTAGGCCGTCTTGCCGTACTTCTTGACGAGCGGCAGCACCCTGTTCTGGAACGTCACGTAGTCGGCCTCCGAGGTGGCATGCGCCTCGTCCCCGCCGATGTGCAGGTAGGGGCCGGGAGTGAGGGCGGCCAGCTCGCGGATCACGTCCTCCACGAACCGGTACGTCGTCTCCGAGGAGATGCACAGCGAGCTGTAGCCGACCTCGGTGTCGGTCCGGGGCGGGGGCGCCACGCCGTCGCACGTCAGCTCGGGGTAGGCCACCTGCGCCGCGTTCACGTGCCCGGGCATGTCGACCTCGGGCACGATCGTCACGTAGCGGGCGGCGGCGTAGCGGACGATGTCGGAGTACTCGGCCTTGGTCAGGAAGCCCGGGCCCTCGCCGTCCACCCCGGGACCACCGTCGCCGGCCGTGAGCCGGGGCCAGCTGTCGATCCGGATGCGCCAGCCCTGGTCGTCGGTCAGGTGCAGATGGAGGTAGTTCACCTTGAACCGGCTGATCTCGTCGATGTACGCCTTGACCTCGGCGGGAGTGTGGAAATGGCGGGCCAGGTCGAGCATCGCGCCGCGGTAGGCGTACCGGGGAAGGTCTTTGATCGTGCCGCCGTTGATCGTCCACGCCCGGCGCACGACGGTGCGGGAGTCGATCTCCTTGGGCAGGAGTTGCAGCAGCGTACGCGTGCCGTTGTAGAGGCCGGCGGGCGCGGCGGCCCGGATGGTCACCTGCTTCGGGGTGACCGTGAGCGTGTAGCCCTCCCGCCCGCCGGTCCCGCCCAGCTGCAGCGAGATCGTGGGCAGCCCGGGCAGCGTGGCCGGCAGCACGGGAAGGGCGTAACCGGTCGCCGGGCGCAGCTCCCGGGCGAGCTGCTCCGCGATCTTCCGGGCCGCCGGGGCGGCCTTGACGGCGGTCAAGGCGGTCAGCCGGAAGGTGGCGCCCGGCGCCGGGGTGACTTGGGCGGGGGCCGGGATCACGCTGGACAGGGCGGGTGCCTGCGGGGGAGCGGCAGTCGCCGGGGTGGCGACGAGGGGAAGGGTCAGCGCCGCGGCGGCTAGCGCGCGGGAGATGACGTGGTTGGCCATACCCGACGCTACATAGCTGCCCGTCTATTAGTAAAGAAACCTAGCCTTCGGGCCGGTTCAGGATGCCGACCGCGACAGCGTGCACGGCGTCGAGATCCGCGGGGTCCTTCAGGGTCGCCTTCGCGCCCGTCACCGCGTACCACTCGTCGGCGTCCTTGTATTGGACGCGGACTGTGACCTGGCCCGCCGCCAACTCCGACCGCAAGGTCAGATCGCCCGTGACCACGCCCACTTCGTCGGTCATCACGCCGCCCTGGCCGGCAGTTATGTCCGTGGTGCGGGCGTCATTCCCCGCAGGCTGCGCGGGCGGGGGCGCGGTCTCGGGCGTGGGCTCCGGGGTCGCGGCGGCGGGTTCGGTCATCGGTCTACTCCTAAGTCAGCATGTGGCCAGCATGTCGTCGAGAGCCGCCTTCTCCTTTGCCGTGACGGTCAGCTTCCACACGCTCTTCACGGTGATCCAGTCCTCGGCGTACTCGCACCACGAGCTTCGCTGCTCCGGCTTCCACGTGGACGGATCCTGGTCGCCCTTCGACCGATTGGAGGACGCCGACACGGCGAGCAGCTGCGGATCGTCGAGATCGTTCGCGAAGTCGCCGCGCTTCTCGGTGGTCCACTTGTTCGCCCCCGAGCGCCACGCGTTGGCCAGCGGCACGGTGTGGTCGATGTCCACCTTCGCCGGGTCGGTGATCTTGTCTCCGTCGTAGAAGCTGATCCACGTCCCGGCGACGACGTTGCACCCGGAGAATTTGACGTTCTTGCCGTCGCGCTTGAGCACGGAGTCGCGTACGTCGCAGTTGGACCCGGTGTCCCGCCAGTGCGGGAACTTCTCCCGGCTGTAACCGCTCATCGACCCGGTCTTGGCGACGACTGTCAGCTCGCCGAGCTTGCTCTTGGCGTCGGCGCCGGTGCCACCACCGTTGCCGCCGTCGGACGAGGACGAGCTCCCGGAGCCGTCGGTGACTTGCACGTCGCAGCCGGCGGCGGTGACCGCCAGGAGAGCAGCGGCAGCGACACGGAGCGAGAGAACCATACGAGGGGCCACGGACAAAGCGTATGCAAACTCCGCACCTTTCGCGCGGCTCGTCACCCCTGCCGGGTTCCTCCCGACCGGCGCGGCGGTGTTTCGCGGAACCCCTCCGCCGTTCGGATCGGCAGGTCAGCGACACGGCATCGTGGGCGGCGTCCTCGGCCTGGGCTGCATCGGCGGGGTCGTGGCGGTGGCCGTCGGAGGCGGAGACGACTCCGAGGCGGCGGCGGCCGATGCCGCGCCGGCTTCTGAGGCGCCCGCCGCGGTCAAGCCGGCCCAGACCGAAGAGCCCGCGAAGAAGCCGGACACGCCCGGGCTCGGCGACGCGGTCCGGGACGGCAAGTTCGAGTTCAAGGTCAGCAAGCTCGACTGCTCGAAGACCAAGGTCGGCAGCGACCTGCTCGGCGCCGAGGCGCAGGGCAAGTTCTGCCGGATCTCGCTGACGATCAAGAACATCGGCACGAAGGCCCAGTTCTTCGACGGCTCCTCGCAGAAGGCGCTGGACGCCAAGGGCACCGAGTACTCCAACGACACCGAGGCGGAGATCTACGCCAACGAGGACAGCTCCACCTTCCTCAACGAGATCAACCCCGGCAACAGCGTCAAGGGCAAGCTCATCTTCGACGTCCCGAAGTCGGTCAAGCTGACCAAGCTCGAACTGCACGACAGCATGTTCTCCGGCGGCGTCGAGATCGCGCTGTCCTGACCTTCAAGAGTCGTCGGCGACCTCCAGCCGGGCCGGCAGGCCAGGCGCGGTGTTCGGGACCAGCGGGCGCCGCTGACCCCTCGGTGCCGGGCGCCTGGGCCGAGACGCGGCGGCGCCCGCACCAGGGTCAGCGCTTGGCGAGCTCGGCCGCGATGAGCTCGGCCAGCTGGACCGAGTTCAGCGCCGCGCCCTTGCGCATGTTGTCGCCGGTGATGAAGAGGTCGAGGGCGCGGGGGTCGTCCATGGCGCGGCGGATGCGGCCGATCCAGGAGGGGTCCGTGCCGACCGCGTCGATGGGCATCGGGAACTCGCCCGCCTCGGGATCGTCGACGAGGATGACGCCGGGGGCGTTGCGGAGGATGGCGCGGGACTCGTCGGCGTCGACCTCGGAGCCGAAGACGGCGTGGACGGCGACCGAGTGGCCGGTGACGACCGGGACGCGGACGCAGGTGGCCGAGACCTTGAGGTCGGGCAGGCCGAGGATCTTGCGGGGCTCGTTGCGGAGCTTGAGCTCGTCGCTGGACCAGCCGAGCGGGGCCGGCTCGCCCGACCAGGGGATGACGTTGAGGGCCAGCGGGGCGGGGAAGGGGCCGAGGTCGTCGCCGACGGCCTGGCGGACGTTGCCCGGGCGGGAACCGAGCGTGCGGTCGCCGGCGACCTTGGTGATCTGGTCGTGAAGGGCGTCGACGCCGGCCTGACCGGCGCCCGAGACCGACTGGTAGGAGGCGATGACCAGCTCACGGAGGCCGTACTCGTGGTGGAGCGGAGCGAGGGCCATGACCATGGCGGTGACCGTGCCGTTGGGGCTGGCGGTCAGGCCGAGCGGACGGTAGCGCAGGTGGCCGGGGTTGACCTCGGGGATCACCAGCGGGACGTCGCCGTGGAGGCGGAAGACCGCGGAGTTGTCGACGACCGTCGCGCCCCGGGCGGCGGCGATCGGGGCCCACTCGGCCGCGACCGCCTCCGGCACGTCGAACATGGCCACGTCGACGCCGTCGAAGACGTCCGGGGTGAGCTCGCGTACGGTCAGCTCCTCGCCGCGGCAGGGCAGCCGCCGGCCTGCCGAGCGGGCCGACGCGACCAGGCGGATCTCACCCCAGACGTTGCGGCGGGAGGACAGCAGCTCGCGCATCACCGTGCCGACGGAGCCCGTCGCTCCGACCACGGCCAGCGTGGGCTGCGCGCCCATCGCCGCTTACCGGCCGGTGCCCGCGTAGACGACGGCGGTCTCGGTGCCGCCCAGCTCGAAGGTGTCGTGCACGGCGCGCACGGCCGTGTCGAGGTCGCTGTCGCGGCAGACCACCGAGACCCGGATCTCCGAGGTGGAGATCATCTCGATGTTGACGCCGGCCTCGCCGATGCAGGCGAAGAACTGGGCCGCGACGCCCGGGTGCGAGCGCATGCCGGCGCCGATCAGCGACACCTTGCCCACGTGGTCGTCGAAGAGCAGGCTCTTGAACTTGATCTGGTCCTTGATCTTGTCGAGCGCGGCCATGGCGACGGCCCCGTCCGCCTTGGGCAGCGTGAACGAGATGTCGGTGCGGCCGGTGCCCTCGGTCGACACGTTCTGCACGATCATGTCGATGTTGATCTCGGCCTGGGCGACCGTCTCGAAGATGCGGCCGGCCGAGCCGGGCTCGTCGGGCACGCCGACGATCGTGATCTTGCCCTCGCTCCGGTCGTGGGCGACCCCGGTGATCAGTGCCTGTTCCACGTTCGGGTCCTCCATCGATCCGGTGACGACAGTGCCGGGCTTCTTCGAGTACGACGAGCGTACGTGGATCGGCACCTGGAACCGGCGCGCGTACTCCACGCAGCGCAGCATGAGCACCTTGGCCCCGCCCGCGGCGAGCTCGAGCATCTCCTCGTAGGTGATCTTCTCGATGTGCCGGGCGTTCGGCACGATGCGCGGGTCGGCCGTGAAGACGCCGTCCACGTCCGTGTAGATCTCGCACACGTCGGCGTGCAGGGCCGCCGCGAGCGCCACCGCGGTGGTGTCGGAGCCGCCGCGGCCGAGCGTCGTGATGTCCTTGGTGTCCTGCGACACGCCCTGGAAGCCGGCCACGATCGCGATCGCGCCCTCGTCCAGCGCGGTGCGCAGGCGGCCGGGCGTGACGTCGATGATCCGTGCCTTGCCGTGCACCGAGGTGGTCAGCACGCCGGCCTGCGAGCCGGTGTAGGACCGGGCCTCGTAGCCCAGGTTGTGGATCGCCATCGCCAGCAGCGCCATGGAGATGCGCTCACCTGAGGTGAGCAGCATGTCCAGCTCGCGGCCGGGCGGGAGCGGGCTCACCTGGTTGGCCAGGTCGAGCAGGTTGTCCGTGGTGTCGCCCATCGCGGACACCACCACGACCACGTCGTCACCCGCCTTGCGGGCGTCGACGATGCGCTCCGCCACACGCTTGATGCGCTCGGCGTCCGCCACGGACGATCCGCCGTACTTCTGCACCACCAGGGCCACGGCAGCCGGCTCCTTCCCAGAGTCAATCGCTGACCAGACTAGCGGCGCCGGTCGCGTACCCCGGCATGCGATCCCAGATTCCGGCCGGGCGCGGCCCGCGTGCCGTACGGGGAAGCCACCCCGGCAGAGGCGAGAATGCTTCGATGCGAACCTCCGCCACGTTGCTCGCCGCCCTTCTCCTCGCCGGCATCGCGGGGTGCGGCGACGACGGTGCCGAGGCGCCCGCCCCACCCGCGCCCACCTCGGCGTCGCCGGCGGCCCAGCCCGATCCGGACGCCCGGCTGGCGCTCGCGGGCCGCGCGGCGCTGGCGGCGGACCGGAGCTACACCGCGGTCTACACGTACGACGCCTCCGGCCAGGGCGAACGCTCCGTCATGGCGACCGTCGCGGCGGACGGCGGCTGGCGGGTCGACATCCCGGGCGGGGCGCTGGGCGGGGCGGCCGACGTGGCCATCGCCGAGACCGCGGCCGGCCTGTTCCAGTGCGCGTTGTCCTCGGCCGCGTACGCGATCACCCCCTCCTGCGTCCGCCTGGGCGACAAGGGCGAGCGCGTCCCCAAGAAGTTCGACCCCAAGATCGAGCGCGTCTTCCGGCAGTGGCTGCCCGTCTTCACCGACCGGCAGGCCGCCCTCTCGGTGGGCATGGCCCTGCCGCTGGACGGCTCGTCGGGCCAATGCTATTCGGTCGACTCGATCTCGGCGTCGCTGTCGGCGCCCGTGGACGTCGGCATCTACTGCTACGCCGACGACGGTCTGCTCACCGCGGCGCGCGTGACCTTCGGCACGATCACCCTGGCCGGGACCCCGGCCGCGGGGCCGGCGACCATCGACCTGCCCGGGCCGGTCACGGGCGGCGAGCCGCTCGGCCTGGACGCGCCGCCGGCGCCCCCGGTCACTTCGCTCCCCGTCCCTTCCCCGTCCGCGTGACGTTCCTGTTGATCTCACGATGCGGGCGTAGAGTTAGCCACGGCCGATGAGCTGACGTAGGGTCACGATTGACATGCTGCACGCGCTCCTTCTCCTTCGCTGCCGCGACGAGGCCCCATCCGAGGCCGGCACCTCGTCGCGGAGTTGACGCGCGCCGGTCGTTCCTCGCGAACCGACCAACTCTGTCAGGAGCCCGCATGTCCAGCGACGTAAGCGCCGATCCCATCGCCCGGCAGGCCCCCAGCCGGATGCCGTTCCAGCGCTACAGCGCCTATCAGCAGCAGTTCGCCGTCGACCTCCCCGACCGCCGGTGGCCCACGCGCCGGGTCGAAACCGCCCCCCGCTGGTGCGCGGTCGACCTGCGCGACGGCAACCAGGCGCTGATCGACCCGATGTCCCCCGAGCGCAAGCGGCGCATGTTCACGCTGCTGGTCGCCATGGGCTACAAGGAGATCGAGGTCGGCTTCCCGGCGGCCAGCCAGACCGACTTCGACTTCGTCCGCCAGCTCATCGAGCAGGACCTGATCCCGGACGACGTCACCATCCAGGTCCTGGTGCAGTGCCGCGAGCACCTCATCGACCGGACGTTCGAGTCGCTGCGCGGGGCCAAGCGCGCGATCGTGCACTTCTACAACTCCACCTCCACGCTGCAGCGCAAGGTGGTCTTCGGCCTCGACAAGGCCGGCATCACCGACATCGCCACCACCGGCGCCCGGCTCTGCCAGAAGTACGCGGAGATCCACACCCCCGACACCGACATCTTCTACGAGTACTCGCCGGAGTCCTACACGGGCACCGAGCTCGACTACGCGCTGGAGATCTGCTCGGCGGTCATCGACGTGATCGACCCCACCCCGGACCGCCCGCTGATCATCAACCTGCCGGCCACCGTCGAGATGGCCACCCCCAACGTGTACGCCGACAGCATCGAGTGGATGCACCGCTACCTGCCCCGGCGCGACAGCGTGATCCTCAGCCTGCACCCGCACAACGACCGCGGCACCGCCGTCGCCGCCGCCGAGCTGGGCGTGCTGGCCGGCGCCGACCGCGTCGAGGGCTGCCTCTTCGGCAACGGCGAGCGCACCGGCAACGTCGACCTGGTGACCCTGGGCCTGAACCTCTTCTCCCAGGGCGTCGACCCGCAGATCGACTTCTCCGACATCGACGAGATCAAGCGCGCCGTCGAATACTGCAACCAGCTGCCGGTGCACGAGCGCCACCCGTACGCGGGTGACCTGGTCTACACGGCCTTCAGCGGCTCGCACCAGGACGCGATCAAGAAGGGCCTGACCGCCCTGCAGCAGGAGGCGACCGACGCGGGCGTCGACGTCGACAGCTTCGAGTGGGGCGTGCCCTACCTGCCGATCGACCCCAAGGACGTCGGCCGCACCTACGAGGCCGTGATCCGGGTCAACTCGCAGTCCGGCAAGGGCGGCGTGGCGTACATCATGAAGGAGGAGCACAAGCTCGACCTGCCGCGGCGCCTGCAGATCGAGTTCTCCGGCGTGGTCCAGCACGTCACCGACGCCGAGGGCGGCGAGGTCGGCCCCCAGCAGATGTGGGACATCTTCGCCGGCGAATACCTCGTCGACCACCAGCAGTTCGGCGTGATCGAGCTGGAGCGCTACACGACGGCCACGGTCGACGGCAAGGTCGAGGTCGACGCCGAGATCCGCCACCGCAACACCCGCCGCCCGATCACCGGCCTGGGCAACGGCCCGATCGACGCCTTCTGCCAGGCCCTGGAGCCGCTCGGCATCAACGTCCGGGTGCTGGACTATGCCGAGCACGCGCTGACGTCCGGCGAGGACGCGCAGGCCGCGGCCTATGTCGAGTGCGAGATCGGCGACCGTACGGTCTGGGGCGTGGGCCTCGACGCCAACATCGTCACCGCGTCGGTCAAGGCCGTGACCAGCGCGGTCAACCGGGTCCGCTGAGTTCCTGACGCTTTCCTGGTGTTTTTCCGGGCGCGCCGCCGGTCACGAGCCGGCGGCCCCCACCCCGCGCGGCGCTCCCCCGCCGCCCTCGCACGCCGACTCGCCGCCCGCCACAAGCGGGCGTCGGCGCCCTCCCGTCACGAGCGGGCGCCGGTCGGTCGCTTCCGTCCTCCACAAGAGACTTTCCTCGAGCTGCGCCGTCCGGTCACCCCGGGCGGCGTTTCTCATGCCGACGTACGGTCGGAGCTGCGCGAATCCACGACCCGCCGGCTGCGATAGATCTCCCCGCGCGCCGCCTCCGCCCGCCACGGCCGGGCCAGCTCCAGCGCGACATGGAACTCGGGCGCCCCGCGATCCAAGGTGACCGTGGCAAGATCGTCGCCCGGCGCCACCGTGGCCAGCTCACTGCCGTCGGGCCCGAAGACCGCCGAGGGCATCAACCCGTCACTCTGCCGGGGCACGGAGAGCCCGAGCCAGTAGTTGTGGATCGCCGCGTGCGCCTGCGCCTTCCGGAAGAAGATCTCGTCGATGGGCCACGCGGAGAGCAGCAGACAGTCGACGCCCAGCTCCTCGTACTCCGCGAACAGCGCCGGGAAGTTGACCTCGATGCAGATCGCCAGCCCGAACCGGAAGCCGCCGGCGTCGAAGACGACCGGCTCGAAGCCCGGGCTGTAGAAGCGCGTGATCTCCGTGTGCGAGCACAGCCGCTTGTCGTACCGGGTGACGATCCGTCCCTCGTCGGAGATCACGTACAGGCTGTTGTGCGGCCGGTGCGGCGGCGTCAGCGGGTGCGCCGACCCCATGACCACCCAGACGCCCAGCTCCCCGGCCAGCGTGGCGATGGCGTCGAGCTCGTCGCGGACGGCCGGCCAGTCGACGTCCGCCCAGTCGGCGATCTGCTCCTTCGCGTACCCGGAGAGGAAGCCCTCGGGAAACTGCACCAGGCGGACGCCGTCGGCCGCGGCCTCCCGCAAGATCTGGCGCGCGAGACGCCCGTTGTGCCGGACGTCGGTGCTCCCGGCCGGTTGGGTGACGGCGATGCGCATACGAGCACCCTCCCACATAGAATCCCGTACCCATGGAACAGTGGCGCGTCGATCTTTACGGCGATCCGTGCCGGGAGTGCGGCTTCGACTGATCACTGACGCCGGAGCAGGCGGTCCAATGGTTCGCCGCCTGGGTTTCGCGCCTCGAAGCGGTCACCCACGACGCCGACGGCGACCGGCGCCGGCCCGAGGGTGGCTGGTCGATCTCCGAGTACGTCTGCCATGTCGGCGACAACCTGCGCCAATGGGCCGAGCGCGGGCAGAGCGCCCGGCTCGCCCGGCAGCACGAAGTCGCCGGCTACGACCCGGACGCCCTCGCGACCGCTCGCGGCTACGCGACCCTGCCGCTCGCCGTCGCGGCCTGGTCGAGCGGTCTCGCCGCGGCGACCTGGGCCGAGGTGCTGACCCAGGCGCTGACCGAGCGGGTCGAGCTGCACCACGCGACCCGGGGCCTCCAGCGCGCGGCCGACATCGCCCGCAACAACTGCCACGACGCCCACCACCACTTGTGGGACATCCGCCGGATCCTGGGCTGACGGCCGGCGCCGGGGAGGGCTTGGGCGTGGCTCTTTCATCAATCTTTGAAGTTTCCTAAGAGAAGTTGACGGCGGCACCCTCGGTCTAGTTGAGTCGGGGTCATCCCATTGACGCCGGTGCCGCCTCCCCCAGGGCGCGGCCGGCGTTTCCCCCGGTGCGGAAGACGGTGCTGCATGCCCAGAAAACGGCTCCTGGCAATTCTCTCCACGGTCGGTGTCGCGCTCGCGGGCGCCGCGGCGGCGGTGGTGCCCATGACGGCGTCGAATGCGGCGGAGGCCTGTGTCGCCGCGTACAGCAGCTCGGCGGTTTACACCGGCGGGCAGAAGGCTTCGTACAGCGGGCACAACTGGACCGCGAAATGGTGGACCCAGGGTGAGGCGCCCAGCACCGGCGGGTCCGGCGTGTGGGCCGACAACGGTGCTTGCGGTGGTGGCGGCGGGACCACGCCTCCGCCCACCGGAAGCTGCAATTATCCGAACTGGGTGGCCGGTCAGTTCTACGCGGCCGGGTCGATCGTGAAGTACACGAACGGCAACTACTACCGGGCCAAGAACGAGAATCCGGGCTACGACCCGGTGATCAGCACGTGGTACTGGGAGCCGTTCTCGTGCAACGGTGGCGGCACGACCACCCCGCCGCCGAACAACGGGACGAGCGGTTTCCCGGTGTCCGAGGCGCAGTTCAACCAGATGTTCCCGAACCGGATCGCCTTCTACTCGTACGCCGGGCTGATCGACGCGATCAAGAAGTATCCCGCGTTCACGACGACCGGCAGTGACACGGTGAAGAAGCAGGAGGCCGCGGCCTTCCTGGCGAACATCAACCACGAGTCGGGCGGCTTGGTCTACACCGAGGAGCTGAACCAGGCGAACTGGCCGCTCTACTGCGACGCCAGCCAGTCGTACGGGTGCCCGGCCGGCCAGTCGGCGTACCACGGGCGGGGCCCGATCCAGCTGAGCTGGAACTTCAACTACAAGGCGGCCGGCGACGCGCTCGGCATCGACTTGCTGCACAACCCGGACCGGGTCAAGAACGAGGCGTCCGTGGCCTATCAGACCGCCGTCTGGTACTGGATGACGCAGCGGGGCCCGGGCACGATGACTCCGCACGACGCGATGGTGAACGGCCGGGGCTTCGGCGAGACGATCCGCAGCATCAACGGCTCGCTGGAGTGCAACGGCGGTAACCCCGCGCAGGTGCAGAGCCGCGTGGACGCGTACAACCGGTTCACGTCGATCCTGGGTGTGACCCCGGGGGCGAACCTGTACTGCTGATCAGAGGTCAGAGCGACAGCGCCGGTCGGGTCGGGGTTCCGGCCACGGCCGGCGCTGTCGTGCGGGGCGGCGGCAGCTGGTGCGGGACGGGGTTCGGCACCAGCATCGACTCGACGGCGGGGGCGACCGAGCGGTTCTCGGTGAGCTGGATCAGGCGGGCGGCGCGGGCCAGGGAGCCCGTTTCGCCGTCGCGGAAGCCTTCCCGGTAACCCTTCTCGTACCGTTCGCCGCGGCCCATGGCGCGGCCGATGGCGAAACACGACGAGCCGGCGAGGGCGATCAGGAAGAGCAGCGCGAAGGGGGTCACGGCAGGCCTTTCGAGATTCGGATATACCGAAAATTAGTCGAAACCAGACAAACTCCTACCCCGTGCCGTGATCAATTACGCGTACGGGTGACCCGAGGATCTGCGGGAACTCCGCCGGGTCCTTCGGGCGGCACAGGTGATAGCCCTGCCCGTAGGAGCAGCCGAGCCGCCGCAGCGCCTCCAATTGCGCCGCATTCTCGATGCCCTCGGCCACCACGCGCAGACCCAGAATGTGCCCGAGCTCGACGATGGTGCGGACCAGGGCGAGATCCTCGCCGGTGAGCTCGGCCCGGGCGATGAAGGCGCGATCGATCTTGAGTTCGTCGACCGGGAGTTCCCGCAGGTACGCGAGCGACGAGTAGCCCGTACCGAAATCGTCGATGGACAATTGCACGCCCAGCTCGCGCAGGCTGGAGAGCGAGGCCACCGCGGCGTCGGGATCGGTCATCAGCACCGACTCGGTCAGCTCCAGCGTGACCGCGCTCGACGGCAGCCCGGCCACGGCCAGCGCGCGCGTGACATTGGCGGCGAAGCGCGGGTGGACCAGCTGGTGCCCGGAGACGTTGACGTTGAGGGTCAGGTCCGGATAGGTACGCCGCCACGACGCCACCTGCGCCGCGCTCGTCTCCAGCACCCACTGGCCGATGTCGACGATCAGCCCGGACTCCTCGGCGATCGGGATGAAGTCGGCCGGCGACACGAGCCCGCGGGTGCCGCTGTGCCAGCGGATGAGCGCCTCCGCGCCGGCGACCTCCCCGGAGTCGAGGCGGACCAGCGGCTGGTACTGCAGGCGGAACTCGCCCTCGAGCAGCGCCTGCTGCAGGTCGCCGCGCAGGCTCAGATAATTGAGCGCCTCGGTGTGCATGTGCGGCTCGTAGACGACGACGCGGGTCTGCCCCTCCTTCTTGGCCCGGTACATCGCGATGTCCGCCTGGTTGAGCAGCTCGTCGGAGCGCGCGTGCTCGGCCCGGGTGATCGCCACGCCGACGCTGGCGCCGATGAAGATGTCGCGGCCGGAGATGCGGAACGGCTCCTTCACCGCCTCGATGACCCGCTCGCCGACCGAGATCGCCGACTCGACCGGCGAGTTGTGCAGCAGCACGGCGAACTCGTCGCCGCCGAGCCGGGCGGTGGTGTCGCTGGCCCGGACGCAGCCCCGGATCCGGCCGGCGACCGCGTGCAGCAGCTGGTCACCGGCCTCGTGGCCGAGGCTGTCGTTGACGCCCTTGAACCGGTCGAGGTCGATGAAGAGCACACTCGTCGGCTCGGTGGCGGCGGCGCGCGACGCCAGGACGCGGTTGAAGATCTTGAGGAACAGGCCGCGATTGGGGAGCCCGGTGACCGGGTCGTGGTGGGCCTCGCGGACGGCTTCGACCGTACGGGCGTCCGTCAGCGCCAAACTCACCTGCTGAGCAAAAGCGGTCAGCTGGTCCCGGTGCTCGGTGAACCGGTCGGCCGGCCCGGGCAGCTGGGCGACGAGGCTGCCCGCCATCTCGCCGGTGACCCGGACGGGGGCGGCGATGACCGTCCCCGCGTACGGATCGGTCAGGCTCACCGGCCGCAGCAGGACCGTGTCCGTGGCCATCGCCTCGCGCGCCTCCGCGTGCGGGCCGTCCGGGTCGGCGAAGGCGTAGCCCCCGGCCCCGGCCGTCGACGCGACGCTGAGCCGCCGGGCGCGACCGGCCTCGGCCAGGATCAGGGCCACCGGGGCGCCGCCCAGCAGGGCCGCCGTGCCGCTGGTCACCGCGTCCAGGATCTCGGGCAGCGGCTTGCGGTTGGAGATCGCGCGCTGGATCGTGAGCAGCGTCTCGACGAGCTGCTGCCGGGTCTGCGCCTGTTCGAGCAGGGCCAGCCGCTCGTCCGCCTCCCGCTCCCGGTCGGCGCGCAGGGTCCGCTCGGCCGACAGCACCCGGATGCTGCGCAGGGCCAGGCCGAGCACCTGGGCCATCCCCTGGAGCATCTGCCGCTCCTCGGGCTGGAACGGGTCGTCGAGCCGGGCGACCACGAGGGCGCCGTCGACGACGTCACCCAGGTGGCTCGGGACGGCGTACAGGTCGCCGAGCGCCGGCACGGACAATGTCCCCGGCGCCGACGCGACCGCCAGCAGCCCCTTGGTCGGCACGTCCCGGCCGAAGCCCCAGGCGCCGTGCACGGTGTCGCCGAGCACCACGGCGCCCGCCTCGGCCTCCACCATCTCGGTGGCGCGCTCCACGGCGACGGCGATCGCCGCGGCCTCGCTCGCGGAGGCGTTGACGGCCGTGAAGTACTCCGTCAGCTGGTGGGTCGACCATGTGAACATCAGGCGAGCGCCATCGTCACGAGGGTCAGCGCGTGCGTGCCGAGCGAGCCGCGGACCCGGGCGATCTCGCCGAGCGTGTAGGCACCGCCGAAGGGCACGTCACCCAGGGCCTTGCGCAGGGCTTCGACTTCCTCGCGTACGCCGTCCGCGCCGAGTTCCCCCAGCCGGCCCCCGCAGTCGAAGGCGAGCACGCCCAGCGGGTCCCGTCCCCCCAGCGCGTCCAGGGCCTCCCGGCAGGAAGCCTCCGCCCCGGCGATCATCGAATCGCGATCGCCCGCCATCCGCCAGCAGATGCTGCCCTGGGGCATGGTCGCCAGCCCCGTCACCGACCTGTCGTCCGCGTTCGCCTCGGTGATCACGCGCATGTCCTCGCCGCTGCGCCGCGACAACCCGAGCGCCTCCATCCGGCGGCCCGGCGTGAGGAGGGCATCGGTGGGAGCCAGTCCCCGGTGGCGCAGGAGCACGTCGAGCGCGTGCTCGCCGTCCAGCTCGAGGATCCGGCGCTGGTCGCTGCGGGTGATGACCATCGGCGGCTCGACCCGGTGCCAGCCGTGCCCGACGCCGATGCCGATCGGGGCGTCCGAGCCGATCCCGACCCCGATCACCGCCCCGGTGACCACGCGGTCGCCGTGGAACTGATAGGACCGCGCGCCGCCCTTGTCGTGCGCGGTCAGCCCGCCGACCAGGGGCACGGCGGCGCCGAGCACCGAGTAGGCGCCGCGGACGATCTCGTGCGGGTTGCCCGACATGCCCTCGCACAGCAACAGGAGGGCCTGGTGCGGGCGGTCGATGCCGGTCAGGGCCGCGGCGACCTCCGCCCCGGCCTCGCGGTGACCGTTGCCGCCCACGTACGCGAGACGCGTACCCACCTGAAAGCCGTCACCACCCAGGGCCGTGACCGACACGCCGCCCCGGCTCGCCCCGCCGGTCGAGGAAAGCTCGCCCAGGGCCGTCCCGCCGACGATCGCCGGCTCCGGTCCGGCCTCCGCGCGCACGGCGTCCAGCAGCGCGGGCAGGTCATGGCCCGCCGAGGCGAAGACGAAGACCGCTTGCGGGGTACGCCCGGCGAGCGCGACCGTCGTCGCCTCGGCCCCGGCCTTCGCGGAGTCGGACGCGGCGCTGTGACCCGCACCGAACCACCGACCCGGGGTGCTCTGCATGACCTCCCTATCGGCAGGTGGCCCGCATCACTGAGCTAGCTTGTTCGCGTGACTGACTCTGACCTCGCGCGGCAGGTCCGCGACGTGAGCCGGCTGACCGGCGAGTTCACCCTCCGCTCCGGCCGGATCGCCAACGAATACTTCGACAAGTACCAGTTCGAGGCGGACCCGCTCCTGCTCGACAAGCTCGCCGAGCGGATGGCCGTCCTCATCCCCGAGGGCACCGAGGTGCTGGCGGGCCTCGAGATGGGCGGCATCGCCGTGGTCACCGCCGTCGCGCGCCACGCCAAGCTGCCCACGGCCTTCGTCCGCAAGCAGGCCAAAAAGTACGGCACCGCCCGGCTCGCCGAGGGCGCCGAGGTCGCCGGCCGGCGTGTCCTCGTCGTCGAGGACGTGGTGACCTCCGGCGGCCAGGTCGTCCTCTCCACCGCCGACCTGCGCAAGCTCGGCGCGCACGTGGATCACGCGCTGTGCGTCATCGACCGGCAGGAGGGCGGCTCCGAGGCGCTCGCGGCCGAGGGGATCACGCTGCGGGCGCTGCTGACCCGCGAGGATCTGGCCTAGTTTCCTCCCGGATCCATTCCAGGTACGCGGGATTGCCGCCCACGATCGGCAGAGCGAAGACGCAGGGTACGTCGTACGGGTGCTCGGCGTCGGCCCGCGCGACGATCTCGGGCACGAGCGAGGCGCGGGTGTGCAGGGCGACCCGCGCCTCGGGCTCGTCGTGCACCTCGCCCGCCCAGCGATAGATCGACCGGATGCTGGTCACCTGCTGCCCGCACGCCGCGAGCCGGTCCCCGACCAGCCGCCTCGTGAACGCGGCGAGCCACTCCGACCCGGCCGCCGTGATGACGACCTCACAGACGTCCTCGCTCACGCGTGAGTCACCACACACCCGTTGCTGGGGCTCGTGGTCGAGGCAATGACGTCGTCGAGCCTGTCCCGCGTCCGGATCAGCGTGGTGATCTGCGCGTCGATCCGCTCCCGCTCGGCGGCCAGAATGGCGCGCGACTCCGGCGTGCTCTCCTTGGCGTCGACACACGGCAGCAGGCTGGCAATGGTGCTGCTGGACAACCCGGCGCTGTAGAGCATCTGAATCAGCTGCACCCGCTCGACAGCCGGATCCGGATAGTGCCGCTGCCCGCTGGCGCTGCGCTCCGCCCACAGCAGCCGCTGCTCCTCGTAGTAGCGCAGCGCCCGCACACTCACGCCCGCCTTCGTCGCCAGCTCCCCGATCCGCACCCCAGCTCCTCACCTCTGACGTCAACGTCAGGTCCCAGCGTAGCTCCGGCTGGGTCACCTTCCGCCGAAACCCGGTCTGAGCTGCTGTTTTGTAGGTGGGGGGTATCCGATTTCGCGGCTGACGGCGCGTCGGATAGTATTGACCAGCACGCAGCGGGGTGTGGCGCAGCTTGGTAGCGCGCTACGTTCGGGACGTAGAGGCCGCAGGTTCAAATCCTGTCACCCCGACCATGTGCGACGTCAGGGCCGGTTCCTTCGGGAGCTGGCCCTGACTGCTTTCCGGGTCGTGCCTGGGCGGGCCTTGGCTGTTTCTCCGGCGCGTGTCTGAGCGCGCCCCGGCTGCTTCCCGCTTGCCCCCGGCTGCTTCCCGCTTGCCCCCGGCTGCTTCCCGCTTGCCCCCGGCTGCTTCCCGCCTGACTGCTTTCTCCTGCCCCGAGCTGGCCTGCCTGCATCTCCGCCTGCCTCGGTCCGGCCGCCGCCAACTCCAACTCTGCTCCAACTTTCTCCAACAACTTGGAGCAAACGCGTCGTTGCGGCAGCTCAGGCCTTGGTCAGGCGGCCCTTGCCCGCCGCCGTCCGCATGGTGCGGGGTTCGAGGCCGGGCCGCTTCTCGCATCACCCTCCGGTCCTCGGGAGTCGGCCGTTTCTTGCGTCGGCGGCGGTGCTCGGAGTCCGCGCCTCTCGCATCGCCCGCGGTGGCCCGGAGCCGGTGCCGACGAGCGGCAGGGGGGTGTGAGGGGGAGCGCCGCGAGCCGGCCGTCGGCGCGGGGATGATCGGGCCGCGCGCCGGGGTGGCCGGCGCGCGGGTCGTGGGGTGGGGTCAGCGCGGGATCAGGGTGAGGATCGAGGCTTCCGGGCGGCACGCGAAGCGGATCGGGGCCGTCGGGTGGGTGCCGAGGCCGGCGGAGACGTGGAGCCAGGAGTCGGAGCCCGGCCAGCGGTGGAGGCCCTTGGCCATCGTGCGGGGGAGGTCGCAGTTGGTGGTCAGGGCGCCGTAGGTGGGGACGCAGACCTGGCCGCCGTGGGTGTGGCCGGCGAGCATCAGGGCGAAGCCGTCGGCGGCCATGGCGTCGAGGACGCGCCGGGCGGGGGTGTGGGTGACGCCGAAGTGGAGGTCGGTGTCGGGGGTGGCGGGGCCGGCGACCGAGGGGTAGTCGTCGCGGTCGATGTGGGGGTCGTCGACGCCGGCGAGTTCGATGGTGCGGCCGCCGGCCTTGAGGGTGGTGCGGGCGTTGTTGAGGTCGGCCCAGCCCGATTCGGTGAGGGCGGTGCGCAGGGTCTCGGTGGGCAGCTCGACGCCCTGGACGTATTCGCCGGTGCCGAAGACGTACTTGAGGGGGTTCTTCCAGACCGGGCCCCGGTAGTCGTTGGAGCCGAAGACGAAGGCGCCGGGGAAGGCGAGGAGGGGGCCGAGGGCGCGCAGGACGCCGGGGACCGCGTCGGGGGAGGACAGGTTGTCGCCCGTGACCACGACGAGGTCGGGGTCGGTGCCGGCGAGGGCGGCGATCCAGGACTGCTTGCGGTGCTGGTCCGGCATCATGTGCAGGTCCGACAGGTGGAGGATGCGCAGCGGCTCGGCGTCGGGTTCGAGCACCGGGACGTCGACCCGCCGGAGCGTGAAGAGGTTGCGCTCGACCAGGGAGGCGTACGCGAAGGTGGCCGCGCCGGTGGCGGCCAGGGTGGCGGCGGCGGTGATAAAGGGGCGCTTGCGCATGGGAGCCAGAGTAGTTTGGGCGTCCATGGGAACGCTGAAAGACCGCCTGAACGATGATCTGCACACCGCGATGAAGGCCCGGGACGAGCTCGGCACCTCCACGCTGCGCATGGCGCTCGCCGCCGTCCGCACCGCCGAGGTGTCCGGCGACGCCGCCCGGGAGCTGTCGGACGACGAGGTGCTCGCCGTGCTGACCAAGGAGGCGAAGAAGCGGCGGGAGGCCGCGACCGCCTTCTCGGGGGCCGGGCGGGCCGAGCAGGCCGCCAAGGAGAGCGCCGAGGGCGAGATCCTCGATCGCTACCTGCCGCAGCAGCTGTCCGACCAGGAGATCGCGACGCTGGTCAAGGGCGCGCTCGAGGCGGGCGGCTTCACGAGCAAGGCGCAGATGGGCCCGGCCATGAAGGCCTCCCAGGCCGCCGTCGCCGGCCGGGCCGAGGGCGGCCGCGTCGCCGCCGAGGTCCGCCGCCAGCTCGCCTGACCAAAGCGGGCAGCGCGGCTGACCAAAGCAGGCAGCGCGGCTGACCAAAGCAGGCAGCGCGGCTGAGCCGCGCGCGGCGGGAAGCGAAACGGGCGGGCCACCCGCGAAGGGTGACCCGCCCGTCATGCGTGGAGCGGAAAACTACCGCCCCGGCGGGTTGATGATGATCGGGCCGCCGTTGCCGCCCGGCCGGGGCTTCTTGTCGTCGTCCTTCTTGTCGTCGGGCTTCTCTTCCTTGCCCCGGCTGACCTCGATGCTGACGTAGCCGCCCTTGATGGTCCGGTTGCCCGGGTCGGTGCCGGCGGCCGTCCCCTTCGGGCAGTCCGACTCGACCTCCTGGCCGACCGAGGCGGTGAAGCCGGCGCCCTCGATGCGCGAGCGGGCGCTGTCGATGGAGGCGCACGTCACGTCGGGGATCGAGCGCTGGTCGCCCTCGGAGATCTTCTTCTCGCCCGGCTTCTTGAACTGGACCTTGGGCTTGCCCTTGAGGTAGTCGCGCATCGTGTCCCAGACGGCGGGGTTGACGATGTCGTGCGACATGCGGTCGGGGTGCGCCTGCCAGTCGGGGTTGACCAGGTAGCCGGCCACGGTGAGCGAGCTGCTGCCGATGATCAGCGACGCCGTCTTGTCGTGGTCGGTGGTGCCGGTCTTGCCGTAGATCGGGTGGTCGATGATGCCGTGCGCCGCCGGGGCCGTGCGGCCCTTGCAGTTGCCGAGCTGCGCGGTGTCGCCGACCGGGCACCGGGCCGCGTCGAGGGCCGCCCGGGCGACGTCGGCCGAGGTGGCCCGCTCGCAGTGCGGCTTGCCGACGTCGAGCTTCTCGCCCTTGGGCGTGGTGATCTGCTCGACCGGGGTCGGCGCGCAGTACATGCCGTCGCCGGCCAGGGTGGCGTACGCGTTGGCCATGTCGAGCGGCGTGGACGCCGAGACGCCGAGGGTGAAGGCGCCCCACTGGTGGGCGGAGGCCTTGTCGTTGGCGAAGTCGTAGTCGTTCTTGGCGCGGAACTGGACGCCGAAGCGCTTGGCCACGTCGACGACCTTCTCGGCGCCGACCCGCTCCTGCAGCGGCACGAAGAAGGTGTTGACCGAGGCGCCGAAGCCGGTCCACATGTTGAAGACGCCGGCCTCCTTGGCCGAGGCGTTGGTCGGGCAGTAGTACTTGCCGTTACACGTCGACGGGCCCGGCGCGATGATGTACTTCGAGACGTATTTCGCCGGGGCGTTGATCGAGTAGGCCAGCGGATAGCCGTTCTCCAGCGCCGCCACCATCGTGAACATCTTGAACACCGAGCCGGCCTGGTAGCCGTTGATGTCCCCGCCGCCGGTCATGAGCGGGTTGGTGGTGTTCGGATAGGTGGCCTTGACCTTCTGCTTCTTCTTGGCCGGGTCCGAGGAGAGCGGGTTCTTCGAGTCGTCCAGGTTGAACTTGCGGTTGGCGGCGAGCGCGCGGACCTTGCCGGTGCCGGGCTGCACGGCGGCGATCAGGAGAGCGTTGCGGTTCTTCTCCTTGATGTGGTCGGCGATGTTCTCGCGGGCCGCGCTCTGGGCCTCGATGTCGAGCGAGGTCTGGATGCGGTAGCCACCGCCCTTCAGGCGCCGCTCCCGGTCGTACGTGGTCGCGCCGAAGGCGTCCTGGGCCAGCCACCAGCGGTAGAAGTAGTCGCAGAAGAAGCCCCAGTTGTTGGTCTTCACCGAGACGCAGCCGTTGCCGACGTGCTGGACCGTGCGGCTGATCTTCGTCGCCTTCGCCTTGGTGGCCTCGTCGGCGGTGATGAAGCCCATCTCGACCATGTCGTTGACGACGTAGTTGCGGCGGTCGAGCGCCTGCGGGTAGCCGCTGGCCGTGGTCGGGTTGAACGCGGTCGGGGCCTTCACCATGCTGGCCAGCAGCGCGGACTCGGCGACCGTGAGGTCCTTGGGCTTCTTCTTGAAGTAGACCTGGGCGGCCGCGGAGACGCCGTAGGCGCCGTTGCCGAAGGGAGCCTGGTTGAGGTAGTGCTCCAGGATCTCCTGCTTCGACATCTCCTTCTCGACCTGCATCGCGTACTTCATCTCGGTGACCTTGCGCTTCGGCGTGTCCTTGGTGGCGTCGACGACCTCCTGGGGGTTCGTCGCCGAATAGGCCAGGGACATGCGCACGTACTGCATGGTCAGCGTCGAGGCGCCCTGTTGCGACTTGCCGCTGTTGTTGCTCACGAATGCGCGGGCGACGCCCTTGAGGTCGACGCCGTTGTGGTTGAAGAACTCGTGATCCTCTGCGGCGACGATCGCGTCCTGCATGTTCTGCGAGATGTCCTTGAGAGCGACCTCGCTGCGGAACTCGTCGTAGAAGACGGCGATCTGCGTTTTGTTGTCGCTCGCGAAGATGCGGCTGATCTGGGGCGTGGTGGCCACTTTCAGCTCGCTCGGCAGACTCGCGAACGTCTCGCCGCCGGCCTTGGCCGCCAGGCCCGACATGGCGACCGCGGGGAATGCGGCCGCGGCGACGACCACGCCCGCCAGCAGGCCACAGATCAGCAGCGAGGTCGCATTGGCGAAGATGTTGTGATCGCGTCTGCGCATCCAGGAGGTCACGTGAGCAGGGTACGCGAAAAGCGCCCGTGTCCACGCGTCGAGAAGGTCACGGTTCGCCCAGAATGATTCTGTACCTCCGGTCGGTTGTGCGCTGCCGATTCTGAGGAATTCCCCGGAGATTTCTCCGTCCGGTCAGCCCGGGATGCCCGGAACTCCCGAGGTATACGTATTTGAGGGACAACGTTGCGTAATCGCCTGACTACGGAGCATGATGGTCCGGCGAGACATCGCAGTGACGCCGTGTGGCTCGGGGGACCCGGACACTCCGTTTCGGTTTTCCGCCGCGGACTGGCACGGGCTCGGCCGGCGTCAGGGGGTGAAAGGCAAGGGGGGACGGAACCAGATGGGAATGATCAGCGACTGGCCCAGCATGGCGGCGTGTCAGAGTGGCGACCCTGACGCGCTTTTCGTGCAGGGCGCCGAGCAGAACGTGGCCAAGAGGATCTGCCGCAGCTGCCCGGTCCGCTACGAATGCCTCGCGGACGCACTCGACAATCGTATCGAGTTCGGCGTCTGGGGCGGCATGACCGAGCGGGAAAGGCGGGCCCTGCTGCGCCGCCACCCGCACGTGGCGAGCTGGCGCAAGATGTTCGAGGCCGCACTGCGCGAGAAGGGCGCTGACAAGGTGCTCGTCTCGACCCGTTGATCACGGGGCCAGAGCGGCACCGATCGTTCGCAGCCCGTCGACGTCGTGGACGTCGGCGGGCTGTGCTGTGACCGCCACCGTCGGCACGGCGGGGAAGGCGTCCGTGAAGCGGGCCGCCACCCCGATCTCGCGCTCGATCTGGCGCAGCAGGTGGGCGTGCACCCGCAGGGCGTCCGCGGTCACCGCCTGATCGCCCTCGGCTTCCAGGGCCGTCGCGGCCGCCTCGGCCTCCGCCAGCGGCACCGCGTCGAGCGCGGTCCGGTGGATCCGGTTGAGCACCAGCCCGGCCAGCGGCATCCGCTCGGCGACCAGGCGCTCGGCGAAATACGCGGCCTCGCGGACCGCGTCCGGCTCCGGCGCGGCGACCAGCAGGAAGGCGGTCTGCGGGTCCTGCAGGATCTGGTACGTGGCGTCCGCGCGCTGCCGGAAGCCGCCGAACATCGAGTCGAGGGCGGCCACGAAGCCGGACAGGTCGGTCAGCAGCTGGGCGCCCAGGATCTTCTGCACGGCCCGCGAGAACACGCCGAAGGACGCCGTGACCAGGCTGAACATGCTGCGGCCGCCGCGCGCGGGCGCCATCAACAGGCGGAGCATCTTGCCGTCGAGAAAGCGCGACAGCCGGGCCGGCGCGTCCAGGAAGTCGAGCGCCGAGCGGGACGGCGGGGTGTCGACGACGATCAGGTCCCACTCGTCCGCCGCGCGCAGCTGGCCCAGCTTCTCCATCGCCATGTACTCCTGCGTGCCGGCGAAGGTCGAGCTCATGGCCTGGTAGAAGGGGTTGGCGAAGATCTCCGCGGCCCGCTGCGGCGAGGTGTGCTGCTGCACGACCTCGTCAAAGGTCCGCTTCATGTCGAGCATCATGGCGAAGAGCTCGCCGCCGGTCGCCTCGGTGTCGATGCCCTTGACCTGCCGGGGCGTGTTGTCGAGCTCGGTCAGGCCGAGCGACTGGGCCAGCCGGCGGGCCGGGTCGATGGTCAGCACCACCGTCCGGCGGCCGTGCTGCTCGGCCGCGCGCAGGCCCAGGGCGGCCGCCGTGGTGGTCTTGCCGACCCCGCCGGCTCCGCAGCAGACGACGATGCGGGTCGCCGGGTCCGCCAGCAGGGCGTCGACGTCCAGAAGCGGGGCGGTGTGATCGGAAGCCACCATTCGAGCGTAACGACTTCCGGCCCGGGCGCTGCGCTGTGTGGCGGGTCAGACACTCATGAGGAGACCGGAGAGCTTGTCCAGCCCCGCGCGATCGATGCCCGCCTCGAGCAGCGGGAGCTCGACCAGCGGATAGTCCGCCTCGGCCAGGTCGGCGCGCAGCGACTCCTCCAGCTCCCGCCGGGTCAGGTGCGCCTTGGCCTCGGTCTGCAGCCCGGCCACGGTCGCCGCGTCGCTGGGCAGCCCGGCCGCGACCAGCCCGCGTTTGAGCTCGGCCTTGGTGACCTTGGCCCCAGCCAGCAGGGGCGGCCGGGCGGCGTTGACGATGATCCGGCCCACGGGGATGCGCAGGGCGGTGAGATCCGCCACGGCGTCCAGCGTCTCCTGGACCGGCATCTCCTCGAGCAGGGTCACCACGTGCACCGAGGTGATCGGCGAGCGCAGCAGGGAGGCCACGCCGTCGCTCTGCGTCTTGATCGGGCCCATCTTGGCGAGCTTCGCCGTCTCCGTGGTGACGTTGAGGAAGCGCCCGATCCGGCCGGTGGGCGGGGCGTCCAGCACGACGGCGTCGTACACCCGGCGGCCCTCGGCGGACCGCGTGGTCGCCTCCTTGACCTTGCCGGTGAGCAGGACGTCCCGCAGGCCCGGGGCGATCGTGGTGGCGAAGTCGATCGCGCCGATCTTGCGCAGCGCCCGGCCGGCCGCGCCGAGCTTGTAGAACATGTCCAGATATTCGAGCAGGGCCTCCTCGGGGTCGACCGCGAGCGCGCGGACCTCCCCGTCGGCCTTGGGCGGGGTGGCGATGCGCAGCTCCCGGTAGGGCAGCGGCTCCAGCCCGAAGAGCTGGGCGATGCCCTGGCGCCCCTCGACCTCCACGAGCAGCGTGCGGTGCCCGCCCGCGGCCAGCCCGAGCGCGAGCGCCGCCGCGACGGTCGTCTTGCCCGTGCCGCCCTTGCCGGTCACCACGTGCAGGCGCGCCGGCCACTCACTCTGACCCATGCACCCGAGATTACGCCCGGCTGTTGACGTCGCAGACCAGCCAGCCGGTCTTGCGGACCACGGTGAAGGTGAGCTGCTGGCGGGCGGCCCGCTCGTCGTCGGTGGTCATGGTCAGCTGTACGTCGACCAGGGCCTTGTCGCCGGTGTTGGACCGCACGGACGGCTCGTTCCAGGCGAACACCGGGGCCGGGTACTCGGTGGCGTACCCCTCGATCTCGGCCACCCGGCTGGTGAGCTGCGTCGCATCGCGGGCCTCCCGGCACACGTGCTCGGCGGCCGAGGTGGCGTCCTGCCGCGTGTAGACCTCGGTCATGAAGCGGTCGACGGCGGTCGCCGGGTCCGGGGAGCCCTTGCCGCTGTCCGCGTCACGCAGCAGGAGGATGGCCGAGACCGCCCCGCCCGCCAGGATCAGCAGCGTGAGCACCACCGCCAGCGCCACCCAGCGCCCGGTGCGCCGCTGCCGCGGGGGCGGCGGCGCGGGGTGGGGCTCGGCGTGCTGCGGGTCGAAGGGCACCTCCCACGGCTGCGGCAGCATGCGCAGCGGGATCGCCTCGGTGGGCTGGTCGTGCTGGACGCCGGGCTGCACCTCGGCCGGCGGCGAGTGGTGGAAGGCGAGATGGTCGGGCGGGTGGGTGTGCCACTCGCCGGGCTTCTCGTGCTTGGCGTGGAAGGGCTCGACCGGCGGCGGCTGGTGCCAGACGACCTCCCCCTCGACGGCATCGGGCGGGATCCCGGAGACCTCGACGGCGTCGGCGGGAACCGCGGGGAACTCGGCGGCGTCGGCCGGGACCGCGGGGAACTGGTCCGTGCTCCGGTCGTCGTCGTAGGCCTCCGCGTAGTACTCGAGCGGCGCGTACGCGTGCGCGGGCGGCACAGGATCCTCGGGGTACGCGCCGAGCGGCGGCCACTCCGGCGGGGAGGCGGGGGTGTCGAGAGGCGGGTCCTGCGCCGCGGCGACCGACGAAGGCCATGCGCCATCGTCCGGTGACGGCTGCTGCGTCATCGTGCTCCCTGGTCCGGCCCGGGGGCCGCCCCTCCCCGCCGACCAGACTAGTGGAAACCGGATGCTGCGGAGGCGCGTCCGCGCTGCGTGACTACGCTGGCGTCGACGATCGGCAGGACAACCCGGAGGCGGGCGAGCAATGCAGAAGTGGGAGTACGTGACGGTGCCGCTGCTGGTCCACGCGACCAAGCAGATCCTCGACAACTGGGGTGAGGACGGCTGGGAGCTGGTGCAGGTCGTGCCCGGCCCGAACCCGGACCAGCTGGTGGCCTACATGAAGCGGCCGAAGGCATGACGGCCCCGGCGCCGGTCTCCGGCGCGGGCGGCGCGGACGCGTACGCCCGGCTGGCCGAGCTGGGCATCACCCTGCCCCCGGTCGTGCCGCCGCTGGCCGCTTACGTGCCGGCCGTGCAGTCCGGCAACCATGTCTACGTCTCGGGCCAGCTGCCGCTCGTGGAGGGCAAGCTGCCCTACACCGGCAAGGTCGGCGCCGAGGTCACGCCCGAGCAGGGCGCCGAGCTGGCCCGGCAGTGCGCGGTCAACGCGCTCGCGGCGATCGAGGCGCTGGTCGGGCTGGGCCGGCTGGTGAAGATCGTCAAGGTCACCGGGTTCGTGGCGTCGGCGGAGGGCTTCACCGGCCAGCCGGGCGTGATCAACGGCGCCTCGCAGCTCTTCGGCGACGTGCTCGGCGAGATCGGCCGGCACGCCCGCAGCGCGGTCGGCGTGGCGGAGCTGCCCCTGGGCGCCCCCGTCGAGGTGGAAGTGATCGCCGAGGTCGCCTGACCACCCTGCGACGTGTGGAGTACGTCGCCGAACGTGACCGGAGGATGCCCGGGTCGCACATTCCGTGCTCGGCCCTCCGCCGTTCGGCGACGTACCATGCGGCTGGGGGGTGAGCTGTGTCGTCGCAGGTCGAGCGGTTTCCGGAATGGCTGTCGCTGCTGCGTGCGCCCAATCCGGGCCCGATGACGCTGGACGGCACCAACACCTGGGTGCTGCGCGCCCCGGGCGCCTCCGAGACGGTCGTGATCGATCCCGGGCCCGAGGACGCCGGGCATCTCGCCTCGATCGCCGAGCACCGGCCGCTGGCGGCGATCCTGATCACCCACGGCCACCACGACCACGTGGAGGGGGCCGAGGCGCTCTCCCGGATGCTCGGCGGGGTGCCGGTGCTGACGGCGGACCCGAAGCTCGGCGACCCGTTCCCCGCCTCGCTGGCCCTGGCGGGCCTTGATCTTCAGGTGCTGGCCACGCCCGGGCACACCGCCGACAGCGTCTGCTTCACGGCCACCGACGGGCACACGGCCGGCATCTTCACCGGCGACACGATCCTCGGGCGGGGCACGACCGTGGTGGCCTGGCCCGACGGCGATCTCGGGGCCTATCTCACGAGCCTCGAGCTGCTGACGGCGTACCCGATGCTCATGCTGCCGGGCCACGGCCCGGCGCGGTCCGACTGCGCCGAGCTGGCGCTGGAATATCTCGCCCACCGGCGTGAGCGGCTCGATCAGGTCCGGGCCGCGCTGGCGGGCGGGGCGGAGACTCCCGAGGCCGTGGTCGACGTCGTCTATCCGGACATCGACCCC
Source organism: Symbioplanes lichenis (assembly GCF_030709675.1). Taxonomy (GTDB): domain Bacteria; phylum Actinomycetota; class Actinomycetes; order Mycobacteriales; family Micromonosporaceae; genus Actinoplanes; species Actinoplanes lichenis. The sequence continues at coordinate 169,994 of NZ_JAUZQD010000011.1, forward strand.
GCCGTGCGCTTCGCGGCGGAGTGGAGCGCCCGCGCGCAGCTCGAGCATCTGAGGCGGGAATCACAGCCCGGCCCGGAAGAGTTGGACCCGCTGTGACCTGTCCAGTCTGCGGGACCGTCGCTGTTCCCCATGCCCGTTTCTGCCACAACTGTGGTGCCGCGCTGCCCGCCGCGGCCACGTTGCCGGCGGCCGAGCGGCGCATCGTGACGGTGCTCTTCGGCGACCTCTCGGACTTCACGTCCTGGTCGGAGGACCTCGACCCGGAGCGGGTCGGTGCGGTCACCGACCGGGTGCTCGCGGCGCTCGCGGGCGCGGTCAAGACCTTCGGCGGGCACGTCGACAAGCTCACCGGCGACGGCATCATGGCCGTCTTCGGCGCGCCCGTGGCCCACGAGGACGACGCCGAGCGGGCCGTGCGGGCCGCCCTGAGCATGCAGCGCGCCGTGCGCCGGGTCCTCGACGACGAGCGCGGCGGCGGGGCCCCGACCGGCCTGCGCGTCGGCCTCAACACCGGCGAGGTGGTCGCCGGCATCCAGGCCTCGATCGAATACACCGTGATCGGCGACACCGTGAACACCGCCGCCCGGCTGGCCGACGCCGCCGCGGTCGGCGCGGTCTACGCGGGCACGCGCACGTCGGCCGGCACGAGACACATCGCGGCGTGGCGACAGCTGCGCGCGTTACGGCTCAAGGGCAAGCGGGAGCCCGTTCCGGCGTACGAGCTGCTGGGTCTCCGCGACGCTCCCGGCACCCGCTCGGGCCTCGGCGACGAGGCCCCTTTCGTGGGCCGCGAGGCCGAGCTGGGCCGCGTCGCCGGCCGTCTCGCCGAGGTCATCGACACCGGCAGCCCGCGCGTCATGGTGATGACCGCGGAGGCCGGCATCGGCAAGACCCGGTTCGCGGGCGAGGTCAAGCGGCTGGCCGCGGGCTACGACGTCGGGCCGGATCGTTTCGCCTCGCACACCGGTGCCCGGGTGCTGCGCGCCCGCTGCCGCGCGTTCGGCGAGCGGCGCCGCTTCGCCCCCCTGGCCGACCTGGTCCGCAAGGCCGTGGGCCTGCCCAAGGACGTCGCCACGGCGATGACCCGCGCGGTGGTCGAGGAGCGGCTGCGCAAGGTCGTGGCCCGGCTGACTCGCGACGGCGAGGCGCCGGACGTCGACATCGACCGGCTGCTCGCCCTGCTCGGCTATGGCGAGGCGCCCGCGAACCCGGTCGGGCCGAACGCCGTCGCCGAGTGGCAGCCGACGAGCTCGCTGCCCGAGACGGAGACGATCCCGGCGGCGGTGGCGGGCCTGCTCACGGCGCTGGCCAAGGAGGCGCCGCTGGTGGTCATCGTCGACGACCTGCACGACGCCAGCGCGGAGACGATCGAGGCGCTCGGCGGCGTGCTGTCGCGGCTCGACGGCCCGGTGGTGCTGCTGCTGCTCGGCCGCCCCGAGCTGGTGCGCACGGCCGGCGCGCTGACCGGGCTCGCGGACGCCGAGATCCACAGCCTGCCGCCACTGCGCGGGGCCGACGCGTCGCGCCTGCTGACGTCGTACCTCAATGGGGGCAAGCTCCCGCAGCCGGACGCGGACCGCCTGCTCGCCACCGCGCAGGGCAACCCGTTCTATCTGGCCGAGCTGGTCACGCTGCTCCTCGAGCGGGGCGCGCTGATGCCCGCGGTGGGCGCCAACGCGGCCGGCATGTGGCAGCTCGCGGCCGGCTCGATGGGCAGTCAGCTGCTCTCCCGCGACCTCGCCGCGGTCCTCGCCGCCCGCATCGACGCGCTGCCGAGCGAGCCGCGCGCGGTGCTGCGGGACGCGGCCGTCGGCGGCGACAGCGTGCCCACCGGCGTGATCGAGGCCCTGCGCGAGCGGCGGGAGCCGACGGGTGCGGGGCCGGGGGCGGTCGCCGAGGCCGACCTCGAGCGCGCGGTCGACGAGCTGCTCCAGCGCCGCATGCTGCACCGGGTCCGCGGCGGCTATGCCTTCAGCACACCCCTGATGCGCGAGGCGGCGTACGCGGGCATCGGCCGGGCGGACCTCGCCGAGCGGCACGCCTTCCTGGCCCGCTGGGCCGCCCCGGAGACGATCGACGCGCTGGGCTACGACGCGGCGTCGCGGCTGAGCCTCGGCGAGAACGAGCGGGACGCGTTCGTCGCCTCCCACGCCGAGTGCGCGGTCGAGCTGGCCGACGCGGTCAGCCTGCGCCCCGACGCCACGGTCCGGGAGGTCGCGCCGCTCGGGGTCGCGGCGCTCGGCCGGATGGCCCGGCGGGCGCTGGCCAACATCGAGCCGGCGGCCTCGATCACGTACGCCGAGCGGGCCGCCGCCATCGCCCGCGACGGCCTGCCGCTCTCCGACCAGCTCGTGCACGCCCGCGCGCTGCTGCGCCTGGGCCGGGCCAAGGAGGCGCTGGAGGCCGGCGAGAAGATTGCCCACAGCGGTACGCCCGACCCGGTCTCCCGCGCGGAGGCGCTGCTCGTGATCGGGCGCGCCCAGGAGGCGCTCGGCGATCAGTCGCAGGCGGTCGAGGCGTGGCAGGAGGCGCTGGACGTGGCGACGGAGGCCGAGCTGGCCCCGGAGCGCGCCAACGCGATGCGCCGTCTCGGTATGGCCGACTTCCTGGCCGGCAAGCTGAGCCGGGCCAGCAGCCGGTTCGCGGCCGCCTACCAGGTGACGCTGGCCGCGGGAGACCGCCACGGCCAGGCCTGGGCGCTGCAGAATCTGGCCTGGGTGACCACCACCCGCGGCGACTTCGCCGGGACGGACGCCGTCCTTGGGCGGGCCGCCCGCCTCTTCGCCGAGCTGGGCGACCCGGTGGGCCGCTCGTGGCTGCGCGGCACCACGGCCTTCGCCCGGCTGCTCGCGGGCCGGCTCCACGAGTCGCGCCGGCTGGCCCGGATCTTCCTGCCGTTCGGCGACCGGGTCGGCGAGGGCTGGGCGGTCGGCACGCTGCGGGCCGTCGAGGCCTACGCCGCGGCCGAGCTGGGCGATCTGGCGTCGGCGGACGGCGAGGCGCGCCGGGCGTTCCGGGACTTCGACGCGGTCCAGGACGACTGGGGCCGCGGGCTGGCGCTGGTGGTCCGGGGCGTGATCGCGCGCGGGCTGGACGAGCCCGACCATGCGTACGACCTCCTCACCGACGCCCTCGGCTATGCCGACCGCACCGGGCACCCGCTGCTGCTGGGCATGGCCGGGGTCCTGCGCGGCTTCGTGGCGCTGCGCCGGGGCGACGTGGAGGCGGCCGAGGCGGATGCCCGGCGGGTGATGAGCGCCGTCGAGCCGCACAATCCGCTCGCGCCGGCGCAGGTCGGGCCGCGGGTGCTGCTGGCAGAGGCCCGGATGCGCGCCGGCGACCCGGGGACGGCGGTCGGGCTGCTCGCGCCGATCGCCAGCGACACCGGGGCGTCGCTGCTGTTCTCGCGGCGGCACGCGCTGGCTTCGTACGCGTCGGCCCTGCTCGCCGACGGCCGGGTCGACACCGCCGGCACCTGGGTGCGCCGGGCCCGCGAGGTCAGGGCCGAGGACGTCCGCAGCGGGGTGCTCGCCGCCCTGGTGCTGGCCCGGGTCGAGGCGGCCGCCGGAAACCTGGCCGAGGCGCGCGCCGCCGCGGAGGAGGCCGTGCTGCTCGCCCGCTCGACCGAGCAGCTCAGCGAGCGGGTCGCCGCCGAGGAGGTCCGGGACGCGCTGAGTCTCTCCATCGTGGATCCGCCGGAATCTGTCGCGTACGCGTCTGACGTGCCGGGATGATCCGGTACGCGGGTCGCGTATTTTTATGGCCGTGACGGATACCCCGCCTGGCCGCCTGCCCGTGCCCTACGTGCCTGGCATGTCCGGCTTGTCGGTCATGGCCCGCGGCGGATACGCCACCGTGTACCGGGCCACCCAGGACTCCGTGGGCCGCGAGGTCGCGATCAAGGTCGAGAACAGGACCCTCGACAACCCGCGCGACCAGGCCCGGTTCCTGCGCGAGGCCAAGGCCGCCGGGCGGATGTCGTCGCACCCGCACGTGGTCGACCTCTTCGACGTCGGCGTCACGGTGGACCAGCACCCGTACCTGATCATGGAGCTGTGCGACGGGTCGTACCTGGACCGCATGCGGGTGTCGCCGCTGGGCGCCGCCGAGGCCCGCGACCTGGGCGAGAAGATCGCCGACGCGCTGGTGCACTCGCACGCCAACGGGGTGCTGCACCGCGACGTGAAGCCGGCCAACATCCTCTACTCGCACTTCAACCCGGCGGTGCTGGCCGACTTCGGGCTGGCCGTGCTGGGTGAGATGCGGGACTCGTCGGTGACGCTGGAGGTGCTGACCCCCGCGTACGCGCCGCCGGAGATGTTCTCCCACGCCAACCCCTCGGGCGCCGTGGACGTCTACGCGCTGTGCGCCACGCTCTACGCGGTGATGGCCGGGCGCCCGCCGCGCTGGGAGAGCGACCGCAGTCCGAGCCTGATCACCCTGATGGACCTGTTCAACCGGCCGATCCCGGACCTCGACGGCGTGCCGCACGCGCTGACCGAGGTGCTGCGGTACGGCATGGCGAACGACCCGCGCGCCCGGCCGACCGCCGAGCAGCTGCGCGAGATGCTGAGCCGGCTGCGCTTCGAGACCGCCTCCGTCTACCGGTCCACCGCGGCGCCGCAGCCCTTCGAGAGGCAGCCGCGGCCCGTGCCGCCGGTGACGCCCACGCGGGACTCCTCGGCGCCCGACGAGACGCCGACCGTCAACACCGAGAACCCGGCCAAGCGCAGCAAGCGCAAGTGGTTCCTGGGCGGCTTCGGGGCGTTGCTGCTGACGGTCGGTGGGCTCTGGGTCACGCCCGGCGGCACCACTCCCACCGTGCCGGTGGCCATGTCGCAGCTGCCGGGTTGCCCGGCTTCGAGTGACCATTGTCCCGACGAGGTCGAGTGCTTCACGCCCCGCGCGGGCAGCGCTGTGGCCCACCGGGTTGCCTGCTCCGCGCACCACAGCTGGGAAGTCTTCGCGGTGGGGGCGTTGCGGGACGGGCTCGACCCGCGGGACCGCGCCGCGGTCACTACCGATCCCGCGGTGCTCGAGGTCTGCAGCCGCAAGACGTTCCACCGCACGACCACCCGCACCGACAGCGCGCAGTGGTCGCTGTCGGTGCTGCCTCCGGTCGGGGACGAGCGGACCTTCCGCTGCCTGGCCGGTCAGGGCCCGGGCAGCCTGCGGGGTGCGGTGCTGGCCCGCGGGTGATCACTCCGGGTCGAGCACGGCGAGCAGCTCGCCGGTGTCCACTTCGGCCCCCGGGTGTACGGGCAACGAGGCGACCACGCCCGCGGACGGCGCGTGCACCGGATGCTCGAGCTTCATCGCCTCGAGGGTGAGCAGGAGCTCGCCGGCGCGTACCCGCTGACCGGGAACGACCAGCACGCGCCGCACAGCACCCGGCAGCGGCGCGATCAATGACCCCTCGGTCGCCTCGGGCGCGGGCAACGGGAAGCGCGACAACTCCCGCAGCGCCACCGAGCCCTCGGGACTGTCCACATATGACACCTCGCCGACCCGATGCACCCGCAGCGTGAGCCGGATGCCGTTGACGTCGAGATCGACCCGCGAGCCGTCGGCGTGCACCACGACCGTCGGCGGGTGGTCGTCGAGCGTCGGGGCCTGGCCGAGCCCGGCGAGGTCGAGCTCCTCCGGGTCCACCGAGCGCACCCACCAGCCGGCCAGCTCGCCGTGGCGGTTCATCCGGTAGCCGACCTCGACCGGGCCGGCCGGGCCGTCGTACACGGCCGTCTGCGAGCCGGACGGGACGTTGCGCCAGCCGGACGGCAACGAGCGCAGCACGGGGGCGGCGGACCGGCGGGCGGCGGCCCCGGCCAGGGCGGCGGCCAGACACGAGATGCGTACGGCGTCCACCGAGGACAGCAACGGCGCGAACACCTCGGGATGCCGGTCGAGGAAGCCCGTGTCGACGTCCCCGGCCCGGAACGCGCCGTGGCGCAACACCCGGACGAGCAGGTCACGGTTGGTCACCACGCCGTGCATCTCCGAGCGGGTCAGCGCGGAGGCGAGCATCCGGGCGGCCTCCTGCCGGGTCGGGGCCCACGCGACGAGCTTGGCGAGCATGGTGTCGTACTCGGCGCCGACCACCGAGCCGTCGACCACCCCGGCGTCGAGCCGCAGGCCGGGCTGCGGGAGGGGACGGAACGACCCGCCCACGTCCGGTACGCGGAAGCGGTGCAGCGTGCCGGCGGCGGGCAGCCACGCGTACGCCGGGTCCTCCGCGCAGATCCGCACCTCGATGGCGTGCCCGCGGATCGGCGGCGGTCCGGGCATGGGCAGGTGACCGCCCTCGGAGACGAGCAGCTGCAGCCGGACGAGGTCGTATCCGGAGACGCACTCGGTGATCGCGTGCTCCACCTGCAGGCTCGGCGTGAGCTCCAGGAACCAGAAGTCGCCCTCGTCGTCGAGCAGGAACTCGACCGCGCCGACGCCGACGTAGCCCACCGCGCGGACGGCGATGATGGCTGCCCGGCACAGCTGCTCACGCAGGGCGGGATCGACGGCGGGAGACGGCGTCTCCTCGATGATCTTCTGATAGCGGCGCTGGACCGAGCACTCGCGCTCGCCGAAGGGCACCACCGCGCCGTGCGTGTCGGCGATGATCGGCACCTCGATGTGCCGGACGTTCTCCAGGTAGGGCTCGCAGAAGACCTCGTCGCCGGTCTCTTGCCGGGTCGAGGCCACCGCCTCGGCCAGCGTCGCCGGGTCGCGCACCACGCGCAGCCCCGCCCCGCCGGCGCCGCCCGCGGGCTTGAGCAGCACCGGGAAGCCCGCGACGTCCTCCGGGTCGCCGAAGGTCGGCAGCACGGGCACGCCCGCCTCGGCCACGATCTCCTTCGTCCCGGCCTTGCTGTGCAGCGTGCCGAGCGTCTTGGCGGGCGGGCCGACCCAGATCATGCCCGCGCCGGTGACCTCGGCGGCGAACTCGGGGTCCTCGGCCAGGGCGCCGTTGCCGGGATGGATGGCGTTGGCCCCGGCCCGCTGCGCCGCGGCGATGATGAGATCGCCGCGCAGGTACGTCGACGCCGGCGCGGTGCCACCGGCCAGCCGTACCGCGTAGTCCGCCTCGGTGACGTGGGGGGCGTCGGCGTCGGCATCGGAGTAGACGGCGACCGTCTCGATGCCGACGAGGCGGCAGGTGGCGAAGACCCGGCGGGCGATCTCACCCCGGTCAGCCACCAGTAGACGTCGGATCACTGCTCTGCTCCACCTCTCCTACGGTCGGAAGACGCCTACGTGTTCGGCGCCTTCCACGGACGCGCTGTGCACGGCGGAAAGGCAGAGGCCGAGCACCGTACGGGTGTCGCGGGGGTCGATGACCCCGTCGTCCGGCAGCTTGCCGAGCGGGCCGTCCACCGGCCGCTCGACCGGCCAGCTGAACAGGAAGCGGGGCTCGTACGCCCGGCCGTAGATGCCGCCGGCCTCGTCGGGCGGCGCGGCGCCGATCATCAGCGTGAGATGCGGCACGGTCGACTTGGCCACGGCGTGCACCAGGGGCGCGCCGTGCCGGACGTCGGCGGCCTCGTTGGGCTCGGCGGCCGGCGTCCCCGTGTACTGCACGAACAGCAGCGTGGTCGAGGTCGCGTTGGCGAGCTGGATGAAGTGGACGGCCTTCTGCGTCTCGGCCGGCGAGAACGGGTTGCCCAGGTTGGCGACCACGCCGATCGGGTAGCCGTGCAGCTCGCCCCAGCCGGTGACCAGGCCGGTGCCGGTGGCCGGCTTGAACTCGTCGAAGTCGCTGTCGTCGAGGACCCGGGCCAGCACCTCGCGCGGGTCGAAGACCGACTGCGCGTCGGGCCCGGCCATGGTGAGCAGGTCCTCGGCGTCGTAGCGGGGCGGGGGCGGCGGCGACGTGCGGGGGTGCGGGCCGCGCTTGCGCCAGTTGAACCGGCGGACGCACTGCCGGGCCAGCCGGAGGCCGTCCCGCTCGTCCTCGGCCAACTGGTCGGCGGGGCCGGTCACGCCCGCGGGGACGGTCGGCGCACTGCGGACCTCGGGGACCGGGCGGCCGTTGGCGCCGGCCGCGCGTACCGGCTGGGGGTGGATCGTGAGCATCTTGGCGTGCCCGCGCACCATGATCGTGTAGTCGGACAGCGCCGGCAGATAGGCCGCGTCACCGGTCGTGGCGCCGAAGACGACGCAGACGGTCGGCACCCGGTCCGCGGTGAGCTGGCTGAGGTCCCGGGCGATCGCGCCGCCCGGCGGTGGGCCCGTCGGGGCCGCGGCCCCGGTCGACTCGACCAGGTTGACCAGCGGCAGCCGGTTGACCGCGGCGATGCGCGCGGCCCGCCGGATCTTTTCCACCGTGTACGGGTTCACCGCGCCGCTGTCCACCGTCGGATCGTTCGCGATGACGACGCACTCGACGCCTTCGACGACGCCGATGCCCGTGACGACGCTCGCACCGACCGGGAACTGCGAGCCCCAGGCCGCGACCGGGGACAGCTCGAGGAACGGGCTGTCCTGGTCGAGCAGCATCTCGACGCGCTCGCGGGGCAGCAGCTTGCCCCGGGCGTGATGCCGCGTGACCCACTTCTCGCCGCCGCCCGCCTTGGCCGCCTCGAGGGCGGACTCCAGCTCCGCGAGGCGCTCCAGCATCGCGCTCCGGTTCGCCAGGTACGCGGGCGTCCGCGGGTCGATCGCGGTGTCCAGCACGGTCACGTCCTCACCCCGCTGCACTGCACGCCCGCCACCTCGTTCAAGACCGCGCCCTCTCGACCGTCGTATCGACCATTCCGCTAACGACTAGGTAGGCGGCTGCGACACGGACGCTCTTGCCCTCGATCAGGGAGAGTTATGCACCGTTTGTCCGATTCAGTGGCCTTCACCGGGGCACGACTCGAAGGCCGCCTCCCTCCGGGGAGACGGCCTTCGGGGCCGATCGTGGTGCCGGGCGGTGGGTCAGACGCGGGCGCGCCGGGCCAGCCGCTCCGGGTCCAGGATGATGACGCTCTTGCCGTCGAGCCGCAGCCAGGCGCGGGACGCGAAGTCCGCGAGGGCCTTGTTGACGGTCTCGCGGGAGGCGCCGACGAGCTGCGCCAGCTCCTCCTGCGTCAGGTCGTGCGTGACCCGCAGCACACCACCGTCGCGGGTGCCGAAGCGGCCCGCCATCTGGAGCAGGTTCTTCGCGACACGACCGGGGACGTCCGTGAAGATCAGGTCCGCCAGCGCGTCGTTGGTGCGCCGCAGCCGCCGCGCGAGCACCCGGAGCAGCTGCTCCGCGATCTCGGGGCGGTTGTTGAGCCACGGGCGGAGCGACGACTTCTTCAGCCGCGCGAGCCGCGTGTCGGTCACCGCGGTCGCGGTGGCCGTCCGGGGACCCGGGTCGAACAGGGCGAGCTCGCCCAGCATGTCCGACGGGCCCATGATCGAGACCAGGTTCTGCCGGCCGTCGGCCGCCCGCCGGCCGAGCTTGATCTTGCCGGAGAGAACGATGTAAAGGCTGTCGCCCGCCTCGCCCTCATTGAAGACGATGTCGCCCTTCCGGAACTCGATCGTCTCCATCTCCTTGGCGAGCGCCTCGGCAGCCTCCGGGTCAACGCCCTGGAAGATCCCGCTGCGAGCCAGTACCTCATCCATCGCTGTACCTCCGACTACGCGCCTTCGCCGCGCACGATCAGTCTAGGCGCACGCGGGCCGTAAACGGGCGGGCACCCCTCGAACTGGATCTCTGAGCGTAACCGCCACCCCCGGACGCGCCGGAAAACCGTCGCTCTCGGTGAGCGAAGGCTGTCCGTTCGACCGTCGTGGCCCCTTGTCGCCCGACGGTATCGTCCCGGTCGATGAATGCCCAGCCCCCGAACCAGCGCCGGGGCCTCTTCGGCCGCCCCGTCCTCACCGCGACGATCGTCGTCGCGGCCCTTCTGGGCGCCGGGGTCGGCGGCATGGCCCTCGCCGACCGGAGCCCGGAGACATCGCAGGCCCGGTGGCAGGACGCACCCTCGAAGGGTACGACCAGCGCCGCCCCCGCCGCAGCCGAAACGCCTGATTCGCCCGACTCCTTCACCTTCTCGGCCACCGGCGACATCATCATGGGCAGCGTCCCGGGCCGGCTGCCGGCCAACGACGGCGCCGGGTTCTTCGACTCGGTGGCGCCGGGGCTCAAGTCCGATCTCGTCATGGGCAACCTCGAGCAGCCGCTGACCGAGGACACGGGCACCAGCAAATGCGGCTCCCCGCCCCGGGACAGCTGCTTCGCCTTCCGGTCCCCGCCGAAGTACGCGAAGCACCTCAAGGAAGCCGGCTTCGAGCTCCTCAACACGGCCAACAACCACTCCAGCGACTTCGGGCCGCAGGGCTACACGAGCACGGTCGAGGCCCTGGAGGGTGCCGGGCTCGAGCACACCGGCGCCCAGGGCGAGATCACGGTCGTCGAGGTCAAGGGCGTGAAGGTCGCGGTGCTCGGGTTCTCGCCCTACGCCACGGCGAACAACGTCAACGACCTTCCGGCGGCCAAGGCGATCGTCGAGGAGGCCGCCGCGCAGGCCGACGTGGTCGTGGTGCAGGTGCACATGGGCGCCGAGGGCTCGGAGAAGGTGCACGTGCGGCCGGGCAGCGAGCTGTTCGCCGGAGAGAACAGGGGCGACCCGATGAAGTTCTCCCGGGCGGTCATCGACGCGGGCGCCGACGTGGTGGTCGGGCACGGGCCCCACGTGCTGCGGGGCATGGAGTTCTATCAGGGGAAGCTGATCGCGTACAGCCTCGGGAACTTCGCCGCCGGCGGCAAGACGCTCAAGCGGGACGGGGTGCTCGGCTACGGCGGCATCCTGCACGTGACCCTCACCAAGGACGGCACCTTCACCGGCGGCAAGTTCCTCTCCACGGCCATCAACCCGGCCGGGAAGCCGACGCGGGACAGCTCGGAGGAGAAGGGGCTGGCGCGGGTGCGCGAGCTCTCGAAGGCGGACTTCGGCGACTCGGCGGCGGTCATCGGCCAGGACGGAGCGATCGCGGCCCCGAAGTGACTGTCGTACGGGCGACGTACTCTTGCTTCCGTGAGTCGTCCCCTCGTCGCCGCGTCCGCCGGCGCGGCCGTGCTCGTCCGGTCAGCCAAGCGGTTCGCCAACGAGACGCCGATCGGGCGCAAGCGCCGGGCCCGCAAGATGGCCAAGGCGCTGGCGGAGACCCATCCCGACGCGCACTGCGAGCTCGATTTCCAGACGCCGCTGCAGCTCGCCGTCGCGACCATCCTGTCCGCCCAGTGCACCGACAAGAAGGTCAACGAGGTCACGCCGACCGTCTTCGCGCGCTATCGGACCGCGGCCGACTATGCCGCCGCCGACCGGGGGCAGCTCGAGGAGATCCTGCGGCCGACCGGCTTCTTCCGGGCGAAGACCGACTCGCTGATCAAGCTGGGTCAGGCCCTGGAGGAGCGGCACGAGGGCGTCCTGCCGCACACGCTCGACGAGCTGGTCGCGCTGCCGGGCATCGGCCGCAAGACGGCCAACGTGATCCTGGGCAACGCCTTCGACGTGCCGGGCATCACCGTCGACACCCACTTCCGCCGCCTGGTCAACCGCTTCGGCTGGGTGCAGGAGGACGACCCGGTCAAAATCGAGTTTCTGGTCGCCGACCTGATCGAGAAGCGCGACTGGACCATGCTGTCGCACCGCATCATCTTCCACGGGCGCCGGGTCTGCCACGCCCGCAAGCCCGCCTGCGGGGCCTGCACGCTGGCGAGCATGTGCCCGTCCTACGGCACCGGGCCGACCGAGGCGGCGCCCGCGGCCAAGCTGCTCAAGGGCCCGCGCGCCCGGGAGCTCGCGGTGCAGGCGGGCGTCGACCCCGAGCTGGTGCCGGCCGCCGCGGTGGTCACCCCGGAGGCGCCGTGAGGCCTCTCCGTCCCGCCGCTGCTTCCGTCTCTCTGCGGGCCGCGACCTGGGTCGCGGCGCCGATGGTGCTGGTGCTCGGGGGCTGCACGGCCGGCCGGGTGGCGCCGGAGGAGAAGAGCGAGAAGACGGTCGCACCCTTCGCCGCCTGCGCCGGCCTGACCGATCCGTTGCCCTCACAGGCGGCGTCGCCCGCCCCTTCGAGCATTTCCGCTGATTCTTCTGCTGTCACCGACAGTGACGACTCGCGGTTGCCCGACGTGTCGCTGCCTTGCTTCACCGGCGGCGAGCAGATCCGGGTCGCCGACCTGCCCGGGCCCGCCGTCATCAACCTCTGGGGCTCCTGGTGCGGACCGTGCCGGGAGGAGCTGCCCCTCATGCAGGAGCTGTCCGACGTGACGGCCGGGCGGCTGCGGGTGCTGGGCGTGGACACCCGCGACCAGAAGGACGCCGGCGCCTCCTTCGCCGCGGAGCACATGGTGTCGATGCCGACGCTCTACGACCGGGAGACCAAGCTGCTCACCGCGCTGGGCCGCAGCACGCTGCCGGTCACCGTCTTCGTCGATCCGGCCGGCGAGACCTTCGTCTACACCGGCCAGGCGCTCGACAAACCCACCCTGGGCCGGCTGGTGCGGGAGCACACCGGCGTGACGGTCGCCTGATGAGCGCCGCGGCGGGCCGGCCGAGCTGGTGGGAGCCCCTGCTGAGCCGGGCGGCCGCCGCGCGTACCAGCGATTTCACGACCTTGGCGCCCCCGGCGAGCGGGGGGCGGGCGAGCGCTGTGCTCGTGCTCTTCGGCGAGGAGCGGCCCGGGGAGCCGGATCTGTTGCTGCTGCAACGGGCGGGCACCATGCGTACCCATGCCGGTCAGCCGGCCTTTCCCGGCGGCGCGGCCGACCCGGAGGACAAGGACCCGGCAGCGACCGCGTTGCGCGAGGCGCACGAGGAGGTCGGCCTCGACCCGGCCTCGGCGACCGTGCTGATGACGCTGCCCGAGCTCTACATCCCGGTGAGCCGGTTCGTGGTGACGCCGGTGCTCGCCTGGTGGCACGCGCCGCACCCGGTGCGGCCCGGACACCCGGACGAGGTCGACCGGGTCGCCCGGCTGCCCGTCGCCGATCTGGTGAATCCGGTGAACCGCGTGCGGGTCCAGCACCGTAGTGGCTGGGTGGGCCCGGCGTTCCAGGTGAGCGACATGCTCGTGTGGGGCTTCACCGCCGGGGTCATCGCGACCCTGCTCGACCTGGCCGGGTGGAGCAAGCCGTGGGAGCCGGGCCGGCTCGTGACGCTGCCCGACTCGCAGGTGCCGGCCGCCTTCCGCGGGACGCCCGCGGCGGAGACCGACGCTGCTCAGGCGACTGCATCGGCTCCGGCGGCGACCGGCGAGGTGGTCCCGTGACTGTCACTTCTACCCTGGGCGAGTGCTTGTGGTCGATGTACTCCTGATCGTGCTCATGCTGATCTTCGCGGTCAGCGGCTATCGGCAGGGTTTCGTCATCGGGGCGTTGTCGTTCGGCGGGTTCTTCAGCGGCCTGCTGATCGGCCTGCAGGTCGGCCCGCTGCTCGCGAACCAGTTCGACAGCCCCACCACCCGGCTGATCGTCTCGCTGGTGACGATCTTCGCGCTGGCCGTGCTCGGGCAGACCCTGGCCGGCTGGCTCGGCACCCGGGTCCGCCGCGCGATCGCGAGCCGCCCGCTGCAGCGCCTCGACGACGCGGGCGGCGCGGCCGTCTCCGTGGCGGCGGTGCTGCTCGTCGCGTGGCTCATCGCCGTGCCCATGGGCTCGACGCCGTTCCCCGCCCTCAACGCGGCGGTGCGGGACAGTGCGATCCTCAACGGGGTCAACCAGCTCCTCCCCGAGGAGGCCCAGGCGCTCTCCTCCGGGCTGCGCGAGTCGCTCAACACCGACGGCTTCCCCGACGTCTTCGGCGGCCTGACCAGGACCAACGCCCGCCAGGTGGACCCGCCGGACCCGACCCTGGCCAAGTCTCAGGTCGTCGTCGACTCCCGCAAGTCGGTCATCAAGGTCCTCGGTACGGCCCCCAGCTGTTCCCGCCGCATCGAGGGCTCCGGCTTCGTCTACGCCGACGAGCGCATCATGACCAACGCGCACGTGGTCGCGGGCACCAAGAACGTCCAGGTGGAAACGCAGGACGACCGCCTCGACGGCAAGGTCGTCGTCTACGACCCGGAGCGTGACCTCGCGGTCGTCTACGTGCCCGGCCTCAAGGCGCCGGTCATGCCCTTCGTGGAGCGCCCGGCCGGCACCGGGGCCAACGCGGTCGTGCTCGGCTTCCCGCTGGACGGCCCCTACCGCGCGGAGAGCGCCCGCGTCCGCGAGGTCAGCAACATCACCGGCCCCGACATCTACGACGCGGGCAACGTGACCCGCGAGATCTATACGATCCGGGCGCTCGTTCAGAGCGGCAACTCGGGCGGGCCGCTGGTCTCGCAGAACGGCGACGTGCTCGGCGTCATCTTCGCCGCGGCCGCGGACGATCGGAACGTGGGCTTCGCGCTGACCGCCAACGAGGCCGCGAGCACGGCGCGGCTCGGGACGCAGCGGACGCGCGGGGTGAAGACCGGGGACTGCGCGTAGGGGGCGTCCTCCCGACGCCCATCGCGTCGGGGGCGCTCGTGGCGCGGAGGCCGGGCGCTTGGGCACGCTCGCTCGTGGCGCTCAGACGGCGGCGGAGCGGCGCGGGGCTCAGGCGGCGGCGGAGAGCGGCGCGGGGCTCAGGCGGTGGCGGAGCGGCGCGGGGCTCAGGCCGCGGCGAAGCGGCGGATGGCGAGGGCCGTGGCCAGCAGGGTGACGAGGAAGAGGGCGGCGGTGGCCCACCAGCCGGGGGAGTGGCCCGGGGCGGGGAGGTCGGCGCCGGCGATGGCGCTGCCGGCGTTGGAGCCCGGGACGCGGGCGCCGACCGTGCCGGAGCCGGTCGTGTCGGGGGCGGACTGGGCCTGGCCGGCGCTCGGGGCGCTGCCGATGCGGGAGATGCCCGGCGACGCCGTCGTGTCGAGCGGGTTGCGGGCGACCGCGGGCAGCTCGGCGGTGAGGGCGGCCGTGGGGTCGACCATGCCGTAGCCGTACTCGTCGTCGCGGCCCTGGGGGCCCAGGTCGTGGGCGGTCTTGATGATGCGGTTGACCACCTCGCCCGCGGACATGGTGGGCCAGCGGGAGCGGATCAGGGCGGCCGTGGCCGAGACCATCGGGGCCGCGAAGCTCGTGCCCTGGACCTGCCAGTAGCCCTCGGGGCGGGCGCCGACCAGGTGCGTGGAGGGGGCCGTGACCACGGTTTCCTTGCCCGTGATCGAGCCGGACCACAGCTCGGTGCCGTCCTTCTCCATGCCGGCGACGGCGATGACGCCGGGCTCGCGGGCCGGGTACCAGACGCCGGGCGACGTGGAGGCGCCGGCGTTGCCCGTGCACGCGACCACGACGACGTCCTTGGCGAACGCGTAGTCGAGGGCGGCGGCGAGGGCCGCGCTCGTGCCGTTGCCGCCCAGCGACAGGTTGATCACCCGGGCGCCGTTGTCGACCGCCCAGCGCACGCCCTTGGCCACGATCATGGCGTCGTCGTATCTGTTCTCGCGGTCGAGGACGCGCACCGGCAGGATCTTGGCGTTCGGGGCGATGCCCACCACGCCCTCGTCGTCGTCGTTGCGCCCGGCGATCAGCGCCGAGACCGTGGTGCCGTGCCCCACGAGGTCGGTGTCGCCGTCGCCGCCGGTGTCGACGAGGTCCAGCCCCTTGAGCACCTGACCTTTCAGGTCCGGGTGATCGGCGTCCACGCCCGAGTCGACGACGGCGACTGTCACGCCCGCGCCGGTCGAATAGGTCCAGGCGCCGGCGACCCGCAGCGTCTGCAGCTGCCACTGGTCGGCCCGGATCGAGTCACCGCGCAGCGGCTCGGCGAGCGGTCCGGCCGCGGCCACGCCGCCTCCGGAGCGGTCAGCGGCGGGACCGGGGGCAGCGAGGGCGGGCGCGCCGGTGAGGCCGGCGCAGAGACAGGCAGCGGAGGTCGCAGCGGCGACGCGGGCGGGCAGTCTCACCAACGGGCACCGCCGGGGGCCGGGTGCGGCGCGTCGGCGTCACGTCGCCGTCGGCGGGACGCGCACGGTGCTTCGCTTCGAGCTCTCACTGGTCAGCGGGCCGTTCTGATGATGGACACTGATGCACGGAGATTACTCCGAATCGGCGCATCGTTGCCCGTATCCGTGAAGGCCGATCGCACGACTTGTCCGTTCATCCCGCTCGTCGACCCGGAAGGGCGGACGGACGCCCACCCGGGACCGACCCCCAGCGGGGGAGGCCGCCGGTCACGAGACCGGCCGCGGGCGAGGGAAGCCGGCGGTCATGAGACCGGCCGCGGGCGGGGGAGGCCGGCGGTCATGACGGCGGGAAGGGCGGCAGATAGGCGAGCTGCACCAGCCGCAACCCCTCGCGCCGGGTGACCAGCCGCCCCCGGCCGGGCGGCAGCGGGCCGGGGCGGGCGGGACCGATGAGGGCACCCTCGTCCGGCGGCCCGGCCATCACCAGACCGGGCGAGGACAGCTCACGCAGGCGCTGGATCACCGGGTCGAACATCGCCCGCGCGGCGCCCCCGGCCCGGCGCGCGATGATCAGGTGCAGGCCGATGTCGCGGGCCTGGAGCAGGTGGTCGAGGATCGGCTGCAGCGGGTTGGTGCTGCCCGCCGTCACGAGGTCGTAGTCGTCGACGAGGACGAAGAGCTCCGGGCCGCTCCACCAGGACCGGTCGCGCAGTTGTTGCCGGTTGACGTCGGGACCGGGCAGGCGGCGGTCCATGTAGCCGGCCACGTTCTGCATGAGCTCGAGGGTCTGCTGGGGCTGGATGCCGTATCCGATGCGGTGGTCGCTCTCCGGCAGGTCCATGAGGCCGCGCCGATAGTCGATCAGGATGATCCGCGCCTGCTTGGGGTCGAAGCGGCCGGTCACGGTGGTGGCGAGCGCGCGCAGGAACGAGGTCTTGCCGCACTCGGCGTCGCCGAAGAGGACGAAGTGCGGGTCGCTCGCGAAGTCGATCGTCACCGGGCGCAGGTCGGCTTCCGCGATGCCGATCGGCAGGTGCAGACCGGCGCCGGCCCGCACTTCCTCGTACGCCAGGGAGCCCGGCAGCATCCGGACCCTGGGCGCCACCGGGCCGCTCCACGCCGCGGCGAGCCGGGTGGCGAGGCCCGGTCCCGTGGTGTCGTGCAGCTCCGGTCGTACGGTCAAGAAGTGCAGCCCGTCGCCGACGATGCCGCGGCCGGGCCGGTCGGGCACCTCGCCCGCGGCCCGGCGATGGACCGCCGAGTCGGTGGGGTCGCCGAGGCGCAGTTCCACCCGCGTGCCGAACATGTCGCGCAGCGCCGGACGATAGTCCATCCACCGCGGCGCCGCGGCCACGATGTGGATGCCGTAGGAGAGGCCGCGCGTGGCGATGTCGGTGATCGCGTTCTCGAGGTCGTCGAACTCGTTGCGCAGCGTCGACCAGCCGTCCACGACCAGGAACACGTCGCCGAACGGGTCGTCCGCGTGCTCACCCGCCGCCCGCTGCGCCCGATAGGTCGCGATGTCGAGGCCCAGGTCGGCGAAGCGGCGCTCGCGCTCGGCCAGCAGGGCGGTGATCTCGCCGACCGTGCGGCGCACGCCCACCGGGTCGAGGCGCTGCACGACCCCGCCGACGTGCGGCACGTCCCGGATCAGGCCCAGGGCGCCGCCACCGAAGTCGAGGCAGTAGATCTGCGCCTCGGCCGGCGTGTGCGTGAGCGCCAGCCCGAGGATCAATGACCTCAGCAGCGTCGACTTGCCGGACTGCGTGCCGCCGGCGATCGCCACATGGCCCGAGCCGCCGGCGAGGTGCAGCCACAGCACGTCGCGTACCTGGTCACGGGGTTTGTCGATGAGAGCCACCGGTACGCGCAACGCGCCGTGCAGCTCGGGCCGGGAGGCGGACAACCCGCGCGCCGGATCGGTGCTCAACGGCCCGAGCAGGTCGTCGAGGGTCGGCGAGTCCTCCAGCGGCGGCAGCCACACCCGGTGGGCGGGCGGCCCCTCGCCGTCGAGCCGGTCGACAAGCACGTCCAGCAGCGTCGCCCCGAGCGCCGGGGTCACCTCGCGGGTCGCGCCGGCCGGGCGTACGGGCGGAAGGTGGGGTGTGGTCGAGAAGGGCAGGACCAGCGGTTCCCCGGCCCGGCGGGGTCCGGCGACGCGGCCGGTCGGACGATAGGGACCCGAGACGTACGCCGCCCGGAAGCGCACCAGCGGCTCGGTCCCGAACCGCAGGTAGCCGTGGCCGGGCGCGCGCGGCAGCTCGTACGCGTCGGGCACGCCCAGCACCGTCCGCGACTCCAGCGCCGAGAAGGTCCGGAGACCGATCCGGTACGACAGATGGGTGTCCAGCCCCCGCAACCGGCCCTCCTCCAAGCGCTGCGACGCCAGCAGCAGGTGCACGCCGAGCGACCGGCCCAGCCGTCCGATCTGGACGAACAGGTCGATGAAATCCGGCTTGGCCGAGAGCAGCTCGGAGAACTCGTCGCAGATGATCAGCAGGCTGGGCAGGGGCGGCAGGTCGGCGCCGGAGGCACGCGCCCGCTCGTAGTCGCGCCGGCTCGCGTAGTTGCCCGCCCGGCGCAGCACCTCCTGCCGCCGGACCAGCTCCCCGTCGACGGCGTCCACCATCCGGTCGACCAGGACCAGCTCGTCGGCGAGGTTGGTGATCACCGCGGCGGTGTGCGGCAGCCGGTCGAGCGAGGCGAAGGTGGCCCCGCCCTTGAAGTCGACGAGCACGAAGTTGAGCGTCTCGGACGAGTGGGTGGTCGCCAGGGCGAGCACGATCGTGCGCAGCAGCTCGGACTTGCCGGACCCGGTGGCGCCGATGAGCAGCCCGTGCGGGCCCATGCCGTCCTGGGCGGACTCCTTGAGGTCGAGGTCGACGGGTGAACCGTCCCCGCTCAGCCCGATCGGCACCCGGAGCCAGTCGCGGTCCGGCCGGGGCTCCTGCCACACCGCGGCCACGTCGAGGGCGGCCGGGTCGCCGAGCGCGAGCAGGTCGGCCAGTCCCGCCCCGGTGGGCGCCGGCGCGTCCGTCGCGGTGGTGACCACGCCGAGCCGCAGGGGCGCCAGCCTCCGGGCCACGGCTTCGGCCTCGGCGACGCTGAGGTGGTCCGGCCGGCCGACTTGGGCGGCGTGCTCCATCGCGTACGTGTGCAGGGCCTGGTCGTCGCTGGTGTCCAGCACCAGCATCCCGCGGTCGAGCAGGCGTGGCGGCGCGTGGTGCAGGTCCAGGAAGGTCACCCCGTCGATGCCCTCGTCGAGCGCGTCCGGGCCGGCGCCGTCGAGCACGATCACGACGTGCGGGCCGGTCGGCTCCACGCCGGCCGGGTCGAAGCGGGGCCGATCGCCGAGCACGTCCTCCAGCAGCTGGTCGAGCTCCGTCGCCGAGCCGGCGGCCAGGCGCAACGGCCCGGTCCGGTCGCTGCGGACGGGGTGCCGGGCGTGCGGGAGCCACTTGATCCAGTCCCACGCGGCGCGCTGCTCGTCACCGGTGCAGACGGCGATGACCAGGTCGTCCGGGGCATGGAACACCGCGAGCTGCGTCAGCATCGCCCGCGCCAGGCCCGCCGCGCCGGGCCCGCGCAGGTGGACCCGGGCGAAGGCGCGCAGCGAGACGGCCACGGGCAGGTCCGGCACGACCGAGTACGTGTCCAGGAAGCGCCGCAGCGCCCCGGCGGTCAGCGGCTCGAGGTCCTCGACCGGCTGGGTGACCGGGGCAACGAGCGGTGTGGCCAGCGTCTGCGGGCCGACGGCGACCCGGATGACCGCGAAGTCCGAGTCGGCGGGCCGCCGTTCCCACACCCGGTGACTGTCCACGGTCGACCACAGCCGGGCCGGGTCGGGATGGCGGTAGTAGAGGCCGGCGCGTTGCCGGGCGACCGTGTCGCGGACGCGTCGGCGCAGGCCGGCGAGGTGGCGCAGGTATTCGCGGCGGGCGGTCAGCATCTCGGCCTTGCGTGGCGTCCCGCTGCCGCCGAACGAGGTGGCCAGCATGGCGAGCGACGAGATCCCGAAGAGGCCGCCGATCACATAGGACAGGGCGCCGCCGCGGCCCTGACCCATGAGCATCGCCATCGCGACCGAGCCGCCGAGCATGGGCAGCGTCATGAACGCCTGCTGCCACCGGCTCCCGGCCGCCGCGGGCACCTCCGGCGGCGGATCGATCACCAGGTCGCCGGTGGGGATCTCGGGCGCCGGGCGGCGGGCGGCCCGCTTGACCACCACTGTTCCCACGCCCGCCTCCCTGATTTCAGAAACTCAGAGCACTCAATGCGTTACACAGCGCTCATGATAGCCTCAGGTCCGTCGATGGGAGGTGCCGTGAACCTGGGCCTCGCCCGAGTCACGATCAGCGCGCCGCGGCGCCGCCTCGACGTCGCCCTGCCCGAGCACGTTCCCCTCGCCGAGCTGCTGCCCGAGGTGCTGCGGCACGCCGGCGAGGAGCTGGCCGACGACGGCGAACGGCACGGCGGCTGGATCCTGCGGCGTACGGACGGGGTGCCCCTCACCCCCGCCGAGGCGCTCGCCGCGCAGGGCGTCCGCGACGGCGAGGTGCTCTACCTGCGGCCGGCGCGGTCGGGCTGGCCGGAGCTCGAGTACGACGACGTGGTCGAGGCGATCGCCGACGAGGCCCGGAGGCGGAGCGTGACGTGGACGCCGGCCGCGACCCGGATGGCGACGCTGGCCGGGGCGGGCGTGCTGCTCGCGGTGGGCGCGCTCGCGGTGCTGGCGGCGGGTCCGAGCTGGGGAGCGGGCGTGGGCGTCGGGCTGGGCGGCGCGGTGCTGCTCGCGCTGGCCGGGACGACGGCTTCCCGGGCGTACGGGGACGCGGCGGCCGGGGCGGTGCTGGGCGGGGCGGCTCTGCCGTACGCCTTCGCGGGCGGATCCGTCCTGATCTCGCAGCCGGAAGCGGCCGGGGCCGTGCCCGGGCTGGCCTGGCTCGGCGGGCCCGGGCTGCTGACGGGCTCGGTCGCGCTGCTCCTCTTCGCCGTGCTCGCCGGGGCCGGGGTCGCCACACTGCCCCGGATCTTCGCCGCCGGCGTGACGGCGGGGCTGCTCGGGGCGCTCGCGGCGCTGGCCGGGCTGTGGACCTCGGCGGCGGGGGCGGCGGCGGTGCTGATGTGTGTGCTGGTGTGCGGGATCGGGCTGCTGCCGGTGCTGGCGATCCGGTTCGGTGGCGTGCCCGGGGCGATGCCCGTGGCTTTTGTTCCCGCGGCTTCGCGGGACGACCGGTCCGGGGCGGACGAGCGGCCGGACCGGGCGCGGGTGGGGGCGGCGGTCGGGCGTACCGAGGAAATGCTGGTGGGGATGCTGATCGGGCACGCCGTCGCGGCGGCGGGGGCCTTCGTGGTGCTGGCCGCGGGCGGGACGGCGGCGCGGATCCTGGCCGCTCTGGCGGTGGCCGCCCTGCTGCTGCGGTCGCGGTTGTTCGTGACCGTACGGCAGCGGGTGCCCCTCCTCGCGGGCGGGCTGACCGGACTGTTCGCCCTGGGCA
This sequence comes from Symbioplanes lichenis, assembly GCF_030709675.1. GTDB lineage: Bacteria > Actinomycetota > Actinomycetes > Mycobacteriales > Micromonosporaceae > Actinoplanes > Actinoplanes lichenis. The sequence continues at coordinate 191,383 of NZ_JAUZQD010000011.1, forward strand.
CAGGTCTCGTGCGTGACGCCGGCTCGACCGTGCTGCTCGTGGCGGCCGCGGCCGTGGTGGTGCTGGCCGTGGTGGTCGTCGCCGCCGGGGTGGCGTGGTCGCGGCGGCCGCCGTCGCCCTATCTGGGCCGGGCGGCGGACCTGCTGGACAACCTCGCGGTGATCGCGGTGATCCCGGTGGCGTGTGCGGTGGTGGGTCTGTACGGCCTGGTCTCGACGATCAGCCTGTAAGAACCAGGTAACGCGGCGGGCCGGCGGCTCGGCTCGGAAGCCGGCCACCGGCCCGTGCGGTGGTCGTGCGGGTGGGCGGGACGGTGCCCGCCCGGCAGGCGTTCGCCCAGGCCGGTGGACGCCCGGAGAAGCAGCCGGATCAGTGCTCGTCGTGCTCGCCGTGCTCGGCCTCGGCCGCCTCGGCGCGCTTGAACGACGCGCGGATCTCCTCCTCGGCCTCCATGCGGCCGACCCAGGTGGCGCCCTCGACGGACTTGCCCGGCTCGAGGTCCTTGTAGACCGTGAAGAAGTGCTGAATCTCCATGCGGTCGAACTCGGACACGTGGTGGATGTCGCGCAGGTGCTCCTGGCGCGGGTCCTCGAACGGGACGCACAGGACCTTGTCGTCGCGGCCCTTCTCGTCGGTCATCCGGTACATGCCGATGGCGCGGGCGCGCACCAGGCAGCCCGGGAAGGTCGGCTCGGGGATGATCACGAGCGCGTCCAGCGGGTCGCCGTCCTGGCCCAGCGTGCCCTCGATGTAGCCGTAGTCGGCCGGGTACTGCGTCGAGGTGAAGAGCGTCCTGTCGAGCCGGATGCGACCGGTCTTGTGGTCGACCTCGTACTTGTTTCGGTGGCCCTTCGGGATCTCAACGAGAATGTCGAAATCCATAGTTCGCTCCCTTGTTCGCCCGGCCTGGTCACCGGCTGATGATCCGTGCGGCGGGGCGGGGGACTCGGCCCCACCAGATCCGCGCGCACCGGTGTGCCGGATGTTTGTAGTGTCTCCTAAGTCTGCCGGTCCGTACGGAGGAGGGGCGTGTGGGGAGGCAAGATTCACAGAACACTCCCGAGTACGACGGCGTGTCGGAGTCGAAGCAGGGCCGGTCTCCGGTAGAAGGCGCCAGAAATGTCCGGGATGCCCCGGATTTCCCGCGGCCCGCGAGCGGAACCTACGGACGCGCGGCGGTGCCGGCTCCACAGTTCTCTGGACAGTACGCCGCGGACACGCCCCCGGACGGGCAAAAAGCTGATTCCGGACAGAGTGCCCCGGAAGGTGGCACGTACGGCACGGCGGCCGCGCGAGGCGGGCAGCGCTCCCGGCGTACGCTCCTGGTGTCGGGTTTGTCGGTTGTGGTGATCTTGATCGTCCTTGCCGGGGCGGCGCTGGTCGTGCGGCCGGGACCGGTCGACGGCTGGCTCTCGGCCGAGCCGTCCGCGCGGCCCAGCTTCGTCCCCACGCCGGACCCGACCCCGACGCCGGTGCTCGTGGCGGCCGCAGCCGCCGCCACCGCCCCGACAGCCGCCGGCGTGACGGCCGCGATCGGCCCGCTGGTCTCCGCGAAGTCCCTGGGCACGGCCAACATCTCCGTGGTCGACGGCGTGACCGGCGACGTCCTCTTCGCGAAGAACGCCGGCACGATGACCACGCCCGCCTCCACCACCAAGCTCCTGACCGCGGCGACCGTGCTGGCCGCGCGCGGACCGGCCTACCGCCTGACCACCCGGGCCGTCGCCGGGGCGAAGCCGGGCGAGGTCGTGCTGATCGGCGGCGGTGACCCCACGCTCGCGGTCGACGCCGACGACCAGTTCCCCGGGGCCGCCCGCCTCGACAAGCTCGCCGCCCAGGTCAAGAAGGCCCTCGGCGCTCAGCCACCGACCCGCGTGATCGTCGACACCTCTCTCTTCACCGGCCCCGAGATGGGCGCCGGATGGGACGGCGGCCTGATCTCGGGCGGCCAGGTCGCGCGGATCCAGGCGCTGATGACCAACGCCGGGCGGGTGAAGCCGGTGCACAACGAGCGCGGCGGCGACCGGCGCTTCACCGATCCGGCGCTGTCGGCGGGCAAGGCGTTCGCCCAGCTGCTCGGCCTGCCGGAGAGTGCGGTGACCAGGGGAAAGGCGCCCGCCGGCGCCCAGTTGGGGGCGGTACAGTCGCCGCCGCTGGTGCACATCGTCGACTGGATGCTCGAGCAGAGCGACAACGTCCTGGCCGAGGCCATGGCCCGGCAGGTGGCGCTGGCCGCCGGCCAGCCGGCCTCCTTCGACGGCGCCGCCAGGGCGATGGGCGACAAGCTGGACGAGCTGGGCCTGCCGGGCGAGGAGGCCGACCTCTACGACGCCAGCGGCCTCTCGCGCCACAACGGCATCAGCCCCGAGCTGCTGACCGACGTGCTCTCGCTCGCCGCCGGCGGCAAGAACCCTCAGGTCAGCGCGATGCTCGGCGGGCTGCCGGTGGCGGGCTGGTCGGGGACGCTGCGCACCCGCTTCGCGACGCCGGCGCCCAACCAGGCCGGGCAGGGGATCGTCCGTGCCAAGACCGGCTCGCTGAGCGGCGTCAACACGATGTCGGGGCAGCTCATGACCCGGGACGGGCGCCTGCTGCTCTTCGCCTTCATGGCCACGGGCGCCAACGCGATCGAGGCCCGGGCGACCCTCGACAAGCTCGCCACCACCCTGGTGGGCTGCGGCTGCCAGTAAGGGAATTCTCAGGGTGGGCGGCTGGTCGTGCGCGGGTACGGTGGGTCCATGGCGCAGTTCGTCGACTGGGATCTGGCCGCCGCCACCGCGGGCGCGCTGAGCAAATCCGGCCCCGCGGTGTCCTACGAAGAAGCCACACAGGTGGTCGCGCAGCTGCGCGAGCTCACCGACGAGGCCCGCCGGCACGTCGCGGCCTACACAGGTCTGACCCCGGTGACCGAGGGGCCGCCGGTGCGGATCGTCGACCGCAAGGACTGGGCCGCGGTCAACCTCGCCGGGCTCAAGGAAGTCATGATCCCGCTGGTCAGCCGGCTCTCCGGGGACAAGCAGCCGGGCCCGGTGGCCGACGCGATCGGCTCCCGCGTCACCGGCGTGCAAGCCGGCACGGTGCTGGCCTATCTGTCCGGGCGGGTCCTGGGGCAGTACGAGGTCTTCTCGGCCGAGCCCGGCCAGCTGCTGCTCAACGCGCCCAACATCGTCGAGGTGGAGCGCAAGCTCGCCGCCGACCCGCGCGACTTCCGGCTCTGGGTGTGCCTGCACGAGGTGACCCACCTCACCCAGTTCCAGGCCGTGCCGTGGATGCGCGGCTACTTCCTCGGCGAGGTCCAGGCCTTCGTCGACGCCTCCCAGGGCGGCGAGCACATCCTCGAGCGGCTGCGCCGCGGCGTCGCCACCCTGTCGGACGCGCTGCGTGACCCGGACAGCCGCTCCTCGGTGATCGACATCGTCCAGACGCCCGCGCAGAAGGCGGTGCTCGACCGGCTCACCGCGCTGATGACGCTGCTCGAGGGGCACGCCGAGTTCGTGATGGACGGCGTCGGCCCCGACGTCGTGCCGTCCGTCGACGCGATCCGGGCCAAGTTCAACCAGCGCCGCGAGAGCGGCAACCCGCTGGAGAAGGCCATCCGCCGGGTCCTGGGCATCGAGGTCAAGATGCGGCAGTACGCGGAGGGCCGCAAGTTCGTCCACGGGGTCGTCGACCGGGTCGGCATGGCCGGCTTCAACAAGGTCTTCAGCTCCCCGCTGACCCTGCCGCGCCTCGACGAGCTGGGCGACCCCGACGCCTGGGTGGCGCGGGTGCACGGCCCGGTGGGGCTCGCCTCCTGACGTGGCCCGCATCCCGGCGCCCGTCGCCACGATCCGCACGGCGGTCCGCCGGGCGCTGACGCCGGGCTCGCCGGTGCTGGTCGCCTGTTCGGGCGGCGCCGACTCGCTCGCCCTGGCGGCGGCCGTGGCGTTCGTGGCGCCGCGCATGGGCGTGCCGGCCGGCCTCGTCACCGTGGACCATCAGCTGCAGGAGGGCTCCGCCGCGCGCGCCGCCTCCGTGGCCGGCTGGGCCCGGTCGGCCGGCCTCGATCCGGTGCTGGTCTCCACCGTGACGGTCGGCTCGTCCGGCGGGCCGGAGGCGGCGGCCCGGGAGGCCCGCTACGCGGCTCTGTCCGCGGCCGCCGGCGAGGCCGATGTGCTGCTCGGGCACACGCGCGACGATCAGGCGGAGACCGTACTGCTGGCGCTCGCGCGAGGCGCCGGGCCGCGCGGGATGGCGGGGATGCCGTACCGGCGGGGGATCTTCGTCCGTCCGCTGCTGGACGTGTCGCGGGCCGACACGCGCAAGGCGTGCGCGGCGCTCGGCCTGGTCGCGTGGGAGGACCCGCACAACACCTCTTCCGCGTACGCCCGGGCGCGCGTGCGGTCGTCCGCGCTGCCCGCTCTGGAGGGCGCGCTCGGGCCGGCTGTGGTCGCGAACCTGGCCCGGACGGCATCGCTGCTGGCCCTCGATGTCGCCGAGCTCGACCGGCAGGCTGTCGCGGCTCTCGCTGCCGCGCGGTCGTCCGCCGGTCTTTCGGTCTCGGACCTGTCGGATCTGTCGCCCGCCATCCGCGGCCGGGTGCTGCACGCGTGGGCGCTGGAGCTGGGTGCGCCGGGGGCGGCGCTGTCCCATCGTCATGTGGCCGCCCTGGAGGCTCTCGTGACCGACTGGCACGGTCAAGGTCACGCCGCGTTGCCGGGCGGTATCCACATTGCGCGGCGGGCGGGTGATCTCGTGCGGATGACCCTGTGACAGTTGTCACTGTCTGTGCCACGGCCGGGTCGCTTGCGGGGTGTTTCGCCCGATAACCTGCGCTTGTCCGGGCACGGAGTGCTGCCCCCGCCCGCGCGCGACACACTTGATACGGCAGGCTTGACGGCATGGCAGACGGCTCCTGGTACGACGCCGACATCGACCGCGTGATCATCTCCGAGGAGCAGATCCGCGAGAAGACCGAAGAGCTCGCGAAGCAGGTCGCAGCCGACTATGCGGACGCCGAGGGCGGCGTGCTGCTGGTCTGCGTGCTCAAGGGCGCGGTCATGTTCATGGCGGACTTCGCGCGCGCGCTCGGACGGCAGGGCCCGCCCTGCGAGATGGAATTCATGGCCGTCTCGTCCTACGGCTCGGGCACCACGTCCTCCGGGGTGGTGCGCATCCTCAAGGACCTGGACAGCGACATCAGCGGCCGGCACGTGGTGATCGTCGAGGACATCGTCGACTCCGGGCTCACCCTGTCGTGGCTGATGCGCTACCTGCAGTCGCGCTCGCCGGAGAGCGTCGAGGTCGTCGCGCTCTTCCGCAAGCCCGAGGCGGTCAAGGTGCCGGTCCCGACCAAGTACGTCGGCTTCGACATCCCGAGCGAGTTCGTGGTGGGCTACGGTCTCGACTTCGCCGAGCGCTACCGCGAGCTGCCGTACGTCGGGGTGCTCAAGCCCGAGGTCTACGCCCGTAGCTGAACGTCTTCCCAGCGGACTCTCAGAATTCGCCCCGCCGCCCCGCTGACGAGCGGTATTGTCCGGCTTTGCGGTAATTTTCGGGCGAACTTCCGGTGCTCGTGGGGTGTCGACCGGGCGGGCTCACGGAGTCGCGGAAGGCACCCACGGTGTACCGTCGAATGACCGATGGCGCAGAGTCACGAGCGCCGACGGCGCCGGGCGTCGACCAGCCGGGCTGCAGGGGGTTTGCCTCGCGGCCCGGCGGTTATTCGTTCCGGCAGCGTCTCCGCGGCTCGTTCGCCCTTCCGGCGGCCGGCGGCGGGGATCCATAACCCAGGTGACCAGGACGCCGATCAGGAGGGTTCGGGCGCACTCCAGGCCCGACAACAGTATGGAACGTACGCGTTTCTTCCGCCGCCCGGTGGTCTGGATCGTTCTGGTGATCCTCGGTGCGATCGCGCTGAGCTCTTTCTTCACCAGTGGTCCCAGCTACCAGCGTGTCGATACTTCGGTGGTTCTCGAGCGGCTCAACCAGCCGGGGATCAAGAAGGTCATCCAGGAGGACAAGGAGCAGACGCTCCAGCTCGAGCTGGCCTCTCCGGAGCGGTTCGACGGCAAGACCACGGACAAGATCGAGACTCAATATCCGTACGAGCTGACGGACGAGATCTGGAACGACGTCCAGGAGGCCAAGAGCGCGGGCCGGATCACCGGCACGGTCAACGCGACCGTCTCGGGTGACAACATCCTGCTCAGCCTCGTCGTCAACCTGCTGCCCATCGCGATCCTCGTGATCCTGCTGCTGCTGTTCATGTCGCAGATGCAGGGCGGCGGCTCGCGGGTGCTCAACTTCGGCAAGTCCAAGGCCAAGATGCTCACCAAGGACATGCCCAAGACGACGTTCGCCGACGTGGCGGGGGCCGACGAGGCGGTCCAGGAGCTGCACGAGATCAAGGACTTCCTGCAGAACCCGGCGAAGTACCAGGCGCTCGGCGCCAAGATCCCCAAGGGTGTGCTGCTGTTCGGCCAGCCCGGTACCGGTAAGACGCTGCTCGCCCGGGCCGTCGCCGGCGAGGCCGGGGTGCCGTTCTACTCCATCTCGGGCTCGGACTTCGTCGAGATGTTCGTGGGTGTCGGCGCCAGCCGCGTCCGCGACCTCTTCGAGCAGGCCAAGGCCAACGCGCCCGCCATCGTCTTCGTCGACGAGATCGACGCCGTCGGCCGCCACCGCGGCGCCGGCATGGGCGGCGGTCACGACGAGCGCGAGCAGACGCTCAACCAGCTGCTCGTCGAGATGGACGGCTTCGACACCAAGGGCGGCGTCATCCTCATCGCCGCCACCAACCGGCCGGACATCCTCGACCCCGCGCTGCTGCGCCCGGGCCGCTTCGACCGCCAGATCCCGGTCGACAACCCGGACATGGAGGGCCGCAAGGCGATCCTGCGGGTGCACGCCAAGGGCAAGCCGTTCACGCCCGACGTCGACCTCGACTCGGTCGCCCGGCGCACCCCCGGCTTCTCCGGCGCCGACCTGGCCAACGTCATCAACGAGGCCGCGCTGCTGACCGCGCGCAACGACAAGCGCGCGATCTCCAACGAGTACCTCGAGGAGGCGATCGACCGCGTCATCGCCGGCCCCGAGCGGCGCACCCGGGCGATGAGCGACAGCGAGAAGAAGATCACCGCCTACCACGAGGGTGGACACGCGCTGGTCGCCTACGCGCTGCCGCACTCCGCCCCGGTGCACAAGGTGACGATCCTGCCGCGCGGCCGCTCGCTGGGCCACACGCTGGTGCTCCCGACCGAGGACAAATACACGCAGACCCGGGCCGAGATGATCGACACCCTGGCCTACGCGCTGGGTGGCCGCGCCGCCGAGGAGCTCGTCTTCCACGAGCCCACCACGGGTGCCGGCAACGACATCGAGAAGGCGTCGAGCCTGGCCCGGTCCATGGTCACGCAGTACGGCATGAGCTCGAAGCTGGGCGCCGTCAAGTACGGCACCAACAACGACGAGCCGTTCCTGGGCCGCACCGCGGGGCACGAGCGGGATTACTCCGACAGCGTGGCCGCCGAGATCGACTCCGAGGTGCGCGCGCTGATCGAGCTGGCCCACGACGAGGCCTGGGAGATCCTGGTCGAGTACCGTGACGTGCTCGACAGCATGGTCTTGGAGCTGATGGAGAAGGAAACCATCACCCGCGAGGACATGGACCGCATCTGTGCCCGGGTGGCGAAGCGCGCGCCCATGTCGCCCTTCAACGGCTTCGGCAAGCGCCTCCCCTCCGAGGCGCCCCCGGTGCTCACCCCGGCCGAGCGCGAGAAGCTCAAGGCACAGGCCGAGGCGGACGGTCAGATCGCGGTCGGCGGCGGCAACGCGACGTCGTCGGACATCAACCCGAACGGCAACGTGGAGGGGCACTGATCACCGACGCCAGTGCGACGGAGCCCGCGGACTCCGACGACGAGCTGGACTATCTCGCCGCGCGTCTGATCGACGGCAAGCTCACCGGCACCCCGGTCGAGAACGCCGTCGATCTGGCGCGCATCGAGAAGGCGGTCCGGGAGATCCTCATCGCGGTCGGTGAGGACCCGGACCGTGACGGTCTGCAACGCACGCCGTCCCGCGTCGCCCGCGCCTATGCCGAGCTGTTCGCGGGGCTGCGTGTCGACCCCGCCAAGGTGCTCACCACGACGTTCGAGGCGAACCACGAGGAGCTCGTGCTCGTCCGCGACATCGAGGTCATGAGCCTTTGCGAGCACCACCTGCTGCCGTTCAAGGGCGTGGCCCACATCGGCTACATCCCGGGCGTCGACGGGCGCATCACCGGCCTGTCGAAGCTGGCGCGGCTCGTCGAGGTGTTCGCCCGGCGGCCCCAGGTGCAGGAGCGCCTCACCTCTCAGATCGCCGACCTGCTCACCGAGAAGCTCGGTGCGCGGGGCGTCATCGTGGTGCTCGAGTGCGAGCACCTGTGCATGGAAATGCGTGGCATCCGCAAGGCCGGGGCCCGTACAGTCACCTCCGCCGTCCGGGGCGCGTTCCAGCGCGACGGCAAGGTTCGCGCCGAGGCGATGGCCCTGATCAACGCGAGGTGACCCATGCCGCTCGACCGGTTCAACCCGCCGGCGCTGCATGCGCCCGACGGCTACAGCCACGTCACGATCTCGCCGGCCGGGCGGCTGGCCCATCTGGCGGGTCAATGCCCGGTCGACCCGTCCGACCAAGTGGTTCCGGGTGGCCTTCTCGCCCAGACGGATCAGGTCATCGCCAACTGTCTGACGGCGCTCTCCGCGGCGGGTGCGACGCCGGCGGACGTGGTCCGCTCCGTGGTCTATGTGGTGAGCTCTTCCCCCGCCGACCTCACGGACGTGTGGCGGCGGCTCCAAGACTCGTCGCTCGGGCCGGCCTTCAGCACCGCCTCGACGCTGCTCGGGGTGACGGCGCTCGGGTATGAGGGACAGCTCGTCGAGGTCGACCTGACCGCCAGCCTGGACTAGACGATCATCCGGTAGGCGTCGGCGCTGTCGATGGCGGCGCGCGCCAGGTTGGCGGCCTCGTCCATGCGGGTGCGGGCCTGTTCGAGATGGGCGATCGCCGCCGCCACCGAGGGGTGCAGCGAGCCCACCGCGGTGATGCGCAGGCGGGCCAGAGCCTCGTCCAGCTGCTCGTTGACCTGCTGGATGCCGGTGATCGCGCGCTGGGTGCCGTCGACGCTCGCCGCGACGTTGGCCTTGACCTGCTCGACACTCGCCATGGTGCTCCCTTCCTAGCGGATGAACGCCAGCAGGCCGACGCCCATGCAGGTCAGCAACACGGGCGTGAGGCAGATGACCGCGCCGGCCAGCGGGGTGCGGTCCACTTTGGCCCCGGCGCCGCCGCCGTAGACGAATCCGATGGTGAGCCAGCCGAGGCCGAAGGCCAGGACGGGCATGCTGAGGCCGCACAGCAAGGCGTAGGTGGGCAGCGAGCCGGAGGGCGCCACCAGGTAGAGGACGATCTGGATGATCAGGACGGCGGCGGCGAACGGGCCGTAGATCAGCAGGTTGCGGGCCAGAGGGCGTAGAGCGACGGCCGGGGCGGGGCCGAGCATGCCGGCGTCGGCGGCGTCGGCGGCCGCGTACGCCTGCCGGACGGCGGCCAGGATCGCCGCCGGGCCGCCGGCGACCGCCTGGGCCGCGAGGGCCTGCTCGGCCGGCTGGGGGATCAGATCCTGTTCCGGTACGCCCAGATCGCCGATGAGGCGGGCACGCTGGGGGGCCAGGCGGGCCTGCACGGCGGTCAGCTCCTGCTGCGCGGTCTGCAGGGTGGCCGCCTGCTCTCCCGCCGCCGAGGATGCCGCGCGGCGCAGGGCGTCGAGGCGTTGGGCCGCCGCGAGGTAGTCCGCCCAGGGGCCGGGTTCGTCACTCATCGCTCAGCCTCGGGTCTCGCAGCATGTCGGCGGTTCGGGTCGCGCTTGGCGGGTCCGCCCGGGTTGCGCGATTTGCTTGGTTCACGCATCGGGGTCCGGCTCGGCGAAGGGGACGACGGTGACCGTGCGGTCGGCGTGGCGGTCGTGGAAGAGGGCGCGGTTGTCGCGGGGCTGCCAGTCGAGCTGCCGGCCGAGCATGAGCGCCACCTCCTGACCGGGGACGTTGAGGAAGACGAGGCCGGCCACGTCCTCGCGGCCCGTGCTGCCCCCGGTTTCCTCCGAGAACCGGCGCAGGCCACGCCACCAGGAGAGCAGATGCGCGCCACGAGCCGGGCCCTCGCGCAGGAGAGCGCGCAGCTTCGGCGTCGTGCCGGGGGCGGCCGCGTCGAGCCCGAAGACGACGCGGTAGCCGGGCTCGGCGGGGTCGAGCTCCGCCGGGAGGGCCGCCGCGTCCGCCACGATCACCTCCTGGCGGTGGGCGATCTCGGCGGCCAGCTCCTTGACCAACTCGTCGCCCTCGGCCACGAGCGACGACAGGATGAAACGGGCCGTGCGCGGCGGGTGGAAGGCGGCGACACTCCGGGCCGCCGCGGCGAGCACCTCGGCGCCGCGCGGCTGCGAGCCGAACACGGCCAGGTGCCGGCCCGGCGACGCGTCGAGCGGGAACGCCGCGGTGGACAGGGCCACGTCGATGACCCGGCCCACGAGAGCCGCCGGGCGCCCGCCCCGGCCGGCGAGGGCCGCGCGGTAGGTGGGGTCGTCGGCGAGGTGCTGGTCGGCGTACCCGGCGAAGATGCGCGGCGGCGCGGCCTCGGGATCGCGCAGGCCCCACAGGCGGTGACGCAGATCGCTGAGGGCTTCGCGGTCGGCGTGCGGGTCGGGGAAGCGTACGACCCGCTCGTGGCCCCGGGTCGCACCGCGCGGGCCGCCCAGACCGCCGGCCGTGTTGACGACCGCGGTGCCCAGCGGGAGCCCGGCGGCCGAGTCGTTCGTGGGCTCCAGCACGTCGCCGCCGCCCGGCAGCGCGATCCGGACGGGGAACTGGCCGAAGATCGAGTCGCGCTTGGCGTACAGGGCCTCGACGCCGAGGACGGTCTGGCTGGCGAGGATCAGATGGATGCCGTACGAGCGGCCCTTGCGCGCCAGGGACTCGAGCAGCTGCACGGCCTCCCCGGCCATCGTGTCGTTCCCGGCCAGCAGCACCTGGAACTCGTCGATGACGCAGAGCAGCCGCGGCATCGGCTTCCCGCGGCCCTCCTCGGCGGCCACGGTCCGCAGGTCCGCGAACCGGGTCACGCCAGCGCGCTTGTACGCCACGGAGCGCCGCGTCATCTCGGCGTCGAGCTCGCGCAGGACGGCCAGCCCGTACTCACGGTCGGACTCGACCCCGACGGCCCGGGCGTGCGGCAGCCAGGTCCTGTCCCGCGCGGTCGGCACGAACTCCGCGAACGAGATGCCCTCCTTGAAGTCGAGCAGGTAGAGACCGAGCTCGTCGGGGCTGTAGCGGGTGCCGAGGCCGTAGAGGACATTGATGAGGAACGCGGTCTTGCCGGCTCCGGACCGCCCGCCGACCATCCAGTGTGGAGTCAGGTCGTTGAACCGCAGCACGACGGGCGTGTCCCCGTCATAGCCGACCGTCGTGCCCAGGCCCTCCCCGGCGTCCCCGGTCCACTGCTCCTCCACCGTCTCCGGCAGCAGATCCGCCAGCGTCGCCTGCGTCGCGGCCCCCGAATGCGCCGCCAGCTCCCGGCACACGGCGTCGACCAGATGCGGCGGCGGATCCTCGTCCAGGAAAACCGGGGCGTTCAACCAGGTGGCCTCGGTCACGGACCCGAAGGTGCCGCCCGGGGGGTCACCGATGATGGCGTACGGGTTGCGGAGCGCGAGCTGCGTCGTGCGGGGCAACGGCGGCTGCGTCGTCTCGGGGGTGAGCGGCGGCGGAGGCCAGCCGGCCACGATCAGATGCAGGCCGGCGTCGGGTCCCTGCTGGGCCAGGGCGGCTATGCGTACGAGATCACCGGCGTCGGTGAGCTGGGGCAGGTTGGCGATGACCAGCACCATCAACCGGTCCCGCCGCCCGCGCGCGCCCCGGGCCGGACGCAGCCACTTCTCCGCCTCGCTGAGCACCTCACGCAGGCCCTGCTGATCAGTCGCCGGTGGCGCCATCAGTCCCGCGTCGGCGAGCGCGTCGAACGGAGCGAAGACCGTGCCGCCCGCGCCGTCGACACCGCGTACAAGAAGGGAACCGGCAGGAGCCGCAGCCAGCAGGCGCAGCAGAACAGACCGCAACAAGCCGGCCACCCGCTGATCGCGCCCGTCCGCGTCGATCGTCAGATGCCCGATCCCGAGCAGCGGCACAATCGCGGGAAAACGCACATCGTCCAGCGGCTGCGCCGTGCCGACCCGCACGAACCGAGGCGGCAGCTCCCCACCGAGCGGCGTGCTGGGCGACAACGCATCGAGCGGCGCCCCGAGCCACCCCGGAGCCACCTCCGCCGCGGCCGCCCGCAACTGCTCGGCGACCCGCTGCTGCTCCACCGGATCCACGCCCGGCTGGACCGGCCCCTCGAGCGCGGCCGAGGCCGCCGCCACGGTCGCCTGAGCCTGGCGGTGCAGGGCCGCGGCCTGACCGGTACGCCCCGTCGAATCCACCGCCACACCTCCGTATGTGCGCTCAAACCGTACCCTGCGAAGGCCGATGGTCAATCTTCCCAGCCGGGGCGCGCGGGGGTGACGCGCGGGTTCGTCGATCACTGCCCGCCGCGTACTACCCCACCAAGCCGCCCGGCACGCCGCAGGTCACAGCTTCTTGTGCGCGCTGACGGCTGGTCACCCTGCGCGGCGATTCGGCGGCCTCGCTCCTGGCTTTGGTTGCGCCGGCGCTCCTGGCTTTGGTTGCGCTGGCGGCTCCTGGCTTTGGTTGCGCCGGCGCTCCTGGCTTTGGTTGCGTCGCTGCTCTTGGCTGCGCCGTGGCTGTTCGACCGGGCCACCTGGCGTGGCGGCCATGGCCGGTCCAATGCGGAACGCACTAGTCTCGAAGACGTGCAGCCCACCGACCCCGGCGACCGGCCGCCCACGCCATCCCCCGCAGCGCCGGGGCCGCCGCCCTCCGAAGTCGGTGGCTACGTGCCGATCCAACCCGGCAGGCCGCTGCCTCCCGCCGCGCCGGACCAGCCCGCCACCGGCGCCCCGCCGCCCGGGCCCGTTCCCCCGCCGCCGGGGTTTGTTCCTCCGCCGCCCGGGCTCGTTCCTCCGCCTGGGGTTGTTCCCCCGCCCGAGGTCGATTCGCCGCTTGGCATCGCTCCGCCGGTGGAAGGCAAGAAGCGCCGGACTCGCCTGATCCTCGCCATGGTCGGCGGCATCCTGGCCATCCTCTGCCTCGGCGGCGTCGGCGTCTTCATCTCCTTCTACGACGAAGCCACCAAAATCGAACGCACCAACCCCGACGCTGTAGTCGACAACTTCCTCCGTGCCTACTTGGTGAATCGAAATGACCAAGAGGCATCTCTCTACACCTGCCGCTCAGGACTTGATCTGTCCAAAGTCGCGGCATTTCGTAACGATATTCAGGCGCGCGAAAGCCAATACTCGATAAGTATTCAGGTGGTCTGGGAGGGCTTGACCGTAGCTACGCAGGGCTCCGCCGGAACAGTAGACGTCGATCTGACCCGCACGCTCGCTGATGACAGTGAGCAGGTCACCAGACCCTGGCGCTTCAATGTCGTGGACGAAGATGGATGGCGGGTCTGTGGCGGTGCGGAACAGCCCAGATAGGTTATTCAATCCACAGCACGTGAACGGGAACCTCCAGCGTCCTCGGCGGTTTACCGCTCCAGGCCCAGCGGTACCAGTCGAGCTCGGTGGTGACGCGGGCGCAGATGTCGCCGGTGTCGCTGGTGTGGAGTTCGGTGACGGCTCGGAGGTCTCGGCGTTCGCCGCCGTCGTCGAGGAGGTTGATCACTCGGCGGCCGGTGAGGCGGTCGGCGTCGAGGGCGGGGACCGGGTTGCGGCGGGGTGGTTCGTCGAGGGAGACGAGGCGGGACATGACGTCGGCGGGCTTGCCGGTGGGGAGGCCGGCCATGCCGAGTTCTTCGACCCAGACGCGTTCGACCGGGACCAGGGGGGCGAAGACCTCGGTTTGTTCCGCCTCGGCGCGGTACCACTCGGCTTCCGGGATCACCGGCACGTACGTCCGGCTGCCCTGCACGACTTTCTCGTCCGCGCGCAGGTCCGAGCGCCAGCCGTGGCCGGGGAGGCCGATGAGGACGCGGCGACCACGGAGTTGACCGCCCATCACGGCGGGGGTCGGGGCGATGGGACGTGGGGGGCCGGGGGTCCAGTCCGGGTGGCCGGCGAACGGGTCGGGCAGGGCGCCACCCGTCACTGGGAGCCGCCCAGCGGCGAGCCGCGCTGGGCCATGAACTGCACCGGGTCGACGGCGCTGGCGCTGGAGCGGTCGTTGTTCAGGTGGACCTCGAAGTGCAGGTGGGGTCCGGAGGAGTTGCCGCTCGTGCCGCTCAGCCCGAGCGTCTCGCCGGCCGCGACCTTCTGGCCGGCTTTGACGGACGGGCGCTGCACCATGTGGCAGTAGCGGGTCATGATGTTGCCGGGGTGCTGGACCTCGACCATCCAGCCGCAGCCGCCCTTGCCCGGGTAACCGTCGTGGTCGCAGTCCTTGACGCCGGAGAAGGTCTCGTCACACTTGACCCGCGACACGACTCCGCTCGCCACCGAGCGGATGGGCGTGTTGCGGTCCACGATGAGGTCGACTCCCTGGTGCGTCGGGCGGTCAGCGGTACGGAACCCCGAGCCTACCGTCCACTTGTGCACGTTGAGGCCCGCCACGGGCAGCGGATTCGTCCAGCCGGACGCCGCGATGTCGGCGGCCGAGGCACACACCATCGACGTGGAGTCGCCGGCCGCGTTGGCCGCTCCGTCGGCGAGGGCGTTGACGATCTGGGTCGCGGTCAATTCATCATCCGCGTACGCGTCCGGGTAGGCGCTGATCTGCACCTTCTGCGCCGCCCGGGTGAGCGGCAGCCGCTCCCAGCCCTTGATCGTCTTGAGCTTCTTGTAGAACTTCGTGGCCGCGTACTCGGGATCGAGAAGTTGGTCCGGGGACCCCCAGCCCTGACTCTCCCGCTGCTGGAACAGCCCCAGCGAGTCGTGGTCGTTGGCCGCCCCGAGATCCCCCAGGTTCCGGAGCGTGGACTCCTGCATGGCGGTCGCCACCGCGATGGTCCACGCCCGCGGCGGCATCTTGAGCTCGGCGCCGACGTTGATGATGATCGCGGCGTTCTTGATCTGATCCGCGCCGTACGCCCGTACCTTGGGAAGTTTGCCGTTGGGGTCGATCGGACCGCCCGCGCCGCACCCGCCGCTCAGCGTCGAGACCTCGTCGTCGCCGGCGTCGAAGCCGCCGAGCAGCAGCGCGCTCACGCTGCCGCCGCAGCAGAGCAGGGCGAGCGTCGCCACCAGGGCGACCAGCAGCGCGATCCGCCGGGGCCGCCAGCGCGTCATGAGCGCTTCCAGTCGATGCCGTCGACGAGCCAGCGCCCGTCGGGAGCCACCATGCGCAACGTCAGCGTGCCCGAATCGGTGGTCACCACCGCGTCGGTGATGCCGTCCCCCACGGGTACGAGCTCAGGGCGCCCCACGACCCGGTCGGCCGGAATGCCCGCGGGGTCCACGCCGTCGAGCTCGTCGGCCAGGTCCTCGGTCGCGTTGGGCACGATGCCGTCGTGCCACTTCTCGGCGGACACGCCCTCATGATCCACCCAAGCCGACGCGAACGCGTACGCGACAGCCTCGGGCGCCGCCGTCCCGCGACTCGTCTTCGCCGGCTTCGGTGGCTCGTCGTTCTGCACCACGCTGTCGTTGTCCTTGCTCGGGTCGACACTCACCGTGGCATCCGGGGTCACGGGGTCGAGCAACTGCCCGCTGTCGTCACCGTCGGACAGCAGGCGACCGATCCCGACCACCGCGAGTACCAGCAGCACGATCACGACGGCCACCCCCCACCGGGAGCGGAAGAGGCCGGTGAGACCGCGTTCCAGGATCCGGGGCGCCACGGCTCACCGGGCCTCGGTCCGGATCCGGGGCTGCTGCGGGGCCGGCTCCCGCGTGGTGCTTCCGGTCTCCGGCCGATAGATGGCGTACGAGGCCGGGGCCTCCGCGACGTCCGGCTCGGTCCACCCGGCGGGCCGTCGCTGCCGGCCGGCCGCCTTCACCGGAGCCGTACGCCGATCCTCGACCGGCGCCTCGTCCCGCACCGACTCGGCCCCGTCCGGCCGGGTGGCCAGCGCCGCTGCCCGCCCACCGCTGCCGGCGACGACCTCGGTACGCGACCCCGCCGCATGCGCCGGATCCTCGAGCCGCGCTTCGGGGCGGAGGTTCGTCTGCTCGACGTACACGGTCCGGCCCTTGCCGATCCGGGGCTCATTGGTCCCGCCGCCCTCGGCCACCTCGAGCTTCGCCGCCTCCCGCATGTCCCGGAAGAACCGACGGTGCCACGACCCGGCCGAGGTGATGGCCGCGGTGCTGTCCTTGCCGCCGAGCTGCGTGATCCGCCGGTAGGGCCGCAGCAACAGCCAGCCGACCACGCCGCAGAGCCAGACGAGAACAACCTGGAGCCAGCCGGGCAGGCTCGCCGTGTTCATGATCAGATCCACGGCGAACAGGTAGATCGCCGCCCCGGTCCCGAAGATCGCAATGTTGAAGATCGCCGCCACGACCGCGTTCCCGAGCCGCCGGATCCCCGAACTCGCAGGTCGCA
Source organism: Symbioplanes lichenis (assembly GCF_030709675.1). Classification (GTDB taxonomy): domain Bacteria; phylum Actinomycetota; class Actinomycetes; order Mycobacteriales; family Micromonosporaceae; genus Actinoplanes; species Actinoplanes lichenis. The sequence goes on from NZ_JAUZQD010000011.1 coordinate 208,002, forward strand.
TCAAGCCGACGGTACCCAGAATCGGAGCTGCGATGACCGCCCAACGGAACAGCAGGAACCCGAGGAGCACGAGCAGTGAGGCTGTCAGATCGAACATGGCAAACATCACTGCTGCCAGCATGGCGATAAGGCCGGAGCCGATACTGTCCATCCCGTTGTCGCCCTTGAGATAGGCGTACGCAGTGGGATCTTCCGCCTCGACCAGGCTCGCAACCCTCTTCCACTGCTCGGTCTTGGCATTGAGGACCGAATCGCGAGTTGCCGGGTTCTGGCGGATCCGTTCGGCCTCGCTCCACGTCAGCGACCGAGCATCGTAGAGAGCTCTCCCGTACTTCTGTGCGGTGACGCTGTCGGCGGATCCGAGAAGCCCACGAAGCCAGTTCCGATAGAGCATCGTGTCGGTGACTGTGTCACTTGCGCGCACCGCAGGTGGCCGGTTGTCCTTGCAGGCCTCCGGGTCACCGAGCTTGCACTCTGTCGCTTCGCCGGCGGCGGGCCGCGGACCGACCGCATCATGAACGACGCCGAGGGTAGTGACCAAGCTCTGGTCGGCGATGTTGGCTGACTTGACGGGCCATGCCGCAATCGCAGTCACCGCAATCATGATCATGATTGCCCAGCCGGCGGTGGTGGTGGCCGCACCCATGTCTGCCTGTTGCGACCGCCAGATGAGATACAGGCCTACCACGGCTAGCGTGATGACGCCGAAAACGCTGAATACTTTCTCGTACACCGCCTTGGTTGCCTGAGACACCAGCGGGTCGGCCCATCCCCACATCGACTGAGGATTCCAGGCCCTTTCGCGTAGGGCGTTCGAAGCGCCGATGATTGCTGTGGCAATCATGAATTCGCCGTTGGCTATGGTGACTTCGAACTTGTTCTCAGGTGCCACAAACGTTGAGAAACATCCGCCGTTCTGGTCATACGTGATGTAGTTGTAGCCGCCGTACCCGTACTTGCTGTAAATGCCTTGAGGTCCCTGCTGGGTGGCGGAGGCGGGGCGTTCGGCGAACCAGCCGGCCACTCCTGAGTCCGGCGTCGCGGCGGCCGGCGGGTCAAGGCACTTCGCCGAGCCGCTGATGTCGCCGGTCAGCCGCGACACGCACGACTTGAAGTCCTGCTTCCACTCGTCCGTGCTGCACGCCCCGCCCGGCGCCCGCCCCGGCGCGGCCGCCGCCGGGGTCGGGGCGGTCACCGCCCAGGCCAGGCTGGCCACCAGCGCGACCGCCATCGTGATGACCATTGCGCAAGCCCGGCGGAGCATCTCAGACCTCCAGGTCGGACAGGGTGGGTACGGCCGGCGGTGCGGTTCTGGCGCCCGGCGTGGTGTCCAGGTGCTCGAGGAGCCCGTCGACGTACGAGACGTCGACCCGGACCTTCTGCACCCGGCCGTCGACGTCGCGCATGACGAACTCGCGGAAGCCGAGGCGGGCCGAGGAGGAGGTGTCGGCCTGGGAGAGCGACGCCAGGGTGGCCTCGTAGCCGTCGTGGACCGGGACTCGCAGCAGCCGGAGCGCTTCGGAGGCGATTTCCTGGTCCTCGGCGATGCGGCCGACGAAGACCGTCGACACCAGGTTCTGGACGTCGAGGCCGAGGATGTCGCGCGGGTTTTGGGAGGCGACGAGGGCGGCGAGGTTCCATTTGCGGGAGTCGCGGGCGAGGCGGACCAGGAAGGAGCGGCCGGAGCGCCAGCCCTCCATGAAGTGGGCCTCGTCCAGGCCGACCATCTTGCGGGAGGACATCGAGCCGCCGTAGCAGCGGCGGACGGCGAGGCGGTGGGCCGTGTGGAGCATGGGGAGGGCGAGGGATTCCTCGGCCGACCAGTACTCGCGCTCGATCTTGAGGTCGGGCAGGCGCAGGCCGGCCATGGTGATGACCGTGAGGGCCGAGTCGGCGCCGAGGAGGTGCTCGGGCGGGCGGCCGAAGAAGAGCAGGGCCAGGGGCATCTCGGCCGTGTCGAGCAGGAGGTTGGCCAGCTCCTTGCCCTCGTCGTCGTCCAGGCCTTGGAGGGTGGCGACGACGTCGTCGAGGGTGGAGGTCTCCTCGGCGGGGACCTGCCGGACGGCGTGCCGGAGCAGGGTGGCCGTGGAGGCTTCCTTGGCGACCTGGGGCGGGACGAGCATCGAGCAGATGTCCTGGACCAGCATGCGGCGCTCGGCGCGGGCGTTGGAGACCGCGATCTCGTACTCGCGGTCGCCGGCCGGTCCGGCCGTGAACTCGGTGCGGACCGGGGTGGGGATCAGCGCGTACGGGGCGAGGGTGCCCTGCTCGGAGCCGGTCAGGTTGAGGACTCGGGAGTAGGGGCGCAGCTCCGGCATCTGGCACAGCCGGGCGAGCGGCCCCGAGGGGTCGAGCAGCGTGACCTGGACGCCGCGGCGGGCGTTGAGGTAGCCGAGGGCGCCCATGAGGGTGGACTTGCCACCGCCGGGCTCGGCCACGAAGACGCCGAGGCCGGAGCGCTCGCGCACCTCCATGGGGAAGTGCAGGTCGAGGAAGACGGGCCGCCGGCAGGTTCCGGCCGTACGCCCGATCAGGTCGCCGCGCCGGTCGCCCACCGTGGACGCGGCCTGGGGCAGCGCCGCGGCGAGCAGCTTGACCGGCATGCGGCGCACGTAGCCGGTGTTGGCGATGGGCTCGCCCGGGATGAACTCGCGGGCCAGCTGGTCCTGGTTCTTCGGGTGCTGGAGGGAGATGCGCAGCTCACGGGAGTAGAGCTGGATCAGCCGCCGGGCGCGTTCGAGACATTCTTCCCGGGTACGCCCCCCGACCGCGATGCGGTGCCACCCGTGCGCCCGGGCGGACTCGACCGGCAGTCCCGTGGTCATCTCGTCGCCGATCACCAGGGCCCGCTTGGCGAGGCGCTCGAGCTCCGGGGGAGCGTCGATGCCGTGCTCGGCGTAGTCCAGCTGCTGCGAGCGGATCATCCGGAGCCGGTGCTCGAGGTTCTTGAAGGAGCTCGTGGAGCCGAGGATGTCGATGCGCGAGGAGAGCTCCATCGGCCACGGCAGGCGCTCGTGGAAGTGCATCCACGGCTCGTGCTTCTCGGGGATCTCCAGGGGTTCCATCCGGCCGACGGAGAGGACGGCGACGTGCCTTTCCTCGCCGGTCATCCGGTTGACGAGCTTGACCGTCGACCCGTACGGCGTGCGGTAGCGCTCGACGTGCTCGGTCAGCGCCAGCAGGTCGCCGGCCTCCCAGTGGCCGTGCGAGACGGGGGAGAGCGGGCCGGGCGGGGCCATGCACAGGGCGACCGAGCGGAAGAGCAGCCACTCGAGCTCCTGGGGCGTGACCCGGCGGCCACGCATGCCGAATGCATTGAGGACCTCGTCGAACTGCTCGACCGTACGGCCGAGTTTGCGCCGTTCGCCGTCGGAGGTGCCCTTGCCGAAGACGCGCAGGACCCGCTCGGCGAACGTGTCGCCCAGGGACCGGCGGGCGAAGGTGACCCCCAGGTACGTCTGCCCCTCCGCGTGGTTGACGGACAGCAGGTGGCGCTGGGCGGCGACGAGGTGGTCGCTCCACGAGGTGGCGCCGGCGACGTCGGGCAGCGGCTTGGCCGTGAACGAGTCGACCGTGCGGGCCCATTCGTCGGCCGGGAAGGGCCGGTTGGTGCGGCGCAGGTGCAGCCGGAAGCCGGCCAGGCCCGCGTACTGTTCGGAGATGGCCGACAGCAGGGCCTCGCGCTCGGCGTCGGGGCGGAAGGCCCAGCGCACCTCGGGCAGCGAGTACCAGGCCGTCACCGTGCTCTGCGTGAAGGTCAGGTGGCCGGCGATCTCGCTGATGGCCAGTTCGAGGGCCGGGTCGCGGTCGCTGAACTTGATCTTGTTGGGTCGCAGCGGGGCCGGCTTGACGTCTTTCGGCGCGCGTGTGGCCGGAACCTCGGCGCGGTCCCTCTTGCGCTTGGGGGCCTTCTCGCGGCGGCGGGCGGGCGCCTTCTCCGGGAGCGGCGCCAGCTCGGTGTGCGGCTCCGGCCGGGTGGCCGGTTCCTGTTCCACCGCCGGGTACGCCCCCGCGCCGTTGACCGCGTACACCCCGGGAGCCGTCTCCGGCGCCGGGGGAGTCGCGGGCCCGGAAACGGCGGCCGCGTCGAAGGTAGGCGCCGGGGCGGGCCGCGCCGGGATCGGCTCGGTGATCCGGGTATCCGGCGCCGGCATGGGCGGCGAGACAGGCGCCGCCGAGACAGGCGCCGGCGACACGGAACGCGGAGCCGCCGGAGAAGCAGGAGGCGCTGACCGCGGAGCCGCGGGGGAAGTCGGAGGCGCTGACCGCGGAGCCGCGGGGGAAGTCGGAGGCGCTGACCGCGGGGCGGCCGGCGACACGGACCGGCGCGCGTCCTCGCCCTCGAAGTCGAACCCGAAGTCGAAGTCGGCGTCGGGGTCGTCCGGCGGCGGTGGCGTCTGCTCCTCGGCGGGCGGCGGGGCCTGGGGCGGCGCGCCGCCGAAGAGGTCGAGGAACGGCGAGTCGATGTCCAGCGGGTCGACCGGCTGCGGGGTGCCGGCGGCGCGCGGGCGGACGGGTTGCGGGTTCTGGAACACGGCGACGGCGCCGTGCTCGGGCCCGGCCACCTGCTCGATCGACTCCTCCGAAGAGTAATCGATTGAGCGCGGAGGGTTACCGTTCCTGCCCTGGCGAGACATGTCCGCGCGGGAGTGCCCGGGCGGTGGGGAAGCGGTCATGCGAGAACCCCATTCAGGCATGCAGCAGAAGAGGGGCATGCGGCAAGGGAGGGGCGCGTGGCGCGGGGAGGGGCGGCACGACGCGCGGCGATGCAGGTCATACCAGCTCCTCCCGGACCCGGATGCGAGTGGCGACGAGCCGGGGGTCCCGCTGCTCGACGGCGGGCTCCCGGGTGCGCCGCCAGTCGGTGAGGGCCGTGCGGATGACCATCCGGGCCGGCCGGTCGGGGTCCACGTGGCGGAAGACGTAGGACGTCGTCACCATGGCGAGCGCGATCTCCCAGGCGGGGAAGGCGTCCAGCTCCCACGTGAAGAGGTAGTGGATGAAGACGAACAGCGGGACCAGCACGACGAACATCCCGTACTGCGCGTACGGCAGGTGCATCGGCAGGGTGTATCCGGGCGGGCCCAGATAGACCAGGCGAGCCCGGTAGATGTCGTCGTCGGTGCGCAGGCGCATGGGACGTCGGACCTCAGTTGAAGATGACGTCGATGAGGAAGTCGCCGACGAAGAAGAGCGTCGCGGCGCCGGCGATGAAGGCCAGGCCCACGATGGCGATCGCGGAGCTGGTCAGCACCTTGGAGATCTCGCCCCGGCTGGCCCGGCCGATGAAGATGACACCGAGCACGGCGAGCAGGATCGGGGCGATGTTGCTGGCGAAGAAGGTGACGACGCCCTCGGTGTCGATGCCCTTGGGCCCCTCGGGGGCGGCAAGGGTGGCGCCGTGCTGCACAGCCGCGGCCACCTGGGCCGCGATTTCGGTGGCGATCATCGGTAAACCTCCCGGGTGACCGGCGTGAGGGCGCCGGGCACGCTGCAGTTGTGAAGCCTGACGGCGACGCCCATATGGTGCTACTTACCGCTTCTCACGTCGAGTGAGACCGTAAGGGCACTGCTGTCCTCCACACGACCGCTCTGCTCTCTTCGGTTCAATAATGATGCCTAGCTCCGAAGAGTACGGCCCGTACTTCCTCCCTACAAGCTGCCTGATTCGTTACCCAAGGTACAGGCGTGATTGAATATGAGTCACCAGTCATCGTACGTATGTTCGGATGAGCGCCGCCCGGTAGCGTTTCCCACGTGGATGAGCCAACCCCCGATGTGACGACTGCGCAGGTCAGCGCCGACCTCCTCGCGCACCGGGATCACCCGGTCGTGATGGGCATCCTCAACGTGACTCCGGATTCCTTCTCCGACGGCGGTCGCTACGCCGGGTTGGAGGCAGCCGTCGGGCACGGTGTGGCGCTCCGGGCGGCGGGGGCCGACGTCGTCGACATCGGCGGGGAATCCACCCGTCCGGGCGCCGAGCGGGTCGGCGCCGCCACCGAGGCCGCCCGTGTCCTGCCGGTGATCAAGGAGCTGACCTCGGCCGGAGTGCCGGTCAGCATCGACACCACGCGGGCCGCCGTGGCCGCGGCGGCCCTCGAGGCGGGCGCCGTCGTGGTCAACGACGTCTCCGGCGGCCTCGCCGATCCCGGCATGGCCGCGGTGGTCGCCGACGCCGGCTGCCCGTGGATCCTCATGCACTGGCGGGGCCATTCCCGGCGGATGGCGGATCTGGCCACTTATCGCGACGTCGTGGCCGAAGTGCGCACCGAGTTGCTCGCGCGCGCCGACGAGGCCGTGGCGGCCGGCGTCGACCCGGGCCGCCTGATCCTCGACCCCGGGCTCGGCTTCGCCAAGCGGGCGGAGCACAACTGGGCCCTCAGCGCCCACCTCGGCGAGCTGGTCACTCTCGGCTACCCCGTGCTGTTCGCCGCCTCGCGCAAGACCTACCTGGGCCGGCTGCTCGCGGGCCCGGACGGCGAGCCACGGCCCGTGCAGGAGCGGGAGGCGGCCACGATCGCCACGTCGCTGCTCGCCGTGGCGGCCGGCGCGTGGGGCGTCCGTGTTCATGATGTGCAAGGAACAGTCGACGCCTTCGCCGTGTGGCGAGCGACCGGCAGCCCGCGATGGGGAGGGGGAGCCCGATGACCGATCGGATCCAGTTGCGCGGTCTGCGCGTCCGGGGCCACCACGGGGTGTTCGACTTCGAGCGCCGCGACGGTCAGGAGTTCGTGATCGACGTGGAGCTGGAGCTCGACCTCGGCCGGGCCGCCGCGACCGACGACGTCGCCGACACTGTTCATTACGGGGAGCTGGCCGGGCGGCTCGCCGAGGTGGTGGCGGGCGAGCCGGTCAACCTGATCGAGACGCTGGCCGACCGGCTGGCCGCCGTCTGCCTGGCGGACGCCCGGGTGACCGCCGCGACGGTCACCGTGCACAAGCCGCAGGCCCCGATCCCCCACGAGTTCGCCGACGTCGCCGTCACCATCCGGAGATCCCGATGAGCCGGGCTCTGCTGTCGCTGGGCAGCAATCTCGGGGACCGCGTCTCCTACCTCCGGGCGGCGGTCGCGGGCCTGGGGCGTGGGAGGGAATGGGTCTCCGGGGTCTACGAGACGCCGCCGTGGGGCGATGCGGACCAGCCCGCGTACCTGAACGCGGTCGTCCTCGCCCACGACCCGGCCGCCGCCGCACGGACCTGGCTCGACCGCGCGCGGGCGCTGGAGCAGGCGGCGGAGCGGGTGCGCGACCCCCAGCGGCGGTTCGGCCCGCGCACGCTGGATGTCGACGTGATCGCCGTCTGGGAGGACGACGGCGCGCCGGTGCTGAGCGACGACCCGGAGCTGACCCTGCCGCATCCGCGGGCGCACCTGCGCGCCTTTGTGCTGCGGCCCTGGGCCGACTGCGATCCCGGCGCCGTTCTGCCTGGTCATGGCCCGATCAAGAGCCTGCTGGAGGCGACCCTGAGCGCCGATGCGGCCGCGATGACCCCTCGCCCCGATCTGCCGCTAGAGTCACAGAGATGAGCAACAACCCCCGCGGCGGCGCTCCCGACCCGTCGATGCGGCCGACCAGCCTGTCGGTGCTGGTGGTCGCGGGGCTGGCCGCCGCGGCCGTGGCGGTGCTCCTGCTCAGCCTCTTCTACTACGACACGAACGTCGAGGTGCCCTGGGCGCCGACCTTCGTGTTCGCCGCGCTGGCGGTGGCCGAGGCCCTGCTCGCCCAGAACACCAGGGCCCGCATCCAGCACAAGCCCGGCGCCGGGCGGATCAACGCGCTCGCGGTCGCCCGCTATGTCGTGCTGGCGAAGGCTTCCTCGCTCGCCGGAGCCCTCTACGCCGGATATTCGATCGGCATGCTCGCCTATCTTCTGCTGCAGAAGACGGTGGCGGCCGACGCGGACCTGCCGGCCTCCGTCGGCGGGGTCGTCTCGGCCCTCGCGCTGGTCGGCGCGGCCCTGTGGCTCGAGCGCGCCTGCCGCGTCCCCCAGCAGCCCGACCAGCGCGACGACCCCGACCGCCGAGCAGGCCGCGCGTAAGGGCGGGGCGGGCCGGGCGTAAGAGCCGGGGCGGGGCGGGCCGGGCGTAAGAGCCGGGAGCAGGAGCCCGGCGCAAGACTTGAACCGAGCTTCCCTCGCAACCGTATGCTGGGCCGCGGCGAGGAGGTGACGAGATGGCCTACGACGAGACCGCATATCGTCGCAACACCGACGACGAGGTGCCCAGCGGTCCGGCCGCGTACCGGGCCGGAGTCGCCTCCGCCGAGCACCGGCACCGGCGGCCGGACCTGACCGACACCGGCGGCACGCGGATCACCGAGCCGTTCGACACCGGCCGCCTGCCCGCGTGGGACGGCCGGGACCGGCTCGGGGTCCACATCGGCTGGGAGATCGTGCTGCTGCTGGCGGTCGCCGCGATCGCCTTCCTGCTCTACAACCAGGACTCCGCCGCCCTGCGCCGGCCCGATCTCGACGGCCTGCTCATCATGGGCGCCGCCGTCGGCCTGCTCGCGATGGGCGCCGGCCTGAGCCTGCGCGCCGGCGTGCCCAACCTGGCGCTCGGCCCGATCGCCCTCGCGGCCTCGCTGCACTACGCCGAGAACGGCGACCAGGGCCTGGTCACCTCCGCGGTCCCGGCGCTGGGCATCGCGGCGGGCGGCGGGCTGGTCGTCGCGCTGCTGATCCTCATGCTGCACATCCCCGCCTGGGCGGCGTCGCTGGGCGCGGCCTGCGGCGTGATCGTGTACGACCAGCTGCGCACCGCCCCGGTCGCGGTTCAGGGCACGTACGACCCGTCCGCCCACGCCTTCTGGCTCTTCGGCGGCTTCGCGCTGCTGGCCGTGTTCGCCGGCGCGCTCGGCACGATCACCCCGGTCCGGCGCCTGGTCGGCCGGATGCGCCCGGTCAGCGACCCGGCGGACCGGCGCGGCGGGCTGGCCGCGCTGCCGATCGTCGCCGCCCTGGTCGTCTCGTCGGTCTTCGCGGTCGGCGCGGGCGTGCTGCTGGCGGCGCGCACCCCGGACGTGCCGGTCGTCCCCGGCACCGGACTCGAGTGGACGGGCCTCGCGTTCGGCGCCGCGCTGCTGGCGGGCACGAGCGCGTACGGGCGCCGCGGCGGCATCTTCGGCACCCTCCTCGCGGTCACCGGCGTGGTGCTCTTCCTCGACTACGCCGACCGGCGCAACTTCGACATCGCCCTCTTCGCGGTCGCCGGGGTCCTGATCGGCATCGGTCTCCTGGCCACGCGGCTCGTCGAGACGTACGGGCAGCCGCTCCGCCCCACCGGCGCCGAGCAGGACTGGAACGCCGCCCCCACCTCGGGCGTGGCCTGGTCTCCGGAGATGCCCGCCCCGGCGCCGCAGCAGGAGCGCTGGGATCTGGGCCCGTGGGGCAACGGCAGATAGAAAACATATGCTGGGCTCATGACCGACGCGACCTTCGCCGAGCTGGACGCCCTGCCCACCGAGGAGCTGCGCGAGCGCGCCTTCGCGAAGGCCCGGGAGAAGCGTGACCTGGCCTTCTTCTGGTCGGTGTTCAAGCACCTGCCCGACTCGGACGAGGCCGCCGTGCTCGACGGCGCCCCCAACACGGTCGGCCCGACGGTCGACGAGGCCGTCGCCCTGTGGCGCGAGCTGACCGGCCACAGCTACGGCGATCAGGAACCGCTCCTGCGGGCAGCATTCATCGATTACCTGCAGAAGTAGGACATATACGGCTGTCGTTTGAAGCTGAGGGCCCGCTGGGAATCTAGCGGCCCATGGCTCTCACCAATCGTTACAAGTCCGCGGTCGGGGCCGGGACCCTGACCGCGCTGATACTGGTCCTGGTCTTCGGCAGCCCCTGGTACGCCGACTGGGCCGCGGACAACACCCGGTCGGACACGGCCCTGGGCTGGTGGCTGCAGCTGCTGTCCTGGCCGCGCTGGCGCTTCGACTCCGACGACACCTTCCGGTCGATCCTCGTCGCCGATCTCAAGGCCATCCTCGTGGTGGTCCTGACGGCCCTCTTCCTCTATCTGCTGCCCGGCTCCCAGCTGGCCCGGGCCCGCGGGACGCTCAGCCAGTTCTTCGCGGGCTGGGGCTCCTACATCTTCGCGGGCGGCTTCGCCGCGCTGCTGACCACGCTCTTCCTGGCCAACCCGTCGCTGCTCAACGCGTTCACCGCGGCGGGCGCCGGCTCCGCGTACGGCCTCTTCGTCGGCTGGATCGTCGGCCTGGCCACCCTCGGCGGCCGCCGCGGCACCTCCCGCTGACCGCACCGGGCGGCCCGGGTCAGGAGACCTGGGCCGCCTGCACGTCGAAGAGCGCCGATCGTGACACGCTCCCGACCGGCTTACCGCCCTCGATGACGACGACGTTGAGCGCGTCGCTCGTGAGCATCGCCGACAGGGCGTCGTAGAGCGTGCCGGAGGCCTCGACGGTCGGCAGGCGCTCGATGTCCTCGACCCGGCCGATCGGGCGCATCACGTCGCGCACCGGCGTCACGGCCAGCCGCCGGACTCCGCGATCCCGGCCGACGAAGTCGCTGACCGCCGGGGAGGCTGGGTTGCCGAGCACCTCGGCCGGGGGCGCGTACTGGCGGAGCAGGCCGCCCTCACCCAGCACCGCGATGCGGTCGCCCAGCCGGACCGCCTCGTCGATGTCGTGGGTGACCAGCACGATGGTCTTGCGCACCGCGGCCTGCAGCCGGAGGAACTCCTCCTGCAGCCGGCCCCGGACGATCGGGTCGACGGCGGAGAAGGGCTCGTCCATCAGCAGGACCAGCGGGTCCGCCGCGAGCGCCCGGGCCACGCCGACGCGCTGGCGCTGACCGCCGGAGAGCTCGTGCGGATAGCGCCCGCCGTATTTCGCCGGGTCGAGGCCGACCAGGTCGAGCAGCTCGTCCGCGCGGGCCCGGGTCCGCTTGCGGTCCCAGCCGAGCAGCCGGGGCACCGTGCCGACGTTGGTGCGGATGCTCTGGTGCGGGAAGAGCCCGACGTTCTGGATCACGTAGCCGATGTGGCGGCGCAGCTCCACCGGGTTGCGGGCGGTGATGTCCTCGCCGTCGAGCAGGATGCGGCCCTTCGACGGCTCGATGAGGCGGTTGAGCATGCGCAGGATGGTCGACTTGCCGCAGCCGGAGGGGCCGATGAGGACGACGAGCTCGCCCGCGCGCACCTCGAGGCTGATGTCGCCGACCGCGACCGTGCCGTCGGGATAGACCTTGCCCAGATTCTCCAGGGTGATGGAAGCGGCGGTGCTGGTGATCGCGGTAGCGTCCACGTATGTCCTTCCTGTCGAGGGCCCCGGCGCCTGCGTGGCCCCTGGCCGCCCCCGCTGACGGGCCGGGAAATCCGTGGTTCTCCTGGCGCTATGTCCACGACAACGCCGACGAGATCCTGACCGCTCTGCAGTTCCACGCGGGTCTCACCGCCCGTGCGGTGATCTTCGCGCTGATCGTCGCCCTGCCGCTCGCGATCGTCGCCTACTGGTGGCGTCCGCTGACCGGGCCGATTCTTGCACTCTCCGGCGTTCTCTACACGATTCCTTCGCTGGCACTGCTCGCCCTGGTCGCTCCTGCGGTGGGAACCACCCGCGACACGTCGGTGCTGATCGCCCTCGTGCTGTATGCGCTGCTCGTGCTCGTGCGCAACATCCTGGCCGGGCTCACCCAGGTGCCCGCCGAGGTGCGGGACGCGGCGGCGGGCATGGGCTACGGCCGCTTCGGACGGCTGGTGCGCATCGAGCTGCCGCTCGCGCTGCCGGGCGTACTCACCGGGTTGCGGTTGGCGACGGTGTCCACCGTGGCGCTTGTCACCGTCGGCTCGCTGATCGGCCAGGGCGGTCTCGGGGACATGATCCTGGGCGGCTTCCGGAACAACTTCTACAAGGCCGAGATCATGACCGGCGCGGTCCTGTGCGTGGCGCTGGCGCTGGTGCTCGACCTGCTGATCGCCGGGGCCGGCCGGCTGCTGACGCCCTGGGCGCGGGAGCGGCGCGCGTGAACTACTTCCACGAGGGCTTCGTCTGGCTCAACGACCCGCTGAACTGGACCAACCCCGGCGGCCTGCTCGACCGGCTCGAGGAGCACCTGGTCATCAGCCTGTGGGCGGTGCTGATCGGCTGCCTGGTCGGCTGGCCGCTCGGCATCTGGCTCGGACACCGCGGCCGCGGTGGTGCGGCGGTCGTCACCGTGGCGAACCTCACGCTGGCGCTGCCGACGCTCGCGCTGCTGACCATCCTGCCGCTCACGCCGCTGGGCTTCGGCAAGCCGCCGGTCGTGGTGGCGCTGGCCGTCTTCGCGGTACCGCCGCTGCTGGCCAACGCCTACACCGGGCTGCGCCAGATCGACCCCGAGACGCGGGAGGCGGCGCGGGGCATGGGCCTGTCCGGGGGCCAGGTGCTGCGGCGGGTGGAGCTGCCGCTGTCGGTGCCCTATCTCGCGGCGGGGTTGCGTACGGCCGCGGTGCAGGTGGTGGCAACCGCGGCGCTGGCGGCGTTCGTCAACGGCGGCGGGCTCGGGGAGATCATCTCGGCCGGCTTCGGCATCGGCATGAGCAACGGCGGCGGCGGTCAGATCGTCGCCGGCGGCATCGCCGTGGCGCTGCTCGCGCTGCTGGTGGAGGGCCTGCTCGCGCTGCTGCAACGCCTGGTCACCCCCAAGGCTCTGCGCCGCGCCCGTCGTGGTCGCGCCACTGCGGCGGCCCCGGCCGGCTGATTTTTCCTTTAAGTACGCACGGAGAGAAGTCCCGTGTCGGAACGATCCGCTCGCTGCCTGGTCCCGCCCCTCGATTCGCCGCCGGGCTGTGACCGGTGGCTGAGCGCAGCCGGGTCCCGCCCTTCGATTCGCCGCCGGGCCGTCATCGGTGGCTGAGCGCAGCCGGGTCACGTAACGAATCCGCAACGTAGCGGCCGGAGCGGCATAGGCTGTCGTACCCCCAAGTTAGGAACGAGGGTGGGCGGCCCGGCATCGTCGCGGTTGCCCGTCGGACACGCGGCGCCGCCACCGGGCGCGCCGGGACACAGAAGGCGGCAGCATGCGACGACACCTGCTCCTGACGGCCGGCACCCTCGTGGTCGCCGCGGCCGTCCTGACCGGCTGCGGGGAGTCCGGCTCCTCCGGCACCGAAGCCCCCGCGAGCTCCGCCACGGGCGCCGGCTGCGCCCCGGTCGCGGGCGACGAGCTGGTCGTGCTCACCGACGACAAGAAGCTGCAGAACACCGACAATGTCGTTCCGGCGATCAACAAGAAGGCGTCCTCGCCCCAGCTGATCGCGGCGCTCGACAAGGTCTCCGCGGCGCTCGACACGGCCAAGCTCATCGAGCTCAACAAGGCCGTCGACATCGACCGCAAGTCGTCCAAGGCCGCCGCGACCGAGTTCGCCACCGCGAACAACCTGACCGCCGGCCTCGAGAAGGGCCCCGGCGGCCAGATCACGGTCGGCGCGGCGAACTTCAGCGAAAATGCCACGCTCGGCGAGCTCTACAGCATCGCGCTGACCGCGGCGGGCTACACGGTCAAGGTGCAGCAGATCGGCAACCGCGAGCTCTACGAGCCGGCCCTGGAGAAGGGCGAGATCGACGTCGTCCCGGAGTATGCCGCCACGCTGGCGACGTTCCTGCAGGGCAAGGCCGACAAGAGCGCCAAGGACCCGTCCTCGGCCGACCTGCAGACCACGATGACCGCCCTCACCGGGCTCGGCGAGAAGGTCGGCCTGGTCTTCGGCACCGCGTCACCGGCCCAGGACCAGAACGCCTTCGCGACCACCCAGGCGTTCGCCGCCAAGTACGGCGTGACGACCCTCTCCGACCTCGCCGCCAAGTGCTCCGGGGCCGCCACCGTGCTCGGCGGGCCGCCCGAGTGCCCGCAGCGGCCGAAGTGCCAGCAGGGCCTGGTCGAGACGTACGACTTCCAGGCCGGCAAGTTCAGCTCCCTGGACGCCGGCGGTCCGCTCACCAAGACCGGCCTCAAGCAGGGCACGATCAGCGTCGGCCTGGTCCTCAGCTCGGACGGCGCGCTCGCGGCGGGCTGATCCGGCCGGGTCGCGTTCCCTCGGGGCGCTCGCGGCTTGTTGATCCGCTTTCGTTCGGCCGGGTCGCGTTCCCCTGGAGCGCGGCCCGGCCGATGATCTTGCGGAGGGTTCACTCCGCGCGGCGTGCGGATAGTGCGAAGCGAGAATTTCCGGATGGGTTTCGCCTCTCGCGACCCCGCGACGAGCTGCTGTAACGCCCGCCGGGGGACGATCCGGGCACCCGCGGTGGCCCTTTGCCCCGTTTCGGGACGCGAGCACTCTCGGTAGCATCTGGCCCCATGTCCGACCAGGCCGAGGTGAAGCACAGCAGCCGCCTCCTCAGGATGCTGATCTGGGCCGGCCTGGGCCTCGCCCCGGTGGCGGTCCTCCTCGTCCTGCTCGCCGACACGTCCCTGGCCGTCCGCTTGGCGGTGCTGATCGTCGCCACCTGCGTCGTTCTGCTCGGCGCCGCCCTGCTCATCCGGCACGACCCGGTCCTCGCCGACATCGCCGTCGAGGACCGCGTCGCCGCCGAGGTCGACTCCCTGCGCGGCAACCTCCGCGACGAGATCGCGGCCGCCGCCCGCGCCACCGGCCACCGCGTCCAGGTCCTCGAGGAGGAGATCGACCGCCTCCGCGACCCGTCCGGCGTTTCAGCCCCCGCTCCCGCGGGCAGTGTGTCCGCGCCGAGGGGTACGGCGAGTGTGTCCGCACCGATCGGTCCCGCCTCTGTCCCGGGACCGATCGGAGCGGACGAAGCCCCCGACTTCCCCTCCCCGCACGGCGACTTCGCCTCTCCGCACGGCGACTATGCCGACCCGCGCGGCGACTACGCCGATCCGCGTGCCGACTTCTCCTCCTCGCACGCCGACGCCGCCGATGCGCACGCCGACTTCTCCGACCTGCGCGCCGCGGACGAGCACCCCGACTTCTCCGACCTCCGCGGCGACTACCCGGACGAGCCGGCCGACTCCCCGAACCCGCACGCCGCCTTCCCCGCCCCACGCGCCGCCGCGAGCGTGCCGCCCCCGCGTGCAGCCGCAAGTGTGTCGGCCCCACGTGCCGCGGCGAGTGTGTCGGCTCCGCGTGCCACCGCGAGCGTCTCCGCCCCGCGACCAGTAAGCGCCTCAGCCCCGCGCCCCGTGAGCGCTCCCGCTCCGCGGCCGGTGAGCGCTTCCGCCCCGCGCCCGGTGAGCGCGTCCGTGCCACGACCCGCCGGCTCCGCCCGTGTCTCGGCCCCTGTCGCGTCGGCCTCCGGGTCGCCGGGCCCCGCTCCGGTCTCCTACGCCCCCCGCCAGCGCAGCGCGAGTTCGTCCCCGGCCTCAGCCGCGAGCCCGTCCCCGGTCTCGGCCGAGCCCCGAGCCGCCCGCCGTCACGCCGCCCCCGACACGAGCACCGACCTTGCCCGCGACGCCGGTGACCCTCTGTTCGGTGCCTACGACGAGCCGGCGGCAAGCTCCTTCGACGAGCCCGACTCGGGCGCCTTCGACCAGCCCGGCAACGGCTCCTTCGACGAACCGCGCTCCGGCGAGTTCGATGGACTGCCCTCCGGCGAGTTCGATGGACCGCGCTCCGGCGAGTTCGACCAGCCGCGCTCGGGCACCTACGGCGAACCCCGGTCCAGGGGCCGCCGCGCCCACCGCTATGCGACCACGGACGAGCACGACAGCGGCTACGTCGCCGACACCCGCCACTCGGACAACAGCAGCTACGCGAGCGATGCCGGCCACGCCAACGGCGGCTCCTACGCCACGGACGGCCCCTACGGCGGCGGCTCCTATGCCAGCGACGGCTCCTACGCGGGCGACGGTGGCTATGCGAGCGATGGTGGCTACGCCGATGACCGCGGCTACGGGCTCGACGGAAACGACAGCGGCTTCGTAAGCGACACCCGCCAGCCCCGAGGCAACACCTACGGCGGCTCCGACGGTGAATACCGAGGCGGCACGGCCCAATCCAGCGGCAGCGGCTACGGCGGCGACAACCAGTCCGGCGGCAGCGGCTACGGCGGCGACAGCCGGTCCGGTGGCAGCGTGCACCGAAGCGCCGCCGGTCAGGTGAGCGGCGGCTACTCGGGGGGCGACCGTTCGTGGTCGGACGGCCCCGGCGACAACTACGACAGCAGTGACTTCGTCTCGGCGGGCCGCTACGAGTACGGCGCGACCGGCTACGGCTACGACCGCGGCGCCGCCGATGTTGACGGGGCTCCGGCCGCGGCTCGGGCCTCCGTGACTCCTCCCGGGACTGCGAACGGCTCGGCGGCTGTGGCTCGGGCCTCCGTGGGCGCCGCACCGGTCTCCGGGCGCGCTGCCGCGGGTCCGGCTCCGACTTCCGGACGAGCTTCTGCGCCGCCGACTTCCGGGCGGGCTTCTGCGGGCTCGGCTCCGGCCGCGCGAGGGGTGGGCGGCCCGGCTCGGGCTTCGGTCAGCGCTGCTCCTGCTGCGGCGCGGGCCTCGGTAAGTGGTGCTTCGGGCTCTGCGCGGGCTGCCGTCCGTCCGGCGACCTATGGCCGACCGGTCGAGGCCGACGAGGCATCGGGCTTCGACAACGCATCCGGCTTCGGGCAAGCCAGTGAGTTCGACGGAGCGAACGGCTTCGGGCAAGCCAACGGGTTCGACGGAGCGAACGGCTTCGGGCAAGCCAACGGGTTCGACGGAGCGAACGGCTTCGACGATGCATCCGGCTTCGACGGAGGGAACGGCTCCGACGGGGCGAACGGCTTCGGCGGAGGAGACTTCGGGGGAGAGGCGGACTTCGGCGACCACGGGTACAGCGGTGGGCACGGCTTCGACGGTGGCGGCGCGCGGGATGGCGTCTACGGGCAGCCTCGGTACGAGGAGCCTGGACGCCACAAGCCCGTCCAGCACGAGGCCGCTTACAACGAGGCTGCCTACCACGAGCCTGGTCACCCCGAGGCGGCCTACAACGAGCCGGGGCACCGCGAGCCCGGCTACCACGAGTCCGGATACGACGGCGGCTACGCGGACGACAGCTACGCCGCTGCCGGGCACGGCACCTACGAGGACGCCGGCAGTGGAGCGCCTCGCCGCTGGTAGGAGCGGCGGGTCGACCGAGGGCGCCGGCAAGGGAGCACTCCGCCACTGGAGCGGGCGCGGGCAAGGGAGCACTCCGCCACTGGAGCGGGCGCGGGCAAGGGAGCACTCCGCCACTGGAGCGGGCGCGGGCAAGGAAGCGCCCCGCCACCGAAGCGGGTGGCGACCAAGAAGCGCCCCGGCGCCGAAGCAGGAGGCACCCCGCCACCGAAGCCGGCTACTTGTCGATGTCGCCGACGACGAAGAACATTGAGCCCAGGATGGCGATCAAGTCGGGCACCAGGCAGCCGGGGATCAGCGTCGCCAGCGCCTGGACGTTGGCGTAGGAAGCCGTGCGGAGCTTCAGGCGCCACGGGGTCTTTTCGCCGCGGGAGACCAGGTAGTAGCCGTTGATGCCGAGCGGGTTCTCGGTCCACGCGTACGTGTGACCCTCGGGGGCCTTGACGACCTTGGGCAGCCGCACGTTGACCGGGCCGCCGAGGCGGGCGACGCGGTCGAGGCACTGTTCGGCCAGGTCGAGGGACGCGTAGACCTGGTCCAGCAGCACCTCGAAGCGGGCGTGGCAGTCGCCCGTGGTGCGCGTCAAGACGGGCACGTCCAGCTCGTCGTAGGCGAGGTAGGGCTCGTCGCGGCGCAGGTCCATGTCGAGGCCGCTGGCGCGGGCGACGGGACCCGAGGCGCCGTACGCGGCGGCCTGCTCGGCGGTGAGCACGCCCACGCCGACCGTACGGGCGAGGAAGATGTCGTTGGTCCGGATGATCCGGTCGAGGTCCGGCATCCGCTTGCGGACCTGGGCGATCGCCTCGAGGGCGCGCCGGGTCCAGCCGGCCGGGACCTCCTCCTTGAGCCCGCCGACCCGGTTGAACATGTAGTGGATGCGCCCGCCGGAGACTTCCTCCATGACCGCCTGCAGCGTCTCCCGCTCGCGGAACGCGTAGAACATCGGCGTGATGGCGCCGATCTCCAGCGGGTAGGAGCCGAGGAACATCAGGTGGTTGAGCACCCGGTTCAGCTCGGCCAGGGCCATGCGGAGCCACGTCGCGCGCTCCGGCACCTCGATGCCCATGAGGCGCTCGACGGCCAGGGCCACGCCGAGCTCGTTGGAGAAGGCGGACAGCCAGTCGTGCCGGTTGGCCAGGACGAGGATCTGGCGATAGTCGCGTACCTCGAAGAGTTTCTCCGCCCCCCGGTGCATGTAGCCGATGATCGGCTCGCAGGCGGTCACGCGCTCGCCGTCGAGGGTGAGCTTGAGGCGCAGCACGCCATGGGTGGACGGGTGCTGCGGCCCGATGTTGAGCACCATGTCGGCGGTGTCGAGCCCGGCCCCGGTCCCGACCGTCATCTCCCGGACGTCACTCACAGAGCGATCGTCCCACGAAGCTCGATACCGATCTCGTGCAGCAACCACCAGTGCCCGCCCAGCCCGTCCGGATCGGTGAGCTCCGCCGCCGCCCCCGCGGCCCCCAGCGCCCGCAGATAGGCCGCCGGGTCCGTGCGGGCCAGGGACAGCGGTGGCCGGGCGCCGTCGACCCCGAGCGCTCGCAGTGCGGCCCGCTGCCTGACCATCCTGTACGTCCCCCCGCCCGCCGCCGCGACCGAGTCCAGCGCCACATGGGCCGTCAGGTCGCACGAGCCGTCCGGAACAGGCACTACCTGCCGCCCGTCCCGGAACCCCGTGAGCGTCCCCAGCGCCGGCCGGTCCCGCAGCATGTGTCCGTAGTCGACGACGAGCGCGGCTCCCCGGCGCACCGTGGCAACGGCCTCCGCCCAGCTCTGATCCCGGGGCCGGCCCAGTTCGACGCGGTCCCCGGCCCGGGCGGACGGCCACCACTGCGCCAGCCACGAAAGGTCGGCCGGATCAATGTCCCCGCCGAGCGTCTCGTTCCCGGCCCGGTCGACCAGCACCTGCCGTACCCGCCCGTCGTCACCCACCTCGGCGATGTCGAGTGGCACATTGTCCAGCCATTCCGTGGCGAGCAGCAGCCCGTCGAAGCCAGCCGGCAGGTCACGCTGCCACTCGATCTCCGCGGGCAGCCCGGTCGGCCGTGGCCCCACTTCGACTCCGACAAAACGGACACGCGAAGAGCCGGCGGAAGCGTGCAATGCCGCGAGCAGCTCACCCCGCCCCGCGCCCACGTCGACCACCTGGAGGAGCGGGGGACGGCCGAGCGCGGCGTCGACAGCCTCCACCAGCCGCAGCAACGCGCCGGCGAACAGTGGCGAAGCGTGCACGCTGGTCCGGAAGTGATCGGCCGGCCCACTGGTCGTGAAGAAGCCCGCAGGACCGTACAGAGCACTCTTCATCGCCGCGGCCCACCCCAGCTTTTCCACGTGCCCAACTTAGGGGGTGCGGTTCCCCACACGTACTTGTCACGTGCGTGTTACGGCGGCGCATACTGGCGATCGACCGGTACCCCTTCACGAGGACTGGATCCGCACATGAATACTGCGTTCCCTCTGGTCGTCGGCGTGGTCGGCGCGGGTCGGGTGGGTGCCGTCGTCGGCGCCGCTCTGGCCGCCGCCGGGCATCACGTCGTCGCCGCCGCGGCGGTGTCCGCCGCTTCCCGCGAGCGCGCCCGGCAGTTGCTGCCGGATGCCGCGATCCTGCCCGCCGACGAGGTCGCGCGGGCCGCCACCGATCTTCTGCTGCTGGCCGTTCCCGACGACGCGCTCGGCCCGGTCGTGTCCGGCCTGACGGCGACCGGTGCGCTCGGCGCCGGCACGGTCGTGGCGCACACCTCCGGCGCCCATGGCCTGGCGGTCCTCGGCCCGGTCAACGGCCTGGCCCTGCACCCCGCGATGACCTTCACGGGTACGCCCGGCGACCTCGACCGGCTGCCCGGCACCGCCTGGGGCATCACGGCCCGCGACCGGGTCTTCGCCGCCCGCCTGGTCACCGATCTCGGCGGCGTGCCGGAGTGGGTCGCCGAGGAGTCCCGCCCGCTCTACCACGCGGCCCTCGCCCACGGGGCGAATCACCTGGTCACGCTGGTCAACGAGGCGGCGGACACGCTCCGGGCGGCCGGCGTCGAGCACCCGGCGACGGTCCTGTCGCCCCTGCTGCACGCCGCTCTCGACAACGCGCTCGCCCTCGGGGACGCCGCCCTCACCGGGCCGGTGTCGCGGGGTGACGCGGGCACCGTACGCAAGCATCTGCGGCACCTCCCCCCGGAGTCGGCGCCGGCCTATCTCGCCCTGGCCCGCCGCACGGCCGATCGGGCCGTCGCCGCCGGTCGCCTCCGTCCTCGGGAAGCCGCCGCCCTGCTCGATGTCCTGGCCCAGGCCCACCTCACCGTCGGGAGCCCCGCATGACCACCCTCGTCCACACCCGGGCCGAGCTGGCCGCCGCCCGTGCCGCCGCGCCCGGCCGGGTTGCCGTCGTCATGACCATGGGCGCCCTGCACGAGGGGCACCGGCAGCTCATGCGCGAGGCCCGGAAGCGGGCCGGCTTCGTCATCGCGACGATCTTCGTCAACCCGCTGCAGTTCGGGCCGAACGAGGACTTCGACAAGTACCCGCGCACCCTCGCCGCCGATGTCGAGGCCTGCACGGCCGAGGGCGTCGACGTGGTCTTCGCCCCGGACCGCGACGAGATGTACCCGGGCGGCACGCCGTCGATCACCATGAACGCGGGACCGGTCGGCGAGTTGCTGGAGGGCGCCAGCCGCCCCGGGCACTTCTCGGGGATGCTGACGGTCGTCGCCAAGCTGCTCCGACTCACGCGGGCCGACGTCGCCCTGTTCGGCGAGAAGGACTATCAGCAGCTCGCGCTGATCAAGCTCATGGTGCGCGACGTGGAGCTGGGCGTGGAGATCGTGGGCGTCCCGACCGTACGGGAGAAGGATGGTCTCGCCCTGTCCAGCCGCAACCGCTATCTCGACGCCGACCAGCGGCGGGCCGCGCTGGCCCTGTCGCACGCCCTGCGTGAGGGGGCCGCGCAGAACGACCCGCAGCGGGTGCTCGAGGCGGCCACCAAGATCCTCGAGGACGAGCCCGGCGTCGCCGTCGACTATCTCGCTCTGACCGATCCGCTGCTCGGGCCCGCGCCGGCCGCCGGACCGGCCCGCCTGCTGGTCGCCGCGAAGGTCGGCGCCACCCGGCTCATCGACAACGTTCCGGTCCAGCTCGGAGAGGCCGCCTGATGTTCCGCACGATGCTCAAGTCCAAGATCCATCGGGCCACGGTCACCCAGGCCGACCTGCACTACGTGGGCTCGGTGACGATCGACCAGGACCTGCTCGACGCCGCCGACCTGCTGCCCGGCGAGCAGGTCGCCATCGTCGACGTGACGAACGGCGCGCGCCTCGAGACGTACGTGATCCCGGGCGAGCGCGGCAGCGGCGTCATCGGCATCAACGGCGCGGCCGCGCACCTGGTGCACCCGGGTGACCTGGTCATCCTGATCTCGTACGGGCAGATGGACGACGCCGAGGCGCGCGCTTGTCGGCCGCGGGTGGTCCACGTGGACGCCGACAACAAGATCATCGAACTGGGTACGGACCCCGCGGCCGCCGTGCCGGGGATGGCCGACGACCTCGTGCGGGGCGACCTGACGCTGTCCGCTTCCTGAGCCGACGTATCGCCCTAGACTGGGCGAAACGGACGGGGGATCCTCATGCGGCGCTGGTGGCTCGTGGTTGCTGCGGCACTGCTCGTGGGCGGCTGCAGCAAGCCCGCGGGCGTCGACGGCAACCTGATCAACGGCTGGGCCGCGATGACCGTCCCGACCGGGTTCACGCCGGTCGCCGAGACGTGTCACCTGGCGAACTTCTCCGCGGCCGGCGCCCGCGCCGACTACGAGGAGGTCGACTGCTCGCTCAAGCACCGCACCGAGACGGTCTACGTCGGCGAGTACGAGGACCCGGCGGCCGAGGCGCCGGCCCCGCCCGCGGACGACTCGGCGGCCGCCCGCTCGGCGTACGAGACGTGTGACCAGAAGACGACGGCGTACGTGGGCGGCCCGTGGCGTACGGCCCGGCTGTGGATCGGCATCACCCAGCCGACGAAGGCCGCGTGGACCGGGGGCGCCCGCTGGTACCGGTGCGAGGTGCTGGTCAGCAGCTCGGTGGAGGACGACGGCGGGCTGGTGCAACGAGTCGGCACGCTGCGGGACGCGCTCGAGGAGCCCAAGTCGCCGCTGCTGCTGACCTGTTACGGGGTGCGGCTCGACAAGGACGGCAAGATCAGCACCATGCCCGCGGCGCCGTGCGTGTCGGAGCACAACGCGGAGTTCGCGGGCGTGTGGACGGCGGGCAAGGGCACCGGCTACCCGGAGACCGCGAAGGACTGGGACGCGTTCCACGCCGGGTGCCGTACGGTGATCGCGAAGTTCGTGGGTGTGCCCGACGACGCCGACCTGCAGTATCGCGCCGGGGTCGTGTCCCTGCCGGGCGGCGACGACGTCTGGGCGCTCGGCGACCGGGGCGTGCGCTGCTATCTGTGGGTCGACACGACCCTCACGTCCTCGCTCGCCGGCAAGGGCGCCAAGGCGCTTCCCGTCCAGTATCAGTGACGTCCGATACCCCGGATGGGAAACGCGCGCGGGACAAGGTTGACTGGGCTGATGTCGCCTTCCGCCGATCTCCCGGTGCTCCCGCGCCGGCTGGCCGCGCCCGAGCCGGGCTGGACCGAGTCCACCGACGTGGTGGTCGTCGGGTCCGGCGTCGCCGGGCTGACCGCCGCGCTGCACCTGCGGGAGCAGGGTCTGCACGTCACCGTGGTCACCAAGGTCAACATTGACGACGGGTCGACCCGCTGGGCGCAGGGCGGCATCGCCGCCGTGCTCGACCCGCTGGACACCCCCGAGGCGCACGCCTTCGACACCGAGATCGCCGGCGTGGGCCTCTGCGACCCGGCCGCCGTGCGGGTGCTGGTCGAGGAGGGTCCCACGCGGATCCGGGAGCTGATCCGGCTCGGGGCCGAGTTCGACCGCAACGCCGACGGGTCGCTCATGCTGACCCGCGAGGGCGGCCACCGCGCCGACCGCATCGTGCACGCGGGCGGCGACGCGACCGGCGCCGAGGTGCAGCGCGCGCTGCACGACGCCGTGCACCGCGACCCCTGGATCCGGCTCGTCGAGCACGCGCTGGTGCTCGACCTGCTGCGCGCGCCGGACGGCCGGGCCTGCGGCATCACCCTGCACGTGCTGGGCGAGGGCAGCGAGGACGGCGTCGGGGCGATCCTGGCCCGGGCTGTGGTGCTGGCCACCGGCGGCATGGGCCAGATCTACGCGTCGACCACCAACCCCTCGGTGTCCACCGGCGACGGCGTGGCGCTCGCGCTGCGGGCCGGCGCGGTCGTCACCGACGTGGAGTTCGTGCAGTTCCACCCGACGTCCTTCGTGACCGCCGGCGTCACCTCGGTGCAGCGCCCGCTGATCTCCGAGGCGCTGCGCGGCGAGGGCGCCCACCTGGTCGACGAGTCCGGCGAGCGCTTCATGGTCGGGCAGCACGAGCTGGCCGAGCTGGCGCCGCGCGACGTGGTCGCCAAGGGCATCCACCGGGTGCTGCAGGCGACCGGCGCCGACCACGTCTATCTCGACGCGCGTCACCTCGGCCGCGAGTTCCTGGAGCAGCGTTTCCCGACCATCATCGCGTCGACCCGGTCGGCGGGCGTCGACCCCGTGACCGAGCTGATCCCGGTGGCCCCGGCCGCGCACTACGCGTCCGGCGGCGTGCGGACAGACCTTCATGGGCGTACGTCCATCGCGGGCCTCTACGCGTGCGGCGAGGTCGCCTGCACGGGGGTCCACGGCGCCAACCGGCTCGCGAGCAATTCCCTGCTCGAGGGGCTCGTCTTCGCCCGGCGCATCGCCGACGACATCGCCCGTGACCTGCCGCCGCAGGCCGAGCCCGGGCCCGCGTCCGGCGACCCGGGCTGGGTGGTGCCGCCCGCCGTCCGCGCCGAGCTGCAGCGCGCGATGACCCGGGGCGCCGGCGTCCTCCGCTCGGCGGACTCGCTCGCGGCCACGGCCAAGGAGCTGACCCGCCTCGGAGAGCAGCGCGACACGCCTCGCAACGCCTCGTGGGAGGCGACGAACCTGCTCACCGTCGCGTCGGCGCTGGTCGCCTCGGCCTTCGAGCGGCGCGAGACCCGCGGCTGTCACTGGCGCGAGGATCACCCGGGCGCGCTGGACGAGTGGCGGGGGCACCTGCTCAACGCGATCGCCGCGACGGGCAAGCTGACGCAGAGCTTCGAGGAGATGCAGTGATCCGCGTGGACGGCCTTTGTTCTGGGGGACATAGTGATCGGTGAGGGCTTGGATCTGGCCCAGGTGGAGCGGATCGTCTACACGGCGCTGGCCGAGGACCTGGGCGACCCGCCCCGCGACGTGACCAGCGAGGCGACGATCCCCGCGGGCCAGATCGACACGGCCGAGATCGTGGCCCGCGCGCCGGGCGTGGTCGCGGGGCTGCCCGTGGCGGCGCAGGTCTTCGCGGTGACGTCGGGCGGGACGGCCACCTTCGACCAGCGGGTCGAGGAGGGGGCGCGGGTCGAGCGCGGCGACGTGCTCGCCGTCGTCACGGGGCCGACGCGATCACTGCTGACGGCCGAGCGTACGGCGCTGAATCTGCTCTGCCGCATGTCCGGCGTCGCCACGCACACCCGCAAGTGGGCCGACCAGCTCGCGGACACCAAGGCCACGGTGCTCGACACGCGCAAGACCACCCCGGGGCTGCGGGTCCTGGAGAAATACGCGGTCCGCGCCGGCGGGGGTACCAACAAGCGCATGGGCCTGTACGACGTAGCGATGATCAAGGACAACCACAAACTCGCGGCCGGGAGCATCACGGCGGCCTACCGGTTCGTTCGGGAGCGTTTCCCCGACGTGCCCGTGCAGGTGGAGGTCACGACGCTCGCCGAGGCGCGGGAGGCGGTCGACGCCGGGGCCGATTTCCTGCTCTGCGACAACATGCGTCCCGAGCTGCTGCGCGAGGTCGTGGCGGCGGTCGGTGACCGGGTCGAGCTGGAGGCGACGGGCAATCTGACCCTTGAGACCGCCGCCGACTATGCCGCGACCGGTGTCGACTATCTGTCGGTCGGCGGGCTGACGCATTCCTCGCCGATCCTCGACATCGCCCTCGATCTCCGCTCCTGAACTAAGGTCGTCTCGTGCTTCTGTGCATCGACATCGGCAATACGAACACGGTTCTCGCGACCTTCGACGGCGACAAATTGGTGCACAACTGGCGCATCAAGACCGATGCCCGGGCGACCGCCGACGAGCTGGGCCTGATGTTCCGCGGCCTGCTCGCCGGGGACGCGGTCGAGATCACCGGGGTCGCCGCCTGTTCCACCGTCCCCGCCGCGTTGCGCACGCTGCGCTCGATGCTGGGGCGTTACTACCGGGGCACGCCGAATGTCATCGTCGAGCCGGGCGTGAAGACCGGCGTCCAGCTCGCGATCGACAATCCCAAGGAGGTCGGCGCGGACCGGGTCGTGAACACGCTCGCCGCGCACGCGCTCTACGGCGGGCCGTCGATCGTCGTCGACTTCGGCACGACCACCAATTTCGACGTCATCAGTGCCCGCGGCGAGTTTCTCGGCGGTGCGTTCGCGCCCGGCATCGAGATCTCGTTCGACGCCCTGGCCGCCCGGGCCGCCCAGTTGCGCAAGGTGGAACCGGCCGCCCCGCGCTCGGTCATCGGCAAGAACACGGTCGAGTGCCTGCAGTCCGGCCTCTATTTCGGGGTGGCCGGCCAGGTGGACCGGATCGTCGAGCTGATGACCGCCGAGCTGGGCGGCGAGGTGAGTGCCGTGATCGCCACGGGCGGGCTCGCCGGGCTGGTCAAGGACGAGTGCCGCACGATCACCGCGTACGAACCGATGATCACCCTGATCGGGCTGCGGATGGTTTATGAGCGGAATGTCGGCCAGGCCGGATGATTTTCCTTTGTGACTCTCCGCGTTCTCGCTGACACGCGGTCGTCTTCTCCCCGATCCGGTCGCCGGAATGGGAAACGGCGCCGGGGTATTCGGGAAACCATCGACCGATCCGAGCCGTGTCGCGCATCGATATCGCGACCCGCATTGACGGATCACGCCGGACCGGCGTTATTGTTTGCGGTGGGGATTGTGTGTGAGACGAGTGAACGTGGTTTCAGGAAGGATAACGGCGCGTGGCCAAGCAGATCATTCACAAGCTGGTCGACGACCTCGACGGCGGTGATGCCGACGAGACGGTCAAGTTCGCCCTCGACGGCATTCAGTATGAGATCGACCTGTCCGACAAGAACGCGGCGAAATTGCGCGACGTCTTCGCGCCCTACGTCGGTGCCGGATCGAAGGTCGCCCGCGGCGGGGTGGTCGTGGGCGGCCGGGCCGCTCGGGGGCGCGGCGGCGCGACCGCCGACCGCGAGCAGAACAAGGCCATCCGCGAGTGGGCCAAGAAGAACGGCAAGGAGATCTCCGACCGCGGGCGCATCCCGCAGGAGATCGTGGACGAGTTCCATGCCAAGGGTCCCGGCCGCTGACCTGGATTCGATCGTCGAGCAGGGCCCGTGGCGCTTCGGCGCCGCGGGCCCTGCCGCTTTTCGCTCACCCTTCGGCCGCCGTGCGTAAGTTATCCACAGGGGCGGACCGCGTTGTCCACAGCCTGTGGACGACGGCTGCCGGTCAGCCGGATCGCGCCGTACGTTGGCCGGGTCGCGCTGTTTCCAGCGGCTCGGGAGCCGGGATTTCGCTGTGCGCGTACTCCACGGGGGTGGGGAACAGCCGTTGAGCGTGCGAAGTTGGGGAAATCAGCGGTGCGGGACGTCCCGGCCGGGCTCGACGGCCCAGCAGAGTCACCCGGCGGCGATAGAGTAGTGACAGCACGGGCATCACCGATGCTCGTGCGCTGGCCCCGCCAGTTCATATTGGCGCACGGCACGTGAGGAGCACGAGGGCATGTTCGAGCGGTTCACCGACCGAGCGCGACGGGTTGTCGTCCTGGCCCAAGAAGAGGCCCGGATGCTCAACCACAACTACATCGGCACAGAGCACATCTTGCTCGGCCTGATCCACGAGGGTGAAGGCGTCGCCGCCAAGGCCCTCGAGAGCCTGGGCATCTCCCTCGAGGGGGTCCGGCAGCAGGTCGAGGAGATCATCGGCCAGGGCCAGCAGGCGCCGAGCGGGCACATCCCGTTCACGCCGCGGGCCAAGAAGGTGCTGGAGCTCTCGCTGCGCGAGGCTCTGCAGCTCGGCCACAACTACATCGGCACGGAGCACATCCTGCTGGGCCTGATCCGCGAGGGCGAGGGCGTCGCCGCCCAGGTCCTCGTGAAGCTCGGCGCCGACCTCAACCGGGTCCGCCAGCAGGTCATCCAGCTGCTCTCCGGATATTCGGGCAAGGAGCCGGCCGCCGCCGGTGCCGCGGCGGGCGAGGCCGCGCCGTCCACCTCGCTGGTCCTCGACCAGTTCGGACGCAACCTGACCCAGGCCGCCCGCGAGGGCAAGCTCGACCCGGTCATCGGGCGCGAGAAGGAAATCGAGCGGGTCATGCAGGTGCTGTCCCGCCGCACCAAGAACAACCCGGTGCTGATCGGCGAGCCGGGCGTCGGCAAGACCGCCGTCGTCGAGGGGCTGTCGCAGTCCATCGTCAAGGGCGAGGTGCCCGAGACGCTCAAGGACAAGCAGCTCTACACCCTCGACCTGGGCGCGCTGGTCGCCGGTTCCCGCTACCGCGGTGACTTCGAGGAGCGCCTCAAGAAGGTGCTCAAGGAGATCCGCACCCGCGGCGACATCATCCTGTTCATCGACGAGATCCACACCCTGGTGGGTGCGGGTGCCGCCGAGGGCGCCATCGACGCCGCGAGCATCCTCAAGCCCATGCTGGCCCGGGGTGAGCTGCAGACGATCGGCGCCACGACCCTCGACGAGTACCGCAAGCACCTCGAGAAGGACGCCGCCCTGGAGCGCCGCTTCCAGCCGATCCAGGTGGGCGAGCCGTCGCTGGCGCACACCATCGAGATCCTCAAGGGCCTGCGCGACCGCTACGAGGCGCACCACCGGATCAGCATCACCGACGCGGCCCTGGTCGCGGCGGCCACGCTGGCCGACCGCTACATCTCCGACCGCTTCCTGCCCGACAAGGCGATCGACCTGATCGACGAGGCCGGCGCCCGGATGCGCATCCGCCGGATGACCGCGCCGCCGGACCTCCGCGACTTCGACGAGCGCATCGCCCAGGTCCGCCGGGACAAGGAGTCCGCGATCGACGCGCAGGACTTCGAGCGGGCCGCGCAGCTGCGCGACAAGGAGAAGCAGCTGCTGGGCCAGAAGGCGCAGCGGGAGAAGGAGTGGAAGGCCGGCGACCTCGACGTCGTGTCCGAGGTCGACGACGAGCAGATCGCCGAGGTCCTGGGCAACTGGACCGGCATCCCGGTCTACAAGCTGACCGAGGAGGAGACCTCGCGCCTGCTGCGCATGGAGGACGAGCTGCACAAGCGCGTCATCGGCCAGGAGGACGCGGTCAAGGCCGTCTCCAAGGCGATCCGGCGCACCCGCGCGGGTCTGAAGGACCCGAAGCGCCCCTCCGGCTCGTTCATCTTCGCCGGCCCGTCCGGCGTCGGTAAGACCGAGCTCTCGAAGGCGCTGGCCGAGTTCCTCTTCGGCTCCGAGGACGCGCTGATCCAGCTCGACATGTCCGAGTTCCACGACCGCTACACGGTGTCGCGGCTCGTCGGTGCCCCTCCCGGCTACGTCGGCTACGACGAGGGCGGCCAGCTCACCGAGAAGGTGCGCCGCAAGCCGTTCTCCGTGGTCCTCTTCGACGAGATCGAGAAGGCCCACCCGGACGTCTTCAACACCCTCCTCCAGATCCTGGAGGACGGCCGGCTGACCGACGGTCAGGGTCGCATCGTCGACTTCAAGAACACGGTGATCATCCTGACCACCAACCTGGGCACGCGCGACGTGGCCAAGGCGGTGTCGCTGGGCTTCCAGGCCTCCGAGGCCGAGGAGTCCAACTACGAGCGGATGAAGGTCAAGGTCAACGACGAGCTGAAGCAGCACTTCCGCCCGGAGTTCCTCAACCGCATCGACGACACGATCGTCTTCCACCAGCTCCGGCAGAACGAGATCCTCGAGATCGTCGACATCTTCACCAGCCGGATCGAGACCCAGCTCAAGAACAAGGACATGGGTCTGGAGCTGACCGACAACGCCAAGAAGTACCTGGCGAAGAAGGGCTTCGACCCGGTGCTGGGGGCCCGGCCGCTGCGCCGCACCATCCAGCGCGACCTCGAGGACACCCTGTCCGAGCAGATCCTGTTCAACGAGCTGCGCCCCGGCCAGATCGTCGTCGTCGACTGCGAGGGCGACCCCGAGAACATCGAGAAGTCCAAGCTCGTGTTCAAGGGCGCCGACCGGGGCTCCGTGGTCCCGGACGCCGTGCCGGCGGACCTCGGGGCGGCTGCCACCGAGGAGTGAGCGAGCGCTGACGGGCGCTGTTGGGCCCGCCTGATGCTGTGAACGGAACGGCCTGGTGCGAAAAGCACCGGGCCGTTTCGCTTGCCGGCTCCCTTTTCTCGCGCCGCCGCCTCTTCGTCGCGGCCTCGGGCTTTGGTCGCGGGGCTGCTCGGTCGTGGCGCCCTCGCCCTGCGGTCGCGGCGCTGCTCGGTGGTCGTGCCCTCGTCGCTTCGGCCGCCGTCTTGCGGTTCTTGGCGTCGCCGGGGCGCCCGATCGGGCTTTCTTCCGCGGTTTCGCCGCCCCGGGGCGGCCGGGGCGTGATCATCGCTCTGTGGAGCAGGTTCCCGTCCGCCAGGTGCGCGCCGTGTACACGCCCGAGACGATCACCGTCTATCAGGCGTACCCAGTGCCGATCGCGCTCGCGGCGGCACGGGCGGGACGGTTTGTGGCGCCGTTCAAGCGGGACCGGATGAGCTGGCTGCGGCCGTCGTTCCGGTGGATGATGTACCGCTGCCGGTGGGCCTCCGCCGACGGCCAGGACCGGGTGCTCGCCGTGGAGATGACCCGCGAGGGCTTCGAGTGGGCCCTCGGCCACTCCTGCCTGGCCCAGTACGACCACACGTTCCACACCGACCGCGAGCATTGGACGAACGCCCTCAAGGACAGCCCGGTCCGCATCCAGTGGGAGCCGGAGCGGTCGCTCGCGCTGACCCCGTTGCCGTACCGGGCGCTGCAGGTCGGTCTCGGCGTCGACGTGATCGACAAGTTCGTGCAGGAGTGGACGGTCGGGATCACCGACGTCACGCACCTGGCCCGGCGCATCGGCGAGCAGGTCCGCCGGGGCGACGAGCACCGGGCGCAGGCGATGCTGCCGGACGAGATGCCCTATCCGCTGCCGGCCCCGATCGCCGCCGCCCTCCGCGTGTCGACCTAGACCTTAAAGCTGCTGCACGTCCCCTCGGGGCGCGTCGCCGGCCAGCACGAACCGGTCCGCGTCGAGGCCCAGCGTCTCCACGAGGCCGTCCTCCACGAGACCGGCGAGGGCCCGGGCGCGCTGGATCTCGTCGTCCCAGACCACGTCCAGCCGCTGACGGGGCACGGGACCGGTCGACATGCGCAGCACCTCGAGCAGCAGGCCGCGCACCTGGCGGTCGGTGCCCGCGTACCGCTGCGGTTTGCGGCTCGGTCCGGCCGGGACCACTGCGCCGGACTGGCGGAACAGGCAGACCTGCTCGAACGGGCACTCCGGGCAGCGCGGCGCCCGGGCGGTGCACACGATCGCCCCGAGCTCCATGAACGCGATGCTGGCCTTGGCCGCGCGCGATGGCGACGCGGGCAGGAGCGCTTTGGTGGCGGTGAGGTCGGCGGCGGTGGTGTTCGGGCCGGCGTCCGGCTTGCCCTCGACCGCGCGGCACACGACGCGGCGAACATTGGTGTCCACGACCGGGTGACGCTGCCCGTACGCGAAGGTGGCCACCGCCCGGGCGGTGTAGGTCCCGACACCGGGCAGGGCCAGGAGCTGGTCGAGGTCGTCGGGGACCTGACCGCCGTGACGCTCCACGATGGCGACCGCGCAGGCGTGCAGGCGCATGGCCCGGCGCGGGTAGCCCAGGCGCCCCCACATGCGGATCGCCTCGGACGGGGGATCCTGGGCCAGGTCGGCGGGGGTGGGCCAGCGGGTCATCCAGGAGCGCCAGGCGGGCTCCACGCGTACGACCGGGGTCTGCTGGAGCATCACCTCGCTCACCAGGACCGCCCAGGCACTGGTGCCAGGCACGCGCCAGGGCAGGTCGCGGGCGTTCTCCTCGTACCACCGGATGGCTGAGTCGGCGAGAGTCATAGGCGTCCGAGCTTACGATGCCCTGATGACCGAGCTCGCCATCACCGTCATCGGCCCGGATCGGCCCGGCATCGTCGCGGAGGTCTCGGCGGCGCTGGCCGGGGTGGGCGCGAACCTGTCCGACTCCACGATGACCCGGCTGCGCGGGCATTTCACGATGACGCTCATCTGCACCGGGGCGGACGCGGCGGAGGTGTCGGCGGCGTTGGAACCGCTCGAAGGAGTGCTGGCCACGGTGCGAGCCGTCGAGCCGTCGCCGGTGGCTTCGGACGGGGAGCCGTACCTCGTGAGTGTGCACGGCGCCGATCGGCTCGGCATCGTCGCGGCGGTCACCCGGGAGGTCGCGGCGGCCGGCGGGAACATCACCGATCTGACGACCCGGCTGACCGGGCCGCTCTACGTGCTGGTCGCGGAGGTCGACTTGCCGCCGGGCGCTGCCGGCAATTTGTCCGTACGCCTGGAGCACGCCGCCGGCGACCTCGGCGTCGACGTGACCCTGCGGCGCGCTGAGCCGGACGTCCTGTGACCGCGGGTGCCGTGCGCCCGGTGGTGATGGCGCCCGCCGCAGTCCTGAGCCGGCCCGGCGCCCCGGTGGAGCCGGCCGACCCTGCCGTCGTGCAACTCGCCGCCGATCTGGTCGCCACCATGCGCGTGTCGCCGGGCTGCGTGGGGCTGGCCGCGCCGCAGGTCGGCGTGGGCGTGCAGGTGTTCTGCGTGGACGTCACCGAGCATCCCAAGACGGCGACCTGCCACGGGACGCTCGTGCTCTGCAACGCCCGCATCGTCGAGGCGAGCCGGTGGCGGCCCGGGCGGGAGGGCTGCATGTCCGTTCCTGATCTCACCGGCGACGTCAAGCGGGCCGGCCGCGTCGTGGTCGAGGCCGAGCTTCCGGGTACGGGCGAAGCGGTCCGGCTGGTCACCGACGCGTTCGAGGCCCGGGCCCTGCAACACGAGGTCGACCACTGCGCCGGAAAACTTTTTCTGGACCGGGTCGCCGGGGCGCACGCGCTCCACCAGCGCAAAACTTATCTCTGAAGATCAAGTGGCGAGCCCTCGGCCCGTAACCGGCGCGTCGTTGCGTCGTTGGTGGCGCCACGGGGATACCGTGCTCCCATCATGCGTACGACGGTTGGTCCCCTTCCCACCGCTGTGTACTGGCGGCGCCGTGCGGTCGTGCTGGGCGCGATCCTGCTCGGCATCATCGTGTTGTTCGTCTCCTGTGGTGGCAACGGCGACGATGACAAGCGGGGCTCCGGCGCGGCGTCGCAGCCCCCGGCCGCTCCCTCGACGAGTGCGGCGCCGGACGACGAGCCGTCCTTCGGCGAGCCGCCGCCCGGCGCGGGCAACCCGTCGCTTCCGTCGCCCGAGGACCTGCAGTCCGGCGGCGCCACGAACGGTGGTGCCGGCCCGTCCGGCGGCTCGGGCGCCGTTCCGGGCGCCAGCGCGGGGGCCAACGGTGGCACGGGGACCGGCACAGGCACGGGTACTGGTACTGGTACGGCTGAGGGCGGCACGGACACGAACGTCAACGTTCCGGTCGGCAGCATCTGCACCAACGCCGAGATGTCGGTGACCCCGATCCCGTCCGCGACCTCCCTCCGCAGCGGCGCCGCGGTCGACATAAGGATCCGCATCAAAAACGTCTCGACCCGTTCCTGCAGCCGCGACGTGGGCGCCGACCTGCAGGAGCTCTACATCGAGTCGGGCGCCGAGAAGATCTGGTCCTCCGACACGTGCGGCACCAACAGCGGCACCGACCTGCAGCCCTTCCCCGCCGGGGGCGAGCGCGAATACCAGGTGCGCTGGAACGGCAACGAGGCGACCAAGTGCACGGGTGGCCAGGCCGCGGGTCCGGCCCCGGGCGCCGGGCAATATCAGATCCGCGCCCGCCTCGGCGACAAGATCAGCGATCCGGTCGCCCTGTCGATCACCGGCTGACCGCCCACCCGATCACCGGCTGACCGCCCACCGTCCCGCCTGACGGCCGGCCGCCCCTCGCCGGGGCGCGTCGGCCGTTTCGCTGTTCGAGAGTTCGCGCTGCCACCGAGGCGCCGGCGTTCGCGTTGCCGGGCCGGGCTGCGCGCCACCATCCCGAGACGAGCGGGACACCGCCGGAGCCGCAGCGGGCGGAGACCGGGCGTGCGAATGTCAGGCGCGGCCGGCGGAGGGCTGGACGAGTCGGCAGTCAGGCGCGGCCGGCGGAGGGCTGGACGAGTCGGCAGTTGGGCGCGGCCGGCGGAGGGCTGGACGAGTCGGCAGTCGGGCGCGGCGGGCGGGAGTCGGGCGCGGCGGGCGGTGGCTGGGCCGGCGGGAGTCGGGCACGGGCGGAGGGCCGGACGGGTCAGCAGTCGGGCGCGGCGGGCAGAGGCCGGTGGGGCCGGGGGCCGGTGGTCGGGCGCGGCCGGCCGACGGTCAGACGTAGCGTTCGAGGATGGAGGCCTCGGCCAGGCGGGACAGGCCCTCGCGCACCCCGCGAGCCCGGGCGTCGCCCACGCCGTCGACGGCCTGCAAATCCTCGACCGTCGCGCCGAGGAGGCGCTGGAGGCTGCCGAAGTGGCCGACCAGGCGCTCGACGATCGGGGCGGGCAGGCGCGGGACCTTGGCGAGCAGCCGGTAGCCGCGCGGGCTGACGGCGGCGTCGAGGGCGTCCGAGGCGCCCGCGTAGCCGATGGCCTTGGCCACGGCGACGAGGTCGATCATCTCGGTGGCGCTGAGCAGGTCGAGCTCGACCAGGCCCTCGTCGAGGGTGCGGGCCTTGCGGCCGGTCGGCAGGTAGTCGCGGATGACCAGGGTGCGGTCGGAGTCGACGCCGGCCATGAGCTCGTCGAGCTGGAGGGCGAGGAGGCGGCCGTCGGTGCCCAGCTCGACCACGTAGCCGGAGATCTCGTCGGCGATGCGGCGGACCATCTCGAGCCGCTGGACCACGGCGACGGCGTCGCGGACGGTGACCAGGTCTTCGATCTCGAGCGCCGACAGGGTGCCGGAGACCTCGTCGAGGCGCAGCTTGTAGCGCTCGAGGGTGGCGAGGGCCTGGTTGGCGCGGGAGAGGATGGCCGCGGAGTCGTCGAGGACGTGACGCTGGCCGTTCACATAGAGCCCGATGATGCGCATCGACTGGCTGACCGAGATCACCGGGAAGCCGGACTGCTTGGCGACGCGCTCGGCGGTGCGGTGACGGGTGCCGGACTCCTCGGACGGGATGCCGGGGTCGGGCATCAGGTGCACGGCGGCCCGGACGATGCGGGTGCCGTCGCTGGAGAGGACCACGGCGCCGTCCATCTTGCACAGCTCGCGGAGGCGGGTCGCCGAGAACTCGACGTCGAGCGGGAAGCCGCCCGTGCAGATCTGCTCCACGACGTCGTCATGGCCGAGAACGATCAGGGCGCCGGTGCGCCCGCGCAGGATCCGCTCGAGGCCGTCGCGCAGCGCCGTGCCGGGGGCCATCAGGGCGAGGTTGGCGCGCAGCGGGTCGGCGCCTGTCCCGCCACCGGTCAGGCCGGGGCCGGGCGTCGGCGGCGTCACCGGACGGGCTGCCGATCCGTTGAGGCCGGGGGCAACGCCGTCGGCATGATGATTGATCGAGGCATCACGGTCGAGCGGCACCTGGACATTCTACGGACTGTCATCCAGCTCCCCGAGTCGCGGTGCGCCGACCGCTCCACAGCGTGATGATCAATCACCCACGGTGATCGACAAGCCCCCGCGCCCGAGCCCTCGGCAACCGACGAAAGCCCGGAGCAAAAGCGTCCGGGAAGCGCCGAAGCCCCGGGGCAAAAGCGTCCGGGAAGCGCTGATGCCCCGGAAGAAGAGCGTCCGGAAAGCGCCGAAAGCCCGGAGGAAGAGCGCCCGGCAAGCGGCGAAGGGTCAACGCCGCTCACTCGGCCGACACCCGCGCGGCCCACTGCACCGCCGACTGCAGGTCGCCCACCTCGACCACACGCATGCCCTTGGGCGGCGAGTCGCCCTCGGCCGGCCCGCACCCCGGCGGCACCAGCGCGACCTTGAAGCCCAGCCGCGCCGCCTCGGCCAGCCGCCGCCCGACCGCCCCGACCCGCCGGACCTCGCCGGTCAGCCCGACCTCGCCGATCGCGACCAGGTGCGGGGCCATCGCCAGGTTGAGCGCGCCGGAGGCCACCGCCAGCGCCATGGCCAGGTCGGCCGACGGCTCGGTGATCTTGATGCCGCCCACGGTGGCGGCGAAGACCTCGCGGTCGTGCAGCTTGATCTTTTCCATGCGGCGCTGGAGGACGGCCAGGACCATGGCCAGGCGGGCGCTGTCGAGGCCGGAGACCGTGCGCCTCGGTGAGCCCTGGACCTGCGCCCCGATCAGCGCCTGCACCTCGGTGACCATGGCCCGCCGGCCCTCCATCGCCACGGTGACGCAGGTGCCGGGGACAGGCTCGTTGTATCGGGTGAGGAACAGCCCGGACGGGTCGGCCAGGCTCACGATGCCGGTCTCGTGCATCTCGAAGCAGCCCACCTCGTCGGCGGCGCCGAACCGATTCTTGACGCCGCGGACCAGGCGCAGGGACGAGTGCTTGTCGCCCTCGAAGTGCAGGACCACGTCGACCAGGTGCTCGAGGACGCGGGGGCCGGCGACGTTGCCGTCCTTGGTGACGTGGCCGACGAGGACGGTGGCGACGCCGCGCTCCTTGGCGATGCCGACCAGCGCCGCGGTGACCGCGCGGACCTGGGTGACGCCGCCGGGGACGCCCTCGGTGCCGGGGGCGGAGATGGTCTGCACCGAGTCGACGATCAGCAGGCCCGGCTTGACCGCGTCGAGGTGGCCGATGACCGTGCCGAGGTCGCTCTCGGAGGCGAGATAGAGGTTGTCGTGCAGGGCGCCCAGGCGCTCGGCCCGCAGCCGCACCTGGCTCACCGACTCCTCGCCGCTGACCACGAGCGACGGGGTGCCCGCGCCGACCGCCCACTGCTGGGCCACGTCGAGGAGCAGGGTGGACTTGCCGACGCCGGGCTCGCCGGCCAGCAGGACCACCGCGCCGGGCACCAGCCCGCCGCCGAGGACCCGGTCGAGCTCGCTGACGCCGGTCGGGACGGCCCGGGCCGGGGCGGCGCTGATCGTCTTGATGGGACGGGCGGGCTGGGCGGGCAGCCGCGAGGCCACCACGCGGCCGGCCACCACCGGACTGGTGGTCGTGGACTCGATGATCGAGCCCCACTCGTTGCACTCCGGGCAGCGCCCCAGCCACTTGGGCGGCTGGTGGCCGCACGCGTCGCACTGATAGGCGGGGCGCGGCTCGCTCCTGGTCCGGGAAGTCGTCACCCCGCAACGCTATCCGGAGGGTACGACAAACCGCCGCCGGACGGCCGCAGATCACAAGAAACGCCGCAGGACCCCGGGAAAGCCCGGGGTCCTGCGGCGGCGAAGCGCGGTGACTTACTCGGCGACGTGCTCGTCGCTCTCGCCCGGCACCCGGGAGGCCGGGGCGAGCGGGGTGCTGACCGGGGCCTTGACCACGAGCGGCTCGGCGCCGTTGCTGAACTCGAAGACCAGGTTGAGCGAGCTGCCCGGGACCAGCTCGCCGGTGAGGTCGAGCGCGGTCAGCTCGGTGGCGTCGCCCGGCAGGAAGGTCGCGGCGCCCAGCGGGGCGAGCTCGATGCGGGCCGGGGAGACGGCGCGCTCGCGGCCGGACGAGGAGCTGGACGGCCGGGCCGAGGCGCTGCCCGAGGGCTGCGCGCTCTGCACGCTCGCGTCCGGGGTCGGCAGCTCGTCGTTGTCGTCCTGGTCGTCCTGGCCGCCGGAGTTGCGGCTGCCGGACGGCTCGGGCGCGGGGGAGACGGTCGCCTCGGCGCCCCCGGAGGCGGGAGTGCCGCCGACGATGCCGATCTGGCGGGCGGAGACCACGCCGTCCTGCTCGGAGCTGCCCTCGGCCGGCTGGCTGCTGACCAGCACGGTGATCGTGGAGCGCGTCTGGTTGTAGATGCCGAACTCGAGCGGCGCGTCGGCCCCGGCCTCGTAGCCCTCCGAGCCCGGATATTGCACCGAGAGGTTGCGGATGAACACCGAGCGGTTGGAGTTGTCCGCGTTCACCCCCGGGTTCGACGGCTTCTTGATCGCGGTCTCGGCGACCTGACCAGCCCCGCACGCGGCCAGCGCGAACGCGGTCGCCGCGGCTACACCCGTGGTCAGTACGACGCGGCGGGTCCCCAGCGAGCGCATCACAGTCCTCCAGACGACAAGACGAGAAACCTCCGCCGATCAGACTAGTGGGCGGAGATCCG
The DNA here is from genome assembly GCF_030709675.1 of Symbioplanes lichenis. Classification (GTDB taxonomy): domain Bacteria; phylum Actinomycetota; class Actinomycetes; order Mycobacteriales; family Micromonosporaceae; genus Actinoplanes; species Actinoplanes lichenis. The sequence continues at coordinate 245,518 of NZ_JAUZQD010000011.1, forward strand.
GCGTGTACGGCGACCCGTCCATTCACGTCACCGGCCCGCTGAGAACCAGCAGCACGACGTCGATCAGCGCCACCACGATGACCGCCCGGAACATGGCCACGCGGCGGCCGTTCGCGCGCCGGGCCGCGTACCAGCCGCAGGGCAGGACCACGACGGCCGCGCCGGCCGCGCTCAGGCCCGGCCACGATGGTGGCCCGGGCGGGCCGAGGACCAGCGTGAGCGTTGCGGCCAGCAGCAACGCGCCCGCGGCGAGCTGCGAACCGGTCGCGCCGAGCCGGTGCGGCAGGCCGACCACGCCGGTGGCCGCGTCGTCGTCGAGGTCGGGCAGCACGTTGGCGAAGTGGGCGCCCCCGCCGAGCAGCGCTCCCGCCGCGACGAGCCAGGCCGGCGGCCAGGGGTGGCCGGGCAGCGCGATCACCACGAACGCCGGCATCAGCCCGAACGCCACCAGATAGGGCACCACCGACAGCGGCGTCGACTTGAGCGGCCAGTCGTAGAGGAGCGCGAAGACGGTGATCAACGTGATGCAGACCGTCGCGGCCGGGCCGAAGGGGAGACCCAGGAGCGGCGCCGCCAGCGAGGCGACCAGACCCGCGATTCCCACGGTACGCCGGGAGACCGCACCGGAGGCGACAGGCTTGTCCGTACGCCCGGTGACGCGGTCGCGATCGGCGTCGAGCCAGTCGTTGACCCAGCCCACCGAGAGTTGCGTGGCCCCGATCGCGGCGGCCACCCCGAGCACTCCCCACGCGCTGTGCCCGGCGCCGACGGCGAGCAGGGCCATGGCGAGCGTCACAGCGCCACCGGGTTCGGGGTGCGACGCCTTGAGCAGTGCGAGGGGATCGGGCATGCCAGCAGTGTGGCGGGTGGACCGCGTCCATGCCACGCTCGATCCCATGCGACGGCTGGAGCGCAACGACCTGCGGCAGTACGACGACCTGGCCGCCGAGTGGTGGCGTCCCGGCGGCGGTTTCGAGCTGCTGCACTGGCTGGCGGCGGCCCGGGGCGCGCTGGTGCCCCGGGCGTCGCGGCCGGGGGCCGTACTCGTCGATGCGGGCTGTGGTGGCGGCCTGCTGGCGCCGCACGTCGCCGGGCTGGGATATGTCCACATCGGTGTGGATCTGGGGCGGCTCGGGCTGGCGACGGCGGCCGGCCACGGTGTGACCCCGGTCGCGGGGGACGTGACGGCGCTGCCGCTCGCCTCGGCCAGCGCGGACGTGGTGGTGGCCGGGGAGATCCTCGAGCACGTGACGGACCTGCCCGCCGCGGTGGCGGAGCTGTGCCGGGTGCTGCGGCCGGGTGGCCTGTTCGTGCTCGACACCGTCAATGCCACCCGGCTCGGTCGTGTTGTGTCGATCACGTTGGGCGAGAGGTTTGGCGCGGCCCCCGTGGGCATCCATGATCCGGAGTTGTTCGTCGATCCCGGTGACCTCACGACGCTGTGCGCCAAGCACGGCGTGCGCCTCGAAGTGCGCGGGATCAGGCCGAGCGTGATCGGGCTCGTCCGGTGGCTGGTGCTGCCCGGGCGCAAGCGCGCGCCGCTCGGCCGGATGCTGCCGACCCGCTCCACGCAGGTGCTCTATCAGGGCAGAGGGCGCAAGGGAGAGGACGGGGCAGCATGAGCGTCGAGGAGGCCCGGCGGCTGGCGCCCCGGTTCGCGGCCCGCGCGGCGGAGCACGACCGCAGCGGCTCCTTCCCGGTCGACGACTTCGCCGATCTGCGCCGCTCCGGGCTCTTCGGGCTGATGGCGCCGGCCCGGCTCGGCGGCGCGGGTGCGGGCTTCGCGGACTATGCCGCGGTCGCCTACGAGCTGGCCCGGGGCAACGGCGCCACCGCCCTCGTCTTCAACATGCACGCCTCGGTCACCGGCGCCCTGGCCGGCGTCACCGACGAGCTGGGCGACGCCCTGGGACTGCCGCCGAGGGCCCTCGAGGCCCGGGACAGGCTGCTGCGCGCCGCGGCCGACGGCAGCTGGTACGCCGTGGCGATGAGCGAGCGCGGTGCGGGCTCGCGACTGTCCAAGATGGCCACCACGTACGAGAAGGTCGACGGTGGCTGGCACATCAAGGGCGCGAAGACGTTCTGTTCCGGGGCGGGACACGCGGACGCGTACCTCGTGGCGGCGCGCAGCGCGAACGACCCGTCGCAGGTCTCGCAGTTCGTGGTGCCCGCGGGAGAGGGTCTGAGCGTCGAGCCGACCTGGGACGCGCTGGGCATGCGCGCGACCGGCTCGCACGACGTGCACGTGGACGTGGTCGTGCCGGAGGAAGCGCTGCTCGGCGGGGTCGAGGGGCTGGCGCTGCTGATCGCCCAGCTCGCTCCGCACTGGATGGTCGCCAGCTATGCCGCCGTCTACGTGGGCGTGGCCCGGGCCGCCGTGGACGCGGCTGTCGAGCACGTGACCGCGCGCAACCTCGGGCACCTGCCGGCCGTACGCGCGAGGATCGGCCGGGCCGACGCCGCCGTGGCCGCCGCCCACCTCGCCGTCATGGAGGCCGCGCGCCGGGTCGACCAGGAGCCGGGTGACGCCGAGACCAACCGCTGGGTGTGGCGGGCGAAGCTGCTGGCCGGGACGACCGCCGCCGAGGTCGCCGCCTCGATGCTGGAGGCCGCCGGCACCAGCGCGATGCGCCGCGGCCACCCCCTCGAACGTCTTTACCGCGACGCCCGCGCCGGGTCGCTCCAGCCGGCCACCTCCGACGTGTGTGCCGACTGGCTCGGCGTCGAGGCGCTCGGCGGCGACCCGGACAGCGAAGGCGTCGGGCCGAGGTGGTGAAGGCCGGACAAGAGGAGGCACGCATGCGGGCAGACGGTCGGGCGGTGATAGCCGGGCTCGGTGTGGCACTGCCGCCCTCGGCGGTTCAGCAGGAGCTGTGGGACGGCTACTTCTCGGACTACTACGCGGCGGGCGGCCGCCGCGGGCTCGCGAAGCGCATCTTCGCGAACTCGGGCGTCACGACCCGCCAGGCGGCGGTCAGCCCGCTGCTCGAGGACATCTCGGACTGGTCGACCGAGCGGCGGATGCGGCGCTACCAGGTCGAGGCCGTGCCGCTCGGCAAGGAGGCGGTCGGTCGCGCGCTCACCGCCGCGGGGATCGACGCGGACGAGCTGGGATTGCTCGCCGTCTGCTCCTGCACCGGGTACGCCACCCCGGGGCTCGACATCACGCTCGCGCGCGACATGGGCATGTCGCCGAGCGTCCAGCGCCTCTTCATCGGGCACATGGGCTGTTATGCCGCGCTGCCCGGGCTGGGCACGATCGCCGACTTCGCCGTCGCCCGCGGCCGCCCCGCGCTGCTGCTCTGCGCCGAGCTGACCAGCCTGCACCTCCAGCCGCCGGACACCCGCGCGGACATCCAGCAGATCGTCTCCCACGCCCTCTTCTCGGACGCCGCGGCCGCCGTCGTGGTCACGCCGGGCGACCGGCCGGGGTACGCCGTACGCGACGTCGCCGCCCTCACGGACAGCACCACCGCGGGTCACATGACGTGGGACGTCACGGATCTCGGCTTCCGCATGGGGCTCTCGCCGCAGGTGCCCGAGGTGCTGTCGGTGCACGTCCGGTCCTTCACGTCGGAGCTGCTCGGACGCAACGGGCTCACGACGGCTGACGTGGACGGCTGGGCGGTGCACCCGGGCGGCCCGAAGATCCTCGACGTGGTGCAGGAGCAGCTCGGGCTGGACGATGCGGCGATGGCGCCGTCGCGGGAGGTGCTCGCCGCGTACGGGAACTGCTCCTCGCCCACCGTCCTGCTGGTCCTGGAGGAGCTGCGCAAGCTGCCCGAGCCGCCCGAGCGGGTCGCCCTGTTGGCCTTCGGTCCTGGCCTGACGCTCTACGGCGTCCTGCTGGAAAGGGTCCTACCCTGAGCGGGTGACGCCCCTCACGCGTGACCCGGGGCAGATGCGCGGGATCACGTTGTACGCGCTGACGGCCGTGCTCGCGGCCGCCGGCGCGGCGTGGTTCTTCGCGTCCGCGCCGCGCATGGGCGAGGACCCGCGGACCGTCGCGGGGCGCGGCGCGCTGGAACTGGTCGTCCCCGACGTGGCCGGGCAGATCCAGGCCGAGACCGTCGTCCTGGCCCGGGGCGCCACGGCCGAGCGCAACGTGCCGGTGAGCCGCGGCTCCTATGTCCTGGTGGTGGCCTGCACCGGCGCCGGCGAGGACCAGGTGCGGGTCCGCCTCAGCACGACGACCGTGGACTCGGGGCGGGCCGTGCCGTGCGTCGAGGACCCGGAGCCGGTCGAGCTGGGCACGGCGCTGGGCAGCATGTTCTTCATGTCGGTGGTGTCGGAGGCCGACGGGGAGACCGTGCTGCGGTGGCGGCTGGTCCGGGCCGGGCCGCTCTGACCTGCCTCTGCCTTCACGCCGGCTTTATCAGAGGCGGGCGAGGTCGGGCTGGTAGTCGTCGATCGAGGCGGTGCGCGGGATGCGGCGGACCACGGCACCGTCGCGGTTGACGAGGAGGACGGCGGCCGTGCCGTCGGGGGCGCCGAGCTCGAGGCTGGAGCGCAGCTCGCCGGTGGGGTCGCGCAGGGCCCGGACCGTCTTGCCCTGGGCCTGCGGGGTGTTGCTGGTCGGCGGGGTCTGGGCGGCCGGCGACGGCGGGGCCGTGGTGACCGTGATGACCGCGATCTCGGGGCGGACGGCGGCGACGGTGTCGGCGACCAGCGTGTCGCAGTCGCAGCGGTCGGTGAGGAGAACCACAGCCGGGAGATGCCCGCGCAGCGCCATCGTTCCCCCGTCCGGGGAGATCAGCTCCAGGGCGGGCAGCGAGCTCTGCGGCTCGTCGTCGCTGACGTTGGCCGTGCGCTCGGTCGCGGGATTGCGCGCCGGGCCGGGCCAGGCCGAGGCGAAGAGGCTGGCCACGGTGACCAGCACGGCCATCGAGATGATGAGCATGGGCGCGCGCACGCCCGCGGCGCTCAGCCGGTGGAGGAAACGCAGAGCGGGCCGGCCCTCCCAGCGGCTGCGCTGGGCTTCGCGGCGCAGCTCGGCCCGGACCTCGTCGACCTCGTCGCCGAGCTCGGACAGGTCGTCGGGGACGACGATGACGCCCCACTCCGCGGGGAGGTCGGGCAGACCCTCCGGGGAACCGCTGTCACCCGGCAGGCCGTTGCCGTTGTCGCTCCGGTTGCCCATGCTCCACCCTCCCCTCTGCCGCAGAGTCTCACGTGCTGCGGGGACCTTGGTTCACAGCCTCCCTCAAGCAGGCCACCGGCCGCCAGTGGTGGGCCGTTCCGGTCACTAGCGATAAGCTTGACCTCACAAAGCCACCGCGTCCGGAATTTCCGACTCGCTGGGTCCAGTTGTCACGGCCTCATCACTCTCGGTTACTGAGGCAGTTTCCGGCCCGCATGTCAAGCGGTAGAAAGACGCCTCACATGCCCCCTGAGCTGCACTAACAGTTACGGCCAGGGTGGGACATCGTCGGCTGAGCGTGTTACCCTAGACACAGCGAAAGGGGTTTCGAACCTATGGTTTTCAGTGTCGGCGAGACCGTTGTTTACCCCCACCACGGGGCCGCACTCATCGAGGCAATCGAGACTAGAACTATCAAGGGCGTGGACAAGCAGTACCTCGTCCTTCGGGTCGCCCAGGGCGACCTGACGGTCCGCGTGCCCGCTGAGAACGCCGAGATCGTCGGCGTGCGCGAAGTGGTCGGCGAGGAAGGCCTGGGCAAGGTCTTCGACGTCCTCCGCGCTCCGCACACCGAGGAGCCGACCAACTGGTCGCGGCGTTACAAGGCCAATCTCGAGAAGCTCGCCTCCGGCAACCCGCTCAAGGTCGCCGAGGTTGTTCGTGACCTGTGGCGTCGCGAGCGCGAGCGTGGTCTCTCGGCCGGGGAGAAGCGCATGCTCGCCAAGGCCCGCGACATCCTCGTCGGCGAGGTGGCCCTCGCCGAGAAGAGCACCAAGGACGAGGCCGAGGTTCTCCTCGACAAGGTGCTCACCGAGGCCTGACGTACACACCACCACCTCTCAGCACCGATGAGAATCGTTCACGACAGCGACGATCGACTGCCTCACCCGCGCGGCGCGCGATGCGAGGCCGGTCGTGAATGACCCTCATCACCTGGCCGAGGACCGCGACGTGACCGCGCAGCTTCATGCTCGCGGTGACGTCGCGGTCCTTGTTCCGGCCGCCGGCTCCGGGGTCCGCCTCGGCCCGGGTGTGCCCAAGGCCCTGCGCCTCCTCGCCGGCGAGCCCCTGCTGGTCCACGCGATCCGCCGCGTCGCCGCCGCCCCCTCGGTCCGCCTCATCGTGGTCGCCGCGCCGGCCGCCGAGGTCGAGGCCGTCCGCGAGCTGCTCGCCCCCGTCGCCCCGGTGATCGTGGTCCCCGGCGGCGCCGAGCGGCAGGACTCCGTCGCCGCGGCCCTCGCCGCCGTCCCCGCCGACGTCGGCATCGTCCTGGTCCACGACGCCGCGCGCGCCCTGACGCCACCCGAGCTGGTCGAATCCGTCGCCGCCGCGGTCCGCTCCGGCCATCCCGCCGTCATCCCCGCCCAGCCTGTCGTCGACACGATCAAAGAGGTCGACGCCGCATCCTCGCCCCCGGGCCGAGCCGACGTGGGCTCGGAGCGGGTGCTGGGCACGGTTGATCGTTCCGTGCTGCGCAGTGTTCAGACGCCGCAGGGCTTCCGGCGCGACGTGCTGGCCGCTGTCCACGCGGCAGCGGTCGCCGCGCACACCGACGACGCCGGCATGGTCGAGAAGGCGGGCCTGCCGGTCGTCTGCATCCCGGGCTCCGACCTCGCGCTGAAGGTCACTCGCCCGCTCGACCTGGTGCTCGCCGAGGCTCTCCTGGCTCACGCCGCCGAGCAGTCCGGCCCTCGCTGACCTCGCGACCCCCGCAGCTCAGCGCCCGCTCGGCCGTGAGCCGCCCGGCGTCGGCGGATCATGGGCGCGCTAGCCTGGCGCCGTGGATCAGCGGATCGGGATCGGTACTGATGTGCATGCCTTCGACCCGGATCGGGTGTGCTGGGTCGCCGGGCTGATGTGGCCGGGCGAGGCGGGGCTGGCCGGGCACTCCGACGCCGACGTCGCCGCCCACGCCGCGTGCGACGCCCTGTTCAGCGCGGCCGGGCTCGGGGACCTGGGCAGCAATTTCGGCACCGCCGAGCCGGAGTGGTCGGGGGCGGCCGGCGTCGCCCTGCTGGCCGAGACCGTGCGGCGGGTGCGGGCGGAGGGCTGGCGCGTGGGGAACGTCGCGATTCAGGTCATCGGCAACCGGCCGAAGATCGGCAAGCGGCGGGACGAGGCGCAGCAGGTGCTTTCCGAGGCGGTCGGCGCGCCCGTCACGGTGTCCGGCACGACCACCGACGGGCTGGGTCTGACGGGGCGGGGAGAGGGGCTCGCCGCCATCGCGACGGCCTTGATCGTGCGGTCGTAAATCGGACATAGGGGTCGTGATCCACGGTTGGTGACGGCGGCCCCGATCACGGGCTGTGCTGGTGCGGCCGGTCCGAAGGTGCGACATCCGGGCAACGTGGCGTTTCGGGTCAGTCGCCCATAGTGGTGCTTCGGGCTTCAACTCGGGCGTGACCCGCTGTGGCCGCGGGTGGGGTGGAAGTGGCCCGCAGCGCCTACTCTCGATGGGTGTCGAGCGAGCCCACGTCCCAGTTCGAACCCGAGACCACTCCCGAGGAGTATCGGCAGCGTGCCCTGCTCCTGGCCGACCTCGGCCGCTACGACGAGGCCGCGGGCGAGATAGCGGCCGGGCTCGCCGCGGCGCCGGCTGATTCCGCCCTGCTCACGACCCTGGCCCGGCTGCACGTCGCCGCCGCTCAGCCCCGGGCCGCCCTGGCCGCCGCCGACAGCGCCGTGGCCTCGGCTCCCGGCACGGTCGAGCCGCTGGTGGCCCGCGCGATGGCGCTCGTCGACGAGCGGCGCTACGGCGACGCGGCCCAGGTGGCGGGCGAGATCCTGGCCCGGTGGCCGCAGGACGCGGTCGCCCAGCGTACGGGGGCCGCCCTGCTCAGCGAGTCCCGTAACGGACAGGAGGCGCTCAACGCCGCCTGGAACGGGGTGCGGATGGCGCCCCGCGACGCCGAGGCGCATCTCGTGCTGGCCGTGGTGTCGGCGCGGCTGCGGTTGTTCGACCTGGCCCAGCGGGCGTACAGCGAGGCCCTCGACCTGGAGCCCACGATCGCCGACGCGCAGCAGGACGTCGGCGTGGTCCGGCTGGAGCGCCGCCGCTGGGCGCTGGCGCTCGAGGCCCTGGCGGACGAGGCGACGCTCGAAGCCGGCCAGCAGAGCGAGGGCGAGACGAGCCCGGATGGGACGAGCCCGGGCGAGACCGAGAGCCGGGAGCCCGCCCCCGCCCCCGAGCCCGGGCCGGCCTTCGACATCATCCGCCCGAGCGTTCCGGTGCTGGACAACTCGGCCGTCGAGACCGCGGCGCTGCGCCAGGCCGTGCTCTACGGCGCGAACGGCACCATGATCACCGCGGTGCTCAGCGCCGTGATGACGCTGTCCAGCTCCGGCATCGCCCGCACGTGGGCCGCGATGATCGGCGTCGTGGTGCTGCTGGCGCTCGTGGTCTGGACCAGCCGGCAGGTGCGTCCCGAGCCACTGGGCGCGGCGCTGGGACGGGTCCGGAGCGAGCGGCCGCGGCTGGTGCTCGCCTTCGGCGCGACCCTGCTCGCCCCGGCGCTGCTCCTCGTCTTCGCCGCGGTGGGCGGGGTGGTGCCGCTGATCATTGCCCTGGCCCTGGCCGCCGTCGCCGAGCTCTTGGTGCTGACCCAGCGATCATGACAAAGGGAAAGACCCGGCGATCATGACGGAAGCAAAGACTCGGCGATCATGACGGAGGCAAAGAACCGGCGGTCGTGACCGGGGTGGGCCCGGCGGCGGCGAGCTGAGTGCGTACCGAGGGCTCGGCGGAAGGGTCTCCACCCAGCGCGTCCACCGCCAGGAGGGCCGCACCCACCACCGGCGGCGTGTCCAGGACGGTGATCTCGACGGCGGGCGCCTGGGCGACCGCACCGGCCACGATCAGGTCGTGCAGGACCGGATGTCGCGCGTGCAGCACGCCGCCGCCGAGCACGAGCGCGTGCGGCCGCGAGAGCAGCCCGAGCCGCCCGGCCGCCACCCGGTGCTGGGCGAGGATCTCGTCGGCCTGCCGGCGTACCAGGGAAAGCGCGGCCTCGTCCCCGGCCGTCGCCGTGGCGAACAGCACCGGCGGCAGCGAGAAGAGCCGGTCAGCCGGGATGTCGCCCAGGTGGAGGCCGATGCTGACCTCCTCGACCGTCGCCCGCCCGAAGTGCGCCGCGACAGCCGCCGAGAGCGCGGTCGGCGCGTCCCGGCCGTCCTCGCCGCGAGCCGCCAGCCGCAAGGTGTGGTCCGCGAGGTCGTGGCCCCCGCCCCAGTCGCCGGAGATCGGGCCGAGGGCCAGGAACCGCGCGGTCTGCCCGTCAGCCCGGCGCCCGACGCAGTTGGTGCCCGCGCCGCAGACCACGGCGACGGCGTCGGGGCTGGCGGTGCCCGCGCGAAGCAGGGCGAAGCAGTCGTTGTCGACGATCGTCTTGCGGCCCCAGCCCTGCGCGCCGAGGGCGGCGTGGAGCTGGTCGACCTCCGCGGGCAGGTCGGCGCCGGCGAGGGAGAAGGCGGCGACGTCGACCGGACCGAGGCCCGCCGCGGCGATCAACGCGCCGAGCCCGCGCACTGTGCCGTCGAGCCCGACGACGTGCGGCGACACGGTCGGGCCGCGGAAGTAGCCGGCGACGTGGCCATCGGCCGTACCGAAGACGAGGTCGGTCTTGGAATTGCCCCCGTCGACGGCGAGCCAGGTCGCCGGGGCCGTCGCGCGCGGCGCGGGTGTCCGGGCTGTCATCGAGCCCATGCGAGATGCTGCGCTCCCGTGGCGAGCAGCTTGCCGGTGAGCTGGTCCGCGAGCTCGTACTGACCGACCAGGGGGTGGGCGAGCAGCGCGCGGAAGACCCGCTGCCGCCCGCCGCGCAGGGCGGCTTCCAGGGCGAGCTCCTCGTACGCCGACACGTGCGCGACCAGCCCGGCCAGCTCGGGTGCCAGCGGCGCGACCGGCTGCAGCACCGGCCCGTCCCCGCCGACCCGGGTCGACACCTCGATCACGGCCTGGTCGCTCAGGAACGGCAGCGTGCCGTAGTTGCGGACGTTGACCGAGTGCGTGCCCTCGGGGTCGAGCCCGTGCAGCGCCGCGATGAGCCCGACCGCGGCCTCGGAGTAGAACGCGCCGCCGCGCTCCCCGAGCAGCGCGGGCTTCTCGTCCAACGCCGGGTCTTGGTAAAGAGAAAGCAGCGTCGCCTCGATCTCGGCCACCCGCTGCCCCCGGGGCGGAGAAGTGCGCGCGTTCCGGACGTGCTCGTCGTGGGCGTAGAAGTAGCTCAAGTAGTAGGACGGCACGTTGCCCAGCGTCGTGAGCACCTCGGGCGCCAGCTCGACCTCGGCCGCCAGCTCCGCCAGGTGCCCGTCGAGCAGCTCGGGCAGCCGGTCCACCCCGTCCACCCAGGCGGCCCGCTCCCACGTCAGGTGGTTGAGGCCGACGTGGTCGAGCGCCACCGCGGCCGGGTCCACGCCGAGCATCCGGGCGAAGCGCCGCTGGAAGCCGATGGCCACGTTGCACAGCCCGACCGCGCGGTGGCCGGCGTCGAGCAGGGCGCGGGTGACGACGCCGACCGGGTTGGTGAAGTCGACGATCCACGCGTCCGGTTTGGCCCGGCGGCGGACGCGCTCGGCGACGTCGAGGACCACGGGGACCGTACGCAGCGCCTTGGCCAGCCCGCCCGCCCCGGTGGTCTCCTGTCCCACGCAGCCGCAGTCCAGCGGGAACGTCTCGTCCCCGATCCGCGCGGCCTGCCCGCCGACCCGCAGCTGGATCACGGCGACGTCGGCGTCGGTCACCCCGGCGTCCAGATCCGTCGTCCACGTCACCCGGCCCGGGTGCCCGTACGCGGCGAAGATCCGCGCGGCGAAGGCGCCCACGATCTCCAGCCGCTCGGCGGCCGGGTCGATGAGGACCAGCTCGTCGACCCGTAGCCCGGAGTCGCGCAGCCGGGCGAAGCCGTCCACCAGCTCGGGCGTGTAGGTCGACCCGCCGCCGACCACTGCGATCTTCACTGGCTCTCCCGGATGGTGGCGATCAATGCCTCGCGGACGGCGTGGAGGCCGGCGTCCAGCGCTCCCAGCAGCACCGCGTCGTCGTCCAGCGTGGTGAGGGCGACCGTGCTCTCGAGCGGCGCGGCCCGGCCCAGGGCGGTGGTGACGGCGTCGAGCAGCGGCCGGCCGGCGGCCTGGGCGACCGGCCCCGCGAGCACCACGAGCGAGGGGTCGAGCACGGCGATCACGGCGGCCAGACCCACCGAGATCCGGTCGGCCAGCTCGCTCAGGAACTCCGCGGAAGCGGCTCCCGCCGTGGCCACCTCGACCGGCGTGGCCCCCGGCACCCCGTGCTCGCGGCCGAGCGCCAGGACGGCCGAGCCGCCGATGAGGTCCTGCAGGTCGACCTTGCGATGGGTGGAGTCCGGCGCGTAGAGCGGCATGTAGCCGATCTCGCCCGCGCCGCCCCGGGCCCCGCGCAGCAGCGTGCCGCCCAGGTCGATGGCGAGACCGAGGCCGTCCGCCCCGAGCCACAGCAGCGCGAAACCGTCCGCGTCCCGTCCGGCGCCCCGGCGTCGCTCGGCCACCGCGGCCAGGTTGACGTCGTTGTCGACGCCGACCCGGGTACCCAGCGCGGCGGCGATCGCGGGGACCAGGCCGGGGCGGGCGAATCCGGGGATGTCGACGTGCCGGATCGTCTCGGCCCGGGAGTCGTACGAGCCCGCGACGCCCAGCTGCACGTGTCGCACCGCCTCGGTCGCCACCCCGGCCTCGGCCACGAGCGCGGCGACCGCGTCGACCACGGCCGTCGCGGGGTCGGTCACGAGGAAGTCGACGGGCGTCTGCAGCCGGGCCCGAACCGTGCCGGTCAGATCGCAGAGAGCGGCGGTCACCGCGGGCGCGTGGCTGGTGCCGACGTCGCGGATCGAGACGGCGGCCGCGTACGCCGCGTCGGGATTGGCCGCGTAGATCTCGGCGTTCGGCCCCGGGCGACCGCTGTCGTGGCCGATCACGGACACCAGCCCGGCCCCGGTGAGCCGGCGCAGCACCTCGGAGATGGTCGGCGTCGAGAGCTCGGTGAGCTTGCGCAGATCGGCCCGGGTGAGGCCGCCGGGCTCCAGCAGGTGAGCCAGGGCGGCGCTCTCGTTCATGGCCCGCAGCAGCTTGGACGACCCCGCCAGGCGAGTCACCGGGCCCCCTCGGCAATAGGCAAAGTGTTTAACAGTCAGCGCGACGGTAGGCCCGCGGCGCCCGGGAGTCAAGGCTATTGATTAAGTACCTTAACTGATCTATCGTCTCCATTCGCTTCCTTCAATCTCCGAACAAAGGGGCCCCCACCCCGGCGTTCGATCCCCTCACGAGGAGCGTCATGAGAGCTCGAACAAGGCTGCTCTGTGCCCTGAGCACGGTCCTGGTCGCCACGGCCGCTACGGCCTACGGCATGCTGCCGGCCGGCGCCGCCGTCACCGTCAACCTCGACGACCCCACCAAGAAGGACGTGGCGATGCAGATCGTCTCGGCCGCCGAGAACTCGTCGCTGGACTGGCGGGCGCAGTTCCGCTACATCGAGGACATCGAGGACGGGCGCGGCTACACGGCCGGGATCATCGGCTTCTGCTCGGGCACCGGCGACATGCTGGAGCTGGTCGAGGCCTACACGGCGACCAAGCCCGGCAACGTGCTGGCCAAGTACCTGCCCGCGCTGCGCTCGGTCGACGGCACCGACTCGCACGCCGGGCTCGACCCCAACTTCCCGGCCGATTGGCGTACGGCCGCGGCCGACCCGGTCTTCCAGGCCGCCCAGGAGTCGGAGCGCGACCGGGTCTACTTCAACCCGTCGGTGCGCGACGGCAAGAGCGACGGCGTACGTGCGCTCGGCCAGTTCATCTACTACGACGCCGCTGTCATGCACGGGTACGAGGGCATGCGCTCGATCCGCACCCGCGCGCTGCGGAAGGCCAAGCCGCCGGCCCAGGGCGGGACGGAGACGGCCTGGCTGAACGCCTTCCTCGACGAGCGGGTCGCCGAGATGAAGAAGGAGGAGGCCCACTCCGACACCACCCGGGTCGACACCGCCCAGCGCGTGTTCCTGCGCAACGGCAACCTCGACCTGAACACCCCGCTCGATTTCTCGGTCTACGGGGACAGCTTCCACATCGGATGACCGCCACGGAGAGGTAGTCGATCAAAACACGCCGTGAGGCAGCACGCGGATCGGGCGGGTCGGGGCGAGGATAGGGCGAAAGCCTCACATCCTCGTCCGAAGGAGAACGTGTGACGACGCGTGCGACCGAGCTGCTGCGGGTGGTGCACGCCCGCCCCGGGGTCACCCGGGCGGACGCGGCCCGGCTGATCGGGGTCGGCACCGGCGCCACCACCGAGCTGGTCGGCCGGCTCGGGCAGGCCGGACTGCTGGCCGAGGAGCCGGCCGCGCCGAGCGGGGCCCGCGGGCGGCCGACCACCGCGCTCATCCCGCACCCGCGCGGGCCCCTGATCGCAGCCGCGTCGATCACGCACGAGCAGTGGCGGGCCGACGTGGTCGAGCTCGGCGGCGGGACGCTCGCCTCGGTCCGCGAGGAGCTGGGCGGCCGCGGCGGCGACGAGGTGGTCGCGGCGGTCGGTGCGGCGGTGGCCGGGCTGCGCCGCCAGTACGGGGACCGCATCCGCGGCATCGGCCTCGCCGCCCCGGGCATCGTGTCGCCCGACCTCCTGCTCGACGCCAGCAACCTCGGCTGGCGGGGCGTCGACCTGGCCGCCGTGTGGCCCAAGGCGGAGATCTTCGTGGCGGGCAACGACGCCACCCTCGCGGCCAGCGCCGAGTCCCATCGGGGCGTGGCCGTCGGCGCCTCGGTCGCCCTCCACCTGCGCGTGGAGGCGGGGCTCGGCGGGGCCGTGGTCGACGGGGGCAAGGTGCTGGTCGGGGCCGTGGGCGCGGCGGGCGAGTTCGGGCACATGCCGTTCGGGGACCCGGCCGTGGCGTGTCCCTGCGGGGCGTACGGATGCTGGGGAACCGCCGTCGACGGCTCGGCGCTCGCCCGCCTGCTCGGCCACGAGCCGCCCCGCGACCCGATCTCCTACGCCCGCCGCGTCATCGCGTCGCCCGAGCCCGAGCCGGCGGCCGCGACGGCGACCGTCGCGACCGCGCTCGGCCGGGGCATCGCGGGCCTGGTCAACGGGCTTGACCCGGACCTGGTGACACTGGGCGGTCTCGGCCTCGACCTGCTGCTGGCCGCGCCGGAGCGGATCGAGGAGGCCTATCGCGCCGGCCTGATGGGCTTCCGCCGCGAGAACCCGCCGCCGGTCCTCGCCGCCGCCCTCGGCGACGACGGCCCGCTCGCTGGTGCCGCCGAGGAGGCCTGGACGGCACTGCTCACCACGCTGGTCTAGAAAGCGGCCGCGATGACGGGGTCGATGCCGTAGTAGTGCTTCACCTCGTCCGGATCGCCGGTCGCCTCCGGCCACAGGCGCTCGATCGCGACGAAGGAGTCGGTGACCTGCCACAGGTGGGGCTTCCAGGGCTCCTTGCGCTCGTCGCGGACATAGAGCGGGAAGGCCGTGAGCTCCGCGCCCGTCGCCGCGTCGAGGGTGACGAGCTGCTGGGCCGATGTGAGCAGGACGACCTTGCCCGCGCGCACGCCGAGCACCTGCGCCGTGCCGGTCCAGCGCCAGGTCGCGGCCCCGGAGGCGGTCACAATGCCGCCCGCGGTGTCGAGAACGAGATCGCCGCCGGCCGTGGCGGTGGGGGAGTCCAGCGCCGGGGCGCGGACCAGTCGGCCCGACGCCAGCCAGCCCTGTCCGGCGCTGTCCCGCAGGCCCGCGCAGCCCGAGCGGGCCACGTCGCAGCCGAGCGCCGCGTAGGGGCCCGCCGGCCAGTCCACCTTCTTCCCGGTCGCCACGTCGTACGCCCCGCCGCTGCAGACCAGAGCCCCGCCAGCGGTGACGAAGGCGTCGGCACAGTCGGCGCTCCACCGTTCGGTGCCTTCGGAGACCGCGGTGGCCCGGCGACCGTCCGACATGATCACCGTGTTTCCGTGTGTGAACAGACCGGCGGGGGCCCAGACCGCGTCCGCCCCGGTCCGCCCCTCGACCGGCGTCGCGGCGGGCCCGTCGAACCGCCAGACCACCTTCCCCGTACGCCCGTCGAGCGCGACCAGCTTCCCGTCCGACCACCGGCTCACGACCGTCGTCCCGGCCGCGACGATGCCGGTCAGCTGCTGGGGCCACCGCCGGTACGACCAGCGGGGCGTGTACATCGTCTTCGCCCCGACCGGCGCGTCGGCCTTCACCACTCGCGGGCCGGCGTACACGCGGATCGTCCCGTCGACGACCAGGGGCGCCTGGGTCAGCTTGCCGGTCACACCCGCCGGCCGGATCTGCGCCACCGGGTAGGGGGTCGTGGCCGGCTCGGACAGCTCGGCCGGGCGGAGCACCCGCCACCCGGTCAGGCCGGCCGCGGCGAGCACGACGACCGCGGCGAGGGCGAGCAGCAGTTTCCGGGTCACGCCCGCGACAGTAGTTCAGGCGGCCGAGGCCAGATCGTCGAGGTCACGACGGAGAGCACCCTCGACCGTACGGGCCGCGAGCCCGCCGAACACGAGCGCCAGCAGCCGCCCGGCCGGGGCCGTGGGGCTGCCGTCCTGGATCACGGTCACCATCGTCCCGCCCCGGTGCCGCCCCTCGATCACGGGCACGAACGTGTACGTCATCCGGTAGTCGGCGCCGATCCCGGGCGAGGCGACGACGAACTTCTCGGGGACGGCGCATTCGCGTACGCGGAACTCCTCGGTGATCTCCCCGCCGTCGACCATTACGCGGGTCTCGCGCCAGACCGTGCCCTTGCCGAAGGGGCCGCGGGTGAGCATGTCGACGCGCGTGACGGTGGAGAGCCAGTCGCGCCGCCGGGGCAGGTCGGTGAAGACGCGCCAGACCTCGGCGACAGGCGCTTCGACCAGGCGGGTGACCGCGACCGTGGACATGCCCTCACCGTACGGAAAGTTGCCCCTCAGGGACAGACAGTTCCCGACACCGGTCCCAAGCCGATCGTGCCGCCCTCCGCCCCCGCGGCCGTGGCACTGATCGTCACCTGGTCGCCGTCCTCGAGAAAGCCACGCTCGTCGCCGTTGCCCAGCCGCACCGGCCGTGTGCCGTTCTCGGTCAGCTCAAGGAAGGACCCCGTCTGGGTGGGCCCGGACACCGTCCCGGACGCGAAGAGATCCCCGGTACGCACGGCAGCCCCGTTGACGGTGAGATGCGCGAGCTGCTGGGCGGCCGTCCAGTACATGTGGTTGTAGGAGGGCCGGCTCACCTCGGTGCCGTTCCACTCGACGCGCAGCGTGACGTCGAGCCCCGAGCCGGGCGGCAGCAAGTAGGGCAGCGGTTGCGGGTCTTGTTCCGGGGGCTTTCCGTCGGCGAACGCTTCGAGCGGTGTGACCCACGGCGAGATCGATGTGGCGAAGGATTTGGCGAGGAACGGGCCGAGCGGGCGGTATTCGAACGCCTGGATGTCCCGCGCCGACCAGTCGTTGACGAGGACCACGCCGAACACGTGATCTCGCCAGGCTGTCGTCGGGATCCTCGCGCCGGGCGTCCCGACGACGAAGCCGACCTCCGCCTCGATGTCCAGGCGCTGCGCCGGGCCGAAGAGACCGGGACCCAGCTGTCCGTACGGGCGGCGGACCGGCGTCCCGGAGACGACGACCGTGCCCGCGCGGCCGTGGTAGCCGATGGGCAGGTGCTTCCACTGCGGCGGGAGGCCGGGCTCGCCGGGGCGCAGGATGCGGCTGACGTTCACGGCGTGGTGCTCGGAGGAGTAGAAGTCCGTGTAATCCGCCACCTCGAACGGCATGTGCAGCTCGACGGCGCCGAGGGCGATTTGTCGCCATCGCCGGAGTTCGGAGCGAATTTCGCCGCGAATGCGTGTCCACTCCGGACGGCCCAGGGCAAGGAACGGGTTGAGCGACGGCCACGGCAGAAGCTCGGAGACATCGAGCACGACGTCGTCCAGCCGAACTCCGATGCGACGCTCGTGGCCCGGCTCGGAGAAGACGCCGTAGGGCAGGTTGTCCGGTCCGAACAGCGTCACTCGTAGCCGCCGTTCACCAGGCCCAGCCGGACGAGCTCGGTGAGGGGCTCGAGGACGTTGGCCGTCCCGAAGCCGACCCAGAGCGGGCGCGGCTCGTCCCGGCGTTCGCGGGTCGGCTCGACCAGCGGCACCGGATGGGTCGCCGCCAGCACCTCCGCGACCTCGGCCACCTCGCCGCCCTCGGCCGCCAGCG
This sequence comes from Symbioplanes lichenis, assembly GCF_030709675.1. Lineage (GTDB taxonomy): Bacteria > Actinomycetota > Actinomycetes > Mycobacteriales > Micromonosporaceae > Actinoplanes > Actinoplanes lichenis. Next base: position 262,867 of record NZ_JAUZQD010000011.1, read on the forward strand.
CGGACGCCACCAGCACGTTGAGGAAGCCGTGATGCGTGAAGCCGGTCTCCGGGTCGGTGTGCCGCAGCGCGTGGCGGAGCCCGGCGGCCAGCTTGAACGGCAGGGCCCGGTCGCGGCAGGCGCAGATCACGGCGGCCAGCTCGACCGGCGTCGGGAACAGCTCCGACGCGAGCCCGCCCACCCGGAACTTCGGGCGCAGCGCGGGACCTCCGCCCGAGTGGGTCGCGGCCACGGAGTCGAGGGCGGCGAGCAGGCCCCAGCTGAGCGGGATCTCGGCGTACACCTGCAGGTCGGAGAAGGTCTCGGCGAACTCGCGCAGGGCCCGCACGCCGGGCTGGGGATCCTCGCCGCGCCGCGCGACCAGCGCCTCCACCTGCGCCACCCGGGAGCCGCCGGCCCGCAGCTTCGTGACCGTCGCCGGGAGCGCCGCGATGCCGGTGTCGCTCACCACGCCGACCTTCAGGCCGTGCGGGGAGATGTTGAAGGCCGCAACCGACGAGGGTACGAGCAACGCGCCGAGCAGGGGCGCGTACCAGCTCTCGCGGTGCTTGCGGTGGGAGCCGACCGCATCGGAGCCCGGCGCGCCCGGCGGCAGCACGGACGCGTCGTCCACGAGCCCGCGGAAGATCGGGGGCACCAGCGTTGACACGCCACCGAACCTAATGGACGCTGCGAGAGCTGGACAACACCGACCGTGATGTCTTGTTAGGTGGTGGCGACGATGCCGTACTACCGCACTGCCGGGGAGATCCCCCGCAAGCGGCACACCCAGTTCCGCCGGCCCGACGGCGGCCTCTATGCCGAGGAGCTGATGGGCCAGGAGGGCTTCTCCTCCGACTCGTCCCTGCTCTATCACCGGCATCCGCCGACCGCGCTGGTGTCCGCCGCCACGCATGAGCCACCCGTGGTCGCCCGGACCCCGAACCTGCCGCTCGTGCCCCGCCACCTGCGCACTCACAAGCTGACAGCCGGCCCGGCGGACGCTGTGCTGGGGCGCCAGCCGTTGCTCGCCAACAACGACGTCCGCATCGGCTATGTCGTGGCGGACCGGCCGTCCCCGCTCTACCGCGACGCCGTGGGCGACGAGTGCCTCTATGTGGAGGAGGGCTCGGCGACGATCGAGACGACGTTCGGCAATCTGTCCGTTTCGTCGGGCGACTATGTCATCATTCCGACGTCGGTGGTGCATCGCATCGTGCCGTCCGGGCCGGTGCGGCTGCTGACCATCGAGGCCACCGGCCACATTGGACCGCCGCGCCGCTATCTTTCCGTGCGGGGGCAGTTCCTGGAGCACGCCCCCTACTGCGAGCGGGACGTGCGGGGGCCGTCTTTTGCCGACATCCGGGACGAAACGGACGTCGAGGTCTACGTCAAGCATCGGGCCGGATGGACCCGCCACGTGTACGCCCACCACCCCTTCGACGTGGCCGGCTGGGACGGCTGCCTCTACCCGTGGGCCTTCTCGATCCACGACTTCGAGCCCATCACCGGCCGCGTCCACCAGCCGCCGCCCGTCCACCAGACCTTCGAGGGGCCGAACTTCGTCGTCTGCTCCTTCGTCCCCCGCAAGGTCGACTACCACCCGCTCGCCGTGCCGGTCCCCTACAACCACCACAACGTCGACTCCGACGAGCTGATGTTCTACACCGGCGGCAACTACGAGGCCCGCCGCGGCTCGGGCATCGAACAGGGCTCGCTGTCCCTTCACCCGTCCGGCTTCACCCACGGCCCCCAGCCCGGCGCCGTCGAACGCTCCCTGGGCGTCTCGTCCTTCGACGAACTCGCCGTGATGGTCGACACGTTCCGGCCCCTTGACCTGTGCGAGGCGGCACTGTCCGTCGAGGACACGGGCTACGCCTGGACCTGGAACCGCACCCCGTAGCGCCCAGCCGCTCACATCGTGCCTTCTCGCTGTTGTGTTCCCGGAGGTGCCCGGCACCAGCCTTGACCCATGGACATTGCTACCAAGCAAGTTGACCTTGCCGCTCCCGCTCTGGTCGCCGCTCTCGCCGACTTCGACCGCGCCGCTGTGCGGGCCGCTCTCGCGCGCCAAGGGGTGTCGCTGCTCGACCTGCGCGACGCACAGCGCGGCATCACCCGGCATGCCATGACCGCCGAGCAGCGCGCGGAGTACGAGCGCGCCAACCGCGAGGCCCAGGCGGCAGCCGAGCGGCTCTACTCCTGACGATGGTGCCGCGCTACGTCTTCGACGCCTCGGCGATCGAGATGTCCCTTCGCCCACCTCGGCGTCGAAGCGCTGCTCGCCGAAGCCGAGGCGGGCCTGATCCAGCTGTTCCTGCCCACCGTCGCCATCGCCGACGTCGAGACGCGGCTGCGCGCCGGCCTGGCGGGGTGGGCACACCTGCTCTGCACCGCGGGCATCCAGTCACTGTCGCTGGCGGAGCATGCCGCGGTCGAGGTGGCTCAGCGGCGGCCGATGCTCAGGACCGGCTTGGTGACCTCGGCGAAGAAGTCGTTGCCCTTGTCGTCGACGACGATGAAGGCCGGGAAGTCCTCGACCTCGATGCGCCAGACGGCTTCCATGCCCAACTCGGGGTATTCGAGCACCTCGACGTGCCGGATGCAGTCCTGGGCGAGCCGCGCCGCCGGGCCGCCGATGGAGCCCAGGTAGAAGCCGCCGTAGGTTTGGCACGCGCGGGTGACCTGGCCGGAGCGGTTGCCCTTGGCCAGCATGACCAGCGAGCCGCCGGCGGCCTGGAACTTCTCGACGTAGGCGTCCATGCGGCCGGCCGTGGTCGGGCCGAAGGAGCCCGAGGCGTAGCCCTCCGGGGTCTTGGCCGGGCCGGCGTAATAGACGGCGTGGTCGCGCAGATATTGCGGCATGGGCTCGCCGGCGTCGAGGCGTTCGGCGATCTTGGCGTGGGCGATGTCGCGGGCGACGACGAGCGGGCCGGTCAGGGACAGGCGCGTCTTGACCGGGTATTTGGCCAGCTCGGCGCGGATCTCGGCCATCGGGCGGTTGAGGTCGACCTGGACGACGTCGCCCTCGGTGAGCTCGACGTCGGGGAGGAAGCGGGCCGGGTCGGGCTCGAGGCGCTCGAGCCAGACGCCCGAGGGGGTGATCTTGGCGAGGGCCTGGCGGTCGGCCGAGCAGGAGACGGCGATGGCGACCGGGCAGGAGGCCCCGTGCCGGGGCAGGCGGATGACGCGGACGTCGTGGCAGAAGTAGCGGCCGCCGAACTGGGCGCCGATGCCGAAGTCGCGGGTCAGCTCGAGCACGGCGGCCTCGAGCTCGACGTCGCGGAAGCCGTGGCCGGTCATCGAGCCGGCGCGCGGGAGGTTGTCGAGGTATTTCGCGCTGGCCAGCTTGGCGGTCTTGAGGGCGTGCTCGCCGCTCGTGCCGCCGATGACCACGGCGAGGTGGTAGGGCGGGCACGCGGACGTGCCGATGAGCCGGAGCTTCTCGTCCAGGAACTCCATCATGCGCGCCGGGTTCAGCAGCGCCTTGGTCTCCTGGTAGAGGTACGACTTGTTGGCCGAGCCGCCGCCCTTGGCCATGAAGAGGAACTTGTAGGCGTCCGGGGCCCCGCCCGGGTCCTCGGCGTACAGCTCGATCTGGGCCGGGAGGTTGGACCCCGTGTTGCGCTCGTCCCACATCGTCAGCGGCGCGAGCTGGGAGTAGCGCAGGTTCAACCGGGTGTACGCCTCGTAGACGCCCCGGGCGATGGCCTCCTCGTCGGTGCCGTCGGTCAGGACGTGACGGCCGCGCTTGCCCATGACGATCGCCGTGCCGGTGTCCTGGCACATCGGCAGCACGCCGCCGGCCGCGATGTTGGCGTTGCGCAGCAGGTCGAGGGCGACGAAGCGGTCGTTGGGCGAGGCCCGGGGGTCGTCGATGATCGCGCGCAGCTGGGCGAGGTGGGCCGGGCGCAGGAAGTGCGCGATGTCGTGCATGGCCTCGGCCGTGAGCAGGGTGAGCAGCTCCGGCTCGACGGTCAGGAAGCGCCGGCCGCCGGGACCGTGCACCACGTCGACACCCTCGTCCGCGAGCAGTCGGTACTCGGTGGTGTCCTCGCCGGTCGGCAACAACGGCGAGTACGAGAAAGCGGCGGCTCTGCTCATGACGGGCAACTTTAGGCCAGCGGCATCCGCCGGTGCGAACCAGCGTGGTCACGCCATGGTGACAGTCACGTCACCAAGATCGATCACGGGGCGTAGGGGACGTAGGCGAGGTCCCGGCCGTCGACCAGGATCAACCCGTCCGGACCGGCCGCGAAGACGTTCGCCGCGGTCTTCACGTCGACCAGGACCTTGCCGGTGCGCGGGCTCACCGCGACGATGCGGCCGGGTTCCGGGTCGGCGATGATTCCCGCGTACGGGGTCAGCGCCGCCGACGTCTCCCGCCCGATCGACCGCCGCCACGCCGTCCCGCTCCGGCTGAACGAGCGGGCACTGAGAGTTGCCCCATCGGCACTGCGGATCAGCGCGTACGCGTTGTTGACGGCCAGCACGCTCTGCCCCTTGTCGCCGTGCCAGAGCGTCCGGCCGTCGTGGGCGGCGATCAGTTCCTGCCGGCCGTACGGGTCGACGCCGAGCACCACGTCGGAGCCACCGGCGGGATCCTTGTCCTGGGCGCAGTCGTTGCCGTTGTCGGCCGTGCGCAGGTTGAGCCCGTCGCGTTGCCACGCGGCCTGGGCGTGCGGCGGATCGTGCGCCGTGACGCCGTAGTAGCAGGTGCCGTCGCGGGCGTCGCCGGTGACCGTGAGCACGCGGCTGCCGACCACGGCGACGCGCTGGTTCCCGGCGGGCTTCCGGGTCTCGACCGCCCGCCCCTGCGCCGTGTCGACGATCTGGATCTTGCCGTCGCCGGGCAGCCCGATGAGGTCGGGCAGCCGTACGGGCCCGGCGGCGCGCTTGTCCACCCGCGGTGAGCTGATCGGCTGGGTGTCGGGCAGATCGGGGTTCGCCGCGTCGAGCACGAAGCCGATGCCCTGCGTCTCGACCGTCCACATCGGCTTGGTGCCGTGCGGTTCCCAGGCGCTCAGCCGGCACGAGCTCGCCTTGGCGCAGCGCAGGTCGAGGATCGCGTCGGAGTAGGTCCACACCGCCGTGGCGCCGTCGTCCTTGCGCCGCACGGCGCCGGTGGCCGGATCGAGCACCTCGTAGCCCTTGGTGAGCAGGCGCCCCACGACCACGACCGCGTCGGCGTCCTTGCCGGCGACCCCGGCCCAGTCGGCGTCGGACTTCCAGAGCCGCACGCCGGCGGTCAGCCCGTACGCCTCGACGGACGTCCGGTACTCCACGACCGCCGAGCCGCCGGTGATCGTGATGCTCTCCGGCGAGCCGCCCGCCGCGGTCTGCCAGGTCGCCACGCCCTCGGCGATCGGGTCACCGGCGCTGATCCAGGCCCAGAGCCGCGGGAACGGGTTCCACACCCCGGTGGAGGCGAGCACGATGACGGTCACGAGGCCGGCGAGAGCCGTACCCTTCGCCGCCTTGGATGCCACGACGATCAACTTAACGACGCCGGACCGTCCACAAGATCAGCCCGATTCGTCCGTGTCGATGGTTTATGCCCCGCTCGCCGCGCGGACCAACGGCATCGTCCGGTAGGGGATCTGCTCGGCCAGGGCGATGATGGTCGAGGCGCGCAGGATTCCCTCGTACGCGAGAACCTGGTCGATCACCCGCTGCAGGTCCGCATTGGACCGGGCCACGATGCGGCACATGAGGTCGCCCGTGCCCGTGATCGTGTGCGCCTCCAGCACCTCGGGGATCTCCGCCAAGTGCGCGGTGACGGCCGTGTGCCCGTAGCGCTGGGAGATCTCCAGAGTCACGAAGCTGGTCACCGTGAAGCCGATCGCGGCCGGCACGACGTCGGGCCCGAAGCCCCGGATCGTGCCGCGGGCTGTCAGCTTGTCGAGCCGGGCCTGCACCGTGCCGCGCGCCACGGCCAGTCGCCGGCTCAGCTCCAGCACCCCGATCCGGGGCTCCTCCGCGAGCAGGGCGAGGAGCCGGCCGTCGAGTGCGTCCAGGTGTGCATCTTGTCCAGCCATAGTGCGTACGTACTCTACCAAATGCACAGAGTGCGCAGCTGAAATTTGGACTGTTGCCCAGCAGTGTGACGTAGGTCAACGTCACGGCATGACGCAGACGATGGCACAAGCGACGGCGACCCGGGACGTCTTCCCCGTCAAGGGCGTCGACCACCTCCGCTTCCTCGTGGGCAACGCCAAGCAGGCCGCCCACTACTACTCCACCGCGTTCGGCATGAGCTGCGTGGCCTATCGCGGGCCCGAGCAGGGCTTCCGCGACCACGCCGAGTACGTGCTGATCAGCGGCTCGGCCCGGTTCGTGCTCGTGGGTGCGGTGCACGCCGGCGCCCCGGGCAGCGACCACGTGACGAAGCACAGCGACGGCATCTCCGACATCGCGCTCGAGGTGCCGGACGTCGACAAGGCCTACGCGCACGCCGTTGCCGCCGGTGCTCGCGCGGTCACCGATCCCCATGACGTGAAGGACGAGCACGGCACGGTCCGGATCGCGACGATCGGGGCGTACGGGGACACGCTGCACTCGCTCATCGACCGCTCGCAGTACGACGGGCCGTTCCTGCCCGGCTTCGTCACCCGCGATCCGATCGTCGACCGGAGCGCCGCCGTCGCGGCCGGCCTGCAGCCCAAGCGCTACTTCCAGGCGGTCGACCACGTGGTCGGCAACGTCGAGCTGGGCCGCATGGACGAGTGGGTCGAGTTCTACCGCCGGGTCATGGGCTTCACCAACATGGCCGAGTTCATCGGGGACGACATCGCCACCGACTATTCGGCGCTGATGAGCAAAGTCGTCGCCGACGGCACGCGCAAGGTCAAGTTCCCGCTCAACGAGCCGGCCGTCTCGCAGCGCAAGTCGCAGATCGACGAGTACCTCGAGTTCTACGGCGGCCCGGGCGCCCAGCACGTGGCCGTGGCGACCAACGACATCATCGCGTCGGTCGACGCCATGCGCGCGGCCGGCCTGGAGTTCCTCACGACGCCGGACTCGTACTACGACGACCCTGAGCTGCGGGCGAGGATCGGTGAGGTCCGGGCGCCGATCGAGGAGCTCAAGAAGCGCGGCATCCTGGTCGACCGGGACGAGGACGGCTATCTGCTGCAGATCTTCACCAAGCCCGTGCAGGACCGGCCGACGGTCTTCTTCGAGCTGATCGAGCGGCACGGGTCACTCGGTTTCGGCAAGGGCAACTTCAAGGCGCTCTTCGAAGCCATCGAGCGGGAGCAGGAGGCGCGCGGGAACCTGTAAGACTGTCCCCGTGACCTCGGCGGGCGAAGCCGTGGCAATCGTGCCTGTCGGCCCGGTTGCTGCGGTTTTGTCCCGCCGCCCGACCGTGCCTGAGAAGGGCACGCAGCCTGCCGTGATAAAGGTTTCGCCATGAGTTCGCTACCCGCCGGTTGGTACAAGGACCCGGCCGACCCGTCGACCCAGCGCTGGTGGGACGGCGAGGGCTGGCTGGGCAAGCCGCTCCCGGCGGACCAGACACCGCCCGACGGCCCGCCGCCCGCCGAGGAGCCCGCGCCCGCGCCCGAACCGGCACCGGTTGCGCCGGTGACGCCGGCCACTCCGCCCGTCCTGAGCGCGCCGCCCGTGCAGGCCCCGCCCCCGATCCAGGGGCCGCCGCCGGGCTGGGGCGCGCCGCCGCCCGGCTGGCAACCGCCGCCCCCCGGATGGCAGCAACCGCCGCCGCCCCCGGGATGGCAGGGACCGCCGCCGCAGGGTTGGCAAGGACCACCGCCGCAGGGGTGGCAGGGACCGCCGCCCGGATGGCAGCCCCCGCCCGGCTACCCGCCGTTCCCGTTCCCCTATCCGGTGCAGGCCCGCCCGCACGGCCTCGCGCTCGCCGGGCTCGGCCGCCGCCTGGTCGCCCGGCTGATCGACATCGCCGTGGTGCTCGTGCTCAACGTCATCGTCAACGGCTGGCTCGCGTACCAGCTGTGGCTCGAGATCGAGCCCACCTACCGCGCGATCATGGCCGACCCGCTGACCGCCGAGACGGGCTCCGCGTCGCCCCGGGCCAGCTGGATCTACCTGGCGATGCTGGTCGTGGCCACGGCGCTCTGGTGTGCGTACGAGGTGCCGGCGCTCGCGGCGAGCGGGCAGACCCTCGGCAAGCGGATCATGGGCATCAAGGTCATGAAGCTCGACGACACCGGCCCGCTCGGCGGCGGCCGCGCGTTCGCCCGGTGGAGCCGGCTGGGCATGTGGACGCCGCTGTGGAGCTGCTACATCGGCTTCATCGCCCAGCTGATCTACGCGGGCTCGGTGCTCTTCGAGCCGAAGCTGCACCAGGCCCTGCACGACAAGTCCGCGCGCACCGTCGTGGTCGCGGTGCCGCCCCGGCAATTCCAGCCGGCGGAGCCCTCCGCCGGTGAGAACGACATCTCAGGAGGACGACGATGACCAGGCTGACGCGCGCGGACCTGGACGCGCTGCCCGCGTACGTGCCCGGTCGCAACGTCGCCGACCTGGCCCGCGAGCTCGGCATCGCCGAGGCGGTCAAGCTGGCCAGCAACGAGGTGCCGTTCGGGCCGCTGCCCGGCGTGGCCGAGGCGATCGCGGAGGCGGTCACCCAGTCGCACCGCTACCCCGACATGGGGGTGCTGGCGCTGCGGGCCAAGCTCGCCGAGCGGCTCGGCGTCGACCCCGGCCGCATCGTCACCGGCGGCGGCTCGGTCGCGCTGGCCGAGCACCTGGCCAAGGCGACCTGCCTGCCGGGCGACGAGATCCTCTACTCGTGGCGCTCCTTCGAGGCGTACCCGATCATCGCCACCGGCGTCGGCGCCAGCAGCATCCGGGTCCCCAACACCCCGGAGCACGGCCACGACCTGCGCGCGATGGCCGACGCCGTGACGGACCGGACCCGCCTGGCCATCGTCTGCAACCCCAACAACCCCACGGGTACGAGCGTCCGCCGCGACGAGCTCGACCGCTTCCTCGACGCCGTGCCGGACGACACGCTCGTGGTGCTCGACGAGGCGTACCGCGAATTCGTCACGGACGACGAGGTCCCGGACGGCCTGGCCACGTACGGTGATCGGCCCAACGTCGTCATCCTGCGCACCCTGAGCAAGGCGTGGGGCCTGGCCGGCCTCCGCGTCGGCTACTTGGTCGCCCAGCCGGCCGTCGCCGCCGCGATCCGCAAGGTTCTCACGCCCTTCTCGACCAGCATGGTCGCGCAGGCCGCCGCCCTCGCCGCCCTCGACGCCGAGCCCGAGGTCGTCCGCCGCTGCGCCGTCGTCATCGCCGAACGCGACCGGGTCACCGCCGAGCTCCGCAAACTGGGCGCCGACGTCCCCACCAGCCAGGCCAACTTCGTCTGGCTCCCGCTCGCCGACCGCTCCGCCGCCTTCGCCGCCGCCTGCGAGAAGCGCGGCGTGATCGTCCGCCCCTTCCAGGGCGACGGCGTCCGCGTCACCATCGGCACCCCCGAGGAGAACGACACCTTCCTCGAGGCCGCGGGAGAGGCCCTCTGACGGACACCCCGCGCTTCGGCACGGCAGCGGACGTGGCCTGGATCGCCGGCGGCACCCGGGCCGGCTTCTCGGTCACGTCCGCGATCCCGCCGGTCTTCCCGGCGTACGCCACCCTGCACTGGGACGAGAGCGTGCCGATCGACACCCACGAGCGCGCCGTCATCGACACCCTGACCCGCCACCCCCAGGCCCAGCCGTGGTGGCTGGGCTACCTGGAAACCGGCGCCCACGACGTCGTCTTCAGCCAGGCCCCGCGCGTCCCCCTCTACGCCGGCTGGCCCTACGTCCTGGTCGAAGCCGGCCCCGCCCAAGCCCTCACCTGGCGCCGAGGCCACATGCGCGGCGACGGCGCCCTCCCGGACCTGTTCTTCCCGCAGGACCGGAGCTGGCTCGCCTCAGCCCTGTGGGACGACACCTGGACCTGCGTCGGCGGCCCGGAGAACCTGATCGACGCCCTGCGCCGCGAGCCGCTGCTCAACGCCCGCCGCGTGACGCCCGACGAGGACGCCCTCCCGCCCGGCCTCACCCGCGAGTGACGGGTTTCCGCTTCATGAGGTGGTAGGCGTACCGGCGCGCGGCTACTAGCGTTTTCGGCATGGAGGACACGTTCGCCGGGGACGAGCTGGACACCGAGCTGTGGTTGCCGCACTACCTGCCGCACTGGAGCTCCCGGGCGGCCTCCGCTGCCACGTGTGCCGTCGCTGATGGGAAGTTGCGGCTGAGCATCCCGCCCGAGCAGGGCCTCTGGTGCGAGGGGCTGCATCCCGAGCCGCTGCGGGTGTCGGGGGTGCAGAGCGCCTGCGTGTCCGGGCCGGTGGGCAGCGCGATCGGCGGGCAGCCCTTCAAGGAGGGGCTGCTCGTGACCGCCGAGGAGCCCGGCTTTTGGGGTCACACCCCGCTTTACGGGCGGATCGAGGCCCGGTTGCGCGCGATCCTGTCGCCGCGGTCGATGGCGGCGTTCTGGCTGGCCGGGGTCGAGGACAAACCCCAGCATTCCGGCGAGCTGTGCGTGATGGAGGTCTTCGGATCATCCGTACGCGAGGCAACCTGCGAAGTCGGCGTCGGCCTGCACAGCTTCCGCGACCCGGGCCTCACCGAGGACTGGGTGGCCGACCGGCAGCCGCTGGACCCGGCCGACTTCCACGTCTATGCCGTCGACTGGCAACCCGGCACGGCGACCTTCACGATCGACGGCCGCGTGGTCAAACGCATCGGCCAGTCGCCCAACTATCCGATGCAGCTCATGCTCGCCGTCTTCGACTTCCCGCAGCGCGGCCCGGCCGGCCCCACCCCCGAGCTGATCGTCGACCACGTCCGCACCTCCTGACACCGGCCAGGCGTCACGCAGCTCGTGCCAAGCGACGGCGGCGCGGCGGCCGACCTGCTGCGGGCTGCGGAGGCCGGCGGCGCCCTTCTGGCCGCCACGCTGCCCGAGGACAGCGATGTCGCGGCGCTCGCCCGATAATTCATCGACGAGCATCGATTCACAGGAAACTTTGAGGTTGAGGCCGGGCGCCGGGCTCTAGGGTCACTAATCGACGTTAATCGATTGGATACCGCCGGGCCGGCCGCTGTTCACGCGGGCGACACCCGGCGGGCACCCGGGGAGGTCCGCACGTGATGGCGCGGCTCGTGTTGTTCGGTGCCGATCTGCTGGCGGCCGGGATCCTGGTCTTCGGCCTCTATTTTCCCCGCCACCGGCGGCGGGACCTGGTGGCGGCCTATCTGGGCGTCAACGTCGGGGTGCTCGCGGTCACCTGGTCGCTGAGCAGTGCCACGGTCGGCGCCGGGCTGGGGCTCGGGCTCTTCGGCGTGCTGTCGATCATCCGGCTGCGGTCGACGGAGCTGGGCCAGCACGAGGTCGCGTACTACTTCTCCGCCCTCGCTCTTGGCATCCTGGGCCCGCTGAGCGAGTCGGTCCTGTGGCTCGGCCCGAGCCTGATGGCGCTGATCCTTCTCGTCGTCTACGCGGGCGACCATCCGCGGCTGTTCCGGGACTACCGGCACCAGGTCGTCGTGCTGGACCGGGCGTTCACCGACCAGGTGGCGCTGGTCGCGTACCTGGAAGGGGTCCTCGGCGCCCGGGTGCACCAGGCGGACGTCGAACGGCTCGATCTGGCCAACGACACCACCGTGGTGGACGTGCGCTTCGCGCGCCGCCCCCACATGCGGGAGCCGGAACGAGCCGGGGTGCGGCGATGATGCCGGCGATCGGGCTGGCCGAGCTGATCGAGCTGGCCGAGCTGCAGACCCGGGTGGACCGCAAGTACGCCGTCCCGCGCGCCACCGTCGGCGTCCTGCTCGACCATCTGGCCGGCGCCGCGCGGGTGCTGGAGATCGACGGGTTGCGGTCGTTCCGCTACCACTCGGTGTACTTCGACACCGACGACCTGACGAGCTATCGGCTGGCGGCCTACCAGCGGCGGCGCCGGTTCAAGATCCGGACGCGGACCTACCTCGACTCGGCCTCGTGCTGGCTGGAAGTGAAGACGGAGGGCGCGCGCGGCGGCACGGTGAAGGAGCGGCGCCCGTACCGGACGGATCACCATGCCACGGTCGCGCCCGGCCGGTCCTTCGTGGACGACCGGCTCAAGCCGCTGGCGATACCCGGGCACACCGAGCTGACGTTCGCGCCGACGCTGGTCACCCGGTATCGGCGGACCACGCTCTGCCTGCCCGCCACCGGCAGCCGGGTGACCGTCGACGTCGATCTGGCCTGGGAGTCCGGCGGGCGCCGCCTCGGCACGCCGCACCTGGCCGTGATCGAGACGAAGACCGGATCGGTGCCGTCCCCGGCGGACCGCCTGCTGTGGGCGCTGGGTCACCGCCCGGTCCGGATCTCCAAGTACGCCACCGGGCTGGCCGCCCTGCGACCGGACCTCCCCTGTACGCCTTGGCGCCGCACGTTGCGCCGCCACTTCACCGCCGCAGGGGCGCCCATCGCGCCGGCCGGAACGAGCTGGCTCTCCACCCACAACAGACAGGACTGACCCGTGTACCGATCCGCGCTTCTCCTTCCCGCTGTTCTGGCGCTCGCCGCAGTTCCCGCGCAACCCGCGCTCGCCGCGGGACCGGCCGCCGCCCAGGCCCTCGCGGCCAACGCGCCCGATCACGACGACGCCGCCGACTACGTGTGGAACAGCGCCGACGTGCGAACCGTCACCTTGACCGGCTCCACGGCGACGACCACCGCGCCCGGCGTCACCGTGGCGGGCAGCACGGTGACCGTCGGCGCGGCCGGCACGTACTCCTTCAGCGGCTCGCTCACCAACGGCCGGATCGTGGTGAACAGCACCGGCACCGGCATCGTCCGCCTGATCCTCAACGGCGTCACCCTCGCGAACTCGACCGCGGCGCCGCTCGACGTGGTCGCCGCGCCCGAGGTGATGATCGTGCTGGCCGACGGCACCACCAACCGGATCAGCGACGCCGCCACGCATGCGAGCACCGACCCGGCCAACGCCGCCCTCTACAGCGCGAGCAACCTGACCATCACGGGCAACGGGACGCTGAACGTTACGGGGAACGCGTACGACGGGATCGCCAGTGCCGACGGGCTCGTGGTCAACGGCGGCACGATCCAGGTGACGGCCGCGGACGACGGGATCCGGGGCAAGGACTACCTCGTGGTGCAGGGCGGCAACACCACGGTGACGGCGGGCGGCGACGGCCTCAAGTCGGACAGCGCCGAGGACGCCATGCGGGGCTACGTGTCGTTCGCGGCGGGGACGGCATCAGTCACGGCGGCCGGCGACGCGGTGACCGGGGAGACCGACGTGATCGTGTCCGGCGGCACGCTGACGGCGAAGGCGGGTGGCGGGAGCACGGTCACTCCCGGCGACGCCTCCACCAAGGGACTCAAGGCCGGCGTCGCCCTGGTCATCAGTGAAGGACGCACGACTGTCGACGCCTCCGACGACGGCGTGCACTCCAACGCGACGGTGACCGTGGACGGCGGCACGACGACGGTCGCCACGGCGGACGACGGAGTCCACGCCGAGGGCAACCTGGCGGTCTCGGCGGGGACGGTCACGGTCACCAAGTCGTACGAGGGTCTCGAGGGGCTCAAGGTCCTGATCAGTGGGGGTACGGTCAACGCCACCGCCACGGACGACGCCGTCAACGCGGCGGAGGAGGGCGTGCCGGAGATGCAGAACGCCCCGAACGCCACGATCGCGGTCTCGGGCGGCACGGTGGTCGTCAGCGGGGGCACTGACGGGCTCGACTCGAACGGCACCCTGGCGCTCTCCGGCGGCACTGTCGTGGTGGCCGGCTCGCCGACGCGCGGCGGGGGCGAGGGCGGTCTCGACTCCAACGGCGCTCTGACCATCACGGGCGGCACGGTCCTGTCCACCGGGCTGAGCGCCAGCACCAGCCAGCTGCCGGCGTCGGGCCAGGGCTGGATCTCGTACGCCTTCACCGCCAACCAGCCGGCCGGCACGGTGGTCCACCTCGCCACCAGCGCGGGCACCCAGATCGCGTCGTTCCAGCCCACGAAGGTCTTCAAGGGCGTGGTCTTCTCCGGCACCGGCATCACCCGGGGCACGACCTACGTGATCTACACCGGCGGTACGGTCTCGGGCACCGCTGTCGGCGGCGGCCTCTACACCGGTGGCACCCTCTCGGGCACCCGCGTCGGCACGGTCACCGCCGGCACCGCCGTCCGCGGCTGACCCGCGCGGGTTTTCGAGCGCAACCACTTACGCACGTGGCCCGGTGCGGCATCGCGGTCTGGACGCGTCAGCGGCCAGCGATGCCGGGCCGGGCACCTCGGCGGGAGCGACGGTCTGAACGCCCCACCCCGCTACGAAATATGCTGTCTTATGCGCAAAGCCCGACCACCGGGTTGAGCCAGTTGGTCATCTGGGTGTTGAGCACCTTCTCGAGGTCCTTCATCGTCTCGATCTTGGCGAAGAACTTCTCGTCGCCCGCGCTCTGCGTGAACTTGCTCGCCGACTGCGTCGCCGCCTGCTTGATGTCCGGGTCCTGGGCCGCCGCGGCCTCCTTACGGACCTGGGCGCCGATGTCCTTGAGCTGCTTGGCGGCGGCCTTGCGGGCGGTCTCGACGTTGTCGTCCTGATCGGCCTCCTTGTAGGCGATCATCTTGCCCAGCTCGCTGCCCAGCGACTTGATCTCGGTGTCGAAGATCTTGTCGAGCTTGGTGCAGACCGTCTTGGTGTTCGCCGAGTAGTCCGGCGGCGGGCTGGTGGTCGTGGCCGCCGTCGCGGGCGTGTCCACCGGGGTCTCGCTCGCGGTGTCCGACTCATCGCCGCCGGAGCAGCCGGCTCCGAGCAGGAGCAGGCCACCGAGCGTGGCGGCAACCAGGGCACGTCGCATGACAAAGATCCTGTTCGTCGGGGACGTCCAAACCCCGCGACGATACGTCCGCAGCCGGACAGCGTCCAACCGCCATGCCCCGCCCGTGGCCGCCGCCGTGCGGAAGCCGTACCGGCCGGGCACATGTGAACAGCCCGCTCACCGCGCCGTGAACGAGCTGAACACCCCCGTTGGGCCGCCCTCGCCCACCGGGGCGAGGACAACCTGGTCAAGGACTGTGCGCCCGCCCGCTCTCGTCCCGCTCTCGAAGTACTCTCACCGGTTATCGTCGGAAGTCGATCAGCGACGGAGACGGGGTGGCGGGGTGCGGTTCGGCGTCCTGGGGCCGTTGCTGGTGACCGGCCCGGCCGGCGAGCTGCGCATCACCGCGGGCCGCGACCGGATCGTCCTGGCGATGCTGCTCCTGCACGCGGGCCGCGTCGTCGGCGTGGACGACCTGGTCGACGCCGTCTGGGGCGCCGGCCCGCCCGCGACGGCGCGCGGTCAGCTGCAGACCTGCGTCTCCCGGCTGCGGCGGCTGCTGTCCGCCGAGGTGATCCGCACCGACCCGGCCGGCTACGCGCTGCTGACGGACGACCTCGACCTGACGGCCTTCCTGCGGCTGACCGGCGAGGCCCGCGCGGCCGGCAGCGCCCCCGCGGAGGCTGCGAAGCTGTTCCGCCAGGCCCTCGAGCTGTGGCGCGGCCCGGCCCTCGCCGGCCTGGAGCCCGCGCCGATCCGGCAGCAGGCGGCCGTGCTGGACGAGCAGCGCGTCGCGGCCGCCGAGGAGTGGATCGACCTGGAGCTGGCCGCGGGGCACGAGCAGGAGATCGTGGCCGAGCTGGTCGGGCTGGTCGAGCGGCACCCGCTGCGGGAGCGGCTGCGGGCCCAGCTGATGCTCGCCCTGCACCGGCTCGGGCGCCAGGCCGACGCCCTCGCGGAGTACCGCAGGACCCACGAGCTGCTCCGCGACGAGCTGGGCGTCGAGCCCGGCCGCCCGCTGCGCGAGCTGCACCGGGCCATCCTGACCGGCGAGGCGGCGGAGCCGGCCCACGACCGGGAGCCGGCCGCGCCCGTCCGCAGCCTGCCGCGCACGATCGGCGACTTCACCGGGCGGGACGAGGCGGTCCAGCGGCTCGCCGGGGCGGCGGCCGAGTGGTCGGTCCTCACGATCGACGGCATGGCCGGCAGCGGGAAGACCACGCTGGCGCTGCGGATGGCGGCGCTGGTCGGGGCGGCGTACCCGGACGCTCAGATCTTCCTCGATCTGCACGGGCACAGCGAGCAGGAGCCGCTCGGCCCCGGGGCGGCGCTGCTGCTGCTCCTGCGGCAGCTGGGCGTGCCGGCGGGCCGCATCCCGCAGGACGAGGAGGGCCGGGCGGCGCTCTGGCGTTCCGAGACAGCGTCGCGGCGGGCGCTGGTGATCCTCGACAACGCCGCTTCCAGCGCCCAGGTGACCCGGCTGCTGCCGGCCTCGCCGACGAGCCTGTGCCTGGTGACGAGCCGGCGGCGGCTGGCCGGGCTCGACGGCGCGTACGCCGAGGTGCTCGAGCTGCTCACCGAGGAGGAGGCCGTCGCGCTGCTGACGCGGATCGTCGGCAAGCGGGTGGTGGCGGAACCCGAGGCGGCCCGGGAGCTGGTCCGGGCCTGCGGGCGGCTGCCCCTGGCGATCCGGCTGGCGGCCTCCCGGCTCGTGCACCGGCCGCGGTGGGCGGTGAGCGACCTGGTGCGCCGGTTCCGCGAGTCGGCGCTGCCGGAGCTCGCGGCGGAGGACCGTACGGTGGCCGGGGCTTTCGCCTTGTCCTTCGGCCAGCTGCCGGAGCGCTCCCAACGGCTGTTCCGGCTGCTCGGGCTCTTCCCCGCCGAGCAGTTCCGGGCCGTGTCCGCCGCGGCGCTCGCGGATCTGCCCGAGCCCGAGGCGCAGGACATTCTGGACAGTCTCGTCGACGTGCACCTGATCGAGGAGCCGGACCCCGAGCGCTACCGGCTGCACGACCTGGTCCGCCAGTACGCCGCCGCGCTCGCCGCCGCCCTCCCCGAGACCGAGCGCCGGGCCGCCCTGACCACCCTGGTCGACGTCCACCTGCACGCCTCCGCGGAGCTCGGCCGGGAGCAGGATTCCGGCGCGGCCGAGGACTATCCGGACGGCGCCCCCGTACGCCCCGACCTGGTGGCCGTGGCCGTCGCCGACCCCGCGTGGCGCGAGGAGCAACGCCCGCTGCTCGTCCCGCTGATCCGCCTCGCCGCCGACCTGGGCCGCACCGAGCAGGCCTGGCAGCTGGCCCGGGTCAACTGGCAGTTCCTCTTCTACGGCAACTATCTCGACGAGCTGCTCGCCGCGCAGACCGCGGGCCTGACCGCCGCCCGGGCCGCCGGCGACGCCCGGGGCGAGGCTCTGATGAGCAACTATCTGGCCTCGGGCATGGTCCACGCGGGCCGGCTGCACGAGGCCCGCCGGCTCATGACGGTGATGCTCGACTATCAGGAGCGCACCGGCAACCGCGCCGCGGCGGCCCGGGCCCGGGGCAACCTGTGCACGGTGCTCTTCCGGCTGGGCCGCGTCGGCGAGGCGCTGGCCCAGGCGGAGCTGACCTACCGCGAGGAGCAGCGCTTCGCCCCGGCCCGGGTGCTGCTGGTGCGCAGCATCATGATCGGCACCTATCTGCGGGCGCTCGGCCGGCACGAGGAGGCGCTGCGACGGGCCCGGCGCGGCATGATCACCGCGGCGGAGGAGGGCCTGGACACGTACGTCGTCGTGGCTCTGCCGGAGATCGCGCAGAGCCGCATCGAGCTGGGGCAGCTCGACGTGGCCGAACGACTCCTGCGAGTCGCGCTGCCGTTGTTACGGGCGCGTCGCCTCTCCGGCAGCGAGGGCGAGGCTCTCTATCTCCTGGGGCTGCTCGAGCATCGCCGCGGACGCCACGAGGAGGCCGTCCCCTGGTTGCTGGCGTGCCTCGACCTGGCCCGCCGGGACGGCATGGCGCCCGTCATCGCGACCGCCTCCAACTGCCTCGGCGACGTGCTGCGCGCGATGGGGGACGGGACGGGGGCGTTCGAGCTGCACACGAAGGCGCTGGAGATCAGCCGCCGGAGCGAGCTCGCGCGGGAGGAGGCTCGCGCGTTGCGGGGTCTCGGTGACTGCGTGGCGGCCGGGGATCCCGCCGCGGCCCGCCGGTACTGGCAGCGGGCGGTGTCCATCTTCGCCGGGATCGAGTCGCCCGAACACGACGGCGTAGTGGCGCGGATCAACTGCACCTGACCGGAAGCGGGGGCAGGATGGAGGCGTGACGACGACTGACGAGAGCGGCTTCCGGATCGAGCGCGACACGATGGGCGAGGTGCGGGTTCCCGCCGATGCCCTGTGGCGGGCGCAGACGCAACGTGCTGTGGAGAATTTTCCGATCTCGGGGCGGGGCCTCGAGTCCGCCCACATCCGGGCGCTGGCCCGGATCAAGGGCGCCGCGGCGCAGGTCAACGCGACGCTCGGGGTGCTGGACGACGACCTGGCCAAAGCGATCGCGACGGCCGCGGCGCACGTGGCCGACGGCGGCTACGACGACCAGTTCCCGATCGACGTCTTCCAGACCGGCTCGGGCACGTCGTCCAACATGAACGCCAACGAGGTCATCGCCACCCTGGCGGCGCGCGAGCTGGGCCGGCCGGTGCACCCCAACGACCACGTGAACGCGTCGCAGTCCAGCAACGACGTCTTCCCGTCCTCGATCCACCTCGCGGCGACCGAGGCCGTGTCGGGCGACCTCATCCCGGCCCTCGACCACCTCGCCGGGGCGCTCGAGGCCAAGGCGGAGGCGTGGGCCGAGGTCGTGAAGTCCGGCCGCACGCACCTCATGGACGCGACCCCGGTGACCCTCGGGCAGGAGTTCTCCGGTTACGCGGCCCAGATCCGCTACGGCATCGACCGCGTGACCGGCGTCATCCCGCGCCTGGCCGAGCTGCCGCTGGGCGGCACGGCCGTGGGCACCGGCGTCAACACGCCGCCCGGGTTCGCCCCGGCGGTGATCGAGCGGCTGCGCGAGATGACCGGCCTGCCGCTGTCCGAGGCGCGCAACCACTTCGAGGCCCAGGGCGCGCGCGACGGCCTGGTCGAGGCGTCCGGGCAGCTGCGCGTCGTCGCGGTCAGCCTCTACAAGATCGTCAACGACATCCGCTGGATGGGCTCGGGCCCCCGGGCCGGCCTGCGCGAGCTGCGCCTGCCCGACCTGCAGCCGGGCTCGTCGATCATGCCCGGCAAGGTGAACCCCGTCGTGCCCGAGTCGGTGCGCCAGGTCGCCGCCCAGGTCATCGGTAACGACGCCGCCGTGGCTTTCGCCGGCACCCAGGGCGACTTCGAGCTCAACGTCATGCTGCCGGTGCTGGCCCGCAACCTGCTCGAGTCGATCAAGCTGGTGGCCGCCGCCGCGCGCATGCTGGCCGACCGGTGCATCGACGGGCTGGAGGTCAACGAGGAGGTCGCCCGGGGCTATGCCGAGGGCTCGCCGTCGATCGTCACGCCGCTCAACCGGCACCTCGGCTACGACGAGGCCGCCGCGATCGCCAAGCAGGCGCTCAAGGAAGACAAGACCATCCGGGCGGTAGTCATCGAACGCGGACATGTCGCCAACGGCACTTTGACCGAAGAGCAACTGGATGCGGCACTTGATGTCCTTCGGATGACGCGCCCCTGAACAATGCCCCCTCGTAATGTCTTGATCACCTCTTGTGAATGATCACGATGTTCGATGGAATGCGGGGCATGAGAAGACGCCTCACGGCGGGGGCCGTCGCCACAGCGACGTGTCTCGCGCTTTTGACCGGCCTGCCGACCACGTCGGCCGGCGCGGCTCCCGCCAGTTCCACCGTTGAGTACACAGTGGTCGCCGCCGACGGCGTGTCCGATGCCGCCGCCGTGGCCGCCATCAAGGCCGCCGGCGGCACGGTGATCAGCAGCAACACCGCCGTCGGCACCTACCGGGTGTCGTCGGCCGCCGCGGACTTCAAGGCCCGGGCGGCTCGGTCCGGCCAGCTCGTCGGGGCCGCATCGCGCAAGCCCGTCGGACATGCGCCCAAGGAGGAGCCGGTCGTCGGCGGGCTCGGCAGTGCCACGGTCAAGCACGGCGCCGTCAAGGCCGATCCTCTGGACGACAAGCTCTGGGGCCTGACCATGGTCAAGGCCGACAAGGCGCACAAGATCGAGAAGGGCGAGAGGGGCGTCACCGTCGGCGTCCTCGACACCGGCCTCGACGCGTCGCATCCCGACCTGGCGCCCAACTTCAGCACCAAGTTGTCGCGCAACTTCGCCCCCGACATCGCCGACATCGACGGTGCCTGCGAGGTCGCGAGCTGCGTCGACCCGGTCGGCACGGACGACGGCGGCCACGGTACGCACGTCGCGGGCACGATCGCCGCGTCGGTCAACGGCACCGGCGTCACGGGCGTCGCGCCGAACGTGACCCTGGTCGAGCTCAAGGGCGGCCAGGACTCGGGCTACTTCTTCCTCGACCCGGTCGTCAACGCGCTCACGTACGCGGGCGACGCCGGGCTCGACGTGGTCAACATGTCGTTCTATGTCGACCCGTGGCTCTACAACTGCACCGCGAACCCGGCCGACGCCCCCGAGGCGCAGGCGGAGCAGCGGGCCATCATCACCGGCATGAAGCGGGCGCTCAACTACGCGTACCACCGCGGGGTGACGCTGGTCGGCGCGCTGGGCAACCAGTACGACAACCTGAACGACCCGCAGGAGGACACCACCAGCCCGGACTACGGCTCGGACCCGTACACCCGGCCGATCGACAACGACACCTGCTTCTCGCTGCCCGCCGAGGGCCCGCACGTCATCGGCGTCTCGTCGGTGGGCCCGTCGAAGGCGAAGGCCGTCTACTCCAACTACGGCACCGAGCAGGTCGGTGTGGCGGCGCCGGGCGGCTTCACCCGGGACTTCTTCGGCACCCCGCAGTACAACCAGACGGCCAACAACATCCTGTCCACCTACCCGCTCAAGGTGCTGCAGGAGCAGGGCCGGGTCGACGCGGACGGCAACGTGACCGCGGCCAACGTGTTCAAGAGCTGCACGGCGGCCGGCAAGTGCGGCTACTACGTCTACCTCGCCGGCACCTCGATGGCCTCGCCCCACGCGGCGGGCGTCGCGGCGCTGATCGTCAGCAAGTACGGCTGGCGCGACTGGTGGCGCGGTGGTCTCACCATGACCCCGGCGCTGGTCGAGGCGCAGCTCTACCGCACCGCGGCGGAGACGGCGTGCCCGACGCCCCGGCTGCGCAGCTATGCCCAGGAGGGCTACGGCCCCGAGTACGACGCCTACTGCTCCGGCTCGAAGTCCTTCAACGGCTTCTACGGGCACGGCATCGTCGACGCCTACAAGGCGGTCGGCGGGCGCTGACCGCGCCTGTGGACAACCCTGTGGAAAGCCGTCTCACCCGCTCGTGCGGGCGGGGCGGTTTTCCGCTTCCCGGGGTCGGTACCCTTGTACGGTGACCCTGAGGCTGCACGACACCGCGACCCGAACCGTCCGGGACTTCGTCCCGAAGACGCCCGGTCAGGTCGGTGTCTACCTCTGTGGGCTCACCGTGCAGTCCGTGCCCCACATCGGTCATCTGCGCAGCTCCGTCAACTATGACGTGCTGCGCCGCTGGCTGACCCACACGGGCCACGAGGTCACCTTCGTCCGCAACGTCACCGACGTCGACGACAAGCTGCTGGTCAAGTCGCTCGAGCAGAAGCGGCCGTTCTGGGCCATCGCCTATGAGAACAAGCTCGCCCTCGACGCCGACTACCGGGCGCTCAACGTGCTGCCCCCGACCTACGAGCCGCTGGCGACCGGGCACGTGCCCGAGATGCACGAGCTCATCCAGACGCTGATCGAGGGCAACCACGCCTACGCGGCCGAGGGCGGCACGGGTGACGTCTATTTTGACGTGCCTTCCTACCCCGGCTACGGCGCACTGTCCGGTCAGGACCCGGCGGACATGCGCGAGCCGGAGGGCGGCGGCGAGAAGGACAAGCGCGACTTCCGCGACTTCGCCCTGTGGAAGGGGCTCAAGCCCACCGAGCCCGCCGAGGCCTCGTGGCCGTCGCCGTGGGGCCGCGGCCGCCCCGGCTGGCACATCGAGTGCTCGGCCATGGCCCGGCGCTACCTGGGCGACGAGTTCGACATCCACGGCGGCGGGCTCGACCTGACGTTCCCGCACCACGAGAACGAGATCGCGCAGTCCCGCGCGGCCGGGCTGCCGTTCGCGCGCTACTGGGTGCACAACGCGCTGCTCAACCTCGGCGAGGCCAAGATGAGCAAGTCGCTGGGCAACGTCATCGACATCGCGGCCGTCCGCGGCATGGGCATCCGCCCGGTGGAGCTGCGCTATTACCTGGGCGTGCCGCACTACCGCTCCCGGATCGACTATTCCGACGAGGCGCTGCGCGAGGCCGCGACGGCGTACCGGCGGATCGAGGGCTTCGTGCAGCGCGCGGTCGAGATCGTCGGCACCGGCCGGCCCAAGGACGTGCCGCCCGCCTTCGCCAACGCGCTCAACGACGACCTGAACACCTCGGCGGCGCTGGCCGTCGTGCACGACACGATCCGCGAGGGCAACACCGCGCTCGCGGCCAACGACGAGACGGGTGTGCGCGCGGCGCTGACCGAGGTGCGGGCCATGCTCGGCGTGCTCGGGCTCGATCCGCTGGACCCGGCGTGGGGCGCCGGCGAGTCCGGCAGCGACCTCAAGCCCGTCGTCGACTCCCTGGTCGAGCTCGCGCTGGAGCAGCGCGCGCAGGCCCGGGCACGCAAGGACTGGGCGGCGGCCGACTCGGTGCGCGACCAGCTCAAGAACGCGGGAGTGCAGGTGGAGGACACTCCGGCCGGGCCGCGCTGGACGGTAGGAGAGCAGAACTGATGCCGGGCAACTCACGCAACGCGAGCAAGCGCGTCACCACCAAGAAGGGCGCCGCGATGGGCTCCGGCGGCAAGAACCGCGCCGGGCTCAAGGGCCGGGGCAAGACCCTGCCCGCCGACGAGCGGCCCTGGCACAAGGGCTACTCCGGCACCGAGAAGCTCCCCGAGAAGACGGCCCGCAAGCAGGACAAGGAGCGCCGCGCGGCGGCCGCCGAGGGGCGCGCCCCCAAGGTCGGCGTCCCCGGCTCCAAGGACACCACGTGGGGCCGGGGCGGCGGCCGCGGCACCTCGGCCACCCGCACGACGCAGCAGCGCGGTGGCCGCATGCAGAGCCGGGGCCCGCGCGTGGCCCCCGGCCGCCGGTCCAACCCCACCAAGGAAGGTCCCGAGCTGCTGCTCGGCCGCAACCCGGTGGTCGAGGCGCTGCGGGCGTCGATCCCGGCCACCGCGCTCTACGTGGCCCAGGGCATCGACATCGACGACCGGGTCACCGAGATCGTCCGCACGGCCGGCGACCGCGGCATCCCGATCCTGGAGATCGGCCGCAACGAGCTCGACCGGATGACCGGCGGGGTGCTGCACCAGGGCGTGGGGCTGCAGGTGCCGCCCTACGCCTACGAGAACTTCGACGACCTGGTGGCCGCGGCGCTCGAGCAGACCGCCCCGCTGCTGGTCGCCCTCGACGGCGTGACCGACCCGCGCAACCTGGGCGCGGTCATCCGGTCGGTGGCCGCCTTCGGGGCGCACGGCGTCTTCATGCCCGAGCGGCGCGCGGCCGGCATCACGGCCACCGCCTGGCGCACCAGCGCCGGCGCGGCCGCCCGCGTCCCGGTCTCCCAGGTCGTCAACCTGACCCGGGCCATCAAGACCGCCCAGCAGGCCGGCTTCACCGTCATCGGGCTCGACGCCGACGGCGAGACCGATCTCTACCAGCTCGAGGCCGCGGTCGGGCCGCTGCTGGTCGTGGTCGGCTCCGAGGGCCGGGGCCTGTCCCGCCTGGTCGGGGAGACGTGCGACCTGCGCGTCAGCATCCCGATGTCCTCGGACGTGGAGTCGCTCAACGCCTCGGTCGCCGCCGCGGTGACCCTGGCCGAGGTGACCCGCCGCCGCATCTACGGCTGAGCCCGGCCGGGGTCGCGCCGGGGTCACCCGGTGTCGCATGCCTGGTTGGCCCCGGGCCGGGGTCACCCGGCGTCGCCTTCCCGGCTGACTCTCGCGGACTGGCCCGGCGGGTAACGTGACCTGCCGGGCGGTCGTCGGCGCGGAGGGCAGCGGATGCTCGGGGTGGACCTCGGAAGTTCCCACACGGTGGCGCTGCTCCGGCAGCCCGGCGGCCGGGTGCGTCCGCTGCTGTTCGACGGGCACCCGCTGCTGCCGTCCGCCGTCTATCGGGACACGACCGGGCGCCTGCACGTCGGCCGCGACGCGATCCGGCTCGGCCATGCGGAGCCCGCGCGCCTGGTGCCCAGCCCGAAGCGGCACGTCGACGCGGGCAGCGTGCTCCTGGCCGGCGCCGAGGTGCCCGTCCCCGATCTGCTCGCGGCGTTGCTCGCCGCGGTCGCCCGGGAGGCCGTGGCGACGGTCGGGCACCTGCCGCCCGCGGTCCTGACCTGCCCCGCCTCGTGGGGCCCGCCGCGCCGGGCCGTGCTGAGGGAGGCCCTCGCCCGGGCCGGCTGGCCGGCGGACACGGCGCTGGTCGAGGAGCCCGTAGCCGCCGCCCGCTACTTCACCGAGGTGCTGCACCGGCCGGTGCCGCCCGGCCAGGCGCTCGCGGTGGTCGACTTCGGCGGCGGCACGCTGGACGTCGCCGTCGTGCGCCCGGCCCCGGACGGCCACTTCGAAGTCACGGCGTCGGGCGGGCTGGGCGATCTCGGCGGGCTCGACCTCGACGCGGCGCTGGTCGGGCAGCTGGGCACCGGTCTGCGCCGGGACGAGCCCGCGGCCTGGGCGGCGCTGGAGCAGCCGTCGAGCCTGGCCGAGGGGCGGGCGCGGCGGCGGTTCCAGGAGGACGTGCGCGAGGCCAAGGAGATGCTGTCGCGGACCCAGGTCGCCCCGGTGTCCGTCCCCGGCGTCGAGCGGGCCGTCGAGCTGACCCGGGAGGAGTTCGAGCTCGTCGCCGCGCCCCTCGTCCGGCGGGGCGTGGCCGAGGCGCGGGCCGTGATCGAGGCGGCCGGGGTGGCGCCGGGCGAGCTGGCCGGGCTGTTCCTGGTCGGCGGGTCGTCGCGGGTGCCGCTGGTGGCGCGCCTGCTGCACAGTGAGCTGGGCGTGGCGCCGACTGTGCTGGAGCAGCCTGAGCTCGCCGTGGCCGAGGGCGCCCTGCTCGAATGGCCGCCGTCCGAGGAGCCGCGCACGGTCGCGATCCCGGCGCCTGATCTCTCGCCACAGGCCACGCCCGAGCCGGATTACGCCGAGCCGGTCGACCCGTGGGCCACCGGTGAGGCCGCCGCCCTGGCCGCAGCCCATGGTGGCATCGAGGCCCCGCCATTGGCCGCGGCCCATGGCGGTATCGCGGCCCCGCCACTCCCGGCGCCGGCCGGGGTCGGGACTCCGCACGAACAGCCCGCGCGGAGGGCGTACCGGAGGAAAGGTCTTGTCGCCGTCGCGGCGGTGGTCATGCTCGCGGCGGCCACCGGGCTGACGGTCCGCTTCTGGCCCGGAGACCGGGCGCTCGGTTATCGGCCGCTCGGCGACCCGGTCCGCATCGCGGCGCCGGTCGAGGTGTCGTCCTTCTCGGCCGCCGGGCTGCGGGACGGGCGCGCGTACTTCGCCGGCGGCGACAGCGACGGCCGTCTCGGCGTGGTCGCGGCCGACGTGGAGAGCGGCAAGGAGCTGTGGCGCAGCCAGGCGGCCGGGGTCGCGGACCGGTGGGAGTCCTTCTTCACCGTGCCGCACGCCGTGGTCGCCGTCACCGGGACCGATCTCGAGACCAGCGACCGGCGCATGGTCTTCCTCAGCCCGGGCGACGGGTCCGAGCTGTGGCAGCGCCGGGTCGCCCCGGACGACGAGGTCGTCTTCGCCGGGGACATCGCCGTGCTGGTCGACCGGGCGGAGAACAGGCTCGTCGGGCTCGCGGTGCGCGATCACGGCAAAGCCGCGTGGGAGCTGAAGAGCCCGCAATCCCGGTACGGCGGGAGCACCACCGCCGTCGTCCCGGCGACCACGCGGAAGGACGTGGCCGGCCCGGCCTCCGCGGGCGGCACGGCTTTCGCGGCCGCCGGAGGCGACGATCGGGTCGTGCAGATCGGGGCGGACCGTTCGGCCCGGGTCATCGACACGTCGACCGGCGAGGTGGTCGCGGGCCCGCGGCAGAGCGTGGCCGACCCGGACGATGCCCTGCTCGCCCACGACGGGCGGCTCGTGGTGGCCGAGTCGGGCTCCGGCTCACGGGTGGCGGCCTACGACCTGGCCGAGCTCGGCGAGCCGCGGATCCTCTACACCCCGCCCGACCCGAACACCCGGCTGGAGAAGCTGACTCCGTGCGGCGCCGACCGGGTCTGCGGGGTGCAGAAGACCGGGTACGACGCCGCCACCGCCCGGGTCGTCGCCCTCGACACGGCCGACGGCGGGGTCCTCTGGACGAGACAGGTCGCGGGCGCGGAGAGTCTGCTGCCCGTCGGCGATGCCGTGCTCGTGTCGTCGACGTCACCCGCGCAGGTGACTCTGCTCGACGCGGACGGGAAGGTCACGTGGACCCGGGCCGGCGCGGCGGGCCGCCTTGATGCGGGCAACCTGCTGCTCTTCTCCAAGGATCTGAGCTCGTCGGCGGATGATCCCGCGCTGTCCGGGCTGCACGTGGGAGACGAGGTCGAACCGCTCGGGGCGCTCACGGACGTCCGGTCCGGCACGTGCGCGTGGGACACGGCTCACCTGGCCTGCGTCGCCGCCGAGGACTTCGTGATCCAGCGCTTCGCTTCATGACAGAACGGCGGCTCCCCCGGGAGGGAACCGCCGTTCTGGTCAGTCAGCTTCAGATGCGCTCGCCCGAGGCGGCGTTGAAGACGTGCAGCGCGCCGGTCTGCGGCTTGATGTAGACCGTCTCGCCCATGTTCGGCATGCCGCGCCGGTCGGTCCGCACGACGAACCGCTCCGAGCCGCCGTCGATGTCGGCGTGGCCGTAGACGTTGGCGTCCGAGCCGAGGTCCTCGACCAGGTCGACGACGACCGGCAGGCCGCCCTCGGAGGCACCGACCAGGTCGGTGGACTCGGGACGGAAGCCGACCGTGACCTTGCCGGCGCCGGACTGGGCGGCGGTGGCCTGCTCGCGGGTCAGCGGCACGGTCAGCGCGCCGAACTGGGCCCCGGCCTCGGTCAGCGGCACGGTCTTGAGGTTCATCGCGGGCGAGCCGATGAAGCCGGCGACGAAGACGTTGCCGGGGGTGTCGTAGAGCGCGCGCGGGGTGTCGACCTGCTGGAGCACACCGTCGAGCATGACCGCCACCCGGTGGCCCATGGTCATGGCCTCGACCTGGTCGTGGGTGACGTAGACCGTGGTGATGCCGAGCTTGGCCTGCAGGGTCGCGATCTGCGTGCGGGTCTGGACGCGGAGCTTGGCGTCGAGGTTCGACAGCGGCTCGTCCATGAGGAAGACCTGCGGCTCGCGGACGATCGCGCGGCCCATGGCGACACGCTGGCGCTGGCCACCGGAGAGCGCCTTCGGCTTGCGGCTGAGGTACTCGTCGAGCTGGAGCAGCGCGGCGGCCTCCTTGACCCGGCGGTCGATCTCCGACTTCGGGGTCTTGCGCAGCTTGAGCGCGAACGCCATGTTCTCGTACACCGACATGTGCGGGTAGAGGGCGTAGTTCTGGAAGACCATCGCGATGTCGCGCGACTTCGGGGGCAGGTTGGTGACGTCCTTGCCCTCGATGAGGATGCGGCCGCGGTCGACGTCCTCGAGGCCCGCGAGCATGCGCAGGCTGGTCGACTTGCCACAACCGGAGGGGCCGACCAGGACGAGGAACTCGCCGTCGCCGATCTCGAGGTTCAGCTCGTTGACCGCGGGGCGCTCGGCGCCCGGGTAGATCCGGGACGCCTTGTCATAGGTCACGGTAGCCATGCAGGCTCAACTTCCTTTCCACCGGCAGGAACGTGCCGGACGATCCGAGTGGAGGAAACACGTGTGGCGTACCACACGTCAGGCCACCGTAAATCTTTTTTCACGTTCTGCCAAGGTCAAGTTCAAGGTCCGCGCGCTCCGCCCGTCGAGGACTTGGGCGCCCAAGATCGGCGAAGCGGGTTTCTTCGGCGATCTTTGGGTGTTCAAGTCCTCGACACAAGAGGGGCGGAGCGCCGCCGTCGCGAAGCGGCGGCCATAGACTCAGTTAGTATGTGAGCCGCTGCCCCTGTAGCTCAGTTGGCCAGAGCACCTGTCTTGTAAACAGGATGTCGTCGGTTCGATTCCGACCGGGGGCTCCACACTCCCTAGGCTGTAGGCATGCGCATCGAGCGGATCTCGGACGCTGCCGCCGTGCACGCCGCGGCCGATCTCTTCGACGCCCCGCCGCTGCCGGACGCCACGAAAAAATTTCTCGCGCTCCCCGGCCACCACCTGCTGCTGGCCTATGACGGCGACCGGGCGGTCGGCATGATCACCGGGGTCGAGCTGACCCACCCCGACAAGGGCACCGAGATGTTCGTCTACGAGCTGGGCGTGGCCGAGGAGTCGCGGCGTCGCGGGGTCGGGTCAGCCCTGGTCACGGCGCTGGCCGAGCTGGCCCGCGAGCGCGGCTGCTACGGCATGTGGGTGAGCACCGAGCGGGACAACGTGGCGGCCCACCGCACCTATCGGAGGGCGGGCGCCGACGAGGAGGAGCCGTTCTTGATGCTCTCTTGGGACGTCACTCGCTGACGCGCACCCGGTCCGACGGCGGCCACACGTACGGGAGATCGTCCGGGATGGTCCCGAAGAGCGGCCCGTAGAAGCCGGGGTCCTTGCGCAGCAACGCCGACCGGTGACTCAGGTGCAGCGCCTCGTCGCCCAGCCACGGCGGCAGTTCGCCCGCCGCGGCCAGATCTTCCTGCGAGCGGATGTCCGTGA
The DNA here is from genome assembly GCF_030709675.1 of Symbioplanes lichenis. Lineage (GTDB taxonomy): Bacteria > Actinomycetota > Actinomycetes > Mycobacteriales > Micromonosporaceae > Actinoplanes > Actinoplanes lichenis. The sequence continues at coordinate 291,608 of NZ_JAUZQD010000011.1, forward strand.
GACCGCGGGCGGCGGCGACGTCCGTGAGCAGGGTGGCTGCCGTGGTGTCGGCGCGTCCGGTGGCGATCCAGACGCCGGCGAAGTCGAGCCCGTAGCGGACCAGGGCCTCCTCGTAGCCGATCCACATCTTCACGGCCGGGTGGTGCCGCCACCCGTACGTGGGAATGGTCAGCCCGCGCAGCACCTGCACCGTCTCGACGCGCTGCTTGCCGAGCCGCTTCTGGTCGAGGGCCTGCGCGCTGGCGACGAAGTCAGGGAACGGGAGAAAGGTCTGCATGTCTCAATGATCAGCGGAAGTCCTCGTCCTCACCCGCCACGGGGCGCATGCCGCCGCGGAAGGGCCGCTCCGAAGGCGTCGCGCTGGGCGTGGCCGTCAGGCCGCCGAGCACCTGGGTGAAGGCGGGCAGCTCGGGCACCAACGGGTCGTCGCTCCCGGAGTTCAGCGGCGTCACGACGTCGGCGTCCGGGAGCTGCGGCCGGTCGTCGGCCTGCGCGGGGGCCATGCCGAACAGGAGGAACGCGCCGAGCACCGCGGAACCGTACAACCACTTGCGCATGGTGTCTCCAAGGTCGAAGGGTTTACGCAGGGCCAACGAATCGCGGGTGACTACGATGCGGCAATGGCCGTCGATCCCGCGCACGCAGCGAACCGGCGGTCGCTGGTCACGCGTCTGCGCCAGCAGCTGCCCCGCCCCGACGACACGCGCCCGCACTTCGTGGTGTGCGGGGCGGACCCGCTGGTCTTCACCGTCGCGGAGGAGCTGGCCAACGCCGGTCACCGGGTCCGGCTCACCGTGATCGTGCCGCCCGAGCTGCGGGCCGATGTGCCGGATCTCACGGCGCTGCGGGGCGTACGCGTCATCCGCTCCGAGCGCCTCGACGAACGCGCCTTCCGGGCGGCGGGCCTGGCCGGCGCCACGGCTCTGGCCCTCGTCATGCCCGACGACGTGGTCAACCTGCACGCCGCGCTGTGCGCCCAGGCCGTCGAGCCGGACCTGCGGCTGGTCATCCGGATGTTCAACTCGGGGCTGGGTTACGGCGTGCGGCGGCTGTTCGCCGACTGTGCGGTGCTGTCCGACGCGGCGATGGCCGCCCCGGCGTTCGTCGCGGCGTCGCTGGGGGAGGAAGTGCCGACCCACGTACGGTTGCCGGGCCGCACTGTCCACGTCGCTCAGCGCGCGGCCGTCCCGGCGGACCGTGTGATATGCACGCTGAGCGCGTCGGGCGAGGTGGTGCCTTCGGAGCCGGACGTTCCGCGGCCCGACGACCTGGTGCTGGCCGAGGCGAGCGGCCCAGCCCCGGAGCCGCGCCGGCGCCGGCGGCGTCCGATGACCGTCTTCGCCCGGGCCCTGCGCGCCGCGCTGAACCGCAAGCTGGGCATGGCCGTGCTGGTCACGCTCGGCATCCTGGCCGTCTCCGGCACCGTGCTGGCGCAGAACGACCACATCGAGGGCTTCTGGAAGTCCCTGTACGTGACCCTGGCCACCGCCATCGGCTCGGCCGACGTGGAGGAGGACCGCGGCGCGATCGCCCAGGCGGCCCAGCTGGTGCTCACGATCTCCGGCCTCGCCCTGCTGCCCCTGATCACGGCGGCGGTGGTCGAGGGCATGGTCAGCGCCCGGCTGGCCCTGGCCGGCGGCCGCGCGACGCTGCGCCGGGACGACCACGTCGTGGTGGTGGGGCTGGGCAACGTCGGCACACGGGTGCTCCGCCAGCTCGTCGACCTGGGCATCGACGTGGTCGCGATCGACCGCAGCCCCGACGCGCGCGGGGTCAAGACCGCCCAGCAGCTCGGCGTGCCGCTGATCATCGGTGACGCCGCGGCCGAGGAGACGCTGCGGCAGGCCTCCGTGGACACCAGCCGCGCCCTGGTCGTGGTGTCCACCGACGACGTCACCAACCTGCAGGCCGCCCTCAATGCCCGGGCCGCCCGGCCGGACCTGCGCGTGGTGCTGCGGCTCTTCGACGACGACTTCGCGCAGCGGGTGGAGACGGCCTTCGGGATCGGCATCTCCCGCAGCGTGTCCCGGCTGGTCGCGCCCTCCTTCGCCGCGGCGATGCTGGAACGCGACGTGATCGCCACGATCCCGGTCGACCGGCACGCGGTGCTCCTCGCGAGCGTCCGGGTGGCCGAGGAGTCGCCCCTCGACGGTGCCGCGCTGAGCGAGGCGGCGCTGCCCCCGGCCGTACGCGTGATCGGCCTCGCCACCGCGGGCCAGGAGTGGGTCGACTACGCCCCCGACCCGCGGCGCGTGCTCGTCCCGGGCGACCGCGTCCTGGTCGTCGCCCGCCGCGCCGGCCTGCGCGCCCTCGCCGAGCAGGCCAGCCCGCCGGCCCTCGAAGAGGCCATTTAGGGCAGGGCGCCCACTTCGACGCCGAGGACGGCCTGCTCGTCGGGCTTGTGGGCGAGCACATCGGTCAGATAGGACTGCACCGCCGGGCCCATGCCCACATCGCGCCCCGCCCGCTCGGACAGCAGCCACTTGTGCTGGATGATCTGCGAGAAGATCTCCTGCGGCTCCAGCTTGCGCCGCATCGGGGCCGGCACCGCCCGCACCACCGGCTCGAAGACCTCGGTCAGCCAGCGGTGCGCGGCCTGCTGCTCGTCGACGAGGTCGCTCTCCGCCCGATAGGTGTCCAGGTCGTTGAGCAGCTGCCGGGCCTGGTTCTCCTCGGCGTCGAGGCCGGTCAGGCGGAGCAGGCGGCGCGTGTGGTAGCCCGCGTCGACGACCTTGGGCCGCACCCGGTAGCCGCCGTCGACCGTGGACATGTCGACCTCGGCCACGTCGAAGCCGAGCTCGTTGAGGCGCCGGATCCGGCCCTCGATGTCGTGGCGGGCGTCGCGGCGACCGATCTCCTGCTCATAGGTGACCTCGTGCCACAGCCGCTCGTAGCGCGCGACGATGTCGTCGACCACCGTCTCCGGGTCGATCGACTCGTGCAGCAGCTCGGCCGCCTCGAGGTCGAGGCACTCGCCGAAGATGTTGAGCCGCAGGATCTCGATGTCCTCGCTGCGCTGCCCCTCCGACAGCTTCGGATAGAGGTTGCCCGTCTCCGCGTCGACCAGATAGGCCGCGAAGGCCCCGGCGTCGCGCCGGAACAGCGTGTTGGACAGCGAGCAGTCACCCCACGAGAAGCCGGTGAGGTGCATCCGCACGATCAGCGCGGCCAGGGCGTCGAGCAGCCTGTTCATCGTCTCGGGGCGCAGCACGTGCGAGAAGAGCGCGCGGTAAGGCAGCGAGAACTGGAGGTGCCGGGTGATCAGCACACTCTCCAGCGGCTCGCCCTGCTCGTCGGTGCGGTCGGTGACGATGCCCACCGCCTCGACGGCCGGGAAGTCGATGCGCTCGAGGGCGCGCAGCAGGTCGTACTCCTTCTCCGCGATTCGCTCCCGGGTCTCCTTGAGCGCGTAGACCGTGTCGTTGAGCTTGACGAACCGGACGATGTGCCGCGAGATGCCCTGCGGGAGCGCGACCAGGTGATCGGCGGGCCACTCCTCGAGCGGCACGCTCCACGGCAGGTCCAGCAGCGCCGGGTCGATGAGGGCGGACGTGATTCGCACGTTGCCAGTGTGCCTCGCCGCCACGGCGCGTCGCTGTCGTACGTGGCTCGTTACACAGCAGGAAATGGCGACCGAGGGACGGGAGTGAGAGTGCGACGCTCGGTAGGCATCGTCGCCGGGGCATGTACCGCCCTGGCACTGGCCGGCACGGCTGGTGCGGTGGCGTGGAACAAGTCCGGCGGGACCGAGGGCCGGGCGGTCGGCTCGTGGCACGACGCGGCTGGGCGTACCCCGGTCTCCGACCAGCGCGCCCTGGCCGGAGCCGCGCCGAGCACGTCCCCGTCGGCTTCCCCCTCCGCCTCCGCGAGCGCGGGAAGCGACGTGAGTTCCTACGGTGGAAGCAGCGCTCGGAAGGAAGAGAGCGCCACCGCGGAGCCCCGCGAGAAAATGCACGAGAGCGGCAAGGAAGAGGACGGCAAGCAGCGCGTCGGTGAGCTGCTCGACGTCGAGAAGCTGCTCGGCTACGGCAAGCCGCAGCGCGAGGTCTTCCACTATCCGAAGGCCTCGTACGTCAAGCTGCACTTCGACCGCATGGCCATGCTGCCGGGCGACTACGTGACCGTCTCCGACCCCGAGGGCGAGGAGTCCTACCGGTACGACGCGCCGAAGCTGCTCGACCGCGGCAAGTCCGTCGACAAGTGGGCGATGTCTGTCACCGGGGACACCGCCGTGCTCGAAGTGCACCGCGGCGGCGGCTCCCTGGTCAGCTCGCTGCTCGGCAAGCTCGGCGTCCGGGTCGACAAGGTCGCGAAGGGCTACTCCCGCGCGGAGCAGGCCCGGGTGCCCGTCGACGAGATGTCCGCCCCGAACCGGACGGGCCGGGAGGAATCGGTCTGCGGGAGCGACGAGAGCTCCGACGCGGTCTGCTACAAGTCGGCCGACCCGGTGGCGTACACACGGTCCAAGGCGATCGCCCGGCTGCTGATCAACGGCACCGAGCTGTGCACGGGGTGGCGGGTCGGTTCCAAGAACAGGATGCTGACCAACAACCACTGCTTCGCCAGCTCAGCGGACGCGTACGAGACCGAGGTCTGGTTCAACTACCAGTGCGCGAAGTGCGGCGGCTACGACGTGTTCAACCCCACGAAGGTCTGGGGGGACGAGGTGCTGGCCACCAATCACACGTACGACTACACGCTTTTCACGGTCGGGAACTTCGACAAGATCAAGAAGTTCGGCTCGCTGTCGCTGGACACCGGGCGGCCGGCGAAGGGCCAGGAGCTCTACGTGCCGCAGCACCCGGCCGGTGAGCCGACGCGCATCGCGGGGCGCCTGGGGGAGAAGGCCGGCACCTGCGCGGTGGTCGACAACGCCTTCGACGGGTACGCCGCGGACACCGACGTCTCGTACTACTGCGACACTGAGGGCGGCTCCAGCGGCAGTCCCGTATTGTCCCGCAAGTCGGACAAGGTCGTGGCTCTGCACCACTTCGGCGGCTGCCCCAACTCGGGTGTGCGCGCCGACCTGCTGCACGAGAAGTTGAAGTCGTACCTCTGAGCTAGCTTGAGGGCATGCCGACTGCCATCGAACCCCGCACAGACCAGCGCGTACGCCGCCAGTGGTGGCCCGACGCGCTGGCGCTGGCGGGGTTCGTGGCGTTGACGGTGGCGCTGGCCAACGGGCATCTGCTGGCCCTGGACGAGGCCGTCGCCGACTGGGTGGACGCCCACCGTCCGGCCCCGCTCTACTGGGCGCTGCGCGTGCTCAACTATCTGGGCCAGGGCGGCCAGGTGCTGATGCCGGTCGCCCTGCTGCTCACCGCGCTGGCGTTCTGGCGGCTGCGGTCGTGGCGCGTCGCCGTCCCGTTCGCCGCCGGGTTCGTGATCACCTACGTCACGATCGGCCCGCTGAAGGTCTGGCTCGACCGGGCCGCCCCGCACTTCTCCGGTCCCGACCGCTCGATCTTGTTCAATCCCGCGTCCTCGGGCGCTTTGTCGATGAGCTATCCGAGCGGGCACGTGGCGAACGCGATCGTCTGGTACTTCGTGATCGCCCTGCTGCTGGGTCTCGTGCTGCGGACGCCGCTGTCACCCCGGGCCGCCGTGCTGCTGCGCGTGGTGCCGCCCGCGATCGTGTTCGTGACGACGACCTACCTGGCCTTCCACTGGATCACGGACTCGGTGGCCGGGCTGCTGCTCGGGCTCGTCCTGGGCCGGGTGCTGGCGCGCGTACCGTGGTCGTTCATACCCACGCGCCCTGCCGCATCACCCGCTTGACCCGCAGGTCTTCCGACAGGACGACCAGGTCCGCGCGTAGGCCGGCCTCCAGGGCGCCGAGTTCGTCCGCGAGGCCGAGGACCCGGGCCGGGGTGGTCGCGGCCATCGCGGCCGCCGTGGGCAGGTCGAAGCCCGCGCCGACGGCCTGCCGGAAGGCCGCGTCCATGGTCAGCGTGCTGCCGGCGATCGAGCCGTTGCGGGTGAGCCGGGCCACCCGGTCCGCGACCGTGACCGCCTGCCCGCCCAGCTCGTAGTCGCCGTCCGGCATGCCCGCCGCGTCCATCGCGTCGGTGATCAGCGCCGCCCGGTCCGGGCCGGTGGCGTGGCCCGCGAAGCGCAGCGTGCCGTCGTGCAGGTGGATGCCGTCGGCGACGAGCTCGCAGACGATGCCGGGGGAGTCCAGCAGCGCCACGACCGGGCCCGGCTCGCGGTGGTGCATCGGCGGCATGCCGTTGAAGACGTGGGTGCCGACGGTCGCGCCCGCGTTGATGCCGGCCAGGACCTGCTCGTACGTGGCATCCGTGTGCCCGATCGCCGCGATGATCTTGTTGGCCCCGAGCCACTTGATCGCGTCGAGGGCGCCCGGCAGCTCCGGGGCGATCGTCACCATGCGGACATTCCCGACAAGTTGCGACAGCTCATCGATGCTGGGACCACGGAGGAAGTCGGGGTTCTGGGCGCCGCACCGGGCGCTGCTCAGATAGGGCCCCTCGAAGTGGATCCCGGCGATCTGCCCGCCCTCGACCAGTGGGGCGTAGGCCTGGACGGCGTCGCGCATCAGCTCGAAGGGACTACTGACCAGGCTCGCCAACATCGTGGTCGTGCCGTGGGCGAGGTGGAAAGCGGCTGCCTTCGCCGCATCCTCGACGTTTCCCCTGGTGAACGTGTGTCCGCCGCCGCCGTGGCAGTGCAGATCGACGAAGCCCGGAACAATGAGATCCGACTTGTCTGACTCATCCGCCGTGACGTCGAGAATGGTAGGGCCGTCGATCTCGACATAGCCCGGCACCACCGCGCCGGGGCGGACGATCCGACCGTGCACCTTCACAGCGCCTCCACGTGATCCAGGGCCAATTGAGCGGCGCCGATGCAGCCTGCATTGTCACCCAGTGCCGCGCGTACGAGCTGCGGCATCCGATGGAAAGTGACCCGCGCGTCGAGGGCGGTGCGCAGCGGGCCGAGCAGGGCCTCGCCCGCCTCCGCCAGCCCGCCGCCGATGACGATGGCGCCGGCGTCGTAGAGCGCCTGCGCGGTGAGCAACCCGTCGGCGAAGGCCTCGACGGCCTCGTCCCAGACCTGGTTGGCGAGCCGCTCGCCGGCGGCGGCCCGGGTCGCCACGTCCTGCGCGGTCACGCCGGCCTCGCCGGAAAGGGCCACATAACGCCGGCCGATCGCGCTGGCCGAGCAGATCGACTCCAGGCAGCCGTTGCTCCCGCAGGCGCAGGGCGGGCCGCCCGGCCGGACGACGATGTGCCCGAGCTCGCCGGCCGCGCCGTGCGCCCCGGCGAAGGCCTTGCCGTCGATCACGTGCGCCGCCGCGATGCCGGTGCCGACGGCGATGAAGAGCACGTGCGCCTCGCCCCGGCCCGCGCCCAGCCGCGCCTCGGCCACCCCGCCCGCGCGCACGTCGTGGCCGAGCGCCGTGGGCAGCTTCACCTTCTGCTCGGTCAACTGCCGCATCGGTACGTCCCGGAAGCCCACGTTGCTCGACCAGACCGCGATCCCGTTGTCCTCGTCGATCACCCCGGGCACGGCCATGCCCACGGCCACCGGGGTCAGGCCCTCGGCGCGCGCCCGGGCGGCCAGGCTGACAGCGATGTCGAGGATGTTCTCGGTGACCGCCTCGGGGCCGCGCTGGGCCAGCGTGGGGTGCCGCTCGACGTGGCGGACCGCGCCGGCCGTACTCACCAGGGCGCACTTCATGCCGGTGCCGCCGACGTCCAGCGCCACCACAACGTCGTTGCTCACGGGGTTTACCTTTCGCGACGCATGTTTCGTGGGACGCCGCGTTGCGTCATGACAGCACTACGGATCGGGTGACCCCGCGCGGGTGGTCGGGGTCTATGCCCTGGCTCGTGGCGAAGAGCACCGCGACGCGCTGCGCCACCACCAGGTCGGCCATCGGGTCGAAGGTCTCCCGGTCGGCGGCACCCCAGTAGCTCTTGCTGTGCACGAAGGTCGCCCCGGTCTCCTCGACCTCCTCGGGCAGCCCGGCCGGCACGTCGCCGAAGGCCCACACCACGCGGCCCGGCTGGGCGATCGCGATCGGCCCGTGCCGGTACTCGAACGCCGGGTACGCCTCGGCCCACCAGCCGGCCGCCTCCCGGCACTTGAGCGCCGCGTCCTCCGCCAGCCCGACGGTCCAGCCCCGGCCGAGGAAGGTGATCTGCTTGGCCAGCGACGGGTGCACCGGCAGCGGCAGCCGCACGGCCACCTCGCCGTCCGCCGCGAGCGCCTCGATGTCGTGGCCCAGGTGCGCCCGGAACATCGCCAGCGTGCTCGTGGCGAACCGGGTCTGCACGACCGACAGCTCGTCGGCGAAGTCGAGCAGGATCTTGTCGTCGGCCAGCGGCACCACGGGCGTGTCGGCGTCGGCGGTCACCACCGTCGTCGGGGTGTTGCCCTGCAGCTGCTTGAGCAGCTCGACGGCCTCCGTGGTGGTGCCGGAGCGGCTGACGACGACCACGCGGTCGTAGCGGCGGCCGAGCGGGAACTCGGAGGCCTGGAACGCGTCGGTCTCGCCGTGGCCCTCCCGCTCGCGCAGCGCCGCATAGGTCTGCGCGACGAACCAGGACGTGCCGCAGCCGGCGACGGCGACCCGCTCGCCGGGCTCGGGCAGCCCGGCCGCGCCGGCCAGCCCGGCCGCCTGCCGCCAGCAGTCCGGCTGGCTGGCGATCTCCACCTTGACGTGGCTCATACTGCTCCTCATCAGGTGCTGCTGCTGCGCGGTTACGCTCGGTTCGCCGGTCTTTCGAGCGCCATTCTGCGCAGTTTTCGGTCGGCGACGCAACCTCCCGCGCGGCTTCGCGCAGGTAACCTCTTTGCTACGGGCCGTTTCGCGCACTAATGTGCACTCTCTCAACCGGTTTCGAGCATGGGAGATCATCGGGTGGACCGGTACGCGCGGTGGAATGCCCTGCTGGAGCTGCTCGCGGAGAGCGGCCGCGTCACCGTCGAGGACGCCGCCGACCGCCTCGACGTCTCCCAGGCGACCATCCGCCGCGACTTCGACCAGCTCGCCCAGCAGCAGATGATCACCCGCACCCGCGGCGGCGCGGTCGCCAACGGCGTGTCCTACGACCTGCCGCTGCGCTACAAGAGCGCCAAGCACTCGGCCGAGAAGCAGCGCATCGGCGAGGCGGCCGCCACCCTCGTCCAGCCCGGCACGGTGGTCGGCCTCAACGGCGGCACCACCATGACCGAGGTCGCCCGGGCCCTCGCCGTCCGCCCCGACCTCAACACCAGCGGCGAGGGCGCCCAGCTCACGGTCGTCACCAACGCCCTCAACATCGCCAACGAACTGCTCGTCCGCTCCCGCATGAAAATCGTCGTCGCCGGCGGCGTCGTGCGCCCCCAGTCCTTCGAGCTCGTCGGCCCCCTCGGCGGCGCCCTCCTCAAGGAAGTCACCCTCGACATCGTCCTGCTCGGCGTCGACGCCCTCGACGTCGACCTGGGCGCCGCGGCCCACCACGAGGGCGAGGCCGCCATGAACAGCCTGATGGTCGCCCGGGCCAAGCGCGTCGTCGTGATCGCCGACAGCTCCAAGCTGGGCGGGCACGCCTTCGCCCGCATCTGCCCCATCACCAAGGTCGAAACCCTCGTCACCGACTCCGGCGCCCCCGACTCCCTGGTCGCCACCTTCCGCGAAGCCGGCGTCGACGTCATCCGCGCCTGAGCCTGTCAGCGGACCCGCCTGCCCTCGCCGCGGGCCATCTGCTCGAGGCTTTCGAGCAGGTCGCCCCGCTGGAGCAAGGCGTGATCCGAGAGGCGGTACCACACGAGGTCGATAAGGTCGCGATTCTTGCCGAGCTTGCGGAGATCCTTGATCAGCCGCATGACCTCGTGCAGCCGCTCCGGGTCGAGCAGAAGCCGGGGACTGTCCGTCTCGGCCGGCGTAAGAACGCCTTCCTTGGCCCAGTTGCGCACGCTGCGCTCGCTTAGGCCCAGCAGTTTGGCGGCCACGGCCACTCTGACGGGCTCGCTCCGCGTGAGCTCCCGGCGGGCAAGGTCCTGCAGCCGGGCACGGACACTCTCGGCGAGATTCGGGGTCGAGGCAATGTCTTCGAGCTCGTCGACCAGCTCGAAGACATGCGTCGTGCGTTCTTCTTCCGTGGCCAGCGTCATGGCTCGGCCCTCCTTCGGCTTCCGAGTATCGCCGACTTTCCCGGAAGCACAAAGCCGTTTATCGACACCGATTCAGGAAGTCACGTCCTTGCGGGTGAAGCGGTAGAACGCCAGCCCCCAGAAGAGCGCTGCGTAACAAACCGCCGACAGCGCCCCCTTCACCATGTCGTCGGTCTGGGTCGGCGTGGACAGGAGGCCCAGCCAGGCCTGGCTGTAATGAGTGGGCAGGAACGACCGGATCACCCCGAGCGCCTCGATCTGGTCGAGGATGCTCGACAGGATCCACAGCAGGACGGCCCCGCCCACGGCCCCCAGCGCCGCGTCGGTCGCGACCGACAGGAGGAAGGCGAGGCCGGCGACGCCGAGGAGGATCACCGCGAGATAGGCGAGGATGCCCAGGAGCCGGAGGAAGCCGTCGCCCGCGGGGATGGAGGCGGCGACCGTGCTGCCGAGGGGGTGCCAGCCGTAGCGGAGGGTGCCGGCGAGCAGGGCCGTTCCGGCCAGGGTGAGCAGGGCCGTCAGTGAGTAGCCCAGGGCGACGAGGAGCTTCACGGTGAGCAGGCGGGCGCGGGGCACCGGGATCGCCAGCAGGTAGCGGAGGCTGCCCCAGCTTGCCTCGGAGGCCACCGTGTCGCCGAAGAAGAGGGCGACGACGACGATGAGCAGGAAGTTCGACGAGACCAGCAGCGTGAACAGGGTGAAGTTGAGGCCGCCCGAGGTGGCCAGGTCGACCAGGGACGAGAAGGCGCCGCCGCCGTTGTCGTCGTCGTCCCCGCCGCCGAACTCGAAGGCGACGAGCACGATCAAGGGCAGCAGGACCATGAAACCCAGGGCCAATTGGGTACGCCGCCGCGACGCCTGACGTCGTACCTCGGCTGCGAGGGGGAGTGTGCTCATCGGTCACCACTTCCGCGGGAGTTGTCGCCGACCAGGGCGAGGAAGGCGTCCTCGAGGCGGCGGCGGGGCACCACCCGGTCGACGCCGACGCCGGCCTTGACGAGGGAGGCCACCACCTCTTCGCGCGGGGTGCCGTTGGTGTCCACGATCAGCGAGGAGCCTTCCGGGCGGACCGAGAGGGAGAGACCGGCGAGGGCCGCGGTGGCCGCGTCCACGTCAGAGACGCCGACCTGGATGGACGGGGACTCGCCGACGATGTCCTCGACCGGGCCGGACGCGACGATGCGGCCCTTGTTGACGACGACGGCGTGGGTGCAGGTCTGTTCCACCTCGGCGAGGAGGTGGCTCGAGACCAGGACCGCGCGGCCGTCCGTGGCGTAGCGGCGCAGCACCCGGCGCATCTCGGCGATCTGAGGCGGGTCGAGGCCGTCCGTCGGCTCGTCGAGGACGAGCAGCTCCGGCAGGCCGAGCATGGCCTGGGCGATGGCGAGACGCTGGCGCATGCCGTGGCTGTACGACTTGGTGCGCCGGTGCACCGAGTTGCCCAGCCCGGCGATCTCCAGCGCCTCGTCGAAGCGGGCCTCCTCGACCGGCCGGCCGGTGGCCCGCCAGTACGCCAGCAGGTTCTCGTACCCGCTGAGGTGCGGCAGGAAGCCGGGGCCCTCGACCAGCGCACCCACCCGGCGCAGCACCGGCGCGCCGGGCACCAGCCGCTCGCCGAAGACCAGGGCGTCGCCGCCGCTCGGCATGGTCAGGCCCATGAGCACCCGCAGCGTGGTCGTCTTGCCGGCGCCGTTGGGTCCGAGCAGCCCGACGACCTGTCCGCGCTCGACGCGGAAGTCGACCTGCTCCACGGCGACGAACCCGTCGTTGTACGCCTTCCGCAGCCCGCGCACGACGAGCGGCACATCCGACAAGTCGGAAACGCGCGCCGGAGCGCGCCGGCGTCGCGCCACGAGCACCGCCACGACCACGGCAACGATCAAAGCTACGACGACGCCGAGCAGGATCCAGCGCCAGACGACCTGAGGGTTGGCGATGGGTGTACCGACCAGCGTCGGCAACGTGACGTCCGGGGACACCGCGACGGTGTAGACCGCCGGGTCCGCCGGAGTCAGGAACGCCTGATCGGAGGAGGCGACCACCACCCGTACCGTGTGGCCCTTGTCGATCCGGCGCACGATCGCCGGCAGCGTGACGGTGACCGGCTGGGCGTCCTCGACGGTGGCCGGCAGGCCGGTGAGCCGGACCGGCGCGACCAGGCCGCCGCTCAGCGTGGCCGTGCCGTCGGCGCCGACGTCGTAGAGCTTGACGAACACGGTCGCCGACCCGCTTGCCGAGGCCACCCGCACCTGCACGGACGGCGCCCCGGCCACCTCGATGGCCTCGGTCACGGGCACGGACTCGAAGGTGGCGTGCTGCCCCGGGAGGTCGCCGGCGACGCCTCCGAGGAGCGAGCTGAGCTGGCCCCCGACGCCCGGCAGGGAGGAGATCGCGCCTGGATTGCCATTGGGCGGGCTCGCGACGCGCTGCGCGGACCCGGAGACACTTATCCGCGTACGCCCGGAGCCCGCCAGCCCCGGGTACGCCACATCCGAGTACCCGTTCGTCACCAGCCCCCGGTCGAGGGCGCTGAACCCGGCCACCCTCGAGTACGTGAAGCTCGTCGCCGGCGCCGCCCCGGAGCCCTTGACGTAGTGATCGAGCCACTGAACCGTGAGGGCTTCCGTACGGTCCTGATCGGTCTGTGGCCCGAGCCCGCCGTCGTGCCCGCCGGTGAACCACGCGACCCGCACCGGGGTGCCCGTGGCGGCGATCCCGCGCGCGTTGGCGTCCGCCTCGGACAGCGGGAAGAGCGTGTCGACGGCGCCCTGGATCAGCAGCGTCGGCGCCTTGATCTTGTCCAGCACGCCGGCCGGGCTCGACTTGGCCAGCAGGTCGGAGCTCGCCTTGTCCGGCGCCCCGGTCGTCGCCATCTTCAGATAAGCAGCACAGACGTCGGCCGCGAACCGCCCGCAAGCCGGATCCCCGGAAGCCGCAGCGGGGCCGGGAGAGGAGGAAGTCGCGGCAGGCGCAGGGGAGGCGGCGGCGGAAAGAGCGGACGACGAGCCGAAGAACAGGCCCGCCCAGGTCTTCTTGAAAACGCCGGGGACTCCGGTCCCGGCGGCGGACTGAGGGAAGAACGACGACTCCAGGCTGTTCCACGTGATCGACGGCGCGATCGCGTCCACCCGGCTGTCCTGCCCCGCCAGCAGCAGCGCCAGCCCCCCGCCGTAGGACCCGCCGACCACGCCCACCCGTGGATCCCCCGCCGCGTCGGTGCGCACCTCGGGCCGCGCGGCGAGCCAGTCGAGCAGCCGTTGCGCGTCCTTCACCTCGTAGTCGGGACTGTCGAGGTGGATCTCCCCGCCGCTGGCCCCGAACCCCCGCGCCGTCCACGTGAGCACGGCGTAGCCCCGGTCCGCGAGCTTTTCGGCCGTGTCGGCGACCGAGTTCTTCGTACCCCCGAAGCCGTGCGCGAGCAGGACGGCCGGGACCTTTCCGTCCCGGTCCTTCGGCAGGTAGAAGCGGGTGTCGAGGGTGACCGGCTCGGTGCCGGAGGGGCCGGACAGCACGGTCAGCCGCTCGTCGGCGGCCGTCCACGACGTGGGTGACGGCAGCGCCGCCCAGGTGACCAGGGCGGCGACCAGCACGAGAACCGCGGCACCCGCCATGATCCGGCGCGGTGTCGGGCGGGGCAGAGGCATGTGATCACGCTATAGCGATGCCACTGAGTGATCGCTGTGAAGTGGCATGCGGCGCTAGCGTGTCAGCAGAAGTGATGACCGCAACGAAAGGCCGCCGCGTGCCCGACGATCTGACCCTGACCGTGCACGAGCGCCCCGGGCAGCTGCCCCGCCGCGGCATCGTCCGCCTGCACCCCGAGGTCATGGCCGCGCTGGCGGTCAATCCGGGCGATCCGCTGCGGCTGACCGGCCGGCGCACCACCGCGGGCATCGCGGCCCGGGCGGAGGCCGGGGCCAGCCGGGCCGCCCTCTATGCCGACGATCTGACCATCGGCAACCTGCGGCTGCGCGACGGCGACGAGGTGACCGTCACGCCGATCCCGGTGGTGGCCGCGCGGCGGGTCACGCTGGCCGGGCCGCCGGAGATCACGGCCGTGGTCACCCACGAGATGCTGCGCCTGGCGCTGCTCGGCAAGGTCGTGACCACGGGCGACGACGTGTCGCTGCTGCCGCAGGACGTGCCGCCGCAGGCCGGGCACCGGGCGCTGGTCGAGGGCGCGCGCCGCAGCCTGGCCAACCGCGTGGGCTTCCGCTGGACCAGCGAGCTGCTGCAGGTCGTCGCGGTCGAGGACGCCGACTCCGCGCTGGTCACGATGGACACGGTGGTCGGGTGGCAGGGCCGCGACGCCACCGTACGCACGGAGCAACCGCCCGTGGCGGCCCCCGCCCAGCCCGCCTCCACCGACCCGGACACGCCCCCGCCCAGCCTCGACGACCTGCCGGGGTTGCGCACCCAGGCCGACGAGCTGACCGAGCTGCTCGACCTGGGCTTCAACCATCGGGAAGTGCTCAGCAAGCTCGGCACCACCGTGGCCCTGGGCGTCCTGGTGACCGGCCCCGCGGGGTCAGGAAAATCGGCATTGGTCCGGGCCGTCGCGGCGGGCGTGGGCGCCCAGGTACGCGCGATCTGGGGCCCCGAGCTCGCGGCGCTCACCAACGACGCGGCGGCGACCCGGTTGCGTGACGCCGCCCGGGAGCTCGCGGCCGGCGGGCCCGCCGTGCTCCTGATCAGCGACGTCGAGGCGCTCGCCCCGCGCGACGAGCCCGGCCCGCTGGCCACGGTGTTCCGCCAGGTGCTGGCCGGTCTCGTGGAGTCGGGCGCGGCCGTGGTGTGCACCACGAGCCGCCCCGAGGCGGTGGACCCCGCGTTGCGGGCGCCGGACCTGCTGGCCGTACAGCTGGCGGTGCCCTTGCCCGACGCGGCGATGCGCCGGGAGCAGCTGCGGGTGCTGACGCGGGGGATGCCGCTGGCCGAGGACGTGCGACTGGACGACGTCGCCGGGCGTACCCCCGGATTTGTCGCCGCCGACCTGGGTGCGCTGGCCCGCGAGGCCGGGGTGCACGCGGCGCTGCGGCAGAAGGAGGCGGAGGCGCCGACCGTGGCCATGGCCGACTTCGAGGCCGCGCTCGACGTGGTGCGCCCGACGTCGATGGCCGAGTCCACGCTGGAGGTCGCGCAGGTCACGCTGGACGACGTCGGCGACATGGCCGAGGTCAAGGAGGTGCTGACCGAGTCGGTGCTGTGGCCGCTGACCTATCCGGACACGTTCGCCCGGCTCGGCGTGCAACCCCCGCGCGGCGTGCTGCTCTACGGGCCTCCCGGGTGCGGCAAGACCTACCTGGTCAAGGCCATCGCCGGTACGGGCCGAGCGAACGTCCTGTCGGTGAAGGGCGCCGAGCTGCTCAGCAAGTGGGTCGGCGACAGTGAGCGGGCCGTCCGCGAGCTGTTCCGCCGCGCCCGCGAGGCCGCCCCGACGCTGGTCTTCCTGGACGAGGTGGACGCGCTGGCTCCCACCCGCGGGCAGGCGACCGACGGCGGCACCACGGACCGGGTGGTGGCCGCGCTGCTGACCGAGCTGGACGGGGTCGAGGCCCTGCGCAACGTCGTGGTCATCGGGGCGACGAACCGGCCCGACCTGATCGACCCGGCGCTGCTGCGCCCGGGGCGGCTCGAGCGGCTGGTCTTCGTGCCGCCGCCGGACGCCGACGCCCGGGCCGCGATCCTGCGCGCCTCGGCGAAGTCGGTGCCGCTGGCCGGCGAGGTGGATCTGGCCGAGCTGGGGATGGAGCTGGAGGGCTTCTCGGCGGCGGACTGCGCGGCGCTGATCCGGGAGGCGGCGCTGGCGGCGATGCGCGAGTCCCTCGACGCGACGACGGTCACGGCCGAGCACGTCGCCGCGGCGCGCAAGCGGGTGCGTCCGTCGCTGGATCCCGTACAGGTGGCGTGGCTCGAGGCTTATGCCTCGACGCACAGCGCGGGTTAGCGGCGGCGGGTGCGGGCCCGGGTGGACCGCAGCCGCCGGAGCCGGCCCACCAGGACGGGGTCGTGCTCCAGGGCGGCGGGATTGTCGAGCAGCCCGTTGAGCAGCTGGTAGTAGCGGGTCGAGGAGAGGCCGAACGCGTCGCGGATGGCCTGCTCCTTGGACCCGGCGTGCTTCCACCACTTCTGCTCGAAAGCGAGGATCTGCGTCTCGCGCTCGGTCAGCGGCACGCGTTGGGCGGGCACCTGGGGCTCGTCAGGCTGCATGGCGGTTCCTCGCGGTGATAGGCAAGCCCCCGGGAGGGGGACCGTCGTAATAGTGGCAGCCGACGATCCCCTCCGCGCGTTGTCCGGCAGAAACTACATCATGTGATGTCTCGGCTACGGATGGACCAGAGGGCCAGGGCGACGATGAGGACCAGGATCCCGCCCAGCAGCCCGCCCGCCATCGGCCAGGTCAGCGTGAGGGTGTCCGGCTCGCACCCGGTCGGCGAGAAGTTGCACGCGTTCCAGTCCTCGAGCTTGACCTCCTTGAGCATCCAGGCGGAGAGCCACGCCGGGGCCAGATAGGCGTCCACGAACTTCGTGCCCGCCAGGGAGAGCACGGTCGCGAGTCCGACCTGGAGCACGGCGATCACGCCGATCGCGGCGCCCATGGCCACGGCGGTGTGCCGGCCGATCGAGGCGAGCCCGAAGCCGACCGCCCCGGCGACCAGCACGATCACCAGCCCGCGGAGCTCGGTGAGCGCCACCGACTGCCAGGCGCCCGCGGTCATGCCCTCCATCGAGCCCCGGAACTCCCCGATGAGCGCGAAGACGCCGGTCCAGAGCGCCGAGAGCACCACGGTCAGGACGGTGAAGACGCTCAGCAGCGCGAGCAGCTTGGTGCCGAGCACCTGCACCCGCTTAGGCCGCCACAGCAGCAGGTTCATCATGCCGCCGCTGTTCCACTCGGCGCCCACGTAGGACGCCCCGATCACGAACGCCGCGGCCGCCAGCAGGCTCGCCAGCACCACGACCATGGCCGGGAACGACTCCTCGAACTGGAACGTCGCCGGCTCGTACCACTGGGGGTCGAAGTCGGCCTGCTGCGGCTCGTACATGTCCGCGCAGTTCGACGGCCAGTTGCCGGCGTCCGGCGTGCCCTGCGCCGCCTCGCACGCCTGCTTGTCGGCCTTGGAACGCTCGACGGCGGCCTCGAACTCCTGCCGCGCCTCCGCCTGCGCGGCGGCAGCGGTCTCGGGGCCGCGCTTCTGGTTCGTCGCGCCCATGCCGACCGCCACCGCGGCCAGGATCAGCAGCACGCCGAGCAGGAAGAACTTCGTGAAGCGGCGCTTGGTGAGCCGCCGCGTCTCCGCCCTGAACAGACTCATCGGCCCCACCCGTTCGTGCTCCCGGCCGCCGACGCGACCGTCTGGTCCACCTGCCGGTGCTCGCCCTCGACCGGCGCGGTGCCGGTGAGCTCCAGGAAGACGCTCTCCAGGTCGGCGGTCACCGGGGCGAGCTCGCTGACGAAGACGCCCCGCGTGGCGAGCTCCCGGTTGATCGCGCTCGGCTGCGCGCCGGAGACCAGGAGGTGGTCGTTCTCGAGCGACACCTGCGCCCCGAGCTCACGGAGGAGATTGGCCACCGCCGGGAGGTCGGTCACGGTGTCCAGGCGTACGCGAACCGAGGCCGACGCGTTCGCCGCCAGCACCTCCGCCACCGAGCCCGCCGTCACCCGCCGCCCGGCCGCGATGATCGTCACCGAGTCGCAGATCAGCTGGATCTCGCCCAGGATGTGGCTGGACAGCAGCACGGTCATGCCCGACTCGGCGAGATTGCGCATCAGCGACCGCATCTCCCGGATGCCGCCGGGGTCGAGCCCGTTCGCCGGCTCGTCCAGGATCAACAGCCGCGGGTTCTTGAGCAGCGCCGACGCCACGGCCAGCCGCTGCTTCATGCCGAGCGAGTAACTCTTCACCCGGTCCTTGGCCCGGTCCCGCAGCCCGACGAGCTCGAGCACCTCGGTGACCCGCCGCTTGTCGACGCCGCCCGCGTCGGCCAGCAGGGCGAGGGTGTCCTGTGCGGAGAAGTTGCCGAAGAACTGCGGGCTCTCGACGATCGCGCCCACCGAGCCGGCCACCTCGGGCAGCGCCGCCGGCACCTCGCGGCCGAGCAGCACCATCCGGCCGCCGTCGGGGCGGATGAGCCCGAGCAGCGTACGCAGGGTGGTGGTCTTGCCCGAGCCGTTCGGCCCCAGGAAGCCGTGCACCTGCCCCGCCTCGACGACCATGTCGAAGCCGTCGAGGGCCCGGCGCACCCCCTTCCGGCTCTTGTAGGTCTTGCGCAGACCCGCTATCTCCAGGACGGCACTCAAGCCGCACCTCCCGCTCGGTGGTCATGACCTGCGTCACCTTACGCAGCGTGCGCCACCCCTTGCAAAGGCATCGTTGCAAAGACTACTTTGCATCCATGGAAGAGATGACTCTCGATCCGCACAAGCTGCGCGGGCTTGCCCATCCGCTCCGCGTGCGCCTGCTCGGCCTGCTGCGCGAGCAGGGCCCGTCGACCGCCAGCAAGCTGGCCCAGCGGCTCGGCCAGTCCAGCGGAGCGACCAGCTACCACCTGCGGCAACTCGCCGCGCACGGCTTCGTCACCGACGAGCCCGGCCGGGGCACGCAACGCGAGCGCTGGTGGCGGGCCGTGCACCGCTCGACCCACCTGGACGCGGCAACGGGCCGGGCGGACCCGGTCGCGGCCGAGGGCTACCTGCGGGCGATCGCCACGAGCTCCTACCGCCAGGTCGAGGACGCGATCTCCGAGCTGCCCACCCTGCCGCCCGAGTGGCAGGACGCGGTCAGCTTCAGCACCACCACCCGCCGCCTCACCGCGGCCCAGACGGCCGAACTGCGCGACCGTCTGCAGGCGCTGCTGGACGAATACCCGGCGGAGAGCGCCGCGGCGGACGCCGAGCCGGTGGTGGTGAACTGGCAACTCTTCCCCGTGGTCCGGCGATGAGACCGCTGCCCGGCCTCCTGGTCGCCGAGGCGGTGTCGATGGCCGGCAGCCGCGTCTCGACCGTCGCCGTGCCGTGGCTGGTGCTGACCACGACCGGCTCGGCCACCCGGACCGGCGTCGTCGCCTTCGCCCAGCTGCTGCCGTTCGTGCTGGCCGGCGTCGTGGGCGGTCCCCTGGTCGACCGGCTCGGCATCCGGCGCACCGCGATCGGGTCCGACCTGGCGAGCGCGATCACCGTGGGCTCGGTCCCGCTGCTGCAGGCCTCCGGCCACCTCTCGTACGGGATGCTGGTCGCCCTGATGGTCGCGGCCGGCGCGTGCGGCGGACTCGGCGACACCGCCAAGCGGGCCCTGCTGCCACGCGCGATCGAGGCGTCCGGGGCGACCCTGACCCGCGGCGCCACGCTCTACGACGGCATCGGCCGGGCCGCGATGCTGCTCGGCCTGCCCCTGGGTGGGATTCTCGTCGCCGCCGTGGGACCCGCGGGTGCGCTCGCCCTGGACGCGGGGTCGTTCGCCTTCTGCGCGTTGCTCACCGCCACGGTTGTCCGAATCACCGAGATTCCCGTTGTCCCCGGCTCCTACGTCCGGGCCCTGGGCGACGGCTTCGCCTTTCTGCGGCGGGACACCGTCGTGCTGGCCGTGGTCGGGGTGCTGTTCTGGACGAATCTCGTCGATCAGGCGTACACGGTGGTGCTGGTTCCCGCCTGGGTTCGCGACCATGACCTGGATCCCGTGGCGATCGGACTGGTCGGCGGCGTCTTCGGGCTGGGCGCCGTCCTCGGCAACCTGGTCTTCCTGGCGCTCGCCTCGCGGCTGCCCCGGCGGGTGACGCTCGGCGTGTCCTTCCTGATCGCCGGGGCGCCCAGGCTCTTCGCGCTCGCCGGGGCCGGCACTCTGGCGCCCGTCCTCGCGGTCGCCTTCGGCGCGGGTCTCGCGGCCGCCACCCTCAATCCCATCCTGACCGCCGCCGGGTACGAGCGCATCCCCACCCATCTGCACGCCCGGGTCCTGGGTGTCGCCGTCGCGATCGGCTGGCTCGGCATTCCGCTCGGTGGCCTGCTCGGCGGGGTGGCGGTCGACGGGCTCGGGCTGCACGCGGCGCTCGTGACCGGTGGTGTCCTCTATCTCGTGGTCTCGCTGACGCCGTTCGTGCTGCCGCAGTGGCGGGCGTTAGATCTCGCTCACACCCTGAGATGACCCGGTGGCATTCCGGCGGCGGGGACGTAAGGTGGGCGTAACAACTGAATACCTCATCCAGAGGGGTAGAGGGACACGGCCCGACGACACCCCGGCAACCACCGCGCTCGACTCGACGACGAGGCAGAGGCACGGCAGGTGCTAATTCCGTCCCAGCCCGCGGGCTGGGAAAGATGAGAAGGAGCCTCGCATGACGTCGACGGTCGACGCCCCCACCACCACCTCCACCAGCCCCGCCCGCGCGCTTGTGTGCCGTGGTTGCGGCACCGAGTTCCCGCTCGCCGCGCAGCACGCTTGTTACGAGTGTTTCGGCCCGCTCGAGGTCGCCTACGACACCGAGGCGCTGGCCAAGGTGACGCGGGAGCAGATCGAGGCGGGTCCCCAGAACATCTGGCGTTACGCGGCGCTGCTGCCGGCCGGGCAGGACGCCGCCACCCGGGTCACGCTCGACCCCGGCATGACGCCGCTGGTGAGCGCGCCGGCGCTGGCCGCGGAGATCGGGCTGCGGGCGCCGCTGTGGGTGAAGGACGACTCGGCCAACCCGACGCACTCGTTCAAGGACCGGGTGGTGTCGGTGGCTCTCACCGCCGCCCGTGAGCTGGGCTTCACCCGCTTCGCCTGCGCGTCGACCGGCAACCTGGCCAACTCGGTCGCCGCGCACGCCGCCCGGGCCGGCGTCCCCTCGATCACGTTCATCCCCAGCGACCTCGAGCAGGGCAAGATCATCACCACCGCGGTGTACGGCGGGGAGCTGGTCGCCATCGAGGGCTCCTACGACGACGTCAACCGGCTGTGCGGTGAGCTCGTCGAGACGGACGAGTTCGAGGACACCGCGTTCGTCAACGTGAACGTCCGCCCGTTCTACGCGGAGGGCTCCAAGACGCTGGGCTACGAGGTGGCGGAGCAGCTCGGCTGGCGCATCCCGGCCCAGGTCGTCATCCCGATGGCGTCCGGCGAGCTGCTGACGAAGATCGACAAGGCCTTCAGCGAGCTGGTCGAGATCGGCCTGGTCGAGGCGCCCGAGGGCGGCTGGACCGTGTTCGGGGCGCAGTCGGCCGGCTGCAACCCGATCGCGACGGCCCTGCACGACGACCGCGACACGATCGTCCCGGTCAAGCCGACCGGCATCGCGAAGTCGCTGAACATCGGCGACCCGGCGGCCGGCGGCTACGCCATCGAGGCGGTCAAGCGGACGGGCGGCTGGATGGACTACGCCGGCGACGACGAGATCCGCGAGGGGATCCGGCTGCTCGCGCGTACGACCGGGGTGTTCGCCGAGACCGCCGGCGGGACCACCGTCGCCGTCCTCAAGAAGCTGGTCGAGAGCGGCAAGCTCGACCCCGAGAAGGAGACCGTCGTCTACAACACCGGCGAGGGCCTCAAGACGATCGACGCCGTGGCGGGCCTGGTCGGGCCGACGCACACGATCAAGCCGTCGCTGCGAGGCGCCCGCGAGGCCGGTCTCCTCGGCTGATCACGGTCGGTAATCAGTCCTCTGCCGACGGTCTAAATTACTTCCCAGGAGGGCTTGCGCACCGATCTCCGGATCGGCAGGATGCTCTACGCGGGAGGGCGCGACGCCGTACGAGACCCCCACCTCTGAGCTTGGAAACAATCTCGCCCGGGGGTCCAACGACCCGGTGCCGGAGGCGCCGTGCGCGCGCCCTCTCGACCAAATTCGATGGTGCGGCGCCCGGGGATGGACGACCATCCGCGGGTGCGCATCTCTCCTCTCACCCCGGCCGACCACGACGACGCCTATGCCGTGGCCCGCGCCTCCGGCGAGCACGAGACGCCGGACATCCCCTTCTGGTCCCGCGCCGGTTTCCTCGGTCGCATCGAGGCCCAGTGGCCCGGTTTGACCTACGAGTTCTTCCTCGCGCGGCTCGACGACGGCACGCCGGCCGGCTATCTCGAGGCGGCCTTCCCGGAATCCGGGAGCGCGGTCAATCTGCATCTCGCCGTGCACCCGGGCCGGCGGCGGCGCGGAGTAGGGCGGGCCCTTTACGCACTCGCCGTCGAGCGCGCCCGTGCCCTCGGCCGCAAGCACCTGATCGCCGCGGCTGTCGACCGGCTGCCGGACGGCCCGGCCTTCGCCGCCGCCATGGGTGCCGCCCCGGGGTTGCCCGAGATCCGCAGCCGGCTAAACGTGGCCGACGCCGTGGCCGCACCGCCCGTCGCGGAGGGCTACCGCTTGGTGCAGTGGACCGACCACGCTCCCGGCGAGTACGTCGACGACGTCGCCTATCTCGACAGCCGCCTGCTGGCCGACGCGCCCACCGGGGATCTCGCGTGGGAGCCGGAGCAGGTCGACGCCGCGCGGATCCGCGAGTCCGAGCAGGCGATCATCCAGCGCAACCGCACGGCCTTCCACACCGGCGCCGTCCACGAGGAGTCCGACCGCCTGGTCGCCTGGACCTTCCTCATGTGCCCCGATGACGTCCGGTGGCAGGCGTGGCAGCAGATCACGCTCGTGGACCCGCCGCACCGGGGTCACGGGCTCGGCCTGGCCGTCAAGGCCGCCAACCTCGCCTACACCCGCGCCGCCCGGCCGGAGCTGCGGGCGATCGACACCTTCAACGCGGCGGAGAACGCCCCGATGCTGGCGGTCAACGAGGCGCTGGGCTACCGCCGGTGCGAGACTTGGGTGCAGTGGCAAGCAACGCTCTGAGCCTCGGCCGCAGGGGCAGCTCGCGATAGCCGCCGGGGGCCAAGCCGGCGCGCCGTTCGAACGTGTTGCGAGCGCCGTACGAGCCGGTGAGCGCCCACGACCAGCCACACGCCGCCCAGTACGCCGGCCAGAAGACGGGGCCCAGGCGGGCGTACTGATCGGCATGCCGGCTCTCGTGCGCGAAGAGCTCGGACCGGTCGGGATGCAGCAGCCAGGCCGCCGACCGCCGGGTGACGACGACCGAGCCGACGGTGAAGCAGGTCGCCGGGGGAAACCGGCGGCGGTAGCCCTCGGCGATCAGGATGCCGTCGCGGCCCCGGCGTAGACGGGCCCCGCTCAGCAGGGCGAGCGCGATGCCGGCCGCCGTGGTGCCGTTGACCGCGTTGACGAGCCCTCTCATGCCCCGTGGGATACCCGTTTTTACGCCCGGCGCCGCATTTGTAGTTCACGTAGGCCCGGAACGACCGGGTGCGGCACGCGCACGCCGGTGTCCTCGAAACCGATCCGCTCGTACGCCCGGACGGCCCGGTCGTTGCCCACGACGACCTCCAGCATCAGCTCGTTGCGCCCGCACGCCAGGGACCACTCGGCGACGGCGTCGACCAGCGCGGCGAGCACGCCCTGACCCCGGTGGGCGGGCGTGATGTAGACCGCGAAGACCACCGTGGCGCCGGGGTGCTCGGGCAGGGTCGTCCCGCCGGCGTGCCCGATGAGACGGCCGGTGCTTGTCCCGGCCCGCGCGAAACCGGCCGGCGTGGGGTCGGCCGGCGTGGGGTCGGCCGGCGCGAGGCCGGCCGGGCCGGTCGGGCCGGCGACGAACTGCGCGAGCTGGCTGCCCGTGGCCGCCTGCTCGATCCGGCGCCGGTAGTCGGCGTGCGAGCGGGCGGCCGCCTGCGCCAGCGTCTCCAGGAACGCCAGCGGGGTGTCGGCCAGCATCTCCAGGCGCAGGGCCCGCATCCGCGCCGCGTCCTCCGCCCGGACCCGGTGGACCGTGAGCGGAGGCGCGAGGGTGCTGGTCATGCTGCCTTGCCTACCCGCTGGCGAGCCGTCCGGCAACCGGGATGCCCGAATCAGGAGCCCAGCTCGAGCATCCGGTCGACCACCCGCCGCGTCGCCTCGCCGTCGTCCAGGTCGCAGAAGCGGGCCTGGAAGGCCTGCCGCTCCGCCGTGAACAGGCTCGGGTCCTGCGCCAGCTCCGCGAGCGACTTGATCACGTCGTCGGACGTCATCAGGAGTGGGCCCGGGGCCTCGCTCTCGAAGTCGAAATAGAAGCCGCGCAGCTTGTCCCGGTAGTGCTCGAGGTCATAGGTGAAGAGCAGGATGGGCCGGCCGGTGTTGGCGAAGTCGAACATCACCGAGGAGTAGTCGGTGATCAGCACGTCGGTGATGCAGAGCAGGTCGGCCATGTCCGGATAGGTGGACACGTCGATGACGAAGCCCGAGCCGTCGTCCGGGATCGGGTCGACGACGTTGGGGTGGCGGCGCACCAGCAGGACGTGGTCGTCGCCGAGCATCCGGCGGGCGGCGGCCAGGTCGAGCTGCATCGACATCTTGTAGCGGCCCTGGCCGTAGAACTCGTCGTCGCGCCACGTGGGGGCGTACAGGATGGCGCGCTTGCCCTCCGGGACGCCGACGTGGCGGCGGATCGAGGCGATCGTGGCCGGGTCGTTCTGGAAGAGGATGTCGTTGCGCGGATAGCCCGACTCGAGCATCTCCCCGGGGAACCGGAAGGCGCGCTGCAGGATCGGTGTGCTGAACCTGTTGGGCGAGACCAGGAACGTCCAGTTGGGCGTCTCCTTGGCGACCCGGGTCAGATAGTCGCGGTCGGCGTGCTTGACGTCGGTGACGTCGAAGGCGATCCGCTTGAGCGGGGTGCCGTGCCACGTCTGCACCACGACCTGGCCGGGGCGGCGCTGGAACCAGTCCGGCAGGTGCGAGTTGGTGACGATGTAACGCGCGGTGGCGAGCGCTTCGTACCACTCGGTGCCGCCGAGGCGGGCCGGGGTGAGCGAGTCGGGTGTCGCCGCCTGGCCGTCGCGGACCGTCACATATTGCGCCTCCAGCGGCAGGCCGCGGCGCAGCAGCTCCTCGTGCATGGCCTTGGGGCTGTCGCTGTACTGCCGGCCGCCGAAGCTCTCGAACAGCACGGCGTCGCGCAGCGGGCTGCGGCGCAGGGCGGCGGTGCGCTTGTTGCGCAGCTGATCCCGCGCGTACGCCCCCCGCTCCTCGATGCGCAGCACCGACCCGGCCCGCAGCGCCACGAAGTCGCCCTCGGACATCTCCAGCCGGAACTCGCGGTGGTCGTCGGGGGACAGCGACGGGCAGACGGACCGGACGGCGTTCGACACGACGAGGGTGGTCTTCGCGTACGCACCCCCGGCCCCGTGCGTCGTCAGGATGTCCCACAGCCCGGGGCGCAGCTCGACCGTGCCGCCCCACGACGGCACTTCGGCCGGGTTGAGCCGGGCGGTCCACCGGTCGCCCTCGGCGCTCACCGCGAAGGCGCGCTCGTCGGCGGCGCCCCGCATGCGCAGGATGATCTCCGGGACGCCGTCCTCGAGCCGGAAGTCGCCCGTCAGGACGAGCGTGCCGTCGGGCTCCCACTCGACGTGATTGGCCACCGGGCCCTGGGCGCGGGCGCAGAGCCAGAGGAAGCCACCCGCCGTACGCCGGACGAAGACGTGCCGGTCGAACATGCCGGACCGGGCCGTGGTGTGCGCGTCGGTCAGCAGGTGGGCCGACTGGGCGGTGCCCCCGGCGGTGTAGCTCAGCTGGATGCGCCAGCGGTCCATGGGGCCGCCGGGCGGCGGCATGACCGGCTCGCCGGCGTGCTCGAACGCCTTGGTCAGCGGCACCACGGCGGTGAAGGGCGTGCTGCCCTTGCGGGTCTCGCCGAACTCGACGCGGTGGGTCAGCTCGGGCACCTCGGGCACCCGGCACAGCTCGAGCGTGCCGTCGCTGGGCCGGGCCCCGATGATCTGGCCCTTGACGACGAGGCTCTCGCCCTCGAAGTGGACGCTGGTCGCCTTGGCCGCGGTCCGGTCGACGCGCAGCAGCAGGTTGGCGCCGTCGACGGACGGGGTCAGCTGGGTCGAGGCGTCGAGGTATTGCGGGGTGAGCCGCAGGCGGGACGGGTGCGGGCCGACCCGGAGCCTGTTCTTGCGCAGCTTGGTGCCGGCCAGGACGCCGACGGCGATGGTCCACCGGCCCTCGGTCCACCGGCCGCCCTGCTGCAGCGCGGCCGGGTCGACGGTGACCTCGAAGCCGGCCCAGTCGTAGGACTTGTCGGCGTGACTGGAGACCGCGGTCGCCTGCGGCTCGAGGCGGGGCGAGGCCGGCAGCGTCACGGTGCGCCCGGTGGCCCGCTCGCGCAGCCGCACGACCCGCATGGAGGTCCAGCGGGACGAGGCGGCCGTGCCGTCGATGAAGGCGAAGCCGCGCAGCACCAGCTTGCCGTCGCGCCACTCCAGCTCGGTGATCTGGCTCCGCAGCGCCGGGCGGCCCATCGCATAGAGCTCGCGCGGCACGCCCACCGCCGGGTCGTCGAGGAAGGGCAGCTCGGCGAAGCGCTTGTTGCCCTCGTGGCGGGTGCCGACGGGCATGCCGGGCCGGGTGGCCATGACGACCTCGAGCAGCTCGGTCAGCTTGTTCTGCCGGACGAGACTCCAGCAGACCGCGAACTTGGGCGGCAGGCCCTCGATCGTGCCCGGGCTGACCTTGGCCAGGAAGAGGTTGGCCTCGCGCATGAACGCGGCGCGGAACTCGTCGTCGGCGTCCGGCAGCGCGTTGAGCACGATGGCGAAGTCGTCGACCAGGACATTGGCGTCGTACGCCTGCTTGACCTCGCTCTGCTGGTGCTCGCCGAGGAAGGTGCTGACCCGCTCGACGGCGCGCAGCCGGTCGCCGGTCAGCTTCCAGTCGGTCTTGCGCTGGGTGATCGACTGCTCGCCGGCCTCGCGCTTGCGCCAGTAGTAGACCGGGACGTTGACGACGTCGACCGACTTGGCGACGGCGTGCGCGGTCAGCGCGATCGGCACGTCCTCGAAGACGACGCCCTCGGGGAAGGTCAGCTGGTTGGCGTCCCAGAACTCGCGGCGGAAGACCTTGTTCCAGACCGTGCGGTCCTTGAGCAGCGTGAGGCGCTTGCTGACATGGGTACGCAGGACGGTGCGCCCGAAGATCGGCGTGTGCATGGGCGACGCGGCGGCGCCCTTGGACGTCAGCGACCGGACGGCCCCGCAGGCGAAGTCGGAGCCGGTCGTCGCCAGCGTCGTCATGAGCATCTCGTACGCGTAGGGCGGCACCACGTCGTCGCCGTCGGCGAAGGTCAAGAACTCGCCTTGCGCGGCCGCGATGCCGACGTTGCGCGCCTTGCCCGGGCCGCCCTCGGCCTGGTGGATCACGCGGAAGCGCGAGTCCTTGCGGGCCCACTCGTCGGCGATGGCGGCCGTCCCGTCGACCGAGCCGTCGTCCACGACGACGACCTCGAGGCGCTGCCACGACTGGCGGGCCAGCGAGGCGAGACAGTCCTCCAGGAAGATCTCGATGTCGTGGGCCGGCACCACGACGCTCAGGAGCGGCTGCCCGCCGCCGGCTTCCGGCCGGGGCGACTCCGCGACCGAGTCGGTGACGCTGGGTGATCGCTGAGCCGGAATGCGCTGGCTCTCCGGCTCCCGTAGGTGGGCGCGCTCATCGGCGCCGACGATACGGTTGTCCACTCCGCTCACTCCTCAACCCGGCCCGCGCCGGATCGCCCTCGGTCCCTCGGCACGCACGGCCGCCCCCGCACGGTACACGCGCGGTCAACGTGTCGTTCGGGCCGCGTCCACCTGCGGCAACGGAAACTTAGCATTGATCTGTCCGGATTAAATCGGGCGAAAAGCTTAATCCGGACAGCTGATCTCCGCCTCCGGGCGTGTCTCACTCTTGCCTCGCCGCCGGTCCTCGCGGATCGTTCACGCATTGTGATCAACGAGGCATTGCGCCGCCGCCGCGGACCCGGCCGTTCTCCTTGCACTCGACCCCTGCGAGTGCTAAACAAGTCATTGGCACTCGCGAGTTGTGAGTGCCAGCAGGTCGGGACGGTGGGGTCACGGCCGCGGTGCTGCCATCGGCGCCGGGGCACAGGACCGGTCGTCGCGGGCTATCCGGCTCGGCCTGAGGACGTCGCATCGCCAGGTGGCGACGTCCACAGCGATTCTCGACGTGCGGAAAGCGGGCCGACGAGGCCCGGCGCCGCGAATGTCCAGGAGGACACAGCCGTATGGCCAAGATCATCGCATTCGACGAGGAAGCTCGTCGCGGCCTCGAGCGTGGCATGAACCAGCTCGCCGACGCCGTCAAGGTGACGCTCGGCCCCAAGGGCCGCAACGTCGTGCTCGAGAAGAAGTGGGGCGCTCCCACCATCACCAACGATGGTGTGTCGATCGCCAAGGAGATCGAGCTCGAGGACTCCTACGAGAAGATCGGCGCCGAGCTGGTCAAGGAGGTCGCCAAGAAGACCGACGACGTGGCCGGCGACGGCACGACGACGGCGACCGTCCTCGCCCAGGCGCTGGTCCGTGAGGGTCTGCGCAACGTCGCGGCCGGCGCGAACCCGATGGCTCTCAAGCGGGGCATCGAGGCCGCCGTCGCCAGCGTCTCCGAGGGCCTCTCGCAGCTCGCCAAGGACGTGGAGACCAAGGAGCAGATCGCCTCCACCGCCTCCATCTCCGCCGGTGACTCCACGGTCGGCGAGATCATCGCCGAGGCCATGGACAAGGTCGGCAAGGAAGGCGTCATCACTGTCGAGGAGAGCAACACCTTCGGCCTCGAGCTCGAGCTCACCGAGGGCATGCGCTTCGACAAGGGCTACATCTCGGCCTACTTCATGACCGACGCGGAGCGCATGGAGGCCGTCTTCGACGACCCCTACATCCTCATCGCGAACAGCAAGATCTCCGCGGTGAAGGACCTGCTCCCGGTGCTGGAGAAGGTCATGCAGGGCGGCAAGCCGCTCATCATCATCGCCGAGGACGTCGAGGGCGAGGCCCTCGCGACCCTGGTCGTCAACAAGGTCCGGGGCACCTTCAAGTCCGTCGCCGTCAAGGCGCCCGGCTTCGGTGACCGCCGCAAGGCCATGCTCGACGACATCGCCATCCTCACCGGCGGCACGGTCATCAGCGAGGAGGTCGGCCTCAAGCTCGACGCCGCCGACCTGAGCCTGCTGGGCCAGGCCCGCAAGGTCGTCATCACCAAGGACGAGACCACCATCGTCGACGGTGCCGGCAACGCCGAGCAGATCCAGGGCCGGGTCAACCAGATCCGCGCCGAGATCGAGAAGTCGGACTCCGACTACGACCGCGAGAAGCTGCAGGAGCGCCTGGCCAAGCTGGCCGGCGGCGTTGCGGTCATCAAGGTCGGCGCGGCCACCGAGGTCGAGCTCAAGGAGCGCAAGCACCGCATCGAGGACGCCGTGCGCAACGCGAAGGCGGCCGTCGAGGAGGGCATCGTGCCCGGCGGTGGCGTGGCCCTGGTGCAGGCCGGCAAGACCGCGTTCGACAAGCTGGACCTGGCCGGCGACGAGGCCACCGGCGCCAACATCGTCAAGGTCGCGCTCGACGCCCCGCTGCGTCAGATCGCCGTCAACGCCGGCCTCGAGGGCGGCGTCGTGGTGGAGAAGGTGCGCAACCTGGAGGCCGGTCACGGTCTCAACGCCGCCAACGGCGAGTACGTCGACCTGCTGGCCGCGGGCATCATCGACCCGGCCAAGGTCACCCGCTCGGCGCTGCAGAACGCCGCGTCGATCGCCGCGCTGTTCCTCACCACCGAGGCCGTCGTGGCCGACAAGCCCGAGAAGACCCCGGCCCCGGCCGGTGCCCCGGGCGGCGGGGACATGGACTTCTGAGTCCGGTCCCGGGCCCGGCCCGCCGCACGGCGGGCCGCAGCAAGGCATGAAAGCGGGTCGCCCTTCGGGGCGGCCCGCTTTTCGTTATCAGTGCCAACTAAGCTGGGGGGATGCCGCACGTTCCGGGGCTGCCGCCCGAGGCCCAGCTGCTGGCCGGCCTCGCCCGCCTCGGCCAGGCCGTGCGCATGGAGGCCATCCGCAACGCCGGCCCGCACAACCTGTCGCCGTTGCAGGCCGACATCGTCAGCCTCCTGCAGGGCAGCCGGGAGCCGTTGCGCCAGGGCGACATCGTCACCGCCCTGGCCTCCACCGCGCCGACCGTCTCCGACGCGGTGCGCGTGCTGCGGCGCAAGGAGCTGCTGGAAGCCGTCCGCGACCCCGGCGACGCCCGGGCCGTGCGGCTCAGCCTGACGCCGGAGGGCCAAGCCGAGGCGGGCCGCCTGGCGATCACGTCCGAGCGCCTGGGCAGCGCCGTCGCCACGCTGTCACCGGAGGACTTCACGGCCACGCTCCGCGGCGTCGTGACCCTGATGCGCGAGCTGCAGGACCGGCGCCTGATCCCGGTCTCCCAGATGTGCCTGACCTGCCGCTTCTTCGTCCGGGACGCCCACCCCGCCGCCACCGGGCGCCCCCACCACTGCAACTATGTCGACGCCCCGTTCGGCGACGCGGAGCTGCGGGTCACCTGCCCCGACCACGAACTGCCGGCGGCGGCTTCCGCGGCTTCCGCCGCTTCCGCGGCTTCCGCCGCTTCCGCCGCTTCCGCGGCTTCCGCCGCTTCCGCCGCTTCCGCCGCTTCCGGCGCTTCCGCCGCGGACGAGTGACCCGCGCGCCGCGGCCGGGTCAGTGGCCGATGCTGACGCCGGCCACCGGCGGGAAGTCCAGCGTCGTCTGCCCGACCGAGTTGAAATAGTTCGTGAAGGCGTTCAACGCGACCGCCGCCACGATCTCCCCGACCTCCCCGTCCGACCAGCCCGCCGCGCGAACCGCGTCCAGGTCCTGATCGCTGACAAAGCCCTTGGTCGCGATGACCTCCCGCGCGAAGACCAGGGCCGCCTCGGTCTTCGGATCGGACGCCTGAGCACTGCGCCCGGCCGCCAGATCCTCCGCCGAGACGCCGGCCTTCGCCCCGAGCACGGTGTGCGCGGCCAGGCAGTAACCGCAGTCGTTGGCCACGGCCGAGACCAGGGCGATCTGTTCCTGCACGGCAGCCGGCAGCAGCCCCTGCGACAGCGCCCCACTGAACTGCAGATACGCGTTCAGCGTGGCCGGCGACGCGGCCATCGCCCGCATCATGTTCGGCGTGACCCCAAGGGCGCGCTCGACCTTGCCGAGGAGGGCCCGAGCCTTCGGATCGGTGTCAGCGGCGGCCGGGTCGACGGTGGTGAGACGAGACATCGAACTTCTCCTTCGCTGATTGGCAGTGCCAACTATAGGCCGCAGACCGCCCCGCAGCGCAAGAACCGGCCACTGTGGCCCCCACGTCCGTCACCGCAGCTGCCTCGTCGCCCCGAAGGCTATGGACTGGCAGCGAAGAGGGGCCTGCTGTGGAAGCGCCTGTGAATAACTTGCGGCTGTGGATAGGCGCGGCCCACGAGCGAGTTGCCTGTTCCGGGGGGCCTTACTGGGGGAAGGAAGGCCAGCCGCTCGTTGCCTTGATCGATTCGACGAGGTTGTCGATGTCCACGGGTCCGTTCGTCTCCGCCATCAGTGTCTGTCCGACCCGGAGCGGCTCTGCTTCGGCCAGCCATCGTGGCCATCCGCCATCGGCGGAGCATGTCACACCACAACAGGTCCGGGCGCCCGGATGCGACGCGAGACCTGGACCACGCCATGAGAGGCAGGGCACGCCCTAATCGTCGAGGGTGATGACGGTGCCGGTCTGGCGGGCTTTTTCGGCGGCCCAGACGACTCGGTGGGTGGCGAGGCTCTGGGTGGCGTCCGAGGTGAGCAGGGACGGGTCGTGGGAGGAGACCGCGGCGAGGAAGGCTGCGATCAGGCCCTCGTCGCCGCCGCCGTGGCCGCCGGCGGCGTCGGGGCCGCCTTCGGTTGTTGCGGAGAGGGTGGTTTCGGTGCCGGTGCGGAAGTTGACGTAGCGGGCCGTGTGGCCGTCGCCGTCGAGGTAGCCGTGGGTGCCCAGGAGGCGGGTCTTGCGGTGTTCCATGGGTGTGAAGGCGCTCATGGTGAAGGCGCAGGTCGCGCCGTCGGGGAATTCCATGGTGACGACCTGGTGGTCGACGACGTCGTTGTCGCTGGCGTAGACACAGCGGCCGTACGGGCCCGTGCGCAGCGCTTCGAGCACGGCGGGCTCGGTGAACTCGTCGGTGATCGCGCCGAGCGGCCAGAAGTGCTGTTCCTCGTCGGCCAGGGCGGCCAGGTAGAACTTCGTGGCCGAGTACGGGCACGTCTGCTGGAGCGGGCAGTCGACGCACCGGTCGGCGGCGGTGGGCGGGCGCTCGGACGCGCGGAAGTGGGTGAGGCTGCCGAAGGAGCTGACCCGCCGGGGCGTACGCCCGAAGAGGTGGACCAGCCAGTCGATGTCGTGGCAGCTCTTGGTGAGCAGCATCGGGCCGGACTCGGCGGAGTTGCGCCAGTTGCCGCGGACGAAGGAGTGGGCGTGGTGCCACCAGCCGACCGGTTCGAGGTGCTGGACGCTCACGAGCCGGCCGATGAGCCCGTCGTCGAGGGCCTTCTTGAGCATGCGGGTGTACGGGGTGTAGCGCAGCACGTGACAGATGGCGAAGATGACGTTGTTGCGCAGGGCGGCGTCCGCGATGGCGACGGCTTCCGGCTCGGTCGGGGCCATCGGCTTCTCGAGGAGGATGTGGTAGCCGCGGTCGGCGAGCGCCACGGCGGGGCCGAGGTGCATGCGGTCCTGGGTGGCGATCACGGCGGCGTCGGCGAGGCGGGGCTGTGCGGCGAGGTCGGCCCAGTCCTCGTAGACCTGCTCCGCGGGGATGCCGAACTCCGTGGCCACCAGCTCGCGGCGGTGCCGGTCGGGCTCGGCGACGGCGACCACGCGGCCGTGACCGGAGGCGACCGCGTGCCGGGCGTACGCCTGGCCCCTCAGGCCGGCGCCGGCGAGGGCTAGAGTCACTGCGGGCATGGGTCCCTCCGGAAAGATACTCTGGAGTCCATGATTATTGGCGGCGGACGGCGTCGTTCACAAGGGGGGCCGGCTTGACCAGTGGCGGGGATCTGTCCCGGCTTCGTCAGCTCAACGCGCTGGCGGCGCTCAAGGTGCTCCGGGCCTCGGAGGGCGGCCTGACCCTCACCGAATTGTCGCGCCGCACGGGCCTGTCGCGGGCCTCGACCGAGGACGTCGTGCGCGATCTGCTCGGCCGGGGCTGGGTGGCCGAGGCGGAGCCGACGGCCGGCGGGGTCGGGCGGCCGGCGCGGCGCTACCGGTTCCGGGCCGACGCGGGCCGGCTGCTCGGCGTGGACATCGGCCGGCACGAGGTGCTTGCCCTGCTCACCGATCTGGACGGCGAGGTGCTGCACAGCCACCGGGTCACCGTCACGCCCGAGCTGGGGCGCAGCGAGCGGCTGGCGGCCACGGACCGGGTGGTGGGCGCGGTGCTCAAGGAGGCCGGCCTGAGCGGCGACCGCCTGTGGGCCAGCGGGGTCGCGACGACCGGGCTGGTCGACGGCACGGGCAAGGTCATGCTCTCGGAGGCGTTGCGCGAGTGGACCGGCGTGGACCTGGCGGCGCACGTCCACGGCCTGGTCGGCGGGCCGGTCCTGGTCGAGAACGACAGCAAGCTCGCGGCGCTGGCCGAGGGCTGGCAGGGGGTGGCGCGGCACTCGAAGAACGTCGTTTTCATCCTCTCCGGGGTGGCGACCGGCGTCGGGCTGATCATCGACGGCAAGCTGCACCGGGGCTTCGGCAACGCGGCCGGCGAGATCGGCGCGCTGCCCGCGGTGGGCTGGACCCGCGCCCCCGAGCACCTCACCTGGCCCGCGGGGGAGGACATCTTCGCGGCGGCCCGGGCGGGCGACCGGCGGGCCGCGGCGGCGCTCCGGAAGTACGTGAAGGATCTCGCGCTCGGCGTGTCCGCGCTGGTCCTGACGCTGGATCCGGAGCTGGTCGTGCTCGGCGGCGCCTTCTCGCCCGCGGCGGATCTCCTCGTCGGGCCGCTGCGCCAGGAGCTGGACCGCTGGTGCCTCCGCACGCCGGAGATCCGCGTCTCGGAGCTGGCCGGCCGGGGCGTGGCGCTCGGGGCGGTCAAGCTCGCGGCCGATCATATTGAGGCGGTTCTCGCCTCCAAGTCCGGTTTCACGTCGACCGACACGTTTTCCCGGACGTAAATGTTGATGAATCTGTAACAGTCCCAGGCCTTGCCATAATTTTACTGGTCCCCATGATAATTCCTCAAGCGCAGGACCGCCGGGCGACGGCGGGTGTCGGAGGGACCACATATGCGCGCCACCAGACGAATCGCCACCGCTCTGCTCGGGGCCGCGGCCCTGATGCTCTCCGCCTGCTCGTCGGACGACGGCAGCGGGTCCGATGACCAGGTCACGCTCTCCTACGCGGTCTGGGACCAGACCCAGAAGGCCGCGATGGACCAGCTCGCCGCCGACTTCACCAAGGGCCACCCCACCATCACGGTCGACGTGCAGCTGACCCCGTGGGAGGGCTACTGGACCAAGCTCAAGGCCGCGGCCACCGGCGGGGACGCGCCCGACGTCTTCTGGATGAACGGCCCCAACTTCCAGCTGTACGCGTCCAACGGCGTGATCAGCCCGAACCCCGAGCAGGTCGACACCTCCGTCTACCCCGAGGCGCTCGTCGACCTCTACACCTTCGACGGCAAGATGTACGGCCTGCCGAAGGACATGGACACCGTCGGCGTCTGGTACAACAAGACGCTCTTCGACGCCAAGAAGGTGCCCTATCCCAAGGACGGCTGGACCTGGGCCGACTTCCAGGACGCCGCCGCCAAGCTGACCGATCCGGCCAAGGGCGTCTACGGCACCGCCGCCTCGCTGAGCAGCTTCCAGGAGTACCAGTACAACACCATCGCCCAGGCCGGCGGCTACGTCATCAGCCCGGACGGCAAGAGCTCGGGCTACGCCGACCCGAAAACCATCGCCGGGCTCAAGTTCTGGACCGACCTGATCCAGAAGAAGCACTCGCCCGACCTGAAGACGATGACGGACACCATCCCGCTCCAGCTCTTCGAGGCCGGGAAGCTCGGCATGTACTGGGGCGGCTCGTGGGACGTCCTCGAGTTCACCGGCAACGACTACACCAAGGACAAGGTGGACGTCGCGCCGCTGCCCAAGGGCGAGAAGCAGGCGACGATCATCCACGGCGTGGCCAACGTGGTCGGGGCCAAGGGCGAGCACAAGGACCAGGCCTGGGAGTTCGTGAAGTACCTGGGCTCGCAGCCGGCGGCGCAGATCCTCGGCAAGACCGGTCCCATCCCGGCCTACACCGGCACGCAGACCGACTGGGTCGGCGCGCACCCCGAGCTCAAGCTGCAGACCTTCCTCGACGCGGTGAACTACGCCGTGCCGTTCCCGGTGTCCAAGAACACCGCGGCGTGGAACGAGGCCGAGCTGAGCCACCTCACCAAGGCGTGGAGCGGAGAGCAGCCGATCGAGCAGGCCGCGACGGAGCTTGCCACCGACATGAACGCCTTGCTGGCCAAGGAATGACGACGCCGCGCAAGCACCGGGTCACCGAGGCGCTGTGGGGGTACGCGTTCATCGCCCCCACGGCCCTCGGGCTCGGGCTCTTCTACCTCTGGCCGGTGCTGCAGACCGCGTACTTCTCGTTCACCGAGTGGGGCGCGTTCGGCGGGCACACGTTCAGCGGCCTGGACAACTACGAGCGCCTGGTGCACGACCCCGAGATGGGCCGCGCGCTGGTCAACACGTTCGCGTACACCCTGCTGGGTCTGCTCTCCATCCCGCTGGCGATCGTCTTCGCGGCGCTGCTCAACCGCAAGATGCGCGGCGTGAGCGTCTACCGCACCTTCTTCTTCCTGCCCGTCGTGACCATGCCGGTCGCCGTGGCGATGGTGTGGCGCTGGCTCTACAACGGCGACTACGGACTGATCAACTATGGGCTGTCGCTGGTCGGCGTCGACGGCCCGAACTGGGTCGCCGACCCGGACACCGCGCTCTACGCGCTCGTGGTCATCGGCGTGTGGAGCAGCGTCGGCTACAACCTGATCATCTTCCTGGCCGGCATGCAGGCGATCCCGGCGGACTACTACGAGGCCGCGGCGCTGGACGGCGCCGGCGCGTTCCGGCAGTTCTTCCGGATCACGCTGCCGCTGCTGTCGCCCACGGCGTTCTTCGTGTCGGTGGTCTCGGTGATCGGCTCGCTTCAGCTCTTCGACCTCGTGTACGTCATCAGCGGCTCGGGCGCCGCGGCCCGCGCGAACCCCGCGTTCCCCCGGCTGCAGACGGTCGTGCAGCTGTTCTACGACCGGGCGTTCGTCACCAACGACCGGGGCTACGGCGCCGCGATCGTGATGGCCCTGCTGCTCATCATCGTGGTGCTCACCGCGATCCAGTTCCGGCTCCAGAAGCGGTGGGTGCACTATGCCTGACAAGGGCCGGCGGATCGGGCTGCACGCGGTGCTGATCGTCGCCTCGGTGCTGATGGTCACGCCGTTCGTGTGG
Source organism: Symbioplanes lichenis (assembly GCF_030709675.1). Classification (GTDB taxonomy): domain Bacteria; phylum Actinomycetota; class Actinomycetes; order Mycobacteriales; family Micromonosporaceae; genus Actinoplanes; species Actinoplanes lichenis. The sequence goes on from NZ_JAUZQD010000011.1 coordinate 328,068, forward strand.
CAGATCGTCACGTCGCTCAAGACGCTGAGCAGCGCCACGAGCGTGCCGCCGACGCTGCTGCCCGAGGGCCACTGGGCCAACTACGGGCGGGTGTTCGACCTGCTGCCGTTCGGCACCCAGTTCCTCAACACATTGATCACGGCTCTGGCCCGTACGGTGGGACAGGTATTTCTCTGCTCCATGGCGGCCTATGCCTTCGCGCGCCTGCGTTTCCCGGGCCGCAACTTCCTCTTCGGACTGTTCCTGTCGGTGCTCATGGTGCCGCCGCAGCTGTTCATCATTCCGCAGTACGAGATCATGTCCGACCTGGGCTGGCTGAACAGCTTGCCGGCGTTGATCGTGCCGGGGCTCTTCAGCGCGTTCGGCGTGTTCCTGCTCCGCCAGTTCTTCCTCGGGCTGCCGGTGGAGCTCGAGGAGGCGGCGCGCATCGACGGGGCCAACCCGTGGCGCATCTACTGGTCGATCGTCCTGCCCCTGGCCCGCCCGGGCATGGTCGCCCTGGCGGTGCTCGTGCTGCTGTGGTCCTGGAACGACTTGTTCTGGCCGCTGGTGGTCAACACGGACCCGGACAAGATGACCCTGGCCGCCGGTCTCGCGTCGCTCCAGGGCCAGTACCAGACCGACTATCCGGTCCTCATGGCCGGCTCGCTGCTGGCGTCCGTACCCGTGATCGCGGTCTTCGTGTTCCTGCAGCGGCAGTTCATCCAGGGCATCGCCCAGACCGGCATCAAGGGTTAGGGACAGACCCTGAGGCCGGACGGGCAGCGCCCGGACCGGCACCGAGGGGGGTGATGCCGGTCCGGGCGGGTTCCTAGGCGGCGTGCTTACCCGGGCGGTGGCGGCCCGGGCCGCGGTCCCGGGGGCCGCCGGCCAGGAGCCAGGCCGGGCTGCGCCCGCCGAACATGAAGAGCGCCGCGCCGACGATCAGCGTCAGGATGCCCACGCCGCCGACCGACATGAGGTCAGAGCCGGTCTTGGGCAGCTTGATCAGCGAGCCGCTCGTGCTGTCGGCCTCGTGCACGGTCACCGTCACGGTGGCCTTGGCGGTGCCGCCGTGGCCGTCGCTGATGGTGTAGGTGAACGTGTCCTTGCCGCCGGTGTAGGAGTCGTCCGGCGCGTACGTGATCGTGCCGTCGGCGTTGATCACCGCGTGCCCGTGCGCCGGCTTGCTCACCTTGACGACCTTGGCCGCGTTGGTGTCGTTGGCGCGGACCTGCACGATGACCGACTTGCCGGCCTTCACCGAGGCGGTGTCGTTCTTGGCCTTGGGCGCGATGGCCGTGGACGTCCCGGCCACCATCACCTTGATCGTGCCGGTGGCCACGTTGCCGTCCGCGTCGATCGCCGAGTACGTGAAGCTGTCCGCCCCGGCGAACCCCGCCTCCGGGATGTACGTGACCGTGCCGTCCGAGTTCAGCTTGGCCGTACCGTGGGCGGGCTTGCCGATCGTGGTGACCGTGACCGGCGTACCGTGCTCGTCCTTCGACGGCAGCGACACCGACACCGGGGTGGCCGGCTTGGCGCTGGCGCTCTTGTCCGGCACCGCCGGCGGCTGACCCACCTTGACGGTGACCGTGGCGGTCGAGGTCGAGGTGCCGTCGGTGATCGTGTAGGTGAAGGTCGTCGTCCCCGACCAGCCGTCCGCCGGCGTGTAGCGCACCGACGTGCCGGTGAAGGTCACCGAGCCGTGCCCGGGCTGGGTCACCGCGGTGACGGTCAGCGGGTCGCCGGCCGGGTCCAGGTCGTTGGCCAGGACCTTGATGGTCACCGCCTTCTGGTACGGGGTCGTGGCCGAGTCCGGCAGCGCCACGGGGGCGTCGCCGGTGACCATGACGGTGACGGTGCCCGTGGCGGTGCCGCCGTTGCCGTCGCCGACCACGTAGGTGAAGGTGTCCGTACCCGTGAAGCCCGCGTCCGGCACGTAGCGCACCTTGCCGTCGACGATCGTCGCCTTGCCGTGCGCGGGCGAGCTGACCGACTGCACGGTCAACTTCTGGCCGGTGTTGACGTCGGTGTCGTTGGCGAGCACGTCGATGTCGGTCTTGCCGTTGCGGGCCGCGGCGGCCTGGTCGGGCTTCGCCACCGGCGGCGTGTTGCCGACGCCGACGGTGACCGTGCCGGTGGACTCGCCGCCCGCCGCGTCGCGGACGAGGTAGGTGAACGTGTCGGTGCCCAGGTAACCGGCGTCCGGCGTGTAGACCGCCTTGCCGTCGACGATCGTCACCTTGCCGTGCTTCGGCTGAGTCACCGAGACCAGGGTGAGCGCGCCGCCCGCGGGGTCGGTGTCGTTGCCGAGCACGTCCACGGTGACCGCCGAGCCGGCCTTGGTCGTCGCGTTGTCGGGCGCGGGGACCGGCAGCGACCGGATGGTGATCGTGACGGTCTCGGTGTCCTCGCCGCCGTTGTCGTCGGTCACCGTGTACTCGAAGGTGTCCGTACCGGTGGCGCCGGCGTCGGCCGTGTAGGTGACCGTCTTGCCGTCGGCGCTGACGACCGCCTTGCCCTTGCCCGGCTTGGTGACCGACTTGACGCGCAGCACCTGGCCGAGGTTCGGGTCGGTGTCGTTGGCGAGCACCTTGAGGACGGCCGGCGTGCCCGGCTGGGCCACCGCGGTGTCCGGTACGGCGATCGGGCCGGCGTTCTGCACGGTCACGGTGACGACGGCGGTGTCGGTGTTCCCGTGGGTGTCGCTGACGGTGTAGGTGAAGGTGTCGATGCCCGCGAACCCGCCGGACGGCACGTAGATCAGGTTGCCGCCGCTCAGCGTCACGGTGCCGTGGGCGCCGTTCGTGAACGCGGTGACCGAGATCGGGTCGCCGTTGGGGTCGGTGTCGTTGTCGAGCACGGTCAGCGTGACCGCCGTGTCGGTCGGCGTGCTCGCCGAGTCCGGCTTCGCGACCGGCGCCGAGTTGAGCACGGCGATGGTGACGAGCGCGGTCGCGGTGCCACCCTTGCCGTCGCTGATCGTGTACTCGAGGCTGTCGGCTCCGAGGTAGCCGGCGGCCGGCGTGTACGCGATCGTGCCGTCCGGGTTGACCGACGCGGTGCCGTGCGCCGGCATCGTCGTGATCGTGACCGTCAGCGGGTCACCGTTGGGGTCGGAGTCGTTGGCGAGCACGGTCAGGGTCGTGGGCACGTTCGACTCGGCGCTGACCGGGTCGTCGCCGGCGATCGGGGCCGCGTTGGCCACGGTCACGGTGACCTTGGCGGTGACCTCGCCGCCCTTGCCGTCGCCGACCGTGTACTCGAAGGTGTCCGGGCCGGAGAAGTTGGTGTCGGGCTCGTAGACCAGCTTGCCGTTCTGGTCGACGGACGCCGTGCCGTGGGCCGGCTGCGTCGTGCCGATGATGCTCAGCGGGTCGTTGTTGGCGTCCGCGGCCTTCGGCGCCCAGTCGATGGTGACCGGGGTGTCGTAGTCGGTGGCCGCGGTGAGGTCGGCGGCCGTCGGCGCGGCGTTCTGCACGGTCACGGTGACCGTGGCGGTGGACGTCGCGGTGCCGTCGGAGATTGTGTAGGAGAAGGTGTCCGTACCGGAGAACTTGGCCGCCGGGCGGTAGGTGATCTTGCCGCTGGTGATGTCGGCGGTGCCGTGGGCCGGCGTGGTGGCGGCGGTGATGGTCAGCGGGTCCTTGTTGGCGTCGGTGTCGTTGCCCAGGACGTTGATGACCACCTCGGTGAGGTAGGGCGTGGTGGCGGTGTCGTTCGACGCGGCCGGGGCGGCGTTGGCGACCGTCACCTTGACCGTGCCCGGGGTGGTGCCGCCGCGGCCGTCCGACGCGGTGTAGGTGAAGGTCGCGAGGCCCTTGAAGTCGGGGTTCGGGGTGAAGACGACCTTGTTGTCGCTGATGGTGACCGTGCCGCCGGCAGGCTGGGTGACAGCCGCGATGCTCTTCGGGTCGCCGTTCGGGTCGGAGTCGTTGGCGAGCACGTCGATCGTCACGGGCGTGTTCGCCGCGGTGGCGGCCGTGTCGTCGACGGTCACCGGCGGGGCGTTGTCGACGTTCACGGTCACGGTGCCGGTGGCCGTGCCGCCGAAGCCGTCGCTGACCGTGTAGGTGAACGTGTCGGTGCCGGCCCAGCCGGCCGCCGGCGTGTAGGTGATCGTCTTGTCGCCGTTGACGACCGCACTGCCGTGCCCGGGCGCGGTGCCCATGGCGACGGTCAGCGTGTCGTTGTCCGCGTCGGTGTCGTTGGCGAGGACATTGATCGGCGCGGTGGCGGTGCTGGTGCTCGTGTTGGCCGTGTCGGCGCCCGCCTTGGGCACGCTGTTCACGCGCAGCGGAGCGGTGGCACTGTTGTTGGCCGGGGTGTTGTCGGTGCCCGAGCCCGAGACCACGACGGTGGTGGCCGAGTTGAGCACGGCGCTGCTGCCCACGGTCGCGTTGATCGTGACCGTGCCGGAGGTGCCGCTCTCCAGGGCGCTCAGGGCGCACGTGACGTCCTGGCCCGACTGGGTGCAGCCGGCGGGCAGCGAGCTCACGGTGATCCCGGTGGGCAGGGTCAGCTTGGCGACGGGCAGGGGCTCCCGGTCCGAGCCGTTGTTCGTGACGGTCACGACGTACGTCACCGTGGCCGGAGCCGGGTCGCGCTGCACCGTCACCGGGGTGGCGGTCACGGCGGCGGACAGGTCGGCGACGGGTTTGTTCACGGTGGCGTTGACCACGTTGCTCGTACCGGAGATGAGGCGGCCGGTGTGCTCGCCCTCGTAGCTCATGGCGGCGACGTTGGTGATGGTCGCGCCGGACGGGGTCGAGTCCTTGACCTTGACCCGGTAGGTGACCACGGTGGTGGCGTTGGTGGCCAGCGTGCCGCCGGCGGTCGCGGTGGCGCCCGTACCCAGGCGGAAGGTCGTCTTGCCCTGCGCGCTGTCGGTCGCGAAATCGCCCCGGTCGTCGCCCGCGGGGTCGCTCACGGCGGTGCCGTCGATCTTCAGAGACCCCGGCACGTACGTCGTCCCGGCCGGCACGGCGTCGGTCAGCACGGTGTGCAGGCTGTTGTCGGTGCCCTTGTTGTTGACGCTGATCGAGTACTCGATGACGTCGCCGGGCATGAGCCGCGCGTCGCCCGTCTTGTCGGTGCCGGTGAGCGTGGCGGTGAGGTCGGGGGCGTACAGGTCGGTGGTGAACGTGACGACGCCCGGGTAGAACGTCTCGCCGCTCGTGGTCAGCGTCAGAGTCGCGCTGGTGGCGCCGTTGGCCAGCTTGCCGGTGGCGTCGAACTGGTCGACGTCCAGGCCCATCGTGTTGACGTAGTTGGGCGTGCGGTCGGTGATCGAGGTGCCGCCCTCGCTGATGGTGCTGTTGAAGAAGTTGTCGGCGGGGTTCTTGCCGTCCGTCATGGCGGTGCCGTTGAGCTTCAGGGCGTCGCCGGTCTTGCCGAGGTCGCCCTCGTAGACGACCGTGCCGATCTTGGTGGTGACCTGGCCCGAGCCGGGCGTCAGGAAGCCGTTGACGGTGATGTCGACGCTGGTCGAGGAGTTGCTGACGACGCCGAAACCGTCGTAGACGCGCAGGTCGCGCATGGGCAGCGCGGCGTTCTGGTACGCGATCACGAGCGCCCAGCCGGCGTGACGGTCCTTGCCCGTACCGGCCTGGATGTTGCCGACCGCATAGGTGCCGTTGCCGGCGCCGGCGACAACCGAGGTGACGTCCGCGAAGCCCTGGAAGACCGTGGTGGCCGTGATGTTGACCTTGGCGGCCGTCACGGTGCTCCAGCCGGGCGTACCGGGAACGCCGAACTTGACCTTGTTCTTGTCCGCCTCGGTGGGAGCGACCGCGCCACCGGTGCCCGCCGCGGTGTTGGCGCTCCAGTAGAGGCCCGCGAAGAGCACGGTGCTGTTCGCCGGCATCGCGATGGTCGCGCTGCTGGAGTTGAAGATGCCGTTTCCGCTGTCGGCCCCGATATTCTCCATGACGTAGCCGTTGTTGTTCAACGACTCGTCGGCGGTCGAGCCCGTGCCGCCCTGCGCGGCCGTGCAGCCGGTCGCCGCGGTGGGGCAGACGAGGTTCACGTTGCCGCGCATCAGGATCGCGCCGTTGGCGTTGGTCCCGAACTCCTGGCCGAACGGAGTCGTGATCGCGGCGTCGGCGCGGTTGATGTAGAGCGTCATGGCCACAGCCACGGCGACGACGACGAGCAGAGCGAGCACACGGTGCGGTGCGGAGCGCAGGGCATGCATGCGGGCCTCGGGAATCCTCACGTACGGAAGACCCGGACCTTGTGGCCCGGGTCTCACTGACGCTAGGGACGGACGAGAGCCGTTCAGGTGCAGCGGCGGCCGCTCACAGTTGCACCTCGGCCAGATCCCGCTTGCCGCGCGCGGGCGACAGCAGCCAGGCCACGGGGGCGCACACGGCCACCACACCCGCCGCGATCAACGTGACCCGGGCGCCGACCAGCCCGGCCGCGGCGCCCGCGAGCAGGCCGCCGATCGGAATGGCGCCCCACGACACGAACCGGACGGTCGCCATCACCCGGCTGAGCAGCTCGGGCGGGCTCTCGGTCTGCCGGTACGTCCGGGTCGTCACGCTCAGCACCACCACGGAACCCGCGAAGACGAGGTTGCCCGCCGCGAAGGTGACGTAGGCGGCGCCACCGTCGCCGGCCGCGATCAGGAGCGCGCCCACCGCCGCCGTGCCGCCGGTGATCAGGAGCGCCCGGGCCGTGCCGACGGCGTCGGTGAGGCGGGTCGTGAGCGCGGCGCCGACCAGCGTGCCGACACCGTCGGTGGCCAGCATGAGGCCGACCACGCCGGGGGAGGCGTGCAAGTCCCGCACCAGATAGAGCGGGAAGAGCGCGTGGTGCACGCCGCAGACGAAGTTGACGGCCGTCGCGGCCCACATGCCGGGGCCCATCACCGGGTGCCGGACGACATAGGAGAAGCCCTCGCGGATCATCTCGGCCATGGGCGGCCACGTGTCGCGCCGCGCCGCCCGCCGCGCGGGCAGACCGCGCAGCATGGCCGCCGAGAAGAGATAGCTGACGGCGTCGAACAGCAGGGTCGGCACCGCCCCGGCGACCTGCACGATCAGGCCCCCGAGCGAAGGACCGCCGAGCTCGGTCGACGCGTGGGTGCCCGAGGTGAGGCTGTTGCGCGACTGGAGCTGGTCCCGGCCGACGATCTCGGGCAGGAACGTCGAGTTGGCGACGTCGAAGAGCACGTTGGCGAAGCTGATGACCAGCGCGGTCACCACGAGATGGGTCACCGAGAGGGTGCCCAGCCACCAGGCCACGGGCACGGACCCCACCGCGAGGGCCCGGGCCAGGTCGGCGCCGACCTGGGTGCCGCGCAGCGGGAGCCGCTGCACGATCACCCCGGACGGCAGGCCGATCACGATCCACGCGGCGTAGCGCGCGGCGACGATCAGACCCATCTGGAACGGGGACGCGTCGAGCACCGCGAGCGCGGTCAGCGGCAGTGCGACGCCCCCGATGGCCGTGCCGAGACTGCTCACCGTCCCGGCCGTCCACCACCGCCAGAAGACACTCATCGCGCCTCGCTTCAGTGAGTTCCAATTTGGAACGCACTATACTGGCGGGCGTGCGACGAGTCGACCTGGCCGATGCGGACTGCGGGATAGCGCAGGCCGTCGGCGTGCTCAGCGACTGGTGGACGTTCCTGGTCGTGCGGGACGTCGCCGGGGGCGTGACCCGCTTCGACGCGTTGCAACGGGCGCTGGGCATGAGCCGGCGGGCGCTGACCGAGCGGCTGGGCGCCCTGGTCGACGAGGGCGTGCTGCGCCGGGAGGCCTATTCCGAGCGCCCGCCGCGCTACGACTACCTGCTCACGGCCAAGGGTGAGGGGCTGCTGCCGGTGCTCATCGCGCTGCAGGACTGGGGCACGCGGCACGTCATGGGCGACGGCTCGCTGACCGCGGAGGCCGGCCCGGCCGAGATCCACCGGGTGCACGAGCTGGTGGGGCGGGTGGTGCCCGGGCTGACGGTGGTGCAGCCGACGGTCCTGTTCTTCTTCCCGGGGGCTTTCGCGCCGGAGGATCACCGAGGCTATCCGCCGGGTTACGGCGACATCCCGGGGGCGGCGGGCTGCACGCTGGAGGCGCGGACCTATGCGGCGCGCGCCGGCGACTTCGCGGCGCAGGGCGTGGCGGTCATGGGCGTGAGCACCCAGCGTCCGGACGAGCTGGCCGCTTTCGCCGCGTACGCGGAGCTGCCTTTTCCCTTGCTTTCGGACGAGGACGGAAAGCTGGCCGCCGGGCTGCGGCTGCCGACCTTCCGGGCGGGTGGCACCGAGCGGTTCAAGCGGTTGACCTTGCTGGTCGACGCGGGTGCGGTGATCCGATCCGTGCAGTTCCCGGTGACCGATCCGGCCGGGTCGGTGCGGGAAATGCTGACGAATGTCACGAGCTGAGGGATGCCGAGCGGCGCTACGGTGGGGGCGTGCGCAATCCCTCGGAATCCCGGTATGCGGCCGGGCGGCTCTCCCCGATCCGCCGTGCGGCCGACCTCCAGCGGCTGCGTGACGAGCAGTTCGACGTCCTGGTCATCGGCGGCGGGGTCACCGGCGCCGGCGCGGCCCTCGACGCCGCGTCGCGGGGCCTGAAAGTCGCGCTGGTCGAGGCGCGGGACCTGGCCTCCGGCACGTCCAGCCGGTCGAGCAAGCTCATCCACGGCGGCCTGCGCTATCTCGAGCAGCTCGAGCTGCACCTGGTGCACGAGGCGCTGCGCGAGCGGGGGCTGCTGACCAGCCGCATCGCGCCGCACCTGGTGCGCCCGGTGCCGATCCTGGTGCCGCTGGAGCCCGCCGCCCCGCCGGCCCGCGTCTGGCACCGGATGTATTACGGGCTGGGCGTCGCGGCCTACGACGTCTTCGCCGGGGTGTTCGGCAAGGGCCGCGGCATGCCGCTGCACCGGCACCTGACCCGCGACGGTGCCCGCCACCTCTTCCCGAGCCTGCGGGCCGACAAGATCACCGGCGCCATCCGCTACTACGACGGGCAGGTCGACGACGCCCGGCTCGTGGTCAACCTGGCCCGCACGGCGGCCAGCCTCGGCGCGGCCGTGGTCACCAGCGCCCGGGTCACCGGTTTCCTGCGCGAGGCCCGGCAGGTCGTGGGCGTCCGCGTCCGCGATCTCGAGTCGCCCGACGCCCCCGAGTTCGAGGTCCGCGCCCGGCAGGTCGTCGCCGCCACCGGCGTGTGGAGCGACGACATGTCCCGCATGCTCGACGACGTCGGCGTGCGCCCGGGCCTGCGGGTGCGCGCGTCCAAGGGCGTCCACCTCGTGGTGCCGCGCTCGGCCATCACCGGCGACGCCGGCCTCATCCTGCGCACCGCCACCTCGGTGCTCTTCGTCATCCCGTGGGGCGGCCACTGGATCATCGGCACCACCGACACCGACTGGGAGCTCGACCGCTCGCACCCGGCCGCGTCCGCCCGCGACATCCGCTACCTGCTCGACCAGGTCAACACCGTGCTCGAGCGGCCGCTCACCACCGACGACATCGAGGGCGTCTATGCCGGGCTGCGCCCGCTGCTCTCCGGCGAGGCCGACTCGACGTCGAAGTTGTCCCGCGAGCACGCGGTCGTGGAGCCGATGCTCGGGCTGCTGCTCGTGGCGGGCGGCAAATACACGACCTATCGGGTCATGGCCGCCGACGTCATCAACCTGGCCGCCCGCCGGCTGGGCGTCGAGGCCCCGTCGCGCACGGCGGAGCTTCCGCTGCTCGGCGCCGACGGATACGCCGCCGCGTGGCGCGACCGGCAGGACGCCGCGCGCCGCCACGGCGTCACCACCGGCGTCGTCGAGCACCTGCTGGAGCGTTACGGCACGCTCACCGGGCACCTGCTCGCCCTGATGGAGGCCGACCCGGAGCTGGCAGCGCCGCTGGCCGGAGCCCCGGAATACCTGGCCGCCGAGGTGGCCTACGCGGCCGAGGCCGAGGGCGCCCTGCACCTCGACGACGTGCTGACCCGGCGCACCCGCATCTCCTTCGAGACCGCGCACCGCGGCGCCGAGACGGCCCGGCACGCGGCCACGATCATGGCCACGACGCTGGGCTGGGACGACGCCGTGCGCGACCGCGAGGTCGAGCACTACCTGGCCCGGGTCGAGGCGGAGCGGCAGTCGCAGAAGATGCCCGACGACCTCACCGCCGACGCGGCCCGGCTGGGCGTCTCCGACGTGCGCGGCTATGCGGCGGACCGGGGCCCGTCGCTCGTCCTGCCCGACCCGGAGCTGCCCGAGCTGATCCAGGACGACCCCTACACCGCGGGCCTGGCCGGGCCGGACCTGGCCGCCTTCGACACCGACCGATGATGGCCGTCGCCTCGTCCGGCCGGCCCATGATGGCCGTCGCCTCTCCCGGCCGGCCCGTGATGGCCGTCGTCTTCTCCGGCCGGCCCGTGACGGCCGTCGCCTCTCCCGGCCGGCCCGCGACGGCCGGCCGGTGATTCTGGTCGACGAGCCGCGCTGGCCGGCCCGGGGGCGGCTCTGGTCCCACCTGGTCAGCGACGTCTCGTTCGCCGAGCTGCACGTCTTCGCCGAGATGCTGGGCGCGCCCCGGCGCGGCTTCGACCGGGACCACTACGACATCCCGGAGAACCGCTTCGCGATGGCGCTCATGCTCGGGGCGATCCTGGTGCCGTCACGGGAGATCGCGGCGCGGTTGCGGACGGCGGGGTTGCGCCGCCCGAAGCATCTCTCGGCCCGCCGCTAGCTTGCGCAGCTCCTGCTCCAGGTTCTCCCGGGCCCGGGCCTCCCAGCGCTCCCGCAGCGGCTCGTTGCGATAGATCGCGGGCAGCTCGAGCAGCGAGACGAGCACCTGCGCGCGGGCAGCCCGGAAGGTGTCGTCGGGCACGTGGGCGTACTCGCGGCGGATCGCCTCCGTGTACGCCGCGTAGCGCTCCGGATCGGCCGCGAGGATGGCCAGGTCGGCGTCGCACAGCAGCTCGCCGTCCGGGTCGTCGTCGCCGGTCGCGTGGCCGGCGGTCAGTCCCACCAGACGGGCCACCTCGGCGGCGACCTCCGCGGGCGTGCCGAGCGTCGTGAGCAGCCCCTCGGCGAAGTCCGCGCTGTCCCGCTCGTTGGCGTCGCCGAGCGCCCGTGGGTCGTAGACGGCGTCGTGCATCCACGTCGCCAGTCGCACCCGGTCGGCGTGCCGGGCCAGCGCGGCGTGCTCGTCGACGATGTCCAGCACGGCGGTGAGGTGGCTCACGTCGTGGTACTGCCGCTGCGGCTCGGACCACCGGCTCAGCAGGTACGCCCCGGCTGCGGCCAGGTCGGCCTCGTCCGCCGTGGCGCCGGCGCCCCGGGCCGCGCCCACGAATCGGTCTTCAAGTGATGTCACGCGATCTAGCCTAGAGTCCGACTCATGACGGACCGGGGGCTTGCTGCGGCGCTGGCCGAGCTGCACAGCCGGTCGCGCTCCGGCGCGGCGGCGGGCTGGGCCCGGGTGCGCGGTGCTTTCGTGCTCGCGCTGCAGGCCGGGCTGGGCGCGGGCATCGCCTGGTTCGTGGCGCACGACGTGATCGGCCGGCCCAACCCCTTCTTCGCCCCGATCGCCGCCGTGATCACGCTGGCGTCGTCGATCGGGCAGCGGGCCCGGCGCACGGCCGAGCTCGTCCTCGGCGTGGCCATCGGCATCGGGATCGGCGACGCGATCATCCTGCTCATCGGGTCCGGCCCGTGGCAGATCGGGCTGGTGGTGCTGCTCGCCATCGTGACGGCGGCTGCGGTCGGCGGCGGCACCCCGCTGGTCGTGCAGTCCGCGTCGTCCGCGGTGCTGGTGGCCACGCTCACCTCGGCGACCGGCCTGCCCTGGACCCGCTTCTTCGACGCCCTGGTCGGCGGCGGTGTCGGCCTGGTGGTCATGTCGCTGTTGCTGCCGCTCAACCCCCTTTCCGTCGTACGCCGGGCCGCCGACCCGGCTTTGGAGGAGCTCGCCGCCGGTCTGCGCATCGTGGCCAGGGGCGCGGCGGCCGGTTCCTCCGACGACGTGGGCGCCGGGCTGGCGCGGCTGCGGGCGGCGGAGAGCAACTTCACGGCGCTCGCCCAGGCGGCCACCGCGGCCAGCGAGAACATCGCGATCGCGCCCGCCCGGTGGCGCTCGCGCGGCGCGCTCAGCCAGTACGTCGAGGGGGCGCCCCATCTCACGTACGCGCTGCGCAATGTCCGGGTCCTCGCCCGCCGGGTCATGACCGCGCTGGACGACAAGGAGTCGATCCCCGCCGTCTTGCCCACGTCGGTCGAGCTGCTCGCCGACGCGGTGGACCTGCTGCGGCAGGAGTGGGCACGGGGCGTCGAGCCCGAGGCGACCCGGGAACGAGCGCTGCGGGCCGCGGCGGAGGGCGGGCAGGCGTACCGGGACGGGGTGGGTTTCTCGGGTGGTGTCGTGGTGGCGCAGGTCCGGACCACCGTGACGGACCTGCTGCGGGCGACCGGCGTGGAATATGCGGAGGCGCCGCGGCTGACCCGCCGGGCGGCGGGCTGGCACGGGAAGCCCCGCTCCCGGCGCCGGTCTCTTTGATCTTCCCCGGGCCGCACAGTGGGGCCCGGGTGACTACGCTGGCGGCATGGCCGACGACGACGCTTCGCCCGCTGGCACGACGACGTCGGCGCCGCCCTCCTCGCCCGCGCCGCTGCCCGCCCCGGCCCCCGCGCCACTGGTGCCGGACAAGCGCGCGGGCTGGCGGCGCTGGCTGCCGCTGACCGGCATCATCGTGTTCATCGCCGCGTGCTCGGTCGCGATGCTCGTCATCCTGGGCTTCAGCAACGGCCCGACCGGCCTGGCCATCGGCCTGGTGGCCGCGATGCTGCCGGTGCCCGTCCTGGTCTCCTGCTTCCTCTGGCTCGACCGCTACGAGCCCGAGCCCGTGCGCTATCTCGTCTTCTGCTTCACGTGGGGCGCGGCCGTGGCCACCCTGGTCGCGATCGGCGTGAACAGCGGCGCCGCCTGGCTCTTCGACAAGTGGGGCCTGCCCGAGGCGCTCGTGGCGGTCATCGTGGCGCCCTTCATCGAGGAGTCGATGAAGGCACTCGGCCCGATCCTGCTCTTCTGGCGGCGCCGCCGGGAGTGGTCCGGCATCACCGACGGCATCGTTTACTGCGGGCTCTCCGCGCTCGGCTTCGCGATGGTCGAAAACGTGCTCTACCTGGGCGGGCACGGCTACGCCGCGGGCGCCGAGCAGTACGGCACGGCGACCGGCCTGCAGAACGTCTTCCTGATCTTCGTCGTGCGCATCCTCTTCACCGGCTTCGCGCACCCGCTCTTCACGTCGATGACCGGCATCGGCCTCGGCATCGCGGCCCGCTCGGCCGACCGCCGGGTGCGCTGGCTGGCCCCGATCGCCGGCCTGCTGATGGCGATGATCCTGCACGGCACCTTCAACCTGCTGCCCACGCTGTCGGTGGCCACCGGCGAGACCGTCATCATGCTGTACGGCTACCTGGGCTTCATGGTGCCGTTCTTCTTCGCGGTCCTCGGGTTCGCCATCGCGTTGCGCGGCTACGAGGGGCGCCTCAGCGAGCGGATCCTGCCGGTGTACGTCCGCGCGGGCTGGCTGTCCCCGCCCGAGGTGGCCACGCTGGGCACCCTCGGCCGCCGGCACTCGGCGCGCCGCTGGGCGAAGCGAGTCGCCGGGGAGCCGGGCTTGCGAGCGATGCGCGCCTTCCAGCTCGCCGGCACCCAGCTGGCCCTGCTGCGCGACGGCATGCAGCGGGGCCTGACCCGCACGCCGCAGGAGCACGAGCGGGCCCAGGCGGAGGAGCGCAAGCTGCTCACCGAGCTGTCCGGTTACCGGGCGGTCTTCGTGGGCCGGGACCCGCAGGCGCCGATGGCCTTCTGGAACGGGGCGTTCTACAGCGTCCGCTTCCCCGACGGGACGGTGCGGCAGGTGGGTGCGCCGGCCGAGCCCGTGGTGCCCCTGCCGGTGGTCCTGCCGCCCCCCTACTACTACAGATAGAGGCCGGTGCCGTCGGACTCGACCCGGCTGGCGGCGACCGCGTGCACGTCCCGCTCGCGCAGGAGCACGTACTCCTTGCCGTGCAGCTCGACCTCGGAACGCTCCTCGGGGTCGAAGAGCACCCGGTCGCCCACGACGATGGACCGGACGTTGGGGCCCACGCCGACGGCCTTGGCCCAGGACAGCCGCCGTCCCATGGAGGCGGTGGCGGGGATGACGATGCCGGCGCTCGAGCGGCGCTCGCCCTCGCCGCCGTCGAGCCGGACCAGGACGCGGTCGTGCAGCATGCGGATCGGCAGACCGGCCTCGGTCTGGGTGTTCGTGCTCACGGAAGGGACGGTACGCCTGCGCCTTCCGGCTTCGCGTGCCGGTCTCGACTACGGTGGTCGCGGTGACCGTCGCGGTGACTACGGCAAGGGGGTTGGCGGGTTGAGCCGCTTGCAACGGGTCCGGGCGAACCTGCGCAGGGCCTACGAGACGGGACGGGACTCGGTGCGCCTGGCCCGCGCCGAGACCGAGCGCCCGGCCGAGGACACCGAGCCGGAGTTCGAGCCGCCGGCGCCGGAGCCGACCCTCGAGCACCACTCCACCACCAGCCGCGACGACGCCGAGGTGCCGCACCCGCTGCGCATCGCGGCCGCCTGGTCGTGGCGCCTCATCGTGGTGGGCGTGGTCGGCTGGGTGCTGCTGCGCTTCATCGGCATCATCAGCGTCGTGGTCGTCCCGCTGGCCATCGCGCTGCTGCTCTCCGCGCTGCTCTCGCCGGCCGTCAGCTGGCTGCTCAAGGCCCGGCTGCCGCCGTCGCTGGCCACCTTCCTGGTGCTCATCTGCGGCCTGGGCGCCGTGGCCGGGACCCTGACCGCGGTGGTCACCCAGTTCATCGACGGGCTGCCGCAGCTCACCGCCAGCGCCACCAAGGGCGTCCGGCAGATCCAGGACTGGGCCCGCACCGGCCCGCTGCACCTCTCCGACGCCCAGGTCGACCAGGCCATCGACTCGGCCCAGGAATGGATCAACTCCAACACCTCGTCGCTGACCGCCACCGGCTTCGCCACCGCCGCCACCGTCTTCGAACTGCTCACCGGCGCGGTGCTGGTGCTCTTCGCGACGTTCTTCTTCCTCCGCGACGGCCGCAAGATCTGGCGCTTCCTGGTCCGCCTCTTCCCGGTCAACGCCCGCTGGAGCCTCTCCGACGCCGGCGACGCCTCCTGGGCCACGCTCGGCGCCTACGTCCGCGCCACGGTGCTCGTCGCGATCATCGACGCGACCGGCATCGGCCTTGCCCTGGTGATCCTCGACGTCCCGTTCGCCTTCCCGCTGGCCGCCCTGGTCTTCCTCGGCGCCTTCGTCCCGATCGTCGGCGCCAGCGTCTCGGGCGCAGTCGCCGTCCTCGTG
The DNA here is from genome assembly GCF_030709675.1 of Symbioplanes lichenis. GTDB lineage: Bacteria > Actinomycetota > Actinomycetes > Mycobacteriales > Micromonosporaceae > Actinoplanes > Actinoplanes lichenis. The sequence goes on from NZ_JAUZQD010000011.1 coordinate 343,382, forward strand.
GCCCTGGTCGCCAAGGGCTGGATCGTCGCCCTCATCGTCCTGGGCGCCGTCATCCTGGTCCAGCAGGTCGAGGGGCACATCCTCCAGCCCCTCATCATGGGCCGCGCGGTCGCCATCCACCCATTGGTCGTCATCGTCGGCATCGCCTCGGGCGTCGTTCTCGCCGGCATCATCGGCGCCCTGGTCGCGGTCCCGCTGATCGCCGTCCTCAACACCGGCATCCGCCGCCTCGCCCGCCGCCGCCCCGAGGTCCCGCCCAGCGCCGTCGTCGTGACCGCAGGCACCGACGCTCACCCGTGACGCGTGCCGCGACGCGCGGCCTCCGCATCGGCATCGGCGTCTGAGCCACGCCGCGCCTGAGCTGCACCGCGCTCGAGCTGCGCCGCGCTTGAGCCACGCCGTGTCTCCGCGACCGAGCTGTGGCGCGTGGCGCCGCCCGCGGGAGTACGAGCCGCGTGGCGCTGGCCGGGCGGGAATGCGAGCCGCGTGGCGCTGGCCGGGCGGGGGTATGGGCGGCGCGGGAGTGTGGGCCACATGGTGCTGGCCACGTGAGAGTGCGGGCTGGATGGAGTGGGGGCGCGCGAGCCGTGGAGCTTACGGAGGCACGGGGCTGCGGGGCGCGCAGGGGCGCGGGTGGGGGCGCGCGGGAGTACGGGTCGCGTGGTGCCGACCGCACGGAGTGTGGGGCGCGCGGAGTGCCA
>NZ_JAUZQD010000012.1 GCF_030709675.1 Symbioplanes lichenis
TGATGGCCTGGCCAACGTCGCCTTCAATCCGCGCCGCCTCACCCCCGCCGACGCCGGCAAGATGCGCGCCCGCATGGAGAAGCTGTACGGCGACCCCGGCACCACCCTCTTCGACATGGCAGCCAGCACCAACGCCGCCCTGCACGCCAATCCCTTCCCCCAGGCGCCGCAAAACCCGTCGTCCTCCCCGCCGCGCGTAGACACCGTCACACCCGCGGTCGGAACGCCGGCCACCGACACCCGGGCCATGCCCGCCGAATGGCAACAGGCCTACGACGACGCCCCGCCCTACCAGCTCCGCACCGAGCGCTACGTCCCCTCGAAACAGCCCTTCGTCGCCGGCACCCACCAGATGGCCGGCGAGAACACGACCATCAACTTCCGGGTACGCGAGTTCACCGCCCCCGACGGCACACCCGTCCGCGCGTACGACCTCAACCTCGACCTGGTCTCGAAAAACGACGCCGTCACACCGCAGCAACGCCTCGACTACGCACGAGCAGTCCAGAACACCGTCAACGAAATGGTCAACGGCCGCCACACCTTCCCCGACGGCCGCCAACTCCACGTCAACGTCACCTTCAACACCCTCGCCTGGCGCGACGGCATGCTCAACGACTGGCAGGACGACCCCCGCCGCAACCCCCCGATCGAGCTCGTCACCGACCCCACCGCGGACACCCACCAGCACCAGTGGAACACCAACGACAGCGTCGCCGTCGCGGTCCACGAGCTCATGCACTACCTCGGCGACAACGAGGGTTACAAGTCCGACGAACGCCTCCTGCGCACCGAGATCCGCCCCGGTGTCATGGGCCAGGACGTCCGCAAGCTGCCCGTCTCCCGCAGCGAGGCCGACGAGTTCCGGCAACAGAACCGGCCGACGGACTACCTCACCGACGCGGACCTCCGCCTGATGCAGGACGTCGCACAAACCGCAGGCCCCGTACGCGACCCCGCCCCGAAAAGCGCACCCGCCCCGAAAAGCACACCCGCCACCGAGACCACGAGCAGTATGCAGTCGCCGTCCCGCGCACCCCGCGTGGAACCCGACTACGAGCTCGACGACATGTCCCTGCCCATCGGCACAGCGCTCACCACCGACGGCGACGTCGCCGAAGAGATCGGCACAGCCCTGACCACGGAGGGCGACACAGCCGAGCCGGCCCCCCAGCCCCCCGAAGACCGCCTCCCGACGATCCACGAGGAGGAGGAAGAAGAAGACACGATCAACGAGGAGGAGGAGTCCGAACAAGTCCGCGATGAAGAGCCGCCACCACCGGCGAACAACCTCCCCGGCCTCTACTCCCGCCGCCCCGAACTCCTCCGCGACATCGATCTCGACCCCTTCGACGACCCCGACACCCTGATCCGCGACGTCCGCGCCAACACCGTCGCCGCGGTCGACCGGCACGCCCGGGCCACCCACGGCCGCGGCCCCGGCGCGATCGACGTCAGCGAGATCACCCGCGCCCTCAGCGACGAGCCGCAGTCCTTCTTCGACTCCGGCGGCCGCAGCTTCGACGTCCGCGCCGGCCGCTTCGGGCGCCACTACCGCGTGACCGTCGTGCCCGAGTGGGACGCCGCCACGGCGACCGTGCTGCCCAGCTCGCACAAGCCGAAGTACGACACCAAGACCGACGGCGTCACCCAGGCCAAGGAGAAGACGACGGCCGGTCAGGCGCAGACGATCGGCGGCGGCGTCCTGGTGCCCCGGCTGGGCGGGATCGGCGGTGGCGTCAGCGCGGACGTCCAGCTGGCCGAGACGGTCGACGAGCACAGCCGGTCGACCAAACTGCTCAACTCCTCCACCGTACGCAGCGGCGGCGGCTCGCAGGTCGTCAGCGCCCCCACCTCGTTCCGCATCGTCGTCTCGAAGGCCCGCGGTCCCGTGCCCGACCTGTCGAACCCGGGTCCCGCCTGGACGGAAGGCACCCCGGCGACGACCAACACCCGTTTCCGGGCCGTGGACGACATCGCCGGGGCCCAGCCGCGGGACGAGCCGGGCGAGCAGGGGGCGCCGACCATCACGCTGACCGAGCAGACCTCGCTGTTCGTCGAGAACTTCACGCCGGAGCACATCCTCGAGGCGCGGATGGGCAACGACGGGCCGCAGACCCTCAACGGCGTACGCGAAACCCTCCTCAACCGGTTCGCGCCGACCGGCACCACCGACCCGGGCAGCAACGGCGCCGGCCGGTTCCGCGGGATCTTCTCGGACAAGTCGCTGGTCGCCACCGTGATCGGCGCGCTGGAGAACCCGGCCCACCCGGAGCAGATCAACAGCAAGCACGGCCTGGCCGCCCTGTTCCTGGAGCTCGGCGGCACGTTGACCGGGGTCGACGGGCACTCGGACATCGGCAAGTCGACGTTCCGGATGCAGACCGGCGTGACCGAGAGCGCGGCGCGGTCGCAGACCAGCCCGGCCGGCTTCACAGTCAACGTCATCCCGGTCCGGGGCGGCCTGTCCGTCGGCTACGTGCAGCTGCGGGTCATCGGCGGGGTGAGCAAGACGCAGAGCGCCGAGTCGGGGTCGGCGGGTCAGGTGCGGTCCGGCACCGAGTTCAAGGACGTGCCGAACGTGGCGGTGGAGGCCCGCATCCGGCTCGGTGTCTCGTCGACGCTCAACGCCCTGCCCCTCGCCGGCGACCGCCCGCCGCCGGACACGTCGATCGAGCTCGTCGTCTCCGGCCGGATGCCCACGGACAAGGTGCGGCAGCTCTACAGTGCGGCCCCGGCGGCGGCACCGGAAGGCTCGAAGCACGCCCCCTCGTACCTGTCCTACGGCGGGCGCTCGGCGGTCTCGGGCACGACCGGGTACGCCGACCTCCGGCAAGAGGTCACCGATCTGCTCCGGCAGGCGGCTCCGCAGTTTCTCCCCCGCTATGACAAGCCGTCGAAGCGGGGGCGGATGTTCCGGCGCCGGTCGGCGAGCGAGCGCAACAACAACCAGCTCGAGCTCGACAACGTCCTGTCGCCGCTGCGCTTCCGGTCCGATCCGGCCGGGCTCGCCACCACCGGCGTGCCCGCGATCCTCACGCGGACCCGGCCGCACGGCACCGACACCGTCGTGCTGGTCGCGCGCAGCAGTCAGCAGGGCGCCCCGGCCCACCAGGGCATCACGCAGAACGTCGGCGTCCGGGCGGCGACGGCCGGCCGGCGTACGTTCAAGCAGTCCACCGGCATCATGGGCCGCTGGGGTCTCGGCGTCGAGGGCGGCGGCCGGCTCGTCAAGGTGGGCGAGGTCACCGGCATCGTCGTGCCCGGCGGCGCGATCGAGTACTCCGGACAGTACGGCCGCCGGGGCACCACGAAGCTCGCCGGCCAGGAGATGCACCTCCAGGGCGGCACCCAGCACTCGGAGACGTTCACCGGCGACCAGCGGATCACCGTCGACGTGTACGCCTGGAAGCGCCGCTTCGGCTTCGACCCCACCGCCCGTCTCAAGTTCGGCCGCCGCCTCCGCCCCCTGAATGTGACGCCACCGGATGCATCCCGGCTGCAGCGGGTCCGCAAGCTGGTGTGGCACGTCGACAAGGGCGCCGCCACCGACACTCCGGCGCCTCCGCTGCGCCCGCGGCTGCACCCCGCCGACGGCGCCCTCCCCTCCCAGCGCCAGACCCAGCTCGACGCCGGCGGCCTCCGCCAGTGGGTCGACGGTCAGGGCCGGCCGACGGTCGCCCTCAAGCCCGCCGACATCATCTCGGTGCTGGCGATGCCGGGCAGCGAGGGCGTCCTCCAGCTCGCCCAGAACGCGCTGACCGACCTGCAGACCCGCACCGACGCCGAGGGCAACCCGGTCCGCGAGTCGCGCACCCGGCTGCGCGGGGAGCGGGGCACGGCCGGTCTGCGGCCCGGCATGCCCGCCGCCGCCGACCTGTTGAACAGGCTCACCGCGGGTCAGCAGATCGGCATGGTCTCCGGCGCGCTGGCTGATCTCGGGCACATCGACAACCTAACCGACGACTCCGACGGCGTCCGCGTCGACATGGCGCTCGCGCTGGCGCTCACCGATCCGGCGCTGCTGCCCGGCTACACCACCGGCGTCGCGGAGCGTACCTCCGGGGGCGAGGTCGAGGTGGGCAGCTCGCGCACCAAGCACTGGCAGGTCGCCGCGCGCGCGTTCGTCAACGGCCTGGTCCGGCAGAACAGGCAGGAGGGCCAGCCCAGCCGGGTGGCGGCCAGCGCGGGCGCCGCGTACGAACGCCTCCTGCACGCCTCCACCCGCCGCGACGGCGAGACGGTCGCCGGGGCCATCGAGCGCAACATGGTCAACCGCAAGGGCCGCGCCCGGTCGGTGGCCGTGAAGTTCAACCTCAACGCCTCGCTCGGCGCCGACGTCCGCCGCACGCTGGGCCGCACCGCCCCGATCCCGCTGCGCTGGGGCAGCTGGCGCTTCCGGCACCGGTCGATCCAGCGCAACGGCACGATCGACGACGGTCTCGTGGTCGCCGTGACGCCGGCCGCGGCGACGCGGCTCAACCTCTTCCAGCCGTTGCGCGGGGACAACGGCGCGATCGGGGACGGGTGGCAGCCCAGCGGCGCCCGGCCCGACCTGCGGCTGCCGCCGGGGCACAGCGTCGGGCTCGGCCTCTACAACCTCACGGCGGCGCCGGGGCTCAACGACCGGCTGGACACGGCACTGCGCGAGGCGATCCAGCGGCACCGGGACGAGCGGCGGGCGGCCGCGCACGGGTTCCTCGGCCGGATGCGTGACCTGCTGCGCATCGGGCGGCCGGTGACCGCGCTGGAGGCGGCCGAGGCCGGGCTGGACGCGACCGGGCTGCGCAACCCGATCCTCAACGGCCGGCAGCTGCGCCACCTGGCCACCGACCAGGGCGTCGCCCAGCACTTCTCGGCACTGACCGACGGCGGCGCGGCGGCCCTGATCACCCGGCCCAACCTCTTCAGCCGTTCCCCGTACGAGGCCGTGCTCGTCGCCGAGGAGGACGGCGACCCGGAGTTCCTCGGCTTCGTGGCCGACCACGGCGACATCGACGTCAAGGCGACCCTGCGGAACGACACCTCCCGTACGCACCGGACCGCGCACGGCGACGCGGTCGTGGCCTCGGCGGGCGTCGCCGGGCTCGCCAACTCGACCAATGTCGCCGCCGGCCCGGGCGACCGGGTGGGCGCGGGTACGCAGAGCGCGCAGACCGACAGCGACACCTCGAGCACCAGCCGGGTCGCGATCAGCTCCGCCCGCGGCGTCAAGGCGCGGATGCGCTTCCCGATGAAGTTCTCGCTGAAGGTCTATCGGGACGGCAAGCTGCAGGACACCATCGAGGTCGCCCGGGACAGCGTCGAGCAGGAACGCTGGGCCGACGACCTGCGCGCCGCGCCGCAGCAGCCGGAAGCACCTGCCCCGCCGGCGACGTACGAGATCCCGGGAACCGTCCCCCCGGGCTGGACCGAGGCGAACGGCCTGCCCCTCCCCCAGCTCTACACCCCCGAGAACATCGCCCGGCTGGACGTGATCCGGGTCCAGGTCGCCCAGCAGCTCGCCGACGCGGCCCGGCAGCTGTGGCAGCGCACGACCGGCGGCACCGCGCGGTACGCCGGTGAGGGCGGCTTCCCCGAGGCGCACCAGATCCGTCAGCGGCTCACGCCGGAGCTACTGCTGCCGGCCGTCCACGAGCTGTTCTCCGACGCCGGCTTCACGCTGCCCCCGGCGGTCAGCGACCGCATCCTCGGCCGCCGCGCGTCGATCACCGTCAAGCTGACCCCGGAGTCCGCCACGCTGAGCGGGGTCAGCTCCGGCGTCTATCGCGAGCACGCCGGCCTGACGTCCTCCGAGGCCGGATCGTCGCATCAGGACACGAGCCGGGCGCTGCGCGGTCCCGGGCTGTCGGTGACGCAGGCCGGCACCGGGGACCTGCTCGACCCGACCGAGGGCTCCAACCCGGGCGCGCTGAGCAACGACATCATCAGCCAGGCCGAGGGCGCCGAGATCGGCTCGTCGGCCGCGGGGGTGGTCAAGCCGGAGGACCGGTCGGCGCTGCTGGAGTACCAGGCGCGCTCGTCGGTCTCGGTCACCCTGGCCGGGGGCGCGGCGACCACGTCGACGTACTCCAGCGGTCCGAGCGACTCGCTGATCCCGGTGCAGCTGCGGATGGCGCTCAGCGACGCGGAGACCGCGCTCGGGCTGACCGACGGCACCGACCAGCACCGCGACTTCCAGACGGTCGCCCGGCACGAGACGGATCTGGCCGCGGCCGCCGCCCGGTTCGTCACCGCCAACGAGGCGCTGGAGGACGCCCGGATCCAGGGCTTGACGCTGCCGCAGGACAGCGACGCGCGCCGGGCCGTCGAGGACTCGCTCCCCGCGCTGCACCGGGCCCGTGACGAGGCCGGCCAGGCGTGGTGGACCCAGCTCGCCGATCACCATCGGCGCCTGGACGACTTCGCCGCCCGTCATCAGGGCGTCCCGGCCGGCACCGCGCCCGCGCCCCGCTCGCTCTACGAGTCGATCGCCGGGGCGCTGCCGCCCGCGGACGGAGTCACCGCCGACCAGCTCGCCGCCGCGGCGCCGTACCGGACACCGCCGGGTGACCGGGACGCCCGGCTGCAGGCGGCGGCCGACGCGGCGAAGGTCCACTTGGTCGTCCACAACCCGGACGGCACCTCGGAGCAGTTCCGGGCGACCGGCGGGCGGCCGCGCGGCACGCTGAACCTGACCCGCGGCGTGAGCCCGACCGGCGAGATCTCGTACGAAGCCGGCCTGCCCCCGGCGCCCGTCACGCTGCTCGCCCACGACGAGCCGCACCCGCCCGCCCCGACCGGCGCACCAGCGGCGGCCCCGGCCCCGGCACATGTCCCGGGCGGCGGCCTGATCTTCCCGGGCCGCGGCATCCTGGGCCCGCCGCAGCACCCGCCGGTCACGACGGACCGGTACGTGGTCGAGGCCCACGGCAACCGGAACGTCATCTTCTCGGACAGCACCCCGGTCACCCCGGCCGAACTGGCGGCGATCATCCGGGCCGACCCGGAGTGGGGCAGCCGGCCGATCGTGCTCATCGCCTGCGACACCGGCGTCGACAAGGAGAACGGGTTCGCCGCCCAGCTGGCCCGCGAGCTGCCCGGCACCCGCGTTCTCGCCCCGGCCGGGCTCGCCTGGACCGGCAAGCCGGGCTTCGTCACCGTCACGAGCACCCCGGACCACGCGGAGCCGACCTCCGACGACGTCCGCTACTACGAGTTCTTCGTCGCCCCGCACGACCCGGAGCTGCGGGCCGTCGTGCCCGGCCCGTTCTACTTCGACGGGGTCACCCCGCTCGACGCGCCGGCCGATCACGCCCCGCTGGTCTCGACGGTGCAGAGCCTGGGACAGCAGGTGCAGCGTCTGCACGACCGGCGCGCCGGGACGATGAGCGACCTGCACCGCGTCGCCACCGGGGACGACGGTCACCGCGACGCGGCCGACCGGCTCAAGGAGACCGCGAACCGGCTGGAGGAGCAGGTCGATGACGGCCTCGATCCGATCGAGGAACGGCAGTCCGACGCGCGGGACGCGATCGACGAGCTCATCGACCACCCGGCCCTGACCGATGGCGTACGCGACCAGCTGCGCGAGCACCAGGCAGCAGTGAAGGAGTCCTTCGACGCCGCCCGCGCCGCCCGGAAGACGATGCGTGCGCTGTGGCGGGCCGCCGACGAGGCCCGGGACTCCGCCGACATCACGCGCGAGATGCGGACGCAGGCCGCCGACCTGCACACCGCCCTGGAGCCCGCGTGGCAGGGGCTGAAGGCGATCTCCCCGCTGTCCGCGCAGATCGCGAACCTCGTCCCGCTGACCGCCGCGATGCCGCCCGGCGACAGCCGCAGCCACCTGCTGTCGACGTCCCTGCGACAGGCCATCAGTACGGCGAACGAGGCCTATCTGCTCGACAACCGGATGGCGGTGGAACTCAACCAGTACCCGCGCGATTTCCTCCGGTCGGTGGCCGAGCAGGAGCAGGAGGCCGGGCAGCTGCTCGAGGGGGCGAAACAGGCGGAACCAGCCGCGGTCGCCGCGCTCACGACCGCCCGGGACCGCCTCGCCGAGGCCGGCGCCCGGCTCACGACGCTCGAAGCCCTGCTCGACGACGTCGTCGGCCGCCTCGAATCCGCGACCCCGGCCGGGGTCACCCTGCCACCCATCACCCCCGCGCCCCCGGTCCTCACCCTGGACGAAGCCGTGGCCGGGCGGATCGCCGGTACCACGCCCGCCCAGATCCGCGACATCACCGGCGGTGAGACCGGGACGGCCGCTCTCCGGCGGATCGCCGATGCCACCGGTACGGCCCTGCGCGTGCACCGTCCCGGCGGCGGCACCGAGGACATCCGCCCGGTCGGCACCCGCGCCCGGCAGCTGATCGTGCTCGACTCCGATGTGGACCTGGGCAACCCGGCGCAGGTCGTCGCGCACTCGGCGCCGGCGCCGATGCACCTGCCGGGCGGCGGCCTGATCTTCCCAGGCCGCAACCTCGGCCCGCGCTCGCTCGGCGACTCCCCGAGCCAGGTGCCCGACCGCTACTACGTCGTCGGCCACGGCAGCCGGGACGCGATGTCCTCCTTCGACGTCTCACTGTCCCCGGCCGAGGTGGCTGCGCAGATCCGCGCCGACCCGGAGTGGCGCGGGCGGCCGATCCTGCTCGTCGCCTGTCACACCGGCGAGGACCGGGAGAACGGCTTCGCCGCCCGGCTGGCCCGCGAGCTGCCCGGCACCCGGATCTTCGCGCCCGGGGGCATCGGGTGGTACTCCGAGTCGGGGTTCGTCGTCGTGGCCGACCCGCGCCGGCCCGGGGGCGAGCTGCCGCCGGAGAACCGGTTCTACGAGTTCCGGGCCGACCCCGATCACCCGGAACAGCTGACCGTGCACCCGGGCCCGGTCTACTTCGGCCCGGCCACGCCGCTCGACGGCCCGGCCGACCCGGCGCCGGCGCTCCGGACGATCGAGGCGCTGGACCGACCGATCCAGGAGATCCACGACTTCTGGCACGCGGAGCTGGCGGACCTGCACAGCCTGGCCACCGGCGACGACAGCCCGGGCGAGCGGGCCGGCACGCTGTACGGCACAGCCGACGACCTGGACAGCGAGGTCGAGGACGATCTGAATCGCGCCCGGCGCCGGCTGCGGATCGCCCTGGCCGACCTGCCCGACCAGGCCCGGGCGCAGATCGCCGAGACCGCGGCAGCCGTCCGCGCGGCGATCCGGGCCGCCGAGGACGAGCACGAGCGGATCAAGCCCCTGTGGCAGGCCGCGGCGGCCGCCCAGGAGTCCGCCGAGGGCACGGCCGAGCTGCGGGGAGTGGCCGCCGCCCTGTACGCCCGGCTCGACCGCTACTGGCAGCTCGGTCAGGGCATCGACGTCACCAGCCGCGACGCCGTACGGGCGGCCCGGGACGCCGCGACGCTGCCGCCCGGCGACGATCGGGACCGCCTGATCGCCACGGCCTTCCGCGACGTCTTCGGGGCCACCAACGACAACGCCGACATGCACGAGCGGATGGCCGCCGTGCTGGGCCGGGTCGAGCCCCACTTCACCGCGCTGGCCGTCGCCCAGCGCACCAGGACCGGCGACCTCATCAAAGCCGCGGCCGAGCTCGAGGCGGCCGCGGTCGACGCCCACCGGGCCGCCCGGGCGCGGATCGCCGAGGCCGAGGCCGGGCTGACCGCGATCGAGAGACAGGCCGCCCGCAACGCCGCGCTGTCGGCGGCCGGTCCGACCCGGTTCACACTGGCGCCCATCTCCCCGGCGCCCGCGCTGCCGGCGACGGTTCACGCCACTGCCACGACGAGCCGCCCGGCGACCGCGGTGGTCAGCTACGACCCGCAGGGCCGGCCCCGGCTCGCCGTCGCCCGTCACGCGCCCGCGGCCGTGGAGATCCCGGGCGGCCTGGCGCTGCTCGACGACGGCGACGGGCCCGGGTGGGACATGGCCCGGAAACACCAACCGCGCCCCGGCGAGTACGCCGTCTTCGTCGGGGGCCGGCCGGACAGCCCGGAGCGGCTCGTCGAGCGGATCAACGCCGACCCGCGCTCGTACGGCAAGGAGATCGTGCTGGTCGGCGTCGGCGGCGACTATGCCGACCGGCTCGCCGGGCAGCCCGGCATCGGCGCGGTCCGGATCGCATGGATGTCCCCGGCCGGGCGCCTGCTGAGTGCCGGCCCCGGCGCCCGCCTCGGATCCTGGCGCCGCCACGACGAGGGTCAGCGCCCTCACGACGCCGTCCTGACGGCATGACCGCTTCGGGAAAGGGAGTCATGGTCGCCTACGGGGCCGAGTTCCACCGCCTGCTGCTGAAGATCGCCGGGCACGCCCCGGCCGACCGGCTGGTGGCCGCCCGCCGGGCGCTGGCGCGGGACCGGACGGCCGAGACGGCGCTGGCCCTGGGCGACATCATGGCCGCCGCCGGGCTGCCACCCTCCGAAGAGGAGTTCGCCCTGCTCGGCGCCGCGGAACCGGACTCGGTCGAGCCGCTGTCCGACACCCAGCCGGGCGCGTGGCCCGTACCCTCCGTATGGTTCCGGCCCGTCGTGGACGACCGCCCGGACCTGCCGCCGGTGCTGGACCTCACGACCGCCTCCGCGGCGACCGCCGCCGGCCTGACCGATGCCGTCGACCGGACCGCGATCGCGGCGGCGGGCCGGCTGCCCGGCGCCCGCGCGCTGTGGCGGGCCTGGCGCTCCGGGCCCGAGCCGATGCGCGTCTTCCTCCTCGAAGCCGCCCGCCCGGCGGCCGAGCTGCCCACGCTGACCGGTGCCCTGCAGGAGGAGCTGACGGCCGCCGGCCTGCCGCACCCGCTGGTCGAGACGTACGCCCCCGGCGACGAGCTGCCCAGCTATCAGGACCAGGCCCGTGAGGCCGCCGCGCTGCTCTGGACGGCGGAACGGCCGGAGCCCATCGTCGTCGCCCGGGTCTTCGACGGCGCCGACCCGGTCACCGGCCCCTGGTTCGCCCCCGGCCACCCCGTGCTCGCCGGCGCGGAGCGGGATCTGGTGCTGGCCCGGCTGGAGGGTGGTCGCCCGCTGCTGACCACCACGGAACGCGCGGACGATGTCGTGGCGCCGGGGCGGGGCGCGGCGGTGCCGCTCTCCTACCGTACGGACGGCGCCTGGATCTGGACCGACACCGCCGTCTACTACCTGCGCGAACACGGGCTGGCGCCGGACCCCGAGCTGCTCGCCCACTTCCGCGACAAGCCGCCGCTCGAGCCGGATGCGGCGGCTCTCCATCGGGCCCTGGCCACGCTGTTCCCGCTGGACGGGTAAGAACGGGCATCTCCGCCCCGGCGCCGGTCCGCCGCCAGCGCCGTTATGGTCGAATGCTGGGCTATGAGCGACGTGTCCGCCCTGCACTCCACCCTGCTCACCCTCGGCGGCCGGCTGCCGGACGCGGCGCTGGCGGCGGCCCGCCTGACGCTGGCCGAGTCCGGCACGGCGAGCGTCCCGGAGCCCGGCTCGCTGCTGGAGATCGCCTTCACCTTCGTGCCGGCCCTGCCGGACGAGCGTACCTTCGGCCGCAACGTGCCTCCACTGCTCGACCTGGTGGGACGCGAGCTGGGCGACGACGCCGACAAGGCGGCCGTACGCGCGGTGGCCGAGCTGCCCGACGCGGTGGCCCTGTGGCGGGCCTGGCGCCTCGCCCCGCAGTGGGCCGCGGCGACGATCCCGCCCACCCGCGTCTACGTGCTGGAGGCCAACGGGCCGCAGGCGGGGACCACCGCCACGATGATGCGCGAGCTGGAGGCGGCCGGGGTGCAGTGGCCGCAGGTCGAGGTCTACCGCTCCGGCGAGGAGCTGCCCCCGTACGCCCGGCAGGCCCGCAACAGCGGCGCCCTGCTCTGGGTCGAGGGCACCCCGCCGCCGCCCCGCATCGCCCGGGTCTTCGACGTCGTGGACGAGGCCGGCGCCCGTTTCGAGCCCGGGCACGAGCGGCTGACCGGCGACGACCTGGTCCATGTCGCCCGCTATCTGGACGCGGGGGCGCCCGTGCTGGCAACCACCGCCCGGCTCCGCGACGAGGTGGACCCGGCCCGGGGCGAGGTCGTGCCGATGAGCTACCGGACGGACGGCAGCTGGGTGTGGCCCGAGTCGGTGCACTACTACCTGGTCACGCACGGCTTCGCGCCGGAGCCGGAGCTGCTGGCCCGCGCCCGGGCCGCCGGGGCGCTGTTGCCCGCCCCTGACCCGGCCGAGGAGCACCGGGCGCTCGCGCTGCTGTTCCAGTCGGCGGCGTTCGCCCCGGCCGCCGCCTGACGCCGAACCGCACACGTATCGACGCGAGCCTTTGTCGCATTGTGAGCGATAACAAGAATTGATTCGCGACCTGAATTAAGGTCCGCACCTCTCGACAACGCTCTCACCAGCGCATATAAGACGCCCGAACGCCCCGCTGCAACAGCGGGGCGTTCGTTTGTGGTGCCTTGCGCGCGGACCCTTGACAGAAAAAGTTCGAGAGTGCGTGAATGTGTTACGGGATCGTTTCAGGTCGATACCAAGATCATCCTTTGAGGAGCCCCGCCATGAGTGTCCTCTCCGGCCGCTTCAAGCCGGTCGCCGTCGCCTTCGGTGCCACGTTGTTGTTGATCAGTGCCTGCGCCAAGAGCGAGGACGAGCCGGGCAGCGGCACCGCCGCCCCGGCCGACCCGTCCGCCGGCGCGCAGGTCGTCCAGTCGGCGGCGCCCGGCGCCAAGAGCTGCACGCTCGAGCAGTTCGGCGGGCAGAAGATCGACCTCAAGACCGCGAAGATCGGCTTCTCCCAGTCGGAGAAGGAGGCCAACCCGTTCCGCATCGCCGAGACCCAGTCCATCAAGGACGAGGCGGCGAAGCTGGGCATCCCGGCCGCCAACCTGCAGACCACGAACGCCAACTCGCAGTTCAACAAGCAGATCAGCGACGTCGAGCAGATGATCGACTCGGGCGTCCAGCTGCTGGTCATCGCCCCGCTCAACTCCGACGGCTGGGACTCGGTCTTCGCCAAGGCATCGGCCAAGAAGATCCCGATCATCACCATCGACCGGAAGATCAACGCCGAGTCCTGCACCGACTACCTGACCTTCATCGGGTCGGACTTCGAGGAGCAGGGCAAGCGCGCCGCCGACAAGATGGCCGCGGCCCTGGGCAACAAGGGCTCGGTGGCGATCCTGCTCGGCGCGCCCGGCAACAACGTCACCACGCTGCGGACCAAGGGCTTCAAGGACCAGATCGCCAAGGTCGCGCCGGACGTCAAGATCACGTTCGAGCAGACCGGGCAGTTCTCCCGCGAGGAGGGTCAGAAGGTCACCGAGCAGCTGCTGCAGTCCAACTCGGACATCAACGGCATCTACGCGGAGAACGATGAGATGGCCCTCGGCGCCGAGGTCGCCCTCAAGGGCGCCGGCAAGCAGAAGGGCGACGTCAAGATCGTGTCCATCGACGGGACGAAGGGCGCCGTGCAGGGCATCGTCGACGGCTGGATCTACTCGGTGATCGAGAGCAACCCGCGCTTCGGGCCGCTGGCCTTCGAGACCGCCACCAAGTTCTTCAACGGTGAGCCGATCCCCGAGGACATCATCATCAGCGACCGCGAGTACGACGAGTCGACCGCCAAGACCGACATCAACTCCGCCTACTAACAATAGATGTTCGTCTATTGATTGTCGGTGTTCGGACGCGTAACTATGTGTTCAATCCCCCGCTACTCCTGACCCCCCAGAAGGAGAGGCACGTGACCGGACACCGACAGAGGCCCTGGCACCGGCTGCTCGCCGGAGCCGCGGCCGCCCTGACCGCCACGGCCGGCGCACTCATCGCCACCACCGCGCCGGCCGCGGCGTTCGTCCCCAAGACGCCGCCGCTCACCACCCCGTGGACCAGCCAGGTGTCCACGACCAACCCGCTCCCCGAATATCCCCGGCCCCAGCTCACCCGGCCCGACTGGCAGAGCCTCAACGGCATCTGGCAGTTCGCCGGCGCGAGCAACATCAACACTCCGCCCACCGGGCAGACGCTCGGCGAGGAGATCCTGGTCCCGTACCCGATCGAGAGCGCGCTCTCCGGGATCATGCGCCGCCAGGACTACTCCTACTACCGGCGCACCTTCACAGTTCCCGCCGGCTGGTCGGGCCGCAACGTGCAGCTCAACTTCGGCGCCGTCGACTGGCAGTCGAAGGTGTGGGTCAACGGCACGCTGCTCGGCACCCACGAGGGCGGTTACGACAAGTTCTCGTACGACATCACCAGCGCCCTCCGCGCCGGCAGCAACGAGATCATCGTGGGCGTCTGGGACCCGACCGACTCGCAGGACATCCCGGTCGGGAAGCAGCGCATCAACCGGGGCGGCATCTGGTACACCCCGTACTCGGGCATCTGGCAGACCGTCTGGCTCGAGCCGACCAACGCCGCCCGGATCACCCGCCTCGACACGACCCCGAACACCACCGGGCTCGACCTGGTCGTGCAGGCCGCCAACGCCTCGGGCCAGTCGGTCACCGCGCAGGTGCTCACCAACGGCACCGTGGTCGGCACGGCGACGGGCACGGTCGGTTCGTCGATAAGGGTCAATGTCACCAACCCGCACCTCTGGACCCCCGACGACCCCTTCCTGTACGACCTCCGCGTCACCCTCAGCAGCGGTGACACGGTCGGCGGCTACACGGGTCTACGCTCGGTCGGCAAGGCCGTGCTCGGCGGGGTCCTGCGCCCGACGCTCAACGGCAAGTTCGTCTATCAGCTCGGCACCCTCGACCAGGGCTACTGGCCCGACGGGGTGTCGACGGCGCCCACCGACGCGGCCCTGCGCTTCGACCTGGAGCAGCAGAAGGCGCTCGGCTTCAACATGGTCCGCAAGCACATCAAGGTCGAGAGCGACCGCTGGTTCTACTGGGCCGACCGGCTCGGGCTGATGGTGTGGCAGGACATGCCGGCGCTGGCGAGCGGCAAGGAGCCTTCGACGGCCGGGCGCACCCGCTTCGAGAAGGAGCTCAAGGAGCTGATCGACGAGCACAAGGGCATCACGTCGATCGTCCAGTGGGTGCCGTTCAACGAGGGCTGGGGCGAGTACGACGCCGGCCGCATCGCCGACCTCGTCAAGAGCTGGGACCCGACGCGGCTGGTCAACCACAACTCCGGCTCCAACTGCTGCGACTCCGACCCCGACCCGGGCAACGGCGACGTGATCGACGACCACCTGTACGTCGGCCCGGGCATCTCCCGCGCGCCGTCGGCCACCCGCATCGCGGTCAACGGCGAGTACGGCGGTCTCGGCCTGCGCACCTCCCACGAGTTCCCGACCAGCGGCAAGTTCGCGTACGAGTGGCTGCCCGACAGCACGGCCCTCACCAACCGTTACCTCCAGATCACGAGCCGGCTGATCGACCTGATCAACGGCAACGGCCTGTCGGGTTCCGTCTACACCGAGCCGACGGACGTGGAGGAGGAGCTCAACGGCTTCTTCACGTACGACCGGCAGGTCCAGAAGATGGACTTCGCCCGCGTCCGCGCCCTCCACCAGCAGATCCTGGGCGCGGCGAACGGCACGACGCTCCCGGTCAACAAGCTCGCCAGCCTGCGCGTGACTACGCCCGGTTACACCGACCGCTACCTGCGGCACCAGGACGGCGCGGCGCGTACCGATGTCATCAGCGGCACGACGGCTCGCCAGGACGCGACGTTCTGGGTGCGGCCGGGGCTCAGCAACAGCTCTTGCTACTCCTTCGAGTCGCGCAACTTCCCGGGCCGCTACCTGCGGCACCGCAACAACCGGGTCTACAGCGAGGCCAGCACCGGCGGCACGTTCAACGCCGACGCGACCTTCTGCGCCCGGCCCGGCCTCTCCGGCGGCGGCACCTCGCTCGAGTCGGTCAACCTGCCCGGCTCCTACCTGCGGCACCGCAACTCGGAGGTCTGGGTCGAGGCGAGCACCGGCGGCTCGTTCACCAACGACGCCACCTGGGCGGTCTCCCCGGCGCTGTGGAAGAGCGGCGCCGACCTGACCGTGGGCCAGAACCGGTCCTTCCGGGTCACCACGGCCGGCTTCGACACCCGTTACCTGCGGCATCGGGACGGCCTGGCCCGCACGGACGTCATCACCACGGCCAGCGCGGCCACCGACCGGCAGGACGCCACCTTCACCGTACGGGCGGGGCTCGCCAACGACAGCTGCTTCTCGTTCGAGTCGGTCAACTACCCCGGCCAGTACCTGCGGCACGCCAACTACCGGCTGCAGAAGGCCACCAACGACGGGACGACGACGTTCCAGCAGGACGCCACGTTCTGCGCCCAGCCGGCCCTGAACGGCGGCAGCGGCAACCTGTCGCTGGAGTCGTTCAACTACCCCGGCTACTTCTGGCGGCACTACTCCGAGGCCGTCTACATCGCCACCAACGGCGGTGGCAACACGTGGGACTCGGCGAGCAGCTTCGCCGCGGACGCCACTTGGAACAACGCCGCACCACTGGGCTGAGCACAAAGGGGAACCATGGCGTTACTTGAGGTTGCCGGGGTGAGCAAGGTGTTTCCGGGGGTGCGCGCGCTCGACGGCGTCTCCTTCACCTTGCAGCCCGGCGAGGTGCATGCGCTGGTCGGGGAGAACGGCGCCGGGAAGTCGACCTTGATCAAGGTGCTGACCGGCGTCTACACCCCGGACGAGGGCGAGGTGCGCTATCAGGACCGGCCGGTCCGGTTCGGCACCCCGATGGACGCCCAGCGGGCCGGCATCTCGACCATCTATCAGGAGGTCAACCTCGTCCCCTTGATGAGCGTGGCGCACAACCTGTTCCTGGGCCGCGAGCCCAGGAACAGGTTCGGCCTCGTCGACGGGAAGCGGATGGCCGCCGAAGCGCACGAGGTGCTGCGCCAGTACGGGGTCACGGCCGACGTGCGCCGGCCGCTGGGCACGCTGGCCCTCGGCGCGCAGCAGATGGTCGCCCTGGCCCGCGCGGTCATGATCGACGCCAGGGTCGTCATCATGGACGAGCCCACGTCGTCGCTCGAGCCGCGCGAGGTGGAGACCCTCTTCGGCGTGATCGATGACCTGCACTCGCGGGGCATCGGCATCGTCTACGTCAGCCACCGCATGGACGAGCTCTACCGGATCTGCGACGCCGTCACGATCCTGCGCGACGGCAAGCTGGTGCACACCGGCAAGCTCGCCGACCTCGACCGGCTGCGGCTGGTGTCCTTGATGCTCGGCCGCGACATGTCGGCGGTCCGGAAGGAAGGCTTCACCGGGTTCACCGGCGAGAGCAACGCTTCCGGGGCGCCCGTCCTGCGAGCCGAGAAGCTGTCCAGCCGGCACCGCCTGCATGACGTCAGTCTGGAGGTCCGGCCGGGCGAAGTCGTCGGGCTCGGCGGGCTGCTCGGCGCCGGTCGCAGCGAGACGATCAAGGCCATCGGCGGCGCGTTCCCGCTGGACAGCGGGGACATCACGGTGGCCGGGGACAAGCTCGGCAAGCCGACCCCGGTCAAGGCCCTGAAGGCGGGCATCGCCACGCAGCCCGAGGACCGCAAGGCCGAGGGCATCGTGGCCGGCCTGTCCGTACGGGAGAACATCGCGCTCGCCGTCCTCCCCCGCACCTCCCGGCTCGGCCTGGTCTCCGACCGGAAGATCGACAAGATCGTCGAGACGTTCATGACCCGGCTGCGGATCAAGGCGTCCGGGCCGGACCAGCTGGTCGGCGATCTCTCCGGCGGCAACCAGCAGAAGGTGCTGCTGGCCCGCCTGCTCGCCACCGGGCCCAAGGTGCTGCTGCTCGACGAGCCCACCCGCGGCATCGACGTCGGCGCGAAGGCCGAGGTGCAGGCGCTCATCGACGAGCTCGCCGCCGAGGGGCTGGGCGTCGTCCTGGTCTCCTCCGACGCCGAGGAGCTGGTCGAGGGCTCGGACCGGGTCGTGGTGCTGCGCGACGGCGCCGTGGTCGGCGAGCTGCGCGGCGACGACGTGACCACCGAGGCCCTGCTCGAGACCATCGCCGCGGCTGCCGACGGAGACCACGATGACCACTGAGACCCTGAAACCCGCCCTCGACCTGACCCGGCTCAAGGCCTGGCTGCCCAAGTACGGCGTCTACGCGGCGATCCTCGTGCTGATCGTCTACAACATCGCCTTCACCCCGAACTTCCTGACCCTCGGCAACCTGCGCATCCAGCTGATCCAGGTCGCGCCGATCGTGATCGTGGCGCTCGGCATGGCGCTCGTGATCGGCACCGAGGGCATCGACCTGTCCGTGGGCTCGGTCATGGCCCTCGCCGCCGCGCTCATCCCCCTCTACCTGGGGTACGGAGTGGTCGGCGCCATCGCAGTGTCGCTGCTCGCGGGCGTCGCCGTCGGGCTGGTCAACGGCCTGCTCGTGGCGCGCGTCGGGCTGCAGCCCATCGTGGCGACGCTCGCGCTCTTCGTCGGCGGGCGCGGTCTGGCCCTGGTCATCTCGGGCGGGCAGCTCAAGGACGTCCGCAACGACGACCTGGTGTTCCTCGGCTCCGGGGACCTGCTGGGCGTACCGGTGCTGGTGTGGATCGCCGCCGCCCTCGTGCTCGTGGTGGCCTTCGTCGTCCGGCGCACGGTCTTCGGTCGCCGGCTGCTCGCGATCGGCGGCAACCGGCCCGCGGCCCAGCTCGCCGGCGTCCCCGTGCAGCGGGTGCTCATCGGCGTCTACATCCTGTGCGCGGTGCTCGCCTCGATCGCCGGGCTGCTCGCCGTGGCCCGCATCCAGTCCAGCGACGCCTCCTCGGTGGGCCTGCTCATCGAGCTCTCCGCGATCACCGCCGTGGTGGTCGGCGGCACCCCGCTCACCGGCGGCAAGGTCCGGGTCCTGGGCACGGTCGCCGGCGCCCTGCTCATGCAGCTCGTCGTCGCCACCATGATCAAGCACAATCTGCAGCCGTCCACGACCGAGATGGTCCAGGCCGTGATCATCCTCGTCGCCGTGTACGCCGCCCGGGAGAGGAAGTCCCGATGACCATGTCACCGTCGCTGGAGAAAACACCCACCGCTGTCGTCGCCGCGGACGAGCGCCGGGCCGAGCGCACCGACCGGATCGTCGGACTGGTCCAGCGGCAGGGCGCGCTCGCGGTCCTCGTGGTCGTCGTCATCGTGGCGGCCGCCTCGTTCCCGAACTTCCGCAGCTACGACAACGCCGCCACGATCCTGGTCGCCGCGGCGCCCCCGGCCCTCATCGCGCTGGGCATGACCTTCGTGATCATCACGGGCGGGATCGACCTGTCGGTCGGGTCGCTGTACGTGCTCGGGGGCGTCGTCTCGGCGTACGCGTCGCAGTGGGGCTGGATCTTCGCCTTTCTCGCCCCGCTGGCGGTGTGCGGGCTCATCGGCGTGATCAATGGACTGCTCATCGCGTACACCCGGATGGCGCCCTTCATCGTCACGCTCGCCGCGCTGCTCGGCGCCCGGGGCCTGATGCGCGCCCTGAGCGACGAGGGCTCGACCACCTATCTGGTCGGCAGCGACGCGTTCCGCTCCTTCGGCACCGGGTCCTTCCTCGGGCTCGGCTACCCGGTGTGGCTGGTGATCGTCGTCTTCCTCCTGGGCATGGTGCTGCTGGGCCGGACCCGCTTCGGGCACGCCGTCTACGCGGTGGGCGGCAGCGAGGACGCCGCGGCGCTGATGGGCGTGGCGGTCAGGCGTACGAAAGTCTGGGTCTATGTGTTGTCGGGTCTGCTCGCGGGTCTGGCCGGGGCGATCAACGCGGCCAAGCTCGGCTCCGGCGTCACCGTCCTCGGCGAGGGCATGGAGCTGGACGCCATCGCCGCGGTCGTCATCGGCGGCACGCTGCTCACGGGCGGCGCGGGCACGCTGGCCGGCACCATCGCCGGCGTCCTGCTCCTCGGCGTCATCCAGAACATGATCAACCAGGTCGGCAACCTGCCGAGCAGCTACCAGCAGGTCATCAGCGGCGCCTTCCTCGCCGTGGTCGTCGTCGCCCAGACCTACCTCGTCAAGGCACGGCGACGATGAAGGGCTCGACCGTCAGATAGCCGGGACCGACCGGATAGAGCGCCGCGCGCACTGTCCGGTCGTCCTGCCACGCCAGCGCGGCGGCCATCCGATCGAACTTCGCCCCCCAGCTCCTCTGCGGTCCCGGTCAGCGCCAGCTCCATCAGCTTTTGTCCGTCGGCCACGCGGAGCACGACCACCCGGCGGCCCCGATCATTTTCTTCCGCGACCGCGAGCTTGCTGCCGTCCGGTGACCACCGCAGCGCCAGGATCTTCGTGCACCCGTCGGCGTCCCGGCGCAGGCTTGCCGCCAGCAGGTAGGCGTTCCCCGTGCTGCTGGCGACCTCGATGCCGCACAGATCGAACACATAGTCCTGGGCCGGCCGACGGCCGATCGCGTCGGCCGCCGCGGCCATCGTGCCGCCGGTGCTGGTCTTCAGGATCCGCCGCTCGGCCCCGGTGGCGAGCTCGTGGGCGAACAGCGAGTCCCCACGCTGGAAGAAGGCCGTGGTCTCGCTGGCCGCGGTGAGCGTGACCTTCTTCCCGTTCGCGTGGAGGTCACGCCGCAGCCGCACCTGGCCGTCCGGCCCGGCGACCACGAGCTCCGGCCCGCTTCCCCGCGGTACCGGGCCGAGCAGGACGACGCCGCCGTCGGGCAGGGCGGACACCTGCTCGGACTCGCTTACCCGCACCAGGTAGAAGCTCTCGAAGCCGTCGGCTTCCGTCTCCCCGGGCCGCGACACGACCGTCGCCGAAGCATCCATGCCCGGTACACGCCGCCGGGCCCCTAGTAAAGGTAGGCCGTTCCGAGGACGTGCCCGGCTGTGTCGGCGACCTCGATCTCGGCGACGCTGGTGAGCTGGATCGAGCTGGCCCCGGTCACCTTGGCGTTGCCGCTCGGGGTGGGGCCCCAGATCGCCGCCTGCTCGACCTGCCCGCCCCGGTTGCGGACGTGGCAGACGAAGGGTCCGCTGCCGGCGAGCTGCTGGACGGCCAGGTCGACGGAGACGCCCCACGTCTTGCCGGTGAGGACGGCCTCGCCCGTGAGGCCGCTGCCGTCCGCCGAGTGGAAGGCGGCGACGAGGCGGGGCTGGGCGGGGCTGGATCGGGCCAGGGGCGGCGGGGTTTGCGTACCGTTGTCGTGGTTGAGCACGAGGACGCCGGAGACCGCGGCAATCAGCAGGACCGCCGCGGCGACCGCGAGCCTCCGGGCCGTGGCCCGGCGGCGGTCCCGGGCCCGCTCCCCGCGCATGCGCCCCAGCAGGGCCTCGACCCGGTCGGGGGTGGGTCGCGCACCCGGCGGCACGACGGGGTTCGGCTGCGGAAGGGTGCGCAGCAGCTCCGGCACGGGCGCCAGCTGGTCCAGCTCGGCCCGGCACTCGTCGCAGGTCAGCAGGTGCACGTCGAGCCGTTCGGTGTCCGCGTCGCCGAGACCGCCGAGCAGATAGCCGCCGAGCAGGCGGCGCAGCTCGTCGTGGCCCGCGGTCATCGCAGCACTCCCATTTCCTCGAAGACCCGCCGCAGCGCCCGGACGGCGTAGTAGGCGCGCGACTTGACCGTGCCCTCGGGCACCGCGAGGCTGCGGGCGGCGTCCGCGACGCTCTGCCCGTCGTAGTACATGGCCTGGACGACGGCGCGGTGGTCGGCGGAGAGCCGTTCGAGCGCCTCGGCGACCAGCCAGCCCTCGACCAGCTGGTCGACGGTGTCGGCGGAGGCCACGGTCTGCACGGCCTGCTCGTCCATCACCAGCTTCGGGCGGCGCTGCTCGGCCCGCCAGGCGTTGGTGACCACGTTGCGGGCGATGGTGAGCAGGTAGGAGCGGGTGCGGCCGGGCTCCGGGTCGAGGTGGTCGATGTGCTTCCAGGCCCGCAGCAGCGTCTCCTGGACGAGGTCCTCGGCGCGGTGCCGGTCCTGCACATAGCGGGAGACGAAGCCGAGCAGCACCGAGTAGTGCTCGGTGTAGAGCGCGGTCATCAGCTCCTCGTCGGCGCCCGCTCGTCGTCGCATGCCCTGGTGTACCCCACGAAGCGGTTGTCGGTTCAACCTATTCTTCGGCTTCTTCGTCGTCCTCCTCGCCGCACCACCCCTTGCCGCCGAATCCGAACGTACGGTCGCTGCGCCAGTCCACGCTGTAATAGGGGCTCGTGGCCTTCAGGGTGGCCTTGGGCTCGGGGCCGTTGATCATCGAGATCGTGCCGATGCGGGCGGCCCAATCCTCCTTGGCCGGGAGGCCGTTCCCCATCTGCGTGCACGGCTTCTCGCTCGACGCCGCCACCTCACCGAACCACTGGGTCAGGCCGCCCCGGGTGTAGGTGCCGTCCCACAGCTTGTCGGGGAAGTAGCCGATCCACTCGGAGTTGTAGGCGACCCACCACACGCCGCTCGCGTGCTGGATGCCGAACCGCTTCTGCCCCTCGACGGGCAGCGTGTCGCCCGGCTTGACCGTCTTGCTGTACTGCACGAAGCCACAGGCGTTGTAGCAGCCCGCCACGCCGTTCTGCCACGAGAAGACGAACAGGTGCGGATCGGCGTCGCCGTTGACCCCGCGGTCGACGGTCCAGCCGATCTCCACGATCTGCTTGCCGTCCTCGGACTGCAGCGCGATCTCCGCCAGCGAGTGGTAGTCCTCCTCCGCCAGCTCCGGCTTGGCGATGTGGATGTTGGCCCAGGAGCCGTCGGTCGCGCCGACCTGCTTGCCGTACGCGTAGTGGTAGAACACCTCCCGCTGGGCCTTCGGCTCGGCCGACGGCGGCGCGGGGGGTTGCACGTCCGTACGCTCCTCGCGCAGCGGCCCGTTCTTGGAGTTCTTGCCCTTCGGCCCGAACTCGGGCACCGGCAGCAGCGAGCCGCTCCGGTCGGCGGGCGCGGCGTCAGCCCCGGCGGCTGCGACGGCCTTGCTGGTCGCGCCGGGCTTGCCCCGCTTGAGCTTCGACGGCTTGACCCCCCAGGGCAGAAGCGCCGGGGGTACGGGCGCCGCGTCGACGATCGGCGCGGAGACGGACGGTACGGGCGGCTCGGCGGCGCTGGCGTTCAGGGTCCACACGACTCCGGTGGCGCCGACCACGGCGGCGGCCAGACCGGCGGCGAGCAGGCCGCGGCGATTGTTCGGCACGGGTGCGTCCTCTTGAGGTCGGGGGGAGTCGCCAGAGGGGCCGGCGAACAGGCGTCGCAGACGATATAACGGTCTGAATACCCGTGGCTCCGCTGCGAGGTCGTTTCCACCGGAACGGTGAACCGGGCAGGCCGATCTTACGAGCCCGACCGGGCCAAATCGAACTGCGAGTAGCCGTCACGTCGCTCTCGGCGAAAGAGCCGAGTGCGCGGCGACTCTTTCCCTCGATCTTTTTCCGCGCGTCTTCACACCCACGCCACAATCATGCGGTAAACCTATAGAACTGATAGGCAATGTATGCGAAGCGAGGAGATACGACCGTGACGACCGTCGACCTGCGCCTGGACCACCTCAGCATCGCCCGTGAGTTCGCGGCGGACGTCGCCTCCTGGCGCGTCACGCCTCAGTTCAACGCGGCCGAACGCTGGTACGACCGGCTCGCGGAGGAGCCCGACCACGAGGTGTGGCTGCTCACGTGGCTGCCCGGGCAGGGCACCGAGCTGCACGACCACGGCGGCTCGGCGGGCGCGTTCCACGTCTTCTCCGGCACGCTGACCGAGGAGACCGTCGCCGTGCGCCCCGACGGGCCGCCGCGCGTCTCCGTCCGCGAGCTCGGCGAGGGCGCGGGCCGCCGCTTCGGCACCCGGCACATCCATCGCATGACCAACCGCACCAACACCCCGGCGATCAGCATCCACGCGTACGGGCCGGCGCTGACCACCATGACCAAATACCGCATCGGCGCCGCGGGGCTCGACGTGGTGACCGTCGAGCGCGCCGGAGCCCAGTGGTGACCGCCCCCGCCGGATCCCTGGGAATCGACGAGATGCTGAGCGCGGCCCGGGGCCGGCTGCGCCGCCTCGACCCGCACGAGACCCGCCGGGCGGTGGCCGGCGGCGCGGTTCTCGTGGACATCCGCCCGGCCGCCCAGCGCGCCGAGCACGGCGAAATCCCGGGCGCCATCGTCATCGAGCGCAACGTCCTGGAGTGGCGCCTCGATCCGCGCAGCGACGCCCGCCTCTCCTTCACCCGTTACGACCTCGACGTGATCGTCACCTGCCAGGAGGGCTACACCAGCAGCCTGGCCGCCGCCGCCCTGCAGGACCTCGGGCTGCACCGCGCCACCGACCTCGCCGGCGGCTTCCGCGCCTGGCAGGAGGCCGGCCTCCCCACGATCTGACACTCCACAGTGACTCGCCGTGTGGTTTCCCCGCCGAAGATGACCGGCGGGTGACGATCGCGCACCAAAACACCCCGGCCCCCGGCCGATATTTGCGGAACTCACCGGTAACCAGAACGATCGATGAGGAAGATCGTTCGAGGGAGTTGATGAGTGGACACCGCGTACCGCGTGAGTCCGCTGCGTCTGCAGGACCCCACCCGGCTGGGCGACTATGCCCTCGTGGGGCTCCTGGGCCTGGGGGGCATGGGCGCGGTCTATCTGGCGAGGAACCCGGAGGGCCGGTTCGTCGCGATCAAGCTCATCCATCCAACCCTCGCCGCGGATCCCGAGTTCAGCGGCCGGTTCCGCAGCGAGGTCGAGCGCGCCCGGCAGGTGCCGTCGTTCTGCACGGCCGAGTTCCTCGGCGCCGACCTCGCCCACGACCCGCCCTACCTCGTCGTCGAATACGTCGACGGGCCCACCCTGGCCGAGGTCGTCGACGAGCAGGGGCCGGTGCGCGGCGGGGCCCTGCACTCGCTCGCGGCCGGCATCGCCACGGCGCTGACCGGCATCCACGGCGCCGGCGTGATCCACCGCGACCTCAAGCCCGACAACGTGCTGCTCCCACCGGGCAGCCCCAAGGTCATCGACTTCGGCATCGCCCGGCCGTTCGAGATCACCAGCCGCCACACGCGTACGGACAACATGGTCGGCACGGTCGCCTACATGGCGCCGGAACGCTTCTCCGCCGACCCGGACACCCCGATCACGCCGGCCGCCGACATCTTCGCGTGGGGCTGCGTGGTCACGTACGCGGGCACCGGCCGCACCCCCTTCCACGCCGACTCCCCGCCGGCCACCGCGGCGCGCATCCTCACCCAGCCGCCGCACCTCGACGGCCTGCCCGAGAGCCTGCGCGGCCCGGTCGAGCTGGCCCTGGCCAAGGACCCGGCCGACCGCCCGACCGCCCCGGCCCTGCTGGCCATGCTGATCGGCGAGCAGCCGGTTCCCACTCCCCGCGTCATTGAAGAACCCGCGGTCGAGACCCCGGCGCCGCCGCTCAAGGGCCGCGCCCTGCCTTTGGTCCTGGCGGCCCTGCTCCTCGTCGCCGTCCTCACCATCGTCGGCCTGGTCACCACCAGCGGCGACGATCCCGCCCAGCAGCAACAGCAGACCGTCGCCCTGCCCTCCGCCGTGCAGACCCCGCCGCCGAGCTCCCGCCCGTCCCGGCCCGACAAGGCCGCCGACGCGCCGCGCCCCGCCGGCTCCCCCCGCACCGAGCAGCAGGCCCTGCCCTCCCCCGCCCCGAGCCGCTCGAAGAAGCCGTCCCCATCGGCCGCCCCGAGCACGAGCGCCGCCGCCCCCAAGGCCAAGACCAACCCGTCCGGCCGCAACCTCGCCCTGGGCCGCCCCGTCGAAGCCTCCAGCCTCGAAGGCGACCCCTGGTCCGCCGCCGGCGCCGTCGACGGCGACTCGACCACCCGCTGGAGCAGCGCCTTCAGCGACCCCCAATGGCTCCGCGTCGACCTCGGCGCCCGCTACCAGATCAGCCAGGTCGTCCTCCGCTGGGAGAACAGCCACGCCACCCACTACCGCGTCGAACTCTCCAACGACGCCAAGGAATGGACCACGGTCTACTCCACCGTCAGCAGCGCCGGCGGCGTCGCCACCATCCCCGTCGAAAAGGTCCCGGGACGCTACGTCCGCCTGTACGGCACAGAACGCTCCACCCAGTACGGCTACAGCCTCTGGGAGTTCGAAGTCCGCTAGAGATCACACCAGGTCGCCGTATCCTTCGAGCGTCCTCCGGATGTCTTGGAGCAGGATGTAGAGGTCGTTCGGCCGCCGAGGGTCACCCAGCGGGCGAAATCCGTGCCGGACATGGAAGGCTCGCGCCCGGTCGTCGAAAGCATGGAGATCCATGGCATAGGAGTTCACATACCGGGCTGCGTTCGCCGCGGTGATGAACGCGTGCAAGAGCAGGTCGGAGCCGTAACCCCGGCCTTGAAAGCGCCGGTCGATCGCGAACGCCGCCAGGTAGGTGGAGGGAATCGCGTGCAGCGGCTCGATCGCGGCAAGGTCGGCGGGAGCCTTCTTACGTTCGATCCGGCTGGCGACCAACACGTAGTAGCCGATCACTCCGACATCCGCGTCGACCGCCACCCACGGCTTCGCCGCGTTCCTCCACGCGGCGTTGTTACCCCGGTCGCGGAGATAGTCACTGATCTCAGGGACGCCACAATCAAAGTCTCGACGCATGACAATAGGGGGCGGACAATTACCCCTCGATGACGGGCTGCTGCAGACGCCGGGGTCGCTTGATCATCTCCACCATCGCGTCGACCACTTCCGCCGGCTCCTTGATCTCGGCCGCCAGGCGGTCGTAGACCTCGCCCAGTACCTCGAGCCGGTGATCCTCGTTCAGCACGCGCCTGGCCTCCTCGATCGACGCACCGAGCATGAACTCAGTCACGGTCATGCGCTTGGCGGAAGCCGCTTGCCGGATGAGGGCAGCGTCGCCCGCCGTTGCCCGGAGGTTGATGCGCTCGGTCCGGGACGGCGGAGACACGGCCGACTGCTGCGACGCGGGGTCGGTGGCGGACATGGGGCACCCCTCTCTCCGCCATCCAATGTACGTACATGTACTCACGCCGTCAATGACAGAGACTGAGTCACGAGCTGAGCATGAAGTCGGCGACGGCGGCGTCGAGGTAGGGGTGTTTGGGGTTCTGGGAGCGGCCCAGGTAGTTGAAGTGGGTTGCGCCCAGCAGGAGGGCGCCCATGCGTGGGGACTTGTTTTCGCCGCTCAACACGTCGTCCACATAGAACTGCAGGGTCTTGCCGACGACGATCTTGACGGTGGTCCAGGTGCCGACCGGGAGGGCGACGGCGGCGTCGACGTAGTCTTCGCCGTCCATGCCGCCCAGCTTCAGGGCGAAGCGGGCCGTGCCGTTGCCGGTGCGCGGGGTCAGGAACATGTAGCTCTGGGTGTTGAAGCCGAGGTCGAACACGCGGGCCGAGTTGGCGATGCTGTTCAGGCGGACGGCCACCGAGATCGTCAGCTCGGTCAGGTTGGCGGGCAGCCCGGCCGGGAGCGCCACGTGCGCCCCCTTGCCGTCGAGCTCGATGCCCCGCTCGCCCGCCACCGCGCCGCCCGCGAGCACCGCGTCGTCCCAGCGGCGGGTGCGATCCCGCAGCGATCCGGTCAGCGGGTACGCGGCCACGACGCCCCGGCGCCGGACGGGCGGCAAGGCGAAGTAGACGCTGTAGTGCTCGTGGTGCACGTCGAGGAACGGGCTCAGCCGCAGGTCGCCGAGGCTGAACTCGGCCCGGCCCGGTTCCCGTCGGAGCAGCGCCGGGTCCACGGTCGGGACGACGGCCGGCGGGTTGTCGCCGTGCCGCCCGGCCAGCACCAGTGGCCCGTAGGTCAGGGCCCGGATCGCCGGGTTGTCCGGGGCCGCCAGCCAGCGCGGGCGCATCGGCAGGGTCAGTTCCACGACGTCGCCGGTGCGCCACCGCCGGCGGATCGACGCGTACGTTCCCGGGCGTACATGCACCGGCGCGCCCGCGACCCGCAGCGTCGGCCCGCTCACCCAGCCCGGGATGCGGATGCGCAGGGCGAAGCTGCCGCCCTCGGTCACCGTGATCCGGATCGTGTCCGAGTAGGGATAGCCGGTGGTGAGGCGCAGCAATGACCCGCGGAAGGAGATCTCGGAGGGGATGAACAGCTGCACGGTCAGCTCGTCGCCCCGCTGGGCGTAGATCGGCTCGGCGAACTTCGTGTGCGTCTCCAGCCCCGACCCGTGGTCGCAGCTGAAGTTGCCGTAGTCGCTGCTGTACGACCCCGGGTCGGAGACGAGCCCGTCCTTGCCCTTGCGCTGCGTCCCCTGCGACAGCCCGGTGTAGTACGTGACGTTGCCGTGCGCCGAGTCGGGGTCCTGCTCGCCGAGCATCTGGTTGAGCAGCGTCCACTCGTAGTAGTCCAGATAGTCGACGCGCTCGGGCCGCTGGGCGAGCAACCGCAGCGTCAGCTTGAGCATGTTGTAGCTGTTGCAGTTCTCGCAGGTGTTCTCGCCGAGCTGGCTGACGATCTGGTCCGGCGGCCCGAAGAACTCGGCGTTGGCGTTGCCGCCGATCACGTACGTGTGGTGCCCGACCACCTGGTCCCAGAAGTACGAGGCGATGGTCTCGTACCGCGGCGAGCCGGTGATCTGCCAGGCCGCCGCCGCGCCGACGATCTTCGCGATGTCGGTGTTGGCGTGCCGCCCGGCCAGGGTGTCCCGTCGTTCCGACAGCGGCACGAAGATCTCGTCGTGGTCGAACCGCTGCGCCAGCTCGAGATGCGCGGGGTCGCGCGTCACCGCAAAGAGGTTGAACAGTGCCTCGTTCATCCCGCCGAACTCGACGTGCAGCACCTTCTGCATCTGCTCGCGGGTCAGCGCCGACGTGCGCGCGTCGGCCCAGCGCGCGATTCCCAGCGCGACCCGCAGAGCCTGCGACGATCCGAGCAGCCGGTGCTGATCCAGCAGGCCCGCCAGGATCTTGTGAATCGTGTAGTAGGGCGCCCACGGGTTCTTGCCGGCTTCAAGATCGTCGAAGACAGAGGCGGGGAAGGCGGACAGATAGCCGTCCGGGGCCTGACACTCGGCGAGTCCGGCGACGAGCGTGGCCGAGCGAGCGCGCAGTTCGGCGTCGTCGAGGTGATAGGCGGCCTGGGCGAGCCCGGAGAGCAGGTGACCGGTCGTGTGCCCGCGCAGCTGGACGTCGGGAGCCTCCCAGCCGCCCAGAGCGAGAGCCGTGCTCGGCCGGCCGGCGGTCACCCGGAACATGTGCAGCATCCGGTCCAGATCGACGAACCGCAGATACGCAACCGTGCGCATCATGTTCTGCCGGTAGCGACTGTCGAGCAGCCGGACATTTCCGGATCTGACGGAAGGCGAACCCGAGGCCGGGGCTGCGGCGGCCAGGGCGATCGGGACGGCCGCGCCGGCCCCCAGGACAGTACGTCGTTTCATCGGTACCACCTCAGCTGGACGGGCCCGATCAGGCCGTAAGCCTGCCGGGCGGCGATGCCGAACACCTCGGGACTCGTGGTCCGCAACCGGTTGAGCAGCGTCGAGGCCACCTCGACCTCGACGGTGTTGCGCCCGGTCCGCAGCCAGGGACCCAGGTCCACGACCGGATCGAGCACGTCGGCGGGCGGCAGGGCGCGGCCGTTCACGCGTACGCGACAGGTGTCTGTCACCTCGCCCAGGTCGAGCCACGCCTTGAGCCCGCGCGGCACGTCGAAGGAAGTCCGATATGTCCCCACGCCGGACACGTCCTCCAGCCCCGGAATCGTCGACCAGGGCGCGAGCGCCTCAAGCGTGACCCGGTGCCGGGACACGCCCGAGGGCTGCCAGTCCTCGACCTCGAGATCCCACCGCGACAGCGCGGTCGTCTCGCCCGTCGAAACCTGCACGGGCGGCACCGTGATCCGCCCCGGCCGCAGCGCGATCAGCATGGACTGACCGGGCTTCAGCGTGGCCCGGACCCGGACCCGGTTCCCCGAGCGCTCGAAAGGCACGCCCGAAATGTCGCCGGTCCAAGCATCGAGGAGGCGCGGGACAGCGTTGCGTGACTGAGCGGTCAGCCACACGTCCACGTCGATGTCGGTGATCTTCCGGTTCTCGGCGTGCCGCGCGTTCGCCAGGTAGTAGTAGTCGGTGTCCCCGTCCACCCGGTGCACGGTCATCAGCGTCGACTTCTCGTACTCGACGTCGCGGGTGATGCCGCTGAGCGCCGCCGGGATGCCGGTGGCGTCGGCGACGACGGTCGCCCGGGTGAGCAGCTCCCGCAGGACCGTCTGCAACGCGGCGTTCTCGCCGGGCGCGGCCAGCCCGGTCACGTGCGCGTCGGAGGACCAGTCGCCGAGCACGATGATCGGCAGGCCGGCCCGGGCGAGCGCGAGCAGCTTCCGCGCGGCGCGCAGCGAGATCGTGTGCTCCCGGCCCCGGAACGCGTCGCCCTCCAGGATCAGCGCCTTGTAGGCCGGGCCGTCCGGCGCCAGCCGCCCGCCCCGGACCACGGCACTCGGCAGATCCAGCGCGGACTCGGTGAGGAAGCCGTGCGTCCAGCCGATCGGGATGCCGTCGTTCGTCGCCCAGGACGCGCCGATGCCGGTCGCGGTCCAGCCCTTCTGGCGGAAGAACGCGATGTCCGTACGGGCGCGGCCGGTGCGCAACACCAGCTGGGTACGCGCGAACCACCCCGCGATGTCGGACACGTGCCGCCACGTGGGCTGCCGTGGCCCCCACGCCTCGGCATAGCCGATCCCGTTCCCGTTGTACGGGGAGAACGCCGCGAAGCCGGGCCACGCCGCCCCGGGTGCCGTGGCGTACGCGAACCCGTGCAGCACCGCCTGGTTCACTCCCCCGGCGAACACGCTGCCCATCGTCTGGAGCACCTTGTCCCACGTGGTGCTGTAGGCGCCGTTCGCGTAGGCCGCCGACTCGCACGACAGGAGCGCGTGACCCGCCATGTCCCGGCCGGACGCGAGGACCCGGTAGTCGTCGAGGTTCTTGAAGCCCAGCGACTCGCTCTCGGGCACGTCGAGCAGGGTCGCGCTGCGGACGGCGTCGGTACGGAGACCGTACGGCTGGACCCGCAGTCGCATCCCGAGACCGTGCGCGAAGTCCCGCAGTGGGATCAGGTGATTCTCGTGATAGAGGTCGGACAGCACCAGGTCGACGTCGTCGCGGACATGATTCGAGGTGTCGGAGTCGAAGGCGTAGAGATACTTCTCGTTCTTCTGCACGACGATCGGCAGACAGGGCAGCAGGTCGTAACCCGCCCGCCGCTCGAACTCGCGCAGGAAGCCCGGCGTCCAGATCGTCTCGTCCGTCTCGATCTCCAGCGAGTCCTCGAAGAGGTCGCCGCCGGTGTCGCGCAGCAGCTCGCGGATCTTCCGGGTCAGGATCACCTTGCGCCAGAAGTCGAGCACCACGTCGGTGCCGGCCCGGCCGAAGTGGTCGACCACATAGGAGTCGGGCGACGTGTGCGGGCCGCCCTCGGGCTCCTGCCCCGACCCGCGCTCGGTGTAGGCGAGCAGCACCCAGTCGCCTTCGAGCACCAGGTCGATCTGTCCGCTGCGCAGCGTTTTCACCGAGGCGGGATCGAGCACCCCGGCCGACACCACGCGGGCGATCTGCACGATGTCCGCCTCGACCGTCCCGGAATAGGAGCCGGTGAACGGCGTGACCGTGGTGAAGAGCTCCTTGGCCGCGGCCGGGTGCGCGGGCGTGATCGTCGGCACGGCGGTCGGCCAGGACGGGCCCATGGCGAGGTCGACGGTGAGGTTCCGGGCCTTGGCTCGGCGCAGGGCGGTCTCGACGGCGGCGAGCCAGGCGGGGGTGCCCCAGCCGTGCCCCTCGACGTCGAGGTCCGTACGCACGCTGTGGTGCACGTCCTGGATCTCCACCCCGCCGAAGCCGGCGTCGGCGATCTGGTCGACCTCGCGGGCGATCTCCTTCGGGTCGACCAGCCCGTGCGGCCACCACCAGCGGAACTTGGCGCCGGTCTCGGTCCCCGGGTGAGCGAAACGGCGTTCGAACGACGTGCCTTTCTCCGAGGGAAGAGGCAAGGGCAGCGCCGCGCCGAGGCTGGCGGCCAGTAAGGTTCGGCGTTTCATCGGACGGCCTCCAGCTGAGCGGTTGCGACGGCCTGCGGCCGCAAAGTCACCGGGCCCACGAGCCCGGACGGCAGGATCTTGTTGCGCGAGTTGGCAAGGGTGTTGGTGACCCGCACGCTGATTGTGTTGCTACCGGGCCGCAGTGCGCCGGTCACATCCACGGTGTACGGATGCCAGAGCGCGACCGGCAACGCCGACCCGTTGACCGTGACCGTGGCCAGGTCGTGCACCTCCCCGAGGTCGAGCACGAGTCGTCGCTGCGCGAGGTCGTCCCGGGTCAGGTCGACGGTCGTGTTGTAGACGCCGCTGCCCGAGAACGTCGGGTCGAAGGTCGTCCACGAGCCGAGAGGGCGTTCCTCGGCCACGGCGCCGTCCTTCTCCAGCCGGACGGTCCAGGGGCCGGCGACCGGGATCGGGGTGAGCTGATCGGTGACGGTCACGCTGCCGCGATAGTCTCGGTTGCGACTTGTCCCTTCAAGCCGATAGGTGCCCGGCGCGCCGGCGACGATAGTGGCGCGCAGAACATTCCGGACTTCTTCTACGCGTGTCGCGCTGCCACCGGTCAGGTGCGCGGTCTCCTTGACGCCGGCTCGAAAGACCACACCCAATGTCTCGTACGGCTGCAGCGTGATCGGGACCGCGGAACCGTCGTAGGTCGTGGCCGCCGCCGTCGAGCCGGTGCGCGGGTCCCAGATCTCCGGCACGCCCCGCGCCGGGAAGGTCGCCGTGGTTGTGACCACCTGATCACTCTCGTTGTTGAGCAGGAACGCGATGTCGTCCCCACGCCCGGTCCGCTTGACCCGCACCGCCTCGGCGGCCGGCTGCAACGTCACGGCCCGCTCCCCGAGCGTCGACGTCTTGATCCCGCGCAGCACGCTCCGCAACGCCGAGTCCTTGCCCGTCGCCTCGTGCTGCGGCAGCTCACCGGTGACGACAAGCCGACCGCCGCCCCGGACGAATTCCGCGAGTCGCCGCGCGGCCGCCAGGTCCAGAATCGGCGTCGGCGGCAGCACGACCTGCTTGTAGTCGGCCTTCCCGACCCGCAGCACGCCCCGCGACGACGTGGCGTGGAACCGCGTCGCCGGGTCGCCCGCGAGCGCGTTGTCGGTGACCAGGTCGAAGTCGATCTGCTGCCGTTCGAGGGCGAAGGCGGTCTCGGCGAAGTCCTCGTCGAGCGTGTTCTCGGTCGCCCGGCTCTGCTCGGCGGCCCGCTGCGGCTGGATCAGCGCCGTCTCCGCCAGATCGGTGCCGCGGCCCAGCTCCATGACCCGGCCGATCCACGTGTCGACCGTCGGCATCTCGGCCCAGAAGGTGCTGCGTGGCCCGAACGGCGGCGGGAAGTTGACGTTCGTCTCGTCGGTCCACATGGCGTGCAGGAACGTCTGGTTGACGCCCCGGGCCGCCAGCGCGCCGACCGTGGCGTGCATGTAGTCGGGCGCGATCTGCCACCCGCCGTTGCCGAACGTCTCCATCACCACGCGCTCGGCGCCGCTCTGGTGTGCCGCCGACGCGGAGTTGCGGGCGAGCGTGGTCTGCTTGCCGGCCGTGTAGTCGGTGGTGATCATGTCGCTGCCCGGGACCTGCGCCCACTGGTTGTCTTTGCTCAGGTCGCCGGTGCTGATCATCCGGTCCTGCGGGCCCTCCTCGTCCAGCAGCGGGTTCGAGATGAGCTTCAGCCCGTGCCGGCCCATCCACTCGGCCTGCCGCTTGTAGTAGCTGGTGGCGAAGAGGTTGTTCACCGCCCGCCAGTACGTGCCCGCGGCCGGGTCGATCCCGTTGGACGCCGCCAGGTACGCCGTCCCCGGCTTGCCCCCGGCCGCCTTCACCGCGCCGGCGAGCCCGGGCGACCACGCGAGCCGCTTGAACGGGTGCGGTTGCGCCGAGGCGATGAACGACTCGTCGTCCCAGAAGCCCGGGACGACCGTGCCCATGGCCCACGGCCAGCGCCGGGCGTACTCGGTCGGCACCACGTCGAGCCACGCGTCGACCGCCTCGGGGTCGAGCAGGTCGAGATAGTTGCGGACATAGCCGCTGGAGTCGTCGCGCAGCAACGCCGAGGCGAACACGTCGACCTGCCACCGGCCGGCCGGCACCTTCCAGGTCGTCCCGGTGATTTCGGTGATCGCCGAGCTCCCGATCGGCCGGGCGGCGGCCGCCGTGATGCCGGGCAGCGTGACCCGGTCCTGCGCGAAGCCGGTCAGCCCGGTCGCGTCGGTGAAATCATTGGTCCACAGCGTCGCGCCGTTGCTCACAGTGAGCGTGTCCCACTGGGAACGCTGCGTGCCCTCGGCCGAGACCGCGGCCGCGCCGGACGGGTAGGTCGCGTCGGTGGCGACCGGCTGCACCGTGTTGTTGATGGTCGGGGCGATCGTGTCGCCGGTGACCTTCACCGTCACGGTCTGCGCGCGGGTCGCCGAGAAGCCGGGCGTCGGAATGCCGGTGGTGAGCCGCGTCTTTACGCCGTCGTCGACGCGGTAGACGCTCGCCACGCCCTTCGAGTCGACGTCCACGAGATAGCCGCTCGTGCCGGTGACGTCCGCGCGTACCCACAACTGGGTCCCGCCCGTGGTGAGCGTGACCTTGCCGGTGACCGTGTAGTCCGTCCAGCCCGCGCCCGGCAGCAGCGGCGCCGCGCCGGGCTTCGTGGCCGGGTCGACGACCAGCTTGCCGGCGTCGACGCTGAGCCCGCTGGTCCGCGCCAGGGTGAGCGTCGCCGGACCGTCGATCACGCGGGTCGAGCGCAGCAGCGCCTTGAGCCGCAGCTCGGGCCGCGCCTTGATCGTCCGGTCGCCGATCGTGCCGCCGTTGACGACGAACCCGGCGGCCCGGCCGCTCGGGAAGTTGTTGTCGTTGAACAGCCAGATCTTCATGCCGGTGCGCTTCGCCTCGCGCAGCACGTGCTCCACCAGCGAGAACCACGCCTCGGTGAAGAAGGCGGGCTGCATGGCGTCCCCGCCGTACGGGAAGAGGACCGCCTCGTGGATCCCCTTGGCCCGCATCTCGGCCATCTGCTTGTCCGTGATGGCGGTCGTGATGGTGTTGTTCCAGTACCAGTAGACGGCGGGCATGCTGCTCTTCGACGGGTTCTTGAAGGCTTCGGCGTCGAAGCCCTGGTGTGCGCTCGCTTGGACCGGGCCGCTCAGTGTGAGGAGCACCGCCATTGCGGCGACGAGTGCTTTACGCATGGAAGCTCCAAGTGCCAGGGCCGACGTTCCGGACATTTCCGTCGACGTGCACCTCTGCCGTGGCGCCGTTCGGGACGGTGACGCGCAGGTCGGTTTTCGTGCCGGTGCGCTGCCAGGACACCTTTACCGTGCCGTGCGGAGTGTCGTAGCTGCCTTCCGCGTGGGTCAGGTCGCCGACCACGGCCGGATCAATGACCAGCTTGTCGAAGCCGGCCGAGCCCTCCGCCTGGCCGATGCCGGTGAGCCGGGTCAGAATCCACGAGTCGAGCGCGCCGAGCATGAAGTGGTTCTGCGACTGACCGCTGCCGCCGTCCCAGGTCTCCCCGAGCGACGTGTTCCCCCGCACGACCTGGTAGCCGAGGCTCGGACTGGTCGTCTGTGACGCGACCGCGTAGACGACGTCGTCGCGCCCGTTCTCCGACAGCACACGCAGCACGGACGGGAAGGAGATCTCGCCCATGACCAGGTGGTTGCCGGTGCCCTGGATGCTGTCGACGAGGTGCCGCAGCTGGGCTGCCTCGAGGTCCGCGGGCACCGCGCCCATGTCGAGGGCCAGAGCCGTCGCGCCCTGACCGCCGCCGCCGAAGAGGCCCGTCGCCGGGTCGTAGTACTTGGCCCAGACGGCTGCCGCCAGGGCGTCCGCTCTGGCGCGGTAGGGCGCCGGGTCCTGGCCGAGCACCTCCGCGATCTGCGCCATCCCGTCGGCGATCCGCCAGACGCCGAAGCTGCCCGGGATCGCCTTCGGCATGGCCGGCTTCTCGGTGGTGATCCAGTCGCCGAGCCCGTAGTCGTAGACGCCGTTCACCCAGCGCGCCGTCTGACCTTCCAGGTAGGACAGGTATTGCTGCATGCGCGGCCAGTAAGTCTCCAGCTGCGCGGTGTCGCCGTAGGTCCGATAGACCTGCCACGGCACGAGGACCAGGGCGCCACCCCAGTTCGGATCATCCCGGTACGAGCCGGCCAGGGTTACGTAGTCGGGGACTGTGCTCGGGACGAGACCCGACGCCTCCTGCCCGTCGGCCATGTCCTGGACGATCTTGTCGAGATACGCGCGTACGTCGTAGTTGCGGGCGATGGCGTCGAAGGCGAGCTGGTCCTGTTCGAGCCAGCCCAGCTTCTCGCGGCTCGGACAGTCGGTCAGGACGCTGTTCATGTTGCTCTCGACGGCGTGGCGGGTCAGGCGGTGGATGCCGTTGACGATGTCGTTGGAGCTGGTGAACGTACCGGCGCTGGGGTTGTCGGCCATGACCCGCAGGCCGGTGACGCTGACCTGGGCGTCGCCGACGACCTCCAGATAGCGGAAGCTGTGATAGCCGAAGTCCGGGCTCCAGGTCTGGGTGCCGCCCCTGCTGGTGAAGCTGTCCCAGATCGGGGCGCCGACGTTGCTCTTCGACTGGTCGGCGTGACCGTCGCGCAGCGCCTCGGCCGGGAAGACGCGGATCGTCGTGCCCTTCGGCGCGGTGACCGTGAGCTGCGGGATGCCGGCGATGACGCGCCCGACGTCGTAGATCTTCCCGCTCTGGGTGGCGGGCAGCTTCTCGACCACTCGGACAGGCTCGCTTTTTCGTGCGCTGAGCGCCCCGACTGCCTGTCCCGGCACTGCTGGTTGCCAATTCGCCTTGCCGCCGGGCTTGTTCCAGCCCGGAATCTCGCGGCGGGCGTCGTAGTCCTCGCCGCCGTACCAGTTCGAGGACGTCGTCGCCCCGAGCGTCGTGCGCCAGCTGCTGTCGGTGCCGATCCGCTGCTTGCTGCCGTCGGCGAGGGTCAGCTCCAGCTGGGCGATCACTTGCGGGTCGGCGGCCGTACGGGCGAACTTGCGGTAGCGGCCCGCGGTGTGCAGCGCGTTCGCCGTGCCGTTGCCGACCGCGATCCCGATGGTGTTGGCGCCCTTCGTCACTTGACGCGTGACGTCATAGGCCGCGTAGGTGACCCGGTCGGCGTAGTCGGTGTTGCCGGGCTCGAGGACCGCGTCGCCGACCCGGTGGCCGTTGAGGCTGGGGACGTAGATGCCCAGGCCGGACACGTACAGGCGGGCGCTTGTGATCGTCTTGCCGACGGTGAAGTCCTTGGCGAAGAGCGGGAGCGCCTCGGGCAGCCAGGGGTCCGGGGCCTTCTGGCCGGTCACGGCGGCGGCTTGCTGGAAATTGTCGGTCTGCGCGGTCTGGATCGTGTAGTCGACCGGGAAGTTCGGCGTCTTCCCCTCCGCGGTGAGGGTGTCCGTGCGCGGGTAGAGCAGCACTTGGTCGAGATGTTTGGTGTCGCCCAGATCAATGGTCAGCTGGATGCTCGCGTCGGGGCCGGCGTGCGCGGCGCTCTGGTAGCCCGCGTTGCTCGCCTCCTCCGGGTTCGAGGTGGTGAGCCCGTCCGCGACCAGGCCCGGCTCCCACTCCTTGCGGATCGTCTCCGTCTCCGACGCGGTCACGAACTTCTCGCGGCCCGCGGCGAGGTTGACCTCCGGGACGGCCGAGTCGCGCACCTGCACCTCGGCCAGCTGCAGCCGATAGGTGAGCTGCGGGAAGCGCCGGGCGTCGCCAGTGGTCACCAGCTGGTTCTGCGCGTTGATCGGCTGCTCGGCGAGGGGCAGGCCGAGCTTGGTCACGTCGAGGCGGACGTACCGGGCGTCGCGGGCGGGCAGGTCGACGACGACGGGCTTCGGGGCCTTGGTGCCCAGCTGCCAGTCCCGGTTGGCGATCCACTGCGCGGACCAGTCCCTGAGTCCCGTCTCGAACCAGGTCGGGGCGCTCCAGCCGCTGTTCAGGCCGGACCAGCTGCGGACTCGCCAGTAGACGCGCTGGCGGCTGCCGATGGGCTTGCCCCGGTAGGCAGTCTCGCTTTCGCCGCTCCTCACCCGGCCGGAGTCCCAGAGGTCCGGCTTGAGCAGCAGCTTGGCGAGGGAGGTCGCGGCTTGCACCTGGTACGCCGTCTGGGTGGGCGTGGCGATGCGCCAGCTCAGCTCCGGCGCGGTGGCGTCGGTGCCGAGTGGACGGTCCTGGTGGTTGCTGCGCAGGAAGGTGGGAGCGGGTGTGGACGCTTCGGCGGGCAGGGCCGTGCCGGTGAGCGTGAGGACGGCGGCGAGGAGGATGATGGCACTACGACGCACGGCGACTCCTGTCGTGCAATCGTTTCAAGGACACAACGAAGCGGCGACGCGGCGGAACGTCGCCAGCCGTTAACCGTGGACGTGAAACGTTTTAACAGGTTGGTAATGCTGACCGTAAGCTGCGTCACGTCGATACGTCAATAAGTGATCGTGAATGCGCATGCGAACGGGACGGCCCATGGCGGACCGCCCCGTTCCCCCCGGTGCTACAGAGAAACGCTGGTGTACTGCTTGCCGCCCTCGGTCACGACCCGTACCGAGCCGACCTGGTCGAGCGGCACGAGCGCGCTGCCGTCCAGAGTGGTCCCGTCGTCGGCCCCGGCCTCGGAGACGAGCCAGCTGCCCGCGAGCGTGACCTTGCCCGACTTGTCGACGACCTGCAGCAGGCACCGCTCGCCCTGCGGGATGCCGGCCACGGCCGCCTTGACGCGGATCCAGCCCGGCGCCGGCGTCAGCGCCACGGTGATGCGCGCGCCGGTCGTGGCGTCGACCGCGGTGGCCGTACGCGTGCCCGGCGCAGCCGTCGGCCCGGACGACACCGCGGCCGTGGGCGGCTGGGCGACCGGCGGCGCGTCGCTCGGCGAGGTGAAGCGG
The DNA here is from genome assembly GCF_030709675.1 of Symbioplanes lichenis. Taxonomy (GTDB): domain Bacteria; phylum Actinomycetota; class Actinomycetes; order Mycobacteriales; family Micromonosporaceae; genus Actinoplanes; species Actinoplanes lichenis. The sequence goes on from NZ_JAUZQD010000012.1 coordinate 38,735, forward strand.
CCGACCGCGGCACCCCCGGCCACCGCGGCGGCGACGACCACAGCGGCGGCGATTCCCACGAGCGTCGAGCGGCGGCGGTTCGCCCCGGACGACTCCTGGCGGATCTGCCGCAACGTGCGCTGCAACAGCAGGTCGGCGTCGTCGGGTGGGCCGTCCAGCAGCATCGCCTCGGGCACGGCTTCCAGCGCCATGGTCCACTCCTGCAGGGATTCGGCCTCGGCCCGGCACTCGGCGCAGGTCGCGAGGTGCTCCTCGGCCTGGCGGTGCTCGTCCGCGTCCAGCGACTTGGTCAGGTAGCCGGCGAGGTCCACGTGGTTGATGTTCATGAGGCAGACCGTTCCGTTCCGGCGGGGCTCAGCGACTTGATCTCACGCAGGGCCCGGAGGGCGTAGAAAGAACGTGACTTGACGGTCCCGGGTGGGATGCCCAAGGCCTTCGCCGCCTCGGTGACCGTGCACCCTTGCAGATAGAGCTGTTCGAGCACCTCGCGATGCTCCGTCGACAGCTGGCTCAGCGCGTCGACCACCACCATCGCGTTCACCACCTGCTCGGCGTGGTCCTCGTCGGACGGCACGTCGACCGGGCTCTCCCGCACCTCGGGGGCGCGGGCGTTGCGGGCCCGGATCTGATCGGTGACGATGTTACGGATCACGGTCAGCAGCCAGCCGCGTACCGACCCTTTGCCGTTGACCAGGCTCTCGGGATGGCGCCAGGCCCGGACCAGGGCCTCCTGCACGACGTCCTCGGCGGCGGCCCGGTCCCTGGTCAGCTGCGTGGCATAGGCCAGCATCGCCCGGCCGTGCTCGGCGAACAACGATCTGACCAGTGCCTCGTCAGCCACCTCCCGGCGGCGTTGGAGCCTGAACCCCGGCATGCTCTTCCCACCTTCTCGCACGGCTTCGCCCGGCGTGGCCGACGCCGCCGAGGCTGGCCGGACTGGGAGCGCGCGCCCGGCCATCCCCGACCCCCGTTGCGTCGGTCTGACTCTCCCCACACGAGCGCGGGTTCGGAACGGTTCAGAAAAATTTCTTTGAACCGCCCCGGCCGTTCCCCCGTGTGGGTGGCGTAACGCTGAGTTTCGACGCCGACAGTCCCTCAGGGGGAAAGACCATGAAGCGCACCCGTACCGCCGCAGCCGCCCTGGCGCTCACTGCGCTGCTGGGTATGACCGCTTGCGCCCGCCCGGCCCCGGCCGGAGTGGCCGACCTCGCCGCCGACTCCGGCGTGCCCGAGCCCTCGGCCTCCGTGACGCCCAGTGACGACGTCCCGCCGGAACTCCAGGTCATCCCGTCGGCCTCCGCCCCGGCCGGCCAGGGCGCCTCGGAAGAGGAAGAGGCCGTCATCGAGCCGCCGACCGTCGCCAAGACCCAGAAGTGGGTCAAGATCTTCAGCGGCCCGTCCGACAAGGACATCACCCCGCCGGCCTCGATCACCTCCGGCAGCAAGACCGTCGAACTGAACGCCACCGAGAACGACGAGATCGGCACCTACGTCACCGACGGCGCCGGCCGCACCCTCTACCGCTTCGACGAGGACGACAACAAGCCGCCCAAGGCCACCTGCAACGGCGACTGCGCCAAGACCTGGCCGCCGCTCCTCATCAAGTCCCCCGGCAAGATCTTCCCCAAGGGCCTCGACCCCAAGATCCTCGGCTATGTCGAGCGCGCCGACGGTCACTGCCAGGTCACCATCAACGGCTGGCCGGTCTATTACTTCGCCCAGGACACCGAGCCGGGCGACATCAAGGGCCAGGGCGTCAAGGGCACCTGGTTCGCCGTGGCCCCGGACGGCGGCAAGACCCAACTCCCCGACGCCGACGCGGGCTCCACCGACTCGGACCCCGGCTCGTCGGACCCGGACTCCTCCGACTCGGGCTCCGACGCGGACTCCGGCGACTCGGGCACGGGCGGCGGCACCGGCGCCGAGAGCGACGCCGGCCCGATCGAGAACCCGCCGGCCCCCGGCTACTGATCTCCCCGAACCCCGCGACCCCGGTCAGGCTTCAGCACAGGCCAGGCCGGGCCCTCGCGGAGCCACGCCGGTCGCGCCTTCAAGGCGGTGCGACCGGCGTCCGGCATGGACCGAACCCACCCGGACCGGATCAGAGCTCTCCCGCCCGAGTCGCCCCGCCGTCATCGCTGACGGGTGATGGTAGTCACAGACGCGATTGATCGCTCAGCATCCGGGGGCCGACGTCCGTCCTTGGTGGACATGAAATCAGGAGTGTCGATATCTCTCGTGGCGCTGGTGATGGCCGCCTGTTCGGTGCCAACAACGCCCGCGACCTCGACATCGTCCGGGCCGTCCTCGGCGAGAAACAGCTCAACCTGCTCGGCCAGTCGTACGGAACCTATGTGGCCGCTGTCTACGGCACGCTCTTCCCCGCCCGCCTCAACCGCTCCGTCCTCGACTCGGCGATCAACCCGCAGTGGCCGTGGCGCGAGGCTTGGCGGCAGCAGGCGATCGAGCAGAACGCGGTGGTCGCCTCGGACCTGCGGATGTTCGCCGAGAAGTTTCCGTACGCCTGGGGCGCCAAGTCTGCCGTCCCGCAGGCTTGCGCCTTCAACAGCCGCAAGCCGATCGAGCCGCTGGTCTCCCCCCGCCGCTCGGGTTACCCGCAGGGCCTGGTGGTGCAGGGCGAGTTCGATCCCAGCACCCCGTACGCCGGCGGCGTGGCCATGGCCGCCCAGGTCGACGATCGTCTGGTCACGGTCGTCCGGGACGGTCAGCACGTCCCGTACGGCGACAATCCGTGCGTGACAGCGACGGTCGACGCCTACTTCCTCGAGGGCACACTGCCGCCGGTGGGCGCCCGGTGCCCTGGGGGCGACCCGGCGAGCCGATGACGTATCGAAATGTGACGCTGTCTCTTTTGCTACACGCTGGGTGTGTCGGCGCCTGCGTATGGTGAAGGTATGGCGGACGCGTGGAGCCGGCGCCGGGCTGTCACGTTGACCCTGGCGATCGAGCTGGTGCTCGCCGGGGTGGCGATCGGTGCCGCGCGCGTGACGTCGCCGCAGCTCGGGCCCGATTATGTCGACATCGCCAAGGTGCCGGCCGCGACGGTGCCGGTGGCGGCGCCCGGCTCCTACACCTGGGACTGCGGCCGCAACGAGATCGGCCACCGCAACACCGCCAACATCGTCGTCACGCCGCGCCGGCCCGGGCCTGTGCACCATGTGCACGATTACGTCGGCAATCTGTCCGTCGACGTGGGCTCGACCGTCGAAAGCCTCCCCGGCGCCGCGACCACCTGCACGAACGGTGACCAGTCCACCTACTACTGGCCGGCCCTCCGCATGGGCGGCACCGGCGAGCACGGCGGCGCGGTCCAGGTGCCGGCCGAGGTGACTCTGCGGTTCTATGGAAATGCGCGCACGCCGGTTGTTCCGATGCCGCAACTGTTGCGGGGCGCGGTCGGGGACGCCTATGCGTACACGAATGGCGGCGCCCTGGCGGCACCCGTCTGGAGCTGCTCGGGCGAAACCGATCGGCGCACTCTGCTCTATCCGGTGTGCGGCCGGGGCGAGCGGGTCCTGCGCATTTTCGACTTCCCGAGCTGCTGGGACGGCCGGCGCGTCGACAGCAAGGGCCACCGGCAGCATCTCGTCTTCCCGGAGGCGGGCGGCGGGTGTCCGGTGTCGACCTTCCCGGTGCCGCGGTTGGAATTGACCGTCGCCTATGACGTGCCGCGCGGGACGCCCTATCGGATCGACGCCTTCGACGCGCAGCGGCACAGTCCGCGGACGGATCACGCCTTCTTCGTCAATCTCATGCCCGACGGGTTAATGCGGCAGATCGCCGAGTGCCTCAATGCCGGCCGGACGTGCCGGTGACGATCGCGGCGCCTGCGTGAGCCGTGCTTCTGCTGCGCGACGGATCGAGCTGATCGACAATCTCGCCGGGTCACCTGGGCGTCGCCTCGCTCCGCCCCCACGATCGGCACCGTCGCCGCCCACGTCAATGACGCGCGAGCGGCGGCTGGTCACCCGCGCCACTGGAGGAGCCGCCTGCTGGAAAGGCAGCGGCCGCGGCGACGATCGGGAGTGAGGCGGAGCGGACCAGGGTGAGGTGGGGCCTCACCCTGGCCAGGTCACTTCTTGACGTACGCCTCGTATTCCTTCATCACCGCGTCGGTGGGGCCGTCGGCGCGGATCTTGCCGGACTCGAGCCAGATGGCGCGCTCGCAGGTGTCGCGGATGGACTGTTCGCTGTGGCTGACCAGGAAGACCGTGCCGGCCTCGGCGCGGAGGTCGCGGACGCGCTGCTCGCTGCGCTTGCGGAACTTGGCGTCGCCGGTGGCGAGGGCCTCGTCGATGAGCAGGACGTCGTGCTTCTTGGCGGCGGCGATGGAGAACTTGAGGCGGGCCGCCATGCCGGACGAGTAGGTGCGCATCGGCAGGGAGCTGAAGTCGCCGCGGTCGTTGATGCCGGAGAAGTCGATGATCTCCTGGGTGCGGGCCTTGACCTCGGCCGGCGACATGCCCTGGGCGAGGCAGCCGAGGACGACGTTGCGCTCGCCGGGTAGGTCGTTCATGAGGGCCGCGTTGACGCCCAGCAGCGACGGCTGGCCGGCCGAATAGATGGCGCCCTTCTCGACCGGGAGCAGGCCGGCGATCGCGCGGAGCAGGGTGCTCTTGCCCGAGCCGTTGGTGCCGATCAGGCCGATGGCCTCACCCTTGTACGCGACGAAGCTCACGCCCTTGACCGCGTGCACCTCGCGCAGGCCGGAGGGCTTGGCCCCGGTGACGATGCGCTTGAAGCTGGCGACCGGGCTCTTGGCGCCGCCGCCCGACTGCTGGACGCGGTAGACGATGTGGGCGTCGTCCACGATGACGGTGGGTTCGCGATCAGCCACGGCCGTAGCCCTTCTCTCCGCGCCAGAAGTAAGCGTAACCGCCGAGGCCGGCGACGGCGGCCCAGCCGGCGGCCAGGATCCAGAGCGTCAGCGGCGAGGAGGCCAGCGGCACGTCCTGCATCAGCGCGTGACGCATCAGGTCGATGTAGACGAGCAGCGGGTTCGCCTCGATGAGCTCGCGCAGCCAGCCGATGTGCACGGCCTCCTCGAACTTGGTGACCGGGTAGATCACCGCGGAGCCGTAGAGCCAGATGCGCATGATGAAGGGGACCAGCTGCTTGAAGTCGGCCACCTTGGAGCCGAAGCGGGCCACGGCCATCGCGAGGCCGGCGTTGAAGATCGACTGCAGCAGGAAGATCGGCACGATGAGCAGCCACTCGAGGGTGATCGGCTCGCCGAAGGCCAGCACGATGACCATGAGGACGGCCATCGAGGCGACCATGTTGCGCACCTCGACCATGGTGATGGCGAGCGGCAGGCTGGCCCGGGGGAAGTGCAACGCCCGGATCAGGCCCATGTTGCCGCTGATCGCCTGGGTGCCCGCCTGGACCACCGACTGGGTGAACCCGAAGACGAAGACACCGGTGCACAGGTACGCCGTGAAGTTGTCGATGCCCCGGGAGGTCTCCAGGATGACACCGAAGATCACGTAGTAGACCGCCGCGTTGAACAGCGGCGTCAGCACCTGCCAGAGCATGCCCAGCCGGGTCTTGCCCAGCGAGGAGGTGACCTTCGCGTTCGCGTACGAGGCGATGAAGTGCCTGTACGCCCACAGCTGCCGCGTGTACTCGGGCAGGCTGGGCAACCGTCCGGCGAAGGTGAGCCCGTGGCGGCGAGCGAGCTCGCCGAGAGGCACACCGGTGTCGGAATCGGCGACCGCCGTCTGAGACATGGGGTGGCGCTCCGATCTGGTCGGTCCGTCGGGGGATGGGGACCTGGGTTCGCGCGGTAACACACCAGCAAGTGTGCCGCGATGAAACGCTGTCGTATCGACGACCGGTCGAAAACTAACCGAACGAACGTCGAAACGCAACCGTTGCGTTCTGGCGTATAGTGTCCCCGTGGCGACAGCAAAACGTGCACCGGCCGGTGCGGCCGTTCTCCGCGGGGACATCACCGCGGCCATCCGCAACGCCGTGATGCACGAGCTGGCCGAGGTCGGTTACGGCCGGCTCTCCATCGAGGCGGTGGCGCGCCGGGCCGGGGTAGGCAAGACCGCTGTCTACCGCCGGTGGAAGAACAAGCTCGAGATGGTGCTCGAGATCGTCTCCGGCGTGGCAGAGCGTAGCGTGCCCATGCCCGACACCGGTAGCTTTGCGTCGGATCTGCAACTCTTGATGTTCATCGTCAGCAAGGCGCTCCAGCACCGGATCGCCTCGCAGATCATCCCTGACCTCATGGCCGAGGCCGCCCGCAACCCGAAGATCTCGGAGACGCTGCAGCGGGCCTTGCGCACGCATCAGGTCACTCTCGGTGAAAAAATCGTCGGTCAGGCGATCGAGCGGGGCGAGCTGCCCGCGGGCACCGACCCCGAGATCGCGGTCGATCTCATGATCGGCCCGCTCTACTGGCGGCTCGCGGTCTCCCGCACCCCGATCGACGACGACTACCTCGAGAAGATGGCGGCCTCCGTCACCGCGGCACTGAAAGCCGGTCCTCCGCCAGGGTGAAGCCGCTGATCAGCTCGGGCGCCATCGGCCGGGCGAAGTGGAAGCCCTGCGCCCGCAGATAGCCCAGGTCGCCCAGCCGCGCGGCCTGCTCCGGCGTCTCGACGCCCTCGGCCACCGCCTCCACGCCCATCGTCCGGGCCAGCTGCAGGACGGCTCCCGCGATCGCGTCCGGGCCGGCCCCGGGAGCGAACGAGCGGTCCAGCTTGATCTGGTCGACCGGGCAGTTCTTGAGCAGGCTGAGCGTCGAGGCGCCGGTGCCGAAGTCGTCCAGCGACAGCCGCACGCCCAGCGCCCGCAGCTCGCTCAGCGTCTCGTGGGTCGCCCCGCCGCCCAGCGCGATCGACTCGGTGATCTCGATCGTGAGCCGCGACGCCGCCAGCCCGGTCTCGGCCAGCACGGCCGCGACCTCCTCGGCGAAGCCGGCGTTCTGCAGCTGCCGCGCCGACACGTTGACGCTCATGGTGCCCGGGGCGCGGTCGCCCAGCTCGCGCTCCCACGCCGCCGCCTGCCGGCACGCCTCGCGCAGCACCCAGCGTCCCAGCGGCACGATCATGCCGGTCAGCTCGGCGCCGGGGATGAACTCGCCCGGCCCGAGCAGGCCACGTTTCGGGTGCACCCAGCGCACCAGCGCCTCCACGCCGGTCAGCTCGCCGCCGGGCAGGGTCACCACCGGCTGGTAGTGCAGGACGAACTCCTCGCGCTCCAGGGCGGTGGTGAGGGCGGCCGTGATGCGGTGCCGTTCGGCGCCCCGGGCCTCCGAGCCCGGCCGGTAGCGCTGGTAGCCGCCGTCGCCCCGCTCCTTGGCCTCGTACATGGCGATGTCGGCCTGGCGCAGCAGGTTGCCCGGGTCGTCGCCGCCGCGGCCCTCGACCACGCCGAAGCTCGCGCGCACGCTCAGCAGGTGCCCGTCGATGTCCACCGGTACGGCCAGCGCGTCCGCGATCCGCTCCAGCACCCGGTCGACGCTCCCGCCGTCCAGCCCCTCGAAGAGGATCGCGAACTCGTCGCCGCCGAGGCGGGCCACGGTGTCCGACGGCCGTACGGTCGACAGCATCCGCTCCGCCACCGCGACCAGCAGGCCGTCGCCGGTCGCGTGCCCGAGCGTGTCGTTGACGGTCTTGAAGTCGTCCAGGTCCACGAGCACGATGCTGACCGCCTGGCCGGCCCGGGCCCGCCGGACGCACGCCTCGACCCGCTCGCCGAAGAGCGCGCGGTTGGCCAGCCCGGTCAGCACGTCGTGGGTCGCCTCGTAGCTGAGCCGCTCGTGCGCCTCGACCGTCTCGGTGACGTCCCGGCCGTTGCTGATGATGCCGCCGACGCTCGGCTCGCCCGCGAGGTTGGCGCTGGTGACCTCGAGGGTTCGCCACGAGCCGTCGGCGTGCGCGAAGCGCGTCCGATATGTCGCGATCGTGCCGGTGGGCGCCGCGGCGAGCGCCGCCACGGCCTTGGTGAGCGGCTCCCGGTCCTCGGGGTGCACGCGCTCGCGCAGATCGGTGCCGACCACCGTGCCGGGTGCGTAGCCGAGGACGTTCTCGACCGCGGGACTGATGTAGGAGATGACGCCGCTGCCCAGCTCGGTGATGGTCACGACATCGCTCGAATTCTGCACGAGCAGGCGGAACCGCTGCTCCTTGAGCCGCAGCTCGAGCATGTTGGTGTCGAGCCGGGCGAGCAGCTGGTTGTTCTCCCGCATCGAGGTCAGCTGGCGCACGATCACCAGGGCGGTGAGCGCGACGGCGGCCACGGCGACCGGCAGCAGGTCCCGGCTGTCCCGCACGATCAGGACGATGAGCAGCGCGCTTGTGGCGCCGGCGGCCAGGTAGGGCAGCGTGCTGTAGCGACGGGCGGGAGCAGCCGGCCCCTGCGACCGCGCGGCCAGGGCGACGAAGAACGAGCCGACCGGCAGGATGAGCAGGTTGGCGTCCAGGTACTCGTGCCGGTCGAACAGCGGCGTGAGCACCGCGCCGGCGATGCCGGTCAGGAAGGCGAGACGCAGCGCGCGCATCGACCGGTCGTCGAGCGTGGCCGCGGCCGTGATCGCCGTCTTCGCGATCGCGAGCGCACCGAGCAGACCCGCCGCGACCAGGGCGATGCCGGCCACGGGGGCGACGTGCTGACTGCCGTCGAACATGCTCCGCGCGGAGAAGTGCCAGTAGAAGATCCCGACGGCGGCGACGACGATGCCGATGTCGAGGCCGGTCGCGATGCGCTGGGCCCGGGAGGTCAGCCCCCACGGCAGCGCCAGCAGGCTCCAGACCATCAGCACGGTGCCGGCCGTCTGGAGCAGGCCGCCGGACGTGCTCACCTCGGTGACCATGTGGAGGCCGGCGTGCAGCGAGGTCGCCGTCCGCAGGGCCGCCGCGGCGGCGAGGATGCCGAGCGAGACGCCGAAGCGCCGCCAGAACCGCCGGAGGGCGACCGCCTCGGACGCGGAGCCGGCCCGCCAGCAGAGGACGGCGGCCACGGCCGCGGACACGGGAGCGATCAGCCACCCGGTCAGCTCGGGACCGACGGGACCGGTGAGGAAGGCGAGAACCAGCCAGGCGACGGCCGCGGCGGCCAGCGATCCGGAGATCACGAGCAGCCGCCGGTCCCACCCGGCAGCGCGGGGCTCGCGGTCCATGGCAGTCCTCTCCTGGGGGTGGCGTTGCCCGCACGATCGGTACTCCCGCGAGCCGGCTGAGCATTCCGGAGCCCGCCCCCGGGAGCAAGAGGGTGGCCGCGGCGGGTTTTCGCACCCGGTTCGAACCGTTGATCAAGCTCATGCCGCCGGGCCGCCCGCCGAAAGGAGGGGTCCCCTGATCCCCCGACCGCTCGGAGCGTCATGTCCAGCACCACGATCTTCGGCTCAGCCTCCCTGCTGACCCTCGCCCTCAGCGGCACCGACACGCTCGAGGTGACGCTGACCCACCCTGCCACTCCGCCGGCCGGGTTCGTCGGCTTCTGGCAGAACGCGGACGGCTCGGTGCGCCTGTGCCTGGCCGAGGACGGCTCGTTCGAGGGCCGGGTCGCCGGGCGCCGCCGGGCCGCGCGGGGCACGTACCACCCGGAAGGCGCGGGCGTGCTGCTGCGTGACGAGTCGGGGTTGCGTACCCCCGTCAACCGGGCCGCGGACGGCCTGGAGATGGCCGGTCACCAGCTCTTCAAGGTGCGCTAAGCGTCGGCCGCCGGCCGCCGAAGCGAAGGGCATGCGGTTCCTCGCGCTGCTCCTGCTCGCCGTCCCGGTGACGGTCGGCGGCTGCAGCGCGCTCGGGCTCGGCTCGGGCTCCGGCCAGGGCGGCTCCGCGGCGAGCGCGACACCCACCCCCGGCACCCCCTGGATCGTGTACGACCAGGGCAGTCCAACGCCCAGCCCGAAGGTCACCTTCAAGGGGGGCTCACGATCGCCGGTGCTGCCCCCGGTCTCGTTCCTGCCCGTGGACCCCGCGTGCGCCAGGAGCTGGACGGTCAACCCGGTGCTGATCCCGATGGAGGTCACGCCGGGCCAGGGCAGTCTCAAGGTCACCTGGCCCCGGCAGTTCGGCTCCGACTACCGCATCACGGCGGTCAAGCAGCCGCTGGTGTCGGGGAGCCAGCCGCCGTACACGTGGAAGAAGATCGCCGCGGCGACCGGGTGCACGGTCACCACGACGATCAGCGGGCTGCAGTCCGGGACGCCGTACGTCGTGTGGCTCGACGCTCCCGGCACCGGTTACGAACCTGACGGGACGCGTCACCCGTACAGCGGGAAGTCGGGTGTCGTCTATCCGCGGTGAGCGAAACCGGAGCCGGGCCTGACGTGCGCTTGAGGTTGAGCGAGCAGACTTAAGCAGTCACCGGGGATCAGGGGGCTGTCACGGTGGCGGCGGCGGAATTCTCGGCGGTGTCGGTGCGGTAGGCGACGACCTGGTAGGTGCCGCTCAGACCGGCCGGGGCGGTGAACTGCTCGGTGGCCGTGCCGGTCACCAGGCCGAGCCGGTCGAGCAGGTGGGACTCGCCGACGACGGTGTTCTCGACCATGACGAACGCCTGAACCGAGACCGCACCGGCCGGGGCGACGGCCGAGTAGTTGCTGGTCATCCAGCCCGCGGCGGCGTCGACCGTCGAGGCGTTGGAGCTGGCCAGGCGGGTGACCTTGCCGCTCGCGTCGGTGAAGGCGAGACCGGCGCGGACCCGGCGCGCGGTCGTCCCGGCCTGGAAGCTGGCGACCGAGGTGTAGGTCTGACCCACGACCGGAGAGACCTTCTTGCTGTACGTGCTGATCTGACCGGCCGTCGCGGAGGTCAACTGCAGCGAGGCGCCGCTGTTGGCCCCGCCCGAGGTGCTGCGCGAGATCTTGGTGCCCGAGCCGCCCGCGGTCCAGCCGGCCAGCCCGGCGGCGGCGTTCTCGAGGCCGGACGCGTCGGTGTCGAGCAGGTTGGCCGGGATCTCGGTGCTGCCGACCGGCAGGGTCGCGACAGGCAGGCCGTTGTTGTAGATCTTGTAGCCGGCCACGGCGTTCCCCGAGGCGTACGTCTCGTCCCAGGTGATCGTGTCCCCGGCGGCGGTCAGGTTGCCCGGCGTCTCCGGGGCGTTGGCGGCGGTACGCACGGCCGAGCCGATGACACCGCTCGTCGTGTTGCCGGTCACCGTGGTGTACGTGGGCTTGGCGCTGCCCTTGCGGACGCCCAGCTGAACGCCGTACCAGGTGGTGGGGCTGGCCTGGTCGTCGATGATCGTGTTGCCGGAGATCACGTCCTTGGCCCCGACCGAGATGCCGATGCCGGACGTGTCGAAGTAGCCCGCGCCGGTGCTGTACGCCGTCGAGCCACCGAAGCCGGCGTCGACGATGCGGTTGCCGGTGATCGTGTCCGCGGCGTTCTTGGTGCCGGACATGCCGTAGACAATGATGCCGGTCTCGCCGGAGCGCTCGATCACGTTGTCCCGGACGACATTGTTGCCGCCGGCCCGCACGACGTGGTCGCTGTCCGCGCTGCTGAAGTCGTCCCAGCCGCCGAGCGTGCCCGTGGTGCCGTCCGCGTCGGTGTAGTCGTCGTACGCCACCGCGACGCCGACCGTGTGCGAGTCGCGGATCGTGTTGCCCGTGACGACCATGTCGCGCGGGTTCGTGACGTCCTTGTTGTTGCCGGTGTGCGCGTAGCCGGAGTTGCTCTTGAGGACGATGTGAGAGCCCTCGAGCGTGTTCCCGCTGACGGTGCCGCCGACGACGCCCTCGAAGTACATGTTGCCGTACTCGTCGACGCCCCGGGCCTGGGCGACCGCGGGAGTCGTGTGGACGACGTTGTTGCGGACGACCGTACGGATGGCGTTGGTGAAGTCGAAGCTGTTGCCGTTGATCGTCGCGTCGAACTGGTTGTCCTCGATCACGGTGCCGTCGTTGCGGCCGCCACCACCGATGTTGTCCTCGTCGCCCGACTCGGCGCCGCCCCGGTTGTCCCAGCGGTTGTCGACGATCCGCGCGCCGGTCGCGTAGTTGATCCACAGCTTGAAGTACTCGAGGTTGGTGAAGCGCACCTGGCGTACGGTCCACCGGTCCCCGACCGAGATGCCGCCGGCGGTGTTCGTGCTGGCCCCGAGCGTGGTCCGGAAGTCGCACAGCTCGCCCGGCCGGCCCGGCATGGTCGCGTCGTCGAACGCGCCTGCGCCGGTGCGGCAGTTGCCGTTGACCGTCAGGTCGGAGACCAGGTTGCTGCTGCCGGCGACCTTGTCGTCGGTGGGCCGGACGATGAAGCTGTAGCTCCAGTTCTTCCAGTTCGACGTCGGGTCGGCGAGCAGGACCGTCTTGTCGATCCCGGCGCCACGCAGGCTGACGTTCGGGGGCAGGCGCAGACCCTTGGAGAGCCGGTACGTACCCTCCTGCAGCGCGACCGTGGCTGGCGTCTTCGTGGCGGCCTTCGTGATCAGCGCCGTGAGCACGGAGTAATCGTCGGCGGTCCCGCCCTTCGGCGCCGGAGCGGCGAAGCAGGTGGCGTCGCTCGCACAGTCGGCGGCAGTGAGCGGCGCGGGGCTGATGGTCGAGGTCAGCTCGTACGTCGGGACTGCGGCGGCATGCGCCGGGGCCGCGAGGAAGCTCGTCGCGGCCACGACCACGGCGGGGAGGATCAAACGCATTCTTACTCCGGCTACTTTCGGTTGCTGGGGGGTTGCAACCGTAAAAGTTCTTCAGTTTCGCCCGCCTCCTCCGAACGGACCATGTCGGACTTGTCCGACTAGCGGTCAGCGCTCAATACGCTCCGTAACGTGACCGAGGTCACCAGGTCGGGTGTGACATTTGTGCTACGTTGCTGGGGTGGGTGCCTTCTGGGACGACCTCGGCGAGGATCTGGCCGACCCCTTCCTGCGCCGGACCTACGCCGTGGAGTCCGTGCGCCAGGCCACGGTGAGCCGGATCGTCGCCCAGCTCGAGGAGGCCCGCCGCGCCGCCGGCCTGTCCAAGGCGGCCCTCGCCCGCGCCGTCGACACCAACCCCGACGCCCTGCGCCGCCTCCTGACCGCCGGCAATGTCAACCCGACGCTGAGCACCGTGGCCGAGATCGCCGCCGTGCTGGGCCTGCAGCTCACCCTGACCCCGCTGGCCGAGGAGGATCGCGCCCTCCTCACACCACCGATCGAGGATTCCGGCTCAGATACTCGGCGCCGAGAGCTCTGACCCACCGATAGTCGGCAGGCGCGAACCCGGTCCCCGGCGGCTTCCGCAGCCCGGCCACCACCACGAGCCACGGCCGCTCCGCCCCGATCGCCGCGGTGTCGATGAGACAGAAGAGCCTGTACTGCATCCGGTGCCGCCCGCTGCGCCGAGCCTCGTACCACCCGGTCATCTCCCCGTGCATCGCCTCCCACAACCCACCCCCGGCAAACCGATGCGGCGGCGCGTTGGCCACGGCGGCGAGGGTGGCCCGCAACTTCATGCGTACGGAGGGGTCGCACACCCGCAGGAACTCCCGCCCGGGCGCCATCTCGAACGGATCGTCCTCGGGGTGGCGCCGGAAGAACTTGATCTCGTGCGCGTCGTCCCGGGAGGGGCCCGTCCGGACGATCGGTGGTCGGCGAGTAGTCACTCGTACACTTATACAACGCCAGTTGTCCTGCGACTAGCACAGGTCTACCATCGGCACATGCGATCGACAGGCACAGAGGCGGTATACCGCGCGTATATTGAGCCCATGAATGAGCCGGTGAAGTCTGCGGCGGCACCGAAGAGCACGACGATGAAGATCAGCACGGCCCATCGCGACGCCTTGGCGCGCATCGCCTCCACCCTGGGGGTCGCCACCCTCGACGAGGCGCTCGGCGACGTCATCTTTCTCTACGAGTCCATGCGCGCCGTCGAGCAGTTGTCGGCCCAGGAGATCGCGGAGTGGCGGCGCGAGGCACACGAGTGGGCCGAGGCGGGCCCCGAGGTGTCCGACCGGTGACCGACGAGACCGTCCGGGTCCACCCGTGGGAGGTGTGGTGGGCCCAGCTCAGTCCGCAGGTCGGCCGTGAGCAGGCGGGTGAACGACCGGTGATCGTCGTCGGCTCGATGGTGGCCTGCGCACTGCCCAACGAGATGGCCCTGCTGGTCCCGTGCACGACGACCGGACGCGGCCTGGCGTTCCAGCCGCCGGTGACGCTGGCCGGCCGGCCCGGATACGCCATGTGCGAGCAGATCAAGGCCCTGTCCGTCCGGCGATTGGTGCGGCGGCACAGGCAAGGGCTCCTCGACACGGAGGAACGGCCCGCCGTGCGACGCGCGCTGCGGCAGATGCTGGTCTGATCAGGCGGCGAGGGTGTTGCGGCCGCTCCACTTGGCCGCGTAGAGGCGGTTGTCGGCCGCCTGGAAGAGGTCTTCGCCGGTCAGGCCCGGGCGCCAGGTGGCGATGCCCACGCTGACCGTCATGTGCACGTCGGCCAGGATGTCGGCCCGGGCGACCGCGGCGCGGATGCGTTCGCCGACTTCGGCGCCCGCGGGGGCTTCGGCACGAAGGAAGATCACGAATTCGTCGCCGGCGTAACGGACTGCCTCGTCGCCCTGGCGGCAGTGGGTGCGCAGGATGGCGGCCACCGCGCGGAGGGCCCGGTCGCCCGCGCTGTGGGAGTGGGCGTCGTTGACCGCCTTGAAGTGGTCGAGGTCGATCAGCAGCAGGGTCAGGGGGCCGCTGCCGGCCGGGTCGACGGCGTCGAGGAGGAGGTCGAAGCGGCGGCGGTTGCCGAGGCCGGTGAGGGGGTCGCGGAGGATCTCCTGTTCGGCTCGGGCGCGGGCGGCTTCGAGCTCTTCGCGCTGGCGGGCCTGGCGGAGCATGGCCAACCGTTGCAGGCGGAGGCGCCACAGGTCGCGGACCTGGCCCTCGATGGTTTCGAAGAGGTCGCGGCTGGCCGGGCCCGCGTCCAGATCGAGGGCGGTCAGGGCGAGCTCGAAGCGGATGATCGGGCGCTCGTCGGGGCGGGCGCCGGCCTCGGTGAGGTCGCGGGCGGCGATGAGCTCGCGGCGGGCCTCGTGGGGGTAGCCGTGGGCGCGCAGGCTGATGCCCAGGGCCAGGTGGGCCATGCGGGCGTACTGGTGGGTGCCGCCCGCGCGCAGCTCCATGACGACCGGGCGGGCCAGCTTCTCGGCGATGGTGGTCTCGCCCAGCTTGGCCAGGGCCAGGGCGTGGGCGGCGGTCACGGTCGGGTCGGGGTTGGTCTCCAGCCAGGCCCGGGTCAGCTCGGCGCTGCGCCGCAGCCGGGTGCGGGCCTCGTCGGCGCGGCCCACGTGGGCCAGACGCAGCCCCCAGTAGAGCAGCGTGACCGCGTGGACCAGGTCGAAGGACGAGGTGCGGTGGCGCAGGTGCTCGTACGCGGCGGCCGCCGTCTCGTAGAGCTCGGCCGCGGTGGCCGCCTCGGCGTAGGAGCACAGGGCGGAACGGTGCCGGTCGCCGCCGTGCGGCTGCGAGGTGAGCAGGACGCTCGCGCGGGCCAGGTTGCGCAGGCAGTCGACGTAGTGGCCGCTCAGCATGTGGATGTGGGCGAGGTCGCACAGCGCCTTGGCCCGGTCGGCCGCCGAGCCGGTCGCCTCGAGCAGGGCCGTGGCCAGCGGGAAGGCGTCGCTCACGCGGCCGAGGGCCAACAGGGCGTACATCCGGCCCTGCAGCAGGAACCGGACCGTCTTCTCGTCGTGCCGGGAGCGGGCGATCATCAGGTACGCGTCCACGGCCGCCAGCGCCTCGTGCGCCTGCCCGGTGTCGACGAGGTGGTGCACGCGCCGGGCCAGCAGATGCAGCGGGCCGTACGCGGTCACGTGCACCGGGAGCCGCGAGATCCAGTCCGCCATCACATCAGTATCGGTGGTTGATCCCCGTACCGAATGGCCTGACTTTTCAAATTGTCTCTGGTTTTGCTCAAGTTGATCTTGCCCCTGTCCGAACCTGCAGGTGAACGACGGCGGGACGGCCGTTGATCGAGTTTCCGACTGGGGAGTGGTGAATGGCTACGAAGCGCAGTGTTCAGCAGCGTCGCAAGAACCGTCGTCGCGCGGCGCTCGTCATGGTGCCGACGGTAGCGGGTGTGTTCGTCGCGGGCACCGCTTTCGCGTATTGGACCACCTCGGGCGCGGGCACCGCGACCAGCACCGCCGGCACCAACACCGCGGTGACCGTGACCGGCGTGGGCGCGACCGGCCTGACGCCGGGTGGCACCGCGCAGCCGATCACCTTCACGATCAACAACCCCGGCACGACCGCCCAGTACATCAGCTCCGTGGCGGTCAGCATCGCGAGCGTGACCAAGGCGTCCGGCGCGACCGGCAGCGACTGCACCGCGGCCGACTTCACGCTGACCCAGCCCAACGCCATCAACGAGGACATCGCGAGCGGCAGCAAGAGCTACGGCAGCACCCAGGGCGCCAAGATCGCGATGATCAACACCGCGGTCAACCAGGACGGCTGCAAGGGAGCCACGATCAACCTGGCGTTCGCTGCGTCCTGATACCGACCGGCCGAGGAGGGACACCATGCAGCGAGCCGTGCTGGCCGGCATCGTGCTGTCCCTTCTCGCCTCCGGCGCGGCCTTCGGCTACTGGTCGACGGCCGGCGGCGGCACGGGCACGGCCGCGGCGAGCGCCCCGAGCCCGATCACGCTGACTCCGGGCACGCCCGCCGGGCTGCTCTACCCCGGCGGGACGGCCGATCTCGCCGTCACGATCACCAACCCCAACACGTACGCCGTCCGCGTCCCGCAGCTCGCCCGTGACCCGCTCCAGGGCACGGGCGGCTACGCGGTCGACGCGGGGCACTCGGCGTGCGGGGTGGGTGCTCTTTCGTACACGACGCAGACCAACGGCGGCAGTGGCTGGACCGTGCCCGCTTCCGGCTCGCTGACCCTGGCCCTGACCGGGGCGTTGTCGCTGGCCGGCAGCGCCGCGAACGCCTGCCAGGGCGCGACCTTCCGCGTCTACCTGGGTACGGGCAGCGGCGTATGAGCCGGCGCTGGGTCGTCCTGCTCTTCGTCGCCGGCGCGCTGCTGGTCGGCGGCGGGGTGGCCTGGGCGTACTGGACGGCCCCGGCGACTCCCGGCAGCTCCGGCGGCGGGACAGCGGCCGAGGTGCCGGCGGCGACGACGCCCACGGTGGGCCGCTGGGCGGATCGCGCGGTGCAAGTCAGCTGGCCCGCGGTCACCCTCTCGAACGGCGTCCCGGCCGGCGGCTACGTCGTCCGCCGCTACCACGCGACCACCGGCGTCGCGCAGACCACCGGGCCGGGTTGCTCGGGCACGCTCGCCACCCTGACCTGCACGGAGACCGGTGTCCCGGCCGGCTCGTGGCGCTGGTCCGTCCAGGCGGTCATCGGCGCGAACTGGACCGGCGCCGAGAGCGCCAGGTCCGCGACGGTCGCCACGAGCACGGCCACGCTGACGCTCGCGCAGACCGTGTTCCGCGGCCCGTTCCCCGTCACCACGACCGGCACGCTCGCCGGCTTCGGCCAGAACGAGACCGTCACCTACAAGCTCGACGCCGGCACCACGCTGACCGGCTACCCCGGCGTCGTCGATGTCACGGGCGGGGCGCCGATCAGCTCGCTCGGCATCCCGTCGGCCGCCGACGGCACGCACACCGTCACGGCGACGGGCGGCAACGGCTCGGTCGCCACGACCACGATCACCATCGACACCACTCCCCCGGTCGTGTCGTCGCTGCAGTCGCCGGTCGCGCAGAACGGGTGGAACACCGCTCCGCCCGTACAGGTGACGCTCTCCGCAATTGACGCCACGACCAGCGTCGCGTCGATCCGCTACACCACCGACGGCAGTGATCCCACATCGTCCGGGACCGCGCAGACCTACACCGCACCCTTCTCCGTGTCGGCCACGACCACTGTGCGCTACTTCGCGACGGACACCGCGGGCAACGCGTCGGCGATCGGCTCGCGCACGATCCAGTTCGACCCCACCCCGCCCGCGAATTCGGTCGCCGTCTCCGCGGGGGCCCTGCTCTCCGGCGGCACGATCTACTACCGGGGTACGGCCGCCGGCTCCTTCACGATCACGAACACCGTCACCGACGCCCTCTCCGGCCCGGCCTCCAGCGCGACGGCCCTGAGCGGCACGACCACGGGCTTCACGCACACCCCCACCACGGTGAGTACGCCTCCGTACGTGTCGAGCCCCATCTCCTGGACCGCCGGGACCACCGCCGCGCCGACTGTGACAGTGACCGGCGCTGACGTCGCGGGCAACACCGCCGCCACCGTGCTGACGCTGACCAATGACTCCACGGCTCCGACCGGCGGTGGCGTGGACGCGACCGGTCTCACCGTCGGCCGGTACTCGACGACGACCTCGCTCTCCGTCGGCTTCACCAAGGGCACCGACGCCGGCGTGGGGCTGGCGGCCTCCGGCGCGCGGCTGCAACGGATCTCCGCCTCGCTCAGCAACGGCACGTGCGGTAGCTACGGGACGGCTGTCGTGCTCGCGACCGACCCCGGTTCCCCGTACGCGGACACCGCCCCTGACCAGGCCTGCCACCGCTACCAGTACGTGGTGCCGGACCGCCTCGGCAACACGGTCACCTACGAGTCGGGCGACGTGAAGGTCGACACCACCGCCCCGACCGCACCGACGTTCACCTACACGGCCGGGCCCGGCACGTACGCGTCCGGGCAGACCCTCTACTACCGGGGTGCGTCGGCTTCCGGCTCGTTCACCGTCGCCGCGTCGTCCAGCGATCCCGCGTCGGGCATCGCCGCGTACTCCTATCCGGCGTCGCTCGGCCCCGGCTGGACCGGCTCCTACGCGTGGACCAGCGCGAATCCGGCCGCCCCAGCCAACAAGACGGTCACGGCGACCAACAACGCGGGCCTGAGCGCGAGTGCCGTCATGACGCTGATCGAGGATTCCGTGGCGCCGACGGGCGGCTCGATCACGTACGCCACGGGCTTCCGGGTGAAGGCTTCGCAGACCCTGACCCTCAGCCCGGGTACGGACACCGGCTCCGGGATCGCCGCGAACTCCGGCACCGTGCAGCGGCGTACGGGCACGGTCGCGTCCCCCGGCGGCGCCTGCTCGATCACGACGTCGACCGCGTGGACGACCGTGGCGACGGGCGTGGGCACGACCTGGACCGACCCGAACATCAACGCCTCGACCTGCTACGAGTACCAGTACTCGGCGGCGGACAACCTCGGCAACCGCAGCGCCTGGTACGCCGGCCCGGGTCAGGTGGTGATCCCGGCCTACTCGACGTGCACGGACGCCCTCGCCGCGACGCCGCCGGACGGCTACTGGAAGCTCAACGAGACCGGCACCACGGTCGCCACGGACTCCAGCACCAAGACGAACACCGGCACCTACCAGGGCGGGTACTCGCAGGGCGTACCGGGGATCTGCGGGGTCAGCACCTACTTCGACGGCGCGTCGGGTTACGTCTCGACGCGGAACTCGGTTGCCTACCCCGGACCGCAGGTGCTCTCGGTCGAAACGTGGTTCGCGACCACCACGACCAACGGCGGCAAGCTGGCCGGCTTCGGCGACAAGCAGACCGGCAGCTCGAGCAACTACGACCGGCACCTCTTCATGACCAAGGACGGGAAGATCAACTTCGGCGTCGTGTCGTCGCTGCTCAACCTGGGCCGCTTCACCGCCACGTCGGCCAAGGCCTACAACGACGGCATCTGGCACCACGCGGTGGGCACGCTGTCGAGCGCCGGCGTCAAGCTCTACATCGACGGCGGCGCCGAGGTGGTCACCAACACCGGCACGACGACCGCGCAGAACTACGCCGGCTGGTGGCGGATCGGCGGCGACAGTCTGGTCGGCTGGTACCCACTGCTGAACGGCGGGAGCGACTACTTCGCGGGGCAGTTGAGCAATGCGGCGGTGTGGAACACGTACGCGCTGACGCCGGCCGACGCCTGGAACCACTTCATCGCCGGCTGGGTCGCCACGAGCCCGACCGCCTCGTCGATGGCGGCGGCCGAGGTGGCCTCGATCCAGCGCGCCCCTTCTTTTTACCGGCCCTCTTCACCTGCTCGTTCGCCGTCGCCTTCCCCGTCTCCATCCCCTTCCCCCACGCCGAGCACTCCGTCGCCCATGCCGTCGGCTCCCACCTCGGCGCCGACATCGCCTCCACCGAGCCGCACATCTCCGTCCCCGTCCGCCAACCCGTCCCCCACGCCGTCGGCCTCCGGAGATCCACCCCTTGCGAACGTTGGCTAATCACGCTAGCTTTTAGCTAACGCAGCTAGCCAAACGGCACGGCTCGCCGGACCTGGGGACCTACCATGACCGAATTTCTGACCGTCGAGCACGGCACCATCGCCTACGACGTGACCGGCACCGGACCGCTCGTCGTCCTGGCCCCCGGCATGGGCAACACCCGCGACGCCTACCGCTTCGTCACGCCCCGGCTGGTGGCGGCCGGTTACCGGGTCGCCGTCGCCGACCTGCGGGGTGCCGGCGAGTCGAGCGCGGCATGGCCGTCCTACACGCGTACGGACATCGCCGGCGACCTGGTCGCGCTGATCCGGCACCTCGGCGGCCCCGCCGTCCTGGTCGGTCACTCGATCTCCGGCGGCGCCGCCACCATCGCGGCCGCCCAGGCGCCCGATCTGATCACCGGCGTGGTCGAGCTGGCGCCCTTCACCAAGACACAGACGTTCAAGCTGGGCGACCTGGGCCACGCCGGCTATCGCAAGGGCACGATCCGGCTGGCCGGCACCATGATGGGCCGCCTGTCGTCGTGGACGAAGTACCTCGAGGGGGCGTACCCGGGGAAAAAGCCCGCCGACTGGACCACCTATCTGGCCGGCGTCGAGGCCGACCTGCGCCGCCCCGGCCGCATGAAGGCCCTGCAGGGCATGACGAAGTCGACTCCGGCCGACGCGGGTGCCCAGCTGGGCAACGTGCGCTGCCCGGTGCTGGTCGTCGAGGGCTCGCTCGACCCCGACTGGGCCGACCCGAAGGCCGAGGGTGAGGCGATCGTGGCCGCGCTGCCGGCCGGGCTGGGCCGGCTTGCGATGATCGAGGGGGCGGGGCACTACCCGCACGCGCAGTACCCCGACGAGGTGGTGGCCCTCATGCTGTCCTTCCTGCAGGCGAACGCCCGTGCCTAGGGCCGGCCTCGCTCCGGCCTCGGTCGTCGCGGCCGGCGCGGAGCTCGCCGACGAGATCGGCTTCGCCAACCTGACGATGGGCCTGCTCGCCGAGCGGGTCGGCGTGAAGACGCCGTCGCTCTACAAACACGTCGCGTCGCTCGAGGCCCTGCAGCACGCGATCGCCGGCCAGGCCCGGCGCGAGCTCACCGACGCGGCGGCCCGGGCCGCGGTCGGCAAGTCCGGCCCGGAGGCCGTGGTCGCCTTCGCCACCGCCTGGCGCCGCTGGGCCCTGGACCACCCCGGGCGCTACGCCGCCACCGTGCGCGCGCCCACCGCCGAGGACGACGAGGAGGACCGAGCCTTGGCCAACGAGGCCCTCCGCATCATGTACGACATCCTCGCCGGCCTGGACCTGCCCCGCAGCCGCCTGACCGACGCCGCCCGCGTCCTGCGCTCGGCCCTGCACGGCTTCGCCACCCTGGAGAGCGCCGGCGGCTTCGGCCTCGCCCGCGACGTGGACCGCAGCTTCGCGTACCTCGTCGACACCCTGATCGCCGGTCTGCGAGCGAACAACGCCCCGACCGCGGACGACGCCGCCCCCGCCACTCACCAGATCTGAACCTCGGGGAAGTCCGCGGCCGGGCCGTCGAGCAGGCGCTGCCGCAGGTGCAGATCGAAAAGGCCGACGGGTACGCCTGCTGGACGCGCACCGCCCGGGCGGGGGCGGCGGGTGGTCATCGGTCCTCCGGAGGGTGGGTGTTCTCCACGCGGGCGATGAGTTGCTTGAGCCGGCCGATCTCCTCGGTCAGCGCGGCGCGACCGGCGGCGGTCAAAGTGATCCAGGTGCGGGCGCGCCGGCCCTCGTAGCCCTTCTCGATCTCGATCAGGCCGGCCTCCTCCAGGACGCTCAGATGCTTGGAGAGGTTGCCGGCGGTCAGTTCCAGGTGGGTGCGCAGATAGCCGAACTCGACCCGGCGGGCCTCGTGCGTGATGGTGAGGATGCCGAGGCGTACGCGCTGGTGCACCACCTCGTCGAGCCCGGTGACCGGGTGCGCGGCGTCCTCCTCCGGGGTGCCGGTCACGGTCGTCACCGGCGCCGCCGGGCGGCCACGCGGAAGCCGGCCGCCCCCAGCAGCAGCACCGCCCCCGCGATGAGCTGCGGCACCGCCAGGCCCAGCCGGATGCCCCAGTGCGGCGGACCGAAGCCGAAGTTCATCGGCAGGGCCAGCACCACGAGCGCCAGATAGCCGACCGTGAACACCAGCAGCAGGACGTTGCGCTCCAGCCCGGCCAGCACGAGCAGCGACAACCCGATGACGCCCCACGGCATGATCAGCCGGTCCAGCGCGAACCACCAGTACGGCAGCGGACCCTCCGGCACCGGATGGCTCGAGAGGTACACGGACATCGCCGCCCACGCGGTCGGGAACAACACAGTCGTGGCGGCGCCGGTGATCGCGTAGGGCAGGACGCGGGCGCTCAGGCCCCGGGCCCGCGCGGCGCGCAGGTAGATGTAGGTGATGGCCGCATAGGCCAGCAGGGACGCCAGCGGCCAGTAGAAGAGCATGCCCCGGCGCGAGAACGTGCAGCTGCCGTCGGGCAGGCACTGCACCTTCATGAAGAACCAGTCGAACGGAACGGCGGCGAGCGTCACGGCGGCCAGGATCAGCAGCGCGCCCCACGTCATCCGCCGGTCCAGCCGGACCCGGTGAGCCAGAGCACGCATGTCCGACAGCACCCGGCGCGGATCGTCGGCGGGCATCGATTCAGCGGTCATGCCAATACGTTTCCACAGCAAACCTTTTGGCGCTAGTGCGCGACAGCTCTTGATCTTGCGGCGGCAGGTACGCGAAAGCCCCCGCCCTCGAGAGCGAGAGGGCGGGGGCTCGTGGGGCGCGGAAGCAGGCGCTACAGCATCGACACGTGCACGTGGTCCTCGTGCGTGCTCGGGCCGTGGTACGTCTTCCAGCCGGTGGCCGGGAACCAGATCATCCGGTTCCAGATGACGTAGAGGATGCCCAGGCGATCGGCGTTGCGGACCAGGAAGGCCATGAGGTCGTTGCCGTACTGGAAGGTGTCCTGGTTGTGGTAGACCCGGAAGCCGCTCTTCTCGAGGGACCAGTCGCAGGCGCGACCCTTGGGGTGCTCGAAGGGGCCGCCGTCGCGGTGACAGCCGACGAAGCGGTTGAAGCCGGCCTTCTTCACCTCTTTGTACATGTGGAGCGTGCGCGCGGTGATGCAGCCGTTGGTGGTCGGGTCGTCGACCGTGCAGGGCAGCGGGCCGTAGTCGCCGTCGGCGTTGCGGGGGGCCGGGTCGGCGATCTTGCTCTTGGTGTCGACCAGGCCCTTGGTGACCACGTCGCCGCCGACCAGGGCGAGGGCGTCCTCGGCGGACTCCTTCTGCTTCTCCATGGCGGCGAGGTTCTGCTTCTGCGCCTTGACCTCGGC
This sequence comes from Symbioplanes lichenis, assembly GCF_030709675.1. Taxonomy (GTDB): domain Bacteria; phylum Actinomycetota; class Actinomycetes; order Mycobacteriales; family Micromonosporaceae; genus Actinoplanes; species Actinoplanes lichenis. The sequence goes on from NZ_JAUZQD010000012.1 coordinate 62,233, forward strand.
GTCGAGCTTGGCCTTGGCCGTCGCGACCTCGTCGATGGCGGCGTTCAGCTCGCGCAGCTTGTGGTCGTTGCGGTTGTTGATCTCCTCGAGGGAGACCGCCTTGTCCAGGAAGCCGGTGGGCGAGTTGGTGTCCAGCATGAAGCCGAAGGTGGTGATGCGCCCGGTGCGATACTGCTGCGCCGCGACCGCGTTCACCTCGGGGATCAGCTTGTCCCGCTTCGCCTCGGCCGTCTTGACCTGGAGCGAGAGGTTGAGCTGGTTCTTGGTCGACTTGGCGACCGCGTTCTTCGCCTCGGTGAAACGCCGGCCGGTGCTCTCGAGCACGTCGTTGAGCCGCGTGTCGTCGGCCTCCTCGGCCGTGTCCGGGCCGGTGCTGGGCGCCGCGCTCGCGGAGGACACCGGCGTGCCGACCAGACCGGCGGTGACGAGCGTGGACAAGGCGAGAATCAGCCATCGGCGGCCGGGTCTTGCCGTCATGCAGTTTCCTTCCAGGTAGCCGCCGACCGGGTTAGCTGACGGGTTCGGGACGGAAGCGATCCCTACCGCTGACTCAGCGGATTCACCCCATTACTGCGTGGGTCCCCGGTTCACCTTTCCGTGATTGAGCGGTGGCTCGCCGGCGCCGTTCGGGCGGCACCTGTCGGGGCGAGACCGGCCGAAAGCTTACCTGACCGGAGCCGTTTCCTCAGCGCTCGTCAAATCAGCTTTATCCGTTACGGGACAACGACTTTGCGTAACTGCTCGATGCGGTGACATGAGTCATAGTTACGAACGGAAAGTGGTTAGTCGACTTCGTACAGTGCGACCTCTGTGAATACGTGACATTGATGGGTAGTCTTCGTCACGGTTCCATCACGGAGCCGCCGCCCAATCGCCGCCAGGCGAGCCGGGGACCCAACGCAACAATGGGGTGAATCCGCAGGTCTCCTGCGGTAGGGATCACTTCCGTCCCGAACCCGTCAGCTAACTCGGTCGGCGGTCTTACGGGAAGGATCGCACGTGAAGCACGACCCCGTTCGACGACGATTGGCGGCCGCGCTGGCCACGCTCGTGGCCGTGACCGGGCTCGCTCTCGCCGCCCCCGGCGGACCGGCCCTGGCCGCCCCCGGCCCCCTGGCCGCGCCCGGCGACTCCGGCGACGACGGCGAGGGCGGCTCGAAGGACCTGGTCGAGGCGCTCAACTCCGCGTCGAAGCGGTTCGTCGAGGCCAAGGACGCGCTGGCCAAGTCCAAGCAACGCCAGCAGGAGCTCACCGCCAAGGTCGCCGATCTCGACAAGGAGCTGGGCCCGCGCCAGTCCGCGCTCGACGACGTGGTCCGCCAGACCTACCAGACCGGCCGCCTGGGCCCGGTCGGCGCGCTGCTCACGGCGTCCGAGAGCAGCAGCCTGCTCGACCGCGTCGACACCCTCGAGAAGGTCGCCGTCAAGCAGGACAAGGCGATCCGCGACCTCAAGAACACCCGCGACGAGCAGGCCAAGGCCAAGGCCGCCATCGACGCCGAGGTGCGCAACCAGCAGCGCCAGGTCAACCTGATGGCCAAGGGCAAGACCCAGGCCGAGAACGCGCTCAAGGCCCACAACGCCGAGGTCGCCGCCGAGTCGTCGTCCAGCGACTCGTCCTCCGCCTCTTCTGACAGCTCGTCGTCCGGCAGCTCGTCCTCCGGCAGCAACAACACCTCACGCGCCGAGCCGGCACCGCGCAACTCCGACGGCTCCCTGCCGAGCGAGTCGTGCAGCCTCAACGACCCCACGACCAGCGGCTGCATCTCGCCCCGCACCCTGCACGCCATGCAGGAGGCCAAGAAGGACGGCTTCACCCGCTTCGTGGCCTGCTTCCGCGAACAGAGCACCGGCGAGCACCCCCTCGGCAAGGCCTGCGACTTCGCCGCCGACAAGTCCGGCTTCGGCGGCGTCGCCACCGGCAGCAGCCGCACCTACGGCAACAACCTGGCCGACTACTTCATCGCCAACGCCGACCGGCTGGGCGTCCTCTACGTGATCTGGTTCAAGCGCATCTGGCTGCCGAGCAGCGGCTGGAAGGCCTACTCACGCGGCAACGGCGACCCGTCCAGCGACCACACCAACCACGTGCACCTGTCGATGCGCTAACGGTTGCTCACTCGTCGATGCCGTCCGGCCCCTGGGTCGGGCGGCATCTTCGTGTGCGCCACGAGCAGCAGCGGCGGGAGTCGCGCACGGCTACCTGCGTGAGTGGTTGCGCCCAAGAACCAAAAAACAAAACCCCGCAGCGCAGTCCTACAGTGGCAACATGTCCGACGGCGACGGCGACGGCGACGAGGCTTTGAGCGGCGGGCGGATGACGGCCGGCGTCGTGCGGATCGGGGCGACCGTGCGGCAGCCGCGCTCGGCGGCGTCCGAGTTCACGGCCGTGCTGCTCGCCGAGTTCGCCGCGGCGGGATTCGACGGCGCGCCCCGGCGTCTGGGATGGGACGAGGCCGGCCGGGACTTCTTGTCGTTCCTGCCCGGTGAGGTGCCCGCCAAGTGGCGCGCCTGGACCGACGACCAGGTCGCGGCGGCCGGGGTGTTGCTGCGGCGCATGCATGACGCGACCCGGGATCTCGCCCGGCGCCTCGCGCGCAACGAGGACTTCTGGAGTGGCGCGAAGGGGCCGGCGCCGGCCGAGATGGTGGCGTGGACCCGGCGGGAGCGGGCCTGGGTGACCCGCTCCCGAGAGGTGTTCGAGGACGCTCTCTAGAGCGACCGCGATGGGCCCGGGGCCAGCCCTTGAGCGACCGCGATGGGCCCGAGGCCGGCCCTAGAGCGACACCGCCCGGCGCACCGGGGCGCGGCCCGCGGGCTGCACCGGCGCGGGACCCGTCGGCGGGGCCGGCGGGATCGGGACGACGACCGGCTTCACCTGGGTGACGGTGATTTCCTTGCCGTGGTGGGTGAGGTCGAGGGTGGCCGAGCCTCCCCCGTTGCGCAGCGAGTAGGTCACCTCGTCCGCCGAGACCTCGACGCGCAGGCGCTTGCCCTTCCACAGCAGGGAGAACTCGAGGGCGTTGATGCGGCTGGGCAGGCGCGGGGCGAAGGAGAGCTGGCCGCCGAAGTCGCGCATGCCGCCGAGCCCCGCCACCAGGGAGATCCAGGTGCCGGCGAGGGAGGCCACGTGGACGCCGTCGCGGGCGTTCTGGTGGAGGTCGTGCAGGTCCATCAGGGCGGCCTCGCCCAGGTAGTCGTGCGCGAGCTCGAGGTGGCCGGTCTCGGCCGCGAGGACGGCCTGGATGCAGGCGGACAGCGACGAGTCGCGGACCGTACGGGCGTCGTAGTAGGCGAAGTTGCGGGCCTTCTCCTCCGGGGTGAAGGAGTCGCCGCGGATGTACATCGCCATGACCAGGTCGGCCTGCTTGACGACCTGCTTGCGGTAGAGGTCGAAGTACGGGTAGTTGAGCAGCAGCGGGTACGCCTCGGCGGGCGTGTTCTCGAAGTCCCACTCCTGGAGCCGGGTGAAGCCCTCGCACTGCTGGTGGACGCCGAGTTCCCGGTCGTACGGGATGTGCACGGCGGCCGCCGCGTCGCGCCAGGAGGCGGACTCCTCGTCGTCGACGCCGAACTTGCGGGCGAGGTCGGGGTGGCGCTTGCACGCGTCCGCCGCCGCGTAGAAGTTCTGCTGGGCCATCAGGTTGGTGTAGATGTTGTCGTTGACCACGGCCGTGTATTCGTCCGGGCCGGTGACGCCGTCGATGTGGAAGCGGCCGTGCCGGTCGTGGTGGCCGAGCGAGCGCCACAGCCGGGCGGTCTCGACGAGCAGCTCCAGGCCGACCTCGCGCTCGAAGTCGGTGTCGCCGGTGGCCGAGACGTAGCGGCGGACCGCGTCGGCGATGTCGGCGCCGATGTGGAAGCCCGCGGTGCCGGCCGGCCAGTAACCGGAGCACTCCTGGCCGCGGATGGTGCGCCACGGGAAGGCCGCGCCCTGCAGGCCGAGCGTCTGCGCGCGCTCCTTGGCCAGGTCGAGCGTCGAGTGCCGCCAGCGCAGCACGTCGGCGGCCGCGGAGGGCTGGGTGTAGGTGAGGGCGGGCAGCACGAACGTCTCGGAGTCCCAGAACGTGTGACCGTCGTAGCCCGGGCCGCTGAGGCCCTTGGAGCCGATCGGGCGCTGCTCGGCACGGGCACCGGCCTGCAGCGTGTGGAACAGCCCGAAGCGGACCGCCTGCTGGACCTCGGGGTCACCCTCGACCTTGACGTCGGAGTGATCCCAGAACTCGTCGAGGTATTCGCGCTGGGCCTCGAGCAGACCCTCCCAGCCGTCGAGGCGGGCGCTGGCGAGGGCCGCGCCGACCTGGTCGCGCACGGCGGGCAGAGAGCGGTTGCTCGACCAGCCGTAAGCGGCCAGCTTGACGACGCGCAGCTTCTGGCCGGGCTCGAGCTTGCAGGCCACGGTGGTGCGCAGCCAGTCCGGGTGGCCCTCGGTGGTGACCGCGTGCTTGCCGGGCGCCTCGACCAGGTGCTCCATGGCGGCGGCCATGCGCAGCTCGCTGGCCTTGGTGCGGTGCACGAGGATGCCGCCGGTGCGCTGCTCCAGCATCTCCTCGGCCTGCAGCGGGTGGTCGAGCACGGCGGCGACGCGCGGGTCCTTGCTCGACATCGGCAGCTGCTCGTTGGCGACCAGCTCCGACTGGAGGATCACGCGGGCGGTGTCGTTGAGCGGCTCGACCTCGTAGAGGAACGCGACCACGGCGCGCTGGGTGAACGACACCAGGCGGGTGGTGCGGACGCGGATGCCCTGGCCGGACGGCGAGACCCACTCGACGACCCGCTCGAGCGTGCCCGCGCGCAGGTCCAGCGTGCGCTCGTGGGAGCGCAGCTCGCCGTAGCGGACGTCGAACGGCTCGTCGTCGACGAGCAGCCGCATCAGCTTGGCGTTGGTCACGTTGACCATGGTCTGGCCGGACTCGGGGAAGCCGTAGCCGGCCTCCGCGTGCGGCAGCGGGCGCAGCTCGTAGAACGAGTTGAGATAGGTGCCCGGCAGGCCGTGCGGCTCGCCCTCGTCCAGGTTCCCCCGGATGCCGATGTGGCCGTTGGACAGGGCGAAGACCGACTCTGACTGGGCCAGCAGGTCAAGGTCCAGCCGGGTCTCCCGGATGTGCCAGGGGTCGACGGGGTAGGCCCGTTCACGGATCACGGTGGTGCCTCTCAGCGGTGAGAAGAGAAGATAAGACTTTGGGGGGTGGGGTCTTACAGGAGCTCGGCGAGGTCCTGCACGACGATGTCGGCGCCGTGCTCGCGCAGCGCGTCGGCCTGACCGGCCCGGTCCACGCCGATCACATAGCCGAACCCGCCGGCCCTGCCCGCCTCGACCCCCGCCAGGGCGTCCTCGAAGACGGCACAGTTCTCCGGCGGAACGCCGAGCAGCTTCGCACCATAGAGGAACGTGTCGGGCGCCGGTTTGCCGGGCAGGCCCTCCGCCCGGGCGACGACGCCGTCGACGCGCACCTCCAGGAGGTCGGCGATGCCGGCCGCCTCGAGCACGTCCTTGCAGTTGGCACTGGCGGACACGACCGCCCGGTGCAGGCCGGCCGCGGTCACGGCCCGCAGATAGTCGACAGATCCGGGGTAAACCTGCACGGCCCCCTCCTGGATCTTCTGCAGAACCAGGATGTTCTTACGGTTGCCGACCCCGTTGACGGTCTCCGCGTCGGGCGCGTCGTCGGGGGTGCCTTCGGGCAGGGTGATGCCCCGGGAGGCGAGGAAGGTGCGGACCCCGTCGGCACGCTGCCGGCCGTCGACGAACTTGTGGTAGTCGGCGCCGGAGTCGAAGGGCACGAACGGCTGGGCATGTTCTGCCGACCACTGCCGCAGGAAGACGTCGAAGGTCTGCTTCCAGGCCGCGTTGTGGACCAGGGCGGTCTGGGTGAGCACGCCGTCGAGATCGAAAAGACAGGTGGTCACGTGAGGAGGTAGTCCGAACACTGGACCAATGTAGTCGCCCGCCGCGCGTGACACCCTGGAAAGCCCGGCACGAGGTTTCCACGGCGTTTCCCGCGTGGGTCAGGCCGTCGCGGACGGCCCGTTTACCAGGTCAGACGCGGTATGGGAGGTCATTAAACCGATTTTCAGTCCGATAGTTGTCCCGATCGGCCCGGTCGCCATCGTGACCTCGTCGCACAGCTGGTACGCCAGCCAGATGCCCCGCCCGCCGACGTCGAACGCCTCCGGCACCTCGGGCGGCCGCTGGAACTCCTCCGGAATGCCCGGCCCCGAGTCGGTGATCGTGCACCAGAGATCCCCGGCCGTGAGGGCCAGCACGAGCCGTCCGCCGCCCCCGCCGTGCAGGACGACGTTGGTGATCACCTCGTTGACGGCGAGGACGAACCCGTCCCGGCGGTCCCCGAGGGCGAGCCGGCCGAGCCGGTCGAGGACCTCGTGCCGGAGCACCGTGATGTCGTCCTGGCCGAAGACCCGGTCGAGCAGCGGCCCGTCACCGGTCTGCCGCCACGACGCATCGACGTCCGGCGACTCCCTGCCCGGAGCCGGACGCAGCACATTCTGTCCGACGCTGTCCTCCACCGCCGTGCAGCCTACGCTCTGTGCCACCGTCGTGGCAGCCCTCCGAGCCCTCTTTCCGCGACAAACCAGACAACGATCAGCGTCGGCCGACGTCGATCCGGTCGCCGCGGCCGTCGAAGAAGTGCAACGAGTCCAGCCGGACGTGCACGGCCAGCGGGTGCCCCGGCGCCACGGCCGGATAGGGCGCCAGCCGCACGGCCAGTTCCGCCGTACGCCGGGAATGCCGCCCCTCGTCGCTGAGCACCGACGCCTCCTCCACCGGCGAAGGCGAGACCTGACCGGTCCGCCGCTTGAGCCGCTGCACGACGTCTCCGAGCCGCCGCATCGCACCCCCGGACGGCGGCTGCTCGGCGGCCCCGGCTCCCAGCTGGTCCACGACGACCGCGGTCGCCCCGATGTCCACGTACGCGAGGGATTCGTGCCCGTGATGCTCGAGGTAGCGGATCCGGCCGTGCAGCACATCACCCGGGCTGTCCGGGGTCACCGGCGTCAGCGCCTCCGCGCGCACCCCGAGCACGATCCGCTCGCCGTGGTAGTGCGAGATCGCCCGGGCGCGCAGGTCGTGCCACGGCAGGTAGAGCGCCTGGGTGCCGAGGTGCAGGGCGATGTAACGGTCGAGGTGGACGTGCACCGTCGCCTCGAGCAGGTTCATCCGGGGCGAGCCGAGGAAGGCCGCGACGTAGAGGGTGGCCGGGCGCCCGTACACCTCGGTGGGCGTACCCACGTCCTGCAGGACCCCCCGCCGCAGGATCGCCACGCGGTCGGCCATGGTCAGCGCCTCGGCCTGGTCGTGCGTCACGTACATCGTGGTGACGCCGAGCTCGCGGGTCAGCCCGCTGATCTCGTTGCGCAGCTCGGCCCGCAGGCCGCTGTCCAGATTGGAGAGCGGCTCGTCCATGAGGAAGAGCCCGGGCCGGCGGACTATCGCCCGGCCCATCGCCACCCGCTGCCGCTGGCCGCCGGAGAGCTGGGCGGGCTTGCGGCCGAGCAGGTCGGAGATGCCCAGGGCGCCCGCGATGTCCCGGATCCGCTCGTCGCGCGGGCCGGACTCCACACCGGACAGTTTGAGCGGGAAGCCGATGTTCCCGCCGACCGTCATGTGCGGATAGAGCGCGAAGTCCTGGAAGACCATGGCGATCTGCCGGTCCCGGGGCGCGACGTCGTGCACGGGGGCGCCGTTGAGCAGGATGTCGCCGGCCGTCGGGTCCTCGAGACCGGCGATCATGCGCAGGACGGTGGACTTCCCGCAGCCCGAGGGGCCGAGGAGCACCATGAACTCGCCGTCGTGCACGTCGAGGCCGACCCGGTCGACAGCGACCGTGCCGTCGGGCCAGACCTTCGTGACGTCCTTGAGCGCAACGGTTGCCACCGCCGACCTCCGAGGGTGAGGTGCGAGATGGCCTAGCGTGACCATCCACGTCGGCGAATGCCATCGGATGAACGGCCAGTGTCAATATTTGCTGTCAGGCAGCTTTCTCCCCCAGCAGGACCCGGCGGACGACCCGCTCGGCGGCCTTGCCGTCGTCGAGGTAGCAGAACTTCGCCCGGAAGCGGGCCCGCTGCGCCGCGGCGGCCGGCCCGGCATACTCCCCCGTCAGGAAGACGTCGGCCAGCTGGTCGAAGGAGGTGGCCACCGTGCCGGGCGGCAGCTCCATGAGGTCGAAGTACACCCCGCGCAGCTCCTGGTAGACCTGCCAGTCCGGCGCGAAGACGACCAGCGGCCGGTCGAGCACCGCATAGTCGAACATCGCCGACGAGTAGTCGGTCATCATCACGTCCGCGGCGAGATAGAGATCTTCGACGATCGGGTACGCCGACACGTCCACGATCCGCCCGCGCGACTGCTGCGCCTGGTGGTCCGCCGCCACGTAGAAGTAGTGCGACCGGACCAGCAGGACGGTGTCGGGGCCCAGCCGGTCGGCGAGCGCCTCGACGTCGAGCACCTGGCGGCCCGCCGGCAGCCACTCGCGGTGCGTCGGGGCGTACAGGATCGCGCGCTCGTGCGGCCGGATGCCCAGCTTGGCCCGCAGCGCGGCGACCTCTTCCTCCGACGCCGTGACCAGCCGGTCGTTGCGGGGATAGCCGACCTCGAGCGTCTCGTGCCGGCACGGGTAGGCCCGCTCCCACGCGATCGTGGTGTGCGCGTTGGCGGTGACGCTGAAGTCCCAGCGGTCCGCCCGGCGCATCTGCGCCTCGAAGTTCTGGTCCTTGGCCGCCGCCGGGTGGTCGGCTTGATCCATGCCCATCATCTTGAGCGGCGTGCCGTGGTGGGTCATCACGTGCGTGGTGCCCTCGCGCTTGACCACCCAGTTGGGCCAGTTGACGTTGTTGACCAGATAGCGCGCCCGGGCCAGCGCCCGGTAGTACTCCGGGCTGCCGGCGACCACATAGTCGACGCCCGGCGGCACGTTCTTCGCGCGGCCCTTGCCGACCACCCACACGTTGCGGATGCCGGGCGCGATCTCCGCGGCCTTCCGGGCGATCGCGGCGGGATTGCAGGTCACCCCGCGATACCAGTACGCGGCGTAGAGCGCGAGGTTCTGGTCGATCGGCTGCCGCAGCTGGAGCTTGTAGTACGCGCGGAGCAGCGAGTCGCGCCCCTTCTTGGCGACCCGCTTGGCCCGGGTCAGCGGCGCGTTCCTCGCCTTCCGGGTCAGCCGGACGACGCGCTGGGTGCGCATGACGTTCCGGTAGCCCTTGAACGACCCCTGCGCGATGGCCCGGTGCCTCAGCGTGTTGGCTCGGCCCGTCACGGCGTACCCGGAAGCGGGCTTGTAGCGCTTGTAGTCCTCGGCCATGCGGGCGAAGAAGCGCTCACGGGACGCCTTCTTGACCCGCTGGTTGTTCTTGAGCACGACGAGGTAGTGCCACATCATGCGCTGGAACATGAGTGGGCGCAGCGCCTCGGCCCGTTCCCCGGCGAACTTGTCGACCAGGGCCATCGCGTGGCCCCAGTGGTCGAAGATCTCGAAGTGCCGGTCGTCCAGGGTGCGTGTGATCGCCCCCGTGCGCCGCTGCCGGTAGTGCACGCAGATCCGGCCCAGGGCACTGATCCGCTCGGCCGCGGCCATCAGCGGGAACGTGTAGGAGACGTCCTCGTACCAGCCGGTCTCGAACCGCAGGCCGAGCCGGAGCAGCAGGTCGCGGCGGACGACCTTGTTCCACGCGACGTGCAGCACCTCGAGGATCGGCGGGTACTCCAGGGCCGAGAAGGTCGCGGGAGCATCGGTCAGGATCCGGGCCGCGGCGGGCACGGTGACCCGCCCGTCCCAGTTCACCCGGTCGTAGCCGAGGACCAGCACGTCGGGCCGCGTGGCCGCGAGCTTGTCCGACACCGCGGTGAGCGTGCCCTGGGCCAGCCAGTCGTCGCTGTCGACGAACCACACGTACTCGCCGATCGCGTGGTCGAGGCCGGCGTTGCGCGCGTGGCCCAGGCCGGCGTTCTCGGCCAGCGTGACGACGCGGACGCGGGGGTCGCGGGCCGCGTACTCGGCGAGGATCATGCCGCTGTTGTCGGGCGAGCAGTCGTCCACGGCGACGATCTCGAAGTCGGTGAAGTGCTGCTCGAGCAGCGAGTCCAGGCACTGGCGCAGGTATCCCTGCACCTTGTAGACGGGCAGGACCACACTGAGCAGGGTCATCGGCTTCCTCCGGAGCGCCAGTCGATTACGGCCCCCGTGAGGAACTGCACGCCGACGACCACGGCGAGCAGCAGCTCCCCGGGGGCGGCGACGCCTGCCAGTGCGAAGAACACCAGCAGGACGACCCGGCCGTCCCACCCGAGCAGCGCGCGCTTGGCGTGCGGGTCGGGGGCGCCCTTCTCCATCCGGGCGGTCAGGTCGTAGTGGTGCAGCGCCAGCACGAGGAGCAGCGCGAACACCACGGGCGGCGGCACGTCGCAGATCATGCCGACGGCCACCACGAAGAGATATTCCAGGGCCCGCAGCGCCGCGGGCACGAGCCAGTCGAGCGGGCCGTTGTGCGCGGCCCGGGCCGTCCCGCCGGCGGCGACCAAGGCCACCACGAGCGCGGGCAGGAGCCAGAGCGCGGCCCCGCCGGCCCGGACGAGGTCGAAGCCGCCCACCTCGAAGCCGGTGCCCTCGGGCCGCAGCGCCACCACGGCCAGCGCCGCGAGCGCCGCCACGGTCGCGCCCAGCAGCGGGCCCGGGAGGTTGGCGGCGCTCAGCGTGCCGCGGACCAGCCGGCCGTCGTCGCGGTGGCGCGAGGTGTCGACCGTGCTGAGCACGCCGACGCGCATCGAGACCGAGCGCAGAGACCGCAGACCCAGGGTGTACGCGAAAGCGAGCGCCCCCCAGACGAGCAGGGCGGCCAGGGCGATTCGGCCGTCGAAGACCGCCGCCGCGACCCCGAGCAGCGCCCAGCGCTCGCCGATCGGGAGCACCACGATCCGCTTGAGCCAGTACGCGATCGAGCCGGTGTCCGCCTGCACCTTGTTCGACGCGCGGCTGAGCCGGGCGCCCATGCCGCCACCGGCGTCGGCGTTGCCGGCCGTCCCGACCACCTGCCGCGCGGCTGCCTCGTCGTGCAGCGCGCCGTACCAGGTGTCGGTCATGTGCCGGACGGTCTGGAGCAGAATCGCGGCGATCGCCATCGGCCACGCGAAGTCGAGGCCCATCCGGTCGGCGCCCGCGGCGAGACCGGCATAGACGATGTACTCCTTGAAGCGGTCGGCCATGGTGTCGAGCCACCCGCCGAACGCCCCGAAGTTGCGGGTGTAACGGGCCAGCTGGCCGTCGACGCAGTCGAGCACGAAGCCGAGATAGAGCAGGACGGCGCCGGCCACGAGGGCGGAGCGGGACGCCTGCCAGAAGAGCAGCGCCGCGACCACGGTGAAGAGCACGGACACCGCGGTGACACCACTTGGCGTCAGGCGCAGGCGGGCGCACAGCTTCGTGACGAGCGGTGACCAGCTGCTGACCGCGTACGTGGTGAAGAAGTCGTCCTTCTCCTTCACCGCGAGGCGCAGCAGGGCCTTGTCCTCGTCCACCTCGGCGACGGAGGCGAGCGCCGCGGCCAGGCCGGCGTCGGTGTGCACGCGCTCGGCCCGCAGCAGGCGCACCCGGGTCGCCAGCGGCACCAGCCCGGCGTCGAGCAGCGCGGGCAGCAGGGCGTCGACCGCGCTGGGCGCCCGGGTCAGCAGATCGGTGCTCCCGGCACTCCGGGCGGCCTCGGTGGCCCGGATCACCAGAGGGAGGTCGGCCGCCGAGACGTAGAGCGCGCCGAGGAAGCGGGTGGGTCCGTCGGTCGCCGGCACCAGGCGCCCGCGCTCCTCACGAAGATCACCGCCGTCGCCACTCTCCGTGGCGGCGACCAGAGCCGTGCTGCGACCGGCGGGCTCGGTGGCCAAGGTCCACAGGAGACTGGGGTGAGCGACCAGGTCGTCGGCGCAGAGGAGCAGCGGCTCGGACGACCGCGCCAGCTCGCCGATCTGCCCGATCATGTCGGAATTGCCGAGACGGATCACCCGCGAGGCCCCCGCTGACACCAACGCGGCCTCGAGCCCGTCGGCCAGCGACCGAGCGGCCTCCGGACTGAGATCGTTGCCGGCGCTCCCGCACAACACGGCGAGCGTCACCGAGGCACCCCTCCCACGTTATAGACCGCCCGAAGTGGCAGAGAGTAGGGGGCGGAATTTGCCCCGATGTTAACAGTGCCTTCCGCTCGGGTACGGGGAGCCCTTACGGGAACGTGAGCCGTCTTCTCCCCCTCGCGACTGATCCAGGGGTGGAAACGGGTGCATACCGTGGAAAGCAGCCCAGCTGAAGGAGTGAGCTACAGATGACCGCCCGCCGACTGGCCCGGCCCCGTGACGACCGATGGATCGCGGGAGTGTGCTCCGGACTGGCCCGCCGCTTCGGCATGTCGTCCGGGGTGATGCGGCTGATCTTCGTCCTGTCGATCCTGCTTCCCGGCCCGCAGTTCCTCATCTACCTCGCGCTCTGGATCGTCCTGCCCAACGAGTGACCGCTGCGTTACCGTTTCTGCCGTGCTTCGGCGAACCCTGCTCGACACGGCTGTAGCGGTCTTCGTCACAGCGATCTTCTGGCTGCCCGCGGCTCATGCCGCGGGCAGTCCCCTTTCCGGCGTGATCCTGGCCGTCGCCACCGGCGCGGCCGTGGTGCTGCACCGCCGCCGCCCCGGCCTGGCCACCCTGGTCGCCGCGGCGGCGACCGGGCTCGGCGCCGTGCTCGGCCTGTGCCGCGACCCGATGCTGGCCACCGCCTGGTGTCTCTTCACCCTGGCCCTGGCCCGGCCGGTCCGGCACCCGCTCCCCCTGCTCGTGGTGCTCGCCACCGGCCTCGGGGTCGTGGCCGCGGTCCCCACCGGCGATCCGGACGGGCTCGGCCGCCAGGCCCTGCTGTCCGTCGTCGCCCTGACCGTCGCGTGGCTCCTCGGGACCGCGATCGGACGGCAGGTCGCCGCGGCCCGCGAGGCCGAGCGCGCGCAGGTGCACCTGGCCCTGGCGCGCGAGGTCCACGACGTCGTCGGGCACGCCCTCGGGGTCATCGGCGCCGAGGCGGGCGTCACCCGGGCGTTGCCGGACGCCGGCCGCGACGAGATGCGCGACACCCTGGCGGAGATCGAGAGCCACGCCCGCGCCGCGCTGACCGAGGTGCAGACGCTGGTCCGGGGCCTGCGCGCGCCGGCTCGGCTCGACGATCTGCTGTCCACCGCCCGCAGCGCCGGGCTGGTGCTCGACGCGCGCGTTCGCCTGTCCCAGCCGCTCGGCCCGGCCGCCTGTCGCATCGTGCAGGAGTCGTTGAGCAATGTCGTCCGGCACGCTCCGGGCGCCGCGTGCCGGGTCGACGTCCGGGACAAATCGGGCTGGGTGGAGATCGCGGTCCGGGACGACGGGCCGGGCTTCGCCGGAGAGGCCGGCTTCGGCCTGCTCGGCATGCGCGAGCGGGCGGCGCTGGCGGGCGGCACGGTGACGTGGCGCAACCATCCGCGCGGCGGCTTCGAGGTCCGGGCGCGGCTGCCGCGATGATCAGCGTCTTCCTCGCCGACGACGACCCCGGCTTCCGGGCGGCCTATCGCAAGCTCTTCTCCCGTACGGACGGCTTCCGCCTGCTCGGGGAGGCCGCCGACGGGCACGAGGCGGCCCGGCTGGTCGCTGCGCTCCGGCCCGCGGTGGCCCTGCTCGACGTCCAGATGCCCGGGGCGGACGGGCTCACGGCGGCCCGCGAGATCCTGGCCGGGACGGCGACGCGGGTCATCATGCTCACCACGTTCGACCTCGACGAGTACGTGCACCAGGCGCTCGCCCTGGGTGCCGCCGGCTTCCTCCTGAAGAACGCGGCGCCGGCCGAGGTGCTGCACGCCGTGCGTACGGTCCACGTCGGTCACGCCACGCTCGCCCCGGAGGTCACGACCCGGCTCGTCGGGCAGTTCGCCCCGCGCCCGCGCGCCCGCCGGCACGAGTTCGCCCGCGTCGTGCTGTCGGGGCGCGAGCTGGAGGTCGCCCGGCTCGTCGCCCGCGGCCACTCGAACCAGGAGATCGCCGCCGCGTTGTTTCTCAGCCCCGAGACCGTACGGACGTATCTGAGCAGGATGTTCGCAAAGCTGGACGTGCGGGACCGTACGCAGCTGGCCGTCCTCGCCACGGAGGCCGGCCTGCTCTACGAATCCCGCTGAATGTCGCGTTCCGGGGGACACGCCCCGGGGCACCGACGTCGCATGCTGGCCCCTGTGACGGTGCGGCTGCGACAGGTCAGCAAGCGATACGGCCGGGGCCGCTGGATCCTCTCCGGCGTCGACCTGACCCTGCCCGCCGCCGAGATCGTTCACGTCGCCGGTGGCAACGGCGCCGGGAAGTCCACGCTGCTGCGCGTGGCCGCCGGGGCCTCGCGCCCGACCCGGGGCACGGTGAGCGGCATCCCGCCCGTCACCGGCTATGTCCCCGACCGCTTCACCAGCACGGACGCCATGTCGTCGGCGGCCTACCTCACCCACGTCGGCCGGATCCGCGGGCTCGGCGGCCGGGCGTCGACGCGGCGCGCGCACGAGCTGCTCGACCGTCTGGCGCTGGCCGGTGGCCCGCACACGCCGATACGCGCCTTGTCGAAGGGCAACGCGCAGAAGGTGGCTCTCGCCCAGGCGCTCATGGCCCCGCCGGCGCTGCTGGTGCTCGACGAGCCGTGGTCCGGCCTCGACACCGCGGCCCACGCCGAGCTGGCTGCGATCTTGCGCGAGGTCCGCGACACCGGCGCCGCGGTGCTGCTCACCGACCACCGATCGGGTACGCACGGCCTGGCCACGATCTCGTACGCCCTGGTGGACGGCGCCCTTCACCGGCGCGCGGCCGTGTCGTCGCCGGCCCGGATCCGGTTGACCGGTCGCGGCCCCACGGACTGGCCCGGGGTTCGCGCTGTCGCCCCGACGGCCCAGGGAGCCGACCTCGACGTGGAGGACGCCCACGTCGACGCGGTGCTGGCCGCCGCCCTGGCCGCGGGCTGGTCCGTGACGTCGGTGGCCCGCCCATGATCGCGCTGGTCCGCTTCCAGCTGGCGGCCATGCTCCACGGCCAGCGCTATCTGGCGCCGGTGCTGCTGCACCTGAGCGTCCTGTCGATCTTCACCGTCAACGACATCGGCCCGCTGACCGGCAGCTATGTCGTGGTCGCGGGCAGCCTTCTGGTGGCCGCCTGCTGGCTCACGATCACCGTCCTCAACCAGGAGGACCCCACTCGCCGGGCCGTCAGCATCGTCACGGCGGGCGGCCCGGGTCGCTTGCTCACTGCGGAGACGACTCTCGCCCTCCTGGCCGGCTTCGCCCTCCTGCTCGTGGGCACCGTCTTCCCGATCGTCGCCGGCGACCACCTCGTCACGCCGGCCGCCGTGTTCGCGGGCGTCCTGGCCCAGGCGACCTCGCTCTGCACCGGCGTAGCGGTCGGCCTGCTCTGCTCCCGCCTGCTCGTGCCCCGGCCCGGCTGGTCGCTTCTGCTGGCCCTGCTGGTGATCGGCGCGATCCCGCTGACGCCCGGGCTGTCGCCGATCAACCCGATGCTCAAACTGCTGAGCACCGCCCGCCCGCCGGCCGCCCTGCTGCCCGCCCTCGTCACCCACCTGGCCGTCGCCGCCGCCCTCCTGGCCGCGGCCACCCTGACCACCGACCGCCTGTCCCGCCGCCGCTCCTGACCGAATCACGCCCCGCGGCCCCGATCCGGCCGCGGGGCGTTCGCGGGTCACGGGTTGGCGAACTCGACCGTCACCGTCGTGTAGCCCAGCCGCCCGAACAAGCTCTGCAGCATCTTCTCGGTGTTCTCCCGGGCGCGCTGGTCGAGGCCGCTGGCCCGGGCCGCCTCGGTGATCCGCTGCTGCGCCATCTGGTAGACCCGCTGCTGCTGCCCCGGGTCGCTCTTGAAGGCGTCGCCGATCCGGTTGAGCAGCCCGCGCTCCTCGGCCACCACATAGCTGCGCTGCATGTCGAGGGCCGCCTCGCCCTGGGCCGGCGGCGGCAGCTTGATCGTGACCTTCTTGTTCGCCTCGTCGACCGTGAGCGCGTCGGTCGCGAGATTGCTGAAGTCGACGTAGGACTCGACCGTGCCCGCCCCGACGAAGAGCGTGCGCTGGTTGACCAGGAAGTCGGGAATGTTCTCCTTGTTCTCCTGGAGATCGACGATGACCTGGAAGGAGCCGTCGGCGGCGACATAGCGGCTCAGGTCGCGCATCGACTGGAGCAGCACGGGCTGGCTGCGGTCGGTGGTCTTGTCGGAGAACGGGTTGTCGAAGCTGGGCAGCACATTGACCGCGCGCAGGCCGAGGCAGGCCGCCACCATCAGCGCGAACACCACGAGCGTGAAGATCAGCAGGCGCGCGAAGCCACTCATGCCCCGCGCGGCCGGCGGGGCCGGCTCGGCGGCGGGCGGCGCCGGGTCAGCGGGCGGAGCCGGCTCCACGGCGGCCGGCCACTCCTTGGTCGGCTCGTCGATCTGAGGCTTGTCGGCCATCAGGAACGCCCCCTCCACGCGGTAGGTCCCCTTCTGGTACCCAAGGTAGAGGTCCCGTACGACATTTTCAGGACGTGAACGCGTTCAGCCCGGTCAGCCGCTGCCCGATCACCAACTGGTGCACTTCGGACGTCCCCTCGTACGTCAGGACGCTCTCCAGATTGTTCGCGTGCCGCAGCACCGGATACTCCCCGCTGATGCCGTTCGCGCCCAGGATCGTGCGGCATTCGCGGGCGATCGCGAGCGCCTCGCGCACGTTGTTCAGCTTGCCCACGCTGACCTGCTCGGGCCGCAGTCCCCCGGCGTCGGCGCGCCGGCCGAGGTGCAGCGCCAGCAGGTAGCCCTTCTGCAGCTCGACGGTCATGTCGGCCAGCTTCGCCTGGGTCAGCTGGAAGCCCGCGATCGGCCGCCCGAACTGCTCGCGGCTGAGTGAATAGGACAGCGCCGTCTCCAGACAGTCGCGCGCGGCGCCCAGAGCCCCCCAGATGATGCCGAATCGGGCTTCCGTGAGGCAGGACAGCGGCGCCTTCAAGCCGGCGGCCAGCGGGAGCTGCGCTTCCGCGGGGACCCGCACCTCGTCGAGCGTGATCTCCCCGGTGGCGGAGGCGCGCAGCGACAGTTTCCGCTCAACCGAACGAACCGAGAATCCGGGTGTCGAGGTCGGCACCGTGAAGCCGAGCACGCCGTCGTCGGAGGAACGCGCCCAGATCACGGCCACGTCGGCCATCGGCGCATTGGTGATCCACATCTTGCCGCCGGACAACACCCAGTCAGAGCCGTCGCGCCGCGCCCGGGTGGCCATGTTCCCGGGGTCGGAGCCGTGATCCGGTTCGGTCAGCCCGAAGCAACCGATCAGCTCGCCGGCCGCCATGCCCGGGAGCCAGCGCTGCTTCTGCTCCTCGCTGCCGTACTTCCAGATCGCGTACATGGCCAGCGACCCCTGCACGGACACCAGCGAGCGCACGCCCGAGTCGGCCGCCTCGAGCTCCAGGCACGCCAGGCCGTACTGCACGGCGGTCGCGCCGGCGCACCCGTACCCGGTCAGATGCATGCCGAGCAGGCCGAGCTTGCCGAACTCGAGGGCGAGCTCGCGGACGGGCACCGTCCCGCGCTCGAACCAGTCGGCCACGCGGGGTCGCACCAGGTCGTCGACGACACGCCGGGTCACCGCCCGGATGTCGCGTTCCTCATCGGTGAGCAGATCGTCGAGATCGAGCAGGTCGAGGGAGGACATGCCCCCAAATTAATCGATGACCAGCACTCGCGCGTGGATCTGGTTGCGCTGCTGCAGCGCGGCCCGCAGCGCCCGGTGCAGCCCGTCCTCGAGATAGAGCGCGCCGTTCCACTCCACCACGTGCGGGAACAGGTCGCCGTAGAAGGTCGAGTCCTCGGCGAGCAGCTTGTCGAGGGCCAGCTCGCGTTTGGTGGTGATCAGATCGGCCAGCCGGATCGGCCGCGGCGGGATCTCCGCCCAGGCCTTCAGCGTCGTGTGATGCTCGGGGTACGGCGCTCCGTCCCGTACCGCTCTGAAGATCACGACGGCACGCTCCCCTCCGGTCTCGCGTCACGGCCACGTACCCGGCGGACAGCGGATACGCATGTCAGCCTAGCGAGCCGCCGCCGTATCGACGACGTCAGACAGCATCCCCGGGGGACACCGGGCGCCCGGCCCACCGGCCATGATGCACCACTTCGTCCACCGGGCGGTGCCCGCGGCGCAGTGACGGTGACCTCTTGTCGGGAGCCGGATAGCCGACCGCCACGGTGCCCACCGGCGCGAATTCGTCCGGAACGCCAAAAGCCTCCCGGAATGCCCCCACCTTGTCGGCCGGCACGCCGAAGAAGAGCGAACCCAGCCCCTCGTTCACGGCCGTCAGGTGGATCAGCAGCGCCGCCATGCCGGTGTCGACGTCCCAGTAGGGCACCGGCCAGCGGTTCTCGTCGCGGTCGGTCCAGCCCTTGTCCGATTCGGCATATCGGTCGAGATAGACCGACTTGTTGGAAAAAGCCACGATGAGCAGCGGCGCCTGACGCATCCGCCGCATCCACGAATCCAGCGAAGGGCCGAACGACGTGACTGACCAATAAAGGTCACGGTCGGCCGGCGCCGAGAGGACCAGGAAGCCCCAGCCCTGGGAGAAACCGGCCGACGGCGCGCGCAGGGCGTGCCGGACGAGCTTGTCGACGAGCTCCGGCGGCACCGGGCGGTCCGGGTCATAGCTGCGGACCATCCGGCGCTTGCGGAGGACCTCGTCGAACTCCACGGGCTAGTTCCCGGCCGGCCGGACGCCCCAGGAGGCGCGCCAGGTCTGGCCCGGCTCCAGCACGATCAGGTCCCGGCCCGACCGGTACGCGTCCGGCGGGCACGTCATCGGCTCGATCGCCACGGACCGGCGGAACCGCTCGCCGTGCAGCGTGTCCCCGGTGAAGACCTGCCACCACTTGAAGTTCTCGTCGCCCCACACGGTGACGGACCGGCTGCCGTCGGGCGCCGCGATCGTCACCGAGGAATTGCCGTCCTCGTCGGGGATCAGGTCACCCCACGTGGTGTCGAGGACCGCGTCGCCGATCTTGCGCGGCTCGGTGTAGTCGAACTCCGTGCCGGCCACCTTGACCGCGCCGATCGGCAGCAGCCGGGTGTCAGCCAGGATCTTGCTGCGCCCGGGCACCCGGAGCAGCGTCTCGTCGACCGCCACGCCCGGCAGCTGCAGGTAGGGGTGCACCGAGAAGCCCCACGGCGCCTTGCTGCCGCTCGTGTTGACGACCTCCTGGTCGGAGCGCAGGCCGTCGGCGGAGACGCTCCACCGGGTGCGCAGCGTCAGCGACCACGGGTAGCCGGTCTGGGCGGGCAGGTCGTATTCCAGCGTGACGCTGTCGGCGGTCTGCTCGGCGAGGTGCCAGCGCGACCAGTTGACCAGGCCGTGGATGGCGTTGTGCCGGGCGGGCTCGGTCAGCGGCAGCTGGTAGGTCGTTCCCTCGAAGGTGTAGTGCCCGTCGCGGATGCGGTTGGGCCACGGGGCGAGGATCGTGCCGGCCGAGGCGGGCGTCATCTCGTCGGGCGAGAAGCCGTCGAGGACCTCCCTGTCCCCGGCCGAATAGCCGCGGAGCACGCCGCCGACCTCCACGACGGTGGCCTTGTGGCCCTCCGCCTCGATGGTCCACTGGGTTCCCGACTTGGCGGCGACGACGTTGGTCATGGGCAGAGATTAGCCCTTCTCTTCTTCGCCGGACGGCGGACGGTATCGAAGGAGGGCCGGGAAGGCCGCGGCCAGCACGACCGCCAGCCCCGCGGCCACGAAACCACCGCCGGCCCAGGACGCGGCGGGGCCCGTGATGTCGGCCGTCGCGCCGGCCCGCAGATCGCCGAGCCGGGGGCCGCCGGCGACCACGACCGTGAAGACGCCCTGCAGCCGTCCGCGCAGCCTGTCCGGGGCGTACACCTGCAGGATCGACTGCCGGTAGACCGCGCTGACCAGGTCGGCCGCGCCGCCGACGGCGAGCAGCAGCACCATGAGCCACAGTGAGTGGGCCAGCCCGGCGAAGCCGATGGCGACGCCCCAGCCGACCACCGCGATGACGAGCGCCACACCTTGCCGCTTCACCCGGCCGATCCACCCGGAGGTGAGCCCGCCGACCACCGAGCCCAGCGCGATCGCGGCGAACAGCCAGCCGACCGCCGAGCCGCCGCCGAAGCGCTCCGCGGCGATCTCCGGGAAGAGCGCCCGCGGCATCGCGAAGACCATGGCGATGATGTCGACCGCGAAGGAGAGCAGCAGCACCGGCTGGGTCACCAGGAAGCGCAGGCCCACGAGCACGCCGCGGAGCCCGGCGTTGGGCTTCTCCGCCGACTCGTCGTGCTCGATCGGCGGGATCGACGGCAGCTTCCAGGTGGCCCAGAAGGAGATCGTGAAGAGCAGGGCATCGACCGCGTACGCCACCGTGACGCCCGCATCGGTCGACCACGCCCCGAGGATGAGCCCGGCGGCCAGCGGCCCGAGCACGCCACCGGCCGTGGTGGCCGTGTAGTTCAGCGTGTTGGCCGACGGCACGAGCTCCTTGGGCACGATCCGCGGGATGATCGCCTGCCGCGTCGGCGAGCTGACCGCGAAGCCGGCCGACTGGATCGCGGTCAGCACCAGCAGCAGCACCGCGCTGTGCACCTGGAGCAGGGCCTGCGCGAGCAGCCCGACGGTGGAGAGCCAGGCGAGCGTCGAGCTGGCCAGCAGCAGCTTGCGCCGGTCGACCACGTCGGCGGCGGCGCCGCCCCACAACCCGAAGATCAGCAGGGGTACGAGACCAGCGATGCCGAGCAGCCCGACCCACGCCGACGAGTTCGTGATCGCGAACATCTCGACCGGCACGGCGACCGAGGTGAACTGGAACCCGAAGAACGAGATCGAGTTCCCGACCCACATCCGCCTGTACGCGACCCCGCGCAACGGCCGCGTGTCGATGACCCAGCTGCGTTTCTGCTTCTCCGCCGTCACCTGCGCGGCGGCCTCCACGGGCTCCTGGGTCACGGGTTGAGCCTCTCGACGACCCAGCGCGGCCCGTCGAGCCGGAAGCGGAGCCGATCGTGCAGGCGGCTCGTGCGCCCCTGCCAGAACTCGACCGTCGCGGGCACCACGCGCAGGCCACCCCAGTGCGGCGGCGCCGGGATCTCACCCTCGCCGAAACGGGCGGCGGCTTCGGCGTACGCGTCATCGATGGTCCTGCGGTCCGGAACGACCCGGCTCTGCGCGCTGGCCCACGCCCCGAGCTGCGACCCGCGCGGCCGGGAGGCGAAATAGGCCTCGGTCTCGGCCCGGCCGACCCGCTCGACGGCCCCGCTCACCAGCACCTGGCGCTGCATCGGGTGCCAGGGGAAGACCAGGCTCGCGAACGGGTTGGCGGCGGCCTCGGCGCCCTTGCGCGACTCGTAGTTGGTGAAGAACACGAAGCCGCGCTCGTCGTAGCCCTTGAGCAGCACCGTCCGGGAGCTGGGGCGCCCGGCGGCGTCCGCGGTCGACACGATCATGGCGTTGGGCTCGGGCAGCCCGGCGCCGAGCGCGTCGGCGAACCAGCGCTCGAACTGCTCCGGCCAGGTCGCGGCGAGATCGGCCTCGAGCAGCGGGCCGTGCTCGGTGTAGTCACGCCGCATCCGATCGGGTGACGGTGGGTGGGAAGTCACGAAGGTTCCTTTTCCTGCGGGTCGCCCTACGAACCTAGATCGCCTCCACGCGGGCGGCTCCTCCGCGAGGATAGGTGTCGCGGAGAGCACATTTCCGCGAGTCGTATCTCAGGCAAGATGAACCCACCGAGGCGCAGGGAGGCATCGTGTCTGATTTCAAGCCCGGGCTGGAGGGCGTGATCGCCTTCGAGACCGAGATCGCCGAGCCGGACAAGGCCGGGGGCGCCCTGCGCTATCGCGGCGTCGACATCGAGGACCTGATCGGTCAGGTGTCCTTCGGCAGTGTCTGGGCGCTGCTGGTGGACGGCCGGTTCGGTCCCGGCCTGCCGCCCGCCGAGCCCTTCCCGGTGCCGGTGCACTCGGGCGACATCCGCGTCGACGTGCAGTCGGCGGTCGCGATGCTGGCGCCCTACTGGGGGCTGTCCCAGCTCCTCGACATCGACGCGGAGCAGACCCGCAGCGATCTGGCCCGGGTGTCGGTGACCGCGCTGTCCTTCATCGCGCAGGCCGCGCGGGGGCTCGGGCTGCCCGCGGTGCCGCAGAAGGACATCGACAAGGCGCAGACGATCGTCGAGCGGTTCATGCGGCGCTGGCGTGGCGAACCCGACCCGCGGCACGTCAAGGCGGTCGACGCCTATTTCATCTCGGCCGCCGAGCACGGGCTCAACGCCTCCACCTTCACCACCCGCATCGTCGCCTCCACCGGCGCCGATGCCGCGGCCTGCATCTCCTCCGGCATCGGCGCGCTCTCCGGCCCGCTGCACGGCGGTGCCCCCTCCCGCGTGCTGCACATGATCGAGGCCGTCGAGCGCAGCGGCGACGCCGACGGGTACGTGAAGGGTGTCCTCGATCGCGGCGAGCGGCTGATGGGTTTCGGCCACCGCGTCTACCGGGCCGAGGATCCCCGCGCGCGCGTGCTCCGGCGTACGGCCAAGGAGCTGGGCGCTCCGCGCTTCGAGGTGGCCGAGGCCCTGGAGCGGGCTGCCCTGGCCGAGCTGCAGGCGCGCAAGCCCGACCGCGTCCTCGCCACCAACGTCGAGTTCTGGTCGGCCGTGGTGCTCGACTTCGCCGAGGTGCCGGCGCACATGTTCACCTCGATGTTCACGTGCGCGCGGGTCGCCGGCTGGAGCGCTCACATCCTGGAACAGAAGAAACTCGGTCGCATCGTCCGCCCCAGCGCGCGTTATGTAGGACCGAGCCCCCGCAAGCCGCAGGACGTCGAGGGCTGGGACACCGTCCCGCATAACCTGTAGCTGCCCAGTCACCTTCGGAAGGACCCCCCGTGACCGATCCGATCCGCATCCCCGACGACCTCAAGCCAGTCGACGGACGGTTCGGCTCCGGCCCGAGCAAGGTCCGGCCCGAAGGGGTCGAGGCGCTGGCCCGGGTGGCGACGACCTATCTGGGCACCTCGCACCGGCAGCGGACGGTCAAGGACCAGGTCGCCCGGCTGCGCGCCGGCATCGCCGAGTTCTTCGCCGCTCCGGACGGCTACGAGGTGATCGTCAGCAACGGCGGGACCAGCGCGTTCTGGGAGACGGCGACCTTCGGGCTCGTCCGGGAGAAGGCGCAGTTCGCCGAGTTCGGCGAGTTCGGGGCCAAGTTCGTCAAGGCGGTGTCCGACGCCCCCTTCCTCGCCGACCCGACCGTGCACCGGGCGCCCGGTGGCAGCGCCGCGTTCCTGACCGCCGAGGCGGGCGTCGACACGTACGCGAGCGTGCACAACGAGACGTCCACCGGCGTCGCCGTGCCGGTGCAGCGCGTCGCCGGGGCCGATGCCGGGGCGCTGCTCCTCACCGACGCGACCTCGGGCGGCGGCAGCCTCGCCGTCGACCTGACCCAGACCGACGTCTACTACCTGGCGCCGCAGAAGGCGTTCGGCTCCGACGGCGGGCTGTGGATCGCGCTGATGTCGCCGGCGGCCATCGAGCGGGCGCACGAGATCAAGGCCTCGGGCCGTTACATCCCGCAGTTCCTCGACCTGGTCACGGCGATCGAGCAGTCCCGGCTCGAGCAGACGTACAACACTCCCGCGCTGGCCACGGTCTTCCTCGCGGCCGAGCAGGTCGACTGGATGAACGCGCAGGGCGGCCTCGCGTGGGCGGCCAAACGCAGCGCGGAAAGTGCCACGGCCGTCTACGGCTGGGCCGACCGCTCCTCGTACGCGACCCCGTTCGTCACCGATCCGGCGCTGCGCTCGAACGCGGTCGCCACGATCGACTTCGCCGAGGGCGTCGACGCCGCCGTGATCGCGAAGGTGCTCCGGGCGAACGGGATCGTGGACACCGAGCCGTACCGGAAGCTGGGCCGCAACCAGCTGCGCGTGGCGCTCTACCCGACGGTCGACCCGGCCGACGTCGAGGCGCTCACGCGATGCATCGATTTCGTCGCTGATCGACTCTGAACTTCCCGGCGGTGCCGCTCGTACTGACGGGCGGCACTGTCGCCGGAGAAACGGAGTCGCCATGGCACGGACGGGAATCGACACCTCCATCCTGCACAAGGGCGCCCACAGCGCGTCCTACTTCGACCTGGCCCGCAGCGCCGGGGAGGGCGTGGAGATCGTCGACTTCTGCATTCCGTGCAACCCGTACTTCCCGACGCCCGAGATGTTCGACGAGCTGTCCCGGGACCTCCGCACCATCCTGAAGTACTACCCGAGCGACTCCGGCAGCATCACGAACAAGCTGGCCAGCGTGCTCGGCCTGCACCCGCAGACGGTCGCGATGGCCAACGGCTCGACCGAGCTGATCACGTGGATCGACCACCTGCTGATCAAGGAGAGCATCGCGATCCCGATCCCCACCTTCGGCCGCTGGACCGACCAGCCGCTGGAGACGGGGAAGCGGGTCGACATGTTCCCGCTGCAGGAGCGGGACGGCTTCCGGCTCAACCTGGACGACTACGTCGGCTTCATCCGCGACCGCGGCTCGCGCGTGGCCGTGGTCTGCAACGTCAACAATCCCGACGGCTGCTACCTGCCGCGCCGCGACGTGGTGCGCTTCATGGACCAGCTCTCCGACCTCGACCTGGTCGTCATCGACGAGTCGTTCATCGACTTCTCCGACGCCGAGCAGTACCCGTCGGTCGGCCCCGACGCGGTGATCCGGCCCAACGTGGTCGTGCTCAAGAGCCTGGGCAAGAACTTCGGCCTGCACGGGATCCGCTTCGGCTACCTCATGGCCAACCCGGCCATCGCCGGCAAGATCGGCAAGGCGCTGCCGAAGTGGAACCTCAACTCGCTCGCCGAGAAGGTGGTCTACATGATCAAAGACCACGAGGCCGAGTACGAGGACAGCCTGCGCCTGCTCAGCCGGGACCGCCGGGACATGGGGGCCGAGCTGGAGCGCGTGCCGGGACTGACGGTCTTCCCGTCGCAGGGCAACTTCATCCTGGTCAAGCTGCCGACGGAGTGGTCCGGGACCGGGCTGCGCGACTATCTCGTGGCCAACCACGGCGTCTACACCCGGGAGTGCGGCAACAAGCTCGGCATGACCAGCCAGTTCATGCGGCTCGTGGTGCGACCGGCGCGGGACGTCGACCGGCTGATCGACGGGATGATGGATTACGGGCGGCAGTTCCGGGTGCGCCCCGCCTACGAGCCGGCCTCGAGCTGGGAGGACGTCCCGGACAACCTGGTCCAATATCCGTCGCACCGGGCCGGCGAATATCAGAGCCGGCGGGTGGTGAACGGCTGATGGCCTGGTGGCCTGCTCGATCCGCCTGTATAGATGGGGAGAGGTTCCCGGGAATTCGTAAGATCATCTCTGCAGGTCAATGAACACGACGGCGTGGCTTACCACCATAGGGTGACCAAGGCGCGTACGGTGTCTGGAAACGCGCCCGGGTGGCTGACTCTCGGGACAGGCCAGCGACGGGACGGAGGCAACGCATGCGGCCGGTACGCTTCGTCGCCCTCTCCGAGGACGGCCAGGCCCTGGTGCTCGCCGACGAGGTCGGCCGGCTCCTCGCCCTGCCCATCGACGACCGGGTCAGCGGCGCCCTGCACCATGAGGGCGGCGCGCCCAGCGCGACAGGCACCGTGGTGGCGATGGCCACAGCGGACGCCCTGCCGTCGCTGTCACCCCGCGACATCCAGGCGCGCATCCGGCAGGGCGAGTCCGCCGAGGACGTCGCCCGCATCGCCGGCGTGCCCGTCGACCGTGTCCTGCGCTATGCGGGCCCGGTGCTGCAGGAGCGGGCCATGCTCGCCCAGCACGCCCGCCGCACCCGGCTGAAGACGTCCGACTCGGGCGCGCCGCTGGCCGAGGTGGTCGACAGCCGGCTGGCCCAGCACGGCATCGACACCGAGAAGATCTCGTGGGACGCGTTCCGCCGCGACGACGGCACCTGGCGCATCGTCGCCACGTGGCCGTCCGGCAAGGCGACCGCCCAGGCGATGTGGGACCTCGACAAGGGCCGCCAGGTCGTCTCGCCCCACGACGACATGGCGCAATACCTCTGCGCCGAGCGCCCGACCCCGATCCTCGGTCAGGAGCCCGCCCCCGAGCGGGGCGAGCGCGGCGGTCACGGCCTGCCCGGGCCGTCCCGCGCCGACCAGCCGTCCTGGGGCCGTGGCCTGCCGGCGACCGACGCGCCGCGCCCCACCCGCGACCCGATCCGGGCCGGCCGCGACGCGCTGCTGGCCTCGCTGGACCGCCCGCTCGACAGCGACCGCCCCGGCCGCTCGCTCGGCCCGGCCGCTCAGGAGACCACCCGCCGCCCGGTCGCCGGGGGCGCTGCCGCCCTCCTCGGCGGCGGGGCCGGCTCGGCCTTCGACGACGACGCCGACCTGCCCAAGGAGGTCCCGGCCGTGCCGAGCCTCGCCGTGCTGCGCCCGCGCCGCACGGGCGCCGAGCAGCCGGAGTCGGACGAGTCGGCCAAGCCCCGCAAGCGCCTCCCGAGCTGGGACGATGTCCTCTTCGGGGGCGGCCCGGCCGCTCGCGAGAGCTCCTAACCGACGGTCCGATAGACGCCCTTGTCGCTGTGGACGAGGGCGATCTCCCGCACCGGCCACACCGGCCCGGCATAGTCCGCGAGGGCCGCGCTCAAGGCGTCGTCATGGCCGTAGGCGACGGTGAGATGCGGCACGAAGGGCCGCGGGTCGCTCAGCTCCACCGCGTCCCGCACGGCCGTGGCCAGATCGTCCAGCTCGCCCTCGACCCCGGCCCACGTGACCCGGCGCCCGAAGTCCCCGCCGCCGCGCAACCGCAACTCCCGGCCGCGCGGGACGTCCACTCCGGCGACGGCCGCGCGCAGGGCCGGGAGGCGCGCCTCCGCCACCTCGCCGAGGAAGGCCAGCGTGACGTGCCACTTCTCGACCGGGGTGAGCTTGCCGGCGGGCAGGTGCTGCCGCAGATGCCGGCGCGCTTCCTCCGGCGGGTAGAGAGCCACGAACAACCGCATCGCTCCACGATCGCACGGTCAGCGCAGCTTGATGCCCGCGGCCTGCAGCTCCTCCTCGACCCGGAGACGCTCCAGCTCCAGATCCCACCCGTCCAGGGCGGAGAGCCGGTGTCGCACCCCCAGGGCCTCGCTGGCCAGCGACAACCGGTCGTCATAGGCGCGCAGCACGGCATCGCGCCACCGCACCGATCCGCAGGACGGCCCGCTCGTCCGTTGCCGCCCGAGCCGGCGCAGGTCGGCGGCGACTTCCTCGATGCAGGGCCGGGCCGTGGCCACCGGGGCCCAGGCGGGCGCGCCCATCCATTCGTCGAGGACCCGCAGCGTGACGTCGTCGGCGGGCGTGAGGCAGCCCGGCGTGCGGCGGGCGAGCACCCGCTGCACGGCCCGCTTCTCGCGGCAGACGACGGCCACGAGGATCGGCAGGAGCACCGACCCCACGAGCACCGTCGCAAGCACACCGATGTGCGTCATGGCCACGGGCCGACGCTAAAGCTTCCGCAAGGAGAACAGACAGAGCCATTCGGATGACTTGACCTGCCAGAATCCGCGCCGGGGCGCATTTCTCACCCGCTGAGCCGGGCGCGACACGCGGCGTACAGGGGCCGCGCCGTCAGCCGATGCGGCGATCCCGGCCGGCGATCCAGCCCGCGACCATCTGCGGCACCGTGAGGATCGCCATCAGGGTCATCGGGATGCCCCACGTCCCGTTGTGCTCGTAGAGCGCCCCGACCACGATCGGCCCCGGGATCGAGATCAGATAGCCGGTGCTCTGCGCGAACGCCGACAGCCGGACCACCACGGACGGCGTCCGGCCCCGCATGGCGATCATCGTCAGCGCCACCGGGAAGGCACAGTTCGCGATGCCGAGACAGATCGCCCAGAGCAGCGGCGCGCCGGCGGGGCTGACGGCAAGCCCGATGTACCCGGCGAGGCCGAAGATTCCGATGCCCACGACGATCTCGCTCTGGCGGGGCATCCGACCGGCCACCGCGGACAGCGCGAAGGACAGTGGCACGCCGAGCACCGAGGTCAGCGCGAAGAGCAGACCAGCGGTCGAGGCCGAGAGACCCGCGTCGCGGAAGACCTGCGGCAGCCAGCCCATGATCACGTACGCGGCGGTGGACTGCAGCCCGAAGAACACGGCGAGCGCCCACGCGAGCGGCGAGCGCCGCAACTGGACGGGCACCTCGCCGGCCGGCGGCGGGGCGGCGGAGCGCTCGCGGGCCAGCATGATCCACGACGGCAGGGCCAGCGCCGCGATGAGCGCCCAGATGCCCAGCCCCAGCCGCCAGTCGTCGCCGAACGCCGAGGTCAGCGGCACAGTCACGGCGGCGGCCACGGACGCCCCGAGGTTGAGCGCGACCGAGTAGAGCCCGGTCATGAAGCCGACCTTGTCGGGGAACCGCTGCTTGACGACGACCGGGAGCAGCACGTTGGCGAGGGCGATGCCCGCGAGCGCCAGCGCCGTCAGGGCGAGGAAGAGCGGCGTACCGGAAGCGAAGGGCCGGACCGCCAGGCCGAGGGTGAGCGCACCCACCCCGATCGCCACGGCCCCGCTCGTGCCCCAGCGCCGGGCGACGAGGGGCGCGGCCGAGCCGACCAGGGCGAAGCACACCGACGGTACGGACGTCAGCAACCCCGCCACGGCCGCGTTCATGCCGAGGCTCGCGCGCACCTCCTCGAGCACCGGGCCCAGGCTCGTGACGGCGGGCCGGAGGTTGATCGCGGCCAGCAGCAGTCCGGTGGCCGCCAGAACCCGTCCGCCGGTGCGGATGCCGCTGGTAGTCGTCATGCCGCCCATCATAGAATCATGGGATGAATCTGGGCCCCGTACCGCGAGCGGAATCACTGTCCGGCCGCGTCATCGCCCGGCTCCGGCAGCAGATCACGTCGGGTGCGTGGCCCGTCGGCTCGCGCATCCCCACCGAGCCCGAGCTGGTCGCGGAGCTGGGCGTCGCCCGCAACACGATCCGCGAGGCGGTGCGCGCCCTCGCCCACAACGGGCTGCTCGACATCCGGCAGGGCTCCGGCACCTATGTCGCCGCCACGAGCGAGCTGGCCGGCGTCATGCAGCGCCGGTTCGCGGCGGCCGACCCCGCGCACGTCCGCGAGCTGCGCCGCACCCTCGAGGTCGCCGCCGCCGGGTCCGCGGCCCGCCGGCGCACCGAGGAGGACCTGGACCGGCTCGACTCGCTCTACGCCCAGCGCGAGCGGGCGTGGGCCGCCGGTGACCGCGACGGATTCGTCGACGGCGACGCGGCCTTTCACCGGGCGGTCGTCGCCGCGTCGCACAACGAGGTGCTGATCGAGCTCTACGCGGACCTGGCGCAGGTCATCCGCGAGTCGCTGAGCGGGCACTTCGGCGCCGCGCTGCGCCCCGAGGAGTGGATGGACCACAGCCGCCTGGTGGAGGCGATCCGGGCGTCCGACCCGGTCGCCGCCACCACGGAAGCGTCGGCGCACCTCTCAGGCGACTGAGAGCCGTCGCTCGTCGTCCTCCGTCTTGTCCGCGGCCGCTGCCACCGGCGTCGTGGTCGGCGCCGGGAGCGGCTCCTCGGCCCGCACCAGCACCAGCCGCCGCGACCCCTTGTGCCGGGCGATCCGGTCGCCGCTGGCCCGCAGCTGCCACACCAGGGCCGCGATCCCGGCGACGAAGCAGAAGATGCCCGCCGCCCAGATGCTCGACGGCACCCCGTAGTGCTCGCCCCACCAGCCGGCCAGCGACGCGCCGATCGGCGTGGTGCCCAGGAAGACCAGCACGTAGAGCGCCATGACCCGGCCCCGGAACTCGGCGTCCACGCCCATCTGCACCCGGTGGTTGGCCGCCTGGGCCAGATAGATCGAGAAGAACCCGGTCGGCACCAGCAGGATCAGCGCGACCACGAAATTCGGCGCGAACCCGACGGCGAACTCGAACAACCCGAACAGGATCGCCGCGCCGACCACCAGGTAGGCCCCCGGCCGCTTGCGCCGCCCGCTCCCGGCCAGGGCGCCCGCGAGCGCGCCGACCGCGAGAGCCGTGGTGAGCAGCCCGAACGACGACGGCCCGGCGTTGAAGTTGATCTTTGCCAGGGCCGCCAGGGTCACCGGGAAGTTGAAGCCGATCATCCCGACGCCGGCCATCAGCACCACGGGCAGCAGCAGGTCGTGGCGCCGCCAGACGTACTTGAGACCGTCGACGACGCGGGCCTCGTCCGAGCTCTTGCGCTTGGCGTTGCCGTAGAGATCGGCGGGACGCATCGCCACGTACGTGAAAATGGGCGCGACCGCCAGCAGCGTGCTGATCACGAAGACCGGCCCGGTGCCGACCAGGGCCAGCGCCACGCCCGCGAGGGCGGGGCCGCCGATGCGCGCGGTGTTGAAGGTGGCCGCGGAGAGCGCCAGGGCGTTGGGCAGCAGCGGCAGCTCGACGAGCTCGGAGACGAAGGCCTGCCGCACCGGCGTCTCGACCGAGTTCGCGATGCCGAAGAGCAGGGCGAAGAGATAGACGTGCCAGAGCACGATGACGCCCGCCGCGACCAGGATCGCGAAGACGATCGCCGTGACCGCGAAGACGGTGTTGGCGATGATCAGCAGCTTGCGCTTGTCGAAGCGGTCGGCGAGCTTGCCGCTGTAGAGCGTGAGCAACAGCACCGGCACGAACTGCAGCGCGGTCACGGTGCCGAGCGCGCCCGGCGAGTTGCCGGACAGGTCGAGCACCAGCCAGTCCTGCGCCGTGAACATCATCCAGACGCCGACCAGCTTCACGAGCTGGCCGAGGCTGAACAGCCGGTAGTTCCGAACCTGCAAGGACCGGAAAGTCGTGCCCACCACTGGCGCCACCAGGTGGCCTCCTCGTCACATCACGTACGCGTCATCGCCACGTGACGGAACGACGGGAGGCGGCCGCGCCTCAGGCCTTGGCCACCTGCTGGAGGATCTCCGCGGCCCGGGTCAGGGTGTCGCGCTCGTCCTCGGTCAGCTCCTGCAGGTGCCGGGCCAGCCACTCGTTGCGTTGCTTCTCGAACTGACCGAAGACGGCCCGCCCCCGCTCGGTCGCCGCCAGGATCACCTGGCGGCGGTCCGTCGGGTGCGGGGTCCGCTCGATCAGCCCGCGCTCCTCCAGCTTGCCGACGATCTTGGTCATCGTCGGCGGCTGGACGCGCTCGACATCCGCCAGCTCGCGCGGCGTCAGCGCGCCGGCCAGCTGGAGGCTGGTCAGCGCGGAGAGCTGACTGAAGGTCAGGTCGCCGACGGGCCGGCTCTGCCGCACCCGCCGATTGAGCCGGTGAATGGCTTCACGCAGCGCCACAGCGAGCTCCTCGGCTGTCAACCGATCCGCCACCGACCGCTCCATCACAGTTACTTAGCCTAGCTAATGAGCTAGGCTAACGACATCGTTTACACGTATGACGGTAGTCATAGGCGTTTTTCAGAGGAGCACAGCCTCCAACGGGCCGCGCAGGAAGTACAGGACGAAGAGCGCAGCCACGCCGTAAAGGATTGGGTGCACCTCGCGCGCCTTGCCCACGGCCAGCTTGATGACCACGTAGGAGATGACGCCCGCCCCGATCCCGTTCGAGATCGAATAGGTGAAGGGCATCAGGGTGATCGCCAGGAACGACGGGATCGCGATCTCGTAGTCCGTCCAGTCGATGTTCCGGACGCCCATCATCATCAGGAAGCCGACCACCACGAGCGCGGTCGACGCCGCCTCGAAGGGCACGACCGTCACCAGCGGCGCGAGGAACATCGCCAGCAGGAAGAGCACGCCGGTGACGAGGTTCGCCGCCCCCGTACGCGCGCCCTCGGCGACACCCGACGCGCTCTCGATGAACGACGTGTTGCTCGACACGCTCGCCGCGCCACCGGCGGCCGCGGCGACGGAGTCCACGAGCAGGATCTCGCGCGTACGCGGGGGCATGCCGTCGGGGCGGATGAGGCCGCCCTCCTGACCGACCGCCACCATCGTGCCCATCGTGTCGAAGAAGTCGGTCACCAGGAGCGTGAAGACGAACATCAGCACCACCAGCCAGCCGGCCCGCCCCCACGAGTCGAGCACGTTGAAGTGGCCGAGCAGCGACAGGTCCGGCAGGTCCACGATCTTGTCGGGCAGCGTCGGCACGTTGAGCGACCAGCCCTTGGCGTTGGGCTGCCCGTTCACGAACGACGGCCCGATGTTGCCGATCGCCTCCACGATGATCGCCAGCACGGTCGTCGCCAGGATCCCGATCAGGATGGCGCCCTTCACCCGCCGCACGAAGAGCACGATCGTCAGCAGCAGGCCCACGCAGAAGACCAGCAGCGGCCAGCTCGACAGCACCCCGCCGATGCCCAGCTCGACCGGCACGGTGGTGCCCGACGCGTCCGGGATCCGCCGCACGAACCCGGCGTCCACCAGACCGATGATCATCAGGAAGAGCCCGATGCCGACGCCGATCGCGGTCTTGAGCGCCGTGGGCACGGCCCGGAAGACGGCCTCCCGCAGCCCGGTCAGCACCAGGACGGCGATCAGCACACCCTCGATGACGACCAGACCCATCGCGTCGGCCCAGGTCATCTCGGGCGCGATCTCGTACGCGACCAGCGCGTTCACGCCCAGCCCGGCCGCCAGCGCGAGCGGGAAGCGCGCCACGACGCCCATGAGGATCGTCATCACGCCCGCCACGAGCGCCGTACCGGCGGCCAGGGCCGTGACGGGCAGCTGCGCGCCGGTGGCGTCCACCCCCGCCGCCAGGATCAGCGGGTTGAGCACCACGATGTAGGCCATCGTGAAGAAGGTGGCGAACCCGCCACGCACCTCCCGCCCCAGGGTCGAGCCCCGGGCCGAGATCTCGAAATACCGATCAAAACCGTTTTTCGGCGTACGACCGGACGAGCCGGCCGTGGTCTCGGCAGCGGTAGTGGACACGGGCAGCCCCCAGCGGGTCCTCGGAGAGATCGTTGCTACCTGCATCTCAGCAGTGCTGAGAGTTCGTTGAAAGAACGGAAGTGTTACAACCCTCACGCGTCCCCACGAGCGATCACGTCCGGACGTACGCTCATGACGTGGCCGACCTGTCCCCCGCATCCGAGACCGCAGCCGAGACAGCAGCCGCGCGTCCGCACGGTCTGGACGTGGTGACCGGCAGCAAGCCCCGCCCCGAGCCCCTCGACCCGCCGATGGTCCCCTTCGCGATCGGCGGCATGCTCGCCTTCGCCGTCGCCGCCCTGATCTGCTGGCTGGCCGGCGCCCCCGACCTGTGGTGGCAAACCGGCGTGGCCGGCGTCATCGTCGGCATCCCGGGCCTGATCACGATGCTCCGCCACGACGCCAACCGCCGCCGCCGGCGCGCTCTGTCCCATCCCGAGTTCACGGTCGACGACCCGGCCTGATCCCTTGGCGGGCCGTGCTTGACTCGCGGCATGACTCACCTTGCCGAGGCCTTCGCCCGGGCCTGCCGGGACGCCGGATCCGAGCTCGCCCTCTTCGAGGGAGTCTCCCGGCAGCTGCGCGAGCTGGTGCCGTTCGACGGGGCAGCCCTCTTCGCCGCCGACCCGGCGACACTGATGGGCACCAGCGCGGTCCGCGTCGAAAATGTCGAGCACAGTCTCTGCGACACCTACTGGGAGCGGGAGTTCCTGGTCGAGGACGAGCTCCTGTTCCGCGACGTCGCCCGCAGCTCTCCGGGGGTGGGGACACTCTACGAGACCACCGGCGACCGCCCTGACCGCAGCGCGCGCTACCGGGAGTACCTGGCCCCGCAGGGCTACGGCGACGAGTTGCGGGCGGCCTTCCGGCTCGGCGGCACGACGTGGGGCCTGCTGGACCTCTACCGGGATCGGTCACGGAAGGCCTTCACGAGGCGCGAACGCGACCAAGTCCGGCAGCTCGCCCCCGTGGTGGCGGGCGCCCTGCGCGGCTTCGCGGCCCGGACCCCGGTGGCCTCGGCCGACGGTGGGCCAGGCACGGCGCTGTTCGACGACCGGGGCGTCCTCCTGTCCCTCGATGCCGCGGCCGAGCGGCTCTTCGAGGAGATCGGCGGGGCGCGCTGGCTGACCTTCCCCGTGGCGATGACGCCGGTACGCTCGGTGGCCGCCCGCGCCGGAGCCGTGGCCCTGGGCCGGGACCGTGGCCCCGCTCAGCTGCGCCTGCGGGCAGCGTCCGGCCGATGGCTGGTCCTGCACGGCTCGTGCCTGCGGCGGCCGGACGGGTCGCAGGGGCCGGTCGCAGTCACCGTCGAGCCGGCACGGTCGGAGCAGATCGCGCCCATCATGGTGGAGGCCTACTCGCTGACTCCGCGCGAGCAGCAGGTGACCCGGGCGGTGGCGCGCGGGCTGTCCAGCCAGGAGATCGCCGCCGAGCTCGTCCTGTCGGCGCACACCGTCCGGGACTATCTCAAGACCATCTTCACGAAGGTCGGGGTGAGCAGCCGCGGTGAGCTCGTCGCCAAGCTGCACGCCTCGCTGCCGTTCGAGACCGCGGAGATGGTCGAGCGGTAACCGGCCGATTCCCCGCAATCGAGGGGTACTCCCCGCGGGGCGCCGCCACCAGAGTGGGGTCATGAACATTTCGGATCGGCTCGTGCCCGGCGACTGGACACCGGGGCGCAGCATGATGCTCAGCGGCGCGAGTGTCATCACCATGGACCCCGAGGCGGGCGACTTCGTCGGCGACGTGGTCGTCACGGGCGACACCATCACCGCCGCCGGCCCCGGCGCCGGCTCGACGGCACCGGACGACGCGCTGGTCGTCGACGCCACCGGCACGGTGATCATCCCGGGGCTGGTCGACGGTCATGTGCACGCGTGGGAGGGCGCGCTGCGGGGCGTTTCGCCGGACAGCGACATCATGGCGTACCTCAATCTGACCCACACGACACTGGCGCCGCTCATGACGCCGGAGGACGTGGCGATCGGCGAGCGGGTCACCACTGTGCGCGCCCTCGAGCAGGGCGTCACGACCATCGTCGACAACAGTCACAACGTACGCAGCCTGGAGCACGGACAGGCGGTGCTCGCCACGCTCCGCGAATCCGGCCTGCGTGCGGTCCTCGCCGCCGGCGTGGGGATGGGACAGCCGGACTCCCACTTGGCCAAGGCGGTGCTCGCGCTGCGGGACTCGGCGGCCGGCGATCCCCGGATCACCGTACGGCTGATGGAGCTGGCGCCGTCGCCGGCCGGCCTGCGCTTCAGCGTGGAGAACGGTGTCGGACTGGTCGCCGAGACGCTCGCGGGCATGGGCGACCTGGACGCGGCCCTGACCCCGGAACTGCTGCACGACCAGGTCACCCTCGACCACGTGATCGGCTTGAGCGACGCGCACTGGCGGGCGATCGCCGAGACGGGCGCCGCGGTGGCACTGGCGCCGCGCTCCGACCCGCACTACGCGCTCGCGGTGGCCAGCCCGGTCCTGGCCGCGAACCGCTTCGGCGTCCAGGAGGCGATCAGCACCGACAACGAGTTCGAGTACGGCAGCGACATCTTCGGCGAGATGCGGGCGCTGATGAGTGCGCAGCGCGGCCACGCGTTCGCCGGCGGACCCGGCACCCCTCGCCCGTACGGGGTCCGCGACGCCCTGCGGGCCGCGACCCTCGGTGGCGCCCGGGCCGCCGGGCTGACCGGGCGGATCGGCGTGCTCGCCGCCGGGGCTCAGGCCGACCTGACCGTGATCTCGCTGAGCCGGCTGCGCCCGATCGCCTCACACCTCGGGGCCGTGGTCAGCTACGCCGAGTCCCAGGACGTCACCGCGGTCGTCGTCGACGGGGTGCCGCGCAAGTGGGCCGGCGAGGTGCTCGGCGTCGACCGCGCGGAGCTCGCCCGTCTCGCGGAAGCCAGCCGCGACCGGATCCTCGGGCAGGCCGGGGTCGACATCGAAGCCCTGCGCTTCGCCGGGTCACTGCGGCTCTGACTCAGCTGTGGCCGTAGTCCTCGGCCGGCTCGGAGCTTTCGACCGAGCCGTGGGCCCGGCTGACCGCGACGGACTCGACCTCGCTGTCGTCGTAAACGGTGGGCAGCTCCTCGACGGGCTGCTCCGCCGAGCCGAGCAGGGCCTCCGAGTGGGCGCCGCAGCCGTGGTCGGCGCTGACGGCCTTGGCGTCGTCAGGCGCGTAGAGGTTGCCGCAGACGCCGAACATCGTGCGCATCGAGCCGGCCAGCGGCAGATAGAAGCCGCAGGTGCCGCAGCGGGCGTTGCGCGGGGCGGCCTGGGCGATCGGGGCCTCGGGGCCGGCGTCGCCGTCGTACCACCGCTGGGCGGTCTCGATGCGGCCCTCGCGCGACATCACGCGGGAGCGGCCGAGACCCAGCTCCCAGCTGACCTCCTCGACGGCGGCGTCGTCGCTGAGGACGTAGCCCGGGGTGAGCCGGTCGTCGTCGGGCGCGGTCGGCATGAGGTCGCCGACGCCGAGGTCGCCCGGCTGCACCCGCTCATTCCACGGGACCCAGCTCGGGGCGAGCAGGGCGCCGGGGCCGGGCAGCAGGACGGTCTCGCAGACGGTGACGTGCCGGGAGCGTGGGACCCTCGTCACAGTGACGGCCCAGCGCCAGCCCTTGTAGCCGTCCAGGTGGCTCTCGAAGAAGTGGGTCACGACCCGGTCACCCTCGGCCACCACCTCGAGGTGCTCGCCGACGTCCTCGGCGTCCACCTCGGTGATCGCGCCCCTGGCCACCCCGACCGCATCGGCGCAGACCTGGTCGAGTCGGGCAGCACGGCTTCCGGCGATCCTGGTCGTCACGGTTCCATTGTCCCCCACGCCCCGACCGGACCGGCAACGACTCCCCCGAATACGCACCCGCGCGCTGGAGGAGGTGGCACGAATGCGAAAGGATGGGGCGATGCCGCTGCTCCCCACCCTCGGACGCACCGTCGGCACCAGCCTCAAGGCGCTGCGGATACTGGTGCGCGGCGGCGTGCTGGGCAGCGTGTGGGCGACCCGCCGCGTGGGCAGCGCCCGGGCCCGCGGCGCGGCCAACGAGACCGGCATGATCCGGCTCTTCGACCTGCACGCCATCTCGTGCGCCGGCGACACCCTGATCGCGATCGGGCTGGCCGGCACCATCTTCTTCGACGTGCCGCTGGGCGAGGCCCGGAGCAAGGTCGCGCTCTACCTGCTCATCACGATGGTGCCGTTCGCCCTGCTGGCCCCCGTGGTGGGGCCGCTGCTCGACCACTTCCGCCACGGCCGCCGCTATGCGCTCGCCGTGACGATGCTCGGTCGCGCTTTCCTGGCGTACGTGATCGCCAACAACCTCCTGGGCTGGGGCCTCTATCCGGCGGCCTTCGGGGTGCTCGCGCTGTCCCGGGCTTACGGTGTGGCGCGCTCAGCCGCCGTCCCGCGACTCCTTCCCGAGGGCGTCGGGCTGTCGCAGGTCGGCGCCCGCGCGAGTGTCTACGGCACCTTCGCCGGGGCGGTGGTGGCCCCGATCGGCCTGCTCGCCTTCGAGTTCGGTCCGCAGTGGCCGCTGCGCGTCGCCGCCCTGATCTTCCTGGTCGGCGTGGTCATCGCCCTGCGCCTCCCGCCCCGCGCCGACTCCGACCCGCCGGAGGCCGTGCCGCGCCCCTTCCGCGCGATGCTGCGCCTCCCCCGCGGCGAGGACCGTCCCCTGTCCGGCAGCCTGGTGATCAACACGCTGATCGGCAGCGCCAGCTTCCGTTTCCTGTACGGCTTCCTGCTGCTCTACCTGGCCTTCGCCGTCAAGGGCGAGGGGCTCTCGTCGACGTTCTTCGGCTACGACATCGGCAGCCAGGGCGCCGTCGCCCTGGTCGGCGCGGCCCTCGCCGGCGGCACCTTCCTCGCCACGGCGGTCGGCACCCGCCTGCGCATCCGCCGCCCGGCCGCCCTTCAGTCCGGCGGCCTCACCCTGACCGCCGCCCTGGCCATCCTGACGGCGATCTTCTTCTCGCTCCCGATGGTCGCCCTCTTCACCCTGGTCGCCAGCGTCTTCAGCGGCATCTCCAAGCTCGCCGTCGACGCCACCATCCAGGAACGCGTCCCCGAACGCCTCCGGGCCAGCGCCTTCGCCCACTCCGAAACCGTCCTGATGATCGCCTGGGTCCTCGGCGGCGCGGTCGGCATCATCCCCCTCGACGGCCGCCTCGGCATCATCATCGCCGCCACCTTCGCCACCGCCGCCGCCGCCCGAGGCCTCCTGGTCGCCACCCGCCTCACCGACCAACGCCTCCACGGCCGCCCGGACGGCGCCCCCGCCTCGGCCCCGACCTCCCCGGCTCCCGCAGGCGCCTCCACCCCCGGCGCGCCCCCGCCGCCCGGCACGGACCCGGTCACGCAGCGCATGCAGCCCCCTCCCGCAGCGGACCCGGCTGCCCAACGCACGCAGCCCTTCCCCCCGACGGACCCGGCCGCCCACCGCACGCAACCTCCTCCGGCAGCGGACTCGCCTGACCAACGGACGCAGCCCCACCCCGCCACCCCGGACGTCGCCACCCCACCCCCGGCCCCCCGCAAACGCCGCCTCTTCTCCCGCACCAAGGCCGGCGGCCCGCCCTCGTCCGAGCCCACCGGAGCCCAGGCGGAGGCCCCCCGCCCCGCGCCAACCCCGCCGCCCCCGACACCGACGCCCGCCCCGACGCCAACCCCAGCGCCGGCCCCGGTGTCCCACGGCAGCACCCGCACCACCAACGAAGGTCCCGCCGAGGAACGCACCGCCCCGCCCGGCTTCCACATCTACCGCCCCACTTCGGCCACCGGCGACATCACCAACAGCCCGGCCCAAGCACCCGAAGGCCCCGACGAGGCAGCCCCGTGACCCACCCATCCACCAGCGGCGCCTCGCCCCGCCCTTCTACCGGCAGCGCCTCATCGCGCCCTTCCGCCGGCAGCACCCCGCCCCAGCCACCCTCCGGCAGCACCCCGCCACTGCCGGCCGCAGGTAGCACCCCACTCCTGCCGGCCGCAGGTAGCACCCCACTCCTGCCGGCCGCAGGTAGCGCCTCACCCCTGCCACCAGCCGTGCGCCGCCTCCTCATCGTCACCGCCGTCGAACCCGAAGCCGCCGCAGTTCGCGCCGGCCTCCCCGCCACGTCAAGGGCCAGCGACCCGAGCCCGCATGCCACCCTCACCGCCACGTCAGAGGCAAACGGCCCGGGCACGCACGCCCCTCCCCCCGCAGCGCCGGAGCGCGAGCCGGAGCGGACCGGCGCCCACACGCAAGCCGGCCCGACCGTCGCCCCGGCGCTGGCCAGCCCGGCCGCGCCGGTGATCGTCCACGTCGAGCCCGTGGGCGTCGGACCCGCGGCAGCCGCAGCCGGAACCGCGCGACTCCTGGCCCTGGCCGAGGCCCGAGGTCTGCCCTACGACGCGGTCATCTGCGCCGGCATCGCCGGAGGCTTCGCCGAACGCGCCCCGGTCGGCGCCACCATCCTCGGCGCCCGCAGCATCGCCGCCGACCTCGGCGCCGAAGCCGGCGACCCCACGCCCGGCGGGCCGGGGTTCTTGTCGATCGAGGAACTTGGCTTCGGCAGCAGTGTCGTGGCCGCCGATGGTGCGCTTCTTGCTGCTCTCTCCGCTGCCCTCCCTCACGCTGTCGTCGGCGACGTGCTCACGCTGGCCACCGTCACCGGCACCGCCGCCACGGCCGACGCCCTGCGGGCGCGCTTCCCCGGGGCGGTGGCTGAGGCGATGGAGGGTCACGGTGTCGCCGTGGCGGCTCAGGGGGCGGGGGTGGCCTTCGTCGAGCTGCGCACGGTCTCGAACCCGGTCGGCCCCCGCGACCGAGCCGCCTGGCGCCTTCGCGAAGCATTCTCCGCCCTCACCGACGCCGTCGCGAAGGCCTGTGGATAACTCTGTGGACAAAGCGCCGCACCGCGGTGTGGCGGATACAACTTGTGGCAAGTCAGACAGCCGTCCATGGGCGTGTCCTGGCCCATCCGTCGTTACCGTGAAGCCGTGGCGCTTTCATTGGCTGTTTCGCCCTGCCCCAACGACACGTTCGTCTTCCATGCTCTCGTGCACGGGCTCATCCCCGCCGCCGAGCCGGTCGACCTGACGTTCGCGGACGTCGACGTGACCAACACCGCGGCCGAGCGGGGCGAGTTCGATCTCGTCAAGGTGAGCTACGCGGCGTTGCCTTGGCTGCTCGACGACTACGAGCTGCTGCCGTGCGGCGGGGCGCTCGGGCGCGGCTGCGGCCCGCTGGTCGTGACCCGCGAGGGCCACGACGGCGACCTGACCGGGTCGACCGTCGCCGTGCCGGGCGATCGCACCACGGCCTACCTGCTGTTCCGCCTCTGGTCGGCCGACAACGCGCCCGCCAAGATCGAGGTCGTGCCGTTCGACCAGATCATGCCGGGCGTCGCCGAGGGGCGGTTCGACGCCGGGCTGGTGATCCACGAGGCGCGCTTCACCTATCAGCGCTACGGGCTGACGTCCCTGGTGGACCTGGGTGAGTGGTGGGAGCGCGACACCGGCCTGCCCATCCCGCTGGGCGCGATCCTGGCCCGCAAAGGCGCCGTCGACCCCGCCGAGGCCGCCGAGTGGATCCGCACCTCGGTGAGCATGGCGTGGGCCGATCCCGATGCGAGCCACGAGTTCGTGCTGGCCAACGCGCAGGAGATGGAGCCGGACGTCGTCCAGCAGCACATCAAGCTCTACGTCAACGAGTTCACCCTCGAGCTCGGCGACGAGGGTCTCGCCGCGGCGGACGCCCTCCTGAGCCGCGCCGCGGCCGCCGGCCTCACCCCGCCGGTCCCGAGCCTGCTGGCCAAGTAGCCACGCCACAAACAGCCCGCCCGAGAAGCGAAACGCCAAGGAAGCCCCGAGAGCGAAGCGCCAAGAAAGCGCCAAGGAACCGGAGCGCCAAGGAAGCGGAGCCGCAAAAGCGACAACGCAGCCACCTGGCGAGCGCCCCGCAGAGACGCAGCCCGCCAAGCGCCACAACGGAGCCGCCAGGAGGAAGCGAGCAGCGCCGGAAGCCAGCAAGCGCCGGAAGCGAGCAAAAGAAACGGCCGCCGGACTCCCGGCGGCCGTTCCTCGAAAGAAATCTCAGATTTCGAGCTCGCGCGCGACCGCGTGCACCAGCTGCGCGATCTTCTGCGCTGT
Source organism: Symbioplanes lichenis (assembly GCF_030709675.1). Taxonomy (GTDB): domain Bacteria; phylum Actinomycetota; class Actinomycetes; order Mycobacteriales; family Micromonosporaceae; genus Actinoplanes; species Actinoplanes lichenis. The sequence goes on from NZ_JAUZQD010000012.1 coordinate 103,325, forward strand.
CCGCTTGTCCGGATAGCGCCCGCGGCCCAGGTCCGGCTGCACCTTCGCCTCGAGCACCTTGATCATGTCTTCCACCATGCCGTGCAGCTCGTCGGCCGGCCGGCGCCGCAGCTCGGCCACCGACGGCGGGGCGTCGAGCACCTTCAGGCCGAGGGCCTGAGCGCCCTTGCGGCTGTCGACCACGCCGAACTCGACGCGCTGACCGGCCCGGAGCTCGGCGACCCCGGACGGCAGGGCACCCTTGGGCAGGAACACGTCCCCGCCTTCGTCGCTGGTGACGAACCCGAACCCCTTCGCCGCGTCGTACCACTTCACTCGACCCGTGGGCACCGCTGACCTCAACTTCACTCAATGGACTCGATTGCTCACGGCAAGGTTATCCAGCGGGCGGGTCAGGACCCAACCGTAATCTCGGCCAGCAGACCCGGGAAACCGGTCAAGTCGGGCAAAACGGCAAATGCTCCGGCCGAGGACAGCTCGGACGGGGAACACGGCCCCGTCGCCACGCCGATCCCGGGCACCCCGGCCGTGCGCGCCGCGATCATGTCGCCGGTGTGATCGCCCACGTACCACCGGACGCCGTGCTCCGTGATCGCTGCCGCCTTGCCCTCGGCGAAGAGGTCCCCGGCGAGCTCGTCATAGGGCAACCCGAGGTGCTCCAGATGCAGGGCGGCCAGCCGCCCGAGCTTGGAGGTCACCACCACGACCCGCAACCCCGCCGCCCGTACGGCGGAAAGCGCCGCAACCGCCCCCGGAGTCGGCACCGTCGGGGCGACCGCGAAGTCCGGGTAGAGCCCCCGGTAGAGGTCGACTGCCTCCTCGACCCGCGACTCGGGGAACCATTGCCGGATCTCCTCCCGGAGCGGCGGCCCGAGCCGGCTCACCGCGAGATCGGCGTCGACGAACACGCCCGTCCGCGCGCTGAGCTCCCGATAGGCCGCCCGGATCCCCGGCCGCGAGTCGATCAGCGTCATGTCGAGATCGAATCCGACGGCCGGAGCCAGGGAAATGCCGGAAATGTCCGAAGAGTCCGACCTCACGGAGTCGTGGTCGGCATGTACGTCAGCTTCTCGACCGGCAGCGGGAAGGTCTGGTCGTCCCCGAACGGCGACGGCGCCGCGGCCCGGTCGGACAGGAGCTCCGACACCTCGAGGTGCCCCTCCTTGATCGAGGACTCCCGGCCCGGACCCTGCGTCGCCCGGCCCGCGGGCACCGCCGTACCCGGCATGTTCTTTCCAGCAGCCACGAGAACTCCCCTTGGTCGTCGAGGCGACGCCGGCGGTGTGAGAACGACGACGTCGCGGGACCCGGCCACGCCCCGGACCCATGACCATGGTCCCACGGCGGCTAGCTTTGAATGCGATGGCCACCGCATTCGCCGATCAGTTGCGGGCGCTCCCGGACGAAGCCCTGGGCGCGCTCATCCAGCTGCGCCCTGATCTCGTCGTGCCCGTACCCGCCGATGTCTCCGCCCTCGCCGTGCGCGCCCAGTCCCGGGGCTCGGTGGCCCGCTGCCTGGATGCGCTGGACGAGTTCACGCTGGCGGTGCTCGACGCCGCCCGGCTCAGCCGCGCCGAGGAGACCGCGTTCACCTCGGTCGCGGCGATTCTCGCGCTGACGGCCGACGCCGCGCCCGAGCCTGACGTACGGGCGGCGATCGACCGGCTCCGTGCCCGGTTCCTGCTGCACGGTCCCGAGGAGCAGATGCAGGTCGTCGGCGCGGTCGACGAGGTGACCTCGCCCTATCCGGCGGGCCTCGGGCGCCCCGCGGACTATCTCGATCCGCAGGCTGCGGCGCTGTGTGCGGACAAAGCCAAACTCCGCCGTACGGTGCTCGCGGCCCCCGCCGGCGCGCGAGCGGTGCTGGACCGCCTGGCCGCCGGCCCGCCCGTGGGGGCGCTGAGCGCGGGCGGCCAGGTCGCCGAGCCGGTGCGGTGGCTGATCGACAATCACGTGCTGGTGCCGGTCTCCGAGGTGGGGCGGGCGCCGCGCGCGGACGGCGAGCTGGTGGAGCTGCCCCGCGAGATCGGGATGCTGCTGCGCCGCGAGGCCGGGCCGCTCGGTGAGTTGCGCGCGACGCCGCCGGCGCCCGACGGGCCGATCCGCGATCCGAAGGCCGTCGACTCCGCCGGTGCGGGCCAGGCCATGGAGGCCGTACGCGGCGTCGAGACGCTGCTGGAGGCCCTTGCCGCCGAGCCGGCCGCCGTGCTCAAGACCGGCGGGCTGGGCGTACGGGATCTCAAGCGCCTGAGCCGCGCCGTGGGCGTGGACGAGCCGTCGACCGCCCTGCTGCTCGAGGTCGCCCACACGGCCAGCCTGCTCGGAGAGACGGAGATCACAGGGCAGGCCGAGGTCTTCCTTCCGACCGGCGCCTACGACCTGTGGCGCGCGCTGAGCATCGCGCAGCGATGGGGGACGCTCGCCAACGCCTGGCTGATCATGACGCGGCAGCCGAGCCTGGTCGGGCAGCGCGACGAGCGCGACCGTCCGATCAACGCCCTGGCCCCCGACGCCGAGCGTTCCGGCGCGCCGCAGGCCCGCCGCGAGGTGCTCGCCGTGCTGGCCTCACTGCCCCCGGGCGCCGCGCCCCGGCCCGACGACGTGCTCGCCCTCCTCGCGTGGCAGGCTCCGCGCCGCGCCCGGGGCCGGGAGCAGGCCCATCGCGACGCGCTGACCGGCGCCGCGCTGCTGGGGCTGACCGGGCTGGGCGCCCTGACCTCGTACGGCCGCCTGCTGCAAGCCGGCCCCGACGACGAGGATCCGCTGGGCATCGACCACGTCACGGGCCCGTCCGAGGCCGTGCGGGCGCTCGACGCGCTCGTTCCCGCGCCCGTCGACCACGTGCTCGTGCAGGCCGACCTGTCCGTGGTCGTCCCGGGCCCGCCCGAGCCGGAGCTGGCGGCCGAGCTGGAAGCCGTCGCCGAGCTCGAGTCGGCCGGCGGCGCGAGCGTGCACCGGGTCACGGCGGCCAGCGTGCGGCGGGCGCTCGACATCGGCTATGCGGCCGCCGACCTCCACGCCCTCTTCCAGCGCCGGTCCCGCACCCCGATCCCGCAGGCGCTGACCTATCTGATCGACGACGCCGCCCGCAAGCACGGTGGCCTGCGCGCCGGGTCGGCCGGCTCCTACCTGCGCAGCGACGACGAGGCGCTGGTGACCGAGGTGATGTCCGACCGGCGGCTCGGGTCGCTGTCGTTGCGCCGGCTCGCCCCGACGGTGCTGGTCAGCCCGCTGCAACTGGCCCGGCTGCTGGGCGCCCTGCGCGACGCCGGCTATGCGCCGGTGGCCGAGGACGCCGCCGGCTCCGCGGTGCTGAGCCGGCCCAAGGTACGCCGGGCTCCCACCCGTACCCCCGTCAATGCGCGCCTCGCCGACCAGGCCGGGCCCCCCGTGCTGGCCGGCCCGCGCCTGGCCGGGGTGGTCGAGCAGATCCGCCGCGGCGACCTGGCCACGCGCGCGGCCCGGCGCGCCCCGGTCACCGTGCGGGCGGCCAACGGCCAGAGCGTGCCGGGGCTCACCTCCGTGCAGGCGCACACCCAGGCGATGGCGGTGCTGCAGCAGGCCGTACGCGAGAAGGCGCGCGTCTGGGTCGGCTATGTCGACTCGCACGGGGCGACGCTGTCCCGGCTGGTGCGGCCGGTGTCGCTGAGCGCGGGTTACCTGCGCGCGGAGGACGAGCGCACCGAGACGCTGCACACCTTCGCCCTGCACAGGGTCACCGCCGCCGTGCTGGAGGAGTGAAAGCGGGGATCGCGCGCCCCCGATGCCCTGCCGCGCGCGACCCGTCCGCTACCCGCCGGCGTCCACCACCCCGAAGGCGGTTGCCGCCACAAGAACGTCGATGCCACGACGCCTTGCACAAGTAACGCCTGACCCGGCTGCAGCGTTGCACACCGCTTCAACTTTCTTCGATGCCCCGCGGACCGTGTCAGACTGGAGGGTCACCTCGTCTGTGGAAGGGGCTCCTTGGTGAGCGCTGGACCTCTGATCGTGCAGTCCGACAAGACCCTGCTGCTCGAAGTCGACCATCCGGACGCCCAGGCGTGCCGCATGGCCATCGCCCCGTTCGCCGAGCTCGAGCGCTCTCCCGAGCACGTCCACACCTATCGGCTGACCCCGCTCGGGCTGTGGAACGCCCGCGCCGCCGGGCACGATGCCGAGGGTGTCGTCGACGCGCTGATCAAATACTCGCGCTATCCGGTGCCGCACGCGCTGCTGGTCGACGTGGCCGAGACCATGGACCGCTACGGCCGGCTGCAGCTGACCAACGACCCGACCCACGGGCTGGTCCTGCACGGCCTCGACAAGATCGTGCTGATCGAGGTGGCCAAGAGCAAGAAGCTCGCGGGCATGCTGGGCGCGCGCGTCGACGACGAGACGATCGTGGTGCACCCCTCCGAGCGGGGGCGGCTCAAGCAGGCGCTGCTCAAGCTCGGCTGGCCCGCCGAGGACCTCGCCGGTTACGTCGACGGGGAGGCCCACGCGATCGCGCTGGCCGAGGACGGGTGGACGCTCCGGTCGTACCAGCAAGAGGCCGTCGATGGTTTCTGGGCCGGCGGCTCGGGCGTGGTCGTGCTCCCGTGCGGCGCGGGCAAGACGCTCGTGGGCGCGGCGGCGATGGCGACGGCGCAGGCCACGACGTTGATCCTGGTCACCAACACGGTCGCCGGGCGGCAGTGGAAGCGCGAGCTCATCGCCCGCACGTCGCTGACCGAGGAGGAGATCGGCGAGTACTCGGGCGAGCGCAAGGAGATCCGCCCGGTGACCATCGCCACCTATCAGGTGCTCACCTCGCGCCGCGGCGGCGCCTTCACGCACCTCGACCTCTTCGGGGCGCGCGACTGGGGGCTGGTCATCTACGACGAGGTGCACCTGCTGCCCGCGCCGATCTTCCGCTTCACCGCGGACCTGCAGGCCCGGCGGCGGCTCGGTCTGACTGCCACCTTGGTACGCGAGGACGGGCGCGAAGGCGACGTCTTCTCCCTCATCGGGCCGAAGCGCTACGACGCGCCCTGGAAGGACATCGAGGCGCAGGGCTGGATCGCCCCGGCGGAGTGCACCGAGGTGCGGGTCACCTTGACCGACGCCGAGCGCATGGCTTACGCGGTGACGGAGGCGGAGGAGCGCTACCGGGTCGCGGCCACCGCGCGGACCAAATTGCCTGTGGTCCGTGCCTTGATCGAGCGGCACTCCGACGAGCAGACGCTGGTCATCGGCGGCTACATCGAGCAGTTGCACGAGCTCGGCGAGTACCTCGACGCCCCGATCGTCCAGGGCTCGACCACCAACAAGGAGCGCGAGCGGCTCTTCGACGAGTTCCGCTCGGGCCGGCTGCGCACGCTGGTGATCTCGAAGGTCGGCAACTTCAGCATCGACCTGCCCGAGGCGGCGGTCGCGATCCAGGTGTCCGGCACCTTCGGGTCGCGGCAGGAGGAGGCGCAGCGGCTCGGCCGGGTTCTGCGGCCCAAGGCGGACGGGCGGCAGGCGCACTTCTACACGGTCGTCTCCCGCGACACGATCGACACCGAGTACGCGGCCCACCGGCAGCGCTTCCTGGCCGAGCAGGGCTACGCCTACACGATCGTCGACGCGGACGACATCCTCGGCCCGGCGCTGCCCCAGATCGACTGACCGCGGTCCGGGCCAGGTCCGGCCCGGCCCGGGCTCACCCGGCGGTCGTCGTCAGTCGGTGATCGTCGGGTCGGGCGCGACAGTGGGGTCGACGAGCGTCGCGTCGGGCGTGGCGGTCTCGCCGTCGACGGGCTCGGTGGGCTCGATCGGCTGCAGCTCGGGATCGGCCGGCGCGAGAGGATCGCCGGGCGCGAGAGGATCGGTGGGCGCGAGAGGATCGGTGGGCTCGACGGGCACCACCGTGGTCGACGCCGGCTCGGCCGAGCTGGTGTGCAGCAGCATCGTGCCCGCGCAGCCGAGCACGACGACGACCACGAAGAACGCCGCGCCGATCGCCGCCACCACGCCCCACGACATCCCCGCCGGGCCGGGCTTCCTCGGCGGCGGCATCGGCGGCGGCGGCGCGGGTGGCAGCCCGAACGGGACCCCGGCAGCGCCGAATGCGCCGAGCGGCCGCGCCGAGCCCCGCGCTCTCGGTTTGCCGCCCGCGTAGGCCCGCCCGCTGCACGCGGAAGGCTGCTCGACCGGAGGCTTCCACGCCTCGGGCTTCGGGTCGAGCACGGCCGGCGCCGGCGTGACGACCACCGCCCGCCCGGACCAGCGCGCCGGAGAGGCCGCCGTCAGCTCGGTGGCCGCCGTCAGCACCGCCGCGGCGAACGCCCGCCCCTCGGTCTGCCCGAGCCCCGCCTCCTCGTAGGCCGCCGCCGCGATCGCCCGGGGCTCGCCGAGCCGCTCGAGGATCTCCAGCAGCCCGGTCTCGTCCAGGCCGGGCCGGTCGTCGCGCTCGGACGCGATGTGGGCCTCGAGATCGCGCAGCAACTCGCGGCGCTGCACCACGGGCAGGTCGGGCAGCAGCTGCTCGAGCTCGCGCAGCCACGTGGCGACCAGGTCATCAAGGCTCATCGCGCACCGGTCCCTACGAGTCGGTCGACGGTCTGGCGGAACGAGACCCACTCCGCCCGGAAGTGCTCCAGCGCCGCCCGGCCGGTGTCGGTCAGGCTGTAGTAGCGGCGTGGCGGGCCGGACGGGGACTCGCTCCATTTGCTGTCCAGCCAACCTGCCCGGCGCAACCGGGACAGAAGCGGATAGATCGTGCCCTCCGAGGCCGCCAGGGTGGCCTCGTCACCGAGCGAGCGGACGATCTCGGTCGCATAGCGGTCCTCGTGCTCGACCATTGCCAGCACGCAGAACTCGAGAGTGCCGCGCCGGAGACCGGTCGACAGCTGCGCCACGTCCGCCATGCGCCACACGGTACCTTGCGGCGCAAGGTAGCGCTACGGCACGCGAGGCCCGGGGGTCAAGAGCCCCTGCAACAAGTCGCCATGCTCCTCGGCCCGCGAAAGCACCTCAGCCGACGTGAACTGCCGCGCTGAAAGCTCACCCAGCGCCATCGCCGCCACCTCGTCCCAGGTCAGCGGGGCCGACGCGGACGGCGAATCCTGCGCCCGCAGCGAATAGGGCGCCACCGTGGTCTTCGCCGCGGCGTTCTGACTCCAGTCGATGAAGATCTTCCCCGGGCGCACGGCCTTCGCCATCTTCGCCGTGATCGAGCCGGGCACCCGCTTCGACAGCTCCTCGGCGACCCGTTTGGCATAGCCCGAGACGACCTCCGAGTCCTGCTCCCCCGAGATCGGCACGCACAGCTGCATGCCTTTCTTTCCCGAGGTCTTCGGGTACGCGTCCAGGCCGTCCTCCGCCAGCCGATCGCGCACGAGTACGGCCACCGCGGCGCACTCCTTGAGCCCAGCCGGCGCCCCGGGATCGAGGTCGACGACGAGCAGATCGGGATGCTTGCCGACCCGCCACTGGGGAGTGTGCAGCTCGAGTGACGCGAGATTGGCGATCCAGACCAGCGTGGCGAGGTCGTCCGCCACCACGAAGTCGAGCGTCTCGCGGGCCTTGGTCGAGCCGGGCACCGGCAGGGTCTCGCGGCGCACCCACGACGGGGTGCCGGCCGGGGCGTTCTTCTCGAAGAAGCTGGCGCCGCCCACGCCGTTCGGGAAGCGGATCCGGGTCAGCGCGCGGTCCTTGAGGTGCGGCAGGAGCAGCGGCGCGATCCGCGTGTAGTAGTCGATGACCTCGCCCTTGGTGAACCCCGCCGCCGGATAGAGCACCTTGTCGAGGTTGGAGAGCTCCAGGTCGCGCCCCTCGATGTGGACGGGGAACCGGACACGCTCAGGAGCCATCGTCGTCTTCCTCCACACACTCCGCGGGCGTCTTGTCCGGGCGCAGGCGCAGGAACCGGGGGAACCGCAGGCGCCCGTCCGGGGTCCGGTTGCCGTAGCGCACCTCGACCACCAGCTCAGGATTCACCCAGTGCGCGCCGCGCGCATCCTCACGCGGCACGGCACCGGCGGCGAAGGGTGACTCGCGGTTGGCCAGGGGCTGCAACGCGGCGAGCAACTCGCGCTCGGCCGCCGTACCGATGCCTCCGCCGACCCGCCCCCGGAAGCGCAAGCGGCCGTCCGGGCCCGGCAGACCCACCAGCAGGCCGCCCAGCCGCCGGGCGCCCGCGCGCCAGCCGCCGATCACATAATCCCCGGTACGGTCGAACTTGACCTTGATCCACTCCGGCGACCGCGTCCCGGGGAGATACAGCGAGTCGAGCCGCTTGGCGACCACTCCCTCGAGACTGTTCTCGCGGGCAGCGGACGCGGTCGCGGAACCGTCCGGGAACGCGGGCGGCACCATCCACCGCCCCGAGCCGAGGTCCAGGTCTTCGAGGCGGGCCCGGCGCTCGGCGTACGGCAGGTCGAGCAGTCCCTCGTCGCCGTCGCTGAGCAGGTCGAAGATCATGTAGGTGGCCGGCACCGTGGTCGCGAGCCGCGCGGCCTTGCTCGAGTCGCGGACGTGCATCCGCTCCGCCAGCGCCGTGAACGACGGGCGACCGGCGGCGTCGAGCACCACCATCTCGCCGTCGAGCACCGTGCCGGCCGGCAGCCGCAGCCCGGCGATCTCCGGGTAGGCGATCGTCACGGCCGCCCCGGAGCGAGCCCAGAGGCGCGGGGCCGAGCCGGTGCAGGAGGCGAGCACGCGTACGCCGTCCCATTTGAACTCGTAGCTCCACCCCGCGCCCAGCGGGAGCTGCCCCGCGGTCGCGAGCATCGGAGACAAGGGAGGGCCCGGCACGGGATCACCATAGGCAGTCAATCCCACGGGAGAGCGAAAACCGTCATTCACTCCCCCGGAGGGGACAATTCGCCATTGATCACGTCCGAAGGGCAGGCGCCGGAAACCTTACGCAACGGTCCCGCTGCTGCCATCCTGGTTCGAGGCGCAGCTCAGCGGGGTAGGAGGCGGATCATGCGGGCGATCTGGAAGGGCGCGGTCTCGTTCGGCCTGGTGTCGATCGCCGTGAAGCTCTATTCGGCCACCGAGGAAAAGGACATCCGCTTCCACCAGGTGCACCGCACCGACGGCGGCCGGATCAAATATCAGCGCACCTGCTCGATCGACGGCGAGGTCGTGTCGTACGACGACATCGCCAAGGGCTACGACATCGGCGGCGGCGAAATGGTCATCCTCACCGACGAGGACTTCGCCGAACTGCCGCTCACCACGTCGCGCGCGATCGACGTGCTGCAGTTCGTGCCGGCGGAGCAGATCGACCCGCTGCTGTTCGCGAAGGCCTACTACCTCGAGCCGGAGGGCCAGGCCGCCAAGCCGTACGTCCTCCTGCGCGACGCCCTCACCGACTCCGACCGGGTCGCCCTCGTCAAGATCGCGCTGCGCCAGCGGGAACAGCTCGCGACGCTCCGGGTCCACGACGACGTGCTGGTGCTCAACACGATGCTGTGGCCGGACGAGGTGCGTACGCCGGACTTCGGTTTTCTCGACGACGACATCGAGACCCGCCCCGCCGAGCTCGCGATGGCCGCCTCGCTGATCGACTCGATGGCCGGCAGCTTCAAGCCCGACGAGTTCACCGACAACTACCGGGCCGCGCTGCAGGAGGTCATCGACGCCAAGGTCGAGGGCCGGGAGGTCGTCGCCCCGGAGGAGACCGAGGAGGAGCCGGCCACCGCGGTGGACCTGATGGCGGCGCTCAAGGCTTCCGTCGAGCGAGCCAAGGCCGCTCGCGGCGAGTCCGCGGCCCCCGCCAAGAAGACTTCCGCCACCAAAGCACCGGCCAAGAAGGCACCGGCCAAGAAAGCCGCCGCGAAGAAGACAACCAGCTCGGCTGCGAAGAAGACCACTCCGGCGAAGAAGGCGGCGCGCAAGTCGGCGTGATTGACTTTGTCCCGTGGCATTGACGTGGGCAGAGTCTTACCTGGGCAAGGTCCGGACGAGCGTGGGCGACAAGGACACGCTGCTGTTCGTCGGCGCGCGGGGCGTGATCCTCGACGACCGGAACCGCCTGTTGCTGATCCAGCGCTCCGACAACCACCGCTGGGCGATGCCGGCGGGGGCCATGGAGCTGGGCGAGAGCATGGAGGAGTGCGCGGTCCGCGAGGTGTGGGAGGAGACGGGCCTGCGAGCCACGTCACTGACCCCGTTCTCGTTCCACAGCGCTGTGACGTACACCAATCAGTTCGGGCACACGTACCAGCAGATCCTGATGTCCTTCCGCATCCACACCTGGGAGGGTGAGCTGCAGCGGGTCACCGACGAGTCGGTGGACGCGGGCTTCTTCCCCCTGGACGCGCTGCCCGACGGCCGGTCCCCGATCATCGAGGAAACCCTCGCCGACCTCGCCTCATTTGAGTCCACCGGCCGGCTCGTGCTCAAGTAAATTCGGGGGCGCGCCGACGGCTGTATGAGGCACGATCTCGGCGTGACCGACCGACCCCGGCGGCGCCTGGGGCTCGACCTCACGCCGCTCCGCACCTCCCGTGACTTCCGGCTCGTCTTCACCAGCGGCACGGTGACCAGTTTCGGGTCGTTCATCACGTACGTCACGATCCCCTTCCAGGTCGCCCAGCTCACCGACGATCCCCTGATGGTCGGCCTGCTCGGCGTCTGCGAGCTGGTCCCGCTGCTGGTCATGGCGTTCGTCGGGGGCGCCCTGGCCGACTTCGTCGACCGCCGCCTGCTGGTCCGCGGCAGCGAGCTGGCCCTGGCCGCCCTCTGCGGCGCCCTGCTGCTCAACTCGCTCGCGCCGTCGCCGCACCTCTGGCCGCTCTTCCTGATCGCCGCGCTGACCGCGACGGTCGACGGCCTGCAACGGCCGGCCCTGGAGGCCATGCTGCCGCGGCTGGTACGCCCGGAGGAGATCCCCGCCACCATGGCGCTGCGCTCACTGGGCTCGGAAATCGCCCAGCTCGGCGGCCCGGCCCTGGCGGGCGTCCTGATCGCGTCGGTCGATCTGGCCTGGGTGTACGCCTTCGACCTGCTCACCTTCGCCGTCTCGGTCCTGTGCCTGACCCTCGTCAAGGCCGTCCCGCCGCCCCCGGACGCCGACCGCCCCTCCCTGCGCTCGGTCGTCACCGGGCTCCGCTACGCCCGCAGCCGCCCCGAACTCCTCGGCACCTACCTGGTCGACATCAACGCGATGTTCTTCGGCATGCCGCAGGCCCTCTATCCGTTCCTGGCCCTCAACCTCGGCGGCCCGAAGGTCCTCGGACTCCTCTACGCGGCGCCGGCCGCGGGTTCCCTGCTCGCCACGCTCGCGTCGGGCTGGACCAGTCACATCCACCGCCACGGCCTCGGGGTACTGATCGCCGCCACCCTCTGGGGCGTGGGCATCGTCGGCGCGGGTCTGTCGACCATGCTCTGGCTCACGCTCCTCTGCCTGGCCTTCGCGGGCGCGGCCGACATGATCTCAGGCATCTTCCGCATGACCATCTGGAGCCAGACGATCCCCGACCACCTGCGCGGCCGCCTGGCCGGCATCGAGATGCTGAGCTACACGACCGGGCCGCTGCTCGGGCAGCTCCGCTCCGGCCTGATGGCGCGCACCTCGCTCGGCATCGGCGGGTCCATCTGGGTGGGCGGCGTGCTCTGCGTTGCCGGTACGGCCGTCATGGCGCTCGCGCTCCCCAAGTTCGCCCGGTACGACGGCCGGGACGGGCTGGCCCGGAAACAGGCCGAGGACTCGGCGTGGGCTGCTCGCGCCGTTTAGCCGTCCCGACGCGGGGAAGCTTCCTGGCAACGTCGAGAGAATGGGGAATTCGCCATGACTACCTCGATCAGCGGTAAGCGCGTCGCGTTCCTCGCGACCGATGGCGTCGAAGAGGTCGAGTACACCGAGCCGCGCAAGGCCGTCGAGGCCGCGGGCGGCGAGGCGGAGCTGATCTCCATCAAGAGCGGCGAGATCCAGGCCGTGAACCACATGGACAAGGCCGGCACGTACCCGGTCGAGAAGCAGGTCAAGGACGCCCACGTCGATCAGTACGACGCCCTCGTGCTGCCCGGCGGCGTGGCCAACCCGGACTTCCTGCGGACCGACCCGGACGCGGTCCGGTTCGTGCGCGACTTCTTCACCGCGGGCAAGCCGGTGGCGGCCATCTGCCACGGCCCGTGGACGCTGGTGGAGGCGGGCGTCGTCGACGGCCGCACGCTCACGAGCTGGCCGTCGTTGCGGACCGACCTCGCCAACGCCGGGGCGACCTGGGTGGACGAGGAGGTCTATGTGGACCAGGGCCTGGTGACCAGCCGCAAGCCCGATGATCTTCCGGCCTTCTGCGAGAAGATGATCGAGGAGATCGCCGAGGGGGCGCACGACCTGCAGCACGCTTAGGGGTAGCGCTCCCCCTCACCAGAAACGCCCGGGATCGGTGATCCCGGGCGTTTCCGTGTGTGCGTTCTCTGCTGCGCGCTTTTTCGCCGGGCGTGGGTCAGCGGACTCCGGCCCGGGCGCGGGCGTAAGCGGGGCGGCGGTTGACCAGCTCGCCGCCGTACCAGGCGCCGAAGACCGCGGCCGCCAGGGCGAGCAGCTCGACGACGAAGAGGCCGCCGCTGATCACCCGGTCGGCGCTGCTCATCCGCACCATCGCGATGACCGCGAAGAGGATGAGCACGCCCATGTTGGCCAGCCCCTGCAGCACGCCGATGCGCTTGGCCCGCGTGCCGTTCGGGATGAACATCAGGTCGATGGCGCCCGCCACGGCCACCAGGACGCCACCGATCAGCCCGGCGACGATGTTCCAGTAGGCGAGCGATCCGACGATGTCGGGGGCGCCGGCCAGCGTGGCGAGATCGAAGAAGACGGCCATGGCGAACAGGCCGAGCGGAAACATCACGAGAACGGGCTGGACCGCCTGGTTCGCGATCTTGAGTCGGCTCTCCATACTGGTGCTCACCCTCCCCAGGCTGCTCATTCGTGTGCCATCGATGGGCTACCCGGCCCTTGCGGGGCGCTAAACGTGCAGTGCCGTCCCCCACAGGACCAGGATATGGATCTTGTTCGCCTACGCTGGCCGGATGGAATGGGCTGCGCGAATCCTGGTGGGCCTCGTGGCCCTCATCCACCTTTACATTCTTGTCCTGGAAATGTTCCTCTGGCGTACCGATCGTGGGCGTGCCGCCTTCGGGCTGACCGAGGATTTCGCCCGCCAGAGTGCCACCCTCGCCGCCAACCAGGGCCTCTACAACGGCTTCCTGGCCGCCGGCCTCGCCTTCGGCCTGGCGACCGGCGACGTGAGCTTCCAGATATTCTTCCTGTCCTGCGTGGTGATCGCCGGAATTTATGGCGCCGCGACGGTCAGCCGCCGCATCCTGTTCGTGCAGGCCACACCGGCCGTGGTCGCCCTGGCCCTGGTGCTGCTGGCCCGCTGACCGGCGCCGAGCGGCTTGTACGCAATCTGCGATATGGCAGGTTGAAGTGTGGCGGACGGCTGGCTCGCATGCTTCACTGAATGCGGGGACGAGGCTCCGCGACAGGCCGAATCCCCTGGTAGGACGGCGGTGCCGTGGCTTGGCGACAACACCGGCGACAGGTGACAAGCAACCGTTTCAGCGACAGGACACACGCGGCACCGCAGCGAAAGGCAGCACTCGACCGACCGGATCCCACCGGGGCGACGCCGGGGGGATCCGATCGGACGACACCCTCTTTCCGAGGGGCAAGTCATCAACGTCCTCATTCCGCGCAACATCCGACCGACAGCTCTCGTCCCGAAGGGGCGGGCAATCATCCTCCCCCGGTTTCGGGGTGAGCGAACGAACGGCCCTCGGCGTCGAGGGCGGGCAATCGACGAGACCGCAGGCAGACACAGCAACGGCACCCGGCGGCAACCGGGTGCCGTTGACGCCTTCGGCTTCGTGTGACACGAGCGAGGCGGGGAATTCTCTCTGCGCCAATGGTGGCTTGCTTTCCCCCTCCTCGCAAGGAGGCGGAAGGGGGAGTTCGCCATGCGCATCTATTACCGTGGGCCGGACGCGATGGTGACCAGCGAACACTTCATCTATCGCACGGACACGTCATCGAGGACGTTTCTCATTCGCGATCTGCGCACTGTCACCATCACGGAATCCCGGACCACCGGCACCTATCCGGTCGCTTTTCTCCTGGTCAGCACCGCAGTGGTGAGCGCCGCGGCCTGGCCGCTGTGGGGATCGGCGCCTTTGCACGCGGTGGCTGCCGTGGGACTGACCGGATTCTCGGTCTCGGCGGCGGTGCTGCTGGGGCGCACACGGCCCCGATCCTGGCTGCTGCGGGCGACCTACCGCGGCCAGCCCACCGATCTCTACGAGAGCGCCGACCCGCGGGTCTTCAACCAGGTCAGCCGCGCCCTGCGCCGAGCCATGGAGGAGGCCGACCCGCTGTCCGCGGGCAATGATCTCGCCGCGGCGTGACGCGCCGCTTCCGTCAGCCCTTGCCGCCGAGGAGGGTGATCGCCGTGCGGATGCCCCGGCGGCGGACCGCCCGCGCCATCGTGAGGTCGCCCTGGCAGAAGCTCTCGAATGCCCGCCAGCCCAGCGGGGTGCGCATCGCCGCGTGCACGAGGGCGCGCCGGCGGGCGAAGACGCCGAGCAGCTCGCGGCCGGCGATCATCTCCGGGACGAGATGCCGGTCGACCAGCTGGTCGTACTCGGCGAGGCCGGCCGGGTCCCGCACCCGGGCGGCCACCTCACCGGCCCAGGTCCCGGAACGCAACGCGTAGCTGATGCCTTCGCGCGTCCACGGCTCGAGCAGTCCGGCGGCGTCCCCGGCGACGAGGACGCGGCCCTTGCGGAGGGGGGCTCCGGGCGTACGGCAGCGGGTCAAATGGCCCGAGTCACGCAGGACCCGGCGGCCGGACAGCCCGAGCTGGGCCAGGAAGAGCGCGAGATAGTCCTTGGTCTGGGCCCCGCGCCCCTTCGCCATGATCACGCCAACGGTGAGCTGGTCGCCCTTGGGAAAGACCCAGCCGTAGGAGCCCGGCTCCGCCCCCCAGTCGAGCAGCACCCGCCCCTGCCACGTCGCCTGGTCCTCGGGCGTGGCGGCGAGCTCGACCTCGAGCCCGAGATCCTGCTGCTCGAAGGTCACGCCGACATGCCGCGAGCTGATCGCCGCGGAACCCTCGGCCCCGATCACGGTACGCGCGGTGAGCGCCCGGCCGTCCGACAGCGTCACGGTCGCGGCGTCCGCGTCCTGGTCGACCGCCCGGACCTGCGTGCTCTGCCACACTTCGGCGCCGGCCGCGACGGCTGCTTCGTACCAGGCGAAGTCGAAGTCGTCCCGTTTCACCAGCTTGAGCACCGGACGGCCGCGCGAGCGCCGGGTGAACGACCGCCGCCCCCGGTCGGTGAACGTGATCGCGTCGATCGTGTCCCGCGCCGGCACAGTGATGTGCTGCTCGGCCACGCTGAGCGACGTGCCGATCAGCCCGCCGCCACAGGTTTTGTAACGCGGATGCTCCGCCCGCTCGAGCACGACGGTCCGGGCCCCGGCCGCCGCGGCTGCCCGGGCTGCCGCCAGCCCCGCCGGCCCGCCTCCGATGACGGCCACGTCCCACTCCGGTACCACGGCGGGGAGTCTATCCAGCTCGCCTCACCCGGCGCGGCGCGGCCAAGGCGCCCATCGGACCGGAGCGGCGAATCCTTCCCGGCGGGCGGCGCGAGCTTCGGCGCTGTCGACAGGTGCCTCCCGGGTCGACTCGAAGCCGGGCCCGATCAGCCGCGTCTCGATCAACGAGCCGGACACTCCGCGCCGGATCCGCTCCCAGAGGCCGCCCTCGACGTGGGCGGCGGCGAGGACGCGCAGGTCAGCGACGAGATCCGGGGTGCTTCGGGCCGGGTCGTCGGCCCCGGGCAACGGCTCCGCGAACCAGCGGCCGAGCCGCAACACCACTCCCGGATCGCCATTGAAGACCACGGCGAGGGGCCCGGCCGCGGGATGACGAGGCATCAGCCGTACGGTCCGGAGCAGCTCGTTCCCGTCGAACGGCTCCTTGGTCTCGCGTCGGTCGACGGCGTAGCGCTCGGTCAGCTCGTCGAGCAGATCCTCGGCGGCGTCGTGCAGGATCCGTCCCGGATTCGGGGCCATCACCAGCGCAGTATGCGATCCCGTGAGCCTGCTTGCCGGATCTTCGCCGGTTTCCGTCGGCGCCGATTCTTGCCGGCGCCGGTTTCCGTCGCGCCGGCTCTTGTCGGCGCCGGCTTCTGTCGGCGCCGGCTTTGTCCAACGTCGGCGCTCGCGCCGGAAATGGACGTGGTCGAAATGTCGTCGCTCTGGTCGAACTCCCGGGGCGGGCGGTGGACCGCCCGGCCTGCGGTCCGACCGGCTCGCCCGCGGGAGCCGTCGACCACTGTCAGCCGAAGTCGAACTCGCCGCGTTTCACGCCATCGGCAAAGGTCGCCCACTCCCGCGCCGTGAAGCGCAAGGGGCCGGTGCCCGGCTCTTTCGAGTCCCGGACCAGATAGTCGTCGCCGACCCTGGCGACCTCCACGCAGGTGCTCGTCCCACAGCGGCCGGCCCTGCGCCAGACGATCGACTGCTCCGCCCTGTCTGCCATGTTCGCTCCTCCGTATCGGCTCCCAAGGAACCACGGTAGGGGCCGCGAGCACGGCGTGAAACGAGAGCAACAGTGAGTGAACCCCGGCGTGAGCACGCAATGGGGCTTATCAACGCATTTGTCGTTGACTTTGTCCGCCCTGCGCACGATTTGAGACATTAACCATGCGCAAGGCGGCTAACACAGGGTCAGAACTGGAACTCTCCGTCGCGGACGCCGTCGACGAACGCGACCCACTCCTCCTTGGTGAAGGACAGGGCGGGCGCCTCCGGCTGCTTCGAGTCACGGATGAGGTAGGTGTCCTCGCCGACGCGGGCCACCTCCACGCACGTGGCATTTCCGCACTTGCTGCTCTTCCGCCATGCGGGCATGCTGACGCTGTTCATCTTTTCGCCTTTCAGCCCGTGACGTCGTCGTCGCGGGCTCTCGGTCAGGGAAGATATGTGGCCCGGGGGCCCTGTGCTTCCAATTCGTCTATGCGCTTGCGAACGAAATCGATCGTGTCTGCTTCGCTCAGTGCCTCGTGCCAGACCCGATCAAATCGGGCACGATGCCGCTCGGTCGTCGACTTGGTTTCGATCGCCTCGTCGGTGAGACCGTTCTCGTGATACAGCAACATGCCCTCGGAATCGTTTTCACCGAGCGAGAGCAGGTCAAAGGTCGCATTGTTGGTGACCGGGGCGTTCAGCACATAGGGGACCATCCGGAGATTGATCCGGCCCGCGCTCGCCAAACGGTGCATCTCACGCAGCTGCTCGGTGAAGACCTCGGCCCCACCGATCGGCCGCATCAGCACCGACTCGTCCAACAGCACGAACAACTCAACGAGCCCGCCGCGATTCAGAAGTGCCTGCCGGCGCCGTTGCCGGGCATCGAGTTTCAACCGGGCGAGCTCGTCCGGGAAATCGTCGCCGTACAGCTTCATGAGCGCGTCGGCATAGCTGGGAATCTGCAGCGTGCCCGGGATGAAATAGATCGACCAATAGCGGATCCGGCTGGCCTCGGACTCGTATTCGATCAATTTGCGCAACGACTCGCTGAGCACCTCGCGGAAGGCGGGCGACTGCCACCAGACCTGGCGCTGCCGGGTCCGGGCGATCCGCGCGTCGATCAGCAACGCGCTCACCACGGCCTTGTCCCTGACGCCCAGATAGCCCAGCAGCGGCCGGAGATCATTCGGCGCGATCGTGACCTCGCCGTTCTCGATCCGGATCACCTTGCTGAGCGACCACTCCATCTCGTCGGCGACCTGCTGTTGGGTGAGGCCGGCGGACTCCCGCGCCTCACGCAGCGCCACTCGCACGCGTCGGCGCGCGACAGTGGGCGTGGCAGCCTCAGCCATCAGTCCTTCATCGTCGAAGTCAGGTGGGCGGTGCACCGGATGCGACCTCGCAAAGTGCCATGAAGCACCCTGCGAGGTCGCGGGTCACTCTATACCCGACAAGTACCAGACCGGGAAGGCGCCTACCCATGGTTTCGGAAAAGATATCTGTTGCTTTCTAGTCACATGACGTGACGGTCACGCCGCCGCCAGCCCGTATCCGTCCCGGTCGGCGACCCGGTCCTCGAGGTTGCGCCGCACCGCCCGCTTGACCTGGTTGAACGCGGTGATGTCGGCGCTGGAGTAGACGATGGTCCAGGTGCCCGCGTAGTCCGCCTCGAGGCTCCACGTGCGCGCGGCCCGGCGACGCACCGTGGTGAGAACCAGTAACCAGAAGAGTGCCGCCGCGGCGGTCGCGGCGAGCCCGACGGAACGGCCCGCATAGGCGTAGGCGACACCCGCAAGAGTGACGAGACCGGCCGTGCCGGCGAGCAGAGCGCCGATCGCCTGCGCCGCGGGCTCACCCCGGACCACGCGAACCTCCCGGACCGCATCGAAGTGGAAGACCTGAGTCGGAGCGGCCAGCCAGACGAAATGGCGACCGGTGACGATCGCGTCGGGACCACGATAGTAGGTACGCACCGTACGAGCTCCTTCCGTGCGGGCCGGCGAGGAAGGATGCGGGCCGCCGTTGCGACTCGGAGAGAATTCCCACCTCGCGTCGTCGTGCCGTCGTGCTCTCGGGCGACAACGGCACCCGGTTGCCGCCGGGTGCCGTCTCCTGTTGCGAAATCCGCCCTGTGTTGCTGTCAGCTCACTAGACCACGGCCACCAGTCTGATCGCCACTTCTCAAAGTGCCATGTGGCAGATAGCGACAAGCAAGATTGAGGAGTACGGGCGTGAGCTGCACGGATGTCGATGAGCGGCCTTGCGGCGGTGTGCTGGGTGGGTCGCTCGTTCGGCGTACGCGGTGCTGCCGGCGCGCTCGCCGCCCTACAGCACGTGATTGGGCTCGCTCTACACAGCGTTGCGCTTCTTCGCCCTGCGCGCCGACGACCTTGGCGCAGATCGACAAAGGCCCGATGACCATGGGAGTTTTCCCAGGTCACCGGGCCTTTGCCAGGTGGAGCCGCCTGTCGGAATCGAACCGACGACCTACGCATTACGAGTGCGTCGCTCTAGCCGACTGAGCTAAGGCGGCAACGGTGACCAAGTGTACGGCATGACCCGCCGCCGCTTCCGCCGGAGGGGTGCCCGCGCCGGAAAGATCGACAAGGTTCTCGTCGCACCCCGGCGCTAGGGCGCGTCTGGCGAATCACGGCGTCGCCGAGGCGAGGCCCAGGTTTCGCGTCGCAAGAGGGGTGGGTGGTCCGATACCGGGGTTGTATCGGGCCGCCCGCACCGCGCAGCGAGGCGGAAGCTGGGCCCGCCGTAGGCCGTCGTGATCCGCCAGACGTGCCCTAGGGTGCTCTGCGTGACCGATCATCAGCCGCCGCCGCGCCCCCGGGAGCCGTCCGCCGAGGGTGAGCCGTCGCGGGCCCGGCGACCGGAGAGCATGGACCCGCGGCAGCTCGGTTTCACGCCGCAGCGGCCGGTCGGGTGGCTCGCGCCGTTGCTGCTGCTCAACACCGGGTTGCGCACGCTGCTGGCGATCCTCTTCGGCGCGTTCCTCGACAAGCGCGAGCTGCAGAACGCGCTGTCCGCCGAGTCCTTCGAGGAGCCGGGCGACGGCGGTGAGCTGTGGTTCGACTATGTGGCCGACCTCGGCGACGGTTTCGACGCGACCTATTCGGTGGCCTATCTGCTGGCGCAGCCCGAGCTGGCGGTCGGCGGCGAGCGCCTGCCCCGCGGCCGCATGCTGCTCATGGGCGGCGATCAGGTCTATCCCGTCGCGAGCGGCGACGGCTACGAGAATCGCACGAAGGGTCCCTACCGGGCCGCGCTGCCGGAGGCGCCGGCCGAGGGGCCGCAACCGACGCTGTACGCGCTGCCGGGCAACCACGACTGGTATGACGGGCTCACGGCTTTCCTGCGCTTGTTCGCGCGCCGCCGCGACGGGCACATCGGCGGCTGGCGCACCGGTCAGCGCCGCTCCTACTTCGCGGTGCGGCTGCCGTCGAAGTGGTGGCTGTTCGCGATCGACGAGCAGTTCGGCGCCTACATCGACGATCCGCAGCTGCTCTATTTCGCCGACGTCGCGCGGCAGCTGGGCCAGGAGGATCGCGTGATCCTCATGACCCCGTCGCCGACCTGGGTGAAGGCGGCGCAGAAACCGGAGGCGTACGACGCCGTCGACTACTTCCTGCGCACGATCCTCGCGCCGACCGGGGCCGAGGTGCGGCTCCTGCTCTCCGGAGACCTGCACCACTATGCCCGCTACTCCGGCCCCGACCGCGAGCTGATCACGTGCGGAGGCGGCGGTGCCTACCTCGTGGCGACGCACGACCTGCCACAGACACTGACCGTGCCGCCCCGCGAGACGCTCACGCGCAGTGCCAGCCGCAGCCGCGACTACGACTTGGTCGAGACGTTCCCGAGCAAGGCCGAGTCACGCCGGCTGAGCTGGGGAGTCTTCCGCAATGCGCCGATCCGCAACCCCGGCTTCGCCACGATGCTCGGCATCATCCACACCCTCACCATGCTCGCCATGGCGGGCGCGGCCGGCGAGGGCGACATCTTCCGGCGCCTCTTCAGCATCCCGCTGCTCATCATGCTGGCCCTGATCATCACCGGCACGGTGCTGTTCGCCCAGCCGCCGGACGCCGCCGAGCCCCATCACGCCCGCCACTGGATCCTGGGTCTGCTGCACGGCTTCGCCCACATCGCGCTCGCCGCCGGAGGAACGTGGCTCTGGCTGCACCTGCCGTTCCACGACTGGTCCTGGCCGGGCCCGTTCGTGGTTGCCGCGGTCGTCTACGGCCCCGTGAGCGCCCTGGTGGCCACGCAGCTCCTGGCGCTCTATCTGCTGATCGCCGGCCGCTTCTTCGACGTCAACACCAACGAGCTGTTCGCGGGGCAGAGCATCGAGGACGCCAAGAGCTTCCTGCGCCTGCACATCACCCCGGACGGCACCCTCACCGTGTACGCCATCGGCGTCAACCGCGTCTGCCGCAAGTGGACCGCCACGCCCGAGGGCGCGCCGCACGACTCCTGGCTCCGCCCCGCCGAGCCCCTCACCACTCATCTCATCGAGCCGCCCATCACCGTCGACGGCCCGACCACGCCCGAGTCGCCGCTGCCCGCCCCGAGCGAGCCCGCCACGACCTGACGCCCCGCCGCGACCCCGCTCGCCCGTCACGATCCGGCGCGCCGCGCCACGACTCAGCGCGCCCTGCAGCAATCCAGCGCGCTCCGCCACGACGCAGCCCGCTCCGCCAGGACGCGGCGTGCTCCGGGCCGGCGACGACGGCGCGGGTCAGCCGTAGGTTTCGTCGTGGGCCTGGCGCGGGCCGCACACCGAGGCTCGGCTGCAGGAGCAGCGGGAGCCGTCGGCGTCCATGCGGACCACGACCGAGTCCTTCGGGACGCTGTGAGCGACGACCCGCCCGTCGCCCTCGGGGGTGGAGACGCGCGAGCCGACGGCCGGCGCCGTGGCCTGGAACTTCTGGTACAGCGGGTGTTCGTACTTGAGGCAGCACATGAGGCGGCCGCAGGCGCCCGAGATGCGAAGGGGGTTGAGGGGAAGATCCTGGTCCTTGGCCATGCGGATGGTGACCGGCTCGAAGTCCGTGAGGAAGGTCGCACAGCACAGGTCACGGCCGCAGGAGCCGATGCCGCCCTGGACCCGGGCGGAGTCGCGGGCCGAGAGCTGGCGGAGCTCGACCCGGCAGTGCAGGGTGGCGCCGAGGTCACGTACCAAAGAGCGGAAGTCGACCCGGTGCGGCGCCGTGAAGTAGATCGTGGTGCGGGGGCCGCCCGACCCCGCCTGGTCGAGCACGTGGTCGACGGCGACGACCTTCATCGGCAGCTCGTGGGCCTTGATCAGCTTCTTGGCCGCGACCTTCGCCTCGGCCTTGCGTTTTCTGAGCAGGTCGTCGCGGCGGAGGTCCTGGTCGTCGGCGAGCCCGGCCACCTTGGGGAAGCCGTCCGTATCCTCGCTGACCCATTGCGCCGCCCAGACGCACTCCGCCACCTCGGGCCCGTCGTCGGTGGGGACCAGCACACGGTCGCCCACCTGCGGCGAGAACTCGCCCGGGTCGAGGTAGTAGAGGCGGCCGTACCGGTTGAAACTGACCGCGCACAGCATGCCCATGCATCCACCCTACGGCGACGTACCGTGCGTGCGAAATGGTCCAGAACTACATAGACCCCCGCAACCCCCCGCATCGAACCTCGTTGGGCAGTCCCGTAGACGCCGCCCACGCGGCGGCTTTCCTTGGGGGAGGACATTTTCATGACGCCCGTCGGGCCCGCACGAAATGATCATGGTCGAACTGTCGGTGCGACCGGCGTTCCGACACATCGGGATGATCGGGCGCATTCTGCTCGTACGCCGGCGATCGTCGAATTCGCCCGCGGACGCGCCCTCGCCGTGCCGGCACTGCTCGGCGGCCGATCGGTGACCAGCGCAAATGGCCTGGTCGGCAGCCTGCCTGGGACCCGCGTGAATGGCCTGGTCGGCGGGCGGCCGGGGACGCGGGTGCGGCGGGGTTTGGTGGCTGCCGGTGCCTTCGGGGCGATCAGTGCTCTGCTGCTGCCGATGCCTGCTCACGCCGCGCCGGCGTTGTGCGAGGGCACCCAGCGGTACTCGGCGCAGTCCGGCAGTCAGATCATGCGAATCACCGAGCTCGACCTCGACGGCAAGCGCACCGAGGAGAAGACCGGACCGGCGGTGCACCTCGGCGACGCCAAGTCCGCGATGGTGGCGCAGGCGCCGGTGAGTTCGGCCGCCGTGGCGCGCATGCTCGACGCCAAGGACGACGCCACGCACGAGTCGGTGACGCACCTGCTCACCCAGCAGGCGCCGCCGACGAACAAGACCGCCGCGAAGCTGCCGACCCGTCCGGCGGACATCGGGCCGCTCAGCCTCGGCGACGGGAAGCTGAGCACCCACGCGCGCTGGGTGGACGGCATGGCCTGCGGCGTGAAGTACGGGGAGGTGACTCGCGCCACGGCACGACTCGGTACGGCAGCCCTCTCCGACGGGGACGAGCAGCTGGCGGCCGTACCGGCGAAGGTGGAAAGCGTGAGCACGACGGCGCTGGAGCGAAACGGCTCGGCCGCGACCACCGTGGCGGGCGCCACCTTGACCGGCGGCGATCTCGAGCTGCTCGACGGGGCGGTCCGCATCAGGGTCAAGAAGGCGCCGCACCTCGAAGCGCGGATGTCCACGAAGGACGGCGGGGAGGTGCGCTACGTCCCGGCCGTTGTGGAGGTGACCGGGGAGGGCGTGCGCCGCGCCCGCCTGAACGAGGCCGGCGACGAGGTGGAAGTCACCGTCAAGGCGCCCGTGTCCGCGCACTCGGGGAACTCCCCCGCCGAGGATCAAGAGACGGACAAGGCCGAGGAGAGTACGAAGCAGCGAGCGTCGCAGCGCGCCGACGACTCCGGCGACGGGCCGACCGGTGGCTCGTCCGACGACTCTGGCGCGGGGGCGGTCCGTGGCTCGTCCGACGGTTCGCCGCTGGGGCTGCTCGGGCGGTTGCCGATCATCGGCGGGCTGCTGGGCGGCGGGAAGAACACGCCGTTGCCCGAGGTCCCGGGCGTACCCGAGGTGAGCGAGCCGGAGACCGCGCCGGCCGACGACCTTGACAATGGCGCTGGTCACGACGGCTCGAACTCCGGCGACGGCGCCGACTCGGACGCCGGACGTGAATCGAACTCCGGCGATGACTCGGGGGCCGGCGACGATTCGGGGGCCGGCGACGGCTCGGGGGCTGACAGCTCGGACGCCAACGGTGGCTCGGCGGCTGAGACGAAGGTCACCGTCTCGCTCGGCGAAGTTCGCCAGGCCACCAACAACCACGCCATCGCGGCGCGGGCGGCGGCACTTTCGGTGCGCATCGCCCAGGGTACGGGCGGCAACCGCACCAAGCCCGGCTACGCCAAGTCCCGTACCGTCAGCTTCGACCTCGGCGTCCTCGAAGCCGCCGCCGTCTCCCCCGAACCCGCGAGCGCCGCCACCGGCACCGCACCCGGCGGAATCTCCGGCGGCACAGCAGGCATGGCCGGCGGCGCCGCGACCCTGCCCATCACCGGCCCGAAGGTGACCGTCGTCGCCTTCACCGGCCTGGGCCTGCTCATCGCCGGCGTGGCAGCAGTCGTCGCCACCACCCGCCGCCGCTCCCGCCCCTGACCACCCAGCTGCGGCGCCTCTCCAAGACCCGGATCGGCGCCGCAGCCAACGCCCGCCGACGGTCACGTCACCGTGTCCGTCAAGCGGCGCCGCAGCCGACGCCCGCCGACGGTCACTTCACCTCGCTCGTCAAGCGGCGCCGTGGCCGACCGAGCGTGCCGATCAAGCCCCAGCTCCACAGCGCATTCGAGGCGCGTTTCGGATCAAAGTGTCGGCGGTCACTTCGGCATGTCCGGCAAACGGCGCTGACGCCGACGCGCGTTACCGAGTCGGAGATCGTTTCGGGTCAGAGGGTGAGCGGCTGCTTCAGCTTGCTTGTCTCGAACAGCAGGTCCTGGCCGGCGTCGTAGGCGTCCGCGACGGCTCGGAGCACCACCGTCGCCGCCTCGGCGGCCGCCATGGTGTCGGGCAGGGAGTGCGGGTCGGGCTCCTCGCCGGAGAGCCGGACCGACTCGATGGAGGTCAGGATCTCGACGAGGGCCGCGGCGGTGGCGCTTCGGGTGGTGGACATCCATTCGGCCAGGCGCTCGGCGAGGGTGGCGGAGGCGGCGAGGCGCTCGTCGAGACTCCGGTCGGTGCCGCTGATGTGTTTGGCCAGGCGTTGGCGGGTGCGGTCGTAGGCGTCGGCGGCCGGGCCGGACCAGGGGCCCGGGCCGGGCAGGGAGGCGGCGATGCCCGCGTAGGCGTGGGACTCGCGCCGGAGCCGCCGGGCCGCCTCGTGCAGCTCGGCCGGGCGGAGGGCCGCGACCGTCTGCACCGCATCGCCGGGCAGCAGCCGGACGCGTCGGATCTGGTGCCACACCTCGTGTCCGGCCGGCGCGCCGCCCCATTCGAGCATCGCGTCGACGCGGCGCAGCAGGGCGTCGGTCAGGGGTAGGAGCCGGTCGAGGCTGTCCATCAGAAGCCTCGCTGGAAGCGGTGGGCCACGGTCGCGTCGGTCGCCGCGTATTCCTCGTCGGTGACGCGTACGTCGGCGGCGAGGTTGCGCAGGCGGGTCGCGGCGTCGGCTGCTTCGAACGCGCGGGCGGCCAAGGCGGCGGCGAAGTGGTCGCGCATCTCCCGGGCCACTCGCCCCGGAAGGCCGTCGCCCACCCCGGAGGGCGAGTCGGCCGGGCCGAAAGACGCGCGTGTCATCTCGTACGCCGGGAGGTCTCGCTCGGTCGTCTCCAGCTCGCCGACGGCATGCTCCAGCTTGTCCAGGATCTCTTCCAGCATCACTGCTCTCCGAGCACCCGGAAGCCGTTGAAGACCTCGTCGTGCAGTTTTCGCCGCGCCCACTCCGCCGCTTGTGCCGCGTTGGTGACCACTGCCTGCACCTCCCTCGCCAAGTCCGGGCCCGTCCGGTTGTGCAGCGAGCCCCGGATGCGCACCTCGGTGATGGTGCCGGTCGCACTGACCAGCAGCTCGATCGAGCCGTCCGGCGACTGCACCGACACGACATGGGCCGCGACCACCCGTTCGTATTCAGCCCGCAGGGCATCGAGCCGTTGGTGCCGCTCGATCGCCTCGTCGATCCACGCCTCGTCTATCTCACGGGGCATGCGCGGACTCCTTACGTAGCGTGCCGCAGCTGTTGCGTTACGCAGGCGACGCTACTCGGTCCGACAGTCGCCGCGCATCCCAAGTGGACACAGCCTGTGGATAACCGTCGCCTGTGGATAACTCGCTGCCGCAACCTCTGGCGGGGCTAGGGTTTGCGCCACCTGGACGTACCCCATGCGTAAGGAGGTGGATCGTGCAATCAACCGCGCCAGAGGCTCAGCATCATGGCTTCCACGGCGATCTTGGGCTTGACGTTCTGGTCGATGGCCTCGCGGCAGGCGAGCACTGCTTCGAGGCGGCGGAGCGTGCTCTCCGGGGTCCACTTCTCGGCGGCGGCCGAGCTCTGGGTGGCGGTGTCGGTGTGGACGACACCCACCGGGGCGCGCAGCGAGGTGACCAGGACGTCGCGATAGAAGGCGGCGAGGTCGACGAGGGCCCGGTCGAGGGCGTCGCGTTGGGCCCGGGTGAGGCGGGACTTCTGCCGCTTCTCGAGCTCCTTGAGCTGGCCGGCGGCGCCACGCATCGCTCCGGCGGCGCCCCGGCCGGTGCCACCGGCGCCGAGGGCCTGCTCGAGGGCTGCCCGCTCGGAGGTGACCGTGTCGGCCGACGCGGCGGCGGCCTCGGCCTCGGCGGCTTCGATGAGGGCGGAGGCGGCGTCGAAGCAGGCGCCCACACCCGTGAGCCGGCGCGGGACGGTGAGGACGGCTTCGCGACGGGCGCGGGCGTCGGGGTCGTTGGCGAGCCGTTTCGCCCGGCCGACGTGACCCTGGGCGGCCGCGGCGGCCCAGGCGGCCAGATCGGGGGCGACGCCGTCGCGCCGGACGAGCACTTCGGCGACGGCATCGGCCGGGGGCTGGCGCAGCGCCACGACCCGGCAGCGCGAGCGGATGGTCACCGAGATGTCGTCGGGATGCGTCGACGGGGTGCAGAGCAGGAAGACCGTGCGGGGCGGGGGCTCCTCGATCGCCTTGAGGAGGGCATTGCCGGCCGCCTCGGTGAGCCGGTCGGCGTCCTCGATCACGACGGCCTGCCAGCGGCCGCCGGAGGGAGCGCTGGCGGCCCGCAACACCAGGGCTCGCATCTCGCTGACACTGATGGACAAGCCCTCCGGCACGACGAAGCGCACATCGGCATGGGTGCCGCCGAGGGCCGTGCGGCAGCCGTGGCACTCGCCGCAACCCGTGCCGTCGCGCTCGCACTGGAGGGCGGCGGCGAAGGAGCGAGCTGCCACCGAGCGGCCGGAGCCGGGCGGGCCCGTGAAGATCCACGCGTGCGTCATCGCCCCGTTGCCGGCGGTGTCACCGGCCACGATGCGGGCGGCGGCCGCGGCGGCCCGGCTCAGCGTCGCGACGGCCTCGGCCTGCCCGACCAGCTCGGCGAAGACACTCATGACGTCAATTCTCGCTCGCTCACCGGCGCCCGCCCACCGGGCCCTCGCCGGCGGACTCGTCGTCCTCAGCGGCCCGGGACCGGTTGCCTGTCAGGTCTTCCAGCACCTCGAGCGGCGTCTCGGTCTCGGTCGCCTCGCCGGGGTGCGTGCTCGGCCGGTCCGCCGCGTCCCGATCCGCCTCGGCCGGCGTGGCCGGGATCACCTGCGTGGCGTCGGTCCGAGGCAGGGCGATGGTCGCGTCGACAGGCTCCGGCAGCTTCGCCGTGGCGTCGGGCGAGCGCGGCGGGGAGCCGGCGGCGGTCGGATCATCTGGCGGCAGCGCCATCGTGGGGTCAGGCGAAGGCGGCAGCTTCGCCGTCGTGGTGGGAGCCGCGGCCTCGGACGGGGGCTGAGCTGGGAGCGCGATGGTGGCGTCAGGCGCGGCGGGCGGAGTCGACCGGGGCTTCTTCACCGCCGGCAGGATCACTGCGGTCTCATCGGGACCTCGACCGGCCCGCACCACCACCGTCTCGTCCGGCGAAGCACCCGCGGGCGCCGCGGTCGCCGAGAGATCCGGCGCAGCACCGGCGGGCGCCGTGAGGTCGGGGGCGTTCAGGTCCGGGCCCGGCGGGAGGTCGGTCGAGGCCGGCGCCGGGTGGCTGTCGTCGCCGGCGGTCAGGAGGCCGTTCACCCGGGCGGCCACCACGTCGGCGATCTCGCCCATGGGCCGGGCCGCGTCGAGGACCAGGTACCGCTTCGGGTCGGCGGAGGCGAGGTCGAGGAAGGCGTACCGCACGCGTTCGTGGAACGACCGGGACTCGCTTTCCAGGCGGTCCTGGCCTTCGCCGCGGTCGTCGACGCGGCTCAGGCCCACGGTCGGGTCGACGTCGAGCAGGACGACCAGGTCGGGCTTCAGGCCGCCGGTCGCCCACGACGACAGCCACGAGATCTCCTGGACCGGGAGGGTGCGGCCGGCGCCCTGGTACGCCAGGGAGGAGTCCACGTATCGGTCGCTGATGACGACGGCGCCCCGGGCCAGGGCGGGGCGGACGACGGTGGCGACATGGTGAGCGCGGTCGGCGGCGTAGAGGAGGGCTTCGGCTCGGGGCGAGGGGGCGCCGTCGGTGGAGTGGGAGAGGACCAGGCTGCGGATGCGGGCGCCGACGTCGGTGGCTCCCGG
This sequence comes from Symbioplanes lichenis, assembly GCF_030709675.1. GTDB lineage: Bacteria > Actinomycetota > Actinomycetes > Mycobacteriales > Micromonosporaceae > Actinoplanes > Actinoplanes lichenis. The sequence continues at coordinate 131,541 of NZ_JAUZQD010000012.1, forward strand.
TTCACGCGTGACGACGACGTCGTTGCCCGCGGCGATCAGGCTTTCGGAGAGGCGGGTGACCTGGGTCGACTTCCCGGCGCCCTCGCCGCCCTCGAAGACGACGAAGATGCCCGTACGGGTGAAGGGCTCGGCGGCCGACAGCGGCCGGCCTCGGACCGCACCCCACAGGTCGGCGAGGACCGGTACGCCCTTTTTGTCATCCATCTGCCGGAAGGCGACGATGCCCGACCAGATGCCGACGGCCCCGGCGACGAGCAGGAGGACGCGCGTGGAGGAGAGGTCGAAGGAGAGCGCGCCGGAGCCGATGCGGCGGGAGCCACCGAGACCGGTCAGGACGCCGGCGATCGAGATGGCGGCGAGCAGGACGAGGCGGGCGCCGATCTGGACGACGGCGAAGACGCGGCCGCGGACCTCGTCGTCGACCTGGCCGCCGAGCAGCGTGACGCCGGCGAGGAACGCCATGCCCGCGCCCATGCCGACGAAGACCGCGCCGAAGAGGGCCATCGAGAGGTGGAAGGCGACGGAGAGGAAGGCGACGGCGCCGCTCGCGAGGACGAGGCTGATGCCGAACCAGCGGCGGCGCGACAGCTCCTTGACGATCGTGGGCCCGAGGCCGATGCCGATCGCGAGACCGATGAAGAGGGTGCCGAAGAGCAGGTAGAAGGCGGCGTCACCGGCGCCGAGCGAGCTGGTGAAGAAGCGCGCCGTGCCGATGACCACGCCCGCGCCGGCGAAGGCGCCGAAGATGCCGAGGACCAGGCCGCGGACGAAGGGGGTGCGGCCGATGTACTGCCATCCTTCGCGGAACTGCTTCCAGATGCTCTGCTCGGCGTTGCGTTCCTTGCGTTCCCGGCTGCCCTCGCTGATCTCCTTGATCCCGAAGAAGACGACGGCGGCCGTGGCGGCCCGGGACAGGGCGTTGATCCAGAGGGCCAGCTGGACGGGCTCGGCCCAGTCGGGCAGGCCGCCGATCGGGCCGCGGACGACGCCGTCGAGGGCGGCGAGCACCAGCGCCGCCAGGATGGGCGTGATGCCGTACGTGGAAATCAGGCTGAGCTGGTTGGAGGCCTCGAGCCGGCCCCGCGGGATGAGGTTGGGCACCGCCGCTTCCTTGGCGGGGATCCACATCATCGTGATCGTCTCGCCCAGGAACGTGGCGATGACCGCCCACGTGACGGTGAGGCCGCCGGAGTCGCTGATCAGGGCGACGAGCGGGATGGACCCGTACACGAGGAAGCGCAGGATGTCGCAGATGACCATGGTGTAGCGGCGGTCCCAGCGGTCCGCCATCACGCCCGCGACGGGGCCGAGCAGCAGGCCCGGCAGCAACCGGATGGCGATCGTGCTGCTGAACGCGCTGCCCTGGGCGACGCTGCCGCTCACCTGCTGCGACGCGAAGAGCGCGGTGGCCAGGGTGCCAATCCAGTCACCGAACGACGCGGCGCTGAGCACCAGCCACAGCCGCCGGAAGGGCCGGATGCGCAGCACTGCCCGCAGGGCCGCGATCCCCGAAAGGTCCACCGGCCCGGCGTCCTGCCGCGCCGAGCTCGTCTCGGTGTCGATGACCGTACCTCCGATGCGCGTTGTCGCTGCCCGAAGCACTCTAACGGGCCAGCGCAGCAGGCCGGGTCGCGCACGATCGGGTGGTCCCCAAGATGAAGGTGTTTCGTCTTTGTCGATATGCCGATAGGTTGCAGTCGTGATCGCCGAACGTGTGGCACTGCGCCAGCGCCTTGACCGTGCCACCGACAAGCTCGAGAGCCCGGTGGCGGTGGTCGACCTGACCGCGTTCGACGCCAATGCCGCGGCGCTGACGGCCCGCGCGGCCGGCAAGCCGATCCGGGTGGCCAGCAAGTCCGTACGCGTCCGGGCCCTCCTGGAACGCGTGGTGCGCCGCGACGGGTGGGCCGGGGTCATGGCCTACACGCTGCCCGAGGCCATCTGGCTCGTCCGGCAGGGCGTGAGCGACGACGTCCTGGTCGGCTATCCGACCGCCGACCGCACCGCCCTCGCCGAGCTGGCCGCCGACCCCGCCCTGGCCGCCGCCGTGACGGTGATGGTCGACAGCGTCGAGCACCTCGACTTCATCGACTCCGTCATCGCCCCGCAGCACCGCCCCGAGCTGCGCATCTGCCTGGAGCTGGACGCGTCCTGGCGACCCGTGGGGCCGGTGCACGTGGGCGTGCGGCGGTCGCCCGTCCACACCGCCGGGCAGGCCGGGAAGATCGCCCGGCAGCTGGTCGCGCGGCCGGGCTTCACGCTGGTCGGGATGATGGCCTACGAGGCGCACATCGCCGGGGTCGGCGACCTGCCCCCGGGCCAGGCGTTGCGCGGCCGGGTGATTCGCCAGATGCAGCGCTTGTCATACCCGGAGCTGCTCGAGCGCCGGTCGGCCGCGGTCCGCGCGGTCCGCGAGCACGCCGAGCTCGAGTTCGTGAACGGCGGCGGCACCGGCAGTGTCGCGGCGACGGCGGCGGACGAGTCCGTCACCGAGGTCGCGGCCGGGTCCGGGCTGTTCGGGCCGACGCTCTTCGACGCCTACCGGGCGTGGCGGCCCACTCCCGCGGCGTTCTTCGGCCTGTCGGTGGTCCGCCGGCCCGCGCCGGGCATCGCCACGGTGCTGGGCGGCGGCTGGATCGCGTCCGGGCAGACCGGCCCGTCCCGGCAGCCGATGCCCTGGCTGCCCGAGGGCCTCAAGTACAAGACCGACGAGGGCGCCGGCGAGGTGCAGACCCCGCTGATCGGCCCGGCGGCCGAACACCTGCGCCCGGGCGACCGGGTGTGGTTCCGTCACGCCAAGGCCGGCGAGCTGTGCGAGCACGTCAACGAGGTGCACCTCGTCGACGGCGACACCGCGACGCCGACCCCGACCTACCGCGGAGAGGGGTATGCGTTCCTCGGTTGAGAGAGCGTCACGCCGGTACGTGCCGGTGCAGATATTCGCGGATCAGCGCCTTCGCCTCGGTCAGCACGGCCTCGTCGCCCGTCACGTCGCGGCGGAACGCGAGCTTGATCAGCGCGTCCGCCGACTCGACCGCGATCAGCAGCGCGAAGCGCAGCCGCTCGGGCTCCGCCAGCTGGAACTGCTCGACCAGCAGCTCGGCCAGCCGCTCGCCGATGACCGCGTTGTTGTCCCGCTCGGCGTCGAGCAGGTGCAGGTCGACGACGTCGCCGAAGTGCAGCGTGCGGAAGCCCGGCACGCTGCGGTGCATGTGAATGTAGGCGTCGATCGCCGCGTCGACGCCGTCCCACCAGTGGGCGAACGTCTCGTTGGCGAAGCGCGCGGACAGGCTCTGCAGGTACGCGTCCATGTTGCGCATCGCGAGCGCCTGCACGATGGCCCGCTTGTCCGGGAAGAACTGGTACACGGAGCCGATGGCTACCTCGGCCCGCTCGGCCAGCAGGGTGGTGGTCAGGCCCTCGTACCCGACCTCGTCCACCAGCTCGGCACAGGCGTCGAGCATGCGCTGGACCCGGGCAACGCTTCTGCCCTGCACCGGAACCCGCCGCAGCGGACCGGTGGTGACGGTTGGTGTCGACACGCGTCGCCACTCCCTCTCAGCAGTGATAATCGGAACGTTACTCGGATCAACGAGCGAGAAGCATCGACGGGACGCCGCGGACGGCGCGCATTCCCGGTTTTGTGCGACTGTGCGCTCCGCGGGAGGACAAGGCAGAAATGACCACTGACTTCGCACCCCCCGCCGCGGCGCGCCGCTGGCGCAACTGGGGACTCAACCAGGAGTCCCTGGCGACCGACGTTCTCATCCCGGCCACGGTGACCGAGGTCGCCGCACAGGTCAAGGCGGCGGGCGCGGCCGGGCGCCGGGTCAAGGTGGTCGGAAGCGGACATTCGTTCACCGCCATCGCCGTCGCGGACGACCAGCGCATGCTCCTGCACCGGCTCAACGGGCTGGTGTCGGTGGAGGGCGATCTCGTCACGGTTCAGGCCGGTATGCCGATCTATGAGCTGAATCGGCGGCTGGCCGAGCACGGGCTGGCCATGCCCAATCTGGGCGATATCGACCAGCAGACCGTCGCCGGCGCCATCTCCACGGGTACGCACGGCTGCGGCGCCACGCACTCCACGCTCGCCTCCTGCGTCGAGGCGGTGACCCTGGTCACCGGGTCCGGTGAGGTTCTGCACATTGACTCGTCGTCGGAGCTTTTCCCGGCCGCCCGTCTCGGACTCGGCGCCCTCGGCATCCTCGTCGAGGTGACTCTTCGCTGCGTGCCGGCCTTCGTGCTGCTGGCCGACGAGCGCCCGATGCTGCTCTCCGAGGTGCTCGCCGGGCTCGACGAGGGCATCGCCGCCAATGATCACTTCGAGTTCTACTGGTATCCGTACACGGATCGGGCGCAGCTCAAGCGCAACAACAAGGTCGACGTCTCGGACCGCCCGCTAGCCGCCTCCCGCCGCTGGCTGGACGAGGAGTTCCTCTCCAACACCGTCTGGCAGGGCGCGTGCAAGATTGGTCAGAAGATCCCCGCCATGGTGCCGTCGATCAGCGCCGTCGCCGCCCGCGCCCTGACCGCCAGGACCTACACCGAGCGGTCGGACCGGGTCTTCTGCACGTCCCGGCGGGTGCGGTTCACCGAGATGGAGTACGAAATCCCGCGCGAACACGTCGCGGAGGCGCTCGCCGCCCTGCCGGTGATCATCGACCGGCTCCCGTTCAAGGTGCAGTTCCCGGTCGAGGTCCGCTTCACCGGCCCCGACGACGTCTGGCTCTCCCACGGCTACGGGCGCGACTCGGCCTACATCGCGGTTCACCAGTTCACGGGCAGCCCGTACGAGCCCTACTTCCGCGCCTTCGAAGCGGTCTGCGAGCCCCTGGGCGGCCGGCCGCACTGGGGCAAGCTGCACTACCGCGACGCGGAGTCGCTGCGCCGGGCGTACCCGAAATTCGACGACTTCCTGGCCGTCCGCGACCGCCTGGACCCCAACCGGGTCTTCGCCAACCCCTACCTGGAGCAGGTGCTGGGCAGCTAGACCCGGTTGTCCACAGAGTTATCCACAGGCCGTCAGTCGGCGGCGGCAGCGGTGGCTTTCTTCGGAGCAGCCTTCTTCGCCGGTGCGGCTTTCTTCGCGGCGGTGGCCTTCTTGGCTGCGGTTTTCTTCACAGGCTTGGCGTCGGCGGCCTTCTTGGCCGGAGCCTTCTTGGCGGCCGCCTTCTTCTTCGGCGCCGGGCCCTTCGCGCGCTTCTCCTCCAGCATCTCGGAGGCCTGCTCGACGGTCAGCTCCTCGGGCGTCTGCCCGCGGCGCAGCGACGCGTTGAACTCGCCGTCGGTCACGTAGGGGCCGAAGCGGCCCTCCTTGATGACCATGGGCTTCTCGGTCTTCGGGTCGGGGCCCATCTCGCGCAGCGGCGGCTTGGGGGCGCCGCGCTGGCCCCGCTGCTTCGGGGCGTTGAGCAGGGCGAGCGCCTCGTCCAGGGTGACCGTGAAGAGCTGGTCCTCGGAGGCCAGCGAGCGGGAGTCCTTGTCGCGCTGCACGTACGGGCCGTAGCGCCCGTTCTTGGCGACGATCTCGTTGCCCTCGGGGTCCTTGCCGACCACCCGGGGCAGCGTCAGGAGCTGGAGCGCCTGGTCGAGGGTGAGCGTCTCGGGCGACTGCGAGCGGAAGAGCGAGGCCGTCAGCTCGCCGCTCGACACGTACGGACCGTAACGGCCGGACTTGAGCACGACGGGCTCGCCGCTGGCCGGGTGGTTACCGAGAGTCTTCTCGCCGCCGCCACCGAGGAACAGCTCGGCGACCTTCTCGGGGGTCAGCTCGTCCGGGGCGATGCCCTCGGGGATGGAGACCCGGTCGCTGGCCGGCTCCTCGGTCTCGTCCGGCGCCTGCTTCTGCAGGTAGGGGCCGTAACGCCCGACGCGGACGACGACGTGCTTGCCTTCCTCGTCGTCGAAGAGGGGGATCGAATTGATGGAGCGCGCGTCGATGGCACCGAGGTTCTCGGTGACCAGCTTGCGCAGACCGCCCGCCTTCGCGATGGCGTCGTCCGCCCCGGCCGTCTGGCTGCCGAAGTAGAACGACGTGAGGAAGTCCTGCGACGCGTGGTCGCCCCCGGCGATGCCGTCGAGGTCGTTTTCCATGGCCGCGGTGAAGTTGTAGTCGACCAGGCGCGGGTAGTGCTGCTCCATGAGGTTGATCACGGCGAACGCGATGAACGTGGGGATCAGCGCCTGGCCGCGCTTCTCGACATAGCCGCGGTCCTGGATCGTCTGCATGATCGACGCGTACGTGGACGGGCGCCCGATGCCCAGCTCCTCCAGCGCCTTGACCAGCGACGCCTCGGTGTAGCGGGCGGGCGGGCTCGTGTGGTGCCCGGCCGCCGTCAGCTCCTCGGCGGTCAGCGGCTGGTCCTTGACCAGGGTGGGCAGCCGGCGCTCGGCGTCCTCGGCGTCGGCGTTCTCGTCGTCCGACGACTCGACGTAGGCGCGCAGGAAGCCGGGCTCGGTGATCGTCTTGCCGGTCGCGCCGAAGTCGGCTTCCTCGTTGGCCGAGGAGACCGCCCGGATGCGTACGGAGACCGAGTTGCCGACCGCGTCGATCATCTGCGAGGCGACCGTGCGCCGCCAGATCAGCTCGTAGAGCCGGAACTCGTCACCAGAGATCTCGTTGGCCAGCTCACCCGGCGCCCGGAAGGTGTCCCCGGCGGGCCGGATCGCCTCGTGCGCCTCCTGGGCGTTCTTGACCTTGCCGGAGTAGCGCCGGGGCTCGGACGGGACGTTGCGCTCGCCGTAGAGCTCGACGATCTGCCGCCGCGCGGCCGCGATGGCGGTCTCGGAGAGGTTCACCGAGTCCGTACGCATGTAGGTGATGTAGCCGTTCTCGTACAGCCGCTGGGCCGTCCGCATGGTCTGCGCCGACGACATGCGCAGCTTGCGCGCCGCCTCCTGCTGCAGCGTCGAGGTGATGAACGGCGCGTACGGCTTGCGGCGGTACGGCTTCTCCTCGACCCGCGTGACCTTGAACGGCTGCCCCTCAAGGCGCGCCGCGAGCCCCCGGGCGCCGGCCTCGTCGAGCTGCACGACCGCGGCGCCGGGCTTGAGCTTGCCGGTGGTGGCCTCGAAGTCCTTGCCCGTGGCGATGCGGTCGCCGTTGAGCGCGATCAGGGTGGCCCCGAAGCGCCGGGCGCCCTCGACCTTCTCCAGCACGGCGAGCTGGGCGTTGATGTCCCAGTATTCAGCCGAGCGGAACGCCATGCGCTGGCGCTCACGCTCGACGACGATGCGCGTGGCGACGGACTGGACGCGGCCGGCGGACAGCCGGGGCATGACCTTTTTCCACAGGACGGGGCTGACCTCGTACCCGTAGAGGCGGTCGAGAATGCGCCGGGCCTCCTGCGCGTCCACCAGGTTCTTGTCGATGTCGCGGGGGTTGGCCACCGCGGCCTGGATGGCCTTGCGGGTGATCTCGTGGAAGACCATCCGCTTGAACGGGACCTTGGGCTGGATCGTCTCGACCAGGTGCCAGGCGATGGCCTCGCCCTCGCGGTCCTCATCCGTGGCCAGGAAGATCTCGTCGACCTCGCGGGCGAGCTTCTTGAGCTTGGCGATCTGCTGCTTGCGGTCCGAGGAGATCACGTAGAGCGGGTGGAAGCCGTTGTCGACGTCGACGCCGAGCCGCGCCCAGGACTCGCCCTTGTACTTCTCGGGGACCTCGTCGGCGTTCTTCGGCAGGTCGCGGACATGGCCGATGGAGGCCTCGACGAAATAGTCGGGGCCCAGGTAGCCGGCGATCGTCTTGGCCTTCGACGGGGACTCGACGATGACCAGACGGGTCGTCCTGGCATTGCTCGGCACGGCACTCCCAAACTTCGGCTCACTCGGCGACCCGCAGGACGGGTGCACGGACGTTCAACGTAACGCGCCGGACAAGCTCCCATTCCCCGGGCAGGCAGAAGTCGGATGGTAACGGCCCGGCCACCGCACGCGTCCGACTGGCGACACCGTACACCGGGAACACGGCGTCGTGCCGCACACAATCACGGAAGATCACGCCGCTGCGCCGCCCGGCCACAGCCGCGCGGGCGCCGCCTCCGGCCGGTCCCCGACCAGCTCAGCGAGGCGGGCGAGACGTCTGCGACCTGCGATCACGTACGCCGGACCGGCCTGGATCGTCCCGGCCAGGCCGACCTTGGTCAGCGCCGCATCGACGGCCTTGTCAAGGGAGCCGTCGGGATTCAGACCGAGGGCGTAGCCCTGGGGGCGGGGCGCACCGGCCGCCGCGGCCCACAGCCGCAATCGCGGGCCGTTGAGGAAGAGCTTGCCGGGCGGCGGCGGCCAGGCGTGGGCCAGGCCGTTCAACCTGCTGCTGTACGCCGTCCGCACCTCGAACCCGACGACCGGCGACGGCACCTCTTCTCCCCCGGGCTGGTCAGCCTCCGGCACAGTGACGGGAGTCTCGTCGTCCTCGTGTTCCACCGGCACCGACGTGAGTTCCGCCACGGCTTCCTCTTCCGGGTGCTCGGCGACCGGCTGCCAGTTGACCACGAGACCGCGCCCGACCAGCTCCTCGACGAGGACGTGCACGCGCCAGGCGGCGTCGACGCGTACGGACACCCGGGCCGTACCCCCCATGGTCCCGAGGATCCCGGGGCCGGACAGCAAGCCGGCGAGATCAGCCAGCGAGGGGTCGATCGCCTCCACCCCGAAGACCGACAGCTGCTTGCCGGCCGGGGCGCCGGGCGGCACGCGGCGGCGGGGCGGCGTGACGCGCTCGACCGGCGCGGGTAGCACCTCGCGCGGAATCAGCGGCCACCCGGGCTCGGTCATGGTCAGCGGCACTCCGGGGCTTCGTCGAACGCCTGCTTGAGCTCCACCGACGACAGGTTGCTGGTGTCCAGCTCGCTCGCCTGGTACTCGGTGTTCAGCGTGTCGACGACCGAACCGACCTTGGTGTAGAAGTCCTTCGACTCGGCGGTCGAGAGCCCCTGCACGCCGGTCCGGGCCTTGCCGTAGGCGTCGCGCATGGCGCTCAGCGACGTGGTGAAGCTCTCCGCCACCTGCCGGCCCTCGTCCACGTCGGGCACGCCGGCCTCCTGCACGCCGGCGCGCGCCTTCTCGCTCGCGGTCTCCGCCCCGCCGAAGAGCCGCATCAGGTTCTCCTTGGCCTGAGCGGGCGTCGTCTCGGCGGTCATCTGCTGCTGCGTCCTGGTCGCGAGATCGCCGATCTCGGTGCGCCAGGGGGCGAGCACTTTGCAGACCGTGGCCGCCCACGCCTGCGGGGTCGGACTGCCCGAACAGGCACCCAGCGTCACGACGAACGAGATGACGAGGAGGAAAGACAAGGAGCGGGCCGAGCGCATGGTTTGCAGCGTACGGGTAACGCACCGTGGAGGGCACCCGGCGAGCGCCGGGCACCCCCCACGACTCTGTCCGATCAGGCACTCACCCGCTCGGAGGAGGAGGGTGTGGTGGGCGTCTCGTCACCCATGGAGATCGGCTTGCGCTTGCTCCAGACCACGGCCGACACAATGATCAGTACGGCCACCACGGCGATGCTGATCCGCAGGGCGTTGTTCTGGTCGTCGCCGATGCTCCACGCCACGACGGCCGGGGCGATCAGCAGCGAGACCAGGTTCATCACCTTGATCAGCGGGTTGATCGCCGGGCCCGCCGTGTCCTTGAACGGGTCGCCGACCGTGTCGCCGATCACCGTCGCGGCGTGCGCGTCGGAGCCCTTGCCCCCGAAGGCACCGTCCTCGACCAGCTTCTTGGCGTTGTCCCAGGCCCCGCCCGAGTTGGCCAGGAAGACCGCCATCAGCGTGCCCGCCCCGATGGCCCCGGCCAGGTAGGACGCCAGCGCGCCGGCGCCCAGCCCGAAGCCGACCGCGATGGGCGCCAGGATCGCGAGCAGGCCCGGGGTGAGCAGCTCCCGCTGGGCGTCGCGGGTGCAGATGTCGACGACCCGGCCGTACTCGGGACGCTGGGTGCGGTCCATGATCCCCGGGAAGTCGCGGAACTGGCGCCGCACCTCCATCACGACCGCGCCGGCCGAGCGGGAGACCGCGTTGATGGCCAGCCCGGAGAAGAGGAAGACGACGGCCGCGCCGATCAGCAGGCCCACCAGGTTGCGCGGGTTGGCGATGTTGAGCAGGCCCAGGATCTCGCTGCCGATGCGGTCGGCGGAGATGCCGGCGTCGGCCAGCGAGTCCGAGAGCGTGTTCGTGTACGACCCGAAGAGCGCCGTGGCGGCCAGCACCGCCGTGGCGATCGCGATGCCCTTGGTGATCGCCTTCGTGGTGTTGCCGACCGCGTCCAGCTCGGTGAGGATCTGCGCGCCGCGCTCGTCCACGTCGCCGGACATCTCGGCGATGCCCTGCGCGTTGTCGGAGATCGGGCCGAAGGTGTCCATCGCCACGATGACGCCGACCGTGGTGAGCAGGCCGGTGCCGGCGAGGGCGACCGCGAAGAGTGACAGCGTGATGGAGGAGCCGCCGAGCAGGAACGCTCCGTACACGCCCGCGCCGATCAGCAGCGCGGAGTAGACGGCCGACTCGAGCCCGACGCTGATGCCCGCGAGCACCACCGTCGCCGGGCCGGTCTGCGACGACTTGCCGATGTCCTGGACCGGGCGCCGCTGCACCTCGGTGAAGTAGCCGGTGAGCGCCTGGATCGCCGCCGCCAGCACGATGCCGATCACGACCGCGCCGATCGCGACCCACTGCGGGTTGCGACCACTTTCGGCCACGCCGGCCGCCAGCTCCTCACCGAACCCGGCGAACGAGCTCGGCAGGTACGTGAAGCTGACGACCGCCACGATGATCGCCGACAGCAGCGCCGAGATGTAGAACGCCCGGTTGATGGCGGTCAGCCCGTTGCGGTCCGAGGCCCGCAGCCGCGTGATGAAGACGCCGACGATGGCGATGACCACGCCGACCGTCGAGATGATCAACGGGAAGATCAGGCCGTCGGTGCCGAACGCCGCCTGGCCCAGGATGAGCGCGGCGACCAGCGTCACGGCGTACGACTCGAAGAGGTCCGCGGCCATGCCGGCGCAGTCACCGACGTTGTCGCCCACGTTGTCCGCGATCGTCGCCGCGTTGCGCGGGTCGTCCTCGGGGATGCCCTGCTCCACCTTGCCCACCAGGTCGGCGCCGACGTCGGCGGCCTTGGTGAAGATGCCGCCGCCGACCCGCATGAACATGGCGAGCAGCGCGGCACCGAAACCGAAGCCCTCCAGCACGGTCGGCGCGTCTTCCCGGAAGATCCACACGACCAGCGCGGCGCCGAGCAGGCCCAAGCCCACGGTCATGAAGCCGACCACGCCGCCGGTCCGGAAGGCGATGCCCATGGCCTTCTCCCGGCCGCCGGACTCCCCCGCGGCCGCCGCGACGCGCAAGTTGGCCCGGGTGGCCAGCGCCATGCCCGCCCCGCCGATCACCGAGCTGAAGGCCGCGCCGACGACGAAGAAGAGTGATCGGCCGATCTTGACCCAGGTCTCGTTGCCGCCGGTGTCGTGCACCGGCAGCAGGAACAGCAGCACGACCGCGATCACGACGAAGATCGCCAGGGTGCGGAACTGCCGCAACAGGTACGCCGACGCGCCTTCCTGCACGGCGCCGGCGATTTCCTGCATGGACTGGGTGCCGCGGGCCGTCTTCAGCACCGACTGCACGAACATGGCGGCGAACCCGAGCGCGACCAGGGCGAAGACCACGGCGACGACGACGAAGACGAGGTTCCCTCCGCCCAGGTCGACAGCGCCGGACTCGGCCGCGAGGTAGGTAGTTGTGGAGGTTCCGGACATCAATGTCCTCCCGCTACACCGACTGACGCCGGACAGCGGACGAGTCTGCCGGCGCTTCCCCCCGGACGAGGGGACGACGAATCCGGGTCACGCGGCTGCGGAACCCGGGGAGCAGTGACTGACTACCAGCGCACTGTAACGGCTAACGTGTTGATGGTCACATCCGGACGAGGGTGCATTCCAGTGAGATCCATCGCTGTGTTAGCCGTTGTCCCAGCACGGTGGAAGGCCCTACTCTCCCGGCCGCTACCTGGCTTTTCCCGGGCCGTGCGCCGAGCGGTGGCCCCGATGCGCCAAACGGCAACGCCCTGCCACTTTCGGGCAGGGCGTTGCTCGCGGTGTTGCTTCGGGCTGCGGGCGTCTTACCTCCCGGCGACCGTCTTCGCGTTCCGGGCGGCTTACCTCCTGGCCACCGGCCAGACCATGCGGACCTCGGTGCCGATGCCCTCGTCCACCGGGCGCACCTGCAGGTCGTCGACGAAACCGGCGAGCAGGGCGAAGCCCACGCCCGTCGTGAGCGCCTCGTCGGTCAGCGACTCGTCGGCCAGCTCGTCCGGCGGCAGCTTGGTCAGGCCGATGCTCGCCTCGATGGGCGCGCGGTCGATGACCCGGACCGTGTAGGAGTCCGAGTCGGACATCTCGACCATGACCAGGTCAGGGATGTCGTACTGGTTGTGCAGGGCCACCGCCCGGGTGCAGGCCTCACCGATGGCCAGCCGCACCTCGTCGAGCAGGTCCTCGGCGACCCCCGCGCGCCGGGCCACCGCCACGCCGACCAGCCGGGCCGTGCGCACGTGCACGGGGGCGGGCGAGAACGACAGCCGTACTGTTGCCATCACGCCGTCGGAGGGTTGTCGGAGCGTTCTGAGGTCGCGGCCTCGACGGAGGGGTAGATCGGGAAGACCTGGTCCAGAGCGGTGATCCGGAAGATCTTCAACAGCGGCTCCTTGGCGCAGACCAGCCCGAAGGTGCCCCCGGCCGCGCGGAGGCGCTTGAGCGCGCCGACCAGCACACCGAGGCCCGTCGAGTCGAGGAAGTCGACCTTCGCCAGGTCCACCACCACATTGCGGGCACCCCCGTCGACCAACTCGACGAGCCGCTCCCGCAGCCGTGGTGCGGTGTAGACGTCCACCTCACCGCCGACGTCGAGCACCGTGTGCTCGCCGACGGTACGGGTCGTCAGCGACAGCTCCATCGGTCCTCCTCCCTCCGGACAAGCCTGCAGGCAGCCGATCCCCCGAGCGAATCTAACCACCGTCCGTCTTCCCCGGCGCGTGGCACCCACCGTCGTACCCGTTTGGGGTTGACGCCATACCGGTGTCAGAGTGCAGGACGTGACGACGACAGCCCGGGGTGTGCCCGCAGCCCGGCAGCCGCTGGGCGCGCTCGGCCCGGCCGAGTTGCTGCATCGCCTCCGCGCCGGCCGGACCAGCGCGGACGAGTCGCCGATCACCCACGTCGAGCGGGTCGAGGCACGCTCCGGACGCCCGGTGTCCTGGCCCGAATGGGCCCCGCCGGAGCTGCGAGAGGCCTACGGCTTCCAGCCCTGGGAGCACCAGGCCGCCGCCGCGACGCTGGCCCACGAGGGCAGCAATGTGGTGATCGCCACCGGCACGGCCTCGGGCAAGTCGCTCGCCTATCAGCTGCCCGCGCTGAGCCGCCTGCTCGCCGACCCCCGGGCGACCGTGCTCTACATCTCCCCGACCAAGGCGCTCGCAGCGGACCAGTTGCGCTCGCTGCAACGGCTGGGCCTCGACGGGGTACGCCCGGCGGCCTACGACGGCGACACCCCGCGCGAGGAGCGGGAGTGGATCCGGCAGCACTCCCGCTTCGTGCTGACGAACCCGGACATGGTGCACCACGGCATGCTGCCGAGCCATCAGAAGTGGGCCGTCTTCCTGCGTCACCTCGCCTACGTGGTCATCGACGAGTGCCACGCCTACCGGGGCGTCTTCGGCTCCCACGTCGCGCATGTCCTGCGCCGCCTGCGCCGGATGGCGGCCCGTTACAACGGCGCCCCCACCTTCGTCCTCGCCTCCGCCACCTCCGGCGACCCGGCCGGCGCCGCCTCCCGGCTGACCGGGCTGCCCGTGACCGCGGTGACCGACGACGCGTCGCCCCGGGGCGCGGTCACCTTCGCCCTCTGGGAGCCGCCCCTGCTCCCCGCCGAGGACCCCGAGCTGCCACCGACCCGCCGCTCCGCCCTCAGCGAGACCGCCGACCTGCTCACCGACGCCGTGGTGGCCGGCACCCGCACTCTCGCCTTCGTCCGCTCCCGCCGCGGCGCCGAGGTCGTCGCCTCGATGACCCGCCACCAGCTCGACGAGGCCGTTCCCGGGCTGGGCAGCCGCGTCGCCGCCTACCGCGCGGGCTATCTCAAGGAGGACCGCCGGGCCATCGAGCGCGCCCTCCTCACCGGCGACCTGCTGGCCCTGGCCTCCACGAACGCCCTCGAGCTGGGCGTCGACCTGGCCGGCCTCGACGCGGTGCTCATCTGCGGCTATCCAGGCACCCGCGCCTCCCTGTGGCAGCAGGCGGGCCGGGCCGGGCGCGCCGGCGGCGAAGCCCTCGCCGTCCTCGTGGCCCGCGACGACCCGCTGGACACCTATCTCGTGCACCATCCCGAGGCGCTCTTCGGCCGCGGCGTCGAGGCCACGGTGCTGGACCCCGCCAACCCGTACGTCCTCGGGCCCCAGCTCTGCTGCGCGGCCGCCGAGGCCCCGCTCCGCCCGGCCGACCTCGAGCTCTTCGGCGGCGCCACGGCCCAGGCGGCGGTCGACGCGCTGGTCGCCTCGGGCGCCCTCCGCAAGCGCCCCACCGGCTGGTACTGGACGCACCAGGGCCGCCCCGACGTCGACCTCCGTGGCACAGGTGGCGCCCCGGTCGCCGTCGTCGAGTCCGCCACCGGGCGTCTGCTGGGCACTGTCGACCCCGGCTCCTCCCACGTCATGCTCCACACCGGCGCGGTCTATCTGCACCAGGGCGCCACCTATCTGGTCGACGACCTGGACCTCGAGGATGCCGTGGCCCTCGTCCACGCCGCCGACCCCGACTGGTCCACCCACGCCCGCGACGTCACCGACATCTCCGTCGTCGCCGTCCGCGAACGCCTCGACACCGGCCCGGTCAGCCTCTTCCTCGGCGACGTCGACGTCACCAGCCAGGTCGTCTCCTATCAGCGCCGGCGCCTGCGCACCGGCGAGGTGATCGACACCCACCAGCTCGACCTCCCGGCCCGCCAGCTCCGCACGGTCGCCGTCTGGTGGACCATCAGCCCCGGCGCCCTCCTGGCCGCCGGCGTCGAGCCCGCCGACGTCCCGGGCGCCCTGCACGCCGCCGAGCACGCCGCCATCGGCCTCCTGCCGCTCATGGCCACCTGCGACCGCTGGGACATCGGCGGTTTGTCCACAGCCGACCACCAGGACACCGACAGCCCGACCATCTTCGTCTACGACGGCCACCCGGGCGGCGCGGGCTTCGCCGAACGGGCCCACGCCACCGCCCGCGCCTGGCTCGGCGCCACCCGCGAAGCCATCGCCACGTGCGTCTGCGAGACGGGCTGCCCGTCGTGCGTCCAGTCCCCGAAGTGCGGCAACGGCAACAACCCCCTGGACAAGGCCAAGGCCATCCACGTCCTGGACATCGTCCTCGCCCACCTCCCCCGGCCCGCCTGACCCGCGCTCCCCCGGCATCCGGTCACCTCCTCGGCTTGCCGCAGTCACCGGACGGCCGCCGGTCGCCTCGGATCCGCTGCCTGGATGAGTCACCGGGCCCGCTTTCGCGACCGCTGAAGCGTGACCGGTGTAGCCGGGCAGCTCGAGGTCCGTCCGAGCCGTGACGGTCAGTTCGAGGCCGTGGAGGGAGCAGCGCGTCAGGCGTCCACCGTTCGCGGCGACCAGCTCGGCGGCGCGGGCGCACGCGGCGGGCTCCCCTTCGATCGCCCGGGCGGCCCCGGCGAGCGCCCCGAAGTCGGCGGCCGTCCGAGCCTCGTGCCGCGCGACCCGGGCGGCACCGATGGCCGCGCCGCTCATCCCCGCGAACACCATGACGAGCCCGGCCGCAACCCCCATGATCGTCGCCGACCCCCGGTCCCGAGCCGATCCCCGGCTCCCGCCCGTCATGGCAGCACTCCCGGCTCCAGTGCGGCCACGGCCCGCCCCTCGACGGTGATCTGCGGAAGCATGTCGCCGAGCAGAGGCGCGGGCGCCCGCACGGTGACGGTCACCGTGCCCTCGGCGGCCGAGGGCGTCACCACGATCTGCGCGCCGTCGGGGGCGATGTCGGCGGCGGCCCGGACACCGGAGTCACCGCGCGCCGCCATGAGGGCGCCCTCGCGGGCCGCGTCGGCGCAGCTTCCCTGGGCGCCGACGGCACAGATGGCGGTCAGCCCCGCGAACAGGAGCAGCATGAGCGCCGGCAGCCCGGCAGCGAGCTCCACCGTGTAAGACCCCCGATCACAGGCCGCGTAGGACCCCCGGTCACCCGCCGCGGGCTGCCGGCGCGCGATCAATTCAGGGCCTCGCTGATCAGCTTGGTGAGCTGGGTGGTGATGGAGGTGCTCTGGACGACCTTGTAGAGCACGGTCCCGAACCCGGCCGCCGCCAGAGTGCCCACCGCGTATTCCACCGTGTGCGATCCGTCGTCAGCCCCGAGCGGGCCGACCAGCTGAGCGATCAATCGATGCACGAAGAGTTGCTCCTTCTTCTCTCGGTGCCGCCGCGACGCGACGGCCTTTCGGCGCCGCCCCGACGCGACGGCTTTCGATGCCGCCGCAACGCGACGGCCTTTCGGCGCCGCCGCAACGCGACGGCCTTTCGGCGCCGCCGCAACGCGACGGCTTTCGAGGCCGCCGCGGAGGGCGGCCTCATGGGTGGTCAAAGCACGTCGCCCAGAACGGCGATCAGCACCGGGACGAGCCCGGCGAGCAGGAAGGCGGGCAGGAAGCACAGCCCCAGCGGCAGCACGATGAGCACCCCGGCCCGTCGCACAGCCGCCTCGGCGGCGATGGTCCGGTCCGCGCGGTAGTCGCCGGCCAGCCGCGTCAGCGCCCCGGCCAGAGCCGCACCGCTCGCACTCGACCGCACCGCCACCGCGACGAGCCGGTCGGCGGCCGAGGGACCGGCCGGTCGGGCCAGGTGCGCCCACGCCTCCGGCGGGTCGGCGCCGAGCCGCAGAGAGCGGGCCACCCGGTCGAGCTGGTCGCTGAGGGGTCCGGACAGCGCCTCGGCCACGGCGGCCACCGCCCGTTCGACCGGGGCGCCGGCCCGCAGCGCCGCCGCCAGCAGATCGGCCGCGAGCGGCAGGTCGGCCTCGGCCCGCTCCCGAGCCGCCCGCACCGCCGCGGGCTCGAGCCGGCGGAGATAACGATCGACCCCGTACGCCACCACCCCGCCCAGCGCGATTCCCCACCACCGCCCCGAATACCAAGCGACGACCGCACCGCACAGCACCGCCACCACGATCCGGCCTCTCATGCCGCCCGCCCCAGGTCGTCCCGCTGCTCGACGCTCCCCGCGCCGGGGCGGGCTGTGGTGCGCGCCAGCAAGCACTGAGGAGGAGCCTGCCCGGCGCTCGTGGCGAACAAAGCGGCCACGCAGCACAGCCGGAACGGCACGCGCACCGGCCCGCCGCCCGTCGCCGAGACCGCCAAGGCGCCGCAGGGGTGCTCGATCACGACAGCACCTCCCGCCCGACGGCGAGCCGGAAGGCGCCCGTGGACCGCTCCCGCCCGTGCGTGATGCGTTCGGACCAGAGCAGGCCGGCGGTGTGCAGCGCCGCCGCTCCTACCGCGCACGCCGCGCCGACGGGCGTCCGCAGCAGGACGTCGAAGGGATTGATGCCGAAGACGGCTCCGAGTCCGAGACCGCCGAGCGGCATGAACGCCAGCACCACCGCCGTCATGCGCGCCCCGGCCGCCTCGGCCTCGGTCGACGCCTGCAGCCGCCGGCCGGCCCGGGCGTCGGACTCGACCCGGTCGAGCAGGTCCGCGGCCGGCGCCCCCGTCCGCTCGGCGAGGTGCTGCACGGCACCCAGAACGGCACCGAGCCGGCTCGCGCCCCCGACGCTGTCGTGACCCTGACGGGCGGCACCGGGCAGGGCTGCCCCGGCGCGCAGGTCGGCAGCCAGGGAGCTGAGCGCGTCGAGGTCGGCGAGCTGCTGCCGGGCCGCGCGCCGCCGCCGGGTCATCCGCGTCACCATGTGCGCGCCCAGCGCCGCGTAGATCCCGGCCAGGACCGCGGCCACCGGTCCGCCCGTCAATAAGGCCAGAGCCGCAGCAGCCAGCGATGTGAGCGCGAGGAGGCGCCTCGGCGCGCGCACAAGAAGCTGCTCGAAGCTCGGCCGCCGCCGGGGCGCGCGGGTCCGGGGACCGAGCCGGCGCAGACCGGACGGCGCCGGCCAGGCCACGACGACGGCGGCGAGCAGCACCAGGGCAGCGGCGACGCGGGTCACGACCGGCCGCCCAGCACAGCGGGCACGGCAACGCCGCGCTCGGTGAGGAGCCGGACGAGCGTGGCGGATCCCGGCCCGGTGCCCCGGCCGCGCTGCCAGGCGGGCACAACGGTGACGAGCCGCTCCTCGCCGGTCGCCAGCAGCACGCCGATCGAGTCGAGCTGACGGCCCTGGTCGGTGCGGCGCAGCTGGAGGACGACCTGCAGCGCGGCGGCGACCTGGGCGTGGACCGCGGCCCGGGGCAGCCCGCCGAGCATGCCGAGCGCCTCCAGCCGGGCCGGTACGTCCGCCGGGGCATTCGCGTGGAGAGTGCCCGCCCCGCCCTCGTGGCCGGTGTTCAAGGCGCCGAGCAGGTCGACGATCTCGGCGCCCCGGCACTCGCCGATCACCAGACGGTCGGGGCGCATCCGGAGGGCCTGCCGCACCAGGTCGGTCAGGCCGATCGCGCCGGCGCCCTCGACGTTGGCGGTGCGCGGCTGGAGGGTGATCGCGTGCGGGTGCACCGGGCGGAGCTCGGCAGCGTCCTCCACCAGCACGATCCGCTCGGTCGACGGGACGAGACCGAGCAAGGTGGCCAGCAACGTCGTCTTGCCCGAGCCGGTGCCCCCGGTGACCAGATAGGCCAGCCGGGCCGCCACGACCGCCTCGAGCACCGGGGCGAGGGCGGGCGGCACCGTGCCCGCGGCGACCAGGTCGTCGAGGCTGAAGGGCCGCTGCCGGAAGGTGCGCAGCGACAGGTACGGCCCCGCCGTGGCCACCGGCGGCAGGACGGCGTGCAGCCGGGTGCCGTCGGGCAGCCGGGCATCGGCGAACGGCTGGCCGTCGTCGAGCCGGCGCCCGCACGCGGCGACCAGGCGCTGGGCCAGGCGGCGGACGTCGTCGCCGTCGCCGATGGGCACGGCCGCGCGCTGCAGGCCGTGGCCCCGGTCGACCCACACCTGGTCCGCGTTGACGAGGATGTCCGTGACCTGGGGGTCGGCGAGCAGCGGCGCGAGCGGGCCGGCGCCGACGAGCTGGTCGCGCACCCGGCCGGCGAGGCTGAGCACGGTGGTGTCGCCCAGCACCGCGGCGTCGGCCTCCTGCCGCACGGCGGTCACGACGGCGGCCGGGGTGGCCTCGCCGCGGTCCTCGGCGATGTAGCGGCGGACCCGCTCGGCCAGCGAGGGCATCCGCATGGTCACGGCGACCGGGCCGCCCTGGGCGCCGCTCTCGGAGGAATGCCGCGGGCGGGCGGTCATGCCACGGCCTCCGTCGTGCGGGCGGTGACCAGCGCCAGGAGATCCCGGCAACTGTCCGCGAACGGTCCCCGGCCGGTGGCGGCGGGCGGCTCCCGGCGCTCCACCGCGTCGCAGAGCGCCGGCTCGTGGCGCACCTGGGCGGCCAGGGGAAGACCGAGAGATCGGGCCACCTCGCGGGCCGTCACGGTGCTCGCCCCCGGGTTGCCCCGCACGACGACCGACAGCGCCTCGCAATGCAGGCGGACGGTGGCGGCGATGCGACCCGCCGCGGCGACCGCGCGCAGGTCGGCCGGCACGATCAGCAAGGCCTCGTCGACGGACTGCAGGGCCAGGACGGCGGCGTCGTCGAGATGCCGCGGCAGGTCGACAACCGTGAGGTCGCGCAGCTTGCGGGCGGCGGTGAGGGTCACGGCCATGACCTCGCCGGGCACCCCGGGCAGGGCGTCGCGGGCGAAGGACAGCAGCACCAGGTCGCCGTCGGCGGGCAGCGACTCCAGCAGGGCGGACGACTCGAACCCGGGCCCGGCCTCGGCGAGGGCCGACCAGCGCAGGCCGCTTCTCCGCTCCCAGCCCAGAATCAGGTCGAGGCCGCCGCCGAGCGGGTCGGCGTCGAGCAGGAGCGTGCGCAGTCTCGCCCTGACGGCCGTCACGGCCAGGCCGGTGGCCAGGGTGGAGGTGCCGGCCCCGCCCCGGCCGCCGACGAACGCGACGACCCGGCCCTGCGGCGGGGGCCCGGGCTGCTCACCGAAGCGGTCCACGAGCCAGGGCTCCGCCTGGGGCAGCAGTGCCACGTGCTCGGCACCGAGACCGCGGGCCAGCTCCCAGAGCGGATCGAGCGCCGCGCCGTAGCCCGCGACGATCAGCTTGTCGCGGCGCGGCAGACCGGCCCGGCCGCAGGCCACGACCTGGTCGGCGCCGACGATCACGAGCGGCGCGGAGCGGTAGTGGGCGCGGGCAGCCACCGGATCAGGCGCCACGTGGGCCTCGACGCCACCGGCGGCCGCCAGGCGTAACAGGTCGTCGAGGAGGTGCTGGTCGGCGGTCACCAACAGCGGGCGCCCGGTCAGGAGCGCAGGAACCGGGTCAGAGCGGGACATCGGGCCTCCAGCGGAGCGGGGGACGGCTGGTGAGGGGCCCTACGGTGGCCGCCCGGGCCGGTGCCGCTCAAGCCACGATCGCTAGCCTGTGGACAACGGCGCGGCCTGTGGACAACCGGGGCGCGGGCGGCTCGATCTGCTATGCGGAGCTGGGCAAATCCCCGCGGACCGGGCGTACGACGGGCGATCCGGCGCCGATGCGGGAAGACTGAACGAGTTCGGCGTTGGGTATGTTGGTGCCGACACGACCGATGGAGTTGGCATGGAGAACCCGATCCGCAGCACGTTCGGCGAGGACGGCACCGCGTGCGTGACCGTGCTGGGCGAGATCGACTTCTCCAACGCCGACGACGTGGCGCAGGGCATCCGCGACGCGCTCGGCCAGTGGTCGCCGGAGCGCATCCAAATCGACCTCGGCGACGCCACCTTCATCGACTCGACCGGCCTGGGCGCGCTGATCGAGGGCTACCGGGCCGCGTCCGAGGCGCAGATCCGCTTCGTGGTGGTCAACCCGAGCGACAGCTTCCGGCGCGTTCTCTCCGTGACCGGCTTGACCGAGCTCTTCGGCATGCCCGACGACGAGCAGTCCGCCGGCCTGAGCCAGGCCACCGGCGCCTGACCCGCGAGCAAAAGCGGGCGGAAAACGCCGGGCAACAAACGCCCGGCAGGCAAGCCGAGGACAAACGCCGGGAAAGGCGAGAAGGCCCGCCACAAGAGACGGGAACGACCCCCGCCGGGGGCGACGGGGGTCGTCCGAGATTCGGCTCCGGGGGGGTCGAGCCGAATCGCGCTCGGTGATCGCGGGGGGCGCAACCACCGAGAGACGGACGCACGAACTGCGCGGCAATCGCGACCGCGACATGCCACCACACCAGCAACATGAATCGCTGTCGCACCACAAGCATGCCTCAGCCACGCGTCACCGT
The DNA here is from genome assembly GCF_030709675.1 of Symbioplanes lichenis. GTDB lineage: Bacteria > Actinomycetota > Actinomycetes > Mycobacteriales > Micromonosporaceae > Actinoplanes > Actinoplanes lichenis. The sequence continues at coordinate 153,010 of NZ_JAUZQD010000012.1, forward strand.
CGAGTACCCACCGTCACCGGATATGCGAGCCCGGCACCATCGGGCGTGTTCCTCGCGCCTTACGGCTACACTTTCGGCCCGTGGGCCCCAGCGCCGCGTTCTTCGACCTCGACAAGACCGTCATCGCCAAGTCCAGCGCGCTGGCTTTCGGACGGCCGTTCTATCGCGATGGGCTGATCAGCCGGCGCGACGTGGTGAAGTCGGCCTATGCGCAGCTCATGTTCCGGCTGGGCGGCACCGACGAGCAGACCATGGCCCGCACCCGCGACTATCTCGCCGCGCTGTGCAAGGGCTGGAAGGTCGAGCAGGTCCAGCAGATCGTGGCGGAGACCCTCAACGAGCTGATCAACCCCTACGTGTACGCCGAAGCAGCCGCCCTGATCGCGGAGCACCAGGCGGCGGGGCGCGACGTGGTCCTCGTGTCGGCCTCCGGCGACGAAATGGTGCGCCCGATCGGCATGCTGCTCGGCGTCACCGACATCATCGCCACCCGGATGCGAATAGTCGACGGGCGGTTCAGCGGCGAGGTCGAGTTCTATTCGGCCGGCCCCGCCAAGGTGGAGGGCGTCCGCAAGCTCGCGGCCGAGCGCGGATACGACCTCGCCCACTGTTACGCCTATTCCGATTCGAGCAGCGACCTGCCGTTGCTGGAAGCGGTCGGGCACCCGAGCGCGGTCAATCCGGACCGCACTTTGCGCCGTGTGGCCGCGGAGCACGCATGGCCCGTGCTGGAGTTCCGGCACCCGATTCCGGTGGGCCGGCGACTGCGGGAGAAGCCGGCCGTTCCGGTCGCTGCGGCAGCGCTCGGCGTCGGTGTCGGAGTGGCCATCGGCGTCGCTCTCTACGGGCGGCACCGCAAGGCCAGAATCGCCGCCGCAAGCGTCTGACCATATGGTTTCCCCTTCCCGGGGGGCCGGGCGAGGCGTAGAAAGAAGGAGCGGAAGCCCCGAGCGGGCACCGTGCGCGGCCACCGGGAACCCACGCGCGATCAGCCACGGCAGGCACGTTGCGGCGGGACCCTCCGGATGCCGGAAGGACTGCCGACAACGACCCAGGTACACGCTTGATAACCCGGTCGGACGCGCTAGCGGCGGCGCCTCGCGAGCGAGGCGCCGTCCTTACATTTCACGACGAAGCCGCGGCCAGGTGCCGATCGCGCAGCTCGTGATAGACCTCGCGGAAGACGTGCGGCCGCCGGTGGAAGTCGATCCCCTGCGCGAAGAGCTCGGTGTTGACGTACGACCCGTCGCGCCGTTCGATCAGCACGGTCATCCCGCCCTCGATCTCGAACCGGCCGATCTTGTTGGTGTGCCGGTGCAGCCGGACGTGCGCGATCTCGTCCCAGCGCAGCGTCCGCGAGCGCAGCAGGCCCCGGATCTGCAGCCCGGCCGGGCGGACGTAGACGCCCATCTCCAGGATCCGCCAGCCCGCCACGACCCAGACGGCCGCCGTCACCATCGCGAGCACGTGCAGGCCGGCGCCGCTGATGCCGAAGAGGTCCACGCTTGCCCACGCCAGCAGCCCGAACGCCACCGCTTCCCAGCCGATCACCAGCCAGCGGCCGGTCCCGGGCGAGTAGGGACGGTTCCAGTCGTCTCCCATGGCCCCAAAAATAGAACGGTCACCCGGCCGCCGGGGACAGAACCTCATCCCCGATGCGGATGATTCCGTCGGCACCTTCGGCCACCGCGGCGGCGTAGTGCTTCAGCCAGGACCGGACGCCGTCGGGCGTGCCCGTCGCGTACGCACCGGCGGAGCCCACGTATTCGGGCTCGCGCGCGAGATGGCCCTCCTCGACCCCGACCAGGCCCCGGGCGTCGAAGCCGCGGGAGACCAGGGTGAGCCGGGCGGCGGCACGCGCGACGACTCCGGCCGGGCCGGCGAAGGGGCGCAGGGTGATCAGCTCGGCGTGCACGATCGCGGCGAGCAGCAGCGGCGGCGTGCGCTCGTTGCCGGCGACGAGACCGGCGAGTGCGTCGATCCGCTCCGCGCCGGAGGTGAGGCGGCCGAGGGCGGGCTCGGCCACGGAACCCCGGGCGGCGAGCATGTGCAGCCGGGCGAGCACCTGACGCGGCGCCCGGGGCCAGAGGTCGACGAGCCCGCCGAGCGCCTCGGAGACGCGGAGGGCACCTTGCACCACCGGGTCGGTGACGGTGCCCGCGCGTACCTCGGAAAGGTCGTAACGATGCTCGTCGAGGGCCGCGCTCGCGACTGCGGCCCGGAGCCCCACCTCGGCCGCGACCTGCCCCCCGTGGCGGCGCAGGGCCCGGTGGCGCAGGGCGGCGTCGACCCGCTCACGGGCCTCGGCGAAGGCGTCGGAGACGCCGGGGAGGGCGAGCAGCGGCGCCAGCGGATCAGTCGTCACCGGACTACGGTAGCGGGAAAAAGTCCCGAAACATGTGCTGCGCAAAGTGGCGTGGAAGTGGCAAGATTCGCGCAGTACCGATCATGTCATGCCCGGTCGGCGCGCACGGTCCCCCACTCGGCGCGCTCCGGCTCGCGGGCCTCGCCGCCCTGCCGGGGCGCCACTAGTGTGCAGAAAAAAGAGCAGAGGAGCCGCCCTCATGAGCAAGTCGCTGGAGAACCTGTATTCGGAGACGCGGCAGTTCCCGCCGCCGGCCGAGCTGGCCGCGAACGCCAATGTGCAGGCCGAGGCTTATGACCGGGCCGCCGGCGACCGTGAGGCGTTCTGGGCCCAGCAGGCGGGCCGTCTCGCCTGGACCAAGCAGTGGGACCAAGTGCTCGACTGGTCGAACCCGCCGTTCGCGAAGTGGTTCGTCGGCGGCGAGCTGAACATCGCCTACAACTGTGTGGACCGGCACGTCGAGGCGGGTCACGGCGACCGGGTCGCCATCCACTGGGAGGGCGAGCCCGGCGACACCCGCACCATCACGTACGCGGACCTGCTCACCAGCGTCAGCCAGGCGGCCAACACGCTGACCGAGCTGGGCGTCACGGCCGGCGACCGGGTCGCGATCTACCTGCCGATGATCCCGGAAGCCGCGGTCGCCATGCTGGCCTGCGCCCGGATCGGCGCCCTGCACAGCGTGGTCTTCGGCGGCTTCTCCGTGGACGCGCTGGCCACGCGCATCCAGGACGCGGACGCCAAGCTGGTCATCACGGCCGACGGCGGCTACCGCCGGGGCAAGCCGTCCGCCCTCAAGCCGACCGTCGACGAGGCCGTCGCCCAGTGCCCCAGCATCGAGCACGTGCTGGTCGTCCGGCGTACGGGGGAAGAAGTCACCTGGGGCGAGAAGGACCTGTGGTGGCACGAGACGGTCGAGCAGGCTTCGGGTACGCACGAGCCGCGCGCCTTCGACGCCGAGCACCCGCTGTTCATCCTCTACACGTCGGGCACCACCGGTAAGCCCAAGGGCATCCTGCACACGACCGGCGGCTACCTGACCCAGACGTCGTACACCTACAACGCGGTCTTCGATCACAAGCCGGAGACCGACATCTACTGGTGCACCGCGGACATCGGCTGGGTGACCGGGCACTCGTACATCGTCTACGGGCCGCTCTCCAACGGCGCGACTCAGGTCATGTACGAGGGCACGCCGGACACCCCGCACCGCGGCCGCTTCTGGGAGATCGTCGACAAGTACAAGGTGACGATCCTCTACACCGCGCCGACGCTCATCCGCACGATGATGAAGTGGGGCGACGACATCCCCGCCAAGTACGACCTGTCGTCGTTGCGCGTGCTCGGCAGCGTGGGCGAGCCGATCAACCCCGAGGCCTGGATCTGGTACCGGAAGAACGTCGGCCACGAGAAGACCCCGGTCGTCGACACCTGGTGGCAGACCGAGACCGGCTCGATCATGATTTCGCCCCTGCCCGGCGTGACCAGCACGAAGCCCGGCTCGGCGATGACCCCGCTGCCCGGCATCGCCGCTGACGTGGTCGACGACGAGGCGAAGTCCGTACCCAACGGCGGTGGGGGTTTCCTGGTCCTCAAGGAGCCGTGGCCGTCGATGCTGCGCACGATCTGGGGCGACGACAAGCGCTTCATCGACACCTACTGGTCGCGCTTCGGCCAGGGGGCGGGCACCGGCGACGACTGGATCTACTTCGCCGGCGACGGTGCCAAGAAGGATGAGGACGGCGCGCTCTGGCTGCTCGGCCGGGTCGACGACGTCATGCTCGTGTCCGGTCACAACATCTCGACCACCGAGGTGGAGTCGGCGCTGGTGTCGCACCCGTCGGTCGCCGAGGCCGCGGTGGTCGGCGCCACCGATCCGACCACGGGCCAGGCAATCGTGGCGTTCACCATTCCGCGGGGCAATGTGGACACCGAGGGCGACGCGGGCGAGCAACTTATTCAGGACCTGCGCGCGCATGTGGCCAAGAAACTCGGTCCGATCGCCAAGCCGCGGCAGATCATGCTCGTACCGGAGCTGCCCAAGACCCGGTCCGGAAAGATCATGCGGCGCCTGCTCCGGGACGTGGCCGAACGCCGTTCCCTGGGCGACGTGACGACCCTTCAGGACTCGACGGTGATGGACCTCATCTCCTCCGGGATGCAGACGGCGAAGCCGGAGGACTGACGCAAAACGGGTGGTGGAGGGGTGTTGCCCAGAGACACCCCTCCATGTCGGAGCATGCACATTAATTCACTCACACCACTTCCATGCATCTCCAATTTTGCATACGTTCACCTCTGGCCCCGAACACGGGACCAACGCACACCGGCCCGCTGCACCCAGCGATCCGGGAACGTCGACGGAGGTACGTACGTGCGCAAGGTAGTCGCGGGACTACTCGGCGCTGCCATGGTGACCAGTGTCGGAATCTCGCTTCCGACCGTGGCCCAGGCGGCGCCACCGGTGGAGCCCACCACGACAGCCGGCAAGGCCCCGAAGCTGGACGACAAGGTCAACCCGGTCGAGGCCAAGCGGCGTGAGCTGCGCGAAGAGGCTGTTCAGGGCGTACTCTCCGGCAAGTTCAAGACGGAGAAGCGCAACGGCAGCACCGTCACGAAGGTCGGCAAGACCCGAGGTGACGGTTTCGGCAAGCGTAAGAACAAGAACTCCACGGGCAAGGACCAGTACGTCGAGCTCAGCAACGAGCGCACCGACAAGATCTTCGTGATCCTGGCCGAGTTCGGCAATGAGCGTCACCCCAACTACCCCGATGTGGACAGCGACCCGGACACTCCGGGGCCGGTCACCTTCGACGGTCCGCTCCACAACTCGATCCCCCAGCCGGATCGCACCAAGGACAACAGCACGATCTGGCAGGCGGACTACAACAAGGAACACTACGAGCAGCTGTACTTCGGCGAGGGCAAGGGCGTCGAGTCGCTCAAGACCTACTACGAGACGCAGTCCTCGGGGCGTTACAGCGTCGAGGGCGAGGTCTCGGACTGGGTCAAGGTGCCCTACAACGAGGCCCGCTACGGCCGGGACTGCGACATCAACGGCGTCTGCAGCGACACCAACACGTGGGCGCTGATCACCGACGCGGTCAACAAGTGGGTGGCCGAGCGCAAGGCGGCCGGCCGCACCGACGCGCAGATCAAGACCGAGATCGCGCAGTTCGACCAGTGGGACCGCAACGACTACGACGGCGACGGCGACTTCAACGAGCCGGACGGCTACATCGACCACTTCCAGATCGTCCACGCCGGCGGCGACCAGGCCGACGGTGACCCGTACCAGGGTGAGGACGCCATCTGGGCGCACCGCTGGAACGCCTACCTGAACGACGTCGGCGTCACCGGCCCGTCCTACAACCGCTACGGCGGCCAGCAGATCGGCAACACGGGCATCTGGATCTCCGACTACACGATCCAGGCCGAGAACGGCGGCATGAGCGTCTTCGCCCACGAGTACGGGCACGACCTCGGCCTGCCGGACGACTACGACACCTCGGGCGGCACCAACGCCAACCCCGAGTTCTGGACCCTCATGGCCCAGAACCGGCTCAGCGCGCTCAACGAGCCGATCGGCACCCGCCCCGGCGACCTCGGCGCCTGGCAGAAGCTGCAGCTCGGCTGGCTCGACTACGAGCTCGTCGTCGCGGGTCAGAAGAAGACCCTCGACCTCGGTCCCCAGGAGTACAACTCCAAGAAGGCACAGGCTGCGGTTGTGGTCCTGCCCGACAAGGAGGTCACCACCCAGCTCGGGGCGCCGTTCGCGGGCACCAAGCAGTACTTCTCGGGCAACGACGACGGTCTCAACACCACGCTGACCAAGACGGTCGACCTCGCCGGCAAGACCACGGCGGCGCTCGACCTCAAGGGCCGCTACGAGATCGAAGAGGGCTACGACTACCTCTACTTCGAGGCGTCGACGGACGGCACCACGTGGACCGCGCTCAACGGCACGGTCAACGGCCAGCCCCTCGGCACCGACGGTGGTCAGAACCCGCGTCCCGCCATCAGCGGCTCCAGCGGTGGCGCCTGGCAGGACATCCACATCCCGCTCGACGCGTACGCCGGGAAGAGCGTGCAGGTCCGCCTGCACTACCTGACCGACGGTGGTGTCTCCGCCGGTGGCTTCTTCGGCGACGACCTCACCATCACGGCGAACGGCACCGTGGTGTCGACCGACGGCGCCGAGGCCACCCCGGCCTGGACCGCCAACGGCTTCAGCATCGTCGGGGCGTCCACCTCGGCGGCGTACGACAACTTCTACATCGCGGGCAACCGCAGCTACGTGTCGTACGACAAGTACCTGAAGACCGGCCCGTACAACTTCGGCTGGCCGACCACCCGCCCCGACTGGGTCGAGAAGTTCCCGCTCCAGCAGGGCCTGCTCATCTCCTACTGGGACACCTCCCAGAAGGACAACAACATCAACGTCCACCCGGGTCAGGGCCGCAACCTCATCATCGACGCGCACCCGGCGCCGATCTACAACATCGAGGGCACGCCCTGGCGGTCGCGCATCCAGACCTACGACGCGCCGTTCAGCCTGACCAAGGCCGACTCGTTCACGCTGCACGTCAACGGCAAGGCCAGCTACATCCGGGGCCAGGCCGCGCAGTCGACGTTCGACGACACCAAGAAGTACTGGTACTCCGAGATCCCGTGGGCCGGCGTCAAGCTGCCCGCCGTCGGAGTCAAGATCAAGGTGACCCAGCAGAACGGGACCTCGATGAAGGTCAAGTTCTCCTGATCTCCGCGTGGTGAGGGCGCCCGGGGGCCTCGGCTCCCGGGCGCTTTCTCGTGGGAACCTTTTCGATGCGCTGCGGGTCTCATCGAGGTGAGACATTTTGCTGGTACGGCTCTGCTGACGCTCGCGTTCGTGGCGGGATGCGCGTCCCCTTCCGCCTTCCCTGCGGCGGCCCCCGCTCCCTCTTATTCCGGCATTTCGGTCCCGCCGTTGCCCAGTGGCATCGCCAAGACCCCGACGGACAAAATCGCGAGCCCCGGCTGGACCGAGGGCTGGATCGTCCGGGGCGGCACCGGCCCCTGCTACGGGCTGCTCGACATGGACGGGAAGCCGTTCGCCATGTACTCCGACGAGGGCCTCACGCTGGCGAAAGGCGACCACGTGCGGGTCCGGGTCGTGCCGTCGCGGCTGCGCATCGACTGCGGGGAGGGCGAGCCCGTACGCCTGGAAGTGCTCGAGCACGTCTCGTAACCGTAATGTCCGGCGGTACCGGATACCCGTACCCTGGGTCGCATGACTTCCCAGGTGGACGAGTCGTGCGTGCTGACCGAGGGCCCCTGGACCCACCGGTTCGTCGGAGCGAACGGCAGCCGGTTCCACGTCGTCGAGGCCGGCACCGGGCCGCTCGTGCTGCTGCTGCACGGCTTCCCCGAGTTCTGGTGGGCGTGGCACGACGTGCTGCCCCGGATCGCCGACGCCGGCTTCCGGGCCGTCGCGATCGACCTGCGCGGCTACGGCGCCAGCGACAAGCCCCCGCGCGGCTACGACGGCTACACGATGGCCGCCGACGTGACCGGTCTCATCCGCGCGCTCGGTGAGCGCTCCGCCATGATCGTCGGCGCCGGCGTCGGCGGCATGATCGGCTGGGCCGCCGCCGCGTTCCACCCCAAGATGGTCAACCGGCTCGTCGTCCTCGGCGCCGCCCACCCACTCCGGCTGCGCGCCGCCCTCTTCGCTGACCCGCGCGGCCAGCTCGCCGCCAGCCGGGCCATCCTCAAGTTCCAGGTGCCGCGCTACGAGCACGTGCTCACCCGCGACGACGCGGCCGAGGTGGGTGCGCTGGTCGAGCACTGGGCCGGTCCGGCCTGGCGAGACACCGACGAGTACGCGGACTATGCCGCCCGATGCCGCGAAGCCATGCGGATCCCGCAGGCGGCGTTCTGCTCGCTGGAGGCGTACCGGTGGGTGTTCCGCTCCGCGCTGCGGCTGCAGGGTTACCGCTTCGTCAAACTCATGCAGCAGCCGATCACCACGCCGACGCTGCAGATGCACGGGGCGCTCGACACCGCTGTGCTGCCCCGGACGGCACAGGGGTCAGGACGTTACGTCATCGCCCCGTACGAATGGCGGCTGATCGACGGCGTCGGCCACTTCCTGCACCAGGAGGCGACGGACGTGGTGACCGGGGAGATCTTGCGCTGGATCAAGACCTGAGGCCCGGCTTCGCCGCTTAGGGGTTGCCTGCCGCCCCTTACTCGCGCCGGGCCCGCCCCGCCTGCCCTGCTTCACTGCCCTGAGCGTGCCGCCGCTGGACTGGACGCGCATCGCCGCGGGCTGGCTGCTATCGGCCCGCCTGGCCGCACTCTACCGCCGCCGGCCCCTCTCACCAGCTCGCAGTCGGGCCGCTTTCCGCTGGTCGTGCGTCAGACGCGGTGCTCGTAGAGCTCGGTGACCTCGTTGGCCGGAGCCCAGCCCTGGTAGACGCCGAAGTCGAACTCCTCGAGGCCCAGCGCCCGCGCCACCGGCGCCCGGCCGCCCGTGTACTCGACGCGGAGCCAGGCGTCCACCTCGGCGAGCACGATGAAGGGCTGGCCGCGCCACGAGCAGGTCGTCCGCACGTACGTCAGATCGGTGAACTCGCCCGGATGCAGCACCCGGACGAAGCGGCCGGGGCGGACCTCCTCGAAGCCGTCGCCGGCCTCGGGCGCGTAGATCCGGACGTTGTCGCCGTCGGGCGCGGCATCGTATTCGCGCCCGTGCCACGTCACGACGTACCCGTCACGCATCCTGCTCTCCCACCTTGCGCCAGCCCGGGGCATCCCCGTCGAAGACCGCCACGAGATGCTCCGCGCCGTCGGCATCCATCCGCCACAGCTGGGTGCCGTGCGGCAGCCGGACGCTGTCCACCTTGAACTCGGCGATCACGTCCCGGCCCTCGCCGGGCGCGAACCCGTTGCCACGGAACGGCGCGCGCTCGATCACCCAGCCGTCCATGGCCCGCAACGCCGGCTCGTTCTGGCCGCCGTAAGGGATGCGGTAGAGGCTCGGCCGGTGCGCCGGCCAGCGGAGCACGAACGCCTCCTTGGCGTCGCTCTGGTACGGCGAGTCGTTGTGCACCAGCCCGAGCGCCGCGAACAGCTCGCCCGGCGTCTTCAGATGCTCGACCTCGGCCGCCCGGTGCACGAACCCGGCAACCCGGTCGTAGCCTCGCTCGAGATAGAAGTCGACCTGCTCCGGCGGCACCGTCTTCTGCATCGTCGTCGGGCGCGCTTCGACCTCGCCCGCCGGCGGCAGGGCGCCCGCGGCGTCACCGAGCATGTCGTCGGGCTCACCGCCGAGCCCGGCCTCGGTGGCCCAGCTGGCCAGCGCGATGACCTGCGGGCCGGGGTACTTCGCGCCGACCGCCGTGCCCGGGTTGACCGCGAACGACCAGGCCGGGTCGGGCCAGTTGCGGATCAACTCGACGAAGCGCACCGCCACGGTACGGGTCGGCTCGTCGTAGTGGTCGCCCAGCCTGTCCCGGCTCGTGAAGACGATCAGGAACCGCTCGCCGTCCATCTCCTCGGTCCGGAAGGCGAAGCCCGGCTCACCGGGCGAGCTCCCCGGCCGCGAGTCGTGCGCCACGGGCACGAGCACCGTCGCGAGCAGCAGCGTCGACAGGAACGAGTCGGTGCTGTGCTCGATCGACGCCTGGTGCAGGTCGCGCTCCACGTCGTTCGCGGGCACGAAGTCGTCGGCCGGCGGCGGAACCGGCGCGTTGTAGCCGGTGCTCCAGCCGGATCCGGCATTCGACTGCTGGGCGCCGCCCGAACCAGGAATGACCGGCGGCGCAATGGTCGGCGGCGTGGTCCGGAAGGCACCGGAGTTGCCCGCGAAGGCAGTCGTCGGGAAGGCGCCCGTGGCCCCGGCCAGCCGAGGCGCGGACGTCTGCGTCGTGGGCCCCGGCAACGTCAGCCGCGACGTGACCGCCGGGTCGGCTGCGGTGGGCGGCACGTCGATCGAACCGTCGGCTTCCGGTCCAGCGGACGCCCCGGCCTCGCCCTTGGCCGCGAGAGCCTGCGCCGCCGCGGCCATGGACGACGGCCGCTCCGACGGCGGCGCCACCTGGCGGCGCGGGAGCGGGCTGCCCGGGCCGCCCTGCTGCTCGGCCGGAGCCTGCTGAGCCGCTGACTGCGAGGCCGCAGCGGCCTGCCGAGCCCCGAACTGCTGAGCCTCGGACTGCTGGTTCGCCGACTGCTGAGTCGCGGACTGCTCCGGGCGGCGGATCTGCTCGAGCGGACGAGTCTGTCCTGCGTCGGTGAAGGCGCTGCTGAGAGCCCCGGGAACGCCGAAGCCGGGCGCGCCGGTGCCTGCTGCGGCCGGGCTCTCGGTGTTCGAGCTGTCCGGCGCGGGCTGAGCGATGTGGCTGGGCAGCGGCGGCGTCTGAGCCATCGGCTTGCGGACGGGCAGGGGCCCGTCGTTCGACTGCAGTGGCGGAAGCGCCGGCGGGGTGGTCCGCTCGCCGGCGAACCCGGGGCGAACAGGAAGATCGCCCGCTCCAGAGGTCGGCGCCGCCGCCCCGGAAGTCGGATTGGCCGCCCCGGAGGTCGGGTTGGCCGCCCCGCCGAAGGACGATCGAGCCGGCGCGCCCGAGCCCAGGCCCGTCGCCGCACCCGAACCCATTGCCGAGCCCATCGCTGCGCCTGAACCCATCGCCGCGCCGGATGTCGGTGCTGCACCCGAGGTGGGCGCACCCGAGGCATCCGGAGTGGCATTGCCCGGCGGGAAGCCACTGCCCGCGCCCGGGGAGAACGCCGACGGGCCGCTCGGAGCGCTGCCGCCGGGGCGAGTCTCGCCGAAGCCGGGCCTGTTGGTCATGCCGCCGCGGCTGCCCAGGGCGTCGAGGGCGCTGGGGCCGCTGGCCGGCGCGGTCGTGCCCGTGCGGCTGGCGAGAGCGTCCAGCGCACTGCCACTGCCGAACGCGGTGAAGCCGGACGGTGACGTCTGCCGGGCGGCGCCAGCTCCGGCCAGTCCGCCCGCTGCTCCGCCCGTTGTTCCCTGCGGCGCAGTCGATTCCTGACCGCCGGAAGCACCCTGGCCCGCAAAAGCGCCCTGACCCGGGAACGCACCTTGACCCGAAGGAGCGCCCTGACCTGCAGCAGCACCTTGACCGGCGGCACCCTGACCGGCGGCGCCCGCTCCGGCGGAGAAGCTCTGACTGCCACCGAAGCCGGGCAGCGTGGGAATCGCCTGAGTGGCGGGCGCGATCCCACCGGCGACCGAGGCCGGCTCGGGGGTCGCGCCGACCGGCGGCTGGCTCGGGGCTTCCGATCCGGCGCTCCGGCCCGAGTTCACAGGGGTGAAGCCACTGAACGACGAGCCACTCGCCGCACCGCCGCCCATGCCGGGAGGGGTCGACGGGACGCGGGAGGGCAGGCCGCTGGGCAGGACTGCTCCCGGCGTACGCAGAGGAAGCCCGCCGGGCCCGATCGAGGAACCGCCGCGACCCTGATCCGAATCGGTCGGCTGCCCGCCGCCGCTCATAGAGCCGGAACCGCCCGGCCCCGCGCCGAAGGCACCGTTGCCGGACACAGCACCGCCACCAGCGCCAATACCTGAGGGTGCGCCGCCGAATCCTGAACCAGCACCGCCGAAGCCGGGCGCCGAACCACCACTCGCGCCGCCGAAGCCGGAGGGCGCGCCACTCGCACCGCCGAAGCCGGGCGCTGCACCGCCGCCGGCGTTGAAACCGGGCGCCGTGCCGGCCGCGTTGCCGAAGCCGGGGGCGGGGCTGGGGGACGTACCGAAATCGGAAGGCCGGTCAGACCCGAAGCCCGGCGGCGTGTCACCCGAGCTGTAGCCGGAGGCCGTGTCGCCCGGAGCGTAGGCGGCGGGCGCGCCATTGCTCGGGGCGTAAGCAGCGGCCGCGCCGTTGCCCGAGTCGTAGTTCGAGGCGGCAGCGCCATAGGCGGCAGCCGCGGGGTCGTAGCCGCCGGCCGCCGAGGAGACCCCCGGCGCGGCGAACGAGTCGCTGCCGTCCGGGGCACCCTGCACGGGGCCGCCCGAGGCCGGATCGGCGTACGTCTGGGCGGCGGCGTTGGCGGCGAGGGCCGCGGCGGCGTGGATGTCGGGGATGCGGTTGGGGCCGTTGCTGCCCTCGCGGCCGGGGCCACGCGTCGGGAGGCGGAGGTCACCCCGGCTGAGCTGGGCGACGAACCACGCGGGGAGGTAGCCCTCGACGGGCAGGCCCGGGTTGACCGCGAGCCACCATTCGAGGTTGGGCCAGGTCTCGGCGAGCTCCTGGTAGGCGACGCGGCGCGCGGAGCCCGTGTAGTCGGCGAGGCAGGCTTGCAGCGCCGACGGGGAGGTGAAGGCGAGCACGTGCGTGCGGCCGCCGGTGCTCCACGTGCCCCACCCGAGCGGCTCGCGGCCGGCCAGGGCATCCGCGGAGACGGGCAGCAGCAGGTCGACGCCGGCCAGGATGCGGAAGTAGGACTCCTGGTCGTCCGTGCGCAGGGCATTGCGCATGGCGACCTCGGCGTCCGTAGCCGGCTCCCACTGGGTCACGTCCACCTCTCCCTTCGCGGCGAACGGGCCACCTCAACGCGTACAACCTACAAGGTCAGACCACGATCACAATGGGCGGCTGCACGCATACAGCAAACCGATACCCGAACCGCTATACACATCGCACAGAGACACTGCCCGATGACCTTAGGTAGCCATAACCCCGGGCGGTACCACCGAAAAGTTGATCATGATTCACCCGGGTGTACCGGCCTCACGCTCGCCGCGGGCCGCAACGGTCGCGCGGGGCGAAACAATACCGGCTGACCACCCCGCACGTCAGTAGCAAGTTGGCCGAATCCCTCCCGAATGCCACTCCCCCCATTTCTGTACGTCAATACCGACACGAGAGCACGCCGCGCGCGGCAGTGCCCTCATGCCCGCCGATCGGACAGCCCGAGGCCGCCGTCAGGCCAGGAAGCGTTTCTCCGCGTTCCCCTCGGTCGTCGCGTAGTCCTGCGCGGCTTGATCCACCGCACCCTTGATGCCGCGCAGGATGCTCTTCAGGTCACCCGACGCGCTGGTCCACCTCTGCTGCCGCGACGCGTACGCCTGCTGCGCACCGCCCTCCCACGTGGCCACCAGCGGCCGGGCGGCCGCGTCCAGATCGGCGAGCTGGGACTCCAACTCGTTCACAGCCTTCTGGATGTCGGCGCTCGCTTGGCTCAGAGCACCGAAATTCACCCGGAGCAGACCGTCGCCCATCGTCGCGTCCCCTCGTCAGTTCTCGAGCGGGAGGTAGCCCCCGCCGCCGCCGGCACTGGTCATCAAGCGCGCAGCCGACTCGTCGGTGGCCGCATAGCCCGCGCCGGAGGCCCTGATCGCCTCGGCCGTCTCCGCGAGCGCGCTGTTGAGATCGGTCAGATCCCGCTGATACTGGTTCTTCACTGCCTCGAAGGCCGCGCCGCCACGACCCACCCACGCGGTCTGCAGCACCGCCAGCTCCGCCATGAGCCTGCTCAACATGCTCGTCAGCGACTGGTTGACCTGGTCGAACTTCCCGGCGGTCTGCGCCATCACCGCGGCTTCCGCCTGCGTCTGAGCCATGCCGGACGTCACCTCGCTCCCCTGCTCGCTGTCGCCCCGTGCGCCGGGACGTCTTACCTTCGTCACGCTGATTTCCGCGTTCCGGTTCACGCCGGTCCGGTCGGAACGCCGCCGAAGGTAGCCGCCCGGCCGCCCGCGCCGAAAGCCGCGAAATTCAGCCTGTGGATATCGATGAGCATGAGCAGAGTTATCCACAGGCCATCCCCGCCGACCCCCGAAAATCTCTACGATGGCTGCACGAGCGAACACAAGCGGCAATCGAAGGGTGGCGGAGCGTGACGACAACAGCACGCAATCACGGTCCGACCGGCCTGCGCGCCGTCGACCGCCCCGCCGGCCGAGCTGCGGGCGGCCAGATCCGGGAGGGACGGTCGGTCCTCGTCCGAGCAGGCCAGATAGTCGCCACGGAGCTGGCGGCGGCGCTCGTCGTCATTGGCGCTCTCGGTGGCCGCATCACTCTCGGGGCGACGGTCTTCGGGGCGGTCGTGCTGCTGGCGGCGGCGTGGGTGCGGTTGCGCGGCCGTTGGGCGTACGAGTGGATGGGTGTCGTCCTGCGTCACTCGGCCCGCAGGCGGGTCGCGGATGCCGGGGACAGCGTCGGCATGCTGCTCGAGCTCGCCGGCGCGCGGGTCGACGCGGCGAAGCTGGCGGGGCGACCGAGCGGCGTGATCCGCGACGGCCACGGATGCGCTGTCCTCTTCGACCTGGGCGAGTCGGCCGGTGTGCTCGGCGGCGGTGAGGATGTCGTGCCCGCGCCGGTGAGCCTGGTGAGGGCGAGACTGGCCGGCCAGCTGCCGTACCGGTGCCAGGTGCTGCTGATCGGGACGCGACCTCCAGCTCATTCCGGCGGCACCCTTGCGGCCGCCTCATATGAGCAGCTCACCGGCGGTGATCTGCTCAGTGACAGTCGAGCGGTGCTGGCTGTGCGCCTCGCCCGGCCGGACGGATGGACCGACGCCGAGCTGCGGCAGGGGCTGGAGCGGGTCGTGCGTGCTCTGCGGCGCGGCTTGGCTCCTGCGCAGCCGCTTGACGCTGCGCAGACCCGGGCGGCTCTTTTGCAGGCCGCCGCCGCTGAGGGTTCAGCCGCATGGGAGGAGTCCTGGTCCGAGCTGCGAGTCGGCGAGACGGTTCAGGCGGCCTTCCGGCTAAGCGGCTGGGCCGGGCCACCCGATTTCATCGGCCGGCTGCTCATGTTGCCCACGCGGGCGACGACTGTTGCGCTCGGTGCGGGGCCACAAGCTTCCCCGGGTACGGGCACAGCAGTCGACCTGCACGTCCGCCTCGCCGCCTCCGACCCGCCGCAGCTCGCAGCGGCCGTCGAAGCGCTGCACCGGATGGTCGCGGCTCACGGCTCGGCGACTGGTGCCCGCGCGGTGCTCACGCGTCTCGACGGCGAGCAGCGTGACGGCTTCATCGCGACGTTGCCGCTCGGCATCGTGCCCGGTCAGGCCATCACCGGGCGCCCCGGTCCACCCGCTGCGCCCGCCGCACTGGTCGACGCGCTGAACGGCATGGCGCTGCCCCTCGGCGAGGCGGGTCTGATGGTCGGCCGGAATCGGCACGGCGACCCGGCGGTCGTGCGCCTCTTCCGGAGCCGGCCGACGCGAGTGCTGCTCGTCGGCGGTGTGTCCGGTGCCCAGCTGGTGGCGATGCGGGCGTTGGGCATGGGAGCGCGGGTCGTCGTACGGACAGATCGTCCTTCGGCCTGGGAGCAGCTTGTTCATCGGCTCAGCGTGAGTTCGTCGGGGTCCGGCTCCGCGGGTGGCGGGATCAGCTTGGTCGCGGTGAGCCGGGCGGTGCGTCCGGTTGCGGTGGCCGGGCCGGACGGCGAGCCGGAGGAGTCTGCCGTGGTCAGCCGACCGAGCGGATCGGCGGCCGGGGCGGCGGAGGAGGAGCAGCAGCAGCAGGCGGGCTCGGACCTCGCGGAGGACGGTTACTCGGAGTTTGGGGACGACATCGTCTCGACCGCGGCGGGCGGGTGGGACTCGTCGGCCGGCTGGATTTCTCCGGGTGGCTGGGCTACTCCGGCGTCTGATGCGGCGTCTTCGGGCATGGGTTCTCCGGCTTCCGATGAGGCGTCGGCGGGCAGCGCGGGTGGTCGCTCTTCGGGGGATGTCTCGGTGCGGGCGGAGGAGCCGCGACGGTTGACGCTGATCGTGGTTGATGCCGGGCCCGCGGGAGTGGCCGAGCAGCAGGTGGAGAGTGGGCAGGCTGTTCTGGTGGTGCGGGACGGCTACTCGCCCGAGGACGCCGGTGACGCGCTGGCGGCGGACTTGTTGATGGTCACGCCGGTGAGAGCGGAGGAGGCGGGTGCGCTCGGGGCGGCGCTCGGGCTGGGCGAAGCTACCGGGTGGTTGGCGCGGATGCGGCCCGGGATGCTCGCGCTCATCAATGAGCGGGCGGTGCGATGGGTGGCTGTCACGCCTACGACGATGGAGTCTCAGCTGGTCGGAGGCGTGGGACGGCTGGCGGCGTGAGATGGGTCCAGCGGGTGTGATCGTGGAGTGTCGCCGGATCTGGTGGCCCGGGCGTGGCACCATCGCGAGCCATGGGAATCATCATCCGGCTGGTGATCACCGCCGTGTCGTTGTGGATCGCGACGCTGGTCGTGGGTGGGATCCGGCTCGACACCGACTCGGTCCCCGCGAAGATCGGGACGCTGCTGGCGGTCGCGATCATCTTCGGCATCGTCAACGCGGTGCTGCGGCCGATCATCAAGACGATCGGCTGCGGACTGTACGTGCTGACGCTCGGCCTGATCTCGCTCGTCATCAACGGGCTGCTCTTCCTGCTGACGGGCTGGATCGCGGGGCAGTTCGACCTGGCGTTCGAGGTCGACGGCTTCGTGGCCGCGGTGCTCGGTGCGCTCATCGTCGGCATCGTCAGCTGGGTCCTCAACATGCTCGTCCCGGACGGCGGCGACAACGACTGACAGTTCCGCTCACGCTGCCGCACGAAGGCCACCAGCACAAACTCGAGCTGCGGACGTCGGCACGCGGCCGAGTCAGGAGGCGATGTCAGCGCGCGGCCCACGGCGCACGGGGTTTATGCGCCGCTCGGGTTCGAGGCGGTTGATGCCGGCGGCTGGATGGTGTGTGAGCTGCAGCGGGTGACGCCCGGCCGGGAGGGCGCCGGCGCCGGAGAAACGGCGAAGTGAGGAATCGGGGCCACGGCTCGGAGAACGTCGACGACATCCGCGCCGAGGGAGCGGGCCGGTGACTTCACCGGGGAAGGGCTGCACCGGCGCAGCGATCCGACGTTCAGGCCGAGGTGGCGGGCCCGGCGACCGGCCGTGAACTTCGACATAGGCAAGGACCATCCGGCCGGGTGCCCCTTACGGTGACAGGCATGGGTGAGGAGCGTCGGGGTTATCTGCACGGGTTGGCGGCGTACGCGCTGTGGGGCGTCTTCCCCATCTATTTCAAGCTGCTCCGCCCCGCCTCGCCCCTCGAGATTCTCGCCCACCGCGTGCTCTGGTCGGTGATCTTCATTGCCGTCGTGCTGACCGCCATGCGCAACTGGCGGTTCCTGGCCCGGATGGCCCGCAACGGACGGCTGCTGCTCGGAGTGGTCGCCGCGGCGCTGTTGATCGGGGTGAACTGGGCGACCTACATCTACGGGGTCAACTCGTCGCGGGTGGTCGAGACGGCGCTCGGGTATTTCATCACTCCCCTGGTCATCGTGCTGCTCGGCGTCACAGTGCAACGGGAGCGGCTGCGGGTGTGGCAGTGGGCGGCCATCGCCGTCGGGGTGGTCGCCGTCGCGGTGCTGACGGTCGACTACGGGCACCTGCCGTACATCGCGTTGATCCTGGCGGCCAGCTTCGGCACGTACGGGCTGGTCAAGAAGCGTCTCGCGCTGCCGCCGGCGGAGGGCCTCTTCGTGGAGTCGGCCGTTCTCGCGGTCCCGGGCGTCGCGTACCTGATCTGGCTCAATGTCGCCGGGCACGCGGAGTTCGGCCACGTCTCCGCCACACACACCGTGCTCATGCTGCTGTCCGGCGTCGCGACGGCCGTACCCCTGCTGCTCTTCGCCTCCGCGGCCAACCGCGTGCCGCTGGTCGGGATCGGCATCCTGCAGTACGTGGCGCCGATCCTCCAGTTGGCCTTCGGAGTCCTGCTGTTCCACGAGCCGATGCCGCCCGCACGGCTCGCCGGGTTCGCGCTGGTGTGGGTCGCCCTGGTCATCTTCACGATCGACGGGCTGCGGAACGCCCGCAAGCAAAGGACGACAGCCGCCAGCACAGAGCCGGCGCCGGTCGCGACCAGCTGAGGAACGCCAAAGAGGGGGCCGGAAACAAGGACGGTGGCCGACGCCGCGGCCGCCACCGCAGAGCCGACCACCGTCCCGACCCGCTGACCAGGAGTCAGCGGATGATCAGGGGATGTCGTAGACCAGCAACGTCCGCCCGTCGTTGCGGACCAGCGCCAGCCGGTTGAGCATTCCCGTCGTGAAGTGCGTGACGCCCGACATGCTGAACTCCTTGCCGGGGGCGGCGATCCACGAGCCGAGCTGCTCGCTCTCGTCGTCCGGCCCGTACGCCATGAGCCTGATCGTGTAGGGCTGGGAGTCCTCGTCGCCCCGGTTGTAGGCGCAGACGAGGTTGACCCGCGTGCCGCCCGGCGCCCCGGCGATGTTGATCTGCGCGTCGACCGGCACGAGATCGTTGGAGGGCGTCATGAAGACCGTGGGGCCCTGGGCGTCGACAGCCGGCGTCGAGCGGTCCATCCAGAAGACCGCGCCGATGCCCGCCACCAAGGCGAGACAGGCGGCGGCCAATGCGGTGCCCAGCACTCGCCAGCGGACCCGTTTGCGTTCCTCCCGGCGGGTGGACTGGGCCGCTGTCATGAGGTCCGGGGTGCTGACCCGGCGCACCGGCGGCGGGGGCGTCGAGGTCATGAGCCGTTCGAAGTCGGCCGCGTCGAGCCGGCCGAGCAGACCGGGCAGGACGGCGATGTCCGCGACCGCCTCGCGGCAGAACGAGCAGGTGGCGAGGTGCCGCTCGTAGGCGATGCGCTCGGCCGGGCTGAGGGCGCCGAGGACGTACGCGCCGTCGTCGTGCTCGTGGTCGCATCTCATCCTGTCACCCCCATCTCGTCCAGGACCATGCGCAAGGAGCGCAGGGCGTAGTGCGTGCGCGACTTGACCGTGCCGGGCGGGACCCCCAGCCGGGCAGCCGCCTCGGCGACCGAACGACCCTGGTAGAAGCACTCGACCAGGACCTCGCGATGACTTTCGGAGAGCCGGCCCAGCGCCTCGGCGACCGTCCAGGCCTCCACGGCCCGGTCCGCCTCGTCCGCGCTGGGCGGAGGTTCGGGAATCATGTCCGTGACCACCTCCCCGACCCGGACCGACCGCCGCCGCCAGGCGTCGATGGCCAGGTTGCGGGCGGTGGTGAACAGCCATGACCGCACCGTGCCCCGCTCGAGGTCCAGCGATTCCGGATATCGCCAGGCGCGCAGCAGGGTCTCCTGCACGAGGTCCTCGGCGCGCTGCCGGTCGCCCCCGGAGAGGCGTACGGCGTGGGCGAAGAGGGCTTCCCCGTGCTCGTCCTGGAGCGCGCGCAACAGCTCGGCGTCCTGATCTTCCAAGCCGGCCGACCTCCCTCGCGCGTTCCACCCAGTCTTACGGGCGGCGGGGGCAGTCGGTTCAACCGGTCAGGCGGTGGCGGCGTCTCCCGCGGAGAGGGCCTCGGCGACACTTCGGGCAGCCGACGTCAACTTGGCCCGAACCACCCGCGCGGAGGTCAGCATCTCGGCCGCCGGAAGTGAGCAGGCCAACACCAGCCGGCGTTCCATGTCGCGGTCGGTGATGACGTTCACGGCCGCGCAGGCGAGCCCCTGGCGGAACTGGCCCATCTCCAGCTGCATCCCCCGGCGCTCGCCGGCGGCCAGGTCGGCCTCCAGCGCCTCCGGGGTGGTCAGCGTGGCCGGGGTGAAGGCGCGCATGCCCCAGTCGCGGAGATAGCGGGCGCGCTGGTCCGCGGTCAGCGTGGCGAGCAGCGCCTTGCCCAGCGCGGTGGCGTGACCGCCCTCGTCGAAACCGGGGGCGATGTCGTCGAGGAACGGCGAGCGGGCGCCCTCGGCCGAGGCGGTGACCGCGATCCGGCCGCCGACGAATCGGCCGAGGAAGTGGCTGTAGCCGGTCTCGGTGGCGGCGCGACGCAGGGCCTCTCCGACCGAGGGCGGTCCCCGGAACGCCGAGACCAGCTCTCTGTACCGGTCGGCGATCTCGAGGCCCACGATGTAGGTGCCGTCCTCCCGCCGGATCACATAACCCTCGTACGCGAGCGTGCGCACGAGGTGATACGTCGTCGCGACGGTCAGCTCACACCGTCGTGCGATCTGTTTCACGGTGAGTCCGCGCGGGGCCCGTCCAACCGATTCGAGTACCCGTAGCGCACGGGACACGCTACGAATGAGGTCTGACGGCTCCGCCAGGGGGTCGCGCACAGCTACCTCCGACGCCGGGGACTTACACCATATGAATAATCTTCCGCCGGGGGAATGCCTAGAGCGTGTCGACCATGACCAATCTGTACGGCACGTGTGGTTGTTGCCACTCAGTGTCCAGATAACGCAAGCGCCCGGAATAGACTCACGGTGATGGTCTCGCCCCCGAAAAACGCGCCCACCAGCACAAACACCGTCCGGCCGGCCCGGGCCGCCCTGAGTGCCCTTACCACGACGACGGCCTGTTCGGTCCCTGTCTTTCTTGTCGGTGGGCTGGCCGTGCAGATCGGGGACGAGCTGAAATTCTCGCCCGCCGGGCTCGGTCTGGCCGTCTCCGCGTACTTCGGAGCCAGCGCCCTCGCCTCCGTGCCGGCCGGCGCGCTCGTCGAGCGTTACGGCTCGACCGCCGTCGCCCGGACGGCGGTCGGGCTGGCCTCCGCGTGCCTGCTCGGCATCGCGGCCGGCGCCCGAGCACTGTGGAGCTTGATCGCCATCCTCGTCCTCGGGGCGGCCGCGAACGCGATGGGTCAACTGGCGAGCAACACCAGCCTGTCCCGGCACGTCCCGCTCCGGCGGCAGGGGTTGTCCTTCGGCCTCAAGCAGGCCGCCATCCCGGTCAGCACGCTCCTGGCGGGCGCGGCCGTGCCCGTGGTGGCACTGACGGTCGGCTGGCGCTGGGCGTTCGCGCTGGGGGCCGTCCTGGCGGCCGCGGCGATCGCCCTGGTGCCCGTGGAGCGAGACGAACGCCGCAGGTCCCAGGCCGACCGCGGAGAACGAGCGACGACCGCGCTCGTCGTGATCGGACTGGGCGCCACGCTGGCGTCGGGCTCGGCCAACGCCCTGGGCACGTTCCTGGTCGACTCGGCGGTCGCCCGGGGCATCGAGCCCGGGCCCGCCGGTCTCGCGCTCACCCTCGGCGGCGTGGTGGGCGTGGCCGCCCGGATCGGCGGCGGCTGGCAGGCGGACCTCTTCCCCACCCGGCAGATCGGCGTGATCGCGGGACTGCTCACGGCGGGCGCGGGCGGCTTGGCGCTGCTGGCCGTCCCCGGCCTGGGGGCGCTGGTGGCCGGCGTGGTGCTCGGCTTCGGGCTGGGCTGGTCGTGGCCGGGCCTGATGAACTTCGCGGTCGTCCGGCTGCATCCACAAGCGCCCGCGGCGGCGACGTCCATCACGCAGACCGGCGTCTACGCGGGCGGCTGCCTCGGCCCACTCGGCCTCGGCACGGTGGCGTCGGCGACAAGCTACGAGACGATGTGGATGGTGGCCGCCGCGGCGATGCTGGGCGCGGCGGTGCTGATGCTGGCGGGGAGCCGGCTGCTCAGCCGGTCCGATCCGCGATGAAGTCGCAGAGCGCCTCCATGGCCCGCCGCGCCGGCCCGTCCGGCAGCGGCTCGAGGCTGGCCCGCGCCTCCTCGGCATAGCTGCGGACCGTCTCGCGCGCCCGCTTGAGGGCCGCGGACTCGCGCAGCAGCCCGAGCGCCTCCGCGTGCAGGCCGTCGTCGACCAGCGGGCCCGAGGCGAGCAGCTCGCGCAGCCGCACGGCCGAGGCGTCCGTGTCGTCGCCCGCGAGCGCATAGAGCACCGGCAGCGTCGGCACGCCCTCGCGCAGGTCGGTGCCCGGAGTCTTGCCCGACTGCACCGACTCGGAGGCGATGTCGAGGAGGTCGTCGGAGAGCTGAAACGCGATGCCGATCGTCTCGCCGTATTGCGCGAGGGCCTCCACGTGCTCCGGCGCGGCCCCCGAGAACATGCCGCCGAACCGGGCCGACGTCGCCATCAGGGAGGCGGTCTTCTCCGCGATCACGTAGAGGTAGTGCTCGATCGGATCGCTCTCGCGCGGGCCCACCGTCTCGGCGATCTGCCCGTGCACGAGGCGCGAGAAGGTGCGTGCCTGCAGCCGTACGGCCTCCGGACCCAGGTCCGCGGCGATGTCGGCGGCGCGCGCGAAGAGGTAGTCGCCGACGAGAATGGCGACCGAGTTGCCCCAGCGCGCGTTGGCGCTCGGCGCGCCCCGGCGCACGGCGGCCTCGTCCATGACGTCGTCGTGATAGAGCGTCGCGAGATGGGTGAGCTCGACCACCAGCGCGGCGGGCACGATCTCAGCCCGCTGCGAGTCGCCGAACTGCGCCCCGAGCGCCACGATCAGCGGCCGGAAGCGCTTGCCACCGGCGTCCATGAGGTGCCGCGCGGCCTCCGCCACCAGGGGATCCGCGCTCGTCACATTGCTGCGCAGCGCTTCCTCCACGACACCGAGCGTCGCGGAGACCGACTCGTCGACCCGCGGGTCGATCACGACTCCGAGCGACGCCAGCGCTGTGTCTCCGGTGCTCACCACACATTTACGATGCCATACCGCGACGGCAACGACCCGGCCAGGGTGCGGCGCCACCCTCAAGATCAAATTCAAGCGAAAAGTACGGGCACCATAGGCTGACCATGTTTGCAGCCACTCACCTGCATGGTTGCGCCCCACTCGCCGCCGCCGGGCTGTCCCGCGCCCCGGCCAACCGTGAGTGACACCTCAGGAACTGTGAGATATCGAACCCTCAGCCGGCGCCCGTGACGCTGTTCCGAAAGCGCTGGAAGGCGCGCCAACCCTCCGCGCCGGTCACAAACTCGCCCGTCGAGAGCTCGAGGACCCGCGCGTCCAGTCGCGTCGCGAGTTCCGCGATGGCGGGAAAGACGTCGTCGCCGGCGCCGCGGACGTGCAGCGCGACTGACTCCACCGGGTCGTCCGCGCCGATGAAGAGTTCGATGGTCCAGCCGGGGCCGGCGACCACAGCGCGCGTCGAGTCGAGGGAGTCGATGAGGTCGGCCAGCCGCTGCCGCACCTCGGCGAGAGAACCGAGCGGCGGCGGCCGGAAGTCGGCGGCGAGGTCGTCGATCGACTCGGCGTCGGCCGGCATCCGCGCGACGAACAAGTCCCCGCTCACACGGACTCCCGATGACAAGCCGACGAAGGGCCGATGAAGCGGGCCCCGGCGCATGGAACGCCGGGGCCCAGTGAAGCCGGTGCAGACGGCTACCGGACGAAGTTCGCCGCGTCGTTGGTGAGGTCGAGCAGCGGCGCCGGGACCACGCCCAGCGCGAACGTCGCGATCACCCCGATCGCCAGCGCCGCCGAGGTCAGGAACCCCGGCACCGACACGGCCGGCGTCGTCTCGCCCGGCTCCGAGAGCCACATCAGCACGACCACCCGCAGGTACGGGAACGCCAGCAGCATGCTCGTGATGACGCCCACGATGACGAGCCACGTCTGCCCGCCGTCGACCGCCGCCCCGAAGACCGCGAACTTGGCCGTGAAGCCACTGGTCAGCGGGATGCCGGCGAAGGCCAGCAGCAGGAACGAGAAGAGACCGGCGAGCACCGGGCTCTTGCGCCCCAGACCGGCCCAGCGGGACAGGTGCGTCGCCTCCCCCTCGGCGTCGCGGACCAGGCTCACGATGCCGAAGGCCGCCAGCACCGAGAAGCCGTACGCGACCAGATAGAACATGGTCCCGGACAGCCCCTCCTTGTTGAGCGCCAGCACGCCCACCAGCAGGTAACCCGCGTTCGCGATCGACGAGTACGCCAGCAGCCGCTTCATGTCCGTCTGCGTCACCGCCAGGATGGCGCCGACGAGCATGGTGAGCACGGCAACCGCACCGAGGACCGGCTGGAAGTCCCAGCGCACCCCGTCGAAGGCCACGTAGAGCACCCGCAGCAGGGCGCCGAACGCCGCGACCTTCGTACAGGCGGCCATGAGGGCCGTCACCGGGGTCGGCGCGCCCTGATAGACGTCCGGCGTCCACACGTGGAAGGGCGCCGCCGCGCTCTTGAAGAGCAGGCCGATGGCGACCAGGGCGAGCCCGCCGAAGAGCAGCACCTCGCTGCGCGCCGGGTCGGCGACCGCGGCGTGGATGGACGCGAGGTCGACCCCGCCGCTGTAGCCGTAGAGCAGCGCCACACCGAAGAGGAAGAACGCGGACGCGTACGACCCGAGCAGGAAGTACTTGAGCGCCGCTTCCTGGCTCAGCAGGCGCCGGCGCCGGGCCAGCGCGCACAGCAGGTAGAGCGGCAGCGAGAGCACCTCGAGCGCGACGAACATGGTGAGCAGGTCGTTCGCCGCGACGAAGAGCAGCATGCCGCCGAGCGAGAAGAGGGTCAGCGGGTAGACCTCGGTCGCCCCGCCCGAGCTGCCCGCCTGCCGCAGGTCCTTCTGGGAGCCCACGGTGATGGCGGCCTGGGAGACGAAGGCGCCGCCGGCCTCGATCGAGCGCTCGCCGATGAGCAGCAGCGAGACGATGCCGAGCAGCAGGATCGAGCCCTGCAGGAAGATCGACGGACCGTCGATGGCGACCGCGCCGCCGATGGTGACGATCCGGGTGTTGCGCTCGAGGATCACCACGACGAGCGCGGCGACCAGGGACAGCAGGGCCAGCCCGAGCTGCACGCCGTGGCGCCGGGCCCGGGGCACGACCGCCTCGACGAGGACGCCCAGGCAGGCCGCCCCGAAGAGGATCAACATGGGCGCCAGCGCGCCGTAGTCGATGTCGGGCAGTTTGAGGTCTCCCATGGCTACCGCGCCACCCTTCCGTTCGCGACCGCCGTCGGGGCCGGGTCGGTCGTCCCGACGTCCTGCATGGTCGCCTCGACCGCCGGGTTGATCACATCCGTGACCGGCTTCGGATAGAAGCCGAGGATCAGCAGGAGGAGCACCAGCGGCGCGACGACGATCTTCTCGCGCAGCGTGATGTCCTTCCGCATCTCCGGCGCCTCGGCGAGGGCCGGATTGAGGGTGCCCTGCGTGGTCCGCTGGACCATCCACAGCACGTACGCGGCGGCGAGGATGATGCCCGCGGTGGCGATGACCGCGTACGCCTTGTGCGTGCTGAAGGTGCCGATGAGCACCAGGAACTCGCTGACGAAGGGCGCGGTGCCGGGCAGCGCCAGCGAGGCCAGGCCGGCGAAGAACAACAGACCGGCGAGTACGGGCACCAGCTTCCCGGCGCCCCCGAAGTCACTGACCAGGGCCGAGCCCCGGCGCGCCACGAACATGCCCACGACCAGGAACAGCAGGCCGGTGGCGAGCCCGTGGTTGACCATGTAGAGCACCGAGCCGGTCCCCGCCTGGGTGGTGAAGGCGAAGATGCCGATGCCGATGAAGCCGAAGTGCGCGATCGACGTGTAGGACACCAGCCGCTTGAGGTCGTTCTGACCGACGGCGAGCAGGGCCGCGTACAGGATGCCGATGACGCCGAGGATCAGCGCGGCCGGCGCGAACCAGCGGGAGGCCTCCGGGAACATCGGCAGGCAGTAGCGCAGGATGCCGAACGTGCCCACCTTGTCCAGGACGCCGACCAGCAGCGCGGATGCACCGACCGGGGCGGCGGCACCGGCGTCGGGCAGCCAGGTGTGGAACGGGAAGAACGGCGCCTTGATCGCGAACGCGACGAAGAAGCCGAGGAACAGCCACCGGGCCGTGTCCGTCTCGAACGAGCCGGACGCCTGGACCAGCGCCTGCCAGTCGAAGGTGTGCCCGCCGACCACCCACAGGCCGATGACCGCGGCCAGCATGAAGAGGCCGCCGACCAGCGAGTAGAGGAAGAACTTGACCGCCGCGTACTGCCGGCGGGGCCCGCCGAACGAGCCGATGAGGAAGTACATCGGCACGAGCATGACCTCGAAGAACACGTAGAACAGGAACACGTCGGCGGCTGCGAAGACGCCGATCATCGTGCTCTCGAGGACGAGCAGCAGCGCGAAGTACGCGGGCACCGAGCGCTGGGACTCGTCGACGTCGTTCCAGGAGGCGAGCAGCACCACCGGGATGAGGATCGCGATGAGCACCAGCATGACGAGCGCGATGCCGTCGGCGGCGAACGTGAAGCGCGCGTCCCAGGTGGGGATCCACTGGTAGGACTCGCGGAACTGGAAGCGCTCGCCGTCGACTTGGAAGGCGATCCACATGACGATGCTGAGCACCAGCACCGCCAGCGAGAAGCCCAGGGCGACGTACTTGGCCGGGCCGGGCCGCGTCCGCGGGAGGAACGCCACGACCACGGCGCCCACCAGCGGCAACAGCGTCAGGATGGACAGGAACGGGAAGTCACTCATGACGCCAACCACCCCAGTTGGATCGCGAGGAAGGCGCCGACGACCAGCACAGCCCCGGTGAGCATGGACAACGCGTACGAGCGGACGAACCCGGTCTGCAGCCGCCGGATCCGTCCGGAGCCGCCGCCCACCCCGGCCGCGAGCCCGTTGACGATTCCGTCGATGCCCTTGTTGTCGAGGTAGACGAGCGCGCGGGTCAGGTAGATGCCGGGCCGCTCGAACACCGCCTCGTTGATCGCGTCGGTGTAGAGGTTCTTGCGGGCCGCGGTCACCACGACCCCGGCCGGCTGCGGCGCGGTGGCCGTGCCCCGGCGGAACATCGCCCAGGCCAGGCCGGCCCCCAGCACCGTGATCACCAGCGACAGCACCGTGATCAGCCAGTGCGGGATCACCGCGTGCAGATCCTCGGCCTCCGGTCCGAGGACCGGCTCGAGCCAGTGCGCCACCGGCGAGGCCATCAGGCCACCGGCCACGATCGAGCCGAGCGCCAGGAGCATCAACGGCACGGTCATGATGTACGGCGACTCGTGCGGCTCGTGGATGTCGTCGGTCCACCGCGCGGGGCCGTGGAACGTCAGCACGAACAGCCGGGTCATGTAGAAGGCGGTGAGCCCGGCGCCCAGCAGCGCGGCCAGGCCGAACAGCCACGCCGTCCAGCCCTCCCGCTCGAACGCCGCCGCGATGATCGGCTCCTTCGAGAAGTAGCCGGACAGCGGCGGGATGCCGATGATCGCGAGCCAGCCCATCATGAAGGTGAGCCAGGTCCACTTCATGTACTTGCGCAGGCCACCGAAGCGCCGGATGTCGACCTGGTCGTGCATGCCGTGCATGACCGAGCCGGCGCCGAGGAACATGTTGGCCTTGAAGAAGCCGTGCGCGAGCAGGTGGATGATCGCCAGCGCGTACGCCCCGCCGCCGAGCCCGACGCCGAGGAACATGTAGCCGATCTGGCTGACCGTCGACCACGCCAGGACGCGCTTGATGTCGTCCTTGGCCGCGCCGATGATGCAGCCGAGCAGCAGAGTGAGCGCGCCGACGCTGACCACGATCGTCTGCAGCGTCAGATTCGCCGAGAAGATCGGGTTGGAGCGGGCGATCAGGTAGACGCCGGCGGTGACCATCGTCGCCGCGTGGATGAGCGCCGACACCGGGGTCGGTCCCTCCATGGCGTCGGGGAGCCAGGCGTGCAGCGGGAACTGACCGGACTTACCCGCGGCGCCGAGCAGCAGCAGGATGCCCATGATCAGGATCGTCGTGCCCGAGAGCGCGCCGACCCCGCTGAACACCGCGTCGTACTGCGTGGTGCCGAGCGTCGTGAACATCAGGAAGATGCCGACGGCCAGGCCGGCGTCGCCGACCCGGTTCATCAGGAACGCCTTCTTGCCCGCCGTGGCGGCCGACGGCCGGGTGTACCAGAAGGAGATCAGCAGGTACGACGCGACGCCCACGCCCTCCCAGCCGAAGTAGAGCATCACGTAGTTGTTGCCGAGGACCAGCAGGAGCATGGCCGCGACGAACAGGTTGAAGTAGGCGAAGAACTTGCGGCGCCCCTCGTCGTGCGCCATGTAGCCCACCGCGTACAGGTGGATCAATGAGCCGACGCCGGTGATCAGCAGGACGAAGACGCCGGAGAGCGGGTCGAACAGCAGCCCGAAGTCCACGTGCAGCTGGCCGACGACCATGAAGTCCCAGAGGCTCTGCTGCGCGGAGCGGGCCTCCTCGTCGAGCCCGGCGAGGCTGATGAACATCGCCAGACCGAGGACGAAAGGTACGGCCACGGCGAGCACGCCGAGCCAATGTCCCCATTTGTCGGCCCGCTTGCCGAGCAGCAACAGCACCGCCGCACTCGCCAGCGGAATGGCGACCAGCAACCACAAACTACTCAGAAGCCCCGTGGCCTGGGCATACTCCACTTGTTCCACGTGAGGAGCCCCTTTAGTACTTGAGGAGGTTGGCGTCGTCGACGCTCGCCGAGCGCCGCGTGCGGAAGATCGACATGATGATCGCGAGCCCGACGACGACCTCCGCCGCCGCGACGACCATCACGAAGAACGAGATGATCTGGCCGTCCAGCGTGCCGTTGATCCGGCTGAAGGTGACCAGCGCGAGGTTGGCCGCGTTCAGCATCAGCTCGATGCACATGAACAGCACGATCGCGTTGCGGCGCACCAGCACGCCGGCGGCGCCGATGGTGAAGAGGATGGCCGCGAGTACGAGGTAGTAGTCAGGTGTCACTTCTCTGTCCTCTTCGGTGCGGCCTCGGTGGGCGTCAGCTCACGCCGGGGCAGGATCGGCGACAGCGTCCGCTCGGACTCGCTGCCGTCGGGCAGCTTGCCGGGCGCGGCGACCGACATGGTGTTCGCGTAGACGCCCGGGCCCGCCTTGGCCCCGGGGTAGTTGCCGGGCCGGAAGCGGTCGCGCATCCGGGTCGGCTGGTCCACCTTCTCGCCCTTGGCCCGCTCGACGTGGGCGAGCACCATGGCCCCGACCGCCGCGGTGATGAGCAGCGCGGAGGTCACCTCGAAGGCGAAGACGTACTTGGTGAACAGCAGCCGGGCGATGCCCTGCACGTTGCCGCCGGCGTTGGCGTCGGCCAGCCCGGCGACCGCGGTGTCCCCGAGCGAGCGGGCCAGGCCGGTGGCCAGCAGCACGCCGAAGGCGACGCCCAGCAGGATCGCGGCGACGCGCTGGTTGCGCAGCGTCTCGATCAGGGAGTCCGAGGCGTCCCGGCCGACCAGCATGAGCACGAAGAGGAACAGCATCATGATCGCGCCGGTGTAGACGATGATCTGCACCGCGCCGAGGAAGGGCGCCGCGTTGACCACATAGAGGAAGCCCAGGCAGAGCATCGTGACGACGAGCCAGAGGGCCGAGTGCACCGCGTTGCGCGCGAGCACCATGCCGAGGCCGCCGATCACGGCCAGCGTCCCGAGGATCCAGAACGCCCAGGCCTCCCCCGTGGACACCTTCGCCGCGGCGTCGGCGGCGAGCAGGACGACGTCGCCGGTCATCGCGCGGCCTCCGTCCGCTGACCCGGCGTCATCTCGCCGGCCGCGTCGGTCGTCCCGGTCTCGGACCACGGCGCCCGCTCGGCGCCGGCCGACGTGCCCGGGTTCTGCAGCGCCCCGACGTAGTAGTCCTTGTCGGTCTCGCCCAGGCGCATCGGGTGCGGCGGCTGCTCCATGCCGGGCAGCAGCGGCGCCAGGAGCTCCTTCTTCGTGAAGATGAGGTCCTGCCGGTTGTCGCGGGCCAGCTCGTACTCGTTGCTCATGGTCAGCGAGCGGGTCGGGCAGGCCTCGATGCACAGCCCGCAGAAGATGCAGCGGGCGTAGTTGATCTGGTAGATGCTGGCGTACCGCTCGCCCGGCGAGAAGCGCTGCTCGTCGGTGTTGTCGCCGCCCTCGACGTAGATCGCGTCGGCCGGGCAGGCCCAGGCGCACAGCTCGCAGCCGATGCACTTCTCCAGCCCGTCCGGGTGCCGGTTGAGGATGTGCCGCCCGTGGTAGCGCGGCGCCGGCGTGGGCGGGGAGAACGGGTAGTCGGTGGTGATGACCTTGCGGAACATGTGCGCGAAGGTCACGCCGAAACCCTTGAAGGAGCCGGTGAAGGTGCCCACGTCACACCTCCTTCTCTTGCTCGGGTTCCGTGCCGCCGACAGTGGCGGGCTGCCGCTCGGCGACCGCGCGCCGGGCCCGGGGGCTCGGGGGCACCTGCAGGTCCATCGGCGGGACCGGGAAGCTGCCCGGGGGCCGGGCCGCCAGCTGCTCCTCCAGCGAGTACTCGCGTTCCTTGCGGCTCGCCGGCCACAGCCAGGCGATGACCAGCACCACCACGGCCGCCGCGATGTAGACCAGGTAGCGGGCGCCGCCGTCGACCCGGTCGTTGGTGACCCGGACGCCGGCCAGGAAGAGGATCCAGACCAGGTTGATCGGGATGAGGATCTTCCAGCCGAACCGCATGAACTGGTCGTAGCGCATGCGCGGCAGAGTCGCCCGCAGCCAGATGAAGCCGAAGAGCAGGATCAGCACCTTGGCCAGCCACCAGACCAGCGGCCACCAGCCGGAGTTCGCGCCCTCCCAGAAGCTCGTGATCGGCGCCGGGGCTCGCCAGCCGCCGAGGAAGAGCGTCGTCGCGAAGGCCGAGACGGTGATCATGTTGATGTACTCGGCCAGGAAGAACAGCGCGAACTTGAACGACGAGTACTCGGTGTGGAAGCCGCCGACCAGCTCCGACTCCGCCTCGGGCAGGTCGAACGGGGCCCGGTTGGTCTCACCGACGGCCGCGATGCAGTAGATGATGAAGCTGGGCGCGAGCATGATCGCGTACCAGCTGGGGGCCGTGGGGTTCCAGCCGAGGATGTCGAAGGACGCCGTGCCGTTGCCTGCCTGCGCCTTGACGATCTGCGAGGTGCTCATCGTGCCCGCGGTCATGAAGACCGCCACGATGGACAGGCCCATGGCGACCTCGTACGAGATCATCTGCGCGCTCGACCGCAGACCGCCGAGCAGCGGGTAGGTCGACCCGGACGCCCAGCCCGCGAGCACCACGCCGTAGACGCTCATCGACGAGCACGCGAGCAGCACCAGCACCGACACCGGAACGTCGGTGAGCTGCAGCGCCGTGTGGTGCCCGAAGATTGACACCACCGGCCCGAACGGGATCACCGAGAAGGCGGTGAACGCGCAGGTCGCCGAGATCACCGGGGCGATGAAGTAGACCACCTTGTCCGCGGTCTTCGGGATGATCTCTTCCTTGAACGGCAGCTTGAGGCCGTCGGTCAGGCTCTGCAACCAACCCTTGGGTCCGACCTGGTTGGGGCCCGGCCGGACCGCCATCCGGGCCACGACCTTGCGCTCGTAGTTGATGGTGAACAGGGTCAGCAGCAGCAGGATGACGAAGACGCCGAAGAGCTTGATGAGCGAGATCCACCAGGGATCGTTCTCGAACGTCTGCAGCGTCGGGTCCTGCGCCGCGGCGAGGATCTTCATCGGTCGGCCCCTTGTGCGAGGATCGGGCCCGGCTTACCGGCGGTCAGCCGGACCACCGCGCCCGAGGTGACGCCCAGGCTGCGGCGAGTCGTCGCGCCCGGCGAGTTCGTGGGCAGCCACACCACCTGCGGGGGCAGGTCGGTGATCGCCACCGGCAGCGTGATCGCGCCGCGGTCGGTGCCGACGGTCACCGCGTCGCCATCGGCCACGCCGAGCGACTCCGCGAGGGCCTTGCCGATCCGCACCAGCGGCGGCCGGGCGGTCCCGGCCAGCACCTCGTCGCCGTCGAGCAGCGAACCGAGGTCGATCAGGTGGTGCCAGGTGGAGAGCACAGCCTCGTCCTTATCGGGCTTCGGCAGGTCCTTGGCGGTGACGGTCGGCGCGGCAGGCCGGGCCGACTGGCTGGCCGGCATGACACCGAGCTCCCGGCGCACCGCGTCGACGTCGCCGGTGCCGAGCGTCACGTCCAGCAGGGCGGCGATCGCCTCGAGCACCCGGCCGTCGGTCATCGCCCCGGTCGGCAGCACGGTCCCGAAGGTCCGCAGCCGGCCCTCCCAGTCCATGAACGTCCCGGACTTCTCGGCCGCCGGCGCGATCGGCAGCACCACGTCGGCCCGCCGGGTCACGGCGCTCTGCCGCAGCTCGACGCTGACCAGGAAGGGCACCGCGTCCAGGGCCTGCTCGGCCAGCCGCACGTCGGCCAGGTCGGCCGGGTCGACGCCGGCGACCAGCAGGCCACCGAGCGAGCCGTCGGCCGCCGCCGCGATGATCGCGTCGGTGTCCCGGCCGGCCGCGGTGGGCAGGGCGGTCACGTCGACGTCCCAGGCGCGCGCGATCTCGGCCCGGGCCGCCTCGTCGGCGACCAGGCGGCCACCGGGCAGCAGGTTGGGCAGGCAGCCCGCGTCCACGGCGCCTCGGTCACCCGCGCGCCGCGGGACCCAGGCGAGGCGGGCACCCGTACGCGCGGCCAGCGCCGCCGCCGCGGAAAGCCCGCCCGGCACACTCGCCAGCCGCTCGCCCACGATCAACAGCGCACCCGGCGTGGCGAGCGCGGCCGCGACCGTGGCGTCGGTGTTGAGCAGCCGCGCCTCGTCGCCGGGCACCGCCGTGACCACCGTCGCGCCGAGCTTCTCGAAGCCCCGGCTCAGGAACGGCGCCACGGCCGTCACCTTCAGCTTGTTCTTCCGCGAGCCCTTGCGCAGGCGCAGGAAGAGGATCGGGCACTCCTCCTCCGGCTCCAGCCCGACGACCACGGCCGAGGGCGCGTTCTCCACGTCGTCGTACGTGACGTCGCTGACCCCGGCGACCGTGGCGGCCAGGAAGTCGGCCTCCTCGGTGGACAGCGGGCGGGCGCGGAAGTCGATGTCGTTCGTGCCGAGGACCGTGCGGGCGAACTTCGCGTACGCGTACGCGTCCTCGACCGTCAGGCGGCCACCGGTGAGCACGCCGACACCGCGCTCCTTCGCCGCCGCGAGCCCCTCGGCCGCCGCGAGCAGAGCCTCCGACCAGGACGCTTCGCGCAATTCCCCGGTACGGGCATCGCGTACGAGCGGCGTCGTGATGCGGTCGTAGCCGGTGGCGTAGCGGAAGCCCCACCGGCCCTTGTCACAGTTCCACTCCTCGTTGACCGCGGCGTCGTCCCCGGCCAGGCGGCGCAGCACCTTGCCGCGCCGGTGGTCGGCCCGCATCGAGCAGCCGGCCGAGCAGTGCTCGCAGGTCGTGGGAGTGGAGACGAGGTCGAAGGGGCGGGCGCGGAACCTGTACTGCTCGCCCGTGAGTGCCCCGACGGGACAGATCTGGATCGTGTTGCCGGAGAAGTACGAGTTGAAGGCCACGTCGCCGTCGCCCTCGCCGACCTGGCCGTCCCCGGTGCCCGTACCCCCGAAGAAGTCGTCCCTGTAGACGTTGATCTGCTCGCCGGACGAGCGGTCCATCAGATCGATGAACTTGTCGCCCGCGATCTCCTCGGAGAACCGCGTGCAGCGCTGGCAGAGAATGCACCGCTCGCGGTCCAGCAGCACCTGGCTGGAGATGTGGATCGGCTTCTCGTACTCGCGCTTCTTCTCGTGGAAGCGCGAGTCGACCCGGCCGCTGCTCATCGCCTGGTTCTGCAGGGGGCACTCGCCGCCCTTGTCACAGGTCGGGCAGTCGAGCGGGTGGTTGGCCAGCAGCAGCTCCATGATGCCGCCCTGGGCCTTCGCGGCCACCGGCGAGCTGAGCTGCGTCTTGACCACCATGCCCTCGGCGACGGTCTGGGTGCAGGAGGCGACCGGCTTGCGCTGGCCCTCCACCTCGACCAGGCACTGGCGGCAGGCGCCCGCCGGGGCGAGCAGCGGGTGGTCGCAGAACCGCGGGATGGCGATGCCCATCCGCTCGGCGACGCGGATCACCAGCTCGCCCTTCGCGGCTTGGACCTCGATGCCGTCGATGGTGAGGGTGACCTGGTCGGTCTTCTTGGCTACGTCGGTCATCAGTGCGCTCCCACCAGGGTCTTCGCGGACAGCCGGGGAGCCGTCCGACCCTCGATGTAGTCCAGGTAGTCCTGCCGGAACCACTTGAGCGTCGACACGACCGGGGTGGCCGCGCCGTCGCCGAGACCGCAGAACGCGCGGCCGAAGATGTTGTCCGCGGTGTCCTGCAGGGTGTCCAGGTCCTGGTAGGTGCCCTCGCCGGAGAGGATCCGCCGGTAGGTGCGCACCATCCAGTAGTTGCCCTCGCGGCACGGGGTGCACTTGCCGCACGACTCGTGGTGATAGAACTCCAGCCAGCGCCAGGTCGCGTACACCGGGCAGTCCTGATCGCTGAAGATCTGCATCGCCGTCGTGCCGAGGATCGAGCCGGCCGCCGCCACGCCCTCGAAGTCCATCGGGGTGTCGATGTGCTCGGCGGTCAGCAGCGGCGTCGACGAGCCGCCCGGCGTCCAGAACTTCAGCGTGTGGCCGGGCTTCATGCCGCCCGCGAGCTCGAGCAGCTCCCGCAGCGTGATGCCGAGGCCGCACTCGTACTGGCCGGGGTTGGCCACGCGGCCGGACAGCGAGTAGATCATCGGGCCGGACGACTTCTCCGTGCCCATGCTCTTCCACCAGTCGGCGCCGCCGAGCACGATGTACGGCACGCTGGCGATCGTGCCGACGTTGTTGACGACCGTCGGGCTCGCGTAGAGGCCGGCGACCGCGGGGAACGGTGGCCGCAGGCGGGGCTGGCCGCGGAAGCCCTCGAGCGAGTCGAGCAGCGCCGTCTCCTCGCCGCAGATGTACGCCCCGGCGCCGGAGTGCACGACCAGGTCCAGGTCGAACCCGGAGCCGAGGATGTTCTCGCCCAGGTAGCCCTTCGCGTACGCCTCCTTGACGGCGTTGCGGAGGCGGCGAGCGGCGTGGACGGCCTCGCCGCGGATGTAGATGTAGGCCCGGGCGGCGCGGATGGCGTACGCGGCGATGATCGCGCCCTCCACCAGCGAGTGCGGGTCCCAGGTCATCAGCGGCAGGTCCTTGCAGGTGCCCGGCTCGCCCTCGTCGGCGTTGATGACCAGGTAGTGCGGCTTGCCGTCGCCCTGCGGGATGAAGCCCCACTTGAGACCGGTCGGGAAGCCGGCGCCGCCGCGGCCGCGCAGGCCCGAGTCCTTGATGAGCTGGATGAGGTCGTCGGGGTGAACCTCGAGCGCCTTCTTGACGGCGAGGTAGCCATCGAGGCGCTCGTAGGTGTCGATCTTCCAGGCGTCCGGCGAGAGCCAGCGCTTGGTGAGGACCGGGGTCAGTTTCTGGAGGACCTCACGACTGGGCTGCGTCACTTCGTCTCCCCTTGCCCGCTGTTCTTGGTGGTGTCGGCCGGGGCCGATGCGGGGCGCTCGGTGTCGCCGGCGGGCTTGCCGTCGCCGGCGGGCTGGTTCTTGGCCACGCCGGCTGCCTCGGCGGCGTTCTCCGGCTGGGGAGTCGGCTGCTGGCTGCCCGGACCCGGCGTCTTCGCGTCGACGTTGCGCTGTTCCGCCGTACGGGATTCCGGGTCCTTGACGTCGCCCGCCCTGTGGGTTTTTTCGGCGACTGCACCCACTGCGGCCTTGACGGCGGTGACCGCCTTGGCCAGTGGGCCGGTCTTCTCCGGCGCCGGGCGCTGCACCTTGCCGTCGGGCACGGCCTTGGCGCCCTCGTCGCGGGCCGGCTTGGTCGTGGTGATCGGGGTGTCGGTGTTGAAGCCGGCCACCGCGATCCCGTGCTCCTGCGCGAGCGTGACCCCGCGCAGCGTCGGCGCCCCGGGCCGGCCGTCGGCGACCGCGCCCTC
Source organism: Symbioplanes lichenis (assembly GCF_030709675.1). GTDB lineage: Bacteria > Actinomycetota > Actinomycetes > Mycobacteriales > Micromonosporaceae > Actinoplanes > Actinoplanes lichenis. The sequence goes on from NZ_JAUZQD010000012.1 coordinate 188,755, forward strand.
CCGCTCGTCGTTGAAGCCGGCGAGCTGGTGCTGCATCTCCTTGAGGGTGCAGATCCGCGCTCCGCGAGGGAGTACGGGACGCTCGTCACGCCGCAGTTGCTCGGCGAGCTCGACGGCGCCGGCCGGGGTGGCCTGGTCGATCGCGTAGTCGTAGTTGACCGTCACGACCGGCGCGTAGTCGCAGGCCGCGAGGCACTCCGCGTGCTCCAGCGTGATCTTGCCGTCGGCCGTGGTCTCGTCATGCCCGACGCCGAGGTGCTCGACCAGCTCGTCGTAGACCTCCTGGCCGCCCATCACGTTGCACAGGGTGTTCGTGCACACGCTGACGAGGTAGTCGCCCGTCGGCTTGCGCTTGTACATCGTGTAGAAGGTCGCGACCGCGCCGACCTGGGCCTTGTTGATGCCCAGGACGTCGGCGCAGAAGGCGACGCCGGCCGGGCTGACGAAGCCCTCCCGCGTCTGCACCAGGTGCAACAGCGGGAGCAGCGCCGAACGCTCCCGGCCCGCGGGATAGCGGGCGATGATCTCCAGCGCGGGCTCGAGCAGCTCGGCGGCGAGCGGCGCGGCGGCCGGGGAGAAGTCCACCGTGGTATCGGTCATCAGCGGTCACACCCACCCATCACGGGGTCCAGGGAAGCGCCGCCGGCGATGACGTCGGCCAGCAGCGCACCTTCGGCCATCGCGGGGATGGCCTGGAGGTTCACGAAGCTCGGGTCACGCATGTGGACGCGGTAGGGATGCGTGCCACCGTCGGACACCGCGTGGACGCCGAGCTCGCCCCGCGGGTGCTCGATGCCGACGTAGACCTGACCGGCCGGCACCCGGAAGCCCTCGGTCACGAGCTTGAAGTGGTGGATCAGGGACTCCATGGACTGGCCCATGATCTTGGCCACATGCTCCAGGGAGTTGCCCATGCCGTCCGTACCGATGGCCAATTGCGCAGGCCAGGCGATCTTTTTGTCGGCGATCATGATCGGCCCCGGGCGCAGCTTGTCGAGGGCCTGCTCTATGATCTTGAGAGATTCACGGATTTCCGCCATGCGGACCAGATAGCGACCCCAGACGTCACTGGTCTGCGCGGTGGGCACCGCGAACTCGTAGTTCTCGTAGCCGCAGTACGGCATGGTCTTGCGCAGGTCCCACGCGAGACCGGACGCACGCAGCACGGGCCCGGTGATGCCGAGGGACAGGCAGCCGGTCACGTCGAGGACCGCGATGCCCTGGGTGCGCTCCTGCCAGATGATCTGGCCGGAGAGCAGGCTCTCGTACTCCTTGAGCTTCTTGGGCATGTAGGTCAGGAAGTCGCGGATCTTCTTGATCGCCGACTCCGGCACGTCCTGGGCAACGCCGCCCGGGCGGAAGTAGGCGTGGTTCATCCGCAGGCCGGAGGTCTCCTCGAAGATGTCGAGGATGTACTCACGCTCGCGGAAGCCGTAGAGCATCATCGAGATCGCGCCCAGCTCCATGCCGGTCGTGGCGATCCAGACCAGGTGCGACGAGATCCGGTTCAGCTCCATGAAGAGCACCCGGATGGTGTTCGCACGCTCGGTGATCTGGTCCTCGATGCCGAGCAGCTTCTCGACGGCCAGGCAGTAACCGGCCTCGTTGAAGAGCGGGGCCAGATAGTCGGCGCGGGTCACGAAGGTCGTGCCCTGCGTCCAGTTGCGGTACTCGAGGTTCTTCTCGATGCCCGTGTGCAGATAGCCGATGACCGGACGGGCCTCGGTGACCGTCTCGCCCTCCAGCTCCAGCACGAGCCGGAGCACGCCGTGCGTCGACGGGTGCTGCGGGCCCATGTTGACGACGATCTTCTCGTTGCTCAGCGGGTCGATCGCCTCGGTGACGCTGTCCCAGTCGCCGCCCGTGACCGTGAAGACGCGGCCCTCGGTGGTCTCTCGCTCGGTGGCGTATCCCTGTGTCACTGGTAAACCCTCCGCTGGTCGGGAGGCGGAATGACCGCGCCTTTGTACTCGACGGGCACGCCGCCGAGCGGATAGTCCTTGCGCTGCGGGTGACCCTCCCAGTCGTCCGGCATGAGGATCCGGGTGAGGTTGGGGTGGCCGGCGAAGACGACACCGAACATGTCGTACGCCTCCCGCTCCTGCCAGTCGGCGGTCGGGTAGACGCTCGTCACGCTCGGGACCGTCCCGTCGACGCCCACGGCGACCTCCAGCCGCACGCGCCGCCGGTACGTCATCGATGTCAGCTGATAGACGACGTGCAGCCGGCGCGCGTCCGTGGCCAGGTAGTCCACGCCCGACACCGAGGAGCAGAGCTCGAAGCGCAGCGACTCGTCGTCGCGCATGATCCGGGCCACCTCGGCGATCCGCTCCGGCACGATGTGCAGGGTCAGCTCGCCGCGGTCCACGACGACCTTCTCGATCGCGTCGGCGAAGCCGGGGTAGGCCTCCTCCAGCGCGTCGTAGACCTCGTCGAAGTAGCCGCCGAACGGCCGCGGGCTGTCGGCGACCGCGGGACGCCGGCGCACCAGACCGCCGAAGCCCGACACGTCGCCCGTGCCGTGGATGCCGAACATGCCCTTGTCGGGGCTGGCCGGGTTCTGGGCCGGCGCGTCCAGCTGCGCGCCGATCGGCTCTTCCACCGTCATTTGCCGGCCTCCCTCAGGTGCGGCTGCAGCTTCATCCAGTTCTCGATGCGCAGCTGCTCCTCGCGGCCTTCCTTGACCGCCTGCGTCCACTCCGCGCGGCGTGCCTTGTCGACGCGGTAGGAAGAGGGCATCGCACCCGGCGCCACCACGGGGACGTCCCCGCGCTCGCGGCGGGCCTCGAGCATCTTGCGGCCGTTCGGCCCCAGCGGAGCGGCCATCACTTTCTCGCGCATCTTGAGGATCGCGTCGATCAGCATCTCGGGGCGCGGCGGGCAGCCGGGCAGGTAGATGTCGACCGGGACGATGTGGTCGACGCCCTGCACGATCGCGTAGTTGTTGAACATGCCGCCCGACGAGGCGCAGACGCCCATCGAGATCACCGAGCGCGGCTCGGGCATCTGGTCGTAGATCTGCCGCACGACGGGCGCCATCTTCTGGCTCACCCGGCCGGCGACGATCATCAGATCGGCCTGCCGCGGCGACGCCCGGAAGACCTCCATGCCCCAGCGGCCGAGGTCGTAGTGCGGGCCACCGGCCGCCATCATCTCGATGGCGCAGCAGGCCAGCCCGAACGTCGCTCCCCAGAACGACGACTTGCGGGCCCAGTTCGAGAGCTTCTCCACCGAGGTCAGCAGAATGCCGCTCGGCAGTTTCTCCTCGATTCCCATAACGGCTTCTCTCTCCTCAGAGACCAGCTAGTCTGGACTCAGTCCCAGTTGAGGCCGCCGCGTCGCCACACGTAGGTGTAGGCGATGAAGACGGTGACGATGAAGAGGACCATCTCGACGAAGCCGAAGAGGCCGAGCGCCTCGAAGCTGACGGCCCACGGGTAGAGGAAGATCGTCTCGATGTCGAAGACGATGAAGAGCATCGCGGTCAGATAGAACTTCACCGGGAACCGGCCGCCGCCCACGGGTTGCGGGGCCGGTTCGATGCCGCACTCGTAAGCCTCGAGCTTGGCCCGGTTGAAGCGCTTGGGCCCCACGATCGGCGCGACCGACACCGAGAACAGGGCGAAGAGCATGCCGAGTATCAGCAGCCCGACGATCGGTACGTAGGGGTTGAGCGTCATGCCGTCTCCTACTCGACTGTTAGCACCTTCACACTATTTGTACGGTTTTGCGGTGATATGACCGGGGTGCCCGATTGTTAGACGGCGGGCGCGATTCTGGTGAGACCGTTGATCACACGGTCCATCGCGTCGCCGTCGCGCTGGTCAGTCAGATTCGCCAGCAGCTTGAGCACGAAGCGCATGAGCACGGGGTGCGGCATGCCGTGCTTGGTGGCGATCCGCATGATCTGCGGGTTGCCGATCAACTTCACGAAGATGCCGCCGAGCCGGTAGTAGCCGCCGAAGCGGTTCTTGAGCTCGGCCGGATAGGCGTGCAGGGCCCGTTCGCGGTCCGCGCCGGCGGTCCGGGCCAGCGCCTGGACGACCACCTCGGCCGCCAGCTCGCCCGACTCCATGGCATAGGCGATGCCCTCGCCGTTCATCGGGTTGACCATGCCGCCCGAGTCGCCGACCAGCAGCATGCCCCGGGTGTAGTGCGGCACCCGGTTGAAGCCCATCGGCAGCGCGGCCCCCAGGATCGGGCCGTCGGCGTTGGCCTCGTCGCGCATCCCCCAGTCCTCGGGGGTCGTGGCGAGCCAGTCGGTGAGCAGCGACCGGTAGTTCGTCTTGCCGAAGGCGCTGGACGAGTTGAGGATGCCGAGGCCGACGTTGACCCGCCCCTCCCCCAGCCCGAAGATCCAGCCGTAGCCGGGCAGCAGCCGCTCGGGGTCCTGGGCGCTGCGCAGCTCGAGCCACGACTCGAGGTAGTCGTCGCCCTGCCAGCCGGGCGCCTGGTAGTAGCGCCGGACCGCCACGCCGAGCGGGCGGTCGTCGCGCTTCGCGAGCCCCATGGCCAGCGGGAGCTTGCCGGACACGCCGTCCGCCGCGATCACCAGGGGCGCGCGATACTGGACGGGCTCCTTCGCGGGGCCGGCCTTGGCCTCGACCCCGATCGCCCGGCCGTCCTCGTCGAGCACCGGCCCGGTGACGGTGACCCCGGTGCGGAGCAGGGCGCCGGCCTCCACCGCGCGCTTGGCGAGCATGTCATCGAAGTCGAGGCGGGTGCGGACGAGACCGTAGTTGGGGAAGCTGGCGAGATCGGGCCAGTCGAGCTCGAGCCGGACCCCGCCCCCGATCACGCGCAGGCCCTTGTTGTGGATCCAGCCGGCCTTCTCCGAGGTGTCGATCCCCATCCGGACCAGCTGCCGCACGGCGCGCGGGGTGAGACCGTCGCCACAAACCTTTTCCCGCGGAAACTCCGTCTTTTCGAGCAGCAGTACTCTCAGCCCGTGCCGGGCCATGTGGTACGCGGCGGCGGATCCAGCGGGACCCGCACCCACCACGATGACGTCAGCCTCGTCGGCGACGGTTCCGTTCACGGCGTACCTCCGTCTCACCCGGGGGGCTAGTGAAACAGTTCACAAGCCCGCCCTGTCCGGAGTCTAAGACCGGAATCGAGACGGATCACGGTTAGGGAACCCTAACTGTTTCGCGCAGGTGAAATGCCCGCAATGAGCAGATCACTCTCCGTGTTTGCCCCCCGGTTGGCAATTTGCCTGGTCGCAGCATCGTAGTAAGAACGGAACCGGCCCTCGAGGGCGACGTCGAGCGCAGTGATCAACTCGTCAACGAGGCTCTGTGCGTACTCAGGGTCACTGGCCGCTACGACGCGAATGGCGTGCGCGAGTTGCAGCGCGCGCTGCTCGCCCTCTTCCCGGTCGTTGATCGGAACGTCGATGTCCGAGTCATCGACGAACAGGTCGATAGTCGTCATACCATCCAGCTAACACCCTTTTCGGGCGCAAAACGGGTGTTTCATGTCTTGTCGCTCGTTGCGGTTCGTTTCTCGGGTCGGTCGTTCGGAGCCTTTGTCGCGCGCGCTTCGCCTTCGTCGCGCTTCGCCGCGGCCGCGCTTCGCCTTCGTCGCGCTTCGCCTTCGTCGCGCGTGCTATGCCTTGGTTGCGCGGTGCAGGGCCACGATGCCGCCGGTCAGATTGCGCCACCCGACGCGGCTCCACGGGCCGGAGCCGGCGATCTTCGCGGCCAGGGCGCGCTGATCGGGCCAGGCGCGGATCGACTCGGCCAGGTAGACGTACGCGTCGGGGTTGCTCGACACACTGCGCGCGACGGCGGGCAGGCTGCGCATGAGGTAGGACAAATAAACCGTGCGGAACGCGGCGTTGACCGGGCTGCTGAACTCGCACACCACCAAGCGGCCGCCGGGCCGCGTCACACGGGCCAGCTCCCGCAGCGCGGCCTCGGTGTCGACGACGTTGCGCAGGGCGAAGGAGATCGTCACCGCGTCGAAGGCGTCGTCGGCGAACGGCAGCTTGAGCGCGTCCCCGGCCACCAGCGGCACGGCACGACCCCGGGCCCGGCCCGCCCGCAGCATGCCGGTCGACAGATCGGCGCCGACCGCGAAGGCGCCCGACAGGCTCAGCTCCTCGGTGGAGACGCCGGTGCCGGCACCCACGTCGAGCACGCGCTCCCCCGGCCGCAGACCGAGCGCCGCCCGGGTCGCCCGGCGCCAGCCGCGGTCCTGCCCGAAGCTCAGCACCGTGTTCGTGAGGTCGTACCGCTGGGCCACGCCGTCGAACATCTCGGCGACCTCGTGCGGCTGCTTGTCCAGGTCTGCGCGCGTCACGGGCCGAGTCTTTCACCCCGGAACACAGAACGAGCGGGATGGTGACCCATCCCGCCCGGACCTTCGTGCGTTATATATACGACCGCCATCGGGTCGGTTCCGAACCCACCGCCGGCGGTCTGAAAGCCTCGGCGACGCTTCACGCTTGCCTGGTGCTGATCTTGCTCGGTGCTCGTCGTGCTCGGTACGGGATGACCGTAACCAGCCACGGACGAGTGAGACCAGGGACACGCTGTGCTCGTTACCGAGGAGCAATACAGCCCTCTCCGCTCCGCCTACCCGGCCCTGACCGATCGGGTGAGCCGGACGGTCGTACGGCCCACCTCACCCCTCAGCTGGGCGTGTCGCCTTGCCCCGACAGCGCCGGCCCCCTTGGACGCCGCCTTCCCCCGTCACCGGGGCGCGCGCCTCACCCTCTGACCGCGCGCCCTGCTTTCCGACCGCGCGCCCTGCTTTCCGACCGCGCGCCTTACTCCTCGACCCGCGCGCTCTGCTCTTTGGCGCGGCGCCACTGGCCCACGCGCCTCGCCCTTCCCCCGTCGAACCGCATCAGCGTGCCGAGCGCCGCACTGCCGCCGTCGCGCGCAGCTGAGCCCTCCCTCGCGTGGTCGCCAGGTCAGCTGGCCTCGACCAGCGGAAGGGAGGTGCGGGTGCCGCCGGGCGGCATCGCGATCGAGGAGAAGTGCGAGCGCACCCGGTCGTCGGTCGGGTCGTCGGCCGGGGTCCAGTGCACGGCCAGGTGCCGGTAAACAGTGTCGCGCTGCGCCGGGATGCGGTCGGCGGTGCGGATCATCTCGATCAGCTGATGCAGGTTGGAGCGGTGCCGCGCGCCCGCGGAGGAGATGACGTTTTCCTCGAGCATGATCGAGCCGAGGTCGTCGCCGCCGATGTGCAGGGCGAGCTGGCCGACGTCCTTGCCCGTGGTCAGCCACGAGGGCTGCAGGTGGGAGATGTTGTCGAAGAAGAGCCGGGACACCGCGAAGAGCCGCAGGTATTCCATGGTCGTGGCCTGGGTGCGGCCCTTGAGGTGGTTGTTCTCCGGCTGGTAGGTCCACGGGATGAACGCCCGGAAGCCGCCCTTGCCGTCGCCCGCCTCGACCGGCGAGTCGACATAGCCGTTGGCCACGGCGAGGTCCTGGCAGTCGCGGATCATCCGGAGGTGCTCGATGCGCTCGGCGGCGGTCTCGCCGGTGCCCATCATCATGGTCGCGGTGCTGCTCAGGCCGTTGCGGTGGGCGACGGACATGACCTCGACCCAGCGCTCGCCCGACTCCTTGAGCGGGGCGATCGCCTTGCGCGGCCGCGCGGGCAGCATCTCGGCGCCGGCGCCCGCGAGCGAGTCGAGCCCCGCCGCCTTGATCCGCAGAAGCGCCTCCTCGATCGAGGTGCCCGAGACCTTGGCCATGTGCAGGACCTCGCTGGGCCCGATCGAGTGGATGGTCAGCTGCGGGAAGGCCGTCTTGACCGACGAGAAGAGGTTCTCGTAGTACTCGATGCCGTAGTCGGGGTGGTGCCCGCCCTGCAGCATGACCTGCGTGGCGCCCAGGTCGACGGCCTCGGCGCACCGACGGAGGATCTCCTCCATCGGATGCGACCAGGTCTCCTTGTGCTTCGGGGCGCGGAAGAAGGCACAGAACTTGCACGCCGTGACGCACACGTTCGTGTAGTTGATGTTGCGCTCGATGATGTAGGAGACGATGCCCTCGGGGTGCCGCCGGCGCCGCACCGTGTCGGCCGCCTCGCCCAGCGGGTGGAAGGGCGCGTCGGTGTAGAGCAGCAGCGCCTCCTCCGGCGTGATGCGCCCGCCGTCGGACGCGCGGGCCAGGATGTCGTCGATCTCCGCGTTCACCGTCACGCCCAGAAGCGTACGTCCGAACGGGCCGGCCGGGCAGCGGCGCGGGTCACTGACGCCGCCCGGCCCCGATCAGAGCGCCGAGCCCGTCGAGGACGCGCTCGAGGCCGAAGGCGTACGCGTGATCGGGGTCATAGGCGGCACCCAGCTCAGCTCCCGCCGCGGCGCCGATCCGCACGGCCAGGGGATAGCGCTCCCGATCGAGGACCTCGTCGAGCAACGGGCCGCGCTCCGCCCACCACTGCTCGTCGGATTCCTCCGCGGCGGCCGCCCTCGCCTGCGCACGCGCCCGCGAGGAGTGCTGTACGAAGCCGAGCAGGAACGTCAGCGCGTGATCCACCTCGGTGTCGGGCAGGCCGGTGCCGGCGAAGGCGGCGAGCTCGTGCTCGTACTTCGCCATGAGCCCGGGGCCGAGCGGCGGCCGGGAGGACGACAACTCGGCGGCCCACGGATGCGTGTCGTAGAGCACACGATTGTCGTGCGCCACCGCCCGGGCCCGGTCGCGCCACTCGGTTCCCGCGGGCTCCGACCTGCTCATCTCCAGGTAGAGCGCGTCGAGCATGAGGTCAAGCAGGGCCGCCTTGTCCGGCACGTACGTGTAGAGCGTCATCGGCACGACGCCCAGCTCCTGGGCCATCCGGCGCATGCTGACCGCGTCGAGGCCCTCGGCGTCGGCCAGCGCGATCGCCGTGCTGACCACCTGGCCGACAGTCAGGCCCGGCTTGCGTCCCCGCCTGCTCGGAGGCGGTCTGTGCCACAGCAGGTCGATGGTCGGGCGCGCCATTGGCCATCCTTTCCTGTACGGCGTATTGTGTACACCGTCCAACTAACCCGGGAGGCACCGTGCAGATCACCTCGTCCGCCGTATCCCTCACCGTCGCCGACGTCCCGGCGTCGAGCAAGTTTCTCGCCCGGCATCTCGGTGACACCGACCGGCTGTTCAAGGTCACCGACCCCAACGGCGTCCGATACGAGCTGGCCTCCTGGGTGTCGCCATGAGCCGCTCCCCTGCCAGGTCGTTAGTCTCGATGGGTCGATCGGAATCGGAGTCGCAGTGCTCGTCGTGCATGGCGTGTGGATCGCCGGTGAGTCCGTGCCGGGCCGGCTCGCTCTCTGGGCGGAGGATCCCGCCCGTCCCCTGACCACCACCTCGCGGGCCCGCTCGCGGCCCCACCCGTTCGCGGCTCCGGCCGACGAGCTCGCCGCGGTCCTCGCCGGGGCGTCCGACGACCTCCGCGCGGCGCTCGCGGAGGCCCAGCCGGTCGAGCTGACCCTCGACCTGCCGAGCAGCGCCCAAGGTCCCGTGCCGTCGCCCGAGACCGGCAGCGACGGCTCCCCGCGCGGTCTGCGGCTCACCGCGTGGGAGGTGCCGGCGCTGACCGTGGCCGGCGACGACGCGCTCAATGCCCTGAGCGCCCTGGCGGCCCCCGAGGGTTCGTGGTCGGCCGCGGCCTCCACCCGCTTCCTCTCGCTGGTCGCCGGCTGGGCCTGCGATCTCGCCCGCCGGGGTCGCATGCTCCCGCAGCTGGTGACCGAGGCCGAGGTGCCGGCCGCGCGCTGGCGACCGGTGCTCACCGGGCCCGACGCCGTGACGTTCCGCGACTTCGGATCGGCCGTGCCGCCGGTCTGCCGAGCCTCCGGTCACGTGCCGGCCCGAGCCGTCGTCCAGGGCGCGCTCGAGGTGCTCGTCGACGCGGCAGCCCGCTCCCTGATGCCCGAGCGGCTGCTGCTCGGCATCCGGCCCGGCGTCAAGGGAGCCCTGGCCGACCGCTGGATCTCCGCCCTCACCGCGACCGACCCCACGCTGCCCGGGGCCCGCGAGTCCGAGGTGACCGAGCTCGCGAAGCCGCTCACCGCCTGGCTGCGCGCCGCGCACGACAGCGACGGTCCCGTCCGGCTCAGCTTCCGGCTGGTGGAGCCCGAGCCCGGCGAGGACGAGTGGCGGCTCGACTTCGCGCTGCGGTCCGCCGACGACCCCAGCCTCTACCTGCCCGCCGACCAGCTGTGGGAGGGGCGGCGACTTCCCGGGCTCGCCGGCCGGCCCGACGAGTTGCTGCTGGCGGGGCTGGGCCGCGCGGTCCGGCTCTTCCCGGCCCTTCATGAGGCGTTGCTCGAGGCCCGCCCGGCCGGCATGACCCTCAGCACCGCGGAGGCGCACGGCTTCCTGAGCCAGGCGGCGCCTTTGTTGCAGGCGGCGGGCTTCGGCGTGCAATTGCCCGCGTGGGCGGGCCGCAAGGCGGTCGGCCTCAAGCTCACCACCCGCGCCAAGGGCACGACGCCGTCGGGCAAGGCCGCGGCCGACTCGGGATTCGGGCTGGAGCAGCTGGTCGACTTCCGCATCGACCTCGTGATCGGCGAGGGCACCGTGACGGCCGAGGAGCTGGCCGAGCTGGCCCGGCTCAAGGTGCCGCTGGTGCGCGTCCGCGGCCAGTGGGTCGAGCTCGACGACCGGCAGCTCAAGGCCGCCCTCAAGGCGGTCGGGCGGCGCCGCACCGGCGAGCTGACCGCGGGTGAGGTGCTCCAGCAGGTCATCGACGGCGGCGAGGAGGACCTGCCGCTGGTCGAGGTCGACGCCGACGGCCGGCTCGGCGATCTCCTGTCGGGCGAGGCGGCCGAGCGGCTGACCCCGCTGAGCACCCCGACGGGCTTCCGCGGCGTGCTCCGGCCCTACCAGGAGCGCGGGCTGTCGTGGCTGCACTTCCTGGCCGAGCTGGGGCTGGGCGGCATCCTGGCCGACGACATGGGCCTCGGCAAGACCGCCCAGACCCTGTCGCTACTGCTCACCGAGCGCTCCGGTGGGGCGCGGCCGGCGCCGACTCTGCTCATCTGTCCTATGTCTTTGGTGAGCAACTGGCAGAAGGAGGCCGCCCGCTTCGCGCCGGAGTTGCGGGTGCACGTGCATCACGGCGGCTCGCGCAAGCGCGACGACGAGTTCACGCGAGCCGTGGCCGAGTCCGATGTGGTCGTCACCACCTACGGCACGGCACTCCGCGACCTCGGCGCCATCCGCGGGGTCCCATGGGGACGCGTGGTCTGTGACGAGGCCCAGGCCATCAAGAACAGCGGCACCCGGCAGGCGCAGGCGGTGCGGGCCATCCCGGCTCGCACGAGGCTGGCCCTGACCGGCACACCCGTCGAGAACCACCTCGCCGAGCTGTGGTCCATCATGGAGTTTGCCAATCCGGGGTTGCTCGGGCCGGCCAAGCGGTTCCGCAAGAGGTTCCAGGAGCCGATCGAGGTGCGCGGCGACGCGGACGCCACGGCCGCCCTGAAACGAGCCACCGGACCGTTCGTGTTGCGGCGCCTCAAAACTGACAAGTCGATCATCTCGGACCTTCCGGAGAAGAACGAGATGAAGGTCTGGTGCTCACTCACGGCGGAACAGGCCACTTTGTACCAAGCCGTCGTCGAGGACATGATGTCCGTGATCGAGGGCTCCGAGGGCATTCAGCGCCGGGGCAACGTGATCGCCGCGATGACCAAGCTCAAGCAGGTGTGCAACCACCCCGCCCACCTGCTCAAGGACGGGTCCCGCCTCCCGGGGCGATCGGGCAAGCTGGCCCGGCTCGAGGAGCTGGCCGAGGAGATCGTCACGGAGGGCGACAAGGCGCTCGTCTTCACGCAATACTCGGAGTTCGGCACGATGCTGCAGCCCTATCTCGCCGCGCATCTCGACCGCCCGGTGCTCTGGCTCCACGGTGGACTGTCGAAGAGCAAGCGCGACGAGCTGGTCGAGCGCTTCCAGCACGACTCCGAGCCGATGCTGTTCCTGCTGTCTCTCAAGGCGGCGGGCACCGGCTTGAATCTGACCGCGGCCAACCACGTCATCCACGTGGACCGCTGGTGGAACCCCGCCGTGGAAGACCAGGCAACCGACCGCGCCTTCCGCATTGGACAGTCACGCAACGTGCAGGTCCGCAAGTTCATCTGCAGCGGCACGCTGGAGGAGAAAATCGACGCAATGATCGAGCGCAAAAAGGCGCTGGCGTCCACAGTGGTCGGCACTGGCGAGGACTGGGTCTCCGACCTCACCACGGACCAGCTGCGCGACTTGTTCGCCCTCGACACCGCGGCGGTGCGCTGACGTGCGCAACTCTTCGCTCTCGACACCATGGCGGCGCGCTGACATGCGTGCCTTTTCGCCCTCGACACGACGGCGGCGCGCTGACGTGCGCGACTGGTTCGCCCTCGACGCCACGGCGGTGTGCTGAGATGCGCGCTGCCATCCTTGCCCATCCGGAATTCCGCCCACAATCTTGCCCTGAGCTGCGCCCGAGATCTTGCTCGGAGGGATGCTGACATGCCCGTCGACCCGGAGGGACGCTGGTTCACGTCGGAGGGGCCGATCCGCGTGGACGGCGGCATCGCGGTGCGAGCGCAGCGCGGCAAGATCGGTGAGCAGTGGTGGTCGCGGCGCTTCGTGGACCTGCTGGAGCAGATCTGTCAGCCGGGGCGGCTGGCGCGCGGGCGGACCTATGCGCGCAAGGGCCAGGTCATCGACTTCGAGCTGTCGCCGGGTCAGGTGGTCGGCCGGGTGCAGGGTTCACGGCCGGATCCCTACCAGGTGACGTTGCGCCTGCCGGCCTTCGATGAGGCACAATGGACGCTCGTATTGTCGGAGCTCGCGTCCCAGGCGCTCTTTCGGGCCGCGCTGCTCGCCGGGGAGATGCCGCACGAGATCGTGGAGGTGTTCGACGGGCTCGGGCTGCCGCTCTTTCCATCCACCTTGGACATCAGGTGCTCGTGTCCCGACTGGGGAGTGCCGTGCAAGCACGCCTCCGCAGTGCTCTACGTGCTCGCCGAGGCCTTCGACCAGGATCCGTTCCTGGTGCTGGCGTGGCGGGGGCGTGACCGCGAGTCGGTGCTGTCGGAGCTTCGCGGACTGCCCGACGAGGTGGAGACGCCCGACCCGCTGGCATTCGAGGAGGTCGCGCTGGAGGACCGGCTCGCCGACTTCTACGCGCCGGCGATCTCGCTGAGCAGGCTCCGCGAGCGGTCGCCCCGCACGACCGTGCCGCCCGAGCTGCTGCTGCGCGTGCTGGATGCCCCAGACGTCCGGGTGCGGCACATTCCGCTCGTCGACATTCTCCGGCCGGCCTACAGAGACCTCGCCGCCGACAACGGGCCGGCCTGACACCTCGCCGCCGACGCCGGGCCAGCCTGACGCCTCGCCGCCAACAGCAGGCCGGCCTAACGCCTCGCCGCCAACAACGGGCCGGCCTGACACCTCGCCGCCGATAACGGGCCGGCATGACACCTCGCCGCCAACAGCAGGCCGGCCTGACGCTTCGTCGCCCGGCGCGTCGAGGTCCGACGCGCAGCGTGAGACGGTCGGTATCGGGGCCGAGCGCCGCGCGAGAGGAGGTCGCCCCGAAACCCGGCTCGCAGCGCGGAGCGGCCGGCGTCGGAGCCGGGCCCCCGCGGGAGACGGTCACCTCGAAGCCCAGCGCGCACCGCGAAGCGGTCATCTGGGAAACGGGCGCAGCGGGAGGCGGTCGCTTCGACGGGATGGCCGAGGCGGGGCGCGGCGACGGGCCCGGCCAGGGCTGCCGAGATGAGGCGATTCGTCCGCGTACCGCAACTGCATAGGTTGTTATCTATTGACACCGGCTGTTCACGCTTCGATGCTGTGAGAGCGCTCTCCGCCACCCCCTAGCCGCGGCGGGCGCGTCGTCTCCGTGTCGTGGCCCCGGCTGCGGGCGGAACCATCCCCATGAGGAGTCGCCGTGCGTTTCCGACGAAAGTTGGTGCATGCCCTCGCCGCCCTGGCGGTGACCGTCCCTCTCTCCTTCGCCGTCACCTCACCCGCCGAGGCGATCGGCCCCGCCCTCCTTCCGGTGACCGTCTCGAACACCACCGGACGCGGCGAGGCCGTCTACCTCTACGTGATCGGCATCAACCTCAACACCGGCCGCCTCGGCTACGTGAACCAGGGCGGCACCTTCACGCCCTGGCCCGCGGGCTCGATCCCGCCCTCGCCGGCCCCGGACGTGGCGATCGGCGGCCCGGGCAACGGGGGCTCGTCGACGATCCAGTTCCCGCGCGGCTTCTCCGGCCGGGTCTATTTCTCCCTGGGCGAGAAGCTCAAGTTCTTCCTCACGCCGGATGGGCTCGTGCAGCCGGCCCCGTGGGCGAGCGGCGACGCCAATTACAACATCCTGTTCGACTGGAGCGAGTTCACCTACAACGACTCCGGGCTCTGGCTCAACAGCTCGCAGGTCGACATGTTCGCCGTGCCGCACGCGGTGACCGTCACCGGGTCGAACGGTGTCACGACGCGGACCGGCGACCCCGTCGCCAACGGGCGCACCAACGTGATCAACGGGATCAAGGCGCAGGCGGGCTGGGCCAACACGGTCGTGACCCGCTCGGACGGCACGGTCCTGCGCGCGCTGGCGCCGGGCAAGGCGGCCGGTGCGGGCCTGCTCAGCTCGACCTACCTGGACTCGTACATCACGTCGGCGTGGAACGCGTACACGAGCAAGACTTTGACCGTCGTGCCGTTCGGCGATCAGCCGAACACGAAGTACTTCGGGCGTACGTCCGGCAATGTCATGCGTTTCACCAATTCGGCCGGCCAGCAGGTCGCGTCGTTCAACAAGCCGTCGTCGGCGTCCGTCTGGGGCTGCGACGGTGATCTGCCGGCCCCGAACGACCAGGTCGTCGGGCCGATCTCCCGGACCCTGTGCGCCGCCCTCAACCGGGGCACGCTGGGCACGATCGACACCCAGCCCAGCACCAACGCCGCGCAGTTCTACCAGAACAGCCCGACCAACCAGTACGCGAAGATCATCCACCAGAACATGGCGGACGGTAAGGCGTACGCGTTCGCCTTCGACGACGTGGCCAACTTCGAGTCGCTGGTGCACGACGGTGACCCGCGCTCGGCCGGCCTGATCCTGTCGCCGTTCACCGGCGGGGGCGGCACCACCCCGCCGCCCAGCAGCAGCGGCAACGCCCTGGTCAGCGACTGGAACAGCAAGTGCATCGACGTCCCGAACGGCAGTGCCGTCGACGGCGCCCGGCTCCAGATGTGGACCTGCAACAACAGCAACGCGCAGAAGTGGGCCTTCCAGAGCGACGGCACGGTGCGTGCGGTCGGCATGTGCATGGACCCGGCCGGCGGCGCGCTGACCAACGGCACGCCCATCCAGCTGGTCACCTGCAACGGCAACCCGGTGCAGCGGTTCACGCTGTCGGGCGCCGGCGACCTGGTCAACGTGTCGGCCAACAAGTGCGTCGACATCGCGGACTGGAACGGCACCGACGGCGCGAAACTGCAGCTGTGGGACTGCGCCGGCACAACGAATCAGAAGTGGCACAAGGCCTGATGGGGTAACCGAGGCGGCATAGGCTCGGATCATGAGTGAGATGAGCTATCGCCGCCTCGGCACCTCGGGACTCGTCGTCTCCGTCGTCGGGATCGGCTGCAACAACTTCGGCCGCAAGCTCGACCTGGCGGGCACGCAGGAGGTCGTCGGCGCGGCGCTCGACGCGGGCATCACCCTCTTCGACACCGCCGACATCTACGGCACGCCGCACGGCGCCTCCGAGGAGCTGCTCGGCCAGGCGCTCAAGGGTCACCGCGACGAGGTGGTGCTGGCCACCAAGTTCGGCATGGACATGGAGGGGCTCAACGGCGCCGACCGGGGCGCCCGGGGCTCGCGGTGGTACATCGTGCGGGCCGTGGAGGCGTCACTGCGCCGGCTGGGCACGGATCACATCGACCTCTACCAGATGCACCAGCCCGACGAGACCACCCCGATCGAGGAGACGCTCGCCGCGCTCGACGACCTGGTCCGCGCGGGCAAGGTGCGCTATCTGGGCAACTCCAACTTCTCGGGCTGGCAGATCGCGGACGCCGACTGGACCGCGCGCGCCGACGGGCGTACCCCCTTCATCAGTGCGCAGAATCGCTACAGCCTGCTGCACCGCGAGGTGGAGACCGAGATCATCGGTGCGTGCGAGCGGTTCGGGCTCGGCCTGCTCCCGTTCTTCCCGCTCGACAGCGGCCTGCTCAGCGGCAAGTACCAGCGCGGACAGGCACCCGCCGAGGGCACGCGGATGGCCCAGGAGCGCTACAAGTCGTGGCTCGACAGCGCCGACTGGGACACGATCGAGGCGCTGACAGCGTTCGGGGCCGAGCGCGGCCACTCCCTGCTCGACGTGGCGATCGCGGGGCTCGCCGCCCGCCCCGCGGTCACCAGCGTCATCGCGGGCGCCACGACTGCCGACCAGGTGCACGCCAACGCCGCGGCGGGCACCTGGCAGCTCGACGTCACGGACATTGCCGCACTCGACCAGATCTTGGACGCCTGAGACCGAGGTCAGTCGACGACGGTGACGATGCGCCGGCGGCGCGCCACGTAGAACGCCGCGCCGCCGGCCAGCAGCATTGCAGCGCCGCCCGCGGCGACCATCCCGGCCGGAGCACCCGTCACCGGAAGCCCCTCGTCGCCACCGCCGCCACCGGCACCGCCGGTCGACAGCTTGACGGCGATCGCCGCGGTGTCATTGCTCCGGTTCGGGTCCACGGGGCCGTTGTCGACCGTGATCGATCCCGCCTCGCCGGCCGACTTGATCGTGCCGGTGAACGAGAACTCCGCCTTCTCGCCCTTGTGCAGGCTGTCGATGAGCAGGCAGAAGTACTTGCGGTCGGAGTCCTTGAAGCAGTTGGGGTCCGCCTTGGTGATCTCGACCCCGGTCGGCAGCTCCACGTCCACGAGCAGCAGGCCGTTCTGCATCAGCGAGCTGGTCGCCGCCGGGCCGTTGTTGCGCACGCCGACCTTGACCGTACGGCTGTCGCCCTTCGCCCCGGCGAAGGTGCCACCGATGGCGGCCACGTCAGCCGGGTTGCGGGACACCGACACCGTGAAGGTCCGGATGTTGTCCCAGTCGTTGATGTCTTCCGGCAGATCGTCCTCGTCGAGCGGTTGCGCCTCGAGCGCCGACGCCTTCCGGGCATTGCGGACACCGGCCGGCACCTCGGCGAGGTCTTCCTCGGTGAGCCCGACCAAATAGGTGCCGGCGAACAGCTCGGACGGCCCCGGGGTGTCGGCCGCGAGCTTGAACTTGAACGGCGCCTTGTCCGCGAGCGTCACGGTCTCGCCGGGCTGGATGGGCTCGTCGAAGACGCACGCGATGCCGAACAGCTCGTCATCGAAGAAGCAGTTGCTGTACTTCATCGGGTAGCTGAGGAAGGGATCGCCGACCAGCACCACGCCGTAGCCGGCCGGCGCCTTGTTGCCCGTGTTGGAGAACACGATCGGCACGTCGGCGGTGTCGCCCGGGTCGAGCTTGTAGTCGTCGATCGGGGCGAGCTCCAGGTCCACGCCCTCGTCGACGGAAACGACGGTGACGTGCGAGTACTGCGCCCACTCGTTGCCCGCGTCCTTGAGCAGCACGTCGAAGCCCACGCCGAACGTCGGCAGCGCCGCGGTGGGGGCGACCGTGAACGTGAGCGTCTTCCGCTTGCCCGGCGCGATCGAGTCGATCCGGCACCCGTCGGCGTCGCACCCCGCGGGCGGGACAAATCCGACGCTCTCCGGAATCGGTGCGGTGCCGAAGGTGACAACCAGATTCTTGGCGGTGTCCTCGCCGTAGTTGAGGACCTCCACCTCGACCTTCTTCGACTTGCCGTCGACGGCGACGACCTGCTCGGGCAGGGCCAGCTCGACCTCCGGACCGAGATCGTCGCCGGGGTCCGCGTACGCGGGCAGGCCCGCACCGGCCGTCGCCAGGCCGGTCAGGAGGAGGGGCAGGCCGACGCGGCCCACCAGGGTTCGCAGACGCATGGTCACCGTTTCCGACGATTCGTCGATGATCAAAAGGGCAGGTCGGCGAACAGTAAGGGACGGGACCGTATCGGCGCTACCCCACGTCCGGTCCAAGATTCCGGCGGCGCGTCAGGACCAGCATCGCGGCGCCGATCAGGACGAGCAGCCCGCCGCTTCCTGCGATCTTCGCCACCGGGGCGCCGGTGATCGGCAGCGACTCGCCCCCGCCGGTCCCGCCCGCCGGCGTCGTGGTGGTGGCGGTCGCGGTGGGCGTCGGCGAGGACGTCGGTGAGGGCGACGTCGTGGCGGAGGGCGACGGCGACGGCGAGGTCGTCACGGGCGCCACCTTCACGCCGATCGCGGCCTTGTTGTCGGCCTGGTTTCCATCCTGGGCGAGGATCTCGACCGTTCCGGCCGCGCCACCCGACTTGATCTTGCCGGTGAACGAGAACAGCGCCTCGTCGCCCATGCGCAGCACCCCGGCCGGTCGGCAGACATATGCGCCGCCGGTGACGAGCGCACACCGCTCGTCGGCCTCCGTCACCTCGACACCCGCGGGCAAGGTCACGGCGACTTCCACAGCGCGGGCGGCCGCCGGGCCGTCGTTGCGAGCGCCGACCTTGACGGTACGAGCGTCACCCACCGCCCCGTCGAAAGTCCCGCCCACGGCCACGAGGTTCGCCGGGTTCGCGGACACGGCGACGGCGAAGGTACGTACGTTGTCCCAGTCGTTCAGCTCCGAAGGATCGGGAGCGGGCGCCGCACTCGTCGTCACCGGCTCGGCGCGGAGAGCGGAGCCACGGGACTTCCGGGCAGTCGCCGGCACCTCGCGGAGATCGTCATCCGTGAGCCCGACGACGAAGGCGCCCCCGATGTACGTACCGGGGCCGGGCGTGTCCTCGGCCACGTGCAGGCGCATCGGCGTACCGGCGGAGATCTTGACCATGTCGCCCGGCTGGACCGGGCCGTCGAAGACGCACACCGTCCCGCCGAGCTCGTCCTCGGCAAAGCAGTTGCTGTAGAGCACCGGGAAGTCGAGGAACTGGTCGCCGGTGAGCACGAGCCCGAAGCCGGCCGGCGCCTCGGTGCCGGTGTTGGTGAGGGCGATCGGCACATCGGCGGACGCACCGGCGGCGAGCCGGAAGTCGTCGATCGGCGCCAGCTCCAAGTCGACGCCGCCCTCGGGCGCCCGGACCGCCGTCACGCGCTCCTGCGTGATCCACTTGCCGTCCGCGCCCTGCAGGCCGACGGTGAACTCCTCGCCGAAGCGGTCCAGGTCGTCGGTCGGATCGATGCTGACCCGCACCGCGGCCCGACCGCCGGGCGCCACGTCACCGACCGGGCAGGCGTCCGCGGCGCAGCCGGCCGGCAGAGCGAGACCCACGGCGGCCGGTGCGTCGAATCGCACCTTGGCCCCGGTCAGCGCCGCGCCACCCCCGTTGACCACGGCGATCTCGACGGACTTGGGCTGGCCGGCGACGGTGTAGACGTAGCCGGGCACCTCGAGGTTGAGCTCCGGAGCCGGGTCAGGATCGGCGTGAGCGGGCAGGCCGGCGCTCGCGGTGGCGAGGGCGACCAGGGTGACGGGCAGACCGATCCGGCCCAGCAGGGTGCGCAGACGCATAATCGCGCACCCTAACGACGGAACGATCTCGGGGCGACCCCGACTGTCTATATCGGACTTTCAGACCTCGGCGAACGTCGGGCCGTCCTCGGGCAGCGGCGGCACCTCACCGCGCAGCGCCGCCCGCCGGGCGAACTCGCGCAGGCCCGCGATCTGCCGCTCCCCCAGCGAGAAGTCGAGCGCCCGGAAATACGTGGCGAGCGTCTCCGCGTCGAACGGCTCCCAGCGCGCACCGGCCTCGGCGACCGCGTCCAGCTCCTGGAGGGAGAGGTCACGCGAGCGCTGGAACGCCTCGTGCACGTCCTTGACCAGCCCGGGGTGCGCCGCGGCGAAGTCCTTGCGGACGGCCCACACCGCGAACACCATCGGCAGGCCGGTCCACTCGCGCCACGCCTCGGCCAGGTCGACGACCGTCAGCCCCTGCTTCGGCGCCTCGTAGTTGGCCCGCAGCGCCGGGTCGCCGATCAGCACGGCGGCGTCGGCCTCGAGCAGCATCTGACCGAGCTCGGGCGGGCACCGGAAGTATTCGGGCTCGGCGTTGTACTGCTCGGTGAGCAGCATCTGGGCCAGCATCACGCCGGTGCGCGAGGTCGAGCCCAGCGCGACCGGCCGCCCGTCGAGCTCGGCGAGCGGACGGGTGGAGACGATGTTCACCGACAGCACCCGGTCGGCCGCCCCCACCGCCAGATTGGGCAGGAGCAGCAGCTCGTCGGCGTGCCGCAGATATTCGACAAGCGTGATCGGCCCGATGTCCAGATCGCCGGCGACCAGGGCCGCGCTCAGCTTCTCCGGGGTGTCTTTGTGCAGGTCGACGTCGAGCAGGGCACCCGAGCGCATCAGGCCCCAATAGATCGGAAGGCAGTTGAGAAACTGAATGTGCCCGACCCGGGGGCGCTGTGCGGGGGCGTCGTCACTCATCCTCCGACGCTATCTCCGCCACCCGCCTCCGCCGCCTTTGAGGGAGCAACATCACGTCCGTCCGGCCCCAGCCGTCCCACTGGCATAAATCGGTCGCAGCATCGGAGCGGCGGACGTCAGGCGACCTTGAGTTCGCCGGGGCAAGAGTAAATGGGTCGCTGCGGTCACGTGACGCGCGTAGGGTTGTCGGTCGCGCTTTCTTCTCTTTGGGCACTGCCGACACCGCACCTCGACGGAGCGCCGGGCGGCCCCCAGCCGGACCATCGCACCGACGCCGGAAGGTTCCTCGGATGACGCTGCCTGCCCACACCGACCTGGACGACGATCTCGCGGCCGAGCGCCGCCATCTGGTCGAGTCCCGCGCCGCGCTGCACCGGATGCGGGGGCGGGCCGAGTCGCTCTTCTCCACCGCCGACACCGTCGCCGGGGACGCCTTCGCCGCCGAGACGCTCGGGCGGGCCCTGTCGCGCCGGGTGAAGGAGCTGGCCGACGATCCGAACACGCCGCTCTTCTTCGGCAAGCTCGACGTGACGGACGCGGCCTTCCACATCGGCCGGCGGCACGTCACCGACGACGCCGGGGAGCCGATGGTGCTCGACTGGCGGGCGCCGTTGTCGCAGTCGTTCTACCAGGCCAGCGTGCGGGATCCGCGGGGCGTGGCGACCCGGCGCCGGTTCGGGTTCGTCCGGGGCGAGCTGACCAGCTTCGAGGACGAGCACCTGGACCGCGGCGAGGAGCTGGGCACAAGCAGCCGCATCCTGACGGCCGAGATCGAGCGGCCGCGCGTGGGGCCGATGCGGGACATCGTCGCGACGATCCAGCCCGAGCAGGACGAGCTGGTCCGGGCCGAGCTGGAGGACTCCATCTGCGTGCAGGGCGCGCCCGGGACCGGCAAGACCGCGGTGGGTCTGCACCGGGCCGCCTTCCTTCTGTACGCCCACCGCGAGCGCCTCCGCCGCACCGGCGTGCTGGTCGTGGGGCCGAACACGGCGTTCCTCTCGTACATCGCGGCGGTCCTGCCGGCCCTCGGTGAGATCGAGGTGCAGCAGTCCACGGTGGAGGCATTGATCGAGCGGTTCCCGGTCAAGAGCAAGGACACCGACGCGGCGACTTTCCTCAAGCACGATCCACGGATGGCCGACGTGCTGCGCCGGGCCCTGTGGGGACGCCTGGCCAAGCCCACCGAGCCGATCATGGTGTCCGACGGCTCGTACCGCTGGCGCATCGACACCGAGCCGCTGCGCCGCCTCGTCGACGAGGCCCGCCGCGAGGGGCTTCCCTACGCCGTGGGTCGCGAACGGGTCCGTGCCCGGGTGGTCGGGCTGTTGCAGCGGCAGTCGGAGTACCGGACCGGCAACTCGCCCAGCGAGACGTGGCTGCGCAAGATGGCGAAGGTCACCCCGGTTCGTGACTTCCTCGACGCCGCCTGGCCCGCCGTGACCCCGGAAGCCCTCGTGGTGACCCTGCTCACCGACGCGGAGGTGCTGGCCCGGGCGGCCGACGGCATCCTGACCGCCGAGGAGCAGGCCACGCTGCTGTGGGCCAAGGCCCCGAAGACTCCGAAGTCGGCCAAATTCAGCGCCGCCGACCTGCTGCTGCTCGACGAGGCCGCCGGCCTGCTCGAGCGTGAGGGCAGCTTCGGCCACGTGGTGGTGGACGAGGCCCAGGATCTGTCACCCATGCAGGCCCGGGTCATCGCCCGGCGCAGCGAGCACGGGTCGATCACGCTGCTCGGGGACCTGGCCCAGGGCACGGCACCGTGGGCGGCGGCCCGGTGGCAGGACACGCTCGGTCACCTGGGCAAGCCCGATGCTGCCGTCGTTCCGCTCACTGTCGGGTTCCGCGTGCCCGCGGCGGTCGTGGCTCTCGCCAACCGGCTGTTGCCTGCGCTCGCGGTGGACGTACCGGAAGCGGTGTCTCTGCGTCGCGACGGTGACCTGGCCGTGATCGCCGTGCCGGACCCTGCGGAGCTGGATGCCGCGATCCTGGTCGAGGTGACCGCGGCGCTGGAGCACGAGGGATCCGTCGCGGTCATCGCGGCGGACGCGGCGGTGGACCGCCTACGCGGGCACCTCGCCGCCGCCGGCATCGAGACCGCGAGCGCCGACGACCCCGAGTCCGAGGCGCGCGTCATTGTGGTGCCGGCCACGCTTGTCAAAGGCCTCGAGTACGACCATGTCGTCGTCGCCGAGCCGGCGGACATCGTGGCGGCCGAGCCGCGCGGGCTGCACCGCCTCTACGTCGTCCTGACCCGGGCGGTCTCCCGGCTCTCCGTGGTGCATGCACAGCCGCTGCCCGAGCCGTTGCGCTGAGTGACGCGGGAGGGCACAGACCCTAGGCATTTCAGTTGAACTTCCGACTGGACAGTTCGCTGGATGGCGTCGCGGTGCCACTATCTAGGGCGTCTTGTGTGCTGGCCGAGAAGTGGGGGGCCATGACCGACCCGATGCCGGGCGTGCCCAACTGGGTGGATCTGGGCACCGCCGACCTCGCGGACGCGACCCGCTTCTACTCCCTGCTGTTCGGCTGGGAGGCGGACGTCTCCGGCGAGGAGTACGGCCACTACACGACCTATCGCCTCGACGGCCGCGCCGCCGCCGGCGCCGGCCCCCTCGCGGGCATCGGCCAGCCCACCGCGTGGAGCACCTACATCAGCACCGACGACGCCGACGCGGTCACCGAGCGGGTAGCCGCCGCGGGCGGCAAGGTGCTGGTCCCGCCGTTCGACGTCATGTACCAGGGCCGCATGGCCGCCTTCCTCGACCCGGCCGGCGCCCCCTTCAGCGTCTGGCAGCCCGGCACCATGAAAGGCGCCGACGTCTTCGACATCCCCGGCGCCCTCACCTGGAACGAGCTGGTCACCCGCGACATCGAGGGCAGCGCCGCCTTCTACGGCACGGTCTTCGGCTGGGTCGCCCGGGAGAGCGCGATGGGCGAGCTCCCCTACATCGTCTGGGAGCACCACGGCGAGACCATCGCCGGCATGCTGGGCATGGACGACAACTGGCCCCAGGACCTCCCGGCGCACTGGATGATCTACTTCGCCGTGATCGACTGCGACGACTCCGCCGCGTACGCCCAGAGCCTCGGCGGCCGCGTCATCCACCCGCCGACCACCCTCCCCATCGGCCGCTACGCCGTCCTCGAAGATCCCCAGGGCGGCGTCTTCGCCATCCTGCAGGGCCAGGCCTGATCGCCTTTCGAATTTTTCGAATAGGAGTACGCTTGGCCTCATGGGTTCCAAGCTGCGCGAACGCACCGTCATCCCACCGGACGACCTGTCGTCGCTGACCCGTTTCGCCAACGGTCTTGCCCGGAACGACACGCGCGCGCCGGCCCGCTTGATCGGCCCTGACGGCTCTGAGCTGGAGCTGCCGGACGATCTGTATGACCTCCTGCGCGATGTGGTGACAGCCCTCTCGCACGGTGTCGCTGTCTCGATCGCGCCGCGCAACACCATGCTGACCACGCAGGAAGCAGCGGATTTGCTCAACATCTCGCGGCCCACCCTCGTCCGCCTGCTTACCGACGGAGAGATCCCCCACAACCTGCGCGGAAGACATCGTCGCGTTCTGCTGCGCGACGTGCTCGACTACCAGGATCGGATAAGGGACGACCGGCGGCGGGCCCTGGACCAGATGACCGTCGAGGCGGAAGAAGACGGCTTGTACGACCTCACGGCACAGCCGGAAAACATGCGGTGAGGCCGGGTCGTGCCGTTACCCGCCATGCTCGATACCTGCGTCCTTTTTCCTTCGACGCTTTGTGACACGCTTCTGCGCATCGCGAGTACGCGGACCTTTCGACCGCTATGGTCGGCCGACATCATGACCGAGTTGCACCGCAGCTTGGTCAAGAAGGGCCTGGCCGCGGATCGCGCCGACCGCCGCATCGGGCACATGAACCGCTTCTTTCCCGATGCCATGGTCAGCGGCTACGAATCGCTCGTGGGCCAGATGACAAACGACCCGAAGGACCGGCATGTTCTCGCCGCGGCGGTGCGAGCCGGCGCCGAAGTCATTGTCACTTTCAACCTCGGCGACTTCAGAACCACCGACCTGGCGCCCTATGACGTCGAGGCGGTGAGCCCGGATGACTTCTTGCTCGACCAGCTCGATCTCTATCCGGCGGTGACAATCCGGGCGCTCGAGGCGCAAGCGGCAGCCCATCGACGAGAGCCGAAGACCGTGCCCGGCATCCTGGCGGCATTGGAGCGCTGCGGTTTGCCCGGTTTCGCTGCGGAGGTGCGTCGGCACCTGTGACAGCCCAAGGCGGCCGGTCGACCGCCTTGGGGACGCTCGTCAGCAGTAGGTGCTCTGCTTGCCGATCACGCGGTAGGGGCAGTCGGCGATCTCGGCGAGCTGGAGGGCCGCCTCGCGGTTGCGGGTGGTCTCGCGGGTGATGACGCTGGCCGGCGGGTAGAAGCCGCCCGCCGAGCTACTCGTCGGGTACATCTCGAAGGTGTAGGCGAAGATCTTGTGGGTGCCCCACAGGTAGTCGAGCAGGTCGCCGTCGGTGACGTAGAGGGCGCTGGACTGCTCCGGGGTGTAACCGTTGGTCGCCGCCATCTGCCGGCCGAGCGTGGCGAAGGTGTTGTACTGGTCGGCCGTCATGCCGGTGGTGGTGGTCGCCGAGGTGTGACCGAAGGGCCACAACACCAGCTCCGAGTACGTGTGGAAGTCCATCGCGGCCTTGATCTGCTGGACACCGCCGATGGCCCGGCTGAGCACGAAGTCGCGGACGACCTTGGTCTCCGGGGCGGAGAAGGCCGCCGTGCCCCGGTACGTCTCCGAGGACGTGCTGCCCGACGAGCCGCCGCAGCAGCCCCACTTGTAACCGTAGTTGCGGTTCAGGTCGGTGCCCACGTAGGAGGAGCCGCTGTTGGGCTGACGGTTCTTGCGCCATGAGCGGTAACTGCCGGTCGCGATGTCGTACTCGGAGCCGTCCGGGTTGACCGACGGGATGATCCAGAGTTCGCGCGAGTCGACGACGCTCTTGACCCGGCTGTCCGTGGCGTAACTGCCCGTGTAGAGCTTGAGCAGGTAGAGGGCCATCTCCACCGTCAGATGCTCACGGGCGTGATGGTTGGCGTCGTAGAGGACCTCGGGCTCGCTCTCGTCCGTACCCACGTTGTCCGAGATCTTGACCGCGACGATGTCGCGCCCCTCGTAGGTCTTGCCGAGCACCCGCTTCGAAGCGATCGACGGGTACGCCGCCACGGTCGCGTTCACCTCGGCGATCATCTCGGCATAGTTGTGGTACGCGGCGTCGCGCGACGGGAAGTCCAGCGTGGACGGGCCATCGGTCTCGCCGCTCGTGTCCACCGCGCGAACGGTGAAGCCGAGCGACCGCAGCGACCGCACCTCACGGTCCGTGGCGGTGATCTCCACGACGGCGTGCTCGACCGCGTCGATCGAGGCGCCGGTGGAGGCGATGAGGTTGCGCTGGGCGAGGGTGCGGACGTCATAGATCTCGTACGCGGCGGGGGCGTCGGCGCGCGGCTCCGCGGTGGCGGGTTGCGCGCCGGTCGCCCCGGCGGCGATGAGGGCCAGGCCGGCCGTGGCGGCCGCGAGCAGGCCGGTGACGCGTCGTCGTCTCATGAACGACCTCCGGGGGGTGTCAGAGGGTGTCCGGGCCCTGTCACCCCATCACCGGACATCGACGCTTGGCAATGCCGTTGGCGTGCCTGCCGACCATGCCAAACTGCCCCCTACGCCGACATGATGACCGCCGGCGACCACGGCCGGCCGCCGCCATCAGCGTCTTCTCGGCGCGCGCCGGTTGTCGCGTGGGCCAGCCGGATTCGTCGGATTTGGCGGGCGCGCGGGCGTCTCCGCAGCCGTCCGCGCGAGTGTTTGTGCGGCCGTCCGCGCGAGTGTTTGTGCGGTCAGTCGACCTTGTCGGCCTTGGCGGGCGCGACCGGGGCGCCTTCCTCGGCCAGCGTCACCCGGTCGCCCGCGGCGGCCGCCGCCTCGTCCCCGGCCAGGGCGGCGCGGAGCCGCTCCTTCTCGGCGGACCGGCGCTCGGCGGCCGAGCCCAGCTGCTCGGCCATCTCGTTGCGCCACTTCGCCAGCAGGAAGTACGAGAACGCGGCCGACGCGACGAGCGCGATCATGGCCTTGACCAGGAAGTTCAGCGGCACGGGCAGCAGCAGCGCGAAGACCACGACGAACAGTCCGAAGCGGCCCAGCGTGTACTTGAGGGCGGGATTCATCACCAGACTCCTGTCAGCCGACCCGATGACTGAGCCATCGGAGGCCGTAGAACCAGACCAGGCAGTAGACCACGGTCAGCCCGAGCGCCCCCACCGTCCCACTGACCAGCGCGGGAAACGCCGGCGCCACGAGCCCGGCCAACGTCATGCCCACGGCGATCCCGAAGCCGGCCGCCAGCGCCGCCACGATGATCCGATAGGCGCCGTAGCCCGCCGCGCGAAACTCCTCGGTGAACAGCCACACCGGCAGCACGATCGCGATCCAGCCGCTGGCGTCCCCGAACTCCGAGGCGCGGATCAGAGCCATCGCGCCCTCGAAGATCAACAGGATGACAACCCCGGACGCCAGCCCGGCCAGCGCCACCCCGAGCAGATCCTGGACAGTCGCCAGCCGCCCGTCCGCATCCCGGCGCGGGCGTCGCACACTCTCGGTCTCCGCCATGACAACCACAGGGTACGCCGTACCCCGCCCGCCCCTTCAGCCCACACCCGCCCACCAGCCCGAACCTCCCGGGCCGAACCGAAACGCCCCCATCCCAGCGCCCAAGGCACCCGAGGCCGCGAACAGGCTCGCAACGACCCACGAGCCGCAACCGAATCACGGCAAACCGGACGCCGCGAGTGGGTGCGGCCCGCCAAGGGCACGCGACCAGGCGCCGGGAGCCCGAGAGCCGCAGACGCCTCCAAGGTGACCAAGGGCGGCGCGCGGGGCCGGGCCGACCCCGACGCGCGGTCCGGGCGCCCGGGTCAGGCCCAGACGCGCTGGGGTTCGCTGCGGCGCTCGGCCAGGGAGATCGGCTTGTCGTATTCGCGGACGACCTCGTAGCGGGTGTTGCGCTCGACCGGCTGGAAGCCCGCGTCGGTGATCAGCTCGAGGAGGTCGTCGCGGTGCATGGTGTGGGGGGTGCCGTAGGCGTCGGCGTCGTGGGTGATCTTGTATTCGACGACCGAGCCGTCCAGGTCGTCGGCGCCGAAGTTGAGGGACAGCTGGGCCACGGAGAGGCCGTGCATGACCCAGAAGCACTTGAGGTGCGGCACGTTGTCGAACATCAGCCGGGACACCGCGAACGTCTTCAGCGACTCGGCCGGCGCCGCCATCGTGGTGCGCTCTTGGAGGCGGTTGCGGATCTTGCCGTCCGCCGAGTCGACGAAGTCGTGCTGGTAGCGCAGCGGGATGAACACGGCGAAGCCGCCCGTCTCGTCCTGCAGCTCACGCAGGCGCATGACGTGGTCGACGCGGTGGCGGGGCTCCTCGATGTGGCCGTAGAGCATGGTGGCCGGGGTCTTCATGCCCTTCTCGTGGGCGAGCCGGTGGATCCGCGACCAGTCCTCCCAGTGGGTGTCGTGGTCGACGATGTGCTGCCGGACCTCCCAGTCGAAGATCTCGGCGCCGCCGCCGGTCAGCGACTCGAGCCCGGCGTCCATCAGCTCGTCGAGGATCTCGCTCGCCGGCAGTCCGCTGATCTTCTCGAACCACTGGACCTCGGTCGCCGTGAAGCACTTGAGCTTGACATTCGGCAACGCGGCCTTCAGCTCGCGGAGCACCTTGGGGTAATAGCGCCAGGGCAGCGAGGGGTGCAGACCGTTGACGATGTGCAACTCGGTGAGCTGCTCGTCCTCCATCTCCTTGGCCTTGGCCACCGCCTCCTCGATGCGCATCGTGTAGGCGTCCTTCTCCCCCGGCTTGCGCTGGAAGGAGCAGTAGGCACAGCTCGCGGAGCACACGTTGGTCAGGTTGAGGTGCCGGTTGACGTTGAACATCACCCGGTCGCCGTTGAGCTCGGTGCGCTTGTGGTGGGCCAGCCGCCCGAGCCACGCCAGGTCGTCGGACGCGTAGAGGGCTATGCCGTCCTCGCGTGTCAGCCGCTCACCCGCATAGACCTTGGCCTCCAGCTCACGCTTCAGTCCGGCGTCCACCCGAGCCCCCTCTCCCCGCATCGCTTCGGTGGATCGAGCGTACGTCCTGACGTTGCGTCAGGTTCCAGTCGTGCCGTCTCGGGTGCGGCGCAGGTCACGTCGTCACTCCGGCCCAGGTCACGTAACCGGCTCACGATTCTCAGGGTCCTTTCATCTTGCATCAATCGACAGCGGTACAGGTGTTGCGGTAAGACCATTAGGGAGCCGGGAACGCCCGGCGACAGGTCTCGGACGGGAGCGCATGCCGATGAAGAGGCAGCACCGGTTCACCTCGGCGCTGCGGGGACGGCCCTGGTGGCGTCCGGTCGTGCTG
Organism: Symbioplanes lichenis; assembly: GCF_030709675.1. Taxonomy (GTDB): domain Bacteria; phylum Actinomycetota; class Actinomycetes; order Mycobacteriales; family Micromonosporaceae; genus Actinoplanes; species Actinoplanes lichenis. The sequence continues at coordinate 217,672 of NZ_JAUZQD010000012.1, forward strand.
TCGGCGACCGCGGCTGCGGCCATTGCCGCCCTCTTCAACCCGATGCCCGCCTTCGCCGAGCCGGTCTCCCCCGGCGGCGTCCCGGTCGCCGTGCCGGACACCGGTTCCCGGCCGGTTCTGCCCGGCGCCATCACGCTGCCCGGTCAGCAGGGCGCGACCGGCGGCAGCACGGCCGCCTCGACGGTGAGCCCTGTCACGTCCACCCTGCCGACCGACCCGGTGCTCCGGAAGGTCGAGGCGGGGCGGGCCGAGCTCGCCACGCTCGGCGAGCAGCTGGCGAAGCTGCAGGAGGACATCACCCTCACGCAGACCCAGCTCGCCACCGCCGAGCAGAAGGCGGTCGACGCCCGCGCGGCGGTCACGCAGGCGCAGACCGAGGTCGAGGAAGCCGCCAAGACATCGGTACGCGACGCCGCCGCGCTCCCGCCCGGCACGCTCGGCTCGGGCCTGCAGGACCTCGACTCCCTGGCTCGCATCCAGCGCGGCGAGTCGGCCACGCAGGAGGCGGCGAGCCGTCAGCTGGGCATCGCCCAGGCGGCTCTCGACGCGGCCCTTGCCGATCAGCAGGCCCTCGGCGCCAAGCTGACGCAGCTCGGCCAGCAGCAGACCACCCAGCAGACGGCCGTCGACCGGAAGACGACCGCTCAGCAGAAGCTCGAGCAGGACAACGCCGCCGTCATCAGCGCGGCCGACACGGCCGAGGCGGCTCAGGACGCCGCGATCGGGCAGGGCATCCTCGCCGGCGAGACGGCCGGCCGGGGCGCCGACCCGCGGGCCCTCGCGGCGCTGCAGATCGCGCTCGCCCAGCGCGGAGACCCGTACGTGTGGTCGGAGGAAGGCCCGAACGAGTTCGACTGCTCCGGCCTCATGTATTACTCCTACCGCTCGGCGCAGGCGGGCAGCTTCCCGCTGGTCCGGGTGTCGCGCGACCAGTACTACCAGACCCGCGGCAAGACGGTCGACCGCTACTCGCTGCTCCCCGGCGACCTGCTCTTCTTCAGCTCCACGAGCAGCTGGACGGGCATTCACCACGTCGCCATGTACGCGGGCGAGGGCATGATGGTCGAGGCGCCGCGCACCGGTCTCGACGTGCGGCTGACGCCCGTGCGCTGGACCCGGCTGTTCGCCGCGACCCGCATCTACGGCTCGGTCGAGGGCGTCGTCGAGGGCCCGAACCTGGGCGCCCCCGACCCGGAGACGCCGAGCGACCACACGCCGGCGACCCGGCCGACGAGCCCCACCAACCCGGGTTCGCCGCAGCAGCCGACCACGCCGACAAAGCCGACCACACCCACCAAACCCACCAAGCCGGGTACGCCCACCAAGCCCAGCAACCCGGGCACGTCGCCGAGTAACCCGGGCACCTCCCCGAGCAACCCGGGCACGTCGCCCAGCAACCCCGGCACGTCGCCGAGCAACCCGGGCACCTCCCCGAGCAACCCGGGCACGTCGCCCAGCAACCCCGGCACCTCGCCCAGCAACCCGAGCACGACGACGCCGGCCACCCCGAGCGAGGAGCCGTCGACCCCGGCGACCACGACGACGCCGAGCCCGGAGGAGACCACCAAGGCTCCGACCGAGAGCGCCCCGGCCTCGGAGACGACGAAGACCCCGACGGAAGAGACGACGAAGACCCCGACGGAGACGACGAAGGCGCCCACGGAGACCACCAAGGCGCCCACCGCGACGACGAAGTCACCGTCGGAGTCGGCCGCGAGCTCGGCGTCGGCGGAAGCGTCCGCCTCGGCCAAGGCGTCGGCCGAGGCCAAACAATCCAGCTAGATCCTTTCTCGCTGGTCACGCCCGTTCGCAGGGGTAACACGCGCCGCGCGGACGGCCGACGCCGGATGCGCTCACGAGCACTGATATGGCACGGTGGTTACCAGCGCCCGGCAACCGGCTTGCCCGGCGTCCGGTAGTTGGCGCCGGCGCACCGCGTGGCGGCGATCGGGAGGACCCATGGACGAGCAGCAGGCGGGATCGGGCAGCGACGGCACGAAGCCGGCGGCTGCGCGATCTTCGGCGAGCAGCTCCCCGCCCCACGGCACGCCGAAGCCCGAGCAGCCCCACGACGACCAGCCGCAGGACGACCAGGGCTACCGCCCGCCGCCGCCCCCCGGCCCGGGCGCCCTCTGGCCCCCGGCCGCCCCCGCCCGGACGACCTCCCCGGTCTCGACCCCGCCCTCCGGCGCACCCGCCACTCCCGGCGCCGCCCCGACCTCCGGCGCGGCGACGACTCACGGCACGGCACCGACCTTGGGCACGGCACCCACCTCAGGCACGGCGACGACTTACGGCGCAGCCTCCGCAGCGGGGAGCGCAGCCCCCACCTCAGGCGGAGCCTCGACCGCGGGCGCGGCGACGACTTACGGCACGGCATCAGCTTCCGGCGCGGCGCAGGCGTCCTCGGCGGCCAGTGCGACTTCGGCGTCCAATGCGGCCTCGGCGTCCAGTGCGGCTCCGACGTCGGGCGCGGTGTACGGCTCCAAGCCCAGCTCCGCCCCGGTGTCCGGCTCGGTCTACGGCAGCTCGTCGAAGCCCGCCGCCGCCCCGGTCTCCGGTGGTCTCTACGGCACGCGACCGGCTGCGGCCCCCGTCTCGGGTTCCGCCGCCGTGCCGCTCAACACCGCTCCGAAGTCAGCCCCGCCCGCAGCGGCCGGCTCGGCGTCGCCCGTCTCGTCATCGGGAAGCTCGGCGTCGGGCAGCTCATCATCCGGCAGCTCGGTGTCAGGCAGCTCGGCATCGGGCAGCTCGGCGTCGCCAGCGGCATCCGTTTCGGCGCCGGGCGGTCAGGGGTTGGCGCCGGGCGGTGAGGGGGAGGACCGCACGGCCTTCTTCCCGAGCTCGTCCGGCAGCGCAACCTCTGGCACCGCGACCTTCGGCAGCGCAACCTCAGGCACCGCGACCTCCGGCACCGCCAAGTCCGCCGACGCCGCGGAGCCGGATCTGCCCGAGCCGTCGACCCCGGAGCCGCGCCCGGCGAAGCCCGAGCCGCAGCGCCCCACCCCGGCGGACCCCACCGAGCCGCTCAAGCCGGAGCCCGCGCCCGTCCCGGCGCCGCCCGGCCCCGGACCGTCGCCCACGCCGCCCGGCCCCACGCCGCCCGGTCCTGATCCGTCGCCCACGCCGCCCGGACCGGGCCCGTCGCCCGTGCCGCCTGGTCCCGGGCCGTCGCCCACCCCGCCCGGCCCCGGACCCTCGCCGGTGCCGCCGGGGCCTGGGCCCTCGCCCGTACCCCCTGGTCCTGGGCCTTCGCCCACGCCGCCGGGGCCCCACCCCTCGCCGGTGCCGCCGACGCCGCCGGTGCCTTTCCCCGCCCCACCCGCCCTCGGCGGCGGTGCGACCGGGCTGCCGAGCTATACAGTGCCGCCGACTTCCGCTACCGACCGAAGGATGCCGGTGCCCACCCCGCCCGCAGACGCCACCATGCCCATCAACACCGCCTTCGCCGCCGGGTCGCAGTTCCCGGCCACGCCGCAGGCCGATCAGACCATGCCGATCTCGACCGCGATGCCCGGCTCCGACCGGACGATGCCGGTGCGCAACGACGAACCCGAGTCCGACCGGACCATGCCCATCAGCACGGCCGCCGCGCAGGCCGCCGCCGCGGGGACGTCCTTCGGGGTCGGCGCATCGGGTGGATCACGGCACCCGTTCGGGCAGCCGCCCGCCCCAGCCGGGGGCCCCGGAACGTACGGGTCGGGTTCCGGACAGACGTCGGTGCCGCAGCAGCGGGAGCAGGCCGGCGTGTACGGGGGCCTGGCCGACTACGCGCCCGCCGAGATGACGATGCCCATCAGCATGAACGCGGTCGAGAACTCGGGCTCGCTGACCGGGCACATCCTGGCCCAGGGCTGGCGTGACGTCCCCGAGGTCCAGCGGCGCAGCAACGTCAAGGTCGTCGTGGCGATGCTGGCGGTGCTGGGCTTCCTGGTGGGCGTCAGCCTGCTGTTCGTCTTCACCGTGGGCGACGCGTTCAGCGACATGATCGGTGGCGTTTTCTCGGGCTGAGTTGTCGGAGCGACCCGCGGACCCTAAGCTGGCGAGGTTGCGCCGAGGGTGAGTCTGCCCACTACCGGCGCGGAATGCGGGCCGGGTCGCCGACGTTGACCCGTACACTGATGACAGTAATTGACCTGGCGTGCCCTCGACGGGCACGCCACGGGCGTTCTTGCGGGAATTTCAGCAGCGGGCTTCAAGGTTTCCGCGGCGGATCGCGAGCATGCGCCCCCGTAGAGAGGTTCTCTTGACCACTTTTGCTGACCCCAGCACGTTCCCGTCCGTCTTCGAATCCCCCTCCGCGGCGTCTGCCGCCGAGACGGTGAACACCGCTGCCGAGACCACCGAGCCGGCGCAGGTCCCCGCGACCGCCGCCGCTGTCGAGGCCGCCCCCGCCGCCGAGACGACCGCCGCCGACGCGGCCGCGCCCACCCAGGCGCAGAACGAGACCACCGCGCCCGCCGAGGCGCAGAACGACACCACCACGCAGGCCGACGCGAACCAGGACGTCACCGAGGAGCCGGCCGCCGTCGCGCTGCCCAGCTTCGCCGAGCTGGGCCTGCCCGCTGAGCTCGTCCGCGTGCTCAACCGCGAGGGCATCACGACGCCCTTCGAGATCCAGGCCGCGACCCTCCCGGACGCGCTGGCCGGCCGGGACGTGCTCGGCCGTGGGCAGACCGGCTCGGGCAAGACGCTCGCCTTCGGCCTGCCGGTGCTCGCCCGCGTCGCCCAGGGGGGCCGGGCCCGCCCGCACCACCCCAAGGCGCTGATCCTGGTGCCCACCCGTGAGCTGGCCATGCAGGTCGCCGACTCGCTGATGCCGCTGGGCCGGTCCGTGGGCGTGTTCCTCAAGACCGCCGTCGGCGGTGTGCCCTACGACCGGCAGATGGACGCGCTGCGCCGCGGCGTCGAGGTCATGGTCGCCACCCCGGGCCGCCTCGGCGACCTGATCGAGCGGGGCGCGTGCAAGCTCGACGACGTCGAGGTCACCGTCCTGGACGAGGCCGACCAGATGGCCGACATGGGCTTCCTGCCCGAGGTCACCGAGCTGCTGGCCAAGACGCCGGCCCGGGCGCAGCGCCTGCTGTTCTCGGCGACGCTCGACGGCGACGTCGACACGCTGGTCAAGCGGTTCATGAACGACCCGGTGACGCACTCGACCGCCCCGGCCGAGGCGAGCGTGTCCACCATGGACCACCACCTGCTGCTGATCCCGCCGCACGACAAGTTCCCGATCACGTCGTGGATCGCCAACCGTGAGGGCAAGACGATCGTCTTCGCCCGTACGCAGATGGGCGTCGACCGGCTGGTCGACCAGCTCGCGGCGGTCGGCGTCCGCGCCGGCGCGCTGCACGGCGGCAAGACCCAGCGGGTACGCACCCGCACGCTGGCCGAGTTCAAGGAAGGCCGCACGAACGTGCTGGTCGCGACCGACGTGGCCGCCCGTGGCATCCACGTCGACGGGATCTCGCTCGTCGTGCACGTGGACCCGCCGAAGGACCCCAAGGACTACCTGCACCGGGCCGGTCGCACGGCTCGCGCGGGCGAGTCGGGCGCCGTGGTGACGCTGGTGCTGCCCAAGCAGCGCCGCAGCACCCAGTCCATGATGCAGAAGGCCGGCGTCTTCCCGGGCGAGGTGCGCGTGCGCCTCGGCGACGAGAAGCTGGCCGAGATCACCGGCGCCCGCGAGCCCAGCGGCATCCCGGTGAAGGACGAGCCGGAGCCCCGCCGCGAGCGTGGCGACCGTCCGCGCCGCTTCGGCGACCGCCCCCGTGGCGGTTACGGCGACCGTGACCGCGGTGGCTACGGCGACCGTTCGCGCGGTGACCGTGGCGGTTACGGCGACCGGTCGCGCGGCAGCTTCGGCGAGCGCGACCGCGAGCGTGGCAGCTTCGGCGACCGTCCCCGCACCGACCGCCCGTTCGGCGACCGGCGTCCGGCCGGCGACCGCGGCGGCTACAGCGGCGGCGACCGCGGGGGTTACAGCGGCGGCGACCGCGGTGGCTACGGCGACCGGGCCGGTTCGGGCGAGCGCGGCGGCTACAGCGGCGGCGAGCGCGGCGGCGACCGGGGTGGCTACGGCGGCGACCGTTCGTCGCGCAACTTCGGCGACCGCACGGGCGGCTTCCGGCGCGAGACCGGCCGCAACGACCGTCGCGACCAGGGCGGCAACCGCTACTCCAGCGGCCGCCCCGCCCACACGCACTGACCAAGCACATGCGTTGACCAAGCACCACCTGGTAACAAGCAGCTGCAAGCACCACGCAGCACCGAGCAGCTGCAAGCGCCAAGCACCACGCGACGGCGAGCAGCTGCTAGCGCCAAGCACCACGCGACGGCGAGCAGCTGCTAGCGCCAAGCACCACGCGACGGCAAGCAGCTGCAAGCGCCAAGCACCACGCGACGGCGAGCAGCTGCTAGCGCCAAGCAAGCGGTAGAGGAGAAAGGCTCCCGGCTGACCCGGGGGCCTTTTTTCGTGGCAGCACCCGCCCGACGGGGTAGGAACAGACCATGCCCACCTCGCTCTTCTGGGAACGCCGCGACACCACCGGCGCCGAGCACGTCCTGGCCGACACGCGCGCCGGCCTCGTCGCCAAGGGCACGGCGCTGGCCGTGGACCCGATCGCCTACACGGCCACGTACGAGCTGCGCACCGACCCGGACTGGGTCACCACGAGCCTGGACGTGTCCGCGGCGGGCGCGGGCTGGAAACGTACCGTCAGATTGGAAGCCGACGGCGGGCGATGGCGGGTGACCACCCACGAGGAGGGCGACCTCGACTCGGCGCTGGCGGCGACCGGTCACGCCCGCGCGGGGCTGGCCGGCATCGAGGATCCTGACCTGCTGCTCGGGGCGTACGACGTGGATCTGACCGGCTCCCCGCTGACGAACACGCTGCCGATCCGCCGCTTGAAGCTGCAGACCGAGGGCACGGGCGTCGCCCACCGGATCAGCGTCGCCTGGGTGCGCCTGCCCAGCCTGGAGGTGATCCAGGCGGACCAGATCTACACCGCGCTGGGCGACGGCAAGGTCCGCTACGCCAGTGAGACGTTCAGCGCCGACCTCACCGTCGACGAGGACGGTTTTGTCCGGGATTACCCAGGAATGGCCGCGCTCAAAAAACCTTAAGCGTTGTCCCTGATCCACGCCACGCACGTCTTGTCGACAGTGGCGAACGGCCGCCCGAACGCCGCCTCCGACGCCGGGTCGAGGTCTTTCTCCTCGCGCAGATACAGCCGTACGAACGTGAAGAGCGCCCGCTGCCCGTACTTCTCGGCCAGGCACGCCGCCGCGAAGTGCCCCAGCCCGTAGAAGCTGTCACCCTCCTCCTGCCGCGCGTCGGTCGCCATGGCCTTCGTGGCGATGCTGGTGGGCGGGTTGTCGCCGGTGACCAGGTCGTGCACCGAGCCGCGGCGCCAGCTGGCGGTGGCGGGCTCGGGGTACCAGCCGATGTACTCGGCGATGCCCTCCTTGAGCCACATGTCGCCGGACCCCCAGTCACGGCGGTGCAACGTGCCGATCGTCACCACGTGACCGAGCTCGTGCTGCACCGTCGTCTCCAGCAGCCGCCGGTCCTTCGAGAGCGCGTCCATGTTGAGGACGACGTCCATGCCGGCCTCCCCGAGCGGGACGGCATAGCCGACGACCCACTTGTCGTCGATGCCGCCGTACCAGCTCTTCCACTGCTTGGCCCCGGCGAGATAGACGCGGTAGCGCTGCTGCGGATTGCCGACGAGGGTCGCGAACTTGTCGTTGACCAGCGCGGCGGCGTCGGCGATCGGCAGGACCGAGGCGAAGTGCTTCTTCTGCGCGGGAAGGGCGGCGAGGGTCACCCGCTTGCCCTGCGCGAAGACGAGCCCGCCCTCGTCCCACGGCGGCGGCTGGAAGTCGTCCTCGCTGCGCTCGGTGCTCGACGCGGCGATCACCCAGCGGCCGGCGACCGGCTTCAGTGTGACGCGGTGCTCCAGCACGGGCGCGGTCGCGGCCGTACATGTGGTGCCGGTCAGGCAGTAATGGATCCGGGCGCGGGCGTTGATGACGTCAAAGGAGTCGCCGGACGCGAGGAGGTCGTAGTCGAAGCGGCTGACGCCCAGCGACCGCAGCGACGCGAACATCGCCTCGTAGCGGGACCGGAGTGACGGGGCGACCGCCGCGAGCCATCCGGCGGAGTCGCCGCTCAGCAGGGCCGCGGACTGCTGCTTCAGCGAGGCGCGGGCGGCCTCGAGCGGCGTCGGCGGACGGGCGACAGCGGGGCGGACGGCTGTGGCCAGCATGTCCCGGCCCGCAACGAGCGCGACGACGGCGACGAGCGCCAGCACCGCGAGGAGCAGGGGACCCCGCCGGCGCCGGCGCTGCGGAGCGGGAGGCAGATCCGCGAGGGAGAAGTCGCCGCGCTGCCGCGGAATGAGCGGGTGGGCCACAGCGGCACGGGCCGGCTGACCGTCATCCGCCACGAGCACTCCTCGAACGTGAATCGCTTGGGGGCCACGATCCTCCCATGGAACAGCCGCTCAGGAACCCCCACTCCACTCTCCGGTGGACAGGAAGAGGTCCACCGCATGAAAGAAGGGGGTGATCGACAGCCCCTGGTCGGCCACCCAGGCGTCCGAGTAGTACGTGTCCGCGTACCGCTCGCCGCCGTCACAGATGAGCGTGACGACCGAGCCGCCCCGCCCCTCGCGCAGCATCTCCGCGATCAGCCCGAAGGCGCCCCACAGGTTGGTGCCCGTCGACCCGCCCACACGCCGGCCCAGCACCGCCGAGCCCGCCCGCATCGCGGCGATCGACGCGGCGTCGGGCACGTGGATCATGCGGTCGACCACGGCCGGCTGGAACGACGGCTCGACCGAGGGCCGCCCGATGCCCTCGATGCGTGAGCCCCGGCCGGTCGAGACGGTCCAATCCTTCTTCTCGTACGCGGGAAAGAAGGCGGAACCCTCGGGATCCACCACCGCCAGTCGCGTGGCGAACCGCCGGTACCGTGTGTACCGCCCGATCGTCGCGCTCGTGCCACCCGTACCGGCGCCCACCACGATCCACGCCGGCTCGGGGTACCGCTCGAGGGCCAGCTGGGCGTACACGGACTCGGCGATGTTGTTGTTGCCCCGCCAGTCGGTGGCCCGCTCGGCGTAGGTGAACTGGTCCATGAAGTGCCCGCCCAGGTCGGCGGCCAGCCGCTGCGCCGTGGCGACCACCGCCGTCGGATCGGCGACCAGGTGACACTTGCCGCCCTGGAACTCGATCAGCGAGATCTTCTCCGGCGACGTGGCGGCCGGCATGACCGCGATGAAGTCCAGCCCGAGCATCCGCGCGAAGTAGGCCTCACTCACGGCCGTCGAGCCCGACGAGGCCTCGACGATCGTGGTGTCCGGGCCGATCCAGCCGTTGCAGAGGGCGTACAGGAAAAGGGAACGCGCCAGACGGTGCTTGAGCGAGCCGGTGGGGTGCGACGACTCGTCCTTGAGATAGAGGTCGATCCCCCAGCGCGCGGGCAGCGGGAAGGGCAGCAGGTGAGTGTCCGCCGAGCGGTTGGCGTCGGCCTCGACGAGCCGGATGGCCTCGGCGGCCCATTCCCGGCTCATCGGGCGGCCAGGTCGCGGCCGGGCTGCGGGCGGTTCTCCCACTTGGTGGAGAGGGCGATGGCCGTACGCGTGGACGCCACCCCCGGCGTCCGGTTGACCCGCACGATGAGCTGCTCGAGCTCGGCGATCGTCCCCACCCGGACGGTCAGCTGGTAGGACTCGACGCCGGCCATGAAGTAGCACGACTCGATCTCGGGCATGACCCGCAGCGCCGCGAGCACGTCGTCGGTGTCCGCGCCGGAGTCCTCGACGATGCTGATCAGCGCGGTGATGCCCAGGCCGATGGCGTCGGGCTCGACCTCCGCCCGGTACGCCCGGATCGTCCCCGCGGTCTCCAGCTTGCCCACCCGCTCGTGCACGGCCGGGGCGGAGAGGCCCACCTGCCGGGCGAGTTCCGCGTAGGAGGACCGGGCGTTGTCCCGGAGCAGGTCAATCAGGCGCAGATCGATGGCGTCCATGTCAGCAAAGGTTAGTGTGGGCCCGGCAGGTGTTCACGCCCGGTAGCGGGCGACGACCGCCCGGCCGCGCAAGAATAACGGCCATCGGAGCAATCGGGGCTTTTTCCGCATTTCAGCGACTTGCTGTTTTGCCCGATGCTCTAATGGCTGTACGTCCCGATCGAGCACGCCGACACGCACCGTGACCACCGGCGCTCCCACAACGAACGCGAGGAGAGGGCCGTGGACACTGGAGATCGACTGCTGACGCCCGGGGAGGTTGCCGCACTTTTCCGGGTCGACCCCAAGACCGTGACGCGCTGGGCGGCCGCCGGACGCATCGGCAGCATCCGGACTCCGGGTGGCCACCGGCGCTTCCGCGAGTCGGAGGTGCGGGCGCTGCTCGAAGGCGAGGGCGCCGCGGTCGTCGAGGAGATGCGCGAGGACGACGCGCAGAACAGGCCTCGCAACCAGGGGCCGTCGAACCCGGGTGGCGGTTACGGTCCGCCCAACGGGCTGCGCTGATTGAGTTCGCCGCGCCACCGCTGAAACAGGTCGTGCGGCACGCCGAGAGCATCGAGCACCTTGCCGGCCACAAAATCGACGAGCTGCTGGGCCGTGGCGTCCGCGCCCGCGCCGTAGAAGCCGGGCGACGCCGGGAGCACGACGGCCCCGGCGTCCAGGAGGGCGATCTGGTGCTCGAGGTGGCTGCGGGTCACCGGGGTCTCGCGGGGCACGACGACCGTGCGCCGGCGCTCTTTGAGGTTGACCTCGGCCGCGCGCTGCAGCAGGTCCTTGCTCAGCCCGATCGCGATGCCCGCGCAGGCCGCGGTGCTGGCGGGCACCACGGCCATGCCCTTCACCGGGTACGAGCCGCTGCTCGGCCCGGCGGCGAGGTCACCGGCCGGCCAGTACGCGAGATCCGCCTGGCCCAGGTCCCGCGCAAGCCAGGCGGCCACATCGTCTTTCCAGTGGGCGTCCCGCACGGTCGCGCCCGTCTCGTCGAGCAGGGTGAGCCGGGCGGCCTTCGAGACGACCAGGTCCACGGCCTCGCCGGCGTCCAAAAGCGCTCCGATCACGGCCTTGGCATAGGGCGTGCCGGAAGCTCCTGAGACGCCGACGATCCACGGGGTTCGCATGCCCTCAAGCATGCACCGTCACTTGGTCGCGCCGGTGGCGTCGAACCAGGTCTTCTGGTTGTTCGCCGCGGCGAAGGTCACATTGTCGAGCACCTTGAGCAGCTCGTCGTCGGAGATCATGCCGCCGCCACTGAGCTCCAGGACGTAGTCGCCGCCCGGCGCCGCGATGTAGCAGAGCGACTCCGACTCGCACCACGACTTGTCGTCCTTGGCCGGGTACTTGGCGTACCACTTCGGGAAGACCTGCAGCTGCAGGAGCGGCAGCTGCTTGTCGCCGACGACGTACGGGTCGAGGATGTTGTCCTTGAGGCCCGTGAACGGCAGGTCGCCCTTGAGCAGCAGCGCGTAGGAGCTACCCTCCAGCGGGATGGCCATCTCGTTGTACGTGGTGCCGGCGGCGGCCAGCTCGTAGCCGTCGGGCACGTAGCCGAGCTTGAAGCCGATCTTCACCGGCGCGGTCGCGCCCACCTTGAGGCCCTTGGCGACGGCGGCGAGCTCCTTCGCCTGCAGCTCCTCGCCGCCGTGGAACTTGATGACGGCCCAGGCGTCGTCCGCGTACTCCCAGGCGTAGGTGCCGTCGTTGCCCGGCTTGCCCTTCTTGGGGTCACCGCCGACGCCCTCGGTGAAGTACGCGTCGCCGGTCTTCTCGCCCTTCTTGACCACCGACGGGTCGAAGGCGCCCGGCTTGAAGACGGTGAGCGCGGCGACCTGGTTGCCGACGTCCCGCTGCTTGCCGTTCTCGTCCTCGAAGACCTGACCCCGGCCCGGGGCGGTGATCGACGCCACCTCGTAGCCGGGCGTGACCAGGATCGCCTTGGAGACGGACAGGTCACCGACGCGGTAGGGCGCGAAGTTGGCGGTGAAATCGCCGTCGGGGTAGGTGAACGGCTTGGCCGACGGCTTGGCGGCCGGGGCCGCGACCTGGGTGGCGGGGGTCGTCGTTTCGCCCCCCGGCAGCAGCTGCGGGACGGCGACCGCACCCGCGACAGCGAGGACGGCGGCGGCCGCGCCGGTGCCCACCCACATGGTGCGCACCTTGCGCTGCTGCTTGCGGCCGGCGGCGACGAAATCGTCGACGGAGTAACGGGGACTGGGCGCGTCCGACTTCGCGTCGCGCAACATGTCAGACAGCTCGGGCTTCACGACGGTTCTCCTTGGTGATGAAGACCTCGGTGCCGAGGATCTGGCGCAGCGCGTCCAGCCCCCGGGAGGTGTAGCTCTTGACCGTTCCCTCGGGGCAGCCCAGCGTCTCGGCGGTCTCCCGGACGCTCAGGCCCTCCAGATAGCGCAGGGTCAGCACGGCCCGTAGCCGCTTGGGCAGCTGCTGCAACGCCTGGCGGACCTTGAGGCGGTCGTCGACGTGGCCGGTGCTGTCGTAGGGCAGCGGCCGGTCCGGCATCGCGTCGCTCTGCGCCCGCTCCCGCCGCCACCAGGGGCGCCGGGTCTCGTCGATGGCCGCGCGGACCACCGCGGTGCGGGCGTAGCCGGCGTGGTTGTCGATCCGCCGCCACTTCACGTACAGCTTCGCGAGGGCGGTCATCACCGCGTCCTCGGCCGCCTGCCAGTCGCCGCACGTGAGATACGCCAGGCCGCGCAGTGAGTCCATCTGCGCGGTGACGAAGTCTCGAAACTCCGTGTCTCTGTCGCTCACGGGGATTAGACGGGAACGGCGGCCGAGGAGGTTACATCACGATCAGGTCAAGGAGCGCGAACACGAAGAGGGCGATGCCCACGAACCCGTTCGCGGTGAAGAAGGCCCGGTTGACCTTGGTGAGGTCGTTCGGCGTGACGACGACGTGCTGGTAGACGAAGGCCGCCGCGGTGAGGAGCAGTCCGATCCAGTAGAACCAGCTCAGATCGACGAGGAAGCCGAACCAGACGAACAGCGCGAACGTGACGACGTGGGTCACGGTCGAGATGTGCAGCGCGGTCCGGACACCGAAACGGGCCGGGGTGGAGTGCACCCCGATCTGCCGGTCGATCTCCACGTCCTGGCAGGCGTAGATGATGTCGAAGCCGCCGATCCACAGGCCGACCGCGACGCCGAGCACCCAGGCCGGGCCCGAGCCGTCGAACGTGCCGGTGATCGCCAGCCAGGCGCCGACCGGGGCCACCGCCTGCGCCAGCGCCAGCACGTAGTGCGGGAAGTTCGTGAACCGCTTCGCGTACGGGTAGACGACGAGCGGGATCACGGCCAGCGGCGACAGCGCCAGGCACAGCCAGTTGAGCAGGGCCGCGGCAGCGAAGAACACCACCAGCGAGACGGCCGCGCCGGTCCACGCCGTGCGCACGCTCACCGCGCCGGTGACGAGCTCCCGGTTCTTCGTACGCGGATTGAGGGCATCGATCTTGCGGTCGAGGATGCGGTTGGCCGCCATGGCGAACGTGCGCCCGGCGACCATCGCGACCGTGACCAGCACCAGGTCGAGCCAGTGGACGCCGGTGCCCAGGCGGTCCATGGCGACCAGCGCCGACAGATAGGCGAAGGGCAGCGCGAACACCGAGTGCTCGATCGCCACCAGCCGCAGGAAGGCCTTGACCTTGCCCGGCTTCTCGGGTGCCGCCGGCGCCAGCGCTGTCATATGCCGTATTCCTTCCACCGCTTGTCCACCAGGGCGCTCACCTCGGGCGCCATGGTCATCGCCTCCGGCCAGCCCCGCGTGTAGCCCTCGGTAGGCAGCTTACGGGTGGCGTCGATCCCCGCCTTGCCGCCCCAGAACTGCTGGTAGGACGCGTGATCCAGGTGGTCCACCGGGCCCTGGGTGACGACCAGGTCGCGGTCGTAGTCGACGTTGCCGAAGGCGCGGAAGGCGACCTCGTTGTAGTTGTGGACGTCGCAGTCCTCGTCGACGACCACGATCAGCTTGGAGAGCGACATGAGGTGGGCGCCCCAGATCGCGTTCATGATTTTCTGCGCGTGCTTGGGGTAACGCTTGCGAATCGAGACGATGACGCAGTTGTGGAAGACGCCGGCGGCCGGCATGTCGTAGTCGACGATGTCCGGGATCAGCATCTTGAGCAGCGGCAGGAAGATGCGCTCGGTCGCCTTGCCCAGGCCGTGGTCCTCCTGCGGCGGCTGCGACGTGACGATCGAGTGGTAGATCGGCTGCTTGCGCATGGTCATGGTCTCGACGTGCAGCACCGGGAAGGGCTCGACCGGCGTGTAGAAGCCGGTGTGGTCGCCGAAGGGCCCCTCCGGCAGCCGCTCGCCCGGCTCCAGATAGCCCTCGAGGACGATCTGCGCCTCGGCCGGCACCTGCAGCGGCACGGTCAGGCAGTCGACCATCTCAACCCGCTCGCCGCGCAGATAGCCCGCGAACAGGTATTCGTCGATGTCGCCGGGCAGGGGCGCGCTCGCCGCATAACTCACGACCGGGTCGCAGCCGATCGCGATGGCCACCGGGAGCCGCTGCCCGAGCCGCTCGGCCACCGCGTGGTGAGCGGTGGAGTCCTTGTGGATCTGCCAGTGCATGCCCAGCGTGTTGCGCGAGTGCTGCTGCAGCCGGTAGAGCCCCAGGTTGCGCTTGCCGGTCTCGGGGTGCTTGGTGTGGGTCAGCCCGAAGTTGTGGAAGATGCCGCCGTCGCCCGGCCACACCTGCAACCCGGGCAGCTTGTTCAGGTCGACCTCGTCGCCGGAGAGCACGACCTCCTGGCAGGGGGCGCTCTTCACCTTCTTGGGCGGGAGCGACTTGAGCTGCAGCACCTTGCCGAGCCCCTCGCGGATGCCGGACCAGCCGACCGGCAGCTCGGGCTTGATCATGGCGCCGATCCGGTCGCCCACCTCGTCGAGCCGGTCGACACCCAGGGCCATCGCCATGCGCTTCTCGGTGCCGAAGAGGTTGATGACGATCGGCATGTCGCCACGCGTCGGATTCTCGAACAGCAGCGCCGGGCCGCCCGCCCGGACCGTGCGGGTGACGATCTCGCTGATCTCCAGCGTCGGATCGACCGGGACGCGCACGCGGCGCAACTCGCCGGCGGCCTCCAGGGCCGCGATGAAGCTCTGCAGATCGGGGTGAGGAAAGCCGCTGGCCATGGGGACCAGTCTTTCACCCGTCACCCGTGGATCACGGCTTCCGTTGCATCAAAGAAGTGTGATGAGGGAGGCTTCTTGAGGTTCCGGCTGTCCGCCTTCGCGGGCCTGATCGCCGTTCTGGGGGCCACGCTGGGGGCCGCCGCGCCGGCCCAGTCGCGGCCGAAGGAGCTGCCGGCCTGCGGCAAGGGCAAGGCGTCGACCACGGCCCCCACCACCCGGCCGAGCATGAGGGCGGCCGGCGCCTGCCGCGCCACCGGGCGGGTCCTCGAGGCGGGGGTCGACATCAACCAGGTGCGCACCCACTACACCCCGAGCGGCTACCACCACCTGGGCGCGGGCACGGCCGGCGAGTGGGGCGGCGTCTCCGGACGCATCGAGGTCGTCGACGGGGCGGTGCGGCCCAACACGTACGACTTCGTCGCCGGCCGCTTCATGGTCAAGCGCGACCTCGGCGGCGGCAGCATCTCGTGGCTGGAGGCCGGCTGGGCCGAGACCGGCTGGGCCGGCCAGGGCCGCCAGCACATCTACACGTTCAACACCAACACGAAGACCTGGCAGTTCTACGACCAGTACCACCTGCGCGCCGGCGACCGCGTCTGGCTCGACCTGCACACCGACGCGGACAATGTCTGGCAGGCGTGGCTGTGGTGGAACAACCGCTGGAACCTCCTGACCGCCCAGCGCCTCCCGGTCGGCCAGAGCGCCTACGTCGAGCAGTACGTCGAGGTCCACGTCGACCCCTCGAAGCCCGCCCACGTCCTGGTCCCGACGGTCACGGTCGACAATGTGCAGCTGCGGGCGCCGGGCGGCGGGCCCTATCGCTTCTGGCGCGAGGATGTGGGCACACTCACGGCCGACGCTGCCAAGCAACGCAACGGCGGGTTCTGCCTCAACTGGCGGACGCTCTACGACACGTGGGACGCCGGCGACTGCCCGGGCTGATCCCGACGCAGAGGGGATAACGGCATGACGAGACCGTTTCGCTTCGGAGTGGTTGCCCCGATCACCACTGACCGGCCGACGTGGCTGGCCCGGGTGCGCCGCATCGCCGACAGCGGCTACTCGACGCTGCTGATGCCCGACTTCCCGCTGCTGCAGCCGGCGCCGGCACCCACGCTGGCCACGGTCGCGGCCCTGACCACCTTGCGCGTGGGCACCTGGGTGTACGCCTCCCCGCTACGCCCGGCCTGGCTGACGGCGTGGGAGGCGCACTCGCTGTCGCAGCTCACCGACGGGCGCTTCGAGCTGGGCATCGGCACCGGCCGGCCGGGAATCGACGACGAGCTCCGTGACAAGGGAATGCCCGCCGTCCCGCCGGCGGAGCGGCTGGACCGGATCCGCGACACCGTCCGGCGGCTGCGCGATTTCGACGGCCCCGACCGGCACACGCCGATCGCGATGGCCGTTCGCGGCCCGAAGGCTCGCGCACTGGCGGCCCAGGTCGCCGACACGGTCACCTTCGTGCAGGCGCCGGACGAGCCCCGGGCCGAGGTCACCCGGCTGGCCCGCGACCTGCGCGCCGCCCGGGACGTCGAGCTCGCGAACGCCGTGGCGGTCATCGGCGACCGGGTCGCGGCGCACATGGCACCGCCCGGCACCGACACTGCCGCGGCTCGTGCGGCGGACTCGCTGGTCACGCTTCCGGAGGATCCGGCGGCCGCCGCCGAGGAAATTCAGCGGCGACGGGAGGAGATCGGTTTCTCCTACTTCGTCATCGGCGCCGACGCCGCCGACGCATTCGCTCCGGTCGTAGCCAAGCTCGCCGGGCGATAGTCGCCGGCGAACTCGTTGCTGCTCACATGCCGCCGGCGTTGGCGTAGGAGTGGAGGCCGGTGAAGAAGAGGTTGACGCCGAAGAGGTTCATCAGCATCGTCACGAAGCCGAGCAGGGCGATCCACGTGGCCGTCGTGCGCTTGACGCTCGGGGTGGCGCGGGCGTGGAGGTAGGCGGCGTAGACGACGAAGGAGATGAAGGCCCAGACCTCCTTGGGGTCCCAGCCCCAGTAGCGGCCCCAGGACGCCTCGGCCCACAGGGGACCGGCGATCAGGGCGCCGAAGGTGAAGAGCGGGAAGCCGAAGGCGTGCAGGCGGAAGGTGAGGCGTTCGAGGGCGGCGGCCGCCGGGACCTTGGCCCCCAGCGCGTACGGGAAGCGGCGCTTGCCCTGGTCGTAGCCGGTGCGGATCAGGAACATGGCCGCCGGGACGCCGCCGATCAGCAGGATGCCGCTGGCCAGGATGATCGAGGAGACGTGGATGATGAACCAGTACGAGTTCAGCGCGGGCACCAGCGGCCCGACCGGCGCATAGGCGATCAGCCCGTCGGCGCCGAGCAGCACGGTCAGCGCGAGCGTGGCGAAGAGGCCGAGGTGGCGGATGCCGGGCCAGCGGGTCAGCACGCCGAGCCACACCGCCGAGCCGACCAGGCCGACCGTGAGGATGTACTCGTACATGTTGCCCCAGGGCATGCGGTCGGCCGCGATGCCGCGGGTGACCACCGTGCCGAGGTGCAAGGCGAAGGCCAGCCAGGTGAGCCCGACGGCGATCGTGCCGAGCAGCTCACCGCGGTCGCGCTTCGGCTCCGCCGCCACCGCTGGCGATTCGTCCGAAATGTCGTCAGTCGGCGCGCCGGCGCCGACGAGCTGCCGGGCGGGACGAGCCGCCGCCCGCCCGATGTGGCTGCGCGCACCGAACGCGTACTCCGCCGCATAGAACACCATGGCCAGCAGGTACGCGAGCACCGTGATGCCCATCAGCTGGTTGGACAACTCCGCCATCAGGGCGTCCCTTCCTCCGGGCCGCGCGCGGCCCCCACAAGTCGTCCGAACTCGTCCGTGAAGCCCGGATAGTCGGAGCGCGGCAGGCCACCGGCCTCCACCAAACTACCGGAGCCCTCCCGGGGCGTGATCCGGAACCACATCCTGCGCCGATGCCCCGACAGCGAGAGCATCAGGCCGAGCAGACCCACGACCGCACCCCCCAGTACGTACGGCTGCGCGGGGTCATAGCGGACCGAGATCGTCGCGAACTCGCGGGTGCCCACGAACTCCAGCTTCGTCCCGTCGTCCAGGGTCATCGTCTGCCCCGGGGTGAGCCGCTGCGGGCGGTCACCGCTGATCTTCTTGAGCGCGCCGTTGTCGATCTGATCCTGGTTGAGCGAGTAGACCGACTGCGGCAGCCCCACCTCGACGCCCAGGTCGCCCCGATAGGCTGTGAGGAACAGCACCGGGTCGTTCTCCGCCGGGAAGATCGAGCTCGCGCCGCCGTTCGGGTCGACCGTGGGCAGGAACACGCCCTCGAAGCCGAGCTGCAGCTTCACGTCGCGCTTGTTGGTCTTCGGGTCGATGTTGATGTCCGGGAACTGCGCCACGCCCTCGCTGGTGAACATCCCGTCGCGGGGCAGGAACGGCACCACCTTGGTCTGCGACACGCCGTAGCGGTCGGTGTAGCGCAGCACCATCGCGTAGCCGTGGCCAAGCGGATAGATGTTGCCCTGGGACAGGCGCAGCGGGCTGTTGACCGAAAACTCCTTCGGCGCCCACGGGCCGTCCTGCTTCGTCTGCAGCTCCACCTTGGCCGCGAAGGACTTGGCCTGCCCGCTGTCCTGGTAGGTCGCCGCGAAGTCGTCGAGGCGCAGGCAGAAGAACGGCAGGTCGGAGGGCTGGACGCGGGGCCCGAGCGAGGACTCGTCGTACTGCGTGACGCTGTTGCAGAACGCCTGGTCCTGGCCCTCGACGAGGATGCGGTTGCCGTGCCACCCGTACCAGTAGCCGAAGCCGACGCCGAGCAGCACCGTGAGCATCGCGGCGTGGAAGAGCAGGTTGCCGGTCTCCTTGAGGAAGCCCTTCTCCGCGGAGACCGTCCAGCTGCCGTCCGCGTGCTCGCGAATCTTCGTGCGGAAGCGCTCGCCGCGCAGGGCCTTGGCCGCCAGCTGCGCCGCCTCGGCCGGAGCGTCGGTGCGCTCCTCGCCGGCGGCGTGCTGGGGCAGGCGGTCCATCCGGCGCGGGGCGTCCGGCGGCACGGTGCGCAGGGCCCGGATGTGGTCCCGCAGCCGGGGCGCCACACAGCCGACGAGCGAGGTGAAGAGCAGCAGATAGATCGCCGCGAACCAGGCCGACGAGTAGACGTCGAACGCGCCGAGCGTGTCCAGCTTCGGGGCGAGGTCCGGGTGCTCGCGGAAGTACTGCGTCACGCGCTCCGGGCTGACCGGGCGCTGCGGCCACACCGAGCCCGGGATCGCGGCCACCGCCCAGAGGAAGAGCAGGACGAGGGCCGTACGCATGCTCGTCAGCTGGCGCCACGAGTTGCGCAGCAGCGTGACCGCTCTATGGGGCCGGCGTGGGGCCGGAGCGGGCGCGGGGCGTTCCTGAACGGCCGTCACAGCAGCGTCCCCGAGTCGAAGTTGAACGTGGTCTGCAGCCAGATGAGGAAGCTGTCCCAGCCCCCGGTGACCAGCGTGACACCCACGAGGATGAGCAGTGCGCCGCCGATCCGGGTCACCCAGCGGCTGTTGCGCCGCACCGCCTTGAACAGGCCGAGCAGCCGCCGGAAGAACAGCCCGAACAGCACGAACGGCACGCCCAGTCCCAGGCTGTACGCCAGGGCCAGCACCACCGCCCGGTCGGTCTCGCCGGCGCGGGTGGCCAGGCCGAGCACGACACCGAGGGTGGGACCGACACACGGCATCCAGGACAGCGCGAAGATCGCCCCGAAGATCGGCGCGCCGATGAGCCCCGCGTTCGGCAGTTTGGTGATGCGCAGCTCGCGCTGCATGCCCGGGACGAATCCGAGGAAGGCCAGTCCCAGGATGATGATCAGGATGCCCAGCACGATGTTGAGCGTGTTCTTGTGGACCAGCAGCGTCTTGCCGATGTTCGCGACCAGGGTGGTGGTCAGCGTGAAGACGATGGCGAAGCCCAGGACGAACAGCCCGGTGCCCGCCAGGATCCGGCCCTTCACCCTGGTCTGCTGCCGGGCATCCAGATCGGACCCGGCCAGGCCGGTGACATAGGAGAGGTAGCCCGGCACGAGCGGGAGCACGCACGGCGACAGGAAGCTGACCAGCCCGGCCACCGCGGCCACCAGCACCGCCAGCAGCAGCGGGCCGCTGCCGGCGACGTCGGCGAAGGTGTCCCCCATCAGCCCTTCGCCTCCGCGGCTATCCGCTCGACCAGCGGCTGCAGCTCGGCGATCGTGGTCGACCGGCGGATGGCGGCCGCGATCCGGCCCTCCCGGTCGAGGATCAGCGTGGCCGGCGTGGTGGTCTGGGTGACGTCGAACTTGAGCGCCACGGCGCTGCTCGGGTCGTAGATGCTCGGATAGCTGACCTGGAAGGCCTGCTCGAAGCGCTTGGCGGCGTCCCGGTCGTCACGCACGTTGACGCCGACGAAGGCGACATTTTTCGCCTTGGTCGCCTGGAACGTGCCCTCGAGGTCATCCGCCTCGGCCCGGCACGGGTTGCACCAGGAGCCCCAGAAATTGACGACGACGACCTTGCCCCGGTCGTTGGCCACGTCGTAGGTGCCGCCGTCGAGCTGCTCGCCGGTGACCTCACGGGCCTCCGGGCGCTGCTCGGGCGTGCACTCGACCACGTCGTCCTTGCTCGTCGTGCACTTCGACGCCCAGCTCGAACTGCCGCACCCCGTCAGGGCACCGGCCGCGACGGCGGCGGTGAGCACGACAGCGGCGAGCCGGCGCATCGTCATGCCCCCTTGGCCGTCCGGGCGCCGGGCGACATCGCGACCAGCGCCGCCGCGGGCTCCGCATAGTCGATGCCGACCACCTTCGCCCCCTCGAAGCGGAAGGAGGTCAGGCTGGCCAGGCCGCACTGCCGGCGCCGCGGGTCGTGCCAGAGGCGCTTGCGCTCGACATAGCGCCGCAGGGTCCAGATCGGCAGCTGGTGCGAGACGCAGACCGCCTCGTGGCCCTCCGCGGCGACCCGGGCGGCCTGGACCGCCTCGAACATCCGCTGCGCGATCTGCAGGTAGGGCTCGCCCCAGCTGGGCGTGATCGGGTCGCGCAGGACCCACCAGTTGCGCGGGTTGCCGAACGCCCCGTCACCCACGGCCACCTTCTTGCCCTCGAAGAAGTTCGCGGACTCGATGAGCCGGGTGTCGGTCGCCGTCTCGAGCTTGAAGTGCGCCGCGAACGGCTCGGCCGTCTCCTGGGCGCGCTCCAGGGGACTCGCGACGACGTGCGTGATGTCGCGGTCGGCGAGCCACTCGGAGGCGGCCTTGGCCATCTGCCGGCCGAGCTCGGAGAGGTGGAAGTCGGGCAGGCGGCCGTACAGGATCTTGGCGGGGTTGTGCACCTCGCCGTGCCGCAGCACGTGCACCGTGGTCCTGGTCTGCTCGGTCATGCTCTTTCCCCCGCTGCCGCGGCGGCGCGCGCCGCGATGGGCAGCGCCGCACCGATGGTCTCCAGCGCCGCGTCGTCCAGGGCGGTCGACACGAACCACGACTCGAAGGCGCTCGGCGGCAGATAGACGCCCTGGCGCAGCATCGCGTGGAAGAAGGCCTTGAACGCCGCGCCGTCCTGCGTCTTCGCCGTGTCGTAGTCCACGACGTCGTCCGGCGTGAAGAAGATCGAGAACATGTTTCCCGCGTACGACAGCCGGTGCGCCACCCCCGCGTCGTTGAGCGCCGCGGACGCCAGCGCGCCGACCGTCGCCGACAGCTCGTCGAGGCGCTTGTAGACCGCGTCGTCCGCCAGGCGCAGGCTGGTCAGCCCGGCCGCGCAGGCCAGCGGGTTGCCGGAGAGCGTGCCGGCCTGGTAGACCGGGCCGGCCGGCGCCAGCCGGGACATGATCTCCGCCCGCCCGCCGAAGGCCGCCGCGGGCAGCCCGCCGCCCATGACCTTGCCGTAGGTGAAGAGGTCGGCGTCCACCGGGTCGAGCCCGGTCCAGCCGCCCGCGGACACCCGGAAGCCGGTCATGACCTCGTCGACGACGAGCAGCGCGCCGTGCCGGTGGGCGATCTCGGCCAGCCGCTGGTTGAAGCCGTCGCGCGGGGCCACCACGCCCATGTTGCCGGCGGCCGCCTCGGTGATGATCGCGGCGATGGCGTCGCCCTGCTCGGCGAAGACCGCCTCGACCGCGGCCGGGTCGTTGTAGGGCAGCACGATCGTCTCGCTGGCCGCCGCGCCGGTGACGCCGGGCGAGTCGGGCAGGCCAAGCGTGGCCACGCCGGAGCCGGCCGCGGCGAGCAGCGCGTCCACGTGGCCGTGATAGCAGCCGGCGAACTTCACGATCTTGGACCGGCCGGTGAAGCCCCGGGCCAGCCGGATCGCGGTCATCGTCGCCTCGGTGCCGGAGCTGACCAGCCGCACCTGCTCGACCGGGGTGCGCCGGACGATCTCCTCGGCCAGCTCGACCTCCCCCTCGGTCGGGGTGCCGAAGCTGGTGCCGTGGGCCGCGGCGGACTGGATGGCGGCCACGATCTCCGGGTGGGCGTGGCCGTGGATCAGCGGCCCCCACGAGCAGACCAGGTCGACATAGCGGCGGCCGTCGGCGTCGAAGAGCCACGGTCCGGCGCCGCGCGCCATGAACCGGGGCGTCCCCCCGACCGCACGGAACGCTCGCACGGGTGAATTGACCCCGCCGGGCACGGTGGCCTGGGCGCGGTCGAACAGGGCCTGGGAGACCGGGGCCTCGTCCGGGTAGGGACGGCCGTCGGCGTGGTATGAGGTGGTCACAGCGACATCCATTCTGTCAGCGCGGGCCTGGGGTCGTCCTGCCAGCCCCGCCCCGGGTTGCGGAAGTCACCTTGCTCCCCGCGCGCAACGCTTGTCCCGATCGCGCCCGGCAGGCCGGATCACGCTGCTCGCGATAGGGTGACGGGGTGGAGCGACCGGAGCTGTCCATCACGGTTGATAGTGCTCCCGACGAGGTCGTGTTCCACCTCGCCGGGGAGATCGACGTGCTCACCGTGGCGAAGCTGTCGGCGATGGTCAACGAGACGCTGGCCGATCCGCCGGGCCGCATCGTGCTCGACATGTCAGGTGTCACCTTCTGCGACTCGCAGGGGCTGGGCACCCTGGTGGTCCTCAGCCGCAAGGCCCAGCATGCCCGCGCGGTGCTGTCGCTGGCCAACGTCGGCGACTTCCTCATGCGGGTGCTCGACATCACGGGCCTGCGCTCGGCCCTCATGATCACTGTGTGAGAGCAGGCAGGGCAGCGACCGTTTCGCGCAGCGCCCGGGCCAGGTCGTCGGCCGGCGGGTTCGGGCGGGCGCGGCGGGCTGTGACGATGCCGACATAGCGGGTCGGGCACGGCTGCTCCAGCGGCACCATCGCCAGGCCGCCCGGCTCCCCGCTCAGCGCGATGCGCGGGATCATGCTGATGCCCACCCCGGCGCGGACCAGCGACTGGGCGAAGACATAGTCGGTGCCCCGGCAGGCGATGCGCGGCTCGAAGCCGGCCGCCGCCGCATAGTGGCCGAGGATGTCGTCGATGATCAGGCAGCCGTGCACCCAGCGCTCGACGGCCAGATCCGAGATCGTCAGCGACTCCCGGGCCGCCAGCGGGTGCCCGGCCGGCAGCACGATCCACATCGGGTCGTCGAGCAGCGGCGTCCAGGTCAGACCGGAAGGCACGGGCATCTGCGGATCGTCGAAGGTGTAGACCAACGCCAGGTCGGCCGCCCCCTCGCGCACGAGCGGCAGGCTGTCCTCGGGCTCGTTCTCCAGCACGGTCAGCTCGACGCCGGGGCGCTCGGCGGCGAACCGGGTCAGCGCCGCCGGCAACAGCCGCTGTCCACCGCTGGTGAACGTGGCCACGGTCAAGGTTTCCCGCTCACCGTCGGCCAGGCGGGCAATCTGACTCTCGGCGTACGCGATCTCCGCCGCGATCGCGTCACCCGCCTCGGCCAGCACCCGGCCCGCCCCGGTGAGCTCGACGCCACGGGTGCTGCGCCGCACCACGGGCGTGCCGACCGTGCGTTCCAGGGCGCTGATCTGCTGCGACACCGCCGACGGGGTGATGCGCAGCGTGGTGGCGGCCCGATTGAAGCTGCCGTGGCGGGCGACTTCCCGGAGCACGGCGAGACGGCGCACGTCGATCATCAGCTGTCCTTAACACGGCACAAGCAAGTGGCCACTACCGCTTACCACGGTAACCGGTGACGCTGGAATCGTGAATCGTCGCGCTTGGTCGCTCTTCCTCCTCGTCTCCATCCTGTGGGGCATCCCGTACTTCCTGATCAAAATCACCCTCGAGGACCTGTCCCCGATCGTCGTCGTGGCCGGCCGCATCGCCGTCGGCGCGCTCGTCCTGCTCCCGGTGGCCGCGCTGCGCGGGAGCCTGGCCGCGCTGCGGGGGCACGCCCGCCCGGTGCTGGCCCTGTCGGTGGTGCACATTCTGATCCCGTTCACGCTGATCACGTACGGGGAAACGCACATCAGCTCCTCGCTCACCGGCCTGCTGATCGCCATCGAGCCGGCCGTCATCGCCCTCCTGATGGTCCGGGCCGAGCCGCTCACCCGGGGCCGGACGACCGGCCTGGTGCTGGGCTTCGCGGGCGTCGCCGTGCTCGTCGGCGTCGACATCTCCGGCGACCGCTGGGGCCTGCTCGGGGCGGCCATGATCCTGGTCGCGGCCCTGAGCTACGCGGTGGCCACGATGCTGGTGCAGCGCCGCCTCGCGACCGTCCCGGCCGAGGCCCTGACCGCGGCCACCACGTCGATCAGCGCGGTGGTGCTCGTACCCTTCGCGCTCTTCGCCCTGCCCACGAGCCCGGTGTCGGGCCGCGCCTGGACCGCCCTCGCCGTGCTCGGCGTCTTCTGCACCGCGGTCGCCCTGCTCGCCTTCTACCAGCTCATCGGTCACGTCGGCGCGGCGAAGGCCGGCTTGGTCACCTACGTCAACCCGGTCGTCGCCGTCCTCCTGGGCGTGCTCCTGCTCGACGAGCACTGGGGAATCAGCACGATCGCCGGCTTCACCCTCGTCGCGGCGGGCTGCTGGCTCTCCGCCCGCCCGGCGACCCCGTCACCCGCGGAAGCTGAACTGCCGGCCGAGCTCGCGAAAGCCGAGTGACCGCAGCGCCGGGCCCCGGCACCGCGGCGGGCTCCCCGAAACGCCCCCCACCCCGCGCGCCCGGTCGAGCAGCGTCACACGCCCCGCGCGCCCGGTCGAGCAGCGTCACACGCCCCAGCGGGCCTTCTCGAGGATCTCGAGCGCCTCGGCGGCGGCCGACGAGCCGCCCGCGCGGAGGGTGCGGGTGGCCTCGTCGACCAGGTCGGTCAGGCGCTGCCACTGGGCGTCGCGCTCGCGGTTGGCCTCGCTCTGGGCCTTGAGCTGCTGGTTTTTGGTCCACAGCTCGACGAAGACGGACACCTTGGCCCGCAGCACCCACGGGTCGAAGGGCTTGGTCAGATAGTCGACCGCGCCCACGGCATAGCCGCGCAGGGCGAGCTGGGCGTCCCGGTCGGCCGCGGTCAGGAAGAGGATCGGGACGTGCCGGGTGCGCTCGCGGCGCTTGATGTGCCCGGCCGTCTCGAAACCGTCCATGTTCGGCATCTGCGCGTCCAGCAGGATCACGGCGAAGTCGTCGACCAGCAGCTGCTTGAGCGCCGCCTCGCCGCTCTCGACCGCGACGCACTGCACGGGCAGGCCCTGCAGGATCGCCTCCAGCGCGAGCAGATTGTCGCGGCGGTCGTCCACCAGCAGGGCCTTGGCTCGCTCAGCCACGGTCACTCTCCGTCCCGGACGTCCTCGGTGGCGTTCACCCAGCGGGCCATGATCTCGATCAACTGGTCCAGGTCGACGGGCTTGGTGATGTAGTCGCTCGCCCCCGCCGCCAGCGCCGACTCGCGGTCGCCGGGCATCGCCTTGGCAGTCAGGAACACTACCGGGAGATCCTGGAAGCGCTGGTTGCGGCGGATCCCGCGGGTGGTCTCGTAGCCGTCCTGGTCGGGCATCATGGCGTCCATCAGCACGATGTCGACCTCGGGGTGCTCGGCCAGCAGGCGTACGCCGTCCACCCCGTTGTCCGAGTAGAGCACGTTGAGCCCGTGCATCTCCAGGGCGCTGGTCAGGGCGAAGACGTTGCGCACGTCGTCGTCCACGATGAGCACCGTGGCGCCGTCGAGCTGCCGGCTCGCCGGACTGACCGGGTGCGGCTCGGGCTCCGGCTGCGGCGCCGTGATCAGGGGCATGTCGAGCGAGGCGAGCGACGGCCGGCGTACGGTCACCGGGCTCTGCTCCGGCATGTGGGGCAGGCTCGGCACCGGGATGGCGTCGGGCACCGGCACGTCCGGCATGTAGAGCGTGAACGTCGAGCCCTCGCCCGGGCGCGACTCCACCACGATCGTGCCGCCGAGCAGCGCCGCGAACTCCCGGCTGATCGACAGGCCCAGCCCCGTCCCGCCGTACTTGCGGCTGGTGGTGCCGTCGGCCTGCTGGAACGCCTCGAAGATGAGGCTGAGCTTCTCGTCGGAGATGCCGATGCCGGTGTCGGTGACCGAGAACGCGACGACCTGGTCGGCGGCGGACAGCGACGGCATGTCGAAGTCCGTGCCGGCCGGCGCCGGATAGATGCTCAGCGTGACCGAGCCGTGGTCGGTGAACTTGACCGCGTTGGACAGCAGGTTGCGCAGGATCTGCTGGAGCCGCTGCTCGTCGGTGACGATCGACTCGGGCAGCTCCGGCGCCACCTCGACCCGGAACTCCAGGCCCTTCTCCTGTGCCTGCGGCACGAAGGCCTGCTCGACATAGCTGCGCACGCCATCGAAGTCGACCTGGTCGGGCTCGACGTCCATCCGCCCGGCCTCGATCTTGCTGAGGTCGAGGATGTCGTCGATCAGCGACAGCAGGTCGGAGCCGGCGCTGTGGATCGTCCGGGCGAACTCGATCTGCTTGCTGGTGAGGTTGCGGTCGCTGTTGTCGGCCAGCAGCCGGGCCAGGAGCAGCAGGGAGTTGAGCGGGGTGCGCAGCTCGTGGCTCATGTTGGCCAGGAACTCCGTCTTGTAGGCCGACGCCCGGGAGAGCTGCTGCGCCTTCTCCTCAAGGCCGAGCCGGGCCAGCTCGATCTCCCTGTTCTTCGTCTCGATGTTGCCCTTCTGCTCGCTGAGCAGCTGCGCCTTGTCCTCCAGCTCGGCGTTGGTGCGCTGCAGCTCGTTGGACTGGTCCTGCATCTCGCGGGCCAGCCGCTGCGACTGCGTGAGCAACTCCTCCGTACGCCGGTTGGCCTGGATGGTGTTCAGGGCGATCCCGATCGTGGCGACCAGCCGCTCCAGGAACGTCAGGTGCAGTCCCGAGAAGACGGCCACCGAGGCGAACTCGATCACGCCGAGCATCTCGCCCTCGAACAGCACGGGCAGCACGACGAGGTCGTTCGGCGGCATCGACATCAGGCCCGAGCGCATGGTCAGGACGCCGTCGTGCGTGGCCCGTACGCGAATGGTCCGCCGGGAGACCGCGGCCTGGCCCACCAGTCCCTCGCCGGGGCCGAACGTGACCTCGTGGTTGCGCGCCACGTAGCCGTAGGAGGCGGCGAGCCGCAGGCGCATCTGGGCTTCCTCGTTGTCCATGAGGAAGAAGGCGCCGAGCTGCGCGTCGACCAGCGGCGTCACCTCGGTCATGATCATGCGGCAGACCTCGCCGAGGTCCCGCTGGCCCTGCAGCAGGCCGCCGATGCGGGCCAGGTTGGAGTCGAGCCAGCCCTGCTCGGCGTTGGCCTTCGTGGTCTCGCGCAGCGCCACGATCATCTGGTTGATGTTGTCCTTCAGCTCGGCGACCTCGCCCTGCGCCGCGACGGCGACGCTCTGGGTCAGGTCGCCGCGGGCCACTGCCGTGGACACCTCGGCGATCGCGCGCAGCTGGGTGGTCAGCGTGGACGCGAGCTGGTTGACGTTGTCGGTGAGGTCGCGCCAGGTGCCGGCCACGCCCTTGACCTCGGCCTGGCCGCCCAGCTTGCCCTCGATGCCGACCTCGCGGGCCACGCGCGTGACCTCGTCGGCGAAGGACGACAGCTGGTCGACCATCGTGTTGACCGTGTCCTTGAGCTCGAGGATCTCGCCCCGGGCATCGACCGTGATCTTCTGCGACATGTCGCCCTTGGCCACGGCCGTGGTGACCGAGGCGATGTTGCGCACCTGGGCGGTCAGGTTGGAGGCCATCGAGTTGACGTTGTCGGTCAGGTCACGCCACGTGCCGGCCACGCCTTGCACCTGCGCCTGACCGCCGAGCTTGCCCTCGGAACCGACCTCACGGGCCACGCGCGTGACCTCGTCGGCGAACGACGACAGCTGATCGACCATCGTGTTCACGGTCATCTTGAGCTCGAGGATCTCGCCCTGGGCGTCGACCGTGATCTTCTGCGAGAGGTCACCGCGGGCGACGGCCGTGGAGACCTGGGCGATGTTGCGCACCTGGGCCGTCAGGTTGGAGGCCATCGAGTTGACGTTGTCGGTCAGATCACGCCAGGTGCCGGCCACGCCGCGCACCTGCGCCTGACCGCCGAGCTTGCCCTCGGTGCCCACCTCGCGGGCCACCCGGGTCACCTCGTCGGCGAACGACGACAGCTGGTCGACCATGGTGTTGACCGTGGACTTGAGCTCGAGGATCTCGCCGCGGGCGTCGACCGTGATCTTCTGTGACAGGTCGCCCTTGGCCACGGCGGTCGTGACCGAGGCGATGTTGCGCACCTGCGCGGTCAGGTTGGACGCCATGTAGTTCACGTTGTCGGTGAGGTCGCGCCACGTCCCGGAGACGCCCTTGACCTCGGCCTGGCCGCCCAGCTTGCCCTCGGAACCGACCTCGCGGGCCACGCGGGTCACCTCGTCGGCGAAGGACGACAGCTGGTCCACCATCGTGTTCATCGTGTTCTTGAGCTGGGCGATCTCGCCCTGGGCGTCGACCGTGATCTTCTGCGAGAGGTCGCCCTTGGCCACGGCCGTGGACACCTGGGAGATGTTGCGGACCTGGTCGGTGAGGTTGGCGGCGAGCTGGTTCACGTTTTCGGTGAGGTCGCGCCAGGTGCCGGAGACGCCCCGGACCTGCGCCTGACCGCCCAGCTTGCCCTCCGTGCCGACCTCGCGGGCCACGCGCGTGACCTCGTCGGCGAAGGACGACAGCTGGTCGACCATCGTGTTGACGGTGTCCTTCAGCTCCAGGATCTCGCCCTGGGCGGCCACCGTGATCTTCTGCGACAGGTCGCCCTTGGCCACGGCCGTGGACACCTGCGCGATGTTGCGGACCTGGCTCGTGAGGTTCGACGCCATGGAGTTCACCGAGTCGGTGAGGTCCTTCCAGGTGCCCGCCACATTCGGCACCTCGGCCTGGCCGCCCAGCTTGCCCTCGGTGCCCACCTCGCGGGCCACCCGGGTCACCTGCTCGGCGAAGAGCCGCAGGGTGTCGGTCACGCCGTTCATCGTGTCGGCCAGCTCGGCCACCTCGCCGCGGGCCGAGACGGTGATCTTCTGCGAGAGGTCGCCCCGGGAGATCGCCGTCGCCACCTGGGAGATCGACCGCACCTGGTGGGTCAGGTTGGACGCCATCGTGTTGACGGAGTCGGTGAGGTCCTTCCAGGTGCCGGCGACGCCGCGCACGTCGGCCTGGCCGCCCAGCTCGCCCTCGGTGCCCACCTCGCGGGCCACCCGGGTCACCTCGGCGGAGAACGACGACAGCTGGTCCACCATCGTGTTGACCGTGCGGCCGATGCGGAGGAATTCACCCCGGAGGGGACGCCCGTCCATCTCGAGGGCCATGTGCTGCGACAGGTCGCCGTCGGCCACAGCGACGATCACGCGGGAGATCTCGGTGGTCGGGCGGGCCAGATCGTCGATCAGGGAATTCACCGAGCGCACGGTGTCCGCCCACGCGCCGTCGAGGCCCTCCTCGTCGAGGCGGTCGGTCAGCCGGCCCTCACGGCCCACGGTGCGGCTGATCCGGCGGACGTCGAGATTCTGCCGCTCCTGCAGCGAGACGACCTCGTTGAACGCGTCGACCAGCTCGCCGAACGTCCCGCCGCGCCGCGCGAGGCGTACTTTGAGATCACCGCGACGCACCCGTCGCAGCGCGTCGGCCACCTCGCCGAGCAGGGCCGTCTCGTCGGTCATGCCGACGCTGACCTCCTTGGCCGCAGTCATGCTGTCCTCACTCAGGTCCGACGGGTCGGGGCGTCCCATCATCCCTCGCCCGCCGGGATGTTCGCGAGATCCGGGCGCGCCCTGTGGATAACCGCGCCGGGCCCGGACAGGCTCGCCCGGCCGGGGCATTGCGAAACGTGGCTTT
This sequence comes from Symbioplanes lichenis, assembly GCF_030709675.1. Taxonomy (GTDB): domain Bacteria; phylum Actinomycetota; class Actinomycetes; order Mycobacteriales; family Micromonosporaceae; genus Actinoplanes; species Actinoplanes lichenis. The sequence continues at coordinate 248,090 of NZ_JAUZQD010000012.1, forward strand.
GTGCAGACGGGCGCCGACAGGAGAGGATGCAAGCGTGCCGGTGGAGGTGGGTCCCACGACGAACGCCCATGTGCGGCGGGTGCGCCTGCCCAACGACCGGCGCACGCCGGCCGCGGCCCGCGCCCTGGTGCGGTCAGTGCTGGAGGAGGCGGGGCTCGAGCCGCTGGTCAACGAGGCTCTGCTGCTGACCACCGAGCTGTCGACCAACGCCGTGGTGCACGCCGGCACCGAGCTCGACATCGAGGTCGCCGCGGACGACGCCGGGCTCACCGTCACGGTCACCGACTTCGCGCCCGGCCCGGTCGAGGAGCTGGCCGTCGGCCCCCGCAACGAGAAATCGGACATCGGCGAGGTCGCCGAGCGCGGGCGCGGCCTGCTGCTGGTCGATCATTTCGCCAGCCGGTGGGGCACGGTCCACGAGGGCACCGGCAAGGGGGTCTGGTTCCGGCTGGAGCACCGGGCCGCGACGCCGGTGACCGCCGCGCTGCCGGTGACCGAGGGCGAGCCGACCCCCAGCGTGGGTGAGCTCACCGCGCTGCTCGAGGTCGACCCGTCGCGCACCACCGACGAGGGCCTCGCCGACTTCGCCACCGAGCTGCTGGTCCGGCTGGCCCGGCTCTCCGGCGCCAGCGGGGCGGTCGTGCGCCTCGACCGCGGCGACGGCTCCGGGCGCATGGTGCTGGCCCGGCACGGCCGCGCCCCGCGCGACGACGCGGCCACCATCCGGGTGCCACTCGCGGTGCACCGGCCGTACGCGGGGGAGCTCGAGCTCGACGCCTCGCCGGACGGCTATGCCCTGCCCCTCGCCACCATCGTCGCCGAGCGGCTGTCGCTGCACCTGGAGAACGACCGCCTGCGCCGCGCCGACCTGCGCCGCCAGACCTGGCTGACCTTCCTGGCCGAGGCGAGCGAGCTGCTGGCGCAGAGCCTCGACGTCAACCTCACGATGGCGCTGATCCCGCAGCTCGTGGTGCCGCGCCTGGGCCAGTGGTGCGCGGTGCACACCACCGACGCCTGGGGCCGGCTGCAGCTCGCGGCGGCCACCCACGCCGACGAGGCGGCCATCTCCCAGCTGCACGGCACGCTCTCCGAGACCGGCCCCGACTCGATCCTGTCCCGGCTCGAGGAGGCGTCCCGGCTCGGTCAGCAGGTGATGTTCGGCACCCCGTCCGAGGGCTTCGCCGTCCCGCTCGTCGCCCGGGGCCAGCGGCTCGGCACGCTCGCCGTCGGCCGCCACCCCAAGCACCGGCACGACGCCGACGAGGTCGCGGTGCTCGAAGATGTGGCCCGGCGCGCGGCGCTCGCCATCGACAACGCGCGTATTCACGACGAAAGGCGCAAGGTCGCCCGTACGCTGCAAGCCTCGCTGTTGCCCCCGGCCCTCCCGCACGTCGACGGGGTCGGGTTCGCGGCGGAATATGTGCCGACCGGTTCCGAGGTCGGCGGCGACTTCTACGACGTCGTGCCGGCCGACGAGGGCTGGGTGGTGGTCGTCGGCGACGTCTCGGGCAAGGGCGTCCAGGCGGCGACCGTGACGGGCCTGGTCCGCGACGTGATCCGGATCCTGGTCGACGACGGCAAGCCGATGACCGAGATCCTCTGCCGGGTCAACCGCACGCTCGTCCAGCGCGGCGGCGGGCGCTACTGCACGCTGGCCATGGCCTCGGTCACCCGCGACGGCGACGACCTGCGGGTCTGTCTGCACCTGGCCGGGCACGACCGGGCGGTGCTGGTCCGGGCGGACGGCCGCACGTCGTTCGTCGGCGAGGGCGGCACGGCGCTGGGCCTGCTGGAGACGATCGCCTCCCCCGACGCCGCGGTGACCCTGCACGCGGGCGACTCGCTGATCTTCTACACCGACGGGGTGACCGAGCGGAGGCGCGGGCGGGAGCTCTTCGGCACCGCCCGGCTCAAGCAGGCCGCGGAGCCGCTGGCCGGCTATCCGGCCGATGTGATGGCGGCCCGGCTGCGGTCGACGACGATCAACTTCTCCGTCGAGGAGCCGCGGGACGACATCGCGATCCTTGTGCTGAGGAACGACGGCTGAGTTCTGTCAGACCCTTCTGGGAGGGTGCCGAGATGGCGACTCAGTACTACACGGCGACCAGCATCGATGGATACATCGCTGATGCGGACAATTCGCTCGACTGGCTTTTCGAGGCCGACTCCGCGGGCGAGCGCTCCGACGAGAACCCCTTCGGCGCCTTCTTCGCGGAGGTCGGCGCCTTCGCGATGGGCGCGACGACCTACGAGTGGGTGCTCGAGCACGAGGGCCTGCTCGGCGAGCCGCTCAAGTGGCAGAACTACTACGGCGACACCCCGAGCTGGGTCTTCACCCATCGCGAGCTACCCCGCATCCCGGGCGCGACGATCACCTTCGTGCGGGGCGACGTGCGGCCGGTGCACGAGGCGATGACCGCCGCGGCGGGCGGGAAGAACCTCTGGGTGGTCGGCGGCGGCGAGCTGGCCGGCGCCTTCGCCGACGCGGGGCTGATCGACGAGCTGATCCTCGGCGTCGCCCCGGTGACGCTCGGAGCGGGCGCTCCCCTGCTGCCGCGCAAGCTGACGGCGGCCCGGTTGCGGCTGACCAGCCTCCAACAGGTCGGACAATTCGCTTATCTGCGATATGCGGTGTCCTGACCTCTGGCATGGTGTTTGTCGTGGCGATGACTCAGTACTACACGGCGACCAGCATCGACGGCTTCACGGCCGATGCGGACGAATCGCTCGAATGGCTCTTCGAGGTGGAGGAGGGCATCGACAACCCGTTCGGCGCCTTCTTCTCCAACGTCGGCGCGTTCGCGATGGGCGCCGCCACGTACGAGTGGGTCCTGCGCAACGACAACGTACTGGACGAGCCGGAGAACTGGCACGAGATGTACGGCGACGTGCCGTGCTGGGTCTTCACGCACCGCGACCTGCCCCTGGTCCCGGAGGCCAACATCTTCATGGTCAGCGGCGACGTCCGCCGGGTGCACGAGGCCATGATGGTCGCCGCCCAGGGCCGCAACGTCTGGCTGGCCGGCGGCGGTGACCTGGTGGCCGAGTTCGCCGACGCCGGGCTCCTCGACGAGATCGTGCTGGCCGTCGCCCCGGTCATGCTGGGCGCCGGCAAGCCGCTGCTGCCCCGCCGGCTCTCCGGCGAGCAGCTGGCCCTGACCAACGTGGCCCAGATCGGCCAGTTCGCCTACCTCTCCTACGCGGTCGGCAACATGGCCAAGCTCGGCCGCCACCTGGCCGCCGACGTGCTCAGCCACTCTGTCATCCCGCTCGCGCCCTCCGCCACTAACTGACGTCGGCCACGCCCCGGACGGCCCGCTCGACGAAGGCGTCGACCGACTCGCCGGCGCCGGGCCGGGCACTGCCGTCGATCAGGAGAGTGCTGAGCCCCTGGGTCAGGGCCAGCGCGCCCGGCAACAGCGGCTCACCCAGGGTGCGCCCCACGGTCGCCTGCAGCTCCGCCATCGCGGTCCGGACCGCGGGGTGCGTACTGCAGATGTGTCCCGCCATCAGCCGGAAGACCTGCGGGCGGGCCAGCGCGAACCGCACACCCTCCTGCACCGTCGCAACCAGCCGGTCGCGCACCGTGTCGCCGGTGACCCCGGCGAGCCGCGCGCGCACGTCGGCGTATCCATGGGCCGCCAGCGCCGCGAGCAGGTCTTCCTTGTCTGCGTAGTGCCGGTAGGGAGCGTTGGGCGAGACGCCCGCCGCCCGGGCCAGCGCGCGCAACGACAGCCGATCGGCCCCTTCCGCCTCCAGCAGCTCCAGGCCGGCCGCCAGCAGAGCAGCGGCCAGGTCGCCGTGGTGATACGTCGCCCGCTCCATGTTGACACTGTACACACTGGCGGGTAAGTATGCAGTGCACACATTGCCGGACCGGGAGCCGCTCGATGACCGCACTGGACGCGCCGCTGGCGCTCGTACACGGGCCTGCCCTGCCCAACCGGATCGCCAAGGCCGCCATGGAGGAGTTCCTGGCCGAGCCGGGCAACGTGCCCGGCGAACGGCTCGAGCGCCTCTATCGCCGCTGGTCAGCCGGGGGCGCGGGACTGCTCGTGACCGGCCACGTGATGATCGACCCGCGCGCCCTGGCCGATCCGCGCGACGTCGTGCTGGAGGAAGGGCGTTCGCTGGAGCCTTTTCAGCGCTGGGCCGAGGCCGCCCGGTCCGGCGGCTCGCGCGTCTGGATGCAGATCAACCACCCCGGGCGCGTCGTGCCGGGCCGGACCGGGCGCACCTGGTCGGCGTCCGACGTCCCGATCGCCGCCGGCCGCTGGTCCCGGCTCTATCCGACGCCGATGCCGATGAGCCGGGCCCTGATCGCCGAGACGGTGCACCGGTTCGCCTCGGCCGCGGCGCTGGCCCGGGCGGCCGGCTTCGACGGCGTCGAGATCCATGCCGCCCACGGCTATCTGCTCAGCCAGTTCCTCTCCCCGCTGACCAATCGCCGCACCGACGCGTGGGGCGGGTCGCTGGAGGACCGGGCCCGGCTGCTGCTCGACGTGGTCGACGCCGTCCGGGCGGGCACCGGGCCGGACTTCACCGTCGCGGTCAAGCTCAACACCGCCGACTTCCAGCGGGGCGGCTTCGCCGAGGAGGACGCCCGCCGGGTCGTGGGCCTGCTCGCCGCGCACGGCACGGACCTCGTCGAGCTCTCCGGCGGCTCGATCGAAAGCCTGGCCACCCACGGGTACGCCGCCGACGGCCGCACCCTCGCCCGAGAGGCCTACTTCCTCGAGGCGGCGGCGGGCATCCTGGCCGACGCCCCGCTCCCCATCATGATCACCGGGGGCATCCGGCGTCTCGCGGCCGCGCGCAGCGTGCTGGACGGCGGCGCCGCCCTGGCCGGAGTCGCCACCGCCCTGGCCGTGGACCCGGAGGCGCCGCAGCGGTGGCTGGCCGGCGAGGACGCCCCGGTGCCGCCGATCCAGGTGCGCTGGCGCGACAAGACCTTGGCCTCGGCCGCGACCCAGGCGCTCGTGCGGCGCACCTTCGTCACCGCCCGCCCGGCCGGCGCTCTCCCCGCTCTCGTCGCCGACCGCCTGCAATTGAGCCGGCTTCCCCGGTCGCCGCTGCGGGGCCGGACCGCGCTTGTCACCGGCGCTTCCAAGGGACTCGGCGCCGCCCTGGCCGAGGAGCTGGCCCGGCGCGGCGCGCACGTGATCCTCGTCGCGCGTTCGGCGGCGGCCCTGACGGAGCTGGCCGCCCGGCTGCGGGACGATTTCGGCGTACGGGCGGAGGTCATCGCCGCCGACCTCGCCGCAGCCGACGGCCCTGACCTGGTCCTGGACCGGCTGCACGCCGCCCCGGTCTCGGTCGACCTGCTCGTGAACAACGCCGGCGCCGGACCGGCCGGACCCTTCCTGAGCCGCCCCTTCGCCCCGGCGCGGACGTCGGTGAGCCTCAACGTGACCGGGCTGATGACCCTCACCCACGCCCTCGGCGCCGAGATGGTGGCCAACGGCAGCGGCGCGATCGTCAACGTGGCGTCGACTGCCGCCTTCCAGCCGATGCCCTACCAGGCCGCTTACAGCGCGTCGAAGGCGTTCGTGCTCTCCTTCACCGAGGCCCTCGCCGAGGAGCTGCGCGGCACGGGCGTGCACGTGATGGCCGCGCACCCGGGCGCCACGGCGACCGAATTCTTCGCCGGCACCACCGCGGCGGGCAGCCTCGCGGGCGCTGAGCCGCCGCACCGGGTGGCCGTGCGCATCCTGGATGACCTGCTCCGGGGCCGGGCCGCCTCCTATCCCGGCCGGGCCACCGACCGCCCGAGCACCTGGGCCGCCCGGCTCCTGCCCCGCACGACCGTCGCCCAGCTCACCGGCTGGTTCAATCGGCAGCTGGGGCTCGACACCGTGACTGACGCCTAGAAAAGATCCTCCACGCGGGCCATGTCGATCTGCGAGCTGACGGCCGGCGGCGCATAGAGGGCGACGCACCGGCCGTCACGGGCCAGCAGCACCCCACGCACGGCGTCGAGCACGCCCTCCACCCGGCGGGGCGTCATCGTGCCGGGCAGCATGGCATGCAGGACGCTGCGGACCACGCCGCCGCGGACCGGGACCGGGATGCCGGTCGCGTCGCTCAGGGCATAGACCGCGGCCTGCAGCGCCTCGAGGGGCGCCGTCACCCGCAGGGCGATGTCTCCCTCATGGAACGGGTAGCGCCCCCACCAGGCCGGCGCGGTCGGCGCCACGGCCGAGCCGTCGCCCAGCGCCTTGGCCACCTGCTCGGCGCGCTGGGTGGCGCCGGCGGCGTCGCCCTCGATCAGCACGGCCAGCGTGCCGGGCGGGCGGGAGACCGGGGTCGGCAGGTCGAGCTCGATGGCGCTGGGCCGCACGCCGAGCGCCTGCACCTCGCCGACCAGGGCGGGCACGTCGCGGGCGGCGGGAACCGGGACGGTCACCCAGCGCCGGGCCTCCGGGAGAGGCTGCAGGCGGACCGTGGCGGAGAGCAGCACGCCGTCGATCTCGGCGATCCCCGGGCGCCCCTCCTCGCCGTCGGACTCGGCCTGGTCGCCGTCGCGGGTCACATAACTGACGGCGACGATCTGGGCGGCGGGCGTGCCGAACCGGTAGCGCAGCGGGCCGGACTCGTTGCGCGCGAGCATGCCGCCGAGGGTGGCGGTGGGCGACGGTGGGTCGACGGCGAGGCGCTGCCCGCGCAGGGCGAGGGCGGCCCGGACCGCCTTGAGCGGGGTGCCGGCGCCGATCTCCGCGGTGGCGGCGGCCACGTCGTGATGCCAGATGCCGTCGAGGCGGCCGGTGTCGAGCAGCAGGTCGACCCCGCGCGGAGGGACGCCCCAGTCCAGCTTGGAGCCGGAGCCGCGGGGGAAGACGGCCAGGCCCCGCTCGGCGGCGAGGCCCATCACCCGGACGACGGCGCGCGTGGTGGCCGGCGCCGCGACGAAGCTGGCGAGGCGGCCCGCCACGTGATCGGAGGCCCGCGCGGGCCGGGCGAAGTCGGGACCACAGATGTCGATCAGCGCACGGAGCAACGGCTCACGCGCCGGCAACCCAGGCCGCGTCGAGTCCATTCACCCTCCCGCCCTCCACCCGAGATCGTCCACTCTGGCATATCGTACACATGTTCGAATCGACCGGGGAGACCCGTCCGGCGGACGGCACGCCACACCAACCGACCGCCCGGTAACGTGGGGCAACGTGACGACCGACATGCCCACGACCCCGCCCGCGGTCCGCCCGGTGCCCGCCGACCGCACCTTCCACGGCGACACCGTCACGGACGAGTTCTCCTGGCTCGCCCAGAAGGAGAATCCGGAGACCATCGCCTACCTCGAGGCGGAGAACGCGTACACCGAGCGGGCGACAGCCCACCTCGAGCCGCTGCGCACCACGATCTTCGAGGAGATCAAGGGCCGCACGCAGGAGACCGACCTCTCCGTGCCGCAGCGCAAGGGCAGTTTCTGGTATTACACCCGCACGGTCGAGGGCAAGCAGTACGGCATCCAGTGCCGGGTCGCGGCCGGTCCGGACGAGGTGGACCCGCCGGCGACCGGCGACGGCGCCCCGCTGCCCGGCGAGGAGGTGCTGCTCGACGGCAACGAGCTGGCCGAGGGCAAGGAGTTCTTCGCGCTGGGCACGTTCGAGCTGACCGCCGACGGGACCCGGGTGGCCTACTCGGTGGACTTCGCCGGCGACGAGCGCTTCACCCTGAAGATCAAGGACCTGACCAGCGGCGAGACCCTGGCCGACGAGGTGCCGAACACCTTCTACGGCAGCGCGTGGTCGGCGGACGGCTCGGAGTTGTTCTACATCACAGTGGACGAGGCCTGGCGGCCGTACCGTGTCTGGCGCCACACCGTCGGCAGGCCGGCGGCGGACGACGTGCTGGTCTATGAGGAGAGCGACGAGCGCTTCTGGGTGGGCGTCGAGCTGACCCGCAGCGAGAAGTTCATCGTCATCGACGCCAACAGCAAGGTCACTTCCGAGGTACGCGTCATCGCGGCCGACAACCCCACCGCCGAGCCGGCCGTGATCCGCGAGCGCGTCCAAGGTGTCGAATATTCGATCGAGCACCACGGCCACCGCTTCCTCGTGCTGCACAACGAGAACGCCGAGGACTTCGCGCTCGCCTACACGTCGGCCGACAACCCCGGCGACTGGGTCGAGCTGATCCCGCACATGCCGGGCACCCGCCTCGAGGGCGTCGACGCCTTCCAGCGGCACCTCGTCATCTCGCTGCGGCGCGACGGGCTCACCGGGCTGCGCGTGATCGCCGACGGCAGCACCGACAGCTACGACCTGGAGTTCCCCGAGCCGATCTACAGCGTCGGGCTGGCGGGCAACCCGGAGTACGACACCAACCTGGTCCGCATCGCGTACACGTCGCTGGTGACCCCCGACTCGATCTACGACGTCGACCTCATCACCAACGCGATGGTGCTCCGCAAGCAGAAGCCGGTGCTGGGCGGCTACGACGCGAGCGACTACGAGCAGTTCCGCGAGTGGGGCATCGGCGACGACGGCACCCGCATCCCGATCTCGATCGTCGCCCGCAAGGGCACGGCCCGGGACGGCCAGGCTCCCCTCCTCCTGTACGGCTACGGCTCGTACGAGCACAGCGTCGACCCCTACTTCTCGATCGCCCGCCTGTCGCTCCTGGACCGCGGCGTGGTCTTCGCCATCGCGCACGTCCGGGGCGGCGGTGAGATGGGCCGCCGGTGGTACGAGAACGGCAAGATGCTCACGAAGAAGAACACGTTCACCGACTTCGTGGCGTGCGCGCGCGGCCTGGTCAGCAAGAAGTGGACCAGCGCCGACAAGATCGTGGCGCGCGGCGGCTCGGCCGGTGGCCTGCTCATGGGCGCGGTCGCCAACATCGCCCCGGACGCGTTCGCCGGCATCGTGGCGCAGGTGCCCTTTGTGGACCCGCTGACCTCCATCCTCGACCCGTCGCTGCCGCTGACGGTCACGGAGTGGGAGGAGTGGGGCAATCCGCTGGAGAGCGCGGACGTCTACGCGTACATGAAGTCCTACAGCCCGTACGAGAACGTCGCCAAGCTGGACTATCCCGCGATCCTCGCCGTGACCAGCCTGAACGACACCCGCGTGCTCTACCACGAGCCGGCCAAGTGGATCGCGCGGCTGCGGGCCACCGCGCCCGACGGGTCGTACCTGCTCAAGACCGAGATGGGCGCCGGGCACGGCGGCCCGAGCGGGCGCTACGACTCGTGGAAGGAAGAGGCGTTCGTCATCGCCTGGACTCTCGACCGGGTCGGCCTGGCCTGATGCTGTCCGGGGGGAGCCGCGCGCTCCCCCCGGCTCATCCGGCTCGCAGTTCTTCCAGGTCGGTGCTCGACCGCAGCACGAGCAGCCCGATGCCGGCCGCCAGAAGCATCATGAGCAGGGTCCCGCCGCCGAGCAGGCCGAGCGCGCCCACCGGCACGGTGGCCGCCTGATCGCTCATGTTGTAGATCTGCCCGGCTCCGACCCCGGTCGCCAGCGCCACCAGCAGCGCCGGGACCAGCGGGCTCAGCACCTGCCAGAGCACCGCCTCGGCCAGGGTCGCCGTCGGCACACCCACCGCGGTCAGCGCCGCATAGGACCGCCGCCGCGCCACGATCCCCTCGGTGAGCGCCACCAGCGTGCCGGCCGTCGAGATCACCACCCCGATGGCGACCGCGATCAGGAACAGGTCGACGCCCCCGAGGTAGAACCCCTCGTCGGCCCCGGCGGAGACGCCGTCCATGGTCTCGTAGGCGTCGAACTGTGCGACGAACCCGGCCCGCACTCCCAGCGCGGCCGCGCCGACCACGACCGAGGCGAGCAGGGCGGCCAGCGTACGGCTGCCGCTCCACGGATCGGCGATGAGCCGCTTGCCCGCCAGCAGCATCGCCGGGCGCGCCCCGAAGCGCCGCAGCAACCGCCCGGTCGTGTACGTGATCCAGCCGGTGCCGAGCACCACCCCGAGGACGCACACCACGCCCCCGACCGCGAGCATGGCGGCCCAGCCGTTGCCGCCGATGCCGAGCCCCACCCAGCCGGGCACCTGGAACAGCACGAAGCCGATCGCGATCAGGGCGCCCGGCCACGGCAGCGGGCCCCGCGACCGGGTCCGGCGAGTCACACCGAGCGGGCTGATCACGACCCGGCGCAGCAGGAACGCTCCCGCCAGCCCGGCCAGGACCGGCACCACGAGCAGCAGTCCGATGATGGTCAGCGCGGGCGGCAACAAATCCGTCGGGAGCAGCAGCAGGCCCTCTTTGGTGCGCCGGTCGAGCAGCACCCGCAACAGCAGGTAGACGCCGAGCCCGGCGACCGAGCCGAGCACTGCCGCGGTCACGGTCTCCGCGCTCGCGATGAGGACGGCCTGCCGCGGCGTCGCTCCGGCCAGGCGGATCGCGGCGAGCCGCCGGTCGCGCGCCGGCGCCCCGAGCCGGATGCACTGGCCTGCCAGCACCAGCACCAGCAGCGACAACACGACGAAGACGGCGGCCACCCCGGGACGCAGGCCCGCCTCATGGAGGTACGGGCTCGAATAGCGCTCGGCTCCGGCGGTGCGCGAGTAGCTGCCGTCCGGCCCGATGACGTCCGCGCCGCCCTTGATCGCCAGCACCGTCGCCGCCGCGAGCAGGGCCAGCGCGGCCAGGGCGGAGCTGGCGGCGGTCAGCGTCGTACGCAGATGGTCGGTCCTGGTGCCCGCCAGCGCGAGCCGGACCAGGGTGCCGGCCCTCACGCGGACATCCGCAGGCCGAGCCCGCTCGCGTCCACCACGCCGTCGCGCAGGGCAACTTCCCGATCCGCGTACGCGGCGATCTGGCTGTCGTGCGTGACCAGGACGACCGCCATCCCCCGCTCCCGCGCCACTCCCACGATCGCGGTCAGCACCCGTTCCCCGGCGAGCGCGTCGAGCGCCCCGGTCGGCTCGTCGGCGAAGAGCACCTGCGGCTCGGTGACCATGGCCCGCGCGACGGCGACCCGCTGCTGCTGGCCGCCCGAGAGCGTGCCGGGCAGCTTGTCGGCGAGCTCGGCGACTCCGAAACGCTCCAGCCAGCTCGCCGCCGTGGCCCGGGCCTGCTTGCGCGGGGCGCCCCCGAGCAGCAGCGGCAGGGCGACGTTCTCGCCGGCGGTCAGCTCCGGCACGAGCTGCCCGAACTGGAAGAGCATCCCGAAGTCCGTACGCCGCAGCCGCGACCGTGCCGCCTCGGACCACAACGCGATGTCCTGGTCCCGGTAGCGCACCTCCCCCGCGTCGACCTTCAGGATCCCGGCGAGACAGTGCAACAACGTCGACTTGCCGCACCCGCTCGGCCCGGTGACGGCGACGACCTCGCCCGCCCCGATCTCGATGTCGACGCCGCGCAGGGCGGGGGTGGGCCCGTACGCGTGGTGCAGCGCGGTGCCACTGATCAGGGCGGTCATGGGTTCACCTCTCGGTTGAGCTCGGAGACGCGCTGCAGGGTGGTCTGCATCCACCGCAGATCCGCGTCGAGATGAGTGATGGCGTAGTCCGCGGCGATGACGTCCCCCACGGTCGCCTGCGCGTCGGTCTTGATCGCGGTCAACTCCCGCAGCCGCGTGCTGTGCGCGGCCCGCTGCGCGACGAGATAACCGGAGGCGGCCTCCACGCCCGCCGCGAGCAGCCCGACCACGACCTTGGCGAAAAGCGTGCTGGTCACGTACGGAGCCGGAGGCTCAACCGCGGCGAGCCACTCGTCGAGCCGCTCGCGGCCGGTGTCGGTGAGCGCGTAGGACGTACGGTCGGGGCCGCCCTCCCGCTCCTGCCCGCTCTGCTCGACCAGCCCGTCCCGCTCGAGCCGGCCGAGCGTGGCATAGACCTGCCCGAAGGCGAGCGGCTTGGCCTGCGGCAGCCGGTCGTCATGCGCCCGCTTGAGGTCGTAACCGTGCCGCGGGCCGTGCGCGAGCAGCCCGAGCAGCACATGGGAGGTGGACATGGCCGCTACTATTCACTGAGTGAATAGCTCCGTCAAGCACGCCAGCGGGTCAGCACCTGCTCGATGTCCGCCCGGATCCGCTCCCGCGCCTGGTCCCGGGGCACACCGGCCATCAACATCTCGTCGTACGCGGTGTCCTCGTGCCGCACCGAGGCGACCACCGCGCGCGTCACCGCGTCCGGATCGAGCGCCCGCCCGGCCGCACTGCGCCCCACCCGGCCGCTGCCCCGCACGCCGGTGTGCCCGCTGATCGCTTCGGCCCGCTCCGGCGGACACCCGGGAAACAGCCGCCTGATCATCCCGGCCAGCTCCGCCTGGAACGTCTCGTCCGCGACCTCCCGCCGCTCCCGGTCCCGCTCCCGGCGCCGCGCCCGGGCATCCTCGTCCGACAGGCACTCCCGCTCGGCCTGCTCGATCGCGGCCCGCTCGACCAGCAACCCCTGCCGCTCGTTCCGCCGGCGCGACCGGTTGAACCGCACCACCACCGCCGAGAGCCGGCTGGCCTTCTTCGCCCGCCGCGTCAACGCCGCGTCCCCCGCCGGCAGAAACACCAGATGATCAAAATCGGTGCAGGTCAGGCAGAACGACTCCCCCGCCTCCAACATCAACATGTCCGCATCCGTACGCCCACAGCCGGCGCACGTGAATCCCCGCGCCGGCAGCACCACGACGAGATCCGGCGCCTTGCTCTGCCGCGCGGTCAGCCGATCCCGCTGCTGCTCCGTCAGCTCCGCGGCCATCCAATGCGTGCGAAAAAGCAGTTCCCGCGCCGGATCGCCGGCCCGGGTGAAGCGCAACGGACGACGGTCCCGCGTGGCGGCCACGTACTCGACCTCGGCCGGCCGCAGCCCCTTGTCGCCGGCCCACCGGCGAAAAATCTCGAGCGCATCGGCGATCCGATCCGCCGACACCGCCGCAACCGCCTCGACATCGGCAGCCCGCCCCTGCCGCCAGTCTGTGACATAGCCGGACGGCACCCAGCCCATGCCGGTCAGCACATCGAGCGGGCTCACAGACTTCTGCCGCTCCAGCGCCTCCTCGGCGGCGGTCGTCACGCGGCGCTCCAGCTTCGTCACAGGCTCCATGCAGGCAAGCTACTCGCCCGGAGCACCCCACACCGGGACAGCACACCACTGCGAAATGCAGCGTAACCGCTCTAGAATGAAGGAGTGATCGAACGATGGACCGACGTCCTCGCCATAGCCGAAGAGCAGTGGGGCCTGGTCACCAGGCACCAAGTGGACGCCACAGGAGTGGCCGGGACGACACTGACCCGGCACGTCCAGCGCGGGTCGATCGAGCGAGTGGCGCACGGCGTCTACCGGATCCGCGGTGGTGGCGAGCCCGATCACCTTGAGCTCCGTGCTGCCTGGCTCCAGCTTGAGCCGCGGATTCCGGCGTGGGATCGCATCCCTGCCGACGGAGTCGTCTCACATCGCTCGGCCGCCACCCTTTACGGGATCGGGCATCTGCCCGCCGACAAGCACGAGTTCCTGCTCCCCAGCAGGAGGCAGACCAGGCGGAACGACGTCAGGCTGCATCGAGGCAACCTGGAAAACGACTGGACCACGCTGCGCGGCCTCCCCGTAACGCGCCCCCGAAGGACCTCCGCGGACCTCCTCGCCGACCACGAAGATCCTGGGGCAGTCGCCCAGCTGATCGCCGACGCCCTTCGAGCCGGCTACGACGAGCCCGCGGCGATCGCTGCGGCGATCGCACCGCACGCCGCGGCTCACGGCCTCCGACGGGGCGACGGAGCTGGGCTGCTGCACTGGCTCCTCGACCTGTCGGGGGATCCCGATCGTCAAAGGTGGCTGGCCGAGCCCGGCCTGGACAAGACTCCGAACCGTGAGGCTGTGGAATGACGTCGCCGCAATCGCCTTATCGAACTCCTGACGCCGCACGCCGGGCAGTCACCGACAAGCTCCGGGCAGAAGCCTCTGCCGGGTCGTGGCCGCTGGCCGACCTGCAACGCCAGTACGCCTACGATCAATTGGTCGAACGGCTGTACCGAACCGATGACCGATGGGTGATCAAAGGCGCTACGGCGCTGCTCGCCCGCCGCGTCTCGGTACGCCACACGGTCGACATCGACGTGTATCGGACCGGCGCGATCAACGACGTGGAACAGCAGTTGCGGGAAGCCGCAGGCCTCGACATCGGCGACTGGATGCGCTTCGAGGTCGGTCCATCGACGAAGTTGAGCGCAGCCGGCGCACAGGCCGCCCAGACGAAGATCCGGTCGCTCATCGGGACCAGATTATGGGCGGCGTTCCAGGTCGACATCGTGGCGGACGGCATAGAGCTGAGCGCTGAGCCAGACGTGGTGCCATCGTTGACTTCGATCTCCACCGTCGGCCGAAAGAGGAAGCCGTGGCGGGTTTACCCCCTGGTCGATCACGTCGCCGACAAGGTCTGCGCCATGGTCGAACGGCACGGCGGCCGCCCGTCGACCAGGTACAAAGATCTCATCGACCTCGTCGCGATCACCGGGCGCGTCGCCATTGCCGCCGACGCGCAGGCGCAGGCCTTGCGCAAAGAAAGCCGTCGACGCGAGTTGGCCTTACCACCGGAATTCGACGTTCCCGACCGAGGGTTGTGGACGGGTGGCTATCGGGCGGAAGCCCGCCGGACGGTCGGCTTCTCCGCCCTCGATCTCGACGACGCGCTTGCTGCGGTGAAGCCGTTCCTGGATCCGCTTCTGTCGGGAGTCGCAACAGGCACGTGGAACCCCACCCAGCACATGTGGCTGCCCCACACTGAGCAATAGTTGCCGACCGGGCGGAGTCAGGCGACGCGGCCGAGGCGGGCGACCAGGCGGTCGAGCGCCCCCGCCTCCGCCTGCGAAGCCACCGCCGGCGCGAAAGCCGGCCGCCCCGCCAGCGCCTCCGCCGTGAATCCGAGCTCCTGCTCCACCACCTCGTCCGGGAAGTGCACCGGCTGCCCGGTCGCTCGCGCCAGGTCCCATCCGTGCACGATCAGCTCGGTCAGCCTCAGGTGCAGCGCCATCAGGCCGGAGACGCGGCCGAAGGGGACTTCGAGGGTGCGGTCGGCGGCGCTCGGGGGACGGAAGGCTTCGACCAGGGCGGCGGCGGTTTCGTCGAAGCCGGCCAGGAGGTCGCGGTGGGTGGGCGGGCGGCTGAGGAGGGCGGAGGTGTCCATGACGTTGCCCAGGGAGAGGTGCTGGACGAGGGCGCGGACGTTCCACTCAGGACATGGCGTCGGATCGGCCCACTGGTCGGCCTTGATCCCGGCGACCAGCACCCCGACGGAGGCGGAGATCTCGGTCAATTGATCGACGGTCGCGGCACCCACGCTGACACTTTATTGCCCGGCGCAAACCGTGGGTCAGAGCGATCGGCGAACGGCCACCACGGCGATGTCGTCTGCCTGTTCCGCCGACCCGGCGAGGGTGACGAGGAGGCGCTGGCAGAAGGCGTCGAGGCGGGGTTCCACCTCGGTCGCGCAGGCGGCGAGGGCGGCCAGGCCGACGTCGATGTCCGCGTCCCGCCGCTCGATCAGGCCGTCGGTGTAGAGGACCAGGGTGCCGCCGGGCGGGAGGGTGAATTCGAGGTCGGCCGGGCGTACGGCGTTGATGCCGAGCAGCGGCCCGCGCGGGGTCAGGAAGTGGGCGCCCTCGCCGTCGACGTGCAGCAGCGGGGGCAGGTGACCGGCGCTCGCCAGGCGCACCCGGCCCGTGTCCGGCTCGAGGGTCAGCAGGCACAGGGTGGCCGACTCGGCGGCCAGGACGGTGCGCATGAAGCGGTTGACCAGCTCCAGCACCGCTCCGGGCGGGTGACCTTCGACCGCGTACGCCCGGACCGCGTGCCGCACCTCGGCCATGACCGTGGCGGCGTGCAGCGAGTGGCCGGCCACGTCGCCGATGGCCACGAGGAGGCGGCCGTCGAGCATGGTGAGCTCGTAGAAGTCGCCGCCCACCTCGGTCTGCGCGCCGGCCGGCTCGTAGCGGACGGCGAGCTCGAGCCCGGGTACGTCGGGGAGGCGGGACTGCAGGAGGCTCCGCTGCAGCGTGACGGCGATGCGGTGCTCCTCGTCGTAGGAGCGCTGGGCCTCGACCGCGGCGGCGACCGCCTGGGAGAGCTGGCGCAGCACCGGGAAGCCCGGGCTCTGGGTGCTGGCGGGGACGGCGACATAGACCGGCGTACGGTCGCTGCGCAGCCGGGCCGACGCGACGGCGACCTCTTCGCCCTCGGGCCAGTCGAGCACCGACCAGGTCTCGGGCGGCTCCCGGCGTACGGTCGACCCGACGATCGGCTCGTGATCGGTGACCGTCCAGGGCCGCACCGCGGCGGCCCCACCGGTCGCGACGGCGGCCAGGCTCTCGCCGTCGGCCGTCTCCGCGACCACGACGCTCGGCCCGCCGAAGATCTCGTACGACCCGACGGCCGCCGCCTGCAGCAGGCCCCCGAGCGTGGAGGCCGAGTTGATCGCGAGCGTGGTCTCGGCCAGCTTGACCATCCGCGCCGCCAGCGTCTCGGCGCGCTGCCGGGCCCGGTAGTAGCGCAGGACGGCCTGGACCGTGGCGATCAGCTCGTCGGGCTCGATCGGCTCGACCAGATAGGCGTCGGCGCCCCGGTTGAGACCCTGCGTACGGTCGACCACGTCCACGGCGTGCGCGGACACGTGGATGACCGGCAAGGCGCCGAAGTCGGGATCGGTCTTGATCCGCTCGCAGACCTCGAAGCCGCTCATGTCGGGCAGCTTGACGTCGAGCACGACCAGGTCGATCTCCGCGTCCGGCAGCATGGCCAGGGCCGCGCCGCCGGTCTCGGCCTCGACCACCGTGAAGCCCGCCCGCGACAGCCAGCTCACCAGCAGATATCGCTTGGTGGCGCTGTCGTCGACGACGAGGACGGTGGCAGGTGTCACGGCGCCACCGGGAGACAGACGGTGAACGTGCTGCCCTTGCCCGGCTCGGAGGACACGCGCAGGGCACCGCCGAGGATGCCGACGAGCCGCCGGGCGTACGGGAGGCCCAGCCCGGTCCCCTTGCCGCTGAGCGCCTGGCTCCCTGGCACCTGGTAGAACTCCTCGAAGATGCGCTCGGTGAGCTCGGGTGGGATGCCGGTGCCGGTGTCGGAGACGGTGAACTCGATGTCGTCGCCGGTGCGGACGGCGCTGAGCCGGACCTCGCCCTCCGCGGTGAACTTGATGGCGTTGGTGAGCAGGTTGCGCAGCACCTGGGCGAGGAGCACCTCGTCGGAGCGCAGCCGGGGCTCGCCCGGCTCCTCGACCACGAAGTCGACGTCGGGCCGGGTCGCCAGCGGGCGCAGCGTGCCGCGGAGCTGGCCGAACACCGCCTTCAGGTCGACGTCGGTCCAGGCCGGCTCGATCCGGCCGGCCTCCGCCTTGGCCAGGTCGAGAAGCTCGTTGACCAGGGTCAGCAGGTCGGTGGCGGAGCCCCGGATCAGCTCGACCTGGCGGCTCTGCTCGGTCGTGAGCGGCTCCGAGGACCCGTCGGTGAGCAGCCGGCCGAGGCCGATGATCGCGGTGACCGGCGCGCGCAGCTCATGGCTGACGTTGGCCAGGAACCGGCTCTTCGCCTCGCTGGCCGCACGCAGCTGCACCGATTTCTCGTCCAGCTCGGCATAGAGGGCGACGACGCCGCGGTTGGTCTCCTCCAGCTCGTCGGACAGCTGGTGGTAGAGCGCCATCACGCCGCGGTTGGTCTCCTCGAGCTCGGCGTTGAGCCGGGCGAGGTCGTCGCGCTGGGCCCGGACCTCGTCCAGTGCGGCGATGAGCTGCTGGTTCTGGACCGACAGCTCGTCGAGCGGCGTGCCCGGCACGTGGTCGGCCAGGTGAGCGCGAATCTCGTCCATGCGGCTCCGGGTCAGCTCCGGCGCGCCGAGGGGCAGCCGGCGTGCCATGCGTACCAGTGTGCCTGGGCCATTGCCGGTCACCTCCAGTGTGTCGACCAGCCGACGCACCTGGGTGAGCTGCGCGGCGAGTCGCCCGGCGTCCTCGGGGAGGGCCGGGTAGGACATCTCCACCTGAAGCGTAGGTACCCGCCCGCGCGGCGTTGTGAACACCACTTCGGCATCCCGGCCCTCGGCCACCACCAGCCGGCCGACCTCACTGAGCGCCGTGGCGATGCGCGTCTGGTCCTGCGCCTCCAGCCCGACCTCGCGCGCGACCTCCCGGCCGAGCTGCCGGACGGTGAACACGTCCTGCTCGCCCCGGATCCGGGTACGCACCAGCGGCTCGTCGGTCATGACGCCTTGGCCACCAGGATCCCGGCATCGTCGCGGCGGGTGCCCGCTTCGCGCAGCAGACTGGCCGCGATGACCTGGGGCGAGTGGTCGAGCAGGCCGAACTGACCCTGAAGGGTCCAGCGGTCGACCAGGCCGTCGGAGTGCATGATCACCAGCGCGCCGGGCGGGAGCGGGTAGTCGTACTCGCGGAGCTGGCGTTTCTGATGTCCCGCGATGCCGGGCAACGAGACCATGCCGCGGCGGGTGCCGTCGGGCGAGAGCACGGTGCCGGAGATGTTGCCGAGGCCGGAACACCGGACCACACCCCGGGCGGGGTCCAGCTCGGCGACGGCGAGCGCGGCCCCGCGGGTGTGATTGAGGGTACGGTGCAGCGCCTCCACGACGGCGAGCGGCGGCCCGGCCGGAGTGCTCCGGAAGACGCGCACGGCCTCCTGCGCAGCCACATGGGCCAGGCGGCCGTGGCCGAGACCGTCGGCGAGCAGCACCTGCTTGCGCCCGTCAAGATCACGGATGGCGTACGCGTCCCCGCTCACCGGCTCCCCGGTCATCGGACGGGTCAGCCCGGCCGCCCACGCGGGCTCGGGTGTCTTCCCCTCCCACACCTGGGCGGCGAGGACCGTGCCGCGGCCCGGGGCGGAGTAGAGGTCGTACCAGCTGGACTGGCGCACGATGGCGCCCAGCCCGATGCCGAGCGTGCCCGCCGTGGAGTGGCCGTCGCCCACCGAACGCGGGATGTCGGCCATGCCGGGGCCCCGGTCGATGGCGACGATCTCGACGCCGGCGCGGTCGTCCACGCGTACGGGCCGGACCAGCATGACGCCCTCGTCGGCGTGCTTCACCAGGTTGCCCGCGGCCTCGGCGACGACGATGGACAGGTCGGCGGTGGTGCGTTCCGGGATGCCCAGCTCGTCCGCCAGGCGCTCGGCGGCGCGGCGCACGGCGGCGGCGCTGGCGGCAGCCTCCACCCGGAACCAGAGACCCTCGTCGAGGAGGCCCTCGGGGAGTGACGCCACTGCGCCTCCGCTCATCGGCACCACTTCGTCACACTGATCGTCGTTCCCCGGCCCACGGCGGTGTCGATGTCGAACTCGTCGACGAGCCGGCGGGCCCCGCTGAGCCCCAGACCGAGCCCGCCGCCGGTGGTGTAGCCGTCGGTGAGCGCCAGGTCCAGATCCGGGATGCCCGGGCCCTCGTCGGCGAAAACAATCCTGATCCCGGCGCGCCGCCCGTTCTCCACCCGGCTCACCGCGACCGTCCCGCCGCCGCCGTAGACGAGCGTGTTGCGGGCCAGCTCACTGGCGGCCGTCACGATCTTGGTCTGGTCGACCAGCGACAGCTTCACGGCCACCGCGAGCGTGCGTACGAGCTGGCGGACGCGGACCACATCCTGGTCGGACGCGACCGTGATCTGTTCGCCGGCCGCGCTGCCGGACCCAGTGATCATGGAACGGTGACCGCCGGCTCGTCGTCCTCGCCCTCGTCGATCCCGAGGTCCTCCTCGGCGGCGCGCTGCCGGGCCAGCATCTCCATGCCGAGCTCGACGTTCAGCGCGGTCCGGATGCCCGGCAGAGACAGGCCCAGCTCGACCAGCGTGATCGCCACCGCGGGCCGCATGCCGACCACGACGGTCTCGGCGTCCAGCACCTTCGACACCCCGGCGATGGTGGCCAGCGTGCGCCCGACGAACGAGTCGACGATGTCCAGGGCGCTGATGTCGATGATCACGCCGTGGCTGCCGGTCGCCACGATCCGGTCGGCGAGGTCCTCCTGCAGCTGCAGGGCGACCTGGTCCTCCATGTCGTCCTGGATCGAGACCAGCAGGATGTCGCCGATCTTGAGAACCGGTACGCGCTCCACTCAGCGCTCCTGTCGCTTGGTCCCGGTCAGCCGGATGACGTGCCGCAGGGCGTCCGCGAGCGACGACTTGGTCGCGATGTCGCCGAACTCGATGCCCAGCGCCACGATCGTCTGGGCGATCTGCGGCCGGATGCCGGAGATGATGCAGTCGGCGCCCATCAGCCGGGCAGCCACGACCGTCTTGAGGATGTGCTGGGCGACCTGCGTGTCGACCGCCGGCACACCGGTGATGTCGATGATCGCGTACGGGGAACCGGTGTCGACCAGCGTCTGCAGCAGCCGCTCCATGACCACCTGGGCCCGCGCCGAGTCGAGCGTGCCGACCAGCGGCACCGCGACCACGCCGTCCCAGAGCTTGACCACCGGCGTCGACAGCTCGAGCAGCTGCTCGGCCTGGTCCGCGATGAGCTCCTCGCGCGCGCGGACGTAGCTGTCGAAGGTGAACAGGCCCGCCCGGTCGATGAAGGCGGAGAAGGCCACGTAGTCGCGCAGCACGTTCGGGTCGCCGTTGTCCAGGACCTTGAGCACCGCGTCCTTGAGCGCGAAGACGCTGATCGCGGTCTCGTTGGCGGTGAAGCCCTGCCGCGCCCGCGCCGACGACAGATCGCTCAGCTGGGCGCGCAGCTCGGCGGCCGCGTCGTCGCCGATGTCCTGGGCCCCGCCGGCGAGCGCGGACTGGAAGCCCTTCTGCAGCTCCGTGGTCTGCCGTTGCAGCTCGGCGTGGCTCAGCCGCCCGCGCAGCGTGGCCGCGATCTGCTCGGTCCAGGCGGCGCCGACGGCCTCCTCGTGCCCCTTGAGCAGATCCGCGAAGCGGCTACCCTCGTCCGAACTCAGCGCCACCGCTGCCTCCCGTGAGCTTCGCCGGGTCCTGCCGCGAGTCGCGGTCAGCCGGGCCGGACTCTACCATCGAGGCAGTTTTTGCTTGCGCTAGACCAACTAATATCCGGTGCTCAGCGCGTCTCCCCGTCCCACGGCGGCGGCGGCGAGTGGAGTAACGTCTTGCCCATAACTGGGAGGTCCTGAATGTCCCTGACGGTACAAACGGCTCAACACGGCGACATGGTCGTCGTGTCGGTCGCCGGCGAGCTCGACATGGCCACCGCACCGCAGCTGCAGGACCAGATCAGCGACCTGCTCGAGAAGGGCCGCACCCGGCTGGTCTTCGACCTGGCGGAGGTCTCGTTCTGCGACTCGACCGGGCTGTCCGTCTTCGTCCGGGCCAAGAACAGCACCGACGACGCCGGCGGCGTCGTCCGGCTGGCTGCCCCACAGCGCGGCGTGCTGCGGATCCTCGAGGTCAGCGGGCTGGTCGAGGTCCTGCACACCTACCCGACGGTGGACGAGGCCGTGACGGCCGAGGAGCCCGCGCTCGACTGAGCCCTGTCGCTCCGTCCTGGCCCTGATGGGCCGCGGCCCATGAGGGCCGCATTCGTTGCGTCGGCCCGGCGTCCTCACCCGCCGTGCCGCGCATCGCACTTCTCCGGTGTCTCCGGGCTGTCGGCACCCCTGCCGTGCGTCCGCCCTGCCGCCTCGGTGCGCCTCCGGTTTGCCGTCCTGCCGCGCGTCCGGTTTGCGGAAAACACCCGTGGCGCGTCCGCTTTGCGGGACGGCCCGGTCGGCGTAGTTTGCCGCTGACCGGCCGGGGGCAACGTCCCGGCCGACCCCGAACCCCTCGGCCCCCGACGCAGGAGTGCGCGTGAGTTCCATGTTCAAAGGCTTCAAAGACTTCATCATGCGCGGCAACGTCGTCGACCTCGCGGTCGGCGTCGTCATCGGTGCCGCGTTCACCGCCGTGGTGACGTCCTTCACCAACGCCTTCCTCAAGCCCCTGATCCAGCTGCTGGGCGGCGACACCAACGTCGGCGCCGGCACGTGGAAGGTCGGCAAGGGCGTGGTCTTCGACTACGCCAGCTTCGTCAACGCCCTGATCACGTTCCTGCTCACCGCCGCGGTGCTCTACTTCCTGGTCGTCTTCCCGCTCAACAAGCTCGCCGAGCGGCGCAAGCGCGGCGAGGAGCCGCCGCCGGAGGCCCCCAGCGAGGAGGTCAAGCTGCTGACCGAGATCCGCGACGCGCTGGTCCGCCAGCAGGTCGCC
The DNA here is from genome assembly GCF_030709675.1 of Symbioplanes lichenis. Lineage (GTDB taxonomy): Bacteria > Actinomycetota > Actinomycetes > Mycobacteriales > Micromonosporaceae > Actinoplanes > Actinoplanes lichenis. The sequence continues at coordinate 270,192 of NZ_JAUZQD010000012.1, forward strand.
CCGGGCGCCGTCAACGACATCCTCGGCCGCCACCAGCAGCCGCCCCGCCAGTAAACCACCAAAGATCATCCCCTGACCCCACCGTTCGAACAATTGTTCGATACAGTGCGGGGATGGAACAGCGTAAGCACTGGTGGAACGGCAAGTGGGGGCACGTCGCACGCAAGGACGTGTATCTCCGCACGAGCGGCGACCAGTGGTACGTGGAGCAGCGCGCGGGCGGCGCCGAGGGCGTCTCCCACTTCTTCGAGTACGACACCGAGGAAGCGGCCGTCGACATGGTCCGCGCGCTGCTCACCGGGCAGGACGAGTGGCGCGAGCTCTCGGTCCGCCCCCGCCCGCGCTGACCAGCCGCGCCGGCCCAGCCCACGCCGACTCCGATCGCCTAGCGGCCGCCGGGCCGCGCTCAGGCTGCCGCCAGGCTCAGGCGGCGCGGCGATGCCCCTCGCAGCAGGCACATCCGGCGCCACAAGCACACCCGGCAGCGGCGACGCTCAACGGCTCGCCCCCGGCACCCCGGCCGGCAGCAACTCCGAGCGCCTCGCCTTCCGCCACGACCCCGCGCGACGAACCCCCAGCCACGACCCCGCGCGACAAACTCCCGGCCACGGCCTCGAACAGCTCGGGTGCGGGCGTGGCGAACCCGTCCGTGTGGTGGGCGGTAAGCGGGCCGCCCGGCAACAGGCGCAGACGCGGCGGGCGCGGGACGGCGGGCGCCTCGTCATCCTCCTCGACCAGGTGCCAGCGCAGGCCCGGCGTGATCCTGTCCCCGGGCGGCTGAGCGGTCCCGCCGGCCACCCGCGACAGCGCCACCACCAGCAGATAGCCCAGGATCACGAAGCCGTGGCTCACGAGCCGTTCCGCGTCGACCCGGGCGGCCGAGAGATCGTTGACCGACAGCAGCAGGAGCATCCCGACGAAGGCGGTCAGCATCGGCACCAGCCCCGTGGGCCGGCTCCGGCGCAGGGCGATGAAGAGGTAGCCCGCCCCGACGGCCACGTTCCACGCCGCCGACTCGTGCCAGAGGTGGCCCGGGGTGGCGTCCAGCCCGGTGTGCACGTGCAGGCTGCTCGACCCGCCGCCGACCTGCGCCAGCCCGAGGATGAGCTGCACGGCGCCGACCACGGCCAGGGCCACGTAGAGCGCCGCGGTCGCCCGGGGCCGCCAGTCGCCCGACCGGGTCTCGTGCCACCACGCCCGCACCCGCCCCAGCGGCCCGGAGGACGCAGCCGGCGCAGGAAAGGCAGAGGACGCCGAAGCAGCGGGGGACGCGGCGGAAGCGGCCGGCGCGGAGGGGTCCGTCGGCGCGGAAGGACCCGCCGGCGCGGCGGCGGCCCCGAGCGCGGCCATGATCGAGCCGCTCAGGTCGGGCACGTCCGTGACCAGCCCGGTCCGGCTCAGCCGGTTGACCATCGCGGCCCGGTCCAGCCATTCGCGGCACCCGGCACAGCCGGCCAGGTGCTCGTCGACCCGCGCCCGATCGCCCGGATCGTCCTCGCCGTCCAGTTGAGCGGACAGCATCTCGCGCCACTGCTCACACGCCATATCCCCATAGTCGCGCGGGGACGCCGCCTGGTTCCGGAGCGGGTCACCGGAATTCACGGCAGGCGGCGGTTCACACTCCTCCGGTGCCGCCGAGCAGCCGGCGCCGCTCCCGGAAGGCTCGCAGGTTCGCCGTGTTGCCGCACGTGCTCACGTCGTGCCACACGCCGCTGTTGTTGCGGGACGTGTCGAAGAACGCCGCCCGGCACTCCACGTTGTGGCACAGCTTGAGCCGGGGCCACAGCCCGGCCTGCTGCGCGACCAGTGTCTCGGCCCACAGCGCGGAGGCCAGCCAGCGGGTGCCGCGCCCGGCCGGGATGATCCGGACCCAGCCCGCCGCATCGGGAACCAGGGTCACCGGCACGTCGGCGGGCGGCAGGGCGCCGTCCTGGCCGGCCGTGCGGCCCCCGGCGAGGATCACGCCCTCGAACGTCGTCCGCAGCCGGCGCACCGACCGGAGGTCCGCCGACGAGAGCAGGAGCACCGGCGCGGGGAGGGCGGCGACCCGGGACCACGCGGCCAGCGCGTCGGTCAGCCAGCGCTGGGCGTCGTCGGGCGTGGCGAGCAGATCGGGCGCGTACGCCATGGTGGCCCGGGTGTTGAGCAGGTCCTGGACGAGCGCGAGGCCCGCCGGCGCCTCCCGGACCCCGTGCCGGGCGCTCGCCTTCCATGACATGGACGAAGGGTACCGTCCCGGATCCCGAGGAGTTTTCGCGTGTGATCGCCCGGGTAGCGACCGTGGTGGATGATGTGCCGAAGGAGGCAGCGTGCGCAGATTCCTCACGAGTGTGGTGGCAGCGGCGGCGGCGGTGAGTCTCGCCACGGCCTGCGGCTCCGACCAGTCGGCGGCCCCGGCCCCCACGACAACGACAACGGCCACGGCCCCGTCAGAAAGCGCGACCGAAGACGCGCCGGAAAGCCCGACGGGCAGCCCGACCACGAGCCCCGCGCCGCAGGAGGCCCCGAGCGCCACGCCGGAAAAGCTCAAGCGCGGAGTCAAAGGCGACCGCGTCGTCGCCCTCCAGCAGCGCCTGACCGAGCTCGGCTACTGGAACGGCGGCGAGGCCGACGGCTCCTTCGGCGCGCTCACCCAGCAGGCCGTCTACGCCCTGCAGAAGGCGGCCGGCCTGACCCGCGACGGCGTCGTCGGGACCAAGACCCAAAAGGCCCTCGACCAGGGTGTACGCCCGAAGGCGAAGAGTGACGACGGCCGCGTCATCGAGATCAGCAAGAAGAAGCAACTGCTCATGCTCGTGAACGACGGCGAGGTCGAGCAGGTCTTCAACACCTCGACGGGCTCCTACGAGCGCTACGAGCAGGACGGCGCCTCGCACATCGCCGCGACCCCGTCCGGCAAGTTCACAGTGTCGCGCCAGATCGACGGCTGGCGGGACGCGCCGCTCGGACTGCTGTGGCGGCCCAAGTACTTCAACGGTGGCATCGCGGTGCACGGGGCGTACAGCATCCCGCCGTACGCGGCGTCGCACGGCTGTGCCCGGGTCTCGATCCCGGCGATGAACCACCTCTGGAAGAACGGCAAGATTCCGATCGACACCAAGGTCTGGGTCTACTGACCGAAATTCCCGAATCGCCCTATCCTGAGGGCAGCGAGGGAACGGGGTGGCCCAGGATGACGCAGACTCAACCGCCGGCGGTCGTGCCGGACGAGCTCAGGTGGGCGCTGGCGGAGGCGGGCAAGGAAGCCGTCGCCGTGGCGCCCGGCTGGTTCCGCGCGTGGCCGACCGGTGACGAGCGGTGGTCCGTCGTCAACATCCGCGGCGCCTCGCAGGTCATCGTCAACCACAGCCGCGAGGACGAGCGTCACCCGAACAGCTGGACCGTGCGCGCCCTGTTCGGCGACAAGGCCGTCGAGCTGCGCCTGGGACCCTACGACAACAAGGAACAGGCGATCTGGGTCGCGCACGCCGTGCTCAATCTGGCGTTCGCCGAGGATCCGGCGCCGTGAACCCGTACCCGTATGGGCAGGTCTTCTGGAACGGCATGAGCTGGCAGCAGCTGCCCCCGCCGCCACAGCGCCGTCACCTGCCCGCCGGGCTGATCGGCGTACTCGCCGCTCTGGGGGTGGGGTTGATCGTCGGCGCCGGGGCCGCGGCGGCGAACGCCTATGCCAAGCACACGATCTGCACCTCGATGGAGAGCACCGGCACGCACCGGCCGGCGATGGCCGAGGCGGACGCCATCAGCAGCGTCCACGACACGGCCGACCGCATGCGCGACTACGGTCGCCTGCTCGTTTTCGACCGCTCGCTGAAGAGCGCGATCGACGGCCTCGCCGCGGACCTGGACGAGCTCGCCACGCTGAGCGGCGCGCTCACGAGCAGCGCCGCGAGCACCGACTCGCTGACCCGCTTCTTCCAGGTGATCAGCGCGGTGAACACCCACGCCCGCGACGCCCAGCGCGCCTGCGGCCTGCCCGCCGACGGCATCGCCTGAGGCGGCGCCACCAAAGGTCATCAATGCGCTACCTCCGCTCCATGTCGGCGGACTAGCGTGCGCGCATGTCCACGGTCGATCGCCGTACCTTTCTGCGCATGGCAGGCCTCCCCGCCGCGGCGGCCCTGCCCTCCGGTCTCGACAAGGCGCTGGCCATCCCGGCCCACCACAGCTCGGGCACCATCGCCGACGTCGAGCACGTGATCTTCCTGATGCAGGAGAACCGCTCGTTCGACCACTATCTGGGCACGCTGCGCGGCGTCCGGGGTTTTGCCGACCCCCACCCGATGCGTACGCCCTCCGGCCGTACCGTCTGGCATCAGCCGCAGGCCAACGGCCCGGACCTGCTCCCCTTCCGGCCGGACGTCCCGGACGTGGGGTCGACGTTCCTCCCCGACCCGCCGCACGGCTGGAACGACGGTCACGCGGCGTGGAACGGCGGCCGCTACGACAGGTTTGTGCCCAACAAGGGCGTCACGACCATGACCTACCACACCCGCGCGGACCTGCCCTATCAGTACGCGCTGGCGGACGCCTTCACGGTCTGCGACAACTACCACTGCTCGCTGCTCGGCCCGACCGACCCGAACCGCTACCACATGTGGACCGGCTGGGTCGGCAACGACGGCCGGGGCGGCGGACCGGTCGTCGACAACGACGAGGCGGGCTACGACTGGTCGACCTATCCCGAGCGGCTCGAGCGCGCCGGCGTCCCGTGGAAGATCTATCAGGACGTGGGGCTGGGCCTGACCGCCGCGGGCTCGTGGGGCTGGACCCAGGATCCCTACATCGGCAACTACGGCGACAATTCGCTGCTCTACTTCCACCAGTACCAGAACGCGCAGCCCGGCACCCCGCTCGCCGATCGCGCCAAGACCGGCACGAACGTCAACGCCCTCGGCCGTGATCCGTCCGCGCTGCTCAGCGACTTCCGAGCGGACGTGGCGGCCGGACGCCTGCCCGCCGTGTCGTGGATCGTGGCGCCGGAGGCGTACACCGAGCACCCGAACTGGACCCCCGACTACGGCAGCTGGTACGTGTCGCAGGTCATCGACATCCTCGCCTCGCACCCGGAGGTGTGGAGCAAGATGGCGCTCTTCATCACGTACGACGAGGAGGGCGGCTTCTTCGACCACCTCGTCCCGCCGACCCCGGGCTTCTCGACCGTCCCGACCACGAACGAGATCTTCCCGGGCGACGCCGAGCACCCCGCCGGCCCGTACGGGCTGGGCGTCCGCGTCCCGATGATCGTCGTCTCGCCGTGGACGCGCGGGGGCTGGGTGAACTCGCAGCTCTTCGATCACACGTCGCTGATCCGTTTCCTGGAGCGGCGCTTCGGCCCGCGCGAGACCAACATCACGCCGTGGCGCCGGGCCGTGACGGGCGACCTGACCAGCGCTTTCGACTTCAAGAACCCCAACCGGTCCCGCCACGTGCAGCTGCCGGCGACGTTGCAGCCCGCCGACCTCGTCCGGCATCCCGACGAGCCCCCGGTCCCGCCGGCCGACCAGCAACTGCCGAAGCAGGAGCGAGGGGTACGCCCGGCGCGCGCCCTGCCCTACGCCCTGCACGCGGACGCCTCGGTCGCCGGCGACACCCGCACTGTCACCTTCCGCAACACCGGCCAGGCGACGGCCGTCTTTCAGACCCGCGCCGGCGACGACATCCGCACCTATACGGTCGAGCCGGGCAAAACACTTTCCGGTACGTGGCCCGTCCGCGAACGCGTGGAAGTGCACGGCCCCAACGGCTTCTACCGACAGTTCCTGGGCGGTGCACTGGGCGTACGGACCGGATACGACACCCGGGCCGAGAAAGTGACGGTCGCGTTCACGAATTCCGGGGCGGCCCGGCTGCAACTGACCGTACGGGACACGTACGGCACCCATCCCGTCACCATTTCGTTGCGCCCCGGCGAGACCGAGCAGAAGTCCTGGTCGGTGGTGCGCGCCCACGGCTGGTACGGGTTGCGCGTCACCGCTGCCGGGGGGCTCGAGCACCAGGTGGCCGGGCATCTCGAGAACGGCAAGGACAGCATCACCGATCCGGCAATGGGCGGTCTCGCATGACGGTTGTGTGACGGTCTCGTATGGCGGCCTCGGGACGGCCTCGGGCCGGTCCAGAGACTGTCTCGGGACGGTCTTATTTGGACGGTTAAGCCGCCGTTAACCGTGATTGTCGTGACAGGTATCGTTCTCGGCGAATAGCATTCCCGGCACCGAGAGTGAGACATCAGTGGCACGGCAGATAATCACGGTCCTGACCGATGACATCGATGGCAGCACGGCCGACCGCACCATCGAATTCGGCCTGGACGGCGTCGCCTACACCATCGACCTCTCCGAGGAGAACATCGCCAAGCTGCGCCAGACCCTCGAGCCCTACGTCACCGTGGCCACCCGCGTGAGCCGCGCCGGCGTCCGCCGTGGCGCTCCGGCCCCGGCCCAGTCGGCCCCCACCCGCACCAGCCGCGCCCAGAACCAGGCCATCCGCGACTGGGCCGCCCAGAACGGCTACGAACTGTCGGACCGCGGCCGCATCCCGGCCAACATCGTCACGGCCTACAACAACCGCTGACGCATTCCCCGGCCGGCGGCAATCCCCCCGATTGCCGCCGGCCACTTATCCTCGGCCCCCGTGACATCCTTCATTCGCAACGTGTCCTTCGACTGCGCCGACCCCTACGCCCTCGCCCACTTCTGGAGCGAGGTGATCGGCCACCCGGTGAGCCCCGGCTCCACCCCCGCCGACACCGAAGTCGTCATCGAACCCCCGCACGGCCCCCGCCTCTATTTCCAGGCCGTCCCGGAACCCAAAACCATCAAGAACCGCGTCCACATCTGCCTCCAGCCGAGCAGCCAGAACCGCGACGCCGAGCTGGACCGCCTCCTCGCCCTGGGCGCCCGCATCCAAGCCGACCACCGCACCCCCGACGGCAACGGCTGGATCGTCTGCCTCGACCCCGAAGCCAACGAATTCTGCCTCACCCGCTCCGCCGCCGAACGCTGACGCCGCCCCGCCCTTGACATCGACGAACTACAATTTGTAGTCGGGGGTGTCGCGAATGGCGGACGGGCAAGCAAAGCGACAGCAGGCAGTCGACATATTCGCTGCCGGCACATGCGCCGACGATCGCGCTGCGGGCGGCTGGGGAGTCGTCCTCCAGTACGGAAGACACAGCCGAGAGCTGCACGGCGCCGCATTCGCTCCGACATCCACCGACCGGCTGCTGTTGACCGCGGTGGCCGAGGCCTTCGACCGGCTGACCCGGCCCACCGCAGTGCATGTTCACGCCGATCAGGCCCTTGCCGGTCGTTACCGCGACCTCGGATCGCGCCTGTCCGCGGCCGCCCAGCCGCATCAGGTCCGGTGGGTCGGGAATGACACCTCCGGCGCGGAAGCCGAACGGGCCGGCGCCTTGGCGCGAGCCGGCTTGCTCGAGGCCGCACAACGACTCGACTCCCGCTGCATCCACGACCTCATCACCCGCCAGTGCTGGCAGTGCCGGCCGTCGGCCGCCCCACGCCCGGAGCGCGTCGCCATCACCTCCGGTGGCGCCGTCTTCCACCTCAGCGAGGGCTGCGCCGCTCTCCACGACGGCTGGCGACGCCTCGAGCGGCGGGGCGGAGTCCGCTCCGACCTGACCTGGGTACCAACCGTGGACGCCATCGCCGCCGGCCGCGGCGCATGCGAAATCTGCTGCGCCGGCCACAACATCCGGTAAGACTCCTGAACGCTCGACCACCTGCGCGACGTCTCGGCCCGAACGTGGCCGCAGCTCCTTGAGGTTCCCGATAACTGACCCCTGAAGGGTGTCGACCATTGGGCGGCCAAGCGCCGGCCCGGTCTCCGCGAGCATGTCGATGGCGACGTTAACCGACCGGAAGACATCCGGATCCGCCTGGCGTAACGCCCGTAACCAGGCACGCACATCAGACGTAGTCTTGATCGACCACCGACGAGGTACATCCTGAGGCAGGGCCCAACTATAGCTTGGGCTAAACATGAGCAACAGCAGTTCGCGCACCGCGCCGATCGCCCGGAACAACTCCCCAGGCCAGGATGAAGGTGGGCCACCAGGCACTCGAACCCTGTGGTACGTGGGAGCCGGGGCGCGCAGAGGGTCTACCAGTCGGACTGTCCAGGGCGACGCTGCTGAGAACGACAAGCCGGACTGACGTCACGCCTCGTCGTCGGAGAAGAACTCGGCCTGACGCAATTGCAAGATTTGAGCTTGGATCTGGACGAGCCGCCACACGCCAAGCGCGGCGCCCATCGCAACGCCGCAGAGCAGGCCGACGCCGAAGTTTGCGGCCCAGCCTCCAGCGGCGGTGGCAAGAAGGACCCAGAGCGCGTCGAGCAGTCCCAGGCTGGCTCGAATGTCGGACTTCGGCATGGGCGTCATGATGCCAGCGCCGCAGCCGGACGGGCACCGGACGTTCGTCTACCGAACCTCGGCCACCGCTTCGCCAGGTCTTTGCCGCTCGGCCCGACAGCCGACCCACCGGACCCGGGAGCCGGCGCGCGCGCAGCCTCAACGATCGCGGCGGCGGGACGGCGCTCGTCGGCCGGATATGAACACATCGTCATCTTGTGATTAGACGATAAAATTTGAAAACGATTACCGTTACGGGCCTCAGGATCGGAGTGGTAATCGTGATTCCAGTCAAGCGTGCTTTCGTGGCCCTCGCGGCCGTCTCTCTTCTTACGGCCTGCGGCTCCTCGGGGGAAGAGGCCGGTGCGGACGCCGGGTCCAAGCTCGCCGTGGTGGCGACGACGCCCGAGGTGGCCGACTTCGTGCGCGCGATCGGCGGAGACGGCGTTGCGGTGACGCAGATCATCAAGCCGAACGTCGATCCGCACGACTACGAGCCCACCCCGGCCGACCTTCAGGCGATCTCCCAGGCGAAGGTCGTCGTGAAGAACGGCGTCGGCCTCGAGGAGTGGCTTGACCAGACGATCTCGTCGGCCGGCTTCCAGGGGACCGTGGTCGACTCGAGCCAGGGCGTGACGCTGCTCGAGGGCCACGAGCACGAGGAAGGCGAGGAGGAGCACGCCGGCGAGGAAGGCGAGGAGCACGATCCGCACATCTGGCACGACCCGCGCAACGCCAAGATCATGGTGACGAACATCGAGAAGGCGCTGGCGGCGGCCGAGCCGGCACGGGCTTCCGCGTTCGGGCAGAACCTCACGGCGTACTCGGCTCAGTTGGACAAGCTTGACGCGGACAACGAGGCCGCCTTCGCGAAGATCCCCGCGGCGCAGCGCAAGCTGGTCACCAACCATGACGCGTTCGGTTACTACGTGGCGCGGTACGACATCGAGTTCGTGGGCTCGGTGATCCCCAGCCTCGACACGTCCGCCGAGCTCTCCGCGCAGCAGCTCACCGATCTGGTCGCGAAGATCAAGGCGACCGGCACCAAGGCCATCTTCACCGAGAGCTCACTGCCGGCGAAGAGCGCCGAGGCCATCGCCCGGCAGGCCGGCGTCAAGGTGGTCTCCGGCGAGGACGCCCTCTTCGGCGACAGCCTCGGGCCGGACGGTTCCTACCTGGCCGCCGAGCAGCACAACACCGAGGTCATCACGTCCGCGCTGGCGGGCTGACGATGCTCGGCTACGCCGGGGTGAGCGTCGGCTACCAGGGCCGGCCGGTGCTCACGGGCGTCGACCTGACCCTGGAGGCCGGGCAACGGCTGGCGCTCGTCGGGCCGAACGGCGCCGGCAAGTCGACGCTGATCAAGTCGCTGCTCGGGCTGGTCCCGGTGCTCGACGGCACGGCGACCGTGCTCGGCCGGGCGCCCGCCGAGGCTCGTGACCAGGTCGGGTACGTGCCGCAGACCGATGCGCTCGACGCCGGCTTCCCGGTCACGGCCGCCCAGGTCGTGATGATGGGCCGCTACCGGCGGATCGGATGGTGGCGGCCCGCGCGGGGGGCCGACCGGCAGGCCGTACGCGCGGCATTGGATCTTGTGGGTCTGGCCGACCGGGCCGGGAAGCACTTCGGCACGCTCTCCGGCGGGCAGCGCCAGCGGGTCCTGCTCGCCCGGGCGATCGCGGCGGAGCCGAAGCTGCTGCTGCTCGACGAGCCCTTCAACGGCGTCGACGTGGTCAGTCAGGAAGCCATCCTCCGTGTGCTGCGCGAGCTCACCGCAACGGGCACCGCGCTCGTACTGAGCACCCACGACCTCACCGTGGCCCGCGACCTCGCCGACATCGTCTGCCTCGTCAACGGGCGGCAGTGGGCCGCCGGACCCCCGGCCACGACGCTCACGACCGACAACCTCAGGCTCACGTACGGCGGCCACGCCATCGATCTCGCGGACGGCCGGACTGTGCTGGTCGACCCGTGATCGAACCGTTCCAGGCCCCGTTCATGGCCCGGGCCCTCGCCGAGGTGGCCCTGCTGGCGCTGATCTGCGGCCCCGTCAGCGTGTTCGTCTTCCTGCGCAAGCTGTCGTTCGTCTCCGACGCGCTGACCCACACGGTGTTCCCGGGCGTGGTCATCGGCTTCGTGGCGGGCGGGCTCGAGGGCCTCTTCGTGGGAGCCCTGGTCGCCGCGCTGGTCACCGCGGTGGTGCTGACCCTGCTGACCCGGGGCGGCCGCCTCTCCGACGACGCGTCGACGGCCGTGGTCCTGACGGCGATGTTCTCGCTCGGGGTCGTGCTCGTGTCGCGCCGGTCCTCGTACACCTCGGATCTGACGTCCTTTTTGTTCGGACGCCTGCTGACCGTCACGCCGCAGCAACTCGCCGAGACGGCCGTCCTCGCCGTCGTCATCCTGACCTTGCTGGCGATCGGCGCGCGGGCGCTGGTTTTCCGCGCGTTCGACCCGGCGGGCGCGGCGGCGGCCGGCTATCGGATCGCCTGGCTCGACCTCTGGCTCAACCTCATGGTCGCGCTGGTCGTGGTGGCCGCGGTCCGCGCGGTGGGCACGATCCTGGTCGTGGCCCTGCTGGTCGTCCCGGCGGCGGCCGCCCGCATGGTGACGGCCCGGCTCCCCGTGATGGCCGCGGTGGGGACTGCGTTGATCTTGTTTTCCGGGTACGGCGGACTGTGGCTGAGCTGGACCGCGTCGATCGACTACGGGGTGTCGCTGACGAGCGCTTCCGCGGTGGTGCTGCTGCTCGTGGCTTCCTATGTCGTGCTGCTGTTGCTGTCTTTCCTGAAGGGCTCGCGTCGTGAACTGGTGGGATGACGCCCTGCACCGGGCGACGCTCGAAGTGATGCTGGTCGGGGCGCTCGCCGGGCTGATCGGGGTGCAGGTGGTGCTGCGCCGGCTGTCCTTCTTCACGCTCGCCCTGACCCACGCGTCGTTCCCCGGCGTCGTGGCCGCCTCGATCATCGGCGTCAACATCTACGCCGGCGGCATCGTGGCGGGTGCCGTTGTCGCTTGTGCTGTGGCGGCGCTGAGCCGGGCCCGCGGACAGAACGCCGCCGCAGCCACGGGAGTCATGGTGTCGGGCGGGTTCGCGCTGGGCGCCGGACTGGTCGCTACCCAGAGCGGCTTCAGCCGAGATCTGTCATCGTTCCTGGTCGGCTCGATCCTGACCGTCTCCCCGTCCGACCTGATCGTCACCGCCACGGTCCTGGTCCTGGTGGCCGGGGTCCTGACGGTCTGCGCGCGGCCGTTGCTTTTCGTCGGCTTCGACCGTACGGGCGCCCGTGCCGCCGGCTATGCGACAAGCCGCTGGGATCTGCTGTTGCTGCTGACGATCGAGGTGGTGGTCGTGACGGTGGTCCCGGCGGTGGGGACGATCCTCGCCCTGGCCCTGATCGTGGCCCCCGCAGCGGCAGCCCGCCTGTGGTCGACGCGGCTGTCCATCGTCACTGCTCTGGCCGTCGTGTTCGGCGTGATCTCGGGGCTGGGCGGCTTGTGGGCATCGAGCCAGTGGAACGTGGCCGCAGGCGCGAGCATCACCCTGGCCGCGACGGGGATCCTGATCGTGTCGGGGGTCGCTTCTCGTCTCCGGCCCCTCATGACGGCGGCGGCGACATGAGCGCGCCGGACCTGTCGCGGGCGGTGGCGGTGCTGCGCGGCATGGCGTACGAGCACCGCCTGCACATCCTCATCCTCCTGCGCGAACACGGCGAGCTGACCCCGGCCGCCCTCACCGACGAAATCAACGCCGACCCGACGGCGGTGGCCCACCATTTGCGCTTCTTGCTCGACGCCCGCCTGATCCGCCGCGAACGCCGAGGGCGGAACGTGTTCTACGCCCTGCGCGGGGAGGCGACCAGGCGGTTGCTGGCCGAGGTGCTGCACTACGCGGGCAGCTGAGCGTTGCCGTCAGGACTTCTCCGCCGATGCGAGGTCGACCGCGTGCTCGGTCGTGTAGCGGTTGCACGCGTACTCACGGTCCGTGCCGAGGCAGACGCCCCAGCGAACGACGAAGTCCTCTGTGAAGCGCTTGTCGCGGTTGAACTCGGCCACGACCCTCGTGCTGCCGTGCCGCTTGACCATGATGCTGTCGTCGGATTTCTCGCACCGGGCGGACCCGCCGGCGACCCGATCCCGGCCGCTGGAGAACAACACCGTCGGCAGACTCCACTGATTGATGGCGTTGTTGCCCCCGTCGCTGCAGTCGAGCTCCTGCTTCTTCGTGGTGATGTTCGTCGCGACCGCGTCGATCCGCACCGCATCGTCGCTCACGACGACGCGGGTGAAAGTAATCATGAACATGTCGACGGCCATGCCGTCAGCGCGGATGTACGGGTCGGGTGGATAGCCCGCCAGCGTGTAGGAACCGTTCCGAAGCTCGGGCAGCCGGCTGTTGTTGATGGCGTCCTCGGCTTTCTGCCAGAGGAAGACCAGACAGCTGATCAGCATGATCGGGACGCTGAGCACAGCGATCCAGAACGTGCCTATCGCTTGGCGTTCCTGCCGCCAGTGCTCAATCGTCGGCACAGCTCGGCGCCTCCCCTGGGAGCGTCAGGTCGTTATTCCCCTGACCGGCCAAACGCCCCAGCTCAGGACCGGTGATGACCGGCTTCCCCATTCATGCCATCGAGTGATCACTATCCGCGGTCGTCAGCGTTCTCCGGCCGGCCGATCGTGTTCGTCACGGTTCCGGAGGCGCCGTTCTCTGCGCCGATACTGCCCCGCGTACGAGCGCTGGGCGTCGTCGACCGCCTGGGCGTCGGGATCGGCGGCGGCTCCGTAAAGCTCGGTCCCAACGCCGGCTGTGTTAGCTCGGACGAAGGACAGGCCTGTCCTCGCCAGGGGCCAGGTCCCACAATGGAGGAATCCACCACGGCTGCGCCATTTCACCAATGGGGGAACGATGAAGAAGCTCGCTTCCAGGGTTGTCGTGATGGCCGCAACAGTCATTGCCGGGCTTGCCCTGTCGGTCGCGCCGGCGTCAGCCGACGACTACGGCAACGGCGACGACCTGCACCTCGGCATTGCCAACAAGAACTGTGGGTACGCGACGTGCAGCTACTACGTCACTCGCGAGTCCACCAAGATGCTGGACGACTACTTCTCGAGGAACGGCCTGGGTGTCAATTCCACTACCTTTGCGGTGTGTGGCGCGCTGGGCTATGTGACGTGGGGTGTCGGCGGCGCTTACTGTGAAGTCACGGCGATCATCGTCCAAGAGCAGACGAAACGCGCTGCCAATGATCACGGCCCGAAGGGCGCCTGCCTCAAGCTGACTGTCACCAACAGTCACGGGGTCGGACCGGAGATCCCGACCTATTGGTCCACCAACAACGGCAAGTACTGCCACGACTTTTCCTGACTGCTGCCGCTGCTCCAGTGACCCTTCGGTGGTATCTGCACGTGTCAACGCGTGCAGAAGCCCCCGGACCGTGGTGGTCCGGGGGCTTCTTCGGATTTCGTTACGCGGGGAGCTGGGCTTCCTTCTCCTTGAGCGCCTGCTGCACAGCCTCCGCGACTCGGGCGTCCTCGCGCTGCTTGCGACGAGCACGGTTCCGGCGGGTCAGCACGATCGTCGCGATGACGGCGGCGACGAGGATGATCACCAGGATGGTGAGCGGCCACGGGACGGCCCACGCGCTCGCGGTGGCCTTCACGGTGGCGAGCTGACTTGTCGAGCCCGACGGGTCGGTGATGAGGGGGGTCAGGGTGGCGGTCGCGGCGAGGCGGACGGCCGGGGAGACGTCCTTCAGGGGTACGGACATCTGCCACGTTTCGCCCGGGAGGAGCTCCGGCGGGGCGGCGATGTCCTTCGCGCGTACCTTGAACCAGCCGAACGGGCCCGAGAGCTCGACCCCCTGCTGCGCCGACAGCGTGGTGTTGCCCGTGTTGTGGATCGTGTAGTGCACGGTCGCGTCGCCGGCGGCGAAGGGGTTGGCGGTGCCGTGGAAGTTGATGCCCAGGTTGTCGATGCTCAGGGCGGGGGCGAGGTCGCCGCCGACGCGGAGTTTGATGCGGATGCCGAGGCGGCGTTCGACGCTGATGCTCTGGGACTGGTCGGGCTGGGTCAGTGACGTGACGATGCCGCCGACATAGTCGCCGGGTGTTGCGTTGTCGGGCACGGTGACCGCGAAGGGGACGGAGACCGTCTTGCCGGGCTGGACTGTCACGCGTACCTGGGCGGGCTTGGCCCATGTCCCGACCGCGACCGGCTTCGCTCCCTTGACCTGCAGGTCGAGCTGGCCGGTGTCGGTGGTGTAGCCGTCGGCCGTGTAGACGTCGAGGGCCAGCGGGGTCTTGCCGCGGTTGGCGACGATCATGGCGTCGTTCAGGGTGCCGCCGGGGTTGACGGCGTAGCTGTAGCTGGAGCGGTCGGCGCCGTAGCTGTTCGAGGCGGTTCGGACCGTCCAGGTGACGTCCCCTTCCTCTTTCTGCGCCAGCGCGGGGCCGGCGGTCAGACCGACGACAGCCGCGGCGGTGAGGACGGCCATGGCGGCGGTGCGGATGAGGGACATCTTCTTCTCCGTCTATGAAAAAGGGGCGGACACACCGTGCCCGCCCCCGGAAATCAGCTGCTCAGTGCGGTGATGGTGAGGGTGCCGCGGTAGGTGCCCTTGTCGGCGGTGTCCGGGATCTTCAGATCCAGGTCGGCGCCGATCTTGGCGGTGCCCTTGGCGTGGCCCTGCTCGGCGGAGGCGAGGTCACGCGAGACCGCGAGGCCCTGGCCGCCGTCGTCGTAGCCAGACTTGACCGGGGCGCCGACCTTGGCGCCGGCCCCGGCGGTGAGCACCTTCGGCGCCCAGCCCAGGTACGAGCCCGAGAAGGTCTTGTCGGCGTCCTTGAAGTCGCTCACGCTGGCCCCGATCGACCACGGCGCCTGCGTGCGGCGGGTGTCCGACACGAGGATCGGGTTGATCTCGCCGGTCGCGCCGAAGTACTGGCCGGCGTGCTCCTCGGCGGTGCCCAGGTCGACGAGGCCGTTGTAGCCGTCGATCGTCCAGCCGAACTCGCCGGGGGCGGCGGTCGGGACGTTGACCTGGATCTGCTGACCGTCACCCTGGTAGGGGTGGATGGTCACCTTGTCGACGATCGAGCCGACCGGCTGGCCGGACTCGGTGTTGGAGCAGCTCAGGCCGCCCTCGACCGAGGCGTTCGGCGCGGCGCACGTACCGCTGCGCAGGTTCTGCACGACCAGCTTGTCGCTGCGGACCTGCACCTTGACGTACGAGCGGACGTGCTCCTGGTTCTGCACCGAGTTGTACCAGTAGTTCTCCGGCTTCAGCGGGTCGGCGCCGTTGCCGGCCCCGCTCGTGCCGCTGCTGTCCGGCTTGGTGATGTCGTAGTACTTCGAGCCGGAGGCCGAGTTCGCCGTCATGTAGATGACGCCGCCGGGGCCGACGAAGACGTCCGAGTCGCCGGGCTTCTCGTCCGGGTTGGCCTTCGCGCCGTTCTTGATCTCGTAGCTGCGGGTGTAGACGTGGTCGTGACCCTGCAGGACCAGGTCGACGCCCAGCTTCGAGAAGGTGGCGGGGAAGTCGACCCGGCGCACCTTGTTGTCGGCGTCCTTGGCGTGCGAGGCGGCCGAGTAGATCGAGTGGTGGTAGACCAGCACGGTCCACTTGGCGTCGCCGCCGTGCTTGTTGATGACGTCGGTGACGTAGGCCACGTGGGCCGCGTCGCCGCCGCCACCGGTCGACGTCTGGTAGGAGTTGCTGTTCAGGTCGATGAACAGCGTGTCCTTGTAGACGTACCAGTAGTCGCCGCCCGAGGTGTTGGACGACGGCTGGCCGTTCGCGTAGTACGCGGCCGAGCGGTCCGAGTTCGGGGTGTAGAAGTGCTGCTCGTACGCCTTGCCGCCGACATCGTGGTTACCGATGGTGGCCGCCCACGGGTAGCTCTTCAGCTGCTGGGGAGCGAGGAACGCGTCCCACTGGGCCTCGGTGTTGGCCGTCTCGACCTGGTCGCCGCCGGAGACCAGGAGCTCGGCGTCGGGGTTCGCGGCGAGCGACACGTTGACGGTGTCGACCCAGCCGGCCTGGTCCTTGGCCACGTTGCCGGAGGCGCCGATCTGCGGGTCGCCGTAGAACAGGAAGTCGTAGTCGCCCTCGAAGTCCTGCGTCTTGAAGGTGTACGCCGGCGACCAGCCGTCGGCGTCGCTGCCGACCCGGTACGAGTAGGCGGTGTTCTCCTTGAGACCGGTGATGGTCGCGTGCCGGTTGAAGCCGCCGCTCGTGGCGATGTTCGCCCCACCGAGCGCGGCGAAGGTCGCGGCGGACGCCGGGAATTCGCCGTTGGTGACGGCGGACGTGGGAGCCAGCTGGACCGACTGCGCGGTGTCGACCGGGGTGTACCAGGTGACGATGCGCTGCTGCTCGGTGGCGCCGACGCCCAGGACGATGCTGGTGGGCGGGGTCGCGTCGGCGGCGAGGGCGGGCGCGGCCAGGCCGGAGCCCAGGGCCACGGTCAGGCCCAGCGCCACCGCGGTGGCCCCGGCGGCCACGCGACGACGCTGTGTTTTGGTGGATCTCATGAGGGGTCCGTCCTCTGTCAGGAAACGTGCACGATCAAGCTTTAGGCGGACCGTGAACGCCGCGTGAACAAGATCAAGATCGGGAGTGGAGCGTCCCGGAAGACCTAGGCTCCGACCAGGCGCTGGACGAACCAGACCAGCCCCATGACGGACACACCGGCGGAAATCGCAACGGTGGCGCGGCGGCCGGCCCGGGGTGCGCGCCGGCGGAGCAGCATCAGCAGCGGGCAGACGACGGCGATGATGCTCAATTGGACGACTTCGATGCCGACGTTGAAGACGACCAGTGACCAGAGCAGCGTCCACGACCAGGCCTCGTCGATCCCGAGCGCGCCGGCGAAGCCGAGGCCGTGCACGAGCCCGAAACCGAAGACGACCGCGAGCCGGCCCCATCCGGTGCTTTCCTCGTTCCGTTTCCACAGGCCCCAGGCGGCGACCACGGCAATGGAGAGCGCGATGACCGGTTCGACGACCTTGGCGGGTACGTCCACCAGTCCCAGCGCGGCGAGAACGAACGTCACGGAATGCGCCACGGTGAAGCTCGTGGCGGCGAGCACGATTTCCTTGAGCCGTCGCGAGCCGGCGATCAGGGCGAGCACGAACAGAATATGGTCGATGCCGAAGAGCAGATGCTCGGCGCCGAGGAGAAAGAACTCGCCGAAGCGCTCGTACCACGTCTGCCCGATCGAGAACTCGGTGTGATTGCGATCGAGCGCCGCGCTGCCACTCGCGCCGCCGAGGTCGTACGTGACGATGGTCTTGACGTCCTTGATGTAGCCCTCGCTGTCGGGAAACAGCTCCGCCCGGATCTCGTGATTGTCGCCAGGACAATTCCAATCCAAATTCAGGACGGTGTACGGCACCCCTTCGCGCTCGGTCATCGTGAAGTCGCCGGCACGGGTGGCCGTACAGGCGTCGATCGTGAATCGTTCCGTGACGTAGCGCACCGCGTTGTCCGCGTGGGCGTTGAGGGCCGCGGCCATGCCGTTGGTGTCGCCGGCCTCGAAGGCGGGAGTGCCCGACCGGAACAGTGGGTCGTCGCGTTGCGTGTCGGCGGCCGAGACGAGGAACAGGTCGTACTCGAGTTCCAGCTTCGTCCGCACATGCCCCTCGTCGCCGGCCGTGATGTCCGCGTAGACGGTCGACGAGAAGCCGTGCGCCAGCGCGGGCTGGGCATTCAGCAGGGAGAACGCTGTCGCAGCGACCCCCAGTGCGATGACGGAGATGCGTCGCAACATGGTGCTCCTTCACTTGGCCAGAGCACGTTCCATGCCGGGGGTGAACGCGAGAAGACCGTTCGGCGAACCGACGGCGACAAGCTGCCAAGATCACTTAGCGGAGGCCCCGATCTCGGATAAGACTGCCTCCGTGCGTCCCTTCCTCCGTGCCTCGGCTCTGGTCACCGCTGTGCTCCTCACCGGGTGCGGCTCCGGCGACGCGTGGCCCGAGCCGCGGCCCTTGCCTCCCGCGGTGGGCGCGCTCGGGGCGGGCTTCGTCACGGGCACCCCGGCGCCCGAGGCCACGATCACGCCCGCGCCGGGCTCGTGGGACGGCGTCCGGCCGCCGGTCGGCTACCGGGTGGTGCTGCTCACCAAGGGCACCGACGCGCCGACGACTGCGCTGGTCACGGCGGTGAAGGAGTGGGCGGGCGCCGTCGATGCCGACCTTCGGGTGGTCACGGCCGGGCATGATCCCGTACCGGACATCGTCAAGGCCATGGACATGCACCCGGACCTGATCGTCAGCGCCGGCAACGACCTGATCGACCCGCTCGCCCTCGTCACCCCGAACCACCTCGACCAGCAGTTCCTGGTCGTCGGGGCCGAGCTGGCCGAGCCGACCCACAACGTGACCTCGGTCGACTGGGCGGGCGCGTCGTTCCGCGGTGAGGGGCTGGGCTCGGCTTCCACGTACGACCCGGCGTCCTTCACCGCCGCCCGCTGCGCCGACGCGATCCGGGCGGGCGTGGCAGCCGTACTCTCGAAATTGACCGGAATCGTCATCTGGCTGACCCCTCGTCAATGAACGCGACCTGAACGTCCGGTGTGGACAAGATGGCCGACCGGATTACGCTGCTTCCCTCAAATCACCCACGGGGGTAGCCGAAATGATCCGTTTCCTGACATCCATCGGCATCGGCACCGCGGCCGCGCTCTTCGCCGCCGCCCTGCCCGCCCAGGCCGCCGCGGCCACGTCGACCGTCACGCAGTCCGGCGGCATCATCACCTTCAAGGCCGCCAAGGGCAAGAACACCGTCGTCATCACCGGCGACGGCGAGAACCCGGTCATCTTCGCCGACCGCCAGCCCATCAAGGCGGGCAAGGGCTGCGTGCAATTCCCGGGCGAAAAGAACAAGGCCATCTGCGGCGCCGCGAAGAAGGTCAAGGAAATCCGCGTCTACGCCTACGACGGCAACGACTCGGTCATCAACAAGATCTACAGCATCGGCATGGTCGCCTTCGGCGGCACCGGCGACGACACCCTGGTCGGGGAGGACGCCAGCGACTCCCTCTACGGCGGCCCGGGCAACGACCGCATCTGGGGCAGCTGGGGCAACGACATCCTCCACGGCGAGGCCGGCAACGACATGCTCGACGGCGGCTTCGGCAACGACACCCTCTGGGCCGGCCCGGGCAACGACCAGCTCAACGGCAAGTGGAACAACGACATCCTCTACGGCGGCACCGGCAACGACACCATCGACGGCGGCGAGAACGGCGACCGCAGCTACGGCCAAGATGGCAACGACAAGCTCACCGACGTCAACGACTTCGGCTGGGGCAACGAATACGACTTCCTGAGCGGCGGCGCCAAGACCGACACCTGCACCGCCCAGCCCGGCGACGACATCGTCGAGTGCGAGGCCACCTCCTGACCGCAACTATGTGAAGAGCGGCACCGCGCCGCTGAGCCCTCGCCCCGGGGGCGAGTCAGGTAACCTGATCGGCGCGGGCCGCTAGCTCAATGGCAGAGCTGTGGACTTTTAATCCATAGGTTCAGGGTTCGAGTCCCTGGCGGCCCACTCACACGCAGGTCAGCTGGCCTGCCGCAGCCGGTGAAGATCGGCGGGGCGGCGCGTACAGCAGCGAAGTACAGCGGTAGGCCCTGCATCACTGGTCCAGCGACTCTCCGGGTCGCTTGAGCGCGGCGCGGGTGGCAGCTGACGAGACCACGGTGTAGATGTCCATCGTGATCGAAAACTGAGCGTGTCTCAGGATCTGCATCGCCACCCCAGGTAGGAAGTACTCCGGTAAGGCAATCGGTAAGACGCTACTTTCTCCTCGGGGAGGAACTAGGCCGACGAGAGGGCCGCCGGTAGGTCCGACTCGATGCTTGGAGTACGAACGAGCGGCTTCATGCGTACTACCGCAGCGTTGGTCTCGAGCACGTCCATACACACAGCTACGCACACCGGGGGTCGTAAGCCCTGTTCCAACGCGAGATCCGCGACATCCCCGATCCGTCCGAGACGCGCTTCTGGGTGAGCTCGCTCCCAATAATCGGTGAGAACTTTCTATACGGGTTCAAGGCGGCCCGCTTCGCAGGCCGCTCGCGCCGCCCAGCAGGGCCGGGCCGGAGGCCCGCCGCTCGGGGCCCCGCGCCCGGCCGCTTCGCTGGGCGCACCCCGGCGGTTCCAGCCCAGCGGCGGGCGCGACATACAAGGAAGCCCCGGGCCGCCGAAGTAGCCGGCAGTTCCGGGGCGTTCTGATTAGCGGCGGCATGATGCCTCCGGCGGGGACTCCGATCTCTGGGATGGGGTGCCATCCCGTCAACCTCCGTCCAGGCGAAGCCGAGCAGATAGGGCCTGCCTGGTCAAGGTCGGTCAGACATCGGGTGCTCCACCTTGCCCAGGCAGGCCCTATCTGCCCCACGATGTGTGGACGAAGGCCGACGGGATGGGCAGTGGTATGCAGGCGCAACCGAGCGCTAGATCCAACCGGTAATAAGGTTCAAATTCACGAGTCGATATCCCATAGCGTCGGTACTAACGTCGAATACAGAAGCAAGCTTCTGGACCGCCCTGTCCCGGTCGAAGTCCCGAATTCGCTTCATTGCGTTACTCAGCTCACGCTCGACCGCGTCGGCAGGCATGAGCAGGGCCGCAGCAAAGGCATTTGCCTCGATTTCTTCCTGGTCCGTACCGAGTGCTGAGATCTCGTTGCGACGGCTTACTAGGATCGAATGATCCACGATTAGGGGCTTGTGATGTAGAAGTAGGTGGCCGAGTTCATGAGCAATAGTGAAGCGCTGCCTTCTCGGATGCGTCGACGAATTGACACCAATAATCCGTGTTTCGCCTTGGCTTAACGCAAAGCCGGACTCATTCCCGCTAAACTCGTTCCTGGCAACGACAATTCCTTCGGCCAGAGCGAGCTTTTCGACGTCTATAGGCGGGCGCAGTGATTTGTGTTGACGGAGGAAAGCTTCCGCCTTAGCCTCGATTTCACGGCGCAACATACTATTCCTCCTCTCGATTCGGCACCCCTAGCTGCGCAATGGCGCCGTGCACGAACTCTCGTGTGGTGTCCGGCGCCATTGAGAGATGTCGATTCAGTGCGCGATCAAACTCGCCAAGGCCTTCGCTTTCGGCCATCAAATGTTGGGGCCCAACGCCGAGCCTTCGGGCAATCGCGGCGAAGAGGTGTAACGGCATCCGTTGGCGACCGGCCTCAAGATTCGTGATCGACGTACGCGTCAGCCCCACAGCATCGGCTAGTTCCGCTTGCGTGATCCTCGCAGCGTTGCGGGCATCTCGGATCCTTTTGCCAACCTCTATGTAGAAGAGGTCGATCTCGTCGACAGGTGCCTCCGCCACGGCTACTCCTCGCCCCAATCTACAGAGATTACCATACAAGGTTTGCCTCGCAAACGTGCGCCGAAGATCCAGGTTGGCTCCGTTGACATTATCAAAAGGCTGGGCTAGCGTCAGTCAAGCTGTCCTCGGAGGGGGTTGCCGAGGTCAGTGAGGATGACCTCCACGCTTCTGCGCGAGAGGCAAGGGGATGGCGTTGGGTCGCCATCCAACCGGAAGGAGAAGGCCAGAGATGGCGAAGCGGAAGCGGTACAACGTGGTGCCGAACGGCAACCTGTGGCAGGTGACGCACGACGGATACGTGCTGTCGAATCACTACACCAAGCAGGCTGCGATCGACAGCGGCCAAGCGGTCGCGAAGGCGAACCAGCCGAGCCAGCTTGTGGTGTACCGCGCGAACGGCACGATCGAGTTTGAGTGGACGTACGGCAACGATCCGTACCCGCCGGTTGGCTGACCGCTCTTCAGCACCTTGTGTATGACCTCGACCGAGGTCGACACCCAGAGCGCTCGTTCGTCGCTGGGGGTGTTGGTCGGAGGATGGCCGTTCGGTAGCCGGCAGGTTCCGGCAGCTGACGAGGTGAACCCCGGCGTTGGGGCGCCGGGGACACCGTAGGCCACTTCCCAACGACGAGGAGGGAGGTACAGAACCATGGCCAAGGGAAAGGACAAGGTTACCAGCGTCAAGGTAGCCCGCAAGGCTTCCGCCGTGCTGCGCGACGGGCGTTCGTCGGCTCGCAGCCGTAGCGTCGCTGCCAGCGCGCTTTCGCAAGCGACGCGCAAGGGAAAGAAGTAGTTCGCCGGTGACGGGGGGTTGAGGACGCATCTCCTCAGCCCCCCGTCACCGTGCCCGCTGCGTACCCCACACGACGGTGGCGAGGTACGGTCCAGTGATTAACGACGGTAAGTGGTTGATGGCAATGAGCTCAGCGAACAGCAGGTGCTTAGCCCGCTGCTTGACAGTCATCGACAAATTCCTAAACCATGTGGCTCCCCGAGCGGTGGCTGTACAGCAGTGAAGTACAGCAACGGACCGAGCCGTATGACGCCGGACCGGACGACCGGATGTTGTTGACCTGCCGAGGAAGCCCCACGCGACCATGTCGCCGCTACTCCATAGGTTCAGGGTTCAAGTTTTTGGCGGCCCACTCACACGCAGGTCAGATGCCCCGTCGAGGCTCGCGCGCGGGCCGGCTCCCACAATGGTTGAAGGCGCAGCTCGATGAGGGGTGCCGTCGCGGGTTGGCAGGCACATGCGGCGCGGGCTGTTCTCGCAGCATGCTCCCTTGGACCCGGTGCCGGGCGATGGCCACCGGGCAGCGGCAACATGGCGTCAGAGAGTCACAAGTTTCCGGGCGTCAGGTTCAGGTGCGGACCGCCGCCAGGGCCGCGTGGCGGCCGCATCGCCACACCACGCCCGCCTCGGCGAAGCCCGCCCGCCGCGCCGCCGCCGCGTGCCAACCCGCTGACGCCACGAACTCAGCGGGCGATTTGTCCCGGAACGTAAGCGCACGCTCATGCAGCAGCGCCTCCAGACCTTCGAGATTCGCCCACCACTCTGCCCAGGCCAGCTCCGCAGCCGCCTCCTCCGGCCCAGGCTCCAGCGCGCCCATCAACCCGGGCAGCCCGTCTTCCGGCATGAGATCCGCCACGATCAGCACGCCGCCCGGCGCCAGTGCCCGCCACGCCGCCGCATAGGCGTCCGCGGCCTGGGCGGACGTCAGGTAGTGCACGGTCATGACGGCGGTGATGAGGTCGTACGCGCCCGGGAGCGGCCAGGGCTGGGCCGTGAGGTCGGCCTCGACCACGGTGACGTTGGCCGGTACGCCCGCGCGGGCCATCGCGAGCAGCACGGGATCGATGTCGAGCAGCGTGACTTCCGCCGCCGGCCAGCGCCGGGCCATGCGCTCGGCCAGCACTCCGGGGCCGCCGCCCAGGTCGAGGACCCGGCGTGGCGGACCGCCCGCGGCGGCCTCGGCTGCCACGTGCACCGTTCGTTCCAGCTCGGCCAGGCCGGGGACGAACCCGCCCATCACCGTTGCCCACGTGTCGCGCCACAGAGCGGTTGTCACGGGTTCACACGATAACGGAAACCATTACCGGTCGAGGGCGGACAGCACGGACAGCAGACGGTCGATCTCGTCCGGCGTGTTGTAGATGTGCACGCTGACCCGTACCGACGAGGTCTTTTCGCCCTGGTCGCCCTGGCAGTGACCGTCCGCACGGACCATGAGACCGTCGCCGGCCAGGATGAAGCCCAGGTCGTTGGAGCCGATCGCATGGTGCCGGAAGGTCACGATGCCCTCGCGGCGCTGCACCGGCGAGCCCGGCGCGAGGCTCGACTGACAGCCCAGCACCTCATAGCTGGACATCTGCCGCAGGCCGTCGGTCAAGCGCACGCCGAGCGCCTTGTTCCAGGCGGCGATCCGCTCCTGACCGGCGGCTTCGAGCCAGTCGAGCGCCGCGACGAGGCTGATGATGCCGCTGGTGTTCGGCGATCCGGCCCAGCCGCCCGGCACGAGGACGGGACCCCGGCGGTTACGCGCCCAGATCGCCCCGATCCCCGGCAACGCCATCGTCTTGTGCCCGGAGAAGACGGCGAAGTCCACGTCCAGGGCTTCGACATCCACGGGTACGTGCCCCGCGCTCTGTGCCGCGTCCAGGCAGATCGGGATGTCGGGGCCGACCGCCGTACGCATGCGGTGGATGTTCATGTCGTTGCCGTAGACGTGGTGGACGTGCGTGGCGGCGATCAGCCTCGTGCGCTCGGTGACCAGCTCCGCGAGTCGCCGGTAGTCATAGTCGTGAGCCGCGTCATAGGGCATGGGTACGATCCGGACGTCGCCGGCCAGCGCGGCGGCCTCCTGCCACGGCTCGATGTTGGCCGCGTGGTCGGCGAACGGCACGATGATCTCGTCGCCGGCCCGCAGCCGCGGCGCCAGCCAGTCGCGCGCGATCGTGCGCAACCCCTCGGTGGTCCCGCTCACGAAGTGGACGCCGGACCGCGCGGGGTCCGGATCACCCAGGAAGCGGCGCACCCGGTCGCGGGCCTGCTCGATGCGGGCGGTGGTCCTGTTCGCCCACGGGTACGTCCCCCGGGCCGCATTGGCATTGCCGGTGGTCAGATAGGTGTGCACCGCGTCGAGCACCGAGCGCGGCTTCTGCGACGTGGCGGCACTGTCCAGATAGGCCACGTCCGGATTGGCGGTGATCAGGGGGAAGTCGTCGCGCAGGGAAGACATGTCAGTCCCGCACCAGCTCGGCGCCGGCGTCCCGCCACGCGATCACGCCGCCGTCCAGCGAGTGCGCCTCGGGGTGGCCCATCCGGGTGAGCAGCGCCGCGTACTTCGCTGACTTCTCGCCGACCGGGCAGACGAGCAGCACCGGCTGCCTCCGGCTGAAGGGCAGTCCGCCGTGCAGCAACTCGGCGAACAGCTCGTCGACGATGTTGATGGCGCCGTCGATGTGCAGGGCCTGGTAGGCGTACGGGCTGCGCAGGTCGACCACGATCCCGCGCCGGCC
Organism: Symbioplanes lichenis; assembly: GCF_030709675.1. GTDB lineage: Bacteria > Actinomycetota > Actinomycetes > Mycobacteriales > Micromonosporaceae > Actinoplanes > Actinoplanes lichenis. The sequence goes on from NZ_JAUZQD010000012.1 coordinate 295,431, forward strand.
GGCCACCCAGCGCTCGGCCGCCGCGACGTCGAGAATCTTGGCCTCCGCGGCGTCCACCGTCCGCACGTCGTGGGCCCGGGGTGGCCGGTTGAACAGCTCGGGCCGCCGGTCGCGCAGATAGCTGAGATAGCTCTCGACCCGGTCGCAGACGATGAAGACCGCCGTCTTCCGCTCGGTCAGCCCGGCGTCGATCTTCCGCAAGTGCCGGACCGCACCCTGGTACGCGCCCCCGCCCGTCGGCCCGGCCAGCGTCCCGCAGCGGCGTACGAGCGTCAGCAGCCCGTCGATCGCGTCGTCGGCGGTGATCGTCTCGACGGTGTCGTAGCTCTCCGGGTCGAAGAGTCCCACCGCGTGCGCCTCGTCGATCGTGCGGATGCCCGGGATGAAGTCGGACTTGTGCGCGACGAGACCCACCACGCGTACGTCCGGATTGTGCTGCCGCAGCGCCCGCGCGACCCCCGTGGACGAGCCGGCCGTGCCCACGCAGGCGATGAAGTAGTCCGGCGCCTGCCCGTCCAGGTCCTTCACGATCTCCGGCCCGGTCCCGTGCCGGTGGGCGTCGACGTTGAGCTCGTTGAAGTACTGGTCGGTGTGCGCGTACCCGCCGTCGCCCAGCTGCTGGTACATCCGGGTCAGCGGGTCCTCGGTGTTCGTCGGGTCGAGGCACTCGGCCTGCCCGGGCAGCTCCTCGATGTCGGCGCCGAGCAGCAGGAGCAGGTCCTTGATCTCGGGGACCTTCATCCGGTTGGTGACGCTGCGGAACCGCATGCCGTGCATTCCGGCGAGGACGGCGAGCGCCTTCGCGGTGTTGCCGCTCGACAGCTCGACCACGGTGCCGCCCGGGCTGACCAGCGGCCGCAGCATGTTCCAGGCCGCGCGGTCCTTGAGCGAGCCGAAGGGGTTGAGCAACTCCATCTTCGCGTAGAGGTCGATGTGGCGCAGGCCGTGCACGGCCGGATCGATGCGCACCAGCGGGGTGTCGCCGATGGCGTCGGTCATGGCGTCGAATCTCATGCTGTCTCCCGGTGCAGGGGCCAGTACTGGTCGTCGAGGCACCATTGCCATGCGTCGTCGGAGCGGAAGAGCGCGACTTTCCGTGCGATCGGCTGCCGGAGCGCCTCCGTAGCGCCGAAATCCATGAAGTAACCGGCCGTGTTGACGAAGGCGAGCAGATCGCCGGCCCGGGGACGACCGCGGAGGAAGACCTTGCGCCGCGTGATCAGGTCGGACTCGAGGCAGAGGTTGCCGAAGAGGTAGGCGCCTTCCGCCGGCCCCTCCCGCTGCGGAATCGCCACCGGATCCATGAGAACGCCATGGTTCTCGGTGCTCACGTCGCCGGCGTTGCAGTCCAGCCGCACGATCAGGCCGCCGGGATCGTCGCGCACCTCGAGCACCTTGGCCAGCACCAGCCCGCACTGGTCGAGCAGCGCGCGCCCCGGCTCCACGTGCAGGTCGACCATGCTGTCGAGCAGCAGCTCACCCAGCGGACGGCCCAGGCCCGGGGCCCGGGTCCGCAACAGCTGATCGAGGTACGCGGGCCCGGTCACCTGGCGATACGCGGGATAGAGCCCGAGCGAGCCGCCGATCGTGCCGCCCTCGTTGCGCAGCCCGTACCCGTGACCGTTCCAGGTCAGCGGCGCCCGGCGCCCGAGCACCGCCTCGGTCAGCGCCGACGTGTAGTCGTCCCACTCGGCCGGATCGGCGAGATAGCTCACCCCGAATCCGCCGCCGGCGTCGATCGCCCACGGGCGCAGGCCCCTCCGGCGACAGGTCTCCAGTGCGGTCAGGCAGCCCTCGAGGGCCACGGCCTTCTCGGGCAGGGCGGTCGTGTCGAGATGGAAACCGACGCCGACCGGCTCGAGGTGACCCGCGTACTTTCCGGCGAGATCGAGAATGGACTCCAGCCCGTCCGGCGAGACCCCGAAACGGCTGCGCCGGGCGGCCGTCCGTACGCCCGGAGCAGCGAATTCCGACAATCGCAGCAGAATCCGCACCGGAGGCAGACCCCGGGCGCGCACGAGTTCGCCGAGCTCGGCGACTTCGGCTGCCGAATCGACGTGCACCAGCACCGATGTGCGCGCACACAACCAGAGAAATGCGGCGTTCTTGGGACCGGTCGCGACGATGCGATCGGGAGTGAATCCGGCGCCGAGGGCATGTTGCAACTCGCCGAGCGAGGCGACGTCGATGCCGGCGTCCCCGGCGGCCAGCTCCCGGACCAGGGCGCTGGACCGGTTGGCCTTGTGCGCGAAGTAGATCCGCCCGCCCAGCCGATGCTCCGCGTGCACCGCCCGGAACGCCGCGACGTTGCGGCCGGCCTGCTCCGGAAGAACGATGTCGAGCGGAGATCCGAGCGCCTCGACCAGCCGGCCGAGCAGTGCCGTTTCACCGAGCACCGAATGCACGAACTCATTGATCCGAGGAGACAAGGACAGCGTCAAATGCGACTCCCCACCGAGAGCAGCTTTCTTTTCACGCTAACCGATGGAACGGCGCCCGCCAACCGGGTCCGCCCTTGGATGACCCACATCGCCGCATGCGCATGTGTGCGATAAACGAGTCAAGAGATCTGTCAATTAATTCCCGCTGACATTGACAGCCTCATCCGTACCTTCCCTTTTGGCAGTGCCGTCACCTCGGCCGTCACGCCGTAGACCGTCCGGATGCGCTCCGGCGTCAGCACCTCGCCCGGGGTCCCCGCCGCGACGATCCGGCCGGCGTCGAGCAGCACCACCAGGTCGCAGTACTGCCCGGCGAGATCCAGCTCGTGCAGCGCCGCCACCACCGTGACGGGCGACCGCGCGAGATCGTGCGCCAGAGCGAACCTGTGCCGGATGTCCAGGTGGTTCGTGGGCTCGTCGAGCAGCAGCACCTCCGGCTCCTGCACCAGCGCCCGCGCGATGTTCACCCGCTGCCGCTCCCCGCCCGACAGCGACGACCAGCGCCGCTGCTCCCACCCGCCGAGCCCGGCGGCGACGAGGGCTGCGCTCGCCTTGACCTCGTCGCCGGCGCCGACCGGCGCCAGCAGCGACCGGTGCGGAATCCGCCCGAGCAACAACACGTCGAGCACGCTCATGTCGGCGTCGTCCGGGGTGTGCTGCCCGACGACGGCGACCCGCTGGGCCACCTGCCGCGCCGGCAGCGCCGCCCGGTCCGTACCGTCGAGCAGCACCCGTCCGCCGTCCGGCCGGTCCAGTCCCGCGAGCACGCGCACCAGGCTCGACTTGCCGGAGCCGTTGGGCCCGAGCAGGCCGACAAAGGCGCCGGCGGGCGCTCGGAACGTGATGTCGCGGAGGATCCGCCGGCTGACGTTGTCGGCTTCCACCCTCACTCCTTCTTCCTCAGCAGGATCGCGAAAGCCGGCACGCCGAGCAGCGCGGTGACCACGCCGACCGGCAACTCCTGGGGCGCGAAGACCGTCCGGGCGGCCGTGTCCGCCCAGATCAGCAGCGTCGCCCCGGCGATCGCGCAGGCCGGCAGCAGCACCCGGTGGCGGGACCCGACGATCCGCCGCACCGCGTGGGGGACGGTCAGCCCGACGAACCCGATCGCGCCGCTCGCCGCCACCAGCACCGCGGTCAGCAGCGCCGTGACCGTGAACAGCACCGCCCGCACGCGCGCCGGCGCGAACCCCAGCGTCTGGGCCACGTCGGCGCCGAAGGAGAACGCGTCGAGAGCCGGGGCGGCGGCCCAGCAGACCAGGACGGCGGCGGCCGCGGCGGCCGTACACAGAAAAACGGCCGGCCACGACGCTGCCGCAAGCGAGCCGAGCAGCCAGAACAGCACGCTGCGAGTGCTGTCCGGCGACCCGTCGGCCACCACGATCAAGCTGGTCAGCGCGGCGAACAGCTGCCCGGTCGCGACGCCCGCCAGCAGGATCCGCGCGGGCCGGGTCCACCCGCGGCCCGCGAGCAGCAGGGCCACCGCGAAGGCGACCATGCTGCCCGCGAGAGCCCCGCCGGAGAGCGCGGCGGCGCCGGCCCCCAGACCCAGGACCAGCACACACACCGCGCCGGTCGACGCCCCGGCCGAGATTCCGAGCAGATAGGGGTCGGCGAGCGCGTTCCGCGTCAGCGCCTGCAGCACGGCGCCGCACACGGCCAGGCCCGCACCCACCAGACCCGCCAGGAGTACGCGCGGCAGGCGCAGGTCCCACACGATGCTGTCCTGCAGGAGGGGCAGCGGCCGGACGGGCAGCCCCGCGTGCGCCGCCACCGTCCGCATCACGGCTGTGACCGAGAGGTCGGCGACCCCGATCGTCACGGCCGCGGCGACGCTCAGTGCCAGGGCGACGACACCGAGCGCGAGCGTCAAGTTGGTATGGCTGCTTTTGGTGACCGGTTGCCGCTCGCGCTTCGCCACCGCCCTCAGTGGACCGACACGAGTAGTCACCGGCGTGCGAACACGACATAGTCGTCGAGGTACTGCCAGACGGTTCCGACTTCGGCGAAGCCGGCCGCCCGGAGCGCAGCGAGGTGGAACTCGAGCGGCGCCAACGGCTGCGGCGGCCGGTCCGCGAACCGGCGGTCCCGCTCGGGCATCAGCGCGGCGATCTCCGGATGGCGCGCGGCCTCGGCGTACCACTCGGCATAGGTCAGTGCTTCAGAGTCTTGCTGGGTCAGTTCGTCATGCCGCGCCGAGATGTCCCGCAACGCCGGCGACGCGTCGTCGAACCGCAGATGATCCGCGTTGAGCAGCACGCCACCGGCCGGCAACAGCTGAGCCGCCTCCCGATAGACCTCCAGCAGCTGCCCCGGCGACAACCAGTGCAGCGCCGTGGAGCTCAGCACGGCGTCGACCGGGCCCACGCGCGCGCCCCACCCCGGTTCCACCAGATCCAGATCAAGGACCCGAGCCCGATTGCCGTACGCCCCCAGCACGCCCGTGGCAATGTGCAGCAGCACCGGGTCGTAGTCGACGGCGACGGCCGTGGCCTCGGGAAACGTCGAGAGCACCCGCTTCGAGATCGCCCCCGGTCCACACGCCAGGTCGAGCACCCGAAACCCGTCGCCGAGCCGCAACCGCAGCACGTCGAGCATCGCCGTGAAGCGGTTCTCCCGGTGGGCCACGTAGGCGGCCTGCTGTTCGTCCCACAGCCGCAGCAGTTCGGTGCTCATCGGCCCAGCTCCTTCAGCCCGGCACTGACCTGCTCGACCGCGGCGACACTCCGTACGGAGGGATCCATCGACGAGCCGGAGACGGTGATGAAGCGCCCTTCTTTCACCGCGTCGAGCTTCGAGGTCACCGGGTTGCTCCGCAGGAAGTCCAGCTTCGACTGCGCGCTGTCCCCGTCGCCGCCCCGGGTCAGGTCCGCCAGCACGATGACGTCGGGATTCCGCTGAGCGATCTGCTCCCAGCTGCCGGCCGGCCACGCCTGGCGTACGTCCCCGTACACGTTGCGCACCCCGAGCGCCGCACCGATCGCCGCCGGCATGCCGCCCGCCCCGGCGACGTAAGGAGTGCTGGTTCCGGAGTAGTACCAGAGCACCGACCGCTCCCCACTCCCCGCAGCCGCCTCCACCGCCGCCCGAAGCCTCGCTCGCTGCCGCGCCACCAGGTCCGTCCCCCTGTCGGCCACCCCGAAGATCCGCGCCACCTCCTCGATCTCGCCGAACAGCCCCTCGAACCCCACCGTCGCCGCCCCGTCCGCCGGCTCCTCACAAGCAAACCGCGACAGGTACGCCGGAATCCCCCGCTCCCCCAACGCCCCCCGATCCCCGGCGGCGTCGCCCGCATAAGCCGAGGTGAACGTCGAGTACACAAAATCCGGCCCCGCCGCCAGCACCGCCTCCCGCGACGGATAAAGCTCCGCCAGCACCGGCACGCTGTCGTAGGCGCTCTTCAACTCGGGCAGCACCGGATCGGTCTGATAACTGGTCCCCACCATCCGATCGGCCAGCCCCAAACTCAGCAGGATCTCGGTGGCGTTCTGCTCAAGCCCCACCGCCCGCCGAGGCTGAGCCGCCACCGAAAGCGACCGCCCACAGTTCTCCACCACCACCGACGCCCCGGAAGCCCCCGCCGCCCCCGAACCACCCACATCAGCGCAGGCAGAGCTGAGCCCCACCCCCACCACCGCCACCAAGCCGACAATGATTTTCATGTGCAGCAACGTAGTGACCGCAGCCCCGCTCCACCACGCACCCCACCCCAACGTGTCCAAGATCTCGGCCGGCCAGCTCTTTTCGCCCTCCTGTCACCCCAAATGTCGCCCTCCTGCAGCAGCCACGCAGCCACAGCTCACCAACCGACACACACAGGCGGCGCCCGGCCCACACAGCGAAGGTCGCACCGCGCGTGGGGTGTCGTTCACGCCGCTGCCACACGACAAGCGGGCCCAGATGCGTTCAGACGGGCGTAGCGCACAGCCAGACAAGCCCTGGGCCTGGCGGCCCGAGTAACCGGGCACGGAAGGGCGCGAGCACGACGCACGACACCCGGCGCATGCACGGCGCGCAACACACCCGGCGAAGTCCCACAGCACACAGGGCGAGGCGGAGCGCACCACGCACAGGACAAGGCGCACAGCGCCCGGGGCGAGAGCGGGAGCGCACAGCGCCCGGGGGCGCGGGGCGCCTGACGGTGTTCCAAGGCGGCGCGACTTATGGCCCGCCGGGATGACGTTGGGCCACTCCTATGTCATTGAGCCACCGCGATGCCGTCATGCCACCACGATGCCGTCAAGCCACCGCGATGCCGCTGAGCCACCGGGATGGCGCTGAGCCACCGGGGTGGCGGTCAGGGGCGGCGCTGGGTTTGCTCCAGGTAGCGGAGGACGGCGGTGACTCGGCGGTCGGCCATGTCGTCGGGTGGGAGGCCGAGCTTCGCGAAGATGTTGCGAATGTGCTTGTGTACCGCGTTGCCCGTGACGACCAGCCGGTCGGCGATGGCGGTGTTGCCCAGACCCTCGGCCATCAGCTCGAGAACGTCGCGCTCCCGGCCGCTGAGCTGCTCGAGGCCGCTGTCCGGCCGGGTCTGGGTGAGCAGCTGGCTGATCACCTCGGGGTCGATGGCGGTCCCGCCCTCGGCGACCCGGTGCAGCGCGGCGAGGAACGTCTCGACCCGCCCCACGCGCTCCTTCAGCAGATAGCCCACGCTCTTCGCGCTCCCGGCGAACAACTCGGCCGCGAAGGCCTGCTCCACATACGCCGAGAGCACCAGCACCGCCAGCCCCGGCTGCCTCCGCCGCGCCTCGACGGCGGCGACGATGCCCTCGTCGGTGTGGGTGGGCGGCATCCGCACGTCGACGATGGCGACGTCGGGTTTGTGGCGGTCGATCGCCTCGAGGAACGGCCCCGGTGAGTCGACGGTCGCGGCCACCTCCAGCCCCTCCGCCTTGAGCAGCAGCGCCAGCCCCTCGCGCAGCAGCGGCTCGTCCTCGGCGATCACAATCCGCACGGCAACTCCACCTCCATGGTCGTCGGCCCGCCCTGCGGACTCGTCAGCGTCAAGCGCCCGTCGAACGCCGCCACGCGCCGGCGGATCCCCGTCAGCCCCGACCCACGTTCCTCATCGGCGCCGCCTTTGCCGTCGTCGGTAACGCGCAGCAGCAGCCGGTCGCCGTTGCGCCGGACCGTCACAGTGGCATTCCGCGCCCCGCTGTGCCGTGCCACGTTGGTCAGCGCCTCGGCAACGACAAAGTAGGCCGTCGCCTCCACCGATGCCGCACACCGGCCGGGCAGGTCGATGTCGACCTGGCACGGCACCGCGCAGTCACGGGCAAGACCGGTGAGCGCGCCTTCCAGCCCACGATCGGCCAGGACCGGCGGGTGGATGCTCCGCACGACGGTGCGCAGCTCGGCCAGCGCCTGCTCGGCAGCGTCCTGAGCACGCTCCAGCACCTCGGCCGCGGTGTCCGGATTCCGGGTCACCGCTCGCCGGGCGGCACCGAGCAGCACCGTCACGGCCACCAGTCGATTCTGCGTGCCGTCGTGCAGCGACCGCTCGATGCGTCGCAGCTCCGTGGCGTGCGCGTCCAAGGCCGCGGCCCGGGTGGCGGTCAGGTGCGCGATGCGGAGCGAGAGGTCGGCATCGTCGGCGAGCGGCAGGAGTTGGCGCCCCGGCCAAGCCTGCAGGCGCGCCAGGCCGGGCAGGAGCACGACTGACAGAGCCAGCCAGCCGGCGCCCATCAATCCGATCGCCAGCGCGTCGGCCCAGTTGTTGACCGGCCAGTAGGCGATGCTGGGGCCCTCACTGCCAGGTGGCAGCAGGCGCCACCACAGCGGGAAGGTCGCGTCCTGCACCGCGTACAGCGGGAGGGAGAGGCTCAATATCCCGGTGCTGATGCCGGACAGGACGTGGAGCACGACCCAGCCGAGATCTTTCCGAACCGTCTGATCCTGCAGGGCGGCCCTGATCCCGCGAGGAACCTCGCCCGGATCGATCATCACGGTGCCCCATCGCGACAACCGAGCCCGCTCGCGGTTGGCGAGCGCCCGCACTGCCTGCAGCGCGCTGGGCACCAGCAGCAGGCCGATGCCGATCAGACAGGCCGCGGCCACGATGACGAGCCACACCAGCAGAGCCAGTGCGAGGATCGCCGTGCCGAAGCCTCCGACCGAGTGTTCGAGGCCGTCCACAGCCAGGCGCAGGCGCTCGATCAGTTGACTCCGGCGCTGAGTTTCTTCGCCGTTCGTCATGGCTTCGAACCTAGGTCACCGGGGGCCGCCGAGGCGACTCCACGGCCGAAGAGTACAGCCTGCTGTACCGGCAATTGGGTCCCTGGCGGGATGGCTCCCAGCGCACCGCTTTCCTAGCGTGGAAGGCGTCACCGAGACACCACCACGTGAGAGGACCACGACGATGACCGACCACGACAGCACTACCCGAAGCAGCATCCTCCGCCCGGTGCTGTGGCTGCTGCTCATCGTCAGCGGCGGCGCCAACGCAGCGATGTCCACCATTGCGGCATCCAGGGGCGACAGCGCCACTGTGACCGCGGTCGGAGCCGGCTTCGGCGCCATCGCCCTGGCCAGCGCGGCCGCCCTCATCGTTCACCACTACCGCACCCGCCGGCAGAGCTAGTCGTCACCGCATCCAGAGCTGGTCGTCACCGCACCCGCGAGGAGGCAGATGGTCGCCGACCAGCAGTGGCCGCGGACGGTGAGGGAGCAAGGGTGCATGCCGACTCCGCACCGGGGCGAGTCCGGCTCGTACACATGAAACGCTCGGAGACGGGCAGAAAAGGCGGACCTCGCAGCCGTCCGACAGGTCGACAAGCAGGAGAGACCGGTCGACAAGCAGGAGAGACCGGCGCCCGCCGGAGCGATATCCACAAAGTTATCCACAGGCATTACCGCGCCGACGGTGATCCAATTAGGATTGCGGCCCTGACCCAGGGAGCCCAGATGAGCGACAAGTTCGACACCGGCGTGGCCCACCCGGCCCGGCGCTACAACTACTGGCTCGGAGGCAAGGACAACTTCGCGGCCGACCGCGAGTCCGGCGACCTCTTGGCCAAGTCCTACCCCGCGGCGCGCATCGCGGCCCGGGCCAACCGCGCCTTCCTTCAGCGCGCGGTCAGACACCTCGCGGGCGACGCCGGCATCCGGCAGTTCCTCGACATCGGCACCGGCCTGCCGACGGCCGACAACACCCACGAGGTCGCCCAGCGGGTCGCCCCTGACAGCCGCGTGGTCTATGTCGACAACGACCCGATGGTGATGGCCCACGCCCGGGCGCTGCTCACCAGCACGTCGGCCGGCGAGACCCGCTATCTCGAGGAAGACCTCCGCCACCCGGAGAAGATCCTGGCCGCGGCCGACATCCTCGACCTCACCCGGCCGGTGGGCCTGATCCTGGTCGCCGTGGTGCACTTCCTGCCCGCGCAGGACGAGGCAAGGCAGATCGTCCAAACCCTGCTGGACGCGTTGCCCTCCGGCAGCCACCTGGTCATGTCCTGCGCGACCACCGACTTCCTGACCCCCGAGCTCAAGGCCAACTGGGACGAGTCCCTGCGCACCGGCCGCTCCGACGTCTACCCGCGCACCCGCCCCGAGTTCGACGAGTTCTTCACCGGCCTCGATCTGATCGACCCCGGCGTCGTCGCCGTCAGCCAGTGGCGCCCCGACCCCGCCGCCACCGAGCATGCCACGCCCGTGGAGGCCTCGATCTTCGGAGCCGTGGCCCGCAAGCCGTAGCCCCGCACATTGACAACTCCACAGTTGATCAACACCCGTCGCTCGGGCGCAGCACAAGTGGCCTCTGAGGACCACGTCACCGCCCAGGAAAGCAGGTTGCCCACGCCGGCGTCCGAGGCGTCGCGCGGGACGCTGTTGTGGGTGGGTGTGGCCGCCACCGGGCAGAAGGTGCGGCCTCTGCTGCTTCTCCGACGCCGTGGAAGTGAGGTGCGGGAGGGGAACAGCGAGCAGCTACGGGGAGGGGTGGAAGGGACTACTCAAGTTGAGGTTTCCACTACGGAGCGATGGGGGGTGCATACTGGCTGTTCGGTCAGGTCACGTCCTCGCTACGGACAATTCAGCTCACGGCCGGGCGAACGCGCTGGTCATTCCTAATTTCGTTCTGCCAGTCTCAGGTGCGTGACTAGCGCTCCCTCCCCGACAACGCCGCGGGGATTCACTCGGGATCAGATCGATGCAGGGTGGCGGTCCATGTGGCTGCTGGCGCGGTTCGTGCAACGCGGCGGGCACCCGGCCGCGGTCGCGCCGACCGTGGAGTTGCGCGCCGGCGAGAAGCAGTACGGCGCCTTCCCGGCCGATGTTCTCTCGTACTCGTCGGACGGTGTCTACGTCGGTGGCGGCCTCTTCTGGGGCGGCGGCATCGGCACTGCGGACGAGATCGATGAGGGCCGCTCGAGAGCAGGGAACAAGGCAAAAGAGACGGCCGGGAAGAAGACGGGGAAAGAGGCAGAGAAGCCGCGCGGCACCTCGGACGACGAGAGCTCGGCGGCGCCCACGACCGATGAGGACCAGTGGCAGCCCCGCGATCGGCAGGGTGTGACGGTGACCAGCGAGCGGCTCCTCCTCGTCGACGCGCGCGGTGGCGTCGAGGAGCATGACTTCCGCGATCTGATTCTCGTCCAGCCGAACCCGCTCGACTGGTCGGTCAACCTCTACTTCCAGGGAACGCAGCCGATCATGTTGCGCAGTCCGTGGATTCCGTGGATGACCGTCGTTCTCTGCGCCGAGCTCTACGGCTCTCCGTGGCCGCCCGGCCAGATTCCCGGCTCCGACCTCCCGGCCACCGCGGTCTGCTGAGCCCTCGCCGAGAGAGCCGCGGAAACCCAACCGCGCTAGGAAAGCCGAAAGGGCGGCAGGAAAGCAGACCGCGCCGGGGAAGCGCAAGACTCACAAAGGCCAGGCGGCCCGGAAGCCGAGAAGCCGTCAGGATCGCCGACTGACGCCGGTGCGGGCACCCTCCATGCCGGCCAGGAAGCCGTCCACCGCCGCCGACCAGGGGAACATCTCCGCCCGGGCCCGAGCCACTACCCGCCGATCCGCGCGCCCCAGCAACTCCACCACCGCCCGGGCAGAAGACGCCCCGTCGACCGCGCCCAGGCCGGCGTCCCCGACGACCTCGGGCAGCGCGCTGCGGGCGTGCACCACGGCCGGCGTACCGCTGGCCAGGGCCTCCAACGCACTCAGGCCGAACGTTTCCACCGGCCCCGGGGCCAGGGCGATGTCGGCCGTCGCGAGCAGCGCGGCCACGAACGAGCGATCACTCACATGTCCGATGAAGCGGACGGGCAGCCCACGCGCGGCGGCGTCGGCCTGGAGCCGGGGGCGCAAGGGCCCGCCGCCGGCCATGACGAGCACCGCCGGTACGCCGTTCGCCCGCAACGCCGCGAGCGTATCCAGCGACAGCCCGGGCTTCTTCTCCGCCGAGAGCCGCCCGCAGTGCACGAGCAGCACGTCTCCCGGCGCCGCCCAGTGCCGCCGCAGGCGCGGGTCGTGCAGGCCGGGCCCGAACCGGTCGAGGTCCACCCCCAGCGGTACGCGCACCACGTCCCGCACCCCCAGCCGCTCGAACTCCGCTGCCGCCCAGCTCGTCGTGGCCACGACGCGGTCGAACTCCGCCGCGGTGCGCGCGTTGAGCCGGTCGGCGAAGCGCCCGAACGGCCCGAGCAGCCGGAGCAACCCGTCCAGGCTCTCGTGCGACACCATTGTGGACGGAATGCCGTACCTTCTCGCCCACCTTCCCACCCAGCGCAGCGTGCTCCGGTCGGAGACCTCGAGGTGGTCGGGTCGCAGCCCGCGCAGCGTGTCGGCGAGCCGGCGCCGGTCGAGCAGCACCCGATAGCCGCCCATGCCGGGCACCTCGGGCCCCGGCAGCGTGATGACCAGCCCCTGCTCGGTCTCCGTCGACGAGTAGCGCACGCCGGGGTGGATCAGCACCGGATCGTGGCCCGCGAGCCGGTAGCCGGTGCCGAGTTCCCGCAGCGCCGTGCGAAGTCCGCCTGACCGCTCGGTGACGAAGTTCGCGAGTCGCACAATTCTCACGCGCGGCCTCCGACGAAGAGGCGCGCGGAAGAGAGGTGCTCGATCAGCTCGTCGCCGACGGCCGCCCAGGTCCGCCCCTCGATCGCCACCCGTCCGGCCGCGCCGAGGAGCGCCCGCCGTTCGGGGTCGCCGACCAGCTCCGCGATCGCCGCCGTGAATCCGTCCGCCTCGAAGGGAGGCACGAGATGCCCGGTACGCCCCTCGTGCACCAGATCCAGTGGCCCGCCCGCCGCCGGGGCCACGACCGGCAGCCCGCTCGCCATCGCTTCCTGGATCGACTGGCCGAAGGTCTCGTACGGTCCGGTGTGCGCGAACACGTCCAAGCTCGCGTAGATCCGGGCCAGTTGCTCACCGTGTCGCGCCCCGAGGAACACCGCGTCCGGCAGGGCCCGTCGCAGGTGCGCGCCGTGCGGGCCGTCGCCGACCACGACCAGCCGTACGCCGGGAAGTCGCGAAGCGTCGGCCAGCAGGTCGACCTGCTTCTCCACGGCGAGCCGGCCGACGAAGCCGACGAGCGTCTCGCCGTTCGGGGCCAGGGCGCGGCGGATGCCCGTACTCCGCTTGGCGGGGTGGAATCGCACGTCGTCGACGCCGCGGCGCCACAGGTGCATCCGCTTCACGCCGTGCGCGTCGAGGGCGGCCAGCGACTCGCGCGAGGGCACCAGGGTCCGGGCCGCCGAGTTGTGGATCGTGCGGATGATGCTCCAGCACATCTGCTCGGTGCCGCCGAAGTACTTGTAGAGCCGGGCGTACGCGGCGATGTCGGTCTGGTAGACGGCGACCGCCGGCAGCTTGAGCATCTTCGCGGCGACCGCACCCCACGCGCCCAGGAAGAACGGGCTGGCCAGGTGCACGACGTCGGTCCCGTGGGCCCGCAGCGCCGCGGCGATGGACGTGGTCGGCAGCCCGAGCCGGATCTGCGGATAGCCGGGCATGCGGAGCGAGGCGATCCGGACGACCGGATAGGGCAGGTCGACGGGACTCCGGCGTCCCGGGGGCTGGGGTGCGATGACGAGCGGCTCGTGGCCGCGTCGCATGAGATGTTCGGCCGCCCGCACCACCGAATGGGCGACCCCGTTGACGTCCGGCAGGAAGGACTCCGTCACCAGGGCGATGCGCATGCGCTGAGAATGAGGTGCGCGACGCGCCCGGCGGAGAACGCGATTATGACCGGGAAGGGAACTCGCGACGACAAGAGTGCTGTTCGCATGCGGTTTGCTTGGCGTCTCCCGGCCGTTGCCCACCCGGGGCGAGAGTGATCTTCGTGGATCGACGAAATATTCTCCGCGCCGCCGCGGCCGCCCCTTTCGCGGCCGCTGTGTCTTTGCCGGACCCGGCCCAGGCGAAGGCGGCCCCGAAAAAGGACACCGTTTTCGCGCTCGCGGTGCTCCCCGACACTCAGTACCTCTTCGACGCGGACAGTGCCGACCCGGCGCCGCTGCGCGAGACGTTCCGCTACCTCACCGAGGAGCGGGAAGTGGTCTTCATGACCCACCTCGGCGACGTGACCGAGCACGGGACGGCCGCCGAGATCGAGCTGGCCAGTGAGACGTTCAAGCGGATCGACGGCAAGCTCCCGTACAGCGTCCTCGGCGGTAACCACGACGTCAGCGGGGACGACCAGCGCGGCAGCACCCCGTACCTGAAAGCCTTCGGTCCTTCGCGCTTCAAGAAGTTACGCACGTTCCTCGGCGCCTCGCCTGACGGTTACAACAGCGCCCACCTGCTGCAGGCCGGCGGGCGCAAGTGGCTGATTCTCGCGCTCGACTGGCGCATCTCGGACGCCGGCATCGCGTGGGCCGAGAGCGTTCTGACCAGGAACAAGACCGTGCCCGCGATCGTCACCACGCACGACCTCGCGTACAGCGACGACGCCGGTGTCGCCTCGCTCTCTGCCAACGGCCAGCGCATGTGGGACCGGCTGATCCGCAAGCACGACCAGGTCTTCCTCACCCTCAACGGGCACTACTGGCCGCCCGGCCGCACGGTCCTGAAGAACGACGCCGGGCACGACGTGCACGTGCACATCACGAACTACCAGGACCGCTACTACGGCGGCGCCGCGATGATCCGCCTCTACAACTTCGACCTGGCGCGCAACACCATCGACGTCGAGACGTTCTCGCCGTGGTTCCTCGCCAAGAAGGAGGCGGACCGCACGCCGCTCGAGGCGGAGACGCTCGAGCTCACCGGCCCCGCGGACCGCTTCAGCCTCGAGATCGACTTCACCGAGCGGTTCGCTGCCTTCGACCCGCCGGTGCTGCCGCCTCCGCGTCCGGCGTCGGCCGTCGTGAGCAAGGACACGGTCGCCTACTGGCGCTTCGACGGCGCGCTCTCCGTCGCCGACGGCTCGGTGGTGCGCGATCAGACCGGGCGCGGCAACGATCTGACCGTACGCCGCCTCGCCGGCAGCGCGCCCGACGTGCTGACCGTCTCCCCGGAGCACCACGCCGGGGCGCCCGCCCACGCCAGCCTCTTCTTCGACGGCGGCAAGGACCCCAACCGCGGAGCCATTCTGCGTACGGGTGACAAGGCGCCGATCAACAGCATGAAGTTCCTCGGCGGCTACACCATCGAGCTCTTCCTCAAGCTGCCCGAACCGTTCGAAGGCGACCACTCGTGGATGGGCGTCTTCAACTGGGAAGGCCGGATGCGCGACGCGGGCAAGACCAACGGCTACGACCCGCTCGAGCCCACGTGCAGCATGAGCCTCTCCGGCGAACGATTCCTCCAGTACGTGGTCTATCCGCACGTCGAGGACGCCAGCCCCACCTCGTGGAGCCACGCCCTTCCCGTGGGCCGCTGGATGCACGTGGCAGTGGTCAACAACGGCCGTCGCACGCTCGTCTACATCGACGGCTCGAAGATCGCCCGCAACCCGTCCCAGCCGTCGCACGGCATCGCCACCAACGGCCGGCCGTTCGTGCTGGGCGCCCAGTCGTACGACCTCGGTTACGGCCAGGGCTTCTACGGCTACCTGGGTGACGTGCGCATCACCGGCCGCGCCCTGACCCCGCAGCAGTTCCTGCGCACCTGACAGATCCGCGACGTAGATTCGGGACATGTCGACGTTCCGCACCAGCGACGGCGTGTCCCTGCACCACACGGATGACGGCTCCGGCCCGGCGGTCCTGCTGATAGCCGGGTTCGCCGCTTCCGCGGACACGTGGGAGCTGCAACGCCGGGCCCTGCTCGCGGCCGGTCACCGGGTGCTCACCCTCGACCGGCGCGGGCACGGTTTCTCCGAGACCCCGGCGTACGGCTGGCGCATGTCCCGGCACGGCAAGGACCTGCACGACTTCCTGACGACGCTCGACCTGCGCGACGTCGTCCTGGTCGGCGGCTCGATGGGCGCCAGCACGATCTGGGCCTACCACGACCTGTTCGGCGGCGACCGCGTACGCGGCATCGTCTCGGTCGACCAGACCCCGCGCATGCTCAACGACGGCGACTGGAAGCACGGGTTCTACGGCTTGACGCCGGACACCATCGGCACCTTCTTCTCCGGCGGCGTTCCGGACACGGGACATCCAGGCCACCCATCGCGTACGGCGGAGGGGCTCGCCCGGCTCGTCGAAGCTCTCGGGCGCCCGCCTCAGGGCTCGAACTGGCGGGCCATGCGAGCGCTGCTGCAGGACCACGCGAGTCAAGACTGGCGTGACGTGGTGGCGCGGGTGTCCGTACCGTCGCTGTTCCTCGCCGGGCGCGACAGTCAGTTCTGGCCCTGGACGCACGCGACGGCCGCCACGGAACTCAACGAGCTCGCCACCGCCGAGATCGTCGACAACTGCGGTCACCCCATGAACCTCGACCAGGCCGACGCCGTCAACGAGGCCCTCGTCACCTTCCTGAAGAGCCTGGCATGACCCTTCCGTTCCTCGCCCACCTCGACGTTGTCACCGACGCGGACGTCCTCGCCTCGCTCAGCCACGACGACGCCGAGTGGGCGCCGGTCGGCCGGGCCGTCGCCGCCGTGCGCCCGCGCACCACCGCGGAGGTCCAGGAGGTCGTCCGCGCCTGCGCTGCTCAGGGCATCCCGATCGTCACCCGCGGCGCCGGCACCGGGCTCTCCGGCGGCGCGAACGCGGTCGACGGCTGCCTCATCCTCGACCTCGCGAAGATGAACAAGATCCTCGAGATCGACGTCGACAACCAGATCGCCGTCGTCCAGCCCGGCGTCGTCAACAACAACCTCAAGGCCGCCGTCGCCGAGCACGGCCTCTGGTACCCGCCGGATCCCGCCAGCGCGCCCTGGTCCACGATCGGCGGCAACGTCGCCACCAACGCCGGCGGGCTGTGCTGCCTCAAGTACGGCGTCACCCGCGACTACGTGCTGGGACTCGAGGCCGTCGTGGGCGGTCCCGCGGGCGATTACGGTACGGCCGTCCGAGTCGGGCACCGCACGACGAAAGGTGTCGCCGGCTACGACCTCGTCGGTCTGCTCGTGGGCTCGGAGGGCACGCTCGGTGTCGTCACCGAGGTGACGTTGCGTCTCCGGGCGGCTCGCGCGGCTGCACCCCGTACGGTGGTCGGCGCTTTTCCCAGCATCGTCGCCGCCGGCAATGCGGTGGCCGCAAGCACCCGCCGCGGCCTGTTGCCCGCCGCGCTTGAACTGCTCGACAAGGCCTGCCTCCAAGCCGTCGAGGACTGGAAGCACCTAGGCCTCTCCGCCACCGCCGAAGCTCTGCTGCTGGCCCAGATCGACACCCCGGGCCGCGCCGGCGACGACGAAGCCACCGCCCTGGCCTCGGCCTTCCGCGACGCCGGCGCCGAGTGGGCCGAACAGTCCACCGACGAATTCGAAGCCGAGGCCCTCTTCTCCGCCCGGCGCCTCGCCTATCCCGCCCTCGAACGGCTCGGCCCGGTCCTCACCGAGGACGTGTGCGTGCCCCGCTCCAAGGTCCCGGCCATGCTCGCCGCCATCGAGGAGATCGCCGCCCGTCACCAGGTGTCCATCGCCACCCTGGCCCACGCCGGCGACGGCAACCTCCACCCACTGATCCGCGTCCCCGCCGACGACCCCGCAGCCCAAGTCGCCGCCCAGGCCGCCTTCGAAGAGATGCTCCAGTCCGCCATCGCCATGGGCGGCACCGTCACCGCGGAACACGGCGTCGGCCTGCTCAAGCGCCGCGGCCTCCGCCAGGAACAACAACCGGGCGTTCTGGCCATGCAGCAGGCCATCAAGGAAGCCCTCGACCCCCGCAACCTCTTCAACCCCGGCAAGATCCTCGGCGACCCCGACCTCTAGCCCCGCGCCTTCGGCCTGCCCCTCTTCGGCCTCGCCCTTCGGCTCCGCCTCTTGGGCCCGCGTATTCAGTCCTACCTCTTCGGTCCTGCGTCTTCGATCCTGGGTCTTCGGCCCGCGTCTTCAGCCCCGCGTGATCGGACTCGCGTGATCGGACTCGCGTGACTGGCGAGCTCGACCTCCAGCCGCGCTTGATGGCGGTTCGCGCTTCTATCCGCACGGCGGTCCGCGCTTCTATCCGCGCTCGACGGTGATCCCGGAAACGCCGGAAGTGGCATCGACATCGAACCGGTCTCCGGCCGAGTCCCACTCCGAATCGGCGAACACGCTCCCACCCGCCACCCCGGCATGCGACGTCCCGTCGACGGTCACAGCGCCCGCACCGTTCCGCGCACTCACCCGGACCGGCGCGTCTCCACCAAGATGCACCGTCAACAGGCTCGCCCCACCGGCCAGCACAACCTTCTGCGTCCCGGTCGCCGCGGGCAACTCCACCTCGGCCCGGCTGGTCCCCGCAGTGAACTCGACATCCCCACCAGCCGACCCGCCAGTCAGATCAACCGCCTGGTCGCCGGCCCCGCCACCCAGCCGCACCTGCCACCGAACATCCCGAGCCAACAGCACCGTCACCAGCGCCGCCCCGCCCAGCGAAGTCTGCCGCAGCCCCGCGACCACCGTGTTGCCCTGCACCTCGACATCGGGCGCCACCTTCGAGTCCCCGGGCGTAGCCACCGAAACCAGGTCCCCGCCCAGGTCAGCGACCCGAACCCGCACAACGTCAGCCCCACTGACCAGCTCAAAGACCGAAGCCGTACGCACATACCCGGCCCCGCCCCGAACCTCATGATCCGCCTCGCCCGGCCCCGAAGCCCCGTCCCGCTCCGCCCCTGAGTCCCGGTCCCGCTCCGGCACCACATACCGAGGCTGATGATCCGGGTTGTAGTCCCGTCCCCCATCATCAACGCCCGAGCACCCGGCCACCGCAAGCAGCAGCGCCACCGCCCCAACCCGAAGCACCGGAACATCCATCTCCACCAATTACCCGGCGCCGGTCCCCACTACACAGCCCCCTCTTCCGACACCCCCCAGCCGGCCCGCCACGGAAGCGACCGCCCGCTGCTGAGCTGGAACTCGACAAGCCACCCGCCCAAGCGCCGCAAAGTCACAAAAAGCGGAGTCGCCCAGTCACAGACACCGGCCGCGCCCTGGTCCCGGCCCAATTCACCAAGACCGAAAGCACCAGATCCGGAGAGCACCGATCCTGCACAAGGATGCGAACGGGAAGCGGCGAATAGTTGCGGAAATACAGAAACGCCCGTCCCCGAGCCTGTGAAGGCTCAGGAACGGGCGTTTCCTC
>NZ_JAUZQD010000013.1 GCF_030709675.1 Symbioplanes lichenis
CATCTTCAGTGTGCGAACCCTGCGTGAGCAGCGCCGCCAGCGGATCCTTGAGGCCGAGGAGACCATCCGGTACGCCGATGAGCTGCGCGTCGCGGCCCAGCGCGCCGAGCGTGGGGCGCAGCGGTGGCTGGAGCACTGGCAGGACAGTGAGCAGAAGGTCAGCGCGACGTGGCAAGCCTGGCTCGACGCCCAAGCCCGCCTCGACCGCGCCCACACCGCCGCCGCCTTCCGCACCCCCTGGACCGCACCCACCCCCACCGAATACGCCGCCCGGGAACGCTGGCTGCACCAAACCGTCAGCGCCGCCGCCGAGCGCGGTGAACTGCCGGCGACTGCACTGGCCGACCACAATTGGGACGCCCGGCTGCACCCCGTCGAGCAAGAACTGGTCGTCCTGCGCACCTCGGCGGCGCACCTGCTGGCCGAACACCGCCGCGCCGTCGCCGCCGAACAAGCCGCCTGGCACGACGCGCAACTGGCCCGCCGTACCAGTGAGAATTTGCGCTTGGAAGCCGCAGCCGCAACCCTGCGCGCAATCCCGGCCCGCAAAACAGTCGCCGCTCGCCCCGAGCGTCGCACTGCCCGCGCTGCTGTCGCCGTCCGCACCGCCTGACTGCTATAGCCTGAAGTCCTCGCAGGCCGTCCGCCGGACGGAGGGTGGGCCCATGGGCGGAGTCGCCATCGTGACCGGTGCGTCGTCGGGGATCGGCGCCGTCACCAGCCGGCTGCTGCACGAGCGGGGGTTCCGCGTCTACGCGGTGAGTCGCCGGATGGACCGGATGGCACCGCTCGCCGCGCTCGGCGTCGTGACGGTCAGAGCCGACGTCACCGAGGAGGCCGACCTGGTGGCGCTGGTCGATCGGGTGACCAGGGAGTCGCACCGGATCGATGTGCTGGTCAACAACGCCGGGTACGGGTCCTTCGGCGCGCTGGAGGATGTGCCGCCGGCCGAGGCGAGGCGGCAGTTCGAGGTCAATGTGTTCGGCGCGGCTCGGCTGTGTCAGCTGGTCCTGCCTCACCTGCGCGCGCAGGGCGGCGGGCGCATCATCAATGTCTCCTCGATCGGCGCGCGGATGTATCAGCCGCTGGGGGCCTGGTACCACGCGACCAAGTACGCCTTGGAGGGGCTCAGCGACTGCCTGCGCATCGAAGTCGCCCCGCTGGGCATCGACGTCGTGATCATCGAGCCCGGCGGCGTCGACACCGAGTTCCCCCAGCGGGCCGGCGAGCAGCTGCTGCGCGTCTCCGGCCACGGCGCCTACGCCGGCTACGCCCGCCGGTACGCGGCGACGCTGACCTCGGAGGCCCGGGGCATCTCGGCGCCGTCGGTCGTGGCGCGCGCGATCGTGCGGGCGGCGACCGTGCGGCGGCCCAAGCCACGGTACGCCGTCGGGCGCGGCGCGAGAGCCGTGACAGTGGCGCGTTGGCTGTTGCCCGACCGTGCGTACGACCGGCTGCTGGTGGGCGTGTTCTCGGCGTTGGCCGGCGCTTCCGCCCGTACCGGAAAAGGGTGATTTCTCTTACCGGACGCTTACACAAGCTTCCTAGGGTCGTCGGCATGACTGACCGTCGTCAGATGTCGCATCTGCTTCGCCGGCTGACGTTCGGGCCCACGGCGGCCGAAGTGGACGCCGCGGTACGCGCCGGGTTCGACGCCACGCTGGCCTCCCTGCTGCGTCCGGCCGCCGCGGTGACCGGCCCGGACCTGGGCGCCGACCCCGTGACCGAACTCGCCGCCGGCGCGACCCGCGAGCAACGGCAGCAGGCCCGCAAACAGCAACGCGACCAGGTCGCCGTGGCGGTCCGCTGGTGGATGGCGCGGCTGGCCGAAGGCGGTGCGGCGGAGAAGCTGACGTTCTTCTGGCACGGGCACTGGGCCACCAGCGTCCGCAAGGTGCGCTCGGCGCAGCTGATGCTGGGCCAGCTGGCGACGGTGCGGCGCTACGGGGCCGGGGACACCGGGCCGCTGGTGCGGGCGATGCTGCGCGATCCGGCGCTGATCATCTGGCTGGACGGGCAAAAGAACACGCGCAAGGCGCCCAACGAGAACCTCGCCCGGGAGGTTATGGAGCTGTTCACGCTCGGCCTCGGCGCCTACTCCGAGGCCGACGTGAAGGCCGCGGCCCGGGTGCTGACCGGCTGGCAGGTCGACCGGGCCACCGGCACTGCCCGCCTGATGCCGAAGCGGCACGACGACCAGCCGGTCACGCTGCTGGGCCGCACCACGACGTTCGACATCGACTCGTACGCCGATGCTCTGGTCCAGCACCCGGCGCACGTGCCGTTCCTGGCGGGGCGGCTGTGGGCCCGCTACGCCTCGGACACGGCGCCGGTGCCGTCGTCGGTCGCCGCGGCGGGGCGGAACACGACCACGCTGATCGAGGCGATGAGCCGGGCGCCGGAGTTCACGGCCACCGCCGGAACGCTGGTCAAACAGCCGGTCGAGTGGCTGCTCGGCGCGACCCGCCAGCTCGGCGTCCGCATCGGCGACCTGGAGACGGCTCAGCAGCAGCGCCTGGTGGGCACGCTGCGGGCACTCGGGCAGGTGCCGCTCTCACCGCCGTCGGTCGGCGGCTGGCCGGCGGGCACCGCCTGGCTCACCACCGCCTCGACGCTGACCCGGCTCAAGGCGGGCCGGCAGCTCGCCGCGCTCGCCCCGGCCGCCACCGACCGTCTCACCGGCGCCGACCGCGTCGACGCCCTGGCCGAGATGCTGATCGTGGACGCCTGGACCGATCGGACGCGCAAGGCGCTCAGCGGGGTCGAGGACCCGCGCCGGCTGCTCGCCCTGGGCCTGGCCAGCCCCGAATACGCGGTTCACTGAGAGGGGTACGACATGGACGCGATCACCCGGCGCAAGTTCCTCGTCACCAGCGGCGTCACCGGCGCTGCCGCCCTCGCCGCGGGGGCCACCGCCTTCGGGCTGCGGGACATCCTCGCCACCGCCGGCGAGCGCGATCCCGGGGCGAAGACCCTGGTGCTGGTCACCCTCTACGGGGGCAACGACGGGCTCAACACCCTGATCCCGTACGGGGACCCGGCCTACGCGGCGGCGCGGCCCGGCATGACGTACGAGCCGGAGGCGCTGCTGCCGCTCGACGACGGCTTCGCGCTGAATCCGGGTCTGCCCGGGTTGCACAAGCTCTACCACGCCGGCGGGCTCGCGGTCGTCCGTGGCGTCGGCTACCCGAAGCCCAACCGCAGCCACTTCCAGTCGATGGACATCTGGCAGAGCGCCCAGCCGGATCGTCCCGGCACCACGGGCTGGCTCGGCCGCTGGCTGGACACCGCGGGCGGGGACCCGCGCCTGGCCGTGTCGTTCGAGCCGGTGCTGCCGCCGCTGCTGGCCGGCGCCACCTCGGCCGGGGCGACCGTCCCCGGCGGCACATTGTCCCTGCCGGGCGGGGTGGACCCGGCCGTGGTCGCCGGGCTCGGCACCGCTGCCCCCGGAGAGTCACCGGCCCAGGCCCGGGCCGCCACCTGTTTCGCCGACCTGATGCGCATCCAGGACCTCATGAAGGAGATCCGCGAGGGTGCGCCCGACGACGACACCGACGACGGCGAGGCCCCGGCCACGGCCACCGGCGGTGCCGCACCGCCTCTGGACCGGCAACTCGCACTCGTGGCCCGGTCCATCGAGGCCGGCGCGGCGACCCGCGTCTATTCCGTGTCGATGGGCGGCTTCGACCTGCACGCCGACGGCAAGGAGGCACAGCAAGCCCAGCTGGAACGGCTCGACAAGCCCCTCGCGGCCTTCGCCGAGCGGATGGCGGGCCAGGGCGTCGTGGTCGCGGTCTACTCCGAGTTCGGTCGCCGCGTGCACGCCAACGCCTCCGACGGCACCGACCACGGCACCGCCTCCGACGTCCTCCTGCTCGGCGACGGCGTCCACGGCGGCCTGCACGGCGAGGCACCGAGCCTGACCGACCTCGACGACGGCGACCTCAAGTACACAGTCGACTTCCGTGACGTCTATGCCGCTCTGCTGGCCGACGTGCTCGGCGCCGACCCGCAACGCACTCTCGACGGCTGGAAGGGGCGCCTCACCGGCGTGCTGACCTGACTCCCCGCGCGCACTTTGTCCCGGCCGGTGTCGTCAGTCGCGCTGATAGACGTCCGGCACGCCGTCGGCGTCCGCGTCGACGCTCTCCTGCTCGCACAACCGCCGGTAGTGCCGGTTGCGCGCCCGCAGCACGACCGCGGCCAGCAGCGCGGCGATCACCGAGCCGGCCAGCACACCGATCTTGGCCTGGCCGTCGCCGGTCGAGCCCACGCCGTACGCGAGCTCACCGATCAGCAGCGACACGGTGAAGCCGATCCCGCCGAGCAGCGCCAGGCCGACCACGTCCCACCAGCTCAGCCCCTCGGCGAGCCGGGCCCGGGTGAAGCGCTGCACGAGCCAGGTGGAGCCGGTGATCCCGATCGCCTTGCCCAGCACCAGCCCGGCGATGACGCCCAGCGACACGGCGCTGGTCAGCCCGGCGCCGAGCCCGCCGGTGTCAGCGACCGTGACGCCGGCGGCGAAGAACGCGAACACCGGCACGGCGAATCCGGCGGAGATCGGCCGCAGCCGGTGCTCGAAGTGCTCGGCCGGGCCGTGCTCACCGGCGCCGGCGCGGACCGGGACGGTGAAGGCCAGCAGGACTCCGGCGACCGTGGCGTGGATGCCGGAGGCGTGCACCAGCGCCCAGGCAGCGAAGGCCAGCGGCAGCAACAGCCACCAGCGCGAGATGCCGCGCTGCACGAGGAACCCGAAGGCGGCGACGGCAACCAGGGCCAGCACCAACGGGAGCAGGTGCAGCGAGGAGGAGTAGAAGATCGCGATGACGGTGATGGCCAGCAGATCGTCGACCACGGCCAGAGTCAGCAGGAACGTGCGCAGCGCGGCGGGCAGATGGGTGCTGATGATGCCCAGCACGGCCAGGGCGAAGGCGATGTCGGTGGCGGTGGGAATCGCCCAGCCGGCCAGGGCGCCGGCGTCCGACCGCGACGCGATCAGGGCGAAGATGACCGCCGGGACGGCCATGCCGCCGACCGCCGCCGCCACCGGAAGCGCGGCGTTCACGAACGCGGCGGCGAGGTTCCGGGCTCCTCCTCGTCGCCGGGTTCGATCGGGTACGCGCCCCCGCCGCCCGACCCCACGCGGTGCTCACGCTGCTTCGTGGTCTTCTCGGGGTCGGCCGCGTCGGTCCGGGTGTCGCCCCGGGTCCGGCCGGACGGTGCGTTTCGGCCATGTTCCACGTCATCTGTGCTCATCGGGGTCGCATACCCGGTATGGGACCCGTCAAGCCGGGCTGAATGCGCGCTGGGAGCCCCGAGTGCGAGCTCCCAGCGCGCCGCCGGGCGTCACCGGCAGGACGTGGCTCCCTTCGCGTACGCCAGGCCGAAGCCGGCCGCCGAGGAATCCATGAACGCCACCTCGCGGCCGGACGCTGCTGTGGCGTACATCTGGGCGCCCGGGCTGCACGACGCCGGGCCGAGGTACTTGCCCGTGAAGGTGTACTGCTTCAGTTTCGGGTTGAGCGAGTTGTCGGGGTAGCCGCCGGTGGCGAGCCAGGCCTCCACCGGCGCCTCCTCGGTGATGGTGAGGGTGGTGTCGGACAGGGCGACGGTGTCCGCGCGGACCGCCTGCGGCGAGTTCTCCTCGAAGAGCAGATGACTGGTACGCGTCGCGAAGTCGAAGAGGCGTACGGAATCGTGGTAGGCGCCCTGGCTCCACTCGCCGTCGACGATCGTGCCGTAGTCGCGGTCGGTCATCCAGGCGACGCCGGTGCGGGACAGGTCGGGGTAGCTCATTCGCTCGGCGCCCTTGTCGCCGCCGGCATAGGTCGTGTGGCCGGTGGCGACGTCGTGCACCTCGGCGCCCAGCGACCACCACGTGCCGTCGGCGTCGGGCTGCTGGTAGATCTCGTAGCGGACGTAGGAGATCTTGCCGTTCTCAACGCTCGGGGCCGTCGCGCTGCCGAACCAGTCCGGGTGGGTCAGGGTCCGTACGGCCGGGGAATTGCCGCGCAGGTAGTGGATGACGTCGAGGTAGCCCTGCGCCGCGTCGTACTGGCTCCACGCGACGATGTCGCCGTCGAAGCCGAGGCCGTCGATGCGGTCGGGGGAGCGGTAGAGCTCCTTGACCTTGCCGCCGCCGATCGGGGCGGAGAGGATGCGGTTGGTCTCGTAGGTCGGCGACGCCGGGTCCAGCGCGATCGACAGCCACACGACCCGTTTGCCGTCGGTGTGCGCGAAACTGTGGACGCTGCCGTCCTGCGGCGAGATCCGGTACGGGGTGCCCGTGCCGTTGGTGCGGCCGACCCAGATCGACGTCGGCTCGGTGCGGTTGGCGTCCGAGCGGGGCACGGCGAACCAGCCGCCGGCCACGCTCGCCTTCATGTCGGCGTATATGCCGGTGTTGAGCCGGTCGATGAGCACGTCGGTGCCCTGGCCGTACAGGGTGGCCTTCCATTTGGCGGTGATGCCGCGCGAGTCGAATGCCGTGCGTACCACCGTCAGGTCCTTGGTGGTGAGGTGGAAGGACTTGGCGGCGGCGAGCACCGCTTCGCGCGCGTCGACGAAGTCCGACATGGGCGTGAGGTAGTCGGTGAGGGCGCGGTAGACGATCTTGTCGGCGGTCGTCTTGCCGAGCTTCTGGCGCAGGTCCCAGAGGGCCCCGGACACGATCGTCGAATTCAGGTGTACGCCGCCGTCGTCCATCGCCGGGGTGTCCATGAGGTGCTGGAAGTCCGCCGTGGTGGCGCCGTCGTCGAGGTCGCGCAGCGCGCAGTCGGCCGGGGCCAGCGTGCGGCACAGGTCGCCGCCGAGCAGACTGGCCCGCGGGTCGGACATCGGTGTGCCGGACGCGTCGACGTCGATGGCGTTGCCGAAGTAGTCGGCGAGGGCCTCGTTGAGCGCGCCCGACTGTCCGGCGTAGACGAGGTTGGCGGTGTGTTCCACCACGCCGTGTGTCATCTCGTGACCCACGACGTCCGGGTCGGCGGACAGCGGCAGGTATTCGTCGTCGCCGCTGCCGTAGACCATGCGGGTGCCGTCCCAGTAGGCGTTGACCCACGGGTTGCCGCCGTAGGTGATGCCCACGACCGAGTCGATCGGCATGCCGGCGTCGTCGAGGCTGTTGCGCTTGAAGTTCTTCTTGTACCAGTCGACGACCTGCGCGGCGTCCCAGGCGGCGTCCACCGCGCCGGCGGCGGTCAGGTCGGCGCCGAGCGTGGTCGTCGGCGACGCGAAGGGGGCCAGGCCCTCGGGCCAGTCGGTGCCCATCAGGTCGTAGTAGTCCCAGCCCCGGGCATCCCAGGTCGTGACCGGCACCGTCCGGGTCTGGTCCTTCATCAGGTACGAGCCGGTGTCCGACTGCACGAGCGGGAGCGACACGGTGGCGCCGTGCAGCGTGGTGCCCTTGCCGGTGATCGTCGTCGTACCGGTGCCGGGCTTCGTGCCGGACCGGGCGCCGGAGGCAGTGCCGGCGGCGGTCCGCTGCCCGGCGGCGAAGGACTTGATCCGGCTCACGCTCAGCAGGGTCACCCCGGTCGTCGCGCCCACGTACACGTCGCGGAGCACGGGCTGGCCCGAGAGGACGTCCTTGCCCTGGACGAGTACGCGCCGCGCGAGCACACCGGTGCCGGTCGGCATGACCACGAGCCCCTGGTCGGTGCCGGCGAGGTCGGGTTTGCGGGCGACGACCGCCGCGCCGGGGTGCAGGCTCCTGCGTACCTCGTCGACCGCCCGGGAAACGGCGACGGACGTGGGGATCGGGGTGGCGGTCGTGTCGACGTCCAGGTTGGTGAAGTAGGTGCCGGACGTGCCGGTCACCGTACGCTTGCCGGCCGCCTTTTCCGTCCGTACGACGTACTGGGCGCCGAACACCGGCAGTCCCTTGTACTTCTGATCGAGCCGGACCGTCTCCCGCTCGCCAAGGGTCTCGACGCTCGCCGTGGTGAGCGTGCCGACCGGGTCGCCGATCTTGTAGCGGTCCTGGTGACCCGAGAGGTGCGCCTTGGCCGCCTTGTCCGGGGCGAGCGTGGCGTCGACCGGGTCGGCCACGTCGTCCACGAGCGCGGGCGTGTCCGTCGCCGGGGCCACAGTGGCCGGAAGGGGTTCCTCCGACGGGGGCGCCGCGGTCGCGACCCGGGCGGTGGCGCCCAGGACGGCGGCCGTCGCCAGCACGGCGATCGCGGGTAGGGCCTTGGTTCTGCGCACAGGCTGCTCCTGCCAGGTGGGGTTACCGAACCGGTTCACCAACCTCACCCCGGCGCCGCTCGCCGCCACAAGGACGACTCTGTGCACTTGCACAAGTGCGCATCCGGGCTTCTTACAGAGCCGTAATCATCGATTCATCGAAGCGGGCGATGCTCGGACCGAAGGCGGGCAGGAGCGTATGGACGACATCGCGATACCCTGGTCGGCAACCGGGCTCGATCCGCTGGCCGGCCGCGTGCTGGAACACCTCGTGACCGTACGGTCGGCCGGCCGCGACGAAGTGGCGGCCGCGGCCGGGGTGTCACCGGCGGAGGCCGGGCGGGCGCTGCGGCGCCTCACGGACTCGGCCCTGGCCTCGCGGATCGGCGGCGCGGTGCCGCGGTGGGCGGCCGCACCGCCGCGCCCGTCGCTCGGCGCCCTGCTCGCCCGGCGCCGCGCCGAACTGGCCCAGGTCGAGGATCTCGTGGAACGGCTCTACGAGACCCACGAGGCGATGTCCGGGCCGCGCGCCGGCGACATGGTGGAGGTGCTCACGAGCGAGGACGAGGTGCCCGCGCGCTACCGCCAACTGCTGGCCGACAGTACGTACGAAGTGTTGCACCTCGCGAAACCGCCCTACGTGACCGGTGCTCCGGCGTCCGGCCCGGCGGTCACGGTCACGCCCGGCGTGCACATGCGATCGGTGTACGAGACGGGCGGCTTCACCGACGCGGTGTCCCTCACGACGGCGCTGCGCGGGGCGGGCCAGGGCGGAGAACTGCGACTGACGTCACAAATCCCGGTGAAGCTGGTGATCGTCGACCGGGCGGCCGCCCTGCTGCCCCTCCGGGGCGACCGCCCGTCCTCCGGCTCCCTGGTGGTGCACTCGCCCGCGCTGGTGACGGCCCTGGTCGCCCTGTTCGAGAGCGTGTGGGAGCGCGCCGAGCCGGTGGCGCTGACCCGGCGGCACGACCTGGCGGACGCCGACCGCACCCTGTCCGCCTCGGGACGCGACCTGCGGATGCGCGAGATCCTGCGCATGATGGCGGTCGGGATGAAGGACGAGACGATCGCCCGGATCCTGGACGTCAGCCGCCGTACGGTGCAGCAGCACATCAGCGACGCGGGTGCGCTGCTCGGGGCCCGGACGCGTTTCCAGATCGCCGTGCTGGTCACGAAACGGGGGTGGCTGAGCGGCGAGGACGACAGTGCGCTGCCGCCGTCGCTTCAGCTGAACAGGGCGGCGGGAATGTCGGCGTAGAACAGGGCGGGATCGCGGGACAGCGAGGCCTTGACGTTGGCGGTGGGGGAGTCGGCGATCACCTCGAGCCGGCCGGCTTCCAGCCCGTCCAGGGCCTGGGCCACCACCTCGTGCGGCGGCAGCTTGGGGATGTCGTACGCGGCCATCATGTCCGTGTCGGCGATGGCCAGGGCCAGGGCGGTCACCTGGGTCTTCTGCTCGGCCAGCTCCAGCCGGATGCCGTTGGTCAGCGACCACTCGGCGGCCTTCGACGCGGCGTAGCCGTTGCTCGAAGGGGCGAACGCGTACCAGCTCAGCGCCGAGATCACGTTGAGGATCGCGCCGCCGGCCAGCCGGGGCGCGAAGGCGCGGGTGACGTTGAGCGTGCCCCAGAAGTTGGTCTCGAACTCGCGGCGGATGTTCTCCGTGGACGGGCCGAGCAGCGGCGCGTCGGTGGAGATGCCGGCATTGTTGACGAGGATGTCGAGGTCGCCCACCTCGGCCGCCGCGGCGTCGATGGACGCCTGGTCGGTGAGGTCCAGCGGCAGCGCGACCA
This sequence comes from Symbioplanes lichenis, assembly GCF_030709675.1. Lineage (GTDB taxonomy): Bacteria > Actinomycetota > Actinomycetes > Mycobacteriales > Micromonosporaceae > Actinoplanes > Actinoplanes lichenis. The sequence continues at coordinate 9,981 of NZ_JAUZQD010000013.1, forward strand.
CGCCGGGAATGTCGATGAGTTCGGGGCGCCGGGCGGTGGCGTAGACGGTCGCGGCGCCCCGGGCGACGAGGGCCTCCGCGAAGGCCTTGCCGAGACCGCGGTTGGCGCCGGTTACGAGGGCTTTTGCTCCATTGATCAGCATGCCCCCAACGGTAAGACCTGACGTTGACGTCAAAGGCAAGGGCTGTGAGCCGGATCATCCCCTCACGCCGGCTTGCGTCCCCACGCCGTGACCATCGCCGAGGTGGCGAACTGCCCGGGGTCGGTGCCGACGTAGCGTCCTCCAGCCCGGCCGCGCGCAGCCGCCGGGGCAGAGTCCGGCCGTACGCCACGTCGGCCCCGCGACGAGCCCGCCTACACGCTCAGCGGGACGGGGAAGGTCACTCCGGTCAGGGATTCGGAGACGGTCCACAGGCGTTGCTGGAGGGTCACGTCGTACGACTGCGGGCTGGACGTGACGAGGCGGGGGTGGCCCTTGACCTCGTTGCGGCCGCCGGGGCCGTAGTACTGACCGCCGAGGGCGGCGGGGTCGGTGGCGGCGCGCAGGGTCGGGAGGGCGCCCATCGCCGGGGTCTGGGTGAGCAGGGGTGCGAGCCAGGTGATCGGCAGCCGCAGGGCCGCGGGGGTGTTGCGGGCGAGCTCGGTGCTGGAGACGCCGGGGTGCGCGGCCAGCGCGACGGTGGTGCCGTGCGAGGCGAGCCGGCGCTGCAGCTCGTAGGTGAACATCAGGTTGGCCAGCTTGGACTGACCGTAGGCGCCGACCCGGCTGTACGAGCGCTGCCACTGCAGGTCGTCGAAGTGGATCGCGGCCCGGATGCGGTGGCCGGTGCTGCTGACCGTCACCACGCGCGAGCCGGGAAGGGGCAGCATCCGGTCGAGCAGCAGGCCGGTGAGCGCGAAGTGGCCGAGGTGGTTGGTGCCGAACTGCATCTCGAAGCCGTCGGCGGTGGCCTGCCGCGGGGTGTACATGACGCCGGCGTTGTTGATCAGCAGGTCGATCCGGTCGAAGCGGGACCGCAGCGCCGCCGCCGCGGTGCGGACGGAGTCGAGGGAGGTCAGGTCGAGGGCCTGCACGGTGACGTCGCCGGTCATGCGGGCCGCGGCTTGCTCGCCCTTGGCGACGTTGCGCACGGCGAGCACCACGGCGGCGCCGCGCTTGGCGAGGGCTCTGGCGGTCTCGTAGCCCAGCCCGGTGTTGGCCCCGGTCACCACGGCCACGCGGCCGCTCTGGTCGGGGATGTCGGCCGTCGTCCATTGCGCGGTCATGCCGGTCTCCTCTGGTTAACGTACCGAAGGTATCTTCTGCCGTCGACGATAAAGTACCTCCGGTACGCTGTCAACGTACCGGGGGTACTTAAGTTAGGCTGATGATCGTGACCTTCAAGCGTGCGCGAACCGAAGAGCAGCGGGAAGTCCGGCGCCGGGCGATCCTCGACGTGGCGTCGGCGATGCTCGACGAGATGCCCGTGGCTGCGGTCACCCTCAACGAGCTCAGCCGCCGGGTCGGCCTGGCCAAGCCGAACGTGCTGCGCTACTTCGAGTCGCGGGAAGCGGTGCTGCTGGAGCTACTGGACCACTTCCTCGGCGAGTGGCTGGCGGAGCTGGGCGACGCGCTGGTCTCCGGCGTCGACGCGGACCTGCCCATGGCCGGGCGGGCGGCGGCGGTGGCCGACATCCTCGGGCGCTCTCTCGCCGGCCGGACGACCATGTGCGACCTCTTCGGTGCGCAGGGCAGCGTGCTGGAACACAATGTGTCCGTCGAGGTCGTGGCCCGTTACAAGCGCGCCTCGCTCGGCCACTTGACCACCATGACCACGCTGATCAGCAACTATCTGCCGGAGCTGGGCGCGAACGCGACACTGTTCAGCCTGCAGACCATGGTCCTGGCCGGGGCACTGTCGGCGTACAGCACGCCGCCGCCCAGCCTGGCGGCGGCGTACCGGGCGGAGCCGGATCTGGCGCTCTTCCACCTGGAGCTGAGCGACGCCCTGAAGCTGTCACTGACCGCCACCCTGCTGGGTGTCCTTCCCCGCTCCTGACCGCGACCCGTCGCAACGCGCGGCGGGCCGGGTCAGCTCCTGACCGCGACCCGTCGCAACGCGCGGCGGGCCGGGTCAGCTCGTGAGCGCGATCTGTCGCAGCGCGCGGCGGGCCGGATCAGGCGGCCGACAGCTCGCGGACCACGGCGACGGTGGTGGGGCTGAACCGCAGCAGGTGCTGACTCACCGAGCCGAGCAGCATGCCCCGGAACGCACCCCGGCTGCGGCTGCCGGCCACCAGCAACTGCGCCCCCTGAGCGGCCCGCACCAGCACCTCCGCCGGATGCCCGGCGGCCGTCTCGCCGGTGATGCGCAGGCCGGGGCGCTTCCGGCGCCAGCTGTCCACCAGCTCGTCGAGATACCGGCTGTCGGGCCGGGCGTCGGGTGGCCGGGCGGCTATCAGGTGCAGCGGCACATCGCGCCGGGCGGCCTGCTCGACCGCGAACTCGAGAGCCACTTCGGCGCCGTCCGAGCCGTCCACCCCGGCGACGACCGGTCCTCGGGGATCCTGGTCGGCCCGCACGACGACGACCGGGCAGTGGGCGTGGGCGCTGACCGCGACGCTCACCGAGCCGAGCAGATTGACGACGGGCGCGTGGCCGCGGCTGCCGAGCACGACGAGCCCGGCGGTCCGCGACAGCCGGATCAGGGTCGCCGCCGCGCCGGCCGTGACGGTCGTGAGGGTGACGTCCACGCCGGGGTGGCTGTCGCGGGCGGCGTCGACGACCTCGGTCAGCATCGCGGCGATCCGGCCTTCCGTCTCGCTGTCGGGCCAGACGACGCCGCCGGGGGCCAGGGACGCGGCGGGGGTCCAGGCCGGCCACTCGTAGGCGTACAGGAACTCCACCGGAGTGGCGCCGCGGCCCGCGGCCTCGTCGAGAGCCCAGCGCGCGGCGGCCCGGGCCTCGGCGGAGCCGTCGTAGCCGACGATGATTCTTCTGGTGGTCATGGTGCAACCTCCTTGCATCGATCCCCCGCGGGACAGGGTCGTGGTTCCGGCCGGGACCCGGGGTTCCGGCCGGAGATCGGTGGAGGGAGCCGGCCCACGGGCGCTACATGAGCCAGGGGTTGCGCTGGACGAGAGGCAGGCGGGACCACCACCGGCCGAAGCCCCAGGTGTGCCCGGCGTAGGTCAGCGCCGTGACGATCGCGCCGGCGGCGTACATGTAGTGGTAGTCGGTGATCGGGTTGGTGGAGCCGCTGGGCTCGCCGGTGCTGGTGTGCTGGGCGAGCGGGTATTCGGCGAACCACATCAGCGCCATCATCACGGTGGCGGCGACCGCCGCGACGCGCAGGCCGATGCCGAGGATCAGGGCGACGCCGATGCCGAGCAGGCCGAGCATGAACAGCCAGTCGGCGAGGGCGTTGCCGGCGATGTCGTGGAAGGTGCCCTGGAAGGGTCCGATGTCGACGTGCGACAGGAAGCCCTCGGTGGGGGAGCCGCCGTTGATCCAGGAGCGCTCGCCGGGGGTCGAGTAGTGCCAGCCGAAGGTCTTGTCGAGGAACGCCCAGAGGAACACGAAGCCGAGCGAGACGCGGAACACGGCCAGCGCCTTGGCGGCGGTCGTGGTGAGCATGCGGCCCGGGGCCTCGGCCTGCTCAAGGTGTGCCGCGTGGCCGCGGCCGATGGTCGTCATGATGTCCTCCTCGATCGATGTCCTGTCCTGACGATCCCTCCTCGTGCGTCATGGTCACCCGGGCTGGAACACCCGAGCCGGTAGGCCGAAAGTCCCGGGACTTCGGATTCGGTGCCCATTTCCCGGGCCGGCCGCTGCCTTCGTCAGGCGAAGACGGGGGCGCGGCCGGCGTCGATCCACTGGCGCCAGGCGGCCAGGCCGAGCGCGCGGTCCGCGCCGATGCCGCGGATCTGCAGCGGTGTCCCGTCGCGGCGGACCACGTACGCCGTGCGGCGCAGGGATGCCGGATCGAGCTGGACGCCGACGAAGTCCGCCGCCGTCAGGATGCCGCACTCCCGCAGGTGCTGGACGGACAGCGGCTCGACGCCCGACGGCCGGCTGATCGCGATCACCGCGCGGGCCAGGCGCCCGTCGCGGTCGTAGGACAGCAGCCGGTCCTGGTCGAGCCGCCGGATCAGGGCGAACTTGAGCCGGCCGGCGCCGAGGTGGGCGAGCAGGGTGGCGCGGGCGCGGCTCACGTCCCGGCCCTCGTGCAGCCCGTCGCGCCAGACCAGCCCGACCGTGGTCAGGTCGATGTCGGTGGCCAGGGCGGCCGCGGCCACGGCGGCGTCGCCGGGCCACGCGGCGGCGTCGTGCGGGGAGGTCTTCGCCCAGTCGCCGGCCCCGCGCAGCGTGAAGCCCAGCGCCGCGCAGACCTCCGGGTCCGGCGCGCCGATCACGACCACTTCGTCGAGGCCGTCGCGGTGCACCTGGGCCAGCACCACGCACCGGGCGCCCGGGCTGGTCAGGGCGATCATCGTGCCGCCGCGGGCGCGGGCGCCGGCCAGCGCCTCGGTGACCGTGCGCTCGGCGTCGGCCGTACTCGTCGCGAAGCCGCGCCGCACCTCGACCAGATCCACGCCCATACCCGCATCATCGGCCGGAACGGGCCGGTCGTGAGGCGGGATGGTCAGGGGGTGACGCGGAGTCCGTCCAGCAGCAGGTCGAGCAGGCGAGCGGCCCGCGCCGCGTGCTCGTGCGGGTGGGCCACGGTGAAGATGCCGATCAGGGCGGCCGCGATGTCCTCGGCCGTGATGTCGGTCCGCAGCTCGCCCGTCGCGCGGCCGGCGTCGAGGAAGCCGGTGATCGCCGCGAGCAGCTCGGTGCGGGTGTCGGCGTGGGCGATCTCGCCCGACTCGACCATCGCGAGCAGCGTGTCGAGCATGCCGTTCTTGGTGGCGATCCAGGTCCCGAACAGGTCCGCCCAGCGGCGCAGCGCGGCGGGCGGGGGCAGCTCGGCGAGCAACTCCCGGGCACCGGCGGTCAGACGGGTGACCTGGTCCTGGTAGACCGCGTCGACCAGCGACTCGCGGGTGGGGAAGTGCCGGTAGAGGGTGGCGATGCCGACGCCGGCCGCGTGGGCGATCGCGCGCATCGACGGCTCGCCGCCGGTCTCGGCGAACAGCCGGGTCGCCACGCCCAGCAACTGGTCACGGTTGCGGGCCGCGTCCGCCCTGGGCCGGCGGCCTGCTGCGGAAGTCAAAACGGATCACGCTCCGTTTTGTGCTACGGTCGGGTCCATGAAACGGAGCATAGTCCGTTTCGATGCTCGAAGGAGAGAACGCATGAGCCGAGCCGTGCAGTTCGTGGAGTCGTTCGGCGGCCCCGAGAAGCTGGTCGTACGGGAGGTGCCCGAGCCGCAGGCCGGCCCGGGGCAGCTCCGCGTCCGCGTCACCGCGGCCGGGCTGAACCCCATGGACTGGTTCATGACCTCGGACGCGGAGACCGCCGCCCGCTTCGGGCTGAGCCTGCCGTGCGGGTTCGGCACCGACTACGCCGGCGTCGTGGACCGGATCGGCGCCGGCGTGACCGGGTTCGCGCCCGGCGACCGGGTGTTCGGGGGCGCCGTGTCCCGGGCGGTCGCCGACCACGTGATCGTCGACGGGGCGGGGTCCATCGCGGCGGGCGGGGCTGTGCACCGTACCCCCGAAGGTGTCCCGGACCGCATCGCCGCCACCCTGACGATCGCCGGGAGCACCGCCGCGGCCGCCGTCGCCGTTGTCCTGCCCGGTCCGGGCGACACCGTGCTGGTCGGTGGAGCGGGAGGGGGAGTCGGCGTCTTCGCCGTGCAGCTCGCCCGGCTCGCCGGCGCGCGGGTGATCGGCACCGGCTCGGCGGCGTCGGCCGACGCCCTGCGCGCCTTGGGGGCCGACCCGGTCACCTACGGCGACGGCCTCGCCGACCGGGTCCGGGCGCTGGCGCCGGAGGGTGTCACGGCCGCCCTGGACCTGCATGGGACAGACACGGTCCAGGTGGCCCGCGAGCTGGGCGTGCCGGACAAGCGCATCTCCACCATCGCCGCCCAGGTCGAGGGCATCACCGCGGCCAACGGCGCCCAGGCCGCGCCCGGCGCCCTCGACGAGATCGCCGCCCTGATCGCGGCGGGCCGGCTCCGGGTGCCCGTCGCGGCGACCTACCCGGTCGAGCAGATCCGCGCCGCGGCCGAGCGGCAGGCCGGACGGCACGTGCACGGCAAGATCGTCATTGATCTCTAGGGCCGGGCCGCGGCGGTGCACGCTGTCGCGCCCTGGCAAGCCTCCATCCGCTCGAGGGTGGCCCGCAGGGCCTGGACGCGCTCGGCCGGCAGAGCGGTGGCGATGTTGTGCATCTCGTCCGGGTCGCTCGTGCGGTCGTAGTACTCCATGGTCCCGTCGAGGTACTGCACGAAGGTCGAGTCCGCCGCCCGTACAGCGGTGTAGGCCGGCGGCGTGCCGTCCTTGGCGCTCTGCTGGTCGGGGTCCGTCGCGGCGGTGGCCGGGCCGTGGTGCTCGATCAAGGCGAGCTGCCGCCAGTCGCCCGCCGGCCGGCCGGTCCGGAGCAGCGGCACGAGGCTGGACCCGTCGGCCGTGCCCGATCCGGTGACGCCGGCGAGTTCCTCGAAGGTGGGGCGCAGATCGATGTTCTCCGCGAGCTGGGCGACTCGGGCACCCTGGCGGACGCCCGGGCCCGCGACCACCAGCGGTACGTGCACATCGGTGCTGAAGGCGGTCTGCTTGCCGGCGTTCAGCCCGTGGTCCCCGAGGTGGAAGCCGTTGTCCGAACTGAACACGACGACGGTGTCGCCGGCGAGCCCGGTCTTCGTCAGCGTGTCGCGCAGAGTGCCGATCATGCGGTCGATGGACTGCACCGACTGGGCCCGCTTGCGATAGATGCCGTCGAGGTTGTTGATTTCCGCGGGCGTCAGCGGATCGTTGGCGGCCAGGTAGGGCGGTGCGTTCTCGGGATGCTGGTTGAAGGCCGTTGTCCGGGGCACCGTCAGGCCGGGGAAGAGGTCCTTGTCCTGCGGCGCCGGGGTGAACGGTCCTGCGTCCGGCGGAAGAGGTGGAAGCCGCCGTCCCGGCCGGAGTTGGTGAAGACGCCGGTGTTGTGCGGGTACCGCCCGGTGAAGATCGACGAGCGCGACGGGCAGCACAGCGAGTCGGTCACCGTGTAATTGGTGAACGTGGTGCCGTCCTGGGCGAGTGCCCGCACGTTCGGCATGTGCGGCAGCAGGTTCATCGACAGGTCGTCGGCGAGCACGAAGACGACGTTCACCGGGCGGGTCGGGGGTGAGCACGCGGCCAGAGAGGCGAGAAGCGTCGCCGCCACTGGGATCACCCATGCTCTGCGTAGCCTGAGATTCCGCATGACGGTGGACGCTAGGTGGCCCGGATGTGCCGTCGGTCAGGGCTTCGTGCGAATCACGTAAGCGTGACAGCGCCGGCCGGACGTTCGCGAAGAAAGTCCGGGGGCACAGACATTCACCACGCTCGCTCCGGTTCCTACCGTGGCTTGCGTGGATCTTGGGACACACATCAGCATCGGGTTCGAGAACAGTACGTCCGTCGACCTCTACTACGAGGATCACGGCCACGGGCAGCCAGTAGTGCTCCTGCACGGCTATCCGCTCGACGGCAGCTCGTGGGAGCGGCAGAGCGCCGCCCTCCTCCAAGCGGGCTATCGCGTCATCACCTATGACCGGCGCGGGTTCGGGCGGTCGAGCAAGCCGGCGGCCGGCTACTACTACGACACGTTCGCCGCGGATCTGGACGCGGTGCTGCGGGCCTTGGACCTGTCGGACGTGGTGCTGGCCGGCTTCAGCATGGGCACCGGCGAGATTCCGCGTTACCTGAGCCGCTACGGTTCGGGGCGGATCGCCAAGGTGGCCTTCCTCGCCTCGCAAGAACCCTTTCTGCTGCGTACGGACGACAACCCCGGCGGGGTCCCGCAAGAGGTGTGGGACGGCCTCGTCGCCGCGGTCACCACCGACCGGTACTCCCGTACGTGTTCGACCGCTTCTGGCGCGCGGACAAGTCGCGTACCCGGACCACCGGCGGCAGCGGGCTGGGTCTCGCCATCGTCCGCAAGCTCGCCGAGGCCCACGGCGGCACCGTCACCGCGACCAGCCGGCTCGGTCACGGCAGCACCTTCACCCTGCGCCTGCCCGTCTGACACCCCCTGTTCCCCCACCGTGAGCGGCCCGGCCACTCGCGGCGATGACCCCTGCCAAGGAGGCGGTCACCCATGGCTGCGACGACGAATCGCCTGCCCGCTCTGGACGGATTGCGGCTGCTCTGCGCTGGGACCGCAGCCCGCGCGAGTTCGCCGCCGCCCGGGTCGCCCGGCTCTTCCCCGCCTTCTGGGTGTGCGTGCTGATCACGACGGCCGTCATGACCCTCTTCCCGCTCACCGAGGGCATCCCGTTGCCGCACGGGCTGACCGGCGCCGACATCGCCGTCAACCTCACCATGCTGGCGGAACCACTGAAGGTGCCGTACGTCGACACCGTCTACTGGACTCTCTGGTACGAACTCCGCTTCTACGCCCTGTTCGCCGTCCTGGTGCTGGCCGGGCTCACCCGCCGCCGCGTCGTCGTCCTGAGCGCCGGCTGGCTGGCCGCCGCCGTCGCCGTCCCGGCCGGCACGCCGCTCGCCGAGCTGGTCATGCCCCAGTTCGCGCCGTACTTCGTCGCCGGCCTGACGCTGCATCTCATGCGCCGCCACGGGCCGTCCCCGGCGTTGTGGGCGTTGCTCGCCGCGTCCTGGGGACTCGGCCTGGTCCGCGTCCGGGAGCGGGTGCTCTTCGCCAACCCGGGCTTCCCGGTGCCGGTCTGGCCCGCCTGGCTGATCATCACGCTCGCCTTCCTCGGGCTGCTGGCCATCGCGCTCGGCCGCACCGACCGCTGGACCGGGCGGTGGCTCGTCGTCGCCGGCGCCGTCTCCTACCCGTTCTATCTCCTGCATCCCCGCATCGGCTTCACCCTGATCCGGTACGCCTACGATCGCACCGGGCTGCCGGTGCCCGTCCTGGTCGTGGCCGCGATCGTGGTCCTGCTGGCCGTGGCCTGGCTGGTCCATCGGGTGGTCGAACGGCCGGTCGCCCCCGCGTTGCGCCGCTGGATCGCCACGGGCTCGCCCCGAGCCCAGAGTGACGTGGGTCACTACGTAGGACTGCGACGGGTCGTGGCGGGCGGCAACAAGGGGATGTGATGTCCGAACCAGGCGCGCCACCCGCCGCCGACCAGACACCGTCCGACGCGGCGCTGCGCGACGCGATCCTCGCGGGTGACCGGGTCGCCTTCACCGAGCTGTACGAGCAGCACGGCGAGAAGGTGTGGAACTACGCCTACCGGCTGACCGGCTCGTGGACCGAGGCCGACGAGCTGCTCTCCGTCGTCTTCCTCACCGCGTGGCGGCGACGGCAGGACCTGCGGCTGGTGCACGGCAGTGCCCTGCCCTGGCTCTATGTCGTGACCGGCAACGTCTGCCGCAGCGAGCGGCGCCGGGCGGCCCGGCTCTTCAAGGCCCTGCCCCGGCTGCTCACCCGGGAAGCCCCCGACCACGCCGAGCGGGTGGTGGAACGCGACGCCGCCTCCCTCCGCCTGACCCGGGTGCTGGCCGCCGTCGACCAGCTGCCCCATGCCCTGCGCGAGGCCGTCCAGCTGTGCCTGCTCGGCGGCACCCCGGCCGAGGACGCCGCCCAGATCCTCGGCATCACCGTCCACAGCGTCCAGTCCCGGCTCAGCCGGGCCCGGGCGCGCCTGCAGCGAAGCGTTCCGGAGGAATGACGATGTTCGATCTCAACGACCTGCCCCCGCCGCGCGACCTGCCCCCGGGCGTCCGGGCCGAGGCCCGCCGGCGGCTGGCCGAGGGCATCCACGACCGGCCCGCGCGCCCCGCCCGGACGGGCCTGGTCATCGCCGTGGCGGCCGCCGCGGTCGCCGGCACGGCCGTGGGCATCCCGATGCTGACCAGCGGCGGCTCGCCGAGCGCCGGTCCCGGCGGCGTCCCGGTGCCCAGCAGCCCCGTGATCGAGGAGGACGCGCCCGAGGCGCCCTCCGTGACCCTGCCGCTCTACGACCTGCGCGACGTCGTGACCCCCACGGACACCCAGCGCTGCGCGGCGGACGGCTGGAAGCCGATGTTCACCGCCTCGGCCGGCGGCGTCACCCTCGTCACCCTGCGCTCCGGCGACAAGCGGCGCTTCTGCGAGCTGACCCCGGAGACGGTGGCGCTGTCCGCCCCGGCCGCCCGGCCCGCGTCCGGCGTGAAGATCACCTATGTGTCGGCCACCGGCACCGTCGCGGGCGTCGTCGCCGACGGCGAGAAGAGCCTGTCCGTCAGGGACCCGAACCTGGCCGAAGCGTACGGCTCCGAGGCCCCGGCGGAGATCCGCGACGGCGTGTTCGTCGTGCCCAACGGGGTCACGGCCCGCCCGGACGACCTGACGTTGCTGCTCGGCGCCGACCTCACTCCCGTCGAGCCCGGCGCACTGCCCGCTGCCGTGACGCCGCGCAAGGATCGCCCGCAGCCCACGCGTACGGGCCTGGCCTCCTGCACCTCCCCGGCCGGCGGCCCGCCGCTGGTCGACGCGCACGCCTGGCAGGCCGCCGCCCCCGTCACGCTCACCGCCACCGAGTTGGTGCAGACCGCCCGCTACGCCGGACTGCTCGCCTTCTGCCTGATCGACGACGCGCAAGGCACCGCCCGGCTGATGGTGACCGACGGGCGCGCCCCGGCGACCCCGCTGGCGCTGGAGGCCGGCGCCAACCCGTACGTGATCACCTACGGCGCCTTCTACGACTTCCGGACCGACGCGCAGGGCCAGCGGGGGAGCGGCACGCAGCTGGTCGCCGGCCTGGCCACCGACGACCGCGTCGCCCGGGTCATCCTCAAGGGCGGCGACCAGCCGATCACCGCCCCGGTCACCGACGGCATGTTCGTCCTGCCGGGAGTCGCCGGCCCGCATCAGTACACCCTCACCCTGAACGCCGCGGACGGCACCACCGTGGCCACCGTGCCGATCGGAGGCTGAGCTCCCCGGGCCGGCCTGGAAGGTGGGCCAGGCCGGCCCAGGATAAGCGCGCCGGATCCTGCGAGATTGGTTGACGTCACCGACGGAGCAGGAAGAGGTTCCACCATGAAGGCAGTGCGTTTCCACGAGTTCGGCGGTCCCGAGGTCCTGCGGTACGAGGACGTCGAGCAGCCCGCACCGGGCGCCGGCGAGGTTCGGATCCGGGTCGCGGCGACCTCGTTCAACGGTGTCGACGCGAACATCCGGGCGGGGTTCATGCAGGGGCCGATCCCGGTCGAGCTGCCGCACACCCCCGGCATCGACGTCGCCGGCACGGTCGACGCGCTCGGCGAGGGCGTGAGCGACGTCGCGGTCGGCGACCGGGTCATCGGTTTCCTGCCGATGACCGGGACCGGGGCGGCGGCGGAGTATGTGATCGCGCCGGCGGACATCCTGACCGGGGCGCCCAAGAACATCGCGCTGGCCGACGCGGCGGCGCTGCCGCTGGTGGGTCTGACCGCGTGGCAGGCGTTGTTCGAGCACGGCAAGCTGACCGAGGGCCAGCGAGTGTTGATCAACGGGGCCGGCGGGGCGGTCGGCGGCTATGCGGTGCAGCTGGCCAAGGAGGTCCGGGCGCACGTGATCGCCACGGCCAGCCCGCGCAGTGCCGAGCGGGCCAAGGCGGCGGGCGCCGACGAGGTGGTCGACCCGGCCGCCGGTGACGTGGAACCGGTCGATCTGGTGCTCAACCTCGCGCCGGTCACCCCGGAGCAGCTGGCCGCGCTGGTCCCGCTGATCCGTGACGGCGGGACCCTGGTGAACACCACGGTGTGGATGCCCGCGCCGTCGGACGAGGCGCGGGGCGTACGCGGCATCAATCTTTTTGTCCGCAGTGACGCCGACCAGCTCGCCGACCTGGCCGCGCGGGTCGGCACCGGCGAGTTGCGGGTCGAGGTCGCCGAGCGGGTGGCCCTGGCCGACCTGCCGGCCCTGCACGCCCGGGCCGCCGCGGGTGAGCTGCCCAGCGGCAAGACCGTCATCACCCTCTGATCCCGTCTCTCCCGAAGGACCCGCAGCGATGATTCCCGACGACGACCCGAACCGCTCGCTCACCGTGGCGAACCCCGACGACCCGGAGACGACGTACGTCTCGCTGGTCGGCAACACGTACGCCATGCTCGTCACCGGCGAGCAGACCAACGGGCGGTACTGCCTGATCGACATGCGCGTGCCCGACGGCGGCGGCCCGCCCCCGCACCGCCACGACTTCGAGGAGATGTTCACGATCCTCGAGGGCGAGATCGAGTTCATGTTCCGCGGCGAGAAGCACACCGTGCGGGCCGGCTCGACCGTCAACATCCCGGCCAACGCCCCGCACAACTTCCGCAACGTCTCCGGGGCGCCGGCCCGCATGCTGTGCATGTGCACGCCCGCCGGGCAGGACGAGTACTTCCTGCGCATCGGCGACGTGATCGCCGGCCCGGACGCGCCGCCGCCCGCGCTGACCCCGGACGAGCTCGGCGAGCGCCGCCGCCGCGCGGCCGAGCTGGCCGACACGTACCGCAGCGAGTTCCTGTAGAACGGGCCGCGCCGAGGACGTCGTCCGGCAGGGCGTCAGCGGCGGCGGGGGGCCACCGGGGCGGACAGGCCGGCGCTGAACAGGCGGTGGTCCACGTCGTTGAGAGAGAGTTTGAGCGCGCCGAGAGCCACCGAGTCCGCGCCCAGGGTGGAGGCTCGCACTTCCGGCATGCGCAGGCAGAGGCGCTCGAGTTCGCGGCGGAGCGGGTCGAGGACCAGGTCGGCCGAGCGGGAGAACCCGCCTCCGAAGACGACGACCTGCGGATCGAGGGTCAGGACCAGGGCGGCGGTGCCGACGGCGAGATCCTTGACATAGCGGCTGACCGCTTGGCGGGCGGCCTTGTGTCCCTCCCGGGCGGCGTTGAAGACCCAGGCGGCGGCGTCGCCGGGGCCGACGCTGTCCGGGACGCCGGGGCAGTTCTGCAGGTGGGCCGGGGCGTTGAGCCAGCGGACGTTCTTCAGCGCGCCGATCTCACCGGCGGCACCGCCGAAGCCGCGGCGCAGGACCCCGTCGATGATGAGACCGGCGCCGGTGCGCATGCCGCCGAGCACATAGACGATGTCGTCGGCGTCGCTGGCCGCGCCCTTCCAGCGCTCGGCCAGGGCGGCCAGCTTGCAGTCGTTCTCGACGACGACGGGGCAGGCGAAGCGCCGGTCGAGATGGGCGACCAGGTCGACGGTGCCCCAGCCCGGCAGCGGGGTGAAGAAGCTGGTCCGCCCGGTGGCGTCGACGGCGCCGGTGACGGCGAGCTCCGCCGCCGACGAGCTGGAGCCGGCCCTGCGCGCGGTCGCGGCGGGCGAGATGTTCCTCTCCCCGCCGGTGACCCGCCGGGCGGTCACCGAGCTGCGCCGGCTGCGCCCCGACCCGCCCGGCGGGGACACCGAGGCCCGGCTGGAGCAGCTCAGCGACCGTGAGCGGGACGTGCTGCGGCTGCTGGCCCAGGGCCTGTCCAACACCGGCATCAGCGAGCGCCTGGTCCTCTCGGAGAGCACCGTGAAGACCCATGTCAGCCGCATCCTGCTCAAGCTCTCCTGCGAGAACAGGGTGCAGGCCGCGCTGTTCGCCCACCAGGCGGGGCTGCTCGGCTGAATCGCGTCGCTTTCAGCGGCCCGAGCGGGCCGCGGCCAGGGTGTCGCGGAGGGTGTAGTAGGCGGGCTTGCGCTCGAAGTTGTCGCCCATCACCGTCGCGGCGCCCTCGGCGGGGAAGAACACCGGCACCCACGAGTACTTGTCGGTGAAGCCCCAGATCGTGAAGGAGTGGCAGCCCTCGACGGCCAGGCAGGCGTCCAGGACGGTCTTGTAGTACGCGGCCTGCGTCCGCAGCTGCTCGGCGGTCGGCACCCCGCCCTCGGGCAGATCCATGCGGACGTCCAGCTCGGTGATCGCGGTTTGCAGGCCAAGGTCGTCGAACCGCTGGAGTACGGACCCGAGCTGGTCAGGCGCCCCGTACCGCAGGCTCAGGTGCGCCTGGGACGCGAAGCCGTGCAGCGGCACTCCGTCGGCGAGCAGTTGCCGGGCCAGAGCCTCGTACGCGTCGACCTTGACGCCGGGCCAGTCCACCCCGTAGTCGTTGAGGAACAGCAGCGCCTTGGGGTCGGCCCGGTGGGCCCAGCGGAAGGCGTCGGCCACGATGCCGGGGCCGAGCTCCCGGATGAAAATGTTCTCCTGGCGGTAGTCGCCGGTCTCGGTGAAGATCTCGTTGGCCACGTCCCACTGCTGGATCCGGCCGCGGTAGTGGCCGACCACGGTGGTGATGTGGTCCTTGAGGATCGCCCGCAGCTGCTCCTTGGTGAAATTCCCCTGTTCGAGCCAAGCCGGGTTCTGGCTGTGCCACAGCAGCGTGTGGCCGCGGACGACCTGACCGTGCTGCCGTGCGAACCGGACGATCGCGTCGGCCGGTCCAAAGTTGTACTTGCCGCGCTCGGGATGGATGAACTCCCACTTCATCTGGTTCTCCGGGGAGACCGAGCTGAATTCACGAGCCAGGATCTTCCGGTACGGCCGGTCGTACGTGAACGGGTCGGGATAGTCCTGCTCGAGGTGGTGACCGCCGCCCGCCGCCGCCGACCCGATGCGCAGGTCACGCGGCGCCGCCCAGCGCAGCGGCAGTCCCGCCCGGCCGGGATGACGGTCCACGGCGGACAGGCCTCCGGAGGTCTTCGGACCGGCCTGGGCCGGCTGGATGCCCGGGCCGATCAGCGCCGAGGCGGCGAGGACGGCCACGGTGACCCGATATGCCTTGCGCACGATCACTCCTTCGAGGGCGCCGGACCCCGCCGAAAGTTTCGGACAGTGACCGGAATTTCTCGTACGGTAGGCACGTCGAGCGGCCATCGTCAATGCGTCGAGGCGTCCGTCGTTCCGGAAGTTTCGGTCCTCCTCCTGTCCGATCACGGTGCCGACGTCGAAGAAATGCGGGCGGAAGCCGGCCGGGGCGCAGATGCCGGGCGTGACGCCCTGCGTGTCCTCGAACCAGGACTTCTACCGCTCAGAGCACGAAGCCCGCGACGAGCTCCCGCAGCTCCCGGCCGGTCCGGGCGAGGCCGTCGGCGCTGCTGCGGGCCTCGGACACCGCGGTCGCGGTGGCTCCGGCGGCCGACGCCACCCCGGCGATGTTCGCGGCGATGTCCGAGCTGCTGATGGCCACCTCGGCCACGTTGCGGCCCATCTCACTGGTGGTCGCGGTCTGCTCCTCGACCGCGGCCGCGATCAGAGTCTGCAGGTGGCTGATCCGGCCCACCACGCCGCCGATCCGATCGATCGCGTCCACCGCCTCGCCGGTGTCGCCCTGGATCTGGCCGACGAGCCGGGCGATCTCGGTGGTGGCCTTCGCGGTCTCCTGGGCGAGATCCTTCACCTCGCCGGCGACCACGGCGAAGCCCTTGCCCATCTCGCCCGCCCGGGCCGCCTCGATCGTCGCGTTCAGGGCCAGCAGGTTGGTCTGCTCGGCGATCGAGGTGATCAGGGCCACCACCTTGCTGATCTCGCCGGAGGACTCACCGAGCTTGCCCACCGTACGGTTGGTCTGCTCGACGGCCGCGACCGCCTCGCCGGACACCCGGGCGGCCTCGCCGGCGCTCCGCGCGATCTCGTCGATGGCCTGCTTCATCTCGGCGCTGCCGGCCTCCAGCGTGCGTACGTTGCCGGAGACGTGCCCGGCGGACTCGGAGACCGCCCCGGCCCGGACGTCCGTGTCGGCGCTGGACGAGGCCATCTGCGCGGAGACGGCCGACAAGCCGGTCGCGGCGTCCGACAACACGCCGGCGTGCCCGGCGATCGCCGAGACGGTGTCCCGCAACGACGCCGCGGTCATGTCCAGCGCGTCGCCGAGCGTGCCCAGCTCGTCGCGGCGGCGCAGCCCGGCCCGCACGGTGAGGTCCCGCCCGGCCAGCCGGTTCAGCCCGGTCACCACGACCGCCAGCGGGCGCACCACCGACCGGGTCACGAGCGTGCCCATCAGCACGGCCAGCACCACCGCCACGAGCAGGGCGCCCAGCAGGATCCGCACCACGTTGTCGCGTACCCCCTCGACCTCGGCACCGAGCGCCGCCACCCGGGCGTCGACGGACTTCACAAGCGCGTCCGTGATCTCCAGTACCGTGCTGTACGCGTCGGCCGCGTCACCGCCGTTGACGCTGTCCATCACCTTGGCGCGGGCAGCGGGAGTGTCCGCCGCCAGCCAGCCCATCAACGTGTCGTCCCACGTGAAGAAGTCGTCCCAGGCGGGCGCGAGCCGGTCGAACTGGCTCTTCTCCGCGGCGGTCATCACGTCGGTGCGGGTGGTCGCCAGGTTCGCGTAGACGCGAGTCCTGGCTTTCAGCTCGCCCTCGCGGTTGTAACCGTCCGCGCCGGTGGCTTTCGCGGCCCCGTAGGCGCCGGCATCCGCGATCACCAGCCCCTGCCAGCCGGAGACGTCCGCGGCGTCGTAGGCCGTGGTCTGAATGTCGTCCCGCAGCTCCTGCAGGGCGCTGAGCCGCTGCTGGGCGCCCGACTGTTCCCGCAGGCCCCACCAGCCCACGCCGGCCGAGGTGACGATCAACGTGGTGAGAACGAGGTACGAAACGCCGAGCCTCCGGCCGACGCTCATATCGCCGATACGCAAAACAACACTCCCGGGGAAAAGGCATGCCCGACGGCATCCGGGGCTCTCTTCGGCGACGTTTCCGGATCGGTAAGACGTATTCGCACCGCGGCCGCGTGACCTGCGTCGCGTCGGCGGGCTGACCCGGCTCGTGGTCGACGACGCGCCGGCTGCACATGGGTGACGGCCCGCGAGAAATGCCCCGCCAGGGCGCCGGTGCGCTGGACGGCTTGGGGCTGGGTCGAGCGAATCTTCGACCGTTCCCCGTTCGCGGTGGCGACCAACGTCGCGGGCGGTCATCTTCGCCTACGACACCGGGCTGGTCCGGCCGCGGCACTGAAGACATCGAGTTGAGTCAATTGACGGGCCGTAATCCATTGGTAACAATGAATCCTTCTGGGAGCGCTCCCAAGCCTTGGAGGATCCTCCGTGAGTCCACATCTGGGTAGGCGGGTGACAGTGCTGACCGCAGCCGCCGCGACGGCCACGCTGGCACTGACGTCCTTGACGGTTCAGCCGGCGTCGGCCGAGCCGGTGCAGCACATCACCAACGGCGACTTCGCCGACGGGACGTCGGGCTGGTACTCCTACGGCACCACGGCGACCGGGGTGGACGACGGGCAGCTGTGCGCCACCGTGCCGGCGGGGCTGCCGAACCCCTGGGACGCCGGTATCGGGCAGAACGACGTCGCGTTGCAGGCCGGCGCCGCGTACACGCTCGCCTTCGACGCCACCGCCGCCCCGGGCGCCACCGTGCGGGCCGCCGTCCAGCTCGGGGCCGAGCCGTACACGTCGTACCTCAGTCGTGATGTCGCTTTGACCCCCGCCACGCAGCACCTGGAGTACACGTTCACCGCCCCCGAGGACACCACGGCGGGCCAGGTCGCCTTCCAGGTCGGCGGGGGCGCCGCGGAGTACCGGCTGTGCCTGGACAACGTGTCGCTGGTCGGCGGCGATCCGGAGCCGCCGTACGTGCCGGACACCGGCCCCCGGGTCCGGGTCAACCAGGTCGGTTATCTGCCGGACGGGCCGAAGAACGCGACCCTGGTCACCGCGGCCACCGAGGCGCTGGACTGGCGGCTCGAGAACGCCGCGGGGGCCGTGGTCGCCTCGGGCCGCACCACGCCGCGCGGGGTCGACGCCGCCTCGGGCCAGAACGTGCACACCATCGCCTTCTCCGGCTTCACCATCGCGGGCAGCGGTTACACGCTCGTCGCCGACGGGCAGACCAGCCACCCGTTCGACATCTCCCGCACCGTCTACGAGCGGCTGCGGCCGGACGCGCTGCAGTTCTTCTATATCCAGCGCAGCGGCGTCGCGATCGACGGAAACCTGGTCGGCGAGGAGTACGCCCGGCCGGCCGGTCACCTCGGCGTGGCCCCGAACAAGGGCGACACCAGTGTGCCGTGCCGGGCCGCCTCCTGCGACTACCGGCTCGACGTGCGCGGCGGCTGGTACGACGCCGGGGACCAGGGCAAGTACGTGGTCAACGGCGGCATCGCGGTGCAGCAGCTGATGAGCAGCTTCGAGCGTACGAAGACCGCGGTCACCGCCGCGCACGGGGCCGGGCTGGCCGACGGCACGCTCCGGGTGCCCGAGCGGGGCAACGCTGTTCCCGACATCCTCGACGAGGCGCGCTGGGAGCTCGAGTTCCTGATGCGCATGCAGGTGCCGGCGGGCCGGCCGCTGGCCGGGATGGCCCACCACAAGATGCACGACGCCAACTGGACCGCCCTGCCGACGCAGCCCGAGGACGACGCCGAGCAGCGCGAGCTGCAGCCGCCCTCGACGGCGGCCACGCTCAACCTCGCGGCCACGACCGCCCAGTGCGCGCGGCTGTTCGCCCCGTACGACGCGGCGTTCTCGGCCACGTGCCTCACGGCGGCCCGGACCGCGTACGCCGCGGCCAAGGCCAATCCCGCGAAGCTCGCGCAGGATCTGGGCGGCGGCGGTGGCGCCTACGGCGACGACGACGTCTCCGACGAGTTCTACTGGGCCGCGGCCGAGCTCTACCTGACCACCGGTGAGGCGGCCTATCTGACGGACGTGACCGCCTCCCGGCACCACACCGGCGACGTGTTCGCGGCCACCGGGTTCAGCTGGGGCAGCACCGCGGCGCTGGGCCGCCTCGACCTGGCCACGGTGCCGAGCGCGCTGCCGGCCGCCGACCGGCAGCGGGTACGCCAGTCGGTGCTCACCGCCGCGGACAGCTATCTCGCGACCATCGAGGCTCAGGCGTACGGGCTGCCGATGCCGGGCACCGCGGCCGCCTACTTCTGGGGTGCCAACAGCAACATCCTCAACAACATCCAGGTCCTCGCGACCGCGTTCGACCTGACGGGGGCCGCGAAGTACCGCGACGGCGCGGTGCAGGGCGCGGACCACATCTTCGGCCGCAACGCGCTGAACCAGTCCTATGTCACCGGCTGGGGCGAGAAGGCGTCGCAGAACCAGCACACCCGGATCTATGCGCACCAGAAGGACGCTTCGCTGCCGCACCCACCGGCCGGATCGCTGGCCGGCGGCGCCAACGCCGGGCTGGACGACCCGTTCGCCAAGGCGCTGCTCACCGGCTGCAAGCCGATGTTCTGCTACGTCGACGACATCGAGTCGTACGCGACCAACGAGGTCGCGATCAACTGGAATTCCGCCCTCGCCTGGGTGGCGTCCTTCCTCGCCGACCAGGGACGGGCCGAGCCGGCCCCGGCCGTCTCCTGCCGAGTGAGCTACACGAACTACGGCGACTGGGCTGATGGCAAGGGATTCACCGCGCAGCTGGCCGTCACCAACACCGGCACCACGGTCGTCGACGGCTGGGCCGTGCGCTTCGCCTTCACCGGCGGCCAGCGCCTGCGCGAGGCGTGGTCGGCCGAGGCGGCGCAGTCCGGCGCCACGGTGACGGCCCGCAACACCACCACCAACCGTCGCCTGCAGCCCGGGGCGACGGCGTACCTGGGCTTCAACGCCACCACACCGGGCGGGCCGAACCCGGCACCGGAGTTGATCACCCTCAACGGGGCTGCCTGCGGCTTCCCCTGACGGCGAAAGCCGGCCGGAGCGCGGCGGGTCAGGCGCAGAGCACCTCGGTCAGCCCGGTCACGTCGAGCACCTGCTGCACGATGCCGCGTCCGTTGACGACGGTCAGGCGGCGACCGGCGGAGGCGGCGGCCTCGTAGCCGGCGACCAGGGCGGCCACGACGTGCGAGTCGATGAAGGTGGTCCGCTCGAGGTCGACGACGATCCGCTCGACGCCGGGCCGGTGGGCGGCGTCGAGCAGCGTGCGGGACAGGGTGTCGCCGATGCTCATGTCGAGGTCACCGGTCAGGACCACCCGCAGGAGCCCGGGTGGATCCTGGCGCTGGGTGATGGTGAAAGCGGATTCGGCCACAGGCAGTGTCTAGCACAGGGGTGAGACATCGGGCTCACGGCTGGGGGAAGGCGGCCCAGACATGCTTGGTGTCGCCGTCGACGTGCCAGCACACCTCCTTGGCGAGGGAAAGGGCTATCCGCAGTCCGCGGCCGCCGGCCCGGATGTCGGGCTGCGGCTCCGGTGCCATCGGTACGTCCCGCGGGGCGCGATCGCTCACGTCGAGGATGTAGCAGTCGTCGGCCTGCAGCAGGCGGACCCGGATGGGCGGCAGTCCGTGGCGCAGGGCGTTGCCGGCCAGCTCGGTCATGACCAGGCCCATGATCTCGGCCTGATCGCGCGACGAGCCGAAGTGCCGCAGCAACCCGTCGCGGATCAGTCGCAGATCGTGGTCGGACGCGAGGTCCCAGGCGAGCAGCTCCCGGGGGTGCCCGGGAGGCGCAAGCATCCGCAGGGGCCCCATGGGGCCTCTTGTTGCCCGGCGCGCCCGGGCGGAAACCTGCCCTGTGGATGAACATGACAGCAATTCATGTAAGCAGAGAGTCACTCTCCGGAAGGAGCAGGGAGAGTGGTGCCGAGCCGGACCGGCGTACCGAAGTTCGGGCTGCCGTCGGCGTTCCAGGTGAACTTCTGCGCCCGGGTGGACCGGTTCATGTCGCAGCCGCCGCTCGCCGAGCTGTTGGCGTGATAGACCAGCCAGTCCTCCGTGCCGTCGGGGGACTTGAAGAACCCGTTGTGGCCCGGGGCGTAGACGCTGTTCGCGTCGCTGCGCTGGAACACCGGGGTCGCCCGCTTGGTCCAGTGCGCCGGGTTCATCGGGTCGCTGCCGGTGAGGGTGAGCAGCCCGAGCTTGTAGTCCGGACCCCAGCAGGCCGACGCCGAGTAGACGACCATGACCTTGCCGTCGTGGTAGAGCGGCTCGGGTCCCTCGTTGACCGGGGCGGTCTGGCGTTCCCAGGCGTACGTCGGGGAGCTGAGCCGCACCCGGGAGCCGGTCAGGGTCCAGGGGTTGGTCAGCCGCTGGATGAAGTTGGACTGCCCCGCGCCGTCGCCGCCGTAGGTGCCCATCAGGTACAGGCGGCCGCCCACGGTCAGGACACTGGCGTCGAGCTGCCAGTCGGTGCCGAGGTCGGCCTTGAAGCTGTACGGGCCCATCGGGTCGGTGCCGGCCGACTCGAGCACGTGCAGCCGCTGCGTGGGGTTGTAGTCGGCGACGTTCTGCCCGGCCACGTAGTAGAGGTACCAGCGCCGGCCGTTGGGGCCGTCGAGCAGATGGAACTCCGGCGCCCACATGTTGCAGCAGCCGTTGGCCCGCCCGGCCAGGTTGAACACCACGGTGTCCGCGGCCGCGTCCAGCCCCGCGAGGGTGGGGGAGCGGCGCATCGTGATGGTCGAGTTCCACGTCGTGGTGGCCAGGTAGTAGGCGCCGTTGTGGTACTGCAGCCACGGGTCGGGCCCGTTGCGTTTGATCGGGTTGGTGAAGGTGCCGGCGGCGCTCGTCGTCATGCCCAGCAGGGCGACCACGCCGGCGGCCAGCAAGCTGCGAAGTCTCATCCCGGCACCCCCGTCAGAAGTCTCATCCCGGCACCCCCGTCAGTAGACGAACGGCCAGCCGGCCGAGTCGTAGCCGAGCAGGTTGATGCCGAGGTACGACGCCCCGCTGTCGGCGTAGTAGTGGTAGACCAGCACCTCCGCGTCGGTGTCGGCGAACGCCGCCTGGTGTCCCGGCCCGTGGATGCTGCCGTGCCCGGCCAGCACCTGGGTGCCCCCGCCGGAGGTCAGGGCCGTGCCGTTGCGGTCGACGAACGGCCCGGTCGGGCTGGTGGAACGGCCCACCATGATCCGGTACGTACTGGAGGCGCCCCGGCAGCACAGGTCGAACGAGACCCACAGGTAGTAGTAGCTGCCGTGCTTGACCATGTACGGCGCCTCGATCGCCCCGCCGTTGCGCCCGGCGATCAGGCGGATCGACGAGTCCGAGCGCAGCCCGGTCGACGGGTTGAGCGCGATCTGCTGGATCCCCGACCAGAAGGAGCCGAAGGTGAGCCACCAGCGGCCGCTCGTGTCCACGATCAGGTTCGGGTCGATCGCGTTGTAGTTGCTGGCCGAGCTCGACTCGATGACCAGCCCGCGATGGGTCCAGCTGCCGGAGGCGCCGGTCGGGCTGGTGGCCAGGAAGATCGCCGAGCGGTTGACCCCGAACGTCGAGGCCGAGTAATACATGAAGTACTGCCCGTTGCGGTACGAGATGTCCGGCGCCCACAGACTCGCGCTGCCGCCGGTGTAAGGAGTCGTCCACGACGCCCCGTTGGGGAAGGCCACGCCCGCCGCTCGGAAGGCGGTGCGGTCGGTGGACGTACTCAAGGGAATGTTGTTGCCGGTCTGGGCCACGATGTAGGTGCCGGCCGGAGTCTTGACCACCGAGGGGTCGTGGGTGCCGGTGGCGCCCGTGACGACGCCCGGGCCGGGATAGGACGCCGGGGGCACGGTCGGGGTGGCCGCGGCGGCCGGAAGGGCGGCCGGCGACTCGGCGGCCTGGGCGGTGAACGTCACGGCGGAAGCCGCCAGGACGACGCCGATGACCGGCAGGGCAAGGATCGCCCGCCGGGTGAGCCGATGCTGGGACACGATGCTCCTCACTTCTCCGCCGGAGGGGGCGGCAGGCCCGTGGTGTGTTAACGCTCACAACGTCGCTGCGTTCCCCACCATGACCCGTCGGGCCGCGTCCTGTCAATTGATGAGCATAAATATGTTGCCGCCCGCCCGGCACTCCCGGACGGGGGCTCGGGAATGCCGGGCGAGGCTCAACCGCCCGCCCGCGGACCTCATGGCCAAGGGCCGGCCGCTCGCACGGCGGAGCGACCGATTCGCGATGAGCCGGCGCGATCGTGTGGGTTCCGTCAGGCGGTGCCGGACCGGCGCCAGGCGACGACCAGGAAGGCGACCAGGGCCACGAGGGGGATCACGCAGACCGCCCAGCTCAACCCCAGCGGCGGCCCCGGTTGCGTGAGGACTTGGACCGGCTGCGTCCGCCCCTCGCCCGTACCCTGCGGACCGTCGACCCGGAAGCCGAACGTGTAGCTGCCCGGCTCATCCAGGGCCACCACGTCGAGGCCCCACACGTCGAGCTTGCGGGGATGCCGGGCCAGCACCCCGTCGGCGAGGTCGTCGTCCAGCCCGGGGCCGGTCATCAGCAGCCGGCCCGACTTCCCGGCGATGCCGCCGTCCGGGATGAACGTGACGTCCATCGACTGCATCGCCCGCAGCGGCCAGGCCGAGAAGCCGACGGTCACCTCGTACGGGCCGGCCTGCACCCGCTCGGTGTGCACGACGTTCACCGGTTCGTACGCCAGGGCCGGGGCCGCCGGGAGCAGGACGAGCGCACCGGCGGCCACGGCGGCGGCGAGCTTGCGGCGGATCGGCATCACGCCACCCTTCGTACGACGGAGGAGTTGAGCATTCCGGCGAAGCGCCACGCGACGAAGCCGGCGGCCGCGCCGAGAGTCAGCCCGGCGAGCGCATCGGCGAGCAGGGCGCCGGGGGCGGTCACCGGGCCGTTGCCGACCAGGGGCACCTGGAGGTCGAGGCTGACGGCCGTGATCAAGCCACCGGCCGCCCCGGCCAGTGGGGCTGCCCAGCGCCGAGCGCCGATCAGGACACCGGCGACGGCCAGCGCGGCGACCAGCAGGAACATCGGGACGACGCTCGGCATCTCCGGCGGCAGGCCCTCGAGGCCGTCGCGCAACGGCAGGCGGCTGCTCTCGGCGTAGGCGTGCGAGGCCCAGGGTGCCCAGAACCACAGGATGATCTGCAGGACACCGAGGACGCCCGCGGCCACCACCGCGAAGAGCGGCCGGACCACCCCGGCGGCGAGCACCAGGCTCAGCGTGCAGCAGAAGGCAGCCAGGGCGACACCGGCGTTGAACGGCAGCGGGGCGTCCTCGAGCGCGTCGAACATCAGCGGGCTGAAGGTGATCAGAATCGGCAGGGCGAGGGCGAGCCCGATCCGGCCCCAGCGCCGGGCGTGGGCGTGTCCGAAGACGATGATCGAGCCGACCATCGTGACGGTGATCGAGCTGAAGAGCGCCATGTGCGGCGGGGAGCCGAGCGTGGCGTCGAAGCCGTAGACGGTGTGCCACCACAGGTCCATGAGCCCGTAGAGCAGGAACATCGCGGCGCCGGCCCCGGCGATCAGGTATCCCAGCGGGGCGTCGAAGCCCAGCACGCGTACGGTGCGGCCGCCCTCCCCGGGATCGACGGCGCGACCGGCGCGCTGGGCGGCGGTGGCGCGCAGCACCATCGTCAGCGCGGCCACGCCGGCGATGGCACTGCCCGCGTAGAGCATCAGGTGCGACAGGGTGAAGAACGTGTCGGGACCGACGTCGACGTGCCACTGCACGTCCCAGACGATGCCGAAGAGCGACGTCGTCGTGCCCAGGAGCACGGCCGACGCGCCGAGCACGCCGGCGGATGGACGGGGCATGGTGGTTCCCTTCAATCGGTGACGGTGATCGGGACAGTCACGGTTTCGGTGCCGGGTGCGCTGATGCGCAGCTGCCAGCCGCCCGCGGCCATCAGCGGGACGCCGGGCAGCAGGAACCGGCCGCCGCCCTGTGGCACGCCGGTGAGCACCGGCGACGCGTGGCCCATCGTGGGCAGCACGGCTTGGGCCTGCAGGGACGAGTGGCCCGGGGCGGTCACGATGAGGTCCCGCAGGCCGACCCGGGCGGAGTCCGGCGTGACCTCGACAGGGCGTTCGACCAGTGGGGCCGGGCTTGCCGGCCGGACGTCGACGGCCAGCGGCACGGTGACGATCCGGTAGTCCTTCTCGGCCTGCAGCCACATCAGGTAGCGCCCGGGCAGCGGAAACGCGAAGGTGAAGCCGATCCCGGGCCCGTAGGCGGCGACCGTCTCGTCCGGCAGTGTCAGCCCGAGCGCGCCCGGCATCGGGACCATCCCCGCGTGATCCATCCCGGTCATGCCGGGCATGGGGAACATCACGCTGCCGTCGTCCATGGCGTGCGCGTGCATCCACACCGGAGCGCCGGGCGCGCCGCTCTCGCTTAGCGGACCGACCACCACGAGGTGGCCGAGCATGCCGAGCCAGGGCTGCAGGTCGGCCTCATCGCCGATGCGCGCTCGCAGCGTCACGGGACTGGCCGCCACGGGGTCGGCCATCGCCAGCTGGACGCCGACGCCGTCGATGGCGGCGCTTCCGCGTACAGGCAGGGGGTCAAGGGTTGGGGCTTTGGATCCTGTCGCGGTGAAGCCGCCGAGCGCGCGTAGCATCTGCACCCCGCCGCCGCGCCGGGCCACCTCGGCGGTCACCGCGTAGCGGCCGGGGTTGTCCGGCGTGATCGTCAGCTGGAAGCGGCCGGGCGCGGTGCGGATCGGATGCGCGTGCCACAGGCGCCCCGACGGCGACACGACCATGAGGTGCAGGAACGCGCTGTCGTGCACCACCATGTCGTCGGCCGGCAGCCCGGTCGCGGCGTCCGACAGTTCAAGATCCACCTCCGCCCGTACGCCCACAGCGAGGCGTTCCTGCCGCACGGTCAGCATCAGCGGGGGCCGCGAGAAGTCCTGAACCCGGGGCAGGCGCGCATAGGGATCGGTGGCGTTGGCGACCGTGGGATCCAGATCGTCCCCGGCCCTCGGCGGCGCCGGCAGTGACGCCGACAGCAACGCGGCCACGACAGCGACCGCGACGCCTCCGACCGCGGCGCCGCCCGGCACCACAGCCCACCAGGTGTGCCGGGCCGTCAGCGCCACGACCAGTGCCACCGCCAGGAAGACGCCGGCCGTGACGAATCCGCCGTAGACGGTTCGCTCGATCGGGCTCAGGGCGACGGCGTGCACCACGAACGGGATGCGGGCCACTTGGTGCCCGTCGTCGAGGGCCAGCTCCCAGGGGCCCGGCCCGTCGACGTGCAGGGCGGCGCTGACCGGGCCGGGCGCGGCGGGCAAGGTGAGTGTGGCCGTGCTGTCGCCGCCCCCGGCGACCGGTGTGGCGCGCAGGCGCAGCTGCCCGGCCGGCTCGCCGGCGTGCGTGATCACGTCGACGTGCAGCGGGCCGGGCACGCTGGTCACCCGGCGCAGCGTCACGGTGAGCTCCCGGTCGCCCAGGCTCTGCGCCACCGTCACGTCGGCGCCGGCTGTCGCCCCGTCGGCGTACGCGGGGGTGGCGGCGCCCAGCACCACCACCAGAGCGGCGAGGAGGAGCCGGATCAATCTCATGCCCGGCAAGGTAGAAATCGGGCCTCGCCGCTGTCGTCACTCCCGCGAGGGATGCGCCGTAGCTCCCTCGAGCGATCCGACGCCGTCACCCGTTGCCGCCGGTCCGGCTGCCCCACCCGTCGACGCGTGCGCCGTGCCCAGCAGGCTCACCCGGGCCTTGTGCACCGGGCTGGTCATCGCGCCGTGATGCCGCTCAGCGGGCCTTCCGGCCGGGGAACCCACGTGTGGCCGGTCGGCGGCCGGCGCGACCGGTCACCGCCCGCGTCGGTACGTTCTCCCTCGCCGGCGCGTTCTCCCGCGTCGGCGCGGTCTGCCTCGCCGGGCCGGGCCGGTAGCCTCGGGCCGCCTGGGCGACCTGCTCGTCGGCGTCGCGGGTGAGCGCCTCCCGAATCTCCGGCGGGGTGCGATCGGAGGTGGCCAGCGCGAGGCGCACCTCGGCCGAGCGGTCCTCCAGCAGCGCGCGCAGGTCGGGCTCGTCGAGCTCGACCGCGCGCACCAGCGTGGCCCGCACCTCGGGCGCGTAGTCGGTGGCGAGGCGATGCCGCTGCTCGGGGCTGGTCCACTCGTTGCGGGCGAGGCCCTTGCGCACGCGTACGGTGCGGTCCTCCAGCAGCGCCTCGATGATCTCGGGGTGGGCCGTGCGGGCCGCCAGCCGCTCGCGCACCTCCGGCGAGGCGTCGCTGACCAGCTCCGTGGCGTAATCGGCTTCCAGGGAAGGCAGCTCGGCGAGCAGGCCACGCAGCTCCTTGTCCTGGGCCTTGAGCATCACGCCGCGAACGCGGTTGTCGCAGGCCGGGTTCGTGGCGACCGCCCAGCGCACGTGCCGGTCGGTATCACCCAGCAGCCGCAACAGCGTGCCCTGCGAGGCGTCCGGGTTGCGCGCGACGGCCTGCCGGACCTCCCGGTTCCGGTCGCGCGCGAGCGCCCGCAGCACCTGCGCCGACGCCCCGGACCGGGCGGCCAGCGCGGCCCGCACCTCGGCCGACGGGTCGGTGACCAGGTCGAAGAGCGTCTCGTGCGGGGTCCTGCGAGCGCGCGCGAGGGCGACCCGCTGCTCGATACTGCCGGTCACGCTCTGAGCTGCCATGGCGAGAAGTCTCCCACGGACCGTGACGGCCCCTCCCGGCGCCGGGAGGGGCCGTCACGGCGGGCGGGGTCGTCACTGCCGGTGGGGCCCCTCCCGGAATGGGCGGGGAGCGGCCACCATGCCGGCGGCCGCTCCCCGCGTCGGTGCGGTCAGCGGTGGGCCTTGAGCCAGCCCTCGATCTCGGTGACGACCCGCTGGTCCGGCTCGGCGAAGGCCGGCTGGTACTTCGTGGTGATGTTCATGGTGTGGGCCATCCCCGGGTAGATGACGAGCTTGTGGTCCTTGTTGCCGGCCGCGGCGAGGGCGGCGTCGGCGACGATGGCGGCGCGGGCCGGGGTCTGGATGTCGTTCTCGCCGTTGAGCAGCAGCGCGGGGCCCCGGAACTTCGGCAGGGCCTGGGACACGGTCGGGAAGCGGGCGATGTCCTTCGCGTAGCTGATCGTGTAGTCGTCGAGGTCCGGCAGGTCCGGGTAGGCGTCGATGTGCGTGATGGCGCGCAGCACCGGCCCGGCCTCGGCGTCGATCGCGATGCGCCCGTCGGAGTTGCGATCGGTGGCGGCGCGCACCTTTCGGCCGTCGAGCAGCACCGGGCGGAACTGCGCGGCCACCTCCTTCGGCTGCCCGAGCAGGCCGTGCGTCGCCTCACTGGCCGTCAGCTGCCCGTCACCGTTCACGTCGAACTCGTCGTGCAGCTGCACCAGCAGCCGGCCGTAGATCTGGAACGTCAGCAGCTCCTCGATCGGCAGGCCGACGACGCCCATCTCGATCACGCCGGCGGGCTTCGGGATGCCGAACGCCCGCGGATCGGCGGCGAGATTGGCGGCCACGTTGGTGCCCTCGCTGTGCCCGAGCAGGAAGATCTTCGACGGGTCGACACGGGCGTCGGCGGCCCCGAAGCGCACGGCCGCGGCGGCGTCCTGCTGAATCCGCGCGTACGGATTCTTGGGCAGCAGTTGCGCCGGATCGGTGCTCTCCACCGGGCCGATGCCGGTCACCCCGCGCTTGTTGAAGCGCAGCGTGGCGAACCCTTGCCGGCTGGCGGCCTGCGCGAGCGGGACGAACGTGGACCCCGCGCCGCCGGGCAGCGTCTGGTCCATGTCGTTGTGCCCGCTGCCGTGCAGGAAGACGACCAGCGGCAGCCGCCCCCGGGCGCTGCTCGGATAGGTCAGCTCGGCGTCGGTGACCCAGCCCCGGCCGAAGTCGATGCGCACCGGCTCGCGGGTGATGCCCGCCCAGCCGGACTGCGCGGCGGCCGCGGCCGCCGGGGCGCCGCCCTCCTGGAACGTGCCGGCGTGGGCGACTCCGACGCCCGCGGCGAGGACGGCGGCGGTCGCGAGCGCGGTCGTCGCGGTGCGGAACTTCTTCGTCTTGGTCATGCCGGAAACGCTATGGCGCGGGCCGCTCATGATCGATCCCGCCAGCGGCACTCTTCAGGTACAGCTAGCTGTACCGCCTGTCCCGCCCCGGCTGGACCTCACCTCGGCGACTCCATGATCGGCAGGACAGATCTAACCTGCGGCGGGCCGGCGCTGGCCGTGGATGCGGACCAGGCCCTCGATGCCGCGCAGGAAGGTGTCGGCCACCAGGGCGGGGTCGTGTAGGCAGCCGGCGGCCATGGCGCCGTCGCGGAGCATGACGAAGTGGCGGGCGGCGTCGGCGGAGGTGTCCTCGGCGACCTGGGCCATCAGGGTCGTCAGCGTGTCGAGGAACCACTGGCGGTGGGCGATGATCTGCTGGTGGACGGGGTGGCCGGGGTCGGGGAACTCCGCGGCGGCGTTGAGGAAGGCGCAGCCTCGGAAGCCCGGCGACTGGATGTTCGCGGCGATGGCGTCGGCGATGGCCAGCAGTGAGTCGGCCGCTGTGGCGTGGGCCGCGATGGCCGCGGTGAAGGCGACGCGCTCCATCTGGTGCACTTCCTGCAGGTACGTGACGACGAGGTCGTCCTTGCTCGGGAAGTGCCGGTAGAACGTGGCCCGGGTCACCTTGGCCTCGGCGATGATCCGGTCGACGCCGATGGCGTGGATGCCGTCGGCGTAGAAGATCTGGGTCGCGGTGGTGAGGAGCCGTTGCCGGGCCTCGGAGGGCCTGGTCTCGGAGGCGGCGCGGGTCATGCGCCCATCCTAGCGGGCAGAACGTTCGGTCTGCCAGTGCTGACCGTCACGCCCGGCCGCCGCCCGCGTGTGGAACGGCGCCGGTCCCCAAGCCGTTCCTCCGGCCGGCTGAGTCGTGACTCACGGGGCGGCTGCGTCCGCTCCGCCATAGGTTGGGGACATGAACGCCCTGGAGCTGACCGACTACCGTGCCGCCGTCGCCAAAATGTACCTGGCCGACACCGATCTGAAGGAGTTCCGAGCCCAGCGCGACGACCTCTTCGCCACGCACCCGCAGTCGGCCATCCCGTCCTCCGAGCGGGCCGCCTTCACCGGCCTGCGCTACCTGCCGCCCAACGACGACGCGATCGTCGAGGCGACGCTGCGCCCGGCCGACGGCGAGATCGACATCGACACCGGCGGCGCGGACGGTGTGGTCCACTACCGGCGCGCCGGCATCCTCGAGACCCCGCTCGGGGAGCTCTCCCTCTGGTGGATCGCCGCCTACGGCGGAGGGCTCTTCCTCCCCGTCCGCGACGGTCTCTGCGGCCACGGCGCCTACGGCGGCGGTCGCTATCTCACCGACACCGTCAAGGGCACGTTCGGCCGGGGCCTGCGGATCCTCTCCGACACGCGGGTGCGGCTCGACTTCAACTATCTCTACAACCCGTCCTGCGCCTACGACGACGCCTGGCAGTGCCCCCTGGCCCCGCCGGAGAACCGCCTCGACGCCACCATCGAGGCGGGCGAGCTCGTCTATCACGACTGACGGCAACCGGCCCCGCCGCCCGGAAAGGCGCGACCGCGGCGGCAGATGCCCGGCGCCCGCTTGTTCACCGTCCGGCTCGATCACTGCGGCGTGTCGGTGGAGCGGGACAGCTTCTCCCAGTTGTCGATGTCCCGGTCGACGGCTTCCCGGCCGGCTCGGACGGCCTTGAGGGCGTCCGAGCCGAGAACGAGGTGGCTCGGCGGTTCCGGGACGTCGAGGATGTGCAGGACGGCGGCGGCCCCGCGGACGGGGTCGCCGAGCTGGCGGCCGCTGACCTCCTGGCGGGCCTGGCGGATGGGGTCGAACAGCTCGTCGTAATCGGCGATGGTGCGCGGGGCCCGGGCCATCGAGCGGCCGGCCCAGTCGGTGCGGAACGATCCGGGCGCGATCGCGGTGACATGGATGCCGAAGCCGCTGACCTCCTTGGCCAGGGACGCGAGGAGGCCCTCCAGAGCGAACTTGCTGCCGCAGTAACCCGAGACCCCGGCGAAGCCGGCGAGGCCCCCCATCGAGGTGACGGCCAGGATATGCCCGCGGCGGCGTTCGCGCAGGTACGGCAGGACGGCCTGGATGGTGGCGGCCGCGCCGAAGACGTTGACGTCGAACTGGGCGCGCAGGGCGGCGAGCGGCGTCTCCTCGAAGGTGCCCTCCAAGCCGTACCCGGCGTTGGCGATCAGCACGTCGATCGGGCCGACGGTCCGCTCGGCGTCGGCCACCGTGGCGAACACGGCGGTGTCGTCGGTGACGTCGAGGACGCGGGCGTGGGCGCGCCCGGGCCGCACGGCGGTGAAGGCCTCGGCGTCGGACTCCTTGCGGACGGTGCCCACGACGGTGTGGCCGGCCTCGAGCGCGGCGACCGCGAAGGCGCGGCCGAGGCCGGTGCTGACTCCGGTGATCAGAAAGGTCTTGTCGGTCATGGCTCGATCCTGCGAGCCGCCGCCGGCCGCAACCAGGACGAGCTGTACCCAGGCTGACGGCCGGGCCCCGGCCTAGCCTGGAACGGTGACAGAGAACAACCTCGGCGAGTTCCTGCGCGCCCGTCGTTCCCTTCTCGGTCCCGGCGATGTGGGTCTGCCCTCGTACGGTCCGCGGCGGGTGGCGGGGCTGCGCCGGGAGGAGGTCGCCGCGCTCGCCGGCATGAACAGTGACTATTACGCCCGGCTGGAGCAGGGTCGCGAGCGCAGCCCGTCCGGGCAGGTCCTCGAAGCGATGGCGAATGCGCTGCGCCTGGACACCCCGGCGCGCGACCATTTGTACCGGCTGGCCGGGGCGGTGCCCGGCACCCGCCAGGCCCCCCGGGAGACGATCAGCGAGCAGCTGCGCTTTCTCCTCGACGGCTACGCGAGTGTCCCGGCCTTCGTGCTGAATCCGGCCAAGGACGTCATGGCGGTCAACGCTCTGGCCGGGGCGCTCTTCTCACCGTTCCGGGCGGTGGACAACCTGGCTCGGATGACATTTGCAGACCCGGCGGCCCGGCACTTCTTCGCCGACTGGGACCGTTTCGCCGAGTCGATCGTGGCGGGTCTGCGGCACGCGGCCGGTGTCGATCCGGACTATCACCGCCTCCGGGAGGTGGTGGGCGCGCTCGAAGAAGAGAGCGGTACGTTCGCCGCGCTCTGGTCGGCCCAGACCGTCTACGGCAAGAGCCTGGACCCCATCGAGCTCGTGCACCCCGACGTGGGGCCGCTGTCACTGATGTCGCAGTCGTTCGACGTGCGCGGAGCCACGGGTCAGCTCCTGGTCATCTATCAACCCGAGCCCGGCGGCCCCAGCGCACGGGCCCTCACGTTGCTGGGGACGCTCGACGCCACTCGACGTCGTCAGCCGGTCGCCGGGCGCGGAACGGGGTCGTAGCAACCCGGCGCCGCGTCCTGCCCGCGGCTCGGAAAAGACAGAACGATCGGTATTGACGAGCCGAACACCCCGGCGCTATCGTCGTGAGCGACAGAACGTTCGTTCCACCAAAGGACCGGTCATGCCCACCAAGATCACGCTTGTCATCGGCAACCCCGCGAACCCCGGCGAGTTCGAGAAGGTCTACGCCGACGTGCGCGCCGCCGCCGAGACGTTCCCTAAGCTGCAGCGCCTCGAGTCGGCGAAGGTGTGGCCCAAGGAGGACGGCACCCCGACCCCCGCGTACCGCACGCTCGACCTCTACTTCGCCAGCTACGAGGACGCCTCGGCCGCGGTCGCCACGCCGGCCGCCGGTGCCGTCTTCGGCGGGCTGCAGGGCGCGCAGGTCGAGATCACCGGTCTGTTCTCCGACATCGAGTAGTTCGGCCGCCGCCGGAGCCGCCAAGGAACCGGAGCCGCCGAGGAACCAGAACCGCGGGAAGTGAAGCACTGCGCCGACCGGCTCGGTCGCCGTCGACGGGTGACCGGGCCGGCCCTTCCCGCCGATGTCTCGCTGAGCGAATTCTTACCAACAAGGAGCTTGAGATGAACAGCAGCACGTACGACGTCGTCGTCATCGGCGCCGGCCCGGTCGGGGAGAACGTGGCTGACCGCGCTGTGCAGGGTGGCCTGAGCGTCGCCATCGTCGAGCGGGAGCTGGTCGGCGGTGAGTGCTCGTACTGGGCGTGCATGCCGACCAAGGCTTTGTTGCGTAGCTCGGCGGCGTTGCGGGCGGCGCGGCAGGTGGCCGGCTCGCGTGAGGCGGTCACGGGGAACTTGGACACTGCGGCCGTGCTGGCCCGGCGCGACTCGTTCGCTTCGCACTGGAAGGACGACGGTCAGGTGTCGTGGCTGGAGTCGGCCGGCATCGCGCTGGTTCGGGGCCAGGGCCGGATCGGCGGTGAGCGCACTGTTGAGGTGGTCAGCGCTGACGGGACGGCGACCACGCTTTCCGCGCGGCACGCCGTGGTGGTCGCGACCGGTACCAGCGCGCTGATCCCGGACATCGAGGGGCTGCGGGCGGCCAGCCCGTGGACGAGCCGGGAAGCGGCGGCGGCGAAGTCTGTTCCGCAGCGGCTGGCCATCATCGGCGGCGGGGTCGTGGCTTCGGAGATGGCAACCGCGTACGCGAACCTCGGCGCCCGGGTCACGATGCTGGCCCGTGACGGCGTGCTGCACCTGGCCGAGCCTTTTGTGGGGGAGCGGGTGACCGCGGCGCTGCGCGAGTCGGGTGTGGATGTGCGTCTCGGGGCTGAGGCGGCGTCGGTGTCGCGCGACGAGGCCGGGACGGTGCACATCACACTGGCCGACGGCGGGCTGGTGCAGGCCGACGAGCTGTTGGTCGCCATCGGGCGTACGCCGAACACGCAGGACATCGGATTGGGCGGACTGGGCCTCAAGCCGGGCTCGTGGCTGACCGTCGATGACGCGTTGCATGTCGAGGGCGCGGGGGAGTGGCTGTTCGCCGCCGGCGATGTCAACAAGCGAGCACTGCTGACGCACCAGGGCAAGTATCAGGCGCGGGTGCTCGGCGACGCGATCGCGGCCCGGGCCAAGGGCGAGCCGGTCGACACGGGGGCGTGGGGCCGGCACGCGGTCACGGCTGATGTGAAGGCGGTGCCGCAGGTTGTCTTCACCGAGCCCGAGGTGGCCTCGGTCGGCTTGACTGCTGCGGCTGCGGAGGCGGCCGGGGTGCGTACCCGGGTCATTGATCATGACCTTGGTGCGGTGTCGGGGTCAGTGCTGCACGCCGAGGGTTATCAGGGTCAGGCCCGGATGGTGGTCGACGAGGACCGCAAGGTGATCGTCGGGTTCACGCTGGTCGGCCCGGATGTGGCGGAGCTGGTCCACGCCGCGACCATCGCGGTGGCCGGTGAGGTGCCGATCGACCGGCTGTGGCACGCGGTACCCGCGTTTCCGACGGTCAGCGAGGTCTGGCTGCGGCTGCTGGAGACCTACGGCCGCTGATCGTGCAGACACAGTTACACGAAGGTTCAGTGATGACCCGGAAACAGATCCGGGAGTCGCTCACCTGTTGCAGTAGCGCAGTCGTCGCACAGTATATAGAACGTTCCGTCTTGACTTTCTGATCCGTCGCTTGCCATGCTGTCGCGGAACAGAACGTTCGATCTCCTTATTTCTCCTCGCCCCGAAGGATCTCCCGTGAGCACTGTTGCTGTTTCTCCCGGCATCTCGCAGACCGCGTCCGCGCTGCGGCGGCTGTACTTCATCCGGTTCGCGTTCGCCATCGTCTGGGCCGGCGTGACCATCGCCACCGCCAAAGAGGTCAACGCTCTCTCGGTGACGCTGTTCGTGCTCTACCCGCTGTTCGACGTGGGCGCCGCCATCTATGACATGCGCTCGTCGCGGTCGACCGGCTCGCCGGCGCTGCTCTACGTCAACATGGCCGTCAGCCTGCTCGCCGCCATCGGGCTGGGCGTCGGCGCCGCCTCGGGCATTCCGGCCATGCTGCGGGTGTGGGGCCTCTGGGCCATCGTGGCCGGCGCGGTGCAGCTGGCCGTCGGCATCCGCCGCCGCGCGATGGGCGGGCAGTGGCCGATGATCATCAGCGGTGGCATCTCGGTCCTGGCCGGCGCCAACTTCGTCAGCAGCGCCTCCGCCGCCGACCCGGTGCTGAACCAGGCGGCCGCCTATGCCATCCCGGGCGCCATCTTCTTCCTCATCGCGGCGATCCGCCTCGGCCGCGCGGCCAAGGCCAACTGACGCGACGCGACCCGGATCCCGGTGATCCGCTCCCGGCCGCGCGGCCAGCTCAACTGGCGCGATGCGGCCGGGATCGCGGTGATCCGTTCCCGGCCGCGCGGCCAGCTCAACTGGCGCGGCGCGGCCGGGACCGCGGCGTTCCCTGGGGCCGATGCCGCTTCGCGACCACCACGCCGTTCTCATCGGTCGAAGACGACGGCATGCACGCGTTCGCGCAGCTTGAGCTTGTTCAGCGCCCGGCGTCGTGCGTCTTGGTGGTCTGCTCGGCGATGAACAGGGAGGCGGCGATCTCGGCGTTGGAGTGTCCGGTGGCCAGGAGGCGCAGCACTTCCTGTTCCCGTGTGGTCAGCGCGGCCTCGTGATGCCTGGTCCACGGCAGGGAGAGCCGGGCCCTCATCGAGCCGCGGGCCCGGGGTGGCCGGGGCCGGCGGAGATCTCCAGCAGGCGATCCACGCCGTGCAGGAAGGTCTCGCCGATCAGGGCCGGATCGAAGAGGCAGCCGGCGGCCATGGCGCCGTCGCGGATCATCACGAAGTGCCGGGCGGCCGGTGCGGCCGACGTGCCCCGGATCCGGGTCAGCAGGGCCGTGACGGTGTCGAGAAACCACTGCCGGTGGCCGAGGGCGGCCTGGTGCACCGGCGACGCGGGGTCGGGGTACTCGGCCACGGCATTGAGGAAGGCGCAGCCCCGGAAGCCCGGGGACTGGATGCCGGCGGCGATCGACCGGCTCAGGGCGCGCAGGGCCTCGTCGGCCGGCTGTCCGCCCGCGACGGCCTGCGCGGCCTGGCTGCGGATCGCCCGGTCGGCCTGGCCGAGGTAGGCCAGCACGAGATCTTCTTTGCTGGGGAAGTGCCGATAGAGGGTGGCCCGGGTCACCTGTGCCTCGGCGACGATGCGGTCGACGCCGACCTTGTGGATGCCTTCGGTGTAGAAGACCCGGGCGGCCGTGCCGAGTAACCGGGATCGAGCCTCGGACGGCCGGCCCGCGGGCGTGTCGCTGTGCATTCGGCCACTATATCGGATAGAACGTTCGGTCTCTACAGCCTGGCAGCCGCAGGAGGGCCAGCGGGACGTGATGCTGGCCGGCGTGGATGTCGCGATCACGCGGGCTGCCCTGGGGCACCGGCCGCGGAAACGAGATCTTGACGACGTTGAGCGCGGCGATCCGATACATCCGCACGGTGTCGGCGTCGACCCCGTACAGCCGCGCAACGACCGTCTCGTTCAAGAAGGACGGGTCGGCGACGACGGCGTACCCCGTGGTGTCGCGCAGGAAGACCTCCATCGTGACCCAGAACGGGCCGGCGTTCTTGGACCGGACCTCCAGGGCGAGATCGGCGACGGTCGTGGGCTCAGGCATCGCGGGCCTCCGGGACATTGATGCGGAACAGGGCGGTCGGGGAGTCGACGTCCACGACGTGGTTGAGGACGAACTCGTACGCGGCCCCCCGCTCGGTCTCGGCCGGCGACGTCGCGAAGGCGAGACTGGGCAGATACGTCATGTCCGGGGTGGGCAGATGCAGCATCAGCGGGTTGGCGACCTTGGCGATGGCCGTGGCGGTCGCCTGGTCGGCCGCGTTGACCAGCAGCATCACGCCCACCTCGCGCGGCGGCCCGGTGGCCGGGTCGATGGCGCCGAGCACGGCGTCGTATCCGTACAGGCGGATGTCGAGGGCGTAGTCGCCGGGGCCGAGACCCAGGGTGCCGGCCACCCACT
Organism: Symbioplanes lichenis; assembly: GCF_030709675.1. Taxonomy (GTDB): domain Bacteria; phylum Actinomycetota; class Actinomycetes; order Mycobacteriales; family Micromonosporaceae; genus Actinoplanes; species Actinoplanes lichenis. Next base: position 46,512 of record NZ_JAUZQD010000013.1, read on the forward strand.
CGCCGATCATCCGGCGCAGCAGCGCGGCCCAGGTGGTGATCTGCCCGAGGATGTGCGGGTCGCGGATGGCGGTGAACGACATCGTCTCGAAGCCGGTGATCCGGGCGCCCTCGAGCTTGACGGTGTACTGGCCGGCCGGGTCGAACCGGGAGCCCTCCACCCGGACGCGCCGGTCGTCGAGGGCGCGATAGGTGGCGCCGGACACGTCGATGGTGCCGCCGGGCTCCCGCATGGAGAACGGGTCGACCGTCTCGTAGAGCATGTGCGCGGCCACGGACGTCGGCGTGCAGGCGACGACCGGGTCCAGCGGCTCGATGGTGAAACCCGACGCGTCGATGGTGGCCAGCACCCCGCCGGCGCGCGGATCGGTGGTGCACTGACCGCCGCACTCGACGATCTTGGCGGCGTGCCAGGCCGGGCCCGCGGGCAGACCAGCCATCAAGGGGTACGCGGCCGCGAGCGCCGTGTCGGTGGCCCGCCCGGCCAGGACGACGTCGGCCCCGGCGGCGAGCGCTTCGGCGATCGGCTCGTGACCCATCATCGCGACGATGTGGGCGCAGCTCTCCAGCGTCGCCGCGTCGAGGTCGCCGGCCGGGGGCAACGGGTGCACGCGGTCCAGGTGCTCCTTGAGGGCGGCGGCCTGTTGCTCGCTGTAGATGGTCGCCACCCGCAGGTCCAGCCCCTCGGCGGCCAGGATCTCGCGGGTGATCCCGGCGACCCAGTCGACACCCGCGTCGGTGCCGCTGGTGCCGCAGGAGCCGACGATCAGCGGGATGCCGGCGGTGGCGGCCGCCCGGAGCAGCAGCCGCAGGTCCCGGGTCACGGCGGCGGCGGCCGTCTTGGCGGTGCCGGAGCCGAGATAGTACGGGCCGGAGTCCGTCGAGCCGCTGTCCACGGCGATGACGTCGGCGCCGAGCGCCAGGCCGCGGGTGAGCGTCTCGGGCGGGAAGCCGGCGCCCAGCATGCCGGTCGGCGCCAGGACGCGTACGGCGTCGGGTGGTGTGGTCATCGAACTCCTCGGATCGGGCCGGTCGGGATCAGGAGAGGATCGGTGTCGCTTGCCGCCGCTGCAGGCGGCCGAGCTGGGCCAGGACGACGACGGCGAGCGTGGCCAGCACGGCGATGTCGAGCAGCATCGCGGTCCAGCCGGTGAGGTCGACCGCGGCGCCGACCAGGGCCGGGCCGCCGAAGCCGCCGAGGTACCAGGCGACCGTGTAGAGGCCGGTGTAGGTGCCCAGCACGCGGCTGGACGGCGCGAGGTTCCACAGCACGACCGCCGCGTTGATGGTGAAGGCGGCGGCGCCGGCCGCGGCGACGCAGAACACGACGACCGTGCCGGTGGGGGAGTGCAGCAAGGCCCCGGCCACCATCGCCCCGGCGAACAGGATCATCCCGGCGCCGATCGTGCGCAGCCGGCCGAAACGCTCGGCGCACAACGCGGCCGGATAGGCGGCGAGCAGGTACGCGACCCCGCTGGGCAGGGTCAGTCCGCCCGCGTCGCCGCGGCTCAGACCCAGGACCTCCATGCCGTACGGGGTGATCAGTGAGCGGGACGCGAACCACGCGCCGCCGAAGAGCAGGATGCTCACCAGCAGCAGGAGCCGTCGCCGGTCGGGGCTGGTGACGAGCTCGGCGACGACCCGCCGGAACGGCACCCGGGCGTCGCCGGCGCCGGCCGTGCCGTCCTCGGCCAGCGCTTGCCGATAGGCCGCCGACCGGCTGTCGCGTACCCGCAGCACCAGCACGACCGTGACGATCAGCAGGATCGCCGAGGGGATCGCGAACGCGCCGCGCGGATGCTCGTCGACGACGAGCAGGCTGATCAGCGACGCGACGATGATGGTGAGCGAGGTGGCGATCTTGACGACGGCGTTCGTCCGGCTGCGCCGCTCGGGCGGGACGAAGTCGGGCACCATCGCCTCGGAGAGCGGACGGATGGTGTTGGCGACCAGCGCGTACAGGAACATGACCGTGACCAGCGCGATCAGCGACGTGGTCCCGGGCAGGAGCGCGAAGAGCAGCGCGGCCAGGGGCATGCCGATCGCGAGGTACGGCACGCGGCGCCCCCAGCGGGTGCGCGTGTTGTCGGAGCGGTTGCCCATCCACGGCTGCACGACGATGCCGAGCAGGTTGTCCAGGCCCATGAGCAGCCCGACGACGGCGGCGCTGGAGACGTGCTCACGGAGCAGGACGGGCACCTGGTTGTCGTAGAAGTTCCAGGCCGATTCCTGCGCGAAGAGCACGAGCGCGATGAGGAACGTGACTTTCCGGTGAGACACCATGCCGGCCTCCCTGTGTCCCGCGTCACGTTAGTTTGCTATAGCAAAAACAGCAATGGTTGCCTAAGTGTTGGCTAGAGTGCCGTCATGAAGGGCACCGAGACGCTCGCCGACCTGGCCTACCGGCACGTGAGCGCGGCGATCGCCGCCGGCGAGCTCGCCCCGGGGGAGAAGGTCACCGAGCGCGGCATGGCCGAGCGGCTGGCCATCAGCCCGACCCCCGTCCGCGAGGCGCTGCGCCGGCTCGAGCTCGACGGCCTCATCGAGCGCATCGGCCCGCGCACGGTTTTGGTCGCCGCGATCCGCGACGGCGCCGCCGACGACCTCGCCGAGGTGGAGGTCGGCCTGCGCGGGCTGGTCGCCCGGTTCGCCGCCCGTCACGCCACCCCCGGCCAGCTCGACGCCCTCGACGCGATCCTCGACCGGGCCGACGACCTGCTGATCCTGCTCAAGGAGCGCCGCCGCCGGGAGCAGCCGGTCGAGCGGCACCTCGCCGAGCTGCTCGACACCATGCAGGAGTTCAACGACACCGTGAACGCCTGCGCCCACAACCCGGTCCTCGTCCGCATGCTCGACCAGAGCCGCGTCTTCTCCCGCGCCCGGCGCCGCGAGCTGCTGCTGCGGCGGGTGGCCGAGGACGAGACGTTCGGGCTCGAGCGCTACACCAGCCACCGCGCCCTGGTCCGCGCCCTGCGCGCCGGCGACTCCGCCGAGGCCGAGCGCCTCGCGCTGCAGGACGCACAAGGCGGCCTGGAGGCTCTGCGCCGGACGTCGTAACCGGCTCCCCGGTGCTGGAACCGGTGGTTGCGCCCCAGGTCCTGAGCGCGAAGGAGACGGCGGTCCAGCGGGCCGCCGTCGCGGGCGTGTCGAGGAAGAAGCGCGTGAGCCAGGCCCACCATGTCCTGCGCATCGCGCTCGGCTTCGCGCCCGGCGTCCTGGAGGCGGCGGCCCGCCCGGACCACGGACCTGCTGGAGCGGGACCTGGGGCGGACGTGGGCGGGCGCGGAGAGCATCGAGCTGGAGCTGCGCCCCTTCGAGATCGTCACCCTGCGCGTCAGCCCGGCCGGCGGCGCCGAGGCGTGATCGGCCTTCCGGCGAGCGACATAGGTTGGGGGTGTGGATCTCATCGCGAGTTGCGCGGCGTTCGTCGCGGTCAGCCGGCACGAGAGCTTTACGCAGGGTGCGGCGGCCGTGGGGATTCCGCAGCCGGTGGCCAGCCGGCGGATCGCCGGGCTTGAGCAGCATCTCGGCGCCGCCGTGCTGGAGCGGTCGTCGCGGACCGTGGCGCTCACGCCGTTCGGGCGGGACATGCTGGCCGTCGCGCAGCGGCTCGTCGACCTGGCGGAGGCGTTCGACGATCACGCGGACCGGGCGCGGCACCGGGCCTTCGATCTCGCCGTGCCGGCCTCCGGTCCGCCGCTCGCCCTCGCGCGGCTGATCGCCGAGGGGCGGCGGCACGGGCTGTACTTCGATGTCGTGCCGGCCGGGCCGGGGGAGCGGGCCGATCTCGTACGGACGCGGGAGGTGCACGCCGCGATCACGGCCGTGCCGCCGGACGGGAGTGAGTGGGTGGTGCCGCTCGGCCTGGCGGGCGTGGCGCTCGACGAGGGCCGCCGGCTTCATCTCGAGCAGTTGCGGCCGGGCCGGGAGCCGGAGGAGGAGCCGCGCCGGGTGTGGGTGCAGCCCGAGGACGACGTGCCGCACGTCCTCGACCGCGTCATCCGGCTGGGTCACGCCGTCGGCCTGCAGGCGGGCCAGATCGTGAAGGCGCGGTCCGTGCCCGGTGCCGTCGCACGGGCGCTCGGCGGGGCTGATCTGGTCCTGTGCTCCCGGGCGGAGGCCGAAGTCTTCGGGCTGGACTGGCGGCCGGTCGGGGAGGAGGCCTTCGCGCGGGGCTACGACGTGGTGTCCGCCTCGCCCGGCGACGGCAGAAGACTGCGCACCGCCTTGCCGGCCGCCATCGCCGCCTGTGTCGGTGCGGCATGAGAGCGATCCGCGACGCGCGGGAGGCTCTGCGGGCGGCCGGGCTGCGCGGCTCGTTCCTGGTGCGCGACCTCGGCTCAGGCGCCGAGATCGACGTCGACGCGGACGTCGTCTTCCCGGTGGCGTCGCTGGTCAAGGTGCCGCTGGCGGTCGCCACCCTGGAACGTGTGGCGCGCGGCGAGCTGGACGGCGCCCGGCGCGTCGAGGTCGAGCCCGGGCGGGTGACGACCCCGGGACCGACCGGGCTCAGCAAGTTCCGGCACCCGGCGCTGGTCGCGCTCGACGACCTGGTCTATCTGGCCGTGGCGATCAGCGACAACGTGGCCGCCGACGCGCTGTTCGAGCTCACCCCGCCCGCGGCGGTCGAGGCGGAGCTGCGCCGGCTGGGGATCGAGGGCATCGCCGTACGCCACCCGGCCGGGCAGCTGATGGACACCCCGTCGGAGCGGTTCCGGCCGGGCGAGGTGCACCTGGCCCACGAGCTGGCCGTGAACGCGGGGCCCGCCGTCGCCCAGCTCGACGTGACGCGGGCGAACACCGGGACGGCCCGGTCGTACGCCGACCTGCTCACCGCCCTCTGGCGGCCGGACACCATCTCGGCGCCGGTCGCGGCGCGCGTGCGGGAGCTGCTGGCGGCCAATGTCGTACGGCATCGGCTGGCTCCTGATCTCAGCTCGGACGCGTCGCTCTGGTCCTCCAAGACAGGCACCCTGCTCAACCTGCGGCATGAGGCCGGCGTGGTCGAGCACGCCGACGGCCGGGCGTTCGTGGTGGTGGCGATGACCGAGTCGCGGGTTCCCGCAGCGGTGCAGACGGCGGTCGAGACGCTGATGGGTCGCGTTGCGCGGAACCTGCGGGACGCGCTGCGGCGAGCCGGGTGAGCGCCCGCGGGAGCCACCGCAGCTATTGATGTCGGACGATGGAAGGCGATAATCGGCGGGTGCGGATCGTGATCGTGGGCGCGGGACCGGTCGGGCTGTTCGCCGCGATCGCCCTGGGGCGGCGCGGACATCGGGTGGACGTGGTGGAACGCGATCCCGGGCCGGGGGCCGGGCGGAGGGAGCGCCGGGGCGTGCCGCAGTTCGGCCATCCGCACTGGTTCCGGCGGCCCGTCGCCGACGCCTTCGCCGAGGAGATGCCGGATGTCGACGCGGCCTTGGCGCGGGCCGGCGCACATCATGTCCGGAGCCGCGAACGCGACGAGATCGCGGGCATCCGGTGCCGCCGGAGCACTTTGGAGCGGGTCCTGCGGCAAGTCGCGGCCGGAGAGAAGACACTGACTCTCCGGCATGGAACCGCTGTCCGTGTTCTGCACCACGGGGGCCGCGCGACGGGCGTCCAGCTGAGAGACGGCGTGGCCGAGGCCGATCTGGTCATCAACGCCGCCGGCGCGTCCGGGCGCTACGCCGACGAGTTCCGTGCCCCGGCGGAGCGGGTGGACAGCGGCATGTCCTATCTGTCGAGGCACTACCGGATCCGGCCGGGAGCCGGCAGCGGCCCGATCAACTCGCCGCTGGGCTTCTTCCAGTTCTTCGACGGCTTCGCCGCTGCCGTCTTCCTCCAGGACGGTGACACGATCGGTGTTGTCGTCATCCGGCCGACGGCCGACGAGCGCCTGGCGGCGTTGCGGTCACCGCGGGTGTTCGACGCCGCCGCCCGCGCGATCCCCGGTCTCGACCGGTGGACGAGCCCGGCGTGCAGCCGGCCGCTGACCTCCGTGTTGTCCGGTGGCACCATGCGAAGCCTGTACCGGGGCCAGCTCGACGATCAGGGCGCCGTCGGGCTCCCGGGCCTGCTCCACCTCGGCGACGCGGTGTGCGTCACCAATCCGATCTCCGGCCGGGGCGTCGCCACCGGTCTTCTGCAGGCGCGGCAGCTTGTCGGCAGTCTCGACGGGGTGCGGGGGATCGGCGATGCCACCCTCGCCTTCGACGCCTGGTGCGTCCGGAACATCCGGCCCTGGTACGACGATCATGTCGCCTGGGACGCCGATCTGCTCGGGCAATGGACCGGCGACACCGGTGGTCTCCCGGCCGGACCGTTGACCTCCGGGCGCATCTTCCTCGCCGCCTTCGCCGACCGGGACCTCAAGAAGGTCGTCAGCGACTACAGCGAGATGAGAATTCTGCCGACGGCGCTCGCGGCGGTCGAACCGCGCGCGCGGGAGATCCTGACCAGCGGCTGGCAGCCACCGCGCTACGAAGGACCGACCCGGGACGAGCTCGCGCGGCTCGTCACCTGATCGCCGGGTCGTCCGGCCGGCCCGCGGCGCCGGGCTGTCCCACGTCCTTGGCCGCGAGGTGCGAGGACTCCTGCCAGCGGGCCAGGATCCAGAGCAGATCGGAGAGCCGGTTCAGGTAGGGCAGCGCGAGCGAGCCGGGCCGGGCCGCCGCGATGCTCTCGCGTTCCGCCCGCCGCGTGACCGTGCGAGCCACGTCCAGGGCCGCCGAGACGCGGTTCTGGCCGGGAATGAGGAATTCCTTCGGCTGGACGAAGCGGGCGCCGATGTCGTCGATGAGATCTTCCAGCCGGGACACCATCTCGTCGGACACCAGGGTCTCGCCGGGCCGCCCCTTGCCGGCCCGGTCCGGGTTGAGCGCGAGCTCGGCCATGAGCACCCACAGGGCCCGGGCGATCTCGACCAGGATGTCGTCGAGCTCGCCCGGCTCGATCTCGGCCCGGACCAGCCCGATGAACGCCTGCGCCTCGTCGACCGCGCCGTAGGCGCGGGGCTGGGGGGCGTCCTTGGCGACACGGCCGCCGTAGAAGAGTCCGGTCGTCCCGTCGTCCCCGCGTTTTGTATAGATTTTCACCGCCTCATGCTAACAATCGGGCGAGGGGCCGGAGCCGGTCGCGGATCGCACCAGCGGGATGACGCGCTTCCCGAAGACCTCGGTGTCCAGGGCCGGGTCCAGGCCGTTGATCCGGAAGCCGGTGATGCCCAGCCGCACATAGTCCAGAATTGCCTCGGCGACGGTTCGCGGGCTGCCGACGAGTGCTCCGAGGGTGGCACCCCAGGACGCCGCACGCGCTGTCCACATCGCTCGGTCGTGGTGCCGGCCTCGCGCATGGGCTGCCCGGAGCCGGTTCTCGCCGGCGGTGAAGTCAGGCTGCGGCACGCTGTCCGACTCCCCGCCGGATCGCGCCAGGAGGGCTTCCGCCCGTTCCCGGGCCGCGTCGTCGGTGTCACCGAGGATCACCGAGAGCCGGACGACGAAGCCGGGCGCGCCGGCTCGCCCGGCGTCGCGTGCCGTCCGCCGGACCGAGGACACCATCTCGGCGCAGCCGGCGAGTGGCTCGCCGAAGAAGGCGTGGTGGTCCGCGTGCCGGGCGGCGACGGTGCGGGCCGCCTCGGACGAGCCGGCCAGGTAGAGCGGGATACGTGGTTGCTGAAGCGGCCGGACGCGGGGCGCGAAGTCCTCGAAGCGGTAGTACGTGCCCGCGTGCGAGAACGGCTCCTCCGCGGTCCAGGCCGCCGTGAGCACCTCGATGTACTCGGCGGCCCGCGCGTACCGCTCGTCCTTCTCGGAGTAGTCACCCTCACGCCGTGCGTCGCCCTCCCGGGCGCCACCGCACACCAGGTTCACGCTCACCCGCCCGCCGGTGATGTGGTCGAGCGTGGCGAAGGTGCGGGCGGCGAGGGTGGGAAAGACGATGCCCGGCCGGTGAGCGACGAGCATCCGGATCCGATCGGTCCGGGCGGCGGCGTACGCGGCGATCTGCACGGGGTCGGGACTCTCCGGGCCGTAGCCGACCAGGATGCTGTCGAACCCGAGCTGCTCCTGGAAGACGGCCATCTCCCGGATGTGCCCGAGATCGATGACGGCGGCCGGGTCCCGGCGCCAGTCGGCCGACTCGGTGTAGCCGATGAACTCGATCGCCACCGGTCGCTCCCTCACACTCGCGAATCTGACGGGCCATCGGTCAGGACAACAGGTCGGCCACGGCGGCGAAGTCGATGTGGTCACGCACCCCGTCCGCCATCCGGTCGAGCACGTCGTCCAGGGGGCGCTGCCGCGCCTGCGGGCCGACGAGGTTGCGTACCACTTCCGGATCCTCGAGCAGGCCGTGGACGTACAGAGCAAGGATGTTGCCGTGCTGATAGCCGGCGCCGCCGGGCAGAGCGGGCCGGACGCCGGTCCCGGCCCGCACACTCCGGCCGTGCCGGATCTCGTAGCCGCTGAACCGGAGACCGGTCAGCCAGGCCCACCAGCCCCGCAGAGGGCCGAACCGGAACTCGCCGGCGCGCTGTGCCTTGTCGGCCCGGAACATCGTGTCGACCGGCAGGAGGCCGAGCCCGGCGGTGCTGCCTCGCCGCTCGACGCCCGCCGGATCCTCGATCCGCCGCCCGAGCATCTGGAGCCCGCCGCAGATCGCGAGGATCGGCCGGCCGTCGGCGGTGCGCTCGCGGATCACGGGCTCCAGACCCGACGCGCGAAGCCAGGCGAGATCCGCCTGTACGTCTCGCGAGCCGGGAAGTATCAGCAGATCGACACCCTCCGCGGCGCCGGCGTGCCGGATCCAGGACAACCTCGCTCCGGCCCGGAGAACGGCGGCGAACTCGTCACTGTTCGCCATGCGGGGGTACGCCACGATCCCGATGTGCGGACCGTCCGCCGGCCCCGCGTCGGCGAGGGCCGCGGAGTCCTCACGGGGGAGGACCGCGTCGAGCACGGGGACGACGCCGAGGGTCGTCATCCCGTAGCGGTGGCGCAGGAACTCCGCGGAGGACAGCAGGTGGTCGGGCCGCGTGGCCGGGAAGTACTTGTTGAACAGAACTCCGCGTACCCGTGCGCGATCCTCGGCGGTCATCAGATCGAGAGTGCCCACGCAGTGGGCGACCGCACCCCCGCGGCCGGCGTCGGCGACCAGCAGGACCGGCGCGTCGGCGTGGCGGGCCAATCGCATGTTGACGACGTCGTTGCGGGAGAAACCGGGCTCGGCGGGGCTGCCGGCGCCCTCGGCGACGATCACGTCGAAGTCCTCGCGGAGGCTGTCGAGCGCGTCCGTGACGGCCGGCCACAACAGTGGCTTGCGGAAGCGCCAGGGCACGCCGGTCAGGTCGGGGCGGGGGCGGCCGAGCACGACCGGGACCGTCCGGTCGCGGTGCGGCTTGAGCAGAATCGGGTTCATCCGGACGTCCGGCACGACACCGGCCGCTAGGGCCTGCACATACTGGGCGACTCCCAGCTCGCCGCCGTTCACCACCCGGGCGTTGTTCGAGATGTTCTGCGCCTTGAAGGGGGCGGCCCGGACGCCGGCCCGGGACAGCAGCCGGAGCACGGCGGTGACGAGGAAGGACTTGCCGGCGTCGCTCTGCGTCCCCTGGATCATCAGCGTCCGCGCCGGGCGCCGGGCCCGGGGCCGGCGAGCCGGCCGGGCCTCGAGGCGGCCGGGCGCCCGCTCCTCCCCGCCGGGAATCAGGAGAGCCGGCGCGGTCGCGGCGATCCGCAGCAGCTCGCGGCAGAGCTCCGGGGCATTCCCGGGCGCCGGCGTGGGGACGGCCGGGCCGATCGTCCGCAAACCTTCGAACGACTTCGCCGGACCGACGGCGACGACGGGCGTCCGGGTCTGTTCGCCGAGCTGGTTGATCGCCGGCACGTCGGCGTCCGTACCGAGGCGGGCCACGATGAGGTGGAGGCTGTCCTGTTCGTTGAGGGCGGCGTCGTCGGTGATCGGCCGGAGCGGGGCCGGTCCGGCCGCGGCGGCGAGATCGTGGAGCAGCGGCCGTACGGGCCGGTCCCGCACCGACAGATCCCAGCGGTCGAGCTCCTGCCCGAGCCAGCGGACCGCCGCCCGCACGTCGTCACCCGCACCGGCCTCCACGAGGATCAGCCGGGGGCTGCCGAGGACGGCCCCGGGCTCGTCCCTGTCGTCGCCGGCCGTCACGAGAGCAGGCGATCGAGCAGCCGGCCGTCCAGATGGGAGCGGAGGTGGTCGCTGATGTCGTCGAGGATCCGATCCACCTGCTGCCAGGCGTCGACCGGCATCTCGAGCACGGCGCCCATCGCGTCCGGATGTTCGAACAGGCCGTGCAGATAGACGCCCAGCACGTTGCCGTGACCGAAGACCAGACCGGGCCGGTCGCCCCGATCCACGTCCGCCCCGGTCGGCCGGGTGGCGCCGTGCCTGATCTCGTACCCCGGCACGCGCAGGCCGTTGAGCACCGACCAGGCGCCGGACAGGCCGGAGATCTCCACCTCGGTGTGCCGCTGCACCTTGTCCCGATGGAAGGTCGTTTCCACCGGCAGCAGACCCAGCCCCGCCGCGTCGCCCTCGACCCGGTGCGGATCGCGGATGGCGCCGCCCAGCATCTGCAGCCCCCCGCAGATGCCCAACAGCCGGCCGCCGGACGCGGCGAAGCCGGCGATCGCCCGGTCCAGTTCGCGGGCGCGCAGCCAGTCGAGGTCGGCGGCCACGTGCTTGGAGCCCGGCAGCACGACGATCTCGGCATCGAGGAGATCGGCGGGTTTCTCGGCCCAGCAGACGCGTACGCCCGGTGTCCGGTCGAGGACGGCGAACTCGTCGAAGTTGGAAATCTGGGGATAGCGGAGGATCGCGATCTTCCGGCCTTCGCCACCACTGTCGCGCGCGGCGCCGTACAGGTCCTCCGCGGGCAGCGTCTGCGTCATCTCCGGGACGACGCCGAGCGAGGGCACGCCGGTCGTCCGCTCCAGCTCGCTGATGCCGGGTCGCAGCAGCGCCGCGTTGCCTTCCCGGAAGAACCGGTTGAACACCCACGCCGACAGCTGCCCGCGATCCGTGTCCGGGAGGAGACCCCAGGTTCCGTGGCAGTGGGCGATGGCGCCGCCGCGGCTGGCGTCGGCGACCAGCAGGACCCGGCTGTCCGCGGCCCGGGCGACCCGCATGTTGACGATGTCGTTGTGATAGAGATGCGGCTCGGCCGGGCTTCCCGCACCCTCGATCAGGACCAGGTCGTACTCGGCCCGCAAGTCCTGCAGCGCGGCGTCAACGACCGGCCAGAGCAGGGGCTTGCGCAACCGCCAGGGCACGGTCCTGAGCTCCGGCCGGTGCGTCCCGGCGGCGATCACGTCCATCCCGCCCCGCCGCGGCTTCAGCAGCACCGGGTTCATCCGTACGTCGGGCGCGCAGCGCGCGGCGACGGCCTGCACGTACTGGGCCACACCGATCTCACCGCCGGCCACGATCCGGGCGTTGTTGGACATGTTCTGACCCTTGAAGGGCGCCACCCGGTAGCCCGCGTCGGCCAGCAGCCGCGCCAGACCGGCGACCATGAAGGTCTTGCCCGCGGAGCTGTGCGTGCCCTGGACCATCAGCGTCAGGCCACGCCGCCGCGAGCCGGCCGGTCGCGGGCGGATGCCACCGGCGCCGGGCTCGGCGGGTTCCCTCGTGGCCCGGACGAGCGTCGGTGCCTCGTTGCCGGTCAGGACCAGCGACCGGAGGTCGAGACCGAGGTCCGGCGCGGCCGCGCCGAGCCGGCCGGCGACGATCAGCTTCCCCGCGGCGGCCGAGAACGCCGGGGCGGCGCCGGCCGGGTCCGACCCGGTGACGATCACACCGGCGATCGATCCGCCGCAGCAGTGCCGGTGCCGTTCCACCCGATCGAGCAGGCCCCGCGTCAGAGTGTCCTCGTCGGCGACCAGGAACGCGGGAGTCGAGGTGCGCGTGGCCAGGGCCAGGATCGGACCGCTCAGGTGGGCGTCGCCGTCCGCGGCCACCGCCGTGCCGACCAGGACGGTGACGTCACCGCCGTTGGCGTACCTCGCGGCGGTCGCGGCGGGTGCCCACGCTCCGGCGATCTCGTCGAGGCCGCGCGGCTCGTCCGGTGGGCCGTAGACCTCGAGGGGCACCTGCCACGCGGTCAGTTCCCGGCGTACGAGGCCGGCGACCCGGGCGGCGGACACCGCGTCGAGGTCCACCAGCGCGATCCTCGGTGATCGCAGGACACCTCCGTCGGCCATGTGAGTGACCCCCGTTCCTGTCGTCGTCCGATCAATGCCTCTGCCGTACGGCCGCCCGGGCGCCCGCGCCGTGCCGTCGTGCCGCGTCGACGAGGCGGTGCGGGACGGACGGGTACGCGGCCCAGTGCAGATGCAGGTAGGAGGCGTGCACGTTGCCGGCCACGATCCCGTCGGGCGCACTGCCGTCCCATCGCCAGGCCGGGGCCGACTCCGCGGAACGGTGGACGACCGTGCGATGGAACTCGTGCCCGGTGACCCGGGTGCCCGCCGGGGCGAGGACGCTGGCCGTCGCGGCGATCGCGTCGCGGTAGCCCAGCCTCAGCCGGCCGGTCATCTCGGCGGTGACGTCCAGCACGCCGCACATGGGCGCGCCGTCGAGCGACCGGCCCAGCCACAACATCCCGGCGCATTCCGCGGCGGCCGGGGCGCCGGCGGACAACAGCTCGCGAACCTCGGAGCGCAGCGGGGTGTTGGCGGACAACTCGGCCGCGTAGACCTCGGGGAACCCTCCGCCGACCACGAGCGCCGCGGTGCCGGGCGGCAGTCTCTCGTCGGTCAGAGGATCGAAGACCCGGACCTCGGCCCCGGCCGCGGCGAGCAGTTCCACGTTCTCCGCGTAACTGAAAGTGAAGGCGGCGCCGCCGGCCACGGCCACGACCGGACGGTACGCCGGGGCCGCGGCCGGTGGCGCCCACGGGAGCGCGACCGGTGGCCCGGCTCCTCGCGCGATCCGGTGGATCCGGTCCAGATCGACGTGGCGGGTCACCACGTCGGCCAGCTTCGCCAGCATCGCCCCGGTGGTGTGCCGCTCGGCCGCGGGCACCAGGCCGAGGTGCCGCGAGGGGACGGTCAGGTCCGCGTCGCGCGGCATCGCGCCCAGCACCGGCATCGGCACTTCGGCACAGGCCGCACGCAGGATCTCCTCGTGGCGGGCCGAGCCGACCCGGTTGAGGATGACGCCGGCCACCCGGGCCGGGCCGAACCCGTCGAAGCCGCGCAGCAGGGCGGCGACCGACCGGCCCTGCCCGCGGACGTCCACGACCATGATGACCGGCGCGTCGATCAGCCCGGCCACATGGGCGGTGGAACCGGTGTCGCCCTGACCGGCGCGACCGTCGAACAGTCCGAGCACTCCCTCGACGATCGCCAGGTCCGCGCCGGCCGCGCCGTGCCGGAACAAGGGAGCCACCAGCGACTCACCCGAGAGCACCGGGTCGAGATTGCGCCCCGGGCGGCCCGCGGCCAGGGCGTGGTAGCCCGGATCGATGTAGTCCGGCCCCACCTTGAACGGTGCCACGCGGACACCCCGGGCGGCGAAGGCGGCCAGCAGCCCGGTCGCCAGGGTGGTCTTGCCGTGATTCGAACCGGGCGCTGCAATGACAACTCTCGCAACCATGACGGCCCTATCGGTTGAACGCCTCGGCGGCCGGATCTGCTCGCTTCCACGGGTCGTTCGACACTGCTGGACCCTGCCCGATCAATCGTTCTGTGTCAATCTCTGGCGGGCCGGCGTACGCGTTTCCGCGTTTCCCGGCAGCGATGTTGCGCCGTCGGCGGGCCCTGGCCTATGGTCCACCTTGGAGCGGCTGACCTCGATGACGTTACCGGTCAGGAGCTGGGAAAAGCGATGCCACGGGGCCGATCTGGTCACTGATCAAACGGTTGAACGGGGACTCGGAGAGCGACGGCGAATGCCGGAGCGGGGGAAGTTCATTCGTGCATACTCCGAAGAACGGTGCGTTTTTCTTCGATATCGGTGATCAATTGGCCGGGCGCGACGTGCTGGTCGCCGGCGGCGGGGCGGACGCGTATCGAGGCGTCCTGGCCCTGCTCGGCTGCGCCGCGCGAGTCAGCGTCTACGCGCTGCGCGCCGGGCCCGGAATCAGGGGGCTGGCCGCCGAGGGACGCATCAGCTGGCACCCGCGTGAGCCCGCCGCGCAGGACTTCGACGACACCTGGTTCGTGGTGGCTGCCGCCGGCGGCGAGGTCGATGCCCGGGTCCTGGCGGAGGCGAGGCGCCGCCACCTGTTCACCCGTCGGGTGGCCGCCACCGCCGCACCCGCCGCCACGGGCGGGGGCTCCGTGTCGATCGTCGGCGCCGGACCGGGCGACCCCGGCCTGATGACCGTGCGCGGTCAGCAGTTGCTCGACGCCGCCACCCTCGTCGTGACCGATCGGCTCGTGCCCGCGGAAGTGCTCGTCGGACTGCGCCCGGGCGTGGAGCTGGTGGACGTGGCCAAGTTCCCGCGCGGTCCGGCCGCGTCGCAGGATCGGATCAACGAGACCCTTGTGGCGGGCGCCCGGGCCGGGCACGACGTCGTGCGCCTCAAGGGCGGTGACCCGTTCGTCTTCGGGCGCGGGCTGGAGGAGATGCTCGCGTGCGCCCGGGCCGGCATCGCCTGCGCGGTCGTTCCCGGCGTGTCCAGTGCGATCGGCGTGCCCGGTCTGATCGGCCTGCCGGTCACGCATCGCGGCGTCACCCACGAGTTCACCGTCGTCTCCGGCCATGTCCCGCCCGGATCGCCGCAGTCCCTCGTCGACTGGAAGGCGCTGGCTGCCCTGCGCGGGACGATCGTCGTGCTGATGGGCGTCGAGCATCTCGCGGCGATCGCCGGGGCCCTCATCGGCCACGGCCGGGACGGCGCGACTCCGGTCTGCGTCGTCCAGGACGGCGCGTCGGACCGCGGCCGGCATCTCGTCTCCACCCTCGCGGACGTCGGAGGGGCGGTGGCCCGGGCCGGCGTGCGGCCGCCGGCGGTCACGGTGATCGGTGACGTGGTGGCCGCGGCCTCGCAACTCGCCGCGTTCCGGGACAGCGCGGCCGGCCGGGGAGTTCTCGATGACGTCCGCCACTGAGCGACCGCACCGGCGCCCGGCCGACGGCTGCCCGAGCGTGACGCGCCGTCACGAGGCCATGGACGGGGGGCTCGTGCGGGTTCACGTACCCGGCGGGCTGCTGCGGCTCAGCCAGTTCGGCGTCCTGCGCACCGTTGCCACCCGCTACGGGACCGGCGACCTCGAACTGACCAGCCGCGCCAATGTCCAGATCCGGGGCCTGGCCCCGGGCGCGGAACTCGACATCGCACCACGGATCAGCGCCGCGGGGCTGCTCCCTTCCGCCCGGCACGACCATGCCCGCAACATCGTCGTGCCGCCGGGAAGTTCTTTTCTCCTTCAGCGCGTGCCCCGGCTCCGGCGTCTCGTGGCGGAGCTGGACCGGGCGATCTGTGCCGACGCCGAGCTGGCCGCATTGCCGGGCCGGTTCCTCTTCGCCGTCGGCGACGGCTCCGGCGGGAGGGCCCTCGCCGATGCCGATGTCGCTCTCCGGCCGGTCTCGGCGAACCTGTCGGCGCTGCTGCTGGCGGGCGAGGATTGCGGACTCGTGGTGGGGGACGAGCAGGCCGTCCCCGCGATGGTCGCGGCGGCCCGATGCTTCCTGGCCGAGAACCGCGAGACCGGTGGGGACGCCTGGCGGATCAAGCACTTGGCGAAGGGTCCCGCGGCGGTGGCCGGGCGGCTGCTGCGTTCCGGTACGCACGTCCGCCGCGCGCAGGCGTACGACCCCCCGCCGTCCGATGCCCCGGAAGCCCCGGACACCGACGCCGCCGGACTGATCGCTCAACCGGACGGGTCGGTGACCATGGCCGCGGTCGTCCCGTTCGGCCGGCTCCGCCCGGAGCAGTCCGCGGTGCTGACGTCCGCGGCGGTCGCGGGCGAAGGGGTCCTGACCGTGACCACACGCCGGAGCGTCGTGATCCGGGACGTGCCCGCCCGGATCGGGCGTGAGCTGCTGGGCGACTTCGTCGCGGCCGGCCTGATCGTCGACCCGCGCTCACCGCTGCGGCGACTGACCACCTGCGTCGGCCGGCCGGCTTGCGGGAAGGCGCTGCGGGACGTGCGTGCGGACGCCACCCGCACGGCCGCCGTCCTGGCCGGCTCCGGCCCGCCGGTGCACTGGTCGGGGTGCGAGCGCCGGTGCGGGCGGCCGTCGGTTCCCCATGCCGGGGTGGTGGCGACGTCGTCCGGCTATGTCCTCGAGCTCGGCGGGAGACCACCCGTCCACGGTGGCCAGGCCGACGTCGTCGCGATGGTCGCGGCGGCGCGCCGGGGACGGGAACGCGAGCATGCCGGCGTGGAGGAGGAGCGATGACGGGGAAGCTGTGGGGCGTCGGCGTCGGACCGGGCGATCCGAAACTGCTCACCCTCAGGGCGGTCGAAGTCCTGCGAGCGGCCGATGTCGTGGCGTTCCACAGCGCTCCCCACGGCCGGAGCGTCGCCCGGGACATCGCCGCCGGGCACATCTCACCCGGGCAGACGGAGGTGCATCTCGTCTATCCGGTGACGACCGGGCGGACCGGCCACCCGGGCGGCTATGACGCCGCGCTCGCGGAGTTCTACGACTCGGCCACGGCGCGGCTCGCCGCTCATCTGGACGCCGGGCGTGACGTGGCGGTACTCGCGGAGGGCGATCCGACGCTCTTCAGCTCCTACATGCACCTGCACGCGCGGCTGGCCCCCCGCTATCCGAGCGAGATCGTCCCCGGCGTCACCTCGGTCGCGGGCGCCGCCGCGGCGCTGGGCCGGACGTTGGTCGAGGGCCGGCAGGTCCTGTCGGTGATCCCGGCGACGTTGCCCGAGCCGGAGCTCGAGGCGGCCCTGGCCGCTGCCGACGCCGCTGCCGTGCTGAAGCTGGGCCGGCGCCAGCTCCCGAAGGTGCGGGCCGCCCTGGAGGCGCAGGGACGACTCGGCGGCGCGTGGTACGTCGAGCGGGCCACCACCGCACAGCAGGAGGTCCGCCCGCTCGGCGAGGTGGATCCGGGCACGGTGCCCTACCTCGCTCTGGCGCTCGTTCCCGGCGACGGCCGGCGGGACGGGGAGCGGGAGACCGCGGCGCGGCGGCCCGAGGTGGTCGTCGTCGGGCTCGGCCCGGGTGATCCCGGATGGCTCACTCCGGAGGCGCGGGCCGCGCTGGCGGACGCCGACGACCTCGTGGGGTACGGGCCCTACCTGGACCGGGTGCCCGCCGCACCCCGGCAACGCCGGCATCCGTCGGACAACCGGGTGGAGCGCGAGCGCGCGGAGTTCGCTCTCCGCCTGGCCGGTCAGGGCGCCAGGGTCGCGGTCGTCTCGTCCGGGGACCCCGGGGTGTTCGCGATGGCGGCTGCCGTCTACGAGGTGGCGAGCGAGCAACCGGGGCGGGACGTCGACATCCGGGTGGTACCGGGACTGACCGCGGCCCAGGCGGTGGCCAGCCGGGTCGGTGCTCCGCTGGGTCACGACTACTGCGTCATCTCGCTGTCCGATCGGCTCAAGCCCTGGGCGATCATCGAGCAGCGGCTGCTCGCCGCGGCCGGGGCCGACCTGGTGATCGCGCTCTACAACCCGGCCTCGCGCGCCCGGCGCCATCAGCTCGCCGACGCGCGGCGCGCCCTGCTGACGTCGAGGAAACCCTCGACGCCGGTGGTCGTCGGCCGGGACGTGGGCGGACCCGAGGAGAGCGTGACGGTCACGACGCTCGGCGAGCTCGACGTGGACAGTGTGGACATGCGCTGCATGCTGCTGGTGGGCTCGTCGAAGACCCGAGCCTTCCGGCGACCCGGCGGCCGCTGGGCCGTCTTCACGCCCCGCCACTACGAGACGTCGTGACCACGCGTTCCCGGGCGCCGGCGTGCGTCTCGCCGGTGCCCGGGCAGCCGCCGGAGATCGGCGACACCCCTCGTACCCGGAATCAGGTCATCGTCGGAAATTGCTTTTTCGCACGATTTCCCCGTCGGCCGAAATCGTCGGTGTGCGGTCGCGCCGGACCGCTTCCGTAATCGTTTTTCCCGGGTCGGCCCGCACCATTTGCCGACCGTGCTCCCGCGGCTCCACCCGAGGGGACCCGGGTCCCGTCCGAAGGCGGCGTCACCTCGCTGAGCGTGGCGAAAGCCAGCTGCTCCCGGTCGCCTGCGCCGATGTCGGTGGCGGGCATTGTCAGCCTGTCCCCCTACTGTTCTTCGCATGCTCCCGGGCAGCCTGGGAGCTATCAAACGGGCCGGTTCCGGGCGTATTGCAAAATGTCCATGATATCGACTGTGATCAAACCTTGATGGCTTCGGACGCGGGTGTTACGGTCGCCGGTATGCAGGATGCGGAACGCTCCGCCGAGGCCGTCCGGGACGAGATCGATGTCGTGGTCAGGACAATTCTTCAGGATGATCTCTTCGTCGAGGTGCCGCCGGAGCTGATGGGGCTCGACGACAGCCTGCGCGCCTCGTACGGGCTGGACTCGCTCGGCTTCGTGGAGCTGAGGGTGCAGTGTGAGAACAGGTTCGGCGTCCACATCTCCGACGACGACTTCAGCCCGGAGAATTTCGCCAGCATCCGCGCCGTCACCGACCTGGTGCGGCGGCTGCGGCCGGCACCGTCGCCAGTGGAATGACGGCTGATCGCGCGGCCGCGCCCGCCTTCCGCCCCGGCACCGCCCCGTGGTCGCTCGACGACCTCGAGTTCGAGCGTCGCATGCGGATCGACCACTACGGCGGGACCTCGCCCCGGTTCGCGTGCGTGGCCGCAAGCGGGGTGACGCAGCGTCTGGTGGATCTCGCCGGCGCCGAGCGAGGGCGGGTCTTCGACGTCCTCGACGCCGGCGGCGGCTACGCGAGCGCCTGTCTGGGCGCCGGTCACGCCGCCGTCCGGGCGGCGGTGACGCGGGCGGTCGACCAGGCCGGCTACACCACGGACGAGATCGGCTCGTCGGAGCGTGCCCGGTTGCTGACCGGGCTCTTCGGTCCCGGCGGACTCTGGGCGGAGCGCTTCCCGGCGGCGGACTACCACGTCTGCGGCCGCAACTCCGGTTCCGAGGGCATGGAGCTGGCCCTGCGGCTGGCGCTGGAATCGCGCTTCGACGGCCGGCGGTTGCGTCCGGTGCCCGGCCGCGGCGAGCGGACCATCGTCCTGGCCTTCGAGGGCGCCTGGCACGGCTGGTCGGCCGGGGTGCTGCCGCTGCTCAACCGCCGGCACCACCGTGCCGGCCTGCCGTCGCTCGCGGACCGGCCGCCGTACGGCCTCACCGTCGAGCATCTCCCGTTCGGGGTGCCCGACGCGCTGTCCGGATTCTTCGACGCCCACGGCGCGAGGCTGCTCGCCGTGGTCGTCGAACCGGTGCAGGGCGACGCCGGCATCCTGCTGCCGCCCGCCGGATACCTGCGGCAGCTCGCGCGCTTGTGCCGCGACAACGGCGTCCTGCTCATCGCCGACGAGGTGCTCACCTTCGCCCGTACGGGCCGATTCTTCGCCATGACCGACGAGCACGGGCCCGTTCCGGCGGACGTCACCGTGATCGGCAAGAGTCTCGGCATGGGCGTCCTCTCGACGTCCATGGTGATCGCCCGCAGGGAACTGACCGTCCGTGCTTCCGGCGCGGTGGCCACATCCGACCTGCGCCCGTTCACCTGCGCGGTCGTCGGCGACGGACTCCGGCACATCGTCGCCGAAGGCCTGCTGGCGCGGTCCGTCTCCGTCGGTCGCACGCTGGCCGGGCTGCTGGAGCGACTCGTCGCCGACTTCCCGGCGGTGTTCCGGCGCTCCCGTGGGGCCGGGCTGATGCACGGGGTCGAGCTCACCGAGCGGGCCGCGACCCGGATCACCGAGTTGCGCGACTGCGTGATCAGGTCCGGCACGTACGTGGAGTTCATGGCCGGCGCCGGGCGCCGCGGCGGATCGCTCGGCTACGTCTTTCCGACGATGCGGGTGGCGCCGCCGCTCGTCACCACCCCGGAGGAGGCCGAGCGGATGGTGGCCGGCATCCAGGCCGGGGCGGCACGATTTCAGGCCCGGTTGTGACCGGCAACGAACCGGCCGGCGCCTCCCCGTTCCGGCGCGTGCGGTGCCGGGTGGAACATGTCGACACCGATGCCTCCGGCAGCGTGCACTTCTCCCGCTATCCGTCCCTGCTGGAGACGGCTGCCCTGGAGAGTCTGGAGGGCCTCGGCTGGGGCCCGCCCGAGCTGGACGGCCGCGGCCTGGATCTGGTCGTCGCCGAGCTCGCCATGCGCTACCACGGCCCGGCCCGGTACCGGGACGACCTGGACGTCACCGTACTGATCGACTACGCGGGCGCCGCCCGTTTCCGCTTCCGCGGCGACATCAGCCGGCCCGGAACGTCCCCGCCCGGCGTACCACCGGCGGCCACGACGCTCGCCGGCGGAACGATCCTGTTCTGCGTGGTGGACCGGGCGACCGGACGTGCGACGGGCCTGCCGGCCGACATGAGCACCCTGCTGAAGGGACTGGCTTCCCGTGCATCCCAGTGACGCCGAGCCCGCGACCCCGCTGCCCGGTGGCTCCCGGTCGCTCGGCTTCTCCGAGATCAAGGGCTGGTTGCGCCACCGCCATCCCATGATCTACCTGGACCGGGTGCTCGACTACGCCCCGGGGGAATTCCTGACCAGCACGCTCTCGGTGTCCGGCACGATGGACAGCCTGGCCGGTCACTTCCCGGACCGGGCGATCTTCCCGGCCAGCCACCTGCTGCAGGCCTTCGCGCAGTCGGGCATCATCCTCTATCAGCTCACGACGTCGCGGCTGGCCGACGACGAGATCACCCTCCTCGGCTCGGTCCACTCCCGGTTCCTCCGGATCATCGTCCCCGGCGACCAGGTGATCATGACCGTCCGGGCCGGGCGGATCGTCGGCACGACGTTCTACTTCTCGGTCCAGGCCGTCGTCGACGGCCGGCCGGTGGCGAAGGCCCGGGCCACCCTCAACCGGACCCGCGTCGCCGCGCTCGGGCCCCAGCTCTGGTGACCGGTCAGATGTCCGGCAGCGTCCTGGTCACCGGGATGGCGTGGGACACCGCGCTGGGCGACGGGCTGGAGCAGGTGTGGCACCGGCTGCTCGCGGGGGAGACGGGGATCCGGGTCGTGCCCACCGACGTCCCGCTCCGCAACGAGCGCGCCGCCGTCCCGCCGGACCGGGCCGGACCTGCCGGTGATCCGGCCGGCCACCAGCTGGCGCTCACCCGGGCCACGATGCTGCGCGCGCTCGCCGGCGCGGGGATCGCGGCCGGCGACCCGCGGCTGCGGGCGGTGCTGGGCACCAGTTACGGCAGCCACCTGGACGTGCCGGAGAGCGACCTCTACCGCTGGGCGACTGCGCTCGCCCGTACCCTGGGACTTCGCCATCCACCGGTGTCGGTCGCCACCGCGTGCTCGGCCGGGTCGGACAGCGTGCTCGTCGGCGCCGAGCTGATCGCCGCGGGTGCGGCCGAGGTGTGTGTCTGCGGAGCGACCGACGTGCTCACCCGCGCGAAACGGCTCGGGCACTCGAGCCTCAGGACCATGTCACCCACCTTCCTGCGGGCCTTCGACGCCGGCCATGACGGCACGCTGCTCGGCGAGGGCTCCGGTTTCCTGGTGCTGGAGGCGGAACGTTCCGCCGCGCGGCGCGGGGCGCGCCCGTACGGACGCATCGCCGGCACCGGATCGGCCAACGACGCGACCGGCTCGGCGGCGCCGGACGTCACCGGCCGGAGCATCGTCCTCGCGGTCCGGCGGGCGCTCGCGGACGCCGGGCGCACGGTGGCCGACGTGACCACGATCAACGCGCACGGCTCCGGCACGCCGGTGAACGACGCGGCCGAGGCCCGCGGCTACCAGGAGTTGTTCGCCGGGGTCACCCGCCCGCCGACCCTCTTCGCCACCAAGGGCGCCCTCGGCCACACCCTGGGCGCCACCGGTGCGATCGAGGTGATCACGCTCCTGCTGGCGCTGCGCGACGGCCGGGTGCCGCCGGTGCTCGGGCTGCGCACGCCCATGGCGGACTTCCCGTTGCCGCTGGCCCGGGCGGAGGCGGGCCGGATCGGCGGGACGACCGGGATCAGCGTGACGGCCGCGTTCGGTGGCTTCACGACCTGCCTCGTCGTGGAGCCGCCGCCATGACGGACCACATCGGTACGACCGGCCCCGCACCGCGGATCCTGGGCCAGGGATCGGCGAGCGTCGCCGGCCTGGGCCGGATCCGCGGCGGCCGGGCCTCCTTCTACGCCGACCCGGTGAGCTGGCTGATCGCCGCGGCCGCGCGCGAGGCCGTGGAGAACAGCCCGGCGCGGGTGCTGTCGCGGCCGGAGGACGTCGCGGTCATCTGCGTGAGCGCCCAGTGCACGACGTGGACGATGGCCGCCGTCGCCCGGGGCCTGGCGGCGGAGAGCGTGTCACCGCTGCGGTTCGCCGGGGCCAACCCGGCGGCTGTCGCGGGTCTCGTCTGCGTCGAGCTCGGCTTCCGCGGGCCGAGCCTGGCGCTGCCCATGCCGCCGGGCGAAGGTCTTCCCCCGGCGACGGCGCTGGCCCGGTCCTGGCTGCACCGGGGCAAGGCCTCGGCGGTGGTGCTGGTCACCCACGAGCCGGATGCCGCGGGCGGGCACACCGCCACGGCCACCGTCCTCGGCCCCGGTGAGCGGCCATGACCGCGCCGGCCCTGGAGCCCGCGCGGATCGCCCGGTTCCTGGCCGGGATCGTCGAGATCGGCGGCGCGGCCACGGCCCCGATCTCCCTGGACCGGGCGGTCGGCGAGCTGGACCGCTGCGGCGTACGGCCGGGCAGTGTCGTTCTGATCGCGATGCCCAACAGCCGCGACATGCTCACCGTGTTCTTCGCTGTGCTGCTCCTCGGCGCCGTGCCGGCGGCGGCCAGCCCCTCGGCGAGCAGCGCCCGGCTGCGCCTGATCGCCGATCGGATCGGCGGCGCGGTCGTGGTGGGCCCCCGGCTGAGTCCGGAAAGACTGGCCGGGGTACGCCACCGGCGGCTGGCGACATTCGACGTGGTCACCCGGGACGGGGCCGTCGGCGCCACGCGGCCGGGCCCCACCGTCGTCCTGCTGACCTCCGGCACCCGCGGCATCGCCAGCGGTTGCGTGCACGCCCTGGACCGGCTCCGGCTGAACGCCGAGCGGCACGCCGCGGTGATCGGGCAACGCGACCGGGACAACGTGCTGATCACTCTGCCGTTGCACTATTCGTACGCGCTGGTGGCGCAGGCGCTGTCGGCCTATTGGCAGGGGGCTCGCGTGACCCTGGCCGGTCCGCCGTTCACGCCCGGTGGTTACCTGCGCCTGCTGGCCGGCACGGGTGCGACGGTGTCCTCGCTGACGCCCGCTCTGGTCCGGCTCCTGGCCGGTCCCGGGGACCTGCGCCTGCCCGGGGCGCTGCGCGTGCTGACGGTCGGCGGCGACGCCCTGGAGCCCGCGCTGACCGGCGGCCTGCTGGCGGCCAATCCCGGGCTGGAGGTCTATCTGACGTACGGGCTGACCGAGTGCGGGCCCCGGGTCGCGACGCTGGCGGCCCACCACGAGCCGGCCCGCCGCCACGGTTCGGCCGGCGTGCCGCTGCCGGGAGTCCGCACGCGGCTGCGCCGGCACGGCGCCGAGGGCACCGAGCTGCTGGTCGTGACGGACACCGCGATGCTGGGCCGCGTGGGCGACGTCCCGCCGGAGCAGGCCGGTGACCAGGACGGCGTCGTCGCCACCGGCGATCTGTTCGACCGTGACGACGACGGCTACCTGTGGTTCCGCGGCCGGCGCTCGGACTTCGTCGTCATCAACGACGCCAAGGTGTCGCTCCGCTCGGTGCGGCGGACGGCGGTGGCCGTCGCCGGAGCGGTGCGGGCCCGGACCACGGTGCATCGCACCGAGTCCGGCGAGACCTGGTTCGACCTCGATCTGTACGTGCCCGAGAGCAGCACCCGGCCGGCGGCGTCGATCAAGCGCAGCCTCGACGAGGTGCTCCTTCGCGCGGAACGTCCCCGGCACCTGACCATGCATCCGGTCGGCGCGGCGGACTGGCCCAAATGACCTGAGCCGGCCGCGCGACCATCACGCCGAAGGGAACGACCATGACATTCGCAGTCAGCAGCAGGGACGTGACCGCCGCCGAGGGCACCGCCGACGACATCGCACGCGTCGTGGACGGGTCGCTCGGGGCGTTGCGGCTGACGGACTTCCTGTCCGCCGAGGACTGCCGGTCCGTCGTCGCGGCACTGAACCCGGCGATGTTCGACCAGTACGATCCCGAGTACTACCGCACCGAGGCGTTCCGGATCGGGCCGTCGCTCAACGAGCACCGCTTCGGCTCGCCCGGCCCCGACGACTATGCGGCGGCCGCCGAGAAGGCCTGGCGGTGGTGGGGCGACGGCACGGTTCCCATCGACCTGCACGCGGTCTTCCGGGCGAAGCTGGAGCACGTCTGGGGCGGGCGGTCGCACGCGGCCACCTTCCGCGGCCGGCCGGCCTACTGGGGCATGATCCGCCGGATGGCGGCCGGCACCCTGGTGCACTGGGACGACGTACGCGAGGAGTTCGGTGGCCCCGTACTCGGCGAGGACCTGTCCCGGCAACTCAGTGTCAACGTGTTCCTGGAAGGCCCGGGCGAGGGCGGCGAACTGCTCGTCTGGTCGCGACGGCGGGAGCCGGACCACGAGGCGGCGCGGATCAGCTACGGCTACGACCGCGACCGGGTGGTCCCCGGGGACCCCGACGTGATCCTGCGGCCCCGGACCGGCGACGCGGTGATCTTCTCGCCCGTGAACTACCACCTGGTGGAGCCGGTCGCCGTCGGCGACAGGCTCGTCTTCTCCCTCTTCATGGCGGTCGCCGGGGACGGCGACCTCGTCCTCTGGTCGTGAGGCCGGGGCCGTGGTGAACCTTTACGTGGAGAACTACCTGAGCGGCAACCTCATCTCGAATCTGGACTCGCGGACCGGGCGGTCCAGGGTCCGCGCGATGAACGGGCGCATGCTCTGGTTCGCCGGCCCGGGCGATGTCGTCGTCCTGAGCCGGAGCCTGGACCACACCTACGTCAAGTACGCGTGCGGCCTGCTGGGAGTCGACCCGGGCGACTTCGACGTGGTGGTGCCACCGCCCGGCGTGCTCGGCACCGACGTGCTGACCCGGGACCGTCTCTGTCGTCCGGAGTTCCTCCGGCGGCTGTCCCGGATGCCGGCCGTGCGCGCGGGCCTGCGGCGCGTCGTGGCATACGTGACCGACGAGACGATCCTCCGGATGGCCGGGAGCCTCGGTGCCGAAGACGCGGTTCCCGGCCGCGATGTGGTCGCGCAAGGCGGTGTCGACCTGCTGAACAGCAAGGGGTTCTTCCGGGCGACGGGCCGGTCGGCCGGCGTGCCGATCGCCGAGGGCGTGGTGATGCGCGATGTCCAGGAGGCCGCGTACCAGGCCGGGGAGCTGCTCCGGCGCACCGGCCACGTGATCGTCAAACGAAACTTCCACACCGGTGGGTACGGCAACGTGGTGCTGTCCCGGAGCGCCGCCACCGTGCCGATCGGTGCGCTCGAGACCGTAGAGGTGCGGGACAGCGCGCAGGTCGAGCCGGCGCTGCGCCGGTTGTGGCCGTTCCTGTCCGCGTCCGGAAGCCAGCCGGTCGTGATCGAGCGGTACCACCCGGGGAGCACGACCCTGGCCGGTGAGCTGGAGCTGACCGAGCGGGACGTGCGCTGGCGCACCCACGTCGAGATGCGGATGAACCCGCGGATCGAGGGATTCGTCTGGCGCCCCTTCGGCACGCTCGGCGCCGACGAGAGCTATCGCGCCCGGGCCGTCGAGCTCGCGCGCAAGGTGCACGACTTCGGCTATCGCGGCATCCTGAACGTCGACTCGATCGTCACGCCCGGCGGTGAGGTCCTCATCACCGAGTTCGACGGCCGGCACGGCGGTCTGACCCATCTGCACTCGTTGTTCACCCGGCTCCTGTCCGCGTCGTACGTGCACGACCGGCACATCGTCGTGGTCAACCTGCCGTGCGAGGACGTGTCCGCGGCCATCGCGGCGCTCCACGCCGAGGGACTGGGGTTCGACGCCCGGGCGCGACGCGGCGTGGTGCTCGCCTCAGCCGGCACCGGCGACGGCGGCCCCGTCGAATGCTGCGTCATCGGCGGCTCCGAATCGGAGGTGCTGTCCATGGAGGATCGGCTGAGACAGGTCTTCCCGGCCCGCGGCAACGGAGGAGAGACCCCATGACTCTGGCGAGAGCCGGTGGCATCGCCGTCGGCATCTTCCTCGATCATCTGCTGGAGGAGCCCGCCCGCTTCCACCCGGTGGCCGGGTTCGGCCGCATCGCCACGCGGGTGGAGCGCTCGACCTACGGCGACTCCCGGGCCCGGGGCGTCCTGCACACCGCCGTGTTGCTGGTCCCGCTGGCCGCCGCCGGTGTGCTGACGGAGCGGCTCAGCCGGCGGCATCCGCTGGCCGAGGTGGTGGCGGTCGGCCTGACCACCTGGATCGTGCTGTGCGGCTCGGCCACCCGCAGCATCACGCGGGAGATCTCCGAACCGCTGGTGCGCGGTGACGTCGCCGGCAGCCGGGAGCTGTTCCCCAAGCTGTTCTACCGCAGCAGCGACGTTCTGACGGACGAGGAACTGCCCACGGTGCTGATCTTCGGTGTGACGGAGTCGTTGTGCGACGCCGAGGTCGCTCCGCTCCTCTGGGCAGCCGCGGCGGGCATCCCCGGCCTCCTGCTGTACCGGGCGATCAACGTGCTGGACAACAAGATCGGTTACCGGAGCACGCGATACCGGCGCTTCGGCTGGGCGGCCGCCCGGCTGGACGACGTGGCGAACCTGCTTCCCGCCCGGCTCGCCGCCGGGCTGACCGCCCTCTGCGCCGGCACCGCGGGCGGGAGCTCCGGAGCGGCCCTGCGCGTCTGGTGGCGTGACGCGGGCCGCGACTCCAGCCCCAACTCGGGACAGCTCTTCGGGTCGTTCGCCGGCGCCTTCCGGCTGCGGCTCACGAAGCCCGCGGTCGGTCTGAAGCCGGGCACCTCGGCCGTCACCTTCGGCGCCGGCGTGCGGCCCGGGCCCGAGCACCTGCTGCCCGTCATCCGGCTGTCCGGCGTCGTGGGGGGCGTCGCGGGTGCGCTGGCCGTGGCTGCGTCGGCTCTCCGGGGCCGGCGGACGCGGTGAGCGGCCCGGGCGGCGGCCTGCTGGTCGCCGGGACGACCTCGGACGTCGGCAAGAGCATGGTGACCGCCGGCATCTGCCGCTGGCTGGCTCGCAACGGCGTACGGGTGGCACCGTTCAAGGCGCAGAACATGTCGAACAACTCCAGCGTGGTCGTGGGTGCGGACGGCCGGGGCGGAGAGATCGGCCGGGCCCAGGCGATGCAGGCGAGGGCCTGCGGCACGACTCCGGACGTCCGCTTCAACCCGGTGCTGCTCAAGCCGGGCCGGGACCGGTCGAGTCAGGTCGTGCTGCTCGGCGAGGCGGTGACCACGGCGACGGTGAGTGACTACCGGGCGTTGCAGCCGCGGCTGGCCCGGGCCGCCTTCGGCGCACTCGCCGAGCTGCGCTCCGAGTACGACGTGGTCGTCTGCGAGGGGGCGGGCAGCGTCACCGAGGTCAACCTGCGCAGCGGTGACTTCGTCAACATGGGGCTGGCCCGGCACGCCGGATTCCCCGTCGTCGTGGTCGGTGACGCCGACCGGGGCGGCGTGGCCGCGACGTTGTTCGGTGCCCTGGCGCTGCTCGAGCCGGCGGACCAGCGATTGGTCAGCGGTTTCGTGGTCAACAAGTTCCGCAGCGATCTCAGCCTGCTGCGACCCGGGCTCGCCGGGCTCTCCGCGCTCACCGGACGCCCGGTGCACGGGATCCTCCCCTTCAGCACGGAGGTCTGGCTCGACGCGGAGGACCTGCACGCGTACGGACGGGTGCTGGGCCGGCCGGGCCCGCCGCACGGAACCGAGTGGTTGCGGGTCGTGGTGATCGGGGTGCCGCACATGTCGAACGTGACGGATGCCGAGGCGCTGGCCGCCGAGCCGGGGGTCCGCGTGCGCTTCGGCCTCGAACCCGCCGATCTGCTCGACGCGGATCTGGTGGTGCTGCCGGGATCGAAGGCGACGGTCGACGATCTCGGGTGGTTGCGCCGGGCGGGCCTGGCCGGCATGGTGGCCCGCCATGCCGCGGCGGGCCGGCCCGTGCTCGGCATCTGCGGCGGGTTCCAGATGCTGGCCGAGTCCGTCCGGGACGATGTGGAGAGCCGGTGCGGCAGTGTGCCGGGCTTGGGGCTGTTGCCCGTACGGATCGCGTTCGCCGAGCGCAAGAAGCTGGCGCTGTCGTCCGGGACCGCCCTCGGCGCGCGGGTGCACGGCTACGAGATCCATCACGGAG
Source organism: Symbioplanes lichenis (assembly GCF_030709675.1). GTDB lineage: Bacteria > Actinomycetota > Actinomycetes > Mycobacteriales > Micromonosporaceae > Actinoplanes > Actinoplanes lichenis. The sequence continues at coordinate 74,865 of NZ_JAUZQD010000013.1, forward strand.
CGGTCGTGGCGGGTGATCCCGAGCCGCTGCTGGTCGATGCCGCCGGGCGGGGCGAGGGCGCCGTGGCCGCGAACGTCTACGGTACGCACTGGCACGGTCTGTTCGAGTCGGACGAGTTCCGCCGGCGGTTCCTCACCGTGGTGGCACGGCAGGCGGGCCGGGCCGGCTTCCGGCCCGCGCCGGACACCTGTTTCGCCGCCATCCGGGAACGTGCGCTGGACATCCTGGGCGACCTGGTCGAGCAGCACCTCGACACCGCGGCGCTCAGGCATCTCATCGAGGCGGGCCCCGCGCCGGAACTGCCGTTCGTGCCGCCGGGAGCGCCGGCCGCCGTCCCTTTTCCGTAAACAGCAACGGCCCGCTCCGTAGCACCTGTGAACAAAGACATTGTCCTAAATAAATGTCACATATCTTGTTGAGCCGGTCCCGGCCGACGTGATAGGCCGAACCCGGTAAATGTGATGCCTCGCATCGTCGCCGACCCGAGGAGTACCGATGCGCAAAATGTCCACCATGGTGGCGGCGGTTGTCGCCTGCCTCGTCGTGCCGGCCCCGGCGGTCGCCGCCGCCGGCCCCGCACAGGCCGGCCGGCCGCCGGCCACCGTGCGGTCCGCCCTGCCCACCTGCACCCCGCAGTCCGCGATCGACCGGCTGGTCGCCTACATCCGCACCCAGCAGCAGCCCGACGGCTCCTTCCCCGGCATCGGCGAGACCGCCACCGCGGAGGCCGTCTACGCTCTCGTGGCCTCGGGGGTGGACCCGTCCACGGTGACCACCGGGGGCAAGTCCGCCGTCGACTGGATCTACTCGCGCGCCGGTGCGTCGATCAGCACCGGGGCGGCGGCGAAGTTCCTGCTGGCGCTCGTCCTCGCCGGTCGCCCGACGACCGCGCCGGGGGGTTTCGACTTCGAGGCCCGGGTGCGCGACGCCTACGACCCGGCCACCGGGCTGTACGACGCCGATCCCACCGCGAACATCTACTCGATCATTGCCCTGCGCGCGGCCCACCAGCCGGTGCCGGGCAACGCGACGCGGGCGCTGGCCGGGCAGCAGCAGCCCGACGGCGGTTGGAGCGCCTACATTCCCGCGCGGGAGACCGACACCAACACCACGGCCGCGGCGATGGTCGCTCTGGTCGCCGCCCGGCGTCCGGCCCCCATTCCCGCCGCCTCGGCCTTCCTGCGTACCCAGCAGAGCACCGACGGAGGCTTCACCTTCTCGACCGTGTACGGCACCGCGAGCGACGCCAACTCGACCGGTCTGGTGATCGTCGCGCTGCTCGCCACCGGCCAGAGCCTCGCGGACTGGGAGCGTGGCGGGACCGACCCGGTCGAACGTCTCCTGCAGCTGCAGAACCCCAGCGGCGCCTTCCGGTACAACGACGCGACCCCGGCCGACAACGCCTACGCGACGTATCAGGCCGGGCAGGCGGCGGGGCTCACCCGCTGCTGACCCGCCGCACCCGCACCGCACGAGGCGCCACGGACCCGGCCGGTCCGTGGCGCCGTCTCGTGACGCGGTGCCGCTGCCCGGCCCCGAGCAGCGGGAATGCCGTCGGCATGCCACCGAAGGAGGAGGTCCGGCCGGGCCGACTTGGTCGATAGTAGAAGTGCGATCCTATTGATCGTCCGATGACTGCGGTGCCCGTTCTCCATAGAATCTGTCGTGGTTTCTGGTTGCGTGAGGAAGTGACGCGGTCGCCATCGCGACGCCTCGCCGGCGCGACAATTACCAGGACGGGAGACCCGTGGAAAAAGATGTGATCGGTGTGGGCTTCGGGCCGGCCAATATCGCGCTCGCCATCGCCATCGAGGAGCTGGAGATACCGCTCGACGTCCTGTTCGTCGAGCGGCGGCCCCGGCCGGAATGGCAGCCCGGGATGCTGCTCGACGGCTCGGACATCCAGCACCATCCGGCCCGCGACCTCGCCCTCCCGAGCAACCCGCGCAGCCGCTACACCTTCTTCAACTACCTGTTCGAGGAGGGACGGCTGTTCGAGTTCCTGAACCTCGGGCTGCCCTTCCCGCTCCGCAAGGACTACGCCCGCTACGTCACCTGGGCGGCCAACGGGGTCGCCGCGGACGTGCGGTACGGGACCTCGGCCGACACCCTCGAGCTGGTCGACGGCCCGGACGGCCCGCGCGTCCAGGTGGTCCTCGACGACGGCACGACCGTGCGGGCGCGGTCCGCCGTCATCGCCCCGGGCCGGCCGCACCGGATCCCGCTGCCGTTCCGCGAGATCCAGGACCCGCGCGTCTTCCACTTCACCGGCTATCTCGAGCACGCCGCCGAGCTGGCCGAGATGCCGAATCCCCGCATCGCCGTCGTGGGTGCCAGCCAGAGCGCGGTGGAACTCGTGCTCGACGCGGGCCGGCGGTTCCCGCACGCGACGGTGACCAACATCCTGCGCGGCTTCGGCTACCGGCAGAAGGATCTGAGCCCGTTCCACGGCGAGGTCTACTACCCGGAGTTCGTCAACTACTACTTCGGGGCCAGCGAGGAGTCCAAGCGCCTGCTGGACCAGCAGCTTCGCTACACCAACTACTCGGCCGCCGACATCGACGTGCTGCAGGCCCTGTACGCCCAGCTCTACGAGCAGCGTCTCGACGGTGGCAACCGGATCCAGCTGCGGCGCAACACCGATGTCCTGACCTGCCGGCCGGAGCCCGGCGGCGTCCGGCTGACCTTGCGCGAGCAGCATCTCGGTGTCGTCGACGAGGCTCAGTTCGACGCGGTGATCCTGGCGACCGGTTTCGTGGACCTCACGAGCGAGAACGAGGAGATGTTCCTGCCGCCCCTGCTGGCGCCGATCGCTCCCGCGGTCGCGCGCACGGAGTCGGGCCGGGCGGTGATCGGACGCGACTACCGGCTCGGCACCAGCGGCGCCCAGCTGCCGCCGATCTTCCTCAACGGCCTGTGCGAGACGACGCACGGGATGGGTGACGCCGGCTCGTTCAGTCTGCTGTCTTTGCGGGCGGCGACGATCGCCGAGAGCCTGCAGAAGACCGTGGCCGCCACGACGGAGCCGCGCGCATGACTGCCATCCAGCCGGTCGACGAGGTCCAGCTGCGCATCCGAACCGCCGTGCCGGGGCCTCGCTCCCAGGAGCTCCTCGGTCGTCAGGGCCGGTACGAGTCGAACGCCCGGACCTATCCGCGGCGCCTGCCGATCGCGGTCCGCCGCGGTTTCGGCCCGTACGTCGAGGACGTCGACGGCAACGTGTTCATCGACTTCCTCTCCGGCGCCGGTGTCCTGCCCCTCGGGCACACCCACCCCGAGATCGTGGACCGGGTCACCCGGCAGCTGGGTGAGTACGTGCACGGCCTGGATCTGCCGACCCCCACCAAGGACGAGTTCGTCGAGGCCACGATGAGCCTGCTCCCGGAGCGGATGCGGGACCGGATGAAAATCCACTTCTGCGGGCCGACCGGCGCGAACGCGGTGGAGGCCGCGCTCAAGCTGTGCAAGGGGTTCACCCAGCGCTCGGACGTGATCTCCTTCCAGGGCGGCTTCCACGGCTCCACGAACGGCGCGATGGCGGTCACCGGCCTGGTCGGCCCGAAGGCGGCCGTCCCCGGGCGCATGCCCGACGTGCACTTCTTCCCCTACCCGTACTGTCTGCGGTGCCCGCTCTCGCTGGATCCCGCGACCTGCGAGGTGAACTGCGCGACCTACCTGCGCCGGGCTCTGCTGGACACCCACGGCGGCATCCCGCGCCCCGCCGCGATCCTGCTCGAGATGGTCCAGGGCGAGGGCGGCGTCATCCCGGCCACCGCGGGATTCGCCCGCGAGGTGGGCCGCCTGGCCAAGGAGCTGGACGTCCCGCTGATCGTGGACGAGATCCAGACCGGGTACGGCCGCACCGGCACGTGGTTCGCCTTCGAGCAGTACGACCTGGAGCCGGACGTCGTGCTGCTCTCCAAGGCCGCCGGCGGGATCGGCCTGCCGGTGTCCCTGATGCTCTACGACCGCCGGCTGGACGAGTGGCAGCCCGGCGCCCACATCGGCACGTTCCGCGGTCACCAGCTGGCCTTCGCGGCCGGCATCGCCTCCCTCGAGGTGATGCGGCGTGACAACATTCTGGACAACGTGGCCCGGCAGGGCGAGTACCTGCGCGAGCGGCTGCTGAGCATCACCGAGCCGTACGCGGCCGTCGCCGAGGTGCGGGGGCTGGGTCTGATGCTCGGCGTCGAGATCGTCGACGCGCGGACCGGGCAGCCGGATCCGCTCCGGGCGAGCCGGATCCAGCGGGCGGCGCTGACCCGCGGCCTGATCATCGAGGTCGGTGGCCGATCCGACGCCGTGCTGCGGTTCCTGCCCCCGCTGAACGTCACCCGGCCGGTGATCGACGCCGCGCTGGCGATCCTGACCACCGCGCTGGCCGAAGCCTGACCCGTCGAGGACCGATCGAGGAGTCGCAGATGCAACACCACTGGCCGACCGCCGAGCCGCAGTACGAGCCGGACTACAACGTGCTGGCCCGCCGGTTGCCCCGGCTGGCGGACGAGCCCTACGAAGGCGGGGCCTGGGTCGTCGTCGAACCGGGCACCACCATGTCCGAGCACGTCAATCCCGGGCACGAGACGGAGATCTTCTTCTTCCTCGACGGGGCCGGCGTCATGCGCGTCGAGGACCAGCACTACCAGGTCGGGCCGGGCGACGTCGTCATCATCCCGCCGGACCACAAGCACTCCCTGACGAACGAGGGCACCTCGCCGCTGCGGTCGCTGGCGCTGTGGTGGGGAGCCGAGAACGAGAACGAGGAGGGTCGATGACCGTCGCGGCGCCGGTGGGTCTGCTGCCGGAGTTCGACAACCTGTTGCGCCCGGATCTGATTGCCGATCCGTACGCTGTCTACGACCGCTGGCGCCCGATCGACCCGGTGCACTGGAACGCGCACCTGGACGCGTGGTTGCTGCTGCGCTACGACGACGTCCTGAGCCTGCTGAGCGATCATGACCTGTTGTCCTCCGACCGCACGGAGGCGTTCACCGCGCACCTGACGGACGCGGAGCGGGAACGCTTCCGGGCGTTCATCTCGGTCCGCAAGCGCATGCTGCTCTACAACGACCCGCCCCGGCACACCGAGTTGCGCAAGCCGGTCCAGCGCGGCATGAGCGTGCGGCTGGTCAACGGCATGCGCGCGAAGATCCAGGACATCGCCGACGGCCTGGTGGACGACGTCATCGAGCAGGGCGAGATGGACGGCATCCAGGACATCGGGTACCGGCTGCCGGTCATCGTCAACTCCGAGCTGATCGGCGTGCCGGTGGCCGACCGGGACAAGGTCAAGGACTGGACCGCCGACTTCATCGCGGCCATCAACGCGGGCGGCGCGAACGTCGGCACCAGCGACCTCGAGCGCGGCCAGAACGCGGTGCTCGCGATGGGCGAGTACTTCCCCGCCCTCGCCCGTCGCAAGCGGGAGAACCCGGCCGACGATCTGCTGTCCTCGCTGGTGCAGCGCCGGGAGCGGCCACTGAGCGACGAGGACCTGGTGGCCACGTGCATCGTGCTCATGTTCGCCGGTCTGGAGACCGCGCTGAACCTGGTGGGCAACGGCCTGCTCGCGCTGCTGCGCCACGAGGACCAGATGCGGCAGCTGCAGGCCGATCCGTCGCTCACCCCCGCGGCGGTGGAGGAGATCCTGCGGTACGACGGCCCTCTGCACCTGGTGGGCCGCCGGGCGACGCGGACGTTCGAGCTGCACGGCCGCACCATCCGGGCCGAGGACAAGGTACTGGTCATGCTGGGTGCGGCCAACCGTGACCCGGACATGTTCGCCGACCCCGGCCGGCTGGACATTCACCGCCGTCCCAACCAGCACGTCTCGTTCAGCCACGGCGTGCACTACTGTCCGGGTGCGGAGCTGTCACGCATCCTGGGGCAGACCGCCTTCGACACCATCCTGCGGCGGCTGCCCGACCTGCGCCTCGGCGACGGCGAGCTGGAGTACCAGCCGAACCTCTCGTTCCGGGGACTGCGGACCCTGCCGTTGAGCTTCTCGCCCGGCCGCCGGCTGGCGGACCGGTGACGACCACGGCCGACGTCGTCGTGATCGGCGCCGGGGTGATCGGGGCGAGCATCGCCCACCACCTCGCCGTGTCCGGGGCGCGGGTGATCGTCCTCGAACGAGGGGCGATCGCCGCGTCCGGCGCGACGGTCAGCTCCGCCGGCCAGATCCGCTTGTACCATCCCGATCCGGCCGACGCGGAGCTGGCCGCGCACAGCCTGCCGACCTTCCGGCGGTGGGCGGACGTGGTGGGCGGCACCTGCGGCTTCCGGCCGACCGGATTCGTGTTCCTCGGCCGTCCCGGCTCCGCGGCGCCGACGGCTGCCGTGGTGGCCGCCCTGAGCCGCCGGGGGATCGACATCCGGGTCCTTCCCGTGGATCGGTGCCGCGAGTTGTACCCGGGGCTGCACCTCGGCGACGAGGACGTCGTCGCGTACGAACCGGCGGGCGGGTACGCCGATCCCGGGCTGACGATTCGCAGTCTGCTGACAGCGGCGCAGCGCCACGGCGCCGTCGTCTGGGCCGACGACCCGGCGCACGCGCTCGTCCGCCGGGGCAGTGCGGTGGCCGGGGTCCGGTCCGCGACCGGGGAGATCCACGCCGGGCAGGTCGTCGTCGCGAACGGCACGGGGGCGGCGCCCCTGCTGGCCGGCGCGGCGGTGCCCCACGCCCTGGTGGCCAGGACGGTGGGATGGTGCCTGGTCGACACCGCCGCCGCGCCGCGGGAGCCCGGCGCGCTGCCGGTCACCATCGACGACGGGGCCGGCACCTACTTCCGGCCGGACGGTTCCGGCCGGCTGCTGGTCCGGGCCGTTCTCGACGGGGCCACCGTCGCGCCCGGGGTGGACACCGTGCCCCGAGAGGTCGTCGCCGCTTCCCTCGGGCGAGCCGTCCGGCGGGTGCCTGCCCTCCGGGACGCGCCCCTGGTGACCACCCGCGTCGAGCGGGAGGCGTACACGCCGGACGAACGGCCGATGATCGGGCCGGTGGCGCAGGCTCCCGGTCTCTACGTGGCGACGGGTTTCAGCGGCGGCGGCTTCAAGGCCGCGCCGGCGGTCGGCGAGTTCGTGGCGGCCGAGCTGCTGCGGGGCGAGATCCGCGACGAGCTCTCCCGGTATCGGCCCGGCCGGCTCCTTTCCGCGGCCCGGCTGTGAATTCGCCCGGCCTCTCGCTCACAGGAGACGACCCATGATGTTTCGCCACATCGAGCAATTGCTGGCCGCGCCGCGAGCGCTGACCGGAGCGGTACGCGACGGGCTCGGCCGGATGCGGGAGGACATCCAGGTCGTCCGGGAGAAGGACCCGGCCGTCAACTCCAGCACCGAGGTCCTGCTCTACCCGCACATCCATGCCCTGTGGCTGCACCGCGTCGCTCATCTGACCTACCGGCACGGCCACCGGACGTCCGCGCGCGCCATCGCCTTGTTCGGCCGGTTCGTGTCCGGCGGCATCGACATCCATCCGGGCGCCCGGATCGGGCGGCGGTTCTTCATCGACCACGGCGCCGGGGTCGTCATCGGCGAACACGTCGAGATCGGCGAGGACGTCATGCTCTACCACCTCGTGACGCTGGGGTCGGTCGGCTGGTGGCACGACATCGCGCGTGGCCCGGACGTCAAGCGGCACCCGACCATCGGCGACAGCGTGGTGCTCGGCACGGCGGCCACGGTGCTGGGCGCGGTCACGATCGGCGCGGGCAGCCGGGTGGGCGCTCACGCTGTCGTACTCACCACGCTGGAGCCGGGTTCACGTGTTCCCACCGGGCACGTCGTCCGCGACCAGCCCCCGGCCGACCCGGCCGAGACGCCGCAGCAGCCGGTCAACGGCCGCCATCCCCACCTCCCCGCTTCCCCGCCCAGCCTGATCAAGATCGCAAGGAGCAAGGACAATGGCTGACTCCTCCGGGCACGTCCTGGTCACGTGCGCTCCACCCAATCCGAACGGCGATCTGCACCTCGGTCATCTGTCCGGGCCGTTCCTCGGCGCCGATGTGCTGCGCCGTCACCTGGCGTCCCGGGGGGTGCGGACGAGCTACGTCAGCTACACCGACGACCACTCCTGCTACGTCCCGCGCCGGGCCGCCGAGCTCCGCTGGACGGCGAGGGAGACGGCGTTCCGCTTCACCCGGCGGATCGAACAGACGCTCGCGCTCGCGGGCATGTCGCCCGACTACTACTCACATCCGCATCGTGAACCCCGCCACGACGCCACGGTGCAGCGGGAGTTCCTGCGGCTCCGGGAGCGCGGCGCCGTGGTGGAACGGACCATGCCGACGCCGTACTGCCAGGTGTGCGAGCGGTTCGTCTACGAGGCGTACCTCCGGGGGCAGTGCCGGTTCTGCGACTCGCCCTGCGACGGCACCTACTGCGAGGAGTGCGGCTATCCCCAGGACCCCGACGGCGTACGGGAGGGCAAGTGCATCACCTGCGGCACCGAGCCGGTGTGGCGGGACAGCCGTCGCCTGGTGGTGCCGCTGAACGAGTTCGCCGACCGGCTGGCCCGCCTCTACGAGAGCGCGGCCTGGTCCCGGCGCGTCCTCGACTACTGCGAGAAGCTGCTGGCCATGGGGCTTCCCGACGTGCCCGTCAGCCGGGTCGACGGGTACGGCATCGCGGTGCCGCTGGCCGGCTGGGAGGGGCACGTCCTCGACACCTGGTTCAGCGGGATCTTCGGATACATCGCGGCCACGGACGGGCACCAGGAGGCGCTCGGCCATCCGGACGGCGGGTCGCGGATCTGGTCGGATCCCGGCACCACCCTCGTCAACTTCATCGGGTTCGACTGCAGCTTCTCGCACGCGGTGCTGTGGCCCGCCCTGCTCCTCGCCCTCGACCGGCCCGTTCTCCCCGGGCACATCGTCAGCAACGAGTTCTACTATCTCGAGGGCGAGAAGTTCTCCACCAGCCGTGGACATGCGATCTGGGGCGCCGACTTCCTCAACGAGATGCCCGCCGACGCGGTGCGTTTCCACCTCTGCCTCACCCGGCCGGAGACCGAACGGACCAACTTCCGGCGTACCGACTTCGTCCGTACCCGGCGGGAGATCCTCGCCGGACTGGACGACTGGGCCGGCGGCGTCGTGGAGTTGCTGGCCGCCACCTCCGGGTCGGTCGTGCCGGACGTCGCACCCGCCGATCATCCGAGCGCCCTGCGCGGGCTGGCCGACCACCTCCGTACGGAGACGGAACGCGCGCTGGATCCCGCCCAGTTCTCGCCGCGCCGGGCCGCCGCCGCGGTTGCCCGGACCGTCGAGGAGGCCGGTGCCGGCATCCGCTCCCTCCGGGCCGGCGGATCCGGCGACCCGACCGGGACGGCCCGCGCCCTGGCCGCGCACGCGGAGCTGCTCGCGACGCTCGCGTCCGTGTCGGCGCCGCTGCTGCCGGTCTGGGCGGGGAATCTGCAACGGCGGTGGGGGCTCGCGGAGGTGGCGGCGCACGACACGCCGAGGTGGCCGGAGACGGGTGCCCGGCTGATGCCGGCGGGGAGCCCGATCCCGGGGGTCTACGAGCCGGCGTTCGGACGGCCGTGAGACTGCGGTCGGCGGTCACGCTGACCTCAGTCGTCGTCGGGGTGGGCGTGCTCTTCCTGCCCGCCTACGCCCGGGCCGGGCTCGGCGGCGCCGCCCCGATCGCGTGGCTCTACCAGCTGATCTGCGGCGGCTTCCTGGTCGCCGCGCTCGCTCTCGCACGCCGTGCCGACGGCGCCGGCGGGACGATGGCCGACCGGGCCGGAACCGTCTTCGGGCCCGGCGCGGGACGGGCGGTGCGGTGGTGGTATCTGGTCGGCGTCAGCGTGGGACAGGGGGTTGTCGCGGTCATGGGCGGGTGGTTCACCGCGGTGGCGATCGACCGCCTCGCCGTCTGGCCGGCCGCCGCCGGACTGGTTCTGGTGGCCGGCGCCGCGGTGGCAGCCGCCGGTCGGTCGGTAGCGGTGCCGGCGCCGCTGATGCTGGCGCTGACCGTGCTCGCCGGCCTTCTCGTCGCCGGCCTGCTACCGGTGCCGGAGGCGGCCGGCTTGGCGTCCGGCGGGCTCGCCGGCATCGGGGCGGCGACCTTCATGCTGCTGTTCGCCTTCGTCGGCTGGGAGGCCACCATCCGTCTGGTGCAGCCCGCTGCCGCGTCGCGGACGGGCACGATCGCCGGCGTCGTCCTGGTGGCCGTCGTGTACCTCGTCGCCGCGCTGGCGGCCCGCGCGGGCGACAGCGCGGCCACGCCGGGGTGGAGCACCAGGGCCGGCGCGGCGCTGGCCGCGATCATCTGCACGGTGGCGCTCAACCGCAATCTCGTCACGGTGGCCGGACTGGGCGCTGCCTTGTTCCCGCGGACCGGCACGGCGCGCGGCCGATCGGCGGTGACGGCCGGTGCCGCCGGAGTGGCGGGCATCGCCCTGGCCCTGATCGCCCAGGATCGGGTGACCGCCGTCGGCGTGCTGGCCGTGCCCAACGCGATGGCCTTGGCCGTCTTCCTTGTCGCAGCGCTGTCCGTGGTGCGGACCGGCCCGGCTCCGGCCCGGGGCTGCGCCGTCGTCGCGGTGCTCGGGTACGGCGCTCTCGTACCGTTCGGCTGGCCCGCTGTCCTGGTGCCGTTGACATTGCTCGTGGCTGTCGCCGCCGCCGCGCGGATCCGGGCCGGGCGGCCCCGGGCATCCACTCTGGACGACCACTGACAAGGAGATCGACGTGCCACTGATCACCCGAGGATCGCTGGATCGGTTCACCGCGTCCGCCACCGACCCGGCCGTCCGTGAGCAGGGGCTCGACGGAGCCCACGCCTTCTCGGTGTTCCGGGAGGTGACGCGCCGGCTGCAGCCCGTGCGGCTCGAGCTCGCCCGGTCGGCCGGTGTGCGGTCGCTGCGTCTGAGCGGGCTGGAGCTGCGGCCGGAGAGCCGGGTCATGCTGCGGGGAGTCGCCGACGCGGACCGCCCCGTCCATCTCGTGGGCTGGTGGTGGGACCTGGCGGGCGGAGGACCCACCGTGGTCCCGGCGCCCGGGGAAGCCAAGGACTGGGCGCTGCGTCTCGACGGCGACGGTGTCCGGCGCCTGTCGCACCCGGTTCGCCTGGCCGATCCGGGGCGGGCGGTCACCGGTGGTCTGACGGTCCGGTTGATCCCCTGGCAGGCCGAGCCCGGCACGGATCCGGAGGCGCTCGTCGCCGAGGTGGCCGAGGCCATGCGGCACACCACCCTGGCCGGTGCGCTGGACATGCTCGGGGAGGCCTCCCGCGTCACCATGTCCACCGTGATCGCGGTCCGGCAGGCGGCCTCGGCCCTGGGGCCGGAGATCGCGCCGGTACTGCGGGCTCTGTGCCGCGACTACATCGACCTCTTCGAGGGCTTCTATCCGGCGGCAGAGCCGGACACGGCGATGGAGCGTCACGAGGGCTACCAGAGTGTCGTCACACTGCGCGTGTCGGCGGAATAGCGCGCGGCATGGGTATCCGGTTCACGAAATTGCACAGCTCCGGGCAGGGCTATCTCGTGGTCAATGCCGTCGACAGCCGGGGGGAGGACGGTAAGGATCTGGCGCTGGCGCTCTGCGGGAATGTCATCGGCGGGGCCGGATTGATAACGATACGTAATGAGGGTCTGATCGGTTTCCGTGTCGAATGTTTTCAACCGGACGGATCTCCGGTGTGGCCCGACCCGGTCGCCGGCGGCCCCTTCGTCGCCTGTGCGGCCTACGCCGTCCGCGACCGCTACGGCTCGCGCGAACCCGTGCTGGTTTGGCAGAAAGTCCGGCATCTGACGGAAGTCCAGGGGGACACGGTGCGCGTCACGGCCGGCTCCAGCGCGGCCGGGGCCGGGGCGACGGCGGGTCATTCACGCAGCTACTTCGTGGTTCCGGTTCTTGAGGGTGTGGTGGCCTGGCCGCCGCCCCGGCTGGATCTGGAAATCGACACCGCGACCGGCCATCGATCGACGCAGTGATGCGTTACGATTCGATTGCGTTTGGTCACGGTTCTGGCACGTGTGTCGTGCGTGCTCAGTCGATCACGGGGGCAGCACAATGGCTTCTCGCCGTTCAAGTCCGGACTCGGCAGCGCCTCGTCGGCCCGGGAACGAGTCGCTTTCGGCAACGTATCGCATTCCTGGCCGCGGCCCGGGAAACGAGGGCCGATGATCCGCTCATCCGGCCCGTTGACCGTCGTCGTCCACCACGAGGCTGATCTCACCCGCGCCGGCCTCCGCGCGGTCATCGGCACCGAGCCCGATCTCGCCGTGCTCGGAGACACCGGCCGGGTCGACGAGATGGTCGGCATGGTCGGCCGGCTGCGGCCCGACGTGCTCATGACCTCGATGGACGGGATCGGGGAGTTCGAGCCGCTGGGCCGGTTGTGCGCCCATTGGCGGCGCCGGCCACCGGTCGTCGTCCTCGTCGACGACTACGACGAGTCCGCGGTCATCCAGGTGCTGCGTCTCGGATTGCGCGGCATTGTGCACAACGACCATGTAGGACGTTTCGTCGTGGATGCCGTGCGCGCGGTCGCGCGGGGGGAGGCCTTCCTGGCCCCGGCGGCCACCTCCTTTCTCCTCGACCGTCTGGTCGAGTCACTGCCCGATGCCGAGGCGGTGCGCCGCATCGAACATGCGGAGCTGACCGGTCGCGAGCGGGAGGTGCTGCGTCTCGTGGCGGAGGGACTGACCACGAGCGAGATGGCGCTCAAGCTGGGGGTGACGGCAGGGACGGTCAAATCGCACCTCTCCCGGGTGCTGAACAAGCTGGGCATGCGGGAGCGAGGCCAGGCGGCTGCGCTCGCCCACCGCGCACGCATCACTCAGGAGCCGGTGACGCACGCGTCACGGCGCCGGTCCTGAGGGCCGCGGTCGCCGCGTCCCCGGTGCCGGAGGGGCTCACGCTCGGCCTCGCGTCCCCGGTGCCGGAGGGGCTCACGCCCGGGCTCGGAGCCGACTCCGCCGGGGCGAAGACGACCAGGACGTCGAGATCCTCGCTGATCGTGTGGAAGCGGTGTTCCACCATGGCCGGCACGAACACGAGAGAGCCCGGCCCGACCGTGGTCTCCCGGCCGCCGACGGTCATCAGCGCCCGGCCCCGCAGGACCAGATAGAGCTCGTCCTCGCGATGGGGCTGCTGCGGGTCGGCGCTTCCGGCGGACAGCCGATAGACCCCGGCGCTCATCGCGGCGGTGCGCAGGAACTCCAGGTACGGAGGTGATCCCGCGGACCAGGATCGGACGATCTCGTCGACGTTGTGCGCTTCCATCACCGCTCCACGGTCTCGTCGGCCATCCGTGGCCGCGTGGTTTCCCGGCGCCTGGTCCACCACCGGTAGGTCAGCGCCAGGAGGGCCACGATCACCGGAATGGCGAGGGCCACTCCGGCGAAGGGCAGCAGCACGAGGCACAGCAGCGCGGCGGCGCCCGCGACGATCCGGCGGGCGCCGCTGAGCAGCCGGACACCGGCGACCATCGCCGCGATGTAGGTGAGGATGACCAGGGACGTCGGCACCTTGAGCAACAACTCCGGACCCCAGTCGAGCAGGTAGCTCACCAGCAGGCAAGCCCCCGCGTATCCGCCGACGACCAGGACGGACACGAGGGGGACGCCGCGGTCGCTGACCGCGGCGAAGACGCGCGGGAAGACTCTGTCCCGCCCGAGGGCGTAGCCCAGGCGGGACGTGGCCGCCACGAAGGCGTTCGCCGTTCCGACGGCGATCAAGAGCGCGATTGTCGAGGCGAGGGCGCCCACGGTGGAGGACGACGAGCCGCCCAGCAGGCGGGCGATCACGGTGCGGTTGAGCTCGTCGGTGCCGTATGTGCCCGTGCCGACGGTCACGACCGCGACGCCGGCGAAGAGCGCGGTGATGAGGGCGACGCTGATGACCGTGCTGCGCGGCACGTCGCGCGCGGGATCCTGGAACTCCTCGCTCAGATGCGTGATCGCCTCCCAGCCGAAGAAGGCGAAGAAGATGACGACGCCCGCCGAACCGGCCGCCGTCCAGCCGTGCGGGGCGAAGGGCGTCCAGCGCTCGGCCTCCATCCGCGGCGCGGCCACCAGCACCGCGGCCACCAGCAGGAGGGCGACCGTGGTGCTGAAGAGCAACTGGAGCCGCGCGCTGACGCGCAGGCCCCACGCGTTGGAGACCGTGGCGACGGTCAGGATGGCGCCCGCCAGCAGGAAGATCCCCCCGTTGCCCAGGCCCAGGTAGGGCCCGGCGTAGTAGGCGCCGGTCAGCGCGACCAGCGTCTGCGCGGTGGCCGCGCCGATGAAGTAGAACCAGCCCACCACCGCGCCGGTGGCCCCGCCGAAGGCGCGGGTGGCGTAAGTGGCGGCTCCGCCGGCATCCGGGATGCGGCCGGCCAGGGCGGCGAAGGTCAGCGCCAGCGGGATGCCGAGCAGGGCGTCGAAGAGCCAGGCGACCACGGACGCGGGACCGGCCATCGTCGCGCTGACGCCGGGCAGCAACAGGACGCCCGCACCGATGATCGCACCGAGATAGAGCGCCACGCCTTGCGGCAAGGAGATGGTCCGCCTCAGCTGATTCTGGTGCAACGGATCTCCTCGGGACGGCGACCGGTTTGCGGAGCATACAGTGGAGGGCAAGACCGATTCAACACTACCAAACGGAGATGCTCGTGTCGGTGGGCGAAGGGCGATTCGCGGGTCTCGAGCTGGTGCAGAGCTTCGTCAACACACTCGACCAGCGCGGCTTCGTGCTGCACGGCCGGCCGTTGCAGCCGGCGGACGCGCTGGCCACGCCGGCCGGTCTGGCCGGCTGGCTCACCGGGGCCGGTCTGCTCGACGGTCCGGTCTCCGCCGATGCCGCCGATCTCCGGCTGGCCCATGCCCTGCGCGCCGCGTTGCGCGCGGCCACCGTCCAGCCCGGTGAGCCGGCGCTGCCCGCGGGGGCGCCGGAGCCCGCCTGGCCGGAGCTGGACGGGCTGCTGCGCGTCCGGTTCGGACCGCATGCGGCGCCGGTGCTGGCGCCGGCCGGACCGGGCGTTCCCGGGGCCCTCGCGCTGATTCTCGGCGAGGCGGTGAACGCCGGGGCGGACGCCTCCTGGCGGCGTCTGAAGATGTGTCCCGCGCCGGACTGCCGGTGGGTGTTCCTGGACCGGTCCCGGCCGGCCAACGGGCGCTGGTGCGACCCCGATCGCTGCGGCAACCGGATGAAGACCCGCTCTTACCGGGCGCGGACCGCCACCAAGGAACCCCGCTGAGGCGGGCGGAGGCGGGGGATCAGCCGGACACCCGGTCGCGCACGTGCGCCGGCACGGGAATGTCCTGCGACATCCGGGGATCGGGCACCGGTGTCCCCCAGACCGTCTCCCGGGGAAGGACACCGGCCCAGACGGGCAGCGTGTAATCCTCCTCGTCGTCGATCGGCGGCCCCTGCCGGATCTTGACCGAGGCTTCGGTCAGGGGGAGGGCGAGCACCAGGGTCGCCGCCAGCTCCCTGCGCGTCGGTGCTCGCACAGCGTCCCATTGCCCGGGCGCCAGCTGCTCGGAGATCGCCCGGAGCCCGGCCACCTGCTCGTCCGGGTCGCTCACCCGCCGGACCTCGCCGTAGATCATCGCCGACCGGTAGTTGACGGACTGGTTGAACGCCGAGCGCGCCAGCACGATGCCGTCGAGGTGGGTCACCGTCACACAGACGGACCCGGCGTGGCGCAGCGAGCGGGCACCGCTGGACCCGTGCAGGAAGAGTGTGTCGCCGATGCGGCCGTAACCGGTCGGCACCACCATCGGGGCGCCGTCGACGACGAGCCCGAGATGGCACACGAGACCGGCGTCGAGAACGGCGTAAAGGTCGGCGCGATCGGTACGCGCCCGATCCTTGGCGCGACCCAGTGTCGTGCGTTCGGTCGGGGAGAGCATGGTCACACCATAGGGAGGGGCGCGGGCACGGCGCCACATCCGGACTGTCGGCTTTCGGCGGCGTCCCCCGGATCCTCCCCGGCGCACCGGCACGAGCCGCGGTTCGCCGGCGAGACCCGCACCGGAGGGCGCGTACCCGGGGATCCGGTAGATTCTCCGGCGTGGAGCCATGGGGTGCGGCGCTGTACGGAGATCCGTGCCGGGCTTGCGGATTCGACTGGTCGCTGACGCCCGGGGAGGCCCTCGCCTGGATGTCCGGATGGGACCGGCGGCTCGCCGAGGCGACCGCCGGGGCCAACGGTGCCGAACGACGTCCCGCGGGCGGATGGACGGTCACGGAATATGTCTGCCACGTCGGGGACAATCTGCGGCAATGGTCGGAGCGGGTGCAGAGCGCGCTTCTCGCCCGGCGCAGCGACGTCGCCGGCTACGACCCCGACGCCCTGGCGGCGGCCAGGAGATACGCCGCCCTGCCCCTGGCCGTGGCCGCGTGGTCGAGCGAGCTGGCCGCGGCCGCCTGGGTCGAGGTCGTGGGGCGTGCTCTGCGCGAGGGCGTCACGCTGCGGCACGCGACCCGGGGGCGTCAGACGGCCGCGGACGTCGCGAGGAACAACTGCCACGACGCCTACCACCACCTGTGGGACATCGGACAGATCCTCGCGTCGCCGGTTCACTGAGCCGGCCCCGTCGTGCTGCCGGCGACGCCCGGGCGGATGTCGGCAATCGTCCTGTCCGGATGCTTGGTGAGCAGCCGGATCCCCCGGTGCAGGAATGCCAGCAGCTCACCGGCGCCGGACCGGGGCAGCAGATCCGGCCGATGGGTAACCCGCAGGAGGATCCGCTCGCCCGGCACGACCGCGAGCGCGCAGGTGAAGTGCGGCATGTCCCGCACGCTCGTTCCGGTGAGGCGGAGCTCCGAGGCAGACACCACCGGACCGGGCGGATAGTTCTCGAACGCGACGGCGGTGTCGAAGAGCTCGCCCCGGCCCGTCATCCGCCGGATCTCGCTCAGGCTCACGTACTGGTGCGGCATCATCCGGGACTGCTCGTCCTGCACCCGGCGCAGCAGGTCCCCGGCGGTCTCCCGCGGGTTCAGCACGATGCGGGCCGGAACGGTGTTGATGAGCAGGCCGACCATCGACTCGACGCCGGGCAGATCGTCCGGCCGGCCGGAGACGACCACGCCGAAGACCACGTCGTCGCGGTGGGTGGAGCAGGCGAGCGCGAGGGCCCACGCCGCCTGGACGTACGTGTTGAGGGTGATCCCGCCGGCCCGGGCCGCCGCCCGGACCGCGTCGCTCTCCGGCTCCGTCAGGGTGGCCTCGAGCCGCTCGGGCAGGACCGCGGCCGAGTCCGCCCGGGCGCGGCCGGTGATCGTCGGAGCCGCGAGACCGGCGAGCGCCGTGCGCCACGCCGCCCGGGCCTCCGACCGTGACCGGCGGGCGAGCCAGCCGAGAAAGTCCCGGTACGCCGGCGCCGGGGCCGGCGTGCTGCCGTCCAGCCGGGCGCCGTAGAGCGTCATGAGGTCCTGGACGAGCAGGGGCACCGACCAGCCGTCGATCAGGAGGTGATGGATCGTCAGCACCAGTGTGTGCCGCTCCGGGCCGAGCCGGCACAGCAGGAAGCGCAGCAGCGGTGGCTCGCCGGGCGAGAACCCGGTGGTGCGGTGGCCGGCCGCGAGATCGGCCAGTCGCCGGTCGCGGTCCTGCGGCGACAGGTCGCGGAGATCGGTTTCCTGCCACGGTACGCCCGGCGGGGCGCCGATCACCTGGACCGGTACGCGGAATCCCCGGTGGAGGAACGCTGCTCCGAGGTGCGGATGACGGCGGAGCAGATCGCCGGCCGCCCCGTGCAGCGCGCTCGCGTCCAGTGTTCCCGCCAGCCCGAGCGTCAGCTGGACGACGTACACGCCGCCGGCCTCACCGCCGGACAAGGCGTGGAACAGGATTCCCTCTTGCAACGGCGCGAGGGGGAGGATGTCGGTGAGTCCCGGGCAGGCCGCCTCGGCCGCCTCCACCTCGGACTGGGAGAGAGCGACGAGGGGGAAGTCGGAGGGTGTATGGCCGCCCTCGCCGGTGTCGGCGAGAGCTGCCAGACCGGTCAGGGCCTGCTCCCAGAGGGTCGCGAGCGTGCGGGCGTGGTCCTCGCCGACCACGCGGGTGGCCCAGCTCAGCGTGGTCTCGAGCCGTGGGCCCGGCCCGCCGTCGCGGATCAGGGCGGTGATCGCCAGCGGGTGGGTCAACGGCTCTCCGGGGGTGGCTGTGTCGCCGGTGCTGTCGTCCGCCGCGGCGCGGCCGAGGAAGGTCAGGCCGATCCGCGCTCGGCCCGCGGCCCCCAGCAGGGGACCGGTGCGCGGGTTGAGGTAGCGCAGCAGATCGAATCCGAGGCCTCCGCCGGGCAGCGACCGCAGGTGTTCCTTGACGCGCCGGACGGCCGGACCCAGGGTTGCGGCCCCGGCGCGGACGTCGGCCCAGTCGATCGGCCCCGGGTCCAGGCGCGCGGGGTACGTACGCCCGAGGCAGCCCATCGTGTGGGTGAGATCGAGGCCGGTCCGGGCCGGTGGCCGGTCGGCCTCCTCGATCTCGACCAGAGCGGATGTGCCGTCCTCCCCCCGGGACACACTTCGCCACCGGGCCACCGCGAGGGCCAGAGCAGTCGCAAGGACGTCCCGCGGCTCACAGTGGAACATCGCGGGCAATCGGCCGACCAGGGCGTGCGACTGTGCGGGTGACATCACCACGGGCACCCGGCCGGCCGTCGCCACGGTATCCACGGCCGGATCGAGCACGTGCGGTGCCGGTGCCGGGTCGTCACCGTCCAGCTGTTCGGCCCACCGCTCGACCTCGCTCTCCCGATCCGGCCGTACCGCCTCGCCGGCGAGCATCCGCGCCCAGGACCGCAGCGAGGTGCCGGCGGGGGGCAGGGCGGCGGCGGGCGATCGGTCCGCCGTCGCGGCGACCCAGGCGCTCATCAGGTCGCCGGCCATGATCCTCAGGCTCGGCGGGTCGACCGCCAGGCGGTGGCCGAGCAGGTGGACGCGGCCGGGCTCGCAGTGGACCACCCGCAGCATCGCGGCCTCGGCGGGCACCAGCTCGCGGCAGGCCGCCCGCACCGCCTCGTCCTCCGCCGCGGGACCGGCGTGCCGGACGAGGCCGGCGGCGGCCACGGCGCCGACCGGCAGGATCTCGCACTGTCCGTCGGGGGTCAGCCGCATCCGCAAGGCGTCGTGACGGTCGACGACAGCCTGTACGGCGTCCGACAACCGGTCGGCGGAGACGGTACCGGGCAAGCGGAGCACGACGTGCCGGCACCTGCCGTCGATCGGGCCACCGCTGTCCAGGAACCGTCGCATGGCCGGGGTCAGCGGCATCGGCCCGGTCGCCGCGTCGTCCGGCTCCGGGGCGGGCCTCAGCGGCTCGGCGGCGGCTGCGATCGCGCCTACGGTCCGGTGCTCGAACACCTGCCGCGGGGTCAGCGCGAAGCCGGCGCGCCGGGCCCGGACGGCCAGTCGCAGCGCCGTGATGCTGTCCCCGCCGAGTGCGAGGAAGGAGTCTTCGAGGCTCACCCGGTCGAGGGGCAGGAGCTCTCGCACCAGCCGGGCGATCGTCTGCTCGGCCGTGGTGGCGGGGGCCGCGCCGGTGCCGTGGGGGGTGCGGTCCGGGGCCGGCAGTGCAGCCCGGTCGACCTTGCCGTGCGGAGTGAGCGGCAGCCGGTCGAGGACCACCACGGCCGCGGGCACCATCGGGTCCGGCAGCCGCTGGGCGATCCAGGACCGTGCCCGGACCGGATCGATCGGTGTGTCCGCGGTGAGGTAGGCGACGAGGTCGCGCCGGCCCGGACCGTCCTCCCGAGCCACGACGGTGGCATCGGTGACACCCGGGTGGCGGACGAGGACCGCCTCGATCTCCGCGGGTTCGACGCGGAAGCCGCGGATCTTGACCTGGTCGTCGACGCGGCCGAGGAAGTGCGCGACGCCCTGCTCGTCGAGCCGGACCAGGTCACCGGTGCGATACATGCGGCTGCCCGCGGGGCCGAACGGGTCCGCCGGGAACCGCGCCGCCGTCAGTCCCGGATCGTTCGAGTAGCCGAGGGCCAGTCCGCGCCCGGCCAGGTACAGCTCGCCCGGCCGGCCGGCCGGTACCGGTCGCAGGGCGGCATCGAGGACGTACGCCTCGGTATGGTCCATCGGGCGGCCGATCGGGACGTCGTCGCCGGTGTCGCCCGGTCCGATCCGCCACACCGTCGCGAACGTGGTCGTCTCGGTGGGCCCGTACACGTTGGCCACCCGCACGTGCGGTGCGGCCGAGCGCACCCGTCGCACGGCGTCGGCCGGCACCACGTCGCCGCCGGTCCAGACCTCGCGGAGCCCGGTGAACGACTCCGGTGCCTCCTGAGCGAAGGCGCGAAACAGGCCCGCGGTCAGGAACAGCGCCGTGACGGAGTGCCGTTCGACGAGCGTGGCGAGCGTCGCCGGCAGCAAGGCTTCCTCCGGCGCGACGACCACCGCGCCGCCCCGGACCAACGGCACCCACACCTCATAGGTGACAGCGTCGAACGTGGCCGGCGAATGCAGCAGCACCCGGCGGTGGGCGTCGCCGTCGAAGGCCCGGTCCAGCGCCAGCGCCGCGACCGCCCCGCACGGCACGACCACGCCCTTCGGGGTGCCCGTCGAGCCGGAGGTGTGCACGATGTACGCCGGGCGCCAGGCGGCCGGCGGCACGCGCGGCGGGTCACCGTGCGGGCCGGATCGTGGCAGGTCCACGCGTACGCGGGGCAGGTCGGCCGCGCCGGGAACGGTGCCGTCGCCGGTCACGAGCAGGCACACCGGACGCGCGTCGCCGAGCATGGCGGCGAGCCGGGGAGCCGGGTGCGCCGGGTCGACCGGCACGTACGCCGCACCCGCCTTGAGCACAGCCAGCAGGGCGATCACGAGATCCGCCCCGCGGGGCACGGCGACCGCCACCCGGGTCCCCGGTGCGACGCCGGCCGCGGCCAGCCGGGCCGCCAGCCGATCGGCGCGCTCGACCAGCTCCCGATAGGTGAGGACGGTGTCCCCGGCCACCACCGCCACCGCATCGGGCGTGCGCGCGGCCACCGCGCCGACCAGCGCCGCCGGACTCACCGTCACGGCCGCCTCCGGTCCGGGCCCGGTGGTGTGCGCGGCCAGCCCGAGCAGCGCCTCGTGCCACAGGTGCAGCAGGTCACTGATCTGCCCGGCGGTGAAGAGCGACTCGGGCCACAGCACCGAGGCGGTCAGCTCGACACCGGTGTCACCCTCCTGCGCCGCCATGCCGATGCCGATCTCGTGGGGGATCGGCTCGTCCGGGTCGGCGCCGCCGTACAACCCGGTGAACTCGGGTGCGGTCGTCCACCCGGCCGCGGACCCGGCGCCGGTGGCGGCGAACCGCCCCAGGTAGTTGAAGCTGATCTGGGGTCGCGCCGCGCCGGCCAGCACCGGTGTGGTGCGGGGGTTGAGGTGGCGCAGGAGCCCGAACCCGACGCCCTTGTCGGGCAGCGACCGCATGGTCTCCCGGACCCGTCCGAGGGCGGCGGCCACGGCCGGGCCGCCGGCGCGGACCTCGTCCCAGGCGGGCGAGCCGACGTCCAGGAGCACCGGGCAGAGGGACGTGAACCAGCCGACCGTACGGGTCGGGTCGGCGCCGGGGACGACGGGTTCGCGGCCGTGCCCCTCGACGTCCAGCAGGACGGTGGACGTGTGGCCGCGGCCGTGCCGGCGACGCCAGTGCACCACCGCCAAGGCCAGGGCGGTCATCAGCACGTCGTCGGGCCCGCAGTGGAAGAGCCTCGGGGCGTCGGTCAGCAGTGTGCGGGTCGGCCCGGCCGGCAGGCGCAGCGTGTCGACCCGCCCCCCGGCGAGCACGTCGCGGGCCGGGTCGAGCCGTCCGGTGCCCAGCGGGGGATCCTCCCGGCCGAGCTGGGCGAGCCAGAAGTCCAGCTCGGCCTCGCGTTCCGGCCGGACTGCCGCCTCGGCGAGCATGAGCGCCCACCGCCGGTACGACGTCCCGGCGGGCGGCAGCACGGCGGGAGCGCCGGCCCGGGCGGCCTGCCAGGCCTCCGCCAGATCCGGTACGAGGATCCGCCAGCTGACCCCGTCGACCGCCAAGTGGTGGACGACGATCACCAGCCGTCCTGCCCCGGACGACCCGGCGTCCAGCCACACCACCCGCAGCATCCTGCCGTCCTCGGGGGCCAGGGCTCGGCGGGCGGCCTCGATCTGCTCGTCGATCGTCCGGGCGAGGGCTTCCCCGGTCCGGCCGGCGACGTCCACCCGGCCGACGCAGGCGGCGGCGGTGACGGCTCCGCGCGGCCGCACCTCGAGCGTCCAGCGGTCCGGCCGCTCCGGTCCGGCCGGCGCCCGGGTCAGCTTCAGGCGCAGCACGTCATGGTGATCGAGCAGTGTCCCCACCGCGGTCTCCAGAGGCCCCAGGCCCAGGCCGGCGGGTACGCGGACGACGACGGCCTGCCCGAATCCGCCGGCCGGGCCGTGGCGGTGCCGGAACCACTCCATGATGGGGGTGAGTGGCACCTGACCGACGCCGTCACCGGATCCCTCGACCGGCGACTCCGTCACCCGCCCGGCGAGCGCTGCCAGTCCCGCGGCGGTGGGATGCTCGAAGACGTCCTGCGGCGTGAAGGCGAGGCCGGCGCGACGAGCCCGGCTCACCAGCTGGATGGCCAGAATGCTGTCGCCGCCCACGTCGAAGAAGCTCACGTGCGGGTCGACAGCGGGCACGCCGAGCACGGTGGCGAAGACCGCGCACAACTCCCCGGCCCGGGCGGCGGAGTCGTTCGCCGGCGCGGCCGCGGCCGCGAATCCGGGCGCGGGCAGAGCGGACCGGTCGACCTTCCCGGCCGGACCCGACGGGAGCCGCGGGAGGACGATCACGGCGTGCGGCACCATGTGACCGGGCAGCCGCTGGGCGACCCAGGCCCGTACGGCCGCCGGGCCGGCCGGGGCGGCCACAGTGACGTATCCGATCAGCTTCCGGTCGCCGGGCCGGTCCTCCCGGACCACCGCGACGGCGGCGGTGACGTCCGGGTGCGCGGCGAGCGCGGCCTCCACCTCGCCGAGTTCGATGCGGAAGCCCCGGATCTTCACCTGGTGGTCGGTCCGGCCGAGATAGTGCAACAGCCCGTGCTCGTCCCGGCGGACCAGGTCGCCGGTGCGATACATGCGGCTTCCCGCGGGGCCGAACGGGTTCGCCGGGAACCGGGCCGCGGTCAACGCCGGGCGGTCCCGATAGCCGAGGGCCAGCCCCGCGCCGGCCAGGTACAACTCACCGGGCCAGCCCGGCGGTACCGGTTGCAGCGCGGCGTCCAGCACATGCGCCCGGACGTTCGGCAACGGCCGCCCGATGGGTGGCGCCGCGTCGATCGGGCCGTCGGTGAACCAGGCGGTGGCGTAGACGGCCGCCTCGGTCGGACCGTACGCGTTGGCGATCCGGGCCCGGGGAAACCGTTCCCGCACCGTCCGGGCCGCTCGCGGGGTCAGCGCCTCCCCGGCCAGGACGACGAGATCCGGCGACAGCATGACCGGGCCGGCCGCCAGCAGCCGGTCGAGGACCGAGGGAACCATGCTGACGAGGCTCGGCCGGGCCGCCTCGGTCAGCAGGGCCGGCGGATCCGCGAGCAGCTCGATCGTGCCGCCGGCGAGAAGCGGCACGACCAGCTCGAAGACCGAGACGTCGAAGCTCAGCGACGTGGTGGCCAGGACCCGCCGCATCGTGTGCTCGCCGACGTCACGGCGGGCCCAGGCGACCAGGTTCGCCACCGCGCGGTGCGGAACCACCACGCCCTTCGGCCGCCCGGTCGAGCCGGACGTGTAGAGGAGATAGGCGGGACTCTCCGGCCGGGGCGAGGCCCGATCGGCGTCCGCCGGCCGGCGCACCGGACAGTTGTCCAGCGCGGCCACGGTCGCCGCGTCGTCGAGCCGGACGACGGGAACACCGGCGGCGGCGGGCACCCTGTCGCCCGCGCCGATCACGACGGCCGGGCGGGCATCGGCGAGGATCGTGTCGATGCGGTACGGCGGCTGGTCCGCGCCGATCGGCAGGTAGGCGCCGCCCGCCTTGGCCGTCGCGAGCACCGCGACGATCATCTCGGCGGTGCGGGGGACCGCGAGAGCCACCGGGGCCCCGGGTGTGACACCCCGATCGAGCAACAGATGAGCCAGCCGGTTGGCCCGGGCGTCGAGATCTCCGTACGTGATGGTGACGGCCCCGGTGATCACGGCCGGTGCCCCGGGGTCGCGGTCCACGGCGGCCTCGAAGAGCTCGGGCAGGCCGGCCGCGCGTACCGGCAGATCGGTGTCGTTCCACTCGGTCAGCCCGCGCCGATGATCAGCCGGATCGAGCAGGGCGAAGGTGCCGACCGCCCGGCGGCCGTCCGCGGCGAGCTCCTCGACCGCACGGCGCACCCGGGTGAGGTAGGCCGTAACGGACGGGACGTCGTGCCGGGTGGCGTCGGCGTCCACGTGGAGGTGCAAGCCACGGTCGGCCGGGTCCTCGTGCACCCGTACGGTGATCTCCGCCGGACCGGTGCCGGAGCCCAGCTGGCGCAGGCCCGCCGGCGCCGGTCCGAAGTGGATCGGCGTCGTGGCCGGCAGCGTCTCCACCACCGTCGTGTACGGCTGGCCGGCCGGCTGTCGCGCGGCGCGGCGCAGAGCCCGGGCCACCGCTCGCACGACCTCGGCCCCGGTCTGTTCCGGGCGCACGGTCGTCCCGAGGGCGGCGACCGACGTCATCCGGCCGACCGCCCGCCGGTCCGCGCGGCCGGCCCGGTTGGTCACGGTCGTCCCGATGACCACGCCGGACTCGCCGGTTCGCCGTTGTTCCACGCAGGCGACGGCGGCGGTGACCAGCACCGGCCAGTGGACGCCCGCCGCGCGGGCGCCCCGGTGCACCGCTTCCGCGACGGCACCGCCGAGGGTGCTCTCGGCGGTCACCCGGCCGGTGGGCGGAATCGTCGCGGCCGGGCGGCCGGGCTCCGCCGGCTCCGGCGCCGGGACCAGCGGACCGGGCGTCACGCCGGCGCCGGTGAGGAGCGCGGTGTAGGTCTCACCGACCCGGGCTGCCACCAGGCCGACGCTGTGCCGGTCGAGCACCGACGGGTCGTACCGCTGGAACCAGCCGTAGCGTCCGCCGCCGAGATGGACGAGCACGTGCCGCCCCGGAGGCTCCGCCACCTCGGCCAGCCGGGCGGCCAGCCAGCGCCGCGCCCCGGCCGGGCCCGGATCGGCGCCGAGATCGACGAGCTCGGGATCGGCGGCGGCGAGGCCGGCCTCGGCGAGCGTACGCCGCAGGGCGATCGTGAACAGCGCCGGATCGAGCGCTCCGCCCGGCGTGACATAGGCCGCCAGGACACCCTCGGACAGCACCGTCGTCATCTCCCCGGTCCGGCGTGCGGATAGCGATGGAAGCCGTGACCGGTCTTGCGGCCCAGCCGGCCGGCCTCGACCAGGTCCACGAGCAGCGCGCTGGGTATGAACCGGTCGTCCCCGGTGTGCTCCCGGAGCATGTCCAGGGTGTCCACGACGGTGTCGACGCCGATCAGATCCGCGGTGGCCAGCGGGCCCAGCGGGTGCCCGAAACACTGGGTGAACACGGCGTCCACGGTGCTCGCGTCCGCGGTGTCCTGCCGCACCACCGTGGCCGCCTCGTTGATGGTCAGCATGAGGATCCTGTTGCTGACGAAGCCCGGGCCGTCGTTGACGACGACGGCCCGCTTGCCC
This sequence comes from Symbioplanes lichenis, assembly GCF_030709675.1. Lineage (GTDB taxonomy): Bacteria > Actinomycetota > Actinomycetes > Mycobacteriales > Micromonosporaceae > Actinoplanes > Actinoplanes lichenis. Next base: position 100,463 of record NZ_JAUZQD010000013.1, read on the forward strand.
ATGCCGGTCAGCAGGTCCAGGGCGCGCCGCATGGTGTCGTCGCCGGTCCGCGCGCCGCGGACGACCTCGACGGTGTCCTTCAGCGGCGCGGGATTCATGAAGTGCGTGCCCAGCACCCGGTCCGGCCGCCCGGTGAACGACCCGAGGCGGCCGACCGGGATGCCGGACGTGCACGAGGCGAACACGGTCTCCGGTGCGCAGAACCGGTCCAGGACCCCGAGCACCTCCTGCTTGACCGCGATCCGCTCGGTGACGCACTCGATGACGAACTCGGCCCGGGCCAGCGCGGCCGGATCCCCTGACCAGGTGACCGGGACGAGCGCGCCCCCGGCCGGTGCGAGCTCCGTCCGGCCGAGGACCCGGCTGAGCCGGATGCCGTCGCGCAGCCGGGCCGGCGCCCCGTCCAGGGCCGCCGGATCCGTGTCGGTCACCACCACCGCATGACCCGCCTGGTACGCGCACTGCGCGACGCCGACTCCCATGGTTCCGGCCCCGACGACACCGATCCTCATGTGATGGCCTTTCCGATCGGGCCGGCCTCCGCCGGCCGCCACAGGTCGAAAACCGCCGTCCCCGGCTCGTCCCCGGCCCGGCGCAGCACGGTCGTCAGTTCCTGTGCGACGCCCTCGACAGTCGCCGGGTCGTAGAGAGCCGTGCGATAGGTCAACCGGACCACCACGTCCGCGTCGCCGTCGCCGTCCACCGTCACCGCGAGGTCGTGCGGCGTCCGGCCGGGGGCGCCCGCGGTCTCGTCGCCGGGACCGGCCGCGAACCACAGATCGGTGAGCGGATGCCGCCCCGGCACCGGCGGCAGATCGCCCCGGCCGGCCAGGTCGGCGAGCGACACACTCAGATGTCCCCGGGCGCGGGCGACGGCCGCCGCCACCCGGCTGGTCAGCGTCGTCCACGACGGCTCGTCGCCGAGGTCGGCCCGGATCGCCGCCGGTACGACCCGCTCCGGATCGCCCGGCGCGGTCAGCGGCAGCCCGACGAGGAGGTCCTCGACACCCGTACGGGCCGACACCACCGTCAGGAAGGCGGCCAGGAGCGCGATGCCGGCGTCCACCCCGGTGGCCCGGACGATCCGGGCCGGGACGGTGTGCCGGTGCACGGCGACGGCGTCATCCCCGTCGAGCGGGCGCAGCCGGTCACCCGGCAGATCGATCAGCGGGGCCCCGGCCGTCTCCGACCGCCAGTACGCCAGGTCGCCGGCCGTGGTCGCGGGGTCGGCTCCGGCGGCCGCCGCCGGGGCGGGTCCGAGCCGGTCCAGGGGAAGGTCCGGCCGCTCGACGACGCGATGCAGGACGGCCAGGAACCGTTCGGCCGTCGCTGCCACGGTCGGGCGATCGAACAGCTGGGTGCTGTACTCCAGCCCGGCTGTCAGGCCGGCCCGCCCGGCATGTTCGCCGATCACCAGGCTGAGGTCGAACTTGGCGGTGCCGGCCGGGATACCGGGGAACGGCTCGTCCGGCCCGGTGACGGGGTCCCCGGCGTGTGCGGCCTCCGGCGGCAACGTCTGATGCACGTACATGACGTCGAACAGCGGGCTGCGTCCCGGCTCGCGCGGCTGCGCCACCGCCTTGACCACCTTGTCGAACGGCACTTCCTGATGGTCGAGACCCGCCAGGACGGTACGCCGGGTACGCCGGACGAGCTCGCGGAAGCTGGGCCGGTCCGACAGGTCCCCGCGCAGCGCGACGGTGTTGTTGAAGAAGCCGATCAGCTGCCACAGCTCGGGGTGCGTGCGGCCGATCGTCGGCGTGCCGACGACGATGTCGTCCTGGCCGCTGTCCTGGTGCAGCAGCACGAACAAGCCGGCCAGGACGACGGCGAACAACGTCGCCGACTCCTCGCGGCCGAGCGATCGCAACGAATCCACCAGCTCGCCGGAAATCACGAAGGGGTGGACGTCGCCGGCGTAGTCGCGCCGGTCCGGCCGGCGGCGGTCGGTGGGCAGCCGCAGGACCGGCACCTCACGCAGGGCGTCCTTCCAGTACTCCAGCTCGGGGTCGAGCAGCCCGTCCCGGAGCAGGTCCCGCTGCCAGCGCGCGTAGTCGTGGTACTGGATCGGCAACGGGGGAAGCTCGTGACGACGGCCCTCGGCCCGGGCGGCGAGATGGCTCTCCAGCTCCTGGTCGAGGACGGTCGGGGCCCAGCCGTCGTTCACCGCGTGGTGCATGGTGGTGAGGTCGATGTGCTCGTCCGCCGCCAGCCGGATCAGCACCACCCGGACCAGCGGATCGGTGGCCAGGTCGAAGGGCCGGCGCTCCTCGGCCCGCAGCACCGCGCGCGCCGCCGCCCGCGGGTCCGGCTCGCCGGACACGTCGGCGACCGAGAGGAAGTCGCCCAGCGCCGGCCGGATCACGAGCCGGGGCCGCCCGTCGTCGGACACGAAGTTGGAGCGCAACACCTCGTGCCGCGCGGCGAGATCCTCCCAGGCGGCCCGCAGCACCGCGGGATCCAGCGGCCCGCGCCGCCGCTGCGAGACCGGCAGGTTGTAGAGGGTCGTCTCCGGATCGAGCTCGTGGTGGAACCACATGCGCTCCTGCCCGAAGGAGAGCACCCGCTCGCCGCCCGGCGTGATCGGCGGCAGGGCGGAACGGGCCGGGGCCGGCGCCGGCGGTGCGGCGGCCGGGCCCGCGGCCCGGTCCGCGATGACCCCGGCCAGGTCGCTCACCAGCGGGTGGTCGTGCACGTCGAGCACCCGCAGATCGGCCCGGTACGCCTCGCGGACCCGGTCGACGAGTTGCAGCGCCACCACCGAGTTGCCGCCGAGCTCGAAATAGTCGGCATCGGCCGGCACCTCGTCGGCGTGCAGCAGCGCCCGCAACGTGTCCGACAACCACGGCAGCACCCCGGCGCCCGGGTCCGGTGCGACGGCAGCGGGAGGCGTCGGGCCGGGCGCCGGGCGGGGCGCCACGCCCGCGGGCCGGGGCCAGCAGCGTTCGCCTCGCAGCGGGTAGCCGGGCAGGTGCACGCGCCGGGCCGGGTGGCCGGGCGGATCGAGCGCCGCCCAGTCCACGTCGATCCCGGCCTCGTACAGCCGGCCGAGCAACCGCAGCAGACCGTCGGGATGCCGCTGTACGACATCGACGGCCACCGGCGCGGCCAGGATGTCGCCGGCCCGCAGCGCCTCGCCGATCTCCCCCCGGTGCCCGAGCTCGACGAACCGGACCGGTCCGTCCGCGAGCTGCGCGGCGACCGTCCGCAGCCGATCCCGGTCGGCCGCGGGGAAGGTCTCCGTCCCGCCCAGTCGTGCGGTGTCCGCGGCGGACAGCTCGCCGCGCAGCCATCGCGCCGCGTACCGGCCGGCGCCGGAGCTCAGGATGCCGTGGATCGGCACGCCGGCGGCCACCAGCCACCGGAAGGCCATGAGCTGCCAGGCGACCACCGCGGCGTACCGGTCGCGCAGGGGCAGTGCGGCGGGAAGCTCGTCCGTGCCGCCGGACGGGACCTCGGCATCGCCGGAGAGCAGGACGAGCAGGCGGGGCGCCGGTCCGGGCTCGCCCGCCCCGGTGGATCGACGCCAGGTGACCTCCGCGGCCAGCGCGGTGGCGGCGGCCGCGGTGTCCGCTGCGACCACCGCGACCCGGTGAGGGTGGTGGTCGCGGCCGGCGCCCAGCGTCGCCGCCACGTCGGCCAGCGGCACGACTCCCGGCCGCAGGGCGAGGGCCGTGCGGCGGCAGGCCGTCAGCAGCTCGTCGTGGGTGCGGGCGGAGACCACGACGAGCCGGGAACCGGAGAGGCCCGTGGTCTCCGCGCGCGGTGGCGCCTGCTCGACCACGCAGTGCGCCACCGTGCCACCGAGGCTGAAAGAGCTGACGCCGGCCCGGCGGGGCGTACCGTCGCGGGCCTCCCAGGTCTCGGCCGTGGTCACCACGCGTACCCCGGCGGCCGTCAGGTCGACGCCGTCCGGCGGCGCGGTGAAGTGCAGGGTGGGATAGCGCTCCGCGTGCCGGACGCTCAGGATCGCCTTCACCAGACCGGCGATCCCGGCCGCGTGGTCCAGATGCCCGATCGCGGTCTTGACCGAGCCGATCGGCAGCGCCCCGGCCCGCCTTCCCGCCTGCCGGCCGGCGAGAGCCAGCCCTTCGACCTCCACCGCGTCACCCAGCCGCGTACCCGAGCCGTGGGCCTCCAGATAGCCCGCGGTCGCCAGATCCGCCCCGGCCACCTGCCAGGCGCGCGTGATCACCGCGGCCTGCGCCGCGGCGCTGGGCGTGGCGAGGTCGGCCGATCGGCGCCCGTTGTGGGCGACGGCGCTGCCCCGGATCACGGCGTGACAGGGCAGTCCTTCGGCCTCGGCCCGGGCCCGGGTGGCAAGCAGCAGCACAGCACCGCCCTCGCCGCTGACGGTCCCGTCGGCGGCGGCGTCGAAGGCCCGGCACCGGCCCCGGGCCGAGAGAAGCGCGGGGAAGTCGCCGGCCGCGGCCGCGGGATCGGGCCGGACGCGCAGGCTGACGCCACCCGCGAGAGCCAGGTCGGCATCGCCTGTCCACAGCTCCCGGCAGGCATGATGGACGGCGATGAGGGATCCGTTGCAGCCCGTGTCCACGTTGTAGCACGGGCCGACGAGCCCGAAGTGCCGCGCCACCCGGGCGGTCTGGGCCGAGGGCCAGGTGCCCAGCATGGCCAGGGTGCCGGCCTCGCCCGCCAGACCGGCGAAATCGGTGCCGGGCGCGCTCAGGACCACCGCCGTCCGGCTGTCCCGCAGCCCCGAGGGGCGCAACCCCGCGTCCTCGATCGCGCCGAGGCTCAGCTGCAGCGCGAGCCGGTGGTGGGGGTCCATCAGCTCGGCCTCGCGGCGGGACAGGCCGAAGAACCGGTGGTCGAAGAGGTCGATCCGGTCCAGGTAGCCCATCGGTTCGTAGGCGGTGGACGGGTCCAGGCCGGTGCTCGCGACGCGGTCCTCCGGGATGTCCCGCACGCTGTCCCGGCCGGCGCGGAGGTTGCCGCGGAACTCGGACAGGTCGCCGGCCTGCGGAAACCGTACGGCGATGCCGACCACCGCGATGTCCCTGTCCGGCACGGTCGTCCCTTCCTGTCGTGTCATCCGGGCGCCTCGTCAGATCTCGAAGCTCAGCACCGGGGCCGCCCGGTGGCCGCCGGGCCCGGGCCGATCTTCCGGGGCGGCGACGCCGCCGGCCTGCGCGGGGACGGCCCCGGCCTGCGCGGCGACGACGCCGGGCTGCGCGGAGACGGCCCCGGCCTGCGCGGCGACGGTGGCCAGGTCGAAGAGGGCGCCGAGGCGCAGCGCTCCGGGCCAGCGCCGCTCCAGCCGCTGGTGCAGCTGGACGATCTTCAGCGAGGTGCCGCCGGCGTCGAAGAAATTCGTTTCCCGGTCCCAGTCGCGGTGGCCGAGGACCTCGGCCCACTCGTCGGCGACGGCTCGCTGCACCGGCGTCCAGTCCGGATCGTCGCGGGGCCGGGCCGGCGTCGCGGCTGATGTCGCCCCGAGCCGGGCCAGGGCGGCCCGGTCGAGCTTGCCGCCGGCCGTCAGCGGCAGGGCGGCGACCGCGACGAAGCGGGCCGGCGTCGCGGCGGCGGACACCCGGCGGCGGCACAGCAACCGCAACGATGTGGCGGGCGGTGGCCCGTCGCACACGACGTAGGCCACGAGCGCCGGTTCCGGCTCCTCCTCGACGAGAACAGCAGCGTCACGGACTGCGGGATGCTCACGAAGGACCAGAGCCACCTCACCCGGCTCGACCCGCTGCCCCCGGATCTTCACCTGGTCGTCCACGCGGCCGTGGAAGTCGAGGGTCGCGTCCGGCCGGCGGGACGCCAGGTCGCCGGTGCGGTAGAGGCGCGCGCCGGGGCGGGCCGCGAAGGGGTCGGCCACGAATCGCTGCGCCGTGAGCCCCGGCTGACCCGCGTAGCCGTGCGCGGTGAACGGTCCGCCGACGTAGAGCTCTCCCACGGTCCCGGTCGCGACCTCCCGCAGCGCGGCGTCCAGGACGTACGCGGTGGCCCCGGGCAAGGGCGAGCCGATCGGGACCGGTGCGGCCGGATCGCCCGGGACGGTGGGGTGCGACAGACACGACACGATCGCCTCGGTGGGGCCGTACTCGTTGACCAAGGTGGTGCGCGGGAGCAGACGATAGTGCCGCTCCACCAGATCACCGGTGCAGCGCTCGCCTCCCACGGAGACGTGGACCAAGCTGTCCGGGAGCGCGGCCGCGTGGTCCAGGACCAGCCGATAGTGGGACGGGACGCATTCCAGGTGGGTGCCTCGATGATCGGCGACCAGCCGGGCGGCGTGCTCCGCGTCCGGCAGGCGGGCCTCGCCGGGCAGGACGACGGTGCCGCCCCGGGTGAGCGTCCACAGCGTCGCGCCGAGGCTGCCGTCGAAGGACAGGCGCAGGAGCACCACGAACACGGGCGGCCGCCGGCCGTAGAGCGCGTCCCGGCAGGCGATCGAGGCGGCGAGGTGCGCATGCCCCACCACCACGCCCTTCGGCCGTCCGGTCGACCCGGAGGTGTGGACGACATAGGCCGGAAGGTCCTCCGGCAGGGCATCCGGCAGCGGACCGGTCGGGGACCCGGCGTGGTGGCGGAGGTCCACGGGAGTGAGCCCGGAACCGGGTGCGGCATCCGGCTCGCCGTCGTGGACCAGCACCCGGCACCCGGTGTCCCGCACCAGAGCGGCGAGGTGACTCTCCGGCCGGTCCGGTTCGACCACCGCCCACGCCGCCCCGGCCCGCATCGCCGCCACCATGGCGACCACCGTGCCGGCCGACTGGCGCAGGCGCAGGCACGCCACGTCGCCGGGCCGGACCCCCGCGGCCACCAGCCGGCCGGCCAGCTGCCGGGCCCGCTCCATCAGCCGGCCGTAGCTCACATGGTCGTCGCCCACCACGACCGCGGGCGCGTCCGGCCGGCGGCGGGCCTGGTCCTCGAGGGCCCGCAGCAGGGCGGTCACCGCGCGCCTCCGGTGTGGTCGATGACGCGCATGTAGGACGGCCGGTCGCGCGGCGGCCGGTCGGCGGGAACCGCCAGCCGGAGCTGGTCCCCGTCCCGCCCGGCCACCTCGAAACCGGCGAACCGCAGGGTCACCAGCATGAGGCGGTTCACCGGCGTCGGGACGAAGCGGGCCACCGGCTGCCGGCCGGCCGCGAGGGCCCTGTGCACGAGATGGTCCAGCAGCACCGCTCCCGCGCCCCGGGACACCACCCGGCAGGACATCAGAAGCAGCTCCAGCACCGACTCCGAGGCGGTCAGCCGGGTGACGCCCAGGCCGATCATGCCGTACGAGCCGAAACGGTCGGCCAGCTCCGCCACCGTCACCTCGTGATCCTCCGCGTCACACAGCCGGCGCAGCTCGTCCGGGCCGTACGTGATGCCGGTGCTGTTCAGCTGATGGGTCCGCACAGTCAGCTCGTGGGCGCGGTTCAGATCGGCCTCCGTGCCGGGCCGCACGGTCATGACGAGCTCGAGCGACGCGAGGAAGTCCGCGGAGGGGCCCGCCCACTCCTCCTCGGCGGTGCGGCGCCGCCGGTCGACCTGGTACATCTCGCGCCGCCGCCGGGCTTCCTCCGTCACGATCGGCTGGAACTCCGGCAGCGTGGGCAGGCCGGCCACCGCGGTCGCCGGATAGCAGCGCACGTCCGGCAGGGCCCGGGCCACCTCGGCGAGCTCCACGGGGTCGTTGTCCACGAAGGCCAGCGTGCCGAGGCCGATGTTGAGCGTCTCGGCGATGCGCCGGACGGCGTGGGACTTGTCGGCCCACCCCACCTCGACGGCGCAGAACAGGCCGGCCAGCCCGACGTCGGCCAGATGACGCGTGGCGGCGGCGGGATGGCCCCGGCTCGCCACGGCGTGCAGTATGCCGCGCCGATCCAGTTCACGCAGCGTGGTCACGGCCGCGGCCAGGGGCGCCGGCCGGTCGCCCTCCAGGACGACCCCGCGCCACAGGGTGTCGTCGAGATCCCAGACGAGGCACTTGACGATGCCGGTCATCGCGGGTCCCCATCGCGGTCACGGACCAGCAGGGTGCCGCTCCACGCGGCCACCGGACTGCTGTTCATCACCAGCACGTGTCCGTCCGGTGGCAGCTCCGGCGCCGCCGCCTCCAGGTTGGCCAGCACGTCGATCGGGCCGAGATGTCCGTACCGGGCGAGGTTGCGGGCGCACACGTCCGAGAACCGGACGTCCAGGGCCTCCTGCCAGAAGGCGAGCGATCCGCGGGAGAGGTTCTGCATGAGCAGGCCGTCGAGCTTGCCGGTCGTCAGCCCGTACGCGTCGAGCAGCTCGGTCGTCAGCGTACCGAGGCGGCGGCGGCTCTCCAGGGCGAGCCGGAAGGAGTAGGCCGGCTCGTCGGTGCAGACCTCTCGCCACCGGTCGGCGGGTACGTCGCGGTAGTCGATGCGGAACAGATCGGCGTACCGGCCGTCGGTGCGCAGCGCGTGGTCCACCCAGCGGTAGCGGCCGCCCGAACGGTTCAGCAGGACGGCCGCCCCGGCATCGCCCAGGACCGTCATCGGCGGGCGGTAGCGCCGGGGGGTCGCGGCGAGCGAGCCCATGGCGACGAGCACGTGCCGCCAGGCCGGCCGGCCGCGTAGCATCGCCACCCCGACCTCCAGCGCGGCGGACACCGACACGCAGCCCAGGTCACCGACCGACAAGACGGTGGCGCGAGTGGCGCCGATCCGCTCCTGTACCCGGGTGACCTGCGAGGAGAGCAGGTAGCGGGGCGCGCGTCCCTGGACGAGGACCAGCGCGTCGAGCTCGGCGGCGGGCAGGCCCGCCCGGGCGAGCGCGTCCGCCGCCGCCACGGTCGCGAGCTCGACCTCACCGTCGGGCGTACCGTCACCGGGCGCGGGACGGAATCGGTGCACCCGGTCGATGCCGAGCGACAGCAGGTGGTCACGGCTGCCCGGCGCCAGGTCCGCCAGCTCCGGCAGGTCGCGCACCGCCACGACGTCCGGGGGCAGGTGCAGGCTGACGGGCCCGAGCCACACGGGCTCCCCGGTCACGGCACCGCTCCCGACGGGACCGGCACGTGACCGGGGTGACCGCCGGCGGTCCGGCGATGCTCCCGGATGACGTGGTCGGCGATGTGCATCTCGTTGACCTCCGGGGCGCCCTCGATGATCTGCATGACGGCGGCGTCCCGGAGAAAGCGTCCGACGACGCTGCCCGCGTCGCACCCGGCGGAGCCGTGGATCCGGACGGCGTCGCGGCTGACCGAATCGGCGGTGCGGGCGGCCGCGTACTTCGCGGTGACGGTGGCCGCGAGGAATTCCGGGTCGCCCGCCGTACGAAGGGCCGCGGCCCTCCGGCAGAGCTGCTCCGCCGCGGTGAGGTCGACGAACGAGCGGGCGAGCAGGGCGCGGACGAGTTGGTGGTCGCTCAGCCGCACGCCGCCCTGGACGCGGGCCAGGGCGTGGCCGGTCGCCAGCCGGTGGCACGCCGCCGCCAGGCCGACGCAGCCCCAGGCCACCGTGTACCGGCCGTGATCAAGTGCGGTCCCGGCGACGTGGGACAGCCCGAAGCCGGGTGCGGCGACCAGATTGCCGCGTGGCACCGGCACGGCGTCGAGATCGAGATGCGCGATGTGGGCGGCGCGCAGGCCGAGCTGGTCGCGTACCGGCCGGCGCCGCAGACCCGGGCGGCCGGTCTCGACCAGCACAGCGGCCGGGGCGCCGTCGAGCCGCCCGAGGACCAGCACCACGTCGGCGATCTCCCCGAACGACACCCAGACCTTGCGGCCGGTGACGCGCAGCTGTGATCCGGCGGGCTCGATGCGGGTACGGACGGCGGCCAGCTCGGATCCGGCGTCCGGCTCGGTGGCGGCGAAGGCAGCGACGGCCTCGCCGGAGGCGAACCGGGGCAGCCAGGTCTCGCGCTGACCGGCAGTGCCCCAGCGAAGCACTGCCGCGGCGACCATGCCCTGCACGGTGACCAGCGCGCGCAGAGACGAACACACGCCCCCGGTCCGGGCCGAGAGCTCGCCGACGTCCGAGGCGGAGGCGCCGGCACCGCCGTAGTGGTGCGGGAGGTCGGCGGCGAGCAGACCCGCCCGGCCGGCCTCGCGGATCAGCTCCGCGGGCAGCTGCCGGGCACCGTCCCAGCCGGTGGCACCCGCACGAACGGCTTCCAGGAACACCGCGGCGTCCGCCGGTCGCCCGGTCATCGACGGCCGGCGGCGTCGGTGGCGGCCCGTTTGGCGGCGACGAAGGAAGCGATCGCCGTGGCGGTGCGGAAGTGGGCCAGGTCGAGGTCCTCCGGCTCGACGACCAGCCCGAACCGCGCCTCGACGAAGACGATCAATTGAAGGGCGAACAACGAGTTGACCCGTCCGGTGGCGAAGTAGTCCTCGCCGGGCCCGGGGGCGTCGCCCAGCGCCTCCGCCAGGTAGCTCCGGACCTCGTCGGTCACGCCGTCGTCCGGCGGCCCGGCCGCGGGTGCTCGACTCGTCATGATGGCATTGTGCATCGATGACAGCCTTGGTCCGTGAGCCCGGACAGCGACGCCGTCCGGGGGTAGCCGATCGGCTAGACGGCACTTATCACGGCGTCCCGGAAACGTCCGAGGAAAGGTGGCCCCGCCGCGCGGTCGCATATTAGAATTCCGGTGCTCCGGCGGGACGGCTTCCACTGAACGGGGATGACGCGAATGGACTCCCGGAAATCGGCCGTGACGGTTCGTGACGGCGGGCGGCGGATCGTGACGGTCGCCGACAACGAATTGTCCCGGCGCGGCCTTCACGAGATGCTGCAATCGCTCGATTCCGTGGCCGGCGTCGATTCCGTCATGCCCGCACCGCACGTGACGCTGCCCGAGTCCCGGTTCGACGTCCTGGTCGTCGCGTGCGACGACCTGACCGCCGGTGGTCCGCGCCGGCTGGCGGAAGCGGCCGCCGGCCGGGGCGCCAAGGTGCTGGTGCTCTTCAGCCACCGGACGGGCGACCTGCTCGACCCGGTCACCCGCTTCCCGGGCGACGGCTTCCTGATCACCAACGATCTCACCGAGACGACCCTCGAGGAGGCCCTCGGCCGGATCGCCGGGGGCGAGATCCCGATGCCCGCGGCGCTCACCAATCATCTGCTGAGGGGCGTGACCGAGGGGCCCCGGGGCGCCCGCGCCGACGATCCGGGGCTGACCTCACGGGAGCGGGAGACGCTCCGGCTGATGGTGCAGGGGCTGAGCAACAAGCAGATCGCCCGGCAGCTGCTGATCTCCCAGCACGGCGTGAAACGCCTGGTGGCCAACGTCCTGGTCAAACTGAACTGCGCCAATCGCACCCTTGCGGCGGCCGTGGCGATCAAGCAGGGCCTGGTCGGCGAGGGGGTCTGACGCCGGCCGGGCGCCGCCGGCCCGCAGGCCGACCAGGGCCTGGCCGGTAAGGGGGTCCGGCGCCGACCGGCCCGCGGGGCCTCAGGCCGGGCCGGCCGTCAGATCGCGCGCGATCTCGGCCAGCAGCGGCCCGGGCGCGCTCAGGAAGGCGAAGTGACCGCCGTCGAGCAGCACCGACCGGCAGTCCGCCGTCATCTCCTTCCAGCCACCCATGAGCGACAGCGGGATCTGGTCGTCCTCGCTCCAGCCCACCGCGGTGATGCCGCACGGGAGATCCAGCGGCGCCGGCACGACATAGCGCTTGTTCGCCTCGACGTCCTGGACCAGCAGGTCCAGGCCGAAGTCGAGCAGCGCGTCGGTGGGCGTGCCGCCCAGGTTGGTGATCAGCTCGGCCAGCGTCTCCCGGAGCCCCGCGCGGTCCTGCCCGAGGAGCTTGCCGTACGGCCCGTCGTGCGGGGCGACCTGGGCGGACACGAACAGGCGCCGGGGCACCGGCAGCCCCGCCGCGGCGAGTTGCCGGGTGACCTCCACCCCCGGCAGGGCCCCGCTGCAATGACCGAAGAACGCGAAGGGCCGGTCCAGGTAGGGCACCATGACGTCGATCAGCTGGGCCGCGAGGCGCTCGTAGGACCCGTAGTGCGGCTCCCGGATCCGGTTCTGCCGGCCCGGCGGCTGGATCAGGCAGAGCTCGGCATCGCCGACGCGCCGGGGCCAGCGCTCGTACATCGTGGCCCCGGCGCCCGAATACGGAAAACAGAACAGACGGGCCGGCGCCTGCGGATCAGGCTGGCGCAGCAACCAGTTCGGCTTGGTGGCCGACGATTCAACCATGGGGTGACAACCTGCCTTTCCGGCGCGATGCCGAGAATGGAAAGGGGTGACGGTGCTGTCGTTCTGCCATTGTCACGATATCGGCGGCGCGCCATCCCGTACGGGCGTCCTGCCGTCCAGTGCGGCCGCTATTCCGGCGAGCACCGGGCCGGCGCGGCCGAAAATCGCGAAATGGCCCCCCTCGAGCAGATGCAAGCGGAAGCCGGCAGTGGTCTGTGACTGCCACGGCCGCATCAGGTCCGCCGGCGCGACCGGGTCGGTGCGGCCGGCGAACGCGGTGATCGGGATGTCCAGCGGTGCCTCCGGCCGGAACGTGTAGCACTCGTCGACGGCCAGATCGGCGACCAGGATCGGCCGCATCAGCTGCAGCAGGCGGCGATCGGACAGGACCGTCTCCGGGGTGCCGTTCAGCTCGCGCAGGAAGGCCGCCAGTTCCGGCAGGGGCAGGCCGGCCACGTCGTGACGGCCGGGCGGCAGGTGCGGGGCGGGGCGGCCGCAGACGAACAGGTGCACCGGCGCCGGGCCGCCGGTGCGCCGCAGCTCGCGGGTCACCTCATAGGCGCACAGGGCCCCGGTGCTGTGGCCGAGAATCGCGTAGGGCCCGGGCACCGAGGCGGTGATCTGCTCGGCGAGCTCACGGACCAGCGGCCCCACCCGGGTGAACGGTGCCTCCCCGTACCTTCCCTCCCGTCCCGGCGGCTGCACCGGGCAGACGGCGACGCCGCCGGGCATCTCGCGCGTCCACGCCCGGTACGCCGACGCCCCGGCGCCGGCGTGGGGCAGGGTGAGCAGCCGCATCGGCGCGCCGGGACCGGTGCCGAAGGGAAACCACGGGTGCTTCGCCACCGTCGTCACCCGCCTCCGTGCCGCGGGAGTTCGTCCGCCCGTTCCTCGACGACGGCCGGCGGGGGCATGTGATCGGTGATGCGATGGGCAACCGTGCTCACTGCTCGTCTCCCGTGGGTAGTCGTCCCCCGCGTCCTCTGTCCGTCGTGGTGGCTGTGCCGGTCCGCGCCCGCGCTCGCACGCACCCGGCGAGCACGGGGCATCGGGCGACGCCGTGCGGCCGGCCCGATCCGGCGGAGACCCCCGGAAGCTCTCGTGGCCGCGGACCGGCACCGGCCCCGCCCCGGGCCCGCCGGCGTTCGGCCCGCCGCTCACGACAGCTCCAGAATCATCTCCGCCGTGCTGGGAACAGCATTCGACAAATGTATTTATGCATTTCTCAGCGCATCCTGATCGACCGTCCGGCGCGGGACGAATGTTGATCAGGAAGTGCGGAGTGAAGGCCGGCCGAGCGGTGCGAGACGCGAGTCGGTCCGGCCGTGAAAGATCCCGTTGGGCGCTCACATTGCCATAACGCGTACGGACTCGCCAGCCATTACCCGCCGCTGCGCGGGCCCTCCGGGTGAGTTGGCGCAGCTCATCCCGCGCAAAGAAATTTTCGTCGTCCGCCGCGCCCGGGAACCGGCGCCCGCCGTGCCGGGGCCTACCCGCCTGCCCGGTCCATGCGCCCCTGAGCTGCCCATATGCGGTGATCAAGGCGGATCGAGGGTGGTTCCGGGGCATCCGGCGGGCTCGCACCGCGCGATGTGCCCGAGGGGCTCGGCGGCCCGGCGGCCACCCGTGGGGGAGGCGGCGGCCCGGACTGTCCGATATGGATGCCAAGCCCTTGCGGGCAATTGTCGAGAGGGGTCGGATGATCAATCTATTCAAGATCCGGAAGACGCGAATGGCACAGTGATATACGTCACCTTTTAATGTTGTGAACATTTGTCAGTGTCTATTGACAGAGGCTTTTGGGAACACAACGATCAATCTGCCGCTACGTGGAGCGTCAGCTACGCGGCGTGACATGGCCGGCCGACGAAAGGCGGAAATCGCGGTGGAGCATGGCGAGGGGGACGCGATGCGGGAGGCGAATCCGGACTGGCGGGACGCCACCATCAACGATCTGTTCGACGCCCAGGTACGCCGGCGGCCCGACGCGGTCGCGCTGCGCTTCGACGGGCAGGATCTGACCTACCGGGAGCTCGACCTGCGGGCCGATCTGCTCGCCCGGCACCTACGGGATCTGGGTGTGGGCCCGGAGGCCGCGGTGGGAGTGTTCTTCGAGCGGTCGTTCGAGATGGTGATCGCCCTGGTCGGCATCCTCAAGGCCGGCGGTGCCTATGTTCCGCTGCACCAGAACGAGCCGCCCGACCGGTTCCGCTACATGCTCGACCAGGCCGGCTGCCGGGTGGTCCTGACCCACGACGCCCTGGCCGGGCGGATCCCCGATGTCAGCGCGACGGTGGTGAACCTCGACCACGAGCCGGCCGGAACGCCCGGCGCCGCCCCGGTCGCGGGGACGAGGAGTCCGGACAACCTGGCTTACATCTGTTACACGTCCGGCTCCACCGGCCTGCCCAAGGGCGTGGCCGTGCGGCATCGGGGCGTCGTACGCCTGGTGCAGGACGGCGACTATGCCTCGCTCACCGAGGACGAGACGTTTCTTCAGCTCTGCTCGCTGCGGTTCGACCCGTCGGCCTTCGAGATCTGGGGGGCGCTGCTCAACGGGGCCCGCCTGGTCGTCTACCGGCCCGGTCCGCCGGCGCTGCACGAGCTGGCGGACTTCCTCGAGGCCGAGCGGATCACCACCCTCTGGATGACCACCGGATTGATGCACCGCATGATCGACGGTCATCTCGACCGCCTGGGCGGTCTGCGGCAGTTCCTCGGTGGCGGCGAGGCCCTGTCGCCCGTGTTGATGAACCGGCTGCACCGCGCCTATCCGGAACTGCTCATCGTCAACGGGTACGGGCCCACCGAGGACACGTGCTTCACCTCGTGTCACGTGGTCTCGGAGGAGGTCGGCGACACCGTCCCCATCGGCCGCGCGGTCACCGACACCCGGCTCTACGTGCTCGACGAGCAGCTGAAGCCGGTGCCCGACCACGAGTGGGGCCTGCTCTACACCGCGGGCAGCGGGCTCGCGCGCGGATACGTCGGGCGCCCGGGGCTGACCGCGGAGCGGTTCGTGGCCGACCCCTTCGTGCCCGGCGAGCGGATGTACGCCATCGGGGACCTGGCCCGGCGCGTGGCGGGCGGGGTCCTCGAGTTCCGCGGCCGGCTCGACGACCAGGTCAAGGTGGACGGTTATCGCATCGAACTGGGGGAGATCCAGGCGGTGATCGCCGGGCAGCCCGAGGTGAGCGAGGCGGTGGTGGTCGCGCGGGAGGGCCTCACGCCCGGCCGCAAGATCCTGGTCGCCTTCGTGGTGCCGGTCGGCGGAACCGAGGGGCTGGTGGCGAAGGTGCGCGTGGCTCTGCACCGCAAGCTACCGGCCTACATGCACCCGGCGGCGATCATCGAGATGGACGCCTTCCCGGAGACGCTCGGCAACAAGATCGACCGGAAGTCGCTGCCCGCTCTCGAACAACTTCCCCGCGACGTGGACGCGGAGTTCGAAGCGCCGCGTACGCCCGTCGAGGCGCTGCTGGCCGACTTGCTGCGCGACGCGCTGGCGGTGCAGGACGTCGGCGTCCACGACGACTTCTTCGAGCTCGGCGGCAGTTCGCTGGTCACCATGGACCTCCTGGCCCGGGTCCGGGAAGTGTTCGACGCGGACGTCCCCGCGGCGGAGTTCTTCGCCGCGCCCACCGTCGCCGGACTGGCCGCCCTGATCGAGAAGTACGCGCCGCACACGAACGCCGCGGAGCCGCAGTCCTGGTTGCCGGCGAAGAGCGGACCGGCCCGGTGACGAGCCCTCGTTTCGCGACGCTGGCGGTGCGCGGGTCGTACGACCACGAGGAGGCGATCTCCCACCACGGATCGCTCAGCGAGCCGGCGTACCTGACGACCGCGCAGCACTTCGACTCGGCGGAAGCGATGCGCGCCACCGCGGCCGGGGAGCGGGAAGGCTGGGTCTACGCCCGGCGCGGCAACCCGACGACCGGTCACCTCGAGGCGACCCTGGCGGCGCTGGAGGGTTACCAGACCGGCGCCGAGGTCACCGCGGCGGTCACCACGACCGGGATGGCCGCGATCTCCCTGGCGACGAGCGCCTTCCTCGGCGTCGCGGCCGGCGCCGAACCCAACATCGTCGCCTCACCCGCGTGCTACGGCTCGACCGTCATGGTCTTCGACCGGCGCTACGGCGACGAGCGTGGCGTCTCCGTCCGCTGGGTCGACGACCCGTACTCGGTGGAATCCTGGGAGCGGGTCATCGACCGGAACACCCGGTTCCTCTTCGCGGAGTCGCCGTCCAATCCGATGGTCCAGCTCGTCGACATCCCCGCGCTGGCCGCGCTCGCCCGCGAGGCCGGGATCCCCCTGATCGTCGATGCGACGCTGGCCACGCCGGCGTTGCTGCGCCCGCTGGCCCTGGGCGCCGACATCGTCGTCCACTCGCTGACCAAGGCCGCCGGCGCCAGCGGCCGGAGCATGGGCGGCGCGGTGATCGCCCGGCGCGGTCTTCGCTTCCGTGGTCAGCCCGCGGAGATGACCGAGGACTTCGCCCGTTACCTGCGGCTCGGCCCGATGCGTGACATGGGCAGCGTGCTCAGCCCGTTCCACGCCTGGACGCTGCTGGCCGACATCCGCGAGCTGCGCACCAGGGTGGACACGATGTCGTCCGGCGCGCTGCGCGTCGCCGAGCATCTGGCCGGGCGGGACGACGTCGCCGAGGTCTTCTACCCGGGCCTGCCGGGCCACCGCACCCACCACCTCGCCCAGCGCGACATGTGGCTGGTCGACAGCGGTGGTCCCGGCCGCGATCCGGTGAACCGGTTCGGGTTCCTGCTCGGCTTCCGGCCGGCCGGTGGCGTGGCGGCCGCGCACCGGGCGCTGGACCGGCTCCGTCTGGTCTGGCGGGCGAACAACCTCGGCCAGGTCAAGAGCACGGCGACGATTCCCGCGATCGGCACCCATCTGCAGGTGGGGGCGGACAGCCCGGTGCCGGCCGACATGATCCGGCTGAGCGTCGGCGTCGAGGACGCCGGCGACATCATCGATGACCTGGACCAGGCGCTGACCGGGGGCGACGGGCCCGTCCGGCGTCCGGCCGGGCGAGCCCAGTGAGGAGGTGCGCGGCATGGAGACCGACCTGGCCGAGGTGTATCCGCGGCGGGTGGTACTCGTCTCCCCACCCCGGACCGGTTCGACCGCGGTGGCCCGGCTGCTGTGGCAGCACCCACTGATCACCCACCATTGCCACGAGCCGTTCGAAGCCTGCTACTGGGGCGCTCAGGGCCCCGAGTCGGTGGCCGCCATCCTGAACAACCCCATGCGGGTGGCCGTGGGCGACCGGGTCAGGCTGACCGAGGTGCCGCCCGGCAGCGGCTTGCTGATCAAAGAGATGAGCTTCCAGCTGTCCACCGGCCAGTTCGACGAGCTGGCCGGACTCGCCACCGCGCCACCGATCTTCGTCATGTCCGATCCCCGGTTGTCCACCACGTCGCGGCTCCGCATCGTGCGGGAGTTGACCCAGGCGTCGACGTTCCCGCCGTTCGAGAGCGGCTGGCCCTCGCTGGCCGCACAGGTGGCCCGGTGCCGCGAGCGTGACCTGCCGTACGTGCTCATCGACTCGGAGGATCTCCGGGCCGACCCGGCCGGCATGGCCGCCGCGCTGGTGGCGGCGCTGGGCCTGCCCTCGCGGGCGGGGCTGGAGGAGTGGTCGCCCCGGCCCGGGTTGCAGCTGGTCGCGCCCGAGGTGGGGGCGCTGATGGGTAGCTCCCGGCGGACCGACGACCCGTTCTACCGCAAGGTTCTGAGCAGCACCGGCGTCCAGCCCCGCGCGCGCGTGGACTGGGACCGGGAGGAGGCGATGATCGCGGCCGCCGGCCTGTCCGACGAGGTCGAGGCGTGGCGGGACATCCATCGGGCGTTGCGCGCGGATCCGCACCGGCTCGGCGTCCCGGCCCACGCCACGACCGAGCCGTAGCCCTCCGGCGCGATGTCCGGACCCACCACCTCCCGGCCGGGACCACCACGGTCATCGGGCGCCCCGGCCGCGCCACCCCGGATTCGTCTGATGGGAGCCATCGACCATGTCTCACGCCCCTGAGACCCGGCAGACCCTCGTGCACCCGCGCGGCGACGACGATGTCTCCACGCCGCGCACGATCCCCGAACTGTTCGCCGCCGTCGCCGGCTCCCGGCCGGACGCGGTGGCGCTGATCGGCCCGGCGGGCCGGCTGACCTATGCCGAGCTCGACCGGCTGGCGGAACGGCTCGCGACCGCCCTGGTGGCCCGGGGCATCGGCCCGGAGAGCCTCGTCGCGATCAGGGTACGGAACCCGATGCACAGCATCGTCGCGATGGTGGCGGTGACGCGGGCCGGCGGCGGCTATCTCGCCGTCGACCACACCTACCCGCCCGACCGGGTGCGGTTCATCCTGGCCGACGCGCAGCCGGCGCTGATCCTCGCCGACGAGGCCGATCCGGGCGCCGAGCTGACCGCCGGCCGGCCGGTGCTGACGTTCCGGCCGGACACGGAGGAAGGCGGCGACGAGTCGCCGGGCGGCGAGCGCCGGGCGGCGGGACCACGTCCCGGGAACCTGGCCTACGTCATCTACACCTCGGGATCGAGCGGCGTACCCAAGGGCGTGGCCGTGTCGCACACGGGCATCGAGACGCTGGTCCGGGAGCAGTCCGAACGCTTCGGTCTCGGCCCGGAGGCCCGGGTGCTGCAGTTCGCCTCCCTGAGCTTCGACGCCTCGGTCTCCGAGATCTGGGTGACCCTGCTGGCCGGAGCGACGCTCGTCTGCTCCGACGGTGAGCGCATCCTCCCCGGCGAGGACCTCGTCCGGCTGGTCGAGCAGTTCGCCGTCACCCATGTGACGCTGCCACCCTCGGCGCTGCTCGCGATGACTCCGGAGGACCTGCCCGGCACGACGATCATCGTGGCCGGCGAGGAATGCCCGGCTCATCTGGCCGAGCAGTGGGGCCGGACCCGGCGTTTCGTCAACGCCTACGGTCCCACCGAGACGACGGTGTGCGCCACGATGAGCGATCCGCTCGACGCGGCCTTCGTGCCGATCGGTCGTCCGCTGGCCGGTCGGGATGTGTATGTGCTGGACGGGGTGCTGGGTCTGGTGCCTGCTGGTGTGGTGGGGGAGTTGTTCGTCTCGGGTGTGGGTCTGGCGCGGGGTTATGTGGGCCGGGCGGGTTTGACGGCGGAGCGGTTCGTGGCGGATCCGTTTGCCGGTGGTGGTGCGCGGATGTATCGCACGGGTGATCTGGTGCGGTGGGGTGCGGGCGGGGTGCTGGAGTTCGTCGGCCGGGCCGACGCACAGGTGAAGATCCGCGGGTTCCGGGTGGAACCGGGCGAGGTCGAGGCCGCTCTGCGTGCCGCCACCGGGGTGGCCCAGGCGGTGGTCGTGGCCGAGGGCGAGGTGGGGGCCAGACGCCTGCTCGGTTACGTGACGGCCGAGCCCGGTGCGGTGGCCGACGGCGACGGCCTGCGCCGTTCGTTGTCGGCGGTGCTGCCGGATTATCTGGTGCCGGCCGTGATCACGGTGCTGGAGCGTTTCCCGCTGACCGGCAACGGCAAGGTCGACCGCGGCGCGCTGCCGGTGCCCGCCGGCGTCGTGGTGGCGGGGCGGCGTCCGCGTACGCGTTCCGAGCGGGTGCTGTGCGAGGCGTTCGCGGAGGCGCTCGGCCTGGAGTCGGTCGGCATCGACGCCGACTTCTTCGATCTCGGCGGCGACAGCATCCTGGCCATCAAACTGATCTCCGTCGCGAGGAAGGCCGGCCTCGCTGTCAAGCCGCGGGAGATCTTCCGGCAACGGACGGTGGTCCGCCTCGCCGCGGTGGCCGGCCGGGCGAAGGAGGCCCCGGCGGACGCGCGGTCGGACAACCTCGGCGTCGTCCCCGGCACACCGATCATGAACTGGCTCGCGGAGCGCACCGGCGACCTGCGCGAGTTCCACCAGTCCATGGTGATCCAGGTGCCCGCCGGGGCATCCCTGCCGGCCCTGGCCGGGGCGCTGCAAGCCGTCGTCGACCAGCACGACGCGCTGCGGATCCAGGTCGTGCGGAACGGACCGGACGAGGCCTGGGACGCGGAGGTCCAGGCCCCCGGCCACGTCGACGCCGCGGCCTGCCTGATCCGTACGGACATCCGGGACCGGACACCGCGGGCCCGGGCCGCCGTTCTCGAGTCGGCCCTCGCCGCCGCGCGCACCCGGCTGGACCCGGAAGCCGGGGTGATGCTGCAGGCGGTGTGGCTCGACGGCGGACCCCAGCCCGGGCGGCTCCTGCTCGTCGTCCACCACCTGGCGATCGACGGAGTGTCCTGGCGCATCCTGGTGCCGGATCTCCAGGCCGCCTACGAGGCCGTCGACCAGGGCCGGGAGCCGGTCCTGCCCGCGGTGGACACGTCCCTGCGCCGATGGGCGCACCAGCTGCGGGCGGAGGCCACCGATCCGGCGAGAACCGCGGAGGCCGCCTTCTGGCAGGCGCTCACGGCGGTGGACGGGCCCGAGATCGGACGGCGGCCGCTCGATCCCGCGGTCGACACCGCCGCCACGGCCGGAAGTCTCACCACGGAGGTGTCCGCGGACGTCAGCACGGCGGTGCTCGGCGCCGCCCCGAAGTCGATCCGGGGCAGCGTCAACGACGTGCTGCTCGCGGGTCTGGCCGTCGCGGCCGGCCGCTGGCTCGCCCGGCGGGGAGCACACGGCCCCCTCCTCGTGGACGTCGAGGGTCACGGCCGGGAGGACATCTTCCCCGACACCGATCTCTCCCGGACCGTCGGCTGGTTCACATCGCTCTACCCGGTCAGGCTGGACGCCACGGACGACGGAACCGGCGGCTCCGGCGTGGCCCGCGCGTTGCGGCGGACGAGGGACCATCTCCGGGAGATTCCCGACCACGGTATCGGCTACAGCATCCTGCGCTACCTGCCGGGCCCGGCCCAGGAGTCGTTGCGCTCGGGCGCCCGCGCCCAGGTCGCTTTCAACTACCTCGGACGGTTCCCCGAGCCGGCACAGGCCGACTGGCAGCCCGCCGCGGAGGCCGGCAGTGTGATCGAGGGCGATTTCGGACCGGACCAGCCGCTGGCTCACGCGCTCGAGATCGGCTGCGTGACCCTGGACTCCGCCGGCGGGCCGCGGCTCGTCACCACCTGGACGTGGCCCACCGGGGTGCTGGACCGGGACGACGTGGCGGAGTTCGCCGCCGACTGGTCGCAGGCGCTGACGGACATCGCGCGCCATGTCTCCGGCGCGCGCACTCCCGCGGACTTCCCGCTGGTGCACCTCGATCAGGACGCCGTCGACGCCCTCGGCTCCCGCTTCCCAGCCCTGGAGACCGTCCTGCCCCTCACGCCGCTGCAGGCCGGGCTCCTGTTCCACTCGCTCTACGACGAGCGGGGCGAGGACGTCTACATGGTCCAGCTCGGCGTCCGGCTGCGCGGCGACCTCGATCCCGAGCGGTTGCGATCCGCGGTACAGGCACTGACGGTGCGGCATCCGGCCCTCCGGGCTCGCTTCGTCCACGACGGCCTGCGCGAGCCCGTCCAGGTGATCCCCGGGGCGGAGCCGGTGCCCTGGGAGACCCGCGACCTGCGGTCGCTGCCTCCGGCCGGGCGGGAGGCGGCGTACGCCGCACTGAGCGTCGCCGAACGGACCCGCCGGTTTCGGCTCGGCCTCGACCTTCTGCTGCGTGCCGTTCTGGTGCGGATGGACGACGACGATCATCGGCTGCTGCTGACCAGCCACCACCTGACCTTCGACGGCTGGTCCTCCCAGCTCATGATCCGTGACCTGCTCGCGCTCCACGAGGCGGGCGACGGTGATCCGGCCCTGCCGGCGGCCCGGTCCTACGAGGACTACCTGGTCTGGCTGTCCCGGCAGGACCACGCGGCCGCCACCGCCGAATGGCGCGCGGCCGTGGCCGGGCTGAAGGAACCCACCCTGGTGGCCGGCGACCACCGGCCCGGGGCGCATGTCACCGAGCGCCTCGAGCTGACCCTGACCGAGGCCGAGACCGCCGGCCTCACCACTGCCGCCCGGTCGGCGGGCCGTACCCTCAACGCGATCTTCCAGGGCGCCTGGGCCCTGGTCCTCAGCCGGATCACCGGTCGGCACGACGTCGTCTTCGGCACCACGGTGGCCGGCCGGCCCGCCGATCTGCCGGGCATCGAGGAAACGGTCGGCCTGTTCATCAACACATTGCCCGTCCGGGCCGACGTCCGCCCGGACCGGCGCGTCGACGACGTGCTGGAGAACGTGCAGGACGAACAGGCACGGCTCATGGAGTTCCCGTACGTCAGCCTCAGTCAGGTCCAGGATCTGTCCGGCCATCGGACGCTCTTCGACACGCTGCTCGCCTACCAGAGCTTCCCCGCCGGTGGCGACGGGGGGAGCAGCGGCGACCCGTCGTCGATCGACCTCACCGGCATCGACGGGTACGACGCGACCAACTTCCCGCTGGAGCTGGTCATCACCCCGGGAACGCGGGTCGGGCTGCAGCTGAACTATCACCGGCCGGCGATCGCCGACGAGCTCGCCCACCAGATTCTCCCGCTGTTCCGGCACGTGCTCGTCCAGGTCGCCGCCCGCGGCTCCGACCCGGTCGGCCGGCTGACCCTGCCCGCTCCCGACCAGGCCGAGGCACTCCTGGCGCTGGGCCGCGGACCCGGGACGCGACAGCCGGCACCGAGCGCCGGCGTGGCTGAGGCGATCAGCCTGATCGCCGCGCGGACGCCGGACGCGGTCGCTGTACGGCACGCCGGCACCACGCTGACCTACGCCGAGCTCACCCGGCTGGCCGGCGCTCTGGCCCGGCACCCGGCGCTGGCCCGGCTGCCCCGCGAAGCCCCGGTCCTGGTGGTGCGGGAACGCACGCCGGGCCTCGTCGTCTCCCTTCTCGCCGTGGCGGCGGCGGGCGGCGCCGCGCTGACCGTGGACCCGGGAACGCCCTCGGACCAGCTTCGCGACATCCTCGAGGAGCTCGCGCCGGCGGTCGTCCTGACCGGCCCGGACCGGTCGCGTCACGACCTTCTCCAACCGTTCGTGGACCGGGGCACAACGACCGTCGTCGCCGTGGACGAGGATCAGCTCACGGTTCCCGCGGACGGCACCGTCGAGGTCGCACCGGTGCTGCCCGGGCAGCTGCTCGAGGCCGGCCGTACGCCCGGGATGACCGGCACGACCCACGGCGCCCTGCTCCGGTGGGCGGCCGACCCCGGGTGGGCCGACCGGCGGCCGACGGTGCTGATGCACCGCGCGCCGGCAGCGGCTTCGCTGGCGTTCGAACTGTGGATACCGCTGCTGCAGGGGGGCGACGTCGTGCTGGCGCCGGCGGGGGACTCCGGCTCGCACCAGCTGGGCCGATGGGTACGGGAGTACGGCGTCACGCGCCTCGGGGTCCCGGCCGACCGGTTCGGCCTGCTCGCCGCCGACTGCCCCGGTGACTTCGCCGGGCTCTCGGAGCTGTGGACCGAAGGGGGCGTCGTGCCGGCGGACGCCGCTCGCCGGTTCCGGGCCGCGGCGCCTCAGGTCGTGCTCCACCACGGCTACACGACTCCCGGGGTCACCGGCTTGACCACCGCCCACCGGGCAACGGCGGACGATCCCCGGCCCGTGCTGCCGATCGGTCGTCCGCCGGCCGGTCGGGATGTGTATGTGCTGGACGGGGTGCTGGGTCTGGTGCCTGCTGGTGTGGTGGGGGAGTTGTTCGTCTCGGGTGTGGGTCTGGCGCGGGGTTATGTGGGCCGGGCGGGTTTGACGGCGGAGCGGTTCGTGGCGGATCCGTTTGCCGGTGGTGGTGCGCGGATGTATCGCACGGGTGATCTGGTGCGGTGGGGTGCGGGCGGGGTGCTGGAGTTCGTGGGCCGGACCGGCACGCGAGCGCGGACCCCCGGGGCGAGGACGGAGGAGCAGAGGAGTCCGCGTACCTCTCGTGAGCGCCTGGTGTGCGAGGCGTTCGCGGAGGCGCTCGGCGTGGAGTCGGTCGGTGTCGACGCCGACTTCTTCGACCTCGGCGGCAACTCGTTCGCCGCCATGCGGCTGGCCGACCGCCTGAACCGCGAGTTGAACACCACGACGAGCATCCGCGACATCTTCGAGGCCCCCACGGCCGGCCGGCTGGCGGCCCGGCTGACCGGCGGCGACCGGCCGGGAAGCGGTGCGTTCGACCCCGTCCTGCCGATCCGCCCGGCCGGCGAGGGACCGGCCATGTTCTGCGTCCATCCCGTGGCCGGTCTCGGCTGGAGCTACGCCGGGCTGCTGCCGTACGTTCCCCCGCGGGTGGCGATCCACGGCCTCCAGTCCCGCGGGCTGTCCGACGAGGCCGGCGCGCTCCCGGCCGACGTGGACGAGCTGGTGACCGACTATCTCGACCGGATCCGCCGCACCCGGCCGCACGGTCCCTACGTGGTGCTCGGCTGGTCGTTCGGCGGCCGGGTGGCGGAGATTCTCGCGGCCCGGCTGGAGGAGCGGGGCGAGCGGGTGCTGCTGGTCATCCTGGACGCGGCGCCGGAGGTGACCGGCCACGACACGGACGGCACCTTGGAAGGCGCGGCCCGGGCCCTGCTGCGGCTGGCCGGACACGACTGCGACGCTCGCGGCTGTCGTGCCGGGGATCCGCTGGAGCACGTGACGGCCGTCCTCGCGGAGCCGGCCGGCGGACTCTCGGCCATTCCGGCTTCCCACGTGCCGCGTGTCCTGCGGGTCACCGCCAACAACCTGAGACTGACCTCGTCGCTGCGGCCCGCCCGTTTCGACGGGGAGAGTCTGCTGTTCCTCGCCGGCCGGTCGGAGGCGGATCCGGAGGCCGTGGCCCGGTCCTGGCAGCCGCATCTGGGCGGGCCGGTCCAGGTCCACTTCGTCGACGCCACCCATGACGACATGACCGGGGCCGATGCCCTGGCCGCCCTGGGCAAGGTGCTGACACCGGCAATCGAAGGCTTCGCGGCACAGGACGCGAACCGCTGAAGGAGGCAACGATGACCAATCCGTTCGAGGACGAGAGCGCTCGCTACCTTGTGCTCGTCAACGACGAGGGCCAGCACTCGCTGTGGCCGGAATTCGCGGAGATCCCGGCGGGGTGGACGTCCGTCTGCGGACCGGACAGCCGTGACGTCTGCCTGGCCTACGTCGAGAGCCACTGGACCGATCTCCGGCCGCTGAGCCTGGTGCGGCAGATGCGGGAGGACGCGGCCTGAGAGCGCCACGGCCCGTTGCGGCGCGCCCAGGAGAGCTCCGGCCGGACGTTTCCCGGTCCGGTCGGCCCCCGGAACGTGTCCGCGGCGGCCGGGTGCGCCGGCGGCGTCCATCACAGGGAAGGCGACATGACTGACGAAGCGACCGGCGGGTGGTTCTCCGGCGACCCCGATACCGGTACCACCGGGCCTCGGCTCTTCTGCTTCCCGCACGGTGGCGGCGGGGCCGGTGCCTTCCGCCGCTGGAAGGCGGAGCTGGCGCCCTCGATCGAGGTCGTCCCGGTGCACCTGCCCGGCCGCGAGTCCCGCTTCGCCGAGCCGCTCCTGACGTCGGTCGCGGCGGTGGTCACCGCCCTGGTGGGGCCGCTGTCCGCCCGCGTACGGGGGCCCTTCGCCCTGTTCGGGCACAGCATGGGCGCCCTGCTGGCCTACGAGACGGCCGCCGCCCTCACAGATCGGGGCCTCCCGCCGGCGCACCTCTTCGCCTCCGGGCATCACCCGCCCCACCTGCCGCCGGCGACTCCGGCGATGCACGGCTTGCCCGACGCGGAGCTCGTCGCCCGGCTGGCCGAGTTCGGAGGAACGCCGCCGGAGCTGCTCGGCGATCCGGCGCTGATGGAGTTGCTGTTGCCGCGCCTCCGGGCCGACTTCGAGATCTGTGAGACGTACCGGTACGCGGCGCGGCCGCCCCTGCCCGTGCCGATCACCGTGTTCGCCGGCCGGGACGACCCGTCCGTCGACGTCGGCGAGCTCGGCCGCTGGGGCGACCTGACGACCGAGGGGGCCGAGGTGCACATCCTCGACGGCGGCCACTTCGGCTTCGCGGGTCCGGACGGGAACGGCGTTCTTCCGATGGTGGCGCACGCGTGGAGAGGAATCAGCCGGCGATGACGAATGCGGCCGTTCACGACGGGGCCGATCTGGGCGATCCCCACATCTACCAGACGGCGGACCGTTACCGCATGTGGGAGAGGCTGGTGGCGCAGGACCGGGCGGTCTGGAGCTCGCCGGGGAGCTCGCCCGGCGGATTCTGGTCCGTCTTCTCGCACCAGGCCTGCTCGGAGCTGCTCGCGCCGAGCGCACCCTTCACGTCCGAGTACGGCATGATGATCGGCTTCGATCGTCACCGGCCGGACAAGGCCGGCGGCACGATGCTGGTCGCCAGTGAGGGCAGCCGCCACACCCAGTTGCGCCGCCTGATCGCCCCGTTCCTGTCCCGGACCTCGGCCCAGTCGCTCGCGTCCTTCGTGGACCGTGAGGTGACCGAGATCCTGGCGCACCTGCGGGACGGGGAGAGTCCGGCGGGCCGGGACATCGCGGCCCACGTCGGATCCCGGCTGCCCGCAGCGGTGGTCTGTGAGCTGCTGGGCATCCCGGCGAGCGACCGCGATCTGGTCGTCGGCCTGACCAACCACGCCTTCGGCGGCAAGGAGCCCGCCTTCGCGGACATGGAGCCCTCGGAGGCGCATACGCAGATCCTCGGCTACTTCCTGGACGTCATCCTCCAGCGGCGCGACGATCCGGGCACCGACCTGGTCACCGCCCTGCTGACCGAAGGATCGCTCGACGACCGCGAAATCCTGATCAATTGCGACAACGTCCTGATCGGCGGGAACGAGACCACGCGCCACGCGGTGACCGGGTGCTTCCACGCCCTGGCTGAGAACCCCGCTCTCCTCCCCGCCCTCCGGTCGGATCCGGCGCTGATCCCGGTGGCCGTGGAGGAGATCCTGCGCTGGGTCTCGCCGGCGATGCATGTGCTGCGGGTGTCGACCCGGCCGGTCGTCGTCGCGGGCCAGGACGTGGACGAGGGTGTCGCGGTGGTGGCCTGGCTGCCGGCGGCGAATCGGGACCCCGCGGTCTTTCCCCGGCCGCACGAGCTCCGGCTGGACCGGCGCCCGAACCGTCATCTCGCCTTCGGGCACGGCCTGCACCACTGCCTCGGCGCCGCGCTGGCCCGGGCGGAGCTGACGGCGCTGCTCGGCGCGCTGGCCCACCGGCTGACCGGGGTGGAGCTGGCGGACCGGCCCCAGTGGATGAGTGTCAACCAGGTGCAGGGCTATCGGAGTCTGCCGGTGGTGCTGCACTGGAGATGACCAGGCCCGAACCTGGTGGCCACCTATCCGCGGATCTTCTCGGGGGCGAACGGACGATGACCGACGACAAGCAGTCACCACTCACCGGCGGGACCGTTCCGCTGAACCACAACCGGGACTTCGTCCGGTTGTGGCTGAGCCAGGCGCTGTCCGCCACCGGCTCGCGCGTCAGCTATCTGGTCTACCCCCTGCTCATCCTGGCCATCTCCGGTTCCACCGCGGCGGCCGGGGCGGTGGCCGGAACGGCCGCACTGGTCGAGATCGTGGTGCGCATCCCCGCGGGACCGCTGCTGGACCGGCTGGACCGCCGGAAGCTGATGCTGTGGACCGAGTCGGCGCGAGTGGCGGCCATGGTCGTCGCCGCGGTGGCGGCCGCCCTCGGCTGGATCTCGGTTCCGCTGATCTTCGCGGTGGCCGCGGTCGACGCCGGCGGCGCGGCACTGTTCGAGTCGGCCGAGCGCACGGTCCTGCGGCATATCGTCGCCCGGGACCAGATCACGGTCGCGAGCGCGCGCAACCAGGCCCGCATCTTCACCGCCGAGCTGCTCGGCCCGCCGCTCGGTGGCGCGCTGCTCGGGCTGGCCCGCGCCCTGCCCTTCGTCTTCAACGCCGTCGCGTACGCCACGTCCTTCTGCACCGTCCTCTCCATCAGGCGATCACTGCGGGGGGATCAGCCCGAGCGCCACGAGAATACCCTGGAAGCCTTCACCGCCGGGTTCTCCTTCGTCTGGCGCAAGCCCTTCCTGCGCGCCGTCGCCGTCGCCGAACCACTGCTCAACATGGCGTTCACGGGCACCATGTTCGTGATCCTCGTGATCCTGCACGACGCCGAGATCCCCGCCTTCGGCATCGGTGCCGCGCTGGCCGTCATCGCGGTGGGCGGGATCCTCGGCGCGATAGCCTCCCCGTGGATCGAGAGGCTGCTGGTCCCCCGGCTCATCATCGTGGTCCTGTCGTGGACGAGTGCGCTGATGGCGGCGCTCTGCGTGCTGCTCCCACCGGGCTACTGGGTGGTCGCCCCGATGCCGGTTCTCGTGTTCTTCGCCCCGGCCGTGACGGCGACCATCTTCGGCCACCAGACCGCGATCACCCCGGATCACCTGCACGGACGAGTAGTCACCGCCCTGGGGCTCTTCGCGACCGCCATGAACCCGATAGCCCCGCTGACGGCCGGCATCCTCCTCGAGCACCTGGACAGCCGGGCGGTGCTCGCCGTCTTCGCGGCCGTCTTCGTGCTGGCGTCGGTCGTCGTCACGTTCAGCAAGGGCATCCGGGCGATGGGGGAGGCGCCCCGGCCGGAGCACATGACCACCCGGCACTAGGTCGGCACGGAGGGATCATCGAATGGCAAGTGTCCAGGCGCGCGGGAAGGACCGCCCCCGGCTCGTCATCATGTTCGAGGAGGGTGCGGTCACGCCCGCCGAGATCGTTCTCAGCATCATCGACTGGGCCGACGTGCTGCTCGTCGTCGGCACCTCACCGTACGCCTCGGCGATGGCACCCTTCCTGCACGAGATCGCCGAAGCGGTCACCTGGGACCAGCCGCGCGCCGAGCTGCTCGCCCAGCTGCGCGCGTGGCGCCCGGACGGCATCACCACCTACGCCGAGAGAATGGTGGTGCCCACCGCCGAGGTGGCCGCCGAGCTCGGTCTTCCGTACCATTCCGTGCCCACCGCGAACCTGCTGCGCGACAAGTACCTGCAGCGCGTGCGCATGGCGGAGACCGGTGCGCAGCACACGAGATCGGTGTCGCTGGCCGGAGCCGGCCAGTGGCGGGAGGCCGCCGCGCAAGTCGGATTTCCCTTGGTCATCAAGCCCCGGCTGGGCGAGGGCAGCCGCCACACCCACCTGGTCGACTCGCTCGAGCAGGGCGAGGCGCTGTTGCGGGACGTGGCCGACCTGTACTCCGGGGCGTTCGTCGCGGAGGAGTTCATCGTCGGCCAGAAGCGACCGCCGTTCGGCGACTACGTCTCGGTGGAGAGCTGTGTGGTGGACGGGAAGATCTCGCACCTCGGTATCACCGGCAAGTACGACATCCTGCCGCCGTTCCGTGAACAAGGAGGATTCTGGCCGGCCCCGGTCAGCGCGGCCGAGAGGACCGGCATCCTCGATCTCGTCCAGCGGGCCCTGGACGGCTTCGCCCTGTCCACGGGTCTGATCCACACCGAGGTGAAGCTGACCGCCGGCGGTCCC
The DNA here is from genome assembly GCF_030709675.1 of Symbioplanes lichenis. Taxonomy (GTDB): domain Bacteria; phylum Actinomycetota; class Actinomycetes; order Mycobacteriales; family Micromonosporaceae; genus Actinoplanes; species Actinoplanes lichenis. The sequence goes on from NZ_JAUZQD010000013.1 coordinate 130,031, forward strand.
CGCATCATCGAGGTGAACGGGCGGGTCGGCGGCCAGATCAACGACATGGCGATGCGCGCGGGCGGTGTCGACCTGGTCGAGCTCGGCGCACGCATCGCCCTGGGCCTGGACTGCGACGAGATCGTGGTCGCGGAACCGAGCAAGATCTACTTCCAGTACCACAACTCACCGCCCCTGGACGCCCGGCGGATCACCGGCGTCCGGGGGGCCGAGGCCGCGCGGAAGGTACCCGGAGTCACCTCCTACGAGATCTTCCTGCACCCGCCCGCGACCCTGGACGGCGACGTGATGACCAGGTGGATCGACGTGGTCCGGGGCGAAGCGAAGGACCACGACGACATGCTCACCGTCCTGGACGAGGTGAACGACCTGCTGTCCTTCGACTACGACACGGATTCCGGCGAGGTCACCCGGCCGGCGGTCTGGACCGAGCAGCGGGCGGCCACCCGGCGCTGAACCAGCCCGACCGGCGGCCCCGTCCCGTTCCCGTACCGGAGTTCCGGATGCCCGAACATGATTGTGGAGGAGAACCGACGATGAGCTCCGACCTACGCGAGCTGGCCGCCGTCTACGAGCGTGACGGGTGGTGCGAGCTGCCGTACAGCTTCACCCCGGCCGCGGTCGGGCTGCTGAACGACCGGGTGGCGGTGATCTCCCAGGAGACCAGGCCGGAGGTGGTCTGGGAGAAGGGCAAGAAGATCGTCCGGGCCATCCACGGCTGCCACCGCTTCGACGAGGTGTCCGCGGCGCTGACCCGCCATCCCCGGCTCGTGGCGCTGGCCGAGATGTTCCTCGGCGGCCCCGTGTACGTCTACCAGTTCAAGGTCAATCTCAAGCAGGCCCGCGAGGGCGCCGCCTGGCCCTGGCACCAGGACTACTCCTTCTGGCAGCGGGAGGACGGCATGCCCCGGCCGGACGCGGTGAACTTCGCGATCCCGCTGGACGCGGTCCACGAGGGCAACGGACCGCTGATCGTCATCCCCGGCTCGCATCGGCTCGGTCCACAGGACGAGTACGGGGACGGCGACGGTGCACCGGGCTCCGACTGGCGGCGGCACGTCTCGGCCGATCTCGCCTACGCGATCACCCCGGAGCGGGCCGGGAAGCTGACGTCCGAGCTGGGCACCCAGCTGATCACCGGCCCGGCCGGCGGCATCCACGCCTTCCATCCGAGCATCGTCCACTCGTCGACCGGCAACGGCTCGGCCGACCGCCGGGCCCTGCTGCTGATCACGTACAACGCGGTCCGCAACAGCCCGCCGCACCCCACCCGCCCGGAGTTCCTGGTGGACCGGAACACCACGCCGATCGTCCCGCGCGAGGACCACCGTCTCGAACTGACCGCCCGCTGAGCACGGTGCCGCCATGCGCGGAAGACAGGAGCAGAGCGCTGTGAGTGAAGAGTTCGACGGCCCGGCGCCGGAGCCCGTGGCGCTCGTCGAGGGCTGGGCGGCACGGTCGCCGCTGGCCGTCGCCGTGGTGTGTGGCGCGGAGCGGCTGACCTACCGGGATCTCAACACGCGGGCCAACCGCCTCGCCCGGCTGCTGATCCGCCGGGGCGCCGGCGGTGAGTCACTGGTGGGGCTGATGCTGCCCCGCACGGCCGATCTGCTCGTCGCCCTGCTCGCCGTGGCCAAGGCCGGGGCGGCTCATGTCCCGCTCGACCCCACCCACCCGGCCCGGCGCAACGGGCTGATCCTCGACGACGCGGAGCCGCTCCTGGTGCTGACGGCGGCCGGCCCGGCGGGTGTGCCCGACTGGCTGACGGGGCCGCATCTGCCGCTGGGCAGCCCGGCGGTCGAGGCCGAGCTCGCCACCCTGCCCGGCGGCGACATCGGTTCCGGCGAACTGCGCCGGGGCCGGCATCCCGGGCATCCCGCGTGGGTGCTGCACACGTCCGGCTCCACGGGGCGGCCCAAGGGCGTCGTCGTCCCCCGGGCGGGGCTGGCCAACATCCTGGCCGACTTCGGTGAGCGTCTCGGCGCCGGCCCGGACGACCGGTTGCTGGCGGTCACCACGCTCGGGTTCGACATCGCCGGGCTGGAGTTGTTCCTGCCGCTGGTCAGCGGTGGAACCGTCGTGCTGGCCACCGAGGCGGAGCAGCGTGATCCCATCCGCCTCGCCGCCGTGATCCGCCGGTCCGGCATCACGATCATGCAGGCGACGCCGTCGTTGTGGGACGTCATGCTCGAGAACCCGGCCCTCGATCTCTCCCGGGTGCGGGCCGTGGTGGGCGGCGAGGCGCTACCGGCCGCACTGGCGCGGCGGATGCGGGCGGCCGGGGCCACGGTGATCAACGCGTACGGGCCCACCGAGACCACGATCTGGTCCACCGCCCACGCCCTCGGCGACGAGGCGCGCGCCGGGGCGCCGCCCATCGGTACGCCCGTCCGGGGCACCCGCGCCTACGTCCTCGACGACCTCCTGCGGCCCGTTCCCGACGGGGCGGCGGGCGAGTTGTACCTGGCCGGGGCCGGGCTGGCCCGCGGGTACCACCACCGCCCCGGACTGACCGCCACCCGGTTCGTCGCGGACCCCTTCGGTCCCGGAGGTGACCGGATGTACCGGACCGGCGACCGGGTCCGGCGGGCGACCGGCGGCCTCCTGGAGTTCATCGGGCGCACCGATCATCAGGTGAAGATCAGCGGGCACCGGGTGGAACTGGGCGAGATCGAGGCCGCCGCCGGGGAACTGCCCGGGGTCGCCCGGGCGGTGGCCGTCGTGCGCGCGGACCCCGGAGGACACCAGCACCTGACGCTGTACGTGGTGCCGCTCCGCGACGGCGCGCTGGACCCCGGACGCATTCCCGGGTTGCTCGCGGAGCGGCTGCCCCGGCCCATGGTGCCGGGCACGGTGCTGACGCTCGACTCCCTCCCGCGAACCCCGAACGGCAAGATCGACCGCGCCGCGCTCCCGGATCCCGGCCCGGTGGCCCGGACCGGCACGGTCGCCCCCGCCTCGGCCGGCGAGGCCCGGGTGTGCGGTCTCTTCGCCGCCCTGCTCGGTGTGCCGCGGGTCGGGGCCACGGACGACTTCTTCGCGCTCGGCGGCGACTCGCTCCTGGCGATCCGCCTGATCGGCCGGCTCCACCACGAGCTCGGCGGGGACCTGGAGCTGAGCCGGTTCTTCGACGCGCCCACCCCGCGCGCGGTGCACGAACGGCTGCATCCCCCGCTCGTCTCCCGGGCGGGCCCGGAACCGGCCGAGCGTCCCGAGCGGCTGCCCCTGTCGTCGGCGCAGCGCCGGTTGTGGTTCCTCAACCGGATGGAGGGGCGCACCGCCACCTACAACATGCCGGTGCGCCTGCGGTTGCACGGCCCCCTCGACCGGCCGGCCCTGGAGTCGGCGCTGTCCGATCTGGTCACCCGCCACGAGCCGCTGCGCACCCGCTATCCGGAGGAGGCCGGCGAGCCCCGCCAGGAGATCGTCCCGCCGGCCGCCGCCCGGCCCCGGCTGCCCGTGACCGGGTGTGCGACCACCGCCGAGGCCGCGCGGGCCGCGACCGAATTCTTCGCCGCGGGCTTTGCGCTGGGCACGGACCTTCCCTTGCGTACGCGCTTGCTGCGCCTCGGCCCCGGCGAGCATGAACTGCTGCTGGTCGTCCATCACATCGCCTACGACGGCCTGTCGACTGCTCCGCTGATCCGCGATCTGCTCGCCGCCTACGAAGCGCGGCGGAAGGGTCTGGCCCCACCGGCCCGTGAGCTCGCGCTCCAGTACGCGGACTACGCCCTGTGGCAACAGCGGCACTTCGCCCACCCGGGTGAGCCCGGCAGCCCGGCCGGTGCGCACCTCGACCATTGGCGGTCCGCGCTGAGCGGGATGCCCGATGAGCTGGAACTGCCGTTCGACCGTCCCCGCCCGCAGCGGGCCTCGTACCGTGGGGGCACGGTCTCCCTGACGGTGGATCCCGGCCTGCACCGGGAGCTGGCCGAGCTCGCCCGGGGCGCGGGAGCAAGCCTCTACATGGCCCTCCAGGCCCTGCTCGGCGGGTTGCTCACCCGGCTGGGCGCGGGCACCGACCTGCCGATCGGCTGCCCGGTCGCCGGTCGCGACGACCCCGCGCTCGAAGACCTGGTCGGCTTCTTCGTGAACACGCTGGTGCTGCGCACCGACACCAGCGGCGATCCCGGCTTCCGCACCCTGCTCGGCCGGGTACGGGACGCCGACCTCCGGGCCTTCGCGCACCGGGACGTGCCGTTCGAGCTGGTCGTGGAGGCTCTGGCCCCGGCCCGGTCACTGGCCCGGCACCCGTTGTTCCAGGTGCTCCTGGTGTCCCAGGTCCCCGAACAGCGGACGTACCGGGTGGACGGGCTCGACGTGGAGTGGGACGAACCGTCGAACGGCACCGCCAAGTTCGACCTCTCCGTCAGCTACACGGAGCGCCGGGCGGCGGAGGGACAGCCGGGCGGCATCGACATCGCCGTCGAGTACGCGAGCGATCTGTTCGACCGGGCGACGGCCGAGCGCATCGGCGGATACCTCCTGCGGCTCCTGCGCTCGGCGGTGGCCGGTCCCGACGTGCCGCTGAGCCGGCTGGACATGCTCGGGCGCCAGGAGCGGCAGCTGCTCGAGGAATGGAACGACACGTCGGTCGGCGTCGCCCGCCGGACCCTGCCGGATCTGCTGGACCGGCAGGCCGGTCGGACGCCGGACGCCGTCGCCGTGCGCTACGAGGACGAACTCCTCACCTATCGGGAGCTGGCCGCGCGCTCCAACCGGATGGCGCGCCTGCTGATCCGCCGGGGGGCGGGGCCCGAAGCGGTGGTGGCGATCCGGATCTCCCGGTCGGTCGATCTGATCGTCGCGACGCTCGCGGTGATCAAGACGGGGGCGGCCTACCTGCCACTCGACCCGGACTACCCGTCCGATCGCATCGCCTACATGCTCGCGGACAGCCGGCCCGTCTGCGTGCTCACCACCGCGGGAACGGCCGGCGAGACGCCCGGGGACCGGCCCCGGCTGGTGATCGACAGCCCGGAGACGAAGCGGGCGCTCGCGTCCCTGCCGGACACCGATCTGCCCGACGCCGAACGGACGCTGCCGCTGCGGCCGGAGCACCCGGTCTATGTGCTGTACACGTCCGGGTCGACCGGTCGCCCCAAGGGGGTGGTCCTGCCCACCCTGGCCATGGTCAACCTGCTGGCGTGGCACGCCGGGACGATGGGCGGCGGCGTGGGCCGCACCACGGCCCAGTTCGCGAACCTGAGCTTCGACGCGGCCGCGCAGGAGATCCTGTCGGCCCTGACGTCCGGCAAGACCCTCGCGGTGGTGCGGGACGACCACCGGAAGGACGCGGAGCAGTTCGCCCGGTGGCTGGGCCGCATGGGGGTGAACGAGCTGTTCGCCCCCACCCCGGTGGTGGAGGCCCTGGTCGACGCCGCGCAACGGCTCGGCTCGGACCTTCCGCACCTCGCACACGTGGCCCAGGCCGGGGAGGCGCTCATCCTCGGCCCCGCGCTGCGGCGGTTCTTCGCCCCGGGCACCGGGCGGCGGCTGTACAACTACTACGGCCCGACCGAGACCCATGTCGCCACCGGCTGTCTCGTCGCCGCCGGACACCTGACGGGTCCCGGCCAGCCACCCATCGGCGGGCCGATCGGGAACACGAGGGCTTACGTGCTGGACCAGAGGCTCGTGCCGGTGGCGCAGGGCGTCGCGGGCGAGCTCTATCTGGCCGGCGACCAGCTGGCCCGCGGCTATGTGAACCGCCCGGCGCTCACGGCCGCGCGCTTCGTGGCCGACCCGTTCGGCGGACCGGGCAGCCGGATGTACCGGACGGGCGATCGGGTCCGCCGGCTGCCCGGTGGCGCACTGCAGTTCCTGGGCCGCACCGACTTCCAGGTGAAGCTGCGCGGATTCCGCGTCGAGCCCGGGGAGGTGGAGGCCGTCCTCGCGGAGCACCCCGAGGTCGTGCGAGCGGTCGTGCTGGTCCGCGAGGATCGCCCGGGAGACAAGCGCCTGGTGGCCTACGTGGCCGGGAACGAGGACGCCCGGCTCGACCCGGCCGCGCTCAGGCAGACCACGGTCCGCCGGCTTCCCGACTACATGGTCCCCGCCGCCGTGGTGGTGCTGCCGCGGATTCCGCTCACCCCGAACGGCAAGGTGGATCGCGCGGCGCTGCCGGCCCCGGTGTTCGCCACCGGGGCCGGCGGCCACGACCCCGCCGACGAGCGGGAAGCCGCCCTGTGCGCGATCTTCGCCGACGTCCTGGGCCTGCCCCGGGTCGGCCCGGCCGACGACTTCTTCGCGCTCGGCGGCCATTCCCTGCTCGCCACCCGCCTGGTCAGCCGGATTCGCGCCGAGCTGCGGTGCGAGGTGGACATCCGGGACCTGTTCGAGGACGCCACGGTGCGGGGGATCGCGAGCCGTCTGACCCCGGACGCGGCCCGGCCGGCTCCTGTCACGCCGGCCGGGGGTGACCGCGACGAGGGCGATGCCTCCACGCGTCCGGCGACGGGCACGAGCGGATCAGCGGACGAGACCGGGGACAGGCGCTACCCGGTGACCTTCGAGCAGGAGTCGATGTGGCTGGAGGAGCAGGTCGCCGACGGCGGCTCCGCACTGCTCGAGTCCTGGGTCTGCCGGCTGCGCGGGCCGGTGGACGTGGCGGCCGTGACGTGGGCCCTCACCGAGGTGGTCCGGCGGCAGGACGCCCTGCGGACCCGTCTGGTCCTCGACGGCGACGCACTGTGCCAGGTCGTCCGGCCGGAGCCGGAGCTGGTGCTGCACCGGCTGTCCTGCACCGAGGAGACACTCGACGCGGAACTGCGGCGGGCGGTCAGCGTGCCGCTCGATGTCGAGGAGGCACCGTTGCGAGCCACGCTGCTGGAGCTCGCTGCCGACGATGTCGTCCTGGCCGTGGAGTTCCATCACTCCGCGATCGACGACTGGTCGTTGTCACTGCTGGAGCAGGAGTTCGGGGAGTTCTACCGGGCGCGGGTGCAGCGTCGTCCGCCGCAGCTCGCGCCGCTGGCCCGGCGGATCGGCGACTTCGCGGTGGACCAGCGGGCGGCCGGTGTCGATCCGGTCCAGCTGGCATGGTGGCGCGACCGCATGCGGGACGCGCCCGAGCAGGACGCGCTGCCGCTGGACCGTCCGCGGCCCTCCGAGCCCCGGCACACCGGGGGCCGGATCGACGTGCTGATCCCGGACGAGCTGGCGCGGACCGTACGCGAGTTCGGCCGGGAGGCCCGCGCGACGCCCTTCGCCGTGTTCGCGGCGGCCCTGACCGTCTTGCTGGCCGGTCACAGCGGCCGCTCCGACGTGGTCTTCGGCGTGCCGGTGTCCCGGCGCGGCGCGGCCGACCTCGAGCCGGTGATCGGCTGTCTCACCACGCTCCTGCCGCTACGGCAGTCCGTGCGCGCCGGTGAGTCGTTCGCCGCCCTGGTCACGGCGACCAAGCGGCTGATCGCGGAGATCGTGGCCCACCGGGACACGCCTTATCCGGCCCTGCTCCGGGCCGTCGGGCGCAGCGCCGACCTGAGCCGGACCCCGCTGTGCCAGCTGGCCCTGGTGGTGGACGACGCGCCACGAACCCCGCTCGGGTTGCCCGGTGTCGAGGCCGTCCGGATCCACCCCGCCACCGGGATGTCCAAGTTCGATCTCAACCTGTACCTGATCTCGGAGCAGTCGGGCTATCGGGGCTTCCTCGAATATGCGGACGAGGTGCTCGACCGGGGCACGGCCGAGCGGCTGGCCGGCGCCTTCGTGGCCCTGGTGGGCTCGGCGACGGCCGAGCCGGACCGGAGCGTGACGGAGCTCGCCCGGGACCACGGTGCGACGCCACCGCCGCGGCCGGTGACCCCCGGGCCCGGACCCTCCGGCGGCGAGCTCGAGCCCGTGCGGGCACCTCTGAGCGGGGGACCACGATGAACGAAGTTCCGCGTAATCGGCGACTGCTGGAGTTCGGCACCACCGTCTTCAGCTCGATGTCGGCGCTGGCCCGGGAGACCGGTTCGATCGATCTCGGCCAGGGTCTCCCGGACACCGGCGGCCCGCCGCTGCTCCTCGAGGCCGCGGCTGCTGCCGTCCGGGCCGGCCGCGGCGGCCAGTACCCTCCGGACATCGGCGTTCCCGAACTCAGGGGGGCCGTCGCCCGCCATCGGGAACGCCATCACGGCATCCGGTACGACCCCGAGGAAGAGGTTCTCGTCACCGCCGGCGCCACCGAGGCGATCGCCGCCGCGATGCTGGGACTGCTGAACGCGGGCGACGAGGTCGTCATGCTCGAGCCGTACTACGACTCCTATGCCGCCTGCATCGCGCTGGCGGGGGCGAAGCGGGTGCCGGTGACCATGCGACCGCCCGACTTCCGGCTCGACGTTCCCGCGCTGCGGCGGGCGGTCACCCCGCGCACCCGGCTCCTGCTCATCAACAGCCCGCACAACCCGACCGGAGCGGTGCTCTCCCGGGCCGAGCTCGGCGAAATCGCTGCGATCGCACGCGAGCACGATCTCGTCGTCGTGACCGACGAGGTCTACGAGCACCTGCTCCACGACGACGCCGAGCACGTTCCGCTGGCCACCTTGCCCGGCATGCGCGAGCGCACGGTGTCGATCTGCTCGGCCGGCAAGACGTTCTCGGTCACCGGGTGGCGGATCGGCTGGGTGTTCGCCGAGCCCGGGCTGCTGGGTGCCGTCCGGGCGGCGAAGCAGTTCCTCACCTTCGTCGCTCCCGGCCCCTTCCAGCACGCCCTGGCCGACGTGCTCGACGTCCTCCCGGACAGTTACTACCGCACCTTGCGGACGGACCTGCAGCGCAAACGGGACCTGCTGAGCGCGGGCCTCGAAGCGGCGGGGCTCACGGTCTACCGGCCCCGCGGCGCGTACTTCGTCACCGCCGACATCGGCGCCCGCGACGGCATGGCGTTCTGCCGGGAGCTGCCGGCGGCCTGTGGTGTGGTGGCGATCCCGTCGGCGGTGTTCTACGACGACAAGGCGGCGGGCCGATCGCTGGTCCGGTTCGCCTTCTGCAAGAGGGACGAGGTTCTCACGGCCGCGGTCGATCGGCTGAGGTCCCTGCGGCACCGGGTACGGGCCGGCGGATGACGCCCGTGTCACGGCCCGGTCTGTGCGGCGATCCACAGCTCGCGCTCGACGTCGGTCGGCGGGCTCGGGTCGAACCGGTCCGGGTGGCCCGGCGGCAGCACCGGCGCCGGTGACGGCCCGGCGCCGGCCGGGTCCGGGAGCTGGTGAACGAGCAGTGCGAAGGGCGGCAGCGGCAGGGCGGGGGCCAGGGCCCACCCGACGGGGGCCAGAAGCCGTACCGACCATCGGAGGAGCGTCGCCGGCAGTCCGGCGAGCCGTCGTCTCAGCTCTGCCACGGAACACCACCTTTCTCCGGCGGTGGACCGGCCGGCATCGGTCGTCGTCGCCGGTTCCGGGCCGAACCGGTGGGCTGACATCCTCGACTGTGCCGGACCGCCCGGCGGGCACCCACCCTGATTAGCACGGGACTGCGGCGTGGCCGTCGCATGTGCTACGCGTTCCGCCGGCTCACCAGTGCAGGACGCTGATACCCGTGGACATGCCACCGCCGAAGCCGACCAGCAGCACGACCTCGCCGGCCCGGAACCGGCCGGCCCGGTTGGCGTGGTCGAGGGTGATGGGGATCGAGGCGGCGCCGGTGTTGCCGTAGCGTTCGACCGTGCGGTGCAGGAGCGCCCTGGGCAGGCCCAGGCGGGCGACCAGGTCGTCCAGCATGCGACCGTTGGCCTGGTGCGGAACCAGGTGGTCGACGTCGGCGGGCGCCAGCCCCGCGTCCCGCAGGAAGCCCTCGACCGCCGGCGGCAGGTAGGTTTCCACGAACTGCCGCACCAGCCGGCCCTGCATGGTGAAGTGCTGTTTTCCCGCCGCCAGCGCCGCGGCGTCCAGCGGGAGCCGGCTGCCGCCGCCGGGGACCCCGATGAGCTGGGCGAATTCGCCGTAGCTGGCCAGCTGGTCGGCCAGCATGCCGCGCGGCGGCGGGACGGCGCCCAGGACGACTGCCCCGGCGCCGTCGCCGAAGAGGATGCTGGTGCGCCGGTCGGTCCGGTCCAGGATGCGGGAGTAGATGTCGGCTCCGATGACCAGGGCCGGACCGCCGCTGCTGCTCTGGGCCAGGAAGCGCTGGGCCGTGGTGAGGGCGAAGACGAAGCCGCTGCAGACCGCGTTCAGATCGAAGGCGGCCGCCCGGACGGCGCCCAGGGCGGCTTGCACGAGCGCGGCGGTGCACGGCTGTGGGTGGTCGGGGGTGGACGTGGCGACGACGATGAGCTGGAGCTCCTCGGGCCGCACGGATGCCGCGTCCAGCGCCTGCCAGGCGGCGGCGACGGCCAGGTCCGAGGTGGCCTGCTCGGGACTCGCGTGGCGCCGTGCGTGGATGCCGGTGCGTTCGCTGACCCAGGCCGCGTCGACGCCGGCCGGGGCGGCGACCGCCTGATTGCCGACCTCGATGTCGGGCAGACAGGATCCGGTCGCGAGGATGCCGATCGAGGACTGCTCCGGCAGCCGGACCGTCACGGCCCGCGGCTGCGTGGTCTTCTCCACCGTCGGGTTCCCTTCGTAGGACGCCCCTCGCCGGCCCGCGCGGTACGACCGGCCCGCGGGCCGAGGTGGGCGGGATGCCGCTACCGCGGCTCGTAGAGGCGTTTGTGGCCGGAGATGCCGGCCAGGCGGTACGGCCCGGTGGTCTCACGCGGCACGGCGAGGTCGCTGCCGTCGACGGGGAAGGACCGGCGGTGCAGCTCCTCGTATCGGGCGTAGTCGATCTCCTGCCGTCGCCGGATCGCCGCACGGTGGAGATCGGTCCGCAGGTGAGAGCGGTACCCCGGCACGACCTGTCCGCCGAAAAACTCGGCGACGCTGCCGGAACCGTAGCTGAGGAAACCGATCGTCCGGCCGGTCAGGTCGCCGGCACTGTCGAGCAGTGCGGCCAGCCCGAGATACATCGAGGCGGTGTAGCTGTTCCCGATGACCGCGTTGTAGGAAGTCGTCCGCCCGATCGCGCGGAGGATGCCGTCGTCGTCGGCGTCCTGGCCGCAGTACTGCACCAGGTGCCGGTGGGCCTTGTGGGCCATCCGGGTGAACGGCTGGTGGTAGCAGAAGGCGTGGAAGTCGTCGAGCGGGCGGCCGCCCTGCTCGGTGTAGTCCTTCCAGGCCCCCTCCACCGCCTGCAGGTACGCCGAGATGGACTCCTGCCCGTCGACCAGGGCGGTGGCGCGGTAGTTCGGCCGCCAGAAGTCCATGACGTCGGCCGTGAACAGGCCCGAGGGACTCTCGACGCGGAGCAGGGCCGGATCGGCGCCGACGAGCATGGCCACCGCGGCCGCGCCCTGGGTGGACTCGCCGGGGCTGCCCAGGTCGTACTTCGACGTGTCGGTGGCGATGACGAGCACCTGTCGCTCCGGGTCCCGGTGGACCAGGCCGACGGCGAACTGGAGCGCGGCCGTCCCGGCGTAGCAAGCCTGTTTGAGCTCCACCACCCGGGTGGCCGAGGGCATGCCGAGCAGCGAGTGGACGTAGATGCCGGCCGCCTTCGCCTGGTCGATCCCCGTCTCCGTGGCGAGGACGATCGTGCGGATCCGGTCGGTGCCGTGCCGGGCGAGAACGGGCCGGGCGGCAGTGGCGGCCATGGTGACGACGTCCTCGTCCGCCGCGGGCACACTCATCGCCAGCTGGCCCAGCCCCCGGTGGTACTTGGCCACGTCGGCGCCGGTCCGCCCGGCCAGCGTCTCGTGCGTCAGGACGTACTCGGTCGTCGCGGCCGAGAGGTCGTGCAGGCCGATGCTGAGGTCCGAGGACACGCTATTCCCCCTTCGTCGCGATCGAGCTGGGGCGTTCTAGCCGGAGGTGCGCTCGCATGAGCTCGCCCTGGTTGGTCTGGGCGGCGAGCAGCGACAGTTCGCCGCAGAGCACGGTCGCGGCACAGATGACCGCGAGCCGGCGCGCGTTCCCACCCGGCTCGCGTTCGGCCCGGCAGCCGAGCCGGGTCATGTTCTCCTCCACGAAGCCGAGGCTCTTGCCGTTGCCGACCGTGCCCACGATCAGATTCGGCAGGGTGCACGAGAAGTAGAGGTCGCCGTCGCGGTCCTCGGCCACGGTCACGCCCTGCGAGCCCTCGACGATGTTGGCCGCGTCCTGGCCGGTCGCCAGGTAGAAGCCGAGCAGCATGTTCGCGTAATGCGCGTTGGCCGAGCGGATGCCGCCGGCGAGCAAGGTGCCGATCATGTTCTTGTGCACGTTCAGCTCGGCGACCGCGCCCGCCGTGGTGTGCAACCGCTGATGGACGATCTCCCGGGGCACGAGGAGCTCGGTGACCACGTTCTTGCCCCGGCCGAGGATGCCGTTGACCGCCGTGGCCTTCTTGTCGGTGCAGTAGTTGGCCGAGATCGAGCCGTACCTGATCCCGGGAATGGTGTCCAGGAGGTGCGCGAGGAGGGCATCGGCCGCCAGGGTGGCCATGTTGTGCCCCGAGGCGTCGCCGGTCGAGAACTCGAACCGGAGGAACAGCAGGTTGGCTGTGATCTCGTGGTGGAACCCGAGGAGCTCCACGAACCGGCCGCACCGGCGCGTGATCTCGCGCAGTTCGTCGAGGCGGGCGTCGATCTCCAGGACGGCCAGGCAGGCCGTCTGCGCGTCGGCCGCCCGGACCAGGACCGAACGGGTCATCCGCTCGTTGACGAGGGTGGCGACGATGCCCTGCTCGACGAGCATGGAGACGCGCGCGCCGCGGCTGACCGAGGGCCAGAGCGGCGACTCGTACGTGGCCAGAGGCACCTCGGTCTCGACCCGGGCGACGTCGCCCGAGATCCGCACGGGCCCGACCCATTTCATCGGGACGCCGGCGACCAGGCTGGTGTCAGTCATCGCTAGTCTCTCCTTCCACCGTGGAGGTGAACGACCGGGAGCGCGTGGCGAGCCGGTCGGTGTCGATGCCGCGCCGGGCGCAGAACGCGCTGAGACTCCCTTGGATCAGCACGTCGCAGCGGGTCAGGTCGGCCGGGGTCCGCGCACCGAGGACGGTCATCAGGGCCGCCACCTGGTCGAGCCACGCGGAGATCAGAGAGACCAGGCCCGGGACTCCGGCGTCGAGCACGGTCTTGAGGAACAGGCCGGAGGCCCCGGCCGCGACGGCCCCGAGGGCCAGGGCTCGCACCACGTCGAGCGGGTGGCGCACCCCGCCCGAGGCCAGGACGGGAAGTCCGGCGTCCTGGGCGTCGAGCAGGCAGGCGGGGGTGGACTGGCCCCAGCCGAGCAGGAACGAGTAGTCGGCCCGGTCCCGCCGGTCGTTCTCGATGCGCGCGAAGTCGGTGCCGCCGCTCCCGGAGACGTCGGCGAGCCGCACGCCCAGCGTCCGCAGCCGGAGCAAGGTCTCGCGGCTGAGGCCGAAACCGACCTCCTTCACGATCACCGGCACGCCGACGCCTTTCACGATCTTCTCGATCGTGGCGGCCCAGGCGGAGAAGTCACGGTCGCCCTCGGGCATGACCGTCTCCTGAACGGCATTGAGGTGGATCTGAAGGGCGTCGGCCTCGAGGAGGCCGACGGCCCGGCGCGCGTTCTCGACGGTGGCGTTCGCGTTGACGTTCGCCATGATGAAGCCGCCGGGATTCTCCTTGCGCATCACCCGGAAGGTGTCCGCCGTCGACGCGTCGGCGAAGTAGGCGCTCATGGAACCGGTCGCGATCGGCACGCCGGTCTCCCGGGCCGCGATCGCGAGGTCGCGGTTGATCATGCCCGTGCGGACGCTGCCGCCGGTCATCGCGTTGATGTAGAGGGGAACCTCCCAGGCGATGCCGCCGAACCGCGTGGCCAGCGAGACCTCCGACCGGTCGAGGCCGGCCAGCGCGTGGTGGACGAACCGCACGTCGTCGAACCGGTTGTCCCCCGCCGGCCGGCGCTGCTGTTCGTGGGCGTGTCGGACGTGGTCGTCCTTGCGGCCGGCGATCATGCTCCGCTCCCGTTGCTCGGCTCGACTCGGATAGGTACAGGCAGCACGCCGGCGGCAACCCACGCGTGGTGCAGCCGGGTGATCTCGGTGTCCGCCCCGGCCGTCAGGAGCGCGATCCCGCAGTCGCCGCCCCCGGCGCCGGAGGGTTTCGCCGCGGCGCCGACCGCTTCCGCGGCGTCGCACAACGCCGTGAGACGCTCGGTGAAGATGCCGAGCCGCATGGCGCCGTCCAGCTCGGCCAGCACCTGGCGAGCCGTACGCACGTGGTGCCGCAGCTCGTCGCCGGCGCCCCGGTCCAGCGCGTGGATGGCGCCGCGTACGCAGGCGTCGCTGCGATCGAGGAAGAGCCGGTGTGCCGCTGTGCCGGCCCGCAGGCGCTTGGTCAGCGAGACAGTGCTCGCCGGCTCGCCGGTCCAGCCGACCTGCAGCGTGAGTGCGCGTGGCGGCCGCAGCCGCCGTAGCCCGAAACCGGGCCACGGCACCCGCAGCGCCTCGGCGACGCCGCGGCGCTGGGCGAGATCGGCGACGGCGGCCCGATCGGGTGCGTGGTAGGCGAGCCAGCCGCCCCACACGCTCGCGGCGATGTCCCCGCCGGAGGCGCGGGGATCGTGCGCCGCCGTCGCCAGCAGTGCCAGCCGGTACCGCTCTTCGGGCGAGAGGCGCACGCCGCAGGACGCGGCCACGGCCGTCACGGTGGCGACGGTGACCGCCCCGCTCGAGCCGAGGCCGAACTTGGTTCCGTCGCGGTGGAGATCGCTGCCGACCGAGACATGGATCGCGGGAAGGCGGATGCCGCGGGCTCTGAGCAGCGCCCCGGTGACCGAGACGGCGGACAGCACGGGGCTGACGGCCCCCGGCGCCGGCTGCTCGTCCGAGCCGGCGGGCCGGAGCAGGTCGCCGGCCCAGCGTGCCCGGACGACGCCGGGCCAGAGATCGGAGGCGACAGCGACTCCGGCGTCCCCCGTGTGCGACACGCTGACGGTGACCCGCCGGTCGACCGCGACGAGGATCGCCGGATGGCCCGGCTCGACGACCGCGTACTCGCCGGCGATGAACAGCTTGCCCGGCGCGTGCCGGCGCACGGTCGCCCGGCCGCTCACTGCCCGGTCCTCAGGTGCGCGCCCGGTCCCCGGCGGGCGATGATCACCGGACAGCCCGGCGCGGCGCCGCGCAGTTCGGCGGCCACGCGCGGGCCGTCCTCGCGGTGACAGAGCACTTTGACGTTGGGGCCGGCGTCCATGGTCGCGTAGGCCGCGATGCCCTGAGCCCGCAATCGCACGACATGGTCGAGCACGGTGACAGTCGCCGGCGAGAAGTACCGCACCGCCGGTCGCGCGGCCAGCATCGTCGCGTGCATGCCGAGGGCGTTGCGCTCCGCGATCTCACCCACCAGGTCCAGGTCGCCGCGGTGCAGGGCCGTGCGCATCTCGGCCAGGTCGGTCCGGCTGGAGTCGGCCCAGGCCCGGTACAGCGGTGAGGTCTCGGTGGTGCGTCGCATGGCGACCCGGCTCGAGACGGACTTGGCGTCCGCGTCCAGCAGCACGATCACCAGCGCGGGGTCGAAGTCCGGGACGGCGACGGGCTCGGCGAACGAGTCGAGGTCGGCGCCGGGCCCGCGGCCGGCCCGGCAGATCGCCCAGCCGCCGAAGACCGACCGCGCCGCCGACACGGAACCGCGGCGGGCCAGCCGCGAGAGGGCGGCCGGGCCGAGCTCGAGGCCGTAGGCTGCGGCGCCGGCCAGGGCCAGAGCGGCGAACCCGCTCGCGGAGGAGGCCAGGCCCGCCGCGGTGGGGACCGTGTTGCGGGTGTCGACGACGGCGGACTCGGGACGGCCCGCCCGCTCGCGCAGCAGATCCAGGAAGGCGGCCACGCGCTTCGCCACTCCCGCCTCCGCGGGCCGGCCGCCGAGCGACACGCGGTCCTCCCGCCCGGCCGGCCCCAGCCGGACCGTGGTGGTGGTCGGGAAGACGTCCAGCGTGATCGACAGGCTGTCGACGGCCGGGATCATGAGTCCTTCGTCGCGCTTGCCCCAGTACTTGATGAGCGCGATGTTCGGATGAGCGACCGCGGTGGCGCCCGCCGGGGCCGCGTCCTCCGGCTCCACCGCCCGCGCCGGGTGATCAGTCGCCATGGTGCGCGAGGCCCCCCATCGGGGCGACCCAGAGCTGCGTGGCGCCCGCCGCGCGGAGCTCCCGGACGACGGTCCCGGTCGCCCGGAGGTCCGGAACCAGCGCGATCATGCAGCCGCCCAGTCCGCCGCCGGTGATCTTGGCACCCAGGGCGCCCGCGGCGAGCGCCGCCTCGACCAGCGTGTCGATCCGGCCGGTGCTGATGCCTGCCTCCCGGAGCACCCGGTGGTTGGCGGTCAGCCGGCCGCCGAACGCCCGCAGGTCGCCGTGCCCGAGATCGCGCACGGCGGCGCTCGTCAGGTCGGCCACGGCGGTCACGAAGGACGCACGCCGCGCGGGCTCGCGGGCGAATCTTCTCGCCAGTTGCTCCACCGCCTCCTTGGTGCTGCTGCCGGTGCCGCTGTCCCCGATCACGAGGGCCGCGCGGGCGGCGGCCCGGGCGTCCGGAACCGGGTGGACCGTGCCGGACCGGAACACGAGTGCGGAGACGGCGCCGGTGGCGACGGCGTCGATGCCGCTCGCCCGGCCGTGGGCCACGCGCTCCGACGACTGCACCAGGTCGTAGAGCTCGCCGGCGTCGAGGTGCCGGCCGAACGCCCCGGCGAGGGCGAGGGCGGCCGCGCGGGCGCAGGCGGCGCTGGAACCGAGCCCGCGCCCCCGGGGGACGGCGGACTCGACGACGATGTCCACCCCGGACCGCGCCTGCGGGCCGGCGCGGTCCAAGAACTTCTCCACCAGGTGGTGCAGCCCGTCCACGGCCGGCAGCCGCACCGATTCCGTCGCCGAATCCGCCGGCTCCCCGGTCGTGAAGGAGATCCGGCCGGTGTGTCCTCCGCCGGGGAAACGGGTGGCCGTCGCCGTGACCGTCAGCTGCGGGAGCGGGATGACCAGCGCGGGGGCGCCGTACACGACGGCGTGCTCGCCGAGCAGGATGGCCTTGCCGTGCGCGCGCCCGGCACCCCGCCCGATGCCGGTGCGGTGCGTGCGGGCCGGGGAAAGGCTGTGCGGGTCAGGCATCGGCTGCCCGCCTGAGGTCGGCCGCCCGGCCGGTGCTCTCCCACGTGAAACCGGGGAGATCCCGGCCGAAGTGACCGTAGGCGGCCGTCTGCCGGTAGATCGGGCGGAGCAGGTCGAGATCGCGGATGATCGCGGCCGGGCGCAGGTCGAACACCTTGCCCACGGCCTTCTCGATCCGATCGGCCGGGACCTTCTCCGTGCCGAAGGTCTCGACGAACAGGCTCACCGGGTGCGCCTTGCCGATCGCGTACGCGACCTGCGCCTCGCACCGCTCCGCGAGACCCGCGGCAACCACGTTCTTGGCGACCCAGCGCATCGCGTACGCCGCCGACCGATCCACCTTCGACGGGTCCTTGCCCGAGAAGGCGCCGCCGCCGTGCCGGGCGTACCCGCCGTACGTGTCCACGATGATCTTGCGGCCGGTCAGGCCGGCGTCGCCCATGGGCCCGCCGACCTCGAAGCGGCCCGTCGGGTTCACGAGCAACCGGTAGTCCCGGGTGTCGAGATCCAGTTCCGCCAGTTCCGGTGCGACGACGTGCTCCCGGACGTCCGGGGTGAGCAGCGACTCGAGCGAGATCGCCGGAGCGTGTTGCGTCGACAGCACGACCGTGTGCAGCCGGACCGGGCGCAGGCCGTCGTACTCGATCGTGACCTGGGTCTTGCCGTCCGGGCGCAGATAGGGAATCGTGCCGTCCTTGCGCACCTCGGACAGGCGCCGGGCGAGACGGTGGGCGAGCGCGATCGGCAGCGGCATCAGCTCGGGGGTCTCGGAGCAGGCGAAGCCGAACATCATGCCCTGGTCGCCGGCGCCCTGCGCGTCGAGCACGTGCTCCGAGCCGTCCGTCCGCAGCTCGACGGCGCTGTCCACCCCCTGGGCGATGTCAGGCGACTGCGCGCCGAGGGACACGCTGACGCCGCAGGAGGTGCCGTCGAAGCCCTTCTGCGACGAGTCGTAGCCGACGCCGAGGACGGTGTCGCGGACGATGCTCGGGATGTCGGCGTACGCCTGCGTGGTGACCTCGCCGGCCACGTGCACCTGACCGGTCGTGATCAGCGTCTCGACGGCCACCCGGCTGCGCGGGTCCGCGGCCAGCAGGGCGTCGAGAACGCCGTCGCTGATCTGGTCGGCGATCTTGTCCGGGTGGCCTTCCGTGACCGACTCGGAGGTGAACAGGCGAAGGGTCATGAGGGCTCCAGGGACGGGCTCGGGTGGACGGACGGGACGGCCCGCACGGGGCCCTGACGCCGCGGTTCAGGAGACGTACGCGTACTCGGCCTTGTCGCGGATGTCGTCGACGAGCTCGGCCTGCCGGAGCGAGTCGCCGGTCTGGGTGGCCACGTCACGGGCGACCGCGGCCTCGCCGGACCGGACGGCGGAGGCGAAGAAGGCGATGATCCTCGCGAACTGGTCCGCCGGGGCGAGGACGATCTCCGTGTGGCCGTCCCGGCCGTCGACCCGGACGACGGGGTGATGATCGGGCGGTGGCGTGAACGCCCGGGGCAGGGTCAGGCGGCCGGCTGCGCCGCGGAGCTCGTACCGGCTGTCGTACGAATGCTCCATGCCGAACGCGAGCTGAGCCGTGACACCGTCCGGGTCGGACAGCAGCATGCCGCCGCCCACGACGACCCGGCGGGCCCGGTCGACGCGGAGCGCCGCACCGACCACCCGCAGCCGGGGCCCGGCGAACCGCAGCGCGGCCCGGACGGGGTAGACCCCGATGTCGGCCAGGGCACCGCCGCCGACGCCGGGCCGGTACCGGGCATCGGCCGGCGGCCTCGGCGGGATCGTGAAGGCGCTCACGAACGAGCGCAGCTCGCCGATGGTGCCCGCCGACACCAGCTCGTCGATCCGGCGATGCTGCGGATGATGGACGAACATCATGTTCTCCAGCAGCACCTTCCCCCGGCGGCCGGCCAGGGCGATGAGGCGTCCGGTCTCCCGGGACCGCATGGTGAGCGGCTTCTCGGCGAGGACGTGCTTGCCGGCCAGCAGCGCCCGTTCGACCCACTCGGCGTGCAGCGCGGCCGGCAACGGGATGTAGACGGCGTCCACGTCGTCGCGCCGGAGCAGTTCCGCATAGCCGCGCACCGCCACCCCGCCGAACTGCGCGGTGAACCGCTCGGCCTTCCGTAGTTCCCGGCTGGCCACGGCCCGTATCTCCACGGCCGGCACGGTCCGCATCGCCGGAAGCGTCCGCCGCCACGCGATGTCCGCGCAGCCGAGCACGCCGAATCTCACCGAGCCGGGTTGTTCCGTCATGTCCTGCCTTCCGACTCCGTGGCCGTTCGGCCGCATCGCGGTAACGCGAACCTGATGAATCGCACCACCGGGCCGGCGGGTCGCGGTACCCCGGTTTTATGAGGGATTGATCCGCCCGAGCGGCGCCCGGCAAGGTGACTTCCGATGCTGACAGGAAGAGGTAACCAGCCATGGCCGCCCAGATTCAGCTCCCGCTCGACCCGCCGCATCCGGCGCGACCGCAGAGCAATCTCCGGGCCCTGCAGAAGCGGGCGCCCGTGCATCGGGTCAGCACCGGCGCGGGCGACCCGGCCTGGCTGGTGACCGGCTATCAGGAGATCAAGGTCCTCCTCGCCGATCCGCGGCTCGGCCGCAGCCATCCCGACCCCGCCAACGCCGCCCGCAGCGGTGACTCGGCGTTGCTCGACGGCCCGCGCGGCGACTACGCGACCGAACACCAGTGGATCGCGACGATGCGTACGCGGCTGCAACCGTTCTTCTCGGCGGGGCAGGTGAAAGCCATGCGGCCCGGCGTCGAAGCGGTGACCCGCGGGCTGCTGGACCGGATGGCCGAGGCCGGGCCCCCGGCGGATCTGGCCGGGGCGCTGGCGCTGCCGTTGCCCCGGGAAGTGATCGGTGACCTGCTCGGGGTGCCGGCGGAGGAACGCGGGCTGCTCGAGGAGTGGACGACAGCGGTGAGCGACACCGGGGACCGGCAGCGCTCGACCGCCGGCCTCGTCGATCTCCACCGCTACGGCCTCGATCTGGTGACGCGCAAGCGGGCCCGGCCGGGCCGGGACGTCATCTCCGGGCTGTGCCAGGACGGCACCCTCGCCGACGACGAGGTCGCCCAGCTCGCGATGGGGGTGCTGTTCGCGGGGTACGAGACGACCGCGGCGGCCCTCAGCATCGGTACGGCGCTCCTGCTCGACGACCGGGACCAGTGGGAGGCGCTTCGCGCCGATCCCGGCGCGAGCCCGCTCGTGGCGGAGGAGAGCGTACGGGTCGCCAGCCGGCTGCTCCGCCCGGTCGTCCGCTACGCCCGCGAGGACGTCGAGGTCGCCGGGGTCACCCTCGGGCGCGGCGAGCTCGTGATGCTCGACATCTACGCCGCGAACCACGACGAGAGCATCTTCAGCGACCCGGACGGGTTCGACAGCGTCCGGGCCGACAATCCGCATCTCTGCTTCGGCTTCGGACTGCGGTACTGCATCGGCGCGCCTCTCGCCCGGCTGGAGCTGCAGGTCGCCTTCAGCCAGCTGGTGCGGCGCTTCCCGCACATGCGGATGACGACGCCGGCCGGCGGTCTCACGGCCCGGCCGGCCTCGTTCGCGGCGCTGCCCACGTCCATTCCCGTCACCTGGTAGGCCGGTGCGCGGCGATCACGAGGAGTCGACATGACCCTGGCGCGAGACGCGCTGCGAGCAGGCATCGACCGGGTTGCGCCCGCGGTGCTGGACGCCACCGGCACCCCGGGGGTTCTCATCGACGTCGGCATCGCGGGACAGGGCTCACTGACCGCGGCGTACGGCCTGGCCGACGTGGAGTCCGGCGCGCCGATGCGCACGACACACACCATGCGGGTCGGCAGCCTCGGCAAGCTGCTCGTCGCCACCGCTGTCACCCGGCTGGCCGAGTCCGGCGCGCTCGATCTGGACGAGCCCATCGACCGGCACCTGCCGTTCCCCGTCGTCAACCCGCTGGGCGGCACGATCACGCTGACCAAGGCGCTGGCCATGCTGTCCGGCGCCGCCACGGACGGCTATCCCTGGGTCGAGCGGCCCGGGCCGGCGATGAGCTACATCGAGCGCGAGCTGCGGCGCGGTGTCGTCCACGAGTACGGCACCGGAGCACCTCGCTTCGTGAGCCCGGCGGACACGACGGAGTGGCGGTCCTCCTCGTTCATGTACGAGGTGGCCGCGCTCACGGCCGAGGCGGTCACCGGGATGCCGCTGGGCCGTTACGTGCAGGACGAGATCCTCGGCCCGCTCGGCCTGCGCGACACCGCCTGGCTCGACAGCCCGAACTGGGACGACGTGCGGAGCCGCTGCACCACGGGGCACATGCTCTTCGGAAGCCGGGCCGTCCCGTTGCCGTGGCTCGAGTGCGGCACCTACCACTCGGTCGGAGCGGTCATGGCGCCGGCCGACTACACCACGCTGATGCTGGCCCTGACCGGCCGGGAGGGCATCTTCGGGGGAGAAGTGTCCCGGGCCATCATGCGGCCTCGGACCACGGCCCGCGACGGGAGCGAGGTCGGATTCGGTGTCCAGCTGACCGGAGCGCCGGGGACGGCCGGGCACTGCGTCCGGGCCGTGGGCCACTATGCCTTCGGGTGGTGGGCCGTCTCACTGGCCTATCCCCACGCGCCCGAGCCCTTCTGCGTCACGGTGTGCACGAACATGGCGGATCAGCGCGACGTCTTCAACCCGCCCGCGCAGTACTCCTTCGGCATCCTCGCCACCGAGCTGGCGAACTGGATCCACCGCGGAGCGGTCGACGCGCGCACCCTGGAATCCCACGCGGAGTGGAGCTCGTACACCATGGGGCTCGTCGCCGCCGACCGGCTCGCCGGCATCGTGGGGGCGGAGCTGGACAAGAGCCAGATCTCCCGGATGGCCCAGGGCACCAGGGTGATCGGCCGGCCGCCGGCCGCGGGGTTCGACGAGGGCCGGTTCGTGGAGGCCTTCTCGGACATGCAGGCGGCGATCCGGGATCGGCGCGTCGACGACTACCTGGACGGCGATTGCCCGGTCGGGGGCCTGTTCCGCAAGCTCGCCCGCAAGGAATGGGGAAGCAAGGACTTCGAGGCCCCGTCGCCGGTGCGGGCCTGGTCCGAGCGGCGGCCGGACCCCGGCCACGTGTTCGCCCGGCTCGACTCCCTGCTGCGTGAGGTCTGGGAGCAGCACCCCGCCGACGGCCCGATCCCGGGCGACGCGTCGTTCCTCGATCTCGGTGTCGATTCGCTCACGCTGGTCCTGCTGCTCGACAAGGTGGGCGCGGAGTTCCGCATCGACTGGGACACCGAGGCGTCCCCGGGTGCCACCAGCTCGCTGCGCTCTCTCGCCGATCTCGTGCTGCACAGGCATGAGCCCGCCCCCGTCCGGCGTCCGGCGCCGGACGGGGAATGAGCGGACCGGAACGGGGGAGGACGACGTGCGTACCCGGGGTATCCATCTCGCCGGTGTCGGGGTGTTCCTGCCGCCGGTGCAAAGCACCGCGTCGGCCGTGGAGCGAGGGCTCGTCCCGGCGGAAACGGCGGCGGAGTACGGGCTTTCGGGCGTCACGGTCGCCGGCCGGATCCCGGCCCCCGAGATGGCCCTGGCCGCGGCGAAGGAAGCGCTCGAAGCCGGCGGGACGAACGCCGAGGACATCGGGCTGCTGCTCTACACGGGCGTCTGGCACCAGGGGCCGGACGGCTGGGGCCCGCAGGCCTACCTGCAACGGCACCTGCTGGGTGACGACCTGCTGGCGGTCGAGGTCAGAAACGGCTGCAACGGTGTCTTCAGCGCGCTCGAGCTGGCCGCCGCGTACCTCACGTCGGTGCCGGAGATCCGGGCGGCGCTCGTCACCGCCAGCGACAACTTCGGCACCGCGCTGCTCGACCGGTGGCGTCCCGGCGACGGCGTGTCCTATCTGGGCGACGGAGCCGGCGCCGTCGTGGTCACCACCGGGCCGGGCTTCGCCGAGCTGCGCTCCATCTGTTCGGCGACGTTCTCGGAGATGGAGGAGGCGCACCGCTGCGGAGTGCCGCTCTTCCCGCCCGGCGCCACCGCCGGGGCCGCGCTCGACTACGGCGCACGAGGTGCCGCCTTCCAGCGCAAGGCCGAGGGCGACGGCTCGTGGGTGCGGCTGCTGCTGAGCCACCAGAGGCACAACGTCGCCTGCACCGAACGCGCGCTCGCGGAGGCGGAGGTGACGGCCGGCGACATCGATCACGTCCTCATCCACGGCATGCCGAGGCAGGCGGCTGTGTCGTACCTCAAGGTCCTGGGCTTCTCGTTGCCGCAGTCGACGTGGGAGTTCAGCCGGACGATCGGGCACCTCGGCGCCGGCGATCACCTGGTGGCGCTGCACCACCTGGTGTCGACGGGCCGGTTGCGGGCCGGCGATCAGGTGCTGCTGTGCGGCTTCTCGCCGGGCGTGACCTACAAGGCGGCGGTCCTCCGCATCCTCGGCACCGAACCGGCAACGACACGGGAGGCGTGAGCCAGTGGACTTCGATCCCTCTCCGGAGCAGCGGCAGCGAGCCGCGTCCATCCGTACCGCCGCCGGTGGCCTCCCGCGCCCGGAGCGAGGGACGCCTGCCGGGAGAGACCTGTGGGAGGCGGCGGGGAAGATCGGTGTCACCGGGCTCTGTCTGCCCGCGGACTGCGGTGGCGGCGGGCTGGGTGCGCTCGACACGGCCCTGGCCCTCGAGGCGTTCCGCGCGGGCGGCGCCGACACCGGTCATTCCTTCGGGATCGCCGCCCACCTGCTGGCCTGCGGCACCGTACTCGCGGAACACGCACACGAGCCGGTACGCGCCGAGCTCCTGCGGGGACTGGCCGCCGGTACGACGATCGCAGCCAACGCGATGACCGAGGACGAGGCCGGCTCGGACCTGAGCCGGCTCGCGACGACCGCCGTCGCCGACGGCGACTCGTACGTGCTGAACGGGGTCAAGTCGTTCGTCAGCAACGGCCCGCTGGCGGATGTCGTCGTCACCTACGCGGTCACCTCGCCCGAAGCCGGATATCTGGGGCTGTCGGTGTTCGCCGTCCGCACCGGCTCGCCGGGCTTCCGGGCCGGGCCGGCCCTGGACAAGGCCGGGCTGGCGGGGTGCGCCGCCGCCCGGGTCGAGTTCGCCGGCTGCCGGGTGCCGCGCAGCCACCTGATCGGCTCGGAGGGCCAGGGAAGCGCCATCTTCCAGGGTTCGATGGCCTGGGAGCGGGCCTGCCTTCCCGCCATCTATCTGGGCGCGATGCAGGAGCAGCTCGACCAGTGCCTGGCGCACTGCCGGCAGCGCCGGCAGTTCGGCCGGCGGATCGGTGACTTCCAGGCGGTCGCGCACCGGCTGGCCACGATGCGCCGGCGCTTGGAGAGCAGCCGTCTGCTGCTGTACCGGGCCTGCTGGCTGATCGACCGGGACAGCCCGGGCGCCGGCGAGGCGGTGGCGCTGGCCAAGGTCGCCGTCACGGAGGCCGCGATCGCGAACGGGGTCGACGCGGCACGGCTGTCCGGTGCGCAGGGCTATCTGGCCGGCGCCGGCGTCGGCAGCCACCTCCAGGACGCGGTGCCGTTGCACATCTTCTCCGGCACGACGGACATCCAGCAGGAGATCATCGCCCGGGGGATGGGCCTGTGACCGGGCCCGGAAGCCTCCACGACCTGCTGATCGAGAGTGCGGCCCGCACCCCGGGGGCCCTGGCCGTGGACGGACCCGGCGGCACCGCGACCTACGCCGAGCTCGACGCCCGGGCCGGCGCCCTGGCGGGTGTCCTGGCCGCCCGCGACGTGCGCCGGGGCGACCGCGTCCTCGTGTGGGGGCCGAAGACGCCGGACACGCTCGCCGCCATGCAGGCGGTGCTGCGACTCGGTGCCGCCTATGTCCCGGTGGACCCGCTCAGCCCCGTGGCCCGCGTCGTGACGATCGCCCGCGAGGCCGGGGCCCGGGTTCTCTGCGCCCCGGCCGACCTGCTGCCCCGTGTTCCGGACGATGCCGGCGAGCTGCCGGTCCGGGTCGGCACAGCTGCCCGGCCCGGCGCGCCCGTACGCACCACACGCGTGCTCACCGGCCGGGACGAGCCCGCGTACATCCTCTTCACGTCCGGTTCGACAGGGACGCCGAAGGGCGTGACCATCAGCCACGGCAACGCCCTGGCGTTCGTGCGGTGGGCCGTCACGGAGCTGGCGGCAAGCCCGGAGGACCGGTTCGCCAACCACGCCTCGCTCACCTTCGACCTGTCGGTGCTGGACATCTATGCCGCCTTCTCGGTCGGCGCCACCGTCTGCCCCGTGCCCACCGAGGTCGCCCAGGTCGCGACGCGCCTCGTCGACTTCCTGCACCGGCACCGCATCACCGTCTGGTATTCCGTACCGTCCGTGCTGGCCCTGATGCGCCGCGAGGGCGGCCTGCTCGATCGGCCCGCGCCCGGGTCGCTGCGGGCGCTGCTGTTCGCCGGCGAGCCGTTCGCCATCCACCATGTCCGCGAGCTCGCCGCGTGGACCGGGGCCCGGATGCTCAACCTCTACGGTCCGACCGAGACCAATGTGTGCACCTGTCACGAGGTCCGGCCCGGTGACCTCACCCGGGGCGTTCCCGTTCCGATCGGCCGGGCCTGCAGCGGCGACCGGGTCTGGGCGAGGACTTCCGACGGCCGGACGGCCGGGCCCGGTGAGGAGGGCGAACTCCTGGTCAGCGGCCCGACGGTCTTTCTCGGCTACTGGGGCCGACCACCGCAGCGCGGGCCCTACGCCACCGGGGACCGGGTCCGGGTGCGCGCCGACGGCTCCTTCGACTACCTGGGCCGCAACGACGGCCAGGTCAAGGTCCGTGGCCACCGGATCGAGCCGAGCGAGGTGACCGCGGCCCTGCACACCCATCCGGAGGTGCTCGAGGCCGCGGTCGTCGCCCTCGGCGACGGGCTCGACCGGCGGCTGGCCGCCTTCGTGCACCGGGCCCCGGGCAGCGCCCTCGGGAACATAGCGCTCCGGCGTCACCTGGCGCGCTCGCTTCCCCCGCAGATGATCCCCGACGAGGTCCATTTCGTCGACGAGCTGCCGCGCAACGACCGCGGCAAGCTCGACCTCGCGGCCCTGGTCGCCCACCACAACCCATGAGGGGTGTCAGTGACAGCTATGCAGGAACGAGAAGAGATCGCGGCGAAGCTCCTCGCCTTCATCCGGAACAGCTTCCTCGCCGGGGACCCGCAGGGCGAGCTGACCGGCGACACCCCGCTGCTCGCGCTGGGCATCCTCAACTCGCTGAACACCGCGACGCTCATCGCCTACACCCAGGAGGAGTTCGGCGTGAAGGTGCCTCTGCACGACGTCAGCCCCGAGAACTTCAAGAGCGTGGACAGCCTCAGCTCGATGGTGCACGAGAGGCGGTCCACCGCCGATGCATAGGCTGCGGTCCGACATGTTCCTGCTGCACGCTCCGAGCGTCTTCGACTTTCGCGAGCGTGACGACATGCTCTTCGCCTATCTGAGTGACAGCGACAGCGTCAATGTCACCTCCGTGTACGAGATGTATCCCATCGGCTGGTTCTCGATCAAGCAGCACCTGGCCGAGCACGACGTCCGCTGCGACATCGTGAACGTCGCCTCGCTCATGCTCATGCACCCGGAGCTCGACGTCGAGGCGCTGATCGGCCGGCTGGAGGCGCCGATCTTCGGCTTCGACCTGCACTGGATGACCCAGTGCCACGGCGCGATCGAGCTGGCCCGGCTCGTCAAGCGGGTGCATCCGGAGGCGCTGACCGTCTTCGGCGGCATCTCGGCTACCTACTACGCCGAGGAGCTCGCCGGCTACGACGCGGTGGACATCGTCGTGCAGGGGTACGACACCCTCGAGCCCGTCCGCCGTCTGACCGAGCAGGTGCTCGCCGGGAGCCGGGACTTCCGCTCGATCCCGAACCTCGTCATGGCGACTCCGGACGGGATCGAGAAGACGGGATTCGACCACAAGCCCGCGACCAACTACAACAACGCCGTCAACGACTGGTCCTACTACCAGCGAACCCCGGTGACGCCGCTCTCCAGCAAGCTCATCATGACCCTGCCGAACACGGGCTGCGCCCACGACTGCGGCTGGTGCGGAGGCTCCCGTTTCGCCTACCGCAACATCATGGACGTCCGGAAGACCCTGGTGCAGAAGGACAACGACCTGATCGTCGAGGAGCTCCGGACGATGGGGGAGGCGGCGAAGCACACCTCCATCTATGCCCTGCAGTGCTACTCCGAGAACAAGTCGCGCATGCATCGTTATCTCGACGCCGTGCACGAGTTCGGCTACCGCAGTGTCCACTTCGAGCAGTTCAACCTGACCCCGGACGACACCCTCAAGAAGATGGGCGAGTCCACCGACGCCTACATCCTGCTCTCCCCGGAGTCCCACGATCCCAGGATCAGCAAGGCCGCCGGTCGTGGCACCTTCACCATGGAGCAGATGGAGCAGTGGATCCCGCGCGCGCTGGACGCCGGGGTCAAGGGCGTCATGATCTGGTTCTTCATCGGCATGCCGTACCAGGATCGCCAGTCGGTCCTGGACACGGTCGCCTATTCCGAGCATCTGATCCGCAAGTTCGGCGGCTGGCCCGCGCTGCCGCTGATCTGCCCGATGGTGCCCTTCCTGGACCCCGGATGCCGCTTCTTCGAGGAGCCCGAGCAGCACGGCTACCGGATCATCCACCGCACGCTGGAGGAGCACCGGCAGGCCATGGTCGAACCGATGTGGCACCGTCGCCTCAACTACGAGACCCGGTGGCTCAGCCGTCGCGACCTCCAGGACGTCTCCTACGAGGCGATCGAGCGGCTGGTCCGCGTGAAGGGCGAGTACGGGGTGCTGCCCGGCGAGTTCTGCGACGCCGTGCTGGCGACGATCGACGAGACCCGGCGGGTGCTCGGGGAGATGGAGCGCGCTCTCACTTTGGACGGGGTGCTGCCGGCGTCGCTGCGGGCCGAGGTCCGGGCGTACAACCGCAAGATCCTCGCCTACTCGACCGATCAGATCCTGCCCATGCCGCGTCCGTTCGGCGGGCGCTGGTTCGACGACGTCACGGTGCCCGCCGAGCTGATCGCCGAGGTCTCGGGGACGGCGGCCCGGACCGTCTCCGGCCGGGCGTGACCGGCCGCCGTGGCACCACCCGCATCGAGCAACGGACTCCGAGGTGAGTTGGGCATGCTTTCCGACCGTGCGACAACCCCCGACACCCGTACCGTCCCGTCCCCGGACGCCGCCCCCGGCGCGGTCCCGCCCGAGATCGATCGGGTCAACCGCATGGTGACCCCGCTTCTGCATCGGGCGGTCACCGGCTTCGACGACCGGCTCCAGCCCATGATCGTGCATCACTTCGGGTGGCCCGGGGCCGATCCGCCGCCGGCCGTCTCCAGCGGCAAGATGGTGCGCGCGACCCTGACCGTCCTGGCCGGCGAGTGCTTCACGGCCGACGCCGGGACGATCTCCCGCGTCGCGGCGGCCGGGGCGGCGGTGGAGATGATCCACAACTTCTCACTCATCCACGACGACCTCATGGACGGCGACGCCGAGCGCCGCGGCCGCCCGGCCGTCTGGCACAAGTACGGCGCGGCGGCGGCCATTCTGGCGGGCGATCTGCTGCTGGCCCGGGCGCCCCTGCTGCTGGACGGACCGCCGGACGCCGGCTCCCGGGCCACGCGCTTGCTGGCGGACGCCGTCGCCCGGCTCGCCGCCGGGCAGATGGCGGACATCTCGCTGGAGGGCCGGGCCCAGGTCAGCACGGACGAGGCGCTCGAGGTGGCCGAGAACAAGACCGCGGCCCTGCTCGCCTGCGCCTGCGAGCTGGGAGCCCTGATGGCCGGTGCGACCCGGGAGACGGCGCACCGGTTCCACCGGTTCGGACGGCATCTCGGCCTGGCGTTCCAGATAGCCGACGACATCCTCGGGATCTGGGGCGATCCCCGGCGTACGGGCAAGCCGGTCGGCTCCGACCTGCGGAGCCGGAAGGGCAGCTTCCCGGTGGCGGCCGCCCTCGCCTCGGGCACCCCCGAGGCGGCCGAGCTCGCCCGCTTCTACGCCGGCCGGGGACCGGTGGGCGACGACGAGGCGCGGCATGCCACCGACCTGGTCACCCGGGCCGGCGGCCGGGTGAGCGCGGTGCGGGAGATCGTCCGGTTCGAGTCGCTGGCCCGCGCGGAGTTGCGAGGCCTTCAGGGGCTTCCCGGAGAGCGTGTGGCGCCGTTGCTCTCGGTCACCGACTATCTGTCCGGCCGCAGCCACTGACGTCGAGGACGGAAGCGGATTCAGCCGGCGGCTCCGGGGCCGCCGGCTGAATCGTGTGGTGCCGATGCTGCTCAGTGCTTGGCCGGAGACGGCACTACCGAGGCGCGGCGACTCCGGCGGCCCAGTTCAGCATCACCGAGTCGGTCAGCGGTGCCGTCGTCGCCAGCGCCATGCTGTGCCCGGTCGCCGGGATCAGCTCCACCTGAAGGTTCGCCTCGGGCGGGTAGTAGCTCGCCTCGTAGGCGCGCACGCTGGCCGGGTCGTCGCAGTCGTAGACAGTGACGCCCTGGCACAACAGCCAGTCCTGGGCGCCCGCGACGACGAGGACCGGCACCCGGATGCCGTACGGCGGCTGCGCGGGAGTGGTCACGGCGAGGGGGATGACGTCCTTGGCCGCCTCGTCCGCGGCCACCACCGCGGGGTCGGTCGTGGCCGGGTAGTAGAACATGGAAGCGCGCGTGCCCGGCCTCGTGGTGAGGTAGCCGGTGTCGTAGCCCGAGCCGGCGAACTTCGGATCGTCGGCGGCGGGATACGAGTTCGCGAACACGGTCTGGGCGTGGTCCGTGTTGTGACCGTCCAGGGCGCTGGTCAGGATCGCGGCGTCCACGTCCCCGTACCGCGGGATCTCACGCCACGCGTAGAACGAGCCGAGCGCGTGCCCCACCCAGATCACCTTGGCGAAGGACCGTCCGTCGAGGGAGCCGTCGCGCAGAGCCGTGATGGCGTCGTGCAGCGCTACGGCGCCGGCGTCCCCGGTGACCAGGCTGCTCTGGGGGTGCGAGCTGTTGCCCGAGCCGATCAGATCGATGTTGAAGGTGGCGTATCCGGCCGCGACCGCGGCCCGGACGTAGGAGTAGTAGCCGTTACCGACGGGGAGGTCCCAGTAGGCGTGGTTGGAGTACCCGCCGTGGACGAGGAACTGCACCGTGGTGGGGGTGGAGTTCCGGGGCCGGCACAGCTGACCCCAGAGGGTCTGTGTCGCCGGTCCGGGGTCGGCCAGGCGGACCGGCAAGGCGTAGGCCTTGCAGATCGGATCCGTGGCGGAGCCGCTCGCGCCGGCGGGCGCGGCCGTGGCCGCCAGGACGGCGAGGGCCGTGATCGCCGCGGCGAACGTGCGGATCCATTGTGGATGATGCGAGCGCACAGGAACATCTCTCCCTACGACGGAACGGGCATTTGCGGGCGGGCCGCGCATTCCTGCGTACGGCGCCCGAGGGCCCGAACAGGAGTGGAATGCGGACGGCGCGTCCCTTCCGGCTGCCCTCACGGGCATCTTAGTGGGCCGTTGACCACTATGGTGCCCGTGCCGTTCGACATGTCAACAGTATTTATCCGCCGCATACCACAGAACTGTTCGTGGCGGTACCCCGATCAAACCGCATTGCCGTCGGTGAATCGGGCGGGCAAGGTGACCGCGACGGTCCCATCTGCTGACGAGAATGGTCGGTTATCGGATGCGCATACTTTTCATTCCGGCCTCCGCGCCGTCGCACTATTTCCCGATGGTGCCCCTGATCTGGGCCGGGCGGACGGAGGGCCACGACGTCTGTGTCGCCGCGCAGCCCTGGGGCGAGTCGGTCGTCGTGAACTCGGGCGTGCCGATGGTCACCATCGCCCGGTCGTTCGACATGAACGCCGAGCTGGTCCGGCACCGGGACAGGGGCCCGGTCGAGAGTGAGCCCGGCGCGCCGAACCCGCTCTTCCGGACGCTGGTCGACGCCCAGGTCCGGTTCGCTGTGGAGTCCGCCGCCGAGGTGGTCGCCCTGGCCCGCGACTGGCGGCCCGACCTGGTCGTCGCGGATCCGCTCGTGCTCGCGGCGCCGCTGGCGGCCGCGGCGGCCGGAGCTCCGCTGTTCCACCACCTGTGGGGCCCGGACCTCCTGCGCGCCTCCCCGTGGGGGTACCCCGGCTGCGGAATGTCCCCGGACGCGTGGCCCGATCGGCTCAGCGAGCTCTACGCCCGCCACGGGTGCTCGCCGCGGGCCGAGAACGCCGTCGCGACGGTCGATCCGTGGCTGTCCCGGATGGGGATCGTCGAGACGCCGTCACGGATCCCGCTCCGGTTCGTCCCCTACAACGGCACCGGCGTGCTCCCGCCGTCCGTGCTCGCCCCGTCCCGGCGCCGGCGGGTCCTGGTCACCTGGGGCTCGATGCTGACGACCCGCGACGGCATCGGGGCGTTCCCGGTCGCGGACGTCGTCAAGACGCTCCACGCCCAGGACGCCGAGGTGGTGCTCGCCCTCAGGAGCGCCGACCGGGAGCTGCTCCCGGACCTGCCGCCCGGGGTCACGGTGGTGGAGAACGTGCCGCTCAACGCGATCGTGCCCCGGTGCGACGCGGTCGTGCATCACGGCGGGGCCGGCTCGATCATGACGGCCGCGTACTACGGTGTCCCGCAACTCGGCATCCCGGCCTCGCTCGACGTCCGGACCTGCTGCCGGCGACTGGCCGAGACCGGGGCCGCGGTCGCCGTCGACAACGAGCGCGCGACCGTCGACACCCTGGCGAGCGCGATCTCGACCGTGCTGACCGACGATCGGGTCGCCCGCGCCGCCGTGGCGCTGCGCGGCGAGGTGCTCGCCCAGCCGTCTCCGGCGGAGGTGGTCGGGCGGATGGCCGCGTACCTTCCCTGATCCGGATCAGCCCGCCGGGGTGAGGGCGTCGACCACGTCGGCCAGGCCGTCCGCCAGCCGGACCCGGGGCCGCCAGCCGGCGGCCCCGGTGAAGGGCGAGACGTCGAGGCGGACGTCGCCGAAGTCGGTGGCATCGGCCCAGTCCGGCGGGGGCACGGTGACCACGGGCACGGGCGGCCGGCCGGTCCGCACGGCGACCAGGCCGGCGAGCGTACGGAACACCTCGCCGAGCCGCGCGGGCCGGCCCGTGCCCACCAGCCACCGGCCGCCGCTGAGGGCCGCGGGCGCGTGCAGTGCGGCGACGAAGGCCCGGGCGGCGTCGGTGACGTGCACCAGGTCCCGGACGACCGTGCCGTCGTGCCACATGGTGATCGGCTCCGCCGCGACAGCCTTGCGGGCCATCGCGGCGACCACGCCCCGTCCGACGGAGCCGGTGAGCGGGGTGCGCCCGTAGATCGTGGCGGGGCGCAGCGCGATGCCGCGCACCGCACCCGCCCGGGTCGCCTCCGCGAGCAGCCGCTCGGCCGCGATCTTCTCGCGTACGTAGTCGTTGAGCGGGCTCCCCGGGGGCGCCGCGGCCTGGACGGTGCTGGCGAACACAACGATCGGCGGTCGTCCGCGCACCGCGCCGGCCAGCGTGTCGAGCAGGCCGGTGCCGAGCCGGGCGGAGTCGCCGCCCGGCTCCCGCCATGAGCGCTCGTCCGAGAAGTGGGCCGCCAGATGGATGACGGCGTCCGCGCCCGCCACGGCGTCACGCACCGCGCCCGGGGCGGTGAGATCGGCCAGGCGGACCTCGGCCGTCGCCGCCGGCAGCTCGAGCTTGCGCGCGCGGGAGACGAGCCGGAGGCGCACCGGCAGCGCGGCCAGCTCGGCGGTGACCGCCGCGCCCAGGAACCCCGACGCGCCCAGCACCACGACGAGCGGCCGGTGGTCGTTCGCATTCACCACGTGCACTCCTCGTGGGCCGGACCTGCTCACGAGGTCCCGGTGTAGTGGGGGAGGAGCCCGGCCGCCGCGGCTTCCCGCAGCCCGGGCGCGGTCCGGTCCTTGGCCGAGAGGATCGGCTCTCCGGGGCCGATCCAGGGCAGGGCGAGCTCCGGGTCCAGCGGGTTCACGTCGATCTGGCTGCCTGGGACGAACTGCTCCGCGCACAGGTAGCTGATCCGGGTGTCCTCGGCGAGCGTCTGGTAGGCGTGCCCGAGACCGTCGACGACGAACACCAGCTCGCCGGACTCCTCGGTCAGGTGCACGGCGTCGTACGCGCCGAAGGTGGGCGACCCCACGCGCAGATCGACCACGACGTCGAGGGCCGCCCCCCGCACGCAGCTGACCAGCTTGGCCTCGCCGGATCCGGCCCGTGTGCCGTGCACCCCGCGGACCACCCCGCGCCGGCTGACCGTGACGTTGCTCTGGTGGACCCGGAAGTCGAAGCCGGTCACGCGGGCGATCTCCGCGGTCCGGAACGCCTCGTAGAAGCATCCTCGATGGTCACGGAGCTTGCCGGGAACGATGCGGAACGCGCCCGCTATCGCCATCTCCTCGATCTTCACCGGCCGGCCGCCTCCCGCTTCCGCAACGGACGAGCATGTCGTGACCGGGCCGGCACCGCCGCCGGCCGGGCCCGGCGCGGGCGGGCCCGGTTGCCGGCCGCGCGTGCCCCCTCATCGTCCGCCGGGAAATGGCGCGACGCCTCCCTCGGAATTCGGGGGTTGCGCCCGGCCGGTCGCCCGGAGTAATGCCGGATCCGGGCGGGCGCCGGCGGCGTGACATCGCCGCTCCAGCGATCGGATTGACAAGGTGGGCGACCGCCCACAAAGATGATGCCATGGCGAATGCGAAGCTGGGTGGCGAACTCCACCGACAACGGGGTACTGCCGAGAACTACGGCATCGACGCTGAACGCTACGACCGGACCCGGCCGCGTTATCCGGAGGCTCTGGTGACACGCATCCTGCAGGCCTGTCCGGGGGCCGGGCTGTTGGACGTGGGCGTGGGCACGGGCATCGAGGCGCGGCAATTCCAGGCCGCGGGCGGCACGGTGCTCGGTGTGGAGCCGGACGCTCGGATGGCCGAGTTCGCGCGCGCGCAGGGCACCGAGACAGAGGTCGCCCGGTTCGAGGACTGGGAGCCGCAGGGGCGCCGGTTCGACGGGGTGATCTCGGGTCAGGCCTGGCATTGGGTGGACGCCGCGGTGGGTGCGGCGAAGGCGGCCTCGGTGCTGCGCCCGGGCGGTCTGCTGGCCCCCTTCTGGAACGTCGCCGAGACCCCGGAGGAGGTCCGCGAGGCGTTCCGCGACATCTATGTCGAGGTGGTGCCCGACGCGCTGGCCACCCGGGCCTACACCATGCCGAACCCGCCGCTGAACGCCTCGCCCCTGCTCACCAGGACCGTCGACGGGATCCGGCAGGCGGGGGTCTTCGGCGAGCCCGAGCAGTGGGAGTTCGCGTGGGACCACGTCTACGACAAGGACGAGTGGCTCGACCAGCTCCCCACCCTGGGCGACCACGGTCAGTTCCCGCCGGAGAAGCTGGACCGGGTGGTGGCGGGGGTCGGCGCCGCGATCGACGCGCTGGGCGGAAGCTTCACGATGAAGTACACCGCGGTCGTGGTGGCCGCGACGCTGCCCGCGGCCTGACGGGCGCGTGGGCCCCGCCTGGCGGGCGGGTGACCGTCCCCTCGGACCCGCTGCCGGTGCCGGTCCCGGGCACCCGGCCGGGCTCGCCCTCTTCTCCTGGATCGGTGCAGCACGATCCCGGGGAAGAGGGCGTCACTCTGCCCGGCGGCGTCGCCGGTGCCCGCGGGGCGTCACCGAGACAGGGCGCCGGCGACGACGCCCGTCACGAATTTGGTGATGACGGCCGCGGACGGCGGCTCGGGGGCGTGGTTGACGAACACCAGATGCCCGCCGCCGACCAGGGAAAGCGTGAGCGCGTCGATGTCGGCGCCGGCGGTGAGGCGACCCCGCCGCTGCTCCTCCGCCAGATAGCCCGAGATGGCGCTCGTGGCTTGGGCCAGGATGGTGATGCCGCCGCCCGGCTTCGCCTGCCGCAGCCGGGCCCGCAGCCCGTCCCGGAAGGTGACGAGCGGGATGATGGCCATCGGCACCGGCCCGAAGAGGCCGCCGAGCGCCTCGGCGAGATTGCCGGCGACGTCGCCGGCGCCCGCCCGATCGAGCAGCGTGCTCGCCTGCGTCTCCAGCCGCGCGGCCCGGTCGAGGACGAGGTCGGTCAGGAAGGCGTCGAAGTCGGCGAAATGCCGGTGCAGGACGCCCTTGGCGCACCCCGCCTCGTCCGTCACGGCCCTGCTGGTCAGGCCGTCGGGCCCGTCCCGCAGCAGCACGCGCTCGGCGGCGTCGAACAACTGCTGCCCCGCGTTGCGAAGGTGCACCCCGGTCGGCACTCACAGATCCTCTCGCGCATCAACCATCCCTCCGTATGGTAGAACGAATCCGCGCGAACCGTCCCCTCCGATCGGCGGGTACCGGACCGGCGCCCGCGCCGCGGAGGCCGTTTCCCCAGGATGGTGCCGGGGGGCGGAGGTCATTCCCCCAGGATGGTGTCGGGGGCCGGATGGAGCTGATGGGACCGGGCGCTCCGCATCACGTACCGGCCGTAGGGGGAGGCACTCATCTCGGCGCCGAGCCGATGACAGGCCTCCGCGTCGATGAAGCCCATGTACATCGCGATCTCCTCCACGCAGCCGAGGCTGATGCCCTGGCGGTGCTGGATGTCACGGACGAACCGGCCCGCGTCGAGGAGCGACTCGTGGGTGCCGGCGTCCAGCCAGGTGACGCCCCGGCCGAGCCAGACGAGGTCGGCGCGTCCCTCGGCCAGGTAGGCGCGCAGGACGTCGGTGATCTCCAGCTCGCCGCGGGGGGAGGGCCGCAGGCCGCGGGCGATGTCCGTCACGGTGTCGTCGAAGAAGTACAGGCCGGGTATCGCGAGGTTGGAGCGCGGCCGCTCCGGCTTCTCCTCGATGGAGACCAGCCGGCCCTTGGCATCGATCTCGGCGACGCCGAAACGCTCGGGCTCGGCGACCTGATGCCCGAAGAGCACGCATCCCCGCAACTCCGCCGCGGTTCTGCGCAGCAGCGTCGGCAGCTTGGCGCCGTGGAACAGATTGTCGCCCAGAATCAGCGCGCAGTCCTCGCCCTTGATGTGCGTGGCGCCCACCAGGAACGCGTCCGCGATTCCCCGTGGTTCGTCCTGGCGGGCGTACTCCACTCGCATGCCGAGCCGGCTGCCGTCGCCGAACAGCCGGCGGTACAGCTCGATCTCGGCGGGCCGGGCGATGACGAGGACGTCGTCGATTCCCGCCAGCATGAGGATGGACAGCGGGTAATAGATCATGGGCTTGTCGTAGACCGGAGCGAGCTGCTTGGAGCCCACCAGGGTGAGCGGCAGCAGCCGGCTCCCGTTGCCGCCCGCGAGGATGATGCCCTTCATCGGACCGCCGCTCTCGTCGAGCCGGTTCCGTCCGCTCTCATCGAGCCGGTTCCGCGCGATCGGCGAGCGGGTTCCGATAGAGGGCCTGCCAGAGATAGCTCCACGGGACGGCCCGGCCGTCGCCGAGGCATTCCCAGCCGTCGTTGGGCCGGTAGCCTTCGATGAAGGCGGGCACCGCCGCCTGGACCGCCTCGCTGTCATGAATGTCGAGCAGCTGCCTCAGCGGTCCGTTCTCCAGCGCCATCTCCACGGCCTCCTGGCCCTGGAGATAGCCGTCCAGGCTCTTGTCGATGTACTTGCCCACGGGGTTCTTCACGTAGAAGTGGGAGCACGTCCGGTCGATCAGATCGAGATAGGCGTTCACGGTCTCCGGCCTCATCTCGGTCATCGAGTGGATGTTGAGGCACAGGTCGAAACGCTCGGTCCGCAGGGCGGCCTCGTCGAGGCTCTCGACCGGGATGAACCGGATCCGGCCGTAGCGGTCCCGGTCGAGGGTCCGCCGCAGGTACGCGCTGCTCAGCTCGAGTGTGTTCGTCAGATCGACGATGCAGTAGTCGGCGATGTCGTGATTGGACATGATCATGTGAGCGCTGCGGCCGTACCCCGCGCCGATCTCCATGACCCGGGCGCCGTGCAGGTCCATCCGCGCCTCGATGAAGCCGAGTTCGAACGTCGCCTGCACGTAGTCCATGCACAGCGTCTCGCCCTCGCACCGCACCGAGATGGGGTCGCCGATCTCCCGGTGCGGAGTGCGCTTGATCCGGGCCCAGTCCTCCGGGCTCAGGTCCATGCCCAGCTGATAGGTCAGGGCCTTCAGATAGCGGATCCCGTTCGTGGACGGGTCCCAGAGGGCCAGCTTGAAGTTCCGCGGATCGGATTTCAGATTCGTCAGGTCGACGGCGGCGTCCTCGGTGATGAACTGGTCCTGGATCCGTGCCCACTGGCGACTGGCTTGATACTTGAGATCCATCTCGCTCCCCCTGGTGGTCGGCGGGCCCGGCCGGGCCGCTCGGTTCGTGTGCTGGTGCCAGGCCCTAACGGGCCGGGGTGGGCGAGGGCGCCGGGCCCGGCCCGGTCCGGGCGCCGGCGAACGCCGCCCGGAGCAGGGCGGCGAAGCGCTCCGGTTCCTCCTGGAAACCGGTGTGTCCCGCCGGAAAGGTGACCAGCGGCCGCTCGAGCCGGTCGGCCAGCACCGCCGCGGTCCGGTGGTAGAGCTGCCCCCGGGATGTCGTTCCCCCGGCCACCGTGACCGGCACGAAGGTCGCCCGCAGCACGCCGAGGTCGGGCCGGTACCGGGTGGTGGGCTGGAGGATGCACCCGAAGAACCGGTCGAGGAGGGCCCGCGCGTCCTGCGGCGGGGTGTACTGCTCGGCTGTCGGCGCCTGCCCCGGGGCGGACGGCGGCACGAAGCTGATGCCGGTCAGCTCCGTGTACGCGCGCAGGGCCACCTCACGCCGCCCGGCACCGTACTCCGCGCAGAGCTCGTCGATCGTGGCGCGTATCCGCTCCGCGTCGGGCAGGAGAGCCGTCACCGGCGGTTCATGGGCGACCAGCGTGCGCACCGCGTCCGGATACCGGGTGACCAGGGCGAGACCGGTGACGGCACCACCGCTGTTGCCGAACACGTGGGCCGGCCCGGCGGCCAGCGCCGTGATCAGCCGCCGGACGTCGTCCGCGAGCAGGCCGGGTGCGGCCTCCTGCTCCGGGTCGGCGACGGTACTGCCCAGGATGCCCCGGGGATCGTAGGTCACGACGGTGAAGTCGGCGGCGAGCAGCCCCGCGAGTGACGTGAAGCCCCGGCTGCCCATGGGTGAGCCGATCATCAGGAGCAGGGGACCCGAGCCGTGCACCTGGTAGCGCAGACGGGCGCCCGGCACGTCCAGGAAGTGCGTCGCCGGGCCGGTGCGGCCCATCAGTACGCTTCCTTCGCGTTCACCCAGTCCGGCACGTAGCGCTGGCCGGGCCCGGGCCGGTAGTGCTCCCACCGGGGCTCGTTGCCGGACGGGGTGTCGCCGAGCACCACGACGCGCAGTCCCTGACGCCGCTCGGCGTAGTCGTCGACCGCGTAGTGCTGCGTCACCCTGTTGTCCCAGATCGCCACGTCGCCCGGCTTCCACTGATAGCGGCAGATGAACTCGGGGCTCGTCGAGAAACCGTGGAGGTACTGCAGGAGCGAGTCGCTCTCGTTCCGGCTGAGCTGGGCGATGTGCGACGTGTGGGCCCGGTTGACGAACAGCGCCCGGCGCCCGGTCTCGGGGTGCACTCGCACGACGGGGTGTTCCGCCACGCTGTCCAGGCCCGGGATGTGGATCGCGTGGACGGCGGTGAGGCCGTCGAGCAGGTCACGCAGCGGGGCGGAGAGCCGCTCGTACGCCAGGTACTGGTTCGACCACATGGTGTCCCCGCCCTGCGCCGGGCCGTCGACGATCTGGAGGACCGAGCCGATGGGCGGGTTCGGGGCGTAGGTCATGTCGGTGTGCCAGATCGGGATCTTGCCGTTCTGCTCCGAGTCGATGATCTGGATCTGCGGGTGGCCCTCCAGATGCGGCAGGTACGCGTGCTGCTCCAACTCGCCGAACCGCCGGCCGAAGGCGATGCGCGACTCCGCGGACCAGCCCTCCTGCCCGGGGATGAAGATGACGAGGTACTCGAGCAGGAGCCGGTGCAGCTCGGCGAACTCCGCGTCGGTGATGTCCTCGACCCGCACCCCGTGGACCTCGGCCCCCAGGGCGCTCGTGAGCGGTCGGACATCGAACTTCGTGGTCAGGCTGTCTGACATTCGTCGGCCCTTCTCGTGGTTGTCGCCATGCGTCGTGGCGTTGTCGGCTTCAGGTCCCGGGCCGGTGCCCGGGTGCTCGCCGGGCGGCGAACGACCGGGCCCGCAGGTCGGGCAGGACTCCCAGCTGGATGAGCCGGTCGAGCCGGTCGAGGGGGTGCATGCCGAGCCCGGACATGTTGTACGTCGTCAGGTAGCGCAGACGGCCGGCCCGGGCGGTTCCCCGCATGAGCCTGCGGTTCAGGACCCGGCTTCCGCGGGATGTGCTGGTCAGCATCCGGGCCGCGTTGTGGCTCATGGTGTGTACGGCCTGGATCCTGCTCATCCGGTCGTGCTCGTAGCGGCGCAGCGCGGCATCGACGGCGGCGCCGTCGCCGGGGTCGACGGCCGCGAGCCGGGCCGCGAGGGCCTCGGCGTCGCCGATCGAGGTGTTCATCCCCTGAGCCGCCAGCGGGTGCACGACATGCGCGGCCTCCCCGAGCAGGACGAGGCCGGGCCGGACGAGCGACGGCGCACGGTAGCGCCGGACCGGAAGCACCTGGTGGCGGGTCGCGTGCTCCTCGAGCAGCCCGGCGATCGGGGTCAGCGCCGGCACCCGGCCGACGAGCGCCGCGCACCACCGCCGCAGCTCCTCCGGGTCCGCCCGGCGGAGTTCTCCGGCCGTCACCTGGACGTACACCCGGATCCGCGCGTCCGGCAGCGGATACACCATGACCAGGCCGCGGCCGGTGGCATAGGCGGACACTTCGTCGCCCGCCGCCAGAGTGCCGGGCAGCTCGAAGGACAGCAGCCGATGTTCGTAGGCGACCGGTTGCACCTCGATCCCGGCCAGGGTGCGCAGCCGTGACGACATCCCGTCCGCCGCCACGACGAGCCCCGCCCGTATCTCGAGGGCGGTGCCGCCGGCGACAGCGCGTATCCCGGTCACCCGGCCGTCCGGGTCCGTGCTGAGGTCCTTCACCAGGACCCCGCGCCGCAGACGCACCGCCGGGCCCAGGGACTCGGCCATGCAGTCCAGGATCGTCGAGTAGTCGTGCGCGAGCATCCATGGCCTGTCGCTGCCGAGCACCGAGAAGTCCAGGGCCATCAGCTCCGCGCCGTCGGCCGCGCGGGCGACGAGCCGGGTCAGCCGGACCGCTCGCCGGCGCTCGAGGCGGCCGAGCACGCCCCACGCGTCCAGGGCTCCCAGCGATCCGGGCTGGAGCACCTCGCCCTTCCAGAGCGAGGGCTGGACCGGCCGCTTGTCCAGCAGGGTCACGTCCAGGCCGGAGCGCCCGAGGGCGCACGCCGCCGCCAGGCCGGCGACTCCGGCGCCGCAGATCACCACATCGGTGTCCACCACTCGGTCCGCGCCGTGGCCGGTCGTCACGACGCCTCCTGCCGGGCCGCCGGGCCGGCGGTGAGCGCGCCGCGGTAGGCGCCCAGCGCCCCCAGCGCCAGCCCGTTCCCGATCAGGCCGTCCACGTAGTAGGCGAGCCGCCGGATGTGCAGGCACACCGGGCTCGGCACCCAGCGGCCGTCGTCGCGCTGGGCGGCCATGATCCATTCCGCCGCCCGCCGGAGCCGGTCGTCCGCCGCCGGCAGGCCCGCGGCGAGCAGACCGCGGAGCGCCCAGGAGGTCTCCTCGACAGTGCCCCGGTCCGGATCGTCGCCGGGCGTGCCGGTGTCGCCGGGGCCCCACGACCCGTCCGCCAGTTGTGCGGCCAGAAGGGCGTCACGGGCCCGGCGGGCGGCCGGGCTCCCGTGCACTCCGCCGTGCGCGAAGGCCACGAGCACCATGGCGGTCGCGGCGGTGCGGCCCCGGTACCACAGACCTTCGTAGGTGCCGTCCGCCCGCTGGCTGCCGCGCAGCCAGTCCAGTGCTCTGCGGATCCGGGGATCGGTGCCCGGCAGGCCGCCGCCGAGCAGGGCCTCGACGCACTGTGCCGTCGTGTAGGGGCAAGGGCCGTCGTTCGGCAGCGTGGTGTTCCGGACAAAGGTTCCCCACGACCCTCGGCTGTCCTGCCGGGACAGCAGCCAGTCCAGGCCGTGCCGCAAGGGTTCGCGAGGTTCGGCGTCGCCGGCGGGCAGGAGCGCGGCCAGCACGTTCGCACTGTCCAGAAAGTTGGGCCAGCCGCGCGGGCCTTCCCACCCCCACCCGCCGGGCGGTGTGCCGTAGACCGCGAACGCCGCGTCCTGCCGGCACCCGCGCAACCACTGCCGGGCCCGGACCAGCCGTGGATCGCCGGTGTAACCCGCGTCGGCCAGGCCGCGGGCGACGTAGGACCCGCCGATCAGGTCGAGCCCCTGCATGATGTGCCAGGAGCCGTCGGGCTGCACGTTCGCCCGCAGATAGCCGACGGTCTCGGCGATCATGCGGCGGGGGGCCCCGGCCCGGACCAGGCCGATGCACACGACCGCGGCGAGCCAGTTGTCACCGCCGTAGCCGCCCCGGTCGTTCTCCGCGCGTTCCACCTCCTGGAGCAGGCGCAGCCCGGCCGGCCGGGCCAGCCGGTGCAGCAGCCGCCCGGCGCCTCCCGGGGCGTCGTGGTAGGCCTGGATGAAGGCCATGGCCACGAAGGGCGCGGCCCGGAACGACAGTCGTGGCCGCCAGACCCGGCGGGGCAGCAGCAGGAGCTCCAGGGGGATGCGCCGGGACCCCCGCATGTCTCCCAGACCAGCCAGGACGAGAAAGGTCCGGGCCATGTGAACCATGCCGGGATCCGCGAGCGCCGCGAGGCCACCGAGCGACTCGACCAGGCCGAGCGCCCGCCGCACGGCATCGGCGGCCGGCGCGGGGGCCACCAGCCGCAGGGCCGACGCCGCCACCACCGTGGGCACCAGCTGCGAGGCCGCGGCGGGCACTCCGCCCCAGCCGCCGTCCGGGTTCTGCCTCGCCGTCAGCCACGCGGCCCCCCGCTGCACCAGGTCTCGTGAGCGGCCGGGATCGGCGAGGTGCAGGGCGACGATCGCGCCGGCGGTCCCCAGGACGGCGGTGGGACGGTGGTTCGGCCAGGAGCCGTCCGGGCGTTGCGAGGCGAACAGCGCCTCCGCGGCGCGCGTGATCGAGGACTCGATCCGGCTGTCGAATTCCGGGTACAAAGCGAAGCACCCCTCTCAGGAGAAGGTCGCCGGGACATGCGGGGCGGTGCTGTGCGGGAACTCGTACCGCGACCGCATGGTCTGCTGGCTGACCAGCGTGAGCGCGAGCAACGGCGCGAGGATCGCGAGCACGGTGGCACCTCCGAGACCCGGAACCAGGAGCGCTGCGGCAAGCACCATCCGCTCGACGACCAGCACCTCGTGCGACCGCAGGCTCAGCCGTTCCGCGGGTCCGGGGCCGGAGGCGTACAGCATGCCGAAGGCCCCGCCCCCGAGGCCCGCGGCGACGAGCAGGGCGACCAGACCGCCCACCCGGCCGTCGGGCAGGGTGAGGACGCCCGCCGTGGCCACCGCGATGGCCAGGGCGTAGAGGCCCGTCGCCGTCCGGGCGGCCGTCCGGGCCCCGCGCCGCACCGCGAAGGTCGCATATCCGCCCGCGCGGTCGCCGGAGACGTCGCGCAGCGTCCCGACCAGGTTGGACGCGGTGTCGTGGGCCCAGAAGACCGGCACGAACAGCACGACCCCGGCCGGCGGCCAGGCCGACGCCATCATCGACCCGAAGACGAGCGCCCCGCCGGTCAGTGACCCGCGGACGAGATTGCCCGCCAGCCCTCTCGCCTTGAAGAAGGCGTTGTAGGCCATCGCCCCGCCGACGGCTGCGACGGTCAGGAGGAGGGCCCGGTAGTTGACGGCGGCGGTCGTCGCGGCGGCGGCCAGCGCCAGGACGGCGCCGCACCAGACCGCTGTCCGGGGACGGATCAGGCCCGCGGGGATGGGCCGCTGCGGCTTGCTGATCGCGTCGAGATCCCGGTCGAAGTAGTCGCCCAGGTAGTGAGCCGCGATCCAGACCAGGGTGGGCACCGCCCACGCCACCGCCGCCCGGGTGACCACGAGCCGGTCGGCGGCGAGCACGTAGCCGGCCGCTCCGACCAGGCCGGCGTACCAGAGGGTGTAGGGCCGCCACGTCCGCACATGGGCGACGAGGGTGCTGCCGGGACCGTGCTCGCCCACGTCAGGCGCTCCTTCCGTCGTTCCCGGTCGCGCCGGGGGTCCACGACTCGCCGTCCGCCGGCGTGACGGTGTTGCCCAGGGTGCCGATCCCGGCGACCGACACCTCGACCCGATCGCCCACCGCCAGCGGGCCGGAACCCTCGGGCGTGCCCGTCAGGATCACGTCGCCGGGGAGCAGCGACATGTACCGGCTCACCACCGCGACGACCTCGTGCACCGGCGTGACGAGGCCACGGGTGCTGCCGTCCTGGCGCGTCTCGCCGTTGACCCGGCAGGTGATCCGCACGTCCTCCGGGTCGAGTCCCGTGGCCAGCCACGGCCCCAGCGGCGTGAACCCGTCGAAGTGCTTCGCCCAGACCGGCGGCTGCCCGGCCCGCTCCGGCGAGGCTCGGTGCGCGTAGCTCGTGAGGTCGTTCGCGCAGGTGTATCCGGCCACGACCGTCGCCACCCGGCCCGCCGGAACGTTCTTGCAGGCCACGGCGATGACCACCGCCAGCTCCGCCTCGTACCGGAGCTCCCAGGCGGCGCCCGGATGGCCGATCGGCTGCCCGTCGCCGATCAGCGTCGACGGTGGCTTCGTCACGACGGAGCAGGTGGCGGGATCGGCCGGGTGCCCGGCGCCGCGGCGGGCCGCCCTGTCCGGCGCGTAGTTGAGGGCGACACAGATGATCTTG
Organism: Symbioplanes lichenis; assembly: GCF_030709675.1. Lineage (GTDB taxonomy): Bacteria > Actinomycetota > Actinomycetes > Mycobacteriales > Micromonosporaceae > Actinoplanes > Actinoplanes lichenis. The sequence goes on from NZ_JAUZQD010000013.1 coordinate 173,932, forward strand.
GTCGGGTCGGCCGGCGGCAGCAGCGTCACCCCGGTGATCGGCCGGACCGGGCCGGCCCGGTCGACCCAGCCCCCGGCGAGCCCGTCGTAGCGCACGGGCACCAGGCGATCGCCGTCCCCGCCGGGCTCGACCCGCGCGTGCCCGGTCTCGTCACCGTCAGCGAACCTGCAGATCAGCACCGGGATGTCCTCGTTCCTGCGAGACGGCTCGTCACCAGGCGACCGGCAACGTCTCGAGGCGGATCGTGACGTGCCCTCCGCGCCAGCTCAGACTGTCCATCGGCACGGCCGGCCGCAGACCCGGGAGCCGGCGCAGGAGCGTCGCGAACACCGTCCTGAGCTCGAGCCGGGCCAGGGCGGCCCCCAGACAGTGATGCGCCCCGAAACCGAACGCGAGATGCGGGTTCGGCTCGCGCGTCACATCGAGCCGGTCGCCGTCGGGGAAGACCGTCGCGTCGCGGTTGGCCGCGTTGATCGAGATCTGGACCAGATCGCCCGCGGCGATCTCCTGACCGCCCAGCCGTACGGCCTCGGTGGCTATCTGGAGCCGGTTGACGTCGATGACCGGTTGATAGCGCACCAGCTCCTCCACGGCGCTGCCGACCAGATCCGGACGGGCGCGAAGCTTCTGCCACTCGTCCGGGTGGCGGAACAACCGGAGCAGGCCGGCGCTGATCGCGGTCCGGGTCGTCTCCAGGCCACCCGCGAGAACGACGACGGTGAGCGAGAGCAGCTCTTCCATCGAGAGCGCGCGGTCGGTGTCGTACGCATGGACCAGTCTGGTCAGCACGTCCGCGTCCGGTGCGGGGCTCTCGCCCGGCCGCCCGCGCCGGGCCGGCAGCAGGCCCGCGATGTAGGCCGTCAGCTCCCGCCAGGCGTCCGGGTCGGGAGGGCCGGCGCCGACCGCGGTGATGTGGTCGCACCAGCCGCTCAGCGCGTCGCGGTCCGCCGCCGGAAAACCGAGCAGCTCGCAGATGGCGAGGGCGGGCAGGGGGTCGGCCAGATGGGCGACGAGGTCCACCGGCGGGCCCGCCTCCTCCATGGCGTCGATCAGATCGTCGGTCCACGCCTGCACGGCCGGGGCCATGGCCTCGATCCGCCGGAGGCTGAACGACTTGGCGACCAGGGCGCGGAGCTCGGTGTGCGGGCGGCCGTCCAGGTTCACCGATCGGGCCGGGCTGACAGCGGTGCCGGCCAGCCGGGCGCGCACGCCCGTGACGTCCCGGGTGAATCTGCGGTCGTGCAGCACCGTCCGGACGTCTTCGTGCCGGGTCACGAGCCAGGCGTGCTGCCCGTCGGCGAGCAGCACACGGGGAAGTGACGCCTGGCGGCGCCAGGCGTCCAGCTGCGGAGGCAATTCGCCCGCGGTGTCCGCGGAACTGGGAAGAACAGGGACTCGTTCCATTGTCGGAATTCCGATCTCGGTGGTCGCCCAGGGGACCGCGCAACGCCTCGTGCGGCCCGGCGCTCGCGGTCGGCAGCCGTGAACAGACGGCTGGACACGTGCTTCACCTTGGCAGCGCGCCGGCGGCGCCGACAAACCCTGATTAGTGGGGGAGGGCAGGCCCTAGCACGGCCCCGGGACCGCCGCCGCCCCCGATTATTCGCAGCTTGTCGGCGTGCGGCGCGTCCGGCAGCGTGACCGGGCAACGGCGCACGCACGGCCGTCACGGATCGCCGAGGTGGGGAGCGACCAATCATGTCTCACGCACGGGTGTCCCGCTCCGGGAGCGACCTGTCCCGGCACCGTCAGGTGGCGGAGGGGTTCGGCGCGGATCCGGACCGGTACGACCGGACCCGGCCCCGCTATCCCGACGCCCTGGTGCGGCGCGTCGCCGGGGACCGCGCCGGGCTCGACGTGGTCGATGTCGGATGCGGCACCGGGATCGCGGCCCGGCAGTTCCAGGCGGCCGGGTGCACGGTGCTGGGCGTGGAACCGGACCCGCGGATGGCGGAGGTCGCCCGGCGTCGCGGGCTCGTCGTCGAGATGTCGGCCTTCGAGACCTGGGATCCGGCCGGCCGGAGCTTCGACGCCGTCGTCGCCGGGCAGACCTGGCACTGGCTGGACGCGGTCGCCGGCGCGCGGAAAGCGGCGCAGGTCCTGCGGCCCGGCGGGCGGCTCGCGGTCTTCTGGAACGCGGAGGTCCCACCGCCCGACGCGCTGCGGGCCTTCGGCGAGGTCTACCGGCGCATGCTGCCCGGCTCGCTCGTCGCCCGGCAGTGGACGAACGACTCCTTGGCCGGGTACGCCGAGCTGGGCCGGAAGGCGGCCGACGGGATGGAGCGATCCGGTGGGTTCGGGCCCCCGGAGGAGACACGGGACGACTGGGAGCGCACCTACTCCCGCGACGAGTGGCTGGACCAGCTGCCCACCCACGGCGATCACAGCCAGTTCCCGGTGGCCCTGGTGCGTGAGGTGCAGGCCGCTGTCGGCGCCGTCATCGACCGGCTGGGCGGGAGTTTCACGATGGGCTACGCGACGGTCGGGATCAGTGCCGTCCGCACCTCGTCATGAGCGCGGGGCCGGCATGACGCAGCGGCGGTACCGGGTGACCGACTCCGAGAAGGGATGACCGACATGACCTCCACCGAGCGAGGAACCCGGCTGGCCGACCAGTCCGCCGACGCCGGGGCGATGCTGGCCTGGTTCCGGCGGATGCGGGAGAGCGAGCCCGTCAGCCACGACGAGGAAGCCGGTGTCCGGCATGTGTTCCGGCACGCCGACGTGGAACGGATCCTCTCCGATCCGGGCACCTTCTCCTCCGACTTCAGCTCGCTGATGCCCGCGCAGGAGGATGTCGACCGTTTTCTCCGGGGCAACCTTCTGCGCAAGGATCCGCCCCAGCACCGCAAGCTCCGCACTCTGGTGAGCAAGGCCTTCACCCCGGGCCGGGTCGCCCGGCTGGCGCCCCGCATCGCCAGCGTCGTCGACGACCTGCTCGACGCGCGAGCCGGCCAGGACGAGTTCGAACTGGTCGCGGACCTGGCGTACCCGCTGCCGGTGACGGTCATCGCCGAGCTGCTGGGCATTCCCACCGTCGATCGGCCGATGTTCGGGCGCTGGGCGGACGCGCTGGTCGCGCCGGAGAGCCAGACGAGCTTCATTCCCAACGAGGAACGTACGCGCTCCATGGCGATCGTGATGCGGGAGATGAACGCCTATTGCCTCGAGCTCATCCGTCACCGGCGGGCCCGGCCGCAGGACGATCTGACGAGCGAGCTCGTGGCGGCCGAGGTGGACGGCCAGCGCCTGGACGACGAGGAGATCATCGGCTTCGTGGGCCTGCTGCTGCTGGCCGGCCACATCACGACGTCGGCGCTGCTCACCAATGTCGTCACCTGTCTCGTCGAGCAACCGGAGGCCGCGACGGCGTTGCGGGCCGACCCCGGCGGGCTGGCCCTCGCCGTCGAGGAGGTGCTGCGCTTCCGGACCCCGCTGGCCCCGAGCATGCGGGTGACCCGGAGCGACGTCCGGATCGGGGATCACACGGTCCCGGCGGGCCGGATCGTTCTCGCGTGGCTGGCCTCGGCCAACCGGGACGAGCGGGTTTTCGCCGATCCGGACCGGTTCGACATCCGCCGGACGCCCAACGCCCACCTGAGCTTCGGCCACGGGATCCACTTCTGCCTGGGCGCCCCGCTCGCCCGCCTCGAGGTACGGACGGCTGTCGCCAAGATGCTGGGACGCTGGAGTGACATCGCCGTCGGTCCGGGGGCCGAGTACCACGACGCCCGGGGCATCGTGGGCGCCCGGCGTCTGCCGCTCCACGTCCGCTGGGTCTGACACCGGCCGGTGTCACCGGCCCCGGGTCACGGTCAGTCGGGGCCGGCGCAGGTCGTCGGCCCGCAGGATGTCCTGTTGCAGGTTCTGGAGCGCCCGGCCCGGTTCCAGCCCTATCTCGTTGAGCAGCGTCTCCCGCGCCGACCGGTAGACCTGCAGGGCCTCGCCGGCCCGGCCGCCGTTGTGCAGAGCGATCATCAGTTGCCGGTAGAAGTTCTCGTGCAAGGGATATTCCTGCAACAGGGCATAGAGATAGCCCACCGATTCCCGTTCCCGGCCGAGGGCCAGATAGGAATCGACCAGCATCTCGATGAACTCGATCCGGAGTTCCTCCAGCCAGGCGGCGAACCGGGTTACGGACGGACTCTCGCGGAGGTCGGCCAGTACGGGTTCGCGCCACAGTCCGAGGCCCTTGTGCGCCAGTTCGGCCACCTCGTGATGCAGGTTCTCACGCCGGTTCTTCCGGGCCTGTTCGATGAGCCGCAGGAAGAGGTTGAGGTCCAGATCGTCCGGTCCGGTCTGAATGAGGTAGCCGGGCGCCCGGGTGATGACCGGCCCCGCCGAGCCGCCGGACTGCCGCAGGAACTTGCGTAATTGTGAGACGTAGACGAAGACCGCGGCGCTGGCCCGGCGGGGCGGGTCCTCGCCCCACAGCTCGGTGACGATCTGATCGAAGGGGACGATCTGATTGGCCCGGATGAGCAGGGTCGCCAGCAAGATTTTCACCTTGGTGGCGTTGATGGAGACGACCTCGTCGCCGTCCATCACCCGGAGACTGCCCAGCAGTTGAAACTTCATGCGTTCCCCCCGAAAGCGCGCCGCCCTCAGTCGTCCGCCGGAACGGTACGACACATTGATGGTCATCGTGTCAGGAGGCCGGGGCGATCGCATCCGGGAAACTACGTACGACATCGATGAAACATGATGGCCACGTCTCATTGTATGGCTGCTGAAAAAATTGCTTGCGGTGACTTTAGTGACAACAGATATGTGCATCGTGAACGCGGCTCCGGCGCTTCGGTCCATCGCCCGTGGTGACGGCCGTGCGGCGCGCGCGGACGGGCCAATCCGGCACTGTCCTGAGTGGAATAACGGGGCGCCGCACACGGGCCGGCTGGTGTAAGGTGCACGCCGCCGCGCCGGGTCGCCGGCCGGAGCGGACGGGGGCGCGTTGCCGTCCGAGCGCGGGTGAGCCACGAGGTGGTCGGCATCGCGGAGACGGTGTGCGACGCCGGCGACGGGGGTGCGGACCGGCGACGGCTCCGTCGCGTCAGTTCTCCACGCAGTAGCCCTCGGCCACCGCGTCGGGGCCGGGTGGATGGAGCATCAGGTTGGCGAGCGCCGCCCGTGAACTGACGCCCAGCTTCCGATAGATGTGGGAGAGATGAGCCTCTATGGTGCGCGCGCTCAGATTCAATTGCTGCGCGATTTCCTTGGTTCGCGTGCCGGTGGACGCGATGCTCGCTATCTCGTACTCCCGATTGGTGAGGACGGCGGCCCAGGGTCCGGGATCCCGGCCGTCCGCGGGCCGGCTGCTGAGCTCCTCCACCATGCGCTGCTGTTCCGCGGCCTTGAGGTAGGTCGCCGACGCGCTGGCCCGGCCGGCGAGCTCCTTGCCGAGTGCGAGCATGGCCGCTGTGTCGCGCAGCATGTGCATCGTCAGTGAACAGGAAGCCGCCGCGACGAGCATCTCCGCCTGATGCCGGATCAGGTTGACGCCCGCGAACAGCTCGGCCGCGGTGCGATAGAGGCGCAGAGCCGTGTCGAGTTCGCGTTGCGCCGCGAGGACATGAGCGCGGGCCGCGAACGCACTCGCGCGATGGGAGGCCAGCCCGGTCGCGTCGGCGACGCCGGCGGCCCGCGTCGCCCACCGGTCCGCCTCCGCCGTGTCGCCGGACCGCAGAGACGCCCGGGTGAGCACTTCGAAGCAGCCCGGGCGCTCGGCCCGGGGCAGGTCGGGAAGGTCCGGACCGCCGCCACTGTTCACGATCGCGGCCGAGCCGCGCAGCGGGTCGCCCCGCTCGAGAGCGGCCTCGGCCAGAGCCCGGGCGCAATCGGCGCGCCACAGGGCCTCGTCCACGGGCAAGGTGCTCATGGCGGTCTCGGCGAGCGTGAGGGCCTGGGTGTTCTCCGGCTCGGTGGCGAGCAGGCAAGCCGACTGGACGGCGATGGCGAAGGCGGCCAAGTGCCGGGATCCGAGGTCCCGGGCGAGCTCGAGGCCGTCGTCCGCCGCCTGCCGCGCCTGCTCCGCCAGGCCGATGGCCAGGCACACCCGGCCCAGCGCGATCGAGATGAACGGCCGTAGGTGACGGGCTCCCGTGTGGTGCGCGAGCCGGCCGGCGCGCTGGAGCTGCCGCCGGGCCTCGGTGTGCTCGTCCAGATTGTGCTGCGCCCAGCCGAGCAGGGCCAGATATCCGGTGGCCCGGGCGAGCTCGTCGTCCGCGAGCCGGTCGACGATCGCCGTGCCGGCCCGGAGGGCCACGCGTGCGGCGCGGCAGTCGCCGGCCTTCGCCTCCAGCAGCGCGAGGAGAGCGAGGGCCCCGGCCTCGCTGACGGGATCGCGCGCCTGGCCGGCGAGGCGGACAGCGCGCCGCGCGTCGCGCAGGGCCTGTGCGCTGCCCTGCCCGCCGGCCGTCAGCTGGCGGGCAACGGAAAGGGCGATCGTGGCCCGGGGCTCGCGCTCCCGCGTGGCGGGCAACTCCTTGTCGATCAGACTCTTCGCGTCCGTGCGGTTGTCCAGCACCCATTCCAGCTGGGTGCACAGCACGACCGCCGACGTGCGGTCGGGCACCGGCGACGGCGGTGCGGCGGACAGCGCGCCCCGCAGCACGTCCCGGGCCTCGTCCGCCCGGCCGTCGGAGATCAGGGCCCGGGCCAGGGTGAGCGAGATGTCCAAGGGCGACCGGCCGTCGGGCCGGGCGAGCGCCGACAGCCGCAGCGCTGCCCGCATCCACCGGACCGCCGCCGCGGGGTGGGCCGGGCCGGCCTCCTCGGCGGCGCGCACGAACAGCGGCAGGTCGTCCCGGCCGGGCTGCCCGAGCAAGCCGTCGAGGTGCGACATCTTGTCCTCGACCGGTGCGCCCCGGGCGTTCAGCAGATGCAGCGCCCTGCGGTGCGCCGTGATGCGCCAGGCCGGGTCGGCGCGGGCGGCGAGCATGGCCCGGACCACCGGGTGCCGGAGGCGGTACGCGGGCGGGCGGGTGACCGGCCGGATCAGGTCGGCTCGGGTCAGGGTGTCGACCGCCGCCCTGACCGCACCGGCGTCGAGGCCCGAGACCTGGCCGAGGATTTCCAGGTCGAAGACGTCGCCGACCAGTGCGGCCGTGGAGAGCACCACCGTCTCGTCCGGGGTCAGCTCGGTGATCTCGCCCATCAGGGCGGTCCACTGCCGGCCGGTGGTCATGGCCTCGGCGCTGCGGCCCTGGGTCCGGAGGCGCGCCAGTTCCAGGAGGTATCCGGGCAGCCCGTCGCTCTCCCGGTGCAGCTCGCCGACCGCCGGATCCGCCACGTCGAGCCCCAGGAGCTCGGCGGCCTGGCCGGCGTGCACCGGCCCGAGCCGGACGCTGCGCACCGTCCCGAGGGCGGTGCCGTACGCCAGCGCGTCCCGCAGCCACGCCGACGACTGGCGGGGTCGGTGCGAGACGACCACGAGCGTGTCGGGGATCGGCGCGAGGACGAGATGCTCGATCAGGCTGACGGAACGCACATCGGCCTGGTGAAAATCGTCGAGCAGCAGAACGAGGGGCGCCCGGGTGGCCCGCCGGGTGAGCTCGCTCTTCATTTCCGCGATGCCGTACAGCGGATCGAGGACATTTCCGGAAAGGTCGTCGTGCGATTCTTGCCGGGACGCCCAAATGGTGTGGATCACGTGGCCGCCGGGTGTCCCGTGGGCGGCCAGGGCTTGCCGGAAAGGGTAGAAGTGCTGCTCTTTTCCGGGGCCGGTGCACCGGGCTTTGAGGACGACGGCCCCCGCAGCCGCCGCCGCGCCCGCGAAGGCCGACAACAGCTGGGTCTTCCCGGCTCCGGGCTCTCCCGTCAGTTCGACCAATCGCCCGGAGCCCCGTCGGCGGAGGTGTGACAGAAGCAGATTCAACTCGTGTTCTCGAATGGTCTTCCCGGCGCTTTGATCGGCATTGAGGGAAACCACGCCCTATCCCTTTTCCTCCCGTGCGGGCGCCTGAGCTCAACCCGTCATCGTGATGGGCCCAGCTTTGGCATGGCGTGGATCAGTGTATGTGTCAATCACCTCGACATGTCAACATGCAGGGCTTTTGCGCGGTTGATCAGCGACGGCTTGACCTTGGGTTATGGCACTTCATTCGGGTCGGTGGACGGCTCTCGCCGGACCCGGGGGGACACCGCAGAAGATCGGCCATAGCCCGGCTTTAGCGGCACAGGCCACACTGGCCGACGCCGAAGGAAGGACACCACATGAGTGAACGGGCTGCGCACATCCTCGACGAGGTGCGTAAGTACCACCAGGACATCGAGGGTGGCCGGGCGTTCGTCCCCGGCGTCACCGAGATCTGGCCGTCCGGCGCGGTGCTCGACGACGAGGACAGGGCAGCCGTGGTCGAGGCGGCCCTGAACCTGCGGATCGCGGCGGGCCGATCCGCCCGGAAGTTCGAGTCCGCCTTCGCCCAGCGGATGGGCCGGCGCAAGGCGCATCTGACCAACTCCGGCTCCTCGGCGAATCTCCTCGCGGTCACCGCCCTCACCTCTCCGCAGCTCCAGGAGCGCCGGCTCGTTCCCGGCGACGAGGTGATCACCGTCGCGGCGGGCTTCCCCACGACCGTCAACCCCATCCTGCAGAACGGTTTGGTCCCGGTCTTCGTGGACATAGACCTGCACACGTACAACACGACCGCGGAGCGTGTGGCGAAGGCCGTCGGGCCCCGCACCCGCGCGATCATGATCGCGCACGCGCTCGGCAATCCCTTCGAGGTCGCGGAGGTGGCGCAGCTCGCCCGGGAGCGGGACCTGTTCCTGATCGAGGACACCTGCGACGCCGTCGGCACCACCTATCAGGGCCGGCCCGTGGGGACGTTCGGCGATCTCGCCACGGTCAGCTTCTATCCGGCGCACCACCTCACCATGGGCGAGGGGGGCTGCGTGCTCACCTCGAACCTCGTGCTGGCCCGGATCGTGGAGTCGCTGCGGGACTGGGGCCGGGACTGCTGGTGCGAGCCGGGGGAGAGCGACACCTGCCGCAAACGCTTCGGCTACCAGATGGGGACGCTCCCGGCCGGATACGACCACAAGTACATCTTCAGCCATGTGGGCTACAACCTGAAGACCACCGATCTGCAGGCGGCGCTCGGCCTCAGCCAGCTGACGAAGCTCGACGACTTCGGCGCGGCGCGCCGGCGGAACTGGGGCCGGTTGCGGGCGGGGCTCGCGGACGTTCCATGGCTGTTGCTGCCGGAACCCACGCCGGGCAGCGATCCGAGCTGGTTCGGGTTCGTCGTCACCGTCGATCCCGCGGCGCCCTTCCGGCGCGCGGAGCTGGTGGACTTCCTGGAGAGCCGCAAGATCGGTACGCGCCGGTTGTTCGCCGGGAACCTGACCCGGCACCCCGCCTACCTCGGCCGTGAGTTCCGCGTCTGCGGCGAGCTGACCAACAGTGACATCGTCACGGACCACACCTTCTGGGTCGGCGTCTACCCCGGACTGACCGAGGAGATGATCGACTACGTCGTCGCGTCCGTCGCCGAGTTCGTGCGGGCCCGGTCATGACGGCGACCGGAGGCACCCGGGTGCGGCCGGCCCTCAAGGCCCGTCATGACGTCGCGTTGCCGGAACGGGTCGCCCGGTCCGCGGCGGCGCTCGCCGGTCTGCCCGCGGACGACGCCCTCGGCTGGCTGCACCGGCGTCGCACGGACGTCCCGTTCTCGGTGGACCGCATCCCCTTCGAGGAGCTCGAGGGCTGGTCGTTCGCACCGGGGACCGGGAACCTCGTGCACCGCAGCGGCCGCTTCTTCACGGTGGAGGGGCTGCACGTCAGTGTGGGGGAGGAGCCCCACCGGTCGAAATGGCACCAGCCCATCATCGTGCAGCCGGAGATCGGCATCCTCGGGATCCTGGCCCGGGAGATCGACGGCGTCCTGCATTTCCTGATGCAGGCGAAGATGGAGCCGGGCAACCCCGGGCTGGTGCAGCTCTCGCCGACCGTCCAGGCGACGTACAGCAACTACACCAAGGTGCACGGCGGTGCCTCCGTGCGCCACCTGGAGTACTTCACCGATCCGTCCCGCGGTCGTGTCCTGCTGGACGGGTTGCAGTCGGAACACGGCTCCTGGTTCCACCGCAAGCGCAACCGCAACATGATCGTCGAAGTGCGGGATCCGGTGCCCGAGCACGAGGACTTCCGCTGGTTCACCCTCGGCCAGATCCACGCGCTCATGCGGCACGACCACGCCGTGAACCTGGACGCGCGATCCGTCCTGAGCGGACTCGGTGCACCCGGCACGCCGTACGCGCTGCACTCCGACACGGAGCTGCTGTCGTGGCTGGCCGGCCGCCGATCCACGACCCCGATCCGCAGCGAACGCGTCCCGCTCTCCGGACTGCGGGGCTGGAGACGCGGCAGATTCTCGATCGATCACGAGGACGACCGGCACTTCCGTACCGTGGCCGTGTCGGTGCGGGCGGGCAACCGCGAGGTCGGGCACTGGACGCAACCGCTGATCGAGCCGCGCGGGCAGGGCACGGTCGCCTTCCTCACCCGTACGTTCGAGGGGGTGCCGCACGTGCTGATCCAGGCCCGGGCGGAGGGCGGCCTCCTCGACGTCGAGATGGGCCCTACCGTGCAGTGCGTGCCCCGCAGCTACGCCGGGGTGCCGGCCGCCGCCCGGCCGCTCTTCCTCGACCTGGTCACCGCGGCGGACCCGGCCCGCATCCGCTACTCCGCGCTGCTGTCCGAGGAGGGCGGCCGCTTCCTCGACTCGGTGAACCACTATCTGGTCCTGGACGCCGACGAGAGCGAGGCGCCACAGATCCCGCCACCCGGGTTCCGCTGGGTCTCCCGGGATCAACTCACCACGCTGGCCACCTTCAGCCACTATCTGAACGTCCAGGCGCGGACGCTGCTGCTGTGCCTGAACGCCGTGGCGGGCCGGGATTGATCCAGCTCGCCGCGAGCGGCGGCATCGCTGCGCGCCGGGGGGCCGGACGTCGTGCGCTGCCGGCCCGGCCGCCCCGCACCGGCGGGCCGCCCGGGCCGCCCGCTCATCCGGCGACGATCCCGGATGCGATGGCCAAGCTGACCAGATGGGACTTCGTGGTGGCGCCCACCCGGCGCCGCGCCTCGGTCAGATGCTCGTCGACGGTGGTCTTCGAGATGCCGAGCCGGCGCGCGGTCTCCTTCGCGGTCAGACCTGATGCCGCGAGCCGGACCACTTCGGTCTGCCGCGCGGTGAGCGCCTTGGCGACATCGGCGGTGTCAGGGTGCGAAGTGCTCATTCCGGTCCTCTCCCGATGGGGCTGCCGTCACTCGTACGATCCCCGCCGGACCTAAAACCCCACCAAACAAACGCTTGTGGCGAGTTGAGCCGCCGCCGGAAAGGTCATCATGCTGCGACCCCCATCGCTGGACAGTGAACTCGTCTCCCTCGGCGGTCGTCCCGCTGTCCTTCCGGCGGACTTCATCCGCGTCATGCGGTCGGCCCCGCCCCGGCCGGCGCCGACCGACGAGGAGCTGACGCTCGGGGGCGCGTTCACGGTCGCGGAGGGGGCCGAGGCGGGTGTGCCGTTGCTCGTCGCGAGACCCACGCGGGTGCGGCAGGCCCGCGGCTGCGTCTATTTCATGCACGGTGGCGGAATGGTGTTCGGCGACAACCGCCGCAAACTCGGCGGGGTACTCGGCTGGGCGGCGGAGCTCGACCTGGTCGTGGTCTCGGCCGGCTACCGGCTGGCGCCGGAGAACCCGCACCCCGGGCCGGTCGAGGACTGCTGGCAGGGGCTGACCTGGACCGCCGGCCACGCCGGCGAGCTGACGTTCGACCCGGCGGGACTGATGGTGGCGGGCGGCAGCGCGGGCGGCGGGCTGGCCGCCGCGCTCGCGCTCATGGCCCGGGACCGGGGCGGGCCGGCGCTACGGGGCCAGCTCCTCATGGGGCCGATGCTCGACGATCGCAACGACTCGGCGTCGGTGACGCAGATGGCGGCCGCCGGGGGCTGGGACAAGGCGGCCAACGAGGCGGGCTGGACGGCGCTGCTCGGTGCCGCGCGGGGCGGGGCGGACGTCTCCCCGTACGCGGCGCCCGCGCGCACGACCGACGTCTCGGGACTTCCGCCGGCTTACGTGGACGTGGGATCGGCGGAGATCTTCCGGGACGAGGCCGTCGCGTACGCGAATCGGATCTGGCAGGCGGGCGGGTCGGCCGAGCTGCACGTCTGGCCGGGCGGCTTCCATGGTTTCGACGTCCATTTTCCCCAGGCCACACTGTCACGGGCGGCACAGGCCGCACGGCTGGCGTGGCTCCGCCGCCTGTACGCGACACCCGCCGCGGAGTGACACGGGGGCCTGCCCCGGGTGGATCATCCCGGCGAAAAGTTGAGTTCGTCGGGGAAGATTTGCCCCGCACGTCTGGTGTGGATACATCCACCGACGTAGTCTTCCTGACGGTAGTCGCGCCGTAGCGTGAAGTCAGCGCGGTGGTGGCTCCGTCGATCGCGTCACGGGGGAGGCGAGCGCGCAGTTGATGGATGTCGTGTTGCGGGCCGGAAATCCGGCGTCGGCCATGAGTGGTCGCATGTTCCGCTGATGCACTCGTTCCCGGCCGGAGTCGCCGGGCCGCCCCGTCGTTCTCCGGGGCGAACATTCTTTCACGGCTGATCATTTGTCGTCTTTCCGTACGCCCGTGCGCGTGCGGAAAGCCTTCTGGTCGTGCCGATCAATAGCGGACGGGTGGTGCGCGTCGTCGGCGCGCCGCCGGTCGCTTCGTGCCGTCGTTGGTGAGGAGTAGCGATGCTGCGTGTCAAAATCGTGCAACAAGGCGTGTGGCACATGTCCAAGGAATCGATGCCTCTGGCGGCCGGCTATCTGGCCGCGATGGTGCGCGGCGACGCCGGCCTGTCGGCCCGCTGCGAGGTGGAGATTCTGAACTACTCGGGCTCCGTGAGCCTGTGGGAGATGGCCACCCAGCTGCTCAGCGGCGCGCCGGCCGACGTGCTCTGCTTCTCCGTCCTGGGCTGGAACGTCAAGCAGTTCGGCACGCTCGCCGAGACGTTCAAGCAGGTCAACCCCGAGGGTACGGTGATCTTCGGGGGCAACCACGTGACCAACCAGGCGCATCGGGTGCTGCGCCAGTGGCCCGAGGTCGACGTCGTGGTGAACGGCGAGGGCGAGGTGACCTTCCTCGAGCTGCTGCGGGCGGTCGAGGCGGGCACCCCGCTGGCCGAGGTCGCCGGCATTTCCTTCCGCGACGCCGGTCAGGAGGTGGTGACCACGCCGGAACGGGAGCGGATCTCTGATCTCGACATCATTCCGTCGCCCATTCTGGAGGGTGTGCTGCCGCTTCTCGATGAGGCGGGGGCGTTCCGCTACGATGTGGCTCTGATGGAGACGAACCGGGGTTGCCCGTACCATTGTTCGTTCTGTTTCTGGGGCGGTGCGGTCGGCCAGCGCGTGCGTTCTTTCTCGCGTGAGCGGCTGCGGGCCGAGCTCGAGGTGCTGGCGCAGCACGGGGCGGAGACCGTCGTTCTCTGCGACGCCAATTTCGGCATCCTGCGGCAGGATCTCGAGTTCGTGCAGGACCTGGTGGAGGTGCGCCGCAAGTACGGCTTCCCGCGGGCGCTGGAGACCTCGTGGGCCAAGAACAAGTCCGCGACCTTCTACGAGATCGTCGACATCATGCGTGAGGAGGGCATCCGCAGTTCCTTCACGCTCGCGCTGCAGACGCTGAGTGACCAGGCGCTGGAGACGATGAACCGCCGCAACATGAAGATCAACGCCTGGCGGGACCTCGTCGAACGGCTCACCGGCGACGGCATGGACATCTACGCCGAGCTCATCTGGGGTGCGCCCGGTGAGACGCCGGAGTCGTTCCTGGCCGGCTACGACGAGCTGGCCGAGCACGTCTCGCGGATCGCCGCCTATCCACTGATCCTGTTGCCGAACACCGAGTACTCCGACCGCAAGGACCTGCACGGCTTCGTCACGGTGCGCGGCGAGCGCGACGATTTCGAGTACGTCATCGCCAATCGCGGCATGTCGCTGGAGCAGAACCTGTCGATGCAGCGATTCCTGTTCTGGGCCCGGCTCCTGGCGGAGAACCTGGTGCTGCGGCGGGTGTTCCCGGCGGTCCGTCTCGCCGGTCAGGTCAGCCAGTCGCGGGTGATCCTGTCGATCGCCGACTTCATCGAGGCCGGTTCGGGCGCCGGGGTCGAGCTGCTGCGCTCGGCCGCGGCCGACTCCACGGCCGACCCGGATTCCCTCTCGCCGGCTCTGGAGTTCTGTTTCACCTCGCGCGAGTTCGACGACCTGGTCCGGCAGTGGTGGGACAAGGAGGGCCCCGCGCTGGTGCCGGCGGGCTGGGTGGGGCCGCTGGCCGAGCTCGTACGCTTCGACCTGCTGAGCCGGCCGCTGCCCGAGCCGGAGGCCCGGGACCTGGCGGACGCTCGTCACGAGATCCGGGACGGCGAGGACGTCCTCGTCGCCCGCCGCACGTTCGACTACGACGTCGTCTCGATGGGACGTGCCGCCGGCGGGCCGGTCCCGGCGCTCGGCCCGGTCGACGTCGAGTTCTGCTGGAAGACGGGGTTCGCCGAGCTGGCGGCCTCGACCAACCACGAAGAGACCGCCCACTACGTCGCCCGCACCGGGCTCGTGCCCGAGCGGGCGGGCGAGGATCGGACAATCGGAGTGTGATGAGCGAGGTTTCCTCCGCCGGCCGGGTCGGTTACCGGACACTGCTCGCGACGGCCGCCCGCCGCCGGCTGGTGCTCAGCGGGGCCGTGTCCCGGCTGCCGCTGGCCGGCGCGGGTGTCGCGATCGTGCTGGCCGTCGGCAACAGCACCGGCTCGTACGGGCTCGGCGGCACCGCGTCGGCGCTGTACGTCATCGGGACGTCCGTCGCCGCGCCGGTGCACGGCCGGCGGATGGACCGGCAGGGTCAGCGCAAGGTGTTGCTGACCTGCGCCGCGGTGCAGGCCGCCGCCCTTGTCGCGCTGATGCTCGCCTGTCTGCGGGAGTCGGCCTGGCAGGTGCCCGCGGTGCTCGCCGCCAGTCTGGTGGCCGGTGCCGCCCAGGTGGACATCGGATCGGCGGTGCGCGCCCGGTGGTCGTACGCCGCGTCGGAGCCCTCCGTGCGGCAGACGGCGTTCTTCCTGGAGTCGGTCGTCGACGAGATGATGTTCGTGCTGGCCCCGGTGGCGATCACGGCGGTCACCGTGGGCCATCCCTGGCTGTCGCCGGCCGTCGTCCTGCTCGGGCCCGCGATCGGCTGGGTCCTGCTCGCCGCGCAGACCTCGTCCGAGCCGCCGGCCCGGCCGCGTGGTCCCGCAACGGAGCCGCGGCGGCAGGCCCGGGGGATCCCGGCGAAGGCGGTCGTCGGCGCGTTCGTGGGCATCGGCGCGTACCTGGGCTCGATCGAGATCCTGCTCGTCGCCCTGGCCGACGGGCAGGGCCGGCCGGCGTGGGCGGGGATCTCGCTCGCGGCCTGGGCGATCGGCAGCGCATCGGTGGCGCTGTTCGCCGGCCCGCGGCTGGGCCGGGTCGACCCACGCCGGCTCTTCCTGCCGGCCCTGGCGTGGATGGCGGGGTGCGGCCTGCTGCTGCCGCTGGCGACCTCGCCGGCACTGCTCGCGGCGGCCTGCTTCCTCGCCGGCGTGGGTGCGGCACCGACGCTCAGTGCCGGTTTCTCGTTGCTGTCCAACCCCGAGACGGGCGCGGCCGAGGGGATGACCTGGGCCTCCGCCGGCATGGGGGCCGGGACGACCATCGGCGCCTTCACCGGCGGCTGGCTCGTCGAGCACCGCCCGACGAACGCGTCGTTCTGGCTGTCGGTGATGTTCGGTGCCTTCGCCCTCCTCCTGGCCTGGCGGACGCGGCGGCGCCGGCCCGCGCCGTCGTGACTGTGCGTAGTGATGAAAAGGGGCCGGTGCGGGGTGGGGCCGGGTCGACCACTGTGGATATGGCTGTCGGGTGTTGCTAGCATCCGGAAGGTGATTACCGCTATGGGCAACAATCATGGTTATCTCCTGCTTCTCGGTGCCACCATGACCTTGCGGGAACGCGCTGTCGTGGCCGCGTTGCGCCATTTCCCCGGCCCGATTGCCGCCCTGTCCCCGACCCGGTCGACAAAATCCGGAAAATTCTTCGACTTCATTGTTCCGGGGGTGCCCAGCGATCCCGAGTCCGCGCTGGCGGCGGTCCGGGCCTTCGAGCGGGAGACCGGTGCGGCGCCGGTGGGCATCGTGCCGTTCGTCGACGGCAACCTGATGGCCGGTCTGCGTCTGGCCGAGCACTACGGCCTGCCCTTCCTGAGCCGCCGGGCGGTCGAGGACTCCTCGATCAACAAGAACCTCATGAAGGACCGGCTGGTCGCGGCCGGCGTTGCCACCCCCCGCTGTCGCGTGGTCGACGGCGTCCCGGACGTGGCGCGCGCCGTGGACGAATTCGGCCTGCCCAGCGTCATCAAACCGTGCGCCTTCGGGGGCAGTCTGGGCGTGCGGCTCATCCGGAACAGGGAAGAGATCGATGAGGCCTACGCCTATGTGCGGCAGATCATCGATGAGACCGCGGCGACGTTCTCGGTGCGCAACCGGGCCGTCCAGGTCGAGGAGTTCTGCCCGCTGAGCGACGAGGTGTCGGTCGAGGTGCTCAACCACGGCGAGGCCCGGTCGGTGCTCGCGGTCGTCGACAAGTCGCTGGGCCGGGCGCCGTACTTCGCCGAGGTCGGGCATCTGGCACCGAGCCGGTACTCCGGCCGTGAGGACGTCCGGGAGCTGGCCGTGGCGGCCTGCGCGGCCATCGGCCTCGACCGGGGGCTCGCGCACGTCGAGATCCGGGTCGAGGACGGCAAGGCGCCGCAGGTCATCGAGGTCGGGGCGCGGACGGCGGGCGGCGGGATCATGGACGTCGTCGAGCGGGTGATCGGCATCTCGCCGTACGCCCTGCACATCCTGTCCTACCTCGACCGGCTGGAACTCCCCCTGCCGCAACCGCGGCCGACGGGCACGGCGGCCATCGCGACGCTCAAGGCGCCGGGCGGGCGGATCACCGGCATCCGCACGCCCGCCTCGGTCGATCCCGCCGTCAGCAATTACGAGGTCACTGTGGCGCCAGGCCACGTGTCCAGCGAAGTGTCCGCGAACTACCTCAACCGCGAGGGGTACGTCGAGCTCTTCTGGCCGGCCGCTGGTCCGGCCGCGGTTCCGCCCGGCGAACACCTCGATATCGCAGCCGGCCTCGCGGCGCAGATCTTCGACGTGGAGGTCCCCGGCGCCGACGGCTGACCAGGGGACCGGGCGCCGTCCGGACGTACCGGTGACAAAGGGTTCTCGATCCGTTCCAGGAAGGAAATCACCTTGTCCGACGACCAGCTCGACCAGTTCCCCAGCCTCCGCCCCCTGCTCGACGCCGAGGTCGCCGGCGACGAGCGCGCGGGCGTGCAGATCTCCCTCTCCCTGCGGGGTGAGCAGTACGACATCGCGGTGGGCGGGAACGGCATGGGCGCGCCCATGACCGCCGGCTCCCGGGTGCCCTGGACATGTTCCTCGAAGCCGCTCGGTGCGCTGTCCTTCGCGATCGCGTGGGAGGCCGGCCGGATCGGCCTCGACGACAGGGTCGCCGATCACCTCCCGGAGTACGGGGAGTACGGCAAGGACACCATCCGGATGCGTGATCTGCTGACCCATACGACCGGCATTCCCGACCCCATGCTCAGCCTCGACACCCAGGGCTCCGAGGTGCCGCAGTGGGCGGAGCTGGAGCCGCTGATCTGGTACCTCATCTGCAACGTCGAGCCGCAGCAGAAGCGGGGCACGCTGATGAGCTACAACCCGATCACCAACTGGTTCGTGCTCGACCGGGTGCTGACCACCGTCGAGGGGAGCGCGCCGGGTGACAGCTACCGCGCCCTCTTCAAGCGGTTGGGGATCGCCGCGACGCTGGGCCTGGATCCGGACGCCGACCCGGAGCTGGGGGTGATGCCGGTCGCGCCGCCCGAGGAGGCCGACGGCCTGCGAAACATGATCATGGCTTCCGGTCTGCCGTTGCCGGGCACCGGGGTATGGGGAACCATGGCGGACCTGCGCGTCGCCGGCGAGGCGCTGCTCACCGGGCACGCGCGCGACGGCGAGCAGCTCGTGCGGGCCGCGACGCTCGAGGCGATCACGGCGACACACTGGCCGGGGACGCCGCGCAACATGTTCTCCGACACGAACTTCCCGTACGGACTCGGTTTCATGACCCTGCCCCACCTGCTGGGCAAGGCGTGCTCCTACCGGGTGTACGGGCACGCCGGCGGCAACACCTCGACCCTGCTGATCGACCCGGCGGCAGAGCTCGTGCTGGCCGTCTACTGGAACGGCCGGCTGCCGGACGTCCCGACGGTCACCCGGCGCCATGCCCTGGTGCAGGCCATCTACACCGACCTGGGGATCGAGCCGGCCGCTCAGTTCGAGATCGTCACGGCCTGAGGGCACCGGGCGGCGCCGCTCCGGTGCCGCCCGGTCCGTCCCGTCAGGCCCGGATCCGCGCCCCGGGAGCCAGCGACCGCCCGGGCAGCGCGGGATCCGGCGGCAGGCCGGCCAGCTCGAGCAGGGTGGGCGCCACGTCCAGGGCGGAGGCTGCTCCGAGCCGCCCCGGTGCCCGGTCCGGCACCCGCAGGACCATGAAGCCCTCCGCTGTGTGGTTGACCTCCACCGGCTCGTCGTCCGGGCAGGCCAGCCACGACACACCCACCCCGACGCTGCCGTACGCCCGCCAGCTCTCGTCGTCGCAGCGGACGACGAGATCCGGAGGCAGCCCGCGCACCGCCCGGTAGAGCTCCCGCGGCGACTCCAACCGGCAACTCACCCGTTGGGCCCCGGCGTCGACCGAGCCGAAGAGGGCTCGCAACCGGGCGATCAGCGCGGGGCGCTCCGCGGGTGCGACCGTGCCCCGGGGCTCGCGTCCGGCCAGATTGAGGAAGATCGACCCCTGGTGGCCGCCGTCGGCCCAGGCCGCCGTCCTGGACCAGTCGACGAGGTCCGCGGTCAGCGGCTGCGCTCCCGCGGGCGGTGTCCGCAGCACCAGCAGACCCGCGTCCCGGAGGATCTCGTTGAGGAGCAACGCGCCCCGCATGCGCACCGTGCCGTGACCGGAGGCGATCATCACGCTGGTGCCCGGACCCGCGGCACGCACCAGCCGGCCGACGCAGGCGTCCACGAACCGGCAGTAGGCCACGGCGGCGCGCCGTGACGGCCCCGCCGGGGCGGTGCCGTCGAGCAGCTCGTCGATCGTCCAGGTCCCGTGCTGGACACGGTCCAGGCCGATCTCGTGCACGGCGGCCAGGTCCCACGGCCGGGTGCGCATCAGGTGCTCCATGGTGCTGAAGCGGCGCTCGGTCATCCGCCACGCGGCGGAGATCAGCCGGTGCGGCGGCAGCGCGCGGAAGTCCGGCACGTCGGTCAGGTAGTCGCCGACCAGGGCGGAGATCTCATCGGCGAGCCGCGGCGGGAAGGTGGCTCCCGTGCGATCCTCGAAGCCGGGAACCAGCACGCCGTCGATCGCGGGCGGCGGGGAGGTCTGCGGCATGCCGACCACCACACTGGGGCGTCCGGCCGCGGTGAGCCGGTCCCACACCCGAGGGTGCCGCACCGTGTCCGGTCCGGCCGGGGCCAGGTCGAGATAGGCCCGGCTGCGCCGCCGGACGGCGCCGTAGACGCCCAGCTCGCCGGGATCCCGGCCGGTCAGCATCGTGGTCCAGGCGGGCACCGGGGACGGCGGGTGGGTGCTGTGCAGCGGCCCGCTGACGCCCTGCTCCGCCAGCGCGGTGAGCGCCGGCAGCAAGCTCCGCGCGGACCGGCCGGGGCGCGCCGGACCGAGTCCGTCGAGCCCGATCAGGAGGACGCCTGGCATCGTCACCTCTCGTCGATCCGGTGACCCGCCGCCGGCGCGCGAGCGGACGGCGGAACGCGGGGAACGGCTCGGCCGGGAACCGGCCGACGTGCATTCCCGGCCGGAAAAAGAGTGCCGTACGAATGCGCTTCACAATATCAGCGACCACGATCCGAGGTGGCCCCGCGGATCGATATCCGTCCCTTCCTTGTATGGTGTGGACACGCCTGCTCGAAATCGGCTCGGGCGTGGTGCGCAGCCCGTACAGGAAGGCCGTCGATGTCGCCGTTACTGCCTGAAGATCGCGGCCAGCGCCTGCTCGTGCTCGCCATCCTGGTGAACACTGTCGGTTACGGGATCTACCTGACCGCCGGTGTGTTGTACGCGACCCGGGCCATCGACCTGCCGGCCGGTCAGGTGGGAGCCGGCCTCTCCGTCGCGGGCGTGCTCTCCCTGCTGGCCGGGCTGCCCGCCGGTCATCTCGCGGACCGGCTCGGCGCCCGTGGGGTCTATGTGGCCACCGGTGCGATCGGCGCCGCGGGCATGGCCGGCCTGTGTCTGACCCGTGACTTCTGGCTGTTCCTGGTCTTCACGACGCTGGTCAACATCTCGCAGACGGCGGGGCGGGCCGCCCGGGGTCCGGTGATTCAGCAGCTCGGCGGGGAACGGCCGGCCCGGTTCCGCAGCTTCCTGCGGGCGGTGACCAATCTCGGTGTGGCCTTCGGCGCCCTCGTCGCGGGCTGGGGCGTGCACGTCGACACCCGTAACGCGTACTTGTTGCTGCTGGTCGGCTGCGCGCTGACGTACCTCACGACCGCCGTGATGACGGCCTTCCTGCCACGCGTCCCGGTGCGAGAGGCGCGCGAGGGGCCGCGCTGGTCCGCGCTGCGCGACAAGCCGTACCTCCTGCTCACCCTGCTCGACGGGGTCATGTCCCTGCAGTACAGGGTGCTCACCGCGGCCCTGCCGCTGTGGCTGCTGACCCGCACCGAGGTGCCGAAGTGGACGGTGGCGGCCGCCATGTTGATCAATACCGGTGTCGTGGTGTCGCTCCAGGTGACGCTCGGGCGCCGGGTGGACTCGCCGAAAGCCGGTGCGGTGGCGTTCCGGCGAGCCGGTCTCGCGTTCCTGGTCTCGTGCGGGCTGATCTCGGCGCTGGCGGAGGTGCCCGCCTGGGCCGGTGTCCTCCTGCTCGTCACGGGCGTGACGGTGCACACGCTCGGCGAGATCTGGCAGTCCGCGGGCGGCTTCGAGCTGTCCTTCGCCCTGGCCCCGCCGGACGCCGTCGGCCAGTACCAGGGTGTTTTCGGGCTGGGCCTGGGGCTGGGCACGACGGTCGCGCCCGCCCTGTTGATCTGGTTGTGCGTCGAGTGGGGGACCCCCGGCTGGTGGGTGGTCGGTGCCCTGCTCGCCGGGGCCGGTCTCGTCGTGCCGGCCGTCGCACGGTGGGGTGAGCGCACCCGGCCGGTCACCGCCGAGCCGGCGTCCGGCTGAGCGGCGTCCGGCTACTCCCACGGGCGATACCCGGCCCACCGGTCGGGCAGGCCGAAGTCCTCCTGCAACAGGTCCACGTCGATGACGCCGGCCGCCAGCGACCCGGCGGCCGCGGACATCACCACCGAGGAGATGGCGACTGCCGCGTCCGGGCGGCGCGCCATGTCACCGGCCGCGAGCACCCCGGCCACGCTGGTCCGCGCCAGTTCGTCCACCGCCACCGAGCCGTCGCCGAGGATGCGGCACCCGAGCTGTGCGGCCAGCGGTGACCGTTGCCGCTGCGAACCCTTGACGAACATGGTCGTCCGGGCCAGCGGTGGCCCCTCGCGGAACTCGATGCCGCGCAGCTGATCGCCGTCGGCCACCAGCCGGGCGACCTCCTCCTCCCGGATCAGCACCCCCGCCTTCTCCAGCGCGGCACCGTACGGTTGCTCCAGCTCGGCCGGCCCGTTCGTGCACAGGACGACGTCCTCGGAGAACGCGCTCAGCTGCAGGGCGAGCCGCATGCGCTCGGGGCCGGCGCCGAGGACGGCGATCGCGGCGCCGGTGGACTCGTAGCCGAAGCAGTAGGGGCAGTGCACGACGGAGCGTCCCCACAGCGGCTCGAGGCCCTCGATCGCGGGCAGCTCGTCGACGAGCCCGGTGGCGAGCAGCAGGCGCCGGGCCCGATGCACCCGGCCCGAGGCGAGCGTGACCGCGAAGCCGTCGGCACCGTGGTTCTCCGCCCGGGCGGCCGTGGCGGCCTGGAGCCGTACGCCCGGATAGCGCGCGAGCTGTTCGGCGCTGCGTCGGCGGAGCCCGGCCGGGGAGGTGCCGTCGTGGCCGAAGAAATTGTGGATCTCCCGGGCCGGTGCGTTCCGGCCGGGGCCGTCGTCGAGCACGAGCGTGCTGTGGTGGGTCCGGCCCAGGCTGAGGGCCGCGGACGAGCCGGCGACACCGCCGCCGACCACGATGACGTCGAACATCGGACAACCTCCGGTCGGGCGATCAGGCGCGGACGGCGGGGCGCACCGAGCGCACCCGGACCGGTACCCCGCCTCGCGGCCACATGGTGGCGACGCCGGTGGGCCGGACCGGCGGACCGGCGAGCTCCAGGTCGGTACGACGGACGAGCTCGGCCATCATGGCGCGCAGTTCGAGCTCGGCGAAGGCGTAGCCGATGCATTTGCGGTAGCCCCCGCCGAAGGGCACCCAGCTGTACGGGGGCGGTTCGCGGTAGCCGGGAGCGTCCGGGTCCCACCGTTCCGGCCGGAACTCCTCGGGCTCCGGCCACAGCTCGGGCATGCGGTGGGTGACGTACTGGGAGTAGAGCACCCGGGCCCCCCGGGGCACGACGTGGCCGGCGAACTCGAAGCTCTCCACGGCGGTCCGGCCGGTCAGCACCCCGGGGGTGTAGAGGCGCAGGATCTCCGAGACGGTCCATCCGGTGTACTTCATCGCGTCGAGGTGCTCGACGGTGAGCGCGCCGCCGCCGGCCACCTCGGCGACCTCGGCGCGGACGCGTTCGTACACCCCGGGGTGGGACAGCAGGGCGTAGACCGCCCAGCCCGCCGCCGCGCTGCTCGAGTCGTAACCCGAGGCGATGAGACTGATGACCTGGTCGCGTATCTCGAGGTCGGCATACTCGCCCCGCGCGTGCTCGCAGGCGTCGAGCAGCGCGTCGAGGACGTCTCCCCGGTCGTCGGGTTCCGCCCGGCGCTTCGCGATCTCGGCCCGGACCAGGCTGTCGACGCGATCCCGGGCCGCCTTCGCCCGCCGGAAGGCCGTGCCCGGGAGGTCGTGGTCGAAACGCAGGAAGGGGGAGCGGTTGATGTAGCGCAGCGCCGTCTCCAGCTCCCGGCCGATGTCGTCGGTGTGCTGCTGGAGCCGGTCCCCGAACAGCGAGCGGATGGCGATCCGGCGGATGCAGGAGCGGATCTCGGGGAACGCGTCGACCGTCCCGCCGGCGGGCCAGCCGCTGATCATCCGGTCGATCTCGTCCACCATGGTCGGCACGTAGCCCTCGATGCGCTTGCGCGCGAAGGCGGGCCGCACCAGCGCCCGGCGGCGGCGGTGGTCCTCACCGTCGCTGACCACCATCGCGCACGAGCCCACCACCGGGATGAGCAGGGTGAGCACGTCGCGGGAGAGGAACCGGGGCCGGGCCGGCGAATCGGTGAGCAGCAGCTGATTGGCCTCGGCCCCGAACATCAGCACATAGCGCTGACCCGCGAAGCCGAACTGGCACAGCGGCCCGTAACGGCGGTGCAGATCCAGCAGCGCCTGGTACGGGCTGCCCAGCAGAGCGGGCAGGTAGCGGGCGTGACCGGCGAGGGACGGGCCGGGCAGCCGCCCGGGAGACGGTGCGGTGCGCAGACTCAAGGTGACAGCTCCAGGGTCGGCTTCGCGGGAGGCACGAGAGAGGGCGGCGGCGACGTGCGGCCGTCCGCGACGAGACGTCAGGACGGCTGCGACATCGACCTGACGGCGGACTCGAGCGAGCCGAAGGTGGCGAACGTCTCCCGCACGAGCAGCTCGGGCGGGAACTCGGCGCCGAAGGCGTCCTCGAGGTGGATGACCAGATCGATGGCGGACAGCGAGTCGAGCCCGAGGTCGGCCAGCGGCACCGTCGTCCAGTCCTGGTCCTGCGGCGGATGCAGGTGCGCGACGAGCACTGTGCGCAGCTTGTCGGAGACAACCGGATCCGTGAGCCCCATGCGTCCCCCATCGTCGCGTCAGGCCTGGCTTGTCCGCTCCACAGCGGATAGTCAGATGTGTCCTGACTCCCCGTGGGCGCGCGGCTACAGTAACCCAGATGAGCGCCTCCCTGAAAGGCCCGTCGATCTCCGGCCGGCCGATGACGGACGTCGATCTTGTCGCCCTCGCCGGGCGCGTGTCCACCCCGCTCGTCGTGCACGACCTGGCTGTTCTGCGGCGGCGGGCGGCCGCGCTGCGCGGGGTGCTGCCCGGGCCGTCGACATTGCTCTATTCCCTCAAGGCCAACCCGTGCCCGCCGGTGGTGGCGGCACTGCAGGCGGCCGGCTGTGGGAGCGAGATCTCGTCGGCCGGAGAGCTGGCCGTCGCCCTCGGCACGGGCCACGATCCCGGTCCGATGCTCTACACCGGACCGGGCAAGAGCGCCGCCGACCTGACCGCCGCGGCCGAGGCCGGCGCCATCCTCTCCTGTGAGTCGCCGGCCGAGGTGACCCGGGCGCGGGAGGTCTTGCGCCCGTCGTCCGCCGACCCGTTGCGGATCATCCTGCGGGTGCAGCCCGGCGTCCGGACGGCCGCCGGGTTGTCGATGGCCGACGGGCGCCAGTTCGGCCTGCTGGAGGCCGAGGCCGGGCCCTTCTGCCGGGACCTGCCGGCGGATGTCGAGGTGCTGGGCTTCCACATCTACCTCGGCTCGCAGATGCCCGGCACGCCGGCGCTCGCCGCGGCGTTCGAGCAGGCCGCCGAGACCGTGCACCGCATCACGGCCGAGGCGGGTGTGCGGCCGCGCATCGTCGATCTGGGCGGCGGCTTCCCGTGGCCGTACGCCGCTCCCGGGGAGGGACCCGGGCTCGCCGACCTGCCCCCGGCGATCGAGAAGACCGTGGACCGGCTCGCCCGGTGCGGTGCCGAGGCCTGGTTCGAGTCCGGCCGTGGTCTGGTCGCGGCGGCGGGCCGCCTGCTCACCACCGTCATGGATGTCAAGCAGCGCGGGGGGACCACGCTGGTCGTGGCCGACGCGGGCGTCAACGTGCTGGGCGGGATGTCCGGGCTCGGCCGGGTGCTGCGCCCCGACACCGTCTTCCGTAACCTGTCGGCGCCGGACCGGGAGCAGGTGAAGGTCGATGTCGTCGGGCCGCTGTGCTCGCCCCTCGACCGGCTCGCCGTCGGCACCCGGATGGCGTCGCCCCGCATCGGCGACGTGCTCTGCGTCGACAACGTCGGCGCCTACGCCACCACGGCGGCGCTCACCGGCTTCCTGTCGCGGCCCGCGGCCACGGAGGTCGCCGTGGACGGGCCGTCGGTCGTCGAGGGCTGGACCCTGCGCACCGGTCACGAGCGGGTGACCCTCGGCCCGGCCTGACCGCGGGCGGAGCCGGCCCCGGAT
Source organism: Symbioplanes lichenis (assembly GCF_030709675.1). GTDB lineage: Bacteria > Actinomycetota > Actinomycetes > Mycobacteriales > Micromonosporaceae > Actinoplanes > Actinoplanes lichenis. The sequence goes on from NZ_JAUZQD010000013.1 coordinate 199,329, forward strand.
GCCGGGGACCGGCCCCGGGGTGGCGGTCCGGCGGCGGGGCGGGGCCGTGTCAGCGCGGGCGGCGCTCGCGAAGCACGCGAAAGCCTATGTACGGCAACGTGCTCAGCGCGTCCGAGGTGAAGGTCGTGCCGTTCTCGAAGCTCTCCGGATTGCGCAGGGTGTAGGCGCCGCCCTTGACGGCGCGCGAGCCCGGGACCGGGCCGTCCGGCGACGCCAGGGGATCGGAGCACCATTCGAAGACGTTGCCCGTCATGCCGCGCAGTCCGGTCGGCCCGGCGGGCAGGTGGGTGACCGGGCGGGGCCCGGTGGCCTCGGGGGCGTAGAGCGGCCGATCGAACTCGTTGCCCAGGCTCCAGCGCCAGCCCCGCGGGCCGGAGGCCGCCCGCTGCCACTCCGCCGCCGACGGCAGCCGGCAGTGCGTGCCGGTGAGTGCGCCGAGCCAGGTGCAGTACGCCACGGCGCCGTGCCAGGTGACCCCGGTCGCCGGCAGAGTGCTCAGCTCGTCGTCGAGCGTCACCCGGCCTTGCCGGTCGGTCCGCAGGCCGGTCCCGGCTTGCCGCGGAAAGGCGTGCAGCCGCGGGGCGGGTTCCTGGTCCAAGCCCTGGTCGAGCAGGTAGTGCCAGTACTGGGCGACCGTGGTCGGACAGGTGGCGAGGTCGAAGCGGCCGGCGTCCACGGTGGTGAACAGCGGCGGGTGCTGGGTCGCGGCGGGATCGTGGGTGCGCGTCACAGCGACCGTGCCACGCGGAATCCGTACACCTCGCACTTGGTGTCCTCGAAGGCCGCCATCCGGCTCGCGGGCCGGCAGGCCGGGCCGGGGTCGGCGAAGGATCCTCCACGCACGACCCGGAACGAGCCGCGGCCGGGCCCCGAGGGATCGCGGGCAGGCTCGGCGGAGTACGGGGCGTATCGGTCGTGACACCACTCCCGGACGTTGCCGATCATCTCGTGCAGCCCGGCCGCGTCGGGCGCCCGCGCCGCGGTGGGTATGGGCCCGGGCTCGCCGCGGCGGAAGGCGCCCAGCCCGGCCTCGCCTGCCCGCAACGCCCGGCACGCGGCCGGGGCGTCGGCGGTGTTGCCGGTCCCGGCCGTGCCCGCGGGGTGGCCCTGGCGGCACGCCGCCTCCCATTCCGCCTCCCGCGGCAGCCGATAGCCGTCGGCGGACAGGCCGGCCTCCCGCCGGGCCAGGTCGTAGACGGGCTGGAACCCCTCGCCGCGGGACAGCCAGTTGCAGTAGGCCGCCGCGCCCCAGAAGCTGATCTGGATCATCGGGAAGTCGGCGCAGCCGGGGCGCACCTGGAAGCCGTCGGCGCGATGCACGACGAAGCCCGGATCGATGCAGTCGATCATGAGATGGTCCATGTCGTCCGGGGCGTCGTGCAGGAAGGCCGTGAAGTCGCCGGCACTGACGCACCGGTCGGCCAGGGCGAAGGGGCCCAGGGACACCCGGTGCGGCGGGCGCTCCCGGGCGGTCAGATCGGCGGACCCGACGACCAGGTCCTGGCGGGCGAAGCTGATCATCGAGAACTGTCGAACTCCTACCAGCATCGGCTCAGCATAGAGGCAAGGGCGGTCGGAGAGGTGTCCCGTCACGCGCCCCGCACATTGATCAACAACTATGGGGGTTGCACGGATTGTTGCGTCTCGGGCACACTGCGACGGCGACAATCTACTTCGGTCATACAGGGGGGACCGGGCGTGTCGGATTGGCCGTTGCTGACCAGCATCATCGTTCCGCCTCACTCCGAGGGCTTCGGAGTGGGCGCGACGCTGCCGTCGGCGTCCTACCTGGAGCGCATGGTGCGATTCCTGGCGGCGGCCGAGCGGATCGGCGCTGTCGGTGCCTTCGTCTACGATTTCCCGGCCGCCATGGACCCGTGGCTCGTGGCCTTCGACGTGCTCAACGAGTCCGTGGCGCTGCAACCTGTGGTGGCGGTGCGCCCGCACCAGGAGGCGGCGGAGTCGGTGTCGCGCCGCGTCGCCGATCTCACCGGGCGTTTCGGCCGGCCGGCCCACGTCAACGTCGTGGCCGGTGCCACCCGGTCCGCGCGCGCTCCGGGTGAGGCGCAGGACCCGGTCGCGGCCCGTCGCCTGCTGGGTGACTACGCCCGCGACATCCGGGCCGGGATCGACGGGCGGCTCGGCCCGCGCGGGGAGCGGCCGCTGATAGTCACTCCCTCGTCCCGCACGCCCGGGACCGTCGTGCCCGCCGACTGCGTCCTGATGATGGCGCGGCCGCGCGAGCAGCTCGGTGCCGACATCGCCCGGGTCCGGGCGGAGCAGGGCGCCGAGCGGATCGCCATGCTGGTCGGCTTCGTGGTCCGCGACACCCGGGCCGAGGCCTGGGCCGCGACCACCCGGCTCTACCCCGCCGACCGGCGGCAGGTGATAGCCGGGCGGATGTTCGTCAGCCAGGTCGTCTCGAGCGAGCACACCGGCAGCTATGCCCTGGCCGAGCAGTCCGACGTGCACGACGGCCACCTGTGGTACGGCGCGCCGAACCGCGGTATCGACGCCCCGAAGCTGGTCGGCTCGGTGGCCGACGCCGCGGCGTGGCTGCGCTCCTGCCGCGAGCTCGGCGTGACCGATCTCATCATCGACCTCGTCCCCGATCCGGCCGAGTACGACCGGATCGGCGACGTGCTCCACGCGACCGGCTGACCCAGTCGGTACGCCGATGGACCGTCAGCCTTGACAATGCTCTGACGCCGGAGAGGAACGCGGAATGGCTTTCAAATCTCTTGAGGTCGACCGGGTCACGGGGGGAAGCCTCCGGGCGATCGAGATCGGCGTGACGTCCCGGTGCAACTTCCGGTGCGACTACTGCGGCGCCTACGACCTGACCGAGCGCAAGATCCTGTCGGTCGACGACGTCGCCCGGGTGATCGACACGCTGCCGGACCTCGAGCGGGTCAAGCTGTCCGGCGGCGAGGTGCTGCTGGAGTTCGACATCTGCGAGGGCATCATCGCCTACTGCACCAGCAAGGGCATCCAGACGCAGATCAACTCGAACGGCACCGTGCTCAACGAGGAGAAGTTCGCCCGCCTCGAGGCCGCCGGCCTGGACGTCCTGCACTTCTCGCTCAATCACACCGACGCGGCGAGCCACGCGGCCTTCTACCGGGTCACCGAGAAGATGTTCCCGAAGATCGTCAACGCCGTCAGCCGGTCCGTGGCCTCGCCGACCATCGACACCGTCGTGGAGACGATCCTGTTCGACGAGACCCGCGCGCGGATGCCCGAGGTGCACCGGTTCGCCGCCGGTCTCGGCGTCACGAAGCACGAGGTCCAGATGGAGATCCCCAGCGTCCACCAGGGGTACGCCAACACGATGGACACCGAGGCGGTCCTCGGGGCGATCACCACCATGATCGAGGCCCGGGACCCGCGCACCACCATCTACTTCAGCTGTCTGTCGGCCTACTTCAACCCCAGGAGCGACACCTGGAAGCGCCTGCAGTTGCTGCTGCGCGACCCCGGCGTGATCTACGCGAGCTGCATCGAGGGCAAGGCGCAGCTGCACCTGCACTCCAACGGTGACGTCATGATCTGCGAGCTCGGCAACCCCGACGTCATCGGCAACGTCTTCGAGACCGACATGCTGAGGATGTACGACGAGAGCCCCAAGCTGCGGGAGTTCGTGCAGAAGAAGCACGAGGAGGAGACGTTCTCCTGCTTCCGCCACTTCGACAAGCCGGGGCAGAAGGTGGCCAACCCGGGCGGCCTGTCGCTGCTGCCGATCCCCGTCATGCGGGCCGCCTCCGAATAGGCGGCGGGCTCCGGGCGCCGGCATGAGCGACACGGCCGGGGACACCAGTGGTCCGGGAGTGGTTCTGGGCGTCGTGGGTCACGACATCCACGTGGTGGCCAACCGCATCCTCGCGGTCGGGCTCGCCGAGAACGGCTTCCGGCCCTACAACATCGGCATCAGTTGTGCCCTGCCGGACTTCGTCGACGCGGCGCTGGAGACCGGGGCCCGCGCGGTGCTGATCTCGTCCGTCAACGGCGAGGGCGAGGAGGGCTGCGCAGGCGCCGGTGCCCGCTTCGCGGCGGCCGGGCTGGGGAACGTCCTGCTCTACGCCGGCGGCAACCTTGTCGTCGGCGACCGTCCTACGGCGGTCGTCGAACGGCTGTTCCTCGGCTACGGATTCCACCGTGTCTTCCATCGGCCCGGCACCCTGACGACATTTTTCGAGGCACTGAGGCGGGACCTGGGCGATGGCCAGCTACCAAGGTGATGTCAGCCCCGGCGATCTCGAGGACGAGCGGGCCCGGGTCCTGGAGTCCGCCGACGCCGGAGCGCTCGACCCCGCGGAGGCCGGGCGATTCCTGCGTACGCTGCCGCCGAGCCGGTTCGCCTCCGTCGCGTACCGGGCCCGGCCCGACCGGCCTCACGTCCAGCCGCGGGGCGGGTTCCCCGGCCTGGCTGCGCAGCGCGCGCTGCTCATGGCCCTGGTCGACGCGGGCGCCGACTTCGTGCCGTTGACCATCGACAGCCACACCCGGCACAACGATTACCGGGCCGCCGCGGAGCTGCTCGCCGAGGGCCGGCGGCGGGGTCACGACCTGCTCAACGGCTTTCCGTTGGTCAGTCATGGCTACCGGCGTACGAGAGAGGTGCTCGACGGCGTCACGGTGCCGGTGAGCCTGCGGCACGGCACCCCGGACGCGCGGCTGCTCACCGAACTCGCGCTGGCGGCGGGCGTCACGGAGATCGAGGGCGGCGGCCTGTGCTACACGTTGCCGTACGCGAAGTCGTTTCCGCTCGACCGGGCGCTTGCCCACTGGCAGTACGTCGATCGGCTCTGCGCGGTGACCGGACCCGCGGACACGCCGATCCATCGGGAGTCCTTCGGACCGCTGACCGCCACGATGGTGCCGCCGGTCATGACGGCCGTCGTCCAGCTCTGTGAGCTTCTGCTCGCCGCCGAGCAGGGCGTGCGCTCGTTCGCCGTCAGCTTCGGTCAGACCGGCAGCCTCGAGCAGGACGTCGCTCTCGCCCGGGTGCTGCGCGAGCAGGCCCACCGCCTGCTGCTCGGCGCCGGGCACACCGGCGTCGAGGTGCGGCTCGTCTACCACCAATGGATGGGCGCCTTTCCGGCGGACCCCGCGCGGGCCTGGCCGCTCATCGCGGTCTCCGCCACGATCAGCAGGCTGATCGAGGCGGACAAGGTCGTGGTCAAGACCCCCGACGAGGCAAGGGGCATCCCGGCCGCCGAGCGCAATGCCGAGGCGGTCCGCGCCGTCCGCTACGTCCTCGAGATGTTCCCGGACATGTCCGTGCTGTCGAGCGAGGCCGTCGAGGAGGAGCGGCTGCTCCTCGACGGGGAGGTCACCGACGTCATGGACCACATCCTCGGCCTGCCTGCCGGGTCCCTGGCCGCCGCGGTGCACCGCAGCGTGCTCTCCGGCGTCATCGACATCCCCTTCGCGCCCCACGAGCGCAACGCCGGACGGCTGCTCACCGATCGCGGGCCCGGCCGTCGCATCCGGGTCCTGGACCCGGGCTCCGTCCCGCTCGCCCCGCGGCACCTGAAGCAGGAGCAGCGCCTGCTGCGGGCCCGCAGCGCGGACCCCCGGCCGTTGTGGGAACGGATGCTGGACGACGTCGGACTCATGACATGAGCGGCGGGTTCCGCCTGCTGGCCGACGTCGGCAGTACGACCATCAAGCTGTGCCCGCGGGAGCCCGGGGGGCGGTTCGGGCCTGTCGAACGGATTCCCCGCGTCGCCGGCCTCGGCCCGGGCCGGCAGATCCGGGACCTCATGGCGCGCCGGTCGATCCGCTCGGTGCGGGTCTGCAGCTCCGCCCGAGCCGGTCTGCGGGTCGGGATCGTCGCCTTGTCCGGCCGCTACAGCGCGGCGGCGGCGCGCCGGGCCGTCGTCGAGGGCGGCGGCCACGTCGTCTACACGACCTCCTTCGCCGCGACGGGGCCGCCGCCGCCCGTCGACGTCCTCGTGCTGGCCGGAGGGGTCGACGGCGGCGATACGGATCGCCTGCGCGCCGCGCTGGCCGGCTTCGATCCGGCCCGCCACCCCCACGGCCACCTGCTCTGGGCCGGCGCCCGCGACCTCGGCCTGCCGGACGGCCTGCGGGTGGACCGGCGCCTGCCCAACGTTCTCGACCAGCGGCTGCGGCCGTCCCCGGGCCCGCTCGCCGAGGCGATCCGTGACCTCCACCTCCGCGACCTGGTGGACGGGCGGGCGCTGCGGCCCCTGTCCGAGGTGGCCGACGGCCCGATCGTGGCGACGCCGGACGCGGTCGGCCGGGCTGTCCGGCGGCCCGCCGGGCCGGGGCCTCTCCTGGTGCTCGACGTGGGCGGCACGACGACCGACGTCTTCGTGTCGTCCGCGCTGCCCGGCGCCGGCCCGGCGGTCACCCGGCACGTCTTCACCGACCTCGGCGTGGCGGCGTCGGCACCGGTGATGGTGGAGCGTCTCGCCGCGGGTGACGAGCTGTTGGAGCTGTCCACCGCTGTGGCCCCGGGCGCTTCCCGGTCTCTGTTCCGGCGGGCCGGTACGGGCTCGTCCGCGGAGCTCGACCCGTCTGAGCGCTTCCTGATCTGTGTCTATCTGGCCCTGCGCCGGGTGGTGGCGGCGCGGCAGCCGGGTGCCGGGCTCACGGGCGCCGCCGAGCTGCTGATCACCGGCGGTGCCTGGCCCGGAACCCCGGCGGCGGCGGTGCGGCGGGTGGCCGGCCTCGCCGGGGAGCCGGGCGGACCGCGGTGCGCCGTCCGCTTCGACGAGGACTACCTGATGTGGGCCCGGGGTCTCGACGCGGACCCGGCGTGATCACCACGGCCGGGCCCACCCCGTCGTGACCGGTGGTCAGAGGGCCAGGACGGCCTCGCGTACCGCCTGCCGGTCGATCTTGCCCTGGTTGCCGGTGACCGGCAGGGACGGCCGGCGCACCATCCGGTGCGGCACCATGTGCCGGGGCAGCTCGTCGAGCAGGAACGCGCGCAGCTCGTCCTCGGCCACCTCGTCCGCGGCGGTGTAGACCAGCACGACGTCCTCGCCGATGGCGATGTTCGGCACGCCGGTCACCACACAGGAGCCGATGCCGGGGAACCGGGCCGCGACCTCCTCGACCTCGGTGGGACTCACCCGGAAGCCGGACGTCTTGATCATGCTGTCGCGGCGCCCGACGAAGTAGAGGTAGCCTTCCTCGTCCCGGGTCACGATGTCGCCGGAGAACACCAGGGTCTCGCCGGGGTATCGCGGCAAGCTGCGGAACCGCTGGGCGGTGGCCTCCGGCGCGTTCCAGTATCCGGCCGCGACGCACCCGCCCCGGTGCACCAGCTCGCCCCGCTCACCCGGGCCCACCTCCCGGCCGTTCTCGTCGAGGACGAGGATCTCCACGTCCGGGATGGCCCGCCCGATCGACGTCGGCCGGTGCCGTACCTGCGCCGGCTCGAGATAGGTCGAGCGGAACGCCTCGGTCAGGCCGTACATCAGCACCAGGCCGGCCCCGGGGAAGGCGCGCTCCAGATTGTCGATCATGGAAGGAGCGACCGCGCCGCCGGAGGTGCAGATCAGGCGCACGGCCGACAGGTCAGCCGTGGGCCGGCGGCGCAGCAACTGGGGGTCGAACATGCGCGTGACGATGACCGGCATCACCGGCAGCACGGTGATGCGGTGGTCCGCCAGGAAGGCGAAGAGCGAGGCCGGGAAGACCAGTTCGTGCAGGTACAACCGGGCCCCGGTGTGCAGCGCCTGCCACAGCTGGTTGAGGCCGTAGTCGAAGTTGAGCGAGAGCACGGACCCGATCCGGTCGTCGCGGCGGATGCCGAGATAGCGGGCGGTGATCCGGGCCCCGTCGACGAGATTGCGATGGGTCACCATGATGCCCTTGGGGCGGCCTGTCGAGCCGGACGAGTAGATGATGCCGGCCACGTCGTTGCCTATCACCGCGCCCGGTAGCTCCGGGGCCGGATCCCCGTCGCCGGGCCCCGGCGCCCGGCAGAGGTCGGCGGCGCTCCGCAACGGCAGCTCCGGCACCGCCTTCCTCAGCTCCCCGGCGCGCACGTCGTCGGTGATCGCGGCGCACATGCCCGAGTCCCGCACGATGTGCGCGATGTTGGCGGCCTTCAGCGCGGGCAGGATCGGCACGATGACGGCGTCCGCCGCCAGCACGGCGAGGATCGACACGACCTGATCCAGGCTCTTGGCCATGCAGACGCCGACGCGGTCGCCCCGGCGCACCCCGGCCGAGCGCAACCGCTGCGCCGTTGTCAGCGCCGCGGCGCGCAGCTCGGCGAAGCTCAGAGTGCGGTCGCCCTCCGTGACGGCGGCGTCCGCGCCGAAGGCGTCCGCGGCGTCGTTCAGCAGGGCGGGGACGGTGAACAGCTGAGACATCGGCACCTGACGATCTTAGGCGGTCCCGGCCCCGCCGCGGTGTCCCCTTCTCAGAAGAGCGTCTGCCACAGCTCGGTCCGCAGGCTGCGGGCGACGGCGGGCGACGTGCCGGCCAGCCGCTCGCGGAAGGCGGCATTGTGCGCGGAGACCTGGTCGGCGTGCCCGGCCAGCACACTCCGCTCGGAGAGGTCCAGCAACCACAACGGACGCAGCTGCGCGCCACGCAGTGCCTTGCCGTCCGGTGTCGACATCCCCGCGTGCAGCATGCGCACCCCGGGCAGGCGCGCCGGGATGTAGTACGCCAGGTTGAAGTATTCGGCCGCGCCGCGCAGCCGGTCGTACTCGAAGCCGACCGCGCGCAGGTAGACCGTGTCGCCGGCGCGGTAGTAGAGGCAGCAGGCCACGGGCGGCGTGCCGTCGTCGTGGTCGCAGAGCAGCACCTGGGCGCGCGGGCCGGCCAGCAGCCCCTGCTTGCGGAACGCTTCCGTGTTGGCGGCGACGTCGGCCCGCTTGCCGTAGCGGTGCACGGTGGCCGCGGTCAGCCGGGCGACGTCCTCGTACGCCTCGCTCAGCGGTTGCTGCCGGATCCGGTATCCGGCCTGCTCGAACTTGCGGACCTCGCTGCGGATGCGCCGCGCGCGGTGGCTGGACCCGAGCGACGCCAGCCACGCCTCCCAGCCGCCGGCCGGGATCTCGATCCAGGCGTCGGCGGCCAGAGCCACCGGCGGCGACGTCACGCCGGCCGCCTGCAGGCGCAGGACGTCCGGTGTCGTCAGATAGAGCGCGACCTGTGCCCGCTCGCCGGCGGGAACCGGGGCGGCGGCCGACCGGACAGCCGCCAGCAGCTCCGCGGCGGCGGCCTCCGGCGCGGCGTCCGGTGTGGAGAGCACGTGCGCCAGATAGCCGCGCAGCTGACCGACGAGGGTGCCGTGCGGTGGCGGGCTCGGCAGTCCCCGCGCCGCGAGCAGGGTGTCCCAGCGCGTGTTGGGGTGCGGGTCGTCGCCCACCGCGATGACCGGCACCGCCGCCCGGCCGCCGCCGGGGACCTCGACGTGGACGCCGCCGAACGGGCCGGCCCGCTCCGAAGTGCACAGGCGCAGCCAGAAGGCGGAGGAATAGAAGTGGTCACCGGCCATCTCGTCCCACTGCCGGTCGCCGAGGCCGCCCAGGGGGTCGTCGAAGTAGTGCGTGGTGAGGGACGTCTTCGTCATGCGCCGGCTCCCGCTCCCGCCGGGCGCGGCTCGCACCGCCCCCGCGCTGTCCGCCTTGTCGTGATCCTGCTCCGTCTTACCATCTTCGCGACCGCGTTCCCAGCGCGTGCGCCCGGCGCCGCCGCCCGCCGCGCCGCCGCTTCGGTGGGACCACAATGCATTTCCGGAACGGCCGCACATCCGGCGGAATCGTCACCGGGCAATCTCGCCCAGTGGGAAGCGGGCTCACCCAGATCGATGCGGTCCGGTACTTTGGCGTTGTCTGCGGCGCTGTCGCGCCCGGGCCGCAAGGCGTCTACGGGGGCGTCTTCGCCGCGGCCGTCCGATCCGGACGGCGGTGAGGTGGAGCAATGGCGCTCGGCCCCCGGAATCATGCCCATGCCGGACGTCGCCGCCACGCGTCGATCACGCGTTCCGGGGCTGCTCACCGGCACATTTTCCGGGAGATCTCGTGCAAGCATTGTCGGCGGTTCTGCCGGCGGCCGGCCCGGCGCGGCGGCTCGCCGCGGTGACCCTGGCCGCCACGGTCGGCAAAGGCATTTTCCTGACCGCCGGTGTGCTGTTCTTCAACCGCGCCGTGCACATTCCGGTGGTGCGGGTCGGGCTGGGGCTGAGCGTGGCCGGTCTGGCCTCGCTGCTCGTCGGCGTGGTGGCGGGCCACCTCGCCGACCGGCGCGGGGCCCGCGGCGCCTATGTCGTGGCGCTCCTGACGGGGGCGCTGGCCACCTTCGGCATGCTGGCGGTCCGGGACTTCTGGTCCTTCCTGGTCCTGGTGACGGTCGCGGTCTCCGCGCAGGCCGCGGGCATGGTGGTGCGCGGGCCGGTGATCAACGACATCGCCGGGGACCGGCCCCAGGAGCTGCGGGCCTACGTGCGCGCCGTGACCAACGTGGGCATCGCCGTGGGGGCCGCGCTGGCGGGCTGGGCGGTGCAGGCCGACACCATCGGCGCCTATCGCTGGCTGATCCTGGCGAACGGCGTCTTTCTCCTGGTGGCGGCGGGTGCGGCGAGCACTCTTCCGGTGGTGCGGGTGCGGCCCGCGCCGGCTGTCGGGTCCCGCTGGATCGCGCTGCGGGACCGCCCGTATCTGGCCCTCGCGGTGCTCGACGGGATCCTGTCCATCCAGTTCCGGGTCCTGACCGTGGCCATCCCGCTGTGGATCGTGACCGTGACCCGGGCCCCGGGCTGGACCGTCGCGGCCGTGGTGGTGCTCAACACCGCCGTCGTCGTGCTGTTCCAGGTGCGGGTCGGCCGGGGCATCGACACGCCGGTGCGGGGCGGCCGGGCGATGCGTCGTTCCGGGGTGATGTTCTTCCTCGCCTGTGTCGTCGTCTCCTGGGCCGCGGGGGTGCCGTCCTGGGCGGCCGCGGCCCTGCTGCTGATCGGTGTCGCGGTGCACAGCGTCGGTGAGCTCTGGCACGCGGCGGGCGGGTTCGAATTGTCCAACGTGCTGGCGCCCCGGCACGCGACCGGCCAATATCTCGGCGTTTTCGGCATCGGCATGGGCCTGGCCGAATCCGTCGGACCATTTCTGCTCACCAGTCTCTGCATCGCCTGGGGCCGCCCCGGCTGGTATGTCGTGGGTGCGCTGCTGATCGGTGCGGGCCTGCTGATTCCGGCAGTGGTGCGCTGGGCGGAATCCACGCCACCACGAACAATTCCGGCCGAGTCCGGATCGCCCTCTTCCGAGCACAGTGGGGAAATCGCCGTATGACTTCGTACCGGGACACACTCACACCCCAGATGGGACAGTACGCGGAACGTTTCGACGACCGCGCCGAGATCCGCTGGATGCCCTATCTCATGTATTTCCATCCGGTCGATCACCGTTCCGCGGTCGTCAACACCGACGGCCTCGGATTCCGGCTGGCGCAGGGGCCCGGGGCCACGGCCTCGGCCGGAAGCCAGGTGCCCGGGGGGCCGGTGAACCTCGTCGCCGGCAGTTCCACCGTCTTCGGCATCGGCGCCTCGTCCGACGCGAACACCCTGGCGTCGCGGCTCTGGGACCTGTACGGCGCCGACCGGCCGTGGCTCAATTTCGGCGGGCGCAGCCACAACTCCACGCAGGAGCTGCTGCTGTTCACCCTGTACCGGCACCTGGTGCCGCAGATCGACCGGATCGTGCTGTTCTCCGGGTTCAACGATCTCGGCCTGGCCCGGCTGCCGCGGTGGATGCAGGGCGACGACGGCGCCTTCTTCAACTGCCGGGAGTACTACGAACAGCTGGACGAGCTGCGGATCAAGCAACGGCGCGCAGCCGGTCTGTCCCGGCGCCACGCCCGCCGGGTCCTCGAGCGCACCGCGGAGGATCTCGCCGTCCCCGATCTCGACGAGCAGATCGGCGCCGCCGTGGAGCGGACGACCCGCCACCTCGAGAACTGGCGCCTGCTCGCCGACGGTCTCGGCGCCCGGCTGACGTTCGTGTTGCAGCCGCTCGCCCCCTGGGTCCGGGAGAAGCCGGCGCCGGAGGAGGAGCTGATCTTCGCCGAGCTGGACGAGATCGCCGACTTCGGTCAGGCGTACGGCGACATCGCCCGCCTCGAGGTGGGCCGCCGCTACGCCGCCGAGCTGTCCGCCGGATGCCAGAAGCTCGGCGTCCCGTTCGTCGACATGAACCCGCTGCTGGGCCGGGCCACCGGGCCGGCCGACTGGCTGTTCGTCGACCGCATCCACTTCACCGACCACGGGCACGACGTCGTCGCCCGGCTGCTCCGATCCCACCTCGAGGACTGAGACATGACTCTGCTCAAGGCCCTGTTCCGCCGCATCTTCCGGCGCAACCGCAAACCGAAGAACGACGCCTCCATCTACCCGATGTTCTGAGGACACGATGACGATCTCGTCGACGACCGCACCGGCGGTGGCCGGAGCGGAGGCCGGACCGGACACGTCCTGGCTGCGCACGCTGTACGCCGAGCTGTGCGACCCCGAGTCGGTCGTGCCCGGCGCCGTGGCGGATCAGGTCCGGGCAGAACTGCGGAGGCTGCCCGGCCCCGACGTCCCCGCGTGGGACCTCACGGACGACACGCAGGCCCTCGCCGCCTGGTCCGGCCGCGAGGCGGCCGGGTTCGAGCGGCTGTGGCAGGAGCTCGGCCCGGACGACGGCGTCCGTGACCTCGTGCTGCGCCGGGCCGCCCTGAACTGTGCTCCGCTCGCGCTGATCTCCGGCGCGTGGCTGCAGTGGCTGAGCAGCATGGCCGAGGCCGACGACCCGCTGACCCTGCGCGTGCTCAAGCTCTACGCCGGTGACGTGGGAGCCGGCCACGCGCACAGCTCGCGGGGCGACGCCTACCTGACCCTGCTGCGCCGGCTGCAGCTGGCCGACAACGCCGTCCCGGCGTCCGGCCTGGCCCTGGACAGGCGGATCCACGACGACGCCTTCTACCTGCCCGCTGTGCTGCTGCTGATGAGTCGCCGGCCCGAGGAGTTCCGCCCCGAGATCCTCGGCGCCGATCTCTGCCTGCGCACGACGGGGCTGCTGCCGCCGCTGGCGCTGGTTCGCGCCGGTGTGCCCGGCGCCGCCTGGAACGACCTGGACCCCGCCTCCGCCCGCTCCGCCGGGGACCCGCCGGGCCGGGAGCTGGTGCGGGCCGCGGTCGCCGGATGCCTCGACGGAGGGGACGCCCAGGTGCGGGACCGGGTCGCCGCCGGCTTCCGCTGGGCCGCCGCCGCGGTGCGGGAGTGGGGCGCCGGGCTCCGCGCCGAGCTGGAGGCCGCCCGGGACCCCGCGGCGGAGATGGCCGCGCTGCTGCGACTGCGGGCCCGGGAGGGTGCCGTCTACCACCATGCGGTGGATCTGGGCGGCCGCTCGCTGGCCGACTGGCTGACCCAGGCCCGGACCGACCCGTGGCCGTTGCTCGACGTCCTGTCGCGCAGCAAGCTGGTCCGTCCGGGCGACCCGGCGCGCAGCGCCCTGGCGACCGGGCTCGTGGGCGAGCGGGGGGCGATGTTCCGGGTCTTCGCGCCGACCGACCTGGAAACCATCCGCCGCTGGATCCGGAGCCTGCCGGGGGCGAAGGGCGGCCCGGAGCCGGAACCCACCGCGCCGCCGGCGGCGGCGATCGTGATCCGCCACCCGTTCCCGGCCCCGGACCCCGCGACCGGCGACGACCCGGACCTGCGCACCGCCTACGCGCTGCTGCAACGCCGGACCGTGACGCCCGCCGTCCGCCGCTTCGCCCTCGACTACGTCCACGCGTGGCTGGGGCGTTCGGCCCACCGGATCGACAGCGCCGGGGTGCCGCTGCCGGACGCCTGGACGTCGCAGGGCCTGCGCCCGTGGCTGACGACCAGGCACGAGGAGCACGCCGCCGAGTTCGAGCGGGGAACCGGTGACGGGGTGCCCTCGCGCGAGCAGCTGATCGAGTCGTCGGTGCAGCTGGCCCCGCTCACGATGATCGACGGCGCCTGGCTGCAGGGATTCACCGACTACGCGCTCGCCTCGTCCTCGATCGGGTTCTCGCTGTTCGAGACCTACTGGGACGAGCTGGGCAACGGCGAGGCGCGGCTGAACCATCCGCTCATCTACCGCGAGCTGGTGGCGCAGATGGGTGTCGAGCTGCCGCCGACCGGATCCCTGGAGTTCGCCCGGTGGCCGGGCTTCGCGGACAGCTCGTTCGAGCTGCCGGTGTACTGGCTCAGCATCGGGCGGTTCCCGCGCACCTTCCTGCCCGAGGTGCTCGGCCTCAACCTCGCGATGGAACTGTCCGGCGTCGGCGGCAGCTACCGCCGGGCCCGTATCGCCCTCGTCGAGCACGGCTTCAGCACGCGGTTCGTCGACATCCACAACACCATCGACAACGTCGCCACCGGGCACTCCGCCTGGGCGGCCGACGCCATCGACAGCTTCATGTCCGGTATCCCCGCGACCGGGGACCCGGGGGCGCGGGAGGCGGCCTGGCGCCGCATCCGGCACGGTTACCGATCCCTCAACCCACCGGGAGACCTGCGGGCGCGGCTGGCCGCGGGCCGGGCTCGTCGCGCCGGCCGCCGGTGGCCGTCCGGAAGGCCCGGCCATGTCTGATCTCGTCCTGGGAATCTCCGCCTACTACCACGACAGCGCCGCCGCGCTGGTGTCCGGCGGTGTGCCCGTCGCCGCCGCGCAGGAGGAGCGGTTCACCCGGCGCCGGCATGATTCCGGCTTCCCGGCCCGGGCGGTCGAGTACTGCCTCCGGGAGGCGGGCGCGACCCTCGCCGACGTCTCGGCGATTGCCTACTACGAGGACCCGGCGCTCAAGTTCCGCCGGGTGCTGGCCACCTATCTGGGCGCCGCGCCGGGCGGCCACGAGTCGTTCCGGGACACGCTGCCCGCGTGGCTGAGCTGGAAGCTGCGGACCGCCCGCCGGGTGCGCCGGGAGCTGACGGACCTCCGGCTGGGTCCGCCGCCGGAGATCGTCGTCCGCCGGCATCACGAGTCCCACGCCGCGTCGGCCTTCCTGCCGGGCCCGTACGAGTCGGCGGCGGTGCTCTGCGTGGACGGCGTCGGCGAATGGGCCACCACGACGCTGTGGCACGGCCGGGGCAGCGAGCTGAAGCCCCTGGCCGAGCTGCGCTTCCCGCACTCGCTCGGCCTGCTCTACTCGGCGTTCACCTACTTCTGCGGGTTCAAGGTGGACTCCGGGGAGTACAAGCTCATGGGGCTCGCGCCCTACGGCCGGCCCCGCTACGCCGAGGTCATCCGGAAGACCCTGATCGACGTGCGGCCGGACGGCAGTTTCCGGCTCGATCTGCGGTACTTCGAGTACCTGCGCGGCCGGACCATGACCGGCCCCGCCTTCGAGCGGCTGTTCGGCGGGCCGCGCCGGTCGCCCGAGAGCCCGCTCACCGAGCGCGAGTTCGACCTCGCCGCGTCCGTCCAGCAGGTGACCGAGGAGGTGATGCTCGGGCTGGCCCGCCACGCGCGGGAGCGCACCGGGGAGCGGCGCTTGTGTCTCGCCGGCGGCGTCGCGCTCAACTGCGTCGCCAACGGCCGCATCGCCGACGAGGGGATCTTCGACGAGCTCTGGATCCAGCCGGCCGCCGGCGACGCGGGCGGAGCGCTGGGGGCCGCCCTGGCCGTCGCCGCCGAGCGCGGCGCACCGCGGGCCCACCTCGGCACGGGTGCCGACGCCATGTCCGGCACCCTGCTCGGCCCCCGGTATTCCAGCGCGGAGATCAGCGCCTACCTGGACAGCATCGGAGCGCCCTACCGGCGGCTCGAACCGGGCGAGCTCAGCACCGTCGTGGCGGGCAAGCTCGCCGGGGGAGCGATCGTCGGCTGGCACCAGGGCCGCATGGAGTTCGGTCCCCGGGCGCTGGGCGCGCGCTCCATCATCGGCGATCCGCGGGATCCCGCGATGCAGTTGGCGATGAACCTGAAGATCAAGTTCCGGGAGTCGTTCCGGCCGTTCGCGCCCGCGGTGCTGGCCGAGGACGCCAAGGACTACTTCGAGCTGACCCAGGACAGCCCGTACATGCTGCTCGTCGCCGGGGTGGCGCAGGCTCAGCGGCTGGCCGCGGACACCACCGGCGACCCCACCGGGATCGAGCTGCTCAACGTCCAGCGGTCGACGATCCCCGCCGTGACGCACGTCGACCACTCGGCGCGGGTGCAGACCGTCGGCCCCGCGGCCGAGCCGGCGTACCGGCGGCTGCTCACCGAGTTCAAGGCGCAGACCGGATGTCCCGTGCTGGTCAACACGTCGTTCAACGTCCGGGGAGAGCCCATCGTGAACACGCCGCAGGAGGCGTACACCTGCTTCATGCGGACCAACATCGACTATCTGGTGCTCGGTGACTGTCTGCTCGACAAGGCGGATCAGCCCGCCTGGCACGACGACGACTGGCGCACCGAGATCCCGCTGGACTGAGGAGTCCCCGATGCCGAGGCTTTTGCTCACACTGTTGTACTTCGTCGTTGTCGTGCCAATGGGTGGTGCCGTACGCCTGGTGCGCGACCCGCTGGCCCGGCGGTGGCGGGCGGGTGCCGCGACGTACTGGAGTCGCCCCGGCGCCGGTCAGGGTGTGTTCCCGGCCGGCGCGGCCGATCAGGGAAGGAGTCATTGATGGAGGAGGGCTTCCTCGCCTTCGTCGAGAGCAACATGACCGGGACCGGGATGCAGGCGTTGCGCCTGGCCCACGACCGGGGCCTCGGCATCGCTTTCCTCACGTCCGACCTGGGTAAGTACGACGCCGACCCGGACGCCGCGCGGACCATCCGTGACCTCGCCGGCGAGATCGTCACCTGCGACACGAACAGTCCCGAGGCGCTGGAGAAGGCGCTGCGCAACCTGCCGGGGCCGGTGCGCGGCATCATGACCGTGATGGAGTACTTCGTACCGGTCGTGGCGGCCACGGCGAGCCGGATGGGCCTGCCCGGACTCGACCCCGGGGCGGCGGCCGCCGCTCGCGACAAGGGCCGCAGCCGGTCGGTCTGCCACGACCACGGCGTGCCGGTCCCGCGGTTCCGGTTCGTCGGCGCGCTCGATCAGCTCGATGCGGCCCTGGACGAGGTCGGCCTGCCGTGCGTCATCAAGCCGGTGGACGAGTCGGCGAGCATCGGAGTCACGCTCTGCCGCACCAGGGAGCAGGCGTACGAGCGGATGCGCGAGCTCGCCGGCAGCCGCACGAACTCCAAGGGCCAGCCGCGGACGCCCGGCGGGCTGGTCGAGGAGTGCCTGTTCGGGCCCGAGGTCAGCGTCGAGACGTTCAGCCACGGCGGACGTACCGTGGTGCTCGGCGTGACCGACAAGCTCCTGGGGCCGGTTCCGCACTTCGTCGAGCTGGGGCACACCTTTCCCTCCGGGCTGCCGCCGGAGCGCTCCCGGGCCGCCGCGGACGTGGCCGTCGCCGCGCTGGCGGCGCTCGGGTTCGACTACGGACCGGCGCACGTGGAGGTCAAGCTCACCGCGCGCGGGCCCGTGCTCATCGAGGTCAACGCGCGCGCCGGCGGCGACTTCGTGCCCGACCTGGTCCGGCATGCGACCGGCGTGGGGCTGCTGGAGCAGACCATCGTCGCGAGCACCGGGGGGACGCCGCAGCTGCGGCCGAGCCGGCACGGGGGAGCGGCGATCCGGTTCCTCACCGGCAGCACCGGAGTGGTCGCCGCGCTGCCCGACACCACCGTCCTCGAGCACTTCCCGTCCGTGGTCGCCTTCCGGGTCAAGGCTGTTCCGGGCCAGCGGACCAGCCCCGCGGCCAACAGCCACGAACGACTGGGGTACGTGCTGACGAGCGCCGGGACGGCCCACGAGGCGGCTCTGGACGCCGATGCCGCCGCGGCGCAGCTGGCCCTCACCTACGAGGCGAGCTGAGGCACGGCCGATGTCTTGACACTCGTCGATGTCCGGCCTGGGATGGCCTCATGGGTGGAACTCATGTCGCGGTCGTCACCGGGCTGGTCGTCGCGCTGGCCGGGCCGCCGGCGCCCGCTGCCGCGGCGGTCTGTGCGGCGCCGGTCCCGAGCACCACGCAGCCCGGCTATCTCGTCGCCGATCCGGACTGCGACCTCGACGGGACGCCGTTCGCCGCGCTGCCCGGGGCGCGCACCTGGACGGGCGTCTCGGCCGGGGCCGCGTACCGGATCGAGGTGCCGCGGGCGTGGAACGGGCAGCTGGTCGTCTTCGCGCACGGCTATCGCGGCACCGGCACCACCGTGTCCGTCGACAACCCCGATCTGCGGGCAGCCTATGTGGCGCGCGGGTACGCGTGGGCGGCCTCCAGCTATGCGACCAACGGCTACGACGTGGGCCAGGGCGTGCGGGACTCGGTCGCGCTGATCGACGGCTTCCGCCGGGCCACGGGCGTACGCCCGGAGTCCGTCCTCATGTCCGGCAAGTCCATGGGCGGGCACGTCACCGCGGTGGCGATCGAGGAGTATCCGCGGGCCTTCACGGGCGCGATGCCCTACTGCGGGGTGCTCGGCGATACGGCGCTCCACGACTACTTCCTCGACGCGAATGTCACGGGCGCCGCGCTCGCCGGGGTGGACGCCGAGTTCCCGCCGCACCCGGACGCCGGCTACCGGGCGCGATGGGAGGAGCAGGTGGGGCGGATCGTCCCGGCGCTGGGCCTGCCGTCGGGGTCGACCCCGGCCGGGCGTACGTGGTCGGCGGTCCTCGAACGGCGCAGCGGCGGCGAGCGGCCCGGGTTCGGCAGCGCGTTCACGTTCTGGAACTCCCAGGCGTACGGGAATCTGCCGTTCCTGTTCGGTCTCCATCCCGGGCTGAGCGGGGGCACCGCGGGCATCGCCCCGGGCAACGTCACCGACAACCGGCACACGGTCTATCGCAGCACCGACCGGTGGTGGCCGACCCGCGCGGAGTGGCGCCTCAACCGGGACGTGCTGCGGGTGCGGCGAACGGCGAAGGCGGATCCGGGGCTGGCCGGCATCCCGGACATCGACGGGCGGCCGCGGGTGCCGGTGCTGTCGCTGCACGACATCGGCGATCTGTTCGTGCCGTTCTCCATGGAGCAGGTGTACGCGGCCCGGGGCGGCCAGTTCGTCTCCCGCGCGATCCGCGGCGTCGGCCACTGTGACTTCACGCAGTCCGAGCTGACCGAAGCCTTCGACGACCTGACCCGCTGGATCCGCACCGGGCACCGGGCCGCCGGCGACGCCGTCCTCGATCGCCGCGCGGTGGCCGATCCGGCGTTCGGCTGCCGGTGGACGCGCGGGCGGCACGCGAACTTCGTCGCACCGCCCTGCCCGTCATCGGTGGGCTGACACCTCGCGCGCGACGCTGCGGCCCAGGGCCAGGCCGGCCTGGTTGCTGAACTCGAGGTGCCGGCCGCCGTACACCCGGGACCGGCCCGCCTCCGCGGCGGCCGCGGCGAAGCCCGGGTAGTGCCGCGCCACCCCGCCCGGCGCCGAGTCGGTGGCGTGGTCGAACGCGATCGCGTCGGTGGTGCGCACGGCGGTCAGCGCCAGCTCGTTCCACCCCCGGACGGCGTCCAGGTCGACCGGAGCGTCCGGCGCGCGGGCCGGGGCGACGAGCCCGGCCACGCCGAGCACGGCGGTGAGCAGCAGAGCCCTCATGCCTCACCCTGGCCACGCGCGCCAGATCACTTCAATCCGCCGGTCGGCCCCGGGTCAGCTGCCGAACGGCTGGGCCGAGACGAGCTTCTGCGTCCAGCCCCGGGTGTCCACCGGGTCGTCGGTGTAGTAGCGCAGATCCGCGCCGGACAGGTCGTACGGGTCCCGGTCGCGGTAGTGGTACATCGCCCCGTCCGGCGTCTTGCCGTAGTAGAGACCCGCCCCCGGCGACGTGAGCTGGTCGAAGGTGCTCCAGCGGGTGGCCAGCGTGGTGCCGGTCCAGGTGTGGTCGGCGTTGACGCGGTACGAGCGCAGCTCCCCGCCCGTGTTCACGCCCAGCAGCCAGTCGTCGCCGGTGGCGGTGAGCGTACGCAAGGTGAAGTTGCCCGCGATGACGTGCCGCTGGCCGATCTGGTCCGCGCCGGGCTTGTCGCGCGACACCACGTACTGCATGAGCGTGCCGTCCGCGACGCCGTAGAGGTGCCCGTGCCCGTCATAGGCGAGCAGGTCGTGCGTCCAGCCCGGCTCCACGAAGACCGGCGGGTTGTACGTCAGCGACGTCTTGTTGGTGAGGATGTCGACCCGGTGCAGCCGTCCGTCCGGCGACGTGACCAGCACAGTGTTGAAGTTGAGCGTCGCCAGGGCGACCGGGACGAAGGCGAGCGGCTCGGCGGCGACCACGGTCGAGGTCCGGTTGCCGGTCGCGGCGTCGATCGTGGTGTACGTGAGCCGGCCGTCCCCGAGCACGCCGTAGACCGAGACCGCCGGCTCGGGCGCGGCCGTGAGGCTCACCGCGTCCACGATCCGTTGCGCGTCGGCGGCCTGCGGCTGGTAGCGCTCCGGGAAGGCGGACACCTGGACCGCCTGGCACACCTCGCCGATCGGCGCGGTCCGCCACGATCCGCCGGGATACTCGCTCTGCATCTTGTCGAGGAACTTGCCGGTCGCCTTGGCGGGGTTCATGCGATCCGCGTACGGCCCCCAGCTGTCCCGCTGCTGGAAGAGGCCCACGCTGTCCCGGTCGCCGCCGGTGACGTTGCGGATCGTGCTCTCCACGATGGTCGTGGTGATCGCGATGACCGCCGCCCGTTCGCCGAGTCCCCGGTCGAGGACGGCGTCGGTCACGGCCCGGGCGCAGGACACCCGGTACGCGTCCATGGCCCCGGCCATCGACCCGGTGAGCACCCGGTTGAGCCGGGTCGCGGTGGCCGCGTCGGCGGAGGCCGGGCCCCCGGCGACGCAGTCCTGGGTGGCGGCGACGGCCATGGCCCGCTGGTGGGCGTCGAAGCCGGGGCCGTCGGCGGCCCGGGCGGGGGTGGCGATCGTGGCGCCGAGGACGGCGGCCACGGCGAGGGTGAGTGCGCGCATGGTCGTCACGCTCCCGGGGGCGACACGTAGCCGGAGATCAGGACCTCGTCGCGGCCCATCCGGGCGGTGTCCGGGTCGATGGTCCGGCGGCTGACCTTGTTGCTGACGTTGCCGCCGACCACGACCAGGGTGCCGTCGGGGCGGACCGAGGTGATCACGTCGACGTGCCCGCCGGTCTGGCCGTCCGGCGGGCCGTAGATCGCCCAGTCGCCGACCTTGGGGCTGCCCTTGCTCGCCCCGGACCGCGGCCGGAACAGGCCCCGGTCCTGACCCCAGGCGCCGAGGCCGCGGGCCACCCACTCGCCGCGCGGGACCCCGGGCACGCCGGCGGTCGCCCAGGCCCAGGTGGCGAACATGGCGCACCAGTCGGGCTCACCGTCGTGGCAGCTGGAGTGGTAGCGGTTGCACTGCGACTCCGGGGTGCCGACCTGGCCGGAGACCGTGGAGGCGATCTTCGCGCGCAGCGTGTTCGCCGGCGCGACCACCGTGCAGGTTGCCGGCTGGGCCGAGAGCAGCGTCTGGGTCCAGCCGCGCGAGGAGACCGGGTCGTTGAGGTGATAGCCGATGTCGGCGCCGGAGCCGTCGGCCGGGTCGCCGTCCTCGTACCAGTACATCGCGCCGCCGGCGTCCTTGCCGTAGTAGAGGCCGCCGCCCGGCGACACCAGGGAGGTGAAGGTGCCCCAGCCGCCGTCGTCGAGGGGCTGGCGGGCGTACGTGGTGCCGGTGATCGCATAGCTGATGAGCTCGCCGTCGCCGTTGGTGGCGATGAGCCGGTCGTCCGCCGCGGCCGCCATGGTGCGCAGGTAGAAGCCGACGTCCCCGATCACCTTGCGCTGGCCGATCTGGTCGGCGCCCGGCTTGTCCCGCGAGACCACGTACTGCAGCAGATCGCCGCCGGCCGTCCCGTACAGGTGGCCGTGCCCGTCGTAGGCCAGGTGGTCGTGGGTCCAGCCGCCCTCGATGCGGGCCGGCGGGTTGAAGGCCAGCGACTCGTTGTTCGTCGTCACGTCGACCCGGTGCAGGCCGCCGCCGGTGTCGGTGATCAGGATCGTGTTGAAGTTGAGCGTGGCCATGGCCTTCGGCGTGAACCCGAGCGTGCTCGCCGAGACCACGACGTGCGTCAGGTTGCCGTTGTCCGGATCGATGACCGAGTAGGTGAGCCGGCCGTCGGCCAGGACGCCGTAGACCGAGACGTTGCCGGTGCACTTGGCGTCGGCGTACGCGGGTGCGGCGGTGACCGTGGCGGTCGCCGCCCCGCTCGCGGCCAGGGTCAGCGCGGTCAGCGCCGTCGAGAGTGTCCGTCTCATGAGGTGGGTGCCCCCGTTCCCGTGGTGGCGTGATTGCCGGGAACACTGTGCGTGGTGTCGCCTTCAGGAAACTTTCATCCGCCTGTCGACGGCATGGAGTAAGAAGGTTTCATGACAGATTCACGGGGGACGATGGACGGCGTGCGCCTGCTGGGCGCCGTCACGCTGGTGACCGGCGACCGCGAGCAGCGCCCGGGCCCGGTCAAGCTGCAACTGCTCCTGGCCGCCCTCGCCGTCGACATCGGACGCACGGTCCCGCCCCCGACCCTGGTCGACCGGATCTGGGACGAGGCGCCGCCGCGGAACGCCCGGGCTGTCCTGCACACCTACGCGGCCCGCCTGCGCCGCGCCGGCCCGGCCGTGAGCTGCCAGGCCGGCGGCTACCGGCTCGAGACCGGCCGCGAGCGGATAGACCTGCACCGCTTCACGGCACTGCGGACCCGGGCGGGCGGCCTCGACCCGTACGACCCCCGCCGGACCGAGCTGCTCGAAGCCGCCCTCGACCTGTGGTCCGGCGAGGCGCTGGCCTGCCTGCCCGGCCGCTGGGCGGCCCAGGTGCGCGAGTCCCTGCGCCAGCAGCACCGCAGCGTCCTGGTCGACTGGGCGGACGGCGTCCTCGCCTCCGGCCGGCAGTCCCGCGTGCTCGAACGGCTCGCGCCCGAGGCCGCCGCCGACCCCCTGCACGAGCCGGTGATCGAGCGGCTGATGCGCGCGCTCGGCGCGGCCGGCCGCACGGCCGAGGCCCTTGATCTGTACGCCCGGACGAGCGCCCACCTCGGCGAGGAGCTCGGCGCCTCACCGGGTCCCCGGCTGCGCGACTTGCACACGGCCCTGCTGCGCGGCGAGTCCGTCGGCCCCGGCTCACGCCCCGCCGCTCCGGCCCAGCTGCCCTCCGCCGTCCGCCACTTCAGCGGCCGCGCCACCGAGCTCGCCGACCTCGACCGCTGGACCGCCGCCTGGGCCGCCGACCCGCACGCCCTCGGCATCGTCGCCGTCACCGGCCCGCCCGGCGTCGGCAAGTCGGCGCTCGTGGTGCACTGGGCGCACCGCAACGGCCCCCGCTTCCCCGACGGCATCCTCCACGCCGACCTGCGGGCCGGTGGCCGCCCGGTGAGCAGCCACGACGTGCTCTCCCGCTTCCTGCGCGCGCTGGGCGTCCCCGGCGACGCCGTCCCGGCCGACACCGACGAGCGCGCGGCCGGTCTGCGTACCCTCCTGGCTCGCCGCCGCATGCTGATGGTGCTGGACGACGCCGCCTCGACCGCCCAGATCCGCCCCCTGCTGCCCGGCACGGCCTCCTGCCCGGTGCTGGTGACCAGCCGGACGCCCCTGACCGACCTGGTCAGCCGGCACGGCGCCCACCGCCTGCCCCTGGCGCCGCTGCCCACCCCGGACGCCCTCGCCCTCCTGCGGGCCCTGGGCGGCGCGGCGACCGACGCCGAGGAGGCGCTCGCCCGCTGCGGCAACCTGCCGCTCGACCTGCGGCGCGAGGCCGCCGGGCGGGCGCCCCGGGCCATCTACCGCGCCAACTCCTCGGCCCGCCACAGCGACAGCTTCCGGCCGGGCGGCCGCCGCCGGACCGCCCCGGAGTCCAACGGCTGACCGCGGGGTCAGATGCGGACCGCGCCGAGCTGGGCGGCCAGGCCCAGCTGATCCCAGAGCTGCCATTCCTCGGCCAGTTTGCCGCCGCTGTAGCGCTGGATGCTGACGCCGGTGGCCTGGACCAGGTTGCCGGTGGCGGCGATGCCGAGCAGGGACGCCTTGTGGGTCCCGCGGATGGTGAAGCGGGTGACCACCTTGTCGGCCTCGGCCAGCTGCAGGTCCACCGTGACGCTCAGGTCCGGCAGGCCGGTGCGGAAGGCGCTGATCAGGGCGGCGCTGCCGGCCCGGGTGGCCGGTTGCAGCGCGGTCGGGTCGTGCAGGACGAAGCTGGTGGCCTGGGTGTTGGCCAGGGCGGTCAGGTCGCCGCGGTTCCACGCGTCCATGTAGACGCTCGCGGCCTGCGCCTTGATCGCGGCGGTGTCCTCCGCCTCGGCCACCAGGGGACCGTTGGCCAGGAACGGGCCGGGGGCCGGGGTGGGGCGGGGCGCCGGGATCCGTACCGGGGTCAGGGTCAGCCGGGGCACGGCCACGCCGAGCTGGCGTACGAGGGTGACCGCGTCGCGGCTCTCCCACTCCTCGACGATCAGGCCGTCGCGGACCCGTACCACGGAGATCCCGGCGATCTCGGTGCGCTTGCCCGTCGCCGGGCGCCCCTGCCACGCGCCGTTGTTGGTGCTGGCCTGCCGCCAGCGGGCGGCCACCAGGTCGCCTTCGCCGATCACGTCCTCGACAGTGGTGGTGAAGCCGGTGAAGGCCGGGAAGACCACGCCGGTGAAGAAGTTGACCTGCCCGGCCGCGCCCGTCTGGTTGCCGGTCTGCTCGCCCGGGGCGAGGTCGTGGTGGAAGAAGTTGGGGCTCAGGTACTTCCCGGCGGCATCGGCGTTCTTGCCGTCGAGGACTTCCTTGACAAAGCTGACCAGCAGGTCCTTGTTCTCCTTGACCGACATTACGACCACCCTCCTGCGGACTCGTGGTGCCCGGTCTGGGCCAGAAACGACAGCACCGCCCAGTGCTGCCAGGCGTCGGTGATCCGGCCGCCGTCCGCCGCCAGCACGGTGATGCCGGAGACGGTGACGAAGCGGCCCGACGCGGCGACACCGAGGACGGGGGCGCGGTGGTGCCCGCGCGAGGTCCACCGCACGGCGGCCCGGGCGGGCGTGGCCACCAGCAGATCCACGGTGACGGTGAGGTCGGGGAAGGCGGTGCGCCAGCGCCGGACGAACTGCCGGACGCCCGCGGTTCCCGGCTGCTGGCCCGGCAGCGGCGTGTGGTTGACGAAGCCCGGGTCGAACAGCTCGTCCACCAGCGTCAGGTCGCCGCCGTGCCACAGGTCGGCGACATAGCGGGTGGCCAGCGCCCGGGCGCCGGTCTCCTCCGCGCCGCCCTCGTCGAGACCGCCGAGCAGCGCGGTGCCCGAGATCCGGCCGATCTGCTCGATCACGTCCTGTGCCTCCCAGTCCTCCACGACCTGCCGGTCGCGCACCCGGCTCAAGGTCAGCCCCGAGGCCGGCACCGTCACGCCGTCCACCGGGATGCCGTACAGGTGGCCCTTCCACGTCGCCGTCCGGGTCCACCGGTGCAAGGCGACGTCGGCCTGGCCGAAGGTCTCCTCCACCGTGGTGGTGGCGGGGCCGTCGCGGTCGGCGAGCTCGGCGCGCAGGGCCGACCGGAGCCCGGCCAGCCCCTGCTCGTCCTCGGGCCGGTCGTGGTGCCGGCCGTAGGCGGCGACCCAGGCGCCGGCCGCCTCCACGTCACCGGCGTCGACGACTTCGCGGTAGTAGCCGCGCACGACCCGGTCCACCTCGTCCGGGCCGCCCGGCCCGCCGGCCGCGCCGACCGAGGCCACCGTGAGCACGGTGCCCTCGCTCAGCCCCTCGACGCTCACTCCGGCGCCGGTCTGCACCAGCAGGCCGTCGCCCGCCGCGAGCTCGGCCGGGGCGTCGCCGGTCAGCGGCACCGGCGGCGCGAACGGCCCGGTGCCGCGCCAGGACACCACCTCGCCCGACTCCCAGGTGACGCGGACCGCCCCGGCCCGGACGTGCACCAGTCGCGGACCGGCCCCGCCCACCCCGGCCCGGCTGCCGGGCGGCGAGCGCAGCTCGGTGACGGTGGCGGTGGCCGGCGCGGCGGGCAGCACCCCGACCGGCCCGAGCACCAGCGGCTCGAAGGCGATCCCGGGCGGGAACTCCTGCGCGGGGGCGGCGCCGAACACGGCCAGGCCGAGGATCCGGGCCGCGCGGTCGCCCACCGTACGGGCGCTGTGCAGCACGCCGCCCGGCATCACGAGCTGGTCGCCGACCGTGACGGTGAACTTCCGCCCCGGCGGCATGTCCTGCGGCGCGCCGCCGGCCGGGGTCTTCGTGGCGGCGTCCTCCGCCTCGAACTCCAGCGTGCCCTCCAGCACGCGGAAGACGACCGGCCCGTTGCCCTCGGCCGGCGGGAAGAACGCGCCGGGCTGATAGCTGAAGTGGGCCAGCGCGAAGAACGCCGGAGGCGGCACGAGCGCGTGGAACGTGCCGCGGATCAGCACCTCGGCCGCGACGGCCCGGCCGGTGGTCTGCTGGGTCATGGGAGTCCTCTCTGTCAGCGCGCCCGGGCCAGCCGGCGCAGCCCGCCGATCCCCGGCGTGAAGAAGTAGCCGCCCTCGGCGAAGGTGGTGAACGGCTGCCCGGCGTCCAGCTCGACCAGGTGCGGGCCGGTGTCGCCGGGCACCGGGACGCCGAACCTCCGCGGACCCGGCGACCGGCCGACGATCAGGTCGATGCCCTCGCCGGGCCGGCGCAGGCTGTCGTCGTCGAGCCAGCGGTCGCGCACGAACTCGAACTGCCGCTCGATCGAGGTCTGGTAGGACAGGAACAGCAGGCCGCGGTCCCGGTCGTCGGCGCCCGGCGGCCCGTACGGGATCCCGCGCCGCAGCATCCGGTGCCGCCGCGCCGCGCCGGGGCCCGCGGTGCCGGCCAGGTCGTCGCGCACGTTCGCCTTGCGGACATGCGCCGCGTACGGGCACCGCAGCCCGTCCGGATCCGCGGGCGCGGGTGGCCACGGCGAGCCGGGCCGGGCGGGCCGGGCCGACCGGTAGGCGAAGTCGTCGGTGGCCCGGTCGTCCGCGCCCAGCGCCGGGTCGTCGGCGTGCGGGGCGCGCACCAGCGGGGCCCCGCTGCGCCATCGGCCCACGATCATGGCCGCCACCCGCTGCTCGCCGATCCAGCCCAGGGCCGGCGCCGCGCGGCGCAGCTCGGCCGTGGCCCGGGTGACGAACCGGTCGAAGGCGGCGACATCCTGGGTGTAGCGGGCGTAGACCAGCAGCGAGCCGTTGCGGGCCCAGTCCGGGCCGGCGTCGGCGATCGGTCCCGGCGCCCCGTTCTCGCCCTCGGCCGGATAGCCGAACACGAACTCGCCCGGCTGCACGAGCGGCTGGCCCGGCTTGCCCTCGTCCGGGTCGCCCGGGTTGAGCCGCGCGGTGACCGGCTCGTGCGGCGGGAGCGGATGCCGGCCCCGCACCCCGGGCTGCGCCACCCCGTCGCGGAAGCCGAAGTGCTCGGTGCCGCGCCGGTCGCCGGGCAGGGCGTCGCCGCGCTGCCGGCTCCGCAGGACGAAGCCCGGCGCCAGCGCGGCGGTGAGCCGGGCGCTCTCCCGGTCGAGGGCGGCCGGGTCGTCGGCGGCCACGATCAGCAGCAGGTCCGGCAGCCCATCGCGGCGGCCGGAGGTCCCGCGGAAGGCGGCGTCGGCGAAGACCACGGCCTGCGGCTCCAGGTCGATCAGCGCCGGATAGGACAGAGCCGCGGAGACCCAGGTCGCGCTCACCGCGCCTTCGTGCCCGCGGCGGGTGCGGGTGCGGGCGAACAGCCGGCCGAACGCCCACACCTCGGCCGCAGTGGCGACCTCACCGGCCAGGACACCCAGCGCGTGCCGGGCCTCGCCGAGCGCGCCCATGCGCAGGCTCAGCACGGCGACGTGGTCCTTGGCGAAGCCGGGGAACACGCTGCCCTGGATGTCGGCCAGCTCCAGGATCGGCTCGGCGCCCGCCCCGGCTCGCGGCGCCCGTCCGGCCGGGGCCTCGAACCCGTGGAACGCCTCGCTGATGCGGCCGCCCTCGACCCGGTACATGCCGTAGAGCGGGACCGTGACCGGGTGGGCGGAGCCGGCCGGATCGCCGAGCTCACCCAGGCGGGCGCCGCGCACGGTCAGCCGGGCCGCCACGGTGTCCCCGGCGGCGATCAGCTCGTCGACGGTCCACCGGCTGTCCGGCAGGGCGGCCCGCAGGCCGAGCACCCGGTCGCAGCTGCGCCGGGCCTCGTCGGCGCCGGTGCCGAGCAGCCCGGCCAGCGGCCGGTCGTCGCCGGCGCGGAAGACCGTGGCGACGAGACGCTCGACGAGCGCCGCGGGGCCACGGTCCGCGCTCACCAGGAACCGCCCTGCGCCCCGCCGCCGACGTTGACGTCCCAGGGGCTCGGGCCCGGCGCGGGCGACCCGCCGCCGGTGCCGGGAGTCGGCGCGCCGGGGCCGGGAGCCGGGGTGCCGGGGCCGGGGGAGGGCGCGCCGATGCCGGGCGGGAACTCGATCAGACCGAGCTGGGTGACCAGGGTGGCGTTGTCGAAGAAGCCCCAGTGCTCGGCGAGCTTGCCGCCGCGCACCGCGTGCACGCCGATCCCGGTCACCTCGATCCGCTTGCCGGTGGGCGCCGCGCCCCGGAAGAGCCCGCGGTGGGTGCCCCGCACGGTGTAGCGGCTGGCGACCCGGCCGCCCGCCGACACCTGCAGGTCCACGCTCACCGACAGGTCGGGGAAGCCGGTGTGGAACGCGCGGACCAGCTGCGCGACCCCGGCCGTACCGGCGTGCTGGCCCGGCACCGGGCTGTGCTCGACGAAGTCGGTGGTGAAGATGTCGGCGATGCCGTCGGTGTTCTCCCGGTCCCAGACGTCGTAGTAGTAGCGGCGCACGCTCTCCTTGTCGGCCTCGTCGTCGGCGGCCGGGCCGGTGACCCCGTCCTCGAGGGCGCCCAGCGGCGACGGGATGCCCATCTGGCCGAGCAGGCTGAGCGCGTCGCGCGCCTCCCACTCCTCCAGGATGCGGCCGCCGCGGACCCGGGTGATCGTGATGCCGCCGATGTGGATGTCCTTGCCGCTGGCCGGGAAGCCCAGGTAGGGGCCGGTGTTGGTGAACTGCTGCGACCAGCGCCCGGCGACCAGGTCGTCCTCGGCTATCTGCTCCTCCAGCACGGTCCGGAAGCCGGAGAACGCCGTGAAGATGCTCTTGATGAACGCCACCGCGCCCTCGACGCCCGGCTCCTCGCCGGGGGCCGGGTCGTGGTTGTAGAAGTTCTCGGAGAAGTAGAACCGGGCGTTGTCGGCCTTCTCCGCGTCGATCACCTTGGCCACGTACTGCTGCATGTACGCCTTGTTGAGCTCGGGCGTGCCCGTGGGCAGGCCGGTGCCCGTCCCGGTCCCGGTGCCCGTACCCGTGTCGGCGGGGGTGTTCTGCTCGCCGAAGGGGCCGCTCACCGCCCAGTGCTCGACCACCTTGCCCTCGTCGTTGACCCGGATCGCCGAGGTGACCGCGAACGACATGGGCCTGGCCGGCGCGTCCGGCTGCTCCCCGGTGAGCCCGGCGAGGGTCTGCGGCGGGCTGGCCGTGCCGGTGTGGTGCAGCGTGACCACGTCCCCGTCGACCTCCACCGAGTCGAGCGACGACCGGTAGTCGGGGAACGTCGAGCGCAGCTGCTCGACCAGGTGCTTGAATCCGTCGCAGCCCGACCCGTACGGCTTCGTGAGGCCGGAGTGGTCGACCACGTCGTAGTCCACGAGCTCCTCCAGCTCGTCGACCTTCCCGTTGTTCATCACATCGGTCCACCGCTGCGCGACCTGCAGCAACTGTTCCCTGGACAGCGTCATGGCGTCCCTCCCGTCTCGGACCTCCGACGCTGCCAGCCGCCCCCGGCGAGGGGCTTCTCCGAGGTTGCCGGAAACAGGTTGTCCGAAAGTGCGAAGGCGTCGCGGAGGCGACAGTTCCGTGGCGCGCGGACCCCGGCGGGGGCACAGTGGCACGCGGCCAAGTCAACGCCGACACCAGCGAGGAGCGGCATGGACGCTCAGGAGTTCCGGGCCGAGCTCGAGGCGGACCAGCGCGGCACCGTGCGCATCCGCATGCCCTTCGACCCGACCACCACCTGGGGCAGCCGGCCCCGGCAGTACATCCGCGGCACCATCGACGACACCGAGTTCAGCGGCTCGCTGGGCAGCCGGGGCGGCCAGTGGTACTTCCCGGTCAACAAGGCCCTGCAGAAGAAGCTCGGCGCCGGTCCCGGCAGCACCGTGCGGGTGCGCGTGGAGCCCGGCGAGCCGGAGGAGGCCACCGTCCCCGGCGACCTGACCGCCGCCATGGCCGGGGCCCCGGGCACCGGTGACTTCTTCGCCGGGCTCTCCGGCTTCTACCAGCGGCAGTACGTCGAGTGGATCGAGGGCGCCAAGAGCACCGACACCCGGGCGACGCGGGTCGCCACAGTGGTACGGCTGCTGGGGGAGGGGCGCAAGCAGCGGTGAGGTGTCAGGGGCGCAGCGCGTGGCGGCGGGCCGGGCCGCGCAGCGCCGTCTCGGCGGCCTGTCCCAGCACGACGGCCGCCACGATCCGCTCCAGCAGCATGCCGCGATCGGCGCCGGGCGTGGCCGCCATCCGGGTCCCGATCGCACGCACGACCTCCGCGTCGCAGGCCGCCAGCCGGGCCGCCGCCTCGGCATAGCCGTCGAGGGCCGGCCCCAGCTCGGCGACGTCGAGCCGGGCGGCCGTGGCGACCACGCCCGCGAGCGGGTCGGGCGCGGGCCGGCGCCGGGGCTGACCCGGCCCCGCCTCGTCGAGGACGCCGAGCAGGGCGGTCAGTGACACGCCGGCGTCCACCGCGCGCAGCACGGCGTGCGTCCGCGCGATGCTCAGGCCGCCGATCTCCAGCAGCGTGCGGATCAGCTCCAGCCGGTAGAGGTGCCGCTCGCCGTAGTCGGCCTGGTTGGGCGCCGTCCGATGCCCCGCCGGCAGCAGGCCCGCGCTGAGGTAGTACTTCACCGTGGGCAGGGCGACGCCGGCGCGCCGGGCGAGCTCGCTGATCCGCATGCCTCACCGCCTTCCGCGGTCGCTACCGGTTTGTGTTGTGGCCAGCCGGGGGGATGCGGAGAAACCCAGATTAGGGCCCGGATCGGCACCCCGCTTCTTGCACGGTGCTATATGGAATTCAAGAGTTCCTCAACTTCGCGGTGGCAGGCTTCGCCGGGTCCTCACCCGCCGAACCCGCCAGGAGCGGACATGACCTCGCCGCCGCTGCACCTGCGACCGCTCGTCCTGCGCCCGGGCCTGACCGACTTCGCGGCCCGCGGCTTCCGCACCGAACCCGCCGCGACCCGGGCCGTGCTGCAGACGGCGGCCGGCACGTTCCTCGCCGGCTACAACGCCGAGCTGGCCACGCCGGCCGGCACGGCGCCGGCCCTCGGAAGCCTGCCGCCGCGGCTGCGGGGCTTCGCGGCCGAGGGTGCCGCCATGGCCGCGACTCTGCTCGACCGGCTGAGCCCCGGCGGCGGGCGGCGGCTGGCCGCGCTGCACGACGCCCATGACGGGCGGTACGCGTACCTCATCCATGTCGGCAGCGGCTGGGCGCTGGCCAAGCTGCACCGCACCCGGCTCGGCGGGCTCGGGGCCGGGGCGCCGCTGCTGCGCTGGCTGGCCTACGACGGGCTGGGCTTCTGCCACGGCTTCTTCGCCGGTGAGCGGGCCGTCCGCCGCTGGGCGCAACATCCGCCGATCTGCGCGCCCACCTGCGACATCCGGCACCAGGGACTGGGCCGGCACCTGTGGTTCCGGGCCTGCGGCGACCCGGCCGAGCTGGCCCGGCACGTCGCCCGGCTGCCCGCCCGGCACCACGGCGACGCGTGGAGCGGGATCGCGCTGGCGGTCACGTACGCCGGTGGGGTGCCGGAAGCGACCGTCGCGGCGTTGCCCGCCCTCGCCCGGGAGCACCGGCCCGCGCTCGCCCAGGGTGCCGCCTTCGCCGCCGAGGCCTGGCAGCACAGCGAGTACGTGCCCGAGCACGCCCGGACGGCCGTGCGGGTCCTCGCCGGCGTGGACGTGCCCACCGCCGCCGGCTGGACCTGGTCGGCCCGCCATGACCTCGACCGCCCCGGCGCCACCGCCACCGACTACCGCACCTGGCGGCTGCGCATCCAGAGCCTCGCCGCCCCGGTCGTCACGGGAGGACCGTCATGCCGCTGAGACAGCGTGTCCGCAACGGCGCCGCCGGCCTGCTGGCGCTGGTCCTGTGCGTGGGCGCCGGGCTCGCCACCCGGCTGCCGTCCGCGAGCGCCGGGGAGCGGGCCGAGCTGGCCGGCCGGTTCGCGTTCACGATCGGCGACGTCAACGGCGACCCGCCCGGCGCCCGGACGGTCCGCCGGGTCCAGCCTCAGCTCGAGCACATCCGGACGTGGATCTCCGCGGTCGGCGCGAGCGGCGGCCTGGCCGACCTCGACAACGACGGGCGCGCCGGGGAGGCGTGCCTGGTGGACCCGCGCGACGACTCGGTCTCCGTGCTCCGCCTGCCCACCGGCACCCGGCTGCTGACCCTGGAGCCCACCGGCCTGAGCTACCGGCCGGACGTCATGGCCCCGATGGGCTGCCTGCCCGGCGATCTCAACGAGGACGGCTGGTCCGACGTGCTGGTCTACTTCTGGGGCCGCCCGCCCGTCGCCTATCTGCGCCGCCCCGGCGTGCCGCTGAGCATCGGCGCCTTCACCCCGGCGGACGTGGTGAGCGACCCGTCGCGGATCTGGAACTCCACCACGGCCAACCTGGCCGACCTCGACGGCGACGGCCGCCTCGACCTGATCGTGGGCAACTACTTCCCGGCCGGGGCGCGGGTGCTCGACCCGGCCGCCACCGACGACCCCGCGATGCAGATGCAGGAGTCGATGTCGAACGCCGCCAACGCCGGCGAGAACGTCATCCTCCGGCTGGCCGGCGTGGAGAACGGCGTGCCGCGCTACGAGGACCAGTCCCGGGCGCTGACCGAAGTGCAGTCCAAGCGGTGGACCCTGGCCACCGGGGCGCAGGATCTCGACGGCGACGCGCTGCCCGAGCTCTATGTCGCCAACGACTTCGGCCCCGACTATCTGCTGCACAACCGTTCGGTGCCCGGGCGCATCGCCTTCACCGAGCTGCGCGGGCAACGGCTGCCCACCACCCCCAAGTCCAAGGCGCTGGGCAACGACTCGTTCAAGAGCATGGGCGTCACGTTCACCGACCTCAACGCCGACAGCCGCCCGGACCTCGTGGTCAGCAACATCACCACCCCGTACGGGCTGCAGGAGAGCAACTTCGCGTTCGTCAGCACCGGCACCGGGCCGTTGACGGGCGGCCGGGCCCCGTACCGCGACGACAGCGAGCCGCTCGGGCTGGCCCGCACCGGGTGGGCGTGGGACGTCAAGGCGGGCGACTTCGACGGCGACGGCACCGACGAGCTCGTCCAGGCGGTCGGCTTCGTCACCGGCACCCGCAACCGCTGGGCCCAGTTGCAGGAACTCGCGCTGACCAACGACGACCTGGTCCGCCACCCGGCCGCGTGGCCCGACTTCGTGCCGGGCGACGACGTGTCCGGGCACCAGCGCGACCCCTTCCTGGTCCGGGGCCCGGACGGCCGCTTCGTCGACGTGGCCGCCGCGATCGGCCTGGCCAACCCCGGCCCGAGCCGCGGCATCGCCCTGGGTGACATCGACCGCGACGGGCGTCTCGACGCGCTGATCAGCAACCAGTTCGCCCGCTCGCAACTGCTGCACAACCGCGGCCCGCACCGCTCCTATCTGGGGCTGCGGCTGCTGCTGCCCGCCACGCCCGGGGTGCCCGGCGCCGTCCCGCGCCCGGCCGTCGGCGCCGCGGTCACGATCACGACCTCCGGCGGCCCGGCCCGCCGCGCGCAGCTCTTCCCGGCCAACGGCCACACCGGCGTGAACGCCCCGGAGCTGCTCTTCGGCCTCGGCGCGGCCACCGGCCCGGTCACCGCCGACATCACCTGGCGCGACGCGGCCGGCCCGCACACGCTGCGCCGCGTGCTCGCCCCCGGCTGGCACGACGTCGTCCTGCAGAGAGGTTGAGACCATGCCCGACCCGCGGATCAAGGCCCTGCGCCGCTTCGCCCTGTCCATCTCGGTCTTCACCGTCCTGGGACACGTCTGGCTGGGCTTCGAGCAGGCCTACCTGACACCGGTCGTCGCGCTGCTCACCGCGTACGCGCTCAGCCTGCTGCTGGAGACCGTCGACGCGTGGGCGAGGCACACCACCCCGCGCTGGCGGGGGTCGCCCGTGGACCTCGTCAACTTCCTGCTGCCCGCGCACATCGCGGCCCTGGCCTGCGCGATGCTGCTGTACGGCAACCAGCGGCTGCTGCCCACCGTCTTCGCGGTGGCCGTGGCGGTGTCCGGGAAGTACGTCTTCCGCGTCCGGGTGAACGGCTCGCTGCGGCACATGATGAACCCGAGCAACTTCGGCATCGCCGTCACGCTGATCCTGTTCAGCGCGGTCGCCATCGCCCCGCCCTACCAGTTCACCGAGACCACCGGCACGATCGTCGACTGGGCGGTCCCGGCGGCGATCCTGACCGCCGGCACGATGCTCAACGGCAAGCTGACCGGCAAGCTGCCCCTGATCGCGGCCTGGGTGGGCGGATTTGCCCTGCAGGCGGTGCTGCGCGCGGTGTTCCTCGACGTCGCGCTCGTCTCGGCCCTGGTGGCCATGACCGGCGTCGCCTTCGTGCTGTTCACCAACTACATGATCACGGACCCGGGCACCACGCCGGTCCGGCCGCGCGACCAGGTGCTCTTCGGGCTGAGCACGGCCGGCGTCTACGGCCTGCTGCTCGTCGCGCACATCACGTTCGGCCTGTTCTTCGCCCTCGTGATCGTCTGCGGGGCACGGCTGGTGATCACGTGGTTCCGCGAGCGGCTGCACAGCCGGCGGGCCCCGGCCGGCGCGACCCACCCGGCGCCCGCGCGGCGGCTGCCCGAGCCGGCCGGCCTCGCCCGGCGCGCGGTGTCCTGACATGACCACCTCCGACCCGGTCGTCGTGGCCGGCCTGGCCTGCCGGTTCCCCGAGGCGGACGGGCCGGGCGACCTGTGGCGCAACGTCATGGCCCGGCGGCGCTCGTTCCGGCGCCTCCCGGACGGGCGGCTGCCCCTGGCCGACTACGGCGGCGCGGACCCCGACCACACGTACGTGACCCGGGCCGCCCTGCTCGACGGCTGGCACTTCGACCGGGCGCGGTTCCGGGTGCCCGGGGACACGTACCGGGCCGTGGACCCGAGCCACTGGCTGGCGCTGGAGGTGAGCGCGGACGCGCTGGCCGACGCCGGGCTGCCCGGGGGCGAGGGCGTCGACCGCGACCGGGCCGGGGTGGTGCTGGGCAACTCGCTGACCGGGGAGTTCTCGCGGGCGGCGACGTTGCGGACCCGGTGGCCGTACGTGGGGCGGACGGTCGCCGCCGCCCTGGCCGGCACGGATCTGCCGCCCGGCGCCCGGTCGGCGCTGCTGGGCGACATCGAGCGGCGCTACAAGGCGGCCTTCCCGGTGCCGTCGGACGAGACCCTGGCCGGGGCGCTGGCCAACACGATCGCCGGCCGGGTCTGCAACCACTTCGACTTCCACGGCACCGGGTACACGGTGGACGGCGCCTGCGCGTCCTCGCTGCTCGCCGTGGCCACCGCCGCCGAGGCGGTCGCCGCCGGGCACCTCGACGTCGCGCTGGCCGGGGGCGTGGACCTCAGCCTGGACCCGTTCGAGCTGGTCGGCTTTGCCCGAGCCGGCGCGCTGGCCCGCGACGAGATGCGGGTCTACGACCGCCGCCCCACCGGCTTCCTGCCCGGCGAGGGCTGCGGCGTGCTCGTGCTGTGCCGCGAGTCGTACGCCCGCGAGCGCCGGCTGCGCGCCTACGCCCGGCTGCTCGGCTGGGGCACCGCCTCGGACGGCCGCGGCGGGCTGACCCGGCCGGAGGTCGCGGGGCAGCGGCTGGCGCTGCGGCGCGCGTACGAGCGGGCCGCCCTCGACCCGGCCCGCGTGCGGCTGGTCGAGGGGCACGGCACCGGCACCGAGATCGGCGACCTCACCGAGATCACCGCCCTGCGCGACGTGCGCGGGCCCGGGGCGCCGACGGCCGCGCTGGGCAGTGTCAAGGCCAACATCGGGCACACCAAGGCCGCGGCCGGGGCGGCCGGGCTGATCAAGGCGGTCCTCGCCCTGCACCACGAGGTGCTGCCGCCGGCCACCGGCTGCGCCGACCCGCACCCGCTGCTGCACGACCCGGCCACCGCGCTGCACGCCCCGGCGGAGGCCCGGCCCTGGCCCGGGCCGGAGCGCTACGCCGCCGTCAGCGGTTTCGGCTTCGGCGGTATCAACGTGCACGCCGTGCTCGGCGGCACGGGTCCCACGGCCCGCCGGCGCCTCGCCCGCCACCAGAGCCGGCTCGCCGCCCGGCACCCCGGCCGGGAGATCGTGGTGTGCACCGCCGACCGGCCCGGGGTCCTGGCCGCCCGGCTGCGCCATGTCGCCGGCGCCGCCCCGGTGATGTCGCGCGGCGAGCTCACCGATCTCGCCGCCACCCTGGCCGCCGGGCACCGGGGCGACGCGCCGGTCCGGTTCGCCGCCGCCGTGAGCACCGTCGACGAGCTGGCCGCGGCCGCCGGGCACGCCGCCGAGCGCCTCGAGGCGGGGGAGCGGCTCGTCCTCGACCGGGTGCGCCGGGTCTTCGTGGCCGCCGGGGCGCCGCTCCGGGTCGCACTGCTCTTCTCCGGGCAGGCCGCCCCCTGCCATCCGGGCCCGGGCGCGCTCGGCCGGCTGCTCGACGAGCTGCCGCCGGGCTACGACGACCCGCTCACCGTCCCGGACCCCGCCGCCGGGCCGGCCGGCACGGACGTCGCCCAGCCCGCGATCATGCGCTCGGCCCTGGCCGGGCTGCGCTGGCTCGACACGCTGGGGGTCCGGGCGCACGCCGCCGCCGGGCACAGCCTCGGCGAGCTGGCCGCCCTGTGCTGGGCCGGGGCGCTCACCGAGACCGAGGCGTACACGCTGGCCCGGGCCCGCGGCGCGGCGATGGCCGAGGCCGGCGGCACCGATGGCGCCATGGCGAGCCTGGGCACCGGCCGCCCCGGCGCCGAGACGCTGGTGGACGGCACCGGCGCGGTGGTGGCCGCCGAGAACGGGCCCGGGCACACGGTGGTCTCGGGCCCCCGCGCCGCCGTCGGCCGGGTCGTGGCACG
Organism: Symbioplanes lichenis; assembly: GCF_030709675.1. Taxonomy (GTDB): domain Bacteria; phylum Actinomycetota; class Actinomycetes; order Mycobacteriales; family Micromonosporaceae; genus Actinoplanes; species Actinoplanes lichenis. The sequence goes on from NZ_JAUZQD010000013.1 coordinate 236,461, forward strand.
GGCCCGGGGCCAAGGCCTCGCCGCCACGTGGCTGCCGGTTGCGCACGCCTTCCACTCGCCCGCGATGGCGGCGGCCGCCGATCCCGTCCGCGCCGCCGCCGCCCGGATCCGCCGGCAACCGCTGTCCCGGCCGGTCGCCTCCACCGTGACCGGAGCCTGGCTGCCCGCCGAGCCCGACCTGCCCGCCCTGCTCACGACCCAGCTCACCGCCCCCGTACGCTTCACCGCCGCCCTCGCCCTGCTCGCCGCCGACCTCTACGTCGAGGTCGGCCCCGGGCACGTGCTCGCCGGCCTGGCCGGGGACCGGGCCGTCGCCCTCGACGCGGGCGCCCCGGAGGCGGACGGGCTCGCGGTCGCCGGCGCCGCCCTCTTCGCCGCCGGCGCCTGTGACAGCGTCCAGCCGTGGTTCGACCGCCGGGAGACCCGGGTGTTCGATCTCGACCGCCCGCGCGCCTTCCTCACCAACCCGTGCGAATCCACCGATATCGTCGTCGACGAGCCGGCGGTGGAAGCGGAACCGCGGGTGGTGAACGCGACGGCGGATCCGCTGGAGATCACGCGGGAACGGGTCGCCGGCGAGGCCGAGCTGGACCCGGCCGCCGTCGCCCCGGACGCCCGCCTGCTCGCCGACCTGCACCTCAGCTCGTTGCGCGTCGGTCAGCTCGCCGCCGCCCTCGCCGCCGACCTGGGCCGGGCCGCGCCCACGGCACCGCTGGAGCTGGCGACCGCGACCGTGGCCGAGCTGGCCGCGACCCTGGCCGCCCTGCCGCCCGCCGGGAGCGCGGAGCCGCCGGTCACCGGGGTCGCCGCCTGGGTGCGGGTGTTCGGCGCGCACCTGACCCCGGTCGCGCCGCCCGCCGCCGCCCCGCAGCCGCGGGACTGGGAGATCATCGGGGCGGGCGGGCACCCGTACGAGCGGGAGCTCACCGTCGCCTTCCCCCGGCGGCCCGGCGCCGGCGAGCCCGCGCGGCTACTGGCCCTGGCCCCCGACCGGCCGGCGGCCGACGCCGCGGATGACGTGGTGACCGCGCTGCGCGCCGCCGACGCCGATCGCCGGCCGCTGGTCGTGCTGCACCACGGGGGCATCGGCGCCGCCGTGGGCCGCAGCCTCGCCGCCGAGAACCCCGCCGTGCCGGTGCTGGTCGCCGAGACGCCCGCCACGGCGGACGGGATCCGGGCGGCCGCCGCCGAGGCGCATCGCCCGCTGCGCCCGTACGCGGAGGTGGTCCTCGGTCCCGGCGGCGTGCGGGCCGAGCCGGTCCTGCGGCAGCTGGTGATCCCGCCCCGGGACGACGCGGCGATCCCGCTCGGGCGCGGCGACGCGTGCGTGGTCACCGGCGGCGCCCGGGGCATCGGCCTCGAGTGCGCACTCGCGCTCGGCGCCGCGACCGGGGCGACCATGATCCTGCTCGGCCGCAGCCCCGGCGACGATCCGGCCGTGGTCACAGCCCTGCGGCGCGCGACCGAGGCCGGGGTGACGGCCCGGTATGTGCGCGCCGACGTCACCGACTCCGAGGCCGTGGCCGACGCCCTGCGGCCCCTGACCGTGCGGGGCCTCCTGCACGCGGCGGGCCGCAACGAGCCCGTACGCATAGCCGCCCTCACCCCCGCGAAGCTGCACGCCACCCTCGCCCCCAAGACCGCCCTCGACCACGTGCTCGCCGCGCTCGACCCGGCGGCGCTGCGGTTCGCCGTCGCGTTCGGATCGGTGATCGGGCGCACCGGGCTCGCCGGGCAGGCCGACTACGCCATCGCCAACGAGTGGCTGACCCGCCGGTGCGCCCGGCTGAGCGCCGAGCACTCGGACGTGAAGTGGCTGTCCGTCGAGTGGTCGGCGTGGTCCGGCACCGGGATGGGCGAGCGGCTCGGGGCGCTCGACGCGCTGGTGCGCCAGGGGCTGAGCCCGGTGCCCGTGGCCACCGGCACCGACCTGCTGCTGCGCCTGCTCGCCACCCCGCGGCTGCCCGCCGCCGTGCTGGTCACCGGGCGGCTCCCGGCGAGCCCGGCCGTGCGCTGGGACGACGACGAGACCCCGGCCGGCCGGTTCACCGCCGCCCGGCCGGCCCACACCCCGGGCGTCGAACTGATCAGCACCGCCGACCTGTCGCTGGGCGACGACCCCGCCCTGGCCGGCCACCGGATCGACGGCACGGTCCTGCTGCCGGCGGTGCTCGGGCTGGAGGCGATGGCCCAGGCCGCGGCGGCCCTGGGCGGCAAGCCCGGCCACACCGGGCTGTCCGCGGTCGCGTTCGCCCGGCCGGTCACCGTGCCGGAGCGCGAGCCGCGCCGGATCCGGGTCGCGGCCCTGGCCGGCGAGGACGGCGCGATCGAGACGGTGCTGCGCAGCGCCGAGACGGGCTTCGCCACGGACCACTTCCGGGCCACCTGCACCGACGCGGGCCCGGCCCGCCCCGGCACCGTCGGGCCCGTCGTGGTGGCCGGAGACCCGATGCCGGCGGCCGGCCTCTATGGACCGCTGTTCTTCCACGGTCCCGCGCTGCGGCGGGTCCGGGGCTATCACCGGCTCAGCGCCTATCGCTGTCTCGGCTCGGTCACCGCCGACCCGGACGCCCGCTGGTTCGGCGCCTTCCACGATCCGGCGCTGGTGCTCGGCGACCCGGGCGCCCGCGACGCGTTCCTGCACATCCTGCAGGGCTGCCTGCCCGACCGGCGGCTGCTGCCGGTCGGGGCCGACGAGATCCGGTTCCACGGGCGGCCCGAGGGGACGCTGACCGTGCACGCCCGCCAGCGCCCCGGCGACGGCGACGAGCTCGTGTTCGACCTGGTCGTGTCCGGGGCCGGGCCGGAGGTCGTCGAGGAGTGGTCCGGCCTGCGGTTGCGGGTGACCGGCCCGCTCGACCCGGCGCCGCTGCCGCTCGCCGTGCTGGGGGCGCTGCTGACGCGTACGCTGCGGCGGGCCCACCCCGGGCTGCGCCTCGACCTCGCGGTCGCCCCGGCCACCCGGACCGGCGGCGAACGCACCCGGGAGGTCGCCGCCTGGCTGGCGGACGCCCCGGCCCGGCACGCCCCGGACGGCGCCCTGCTCGTGGCGGGCCCCGGCCACGCCTCCGCCAGTCACCTCGCCGGGCACGTGCTCGTGGCCGCGGCACCGCAGCCGGTCGCGGTGGACTGGGAGGCGGCCGGGCCCGGCGAGGTGCCGCTCGGGTCCGGCGATCGTCAGGTGGCGGCGGAGCTCGGCGCGGCCGGCGCGTACCAGGTGTGGGCCTGTCGCGAGAGCCTGCGCAAGCTGGGGCGCACGGCCCCGGACCCGCTGCTGCTCACCGGGGCGCCGGCCGCGGGCTGGACCACCCTGACCGCCGCCGGGTGCCACCTCCACAGCACCGTCGTGACCAGCACGACCGGCCCGGTGGCCGTCTGCGTGGGGCTGGGGGAGACGCCATGACCGGCCCGGCCTATGTCTATCGGCACCGCGTCACCTTCGACGAGACGAACCTCGTCGGCAACGTCTACTTCGCGCACTACCTCGCCTGGCAGGGGCACTGCCGCGAGCACTTCCTGGCCGACCGCGCCCCCGGCGTGCTCGCCGACCTGCGGGCCGGGCTGGCGCTGGCCACCGTCGGCTGCGCGGCCGACTTCTACATCGAGAGCTTCGCCTGCGACGTGGTGGAGGTGCACATGAGCCTCGAGCACATCACCGGCAACCGCATCGGCATGGGCTTCGACTACCGGCGCGGGCCCGACCTGCTGGCCCGGGGGCGGCAGACCGTCGCCTGCATGCGGCGCACCGGGCGCGGGCTGGAGCCGGCCGCGATCCCGGCCGAGCTGCGCGGCGCCCTGACGCCCTATGCGGTGCGGCCGTGACCCGCCGGGGCGTCGGCGAAGCCGATCAGCCGCAGGCAGCGGGGCACCGCCGCGGGCCGGCCGGTGACCCGGACCGCGCCGCTGACCAGTGCCTCGATCGGGTCGAGCCGGCCCAGCCCGAGGTCGAAGAACGTGCGTGGGTCGGTGGTGGCCACGACGTCCGGCGCCGCGGCGGGCCCGGGGCGCACCACCGCGCGCCCGGCCGCGGCCGCCACATGGAAGACCTCCCCGCCCACGTCGAACTGGTAGGTCTCGTCGGCCTCGGGCCCCGGCCCGCCGGCCAGCATCGCCTCGATCGCCAGCGGGGCCCAGGACGCCCGGCTGACCGCGCCGGCGGGCCGGGGGCGGCCGGCGCCGGCCCGCAGCCCGAAGCGGGCCAGCCCCAGGATCGGCTCGTGCAGCGTGCGGCCCAGCTCGGTCAGCGCGTAACCGGCGGTGCGGCGGCCCGGCTCCAGCGGCTCGACCACGCCGGCCTCGGCCAGCGAGCTGAGCCGCTCGGCGAGCAGGTTGGTGCCGATGCCGGGCAGCCCGTCGAGGAGGTCCCGGAAGCGCCGGGGCCGCGGCAGCAGCTCCCGGATGATCAGCAGGGTCCAGCGCTCGCCCACCACGTCGAGACCGTAGGCCAGTCCGCACTCCTGGTCGTAGAGACGACGCTCCCTCGGCGGCTTCGTCACTCCGGCTCCTCACGCACAGCTTCCTTCACTATCGCATAGCACCGGGAGGGGAATCATGGCTGTTCTGACCCGTCCAGGCCGCACCGGGACGCCCACGCGGCTGACTCTCGCGCTGGCCGCGCTCGGGGGAGTGCTGCCGGCGTACGTGTGGTCGGCGTCCTTCGTGGACCGCGAGATCGGCCTCGCCCTGGCCTTCCTCGGGCCGGCGGCGCTGGGCCTGGTGCGCGACCCGTTCGCCGGCCGGCCGCGGCTGCGCCTGGCGGTGCTCGGCGCCCTGGTCGGCGTCTTCTTGCTGGTCTATCGGGACGTACGGCTGCCCGCGCGCTTCGGCTACGGATGGTTCCCGACCGCGCCGTGGAACGCGTGAGCCGCCGCCATGACCAGCTCAACCCGGCAGCGGGCAGGAATGACCGAGCTCGGCCGCGGAGCAACGCACGAGCCGCAGCATGCGATAGCGGGTGCCCGTCCCGGAGTGCAGCACCGACAGCAGCGAGGCGTCGACCAGCCGGCTGAGCATGGCCCGCACGTCGACCGGCCCGCCCGGCAGCCCGTCCCAGGCGAGGGCGGCGTCGGCCGGGCCGAAGGACGCGGTCAGCCCGGCCAGCCGGTGCAAGCAGCGGCGCTCGGCGGCGCTCAGGCAGTCGGCGCTGCGCCGCAACGTCGAGCGCAGCGAGCGCTGGTGCGCCGGGGGATACCGGCGGGGCGGGGTGATCTCGTCCAGCGGCCGGGCGGTGCGCTCGGTCAGCTCGTCGAGCGGCACGGCGGCCAGGCAGGCGGCCGCCATCTCGATGGCCAGCGGCAGCCCGTCGAGGCGGCGGCAGATGTCGGCCACCTGGTCGGTGTTGTCGCGGGTCAGCCGGAAGCCGGGACTCACCTGGGCGGCCCGGCGGGCGAAGAGGGCGGTGGCGCCGTCGTGACCGCCGACCTCCAGCGGCTGCACCGGCCACACCGTCTCGTAGGGCAGCCCGAGCCGCTCGCGCGAGGTCACCAGCACCGACACCCGGCGCACCGAACGGATCAGCCGGTCCGCGGCGGCGGCGCTGACCGCGACCAGATGCTCCACATTGTCCAGCACCAGCAGGGTGCGCCGGTCGCCCAGCAGTGCCGCCGCGTCGTCGCCGGCCTGCCCGCCGGTCAGCCGGGCCAGCGCCTCGGCCAGCCCGGCGGCGCCCGGGATCTCGGACGCCTCGAGCACCAGCACGCCGCCGGGGAACCGGTCGCGCACGGCGGTGGCGGCGTGCAGCGCCAGCGCGGACTTGCCGCAGCCGGGCGCCCCGGTCAGCGTGAGCAGCCGGTCCTCGGCGAGCCGGCCGGTGACCGAGACCAGGTCGGCGTCGCGCCCGACCAGCGTGCCGGGGCCGGCGCCGGGCCCGCGCCAGGGCGGTGGGTCCGGCCTCGGCCCGGCGGGCGCCGGGGTCCGCGGCCGCACGATCTTCCGGTACGCCCCGGCCAGCTGGGCGCCGGGCGTGACGCCGAGCTCGTCGCCGAGCCGGGCCCGAACGTGGTGGAACTGGTCCAGCGCGGCGGCGCGCCGGCCGCTCTGCTCCAGCGCGGCGATGTAGCGGGCCTGCACCTCCTCGTGCAGCGGCTCGCACCGGGCCAGCTGCTCGGCCACGGCCAGCACCGCCGCGCCGCGGCCGAGCCCGAGCCCGGCGCGCACGTAGTCGAGGGCCGCGTCGCACCACGCCCGGTGCGTGGCCGCCACGGCCTCGTCGGTGTGCAGCAGCCGGGCCAGCTCGGCCAGCTGCGGGTCACGCCACTGCCGCAGGGCGGCCCCGAGCAGCTCGAAGGACCGGGGCGGGTCCTGCGTGGCCCGGGCGCGCGCCTCGGCGCACAGCGTGCGGAAGCGCGTCACGTCGACCTGGCCGGGTTCGACCGCCAGCCGGTAGCCCGCCGAGCTGGACCCGATGACGTGCACCCGGCCGCGCGGCGGCAGGTCCGGCTCGAGCACGTGGCGCAGCCGGGCGACATAGGTCTGCACGACCTGCCGCGCCGACTTGGGCTGGGCCGGGCCCCACACCGCCTCGCGCAGCGCCCCGGCGGACACCGTCTCGCCCGGCTGCAGGGCCAGGGCGGCGAACACCGCTCGCTGCTTGGCCGGGCCCAGGTCGAGGGGATGCTCGCCCCGGAAGACGCGAACCTCGCCGAGCACCTGCACCCGAATCGCCGTGCCACCGGGCATGTCCACCACCGCCCCCATGAAAGTCGCGGCTTCCCCGTACGGACATTGTCACTGGCCGCTGTCCGCTGTCACGGGTACCGCACCGATGTTTGCGCGGAGCGCAACGACGATCTCCGATCGACGGGAGGCGGGCGATGAGCGTGCTGCGGCTGGGTGCGTGGGCCGGGATCACCCTGCGCTGCGCGGTCCGCTCCGGCCTTTCCGGGGTACGCCGCCGGCTGCACCGGTCCACGTCGGCGCCCGCCGGTCCGGGGCCGGGCGTCCGGCTGCTCGTGGAGCTGGGACCCACCTTCGTCAAGGGCGGTCAGCTGCTCAGCACCCGGGCGGATCTTCTCCCTCCACATTGGTGTGAGGCACTGAGTGCGTTGCGTGACGATGTGGGGCCGGTGTCACCCGAGCGCACCCGCCGGGCGCTGGAACGGGCGTACCCGGCCGCCCCCGACTGGCCGTTCGCCGCCTTCGACTGGACCGCGACGGCCAGCGGCAGCATCGCGTGCGTGCACCGGGCCCGGCTGCTCGACGGCCGCGAGGTCGCCGTCAAGATCCGCCGCCCGGGCATCAGCCGCCGGATGCGCGCCGACTTCCGGCTGCTGGCGGCCGGGGCCGGGCTGGGCCAGGCGGTGCCCCCGCTGCGCAAGGTGCCGATGCGCCGCATGGTCGACCAGGTCGGCGCGGCCGTGCTGGGCCAGCTCGACCTGGTCCGGGAGGCGGAGCTGCTGGCCCTGCTGCGGCGCAACCTCGACGGGCTGATGCGCGTGCCCGAGCCGCTGCCCGCGGTCAGCGGCGACGGCGTGCTGGTCATGGAGTACGTCCCCGGCCTGCGCGGTTTCCGGGCCGCCGACTTCACCCGCGAGCAGCGCCGCGCCGTCGTGCGCCGGATCCTCACCGGGGTCTTCCGGATGCTCTTCGTGGACGGGCTCGTGCACTGCGACATGCACCCGGGCAACCTGTGCCTGACCGCCGAGGGGCAGGTGGTGCTCCTCGACGCGGGCTTCGTGGTGCGCCTCGACCCGGCGGTCAAGCGCTTGTTCGCCGAGTTCTTCCTCAACCTGGCCACCGGACGCGGTGAGCGCTGCGCCGAAGTGGTGCTGCGCAGCGCCGAGCACGTGCCGCCCGAAGCCGACCTGGACGCCTTCCGGGCCGGCCTCCGGGACCTGGTGCGGGCCAACCATGGGCGTACGGCCGGGACGTTCCGGCTGGCGCCGTTCGCGACCCGGCTGTTCGACCTGCAGCGGCGCTCCGGCATCGCGGCCGCCCCGGCCTTCGTCTTCCCGCTGCTGTCCCTGCTGGTCCTGGAGGGCATGATCAACGACTTCGACGTGGACGTCGACTTTCAGGCCGAGGCCATCCCGGTGCTGCTCACGGCCCTGCCCGGATAGGAGGCGGACGCATGGGAACCGTCCTGGCCCTGGTCCCCGGGCCGCGGCCGCTCGCGCCGGGCGCACACCCGCCCGCCGCCACCGAGCCGGTCGTGATCCGCCTGGGCGCGGTCTTCGGGCCGGGGGACAACACGCTGCTGCTCGACGCCGTCCGCCACGCGTGGTGGCAGCGGCGCCGGCTGGTTCTGATCCACTCCGGGGCCGGCGGCGCGGCGCTGCTGCGCTCCTCGATGGCGGGCCGCCGGCTGCCCGGCTGGCTATGTGCCGAACTGCCGCCCCTGCCCTCGCCGGCCGCCCTCCGCACCGCGCACGCCCTGGCCGCGTCGGACCTCACGGGCGAGGTGCTGGTCGACGGCACCGGCGCCTCCCGGACCAGCTGGCGGCCCGTGTCCCTGCCACCGCCCGGTCCGGGACCCGTCGCGGGCGAGGCCGTGCTGGTCACCGGGGGGCTCGGCGGGCTCGGCATCCGGGTGGCCGGACTGCTGGCGCACCGCTACGGCTGCCACCCGGTGCTGCTCGACCGGGCCCGGCCCGCGCCCGGCTCGGCGGCCGACCGGCATCTCGACCGGTTGCGCCGCTGCGTGCCCGGTGCGACCGTGCGGCTCGCCGACGTGACCGACCCCGCCGCGGTGGACCGGGCGCTCACCGGCCTCCCGGCGCCGGTCCGCACGGTCGTGCACTGCGCCGGGGTGCTCGGCCCGGCCGGCGACTGCGGGCCGGCCCGGCTGCGCGCCGCCCAGGACGTGAAGGTGGCCGGGCTGCGGCACGTGCTGGCCGCGCTCGACCGCTCCCGGCTGCGCCGGCTCGTCGTCTTCGGCTCGGTGCTGGCCGAGCTGCCGCCGCACGATCTCGGCTGCTACGCCCTGGCCAACGAGCTGCTGCGGCGCGAGACGCTGCGGGCGGCCGGCACCCTGCCCCGGGCCACGACCGTGGTGGCCGAGTGGGACATCTGGTCGGGCGCCGGGATGGCCCACGACCTCGGCGTGGTCCCCCAGGCCCGGCAAGCCGGGCACACCCCGGTCGCGCTGGTGCCGGGCCTGCGGGCGCTGACCCGCCTGCTGGCCCTGCCCCCGGGCCCGGCCCGGACCTTGATGCTGCGAGGAGGGAACTCATGACAGGTGTCCGCACCGCCATCGTGATCGGTGCCGGCCCGGCCGGGCTCGCCACCGCCGTCGCCCTGGGCAAGGCCGGCATCCAGGCCACTGTGTACGAACGCGGAGCCGCGCTCAGCGCCGCGGGCGGCGGGCTCACGCTGTGGCCCAACGGGCTGACCGCGCTCGCGTCGTTCGGGGCGGCCGAGGACGTACGCGCGGTGGCGCTGGCCTCGCCCGGCACCGCCATGCGCACCGCGGCCGGCCGGCTGCTCAGCGCGACCACCGGCCCCGAGCTGGACCGCATCGGTGGCCAGGGCCTGGCCCTGCACCGCGCCGACCTGCTCGCCGCCCTGGCCGGAAGGCTCGGGCCCGGCGCCGTCCGCTTCGGCCGCCGCTGCGCCGGGGTGCGCAGCGGGGCGCACGACGCCACGGTGGTCTTCGAGGACGGCGGCGAGGACCGGGCCGACGTGGTGATCGCCGCCGACGGCATCCGGTCCCGGCTCCGGGCGGACGTCGACCCCCGGCCGCTGCGCTACGCCGGCTTCGCGGTGTGGCGGGCCACCGTGCACCACCCCCTGCCCGCGGCGCCCGGGCTGCTCACCTTCGGCGGCGCCCACCAGTTCGGCATCTGGCGGCTGCCGGGCGACCGGGTCTACTGGTTCGCGTCGGCGCCCGTTGCCGATCCGGCCCGGGCGCCCGTACGGCCGCCGGAGCTCTTCCACACGTGGCACGACCCGATCCCGGAGCTGCTCGACGTCACCACGCCCGCGGAGCTCACGCTGACCGGCGCCTACGACTGCCCGCCGCTCCGGGCCTGGCACGCCGGGCGCGTCGTGCTGGCGGGTGACGCCGCGCACCCCGCGCTGCCGACCATGGGCCAGGGCGCCTCGCAGGCCTTCGAGGACGCCGCGGTGCTCGCCGCCGAGCTGGGCAGCGGCACCGAGCTGGACACGGCCCTGCACCGCTATCACCGCCGGCGCCGCCGCCGGGCCCGCGCGGCCTGGTCGCAGGCGCGGATGCTGGCCCGCGTCGGAGCCTGGCGGCACCCCCTCGCCTGCCGGCTGCGCGACACCATGATCGCCTCGGCGCCGGCCGGGGCCCAGCGCCGTCAGCTGCAGCGGCTCTTCACCACCGCCGGAGAGGAGGCACGGTCATGAGCGTCGAGCGCGTCGAGGCCGACTGCGCGACCGAGCACACCGCCGACGACTGGGTGCGCGCCGTGCGCCGCTCGATCCGGGTGATGCGCGAGCACCTGGGCGACGACTACTCGCTGCGCGAGCTGGCCCGCAGCGCCTGGCTCAGCCCGTTCCACTTCCACCGGGTGTTCCTCAAGGTCACCGACTCCACGCCGGCCCGGTTCCTGGCCGCGTGGCGGATGGCCGAGGCGAAACGGATGCTGGCCACCAGCCGGGTCAGCGTCACCGAGATCTGCATGCGCATCGGCTACTCCAGCCTGGGCACGTTCACCTCCCAGTTCACCCGGGCGGTGGGGGTGCCGCCGGGCCGCTTCCGGCGGCTCGTCGCGGCGTACGGGGACCGTCCGTGCAACGACGTCCTCCGCGCGATCCGCCCGGCGCAGCCCGTGGACCCCGCCCTGACCGTGCCGGTGACCGGCGGCCCGCCCGGCGCCCTCGCCGTGGTCGGCCTGTTCCGCAGCGGCATCCCGCAGGAACGGCCGGTGGAGTGCGCGATCGTCGCGGTGCCCGGCAGCGCCCGGTTCTCGGTGGCGCCGCCGGACGCCCGGCCGCTGGCGGTGGTGTTCGACGACTCGGTCACGGTGGCCGAGGCCGTCGCGGACGCCGAGCTCGACCGGTGCTGGGTCGCCGCCGGCCCCGACCTCCGGCTGCGCCCCCGCCGGCCCACCGACCCGCCCGTCGTCCTGGCCCTGCCCCTCCTGCTGGTCACGGAGCAGTCCGTCGTCCCGGCGGCCTGAACGGCAAGCTGCGAGAAGGCCGGGGCCCGCGCCGCCGCGAGACTGGCAAGGAACGGACCGCTGCCGCAGAAGGGACGCCGCAATGGCCATCGACCTCTGTAACAAGTCTCCGGGACTGCTGGCCGAGCGTGATCCGGGCTCGTGGGGCGCGGCTGTCCAGAGCCCGGTGCTGCTCGACGACCTGGGCACCGACCAGCGCGAGGCGCTGAACTTCGCCTACCGCACCACGCTGAGCCACGTGGACCCCCGGTTCGTGGCCGGCGACCCCGCCGCGTGGGCCAGCGACTTCGGCTACGCCCTGGACCGGGTGGCGATCCGCCTGGACAACCGGGCCAACGACGAGCTGCGCCGGCAGGCGCTGCACCACCGCGACCCGGTCATGCGTGAGCAGGCGCTGTTCGAGTACGCCGACCGCGACCACCCGGACGCGCTGGAGCTGCTGCGCGAGGCGATCCGCCACGACACCGACCGCGAGGTGCGCTGGGACGCGCTGTGGGCGGTGGAGAAGCTCGGCGGCCCGGAGGCGATCGAGACGCTGCGCGAGTTCCTCACCGACGACGACCCGGAGATCGCCGAATGGGCCCGGCTGTTCACCGCCGAGCTGCAGACCGGCGACCCCGCCTTCGACGGCCGGTCCGGGCTCCTCACCCCCGGCCGCACCTTCGACGAGACCATCTATCTGCTCATCCACTGCGACCTGTACGTCCGGCTGGACGACACCAACACCCACTGGGGCAAGATCTCGCTGGCGCCCCAGGGGCTGGCCCGCATCTACGGTCAGGCGCACGCGTGTCCCAACGTGGCCACCCGGGAACGGCAGCTCGTCATCGCCAAGACCATCGCCGGCCTGCACGCCGACGGCTCGCCGCACTGCGACAACTACCTGTTCCGCGGCTTCACCGACCGCACCCGCCGGGACCGGGGCAACTTCTTCTTCGAGTCGCTGGTGCCGCGGACGTTCTTCCGCTCCGGGCGCGCCGACGACCCGAGCGAGGGCGTACGCCAGGCCCGCATCGGCTTCGCCCGCTACGGCACGTGGCACCTCGAGCCGAAGTTCCAGGTCCGCGAGGAAGCCGCCATCCGCTACGTGCGCGGCCGCTTCCAGGGCTGGGGCTACGTCAACCTGGCGCGGATCGCCGGCCGCTCGCTGGAGGAGATCCTGACCCCGGGCAACGGCGTGCTGTCCACGCTGCACGACCCCGAGGTCGGCCCGATGACCAACGCGTTCATCCTCGGCACCTTCAAGGGCAAGCTGAACGACTGGGACGGCGACGGGCGCATCGACCTGAACTCGCGCGACGTCTACTCCACCGCCGAGGGCGAGATCGACTCGGACCAGGACGGCGTGCCCGACGAGGCCGGCCGCACCTGCTGCGACTACACCAGCCAGCTGCCCTGAGGGGAAGGGAGACACCGATGAGCGCACCGACGCAGAAGCCGTCCGTCGTCTACGGCCGCCCGGTCGGGACCGAGGGCGTCCCGAACGTCTATGCCGGCGCCACCGTGGTGCCGTGGACCCCGCCCGACCCGGGCATCGACAACCTGGGCATCAGCTCGGTGGACGCGTTCGCCGTGCCGGGCGTCGGGGAGTACACCGTGCCCTTCGACGGCTACGTGCGGGTGGTCCGGTCGGATCCGACGTCCCGGATCTGGCACGACGCCGAGGTCTACACGAACCTGATCGAGATGAAGATGGTCGGCCACTGCGAGGAGCTGGGCACCATCACCGTGCGGCTCAACCCCGACTGCCTGTCGACCGGCCAGATCCGCACACCCTTCGACCCGTACGCGGGGGAGGGTCCCTCGGCCAAGGCGTGCCGGATGGCCGTGGGTGCCCTGTTCGAGATGCCGAAGCTGGGGCTGCGGCTGGTGAACAAGGAGCCGATCATCCTCACCATCGACGACGTGCGGCAGATCCCGCCGGCCGGCTCGCCCGGCAAGGGCCAGATCTACCGGATGCTGCCGCTGCACGACATCCGGCGCCCGGACGACCAGCCGATCGCCTATCTGACCAGTCTGCGCTTCACGATGGGCGGTTACCTGACGCCCGACGAGCTCGCCGCCATCTGACCCCACCCGCAGAAGGGCTTCACCATGGCCGATGTGGACATGCGCCGGGCGGCGCTGCCCCCGCCGCCCGCGTTCGATCTGACCCGGCCGGAGGCCGGCTTCCGGCCGCTGGCCGGCGGCGCGTTCCCCGTGGCCCAGGACCGCTGGGAGCGGCTGGTCACGGTGGCCTCGATCCCCGAGCCGGTGGGCCGGGTGTGGGAGGCCCTGGTGGAGCCCGAGCACGTGGCCCGGTGGCTGGGCGTCTGCCACGGCGGCTGGGCCCGCCGCGGTCTCGAGTCCACCCTGGACTTCGAGGACGGCGAGTTCTTCTACTGCAGCACCTCCCGGGCGCGGCCACCCACTCCCGCCCGGGAGGGCCTTCTCGAGTACCTGTGGCGCTGGGTCGGGGTCGGCCCGGCGGCCCGGGTGACGTGGACGGTGGCCCCGGGCGCCGGCGCGACCGTGGTGACCGTCGTCGAGGAGGCGACCAACCCGCCGTCGGACTGGCGCTCGTGGAACGGCATGGGCTGGCCGGGCATCCTCGACCAGCTGGCCGGCTATCTGCGGACCGGCACGAACACCCGGTGGCCGTGGCGCCGCATGGGTCCCTATCTGCAGATCCCGCTGCCGGAGATGCCCTTCGCCGCGTGGGAGGCGCTGACCAGCCCCGGCGCGGTCAAGCACTGGCTGCAGCGCAGCGCCGGCTCGCTGACCCCCGGCGACCCGATGACCATGGTGATGGGCGACGCCAGCGGCACGATCCAGCTCAGCGTCACCAAGGCGGTCGACGCCGGCCAGGAGTTCCCCTCCTACCAGCCCTACCTCGACTTCGAGCTGCGCCGCCCGGCCTGGACCGCCGCCCTCGGCGGCCGGATGTGGATCGAGCCGGCCGGGCTGGGGGAGAGCCTGCTGCAGGTGTTCCACTACGACTGGGAGCGCCTCGACATCCGCGATCCCGTCACCGAGCGCAAGCTGCTGACCAACCATTGGATCAACGCCGCGGCCCGGGCCCGGATGCTCTTCGCCCCCTCCGGTCCCGCCGCCGGCCCGCACGGGTGGTCCGCCTCGGCGACGGCTCCGGCCGACCGGAACGGGCACAGCCCGCAGTCCCTGCCGGCCGACCTCGATCCCCGGGAGGCGGGCGCCTTCGCCGGGCGGGTGCTGGGTGACCTGGGCGCCGCGACCGGCAGCCTGCTCGCCGCGCTGGGCGTGCGGCTGGGGCTCTTCGAAGCGCTCGCGGCCGGACCCGCGACCCCCGGCGAGCTCGCCGAGCGGGCCGGCTGCGCCGAACGGTACGTCACCGAGTGGTGCTGGGGCCTGCACAGCGCCGGCTACCTGCGGCACGACCGGGGCACCGGCCGATTCGTGCTGCCGGCCGAGCACGCGGCCGTCCTGGCGTACGCGGGATCGCCGTTCGATCTTTCGCCCGGCTACGGCCTGCTCGCGCCGATGGCGGCGATGCTGGACGAGGTGGCCGACGCCTTCCGCAGCGGCAAGGGCATCGCCGCCGACCGCTATCCCGCCGGCCTGCACGCCGCGATGGAGGCCATGAGCGCGCAGTGGATCGACGGACTGCTCGTCGACCGATGGCTGCCCGCCGTGGACGGACTCACCGCCGCCCTGAGCCGCGGCGCCGCCGTCGCTGACGTCGGCAGCGGCAACGGCCGGGCCCTGCGCGTGCTCGCGCGCCGGTTCCCGGAGAGCCGCTTCATCGGCTACGACCTCAGCGCGCCCGCCGTCGACCGGGCCACCGCCGCCGCGGCCGAGGAGGGGCTGGCCGACCGGATCCGCTATGTCACCGCCGACGCGGCCGACGCCCTGGACGGCCCCGCGGACCTGATCACCATGTTCGACGTGCTGCACGACGCGCCCGACCCGCCCCGGCTGCTGGCGGCCGCCCGCGCGGCGCTCGCCCCGCACGGTGCCCTGCTCGTGCTGGAGAGCAACGGCGCCGCCGACCCCGAGGACAACGCGGGCCCGGCCGGCCCGATCCTGTACGCCACCAGCGCCCTCTACTGCGTCCCGACGGCGCTGGCCGTGGGCGGTCCGGCGCCCGGGACGCTCGGGATGCCGTACCCGGAGGTGACCCGGCTCGGCGGCGAGGCCGGCTTCACCCGGATCGACGAGCTCCCGGTCGACAGCCCGATGCACGCCCTGTACGTGCTGCGACCATGACCGTCGTCACCCGGCGCGCGATGGCCGCCCGGACCGTGGTCGTGGTCGTGGTCTCCGGCACGGGCGCCGTGGCCACCGCCGTCGCCGGGCTGGCCGGCCTGGTGACCGGCGGCCGCCCCGCCGCGCGCCGCCGGGGCTACCGGGGCCTGGTGCGCACGCTCGAGCGGCTCGGCCCCACGTTCGTGAAGTTCGGCCAGCTCGCGAGCACCCGGCGCGACACCATGCCGGCCGCGCTGGCCGACGCGCTGGCCACCCTGCACGACGCGGTGCAGCCGATGCCGGACGAGCAGGCCGCCGCGGTGATCCGCCGGGCCGCCGTACCGGGGCTGGTGCGGTTCGCCACCGCGCCGGAGGCCAGCGGCAGCATCGCCGGGGTCTACCGGGGTGAGCTGGCCGACGGCCGGGTGGTGGCGCTCAAGGTGAAGCGCCCTGGCATCGCCGCCCGCATGCACACCGACCTGGCGCTGATGCGGGCCGCCACCCGGCTGCTGCAGCGGCTGCCCCGGCTGCGGGGCATGCCGCTCGCGGATCTCGTCGGCTATGTCGGCGCGGCGATCGTGGGCCAGCTCGACTTCGTCCGGGAGGCCGCGAACGCGCAACGGCTGCGCGAGTGCCTCGCCGATGTGCCGCGGATCGTGGTGCCGGAGGTGCACCCGGAGCTGTCCTCGGCCGACTGCCTGGTCTTCGGCTTCCTCGAGGGGCTGGACGGCGGCACGCCGGCGGGCCTGACGGGCGAGCAGCGGCGGGTGCTGGCCGGCCGGGTGCTGCGGGCCGTGCACACGATGGTCTTCGTCCACGGGTTCGTGCACTGCGACCTGCACCCGGGCAACGTCTATCTGACCCGCGACGGCCACGCGGTCGTCCTCGACGCGGGCTACTGCGTCCAGCTCACCGACCGGGTCCGGGAGCTGATCGCCGGCTTCTTCGCCGCGCTGGCCACCGGGGACGGGCGCCGGTGCGGCGAGATCGTGCTGGCGGCCGCGGTGCACCCGGAGCGCGCTGATCGGGCGGCGTTCGTGGCCGGCATGACCGCGGCGGTCGCCCGGCTGGCCGGGCCGGGCGTGGAGTTCGACATGCGCGTCTTCGGCGAGGCGGTCTTCGCCCTGCAGCAACGCCACGGCATCTACGCCGCCTCGGAGTTCGCCTTCCCGCTCATGTCGCTCAACGTCGTCGACGGCACCCTCCGCGGCTTCTCCGGCGAGGTGGACATGCGACAGGTCGGGGCGGGGCAGCCGTGACCGACCGGATCGCCACCGTCGCGGAGCAGCGGGAGAGCTGGGACGAGCTGAGCCCGGGCTGGCAACACTGGCTCGGCGTGTTCGAGCGCGGCGGGGCACCGATCACGGCCCGGCTGCTGGAGCTGGGCGGCGTACGCCCCGGGTCCGTCGTGCTGGACGTGGGCACCGGGCTGGGCGAGCCGGCGATCCCGGCGGCCCGGCGCGCGGGCCCCGGCGGCCGCGTCGTGGGCCTCGACGTCTCCGGCGAGATGCTGCGGGCGGCCCGGGAACGCGCGGCCGGGCTCGGCACCCTCACCTTCCTGAACCGGGCGGTGGAGGAGCTCACGCTGCCGCCCGCGTCGTTCGACGTGGTGCTCAGCCGATGGTGCCTGATGCTGCTCGACGACCTGGCCGGCGCGCTGCGGGCGGTGCACCGGCTGCTCGTGCCCGGGGGCGTGCTCACCGCGGCCGTGTGGGGCACCCCGGCGGACGCGCCGATGGCCGGGCTGCCGGTCGAGATCCTCGCCGACCGGCTGGGCCTGACCCCGCCGCCACCCGGGCAACCCGGGCCGCACGCCCTGGCCGACCCGGACCTGTGCCGGACGGTGTTGCGCGACGCGGGATTCACCGCGGTGTCGGTGACGCGCGAGACCGCGCCGTTCTGGCTGAGCTCCGGCGCCGAGTACGCCTCCTTCGCCGCCGATGTCCGGCCGCCGCTGGTGAAAAGGATGCTCGCCGACTGGTGCACGCCCGCCGAACGCGCGGAGATCGACGCCGCCCTGGCCCGCGCCGCGGACGCCCGCCGCTCCGCGGACGGCCGGGTCGCCCTGCCCTCCGCTGTGCTCTGTCTGCGCGCCGTGAAAGCGCAATGAGGAAGAAATCCGGGGGCGCCCGGCTCACTAGCGTCGGAAGACATGACGACCCTGAACGAGCGGTACCACCGGCCGGCCGTGCTGCTGTTCGGCCTCGTCGTGCTGGCGCACTGGGCCGAGCACGTGGCGCAGGCCGTCCAGCTCTGGGGCCTGGGCTGGAAGCCCGCGGAGGCCCGGGGCGTGCTCGGTATCCCCTTCCCGAGCCTCATCCAGCAGGAATGGCTGCACTACGGCTACGCCCTGGTGATGCTGGCCGGGCTGTGGCTGTTGCGCCCCGGCTTCACCGGCCGCGCCCGCACCTGGTGGACGATCGCCCTGGTGATCCAGTTCTGGCACCACTTCGAGCACCTGCTGCTCTTCATCCAGGCCCAGACCGGTCTCCACCTGCTGGGCCGCCCGGTGCCCACCAGCATCGCCCAGCTCGTGGTGCCCCGGGTCGAGCTGCACCTGTTCTACAACGCCGTGGTGTTCCTGCCCATGGTGGTCGCCATGTACCTGCACCTGCGCCCGTCGCCGGCGGAGCGGGACGCCATGCGCTGCGCCTGCGCCGTCCAGGACCGGCAGCTGGACCGGGTGGGCTGATGATCGCCCGCCGCGCGTTCGCGGTGCTGATGATCGTCGTGGCGGCGGTCGTCCTCGCCGCTCCCTTGTTCCGCGCACCGGACCGTCCCGGCCACGCCACCCACGCCGCGGCCCCGGCGGACAGCGGCGCCCAGGGCCACCAGCACGGGGCCCCCGACCCGGTGACGCTGGTGGTCCTGGGCGCCAACGTCGTGGTGCTCGCCGGGATCGCCGTCCGGGAGACCCGGATGCGGCACCGTCGCCGGTCGGCCCGGCGGTCGTCCGTACGGGTGAAGGTCTGATGTCGTCCTGGATTTTGGTGCCCTGCCTGGCCGCCCTGCGGGCCGAGTTCAACGGGGTCGCCGCCCGGCGCGACAAGGGGGCCGACGGGTCGATCGGCGACGCCGCCCACTCCTCCTCGTCCGACCACACGCCCGACGAGGACTCCCGCGTCCTGCGCGGCCGCGACGCCGACAGCCGCAACGAGGTCCACGCGCTCGACGTCGACGCCACCGGGCCGTGGCCGCGGCCCGGCTGGTTCGGCGACGCGATCCTCGCCCTCGTGGCCCGGGAGAAGGCCGAGTTCGAGAGCCCGGACGTCGCCGGGCGGCTCGAGTACGTCATCTGGAACGGGCACATCTACTCCCGCTCGCGGGGCTGGCGCCGGCGCGTCCACACCGGCGCGGACCGGCACACCAGCCACGCGCACTTCAGCGCGCGGTACGCGACCGCGACGGAGAACGACACCCGGCCGTGGGGAGTGCTGGCGGCCGCCGACCGTGAGGAGAGCGGAGTGAGCAAGCAGGACGTGATCGACGCCCTCAAGGACCCGGCGGGCGCGAAGGCGCTCGCCACCTCGATCAAGACCGTCCCCGAGCTGCGGGCCGCGCTGGCGTGGGCCGTGCTCGCCTACGACCCGGGCTTCGCGGCGGACGGCCGTACCACCCCGACCGGCTCGGTCCGCAACCTCACCACCAAGGACCCGGAGAACCCGACCGTGGGCGCGGCCACCGCGCTGGAGCGCGCCCAGGTCGGCACGGTCCTCGGGTACGAGAACCGCGGTCTGCTGCAGGCCGTCGCCAGGCAGCTCGGCGTGGCCCAGAAGGACCTCGACGCGATCGAGCGCCAGGTCGCCGCCGTGCCCGCCGCCGTGGTCGAACGCCTCGGCGACGCGAAGGCCAGCGCCGAGGACCTCGCCGCGGCGTTGCGGCCCGTCCTCGGCGACCGGGCCGCCGCCGTCGGCCGGCTGCTCAGCGCCCCGCCCCCGAAGCGCCCCTAGGCGGTCCTTTCTCCCCCGCGAGAGGGAGACGAACCTCCCGCCGCCGGCGGACGACCCGGCCGCGCGGCGCGCCGAGGATGAACGGCATGACGAAAGCACGCCTCGCCGCGGCCCTGGCCGCCGTCACCGCCCTCGCCGCCGGCTGCGCCCTGCCGGCCGACCTCGCGCTCGCGCTGCCGGCTCGCACCGCCGGTGCCGAGAGCATGCCGGTGGAGGAGCTGCTCGGGGCCGTGCGGGTGGTGGCCCGGGGCGACGCGCTCATCGACCCGTCGGTGACCCGGCGGCTGGTGACCCGGTTCGCCGACGGGATCGCCCCGGCGACCGCGGACGAGCCGCGTGCGCTCGACCGGCTGACCGCCCGGGAGCGCGAGATCCTGCTCGAGGTGGCCCGCGGTCACTCCAATGCCGAGATCGCGGGCCACCTCTTCGTGGGCGAGCAGACGGTCAAGACGCACGTGTCGCCCCTGCTGATGAAGCTGGGCCTGCGCGACCGGATCCAGGCCGTCATCCACGCGTACGAGAACGGGCTGCTCTGACGCGCCGCGCCCGGGTTCAGCGTTGCCGGGTCAGCAGGCCCGGCCGGTAGGGGAGCAGCCCGTAGTCCCCGCCCGAGCTGGGCGAGCGACCCTGGTAGAGCAGCTGCAGGTTGCAGGGGTCGACGGTGAAGGTCTGGTCGGCGCTCGTGCGGACCAGCTCGCCGTGGCTGATGTCGTTGGTCCAGGTGGCGCCGCTGTTGGCCTTGCCCGCGAAGGGGTTGCTCTCGGTGGCGGCCTGCGGGGTCCACGACCCGTTGAGGCTGGTGGCGGTGAAGGAGCGGAAGTAGCGCCCGTTGGCGCCGATGGCCTCGACGATCATGAGGTACTGGTTCTGCCCGGCGACCTTGTAGACCTGGGGGGCCTCGAACAGGTTGTTGGTGCTGTCACTCATGATCGTCGTGTAGGAGCCGCCGAAGCTGCCCGGGAAGTTGCCGATGGGCATGCTCTGCCGGTAGATCTTGCCGTTGTCGCCGGCGAAGAAGAGGTACATGTTCTGGCTGTCGGCGATCAGCGTCTGGTCGATCGGCCCGGTGCCCGAGCCGGAGATGGAGGCCGTCGAGAGGGTCTGCGCCGACGACCAGCCGTTGGCGTTGGTGGGGTCGTTCGACGTCCGGTACGAGAAGGCCGTCGGCCCCCACTGGTGGGCGAGCACCCAGATGTTCTTCGGGGCGAAGTAGAACAGCGTCGGCGCCACGGTGCCCTGGTTCATCGCGTTCTGGCTCGCCGACGCCATGTCGGACCAGTTCGTGAACAGGCTGAAGTTCATCGAGCCCCAGCTGGAGCCCTGATCGTGCGTGGTGGCGTAGACGAGCTGCTTGCCGTTGTAGGGCACGGTGGTGAAGTCCTTGAGCGACACCCAGCCCGAGCGCGGGTTGGCCAGCGAGCCGGTCGAGCTCCACCGGTAGGTCGACGGCAGGGTGCAGCTGCCCGGGTTGCCGGGGTTCTGGGTGCCGGCCGGGACCAGCTGCCACTGCTGGTTGGTGCCGCCCCAGTCGGCGTACTGCACGATCGCCGCGCCGTCGGTGGTCGCAGCGCCCTGCACCTCGAGCGCCTTGCCGCTGACCCGGTTGATCAGCCGGACGTAGCCGCTGTCCGAGTCGGCGAGCGACCACTGCTGGTTGGTGGTGTTGTTGTCGGTCCACTGGACCACGGCGGCGCCGTCGGCCGTCGAGAAGTTGTAGTTGTCGAGCACCTTGCCGGAGTGCTGCGCCTTGAGCCGGTAGTAGCCGCTGCCGGAGCTGACGAACTGGAACAGCTGGTTGGTGCCGCCGGAGCGGGCGTACTGCTGCACGCAGGCGTTGTCCGCCGTCGACGCGCCGCAGACGTCGAGCGCCTTGCCGCTGCCCCGATTGACCAGCGTGTACCAGACGCTCGTGTCGGGGGTCGCGGCCGCTGCCGGTGGGGTCGCCACCGCGACACCGGCCAGGACGGTGACCAGCCCCACTGCTGCCGCCAGCCAGCGCCGGCGCTTACTTCCTGTTGTCACGTCTTCCTCCATGATGGGCATCATCGGCGGGTCCAGATCTGATTGGCGGCACCGGTGCAGGTCCAGAGCAGGACGGTGGTGCCGTTCGCGGTGCCGTTGTTGTTCACGTCGAGGCAGAGCCCGGACTGGCGGTTGCTGATCGTGCCGTTGGTGTTGAACGTCCAGTCCTGGTTGGCGCCGCCGTTGCAGTCCCAGAGCTGCGCCTTGGCCCCCGCGGTGGCGTT
Organism: Symbioplanes lichenis; assembly: GCF_030709675.1. Taxonomy (GTDB): domain Bacteria; phylum Actinomycetota; class Actinomycetes; order Mycobacteriales; family Micromonosporaceae; genus Actinoplanes; species Actinoplanes lichenis. The sequence goes on from NZ_JAUZQD010000013.1 coordinate 257,944, forward strand.
CAGCGGGGCGTCCAGGCATGTGCCGAGCGCCCGCAGGGTCGCGCCGGAGCTGGTCCACTGCTGGTTGGCGGCGCCGCTGCAGTCCCAGACGACCGGCTGGGTGCCGTTGGCGGTGGTGCTCTGCGGCACGTCGAGGCATCGCCCCGAGCCGCTGCCGACCAGCGCGGAGGTGGTCTCGGGGATGGTGGTGCCGCCGCTGAGGCGGAAGACCGCGGTGCCGTGCGCGGGCACGGACGCGCTGATCGTCCCGCTGGTCGTGGTGGTGGCGCCGGTCCAGGCGTCGACCAGCGTGAACGACGAGCCGGAGCGGCCGACGGCGGCCGCGGTGGTCGTGATCGTCCGGGTGCTGCCGCCGGAGTTGAACAGGGCCACGGCGATGTCACCGTTCGCCAGCCGCTTCGCGAGGACCCGCTGCGAGCTGTCGCCGCTGACCTGCACGGCCTGCAGGCCCAGGGAGTCCTGGTTGATGGCGATGAGCCGGCTGTTGGTGAGGATCGACCGGGTGGCCTCGTTCATCGAGCGGACGTCGTTGCCGGCGATCAGCGGGGACGCCAGCACCGCCCAGAGCGCGAAGTGCGAGCGCATCTCGGTGTCGGTCATCCCGCCCCGGCCGACCTCCATCATGTCGGGATCGTTGAAGGCGCCCGGGCGGGCGTAGCCGGACAGCGGCACGGTGACGTCGACGATGTTCCTGATGCCCATCGGATAGCCGTTGGTCTGCCCGGTGTCCCAGGCGTTCGTGATGTCCTCGGTGGTGCGCCACATGTTCGCGACGTCGCCCCAGTTGCGCTGGGGGCCGGTCTTCGCGTGGATGCTGTTGGAATTGATGCTGTAGACGATGGGCCGGCCGGTGGCGGCCAGCGCGTCGCGCATCCGGGAGAAGGTCGCCACCTGGTCGTTGATGCTGCCGGTGGGCGAGCACCAGTCGTACTTGAGGAAGTCGACGCCCCACGCGGCGAACTGGCGGGCGTCCTGGGTCTCGTGACCGTTCACGCCGGTGGCGCCGGGATAGGAGCCGAAGTACTGCGCGCAGGTCTTGTCCAGCGGCACCTGATAGAGCCCGAACTTCAGGCCCCGGGCGTGCAAGTAGTCGCCGAGTGCCTTCATGCCACTGGGGAAGCGGGTCGGATCGCCCTGCAGATTGCCGGCCGAGTCGCGGTTCGGGTTGAACCAGCAGTCGTCGACCACCACGTACTGGTAGCCCGCGTCCCGCATGCCGCTGCTGACGATGGCGTCGGCGGTCTGCCGGATCAGGCCCTCGTTGATGGTGCAGCCGAACGAGTTCCAGGAGTTCCAGCCCATCGGGGGCGTGCGGGCGACGCCGTTGTCCAGGGCGAGGGCCTGCTGGGCGGGCGCGACGACAGCCGCGGCGGCGAGCAGGAGGGCCGAGGCGAGACAACGGATTCTCATGAGAACTGCCACCAATCCACGTTGAACAGATAGCCGCTACCACCGGCGAAGCGCAGGTACAGATCGCGGGTGCCGGTCGCCCCGCTCACCGGGCAGGAGACGGTCGACCAGTTCTGCCAGCCTCCGGTGCCGCCCACCGTGCAGGTGCCCACCACCGGGCCCGAGGTGCTGTCCAGGCGCAGCTCGAGGCGCCCGCCGGCGGAGGCCGACGCCACCGAGGCGGAGAACGAGGTCGCCCCGGCGCCGAACGCCGCGCCCTTCACCTTGATCCAGTCACCGTTCTCGGCGAAGCCGACGTTGCGCCCGCCGGTGCTGCTGGCTTCGGTCTCGACGCCGGACTCGTACGCGATGGTCTCGGCCTCCTGGCGTACGAAGGGGTTCAGGGTGCCGATCTGCGGCGCCCCGGCCGTGGTCATCGAGATCGTGGGGATGGTGTTGTCGCTGCGGTAGGCGAACTTCTCGACGGCCACCGACCGGGTGTAACCGCCGCCGCCGGGCAGCGCGCCGTTGTGGTAGAAGAAGTACGAGCCGCCATGGAAGTCGATGACCGCCGGATGGTTGGTGAAGCTGCCGCCCTGGGTGGGCATGATCGTGCCCCGATAGGTCCAGGGGCCGAGCGGGCCGGGCGCGGTGGAGTAGGCGATGAACTCCGAGCAGCACTTGGCGGCGAAGACGAGATAGTAGAGGCCGTTGCGCTTGTAGACCCAGGGCCCTTCCTCATAGAGGGTGGGCCGGTTGGCGTCGCCGCTGCGGGTGCCGAAGCCGGCGGTGGTGAGCGCGATCTTCGCCGGGCTGGTGGCGAGCGAGACCATGTCCGGGTTCAGCTTGGCGTACCAGAGGTTGGGGTTGCCCCAGTAGAGATAGGCCTGCCCGTCGTCGTCGATGAACACCGTCGGGTCGATCTCGTTGGTGTCGGCCAGCGGGCGGCCGATCGCGTCGCGGAACGGGCCGGTAGGACTGTCCGCGACGGCCACGCCGATCGACATCCGGCCGGTGGCGCGGGCGGTCACCGGCACGTACCAGTAGAACTTGCCGTTGCGCTGCACCACCTGGCCGGCCCAGGCGTTGGCGCTCGCCCAGCTGAAGGTGGTGAGGCTCAGCGGCGAGCCGTGGTCGGTCCAGTTGACCATGTCGGCGGAGGAGAAGACCCGCCAGTCCTTCATCGTGAAGTACGTCGACCCGTCCTCGTCGTGCCCGGTGAAGAGATAGACCCGCCCGTTGTGCACCAGCGGCGCCGGGTCGGCCGTGTAGACGTGCTGGACGATCGGATTGTCGGCCCGGGCCGGAGCGGGGGCACCGGCGAGGAGCAGGACCAGCGCGAGCAGCGCGGTCAGGGGACGGGAACGGGTCATGGTGTGGTCACCCCGAACTGGGAGACGGCGACGGAGCCGCCGAGGGCCCGGGTCGCGTAGTTGAAGAGGCCGAAGCGGTAGCCCATGAAGAACTGCCAGTTGTTGTTCAACGTGAAGGCCGGGCCCAGGCTGCGGAAGGTCGTGCCGTCGGTGCTGTAGGAGAAGGTGGCGGTGCGTCCGGAGCCCGGGCGGATGTCCGCGGCGGCGCGCAGCCAGATCGTGCCGCCGGAGACGGTCGCGCCCGCGGCCTCCGTGCCGGTGCCGGTCGTGGTCCAGCCGTTCGTGGACATGGACAGGCCGTTGGTCATGGAGACGCGTGTGACCCCGCTGTCCTTGCGGATGCCGATCCACGCGGACGAGTCGCGCAGCAGGGCCAGTCCGCTGCGGTCGCCGTCGGCCATCGCGGAGTAGTCCAGCTTGACCGTCGCCGTGGAGGACGGGCCCTGGATGCGGCGGGTCAGTGTGTTCCGCGCGTTGTAGAGGTCGTTGGTCACCGTGGCCGTAGCCAGCCGCAGGCCGTTGTTCACGGTGACCTTCGAGGTGTCCGGGTTGTGGTTCCACTCGTACTGCGGGCCCAGCGTGGTGCCGGCGAAAGTGTCCGTACCCGTGAGGGGTGCGACAGGATGCCAGGGCAGGTTGGGGCGGGGATAGCTCGCGCCCCAGCGGCCGTTGACGGTCTGCAGCACCGGCCAGCCGTCGCCGCTCCAGCTGATCGGGGCCAGCGTCGGCATCCGGCCACCGGGGTACGCGTCGGTGAACGCCATGTACCACCACTCGCCGTTCTGCGTCTGCACGAGACCGCCCTGATGCGGTACGCCACCACCGCTGATCGGGCCGGGCAGGTCGAGCAGGACCTGGCGCTGCTCGTACGGGCCCCACGGGCTGGTCGAGCGCAGCACGTACTGACCGTTCGCGGGGCGGGTCAGCCAGATGTAGTAGTAGTTGCCGCGCTTGTACATGCGCGAGCCCTCGAGCGTGCCGATGCTCGACGGCGTCTGATACACCGTCTGCGAGCGTACCTCGGCACTCAGGTCGGCGTTGAGCTGCGCCACACTGATCGTGCCGTTGCCGTAGGCCACGTACGGGGTGTCGTTGTCGAACAACAGTCCCGCGTCGTAGTAGCACTTGTTGATCCGCGCCTTCTTCGCCCAGCCACTGCCGGCGTTGGCCGAGGCGTACACGTAGGTGCGGTTGAACTCGGTGCAGCCCAGCCAGTAGTAGGTGCTGTTGCCGGGCCGGTAGTTGAACGCCGACGCCCAGATCCCCTTCACGTACGCCCGGCCGCCGTTGAGGTCGTAGGCGTTCGAGTCGAAGTCCAGCCGCGGCACCGAGTGCCCGGCGAACTCCCAGTTGACCAGGTCGTAGGACCGCAGAACCGGCGCACCCGGCGAGTAGTGCATTGTCGAAGCCGAGTAGTAATACGCGTCGCCGACCCGGATGATGTCACCGTCCGCGAAGTCCTGCCACACCACCGGGTTCGCGAAGGTTGTGGGGTCCGCGGGGACGGCCGCGCCGGTGACGAAGGCCAGCAGAGCGGCGGCGACCAGCCGGAGCCGCACGCGGATCACCCGGCCTGGCACGTCGGGGCGGCGGCCGGGCCGGTGCCGGTGCCCTGGAAGCCGAACTCGGTGCTGGCACCCGCGGCCAGCTGGCCGTTGTAATCCGCGTTGCGGAAGGTGTTGCCGCTGTTGGTCGCGCTCCACGTGCTGGTGACGGCGCTTCCGGAGGGCAGGGCGACGGTCACGGTCCAGCCGGTGAGGGCCGAGGATCCGGCGGTGACGCGGACGGTGGCGACGTATCCGCCCGTCCACGAGTTGAGCGACACCGTGGCCGTGCAGCCGGCACCGCTCGGCGGCGGCGTCGTGGAGCTGGGCGGCGGGTCGCTGGGCGGCGTCGAGCCACCGGCGTTGAGGGCGTTCAGGACCGAGGTGTACGCGGCCTTCTTGGTGCCGGAGTTGTCGAACAGCAGCGGATTCTCGCCCGTACGCCAGGAGTCGCTGTCGCGGATGCCCCACACGGTGATGCCGGTGCACCGGGACACGGCGAGGCAGGCGCGGGTGACCGCGGCGTAGACATTGGCCTGGTTGCCGCCCTGGGCGACGTCGAGCTCGGTGATCTGGACGTCGACGCCGAGGTCGGCGAAGCGTTGCAGGTTGGCCTGGTAGTCGCCGGAGATGCTGGTGCCCAGGTGCGACTGGAAACCGACGCAGTCGATCGGGACGCCGCGGCTCTTGAAGTCGCGGACCATGGTGTAGATCCCGGTCGACTTCGCGTTGATCCCGTCGGTGTTGTAGTCGTTGTAACAGAGCTTGGCGGCGGGGTCGGCGGCCCGCGCGGCGCGGAAGGCGGCCTCGATCCAGTCGTTGCCGGTGCGCTGCAAGTTGGAGTCGCGGCGCCCGCCGCTGCCGCCGTCGGCGAAGGCCTCGTTGACCACGTCCCAGGCATAGATCTGGCCGCGGTAGTGCGTGGCGACCTGGGTGACGTGGTTGATCGCCGCGCTGCGCAGGGCGGAGCCCGACAGCGACTGTGCCCACGACGGCTGCTGCTGGTGCCAGAGCAGCGCGTGGCCGCGGACCTTCGCGCCCTGGGCGAGGCCCTGGTTCAGGATGCGATCCCCGTTGGTGTACGTGAAACGCCCCTGTGACGGCTCTGTGGCGTCCCATTTCATCTCGTTCTCGGGGGTCACCGAGTTGAACTCGGTGCTCAGGATCCTGGTGTAGGTGGCGTCGCCGAGCCGGCCGGCCGCGATGGCAGCGCCGAAGTAGCGGCCGGTCTGAGCAGCGGACGCGCCGAGCGTGGTGGCCGCGTCGGCCGGACCGGCCAGCATGCCGACCGCGGCGGCGACGGCACCGGCGAGCAGTGCACCGAGCACTGTCCTGGGAGCGTTTCCATTCATAATCGCCAATGTAAACGGGCCGTTTCGTGACCTTCAAGGGCGACTCTCTCGGCCGCCCCGGCACAACAATTTCTCGTTTTCCGCGACTCGCGACTCGCGCGGCGGGGTCGTCGTAACACTTTTTTGCGGCTGCAAATAGCCGCCCGGGATGTGGCACGATCGACCCCCGCACCGTGACGGCGAGAAGGAGAGATGCGAGCTACCCGTACCGAGGACGCGGCGCTGGTGACCGCCGCGCGGGCCGGCGACCGCCGGGCGCTGGAGCAGCTGCTGCGGTCCGGTCTGCCGCTGGTCTACACCGTCGTGCGGCGGGGCATGGGCCCGCATCCCGACGTCGACGACGTGGTGCAGGAGACCATGTTGCGCGCCCTCCGGCAGCTGCCGTCGCTGCGGTCGCCGGCGCAGTTCCGCCCGTGGCTGGCGTCCATCGCGGTGCGCCAGGTCGGCACCCATCTGCGCCGCGCGGACGTCGGTGCCGCGCGCCGGGCGCCGCTGGACGAGGCCGCGTCCGTGCGGGACGAGCGCAGCCCATCGGAGGAGGCGACCGCGATCGGCGTCGACTTCTCGCGCCAGCGCCGGCAGGTCGAGCGGGCCGGGCACTGGCTCGACGCCGACAACCGCGCGCTGCTGCCCCTGTGGTGGCTGTCGATGGCGGGGGAGCTGTCGCGCGGCGAGCTCGCGGCCGCCGTCGGGGCCAGCCCGGCCCATGCCGGCGTACGCATGCAGCGCCTCCGGGACCAGCTGGAGGTCAGCCGCCGGGTCGTCGCCGCGCTCGAGCGCCGCCCCCGGTGCCCGGAGCTCGACGCCGTCGTGAGCCGGTGGGACGGCACGCCGCAACCGCTGTGGCGCAAGCGCATCTCGCGGCACGTGCGCGGGTGTGCGTACTGTGCCGAGCCGGGCACCGCGATGGTCGGCGCCGAGCGGCTGCTGCCCGCCGTGGCGCTCCTGCCGGTGCCGGCCGGGCTGGCGGCCACGGCCACGGGCGGGAGCGGTGCGGTGGTCGCGACGGGCCTGGGCACGGCGGTCGCCGCCCATCCCGTGGTCGTCACGCTGACCGTGGGTGCACTGGCCGCCGGGGGCACGGTGGCCGCGACCCAGTGGCCCGAGAGCCGCCCGCCCGACCCGCCCGCGATCGCCGCGCCCGCGCCCGCTACCACGTCCGTGCCCACCGCCACGGCGTCGTTCCGGTCACCGGCTCCGGCCGCCACCTCGCGGTCGTCCTCGTCCCCGAGCACCCGGCCCCCGGCGGGCGAGTCGCCGTCGCTGAAGGACGGCACCGTCTCGCTGGAGGCGCAGAACGCCCCCGGCCGCTTCGTGGCCACCTTCGACGACCTCGGGGTGCTGCTTCCCGCCGATCGGGACAGCCCGGCGGCCACCCGGCGCCGGGCCACCTTCCGCGTGGTGCCGGGGCTGAACGACGCGGTCTGCCACTCCTTCCGGGCCGAGGACGGGCGCTATCTCCGCCACTCCTCGTGGCGGCTGCGGCTCAGCCCCGACGACGGGACCGCGCTGTTCCGGGGCGACGCCACGTTCTGTTCGCGCGGCGCCGTGGGGCTCGGCTCGGTGACCCTCGAGTCGTCGAACTATCCGGGCTGGTTCCTGCGGCATCGCGGCGACCAGCTGTGGGTCGACCAGACCGACGGGAGCGCCGGCTTCAGCTCGGACAGCTCCTTCCTCATCCGCTCCGCGCTGGCCGACTGATCCCCGGAACTTTCGGCGCTATAGCGAAAGGCCAAGCGCCACTCTTGGTCTCGGCCTGCGCAAACACTCCTCACGGGTCGGATCTTATTCCGGAAGTTCTCCGAAACATATTGTTTCGCCGATGTTGCCGTGCCTAGCATGACGTTGCATCGACGTTCATCGCTTGCTTACCCGGAAGGAGATCGTCGTGGCTCCCAGCTCCTCCCCGCGCCGCCGATCACGATGGTTGCGCCCCCTGCTCGGCGGCGCCGTGGCCGCCCTCACCGCCGTGGGCGTCGGCCTGGTGATGCCCGACGCGAACGCCGCGGCGAGCACCCTGGGCGCGGCGGCCGCGCAGTCGGGCCGCTACTTCGGGACGGCGATCGCGGCGAGCCGCCTCGGTGACAGCACCTACAGCACGATCGCTGGGCGCGAGTTCAACATGATCACCGCCGAGAACGAGATGAAGCCGGACGCGACCGAGCCCCAGCGCGGCGTGTTCAACTTCAGCGCCGGCGACCAGATCTACAACTGGGCCACCCAGCGCGGCATGCGGGTCCGCGGCCACACGCTCGCCTGGCACGCCCAGCAGCCGAGCTGGTGGTCGGGGCTGAGCGGCAGCGGCCTGCGCCAGGCGATGATCGACCACATCAACGGCGTGATGGCGCACTACAAGGGCAAGCTCTACGCCTGGGACGTGGTCAACGAGGCGTTCGCGGAGAACGGCAGCCGCCGCTCGTCCAACTTGCAGAACACCGGCAACGACTGGATCGAGGTGGCCTTCCGGACGGCGCGGGCCGCCGACCCGTCGGTCAAGCTCTGCTACAACGACTACAACATCGAGAACTGGACGTACGCCAAGACGCAGGGCGTCTACACCATGATCCGCGACTTCAAGTCGCGCGGCGTCCCGATCGACTGCGTGGGCCTGCAGACCCACTTCACCGGCGGCAGCTCGCTGCCCGGCAACTTCCAGACGACCCTGTCGAGCTTCGCCGCCCTGGGCGTGGACGTGGCCCTGACCGAGGTCGACGTCACCAACTCGTCCACCTCGCAGTACGCCGGGCTCACCCAGGCCTGCGTCAACGTGCCCCGCTGCGTCGGCATCACCGTGTGGGGCGTGCGGGACAGCGACTCGTGGCGCTCCAGCGAGAGCCCGCTGCTCTTCGACGGCGGCGGCAACAAGAAGGCCGCCTACAACTCGGTGCTCAACGTCCTGAACTCCGCGGGTGGCGGCACCGATCCGACCTCACCGCCGCCGAGCGGGACGACCCCGCCGCCGAGCGGGACCGGCCAGCGGATCGTCGGCGCCCAGTCGGGCCGATGCGTCGACGTCCCGAACGCGTCGCAGACCAGCGGCACGCGGGTGCAGCTCTACGACTGCAACGGGCAGACCAACCAGGCCTGGACCCTCACGTCGAGCCGGACACTGACCGTGTACGGGTCGATGTGCCTGGACGCCGCGGGGTCCGGCAACGGCTCGGCCGTGCAGATCTACAGCTGCAACGGGCAGGCCAACCAGCAATGGACCGTCAACTCCAGCGGCACGATCACCGGTGTCCAGTCCGGACGCTGCCTCGACGTGTGGGGCACCGGCAACGGCCAGCAGGTGCAGATCTACGACTGCAACGGGCAGGCCAACCAGCGGTTCAGCTTGAGCTGATCCGAGCGCTTCGGCTCGAGCTGATCCCCATGGGAAGGCGGCGCGGCGGCCCGATCGGTCACCGCGCCGCCTTTCCTCAGCGCGGCCGGCGACCGGCGAGCAGGCCGCGCGGCGGGACCGAGTAGACCTGCACCGGGCGTACGCCGTGGCGGTCCAGGATCGCGTTGACGGCCAGGGCGGCCGAGGCGGCGGAGCGCTCCATCAGGGCACAGGGGAACGGCATGCGGACCCAGTCGCCGGCCAGATAGAGCCCTTCCGCGCCGGTGACCACCCCGGGCCGGGTGGCGTTGCTGCCGACGTCGAAGGCCGGGGCGTCGTACCCGATACGGTGGTCGGTCTCGATGGTGCGCAGGCCCCCGGTCTCCGGCCAGAGCGCGGTGAGCTGCGACCACATGTCTCGGGTGGCGGTGGCCGCGTCGATGCCGGCATCCGCGGCGTACGCGTGCAGCTCCAGCACAGCCCCGCCGGTCCGCCGTGACCACTGGGCGGGCCCGCGCTCGAGGCGGTGGAACAAGCTCACCGAGTCGAGCAGTGGCTCGCGGGCGACACTGCTGAACACGGCCCGGTCGGGGGCGACGTCGCGGTCGGTCCAGATGCGACTGACCGCGTACGGGGCCGTGGTCCTGATCGTGGCCATGTCGGCGGCCAGGCGGGGCGGCACCGGGGAGGCCGCGACGATGCCGCGCGCCGCCGCCGGATCGGTGGCCAGCACGACGTGGTCGGCGCGGAGCTGGGCGCCCCCGGTGAGGGGCACGGTCCAGCCCGGTTCGATCCGGTCCACCGCGGCGCCCGTACGGATGTCCACGCCGAGTTTGCGCAGCCGGTCGGACAGCGGCGCCCAGATCGCCGTCTCGTAGTCGTCGTCCGGCGCGTCGAAGTCCAGCCCCTCGGCGTTACGCAGGAAGTAGAAGTGGAACTGCATGATCATCTCGGCCGCCGACATCTCGGCCGCGTGATTGAAGAACGAGTGGGCGAACACGTCGAAGAGCAGCGCCCGGGCCCGCTCGGGCATGGCCAGCCGGTCGAGGAACTCCGCCGCCGGCATCGCGTCGTACTCCTGATAGGTCCGCGCCTGCGAATAGCGCAGCAGGGCCAGCGACGTCGGCCCGTCGACGCCGCGCATCTCCCGCATGCGCAGGCTCGGCGAGCGGGCCATCAGCGCCAGCAGGCTCCACGGCGGCCGGCCCGGCAGGCCCCCGAAGTCCTCGTCCGGCCACGCCCGCGACACGACCGGATAGTGCTTCGCCGGGCGCAGGAACGCCAGCCCGGGATCGATGCGGCGCAGGATGTTCCGCCAGTTGTAGTACTGCCGGAAGAAGGCGTGGAACCCGTGCCCGACCATCTGCGTGGAGCCGTCCGCCAGCCGCTTGGGCCACGCCGCGAGCCGCCCGCCCAGCCGCTCGTCGCGCTCCACGAGCGTCACCTCGACACCCCGCTCGGCGAGCAGCAGCGCCGCGGTCACGCCCGCGATGCCACCCCCGACCACCACGGTACGCACGGGATGCCCCACCGAGCGCGGCGACGACCGGTCGATCCGCACCAGCCGGTGCGCGTTGCGGCTGACTGTCATGCCCCGTGTTTCCCGGTCACTGATCATCCAATCCTCGGCCGTCCGCGCACGTACCCGGGGGCGGCGTGGGCGTGCTCAGCTGCGCCAGCGACTGGTTCACCTCCGTCTTCGTCGGCAGTTGCCGGAACTGCTCGCCGACGACGACGTCGATGGCCCCGGTCGTGCGGGCGCGGTCGAACACCGGCTCGGCCGCGCCCAGGAAGTACGCCCGGACGAGCTGAGCGGCGCCGACACCGCGCGGCCCGTACCGCACGATCCCGGCCCCCGCCACCCGGCTCCCACTCTGCCCGGCGGCCTCGGCCCGGAAGCCACGATCCCGGAAATCCGCGCTGACGGCATCGGCCACACCGGCGGTTCGCGTGCCGTTGAGGATCCGCAGCGTCACCTGACCCGCGTCGCCGGGCAGCGTCAGGTCCACCGGAACGGATCCGGGCGGGCACCCGCCGGCGGCAGCTGCGTCGCGCTGACTGTCGCGGACCAGCGTGACCGTCGCGGCCCCGGCGGCGAGTGCGGCCAGGACACCGACGACCAGAGACGCCCGTACGCGGGTGGTCGGTGCCATCGGTGGATCTCCTCTTCCTCGGTCGGACACCGGGTAACACACCGATCCGGGGGAAGAGGTTGCACGCTCGTTCGTCGCGGGGCGCCGTCGCAGTGACTCGGGGGCGCCCTCGCCATCGTTCGGGCGCCCCCGCGGGTGACTCGGGGCGCCTCCGAGCCGGCGCCGGCCGGTCAGCGGGCGAGGTGACCGGGCACGATCCAGATGCCGTCGCGGCCGAGGCCGGTGACCGAGCTGACCGCCAGCAGGTTGTCGTTGTCCAGCGGCGTCACGGAGTTCCACAAGGCGTTGGCGCCGGCCGGCAGGTCGGGGAAGGGCGCCGTCGGGTTGGCGAAGTTCTTGGCGTTGCCGTCGCCCACGTAGACCTGCATGTTCGCCACGCTCAAGGTGTTCTGGGGGCGGCCCTGGGTGGACTGCACCGACAGCACCGTCTCGCCGGTGGGCATCTGCGCCAGGTAGGGCGCCCCGGCGTAGACGGCGGCCGGCAGTTGCTGGTCGGAGCGCAGGGCGGACCAGCGGGTGGACGGGCCCTGCCAGTTGTCCGCCGTGGAGGACCACACGACGGCCGGCTTGAAGTCGCCGTTGAGGCCGTTGTCCTCGATGGCGACCGCCAGCCCCGCGTTGTTCGCGAGCCGCACCGGTACGGGCATGCCGTCGCGGTGCCCCGGCCGGAACGACACGGCCTTGGCGCCGCCCCAGCTCAGCCCGTTGTCGTACGAGCGCATGAGGGTGATCTCCTGCTCGTCCGACGAGCGGTAGGGGCTCTCGTTGGCGAAGAACAGCTGGATCTCCCCGGAGGGCAGCTGGATCGCGGCCGGTTCCCACACGCCGTTGCCGAAGACGTTGTCGCCGGTGTAGGCGGTCCGCTCGTCCGACCAGGTCGCGCCGCCGTCGCGGCTGATCTTCGACATGATGGTGTAGCGCTGCGCGCCGCCGTCGGCCGCCGGGCGCCCGTTCCACAGATAGAGCAGCCAGCCGTTGGCCAGCTGGACCAGCTCGGCGTTGGTGTAGTTGTAGCCGCTCTGCTGCGCGACGCGCGTGGCCCCGCCCCACGTGGCGCCGTTGTCGGTGCTGCGCCGCACGTTGACGGCGGGCCCGTCGCTGTAGGCCAGCAGCAGGTCACCGTTGCGCACCCGCTCGACCCGCGCGTAGACGCCGGTCGTGACGAAGTGACGCCCCGCGGTGTTCCAGACGATCGAGCCGGCGGCGGCCGCGTCGGCCCGCGGGGCGACCAGGCAGGCCGCCGCGACCACCACGGCCGCCGCGATCACGCGCATTCTCATGAGCCCTCCCAAGCGATCGGTCCCCGTGGATGTCCTCCCTCACCATGCGCGTGTTGTGCCGACGTTGCAAGACGATGAACATTAATTTTGCATCGTTGCAGAGCCGAGGGTGCTCTCCCGGGGCAGCAGCGCGTGCGCGGCCCGCACCTCGGCCGGCGCCGGGGGAGCGCCCTGCTCGATCAGGGTCACCAGATGCCGCACGGCGAGCGCGGCGATCTGCTGCTTGTCGGGCACCACGGTGCTCAGGCTGGGCGTGGTGAACGCGCCCTCCTCGATGCCGTCGACGCCGATCACGGCGATGTCGCCGGGCACCCGCACGCCCGCGCTGAGCAGGGCACGGAGGGCGCCGACGGCGAGCAGGTCGTTGTAGCAGAAGATCGCGTCCGGCGGCCGCGGCAGCGCCAGCAGCTCCCGGGCGGCGACAGCGCCGAGGCGGCGGTGGAAGCGCGCGGTGGGCCGGACGAGCTCGGGGTCGTAGGGCAGCCCGGCCCGCTCCAGCGCCTGACGATATCCGGCCGTGCGCAGCTGGGCGGTGTCGCCGGTGCGGTAGGGCTGGTCGCCGATGGCGGCGACGCGGGTGCGGCCCAGCCCGATCAGGTGCTCGGTCGCCTCCCGCGCGGCGGCGACGTTGTCGATGGCCACGTGCGAGAAGCTGCCGTCGAACACGTGCTCGCCGAGCAGCACCAGTGGCACCCGGTTGCCGCGCGAGCGCAACTCCTCGGCGGTCAGCGTCAGCGGGCTCAGGATCAGCCCGTCGAAGAGGGTGAGCCGGGAGTTGCCGGTCAGCAGCTCCCGCTCGCGCGCGGGGTCGGCGTCGGTCTGGTCCAGCAGCACCGTGTAGCCCCGCTCCCGGCCGGCGGCGATCACCGCCCGGGCCAGCTCGGCGAAGTAGGGCACGTCGAGCTCGGGCACGACCAGGCCAATCATCCCGCTGCGCCCCTGCTTGAGGTTGCGGGCGATCAGGTTGGGCCGGTAGTCGAGCTCGGCCAGCGCCTGCTCGACCCGGGCCCGCAGCGTCTCGGAGACCCGGGCGTAGCCGTTGACCACATTGGACACGGTGCGGATCGACACCCCGGCCCGGGCGGCCACGTCGCGCAGGGTGGCGTCGCGCATGCGGATTCCTCTCGACCGGGGAGGCGGCGGCTGTGAGTTTCGTCCGGCCCGCCGCGCCCGATCATTCCGCACGGCGGCGGCACGATCAAATGGGGCGCTCGAGTTCGCGCCGAACGGCAATTCGGGAAGCTTCGCAAATCCGGTTAACATGGTCCGCGGCGGCAAGTCAAGCGAATCGAATTACGTGAATGCTTGAAGTTATGCGGACGGATTCGATATTTTCAGGTTCGCTCGGGTCAATTGTCAATCAAGAAGCGGAGAGAGCGAATGAGATCACGGCATGTTCTGCTCGGCGGGGCCGCGGCCCTGGCGCTGATCCTCGGCACTCCGGGGATGGCGTCGGCCAATTCCGTCCAGGTCAGCGGCGAGCTCAACACCGGCGGGAGCCTGGTGCAGTACTCCACCTTCCGGACCCACACCTTCACCGGTCCGATCAATCTCAACCTGACCGACAACACGGGCACCTACACCCGGCTGGGCCTGCGGAACACCTCCGGGACCCAGTTCACCAACACGAGCCAGTGGAACGCGCCGGGCAGCCAGAACTTCGTCCTGCCGAGCGGGAGCACGACCATCGCCTCCGGGACGCAGTTCGCCTTCAACGGCCGCATGGGTGCCTGCACCGCCTGTGACCGTTTCTGGGGCGGGACGCTGAACTACTGACCTGCCGCCCCGGCCGACGGGGCCGGTTCGCGGGCGCTTCCGGCAAGAGCAGCCCTCGAGGATCGGCACGGTCACCGGTGAGCGGGCCGGGCGCCGACCGTCACCAGGAAAGATCGGCGCAGGGAAAGACGGCCGCCCGGAAAGATCAGCGCAGGGAAAGACCATCGCGCGGAAAGACCATCGCAGGGGAAGACCGGAGCGTCCGGCAAGGCCGCTCCGGTCTTCCGGCTCCGACTGTACTGGACCGCCGGCGGGCGACGCCCCGCCGACCTCTCAGGGAATTTGTTTCGATGACACCTTCCGTCTGTTCCCGGCGGCTTTCCGTCCCGATCTTCATTGCATTCATGGGCGTCTTCCTGGTCGCCGGATGCGATTCGGGTGACGCGAAAGATCAGCCGGTGATTCTCGATCGTTCCGCGGCCGAGCAGGAGTACCGGCGTACCGCGGAAACGCTCACACTTCCGGCCGGAGCGACCTTTCCCGGTGCGTTACCCAAGGCCGAGGCCGAGTTGATGTATGAGCCGGGATACGCGACCAGCATCGCGGAGAACTTCTGGATCTGCGCGTGGGGGAAGGAATGGCTGGCGCGCCGGGAGAACGATCGGCCGGCGGCGCAAGCGGCGCTCGACCGGCTGGGTGAAGCACCCCGGACGGCATTCCTCAGCAAGCATCTGGACGCGGCCGGGCGCCGCCTCTTCGCCGGCCATCTGGCCAAGGCGCGGGCCGGCGACCCCATCGGTTTCCGCCAGTACGTCGACGCGAACTGCACGGCCTGACCCGGCCGGACCGGTCGTGGCGCCAGGAGGGGCCCGGCCGGTCGGGGCCCGGGGCGGACGGGGTCAGGCGGGCGATCCGAGCGCCCGCACGGTGTGCTCCCACAGGCGATCGGCGGCGGCCGGATCGAGGGCGTCGCTCGCCGTCTCCTGGTTGTCCTCGAAGTAGCGGCCGGTCACGCCGGCGACCAGCGGCGAGGCGGCGAGCAGCACGGAGGTCGCGGCGCCCTGCTCCGGGGTCTTGTAGTAGTCCGGCGTGACCAGGTTGCCCTCCGCGTCCATCGCGCCGAACGAGCGCATGGTGTCATCGTCGAGGTGCCGCTGCAGGTTGGTGTGGACGAAGCCGGGGCTCAGGGCGTTCGCGGTGATGCCGTCGGCGGCCCAGCGCCGCGCCAGCGCCCCGGCCAGCATGATCTCGGCCCGCTTGGCCCGGGCGTACGCGACGAAGGGGTCGTACGGCTGCCGTTCGAACTGCGGGTCCTCGAAGTCGAACGCCGCCTGCTTGTACGCCCCGGAGCTGACCAGAACCACGCGGCCGCCGGGGCGCAGCGCCTCGTGCAGGCCGGTGACGAGCGCGAAGTGGCCCAGGTAGTTGACGGCGAGCTGCAGCTCCCAGCCCTGCGGGCTCAGCCGCCGCTCCGGGACGGCCATGATGCCGGCGTTGCCCACGAGCGCGTCCAGCCGCCCGGACCAGCGCTTGGTGAAGGCGCGCACGGAGTCCAGGTCGCCGAGGTCGAGCGCCTCGGCCCGGACCCGGGGGAACTCGGCCGTCAGCGGTGCGGCGGCGCCCGGGTCACGGGTGGCGACGACGACCTCGGCCCCGGCGCCGGCCAGGGCCCGGACGGTCGCCGCGCCGAGACCGGAGGAGCCGCCGGTGACCAGGTGACGCTGCCCGCTCAGATCGACGCCATGCAGGACGCCGGCCGCGGTGGCGGTCGCCGGGAACGGGGTGGTGACGCTCATGACGTACCTCTTCGGTGTCGTGCTCGGTGCTGACACCAGCGACGGTACGGCGGCCGATCTGGACTTCCCATGGCTGGAAGTCCAGAGAACTTGCTTGAGGCTCCAGCCGGCTCAGACGGCGGCCGGGTAGAGGTCGCGAGGATCACCCGCGAGGGCCGCCTTCGCACCTCGCGCCAGATCGTCGACGATGATCTCCAGGCGGCCCGCCTCGAGACCGTCGAGCATCGTCCGGACGGCGGTCGCCGCGTCGCCCAATGGCCCGTCCCGCCACTCCTGGTGGCCGGTGTCGGTCATGCCGAGGTAGGCGCCCGCCACGAGCGTGCCCTGCCCGGCCAGCTCCAGCCGGACGCCGCTCGTCAGCGCCCACTCCGCCGCCTTGGCCACGTGGTAGGCGTTCGCCCGGTCCGCCGCGACCCGGGACATCGCCGAGTTGACATTGAGGATCGCGCCGCCGCCGTGCGCCTTCAGGATCGGGGCGAAGACTCGGATCATCTCCAGCGGCCCCCAGAAGTAGACGTCGAGATCCTGCGCGATCGCCGCCTTGTCCCCGGTGACCAGATCGGCCATGGCCGTGCTGCCCGCGTTGTTGATCAGCACGGTGACGTCCGTGGCCACCGCGGCCGCCCGGGCCACCTGCGCCGGTCGGCGACACGACCGCGAGATCCGCGAGCTGGAGGAGCGGCGCGACCGGCTCGACGACATCATCGTCATCGCCACCGTTCCGGGCGCCTGCACCACCGGGTGACCGGTCGGGCGGGGCTCCGCTCAGTTCACCTCGCCGGCGATCATGCGGATTGTCCAGCCGGTCTCGTCGCGGACCGTGGCGACGTGGTCGCAGGCCTGATAGGTGATCCACAGGCCGCGGCCGCCGGGGGCACTGTCCTGGTGGGGGAGGAGGCCGGCGAACGGGTCCTTGGGGCCCTCGCCGGCGTCGGTCACGGCGACGAGGACGCGGTCGTCGCCGGACCAGACGCTCAGGCGGGCGGGCGGGTGCCCGTACCGGAGGGCGTTGGTGACCGTCTCACTCACCGCGACCACCAGGTCGTCGCACGCCTCGGCGGTCAGGCCGGCGGCGGCGGCCCGCACCGCCTGCCGGGCCTGCGCCGGCGTCGGGTCCGTGAGCTCGGCAAGGGGCGCCCGCTGCTGCACCGGGTCCGGCCACAGGGGGCGGTTCTCCATCAGGAAGGTACGCGGCTCGGTGTACGCCGCGCTGATCTCGTGCCGGTCGCCGGGGAGGATGAACCGCGGGTGCGTGCGGGCCACGTCGGCGAGCACCGCGGCGGACGTGTGCCGGGTGTCATAGGCGCAGAGGGTCCACAGCGGGAAGTCGTCGAAGGCGTGGTTGATCGCCGCCTCGTAGCGGGCCCACCAGTCCCAGGTGCGGCCCAGCGCCGGCCGCGGCAGCTCGCCGGCGACGCGGACCTGCGCCGCGCCCCGGGCGACCCGATGGCCCAGCAGCTCGCGGTAGGCGCGGATCGCCCCGGCCGGGCGGGTGTAGATGGCGTCGACGGGCAGGAACAGCACGCCGGAGTCCACCGGCAGCGCGGCCCGGACCAGGGCGGCACCCTCCGCGCCGAGCGCCACGACGGCCGGCTCGCCCGCCGCGACCCCGTCGAGCAGGAAGGGGATGACGACCGACAGCAGCTCGTCGCCCGACGAGTACGGCAGGGCCTCGTGGAAGCAGCCCTGGTGACCGGTGGCGGCCCCTGATCTCATGACATGTCCTTGACGCGTACCGCGGTCAGCTCGAGCAGCTCCGCCATCCGGCGGGCGGAAGCGAAGGGGGTGCGCAGCACGGCCGTGGCGCCGAGGCCGCGGGCGTAGCGGTCGAGGCTCAGCAGCGACTGGTGGTCGATGAACGTCAGCGCCGATCCGTCGAGCCGCAGCTCGCCGCCGGCCGGCGCCAGGTCGCACCGCTGCAGCGTGTGCTCGAACCAGGTCAGCGTGTCGGCGTCGAGCTCGCCGGCCAGCGCGGCGCCGGAGCGGTCGGGCCGGTCGGCGTAGAGCCGGAAGGGCGCCTGCGAGTCCGGATGCGCGCAGGCCAGCTCGGTGGTCACGTCGGCGCCCAGCTCACCCCGGTCGAAGGCGCACATCGCGGTGAACGGGTGGTCTCGCATGTAGCGGTCGACCAGGAACTCGTAGCGGGCGAACGCCTCCAGCTGGGCCGGGGTGCGAACCAGCGCCGTGGCGTCGGCCGCCACGCACAGGCCCGTGTAGCCCTCGGCCCGGGCCCGGTCGGTCGCCTCGGCGTAGGCCGCCAGCCCGGCCTCCGGATCGATCACCGACCCGGCCGGGTAGTGCGCGGCGACGGCGAGGACCTCGGGCGTGAACTCCCACCCCTGCGGCTTGCCGTTCCCGACGTACCAGGTCTGCTGCCCGGCCGCGTGCCCGGCGGCCAGGAAGGCCCGCGCGGCCGTGTCGAAATCCGCCGGATCGTCGTAGGTCAGGCAGGTATGTCCGAGCGTGGCGTCGCGCCGCGCGGTGGTCCCGTTCCCTGCCATAACGCCACTCTACGCCGGGACGACCGGAGGCCCGGGCCCGCTCGTGCGGCGGACCCGGGCCGGCCGGGTCAGCTCGCGCTGCAGGACACCGACGGCCAGGTGGTGCTGCCGTTCTTCATGATGGTGACACCGAAGTTGTTGCCGTTGCCGTTCGGCCGGGCAGTCATGATCTGTCCGCTGGAGTCCCAGCTGGCGGTCGTGTTCCAGGTGGCGCTGATCTTCTGGGGGGACGGGACGTTCATCGTCACGGTCCAGGTGTTCGAGCCGCTGACGGCGACGTTGAGGTTGTAGCGGTCGCTCCAGTTCTCGCCCGCCGACAGGGTCGCGGTGCAGCCACCGGGGCTGGGCGTCGTGGGGTCGGTGGGGGTGGTGCCGCCGCCGGAGCCCTCGCTGACGGTGATGCTGGAGCTGGCGTTGCTCTGGTAGCCCTCGGTGGCCATGATCTGGTAATCGTGCGTGCCCAGCGTCAGGCCGGAGCGGGCCCACGCGCTGAAGTGGTTGGCCGTCGTGATGGTGCCGCTGGTGCGGTGGTTCCGGCGCACGCTCCAGTACTGGTAGAACGTCGCGGTGCCGATGATCGACGGCTGGTTGACCCGCTGGGTGCGGTAGAGGTCGTAGGTGCTGCCGTCGGTGGTGACGGACCCCAGTGACGTCGTGCCGGAGCTCGGGTTGTAGCTCCCGAAGTCCTCGACGACGTAGTACTCGATGAGCGGGTTGGTCGTCCAGCCGTAGAGGGCGAGGTAGCCGTTGCCGTTCGGGTTGAAGCTGCCCGAGTAGTTGACGGTGTGGGCCGAGCCGGGCTTCCAGCCCTTGCCGCCGACGAAGTTGTTGATGCCGCTCATCTGGACGCTGTAGCTGCCCCCGGCGCCGAGCCGCATCGTGACGTTGCCGGAGTCCTTCCAGTACGAGAAGAAGTAGCCGTTGTGGTAGCCGGTCAGGTTCGAGGTGAGCGTCCGGTCGGCCTCGGCCTGCGCGGTGCCGGCCCAGGCGATCGAGGCCGCCGCGAGCACGGCGGTGGCGAGACCGGCGACGAGCGCGCGGAGGCGGCCGCGCGGGGGGACATGGGACATGTGCTTGCTCCTCAAGGACGGGGGAGACGGGCAACACGTTGATGCTTGTCGATTGAATATGGCCGCGGCCGGAACTTGTTGTCAACAACTTCCGGTAACTTTCGGGGCCCCTGAGCCCGCTCTTGGTCGGATGACGAAGATCAATATGTTGACATTGACTGGTCTGACTTCTTAATTTGAGCATCACATTCCGGAATCACTCTGAAAGTTTCGGGCGGAAGGTGGGCGCTCCATGGCACTCAGGAAGGCCTCGGCCCTGGCCGTCGCGGTGGTGGTGGGCGCGCTCGGGGTCACCGCCTGCGGAAGTGACGACGGCGGCTCCGGCGGCAGCGTCACGATGCAGCTGTGGCAGAACTCCACGACCGGGCCCGGCAAGGCGTTCTGGGACAAGGCGGCCGCCGACTACCACGCGGCTCACCCGGACGTCACGATCAAGGTGCAGACCGTGCAGAACGAGGACCTGGACGGCAAGCTCCAGACCGCTCTGAACTCCGGCTCGGCCCCCGATCTCTTCCTGCAGCGCGGCGGCGGCAAGATGGCCGCGATGGTCGAGGCCGGCCAGCTCAAGGACATCACCGGCGACATCACCGCGGAGAGCAAGCAGGCGGTGGGGCCGGCCGCGCTGAAGACGGGGGAGGTCGACGGCAAGGCGTACGCCGTTCCCGTCTCCATCCTGCCCGGCGGCTTCTGGTACTCCAAGGACCTGTTCCGGCAGGCCGGCGTCACGGCGACACCGGCGACCCTGGAGGAGCTCACCGGCGCGGCGGCGAAGCTCAAGGCCGCCGGCACGCCCATCGCGCTCGGCGCCAAGGACGCGTGGCCCGCCGCGCACTGGTTCTACTTCCTCGCCCTGCGCGCGTGCAGCCAGGCCGCCCTCGACGCCGCGGCGGAGAGCAAGAGCTTCGACGATCCGTGCTGGACGAAGGCCGGCACGGACCTGCAGACCTTCGCCGCCGGCCGGCCCTTCAACAACGGCTTCCTGACCACGTCGGCGCAGCAGGGCGCGGGCAGTTCCGCCGGTCTGCTGGCTAACCACAAGGCCGGCATGGAGCTGATGGGCTCCTGGGACCCGGGCGTCATCGCCTCCCTGACCAAGGACACCAAGCCCCTGCCCGACCTGGGCTTCTTCCCGTTCCCCGCGGTGCCCGGCGGGCAGGGAGACCCGGCCGCCGTCATGGGCGGGTCGGACGGCTACTCCTGCGCGGAGAGCGCGCCCGACGAGTGCGCGGACTTCCTCAACTACCTGCTGACCGAGGACGTGCAGAAGGCGTACTACAAGGCCTACAACTCGCTGCCGGTCAACAAGGCCGCGCAGAGCGCCGTCACCGAGGACTACCTCAAGGCGGTGCTGGACGCCTACAACAAGGCACCGTACGTGTCCCAGTGGCTCGACACGGTGTACGGCCAGAACGTGGGCAACGCGCTGAACGTCGGCGTCGTCAATCTGCTCGCCGGCAAGGGCGACGTCGCGGGGATCATCAAGGCCGTGAACGACGCCGCCAAGAAGGGCTGACCGGGTGGCGATCACCGCGGACGCCCCCGAGAGCCGGGTGCGGGGCGGCGGGGTACGCCCGTCGCCTCCCGTCCGTCCCCGCCGGCGCGGCATCGGGTGGGCCCAGCGGCTCGAGATCGTCGTGCTGGCCGGCCCGGCGATCCTGATCTTCCTCGCCTTCGTCATCCTGCCGGTGCTCATGGCCGCCTACTACGGCTTCTACCGGTGGAAGGGCTTCGGCGTACCGACCGACTTCGTCGGGCTCGACAACTACCGGACGATCCTGCGGGACGGCTCGTTCCGGGCGGCGCTGGGGCACAACGGCCTGGTCGTCGTGCTGTCGCTGGTCCTGCAGGGCCCGATCGGGCTCGCCCTGGCCCTGCTGCTCAACCGCAAGCTGCGGGGACAGTCGCTGATCCGGGTGCTGATCTTCGTCCCGTACGTGATCGCGGAGGTCATCGCGGGGACGGGCTGGAGCCTCCTGCTGCAGAGCGACGGCGCGGTCAACGGCATCCTGCGGTCGGCCGGTCTGGGCGGGCTGGCCCAGGACTGGCTGGCGAACCCGGCACTCGCGCTCGGGACCCTGATGGCCATCCTGACCTGGAAGTACATCGGCTTCGCGGTGATCCTCTTCCTGGCCGGGCTGCAGAACATCCCGGAGGAGCTGACCGAGGCGGCCGCGATGGACGGGGCGAGCTGGTGGCAGACCCAGCGCTCGATCACGCTCCCGCTGCTCGGGCCCACCATCCGGATCTGGGGCTTCCTGTCGATCATCGGGGCCCTGCAGCTCTTCGACCTGGTCTACATCATCTGGGGCCAGTACGTCGCGGCGACCGCCGGCACCTCCACCATGGCGACCTACATGGTCACCGAGGGCCGCAACGCGGGCAACTTCGGCTACGGCAACGCGGTGGCGGTCGTCCTCTTCCTCGTCTCCATGCTCATCGCGCTCGTCTATCAGCGCTTCGTCCTGCGCCGGGACACCGAGGGCGCACTCACCGGAGGGCAGTAGGACATGGCCGGTACCGCCCGGGACCGCGGCAACCCGCTGATCTATGTCGTGGTGCTGCTGCTGATCGGGGTCATGCTGGGGCCCGTCGCCTACATCATCGTCGGCGGCTTCCGGACCAACTCGCAGATCACCGTCGACCCGGCCGGACTGCCCGACCCGTGGCAGTTCGGCAACTACACCAGCGTGCTGACCAGCGACACCTTCTGGCGGCAGGTGGGCAACTCGGCGCTCGTGGCCGGCGCCACCACCGCCGGGGTCGTCGTGCTGGGCGTCATGGCGAGCTATGTCCTGGCCCGCTACCGCTTCCGCGGGCGCGGTGTCCTGTACGCGCTCTTCGCCGCGGGCCTGATGTTCCCGGTCACGGTCGCCATCACGCCGCTCTTCATCCTGATCAAGAATCTCGGGCTGGTGAACACGCTGCCGGGGGTCATCCTGCCGCAGATCGCCTTCGCGCTGCCCACGACGGTCATCATCCTGGTGCCCTTCCTGCGCGCCATCCCCAAGGACATCGAGGAGGCCGCGGCGATCGACCGGTGCAGCCGGCTCGGCTTCTTCTGGCGGATGGTGCTGCCGCTGTCGGTGCCGGGGCTGATCACCGTCGGCATCCTGGCGTTCGTCAACAGCTGGAACAGCTATCTGCTGCCGCTGTTCCTGCTCAACGACGAGGACACTTTCACGCTGCCCCTGGGCGTGCAGGCCTTCTCGTCGGCGTACTCGGTCGACACGGCGAAGGTGCTCGCCTTCACCTCGTTGTCGATGATCCCGGCCCTCGTCTTCTTCAGCCTCTTCGAGCGCCGCATCGTGGGCGGGCTCACCGGCGCCGTCAAAGGTTGATCGATCCCGCCGGTTTCCCGCCCCCGGCGCCTTCGGCATCTCCGCCGCCGTCGGCGCGGACGACGACGATGACGGCCGGCTGCTCGGCACCTCCGCCTACCTCGCGCCGGAGCGCATCGCGGGCGGACCGGTGCGGGCCGCCGCCGATGTGTACGCCCTCGGCCTCCTGCTGTACCTGGCGCTGTGCGGCCGGATGCCGTGGCACGCCTCGACCGTCACGCAGATGGTGCGGGCGCACGTCTGCACCAGCCCGTCGCCGATGCCGGTCGTCCTGGGCCTGCCGCCCTCGGTCGCCCGGCCGGAGAAGAAGCCGGCCCTGCCCGGCCGGGCGGGGCCGGAGGCGCCCTGAGGCCGGACGGCCCGAATAGCGCCGAAAAAGGCGCGCCGAAAAGTGTTACATCAACCGAATACAATGACGAGCTTGAATGCGTGGGAGCGCTCCCGTAATCTCCCGGAAATAGCGGGGAACCGCCGATCCGAGGGAGATCACCATGCCGCGCCCCTGGCGTCCGATCCACCTGCTGCTCGTCATCGGACTGGTCCTCGCCGCCGCGGGAACGGCCTTCGCGGGAACGGCCGCCGCGGGAACGGCCTTCGCCGGAAGCGCCACCGCGGCGGGGACGAGCGGCTGCGGCCAGGCACCGACGCTGCGCAACGGCACCTACACGATCCAGAGCGGCGGGCAGACCCGCAGCTACATCCTGCGCATCCCGGACAACTACCAGCCCACCCTGCGGTACCGGCTCTTCGTCGGACTGCACTGGCTCAACGGCTCCGCGGCCGCCGTGGCCGACGGCGGGGGAGCGGCCGGCGCCGGCTGGGCGTTCTACGGCCAGCAGCGCATGTCGGGCAACGGCGCCATCTTCATCGCCCCGCAGGGCCTCGACGCCGGCTGGGCCAACACCGGCGGGCGCGATGTCACGCTGGTCGACGACATCCTGCGTACGGTCGAAGGCGCCCTGTGCGTCGACACCACCCAGCGCTTCGCCCTCGGCTGGAGCTACGGCGGCTCCATGAGCTACGCGCTGGCCTGTGCCCGGCCCACCGTCTTCCGGGCTGTGGCCGTCTACTCCGGCGCGAACCTCAGCGGCTGCGCCGGGGGCAGCCAGCCGGTTGCCTACTTCGGCATCCACGGCACCTACGACAGCGTGCTGAACATCTCGCTGGGCCGCTCCATCCGGGACACCTTCGTGCGGGCGAACGGATGCACCGCGCAGAACCCGCCCGAACCGGCGCGCGGCAGCGGGCGGCACATCACCACGGCGTACGCGGGGTGCCGGGCCGGATATCCGGTGCAGTGGGCGGCGTTCGACGGTGACCACACGCCCGAGCCGGTCGACGGCGGGTCCCCGAACACGGCCTCGACGTGGACCACCGGCGAGGTGTGGCGCTTCCTGACCCAGTTCGGCCCGGCCACGTCACCGGCCGGCGACCCGTCCACGCCGCCCTCCGGCTCGCCCTCCACGCCGCCCGCCCCGGGCGCGGCCTGCCGGGTCACCGCCACCATGAACGCCTGGAACACCGGGCCCACCACCAGCCTGACCGTCACGAACACCGGCTCGGCCGCGATCAGCGGCTGGGCGCTCGGCTTCGCGCTGCCCGCCGGCCAGAGCATCG
Organism: Symbioplanes lichenis; assembly: GCF_030709675.1. Taxonomy (GTDB): domain Bacteria; phylum Actinomycetota; class Actinomycetes; order Mycobacteriales; family Micromonosporaceae; genus Actinoplanes; species Actinoplanes lichenis. The sequence continues at coordinate 282,395 of NZ_JAUZQD010000013.1, forward strand.
TCTCCGGCTGGAACGCCACCTACTCGCCGGCCGCCGGCCAGGTGACCGCCCGCAACGCCGGCTACAACGGCGACCTGGCGCCCGGTGCCTCCGTGAGCATCGGCTTCCAGGCGACCCACACCGGGGCGGCCGGCGCTCCGGACGCGTACACCCTGAACGGCACCTCCTGCACCACCGCCTGACGTCCGCCCTTCCCCCAGGAGACCCCCATGATCCGATCCCGATGGGTCGCGCCGGCCCTGGCGCCGGCCGGCCTCGCCCTGGTCGCCGCGACCGCAGCCGTCGCGATGGCACCCGCGAACGCCGCCGCCGCGGGCTGCACGGTGGACTACGCCGTGTCGTCGCAGTGGCAGGGCGGCTTCAACGCGGACGTCTCGGTCACCAACCTCCGCGACCCGTTGACCAGCTGGTCGGTGTCGTGGACCTACGGCGCCGGGCAGACCGTCACGCAGGGCTGGAACGCCACCGTGGCCCAGAGCGGGACGGCGGTGACGGCCCGGAACGCGAGCTACAACGGCTCGGTGGCGACCGGCGGCAAGGTGTCCTTCGGCCTCTCCGGATCGTGGACGGGCAGCAATCCCGTACCCGCAAGCTTTGCCGTGAACGGGGTGAGCTGCACCGGTTCGGCCTCGCCGAGCACACCGGGCTCGCCGTCCCCGTCCACGCCGGGCGGCACGTGCACCCTCCCGTCGACCTATCGCTGGTCGTCGAGCGGCCCGCTGGCCGGCCCGAAGTCCGGCTGGGTGTCGCTCAAGGACTTCACCAACGTGGTCCACAACGGCAAGCACCTGGTGTACGCGTCGAACGTCTCGGGATCCGGGTACGGATCGATGAACTTCACCCCGTTCACCAACTGGTCCGACATGGCCTCGGCCGGGCAGAACGCGATGAGCCAGGGCACGGTGGCACCCACCCTGTTCTTCTTCGCGCCGAAGAACATCTGGGTGCTGGCGTACCAGTGGGGGCCGACCTCGTTCAGTTACAAGACGTCCACCGATCCGACCAACGCCAACGGCTGGTCCGCGGCGCAGACCCTGTCGACGGCTTCCATCTCCGACGCGCCCTACGGCGTGATCGACCAGACCGTCATCGGCGACGGGCAGAACATGTACCTCTTCTTCGCCGGTGACAACGGCAAGATCTACCGCCAGAGCATGCCCGTCGGCAACTTCCCGGGCAGCTTCGGCTCGTCGTACACCACGGTGCTCAGCGACTCGACGAACAACCTGTTCGAGGCCGTCGAGGTCTACAAGGTCCAGGGCCAGAACCAGTACCTGATGATCGTCGAGGCGATCGGCTCGGGCGGCGCCCGCTATTTCCGCTCGTTCACGTCCACCAGCCTCGGCGGGTCGTGGACCCCGCAGGCCGCGACCGAGAGCAACCCGTTCGCGGGCAAGGCCAACAGCGGCGCCACGTGGACCAACGACATCAGCCACGGCGACCTGGTGCGCAGCAACCCGGACCAGACCAAGACCGTCGACCCCTGCAACCTCCAGCTGCTCTACCAGGGCAAGAACCCGAGCGCCGACGTCCCGTACGACCAGCTGCCCTGGCGGCCCGGCCTGCTGACCCTGCAGCGGTGAGCGCCGTGATCACCCGGCTGGCAGCCGCCGCCGTCGCTGTCGTCGTGGCCTGAGGAACGGCGCGGGTGCCCGGAGGACGGGGCACCCGCGCCGCCGCGGGGTCAGCGCAGGCCGAAGGCCCGGGTGATGCGCTGGTCGACCCGGTTGCCCTCGGTGTCGCGGGCGGTTACGTGCAGCGCCACGAAGGAAGCCGCGCGCGGGGCGGTGATCCGGGCGGTGCCGCGGCGCAGCGAGGTGCGATGCCAGGTCCTGCCGTCGTCGTACGACACCTCGAGCGTCACGTCCCGGACGGACCCGGCGCCCGTGGCCGTCGTCAGGAACGACGTCCCGACCGTCAGGTCGAAGGTGCGCGGGGCGCGTCCGTCCCGGTCGGTGTCCACGGCGTAGTCGAGCTGGATCAGGGCGGGGGAGTCGACCGTGCCCGGCTTGACGTCACCCGACGCGAACCGCCACTCGGTCCGGGTACGCGTGGAGTACGGTCCGGCCCATGTGTCCCGGACGTTCTCCGCCACCAGCCGGTACGGGAGCCGCTCGGGGGCCAGGGGTCCGGCGACCAGCAGCGGGGTGTAGCGGTCGGCCGCGCTCACCAGCCGGTCGCCCTGATAGAGCGCCAGCCGGTCGTCGGCGCCGGTGAGGCCGGTGCTGGTGCCCTCGTGCGCGGCGCCCGAGTCGCCCCAGCCGGGGATGTGGGCGAAGAACCAGCCGCCCTCCTGCCGGAACGTGCCGAGCCCGTCGGGGTGGTCGACCAGCCGGGGCCGCTGCACCGGCCCGAACCAGCGTTCGGTGTGCACCGATCCGGGCCGGTAGGCGACGGGCGCGGTGCGCTGGGACTGCTCGTCCGGGATCTGGACGTCGGCGACCCACGTCTCGCCGGCGGTGACCCAGTCGGTGCGGTCGCCCCGGGCCGGTGTCTCGGTGTAGTCCAGCGACGCCGTCGAGCCCAGCGGGTCGGTGTCGGAGCGCTGTTCGAGGGCGCGGCCCGCCCGCCAGTTGCGGAAGGACACGTCGACGCGGGCCAGGGTGCGCGCGGTGGCCCGGTAGGTGAGCTCGGCCGGGATGCCGGTGGCGTAGTCGGTGACCAGGTCGTACGCGTACCGGATGGCCGGCTGAGACGTGACGTCCAGCCGGACGTGCCGATCGCGGCGCAGGCGGGCGATCAGCGCGTCGCCCTCCGCACGGGTGAGCGTCGCGACGGTGAGCGGCGGCGGATCGGCCGGCGCCCAGACCGAGCCGGGCCAGGGCGCGAGCCGGCCGTCGCCGCCGTTGACCACGAGCAGCAGCTTCGCCCCCGCGGCGGCCGCGGCGGCGGCCCGTTCCTCGATCGTCGTGGTGGCGTCGTTCCGGGCGACCAGGGCCTTGCCCCGGAGGTCGCCGCCGAGCACGGCGTCGAGCACCCGGGCTCCGGCAGGCAGCGGCGCCGCGCCGGGCCGCACCCGGAGGTCGTCGTAGCCGGCGACGGTCAGGGCCGGTTGCATCAGCCGCCAGCGGGCGGACAGCGTCAGCGAGCCCTGCGGGAGCTTGCCGGTGGGCAGCACCCACACGCTGTCGTACTCCGGGCCGGGGAACCAGGCGTCGAGCCACGGGCTGCCCGCCACCTCGCGGATCAGCTCGTAGCGGGCGGCGGTGACAGTGGACCGCTGCGGGGTGACTGCCATCGAACGCCGGGCCTTCGTGGCGTCGAAGACCACCGTCCGGTCGGCGGTGAGCCGGATGTCCGCGACCGGCAGGATGGCCAGACCCTTGGAGCCCGGGCCGTGCACGCCCTCGACGTCGGTGCTGAGCCACGCCGTGTACGTGTCCTCGGGCAGCCGCAGGTCGAGGGCCCCGGTCGCGTCGACGGCGAAGGTCCGGGTGGTGTCCCGGCCCAGCAGCACGAGCTGACCGGCGACGGGTCGGCCCGCGCGGTCCTTCGTGCGCAGGCGCAGCTGATGGCGTACGCCCTCCTGGCCCACCGCGACCGAGGTGCGCAACCCGGCGCCGTCCCCGGTGGCCGTCACGAAGCCGGAGAAGGCCTGATCCCCGGGCACCCGGTCGAACGACGTCGTGGCGGTCACCACTTGGCTGCCGTGCGCGGGAACGGTGATCGTGCCGGCGGACAGGCTGATCAGGTCGAGCGACGAGGTCAGGGTCAGCGACACCGGCTCGGCCCCGATGTTCGTGTACCTGACGTCGCGGCTGACCGGCCCGGCCGGCGCGGTCGGATAGCTCGGGTAGCCGAAGTTGACCGACCCGGTGGCGAAGACCGGGGCCCGGGTCGCGGCGGCGGCGTCCAACCGGCCGGTGCCACCCTGATAGGCGGTGACATCGGGGGTGGCCCTCGTGGTGCTGACCAGGGCGTCCTTGAGCTGTGCCCCGGTAAGTCCCGGGCGCGCGGCGGTGAGCAGCGCGGCCGCGCCGGCGACGTGCGGGGCGGCCATCGAGGTGCCGCTCATCGTCAGGTACGGACCCTCGCCCTCGGCGATGTGCTGCGAGCGGGCGGCCAGGATGTCCGCGCCGGGCGCGGTGAGGTCGGGCTTGAGCGCCCGGTCGCCGAGCCGGGGTCCCTGGCTGGAGAAGAACGTCAGCAGGTCCCGGTTGTCCACCGCGCCGACGGTGAGGGCGGCGTCGGCCGCGCCGGGCGTGCCCACCGAGTACGCGCCGGGGCCCGCGTTGCCCGCCGAGATGACGAAGAGGGCGCCGGTCTCCGCGCTGAGCTCGTCGACGGCGAGGCTCATGGGGTCGGTGCCGTCGGTCGGGTCGGCGCCCAGGCTCATGTTGACGATCCGGGCGTGCTGGTCGCGGACCGCCCACTCCATCCCGCTGATGATCCACGACTCCTGGCCGAAGCCGTCGTCGGCGAGCACCTTGCCGATGTGCAGCCGGCTGCCCGGCGCGACGCCCTGCTCCTTGCCGCCGGACGCGGCGCCGGTTCCCGCGATGGTGGACGCCACGTGCGTCCCGTGGCCCTTGCCGTCCTCGATCGACTCGCCGGGCACGAACGACCGGCTCGCCGCGACCTGTCCGGCCAGATCGGGGTGGCCGGTGTCGATGCCGGTGTCCAGGACGGCGACGTCGACGCCCGCGCCGGTGTTCCCCTGCCGCCAGACCTCAGGTGCCCCGATCTGCGCGGTGCTCTCGGCCAGCGCCGCCTCGGCCCGGCCGTCCAGCCAGATCTTGCGGACCGTCCCGCCCGCCGCCCGGGCCTGCGCCCCGCCGGTGACCGAGGCCAGGAACGCGCCGGAGCGGTCGGCGGTCAGGGCGGCACCGCCGATGCTGTCCAGCGGCCGCATGCCGGTCACCCCGGCCGGTGCCGCGCGCCGGGCGGACACCCCGCCGGTGTACGTGACGATCAGCGGGATGCCCGGGCTGTGCGCGTCGTCGTAGCCGTCCGCGAGCAGCTCGGTGACGTTGAACAGGTCCTTGTCGAGCAGTCCGGACGCGAGGTGCGGCAACGCGTCGTGCGGATACACGTACGTGTCGCCGTGCTCGGCGTGGGTGAGATAGCCGGTGAGCCGGCCCTCCCGGTCGCGCACCTGTACGCCGCCGGCGCCCGTGGTGACCTTGTCGCCGGTGATCAGCGTGACAGTGGCCGGCTCCGGTTGACGGGCCGGCGGGACGGGGGCGGCGAGGGCGCTCGATGTCGCCGGGACGATCGCGAGCGGGAGCGCGACGGCCGCGATCATCCCGAGTCCGCGCAGACGTGACAGTGCCAAAGGGAGCCTCACGGTGAGAGTGGGGGTGACGCAGCACAGCATGACCGGCTTCGATTACCTGTCGATCTCAGCAAGATTCCGGAATTTTCGGTAGCAGTGAGTGGCGGGCCCGCGGGCTGGACGCGAGAAAATTCGGCTGCAGCGCCTCTTGTGCGCGTGGATCACGTCAGTCAGAGTTGCCTGAGTCACAGTGGACCTCTCCCGGGTCGGCTGTCACCTCTGGAAGTTCCGGAAATCTTCCGATGATTCCGGGCCTTCCGTGCCCGAAAGGACATCGATGATGCGCAAAGGACTGTTCGCCTGCGCCGCCGCCGGGTCACTGATCCTCGGGGGACTGACGGCTTGTGGCGACGACGGGGGAAGTGGGAGCGGCGGCAGCGACACCGGCAAGGTCGGGGTCATCCTGCCGGACACCAAGAGCTCGGCGCGCTGGGCGACCGCCGACCTGACCTATCTCAAGCAGGCGTTCGCCGCCGCCGGGGTGACCGCCGACATCCAGAACGCGCAGGGCGACAAGACCCAGTTCCAGACCATCGCGGAGGGCATGATCTCCAGCGGGGTCAAGGTGCTGATGATCGTCAACCTGGACTCCGGGACCGGCAAGGCGGTGCTCGACAAGGCGCGGACCGCGGGCATCGCGACCATCGACTACGACCGGCTCACCCTCGACGGCGGCGCCGATTACTACGTGAGCTTCGACAACGTGAAGGTCGGCGAGCTGCAGGGGCAGGGGCTGGCCGACTGCCTGGCCGCCAAGAAGTACCCCAAGCCGGTGGTCGCCGAGCTCAACGGCTCGCCCACCGACAACAACGCCACCCTGTTCGCGCAGGGCTACAACTCCGTGCTCGACCCCAAGTACGCCGACGGGACGTTCACCAAGGGCCCGAACCAGGACGTGCCCGACTGGGACGGCGCCCAGGCGGCCACCATCTTCGAGCAGATGCTCACCGAGAACCGCACCATCAAGGGCGTCCTGGCGGCCAACGACACCCTGGGCAACGCGGCGATCGGCATCCTCAAGAAGAACAAGCTCAACGGTCAGGTGCCGGTCACCGGGCAGGACGCCACGGTTCAGGGCCTGCAGAACATCCTCGCCGGCGACCAGTGCATGACGGTCTACAAGGCGGTCAAGAAGGAGGCCGACGCCGCGGCCGAGCTCGCCATCGCGCTGGCCAAGGAGCAGAAGCCCAGCACGGCGACCAGTACGGTCAAGGACCCGACCTCGGGCAAGGACGTGCCGTCAGTCCTCCTCGATCCGCAGTCCATCACCAAGGACAACGTCAAGGCCGTGGTCGACGACGGGTACGTCAAGGCGGCCGAGCTGTGCGTGCCGCAGGTCGCGAAGGCCTGCACCGAGGCCGGGATCAGCTGACCGTGACCGAGGCACCACTGCTGCGGCTGGACGGGATCGACAAGAGCTTCGGTCCCGTCCAGGTGCTCCACGACGTCGGCTTGAGCGTCTGTCCCGGCGAGGTCACCGCGCTCGTCGGTGACAACGGAGCCGGCAAGTCC
>NZ_JAUZQD010000014.1 GCF_030709675.1 Symbioplanes lichenis
GGCGGCGGTTGGCGCGAGTGGTTCCTCGACAACAACCGCGGCTTCCGGTTGCACGCCGGGCTGGTGTCGGGGTGGCCGACCTGGAGCGCATCGCCCACAAGATCGCGGGTTGCCTGATCCGTCGCGGGGGCTTCCGCGGGGGGCCCGGCCGGGACCGGGCCACCCGCCGGGCCGGTCAGCCGAGCTTGCGGCTCAGGAAGTCGTGGATGAGCGGGAAGACCTCGTCGGGGCGGTCCTCGAGCAGGAAGTGGCCGCTGTCGAAGAGGTGGAACTCGATGTCCTTCAGGTCGCGCTTGTAGGGGTGGGCGCCCGCGGCGGGGAAGATGACGTCGTTCGCGCCCCAGACGACGAGGGTGGGCGGCTGGGTGGTGCGCAGCCATTCCTGCACCGCCGGGTAGAGGCCCGGGTTCGTGCCGTAGTCGAGGAAGTAGTCGAGCTGGATCTCGTCGTTGCCGGGCCGGTCGAGCAGGGCCTGGTCGACGGTCCAGTTGTCGGGTGAGATGCGGGAGGGGTGGGCCATCCCGTCGGTGTACTGGAACGTCGTGGCGTCCAGGGTGATCAGGGTGCGGAGGGCGTCGCGGTTCTCCCGGCTGGGGTCGGACCAGTAGCGCTTGATCGGCGCCCAGAAGTCGTTGTCCAGGCCCTCGTCGTAGGCGTTGCCGTTCTGCACGACGAGCGCGGTGACGGCGCCGGGATCCGCGAGGGCGAGCCGCCAGGCGGTCGGCGCGCCGTAGTCGAAGACGTTGACCGCGTACCTGGTCACGCCGAGCTTCGTCAGCAGCTTTCGCACGTACGCGGCCGCGTTGTCGAAGGTGTAGGCGAACTCGGCGTGGCCGGGGGCGGCGCTGTGGCCGTAGCCGGGCAGGTCGGGCGCGATGACCCGGAAGCGGTCGGCGAGATGCGGGATCAGGTTGCGGAACATGTGCGACGAGGTCGGGAAGCCGTGCAGGAGCAGGACGACGGGGGCGTCGGCCGGGCCGGCCTCCCGGTAGAACATCTCGAACCCGTCGAGGTCCTCGGTCTTGTACTGCACGACGGTGGAAAACGGTGTCGTTGTCATGGCGACGACCATACCTACCTCTAGGTATGGTGGCAACCCTACCTCCAGGTATGGACGTTGCTAATCTTGTGGCATGGACAACAGGCGGCTGATCATCGATGCGGCCAAGGGGCTCTTCTGGCATCGCGGCTACTCGACCACGAGCCCGAAGCAGGTGATGACCGAGGCCGGTGTCGGGCAAGGCAGCTTCTACCACCACTTCCCGGCGAAGGCCGATCTCGGTCAGGAGGTCGTGCGGGAGAACGGGCGGGATCTCGTCGCGTCCGTGCGCGCCGCGATGGAGGGACTGCCGACGGGCCGCGAGCGTCTGGCCGCGTTCCTCGGGTCGGCCGGCGACGCGCTCGGTGGCTGCCGGATCGGAGGCTTCGCGTACGACGCCGGGATAGTCGACGAGCCCGGTCTGCGCGAGCCCCTCGGTGCCGCGTTCAACGAGTTGACCGGCCTGCTCGAGCAGGTTGTCCGGGAAGCTCAGGACGACGGCACCGTGTCGCCGAAGCTCGATCCGGCGACGACCGCTGCCACGCTGCTGGCTGTCGTCGAGGGCGCGTTCGTCCTCGCGCGGGCCACCGGCCGGCAGGCTTCCGCGGACGCGGCGACTGCCGGCGCTCTCGCGCTGCTGGACGGGTGACGCGGGTCGGCCAAAAGTGTCGTACCCCGGCGGCAGAATGAGTTCGTGCTGGTAGCCGTGGTTCCGTTGGAGGGCGGCCGGCACGGTGCTGGGCTGCTCCAGGCCGTGTCCGCCGACGGTGCCGTGCTGTCCGCGCCCGAGCGGGTGGCCGATCTGCCGGCCGCGATCGCCGAGCGTGAGCGGGCCGGGTCGCCGCGCTGGCTCTGGGCCGCCACGGCCGAGGTCTATCCGCCGCTGCTGCGAGCCGGAGTGCGGGTCGCGCGCTGCCACGACGTCGAGCTGACCGAGGCGCTGCTGTCCGGGCACGCGGGCCGGTGGGGAGAGCCGCGCTCGCTGGCGGCGGCTTTTGCCCGGCTCACCGGGGCGCCCGTGCCGCCGGATCCGCCGCCGCGCTCGGCCGAGCCGCCCGGGTTCGCCCAGGCGGCGCTGTTCGAGACGGGCGCGTCACCGCCGCCCGTGGCCGCCGACCGGGTGCTCGACGCCCTAGTGCGGGTCTATGCCGACCAGCATCGCCGGATCAATGCGCTCAGCGAGACGTCGTCGTCCGAGCCGGCGGTGGCCGGCGGCGCGCCCGTTGCCGCGGGGCGGTCCGTGGCCGGCGACGCGCCCGTCGTGGCGGGGCGGTCGGTGGCGTCGCGGAAGTTCGAGTTGCTCGTGGCGGCGGAGTCGGCGGGGGCGCTGGCCGGGGCGGAGATGGGTCACCTCGGCCTGCCGTGGCGCGCCGACGTGCACGACCGGCTGCTGCGGGAGTTGCTCGGGGCGCCGCAGCCGGTGGGCCCGCCCCGGCGGCTGGCCGAGCTGGCGGGGCGGATCAACGACGCTTTCGGCGTACGGGGGCTGCATCCCGACTCCCCGGCCGAGGTGCTCCGGGCCTTCGCGCGGGCCGGGGTCGACATTCCGAACACGCGCGCGTGGGTGCTGCGCAAGGTCGATCATCCGGCCGTGGCGCCGCTGCTCGAGTACAAGGAGCTCTACCGCATCTGGACGGCGCACGGGTGGGCGTGGCTCGACGCGTGGGTGAGCGAGGGGCGGTTCCGGGCCGAATACGTTCCGGGCGGCGTGGTCTCGGGGCGGTGGGCGACCCGGGGCGGCGGGGCGTTGCAGGTGCCCAAGGTGGTGCGGCGGGCCGTGGTGGCCGACCCGGGCTGGACGTTCGTGGTCGCCGACGCCGGGCAGCTGGAGCCGCGCGTGCTGGCCGCGGTCTCGGGCGACTCCCGGCTGGCCGCCGCGGGCGAGGCCGACGACCTCTATGCCGCCCTGGCCGCCGACTCCTTCGCCGGTGACCGGGCCAAGGCCAAGGTCGCGCTGATCGGCGCCATGTACGGGCAGACCGGCGGCAACGCGATCCCCGCCCTCGCCGTGCTGCGCAACCGCTATCCGATCGCGTTCGAGTATGTGGAGGCGGCCGCGCGCACCGGGGAGGCCGGGGGACTGGTCCGCTCGTGGCTCGGCCGCACCTGCCCGCCGTCCGCGAGCGCGTGGCGCGACGCCGGCCTCGATCCGCCCGAGGAGGTCGCCGGCAGCGCCGACGCGCCGCAGGGGGGTGCCCAGGGCCGGGCCCGTGGCCGGTTCACCCGCAACTTCGTCATCCAGGCGACCGCCGCGGAGTGGGCCCTGGCGCTGCTCGCGACCCTGCGCACCGAGCTGGCCGGGATGCGCGCGGAGCTGGTGCTCTATGTCCACGACGAGGTCGGCGTGCACTGCCCGGAGGAGGAGGCCGACGCCGTGGTGGCCGCGGTCCGCAGCGCCGCCGACCGGGCGGGGCGGCTGCTCTTCGGGCACACGGAGGTCCGCTTCCCGCTCGACGTCGCCGTCGTCGAGTGCTACGCCGACGCGAAATAGCAGGCGGGCGGCACGCCGGCGCGGAGCCGTTCAGCGCGAGCCAAAAGCATGACCCGACCGGCGTCACAGGCACGGGGGCCGCCGAGGTGGCCGGCCACGTGACGGGGCCAGGGTCGTCAGCCATGGGCCGGTGTTACGATCTCGCGCAAGTTAACACCCGTCAACTTGAAGGACCTCATCGATGCCGACCGTTGCCGATCTCCCCGAGCCGCCCGGTCTCCCTGTTCTGGGTCACGGCCCGGCCCTGGCCCGCGGCGGCACGATGCACCGCACGCTCTACCGGTGGCGCAAGCAGTTCGGCTCGACGTACCGCGTCCGGCTGGGCCCGGCCTCCGCAGTCGTCACCTCGGCGACGGACGTCATCGACATGGTCCTGCGCGAGCGTCCGGGAACGTTCCGCCGCGCCGGCTACCTCAGCGACGTCATCGATGAACTGGGTGGGCACGGCCTGTTCAATGCCGAGGGCGACGACTGGCGCCGGCTGCGCCGCAGCGCCGTACCAGGGCTCAGCGTGGCCTCCCTGCGGGACGCGTTCGCCACCATGGTCCGGTCGACCGGTCGTCTGCGCGACCAGTGGAAGACGGGGCGGCCGGACGAGCGCGTCGAGGTCCTCGACGATCTGATGCGCTACACGCTCGAGGTGATCGGCAGCCTGACCCTGGGCCACGACCTCGATGCTGTCCGGCGACCACAGGAGGACGGCCTCCATCAGCGCCTGCCATTGATCGCCTCGACGGTGGTCCGCCGGATGTACAGCCCGCTCCCGTACTGGCGCCTGTTCCGCCTCCCGGCCGACCGCCGCACCGACTCTGCTCTGGCGGAGGCGGGCGAGCTGATCGCCGAGCGTTATGCCGATGCGCGGCAGCGGATGAGCGCAAGCGAGGCGCCCACGTGCTATCTCGACAGCTTGGTCAAGGACAGCCTCGACGGCGGTGAGCCGCTGATGGAGCGGGACGCAGTCGGCGCTGTCGTCAACATGCTCGTCGCAGGAGAGGACAACACGGCCGCTCAGGTCGCCTGGGCGATGTATCACCTGGCCAGCTACCCGGAGGTGCAGGCGAAGGTGCGGGCCAAGACGGCGGACGTGCTGGGCGACCAGCCTTTCCCTGCCGACGCGGCCTCGCTGGCGAGGCTGAGCTACGTCGAGGCCGTCGCCAAGGAGACGACGAGGGTCAGCCCACCGTCGCCCTACATCATCATGGAGGCCGCCGAGGACACCGCGGTGCCGCACGGCACGGAATCACTGCGGGTCGATGCCGGCACGGTTCTCATCCTGCTGCTCGACGACGGCACGGAGCCCGGCCAGTTCCGGCCCGAGCGCCACCTGCCGGGCGCGGCCCCGGTGCCGGCGTCCCGGCAGTTCGGCGGCGGACCGCGCTTGTGCCCCGGCCGCAACTTGGCCCTGATCGAGAGCATGCTGCTCATCGCCATGGTGTGCCACAACTTCACCATCGAGCTGGACACTTCCCGTGGCCCGGTCGGCGAACGGGTCACGCTCTCGGTGTTCCCGACCAATCTTGGCGTACGGCTGCGGCCGCACCGGAGCTAACCGGCGAGGTCCCACGCGGTGAGCAGCCGGTCCAGCTGCACCGCCGGCTGCTCGGGCCACGGATGGTCGGGCTTGTGGATGCGCAGCGACACCACCCCGTGGATGGAGGCCCAGAGATCCTGGGCGGTGAGTCCCGGCGCGCCCCCCGAGTCTTCCAGGAGCTCACCGATGCGCCCCAGCAGCGCGTCCGCGGCGTCGCTGTGCACATGATCGGCACCCAGCTGATCAGCGCTCTCGAAGCGCAGTTGGTAGAGGCCCGGATTCGCCAGACCCCAGGTCAGATAGCCGTGCGCGAGACCGCGCAGCCGTTCCCGCGGCGGCCGGCCAGGATCGTCCGCCCCGGCGACTCCCTGGACGAACGACGCGTCGATGCGCAGCAGGACAGCCTGGTTGAGGTCGCTCTGCGAGGCGAAGTGCCGATAGACCGCAGTGGCCGAGACACTGCACGCCCGGGCGACCGCCCGCAGCGACGGAACCGCGAGTGACATCCTGGTCGACGCGAGTTCGACCGCAGCCACCAGCAAGTCGTCGTACAGGTTGTCGCTGCGCACCCGTCACCTTTCGGCTTGCCCCTGGCTTCCGCTGAACGATAACCGCAGCGAGCGACGCTGAACCCCGGCCGGTGCAGAACTCGCCCAGGAGCGCCGTCCCGGCCACTGCAGAAGCTCCGGCGAGTGCCGTTGCGGTACTGAGCCGATCACCGGCCGGGTTCAGCGGGCGCAGAAGAGCACGATGAGCGTGTCCGTGGCGAGCCGCCGCCCGGGTGCCACGGACTGGGTGCGGACGGTCCAGCTTTCCGGCAGTACCACCCAGCTGTCGTTGCGCGTGCCCAGCGAGACGTTGGTGAAGCCGAGGCCGCGCAGCTGCTCCTCCGCGACGGCCGCGTTCTCGTGGCGCAGATCCGGCACGGTGAGCTGCGGCGATGCGGCCCTGGCCGGCCGTGACGGCGGCGGCGGCGAGGCGGGCGTGGTCGACGGCGACGACGCGATCCAGGTCGAGTCGTCGTCAATGACCGCGCCGGCGACGACCCCGCCGCAGCACAGGACCAGCGCACCGGTGACCGCGGCGACGGCTTTGAGCACGCGGCCCGGCGACCACGAATGAGACACGAGCACCTCCCCGCGGTCGATCATCGGCCTTCGGCGCCGGGCCGGGCCACGGCCGATCGGCTGTCTGCCCGCGGCCCCGCGGCCCGAGCCGTGCAAAGGAACCCGGCGACCCGATCCCGGCATGATCCGGACACTTCCGGCGCGCGATCCGGCCGGTGACGTGCGAACCCGAGGTGGCGACCGCATGGATCGCACGTTGCGTGTTTGTTTCGTGACCACTACGGGCAGGACGGTCTCACGTCGACGAAGTGACCTAGATCACTATTGGGAGGGTCGATGGCACGAAACACATCCCGGCTCGGGTGCGCCCTCGCCGCATTCGCACTGCTGACGCCGCTGGCCGCGTGCGGATCGGGAGACGACGGCGGGCCGCCGAAGCTCAATCTCTACCAGTTCCCGGTGGAGAACATGCAGACGGTCATCGACAACTGCAACCAGGCTGCCGCGGGCCGCTACGAAATCGTCTACCAGGTGCTGCCCCGGGCGGCCGACGACCAGCGCGTCCAGATGGTGCGCCGGCTCGCCGCCGAGGACGACAGCATGGACATCCTGGGGCTCGACGTCACGTGGACCCAGGAATTCGCCAGCGCGGACTGGATCCGCGAGTTCACCGGGGCGGACAAGACCGAGGTGGAACAGGGCACCCTCGCCGGGCCGCTCGCCTCCGCCACGTACGAGGGAAAGCTCTTCGCCGCTCCCAACAACACGAACGTGCAGCTGCTCTGGTATCGCAAGAGCCTCGTGCCCGCGCCGCCGAAGACGTGGGACGAGATGATCCAGCAGGCGCTGCAGCTCAAGTCGCAGGGGAAGCCCTATCGGATTCTGACGATGGGTGCCCAGTACGAGGGCCTGGTCGTCCTCTTCAACACGCTGGTCGCCACGGCGGGCGGCCGCGTGGTCAGCGACGACGGCAAGACCGCCGTGATGGACGCCGGTGCGACCCGGGCGCTGCAGCAGATGCGCACGCTCGCCACCGCCGGGGTCACGAGCCCGTCGTTCAGCAACCAGATCGAGGACGACGTGCGGCTGGCGTTCCAGAACGGCGACGGCGCCTTCGAGCTCAACTGGCCCTTCGTCTATCCGTCGATGCAGAACGACGCGCCCGAGGTGGCGCAGGACACGGGCTGGGCCCGCTTCCCGGCGCTGGACGCGAACACGCCGAGCAAGGTCACCATCGGCGGCTCGAACCTTGCCGTCAGCGCGTTCAGCAAGCACCCGGACCTTGCCTTCGAGGCCGTCAAGTGCCTCCGCAACGCCGCGAACCAGAAGTACCTCGCTATCAACGCGGGCCAGCCGCCGAGCATCGAGAGCGTCTACGCGGAGCCGGAGATGGCCGAGGCCTACCCGATGCGGGACGCGATTCTCGACGAGCTCAAGGACGCCGTGCCGCGCCCGCTGACCCCGGCCTACCAGAACGTCTCCACTGTGGTGTCCGAGCGGCTGTCCCCGCCCGCGTCGATCGATCCCGCGGCGGACACCGGCGGCCTCAAGCAGGCGATCCAGGACGCCATCGACTCCAAGGGGGTGCTCCCGTGAGCATCGGTTCGACCACGCCGGGCGCCGCGGCGGCCGGAGAGCAGACCCGGGAACAGGTACGCCCGGAGCGCGCCACGCGCCGCAAGAAGCCCCTCAGCGAGGGCAAGCGCCAGGAACGCCGGCTCGGCTGGCTGCTCTGCGCGCCCGCCGCGTTCGTGATGGTGGCCGTCACCGCGTACCCCATCCTGTACTCGTTCTGGTTGTCCCTGCAGCGGTACGACCTCAAGTTCCCGGACGAGCGCGAGTTCGTGTGGTTCGAGAATTACGTCACCGTGCTGGGCAACGGCTACTGGTGGAGTGCCTTCGGCGTGACGATGCTCATCACGGTCGTGTCGGTCGTGATCGAGCTGGTGCTCGGCATGGGACTCGCGCTGATCATGCATCGCACGCTGATCGGGCGCGGGCTGGTGCGCACTTCGGCCCTGATCCCGTACGGCATCGTGACGGTCGTCGCGGCGTTCAGCTGGCGCTACGCGTGGACGCCGGGCACCGGATATCTCGCCAACCTGGTCTCGCCCGAGGGTGCCCCGCTGACCGAACGGGCGAGCGCCCTGGCCATCATCATCGGGGCGGAAATTTGGAAGACCACGCCGTTCATGGCGCTGTTGCTGATGGCGGGGCTGGCGCTCGTACCGGATGATCTGCTCAAAGCGGCATCGATGGACGGCGCTTCCGCGTGGCAGCGGTTCGTGCGCGTGATGCTGCCGGTGATGAAGCCGGCCATTCTCGTCGCGCTCCTTTTCCGCACGCTCGACGCCCTGCGCGTCTTCGACAACATCTATGTGCTGACGGCCGGGGCGAACAACACCTCCTCGGTGTCGATGATCGCCTACAACAACCTCATCCGCGGATTGAACCTCGGCATCGGCTCAACGATGTCGGTGCTCATCTTCCTCACCGTGGCGATCATCGCGTTCGTCTTCGTGAAGCTCTTCGGCACAGCAGCACCCGGCAGCGACGACGGGAGCAAGCGATGAAGCTCTTCGGGGCCGGATCCGGCGAGGGGGCAATGCGGTGAACGCGAAACTGAAGTGGGGCCTGCTCGACGCGATCGTCGTCGTCTTCGCCCTCGTTCCGGTGCTCTGGATCGTGTCGCTGTCGTTCAAGACGACCGCCACCCTCACCGACGGCAATTTCATCCCGCGCGATTGGACGCTGGAGAACTACCGGACCATCTTCCAGACCGATCAGTTCGTCCGGGCCCTCGTCAACTCGATCGGCATCGCGCTGATCTCCACGGTCATCGCCGTGGTGCTGGGCACGATGGCCGCGTACGCGATCAGCCGCCTCGATTTCCCGGGCAAGAGCCTGCTCGTCGGGGTCTCGCTCCTGATCGCCATGTTCCCGCAGGTGTCGCTCGTGTCGCCGCTGTTCGACATCGAGCGCCAGGCCGGGCTCTTCGACACGTGGCCGGGGCTCATCCTGCCCTACATCACCTTCGCCCTGCCGCTCGCCATCTACACGCTGTCGGCCTTCTTCAAGCAGATCCCGTGGGACCTCGAGAAGGCGGCCAAGATGGACGGCGCCACCCAGGCCGAAGCCTTCCGCAAAGTGATCGCGCCGCTCGCCGCGCCGGGCGTCTTCACCACCGCGATCCTCGTCTTCATCTTCTGCTGGAACGACTTCCTCTTCGCCATCTCCCTCACCTCGACCGAGCAGTCCCGCACGGTCCCGGTGGCGCTCTCCTTCTTCACCGGCGCCTCCCAGTTCGAGGACCCGACCGGCGCGATCTCCGCCGCCGCCGTGGTCATCACGATCCCCATCATCCTGTTCGTGCTGTTCTTCCAGAAGCGCATCGTCGCGGGCCTCACCTCCGGTGCTGTGAAGGGCTAGGAATCCATGGCAGACATCGTTCTCGACAAGGTCACCAAGAGCTACCCGGACGGCACCGTCGCCGTCCACGGCATCGATCTGGAGATCGCCGACGGCGAATTCATCATCCTGGTCGGGCCGTCCGGCTGCGGCAAGTCCACGACCCTCAACATGATCGCCGGACTGGAGGACATCACCTCCGGCGAACTGCGCATCGGCGGTCAGCGCGTCAACGACAAGGCGCCCAAGGACCGCGACATCGCGATGGTGTTCCAGTCGTACGCGCTCTACCCGAACATGACGGTCCGGGAGAACATGGCCTTTCCGTTGCGCCTGGCGAAAATGGACAAGCAGCTGATCAACCAGAAGGTCGAGGAAGCGGCGCGAGTGCTGGAGCTCACGTCCTACCTCGACCGCAAGCCGGCCAACCTCTCCGGCGGCCAGCGCCAGCGCGTCGCCATGGGCCGGGCCATCGTGCGCAGCCCCAAGGCCTTCCTCATGGACGAGCCGCTGTCCAACCTGGACGCCAAGCTGCGCGTCCAGATGCGTACCCAGGTCAGCCGGTTGCAGAAGCAATTGGGCACGACCACCGTCTACGTCACCCACGATCAGACCGAGGCCATGACGCTCGGCGACCGGGTCGTGGTCATGCGCGCCGGTTACATCCAGCAGGTCGGCGACCCCCAGACCCTGTACGACAGCCCGGTCAACCTCTTCGTCGCCGGCTTCATCGGCTCCCCGGCCATGAACTTCCTGCCCGTGACGCTCGAGTCGGGCCTGCTGCGGTCGCCGCTCGGTGACCTGCCGCTCAGCGACCGCCTCGGCAGCGTGCTGTCGGCGGCCGACGCCCCGCGCAAACTCATCATGGGCATCCGCCCCGAGCACTTCGAGGACGCCCGCCTGGTCGAGGGCACCGACGGCTTCACCTTCACCGCCCCCGTCGACCTGGTCGAATCCATGGGCTCCGACAAGTACGTCTACCTCAACGTCGACACCCGCGGCGGCGACACCCCGGCCTCCACCGACCTGGCCGAGCTGGCCGCCGACGCGGGCGGCGCCGACCTGCCCGAGCAAAATGGGCTGGTCACGCGGCTGTCGGCCGAGTCCCGCGTACGCGAAGGGGCCGACGCCCGGGTCTGGCTCAACCTCGACAAGGTCCACCTCTTCGACCCGTCCACCGGCACCAACCTGACCCTCCGCGAGGAGGTCGCCGCCGGCTGACGCCTCGTGCGGCCCGCGCAGCGCCCCGGCGTCGCGCGGGCCGTCGCAGGTTCCCTAGGCGGCTCCGGCGGTGCGCAGCCGCCGAGTCACCGTCGCCGTCGCGGCGGGACACGTTCTTGTGGAGGGCGGGGAAGACGTCGTCCTCGTCACGCAGGCGGGCGCCGTCGAGCCGGGCCACGGCGATCGTGCCGGTGGCGAGCGAGGCGACGATCTCGTCGAGGGTTGAAGCGGTCATCGGTGGAGACGATAGCGGGATGAAGACTTCGCGGATCGTACGCGCGGCGGGTCAGGTGGCGCTCGGGGCGGCCCTTCTCACCGCGGGCAAAGGCCACCTGACCACGCGGCGCCAGGAGTTCCAGGCGCAGGTGCCGAAGTGGTTCCCGGCCGACCCGGACACGGTCGTGGTCGCGTCCGGGTTCGTGGAGCTGGCCCTCGGCGCCGCCCTGCTGGTCACGTGGCGTCAGCCGGCGCGGCGGCTACTGGGCACGGGGGTGGCGGCCTTCTTCGTCGGGGTCTTCCCGGGCAACATCGCCCAGTTCGTCGAGCGCAAGGACGGATTCGGTCTCGACACCGACGGCAAGCGCGCCCTGCGTCTGCTCGGCCAGCCCGCCCTTGTGGCCTGGGCCCGCGCCGCCACCCGCGACTGAGTCCACCGCCGCCGGAGGAAAGGCCCGCGCCGCTCGCTCGATCGTCGCGACGTGGGCCGCGCGGGCCGCCGGGTCGATCTCTTCCTCGAACTCGGCCCGCAGCCCGGTCCGGCCGTCGAGCTGCTCGCGCAGGATGTCGGCGTGACCGGCGTGCCGGGTGGTCTCCTGCAGCACGTGGAGCATGATGCCGAACAGCGTGACGTCCGGCCGCGACCACCACGGCACGTGGCCGGGCGCGTCGAGGGCGAGCTGCCCGATCGTCGCGTCCGCGTGCCGGCGGGCGCGCCGATAGAAGCCGACGATCTGCTCGCGGGTCTCCGCCGGGGTCACCCACAGGTCGCTGCCGTCCGCGTCCTGCCATCGGCCCAGCGGCTCCGGGGACGGGCGGCCGAAGACCTCGCCGAAGTACCAGGCTTCCAGCGTCGCCAGGTGCTTCACGAGGCCGAGGAGATTGGTGCCCGTCGCCGTCAGGGGGCGGCGGATGTCGTACTCGGACAGGCCGTTGAGCTTCCAGAGCAGCGCCTCGCGGACCGTCTCGAGCCGGGCGTACAGGATGTCCTTCATGGCGGCGAGCTTGTCACGCCGCATCAACCGGGGCGCCGTAGCGCAGACCGTCGACCAGCAGCGCCACCATGCGCTCGTTGGTGGCCGCGGAGCCGGCGGAGCAGAGCAGCTTCACCGCGCTCAGGAACTCGCCGGCGTCGACGTCGCCCCGGATCGTGCCGGCGTCGGCCGCTGCCGTGAGGAGGGCGGCGAGGGCGGGTTCGAAGCGCTCCCGGAAGTAGGCCGGCAGCGGGCCGACGTCCGGGTTGCCCGACTGGACGGCCGCCGCGAGTCCGCGCCGGCTGCGCAGGAATCCGGTGAAGTCGCGCAGCCACAGGACCAGGGCGTCGTACGGCTCGTGCTCGGCGGCCAGGGTGACCGCGGTGCCGGCGCAGGCGTCGACGTCGTGGCGGAAGACCGCGGTGACCAGGTCGGCGCGGTCGGGGAAGTGGCGGTAGAAGGTGGCGAGCCCGACGCCCGCCCGGCCGGTGATCTCACGGACCGGGGCGTCGACCCCGGACTCGGCGAAGATCTCGCGCGCCGCCTCGATCAGCGCGTCGACGTTGCGTTGCGCGTCCGCTCGCATGGGGCCCCTTGCATAAGTGAGAACGTGTTCCATATATTGGCTAACTGATAGGCCGTTCCACTTAGAGATGGTAGGGCAGTCATGAGAGTTCTGGTGACCGGGGCCACGGGTTTTCTGGCCGGACACTGCATCGCGGAGCTGCTGGGCGCGGGCTGCGCGGTTCGCGGCACGGTCCGCAACCTGCGTACGGCGGACGTGGCGCACCTGCGCGCGCTGCCCGGCGACCTGGAGTTCGTCGAGGCCGACCTGTCCTCGGACGCCGGCTGGGCCGAGGCGGTGGCCGGGTGTGACTACGTCTGGCACGTGGCGTCGCCGTTCCCCAGCAGCGTCCCGCGCGACGAGAATGAAGTGATCCGGCCCGCCGTCGACGGCACGTTGCGAGTGCTGCGGGCGGCCGAGTCGAGCGGGACCGTGCGACGCGTGGTGATGACTTCCTCGGGCCTGACCGTGCAGGGCGCCGACGTCTCCACCGAGGCGGACTGGGCCGACGCGGACACCGCGGCCCCGTACCCGAAGAGCAAGATCCTGGCCGAGCGGGCGGCCTGGGAGTTCGCCCGCAACTCGCGGGTGGAGCTGGTCGTGCTCAACCCGGGCGCCATCTTCGGGCCGTTGCAACGCGCCGCGGGCACCAACTCGGTGGAGATGATCGGGCGCATGATGCGCGGCGCCCTGCCGCTGGTGCCGAAGATCGGCTGGACCGTCGTCGACGTGCGCGACCTCGCCCGCCTGCACCGGCTCGCCATGGAGACGCCCGCCGCGGCCGGCCGGCGCTACATCGCCGGCGACCAGTTCATCTGGGCGCGGGAGATGGCGGGCGTGCTGGCGGACCGCTACCGGCCGCGCGGTTATCGGATCCGGACGGGCGCGATGCCGTACGCGATGATGTGGTTGATCGCCCGGGTCGATCCGAGCGTGCGCCTGGGCCTCTCCTTCTGGGGCCGCCGGCATCCGGTCAGCGCCGCCAAGGCGGAGAAGGAGCTGGGCTGGGTGAGCCGGCCCCCGGCGGAGTCGGTGCTCGACACCGCCGAGAGCCTGATCGAAACCGGTCTGGTGCCCCGGCGCTGAGGGACTCAGTCCGCGATCGCCGGGAGCAGCGCCTCGGCACCGGTCCAGATGCGGGCCGAGTTGTGCGAGTGGAACGCGGCGCCGGACCAGTACGTGTTGTTGCGCCCCTGCAGCGCGTTGAGCCGCCGGTAGAAGCCCGCGGCGATCGCCTCCGGCGACACGTGCAGCTCGAACGGCACGTGCCCGGCGAACACCTCGAAGCCCTCGAAGCGAATCGGATAGGCGCTGACCCGCTCGAGGTCCGCCCGGATCGCCCGGCGCACCCGGGCGTCGGACAGCGGCGTCTCACTGCCGTACTTGACGCTGTAGACGCCCGGGATCCCGCTCGGGTTGATGCCGTAGATCCCGGGCAGTGGCGGCAGGTGGTACGGCGTTTCCGGAGCGATGTTCTCCAGCCCGAGGCCGTCGGGCAGACCCGCCAGCCGTACCACGCCGGTGTAGTAGGCACCGCTCACGAACTGCCCGAACAGCTGCTTCTCGTACGCGTCCAGGTCGAACCCCGCGAAGGCCCGCAGCCGCGGCGGGTACGTGACCACGAGCTTGCGGGCGACGATCAGCCGCGGTCCGCCGGGGGTCGAGACGAGCACCCGTACGCCGGAACGCTCCCGCGTCACCCGCACCGCCCGCGCCCCGAGCAGCACGTCGTCGCCGAGATGGTCGGTGGCCCGCTCGTACAGCAGGCTGTTGTCGTGCGCGGCGGTCGTCAGATAGGAACCGGCCAGCGTGTTCCGCACCACGCCCTGCCCGACCAGGTTGAGCGCATAGAGGGCGGGAAGACCGAGCAGATCCCCGATTCCCTGCCCGTACGCGAAGAGGAGCGGCACGATCGACCCCAGGTCGTGCTTCGCCACGAAGTCCCGGAAGGGCGCCACGAGCTCAGCCGGCACCGGGTCGGGCAGCTCGATCCGCGTGTCCAGCGGCCCGTACCGGCTGATGAGCTCGTAGTAGGCCGGCAGCGCGACCGGCGCCGGCGGCGTGTGCTCGACGCGCCGCCCGGTGCGGAAGTCGATGTACGCCGTCTCGCCGCCGAGCCCGCCCACCGGCACCAGCTCGATCCCGAACCGCCCGAAGTGCCGCCGCACCACCGGCTCGTCCTCCAGCACGACCACGCCGATGTCAACCGTGCCGCCGGTCCGCGGATCGTGCCAGGTTTCGGTGTGCCCGCCCAGCCGGTCGCTCGCCTCCACCAGGGCGACGCTGCGCCCCAGATCCCCGAGCCGCACGGCGATGTAGGTGCCGGCCGACCCGCCCCCGAGCACCACCACGTCGCGCCGCACCACCGGCACCCCGGCCGCCGCCGACGCCGGCGAGGCGACGAGGGGCGCGGCCGCGGCCGACCCCATCAGCGCGAGCATCTGCTTCCGAGTCAGTCCCATGCGAGCTCCTCCAGTCGTCGGCCCGCCACCGACCGTATGCCCGACCCTCCGCTGTGGACTGTCCGGTGCCCGACAACCGGCCGGCTCGGCCGCCGGTCAGGGCCTGTCGTCCGCGACCCGGAGCACGACCTTGCCCCGGGTGTGGCCCTGTTCCGCCTCCCGGTGCGCGGCAGCCACCTCGCCCGGGGCGTCCACCTGCGAGGCCTGGTGGTCGAGGCCGACCACGCGGGCCTGAGCGCCGTCGCCGGCCTGGCCGACCAGGGCCTGCTCCGGCCCCACATCGACGCGACCTTCCCGCTCGCCGAGGCGGCCGCGGCCCACGCCCGCGGGGAGTCCGGCCGGACCACGGGCAATATCGTTCTGACCGTACGCTGACGCCCTGCCGGTGTCCGCGAAAGCCGCCGGACACCGGCAGATTGTCCGGGGACAAGTGACGCTTCCGTGGCATGACGATCAGTCGTGCATGGCTGCGTCGAAGTGCACGGCCACCTCATCAGCGATGGCTTCGACATGGCGAGTGCCATCGACTTCGATGACGCGCATGCCCAGGGCTTCGGCGCGTTCGGCGGCGTCGGCCGCGAGGAGCCGGTCACGCTCCAGACGGTTGCGCCGAGCTTGCGCGGGATCAGGGAGGTCGGCGCCGAAGGCGGCAGCGCGGGGAAGGGTCGCGGCCTGGTGCCGGCGCCACTCGTCGGTAGGAACCAGCACGACCATGCGTCGCCGATCGTCGATCACGGTGGCGACCAGGTCGGGCCGGAGGTTCCATCCGTCGACCAGTACCGGGCGCGGAGAGACCAGCGCTCGCAGATCGTCCAGCACCCAGGAGAACCGTTCGGCGAAGCTGTCGAGCGCCTGGTCGGCCATCTGCCGCGCCGAGAGTTCGGTCCAGTACTCCGCCCAGTCCGTTGCTGGCTCGCCGCGGCGAAGGCGTTCTGCGATCCGCCGGTCCTCATGCGACCGGGAGTCCTGGTAGTCGCAGTGGTAGTGGGTGAGGCCGAAGCGACTCGTGAGGATGGCGCCGATCGTGGTCTTGCCCGACCACTGTCCGCCGCCGATTCAGAGGGCGTTACGGATTGTCCCGTCCCGGGTCCATTGCATGGCATCGAGACTGCTCCGGCATCGGTGAAAGAAACAGTCTTGTTCTTGGCGCGGCCGCGACGAGCCGGAGCCGTCTTTGTACGCGGCGAACGGGGCGGTGGGGGTGGGCGTGACTCCCGGGTTCGGGCCACGGTGCGGCGGTGTGCGACTGCGGGCGGCTTCCGGCGGCGATTCTTGTCCTCAGACGTTGTGCTGCCGAAAGGATGAATCGTGAAGGTCACCCATGGTGCCGTTGCCGCCGCTCTCGCCCTGACCGGGGTCGCCGTGGCGAGTCCCGCGCAGGCCGCCGCGCCGAAGCCTGGAGTCGTTGTGGATTACGCCTACCACGCGGTCAAGGTCAAGCCCGCGACGTTCTACCCGTACAAGGATCTGTATTTCAGCAGCGTCAAGTGGACGTCGCTGGGCAGGACGACGGGCTATGCCACCGCGGTGCAGAACGTCAACACGTGCAAGCCGAGCTGCGCCGACGCGAACTACAAGAGGACCAAGGTCAAGCTGAAGTTCACGACCGTGAAGCTGTCGGACTGCCGCAAGGTGTTCAGCAAGGTCAAGGTGACCGAGATCAAGTCGAAGAAGGTGCGGACGTTCGCCCTGCCGGTGTTCAAGAAGAGCTGCTGACCGATCAGCGGTCGTGGAGGGTGAGGATCAGGTCGACGACGAGGGCGGTCCAGCCGGTCTGGTGCCAAGCGCCCAGGCCGGCGCCGTTGTCGCCGTGGAAGTACTCGGGGAAGGCGATCAGGTCCTTCCAGTCGGGGTGGGTCTGGAAGAGTTCGTTCTTGCCGTAGATCGGGCGCCGGCCCCAGGAGTCGGGCACGAAGAGGGCGATCAGGCGGCGGGAGAGGTCGTCGGCGACGCTGGTCAGGGAGCACTTGGTGGTGGCGCCGGTGGGGTACTCGACCATCAGGTCGTCGCCGTAGAAGGCGGCGAACTCGCGGAGGGCCTCGATGAGGAGATAGTTGACGGGCATCCACAAGGGACCGCGCCAGTTGGAGTTGCCGCCGAAGAGGCCGCTCGTGCTTTCCGCGGGTTCGTAGCCGACCGTGAAGTCCTGGCCGCCCAGGGAGACTGCGAAGGGCTTCTCGAGGTGGGCCCGGGACAGGGAGCGGAGGCCGTACGGGGAAAGGAACTCCTCGGGATCGAGCATGCGCGCGAGAATGCGCAGCAGCTGGTCCTGACCCACCATCGACAGCAGGCGCTGCTGGCCGCCGGAGCGGGAGAGGCGCCGCGCGCTGATCACGTCGCCGTAGTCGCCCTGGCTGGCGAGCATCCAGCGCAGCCGGGCCGCCAGCTCCGGGAGCCGGTTGAGCGTGCCCGCGGTCAGGCGGGTGGTCGCGGCGAGGGGGAGCAGGCCGACGATCGAGCGGGCCTTGAGCGGCATCTTGTGGCCGTCGGGCAGGCGCAGGACGTCGTAGAAGAACGAGTCCTCGTCGTCCCAGAGGCCCTGGCGATAGGCGGCCTCGGCGATGTACGCGAAGTGCTCGAAGAACTTCGTCGCCATGTCCTCGTACGTGCGGTCGTGCAGGGCGAGGCGCAGCGAGATGTCGAGCAGGTTGAGGGCGTACATGGCCATCCAGCCCGTGCCGTCGCTCTGCTCGAGGACGCCGGCGACGGGCAGCGCGGCCGAGCGGTCGAAGGGGCCGACGTTGTCGAGTCCGAGGAAGCCGCCCTCGAAGACGTTGTTGCCGCCGACGTCCTTGCGGTTGACCCACCACGTGAAGTTGAGCAGCAGCTTGTGCATGACGCGGGCGAGGAAGTCGTGGTCGCGCCCGCCGTCGATCTCGAAGACCCGCAAAGCAGCCCACGCGTGTACGGGTGGATTGACGTCACCGAACGCCCATTCGTACGCGGGAATCTGGCCGTTGGGGTGCATGTACCACTCGCGGAGCAGCAGCAGGAGCTGTGACTTGGCGAACCCCGGGTCGACGCGCGCGATCGAGACACAGTGGAAGGCGAGGTCCCAGGCGGCGTACCAGGGGTACTCCCACGGGTCCGGCATGGAGATGACGTCGAAGCTGGCCATGTGCCACCAGGCGTTGTTGCGCCCGTAGCGGCGGCCGGGAGGCGGGGGAGCCGAGCCGGGGTCGCCGTGCAGCCACTGCTTGACGTCGAAGTGGTAGAACTGCTTGCCCCACATCAGACCGGCGATGCCCTGCCGCGCGACGGCGGCCTCCTCGGCGGACGCGGCGGCCGGGATCAGATCGGTGAAATAGTCATCAGCCTCGGCCTTTCGCGCGGCCACCACATCGTCGAAATCCGAAAAATCGGGAATGTTCGAAGCGTCGCTCAGCCGGAGCCGGATCGAGCGGCTCTCGCCGGGGCCCAGAGTGACCGCATAGTGCAACGCGCCCTTGGTCCCGACGCCGGCCGGATTGACGGTCGGCGCCCCGGCGATGAGGTGGTCATTGATCCCGTCCTTGGGGAACAGGCTCGTGCCCGGCAGGCCCCACAGCCGCTGCGAGTTCGTCTCGTTGTCGCACATCAGCGCGGGCGGCGATCCCTCGCCCTGCAGCGACAGACCGTCGAGGCTCCGGTGCTCGCCGACGATGCGGCCCGGCGACCCGGTGAGCTTCGGCACCGTGCGCCCGGGCAGGCCCCACGACCACGTGTTGCGGAACCAGAGCGTGGGCAGGACGTGCAGCGTCGCCTCGTCGGGACCGCGGTTGGAGACGGTGACGACCATGCACATGTCGCGCGGGCCGGCCTTGGCGTAGTCGACGGTCACCACCCAGAACCGGTCGTCGTCGAACACGCCGGTGTCGGCCAGCTCGAACTCCGGCTCGTCGCGCGAGCGCCGGCCGTTGACCGCGACCAGTTCGTCGTACGGGAAAGGGGCCTGGGGGTAGTGATAGCGCCACGTCATCCAGCTGTGCGTGGGCGTCGAGTCCTGGTACCACCAGTACTCCTTGGCGTCCTCGCCGTGGTTGCCGCCGTCGCCGCCGAGCCCGAACATCCGCTCCTTGAGGATCGGGTCGCGCCCGTTCCACAGGGCCAGGGCGAAGCAGAAGGTCTGCCGGTCGTCGCACACGCCGGCCATGCCGTCGTCGTTCCACCGGTACGCCCGGGAGCGCGCGTGGTCGTGCGGGAAGTAGTCCCACGCCGTGCCGTGCTCGCTGTAGTCCTCGCGGACGGTGCCCCAGGCTCGCTCGGCCAGGTAGGGCCCCCAGGCGCGCCACGGCTGCTCGCCCGAGTCCGCCTGCGCCAGGCGCTCGCGCTCCGCCACGCCGCCCCTCCTCATGTCCGTCTTTCAACTCTAACGGAAAGGCGACCGCAGTGATCCACTTCAAGGCCCGCGCACGTTCAAGGCCCGCGCACGGGATTCCGTGCGCGGGCGGGGGTGGCCCCGAGGGGTCAGCGCTTGGCGGAGATGGTGACGGCCGTGCCGCCGGTGGTGGTGCCGGTGCCGGTCAGGCCGACCGTGGCGCCGATCGGGAGGTTGGCCAGCGACACCTTGGCCCCGTTGACTGTGACCGTGGCCTTGGGGTCGACGTTCAGCTTGACGGTGGCGCCCGAGGTGGTGTTCACCGTCACGGTGCCCTTGGCGGCGTCGACGGCGGAGACCGTGCCGGAGAGGTTGAGCGACCAGCGGGACAGCGCGGCCACGAGCTTGGCCGACCGGACGCCGCCGGTGGCGGTGCCGGTGACCACGACGGTGGCGCCCGGGGGCAGGGCGGTCAGCGCGACCTTGCGGCCGTCGAGCGAGACCGCCGCCTTGGCGTCGACCGGGATCACCGAGGTGGCGCCGGTGGGCAGCTTCACCGTGACGGTCGTGGTGGTGACGGCGGCGACGGAGCCCGCGGAGACGAAGGGCAGGGCGACGTTGGCGTCGACCTTGACGCTGGTGCCGCCGTCGACGTTCACGCCGGCGGTGGCGGTGGCTGCCATCGCAGGGCCGGCCGCGGCGAGCCCGGTCAGGGCGATCCCGGCAACGGCGGTGACGACGGCGGCACGGTGACGCAGGCGCATTCAGGGTCTCCTTCAGCGTTTCTTCCGGTGAGGTGACCCCAGCAATCGGTAACCGCTTTGTAACTCTGAGTGTTTCAGCTGAGCCAGCCCGGGCGGATCAGGCCGGCCTCGTACGCGAGCACGACCAGTTGCGCCCGGTCACGCGCCCCGGCCTTGAGCATCGTGCGGCTGACGTGCGTCTTCGCGGTGGCCGGGCTGATCACCAGGCGGGCGGCGATCTCGTCGTTCGTCAGACCCTCGCCGACCAGGACCAGCACCTCCCGCTCGCGCTCGGTCAGCGGGGCGAGCCGCCGCTCGGCCTCCTCCGGGGGCGCTGCCGTCCGCCCGCGCCCGCCCGGCCCCGCGAACTCCCCGATCACCCGCCGGGTCACGCTCGGCGACAGCAGCGCGTCCCCGGCCGCCACCGCGCGCACGGCCCGGATCAGGTCGACCGGCTCGGTGTCCTTGACCAGGAAGCCCGAGGCGCCCGTACGCAGCGCCTCGAACACGTACTCGTCCAGCTCGAACGTCGTCAGGATCACCACCCGGGTCCCGGCCAGCGTCGGCTCGGCGGCGATCCGGCGCGTGGCCTCGAGCCCGTCGACCCCGGGCATGCGGATGTCCATGAGGACGACGTCCGGCCGCGTGGCGAGCGCCACCCGCACCGCCTCGAGCCCGTCGCCCGCCTCGCCGACCACCTCCAGGTCGGGCTCCGCCCCGAGCAGCGCCCGGAAGCCCGCCCGCACCAGCACCTGGTCGTCGGCCAGCAGCACCTTGATCACGACTGCTCCCCGTCGGTCGGCAGCACGGCCTCCACCAGATAGCCCCCGTCGTCGAGCGGTCCCGCCGTCAGCTTCCCGCCCAGCGTCTCCGCCCGCGCCTTCATCCCCGCGATGCCGCTGCCCTCCTCCGCCGTCCCGGCGATGCCCCTGCTTTTCTCCGCCTCGCCGCCGGTCTCCGCCGCCGCCGGCGCTTCGTTGCGAATCGCCAGGCCGAGCACCCCGGGCCGGTAGTCGATCGTCACCGTCGTCGCCGCCGCCCCCGCGTGCCGCCGGACATTGGTGAGAGCCTCCTGCACGATCCGGTAGGCCGCCCGATCCACCTCGGCGGGCAGCTCCCGGCGCGGGCCCGTCACCGTGGTGGTCACCGTGAGCCCCGTGCCCGCGGTCAGGTCCTCCAGCCGGTCGAGCCCGAGCGCCGGCTGCCGGGGCGCCGCCTCCTCCTCGGGCCGCAGCGCGCCGAGCACCGAACGGACCTCGCGCAGCGCCTCCGAGCTGGCCGTCTTGATCGCGCTGAGCGCCTCGCGGGCCTGCTCGGGGCGGCTGTCCATGAGGTGCAGCCCGACCCCCGCCTGCACGTTGATCAGCGACAGGTGATGTCCCAGCACGTCGTGCAGCTCGCGCGCGATGCGCAGCCGCTCGTCCGAGGCCTGCCGGCGCTCCTGCTCCTGCCGGGCGCGCTTCTGCTCGGCCTGCGCCCGCGCCTGCTCCGCCTGATAGGCCGCCCGGCTGCGCGAGCCGTTGCCGAACACCAGCGCCAGGACCACGGCGACCCCGGTCAGCACCGCCTCGCGCAGACCGATCCGGGCTTCGGCGGGCACGCCCAGCCGGGCGGCGAAGGTCCAGGTCACCATGACCCACACGAGCCAGCCCGCCGCCGCGACCGGGAGCGCCGGCCGGCCCCGCCCGATCTTGGCCGCGTGGAAGAGGGCGATCATCGGCGCGACCGCGAAGGTCCAGTGCGGCTCGGTCGTCGTGGCGTAGCCGATGCTCGCCGCCGCGGCGACGGCCAGCACCACGAGCGGCGCCCGCCGCCGGAACACCAGGGCCAGCGGCCCGATCACGAGCAGGGCCGCGGCGATCAGGTGCAGCGGCGGGTCGTGGGCCAGCGCCTCACGCATGTTGCCGAACCCGTGGAAGCCCAGCGCCATGACCGCCGCGAACCCGACGGGGGGCTCCCGGTGCTGCTGGCGCCGGCCCTCGGGCGGCTGCCACGAGTGGTCGCGCATGCCCCGACGCTACGGCACCCGGCGGGGCGGGACATCCGACCACGGGGAGACGCGGGACGGCCCTCGCGTACGACCGGGGGAGTACGCCCGGGGTGTCACGTGCGCCCCGGGTGGACGTACCGGATGGGCCCCGGGGGCGACGCCAAGCGCGGGCGATCGGCGGACGCTGGGACGCAGCCGAAGAAGAAGGAGCACGTCATGACCGCACCGAATCCGTCCGGCCCGGCCCGGATGCGGACCTCCGACACCGAGCGCGAGCAGATCGCGGCCATCCTGCGCGCGGCGATGGCCGAGGGGCGGCTCACCCTGGAGGAGGGGGAGGAGCGCCTGGGCGTCGTCTACGCGGCCAAGTTCCGCGACGAGCTCGCCCCGCTGACCGCCGACCTGCCGCACGGTGGCCGCGACGCCCTCGCCCGCACCCCCGAGGCGCGCGCCATGATCCGCCGGGAGACGGGCGGGCGCTTCGCGTTCATTGTGGTGCTCGGCGCCGTCCTCACCGGCCTGTGGTTCCTCTCCGGCGCGCACTTCTTCTGGCCGGCGATCCCGCTCGCGTTCCTGGTCCTGGGCACGATGAAGCACGCCCGGCACGCGCACCATCCTCATTGGCACTCCTCCGCGCGTCCGCGATCCAGCTGGGAGTGATCTTCATAACTACCCCGTAGCGGTGGCGGTCGTTGCCCGCCTTGCCCCCTGATGCGACAGTGGGCGTCCTCTGCGAAAGGGTGGGCAACGACGATGATGGGTCCGTCCCACGCGCTCTCGGGCGCGGCGGTCTGGCTGGCGGGCAGCTGGGCCCTGGACTTCTTCGCCGGGTACGAGCAGAGCCCGCTGGCCGTAGGCATCGGCGCCACGGTCTGCGCCGGCGGGGCTCTGCTGCCCGACCTGGACCTGTCCGGAAAGGTCACCCGCAACCAGGGCGGCGCCACGGTGGCCCGGACCTTCGGCGTCTTCTCCCTCTTCCTCGCCGAGGTGGTCGAGAAGATCTCGCTCGGCGTCTACACCGCCACGAAACTCAGCCGCGACCCCCGCCGCAACAACGGGCACCGGACGTTCACCCACACGCTGCCCTTCGCGGCGCTGGTCGGGTGGGGGACCACGGCGCTGGCCACCGCGTACGGGAAATGGGCTTTGCTCGGCATCGTCTTCTTCATGGCCGGCCTGGCGCTGCGCGGGCTCTTCGACGAGTGGGCCGAGCGGGCCGGCTGGGTCATCGTCACCGTCTCGGCCGCCGCCATCGCCTGGTTCACGGCCGCCAACCTGCCGGGCGACCGGGGCTATCCGATGCTGGGCTTCGCGGTGGCGGTCGGCTGCGTGGTCCACCTCTTCGGCGACATGATCACGAAGAACGGCGTACCCATTCTGTGGCCGATTCCGATCAACCGGCGCATGTGGCGGATGATCGGCATCCCGAACAGCATCGCGGTCAAGGTGGGCGGCAAGACGGAGACCGTGGTGCTGCGGACGATCTTCACGGTGGTGGCGGTGCTGTCGATCGCCGGAATGTTCGCGCCGCACGTGCTGCACCAGCTCAACCTCGACGTGTGGGCCGGCGACTCTTCCGAGGGGCCCTGACCGTCGGTTCTCGTTCGGCGGCTGTGGGCGGGTGCGGTCAGGACGGTCCGGCCGGGCGGCGGCTGCGGCGGGCGAAGGCGGCGGCGCGGGTGTGGGCGGTCTCGGCGCGGGCGAGGGCTCCGCTGTGGAGGCGGGGGCGGGTGTTGGCGGTGGCGGCCCGTACGGTGAAGGTCTCGCCGGTGCGCCACATGCCGATGTCGTCGCAGGCCTGCCGGGCCAGCCACAGGCCGATGCCGGTGCGGCGCGCGTCGGGACTCGGCCGGTAACCCGCGTCCGGCGCCGGGCGCCCGGCCCCGCCGTCGGTGACCCGGCATTCGACCGCCGCCGCCGTCACCCACAGGGTCAGGCCGACCGGCGGGGCGCCGTGGCGATAGCTGTTCGTGAGCAGCTCGTTGACGGCGGCGACGAAGTCGGTCCGGACCAGCGTCGCGACGTCGGCGAGACAGGCTGTGAGCTGCCGGCGGATGCTGCCCAGGTCGGTGATGGAGGCCGAGCCGGTGATCCGCAGCCTCGGCTCGACCGCCGGCACGGGCGGCGGCCGGTCGGGCGCGAGCTGCCGGAGCACCGCCCCGGGATCGGCGTGACCCGCCTCCGCCACCGGGCCCGCGACGGTGAGCCGGTGCGGGTGGCTGCGGCGCACGGCGGCCAGCAGCGGCGCGGGCGTGTCGGCCGGGTACGCGCACACCACCGTGATGCCGCTTCCCGGCAACGTCAGGTCCAGGGCCGCCTCGAAGTGCGCGGCCCGCTCCCAGGCGGCCCGGTCGTGGCCGTGGTCGGCCTCCCCGATGACCACGGCGCCGGGGGCCACGCCGCCGAGCCGGTGATAGGCGGCTACCGCGGCGGCCGGCCGGGTGTGGGCGTCCAGCCGGTCCACCGGGCCCGGGGCGCCCTGGCGTTCGCCCGCCGCCTCGAGCAGGTCCGCGAGGGGCGCGCGGTGCTCGGGGCGGCAGGCGAGCACGACCGGGCCGGCCGGGACGGGGCGGGCGGCGGCCACCTGGGTGAGCAGGTCGTCGACGTCCTGATAGATCAGCGCGACGTGCTGGGCGGGGTCGCTCATGCTCACCACTCTGGAACCGTTGCTGGAGCGATCACACTACCCCCGCCGGACCCCGCCGAATCGTCCCGACTGTGCGGGTTGCCCCGGCTTCTACGCGGCGTCGATCAGCTTGGTGATGTCGCTCAGGTCGGCGTCGCTGCCGTAGTCCGCGGCGGCGCTCACCCTGCGCCAGGCGCGGGTCTCGGCGAGCCACCGTTCCGCGGCGGGCTCGGTGACTCCGGCGGCGTCCGAGCCCAGCAGCAGCCGTTGCGGCGGGTCGGGCAGCTCGGCCACGCGGAGCAGGATGCGCGCGGCGCGGTCCGGGTCGCCGGGCTGCTTGCCGTCGGACTGCTTGCGGTAGGCGTGCATCGCCCCGACCGACGCCGCGTAGTCGGGACCGACCTCGGCGATGTCCATCGAGGCGCCGCCCCAGTCGGTGCGGAAGCCGCCCGGCTCGACGATCACCGTGCGTACCCCGAAGGGTGCCGTCTCGGCCGCGACGACCAGCGAGAAGCCCTCGACCCCGAACTTCGCCGCCTGGTAGGCGCCCAGCCCCGGCGACCCGCCGACCCGGCCGCCGACCGACGAGATCTGCAGGAACAGCCCCGACCGCTGCCGGCGGAACACGGGCAGCGCGGCCGTGGTGACGTTGACGACACCGAACAGGTTGGCCTCGATCTGGGCCCGGAACACGTCGGCCGGCATCTCCTCGACGGGGGCGCTGTCCGCGTAGCCGGCGTTGTTGACGACGACGTCGAGACGGCCGAACTCGGTCACGGCCGTCGCCACGGCCCGGTCGGCGGCGGCGCGGTCGGTGACGTCGAGGGGTACGGTGCGGACGCGGTCCGCGTACCGCCGGGTCAGGGTTGTCAGGTCCTCGGGACGCCGCGCCGTCGCGATCAGCATGTGGCCGGCGGGGTCGGCGAGGACGGCTTCGGCGAGCGAACGGCCGAGGCCGCGGGATGCGCCGGTGATGAGCCAGGTGCTCATGGAGATCCCCTCAATTCGGGCGGTTTGCGACCGCTGGGTGGGCGGTCTTCGCGACCGCTGGGTGGGCGGTCTTCGCGACCGCCGGGTGGGCGTTCTTCGCGGCCGCTGGGTGGTCAGGTGGTGAGGCGGCGGACGGCTTCGACGACTGCCGCGCGGTGGCCGGCGATCGTGGCGCGGGGCATCGCGGTGGCGCTGCCGGGGAGCCAGGCGCTGGCCAGCGCGAGCGTGAAGACCAGCAGATCGTCGGGGGAGAAGCTGCCGGGCACGGCCCCGCGGCGCTGGGCGTCGGCGACCAGGGCGGCGTTGACCTCGAGGGACTCGTTGAGCTCGGCCGGGTTGCGCTGCTCGGCGCCGGACTCGAGCCGGTGCCAGGTGGCGAGCTTGAGCTGGTGCGGGTGCGCGATCAGGTAGTCGAAGAGGCGCCCGGCGTAGCCCGGCAGATCGTCCGCGGTGAACGGCACCGCGGCGAGCAGGCGCCCGACATGGGTGTCGAGGACCGTGCCGAACAGCTGCTCCTTGTTGCCGAAGTACGCATAGACCAGCGACTTGTTGGCCCGGGCGGCCGCGGCGATGCGGTCGACGCGGGCCCCGGCGATGCCGAAGGTCGCGAACTCGTCCGTGGCGGCGGCCAGGATCCGGGCCTTCGTCGCCGTGGCGTCCCGCGCGTTGCTCATGCCGCCACGGTATCTAACTAACTAGTTGGTTGCGTCATGTTCCACGTCACACCGGTAGGCTCCGGCGACTGTGGACATCGCTGACATGATCATGGCGTGGGGCCGCGGCTGGGCCGTCTCGCGCGGGGTGCCGCCGCCGGTCGAGGTGCCCGGCGGGTTCCGGGCCGAGGTGGGGCTTCCGCACCATCGGGTACGTCACGTCCTGCACACGTGGTCGGCCGAGTCACTGCACGCTCTGGTGTTGCCGGACTCTGCCCCGGGCGCCTGGGTGAAGGTGGTCGGCAGTCGCGACGATCTGCGCGCCGCCTTGCCCGCGCCCTGGACGACGGCCGCCGACGGGTGGCTCATGAGTACCGAGTTCACCGTGGAGCCCGGCCGGCCCGTGGCGCCGTACCGGACAGAAGTGACCGAAAGCGGCGGGACCGTCACCGCGGTGGCTCGCGACGCGGACGGCACCCCGGCCGCCTGGGCTCATCTGGCGCGCGCGGGCGCCGTCGGCGTGGTGGACCGGGTGGAGACCGCGCCGGAGCATCGCCGGCGGGGCCTGGGCAGCGCGGTCATGCGGGCGCTGGGCCGCCATGCCGTGGAAAGCGGGATGGCGACCGGGGTGCTCGTCGCAACGAAGGACGGGTGCGGGCTCTACCGGGCGCTCGGGTGGGAGGTGCGGGCCGGGATCGCCGCGGCGTGGGTCCCGGCGGGCTGAGCAGCGCTCATCAGCGGCGGCGGGCTGAGTGGCTTCGTCAGCGGCGGCGGGCGGCCTGGCGGGCGGCCTTCTGCGCGCGGGAGTACGCCTTGCGCTCCTCGAGATCGCGCTTCCAGCCGTCGCGGGCCTCCTGGGTGACGCCCTCGACCGCGCCCTGCACGGCGGCCGGGCCGGCCCAGTACTTGTAGATCCAGTTCCAGAGGGCGCCGCCCTCGCGCGGGTCCTTCGCCATCGTGCCGCTCCTTCGTTGCCCGGCCAATTGTTGGTGCCCCAACCATTGGTAGACTAACAACTTCCCCGGAGGAGAGCCAAGACATGGGTGACACGATCGACACCGACCCCCTCGAGCTCGAGCAACAGGTCTGCTTCGCGCTGTCGGTGGCGGCCCGCAGCGTGGTGGCCGTCTACAAGCCGCTGCTCGAGCCGATGGGCCTGACGCATCCGCAATATCTGGTGATGCTGGCGCTGTGGCAGCACGCGCCGCTGTCCGTACGCGAGCTGAGCGGTCTGCTGCAGCTCGACCCGGGCACCCTGTCACCCCTGCTCAAGCGGCTGGAGTCGATCGGTTACCTGCGCCGCGAGCGGGACCGCGCCGACGAGCGCAGCCTGGCCGTCACCCTCACCGAGCGGGGTCGCGACCTGCGCGCCGAGGCCCTCAAGATCCCGCCCGCCGTGGTCGAGCGGCTCGGCCTGCCGATCGAGGAGCTGCAGACCCTGCACGCCGCGCTCACCCGCGTCATCGCAGCAGCGAAATAGGCCGCGGGCAGGACCTTTGACGATCATTCACCGGTACGGGGTCACGGCGCGCACGTGACGAGTTTGGCGGGCGGCCCCGCGGGGCAACATCCGCGCGCCACCAACGGTACACAGGGGAGCGCCACCATGGTCGAGCCGCACGTCAGCCTGGATCCCGCCCAGCTCAGCCCGGTCGAGGCGAAGCTGCAGGGCCCGCTCGAGGACCAGCTCACCTCCGCCCTCAAGCACGCCGCGGACAAGGTCTCCCACGACTACGCCGGCGAGCCCGTCGAGGCCGTGACGACCGAGCTGCTCGACGAGACGAAGGCCGGGCTGCACCCGGACATCGCCGACGGCTTCGTGCCCGACCAGCGCGACCTGCGCCGGGTGGCCGAGGCCATCGTCCGCGAGAACTGAGCCGCGAGCTTCGGTCCGCCAGGACTGAGCCGCGAGCTCTGAGCTTCAGTACGCCGGCCGTCGTGCTGCTCGCACGGCGGCCCTCGCGTGTCCCAGCTCACGCGCGCGGCGTCACCCCATCCGCGTGATCGCGGCGCGTGCCGCGGTGGAGTCCGGTGTCACCCCATCCGCGTGATCGCGGCGCGCACACGGTCGAGGTCGCGGCGGCGGCGTTCCAGGGTGACGGCCAGGGCGACCAGGAGCAGCCCCGCCGCCGCGAGCGGGATCCAGCGCGGCAGCAGATCCCACACCAGCACCACCTCGTGCAACGCGACGATCATCAGCGTGACGCCGCCCGCGACGACCGGCGCCCGCAGTCGCGTCCGCGTGCCGGCCACGGTGACGGCCAGCGCGCCGAGCCCGAGGGCCAGCCGGCGCACCGGGGCACCCTCGATGACGAGCACGGTCATCAAGGTGGGGAGGAGTGCCAGGACGAGCGCCGGACCGTACGCGGTCCAACTCGTCGTCCCCGGCTGCCGGCGCCGCAGGAACCAGCCGGCGGCACCCGCCGAGACCGCGACCGGCAGCAGGGCCAGCCGCACGGCCTCCGCGTCGACGGCGACCCAGGAGGCGTGCACCAGCAGGGCGTAGGCGACGACACGGTTGCGCCGCAGCGCCAGGGCGCCGGTAGCCACGAGTACGTCGCACAGGACGGGCGTCCACCACGGCCAGCCGAACGCGGCCGGTGCCGTGAGGGCTACCAGGGCTGCTCCCGTCAGGGCTACCTCCACCCGCCACGGGAGAAGGGCGGCGACACCGGCTGTGACGAGCGCCAGCACGACCACGACGCGCCAGTCCGGGCCCAGCATGGCGGGGAGTTGTCCGAGAGTGGTCACGGCCAGGGCGGCCAGGGCGCCGATGCGGGCGCCTCGGGTTCCGGGGGCTGCCGGGCGTACCCGGGAAAGCAGCGCGACCGCCGCGGCCAGGAGCGTCACGACCAGCGCGACCAGCACCGGAGCGGGATGGTCGCCGCCCGCGACATGGGCCAGACGGCCCGCGCCGATCGCGAGCGCGACGACCAGCAGGCCGGCGGCGACCTCGCGCAGCGGCGCCACCCGCGACTGGACGGCGCCCGCCAGGATCACCAGCGCCCCGGCCAGCAGCGCGCCCGCCGCGACCGACGCCGCACTTACCGACGTGGCCGTCGCCTCCGCCACCAGCGCGGCCGCCAGGGCCACGAACGCGGCGAACGCACCCAGCGCGTAGGTCACCAGAGCAGTCGGCTCGGCGGGACGCTTGTGCAGGCGGACCACCACCAGGTCCGCGGCGGCGAGCGCGATCATTGTGTACGCCCACCCCGCCGCACTGGGAGACAACGGCGACACGATCAAAGGCAGCACCGGCTGGGCGACTACGAGTGCGGCGAACCGGGGGCCGGCCAGGTCGGTGAGGTGGGCGTACCCGAAGGCGACCGCGGCCGTGACCGCGCAGACCGCACCGGCGTAGCCCGCGGGCTCGGTCAGAGGGAAGAGCCGGAGGTGCCACGCGGCGTACCCGTCGAGCAGAAGCAGCAGCAAGCCGACCGCGGCGAAGGTCTCCGCCGTCCCGCGCAACCGCCGCCGCACCGCCACAACCGGCGCCGCTAGCGCGACGACGGTGCCCACGCCGAGCACGGTGACCCGGCCCCGCAGCCCGAACTGCGACCACGCCACGGCCGTGAACACGATCGCGGCGACCGCCAGGAGTACGCCGCCGAGCAGGAACAGTGTGTTCTGCATGACCCGCGTCGACGCCTCGGCCGCCGCCGACGTCACGAACCCGGCCGACCGCTCACCCGCCGCCGTGGTCACCGGCGCGGTCATCGCGGGCGCCTTGGGCGCGGCGCCGGCGGCGGCGGACATGGCCGCCCGAACCCGGGCCGCCGCGGTCTCGCGCTCCTGCCAGGCCCGCCGCAGCGCCTCGTCGGTGCTGCCGACCGCCGAGCGCGCCATCGCGAGCGCGGCCTGCGCGGCAGTGAGCCGGGCGGTCAACGCGGGAATCTCGCCGTCCAGCCGGACGACCCGGGCGGCGTCGGCATCGGGAGCGCGGCCGCAGCCGGAACACCCGGCGACGGTGGAAGCCTCGGCGCGGCAGAACGGGCAGGGGTACGTGGTCACGCCGTCGATCCTCGCGGCGGCGGGGGTGCCCGCTCCTGAGTCGTCGTACTCAGACCGCTCGGGTAGGCGCCCTGGGTATCCCCGCCCACGCGGCACGAAAGTGCGTCGCAGATGTAAAGGCAAGTGCTCGCAAAACGAAAGGCTGAGCGTCGCAGATGTAAAGGCCGAGGCTCGCGGAATGAAAATTTGACGTAGGATCGACCCGTGATCAGGCGTCCGACCTGGCCCTGAGCCGGCCGACCATCGCCCGATACCTGCAGCTGCTGGACGAGGTCTTCCTGATCAAGCAGATTCCCGGCTGGTCGCGCAACCTCGGGACCCGGGCGACGCAAGCGGCGAAGCTGATCTTCGTCGACTCGGGCATCGCCGCTCAGCAGCTGGCCCTCGATGCCCACGCGTTGTTGCGGCCGGGGGCGCCCTTCGGGCAGCTGCTGGAGGGCTTCGTCCTGTCCGAGCTGGCCCGTCAGCTGACGTGGTCGGACCACCTCGCCGAGCTGCACCACTATCGCGATCACAACAAGGTGGAGGTGGACGCGGTGCTCGAGGATCGGGCCGGTCAGGTCGTCGGCATCGAGGTCAAGGCGTCCTCCACCGTGCGCAGCGACGACTTCCGGGGATTGCGGCGACTGGAGGAACGGCTCGGTGACGACTTCCGGGTCGGCATCGTGCTGTACACCGGGAGCAGCACCCTGCCCTTCGGGGAACGGTTGCGGGCTGTGCCGGTGAGTGCGCTGTGGCAGGTGGGAAGCTAGGGCTCGGCCGACCAGGCTTGCCAGCGGGTGACGGCGATGCGGAGGAAGGGGCCGGGCGGCGGGGTGGTCGCGTACTGGGGGTAGCGGGCGAGCAGCTCCGGGGCGGACTCGTCGGTGATCGTGGCGAGGCCGTCGGCGCGGACCCACCAGAGGGTGGACCAGTCGTCGTCGTAGTGGTCGGCGAGGACGCTGACGCGGGGCTCGTGGGCGATGTTGGTGAGGCGCCGCAGGGCGCGGTGGCGCTTGGGCTTGCCGTCGACGGCGGTGTGGATCGTGTCGCCCACCAGGGCGAAGACGATGGGAACCAGGTGCGGGGCGCCGTCCGGGGTGACCGTGGCGAGGCGGGCCGAGCGGGCGGTGGCGAAGCGGTCGGCGGGGGTCATCGGCCGGTGAACTCGCCGATCGCGCGCTCCCAGCGGTCGAGGGCCGGCTCGACGACGGACCACGGGCCGGACGGCAGCCACGCCGAGGCGCGGTGGACGCCGGCGTTCTCGAGCTGCTCGAGCACCTTCGGGTCGGACGGCACGCTGAGCAACTGCACCTGCAGCGGGCGCTCGGCGCGGGCGCGCAGCTCGGCGATCCGGTCGAACAGCGCCGGGTTCCGCGTGTAGTTGGGGAACCATCCGTCACCGTACTCGAGGACGCGGTCGAGCACGGTCGGGCCGTCCCCGCCGACGAGCACCGGAGGGTACGGGCGCTGGGCCGGCTTGGGCCACGACCAGATGCGCTCGAAGTTGACGAACTCGCCGGCGAACGAGGCTTCGCTCTCGGTCCAGATCGCCTGCATCGCCCGGACGCGCTCGCTCAGCAGCCGCATCCGCGTGCGTGGGTCGGTGCCGTGGTTGACCATCTCCTCCCTGTTCCAGCCGGCGCCCACTCCGAACTCCAGCCGCCCGCCGGACAGATGATCGACCGACGCGACCTCCTTGGCCGTCGTGATCGGGTCCCGCTCGACGACCAGGCACACCCCGCTGCCGACCCGCAACCGCGACGTCGCGGCGGCCGCGTCGGTGAGGGCCACGAAGAGGTCGTACGTGTGCCAGTACTTCCGGGGCAGCTCGCCGCCCGCGCCGTAGGGCGTCGCGCGGCTCGCCGGGATGTGCGTGTGCTCCGCGAAGAACAGGGCGCCCAGCCCCCGCTCCTCGACCCGGCGCGCGATCTCGCCGGGTCGCACGCCGTCATGGGTGGGAAAGTAGCCGGCACCGAACTCCATGCCGCCGAGTCTTTCACGCCGCCGGCCGCGACCCGCCGGACCGTCGTCAGTCGCCCGAGTGGCCGAAGAAGAACAGCTCCGCCGGCCGCCCCCGTTCGTCGTGCAGCACCGCGCACCGCCCGAACCAGCGCTCCCCGGCCAGCTCCGTCAGCGCCTCCGCGTGCGCCCGTGTCGGCGTGGCCGTGCCCGTGGCCAGCAGCGCCTGATCGGCCGTGACGGGCTCCACCGTGCCCGGCCCGTCGTAGTCGCCCGGCTCGATCATGTGCGACATGTCCAGGATCGAGTGGGTGCCCCCCTCCTGCACGTCGTCGTCGGCCCACAGCTCCTCGTGCGTGCGCGGCCGCTGCGGGAACTCGGCCGCCCGCTTCCCGGACTCCCCGGGCACGGCCCACCAATAGTCGCCGTCGGCGAGCACCTGCTCCTTCAACTCGCGCAGCGCCTTGGCCAGATCCGGCTGGTAAGGGACGTGATAGCCCCACTGTGACGCGCCCATGATTCTCCCTCGTGTGTGGACGCGATCAACCTAGCCACGGGGTACGACAGAATGCGTCAAGTAGCAGCACCGTGACAACATGTATCTATGGGTCCCCCGGGTCGGCGCACCGCGGTGGTCGTCCGGCTGGGGTTCGTCGGGCTGGCGGTCGCGGCGCTCGTGCTCGGCTACATCGGCCTCGACCAGTACTTCCGGCAGGAGGCGCTCGACGGGCGTACCTTTCTCAATCTGTTGTACTGCGATCTCCAGCTCTTCGTCCTGGGCGCCGACCCGCTGCAGGGCGCCACGGACTTTCCGCTCAGCCTGCAGCTGGCCCGGTTCGCGGCGCCCGCCGTCACGCTGTTCGCCCTGGCCGAGGCCGGTCGCCTGCTGCTGGCCACCCAGCTCAACCGCCTCCGCGTCCGCAACGCCCGCGGCCACTCGATCGTCTGCGGCGACTCGGCGGCCGCGATCGCGCTGGCTCGCAATCTGGCGACGGCGCGGCGGCGTACGGTGCTCGTCCGCAACCGGACCATCGGCCCGCTGGAGCTGCGCCGCGGCCGCCTGCTCGGCATCACCGGCGACGCCACCGACCCGGACGTGCTGCGCGGCGCCGGCGTGCTGCGCGCGACCACCATCTATGCCTGCACCGACGACAGCGCCACCAATGTGGCCATCGCCACCACCGCCGGCCGCGTCCTCGGGAGCAACGGCGGACAGGCCATGGTGTACGCCCAGATCCACGACCCGGATCGGGCGGTCACCCTGCAGGCCCGGCGGCTCGGGGTGGACGCGTCCCCCGGCCTGCGGCTGGACTTCTTCAACCTCGACCAGCTGGCGGTGCACGTCCTGCTCACCCAGCGGCCGCTGCGACCGGCCGGAGCCCGCCCGCCCCGGCTGCTGATCGCCGGCGACGCGCCGTTCGCCCGGGCGCTGCTGGTCGGCGTGGCGCGCAACTGGCGGCTCAAGCGGCAGGATGACGCCTCCCGGCTCCGCATCGACCTCGTGGCGCCCGGAGCAGCGGCGATCCTGGCCGCGCTGCGCGGACGCTACGTGATCGTCGACGAGGCGTGCGCCGTGTCCGCGTACGACCTGGAGCTCTCCGCCCTCCTGCGCGCCCGCCGTGATCTGCGTTACGACGACGCGTGGTTCTGCTACCGCGACGAGGAGTACGGCCTCCAGCTCGCCCTCACCGCCCACGAGCTGTGGCACCGGGTGCGCGGGCGGATCTTCGTGCCGGTCGAGCGGTTCGCCGGGCTGACGGACGCCTTCGGCGACGAGTCCGGCCAGCCCCTGCTCGACCAGGTGAACGGCAAGATCCGCCTGATCCCGAAGAACACGATCGCCTGCGACCCAGACCTGATCGCCGAGGACCTGGTCGAGCGGCTGGCCCGGCTGATCCACGAACGCTACGTGATCGCCGCCCGCCGCCGCCCCGCCGGAGCGACCGACCCGGCGGCCCTCGTGGACTGGGCCGACCTCGGCGAGGACCGGCGCCGGTCCAGCCGGGCCCAGGCCGGCTCGATCGGCGCCAAACTGCACGCGATCGGCTGCACCATCGTGGCCCGCACCGGACCGGACGACTTCCGTCTCACCCCCGCGGAGATCGACCTGCTGGCGGCGGCCGAGCAGCGGCGCTGGCTCGACGACGCGGTCGCGGCCGGCTGGCGCCACGCGAGCCGGCGGGACGAGGCGGCGAAGCGGTCCCCGTACGTCCGGGCCTGGGCCGATCTCGCCGACGGCGACCGCGAGATGGCCCGCGCGGCGATGCGCGACCTGCCGGCGATCCTCGCGGACGCCGGTTTTCAAGTGGTACGCCTGGCCGAGGGCACACTTGACGTGACGGACGGAGGAACCGATGACGCGAACGGTGACACGGGTCGGCGTGACCGGCCACATCCGGCTGACCCGGGGCTCGGCCCGGCCGATCTACCGCGAGCTCAGAATCACGCTCGCCGAGCTGGCCGGTGACGGCGACCTGCACGGCGTGACCTGCCTCGCCGAGGGCGCCGACAGCCTCTTCGCCAAGGCCGTCCGCTCGCTGCGCGGCAGCTTCGACGTCATCCTGACCGGCCCGCCCGGCCACCGCACGACCCGGCGCCTCCTGCGCTCCGCCCGCCACGTCCGGCGCGTCCGCCCCGACGCCCGCCCGGAGCTCAGGTACGCCGCCGCGAGCGCCGAGGTCCTCGACAGCTGCGACATCCTCGTGGCGGTGTGGGACGGCAGCGAGGACGGCACCTACGGCGGCACCGCCCACACCGTCGCCCTGGCCCGCGACCAGGGCAAGACCGTCCACGTCGTGTGGCCGCCCAAGGCCAGGCGCCGAGGCTACGTGGGCGGCGGCTCGATGTCACACTCCAGGCGGGCCCCGGCTGCCGCCGCCTGAACACCGGGGTGATCCTCCCCGAGCACGGCCGCCAGCCGCGCCACGGCCGCCGGATGATCGCCCTTCGTGTCGAGCGCGAGATTGACGGCGGCCACGAGCGTCTCGGGATGCTCCTCGCCCCGCACCCGGATCAGCTTGTCGAGCGTCGCCTGCCCGAGATCGACGGCCTCGCTGACCATGTGCTGGTGGGCGAGATCGTTGGTGAGCCCGATCGCGGTGATCAAGGTGTGCGGATGCTCGGGCCCCAGCTTCTGCGCCGTCTCGTCATAGGTGACCTCGTCGATGTTGTGCGCCTCCCGCCACTGCCCGAGCGCCCGCCGGACCACCGCGAGGTTGGTGGCGGCGGCCAGCGTCAGCGGGTTCTGCTCCCCGAAGAGCCGCCGATACCGGTCGTACGCCTCCGTGGCCAAGCTCCGAGCCCCGATCGCGTCCCCGACGGCCCGCAGCGTGTTCGCGTAGGTCATGATCGCCGCCAGCGTCAGGTGATGATCCGGCCCGAACCGCTCCTGACAGCCCCGGTAGTTGTCGGTGGCGGCTTCCATCGCCTCCCGATGCCGGCCCAGTCTCCTCAGCGCCACCGCCACGGTCCGGATGGCGATGGCCCAGTCGTCGTGCCGGCGCCGGGGCATCCTCGCCTGTTGCAGTCTCAGCGCTTCGGTGGCTCGTCCGAGGTCCAGCAGATCCCAGGCCTGGTTCCGGGCGGCGACAAGCGCGTCGGGCTCCTCGCCTCGGCCGGCTTTCTCCACGCTGGTGAGCAGATCGGTGTCGATCTCGAGGGCCTCGGTCGATCGGCCCAGCAGCCGGAGATCGATGGTCAGACTGCTGATCGCGAGAAGGGTCCTGGTACCCGCTTCGACCCTGCGCTTGTCGACCTCGTACGCCTCCTCGTATCTGCCGTCGAGGCGCAGGTAGAAGGCGGCGATGTGGGCGAGGTTGAGGGTCTCGGGATGGTTCTCGCCGTAGACCGGGTCGGCGCGCAGCAGACCCCAGGTCTCGAAGATCATTTCTCGGGATTCCGCGTAGTGGCCGAGCGCCCGCAAGGCGTTCGCGAGGTTACGCGTGGCGCGGACGGTCAGCCGGTGCGTCGGTCCGAGATCCTCGATCGCGCGCCAGGCGCCGAGTGCCTGCCGGGCGAGCTGCACGGACGCCTCGAAGTCGCCGATGCGCTCGAGATAGCGGATCTGATCCGCGACCGCTTCACGCGCTTCGATGACGGTCGAATGGGTGGCGTAGGAAGCGTTCAGATGGGGCCCGATCTCGGCGTGCTGCGGCCACGTCCGGGTGTCCTCCGGCGTGCCCGGATTGGCCGCCGCGAGCAGCCGGTGCGCGTCCACCCGTCGTTGCACCGCCGTCTGTTCCGGCATGCCGTCCCGGACCACGAGCTGGACGAGACGATGGACCTGGATGTGGTCCTGATCCCGGTCGACCTGGGCCAAGCCGTAACGCGTCAGCTGGGATGCGAGCTGACGCAGCTCGTCGGGCCGGTAGAGCGCCCGCCCCAGCGGCGGGGTGAGCACGGCGTCGCGTCCCCGGTGCAGCAAGGCCACCGGAACCGGCACGGGTGCCATGAACGAGAGAAGCTCGAGGAGCTGCACCGCCGCGACGGAGTCCGCCCGCAACCGGGCCGCGGCGACGTTCACGAACGTCGTCACCGTGGTGGTGCGGGAGCCGGCTCGCCGGCCGGCCGCCAGCAGCTCGTCGAAGTGCTCCGCGAAGAGGCGCAGATACTCGGCGACGGGCATGCCGGTCGAAGTCTGCATGGCGCACACCTGCTCCAGGCCCAGCGGCAAGTCGCCCAGCTGCTCCGCGAGTGCGTCGCAGTCCTCGGCCGATGCGACGACACCCCAGGCCCGCATGAAGGCGATGCTCTCCTCGCGGTCGAAGACGCCGACCTGGACCGCCGCGTCGGTCACGGCCGACCAGGCGGCGTTGCGAGAGGTCACGAGCACATGCCCCCCGGCGGCCGGCACCAGGTTGGTCAGGTCGCCGGGCTGGTCGGCGTTGTCGTAGACGAGCAGCCAGCGCAGGGCGCTGCCTTCCAGCGTGGTGAGCACGGTACGGATGGTCTGGCGCATGTCCGCCGCCGGTCGGATGCCGAGCTGATCCCCCAGAGCTGACAGGGCCGCGATGGCTTGCGAAGGATGCTCCGCGGGCACCCACCAGACCAGGTCGTACTCGCGTGCCCACCGGTGCAGATATTCGACAGCGAGCTGGGTCTTGCCGACGCCGCCGAGTCCGACGACGGGAAGCGGGGGTTCCGCCGGGCCGGTCAGCCCCGCGCGGATCCGGTCGAGCAACTGCACCCGCCCCGTGAAGTGCTGCCCTCGGGCGGGAGCGTTGGTGATCGTGGGTCCGGCGAGTGGTTCGCGCGGCGCGGGTGTCCCGGGCGAGGCTGCCACGAAGTCGTTGCGCAGCGGGGCGGGAGCCGTCCGGTCGGGCTCGTCGCTCGCCG
Source organism: Symbioplanes lichenis (assembly GCF_030709675.1). Taxonomy (GTDB): domain Bacteria; phylum Actinomycetota; class Actinomycetes; order Mycobacteriales; family Micromonosporaceae; genus Actinoplanes; species Actinoplanes lichenis. The sequence goes on from NZ_JAUZQD010000014.1 coordinate 37,560, forward strand.
CCAGCCAGAGCTGGTGGAAGCGGCGCACCTCCCGGTCGGCGTCGAGTCCGGTCACGGACCAGGCGGCGAGCTGGCGGACGACGCATTCGACCTTCACCCACTTGGGCAGGCCGCCGTTGCCGCGCAGGATCGCGTTGACGGTCTCGTGACTGACCGTGTCGCGCAGGGCGTCGTTGTCCCGGATGGCGGTGCTGATCTTCCGGGCGGACGGCTTGCCCGCCGCTCGGTGCAGCTCCTGGAGGGCCGCGGTGAGGTCGCGGAACGGCCCGACGGCAGCCGGACCCGATCGAGGAGCCGTCGGCACGCGCGCCTCCGTCCAACGTCAACAAATGTCAGGTTCTGCCAATCGGACGAAGTCCATTGGACGGCCTGCGTCAGCCGCCGTCAACTTCCGTCGGTCCTTGCCAGAACCGATCGTCCGAGTGGCCGATGGCGCCAGGATGGAAGGGACGACCCGCGGGGAGGAAACGGATGGATCCAGCGCAGGAAGTGTTGTCGACAGCCGAATCGCTCGAACGTGAATTCATTCATCTCGGCGTATGTCCGGGCGATGTCATTCTGCTCCACAGTTCCCTGCGTGCCGTCGGCTGGGTGTGCGGCGGGCCCACCGTCCTGGTGCAGGCGCTGCTGACTGCCGCCGGTCCGGCCGGAACGGTTGTCGTGCCGGCGCAGACCCTGGACAACCGGCACCCGTCGCGATGGGGGCACCGCCCGGTGCCGCCGGAGTGGTGGGCCGAGATTATCCGGAGTCTGCCCGCCTTCGACCCCGAACTGACTCCCAGCACCGCTATGGGCGCCGTGGCCGAACGGGTCCGGACCTGGCCCGGCGCCGCGCGCAGCGCCCATCCGCTGACATCCTTCGCGGCGATCGGTCCCCGGGCGGCCGAGCTGATGGCCGTGCACGAGCTGTCCAGCCTGCTCGGTGACCGCTCGCCCCTGGCGGCGCTGGAACGGTCCGGTGCCAAGGTTCTCCTGCTCGGCGTCGGCTACGAGTCGTGCACCGCTTTCCACCTCGCCGAAACGCGCTTGCCCGGCCTGCCGGTCGTCGAATTGACTGCCGCGGTAAGGACCGAACGCGGACGGGAGTGGGTAGCATACGAGTCGATCGGGCTCGATGCCGGCGATTTCGATCTCCTCGGAAAAGCATTCGAGTCCGACTGCGGCGAAGGCGGCGTTCTCAGCAGAGGCATGGTGGGTGCCGCGCCCAGCCGCCTCTTTCCACTCCGCGACGCGGTGCGCTTCGCTGAGGGCTGGCTCCCCGGCCGGCGACCCCTGCACGCCACTCCCGCTTCCGGCACCGAGGAGAAGTGATGACTTCGTTCGAGACGGATCTGTTGCGCGCCGCCGATCTGCCTTTGGACGACTTGCTCGCGCTGCGGGCGGCCGGCGACACGGTGCTCGACCACTGCCTGCGCCGGGTGGTGGAGGATGCCGCCTCCGGCGCCTGCGAGCGGGTGGCGGCGTTCAACGCGGCCCCCTTGCGCCGGTCCGCCCCGCGTCATGACTGAGCTCGTGCGGGACGTCCCGTTCCAGCAGTTCATCGTCAAGCTGCACAGCCGTTGCAACCTGTCCTGCGACTACTGCTACGTCTACCACCACGTCGATCAGAGCTGGCGTGACCGGCCGAAGGTGATGAGCCCCCGGACCATCGAGGCGGTGGCCGCCCGGATCGGCGAGCACGCCGAGGCGTACGGGCTGCGGGAGATCTTCGTCGTCCTGCACGGCGGCGAACCGCTGCTCGCCGGGCCCGCGGTGATCGAAGACGTGATCACCGGAATACGCTCCCGGGTGCCCGCAGCGACGCGGGTGGACGTGACGCTGCAAACCAACGGCACGCTGATCGACGAGCGTTTCGTCGAGGTCTTCGCGCGACACGACATCGGCGTGGGCATCAGCGTCGACGGCGGACGGGAGGCGAACGACCGGCACCGCGTCTTCGCCGACGGGCGGCCGAGCTTCGCACTGGTGGAACAGGGCCTCGCCCGGTTGCGCTCCGCCGGGGACCTGTGGACGGGCTTGCTGTGCGCCGTCGACGTGACCAACGACCCGCTGGCCACGTACGAGGAATTGGTGGCCCTGCGACCGCCGCAGATCGACCTGCTCCTGCCGCTCGCCAACTGGGTGCACCCGCCGGCAGCCGCAGCCGGCGGCACTCCGTACGCGGACTGGCTGATCACTGTCTTCGACCGGTGGTTCTGGGCGCCCCATCGGGAGACCGGCATCCGGCTCTTCGAGTCGATCATCGGGCTGCTGCTCGGCGGGATCAGCGACACCGAGGCGGTCGGCCTCAACTCGGCCAAGGCGATCACCATCGAGACGGACGGACAGCTCGAAGCCTCGGACGCGCTCAAGACGACGGCCCCGGGCCGGGGAGCCACCGGGTTGTCCGTCCATCGCGACTCGCTGGCGGTGGCGACCCGGCATCCACGGGTACTCGAGATGCACCGTACGTTCGACCGCCTGCCGCCGCTGTGCCAGACATGCCCGGTTGTCAAGGTGTGCGGCGGTGGCCACTTCTCCCATCGCTATGGTCACGACGGTGGCTTCGCCCATCCATCGGTCTACTGCGCCGATCTTCGCAAGCTCATCGGCCACGTGAATCGTGCTGTCGTCGATGCCCTGGGACTGGCGGCGTGAGCAGCCGGAGCATCAGGGTGACCGCCGCTCAGCTGGCGGACCTGGGCCGGGGCCACGGTGCTCCCGCCACCATCGCGCTCCTGATCGACGGCCAGTTGTCGCTCCGGCGGGTGGCGCTGGTCGCCGTGGCCGCGCGGGCTGCCCAGCTGCACCCGGACTTCGGCTCGGCCCTGCGGCTGGTGGCCCGGATCGACCGCGAAGCACCGGAGCGCGGCCGGGATCTGCTGCGTCATCCCTTCCTGGGCGCTTGGTTCCGCTCCGTCGCTCCTTCGCTCGCCACCGGGACGGCGCCTCCGCGAGCAGCCGGCTATCTCGGCGGTCTGGCCGCAGCCGTGGCGGCCGAAGCCGGCATCGCGGATCAGCTGACGGTTCAGGACGCATCGTGGACGCCGGACACCCGCATCGTCACCCACACGGCCGGCCCGCGGCACTTCCCGGCCGTTGTCACCGATGCCGACCCGCTGCGGGACCGGTTCGGCAAGCCGGTGCTGCCGGCCCTCCGGCCCGGCGACCAGGTGGAGTTCATGCGCACGCTGGAGCAGGCGTGGGCGCTGCTCGTCCAGGAGCAGCCGGAGCATGCGGCGGCCATGCGGCCGGCACTCCGGGCTGTCGTTCCCCTGCGGACGCCGGCCGACGGCTCTCAGGCGAGTGCGTCGGCCCGTGGGACCTTCGGGGCCGTCGCCATGTCGGCGCCCGGCGACCCGGTGACAGCGGCCGAACTACTGGTCCACGAGTTCCAGCACGAGAAGCTGAACGCGCTCCTCGACCTGGTACCGCTCTGTGCCGAGGGCGGCCCGGCCGTGTGGCACGCGCCTTGGCGGCCCGACCCCCGGCCCGCATCCGCGCTGCTGCAAGGCGTGTACGCCTTCGCCGGCGTCACCGGCTTCTGGCGGGAACGGCGACACCGCACCGCCGGATCCGAGCGGCGGCTCGCCGACAGCCGGTTCGCGCGATCCCACCAGCAGGTCTGCTACGGGCTTGACCAACTGAGCGCCTCCGGCGAGCTCACGCCCGCCGGCGAGATCTTCACCGCCGCGCTGGGCGCCACCCTCGACGCCTGGCGCCAGGACGCCCGGCGGGCCGGTCAGACCGCGAAAGGCGCGATGTCCTGATCTATCCGCCGGCCCTGCTGCGCCGCGCGGGTGCTCGGGTGGTCCGGACCGAACTTGTCGACCAGCTTGACGACGGCTTCCTCGCTGTACCGGGCCGCCCCGGCAGGATCGGTGTCCTGGTGGCTGAGGGCCCAGTTCGACAGGGCGGCAAGCAGCGCCGGGTGATCATCGGCATAGGCGGCGCGGCGCAGGCGGCCGAGAACGTCGGCGTCCGTCTTCGCCGCCAGATGTCGCTGCCCGATCGCGAACTGCGCGTTGGCCAGGGTGATGGTGCTGGCGACGGTGTAGGGATGGGCCGGCGCGAACAGCGTCTCGAGCCGGTCGAATGTCTGCTCCGCCAGCTGCAGCGCTCCCTCGAGATTTCCTGCCTCCCGCCGGAAGATCGCGAGGTCGTGGGCGAACACCATGGTCTCCGGATGGTCCGCACCGCGGGTTTCCCGGAAGGTCTGGTACACCTGTTCGCCGATGGCCCGGGCCTCGTCGACACGGCCCTGTGCCCACCTGACGTCCGCCTGCTCCAGCTGACAGCTCAGCGTAAGCCGATGCTGCGACCGGAGTACGTGCAGGGCTCGCCGCACCGCGTCGTCGATCACGTCCGCGGCCTTGTCGACCAGGCTGAGCCGGCGCAGCGCCACCGAGTACGTGTGCGCGATGCGGATGGTGCGGAACGGGCTCTCCCCGTTGCGGATGCTGGTGCCGTAGGCCGTCTCGAGCATGTTGCGGGCGGCCTCCAGCTCGCCCAGCTCGATGAGGTCGGCGCCGGTGTTCTCCCGGGAGCTGTTGGACCGCTCGTGGTCGATGCCGAGGATCTTGCGGCGGCGTTCGAGCGTGTCCCGGTCGAGCCTCTCCGCCTGCCGGAAGTCACCCACGAGCCGGAGTGACACGGCGAGGTTGTTGGCGGCGTTCAAGGTGTCCGGGTTGTCGTCGCCGTAGACCTCCCGGAACCCGTCGAGGGTCCGCCTGTCCAGGGCGGCCGCCTTCTCGTACTCGCCGCGCGCCCGGAGGTCCGCGGCCAGGATCATCGCGGTGGCGAGCGTGTAGGGATCATCGTCCCCGAGGGTGCGGCGCAGCCGGGCGAGACTGTCCTCGTTCATCGCGTATGCCTCGGCGTCCCGGCCCATGCCGCTGAGCGCCAGAGCGAGATTGCGCCGCAGCCGGAGCACGGAGACGTCATCGTCACCCGAACGGGGCAGCCACTCCCGCAGTGCCGCTTCGGCCAGATCCCGGCAGCCGACGAAGTCGCCACGGTTGAACAAGTAGCGCGTCATGTCGATGATCAATTGACGGGTCTCGGGCTCCGCCGAGCTCAGCGCGCCGCTGGTCTCCAGATGGGGGCGGATGGCTTCGTACTTGGCCCTGTTTTCGGCGTTGTCCGGATTGCCCCGGTCGGTCTCGGCCAGCACGCTCTGGATCTCTCGCCTTCGGTCCTTATGGGCCTTTTCGGACAGGCGCGAGCGTACTATATCCTGCGTCAACCTGTGCACGACGACCCCGCGCCTTTCCGGACCGGCCTCGTTCACGCCCGCGTTGACGCGGGCCAGGCCCAGTCGGCCGATCTCCTGGACCAGGGCCACGTGCCGGGCCGGGTCGTGCATGGTCGGGTCGATCGGGGCGAGCAGCGTGGTCATCTGTTTATTACTGATCATGCGGTAGGGGATGACCTCGGGCGCGAGAAATGCGAGAAGTTCGATGAGGCGGGTCGCCGCGGGATTGTTGGCGGCGAGACGGTCGTAGGCCAGGCCGACCGTCGACGCCACGGTCTGGTCATAGGTCGCAGGGGCGTTCTCGCTCATGGCTTCCGCGGCCCGATGATCCAGCAGATCGAGATAGTCGGTCACGGCCATGCCGGTCGTACTGAGCAGACCACCGGCCTGCTCGAGGGCGAGCGGAAGGTCGCCGAGACGGTTCGCGAGGCGGTCGGCGTCGGAGCGAGCCACCCCCTGCACCCGGCGGCCGAGCAGTTCCACGCTCTCGGCGCGCTTGAAGACGCCCAGGTCCAGAGATTCCAGCGCATCGGCCCAGCGTGGGTTGCGGGAGGTCACCAGGAGGTGTCCCGGGCCGGCCGGCAGCAGGCCCCGGAGTTCGGCCGGGTCATCGACGTTGTCGAGCACCACCAGCCAGCGGCGGACGGGCGCGGCAGTGCGGAAGGCATCGAGGACGGCTGCGATCTGCTCCTCGACGTCATCGCCGGGCAGGCCGAGCTGGGTGGCCACGTTGGCCAGGGTGAGGCGGACCCGGGCCGGTTGCGCGGCGGAGATCCACCAGATGCCGTCGTACGCGGCGGCGAAGCGGTAGCAATATTCCAGCGCGGTCTGCGTCTTGCCCACCCCGGGCAGGCCGATGAGGGCCAGCTGGGCGCCGTCGGGGCGCCGGGCGAGCAGCCGCTCGCGAATGCCCTCGATCACGCCGCCCCGGCCGGAGAACCGCGGATTGCGGTTGAGGCCGACCTCGAAGTGGGGAGCCCGGTCCGCCGGGAACCGGATGCTGTCGGCCGTCGGCGCGGGGTGCGGGCGCAGGACCGGATCGAGGCCCAGCGCGAGCGAGGTCATCTCCAGAACCCGGTCCTCCGCGGCGCCCATGACGTCGACCAGGGCGCGCGGTGGCACCCGGCGCTCGAGGGGGGTCGCATCCACCCGGAGCAACGCCGCGGTGGAGGGTGTGTCCGCGCCGAGCCGGTCGCGGATCCGGCGCAGCAGCCGCTCGCCGCCCTCCCGGGCGAGGAAGTCCCGGGAGTAGATCACGAGAAGGTCCTCCACCTTGTCGAGGTCGAGGGCCGAGTCCCGGATGTTGTGCAGGAGGGCGCTGTGCGTGCTGCTGTCGAGCCGGTCGCGCAGCCATTCGGCCCAGATGCGGTCCAGCGGGGCGTACGCCACCACGACAGCGCGCTTGTCCCGCGGCACCGTCTGCTCGAAGGCGCCGAGCACCCGGTTGCGGTCGGCCTCGGGAATGGTGTCGGCCGGACAGTCGTGTCCGGCGAGCCGTGACGCCAGCCGGACGTAGGGGCCCAGCAGCCGGCCGTTCTGCCCGGGCGTGTCGCCGAAGGCCGCCAGGATCTCCTCGTACGCGTAGTAGGGGATGTACGGCACCTCGACGCTGTTCCAGTAGCCGTCGGCGGACTCCGCTCCGAGGAACTTGAGGTGCGGCTCGAAGGTCCGCCGCGACGAGGTCCGGCCCCGCTCGAGCTTGGCCTTCTCGCCGTCCTCGATGCGCGTCGGCACGGGGTAGACGGTGATGTCGGGATTCATGTCGACGATCGACTGGGTGATGGCGGCGGCGCCCGCGATGCTCTGCGTGTTGAGGGTGAAGCAGTTGACCACGACATCGGGCAGATAGACGGTGCAGATGCCGCCGGTGTCGCTGGTGCCCGTCCGGCTGTCGATCAGCACGAAGTCGTACCTGCTGGTCATGTCCTCGCGCAGCGCCCGCAGAAGCTGCCGGCCCTGCCCCTGATGCCAGAAGCTGTCCCAGTCGAAAGTGCTCACGGCCTTGGCGTAACCGAGATCCAGCCGCCCGGCCCCGACGAAGTCGAGCAGGCCGCCGCGGGGAAACTCCCAGTCGAGCGAGGCCGCATACTCCTGGATGTGGACGCGCGACGAGCCGGCTTCGCCGCGGAGGGCCCGCTCGGAGTGCCGGCGGACGAGGTCCAGGATGCCGTCGGAGCTTTTCAGCTGCTTGTCGCGGAGAAACGGGTGGAAGTAGCGGTGCAGTCCCGGGGACTCGAGGTCCCAGTCGATCGCCAGGACCCGGTAGCCGTTGGTGGCCAGCAGCCACGCGACGTTGGCGAGCGCCATGGTGCGACCGGTGCCGCCCTTGTAGCTGTAGAAGGTGATGATCCGGCCGTCCGGGCCGGTGCCGCTGCCCGTCATCGGGCGTCCTCGGCCGAGGCGTGTGGATTGAGGATGGGCAGGTCGACATGGTCCGGCCGGACCGCGGCGCCGTTGCGGCGGCGGGGCACCGGGGTGCGGTCGGGCTGCTGATCAAAAGCGGTCCCGAAGGCGGCGCGGACCTCGTCGAACCGGGGCCGCCCGGTGGCCGGTGGCAGGGGATGCTCATCACTCAGTTCGACGATGCGGTCGGCGAGGACCTGGACGAAGGCCTGATAAGCGTCGTCGTGCCGGCGGTCGCGGATGAGGGCGCGCAGCTTGTGCTCCTCGTAGTCCGGTCCGAACGACGCCTCCTTGTACTGGTATTCCTCGGCGACGGCGGGCAGGTTGCGCATTCCGACCCAGAGCAGGGGAATGATGGATGACACCTGGCTGTCGCGGGACAACCGGGACTCGAACAAGGTCCACTCCTTGCCGCAGGCCTCGCTGGCGAAATAGGCGGGGCTCAGCAGCGGGATGAAGATCTGGGTGGTGCTCAGCGCGTCGACCAACCCCTGTGACCAGCGATGACCGAGCTGGAAGGACGTGTCGCAGAATCCGGCGCGCTGCTGCCTGATGCCGGCGAACAGGCGCACGTCACGGTCGAGATCCTCGTAGAACTTCTCGACGTGCTGATTGTCCTCGGGGGAGTGATGGACATAGCTGATGAAGAACCGCGGCGGAGGTGCAGGCATACCCACGGGCGAGCTCCCGGTAAGGAACAATCGTCGGGTTTGATCTCACGGTGCGGATTGTCGGCGCGGCTGGACCCGGACGATTCCCTTACGGGTTCGTGCCGGTCGAGGCAGGCCCTGGACAAGCCTCAGTGTACGGGCAATGTGCCAATATCACGGGCCCCGGAGAATGGGCCGGGGGACCAACGGTCCCTCCTCGGAGGACGCGTCGGCGCCCCCGCCGCGAAAGAGCCGGTTACGCGCTTCCTCGAGCAAGCCGGCAAGATCCGCGTCGAACGCGTGGACGCTCGGCACCTCACTGCGGACCAGCGACTGTGGTCCGGCCGCTGCGGCCCGGAACGTGGTGCGCAGTCCGAAGCGGAGCTCGGCCAGATGCTCGGTCGTCTCGTCGTCGAGCCGGCTGGCGGGCACCAGCAGTGCCGTGTCACCCAGTCCGCGACTGTCGATCTCGGCGAGGACATGCTGATAGGCGTCGAGCCGGGTCAGCCACCAGTCGCACAGGATGACGACTATCTCGCGCGCGGCCCGGGCCCGCTCGATCAGCTCCGGCACGTCGTCCAGCGCGGCGACCTCGGCCGATAGCGCCCGGTCGGCGGCGAGCAGCCGGGCGCGGCTGGCGAGCGACTCGGGCGCGGCGGGGAGATAGGGCGTCCAAGCCAGGGCCTCGTCGCCGTAATAGGCCACGTCCCGGCGGACCTTGTCCATCTCGTCGCGAGTGGCGGCCGCGATGACGAAATGGACCCGCGGGCCGGAGGCGGCGACGGCGAACGCGCTCGCCACCTCGGTGAGATCGCGAAGCGGTTTGGCGGGTGGCGCCGGGGCGGCTGCGGCGACGGTGATGATGCGCTCGGCGACGGCGCGCAGGAAATCGTGGTACCGCTCTCGAAGACTGCGCAGTCGCAGCAGTTGTCGCAGATCCCGTTCGTCGCCGTCGACCGCGGACGGGGTGAGGAGGGGACCGAGCCCGGGCGGGGGTTCGGCCGCGAGATCCCAGGCCAGCGGCACCATGGTGGGCACCGGCTCCCCGGGGGGCCAGCGATCGGCGAAGGCCTGCCACTGGCGCCCGCAGGCGTCCGAACCGAGGTAGCGGGGCGACACCAGGGCGAGAAAGACATCGCAGGACGCCAGCCGCAGCAGCAGCTCCGGCGGGGGGTGCCGGTCGCCGTTGCCGATGGTGCCCAGAAAGGAGGATGCCGAGTCCGGCACGTGATGGCGCAGGTCGTCGAAGAACTGCCTGACATAGGGGTCGTCGTCACCGGCTGCCGAGCTCAGGAAGAAAGTCGGCACTGGTCACCCCTCATCCCGGGCCTCGTCACCGAGCGCCGCACCTGGCTGCATCGCATGCGGGCAATGGTGTCGTAAGCCAGCTAGGCTCACGACAATGGGTGCTGATGCCGCATCGGGAGACGACCGGAGCATGTCCATGGGCGTCCTCTTCCCGCCTGCCGCCGCTCGCCGCGCAGCGGCGCTGAGCCGGGTGGGCCGCCCGGCCGGGGAGATCGGCGCGCTTCACCCGGTTTGCTCAGGGTAGGGGTGGGTGCAAGCCTTGGACAGTCGGAATAAGGACACACTTCGATGTCCTGACGGTGGTGCCGGGCGGCGGGCCCGGCGTGGTTCGTTGTGTGGCGGATCGGCGCGCGGAACGGCCATCGGGGGTCACCCGTTCGGGGCCGGTGGCCCAGGCGGAGGCTCTCGATCCGCCTGAACCACCGACATCTTCTTCGCTACCCGCTCACGGACGGGCTAATCACCCGTTCGAGAAGTGCCGGTAACAAGTCGCCCAGCACGACCAGGCCGTCCCTGCTCAGCACCGATTCGGGATGGAACTGCACGCCCGCGAATCCGGCGCCGCGCAGGGCGTGGACCGTGCCGTCGGGGTCCGCGGCGATCTCGAAGCCGTCTGCGTCTTCCGAGGCCAGCGCGGTGAAGCTCGAGTAGAAGCCGACCCGGCGCGTCGCTCCGAAGAGGTCGATGTCGCGGGCCAGCCCCTGATAGGGCGAGTCGCGGCGCCGCAGCGGCAGGCCGAGCACGCTCGCCAGGATCTGGTGACCCAGGCACACGCCGAGGATCGGGCGGCCGTCCTCCAGTGCGGCGGCGGCCAGGCCGCGCAGGCGGACCATCTTGGGCGAGTCCGACGCCGGGTCGCCCGGGCCGGGTCCCAGGATCAGAAGATCAGCCGGGGGTACGGCCGGAGCGCTCCACGGGACGACGGAAACGCTCAGCCCCAGCGCGCGCAGCTGGTGGGTGAGCATGGCGGTGAAGGTGTCCTCCCCGTCGACGATCACCGCCGTGCGCCCGAGCGACGGGTTGCCCGGGGTTCGCTCGTCCAGCCAGAAGCGGGCCAGCCCCTCGTTGCGGGCGGCCAGGGCGGCCAGGGCGGCCTCGTCGGCGACGGGTGGCTCGAAGGAGGAAGGCGCGCGGCCGTGCAGGGCGGCGAGCACCCCGGCCGCCTTGGCGTGGGTCTCGGCGACCTCGTCGGCGGGCGTGGAGTGCCGGACCAGGGTGGCGCCGACCGGGACGCGCAGCTCGCCGGCGGGGGAGATCGACGCGGTACGGATCAGGATCGGCGCGTCCAGCGTCTGGCGGCCCTCGTCGTCGTGGCCCAGCAGCGCGAGCACCCCGGCGTAGTACCCGCGGCCGCGGCGCTCGTGGCGGGCGATGACGCGGCAGGCGTTCTCGATCGGGCTGCCGGTGACGGTCGGCGCGAACATCGTCTCGCGCAGCACGTCGCGGACGTCGAGTGAGCCGCGCCCGGCGAGCAGGTACTCGGTGTGGGTGAGGTGCGCCATGTGCTTCAGGTACGGGCCGACGACCTGACCGCCGTGCTCGGCGACCGTGGCCATCATCTTGAGCTCCTCGTCGAGGACCATGTGCAGCTCTTCGATCTCCTTGCGGTCGGCGAGGAACTCGGCCAGTCCGCGCGGGTCGCTGTGCCGGTAGGTGCCGCTGATCGGGTTCATCATGACCAGCCCGGCGTCGACGCTGACGTGCCGTTCCGGGGTGGCGCCGACGAGCGTCCGGGTGCCCGTGTGCACCAGGAACGTCCAGTAGGCGCCCTGTTCGCCGGTCAGCAGCCGGCGGAACGCGGCCCGGGCGGCGTCGACCGGGTCGCCCGCGACCGTGGCCTCGTACACCCGGTGGATGACGAAGTTGGCGCCCTCGCCGTGGCCGATCTCCTCCCGCAGCACGTCCCCGACGATGCCGGCGTAGGTCTCGTCGTCGATGTCGAAGGCGCCCTCGGAGACGGACAGTTCGCCGGGCAGGCCGGCGATGATCTCCGCCAGCGGCACCGAGGTGACCGAGGACACCCGCAGACATTCGAGCGGAGTCCCGTCGTCCACGCATGCGAACCCGCGCTCGGTGATCTGCCGATAGGGGATCAGGGCCAGGGTCTGCGGGCCGCGGCCGGGCGGCAGGGGGATGTCGGCGAGCGTGGGCACGGTCTCCAAGGAGCCGCGGAGGAGCTCGACGTGCGGGGCGCCGTCGCGGTGCAGCAGGGCGAAGGGTTCCATGGGTCCTCGATCGGGTCGGGGACCGCCGCCGGGACTGCCCGGCAGAGAAGCCGACGGCCGCCTCGGGGAGGCGGCCGCGTGAGTGTTACGCGCGAGAAGTGACCGCCGGACCGGCGGGCCACCACATGCTCAAGCGCGCGTGCATGGCGGAGACACTAGCAGGATCAGCCGGCGTACGCCTTCCGCACCGCGCCGCGCGCCCACTTCATCCGCGTCGGGGCGCAGTCGGGGTGCTCGCCGAACTCCTGGGCGACCAGCGCGGCGCACCCGCCCTCGCCCAGCCGGCCGACCGTCTCGGTGACCGCGGCGCGGATCGACTCGGGCGTCGGCTGGTCCGAGCCCTGCAGGTCGGACAGGAACAGGGCTTCGATACGGACGTCGTCGAGGTCCACGGCGGTCATGATCTCCTCCTGCGGGTGTCTGGATCAAGAACACCGCGCGGAGGATGCATTCGTGCTGCGCCCGAGTTGCGGTGCGGTTGCGGGAGAACCAACCTCCGAGCAGGCAGAACCGATATTGTCCGGATAAGGGAGAATTGGGGGGTACGCCGTGACGGTGGTGCTGGTCGCCGACGACGACGCGGACATCCGGGATCTGGTCGCGTTCAAGCTCGAACAGGCCGGGCTCGAGGTGGTTTCCGTCGAGGACGGCCAGGCCGCGCTGGAGCAGGCCCGCCTGCGCCGGCCCACGCTGGCCGTGCTCGACGTCTCCATGCCCGGGCTCTCCGGCATCGACGTGTGCCGGATGCTGCGCGCCGACCCGGCGACGGCCGGCATCCTCGTCATCATGCTCACCGCCCGCGTGCAGGAGCAGGACGTCGAGGGCGGCTTCAGCGCGGGCGCCGACGACTACGTGACCAAGCCGTTCAGCCCGCGGGAGCTGGTGTCACGCATCCAGGCCCTGCTGACCCGGGCGCGGGCCTGACCCGCGGGTCACACGCCCATGCCCAGGAACCGGTCCGTCGGGCACCTGCTCACCCGGGCCTTCGGCGCGGTCGTCGGGCTGATCGTCGCCACGGGCGGGGCCGAGGCCACCGCGCTGACGCTGCAGCACCGGGTGGTCAAGCAGCTTTCCGAGTACGTCCAGCCGCTCGAACTGGCGAACGCCGAGCTGCGCACCACCCTCGGCGACGCCCAGCGCGGCCTGCGCGGCTATCTGCTGACCGGCGACGGGCAGCTGCTGGACTCCTACTACGCGGCGCGCACCGCCTATGAGCAGTCAGGGCGGGAGCTGAGCGACCTGGCGCACAGCGACGAGCGCGTCTCGGTCGACGAGCAGCTCGACCGGGCCGACGAGTGGTGGCGACTGGCCGAGCAGCAACGGCTGGCCCCGCCGCGCAGCGCCGCCGCGGCCGCGTACGTGAATCAGGGCAAGCCGCTCTTCCAGGCCTTTCAGGCGGAGAACGAGAAGCTGGACGCCAGTCTCGCCACGCGCGCGGCCGACCTGCAGCGGCGCAGTTCGCGGCTCAGCGAGGTGACCGTCGCCGTGGTCGTGGCCCTGACCGTGCTGGCCGCCGTGGTCGCGCTGGGCGCCGCCGGGCTGACCGCCCGCCGGATCACCCGTCCGCTGGCCCGGGTCGGCGCGGTCATCGGCCGGCGCCGCGCGGGCGAGCTCGAGGCGCGGGCCGACCCGGAGCGGGGGCCGACCGAGATCCGGGCCGTGGCGCTGGCGATCAACGAGATGGCCGAGGAGCACGAGCGCATCCGGCGGGCCGAGGACGACATCGCCCGGCTGCGCGGCGAGGTGCGCGCGCTCGGCTATCGCATCCGGGCCCACCTCAAGGTCGAGGACGCGGTGCGCGAGGCGATCGAGGGCGCCGCGGCCACCGTCGGCGCCGATCACGTGCTGCTGCGCCTGGCACCCGGGCAGACCGACGTGCCGGCGGTCGTCAGCCTCCGGGACGAACACGCGGGCGGCGTCCTGGCGGGGCTGACGGAGAGCGATGTCACGTGGTTGCGTACCGGGGATGTCTGGACCAGCGGCGACCCGGGGCCCGCGGCCGAGACCGGCGCGCTGGCGGCCTTCCCCGGGCCGGTGCTCACCGTGGCGGTCAGCGGCGGCGAGGAGCTGCTGGGCGCGCTCACCCTGATCCGCGACGCCGGGGCCGCGTGGAACCCGGTCGAGGTCCGGCTCACCGAGGTCATCGCCAACGATCTCGGCCGCGCGGTGCACCTGGCCCGCCTCTACGAGCGCGAGCAGCAGCTCGTCGCCCGCCTGCGCGACCTCGACACCGCCAAGACCGACTTCATGTCGACCGTCTCGCACGAGCTGCGCACGCCGCTGACCAGCATCGCCGGCTACGTCGAGCTGCTGCTGGACGCCGAGGCCGGCGAGCTCGACCCGCCGCAGCGCAAGATGCTCGACGTCATCGCCCGCAACACCCGCCGGCTGCGCGAGCTCATCGAGGACATGCTCACGCTGTCCAAGATCGAATCGGGCTCCTTCCGTACGGCCCGCAGCCCCGTCGATCTCGTCGCGCTCACCGATCACGCGCTCGCCGCCGTCGCCCCCGCCGCGGCCAAGGCCGGCGTGACCCTGTGCCGGGAGGTGGACGCCGCTCTCGAGCTGACCGCCGACAACGAGCAGCTGGATCGCGTACTCATGAACCTGCTCTCCAACGCCGTCAAGTTCACGCCGTCCGGCGGCACGGTCACGGTCTCCGCCCGGCGCGAGGGCGACGAGGTGCACCTCGCGGTCGCGGACACCGGCATGGGCATCCCGCCCACCGAGCAGCAGCAGCTCTTCGCCCGCTTCTTCCGCGCCAGCAACGCGATCCACCAGGCCATCCCGGGTACGGGCCTGGGGCTGGCGATCGTGCGCACCATCGTGGACAACCACCACGGCCGCATCGCCGTCGACTCGGCCGAGGGCGAGGGCACGACGGTCCGGATCGAGCTCCCGCTCCGCTGACGGCACGCACATGAATGTGCGTTTTGTAAGCTTTCCCGCGCGGACGCATGATGGGGCAACGCACAACTTGTGCGTTACTCCCTGGGAGCGAGCCTTGTCCTATCTGCTGCACATCGACGCCACCTCCTTCACCGCCGAGTCGATCTCCCGCCAGGTCGCCCGGACCTTCCGCGACGCCTGGGGCGGCACCGCGGTCGTCCACCGCGACCTCGCCGCGCACCCGATCCCGCACCTGTCCCCGGACGGCCTCGCGGCGCGGCTCAGCGACCGCGCCGGCCACACCCCCGGGCAGCGGGCCGCCCAGGCGTTGCAGGACGAGCTCGTCGACGAGTTCCTGGGCGCGGGCGGCTATCTCTTCACGGTGCCGCTCTACAACTACGGCGTCCCGTCGTCCTTCAAGGCCTGGATCGACCAGATCACCGTGGTCGGCCGCACGATCGCGCTCCCGGACGGCCCGCCGGCCCGGGGGAGGCACGCCGTCGTGGTCTCCTCGCGCGGCGGCGACTACCACCCCGGCAGCCCGAACCACGGGCGCGATCACCTGGTGCCGCACCTCGAGACGATCCTCGGTCAGGAGCTCGGCCTCGACCTGGACTTCGTCGTCCCGTCCTTCGGGCTGGCCCCGGTCGTGCCGATGATGGCCGGGCTCGTCCCGCTGCACGAGGCCTCGGTGACCGAGGCGCACGAGCAGGCCCGCAAGCTCGGCGAGGCCTTCACCCTCGGCTGAGCCCGCGGTTCCGGAGGATCTCGGCGTGGTGGTCCGACGCCCACTCCACGAGCGCGGTGGCCGTCCGCAACAGGCTGTCACCCAGCGGGGTCAGCGTGTATTCGACGCGCGGCGGCACCTCGGCGTGGGCGGTCCGGACGATCAGGCCGTCCTCGCCCAGCTGCCGCAGGGTCAGGGTGAGCATGCGCTGCGAGATGCCGGGCACGACCTGGTGCAGCTGCGAGTAGCGCAACGGGCCGTCGCGCAGGTTGGCGATCACCAGCAGGCTCCACTTGTCGCCCACCCGGTCGAGCACGTCCCGCACGAAGTCGCCGTGGACGACCGGCAGGTCCCCGCACGCCTTCGCCGACTCCGCAGTGCTGGTCACCGCCGCAGTCTAGACCGCTGAGAGGAGTTGCAGCTTTTCGTACGTCGCCGAGCCCGGCGTGGCGGTGAAGACGACCAGGGAGTGCGACTGGTGCCGGTCGAGCAGATCCTCGCAGCGGAGCTCGAGCAGGCCCAGCTCGGGGTGCAGCAGGCGCTTCCCGTCGTGGTAGCGGATGCCGACCATGCCTTCGTCCCAGTAGGCGCGGAACTCCTCGCTCTCGGACAGCAGCTGCCGGCCGAGCTGGGCCGCGGGCGAGGCTGGGCCCCGGCGGGCGATCACCTCGCGCAGACCGGCGGTGTAGAGCCGCGAGGTGTAGACGTGGTCCTCGGCCGGGTAGCGCTCGCGGGTCGTGGGGTCGGTGAACCAGCGATAGCCCATGCTGCGGGCCGGGCCGGTGAACCGCGTGTTGTCGCCGTTGAGGGCGACAGCCAGCGCGTTCTGCCGCAGCGTCTCACCGAGCTCGGTGACGATCTCGGCCGGGCTGTCCTCGAGGCGGTCGAAGATGCGCAACATGCCGGGGCTGATGTGGTCGCTGGACGCGCCGCGCAGGGGCGGCCGGTGCCCGGCCAGATGGAACAGGTGGTCCCGCTCGTCCAGGGAGAGGTGCAGGCCCTGGGCCATCGATGCGATCATCTGCTCCGACGGGTGCGGGCCGCGCTCGCGCTCCAGCCGGCTGTAGTAGTCGGCGGAGATGTGGCACAGCGCGGCGACTTCCTCGCGGCGCAGCCCGGACGTGCGGCGGCGCTGCCCGCGGGGGAGGCCGACGTCCTCCGGCTGCAGGGCCTCGCGGCGGCGGCGCAGGAAGAGGGCGAGCCCGGCTCGATCGATCACCCGTTCGTTCTACCAGCGGCCCGGTCCGCGTAGCCACGGATCGGCAGGCCGTGGCTACGGTCCGGCGACTCGGGCAGCCTGGGGTCATGACAAACCTTTCCGGAAAACTCGCCGTCGTCACCGGCGCCAGCGACGGCGTGGGCCTGGGCATCGCGCGGCGGCTCGCGGCGGCCGGGGCCGAGGTGCTCATGCCCGTACGCAATCGACGCAAGGGCGAAGCGGCGATCGCCTCGATCCGGCAGCAGCACCCCGGAGCCGCCCTGTCGCTGCGCGACCTCGACCTGTCGTCGCTGGCCTCGGTCGCCGCGCTCGGCGCCACGCTGACCGCCGAGGGCCGGCCGATCCACCTGCTGATCAACAACGCCGGCGTGATGACCCCGCCCAGCCGGCAGACCACCGCCGACGGCTTCGAGCTGCAGTTCGGCAGCAACCACCTCGGTCACTTCGCCCTGGTCGCGCAGCTGCTGCCGCTGCTGCGCGCCGGGCAGGCCCACGTCACCTCGCAGATCAGCGTCGCCGCCAACTCCAACGCGATCAACTGGGACGACCTGAACTGGGAGAAGTCGTACAGCGGCATGCGCGCGTACAGCCAGTCGAAGATCGCCTTCGGGCTCTTCGGGCTCGAGCTCGACCGGCGCAGCCAGGCCGCCGGGTGGGGCATCACCAGCAACATCTGCCACCCCGGCGTCGCGCCCACCAACCTGCTGGCCGCGCGGCCCGAGGTCGGCCGGTCCAAGGACACCCCGCAGGTACGGCTCATCCGCTTCCTCAGCCGGCACGGCATCCTGGCCGGCACCCCGGAAAGCGCCGGCGGCCCGGCTCTGCTCGCGGCGACCTCGCCCGGCGGGCTCTTCTTCGGCCCGAGCGGCCCCGGTCATGTGGGTGGCGCGCCCGCCGAGCAGAAGCTCTACTCCCGCCTGCGCAGCCCCGAGGACGCCGCCCGCATCTGGACGATCTCCGAGCAGCTGACCGGCACCTCGTTCCCCGCGGTGGCTACCATCGCCCGGTGAGTGCGCTGGACGCCTTCCGGGAGCTGATCCGGATCCCTGCCGTGGCGGGTGATCACGCGGGGTTGGACCAGGTGCTTGACACGCTGCGGCGGTGCTATCCGCTGCTGCACGAGCGGCTTGCGCTGACCCGGGTCGGCAGTCACGGGCTCCTGTTCCGGTGGGCCGGCGCCTCCTCCGACCGTCCCGTGGTGCTCATGGCACACCTCGACGTCGTGCCCGCCACCGGGGAGTGGACGCATCCGCCGTTCGGGGCCGACGTGGTGGACGGCGTCGTGTGGGGCCGGGGCACGCTGGACTGCAAGGGCAGCCTGGCCGCGATCTGCCAGGCCGTCGAGGACCTGCTCGCCGAGGGGTGCACGCCGGGGCAGGACGTGTGGCTGTCGTTCGGCTGCGACGAGGAGATCGCGGGGGAGAGCGCCCAGCTTGCCGTGCGCGAGCTCGCCCGCCGGGGCGTACGCCCATGGTTCGTGCTCGATGAAGGCGGCGCGGTCGCGCACGACGCCTTCCCCGGGGTGAAGGTGCCGATGGCCGTCATCGGCGTCACCGAGAAGGGCATGACATCGCTGGAGCTGCGGGTCGACGGCCGCGGCGGCCACGCGGCGACCCCGGCCCGCAACGGCCCGACCGCCCGGCTGGCCCGCGCGATCACGCGGCTGGACCGGGCGCCGATGCCCGCCGCAGTCCCGGACGCCACGGTCGAGCTGGTGCGGCGCGCCGCCCGGCAGATCAGATTCCCCGTCCCGGCCTGGGTTCTCAGGCGCTTCCTGCTGGCCCGCCTGCTGCCGGCGGCCGGACCCGAGGCGGCGGCGATGGTCCGCAGCACCATCGCCGTCACGACACTGAAGGCCTCCCCGTCCCTCAACGTCGTCGCCGCCACCGCCACCGCCGGCGTCAACATCCGCGTGCTGGTGGGCGACACCGTGGCGGGTGTCATCGCCCACGTCCGCAAGGTGATCGCGGACGACCAGGTCCACATCCGCGTCCTCGAACAGGCCGAGCCGTCGCCGTCCGCCCCGCTCGACGAGGCCTTCACCCTGCTCGAGCAGACCGTCGCGGCCCACTTCCCGGCCGCGGTCACCAGCCCGTACGTGACCATGGCCGCCACCGACGCCCGCCACTTCACCGACATCTGCCCGCGCGTCTACCGCTTCACGCCCTTCGCCATGACCCGCCGCCAGCGCGACAGCATCCACGGCGTCGACGAGCACGTGACCGTCGACGCCTTCCATACGGCGATCGCCTGGTACCGCACGCTGGTCGAACGTTTTTGACCAACTAGTCTGGGGGGATGGCCCGTCCCCGGAAGTTCGTCGAGCGCGACGTTGTCAGCAGCGCCGGCGAGGTGTTCGCCGTGCGTGGTCTCGCCGCCACGACGCTGGATGATCTGGTGCAGGCGACCGGGCTGGGCAAGCAGAGTCTCTACAACGCGTTCGGCGGGAAGCGGGAGCTGTTTCTGCGGGCGCTCTCGGAGGACCGGGAGGAGGCGGCGCGGGCCGTCTCGGAGGCGCTGGAGCACGGCGACGCCTCGCCGGTGGAGCGGATCCGGGGGCACATGCTGCGGCTGGCGATCGAGTTCAGCCGCAGCGACAGCCGGGTTTCGCTCACCACGCGGGCGCTCGTCGAGTCGACCGGCGAGTCCGACCAGCTGTCGGCGGTCACGAAGTCCGGCATCGAACAGCTCGCCGGGATCTACGGGCACTGCCTGGAGCTCGCGCGGGCCGCCGGTGACCTGCCGGCCGACGCGAACGTGCAGTCGCTGGCCACGTACTTCGTCGCGATCACGCGGGGGATGGAGCTGCTCGGCCGCGCCGGAGTCGGTCGCGCGGCCCTCACCGCGGTTGCCCTCGACTCGCTCCGCGTCCTCCGGAACTGACTTGTTCGACAGGTGCTGCCGGTCACACCTCCGCCTCATTTATTGACTATGTGGTCCATAACCCACTGTTATGGACCGGACGGTCAATAACGAGGGTACGGAGTGACCATGGGAGTGCTGGAAGGCAAGGTCGCGGTGGTGACCGGGGCGAACGCCGGCATCGGGCGGGCGATCGCGCGGGCCTATCAGGCCGAGGGCGCGCGGGTGTTCGTCACCGGCCGCCGCCAGGCGCAGCTCGACGAGGTGGAGGCCGAGCTGGGCCCGCAAGTGACCGGGATCCGGTGCGACGTGGGCCGGCTCGACGAGCTCGACGCGCTCTACGCGACGGTCGCCGAGCGGGCGGGCCGGATCGACGTCCTGGTGGCCAACGCCGGGATCGGGATCGCCGCCCCGCTGGGCGAGATCACCGAGGAGCAGTTCGACGCCATGTTCACCACGAACGTCAAGGGCTCGCTGTTCACCGTGCAGAAGGCGCTGCCCCTGCTGAACCCGGGCGCGTCGATCATCCTCACCGGATCGACGGCGGCTACCCGGCCCCAGTCGTTCCTGCCGGTGTACGGAGCGACGAAGGCCGCGATCCGGAACCTGGTGCGCGGGTTCGCCCACGGTGCCGGGGCGGGGCAGTACCGCATCAATGTGCTGTCGCCCGGCGGGACTCTGACGCAGGGCCTGATCGACCTGCTCCCGGCCGAGGCGCTGGCCGGCGCCGGCGCGACCGTTCCCCTGGGCCGGCTGGCCGAGCCCGAGGAGATCGCCGCGGCGGCCGTCTTCCTCGCGTCGAGCTACGTCAACGGCGCCGACCTCGCCGTCGACGGTGGCTTCGCCCAGATCTGAGCACCACCGGCCACCGGCGCACCCGCACCGGTGGCCGTCGACAGCTCCGGTGACGCGCCCGACGACGGTTCCGGTGCTGGGCGATGAGCTGCCGGTCACGAGGCGCTGCCCAGCGCGGTCAGACCTCGGCCAGGATGCCGCCGTCGACGCGGAACTGGGCGCCGGTCAGCCACTTGGCTCGGGGCGAGGCGAGGAAGGCGATCAGTTCGGCGGCGTCCTCGGGGTCGCCCGGGCGGCGCATCGGGACGTTCAGGTTGGCGGCGAGTTCGCGCTGGAAGTCCTCGAGGGGCAGGCCGCGCTGGTCGGCCAGGCGCTGGTGCTGGGCGACGGCTCCGGGGGTGGCGACAAAACCGGGCAGGACATTGACCACGCGTACGCCCGATGGGCCGAGCTCGACGGCGAGCGCCCGGCTGTAGACGTTGAGGGCCGCCTTCGCCGCTGCGTAGGCGGCCTGGACGGGCTGGGCGGTGTGGCTGGCGATCGAGGAGACGTGGACGACGACGCCGTGGCCGCGCTCGACCATGCCGGGCACGAGGACGCGGTCGAGGCGTACGGCGCTCATGAGGTTGGTCTGGAAGTCGGCCAGCCAGGAGTCGTCGTCGCGGCCGAGGACCGGTTGCGGTGACGAGCCGGCGCCCGCGTTGTCGACGAGCACGTCCACGCCGCCGAAGCGGTCGATGACCTCGCGGCCCAGGCGTTCGGCGCCGGCGGCGACAGACAGGTCCGCCTCGATGAAGGTCGCCGGCAGCGGCTCGTCGGGCGCGCGCCGGGCCGCGGCGATGACCACGGCCCCCTGCTCGGCGAAGCGCCGGACTGTCGCGGCGCCGATGCCCCGGCTGCCGCCGGTGACCAGAACTCGTTGATCCATACCCGGCAACGTAGCTTACTTACGCGTAAGTAAGCTAGCGGCATGAGACGGTCCGACACCCGGGAACGCATCCGCGCCACCGCGCTCGAGCTCTTCATCACCCAGGGGTACGAGCACACGTCGCTGGCGCAGGTCGCCGACCGGCTGGGCATCACCCGGCCCGCCGTCTACCACCACTTCCGCAGCAAGGAGGAGGTGCTCACCGGGGCGTACGCCGAGCTGCTGCCCCTGGTCGAGCGGGCCGCCGGGGACCCCGCGCCGCTGGACCGGATCTCGGAGCTGCTCGCCGGCGAGTTCGGGGACCTGCTGACGTGCAGCCGGGTCAACGAGCACGCCCTGCGCGGGATGCCGGCCGCGGTCGGGCTGATGCGCGCCTTCGAGGAGCTGGCCGCCCGGGTGGCGCCCGGAAGTGACGTCGAGTCCCGGATGCGCGGCCGGCTCGCGATCGACACGCTGATGATGGCGGCGATCCGGGCGGACCGGCTCGGCGGCACCCCGGAGGAACGCCGCCAGGTTGCGTTGCGGCTGGCCCGCGATCTCATCCGAAGGTGAGCGGCAACTTGTTCGGGCCGTGGATGCCGATGGCGGGGCGCCACGTGACCGGGCCGGCGATCGCGGGCGAACCGAGGCGGCTCGCCAGGATCGGGAGAGCCTCCTCGAGTTCGGCGTGGGCCAGGGCCGAGCCGAGGCAGTAGTGCGGGCCGGCGCCGAACTGCAACAGCGGCGCCTCGCGGACGACCGTGATGTCGAAGACGTCCCCGCCCGGATAGGCGCGCGGATCGCGCTGGGCGATCTGGACGGCCACGGTGAGCAGGCTGCCGGCGGGCAGGGGGAGGCCGCCGTACTCGAAGTCCTCGATCGAGCGGCGCAGGACGGTCGAGGCGGAGGGGCGCCAGCGCATGGCCTCGTTGACGGCGCGCTCGGCCAGCTCGGGGTGGCCGCGGAGAACGGCCCACTGGTCCGGGTGCTCGGCGAAGGCGACCAGAGCGTTGGAGAACTGGTCGCGGGTGTTGTCGTGGGCGCCGAAGACCAGCGTGACGAGCAGGTTGCGAACTTCGTCCCGGGTGACGGTGTCGTCGGTGCGCCAGGCGGCGATCATGCCGGAGATCAGGTCGCCGGACGGGTGGGCGACCCGGCGGTCGATCAGCGCGTCGACATAGCCGGTCAGGCCGGCGACAGCCCGCTCGACGCGCGCCGCGGTGTCGCCGCCCGCGGCCAGGCCGAAGATCATGCCGATGTCGCCGGTCCACTGGCTGAAGACGTCGTAGTCCTCGGGCGGCACCCCGAGCAGCTCGCACATGACCGCCAGCGGCAGCCGGTCGGAGAAGGATTCCACGAAGTCGGCGCCGTCGAGAGCCCCGGCGAGCTCGGTCGTCTTCGCGCGGATGAAGGGGCGCAACTGATCGACCGTACGCGGCGTGAAGGACTTGTGCACCAGGCCGCGCAACCGGCGGTGGTCGGCGCCGTCATGATTGACGATCATGGGGACCCACCAGTCGTAGATGGGTCCGGAGGTGATCCCGTTGGTGCGCAGATAGCCGTCGCCGCCGTGGTCGAGGCGGCGGTCGCGGAGCAGCTCGTGCGCCTCGGCGTGCCGCAGCACGACGGCACCGATCGGCGTGTCGGCGTACCAGGACGCCTCCTGGGCGGCGAAGACCTCCGGCGCGGTGAAGCTGAATGCCGGATCGACCACGTTGAGGAACGGCATGCCGCCGAGTCTGCCGCACCCGCGACCATGAACGGAACGGTCCACATGAGATCAACTGCGGCCCCAGAGGTCGTACGGGCGGGAGCCGGGCCGGAAACCGAACGCCGCCGCCATCTCCGCCGCCTCCCGGAAGCCGCGCGCCACCTGCTCGGGCACATGCGCGTCGCTGCCGAAGCTCACCGCGCCGCCGCCCTCCTCGTGCCACCAGCGCAGGATCGTCGCGTCGAGCGGCCGCCGGGTGTTGATCTCCAGCGCCCGGCCGGCCCGCGCCGTGGCGCGCAGCGCGTGCCGGTACTCCTCCTCGAACACCGTCACGTCGAGCGGCCCGGCCGACGCGGGCCACGAGCGCAGCGGATAGTCGACATGGGTGAGCACCTCGAAGACGTCGCTGCCCTGGACGAGTTCGACGATCCCGGCCAGATACTCGCGTACGACCTCGGTGGGATCGCGATGCGGCATGAGCGCCCACGGCTCGCTGAAGCCCCGCTCGGTGCGAAGGCAGTGCAGCGAGCCGATCACCCGGTCGAAATGCCCGCCCTTCAGCGTGCGGGCGACCGCGTCCGCGTGCCAGTGCGCCTCGCCGACCTCGACGCCGCTGAGAATGCGCAACCCGGGAAAGCGCTGCCGGCACTCTTCGATCGCCGCCAGATAACCCGCCACGTCGAACGCCGGTGGCGTCAATGTCCCCTCCGGCGTCACGAGACCGGCCAGATGATCGTGGGCGGCGGCGTCCGCGGCGGAGAGGGTCCACACCGTGAAGTCGAGATGCTCGGTGAAGGCGATCGACGGCAGGCCCAGCTCGACGGCCCGCGCACACGAGCCGGCCATCGATCCGCGCGGCGCGTCCCACGACCACTCGCTGTGGGTGTGATTGTCGGCCGGCAGCGTGGCGAGTTCCATGGCCTCAGAATGGACGACGGAGAGATCGGCATGCCGCTCGATGCGACCATTGTCACGCGCTCAGCTTGCCGCTTCTCCTCACGCCGCTCTGAGTACGCGTGCGGATCCATGCCCGCCGTTCGCCGACAAGACTCACCGTCATGCGAATCTTTCTGGCGAGCGCGGTGGCCCTGCTGACGCTGAGCGGCTGCTGGGGCCCGGACGCGATGTGCGGCGGCGGGGAGTACCCGGTCAAGGCGGTCGGCAGCACCACCGGCGGCGCCTGCGTGGCCGACGGCGAGGACCCGCCCCCGGGCTACGTCCGCTATCCCGAGGGCAAGGTCCCCACCCACGTCGGCGACGAGTGGGACACCTACTGGGACTCCCACGTCCTCGACGAGAACGGCCGCGAGAGCCCCGCCTGAGTCACTGCTCGTACGTCTCCAGGAAGCGGCGCAGGCGCTCGGTGGCGTCGTCGAGGACCTCGACCGGGGCGAGGAAGACCAGGCGCAGGTAGTCGGGGGTGGGCATGTTGAAGCCGGTGCCGTGGGAGAGCAGCATCAGCTCCTGCTCCAGCAGGTCGATGATCATCTGCTGGTCGTCCCGGATCTTGTGGACCGCCGGGTCGAGGCGGGCCCAGAGATAGAGGGCGCCGCGCGGCTTGACGACCTCGACGCCCGGGATGGCGGTGAGCTTCTCCCAGGCGTGGTTGCGCTGCTCGTACAGGCGGCCGCCGGGGCGGATCAGGGTCTTGATGCTCTGGTAGCCGCCGAGCGCGGTCTGCACGGCGTGCTGCGCGGGGACGTTCGGGCACAGGCGCATGTTGGCCAGCAGTTGCAGGCCCTCGAGGTACTCCTGGGCCTGGGAGGTGGGACCGCTCACGGCCATCCAGCCCGACCGGAACCCCGCCGCGCGGTACGTCTTCGACAGCCCGCTCATCGTCAGCACGAGCAGATCCGGGGCGAGGGCGGCGGCGCACTCGTGCTGCGCGTCGTCGTACAGGATCTTGTCGTAGATCTCGTCCGCCAGCACCAGCAGGTTGTGCCGGCGGGCGATCTCGAGCAGCCCGAGCAGCGTCTCCTTCGAGTAGACCGCGCCCGTCGGGTTGTTCGGGTTGATGATGACGATGGCCCGCGTGTTCGGCGTGACCTGCGACGCCACGTGCTCGAGGTCGGGCTCCCACCCGAGCGCCGACTCGCACCGGTAGTGCACCGCCCGCCCCCCGCACAGCGTCACCGCCCCGGTCCAGAGCGGGTAGTCGGGGCTGGGCACGAGCACCTCGTCCCCGGTGTTGAGAAGAGCCTGCAGCGACATGACGATCAGCTCGGACACCCCGTTGCCGAGGAACACGTCGTCCGGCTGCACATCCTCCACCCCGAGCGTCTGGTAGTACTGCGCCACGGCCACCCGCGCCGAATAGATCCCGCGCGCGTCGCTGTACCCCTCGGCGGCCCCCAGGTTGTGCACCATGTCCGCCACGATCGGCTCCGGCGTCGCCAGCCCCCAGGGCGCCGGGTTGCCGAGGTTGAGCTTCAGGATGCGGTGCCCCGCGTTCTCCAGCTCCTGGGCCCGCCGCAGCACCGGGCCGCGGATGTCGTACCGGACATGCTTGAGCCTGCTCGCCTGCGTCACCATCCCCCGAGCCTAACCACGAGATCCACCGGCCACCCGGCCCCTCACCACCCCGATCCGCGCGACAATCGGCGGATGATCAGCGACGAGATCCGGTTCGACTGCCGGCGGCGGAATGACGGCGGCGTGCTGGAGGTCGTTCCGTGGATCGGCGGCGTGCCGCTCACCGAGCTGATCGACCGGTTCGAGATCGCGGCCGGGATGCGGCCGGCCGGTGGTGCGTACGGCGGGCTGATTCCGGAATTCTTTCGTTTCGGCCCGATGGGGGAGCATTTCTCCGGCCGGTCCACCGGCGTGACGGGGCCGAAGACGCCCGTGCTCGGCTGCGAGTGCGGGGAGTGGGGATGCTGGCCGCTCCTGGCCGTTGTCACCGTGAGCGATGATCAGGTGAGGTGGGACGCGTTCGAGCAGCCGCACCGAAAAGCGCGTGACTATTCGGGGTTCGGGCCCTTCCGGTTCGACCGCCGCCAATACGACGACGCCTTGGCGGTTCTGGTGACGACGATCGGTCCTGACGCGGGGTGACTGGTCATGGCCGGTTGCTGCGCTTGATCGGGAGCCAGCTCGTCAGCATCGGCACGAGGGCGGACACCAGCGGTTCGCCGAAGACGCACAGCGTCTGTTCCCAGGGGTGGCCGAAGGTGCCGGTGCGCATGTCCTCGGTCAGGAAGATGTAGTAGTCGCCGTTCGGGAAGACCGTCGTGGGCCATTCCCGGTCTGTCTGGCAGGCGAGCAGATGCGGCCGGAGGCGGTAGGTCTGATGCTGCCAGTCGAGCACGACAAGGCTGGCGTCGGGGTCCAGCACGCGCACCATCGCGGCCAGCGCGAGGCTGTCGACGGCGGTCGCGCCGGCGGCGAACTGCGAGTGGTCGCCGGCGAAGATCGGGCCGAGGTCGATGGTCACCGAGGGCCGGGGCTCGTCGATGGCCGGCCACGACCGTATGCCGGGCCGGAAGGCGAACCGCTCGTCGAAGGCGGTCCAGTACGGGTCGTCGGCGTCCATGGCGATCGGTTCCCAGGCGGGCCGGGTCGCGAGAGCCGGGCCGAGCAGGCGTTCATCGGTTCCATGGACGATGCCGGCCAGTCGCTCCTGCAGGCCGCGCAGCACGGTGATCGTGTCGCGGTCGGTGAAGCCGGCGTCGGACTCCCAGTCCCGGGCCCAGCCCAGGGTGTCACTGGCGAAGGCCAGCTCGGTGGCGAGCAGCAGACGGCGGCAGTCACGACGGGACAGACGGCGCCGGTCGCGTACTCATATAACGCCGGCGGCCACCGGTGCGGGTGCACCGGTGGCCGCCGGGTTCAGATCACGAGCGCAGGGCCTTACGGGTACGCGACCACGTTGCGGGGAGTGGTGTTGCCGGCCGGGTTGGGGACGGCGCCGCCGGTGTCGTTGACGACGTTGGCGATGGTGCCGACGTCGCCCAGGGAGACGGTGAGGACGCTGCGGAGCTGGACGCCGGCTCGGTTGGGGACCTCGAAGGCGCGGTCCACGCGGACGCTGGGGTTGACGTTGAAGTAGGCGTAGGAGCCGCCGCCCCAGAGCTGGTGGTCGGTCACCGAGTCGGCCACCTTGTACGCGGCGTAGCCGTTGCCGCGCGGGCCGATCCAGGCGGCCTGGTTCGGGACGTCGTACGGCTTCTCGTTCTGGAAGAAGATCGTCTTGCCGCGGTTGCCGTTCCAGATGACCTCGTACTTCTGGTAGTGCTCGACGAACAGGCCGGTGGCGAGCACGTCGTCCCCGTTGACCAGGAGGCCGGTGTCGCCGGTGTTGACCGTCCAGCCGGTGGGGGCGCCGCCGTGGTCGGCCCGCCAGGCCCAGATGTGGTCGACGACGGTGTCGTCGCTGTGCACGGCGAGGGTGGTGGTGGCCTTGCCCTGGACGCTGCTGCCGATGCGGAAGAAGACGTCCTGCAGGCTGATCGGGTTGGCGGCGTGGTCGGTGTGGACACCGGCCTGGCCGACGCTCATCAGCGTGGGGCTGTTGGTCGTGCCGGCGTCGAACGTGAGACCGCTGACCTTGACGCCGTCGACGTCGGCGACGTTGAGGGCCTCGACGCCGCCCGACGGGATCAGGGTCGGGAAGCCGATGCCGGTCACCACCGTGTTGGGGCGGGTCACCCGGATGGTTTCGGAGAGGGTGTAGGTGCCGGGGGTGAAGAAGAGGTTCAGGCCCTGGGCCAGGGCGGAGTTGATCCGCGCGGCGCTGTCACCGGGCTTGGCGACGTAGAACTCGCGCATCGGGATCGAGGTGCCGGCGGTGTTGGGCCAGCTGGCGCCGGCGGAGTTGCGGCGCACGGCGGGCACGAAGACGCGGTAGAGGCCGGCGCTGTCGACGTAGAGGTAGGGCTTCTCCCGGGTGACCGGGGTGGTGGCCAGGGTGGTGTGCGGCGGGTTCGGGAACGCGTTGGCCGGGGCGCCCTGCACGCCGGAGAAGACCATGTTCCAGACGCCGCCCTCCCAGCGCCCGATCCGGCTGTCCCGGGTGTACCACTGCTGCTGGGAGCCCGAGGAGACGGTGCCGTCAACGACGGAGTCGGCCAGGTAGCCGCCGCTGGAGTAGCCCTGCCCGTTGTCCTGGTTGGAGGGCGCCAGGGTCAGGTTGCCCTTGATGTGCACGCGGCGCATCGGGGCGGCCTGCGAGACGGCCCACCGGTTGGTGCCGCCCTCGGGGACGATCGAGAGGTTCTCCATGCTGCGCCAGAAGTTCTGGGTCGCGTTCTTCTCGTCGCCGTAGTTCCAGCCGGAGTCGACGTTGACCGCGCCGTTGATCGTCACGTCGTCGGGGTTGAGGCCGAGACCGGCGACGGTGGTGTAGAAGCCGACGTTGGCCCACACCCGGCCGTAGGTGCCGGGCTTGAAGAGGAACACGTTGCGCTGGCTGCCGAACTGCGCGGTCGGGCTGCGCAGCTGCGCGTTGAACGCCGCGTCCACCGCGGACTGGATGGTCGACGCCGGGGTCGACGGGTCGAAGATCCGTACGTTCGAACCCAGGTCCGGGGTGTCGGACGTGGGCAGGGTCGGCGTGGTCGTCGTGCCGGCGAAGACCTGGAACTCCCACAGCGAGTAGCCGTAGGGGGTGGCCCGGGTGGTGCCGTTCATCCGCACGTACCGGCCGCTGCCGGTGGCGTTGAGCGTCTGGACGCCGGCCTGGCCCGCGGTCACCGGGGTGATGTTGGTCCAGGTGGTGCCGTTGGCCGAGGTCTGGATCATGAAGGCCGAGGCGTACGCGGCCTCCCAGTTGAGCACGATCCGGTTGATCGACTGGGTGCTGCCCAGGTCGACCTGCAGCCACTGGGGGTCGGCGAATGTGCTGGACCAGCGGGTGCCGGTGTCGCCGTCGACCGCGGCGGACGCGGCGTAGGCGGCGCTCTCCACGGATGAGGCGGTGGCCGTCTTGCCCTGGGACACGGGGATGTCCGCGGCGCTGGCGTTGGTGGCGACCGAGGCGACGGTGAGGCCGAGGGCCGTGGCGAGGACCGTGCTCAGCACGATCTTCCGGCGGCCGCGCCGGGGTGGCGCGAGGGAGGGAGTCATGTTCCTGCCTGTCGGGGGAAGGCGGGCGGGGGACGACCGTACGGAACAGCTGAGAGCGCTCTCTGGCAATTGTTACTTCGCGGTTGCGGGCCCGTCAATATTTCCGCAACAGCGGGGGCCGAAAGGCCATAGAAAATGACGCTCAAAAATACGTTATGCCGCGCGTCATGCCTGGTTGGTCCGGTTCAGCCACGAAAAAGTGCGTGGTGACTACAGCGCCGAAAAGGATTCCACCACGGAGGCCAGGCGGGCGGCGTCGGGCGAGCCGGGCGCCGCGGAGTAGACGATGACGCGGACGCCGGAGCCGGTAGCCTGGAAGACGTCGCCGTCCAGCCGCATGAGGCCGGCGACGGGATGGCTGATCCGCTTGCGCGCGCCCCGGTAGCCGGCCGGCCGGGCGGTGTCCCAGCGCGCGGTGAAGTCCGGGCACTCGGCGTGCAGGGCCTCGACCAGCTCGCCGAGCTCGGCGTCGCCGGGGTGGGTGGCACGGACGGCGCGCAGGTCGCCGACGAGGGCGTCGCGGTAGCGCTCACGCTCGGCCGGGTCGACCCAGATCGCCTTGGTGTCGGTGGTCATCTCGTACCAGACCTGGTTGCGGGCGCGGCCGGCGAGCGCCATCGGGTCGCCCATGAGCGCGGCCCACGCCGGGTTCCAGCGCAGCAGCCACCAGTCGGCGGAGTAGGCGGCGGCCGGCCGGTCGGTCGTCCGCGCGAGCAGGCGCTCGACGCTGTCCGGGAGCGAGCGGTCGATGGCGGACGACGGCGCCGCGAGCCCGGCCGACTGATAGAGCGCGGCGGCGTCGGCGGCGGTGAGACGCAAGGCGCGGGTGAGGGCGGCGACGACGGCCGGCGAGGGGTTGGTGGCCCGCCCCTGTTCGAGCTGCACGAGGTAGTCGACGGAGATGCCCGCGAGCGTCGCCAGATCCTCCCGCCGCAGGCCCGGCGACCGCCGGGGCTTGACCGAGGGCACGGGGGTGCTGCGATCACGCCAGCCCCTCAGGAGCGACGCGAAGCCATGATCCGTCACCCGGCCAGTGTGCCTGGTACCCGCAGTCCTACCGACGGGCGGCATCTTCTCCGCCCCGGGGCCGCGCCCCACGATGAGGATCATGAACGACATCACGATGATCACGGGTGGGAACAAGGGACTCGGCCGCGAGACGGCGCGCCGGCTGCACGAGGCCGGGCACACGGTGGTGATCGGCGCCCGCGCCCAGGACCGGGGACGCGCCGCTGCGGCCGAGCTGGGCGTGGCCTTCGTGCCGCTGGACGTCACGGACCAAGAGAGCGTGGCCGCCGCGGCCGCCTTCATCGGCCAGGAGTACGGACGGCTCGACGTGCTGATCAACAACGCCGGCATCACCGGGACCTTCGCCCCGGTCGAGCGGACGGTGGCCGCGGACGCCGGCGCTGTGCTCGACACCAACGTGCTCGGCGTCATCCGGGTGACGAATGTGTTCGTCCCGTTGCTCGAGCACTCGGACAATGCCCGGATCGTCAATGTGTCGTCGGGCGTCGGCTCGTTCCACGACACCCTCGCGAACGGCTATTTCGACTGGCGGGTGGTGCCCCCAATCTATGCGGTCTCCAAGACGGCGCTCACCATGCTCACCCTGAAGTACGCCAACGCGCTCCCGGGCATGCGGGTGAACGCGGCGGACCCCGGCTACACCCGCACCGACCTCAACGGCGGGGCCGGCGCGCACGACGTCACCACCGGCTCCGACGAGATCGTGCGGCTGGCCATGATCGGGCCGGACGGCCCCACCGGCACCGTGAGCAACAACAACGGAATTCTGGCCTACTGAGCCGCCGTTGCGAAGAGCTCCGGGCCGAACTCGGGCGTCAGGTCGGTGGCCGGCACGGTGAACCAGAAGACGCTGCCGCCGCCCGGGTTGGGCTCGACGCCGATCTCGCCGCCGTGGGCCGTGATGATGCGGCGGGCGGTGGCCAGCCCGAGCCCGATGCCGGGGTAGCCCTCGGCGGCCGCGGTGCGGTGGAACGGCCGGAAGACGCGGGCGCGCTCGTCCGCCGGGACGCCGATGCCGCGGTCGGCGATCTCGACCCGCCACCAGCCCGGGGCGTGCTGCCGGGCACCGACGGTGATCCGGGGCGCGGTGTCGTGGCGGACGTAGCGGGCGGCGTTGTCGACGAGCCGGCCGAGCACGTCGGCGAGCAGGTCGGCGTCGGCCAGGACCGTGGGCAGGTCGCCGACGTCGACGGCCGGGCGGTCCGGGTGGGCCAGGGCCACCCCGAGGGTGAGCGCGGTGAGGTCGACCGGGACCGGCTTGAGGGCGGCGTCGCCGGCCGAGGAGTACGCCACCAGCTCGTCGACCAGCGTCAGCATGCGCCTGGTGCTGCCGCCGATGCGGTCGAGGAAGCCGCGGGACGCCTCGTCCAACTGGGCGCCGGCCTCCTCGTGGAGCAGCTCGGTGAAGCCGGCGATGGTGTGGAGCGGGGCGCGCAGGTGCTCGCTGGCGGCCTTGGTGAAGCCGGCCACTTCGGCGTCGTCGGTCCCGGTGGCAACGGCGGCGGGGGCGCGGCGGGCGGCCGCGAGCCGGAGCACCGCGCCGGCCAGGAGCAGGCTCACGACGGCGGCGGCGATCAGGGCCAGCGGCGCGGCGAAGGGGAAGGGGGCGAGCGCGGTCGCGGGGCGGACCTCCGCCTGCCAGGCGTGCCCGGCCAGGGCGACATCGACCGTACGCGTCTCCGCGCCCGACGCCTCGCCGTAGGAGGCGACCCGGTGGGTCACACCCCCGGCCGACGTCTCGGTGAGCGTGACCGCCACGTCCGGACTCGGGCCGAGCGACTCGCGCAACAGGTCGCCGGCGCGCACGGCGATGACGACCCAGCCGCGGAACTCGGTGTCGTGCACCGGGGCGACCAGGTCGATCGCGGACTGCCGGTGGGCCGGGGGCAGGTCGAGGTCGGCGGGGAGCACGTGGGCCGGCCCGGCGGCCGGGCGCCCGGTGGTGCGGGCGGTCTCCAGGGCGCGGGCCAGGGCCGGCGGCGGGGCCAGCACCGTACGCGGCGGCGGGCTGCTGCCGTCGAGCGTGTGCTCGGCCAGGATGGCGCCGGTCGGGGAGACGACGACGATCTGGTGCGCGCCCGGGAGCCGGTCGGCGGTGAGCCGCGAGACGGCGGTGGCCAGGGCGCCCCCGGACGCGGCGGTGACGGCGACGTCGTGCAGCGTGTCGGCGTACCGCTGGGTGGTGGTGTCCAGAGCCCCGCGCACGCCCGCGACGCGCAGCTCGAGCCGGGCGGTGGCCGCGTCCCGGCCGGCCGCGGTCAGACCGATGGCCGCCGCGGCACCCGCGCCGAGGCCGAGGGTGAGCACGGCCGCGGCGAGGGCGACGGCACGCTTGCCCGGGGTCTTGGTCACGCAGCATTGTTCGGACGGTGCCGGGGCGCCGTTACTCAAGTTGCAGGAATGCAACCCGCGGCGGCGCCGGCGAAGCGTTGCGGCAGTGCAACCCGCGGCGGCGCCGGCGAAGCGTTGCGGCAGTGCAACCCGCGCGGCGCCGGAGAGGCGTTGCGGCAGTGCAAGTCGCGCGGCGCCGGAGAGGCGTTGCGGCAGTGCAAGTCGCGCAAAACGGATATGTTGGGCGGGTGGGAAGGACCATCCTGCTCGTCGAGGACGATCCGGACATCCAGCACCTCGTGTCGTACAAGCTGGGGCGGGCCGGGATGGATGTGATCGCCGTGGCCGACGGGGCCGCCGCGCTGCGTGCGGCGCTCGGCCGACCGCCGGACCTGGTGCTGCTCGACGTGCGGCTGCCCCGCAAGTCCGGGCTCGAGATCTGCCGCGAGCTGCGCGCCGGGCCGCTGCCCGCGGGCACGCCGATCATCATGCTGACCGCGCGCTCGCGGCCGCAGGACCTCGAACAGGGGTACGCCGCCGGGGCCACCGACTACGTCGTCAAGCCGTTCAGCCCCCGCGACCTGCTCGCCCGCGTCGAGAACGCCCTGCAGCGGGTCGCCCACTGATGCTCGCGGTCTTCACGTTCGTCATCGAGGTGCTGGCCGTCGTCGTCGCCGGGACGGTCGGCGGCATCGTCACGGCCCGCCTGGTCCGCGGCTCCCGCCAGCGTAAACGGGCCCGGCTGGCCGCGGGGCCGCGCCGGGCGCTGCTCGCCTTCGTCGCCGACAACGGGGAGGAGGGCAGCCACGACCTGGTCGCCATCCCCGCCGACGCGTGGCGGGCCGCCGAGCCGCACGCCCTCGCGCTGTTGCAGAAGCTGCGCGGCGAGGCCCACCTGGGGCTGGTCTCGGTGTTCCTGCGGCGGGGCGTCGCGCGGACGGCCATGGGGCACCTGCGCAGCCGCAGCCGGGTCCGGCGCGCCCGGGCGGCCCAGGTGCTCGGGGACCTGGAGCTGCGGCAGGCGGTGCCGGCACTGTGCGAGCTGCTGACGGATCGGCACGCGGAGGTGCGGGTGGTGGCCGTACGGGCGCTCGGCCGCATCGGTGACCCGGCGGCGGCCTGGCGCATCATCGCCAGCCTGGACCGGGCCGACCCGATCCCGTCGCTGCTGGCCAGCCACACGCTCGTGCAACTGGGCGCGGACGCGGAGGTGACCGTGTCGGCGGCGCTGGACCATCCGCAGGCCCGGGTCCGGGCGGTGTGCCTCGACGCGCTCGGGCTGCTGGGCGCCACGGCGTCGGTGCATCGCATCGCGCGTGTGCTGCGGGAGGACAGCCACCTCGACGTACGGGTGGCCGCCGCGGCCGCGCTCGGCAAGCTGGGCACGCGCACCGCCCTCGACCCGCTCACCCTCGCGCTGCACCCGTCGCGGCCCACCCCGTTGCGGGTCGCCGCGGCGCGGGCGCTCGGTGATCTCGGGGCCCCTTCGGCCGTACCGACGCTGGCGGGGCTCTTGACCGACGAAGCTTTCGCCGTCGCGCACGAGGCCGCGCACGCACTGCGCCGGTTGGGCCGGCCGGGGCTGGAGGCGCTGCACTATGCGCACGTCGGCTCCGGGGTCGCGGCCGCCCACGCCAGCGAGGCGCTGGCCTACGCTCAAGTCGTCGATGGACAGTCTTCAGTCCGGTCAGGGGCGGCGGGCGGGGCGGTTGGATGGGTTCCGGCGTGACTCGCGAGCTGGTCCGGGAGATCCTGAGCTGGACGGACTGGGGGATCTTCGCGTACTTCGTGGCGCTCAACAGCAGCTATCTCGCCCTTTTGCTGATGGCGGGGCTGGAGTTCGCGCGGCACCTGCGGCGGCTGCCGTTCGCGGGCGCCGACGACATGTTCCGCAGCCCGCTGACACTGCCCGTGTCGGTGATCGTGCCGGCCTACAACGAGGGGCCGGGCATCGTCGCGGCGGTCCAGGCCATGACCGCGCTGCGCTATCCCCGGTACGAGGTCGTCGTGGTCGACGACGGCTCGTCGGATGACACCTTCGAGCGGCTGCGGGAGCAGTTCGACCTCGTGGAAGTGCCCCGGTTGGTACCGGCCGACGTCCCGTACGAGGGAGATGTGCTCTCCGTGCACGTGGCCCGCGCCGACCCGGAGACCCTGACCGTGGTCCGCAAGACGAACGGCGGCAAGGCGGACGCCCTCAACGTCGGCATCAACCTCGCCCGGCACCCGCTGATCTGCATGGTCGACGCCGACTCGGTGCTCGACCCGGACGCGCTGCTGTCGGTGGCCAAGCCGTTCGGTGACGACCCGCTGCGCGTCGCGGCGTGCGGGGGCGTGGTGCGCATCGCCAACGGCTGCAAGGTCCTCGGCGGCCGCGTCGTCGACGTGCGCATGCCCCGCCAGTGGCTCGTCCGCATCCAGGTCGTCGAGTATCTGCGCGCGTTCCTCATGGGCCGCACCGGCTGGTCGCGGCTCGGCGGGCTGGTCGTGATCTCGGGCGCCTTCGGGGTCTTCCGCCGCGACCTGGTCGTCGAGGTCGGCGGCATGGACCGCGACACCATCGGCGAGGACGCCGAGCTCGTCGTCCGCCTGCACCACCACCTGCGCGGCCAGCGCCACGACTACCGGGTGATCTTCGTCGCCGAGCCGGTCAGCTGGAGCGAGGCGCCGTCCACGTGGCGGGTCCTCGGCCGCCAGCGCCGGCGCTGGCACCGCGGCATCGCGGAGATCCTGCGCAAGCACCGCGGCATGATCGCCAATCCGAGGTACGGGCGGATCGGGCTGATCGCGCTCCCGTACTACGTGATCTTCGAGCTGCTGGCCCCGTTCGTCGAGCTGTCGGCGCTCGTGCTCGTCCCGCTGGGGTTGTGGGCGGACGCGGTCGACGTGGCGTTCGCGTGGCGGTTCGTGCTGGTGGCGTACGGCTACGGGTTGCTCGTCAGCCTGGCGTCACTGTTCATCGAAGAGGTGTCGTTCCACCGGTATCCGCGCTGGGGCGACCTGGCCCGGGGCGTGGCGGCGGCGGTGATGGAGAACTTCGGCTACCGGCAGATCCTGGCGGTGTGGCAGATCACGGGGGCCCTGAGCGCGTGGCGGGGCGGCAAGGGGACGTGGGGGACCATGCACCGTGAGGGTTTCTCAACTCCCGACTTTGTCTCCGGCCGGGTGCCGTAGGCCCGGGTGGTCCGCGGGGAGGCTCTTGCGGATCACCCACCAGCTGACGGCGAGGCACGCGGCGACCAGCGGCCAGGTCAGCGCCGCCCGCGCCACGCCCAGCGCCACGACGGCATGCGCGGCCCACAGCGGGACGAAGACCGCGAGACGAACGACATATTGCAGAACCCAGACCCAACTGCCGCGCATGTACGCCCGGAGCAGCGCCGGATCGCGCCGCCACCGCGTCTTCTGCCCCAGCACCGCGCCGACGATGATCCCCAGGAACGGCCACCGCACGACGATGCTGACCGCCCAGGCCAGGGCGCTCGCCGCGTTCGAGGCGATCTGCAGCAGGAAGAAGTCCTCGGCCCGGCCTGTCCGCAGCGCGACGAGGGCGGCGACGGCGACACCGAGCAGCCCGACGAGCACCGCCCGCGGCTTGTCGCCGTTTCTCAACCGGATCGCGCCGACGACGACGGCGGCCACGAGCGCCGCGGCGGCACCCCACCAGATCGAACGGCCGCCGGTCAGCCAGCCGGCGACGAACACGACCGGCGGCACGGTGGCGTCGAGCGCGGCCCGGCGCCCACCCAGCAGATCCGCCAGCGACTCCGGTTCGGCCACGACCCACCCCTCGCTCGAAAGTTAGGTCAGCCTACCTTCCGGCGTCGGGCACAATCGTCGGCGTGCCACGTACCCCGGGCGACGCTCAGCCGCCGGAAGAATCCTTCTCCCTCGACCACTTCGTCAACCTCTATCTGGCCAAGGACGACCCCTGGGACAACGCCTTCAAGTGGTCCGACCAGCGCAAATACGCGGTGACCCTGGCCAGCCTGCCCCGCGAGCGCTACCGCCGCGCGTACGAGCCGGGCTGCGCCGTCGGCATCCTCACCCGCCTCCTGGCCGCCCGCTGCGACTCCCTGCTGGCCACCGACGCCGTCCCGGACGCCGTCGCCACCGCCCGGTCCGCGGTCGCCGACCTCCCGAACGTCGAGGTCGATGTGGCAGTCCTGCCCGCCGACCTGCCGCCCGGCACCTTCGACCTGATCGTCATCGGCGACCTGCTCTACTACCTCTCCGCCGCCGACCTCCAAGCCACCGTCGACGGCCTGGTCTCCCGCCTCGACCCGGCCGGCGACCTCGCGGCGGTCCACTTCCGCGACCGCGACAACGGCGGCAACTTCGACGGCTTCAACGCCCACGCCGCGCTGCTCGCCCACCCGTCCCTGGAACCGGTCGTCCACCACGAGGACGACTGGTTCCTCCTCGACATCCTCCGCCGCCGCTGATGCCGGCCCGGGGCTACTTGTCCGAGTAGTGGTAGCGGCAGGACAGGATCTCCAGCTCGCCGTGCGCGTCCACCACGCGGTACACGAGCCGGTGCTCGTCGTTGACGCGCCGGGAGGCCCACCCGGAGAGCTCGCCCCTGAGCAATTCGGGCTTGCCGATGCCGCCCTCGTCCCCGCGCCGGATGTCGGTGATCAGCTTGTTGATCCGCTTGAGGATCTTCTTGTCCCCGGTCTGCCAGCTCACGTACTCGTCCCACGCGTCGGGGTGCCAGACACTTTTCACGCGGGTGCCTCGGGGTCGGCCAGGTCGTGCTCGACGCGCTCGCCCGCCTCCATCTCGGCCATGCGCCGGCGGAGTTCGCGACCGTTGGCGCCGCGGGACAGGTATTCCGTCTCGCGCCATGCGTCGTAGTCGCTCTTGAGCATGACGACCAGTGGCTCGTGCCCGCTGCGAGTGACCACGAGGTCTTCGGCGTTGTCCTCGATGGCGTCGAACTCGTTGGCCAGATTGGCGCGCAGGTCGGACGCGGTGATGACCTTCATGGGACCTCCTGAGTTGTACGTTATATCGTACAACGCTCGAGCTTCTTGCGCTGCGCCGCTCGCCCTCATGAGGAGCGGAAATATTGATGGCCGGGCGGACGCCGGGATGATCGAATGGCGCCGTGGCCAAGCGAGACCCCAAGCGTGAGCGAGCCCTGCTCCGGCTGCGCCGGCACGGCCGGCTGGCGAGCGCGGACGACGGTGACGTCCTGGTGCGGGCGTCCGTCGGCCCGGAGGGCGAAGCGGTCGCGGTCTGGACGGCCGCGGCCGATCGGGAGGCGCTGACCTCGGTCACGGTCCAGCCGGGCTGGGCGACGTTTCCCGATCCGCGGGCCGCCTATCCGGCCGGCACGCGGGTCACCGTGCAGTCGGCGGCCGGGCTGCGAGAGGTGCGCATCGCCGCGATGCCGCTCGCGCACGTCACCGCTCAGCCGTTGCCCGGCGGGCGGATGCTGCTGGTGGGTGCGCGCTGCCGCTGGCGGCCCGAGGGCCCGGACCGCAACGCCATCGTGTACGACGCGGAGGGCGCCCCGGTCGGCGAGCACGTCTTCGGCGACGGCATCCAGCATCTGCTCACCACGCCGTCCGGCGGCATCTGGGCCGGCTACTTCGACGAGGGCGTCTTCGGCAACAAGGGATGGGGTGGCCCCGGGCCGGCGCCGGTGGGCTCCTGCGGACTGATCCGGTTCGGACCCGGCGGCGAGCAGGAGTGGCGCTTCGGCGGGCCGGACGGCGTCCCCTACATCGACGATTGTTACGCCCTCAACGTCGCCGGGGAGACCGTCTGGGCGTGCTACTACTCCGACTTCCCGCTCGTCCGGGTGCGCGACGGCCGGATCACGGTGTGGAGCAACGATCTCGCCCGCGGTGCGCAAGCCCTGCTGGCCGACGACCACCGGGTCGCCCTGATCGGCGGCTACGGGGGCCGGCACAACCGGGTCGTCGCCGGCGAGCTCGGCGACGACGCGCTGCGGGAGACGCGCCGGTTCCGGCTCGCCCTGCCCGACGGCCGGCCGCTCTCGGCCCGTGCCCGGGTCGTCGGTCGCGGACCGGACCTGCACGTCTTCTACGGCACCGAGTGGTACCGCCTGTCGCTGGACGATATCCCCTGACCACCCCGGCGGGGGACCTGTCCGGCGCGTCCGCCGCATGGCCCGCCGGGTGTTGATCACCTGGGTCCATGCGAAGAGTGGCTGCACTGACGATGGTTTCCGTGCTGGCGATGCCGGCCCCGCCCGCTGCCGCGGCGGCGCCCGACGAGTGGGGGCAGCGGGCCGGGCACGCGACGGGGGATCGGTTCAACCCGGGGGAGACGCGACTGACGCCGGCGACGGTGGGCCGGCTCGCGCCCGGGTGGTCGGTTCCGCTGGCGGAGGCGACGTGCGCGGACCCGAGCGAACCGCTGGTCGGGGCGCGGAACCTGGTCGTCGCGGCGTCGTACCGGATCAGTGCTTTTGATGCCGGCAGCGGGACGCTGCGATGGCGGACGGCTGACGCGGGGCGGCGGGACATCCGGCTTGTCGCGGTCGGCGGAGGCGAGGTGCTCGCGCAGTTTCTCGACTGCCGGTCGCGGAAGGCGTTCCTGACCGCGCTCGACGAGCGGACCGGGAAGGTGCGCTGGACACGGGCGATCACCGATCTCATGTACGCGCCGCTCGTGCGGGACGGCGTGCTGGTCGGCGGGTTGTGGGACCCGGCGCTCGGCGGGTACGGCATGCGGGCGTACCGGATCAAGGATGGTGCCCTGCTGTGGGCGCGCGCCGGATCGGTGCGCGGCGACGTCATGAGCTCGGTTGTCGTGACCGGTGACGCCGCGCTGGACGTTGTCACCGGGAAGCCGGTGTGGAGGCTGGACGCCGGGTGCAACACGCCGATCGGGGCGTCGCCGGACGGCGGGCGGTTCTCCATGCACTGTGGTGACTCGCGGGGCATCCGCGTGCTCCGGGCGAGCGACGGGCGGGTGGAGGCGACCTTTCCCAGCTACGGGCCGGTGACCGGGTTCGCGACGGACGGTCGGCGGGTCTACACCCAGGCCGGCGACAGTGTCCTGGCCCTCGACGCGCGTGACGGGCGGCATCTGTGGTCGGCGAACTATGCGGGCGATCCGCCGCTGACCTTCGCCGTCGCCGGGGGAGTGCTCTATGGCTGGCGCGGCAACGGGAAGGCCGTCGCGGCGCTGGCCTCCGCCACCGGCAGGCCGATCAAGCTCAGCCCGAAGACGGCGGCGCTGAGCGGGGAGAACCTGATGGTCGCGCACGGGCGGCTTTTCGGCACTACCGCGCACGGGGTCAGTACCTTCCGCTGACACGGCGGAACGTGCGGATCGCCCAGCCGGCGGCTTCCCCCCTGCCTCGCCGGGACTGCGGGGCAGGGGGTGAGTACCTTCTCGGGCGTGGACATTCAGGTGGTGGAGGGGCGGCTCACCGAGGCGCCGCACGACGGGGCGACCGGCGTCGAGAGGCGGGCCTTCGGGGAGTTCGTGGGGCCGCGGGGCGAGCTGGCGTCGTACGCGTTCGGGTGGTGCACCGGGTCGGAGCAGCAGTCGGCCGCGCTCACGATCGGGATGGGGATCGGCAATCCGGGCGGTGGCACGTTCCACGCGCGGATCTTCCCGCATGACGGCGGGTACGCGTCCTCGCTGGTCGACGAGCCGTTCGAGCAGGTGCCGGAGGGCGGCCCCGACCTGAGCGCCGAGGAGGCGCGGGCGCACGACACTCTGCCGTTCATCTGGTGGGTGGCCGATCTCGTGATGGAGCGGGACCGGCGGGCGTGGTGGATGAAGCACTGGCTGCTCGGCACGATGGCCGTTCAGACACCGGAGGTTCACGGGCTGCGCGAGCCGGTCCTCCTGGTGGTGCACGACGATGACGACGAAGAGGTTACGTGGCATCTCGTCGGCGCGACCGGCGCGGGCGACGATGGGACTGTCGCGCACCTGCACCACGCGATCGAGCGGGATCCGGCGTTGCTCGACGTGATGGACCTGGCGCCGGGCGAGCACGCCACTCGTGACCACGAGGGTGCACCGTGGAAACGCTCATGACGGGCCTGGCGGGCGCCACTGGATGAGGGCGGCGGTGGCGTCGTCGCGGAGTTCGCCGTTCTCGTACGAGACGATGGTGTGGATCAGGCGGCGCATGGTTTCGGCGGCCGGGGCGTCGGCGCGGAGTTCCGTACGCAGGAAGGTGTCGAGGCGGTCGAGGCCGAAGAGCTGGCCGTCCGCGGACCGGGCCTCCGTGATGCCGTCGGTGTAGAGCGCGAGCGTGTCGCCGGGCTCGAGCGGGATCTCGGTGACCCGGGGCGGGCGCCGGATCATGTGGCCCAGGCCGAGGGGCAGGGCCGTGGGCGTCGGCGGGGACGGCATGGACCGGTCGCCGCGCAGGTGGAGCTCGGCGGGGTGACCGGCGGCGATGCGGCGGTAGGTGCCCGTGGCGGTGTCGAGCTCGGCCAGCACGGCCGTGACGAAGGAGCCGGAGTATTGCCGGCGGATCCACTTGTCGATCGAGCGGTAGGTGTCCACCAGGCCGAGGCCCGAGCGGCGGGCGTTGCGATAGGTGTTGAGCGTCAGCGTGGTCAGGGCGCTCGCGCTGATGCCGTGGCCGACGGTGTCGAAGAGGGCGACGTGCAGCAGGTCGCCGTTGGCCGCGTAGTCGAAGGCGTCGCCGCCCACGTCGTAGCACGGCTCGAGGACGGCGGTGACCACGGCGCCGTTGGCGGCGAAGGAGAGCGGGGGCAGCTGGTTCCAGATGATCTCGGCGGCGAGCTGCATGGGGAGGCGCCGGCGCGTGCGTTCGACCGCGTCGCCGTAGAAGCGCCGGCTCGCCACCAGCTCCGCCACAAGCGCGGCGATCACGGCCAGGTCGCGGCGCAGGGCGTCGTCGGCCTCCCCGCGCAGCCAGACCTCGAGCACGCCCAGCCGCTCGGCGCCGTGCAGCAGCGGCAGCCACAGGCACGAGTCCTCCTGGGCCGGTCGCGCGGTGCGGAAGGCCAGGCCGGGCAGTGTGTCGTTGACCTTGCGCGGGTCGCTGTCGCCCGGCGTGCCGTGCAGCGGCCACAGCGACAGCTGCTCGTAGTCGATCATCAGGGCGGTGAGCCGCTCGGCGCCCAGCAGCGGCGCCACGGCGGCGAGGGCGGGAGGCAGATCCTCCGGGCGGCTGCGGCGGCGCAGGTCGAGCAGGCGGCGTACCGCTTCCATCGGATCGGCCATGTCTGCTACCTACCCACTCCTGCGCCCACCGAATGGTGGACAACGGACTCAACCGCGAGACTAACGGTCAGTCCTTGCCCGGCGCACTCGCGGAGACCGGGGCCGGCATTGCCACGGCGCCGGCGTTGGCGGCGATCACCAGGGCGATGGCCAGCCCCTCGACGGGGCTGAGCCGCTGGTGCAGGACGACATAGCCGGCGACCGCGGCGACGGCGGGTCCGAGGCTCATCAGCACGGCGAAGGTCATGGTGGGCAGGTGGCGCAGGGCCAGCAGCTCCAGGGAGTAGGGCAACGCGGAGGACAACACCGCCACGGCGGCGCCGGCGGCCAGGACGGGCGGGTCGATCAGCGCGGTTCCGGCCGTGGCGGCGCCGAGGGGCAGCGTGATGATCGCGGCGGCGGTCATGGCCAGGGCCAGGCCGTCCGTACGGGGGAAGCGTTGCCCGGCCCGGGCACTGGCCACGATGTATCCGGCCCAGACGGCGCCGGCCGCGGCCGCGAAGCCGATCCCGGCCGGGGTGAGCCGGTCGAACCCGGTGCTGCTGAGCACCGCGACCCCGGCCGCGGCCAGGCCCGCCCAGAGCCAGCCGGCCGCGCGGCGGGCGGTCACCACCGACAGCACGAGCGGCCCCAGGACCTCCAGCATCACCACGGGACCGAGCGGGATCCGCGCGATCGCGTGGTAGGCCAGCGTGTTCATGCCGGCCAGCGCCGCTCCGAAGCCGGCGATCAGCCACCAGTCGGCGCGCCGATGTCCCCGGACGCGGGGGCGGCTCACCGCCAGGAGCACGAGCGCCGCGATGGTCAGCCGCAGGGTCACGACCCCGTCCACGCCGACCCGGGGGAAGAGCAGCGCCGCGACGGCCCCGCCGAACGGACCCGACAGCAGGGCTCCCAGGACCAGCCCCACCGCCGTGGCATCTCGGTTCACGCGTCGACGTTAGAAGCCGCTCCTGCGGCCCGGGAAATGCCGAATGGGCTGCGGTTATGCTCTGTGGTCATGACCGTGGAGCTGCGGCATCTGCGCGCCTTCCTCGCCATCGCGGCCGAAGGCACCATCACCCGGGCGGCGGCCCGGCTGCACGTGACGCAACCCGCGCTCTCCCGCACGCTGCGCCAGCTGGAAGCCCATCTCGGTGCCCGCCTGATCGACCGGTCCACCCATCACCTGCGGCTCACCCCGGCCGGGTACGCGTTCCAGTCGCGGGCCGCCGCCGCGGTCACAGCCGTCGACGAGGCCCTCGGCGCCGCCCGGGCCGGGACCTGGCCCTTGCGCCTCGGGCACGCGTGGTCCGCCCTGGGCGAGCACACCACGCCTCTGCTGCGTCGCTGGAAGGAAGAGCACCCGGGCACGCCGCTGCACCTGCTGCGCGTCGACGATCGAAGCGCCGGGCTCGGCCAGGGCGCCGTCGACGTCGCCGTCATCCGGGGTGAGGCCGGCCTCCCCGCCGGGGGGAACGCCGTGGTTCTCCTGGTCGAGCCGCGGATGGCCGCCGTCGCCGCCGACAGTCCGCTCGCCCGGCGGCCCCGGCTCACCCTGCGCGATCTCGCCGCCGGGCCGATCGCCGTCAACACCATCGCCGGCGCCGCGACCCTCGGTCTCTGGCCACCGTACGCGACCCCGGCCACCGTCGAGGTCGCCAACACCGACGACTGGATCGCCGCCGTCGCCGCCGGTCACGCCGCCGGTATCACCACCACGGGCACCGCGGCGACCTACCCGGATCCGGCCGTCGCCTACGTTCCGCTCGCCGGCGTCCCCGCCGTGCCGGTGCATCTGGCCTGGCAGCAGCCGCCGAGCCATCCGGCCGTACCGGATCTCGTCGCCCTGGCCCGGCGGGTGATCCCCGAGGCATAGGGGCGACCGGCCGCGGGTAGTGGTCTTCTTCATGAGACTGGGGCTGCGCGTCACCACTGTCGCCGTGAT
Source organism: Symbioplanes lichenis (assembly GCF_030709675.1). GTDB lineage: Bacteria > Actinomycetota > Actinomycetes > Mycobacteriales > Micromonosporaceae > Actinoplanes > Actinoplanes lichenis. Next base: position 81,034 of record NZ_JAUZQD010000014.1, read on the forward strand.
CGCGGTGGCGGTCCTGGTGCCCTTCGCGTTGCTCGCCGTCCTGGTGGCGGGCGACTGGGCGCCGCTGCACGAGGGGGACGCGAGCGTCACGCAGGCCGTGCACGAGTGGGCGCTGCGGCATCCCGGGTGGGTGGACGTGAGCGTCTGGTGGACGAACATCTTCGCGCCCTGGCCGTTGCGGGCGGCCGCGCTGGTGCTGGTCATCTGGCTGTGGCGGCGGCGGCACCGGGGAGCGGCGCTCTGGGTGGTCACGACCATGGCGGCCGGCGGGATCCTGGGCGCGCTGCTCAAGCTGCTGGTCGAACGGCACCGGCCGAGCTTCCTCGACCCGGTCGCGCGGGCCGCCGGCTTCTCGTTCCCGTCGGGGCACGCGCTCAACGCCGCCCTCGCCGCGGGTGTCTTCGTCCTCGTCCTGCTGCCGATCTTCCGGCACCGCTGGCCGGTCTGGGCCGCCGCGGCCGTGGTCGCCGGGCTGACCGGGCTGACCCGGATCGTGCTCGGGGTGCACTGGACGAGCGACGTCGTGGCCGGGTGGCTGCTCGGGGTGGCCGTCGTCGCGGCGACCGCTGCGGCGTTCACCCATCGCGGGCTGCTGCCCGTCGTCGAGCAGGGCGTGGACCCGGGTCTGGCCGCCGCGACACGTTGATGCGTATCTGTGAAAGCGGCTGGGTACAAGCGCGGCCATGTCCGACGTCGTGGTTCAGTTCCTGAAGCGGATCCTCGCCCCGGTGGCCGTACTCTTCGTGGTCATGGTGGGGTTGGGCCTGCTCGTCACCAAGGTGATGGCGCACACCTGGCCGCTCACCGTGGAGGACACGGTCAATCGTGACTTCGCGAGCGACCGTGAGCCCGTGGGAAACGCGATTTCCTACTTCTTCAGTACGGTCGGGAGCACCCCGGTCATCATCGCCGTCACCGCGCTCGTGGCGATCATCCTGCGCCTGGTGCTCAAGCGATGGCGGGAGCCGCTGTTCCTGTGCGCCGCGGTCAGCGCCCAGGCGATCGTCTTCTTCTTCACCACGCTGGTCATCGACCGGCATCGCCCCTCGGTCACGCACATGGACACCTCGCCGCCGACGTCGAGCTTCCCGTCGGGGCACACGTCCGCGGCGGTCGCCCTCTACATCGGGCTGGCGTTCCTGCTCGCGTCGCTGGCCCATCACACGTGGGTGAAGACGCTGTGCTGGCTCCTCGTGCTGGTGCCGGTGGGCGTGGCGCTCGGCCGGCTCTACCGGGGCATGCACCACCCGTCGGACGTCACGGCCTCCTTCTTCAACGGCATCACGTGCATCGTCATCATGGCGCGGGGCATCCTCGACCGGACGGTGCAGTGGACCCGCCACACGGCGGGGCGCCTCCGGACGGCCCACGCTTAAGCTTTCGGCGTGACAGACCTTTCCGACCTGCCGTACGCCAAACATCTGCAGCCCTTCGCCGGCCCCCTCGGCCGGGACGAGGACTACACCGAGGTCCACCTGGACGGCGGCGAGCTCGAGGATCCCGTCGCCTCCGGTGCCCGCTTCGGCGAGAGCGCGATCACGGGGACGACGTTCACGGGCGGCGACTTCGGGCAGGCCCGGCTCAGCGACGTGTGGATCAGCCGGACGAGGTGGATCGGCACGAGCTGGGCCGAGGCGGAGCTGATGGACGTCACGGTGCTCGACGGGGTGCTGGCCGGCGTCCAGGCGTACGGGGGAAGCTGGCGCCGCGTGGTCGTGCAGGGCTGCAAGGTCGACAGCCTCAACCTGCGCGGCGCCCGCCTCCAGGACGTCGTCTTCCGCGACTGCGACCTGACCGAGGTCGACTTCGGCGGCGCCACCCTGGTCGGCGTGACCTTCCCGGGCTCGGCCCTGCGCCGCGCCCGCTTCAGCCGCGTCGTCGCCCGGAAGCCGATCGACCTGCGCGGCGCCCGCGAGCTCGACGTGGCCGAGGGCTGGGAGAGCCTCCGCGGCGCGATCATCGACCGCGACCAGCTCGCCGAGGCCGCCCCGGCGCTGGCCCAGGCCCTCGGCATCGTGGTCCGGGACCGCTGACCGGATGGCCCCCAGATGTCGGGCGGCGCCGGCGTGCCCCCGGCGAGAGTGGATGCCGAAGGGGGCCAGATGACCGTCGCCGCGGCCGACGTGGTCCGCGGCGAGGAGAGCCTGCTCACCATCGCCGTCCGGTACGGGTACGGCTCGGCCGAGGCGTTCGGGCGGGCGTTCCGGGCGGCCCACGGCGCCGGCCCCGGCGAGGTACGCCGCGCAGGCAGCCCCCTTCGCACGCAACCGCAGCTCAGGTTCCGCCTGACCGTCGAAGGGAACGACCGCATGGACACCCGCATCGCCGACCGCCCCGCGTTCCGGATCATCGGACACGCGACCCGCGTACCGCTGATCCACCAGGGCGTCAACCCGCACATCCAGCGCCACGTCACCACTTTGCCGCAGGAGGAGCACGCCCGGCTGCGGGCGCTGGGCGACACCGAGCCGGCCGGGCTGCTCGCGGTCAGCGACGACCTCGATCCCGACCGGGCGGAGGGCAGCGAGCTGACCTATGTGCACGGGGTTGCCGTACGCGAGGAGACGCCCGCGCCCGACGGCCTGGACGTGATCGAAGTCCCGGCCGGGCGCTGGGCCGTCTTCCGCGCCGCGGGCCCGCACCCGCGGACGTTGCAGTCGCTGTGGGCCGCCACCGCGACCGAATGGTTCCCGTCGAACCCGTGGCGGCTGCGCCCGGGCCCGGAGATCGTCGCGACGCTGGAGCGGGCCGCCGACTTCAGCACCGCGACGTGCGAGCTGTGGCTGCCTGTCGAACCCGCGTGACACGGCTGCCGCGACGGCGTGCGCCGGTGCGGTAACGGTCGGCCAGCCGGTCCCGGATGTCGGAGTGCCGGAACTGGTAGGCCGCTCCCTCCCGGCGCAGGACATTGAGGTCGTACGCGTCCTGCAGGAACGACATCAGCCGCCAGGGGATCTTGCCGGTGACCGCCAGCGTCACGTGGGCCGTCACGAAGGCCGGCCAGGAGGTCAGGCAGGCGGCGAAGACCCCGCCGATGCAGAGCCCGAAGCGGAGACCGGTGACCGGTCCGAGCGGCGGCAACGCGGCAGCGGCCCCGGTCACGGCGAAGAGGGCCCGGCCGAGGACGCCGATCCCGAGGGCGCACACGGCGCCGATGGCCAGGAGGTGGACGAGGGCCGACAGCCGGTCGCTGCGCAGGGTGGAGAGCGGGCTCGCGGTCGGGATCGTCTTGACCGGCTCGTTGAACCACCGGAGGAAGCCGCCCACGAGTCCCACCGGGATCCCGGCGGCCAGGCCGAAGGTGGCGCCGAATGCGAGGCCGTACCCGAGGTCGCCCTGCTTGAGCCCGCCGACCAGGCCGCCGGCGCAGCCCACGAGGACGCCGACGGCCAGCGCCGAGGCCATCTGCGGCACCGGCCAGGTGCGGCGCCGGCCGAGCCGGAGTTCCGTACGGGCCGGTGCCGCCGGGTCCGGATGGTCGATCAGCAGCCGCGCCGAGACGCCGGCCATCGTGACGCCGAGGGTCACCGCCAGCCAGATGCCGAGGGCCGTGCTCGCGAACTCGTCCGGCCCGGTCACCGCGGCGTAGATCCCGCACGCCGCACCGTCGAGGGCGCCGACCAGGAGCCCGTACGCCGCGGCAGCGCCCGTGGATCCGGCCAGCCGTGCGGGTCGTACCAGGCAGAGGCCGACGCCCAGGGCCATCTCGACGGCGTCCAGGCCCGCCGCCCGGGCGCCGACCATGGGCCAGCCGATCAGGGCGACCGACACGGCCGTGGTGACCAGGGCCGACACCCACGACACGGGCAGGCCGCGGCGGCCGCGCAGAAGCCCGAGCAGGACGCAGACGGCGATGCCGATCGCGAAGCCCTTCGTGAGCCCCTGGGGGAGTCCGCGGCTGAGCCCGTAGCACCCGGCGGCCAGGACACCGGCCGCTACGCCGAAGGCGCGTGCCGGCACGGCCCGGTGCAGGCGCCACCAGAGCAGCTCGACCTTGTCGAAGCCGCGCATCTGGTCGGCGATGAAGCCCAGCCACCGCTCGGCCCGGCCGGGATCCCAGGCGATCCGGGCCGGGCGGTCGTCGCCCTCCTCGTCGCCGGCGTCGTCCGCCGCGTGGTAGACGACGGGAACGTACTCGTCGAGCAGCTCGAGGCGGACGTCCTCGGCGGTGGGGTACCGCGCCGGATCGGTCAGGCCGCCCGGGCGGCTGTCCGGCCCGGCGTAGACGGCGCCGGCCAGCGTGAGCAACAGCGGGCTGGACAGCGCCGAGCCGACCGGGGTCCCGGCCCCGGCGCGCAGGGCGGCGAAGACCGGCTCCCAGCGGGCCAGGTCCCCGGCCGAGTCGCAGTGCGCCGCGAGCCAGGCCACGGCATCGTGGGGGTCGACCGCCAGTGGGCTCAGGACCGCGGCGTCGGCCAGCGGCGGATCTTCCGCCACCAGCTCGTTGTACTCCGCGAAGCGGCACGTCACGACCAGGGCGCCGGTCGGGAAGTCCGCGTTGAGGCGCCTGATCGCCGCGGCCCGCAGCGGGGCGGGGACCTCGTCCAGGCCGTCGAGCACGGGCAGGACGTGCCCGCCGTCGACCAGCGCCCGCGCCGCCCCGGAGCCGAACTCCGCCGCGTCACCCAGCAGGGGATAGGTCTCCGTGATGCGGCGGGTGATCCACTCCCGGGCGCTTTCCCGGCCCGGGTCCCAGGAGGCCAGCGACAGCAGCACCGGTACGGGCCCACCGTCGCGTTCCCGTCCGAGCAGGCCCAGCGTGAGCAGCAGCGCGTAGGTGCTCTTCCCGCATCCGGGCACGCCCGCGACGACGGCCCGGGGCTGGTGCTCGCGGTCGCCGGTGGCCAGGAACATCCGCGCGAGATAGTCGGCGTACTCGTCGCGGGTGAGGATCGCGGGCATCCGCAGCCGGTTCAGGGCCCGCCGGAGCTTGCCGACGATGCCCGTACTGTCCGCGCCGAGCCGGTCGGTGACACGCCGGCTGTCCGTCGCCCAGCGCACCCGCAGCGGCGGGTCGGCGACCAGGCTGCGCCGCTTCGCCTCCTGCTCCCACTGTTTTCCGACATGCCCGGCCAGCGCTTTCCGAGCGGCCGCCAGCTGCCTGTCGTCGGTGCGCGGCGCGGCCGGGGTGCTGCGCAGCACCTGGGCCAGCCAGACGAGGAGCGGGACGACGGCGGCGACGATGGTCGCCACGAGGCTCGCCGTCGTGGAGCTCGAGACGATGCCGATTCCCACCAGGACGACGATGCCGAGAAGAACGGTGACCACCGAGATCAATTTCGCCTGTGTGCCCATACCGGAGTGTCGAATCCGGGGGCGGAACTCCGGGCGGAACTCCCGCGGCACTCGGAGTGTCACCTTCCTGACAGAGAGGAACGGCTGCCGGCCGATCGGGGTAACCGGGCGCAATGGAGGTGCGGCTTTTCGGGCCGGTGACTGTCCGGCACGACGGTGAGCCGCTCATGCCTGCCCGCGACCTGGCCCCGCTGCGGTGCCTGCTCGCCGTGCTGGCCGTCCACGCCGGAGAGCCGATCTCACGCGACCGGCTGATGCGGATGGTGTGGGACGACCGGCCGCCGGCCCCGGCCACCTTCGGCAAGTATGAGCGCTGGTGGCGGACGGCGCTCGCACCCGGCGGTGCCGTTCTGGAGACGACCCCTTCGGGTCTGTGCCTGCGGCTGCCCCGAGAGGCGGTCGACGTGCACCGGTTCCGTGACCTCGCCCGACGTGCGGCCACGGCCACCGGCCCGCGCCAGGCCGCCGCGCTCGCCACGGCGGCGCTGGGGCTGAGCGAGCAGACTCCGCTGGACGGTCTGCCCGGGTGGTGGGCGAGCAGCACGCGGGCCACGCTCGAACAGGAGCGGCTGGACGTGGCGAAGGTGCGGTTCCAGGCGTGGTCACGCGCGGGCGAAGTGACGGCCGAGCGGATCGACGAGTACGAAGCCGAGCTGGGCCGGCACGGTCCGGACGACGACGCCGTCGTCCTGCTGATCCGGGCGCTGCGGCGGGCGGGCAACGAACCGCGGGCCGCGCACGCCCTGCGCCGGCATCGCGAGCGGACCGAGCGGCTCGGCGCGACCGTCGGGACCCGGCTGCTGCGGCAGGCGCGCCCCGTCCGGAGCCTGCGCTCCGGCCTCCCGCCCCAGGAGGCGGCCGGCTATCAGGAACGATCGGCCTGGTACGGCCCGGACGGCAGCGCGACGCGGTGCTGGATCCTGTCCGGTGACGCCGGCGTCGGCAAGACGCAGCTCGCCCTCCGCATCGCCGGCCGGATCGAGGCCGAGCGCGCCACCGACGCGGTGGTGTGGGTGGACGCGCGCTCCCGGCAGTCGATCGTCGCGGGCTACGCCGAGGCACTGCGCATGGTCACCGGCACGGCGGAGGCCCACGCCGAGCGCGCGGCCCGCGCCTTCCTCACATGGCTGGGCTCGGGCGACGCCGACTGGCTGGTCGTGCTCGACGACGTGGGCGACGTGCACGACCTCCGCGGCCTGTGGCCACCCGGGACGGACGGCGGCACCACGATCGTCACCACCCGCCGCCGCGACAGCAACCTGCGCGGCCCGCACCGCACGGTCGTCGAGGTCGGCGAATTCACCGAGGACGAGGCGCGGGACTACCTCACCCACAAGCTCGCGCAGGAGAGCGGCGTCGACGCCGTGATCGCCCGGCTCGGCCGGTTGCCGGTCATGCTGTCGCAGGTGGCGGCCTACATGCTCGACCGCGGTCTCACCGGCGGCGGCTTCCTCGAGCGACTGCGCGAGCGGGGGCTGACCGGCGTCGTGCCCGAGCGGTCGGCGCTGCCCGACGGGCAGTCCGTCCGGCTGGCCGGCGTCTGGCGGCTGTCGATCGACCGCGCCGACCAGCTCGATCCGCCGGGACTGGCCCGGCCCGTGCTGCGGTTGATGAGTGCCCTTTACCCGGGCGGCGTGCCGGAGCGCCTCTTCGGCACGGCCGCGGTCGCCGCCTGGCTCGGCCGGGCCGCCACCGACGTGCAGGACGCCACCCGGGCGCTCGAGCGGCTCAGCCTGGTGACCAGAGTGCACGCCGACGGCGACCGCAGCGTGCAGGCCCACGCGCTGCTGCTGGAGATCACGTGGACGGCACAGCCCGCCGCGGACCGGGCGGCGGCGCTGCGCCCGGCGGCCGACGGTCTGCTGGAGATCTGGCCGGAGACGGAACGCTCGGCCCCCGTGGCGGCCCTGCTGCGCGCCAACGCCCGGGCACTGATCGACCACGACTCGTTCGAGCTGTGGACCCCGGCCCCGCATCCGCTGCTCGGCCGTCTGGCGCACAGCCTCGGTGAGTCGGGCGACCTCGCCGGTGTGGGCGAATACCTCGACCGCCTGCTGGCCCGGGCGTCGGAGGGGCTCGGCGCGGACCACCGTTTCACCCTGCGGACGCGGCATTTCGCGGCGTACTGGAAAGGGCAGGCCGGCGAGCACGCGGAGGCCACCCGCCGGCACACCGCGCTGCTCGCCGACTGCCGCCGCGTGCTCGGTCCCGACGATCCGCTCACGCTCAAGGTCCGGATCTATCTGGCCCGGTGGTGCGGGCAGAGCGGCCGCCCCGGGGACGCGGTCCGCGATCTCCACGCGCTCGTTGCCGACCTGCGGCGGGTGCTGGGCCCCGACGACGAGGACACGCTGACCGCGCGCAACGACCACGCCCACTTCCTCGGCCTCGACGGTCATCCCGGCGACGCGGTGCGCGCCTTCGACGCCCTGCTGGCCGATCGCCGGCGCATCCTCCACCCCCGGCACCCGCACGTGTTCGTGGCGGCCAACGACCTGGCCTACTGGACGCTGGCCGCGGGGGACGCCGCCGAGGCGCTGCGGCTGTACGAGGACCTGGTCCCCGAGATCGCCGACACGCTGGGGCAGCACCACCCGTACGCCCTCGGCGGAGCCGCCAACCGGGCCCGGGCCCGCGGCGAGACAGGTGACGCCACCGGCGCCGCCGCCGAACTGGCCGAGCTGGCCGGGAAGGCGCGCGGAATCCTCGGCCAGCAGCATCCCCTGACCGTCCGCACGGCCGCCTACGCCACCGAGTGGGCGGAGCGAGCCCGGTGATGTGGCAGAGTCGCCCCATGAAGGACGAGCTGCGCCACTATCTGCAACGAGGCCGCGAAGCGCTGCTGTGGAAACTCGACGGCCTCAGCGAGTACGACATCCGCCGCCCGATGACACCGACGGGCACCAACCTGCTGGGGCTCGTCAAGCACGTGGCCATGGTCGAAGGTGGCTACCTCGGCGCCACCTTCGGCCGGCCGCTGCCGGACATGCTGCCCGGGCACGGTCCCGACGACGGGCTCAACGCCGACATGTGGGCCACGGCGGAGCAGTCGCGGGACTTCATCGTCGCCTTCTACCAGCGGGTGTGGGCCCACTCCGACGAGACGATCGCCACGCTCGCCCTCGACACCCCGGGCACCGTCCCGTGGTGGCCGGACAACAGCTCGGTCACCCTGCACCGCATCCTCATCCACGTCATCGCCGAGACCGACCGCCACGCGGGCCACGCCGACATCGTCCGCGAACTCCTCGACGGCGCCGCCGGCCTGCGCCCCGACAACGACAACCTCGCCACCGGCGATCCGGCCTGGTGGCAGACCTACACCAAGAGCCTCCAGGACACGGCCGACACCTTCCGCACGCCGCCGGCATGAGGGCGGAAGACCCTACCGGAAACGGTGATCGGCAGCCACGGCCGCCGACGACGGCATGGTGGCGCCGTACGTCGTCACCGGCGGCGTCAACTATGCGACCTACTGGCTCAACGGCCAGCCGGCGAACCGCGTGTGGGACACCAACGTGAGCCCGCTGTTCCCGATCACCGGCATGTACACGTACTCCCAGATCGGGGTCGGCTGGGTGGCCTGCCACACCGGCGCCACCTCGCTGAACACTCGGTGCGGCACCGTGACGGGCAAGAACGGCGGCATCGTCACGAACATCTGCACGCGCCCCGGCGACAGCGGCGGCCCGCTCTTCAGCGAGGTCGACAACCGGGCGTACGGGGTGTTGAGCGGCACCACCAACGAGGACATCTGCTCCGGCTCCCACTTCTCGCCCCTGTCGGTGATCTTCGCCGCGGCCCAGGCCAAGTCCGGCATCAGCTTCGCCGTCAACAGCTGATCCCCCGGCAGCGCGGTACCGCCTCGCCGGTTCCGCGCTGCCGGCGCTCAGTCCCCGGTCATCCGGACAGCCGGGCACCGGTCAGTGGCGACCCGGTCGCGCGTCGCGGTGCCAGCGCAGGGGGCCGGGGTGGATGGTCCACCAGAGTCGGCGCCACCAGGGGCGGTCGGCGCGGAGGGATTCGGCGTACGCGGTCACCTCGGCGCCCGCGCGGGAGGCCTGGGTCTCGTCGGCCGCGCCCGGGGCGAAGGCGACCGTGTTCACCCCGTCGACCAAGGCCGTCAGTGGGGCCGGGAGGTCAGGTGGGGCCGCGAGCCGGGCCGGGTCCGGCGGGACTTCGGGTGGGATGGCGGGGCGGAGCGCCTGGGCGGCTGCTTCTGTGGCGGCCAGGTGGGGTGGGACGGGGCGGCCGGCGAGGCGCTGGGCGTCGGTGAATTCGAGCCAGGCGCCGGCTATGCGGTCGTCGGGGGTGCCCTCGGTCAGGCGGCGCCGGGTCAGGCCGCGGCGCAGGGACAGGAGGGTGAGCACTGCCGCGGCGAGCAGCACGATGATGCCGCCGGACGACAGGGCGATCGGTGTCGCTGCAGTGCCGCCGGGGGCCGGTGGCTCGGCGACTGCGGCGGGTGGCGTCGAGGCTGGTGGCGTACTCGGGGGTGGGGCCGGCTCGGATGACGGCGGGGGGTCGGACGGTTTGGGGGTGAAGTCCTCCTCGACCGGGGTGGGCTCGTCGCTCTTGGGCATCGGGTCGAAGGCGACCCAGCCGAGGTCGTCGAAGAGGACCTCGGGCCAGGCGATCGCGTCGGCGCCGGTGACCGGGCCGCCCGCGCGCGGGGCGTCGAAGCCGACCACCACCCGCGACGGCAGGCCGGTGAGCCGGGCGAGCAGCGCGAACGACGCCGCGAACTGCTCCGACGTCCCGACCTGGCCGCCGCGGTCGCGGTCGCCGAAGAGGAAGAACTGCAGATTGGGGTACGCGTGCCCGCTCGGCGCGTCGGCCACCTTCTTGTAATGCCCGGCCAGGAACTCCTCGATCGCCGCCGCCCGGTCGTAGGCGGCGCCGTTGCCGTCGGCGAGCTGGTCGGCGAGGCGCTGGACGTTGTCGGGGACGCCGGGGCCGACGGTCAGATAGCGGACCACCGCGTCGCCGCCGGGGGAGTCGGCCGTCGGGAGCAGGTTGACGTCGGGTTCCTGGCTGTCGGAGGTCACCGTGTACGTCAGCCCCGGGGTCAGCTCCTCGGGCCGGATCACCGTGCCGGTCGACGCGTCGTACGCGATGCGGGTGCCCTCCACCCCGGTCGGCGTCGGCACGACGGGCAGCAGCCGCCCGGTCAGCCCGTCGACGGTGATTCGTTGCGTGATCCGGGCGACGGGGACGTCGGGCAACGCCGCCGGGGCGGGCAGCACCCGGCCCGCGTTGCGATAGGTGGCGCCGACCCGCCACGTGATGCCGTCGTAGTCGGGGAGTACGGCCAGCCGGAGCCGGGTCTTCCCCTTGCCTGTACCGCTCGGGCCCACGTCGAGGAGCTTCTGGTCCGGCGCGAGCGCCCAGCCCGAGATCCGGTTGAGGGGACTCTCGTCGAGGCTGTCCACCTGCGGCGGCTCGACGTACTGGCGGGGGTCGACCGGGGTGGCACTCACCCGGCCGCCGACCCACGGCCCGGTCACCGCGATCAGTCCGAGCAGGACGACCAGGCCGATCGCTGCCGGTCTGGTGCGAGGGGCGTCCGCCGGCTCGGTGCTCCGGCCGCGGCTCGTGACGGCCAGAGCCAGGACGACCAGCCCCGCGAACGTGAGCGTGGGCCATCCGGCGCTGCCCGCGTTGGGCCCGATCACATAGAGCGCGCCACCGTAGAGCGCCGCCGGCGGCACACATCCCAGCAGCACCCGCCCCGACCGGGCGCCCACCTCGTGCGCGAGGAGCCCGGACAGCCAGGCGGCGACGACCGGGACGACCACCGTGTCCGGGGTGGGCTCGACCGGGATCATGGCCGTGAGCAGCCGGGGGATGCCGTTGACGAGCGCGTCGCGGACGATCTGGGTCAGCGGGCCGGCCAGCTCGGCGCGGTCGGCGGCGATCGTGAGGGCCAGCCCGGTGTAGCCCGCCAGCAGCAGCACCGACACGGGCGCCACGGTCCAGGACGGCAGCCTTCTCGTGGCCGCGCCGGCGCCGACCGAGAGCACGGCCGCCCCGGCGACCAGCTGGGTGAGCAGGTCGCCCGAGTAGATCCGGCCGAGCACGACGCCGGCGAGGACGATCAGCGCGGCCAGCACCACCGGGACCACGACGCGTCTCACCATCCGCGCACCCCGTCCCAGGCGCCCGCGAACTGCTCGCCGCTCTCGGCCTCGATCACGATGACGCCGCTGCCCGCTGCCACCGGCGTCGCTCCGCGGTCACCCAGCAGACCGGCGATCACCACGGCGTACGGGCCCCGGAGCGCGCTCACCGTGCCGAGGTCGGCGCGGCCGCCGGGACCCGTGAGGTACACGAGCGTGTCGCCGAGGCGGCTCTGGCGCAGGCTGCGTACGGTGGCTTCGAGGTCGCCGTCGCCCGGGGCCGCCTCGGTCAGCACGTCGAGGAAGGGGCCCCGCGCCCGCCCCGACACCAGGTGCAGCGTCACGGGCAGGTCCTCGCGCACCGCCGCGGCGACGACGGACGCGGCCGCCTCGCACGCGATCTCGAACGACTCCGGGTCGCGGCCGGGGTGCGCGCTCGCCCGATCGTCGAGCAGCACGACGATCGTCGGCTCACTGGTGTCGAGCTGTTCGCGGACCATCAGCTCGCCGACCTTGGCCGAGCTGCGCCAGTGGACGCGGCGCAACTCGTCCCCGACCACGTACTCGCGCAGGGAATCGAACGTGATCGTCCCGTGCGGCACCTTGTCGATGTGTCCGTCCAGGCTGCGGGCCATCCCGGCGGGCACCGCGCGGAGCAGGTGGATCCGCGGGTGCACCCAGACCGTCGCGGTTTCCCCATAGGTACGCGACAACGTCAGCAACCCGAGCGGGTCGGTGCGCGTGACCCGCAACGGCCCGACCGGCACCACACCCCGGCGCGTGGTCGGCACGGGATAGTCGACGGTGGTGTCGCTGCCGGGCCGCAACCGCAGCAACGGTACGGGCACACTGCCGCCCCCGCACCGGTCCACGGCGACCAGGTTCGCGGCGCGCAGCCGGCTGGTGTTGCGCACGGTCAGCGTCATCCGCGCCGCCTCGCCCCGGGCGACCCGGTCGGGATCGGCGACCCGCTCGACGCCCAGCCGGGGCCGCCAGATCGCGAACACCACCCCGCACGCCAGCGCCGCCACCGCCGCGGCCCCGAGCAGCGCCAGATCCGGATAGCCGAACCGGAATCCGGCCGTCAGCAACAGCACCGCCGCCCCGGCGACCCCGGCGCCGCGGCTGGTGATGCCCCGCAGCCGCTTCACGCCCCGACTCGGGGAGCGTCAGGGAAATTGGCCGCACCCCCGGGCACCGTCTCGACCGCAGCCGGCGGCGCAGTATTCCCGGGGTAGGGAGGCGTCGGCCGACCGCCGGTGCCGGCCGCGGACGAACCCGGAGCCGCGACAGACGGATAAGTCGCCGTGGCGGCGTTACCGGGGTAAGGCGCGCTGGTAATGCCGGGGTAGGGCACAGCGATATTGCCGGGATCGGCCGCAAGCTTGTTCGCGCCGACGTTGCCGGAGTAGGCCGCGGGCGTGTCCGCGGCGGAGGTGCTCGGATGAGCCGCGGGCTTGTCCGGGCCGGCGTTGGCGGGCTGAGCCGCGGGCGTGGCGGGGACGGCGTGGCTCGGATAGGCCGCTGGCGTGGCCTGAGCGGCGACGGAGGGATAGGGCGCGGTGGCGGCGTTGCCGGGATAAGGCGCGGCGGCGCTGCCGGGAGCGGGCGTGGCCCCGGGCCGGGACCCGTTCGCGGCCGGGCCCGTTCCGGCGGGCAGCGGGACGGCGACCGAGCGCACCGCGTCCTCCAGCACCTCGGCCGCCGTGACGCCGCGCAGCTGGGCATCGGCGGACAGCAGGAGCCGGTGCGCGAACACCGGCCCGACCAGCGCCTTGAAGTCCTCGGGCAGGACATAGCCGCGTCCGTGGATCAGGGCGTAGGCCGACGCCGCGCGGGTCAGGGCGATGACCCCGCGCGGGCTGACGCCGACGCGGACCTGCGAGTGGTTCCGGGTCGCGGCGGCGAGGCGGACGGCATAGGTGTAGAGGGCGTCGGCGACGTGCACCCGCTGGGCCAGCTTGACCATCTCGCCGACCGTGGCCGTGTCGGTGACCGGCTCGAGGGTGTCGGGGGAGCGTCCGGCCGCCCCGCGCAGCACCTCGACCTCGACCTCCTCCGACGGGTAGCCCACCGAGAGCTTCACGAGGAAGCGGTCGAGCTGCGCCTCGGGCAGCCGATAGGTGCCGTCCATCTCGACCGGGTTCTGCGTGGCGACGACCAGGAACGGCTGCGGCACCGGGTGCGGAACGCCGTCCACGGTGACCCGGCGCTCCTCCATCACCTCGAGCAGCGCGGACTGCGTCTTGGGGGAGGCGCGGTTGATCTCGTCGGCGATGACGATGTTGGCGAAGACCGGGCCGGGGTGGAACTCGAAGCCCCGGCTGGCCTGGTTGAAGATGGTGACGCCGGAGACGTCCGAGGGCAGCAGGTCCGGCGTGAACTGGATGCGCCGCCACTGCCCGCGCACGGCCGAGGCGAGCGCCCGGGCCAGCGTGGTCTTGCCGACGCCGGGCACGTCCTCGAGCAGGACGTGGCCCTGGGCGAAGAGCGCGGTCAGCGCCAGCCGGACCACGTCGGGCTTGCCCAGCACGACCGTGCCGACGCGGGCGGCGAGCTGGGCCGCGATGTCCGCGAACGTCTGGACGTGCTGGGGCGGGATGGGTGCGGTCGTCACGGTTCTACCTCGGGGAGCGGCTCAGCAGGTCGGCAGGTCGTCGATGTCGTCGCCGCCGTCGAGGTTGATCCAGGCCCACGGGATGTAGTTCTTCCCGTCGTAGTTGACCTGCACCCACCACGTGCTGCGCTTCTCGTTGTTGTAGATGTAGGCGTAGACGCTCTCACCCTTCTTCTTGCAGTAGGCCTCGAGCCGCCGTCCCGGCTTGGCCCAGCCCACCTGCTTGTCGTTGTCCTGCTGGGCGACGCTGAAGACCTCGTTGCCGTTGCGCCCGTCGACGTCCTCGTCGCAATAGGTCGCCTCGGCCCCGCTCGACCCGTTGTTGCAGGTCGCCGTGCCGTAGAGCGCGTCGGTCCTCTGCGCGCGCGCCTTGGTCGTCTCGCCGGCGGCGTTCTTGGCGGTCACCGTGAACGTGTACGCCGTGCTGGGCTTGAGCCCGCTCACCTTGAGGCTGGTGCAGCTGCCGGTCGCCGAGCCGCCACCTCCCGACGCGGTCATCGAGCACGTGGCCGTGCCGCCGCCCGCGTCCACGGTGAACGACACCGTCGCCGTGTCGAACGTCGCCGACGACCCCGTCACGGTGACGCCCGGCTTGGCGACCGTGCGGGCCGTGGCCGAGCCGGGCTCGCCCTCGCCCGCCTCGTTGACCGCCTTGACCTCGACGGCCACCGTCTCACCCGCGCCGAAACCGGTCAGCGTGGCCTGCGTGCCGTCGGTCACCTCGGTCGTCTTGCCGCCGGCGGTCACCAGGTATTTCGTCACAGGTCGCCCGTTCTCCGCCGGCGCCGCCCATTGCACCCGGATCGTGCCGGGCTGGTCGCCGACCGTGGCGGCGTCGACGCCCTCCACCTTGCCGGGCTTGGTGAACGGCACGACGCTCCCGCTCACCGGCGACGCCTTGGAGCCGGCCCCGCGCGCGTTGACCGCGACGACCGTGAACGCGTATTGCTTGCCGTAATCCAGCTCGCCGTCGGCGATCGTCAGCGTGGTCTCGCCGCCCTTGACGTCGCCGATCGGGGCGCTGCCGCCCTCGCTGATCGCGGTGACCGTGTAGCGCGCGATGTCGACGCCCTGGCCGTTCGCCGCGGGCCAGCTGACCGTGACGCTGCCGTCCGGCCGGGCCTCGGCGGTCACGGCGGCGGGCGCGTCCGGCACCTCGGCGGTCGGCTTGACCGCGTTGCTCTCGCGGGCCGGGCCGTCGCCCTTCTTGTTGACCGCGTGCACGGCGAACTTGTAGGTCTCACCGTTGGTGAGCCCGGTGACCACGAGGGCCCGCTGGTCGGCGCCCACCTGGAACGTCTTGTCCGCGCCCTCGACCACGTAACGGGTGATCGCGGCGCCGTTGCCCGGCGCGGCCCGCCAGGTGACGCGCACCTCGGCATTGCCCGCGGCGGCCCGGACGTTGCGGGGCGCGCCCGGCTTGCTCGCGACCGGCTTCTTGGGCTTCGGCGGCGGGGGCGGCGGGTCCGGCGGGGTGGGCGGCGGATCGCCCCCGAGCACGTCGTCGGCGTATTTGTCGACGCTGCGCACCTGGTGCGAGTCGTCCACGACGCGGGCCGTGGCGGCGCTCGGCGCGTTGATGAACAGGTAGTTCTCCCGGACCTCGAGCTCGAGCGGACCGCCCGGGTTCTTGAAGCCGATCGGCTTCTGCTCGGTGCCGGCGACATCGAAGACGTGCACCGAGTCGCTGTCCGCGTCGGCAACGTAGAAGAAGCCCTCGTAGGGCACGGCGGGCTGCAACGCGTCGGCGTCACCGTCGCCCGGCACCGTGAACGTGGCGGTCGTGGCGCCGCCGCGCACGGCGAAGACCTTGCGCGTCTCGGGCACCGTGACCGGGACGACGTCACCGTCCACATGGGTGGGCAGCGTGCCGATGCCGTCGAGCGGGAGGGTGACCGACTGCTTGGCCTTGCTGGTGATCGTGGTCAGCGCGTTGGTGGTGCGGTTGAGCACCGCCACGCCGTCCTCGAGGGTCGCCAGCGTGAGATCGTGGCTGGCCGCGGCGACAGCCTCGGTGCGCACCTGGGCGGGCCCGGCGGCACTGGCCCCGGCGCCCGCGCTCGCCGCGGTGTCGGGCAGCGGCGCGGGGGTGATGGCCGACACGGTGCCCTCGGCGGGCAGCGCGATCCACAGCTCGCCCTGGCCGTCGAACTCGCCGCCCGCGATGCCCGGCGGGTAGTGCAGCGGCTCGCCGATCGGCGCCAGCGTGCGCGGGTCGAGCTGCGTGATCTGCCCCTGCACCGAGTCGATGACGAACGCGGCGTCCTCGTGCAGCGCGACGTGCACGCCGATGCCGGCCGAGGTGGAGAACTGCTCGTGCGCCTCCTTGAGCGACGTCAGGTCCATCGTGCTCACCTTGCCGGTGCTCGCGTCGCGCAACAGCACGAAGCGGTCATTCTGCACGATCTCGACGCCGTGGGTGCGGGCGCGCGGCACGTCGACGCGGGTGTCCACGCGGGCGGTCACGCCGTTGACCCGGGCGACCTCGCCCTTGCCCCGGCTCCACAGCCAGGAGGCGGCGTCGAAGCTGGCCACGGCCTGGTCGGCGGCGCCCAGCCCGAGGACCGTCGCGCCGAGCCCGGCGACGAGCGCCATCACCACACCCAGCGTGACGAGACCACCACGGCTGCGCCAGCGCCTCCGTGGTTGTGCCGTGCCGGCATCCATGCTGCTCAAAGCCCGCGTCCCTCCCCGTGTGGCGCCTGCTGCCCGTCCAGAACGGAGGCCATCATAGGGCGATTCGGGCTGCGGTCGACAGCTCGCAAGTCACAGTTGTGGATAACTGTGGTTGCATGTAGTGATCATCTTGTGGACGGGGACGCCTGGTCACGACGGGTGCAGGTCTGCGGCGAGGTCGAGAACTCGCTCGAGCTGTAGACGGCCACCACCGCGAAGCAGTAATCGAGATTGTCGTTGAGGCCATTGAGGTCGAACGACGTCGTGGCCGGGCCGACCTCGCCCATGGGGCGGAGTTGCGAGCCGGCCTGGGCGCCGGTAATCATGAAGGAGGCGCGGCCGTTGGCCGGGTCGGACCAGAAGAGTTGGACTGACGCTCCGTAATCGCGGAGACGCACGTCCGTGGGGGCCGGGCCCTTCAAGGTTGGCACATCCGACGCGGTGGGCTTGTCACCCGGATCGGCGAGCACGATGACGAGCGCGACCACGGCGATGGCCACGCCCAGCACCGCGGCGATGGCGGCGAAGAGGGCCGGCGCCCGCAGGCCGAAGGACCCGGACCGAGGCGGTGGCGTCGGCGCGGGACCCGCGTGCGGCGGTGCCGACACCGGCTGCCGCTGCTGAGGTACGGGCGGGAAGTGCTGCTCCGCCGGAAAGTGCTGCTCCGGCCCGCCCCCGACGTGCTGCTCCGGTTCGAAGTGGCCCTGAGGTCCGGCCCCGAACTGCTGCTCCGGGGCCGAGTGGCTCTGGCGTCCGGACGTGAAGTGCTGCTCCGCCGAGGGATGAAAGCCCTGCTCCGGCACGCCGGGAGAGCGCTGCTCCGCCGCGGAAGGGAAGCGCTGCTGCGGGGCCACAGGAGCGTGCTGCTCCGCCGCGCGCGAGTGGAACTGGTCCGGCGCGACGGGAGGGCGCTCCGCCGCCGGGAAAGGCGCGACCGGCGGATGCGACACCGGGGCGGGCGTGTGCGGCGGCGGCTGCGGGGCCGGTGACGGGCGGACCGGGGCGGGCGGGGGAGTGGGCAGCTCCATGCGTACCGTCGGGGGGTCCTCGCCCAGGTAGGCCCGCGCCTGCGTGACCATCCAGTGGTCCGCGCCCAGCGCGCGCGGCCCGTGCGCCGCCACCCGGCCGAAGGCCC
Organism: Symbioplanes lichenis; assembly: GCF_030709675.1. Classification (GTDB taxonomy): domain Bacteria; phylum Actinomycetota; class Actinomycetes; order Mycobacteriales; family Micromonosporaceae; genus Actinoplanes; species Actinoplanes lichenis. The sequence continues at coordinate 98,876 of NZ_JAUZQD010000014.1, forward strand.
GCCGCGCCTCGTGCCTGTTCTCCATCTCCTCGGCGACCAGCCCGAGCTCGTACGAGATGGTCAGCATGAGCGGATCGGCGTCGCCCAGCCGCCACTGCCCCGCGGCGAAGGACTCCTCGAGGACCCGCCGCGCGCCGCTCGTGTCGCCGCCGCGGCGCAGGATCACGGCCAGCTGGTGGGCGGTCGTGAGCACGTCGGGGTCGTCCTCGCCCAGGCTGGCGCGGCCGACGTCGAGCGCCTGCTCGAGCAGGAGGACGGCCTGCACGGGATCGCCGGCGCCGGCCAGTGCCTGTGCGCGCTGGCGGCTGCCCTGGAGGGAGGTCGGGTGGGACACGCAGCAATGCTGCCCGAGACGTTGCGATCACGCCAGTACGCATGGTCACACCGGCGCTCATTGGTGCATACAGCAATCTTCTCCGCCCATGACGCAAACGGGCATGAACCCAGTAGCCGGAAACCGCAGGACATAGCCGCATGACGAGGCCTTGCCCGCCCCGGCGGCCGCGGGCACGCTGACCCGCGGGAGGCTCTCATGGCTCGTTCGCGTACGGTGGCCGCAGCCGCCGCCTTCGTCCTGTTTGGTCCGTTCGTCGCCGCCGGTGGCAGCTCGAGGCCCAACCCCGTCATCGCGTGGCACGTCAACGCCCAGAACGCCATCTACGAGGTGGCGCGGCAGCCGCCTTACATCGCCGGCCGCAGTTTCGCCATCGTCTCCGGCGCCGTCTACGACGCGGTCAACGCCATCGCCGGCACTCCTTACGAACCGCTCCTGGCGGCCCCGCGCGCCCACCGGGGCGACTCGGTCGACGCTGCGGTGGCCGCGGCGGCGTACCGGACACTGCTCTGGCAATTTCCCGCACAGGCAGCGGATCTGACAGCGCGCTACGACGCGGCGCTCGCCGCCGTCCCCGACGGCCGGGCCGAACGTGGCGGCGTCGCCGTGGGAACAGCTGCGGCGGAGACAATGATCGCCGCCCGGACGAATGACGGATCCGCCGCGGCCACGCAGTGGGCCACCAGTGAGGAACCAGGGAAGTGGCGGCCCACCCCGCCGACGTTCACCCAGGACGGCGCGGCCGCGCCCGGCGTGAAACCCTTCGTCATCCGGTCCGGCGCGGCCTACCGCACGCCGGGACCGCCGGCCCTCACGAGCGCCGAGTACGCCCGCGAGCTCCACGAGGTCCAGGCGCTCGGCGGCGCCACCAGCACCGTGCGCACCCAGGACCAGACCGAGTCCGCGAAGTGGTGGCACGACCGCCGCATGTCCGAATGGGAGATCCGTCGCAACCTCGCCACCTCGCAGCGGCTGAGCACCCTGCAGACGGCCCGCCTCTTCGCCATGACCGACGTGGTCCAGGCCGACGGCGGCATCGCCTGCTTCACGGAGAAGCGCCGCTGGGCCTTCTGGCGCCCGATCACCGCGGTCCAGCTCGCCGGCACCGACGGCAACAGCGCGACGACCGCGGACCCGGCCTGGATGCCGCTGCTGATCACGCCCGGCTTCCCCGAGTACCCGTCCGGCCATGCCTGCTCGACCGGCGGTGTGATGGCGACCATGCGGGCGTTCTTCGGCCGCGACGACATCCCGTTCAGCGCGTCCAGCCAGGACTCCGGCACGACCCGCACGTTCAGCGGCTTCTCGGCGGCGGTCGCCGAGGTGACCGAGGCCCGCATCTGGGGCGGCGTCCACTTCCGCTCGGCCGACGAGGACGGCGTCCGGCTCGGCGAGCGAGTGTCGGCCTACGTCCTCGCCCACGCGTTCCGCCCGCGCCACTGAGGACCGGCGACCCGGGGCGAGCAGCGCGGCTCGCCCCGGGCCGTCCCGCGCGGGCCCTCGCCGCGTCGCGGCCGCGGGGGAAAAGGCCCTTGATCCGACAGATCCGGGCGCTTCCCGAGGTCGCAACAGCGGCGCACCCTGGCGGAATGACCTACACAGTGCTGCAAGGACGCTTCGTCATCCGCTATCCCGACCTGCCCCGGCAGGGGCCCGAGCCGGACGGCGACACCATCAAGTTCATGCCGGACGATCCGGGTCTGGCCGAAGAGCTGCCGCGCCCGTCCGGTACGCCCCCGGACCTCACCGCACGCGGCATCTCCGTGCGGCTCGAGGCGATCGACGCGATGGAGACGCATTTCGCCGAGGCACACCAGGAGCTGCTCGGGGCGAACGCGGCGCGCGACGAGCTCCTGAAGGAACTCGGCTTCACGAATGTACGGTTCTTCGCCGATCTCCCCAACAAAGTGGAGAGTGCCGATCAGGACAGCGTGCCGGGGACCGTACTCTCCAATGGGATCGACGCCCATGGACGGCTGATCGGTTTCGTCTTCGCCGGTACGCCACCCGCCGACGACGGGGCCACGGTGTTTCTCGCGGAGACGCTGACCGACCGGTCGGCGAACGCGCACCTGCTGGCGGCGGGTTTCGTCTATCCGGCTTTCTATGCCACTTTGCCGGCGTCGTTGCGTACCCATCTGGGTGGGGTCTCGCGGAAGGCGCGGGAGAATCAGGCGGGGATCTGGGCCCGCTCGACCGCGGATCCGAACGGTGCCGCCCTGATCGCCGACCTGGCCGCGCTGCAGCGGCTGGTGATCTGGCCCAAGCTCTTCCGGCGGCTGGTGCCGTTCCTGGCGACACGCGGAATGAGTTTCGACGCCTGGCTGCGGTCGGACCCGGTGAACCGGGACGACGGCCTGTTCCTGCTCGACCGGCTCGAAAGCGGCAATCTCCACGACATCGTCGAGAACAACGGGCAGCGTTTCCGGCTGACCGTCTGGCCGGAGGATTTCATCATCGATCCGGATCCGGCGCCGCAGGGTGCGCCGACCACGGGCGCCCGGCCGGCCACGGGGGACGTGCTGATCGTGGCGGCGCTGCCGGACCCCGCCGGCACGGACCGGGGCAACGAGCTGATCACCCTGCTCAACACGACCGGGGCGACCGTCGACCTGGCGAGCTGGACGTTGCGGGACCGGGCCGGGCGTACCCAGACGCTCAGTGGCATTTTGACGCCGGGTGCCGTTCTGCAAATCGTCGCGGCGGGCGGGATGACGCTGGGCAATCAGGGCGGCGCGGTGACGCTGGCGGACGCGCTGGGCACGGTGGTCGACCGGGTGGCGTACGAGGGCGGGCAGGTGAAAGAGGGCAGAACGATCGTCATAGGGAGGTGATCGGCCAGCCGAACGGGCACGGCTGGTTCCGGAACCGGGGCGATCTGTTGACTTTGACCGCGGCCTATCGCTTTCTGTGATCTGGTTACACCCTTGTTACGGAAAGGACCCCCCGCATGACGACACGCCGGCGCCTCAGCCGGATCCTCGCCGTCGGCCTGCTGGTCGCCACGGCTGGAACCCTTGTCGGTACGCCCGCAACCGCCGCGCCGGTTGTGCGGACGCCGGATCTCGGCGCCAACGTCACCGTCTTCGACCCCAGCATGCCGGTGGAGCAGATCCAGGCGACCCTGGACGCGACTCACGCCAAGCAGGTCGACAACGAGATGGGCACCGCGCGTTACGCCTATCTCTTCAAGCCCGGCACCTACGGTACGGCCGACAAGCCCCTGCAGATCAAGGTCGGCTACTACACCGAGATCTCCGGCCTGGGCGCCTCGCCGTCCGACGTGGTGATCAACGGCAAGGTGGAGGTCTACAACCGCTGCCTCGCCGACGGCGGCACGAGCAACTGTCTCGCCCTGGTCAACTTCTGGCGGACGCTGTCCAACCTGACCATCAACGTCAACGGCGCGGGTCAGGACGGCTGCCGCGCCGGGGCGAACTTCTGGGCGGTGTCCCAGGCGGTCTCGCTGCGGCGGATCAATGTCAACGGCGGCTTCACGCTGATGGACTACTGCACCGCCGGCCCGCAGTACGCCAGCGGTGGCTTCATCGCCGACTCGAAGTTCGGGGCGGTCACGAACGGCTCGCAGCAGCAGTGGCTGACCCGCAACAGTGAGGTCGGCAGCTGGTCGAACGGCGTCTGGAACCAGGTGTTCTCCGGCGTCGTCGGCGCGCCCACGGACGAAGCGTTCCCGAACCCGCCCTACACCACGGTCGAGCAGACCCCGGTCAGCCGGGAGAAGCCGTACCTGTTCGTCGAGAACAACCAGTGGAAGGTCCAGGTCCCGGCGGCGCAGCGCAACAGCAGCGGTGTGTCGGCGAAGTCCGGCCGCAGCCTGAAGCTGAGCGACTTCTTCGTCGCGAACCCGAAGACCCCGGTCTGGCTGATCAACGCCAACCTCGCGCTGGGCAAGAACCTCCTGCTCACCCCCGGCGTGTACGACATCGCGAGCAGCATCAACGTGCTGTGGCCGAACCAGGTCGTGCTCGGCCTGGGTCACGCCACGCTGACCGCGGTCAACGGCGCCACGCCGCTGACGGTGGCCGACGTCCCGGGCGCGGTCGTCGCGGGCGTCACCATCGACGCCGGTCTCAAGGAGTCGAAGACGCTGCTGCGCGTGGGCGTCAAGAACGGCTTCGGGATCAGCACGCCGAGCAACCCGACCACGCTGTCCGACGTCTACTTCCGCGTCGGCGGTCCGCACATCGGCAAGACCGACACCGCGCTCGAGGTCAACAGCGACAACGTGCTCATCGACCACACCTGGGTGTGGCGCGGGGACCACGGCGTCGAGGGCTTCACCGAGGGCGTGAACGGCGACACCCAGCGCTGGCGCACCAACACCGGTCGCTACGGCGCCGTCATCAACGGCGACAACGTGACCGCGACGGGCCTGTTCGTCGAGCACTTCCAGAAGTACAACACCGTCTGGAACGGCGACAAGGGCACGACGATCCTCTACCAGAACGAGCTCCCGTACGACCCGCCGACGCAGGCCGACTGGATGAACGGCAAGGTCGAGGGTTACGCGGGTTACAAGGTCGGAGACAAGGTCAAGACCCACACGCTGTACGGCGCCGGGGTCTACGTCTTCAACCAGAACAACCCGGAGATCCACACCGAGAACGGCTTCGAGGTGCCGGACCGTCCCGGCGTGAAGCTGCACCACATCATGACCGTGAACCTGAGCGCGGGCACGATCGACCACGTCGTCAACGGCGTCGGTCCGGCCGCCCCGCCGTCGACGTCGGGCACCCCGCAGTACCTCGCGGAGTACCCGGCCAACTGATTCAGCAGGTGGCCAGCATCGAGGTGAGTTTGCTCTTCTCGGTGCTGGTCACCGTCAGGTCGTACACATACTTGACCTTGATCCACTGCCGCGCGTACGTGCAGTGGTAGCTCGTCAGCGGCGGCACCCACGAGTCCGGCGCCTTGTCGCCCTTGGACTGGTTGACGTTGTCCGTGACCGCGAGCAGCTGCGGGTTCGTCAGATCGTTCGCGAAGTTCTCGCGCTCGGCCGTGGTCCACGCCCACGCCCCGGAGATCCACGCGTTCTTCAGCGGCACCATGTGATCGATGTCCACGTCCGACGCGGCGGTCCAGGTGGCGCCGTCGTAGACGCTGTACCAGGACCCGGAGGCCGAGGCGCACGCCGAGTCGGTGACCACGCCCGACCCGTCGCGCTTGAGGACCGTCTCGCGGGTGTTGCAGCTGCCCGAGACGGTGGACCAGTGCGGGAAGAGCTCCCGGTCGTACGTCGTCGTGTGCGTCGAAGCCGCCACGGTGAGCGTGGCGAGGTAGGTCCGGGCGGTGGCGGCGGTCGGGGTGCCGGGCGGCGCCGCGTCGGCGGCCCCGGTCGTGACCACCTGCGTGGTGAGGGCCAGAGTGGCGGTGACGAGGAGAGCCAAGATTCTCTTCACCTGGCGATTGTCGGGCGCAGACATTGACATGCATACATGTCAAAGAAGTCATTCCGCTGAAGTTTCGCCCCACACCGCGAGGGCATGCGAGCGGTCCCCTACGACAGGAGACCTGACATGGCCACCGCTTCCGGCGCCGGCGACGTCGCATACTCCCGGCATCGCACCGCCGTCCAGACCGCGGCCCTCGCCGTCGGCATCGTGTTCCTGCTCGTCGGCGTCCTCGGCTTTATCCCGGGCGTCACGACGAACTACTCCGACCTCGGCTTCGCCGGGCACCACAGCGAGGCGAAACTGCTCGGCATCTTCCAGGTGTCCGTCCTGCACAACATCGTCCACCTGCTCTTCGGCGTCGCCGGGCTCGCTCTGGCCCGCACCGTCGGCGGCGCGCGCAACTACCTCATCGGCGGCGGCGTGATCTATCTGATCCTCTGGCTCTACGGCCTGGTGGTCGGTCAGAACACCGCGGCCAACTTCGTCCCCCTCAACACCGCCGACGACTGGCTGCACCTGGTGCTGGCCATCGGCATGATCGCCCTCGGCTTCCTGACCACACGCCGGCGGGTCTGATCCTTCCGGGCTCTGCCGCCGGATCGTCGCCTCAGAAGATCCGGCGGTAGAGCGAACACCCCGCGCACACCGCCGGCGGCCGGTCGGTGGTCAATCTCCTGCGGAATTCCCGGTACGCGGCCCCGCGCCAGATCTCCGGAAAGCTCTGCTCGTCGAGCCGCCCCAGCGCCACCCGGTCGTCGCCCATGACCATGCAGCACGGTTGCACGACGCCCGTGCTCGTGATGTACGCGGCGTCCCACGGCCACGAGCAGCCCCGGCGGTCACCGGCGGGCTCCTCGGTGTGCGGCAGGCGCAGCCGGAGACCGGTGGCCGCGGCGGCGGTGCGGGCTTCCGCGAAGGCGGGCGGGGACATTGTCCACAGAGCTTGGTCGGCGGCGAAACCGCGGATTTCCTCGTACGCTCCGGCGGGGTCCGTGTCGGAGAAGCTGTGCGACAGATTCTGCACGTGCAGCTCGTCGACGCCGAGATCCCCGAGCAGCCGGACCAGATCGGGCAGTTCCGCCACGTTGTCGCGCATGGCCACGAAGACCACCCGCACCCACGGGGTACGGCTCCCCGCCGCCCGTTTCGCCGCGATCAGCCCGCCCAGATTGGCGACCACGGTGTCGAAGGTCGCGCCGGCGCGGATCTTCTCGTACGTGTGCGCGCGGGCGCCGTCGAGCGACACGTGCAGCCAGTCGACCCCGCTGTCGACCAGCTCGCGGGCGCGGCGGGCGTGCAGGAGCGTGGCGTTGGTGTTGAAGCCGACCGTGATGCGGTGCTCGACGGCCGTACGGATCATGGCGGGCAGGTGGGGCGACAGCAGCGGCTCGCCGAGGCCCTGCAGGGTGAGCCGCCGCAGGCCGGGCACGTCCGTGACCAGGCGCTCGAAGAGCTCGATCGGCATGGCCCCGGCCAGCTTGTTGACCGGCGGGCGATAGCTGACCAGGCACATCGTGCAGCGCAGGTTGCACGCGGAGGTGATCTCGAGCTGCAGATGCTCGGGGAGCGGCGGCATCAGATCGACCGGCATCACTTCCGGGTGCCCCGGCGCCCGCGTGGCAAACGCTATCGTCGGACGATGACCGAGCCACCGGTGGGGGAGCGGCGGGGCCTGCTCTACTTCAGTGACGGCTCGGTGGCGTACGCCGGGCATTATCTGCACGAGGACGTGCACCCGGACCACACGCACAGCTTCGTCGAGATCGCCGTGATGATCGACGGCGCCGGCGTGCACCGGTCGATGGCCGGCCGTCACCGGATGAGCGTCGGCGACGTGGTGCTGCTGCGGCCCGGGGTGTGGCACGGCTACGAGCAGTGCCGGGGCCTGCGCCTCTACAATTGCTGCTTCTCCGTCGACCTGCTGCACGGCGAGCTGGCCTGGACCCGCGAGGACCCGCTGCTGGGCTATCTGCTGTGGACCGGCCCCTATGCCGCCCAGCGCCGCGGCATGCTCACCGCCACGCTCGGCGCCGACGACCTCGCCCGGTGCGTGACCCACCTCGACGCCCTCGACCGGCTGCGCGGCGCCCCGGCCGACCGTTACCGTGGCGACATCATCGGCCACCTGTCGCTCTTCCTGGCCACCCTGGCCCGCGCGGTCGGCCCGTCCCCGGCCCGGGCCCACCCGGCCGTCACCAGCGCCATGCGGCTGCTCGAGGCCGACCCGGCCCGCCGCTGGACCCTGACCGAGCTGGCCGACAGCCTGCACCTGACCTCGAGCTATCTGGTCCGGCTGTTCAAGGCGACGACCGGCCTGCCGCCGATGGCCTATCTCGCCCGCCACCGCGTGGAGACCGCCGCCTCCCTGCTGCTGCACACCGACGAGCCGATCACGCACATCGCCCGCAGCGTCGGCTGGCCCGACCAGAACTACTTCGCGCGCCGCTTCCGCGCCCACTTCGGCCTGAGCGCCTCCGCCTATCGCACCCGCTTCGCCCACCGGACCGTCCGGGTGCCGGCGCTACACGACGGGTCCCCTCCCCGGTGACCGCACGGGGGCGGTGAAGAGGCCTTCCAGCGCGTCGATCAGGTGGGCGCCGGTGGCGGCCCAGTCCGCTTCGGTGGCGCCGGCGCGCTCACGGTCGGCGCAGGTGTGGGCGATCAGCGTATGGGCCATGTCGACGCGGGTGTCGCGTACGTCCGGGGGCAGGTGGGTCAGGCACGCGCGCAGCTGGTCGAGGACGGCGCGGCGCTCCGGGGCGTGCTCCTCGGCGGCGAGGCGGCGCAGGGCCGGGTCGGTCAGCAGCTGGGCGGCGAAGCGGGCGTACCAGCTGGGGGTGCCCAGGGCCGCCAGGTGCGCCGTGCTCGGCAGGACCAGGCAGGTCAGCCAGGCCCGCAGGTCGGTGCGGCCCGCGTGCTGGGCGGCGAGGGCGCGGCGCAGGCTCTCGCGGGGCTCGTTGTGGTGCTGCAGGATCGCGCGGATCAGGTCGGTCTTGGTGCCGAAGTGGTAGCCGACGGCGGCGTTGTTGCCCTGGCCGGCGGCCTCGCTGATCTGGCGGTTCGACACCGCGACGATGCCCTGCTCGGCGTAGAGGCGCTCGGCGGTGGCGAGGATCAGCCCGCGGGTGGGGCGCTCGGTGATTGTTTCGCGCATGGGTGACGGTCCTGACCTGGGATGTTGCGGTCCAGGATAGACGGGCGGCGCATTCAGTCACTTGACTTACCGGAATGGGCGGCGTTGAGTGGTTTGGGTGAGAGAAGCCATCACTTTTCCCGCCGAGCGGGCCGAGCGTTGTCCCTTCGATCCGCCGCCTGTGCTGCGTGAGGTGCAGGCCGAGGCGCCCCTGACCCGGGTCCGGCTGTGGGACGGGTCCACCCCCTGGCTCGTCACCCGCTTCGCCGAGCAGCGCGCGTTGCTCGCCGACCGGCGGCTCAGCGCCGACGTGACCCGCCCCGGCTATCCGTCGTCGGCCCCCGCCCGCCCCGGCGGCACGGGCGGCAGCATCGGCTTCATCCTCATGGACGACCCCGAACACCTGCGGCTGCGGCGCATGGTCACGGCGCCGTTCGCCATCAAGCGGGTCGAGGCGCTGCGCCCCACGGTGCAACGGATCGTCGACGACCTCATCGACGCGATGCTGGCCGGTCCGAAGCCCGTGGACCTGGTGGAGGCCTTCGCGCTGCCGGTGCCGTCGCTGGTCATCTGCGAGCTGCTCGGGGTCCCGTACGAGGACCATGATTTCTTCCAGTCCCACAGCCGCAACCTGATCAACCGGACCGTGTCACCGGAGACGCGCGGCGCGTCGTTCCAGGCCCTCCACGACTATCTCGGCGAGCAGCTGGCGAAGAAGCCGGCCGACCCCGACGGCGACGTGCTCTCGCAGCTGGTGGCCCGGGTCGAGACCGGCGAGCTGGACCGCGGCGACGCCGCCGGCATGGGCGTCCTGCTGCTGCTCGCCGGGCACGAGACGACCGCCAACATGATCGCGCTCGGCACCCTCGCCCTGCTCGAGCACCCGGAGCAGCTGGCCCTGCTGCGCGACGCCGACGACCCGAAGGTGGTCGCGGGCGCGGTCGAGGAGCTGCTCCGCTATCTCAACATCACGCACACCGGCCGCCGGCGCGTGGCGCTCGAGGACATCGACATCGCCGGCGTCACGATCCGCGCCGGCGAGGGCCTGATCCTGGCCAACGACATCGGCAACCGCGACCCGCAGGTCTTCCCCGACCCCGACACCCTCGACCTGACCCGCGACGCCCGGCGGCACGTCGCGTTCGGCTTCGGCGTGCACCAGTGCCTCGGCCAGCCTTTGGCCCGCATGGAGCTGCAGGTCGTCTACAGCACGCTCTACCGCCGCATCCCGACCCTGCGCCGCGCGACCGCCCTGGACGAGGTGCCGTTCAAGCACGACGGGGCGGTCTACGGTGTGTACGAGCTGAAGGTGAGCTGGTGACCATGAAGGTGCTCCTCGACCAGGACAAGTGTGTCGGCTCCGGCCAGTGCGTGCTGGCCGCCCCCGAGGTCTTCGACCAGCGCGACGAGGACGGCGTGGCGATCCTGCTGCAGACCGAGCCGCCGGAGTCCGACGGCGACGACGTGCATCACGCCGCGCTGGTGTGCCCGGCCCAGGCCATCGACGTCGAGGACTGATCCGCGGCCCACGCCAGGATCTCGCCGGCCGGCAACGGGCGGGACATGTGGTAGCCCTGGGCGTATTCGCAGCCCAGCTCGCGGGCGATCGCGTACGTGTCCGCGTCCTCCACGCCCTCGACCACGACGGCGAGCTCGAGGGCGTGGGCCAGCTCGACGATCGCGCCGATGATGGCGCGGCCGCTGCCGGGGGAGGTGAGCTTGGTGGTGAACTGGCGGTCGATCTTGAGTTCGGTCAGCGGCATGCTCTGCAGGTAGCTCATGGACGAGTAGCCCGTACCGAAATCGTCGATGGACAGCAGGACGCCCAGCTCGCGCAGCTCGGCGAGGACCGCGGTGGCCCGGGCCGGGTCGCTGATCATGGCGCTCTCGGTGATCTCCACGGTCAGGTGCGCCGCCGGTACGTCATAACGGGCGAGCAGCAGCCCGATGCGTCCCGGCAGCCCGGCGTCGAGCAGGCAGGCGGCCCCGACGTTGACGGCGACCGGGATCGTGCGCCCGTCCGCGCGCCACCGCTGGTACTGGTCGAGCGCGAGGGCGAGCAGCGCGTCGGTCAGCGCCGGCATGAGGCCGCTCTGCTCGGCGGCGGGGATGAACTGGTCCGGGAAGAGCAGCCCGCGGACGGGATGGCGCCAGCGCACCAGCGACTCGACGCCGCTGAACCGGCCGTCGGCCATGCGCACCTTGGGCTGGTAGTGCAGCTCGAGCTCGCCGACCGCGATGGCCCGGCGCAGCTCACCGACCACGGTCAGCCGCTCGAAGCTGTGCTCGTCGGCGTCCCGGTCGTACAGGCTGATGCCGAGGTGGCCGCGCTTGGCCGCGTACATGGCGACGTCGGCGTGCTGCAGCAGCTCAGCCGCGTTGCCGCTGGGCCGGGGATAGAGCGCGGCGCCGACGCTGGCGCTCACGTCGACCGCGATGCCGTCGAGGTCGGCGACGCCGTGCAGGGCGTGGAGGACACGGTCGCCGATCGCGAGCAGGTCCGCCGCCTCGTGCACGCCGGGCAGCAGGACGGCGAACTCGTCGCCGCCGAGCCGGGCCACGAGGCTGTCCGCGCGTACGGCCGAGGTCAGCCGGCGGGCGACCTCCTGCAGCAACAGATCGCCGTAGTGGTGACCGAGCGTGTCGTTGACCTCCTTGAAACGGTTGAGGTCGAGCAGGAAGAACCCGACGCCGGTGCCGTCGCGGTCCGCGGTGGCGATCGCTTCCTTGACGCGCTCGGTGAGCAGCTCGCGATTGGCGATGCCGGTCAGCCCGTCGTGCGAGGCGCGGTAGCGGCTCTCGGACGCCTGCCGCTCGGTGCTGGTCTGGTACATCAGCAGCACCAGCGCGCACAGCAGCACCAGCACCAGGTCGACGCCGGACATGATCTCGACCGCGCGCAGCAGCCGGTCGCTGTCCCGCCGGCTCTGGGCCAGCAGCGCGTTGATCTCGTCGTCGTTGCGCTGCACGCTGTCCGCGGCCTGCTTGCGCAGGGCGGCGGCGCTCTTGGCGGCCTGCTCGGCGTCCGCCATCTCCTGCGCGCCGTCGCGCTCGCTGTCGACGAGGTTACGCAGGGTGTAGCTGTAGCCGTCGTAGGCGTTGTGCAGCGCCCGGGCCCGCCGCGCGTCCGAGCCGCCGTGCACATAGAGCCAGCGCAGGTCGCCGGCGGCGGAGCCGATGACCGAGGCGAGGGTGCCCCGGCTCACCTCCTCGTCGCCGCGCAGATAGTCGGTGAGCGTCTCGTACTCGACGCCGATCTTGCCGTAGGCGTTGCTCCAATGCTGGCTGACCAGCTCGCGCTCGGCGACCCCGGCGGCGGCGCGCGCGGCGGTCTGCGTGCTGAGGACGGCCAGCCCGGCGAGCAGGATGAGGCCGATCAGCAACGCCGCGATGGCGCACCGGGCCACGACCCGGCGCCTCATCCAGCGCAGCGACATCCGCATGCTGCTCCGATCGGCCCGGCACGCGGGCCCTTGAGCATTCCTTGAGCTGCCGCTCAGTTGAAACCCCGGCTCGGTGCCTCGCCGGTTGCTCTTGCTCGGTGCCTCGTCAGTTGACGCCCTGCTCGGTGGCCAGCTGCCGAGCCGTGGCCACCGCTGACGCCCACGCCGCGTCGCCCTTCTTCTCGCCCGCGTCGACCGCGGCGAGCTGGGTCAGGTAGACCTCGGCCAGGGCGGCGTCGGCCGGGGCCTCGTACACCCGCTTGATCTTCTCCGCGGAGGCCGCGAAGACCTCGACCGTGACCTGCCCGCCGAAGAAGGGGTCCGGGCGGGTCAGGGCATTCATCTTGTACGCCGCCGGGGTGGCCGGGAAGAGCGCGGCGTCGGTGAAGTTGCGGGCCTCGTTCTCGGGCGTCAGCAGCCAGCTGATGATCTCGAAGGCGAGTTCGGGCGCGCCGCCGGCCGCCGGGATCGCCAGGAACGAGCCCCCCGAGTTGGCGCCGGCCGCCGGACCGGCCGCGACCCGCCACGACCCGGCGCTGTCCGGCGCGGCCTCCTGCAGATCGGCGGCGTGCCACGCGGCGCCCAGCTCGATCGCCAGCTTGCCGTCCCGGACCGCGGCGTCCCACTCGTCGCCGTGCCCGGGCGGGATGTTCGCGCTCAGCCCCCGCTCGACCAGCTCCACGGCCAGATTCCACGCATCCCGTACGTGCGCCTGGTCGCCGACGAAGTGATTGCCCTCGTCCACGAACCGCCGCGCCTCCTGGCCGACCGCCGTCGTGAACAGCTCCGGCGCGTTCCGCAGCCAGTGCACGCCCGGATTCCTGCGCCGGAACGTGGTGCCCGCCTCCAGGAACCGCTCCCACGTCGGCATGGCGCCCGCCTCGAGACCCGCCCGGCGCAGCAGGTCGGACCGGTAGAACATCGCGGTCGGCCCGATGTCGATGGGCAGCCCGATCTGCTGCCCGTCGGCGGTGCTGCCCTGGGCCAGCTTCCACGGCAGGAACTGCCCGGCCAGGTCGCGCGCGCCGAGCGTGTTGAGGTCGACGAAGTCCTCGGCCCGGGGCAGTACGGCCGCGATGTCCTCGCCCTTGATCCCCGCGATGGCCGGCACCCCGTCGCCGCTGCCCAGCGCCGCGGTCAGGGTGTCGAGATAGTCGCCCTGCACGACATTGGGCAGCAGCCGGGTCCGCCGGGCATAGCGCGCCACCGCGTCCTGGGTCACCGCGTCGCCCAGCCCGCCGGGCCAGATCCACAGCTCGGTGGTGTCCCCGGCGGCGTCCGAACCACTGCCGCAGCCCGCGAGCGATGCCGCCAGCCCGGCGAGGAGGATCCTGCGAGTCAGCGGCACGAGGTCAATTTACGCCATACCATCTCATTTTGCCGCCCGTTGGCCGATATCCGCTTTGCGCTGAAACACTTCCGGTCCTCGGCGACATGGGTGAGGTGTGAGAGAGATCCGCTTCGAAGAGGTGTACGCCCGCACGTACGCCGACCTCGTGCGTTTTGTGGTCAGACGGCGGCCCGCGGCCGACCGGGACTCGGCCGAGGACATCGTGGCCGAGGCCTTCGTCGTGGCCTGGCGGCGGCGGGACGACCTGCCCGGCGACCCGGAGGAGGCGCGGGCCTGGCTCTTCGGCATCACCCGCCGGCTGCTCCTGGCCCAGCACCGGGCGGACGCCCGCGGTCCGGCGCCGGCCGTCGGGATCTCGGAGCACGCCGCCGGGCCGGAAGGCTTCGTCGCCACCACGGTCGACCTGGTCAACGCGTGGCGCCGGCTGAATCCCGCGCAGCAGGAGGCGCTGAGCCTCACGGTCTGGGAGGGCCTGACCAGCGCCCAGGCCGCCCGGGTGCTCGGCATCTCGGCTGTCGCCTTCCGCATCCGGCTCAGCCGCGCCCGGCGCCTCCTCGAAAGCCACCTTGCCCCGTCCCGTTCAGCGACAGCATCGGCCCGCCAATTGTCGGCGCGCCAATTGTCGGCGCGCCAATTGTCGGCGCGCCAATCGTCGGCCCGCCGATCATCGGCCCCCGGATCCGGAGGACACGCGTGATGAACCTCGACGACCTGCTCCGAGCCCACGACCCCGCCCACCCGATCCCGGACGACCTCGCGTCCTCACCCCGCGCCGCGGCCACGCTGGCCCGGGTCACCTCGATGTCAGCCCGCCCGGCCCGGCCGCGCCGGCGCGCTGTCCGCTTCGCGCTGGCCGGAGTCGTCGCCGCGGCCGCGGTGGTCGTCTCCGCCCCGATCCTGGGCACCGACCGGGCCGCGCTCGCCACGTGGGACGCCTCGCCGCGCTCGCTGTCGGCGCAGGAGACGGCCGCGTGGGTGCGGGACTGCGCCGGCTGGACGCACACCCCGGCCGGCGACTACCAGGTGGTCGAGGCGCGCGGCACCTGGGTCATGACGTATCTGGAGTCCGCCACCAGCGAGACCCAGTGCCTGAAGTCGACGGTGAAATCGTCGGAGTATCCCGACGGCGAGGGCGAGGCGATGTCCGGCCCGGCCCTGCCCGCCCCGGCAGCCGACGCCCTCACGACGGTGGGCGTCCACGAAACGTCCGGCGGGATCGCGTCGGCCACGATGTTCATGGTCGGCGGGCGGGCGGGCGCGGACGTGGCCGGCGTGGTCTTCCACTCGCAGGGCATGAACGTACGGGCGACGGTGAAGGACGGACGGTTCACGGCCTGGTGGCCCCGGATGAAGCCGGCCACGGTCGCCGGGCGGCTGATCGAGGACACGGGCTACAACGGTTCGCCCAACCCCGACGTCACGATCACTCTGCGCGGAGGGCGGACCGTTACCAAACCCGTCAAGGCGTACGACTCCAACCATTAGGTCGGATCGCGTCAGCTCGCTTCGCTCTTCCCGTGCTCCTTCTCATTCTCCCTCGCATTCGCCGTCTCCTTCTGCTGGCGTCCGGCCTCGTCCTCGCTTGTTCCTTCGGGCTCGCGTGCTCCTTCGGATTGTGCTTGCTCCTTCGGCTCGCGCTTGCGCCTTTGGCTCGCGCTTGCTCCTTTGGCTTGTGCTTGCGCCTTCGGCTTGCGCTTCCTCCTTTGGTTTGTGCTTGTTCCTTCGGGTTCGCGCTAGCTGAAGGCCCGCTCGACCAGGGCGGGCAGAACCTCGGCGGCCTTCCCGCGCAGGTTCACATCCGACTCCTCATCCAGCGGCGTGGCGGCCGGGTTGATCTGAATCACCTTGCCGCCACTGCGCTTGGCGACGAGCGGAATCTCGGCCGCCGGATACACGAGGCCGGAGGTGCCGATGGTGAGAAGCACATCGCACTCGTACGCGACCTGGACCGCCCGTTCCAGCGCCTCGGCGGGCAGGGCCTCACCGAACCAGACCACCCCCGGCCGTACGGGTGACGCGCACAGCTCGCACCGCGGCGCTGCCTCCGTCGGAAGCTCCCCGGGCGGGGCAAAGGCCGCGTGGCAGCCGGCACAACGCGGGGCGAACAGGCTCCCGTGCAGGTGCACCGGCTCCCGCGACCCGGCCCGCTCGTGCAGATCGTCAACATTCTGCGTGACCACCGTGGTGCCGGCCTTATGCCGTTCAATGTCAGCCACGGCCACATGAGCGGCATTCGGGCTGGCTCGCACCACGGCCGCCCGCCGCCACTCGTACCAGCCCCACACCAAATCCGGATCCGCCGCGAACGCCTCAGGCGTAGCCAACTGCTGCGCGTCGTAACGTGCCCAGAGCCCGGTCTGCGCCTCGCGGAACGTCGGGATGCCACTCTCCGCCGAAACCCCCGCCCCCGTAAATACAACCACCCGCCGCGCCTGCCGCAGCCACTCCGCCGCCTCATCCATGACTCTGTCGTTCCCCTTCCCGTCCTTCAATGCCCGCCGCTCTCGTCTCTCGGCAGCCGCTTCCGGCTCGGACCTCATCCACGCCATCGCCCAACTGCACTGCGGGCTCGGGCACCAGTCGGGCGGCGGACCTCACCCGAGCCAGGCCCCAACCGCACTACGCGCTCCAGCATCAGCCGCGCGGCGAACCTCATTGACGCCCGGGGCCTAACCGCACTGCGGTCTCGGGCACCCCGTGCGTTGCGGGAGGCCCAATGCCTGCGCGGCGTGGGCTTATTCGTCGTCGTCGGCTGGTTGGGCGTGTCGCGCGTTGCGGGTGATCTGCTGCCTGTGCCGCGCGGGCCTGCTCGTCGTCGGCGGCCGCACCGGTCTCAACTCTGCTCGCCGGCCAAGGCTCGATCCGGCGGCGTCCACTGGTAGTGCCTCGCGGTAGTAATCGCATGGAACCCACACCGCCGCAGAATCGGCGCGCTGGCCGGCGAAGCGTCCACGTGCAGCAACCGGAAGCCCTTCGCAACCGCCTCCTCCGCCCGGGCAGCGATCAAAGCACGATAGATTCCCCGTCCCCGCCACTCCGGCACCGTCGCACCACCGAGCAGCGCCACGAAGTCGGTGCCCGGGGCGTACAACGCGAAGGCTCCACAGACGACCCGCTCGCCCACCTCGGCAACCAGAATGGTGATCTGCTCCGGATCGGCCGCCACCCGGGAAGCAAGGTCGTCCGCCACCCACGAACAATCAACCCCGAACACCTCGCTCTGCAGATCAGCGAAGCGCCGCAAGTCCTCAGCCGCGCTGGCCCGCCGCACCACAACCCAGCCAGACAGAACCGGCTCGTCCGGATGCCCGATCGGGCCGTCATGCCCAGCCCGCTCGTCCTCTTTGTCCTCCCTGCGTAACGAGGTCTTGGCCCTGCTCAAGGACGGCCCATCAGATCGATCCGCGTGTCCGGTGTCGTGCCGTGCCGCCCGCGCCACCTCTGCTGCCACCCCGAGCAGCACCGTCGACGGCTCCTCCGGCACGAAGCCGGCCGCAACGAGCCGCTCGGCAAGATCCGTGGGCAGATCGTGCGCCCGCAGCTTCCACTCGACGCCCTGCCCACGCTCCCCGAAGTAGTCCCGCTGCCGCACGATCAGCTGGTCGAGCTCCGCACCGTCAACCCCGACGTCGCGCGGTGCCCGAATGCGTCCCACATGCCCGCCCACGATGCGCAGGAGCGGCCCGTCGTACTCATACGTCACCCCCGCCGGCACAGCCCCGGTCGGCATCCGCATGTGCTCGTCATAGGCGGCCAGCAGAGCCGCAACATCGGCCATGTCCACACGGTGCCAGACCCGCGCCATTCGCACCCGGCCAACGTGATCCCGGAAGCAGCAGCCGGCGGCGCGAATCACCGCTTGCTCCGCCCGCCCCGTCATCGGCGTGGCTCCCAGCGGAAGACCCGGGCCGTGAGGAGCAGCGTGGCGGCCGCGGTCACAACGAGGGTCAGGACGGCAGGCCACACCGGGGCATCGCCGGTCCAAGCGGCACGGGTGAGCTCGGTGAGCGCGGCGCCTGGGACAATGAGCAACGGCCACCCCGCGTCGGGCAGGTTGAGCAGGGCGAACGCGCCGCCGGCGAACGCAAGTACGCCCGGCGTGGTGGTGAGCTGGGCCAGCTCGGGCGCGGACGTGAAGGCCGCCGTCGCGAAGGCCAGCGCCACTGCCACCAGCGTGCCGAAGGCGAAGGCGAAGACCAACGGCCACCAGCGTTGCGGCGCCGAGGTCCCCGCCGCCGGGGCGACGGCGGCGAGCAGTCCGAGCTGGACGACTGACACGAGCAGGAACGGCGCCACCAAGCCGAGGACGATGCCGGCCGTGGGCAGGGCGGTGGCGCGGAGCCGGATCAGGACGAGATCGGCTCGGCGGGCGGCCAGGGCCGTGGTCGCGCCGGCGTACGTCACGAACGACAGCACGAAGATCAGCAGCATCCCCGCCGCGTCGCCGTCGGTGCCGCGGCCGGTCCGCTCGGACAGCAACAGCCAGCCGGCGCCGAGGGCCACCGGGGACAAGACAGCGTTGACCACGGCGAGCGGGCTACGCAGCAACGCCAGTGACTCGGCACGCGCAAGAACCAAAGCGTGGCCCAGGTCAGAGGCGAGAGACCGGGCCGAGGCGACATCGACGACGCGGATGAGGCCGGACACGAGGGCGCCGGCACGGGTGAGGGCGGGGCGGCCGGTCATGGCAGCGTGAGGACGTGGTCGGCCAGGGCGGCGGCCTCGTTGGCCAGATGGGTTGTGAGCAGGATCGCGGCCCCGGCTGCGCGGCGTTCGCGCAAGGTGGCGGCGAACTCGTCCCGGGCCTCCGGGTCGAGTCCGGCTGTGGGCTCGTCGAGCAGCAGCACCCGCGGGTGACCGGCGAGGGCCACGGCCAGGTCGAGGCGGCGGCGCTCCCCGCCGGAGAGCTGCCGAACTTGCGTCCGCGATGACTCGCCGCCGAGGAGCCGCCGGCCTCGCCTCCGCGATGACTCGCCGCCGAGGAGCCGCCGGCCTCGCCTCCGCGATGACTCACCGCCGAGGAGCCGCCGGCCTCGCCTCCGGGACGACTCGCCGTCGGAGGGCTGCCGAAACCGTGTTCGCGACGACTCGTCACCGGGCGACTGGCGGACTCGCGTTCGTGGCGGATCTTCTTCGGTGGGCGCGCGCCCCTGAAGGCCTACCCATAGGTGGAAGGTCTCCGCGGCGGTGAGCGCGCCGGTGAATCGTGAGTCTTGGGCCACAAAGCTGACATGCGGGGCGAGGCGGGTGCGGTGCCGGGCCGGGTCGAGCCCGAGCAAGCGGACAGTCCCCGCGTCCGGCCGACGTAGTCCTCTCAGGACGCTGAGCAGGGTCGACTTGCCGGAGCCGTTCGCGCCCACCAGGCACACCAGCTCGCCTGCGTGCACGGTCAGGTCGACGTCACGGACTGCTTCGTAACTTCCGTAGCGGCAGCTCAATCCGTGTGCCGCGATGGCGATTTCGTTCATGCGAATAGCTTCCCGGGCGTATCCGGGCGGGCCCAGTGCCAAGAATCATGAGCCGTGCTGACATTTGTCATCAGTACCCCGCGCGGGCTCGTCCCCAGCCGCACCCCGCGGGCATGATGGGCCCATGACCACCGCCGCACCCACCCTGACGACCGCCCCGGCGCTGCGTGCCCTGCAGCTGCTGACGGCGGTTCTGCTGGTGCTGCACGCCGCGCTGGTCGTCGCGTTGTGCCTGCTCGACCTGCCGTCCGGCCCGCTCGGCGTGGTCGCCGCCGGCGCTGCTGTCATCTGTGCCGTTCTCGCCGCCGCCTTGTTCCTCATGGACCTGGCGCCCCGGCTGTCCATGGCTCCGGGGGTCTTGGCCGCGGCCGGGGCCGGCGCCGCGCTGACAGCTTCCGCGGCGGGTCAGGCGGGTGGGGGCCAGCTGTGGCCCTGGGTGACACCTCTGGCGCTGATCGCCGCCGCCGACCTCGCCGTCACCCGGGGACGTAAGGTGCCGGTCGCGCTGCTCGGGGCCTGCACGGCCGGCGCGGTGACGGCAGTGGCGACGGAGAATTGGTGGACGGGTCTGACGGCCGCGGTCGTGTTCGTCCTGTGTCTCGCGGCGATGCTGGCCCAGCTCTGGGTGCAAGAAGTGGCCGAGCACAGCGATCGGGCCCGGCGCGGTGCGGTGAGCGCCGAGCGGGATCGCTTCGCGGCCGAGCTGCACGACATCCAGGGACATACCCTTCAGGTCATCGTGCTCAAGAGTGAGCTGGCCGCGCGGTTGGCCGCCGCCGATCCCGCGCGGGCCGCCGCCGAGATGCGCCAGGTCGAGACGCTTGCCCGCGAGGCGCTGCGTGACACGCGCGAGGTCGTGCAGGGTTACCGGCCCGTGTCGCTGACCGCCGAGATCGCCAATGCGGTGCGCATTCTGGCCGCGGCCGGGGTGCAGTGCCCTACCCCTGACCCCGTTCGGGTACGCCCGGACCACGAGCGGCTCCTCGCTCTGCTTGTTCGGGAGGCGACCACCAATGTGTTGCGCCACAGTGCCGCCACCCGAGCGGAGATCGTTCTCACCGGCGCCGGCCTCACGATCGTCAACGATGCGCCGCTTGCCGGTTCTGACTCGGGCGGCGGGCTTGCTGCGCTGGCCGGGCGGTTCGCGGCTGCGGGCGGGGAGTTGACGTGGCGGCGCGGGGATGACGATTTCACCGTCTCCGCGACTCTCGCGATTGACGGTGTCGCCCAGCCCGGGCGTCGAGGACCGGTGAGGCCGCCATGACGATCCGGTTGCTGCTCGGCGATGACGAGGTTCTGGTTCGGGGTGCGCTCGCTGCCCTGTTGTCGTTGGAGCCGGACCTGAGCGTCGTGGCCGAGGCGTCCAGCGGCACCGAAGCCGCCGCTCTCGCGCCGGCCGTGCGACCGGACCTGGCCGTGCTGGATCTGGAGATGCCGCCCGGCGACGGGTTGGCGGCGGCTGCGGAGATTCGGGCGCGGCTGGGAGTGCCGGTGGTGTTGGTCACCCGGCATGCGCGGCCCGCGATTCTGCGGCGTGCTCTTGCCGCCGGCGTGCGGGGTTTCGTGCCCAAGACGACGCCGGCGGTGCGGCTGGCGGCCATCATCCGCGAGGTGCACGGCGGCCGGCGGTACGTGGATCCGGACATCGCCGCGGCCGCGCTGAACGAGCGGCCGTGCCCGCTGACGGCTCGCGAGCTGGAGGTGCTGCGAGCGACTCGCCATGGCGCCCCGGTCAGCGAGATCGCCCGAGCGGTGCATCTTGCGCCCGGCACTGTGCGCAACTACTTGTCGGGGGCGATGGCCAAGCTGCAGGCACCGACCCGGCACGCCGCCGCGCGCACCGCCTGGGAGCAGGGCTGGATATGACGCACGTCGTAGGGGAGCGCTCGGCCGGGCGGCGTCGTGCGGGGCTGGCACGGTCGGGTGGGAGAGGGCACTTACGCGCCGAGGTGCGCGACCTTGGGATCTTCGCCCGGGATGCGCCCGCGAGCCGCCGCGACGGATCCAGGTGCGCCCGCGATGCGCCCCCGACGTGTCCGGGTGCGCACGCGACGTGTCCGGGTGCGCCCGCGATGTGCCCGCGGTGCGCCCGCTCGCGGGGAGTCGAGCGGGTCACGCCGGTGTGAAGGGTCAGGCGGTGGTGTAGGCGCCTGCTCGGATGTCGTCGAGGAGGGTGGGGCCGGTGGGGGTCCAGGCGAAGGCTTCGCGGGTGATGGTGCTGGAGGCCCGGCCGTCCGCGGCCCAGAAGCCGCCGACGAAGGCGCCGAGTTCGTCGATGGCCTGCTGCGGGGTGACCGAGACGGCGGGGAGGTCGAGGACTTCGCCGATGGCTTCGGCGATGGCGCGGGTGGGGACGGCTTCCTCGGCGATGGCGTGGAGGCGGGTGCCGGCCGGGGCCTGTTCGATGCCGAGCCGGACCAGGCGGGCCGCGTCGGTGACGTGGGCCGCGGACCAGGCGTTGGTGCCGTCGCCCACGTAGGAGGCGTGGCCGGCGCGGCGGGCGGCGGCGACGATCAGGGCGATGAAGCCGTGGTCCCTCGTGCCGTGGGTGGTCGGGGCGAAGCGGGCGGCGATGCTGCGGACGCCCCGGCTCGTGTAGTCGAAGGCCAGGTTCTCGGTGCCGCCGCGCGGGGCGTCGGGGCCGACGTGGGGGTTGGGGTCGTTCTCGGTGACCGGGCGGCCCTGGACGAGACCGGCGATCCCGGCGGCGACCACGAACGGGCGGTCGGTGCCGACGAGCGTGTCCGCGAGCGTCTCGACCGCGGTGCGTTCGGCGCGGTTGGTCTCGGCCTGGTTGGTCCAGTCGTGCTTGTTGGCCAGGTGCACGACGGCCTCGGCCTCCGCGGCGCCCCGGCGCAGGGCGTCGAGGTCGTCCAGGTCGCCGCGCAGGACGAGCGCGTGCCTGGCCTTGAGGGCGGCCTCCGCCGCGTCGGTACGCGCGAGACCGACCACCTCGTGCCCGGCGGCGATGAGCTCGTCGACCGTGTGCGAGCCGATCCACCCGCTGGCGCCCGTGACGAATACCCGCATGATGTCCTCCACAACTCTGATGTCAGTGACTGAAATGACCGTACGCTCGACGTCAGCCGCTGTCATCACTCCCGGGCCGGTGATGTCAGTCACTGGCATCGTGGGGGAGGGGTAATAGAATCCGCGCATGGCTCGATGGCAGTCCGGCGCGCGTGAGCGCCTCCAGCAAGCTGCGATGAGCCTCTTCGTCGAGCACGGCTTCGAGGGCGTGACCGTCGCCCAGATCGCAGCGGCGGCCGGGCTGACCGAGCGCACGTTCTTCCGCTACTTCGCCGACAAGCGTGAGGTGCTCTTCCCGGGCCACGACGAGTTCGAGCAAGGTTTCCTGCGCGCCCTCGACAAGGAACATGCCCTCGACAAGGAAGCGGACGGCGACCCGATCTCCTTGGTCACGGCCGCGCTGGCCGGCGGGAGCGAGTTCTTCCCGGAGGAGCGCCGCGCCTGGTCCCGCACGCGCAACGCCATCCTGCGGACGCATCCCGGCTTCCTCGAGCGGGAGCTGCTGAAGATGTCCTCGCTGGCGGCGACGCTCACCCGCGCGCTGAGGGACCGCGGCGTCGACCCGATCGCCGCGGCCCTCGCGGCCGAGACCGGGGTCACCGTCTTCCGCACCGCGTTCACGGCCTGGATCGCCGAGGGTGAGACCCGCACGCTGCCCGAGATCCAGGACGAGGTCCTGGCCCGGCTGCACGGACTCCTCGACACCCGGCAGCCGTAAAGGCCAAGGGGGCCAGCGCGCAGCCAGGGAGGCCAGCGCGCGGCCAAGGGGGGCAACGGCGGATCACACCGCCGTGGACTCGCCCGCCGGCAGGATCTCCAGCGGCAGGCCGGTCAGCCCCTTCTCCCCGAGCAGCATCCGCGCGGAGTTCTGCCCCAGCTCGCTCAGCATCAGCTCATGCACCTGGATCACGCGCGCCGGCCGCACCGCCCGGACGAAATCGGCCGCCTCGCCGAACTTCGTCCACGGCCCGCTGGTGGGCAGCAGCAGCGTCTCGACCGGGGCCTCGGGTGCGCGGTACGAGTCGCCGGGGTGGAAGACCTTGCCGCCGACCAGGTAGCCGACGTTGTCGACGAGCGGGATGTCCGGGTGGATCAGGGCGTGCCGTTCGCCGTGCACCGTGACGTCGAGCCCGGCCACTGTCAGCTGGTCGCCGCCGCGCACGGTCACCACTTGCCCGCCGCGCTCGCCGAGCTTGGCCTGAATCCCGGCCGGCCCGTAGACCCGCAGCTCCGGCCGCTTGTCGAGCGCCACCGTGAGCGCGGCGTCGTCGAAGTGGTCGAAGTGCTCGTGTGTCACCAGCACGGCGGCCGCGCCGGCGATCAGCTCGGCGGCGTTCGGGGTGAAGGTGCCCGGGTCGATGAGCAGCGTGCCCTCGCTGCCGGTGAAGGTGACGCAGGCGTGGGCGTACTTGGTCAGGTGCATGGCTGTCCCTCGGCATATCGCTGTATAGGTAAGGCAACTATACAGCGAGGCTGTAGAGTTGCCGCATGACCGACGACATCGCGGAGCAACTCCGGCTGGCGGTCGGCCGGTTCGTCCGCACGACGCGCGCCCAGGCCGACACCCTCCCGCCGGCCCGCGCCGAGCCGCTGGGCGTCCTGCACCGCGACGGCCCGCTGACGATCGCGGCCCTGGCGGCCCGGCGCGGCGTCAAACACCAGAGCATGAGCCGTACGGTCGGCGACCTCGAAGCCCTCGGCCTGGTGCGCCGGGAGCCCGACCCCGGCGACGGCCGCGCCTACCTGATCACCCTGACCGCCGCCGGCGTCGCCGCGCTGGACGCCGACCGCCGAGCCCGGCGCGAGTGGCTGGCCCACGCCATCGCGACCCGCCTGAGCCCGGCCGAGCGGGAGCTCCTGAACGCCGTTCCCGCCCTCCTCGACAGGCTCTCGGCCGCTGAAAAAGCTGAGTGAAGCTGAATAAAGCAGCCCATCAAGGGCCGGAAAAACAGGTGGAGCGCCGCGCCCCGACGGGGTTAAGGTCCGAACCGAATCTGTCGGCAGGCAACGAGGACGGTCCCGTGTACACCCTGTGAGTTCTCCGAGATCCGAAGAGGCGCCGCCTTCTTCGTGCTGCGGTTTTCTCACGAATATCGGGTGTATTCATCGTGCTCAGGAATTGGGCCGTCGTGCCCACCTGCCTGCCGCTCGTCCTTCGCCGGTGCCATGACTGCGGCGCCGCGAGTTTCCGGGCCGGCGGCAAGTTCCGGATCAATGCCCATCATAAATTGCTCGACGTCTGGCTTCTGGTGCTGTGCACCGGGTGCGGGACGACGGCCAAGCTTTCCGTGCTGGAACGGGCCACCGTGCGGTCGATCCCGCCGGACCGGCTGGATCGGTTCCATGCCAACGATTCCGGGCTGGTGGCCGAGGTGCTGCGGGATCCGGCTGTGCACCGGCGCAACCGCGTCGCCTTGGACTGGACGGGGGCGTGGCGCCTGGTCGCTGCGGGCCCGGGCGAGACCATTGCGGTTCACTTCGCGGCGCCCATTCCCGTACGCCCGGTGCGGTTGATCGCCGAAGGCTGCGGGTTCAAGCGGTCCGAGGTGGAGCGATTGATAGCCGACGGGAGGATCGTGTCGGCGCAACGGTTGAGCGGAAAGATATCCAGTGACTTCGAGCTGACCCTCAGGTGTTGACCGGCGGCACGGTCAGCGTGCCCTCGTCGGCGTCGAGCACGGCCGGCAGGCCCAGCGCGAAGGACTGCTGCTCCATGCCGTGCCCGACGGCCAGACCGCCGAGGACGGGTACGCCGAGGGGGAGCAGCCGCTCGGCGAAGACCTGCTGCACCGCCTCGGCCGGCCCGCAGCCGGTGAACTGGCCCAGGGCGACGCCGGCGAGCCCGTCCAGCCAGCCGGCCCGGTGCAGCTGGACGAGGAGGCGGTCGAGCTTGTAGGGGACCTCGTTCACGTCCTCGAGCACGAGGATCGCCCCGGTCAGGTCCGGCTTGTGCTTCGAGCCCGCGGTGGCCGCGAGCACGGCCAGGTTGCCGCCGAGCAGGACGCCTTCGGCGCGGCCGGCCGAGCGTACGGGGAAAGTGTCTTCGGTCGGATCGGCCACGAGCACCGTGGGCGCGGAGGTCATCAGCGCCGACCGGAGGCTGTGCGCGGTGGCGGTGCCGGCGCCGCGGTCGAGCAGGCCGACCGTGGCGCCGTGCACCGTGACCAGCCGGGCCTCGCACCAGAGCGCGACGTGCAGCGCCGTGATGTCGGAGAAGCCCAGCACCAGTTTCGGGTCGGCGCGGACGGCGGCGAAGTCGAGGTCGTCGACGATGCGTTGCGCCCCGTAACCGCCGCGCAGGCACAGGATGCCGCGGACCTCCGGGTCGCGGAAGGCGTCGTTGAGGTCCGCCAGCCGCTGCTCGTCGGTGCCGGCCAGGAAGGTCCAGCGGCTCAGGGCGTGGGCACCGAGCCGCACCCGCAGGCCCCACGACGTGAGCACCCGCTCGGCCGCGGCGGCCCGCTCGGGCTGCATGGCCCCCGACGGGGCGACCAGGGTCACCAAATCACCAGGACGCAACACCGCCGGCCGTACGGGCGCCAAGTCGATCATCAGCGCAGTGTAAGCACCGCCTCGGTGAACTCCTCGGGCTGCTCCACGTGACCGAAGTGACCGCTGCCCTCGAGCCACCGCACCTCGGCGCCCGGGATTCCGTCGGCGAGCAACGCCGTCCAGCCGGGGGCGCACAGGAAGTCGTGGCGGCCCGCGATCACCACGGTGGGCACCTTGAGCTCGCCCAGCCGCTCCCGGACGTCGAAGACCACCGGGTCCGGCGCCGTGGCGGGCGCGGTCGCCATCCGGACCGCGGCCCGGAACGGTTCGTAGGCATCGCGGCGGCTCCAGAAGTCCGCGAAGTAGACGGGCAGGGCCGTGGCGAACTCCCGGGTGATGGTCTCGTCGTCCCGCGCGGCGAGCGCCCGCTGGAAGGCGGCGGGCACCTCGGCGGCCTCGGGCACGTCCGGGTGCCGGGCCGGATAGGCGGCGAGCCGGCGCATGCCGTCGGCCCAGAAGTCCGGTCCCGCGTACGGCGACGTCGAATAGAGGGTCAGCCCGGCGACCCGCTCCTGGTGCGCCAGCGCGTACTGCTGCGTGACGAAGCCGCCGTGCGAGTGGCCGAGCAGGTGCACCTGGTCCTCGCCCAGCCCGTCGATCAGCCCGGCGAGGAACCGCACGTAGGTGGCCAGGTGATAGTCGGCGACCGGCCCGGAGCCTCCGGTGCCCACCGGCGCGGGGTAGACCATGGTGAAGTGTTCCTCGAGCCCGGGCGAGCGCAGATAGCTCCAGTCCAGCCCGGGGCCGCCGGGGTGGGCGACGCAGACGGGCCCCTGACCCGCCACGTGGTAGACCTGGCGAACCCCATCGATAATCATCTCTTTTTCCTGCACATCCTCACTCAACACCAGAGTGCGGCAGCGGGGCCATGCTCCGGCGGCGCCGGTTCCATACGACTTTGTCGCCGAAGTACCATCCGACCGGTGGACAAGATCACCGAAGCGGTCGCCACCACGCGCGCCGGGCGGGCCGTGGCGACGCGCAACCGGTTCGCGGGGGAGTGGTCCACGCGGTTCCCCGAGATCAACGGCTCCGCGCTGCACATCGTCCGCCGGGGCGCGCCGTGGCTGAGCACCGGGCGGCGAGCGCCGGTGCCGACGAAGCCCGGCGACGTCGTGTTCCTGCCGTTCGGGCCGCCGCACGGTTTCAGCCACGCCCCGGCGCCGCTGAGCGGCATGCCGCCGGTCGAGACGCGCCTGCCGCACTCCGGCCCGTACGACATCGAAGTGGTCTCCTGCTGTTATCACCTCGATCGCGGGCGCGTGCACGAGTCGTTCCGCGGGCTGCCGGAAGCCGTCACGGTCAACCTCGACGAGCAGGGTGACCCGGCGCTGCGAGCCGTGGCCGACCTGCTGGTCGAGCACGCCGCCGGGGACGGGCCCGGCCGCGACATCGCCCTGCCCGCCGTCGTCGACCTGCTGCTCGTCCACCTGCTGCGCGTCCGGCCCGGCGACGGCGAGACGGTCGACCCGCCGATCGCGCGGGCGCTGCGGGCCGTACGCGATGATCCGCACAAAGCCTGGACCGCCGCCCAGCTGAGCGGGGTCGCCGGCCTGTCCCGCGCGGTGTTCGCGCGCCGGTTCACCGCCGCGATCGGCGAGCCGCCCGGCGCGTACCTGCTCAAGCGGCGCCTCGATCAGGGCGCCCAGCTGTTGCGTTACACCGAGCTGCCGCTGGCCGCCATCGCCGCACGGCTCGGCTACGCCACCGAATTCAGCTTCGCCGCCGCCTTCCGGCGCGAGTTCGGCATAGCCCCGGGTCGATTCCGCCGCCGTGAGCGCGCGGTGTCGTAGGGTGCGGACGTGGCTGACAACGTCATCGGCATCGTCGGCGCCGGCATCGTCGGGCTGGCCGTCGCGCGCGAGCTGACCCGCCGCCGCCCCGGCGTCCGCGTCGTCGTGGTCGAGAAGGAGGACCGCGTCGCCGTCCACCAGACCGGCCACAACTCCGGGGTCGTGCACGCGGGCATCTACTACCAGCCCGGCAGCCTCAAGGCGCGGCTGTGCACCCGCGGCGGCGCGCTGCTGCGCGACTACTGCGCCGAGCGGGACATCCCCTACGACGAGTGCGGCAAGCTGGTCGTCGCGGTCACGCCCGATGATGTCGTACGCCTGGACGCGCTGGCCGCCCGCGCGGGCGAGAACGCCGTCCCGGGCCTGCGCCGGCTGGACGCCGCGGGCATCCGCGAGATCGAGCCGCACGCCACCGGGCTGGCCGCGCTGCATTCGCCCCGCACCGCCATCACCGACTACGTGCGGGTGGCCGAGTGCTTCGCCGAGGACGTGACCGCCGCCGGGGGCGAGGTGCGCTTCGGCTTTCCGGTCACCTCCATCACCTCCGGGCGTACGGGCCTCCGCGTCGGCTCCCCGGACGACAGCGTCACCGTCGACCAGCTCGTCATCTGCGCGGGCCTGGGCAGCGACACCGTCTCGGGGCTGGCCGGCTTCGCCGCCGCGCCGCGGATCATCCCGTTCCGCGGCGAGTACATGCGGGTCGTCCCGGAGAAGACCGCCCTGGTCCGCGGGCTGATCTATCCCGTGCCCGACCCGCGCTACCCCTTCCTCGGCGTCCACTTCACCCGCCGCGTCGACGGCACGGTCGAGGTCGGCCCCAACGCCGTGCTCGCCACGGCCCGCGAGGGCT
The DNA here is from genome assembly GCF_030709675.1 of Symbioplanes lichenis. Lineage (GTDB taxonomy): Bacteria > Actinomycetota > Actinomycetes > Mycobacteriales > Micromonosporaceae > Actinoplanes > Actinoplanes lichenis. The sequence continues at coordinate 127,244 of NZ_JAUZQD010000014.1, forward strand.
ACCGCCGCCGCGACGTCTCCGTGGCCGACCTCTCCGCCATCACCGCCTGGCCCGGCACCTGGCGCATGGCCGCCCGCCACTGGAAGACCGGCGTCCGCGAGATGTACGGATCCATGTCCAAGCACGCCTACATGAAGGCCGCCCGCCGTTACGTCCCGTCCATCGGCGCCGCCGACGTCGTCCGCGCCGGCGCCGGGGTGCGCGCCCAGGCCCTCGACCGCGACGGCAGCCTGGTCGACGACTTCCGCATCCAGCGCAGCGGCCCGATCACCGCCGTCCGCAACGCCCCTTCGCCGGCCGCCACCTCGAGCCTGGCCATCGCCGAGCACATCGTCGACGTGCTCACGAGTCGATAACATCGTGCGGTGAGTGGTCATCAGCTTTCGCCGGCGGAGATCGACGCCCTCCCCGGCCGGTGGTCGTCCTGCTGGGCCCCGGACCAGGTCGCCCACCACCTCGCCGGCGTGGCGACGCCCTGGTGCGTGGCGGCGGGCTGGGCGTTGGATCTCTTCCGGGGCAGGCAGACCCGCTCGCACGGGGACATCGAGATCGCGATCCCCGCCGCGGGCTTTCCCGGCATCCGCAGCCGTTTCGCGGGATACAGCTTCGACACGGTCGACAGCGGCCGCATCTGGGAGGACGCCACCCCGGGCCAGCGTGCGACCTTGGCGGACCTGCTCGCTCGTGTGCATCCGGGGCATCGCTGGCTCGCGTATCTGTCGGAGGGCGGGGGAGATGTCCGACCGGCTTGATCCCGAGGTTGCCGCGCGGCTGGAGCGGGAGCCGCTGGCCTGGCTGTGCACGCTGAGGGGCGACGGGAGCCCGCACCTGACCCCGGTGTGGTTCGTCTTTCATGACTCGCCGGACCTCGTCGCACGGTTCAAGGCGAAGTACGACTGGGACATCACCGTCTCGAACGAGCGAGAGGGCGTGCGCGTGCTGATGGAGATCCCCGTCGAGCGGTGGCTGCTGGCCGGCGTCGCGCAGTGACGATCACGGGACAAGGGCCACGAACCCCAGGCCCGTCGTACGCTCGGCCAGGTCGAGGGCGGCCGCCGGGTCGTCGAGGCCGACGGTGTGCACGTCCACCGTGGACAGGTCGAGCGCCCCGGATCGGATCAGGTTCCACACCGTGGTGACGGTCCGGTCGTCGCTCATCCACGAGCCGCGCACGGTGAGGCGCCGGTGCATCAGGTCCCCGTACGGGATGGTCAGGTCTTGTCGCACGCCGCCCACCAGCACCAGCGTGCCGCGCCCCCGCAGGCTGTCGTAGCCGGCCATGGTCGCGTCCGCCGTGGGGGTGGCGCCCAGCGCGTCGAGGACAATGTCCACCGGGCCGATCGCCGCCGCGTCGGTCGTGCGGTCGCCGCTCAGCCGGTGGGTGCGAACGCGGGGGCCGAGCTCACCGAGCCGGTCGAGCGCCTCCTTGTTGCGGCCCACCGCCGTCACCGTCGCCGCGCCCTCCGCGAGCGCCATCAGCACCGCCGCGCCGCCGAGCTGACCCGTGGCGCCGATGACGGCGACGTCGCGGCCGGCGAGCGGGCCCGCGGCGTGCAGGCCCGAGGCGGCGATGCACAGCCACGGCAGGAACGACAGGCGCGCGGGATCCGGGTGATGCTCCGCACCGGGCAGCTTGACCAATGTCTCCTTGGCGCACAGGGCCCGCTCCGCGAAGACGCCGTCGTGCCAGACCGCGCGCATGCGATCCGTACGCTCGCTGCCCGCCCCGGAGCCGCCCAGCCCGACCCACCCCACCAGGATCTCGTCGCCGTCACCCGCGTCGAGCAGCGCCGTGTCGAGCACGATGTCGCCCGGCGCCACGTGGAACACGTCGGGCGCGACGTCGATCACCCGCCCGAGACAGGACGGGCCCAGGGTCAGCGGCAGGGGGAGGCCACCGCGGTTCCCGCTCACCACCACCTTCGTGTACGCGGGCAGGTGCGCGGCCAGCACCTCCACCAGCACACCACCACCGCGCAGCGCCGGGGCGGGCACCTCGGAGACACGTACACCATCGTCGGCCGAAGCCACAGTCCAAGCTCTCATGCGTCGAGTCTGACTTGCGTCTAAGCTGGTATCCAGGGCGCTTTTATTCTGGTACCGGAGGTCCTATGATGAGCACCGAGCTGGGGGCCTTCCTGCGCAGCCGGCGTGAGCGGATCGGTCCCGCCGACGCGGGCCTGCCCGTCACCGGCCGCCGCCGCACGCCCGGGCTGCGCCGCGAGGAGCTGGCCCTGCTGGCCGGCATCAGTGCCACCTGGCTCACCTATCTCGAGCAGGGCCGCGGCGTCCGCCCCTCGGCCCAGGTGCTCGACGCCCTGGCCCGGGCCCTCCGCCTGACCGCGGCCGAGCAGGAGCACCTGCGCCGCCTCGCCGCCGGGTCCGCCGCCCCCGAGGACCCGGGCGAGCAGGCGGCGCCGGAGGTCGCGGGCGTCCCGGCGCTCTTCGGCGACCATCCCGCCTATGTCACCGGCATCTGCTACGACCTGCTGGCGATCAACGACGCCGCGCTGGAGCTCTTCCGCAGCGTCGAGCCGGGCGGCAACGTGGTCCGCTGGATGTTCACCGAGCCCACCGCCCGCGAGGTGCTGGTCGACTGGGAGCAGGAGGCCCGCGGCATCCTCGCCCGGCTGCGCGCGATCGCGGGCCGGCACCAGGGCCACCCCCGCGTGACCGCCCTCGTGGCGGAGCTGACCGCCGCGAGCCCCGAGGTCCGCGAGTGGTGGCCGCACTACGACATCCAGTTCAGCCACGCGGGCCACAAGCGCTTCCGCCACCCGCGGCTGGGCGTGATCACCGTGGCGCACGCCGCCTTCCACGTCGCCGAGCGCCCCGAGCAGACCCTGGTCGTCTATCACCTGCCGGACGAGAAACCGTTTCCGTGACGCTGTAGGTTCGGCGGGTGAGCGAAATCGATCTTCTCCCCGAAACCCGTCGCGCCCTGCTGCATCGGCTTGCCACCGGGCAGGTGGAGGGGCGGGCGCCGTCGGTCGTGGCGGCGATCCTGCGCGGCGGGCGGCCGGTGTGGACGCAGGGGTGGGGCTCGGTCGACGGCGTGACGCCCGGCAACGACGTGCAGTATCGGATCGGGTCGATCAGCAAGACGTTCGTGGCCGTACTCGTGCTGCGCCTGCGCGACGCCGGCCGGCTGGCGCTCACCGACCCGCTGGAGCGGCACCTGCCCGGCACCGCGGCGGGTGACGTCACCGTCGGGGAGCTGCTCGCGCACACCTCCGGCCTCGCGGCCGAGACGCCGGCGCCGTGGTGGGAGCGCTCGCCGGGCGCGGTGCGGCCCGAGATCGCCGACATCCTGGGCGCGGACCCGCGCAAGCACCCGGCCGGGCGGCGCTTTCACTACAGCAATGCCGGGTACGGCCTCCTGGGCGCGCTGGTCGGCCGGCTGCACGGCGAGCCGTGGTTCGACGTGCTGCGCCGGGACGTGCTGGAGCCGCTGGGCCTGACCCGGACGTCGCTCATGCCGCAGGCTCCGCACGCGCACGGCTGGGCGGTGCATCCGTGGGCCGACGTGCTGCTGCCCGAGCCCGCCGAGGACGCCGAGCTGCTCGCGCCGGCCGGGCAGCTGTGGTCGACGATCGCCGACCTGGGCCGCTTCGCCACGTTCCTGCTGCACGGCGACGACCGGGTGCTGTCCGCGGACTCCGTCGCCGAGATGCGCGAGCCCGCGTGCCCGCCCGAGGCGATCAGCTGGAACTCCGGCTACGGCTACGGCACCCAGCTCCTGCGCCACCAGGACCGGCTGCTGTCGGGGCACACCGGCTCGATGCCCGGCTTCGTGTCGACGGTCTGGACCAGTCCGGAGGAGGACCTGGCCGTCGTCGTGCTCGCCAACACCACCGCCGGGCTGTCCGTGGGCGGCCTCGCGGCGGAGCTGCTCACCATCGTCGCCGACCGCGAGCCGCGCATCCCGGCGCCGTGGCAGCCGCTGCCGGAGCTGGACCCGGAGCTGCTGGCGCTGGCCGGCCCCTGGTACTGGGGTCCCGCCCCGCTCCTGCTGAAAGTCCGGCCCGGCGGGCTCCTGGAGCTGGGCGGGCTCCGGGGCGGCGGCCGCGGCGCCAAGCTGCGCCCGACCGGCCCCGACACGTGGATCGGGCTGAGCGGCTACTACCACGGCGAGACCCTGCGGGCCGTCCGCGACGACGCCGGCCAGGTGACGCACCTCGACCTGGGCAGCTTCGTCCTGACCCGCCGGCCGTACGATCCGCCGGCCGTCATTCCCGGCCACGTCGACCCGGCGGGATGGCGAGGACAGTCATGAGACGGGCCCTGGTCACGCCGCCGACCATCCCCGCCGGCTCGCTGGCGACGGGACCGCAGCCCGAGCTTCCGGCGCCGGGCGGGCTGCTGCTGCGCCCGTGGCAGGACATCGACGCCGGCGTGTTCCTCGGGGCGTACCGGGATCCGGCGATCAGCCGATGGCACACCCGCCAGCCGGAGTCGGAGGACGAGGTCCGCGAGTGGTTCGCCGGCTATCGCCGCAGCTGGCAGACGGAGACGGGGGTCAGCTGGGCCGTGACCCGGGACGGCGAGGTGCTCGGGCGCATGGCCCTGAACAGCGTCGACCTCGACGACGGCGTGGGCGGGATCGCGTACTGGGTGCTGCCGGCCGCCCGCGGCGCGGGGGTGGCCCCGCGCGCCCTGACCGCGCTCGCGTCCTGGGCCTTCGGCGCCGGCTTCCACCGTCTCCACCTGAACCACTCCACCCACAACGAGGCGTCCTGCCGCGTCGCCACCAAGGCCGGCTTCCGCCTCGAAGGCACCAAACGCAGCGACGCCGTCCACGCCGACGGCCGCCACGACATGCACCTCCACGCCCGACTCCGCACCGACCCCGTTTGATCGATTGGCTCGGTCCGCCCTCCGGGGCATAGCATCGCTGCTATGACCTGGGGTATGGTCGAACTCGAGCCGGAGGTGGAGAAATGGCTGGCAGGCCTGTCGACGGCGGAGTTCGCGAGGGCGGCGTTCTATATCGAACTGCTGGCGGAGCGGGGGCCGTTGCTTGGTGAGCCCTACACAAAACAGCTGGATGGCAAGCTGCGCGAGCTGAGATTTCATCTGGATCGGCAGACGATCAGAGTTACTTACTGGATCGCCAGCGGCCGACGGATCATCTTGCTGACGGTGTTCCGAAAGATGCGTATGCGGGAGGGGTCGGAAGTCGATCGCGCCCGCCGGGCGCTGACGCGTTGCGTGACCGAGGCGCATGAGGCGACGGATGAGGGGGAGCCATGAACGAGCGTGGTGACTGGGCTGTGATGCGGGATCGGCGCCTGGCGGAGCCCGGGGCGGCGGAGGCGTACGAGGCGGCGCGGCTCGCCTTCGAGCTCGGCGCCGCCGTGCGGGAGCTGCGCGAGGGCCGGGGCTGGAGCCAGACCCAGCTGGCGAAGGCGGCCCGCATGACACAGTCGGCCATTGCCCGCTTCGAAGCCGGCGGCACCGTGCCTACGCTTCCGGTGTTGGAGCGCCTGGCGACGGCGCTTGACGTCAATCTCAGCGTGAGCTTCGTCCCGCGCGGCACCGCGGCCTGAAACGGCATTCCGCCGAGACCGGGGACGATCGATAATCGTCGGTACGAGTCGCCTGCCGGAGGGTCGTGCCGATGTCTGTCGATGCCGAGCCCGCGGGCGTGCGGCTGCCGCCCGGGCCGCGGGTGCCGCGGGCGGTGCTGGCGGTGCCGTTGCTGACGATGCGGCCGCGGGTGCTGGCCGGGCTGCGCCGGCGGTACGGGCCGGTGTTCAGCCTCGACATGCCGTTGAGCGGCCCCTGTGTGCACCTGGGTGACCCGATGCTGATCCGGCAGCTGTTCACGACCAGTCCCGAGCTGCTCACGACCGTCGAGCCGAACCTGGGCCGGGTGCTGGGCCGCCGGTCGTTCTTCGAGCTGGACGGGGAGGAGCACAAGCGCCAGCGCAAACTGCTCGTGCCGCCGTTCCACGGGCGGCGGATGCGGGACTACGAGGAGATCATCGCCGAGGAGACGCGGCGGGAGGTGGCGGGCTGGCCCGAGGGGCGGGCGTTTCCGACGTTGCCGTCGATGATGCGGATCACGCTGAACGCCATTCTGCGCGCGGTGTTCGGTGCGGCGGGGGCGGAGCTCGGCACGCTGCGGCGCCTGCTGCCACCCATGATCACGTACGGGTCGCGGCTCATGCTGCTGCCCGGCGACGGCCACCGGCTGGGGCGGTGGAACCCGTGGCGGCGCTTCGAGGCGTACCGGCGGGAATTCGACGCCGTGATCAGCACTCTGATCGCCCGCGGGCGCGCCGATCCGGACCTCGCCGGCCGGCGCGACGTGCTGGCGCTCATGCTGCTCGCCCGTTATGACGACGGCAGTCCCATGGCCGACGGCGACATCGCGGATCAGCTGCTGACCCTGCTCGCCGCCGGGCACGAGACGACGGCGACCCAGTTGGCGTGGGCCTTCGAGCGGGTACGCCGGCATCCGGCGGTGCTCGAACGGCTGGCCGACCCGGTCTTCCGCGCGGCCACACTCGTCGAGGTGCAGCGCACCCGCCCGGTCATCGACCTGACCAGCCGCCGCGTCAAGGCCGAGACCCTGCCCATCGGCGACTGGGTCATCCCGCGCGGGCATACGGTGGTCGCCGCGATCAGTCTCGTCCACAGTGACGACCGGATCTTCCCGGACGCGGCCCGATTCGATCCGGACCGCTTCGCCGGGGCCGCCCCGGACACGTACACCTGGATCCCCTTCGGCGGCGGCACCCGGCGCTGTCTCGGGGCCGCCTTCGCCACGATGGAGATGGACGTGGTGCTGCGGACGGTGCTGGACGAGTTCGAGCTGCTGCCGACGACCGAGCCGGGGGAGCGGCTGTTCAACCGCGGCGTCGCCTACGCCCCGGCGAAGGGCGGCCGGGCCGTCGTCCGCCGGCGCCGTCGGACCTGATCGGTCAGGGGAGGTCGACGACCTCGCGGCCCAGGGGCCAGAAGGCGACCGGGACCAGCTTGAAGTTGGCGATGCCGAAGGGGATGCCGATGATGGTCACGCACTGGGCGATGCCCGTGGCGATGTGGGTGAGGGCGAGCCACCAGCCGGCGACGACGACCCAGACGATGTTGGCGAGGCCGGAGGCGACCCCGGCGCCCGGGCGGGCCACCACCGTGCGCCCGAAGGGCCACAGCGAGTAGACGGCGAGCCGCATCGCCGCGACGCCGAAGGGGATCGTGACGATGAGGGCGAAGCAGATCAGGGCGGCGATGCCGTAGCCGATGGCCAGGAGGAAGCCGCTGCCGAAGACGAACCAGAGGACGTTGAGGATCAGTCGCACCAGCTCATTGTGACCGGCGCTGTCGAGCGTACGTCTCCCCGAGCACCACGAGCCCGGGCGTGGCGCCGAGCAGCCAGAGCAGCAGCAGCGGCCAGCTGACCAGGAAGGACACGGCGCCCCGGGTGTCGACGGGGCGGGCGCTGAAGTCGAACGGGCAGCTGAGGTCGTACTCGCCGGGTGTGTCGATCGTGACCGTGCCCACCCACACGTCGGCGGTGGCGTCGATGCTGTAGTCGACCGGCACCGCGAGCGTGCCGACGGCCCGGCCGTCGATCTCGCAGCCCGCCGCGCCGCCCTCCGCCGCGTCGTGCCGGTGCACGGCCCAGCGCCCCGCCGCCAGGGTGCCGGACGGCGGGGCGGGGGCGCCGGCCGGGGAATCGGTGCTGTTGCGGGCGGCGATCTCAATCACGGAGGGCACGACGATCATGCCCAGCAGCGCCAGGACGCCGCCCGCGACATAACGCCAGCGCCGGGGCGGGCCGGCCGGGCCATGGAACAGCCGGCGGAGCCCGTGACCGGCGGCCGCGCCGAGGAGGGCGAGCGGCAGGGCCGCGTACACCCGGAAGCCGGCCTGTTGGTCCAAGGGCGCGACCCACCGCGACAGACCGATGATGATCAGCAAAGCCAGCGCGCCGGTCACCGCGCCCGCGACGAGAGCGCCCGGCCACGAGCGCGCGCGGACCAGCGCCGCGAGCACGGGCAGCGACACCACGGTCCACAGAAACAGCTCGTGGGCGTGCGGGAACGTCTCCAGCGGATGGGTGGCCGCGTTGACCAGAAGCGGCATCGGCACGGCCACCACGAACCAGAGGGCCCACGCGCTGGGCGTCGGCAACTGGCGCACCAGGATCATGCCGACATGATGCCCCGCTCGATCAAGCGCCCCCGGAGCAGCTCGTACTGCTCCCGGCACCGCCCCGGCGGCCCGGCCGGCCGGGACTGCACCGCTCCGCCGACCACTCGCTCCTCCGTCCGGAACTGATCAGCAGTGAAGTCGATCTCCCGGCCCCCGGGCAACCGGTTCCAGTAGTGATGCCCGACCTTGACCCCGGCCACGTGCACCTCGGCCAGGACCAATTCACCCCCCAGCAGATCCTGGACGACCAGAGCGGTCACCCCGCACTGCCCGCGCGCCGGATTCCGGGGCGTCCAGTCGTCAAGGTCATGCGGATCACAGGTGTCCCGTCCCCACGCCGCCCGCAGGGCCGGGCGTAACTCCTCGAGTGTTGTCATGCCCAGGAGTCTGGGGCCTCGACTTGATCGAGAGTCAAACAATATGATGTCGGTCGATCTGACACGGGGGAGGATCAGCGTGCCTTCACGCCTTGGTTCCACTGCTCTGCTCGCCACGTCTCTGCTGCTGCTCGCGCCCGCCGCGGCGGCTCAGGCGGCGCCCGCTCCGGGCTTGTCGCTCGACCTCAACGACGTCACCGTCGCGATCGGACCCGCCGGGGCGCGCAGCTTCGTCACGCTGGTCAACACCGGCGACGAGCCGATCGTGCTGCCCTCGGTGCGGCTGACCGCCGACGCCGGCGACCTGCGCGGCAAGGCCGTCCTGGACGGCGGGTCCGACTGCACCGGCGACGGGTCGGCGCTGGTCTGCAGCTATCCGGGGACCACGGTGGACGCGCATTCGTACGCGGGTCTCGCGATTTTGACCGTACGCTCCACCGCCGGCGCGCAGGCGGGTGACAGCGGCACGATCCGCTACTCGGTCGGCGACGCCACGGGCACCGCCCGGGTGACGCTCGCCGAGGAGGTCGGGCTGACCGCCGAGCCCGAGCTGACGACCGCCGGTGCGCCCGGTGGGACGGCCACCATCGCGCCCGGTGTGACGAACAACGGCCCCAACCCTGCCCGCGGCGTGGTGCTCGCCGGCGGCAGCGGCTCGGTCAACCTGTCCTACGAGCGCACGTTCAGCAACTGCCTCTACGCGGACCACGAGTTCTTCTGCGACTTCACCGAGGTGCTGGAGCCGGGCAAGCAGTACGTCCCGGCCGAGGGCATCCCCCTGAAGATCCGCCCGGACGCCCCGGCGCCGTCGCAGTACCGCAGCGGCACCCAGTGGCTGGCCACCACCGACGCGGTCAAGCTGAGGGAGGAGTTCCTGCAACGCAACCCCGAGACCAGCTTCGGTACGGGCGCCCCGCTGCACCTGGTCGAGAAGGTCGCACCGGCGAGGCGCGCAGCCGGTGCCCAGACCGATCCCGACGAGCTCGACAACTACACGGTCATCACCGTCGACATCACCGGCGAGAACCTCCCCGACGAGGCAGCAACCGGAGCCACCGTGCGAGGCGCAGTCGGTGACGTGGTGGACGCGGCCGTCGGCTTCACGAACCACGGCCCCGCCCGCCTCGACTACGCGCGTGACTTCCCTTCGCGGGTCGACGTCGTCGTGCCGTCCGGGGTCACGGTCCTTTCGTACGACAGCCAGCACTGCTGGCCGACCGACCCGTTCACGACGTTCGACTGCCAGTTCTCCGACGACGTCGAGGTCGGCCAGACGGTGACCTTCCCGTTCACGCTCCGCCTTGACAACCCGGGGACGTCGACCGGCTCGGTCAAGGTCGTGACCAGCCTGTACGACGGATCGCCGGCGCCGGACGCCGATCGCACCAACAACACGGCCGCGCTCGTGGCGATCGCCACCGCCTGACCGGCCCGCGCCACCGGCCGACGGGCCACCGCTCACCGAGTGGTGGCCCGGTTCGCGTCCGGGACGAGCTGCCGGGGAAGAGGTCAGCCGCTCACTCGCGGAACGGGCAGCCGGTGAAGACGGGGATCGCGCGCGCCTCGGCCAGATAGGACGGGCCGGCGGTGTAGCCGGTGCCGGGGCGGTCCGGGCCCAGCATGCGGACGGCGACGCGGTAGTGGGTGCGGCGCCACTGGGTGAGGGCTTCGGCGAAGTCGGTCATGGCCGCGTGGGTGGCGCGGTCCGGGGTGAGGACGGCGTCGATCGTGGGGCCGCCGGCCAGGACGCGGACGCGGACCTCCGGCACCGACAGGTACGCCTCGGAGGCCAGCCGGGCGGCGTCGGGGCGGCGGGCCAGGCTCTCCATCAGCTTGTAGTGGCGTGACTGGATGGCGCTCGCCCCCTCGGTGTAGCGGCGGAAGCGCTGGAACGCCTCGACGCTCATCGTGGCGAGCGCCGACCAGAGGGGACCGCGCGATCGCAGCCGGTCGGCGGCGAGGTGCAGGGCTTCGGGGGAGAAGGCCGACAGGTCGGTGACGATCTGGGCGAAGGTGAGCTCGAAGGCCTGCAGCACCCGGATGAACAAGTGCTCGTCGTGCACGGTGGCGACCGGCAGCATCGTGCAGCGCAGCAGCAGGCGTTCCGCCGGGGTGGGGGTGACGTCCAGCGCGGGGCGAGCCCGCCGGAGGTGCCGGACGCGCTTGGCCGTGTCGGCCGGGCGCAGGTCGGGCAGCCGGGACCCGGGCGCCTCCTCGAAGGCGATCGCGTCGTCGAGCAGCAGGGCCACGAGCCGGTCGCGGTCGCCCTCGGCCCGGTCGAGCAGGGGGAGGGCCAGGTAGCTGCGGTAGTCGTAGCGCTTGTCGAACTTGTCCAGGAGCACGTCGACGAGGACGGGGTCGAAGGGGCAGCCGGCCAGGGCGTCGAGGAGGTCGGGCGGCACGTGGTGCTTGCCGTGCCGGAGAAACTCGTCGAGCACCGGCCCGTACGGGAAATCGCCGCCGGAGGCAGTGAAAGCGCGGACGGCAGCAGCAGCAGTCATCGCCCGGCCTCGGTGATCTGGGTGCGCACCGCCCAGAGGCGCGGGAAGAGCTTGTGCGCGATCAGCCGCGCGAGCGTGTCGACCGGCGTGCCCTGCGTGCCGAGCACGGCGTGGCCGATTATCCGGGTGGCGATCTTGTAGTGCTCGGTGCGCCAGAGGGCGATGCGCTCGTCCAGCTCGACCATGGCCTCGGCGAGGCGGTGGAGCCCGTCGGTCGGGTCGCCGCGGTAGAGCTCGGTGAGGTCCAGCCCGGCGGCGGCCAGCTGGAGATCGAAGGTACGGCCGAGGGCACGCGCGGCCTGCCGCAGACCCTGCCACCCGGGCGACTCCGCGCCGGAGCCGGAGCCCAGCGCGGGCCGCAACCGGGCGAAGCCGGCCGGGGTCAGGTGCCGCAGGATCTCCAGCTGGCCGATGATCAGCCGCAGCACCGTCGCGGCGCGGCGCACGAGCAGCTCGGCGTGGCCGGCCCGCCCGGCACCCGCCTCCTCGACCGCCCGGTGCAATTGCGTGGTGGCCAGCTTGAGCCACAGCTCGGTGCTCTGATGGGTGATCTGGAAGAGCGGCTCGTCGGGGTGCACCCACTCCTCGGGGGTGCGTTGCAGCGCCAGGAGCTCGTCGGTGCGCATGTAGAGCGCGTAATCGGTGGGCACGGAACCCGACGTTATCGATGTTGCTCGATCAACATTGTCACTCCACGGGGTGAAGCGTGCCCATCGCGCGGTCCAGGTGGGTGGTCAGCGGCTCCTCGCCGTCCGCGTCCGCCAGCCAGGCCTGCTGGGCGGCGATCAGGCACCCGAAGGCCGCGGCGGTCCAGGCCGGGAGGGCCGGATGGTCGGCGCGCGCCCGCAGCACCGCGACCACGTCGTGCTGGAAGAGCTGCAGCCGTTGCAGGTAGGTCGCCAGCAGGCTCGGGCTGTCGAACACCATCCGGTGCACCGGGCGCAGCGCCGCCTGGGGCTGCGGGGAGTCGAGGATGTCGAAGAGCCGGCGCAGCGACGTCCACACCGGCTCGCCGGGCGGCCGGTCGCGCAGCGCGTCGAGCATGGACGGCTGGTTCGCCTCGAACTTGCCGACGACGATGTCGCCTGCACGCCGAGGGTCATCGGGTCGTCATCGTCGGGCGCTCGCCCCGGAAGACGCAGGCCGTGGCCCGGGAGCTCGGCGCCGACCACTTCGTCGCCGACTTCACCCGCCTCGGCGAGGTGCGAGAACTCGCCGCCGAGCTCGATGCCGCGTACCCCCGCATCGACGTCCTGGCCAACAACGCCGGCGGCATCTTCGGCGAGCGCACCTTGACGGCCGACGGCTTCGAGCTGACGTTCCAGGTCAACCATCTGGCGCCGTTCCTGCTCACCACCGCGCTGCTCGGCAAGCTCGGCGTCGTGCTGCAGACCGCCAGCAGCAGCGCCCGGCGCGCCGGACCGCTCGCCGTCGACGACCTCAACTTCGCGCGCTCGTACGACGTGGCCGCCGCCTACAGCACCACCAAGCTGGAGAACGTCCTCTTCGCCCGGGAGCTCCACCGCCGCCACCACGCCGACGGCATCTCCGCCGCCGCCTTCCACCCCGGCAACATCGCCAGCAACTTTGCCGCCGGCACCACGAGCCGCGTCCACAAGTTCATCGTCACCAACCCCCTGACCCGGCGCGCCCTGCTCACCACGCCGGACCAGGGCGCCGACACCCTGTGCTGGCTCGCGACCTCGGCGCCGGGCACCGACTGGCAGCCGGGCGGCTACTACGAGAAGCGCCGGCCGGCCACGACCGCCGCGCAGGCCTCGGACGCGGACCTCGCCCGCCGGCTCTGGGAGCGCTCCGAGGAGTTACTTGCTTCAAATTCGTAGCGGTGCTACCTTCTCCGTAGTTGCTTCGAAAACGAAGCACAAGCGGAGGAGAAGAGCCATGAAGGCAGTGCGATTCCACGAGTACGGCGACCCGTCCGTCCTGCGCCAGGAGGACGTGGAGCTGCCCGTTCCCGCCGCCGGGCAGGTCCGGGTGCGGGTGGCGGCCACGTCGTTCAACGGTGTCGACGGCAACATCCGGGCCGGGTTCATGCGGGGCCCGATCCCGGTCGAGCTGCCGCACACGCCGGGCCTCGACGTGGCGGGCACGGTCGACGCGCTGGGCGAGGGCGTCACCGGGTTCGCGACCGGCGACGAGGTCATCGGTTTCCTGCCGATGACGGGGACCGGGGCGTCGGCGGAGTACGTCCTCGCGCCGGCCGAGGTGCTGACCCGGGCGCCCAAGAGCGTCCCGCTGGCCGACGCCGCCGCGCTGCCCGTCGTCGGGCTGACCGCGTGGCAGGCGCTGTTCGAGCACGGCCAGGTGGCGGCCGGGCAGCGGGTGCTGATCAACGGCGCCGGTGGGGCGGTCGGTGACTACGCTGTCCAGCTGGCCCAGCGCGCCGGGGCGTACGTGATCGGCGTGGCCGGCCCCCGCAGCAGCGCACGCGTCACGGAGGCCGGCGCCGCCGAGGTGCTGGGCCACGACGCCGCCGAGGTGGGCGAGCCCGTCGACGTGGTGCTGAACCTGGCGCCGGTCGAGCCGGAACGACTGGCGTCACTGGTCACGCTGATCCGCGACGGTGGCGTGCTGGTGAACACGACGGTGTGGATGCCCGCGCCGTCGGACGAGCGGCGGGGCGTACGCGGCATCAATCTCTTCGTGCGCAGCGACAGCGAGCAGCTCGCTCAGCTGGTGGCGCTGGCGGACGCGGGCGAGTTGAGCATCGAGGTCGCGCGCCGGGTGCCGCTGGCCGAGCTGCCGGCCCTGCACGCCGAGGCCGCCGCCGGCACGGTGACCGGCAAGGTCGTCGTCCAGGTCGGCTGACCGCGTGCCGGTGCTGTCATGTCCGGACCGGCGACTCGGGACGGTGGCCGCGCTTGGCCAGCTGGACCAGCTCGTAGACGTGGGCGCGCAGCTCCGTGAAGCGCGCCGACCCGCGGGTGGTCAGCTGGTCGCGCTCGGCGGGCAGGTCGATCGGCACGTCCTCGAGGATGACGGTCGGCCGGTGGGACAGGACCAGCACGCGCTGGGCCAGGTAGACCGACTCGTCGATGTCGTGGGTGACGAACAGGACGGTGACGCCGAGGTCGCGCCACAGGGTGCGGACCAGGTCCTCGAGGTCGGCGCGGGTCTGGGCGTCGACGGCGGCGAAGGGCTCGTCCATCAGCAGGACCGACGGCTCGTACGCGACGGCCCGGGCGATGGCGACGCGCTGCTGCATGCCGCCGGAGAGCTGCCAGGGGTGGGCCTCGGCGGAGTCGGCCAGGCCCACGGCGGCCAGCGCGGCGTCGCAGGCGGCCCGGCGGGCGGCGCGCGCGAGACCCTTCTCCTTGAGGGGCAGTTCGATGTTCCCGCGTACGGTCAGCCACGGGAACAAACTCCGGCCGTAGTCCTGGAACACCACGGCCATCCCGGGCGGCGGCCCGGTGACGGTCGCGCCTTCGAGGGTGACGGTGCCGCTCGTGGCCGGGAGCAGGCCGGCGATGCAGCGCAGCAGCGTGGTCTTGCCGGCGCCCGAGGGGCCGACGATGCAGACGAGCTCGCCGCGGCGCACCTGGAAGGTCAGGTCGCGGACGGCCTCGACGGACCGGCCCGGACCGGTGTAGGTCTTGGCCAGCCCGGCGACGTCCAGAGTGATCATGTCAGCCTTCCCGTTCCGCCCGGCGCCAGCCGTGGTACCACGCCAGGGTGTGCCGTTCGACCAGCTGGAACAGCCCGGAGAGGGCCACGCCGAGCAGGCCGAGCAGAATGATGCCGGTCCACATCTGCGGGACGGCGAAGCCGCGCTGGAACTGCACGACGGCGGCGCCGAGCCCGCGGTTGGCCCCGAAGAGCTCGCTGATCACCATCAGGATGACGCCGACGGACAGCGCCTGGCGGGCGCCGGTGGCGATGCGCGGGCCGGCGCTCGGGACGATCACTTTCAGCGGGGCGATGTGATAGCTGCGGGCGGTCTCGCGGGCGACCTCGTCCACCGACCGGACGCCCTCGATGGTGTTGAGCAGCACGGGCCACAGGCAGCCCAGCGTGATGGTGACGACCTTGGCGGTCCAGCCCGTGTAACCGGCGACAAGCGCGATGATCGGAATCAGCACCGGCGGCGGGAGGGCCCGGAAGAACTCGAGCACGGGTTCAGCCATGAAAAACACCGTCCGAAATGTCCCCAAGGCAACACCCGCCGCGACGCCGAGGAAAAGCGCGAGGAAGAAGCCGATCAGGAGCCGCACCACACTGGGCACCACGTCGTGCAGCCAGAAGTCGCCGGTCCAGGTCGACGGGACGGCCGCGACGATCGCCGGCAACGGCGGCCAGAAGAAGCTGGTGCTCCCCGCCGACGCCGCCCACCACAGCGCCACGAGAACCACGGGCAGGCCGATGCGTTTCACAAATCCCTCCGCACGGACGTGTGCCAGCGCAGCGCCCGCCGCTCGACGGCCCGCGCCGACGCGTTGACGGCGACGCCGATCAGGCCGACGACGATCACCAGCGCGTACGTGTCGGCGACCGCGCCCGAGCTCTGCGCCACCCCGATCGAGCGGCCCAGCCCCGGCACGCCGATCACCAGCTCGGCGGTGATCTGCAGGATCAGGGCGACCGCCGCGGCCAGGCGCACGCCGGTGACGACGTACGGCATCGCGGTCGGCCACACGACCCGGCGCACGACCGCCCACCGCGAGAAGCGGAACGAGCGGGCGGTGTCGCGGACCACGGGGTCGACGTCGGCCACGCCGTACAGCACCTGGACGAGCACCTGCCAGAACGCCGCGTAGACGACCAGGACCAGCGCGGACTGCGGGCGGCTGCCGTAGAGCAGCACCACCAGCGGGATCAGCGCGACCGACGGGATCGGGCGCAGGAACTCGATCGTCGTGGCGGTGACCGCGCGCAGGAAGGGGACGCCGCCGATGACGATCCCGGCGGCGACACCCGCGAGCACCGCGACGGCCAGCCCGATCGCCCAGCCGCGCAGGGTCTGGGCCAGGGCGGTCCAGAAGCCGCCCGTGCCGGCCTCGTCGCCGAGCGCGGACACCATGCTGCTGAAGGGCGGCAGGAACCGGGTGTCCACCAGCCCGAGCCGGGGCAGCAGCTCCACGACGGCGACGAGGATCAGCAGGCCGGCGACGCCGAGCAGCGGGCGCCTCACGGCAGCAGGGCGGTCAGGTCCGGCTGCTTGGTGAGGACGCCGTCCTGGGTCGCGAGGTCGGCGAGGACCTGCACCGATGCCTTGTCGACCGCGGACGGCCACTTCGGCAGGACCATCTTCTGCTGCACGGCGGGATCGATCTTCGTGTACGTCGTCAGCACCGCCCGGGCCTCGTCGGGGTGCGCGCTCGCGTACTCCAGCGACTTGTTCATGGCCGTCGTGAAGCCGGCCACCGCCGCGGCGTTCTCCTGGGCGAACTTCGTGGACGTGAAGTACATGCCGACGGTCAGCCCCGGCGCCGTACCCGCGTAGTTGGACGTGATCTGCTTGTCGCCCTGCCCGGCGGCGATGGTCAGGAACGGCTCGACGACCTGGCCGGCGTCGACGTCCCCCTTGGCGACCGCGCTGACGATGTCGGGGAACGGCAGTTCGACGTACGTGATCGTGCTGGGGTCGCCGCCCGCCTTGCGCACGACGCTGCTGACCGTGGTCGTGTTGATGTTGCGCAGGGTGTTGACCGCCACGCGTTTGCCGGCGAGGTCCTTCGCGGACGTGATCGGGCTGTCCTTCTTGACGATGACCGCGCCGAAGTCCTTGCCCTCCGCGCCCGTGGAGGCCACGCCGTTGGCGACCGCCTTGAGCGGCAGCCCTTGCGCGTTGGCCAGCAGCAGCGAGACGGTGTTGCTGAAGCCGAACTGGTACTGCCCGGCGACCACGCCGGGGACGATCGCGGCGCCGCCCTGGGCGGTCTCGAGCTTGACCTCGAGCTTCTGCTCGGTGAAGAAGCCCTTCTGGACACCGAGGTAGATCGGGGCGACGTCGACGATCGGGATGACGCCGATCGTGAGCTTGGTCTGGCCGGACGCGGTGGTCCCGGAGTCCCCGCAGGCGCCGACGGCCAGGGTCAGGGTGGCGAACAAGGCGACGAGGCGACGGGCCATGGCTCCTCCTGAGGTCGACGCGAGGGACGTTACACAGATTGTCAACAATATTGAAGGCAATCTTGATTACGATCTTTATGGCCGGTACACATTGCTGACATGGCATCGCATTACGTCGTGCGTCACGTGGACCGGGCCGACCCCGCGGTCGTCGCCGCGCTGGGAGAGGCGGGCGTGGCCACCGTGCACGAGGCCGCGGGCCGGACCGGGCTGCTCGGCCCGCCGGTCGCGGCGCGGCAGTCCGGCGCGGCCGTCGCCGGCTCGGCGATCACCGTGTCGTGCCACCCCGGCGACAATCTGATGATCCACGCGGCCGTCGAGGTCTGCCGCCCCGGCGACGTGCTGGTCGTGACCACCACGTCGCCGTCGACCGACGGCATGTTCGGCGAGCTGCTGGCGACCTCGCTGCGCGCCCACGGGGTGGTCGCGCTGGTGATCGATGCGGGGGTACGCGACCTCGCCGCCCTGCGCGCGATGAGCTTCCCGGTCTGGTCGCGAGCCGTGCACGCCCAGGGCACGGTCAAGGCCAGCCCCGGCTCGGTCAACGTGCCGGTCGTCGCCGCCGGTCAGCTTGTGGGGCCCGGGGACGTCATGGTCGCCGACGACGACGGCGTCTGCGTGATCCCGGTCCCTGTCGCCCCGCAAGTGGCCGAGGCCGCGGCGAAGCGACTGGCCACCGAGGACGACAAGCGCAAGCAGCTGGCGGCCGGCACGCTCGGCGTCGACATGTACGGGCTGCGCCCGCTGCTGAAGGACCTGGGCGTCGAGTATGTGGACCGGCTGCCGTGACGGCCGGCATCCGGTGCATGCAGATGCGCGGTGGCACCTCGAAGGGCGCCTTCTTCCTGGCGCAGGACCTGCCCGGCGACCGGGACGACGTGCTGGTGCGGATCATGGGGTCGCCCGGTGAGCACCAGGTCGACGGCATCGGCGGCGGCCATCCGCTGACCAGCAAGGTCGCTGTCGTGGCGCCGGGCGACCACGGCGTCGACTACCTCTTCCTCCAGGTCGTGCCGGACCGGCCTGTGGTCAGCGCCGCGCAGACCTGCGGCAATCTGCTCGCCGGGGTCGGCCCCTTCGCGATCGAGCGCGGCCTGGTCCCGGTCGCCGGCGCCCGCACCGAGGTCCGCATCCGGCTCGTCAACCCGCACGAGTCCTGGGCCGTGGCGAAGGTCCCGACCCCCGGCGGCGAGGTGAGCTACGAGGACGGCATCGAGCTGACGTTTCCCGGCGGGGACAGGGAGATCTTCCCCACGGGTCGCCGCGTCGACCGCTTCGCCGGCGTCGAGGTGACCTGTGTGGACGCCGGGATGCCCGTGGTGCTGGTCCGCGCGGAGGACGTCGGTGTGGCGGGCACGGAAAGCCCCGAGCAGTTGGAGGCCGACGACGAGCTGCGGGCGATCGTGGAGAAGATCCGCCTGGAGGCCGGCCCGGCCATGGGCCTCGGCGACGTCCGGGAGTCGACCGTGCCGAAGGTCTCGCTGCTGAGCGCGCCCCGGCACGGCGGGCTGGTGAGCACCCGCACGTTCATCCCGCACCGGGTGCACGCGGCGATCGGGGTGCTCGGGGCGGTGTCGGTCGCGGCGGGGGTGCGTACCCCGGGAACGGTCTTCCCGGCCGGCGAAGGAGCCGGCGTCGAACATCCCGGCGGGACCGCGACGGTGTCGGTGGAACTCGACGAAACGAGGATGAGAAGCAGCTCCGTCGTTCGCACCGCCCGCAAACTGGCCGACGGGCTCGTGTGGCCCCGCCCGGCCACGAAAGGACCCGCGCCATGCTGACCCACGACCCCGACCGCCGCCGCGACCTCGCGCACGTGGGGCCGATCGAGCTGCGCACGCCCGTGCTCGACGAGTCGGCCGACTTCTTCGTGCGAATCCTCGGGCTGCGCGAGGTCCACCGTGACGCCGGGTCGGTCTATCTGCACACGTGGGACGACTACGCGGCCTGGACCGTGCGGCTCGTGCGGTCGGCGGCGGCGGGCATCGGGCGAACCTATCTGCGAGCCGCGAGTCCGCAGGCGCGCGACCGGCTCGCCGCCGCCGTCGGCAAGTCCGGCGTGGTCACCGACGTCCCGGCGCTCGGCGAGGTCGTGCTCGCCACCGACCCCGACGGCCACGAGCTGGGCATCTACTGGGACGTCGACTGGTACACGGCCGGCGACGCCGACCGGCCCGCGCTCAAGAATCAGGCGGCGGCCTATCCGGCGCGCGGCGCCAACGTGCGCCGGCTCGACCACGTCAACTATCTGACCGCCGACGTGCCGGCCACCGCGACGTTCCTCACCGACGTGCTCGGGGCGCGCTGCACCGAGCGGATCGTCAAGGACGACGGCAGCCCGCAGGCCGTCTGGTACTCGCTGGGCAACAAGACGTACGACCTCGTCTACACCGAGGACTGGACCGGCAGCCGCGGGCGCCTGCACCACGTGGCCTTCGCCACCGACACCCGCGAGGAGATCCTGCGCGCCGCCGACGTCTGCCTCGACGCCGGCGTGCACATCGAGACCGGGCCGCACAAACACGCCATTCAGCAGACCTTCTTCCTGTACGTGTGGGAGCCCGGCGGCAACCGGATCGAGCTCTGCAACGCCGGAGCCCGCCTGATCCTCGCGCCGGACTGGCGCACGATCAGCTGGACCCGCGCGGAGCGCGCCAAGGGGCAGGCGTGGGGCCTGAAGACGATCGAGACGTTCCACACGCACGGGACGCCGGTGGTCCCGTCATGAGGATCGCCGTGCTGGGTCTCGGGGAGGCCGGCTCTCTGATCGCCGCCGATCTGGTGGCCGCCGGGGCCGCCGTGAGCGGCTTCGACCCGGTCCGCACGCTCGGTGTCGTCGAGGAGCGGCAATCGGATGCCGACGCCGTTCGCGACGCCGATCTCGTCCTGAGCGTCAACAGCTCGCACGACGCGCTGCCGGCCCTGGAGATGTCGTTGCCCGCGCTGCGGCCCGGGACGATCTGGGCCGACCTCAACACCGCGGCGCCCTCGGTGAAAGCGACGCTTGTGTCCTGTGCTGGTCCGGATATTTCGGTCGTCGATGTCGCGCTGATGTCTCCCGTGCCCGGGCGGGGGTTGCGGACACCGATGCTGGCGTCCGGAGAGGATGCCACTCGCTTTTCCGACATTGTGACTTCGCTCGGCGCCGACGTGACGGTGCAGGAGGGCCCGGCCGGCGAGGCGAGCTCCCGCAAACTGCTGCGCAGCGTCTTCTACAAGGGACTCGCCGCGGCCGTGGTCGAGGCCCTGGCCGCCGCCGGGAAGGCCGGCTGCGAGCCGTGGCTGCGCGCCAACATCAGCGCCGAGCTGACCGGCTTCGACGAGCGCACGATCGACCGGCTCGTCGACGGCACCCACCGGCACGCCCGGCGCCGCGCCGACGAGATGACCGCCGCCGCGGCGCAACTGGACGACCTGGGGGTGCCGCCCCGGATCGCCGCGGCCGCCCGGGACCTGCTGATCGACCTGCGCGACCGGGGGCTCACATGATCATCGACTGTCACGGGCACTACACGACCGCCCCGGCGGCGCACACCGGTTGGCGGGAGGCGCAGCTGGCGGCGTACGAGAGCGGGCAGGCCCCGCCGCGCTACCCGCACCTGTCCGACGACGAGATCCGCGAGTCGATCGAGACCGGCCAGCTGCGGCTGATGGACGAGCGCGGCATCGACCTCACGATCTTCTCGCCCCGCGCGTCGGCCATGGGTCACCATGCCGGCGACGAGAGCGTCAGCCTGGCCTGGACCCGCGCGTGCAACGAGCTCATCGCCCGCGTGGTGGCCCTCTTCCCCGGGCGCTTCGCCGGGGTCGGGCAGCTGCCGCAGGCCGTCGGCGTCCCGATCGAGCGGTCGATCGGCGAGCTGCGCCGGTGCGTGACCGAGCTGGGCTTCGTGGGCGTCAACCTCAACCCCGACCCGAGCGGCGGGCACTGGACGGCCCCGCCGCTGACCGACAAGACCTGGTTCCCCCTGTACGAGACCCTGAGCGAACTCGACGTCCCGGCCATGGTCCACGTCTCCGCCGTGACCAACGCCAGCTTCCACGCGACCGGCTCGCACTATCTCAACGCGGACACCACGGCGTTCATGCAGTTCGTCCAGTCCGATTTGTTCACGACGTTCCCGGGGTTGCGGTTCGTCATCCCGCACGGGGGCGGCGCGGTCCCGTACCACTGGGGTCGTTTCCGGGGTCTGGCCGACATGCTCGGGCGGCCGCCGCTGACGTCGCTGGCGGACAACGTCTTCTTCGACACGTGCGTCTACCACCAGCCGGGCATCGACCTGCTGTTCGGCGTGATCGACACCGGCAACATCCTCTTCGGCTCGGAGGCCATCGGCGCCGTGCGCGGCATCGACCCGCAGACCGGCCATCACTTCGACGACACCCGCCGGTACGTGGACGCGCTGGGCCTGCCGGCCGCCGACCTGGCCCGGGTCTACGAGCTCAACGCCCGCCGCGTTTACCCCCGCCTCCCGGAGGGCTCACGATGAAACGTCTCCTTGTCCTCGTCCTCCTCCTCGGCACGTGCGGATTCGCCTCACCCGGCGGCCTCGCCGATCTGAAGCCGCTGCCGCCGGTCATGGTCTGCGCCGAGGTCACCGGGCTGCGGCTGCCCGGCGTCACGCTCACCTCCGCGACCGTCGCCGGGGCCACCTGCGAAGTGCGCGGCACGATCGCCCCGGCCGACACGATCGTCGTCCGGCTGCCCCTCGGCGGCTGGACCCAGCGCTACGTGCAGACCGGCTGCGGCGGGCTCTGCGGCACCGCGACCATCAACTACGGGCAGGCCGCCGGGTGCCCCGTGGTGGAGGACGGCTCGGTCGCCAGCGCCACCACCGACATGGGCCACCAGGGGCAGAACGACGGCTCGTGGGCGGCCGGCAACCCGCAGGCGCAGATCGACTTCGCCTACCGCGGGGTGCACGAGACGGCGGTGACGGCCAAGCGGATCATCACGGCGTTCTACGGGCGGGCGCCGCGGTACTCATACTTCACCGGCTGCTCCGACGGCGGGCGCGAGGCGCTCATGGAGGCCCAGCGCTTCCCGGACGACTTCGACGGCATCGCCGCCGGGGCGCCCGCCACCAACATGGCCGTACAGAACACCTTCCACCACGCGTGGAACGTCCTGGCCAACCGCGACTCGTCCGGCCGGGCGATCCTGCTCGCCGCCAAGCTGCCCCTGATCCACAACGCCGTGCTGGCGGCCTGCGGGCCCGTGCTCGACGACCCGCGACAGTGCCACTTCGACCCGTTCAGCCTGGTCTGCGCGAACCCGGCCACCTGTCTCACCGCCGCCGAGGCCACTGTGGTCCGCAAGCTGCACGACGGCGCTACCGACGCCCGCGGCCGCCGGCTCGAGGTGCCCGTCGGCCACGAGTGGGGCTCCGAGCTGGAGTGGACCCTCTTCGTGCCGGCCACCCCGACCGCGCCCGTGGCCAGTGAGAGTTTCGCCCTCTCCTATCTGCGCTACCTGGCCGACCCGAACCACGCGCGGCCGGACTACCAGCTGAGCGATCTCGAGTTCACGGTGGCGTCGTTCTGGCGGACTGTGCTGCCGTCGAGTGCGTACATGGCGGCCATGGACCCCGATCTGAGCGCCTTCCGGCGGTCCGGGGGCAAGCTGCTGCTCTGGCACGGCTGGAACGACCAGCACATCGCGCCGCGCTCGACCCTGGCCTACTTCTCGGAGCTGCGCGACCCCGCGCGGTACGCCCGGCTCTACATGTTCCCGGGCGTGGCCCACTGCGGCGGCGGGCAGCCCTTCGACGTGCTCACCCCGGTGATGGCCTGGGTCGAGACCGGCCGTACGCCCGGGTCGATCAACGGGGTCCGGGCGATGTCCCCGGCCGCCGCCCGGGGCGACTATCACTGGGTGGGTGAGGGGCTCTACTCGCACGGCTACCAGACGTGGCCGCGTGCGGTGGGCGACAAGCTCGTCACCGGTCCGGGATATCCTGGCGGCCATGCCCGCTGAGCAGGACGAAGCCACCGCCCCGCCCGGCCGCCGGAGCCCGGCCGCCACCGCCGCGGAGACCCGCGACGCGCTGCGCACCGCCATCCTGGGCGGGGAGTACCTGCCCGGCGAGCGCCTGGTCGAGCTGCAGCTGACCGAGCGCTTCCGGGCGAGCCGCTTCACCGTGCGGGCCGCGCTGCAGGAGCTGGCCAGCGAGGGCCTGATCGAGATGCAGCGCAACCGCGGCGCCATGGTCCGCAAGGTCTCGCTGGCCGAGGCGGTCGAGATCACCGAGGTCCGCATGGTCCTGGAGGGCCTGGTCGCCGCGCGCGCCGCCGAACGCGTCACCGACGAGCAGGCCGCCGCCCTGGCCGAGATCGGCCGCCAGATGCGCGCGGCCGTCGCCGCCGAGGAGTTCCGCCACTACAGCGATCTCAACCAGCGGCTGCACGCGCTGATCCGGCAGATCGCCGGGCACGGCACCGCCGACGGCATCATCGAGACGCTGCGCGGTCAGCTCGTGCGGCACCAGTTCATGCTGTCGATGCTGCCCGGGCGCCCGCAGACCTCACTGCCCCAGCACGAGCGCGTCATCGCCGCCGTCCGCGACCGGGACGCCCCGGCGGCGGAGGCGGCGATGCGCGACCACATCGCCAGCGTCATCGAGGCGCTGCGGACGCTGGCCCCGCCGCCACGTGCATTCTGAACCCCTGTGCTGCTTCACCCCGCCGCGGGTTGACCCTCCTTTCCGGCCGCGAGCTGGCTCTGCTTTTCCGCCGCGGGCTGAGCCTGCTTTCCGGCCTCGACCTCGCGGCGGAGCAGGGTCACCGCGTCGGCCACGGGCATCGGGGCGAGCTGACGTCCGTCCCGGCCCCGCAGCGCCACCAGGCCGGCCGCCGCCTCACGCTCACCGACGATTCCCGCGTACGGAATCCTGTGCGCGACCGCCGCCCGCACGCGCGCGCCCACCGAGCCGTCCGCGTCGAGCCCCGCGCGCAGCCCGCCCTCGACCGCCGCCCGGACCACCGCCTCGGCCGCGGGCCCCTGGGCCACGCCCACCGGGACGACGCGGAGCTGCTCGGGGGCGTACCAGAGGGGGAAAGCCCCGCCATGCACCTCCAGGAGCAGCGCGAACAGCCGTTCCATCGACCCGGCCAGGCTGCGGTGCACCATGACCGGCTGCTGTTTCCGCCCGTCGGCGCCGATGTAGCTGAGCCCGAACCGCTCCGGCTGGTAGAAGTCGACCTGCACGGTGGCGATGGTGAACTCGCGGCCCTGGGCGTCGCTCATCTGCACGTCGATCTTCGGCCCGTAGAACGCCGCCTCCCCGCGCTGCTCGTCATAGTCCTCGTCGCCCAGCGCGCTCTTCAACATCTGGCCGGCCGCTTCCCACGCCTCGTCCGAGCCCGCGTACTTGCTGCCGTCGCCGCGCAGGGACAGCTGATACCGGGCCTTCGGCAGTCCGAGTGCCGCGTGGGCCTGGCGCATCAGGCGCAGGCTGCCGGCGATCTCCGCCTCGACCTGGTCCAGGGCGCAGAAGATGTGCGCGTCGTTGAGCTGGATCGCCCGCACCCGGCTCAGGCCGCCGAGCACGCCGGAGCGCTCGGCGCGGTACATGGTGCCCAGCTCGGCGATCCGCAGGGGCAGCTCCCGGTACGACCGGCCGCGCGCCTTGAACATCAGCGCGTGATGCGGGCACAGGCTGGGCCGCAGCACGAGTTCCTCGTCACCGTCCGGGATCGGGGGGAACATGTCGTCGGCGAAGTTCGCCCAGTGACCGGACAATTCGTACATGCGGCGGCGACCGAGCACGGGGGAGAAGACGTGCTGGTAGCCGGCGCGGCGCTCGAGCTCGTGCAGATAGGACTCGACCTCGTGGCGCGCGGCGGCCCCGGCCGGGAGCCAGAAGGGCAGGCCCGCGCCGATGAGTGGGTCGGAGTC
This sequence comes from Symbioplanes lichenis, assembly GCF_030709675.1. Classification (GTDB taxonomy): domain Bacteria; phylum Actinomycetota; class Actinomycetes; order Mycobacteriales; family Micromonosporaceae; genus Actinoplanes; species Actinoplanes lichenis. The sequence goes on from NZ_JAUZQD010000014.1 coordinate 152,272, forward strand.
GAAGATGTCCAGCTCGCGGCCGAGCTTGCGGTGGTCGATCATGATGTCTCCCGGGGGTGCGGGGGCACGCGCCCAGGAGCTGCCCGGGCGTCGTGCCCGGGTCGGTGCGCTGGTTAACGCGATGGCGACGCCGGGGTGGCCGGCGTCGTCGTCATCGGGTTGCTGCGCATGGCTTCATCTTGTCCTCCGCTTTTCTTCCGGCGCCACCGAATTTCGAGAACCGCGGGGAGGTGCTCGTCGTCTTGCCCTATGTGAGAGACGAGGAGGAGCTCGTGCGCCGGGTCGCCCGCGGGGACCGGCAGGCATTCGACGAGTTCTACCGGCGCACGTCGCCGTGGCTGACCGTGCGGCTGCGGCGGCGCTGCGCCGACGAGGACGTGATCGCCGACGTGCTGCAGGAGACCTATCTGGCGGTGTGGCGGGCGGCGGGCGGGTTCGCCGGCTCGGCCGCCTCGGGCAGCGCGGTGGGCTGGGTCTGGACGATCGCCGCCAACCGCCTGGTCGACGCGTTCCGGCGGCGGGCCCGGCACAACCAGCCACCCCCGGTCGCCCTGGCCGACCCGGCCGCCCCCGCCGCCGAGGAGGAGGCGCTCGCCGGGCGGGTCGGGCAGGACCTCGAGCTGGCCCTGCTCCGGCTGCCGGCCGACCTGCGCCTGGTGCTGCGGGCGATGGTCCTCGACGGGCTGAGCGTCCGGGAGACGTCGGTCCTGCTCGGCGTGCCGGAAGGCACCGTGAAGACCCGCGCGCGGCGGGCCCGGATCGCGCTGCGGGAGGCGCTGTCATGACCCACCCCCACCAGACCGCCCTGGCCCGCTACGCCGAGGGCGCGCCCGGTCTCGACGACGCCGCCGTGTGGACGATCGAGGCCCACCTCGAGACCTGCCCCGACTGCCGGGCCCGCCTGGTCGCCGGCCTGCCCGCCGACACGCTGAGCCTGCTCGACCGGGTCGGCGCCGAGCTGGACCGGGCCCTGGAGACCGAGCCCGCCCCGGCCCGCCCGGCCCGCCGCTGGGGTGCCGCCCGCCGCCGCTGGCTGGCCGGCACCATGCTGCCGTGGGTCGTCATGACCGTGGCCGTGCTGATCTGCGCGGCCGCCCTCGAGCGCGCCACCCCGGTCCTGCCGTCGCTGGTGCTGCTGCTGGCGCCGATCGCCCCGCTGCCCGGCGTCGCCGTCGCCTGGTCGCGGCGCACCGACCCGGCCTGGGAGCTGATCGCCGCCACGCCCGGCGCCGGCCTGGCCATGCTGCTGCGCCGGGCCGCCGCCGTCCTGGCCGTCGTCGTGCCCGCCCTGGCCGTCGTCGGTCTCGTCGCCGGCGTGGGCGCCTCCCTGGCCCTGGCGCTGCTGCCGAGCCTGGCCTGCGTGGCGGCCGCCGTCGCCCTGGGCGGCCGGATCGGCGTCCGGCGGGCGGCGATCGCCGTGGGAAGTGCCTGGGCGCTCGCCGTCATCCTGCCCAGCCTCTCCACCAACCAGCTGTCGGTGGCGCTGCACCCCGGCGCCGCGCCGGTGTGGGCGCTGGCCGCGGCGGCGCTGGTGGCGCTGGCCCTCACCCGGGCGGACGACTATCGGCGCCTGGCCAGCAGCGCCTAGGAAGCGAGCCGGCTGATGTGCGGGGTCTTGCTGATCTCGGACCAGATCTCGTCGAGGGACAGGCCGAGCGCGGCGGCGATCGCGGCGATGGTGGGGAAGGCGGGGGTCGCCACACGGCCGGACTCGATCTTGCGCAGGGTCTCCGGCGAGACGCCCGCCTCCAGCGCGGTGAGCAGCATCGAGCGCTCACCCCGGGCCCGCCGCAGCAGGGCACCGAGCCGCTGCCCGCGCTCGACCTCTTCTTCCGTGAGCGGCAACCTGACCATGCGGCCGATTCTAATACCGGGATAGTATTCCCGGGATAGTTATTGGTACGCGAGAGAAGGCGCCGCCGTGATCGAGATCCTGGACCCCACCGACCTGCCGCGGGCACGCCGCACCGGCGCCCTGGTCGCCGACATCCTGCAAGAGCTGAAGGGCCGCAGCGCCGCCGGGGTGAACCTGCTGGAGATCGACCGGTGGGCCCAGACGATGATCGTCGACGCGGGCGCCGAGTCCTGCTACGTCGACTACGCCCCCTCCTTCGGCCGCGGCCCCTTCGGCCACTACATCTGCACCTCCGTCAACGACGCCGTGCTGCACGGCCTGCCCCACGACTACACCCTGGCCGACGGCGACCTGCTCTCCCTCGACCTGGCCGTCTCCCTGGGCGGGGTCGTCGCCGACTCGGCCATCAGCTTCGTCGTCGGCGGCGCCGCCCGCCCCGAGGACACGGCCCTGATCACCGCCACCGAGCGCGCCCTCGAAACCGGCATCGCCACCGCCGGCCCCGGCGTCCGCACCGGCGACATCTCCCACGCGATCGGCACGGTTTTGGCCGGCGCCGGCTACACGGTGAACACCGAGTTCGGCGGGCACGGGGTCGGCTCGACCATGCACCAGGACCCGCACATCGCCAACACGGGCCGCCCGGGCCGCGGCTACAAGCTGCGCGCGGGCCTGCTCCTGGCCCTCGAACCCTGGATCATGGCCGACACCGACCAGCTCATCACCGACGCCGACGGCTGGACCCTGAAAAGCGCCACCGGCGGCCGCACCGCCCACACCGAGCACACCATCGCCATCACCCCCGACGGCGCCGAGATCATGACCCTGCCCTCCCGCTGACCCCGGACCCGCCGCTCAGCTTCCCGCGCGCGTGATCGTGTAGTGCAACGTGAGGAACGGGATGCCGTAGAGGGAGAAGGCGTGTTCGGCGAGCAGGCGGCCGTCCTCGGTGTGGACGTCGAGGCGCTCGGTGAAGCCGGGCACGGCGGCCAGTTCCTGACCGTCCGGTGTGATGGTGTCGATGCGGCTGCGGACGCCGCGGAGCGCCTCGCGCTGGTTCATCGGCACGTTGGCCTGGCCGAGCGGGCGGGCCACGAGGGTGCGGTAGAGCAGGTAGCCGGGGCGCACCCAGAGCCGCCACGCGGGCCTGATGTCTAGCTTGAAACGGCTGGTGTGCTCGTAGAACTCGCGGACCAGCGGGTCGGCGGCGCCCGGGTCGAACTGCAGCACCTTCTGCGGTCGCAGGCCCAGGGCGCCGGCCGTCGTGTCCGCGACGACCCCGACCGCACCCTCAGGCCGGGGCGACCTCCAGCTTCGTCGCTGTCGCGCCGAGCGGCTGGTCGTGGGCGGCCATCGTCTCCTGGCGGGCGGGCTCCTCGCGCAGGATGGCGGCGTCGAGCCACGCGTCGGGGATGGCGAAGGCGTCGACCAGGGTGCGCAGGTGCGGCCGGAGCTGCTTGAGGAGGTCGTTGACCTTGGCGGTGACGGCCTTGGAGCGGGCCGGGGTCAGGAACTGGTGCTCGAGGTACCAGCCCTTGTCCGCCTCGATCGTGGACAGGGCGTAGAGATCGCAGACCTTGCTCAGCAGCGCTACGTCGGGCGCCCGGTCGACGGCGGCGACGAAGGCTTCGAGCACGACGCGGTCGATGTGGGCCGCGGCGGCCTTGAGGACGTGGTCCTGCACGTCGTTGAAGGCCGCGAAGCCGGAGCCCTGGCGCAGGCGGCGGATGGCCCCCTCGAGCAGGTGCTTCTCCCGGTCCTCGAACATGCGGACGTGCCAGCCCCGGTCGGTCAGGGCGACCTCCTCGTCGCGGCCGGGGACGGCGCTGACCAGGCGCTGGATGAGGGCGCGGGCGGCCGTGCGCTCCAGGACCATCGACCGGACCTGCTCGGCGACGAAGGTGGCGCGGCCCCAGCCGTCGAGCGAGCCGAACGTGTCGCGGTAACCGGTGAGCAGGCCCTTGGCCACCAGCTGCAGCAGGACGGTGTTGTCGCCCTCGAAGGTCGTGAAGACGTCGGTGTCGGCCTTCAGCCCGGGCAGCCTGTTCTCGGCGAGATAGCCCGCTCCGCCGCACGCCTCGCGACACGCCTGGATCGTCCGGGTCGCGTGCCACGTCTGCGCCGCCTTGAGCCCGGCCGCCCGGCTCTCGAGCTCGCGCTGGCGCTGCTCCTCGGGCGCGGAGGAAGCGGACGAAGCCGACGAAGCTGAGGACGCGGGAGAAGACGTCTGCACCTCGTGCAGCGCCGTGACCAGCTCTTCCTGGGCGAAGTGCAGCGCGTACGTGGTCGCCAGCGGCACGAGCAGCGCCCGCTGGTGGGCCAGATAGTCGTTGAGGACCACCTCGCGCTCCTGCCCCGGCGCGGTGAACTGGCGGCGCGCCTCGCCGTAGCGGACCGCGATCGTCAGAGCGCTCTTGGCCGCGCTGGACGCCGATCCGCCGACCACGACGCGACCGCGGACCAGGGTGCCGAGCATCGTGAAGAAGCGCCGGGTGTCGTTGGCGATCGAGCTGGTGTACGTGCCGTCCGGCGCCACCTGTCCGTACCGGTCGAGCAGCATCTCGCGCGGCACCCGCACATGGTCGAACGACAGCCGGCCGTTGTCGACCCCGAGCAGCCCCGCCTTGTGCCCGTCGTCGCCGATCGTGACGCCCGGCAGCGGCCGCCCGTCCTCGTCGCGGATCGGGACCAGCCAGGCGTGGACACCGTACCGCTTGCCCTGCGTGATGAGCTGGGCGAAGACGACGGCCATGCGCCCGTCGCGCGCCGCGTTGCCGATGTAGTCCTTGCGCGCGGCCTCGTGCGGCGTGTGCAGGTCGAACGTCTCGGTCCCGGGGTCGTAGACGCACGTGGTGCGCAGCTGCTGCACGTCCGAGCCGTGGCCGGTCTCGGTCATCGCGAAACAGCCGAGCAGCTCGGCGTCGACGATCCGGCGCAGGTACGCGTCGTGGTGCCGCTCGGTGCCCAGCGCCGTCACGGCTCCGCCGAACAAGCCCCACTGCACGCCCGCCTTCACCATCAGCGAGAGGTCGATGTGGGCCAGCATCTCGGCCGAGACGACCGACGCGCCCGGGTCGGCGCTCCCTCCGTACTCGCGGGGGAAGCCGGCGGCGACGCCGGGATCGATCGGCAGCTCCCGCAGCAACCGGGTGATCCGCTCGCGGGCCTGCTCGATGCTCTCGCCCTGCACGGTCACGAAGTGTGAGCCGCCGAGCTGCTCGCGCGCCGCCTGCCGCACGTGCGCCCAGCGCCCGTCGAGCACCTCTTGCAACCGCCGTCCGTCGCTCTGCGCCATGCCCCTATGTTACTCGCGGGTAGCGATCTTGCCAGGGCGGAACACCCCGGACGGGTTCTGGCCGCCGCCGGGGGCGTGTGGTGGACTGGAACGGTCCGGAAGCCGAAGGGACCATCCGATGTGCGAACCCGCCGGCCATGAGGAGCTGGCTCGTGCGTTCCTCCGCCTCAACGAACTTCTGCGGACCGGTGACACCCGCGTCACCGCGATGCGGCGCCTCGTCGGCCTGGCCGTCACCGCGGTGCCCGGCTGTGACTGGGCCGCCGTCACGGCCTGGCCCGAGCACGGCCGCCCGCGCAGCATCGCCGTCTCCGACGAGGTGGCGCTGACCGCCGACACCATCCAGTACGCCCTCGGCGCCGGCCCGTGCCTGTCGGCGGCCGGCGGCGACGACTCCGTGCACGTCGCCGACCTGGCCGACGAGGGCCGCTGGGCGCAGTTCCGGGTCGCCGTGCGCCGCCGCACCCCGATCCGCGGCCTGCTCTCGCTCCGGCTGCAGAGCGAGCCCGAACGCTTCGCCCTCAACCTCTACAGCGGCCGCCCGTACGCCTACGACCTGCACGCCGTCGCCACCGCGGCCCTCTTCGCCGCCCACGCCCGGGTCCTGCTCCTGCACGCCGGCAGCTCCGACCGCGTCGCCCAGCTCGACCAGGCCCTGGCCGGCAGCCGCCAGATCGGCGCCGCCGTCGGCATCCTCATGAGCGTCCACCGCCTCACCGCCGACGACGCCTTCGCCCTGCTCCGCTCGACCAGCCAGCACCTCAACCGCAAGCTGCTGCTGGTCGCCGACGAGGTCACCCGCACCGGAGCTCTGCCCGGCCCCGGGCGCTGATCCCGGATACGGGCGGGCGGGCAGGTTCACCCGGCGCGGGGACGTCGTTCGCGCGCAGGCGTGAGCGGGCGGGACAGTCGCTTACGCTCGGGCCGTATGAGAGTGCAGAGTGCATTGGTGGCGGCGGTGACGGCCGTCGCGGTCGTCCTCGGCGGGGCGGCTCCGGCGACGGCGGGGGGCGGGCGGCGCAACGACGAGTCGATGTGCCGGGCGCCCTATCTGTATCGGCCCTTCACCCGCACCTGCACCACCGGCCCGATCACGGTGAACCGCGACCATCGGATCACGGTCTGGACCCGGGTCTGCGACGACAGCCCGTGGCGCCTGTGGGACGTGGCCTCCGGGCGGGTCGTGGCCTCCGGGTCGGGCGACACCCGGCAGGTGGTGACCGGGCTCTACGGCACCTACCGGGCGAAGCTCACCGACGCCTGCTGGCGCGATCGCATCGGCATCCGCAACTATTGATCCATGATCGACGTGCGGCAGTTCACCCCGTCCGACTACGACGCCGTGGTGGCGGTGTGGCAGGCGGCCGGGCGCGAGGTCGTGCCCCGCTCGGAGCTGACACGGGATCCGCAGCTCTATGTCGTGGCCGAGCGGGACGGTGACGTCGTGGGCGTGGTCATGGGCACCTGGGACGGCCGGCGCGGCTGGATCCTGCGCCTCGCCGTGCACCCCGGCCACCGCCGCCGGGGCATCGCCGGAGCGCTGGTGGCCGAGCTGGAGAGCCGCTTCCGGGCGATCGGCTGCCCGCGCGTCAACCTGCTGGTGATGCCCGACAACGAGGCCGGGCTCGGCTTCTGGCGGGCGCAGGGCTATCTGCCGATGCCCGACGTCCTGTGCACCAAGCCGCTTCAGAAGGTGTAACGGGTCTGCGAGTACGGCCCCTTGGTGAAGGCCAGCACCTTGACCGGCCGCAGGGCGTAGACCACCGCCTGGTTGCCGTGATCGGGGTCGACGAACTTCCCGTCCCGGGCCTCGAAGACCCAGTCCAATTTGGTACGCCACAGGCCCGTCAGCTCGCGCAGCACGCCCATCTCCGTCACCGGCGCGGCCCGGCCCTCCAGCACCACGTCCACGCCGGCCCGGTAGGTGTTCGTCCCCGTGGTGAGCACGCACCGGGGCTCGGCGGCCAGGTTCACGGCCTTCTGCTCCTCGGCGCCGGTGCAGAAGTACGCACAACCGTGCAGCCACATGGCCGGCAACGGAGCCACGTGCGGGCGCCCGTCCCGGCGTACCGTCGACAGCCAGAACATCTCCGCCGCCGTCAGCACCCGCTCGGCCTCGGACCACGGGAGTGCGGGGGCGCCGGGCTCACTGAAGGGCGCGACGAGCGTCGCGGTGGGTGCGGTCATCTGCACAGGTCTACCCGACGCGCCCGTTTCACGCTGCCCCGTTCACGCGGCGGTGGCGTACCCCGGGATCCGGGCCCGGATCTTCGCGAGCTCGGCCTCGTCGGAGATGCCCTGGAAGTCGTACCGGGGCGTGTAGGGCTCTTCCAGGGCCTTGAGCTCGTCGTCGGTGAGCGTGATGTCGAGGGAGGCCACCGCGTCGTCGATCTGGGCGGTCGTGTTGGCGCCGACCAGGGGCGCGGTGACGACCGGCCGGCTGTGCAGCCAGGCCAGGGCCACCTGCGCGCGGGTGACGCCGCGGCGGGCCGCGACGGCCCCGACGGCCTCGGTGATCGCCCGGTTCGCGTGCTCCTCGGCCGGGGTGTAGAGCAGGTCGGCGTAGGCGCCGTCGGTGCCGGCGCGGGCGGTCGCCTTCGCGTCGTCCCAGGCCCGGGCCAGCCGGCCGCGGGCGAGCGGACTCCAGACGATCGTGCCGACCCCCTCGTCGAGGCAGAGCGGGATCATCTCGCGCTCCTCCTCGCGGGCGAGCAGGTTGTAGTGGTCCTGCATGGACACGAAGCGGGCCCAGCCGTGCTGCCGTTGCAGGTGCAGGGCCTTGGCGAACTCCCAGGCGTGCATCGAGGACGCGCCGAGATAGCGGACCTTGCCCGCCCGGACCAGCGCGTCGAGGGTTTCCAGGGTCTCCTCCAGCGGCGTGGCGCGGTCGTTGCGGTGGATCTGGTAGAGGTCGATGTAGTCGGTGCCCAGCCGCCGCAGGCTGTGCTCGACCTCGGTCATGATCGCCTTGCGGGACAGGCCCGAGCCGTTGGGGCCGGGCCGCATCGGGTGGCGCAGCTTCGTGGCGATGACGACGCTGTCGCGGTCGGCGAAGTCGCGCAGCGCCCGGCCCAGGATCTCCTCGCTGCTGCCGTAGGAGTAGAGGTTCGCGGTGTCGAAGAAGTTGATCCCGGCCTCGAGGGCATGCCTGATCAGCGGGCGGCTGGTCTCCTCGTCCAGCGACCACACCGGGTGGCCGCGCCCCGGGTCGCCGTAGGTCATCGCGCCGATCGCGATCGGTGACACGTCGAGGCCGGTGGTGCCGAGCTTGGTGAAGCGCATGGTGGTCCCCCTGACATAAGTGGAGATGTCTCCACCTACATTAGCGGAGACCTCTCCGGATCGCCAGGTGTGCGAGCACCAGGGGGAGGACACCGATCGCGTACCAGAGCAGATCGGTCACGTCGAAGGCCACGCCCAGCGCCAGCCGGGCCAGGGTGCTGCGCGCCGACAGCTCGGCCGGCACGCCCGTGAGCTGGAACAACTCGACGGCCCAGCACAAGGCGAGCGCCGCCGCGCCGGCCACCGGGGGCCGCAGGCGGGGAAAGAGGACATAGACGCCGGCGTAGACCATCGCGGCGTACAGTGCGGTGCCGGAATATTGCGCCAGCGCCCCCGAGCTGTCGACCACGCTGGTGTCCGACGCCACCCGGATGCCCAGCGCCACGGCGAGAATGGCGACGACAGCGAGGAGCGCGAGGCCCCGTTCCTTGATCCGCACGGCCCGACCCTAGGGGGACGCGTCCATGTTCACGCCGCCGGACCGCGACCGCCTGCGCGCCGCCTTGCTGGCCCGGGCCGGGGCGGATCCGGCCGTCACCGGCGCGGCCTGGACCGGTTCCCAGGCCACCGGCGGCGGCGACCGCTGGTCGGACACCGATCTCGTCCTGTCGGTACGCGACGACGTGGCAACCGTCACCGACAACTGGACACAGTGGCTCGAGACCGAATTCGGCGTCCGGCACCACTGGGACCTCGCCGTGGGCGCGAGCGTCGTCCGGGTGTTCCTGCTGCCGGGCTGGCTCGAGGTCGACCTGACCTTCGCGCCCGAGGCGGAGTTCGGGGCGCGCGGGCACCGGTGGCAGACCATCTTCGGGCAGGCGCGGACCCTCGACCGGTGGCCCGATCCCGAGCCCGCCCACCTCACCGGCCTGCTCTGGCATCACGCCCTGCACGCCTGGGTCAGCCTCGAACGCGGCCGGTGGTGGCAGGCCGAACACTGGATCAGCGCGATGCGGGACCACGTGATCACGCTCGCCTGCGTGCGGCTCGGGCTGCCTTCCGCGTACGCGAAAGGGGCCCACCTCCTCCCGCCGGAGCTGAACGAACCCCTCGCCGCCACCCTGGTCCGCGAGTTGTCGGAAGCCGGCCTGCGCCGCGCCCTCGACGCCGCGCTCGCCCTGGTCACCGACGAGTTGACGCGCTCCGACCCGGACGCGGCGCGGCGGCTGGGGCCGATGCTGGCGGAGCTGTCGGGCCGTCGCAACTGTCCCTGAGCTGCACCGGGGGACAGTTGCGCCTTGTCCGGGACAGCTGCCTCCTCGACGGTCGGAGCAGGTAACCGACCTCCGAGGAGGAGACGCCGTGCAAGTCACACGCCGGCTGCTGGCCGCGGCCGCTGCCGTACTCATGTCCGTCCTGGTGTCGTTCGTGATCGCGTCCCCGGCCCGCGCCGACACCGATGTCGCACACGTGTGCGGAAACCCGTCGACCGTCTACGGCGGCGTCCGCGCCGCGTTGTGCGCCGACATCACCTGGGTGACCCTGTCCAGCGGCAAGCGGGCCCTCTCGGCGAAGGCCGAGGCGTACTGCCAGAAGGCGAGCTCCCCGTTCGACAACCGGCAGTGCGAGGGCATCGTCGTCGGTGCGGACATGTACCGGCGCGGGCCGACCCAGTCGACCTGGACGCTGGAGACGCACGGTTTCAACACCAGCTGCGGCAGTCTCAGCGAGTCCTCCTACTACCCGTGCCCCTACGGCCGGTTGCTGACCTATGACCAGGGCGGCCACGGCTGGCTCGACTCCGCGTGCGTCTACTTCCGGGCCGGCGCCCGGGCGTCGATCACGCTGCCCGGCGGTGGCCCGACCATCTCCGGCTACCGGCAGTACGCCGAGTGGCACACCCCCGCCTGTTCCGCCTGACCCCGCTGTCGAAAGGACACTCATGAACAAGTTCGTCCGGCCGGTTGTCGCCCTGGCCACCGTGCTGACCGGCCTGCTGCTGGTCCCGGCCTCGCCCGCGGCGGCGACGCCCTCCACGCCCGACTACGGGGTCAAGTCGATCAGGGACGGCGTGGCGACGTACGGGTCCGCGCACGTCCAGTGGATCTCGGGCCAGCAGTGGGACATCGCCGTCAACGACTCGCGCTACGACGGCCGCAACGTCTGCGTCCGGATCCAGCCGTCCGAGGCGGCGGCGATCGACTACTGCGACAGCAACGGCTCGGAGAACACCGCGACCCACTACCGCATCTACTACCCCTGGTACCAGGCCAAGCTCTGCGTCGGGTCCGGTGGCGGGTGGGCCGCGTTCTGCGAGTCGTACATCACCCGGTCGATCTACGACTACTGATCGTCGCCTCGTCGGCCCGGCCGGTTCCCGTGGCATCGGCCGGGCCTCCGCGTTCCGCGCGCCACGGCGGATGAAGAGTGCGTGAACACCGGCTTCAGCATTTTGTGACAACTCGTTGATATGCAACCGTGGTGGTCAACTTTCGTCGGCCCGGGGAGATCGCATTGGCGCGGCGCGTTTTCGTGCATGTCGGGGCGCCCAAGACGGGGAGCACCTTCGTGCAGAACGTGCTCTGGCGCAACCGGGAGGCGCTGCTGCGTACGGGGGTGTTGCTGCCGGGCGGTGCCGCCGCGCAGGACCAGGCCATGACCGACCTGCGCGAGGTGAGCTGGCGGGACCCGGCCGCGACCTGGACCTGGGACCGGCTCGCCGCCGAAGCGCGGCAGTGGCCCGGCGACGTGATCATCAGCAACGAGGCGCTGGGCGGGGCGACGCCGGCGCAGGCCGCCCGGGCCGTGGCGAGCTTCGCGGCGGCCGAGGTGCACGTCGTCGTCGCGGGGCGCGATCTGTGGCGCACGTTCCCGTCGTTCTGGCAGCAGAGTGTGCGGTCGCGGCAGTCGTGGCAGTTCGAGACGTTCGTCGGGATGGTCGAGCGGGGCGAGTTCGAGACGTTCTGGGAGATGCACACGCCCGTACGGATGCTGCGCAAGTGGGGTGACCTCGTCCCGCCCGGGCGGCGTCACCTCGTCACCGTGCCGCCCGCGGGCACGGCGCCCTGGGTGCTGTGGCGCCGCTTCGCCGGGGTGTTCGGCATCGCCGACGGCGTCTGCGAGCTGCCGGCGCCCGCCCCCAACGAGTCGCTGGGCTCCGCGCAGGTCGAGGTGCTGCGCCGCGTCAACCAGGCGCTCGGCGAGCGGTATCCGCACCGGGTGCCGTACCAGAAGGTGGTCCAGAAGCATCTGGTCAACGCCGTCCTGCGCAAGCAGGCCGATCAGACCCGCTTCGGCGTCGGCGCCGACCGCACCGGCTGGGTGCTCGACCTGGCCGAGGAGCAGATCAAAGAGCTCGAGGAGTACGCCTGCCAGGTCGCGGGCGACCTGGAGGAGCTGCGCCCGGCCGCCGTCACGCCGTTGCCGACGCCCGACGAGCTGAGCCAGGATGAGGTCCTCGCCGCGGCCGTCGAGACGATCATCGGGCTGCTGGGTCATGCCGACGCGCTGAGCCAGCCGCAGCCGGCCGCGCTGTCGACGCGGGTCAAGAACAAGGTCAAGCGGGTGCTGCGTCCTCGCTAGGGCGCCTTCCGCCGTGGTGAGCCTCGCGATCCGGGTGCCGCGCGGCGTGGGCGTCCTGCTGCTCGTGGTGTCGTGCCTCGTGACGGTGCTGCTCATCGTGCTGTCGCTGACGTGGCAACGGATGGCGTGGCGGGCGTCAGGCGCGGCCTAGGACCAGGTCGGCCAGGCGAGGATCGTGGGCGTACGCGTCCTTGGTGCGTGACGGCAGCAGCCGCTGGGCGAAGTCGCGGGCGGCCGTGCGCAGCGGCGTGCTCGCCAGCACCGGGGCCAGCGCCGCCCAGGGGCCGTGGACCGTGACCTGATCCGGCCCGCCGCCCGCCCGGGCCGACTCGCGCACCTCGAGCCCGGGCAGCCCGGAACCGGTGGGGGAAGCCTCGAGCACACTCCGGGAGACGTACACGTGAGCCGTGAGCCCGTCGGCTCCCGACGCGAACAGCGCGAAGGTCTCCTGCCCGCCGATGGAAAGCGTGGACAGGACGCCGGTCGCGGGCAGGCTGCTCAGGGCCCAGTGGCGGCGCTCGGTGGCCAGGGCGTCGGCGACGGCGGCGGTCAGGTAGAGACGGTTGGCCGCCACGACCCGCGGGAAGTGCGGATCGTGGGCCAGCTCCGCGAAGCGGTCACGTTCCTCGACTGCGATGGCCAGGGTCACGGTCGCTCCTTCGCCGGTCGGAGGGGCCGGCTGCCACCCCGGCGTTCCTATCGGCGGCCTCACGCAGTTCTTACGATTTCCCGCGCGCCGGCGTTCCCGCGCGCAAGCGTCTCCCGTGCGCAGGCGTCTTCCGGTGCGAAGGTGTGCGGGCGTTCCCCGGGGCGCGGGCGGATCAGGTGCGCAGGTAAGAAGCGCCGTTCAGGTCGAGGACCGTGCCGGACGACCAGGTTGCTTCGGGGGAGCTGAGCCACAGCACCGCCTCCGCGACTTCCTCGGGCGTGCCCACCCGGCCGAACGGGCTCTGCGCCAGCACGGCCTCTCCGCCGGGGCCGGCCAGCTTCTCGTTCTGCCGGTCGGTGCCGATGAAGCCCGGCGCCACCGAGGTGACCGCGATCCGGTGCGGCGCGAGCGCGACGGCCATCGACTGGCCGAAGGCGTGCAGCCCGGCCTTGGCCGCACCGTAGGCCGGGAAGTCGGGCTCGCCCCGGAAGGCGCCCCGCGACCCGACGTTGACGATGCTGCCGGGCGCGCCGCGCTCGATCAGGTGACGGGCGACGCACCACGTGAGGTTGGCCGCACCGAGCAGGTCGACGTCGATCATGCGACGCCAGACGCGCTGCCACTCCGCGTAGCCCACCTCGGCAACGCGGTGCACCGTGTCGTCGCCGGGCGCCACGGCCGCGTTGTTGACCAGCACGTCGACGCCGCCGAGCGCCGCCACGGCCGCCGCCACGATCCCGGCGGCCGCGTCCGGATCACCGACGTCCCCGCCGACGAGCGCATGCCGGGCCCCGTCGCCCGAGCCGCCGACAAGCGCGGGCCCGGGCCCGGAATCGGCGGCCGGATCGCCGGCCGGCCTGTGCCCGCCCCCGGCCGACGCGGGCCCGGCGCCGGCGAGCAGGGCCAGCGTCTCCTCGGCGTCGGTGCGGGCGGTGGCGTAGTGCACGGCCACCCGGTCCCCGCGCGCGGCGAAGGCGACGGCGATCGCCCGGCCGATGCCGCGCGAGGCGCCGGTGACGAGCACGCGCCGCGCGCCCGGGGCGGGAGTCATCGCAGCATCGTCCGGATGCTCTTGGCCAGGTGCACGGACGCGTCGATCTCGGCCTTACGGATGGACACGCTCTCGACGTTGAAGCCGAACGGCATGCCCAGGCGGCGGCAGAAGCCCGCGAGGTCCTGCGCGTTGACCAGGCACTGGTCGAGCGACTCGGTGAGCGGGTCGGGGGAGTGGCGCAGTGAGTTCTCCAGCCAGCGGGGCACGTCGACGCCCAGCCAGTGCAGGAACGACAGCGTCTTCATCGAGCCGCACACCGACAGCGTGAACACGACGCGGCGCGGCTCGATGCCCCGCTCGGCGCACGCGTAGTAGTAGTCGGAGAGCAGGCTCTTGGTCGCGTCGACGTCGTAGACGATCTGGGTGATGAAGAAGGACGTGCCACGCTCCTGCTTGGCGATCATGCGCAGGTGCTCGTCACCCCGGCGGGAGTAACGCTCGGTGATGGCGACGCTGCCCAGGGGGAGCTCCGGGCGTACCCGATCGCGCAGGTCCTGGGCCTCGGCCAGGCGCGTGCGCACGGGCTTGCCGGCCGACGACGCGCCGACGAAGACGCTCATCACCCGGTCGCTGTCGACGCTGCTGAGCCACTGCGACAAGTGATCGGGCTCGTACTTGCCGACGCACCGGTAGATGACGGCGGGCCGCTGCCACGCGGACAGGTGCTCGGCGTAGAAGACGGCGGGGTCCATCGTCGGCAGGTAGGGGAACGGCCGCTGCTCCGGGTTGCGGTCGCCCTCGTCGTCGATGTCGTAGAGCACGAGCCCGTCGAGCTCCAGCCCCTCGAGCCGGCTCAGCGTCACCTCGGCGATCCGCGCGGCCTCCTCCGCCGAGACGCTCTCGCGCGGCGGTGTCAGCCCGAGCAGCAGCGCCTCACCCTCCGCCGACGCCAGCACCTTGACCACATCTTGTCCTTCAGCCACGTCAGAACCCTACCGAGGCGCCCTCAAGCGGCGCTCGGCGGCGCTTGGGCGACCACGAAGAGCCGATCGGGGGTACGCCGCCCGGCGCCCGGACCGATCTCGGTCACGCGCAGGCCGGCCGCGGTCAGCCGCGCCTCGAGCTCGCCGGCCGACCACGGGCGCATCCGGAAGTGGTATGCAGCGTCACCGTATCGCTCGTCGACCATCAGCAGGCCGTCCCGCCATGTGGTGCGGCTCGTGAACGTGAGCGCTCCGGCCGTACGCGTGTGCTCGGTACCGTCCGCCCGCCGCCGCGCCGCGCCCTCCTCGCGTACGTCGAGAAACAGCGCACCGCCCGGCCGCAGCGCGGCAGCCAGCGCGGTGACCGCCGCCTGGCGCTCGCCGTCGGTGATCATGTCGTTGAGCACGCCCCGGCAGGTCACCGCGGCGAAGGCGGAGGCCAGACCCAAGGAACAAAGATCGACCAGGTGGGTACGCGCCCCGGGGCAACGCCGCGCCGCCAGCGCCAGCAGCGCGGGGGACGCGTCGGCCAGCTCGACGTGGTGGCCCAGCGCCCGGAAGGCCGCCGCGTGCCGCCCCGTCCCGCACCCGGCGTCGAGCAGATCGGCGCCCGGGGCTCGACTGTGGACCGCCGCCACCCAGGGCTCGACGGGATCGGTGATCAACTCGTCGTACGCGTCCGCGTGCCGTAGATAGAAGGGTCGTTCCCGGCTGACCCGTGCCGACCGCGATGCCATAATCCGACCCTATGACGTCGCACCTTGTCGCCGGGGACCCCGCAGCGCCGCCCGTGATCCTGCTGCACGGCCTCGGTGACGCGGCGAGCGACTGGGCGGAGGTGCAAGCCGCACTGGCCAAGACCTTCCGGGTGTACGCCCTGGATCTGCGCGGCCACGGCGACGGCCCGCATCCGGGGGAGTACTCGTTCGAGCTGATGCGCGACGACGTCATCGCCTTCCTGGGCCGCGAGCGCCTCGGGCCGTGCGTGCTGGTCGGCCACTCGATGGGCGGCACCGTGGCGATCCTGGTCGCCGAGGCGGCCCCGCACCTGGTCACCCGACTCGTGCTGGAGGACGTGACGGCGCCGCGCCCGGGCGCCCTGTCCCGGCCTCCGCTGCCGACGCCCGCCGAGCCGACGCCCTTCGACTTCGCCGCGGTCAACGCCATCCGGGCGCAGATCAACGACCCCGACCCGGCCTGGTGGGACGACATGGCATCGATCACGATCCCGACACTGATCATCGGCGGGGCGAGCAGCAACATCCCCCAGCACCTCCTGGCGGAGACGGCTGCCCGCATGCCCGACGCGCGCCTGGTCACCCTCAACGCCGGCCACTACGTGCACCGCGACCGCCCGGCCGAGTTCCTTACGGCGCTCGACGACTTCCTGGCGCCGATGCTCGCGTGAGCGCGGGCGTCATCGGCCAGGCGGTGGGCCTTTTCGCCGTCACGAACGTCGACGACATCCTGATCCTGGCGCTCTTCTTCGCCCGGGGCGGCTCGGTCCGGCGGGTCCTGCTCGGGCAGTATCTCGGCTTCGCGGGCATTCTCGCCGTCGCCGTGGCTGCCGCTTTCGGGGCGACGCTTCTGCCCGCGGCGGCTGTTCCGTACCTCGGGCTGCTGCCCATCGCCCTGGGCGTCAAGGCCGCGATCCAGGCGTGGCGCTCCCGCCACGATCAAGACCAGGAGCCGGAGGGTACGTCCACCGGCCCGCGCGCGCTCGAGGTGGCGGCCGTCACGTTCGCCAACGGCGGGGACAACATCGGCGTGTACGTACCCGTGTTCGCCGGCGCCGGGGCGGGCGGCATGAGCGTCTATGTGATCGTGTTCCTGGTGCTGGTCGCCGTGTGGGTGGCGGCGGGCCGGTTCTTCGCCACGCGTCCCGTGGTCGCCCGCGCCCTGAGCCGCTGGGGTCACATCGTCCTGCCGGTCGTCCTCATCGGCATCGGCCTGCTCATCCTCCTCGACGGCGTGCTCGAGTGAGGAACCGGCGTGCTCGAGCGAGGAACCGGCATGATCAAGTGAAGAAGCCGCGCAACTCCGCAACCGCCGCGTCGAGCTCCGCCCCGGCCCGCCCGAAGTCCTCCCGCTCGTAACAGCTCACCAGCGCCTTCTCCCACGCCAGCAGCATGGCGCCGCACTGCATCCGCGCGGCCGGTGAGTCCGGGGCCTGCCCCAGCCGCTCGGCCAGCGCCTCGGCCAGGGCGGCGGTCCACACGTCCTGCTGCTGCAGGTGGCGCCGCCGCAGGGCCGGCTCCGACCGGTTGAGCCGCATCACCGTGGCCATTGCCCCGGGCTCGGCGACGACCGCCGCGACGGCCAGCTCGAACGCGGCTCGCAGAGCCTCCAGCGCCGTCTCCCGCGCGGGCCGGCGGCGCAGCTCCTCGGCGATCGGCAGGCCGAGCGCCTCGATCGGCTGCAGGACCGCGTCCTCCTTGGTCGGGAAGTAGCGGAAGAAGGTCCGCTCGGAGACCCCCACGGCGGCGGCGATCGCCCCGGCGGTGGTGGCGGCGAACCCGACCTCGTCGATCGACCGCATGGCGGCCGCCGTCAGCTCGGCGCGGATCGCCTCGCGCATCCGCGCCCGGACGCCCCTGGGTGCCTCTTCCATGCCGGCCAGCCTAGCGCTACAGTCGTTCACTGTCTTGCTGTCATTGACTGACACGAAGTCAGTAACTGAAGGATCGAGTGCTCATGACCGAGAAGATCACCATCGGCGATTTCACCGTCACCGTGCTGACCGACGGCGCGTCGCATCTGCCGCCGTCGGCCTATCCGGGGGCGGACTTCGAGCGGTTCCCGGAGCTGCTCGACGCCACCGGCACGTACCGGATCCGGCTCGGGGCCCACCTGGTCCAGGGGCCCGCCGGCACCTTCCTCGTCGACGCCGGGGCGGGGCCGCTGAGCATGCCGTTCCCCGCCGAGCTGGCCGCCGCGAACGGCCTGGGCAACCCGCCGCCGCACATGGCACAGGCCGGCGAGCTGCCCGAGTCGCTCGCCGCGGCGGGCGTGGCGCCGGAGGAGATCAGCGCGATCTTCGTCACGCACCTGCACCTCGACCACGTCGGGTGGCTGGCCCACTTCCCGAACGCGACCGTCCACTACGGCGCCGAGGACTGGCCGCTGCTGGTCGGCGCGGCGCCCGCGGACGACCCGACGCGGGTGATCATGGAGGCGGCGGGCCGGGCGGGCGTGCTGCGGACGTACCCGGCGGAGGACGCCGAGGTGCTGCCGGGCGTGACGGTCATGCGGGTGCCCGGGCACACTCCGGGGCACGTCGTGATCGCGTTGTCGTCCGGCGGCGAGCAGCTGTGGTTCACCGGGGACCTCGTCGAGCTGCCCGCGCAGCTGACCGACCGGGAGATCCACTTCATGACCGACGTGGATCGGGAGGCGGCCGCCGGGGCGCGCGCCCGGCTCTTCGCGCGGGCCCGGGCCGAGGGGATCGTCATCGCCGCCGCCCACCTGAGCGACCCGTCGTTCCGCCGCGTCACCGCCGAGAACACGTGGGCCGACGCGACGGTCAGGTGAGGGTGCCGGAGAGGTGGGCCGCGGCGGCGATCGTGGCGGCGTACTGGACGGCGACCAGGCGGCGGATCTCGATCGGCTCGAGGCTGTCGTTGTGCTCGTCCTCGGCGACCCAGGCGTCGTACGCGGCGGAGAGCTCGGCCAGAGCCGCGCGCACCTCCGACCGTACGTTGCCGACCGCGGCCTCCCCGCGCAAAGCGCGCAGCAACACGCCGCCGTAGCGCAGCCGCCACTCGTGCACGTGCGACGCCAGGGAGGTGACCTCGGCCACCGACGCGGGCCGGTCGGACGCCGGGGACTCGCTGCGAGCCTGCTGTGCCTTGGCGACCTCGGCGACGAAGTGGGCGAAGAAGCGGGCCGAGCGCCAGTAGGGCGACTCGGGCGCGAGCAGCCGGCCCTCCACCGCGGCCAGCGTGCGGGTCAGCAGCCCGGCCAGGTCGTGCAGGCCGGCGGCTTCCCGGGCCAGAGCCTGCGCGTACGTGCGCCCCGAGTCACTCGCGTCCCCGGCGGTCGGGTCCAGCCAGTACGGCAGCTCGCTGACCAGCATCAGCGCGCCCCAGCGATCGGCGTACCAGGTGGCGCTCCCACCCTGGGCCACCCATTCGCTGCCGTCGGCGGTCCGCCGTTCGTACACCTTGGCGAGCGAGCTGGCCTCGAAGATGGCGTCGTCGAGCACCACCAGGTCGGGCGCCTCGGGTTCGCCGCGGTCGAGCGGGATGCCCAGGTGCCCGGGGACGGCCTGCAGCACCGGGTGCAGGGCGGCTTCGGGGCGGCTGAGCCAGTAGTACGCACCCCCGAGCTCGCTGTTGTGCAGCGACGCGACGAGCCGGGGCCGGTGCTCGTCGATGAGCCGCATGAGTGCGAGCGTCTCGGGCATGGCCTCGTCGAAGTACGCCGTCTCGTGGTTGATCGGGAACGTCCACTCCACCTGGTCCCGCCCGGCCGGCCGGTAGAAGTGGCGCCCGTAGTGCGCCCGGGTGAACGGCCCGCGCAGCCACCCCTCGTTGAGCCGCAGCCCGTCCGGGTCGGCGCAGTCCACGATGCGCCACCGGTGCCCGAGGCGCTCGCGCAGCGCCGCGTCGGTGCACAGGCGCTCGGCGAGGTGCAGGGCGGTCAGGCCACCGATCGGCTCGTTGGGGTGCGGCAGCCCGTAGACCAGGGCCTCCGGGCTGTTCTCGCGCTCGACGGTCAGGCTCCAGATCGGCTCGCCCTGCCGCGAGGTGCCGCAGCGGCGCAGCGTCGCGAGCTCCGGGAAACGCTCGGCGACCGACCGCAGGCCGGCGTGCAGCTCGTCCACGCCGGCGAAGTGGTCGTACGCGGGAACGGTGCCGAGCTCGTCGAGCACCCAGCGTGGAATCCGGTCGTCAGTCACCTCGCCATAATGATCCGGTGACCCGAATCGACACCGACCGGCTCCTCCTCCGCGAGTGGCACGACGACGATCTCGACGCGCTCGCGGCCATGAACAGCGATCCGGAAGTGATGCGCTACATCCTCGACGGCGCCACGCTCGACCGGGCGGAGAGCGCCCGCCGCCTGCAGCGCTATCAGCGGGCCTGGGCCGAGCAGGGCATCGGCCTCTTCGCCGTCGAGGCCGGCGGCGGGCTCGTGGGCTGGGCCGGCTTCGCCGTCCCCGAGTTCCTGCCCGAGGTCCTCCCGGCCATCGAGATCGGCTGGCGCTTCGCCCGCGAGACCTGGGGCAGGGGGTACGCCACCGAGGCCGCCGCGGCGGCGCTGCGCTGGGGCTTCGACGAGTACGGCCTGGAGCGCGTCATCAGCATCCGCCACCCCGACAACGTCCGCTCCGAACGCGTGATGACCAAGATCGGCCTGGTCCACGACTTCGACACGGTCATCCCGGGCGCCGACCGCCCCGCCGCCGTTCACGCCGTCGACCGCGCCGCGTTCAGGAAGGCGACGATCTCGTCCAGCCCTGGCTGATAACCCGCGCCGGTGTCCACCTCGATCTCCGGCACCTCGATCCGCACCCGCCGAAACCCCTCGTGGCGGGCGGCATGCACCTCCGGCGCCAGCAACGACAGGTCGTCATGGGCCCGCCGCGTGGGCACATCGCCCTGCCGCCGCCGGATCCGCGCGAACGCGGTCCCGGCGTCAACCTGACAGTGCACCACGCGGATGTCGGCCGGCCCGGCGAGCGGCAGCAGGTGGGGGCGCCACACCTTGTCCTGAAAGGCCGCCTCGGCCACGGTGGTGACCCCCGCCCGCAGCAGCTGCTCCACGACGCCGAAGAAGACCGGCAACGTACGCAAGGTCAGCTCGTCACCCGGCGCGGCGGTGAACTCCCCGGCCGCGTGGACCATGCCCTCCTTGATCTCGTCCCGGCAGACGGCCGGGCAGCCGATCGCCCGCGCGAGCCGGTGCGCGAGCGTGCTCTTCCCGGCGCCGGGCGGCCCGCTCACGACGACGAGCATCGGTCTTGTTCGTTCCACCACCCTGACCCTAGGGGAGCAGGAGGAGTTTGCCGCCGGGGTGGCCGGAGCGGCTGAGGGCGGCGGCTTCTCGGACGGCTTCGAGCGGGTGGGTGCGGGCGATCATGACAGTGAGGACGCCGGCGCCGGCCAGGCGGGCGATGTCGTTCAGGGAGTCGTAGCGCAGGTCGATGCGGGTGCCGAGCGTGGCCGCAGCGGCAAAGTCCGCGATGGTCAGGACGCGGTCGGCTGCGCCGGTCAGCTCGATCAGGGCCGGCAGCGCCCCGCTGGCCGGGGTGGCGTCGAGGGCTCGGTCGACGCGGCCGGTGGCCAGCGCGGTCACCCGCCCAGCCATGCCGGCGCCGTAGCTGGTCACGGCAGCGCCGGCTCTGCGCAGGGCGGCGGCCTTGGCCGGACCGGCGGTGGCGATCACCCGGTCGATGATCACGCGGCGTTCCCTGCGCCCGTCGGACTGGCGCCCGCCGCCTGTCTCACCCGGTGGCGGCTGGACCTCGCCGCGCGTCGGTTGAGCACCACCGATCAGCCCGTCGAGTCCATCGCGGCTGCCGTCGGCTACCACTCCGTGCCGGCGTTCAGCCGGGCCTTCACCCGCTCGCACGGCGCCGCGCCGGGGCGTTATCGCACTATGCACCGCCGATCGTGATCACGGTCTTGCCGATCGTGCGGCGGGTCTCGGCCAGCTCGTGGGCCGCTCTCATCGTGTCCGCGTTCAAGCCGTCGAGCACCGTCGTGGCGACGGGACGCAGCCGGCCCGCGACGGCGTCCGCCGCCAGTTCGGCCAGGATCCGGCCCTGGCTCGCGACGTCGCCGCCGGCCAGGATGCGGCTGAAGACGGTCTCGGTGTGCAGGGACACGGACTTGGCGGTCAGCGGCCCGAGGTCGAGGGGGCCGGCGAGGTCGACGGCGGCGAGGTGCCCGAAGGGCCGCAGGATCTCGGCGATCCAGCCGAGGTTGCCGGCCGTGCCCGCCGTGGAGAGCACCAGGTCGACCCGGTCGACGCCGGCGGCTCGCAGCTGCGCGGGCACGTCGCCGGTGTGGTCGACGACGAGGTCCGCCCCCATGGTCGTGGACCAGTCGCGGGACTCGGGGCGGGAGGCCGTACTGATGACCTGGGCCTGGGTCCTGGCCTTGAGCAGTTGGGTCGCCAGCGTGCCCACGCCGCCGGCCCCGCCGACGATCAGCACCCGGTCGATGCCCGGCGCCAGGCCGTTCTGATCGCGGAAGAGCGCCTCCCAGGCGGTGAGCCCGCCGATGGGCAGGGAGGCGGCGTCGGCGAAGGACAGCTGGTCCGGGATTGTCGCCGTGACCCGGTGGTCGACCGCGACCCGTTGCGCCCAGGCGCCGTCGCGACTCACGTCGCCGGTGCCCAGGACGCGGTCGCCGACAGCGAAGCCGGGGGCGTGCGGGCCGACGGCCTCCACCACCCCGGCGAACTCCCAGCCCAGGATGACGCGGCCGCCCGGCTCGGCGCTGCGCGTGCGCCGGATCATGGCTTCGCCCGGGTTGATGCCCAGAGCTCGCACACTGACGAGCAGGTCAGCGTCGCGCAGCCGGGGTTCCTCGGTGTCGACGAGCTCGATGGCGAACGCGTCGAGCGGGTGGGCCTTCTCGTAGGCCAGAGCCTTCATGGTCAGTCCTGCTTCAGCGCGTGCAGGGCCGACAGGGGGCCGCCGCCGACCTGCATCAGCCGGCCGCCCTCGCGCAACGGGCCGGCGTCCACGGGCGCGAAGCCGATCTCGTCGGCGACCGTCCGGAACGTTGCCTTGGCGGCCGCGTCGTCGCCGGCGTAGAAGAGCAGCTGGCGGCCTTCCGCGTGGCGGGGGTCGGGCGCGATGTAGCGGGCGAAGAGGGTGTTGAACGCCTTGACGACGCGGGCGCCCGGGGCGTGGCGGGCGACGAACTCACTGCCGGTGTCCGGGCCGAGGTCGACGTAGCCCGCCGGCGGCGCGGCGGTGAGCTGATTGGTGGTGTCGACCAGGATGCGGCCGTCCCAGGCGGGCACGGCGGCGAGCGCGGCGGGGACGTGCTGCCACGGGACCGCGAGGAAGACCATCTCGGCCGCGGCGGCCTCGGCGACTGTCCCGGCGGTGGCGAGCGGCCCGAGCCGGGACACCGTGTCGCTCAGGGTTTCCGGGCCGCGGCTGTTGCTCAGGACGACCCGGTGACCCGCGGCCACGAGATGCGCGGCGACGGCCCGGGCGATGGTGCCCGCCCCGATGGTTCCGATGTGCATGAGACCCCCTCCGTCTTTGATGTCGTACAACATCAAAAGTTATGATGGTGGTCAGCATCATTGACGTCAACCGGGGAGGGGCCCAGGTGCCGCGCATCACCCAGGAACAGAAGAGGCTCAACCGCGAGAGGATCGTCCGGGCGGCGAGCGAGGGCTTCCGGCGGCACGGCATCGACGGCGTCGGCATCGAGGAGCTGATGAAGGCCGCCGGGATGACGCACGGCGGGTTCTACAACCACTTCTCCTCCAAGGAGGATCTCGCCCTCGAGGTCTACCGGCAGGGGTTCACCGACTCGCTGGGCGCGCTCGACGCCATCCGCGCGGCGCATCCCCGCTCAGCCCGGGCGGCCCTGCGGGACCTGACCGACGGGTACGTGACGGCTGCCCACCGCGATCACCCGGAGACGGGCTGCCCCTCGGCCACGCTGGCGGTCGACGCCGGCCGGCACGGCACCGCGGCTCAGGACGAGTACAAGCGCGGGCTCGACGGATACTTCGGCGCGATCACCGAGATGGTGCTCGATCGCGCCCGCCAGTCCGGTGCCGAGCCCACCGCGGCGGAGGCCCGCGAGGAGGCGGTGGCCCTCTTCTGCCAGATGGTCGGCGCGCTGGTCGTCTCCCGGGCCGTCGCCGAGGCCGACCCCGAGCTGTCCGACGAGGTCCTGACGGCCAACCGGCGGCGGCTCAAGAAGGCTTGACCATGCCCAGGTCGTTCCAGCCCCGGGCGGCGTCCCAGGTGCCGGTGCCGGCGAGCCGGATGGCGTACGCGGGGATCGCCGCCAGGCTCGGCGCGGGGTCGGGCAGGCTCAGGGCGAGCCGGGTCGCGGCGCGGGGTGCCGTGAAGCGGGCGGTCAGCGTGACCGTCCGGCCCGGCTGCCACGTGCGCACGTCGGCCGGCACGGTGACGGCCCGGCGCGTGGTGCCCGTGATCACGATCAGGCGGACCGGGCGGTTCTGCACCGGGGCCGCGTACCCGTCATTGGTGATCTTGATCGTGGCCGTGACGGTCGCGCCGGGCCGGACGCGCGCGGGGAGCGTGAGGCTGATCGCGCGCAGGCGGTAGCCGAGGCGGCGGCTCGCCTCGGCGCGGCCGGCGGCGCCCCACGAGTCCAGGACGCCGGCGTGGAAGGACGGATTCAAGTACGTCCAGTGGTACGCGGCGAGTTCCGCGGACGCGTTCGCCCAGCCGGAGCGCTCGGACGGGTCGCAGGTCTCGCCGCCGACCAGCGCGGTGCGGCTCTGGGCGGCCAGCCAGGCGCGATCGTCGGCGGCGGTGAACGTGCCGTAGTCGTCGGTGCCGGCCAGGAAGCAGTCGTCGTGCACGCCGACGCGGGCGACGGCCGGGGCGAGGCGGCGCTTGATCTGCGGCGTGCGCACCTGCACCGGCGTGGTCGCCGACGTGGCGGCCAGCAGCGCTTCCAGGACCCGCCCGCGGGCGGCCCAGGTGGGGAAACTCTGTGTGTAGTACCACTCGCCCCACCGCCCGACGAAACCCGCCTGCACCGCCGCGAGGATGTCGGCGTTGCCGGTCAGGATCGGCTTGAGCTGGGCGATGTGCTTCAGGACCCGCGCCTCCGGCGCATCGAGATCAGAGTCCGCCGAGTACGCGAACCGCACCACCAGCTTCACGCCGGCCCGCCGGGCGGTGGCGAAATCGGCGCTGATCCGGGCAAGATCGGCCGCCCCGATCGTGTCGGCGCCCTGGTACCGCTCGAGATAGAAGATCCGGTACACCAGGCTGCGCCCGTCGTGGACCCGCGCGGCCGTGAGCGCGGCGGCGTCCAGTGGCGCGTGGTCCGGACCGACGTGCGTCTCCGTGTACGTGAAGAAGCCGCGCCCGGGGTTCGCGAAGTCGGCCGCCGAGGAGGCGTACGTGCGGGTGTACGTGGCCAATGGAGCCGCGACCGCCGGGCCGGGCAGGAGCAGGGCGGCGGCGACGGCCCACCGGAGGAGAGGCATGAGGGGTGGATCGGCGGTGGTACGCGCGGGTTGAGCGTTTCCCCGCAAGCCGTACAAGAGGCTTGCCGCCCGGGCGCGGCGGGCATCACCCGGGCATGCGTGTCGTGCTGATCGCCCTCATCGTGATCGTCCTGCTCGTCGCCATCGCGTGGATCAACAACAAGGCGTTCAGGACCGGCCGGTCGCTGCGCCGGAAGCTGGACGAACGGCGCTGAGCAGCCGCAGCTTCTCCTCGCTCTCGGAGCCCTGCTCGGCGTAGTAGAGCACCAGCAGCAGGCCCTCGCCCACGGGCAGCTTGTCGCGGTGCAGGCGCAGCTCACCGACGATCGGATGGTCGACGTGCGCGCTGCCCCCGGCGAGCCGGCGCACGTCGTGGCGGGCCCACAGCTCGCGGAAACGGGCGCTGGCCAGGGACAACTCGCCGACCAGCTCGACCACCCGGGCGTCGCCGGTGTCCTCGCCGACCTCGTGACGGAAGGCGGCGACGAACCCGGCGACCGCGGTCTCCCAGTCACGGTGGAACTCGCGCTCCTCCGGGTCCAGCAGCAGGGACCGCAACCTGTTCTCGCCGGGGCGCAACCGGGGCGACAGGGCCAGGGCGAGCGGGTTGGAGGCCAGCACGTCGAAGGTGCGCCCCTCGACGAACGCCGGCACGCCGACCGAGGCCAGCAGGTGGTGCAGCCGGGCGGGCACGCGCTCGGGGCGGCGGCGCGGACGGGCCCGGGGGCGAGACGCGGCCAGGCCCATCAGATAGTCGCGCTCGACGTCGTCCAGCAGCAGCACCCGGGCCAGCGCGTCGAGCACCTGCGGCGACGGGTTCCTGTCCCGGCCCCGCTCGAGCCGCAGGTAGTAGTCGGCGCTGATCCCGGCGAGCAGGGCGACCTCCTCGCGGCGCAACCCCGGCACGCGGCGGTGGGAACCGGGCGGGATGCCGGCCTGCTCCGGGGTCACCAGCCCGCGACGGGCCAGCAGGTACTGCCCGAGCCGGTTCGCGTCGTCGTCGCTCATCACGATCACGCTACTGCCGGTCGTACGGGGAAGAGGGGGTCCTGGTACTACCTGGATGAGTGGGGCTCTGCCTGCGCCGGCCGCCCCGGACGATCGTGGGGGCATGGACATCACCAAGCGCACAGTCTTCGTCGTCGGCGGCACGTCGGGCATCGGCCGGGGCCTCGCCGACCGGCTCGCGGCGGCGGGCAGCACGGTCATCACCGGCGGTCGTCGCCCCGGCCCCGGCGCCATCGAGATCGACGTCACCGACGCGGCGTCGGTGAACCGGGCCCGGGACGAGGTCCTGGCGAGTCACCCCGACCTCGACCTCGTCGTCACCATGGCGGGCGTCATGCTCGTCGAGGACCTGTGGGACCCCGGGCACATCGCCGCCGCCGAGACCACGATCGCCACGAACCTGCTCGGCACGATCCGGGTCGTCGACGCCTTCACGCCGCACTTCCTGGCCCGGCGGGCGGGCACCTTCATGACGGTCAGCTCGGGCATCGGCTTCCTGCCGTTCCCGATCACGCCGACCTACGCGGCGTCGAAGGCGGCCGTCCACGCGTACTCGGAAGCTCTGCGGGCGCAGCTCGCCGGCACCGGCGTCGACGTCACCGAACTCGTCCCGCCCGCCGTCGCCACCTCCCCCGAGCAGAAGAAGGCGAACCCGCGCGCCCTCGACCTCGACGCTTACCTCGACGAGGTGCTCACGCTGCTCTCCGCCGACCCCACCCCGCCGGAGCTCCTCGTCGAGGGCGTGAAGATGCACCGGTGGGCCGAGCGCGACGGCACGTACGCGGACCTGGTCGCGCAGCGCTCCGCCGCCATCGCCACCCTCCCGGGCCGCTCCTGAGGCGGGCCGGGTCAGGCGGACCGCAGGGACCGGAAGGTGGTGCGGATCTGGTCGGTGAGGAGGCGGGCTGTTCCAGGGCGGCGAAGTGGCCGCCGCGATCGAGCTGCGCATAGTGCACCACAGCCGGGTAGCGCCGCTCGATCCAGCGCCGGGACGCCCGGACGGCCTCGGCGGGGAAGATGCTGAACCCGACGGGCACCGGGTTGGGCACCACTTGGCTCGGGTCCAGGGCCGGGTTCCGCCTGTCCTCCCAATAGAGGCGTGCGGCGGAGGCGGCCGCGTTGGACAGCCAGTAGAGCATGATGTCGTCGAGGATCACGTCGCGGCCGACGACCTTTTCGGGGTGGCCGTTGCTGTCGGTGACGTCCTGGAAGAGGGTGTAAATCCAGGCGGCCAGCCGGGCCGGGGAGTCGGCGAGCGAATAGCCGATCGTCTGGGGGACGGGTGGCCTGCTCCCGGGCGTACGCGTCGAGCTCGCCGAGGTAGCGCTGGGCGCGCGTCATGATCCGCTGCTCCTCCGCAGTGGCCTCGCTCATCTCCTGCGGGGTGGGAAAGACTAGGGGCATGGTGAAGTGCACGCCCCGGATGGGATCGGGTGCAAGCCGGGTGAGCTGCTCGGCCACGGCCGCGCCCCAGTCGCCGCCTTGGGCGAACCAGCTGTCGTAGCCGAGGCGCCGCATCAGGGTGATCCAGGCGCCGGCGATGCGGGTGACGTCCCAGCCGGTGCTCCCGGACTTGCCGGAGAAGCCGAAGCCGGGCATGGCCGGGACGACGACATGGAAGGCAAGGCGTCCGCGCCGAGTCGCCGTGTGCCACCGGGTCGGTCAGCGGTCCGATCAGCGCCCGGAACTCCAGGACCGAGCCGGGCCAGCCGTTGCAGAGCAGCAGCCGCACCGCGTTGGTCATGCGGCCAAGCGTAGCCACTGAGTGGAACGGATCTTCAACTTGGAATAAATCTTCCACTTAGTTATGATGCAGGGGTGATCGAGTCAGCCCCGCCGCTGCGGCGCGATGCCGAGCGCAACCGGCAGCTGCTGCTGCGCACGGCGTTCGAGCTGATGGCCGAGCGCGGGCTGGACGTGCCCTACGAGGACGTCGCCCGGGCGGCCGGCACCGGGATGGGCACGATCTACCGGCGCTTTCCGGAGCGGCGGGATCTGCTCGACGCGCTGTTCAGTGAGCACATCGAGACCGTGATCGGGCTGGCCGAGCAGGCCGCGCGGCACGAGGACGCGTGGGCGGGGCTGAGCTGGTTCCTCGAGCGGCAGCTGGAGATCGAGGCGCAGAGCCGGGGGCTGGGGGAGCTGCTGCGCCGCCGCAACCAGGCGACCGAGCTGGTGCAGCGGGCCCACGAGCGGATGACCCCGCTGGTCGCCGGGCTCATCGCCCGGGCCGTCGAGGCGGGTCAGCTGCCGGCCGGGGCGACCCCCGCCGACTTCGCCGCCGCGCACGTGATGGTCGGCAGCGTCATGGACGCCTCCCGCGACTTCGCTCCGCAGCTGTGGCGCCGGGCCCTCACGGTCGCCCTGGCCGGCCTGCGTCACGCCGATCTGCCCGGCGACCCGCCGGGCGAGACGGTGATCAACCGGCTCTACAACCACTAGTGGGACCGGTCCTCCACCACCAGAAACGAAGGTTCCGCTTTCATGGCCCTGCCCGACGCCCTGCTCGACGTCCTCCGCACCAAGGCGATCTGCTTCGTCACCACGATCATGCCCGACGGGTCGCCCCAGATCTCGCAGACCTGGGCCGGCACGGACGGCGAGCACGTGCTCATCAACACGGTCGACACCCATCAGAAGGCCCGCAACGTCCGGCGCGACCCGCGGATCGCCCTGGGCATCGCCGACCCGGCCGCGCCGTCGCGGTCGTGGGCGCTGCGGGGCTCGGTCGTGGCGGCCACGACGGAGGGGGCGCGGGAGAACATCGACGAGCTGTCGCACAAGTACCTCGGCCGGCCGTACCCGGGCTTCGGCGGCGGCCAGGAGCAGCGCGTCCTCCTCACCGTGAAGGTCGACAAGGTCCACACGCCCTGATCGTCAGCGGGTGACCTTCTTGATGCGGGACTTGAGGGCCCGGCGGGCCAGGGGGCCCAGCTCGTCGACGACCTCGACCAGCACCGCGAGCTGGTCGAGCGAGGCCAGGGCCCGGTCGGCACCCTCGGGGTTGACGCCCTCGTAGAGCTCGACGCCGATGAAGGCCGCCGCCACCGCGCGGGCCAGGCCGGGGATGTCGGCGATCTCGGCGACGGGGGAGTCGGCGAGGAGCCGGTCGAGCACCTTCTCGATCTCGTCGACCCACAGCTGGATCGCCTCGGCCGTCGTGTCCGCGATCCGGCCGCCGTGCTGCCCGGCCGCGAGCATCTGCGCGAGCACCGACACGTTGCCCGCGCGCAGTTCGGCGGCGTGCAGGTCACGGCCGACCCGCAGCAGCTCGCGCAGCGACGAGACGGCCTCGAAGCGTTCGGCGTACGCGGCGACCCGGTCCCTCGTGGCCTCCCGGCACGCGGTGGCGAGCAGCACGTCGAGCGAGCCGTAGTGGTAGAACACCAGCGCCTGGTTCACCCCGGCGGCGGCGGCGATGCTGCGGGCGGAGACACCGGTGATGCCCTGCGCGCCGAGCACGGTGAGCGTGCCGTCGAGCAGGCGTTGCTTGGTGTCGGTCATGTCTCTCCTCAGATCGCCGGAAGATCATCTTTCCCGGCCGGGCGACATCCATTCCCCCCGGCGTCCGGCGAGCGGGGCTTGCCACGACCATGCTGTCCTCAGCCGCGCCGGAGCCATATCCAGCCCCGGGGGGCCACTTCGGCCGGGGCGGCCTTGCGCCGGTCAGCGGCGCGCCGGCGATCCCGACGGGCGAGCCCCCTCGGCACTCGGGCGACCCGGCCCGGACGAGGACGGCGACGGGGACACCGGCGCCGACGGGGAAACAGGCTCGGACGGCGGCACCGACACCGACGCCGAGGACGAGGGCGTCGCCGCGGGGGCGGCCTCCACTCCCGGGGGGAGCACGCATCGCACCGTGGCCCGGATGACTTCGGTCTTGCCGTCGGCGAAGCGCTCCAGCTCGATCGGCGTCACCCCGAGCGAGGCGAGCGGCTGCGGCGTGGTGATCGCCTCGGGGGCGAGGCGCAGCAGCTCGATCGAGCACAACGCGTTGCGGTAGGACAGCTCGCCGGCCTCCAGCAGCACCTCGCCGACCGGCGACGACCCCGCCGACGGCCCGCCCGCCGACGCCCCGCCCGCGGACGGCCCGCCCACCGAGCTGGGCGGCCCCGCGGAAGGCGCCCCAGATGGCGCCGGGCCGATGATGACGGGATCTTGCGCGGTGCTCCCGTCGGGCCGGTCGCCGACCCCGCCCGAGGAACGCGGCCCGCCCGGAGGAGGCGGCACCTGGCCGGCCCGAGCCTCGCCCGCGGGCGGTCGGGAGGAAGGCGTCGGCGGCCGGGAGGAAGGCGCCGGCGGCACATCCCCGGGCAGCGACGAAGGCGGCCCCGAGGGACGATCCGAGGGATCCGCCGGGATCGAAGCCGGCAGCGACGGCACCGGCGGCTGCAGGCCCGGCCCGAACCCGGGCACGAGCAGACGCGCGACCGGATCCTCCCCGCGCCCGACGAAGTAGATCTCCCGGACGCCGTCACCCCCGAGCGTCGCCGGCCGGCGATATCCGTCGATCCGCACCTCCGCCGCGAAGTCGGCCGTCAGCCGGTCGGAGCCCACGACGCCCGCGCCGCACCCCCCGGCCAGCGCCATCGTCACGCCCAGAACCGCCACCCGCCCACCACGCACGCGGCCAATTATGGGCCAGCCCCGCCACGGCCCCCGCGCCGAGCCCGCGCCCGCGTGCTCCCGGGAGGCGTAGCGTGAGGGAAAGGGAGGTCAATGATGACCGAGAGCCCGACTTCGTCCGATCGCCTCCGCGCCACCGTCCTCGGTGCCTCGACCGCCGCGCTCGTGCTCGTGCCCACGCTCGGGCCGGTGCTCGCCGGCACCGAGGAGGGCGCCGACGACTTCGACACCGACATCACCCCGCCGAGTTACGCCTTCGCGATCTGGGGGCCGATCTTCGCGTCCAGCGCGGCCGGCACGATCCAGCATCTGACCCGCCCGGCCGACCCGGTCAACCGGCGCCACGGCTGGTGGCTCGCCGGGGCCCACGCCACGAACGCCCTGTGGTCGCTGGCCGCCCAGTCCGGCCGCTTCCGTTACACCGCGGCGATCCTCCCCGTCGCCGCCGGTCTCGCCGCCCAGGCCCACCGCCGGTTGCAGCCGGAGCGCGGCGAAGACGTCCCGGCGCGGGCCGCGGGCATCGCCCCGCACAGCACCGGCCTGCTGCTGGGCTGGACAGCGGTGGCGTCGGTGGTCAATGTCTTCGCCGTGCGCCGGCGCGGACGGCTGGCGGCCACCACGCGTACGGGCCGCAGCGCCGCCGCCGGTGCCGTCCTCGCCGCGGCGGGGGTCCTCTCGGCCGCCGTCGCCGCCGAGAAGCGAGGCTATGTCGCGATCGCCGCCGCGAGCGGCTGGGCGCTGACGACCAGCGCCCTCAACCCGGAGCGGACCGTGCGCACCCGCCGCGCCAACGCCCTCGGCGCCGCCCTGGTCATCGGCACCGCGGCGGTCAAGCTGGCGCGGGCGAGGGCCGCTCGCGAGGACGAGGGACCGGGGCCGGCCGGCTCCACTGAGGAGAGTCGGAGACCGGGCCGCGCGAACGCGGGGAGACTTCTATAGTCGGTCGATGCCGCAAAGGAGAACG
The DNA here is from genome assembly GCF_030709675.1 of Symbioplanes lichenis. GTDB lineage: Bacteria > Actinomycetota > Actinomycetes > Mycobacteriales > Micromonosporaceae > Actinoplanes > Actinoplanes lichenis. The sequence goes on from NZ_JAUZQD010000014.1 coordinate 183,620, forward strand.
ACGCTGGCCGACGTCGCGGCCACCGCGGGCGTGTCCAAGGCCGCCGTCTCCCGCGTGATCAACGACGCGCCCGGCGTCTCGGCGCGCACCCGCGATCACGTCCGGGAGGTCATCGCCCGCCTCGGCTACCGGCCCGATCCGGTGGCGCGGGCGCTCGCCTCGGGCCACGGCGACCTGGTCGAGCTCGTGGTGATCGACGACCCGTCGCGGTACAGCACCAATCCCTACTACGGGCGCGTGACCGCCGGGATCCTGCAGGAGCTGGCCGGGGGCAATGCCCATCTGCGCGTACACGTGATCGACGAAGCCGGCGCACCCGCCCTGCTGGCGCGGATCGCCGACACAGTGAGCCTGGGGATCGTGACGATCGACATCGCGCCCGCGCTGGCCGCCGAGATCGACGCGCGTTGTCACAAGGTGGTGTCGCTCACGCCGTCGGCGCCCGGGGTGCCCTTCGTCGGCACGGAGAACGAGCACGGTGCGTACGCCGCCGTTCGCCACCTGCACGACACCGGCCGCCGCCACGTCGCCGCCGTGCACGGGCCGGAGGGCAATCCATGCGCCGACGCGCGTCGCGAGGGGCACCGCCGGGCGGTCCAGGACCTGGGACTGCCCGATCGCTTCGCGCGGGGCAAATTCTGCCGATCCGCCGGGTACGCGGCCACCGAGCGCCTGCTCGCCGAGGAGCCCGGCCTCGACGGGTTGTTCGTGGCGTGCGATCTGATGGCCGCCGGCGCCGCGCAGGCCCTCGCCGCCGCCGGCCGTCGCGTGCCCGGCGACGTGGCCCTGGTCGGCTATGACGACAGCCTGATCGCCGCCTGCGCCACGCCCCCGATGTCCTCGGTGCGCCAGCCGGTCGAGCAGATGGCGGCCGCCGCGACCCGCGCCCTGGTCGACGGGCAGCTGGCCCCGCACTGGCGCCGGGTCTTCCCGGCCGAGCTGCACGTCCGCGAGAGTTCCGGAGCCCCATCCATACCCTCGTGACGAAGATATATTCGCAGGCACTATATTGGCCGCCATGACTGACCCCCTCCGGGAACCGACGTTCCTGATCCTCACGGCGCTCGCCGCCGGGCCGTTGCACGGCTACGGGCTGATCGCCGAGGTCGACCGGCTCTCCGACGGCCGCGTCGCGCTGCGGCCGGGCACGCTCTACGGCGCCCTCGACCGGCTCACCGACGACGGGCACGTGGCCCGCGACCGCGAGGAGGTCGTGGACGGGCGCCTGCGCCGCTACTTCCGGCTCACCGCCGAGGGTGAGAGCGCGCTGCGCGCCGAGACCGAGCGCATGCGGCGGCACGTCGAGGCGGCCAGCGCCCGCTTGCAGCGGCGCACGCTGGGTGGCTTCGCCATGGGGGTACGCGCGTGAGCGACTCGTACGAGCGGCTGCTCTTCGCCTATCCGCGGCGGTACCGGCGCGAGCGGGGCCGGGAACTGGTCGACATGTACCGCGAGCTGACCAGTGACCGCGGGCGCCCGCGGGCCGCCGACGCCGTGGACCTGATCGCCGGCGGTCTGCGCGAGCGGTTGCGTACCGTCGGGCTGGGTGGTCTGGCGCAAGCCCTGCCCACCGCGGCGCTGTTCTCGCTCACCGCGCTCAGCGCCCTGTCGGTCTATTTCGTCGTGGCCTTCGAGCTGCACCCGGACACCGCGCAGTTCGTCAACAAGGCCCCGGTCGCCTCCTGGTACGCGACCGCGTTCGCCGGCTGGCTCGTCACCGCCGTCCTGTTCGCGGTCGCCCCGGCGCGCGTGGCCCGCATCGGCGCCGCCGTGTCGCTGGCACTGGTGATTGTCGGCCCGGTGCTGCGGCTCGTGGACGCCCCGGTGCCGGACCTGAAGATGTTCATCCCGTTCCCGCTGGCCGTCGTGGGGGCCGTGGCCGTCGCCCTGCCCGCCACGGCGTCCCGCGCGGCGCGCCTCGCCCCGATCGTCGCCGCGGCGATCACGGCGGTGGCCGCGGTGGTGCAGGTGCCGATCCCGGGCGCGGAGCTGTGGTTCGGCGGCGGCAGCATGTGGGACGCGGGCGAGGGGACGTACGGGGTCTGCTGCGCCTATCGGCTCCCGGCCACGTACGCGTTGCACCTGGCGGGCGTGGGTCTGCTGCTCGCCGGGGTGATCGCGGCGGTGCTCGGCGCGCGCTCCGGGCGTACCCGCGGGGGCTGGACCCTCTTGATCCTCGCCACGCCGGTGGCGGCGCTGACCTCCATGTGGCTGTCCAACGTCGAGCCCATGCTCACGTGGACCAGCCGCGTCACCGGCTGGGACGAGTACCAGTCCCTGGTGGCCGGGGTCCTCGCCATGCTGGTCACCGCCGTCCTACTGCCGGCGTTGATCTCGCTGCGCCGGTTCGTGCGGCGCCGGGTGATCAGCTGAGGTGCTGCTCCAGGGCGGCCAGCGGGCCGTCCCAGTCGCGGGCGAGGGCGGCCAGGAACTGCTGAGCCACCTTCATGGGCGCCGAGTCGAGGCGATAGCGGACACGGCGCCGCTCGCCCGGCTCGGCGACCACCAGGCCGGCGTCGGCCAGCAGGCCCAGGTGCTTGGCGATGGCCTGCCGGGTGATCGGCAGCCGGGCGGCGAGATCCGTCGCGGTGGCCGGCCCGCGCGCCGCGAGCTCGGCCAGGATCGAGCGCCGGCTCGGGTCGGCCAGGGCGGCGAAGACCTCCTGCGCCACCGGCTCCAGGTCAGGCTTGTCCATCGAGGTACGCGACCAGCTCTCCCAGCTCGTTCGTCCAGCCCTGCGTGTTGCCCTCGTACGCCGTGCGGTGCGCGTCGGCGTCGGGCACCTGCGCGAAGCCGGTCTCCACGACGGTCAGCGTAGTGCCGGCGCCGGTGGGCTCCAGCGTGAACTCCACGAGGGTGCGCCGGGGGTCACCCGCGGGCAGCCCGTGGATCTCCCAGCTGTACGCGAACACCCGCGGCGCCTCGACCCGCTCGATGGTCAGGGCGGCGGTGTCCCCGCTGTCCCAGCTGAGCTTGGCCACTCCGCCGACGCGCAGGTCGACCTCGGCCCGCTGGCCGAACCAGGTGCCGAGCCCCTCGGCGGTGGTCAGTGCCGCCCAGACGCGCTCGGGGGAGTGGGCGAGGTGCAGCGTGCGCTCGATGCGGTCGGGAAAGCTCATGACGTCTCCTCAAGTAGCAACCATTCGGTTGCCACTGAAGGTATGGCAATTGGATGGTTGCGTCAAGGCCGGGCGCGGTGGGGCGCGTCCCAGCCGTCCGGCAGCTGTGGCACGGGCCAGGCCGGGTCCGGGCGGAAATCGGTCCAGCGCCCGTCGAAGACGTCCGCCTTCTGTGCCGCCAGGCGCATCAGGTGCTCGCCGTCGGCGCGGATGGCGGGCGCCTGCTCGGCGGTCCAGCGGCCCGGTTGACCGGTCAGCACCGCGAACTCGTCCTCGTCCTTCCACCGGGCTGTCCCGTCCGGCGCCACGACGACATCCAGCGCGCGGTCCGAGGTGTCGACCGCCCGGACCCCGTCGTCCTCCCACCGGACGCGCGGCGATTCGAGGTTGCCGTACCAGCCGGCGAAGCGGCCCTGCTCGTCGAAGAACCACCACACCGACCAGTCGCCGGCCGCAGGTATGTGATGCACGATGCCCGGCCCGCGCCACGTGGTGATCGCGGGCTGCCGCTCGGCCCGGAAGCGCCGGTCGAGCGGGATCGAGCGCAGATCCCGCCCGTCGGGCAGCACGTACTCGACCTGCGGCCACCCCTCGCCGACCCACAGCGTCAGCCCGGCCGCGTCGTCGGCCAGCACCCGGCCCACGCGAACGAACCGAGCCACGCCGAGGCGCCCGTACCGGACCAGAACCGTGTCACCGATCTCCCACGTCATGGCCGGACCGTACAACCGCCGCGCCGCGCCTTGGGAGGATGGCGGGATGTCCGACGAGCAGAGGATCGTTCACGGCAAGCTGGTGCGTGACCGCATTCCGGGAATCATCACCGCCCACGGTCAGACCGCGAAGGTCCGAGTGCTGAAGGCACACGAGCTGCTGCCTGCGTTGATCGCCAAGCTGCACGAGGAGGCCGACGAGGTCGCCTCGGCCGGCCCGGCCACGCGCCTCGGCGAACTCGCCGACGTCCATGAGGTGCTTGCCGCCTTGACGGTCGCCGCCCTCGGCTTCACGCAGGCCGACGTGGAGGAGGCCGCCGCCCGCAAGCGTGCTGAGCGCGGCGGTTTCACGCGCCGCCTCTGGCTCGACGAGGTTCGTGGCGTTCAGGCCGCTGCCACAGCGCCGTCCGGATCGGGCCCGGGCTCACCGCGTTGACGCGGATCCCGGACGGGCCGCATTCCGCCACCCAGGCCTGGGTGGTCAGGGGGTGCGGAGCTCGTCGCCGTACCGGGTGACCCAGGTGGCGAGGGCACGCATCGGGCCCTCGACGAATGTGCGGCCCAGCGGGCTCAGGGCATAGTCGACGCGCGGTGGTGCTTCGGCGTAGGCGTGGCGTTCGAGGAGGCCGGTGGCGACGAGGCGGTGCAGGGACTCGGTGAGGGCCTTGTCGCTGACGCCGCCGATGCTCGCGGCCTCCCCGCCGGTGACGGTGGCGATGTGCGGCGACGACGCCCGGGCCTTGGAGATCACCGCTTCGCTCGTACGCGATGTCGGCGCCACCCCGGCCGTGATCGGCGGACTGGATCGGGCGCGGCAATGGGAAGAGGCCGCCGGATTCGTGATCGCGCTCGCCTTTGCCGGAGTCAACCCGCAGTCGGCGGTTCCGGCGGTGTCGTGAGGGCGTTGCGGAGCCGGATGCCGCTGAACTCCATGGTGCTCGCGATGACCGCCTGCCAGAAGTCTCCGAGCCGGGGCAGTACGCGCAACTGGATGCCCGCCTCGGCGTGCAGGGCGAGCAGGTCCCCGACCGCCCACGCCATGGCGCGCGGGCACTGGCGCGGGAACCAGTAGTCGGGCGCGCGGGCGGCGTCGACCGCCCACACGTACGCCTCCGGTTGTTGCGCGGTGGCCGCGACGTGCGGCCGGAAGCGGGTGATCGTCGGATCCTCGGAGAAGTGCAGCACCTGGCCGGGCTCGGGTCGCATGCCGACGATTGTCGCCGCTTCTCGCTGTCAGAGCGTGATCCAGTAGCGGCGGACCGGGCCGGTCGCGGTATCGCTCTCCGGGACGCCGCCGTTGCGTTCGATCGTGCGGGCCGAGGCGGTGTTCGCGGCCACGCAGAGAACCCGCGTCATCGTCGGCGGCGCCTCCTTGAGGATCTCGCCGAGCGCCCAGCTGCCGATGCCGCGACCCCGGGCGGAGGCCCGCAGGCCGTACCCGACGTGTCCTCTCTCGTTGTCGAACACGTGCCGCAGCGTGATCCCGCCCAGCACCCGGCCGTCCTCGACGATCCAGCGCGGCGTGCTCTGCGTGCGCCCGGTCAGCTCACGCACCCACGCCGCGAAGCCCTCGGGGGAGCGCACGTCGTCGCCGGCGCGCAGCCCGAAGCCGTCCTCGTGCAGGCCGGGGCCCCACTCGTCGTGACAGTCCAGAAAGGCGGCGTGCAGGCTGGTGGTGGGGGCGATCAGCTCGGGCATGCCGCGAGGCTAACGGCCGCCCGGGCGCGGGTCGAGCGAGGTCGTCCGGGTCCGGCTTCTTGACCGGGGTACGCCCCCACCCGTCGTACGGGCCATCTGGGTCACGAGGGCCGCGGCGATCAAGGCGGCGAGCAGTCCCCACGGCGCCACGAATCCGCCGCTTGTGTCACGCAGCAGCCCGAGGACCGGCGGTACGAGCACGATGGCGACCTGGTTGACGGCCATCGCCAGGCCGAGGGCGAAGCCGGTGCGCCCGGGCGGGGCCGCCTCGGTCACCAGGGCCACCCAGGGGCCGTACCAGCCGATCCCGAAGAAGCCGAGCCACACGAACGCCGCCGTCGCCACGATCGGTGACCAGCCGGCGGGGGTCATGAGCAATATCAGCGCGCCGAGGACCGCGAGCATGCTGACCGTGACGACGCTCTGGCGGTTGCGGGTGCGCCGCCGATCGCTGAGGGCCGCCAGCAGGATTCGCCCGGCGACGCCCGCGCCTTGGGCCGCGACCAGGACGAGGGCTGCACGGGCAGGGGACAGGCCGGCCTTGTCGTGCAGGTGCAGCACGGTCAGCAGCCCGATCCCGCACTGCACCGCGATCAGCGCCACGCCGCACGCGAGCGCAGTGTTCCACAGGAGACTCCTGCGCGACCCGCTCTTCCGATCGTCTGCTGTACCTGTCTTCCGGTCGCTCGCTGGTGGCGGCCGGTACGTCGCCGCGAACAGGACCGCTCCGGCCAGCGCCACCACGCCGCCGGCCCCGAGCGTCGCCCGCCATCCGAACGCCGCGCCCACCGCGGGCAGCGACGCCGACGCGAGGGCGGCCCCGAGGGGCAACCCCGCCTGCCGTACGCCCATCGCCACCCCGCGCCGCGACGAGTCGAACCACGCCGCGACCGACTTGCTCCCGCCCGGCTGCACAGTGCTGTATCCGGCGCCTGCGAGCAGCAGCACCACGAGCAGCGCCGCGTAGCCCGGGGCGAGTGTGCCGGTCAGCAGCGCCGCCCCGACCAGTCCGGCCCCGGCGCCGACCACCCAGCGTTCGCCGTAGCGGTCCAGCAGCTCCCCGGCGACCAGCAGCCCCGCCAGCGGCACCAGCTGGGCGGCCGACATGAGCAGCCCGAGCTGCGCGGCGCTCAGGCCCAGCTCACGTTGCAACAGGACGCCGAGCGCCCCGAGCCCCTGCACGAAAAAGGCGGCCGACGCCTGCGTCACCGTGGCGACCGCGAGCACGACCCAGCGATAAGATCCCACGCCGGTCACGCTGCCGTAAGGGTCTTGTACCGCTCAACCCTTACTCCTGCAGCCGGTACACCTTCGAGTCGCGCACGGAGAAGCCGAGCCGCTCGTACAGCCGGTTCGCCTCGACCCGCGAGGGCCGCGACGTCAGATCGACCGTCCGGGCGCCGTCCGCGCGGGCCAGGCGTACGGCCTCCTTGGTCAGCGCGGCCCCCACGCCGGCCCCGCGGGCGGCCTCGTCGACCACCACGTCCTCGATCCACGCGCGCAGGCCGGTCGGAATCGGAAAGGTGACCAGGGTCAGCGTGCCCACGATCTCGCCCTCCACCCGGGCGACGAGCAGCCGGTTGCCCTCCCGGCCGATCATGGCGCGCAGATCGGAGGCGTCCAGCGGCAGCGCGGACCCGGACAGTTGCGGTAGTAGCCGGCCGAAGGCTTTCACCAGTTCATCGGTGACGTCCTCGACGACCTCGATGTCGACGCTCATGCCCCGACTGTAAGCCGCCCCGTCCCGTCCCGCCTTCCCGCCCGATTTTCCCGCCCGCCGGCGAATCACCGTCTCATCAGCGGGTATCCGGATCTTCATGAGCGACGTCAACCCTGAGCAGTACTCCGAGTACACCACCCAGGACGGGCCCGGGTCCGCCGACGTGGATCGGATGGCGGTCGTGCCGGAGCCCGCCGATCAGGCTCTCGAGGAGCGGGATCCGCACACCGGCGACAAGCGGCAGCCCGAGCACGATCGGGCGCAGGGGGCGCATTAGGGTTGCTTTAGCATTCAATTAACCTTGTTTCCGGCAGGGTTCGAGGCGTCCACATCCCCCCACAAGGGAGAGTCACGATGTCCCGTTCCCTCGCCGTCCTCGGTGCGCTGGTCACCGGGCTGGCCACCACGGCGCTGCTGCCCGCCGGGGCCGCGCAGGCCGCCGTGACGTGCGCGCCGGATGCGTACGAGATCGACGACAATCAGCAGAACGCCGCGCCCGTCGCGGTGGGCGAGACCGTCCACCGGGCCATCTGTCAGACGCGCGATCCGCTGCCCGGCAAGCCCTTCGCCAACGACGTGGACTACTTCGCGTTCACGGCGGTGGAGGGGCAGGCGTACACGGTCGAGGCGGTTGATGTCGGCGCCCAGCTGGCCAACAACGGCGCCGGCGCGGGCGGGCTGGGCGTGGGGGTCACCGGCCCGGACGGCTCGGTGGCGCAGACCTTCAGCATCGACGGCGACCTGGCCGTCACCGAGCCCCTGCACGCGGGCCGCTACCTGATCAGCGCGGCCACCGCGGACCAGGAGGTCTATCCCGAGGACAATGTCATCACCACCCGTACGGTCCAGGGTGACGCGGGCCGCTACGGCGTACGCCTCACCGCCACCGCCCCGGCCCCGGTCCTCACCAAGCTGACCGTCGCCCCCAACCCGGTCAAGGGCGGCGACAACGCGACCGCCACCCTGACGTTCAGCGCCCCCGCCCCGCGCAACGGCCTGATCGTCAACCTGTCCAGCAGCAACGCCTTCGTGGCGTCGAACATCAGCTCGTCGGCGGTCCCGCCGGGTGCGACCCGCTACACCATGACCATCCGTACGGGCCGCGTGTCCGCCAACACTCCGGTGACCTTCACCGGCAAGGTCGCCCACGTCGGCCCCGAGCAGACGGCGACCCTGACCGTCCGGCGATGACATGCGCGCGGCGGCGGGCCCGGTCCCGTCGCCGCGTCCGCGCCCGGCGGGGCTGACGGCGGCGGCGACATCTGGGAAGGTGGCCGGATGAGTGCCGATGCGCTGCGGCGAACCGTACGACATCCGCTCACCGACGAGATGCTGCGCCCGCTGCCGCCCGAGACCATCGTGGTGCAGGTGGAGGGCACGCTGACCGGCCCGGAGTTCGCCCGCCTCAACGAGCTGCTGAGCGGCTCGCCGACGGTCGCCCTGCGGGTCTTCGTCTACTCCGGAGAGCGCAGCCCCGCCGCCGACCTGGACTTCCTCCAGCATCTGCCCGGCCTGCGCGGGCTGCACGTCGACTGGCCGGACGTCCGCGACCTGCACGGCCTGGCCGCGGTCGCCGACAGTCTGCTCGAGCTGAGTCTGCACACCGCGCGGCGCAAGACCTCCCTCGCGCCGCTGCGCCAGTTGACCGCCGTGGAAGATCTCGGCTGGGGCGGCTCCTACGTCGACCTCGACGCGGTCGCCGACCTTCCGTCGCTGCGCGAGCTCGGGCTGGTCCGGGTCCCGCTCGCCGAGCTGTTCAGCAAGCCTTTCCGGGGCTCGATCGAGCGGCTCTCCCTCTTCGGACCCTTCGGCCAGAAACGGCTGGACCTGGCCCCGGACCTGCGCGGGCTGCGTTTCCTGGAGCTGCAACGCAACACCGCGCTGGCCGACGCCGACGCGGTGCGCGACCTGCCCCTGCTCGAAGGTCTCACCCTCGACACCCTCTCGGCGCTGACTCGTCTCCCTGACCTGGCCGGACTTTCCCGCCTGGAACGTCTGGAGCTGCACGGCCTCCGGCGGCTGACCGACCTCGGCCCCGTCCGGTCCGCGCCGGCCTTGCGGGAGCTGGTGCTGAGCGGGGTGCCCGTGACCGCGCCCGACGTCGTTGCGGCGCTCGCCGGTCTGCCGTTGCGCGCGGCCACCATCGGGCTGTCGAGCCGCACGCAGGAGGAAGCCGCCCGGGAGCAGCTCGCGCTGCCGCAGGCGTCCAGCGCCGTCCCGTGGCAGATCCCGCGCCTCCGGCGGCCGGTCGTCACTCCTCGTGGCGCCGCGCCGGAATGAGCCTCTGAGCGGCTTCGTCTCAGCGGAAGGCCGGCAGGTGCCGGGCGACCCAGCCCGCGAACGAGCCGGCCGGGCGCTGCAGGGCGGCCTCGACGTCGGGGCTGACCTGCTGCTCGGCCGGGAGTGGGGCGCCGAGAACATCCAGGGAGCCGGCGGCCATCTCCTCCGCCATGAACCGCGTCATGCCGGCGTGGGCGTCCGCCCGGGACACCTCGGCGAACGTCACTTCCTCAACCAGGGCTTCGGCGATGGCCGCCGTCTGCTCGCGCGGGGTGATCGCCTCGGGGCCCGTGACGACGTACGTGCGTCCGGCGTGCCCGTCTCCCACCAGCGCGGCGGCGCCGAGAGCGGCGATGTCGGCCGGATCGACGACGGGCAGAGCCACATCGCCGAACGGGGCGTACACGCGCCGCCGGGTGCGGACCGTCTCGGCCCAGGCGAACGCGTTGGAGGCGAAACCGGCCGGGCGCAGGACGGTGAAATCGAGCCCGGATTCGCGTACGGCGGCCTCGTACTCGCCCAGGCGCGCGTGTGACACCGCGCCGGGCCGGGTGCCGACGATCTGCGACGAGACCAGCACGACCCGCTCGGGCTTGGCGCCGGCGACCACGTCGAGCAGAACGGCCGGAGCCTCTCCGCTGGTGTTGAGCTCGCCGGGGACGAGGAGGAACACGGCGCGCGCCCCGTCGAGAACGGGCTGCAAGCCGGCGGCGTCCCCGATGTCCCCCCGGGCCCAGCGGACATTGCCTGCCTGCTTGGGCCGGGCGCCGCGCGACACCGCCACCACTTCTTCGTCCGCCCCCGACAGCAGCTCCACCACTGTCCGGCCGATGTTGCCGGTGGCCCCGCTGCTCGCCGGCTACGAGGGCATGGCGCTCCTGGCCAACGTCCTGAACGATCCGGAGATCGTCAGCCGCGAGGGCGCCCGCCTGCTGAGCTGGCTCGACGACCTCCAGCCGCCGCTTCCCTAGCCGCGAAGCCGGCGCCGGGCCGTCATGGCGTCCGGACCACGCGAGGATCATGATGGCGGTATGACCCTTGAGCCCTCCGCCGTGCCCGCGCTGCTGCCGACCGTTCCGCACGCCCGCGCGGTACGCCGGGTCGGAGCGCGGACAGACATTGTCGTGATCGGCGTCACCGGCGACGGCCCGGTGCGCGCGCCCGGCGTGAAGCTTCCGGCCGGCCTCGCAGCTCACGTCGCCGCGGCCGGTGCCCGGGAGCCGCTCGCCACGGCGGTGCTCCCGCAGGCGACCGGTCCGACGATCGTGGCTGTCGTCGTGCCGCCCGTAGCTTCATCCCCCGGGGGCGGTGACCGTGGGAGCGCTTCCGCTGCCGGCGCCCCCGCGAACGGCAAAACTGCGAACGGCAAAACTGCGAACGGCAACTCCGCAGACGGCGGAACCGCGAACGCGTCCACCGCTCACCTCTTCGGCGGCAACGTCACCCCCGCCGACGCCGCCTCCGTCCTGCGCCGCGCCGCCGCCGCCGGTGTCCGCAAGGCCATCGCGGCCTTCGACGGCGACCCGGCCGTCGCCGTCGCGCTCGCCCCGGCCGACGCCACCCAGGCCAAGGCCGTCGCCGAAGGCGCCCTCGCCGGCGTCCTCACCCGCCTGCTGCCGGTCAGCGCCGACTCCCGTGACGCCCCGGTCGCCCGTCTCGACATCGTGACCGATCAGGCCGACGCCGTCACGGAGGGCACGATCGTCGCGTACGCGGTCGCTGCCGCCCGGGCCTGGACCGACGAGCCCCCGAACCTGCTCTACCCGGAGTCGTTCGCGGCGGCCATCACCGCGTACACGGATGGTGTCGCAAGCGTGACCACCGAGGTGCTGGACGAGGCCGCCCTGGCCGAGCAGGGTCTGGGCGGGATTCTGGGGGTGGGGCAGGGTTCGGCGCGCGGCCCGCGCCTGGTCTGCGTGCGGTACGCGCCGGAGGGTGCCACGCGTCACCTCGCGCTGGTGGGCAAGGGCATCACGTTCGACTCGGGCGGCCTGGACATCAAGACTCAGGCCGGCATGCTGCACATGAAGGACGACATGGCCGGCGCGGCGGCGGTCGTGGCCGCGACCACGGCGATCGCCGAGCTGGGGCTGCCGGTGCGGGTGACCGGCTGGGTGCCGCTGGCCGAGAACATGCCGTCGGGCAGCGCCTACCGGCCCAGTGACGTGCTGACCTTGCGCGGCGGGACGACCGTCGAGAACGGCAACACCGATGCCGAGGGCCGCTTGATTCTGGCCGACGGTCTGGCGCTGGCGTCGGAGGACGAGCCGGACCTGGTCGTCGACATCGCCACGCTGACCGGGGCGGTGCTGTCGGCGCTGGGGGAGCAGACCACCGGGCTGTTCACCGACGACGACGCCGTGGCCGCGCGGCTGCTGACCGCGGCCGCCGTCGCCGGGGAGCGGGTGTGGCGCCTGCCGCTGCTCGAGGAGCAGCAGGAAGGGCTCAAGTCCAAGATCGCCGACGTACGCTCCACCGGCCCCAAGGGCACGGGCGGCGCCTCGTTCGCGGCGGCCTTCCTGCGCAAGTTCGTCCCGGCGGAGCTGGCGTGGGCGCATCTCGACGTGGCCGGCACCGCCTACAACCTGGGTGAGCCCTCCGGCGACATCCCCGCCGGGGGCACGGGCGCCGGCGTGCGCACGTTGATCGAGCTGGCCCGCGCGCTCGGCGAGTGAGGCCGACGCTGGAAGTGGTGACGGAGATCGACGCGGCACCGGAGCTGGTGTTCGGGCTCGAGCTCGACATGGACGTGCACGCCGCCTCCCTGCGCGCGAGCGGGGAGACGGCGACCACGAGCACCGGCCGCCGGCAGCTGGCGCTCGGCGACGAGGTCACCTTCCGGGCGCGTCACTTCGGGGTCGTGTGGCGCATGACGAGCCGCGTCACCGCGCACGAGCCGCCGCACCGATTCGTCGACGAGCAGGTGCGCGGGCCGTTCCGGGCCCTGCGCCACGAGCATCTGTTCGACGATCGGGGCGTCGGCCGGACGCGCATGACCGACCGGATGACGATCACCGCGCCGCTGGGCCCGGTGGGACTGCTGGTGGCGGTGCCCTATCTGCGGCGGCTGCTGCGGCAGCGCGCCGCCCACATCAAGCGTCTCGCCGAGGCGTGACCGCCAGCGCGCGCTTGAGGGCGTCGATGCGCAGCGACCAGATGCGGTGCGCCAGGGCCGACTCGGGCGCGAACACCTCGGCCGCGTGATAGGCCCCGGAGTGGATGTGCATCTCCAGCGGCACTCCGGCGCCCATCAGCCGCTGCGCGAAGTCGATGTCCTCGTCGCGGAACAGGTCGACCGTGCCCACGTCCATGAACGTCGGCGGCAGGCCCTTCACGTCGACCGCGCGCGCCGGGGCCGCGTACTGGTCGGCGGGTTTGCCGTTGAGGTACCAGGCCCAGGCCTCGACGTTGGCCGAGCGGTCCCAGATGCCGATGTCACAGATCTCGTAGCTGGACTCGGTCGCGTTCCGGTCGTCGAGCATGGGGTAGATCGGCATCAGGAAGGCCAGCCGCGGCCCCCGGCGGTCGCGCGCGAGCAGCGCCGTGGCGACGGCCAGCCCGCCGCCCGAGCTCATGCCGAAGACGGCCAGCCGGTGCGGGTCGATCCCCAGCTCCCGGGTGTGGTCGCCGACCCAGGCGAGCCCGGCATAACAATCCTCGACCCCCGCGGGGTACGGGAACTCGGGCGCCAGGCGGTACTCCACCGAGACCACCACGGCCTGGACGGCGGCGCAGAGCATCGTGGCTGCCCCGTCCTCCGCCTCGACCGATCCCATGATCATCCCGCCGCTGTGCACGTAGTAGATGCCCGGCAACTCGCCGTCGGCGCCGGCCGGTCGGTAGACGCGTACCCGGATCCCGGGCTCGCCCGCGGGACCCGGCACCGTCCGGTCCTCGATGGTCACCCGCGGGTCGGCGGGGGTGTCCGCCCCGGCGAGCAGTCGTTCCAGCGTGGCCCGGCGCTCCCCGAGATCGGCGATGGCGTTGAAGCCGCCCGGCGTGGTGCGCAGCAGTTCCTCGAGCGGGGGCCGGACCTCGGGGTCGATCAATTCACGACGGGACAACGACGTCTCCTCTCGCCTGCCGGCATGATCACCGCGCGTGGCGCTCCGGGCGCACGCCGTGACCAGAGACACAACGTAGGATGCGAGCCGACGACCGTCAATGTTTCCGCCGCGTTAATCGGAGTGGGGCAGCAGCTCCTGCAGCTCGGGGAGCCGGGCGAAAAGCTCGGGCAGGCCGCGCACGCCGTCGCGGACGACCTCGTGGGAGAGCGCGAGCTCGGGACCGGTGCTCGCCTCGACCCCGGCCAGGCAGCGCAACAGGTGCCACCGCGTGTGCCCCAGCCAGCCGCCGATCAGGTAGACGAACCAGCTCGGGCCCGGCGGCGGCAGCACTCCGCCCGCCGCGGCGTAGCCGTCGAGCACCGCGCGGAAGACCTCGGGCCGGATGTCGTCGAAGCCGGGGCCCTTCGCGAGGCTCAGCGCGGTCGAGCCGAGCTCGCCGGACAGGTCGAGCTGCCCGGACAGTTCCCAGTCGAGCACCACCGGGCGGCCCCGGCGCGACAGCAGGTTCCACGGCTGGATGTCGCGGTGGGTCAGCACGACGGGACCCGGCCGTTCGCAGGTGTCGACGAGGCGGGCGATCGCGGAGAACGTCTCGGCGTGGGCGGTGAGGCCGGCGGCCCAGGGCTGGCCGGTCGCTGTCGCCCGCCCGGCGAGCTCGGGCCAGTCCCGGGCGGCGGGCTCCTCGGCCGGGCCGGGCGCCCATGCGACATCGAGGGCGTGCAGGCGCGCGAGGATTTCGCCGACCTCGTAGGCGTACGCCTGCGGGACGGGTTCTTCCGGGACCTTCTCACCCTCGACCCAGCGGTGTACGAGCGTGTGCCGGCTCGCCGCGATCGGCTCGGGCATCGGAATGCCGGCCGCGAAGGCCGCCTGCTCGAACCGGAACACGTCCTCGACGCGGTAGGGCCGCAGGTTCAGCTCTTTGACCGCGTAGGAGCCCTGGTCGGTGTCGAGCCGGTACATCCGGTTGGCGAATCCGCCGGAGATCCGCACCGGGGGACCGGTCGGAGTGCCGAGCCGGGCGAGGTCCACGTCATCCATGGCGCTGCCACTGCTCGCGGGTGAGGCCGTACTGGATGTCCTGGGATGTGGCCGACAGCAGGCGCATGTCCAGGCGTTTCATGAGGGCCTGCGACGCCGTGTTGGCCGGCGCGCACGTGGCCGTGATCCGGGGCAGAGCCAGGGTCTCGAAGACGTGGGGGAGGAAGGCTCGCACGGCTTCCCGCGCGTAGCCCCGGCCGTGACAGGCGGGATGGAACTGGAAGCCGATGTCGGGCACGCCGGCGGGCTCGGCCGGCAGCCAGACGCCGATGTCGCCGATCACCCGGTCGTCGGCCAGGTGCTGGACGGCGTACCCGTGCCAGGCCCCCGGGGCCCGCTCGTCGAGCCCGGCCTGGACCCGCAGATAGTCCGCCGCCTGCTCGCGGGTCATGGGCGTGCCGGGCAGGTGGCGGCGCACCTCGGGGTCGGACTGATAGGCGAGGAAGTCGTCCAGGTCGCCGGGGGTGAAGCGCCGGACGAGCAGGCGCGGGGTCTCGCTCATGACGCAGGACTGTAGCGCCGCCGTCAGTTCACCGCGCGCAGCCCGCTGGGCGGGAAGACAATGGCACGCAACGCGTTCTCCGCCTGCGCGTCGGCCGGGGTGACGACCGAGAGCCGCTGCTCGGAGCCGTCCTGGACGGCCAGCACGTCGTAGCGCAGGGTCATGACGCCGCCGGTCGGATGCAGGACACGCTTGGTGCCGTTCGTCCGCTCCTGCACGGTCTGGTCGTCCCACCAGGCGGCGAACTCGCTGCTCCGGCGGCGCAGATCGGTGACCAGCTCCAGCAGCCGCGGGTCGCCGGGGTGCCGGGCCAGGTTGGCGCGCAGGTTGCCGACGTGCTCGCGGGCGATCCGGGTCCAGTCCAGCTGGAAGTCGCGGGCGCCGGGGTCGCAGAAGAGCGGTTCCGTCGTGTTGGTCCCGACGGCGAAGCCGGGGCCGAACAGGGCCACCGCGGCAGCGTTGTGGGCCAGCACGTCGAAGCGGAAGTCGACGATCCAGGCCGGGGTGGCGGGCATGCTGTGCAGCATCGTGCGCAGCGACTCGCTCGCCGGGGCGGGCACGTGCCGGGCCGGCGGGGCCTCGCCCCGGGCGATCAGGTGCAGGTGGTGGCGCTCGGTCTCGGACAGCTTCAACGCCTGGGCCACCGAGTCCAGCACGGCGGTGCCGGGGACGCCGACGCGGCCCTGCTCGAGCCGGATGTACCAGTCGATGCTCACCGCGGCCAGCTGCGCGACCTCCTGGCGGCGCAGGCCCGGGGTGCGGCGCCGGCCGAACTCGGGCAGCCCCACGTCCTCGGGCCGCACGCGCGAGCGCATGGCTCGCAGGAAGGCTGACAGTTCGGGTCGGGGCGCCGGCATGTCCTCCAGTGTGCGCGCCCGGAAGATCGGCACGGTGGCACTGTGAGTACCAGCATGCCGAGGATCTCCCTGCCCGCCGCCGTGGGTCGCAGGCTGGTCGGTGTTCGCAGGACACCACTTCCACCGGGAGAGTCACCATCATGAACCCGTTCGACCGTCTTCCCCGGGTGCCGGGCTTCGACGTCACCAGCAGCGCGGCCGTCGACGGCAAGCCGCTGCCCCTGGCCCAGCACTCCGGCGCCTTCGGCATCCCCGGCGGCCAGGACGTCTCGCCCGACCTGACCTGGTCCGGCGCGCCCGAGGGCACGAAGAGCTACGCGGTGACCGTCTTCGACGCCGACGCGCCGACGATGTCGGGCTTCTGGCACTGGGCCGTCTTCAACATCCCCGCCACCGTGTCGAGCCTGCCCGCGGGGGCCGGGTCCGGCGACGGGCTGCCGGCGGGCGCGGTCCAGCTGCCCAACGACGCCCGGCTGCCGCAGTACATCGGCGCCGCCCCGCCCGCCGGCGACGGCGAGCACCGCTACTTCATCACCGTGCACGCCCTGGACGTCGAGGACCTCGGGCTGCCCGCCGAGGGCACCCCGGCCTACCTGAGCTTCACCATGGCCGGGCACACCCTGGGCCGGGCCACCATCGTCGCCACCGCGGAGACGCCGGCGGCCTGAGGCCCGCCCGGCTGGGGTGCTCTCCCGGTACACCTCTCGACAGGGACTCGCTGACCCGCGGCGCTCGTGGTGCCCTGGAGTCACCGATTGTCACCAGTCACCGGAGGGCATCATTTCCACCGTCAACGCCATCGCCGCCCCGTCCGCCGCCGAGCCGCTCGTGCGGACCACGCTCGAGCGCCGTGCGGTCGGGGCGCACGATGTGCTCATCGAGATCCGGTACGCCGGGATCTGCCACTCCGACATCCACGCCGCGCGCGGGGAGTGGGGGCCGGTGCCGTACCCGCTGACCGTCGGCCACGAGATCGTCGGCGTCGTCACCCAGGCCGGCGCTTCCGTGACCCGTTTCTCCGAAGGCGACCGGGTCGGTGTCGGCTGCATGGTCAACTCGTGCCGCGAGTGCGAGAACTGCCGGGCCGGCATGGAGCAGTACTGCCTCAAGGGCAACACCCAGACCTACGGCAGCGTCGACCGCGACGGCACTGTCACCCAGGGCGGCTACTCGACGCACGTGGTCGTGAACGAGGACTTCGTGCTGCGGGTGCCGGAATCGATCCCGTACGAGAAGGCCGCCCCGCTGCTCTGTGCGGGCATCACCACGTACTCGCCGCTGGCGCACTGGAACGCCGGGCCGGGTAAGCGGGTCGCCGTGGTCGGCATGGGCGGCCTCGGGCACATGGCCGTGAAGATCGCCGCCGCGATGGGCGCCGACGTCACCGTGCTGTCGCAGACGCTGGGCAAGAAGGACGACGGTCTCGCCTTCGGCGCCACGGATTACTACGCGACCGGCGACGCGTCGACCTTCGAGGCGCTCAAGCACCGCTTCGACCTGATCATCAACACGGTCAGCGCGCCGATCGACATGGCCGCGTACCTCGGTCTGCTGCGCCTGGACGGCACCCTGGTCAGCGTGGGCGCGCCGCCGCAGCCCCTCGCGGTGCCGGTGTTCTCGCTGTTCGCCAACCGGTTGTCGTTCGCCGGCTCGGGCATCGGCAGCATCGCCGAGACCCAGCAGATGCTCGACTTCTGCGCCGAGCACGGGATCGCGCCGGAGACCGAGCTGATCGACGCGTCCGCCGCGGCGGTCAACGAGGCCTGGGAGCGGGTGCTCAGGTCCGACGTGCGCTACCGCTTCGTCATCGACATCGACACCCTGCGCTGATCTGAGCAATTCTCGCGTTCAGCCTCCCCAGCGGCCGCGGCGGCGATAGCTTGACGACTGGTTCATCCGGTCGTGAAGAGGAAGCCGCAGCGTTGTCCGAGTCGTTCGTCGAGTCCGCGGACCCGGTGGTGATCGTCGGCGCGGGCCTGGCGCTGTGCGCGCTGGTCACGGCGGTGCTGCGCCGCAAGGTCAAGCCGGTCGTCGAGGCCGTGGGCCGCGACGCGCTGGCCCTGCTGCGCCCGCACCTGCCCGCGGGCCTGCGCCGCGTGGCCCGCCGGGGGTACGAGCGGATCGACCCGGCCACCGTCCGCTCGACCCTGGTGGCGGCGGTCGCGGCCGGGCTGGCCTGGTCGGCCGCCGAGACCCTGGACATCGTCGGCGCGGTCACCGCCTCGATCTCCGCGATGCTGTCGGTGCACCTGAGCGCGCACGCCTCGGTCCGGGACGGCACCAAGCGCCTGGTCGGCACGCTCGCCGGCATCGGGATCGCGGTGGCCGTCTGGGGCGTGTTCGGCCCGAGCCCGGTGTCGATCGCCGTGATCGCCGGCTGCGGGCTGGTCGTGGGCCGGCTGTTGCTGCTCGGCGACGGCGCGGTGGCCGTGTCCGCGACCTCGCTGGGCGTCCTGGTCACCGGCAGCGTCATCACCGAGTCCTACCTCTGGGAACGGGTCGGGGCGACCGGCCTGGGCATCGTCGTCGGCATGATCCTGTCGCCGCTGGTCGGCGGGATGACGCCGCTGGAACGCGCCCACGACAAGCTGGGCCGGCTGTCGAGCGAGATCGCCCGCCTGCTCGGCGATCTCGGGGCCGGGGCGGCCCGCGGCTACGGCCGGGACCAGGCCACGCAATGGCTGGCCCGGTCGCGCCGGCTCGGCGAGTCCCTGGGCGAGGCGGTCGACGCGGTGGAGGACCTGGACCGCCAGGCCCGCTGGTCGCTGACCACCCCGCTCGCGGAGGTCGCCCCGGTGCACCACACCTGCCGCGTCCTCGAGCACGGGGTCCACCAGGTCAACTCGGTGGCCCGCACCCTGTTCGACGCCGCCGCCACCCCGCACTGCCCCGGCGTGCCCGACGACATCGGGCCGCTGCTCACCGCTGCCTCGGAGGCGTTCGCCGCGCACGCCCGGCTGGAGACCGACCCCGGCGCCGACACCACCGAGGACGCCGACTCCCTCGAAGATCTGCTCGACGACCTGCGCGAAGCCCGGCAACAGACCCTGCGCAAGGTCCGGACCGAGATCGACGACACCGGCGTCCTGGTCCTCACCGGCTCGATCATCACCGATATCGACCGCATGGCCGGATCGCTGGAACGCTCGGCGCCGGCCCTCACCGTCGACGCGCGCGAGACCGGCCCGGGCATCCCGGCGGTCTCCGAGGTCGTCCCGGCCGTACGCAGCTTCTGGGAGCGGGCCGTGACCGACGGCAGCCCCCGCCGCAAGCGCTGACCGGTCAGGCCGCGGACATCTCGCACGCGGCGACGAAGCGGGCGATCCGGGTCGATGTCTGCTCCGCCGTCCACGCCAGGCGGACCCGGGCGGGGGCGAGACCGTCGACGTGCACGAGGCGGACGCCGCGCGGGAGCGGAATCTCCTCGATCATGGGCAGCGGCACGAACGCGATGCCGTCGCCCGCGCGGACGTGCACGATCAGCTGGAGCAGATCCTCCACCTCGGGCCCGGCGAGGGGTGCGCCGTCCAGCCAGTACGCGCGTTCCGGCGCGGTGCTGCCGGCCCAGCCCAGCACGGGGTCGGCGAGCAGGTCGGCGCGGTCGACGCTGTCCCGCCCGGCGAAGCGGTGGTGCCCGGGCAGCACGGCCACCCGCTCCTGAGTGCCGACCAGGGCGCTGTCCAGACCGGTCTCGTCGAATTCGCCGCTGGTCAGGGCGAGGTCGGCCGCCCCGGAGCGCAACGACGCGAGTTGCGTACGCCAATGGGCCATGACCGGCTCGACCCGCTCGCCCGGGTGGGCGGCGATCAGGTCGCCCAGCAGCTCGTAGTCGCACGCGCGGGCGCTGACCCGCAGCGCCGGCCGCCGGGCACCGGTCTCGCGGGTCTGCCGGACGGCCGCGCTGACCTGCTGGTTGATGACGCGGGCGCGGTCGGCCAGGATCTCGCCGGCGGCGGTCAGGACGGCCCCGCGCGGCAGCCGGTCGACGAGGGCGACGCCGACGGAGCGTTCGAGCCCGGCGATGGCCCGGGTCAGGGCGGGCTGGGTCATGCCGAGGCTCGCGGCGGCGTGCGTGATGCCGCCGGTGTCGGCGACGGCGACCAGGTAACGCAACTGGCGAAGTTCGACATCTGCCACCGGGCCAGTCTGACATGCCGCCGCGGCATGGCCGGGCATGCCGGGAACGGTCTGGCCGGGGTGCCGGGACGGGCGCAGGATCAACGGCCATGACCACAGTCTTCGTGCACGGTGTCCCCGAGACGCCGGCCCTCTGGGACGCTGTCCGCCGTCTGCTGCCCGGCGAGAGCGTGGCCCTGCGGCTGCCCGGCTTCGGCTCGGCCCGGCCGGCGGACCTGACCGGCAAGGACGCGTACGCCGCCTGGCTCGCCGCCGAACTGGAGAAGATCGGCGGCGACATCGACCTCGTCGGCCACGACTGGGGCGGGCACCTGACCATGCGGGTGGTGTCGGCGTTCCCGGGCGTACGGGTGCGCAGCTGGGTGTCCGACGTCGCCTACGGCTGGCATCCGGACTACCGGTGGCACCCGGTCGCGACCATGTGGCAGCAGAGCCCGCAGGGTGAGCAGTCGCTGGCCGGGATCCGCGCGGGCACTCCCGGCACGTTCGGGGAGCTGCTCGGCCCGCGCGGCCTGACCGCCGAGGTGGGCGCCGACCTCGACGCGGCCCACGACGAGACGATGGACGCCGCGATCCTGGCGCTCTACCGCTCGGCCTGGCCCAACTTCCACGCCGACTGGAAGACCGGCCGCATCGACGTCCCGGGCCTGATCCTGGTGCCGACCGGTGACGTGATGGACGGCGTCGACCCGGCCGAGGTGCTCACCCAGAACGAGGAGGTCGCCCGCACGACCGGCGCCCGCCTTGAGACGCTCGACGGCCTCGGCCACTACTGGATGCTGCAGGACCCCGAGCGCGCCGCGGAGGTGTTGCGCACCTTCTGGTCGAGCTAACCCGTCCAGGTGCCCAGAGCGGCGACGATGGCGTCGATCAGGCTCGCGTCGGTGGGGGAGCGCTCGATGGTGCTGCGGTAGTACATCGGCCCGACCGCCATGGCCGCGGCGGCGTGACTCGGCACGGCGAGAGTCACTTCGCCGCGCGCCTGGGCCTCGTCGAGGACGGCTGCGAGCCGCTCGGCAATGACGCCCGCGAACTGGGCGCGCCGGGCGTCCATGCCCTCGTCCCACAGGGCGCCGGAGGCCAGCGTCGTGGCCACGGCGCGAACGTCGTCGAGGTCGAGCTGGCGAGCCAGCCCGGTCAGCTCCCGGCGGATCCAGTCACGGGTGGGCCCGGTGGGGTCGCTGAAGAACGGCATCGGGACCGTGGTCATGGCCTCCAAGAGCAGCAGCTCGGCCCGGTCCCAGTGCCGGTAGACGGTGGCGCGGCCCACCCCGGCCCGCTCGGCGACCTGGGCGTGGGTCACCGCCGTGGGCCCGCTCTCCAGCAGCAGATCTCGCGCGGCGTGCAGGATCGCCTGCCGGCTGCGCAGGTAGCGCGGGTCGCTCTCGTTGGCCACCCGTCCATCTTACGAGACAACTTGACTCATAGGCGAGTCGCCCGTCATGCTGTCGTCTATGAAACAATCTGTCTCACAGAAGCTGGTGGTGCTCGGCGCGTCCGGCGCCACCGGTCGTCATGTCGTGTTCACCGCCCTCGCCCGGGGCCACCACATCACGGCGCTCGTGCGCCGCCCGGACACCTTCGCGCCCCGGGCCGGACTGACCGAGCTGATCTGGCCCGACGTCACGGATTCCTCGGCCCTGCGACAGGCCCTGCCCGGCGCCGACGCCGTGATCAGCGCCCTCGGCGGTGTTGGCAAAGGACCGACCACCGTCTGTACGGACGGCATCCGCTCCGCCGTGACAGCGATGACGTCCGCCGGTGTCGCCCGCCTCATCGTGGTCAGCGCCCATGGCGCGCTCGAAACGCACGACAAGTCGCTCTACTCCCGGGCACTGTGGGCCAACGTCGGCGAGCGGATGCGCGACAAGGAGGCGATGGAACAGATCGTCACCGCCTCCGGTCTCACCTGGACGATCGTGCGCCCGCCGAAGCTGTCCGACCACGCCGCCACCGGCAAGTACGCGGCCGGCACCGACCTGCCGATCCACCTGTGGAGTGCCATCGGCCGCGCCGATCTCGCCGCCTTCCTGATCGACGAGGCCCAGACCGCCCGCTTCGCCCACGCGTACCCACGGGTCACCCGATGAGCCCGGCGACCCCGGATCTGCGGGGCCGGGTGGCCGTGGTGACCGGCGCGACCGGCGGCATGGGCCGGGAGATCGCCGCCCGGCTGGCCGAGGCCGGCGCCCGCCTTGTGACCGTCGCCCGTGACCCGGTCCGGGCGGCCGGCATTCTGGGGCCGGAGGTCGATGTCGTCTCCGGTGATCTGTCCCGCCGCGACGACGTCCTGCGCGCCGCGGAGATCATCGCCGGTCGCTACGAGCAGGTGCACATCCTCGTCAACAACGCCGGCGGGCACTTCGCGCGGCACCGCCTGTCGGCCGACGGCGTCGAGATGCACGTCGCGCTCGACTACCTCGCCGCCTTCGGCCTCATGACGCGGCTCGAAGGCCCGCTGCGGCGCGGCCGGGCGCGGGTGGTCAACGTCGCGAGCGACACCCTCAACGACACCCGCCAGATCACCGTCGCAGGCCGGCCCCGCCCGGCGACCCTCGACCTGGCCGGCGTCGACAGCCTCGCCCGGCTCAACCCGGCCGCCGGCTTCGTGCCGTTCGAGGCGTACGCCCGGGCGAAGCTCATGACCGTGACCGCCGGCTACGCCCTGGCCCGCGACCTCGCCCCCGACGGCGTGACCGTCAACGCCGTCCACCCGGGCATCGTCTCCACCGATCTGATCGACGACCTGGTGCCGCCGCCGCTGCGCCCCTTCCGCGGCCTGATCCGCCGGACGCTGCTCACCCCGGCGCAAGGAGCCGAGCCCGCCGTACGCCTCGCCACCGCACCCGGTGGAACCGGCAAGTACTTCAACCGCGACGCCGAGACGGCCACCCCGCCGGTCTCCCACGACCCAGCCACTCAGCAGCGGCTGCTCGCCCTCAGCGAGTCCCACTTCACCCGCTGACGGGAATCCACACCCGCATGGTGGACGGCCCGTTGTTGCCCCAGGCGTGGTACGCCGTCAGCGGCACCAGCTCCGGCTCGTCGTCCGGCGTCCGGGGCGCGTCGCCGGCATAGGGCCACGGCGAGTCCGCGGCCGGCCGCATCGACACCGGCACCAGGACGCGCCCGTCGCGCTCGACCGGTGCGGCGTGCGTGTGCACCCGGGCCGGAGAGACGTCGGCGCCGGTCAGGCAGTAGACGAGCGGGCCCCGCTCGACGGCGGCGGTGCCCCGGACGGCGTCGATGCGCGGGTCGGCGTAGGTCCAGCGCGCTCGCACCGGCAGCTCGAGGTCGACGGTGTCGCCGGCGGCGAAGGCCCGGGTCACCGTCGCGTAGCCGGCCGGCACCGGCTGCCCGTCCACCGTGGCCCCGGATCCGGCCCAGTGCGGCACGCGCAGACGCAGCGTCCAGGGTCGTGGCGGTCCTTCGAGGACGGTGACGCGGACGTGGCCGTCGGCGGGATAGACCGTGCTGACGCGCACCGACACCGGGGCGCCGCCGGGCAGCGTGGTGGTGATGGTGCCGGCGGCGTACTGGTGCAGTTGCAGGCCGTCCGCGTCGGTGGTGGCGACATAGGCGCCGAGCGACGCCAGGGTGCGCGCCACGTTGGTGGGGCAGCAGGACACGTCGAACCAGGGCGCGCGCAGGCTCGACGCGGCGCGGGGGCTGGGCCGGTCCGGCTCGGGCACCCGGCCGGGTTCGCGCTGGTGCAGGGTGTTGACGTAGAAGAAGGCGTGCCCGTCGGCGGCGGGGGAGGTGGCGACCACGTTGTAGAGCGTGCGTTCGACCGCGTCGGCGTAACGGGCCTCGCCGGTGGCCAGCAGCAGCCGCTGGTTGAGCTGGACCGAGGCGACCCCGGCGCAGGTCTCCGAGTAGGCGCGGTCCGGCGGCAGCTCGAAGTCCTCGCCGAACGACTCGCCCTCGTGGTGCGAGCCCATGCCGCCGGTGAGATAGGTGCGCCGTTCGAGGGCGCGGGTGGTCTGGCGTACGGCCGCCGCCAGCAGCTCCGGATCGTCGGTCTCGACGGCCACGTCGACGGCCCCGGATGCCAGGTAGAGCGCGCGCACGGCGTGTCCGCGCAGTGCTCCGGCCGTACGAAATGGCTGGTCGTCCTGGAAGTAAGCGGGACCGAAGTCGATCGGGGCGAGCCGGCCGTGCCCGCGCCGCTCGAGGAACAGCCGGGCCTGGTCGAGGTAGCGGCGCTCGCCGGTGAGCCGGAACAGCTCGGCCAGCGCCGTCTCGATCTCGGGGTGGCCGCACACGCCGTCCCGCCCGTCCGGGCCGAACTCGGCGCACACGTGGTCGGCGGCCCGGCGGGCGACCTGGACGAGCAGGTCGTCGGCGCCGGCCGTGCGGGCGCGGGCCACGCCGGCCTGGATGAGATGCCCGAAGCAGTACAGCTCGTGGCCCCACTCCAGGTCGCTGTAGCGGGCGCCCTGCCCGGGGCGGCCGAACATGGTGTTGAGGTAGCCGTCCGGTTCCTGGGCGGCCGCCACCCGGGCGGTCAGCGCGCGCAGCCGCCGCTCGACGTCCTGGTCGCCGCTGCGGGCCACCTCCCAGGACATCGCCTCGAGCAGCTTGTAGATCTCGGAGTCGGCGAACTCGCGGCCGCGCCGGTCGCGGGGCAGCCGGCCCTCGGCGGCGGCGTCGAAGTTGCCGGCCCAGCCGGTCCGCTCGATCCACTCCTCGGCGTGGGTGAGGATCGCGGTGGCGTTGAGCCGCTGGCGGTCGCCCCAGAAGCCGCCGGTGAGGGTGACGTCGCGGACGCCGACGGGCTGCAGCACGCCGTGTGCGGGGTCGATCGGAAGTCCAGACATGAGGGGGGTCCTTGTCACTTGAGGCTGCCGGCGGTCATGCCACCGATCACGCGGTTGCTCAGCAGCACGTACACGACGATGGTGGGCGCGATCGACATGACGGTGGCGGCGAAGGCCTGGGGGTAGTTGGCGGCGTAGGTGGTCAGGAAGAACCGGACGCCGACCTGGACCGTCTGGGCCTGCTCGTCCTGGGTGAGCACCGTGGCGAAGAGCAGCTCGTTCCAGGTGGTGATGAGCAGGAAGATGGCCGCGGTGACGACGCCGGGCATCGTCAGCGGCGCCACGACCGAGCGAAAGATCCGGTGGAAGGACGCGCCGTCCATCCGGGCCGCCTCGAGGATCTCCTCGGGCGTGGTGTCCATGTAGCCCTTGATGATCAGGAAGCCGGTGGGGAAGAAGATTCCCGCGTACGTCAGCGCGACGCCCCACACCGAGTTGTAGAGGCCCAGATCGTTGATGACGTAGAAGATCGGCACCAGCAGCGCGTTGACCGGCAGCAGCAGTCCGAATACCAGGAACGCCAGCACGGCCTTGCTGATCCGGAAGCGATACATCAGCGCGTACGCCGCCAGCAGTGACGCGGCGATGATGAGCACCGTGGCGACGACCGCCACGACGACGCTGTTGAGCAGGAACCGGCCCAGCGGATGGGCCTCCCAGGCGCCGGTGAAGTTGTCGAGCGAGAAGCTGCCCGGCAGCCCGAACGGGTCGGCGAAGATCTCCTCGCTGGTCTTGAGCGACGACATCAGCAGCCACAGGAACGGCACGATCGTCAGCACCGAGAAGATGCCGAGCACGGGCCAGCGTACGGATCGGGGCATCTACTTCTCCGTCCGGCGCAGCACGGCGAACACACCCAGCATCAGCACCGCCCCGAGAGCGAGCGTGACGAGCCCGGCGGCCATCGACAGGCCGTACCGGTTGGCGGTGACCATCTGCTGGTAGATGTAGAGGGACAGGGTCATGGAGTGGTTGGCCGGCCCGCCGCCGGTCATGATGAACGGGTACTCGAACATCCGCAGCGCGTAACCGACCACGAAGACCGCCTGCAGGGCGATGGCCCGGCGGATCAGCGGGATGGTGATCGACCAGTCCTGCCGGACGGCCGAGGCGCCGTCCAGCTCGGCCGCTTCGTAAAGCTCGCCGGGGATGGTGGAGATCTGGGTCAGGAAGAGCACCATGCCGAAGCCGATGTAGATGACGAACGGCAGCATGGTCGCCCACAGCGCGGTGTTCGGGTCGAAGAGCCAGTTGCGTTGCCACGACTCGAGTCCCACGACGCCGAGCAGCTTGTTGACCAGGCCCAGCGAGACGTGGAAGACGAAGTACCAGAGGAAGGCCAGCGCGGTGCTGGAGATGACGTTCGGCAGGAAGAACGCGGTGCGGAACCACTTCCAGAACTTCGGCTTGCGGTGCAGCACCAGGGCGACGAGCACGCACAGCGGGGTGTGCACGAACAGCCCGATGAGCACCCACCAGATGGTGTTGGTGAAGGCTTCCCGGAACGCGGCGTCGTGGTAGAGCGTCACGAAGTTGTCGAGCCCGATGTACTGCGCCGGCCCGAGTCCCGCCCACTCGGTGAAGCTCATGTAGGACGTGAAGATCAGCGGGAAGACCAGGAAGAGGGCGACCAGGGCCACGGCCGGCAGCAGGTAGAGAGCGAGCTGCCGGCCCGACGCCAGGGGCCGCGGGGGCCGGGGCGATGTCACTTGTTGGCCGCCTGCAGCTGCTCGGCGAACTCCTGCGGGGAGGTGCTGCCCAGGGCGAGTCCTTCGAGCAGCGACGGGAGCTTGGCCTGGGCGGCCGGCTTGATCTCCCGGGCCATCTGGACGACCGACGTCGGCGCGGCGCCGGACAGCTCGATGACCTGCTGCATCTGGGTGTTGGCGGCGGCCTTGTCGGCGTCGCTGAGCTCGGTCTTGACCGCGAGCGGGTATTCGCCCTGCACCGACATCTTGGCCGCGCTCTCGTTGGAGGTGAGGAACTTGAGCCACGCGGCAACCGCGTCGGCCTTGCCCTTGTCGGACTGCTGGGCGGCGCCCCACACGTTGAGCGAGTCGGTGATCACGTCGCCGGTGGCCGGGGGCACGGCGACGGCGACGTCGTCCGGGTTCTTCACGTCCTTGCGGATGCTGCTGATCAGCCACGGCCCGTCGATGACCATGGCGGCCTGCCCGGACAGGAAGTTGCGCGAGGCGACCGCGTAGTTGGAGCCGACCGCGTCCTTGGTGGAGTCGGCGAACAGCTTCTTCATCTGCTCGGCGGCCGTCACGATGGCCGGCGAGTCGAGCGGCTTGCCGGGCCCGTAGACGTCCGCGCCGCCGTTGCTGACCGCCAGGTAGCTGAACGCGTTCATGGCGTACCAGGCGTCGTCGCTGGTCTGCAGCGCGAGCGGAGCGATGCCGGCCGCCTTGAGCTTCTGCGCCGCGGTGTCGAACTCGGCCCAGGTCGTCGGGAAGGCGGTGACGCCGGCCTTGGCGAACAGGTCCTTGTGGTAGTAGACCAGGGCCGGGGCCTGGTCGCCGGGGATGCCCGTGACCTGACCGTTCTGCGTCACTGCGGTGAGGTTCTCCGGCCGGAAGCGGGCCTTCCACTCCGGGTCGGCGTTCAGGTAGGGCGTCCAGTCCATGAGCTTGCCGGACTGCTCGCGCGACAGGTCGTTGGGGTTGTAGTTGTAGAGGAAGACGTCCGGGGTGTTGCCGGCCGAGATCATCGACTTGATCTTCGACTGCATGGTGGGCCAGTCCGCCTCGGGCTTGGACACCACCTTGTACTTGCCGCCGTTCTGCTCGTTGAACTGGGTGATCAGCTGGTCGAGGACCTGGCCGCGGGCGACGTCGGAGGTGAAGTTGGACATGACGGTGATCTCGTCGCCGCCCGACCCGCCGGACTGCGAGGCGATCGAGCCTCCGCAGGCGGTGAGCGAGAGCGCGGCGGTGACCGCGACGGCGGCCAGGGCCTTACGGGTGAACAACATGAGCGTTCCCTTTCGCGGTGAGATAGCGGTGCAGGCCGTACGTTCCGGCGGTGTAGGGCCAGCCGAGCCCGCCCCAGGTGTCGCCCTTGGCGATCAGCCCGGCGTCGGCGCCCTGATCGCAGAAGGAGATGCCCTCGGGCTGCATCCCTGTGTCGGCGAACCCGAAGCGGTCACCGTCGTGGGAGAGGATCTGCTGGCAGCCGTACGCGGCCAGGTCGGCGACGGTTTCGTAGAGCGGCTCGCCGGTGCGGCGGCCGATCGTGACGAAGGCGTCGAGGAAGAACAGTGAGTAGATGTCGGTGACGCCGGCGCCCCAGGTCGAGTTGATGCCGCCCCAGCCGGTCGAGCGCACCCCGGCGGCCGCCACGCGGGTGCCCGCGCGCGGCGGCACGTCCCACAGCAGATGCCAGGTGACCGCGATCTTGGCGGCCCGCTCGGCGCCGGTGAGCCACTTCGGGTCGCCGGTGGCGTCGTGCAGCGCCAGCAGCGCCGCCATGGCCAGCTCGGCGGCCTCCTTGTCGACCACGTTGGGGTTGTCCAGCGTGCCGCCGCGGTAGTCGTCGCGGGCGACCTGCTCGCGCAGCACGTACTCGCCGGCGGCCCGGGCGGCGGTGACGAGCCGGTCGCGCTCGCCCGGCGGCAGTGCGGCGGCCAGGGCGAGCAGGTACGGCACCGGGACGGCCGTGCTGGCCTTGCCCTCCCCGCCGGCGGCGCCGAGCCAGCCGCCGTCCAGCGGCTCGCCGTCGGGGTTGTAGGCGCGGTACCAGGAGCCGTCGGGCTCCTGCGCGGCGAGCAGGAAGTCGGCGAAGCGTACGCAGGTCGCCAGCCAGGCCGGGCGGGAGCGGCCGCGGCGGTGGTGCAGCAGCAGGTCCCCGGCGGCCTCGGTCATCATCCGCAGATAGGTGCCGGGCTGCTCGGCCGCGCCGAGGTAGTGCATGACGGGCCCGTCGGGGTCGCCGCAGCTGAACAGCGGGCGGCCCTTGTCGATGGAGTAGAGGGTGTGCAGGAACCCCGACGGCGTCGCCAGCCGCTCGACGAAGAAGTCGGCGACCTTGTCGGCCCGCTCGTCCCACTCGCCGCCGAAGTGCTCCGCGAGCATGGCGGCCGCATTGAGCTGCCGGCCGGTGAAGCCGTACTCGAGGATGGCGTGCGAGCCGGTCATGCCGTGCTCGGTGAACGAGGCGCCGAACGCCTTGGCCTCGGCGTCGTAGCCGCGATCGGGATCGAAGTTCATGCGGAAGCCGGCCGCGCCGGGCGCCCACTCGGTGTACGTGTGCCGCAGCGAGGCCAGGCGCAGCCCGGCGGCCTGCTCCAGAGTGAACGGCAGGTCGGCCGGGCGCGGCGGGTTGACCTGCGCGGCGTACGCGTAGGCCCCGGCGACCGCGTCGGCGAACGTGGGCGCGGCCCGCCAGGTGAGGGCGTAGGCGACGGTGACGTCGAGCCCCTCGGGGCCGACGGGGTGGAACGCCGCCGCCGGGGTGCCCTCGGCGTCGAGCAGCGCGCTGCGGTCGCCCTCGCGGTAGGGCCAGGTGGCCAGCAGCGCCGGTCGCTCTCCACCGGCGGCAAACCCGACGGCACCGATGTCGGTGCGCTGCGGATAGTCGCTGTCGCCGGCCACCCGCTCGGGCGCCTCGTCATAGCCCGGCAAGGAGGTGCGCAGCAAGGTGACGCCCGTTGCGCTGCTTGCGGCCCAGACCAGCACCAGGGGGTACGCCAACCGGGCGTCGTTGAACAGCTGGGTGCCCGGCTCGGCGTGCTGCACGGGGCTGTAGACCATCGCCGGCGCGCAGTAGCGGACCGCGCCGGGCTCGGCCAGCTCGGCGCTGAGCTCGACGCGGATCGCATCCGCCGCGCCGCTCGCCCGCAGCCGCCGGACGAGACGGACGACATCGTCGCCGGCCTCGTAGCGGTCCTCGACGGTGATCCTCAGCCCGTCGCTCTCCCAGCTGCGCGTCGCCACCCACGCGTCCGGCCCGTCCGGTGTCACGTCGGCGTAGGCGAACTCGTCGACGCCCCCGCGCAGCCGGGCGCACCGGATCGGCGTGGCGAGCGTCAGGCGCGGCCCGGCGCCGGTCGGGCCGAGCGACGGCACGTGCCCGCCGGCCCCTTGCTCGAAAACGATGTGCACGCGAATTCCCATCCTTGGATGCACTCCTACCTCGACAGAAGCGGAGGTCGTGCTAGCTTGATGCCCGGTCGCCGAAACGCTCCGAAAACGGTTTCGGCGAAGTTAACAATCTTGCCGAGGGCCCGTCAAGGGCTACGATGCGGACGGCCCGAATCGGTGATCTTGAAGGGAGGGGCGGGGATGACCGAGGTCGTACGTGCCCCCGACCGGCACCGGGGACCGACGCTCAAGGACGTGGCCCGGCTCGCCGGAGTCTCCGTGGCCACGGCATCGAAGGCGCTCAACGGGCGCAGTGAGGTCCACCCGGAGACCCGGCAGCGCGTCATCGACGTGGCGGAGCGCATCTCGTTCACCCCGAACACGCTCGCCCGCAGCCTGCTCGTCGGGCAGACCGGCACGGTCGGGCTGCTCACCAACGACCTCGAGGGCCGCTTCAGCCTGCCGATCCTCATGGGCGCCGAGGACGCGTTCGGCACCGGCAAGATGTCGGTGCTGCTCTGCGACGCCCGCGGCGATGCCATCCGCGAGCAGTACCACCTGCGGGCGCTGCTCGGGCGCCGGGTCGACGGGCTCATCGTGGTGGGCAGCAGCACCGACCCGCGCCCGTCGCTGGGCCAGGAGCTGCCGATCCCGGTCGTCTACGCGTACGCCCCGTCGGCCGACCCCCGCGACGCGTCGCTGGTGCCCGACAACGTCGCCGGCGGCCGGCAGATCGTGGACCACCTGGTGGCGACCGGCCGCAGCCGCATCGCCCACGTGTCCGGCGACAGCGCCTACGCGGCCGCCCGCGAACGCGCGCAGGGAGTGACCGAGGCGCTCGCCGGCGCGGGGCTGCCCCTGATCGGCGGGCAGACGTTCTACGGCAGCTGGACCGAGGCGTGGGGCCGCTCGGCCACCCACGCCCTGCTCGACCAGCACCCCGACATCGACGCCCTGGTGTGCGGCAGCGACCAGGTGGCCCGCGGCGCCCTGGAGGTGCTGCGCGAGCGCGGCGTCAAGGTCCCCCAGCAGATCGCCGTCACCGGCTTCGACAACTGGGAAGTCCTCTCGGCCGACTCCCGCCCGCCACTGACCACCGTCGACATGGGCCTGGAAGCCCTGGGCCGCCTCGCCGCCGAACGCCTCTTCGCGGCGATGGACGGCCGCCCCACCGCCGGCGAGGAACGCCTGCCGTGCCGCGTCGTCGTCCGCGGCTCCACCGACGCGGGCCTCTGACCCCCTCGGGCCTGGCTGCCACGTCGGCGCCGCGTAGTTCTCCGGAAGCGCGCGTGGCCGCCGATCTTCGGGACCGTGGTGCAGCCGAGATTCGATGATCATGAGGCGGAGTACTGGGCGCGTCAGATGCGCGTCGGTGCGCTCATCGCGGCAGGCATCACCTTGCTCGGAGCCGTCCGGGTCTTTTTCGACTGGGCGGCCACGGATCAATGGTTGCTGGCGCCGCTGCTGACGGCCGTGCTGCTGCAGGCGGCGACCGTGTGGCTGCCGTGGAACCGCTACGTCCGGCACGCCCGGACCCGGCGGCTGCTGGTGCTGTGGTGGGTCGCCGAGCTGCCGGGTGCTGTACCTGTTCGCCCGCAGCGACGTCGACGGCATGCTGCTGTACCTGCCCGGCGCGACGCTGATCCTGGTGCTGGCCACGGCGCTGTTCACCCCGGCCGTGGTGATCGGGCTGGGTGCCCTGGCCCTCGCCGGGTTCCTGGCCCTGCAGCCGTTCGAGTCGTCGTTCCAGCCGGTCGCGGTGCTGGGCATGATGCTGATCATGGCCAGCGTGGTGGCCGTCAACGCGATCATCGCGCACAGCCGCGGGCGCCTCGACGCCCGGCGGCGGTCGGCCGAGCGGCGCGTCGAGGCCCTGCTGGAGCACTCGTCGGACCTGGTCGTGGCGCTGGCCGGGGAGGGGCGGATCCGCTACGCGAGCCCGTCGGTCTCCGCCGTCCTGGGCCGTGACCCCGGCCGGCTCACCGGCGACCTGGTCAGCACGCTGGTGCACCCCGACGATCTGGTCCGCGTCCAGGGCTGGATCCGGGAGGTGTGGTCGGCGCCCGCCACCGAGACCGCCCGCACGGAGATGCGCCTGCGCCGGGCCGGCGGCTCGGTCCTGTTCGTCGACGCCATCGCCACCAACCGCCTGGGCGACCCCGACGTGCAGGCCGTCATCGTGAGCCTGCGTGACATCGGCACCCGCCGGGCGCTGGAGCAGCAGCTGAGCCATTAAGCCTTCACCGACTCGCTGACCGGGCTGGCCAACCGGGCCCGGTTCCGCGAGCGCCTGCGGCAGGCCGTCGCCGGCCGGTCCGGGCCACCGGTCACGCTGGTGCTGATCGACCTCGACAACTTCAAGGACGTCAACGACGACATCGGGCACAGCGGCGGCGACGAGCTGCTGACCGTCCTGGCCGATCGGCTCCGCCGGCGCGTACGCCCGCAGGACACCCTGGCCCGCCTCGGCGGTGACGAGTTCGCCCTGCTGCTCGAGGGATCGGACGTCGACACCGGCGCGCTCGTCGGGCACCTGCTCGACGACATCCGCGAGCCCGTGCGCCTGGGCAGCCGCGAGCTGCACCTGACCGCCAGCATCGGCAGCGCCCACACCGGCGGCGAGGAGTCGCTGCAGGCCGACGAGCTGTTGCGCAACGCCGACCTGGCCATGTACGCGGTCAAGCGCGCGGGCCGCAACGGCAGCGCGGTCTTCGACCCGTCCATGTACGCCACCGTGCTGTACGAGGCCCAGCAGCGCGCCGACCTGGAAGAGGCGCTGCTCGATGAGCAGTTCACCGTGCACTACCAGCCGGTGGTGGACCTGGCCACGGCCCGGCTGACCGGTGTCGAGGCGCTGGTGCGCTGGAACCACCCGCGCGAGGGTCTGCTGGGACCCGGGAACTTCATCCATCACGCCGAGATCAGTGGCCTGATCGTGCCCCTGGGGCAGTGGGTGCTGCGGCAGGCGTGCCGGCAGCTCGCCGACTGGCAGCGGAGCATCCCGGCCGCCGGGGACCTGAGGATGAACGTGAACCTCTCCGCCCGCCAGTTCCAGCACCCCGGCCTGCTCGACGACGTCACCGCGGCCATCCGCGACGCCGGCATCGCCCCGGAGTCGCTGACCCTGGAGATCACCGAGTCCATGCTGATGGACGACGTCGACGCCGCCGTCGGCATGCTGACCGCGCTGCGCGGGCTCGGCGTCCACCTGGCCATCGACGACTTCGGGACCGGCTACTCGTCGCTGAGCTACCTGCAACGGCTCCCGGTCG
Source organism: Symbioplanes lichenis (assembly GCF_030709675.1). Lineage (GTDB taxonomy): Bacteria > Actinomycetota > Actinomycetes > Mycobacteriales > Micromonosporaceae > Actinoplanes > Actinoplanes lichenis. Next base: position 216,930 of record NZ_JAUZQD010000014.1, read on the forward strand.
ACACACTCAAGATCGACCGCAGCTTCGTCGAGCACGTCGACACCAGCTCCGACAGCAGCGCCCTGGCCGGAGCGGTCGTCGACCTGGCCCGGGCGCTGGGGCTGCGTACCGTCGCCGAAGGCATCGAGACCCCCGCCCAGCGGGACACGCTGCGGCAGCTCGGCTGCCGGTCCGGGCAGGGCTTCCTGTTCAGCAAGCCCGTACCCGCCGACCGGCTCTCCGCCATGTTGCGTGACGAGACGCCGGCGCGCGTGCCCGCGTGAGGGCGGGTCAGTTGTCCGCGGCCGGGACGCGCGCGAAGCGGACCTTGTTGAGCCAGCCCGGGTAGTCGCTGAGGACGTACAGCTCGCCGTGCACGTCGGTGCCGAAGGCGGTCGGCTGGGTGGGGAAGGTGCCGATGGTGGCGGTCTCGTAGCCACCGGCGGCGGTCGGGCGTACGGCGTAGGCAAGGGTGTTGCAGTAGTCGCTCGCGATGTACGTGCCGCGGGCCTCGGGGGTCACCGATCCGCGGTAGACCACGCCGCCGGTCACCGAGCAGCCCTCGGTCATGTAGTGCTCGTACTCGAAGACCGGGTCGACGTAGCGCACGCCCGGCTTGCACTGCTCCGGATCGAAGACCGGGCTGCCCTCGCGGCAGGACCAGCCGAGGTTGGCGCCACCCTGCCACGGGCGGATGTGGTCGATCTCCTCGACGAGGCCCTGACCGACGTCGCCGATCCACAGGGAGTTGTCGGCCGGGTCGAGGGAGAAGCGCCACGGGTTGCGCAGGCCGTAGACCCAGATCTCCGGGCGGGCTCCGGGCGTACGGACGAAGGGGTTGCTCGCGGGGACGCAGTAGGGCTTGGTCCCGCAGGCGCGGCTGACGTCGATGCGCACGATCTTGCCGAGCAAAGTGCCAAGATCCTGACCCGACTTGTACGGGTCATTGGCGTAGCCGCCGTCGCCGGTCGACCAGTAGAGGTAGCCCTCGCGGCCGAACGCGACCTGCCCGCCGTTGTGGTTGCCGTAGTCGGCGTGCGGCTGGGTGAGCAGCACCTGCAGCCGGTCGGGGGCGCCGAGCGGCAGCCGGGCCAGGGTGAGCTCGCCGGCCGGCTTGCTCGTGTAGGACACGTAGAGCATGCCGGTGCGCGTGAAGTCCGGCGCCGGGGTGATGCCGAGCAGGCCGCGTTCGTTGTCCGTCGCCTCGATCCGGGCGGTCAGGTCGAGCACCGGGTCGGCGGCCAGTCCCGTGTCGGGATGGTAGGAGCGGACGGTGCCGTCCTTCTCCGCGATGAGCATCCGGCCGTCGGGCAGCCCGGTAATCGCGACCGGCCGGCGCAGGCCCGAGGCGACCTGCTCGGAGACCACGGTCAGCTCGGTGAGCGGCACCGCGCGGCTGCCGGCCGCGTCGGCCGCCGCCGGCGATGTCGACAGCGCCGTGGAGAGAATCAGGGGGAGCAGGCCGGCGAGCGCGGTGACCGTACGACGACGCATGTTCGGCTCCTCGGGCAGAGTAAGGGACGCAGGCTGGGAGCGCTCCCACCATACATCGACGCTTGCCGATATGAAAGCCCAGCCGTTCAGTCGTGTCAGCAACGGCGGGGCGGAGTCCAAGCGTGTCCATGATTACTTTCCGTGTTCACTTTGCCACGCTGCTGACTTTTTCCGGAAGCGTTGTGCCCTCGAGGTGAGGGCCACGAGGCGACGAGCGGATCGGAACGTCAAGTGCGTGACCAGCGATCTTGACCGAGCCCTGGAGCTGCCGCGGGCGTGGTCGGCGCGGGCAATGTTCAGGCGCTCCGGGATGGCTGCCGGGTGACGCTCTGTTCATTGGTTTCACGGCGCAATCTTCAGCGACTACGTGCCCACCCTCGAACTGCACACCGGCGCCGGCAGTGACCACGCCGCCGAAGCACGACACGTCTCCGATGCGCTCCTTCACCCACAACGCACCTTTCCCAGCTTCGCCAACAAGAAGGTGCCGGGCCTGGCTGGCGCGCCCTTGCACCGCATGATGAGCGAGACGCTCAAGACCAAGAACACCGACGGCGCGATCGCTATCTGCAAGGACGTGTGGGGCGAAGAGTACCCAGCCGGTAACCAGCAATGCGACGAGTACCCCTTCAAGACCACGTACGAGGGTGCGGCGACCTCGACCGGAGCCACTGAGCAGAACCCCAATGCGGGCAAGTACCTCCAGTGGTCAGGGTCGGCGCGCCCCATCGACGGCAAGCAGAACGAGAACGGCGGCAACCATCTCGGCTTGTTCTACGGCCAGAACCGCATTCTCGACGAGAACTCAGGTACGGCCAGACACGGCCAGCCCAGCGAGCCGTTCTTCGTCGCTGTCGTTCCGTAGACTGAGCACCGGCGGCAGCCGCCTGGAGGCCCGCCCGCGCCCAGCCGTCAGCGGCTGGGCGCGGCGGAGTCAGCTGCACATGGAGGGGTATGCCGCATGCCAGAACCACTCAGCCGGCACCGAACCGCCTTCACCCCGGACTTCCGTGTCATCGTCCTTCGCGACATCGACACCGACGCTGACCCCGGTGCCAGTACCGCCATCAACCAGCTCGAGGACAACATCGCGGTCAGCAGCGGTTACGGCGTCTATGTGCACGCGGTCCAGAATCACACGCCGGTCGGAGTCGATGTGGAGGTATGGGAGTCAGCACCGCCCACGGCGCCGGTCGCCTCTGGTTGGGAGCGTGCAGCAGCGCTCGAGTTCGACGCACCGAGCGGGTACTTGCTCGTCGGGGACAACATGGGCGCCGGCACTGACGGTATCGACCCGCCCGCGGGCGCGGGCCGCTACGCCGTGGAGGTCTGGTGTCAGGGGCGCGCCGACATCCAACGGGTCATCGAGCAATGGCTGTCCACCGACCTGCACGACCCCACGACGCGGGCTCTGCTCGATGACAACAAGGAGAAGGAGCAGTATTTGCTTCGCTTGTGGTGGAATGCCGAGCTTGATGACGACGATGACGACATCTGAGGGCGTGGCCCACGTTGTACCCCTTGATCGACGCATCTCATGCGGCAGGGCGACGCGACTAGGTCTGGCCTTGGTTGTCGCGCTGCTGGCCTCCTGCGCTCCGGAGCATGAGCCCGCGCCGCTCGACGAGACATCACCGTGGCCCGTGGCGCCGGCAGGAGGTCCTTTCCTGCCCTGGCCGCCTGCGGGTAACGCCGCCACCGACACAGATCTGGTCGCCCGGGCCCGGCGAACCTGGGACCAGCATCTCGACCCGGCCACTGGTGCGGCCGGCTCACATCAACAGGTCACACCGCTGCTGGTACACACCGGCAGCCCCGTCGGCCCGCTTGTCATCCTGCAAGGACTCGACCGTCGCCAGCGACCTCGGCTGGCGATCATCACCGGCACAAGCGGATCAGCATCCACGGACGGCACCCTCGTCCTGCGGGCCGATCGGCCTTCCCCCGAACCCGGCTCCACCCACCACATCAGCCTGGTCAGCTCCCGCCTCGCGGCTACACCCGGTGCCGGCAACTCCGGCCGCACGGTTCTCGCCGTCGCGGTCGGCGAACCCGGGAGCAGCAACATAGCTGTGCGAGAAACCGCGGCCGCGGCGCCTCAACCCAGCACCTTCGTCGACGGCCGGCTCACCGTCGCGCGGCTCAGTCCTCTGGCCTCGGCGTTCAGCACCCTCATCACCGGCTCGTCGGCCGGGCGAGGGTGGACGTCGTATGCCCAGGACACGATATTCGGTGAAGCGCACGCAGAACCGGTCGAACTCGTGCGGACATCCGGCGGCGATCACTTGTCATTCCGTGTCCCCGACAATGCGAGAACATCGATCAAGGTGGGTCAGCTTGTCGCTGCCCGGCAAGGAGTGGTGGGCCGCATCAGCCGTCTGAGCGGCGATGCCGCCGACGTCCAACCCGTCATCGCCGCCGGTTTCGAAAGCGCCGTGGCAGACGCCGAGGGCGCGATGCATCTCGCGAGAACTGACGTGCATGGCCGTCTCACCGTCGATGCGGCAGATATGGCGGAAGGGCAGGAATTCTTCGCCGCGCAGACTTATGGAACAGATGTCGGCGACATCATCTACCTGTCGCTGGGGCGTGTCCTGCCGCCACAGCCGCCGGCCCGGGATGACGAAGCGCTGGGCCGATGGCAAGTGTCCATGACCCAGCTGAGCCCGGCGGCCGACGGCGATCCGGCTTCGGAACACTTCGTTCTCATCGATAATGGTGACTGATCACAAAGCCCTCGGGAGCCGCTGAGACGGTCTTGGGCGCGGTTACGGCCGGCTGTGGTTCACCGTGCGCAGGTGTCGGCGTCCTGTGTCTCACCTCAGAAGCGGGTCCGATCGCCACTCCTCACCGGGCCAGCGGCGCTGATCGACATCGCCGATGACCGTGGCGTAGCCGGCGACGTGCTCGTCGAACTCGGCCCGCGAGGGCAGCTCGCGGTGCGGGCCCTGCGCGCGGCGCAGCCGGTGCCGCAGCTGGTGCTCGGTCCAGGCGGCGCTGTAGCCGTGCATCGCCGAGCGGTGCGCGACCTCGCTGGTCACGATCGTCAGCAGGGTCCAGCACACCAGCTCGCCGACCACGGCCGCGTGCACGTGCTGGGCGGCGGCGTCGCCGGGGCGGGTCGCGCCGATGTGGGCGACCTCGTCGATCAGGCCGAGCACCGGCGCGGCCGGGCGGGTCTGGCGCACGAGCCGGGTGAACCGGTCGGGGTGCCGGGTCAGCGTGGTGCCCAGGTAGACCGTGATCGCCTCGGTCGAGCCCTCGAAGATGCGGAACAGCCGGTAGTCGCGGAAGTGCTGGCCCACGGTGTTGGTGTCGAGGAAGCCGCGGGCGCCCAGCACCTGCAGGGCCGTGTCGATGGCCTTCCAGCCCAGCTCGCAGCCGAGGATCTTGGCGCAGAAGTACCAGGCGTCGGGCACTTCCTGGCCGGTGTCCTGCCAGGTCGCGATCCGGGCGGTCAGCGTCTCCACCGCTTGCACGGCGGCCCCGGCCTCGGCCAGGACCTCGCGGATGCGGCCGTTCTCGGCCAGCGACCCGGTGGCGATCGCACGGCCTTTCGCGAAGCGCTGGGCCAGTTCTAGCGAGCGCATGGCCGCGCCGGTGGCCATGGCGGCGAGCACCACCCGGCCGCCGGTGAATGCGGCTTTCGCGGTGTCCAGGCCGTTGCCCTCCGCGCCCAGCAGGGCGTCCGGCGGCACCCGAAGATTGTTGAAGGTGAGATCGTACTGGGGGACCGCGCGCAGGCCCAGGGTCAGCATCTCCGGCCCGATGCCGAAACCGGGAGTGCGGCTGTCCACAAGAAAGCCGGTGATGCCTTGCGGATGGCCGTGTTCGTCGCGCAGCCCGGCGAAAATGTTCACATAGCGCGCGTCGCCGCCCAGTGAGATCCATTTCTTGGCGCCGTTGATCGTGTACGAGCCGTCCGGGTGCCGGGTCGCGCCGGTGGTCATGCCGCGCACGTGCGAGCCGATGCCCGGTTCGCTGATCGCGCTGGTGGTCAGGGCTTGCCCGGTGGCCAGGCGCGGCAGGATGCGGTCCTTGACCTCGCCGGTCGCGGCGCGCAGGATCGGCGCCACCCCGAGCGTGTTGTGCACGGCGCAGAAGACGGCGAGGTTGGCGTCGATGGCGCCGAGCTGGGTGAAGATCCGGTTCATGTCGGTGTGCGAGATGTCCTGCCCGCCGAATTCGCGGGGTATCTGCAGTCCGAGCAGCCCCGCCTCGCCGAAATCGGCGATCATCGCGGGCGGCAGGGAACGGCGTTCGTCCATCAGCCGGGAATTGAGGAAATTCTGGGCGTACGAGCGCAGGAATTGCAGCATCTGCGTTGTCGCGCGGTATCCAGTGTCCTGACCGAGGGCTCTGGTTGCCGTCATTCGCTCCTCCGGGGATGGCGACATCCGCCGGCGGCGCGGTGCGGGTCGGGGCCGGGCGGAAATGTCGCGTGCAGGCGCTGCCCCGGAACGAATGAGGCGCCGGAGGCGGGGGAGGCGCGCGGCAATTCCGAGGGCTCGGGCGTGGGGTCGTCGTCGACCCGACCGAACTCTACAGCGGGGCCTGCGGTTCCTCAACGGGGTCAAGCACTCACTCTCGGTAAGGATCTCCTGGCGGGGTCAGTCCTGGCCCTCCCGGGCATGGATCTGGGCGACCAGCTCCGCCGCGAGCGCCTTGATCGTCTCCAGCCCGGGGCGGCCCCACGGGCGCGGCTCGACGTCGACCACGCAGACCGTGCCCAGCGCGACGCCCGTACGGTCGATCAAGGGCGCACCCAGGTAGGACCGGATGCCGATCTCGTCCACCACCGGGTTGCCGGCGAAGCGCGGATAGTCGCAGACGTCGTCGAGCACCAAGGCCTTGCGCCGGACCACGACGTGCGGGCAGTAGCCGTGCTCGCGGGAGAACGTACGCCCCGCCAGCCCGGCGCGCAGGGCGGGCGGAATCGTGGCCCCAGTGAACAGGCCGCCCAGGTACTGCCGGTCGTCGCGGATGAAGTTGACCATCGCCAGCGGCGCCCGGGTGATGTCGCCGGCCCGGCGCGCGAACTCGTCGAGCTGCTCGTCGGCGTCGTGGCCCAGGCCGAGCTCGCTCAGGCGGCGCAGGCGGGCCGGGACCTCCGGGTCCGCCGGGGTGAGGGGATGGTGGCCGGACAGGTCATAGATCATGCCGGGGCTCCGATCGGTCATCGGCGGGCTTGCTGGGTCAGCAGATGCTGCATCAGGTTGATCAGGACGCCGGTGGCGGACCGCTCCTCACGCGCGTCGCACAGCACGACGGGCGTGTCCGGCTTCAGGTCGAGAGCGCTGCGTACGTCCTCCGGCTCGTACCGGCACGCCCGGTCGAACTCGTTGACCGCGACCAGGAAGCCGATGCCCCGCGACTCGAAGAAGTCGACAGCCGGGAAGCAGTCCTCCAGCCGGCGGGTATCGGCCAGCACGACCGCCCCCATGGCACCGTGCGACAACTCGTCCCACATGAACCAGAAGCGCTCCTGCCCGGGCGTGCCGAACAGATAGAGCACGTGCTTGCCGCTGATGGTGATCCGGCCGAAGTCCATCGCGACGGTGGTCGTCACCTTGCCCTCGACCCCGGTCAGCCGGTCCGTGCCCACGCTCGCCGTGGTCAGCAGCTCCTCGGTGTGCAGCGGCTCGATCTCGCTGACCGCGCCGACGAAGGTCGTCTTGCCCACGCCGAAGCCGCCCGCGATCAGCAGCTTGAGCGCGGACGGGAACCCGTCAGATCCGTCGTTCGAGAGCATTGAGGATGGTCTCCAGTACCGTCAGGTTGGTGCAATCAGCCATCGGGTCGGGAGCGCGGGTGTCCACCGCGCCCCAGTCCACCAGATCGGAAAGCAGAATCTTGGCGACGACCGCGGGGAGCCGCAGCCGCGCCGCGACCTCGGCGACCGTGGTGACGCTGCCGCACAGCCCGAGCACCTGGGCGTGCTCGGTGCCGAGCTGACCGGGCGGCCGGCGACCGGTGGCGATCACCATAGACAGCAGCTCCATCCGGGTGGTCGGCTCGGTCCGGCCGTCGCTGACCGTGTAGGGCCGGATGAGCCGCCCGGCGTCGTCGTCGAACCAGTGCTCGTCGTCGGTGTCCAGGACGCTCACCGGCCACGGACGCTCAGGAACTCGGGCTCGTTGCGCGCCGGTGTCGACAGGTACGGCCGTACGCTCTTGACCAGCTGCGCCATCTCGTAGCCGAGCACGCCCGGGTCGGCCGCCTTGCCCGCCACCACCGCCAGCACCGCGCCGGACCCGGCCGCCGAGACGAACAGCAGCGACTCGTCCAGCTCCGCCACCACCTGCCGGACGCCGTCACTGCCGCCGAACCGCGTGCCGGCGCTGCGGGCCAGCGAGAACAGCCCCGAGGCGACCGCGGCCAGGTGATCCGCGCCGTCGTCGTCGAGCCCGTGGGCGGCCTTGCACAGCCCGTCGGAGGACAGCAGCAATGCGCTTCTCGTGTCCGGGACACGGTCGATCAGGCCGGACAACAACCAGACCAGGTCCTGAGACGTACGTACGGGTTCGGTGCGCGACATGGGGGTCGGCCTTTCTGGTTCTGGTGTCGGGGCCGGTGCTCAGCGGTGACTGTCGGGTCCGGGCGTCTCGGCCTCGCCCTGCGAGACGCCGCTCATGAACGACGCCATCAGCCCCGGCCGGTGCTCGCCGTCCGGTTCCGTCGCCGGACGCGCCGGGCCGAGCTGCAGTTGCGGGGCCATGTGCGTCTGCCGGTGCCGGCGTGGCAGCGGTGGGCGCGCGGGCGGGAGCACCGTCACCTGCGTGATGTCGGCCGCGGGAATGCGCTTCTCGAGCGGGGGCCGGGGCGTCACCTGCAGCTGCTGCGTCGGCTCGGTCAGGCTCCGCCGGTGCGACTCCTCCGGCCTGGCCGCCACCGGTGCCTCCGCCGCGGACTCGACCGTGGCCTCGGCTGCCGGGCCGATCAGCTGCGGCGGCAGGATGACCACGGCCTGCGTGCCGCCGTAGATGTTGGTCTGCAGCTGCACCACGATGCCGTGCTGCCGGGCGATCATCGAGACCACGTAGAGCCCGATCCGCCCGTCGCGCAGCAGGTTGTCCAGGTCGGTGTCGTCGGGGTTGACCAGCAGCTGGTTGACCCGGTCCAGATCGGCGCGCTGCAGGCCCAGCCCGCGGTCCTCGACCTCGACGGCCACTCCGGAGGTGACCCGCTGGGCGCGCAGCAGCACCTGGGTGTGCGGCGGGGCGAACATCGTCGCGTTCTCGATCAGCTCGGCGATCAGGTGGATGACGCTGGCCACCGCGTGCCCGGGCAGCGTGCCGTCGATCGGCGGCACCAGCTTGACCCGCGAGTAGTGCTCGACCTCGGCGACTGCGGACCGCAGCACCTCGGTCAGCGCGATCGGCCGGCTCCACTGCCGCCGCGACACCGACCCGCCGAGTACGGCCAGATTCTCGGCGTGGCGGCGGATGCGAGTCGCCAGATGGTCGACCTGGAAGAGCCCCTTGAGCAGGTCGGGGTCCTCGACCTCGTTCTCCAGCGCGTCGAGCAGGTTGATCTCCCGGTGCACCAGGGACTGCAGCCGCCGGGACAGGTTGACGAAGACCTCGACGTGCCGCCCCTCGACGTGCCCGACCGGGGCCGGCGCTGCTGCCTGCGCCTGCCGCAGCCGCTCGGTGAGCTCGCCGATCTCGGCGCGGGCGTCGGCCAGCTCGGCCCGTGTCTCGGCCAGCGCGACCGCCGACTCGGCGATCGGCCTTTCCGTGCCCGGCTTCTCGTCGCGCGGCCGTATCGGCTCGCCGCCCGGCCGTGGCGGCTCGGCGGCCGGGCCCGGCGACGCGCCCGTCCGGGAGCGAGCGCGCCGGCCCGCCCAGACGGCGAACAGGACCGCGCCCAGCACCGCCACCACGGCGATGAGGGAGGAAATGGAGATCATGAGCACCCTTGTTCTCGGCGATGCGGCAATGATCGGCCGGTGCAGAAGGCAATCACTGTAATGCGCGCCGCAGATACCACCAAGACCGGAATTGCCGACGCCATCGAAATGGTGAATAGGTTGGCCTCGATACTCGTGCGCATCATCAGAACGAGTGAATTGATCGTGGCGAAAACCCCGCCCCGGAGTTAGGGTCCCGGCGGCTGTCATCTGCCTTGGGGGCCACTCGGGGGCAAGGCGGCCGACGCAGCCACAATCGCACACCGTGTGCGACAGGCCTGGCCGGTTTCGTGTCTTTGTCAGGCCGCGCATCATGCGAGGGAGCCGCGCCTTTCCGGCCGCCCTATTCCCGTGAGGAAAGTGCGGGCGGGCGCCAGTCGGCAAAGCGGGCCATCGACCGCAGTGCCAGCCGGGGCGGAGTGAGTCGCATGAGGACATCGCGTGCCGCGACGGCGACAGGATTGTCGAGTTGCTGGCCGAGGCGCCCGATCAGCCGCGAGGCCCGGCCGACCTGCTGGCTGCGGGGGCGGCGGCTCACGTCGTAGTCGGCGAGACCTTGCGCATCGCCGGCGACGGCGCTCAGCACGACGGCGTCCTCCAAGGCCTGGTTGGCGCCCTGACCGAGGTTCGGGGTCATGGCGTGGGCGGCGTCGCCGAGCAGGGCCACCCGGCCGCGGACATAGGTCGGCAGGGGCTCGTCGAGGCAGGCCAGGTCGTCGCACAGGACGGTGCCGGTGGCGGCGATGAGGGCGGGGATCGGGTCGTGCCACCGGTGGAACCACTGCGGCACGGGGGTCTTGCGATCGCTGGGCGGAGCGTTGACCGCCGCGAACCACGAGACACGGCCGTCGACAAGGGGCACGATGCCGAACTCCGCGCCCCGGCCCCAGCTGATCGCGACGGCGAGGTCACCCTCCCAGACCGGCGTCACACCCCGCCAGGCCCGGACGCCGACGTGGATCGGCGCGGCGATCCGGGGCCACAGCGCCCGCCGGACCGGGCTGTGGATGCCGTCCGCCGCCACCACGAGGTCGGCGTGCAGATGCACAGGCCCGTCCGGCCCGTCGTGGGTGACGTCGCCGTCGGCGGTGACGGCGGTGACGCGCGAGCCGGTCCGCACGGTGCCCCCGGGCAGGGCGCCGAGCAGGATGTCGTGCAGCGCGGCCCGATGGATGAGGCCTGCCCCGACGGGCCGGAAGACCGGGGCCCGCTCGAGCACCGTCACCTCCCAGCCGGTCCGGATCAATCCGACGGCCGCGCTCAGCCCGCCGATGCCACCGCCCACCACCACTGCCGTCCGCATCACACCCCCGCTGATCCTTCTGTGGAGAGGCCGAGTTCGGACCGGGCATACACGATGATGGCCAGCACCACTCCCGCCCCGTGCGCACTGAGCACGATCAGCGCCACTTGGATGGCTCGCTGGGTCGGATCCCGTACGAGCTCGCGCAGCGGACGGCCCATCCGGCGCAACCGCCCCGTGGGGCTCGGCGACGCGCCTGGATCGCGCTGCCGGGCCGGGCGGCCGGCCGGCAGTCGCAACCAGATCAGCAGGATGCCGGACACCAGGAAGGAGAGCGCGTCGGCGGCCAGCGCGAGGGTCGTACCGAGCCGGGCGATCACCGCACCGGCGAGCGCCGGCCCGGTCACCGTGCTGACCGCGTCCCCCGCCTCGACCAGCGCATTGGCGCGGACCAGCCGGTCGCCACGGACGATCTCGGGCAGCAAGGCGGACCCGGCGAGTCCGAAGACGACATTGCCGCAACCCACGACGAACCCGAGGACCAGGTACGGGACCAAACTCCCCACGTGGGCTGCGGCCAGCCACGCGAAGAGACCGAAGCAGGCCGCGCGCAGGACATCGGCGCCGACCATGAGGACCCGGCGGGACCGGCGGTCCGTCTGCTCGCCCAGCCAGAGCGACAGGACAAAATACGGCACCTGCATGCTCGCGCCCACCGCACCAGCTGCGAGCGGATCCCCCGTGGCAGCGAGCAACACCAGTGGCAACGCCAGCTCGCCGAAGCGGTCACCTAGGATCGAGACCGTGTACGCCGTGACGTAGCCGGTAAGTGCACGTCTCTCCCTGCTCGCCATCGTGTCACCCCCGCTCGGCCATCGACGGTTACGGCGAGTCCTGCCCCCTGACGCTTCCCGCATTCTCCCGCGTAGGGCCTCTGCCGGGTCCGGATGGAGGGTGACAACTTCTCGTTCTTGCCCGGCCCACGGGACGCGCTACGCTCAGGGTGCCGTCGACCTCGGTCTCGGCCCCGACGGCGGCCCGCACGATGAGGTCGCGGGTCAGGCCACCAGGAAGGTGCCGGCCATGAAGACCACCAGCAGCAGGGTGTGCAGGCCCGCGCCGATCACCAGCACCGCACGGTCGACCGTCTGGTGGGCGCCCAGCCGGGCCAGCATCAGGAAGATCGCCACCGCCTCCATGGCGTAGCGCGCGGCCGACTGCATCGAGCGGCCACCGACCTCGGTCGACATCAGCATGACGAGGGTGATCGCGCCTTGTACGACCAGGTAGCGCTGGTCTGGCCGGAACTTGAAACGGCCCTTGACGCACATGACGAGCAGCACCACCGCGATCAGTATCGTGCCGGCGTCCAGGAGTGCCCCGAGAGTGGACTTGTGCAGCGGCCCGTGCCCGAAGATCTGCGTGATCGAGGTCAGCCAGGCCCCGCCGGGGAACGTGTACTGCCGGCCCCACTGATCCTGGGCGATGCTGAACTGCAGCGGATTGCCCAGCTCGATGAGGCAGTAGGCGCTGTACGCCGTCACTCCCAGGGGCACCAGGGCCAGGGACAGCACGTCGCGGCGCGGTTTCCAGCCGACCTGGCGTACGTACTCGACCGCCAGTGGGAGAATCAGCAGCAGGCCGAACAGGCGGGTCGCGGAGGAGAACGCGCCCAGGGTGCCGGCCAGCCACCAGTGCCCACGGCGCGCGGCGTACAGGGAGCCCACCATCAGCAGCAGGAACAGGGACTCGTTGTAGCCGATGAACAGGAAGAATCCCATCGGGAAGACGGCCAGGTACCAGGCGGCGCGCCGGGCCACGCGCGGCCCGAACTCGTGGTCGGCGAGCCGGTAGAGCACAGCCAGGGCGCCGAACGCGGCCACGTTGGCCACCACGAGGGCGCTGACCATCCCGTCGCCCGGCAGCATCGGGTCGAACACGTGGATCAGCAGCGGATACAGCGGGAAGAAGGCTGGGTAGCCGGCGGTGAGGCCCTGGTAGCCGCTCTCGGCGATCGTTACGTAGTGCCGGGCGTCCCAGTTGTTCCAGCCGAGGAACGCCGACCACAGGCCGGGGGCCGGGCCGGTGCCCTGGTAGGTCAGCCACGCGAACGCGCCGACCAGCAGGTGGACGACGGCGGTGGCGGACCATACCGCCAGGGCCGCGAGCCTGGCCGATCGCCACGGATTGCGGACTTCGGGTTCTGCCTCGGCCGCGACCAGGAGATCCAGGTCGGGCTCGGTGACGACTGCCGCGGTCACGACGGCACCCCGGCCGGGCGGCGGGTTCCGGTCGCCGCGGAGTCGTACGTGACGATGTACGGCGGGCGGCCCTGGACCGAGGTGAAGACGCGGGCCACGTACTCGCCGAGCAGGCCCAGGCAGAGCAGCTGCAAGGCACCGAGGAAGACCAGCGCCACGAACATCGACGTCCAGCCGGGCACCACGCTGCCCCAGAGGTAGGCCCCGAGCACGGCCGCGGCCATCGCGAGACACAGGGCGATGCCGGCGCAGCCGAGCCAGGTCGCGACCCGCAGCGGGGCGGCCGAGAAGCCGGTGACGCTGTCGAGGGCCAGCCGGATCATCTTGGCCAGCGGGTATTGGGAGCGGCCGGCCGCGCGCTTCTCCCGGGCGTACGGGACCTCGCCGCTGGGCAGACCCAGCCAGGGCACCAGCAGCCGGTAGACCGGCTCCGGTTCCGGCAGTGCGGTCAGGGCGTCGACCGCGGTGCGGCTGAGCAGGCGGAAGTCCCCGGCGTTGTGCGGCACCTCGGCGCCGACCACGCGGCGGATCAGCCGGTAGTAGATGCCTGCCGTCTCGCGCTTGAACAGGCTGTCGGTACTGCGGTCGGTCCGCACGCCGTACACGATGTCGAGGCGTTCGCTCTCGGCCAGCCGCAGCATGTCGGCGATGACCTCGGGCGGGTCCTGCAGGTCGACGTCGATGCTGACCACGTGACGGCCGCGGGCGCGGTGCAGGCCGGCGGTGAGCGCGTTCTGGTGCCCGGCGTTGCGACGCAGCCGGACCACCCGCAGCTGCGGCCAGTCGAGACGCATCCGCGCCAGCACGGCCGGGGTGGCGTCCGCGCTGCCGTCGTCGACCGCCAGCACCTCGTACGACACGCCGAGGCCGTCGAGCACGGGCCGCAGCCGCCGGGCGAACAGCGGCAGCACGTCCTGCTCGTTGAAGACCGGCACGACTACCGACAGTCCCGGAACCGTGATCTCTGCATCCATGACGACCATGGTGTCCATGAGCGGATAAGGGCTGGATAAGGCGGGTCAGGCTGGTGCAAGTGCGGGGATTGACCCGCCGGGTCCGGCGGCTGCCGGCTCCGGAGAGTGACCTCAGCCGCCGTCACCGCCGCGAGCCGAAGGGCAAGCGCGAGCCGGCGCTCTTCAAGGCCCCGAACCCCTTGCCGCCGCGACTCGGCATCGAGGGCCAGTACAAGAACCAGCTGATCAGGAGAGTCTTCGCGCAGTGCTCCGCGACCGTATCGTTCAGCGCATGAACCCGGATCATGTCTGGGAGTTGCAGCTGGGAGGGCCGGCGGGTCATACCAGGTGGTGCGGATCATCAGATTCGCCACGACCGTGTGGGACGCCGAGCCGATCGCCCGGCAGGAGGCGGTGTTCGGCCGGCGCCGCAGCGACGGCGCGGCGCTGGGGCAGACAGGTGAGGACGCCGCGTTCGACTACGGCGCCGACCCGACCGGGCAGGTGATCGCGATGGATGCGCACATCCGCCGGGCCAATCCGCGTACACCGGCGACCGGCCGCGGCCGGATCCTGCGCCGCGGCTACTCGTACCGCGGCGGCGCTGAGTTTCCCCCCGTTTCGACGGACCGGTGGTTACCTGCTTCCGGTCGGGGCAGGGGTGAGGTTATCTGGCTCGGTCTGGGCGTGCCAGGCGGTCTCGTATTCGCCGGGGCTGAGGTAGCCGAGTTCGCGTTGGATGCGGCGGGTGTCGTACCAGCCGTCGATGTATTCGAAGATCGCGTTCTCGGCCTCGTCGCGGGTCCGCCAGGACGTCCGGTAGACCAGTTCGATCTTCAAGGTCGACCAGACCAGGAGAAACACACAGGGTCCTGACGCGGCGCACGCCGCCGATCTGAACACCGCTCGCCACCTCGGCCAGCGCGTTGCCGTCGTGACCCGCATCTTCAACGCTGGAGCTTCCGCAGCACCCAACGAACCGATTGCGATCAACTCGTAACGGCACCACCGCTCGACCGGATATTGGAGGCATCCTCCGCCGCCCTGAAAGGGCCCGGCCCGGGCGGAAGCCGTACGCCGCGGTGACCGTCCCGCTACAGCGGCGCCTGGTCCTTCATCCGTCAGACGGTGTGCCACGGGGCTCTGACGGCCGTGATCGAGCCGATGGGCGGGATCGACGTGACGATCGACGACCTGGAGCGGGACTTCGGCGATCGTCTTGTCCGCCGCGGTGTTCTCAGGGCCGTCGGGGAAGAGGTTGATTACGGGGGGAGCGGACCCCGTTTCGCGTCCTCCACGCGATGGCTTCGGCGCCGTCCATCACCAGCGCGGCATGCGCCTTGCCCGGCTCGAAGCAGGCCTTCTTCAGCGCCCGGTTGGCCTCCGCGCCCTGGCCGCGCTCGGGCCCGTCAGGGTGGAAGCAGATGCACCGGCAGCCACCGAAGATGCCACTGTGCCACTGCACCAGCGCATCGAAGGCGGACCACGTCCGGATGCTCAGCGGCGCGATGGTGTACGACGACCCGGCTGCCATGCCGCTCACTTCCTCGCTGAGATCGCCTCAGTGGTCGCGTTGGGCGAGGGGCTCACGATCGGCAGTGCTCGGGGTGCGGCGGAAACGACCCGCAGACATGCCGAACTCACGCTTGAACGCATGGGCGAACGCGAACTCCGATGCGTAGCCGACCTCACCGGCGATGGCCGCGAGCGGTGCGTCGGTCCGGCGCAGCCGCCGGGCGGCGAGGGTGAGCCGCCACCACGCGACGTAGCGCAGCGGCGGCAGGCCCAGAGCGGCGGTGAAACGCCGGTTGAAGGTGCTGCGGGACAGGCCGGCCAGCGCGGCCATCCGCTGCACGGTCCACGCTTCGGCCGGCGCCTCGTGTACACGCTGGAGGACCTTCACCAGGCCGGGATCGCCCGCCGACGCCTCCAGCGAGTGCCGGTCGATCCATCGTCGCAGGATGCGTACCAGCAGCAGGTCGAGCACGGCGGCCCGGGTGGCCTGGTCGCCGGCCCGGTCGGGGGGACGATCCCAGTCGACCAGGTCGGTCGCGCTGCGCCATGCGTCACCGTCGCCCGGCAGCAGCACGTGGTCGGGCATGGCGTCGAGCAGCGGCTGGACCGAGTGCCGGCGCAGCTCGTACGCCCCGCACAGCATCTCGACGGCCGGCCCGCCGCTCATGCCGTCGCCAAGGTCGGATCCGTCGGCGTGCTCGTCCGGCAGCGCCCGGAAGTCCGGGAACGGCCGGTCCCCCAGCGCGTGGACCGTTCCCCGCGGCAGGAAGAGTACATCACCGGTGGCGAGCAGCACGGGTGGCCCGGCGGCCGGCGAGAACCAGCACTCACCCGCGACAACCAGATGGAATCCCGCGCCGTGGTACGGCCCGAACCGATTGCCCCAGTACCCGGTGCGACGGGTCCGGCGGAAGAACGCATCCCCTTCCCGCAGCGTCATGATGACCTGACTCAGCACGTCCACCCGGCCACGATAGTGACCCGGGCGCGCATCAAGTCCGGCCAAGCGCGCATGGCCCGGTGGATCTGCCCTCACTAGCGTCGATCCCATGCCTGCATACGTCGTCATCGACCTGAAAGTCACCGACCCGCAACAGTTCGGCCAGTACGCGAAGGAGGCGGCCGAGGTCCTCGCCCAATTCGGCGGCCGGAACGTGCTGGTCGACCTGAAGCCCACCGTGCTCGAGGGCCCTTGGCAGCCGAACGGCCTGGTGATCCAGGAATTCCCCGACGCCGCGACTGTCGACCGGTGGTACCGCTCCCCTGGGTACCAGCGCCTGACCGAACTGCGCCGACAGACCTCCGAGGCGACCATGGTGGTCGGCGCCTCCGAGTAGTGCGGGCGAGCCGACGCACTTGACCTTGCCGGCTACCGGGGTCACCGTCGCGTGACGAGCTGTGCGTCTCCTCCGAGACCGGCAGATGCACCTTCACGCAGACCCTCGGTTACCGGCCCGGCGGCACGATCGAGAAGGTCAGTATCCCGGCCGTCGCGGGACGGGCGGCCGGGACGCTGCATCGTGAGCTAGCAGCACTACCTCGGCGACCAGACCGGCAACCCGTCGCCCTACGCCGCACCCCGCATGAGCCCGTCCGCCGTCGCCCTCCGATACAAGCACCGCAGCGCGGCGATCGCGTTCTCCTGCGTGCCCCGGCCACCCCGCGCGTTGCGACGCACCTGCATCGCCGCCACCAGATCCGCCAAGAAAGTGCGGATCTCCGACGGGCTCACCGAGCCGACCGGCCGTGACCCCCACCGCTCGGCCGCCCGGTGCAGGTAGGTCCCGTACGACTTGCGCGTCCCAGCCGTCAACGACGCCATCACCCCCGGCACATAGTCATCGAACGTCGGCGCCGCTGACCTTCCCTGTACGTCTTCGAGCAGATCCAGCGGGGAGACGCCCATCCGCTCGAGCAACGGCCGGGCCGCGTCCAGCTCCGCCTGGCCGGCCTCACCCATCCCCATCACCGGCCAGCGCCTGGGCGTGGATACGGCCGATCGCCTTGTCGAGCACCACCGGTGGATGGACCACGAGCAGCCCACCTTTCGGATAGGCAGCCAGCAGGACACGACATCCGGCCGTCAGCTCACACCAGCGGCGTGCCGCCGCCGGTAGGTGAAGCGCCAGGTTCTGACGCACTTCGAAGATTCCCGTGTCGTCACTCTCGAGAACGACAAGCTTGCCGTGTACGTGCAACGAGAACCGGCTCGCAGCCTGCCAGCCGAGAGCAGTCACGATGGCCCGGTCGGTGATGCGGCCGCCGCAGTCCATCGTGCTCAGGCCGTACACGGCGTCGCCGGTCCGCTTCTCGGTCAGCGTGAGCAGCGGCAAAGGCCGGCGGGCCAGCGGTGTGGTCGGACGCCAGCGGGCGGCCTGCTCACGATCGGGCAGGGAGACAGCCGGGATGAGGTCCGGTGGGTTGTGGTCAGTCATCGGGACCAGCCCCAGTATTGGGGAGTGACCGATTCTGATTGTGTCGGAGAAATAGTGATCGGGCGGTCAGAGGCACATGACCACCCGTACGTCGAATAAGCAGTTGGTCATCCCGGGAATGCGGGAGCCCTGAAATGCATTCAACCCCCACGTTGATCGCTCACTCAGGGTAAGAAACCAGCGTGGGGGTTAACGTGTCCGAGGCCCAACACGGCTGCTAAACACACGTCGGTAGCGTCCACACGAATTGTTTTACTCCGCGATGACCGGCCCTTCGCGCCAGAACCATAAGACCCCCCACGCTAGCGCCGGTCATCAATGCGCGTCCTTGGGGATGGTCGAACTGCGGTGCTTTCAACATGCCTTGCGGTATCATTAAGCTGCACCTTACGTATGCGATACGCAGAAGAAACGATGATCACTGATATTGCGACAGCTGCCGCGCCGAGGGATAAGCCAGCATAATCGACGGCCGAAAAACGGTGGCCAACCGCCGCAAACGCTAGAGCTAGAACCTCAGGTACGACAATAAGTATGTAGCCGGACGACAAAATCCTGCGAAGATGACTTTGTTTCAAGCCGAGTAAGGCTTCGGAATTGTCCCACTGAGGGGGGATTTCCGATCCTGAGCCGTTTTCTTTCAACCAGCGGTCGAGTTCCGCGCCAACGTACTTTCCTAAAGCGCCAATTATGATCGTATGGTGACAGTACAGCTGGCTGACGCCTAGCCCTAATAGGGGCACCGCGTATAGAACTTGGCTAATCTTTGAGCTGAGTGCAACGCTGAAAAGTGTTGCTGACGCCGCCATGAAGAGAAATTGAGTTGAATCTCGACCGCTGACGCGCTGCAGTAGCTCATTACGCGCAGACGTATAGAATTGCCATGCCGCATCGATCGTTGGTGGCGGTTCAACAGGCAATCTTCTTAATTTCATTGCGCCTCGCTGACTGTAACCATCAAGCTATCTTGGATCAAATGCTGGTAAGCAAGTCGTCGACTACGTCATCGCGAGCGCTCTTGTTGTCGGAACCTTGAGAAAACGTTAATGTATTCCTCTTGCGGCACCTCCCGATTACTCGATCCAAGCCGCTCCCACAGTTTACCGTCGAAAAAAACGGGCTCAGTAACGGCTTCAACTTTAAGTAAGCCGATTTCCAATCCCTTGTAGGGTATCAGCCTGGCATCCCGCGTTAACTTGCGAGCGAAATGAGGTGTAATCTTCCTGTGGGAGCTTAACTTCTGCATTAGCCAGGTCCAATAGGAGTTTAAATCCTCTCCTCTTAGTGTCGCCTCCCTTCTTATGCCCACAACATGAAATCCGCGATGCTCAACGGGGGCAACGGCATCAATTTCAGCGATCTTCTGCGAGATCTCAACATCGTTTGCAATGCCGAGCGCAACATAACCAGTATGACCATGTCCCATGTTCGCCATTGCCGTGAGCGTTTCAATTATCTTCGACAGCGCATTCTCATCGAAGACTCTGCGATGAGGCGCTAGTGTCAAAAGCCCTTGCTTGTGATCGAAAAGCTGTTGCTCCACGATTGCGTTCCCGAGAAGAATTTCTATGTGGCTAGTCCATCCGAATCGGGCGTAGTCCTGCTCGCCGCGACTTGACTCTTCCATTCCTGACGATATAACGCCCTTAAAGGCATTGACGGTTGTCCTTTTGGCATCTGCAGTCCACTCTCCGCCGCTGGTGATGACTGCGATATTCCCGATCCCTGCGAACTTATCTGCGAGGGCATGGGCGTCATGCATAGTCCGACGAACTGAGTCTTTGAACATCAATTCGAACATGGCAAGGAATAATCCATGGAAGTAGCGAGGCCCTCGACCCGTTAGAGAAATGCCGAGCAAGGGGCCGAAGCGCTTGCCCGAGGCGTCAATAACAGCGCGAATTGTATCGTAGACGGCCATGAAGTCGTCTTCCAGCTTTGTCGTACCGTATATATTTATGTGGCTCGCAATGCGTGTCGCCTCAATTGACTCGCTATCCGCAGAGTCAGCCGAGAAGCTGTAGTAGTTGTCGCGCGTTCGAGCGCCGGAAGTGACGAGTGGTTCTATCAGGCAATCGATCAGAATGTCAAGGATCACTTGCTCGTCGGCTGATTCTCTGACATCGTCTCTACGAAGGATGCCCTGCTTAGTCCAAAAGATTTCATCAGCAGGAATTCCATAAGGTAGGTTTTTGTTACTAATGCTGAGATGCGGCATAATCCTTAGAGGAACAATGTCGCCAGGCGAAGTATCAGTCCGAATACGTGATGCCAGTCGTCTGACGAGGTCGGCGAGCGGTGACACGGTGCCTGCTTGCCGCAGCTCTTGCTTGGAAAGACGGCGCCCTCCGGAATTGATTCTTCGAAAAACCTCATCGATGGAGCTTTGCTCATCAGCCCGAAAGACAGATAGCGCAAGAGAGTAATTAGCGAAAGCTACCGACAGTCCCCTATCCAAAACCGGCTTCTTCTGCGTAATTGTGCCGGCGTCTTTCAGCGCCTTGGTGTCCGCCAGAGTGTCTAGGTCAAAATGTGAACCTTGATGGTCGAACTCCTGTTCGATGAATGCAAAAATGGCGTTGAGTCGCTGCATTCCGTCGATAAGTTCTAAAGGCGCATCTGCCGCACCAGAGGTTTCCGCGACCAAGAAAAGCGGAAGGGGAAGGGCTAAGATGATAGAGTCGATTAAGCGCTGTTTCTCCTCAACGCTCCATACTAGCTTTCTTTGATATCGCCTGTTAACGCGAAATCTGTCGCTTCTGAACGAAGAGTACGCCTGCTGCACCGATTCACTTCGAACTGTCAGTGCAACGTTGATCGGTGTAGTCAGCCTGATCACCTTTTCTGGATCATTCTTACTGCCTCAGCTTGGCCCTAAGGCATGTATCTAACCATGAAGTGGGGGGACGCCGACGTACTCCATGTCGGTCGACGAAAAACGATCACCGTCTGATCTCAACGGGTTCAACGTAAGACTCGAAAGGTGCAAATTTCGCTAATGCTTCTTAGTGGTACATGACTCGGTCGTGCAGCATGCGAGCTTCGCGTTACCTGGACGCCTTGCGACATCCATGAATCCTCGGACGTCCACGGAGTCGTGGTCCGCTTGAGTCGCCGCTGTCGTCAAGCTCGTCACGTGCCGGTCTTCAGAGTACTGAAGCCTTGGAACACCGGCGACGTGGAACCCCGGCCGTCCGTGACTCGCTCCGGGCGGCTGGGTGGTCATCGACCCTGAGGACAGATGATGCGTGTTCGATTGCCGCAGCCTTCCATCCGTCGACCGTTGGCCATCGTGAGTGGCTCCGAGATTCAGAAAATCTTGGGGTTGAGCAGGCAGCGCGTCTACCAGCTCAGCTATCAGGATGATTTTCCTGCGCCGGCGGCTGTGCTGGCTTGCGGGAGGATCTGGTGGACCAGCGACATCGAGGAGTACAAGAAGACCTATCGTCCTGAGGACGATGATGAGCTGTGAGCGAGAGCTTCTACCTCGCTCAGGCTGCTCGCAGGCGGTTGGAGCTGGCGCAAGTGCAGCTGTACGAACATCTGACGGGTACGCCGGGTGGGTTGTGCGCCGTTTGCTTGGAGCCGGAGCCATGTCGTGCGCGCTACGCGGCGCTCCGCATCTTTGATGAGTACGGCGTACTGCCGCGTCGGTGGCCTGGTGTCGTGGGCGCCTCGGCGGACGGCACTCAGACGTTCAACGGCTTTGCGGAACCCCATAGGCGCTCGAATGATGCCAGGTGAGTCGGGACCATGCCGTCGTCGCTTACGCGCTTGAGGTGGATTACCGGGGCGTGGGCGGCAGGGCGGCCGTAGACGTGGGAGTTGACGAGCATCTCGTCGTCGGCGCGGCAGATTGAGTTGTAGAGGACCGTGTCGTGCAGGCGGAGGGTGATGCCGGGCTCGTCCGCGAGCGGTCGGAGGCTGACCAGGGCAGTTCGGATGCGGACGCTCATCCCTGTGCCTATGCGCTCTTCGGCTCCGCGGTTGGTGATGTGCGTGCCATCGGGGTCGCCGAGTGCGATGCGGACGCGGACGCCGTCGCGTGCCTTGTCCCGGAGCAGGCCGGGGACCGTGGCGTCTTCGGCGAGGAACAGGGCGCTGTACGCCAAGATGTCGATCTCGCGCTCAGCCTGGCTCAGCAGGCGTGACCACGCGTCGGATGGCACGGCCGAGCGGTGCGGGTAGACGATGCGGACCTCGTCGGCTGTCGCGGCGGGCTCGGCCGGGCGCGGGAGGTCCGGCCACAGGTCGTGGGCAGGCCAGCCGGTGAGGCGTACCAGGGCATCGCGGTGGCGAGGGTAGGGCATGCGGCCGGTCGTCCAGCGGTCGACGGTCTTCGGGTCGACGTTGAGGCGGGCGGCGACGTCGATGGTCGTGATGCCGGCGCTGCGGAGCGCTCGGGCGAGGGGGTGACGGTTCACGCAACGACTCCCATCGCTGGGCGAGGTCGTCATCGTAGCCAAGAAGTCCCTAGACGTCCTAACGCTGTGGTTCACGCTCGGTCACTCGATCGGAAGACTTGGCCATCAGGGACGCTGCGAGCGAGTGGACGGGCCGCGATGCCAAGTAACGATCAAGCGGAGCAGGACGCAGCGCGTGAGGCCACGGACCGGCTGGCGGTAGCGCTGGAAGAGGCTGGTTTCGACGTTGGCCAGGACTTCCCGGGACTCCACGACGCCCTCGGCCGTGGAGGTGCCGCAGTTGTTCGGCTGGGCGACGTGTCGCCAGAAGTTGGGGAGCGCCTCGCTACGGCGCTCGGGATGACTGGCAGGTAAGCGGGGGCCGCGCTGACGAGGGACGTTCGTTAACCTGCCCGTGTGGAGCAGATCGAACGTGCCCGTGACCTCGCGCGTCTTGTGTTGGCCGAGTCGGTCCCCCGCCGTTGGGCGCACAGTCAAGGTGTAGGCCGCAAGGCTGAGTCGGTCGCTCACCTCCTCGGTGACGACGCGTCCGCGCTCGTCTCCGCCGCCTGGCTGCACGACGTCGGGTACGCACCCGATCTGGTCGCCACGGGCATGCACCAGCTCGACGGTGCCCGCTACCTACGCGATGTCGCCGGCGCGGACGCTTTGGTCTGCCGGCTGGTCGCCAACCACTCGTGCGCGCACATCGAGGGCCGGAACCGTGGCCTGTCCGAGGTGCTCGCGAGCGAGTTTCCACCGGTCGAGGGGCTAGCGACGGACGCCATCACGTACGCGGACATGACGACCACGCCGGATGGCGAACCGGTCGAGGTGGAGAGACGGCTGGCCGAGATTCTCTCGCGGTACGGCGACGGGGACCTTGTCGCCGAGTCGATCCGAGAGGCGAGCCCGTTGATCATCAACTCGGTCCGGGTGATCGAGGCGGCGTTGGCCGAGCGCTGAGTCACTCGACGCGGGACAGCGTGCCTTGTTCGTCGCGGCTCCAGCGGCGGCCGGCGCTGTCGAGGAACTCGATCTGTACGGGCTCGGGCTCGACGTACGAGCGCAGCCAGTCCGCCGGTCCGGGGCGTTGGATGGTCTGACCGGGCGGGACCAGTCCGACGAACTCGATGCGCGGCTCCTCGTCGCCGCGAGCCGGGAGCGGCAGCTCTACCTCGTAGATCGGCATCGCGCTCGCGTTGTGGATGTGGAACGTCAGATTCTGCTTGCCGTCGAGCTGGCGCGTCAGCTCTACCCACGCGCTGATCTGCTCGGCTTGGGCGCGCCGATCGTCTTCGGCTCGGCCGGCCTCGCGGTGATGTTCACGACGCAGGAGCAGGAAGCCGACAAGGAATGCACCAACGGTGCCGACCGCCGAGAACGAGTCCGCCACGGCACCAAGCATGTCGCTATCCAAGATGCACCTCCTGCGGGGCGTCCAGGAAGTGCTTGATCCGCATACGCATCGAGCGGTCCATGGAAAGCGAGTCGATCTCGGCCTCAGGAAACCATCGGACCTCGGTTGTCTCCGCGCTGGTCGTCGGTGTCCCGCCGACCGGGCGGGCCGAGAAGACGACGGAGAACTCCTGCCGCGCCTCGCCGTTGCTGGTGTAGAGGATGACGTGGCGGGGATCGGTGAAGATGCCGACCAGGCCGGTGATGACCACGTCAATGCCCGTTTCCTCGGACGTCTCCCGGACGGCGCACTCAGGAAGCGATTCTCCGAGGTCCATGGCACCGCCGGGTAGCGCCCAGTTGCCGTTGTCCGAGCGGCGGATCAGCAGGAGCTCGCGCTGGTCGTTGACGACGATCGCGTTCGCTGCGGGTACGAGGGAGGTGGCGGCGGGCGCAGTGGGGTCGTCGTAGAAGTCGATCCGTTCGCCCATGACGGCCTCACTCCAACGGTGTCGCGCTGTCCCAGACGTGCTCGAAGCTTTCCAGGTACGTCGTCACCATGCCGCCGCCGGCCGCCCGGCGCAGATGCAGGACCGGAGCCTGAGCTGCGGTGAAACTGTAGATGTGCGTGTTGACGAGGAGCTGGTCATCAGCGCGGTAGATCGAGTTGTAGAGCACCGTTCGGTGCAACCGAAACTCAATGCCTTCGACGTCGCGCAGCGGCCGATACATGACGAGCGCGTTGCGGATTTTGGCAGCTTGGACGTCGTCCACGCCCTCATCGGCTCCGCGCTGCGCCACGACCTCGCTGTCCGGATCGCCGAGCAAGATTCGGACCCGTACGCCCGCATCTGCCTTCTGGCTGAGGATCTTGCGAATGCCAGCGTCCTCGGAGAGGAATAGGCCGCTGTAGACCAGGATGCCGATCTCTTCCTCTGCTCTGGTGAACATGTTGCGCCACAGCTCGGACGGCACCGTCCAGCGGTGCGGGTAGATGGTGATGATCTCGCTCTCGCTGGCGCTCGCGACCTGGTCGGGGCTCAGCGCGTCCGGCCAGAGGAAGACCTCATCGACCCCGAGGCGGGACGCGACCGCGTACCGGTGGCGGCGGTATGGGGTACGGCCGCTGATCCATCGTTCGACGCTTTTCGGGTCGACGTTCGCGGCCTCGGCGAGTTCGGCCGTGGTCAATCCACGTTCCAACATCGCGGTGCGTAGGCGCTCGTTCGGCATCGACTTCCCATCAAGACGTCCCGGCAGCCCGACCAGGCTAGTGGAGACGTCTTCGATACGTCCAGCCATGACCTGATCACGTCCCGTCGATTGATCGCACTCTGTGTGGCATGCCGATGCGGCCATCGCATCGCCGGCCTGAGAGGAGATCAACGATGAGGAACCTGTTGCCGTACAACGAGATTCCGTCCTGTCCCTGCGGTGCGCGGCTCGGGAGCGGGCATCCCGCGCTCTGCCGCAAGTGCGCCGCCCGGCTGCGCTGGACTCGACGGCACCAGCCGCGTGGGAGCCACGGTGGCGCCGACCGGGCGATCCGTAGCCGGCGGGCGCGGCGACGCCAGGATGACGGTGCCGCGTGACGATCGCCGTCTCCGCCGTCGTCCTGCTCGGCTTCTTCGTGTTCCTGCTGTGGCGCTATGCCCGCCTGCCGCTCTGGCAAGCCGCCATCTGCGCGACGTTCGGCTACTTCCTTGCCTCGTCCTCCATCGGTCCGGACATCGGTGACGGGCTGCGCGCCCTGGCCCGCTTCGTCGCCGGGCTGGACCTCTGAACCCCCGCCCGCCAAAGGAAAGGAGGCACCACTCACCAATGACAAGTGAGACTCACATCCCGCGCCCCACCCTCGACCAGGAGGCCATCACCACCCACCTCAACGCCGCCTACCATCAACTTACTCCGACTGCCGTCTGGACCGCCGTCGCCGACGTCCCCGTCATGCTCGCGGAGATCGAGTGGCTCTCGCTTCTGCTGACCCGCACCCGCTGGGACTTCGCCGACCTGCTCGCCGCCAGTCGCGCCACCCTCACCGCCAACCACGACGGCGACAACGAGCCCCTCGCCTACCTCCGCGACGCCGTGGCGGAGCACCGGACGTGGGCACCGCCAGAAGACACAGCAAACCGATGAGGGCGTCCGGGCGTCCGCATCGCCGATGGAGCCGGCGTCATCCTCAACCCCTCCTGCTCGTGCCCGACGAACCGATCCTCATCACCGCCCTAGCGGTGACCGGGCGGACGCTGTTCCGCTACCGGTCCGAACTCGCACCGTTCACGGTCGCGAGTGTTCTCACCGTCGCCGCGCTCGTCCTGCACCGGACCCACCCCGAGACGTGGCCGGTGGTTGCGCTTCTGACGGTGGCAGCAACGCTCGGCGCGTGGCTGCAAGGGTGGCCGTACGGGATCAGCCGGACTAAGGAAAAGGCATACGCGGCAACGGTTTCCGGCGTAGCCGGTGCCTGGATGAGCGTCGCCACCGCGCTCGGTCCGGGACAGGCGCCGTTGCCTTCGCTCCTCGTGCTCGCGGTGATCGTGTTCGCTGTCCCCTGGTGGATGCACCGCCGACGCCGGGCGCGGGTCAGGGTCGACAGGGTCATCAATGCCTGGCCCGACCTTGCCGAAGCGATCGGACTCACCGGCTCGCGCATCATGTCGGCCGTGGTGGACACGTGGGGCTGGCGCGCCCTCGTGAAACTGCGGCCCGGACAGAGCGTCACGGACGTCGTGGCCCGGGTGCCGGCCATTGAATCGGCGTTGGGCACGCGGCCTGGCGCCGTACGGGTCGAGCACGATCCCGCCCATGCGGGCCGGTACACGGTCCGAGTCCTCGCGGTTGACCCGCATGCCGGCGCCATCCCATGGCCGGGGCCGACCGCTCGGTCCCTCAACGATCCGATCGACCTCGGCGTCTTCGAGGACGCGACGACCGTACGGGTGCCGCTGTTGCGACGTCACGCCCTGATCGGCGGCACGACCGACTCGGGCAAGAGCGGCGTTCTGAATGTCATGCTCGGCAATCTGGCGGCTTGCGAGGACGTCGTGCTGTGGGGCATCGACCTCAAGGGCGGCATGGAGTTGCGACCGTGGGCGCCGTGCCTGGCCCGGCTCGCGACCACGCCCGCCGAGGCCACCCGCCTTCTTGCCGACGCCGTTGCGGTGCTCGACGCCCGCGCGCACGCCGCCGGCAACGACAACACCCGCGTTTGGATACCCACGCCGACGAGTCCAGCGCTTGTCATCGTCATCGACGAGTACGCCGAACTCGCCGACACCGCACCCGCCGCGCTCACGCACGCCGAGTCGGTGGCCCGTCGCGGACGAGCGGTCGCTGTTGACCTACTCGCCGCCACGCAACGGCCAACGCAGAAAGCCATGGGCGGCGGGGCGCTGCGCTCGCAGATGAGCGTTCGGGTCTGCCTCCGCGTTCGGGAACGCCGCGACGTCGACCTCATCCTCGACAAGGGCATGCTCTCCACCGGCTGGCACGCCCATACCCTCGACGCACCCGGCAAGTTCTATGTCCTGGCCGATGGCCACAACCAACCGCGCCGCGCTCGCGGCTACCTCGTCACGGACCAGGACGTCCGGAAAACCGTCGCCCGGTACGCGAACGAGCGGCCGGAGTTGGACTCCCTGTCTCAGGACGCGATGGGTACCGGCGAGCACCGGCCAGCCGCGATACCGGCCACGCCCGATCCCGAACAAGCGTTGACAGTCGCTCTGGCAGACGCACCCGCGACCGGGTTGACCGTCCTGGAACTGATGCGCCGCACGGGAATGGGCCGCACATGGGTCTACGAGCGGCTGCAAGCACTCGCCAGCACCGACAACGCCCGCCAGATCGCCCGAGGGCGCTGGCGAGCCTGATCCGATCGTCCGCGCGGACGTCCGTCCGCTCGCGCGCGTCTGCGCCCATCAATGCGCGGACGGACAACGGACGGACGACCGCGCGGACACCCCTCACCGAGCAGAGAGGAGGCCCGACGATCACTACCGACGAGCCGCAGGACGAGAGGAGAAATCGCAGCATACGAACGACGAAAGTCCTGGTCACCGAGAATGGCCAGCTCAGAACGTCACTAGACGTCCCGCTCACCGATGCCGCCGCTGACGTGCTCTGGTGCATCATCGAGCGCGCCCATAAGAATCGATCGACATGACGAGGTTCGCCTTCTACGGACGCGTGTCGACCGAGGACCAGCAAGACCCGCAGGCATCGAAAGCCTGGCAGCTCTCCCGCGCTCGGAGCCTGATCGAGCCCGCCGGCGGTGAGATCGTCGCCGAGTTCTTCGACATCGGGCTCTCGCGCTCGCTGCCGTGGAAACGACGACCGGAGGCATCGCGTTTGCTCGACACGATCAAGAGCGCCGGACGCGACTTCGACGCGGTGGTTATGGGGGAACCGCAGCGCGCCTTCTACGGCAGTCAGTTCGGCATAACCTTTCCGGTGTTCGTGCACTACGGCGTCAGCCTGTGGGTGCCGGAGATCGGCGGTGCGATCGATCCGGGCTCGGACGCACATGATCTCGTCATGGCGCTCTACGGCGGCATGAGCAAGGGCGAGCGGAACCGGATCAAGGTACGCGTCCGCTCGGCGATGAAGGCGCAGACGGAGCTTGAAGGCCGCTACCTCGGCGGGCGCCCGCCCTACGGCTACCGGCTCGCGGACGCTGGCTCGCATCCGAACCCCGGCAAGGCTGCCGAGGGCAAGCGGCTGCACCAACTCGACCCCGACCCGGTCACCGCACCCGTCGTGGAACGCATCTTTTCCGAATACGTCGGCGGGCGCGGCATGACCTCGATCGCGCGTGGTCTGACGCAGGACGGCATCCCATGCCCCTCTGCCTACGACCGGGCGCGCAACCCGCATCGCCACACAGAAGTGTGGGAGACCACCGCCGTCCGGGCCATCCTGCGCAATCCGCGCTACACCGGCCGCCAGGTCTGGAATCGTGCTCGCACCGACGAGGTGCTGATCGACGTTGACGATGTCGCTCTCGGGCACGAGAGCCGGCACCGCTGGAACCACCCGGACGAATGGGTCTGGTCGCGAACCGCGTCGCACTCACCGATCGTCAGCACCGACCTCTACGAGCGCGCCCAGCAGACGGTCAAGGCGCGGGGAACCGTCGGCGAGGCCGGGAAGGCGCGGCGCCGGAGCCGGCACCCCTACCTGTTCCGCGGACTGCTCCGGTGCGGGCTGTGCGGGCGGGTCATGGACGGCAGCGTCAACCACGGGCGGATCTACTACCGGTGCAAGGCTTCCCGCGACTACGTCCGTCAGCACGAGATCGCACACCCGCCCGTGCTCTACCTCCGCCAAGACTCGATCACCGACCCGGTGGACCAATTCCTCGCCGAGGAACTCGGCCACAACCGGCTCTCCGAGACCCTGCGGGGCATCGCCGAGGCCAGCCACCGCGCCGCGCTCACCGAGCACCAGAAGCACGACGAGGCGCCGAGGCTGCGCCAGACGATCGCCGAGTGCGACGCGAAGATCGAGCGGTACCGGGCGACGCTCGACGCTGGCGGCGACCCGGCACTCGTCGCCGGCTGGATCAGCGAGACCACGACGATCAAGAAGACGGCTCAGGCGCGACTCGGACTCACCGAGGTGCCGCCACAGCGGATGAGCGAGGAGCAGATCGCCGCCCTGGTCGACGCCTTCGGCGGACTGTTGGGGCTGCTGAGGCAGGCTGACCAGCACGACCGCGCGGAGATCTACGCTCGGATCGGGCTACAGATGATCTACCGGCCTGGTACGGGAACAGTGCTGGCGGAAGTTCGGTCGGACAAGATCGACCCCGGAAACAAAAACACGGCGACCGTCGAAGACGATCACCGTGTACCTGCGTGGTGTCCGAGGGGGGACTTGAACCCCCACGTCCGATAAAGGACACTAGCACCTCAAGCTAGCGCGTCTGCCATTCCGCCACCCGGACAAGGTGTTGTTTGTCCTGCTCAGGCCCCGATCGCGGTGGTTTCCGCGTCCGGCTCCCTTGCGGGCCGCACAGGTAAGAACTTTACACGGCCTCCGCCGCGGCTCGAAGGGGGGTCCCCTTCGAGCCGGCGGGTGGGTGGGTCAGCTGTCGGCGGTCTTGGTGAGGACCTTGTAGCCGGCGTCGAGGGTGATGTCCCAGTCGGCGCCGTCGGGGGTTCGGACTTCGGCTTCGTAGGCGGCGGGGGCTGCGGCGGCCTCGAGGTCGGTGATGGTGCCGCCGGGGACTGCGGCGAGGATGGCCTTTTCGGCTGCGGCTCGCTCGGCGTCGGTCAGGGCGCGGTCGTCAGCGTCGGAGGCGGCTCCGGAGGGGGCTGCGGCGGCGCCGGAGGGGGTGTCCGTTTCCTGGGCGATGACCTTGAGGTCCTTGTCGAGGGTCACGTCGACCTCGGTGCCGTCGGGCTTGCGGACCTCGACCTCGTACGCCTCACCTTGATCGTCGCTCGTCTCGACGTCCGTGGCGGTGCCGCCGCCGACCGCCTGGACCGCGGCGGCGGCCACGCGGGTGCGGTCGTCGCCGGTGACGCCGTCGGAGTCGGCGCTGGCCGCGGTGGCCCACACTCCGCCGCCGACGGCGAGGGCGGCGACGGTCGCGGTGGTGGCGATGATGACTCGCTTGCTGCGGAGGTTGGGCTTGTTCATGGCCACAGCGTGCAGGAGCCTGCCTGAAGCCACGCTGAACGCGAGAGGCGAGGTGTGAAGAGGGCTGCTCAGGCGGTCACCGAGGGGATGGCCGCGGTCAGGCTCCAGTCGTGGCTGATGTCGGCGGCGGTGCGGAGGAGTTCGGGGAGGTAGTCGTCGGTCAGGGTTTCGACGGAGGTTTCGGCGGCGTGGACGGTGACGTTGACGGCGGCGATCACGGTGCCGGTGCCGTCGCGGACGCCGGTGGCGATCGAGCGGATGCCGGGGGCGAGGTCCTGGTCGGCCAGGGCCCAGCCTTTGGCGCGGACCTCGCGCAGGGCGGCTTCCAGGTCGGCGGGGGAGCGGCGCGGGGTGATGCCGGAGCGTGACGGTTCGGCCAGCACGGCGGCCACGGCGGCCGGGGGCAGGGCGGCGAGCAGGACCTTGCCCATGGAGGTGGCCGGGGCGGGGAAGCGGGTGCCGATGGTCACGGCCAGGGTCACGATCTTGGGGACGGCCACCCGGGCGACGTAGATGATGTCGCTGCCGTCGAGCTGGGCCAGCGACGTCGACTCGCCGGTGCGCTCGACCAGCTTCTCCATGTGCGGGCGGGCGACCTCCCACATGCTCAGCGAGTCGACGTACGCCATGCCCAGGTCGAGGACCCGGGGGGTGAGCGCGTAGTCCCGGCCGGCGCTCCGCACGTACCCCAGGGTCTCGAGGGTTATCAAGATCCTCCGGACGGTGGGCCGGGCCAGACCGGTGAGGGTGGCGACCTCGCTGAGGGTCATCGACGGGGTGCCGGACCGGAAGGCGCGCAGGACGTCGAGGCCGCGGGCCAGCGCCTCGATGAAGTCGGGACTCGTGCCCCTTCCGGTGTCGCTCATCGGCTCAATGCTTTCACTGCGCCCGGCCGGCGTCGTAGTCGGTGTACTGGTACGGGTTGTCGAACAGCTCGGCCTGCGGCAGGTCGGGGTTCTGACCGGCCTGCCAGGCTTCCTCGCCGAGGCGCTCGCGCAGGTGGTCGACGGTCGCCTGCACCGCCGTGCGGGCGGCGGCGAGATCGGTGCCGACGAGCCGGCCGTCGCGTTTGACGACCTTGCCGCCGACCAGCACGGTGTGCACGTCGCCGCGCTGGGCCTGGAAGGCGACGTGGCCGTAGGGGTGCAGGATCGGGAACATCGCCGGCGAGGCGTCGTTCTCGATCAGCACGATGTCGGCCTGCCGGCCGGGGGTGAGGGCACCGAGCTGCGAGTCGAGGCCCAGCGCCTTGGCGCCGCCGCGGGTGGCCCAGTCGACGACGTGCTCGGCGCGCAGGTGGTGATGGGTGACGGTCTCCGGCTTGGCGTGCGCCTCGAGGTGTTCGCGGGCCCGGTCGGCGCTGAGCGTGGTGCGCATGGCCGAGAAGAGGTCGCCGCTCCACCACACGCTGGTGTCCATGGAGAGGGAGACGGGCACGCCGTGGCGGCGCAACTGCCAGGTGGGCGGGTAGCCCTGACCCGCGTTCTGCTCACTCTCGGTGGAGACCGAGACCGATCCACCGGTGGCGGCGATCCGATGGTACGAGTCGGAGCTGAGCGTGGCGGCGTGCACGTACACGGTGCCGGGGGTCATGAAGCCGTTCTCGTACATCAGGCGAATGCCCTCGTCGTTGGTGGCGCCCCACACCCCGGCGTGCGTGGTGACGGGCACGCCGAGCTCGCGCGCCACCTCGAAGGCCGCCTTCTCGGGGAACGCGGGGTCGCCGGTGACGTCGAAGGCCAGCTGGAAGCCGGCGAGCTTGCCCCCGTCGATGCGGCGGCGGTAGAAGTCGCGGAATTCGTCGGAGGTGCTCCACTCCCACGGCCCGGCCTGGATGTTGCCGTAGCCCAGGACGAACCGGCCGGGCACCGCCTCGAGCGCGTCGACCGCGGCGTCGGCGTGCTGCGGGGTCTGCAGGCCGTGCGACCAGTCGACGGTGGTGGTGACGCCGGCGTCGAGGGCCTCGATCGCGCCGAGCAGGTTGCCGGCATAGATGTCCTCGGGCCGGAAGTGCTTGCCCGACTCGAGGTAGTACCAGACGAAGTACTGGGTGAGGGTCCAGTCGGCGCCGTAGCCGCGCATCGCGGTCTGCCACATGTGCCGGTGGGTGTCGATCATGCCGGGCATGACGATGCCGCCGGTCGCGTCGATCACCTCGGCGTCGTCGGGGGCGGCCAGACCGGTCCCGATCTCGGCGATGCGGCCGTCGGCGACGAGCACGTCAGCGCCGCTGAGCACGGTGTGGGCGTCGTCCATGGTGAGGACGAGTCCGTTACGGATTATCACGGGTCGGTCGACGGCCATCGGCACCTCTTTCGGACGGCTGTCCGCTCAGCGGCCAGCGCTGTCCCGACAGAGTCTGCCTCACGCAGAAACATGTCAAGGGCTTGTTTCCAGTCGATGACAGGGGCAGTCTGCTCGTGCGGACAAGCGTCCGTAGAACGGACGGTCATTGATGGACGAGCCATCCCCGGGGCCACTGAGCGGCCTGCTGGTCGCCGACTTCTCCCGGATCCTCGCGGGCCCGTACGCGACGATGCTCCTCGCCGACCTCGGCGCGCAAGTGATCAAGGTCGAAGGCCCGGCCGGCGACGACACCCGCACCTGGATGCCGCCGGAGCGGGACGGCGTATCCACGTACTACCTGGGGATCAACCGCAACAAGCGGTCCATCGCGCTGAACCTCAAGGACCCCGACGACCAGGCCGCCGCCCAGGAACTGGCCCGGCGCGCCGACGTGCTGATCGAGAACATGCGCCCCGGCGGGCTGGCCCGCTTCGGGCTGGGCTACGACCAGGTCGCGGCGGGCAACCCGGGCGTCGTCTACGCGAGCATCAGCGGCTTCGGCTCGGGCGCGGGGGCGGCGCTGCCCGGCTACGACCTGATGGTCCAGGCGATCTCCGGGCTGATGAGCCTCACCGGGGACCCGGACGGCTCGCCCTACCGCGCCGGGATCTCGGTCTTCGACGTCATGGCCGGCATGCACGCGAACATCGGCATCCTGGCCGCCCTGCACCGGCGCGCCGCCACCGGACGCGGGCAGCATGTCGAGGTCAACCTGCTCAGCTCGGCGCTGTCGGGGCTGGTAAACCATTCCAGCGGGTACGTGGCGGGCGGCACCGTCCCGTACCGGATGGGGAATGCGCACCCGAGTCTCTTTCCGTACGAACCGCTGCCGGTCGCCGACGGTGAGCTGATCGTCATCGCCGGCAACGACGGGCAGTTCCGCAAGCTGTGCCAGGTGCTCGGGCTCGACGAGCTGCCCGCCGACCCCCGCTTCGGCCGCAA
This sequence comes from Symbioplanes lichenis, assembly GCF_030709675.1. Lineage (GTDB taxonomy): Bacteria > Actinomycetota > Actinomycetes > Mycobacteriales > Micromonosporaceae > Actinoplanes > Actinoplanes lichenis. Next base: position 250,459 of record NZ_JAUZQD010000014.1, read on the forward strand.
CCAGGACCGGACGGCGAACCGCGAGCAGCTGCGCCCGATCCTCGTCGAGCGGCTCGCCACCCGCACCCGCGACGAGTGGTTCCACCTGCTCATCGCGGCCGGGGTGCCGTGCGCGCCGATCAACACCATCGACGGCGGCGTGGCCCTGGCCGACGAGCTTGGCCTGGATCCGGTCGTGACCAGCGGCGGCGTGCCCGGCGTGCGCAACCCCATCACGTTCTCGGAGACGCCCCCGCGCTACGAGCTGCCGCCGCCCGGACTGGACGAACACGGTGAGGAGATCCGCGCATGGCTGAGGAACTGAGCTTCCCGACCGGTCTGGGCACGTCGACCGAGGACAGCATCTCGCTGCTCGGCCAGGATCTGGCGGCCGGCCTCATGGGGAAGGTCGGCTTCGGGGAGCTGGCGTTCTGGCTGGTCGCGGGGCGACGGCCCAGCTCCGGTGAGGTACGCCTGTTCGAGGCGGTGCTGGTGGCGCTGGCCGACCACGGATTCACGCCGACGGCGATCGCGGCCCGGCTGACGTACCTGTCCGCCCCTGATTCGCTGCAGGGTGCCCTCGCGGCCGGGCTGCTCGGCGGCGGATCACGTTTTCTCGGGGTGACCGAGGACTGCGCTCGCTTCTTGGCGGACACCCTCGCCGCGGCCGAGGGCGACGATTACGACGCGATCGCGCTCGACGCTGTGACGGCGGCCAGGGCGGAGAAACGCATCATTCCCGGTCTCGGGCATCCGGTGCACAAAGTTCAAGATCCCAGGACCCCCGTTCTGGTACGCATCGCCACCGAGGAAGGCGTCTACGGGCCGCATCTTCGTCTCTTCGAGGCCATTGGCCGCGTACACCCGCAGGTGTTGAATCGGAAGTTGCCGTTGAACGGGGCCGGAGTGTGCGGCGCGGCGCTCGCCGATCTGGGGTTGCCGGTGGATCTGCTGCGCGGTTTCGCCCTGCTGGCCCGGGCCGCCGGGCTGCTCGGGCAGATCGCCGAGGAGCGGCGCCGGCCCGTCGCGAACCAGATTTATCTGGCCGTCGATCGCAACGCCGTCTACGAGCCCTGAGTTCCCGAAAGGACAGTCATGGCCAGCATTGTCGCGGTCATCGCTTCGACGCATCATCCCTTCTACTACCGGGCCAGCACGGCGACGGGCGCGGACCGGCCGCCGTTCGCCGACGAGTGGACCGCCAAGATCCTCGCCTTCCGGGAGACACTGACCCGCGCCCGGCCGGACGTTCTCGTGATGGTGGGCTCCGACCATTTCCACCAGCTGTGGCTGGACAACATGCCGCAGTTCCTGGTCGGCAAGGCACCGATGTACGACGCGAACTGGTACAACGAGGAACGCGAGTTCGGGCTGCCGAGAATGCTGCTGCAAGGACAGGAAGACCTGTCCGCGCACATTCTGCGCAACGGCCTCGACGAGGGCTTCGACCTGGCGTTCAGCAACGAGCTGCGCATCGACCACAGCATCACCTGCCCGATCATCACGCTGCGGCCCGAGGCGGACCTGCCGATCGTGCCGATCTACACCAACATCTTCGCGCCGCCGCTGCCGCAGCCGAAACGGTTCGTCGCGCTCGGCGAGGCGATTCGCCGGATCATCGAGCAGTGGCCCTCGCACCTGCGGGTCGCGGTCATCGGCACCGGTCATCTGTCACTCGAGCTCGGCGGGCCCCGGCAATTCGGGCCGCACGGACCCGATCCGGCCTTCGACGAGAAGGCGGTCGGATGGATCGCGAACGGTGACCTGGACGGCTGCCTGCGCGAGGTGACATTGGACAGTCTGCACACCCCGGGCAACGCCACCCACGGATTCATGGACTTCATGCTGATGATGGGTGTCGCCGGCGCCGGGGTGAAGGCCGACTATGTCGACACGCTCGACCTGTTCCACACGATGGAGGCGTACTTCACCTGGTACCCGGAAGGGAGGCCGGCATGAGCAAGTATCTGCTGAACAAATTCCTCTTCACCGTCGATCGCGACCCGGCGCTCGTCGAGCGTTATCGCACCGAGCCGCGCGAGCTGGTCACGTGGTGGGAGGAGACGACGGCCAACAGCCTGCTCAACTGTCACAGCGGCGAGGCGAGCACATGGCTGGCCTTCTCCGAGGCCGAGCGGGACGCTCTGATCGCCCACGATCACGTCCGGCTGTTCGAGATGGGCGCGCATCCCTTCCTGACGCTCACGCTGTTCATCGCCATGTTCGAGCAGGACAACACCGAGCCGTTGGAGTTCCAGAAGGCGTACGGGGCGGCGCTGGCGGCATTCTCGCTGCCCTACCCGGACATCGCGACATGATCACGGCGGCGGTGCTGCGCGAGTGCGGCCGGTCGCCCGTGGTCGAGCAGCATCCGGAGCCCCGTCCCGGCGACGGTCAGGTGCTGATCCGGGTGGCGGCCGCGCCGATCACCCCGCTCGACGTGCTGTGCGCCACGGGCACCAGCTATTTCGGGGCGCCGCCGACGCCGTACGTGCCGGGGGTGCAGGGGGTGGGGCACCTGCCCGATGGTACGGCGGTGTGGTTCGCGACGTCGGCCGGAATGCGACCGGGCTCGGGCAGCATGGCCGCGGCCGTCGCGGTCCCGGAGGCCGATGTGGTCCCGTTGCCGCCCGGCGCACCCTTGGAGCTGACCGCCGCGCTCGGGTTGTCGGCCGTCGCCGCCCACGAGGCGCTGCACACGGCCGGTGACCCGGCGGGCAAGCGGATCGTGGTGCTCGGCGCGGGCGGCGTTGTCGGGCAGTCGGCCGTCCAGCTGGCCCGGCTCGCCGGGGCGAGTCACGTGATCGCCGTCGCCCGCTCCGCCGACGCGCTGGCGCGAGCCACCGAGCTCGGTGCCACCGCCACGGTGCCGCTCGGTGCAGCCCTCGACGGACCGGTCGACCTGGTGATCGACCCCGTCTTCGGGGCGCCGGCCGCGGCGGCACTGCGGGCGCTGCGCCCGGGCGGGATATTGGTCAACCTCGGGTCCGCGGCCGGGGCGACCGCGCCGATCGATTCGGCGGTGCTGCGCGGCGGGTCACTGCGGATCGTCGGCTACACCAACAACTCGCTGACCGTCGAGCGGCGGGCGTCCGTACTCACGAAAATCGCCGGGCTCGCGGCGGCGGGCCGGCTGACCGTGACCCACCGCCGCGTTCCCGTGTCCTCGGTCAGCAATGCCTGGACCGCGCCGGGACGCACCATGCTGACCTTCTGACCGTGTCTCGTCTCACGGCCAGATCTCCGCGCGGTCGATGCTGATCACCGTGCCGGTGGAGGCCGAGGCGCGTTCACCGGTCACGCGGACGCGGACGGTGTGGGTGCCGTACGCGAGCTTGGGGGAGAGCCAGTTCAGGGATTCGCCGACCCGGATGGCGTTGGAGAAGTCGACGCGCTGTTCGGCGCCACCGTCGACGCTGATGGCGGCGATGCCGTTGCCCACGTCGCGTACGGACAGCAGGCCCAGCTGCGTACCCGTGAAGGTGAACGTGGCCGTCGCGTTGGTGGCGCCGCTCCAATGGTCGTCGCCCCAGAAACACTGCGCGGCGCAGCCGGTGCCCGAGCTCCACGCGCCGCCGTACGCGAGGGAGCCGTTCCCGCTCGTACGCCCGTCGTCGTTGATCCAGGCCGTCGAGGGTCCCGGGTCGCCGGACGGCAGGTCCTGCGTGGCGCCGATGGCCAGGGGTATGCCGAGATTCGGGCTGCCGTCGGCGTTCCAGGTGATGCGCTGCACCCGCGTCGTCCGGTTGGTGTAGGTGAACACGCTGGTCGTCTTGGCGTGATAGACGATCCAGTCCTGTGTGCCGTCCGGGCTGGTGAAGAACGCGTGGTGCCCGGGCCCGAACACGCCGTTGCCGTCCGCGCGGGCGAAGACGGCGCCGTTGCGCTGCTGCCAGTTGGCCGGGTTCAGCGGGTCGGCCGTGCTCGCGATGCTCAGCTGCCAGACCTGATAGTCGGGCTTGCCGGTGTCACAGGCGGAGTAGGTCATCCACGTGCGGCCGTTGCGGTAGAGGAACTCCGGGCCCTCCCGCACCTCGGGGCAGCCGCCGGCGGCGTTGAGGGCGACCGCGTTGCCTGACACCGTCCACGGGTTCGACAGCGGCGCCACGTTGATGCCGTTGTGCTGGTAGGCGTTGGTGCCGGCCCACGCCAGATAGAGCCGGCCGTTGTGCTGCATGATGCCGGGGTCGATGGCGAACACGTCACGGTTCGGGGGCACCAGCCGGGCCTTGAAATGGTACGGGCCGAGCGGGTTGTCGCCGCTGGACTCGAGCACGTAGAGCCGGTGGTTCTCGTCCACCCCGTCGTCGGCGGTGTAGTACATGTACCAGAGCCCGTTGAGCCGATAGAACTCCGGCGCCCACACCTCCTTGTTGCGCGCGGCGTTGCTGTCGCGCCACACCTCGGTGGCGGGCGCGTTGAGCAGCCCGGCGACGCTGGGCGCGCGGCGCATCTTGATCGAGTCGCCCTCGGTCATCGTCAGGTAGTAGCTGCCGTTGAAGAAGGTCATGAACGGGTCGGGCTTCACCCCGATCGGGTTGCGGAACGTGCCGGCGGCCAAGGCGTGAGCCGGGCCGGGCGCGGCGAGCGTGAGCAGCAGTCCGGTGAGCGCGACAAGCGCAAGCCACCACCGGCGGGGAACGGTTCGGGGCATGACGTACCTCCATCGACGAGCCCCTGTGGGGGACGGGCTCGTGAGGGGATCGTAAGCCGCCCCGAAGCGATCGGACGGCTCGTATGTCCAGACGGGCCGGGCCGGCCGGAGAGGCATACGGTGGGGGGATGCCGATGATCCTGAACCGTCGCGATCTGGATTTCCTGCTGTACGAGTGGCTCGACGTCGAGGCCCTGACCGCGCAGCCACGGTTCGCGGAGCACGGCCGGGAGACCTTCGACGCGGTGCTCGATCTGTCGGAGCGGATCGCCGAGCGGGAGTTCTCGCCGCACAACCGGCGTGGTGACCTGGAGGAACCGACGTTCGACGGCTCGTCGGCCACCGTGATTCCCGAGGTGGGCAAGGCATTGCGGGCCTTCGCCGACGCCGGGCTGCTGGCGGCGACCTTCCCCGCCTCGGCCGGGGGCATGGAGCTGCCCCAGGTGGTGGGGCGAGCGTGTTTCGCCTGGTTCCAGGCCGCGAACATCGCCACGTCGGCCTACTCGATGCTGACCATGGGCAACGCGGCCCTGCTGCTGGAGTACGGCACCCCGGAGCAGATCGACACGTACGTACGCCCGATGCTCGAGGGTCGTTACACCGGGACGATGTGCCTGTCCGAGCCCCAGGCGGGCTCCTCGCTCAGCGACGTGGCGACGCGTGCGGTCCGGCAGGACGACGGCACGTACGCGATCACCGGCTCGAAGATGTGGATCTCGGCCGGCGATCACGAGCTCAGCGAGACGATCGTGCACCTGGTGCTGGCGCGTGTCGTGGGGGCGCCGCCCGGCGTGAAGGGGTTGTCGCTGTTCATCGTGCCGAAGCATCTGACCTCCGGCGCCCGCAACAACGTCACCCTGGCAGGGCTCAACCACAAGATGGGCTTCCGGGGTACGACCAATGCGGTGCTCGCGTTCGAGGGCGCGACCGGTCACCTCGTCCAGTCGGAGGGTCAGGGACTGGCCCAGATGTTCCACATGATGAACGAGGCGCGGATCGGGGTCGGGGCGGGCGCGGTGGCGCTCGGCTACACCGGGTACCTGCACGCTCTCGCTTACGCCCGGGAGCGGCAGCAGGGCCGGCCGCCCGCGGGGAAGGATCCTGCGGCGCCGCCCGTACCCATCGTGCGTCACCCCGATGTGCGCCGCATGCTGCTGGCGTCCAAGAGCTATGTCGAAGGCGGCATGGCTTTGATCCTCTACGCCGCCAAACTCGTCGACGTCGGTGAGAACGTGCTGCTCGACGTGCTGACCCCGATCGTCAAGGCGTGGCCGTCGCAGTGGTGCCTGCGCGCCAACGACCTCGCCATCCAGGTGCACGGCGGGTACGGCTACACCCGCGAGTACCCGGTCGAGCAGTTCTACCGCGACAACCGGCTCAACCCCATCCACGAGGGCACGGACGGGATCCAGGCGCTCGACCTGCTCGGCCGCAAGGTGCTGATGAACGACGGTCTGCGGGTTTTGACGCAAGCGATCTCCGCCACGGCCACGTCCTCGTCCTCCCCGTACGCGCCGCGGTTGCTCGCCGCCGCGGAAAGGCTGGCCTCGGTCACCGCGCGGTTGTGGGCCTCCGGCGACGCGGACAAGGCGCTGGCCAACGCGTCGACCTATCTGGACGCGGCCGGGCACATCGTGATCGCCTGGATGTGGCTGTCCCAGCTCGACGCGGCCGGCGACAAGGAGGGCGCGTTCTATGCCGGCAAGCGCCTGGCCGCCCGGTACTTCTTCGACCACGAGCTGCCCCGGGTCGGGCCGTGGCTGGACCTGTTGGAGTCCGGCGACACCCTCCTGCTCGACCTGGACGACACCGTGCTGTGAAGCGCTTTCCCCGGTGCGACCCGCCCGGTCGTACCCGGGGAAAGCGCTCGCCACCATGCCGCCGGATTCGCGGGCCGATCGTGAATCGGGCGAGTCGCTGCCCGGACGGGCTGAACGGATTCCCCGGGCGGGATGACTTCGTTGCCCGGGGGTCCGCGGCTCGGTCACGATGCGTTGCGGGCACGACGCGGTGCCCGGCGGATGGTGAGAGGGGCGCTCGGTGCCGGAGCTGGCTCGGATCGAACTGGAGCACGGCGGGTGGCTGTACCTGGAGGCGGCCGGCGGCGAGTTCGACGGCCCGGTCAAGGCGGGGCTCGCGGATGCCGTCTCGCAGGTGCCGGGCACGTTGCGGTCGGCGCTGGGAACGATCGGCCAGGCGTCACGGGAGATTCTCGGCAGCCTCCAGCCGGCGAGACCCGACGAGGTGAAGGTCGAGTTCGGGGTCAACATCTCGGTGGCGGCCGGCGCGCTGATCACGAAGGGCACCACCGGCGGGCATCTCAAGGTCACCTTGACCTGGTCGGCACCCGGCGACCAGCCGGCCCATGGTTGATCAGGCGCCGATTCTGACCGCGACCGTCGCGGTGCTCGGCCCCGACGGACGGATCCGCGGGACCGGCTTCGTGGCCGGAGGTGTGGTGGTCACTTGCGCCCACGTGGTGACCGGGACCCGCGTGCGGCTGCGGTTCGTCAATCTTCCGGACCGGCCGGAGGTGACTGCCGGCGTCGACCCCGGCGGCTGGCGAGCGCCCGCGGAGGAGGACATCGCCATTCTCCGGCCGGACCACCTGCCCGACGGGGTGAACGGCCTGCGCCTCGGGTCGTCCGCCGGTATTCGGGGGCACAGGGTGTCGGCGTGGGGATACCCCGCCCCGGCGGCGGACGGGAGGTTCGGGTACGCCGAAGCCGGTGACGCCCACGCCGGACTGCTGCACCTGACGGAGGCGGAAGACCTGACCGTCGGTTTCAGCGGCGCCCCCGTGATCGACGAGACCACGGGGCTGGTGGCCGGCATGTTCACGGCGATCGACCCGGGGGATCGGCACGGGCGCGGCCGGGGCGTCGGATACGCGACGACGGCCGAGACGCTGGCCAGGGTTCATCCGGCTCTCGCCGCGTCGGAGAGGTGCCCGTACCGCGGCCTGGAGCCCTTCGGCGCCGAACACGCCGCCTGGTTCCACGGCCGGGACACCGTGGTGACCGCTGTCCGCAAGGCTCTCGACCGGCGCGCCGTCATGTTGCTCGGTCCGTCGGGTTCGGGCAAGTCGTCGCTGGTCCACGCCGGCTTGCTGCCCGGCCTGCGGGCCGGCTCCCGCTGGCACGTGCTCGTCGCCCGGTCCGCCGCCGACCTGGGGGCCGACTTCGCACGCGACGGCCTCGCCGTTGCCGCCGGACACGCATGGGAACAGGCGATCCGCGACCGGCTCGCCGGGCAGCCCGCCGGAGTCCGGCTGCTGCTGGTGATCGACCAGTTCGAGGAGCTGCTCACCACCGACGGCCACGACGCCACGCTGGCCGCTCTGACCGCCCTGGTCACCCGGACGGCGCCGCTGACCGTCCTGCTGGTGATGCGGGACGACTTCTACCCGCGGCTGGCCGAACGGGCGCCCGCGCTGCTCGACGCCCTGCTGCCGGGCATGGTCAACGTTCCGGCCGTGATCGGCGAGGCCGACCTGCACGCCATGGTCGTCGCACCGGCGGCGAAGGAAGGGCTGTCCCTGGAACCCGGCCTGGCGGACCAGATCGTGCAGGACGTCACCGGCCTTCGCGACGCCGCCCCGGTCACCGTTCTGCCGCTGCTCGAGCTGGCGTTGCACCAGCTCTGGCAGGAGCGGCGCGACGGGCGGCTCACCTACGCCGCGTACAAGGAAATGGGCGGAGCCGCCGGCAGCCTGGCCAGGCGCTGCGACGAGGCTTTCCAGACGCTGCCGGTGAACCGGCACGAGGTGGCCTGGCGGGTGCTGACCGCACTGGTGCGTCCGGCCGAGAACGGTGTGCCGCACACCCGCAGGCCGCGCACCCCGGACGAGCTGCGCGAGCTGGCCGCCGACTTCGAGAGCCGCGACCCGGGACCGGTCGACGAGGTCCTGCATCGGCTCACCACCGGAACGCCACTGATCGTCACCCGCTCGGCGGCCGCCGGCCCCGGCGGACCTCCGGTCGTCGAACTGATTCACGAAGCGCTGCTGCGGGACTGGCCCGAGCTGCGCCACCGGGTCGACAAACATCGCGGTTTCAACGCCTGGCTGGGGCGGGCCGAGGAGCAGCGTACGGTCTGGTCGGTGAGGCGCAGGAGCAGCGACCTGCTGCACGGCAGCGACCTGAACGAGGGTGTGCAGTGGGCCGCCGAGCGCGGGCTCACCGCCGATGTCGCCGCGTTCCTCGCCGCCAGCCGCCGTGCGGAACGGACCCGTACCCGGCTGCGGCAAGCCGCAGTCGCGGCGCTGGTCACTCTGACGATCCTCGCGGTGACCGGGGCCGGAGTGGCCTTCGTCCAGCGCAAGACCGCCGTCGCCGCGCAACACGAGTCGCTCTCCCGCCAGCTGGCCGCCCAGTCACAGAGCCTCGCCGCCACGAACCCCGACCTCGCCGCGCTGCTCGCCGTGCACGCCTACCGGGCCGCGCCCACCGAGCAGGCGGTCACCAGCATGTACGCCGCCGAGTCCCGGGCGCGGCCGCTGCTGCGCACGCTCAGCACGGGAACCGGGGCCGTGAACGGCGTGGCGTTCAGCCCCGATGCCCGGCTGCTGGCGACTGCGGTCGCCGACGGGACGGTGCGGCTCTGGGACACCGCCGACGGCACCTTGAGGACCACGCTGACCGGGCACTCCGGGCCGGTCGAGGCGGTCGCCTTCAACCGCGACGGCTCGCTGCTGGCGAGCGCGTCCGACGACGGCACCGTGCGGGTCTGGGACCCGGCGTCCGGCAGGACGCGGGCCGTACTCCAGGGACACCGGGATCGGGTGTACGCCGTCGCGTTCTCGCCGGACGCGACGCTGCTTGCCAGCGCGGGCCGCGACTCGACCGTCCGTGTCTGGACGACCGGCGGCGCGTCCAGGGAGGTCTTCACCGGCCACACCAACGCCGTGCAGTCGGTGGCGTTCAGCCCCAACGGCCGGGTGCTGATCACCACGAGTCAGGACCGGACCGCCCGCCTGTGGAATCTGGGTTCCGGCGACGAAGGCGGCCGGATCACTCAAGGGGACATGCTGAACGCGGCGTCGTTCAGCCCGGACTCCCGGACCATCGTCACCGCCGGCGGGAACAACTTGGTCAAGCTATGGGACATGGCCAAGCGCAAGGTCCGGGCGACGCTCACCGGTCCCGGAGGCTCCGTGCTGTCCCTGGCCTACAGCCCCGACGGCGCCACGCTGGCAGCATCGGGCATCGAGAGCAAGGTGCTGGTCTGGGACGCGGCCACCGGCACGCTGCGCGCCGAGCTCATCGGGCACAGCGCCGCGGTGCAGCAGGTGACGTTCAGCTCCGACGGCAGGACCATGGCCACCGCCGGGGCGGACGGCACGGCACGGCTCTGGGACGTCACCGGTGGCATGCCGAAAGTCGTGCGCACCGGCAAGGCGATCATCACCATGGCGCACAGCCGCGACGAGCGCTACCTGGCCTACGCCGAGCACGCCGGCCGACGGAGCCTGCTCGACCTCGTCACGCGCACCAGCACCAGCGTGACGACCGGCCTCGCCACGAACCAGGACAGCGTCGCGATGGCCTTCAGCCCGGACAGCCGGGTCCTCGCGGTCGGGGGCCTCAACCGCGAGGTACGCCTTTACGCCACGACCACCGGCCGGCAGGTGCGCGTTTTGAAGGGGCACCGCCTGGGCGTCTACGGGCTGGCGTACCGTCCCGACGGCCGGCTGCTCGCCAGTGCCAGCAACGACGGGACGATCCGGTTGTGGGACACCGCCGGTGGGACGGCCCGTGTCCTCAAGGGGCACACTGCCGGTGTCGTTTCGGTGGCGTTCAGCCCGGACGGGCGCCGGCTCGTCAGCGGTGCGGCCGACAACACCGTACGCATCTGGGACGTCGGATCCGGGCGGCTGGAGACCAGCTTGTCCGGGCACACCGATATCGTCAACGCGGTGGGCTTCAGCCCCGACGGGCACACGATCGCGAGCGCCGGCGGCGACGGCACCGTACGCCTGTGGTCCGCCCGGGACGGCGCGGCCGGAGCCGTCCTGGCCGGTCACACCGCGGGCGTGAACAGCGTGGCGTTCTCACCCGACGGGACCACTGTCGCCAGCGCGAGCGACGACCGGACCATCCGTCTCTGGGACGTCGGGGCCGGCATCACCCGCGCGGTGCTCACCGGACATGCCGGCGGGGTGCACGCGCTGGCGTACGGCCTGAACGGCACCATCATCTACAGCGGTGGCGAGAACGTGCGGCTCTGGCCGGTCGGCCTGCCCGCGCCGCGCGTGGCGCTGAACCATCTTTGCGGAGCGATCGGCCGCGACCTCGCCGCAGCCGAGTTCCGCCGCTATCTGCCGGCCCAGCCCGCCGAGCCGGCCTGCGCGAAGCCTTGAAACAAGCGTCCTCGGCGGGCGGGCGGCGGGGTAGGGGTACGGGCGGTCAGTCGTTGTCCCGGGCCAGCAGGTCGTACGTCACGTCGGTGATGGGCTCGGCGTCCTGCGGGGCCTCGGGCGGCTCGATGCCGTCGTACCGGGTGATGGTGATGACCAGGGGCGCTTCGGGCTGCTGGTCCGGCGCCTGGGACGCGAGGGTGCCCGGCAGGTCGAGCGTGAAGCCGGTCAGCCGGCCCTGCCCGTCGAGCGTGGCCCGGTACCTCATCGACGTGGCCGGGGCGCCGTAGTAGCTTGCCGGTTCGTCGATGAGCAGGCGGAGCTTGCTGTCGACCTTGGTGGCGTCCAGGGTGCCGGTGATGGTGTCGCCGGTTCGTTCCGCGGTCGTCACCGCGGCGATCAACGCGTCGGCGCCGGTGATGTCCGGCTTCTCGGCGGCGGGGGTGGGCGCGAGGTAGTCCAGCGAGCTCTGTTCGTCAACCTGTGCTGCCTTGATGAGGCGCTGCGGGTCGACCCGCAGCCAGTGGGTACCGTCCAGCTGGGCGATGCCGGTCGCGTAGCGGTCGATCTCGGCCTGCGGGAGTCCGGCGCTCTTCAACTGTTCCAGGACCCCGGGGCCGCTGTACGTGCCGGCGCCGGAGGGCTTCAGGTAGGTCGTGGTGCCGGCGCGCCGGAGGGACATCGCGCTGCTGTACTCGATGTCGTAACCGCCGGCCGCCTCGACCCGGGCGCGGACGATGTCGGTGATGAGGTAGGCGCCGCTGAGACTGAACTCGTAGGTGCCCGCGTCCAGCCCGTGCAAGGAGTTGTCGAGATCCTGGATCGCCTTGCCGTCGCTGACGACGACCGGGGTGTCACCCCCGGGCCGCAGCGCCGCGATGCCACCGGTCACCGCGGCGATCGCGGCTGCGGCCCCGGCTGCCGCGGCGAGGTGCCGCCGGGTGCGGCGGCGCTTGCCGGACCGCAGGATCGGGCCGGGATCCAACGGGCCGGTGGTGCGGGCCAGGTCGTTCATGGCGGTGCGCAGGTCGTCCGGGGCGAGGGTCATGACTGCTCCTGGGGGCCGTGGAGGGAGTGCGGGCTGGGCGCCTCGTCGTCGAGCGCGATGCGCATCTTGCGCAGTGCCGTGTGGCAGGTCGACTTGACCGTGCCGACGCTGATGCCGAGCATCGAGGCGACGTCGCGTTCGGTGTGGTCGTCGAAATAGCGCAGCACGACGACGGCGCGTTCCCGATGGGTGAGCAGATCGAGAGCGCCGAGCAGAGCCCGGCGGTCGTCGATCGTGTCGTCCGGGCGCCCGGGGACGTCGGGCACGACGTCGACCGGTCGTTCGTGGCGCTGGTGCGCGGTGCGCCACCAGTCGGTGACCGCGTTCGTGACCGAGCGCTGGACATACCCGTACGGATCGTCGTGTTCGATGCGTGACCATCGCTGGTACGCCCGGACGAGCACGGTCTGCACAATGTCCCGGGCCTGCTCCCGATGTCCGCAGAGCAGCTCGGCGTGCGCGATCAGCCGATGGGAACGAGTCGCCACGAAGGCGGTGAAGGACTCGTCTCGGTCCCGGGCTCGTCTGAACTTCATGATCTCTCAGACGGAGCGGCCCCCGGAAAGGTTGGGCTCCCGCCTCCGGATGTTTCCCCGCGGGTGCCCGTGGGTCGTGTGCGCCCCGTGCCGAGGGGCAGGGCGAGGGCGGCGGTGGGTTCGTCGAGGAGGTGGACCTCGGCCTCCTGCGGGAATGCCCGGCGAGCGGGGTGCGCCGGCGCCGGCCGCCGGAGCTCGCGCAGGCGACGCCGGGCCAGGTGGGAGATGTCCAGCGCGTCCATGATATCGGCGGCACGGGGAAGATCACCACGTGGTGGCCGGTCGTCGCCGCCTGGCCGGATCCCCCGGAGCCGGGCCGGCGGACGTGATCCACGCCTGCGTGAATCGCTCGACCAGCATCGTGCGGGTGATCGCCGGCACCGGGGGAGCCCGCTGTGCGAACGGCGCGCTGCTCCGCCGGGCTCCCGGGTTCGCAGGGGCTGCCGGGGGTGCGGGGCGCGACCGGCGCGCAAGGGCCGGCCGGTGCGACCGGTCCGAGTACGGCGTGCCGTACAGGTGAGCACCGATGATGTCGACGTTCGCGAGCGCCGCGGCGTCGTTGAGGACGGCGTCGGACATGGACTTCACGTACTGGAACGATTCGGGCGCGATGATCCTGGTGCGCTGGGCGGCGGCGCGGAGATGCTGCTGTGGCTCAAGACGCCGGGGGAGTCCGACGGCAACTGCGGGGTCAGGGCCGGGTCCAGTGCCGGGCAGTTCCTGCCCGAGGTGGCGTACAAGATGATCCATGGATATTGATCTTGATCGAAGGAGACCGCCGGGCCCGGGCGCGACGGGGGCGCGAACCGCGACGGTCCGCGCCCCCGGCCGCGTGATCAGGGCAGGTCGATCGGGCGCAGCACCCGGTCGATGCCGTGCGCGATCTGCTTGTTGCCCTTGTTGATGTCGAAGCGGTTCACCCGCGGGTTGCGGTCGCTGCGGTCGGCGTCGATCAGGGCGACGCGCTTGCGCCAGTGCCCGTACACGTCGACCTTGATCGTGGCGCCCGCGGCGGTCGTCAGCTTGGCGCCGTCGGCCTTGAGCGCCGCCTTGCGGTCGATCGTGGCGCCCGGGACGACGTGGTAGAGCAGGACCGTCTCGACGGTGTCGATGCCCAGGCCGGCGACCGCGGTGAACGCCGCCTTCTCGGCCGGCAGCTTGCGGGTGTGCTGGAGGTCGGCGACCAGCCGGCGGAAGGCCAGGTCGTCGGGGAGGAAGGCGGTGACGGCGGTCGTGCCGTCGGCGAGCACGGCGACCGGGCTGGACGGCTTGGCCGTCAGCACGGCCCGCACCGCCGCGGTCAGGATGTCGTAGTCGTTGCCCTTGCGGTCGAAGCCGCTCTTGTCCGCGGTCAGCACCGCGGCCAGCGACCTGGTGCCCAGCGGCTTGGTCTTACCGTGCGCGGCGGCCGGTGCGGCCGAGAGGGCGGAGGCGACGATGGCGGCGGCGGTCGCGACGGCGGCGGCCCGGGTGATCCTCATCTACGTTCGTCCTTCCGGGTACGGGATGGTGGCCTCGGTGCCACCACCCCGTCCTTCGCGGCGGCCGCGCCGGTTGGATGCACCTAACTCGTCAGAGTTCCCCGCAGCAGACTTTGGCCGGAGTGGGTGGCATCGCCGTCGTGCGGTTCGTCGCTGATGTCGACGAGCCGGTAGCGCTTGAGATCGGTGCCCGGCGGGACCGGCAGCACGGCCTCCGGTGCGTCGGGCAGGTTGCCGATCGCCACCATCCTGGTCGGATCGTCGGGATCGAGCAGCCACACCTCGTGGAATCCCGTGGTCAGCGGGAGGTTGCGCACGTCGATGCGCAGTTGCCCGTCGGCCAGCACCTGCACGTCGCCGCCCGCGTTGGGCGGCACGGCCTTCAACGGCGACAGGGTCGCTTGGGCCGTCACTTCCTCGGCCGGGGTGCGGTCGGCGAACCGGTCGACGGCCACGGTGCCGGCGACTGCGAGGACGGCTGCGGCGGCTGCGGCGACCAGCGGCGTCAGCCATCGCGATCGCGTACGGCGGGGCAGCGCGCGTCGCTCGGCGATGTGGGCCACCGGTGCCGCGGGTCGCCTCGTTGCCGCGATGCCGCTTTCGATGGCTTCCCAGACGCGCTCGGGCGGGGGCGGCAAAGCCTGCAGATCCTGCGTCTCGGAGCCGACGCCGGCGACGTGGCGCAGGGCCTGCATCTCGTGCCGGCAGTCCGCGCACTGCGCGAGGTGGTCGGAATCGGTCAGCTCCTCGGCTGCTTCAGAGAGCGCGAGTAGGACCAGTCGATCGGGATCCAAGTGTTGCACCGTCCACCTCCCAACGGCGTCGCAAGTTGTGCATTCCGCGCCGGATATGACTCTTGACCGTGCCGAGCGGCAGCCCGGTGACGGTCGCTATCTGTGGATGCGTGAGATCGTCGAAGAACGCCAGTTCCAGTGTGCGCCGCTGCTCGGCGGGCAACCGGCCCAGCTCGTCGGCGACCACGAGCCGGTCGACGATCCGCTCCGGCGTCTCGTCGGCCTCGGGCGTCACCGGCTGGGCCTGCACGGTCTGCGCCGCGCGTTGTTCCCGGGTCGCCGCCCGCAACCGGTCGACGGCCTTGCGGCGCGCGATCCCGAGCAGCCAGCTCAGCATCGTGCCGCGGTCCGGATCGAAGCCGTCCCGGCCGGTCCACGCGGCCACGAAGGTCACCTGGGTGACGTCCTCGGCGTCGGCCCGGTTGTTCAGCAACCGCTGGGCCAGGTACAGCACGGCAGCGCCGTGCCGGTCGTACGCGATACGTAAGGCGGCCTCGTCGCCCGCGCGTAACCGTTCGGCGAGCTCGTCGTCGGAACTCATCGACCTCCCTCCTCCGATGTGGGTCCACTGATGATTCGCTCCCGGACGGCCCGGCGGTTGCACCTGATCTTTTCTTTTTCGCGTGCATCCAAGCGCCGCCGGCCCGGCGAAGGACCGGGCGTACGGCATCGACGACGAACACTCGAGGAGCTCCGATGCGCATCCTGTCCCTTCGCCGCGCGGCCTCGCTCGGCGTGGCCACTCTGCTCGGCCTCGGCGTCGCCGGGGCCCTGGGGTCATCGCCGGCCCACGCCAAGGCGAACTCGCAGGTCTCGGTGGTGCACGGCATCCCCGGCCAGCCGGTGGACGTGTACGTCAACGGCAAGAAGACCATCCCGGACTTCCAGCCCGGCAAGGTGGCCGGCCCGCTGAGCCTGCCGGCCGGACAGTACGACATCGCCCTCACCAAGCCCGGCGACGCCGTCGCTGACGCGCTGCTGACCGTCGACGACGCCGAGGTGCCCGGCGACGCGAACATCAGCCTGGTCGCCCACCTGAACGCGAGCGGCGAGCCGGCCCTGACCCCGTTCGTCAACGACACGGGCAAGCTGGCGGCCGGCCAGGCCCGGCTGATCGTGCGGCACACCGCCGCCGCACCCGCCGTCGACATCCGGGCCGGTGGCGAGCCGGTCTTCGAGGGCGTGACGAACGGCAAGGAGGGCCAGGCCGACCTGGACGCCGGGAGCGTCTCCGCCGACGTCGTGCTGGCGGGCGGCGACACCCGGGTGCTCGGCCCGGCCGACCTCGACCTGAAGGAGGGTACGGCGACCATCGTCTACGCGGTCGGCTCGGCCGAGGCCAAGAGCCTCGACATCGTGACGCAGAGCATCGACGGCCTGCACTCCGCGCCCGGGGGAGTGCCCAGCGGCGACGGCGGCCGCGCCGACGGCAACGGCTCCCTTCCCTGGTACGGCGTCGGGGCGATCGGCATCCTGCTGGCCGCATTGGGTCTGTCCCGGCCGGCCCACGCCCGCCTTCTTTCCCGCCGGTGACATCGCCCAGCGGCACGCCCCGGATCCGTCCGGGGCGTGCTCTGCTCCTGGTGCTGCTCGGCGTGACGATGACCGTCGTGGCCGGTGTCGGCGCCTGCCGGTCACAGCCGGCGGACGACTTCGGCGCCCCGCTCACCTCCCCTTCAGCAGCGCCGTCCGCCCCGGCCCGGGTGCCCGTTCGAGACGGCGCACCGCAGCCGGCGGCAGCTGTCGATGTGCCGTCGCGGCTGCGGATACCCGCCCTGGGCCTCGACGCGGCCGTCGACGCGGTCGGCATCGACGCCTCGACCGGGGACTTCGCCGTCCCGCCCCGCGTCGACCGGGTCGGCTGGTACCGGTACGGCCCCGGGGTCTCGGCGGCCGCCGGTTCCATCGTCATCGCCGGCCACGTCGACAGCGCCGCCGAGGGCAAGGGCGCCTTCTTCCGGCTCGGCTCGCTGAAGGCGGGGGACCGGGCCGTGCTCACCGGCCCGGACGGCCGGCATCGGGCCTTCGACGTGGTCGCCCGCGAGCGCTACCGCAAGGCCGCCATCCCGCTGGACAAGTACTTCGCCCGGGACGGCGCGCCACGGCTCACGCTCATCACCTGCGGGGGACCGTTCGACGCGCGGACCCGGCACTACCGCGACAACGTGGTCGTCACCGCGACCGCCCGCGCCTGAAGGGGTTTGGTGGCGATCTGTTCGGGCACCGCAAGTCGGAACGGCCGGGCGCGCCGGCCTGCGAGACGCCGAGGTAACCGATGAAGATCATGAAGCTGGCCACCGGGCTCGCCGTGGGTTATGTGCTGGGCGCACGGGCCGGGCGGGACAAGTACGAGCGAATCGTCGCCGTCGCTCAGCAGGCGACCGGCCGTTCCGCTCCGGCTCAGCCTTCGGCCCCAGTCGTCGTTCCGTCGGTTCCGGTGGCCGTCGATGAGCGCCCCCGCCCACCGCGCAAGCGGCGCGCCAAGCCCGCGACGCCGAGTGCCGCCGCTGCGACGCAGGCGTCCTTGGGGGCGGCGGAGGCGGACATCGCGGAGCAGAAGGCGCTGGTGGTCGACACCCGCGACGAGCCGGGCCGGTCGTCGGAGGCCCTCGAGGGCGACACCGCCGACGTGCTGGAGCAGCGCCGCTCGATGTAAGCGAATCTTTTTCGGCAACGGCGGACGGCGGTAGCGACCGGCTTCTATCCTCGCACCGTGTCCCTGGATGGTAAGCCTCGTCTCATTCTCCGTCGCGGCGCCGTGCTGGCCGTTGTGGCGCTGGCCGCCGGCATCGCGTTGCACGCCGCCGGCGTCGACCTGTTGCCGTCCTCCGCCGCGCGTGCCCGTTGGGTCGAGGCGACACCGGTGGCGAGCGCTCCCGCCCCCGGTGCGAGGCCGGCCTCGAAGCGGACGCTCACCGTGCTCGGCGCCGGTGATGTGCTCATCCATCCCGAGGTGTGGCAGCAGGCCCAGCGCGACGCCGGCGCCGGCGGGTTCGACTTCTTCCCGATGTTCCGCCCGGTGAGCAAGACCGTCGCCGGCGCCGACCTGGCGCTCTGCCACATGGAGACGCCGCTCGCCGCGCCGGGCGGGCCGTTCGCGGGATACCCCGCCTTCAGCGCGCCGCCGCAGGTGCTGCAAGGGGTGAAGCGGGCCGGGTTCGACGGCTGCTCCACGGCCTCGAACCACTCGATCGACAAGGGCGAGGCGGGCGTGGTCCGCACCATCGAGGCGTTCGACGCGGCGGGGCTGGGCCACACCGGCACCTTCCGCAGCGCGGCGGAGGCGTCCACGCCGAAGATCTATCCGGTCCGGGGCGTCAAGGTCGCGCACCTGTCGTACGCCCTGGGCTTCAACGGGCTGAACCGGCCGGCGGGCAAGGAATGGCTGGCCAATCGGATCGAACCCGCCAAGATTCTCGCCATGGCGAAGCGGGCCCGCCAGGCCGGCGCGGAGATTGTCGTGCTGAGCATGCACTGGGGCACCGAGTACCAGCACGAGCCGAACGCCGACCAGCGCGACGTGGCCAAGGTCCTGCTCGCCTCCCCGGACATCGACGCGATCCTCGGCCATCACGCGCACGTCGTGCAACCGATCGAGAAGATCGGCGGCAAGTGGGTGGTCTACGGAATGGGCAACCAGCTCGCCCGCCACTCGCAGCCGATCGACGAGAACCGCGAGGGCATCATGGCCCGGCTCACCTTCACCGAGGAAGCGCCGAAGCGCTGGAAGGTGACCACGATCGAGGCGATCCCCACGTGGGTCGAGCTGGCCCCGGACGTGCGCCTGGTCGAGCCTGTCCGGGTGCTCGCCGACCCCACGACCACGGCGGCCCGGCGCAGCACCTGCGAGGCGGTGCTGGACCGGATCCGCGAGCACCTCTTCACCCGCGGCGCCCGCAAGGCCGGCCTCGTCGTCGCCGGCTGACCCGGGGAACTCGGCGTCTCCGGATGGGCGGTGCCGGCCCGGCGCGTCCGGGCCTTCGTCGGGGCCGGTGGCGGTGCCGTCGCCGGGATCGGGTTCGTCCACCGTCTGGTCCGGCTCGCCGGGCCGGGCCGGCGATCGGGCGGCTAACGTGGCTGACCATGACGGATGGAACTCTGCGCTCGGTGGAGCTCGAGCGGACCGCCACCGGCGGGTACGAGGTGCGCAACGTGCGGGGCGGCACGATATCGCTGGGCACCGGGGACGACGAGCGGTTCACGCCGGTCGAGCTGCTGCTCGCGGCGCTGGGCGGATGCACGGCGATCGACGTGGATCTGGTCGCGAGCCGCCGGGCCGAGCCGGCCCGGTTCGTGGTGCGGGTGCGGGGTGACAAGATCCGGGACGAGCACGGGATCAACCGCATGACCGGCCTCGAGGTCGAGTTCGATGTCGCCTTCCCGGAGGGCGAGGCCGGGGACCGGGCGCGCGAGGCCGTGCCCCGCCTGCTGCGGCAGTCGCACGACCGCCTCTGCACGGTCACCCGCACGGTGGAGCACGGAACGCCGGTCACCACCTTCGAGGCCGGAGCCTCCTGACGAGCCCGGCCCGGGCCGAGTGCCGCCCGAGCCGGTCGCCGCGGTCAGGACTGCTGGATCCAGTTCTCCGTCCGCGCCGGCGGCTTCGGGGGCTCGACCGCGGTGAGACCGCCGTCCACGGGGATGACTGCCGCATTGACGTACGAGCCGCCGGGGCCGGCCAGGAACGCGATCACCTCGGCGACGTCCTCGGGGCGGCCGACGCGGCGCAGCGGGATGAGGTCGATGTAGCGGTCGAGCCAGATCGCGGGCGCGCTGGTGTAGGTCGGGCCGGGGGACACCGCGTTGACCCGGACGCCGGAGGGCCCGTACTCGGCGGCGAAGGCCCGGGTGATGGCGTTGACCGCGCCCTTGGTCGCGACATAGATCGCGTTGTTCTCGTCGCCGAGCACGGCGGATCCGCTGCTGACGTTGATGACGCTGCCGCCGCCGCGACCGGCCATCTTCGGCGCCAGGGCGGCGGTCAGCAGGAAGATCGCGCGCACGTTGCTGTCGAACAGCGTGTTGTACTGCTCGGTGGTGAAGCCGGCGCTCGGGCCGAAGGCGCCCGCCCCGGCGCTGTTCACCAGGATGTCCACCGCGCCGACTTGCTCGGCCAGCCGGCGTACGTCGTCCTCGACGGCCAGATCGGCGGCGACGAAGCGGGCCGTGCCGCCGTCGGCCTCGATCTTCTCGACCACCTCGGCTCCGCGCCCGGCGTTGCGCCCGGAGATCACCACGTCGGCGCCGCGGGCGGCCAGGGCGATCGCCGTCGCCCGGCCGATGCCGCTCGTGGCGCCGGTGACGAGGGCGATCTTCCCGGTCAAGTCACTCATGACCAACTTCCTCTCTTGGCTGTTTGACCAGCGGATAGTTCTGTACCAACTGATCGGTCCAGAACTACCGTAGCACTTCTGGATCGATCGGTCCGCAATTGGTAAGCTGGGCCACATGGCTACTCAGAAGAGCGCACCCGTCGGCCGGCCCCGGGGCTTCGACGCCGACGAGGCTCTCGAGAAGGCGATGCGGGTGTTCTGGCAGAACGGTTACGAGGGCGCGAGCCTGCCCGACCTGCTCACCGCCATGGGCATCAGCCGCACGAGCATGTACGCGACGTTCGGCAACAAGGAGGAGCTGTTCCGCAAGGCGCTGGCCCGCTACGCCGACGGCCCGGCGTCATACGGGGCCGAGGCGGTCGTCGAGCCAACCGCGCGCGAGGTGGCCACGGTCTTCCTGCACGGCGCGGTCCGCAGTGCCACCCTGCCGGGCTACCCGACGGGGTGTCTCAGCTTGCGCGCCTCACTGATCGGCGGCGAGGACGGGCAGATCATCCGGGGCCTGCTGGCCGACTGGCGCGACGAGACCAGCACGATGCTGCGCAAGCGTTTCCAGCGGGCCGTCGACGAGGGCGACCTGCCCGCCGAGACCGATCCGGCGCTGCTGGCGAGATACGTCATGACGGTCGGCAACGGGATCGCCGTGCAAGCCGCCGGCGGCGCTCCGCGCGACGACCTCCAGCTGATCACCGACGCTGTCCTGCAGAGCTGGCCACCGGCGCTCGCCCGGCCCTGAAAAGCTGTCGTCGGCCGTGTAGAGCCGGCGTGGGCCGTGTGGGAGCCGGGTGTCGGTGGTGCGGGGCCGGCGTGGGTCGTGTGGAGCCGGGTGTCGGCCGTGTCGTGAAGTCGGCGTGGGCGGTGTGGAGCCGGTGTCGGCCGTGCGGAGGCGGCGTCGAACGGCTCGTCAGAGGTGGTCGTGGTAGAAGGCGGCGAGCCGCTCGACGGCCGGGTCGACGTACTCCGGCACGTCGTACATCTCGTAGTGGCGAGCGTTCTTGATCACCATGCGGTCGACCGGGCGGGGTGCCATGTCCCAGAGCCGGGTGGCCGCGGTGTCGAAGCCGGTGCCGTCGAGGTGCTCGGCCAGGATCAGCTGCAGCGGCTGGGTCATGAGCTGGTCGACGAGGTGGAAGGCGTCGAAGCCGATCAGCAGGGTGTCGCCGCGGGAGAGCCGGCGATTGGTCGAGTGCTCGTGGTGACCGCGCTCGGTGCGGTAGTACTCGATCGCCTGCAGCAGGTCGACGTCGGTGATCCCGGCCTGCTTCGCGTCGGCCATGGTGTCGGGCAGCCACTGCTGGCGGGTCAGCTCGCCGGTGCGCGTCTCCTCGATGCGGGCCCGGGCCATGGCGTCGAGGGCGGCGGCGGGGCCGTCGGGCTGGAAACCGCGGAAGGAGGCGCCGATCTCGCCGGGGTCGACCGCGCCGACGGCCTTGATCCGGTGGTCGGTGCGGGCAGTGAAGATCGCATAGCCGCCGCCGGCGCAGATGCCGAGCACGCCGATGCGCTCCGGGTCGATCCCCGGCCGGATGCTGAGCGCGTCGATCGCGTACGAGATGTCCTCGCTGCGCCGGTACGGGTCCTCGAGGTCGCGGGGTTCGCCGCCGCTCTGGCCCTGATGGGCGGGGTCGAAGACGAGCGCGGCGATCCCGTGGGCGGCGAGGCGGGAGGCGTAGGCGGCGCCGATCTGTTCCTTGACGCTGCTGCCCGGCGTCGAGAGCACGACGGCGCGCCGGGGCTCGGCCGGAGCGTCGACGTCGTCGGGCACGTACAGGTCGGCCGCGAGCTCGATCGGACCGCGCGGAATGGAGATGTGCTGGAGCATGGTGCAGTCACCTTTCGCGGAGGAAGTCAGGTGCCCAGGCCGTCGAGCAGCCAGTGATAGCGCAGGCGCAGACTGCGCTCGACGGCTCCCAGCGCGGCGGCGACGCCGAGCGTCAGGTTGAGCCACGTGGGCAGGTCGATCGGGGATGCGTAGCTGCCGAAGCGCTCGACGATCGGCGGAACCCGCAGGACCGGCTCGAGCAGCTGCACCAGATTGATGGCGGCGCCCACCACCAGCATCAGCACGGAGACGGCGCCGATCCAACGGCTCAGGGCCGGATGCTCGCGATCCAGGCGCAGCCGGCGGCCGATCGCCGACCGGGGATCGGGAACCAGCCGATGCTCCTCGCCCGTGCTCGTCACGTAGTGAGCGCGCTTGAGGCCCACAGTGGACCGTGCGACCAGGATGACGCCGCCCGCGACGGGAATGGCGGCCGGCATCCGCGAGCGGGTGTGGTGCCGGCCGTCGACATACAGGTGGACCATGGGGTCGTCGCCTGCGTGCTTGCCGGACGCGCGCACGTCCACGGCATACTCGATCGGGCCCACCCGCAGCCTGAACAACTTCCGTCCGGTGAACAACTGCCACCAGCGGAAGCGCTCCAGCGGGCGGCCGTCGCCGGGGCGTATCCGCCGCACGGCCACGCGTTGCTTGAGGTCGTCGAACATCCCCAGCCTCCCTCCTCGTGCGACGTGCTGGTCGACGCATCCGACTGTAGCACACCGTACTAGCACGGCGTGCTAGTCGGATGGTTGCGACCTCCCGAGGACGCAGTCGACGGCGGTGTAGAGGGTCTCGGTCTCGGACTGGAGGATCGAGTCCTCGGCCGGCAGGGCTCGCTCGATCGACAGTCCGTTGAGGACGGTCGACAGGAACCGGATGTGCTTGGAGTGGTCCTCCTTGGGCAGGGCGCCTTCGTCGGCGAGAACCGTCAGCCAGTACTCGAGGCGGTGCCATCCCGCCCGCTCCAAGGCGTGGTACGCGGCGCGGGCCTGCTTGCTCGGCTCGGACGCGATGTAGGTCCGGTACGCCTTGGTCCACGCCTCGCGGGCCTGGTCCCCGACGCCGGCGGGCGCCAGCACCTGTCGCAGGCAATTGACCAGTCGATCCCGGGCGGGCAGCGACCGATCGTGGATCTGGTCGTCGGGGAACAGGTGGCCGTAGATCCGGGCGAGCACGGCGTCCCGCAAGGCGCGCTGGTTCGGGAAATGGAAACGGAGCGAACCCGTGCTGACTCCGGCGCGGGCCGCCACCGCGCGCACGCTCAGGCTGGTGGTCACATCCTCGGTCAGCATCGCCGCCGCTGCCGCGAGGATCCGTTCCCTCGAGCCGGTGCTGCCGTCCTCCTGTGTCACACGCCACCTCCTGTTACGGCGTACTAGTACACCGTGCTACTTTCCCACTGTCACAGCGTACTAGTGAGACGCATTGGTGCGCCTACCAGGGGAGACATAGCCATGATGACCCGTAGTCGGCCGCCGGTTCCGGCCGGGGTGCAGTACCACCGGATGCTCGCTGGTGACGAACGCCGGATCGGTCGCGGCATTCTCGCGATCGTCCTGCTGGCGGCGGGACTCGTCGTCTTCCCGACGGTGATCGGCCGGGCGGCCGCGCTCATCGACCAGCACCGGGGCCAGGCCCCGCCGATAGTGGGCGGCACCGATTACACACCACTGTCCCACGCCGCCTCGATGATCTCCCTCGGCCTGCTCATCCCGTGGAGCATGCTCATTCAGCGATGGCTTTACCACCTGCCCGGGGCGAGCCTGCACTCCGTGGCGTCACGGTTCCGCTTCGGACTGTTCGGCCGGTCGCTCCTCGTCCTCGGTCCGCCCTGGCTGGTTGTGACCGTCCTCGGCGCGCTCGCGCCCGTCGAGGAGTCGCCCTGGTCGCAGCCCGAGATCGTCGCCTTCTTCCTCGCCACGACACTGCTCACGCCGCTGCAGTCGGCGGGGGAGGAGTACGGCGTACGCGGGCTGGTCTTCCGCGTCGTCGGCAGCTGGACCCGTAACCCGCGGGCCGGGCTGATCGCCGGGGTGCTGGTCTCGAGTGTGCTGTTCACGGCCCTGCACGGGGCAACGGATCCGTACATTGTCGTCTGGTACTTCGTGCTCTGGACCGGGCTGGCGATCATCACCTGGCGCACCGGCGGGCTCGAGATCGCGGTGATGCTCCACGCCGTCCTCAACACGTTCACCTTCCTCGTGGCCGCGGCCCTGCGGGTGGACCTGGGCAGCGCGACGCAGGACCGCTCGGCCGGAGTCGGCTCGCCGTACCAGCTCGTCCCCACCGCCGCCGTCATCGTCATCACCGGCATCGTCTGGTGGTGCACCCGAAGATCAGGGCCCGCGCTCACTCCTGCTTCATCGACCGCATGACCGAGAGCGTGACGTCCATGTGACGGGTACGGTCGTCGTCGCTCAAGCTTCGGTGCCAGTCGGCGAAGGCTGCGATCCGCGGGGCGAGCGCTTCGGCGTAGAAGGGTGCGCCGAGTCCGGCCGGCCAGTCCAGCTCACCGCGTCTCAGGGCGCCGGCCAGCTCGCGTACGGCCTCGGTGTCGCCGTTGGCCTCCAGGTGGGCGAGGAGCTTGTCGACGATCGGGTCGCTCACGCGGTGCCTCCGGCCGGGTGCTGGTAGGGGTGGCTGAGCAGTGGGTGCCGGGCGAGGATTCCGGTGCTTGTGGACGCCGCCTGGATCTCACCGGCGACGGTGCCGATCAGGGCGGAGGCGGTGGCGATCAGGCGACGGGCGCGGGCGGCCAGTTCGGCGATCTTGTAGGCCTCGTAGGCGGCGACGCCCCAGCCGGTGACGAAGCCGACGCCGGTCTCGATGGTGGCGGTGCCGGCGGACGCGGCGACGGCGCCGATCATGGCGGCGTCGACGATGTCCTTCATGATGCCGGACACCGTTTCGGCGATGCGGTACGTGCCCTCGGCGGCCTTCTCGTAGGCGTCGGCCATCGCGTTCAGGGCGAGCTGCTGCGCGCTGATCGCCGCGCTGAGCCGGGCGAAGTAGTCGTACGAGGCGTCGCGGGCGTTGCCCTGCCAGTGGGCGTCGAGCTCCACGTTGCCGGCGGAGACATTGATGCCGATGTCCTGCATGGCGCCGGCGAGGTTGCGGCAGGCGCCGGCGGCCTGCCAGACCTGGTGCCAGTCGCCGGCGAACGCCTGCGCTGCCTCGCCGAAGATGTCGTAGCCGATGGCCTGCTTGACGAACTCGTTGACGATGTGGCTGGGGCTGGCCCAGTCCAGCACCGAGGCGGGGTTCGAGAACGGCTGCCCGAGGATCTGCTCGGTACGCCGGGCCGGGTCGACGAGGTGACGCACCGGTTCCGCGACGTCGTGGAAACGCATCGGTTCCGCGGCGTCATGAAAACGCACCGGTTCTGCGGCGTCATGGAAACGCATCGGTCAGTCCCGGTCCGGCGCCGCTCGGGTGACCTGCGGATACGTCGAGTCCAGCCCGGCGGCCCGCTGCGCGTCCGTCTGCCCGTATCCGGTCGCGGCCGCTGCCACTTCGTCGCGCGACGATCCGAGTACGGAAGTCAGCTGCTCCAAAGTCGCTTGCAGCGCCGCCCGTACCCGGGAGTGCTCGTAAGTGAGCAGATTCAGGAAGCCGTCCGTGGGCGCGAGCTCGGGCACGTACGCGTCGAAGTGGGCCTGGCATTGCTCCGCGTCGCCGCGCGCCCGCCCCAGCTGGGCCGCGTAGGCGTCGAGCGCCGCCGGGTCGACCGAGAAGGACACCGCGTCGCCTCCGTCGTGTCGGTGCTGAGGCGATCTCCAGGCCCCGGGCCGGAGTGCGGGTCAGCAGGAACCGGGCATGGTCAAGCCGTGGCCGCCAGCAAAGTGAGCACGAGCGCCGCACCGGCGATCACGATGACGGCACCGATCGTGAGCAGCCGCGCGGACCTTTCCGGCTCGGCCGCGACCAGCATGCTGCGCACGACGAAGTACGCGCCGGCCAGGCTGACCGGGCCGCCGATCAGCACCGGCAGCAGTGCGCCGGCGGGGGCAGCCGGGTCGCTCGCCGCGAGCGCGGACATGAGGATCGGCGCGGCGGCGAGGACGAGCAGTCCCAGACCGAGGTACCACCGCAACTGCCGAGTCGCGTCCATCACTCACCGCCCATCGCCCGGCGAGACCAGGATAGCGGCCTTCGTGAATGCCGGCCGCCCCGATGGAACAGAGTCAGGCGGTACGCACGGCGACGGCAGCGCGGGCAGTGCGACGCTCGGGGCGGGCGGCGACAATCTCGCGGGCCGGGATCGCCAGGACGGTTGCGGCGGCGGCTTCCAAGCGCAGATCTTCGCTGGTACGGCGGGCCAGTTGCGCGTCGTGCCAGGCGCCCTGCTCGGCGGCGACCGCACGCCGGTGTTCGGCCAGCAGGTACGCCGCCGAGGTACGCAGCACGACCAGCTCCTGCTCAACCGGGTGCAGCCGGGCGTCCCAACCGCGTCCGGCCAGCGCGTCGGCCACCGCGGTCGCCGGGAGTTCGCCGCGCTCGGCGGCGGCGGTGACGGTCTGGTGCAGCCAGCGCTCGCGGGCGGCGTACTCGCTCGGGGTCGGGGCCGTCCACGGGGTGCGGAACGCGGCGGCGGTGTGGGCGCGGTCGAGGCGGGCCTGGGCGTCGAGCCACGCCTGCCACGTCGCGCTGACCTTCTGCTCACTGTCCTGCCAGTGCTCCAGCCACCGCTGCGCCCCGCGCTCGGCGCGCTGGGCCGCGACGTGCAGCTCATCGGCGTACCGGATGGTCTCCTCGGCCTGCAGGATCCGCTGGCGGCGCTGCTCACGCAGGGTGCGCACGCTGAAAACA
>NZ_JAUZQD010000015.1 GCF_030709675.1 Symbioplanes lichenis
GCCAGCACGCCGGCGGCCACCCGGTCCGCCAGCACGCCGGCGGTCGATCGGCGCCGGTCAGCGGGCCTGGGCGCTCGGTGCGGGGCGCGCCTCAGCTGCGGGAACATTGCTTGTGCTCCGTACCATGAAGACCCACTTCACAGGAGGACTCGATGCGCAGCGAACTGTTCTCGGCCGACAACCTCGAGAAGGAATCGGCCCAGCCCGGCCTTCGGCTCCAGAACTCCAAGCTGCTCAAGGCCGAGCTGAACGGCGAGTTCATGGCTCGCGTCGGCTCGATGGTCGCCTATCAGGGGCAGGTGCAGTTCGAGGCGCTCGGCTCGGGCGGCCTCGGCAAGTTCCTCAAGCAGAAGCTGACCGGTGAGGGCGTGCCGCTGATGCGCGTCCGCGGCCAGGGTGACGTGTTCCTCGCCGAGAACGCCGCCGACATCCACCTCATCGACCTCGAGCCCGGCGACGGCCTGTCCATCAACGGCGCGAACGTGCTGGCCTTCGACTCGACGCTCAACTACGACATCAAGATGGTCCAGGGCGTGGGCGCGGCCTCGAACGCGGGCCTGTTCAACTGCGTCTTCACCGGGCACGGCCGGATCGCGGTCACGACCAAGGGCACCCCGGTGGTGCTGACGGTCGACCAGCCGACGTACGTGGACCCGCAGGCGGCGATCTGCTGGTCGGCGAACCTGCAGACGGGCTATCACCGGGGCGAGCAGTTCGGCCTGGGCACGCTGCTCGGGCGCACGACGGGCGAGCGCTTCACGATGAGCTTCTCGGGTCAGGGCTTCGTCGTCGTCCAGCCCTCCGAGGAGCCCCCGGGCGGTCTGGCCGGCGCCGCGGGCGGTCAGCAGCAGAGCGGCGGCCTGCTCAACAACCTCTTCGACTGACGCGACGGACAGGCTGACGCGACAGGCAGGCTGACGCCACAAGGCGGGCTGACGCGACAGGCAGGCTGACGCCACAAGGCGGGCTGACGTCGCGAGCAGGCTGACGTCACGGGGCGGGCTGACTCCCGCGAGTCAGCCCCAGCCCAGCTCGTGCAGGCGGTGGTCGTCGATGCCGAAGTGGTGGGCGATCTCGTGGACCACAGTGATCGCGACCTCGTCGATGACGTCGGCCTCGGTGTCGCAGACGGCGAGCGTCGGCAGGCGATAGATGGTGATCCGGTCGGGCAGCACGCCGGCGTAGTCCCACCCGCGGCTGGTGAGGTCGGTGCCCTCGTAGAGGCCGAGCAGGCCCAGGCTGCCGTCCGGTGGCAGGTCCTCGACGAGGATGACCACGTTGTTCATCATCTTGAGCAGCTCGGGCGGGACCTCGTCGAGGGCCTCGCCGACGAACTCCTCGAACCGCTCTCGGCTCATCTCGACCGGCACGCGACCATTGTGCTCTTCCGTCCTGCCGCGCTGCCATCCGTGCGAACCCGCATCCACGGGTGCCCTCCCAGCGCGCAATCGCGGTCGCACTCCCAGCCCGCATCGGCGGGGCCGCGAACGGCGGCGCGCCGGCCGGTGAGCCCGGACCGGCGCGCGAGGAGCGGGAAGCTCAGGAAAGCGTGGCGTGCAGCGAGATCTGCGCGCCCGGCGCGAGGAGCCGGGAGATCGGGCAGTTCTCCTTGGCGTCCGCGGCGATCTTCTGGAAGGTGTCGTTGTCGACGCCGGGGACCTCGCCGACCGTCTCGAGCTCGATGCGGGTCACGCCGAAGCCCGCGTCGTTCTTGTCCAGGTGCACCCGGGCGATGGTGTCCACCGACGTCGGCGTGAAGCCGGCGTCGCTCAGCGCCTTCGAGAACGCCATCGAGAAGCAGCCGGCGTGCGCGGCGCCGATGAGCTCCTCGGGGTTGGTGCCCTCACCTTCCTCGAAACGGGACTTGAAGGAGTAATTCCCCGTGATCCCGCCCTTACCGGTCTTGATCGTCCCGGAGCCCTCGGTCAGGTTGCCCGTCCAGCGGGCGGAAGCTTTGCTAATAGGCATACTCGGAACGCTAGTCCATCTCTCCGGCACTGGCCGGGCGACCGCGCGCAGGCGATTATTGTTCGCATGTCGCAGCCCGAGGAAGCGGTCATCGAGTTCGGCCCGGCGGAGTCCGCCGGCGAGCCGGACCAGCAGCGCCGCCGCGACGTCGGTGGCTTTCTCGCCGGTCTCGGCCGCGACCGCCGCGTGGTGCCGCTGACCGCCGGGCTCGGCGCGCTCGCCCTCTTCGCGTCGCTGGTCTCCGAGTGGCAGGTCACCTCGTTCGACGGCCGGTTGCTCCAGGACGGCGCGGCCGGCGCCCGGCCGTTCTCGACCACGGTGGCCGAGGTCACCGGCTGGGGCCCGGCCTATCTCGTCGGCCTCTTCCTGATGGTCACGGCCGTCGTCCTCGCCCTCTTCGGACCAGCCTCCGGCCGCCCGTACGCCCGCCTCGCCGCGCTCAGCACGGGCGGCGTCCTCTTCGTCGTGGTTGCGGCCGCCTACTCGGCGCTGTCGGACACGTCGCAGGTGATCACCGAGTTCCAGTCGGTCATCGGATTCGAGGAGCCGGAGATGGGCGTCGACGTCGGCCGGGGCGTGTGGTGCGCGCTGGTCGGCGTGGTGCTGGTGACCGTGGCCGCGTACCTGTCGGGGCGGGCCTCGGAGCCCGCCGCGGAGGAGAAGCGACCGAGGCGCCGGCCGCACGTGGAGGCGGAGGACGACCCCCGGCCGGAGACGCCGTTCGAGCTGGAGGTCACGGCGGCCAAGCCGTGGCAGGTGACGGGCGACAGCCGGGACAAACCCGGTGAGGGGATATCGGGATGAGAGCCGGGCACCCGCGCCGGTAGGCTCATCAATCGTGATTGACCTGCGACTGCTTCGCGAAGACCCCGAGCTGTTCCGTGCCGGCCAGCGGCGGCGCGGCGAGTCCCCCGACAAGGTCGACGAGCTGCTGCGCGCCGACGAGTCGCGGCGGGCCGCCACTCAGCGCTTCGAGTCGCTGCGGGCGGAGCAGAAATCGCTGGGCAAGCAGGTCTCCAAGGCGTCCGGCGACGAGCGGGCGGCGTTGCTGGCCCGCACCAAGGAGCTGGCCGGCGAGGTCAAGAGGGCGGAGGCCGAGACCACCGCGGCCGACGAGGCGTTGCGCAAGGCCCACCTGGCCGTGCCCAACCTGGTGCAGGAGGGCGTGCCCGAGGGCGGCGAGGACGACTTCGTCGTGCTGCGCGAGGTCGGCGCGATCCCGGCCATCGACAACCCGAAGGACCACCTCGAGATCGGCGAGGCGCTGCGGGCGATCGACACCGAGCGCGGCGCCAAGGTGTCGGGCTCGCGGTTCTACTTCCTGACCGGCGTGGGCGCGCTGCTGCAGCTCGCGCTGTTCAACATGGCGATCGCCCAGGCGGTGGAGCACGGCTTCACCCCGTCGATCACGCCGTCGCTGGTCCGGCCCGAGTCCATGGAGGGTACGGGCTTCCTGGGCGCCCACGCGAGCGAGGTCTACCGGCTCGAGGCCGACGACCTGTTCCTGGTGGGCACGTCGGAGGTGCCACTGGCGTCCTACCACTCCAACGAGATCCTCGACCTGTCGAACGGGCCGGAGCGGTTCGCGGGCTGGTCGACGTGTTACCGCCGTGAGGCCGGCTCGCACGGCAAGGACGTGCGGGGCATCCTGCGCGTGCACCAGTTCGACAAGGTCGAGATGTTCTCCTTCTGCCGGCCGGAGGACGCCGTGGCGGAGCACGAGCGGCTCGTCGCCATGGAGGAGGAGATGCTGGCCAAGGTCGAGATCCCCTACCGGGTGATCGACGTGGCGACCGGTGACCTCGGCTCGAGCGCGTCGCGCAAGTTCGACTGCGAGGCGTGGGTGCCGTCGCAGGGGCGCTACCGCGAGGTGACGTCGACCTCGAACTGCACGACCTTCCAGGCGCGGCGGCTCAACATCCGCTACCGCGACGAGGACGGCAAGCCGCAGACCGCCGCGACGCTCAACGGGACGCTCGCCACGACCCGCTGGCTGATTCCGATCCTCGAGAACCACCAGCAGCCGGACGGCTCGGTGCGGGTCCCCAAGGCCCTGCAGCCATTCCTCGGCGGCCGCGAGATTCTGGAACCGACGACGAAGCTTGCCGCTAACGCGTGATACACCAACCGGCTACCAGAAGTCATAGCTGCTGGTAGCCGGTTCGGTGTACCGTTTTCCTTCCGCCCTCCGCGGGGGTTCCGCACCCTCGGAGGTTCTCGATGACCCGACCCGGCCTGCCGAAGCTCATCGCCACCGATCTCGACGGCACGCTCGTGCGCAGCGATGACACCGTCTCCGCGTACACCCATGCAGTGCTGGACCGGGTCCGGGCCGCCGGCATCCGCGTCGTGGGCGCCACCGGCCGTGGTCCGCGGCTGACCGAGCTGACCCGCAACGACATCCGGGACGCCGACTTCCTGGTGCTGGCGCAGGGCGGCTGGGTCATCGACCAGCAGGAGTCCCGGTTGCTGCGCAGCGCCCGGCTGCCCGGCCGCGACCTGGCCCGCGCGTTGCAGGCGCTGGAGGCCGAGGTCGGTCCGCTTTCGGTCATGGTCGAGGCGCTCGATCACGACGACGCGCCGCTCTGGGGCGATTACGACCCGACGTGGCGCTATCCGGTGACGGTCGAGCCGCGTACCCGGGATGAATGTCTGACCTCGGACGTCATCAAGGCGTTCGCCCGATCGTTCGAGCGCGACGTCGACGATCTGCTCGCGGCCGCCCGCCGGGTCGTGCCACCGCACGTGGCGTCGGTCACCCAGGCCGGCCTGAACTACGTCGAGATCTGCCCGCCCGAGGTCGACAAGGGCACCGGGCTGGCGGTCGTCGCCCAGGCGGTCGGCGTGGACCCGGCCGACGTGCTGGTCTTCGGCGACATGCCCAACGACCTGCCGATGTTCGCGTGGGCGGGGTGGAGCCGGGTCGCCGTCGCCAACGCCCACCCGGAGCTGCTCGCGGTCGCCGACGAGGTGACGCTGACCAACGACGAGGACGGGGTGGCGGTCTACCTGGACAAGCTACTGTCGAAGTGATGCAGAAACCGTTTCGCCTCGTCGCCTCGGACATCGACGGCACCCTGATCCGCAGCGACGGCACGCTCAGCCCGCGCACCATCGACGTGCTCGACCGGCTGCACGCCGACGACGTGCCCACCGTCCTCGTGACGGGTCGTCCCGTGCGCTGGTTGCGCCAGCTCTACGACCAGATGGCCGAGCCGCTGCCCGCGGTCTGCGCCAACGGCGCCGTGGTCTACGACCCCGACACCGACACCATCCTCCGGGCGGCGCCGATCTCCACCGAGCTCCTGCTCGACGTGACCGCGCGGCTGCGCGAGGCCGTGCCCGACGTCGCCCTGGCCGTCGAGGTCGAGGACGGCCGCAGCTTCTGGCACGAGCCGGCCTGGCCGCTGCACTGGGACGGCAAGCTGGAAGGGGTCCGCGTCATCGGCACCCCGGACGAGCTGACCAGCGTGCCGGCCGTGAAGCTGCTGGCGCGCTCGGCCCACCACCAGCCCGACGAGTTCGTGGAGCTGGTGAGCCGGACGCTCGGCACGGTGGTCGAGGCGACGCACTCCTCCACGTCGGCGCTGGTCGAGATCTCGGCGGCGGGCGTCACCAAGGCCGCCGGGCTCGCGTGGCTGTGCGAGCAGCGCGGCCTCACCGCCGCCGATGTTGTGGCCTTCGGCGACATGCCGAACGACCTGCCCTTGCTGACGTGGGCAGGCCGCTCGGTGGCCATGGGCAACGCGCATCCCGCCGTCAAGGAGATCGCCGACGAGATCGGGCTCACGAACGACGAGGACGGCGTGGCCGCGTACCTCGAGAAGGTTTTTGATCTGGCCTAGAGGTATTGGCCCGTGTTGCCCTCGGCACCGCCCGGGGCGGTCATGCCGGGGATGATGCCGTTGGGGCCGACCGGGAGCGCCGGGCGGCCGCCGGGGCCGCGCATCTGCTCGAGCTGCAGCCGGGCCGCCATCTGCTGGGCGACCAGTGCGGCCTGGATGCCGTGGAAGAGCCCCTCGAGCCAGCCGACCAGCTGGGCCTGGGCGATCCGCAGCTCACCCTCGCTCGGCGGCGTCTCGCCCTCGAACGGCAGCGACAGCCGCTCGAGCTCCTCGCGCAGCTCGGGCGCCAGGCCGTCCTCCAGCTCCTTGATCGAGCGCTGGTGGATCTCCCGCAGCCGGCCGCGGCTGGCCTCGTCGAGCGGCGCCGCGCGGACCTCCTCGAGCAGCTGCTTGATCATGCTGCCGATCCGCATGACCTTGGCGGGCTGCTCGATCTGGTTGCCGGGCTCCTCGGGCTTCATGCTCCCGTCGGACTCCACCGTGCCCATCGGACGGCCGTCCGGGCCCACCACGATGACGGACTCTTCCTGCTTGCCTTCGGTGTCGTCGCTCATGCGAACCATTTTCTCTCGCCCGCGCTCGTCCGGCCCGTGCGGGGCGCCCCCGCTCATCCAGCCCAGGCGGGCGGTCACCTTCTGAGCTCGGCCACCACGCACTTGACGCTGCCGCCGCCCCGCTTGAGCTCACCGAGATCCACGTGCACCGGGCTGTAACCGGCATCACGCACCTTCGCGCCGAACGCCGTCGCCTCGGTGTTGAGGATCACGTGCCGGCCGTCGCTGACCAGGTTGAGCGCGAACGCCTCGGCGTCGGCCCGATCGGCGAGGACGGCGTCGGGGAAGAGCTGGGCGAGGACGCGCTGCGAGGCGGGCGAGAAGGCCTCCGGGAAGTACGCGACGTGCCGGTCGTCGAGCGCCGCGAGGGCCGTGTCGAGGTGGTAGAAGGCGGGGTCGACCAGGCGGAGCGACACCACCGGGCGGCCCAGGACCTCTTGCGCTTCGGCGTGGGCGGCCGGGTCCGTACGGAATCCGTAGCCGGCCAGGATCATGCCGCCGTAAGCCCCGGGAAGGTACGCGAAGTCGCCCTCGCCCTCGTTGACGTGCACAGGGGACGCGTACGACCAGGTGTCGGCCGTGTAGAAGAGGCGATGCGCCTCGGCCTCGTCCGTGCGCTGCGGATAACGGAACCGCGCGCCGTAGACGGTGCCGTCGACGGAGAAGGCGCCGTTGGCCGCGTAGACCATGTCGGGCAGCCCGGGGCGCGCGTCGAGCACGTGCACGGTGTGACCGAGGTCGACGAGCGTGTCGCGCAGGAGCGTCCACTGCTTGCCCGCGAGGCCGGCGTCGACCGGCACGGTGACGTCCATCCACGGATTGATGACGTAGTCGACCGTGAAGTGGTCGGGCGGACACATGAGATATGTCCGCATACGCGGCAACCGCTCGGTCTGGCTCATGAGGTACAGGGTAGGTACGCTGGGACGGGCGAAACAGCTCTTTCTCTTGCCCGCTGGAGGCGAATCGTTGCGTATGGACGCCGTGGACCAGCGAATCGTTGCGCACCTCGTGGCGGATGCCCGGGCGTCGTACGCGGAAATCGGGGCGAAGGTCTCCCTTTCGGCGCCGGCGGTCAAGCGCCGCGTCGACCGGCTGCGGGCCGACGGGGTGATCAAGGGATTCACCGCGGTCATTGACCCGGCCGCCGTGGGCTGGACGACGGAGGCCTTTGTCGAGCTGTTCTGCACCGGGCGCACGACTCCGGCCCAGCTCACTGTGGCGACGCGGCGGCACCCGGAGGTGGTGGGCGCGTACACGGTGTCGGGCGAGGCGGACGCGCTCGTGCACCTGCGGGCGGCGGACATCGGACACTTGGAGCAGGCGCTGGAGCGGTTGCGGGCGGAGCCGTTCGTGACGTCGACGCGAAGCATGGTGGTGCTGTCGCGGCTGGTCGAGACGCCGACGTCGGTGCCGCTCTAGGGGAACCGCGGGGCGCGGCGGTGCGTCCCACCCCCATGTCACGCCGTCACGTGTTCTGCGCCACCGCAATCGCCGTCGCGCTTCCGCTCGCCGGCTGCACATCGTCGACGCCCGCTCCCCTGCCCACTCCTTCATCCTCTTCGTCACAGGGGGAGATGCGACTCGTCTCGTACGACTCGTGCGAGCAGCTGGAGAAGGACTTCAAGCAAGCGGCGAAGGCCAGCGTCGGGCCTTACGGGTTTCCGGGCGCGGGGGGCGTACCGGAAGTGGCGGTCGAGCGTGGCGGGGCCCGGACCATGGCGGACGCCGCCGCCGTGCCCGCGTCGGGTTTCTCGCAGACCAACAACCATGAGGTGGACGCCGACGAGCCCGACATCGTCAAGACGGACGGCCGGCGCATAGTCACGGTCTCCGGCTCCACGTTGCGGGTCGTGGACGCGGCGGCCAGGAAGCAGACGGCCTCGCTCGACCTGGGCATTCGCGGGTACGGGAACGAGCCGACGCTGCTGCTGTCCGGCGACACCGCGCTGGTGCTGTCGACGGAGGTGGGCGACGGCGGGCTGATCGATCGAAAAGTCGGTCTGCCACTCGCTGGGCGCAGCGTGCTGTTGCTCGTGTCACTGACCGGGGCGCCGCGGATCGTCAGTCGCTGGCAGGGTGACGGCCGGCTGATCGACGCCCGGCTCACCGGCAGCGCCGCACGCGTGGTGCTGCGGTCGGCACCGCGGATCAAGTTCCGGGACTCGGGTGAGATCGGCGACAACCGGAAGGCCATCGAGCAGGCGGATGTCAGCGCGTGGTTGCCGTCGTGGACAGTGACGACGGGGAGCGAGACGGCGCAGGGCCGGGCCGACTGTTCGCGGGTCACGCGGCCGCCGTCGTTCTCGGGCGGGTCACTGGTCAGCATCCTGACGTTCGATCTGTCGCAGCCCACGCTGGGCAGCGGCGACGCGGTCACGGTGGCGGCGGACAGCGACACGGTCTATGCCACAGGCAGCAGCATGTATGTGGCAAGCGACGATCGATGGCGGCTCACGGCCGCGATGGGTCGCGCCGATTTGCCGGTACGCGAACAGACTGCGATCCACCAGTTCACGCTCAGCGGCTCTGCGCCGCCGGCGTACTCGGCGTCCGGCAAAGTCCCCGGATATCTCGTCAACCAGTACGCCCTGTCCGAATGGGACGGTCGACTGCGGGTGGCGACAACGGCGGCGGACGTCTCCGCTGTGCGGGTGCTGGCCGCTCAGGACGGCAAGCTGACGCAGGTCGGAGTGGTCAACGGGCTTGGGCAGGGCGAGCGCATCTACTCGGTGCGGTTCATGGGGCCGGTCGGATATGTCGTGACTTTCCGGCAGACGGATCCGCTCTACACGGTCGACCTGAGCGATCCCGCCCAGCCCCGGGTGACCGGCGAGCTGAAGATCACCGGCTACTCCGCGCATCTCCAGCCCGCGGGCGAGGGCAGGCTGATCGGTGTCGGTCAGGAGGCGGACACGTCCGGGCGGGTGTCGGGGACGCAGGTGTCGCTTTTCGACGTACGCAACCCCGGGGCCCCGCGGCGCCTCGCCCAGCACCAGGTGCCCGGCGGCCAGTCGGAGGCCGAGTGGGACCCGCACGCGCTGCTGTGGTGGCCGGCTTCGCACCTGCTGGTCCTGCCGGTCTCGTCCGTCACCGAGGGCCGGTCGACGGAGGGTGCGCTGGCGCTACGCGTGACCGACCAAGCCGTCACGGAGGTGGGCCTGGTGAGCCGCCCGGGCGTACGCCGATCGCTCGTCGTCGGCGACGTGCTCTGGACCGTCACCGACGCCGGGCTGCAGGCCTCGGCGCTCGCCACCCTCGACGAGCTCGCCTGGCTGCCCGCCTGATCGATTCGCTCGCTCGATCTCCAGCGGCGCCGCTGCTCTTACCTCACCGGCGCCGGGTGCCTCTCACCTTCACCGGCGCCGGATGCTTTTCGCTGCGCCGGTGCCGGTTGCTCGTGCGGGCGGCGTCTACAGGTACATGCCGGGGCGGTGGTTGTCCGTCGACTCGGGCGCCTTGGCCGGAGCGGGCTTGTCACCCTCGCCGAAGAAGCGCTTGCCGCCGAACTCGCCGTGCAGCCGGTCGTCGAGCTCGTCCGCGAGGCCGGTCATGACCTGGACGGCGAGCATGAGGTGGGTGGCCTGGAAGTTCCGGCCGAAGACCGGGATCGAGGCCCACACCGTGTCCTGCGCGCAGTAGAGGCGGCCGATCGGCATGCGGTTGGTCAGCTCGGACAGCTTCACGTAGAGCTGCTCGGTCGGCTCGACCTCGGTCAGGATCGGCGAGAAGACGTCCACCAGCGGCGGATTGTCGCGCACCCGGACGAAGACCATCGCCGAGCCGGCCCGGATGCCGATGTCGCCGTCGGTGTCCACCTGCAGCTGGTCGACGGTCGTCTTGGACATGGTCGCGACCACGGTGCGTACCCGCTCTTCGAGCGGCACCTCCTCCGCCGCGTTGGCCAGCGCCGCGGAGAGCAGGCCGTCCTCGTCGAGGTCGTCGAGGTTCAGCTCCTCGTCGATGCTCGGCTCGTGACGCGCGGTGGCCAGCGGCGCCGTGTCGATCGGCTCGTCCTCCTCGTCGTGCACCAGGTACACGAGGAAGGCCGGGTGCGGCGCACCGTACACATCGCGCAGCGTCCGCGACACCACCGTGGCGAATTGGTTCGCCCCGCCCGTGGTCGTCCGCAACCCGAACGAGTCCCCCGACCCGGGCAGCACCCCGGGCGGCGACCAGCCGAGCGCGACCAGGTCCGCGACGGCCGACCGATCCATCCTGTAGCCCTCAGGCAGCCCGCCGTTGCCGACCGCCAGCGCCTCGACCACCCCGTCGGGCAGAATCCGGATGCTCACCGAATAGACGGCCGTGCCGGTGCCCGACGCCGTCGGGTCCAGCGTGATGTCGATGTAGGCCCCCGGCCCGAGCGTCGGCAGCAGCCCGGCCAGGGCGCCGGCGAACTCGCGCCACGCCTCCGTGACCTTGGCCCGCAGATCGGCCGTGGTGGGCTCGTCGAGAAAAATGCCCTCGGGCTGGTCGGCCGGGTTGTCCGCCGTCATGATCGCACCTCCGCCCCGTCACCCTATCGAGCCCGCCGCACGCCCACCGGCCCCGTCTCATTCCCGACGCGGGTTGTTCCCGTTTGCACGGATTCAGCCCGCCGCCGGAGCCTTCGCCTCAGCGGATCAGGCGCATCCAGTCCACAGCCGGAGCCTTGACCTCGGCGGGCCACGCGGAATCAGTCCGCCGCCGGAGCCTTCGCCTCGACAGAGCAGGCGATCTCAGTCCGCTTCCGAAGCCTTCGCCTCGACAGACCATGCAGTTCAGTCCGCGGCCGGAGTCTTGGCCTCGGCGGGCCAGGCGGTGGCGAGGGCGGACAGCCGGGCGGCGGCCTCGGCGGGGTCGGCGCCGCGACCCACGGCCAGGCCCAGCAGGTACGCCGTCACGGGCGCGCCGGGACGCACCACGTTGTGGGCAACGTCGCGAGCCACGTCGAGGATGAGGTCACGCCGGACGTCTTCCGGGGCGAGGCCCAGCTCGGCGGCCGCCGCCCCGAGCCACTCGTCGAGGACATTCACCTCGCCCACTCCTCCGCCGTACGCAGATCGTCGTCGGTGTCGCAGTCGAACCACGGCGGTGGGCCGGGGCGCCGCCACGAGACCTCGATGAAGTTCAGATGGGTGAGCAGGGCGTGCATCGGCGCGCCCTGCAGGCTGCCCCGTTCGTCGGCGAGCCGGATGAGCGCTTCGCGCAGGGCGGGCGTGCGCCAGACCCCGCACAACGACTGTCGCCGGCCCTCCGCGTCACGGTAGACCGCGCCCTGCATCATCGGCGCCGACTCGACGGTGAGGCGCAACACGTCCATCGCCTCGCCGGTCAGCAACGGCAGGTCCGCGGCGAGCAGAGCGGTGAAGCTGACGTGCTCGGGCACCAGGGCGAGCCCCGCCGCGGTGGCCGCCACGGGGCCGCCACCGGGTGGCTGCTCGCTCGTCGACGCCACCTCGACGGGCAGGTCCGGCGGCACCCGGCCGACCACCACGCGGGGGTCGGCATCGTGCACCGCGGCCAGCACCCGGGTCAGCATCGACTGGCCGGCGACCGGGATGGTGGGCTTGTCCGCCCCACCCATCCGACGCGCCGCACCGCCGGCCAGCACCACCGCCGCGAATCCCCCCACGCACGTACCGTATCCCGCCGAGCCCGCGAGCGTGACCGCTGCCATCCCGGCGCGCGCTGTTTCCGGCTTGTTCTGCCAGCTCAGCATGCTCTCGCACGGTTTTGTGACGATGCCCGGCACACCGGTCCCGTCTCCGCCGTCGCCGCCTCCGTGCCCGTCCACGCCGCCGTTCTCTCGCTCTCCGTCGTTGCCGCTCTCATCTCCGTGTCTGCCCACGCTGCGGCTCTCTCCATCACCGTCGTTGCCTCTCTCGTCTCCGTGTCCGCCCACGCTGCGGCTCTCTCCATCACCGTCGTTGCCGCTTTCGTCTCCGCGGGGGTGCGGGCCGGGCCGCGCGCTGTGCCGTGGGGCGAGCGGGCGGCCTACGCTCGATCCATGGCGCGCACGATGAACCGGCGACCGGTCATGAAGATCAACCTCGACACGACCGCCGAGCCGCGGCGCCGGCCGGACGATCTCGCCGCGGAGGAACCGCTCGAGATCCGGCTGCGCAAGGAGCCGCTCGCCGTGACGATGCGGACGCCCGGGCAGGACATCGATCTGGCGATGGGCTTCCTGCTCACCGAGGGCATCATCCGCGCGTCCGGCGACGTGGTGACCGCTCAGCTGTGCGCCGGCACCGACACTCCGAACACGTACAACGTGGTCGACATCGTGCTCGGCGCCGACGTGCCGCCGCCGGTGACCGACCCGAGCCGGAATTTCTACACCACGAGCTCGTGCGGGGTGTGCGGCAAGGCGAGCATCGACGCCGTCCGGACGCGCTCGCAGTTCGACATAGTCCCGGACACGACCTCCGTCGCCGCCCGGACGCTCGCCGAGCTGCCCGACAAGCTGCGGGCGGCCCAGCGCACCTTCGACCGTACGGGTGGCCTGCACGCGGCCGGCCTCTTCACCGCCGCCGGCGAGCTGGTCGTGCTCCGCGAGGACGTGGGGCGGCACAACGCCGTCGACAAAGTGATCGGCTGGGCGCTGCGCGAGGGCCGGCTCCCGCTGACCGATCATGTCCTGCTCGTGTCGGGACGGGCCAGCTTCGAGCTGACCCAGAAGGCGTGGATGGCGGGCATCCCGGTGCTCGCCGCGGTGTCCGCGCCCAGCACTCTCGCCGCGGAGCTCGCCGACGAGGCCGGCATGACGCTGGTCGGCTTCCTGCGCGGCCCGTCCATGAACGTCTATGCCGGAGCGCAACGCGTAGTGGTCTGATTTCGCTCGGTGTTCCGCCGCCATTAAGCCGCCCCGTGCGCCCGAGACATTCACACTCATGAGGCTCTTCTGCGTCCACAATCCAGGAACGCAGGGAGCTCCGCATGTCGTTGTCACGACGTTCCCTCCTGCTCAGCGGCGCCGCGGCCGGTCTCGCGGCGGCCGCCGTGCCGTCGGGAGCCACCGCTGCCACTGTCTGGCCGTTGACCTCGACCACCCGGTATCGAGGCCCGCTGCGCACCAACCCCTTCACCCTCGGCGTGGCGTCCGGTGACCCCGCGTCCGACGGTTTCGTTCTCTGGACGCGACTGGCGACCGCGCCGCTCGCCGATGACGGGCTCGGCGGGATGCCCGGCCGGGACGTGCCGGTCCAGTGGGAGCTGGCCGCGGACGAACGCTTCCGCAAGGTGGTTCGGCGTGGTGTCACCGTGGCCCGGGCGTCCGCCGCGCACTCCGTACATGTGGAACTGACCGGCCTTCTCCCGGCGCGCGAGTACTTCTATCGGTTCAAGGCCGAGCGCTATGTGTCGCCGGTCGGCCGCACACGCACCGCGCCGCCCCGGTGGGCGATGCCCGCCGCGCTCGCGATGTCCTTCGTCTCCTGCTCCCAGTACGAGCACGGGTACTTCACCGCCTACCGCCGTCTGGCCGAGGACGAGCCGGACCTGGTCCTGCACCTCGGCGACTACCAGTACGAATACGCGCCCGGCACCTACACCGTCCCGGGCGGCAACCCTCGTGATCACCAGGGTCCGGAGACCGTCACCCTGGCCAACTACCGTCAGCGCCACGCCCAGTACAAGACGGACGCCGACCTGCAGGCCGCGCACGCCGTCGCTCCGTGGGCCGTGGTGTTCGACGACCACGAGGTCGAGAACAACTGGGCCGACGAGGTGCCGGAGCAGCCGGACCCCAACTTCCTGGCCCGGCGTGCCGCCGCCTTCCAGGCCTATTACGAGAACATGCCGTTGCGCCGCACCTCCGTTCCTCGTGGCATCGACATGCAGCTCTACCGGCGCCTGCACTGGGGCCGGCTGGCCACCTTCCACATGCTCGACACTCGCCAGTTCCGCGACGACCAGGGCTGCGGCGACGGCTACAAGGACTGCCCCGCCGCTCTCGACCCGGCCCGCTCGATCACCGGGCCGGAGCAGGAGCGGTGGCTGCTCGACGGCTTCCACCACTCCTCCGCCCGCTGGGACGTGCTCGGTCAGCAGGTGTTCTTCGGCCAGCGCGACAACAACTCGGGCCCGGCCTCGGTCGTCAGCATGGACTCCTGGGACGGGTACGCGGCCTCACGCGACCGCATCACCCGTGGCTGGATCGACGCGGGCGTCCGCAACCCGGTGGTCCTCACCGGCGACGTCCACGCCCACTGGGCCGACGACCTGAAGCTCGACTGGTCGGATCCCACCTCCCGCACCGTCGGCACGGAACTGGTCTGCTCCTCGATCACCTCCACCGGCGACGGCGCCGACGTGGTGCCGGGCACCCATCCCTGGGCCGCCTGGAACCCGCATCTGCGCTTCTACAACAACCAGCGCGGTTATGTCCGCACCACGATCACGCCGGCGGACCTGACCGCCGACTTCCGCGTTCTGCCCTACGTCACGTCTCCCGGGGCTGCGGCGCACACCCGGGCCACCTTCGTCATCGAGGACCGGGTCCCCGGCCTGCACCAGACGGCGGACAACCCGACGCCCGGGGCTCCGGCGGCCACGATGCGCGCCGGCGACCTGGGCTCGGCGACAGTGCGTCAGGAGACCGAGCGCCCCTGAACCCGGCCTGGTTCCGTCCGCCGGGTGGG
This sequence comes from Symbioplanes lichenis, assembly GCF_030709675.1. Taxonomy (GTDB): domain Bacteria; phylum Actinomycetota; class Actinomycetes; order Mycobacteriales; family Micromonosporaceae; genus Actinoplanes; species Actinoplanes lichenis. The sequence goes on from NZ_JAUZQD010000015.1 coordinate 14,995, forward strand.
GTGCCGGGGTACGTACCGGAACTCCACCCGGCGGTTGGTGCGCTGCCGCGGGCCGACAGTGCGCCGCCGGGTGGGCGCTGTCGTCGGCGCCGAGAACCGGCCTGTGGGAACCTCTGCCGCTGATGCGTCGACGGTCACCGTGACGGGCGGGCCCTCGTCGGGCGGGATTTCTTTTTCGGCTTGTTTGTTTTTCGAGACTGCTTCGTCGGTTGCACCGGGCAGCAGGTCCCGGGCGACCGGGAACTCGGCGGCGAGCGCCTCGAGCACCTCACCGGCCAGCCCCGGGATCTCCGGCCAGCCGTCGAGCATCGCCGGAGGGATCGCCATGGCGAGCACGGTGTGCATGATGCGAGCCATCAGGTAGTCCGGCTCCGCGGCGAGGGCGCGACCCACGGCCACGTTCGCGAGCGCTCCCTGATTGGCTCGCCAGGCCACGAAGGAGAGCAGACCGGCAGGCGCGGCGACATGGGACGTGCTGGTACGGCGGGCGATGTCCGACCAGAAGGCGATCTGCCACTCGTCGACGCCCGTCCGGGTCCACGCGTAGTCGCGTACGCCGGCGTGCTCCAGCAGGAAGACCAGCCAGGCCACCTCGTCGTCGCTCAGCGTGCCGCCGGAGCGGTAACGCTGCTCGGCCTCCTGGACAGCCGTGCGTCCGATGCGGAAGAGGAACTGGTCGAACTCGCTCGCCCGCTCCTCGGCCGAGCCGTGCGGCTGCTCGTCGACCGCCAGGCAGGACTGCTTGAGGAGTCGGGCCAGGGCGCGCACCTCGGCCTTGTCCATGGCGTCGCGGGCCGCCCCGGACACCGGCGCCAGTTGCACCTCCAGATCCTTCCGGCTCGGCAAGGCGACCGCCCCCGCGAAGGTCGCCTCGGCTGCCAGGACGGAGTCGAGCGGCGGGCACGGCCGGCCCTCTGCCGGGCAACAGCCCGGATCGTCACACAGCAGGGACCAGTAGCGCCCCGCGTCGACCCGGAGCTCGTCGAGGACGGGGAGACGCAGGCCGGCGAAGGCTCCGGCGAGGCGCTTGACTGCTGGTGTGACGGGCGTGCTCGGGCCGTACCCGATGAGTAAGACCGCGTCGGGACGGTGCTGGGCGACGGTCGCGGCCACATGCCGGAGGAGGGGCCAGGATTCGCGCTCCGGCAGGTCGATGCGTGTGGTGAAGCCGAGCTGGTGGTCGTAGACGGCAACGACCACCAGGCTGTGCTCCGGATGGAAGCCCACCAGATAGGGGACGAGGCTCAACAGCTCGGAAGGCGAGCTGACGTTCAGCGGTGTCATGGCCGGGAAGCCTGCCCCGGATCCGCCCGTCCTGCCCGGCCCCCTGTGGATAACTCCCGCCTGTGGATAACTCGGGGTCGGCGGCCGCGGATCTGGCAGGCTTCTCGCTCATCGCGGGCCCGTCCGGGCCACCTGACGTCAGGAGCGGAATTGAAGCGTGTGCAACTCCAGACCGTCCTGCTGCCACTCATGTGTCTGGCTGTCGAGGTGCATCGTCAGCTCGATCGACGACACCACGTCATAACCGGCCGCGTGCAGGCTGCGGATCGCCTCCACGTTGCGCGAGGAGGGCGAGATCGTCAGCGACTGCATGCTGCGCTTCTTCGCCTCCTGGGCCACGTGGCGCAGCAGCTTGCGGCCCACGCCCTTGTGGCGGTGGGTCGCCGTCACCACGACGGGCTCCACCTCGCCCGCGCGGCCCCGGATGATCAGGCCCACCAGCCCGACGACACCGTCGTCGGCATGGTCCGCCACCCACAGCCCGCCCAGGTCGAGCCGGGTCAGATACTCCTCGAAACCCGCTCCGCCGTCGTCGGGCCCGTCGCCGTACATGCGGTTGTGCTGCGCGGTCAGCTCGGACCACAGACGGCGGCCGGCGCTGTGGTCGCTGGGCCGGTACGAACGCACCACGACAGGTGTCATGCCGACATTTTGACTCCGAAACGAGCACGCCGTAACCCGAAGTGGAAGATAAGGAGGTGGATCTGGCGTATCTGCGCGCGCACCCGCAGCATCTTTCGACATTTCTCGCCCACCAGCGGATTCGTGAGACCCCGGTGGGCGGCGGCGACGTGTGCGCCGCAACCCGTCTGACCTTGGACGATGGCACCTCGGTCTTCGCGAAGTCGTGGCCCTCGGGCAGCCCGCCCGAGCATTTCTTCCGAACCGAGGCCGCCGGGCTGAAATGGCTCGCCGAGGCCAGTGCGGCGCCTGTTCCGGAAGTGATCTCCGTGACCGATGATCTGCTCGCCCTGGAATGGATCGAGCCGGGCTCGCCGTCCGCGGCGGCAGCGGACCGCTTCGGCCGGGAGCTCGCGGAGGTGCACCGGGCCGGAGCGGAGGGGTTCGGGGCGCCGTGGCCGGGCTTCATCGGGCCGTTGCGCCAGGACAACACGGCGTCCGAGGGTCCGTGGGGCGCTTGGTTCGCGGAGCGGCGACTGCTGCCGTACCTGCGGATGTCGGCTGATCGGGGTGCCCTCGACGCCGGCGACGTCGAGCTGGTGGAGCAGGTGCTGAGCCGGATCGACACGTTCGGCGGGGCCGAGGCGCCGGCGCGACTGCACGGCGACCTGTGGCCGGGCAACGTGCTGTGGGGTGCCGACGGGCGGGCCTGGTTGATCGACCCGGCGGCGCACGGCGGGCATCGGGAGACCGATCTGGCGCAGCTCGCGCTCTTCGGCGGGGCGCCGCATCTTGACCGGATCGTGGCGGCTTATCAGGAGGTGTGGCCATTGTCGGACGGGTGGCAGGGGCGGGTGCCGCTGCATCAGCTTCAGCTTCTGCTGGTGCACACGGCCGCGTTCGGTACAGGATATCGCGGCTCGGTGGTCGCGGCGGCGTCGGCGGCCCTGCGCGGCTGACGGAGCCGGGCGGCCGGACGGCATCGGCGACCCTGCGGAGCTGACGGTGCCCGGGGCGGGGACTTCGTTCATATGTCTTCGGTCGTGAGGAAGGGAGAAAGTAGTGGCTTGCATAACGGCGAAAGAGGCATTCAAGAGCTACTTTCGACCAGTGACCGAGCTTGCTGCGCCCGTGGTGATTCCGCGTGGCGGCGCGCCCAAGGGTGACCCGCGCGCGGGGTTGCTCGCCGACCGGTTCGGGCGGGTGGCGACGGACCTGCGGGTGTCGCTGACCGACCGATGCAATCTGCGGTGCACCTACTGCATGCCGGAGGAGGGGCTCGCGTGGATGCCGAAGCAACAGCAGCTCTCCGACGACGAGGTGGGGCGGCTGCTGCGGGTCGCCGTCGAGCAGCTGGGCGTACGGGAGATCAGGTTCACCGGGGGTGAGCCGCTGATCCGGCGTGGTCTCGTCGGAATCATCGCCGCCGCGGCGGAGTTGCGTCCGCGGCCGAAGCTGTCGATCACCACCAACGGCATCGGCCTGGAGCGGATGGCCGGGGCGCTCCGGGACGCCGGGCTCGACCGGGTGAACGTCTCGCTGGACACGCTGTCGCCCGCTCGCTTCAAGGAGCTGACGCACCGGGACAGGCACGCCGATGTGCTCAAGGGCATGGCGGGGGCGGCCGAGGCGGGTCTGACGCCAGTAAAGATCAATACGGTGCTGATGCGCGGGGTCAATGACGACGAGGCGCCGGAGCTGCTGCGGTTCGCCCTGCAGCACGGCTATGAGCTGCGGTTCATCGAGCAGATGCCGCTCGACGCCCAGCACCAGTGGGACCGGCAGGAGATGGTGACCGCGGCGGCAATCCTGGCGGCGCTGGAGCCGTTCGGGTTGGAGCCTGATTCGGTTTCACGTGGAACAGCGCCCGCCGAAACGTGGCTTGTGCCCGGATATGTCGATGCGGCGGGCAATCCAGCTCGGGTGGGCGTCATCGGCAGCGTGACGCGGCCTTTCTGCGGGGACTGCGATCGGACTCGATTGACGGCGGATGGTCAGGTGCGAAACTGCCTCTTCGCCACCGGCGAGACGGATCTGCGGGGGCTGGTGCGTGGCGGGGGCTCGGATGAGGAGATCGCCGAGGCGTGGCGGGCGGCCATGTGGGGGAAGAAGGCCGGGCACGGCATCGACGACCCCAGCTTCCTGCAGCCGGCCCGCCCCATGTCGGCGATCGGCGGGTGAGCAACGTGGCAAGCACTCGGCACGAACCCGACGTTGAGCAGACTTTCCAGGCAGAGGACGCAGAGAACAGATCGCGGGCGCACGGGGCTGAGCCGATCCGGTGGACCCGCGCCACCTTGAGCGACCTGCGGGCGGGCGGCGTGGGGCGGAGCTGGCGGGTGGGCTGGTGAGCGACTTGGTGCAGGTGCGGTATTTCGCGGGGGCTCGGGCGGCGGCCGGGGTTCGGGAGGAGAGCGTGGGGGCGGGCTCGGTCGACGAGTTGGTCGGGGTGCTTACCGAGCGGCATGGCGAGCGGCTCGCGGTGGTGTTGAAGGCCGCGAGTTTTCTGGTCGACGGGCTGGCCTGCCATGATCGACAGGCGGCGCTGGCCGTCGGGGCGACTGTGGACGTCCTGCCACCGTTTGCTGGGGGTTGAGGTTGTTCGCGTTCGTCGGGCTGATCATCGTCGTCATCGGCCTGATCCACTTCTATCTGTGGAAGCGCCTGGTCAAGGACACGTTCCGCGGGCGCCGGGCGCGGCTGGTCGGCGGCGTGATCGCCTTGGCGCTGGCCGTGCTCGTTCCGGCGACTCTGATCGGTGTGCGGGGCGGGCACGTGAAGTGGCTGGCCTGGCCCGGCTACCTGTGGCTTGCGGTCATGTTCTACCTGCTCGTGATGCTCGCGGTGGTGGAGATTCCGCGGCTCGCAATTGCGCTGTGGATCCGCGCACGGGAGCGCCGGGACAGCAGCGCCGCATCAGGCACGGCGAAGACGACGGCAGCGACGGTTGGGACCGGCGCGGCCGGCCCGGGAACCAGCACGTCCAGCCCGGAGAGCAGCACGACCGACGCGGAAGCCAGCACGGCTAGCGCGAGGACCAGCACGGCCGGCGCGGAAGCCAGCACGGCTAGCGCGAGGACCAGCACGACCGACGCGGGAGCCAGCACGGCCGGTGCGGGGGCCAGCGCAGGCGTCGGGGACGGCGCGGCGCAAGCGAGCGGGGACGGCACGGCGGGGGCGAGCGGGGACGGCGCGCCGCAGACGAGCGGGGACGGCGGGCGGCCGGGGGTTGATCGGCGGCTGGTGCTGGCTCGGGGTGCGGCGATCTTTGCGGGGCTGACGGCGGCGGGGATCACTGGGTACGGGGTGAAGACGGCGCTCGGTGGGCCGCGGCTGGATCGAGTGCGGATGCCGCTGGCGAAGTTGCCCGCGAGCATGGACGGGACGCGGCTGGCCGTGGTTTCGGACATTCATCTCGGGCCGCTGACCGGGGTGCGGCACACCGAGCGGATCGTCGCCGCGATCAACTCGGTCGACGCCGACATCGTGTGCGTGGTCGGGGACCTGGTGGATGGGAGCGTCGCCGAGCTGGGCCGGTTCGCGGAGCCGTTGCGGGGGATCCGGTCGCGGCGGGGGGCCTACTTCGTGACGGGGAACCACGAGTACTACTCGGGCTATCAGGAGTGGGTCGACGAGGTGGCCCGGCTGGGCCTGCGGCCGTTGCGGAACGAGCGGATCGAGCTCGACGGGCTGGACCTCGCCGGGGTCAACGACCTGAACGGCGCCGACGAGGGCGACGCGCCGGACTTCGAGCGGGCGCTGGGTGATCGTGATCCGGCGCGGCCCGTGGTGCTCATGGCGCATCAGCCTCTGGCCGCCAAGGACGCCGCTCCTTACCACGTCGATCTGCAGCTCTCCGGGCACACGCACGGCGGGCAGATGGCGCCGTTCAACCTGCTGGTTCCGTTGCAGCAGCCGGTGACCAGCGGCTTCGGCGAGGTGGACGGCGTCCCGGTCTACGTCACGAACGGCGCCGGCTTCTGGGGGCCGCCGGTGCGGGTCGGCGCGCCGCCCCAGGTCTCCGTCATCGAGCTGCGCACCGCCTGAGAGGAAGGCGACGCGTCGCGACCGCGGACAGCGACCGCGAACAGCGACCGCGGACAGCGACCGCGGACAGCGACCGCGGACAGCGATGGCGAACAGCAACGTGGCTGCGGCGTGGAGGAGGCGAGTCAACAGCGGGTAGGTTATGTCACTTCCTGCGTGGCGACTTCAGGCTTCCCGCGCACTCGTGACAGGATGCAGCGTGCCCTCGGACAGCGCAGGGTCCTCGGTTGCCGCGGACACGTACGTCGCGGATCTGCACATCCACTCCCGCTATTCGCGTGCCTGCAGCCGTGACCTCACCCTTCCCAACCTCGCCTGGTGGGCCCGCCGCAAGGGCATCGCCGTGCTCGGGACCGGCGACTTCACCCACCCCGCGTGGTTCGACCACCTGCGGGAGAGCCTGCGACCCGCCGACGAGCCCGGCCTCTTCCGGCTGAGCCCCGACGCCGAGCAGGACGTCACGCGCCGCCTTCCGGGCTCGCTCCAGCAGTCCGAGGCCGCCCGGTTCATGCTGAGCGTCGAGATCTCGACGATCTACAAGCGCGACGACCGTACGCGGAAGGTGCACCACCTCGTCTACCTGCCCGACTTCGCCGCGGCCACCCGGTTCAACACCGCGCTGGGCCGGGTCGGGAACCTCACCGCCGACGGGCGGCCGATCCTCGGGCTGGACTCGCGCGACCTGCTGGAGATCGTGCTCGAGGCGAGTCCCGACGGCTATCTCGTCCCGGCGCACATCTGGACGCCGTGGTTCTCGGCGCTGGGCTCCAAGTCCGGCTTCGACGCGATCGCCGACTGCTACGCCGACCTGGCCGAGCACATCACGGCCGTCGAGACCGGGCTCTCCTCCGACCCGGAGATGAACTGGCGGGTCTCCAGCCTCGACCGCTACCGGCTGGTGTCCAACTCGGACGCCCACTCGCCCCAGGCGCTCGCCCGGGAAGCCACCCTTTTCACCGGTAGGCCGGATTATCACGCGATCAAGGACGGGCACACCCTCGCGGGGACCATCGAGTTCTTCCCGGAGGAGGGCAAGTATCACGCCGACGGGCACCGCGCGTGCGGCGTGAACTGGGAGCCGGCCCGGACCCGGGAGCACGGCGGCCGCTGCCCCGAGTGCGGCAAGCCGCTGACCGTCGGGGTCCTGAGCCGCGTCGAGGATCTCGCTGACCGGGAGAGCAAGCCCCGCCAGGAGTCCGTCGAGCACCTCATCCAGCTCGCCGAGATCCTGGGCGAGATCAACGGCGTCGGCCCGAAGTCGAAGACCGTCGAGGGCCAGCTCAACCATCTCGTCGCCCAGCTCGGCCCCGAGCTGGACATCCTGCGCAAGGTCCCGGTGGACGACATCGGGCAGCACGGCGGCGACAACCTGCGCGAGGCGATCACCCGATTGCGGCGCGGTCAGGTGCGGCGCGTGCCGGGCTACGACGGCGAGTACGGCGTGATCACGCTCTTCGAGCCGGGTGAGCTGCGCAACGCGGCCAGCGCCCCGCAGACGGAGACGCTGTTCGACCTGCCGAAGCAGCGCACACAACCCGCCCCCGAGAAGAAGACCAAGCCGGCGAAGAAAGCCGCGCCCCGGAAGGCCGCTCCGCCTCCGCCGATCCCGCAGCCCGCGTCGCCGCACGAGCCGTTCGAGCCGATGCTGGCCGGGATGGAGGAGGTCGGCACCGGCCTGCTCGACCGGCTGGACGCGATGCAGCGCGTGGCCGCGTCGGCGCCCGGCGGGCCGCTGCTCATCGTCGCCGGCCCCGGCACGGGCAAGACCCGTACGCTCACCCACCGCATCGCCTACCTGTGCGCCGAGATGAGCGTCTTCCCGCACCGCTGCCTGGCGATCACGTTCACCCGCCGCGCCGCCGAGGAGATGCGCGAGCGCCTCGACGCGCTGATGGGCGAGTCGGCGCAGGACATCACCGTCGGCACCTTCCACGCGGTCGGGCTGACCATCCTCAAGGAGAACGCCAAGGCCGCCGGGCTGGGCCCGGGCTGGCGGATCGCCGACGACGCCGAGCGGGCGGCGGCGCGCGAGGAGGCCGGCGAGGACGACGGGGCCTACATCAAGCTGCTGCGCCAGCAGGATCTCGTCGACCTGGACGACCTGCTCACGGTGCCTGTGGCGCTGCTGCGGGACGACCCGGCGCTGGTCGAGCGGTACCGCAAGCAGTGGCAGTGGATCTTCGTCGACGAGTACCAGGACGTCGACGAGACCCAGTACGAGCTGCTGCGTCTGCTCAGCCCCGCGGACGGCAACCTGTGCGCGATCGGCGACCCCGACCAGGCGATCTACTCGTTCCGGGGCGCGGACGTGGGCTACTTCCTGCGCTTCAACGAGGACTTCACCGACGCCCGGCTGGTGCGGCTGACCCGCAACTACCGGTCGTCGGCGCCGATCCTGGCCGCGGCCGTGCAGGCGATCGCCCCGTCGTCGCTGGTCAGCGGGCGGCGCCTGGATCCCGCGCGGGTCAATCCGGAGTCGCCGCTGCTGGGCCGCTACTACGCGGCGAGCGTCGCGGACGAGGCCGACTTCGTCGTGCGGACCGTGGACGAGCTGGTCGGCGGGCTCTCGCACCGATCGCTCGACTCGGGCCGGGTCGATGCGCGCGCGGTGGCCCCGGGATCGTTGTCCTTCTCGGACATCGCGGTGCTCTACCGTACGGACTCGCAGTCGCAGGCCGTCGTCGACGCGCTGTCGCGGGCCGGCGTACCTGTGCAGAAGCGGTCGCACAACCGCCTGCGGGACCGGCCCGGCGTGCAGGTGCTCGCGCGGGAGCTGCGCCACGCCGGCGGGCAGGGCACGCTCGCCGCGCGTGTCAAGGCCGCGTCGCAGGCTCTGGCCCAGCGGTACGCCGCCCCGACGCTCGACGCCGACACGGTCGCCCCGGAGGACATCTGGACCGCGGCCGACCTGCTCCTGCCGCTGGCCCAGCGGATGGGCGACGACCGGGAGCGCTTCCTCGCCGAGATCGCCACCGGAGCCGAAGTCGACGCCCTCGACCCGCGCGCCGAAGCGGTGAACCTGCTCACGTTGCACGCCGCCAAGGGCCTCGAGTTCCCGGTCGTGTTCCTGATCGGCTGCGAGGACGGGCTGCTGCCGCTGCGCTGGCCGGGCAGCACGCCGTCGGACGACGAGCTGGCCGAGGAGCGTCGCCTGTTCTTCGTGGGGCTGACCCGCGCGCAGGACCGCCTCTATTTGAGCCACGCGGCGCGGCGCTTCCGGCACGGCAAGGAGCGCGACCAGGCGCCGAGCCCGTTCTTCGACGCGATCGACGCCGGGCTCTTCGAGCGGATGGGCAACACGGCGCCCGCCCGCCCGAAGGACCGCCAGCTGCGCCTGATCTAGACCGCCAGCCCGACGACGGCCCCGGCCAGCAGCGCCGGGCCGAACGGCAACGACCGCACCCGGCGGGTGATCCACAGGCCCACGGCGATCGGCCCGTTGATCAGGTGCGGGGCGATCAGGCCCACCGCCACGGCCGGCCAGCCCGCGAAGCCGAGCACGAAGCCCAGCACGGTGGCCAGCTTCACGTCGCCCAGGCCCAGGCCACGGCCGGGGAGCAGAGCGATCATCAGGTACGCCGTCCCGGTCAGCGCCGCCGCGAGAAGCGCCCGGGGCACGTCTCCCGGGGCGAGCGCGGCCAGCGGCGACGTCAGAAGCGCCAGGAGCGCGACGAGTCGATCGGGCAGCCGGCGACATCGCACGTCCACCACGGCCAGCAACACCCCGAGCACCGTGGCGGGCAAAAGCACGACGAGCAGCGGTGAAGCACCCAGAGCGGCGGCGAGCGCACTCGCGGTGAGCGCCCCGGCGCTCACTGTCCACACGGGTGCTTCGCGGCAGGAACACGACGCTCCGGCGCGTACCCAGGAAGGGGTGGGGGTGTGGCAGTGCGCGCAGGCGGCGCGGACGGGAGCGTGCCGGGGGACGGCCAGGCGATGCGCGACACGCGGGACGAAGGCCGCGGCGGCACCGCCGAAGACCGCCGCGCCGATAACGAGGGGGAGCGACATGGGCAGCGACGGTATCCCCGTGCGGGCGACCTTGACCCGTCCGGAAGCCGACACTCGGCGCGACTTGCCGTCCCGCGCGCGCGATTCCGGGAGGGTTTGTCCCCAGCCCGCACGCTACGGTGGCCTACAGCGAATCCGCCCTGGAGGAAAGTCCGATGTCGCAGAACGGCCCGTACCCCGGCCAGGGCTGGCCGGCCGGGGGACCGCCGGGCGCCGGCGAGCCCTATGCGGCACCCGCCGACCCGTGGGGTGCCGCCGACCCGCCGGATCCCTCCTGGGGCGCCCGGCCCCACTCCGTGCCGCCCGACCCGCCCGTCTACGACCCACCGGCCTATGACCCGGCGGCGTTCGGCCCCCCGCAGCCGGCCTATCCCGCCGCGCCGCTCAACACGCCGCCGCCGTGGCAGCAGCCGCCGCCTCCGCCCCGGCGCCGCCGCAACGCGCCGATCGTGGCGCTCGTGGTCGTGCTCGGCCTGCTGATCTGCGGTGGCCTGGGCACCACGGCCTATCTGGTGAGTCGCACGGACAAGCCCAGCGTCGGCGCCACCGGCGAGTCCGCGGCGCCGTCCGGACCGCCGACCCGGGGCGCGGCCGTGCCCGACCCGGCGACCAGCCAGGACGCCCGCTTCGTCGGCAAGGGACAGTGCGTCCGCAACCAGGGTGACGCCGATGACAGCCCCGACCTCAAGATCGTGCCGTGCGCCAGCGGGACGTACGAGGTGCTCAAGCGCGTCGACGGCCGCACGACCGGGGAGCCGGACGCCGAGAGCAAGTGCAGCAAGGTGGCGAACTACACGAAGTGGTACTTCTACGACAGCGAGCTGGACAGCCTCGACTTCGTGCTGTGCCTCCGCGAGTATCCCGCTAAATAGCGTCGTCTAGCTTCAGAGCTAGAAAGCGCTAGACGATGCTCGACGAGCGCGTATCTAGCGATACAGCTAGATGGCCCGATACGGTGCAATGCGTGGATCCGGTCCGGAACCCGTACGCCCCCGGCGCCGGCCAGCGCCCGCCCGAGCTGGCCGGACGCGGCCGCGAGCTGGACGCCTTCGACATCGTGCTGGAACGCGTGGCCCGCGGCCGCCCCGAGCGCAGCCTCGTCCTGACCGGCCTGCGCGGCGTCGGCAAGACCGTCCTGCTCAACACCCTGCGCAGCGCGGCGATCGGGCGCCTCTGGGGCACCGGCAAGATCGAGGCGCGCCCCGACCAGTCGTTGCGCCGCCCGGTCACGGCCGCGCTGCACATGGCGATCCGCGAGCTCGCGCCGCACCACCGCAACCCCGACCGGGTGGACGAGGTGCTGGCCGTGCTCAAGGCGTTCGCGCTGCGGTCCAACGACGCGAACGCCAAGCTGCGCGACCGCTGGACGCCCGGCATCGACGTGCCGCCCGCGCGGGGCCGGGCCGACTCCGGCGACATCGAGATCGACCTGGTCGAGCTGTTCACCGACGCCGCGTCGCTGGCCACCGACGTCGGCACCGGCATCGCGCTGTTCATCGACGAGATGCAGGACCTCGGCCCCGCCGACGTGTCGGCCCTCTGTGCCGCCTGTCACGAGTTGTCGCAGCTGGGCGCGCCCCTGATCGTGGTCGGGGCCGGTCTGCCACACCTGCCGGCCGTCCTGTCCGCGGCGAAGTCCTACTCGGAGCGGCTCTTCCGCTATCAGCGCATCGACCGGCTCGACCGGGTGGCGGCCGACCTCGCCCTGGGTGCGCCGGCCGCGCGCGAGGACGTCAAGTACGAGCCCAAGGCGCTGGACCTGCTCTACGAGAAGTCGGGCGGCTATCCGTACTTCGTGCAGGCCTACGGGAAGGCGACCTGGGACCACGCTCCGACGTCGCCGGTGACCGCGGAGGACGTACGCGTGGCCGCGCCCGAGGCCGAGGCCGAGCTGGCCGTGGGCTTCTTCGGCTCCCGCTACGAACGGGCGACGCCGGCCGAACGCGAGTACATGCGCGCCATGGCCGCTTTGTCGGTCTCCGACGACATGGACGCCGCGGTCGCCACGTCCGAGATAGCTTCCTCACTGTCACGCCGCCCCGCGAGCCTGTCCCCGGCCCGGGACGCCCTGATCAAGAAGGGTCTGATCTATTCCGGCGAGCGCGGCACGGTGGCGTTCACCGTGCCGCACTTCGGCCGTTATCTGCGTACGCAGCCCTGACCCGGGTATAACGACTTCATGAAGCCCGTACGCGCCGCCGCCCGCGCCATGCTCGGCGCGATCTTCGTGATCAACGGAGTTCGTGTCGCCATCGACCCCGACTCCCGTGTCCCCGCCGCCAAGCGGGTCACCGACCGGGCCGCTCCCCTGATCGAGCGCGTCGACCCGCGCCTGCCCAGTGACGCGCGCTCGCTCACCCGCCTCAAGGCCGGCGCCGACGTGGTGGCCGGCGCGCTGCTCGCCACGGGCCACCTGACCCGGCCGGCCGCGGCGGTGCTGGCGGCGGGCCTCATCCCGACCACGGTCGCCGGGCACCCGTTCTGGTCGGCGCCCAAGGACGAGCGGCGTCAGCAGGAGACCCACTTCTTCAAGAACCTGGGTCTGCTCGGCGGGCTGCTGCTCGCGGCCGCCGACACCGAGGGCCGGCCCAACCTGCGCTACCGGACCAGCCACGCGCTCGAGCGTTCGCAGCAGTCCGCGCGGCGGGCGGTGCGCACGGCCCGGCGCGAGGCCCGGATCGCCGCCCGCTCGGCCGCCGCGGCCCGCAAGCTCCCCGGCTGACAAACGGCAGGCGAGCCGGCGACGAAGACGACGGCCGGGCGTGAAAGCCCGGCCGTCAGAACGGGTCAGCGCACCGGCTGATCTTTTTTGTAGATCACCAAACGACCCCCACGGCGTTTAACCAGGCAGTAGACCTGGACAAACGAGCCGTCGGAGGTCGGGCATGCCCGCGACGCGGACCCCGGCACACCCGGCGATCGGCCGGTCCGTCGTGGTCACCCTGGCCTGCGCCGGGATCCTGGCCGCGATTGCCACCATCGCCCTGAGGTACGGCTTCAGCACGCTGGCGGTGACCCGCGGCGCCCTGCTGACCGGGCTCGACGGGCTCTACGCCTACCGGGCCCCCGGAAGTCAGCTCGGCACCGACCTGACCCCGCCGGCCGCCCTGCTCACGGCGCCCGCCGCCGTCCTGCCCCTCCCCGTCGCCGGCTGGCTGCTGGCCCTGGCCGGAGTCGCCGCCCTGGCCCTCGCACTCATCAGCCAGGCGGGTCCGATCGCCCGGCGGCACGGCCGGCGCCCGTGGCCGGTGGTCCTCGCCGTGGGCGCCCTGGGCCTCACCCTCGAGCCGATCCGCGCCGTGCTCGGCCTGGGCACGCTCGACCTGCTCGTGTACGGCCTGATCAGCGCCGACCTGGTGGCCCTGCACCACTCGGCCCGGACGAGACGCTGGGCCGGCGTGGGCATCGGCCTGGCCACGGCGTTGTCGGTGAGCTCGGTGTTCTTCCTTGGCTACCTGCTGCTCACCCGGCGGCATCGGGCCGCCCTCACCGCCGTCGCCACCGCGCTCGGCGCCGGACTGCTCGCCGCGGCCGTGATGCCGCACGCGACCATGGCGTGGGCGAGCGACGTGCTGTGGCGCATCGACCGCACCGGGCCGGTGGAGTGGGTCGGCAACCAGTCCCTCGCCGGCGTCCTCGCCCGCGTCTACGCCTCCAGCACCACTCCGGTGCTGCTGTGGTTGTCGTTCGCGCTGGTGATCATCGCGGTCGGGATGATCCGGGCCCGGGCGGCCCACGCGGACGGCGACGAGCTGGCCGCCTTCACGCTGGTCGGGTTGATCGCGGCGGCCACAGGACCGGTGAGCGGCACGCACGAGCTGGTGTGGGTGCTGCCCGCGATGCTGGTGCTCTGCGATCTGGCCGCCCGTCACCCGCGCCCCGCCGCCAGTGTCGCGGCCTGGTCGGCGGGGACGTTGTTCCTGCTCTTCGTGCTGGCTCCGATGTGGAGCGTGCCGGGGCAGGTCGCCCGGAACTCGTACGCGCTGAGTCTGGTCCTGCTGATCAATCTGCTGCCGTGGCGGAGACCACCGCTCAGGGGCAGTTGACCCACTCGTCGGTGCCGTCGGTGAAGACCTGGCGCTTCCAGATCGGCAGCCGCGCCTTCGCCTCGTCGACGAGCCGGGCGCACGCCGCGAACGCCGCCGCCCGGTGGGCCGTGCTCACGGCGGCGACCAGGGCGACGTCCCCGATCCGCAGGGCGCCGACCCGGTGCGAGACCGCGACGGCGTACACGTCGGGGTCGGCGGCGATCTCCTCCGCGACCTCGCGCAGGACCGCGGCGGCCGTGGGATGCCCCTCATATTCCAGCTCGGTGACGCCGCGGCCGTGATCGTGGTCGCGGACGACGCCCTGGAAGGAGACGACGGCGCCGGCGCGCGGGTCGGCCACCGCCTTCTCGTGGGCGGCGAGGTCGAGGGCCACGTCCCCGACCTCGGCGATGCGGACGGTGTCGGTCATGAGCGCTCTCCGGGGAACAGCGGGAGGGGCAGGAAGCCGGTCGTCTCACCGGCGGCGGCCTGCGCGTCGGGCCGGACGACGACGAAGCCGTCCGCCCGGGCCAGCCCGCGCAGCATCGACGACGCGACGTGACCGACCGGGGTGGCGCGCCCGGCGTCGTCGAGCGCGGCGAGGGCGAGGTGGGTGTAGGCGCCGCGACCGGGCACCGGGGCGGTCACCTCGACCCGGCGCAGCGTCGGCAGGGAACGGCCGGACAGCCCGGCGAGCAGCGGCGCCACGAGCGAGACCAGCGCGATCACGGCGGACTGGGGGTTGCCCGGCAGACCGGCGAGGAAGCGCGGCCGGCCGTCGGGGCCCGGCACCCGCGCCAGCAGCATCGGGAAGCCGGGGCGCACGGCGACGGTGTTGACGACGTATTCCGCGCCGAGCCGGGCGAGCGCCGGGTGGAGATGGTCGACCGGCCCGTGCATGGTGCCGCCGGTCGTGCACACCACGTCGGCGACGGCCAGCCCCTGCTCGATCGCCGCCACGTGCGCGTCGAGCGTGTCCTGCACCGGCCCATGCACGGCGCCGGCGTCCACAGTGGCTCCCTCGCGCCGCAGCCAGGCCGGCACCAGGGGGGTCAGGGAGTCGCGCACCCGTCCGGCGCCGGGCGGGCCGCTGGTGAGCAGCTCGTCGCCGAAGACCAGGAGGGCGGCGCGTGGCCGCGGGCGTACGGGAATCGCGTCGTAACCGCACGTCGCGGCCAGCCCCAGCACCGCGGGGTCGACCGGGGTCCCGGCCGGAAGCAGCTCCTCGCCCCGGGCCGCTTCGTCGCCGGGCAGCCGCCACTCGGGCTGCGGCCGGGGCTTCCCGCTGACCAGGCCGGCGGCGTCCCGAGTCGACTCCTCGACGCGCACCAGGGCGGCCGCACCCGCGGGCACCATCGCGCCGGTGGCGATCTCGACGCAGGTGCCCTCCTCGGTGAGCGGCTCGGGAACGCCGCCGGCCAGCACCCGCCCGACGGGGCGCCACGGCGCCGGGCCGCGCACCGCCCACCCGTCGATGCTCGAGGTGGGGAAGGCGGGGAGGTCGGTCAGGGCGACGAGCGGCTCGGCGAGCGTGCGGCCGTCGGCTCCCGCCAGCGGCACGGTCTCGACCGGTCCGGCGGCGGCGCGGCCGGCCTCGAAGGCCAGGGCTTGGGCCTTGTCCCAGTCGACCGGGATGTTCTGTGCGCTCACTGCTCAAGCCTATGGTCGCCGCCGTGGATCTGCTCCACCGTGTGGGCCAGGAGGGGCTTCAGCACCGCCAGCCCGTCCTTCGCCCCGCCGGTCGACCCGGGCAGGTTGACGATCAGCGTGCGGCCGGCGACCCCGGCGAGACCCCGGGAGAGGGCGGCCGACGGCACCTTGTCCCGGCTGTACGCGCGGACGGCCTCGGCAATCCCCGGAATCTCGAAGTCGAGCAGCGGCCGGGTGGCCTCGGGGGTGCGGTCGGTCGGCGTGACGCCGGTGCCGCCGCTGGTCAGCACCACGTCGAAGCCCTCCGCCACGGCCGCGCGCAGCGCCTCGGCCACCGGCTCGCCGTCCGGCACCACGACCGGGCCGGGGTCGACCTCACAGCCGAGCTCGCGCAGGCCGGCGACGAGCCGGGGGCCGCTGGTGTCCTCGTAGACCCCCGCGGCGGCCCGGTTGGAGGCGACGATCACGCGGGCGCGCATCACGGGCGCTCCCACAGACCGGTCTTGCCGCCCTCCTTGCGCAGCACCCGGACGGCCTCGATGCTGGCGGCCGGGTCGATGGCCTTGACCATGTCGACGAGCGCGAGGCCGGCGGTCGCCACCGCGGTCAGCGCCTCCATCTCGACGCCGGTGCGGTCGGCCGTCTTCGTCGTCGCGACGATGTCGACCCCGGTGTCGGTGATCGTGAGGTCGACCGAGACGCCGTGGAGCCCGATCGGGTGGCACAGCGGGATGATCTCCGGGGTGCGCTTGGCGCCCATGATCCCCGCGAGCCGGGCGACGGCCAGAGCGTCGCCCTTGGGCACGCCCTCGCCGCGCAGGAGCGCCACGACCTCGGCGGTGGTGTCGAGCCGGCCCGCCGCGACCGCGCGCCGGGCGCTGACGTCCTTACCGGACACATCGACCATGTGCGCTGCGCCGGCGGCGTCGACATGTGTCAGTTTTTGCGCGTCTGTCACGCTGACAGCTTATCGAGCCGCAAGATGGTCTTGGTTTTCGGCGCGCCGGAACCGCAACCGTTTGTGTTTAAGCGCTCTCTTTCTGTGACCATTTCCCGAGCACAATCCGATGTACGCAGTGAATTGGTCCATAGCGCGCTTTTTGAATGCGGTGTTCCCCCGTCTCCGGGCTTACATTGCATCGTGTCCGGGCACCTGGATTCCAGTTCGCACCCGCGTCGTTTACCTGCCGGAAAGCCCGGCGACCCCGGCGCGGAGTAATTCAGTAGCGGAGCGTTGCGACACCGTTACTTATGGGCACGAAGCAGACAAGACTCGCATTTCGTGAAACGAGCGACAAATCATTGTTGGCACCGCGCCGATCCTTTCCTAGCCTGTTGAGCGGGAAAGGGAAGCCGATCTCCACAAGATTTGCATCGGGCACCCGCCGGAAACGGCAGCCGGCGCCATTCACGAGAAGGAGGTGCGAGATGCGTGACTTCGTCTGGGGCTGAGACCGACACCTCCCGGCCGTCACAGAAAGCTCGGCAGGGATTGACAGCCCGTACGGGCAACGCGCGACCATGGGCTCATGGGGCGCGCGAGATGAACGACGCGAAGGCCGACAGGCAACTCCGGTTGTATGTCGGCCTCGTCGCGTGTGCGGCCGTCGGCTGCCTGGTCTGGGCTGTGTCCCACGCGCCCGGCCTGCCCGCCGGCCGGCTCTTCCTCCCGGCCGCGTGCACCGTCATCATCGCCGTGGCGACGACCCCGCTGATCTGGTTGCGCATCCGCTCCGACAAGCGCGGGCACAACGTGACCTCCGGGGCCATCCTCGTCGCGGTGGCCATGCTCCCCGCCCCGTGGGTGCTCATCTGCACCGCGCTGGGCGTCCTCGCCGGCTTCTCCGGCATCCGTGACCCGTTGAAGTTCACCTTCAACGTGAGCCGGGAGATCGTCGCGACCAGCGCCGCCGTCGGCGCCGCCACGCTCGCCGGCATCCGGCCTCCGGCCACTCTCGTCGTCGACATCCCCCCGCTGTCCGTGCTCGTGCCCGGGCTGCTGCTGGCCGCGGTCGCCTTCGCCGCGATCGACGACCCCGTCGGCAGCCGCGTGGTGTCGCTCGCCACCCGCATGCCGTGGCGGCAGACGCTGCTGCGCAACTTCGACGTCACCGTGGTCCTGCGCGCGACCAACCTGGCCCTGGCGCTGTTGGTCATCCTCGTGGTGGGTTACGCGGAGCTGCTGATCGTCGCCATGGTGCCCACCGTCCTCGCGGTGCAGTTCGCGACGAAGAACAAGGTCCGCCAGCGCGTCGAGCACCAGGCCTGGCAACGGCTCGCGGGCACCGCCGTGCAGCTCAACGCGACCGAGCTGACCGTGGTGCTGCACGCGGCGGTGACGCGTACGCCCGAGCTCTTCTCGGCCGACGAGGCGGAGATCGAGCTGCACGACGTGACCCCGCCCCGGCTGGTCCGCGGAGCCTCCGACCGGCTCAGCTACGAGGGCCCGCGCTCGGAGGCACCGCCCCGGGACGGCGTGTCCATCGAGGAGGTGCTGGAGGCGCCCGACAGCACCCCGATCGGTGTGCTGCGGCTGCGCTTCCGCAAGGCGGTCGGGCTCGACGAGTCGGAACGCTACAAGCTGCAGACCCTGGCGGCGTCACTGTCCACGGCCATCGGCAACGCGCGGGCGTACGCCCAGCTGCGCGCCGTGAGCGCCGAGAACGCCTACGCCGCCGCCCACGACCCGCTGACCGGCCTGGCGAACAGGCGCGAGCTGCTCGAGCACGCCGGCCGGTGCTTCGCCGACCGCGAGGCCGACGGCATGCTGGCCATGCTCCTGATCGACCTCAACCACTTCAAGGAGGTCAACGACACGCTCGGGCACGCCGCCGGCGACGTCGTCCTCCGGGAGGTCGCCCACCGGCTCGAGGAGGTCGCCCAGCCCGGTGACCTGGTCGCCCGGCTCGGCGGCGACGAGTTCGCGGTGCTGCTCACCGGCCTGCCCACGCCGGCCGTCGCCAGCCACCGGGCCGCCACCATGCTGACCGCCCTGGAGCCGCCGATCGTCGTCGACGGCATGCAGCTCAACGTCGAGGCCGCCGGGGGCATCGCGCTCGCGCCCGGCAGCGGCGGCGTGCAGGAGCTCATGCGCCGCGCCGACGTGGCCATGTACCAGGCGAAGCGCGGCGGCCGCGGCACCGCCACCTACGCGCACGCGCACGACACGGCCGACGTCGGGCGCCTGATGCTCGGCGGGGAGCTGCCGCGGGCGGTGGCGGAGCACGAGTTCGTGGTGGACTTCCAGCCGATGGTGGACCTGGGCACCGGCGAGGTGCTCGCGGCCGAGGCGCTGGCCCGCTGGCACCACCCCGAGCACGGCAACCTGACGCCGATGCAGTTCCTCGAGACGGTCGAGCGGTCGGGTCAGCTGCCCGCGTTCGCCGACGCCGTGCTGGAGCAGGCGCTGACGGCCGCCGCGTCGTGGCGGGACGCCGGCTTCGACCTGCCCGTGGCCGTCAACGTGTCGCCGCGCAGCCTGCTCGACCCGACGTTCCCGGGCGCCGTGCTCGACCGGTTGCGGTCGTACGCCGTACCGGCGGATCGGTTGGTCCTGGAACTGGCCGAGACCCTCACGCTGAGCCAGCTCGACGTGGTGGCCCGGGCCCTGCGGGAGCTGCGGGAGGCCGGCGTGCGGCTGGCGCTCGACGACTTCGGCAGCGGGCACTCGTCGCTGTCGCTGCTGTCGCGCATCCCGGTGCACCAGCTGAAGATCGACCGCGAGTTCGTCGCCGGCGTCGAGACCTCGTCCGAGGCCGCCGCGGTCATCCGGTCGACCGTCGACCTGGCCCGCAGCCTGCACCTGGCGGTCGTCGCCGAGGGGGTCGAGAGCGAGCCGCAGCGGCACGCGCTGTGGGAGCTCGGCTGCGTCGCCGGTCAGGGCCACCTCTTCGCCCGGCCCATGCGGGCCCCGCGCCTGCTCGCCACGTTGCAACGCGGGTCCGGCGGCCAGCCCGGCGTGCTGGCCACGCCGCTGCACACGGCCGGTTCCGTCGTCCGTCTCCCGCGTCGCCGCCCGCCTCGTCAGACTCCCGGCGCGTCGCCGGCCTGAGCCGGCCTGCCACACTTGCCTGTGTGAGGCTCCCGGCGCGCATCGACCAGGCCGCCGGCGGGCTCGCCGCCGACGCCGCCCTCTACGCCGTGTCCGCGGCCTTCGCCCTCGTCACCGCCCTGACGTCGACGCTGCTGCCGCACCGCGCCTGGGGAGCCGTGGCCTTCTGGGCGTACCTGGTCGCCTTCGTCGTCGTAGTCGTCCAGCTGGTGCTGCGGCGGCCCGCCTTCCGGCCGGCGTTGACCTGGCTGGTGTGGGGTGGCAGCGCGCTGCTCCCTCTGGTCGTGCAGGCGGTGCAACGCTCCGGCGGGCGCACCGATCGGGCGCAGGAGGAGGTGCTGGTCGCCGAGCACATGGGCGAGCGGCTGGCGCACACCGGGACGCCGTACCTGAGCCGCGACGCGATCGCCGCGCTGCCGTCCGGGGAGCAGTTGCTCGGCTATGCGCCGTACCAGCCGGGCATGGGGATTTTCGGTCTGCCGCGGGCCTGGTTCGGGGCGTCGTGGGTGACCGACGCGCGGGTGTGGTTCGCGCTGGTCACGGCGGGTGCGCTGATCGCGGCGCTGCGTCTGCTGGGACCGCACGTCCGCGCGTTGCAGTTCGCGACCGTGCTGCCGATCTGCGCGCTGACCCTGGCCACGGGCGGTGACGACCTGCCGGTGCTCGCGCTCTGCCTGCTCGCTCTCGCCTGCTGCGCCACCGGCAGGTACGCCGCCGCGGGGCTGGCCGTCGGGGCGGCCGCCGCGCTCAAGCTCTTCGCCTTTCCGGTGCTGGCCGTGCTGGTGGTGCTCGCGTGGCGTACCGGGAATGTGCGGCGGTTCCTGCCCGGCGCGCTCGGCCTGCCCGTCCTGACGCTGCTGCCGGTGTTCGCGGTGGACGCCGGCGCCTTCGTCGAGAACGTGTTCCGCTTCCCGCTCGGCCACGGGGTCGTCACCAGCCCGGCGCAGTCGCCGTTCCCCGGCTATCTGATCTCACAGGCCCCGGGCGGGCGCTATGTCGCGATCGGCCTGCTGGTCGCGGTGGCCCTGGCGATCGCGGTGCTGCTCCTGCGCCGTCCGCCGCGCACGGCTGCCGCCGCGGCCCTCTTCAGCGGGTACGGGCTGCTGGCCGCGATCCTGCTCATGCCGACCACACGCTTCGGCTACCTGCTCTACCCGCTGGCGTTGCTCGTCTGGGCCCCGGCCCTCAGGCAATACACAGCTGTGGACGCACCACGGAGTGACACAGCCTTGTACCGTTTGTGAGATGCAGATGACCTGTCCCAAGTGTCACGGCGAGATGCGGGTCTACGAGCGCAGTGGTGTCACGATCGACCAGTGCACCGAGTGCCGGGGCATCTTCCTCGACCGCGGCGAGCTGGAGAAACTGTTCGACGCCGAGGCCACCTTCAACCGCCAGGCGCAGGCTGCTGCCCCGCCGCGCCCGGCCCAGGCTCCCGGAGCCCCGGGGGCTTACGCGCCGCCGCCCCCGCCCCCGCACGGTGGCGGTTACGCGTCTCCGCCGCCGCCCGCCTACGGCCAGCCGGCTTACGGTCAGCCCGGTTACGGGCAGCCCGCCTACCCGCCGGCGGCTCACGGCGGCTACCACGGGCACTACCGGCAGCGGGGTCACCACGGGCACTACCGGCACCGGAAGAGCTTCCTCAACCAGCTGTTCGACTGAGGCACTCGGACCCGCCCGGTGCCGCCGGGCGGGTCCGTGCTTCGATGCGGCGGTGAGCCTTCCTCCCGGGCCGGATGTGGCCGCTGCGCTCGAGTCCGCTTACACCGGGGTGACCGCGGTCGTCACCGGTCTGAGCGACCGTGATCTGCTGCTGCCGTCGGGCTGTCGGGGGTGGACCGTCGCCGACCTGCTGCTCCACGTGCAGGGTGACGCGCAGCGGGCTCTTGTCGCCCTGCACACGCCCGCCGCCGGCCCGCCGGACGTGGACTTCGTCTCCTACTGGCGCGGCTTTCCCGGCGGCTCGGAGGAGCTCGGGCCCAACGTCCACTGGATCCGGCGCACCGCCGCCGCCTTCCAGCGCCCCGGCGGCATTGTCGAGCTGTGGTCCGACACCGCGCCGGCCGCCGCGCATGCCGCCCGTACGGCGGAATTCGCCGCTTTTGTCGCCACGCAGGGGCATGTGCTGGCCGTGCCCGACTTCCTCGCGACGCTTGTCACCGAGGCCGTCATCCACCATCTCGATCTCGTGGCCGAGCTGCCCGGCGCGCCCGCACCGGCCGACGACGCCGTGGGCATCGCGGTCGCGACCCTGGCCGGCCTGGCCGGGCCGGCGGGGCTGCCCGCGCACTGGACGCCGCTGGAGGCCCTCCGCAAGGCGACGGGCCGTTCGCAGCCGGACGTCGCCGACTCCCGATTCCCCCTGATCGGCTGATCTTTCACCCCGTCCCGTCGTCTTTCACCACGTCCCGTCGTCGTCTTTCACCACGTCCCGTCGTCGTCTTTCACCACGTCCCGTCGGCTTTTCACCACGTCCCGTCGTCGCGGACGCGCTCGGCGGGGCCGTCGCCGGTCAGCAGGCTGATCAGCGCCTCGTCCAGGGTCGCGCCGAGAAACCACTCGCCGCCCTGGTCCAGCGCGAACACCCGGCCCCGCTCGTCGATGGCGATGATCGCGTCGCCCTTGGCCTCCACGCCGAGCGGGAAGAGCGCCACGCCCAGCACCTCGCCGAACTCGCCCAGCACGTCGGCGGTGTGCGCCGCCGCGGCGGGCTCGAGGCTGAGCCAGCGGACCTGCCGGCGGACGCCCGGGCCGCGCACGCCGCAGAAGATCCCGGGGAAGTCGCTGAGCGCCGCCCGCGCCGCCGGGAAGGCCCGGAGCCGATGGCGGGCGCCGGGCACGGCGAGGGCATCGTCGATCATGCCGTCGGCCAGCGCCTCGGCGACGGTCGAGGGCACCGGCCGCCAGCCGCCGTCGGCCAGCACCCCGGCGACCTCCTCGGGGAAGCGTCCGGGCTGGGCGACGTTGCCCGACCAGGGGCGGAACGGCTCGGTCCAGGCCAGGCACGACCACGGCAGCAGCGCGAAGTCGACCAGCACGGTGATGCAGGACTCGCACGGCCGTGCTTCGGCTCCGGCGAGCGGATCGCCCGGTTCGCGGATGAGAAAGGCGCCGAATTCCGCCGTGCGCAACCAGGTGCGCGCCGCCTCGTAGGTGTCACCCTTCCGCAGCCGCCCGGCCTCGTGCAGCACGTCGGACAGGACGATGAGCTCGGCGTGCCGCTCGGCGCCCCGGACCGTCGCGGGCGCGCCCAGCTCGGCGAGCCGCTGCGCGACCAGCGGATGATGGTCGATCGCCTGGTCGCCCTTGGCCCCGCGCGCGGTGAAGAGCCGTCC
Organism: Symbioplanes lichenis; assembly: GCF_030709675.1. Lineage (GTDB taxonomy): Bacteria > Actinomycetota > Actinomycetes > Mycobacteriales > Micromonosporaceae > Actinoplanes > Actinoplanes lichenis. The sequence goes on from NZ_JAUZQD010000015.1 coordinate 38,022, forward strand.
GTCCACGGTGAGGTGCGCGGCCGTCGTCGGTGCGGCCAGGCGACGCGCGTTGCGCCGCAACTCGACCTGAGGATCGACGGTACGCCGCTGCGCCGCGACGATCGGGCGGCGCTCGCGGTACATCGCGGCGACCACGGCCGGCGGCACCCCGGGAAAGGTGGACAACACGCCGGTCTCGCGGTCGATCACGGTCCGGGCATGGTCACCGGGCAGGGGGCGGACCGATCGGGGCTGGCTCGTCCACACCACGTACCCGAGATCGAATTCGGACACCATGGGCGTGCACTCGTACCCCCGGCGCTCGGTCTCGCGGCGCGCCCAGCCGGCGGCGATCTCCTCGGCCTCCGCTCGCGTGATCATCCCGCTCCTTTGTGGCTCCTCGGTTGAACAATCTGCGCCCGGCCTACGTGTACGCAGTGAAGTTACATAAACACATACAGTGGCAGCGCCCGCTACTGTCAAGTGTGTCGATGGATGGTCCGGCGAGGAGGCGACCATGGCGGAGGCAGCCGACCGGGACGTCAACCGCGCCCTGCGCGCGCGCTTCGACGAGGTCTACGGCGACTACCAGCGGCTCCGGTCCGGGATGGACGATCTTCAGCAGCGCCTGGCCCGCCTGCGCGCGACTGCCCGATCGGCGGACGGGCTGGTCGCGGCCACCGTCGGCGCCCGGGGGCAGCTCGTGGCCCTGGACCTCGATCGGAGCGTCTATCGGGAGCTGCGGCCGGACGAGCTCGCCGACCTGATCGTCACCGTCACGGCGGCCGCCGCCACGAAGGTCGCCGACGAGGTGAAACGGCTGATGGCCGACCACTTCCCGGCGGGCTCGTTCCTGCGGTCCGACGACTTCGGCACCCTGCTCGACCGGCGGGACGCGTCATGACCGAGCTTCAGGTCGACCCGTCGCGGGCGGCGCGGGCCGGCGCTGACCTCGCCGCCTCGGGGGGCCATCTGGAGGCGCTCCGGGCCGGTGCCGGGGCAGAGGTCGCGGCGTTGAGCAACGGCCGCCCCTGGGGCAAGGACGACATCGGGCAGGCGTTCGAGCGCAACTACCGGCCGGCCGAGGAACAGGTGCTGCACGCCTGGGACCTGCTGGGACGGCACGTGGCGGGACTCGGCGACGAGGTGGTCCAGGCCGTCCACGAGGCCTTGGCGGCGGACGATCGGGCTGCGACGGGCGTGCGGCATCCGTACGGGCGCCACCGATGAGCATCCTGCCCAGCCCGATCCCGCATCCGCTCGACTACTGCCCGTTCGATGTGCCGGGGTGGGCGTACGAGGCGCTCGAATGGGTCGTCGGCTTCGACTGGCCGGACGGCAACGAGCGGGCGACCTGGGACGTCGCCGACCAGTGGTACGCGATCACGGGGGTGCTCGGCAACGCTCGTACGGAGTCGGGGGACGCCGCCACGCAGGTGGCCGGCGCGTACACGGGGGTGGGGGGTGCCGCCTTCGGCGAGGCCTGGACGCGGCTCGCGGGGACGCCGGACTCCCCGCTGGAGATTCTGCTGCAGGCCACCGACGAGCTGGCCCGGCTGGTCGACGGCGGCGGGGCCGACATCGAGGCGGCCAAGCTGGAGGCCTGGATCGAGATCGGACTGTTCCTCACCGAGCTCATCGGCATGACCGTCGCCGTTGCCCTGACCCTGGGCGCTGCCTCCCCGGCGGCGGGTGGCCTCATCGCGGCGACCCGGCTGGCCATCCAGCAGATCTTCAAGCGCCTGGTCGAGCAGATGGGCCGCAAGGCGATCAAGCAGACCGTCAAGGCGGCCGGGCAGCGGGCGGTCAAGCAGCTCACGAGCCGGGAGGGGCTCAAGCACCTCGGGCGCGAGGCGCTGGACGAGGGCTTCGACGAGACGCGCGAGGAGCTGGCGACCAACGGGGGGATCCAGGCCTATCAGGCGCAGGGGAGCCGGGTCGACGGGGTGGATCTGGGGCAGCTGGGGCGGGCGGGGCTCGGGGGGTTCGCGGGCGGGTTCGCAGCCAGTGGGGCCTATGCGGGCGGGCGGCACGGGGTCACGCGGGGGGCGGCGGCGGAGGTCTTCGGGGAGGTCGGCGGGTCGGCTGTCAACGGGGGGCTGCCTGATCCGGAGTCTTTGGCGAAGGCGGCGAGCTCGGGGGGTGCGGGGTCGGCGCTGTCTTCCGGGGTGTCGTCGTCCCTGTTGGACAAAACGGGCAAGCTGGCGTCGCTGCTAGGGGAGCCGGGCTCGGTGCTGCCGCAGTCTCCGGGCGTGGCCAGTCCTTCGCCGTCACCTGCCGATCCGTCGCCCGATCTGCCATCAATTCCTTCGGCGTCTCCTTCGGCGCCCTCTTCGCCCACCCTTTCGCCAGCTGCTTCCCCAGAGCCTTCGCCCGGCTCCCCGCCGGCTGTCTCCCCCGCCCTTTCCCCTTTGCCCGCTTCCCCCGCCTCTTCCCCTTCGCCCGCTTCCCCTTCGCCCTCTTCCCCTTCGCCCGCTTCTCCGTCGGCTCCTTCGCCCACCCTTTCCCCGGACCCGTCGCCGGCGTCGTCGACCGCTTCGCCGGTTGAGCCTTCGCGCGCCTTGCCGGCGGATCTCTCCTCGAGGCCGACTGTTGATGCCCCTTCGCCGGCGGCCTCGTCCCACGAGCCTTCGCACGGTCTCCCCGTCGACACGACGCCGGCGCCCTCGCCTCCTCCGGTTGCGCCGTCCTCGTTGTCTTCGGCGCCGGTGACCTCCTCGGCACCCGACCTCTCTGTGCTCGACACCTCGTCGGCCACTACTGCCGGCGCGACTTCTTCCTTCGTCGCGGCGCCCGGTGCGGCGAGCGTGGTCGGGGGCTTCGGGGCGCTGTCGCCGGGGCTGGACCCGCCGGCGCCCGGGACGGGACGGCACGTTCGGGCGCCACGGCACCGGGCTTCGTCCGTACCCCGGCATCGGGATCTCGGGCGACCGGCGCAAGCCGGGCCGACCGGTCCCCAACCGCCCGGCCGGTCCGAAATAGACAGCTACGTACGCTTCGCCCGCGAGCAACGTGCGGCATACGCCCAATTCCGCAAGCGGGACACCATCGAACGCCTCGAGGAGAAGGCCCGCGCCGAACGCGCCCGCGCCCGCCGCGCCCGCCGATCAGCCTTCGTCGCCCGGGCGTTTCGCCTCAACCCCGCGCTCGCGGACTCGCACGCCGCCCTCGTCGCCGAAGCCACCGCGATCGCCGACCGGGCCGAGGGCGAGGCCCGCATCCTGCGCGACCCCGGCTACTCCCCGGACGAGGGCGCCACGATCACGGTCGACCCCCAGGACTGGCACCTGGCCAACCGCGACGGCGGCCGGCTCGCCCCCGGGCCCGTCTCCCTCGGCCCTGTGTCCATGCTCACCGGCACCGACGACCCGCCGTCGATCGTGGGCACCCGCCGCTACGGCGAGTTCGGCGGCCTGCGTCCCCCGCTGGCCCAGCACCAGCTCGACCTCGAACAAGCCCTCCCCCGCCACCCGTCCGGCGCACCCCTGCGCGCGGCCGATCCCCGCTCGGCGTACTTCCAGCTGCTCAACGACGGTGGCCCGGCCGCCGACCCCACCCGCGGCATCAACTGCCAGGACTGCGTCTTGTCCTTCTTCGACACGTACGTCCACGGCCGCCCCCGCGTCTCCGCCCCTCGCACCTTCGACGCCTACAAGGACGGCGACCCCCAGCGCCCCCTCTACGGCGAGAGCAACGGCCCCGAACGAGTCGAACAAGCCACCGGCGGCCGCCTCCAGTCCCTCTGCCGCGCCGACAAGATCCAGGACGACCCGGTCCGCGCCCAGCAGCAGGTCGCCGACGCCCTCGGCCAGGTCGCCGAGCACCTCCGCACCGGCGGCCACGGCTCCTTCGCCTTCCTCATGAACCTCTGGGAAAGCGGCTCCTCCCACGCCTGGGCCGCCGTCAACCACCACGGCGAAATCCTCTTCGTCGACCCCCAGTCCGGCCTGGTCGCCACCCCCGGCACCTCCCTCTACGGCCACCGCGGCGTCGCCGACCCCGCCAACCTCGTCGCCCTCGACGCCCTCGTCGTCGACGCCCAGGGCCGCCCCCTCCCCTTCCCCGGCAAACCCGACGGCTGGTGGCACCCCCGCACCACGCCCCCGCCCCCACAAACCCCTCACACCCCCGCCGCCCCGGCCCCGCACGCGCCCGCCGCCTCAGCCCCGGCCGCCCCCGCCTCCGCGCCCGAGCCGCCCAACGTCGCGGCCATCACCTCTGACGACGTCGACGTCCGAGCACTCGAGGACCGTCTCCTCCAGTCCCTCGACGAAAGCCATCGCGATCAGCTCGACACATCCGTCCGGAAAGCCACCAAGATCGCCAGGCGTCTCCGGCCCGATTTGGACGTCGTCACCTCCGCCCTCGGCGGCGCCGTCGAGCTGGCCGGAACCGACCACTCCGTCAAATCAGCGCGATCCCTGGCTCGGGCCTATGCGACCGAGCAAGGACCCGAACGCCCCGGCCTCGACCACTTCCTGAGGACGACAAAGGACCGCGTGCGCTTCGCGATCAAACTTCCGGAGCAGGGGTACGCCAACACAGTCGAGGGCGCGATCGACGTCCTCCGCCGCCTGAACCACCGGACGACTCGGCTCGTGAACTTCTGGCAAGGCAACGGGCGGCACAACGGACTGAACGCCACGGTGGTGGACGCATCGGACTTCGGCTTCGAGGTGCAGTTCCCCACTGCCTTGTCGTGGGCCGCGAGTGAGCGTACGCATCAGGCGTACGAGGTCCTCCGCCTGCCAACCGCTGCCTACGCCGCCCATGTCGACGCGTTCCTTCGCATTGTCGCCGTCAACAAGGAACTGGACCTCGTGGCGCATCAACCGGACAAGCTACACCGGCTCGCGATCACCAAGACCGTGAACTCGACGTTCGCCTCATGGGTGGCAGCGCGGCCGGCGGCGTGGAGAGCCTATCTTCGGGCCTTGAGCGACAACGACGTCACCTTCGACGACATATTGGCGCGCCACGCTCTGACCCGAGCCGATGTTCTCCCGAGCGAGACGCCGAAAGGTGAGGACGACCATGACGGAATTCGGCTACCAGACAATCACCAAGGCGGACGCAACCGAGGCGGTGACCAGCGTGATCGCCTACGAGATCCAGGTGACCCGGCCGCTGCGAGCCGTTCTGTGGAGCGCTCCGCGCCAGGCGTGGATTTACGCCCCGGCAGTGGCGGGAGCCTACCTCTACGACCCGGACTACCAGGACAGGAGCCTGCCGATCGACCGCGGGACGGCGGAGGAGATAGCCCTCCTCATCCTGCCGACGCCCCTACCAAGCGAGGAAACCCTGACGGCGATGTTCGAGGAGGGGGAAAAGAACGGCTGGGACTGGGGCCCGCCGGAGAACCGGACCACGGCCCCGGCGAATTGATCAAGACCCACAATGGAACGATCCGCGCCAATACCCGGCTCGGCCAGACCCGCGGCTCCCTGGGCGCGGCGTTCGAGATCGGCGCCCATTACCTCGACACGTACGACCACATCAAGGAAGTGAAATCGGCACTCCTGCTGGGGCGCCGGTACGACGTCCGCGCACTCCGAACGGCTCATGGCCGGAGGGACGGGCGGGGCAACCCGGATTTCCTGGTACGGGTGGATCCCGCCGACGAGGGGTCCTTCGGTGACTTCAAGCGACTCGACCCGCCGGATCCCCAGGAAGCCGAACAATCCAAGCTGTCCCGCGGAGTCAGCAAGCAACTGCGATTGGCGCTGGCACAGGATGCGCGGATGCACGTGGCGGTGGTGGACGGGCGTGACGCGGGCCTGGGCACTATTGATGCCGTGCGAGGAATTCGCCGGGCGCTCGGAGTCTGGGCACTGGCTGGTCGTCCGGTGCGCCCGGAGGATCGGATGATTGTCTTCACTGCCAACGACCAGTGGGTCATATGGCGAGGCGACACAGGAGAAATCAGTGTCAGTACGTGAGCAGATCTTCATACGGACCGACCGGAAACCGGCCGAGATCGCCGGCGTGATCGCCACCTTGGTCAATGGCCGGACGGAGGTGTCGAACGATGACACATGGCTGTTGGTCTCGATCGGCACGCTACTGCCGGACTCGGACCTCCGATCGGCCGAGTTCGGCGGTCCCGTCCTGCCCTATGTGGCTGACCCTCCGTTCCAGCCCGGCGAGTTCGAAGCCACAGACGCTTACAACGTCGAGGTTCGGCTGTGGTTGGCCGGCGCACGCAACGAGGCTCTCGAAGCGGCCGCGGCCGACCAGATCTTCGCGGTAGTGGCCCGGATGGAGGTCGCCGCCGTCCAGGTACGCAGGGACGACAAGCTCATCCGGGCCGTCCTGCCCGGTCGCGCTCCGTACGACTTCCCGGCCGGCACGCTGATCTACGAGACCGACCGGGACAGGTGGAACGGATACGTGCTCGAGGCCTAGACGACCGCCATGTCGACGAAGCGGGACAGGTGGAGCTGGGCCGCGACGGTGATGGTGTCGGTGGCGCCGTTTCGGTGTTTGGCGACGATGAAGTCGGCTTCGCCGGCTCGGGGGGATTCCTTGTCGTAGTAGTCGTCGCGGTGCAGGAGGATGACGACGTCGGCGTCCTGCTCGATGGAGCCGGACTCACGCAGGTCGGACAGCTGCGGGCGCTTGTCGGTGCGCTGCTCGGGGCCACGGTTCAGCTGGCTCACGCCGATGACCGGGCACTCGATCTCCTTGGCGAGGAGCTTGAGGCCTCGGGAGAGCTCGGAGACCTCCTGCTGGCGGCTCTCGGTCTTCTTCGGGGAGCTCATCAGCTGGAGATAGTCGATGACCAGCAGCTTGAGGTTGTGGCGCTGCTTGAGGCGGCGGGCCTTGGCCCGGATCTCCATGAGGTTCATGTTCGGCGTGTCGTCGACGAAGATCGGGGCCTCGCTGATCTCGCCCATGCGGCGGGCCAGCTTGGTCCAGTCGTCGTCGGAGAGCTGGCCGGAGCGCAGGGTGTGCAGGGGCACGCGGGCTTCCGCCGAGAGCAGTCGCATGACCATCTCGATCTTGCTCATCTCCAGGGAGAAGATGGCGCTGGCGTGGTTGTGCCGGATGGCCGCGTTACGGGCGAAGTCCATGCTCGCGGTGGACTTGCCGAGACCCGGGCGGCCCGCGACGATGATCAGCTGGCCGGGGTGCAGACCGCTGAGCAGCCGGTCGAGGTCGGCGAAACCGGTCGGGACACCGCTCATCTGTCCGCCCGCGGCGCCGACGGCCTCGATCTCGTCGAGGGTGGGCTGGAGCATGTCGCCGAGCGCCGCGTAGTCCTCGCTGACGCGCTTCTCGGTGACGTCGTAGATCGCCTGGGAGGCCAGGTCGACGATGTCGTCCACGTCGCGGCCGCCGTTGCCGCCGGCGCCGTAGCCGAGCTGGGTGATCTTGGTGCCGGCCTCGACGAGACGCCGCAGGATGGCGCGCTCGGAGACGATGCGGGCGTAATAGGAGGCGTTGGCCGCGGTGGGCACGCTCTCGACCAGGGTGTGCAGATAGGGCACGCCGCCGATGCGCTGCAGGTCGCCCGAGTCGACCAGGGCGGCGGCCACCGTCACGGCGTCGGCCGGCTCGCCGCGGCCGTAGAGGTCGAGGATGACGTCGAAGATCGTCGAGTGGTTGGGCCGGTAGAAGTCGTGGGTCTTGAGGATCTCGACCACGTCGGCCACGGCGTCCTTGGACAGCAGCATGCCGCCCAGCACGCTCTGCTCCGCGGCGATGTCCTGGGGCGGGGTCTTGTCGAAGCCGCCACCCTCCCGCGGCGGCTGCCCCTGGCCCTGACCCTGGCCCGGCGGCTTGCCGTTGGACTGCGAGCGGGCCTCCGGCCGCGCGTCATCGGTGATCGACACCCCGACCTCTCCCTCCTGCCCATCCCCGTGCCCGCACCCGAACGGCACGAACCTCACCCGCACCCCAAGCGGCGCGAGCCCGCACCCGAAACGGCGCGAGCCGCACCCGAAGCGGCGTGAACCACGCCGAACAGCACGAACCGTGCTCGCACGAGCACGATCTGTCCCCGACGACGAACCGGCGGGAAAGACCGCACCGGCCCGGCACGAAGCCCCGAGTAGATCAAACAACGCGGGTACGACACTTTCGGGTGACGACACCCCCGCCCGAGTGATCCAAGCCACGAGATTTCTCGGCGAGCCCGCCGATCGTCGCTGTGACCTCGCCGAATCGGCCCATGGGCGTGATCCGGCGCGGCTAACGATACGAAGCCGCACGTCATCGGCCCAAACGACGCGGTGGACAGCGCTCGGGACAACCTGTGGACAACGCGGCCGCGCCTGTGTGCAGCCCTGTGCACAGCCTGTGTATAACTCCTGGGGACGCTCCGTGTCGTACCCCTCTGAGCTGCGGTTTTGTCGTCCCCAGCATGTGGAGAAAACAAAAAGGTGCGGCCCGTGACGAAGCCATCGCGTCAGGGCGTTGCAGAACCGGGAAAGGCACGTCACGCTTTCCAGGTGGACCAACGGGAGTGGGACTACGGCGCCCGCCTGCCGCGCGAGAGGAGCGCGTCGGACCCTTGGTCACCCTCGCAGCGCCCGGAAAGTCCCGATTCTTCCGGAGCCGCCGAGCCCGGCGCGCCCGTCTGGGGCACCGGCTCGGTGACCGACACGGGCAGCATGCAGCCCATTCCCGAGGCTGTCGCGTGGTCGCTGCGCGCGGAGGCCTGGGCGCAAAATGAGGACCAGGCCGTCGAGCGCTCCAGCTCCGGCACGGTCAGCCGGTGGTCCGAGGTCGCCGCCACGGGCCGCCCGGCCGTTCCCGCGGAGGGCTTCGGCTGGCGCACGTCGACGTCGGAGTGGCGCGCGACGAGCGAGACCGGCCGCTGGCGGCAGACCACCGAGTGGCGCTCGGCGTCGGGCACCTCCGGCTGGCGCACGACCACCGAGGCGTGGCAGGCCGGCCAGGACGCCGAGTCGTTCCCGCCGGTGCCCCCGCCCGGTCCCGCGGCGACCGACCCGCCCAACCGCCTTCCCGCCATCTCGGGCACCGCCTGGCCGACCCCCGAGACCGACGCCGCCCCCAGCTGGCGGGCCGGCGACGACATCCCCAGCTGGCGCTCCGGCGACGACACACCCAGCTGGCGCCAGAGCGGGTCCGCCACCGGGCCGAGCGGGCCCGACGCCACGCCCAGCTGGCGCCAGGACGCCACGCCGAGCTGGCAGCGCGAGGCGAGCGAGACGACACCGAGCTGGCAGTCGGCCGCCGACTCCTCCGGCCGCCCGGCGCCCGCCGATGCCACGCCCAGCTGGCAGCGCGCGGCCGACCCGACGCCGAGCTGGCAGAGCCCGGCCGATCCGATCTCCGCGCGCCCCGGCGACGCTCCGGGCTGGTCGCGGGGGGAGGAGACGCCCAGCTGGCGGCGTACCCCTGATCCGACGCCGAGTTGGCAGAGCCCGGCGCCGGCGTCCGGTCTGCCGCAGTCGAGCCGCTCGGAGCGTCCGTCCTGGGACGCGCGGCCGAGCTGGCAGTCCGCCGACGCGCCGCAGCAGCCGTCGTGGGCGGACGACGGCCGGCACTACGTTCGCGAGGACGACCGCGCGCAGTGGCGCCGCGAGTCGGCCGCGGGGCAGGCCGGCCTGGATGCCGGGTCGCGCTCGGCGGGCCGCCGCCGGGCCCCGGAGCCAGGATCCAGGACCACCGGGGGTACGGGCTGGAGCACCCGTTCCGACGCCGACAACTGGGCCGGGCACACCGACACCGGCAGCATCCCCGCCTATCAGGACCCGCTGTCGGACACCGGCAGCTGGCGCCGGGACAGCACCGACCCGGCCGACCGCTGGCGCACCTCGCCGGAGTCCACCGACCGCCGCGACGACCCCGCCGACCGCCGTCGCCGCGCCGATGAGCCGTCCGACAGCTGGCGGATGAGCACGACCACCGACAGCTGGCAGAGCTCGCCCTCGGAGAGCCGCGCTTCGGAAAGCTGGCAGAGACCCGCGTCGGAAAGCCCGGCTTCGGAGAGCTGGCGCAGCGCCGACGAGTCCCGGGGCGGTCAGCGCCGCGCGGACCGCTGGCGGGGCAGCGACCCGGCCGGCTCCGCGGAGGGCTGGCGGGGCGGCGACCCGCCCGCGCCCTCGGGACCGGCCGACGGCTGGCGCAGCGGCGACCAGTCCCGCGACTCCGGCTGGGGCGACAACGGCCCGTGGCGGCGCGACCCCGATCCGGCGCCACCCGTCGACCCGTGGGCGCAGAGTGCCACGGAGACCGGCGTCATCCCGCTGCCGCTGCAGCCGCGTACGCCCTCCGACACCGGCTCGTGGGATCGCGATCAAGACGGACGGCGCTCGCGCTCCGACCGCGACGACACCGGCTCTTGGCGCGACGGTGCGCCCTCCGACACCGGCTCGTGGCGGCGCGACCAAGCCGGACCCGGCCCGGTCTCCGACACCGGCTCGTGGCGACGCGACCAGCCGCGCCCGGACGCGGTCGCCGACACAGGTTCCTGGAGCCGCGACCAGGACCCCTCCAGCACCGGTTCGTGGCGCCGTGATCAGGATCGGTCAGATCCGAACTCGTGGCGCCGCGATCAGGACCGCCCCGACACCGGCTCCTGGCGCCGCGATCAAGACCCGTCGGACCCGGCCTCCCGGCGCCGTGGCCAGGACGACGCCGATTCCGGTTCGTGGCGCCGGCGTGAGCTGGAGTCCGGAGCGCCGCAGAGCCCGTCCGACACCGGCTCGTGGCGCGGACCCGGCGCGCCGCTGAGCCCCGCCGACACCGGCTCCTGGCGCGGACGGCAGCCCGGCGACTCGAACGGCTGGCGTGGCCGCGAGCTCGAGTCCGGCACGCCCCAAGGCCCCGCCGACACCGGAAGCCGGCGTCGCCGCGAGCTCGAAGGCCCCGCGGACGGCGGCCGGCGCCGGCGCGAGCTCGAGTCCGGCGCGCCCCAGAGCCCCGCGGACACCGGCTCCTGGCGAGGCCCCGCCACGCCGCAGAGCCCGTCCGACACAGGTTCCTGGCGCAGCGACACCACTTCGCGCTCCTGGCAAGAGCGGTCCGACGCGGGCTCTTGGCAAGACCGGCCCGATCCCGCTTCCTGGCAGCGTGGGGACGACGACCGTCAGCCCGACGGCCGCCCGGGCCGCCAGCGTGGCCCCGAGCCACAGCGCGACCCCCGCCGTGGCCCCGAGCCACAGCGCGACCCCCGCCGTGGCCCCGAGCCACAGCGCGACCCCCGCCGCGGTCCCGAAACTCAGCGCGAACCCCGCCGTGGCCTCGACGCCCAGCGCGGCGCGGGCATGCCACCCCGCCGCGACAGCCGCGACTACGCCCGCCGCCGCGAGCCCGACACCAGCTGGCAGCGCGAGCTCGAAACGGCGGCGTGGGACCGCGATCACGAGTCGGACGTGTGGCTCCGCGACGCCGACACCGGCCAGTGGCACCGCGCCACCGCCGAGGACGACGAAGACGACGAGGACGACCGAGGCGATTCACGCCCTCGGCGCCGTCGCCGTGCCCAGGGCCCGCCGCCGAACGGCCCGCTGGCCCTGGAAAGCGGTCGCCCGACCACACCCGACGACTGGCGCGACCGGAGCCCGCGCGGCGCCGAAGCCAGCCGCGCTGACGACCCCCGGGCCGACAACTGGCGCGATCAGGACGCACGCGGCGCAGACCGTGACGGAGATCTCCGGGTGGGCCGCCGCCGCGCCCCCGACACACGCCCCTTCGAGCTCGAAGCCGGCCCCTCCGCCCGCCGCGACGCGACCATGCCCGACGGCCCCGCCGAGGATCCTTGGGAGCAGGCGCCCCCGGCCCCGGGCAGCCGTCCCGACGCCGCCCGCCCCGTCTCCGGCCTGCCGAACCGGCCGGTCTCCGGGATGCCCGACCGCCCCGTGTCCGGCCTGCCGGATCGCCCGATCTCCGGGATGCCGGACGCCCCGACCTCGGGCGTACCCGGCCGGCCGGTCTCCTCCACCCCGGCCACCCGCCCGGTCTCCTCCACTCCGGCCACCCGCCCGGTCTCCTCAGCCCCGGCCGCCCGCCGCCTGGACGAACCCACCGCGCGCCGCCAAGACGACGCCGCCACCCGCCGCCCAGAAAGTCCCGCCGCTCGCCGTCAGGAAAACCCCCGGCAGGACGGCCCCGCCGACTGGCGCACCGACACCCAGTCCGGCTCCTGGCGCCCGGGCGCTCAGGCCGAGGCGCAGGCCGAGAGCTGGCGCAACCAACTCCGCGCCGAGCAGGGCGAGCCGCCCCTGACCCGTACTCCGGACGCCGTCACCGAGATCATCCAGCGCACCGACGAGCCGGCCCCCTGGCTGCAGGCCGAGCGTGAGCAGGCCCGCGGCCGCGGCGGCGAGGACGGCGGCTCGGGCTCGGCCGGCTATCGCGAAGGCAACACGACGGACTGGCGCCGGGAGCTCAAGGCGGAGAGCAATCTCGCCGAGGGAGAGTCGCGCCGCTTCGGGACCAGTGACTTCGTACCCTTCCGCGCGCCCTCGCAGGAGCCGGTCGCCGCCGCGGCAGCGCGAGTCCCGGAGCCGGTCTCCGCCCCGGCGGCCGGCGGGGCGGCCGCCGCCACGGGCCTGATGCCGCGCACCGGACCCAGCTGGCAGGACCCGCCGGACACCGAGTGGCCGCCACGCGGCGCTGTCATGACGTCGCCGACCGGTGCCTACGAGCGCCGGCCTGTGAGCACTCTCACGTCCGCGTCGGCCCGGCAGAACGACCTCTTGGAGCCTGAGGAGGAGCTCGAAGAGGACACCGGCGGCCCGCTCGCCGCGGTCGGTTACACCGTCGTCTGGTACGGAGTCCCCGTCGTCCTCTTCGTCGCCTACATGCTGATCGTCAACGGCGCCCAGCAGGGCCAGGCCGTCGACACGCTGATCAAGGCGGCGCCTCAGTTCGCGCTCTCGCTGGTCCTGAGCATGCTCGTGGCAGTGGGCCTCCGCTGGGCGAGCGGCTCCTGGAAGGCAGCCAGCGTCGGCCTCGCCTCGGCCGTCGTCGGCGGCGGTCTCGCCACGGTTCTGACCTCGGCCATCACCGGCAATTCACTCAGCTGACGAGGAAAACCGCCCAGGGCCGCGAGAACCCAGAGCCCGCAACACAAAAGCGCGCCACCCCCGAAGGGGCGACGCGCTCTCGCGTAGACCGAAAACAGCCTTACTTCGCGGCGACCACGTTCACGGGGAACGAGGCGGTCACCTCGGGGTGCAGCTTGACCTGGACCTTGTAGCTGCCCGTGGTCTTGATGTGGGCCGGCAGCTCGAGGCGGCGCCGGTCCAGGGACGGACCGCCGGCGGCCTTGACGGCGTCGACGATCTCGGCCGGGGTGATCGAGCCGAACAGGCGGCCGCCATTGCCGGAGCGCGCGGTCAGCGTGACCTTGATGCCCTCGAGCTGGCCCTTGACCTCGTTGGCCTGGCCCAGGTCGCGGATCTCGCGGGCCTCGCGGGCCCGGCGGATGATCGTGACCTGCTTCTCGGCGCCCTTGCTCCACTTGATCGCGAAGCCCTGCGGCAGCAGGTAGTTACGGCCGTAGCCGTCCTTGACCTCGACGATGTCGCCGGGGGTGCCGAGGCCCGACACCTCCTGGGTGAGGATGATCTTCATTGTCGTGCCTCCCCTCAGCGAGCCGTCGCGGTGTACGGCAGGAGCGCCATCTCACGGGCGTTCTTCACCGCACGGGCGATCTGCCGCTGCTGCTGCGAGGTCACACCCGTGACCCGGCGAGCGCGGATCTTGCCGCGGTCGGAGATGAACTTCCGCAGGAGAGCGGTGTCCTTGTAGTCGATGTAGGTGATCCCGTCCTTGTCGAGCGGGTTCACCTTCTTCTTCGGCTTGCGAAGCGCCGCAGCCTTAGCCATTGCTCTTACTCCTGAACTCGGGAAGCCCGGTGGGGCTGGGTGAGCCCGATGCGGGGCGGAAGCCGCCCCGCGCAGGGCTTAGAAGGGAGGCTCGTCGTCGAAGGAGGAGCTGCCGCCGCCGGAGCGGTTGCTGTTCCCGGCCGGTGCCGCCGTCGCCCACGGGTCGTCGAAGCTCGACGAGTTGCCGCCGCCTCCGCCGCCACCGCCGGACTGCCGGCCGCCACCACCGCCGCCGAAGCCGCCTCCGCCGCCACCGGACCGGCTCATCTTCTGGACCTTCGCCGTGGCGTACCGCAGCGACGGACCGATCTCGTCGACCTCGAGCTCGTACACGGTGCGCTTCTCGCCCTCGCGGGTCTCGTAAGACCGCTGGCGCAGCCGGCCCTGCACGATCACGCGAGCGCCACGCTGCAGCGACTCGGCGACGTGCTCGGCGGCGTCACGCCAGATGTTGCACGCGAGGAAGAGTGGCTCGCCGTCTTTCCACTCGTTGGACTGCCGGTCCAAGGTCCGCGGCGTCGAGGCGATGCGGAACTTGGCGACCGCCGCACCCGAAGGGGTGAAGCGCAGCTCAGGGTCGTCGGTCAGGTTGCCGACGACCGTGATGGTGGTTTCTCCTGCCATGATCTTCTCCTCGCCGCTGGCGTCGTTCGTCGGAAAGGCTCTCAGACCCCTACGACAAAACGAAGCGTCAGCGGGTCTCCGGCCGGATGACCTTGGTCCGCAGGATGGACTCGTTCAGCCGCAGCTGCCGGTCCAGCTCCGCCACGGCCTCGGGCGTGGCCTGAAGGTCGACGACGGCGTAGATGCCCTCGGCCTTCTTGTTGATCTCGTACGACAGGCGCCGGCGGCCCCAGACGTCGAGCTTCTCCACCGAGCCGCCCGCGGTCCGGATCACGTTGAGGTACGTGTCGAGAGACGGGGCGACGGTGCGCTCCTCGAGCGAAGGGTCGAGGATCACCATGAGTTCGTAATGACGCAAGACGTTCTCACCTCCTGTGGGCTGAGCGGCCACGGGATTTCCGTGGCAGGAGGTCTTGTGTCTCCGCAGAAAGAAACCGTGGGAGAGATGCCCCACGGCCAACTCCTGCGAACCGAGCCAGCATACCCGGGGCTGACCAGGCAACCAAAAAGAGAACCCCGTCCGGGGACGGGGTTCTCTTCTGGAAAGCCGCGGGGCGCCCGGTCCGCATTCGCTGGGTGGGACCTGGGGAGGAACGACCACACCGATGAGGTTGGAACGGCCGCCCCGCGGAGCTTGTAGCGATAGTCTACGCGACGTTCGCCCGAGATGCACGTTGCGACACAAATGCCCGAATCGCGGCGGCTCCGACGCCGACCACGAAGACCGCGGCGACCACTCCGAGCAGGCCGTTCGGACGGGACTCGCGCATCGGCCGCACCGCGGCGACGGGCTCAGCGGCCGCGACCTCGTGCACGGGGGCGGCTGCTGCCGCGGGTGCGGCTTCCGTCGTCACAGGCACACCCGTCTCCTGTACGTCCACCAGCTCCGGCTGGTCCACGCCCGGTGACAGCCCCGGCATACCGTCCGGGAGCTGGGTGATGACCGGTGCGCCCGCGGTGGCCGTACCCGGAATGGTCCTGGTCCTGGGCTTGACGGCCCCGGGCTGCGCGACGCCGCCCAACGGCAGTGCGGGAACGGCGTGTCGCGTGGAGGCCGATTCACGGCCGGCGGGCCGGGGTGCTGCGGGGCGAGCCCGGCCGGGACGCTGCGGCCGGGCGGTGGGAGCACCACCCGCCGGTACGGCCGAAGTCGTCGGCGTGTCGGATTTCGGCGGCGTGGTGGGCAACTCGCCCGCGTCGTCGTCCGTCGGCTCCGGATCGGGCAGCGCCGGCCCCGAGGCCGAGGGGCTCGCCGTCACCATCACGGGCGTGGCCGGGTCCGAGACAGCACAATTGGGGTCGAGCATCACAGCGGTGGTGCCGCGGCGGAAGACCACCTCGGTCGCACCGTTCTCCGGCACAGTGCCCTTCGACGAGCCGTTGAGCATGAGCTCGGCACCATAACCGGTGCGGTTGATCACACGGACGGTGCTTTCCGCGGGTACGGTCATCGACTCGATCGACGGCGTGGACTCGCAGGACAGCCCGAGCATGCCACCGCCGTTGCCGAACACGACCTGACGGCCCGTGGCCTCGATCTGCCCGGCGCTCGCCGTGCCCGTGGTGACCACCGCCGCCCCGAGCAGGAACCCGCCCAGGAGCAGCCCGGTCGTCCGGTGTCGGACTTGGCGTGACATGTAACCATCTCCCCGGTCTGTAACGATCCGGTCGAATAACGACACCTCGTCCGACGTGGTGACGCTTTCGTATCGACCCGGCGAGGCGGGGTGCGCGTCGTACCCACGTCGTAGGCTCGGTCCATGCGCATCGGAGCCCATGTCGATCCCGCCGAGCCCCTCGCCGCCGCTGCCGCCCGTCAGGCCGATGCGGTGCAGTTCTTCCTGGCCGATCCCCAGGGGTGGAAGTCGCCCGTCGAGCGGCCCGACGCCGAGGCCCTGCGGTCGTCCGATGTGGACATCTATGTGCACGCGCCCTATGTGATCAATGTCGCCACGTTGAACAATCGGATCCGCATCCCGAGCCGCAAGCTGCTGCTGACCCACGCCCGCGCGGCCGCGGCCATCGGCGCCCGCGCCCTGATCGTGCACGGCGGCCACGTCAACGCCGGCGACGACATCGCGGTGGGCTTCGACAACTGGCGCAAGACCTTCGCCTATGCGGAGAAGGAGGGCGGCCTCCCCCTCCCGGTCCTCATCGAGAACACCGCCGGCGGCGACCACGCCATGGCCCGCCGCTTCGACAACCTGGCCCGCCTCTGGGAGGCCGTCGGCGAGTTCGGCGCCGGGTTCTGCCTCGACACCTGTCACGCCCACGCCGGCGGCGAGGAGCTGCTGGGCATTGTGGACAGGGTCAAGGCCATCACCGGCCGCATCGACCTCATCCACGCCAACGACTCGAAGGACACCTTCGACTCGGGCCGCGACCGGCACGACAACCTCGGCAATGGCAAGATCGATCCGGACTTGGTGGTGGCGGTCATCCGCGCCTCCGGCGCCCCGGCCATCGTCGAGACGCCCGGCGGCGCCGAGGGCCAGGCCGCCGACATCGCTCTGCTCCGCGAGCGGGCCGGCAGCTGAGCCCCGCCCGGCCCGCCACCAGCCGACCCGGCGCGACGAGGGAGCGGAATGACCACCGATCAGCCGCACACCGGCACCGGCTCACCCGGCCCGGCCGACCACCCCACCCCGCCGGCCGCCCCACCCGGCCCCGCGTCCACGCCGGCACCCGCACCCCGATCCGCGGCCACGACGCCGCCCTCACCCGCTCCCGGAGCCACGCCAGCGCCCGGCCCGGCAGCCACGCCGGCACCCTCACCTGGCACCGCGGCCACGCCGGCGCCTCCGACTGAGTCCGGATCCCAGGTCGCCTCGACGGCGCCAAGTGCCGAAAGCACCGGACGTCTCGGCCGAGCAGCCCGCCGCGCCCGCCGGGCCATCCCCACCCAGCGCAGCCCGCAGCACCTCCGCGGCAAGGAGAGCAAGCGCACAGCCGAAGGGCGGACCGCGCTCCGCCCCGCCGTGCCCGCCCCGCCCACCACAACCACCAAGACGGACCCGTCCCCGGCGCCGGCCACCGACACAAAGCGCGCCGCCGCGAAGACCACCGACGCCGCCGGCAATCCCGTCGGCAGCGCCACCAAGGCCACTGATGCCGCCGGCATCACGACCGCCGCCGACGCCGACTCGGCAAAGGCTGCCGACGCGGCTCGCGACTCCGCCGCCAGCAGTGCGAAGGCCCCTGCCGAGCCCGCCGCCAGCACCGCGGAGACCGCCACCGAGCCGGCCCGCCGAGCGAGCACCATCACCAAGCCCGCCCCTGGCAACTCGACGAAGGACGACTCAACCGCTGACGCCGCGGAGAAAGCCGACGGAAGCGAAGCCGGCTCCCGCAAGCGCAAGCGCCCCGAGCTGCCGTCCACCCGGCCGCCGGGCGCGCCGCCGGACCCGTGGACCGCGTTCGCGCAGACAGGTGAGCGTCCGCCGAGCCGGTGGCGCCGGGGCACCCGCCGGGCAGGCCGTGTTCTCCGTCACGAGTACGCCATCGTCATCTACGGCTCGCTGCTCCTCGCCGTCGCGTTGACGTGGCCGGCGCTGCGCTACCCGTTGCACACCGTGCCGCAGGACATCTATGACCCGGCGCGCCAGGCGTGGCAGGTCGCGTGGGCGGGGCACGTCCTGATCACCGAGCCGGCGCGGTTGTGGCAGGGCAACGCCTTCTTCCCCGAGCACTACAGCTATGCCTTCGGCGACAGTCTTCTCGGCTATGCCCCGTTCGGCATCCTCGGCTCCGGCCCCGGCGCCGCGATCCTGCGCTACAACATCCTCTTCGTGCTGGCCCACGCCCTGCTGGCCATCGGCGGCTATGCCCTGATCCGGCAGCTCGGCTCCGGCCGCACGGGCGCCATTGTCGGCGCGATCGCCTTCGCCTACGCGCCGTGGCGGCTCGCGCAGGAGGGCCACCTCGACATCATCTCGGCCGGCGGCATCCCGTTGGCGCTGGCGATGCTGCTCCGGGGGCACGGCTACTCCCTGCGGCACGGCTTTCGTCCCGAACGCCGCCGCGTCGGCTGGGCCGTGGCCGGCTGGGCGGTGGCCATCTGGCAGATCACGCTCGGCTTCTCGCTCGGCCTCCCCTTCGCGTACGCCCTCCTGGCCCTAGCCCTCACCACCGCCATCGCCCTCCTCGTCCGCCGCCTGCGCCAAGGACAAGCAAGCGCACCAGGACGAGCAAGCGCACGAGGACGAGCAGAAGCACGAGGACAAGCAAGCGCACGAGACAGCCGGCAAGACGCCCGGGCAGATCAGGCGGAGAGGCCCACCGAGGCCCCGCAGACGCCAGCGGCGAGAAGGACCTGGGGCGCCATGCTGCCCTGGCGCCGGCAAAGACAGCACCAGCCCGCCGCCCGCACCATGCAGGACACGCTCGTCGACCAGCCCGGCCACATGGTCGTCCTGCGCGAACGCCCCAACCTCGAAGAGAACCCAGCGAACGGCGCCACGAACGACGAGACAGCCCCAGCACCTGCCGCGAACGCCGCGGAGCGCCAACCACGCGGCCCCGTACTCGGCTGGCGCCTGCTCCTCACCGACCTCCTCGGCTTCCTCATCATGGCCGGGGTCGGTGCCCTCATCGCCCTGCCCTATCTGCGTGTCGGCGACACCGCGCCCGCCGGGACCGAGATCTCCTTCTTCTCCCCGCCGGTCCAGTCCCTGCTCATCGGCCCGGCCGAGTCTCGCATCTGGGGCGCCGCGCACGCCGACGTCCGCAACGCCCTGGCCTGGCCCGCCGAGATGTCCCTGCTGCCGGGATTCGCCCTCTACGCCCTCGCGCTCGCCGGGCTCGTCTTCTCCGTCTGGCGCTGGTGGCAGCGGCTCGTCCTGCTCGCCGGCGCGGTGGTGACGACGGTCCTCGCCCTGGGCACGACGGTCTTCGACGGCAAGTGGACCTACCTGCCGCTCTTCGGGCACTTTCCTTCGTCGCTGGGCCTGCGCATCCCCGGCCGCCTCATGCTCTGGGTGACCCTGCTGCTGGCGATCCTGGCCGCAGGCGCCGTGGCCGAGTTCGTCCGCCGGGTCGAGCAGTTCGCCGCCAGCCGGCGCTTCCCGCCCTGGCCGGGCCCGTGGCTGCGGCTGGCGACGTTCGTGCCCATTCTGCTCGTGGCGGTCGAGGGCTGGAACGCGACCGCCCACCCCGTCGTGCCCGCCCAGCCCGCGGCCATGCGCACCGTGTCCGGGCCGATGCTGGTCCTGCCCACGGCGGAGTTGAGCGATCAGACGATCATGCTGTGGTCGACGTCGCGCTTCCAGCAGGTGGCCAACGGCAGCGGCGGGTTCGCACCGGCCCGGCAGGTGGAGCTGCGCCGCGCGGTGGCCGGCTTCCCGGACGCCGCCAGCATCGACTACCTGCGCAAGCTGGGCATCGGCACGGTGCTGCTGCTCCGCCCGCAGGCCGTCGGCACGCCGTGGGAGCGCGCCGGCGACCTGCCGGTGGACAACTTCGGCATCACTCGCCAGGACCTCGACGAGAACGCGGTGATCTTCCGGCTGGACAGCTGACGGCCCCGACGGAGGGTCAGCTGCTGGTGACAGGCCCACGCAGCCGGAAGGCCTGCCGCAACCGCGCAACCCAGGGCGCATCCGGCGTCCCCTCCAACTCCCCGCCGTCCGGGTCGTCGGCATAGCTGGACCGCACCACGTCCAGCTCCGGCCGCCAGATCTCCCGCACGACCAGCCCCGCCAGCACCGCCACAGTGATCAGCCGCAGACTCGACGCCAGAACGAACGTTCCCTCCGGAATCACCGGCTTCCCCCCGGCCCCGAGCAACTCCGCGTAGAACGCCGTGAAGTAGCCGAACTCCGCCACCGTCCACGCGATGATCGCGCCCCACCGCGGCCGGGCCAGCACGATCAACGGGAGCAGCCAGAGCACGTACTGCTGGGACCACACCTTGCTGAAGATCAGGAACGCGGCGACCACGAGGAACGCCAGCTGGGAGAGCCGCGGGCGGCGCGGGGCCAGCAGGCACAGGACGCCGATCGCGGCGCAGGCCAGGATTGTCAGCCCGTACGTCACGTAGTTGAGCGTGTGCACATGATCGCTCAACCACTGGAACGGCCCCTGGTCACCCGCGGCCCCGCTGTTCCACTTGGAGTCGAGGAACCGGCCGATGTACCAGAGGGTGCCCCAGTCGATGGGCCGCGTGTCGTTGAGTTCGAAGAAGCGATTCCAGCTTTCCCGGTACGCGAAGAAGACGGGCAGATTAGCGGCCAGCCACGCGATCACGGCCCCGCCCAGCGCCAGGAAGAACGCCTGCAGCCGCCGTGATCTCAGGCCCAGCACCAGCAGCGGCCCGAGAATGAACAGTGGCCACAGTTTCGCGGCGCCGCCCAGCCCGAGCAGCAGGCCGGCGAGGATCGGCTGCTTCCGAGCCCACGCGTAGAGCCCGAACATGGCCAGCGCGATCGCCAGGAAGTCCCAGTTGACGGTCGCCGTCACGAGCAGGATCGGTGACAGCGCGAAGATGGCCGCGTCCCAGGGGCGCCGGCGGCGCAAGGCGAGGATGACCGCGGCGGACGCGACGGCCAGGATCGACAGCACCAGGGCGTTGGCGTTGTAGAACCACTTGCCCTGGTTGATCCCGGGGTGGCTCTCGCCGTAGGAGTGGATCGGCAGCCCGAGCGCCCCCATGAAATAGCCGGTGAGCACCGGGTATTCGACGGGGTGGTCGCGGTAGGGAACCTTGCCCTCGTTGAGGCCCTCGGCGTAGTAGAGCGCCAGCACGTCGGTGTAGCAGAACCGCGTGTATTGGACGTTCTTCTGCCAGTCGCCGTCCTGGCAGGGCGACTTCTGCACCCAGCTGAAGGCGAGCGTCAGGCAGACGAGCGCGATGATGATCCGCGGCGCCGTCCAGAAGCGGTTGCGCCGGGTGCCGGGGGACACCGCGTGACTGCCGACCGGTCCCCCGATCGCCTGGGCGAGGCCACGGATGAAACCGTCCGACTGGGCCGGTGAATCGATCGGCTCGGTCTCCGACGACGACGAAGGCGCGCTCATGACTGGCATCATGCCCCATCAGCCCCGGTGACGGTCGTCCACCACAGCCGAACCAAGCGGCCGCGTCACCGATCGCAACGAGAAGCGCCCGCCGCCCCGATGCTCCGGGGGTGCGGGCGCTCACTCGTCAGGCTCGGACGTCAGCCGCCGTCGGGCGTGGTCCCGGTGCCGTTGAACGGGAAGCCGGTGTTCCCCTCGTTCCCGTCGTCACCGTCGTCGCCGTCGTCGTTGTTCTGGTCGTCGTTGTTGCCGTTGTCGTTGTTCCCCTGGTCACCGTTGTTCTGGTCACCCTGGTTGCCCTGGTTCTGATCCTGGTTCTGGTTCTGGTTGTTGTCGCACTGCTGGAAGAGCTGGCAGTTGGGGTCGACCTGGGTGTTCTCCGGCGCGGGAGGCGGGGGCGGCGGCGCGGCCTTGCCGTTCGCGTACTCGCTGTCCGGGTTGCCGGTCCGCTCGCGCTCGGGGAAGTCTTCCTTCTTCATGTCGAGCGCCTCGGTCACGGACTCGATGAAGTCTTCCCAGATCTGCGCCGGCGTGCCGGAGCCGAACATGTCCTTCTCGCCGCCCTTTTCCTTGAGGGCGAGACGGTTGGTGGCACCACCGACCCAGACCGTGGCCGCCAGCTGCGGGATGCCGCCGACGAACCAGGTGTCACCGCTGCCGTTCTTGCTCTTGCGGCCCTTCGGGTCCTGGTACTCCCAGGTGCCGGACTTGGCGATCGCCTCGCGGCCGTCCTCGAGCGTGTTCTTCGCGTGCTCGGGGATTTTGGCCATGACGCCCTCGAGGTCGGACATCTGGGCCTTGTCGAAGACCTGCTTGCCGTCCTTGCCGAGCTCGCTCTTGAAGTTGACGAACTTGCCCGTGTTCTCGTCCATCTTCTTGACGGACTTGATGAAGTGGGCCTCGTGCCGCTCGCCCTGGTTCACGATCGTGGCGACACCCTCGGCGTGCTCCAGCGGCAGCACCCGGAACTGCCCGAAGGCGACCTCCTCGGAGAAGTTCTTGTCCCAGGTGGAGGCGTCGGTCTTCTCCAGGTCGATGATCTTGCCGTCGTTGTTGACCAGGTGCTTGAGGCCGGCGTCCTTGGCCGCCTGGACGACCTTGGAGACGCCGATGCCGTCGGCGATCCAGTAGAACGGGAAGTTGTACGACTGGATGGTCGCTTCCTCGAGCGAGCATCGCTCGATGCCACCGCCGCCGTTGCAGACCGCGCTGTCCTCGGCGCCCGCGTTGCTGATCCGCTCGCCGCGCTTGTTCGGCAGCTTGCCGTCCCACCGCGTGTCGAACGAGATGCCCTCGCGCAGGCCGGCCGCCAGCGTGTAGATCTTGAACGTCGAGCCGGGGGACTGGCCGGCGCCGCTCAGGCCGGTGCCCGTGCCGTTGAGGTAGGACCCGTAGTCCGTGCCCTCCGGATTGTCACCGCCGTAATAGCCCAGCACCCGGCCGGTCTTGGGATCGATGCCGATCACCGCGGCCTGGTACGTCTTCGGCAGATCGCTCATCGGCGAGGCCTTGCTCTTGCGCGAGCCGGCCTTCTCCGCCGCCGCCTGCACCTTCTGGTTGATCGTGGTGGTGATCTGCAGGCCACCCTTGGCGAACTCGCTCTCCGAGATGCCCATCTCGGCCAGCTCGGCCTTGACGTGCCGCAGGATGATGCCGCTCGCGGAACCGGTCTTGCAGGTCTTGCAGGTGTTGGAGCTGGCCGGCTTGACCGTCGGGTACTTGCGGGCGTTGTAGACGTCCTGGGTGATCCAGCCCATCTCCACCATGTTCTTCATGGTGTATTCCCAGCGGTCCTTGGCGTCCGGCAGGTTGATGCGCGGGTTGTAGCCCTTGTGCCCGCCCGGGGTCGGCTCCGGCTGCTTGATGATCGACGCCAGCACCGCCGCCTCGTAGGGCGTGACGGCGTTCTTCTCGCCCGCCGGCGTCAGCACCGACTTGCCGAAGTAGCCCTTGGCCGCCGCCTCGATGCCGTTGTATCCGTCGCCCAGGTAGATGTAGTTGAGGTAGAACCCCATGACCTGGTCTTTGGAGTACGTCGAGTCGAGCTTGCGGGCGATGACCGCCTCCCGCAGCTTCCGGTTGTAGCTGATCTCCTTGAGATCGGCCGCGTGCCGGGCGTACTGCTGGGTGATCGTCGAGGCACCCTGCTGGCTGCCGCCGGTGAAGTTGTTCCACGCGGCGCGGGCGATGCCCTTCATGTCGATGCCGTTGTGGTCGTAGTAGTTCTTGTCCTCCGCGGCGGCGACCGCGTGCTCCACGACCTTGTTGATCTTGGCTTCCGGCACCACCGTGCGGTTCTGGTCGCCGAGGCGGGCGAACTCCGCGCCGCCGGAGTAGAGAATGACGTTCGACTGGTCCTCGGTCTTCGGCGTGGGCAGCACCACGTCGTCGAAGAAGTAGGTGCCCGCGACCGTGCCCGCACCGAGCAGGATCACCAGGACCGCCGCGGCGGCCGTGATGATGTTGGTGCGGCGGCGCTTCTTGGCGGCCTTGTTGAGGATCTTGGCGGCGCTGCCCTTGCGGCCGTTGCCGTCGTGGGGGTCCGGCAGCCCGCCGCCGCCGACGGCCGGCGAGACCGGGCGCACGGCCGCGCGCGCGACAGAGGCGCGACCGCCGTTGGCGACCGGCGCGGCGGCGCCGACCGAGGCGCGGCCACCGACCGCGGCGGCGCCGACCGACGCCCGCCCGGGGCTCACGGAGGCGCGGCCCGGGCTGACCGAGGCCGCACCCACCGACGCCGACCCGACGGAGGCGGCGCCGCGGGGGGCCGCCGATCCACCGACGCTCGCCCGGCCGCCGCTGGAGCGCCGGTAAGCATCGGGAGCGGGCCGCTGGTCGTCGTCAGGCGGTGGAGCAGAGGACGGCCCGGGCACATTGGCCCGGGCACGCGCAGACTGCGGATCGCCGTACGAGTTCATTCGGTTACACCTACCGGTCGCGGTGGCTCGCCCCGGAAACCCTGGAGGGGCTTCCCGGGGCGGGGCCACGGGCGGACGTTCGGGGCTGCGTCCGCGCAGCCGCCCTGTCGGATGTCAAGAATGACCGATTACAGCGCTGGATGCCCGTGTCGGTCCGGATCGTGTCCACGTTAGCGATGTTGGGAGCGGTCACTCGCCGCCCTCCCACCGGTGTGACGACGACCCTGTCTCGCGGTGGCGGCCCGAGGCGGACGCGACGGCAGCCGCCACGCCCTGGTCCAGTTCGTCAGCTGTCAGTGCGTCCCGGCCGAGCAGGAACTGCTCGATCAGGTGGTTCCACGAGCACGACTGGCACACCTCGACCACGAAGACTTGAAACTCACGCAGCGTCATCGCCAGCACCGGCAGCTCCGTGAGCTTCCGGGCCTGACCGGCGGACTGCTTGAGCTCGTCGCCGTAGATGTAGTGCACCAGCGTGAGGTTGTCGCGCCGGCAGACCGGACACCTGTCCTCGGTGGGCTCGCCGTGGAAGCGAGCTGCGTTTTTGAGGTAGGGCGAGGCGTCACAGACCTCGAGCGTCCCGATCTTCCCGTTGTGCAGGTCACGCAGCAGCGCTCGCTTCTGTAGCGAGTAGTCGACGATCTGCCGCTGCGTGCGCATGGCGAAGAGAGTACGCGGTCCGCCGCCGAAGAGCGACCGCCATCACGCAGCGTGGCGTGGCGACTGCCCAGCGCCCGGACCCTTGCCAAGCATGTCGGTCCGATCTACGGTTGCGATGTATCGGCCCGATACATCGCTCGCAGGGAGGTGCCCGATGCTTGAACTGGCGATCCTCGGTCTCCTCCAGGAAGCCCCCATGCACGGCTACGAGCTGCGCAAGGAGCTGGCGGCGAAGCTCGGCACGCTGCGCGCCGCGATCAGCTACGGCACGCTCTATCCCACGCTCAAGCGGCTGCTGCTGGCCGGCTTCATCACCGAGCAGGGCCCGGGCAGTGACATCCCGCCGCCGATGACCAGCAAGCGCGGCCGGATCGTCTACAAGATCACCGCCGACGGCAAGGAGCGCTTCGCCGCCCTGCTCGCCGCGGCCGGGCCCGAGACCTACGACGACGCCGGCTTCGGCGTGCACTTCACCTTCTTCTCCCGCACCGACCGCGCCACCCGGCTGCGCATCCTCGAGGGCCGGCGGCGGCGCATCGAGGAGCGGCGGGAGGGGCTGCGGGAGATGCTCGCCCGGGCCGGCGACCGGCTGGACGCCTACACGCTCGAGCTGCAGCGCCACGGCCTCGACTCGGCCGACCGCGAGGTCCGCTGGCTGGAGGAGCTGATCACCCGGGAGCGCTCCGGGACCACCCCCGCCGTGACCGCCACCGCCCCGGTGGAGGACACAGAGAAGAAGACTTCCCCGGCCGGTCCGGCCGCGGAGGCACCCCCCGTGAAACCGGCTCCGCACCTGGACCGGCCGTGATGAACAAGGAGGCAAACGCGATGGGCTCCGTCCGCGTCGCCATCGTCGGTGTGGGTAACTGCGCCTCGTCCCTCGTGCAGGGCGTGGAGTACTACCGCAACGCCGACCCCAGTGACCGCGTCCCGGGTCTCATGCACGTGACCTTCGGCGACTACCACGTCTCCGACGTGCAGTTCGTCGCGGCGTTCGATGTGGACGCCAAGAAGGTCGGCATGGACCTCGCGGAGGCGATCAACGCCAGCGAGAACAACACGATCAAGCTGACCGACGTGCCCCCGACCGGCGTCAGCGTCCAGCGTGGACCGACCTTCGACGGCCTCGGCACCTACTACCGCGAGATCATCGAGGAGTCGACGGCCGAGGTCGTCGACGTGGTGCAGGCCCTGCGTGACGCCGAGGTCGACGTCGTCGTCTCCTACCTGCCGGTGGGCTCCGAGGAGGCCGACAAGTTCTACGCGCAGGCCGCGATCGACGCCGGCTGCGCGTTCGTCAACGCCCTGCCGGTCTTCATCGCCTCCGACCCGGTCTGGGCCCAGAAGTTCACCGACGCGGGCCTCCCGATCGTCGGCGACGACATCAAGAGCCAGGTCGGCGCGACGATCGTGCACCGCGCGCTCGCGAAGCTGTTCGAGGACCGCGGCGTGGAGCTGCTGCGCACCTACCAGCTCAACTTCGGCGGCAACATGGACTTCATGAACATGCTGGAGCGCAACCGCCTGGTCTCCAAGAAGATCTCGAAGACCCAGTCGGTCACCAGCCAGATCCCGCACGAGATGGTCAAGAGCGACGTGCACATCGGCCCGTCGGACCACGTGCCGTGGCTCGACGACCGCAAGTGGGCCTACATCCGGCTCGAGGGCCGCAGCTTCGGCGACACCCCGCTGAACGCCGAGCTCAAGCTCGAGGTGTGGGACTCCCCGAACTCGGCCGGCGTCATCATCGACGCCGTGCGCGCCGCGAAGATCGCCAAGGACCGCGGCATCGGCGGCCCGATCCTCTCCGCGAGCTCCTACTTCATGAAGAGCCCGCCGGTGCAGTACAACGACCACGACGCCAAGGCGTCCGTCGAGGCCTTCATCAAGGGCGAGATCGAGCGCTGACACCCCGTCCAACCACCCCGCCGCCACCCGAACAGGACTGAAGGCGGAGCCTCTGTCCAACCACCCCGCCGCCACCCGAACGGGACTGAAGGCGGAGCTCGACAAAGAAGGTCCGGGCCGTTGGTCCGGGCCTTCTTTCCCGTGTACGCCCCCAGCCCGCACACCTCACGCCCGGCGACCGCCACCGCCCGGCCCGCGCCCTGCCCCGCCGGCCCGCCCGGCCCGCCGTGAGACCGCGGCATGGACGTCGGCCCGCACGTGATCATCGTCACGTCCACAGCCGCTCCAGCGTCACCCGCGCCTCCAGCTCGAGCAGTCGCCGCTTGCGCTCCAGCCCGCCACCGAAGCCGACCATCTTCCCGCCGGCCCCGACCACTCGATGACACGGCACGAGCACCGGCACCGGGTTCTGATTGCAGGCCGCCCCCACCGCCCGAGCCGCCCCGGGCTCACCGAGCGCGGTCGCGATGGCGCCATAGGTGACCATTTCCCCGTACGGAATCCGCGCGATCTCCCCCCACACGGCCCGCTCGAAGGCCGATCCTCCCCGCATCTCGACCGTCGAGGTGAAATCCGTCACTGTCCCGGCGAAGTAGCCGGCGAGCTCCTCGACGACGGCGACCGCAGCACCGGGCGGCGGCGAAGGTGGCCCGGACACGCCGAACCGCACGCCCACGACGACGTCGCCCTCCAGCTCCACGCCGAGCGGCCCGATCGGCGACTCCACCACCACTCTCATGCCGGCCATTCTCCGCCGGGGGTGTGACACGAACGCGCCAAACGGAGCCACGCCCGCGAGCAAAGCAGCCACGCATCCGAGCGGACAGGACATGCGGCCACGCATCCGAGCGCTCAGGCGGTGTGGCCGTGCTCCCGCGCCCACCGCAGCAGCTCCGCCTCGGCCTCGTCCCGGTCCAGCGGGCCCCGGTCGAGGCGCAACTCCTTGAGGTGCCGCCACGCCTGACCCACGATCGGACCCGGCGGGACCCCGAGCAGCTCCATGATCGCGTTGCCGTCCAGGTCGGGGCGGACCCGGGCGAGGTCCTCCTCGGCCTCGATGCGCGCGATCCGCTCCTCCAGCGCGTCGTAGTCCGCCGAGAGGTTGGCGGCCTTGCGCTTGTTGCGCGTCGTGCAGTCGGAGCGGGTCAGCTTGTGCAGGCGGGGGAGCAGGGGCCCGGCGTCGGTCACGTAGCGGCGCACCGCCGAGTCCGTCCACTCGCCCCGGCCGTACCCGTAGAAGCGCAGGTGGAGATGCACCAGCTGGACCACCTCGGTGGTCACGTCCTTGGGGTAACGCATCGCCTTCATGCGCTGCTTGGTCATCCGGGCGCCGACGACCTCGTGGTGGTGGAAGCTGACCCGGCCGTCGCGGCCGACGGCCTTGGTCGCCGGCTTGCCGACGTCGTGCATGAGCGCCGCCATGCGCAGGACGAGGTCGGGGCCCGCGCCGGCCTCCAGGCGCACGGCGTTCTGCACGACGATCAGCGTGTGCTCGTAGACGTCCTTGTGCTGGGCGTGCTCGTCGATCTCCAGCTTGAGCCCGGTGAGCTCGGGCAGGAAGCGGTCGGCGAGCCCGGTGTCGACGAGCAGGCGCAGGCCGGCCACGGGGTCGGCGCCGCAGAGCAGTTTGGTGAACTCGTCGCGGATCCGCTCGACCGTGATCCGGTCGAGGTCGGCCGCCATCGCGGTCATCGCCGCGAGTGTGGCCGGATCCACAGTGAACTTCAGCTTGGCGACGAACCGGGCCGCCCGCAGCATCCGAAGTGGATCATCACCGAAGGACTCCTCCGGGCGCGACGGCGTGCGGATCAGCTGCGCCGCCAGGTCGGCCACGCCCCCGTACGGGTCGGTGAACTCGTGCCCCGGCAGGCTGACCGCCATCGCGTTGATCGTGAAGTCGCGCCGGCGCAGGTCGTCGAGGAGATTGTCGCCGTACTCCACGACCGGGTTGCGGCTGACGCCGTCGTAGGCCTCGGCGCGGAAGGTGGTGATCTCGAGCCGCAGCCCGTCCTTCTGCACGCCGATCGTGCCGAACTCGCGCCCGGTCTCCCAGATCGCGTCGGCCCAGCCCTTGACCAGGGCGAGCGTCTGCTCGGGCCGGGCGTCGGTGCAGAAGTCCAGGTCGTCGCCGAGGTTGCCGAGCAGGGCGTCGCGCACCGAGCCGCCCACCAGGTGCAACTCATGGCCGGCGGCGCCGAAACGGCGCCCCAGCTCGTCGGCTACCGGGGAGACCCGCAGCAGCTCCTGGACGGCGGTGCGCTGGGCCGAACTCAACTCAGACATGGGGTTACCAGGGTATCGGTCGTGGCGGCATCCGGGCGCAGCGGGCAGGATGGGAGCGTGCCCGTACCCGAGGCGCTACTCCGCCTCAGCGAGGATCCCGGTTTCTGGTCCTTCCTGCGGGCGGAGGGTGGCGCGATCCCCGACCCCGAGCCGACCGGCCTGCGCGTGTCCTTCCCGGTGACCGGCGGCTACGGCCTGGTGCTCGATCTCGACCTGGTCACCGGCGAGCAGACGCTGGGTCTGCGCGGCCCCGCGACCAGCGAGCCGATGCAGCTCGGCTGGGCCGACGCGGGCGGCCCGCGACCGGCCGCGCTGCGCTGGGACGAGCTCGAGGTGTGTGCCCGCGTGATCGCGCTCGAGGACCCGACCCTGCCGCATCCCGGGTTGGTGGTGGCGCTGCTGGCCCCGTTCGCGCCGGTCACGCCGGACGACGACGTGGACACGGTCGCGGCGGTGCGCGAGGCCGCCTACCGGTCGCTGCGCCGCGAGGTGCCGCCCGTCGAGCCGAGCGGTCCGGAGCAGGCGCCGCTGCCGCTCTTCGCGGCCGACGAGTGGTGGCCCCGCCCGCCGGAGCCGTCGCCGCTAGTCCTCGACGAGGCCGCGATCGCGGCCTACAGCAGCCCGGCCCCGGTGGAGCGCCAGGTCCGCGGCAACTCCCGCTTCCCGCGGGAGCAGCTGACCGAGCTGGTACGCCTGGCCGCCCGCCGCCTCGGCCGGGTGCCCGAGGAGGAGGGGTACGAGCAGGTGCGCCCGCTGGCCCGGCAGATCACGGTCAGTGGGGATCTGCGCACCGTCGATGCGCTCGTCCGGATCCTGACCGAGGCCGGCTGCGACCACCCGACCGTGCTCGACGCGCTGAGCGAGCCCCTCGTGCCGATCGAGGCGTGCTGGATGGTCGAGACACTGGCGGGGGCCGTGCCGGGCACGCTGCTCCGCCGTCACGTCTGAGCACCTTCCCCGTAGGGTGGCGTCTGTGTTCGTACCCCTGGGGAGGTCTCGGTGAGCGGCGGCCTGTACCGCAGCGCGCACGCCACGCCTGACGGTGAGCCGGAGGAGGTGGGCGGGGCGTTCCACGTGCCCGTCGACAGCACCGGCACGATCCCGACGGCCGCCGGCGACCAGGCGTTGCCCCCAGAAGTGATCCCGCCCACACCGATCGAGTCGTCGGGCGGCGGCACGGTCTACGGCAGCCGCACGGCCAACCGGTCGGAAGGCGCGGTCTACGGCGGGCCGGCGGTCCACGACGAGTTCGCGCCCGAGGCTGTTCCGGACGCCGCTCCCGAGACTCCGGCTTCGGAGGAGCGGTCCACCGCCGGCAACAGCCTGATCATGGCGATCGGCAGCTTCGTGAGCCGGATCATCGGCTTCGTGCGCAACGCCCTGATCGGCATGGCGCTGGGCTCGGCGGTCGGCAACGCGTACACGGCGGCGCAGTTCCTCCCCGGGCAGATCTACGAGCTGCTGCTCGGCGGCATCCTGTCCAGCGTCCTGATCCCGCTGCTGGTGCGCCGGCGCAAGGAGGATCCGGACGGTGGCGAGCTCTTCACCCAGCGGCTGCTGACCTTCGCGGTCGTGTCGCTCGGCATCGCGACGGTCCTGGTCACCGTGGCCGCACCGGTGATCACCGCGATCCAGTCCAGCAGCGACTCCAGCGGCGATTATCGCGACCTGGTGACGTCCCTGGCGTACCTGATCCTGCCGATCATCTTCTTCACCGGCCTCTCCGCGCTGATCGCGGCGGTGCTCAACGTGCGCGGCCACTTCGCCGCGCCGATGTGGGCGCCGATCCTCAACAGCCTGGTCATCATCGCGGCCTGCGGCATCTTCCTGGTGGCCTTCAACACCGACGGGCTCAGCCCGGCGACGATGACCTCCGGTCAGATCCTGGTCATCGGTGGCGGCACCCTGCTGGGCATCGTGGCGCAGACGGCCGGTCTGCTCCCGGCGCTGCGCAAGGTCGGCTTCTCCTGGAAGTGGCGCTGGTCGCCGCGCGAGCTGGGTCTCAGCGAGATCGGCAAGCTCGCCGGCTGGATGCTCTGCTACGTCGTCGCCAACCAGATCGCCGTCTTCCTCGTGGTGCGCGTGCTCAGCGGCGTGGCGGAGGGCGACACGGCGAGCGTCCTGGCGTTCAACAACGTCTACCTGCTGACCATGATGGCCCACGGCATCATCGGCGTCTCGGTGATGACCGCGCTGCTGCCCAAGATGAGCGCCGCCGCGGCCGACGGCCGGTACGCCGACGTGAGCGCCGATCTGAGCCGCGGCATCCGGCTGGTCACCACGGCGCTCGCCCCGGTCACGGTCGCCTTCTACGTGCTCGGCAAGCCCATCGCGGTGACGCTCTTCCAGGGCGGCAATTACACGTACGAAGCGGCGTGGGCCACCGGTGACGTCCTGGCGACGGCGGCGCTCGTGGTGATCCCGCTGTCGGTGAGCTACCTGTGCACGTACACCTTCTATTCCCTGCAGGGCAACAAGACGGTGGCGCTGATCAACCTGCCGGTCGTGGCCGTACGCATCCTCGGCTACATCGTCCTGGCCGAGGTCCTGTCGTCGACGCTCGCCGCGGCGGGCATGACCGCCGCCAACGCCATCTCCTATCTCCTCTCCGCGATCATCTCGCTCACCGTGCTGCGGCGGCGGATCGGCCGGCTCAATCTCGGTACGGTTGGCAAGGCCCTGCTGAAAGTCCTGGTGGCCGCCGCGATCGCCGCCGTGGCCGGCGTGCTGGTTGTCAAGCTGCTCCCCGGCGGCGACACGCCCGACCGGATCGCCGCCCTGGTTCAGCTCGTCGCCGGCGGTGCCGTGATCGTGCTGACCTACCTGGTGTCCGCTACGCTGCTGAGAGTTCACGAGGTCAGCCAGGTCGTCGGCACGGTGCGGCGCAAGCTCGGCCGCTGATCTTTTCGCTGATCCTTGTGGACATCCGGCCGCACACCCGCTGAACAGCTGATTCTCCCGCACCGATCGGACCGGTCGGCCCAGGCAGCACGCCTCGCCCGAGGGCCGCGCCCGGGGATGACCGTGGGGGTTCGGCGCCCGGACGGGTATGGTCGGGGACGACAGTGCGGACTCACCGAGGGAGGACGGGTGACCCAGGTCGGCGAAGGCCACGAGACCGCGGCCGACGAGGCCGGGCCGGTCATGACCTTCGGTGCACCCACCGTCGGTGAGATCCTGGCCGAGCGGTACAGGCTCGAGGAGCACGTCAACAACGACAGTGCCGGTCGGCAGGTCTGGCGGGGCATCGACGTCATCCTCCGGCGGCCCGTCGCGGTCGTGCTGCGCTATCCGGGCGGCGAGTCCGCGACCGAGATGCTGCAGGCGGCGGTCGACGCGAGCCGCGTGATCCACCCCAGTCTCGTCGGGGTCTACGACGCCATCGACGAGGGCCAGCGGTCCTACGTCGTGCGCGAGTGGGTCGACGGCGAGGCGCTGCGCGAGGTGATCTCCCGGGAGGGCCCGCTCGAGCCGGGCCGGGCCGTCACGATCGCCCACGCCCTGGCCGACGCGCTCACCGCCGTCCACGCCACCGGCATGGTCCACGGCAACGTGCACCCCGGCACGACGCTCATCGGCGACGACGGCCGCGTGGTGCTGGCCGACGCCCGGGCCGACTCCGCCGACAGCACCGAGTCCGACATCCGCTCGGTCGGCGGCATTCTCTACTACGCGCTGACCGGCACCTGGCCGCACGCCGAGCTCGGCTCCCGGCCCGCCCTGCCCGACGCCGTCCGCGACGGCAACGGCGAGCTGGTCCCGCCGCGGCAGGCCCGCGCGGGCATCCCGGCCTACCTCGACGACCTCACCATGGACCTGCTCGACAAGCGGGTCGCGGCCCCCGAGTCCGAGGCGCTCGCCACCGAGCTGTCCCGGCTGACCGAGGCCGAGGAGGAGTTCGAAGAGGTCGGCCCGCTGCGCTTCACCCAGGGCACCTCGGCCGAGCCGGTCCGCAGCACCCGCAAGATCTTCCTCGGCGTGGCCGCCCTCGCGGTCATCGCCGTGATCGGCCTGGTCTTCGGCATCCGCGCCATCAGCAACTCCGGCGGCGACGACCCGAGCCAGACCACCCAGGCCGGCACGTCGACGGGCGGCGAGGGCACCGGCCAGACCGACCCCGCCACGGGAGCGGCCGAGGCGGCGCCAAAGGCGTTCAAGCTCACCGCCGACATGGTGCGCATCGTCGATCCCCCGAAGAGCGACCGGGCCAACACCGGCGACGCGAAATACACGATCGACGACGACTCCGACACCGTGTGGAAGACCCAGGGCTTCAACCAGGCCAACTTCGGCAACCAGAAGCCGGGCATGGGCGTCCTGATCAACCTCAAGGCGCCGAAGCACGTCACCGATGTCCGCGTGCAGACCTCGGTGCCGGGCGTCACCATGGACGTGCGGATCGGCACCAACGATCCGGGCGACAACTGGGACGGCGACAAGAAGATCGTCGACACGTACAAGAAGCTCACCGACGAAGACACCGAGCCGACCAACGGGACGAACGAGATCTTCACCGGGTTCGAGCCGGACCAGACCTACCAGTACATCCTGGTCTGGCTGACCAAGCTGCCGGCCGACGACGACGGTCGCTACCGCGTGAGCGTCGAGAACATCGCCGTCTACGGCACCGACTGACCACCGCCGGCCGGACCGCCCCGCGTGAGGCGATCCGGCCGACCCGTGCCGGCAGCCTCCGAGGGCGCCTAGCACGGGCGTTGATATCAGGCGTACATGCCGGCCTCGAACCGAGGTGCCGTAGCCACCGGTCCAGTCGATCTCCAGACGATAGGTCGTTCCGTCCGCGACATTGCTGGCGACGACGAACGGTCCGTAGCTCGATGTCTCTCGGAGTGAGGCTTTAAATCCTCTCTGTAATCGCATACGTTGCAGACGCGCATGGGCACCACTACTCAAGGTGCCGTCGTCGGCTAGATTGCTGACGTGTCCACCCGTAGCGAGCACAGCGGCACGGAGCATTCCGGCCCGAGCGACGCCGAGCTGCTGCGGGCCCATGTCGAGGGCGATCCGGTGGCCTTCGCCGAGCTGGTCCGGCGGCATCGCGACCGGCTGTGGGCGGTGGCCCTGCGGACGATCGGCGACCGCGAGGAGGCGGCCGACGCGGTGCAGGACGCGCTGTTGTCCGCCCATCGGGCCGCCGCTCGATTCCGCGGCGACTCGGCGGTCACCACCTGGCTGCACCGGATCGTGGTCAACTCGTGCCTCGACCGCATCCGCCGGCGGCAGGCCCATCCGACGGTTCCGCTGCCGGACGGCCGGTCCACCGACGACGGCGGAGTGGGGACGGGCCCCGAGCCGGTCGCGCCCGCGCATGATCATGACACCGCGCTCGTCGTCCGGGCGGCGCTGGCCGAGCTGCCCGCCGAGCAGCGGGCGGCCCTCGTGCTCGTCGACGTCCAGGGGTACGCGGTCGCGGAGGCGGCGGAGATCCTCGGAGTCGCCGAGGGCACGATCAAGAGCCGCTGCGCGCGGGGCCGGGCACGGATGGCGCTCGCGCTCCAGCACTTGAAGACCGGGTCGGACATCGTTGGAGATACACGTCACGATGGGAACCGGGGCGACCGCCGGAGCGTCTCACCGAGGTCCGCCGCGTCGGTGACGTCGCGGACGGCCGGGCCCGGGACAGGTCCGGACGGCAGAGAGGATCGGTCGTGACCGGGGCAGAGTTCAGCGAGGTCGACTTCGACCGGCTGGCCGACTATGTCGGCGGCGCGCTGGACGGCACGCCCGAGGAGGCCGTCGTCGAGCGCCTGGTGGCTGCCGATCCAGCCTGGCAGGAGGCGTACGCACAGCTGACCGCCGCCACGGCCGGCGTCACGATGTCACTGCGGTCGTGGGGCGCCGAGCCCGCGCCGATGCCCGAGGACGTGGTGGCGCGGCTGGACGCGGCTCTTTCTTCCTCCGGCGACTCGCTTCCCGGCTCGGCTTCTGCTGACTCGGTCGGCGCCGGGGCGGATCCGGGCGGAGCGGGGGCTGCGCCGGGCGACGCCGGGACGGGGGCTGCGCCGGAGCGGCACCTGGTGGCCGTACCGGATGGGGAAGAGCGACCCACGACGGCCCGGAAGCGGGCCCGGCGGTTGCGGTGGGCCGCGCCGATCGGAGTGGCCGCCGCGGTGATCGCGTTCCTGGGAGTCGGCGTCGACCGGTTCACGACGTCCGGCGCCGCGGACGACTCGGGCGAGGCCCCGGTCGCCGGCGCGGCCGAGGGGCTGTCGGCGGCGATTCCGCAGATGGTGGAGTCCGGCGTCGACTACTCGGAGCAGACCCTGGCCGCCACCGGCTCTCTCCCGCAGACCCTGGCGAGTTCCGGCTCCTCGCCGCAGATCATGGCGGCGCCGGGGGAGGAGTCGGTGCGCTCGTCGAAGGCGCTGCCGGACGCCGGGGCGACGGAGGCCCTCGATCGGTTGCGGGTGCGGGATGCCCTGCTGGCGTGTCTGGAGGTCATTGCGCAAGAGAACGGCGGCGGGCCGATCAGCGCGCAGACGGCCGACTTCGCGCGCTATGCCGGGGCGCCGGCCGTGATCGTGCACTTCACCGCGGCCAACGGGAGCTGGGCCTGGGCCGTCGGACCGGAGTGCGGATCGCCCGGCTCCGGCTCCGGCAAGCTCGCATCCGTCCGGGTAGGCTGACCGGATACCCGCGCGCCGTGAGGCGGCCCACTATGCCGCGTCCCACATGCCGCGTCGCGGGGGAACATTGCTTGCCTACCATGACGTTCTAGCGTGCGATGTCGCCGGAAGTCGGCGAGACCAGACTGAGGAGTCGGCAGTGGACGAGGTCCGCAACCTGATCATCATCGGCTCGGGGCCGTCCGGTTACACCGCGGCGCTCTACGCGGCCCGGGCCAACCTGAAGCCGCTGGTCATCGAGGGTGTGCAGTCCGGTGGCGCGCTGATGACCACCACCGAGGTGGAGAACTTCCCGGGTCACCCCGACGGGATCATGGGCCCCGAGCTCATGGACAACATGCGCAAGCAGGCCGAGAAGTTCGGCGCCGAGTTCATCACCGACGACGTGACGCGCGTCGAGCTGACCGACAAGCCGACCGCCGCCGGCACCGAGGGCCTCAAGACGGTCTGGGTCGGTGAGAAGGAATACTTCGCCCGCGCGGTCATCCTCTCCACGGGCTCCGCGTGGCGGCCGCTGGGCGTGCCCGGCGAGCAGGAGCTGCTCGGCCACGGTGTCTCGTCCTGTGCGACCTGTGACGGCTTCTTCTTCCGCAACCACAACATCATCGTGGTGGGCGGCGGCGACTCCGCGATGGAGGAGGCCACCTTCCTGACCCGCTTCGCCGAGACGGTGACGATCGTGCACCGCCGCGACTCGTTCCGGGCGAGCAAGGTCATGCAGCTCCGCGCGCTCAACAACCCGAAGATCAAGGTCGAGTGGAACTCCACGGTCGACGAGATCCTCGGCGACGACGGCAAGGTCGTCGGCGCCCGCCTCAGGAACGTCGAGACCGGCGAGACCAAGGTCCTCGACGTCACCGGCGTCTTCGTCGCGATCGGCCACGACCCGCGCAGCGAGCTGTTCAAGGGTCAGGTCGAGCTCGACGACGAGGGCTACGTCAAGGTCGACGCCCCGAGCACCCGCACCAACATCCCCGGCGTATTCGCCGCCGGCGACCTGGTGGACCACACCTACCGTCAGGCGATCACGGCCTCCGGCACCGGCTGTGCCGCCGCGCTGGACGCCGAGCGGTTCATCGCCTCGTTCATCGAGCTGTAAGTAGCGTCACCCGGTCGCCCGCGAGCGGCCGGGTAACCACACCCCATCAGGCTTCGGAAACACCAGGCAGAGCAGTAACCAGGAGGTTCCAGTGGGAGCAAATCAGGCCGTCACCGACGCCACGTTCACGAGTGACGTGCTGCAGTCCGACAAGGTCGTCCTTGTCGACTTCTGGGCCGAATGGTGCGCGCCATGCAAGAAGGTCGACCCGCTCCTGCAGGAGATCGCCGCCGAGATGGGCGACAAGGTCAAGATTGTGAAGCTCAACATCGACGAGAACCCGGAGACGGCCCGCGCCTACCGCGTGATGTCGGTTCCGACGCTGACCCTCTTCAAGGGCGGCGAGCCGGTCAACTCGGTCGCCGGGGCGAAGCCCAAGGGCGCGCTGGTCAACTTCATCGAGTCGGCGCTCTGACTCCAGTTCCGCGTGACGCCTCGCATCCGGTTCGGGTGCGGGGCGTTGCTTTTTCCGTACGGCGTCGGTCTGCGCGTCTTCTTCCGCACGCGGCGGCCCGGCGGCAGCTCTTCGGGCGACGTGATCATGGGCCGTACGACCGCTGCCGGAAGCTCGCCCGCCCGGCATACCGTCTTGAGCGACGCCTTTCACTTCGCTCCGTGAGGGCACTGTGCCCTCGCGTTACTCGATCGTGATTCGACGCACGGAGCGGGCATCGATGCCGGGCCGTGCCGGGTACCACGGAGTAGGCTCCGGAAGTTGCCCTCCTGCCATCCCCCCGAGTTGTTAGGGAGCCGCACGTGCGCTCGATCCGACGTGGAGACACCGGTCCGGCCGTCGAGGAGATCCGGTCGATCCTGGTGACTCTGGAGTTGCTGGAGACCGGGGGCCCCGAGTTCGACGACGCCACGGAAACCGCCGTGCGCGCCTTCCAGCAGAGCCGCGGTCTCGGCGTGGACGGCATCGTCGGCACCGAGACCTGGGCCACCCTCGACGGTGCCCGGTGGAAGCTCGGCGCGCGCACGCTGTTCCACTCGGTGCCCACGTTCCTGGTCGGTGAGGACGTGCGTGCCCTCCAGGAGCGCCTGCTCGAGATGGGCTTCGACACCGGCCGGGCCGACGGGATCTACGGGCCCCGCACCGCCCGGGCCGTCGCCCAGTTCCAGCGCGAGGTCGGCCTCACCCCCGACGGCTCGTGCGGCCCGCAGACCCTCAAGGCGCTGCGCCGGCTCGGCCGCAAGGTCGTCGGCGGCCGTCCGAACTGGCTGCGTGAGGCCGAGGCGTTCCGCCAGTCCGGCTCCAGCCTGGTCGGCAAGACGATCGTCATCGATCCCGGCCACGGCGGCGCGGAGGACCTGGGTGTCGTCGTGCCGGACGGGCAGCTCCGCTGGACCGAGGCCGACCTGGTCTTCGACATCGCCACCCGGCTCGAGGGCCGTCTCGCCGCCGCGGGCATGCGCGTCCACCTGACCCGCGGCCCGGCGCCCGCCCAGCCCATGACCGGCCAGGAGCGGGCAGCCCTCGCCAACAGTCTCGGCGCCGACCTGCTCATCTCGCTGCACCTCGACGGCAACGACCACGCGGCCGCCGAGGGCGTGGCGACCTATCACTACGGCACCGGCAACGGCGCCACCTCCACGGTGGGGGAGCGCCTGGCCAACCTCGTGCAACGCGAGGTCGTCGTCCGCACCGGCATGCAGGACTGCCGCATTCACGCCAAGACGTGGGAGCTGCTCCGCCTCACCCGGATGCCGGCCGTCCGGGTCGACCTCGGCTATCTGACCTCGCCGACGGACCGCGAGCGCCTGATCGACCCGGCGTTCCGCGAGCAGATCGTCGAGGCCGTGCTCGCCGCGGTCCAGCGCATGTACTACCCCGTCGAGGCCGACGTCCCGACCGGCTCGATCGACGTCCGCCAGCTGCGGCTCGCACTGGCCTCGCGCAACAGCTGATCCCGTACGCCCACCGCGGCCGGCCATGCGAGTCATGGCCGGCCGTTTCCGTGTCGCCGCGCGCACGGAGTCGGCGCACTGAGCGCCACGCGCGTGATGAGGTCGGCGCGTCCCAGCGGCCCGGCGCGACGGGAGGTGCCGCACCAACCGTCAGCGCGATGCGGCGCGAATGGACAGGGGCCTCGGCGTCAGTGGAAGAACTTGAGGCCCACGACGCCACTCACTACGAGCAACAGGCACAGGACGCGCGGCAGGCTGGCGGACTCGCCGAGGGCCAGCATGCCGACCAGTGCCGTGCCGACCGCGCCGATGCCGACCCAGACGGCGTAGCCGGTGCCCACGGGGATGCTGCGCATCGCGTAACCGAGGCCGGCCATGCTGAGCACCAGGGCGACGCCGAAGACGGCGGTGGGGAGCGGGCGGGAGAACCCCGAGCTCCGGTCGAGCGCGATCGCCCAGACGGTCTCGAGCATCCCGGAAACGATGAGAACGAGCCATGCCATGACAGACGCCTCCCTCAGCGGGGCGGTCGTCTTGTCAGGCCGGGTACGACACGCAACTCGTCCGGGGCAGCCACAGCGCGGCGCCATCTCCAAGGCTAGCCCTCCGGCGGCCGATGGCCACCCCGAGTTGCCGAAGTCACCACGGGGCCCCCGCCGCTCAGCTCGGCGTCGACGTGGTCGCCGGGGCCGGCCGGACCGGGCGCAGCAGCGTCTCCGGGCTCATCGAGCCGAGCAGCTTCTCCAGCGCGTACTCGACGTCCGACTTCCAGGACAGCGCCGTGCGCAGCTCGAGCCGCAGCCGGGGGTAGCGCGGATGCGGCCGGACCGTCTTGAAGCCGACCGACAGGAAGAAGTCGACCGGGGCGACGCAGCCCTCCTCGCCCTCGCTCGCCTCGCCGAACTTCTGGTCGCCGAAGGCCTCGATCGCCTTGATGCCGCGCTTGGTGAGATCGCGGGCGACGCCCTGGACGAGCATGCGGCCGATGCCCCCGCCGGCGAAGGCCGGGACGACATGGGCGATCATCAGCAGCGCGGCGTCGGCGCTGACGGGGGAGGTGGGGAAGGCCATCGACCTCGGCACGTACGCGGGCGGGGCGAACATCACAAACCCGGCCGGCATGCCGTCGACGTAGGCCAGCTTGCCGCACGAG
Source organism: Symbioplanes lichenis (assembly GCF_030709675.1). Classification (GTDB taxonomy): domain Bacteria; phylum Actinomycetota; class Actinomycetes; order Mycobacteriales; family Micromonosporaceae; genus Actinoplanes; species Actinoplanes lichenis. The sequence continues at coordinate 78,020 of NZ_JAUZQD010000015.1, forward strand.
CCCCACTCGAGCAGCGTCTGGGAAACCCACGCCTCCTTCTCGAGGCCGGGGTCGCCGCTGGCGCAGGCGCGCTCGGCGGACACCGGATCCAGCTCCCAGTAGACGCAGCCCCGGCACGGCCGGGGGAGGTCCTCGAGGGTGTCGAGGGTCAGATTGACCAGGCGTCGCGACATCGCGGGTCCCCAGGATCTCGGTGAGCTGTCGAAATGTGCCGAAGGGGAATCCTACGCGCTTCGAGGGCCACGGGCACGGGATTGGCACTCTGGCGGGGGGCGTTGCCTTCAAACCTGTTCGGGTGGTGGGCGGGGCGGTTGGATGGGTGTCCCGCTCGGTGAACAACCCGCCCGATTGCATAAGTCTGACGTCTACCCTGGGTCGGAGATGGTGTCCCTTCCATGTTTGCCGAGGTGAAGCCGCATGTCCGGAACCACCCAAGATGATTACACCGATCGCTACGCGCGCCGGGTCCGGGGGATGACGACCTCCGAGATCCGCGCTCTCTTCGCCGTCGCCAGCCGGCCGGAGGTGGTGTCGCTGGCCGGTGGGTCGCCCTACATCGCCGCGCTGCCGCTCGACGCGGTCGGCGAGATGATGGGCAGGCTCGCGGCCGAGTCGGGGGCGACGACCCTGCAGTACGGCATCGGGCAGGGCACGATCGAGCTCCGCGAGCGCATCTGCGAGGTCATGGAGCTCTCCGGCATCAAGGCGTCCCCGGACGACGTGGTCGTGACCGTCGGCGGGCAGCAGGCGCTCGATCTGGTGGCCCGGCTGTTCCTGGACCCGGGTGACGTGGTGCTCGCCGAGGGGCCGACCTACGTCGGCGCACTCGGCGTGTTCCAGGCCGCCCAGGCTCAGGTGCGGCACGTGGCCATGGACGCCGACGGACTGATCCCCGAGGCACTCGAGGCAGCGATCAGGGAGGCAGGTGGACGGGCCAAATATCTCTACACGATCCCCACCTTCCAGAACCCGGCCGGCGTCACGCTGTCCGAGGAGCGCCGGGAGATCGTCCTCGACATCTGCGAGCGGCACGGGCTGCTGGTGGTGGAGGACGACCCCTACGGCACGCTCAGCTTCGAGGGCGATGCGCCACGCCCGCTGCGGGCCCGGCGACGGGACGGTGTGTTGTACCTGAGCACGTTCTCCAAGACGTTCGCACCGGGGCTGCGGGTCGGATGGATCCTGGCCCCCCATGCCGTACGCGAGAAGCTCGTCATGGCCTCCGAAGCCAACATTCTCTGCCCGAGCGCGTTCGCCCAGCACGCCGTGACGCAGTATCTGTCGACCATGCCGTGGCGCGAGCAGATCAAGTCGTACCGCGAGATCTATCGCGAGCGCCGCGACGCCATGCTCGACGCGCTGGAGGATCTCATGCCGCCGGGCACCACGTGGACCCGTCCGAACGGCGGGCTCTTCGTGTGGGCGACCCTCCCCGAGGGCCTCGACGCCAAGGCGATGATGCCGCGGGCCATCGCGGCGCGGGTGGCGTACGTGCCGGGCACCGGGTTCTACGCCGACGGCACGGGCACGGGCCACATGCGGCTCAACTACTCGTTCCCGTCGCCCGAGCGCATCCGGGAAGGCATCCGCCGCCTGTCCGGCGTCATGGAGCAGGAGCTCGCCATGCGCGCGGTCTTCGGCCCGACGACCCCCCACCGCCGCCGGGGCCGGGCCGCCGCGGACACTCCTGGTCCCGACTTGGCATGATCAATCCCATGGGTACGCCTTCCGATGCGCACGTTCTCGTCCTGGCCGGCGGCCTCTCGTACGAGCGGGATGTCTCGCTCAAGTCGGGACGCCGGATCCTCGACACTCTGCGGGCCGCCGGCTTGTCCGCCGAGTTGCGTGACGCCGACGTGTCGCTGCTGCCCACTCTGCGCGAGGACCCGCCGGACGCCGTGGTGATCGCCCTCCACGGCGCCACCGGTGAGGACGGGTCGCTGCGGGGGGTGCTCGACCTGTGCGGGATCCCGTACGTCGGCTGTTCCGCGACCGCGTCCCGCCTCGCGTGGGACAAGCCGTCGGCCAAGTCGGTGCTGCGCGAGCAAGGCATCCGTACGCCGGACTGGGTGGCCCTGCCCCACGACCGCTTCTCGGAGCTCGGGGCGGTCGCCGTGCTCGACCGCATCGAGGAGCGGCTCGGGCTGCCGCTGATGGTGAAGCCCGCGCAGGGCGGTTCGGGTCTGGGCGCCTCCGCCGTACGCGAGTCGCCGGCGCTGTCCGCGGCGATGGTCGGCTGCTTCGCCTACGACTCGACCGCGCTGGTCGAGAAATACGTCACCGGCATGGACGTCGCGGTGACCGTGGTGGACCTGGGGGAGGGGCCGTTCGCGCTGCCGGCCGTGGAGATCGTGCCGAGGAACGGGGTGTACGACTACGCCGCCCGGTACACGGCCGGGCTCACCACGTGGCACACTCCCGCCCGGTTGTCGCCCGCGGTGGCGTCGTCGGTGGCTGCCACGGCGCTCGCGGCGCACAAGGCGCTGGGGCTTCGGGATCTGTCGCGGGTCGACCTGATCGTCGACGAGCGCGGCGAGGCGTACGTGCTGGAGGTCAGCGTGTCGCCGGGGATGACCGAGACGTCGCTGGTGCCGCTGGCGGCCGAGGCGGCGGGCCTGGATTTCGGGGCGATGCTGGCCGGGCTGGTGTCGCGGGCGATTGATCGCGGGGCTTCGTAGTTCTGGTTTGTTGCGTGAGGGCGGGCTGCTTGTGCGGCCCGCCCTCTTTGTTTCGTCGGGTCAGGTGGCCGGGGTCTGGCCCGGCTCCCGGCTCCGGGCTTCCGGCTGCTGCGGAATGGTGACCGGCGGCTCGGGCGACGTCTCGGCCAAGTTGTCGATGGCCGATCCGTAGGTGACCGGGGCGACGGTGTCGTCCGGGCTCTTGTTCGTCTCGGCGGTCGCCCACGGCGGCTGATCGGTGAAGGTGGCCGGCGACTCCCATTGGATGTGCGCCGGCTCGGCGATCGCCTGGCCGCCGAACTCGGCCAGCCACGCGGCGACGAGTGCCAGGTTCTCGCGCCACTGGTGCTCGGGGATGACCGGCAAAATGTCGTCCCAGAGCGCCAGGAAGGTGCCGCGGAGTTGGAGCATCCCGTGCGGGCGCGCCAGGAACCACATGTGCAGATGCGCGGAGCCGTCACCCCACCGATTCACGTGAACCCGGGCCACCCCGTCGAGGGAGCGGATCGCCCGCTCGAGCCGGACCGTCATGACGCCGAGTTCCGCGGCGAGCAGGTTGGGCAGATCGCCGAGATCGAGGTGCGACCGGCACTCGAGAATCAGCACGGCCGGCAGTCCGGTGGGCCGGTCCATGCCCCGGACGCGCCATCGTTCACTGACCCAGATGTACGCGTCGTCCGGCGTGCTGCAGGCCACGCAGTCGGCGGCGTCCTCGCCGCTCCGGGCCGGCTCGACGGCGACGGGCTCTTTCAGCGGCTTGACCCGGAGGTCACCTTCGAAGGGAAAGGACGGCCACCGGGTGAAGTCCGGCAGCGAGGGGGCATCGTCGGGCACGAGGCTGACCCTAGTGCAGGACGAAGACCATGTCCCGGGTCAATTTCCGCCCGGCCGGCCCAACGACGATCGGCATTGTTCCGGCTTGGACGCCGCCCGCCCGTCACGCCCTGCTCACCCCGGCCGACGTTGAAGTCGATCACCGTCGGCGGGCTCATCCCCATCCCGCCAAAGTTATCCACAGAAGTTATCCACAGCCCCCACCGTTTCACGTGAAACACGACGTCGCAGGCCGGTTAGCCCTGTGGATACCGCCGTGGAAACCCACCCGCCGCCGTCTCCGTTTCACGTGAAACCGACTACGTCGGTAACTGTCCCCAACCACAACACACAGCTTGTGGATACTCCCCGCCTTAGATGTCCCCGCAACACCTAGCCGTGCGCGCGGCCCGCACTTCCTGTCGCGCGCTGACGATTGACCGCGCGTCAGGCCATCGACCTCGCCTCGGACGCCATCGATCCGACCGTTGACGTTAGTTGCTCCACATCGTCGAATGCGACGACCCTCGCACGCCCCGGAAACGGCTCCGACCCGAAGATCCAGAGCTTCCCAAACCTCAGGAGAATCGTTCTGACAGAACCGAGTTCGTCTCGACGTCCAAGCCGCCCCGCCCTCCGTTCACGTGAAACGGAGGCGTGGCCCAAGACATGATCCGTTGTGCCGGCCACTAAGCGGTTTCACGTGAAACGGGCCACCACGCGTGATTGTGAGGATCGTTGGCACCGGCGTGTTGGCTTGGAACACGAGAGGACTTCCGGCGAAGATCGGCACCCTGATCCGCCCCGACAAACGCGACCGCCTCGGAAGACCTCATCCACGTTGACGTCAGGAAAATCGGCCGACTACGCGACGACGGCGCCGGGCGCGTCCACGGCCGTGGCAGCGCGCCGCACACGGCATCCACCGCACGGACCGCGTCATGACTGACAACGTCCAGTCCTCCCGCCGCAGCATCGCCGGGCGCAATGCCCTGCACAGCCTCGGCGCCGAATCAGGCTTCACGTGTCAACAACAGACAGAAACTGATCTAGATGATCAGGTCTCATGTTCGAGGGGCTGGATCGGGCTTTTCGGGCGTCCGGAATGGCCGGCGCCCTGGATCTCGATCACGGCGAAATCCCAGGAGAATCGTTCTGACAGAACCGGCGATGCGGCCGAAGACGCGTCTAAAGTGACCGGGGCGCCGGCATCGAGCCGCCGAAGCCACCATCGTGAGCCCCGGCGGCGACTCCCGAGACCGGCCGAGCGAGGGGGACCGGCGCATGAAGAAGGCACGCGACCCGCCAGATCACGTGCCTTGCTTGTCTTCGTTCTGTGGGGGAGCAGCCGCCGCCACAAATGCCCGCCCGCCAGGCCGGCCTCAGTCGCCCGTGTTCGCGCCTTCTTCTTCCACGCCGATCATCCCCACGATGCGCTCGAGGTCGTCGACCGTGGCGAACTCGATCGTGATCTTGCCCTTGTTCCGGCCGATGTCGACCTTGACCCGGGTGTCGAAGCGGTCCGACAGCCGCTCCGCCAAGTCGTTGAGAGCGGGGGCGTGGACCTTGGCCCGCCGCGCCGGGGCCGACTTCTTCGCGGGCCCGTCCGCCACGGCGAGCTGCACCAGCTCCTCCGTCGCGCGCACCGAGAGGCCCTCGGCCACGATCCGCAGCGCCAGCCGTTCCTGGGCCTCGGAGTCGTCCAGGCCGAGCAGCGCCCGGGCGTGACCGGCCGACAGGATGCCCGCCGCGACGCGACGCTGGACCGGCGCCGGGAGGTTCATGAGGCGGATCGTGTTGGATATCTGCGGCCGGCTCCGGCCGATGCGCCGGGCCAGCTCCTCGTGCGTGGCGCCGAACTCCTCGAGCAGCTGCTGGTACGCGGCCGCCTCTTCCAGCGGGTTCAGGTTGGCGCGGTGGATGTTCTCGAGAAGGGCGTCCCGGAGCATGGCGTCGTCGCGGGTCTCGCGGATGATCGCCGGGATCGACTCCTTGCCGACGGCCTGGGCGGCGCGCCAGCGGCGTTCGCCCATGACGAGCTCGTACGAGCCGTCGCCGATATCCCGCACCACGATCGGCTGGAGGAAACCGACCTCCTCGATCGACGTCTTGAGCTCCTCCAGCGCCTCCTCGTCGAAGACGTGCCGGGGCTGCTTCGGGTTCGGCACGATCGACCCGACCGGCAGCTCGGCGAAGCGCGCACCGGGCACCGGCGCCAGCCCGTCATCGGGAGCAGCCGCCGTCGGCTCAGCGGGCGGCGTCGCCGGGGCCGGGGTCGGCGCGACGGGCGCCGGTTCGGACGCGGCAGCGGGAGCGGAATCACCAGCGGCCGGCGCGACGTATTGCGCGGGCACCGGCTCCTCGGCGCTCGGCGGTGGGGCAGTGGGGATCAGGGCCCCCAGGCCGCGGCCGAGGCCACCCCGTGGACGGTTCTTCATGCCGTGCCTCCCGCGTTGACCCCACGCATAGCGATCTCCAGGGCGGCCTCGAAGTAGCTGGTGGCGCCCCTTGATCCCGGATCGTAGGTCATCACGGACTGGCCGTAGCTCGGCGCCTCCGACACTCGCACGTTGCGGGGAATCACCGCCTCGAGCACCTTGGAGCCGAAGTGGTTGCGCACGTCCTGCTCGACCGCGTCGGCCAGGCGGGTCCGCCGGTCATACATGGTCAGCAGGATCGTCGAGACGTCGAGCGTCGGGTTCAGGTGCTGCCGGACCAGGTTGATGTTGTTGATCAGCTGGTTCAGACCCTCCAGCGCGTAGTACTCGCACTGGATCGGGATCAGCACTTCCTGCGCCGCGCAGAGGGCGTTGACCGTCAGGAGGCCGAGCGACGGCGGGCAGTCGATGAAGACGTAGTCGAACTTCTCGGGGTGGGCGTTGATCGCCCGTGCCAGCCGGGACTCGCGGGCGACGACCGACACCAGCTCGATCTCGGCGCCGGCGAGGTCGATCGTCGCCGGGACGCAGAAGAGGTTGGGGATGCCCTCGACCGGCTGCGCCACCTCGGCGATCGGCACATTGTCGATGAGGCAGTCGTAGACGTCGGGCACGCCGGCATGGTGCGGCACGTTCAGCCCGGTCGACGCGTTGCCCTGCGGGTCGAGGTCCACCACCAGAACCCGGTTGCCGTGAAGCGCCAGCGCCACGGCCAGGTTCACGGTCGTGGTCGTCTTGCCGACGCCGCCCTTCTGGTTGGCGACGCAGATGACGCGCGGGTGGGCCGGCCGCGGCATGGTGATCTCGCCGCTCGGATTGAGGATCTGCACAGCTCGCAACGCTTCCATGGCGAGGGGCGGGTAGTCCTCATCCCCGGTCGGCGTTTCACGTGAAACATGCTCGTCCGCCGCGCCCTCTTCGGCCGGGGGCGCGCTCACTGCCGCGGGGGAGGGGACGTCGGTCGACAAAGCCGGTACGACCGCCGAGCCGGAAACCGGAGCAACAGCGGGAGCCGTACGAGGCGCCGGGGCGGGATGGCGCGCATCAACGGTCACGCCGTCCGTGGTCGGTACGGGCGTCCCGTACACCTGACCCTGGCTGCTCCGGGGCTGCGGCACGTTCTGCTCCCCGTTGTTGAAGGTCACCGTCAAACTCACACTCCGATCGGCATCGCCGTAGGGCTCGGTTTCACGTGAAACACCGTCCCACCCGGGGTCGCCGTCGGGGCCCCTGCCATGCTCATGCACCGTTTTATCCCTGCCTGGTTGGATGGAGTCGGCACCGCGAGCGTGCGGTCCGGCAGGAAACGGCTGCGCTGTGATCGCGCCCGCCGTCCGGTCCACACTATCGACGCGCGGCCAGCCTACGGCCGCTGGACGAACCGTGCCACGCTTGTCCGCCTGATGAGTTGAGAGAGACAGATTTCCGGGTGACTCGAAGACCATGAATCCGGGCACCCGCCCGAGTCGACCGCCGTACCTCTTGATTCTCCCGCACGGCCACCCGGTCCCCGACACCACCCTCGTGGTCCGCGAGGCGTCCGCTGCAAGGTCGGTGGCGAGCTCTGCGGCACGCTTTACGACCGCCGCGGCAGAAGAAGCAGCAGCCGCGGCAGGAGAAGCGCCAGCCGTGGCAGGAGAAGCGCCAGCCGCAGTAGGAGAAGCGCCAGCCGCAGTAGGAGAAACGCCAGCCGCCGAGCCGGACTCCATCCGGCCCGGCGGGGGAGCGGACCGCGCGTTCCTACCCGTACGTCGACGCGCGCCCCGCTTGCCCATCTAGCCCCTCCGCGATCTCCTCTTCCCGGAGCCGCGCCCGGCATCACCGGAGCGGTCGGGACCGGACCCGCGTCCCCCGGCACCGGAGGCGCGGCCCGAACCAGCCGCCCGTCCGGACGGCTTCGGCCGTGGCGCCACAACGGCTCGCTCCCGCACGATCTCCACGATCGTGGTCGGTGGATCGATCAGGCCGGCCCCGCAGAGCCGGACGACCGGGTCACCCCCGCCGAGCGCCGCGACCGCGTCACGGTGCTCGGCCACCTCCTCCGCGGCCGAGGCGCCCTTGAGCGCCAGCAGCCGGCCACCGACGGCGGCCAGGGGGAGGCACCAACCGGCGAGCCGGTCCAGCGGTGCCACCGCTCGGGCGGTGACGACGTCGACCGGGGCGGGGGGCCCTCCGGCAACGTCTTCGGCACGACCCCGGACGACCGTCACGGTCGACTCGAGGCCCAGCGCCGTCACCGCCTCGGACAGAAAAGCGGTCCGTCGTGCCAGCGGCTCGACCAGCGTGATCGTCAGATCCGGCCGGGCCACTGCCAGCACGATACCGGGCAAACCGGCACCAGACCCGACGTCGATCACCGACGCCCCGGAAGGGATCATTTCCGACACGACAGCGCAGTTGATCAGGTGACGTTCCCAGACTCGGGGCGCCTCGCGGGGCCCGATGAGCCCGCGCACGACGCCCTCGGTCACGAGCAGCTCGGCGTACCGCCCGGCCAGCTCCAGACGCTCTCCGAAGACCTCTTCGGCCGCCGCCCGATGCTCCGGGGGAGGGGACAGCACGTCAGCCCCGGCAACCACAGGAAGGTCCGAGCGGTCAGGGAGATCAGCGTCAGGAGCCCTCCGGGGGACAGGGCCACCGGCACGCCCGGGGAAGGATCGCATCGGCACAGCCCGCCGGCCCCCCGTCGACCCGGAACCACGCGCGGCTCCACCACGGGAACCGGGCGCTGAACCCGTACCGGAAGAGGAAGGCTGGGAAGAACGGCCGGGAGAAGCAGACGGCCCGGGCGCCGAAGCACCCGGGCCGTGCTCCCCCGCGCCGAAGCGGGGATCGGTCATCAGCTCGCCGGCCGGACCACGATGCGGCGGTTGGGCTCGACGCCCTCGGACTCGCTCTCCACGCCCGAGATCGCGTTGACGACGTCGTGCACGCACTTGCGCTCGAAGGCCGACATCGGCTCGAGGCGCACCGCGTCACCGTGCTCCTTGACCTTCTCGACGGCGTTGCGGGCCACCGCGGTGAGCTCCTTGCGCCGGGTCGCGCGGTAGCCGCCGATGTCGAGCAGCAGCCGGCTCGGGGAACCGGTCGCGCGGAAGATGGCGAGACGGGTCAGCTCCTGGAGCGCCTCCAGGGTGGCGCCGCGCTGACCCACGAGGGGCTGGAGACGGCCGCCGACGACCTCGACCATGGGCCGGCCCGCGGAGACGAGCTCGTCGATGTCGCCGTCGTAGTCGAGGATGTCCAGCAGACCCTCGATGTAGTCGGCCGCGACCTCGCTCTGCGCGAACAGCTCCGAGTCGGAGGTCACGGTCTCGGACTTCTTCGTTTCCTCGCTACCGGACTCCACGGGAGTGGCGGCAGCCGTCTCCTCGGCGCTGGGAGTACTGGTGTCGGTCACGGTCTCATCTCCGTACTGTCGGGCCGGACCTGCTCGGTCCGCTGTTTCCCACCCCGGCGGGAACCGTCGCCGGCGGCGGGGAGGTCTGTGTCGCCACCACCCTGATCAGGGTCGCGCGCGGCCCGGGCGAAAACGCCCGGACCGCCGCAGCGTCATCCCTTGGGTTTGTTGGCGGGGCGAGCGCCCTTCTTCGGGTTCACCGGCTTGGCCCCCGGCTTGGGCGCGAGCGCCTTGGTGTCGACGACAGGGCTCTTGACCTCGGGCTCGGCCTGCTTGCGGCCGAAGAGGCCCCGGCTCGCGGGCTGCACCGGGCCCTTGGCGCCGTTCTTGCCGGCCGTGGTGGCGGTCCGGGCCGCCGCCGAGCCGGTCTTCGCACCCGCGGTCTGCGGCGGCGGGAACTTGCGGAGCACCCACTGCTGCTGGGCCAGGCTGAAGGCGTTGTTGGTGACCCAGTAGATGACGACGCCGATGGGGAACAGCGTGCCGGAGACGAGCAGCGACAGCGGGATGCCGTAGAGCATCAGGCGCTGGATCATCTTCTGCTGCGGGTCCTCGGCCCAGCCGGTCTTGAGGATCATCTGGCGGCTGGTGAGATAGGTCGTCGCCATCATCGTGAGGACCAGGATGGCCGCGATGACCTTGACCGCGGCGCCGTTGGTCGCGCCCAGCCGGGCGAGCTCCTCGCTCGAGGAGCCGAACTGCGCCGGCAGCGGGGCGCCGAAGAGCGCGGCGTGGGTGGCGTCGTTGAACTTCTCCGCCGACCAGCCGTAGAGGGTGGGCTGGCCGTTGTCCGGGCTCAGGCGGCGCAGGACGTGGAAGAGACCCAGGAAGACGGGGATCTGCAAGAACATCGGGAGGCAGCCCATGAGCGGGTTGGCCTTCTCGGTCTTGTAGAGCTCCATCATCTCCTTCTGGAGCGTCTCCCGGTCGCCCTTGTGCTTCTCCTGCAGCTCCTTGACCTTGGGCTGCAGCGCCTGCATGGCCCGCTGGCTCTTGATCTGCTTGACGAAGACGGGGAAGAGGATGACGCGCAGCGTCACGACCAGGAAGACGATGGACAGGATCCAGGCCCAGTTGGTGCCGAGGACCCGGCCGTCGGAGATTCCGATGGTGTCCCAGAGGTCATGCCAGCGCAGGAGGATCCACGAAATGGCGTAGTAGATCCAGTCGAGACTCAACTTATGCTCCAGTCACATCGGCAGGACGGTGACGGATCGGGTCGGGCACGGGGTCGTACCCTCCGGGGTGGAAGGGGTGGCACCGCAGCAGCCGCCAGACCGTGAGGCCGGTCCCGTGGAGCGCGCCGTGCTTGGCGAGCGCCTCGACGGCGTACGCACTGCACGAGGGATAGAACCGGCAGCGGGCCGGCAGTGCCGGGCTTATCCAACGACGGTACGCGACGACCGCCGCCGTCAGCAGGCGGGCAAGGGGTGTCATCGTGGCCGCCGGGGTCGCTGGGCCGCGGCGAGCGCGGCGTCGAGGTCGGTGCCGAGCGTCTCGAAGGACGCCTCGGCCGCCGCGGGCAGGGCGCGCACGACCACGGTGGCGCCGGCGGGCAGCTCGCCGAGCCGGGGCCGGACCAGGTGGCGCAGGCGGCGGCGGACCTTGTTGCGGATCACCGCGTTGCCCACGGCCTTGGACACGACAAAGCCGGCGCGTGCCTGGGAGGCGTGCGCCGGCTCGTCGAGAAGGAAATGAACCACCACCGTGCCGCGACCGGCCCGGCGGCCACCACGGACCGCTGCGGCGAAGTCCGTGCTGCGCCGCAGTCGCTGCGCGGCGGCCAGCACGATCTACCTGGGCATCCGGCCCGCCGGCTGTCGGCTCAGGCCGACAGCTTGGCGCGGCCCTTGGAGCGACGGGTGGAGAGGATGGCGCGACCGGCACGGGTGCGCATGCGCAGCCGGAAGCCGTGGGTCTTGGCGCGCCGGCGGTTGTTCGGCTGGTAGGTGCGCTTGCTCACGTCAGAACTCCGTCTTCGTACTCCGCCGCGTCTAACGACGGCCAGGGGGCATCAGCTGCAAGACGCCACTTTATCAGAACGCGGCGGAGCAACCGCTCGACCCTACGCAGGGCACCTGCGGTGGTCAACTATCCGACGGGCGGCGCGTCGCCCCGGATGGGGTACCGTCCGTCACTCGGGCCGGGGTCGGTGCGTACGGAGTGAATCTTTTCGTGCCAGGTCTGCCCGGGGTGGGTACCGCCGGTTGATGAGGGGACTGCGACGCTGTTAGCGTGCCCGTTTGCTGGTCTTCAGCGCCACCGCCGACAGCCGGGCACCACGGCCCCGCAGAACCGGACGAGGCGGTGAATCGTTCGGCACGGTGAGCCTGTTTTCCCGCGCCAGCACAGGCTCCGGGAAGTCTGCCGACCATCCGGCCGGGGAGCGACCGCCGACAAGTGCACAGGTTGTGGATAACCTGTGGACAAGCCGGTGGAGCCGTGCACGTGCAGCACGTCCGACGTGCTGGGCTGGGGGGAAGCCGGTCCGTCGCCCGACTGGGTGAGGGCAGGCCTGAGGCGGGACGATCAAGGCCGTCGGTGGAAACCGGTGGCGATGGGGGTGGCGCGGCGGTGGCCGACACGGTCGACCTGGGCGAGGTCTGGGCTGCGGCTACGGACGAGCTGGTGGACGAGATCGCGTCCGCGCAGCAGCGTGCGTACCTGCGCCTCACCCGCCTGCGCGCCATAGTGGAAGACACGGCGCTGCTCTCCGTCCCCGACACCTACACGCGGGACGTCATCGAGTCCCGGCTCCGGCTCGCGATCACCGAGGCCCTGTCGCGCCGGCTCGGCCGTCCGATCCAGGTCGCCGTCACGGTGCGGCCTCCGGAGGACGGGTCCGGCCGCCCCGGCACGGTCTACGGCACGCCGCCGCCCGAGCCCGCCGCGCAGCCACCCGCCCACTATGCGGAGCCCCCGGCGCCGATGTATCCCGATCGTTATCCACAGCCCTCCGCCTACCAGGACTATCCGGCGGAGGAGGGTCCGACCGGGTCGGCCCAGGTTCCGTACAGCCGGAATGTGCCCGCCGCCCGCGACGGGGGCCAGGAGGCTCTTTTCGCCGCGCCACTGCCCATGGCCGAGCCCGCGATAAGCGCCTTCACCGAGGAAAAGCCGGCCGAGGCGCCGCGGCCGCGCCCGACCTTCGCCGAGAACAACAGCGACGGTCACCGCATGGCGACCGAGCCCGCCCAGCTGCGGGACAACCAGCGCCGCCCCGACGAGCGCCCGCCGCTCGATCGGCAGGAGGACACGCTGTCGATGCGCGGCGACAACGGCCCCGGCCGGTCCCCGCTCGCGGGCCCGGCGGTCAGCCCGCGCCCCGGCGCCAACGACGGCGGCAACCGGCTCAACCCGAAGTACATGTTCGAGACGTTCGTCATCGGCTCGTCCAACCGCTTCGCGCACGCCGCCTCGGTCGCGGTGGCGGAGTCGCCGGCCAAGGCGTACAACCCGCTCTTCATCTACGGCAGCTCCGGCCTGGGCAAGACGCACCTGCTCCACGCGATCGGCCACTATGCGACCACGCTCGGCCACGCCCGCAGTGTGCGCTACGTCTCCACCGAAGAGTTCACCAACGACTTCATCAACAGCCTGCGCGACGACAAGACCCAGGCCTTTCAGCGCCGTTACCGCGACGTCGACATCCTCCTGATCGACGACATCCAGTTCCTGGAAAATCGCGAGCGCACGCAGGAGGAGTTCTTCCACACGTTCAACACGCTCCACAACGCCAACAAGCAGATCGTCATCAGCTCGGACCGCTCCCCGCGCCAGCTGGCCACCCTCGAGGACCGCATGCGCACCCGCTTCGAGTGGGGCTTGCTCGCGGACATCCAGCCGCCCGACCTCGAGACCCGCATCGCGATCCTGCAGAAGAAGGCCGCCCAGGAGCGCATGTTCGCCCCGGACGACGTCCTCGAGTTCATCGCGAGCCGCGTCTCCAACTCCATCCGCGAGCTCGAGGGCGCCCTCATCCGGGTGACGGCCTTCGCCAGCCTGACCCGCTCCCCGGTCCAGCTCAGCCTGGCCGAGGAGGTCCTCCGCGACTTCATGCCCGACGGCGCCGGCCCCGAGATCACCGCCGACCAGATCATGGCCTCCACTGCTGACTATTTCGGCGTCTCCCTGGAGGACCTGCGTGGCCACTCCCGCAGCCGCGTCCTGGTCAACGCCCGCCAGGTCGCCATGTACCTCTGCCGCGAACTGACCGAGCTCTCCCTCCCTCGCATCGGGCAGGCCTTCGGCGGCCGCGACCACACCACGGTCATGCACGCCGACCGCAAGATCCGCCAGCACATGGCCGAGCGGCGGTCGCTCTACAACCAGATCGCCGAGCTCACCAACCGCATCAAGCAGAACACCTGACCTCTCTCGCAGGTCCCGAGGCCCGGTGCATTGTGCGGCTGCTCGGCGCGATGCGAGCGTCCTGGTGGACTTTGCGAGGCGGCGCCAGGTGCATGCAGATCAAACCCACACTGCCGATGTACGCCCAAGGGGCCCACAAAAGCACCCCCTCTGCACGCATCGTCAGACGGATGCCCGTAGCCACTCCAGGCCGTTGGCGACCATCCGGGCTGAGGCTGCCGGGTCAAGCACAGCATCCCCCACTTCCCAAGCCAGCTCCTTGCTCACCGCGCCACCCCGGGCCGACTGAGTCCAAGCCGCACGCCCCGTCCTCGCACCGCGCCGCACAGCACTCGCACCGGCCGCCCTCAACAGACGTCGCTCACCAAGGCCGTCCCGCGACAACCGCCCTCCACAGCCCGCCGCTCAACTCGGCACACGTGTCGCACACCCGCCGACAGCCCCCGCCCTCACACACCCGCCGACAGCGCCCGCCCTCCTACACCCGCCGGCAGCGCCCGTCCTCGCCAAGGCGGCGCCCACGGCAAGAGCCCCGCCACGACGGCGACAGTGACGGTCTCGTGGCGGTGTCAGCGACGGTGTCAGCGGCGGCGACCATCCGACCCAGGGTCCGATCCGGGCCGGGCTGACGGTGGTCGCCGTGGAGACGCGGTGACGCGGAGACGTGGAGACGTGGTGACGCGGTGACGCGGTGACGCAGTGACGCGGGGTGTGGCAGGCGACGGGCGTGACGAGCCGAATCCGGTGCCTGTGCACAACCCTCTGACCTGGGGCGAACCGCATATCCACCGCGTTACCCACCGACTTATCCACAGGTTCGCCCACAAGGCGAGGCCACCCAGACCCGACGACGGCGTCATTCACAGGCGGTCGGTCATCCACGTCGCGGCCGGTTTGTCAACGTCGGAACGGAACCGTTTCGTGCCAACGTTATCCACACTAATCCACAGGCATCCACAGGCTCTGTCCCCAATCGGTGGACAACTTGACACCCCGCTACCCCCAGATGTGGATAACCCCTGGGGAAATCGATGTGGACAATCACGAAGGGTGATATTCGTGTCCCCACCCTGTGGACGCCTGTGGATTTCCTGTTGAAGGTTCTGGGGACAACGAACCTGTACCGTCCCGGCGTCTTCCACAGACCTGGGTACAACCCCGGTGGATAAGCGGTGGATAACCGGTGGACAGCGGTGGACAACTTCGACCAGTCACGTGACTGTGGACGCAGACGGGGGTTTCTCCCCCGCTCATCCACATGTGAATCACCGGTGGATAACTCTCTGACCAGCACAAACGTGAGTTCTCCACAGTATGCACAGGACCGATGATTACGACTGTTCTCTCTCTCGGAAAATCTAAGAACCAATCATCTGCGTTGTGGATGGTGTGGCGGAGCCGCTGACGGCTCGATCCACACCAAGGTTCAGAGCCAAGAGGCACCGAGATCCAGAGCCAGGAGCACCAAGAGCCGGAGCGGCCCGCACCGGACCAGAGCAAGCCAGGCCGGGGAAGTCAGATCCGAGCAAGCAAGACCTGAGCGAGCAAGACCTGAGCGAGCAAGACCTGAGCAAGCACCGAGCACGGGGAAGCAAGCACCAGATCCGAAGCAGCAGGCACCGGCGCGAGAAAGCAACCACCTGTACCCAAAGGCGGCGAACGTCAGACTGAGGCAACCGAGCCGAAGCACCTGACGCCGACCGGACACACCAGCACCACCGGCACCAAGCCAGGAGTAAGAAGCACCGAAGACCACGAAGCGCCGGGACCGACCAGAGACCGACAGATCCCGGCGCGGACACACACCAGCACCGGTGCCCACAGGCACCCGGGGGGCGGCCGGACGCGGAGCCACCGCCCGCCATAGAGTTTCAGTGGCCGTATCTGCACAGCGGGTTCGACGAGGAAAGTGACGCGGAGGGCATGGCATGAAGTTCCGGGTGGAGCGAGACGTACTCGCCGACGCCGTGGCGTGGACGGCCAAGAGCCTTCCCAGCCGCCCGTCGGTGCCTGTGCTGGCAGGCGTCATGCTGCGGGTGACAGACAGCACCCTGCAGGTGTCGGGCTTCGACTACGAGGTCTCCAGCCAGGTGACCGTGGACGTGCAGGCCGACGCCGACGGGGCCGCCCTGGTCTCCGGGCGCCTGCTCGCCGAGATCACCAAGGCGCTGCCGGCCAAGCCGGTGGACATCGCCGCGGTCGGCTCCCACCTCGAGCTCGTGTGCGGCAGCGCGCGGTTCACCCTTCCGGTGATGCCCGTCGAGGACTACCCGACGCTGCCGGAGATGCCCTCCAGCACCGGCACGGTCGACGCGCAGGCCTTCGCGTCCGCCGTCTCCCAGGTGGCGATCGCCGCCGGCCGGGACGAGACGCTGCCGATGCTCACCGGCGTCCGGGTGGAGCTCGACGGCACGACGATGACGATGCTGGCCACCGACCGCTACCGGCTGGCCATGCGCGAGATCGAGTGGAACCCGGGCGACGGCGAGATCAGCCTCAACGCGCTCATCCCGGCGAAGACGCTCAACGACACCGCCAAGGCGATGGGTCCTGTCGGCGGCGCGGTCACGCTGGCGCTGAGCCAGGGCAACGCGGGCGAGGGCATGGTCGGTTTCGCGGGTGGTGCACGGCGCACGACGAGCCGGCTGCTCGACGGGGCCAACTATCCGCCGGTGCGGTCGATCTTCCCGGCCAGCTCCAACTCGCAGGCCGTGGTGAGCGTCTCGGCGCTCGTCGAGGTCGTCCGGCGCGTGGCCCTGGTCGCCGAGCGGACCACCCCGGTGCTGCTCAGTTTCAGCGAGGATGGCCTGGTGGTGGAGGCCGGCGGCACCGAGGAGGCGCGCGCCAGCGAGGCCATGGAGGCCGCCTTCACCGGTGAGGCGCTGACGATCGGCTTCAACCCGCAGTACCTGATCGACGGTTTGCAGAACCTCGGGGCCCCGAGCGCCGTACTCTCTTTTGTCGACGCTTTCAAGCCTGCTGTGATCTCCCCCGCAGACGAGGACGGCCAAATCGTGCCCGGATATCGCTATCTGATCATGCCTATTCGGGTAACTCGCTGATACTGGGCCTGAAGAACACTCATCTAGGGGGAAACACCATGCAGCTCGGCCTCATCGGGCTCGGCCGGATGGGCGGCAACATGCGCGAACGTCTGCGCGCCGCCGGTCACGAGGTTGTGGGCTTCGACCACAACCCGGACATCTCCGACGCCACGAGCCTCGCCGACATGGTCGGAAAGCTTGCTGCGCCGCGCGTGGTCTGGACCATGGTCCCGGCCGGCAAGATCACTGAGGACACGATCAACGAGCTCGCCGACCTCCTCGAGGCCGGTGACGTGATCATCGACGGTGGCAACTCCAAGTTCACCGACGACAAGCCGCGTGCCGAGCGGCTGGCCACCAAGGGCATCGGCTACATGGACTGTGGCGTCTCCGGCGGTGTCTGGGGTGCCCAGAACGGCTACGCCCTGATGGTCGGCGGCGAGGCCGAGGACGTCGCGAAGGCGCAGCCGATCTTCGACGCGCTCAAGCCGGCCGGCGAGTTCGGCTTCGCCCACGCGGGCAGCGTCGGCTCCGGCCACTACGCCAAGATGATCCACAACGGCATCGAGTACGCGATGATGCAGGCGTACGCCGAGGGCTACGAGATCCTCAAGGCCGCCGAGTACGTCGAGGACGTCCCCGCGGTCATCAAGAGCTGGCGCGAGGGCTCGGTCGTCAAGTCCTGGCTGCTCGACCTCTTCGACCGCGCGCTCGACGAGGACCCGGAGCTGGCGAACATCCGCGGCTACGCGGAGGACACCGGCGAGGGCCGCTGGACCGTTGACGAGGCCGTGCGTCTCGCCGTGCCGGCCAACGCCATCGCCGCGTCGCTGTTCGCGCGCTTCCAGTCGCGGCAGGACGACTCGCCGGCCATGAAGGCGATCGCCGCGCTGCGCAACCAGTTCGGCGGCCACGCCGTCAAGCGCTGATCCATGTACGTTCGCCGGGTCGAGCTCACCACCTTCCGTTCGTACGAGCGGGCCGTTGTTGATCTCGACCCCGGCGTCACCGTGCTGGTCGGTCAGAACGGCATGGGCAAGACGAACCTGATCGAAGCCCTGGGCTATGTGGCCACTCTGGACAGTCACCGGGTGGCCACGGACGCGCCGCTGGTCAAGGCCGGGGCGAGCTCGGCGGTGATCCGCTGCGCGATCGTCCACGACGGACGCGAGCTGCTGGTCGAGCTGGAGATCGTGCCGGGCAAGGCCAACCGGGCCCGGCTCAACCGCTCGCCCGTACGCCGCTCGCGGGAGATCCTCGGCGCCCTGCGCATGGTGCTCTTCGCCCCCGAGGACCTCGAGCTCGTCCGCGGTGACCCTTCCGAGCGGCGCCGCTACCTCGACGATCTCCTCGTGGCCCGCCAGCCCCGCTACGCCGGGGTGCGCGCCGATTACGACCGGGTCGTGAAGCAACGCAACGCGCTGCTCCGGACGGCGTACCTCACTCGCAAGGTCGGCGGCACGCGCGGCCAGGACCTCTCCACGCTCGCCGTCTGGGACCAGCACCTCGCCCATCACGGCGCCGAGCTGCTGGCCGGCCGCATCGAGCTAGTCGCCGCGCTGGGACCCCACCTGACCAAGGCGTACGACGCGGTGGCCGCCGGGCGCGCGTCGGCCACGATTGCGTACGCGTCACGCCTGGGCGACGGCCTGGCGCCGGACCGCCCGGCGCTCGAGGCGGCACTGCTCGCCTCGCTGGCCGAGCGGCGGCAGAACGAGATCGAACGCGGCGTGACCCTGGTGGGCCCGCATCGCGACGACCTCACCCTGGCGCTCGGCGACCTGCCGGCCAAGGGGTACGCGAGCCACGGCGAGTCCTGGTCGTTCGCACTCGCGCTCCGCCTCGCGGCGTACGACCTCCTGCGCACCGACGGCATCGAGCCGGTCCTGGTCCTCGACGACGTGTTCGCCGAGCTCGACTCGGGTCGGCGTGAGCGCCTCGCCGCCCTGGTCGCCGACGCTGCCCAGTTGCTCGTGACCTGTGCCGTGCCGGAGGATGTGCCGGCGGCCCTCCAGGGCGCCCGCTACGACGTCGGACCAGGAACGGTGACCCGTGTCTGAGGACAGCCCCGAAAAGCCGTCAGCGGACGCCTCGGCGGGCGGCGCGCCCACGGACGGTGCACCGGCCGGTCCTCAGCTGGCCCGGGCGGTGCTGGACGCCGCGCTCGCCAAGCGCCGGCTCGCGCAACAGCAGCCCCGGCGGCGTACAGGGGAAGGCGAGGGTGAGGGCAGGCGCCTGCGCGGCTATTCCGGGCCGGGTCCGGACCCGCGCGACCCGCAGCTCTTCGGCGTGATGCTGGAGCGCCTGATGCGGCAGCGCGGCTGGCAGAAGCCGGCCGCGGAGGCCACCGTCTTCGGCGCCTGGGAGAAGGTCGTCGGCGAGGACATCGCCAAGCACAGCCGTCCGGTCAAGCTCGAGGACGGCGTGCTGACCGTCGAGGCGGAATCCACCGCCTGGGCGACCCAGCTGCGCATGCTGACCGCCCGGCTGCTCAAGAGCATCGCGGCCGAGGTGGGCCACAATGTCGTCCAGCGGCTCAACATCCACGGCCCGTCGGCGCCGTCGTGGAGCCGCGGTCCCCGCCGGGTGCAGGGGCGAGGACCGCGGGACACGTACGGCTGACAGCTCTCAGTAGTCCGCGAAGATCGCGTAGCCCCGGTCGGCGCAGCGGCGGTAGAAGCCGGCCAGGATCGCCAGCTCGGTGCGGGCGAAGGTCCAGTGCGGGGGGTTGCCCGCCTCGTCGCGCAGGGAGTCGAGCCGCTGCTCCAGCCACCGCAGCTGCTGCTCGGGGAGGCGCCCGGCACCGACCGCGGCCCGCATCACGCCCGACACCGTGTCAAAGGTGACCAGGTCCCCGTACGGCTGATGGCCCTCCACGAACCGCTCCAGCCCGCCGGCGATCCAGGCGCAGCCGTCCGGGTCGATGACCGGGTCCTCGTCCTCGGCCGCCGCGTCGGTGGCGTAGAGCACGCCCTCGAGGCCCAGGAGCAGATCGACCAGCTCCGTGTACGCCGTCGCGCGCACCGTGCCCGTCTTGGCGATGTGCAGCGCGAGCGCCCCCGTCGGCGCGGCGATGTCCGGCGCGTCCGCGACGGCGCCGAAGTCGACGAACTCCGCGGGCGCGACCGGATCGTAGAACCGGTTGGTGCGCGGCCAGTGCACGGCCACGTTGTCCAGCCCCTTGTCGTGCGCCATGGGGCCCATCCTTCCTCGACCTGCCGGGTGCGTCGCCCGGCGGGAGGCCCCGCGGCGCGGGACGCGGGTGGCCCCGCCGGTCGCGGGACGTCCGGCCATGGCCCGGCCCGCGCGGGGCGAGGTTACGACACTTGCGCCCGCCGGTGCGAGGCAGCGTCCCGGTGGCGCGGGGTGTCGCAGCGCGTGTCGTCGGCGTCGCGGTGGGCGCTGCCGGACGTCACCGGCCGGAAGGTACGCCGTTGCGCAGCGGCCGCATTCCGTGTAGGGGGACTCGCGGGAACGGCCCTGCGGGGCGCTACGGCAATCTGAGGCGCCCGTACGAGGGTGCCGGACCCTCAACAACTCGCCCGGACGGAGTAGAATCGACGGAGACCGGGAAAGTCTCCTGCGGGCCGGGTCGCTGATTTCGGCGGTCCTTCGTCACGCTACGCGATTTTTCCAGCCGATCACGATCCGCGGGACGTCCGCGGCGACCGGCGCGCTCGGCTCCACCGGTGGTCCGCACCCTTCCCGCGGCTCGCTTCTGTGGTTCGCCCTGCCCGCCGGCGGCCGCGCCCATGTCCCGCCAACCCCGTGGCCGGGCCCGGCCGGGTCCGGTGCGAGAAAGTGGCCGAGGGTGGCAGAGAATCAGGAATACGGTGCCGGATCCATCACCGTGCTCGAAGGCCTCGAGGCGGTTCGCAAGCGTCCCGGTATGTACATCGGCTCCACCGGCGAGCGTGGCCTGCACCACTTGGTCTGGGAGGTCGTGGACAACGCCGTCGACGAGGCGCTCGCGGGCTTCTGCGACAACATCGACGTGATCCTGCTGCCGGACGGCGGCGTCTCCGTCACCGACAACGGCCGTGGCTTCCCGGTCGACCTGCACCCCAAGCTCAAGAAGCCGGGTGTCGAGGTCGCGCTGACCGTGCTGCACGCCGGCGGCAAGTTCGACGGCAAGGCCTACGCGGTCTCCGGCGGCCTGCACGGCGTCGGCGTCTCCGTCGTGAACGCGCTCTCCACCCGCATGGCCGTCGAGATCCACAAGGACGGCTTCGTCTGGCGCCAGAAGTACAACGCGAGCAAGCCCGACGAGCTGATCAAGGGCGAGACCACCACGACCACCGGGTCGACGGTGCAGTTCTGGCCGGACGCGACGATCTTCGAGACGGTCGAGTTCGACTACCAGACGATCTACCGCCGGCTGCAGGAGATGGCCTTCCTCAACAAGGGCCTGACCATCAACCTGGTCGACCAGCGCCCCGAGTCCGCGGACGAGGAGGGCAAGCCGCGCCAGGTCACCTTCATGTACGAGAACGGCATCGCCGACTTCGTGCGCCACCTCAACAACACCAAGACCCCGGTGCACAAGTCCGTGATCGAGTTCGAGGCCGAGGCGCCCGAGGAGGGCATGGCCCTCGAGATCGCGATGCAGTGGAACGAGTCCTACGGCGAGTCGGTCTACACCTTCGCCAACCGGATCAACACCCACGAGGGCGGCACGCACGAAGAGGGCTTCCGCGCGGCGCTGACCAACACCATCAACCGGTACGGCGCGGAGAAGAAGTTCCTCAAGAGCGACGAGAAGCTCTCGGGCGAGGACATCCGCGAGGGGCTCGCCGCGATCATCTCGGTGACCCTGGCCAACCCGCAGTTCGAGGGTCAGACGAAGACGAAGCTCGGCAACACCGCGATGAAGAGCTTTGTGCAGAAGATCGCGAACGAGCAGATCGCCGACTGGTTCGACCGCAACCCGGCCGAGGCCAAGACGATCATCACCAAGGCGTCGCAGGCGGCCCGGGCCCGGATCGCCGCCCAGCAGGCCCGCAAGCTGGCCCGCCGCAAGTCGCTGCTCGAGTCCGGCTCGATGCCGGGCAAGCTGGCCGACTGCCAGTCGACCGACCCGCGCGAGTCGGAGCTCTTCATCGTCGAGGGCGACTCGGCCGGTGGCTCGGCCAAGCAGGGCCGCAACAGCCGGATCCAGGCGATCCTCCCGATCCGCGGCAAGATCCTCAACGTGGAGAAGGCCCGCATCGACCGGGTCCTCAAGAACAACGAGGTCCAGGCGCTGATCACGGCGGCCGGCACCGGCATCCACGACGACTTCGACATCGCCAAGCTGCGCTATCACAAGATCGTGCTGATGGCGGACGCCGACGTCGACGGCCAGCACATCCAGACGCTGCTGCTGACGCTGCTGTTCCGTTTCATGCGCCCGCTGGTCGAGCAGGGCCACGTCTACCTGGCCGCCCCGCCGCTTTACAAGATCAAGTGGAACAAGCGCGGGGACGACGCCCAGTACGCGTACTCCGACCGGGAGCGCGACGGCCTCATCGCACTGCGCCAGCAGAAGAAGCCGAACGCCAAGCCGGACGACATCCAGCGGTTCAAGGGTCTCGGCGAGATGAACTTCCACGAGCTGTGGGACACGACCATGGACCCGGCGACCCGGACGCTGCGCCAGGTCACGCTCGACGACGCCGCGGTCGCGGACGAGCTGTTCAGCGTGCTGATGGGCGAGGACGTCGACGCCCGGCGCTCCTTCATCCAGCGCAACGCCAAGGACGTCCGCTTCCTGGACATCTGAGCCTCGCGGTGACGGCGTCGTGAGACGCCGTCACCCAGGGTTATGCACAGCGAACAGGCACTTTCCACAGCGTTATCCACAGCTAAATGCGTGCTTCAAGCCCTAATGTCGGGTTTGACCGTGAGTAAGGGTTGACTGTGACGGATACTCCCGAGAACCCCGCCGAGGAGCCTCAGGACGCCACCGGCGGCGGCGTCGGCCAGCGCGTCGAGCCGGTCGGCCTCGAGGTCGAGATGCAGCGCTCGTACCTCGACTATGCGATGAGCGTCATCGTGGGCCGCGCGCTGCCCGACGTCCGCGACGGCCTCAAGCCGGTGCACCGCAAGATCCTTTTCGCGATGTACGACTCGGGCTTCCGCCCGGACCGCGGCTACGTCAAGTGCGCCCGCGTCGTCGGCGACGTGATGGGCAACTACCACCCGCACGGCGACTCGTCGATCTACGACGCGCTGGTGCGGATGGGGCAGCCCTGGTCGCTGCGCTACCCGCTGATCGACGGCAACGGCAACTTCGGCTCGCCGGGCAACGACCCGCCGGCCGCCATGCGCTACACCGAGTCGAAGCTCTCGCCGCTCGCCATGGAGATGCTGCGGGACATCGACGAGGACACCGTCGACATGCAGGACAACTACGACGGCCGGGCCAAGGAGCCCACGATCCTGCCGGCGCGGTTCCCCAACCTGCTCGTCAACGGCTCCGAGGGCATCGCGGTCGGCATGGCCACCAAGATCCCGCCGCACAACCTGCGCGAGATCGCCGCCGCCGTCCAGTGGTGCCTCGACAACCCGGAGGCCGACGAGGCCACCACGCTCGACGCGCTCATGGAGCTCGTCAAGGGCCCGGACTTCCCGACCAAGGGCCTGATCGTCGGGCAGTCGGCGATCAACGACGCGTACCGGACCGGCCGGGGCGCCATCCGCATGCGTGCCGTGGTCGAGATGGAGGAGGACGCGCGCGGCCGGCCGCAGCTCGTCGTCACCGAGCTGCCCTACCAGGTCAACCCGGACAACCTCGCCGAGCGCGTCGCCGAGCTGGTGAAGGAGGGCAAGCTCACCGGCATCGCCGACATCAAGGACGAGTCCTCCGGCCGTACGGGCATGCGGTTGATCATCGTCCTCAAGCGCGACGCGATCGCCAAGGTCGTGCTGAACAACCTCTACAAGCACACGCAGCTGCAGGAGACGTTCGGCGCCAACATGCTCGCGCTGGTCGACGGCGTGCCGCGCACGCTCAACCTGGCGCAGTTCATCCGTTACTACGTCGAGCACCAGATCGAGGTCATCCGCCGGCGGACCGCCTACCGCCTGCGCAAGGCCGAGGAGCGCGCGCACATCCTGCGCGGCCTGGTCAAGGCGCTCGACATGCTCGACGAGGTCATCGCCCTCATCCGGCGCTCGCCCACGGTCGAGGACTCGCGCCAAGGCCTGATGCAGCTGCTCGAGGTCGACGAGGTCCAGGCCAACGCGATCCTCGACATGCAGCTCCGCCGGCTCGCGGCCCTGGAGCGGCAGAAGATCATCGACGAGCTCGGCCGGATCGAGATCGAGATCGCCGACCTCAAGGACATCCTCGCGAAGCCGGAGCGGCAGCGGGCGATCGTCTCCGAGGAGCTGGCCGAGATCGTCAACCGCTTCGGTGACGACCGGCTCACCCAGATCATCCCGTTCGACGGCGAGGTCTCGATGGAGGACCTCATCGCGCGCGAGGACGTTGTGGTGACGATCACACGCACCGGCTACGCGAAGCGCACCAAGATCGATCTTTACCGCTCCCAGAAGCGCGGCGGCAAGGGTGTGAGCGGCGCGACCCTGCGCCAGGACGACATCGTCAGCCACTTCTTCGTCATCTCGACGCACTCGTGGATCCTGTTCTTCACGAACAAGGGACGGGTCTACCGCGCCAAGGCGTACGAGCTGCCGGAGGCCATGCGCTCGGCCAAGGGCCAGCACGTCGCCAACCTGCTCGCCTTCCAGCCGGACGAGCACATCGCACAGGTCATCCAGATCCCGAACTACGAGGTCGAGCCCTACCTTGTGCTCGCCACCAAGAATGGGCTCGTGAAGAAGACCCGCCTCACCGAGTTTGACTCCAACCGCAGTGGTGGCATCATCGCCATCAACCTGCGGGAGGATGACGAATTGGTGGGCGCCGCGCTGGCCGCTGGAGAGAACGACCTGCTCCTGGTGTCGAAGAAGGCCCAGGCGATCCGGTTCAACGCGACCGACGAGGCGCTGCGGCCGATGGGGCGGGCGACCTCCGGTGTGATCGGCATGCGCTTCGGCGAGGCCGACGAGCTCCTCGCGATGGAGGTGGTTCGCGAGGGCATGGACGTTTTGGTGGCCACCAACGGCGGGTATGCGAAGCGGACGCCGATCGAGGAGTATCCCGTCCAGGGGCGGGGAGGTAAGGGCGTGCTGACCGCCAAGATCACTGAGCGACGGGGTGGTCTGGTCGGGGCGCTGGTCATCGACCCGGAGGACGAGCTGTTTGCCATCACCAGCAATGGTGGTGTCATTCGGACTCCCGTGAAGCCTGTACGGCGCACGCGGGATCGGAACACAATGGGGGTCAAGCTGATGGACCTCCCAGAAGGTGTAACCATCGTGGCGCTTGCTCGCAATGCCGACGAGCCTGACGAACAGGACTAGTTGATGCCGGAGACACAGGCGAAGTCGGGGGGTCCGGGGTCCTCGGCGACTCCCGCCGGCGCGGAGCCGAAGAAAGACGGCGCCGCGCCGAGCGGACGGGAGCCCGCGGGCCGGGCGACGGTCCCCGCCGATGCGCCGTCCCCGCCGAAGTTCACGCGCGCGCCGGGGATGGCTCCGCCGCCGGGTGAGCCGTCAGCCGACGGCGACGGCAAGGCCGACGCCAAACGACCGGGCACCCCGGTGAAGGGATCGGCCTCGGTGGGCTCTGCCTCCGTGCCGATCGTCACCAAGGGCAGCGGCGGCAAGCCCGCGGCGGCGCAGACCGGCCGGGCCAATGTCACCCCGCCGCCGGCGAACCCCGTGACGGCGCCTCAGCGCCCCGCCACGGGCTCGAAGCCGGGCCAGGGCGGTCAGGCCGGGGGCGCGGCGGCTGTCGGTGCCGCACGGGTCTCTGAGGCCGTGCGGTCGGCGCGCTCGACGGTGTCGTCGGCCGCGGGGCGCGGGCCCAGGCGGGCCCGGCTCAACCTCAAGCGGATCGACCCGTGGTCCGTGATGAAGTTCGCCTTCGCCGTCTCCGTCGTCCTGTTCATCGTGGTCGTCGTGGCCACGTCGGTGCTTTACCTGGCCCTCGACGCCATGGGCGTCTGGGGCGAGGTCAACAACAGCCTCCAGACGCTGGTCAACACCACCGGTGGCGACGCGAACGCCGGCTCCGGCTTCCGCATCACCGCCTGGGGCGTCATCGGCACGTCGATGCTCATCGGTGCGGTCAACGTGGTCCTCTTCACCGCCTTGGCCACGCTGGGCGCGTTCATCTACAACGTGTGCGCCGACCTGGTCGGCGGCGTCGAGCTGACGCTGGCCGAGCGGGACTGAGCCGCCGGCTTCTGAACCGTGCGCGCCCGGGCGTCGCCGATGCCCGGGCCGGTCTGCGGCCGTCATGCCTCCTTGCGGGGGTGTGGCGGCCGCTTCCTCGTTTCTCGGTCGGCTGTGCTTCGTCTCTCAGCCTGTGTCGGGGGCGCTATGTCCGGTCGTCGCGGTGGCTCAACGTTCCCCACGGGCATGCGTGACGGGCCTCACGGAGAAGGGTGTCCCCGAGGCGTGAATCGCTTGGACGAGCGTTCGGGGCAGGCGGTAATCTGGTCCCCGCCGGTTCCCGGAAGCGGCCCACCGATCTCGTCGGCGGGCGGCTGACCCGGGGCTCGGGGGAGCGGCCCGGCCGCCGACCCCCGATTTGGGAGCCGCCCGGCGGGTGCGGTAACCTTCGGTGTCGCTGATGCGGGGCTATAGCTCAGTCGGTTAGAGCGCAGAGCTGATAACTCTGAGGTCGCTGGTTCGATTCCAGCTAGCCCCACCAAGCACGTCTCCCACCGCACATCAAAGGGGACCGGCCCATGCTGAAGAAGCTGCTGATCATCGCCGGACTCGCCGGTGCGGCCGCCCTGGTCGTCAAGAAGGTCAAGGCCTCCAGCGACGAGCGCGCCCTCTGGCACGAGGCCACCACCGCCCCTGATCTGCGCTAGATCCGCATCGCCCCTGGTCCGCGCTCGACCAGCACCGTCGCGGGGCCCTAGCTCAACTGGCAGAGCACCGCCTTTGCAAGGCGGGGGTTAGGGGTTCAAGTCCCCTGGGCTCCACAGAAACCGGATGGCCTCTGGCTGCGATCATCGCGAGCCGGGGCCATTTCTGCATCCAGCGCCAAGAGCCCGCAGCACCTGCTCGCCGCCACACTCGCTGGCTCTGATCCGCTGGCCCTTGATTCGCTGGCCATGAGCCGCTGGCCATCGCTAGTTGGTCACCACCCGCTGGCCATCGCTAGTTGGTCACCACGCGCCGCCGCCTCGGCTCACCACTCTCTGGCGGCCGTGTTTACCTTCCGGCCATCGCTCATCGGCTGTCGCGTCCCGGCGACCGTGCCTGCCTTCCGGCTGTCGCGTCCCGGCGACCGTGGCGCCCGCTCGTCGCAACGCCTGCTGACTGCTGCGCCCGCCCGCGCCGCGCCCATCTACCGCCGGCTGCCGCCTCCTGCTGCCACACCTGTCGGCGCCGCGCCCTATCGCCACTCCCGGATCCGCGCCCGCCGGCCGCGCTGCTGACCGCCGCGCTGCTGACCTCTGCGTCCGGCGGCGCCTCCAACGGGGGCTGGTGATGCGACGACGGGTGCCCTACCGAGGTGGGGCACCCGTGAGAAGACCTCAGCGGGCGATGTAGCCGCCGTCGACGAAAAGCTCGGCGCCGGTGACGAAGGAGGCTTCGTCGCTGGCCAGGAAGAGGATGGCGGCGGCTACTTCTTCGGGGCGGCCGACCCGGCCGAGCGGGGTGGTGGCGACGTAGGGCGCCTGGTCCGTGTCGCCCATCATCGGGGTTTCGATGAAGCCGGGGTGGACGCTGTTGACGCGGATGCCCAGCGGGGCCCATTCCACGGCGACGTTCTTGGTGAGGGTGCGGACGGCGCCCTTGGCCGCGTGGTACGCGGGGGAGACGCCGAAGCCGCCGGACGCGCCGAAGATCGAGCTGGTGTTGACCACGGCGGCGGCGGGGGAGGCCTTGAGCAGGGGTGCGGCGGCCTTCGTGCCGAGGAAGACGCTGGTCTGCGTGACGGCGACGACCTTCTCGTAGAGGGCGAGGGTCGTGTCCTCGATGGTGTCCGCGTGGCCGAGGCCGGCGTTGTTGACGAGGATGTCGAGCCCGCCGAACTTCTCTTCGACGGCGGCGACAGCCTGCGCCCACGCGGCCTCGTCGGTGACGTCGAGGTGCAGGTAGAGCGCCTGGCCGCCGTTCTTCTCGATCTCGGCGGCGACGTCGGCGCCCGGGATGTCCTGGACGTCGGCCACCACGACCTTGGCGCCCTCGCGGGCCATGAGGAGGGCCGTCTGCTTGCCGATGCCGCTGGCGCCGCCGGTCACGAGTGCGATCTTGCCGTTCAACCGAGTCATCACGGGTGTCCCTTCACGAGGTGGATACTTAGACGATACGTCTCGTATCGACTAGCGACGCATGTGATGTGGGTCGCTGTGGACGGCGCGAGCGGCCCTGATGAGCTGGGATGACAACGATCAGGAAGAACGGCGGGAGCACAGGTGGCCGTACAGGGAAATCGCCCGAGGTCAGGTCCCAAGCGGGACCCGCACGCCCAGCAGGCGGCGCTCGCCGCGGCCGAGGAGCTGTTGACCGAGATCGGTTATCACCGCGTGACGATGGAGCGCATCGCCGAGCGGTCCGGCGTGGCGAAGATGACGCTGTACCGCTGGTGGCCCAACAAGGCCGCGGTCATCACGGACGCCGTGCGGGATCGGCTGGCGCCGGCTTCGACGCCCGACACCGGTTCGGTCGCCGAGGATGCCCGGGAGCAGCTCGCGGCGCTGATGACGACGCTGACCAGGTACGGCGACGCGAGCGTCACGGCCGCGGCGATGAGCTCGCGCGGCGAGGCGGGCCGGGAGGACCTGCGCGACATCCTGCACCCGTGGTACGAGAGCTTCACCACGTTGCTCGATCGCGGCATCGAGCGACGACAATTGCCGGACCGGTTTCCGGTCACGCTGACCGCCCACGCCTGGCTGGGATACGTGATTTACCGCGTCGTCTTTCTCCAGGAGGACATTGTCCCGGCGGATCTGGCGGCGCTCGTCGAGCAGTCGGCGGGGGCCGGAAACCGATAGGCTGCCGCCGTGTTCGCTATAGATCTCGGTGATGGCGCTCAGCTCCGGACCTTGGAGCCGTGGCAAGCGGAGGAGTTCTTCGCGCACATGGAACGCGCGCGGGAAACCGTCGACCCGTGGATCCCGTGGGCGTCGGTGAGCCACGACCTGCACTCGGCCCGCAACACCTTGCAGCGGTACGCGGACAAGCAGGCCACCGACACCGCCCGGCTCTTCGGCATCTGGCTCGACGGGGTGCTGGTCGGCGGCACGATGTTCGTGTCCTTCGACGTGAAGTCCGGGGTGTGCGAGGTCGGCGTCTGGCTGGAGCCGGCCGGTCGGGGCCGTGGCCTGATCACGCGGGCTGTCCGGAAGCTGATCGACTATGCGTTCGTCGAGCGCGGGATGTTCCGGGTCGAGTGGATCTGCCGTCCCGACAACCACGCGAGCAGCAACGTCGCGAAGCGTCTCGGGATGAGCCTGGACGGGGTGCTGCGCGGGAACTACGTACACCAAGGTGTGCGTTACGACTCGGAGATCTGGTCCGTCACCGCGCCGGAGTGGGCCCGCTGAGCTGGGCGTCTGCTCCGTCACAATGATCGTTGCGTCACTTCACGGATGAAGCTGCCCGGAGGATATTTAGCGGTACTAACCACCTTTCCCCCCGGGAGGTGCGATGACCACCGCACACAAGCTGATCGACCTGCTGGAGAACCTGCTCCAGGCACCGCTGCCCGTCCGGCTCCGGGCCTGGGACGGCTCGGAGGCGGGCCCGCCGGACGCCCCGGTGCTCGTCGTCCGGCATCGGCGCGCGCTGCGCCGGCTCATGTGGCAGCCGACCGAGCTGGGACTGGCCCGCGCGTACGTGTCGGGGGATCTTGATGTCGAGGGTGACCTCTACGACGCGCTGCGCCGGCTCGCCACGCTGATCTGGGGCAGCGGGCCGGACGCCCGGGCGCTGCCCAAGGCCACCGTGCTCGCGGAACTCGTGCGCCTCGGCATCGTCGGACCGCAGCCCAAGCCGCCTGCGGAGGAGATCGCGATGCAGGGTACGCGGCACAGCAAGCGCCGCGACCGGCAAGCCATCAGTCACCACTACGACGTGGGCAACGACTTCTACCGGATCGTGCTCGGGGAGAGCATGGTCTATTCGTGCGCCTACTGGACCGGAGACAGTCCCGAGTACGGACTTGCCGACGCCCAGCGCGACAAGCTCGACCTCATCTGCCGCAAGCTCGAGCTCAAGCCCGGGATGCGGCTGCTCGACGTCGGGTGCGGCTGGGGCAGTCTGGCTCTGCACGCCGCCCGTGAGTACGGGGTCGACGTGGTCGGCATCACGCTCTCCACGGAACAGGCTGACTACGCGCGGAAGCAGATCGCCGAGGCGGGGCTGACGGCCCACGTCGAGATCCGGGTGCAGGACTATCGCGACGTGGAGGACGGCCCGTTCGACGCGATCTCGAGCGTCGGGATGGCGGAGCACGTGGGCACCGGCCCGTACGCGGACTATGCCGCCATCCTCTTCGCCCTGCTCAAGCCGGGTGGCCGCCTGCTCAATCACCAGATCGCCGCGCTGCACCCCGAGCCGGCCCCGGCGCGCAAGCAGCGGTCGTTCATCGACGCCTACGTCTTCCCCGACGGGGAACTGGCGCCCGTCGGCACCACTGCCACCCTGCTGGAAGAGGCAGGATTCGAGGTGCGGGACGTGCAGGCGCTGCGCGAGCACTACGCACGTACCCTCCGGGCCTGGGTGGCGAATCTGGAGGACGACTGGTCGACCGCTGTGCGGCTCACCACGCCCGGCCGGGCTCGCGTCTGGCGCCTCTACATGGCGGCGTCAGCCATCGCGTTCGAGCAGGCCAGGATCGGTGTGAACCAGATCTTGTGCGTGAAGACAAAACGCGACGGTACGAGTGACATGGCTCTCACCCGCGCGGGATGGCTGGCTTGACGCGAGCCGTTCGCACGCGCGTACCCGTTCCGTTGCGCATTCACAGCGTTCTTGTGAGTAGCCTTCACTCGTGAATGGACGGAGACGAGCAGCTGCCATCATCCTTCGTGATCGGCGGGTGCTGATGGTGCACGAGCGCAGCCGGCGCGAGGGCAGCCGGGAGTGGTGGACGCTGCCCGGCGGCGGCATCGACCCCGGCGAGACCCCCGAGGATGCCGTACGCCGCGAGGTGCTGGAAGAGGTCGGACTCGTCGTCAAGGAAGCGCGGTACGTCCAGGACGTGCAGTACCCGTCGGGGCTCACGTCGGTGTTCCTGTGCACCGTCGGCGACGAGGAACCGCAGCTCGGGCCGCATCTCGGGGGTCCGGAGCCGGTCGGGATCGACTGGGTGCCGCTGCCCGACCTCAAGCCGGGCGACCCGACGCTGGTGGCGGTGCCGCCGATGATCGTGGCGTTCCCGCTGCCGGAGTGACGGCCCGCCGCTGGAGTGACCGCTCAGGCGGATTCGGCGGGCACCTTGGCGGGCTGGGCCTCGTCGGTGGCCGGCGTGGGCGTGGGTTCGGCCGGCACGTGTGCGGTCCGCGCCGGCGGCTGAACGACTTCGGCTGACGCGGGCGCCGGCGGCTGCGTGACTGTGGGCGTCGACGGGCGGGTGGCTGTGGGCGTCGATGGGCGGGTGACTGTGGGCGTCGGCGGGTGGGTGACGGCCGGCGCCGGGGACGGGGTGGCTTCCGTCGGCTCGGGCGGGGCGTCGGCGATCGTGCGGCAGCGCTCGGCGACGAAGTAGGCGCAGCTCACGGCGTACCCGAGAGTGAGCAGGAGGCCGACGGCCCGGACCGATGCGGGCGCCACGGCCAGCAGCGTCGCGATGAGCGCGCCACTCGACCAGCTCGCGAGCAGGACCGTGTTGAC
Organism: Symbioplanes lichenis; assembly: GCF_030709675.1. Taxonomy (GTDB): domain Bacteria; phylum Actinomycetota; class Actinomycetes; order Mycobacteriales; family Micromonosporaceae; genus Actinoplanes; species Actinoplanes lichenis. The sequence goes on from NZ_JAUZQD010000015.1 coordinate 109,677, forward strand.
CGTGTCCTGCGCCGCCCAGCCGTCGACGTTGCGGCGGCGCGCCTGCCGGCGGATCTCGGTCAGAAGCGCGTGGCTCATGCCGACGGTGAGCATGCCCAGCAGCACGGTGGCGAAGACGGAGTGAGTGCCCCCGGCGACGGCCGCGACCGCGGTGCCCCCGGCGAGCAGGGCGAGACCACTGACCGTGCCCACGCGCGCGCTTCGTCTCTCCCTCACATCTATTGACAGTCGGCAAGATCGGGCCCGGCCTGAGGAGCCGGCGGGTGACTCGATTGGTTCCCGCGCCCGAATCGGGGGAGGATGACGGGCGTGTTCGGATCACTGAAGCTGGAACCCGCGATCAGCCGGCTCGATCTCCTGGCCCCGCCAGTGGCGGCCGCCCTGCAGGTGTGGCCGGCGGAGGCGCCGATCGACGGCGATCAGGTGATGGTCGCGCCGATCGACGCCGAGCTGGCCGACACGGCGGCCTTCTGCGACGCGTATGACGTCGGCCTCGAAGAATCGGCGAACTGTGTGATCGTCGCGGGCAAGCGCGGCGAGGTCACGCGGTATGCGGCATGTGTCGTGCTCGCGACCACCCGGGCCGACGTCAACGGCATCGTGCGGCGGCATCTCGACGCGCGCAAGGCCAGCTTCGCCCCGATGGACGAGGCGGTCCGGCTGAGCGGCATGGAGTACGGCGGCATCACGCCGATCGGCCTCCCCAAGGACTGGCCGGTGCTCGTGGACTCCCGCGTGATCGCTACGCCGCACGTCATCATCGGGTCGGGCCTGCGGGGCAGCAAGATCGCGATCGCCGGACCGGCTCTGGGGGCGCTGCCGGGGGCGGAAGTGATCGAGGGGCTCGCGCGCGAGGCATAAGCCGCTCACGCTTGTCGATGTTGTTTCACGTGGAACCTCATCGAGCGGTGTCGACGGCCTCCCGGCGCATGATCTCTTCGAGGGCCGATCGCAGGACTGTCGTCTCCTGGGCGCCCTGGACCACGAACTTCCGGTCGATCACGAACGTCGGCACGCTGGTGATGCCGAGCTCGCGCGCCTCGGCGAGGTCGGCGTTCACGGCTTCCGTTCCGGTGGGCGAGGCGAGGTAGGCGAGCGCGGCCGCCTCGTCCAGCCCGACGGCCCCGGCCAGCCGGGCCAGCTCGGCGTGCGAACCGATGTCGATGCCCTGCTCGAAGTGGGCCCGCTGCAACGTCTCGATCATCAACAGTTGCAGGTCCTGCCCGGCGGCCCACGCGACGAGCCGGTGCGCGTCGAAGGTGTTGGCGGCGACGGCCCGATCGAAGTCCAGGACCAGCCCGTCGGCCGCGGCCAGCTCCGTCACCTGCGCCAGCATCTGCCCGGCGCGCTCGGTGTCCCCCACCTTGGCGACCATCGCGGCCCGCAGCGGGACTCCCGGTGGCACGGGGGCCGGATCCAGCTGGTACGCCCGGCCGGTGATCGTCACCTCGCCCGGAAAGTCGCGCAGGACAGTCTCCAGCCGGTGCTTGCCCAGGTAACACCACGGGCAGACCACATCGAACCAGAGCTCAATGTTCATACCCGGGACTCCGCGTTGCCGGCCGTGTGGTCACGGATCTGGCGCTTGAGCCGGGCCAGGATCGCCGTCCCGCCCCGGATGCGCAGCGGGCTGATCGCCGTGGCGAGACCCATCCTGGCGTACAGGTCGTCGGGGACCGCGAGGATCTCCGTCGCCTTGGCGCCCTCGAGCCCCTCCGCGAGAATGCCGGCGAAGGCCCGGGTGGTCGGCGCCTCGGGCGGGCAGTCGAACCAGGTCTGCACGGTGTCGTCGCCGTGCACCTCCGCCCGGAGGAAGAACTGGGTCTGGCACTCGGGCACCTGCTCCATGCCCTCGTGCCCGCGCAGCTCCTCCGGCAGCGGGGGAACAGCGTCGGAGAACTCCAGCAGCATCTCGAGCACCACCTCGCGCGGGGCGGAGGCGAACTCGTCGACGATTTCGGCCAGCTTCGGCGGCATGTCGCTCACGTGGGAGACCCTACGTCGCCGTCGCCCGCGCGGCCCGTCTTCCGGGCGGCCGACTCGATCTTGCAGCGCCCGGGCCCTCGCTCTGCTGCCGCCCCGGCGGTCGTGCGGCGGTGGCGCGGTGGTGGCGCGGCGGCGGCGATGGCGTGGCGGTGGTGGCGCGGCGGCGGCGATGGCGCGGCGGCGGCAGCGGTGGTGCGGCGGCGGCAGCGGTGGTGCGGTGGGCGGTGCAGGGAGCGAGGCGACGGATGCGGGCAGTGTCGACCGCGCGCCGGCTGTGGAGAGGAGGAGCTGGAATCAGGCCGAAGCCGTGGACGGCGCCAAGGCGATGTCGCTCAGGCTCAGGATGCCGACGACCTTGCGATCGGAGTCACAGACGAGCAGCCGCCGCACGCCGCGCTCGCGCATGGCCCGCACCGCCTCCTCCACAGTGGCCGCCTGCTCCACCATGATCAGCTCGTGCGAGGCGATCGACGCGAGCGTGGTCGTGCGAGGCGGCAACCCCTCGGCGACCGCCCGCACCACGATGTCCCGGTCGGTCACCATGCCGGACATGGTCGGCCCGTGGGTCACCACGATGTCCCCGATGCCCTGGTCGCGCATGGCCTGGGCGGCCTCGTCGAGCGTCGTCTCGCCCGGGAGATAGACGACCCGCCGGGTCATCACGTCCGCCACCGCTGTCCTGGCCATGGCCGTCACCTCCCGTTTCCGAGCCCGCCCCGACGGTGAGGCGGTACCCGGCTCATCCATCGATTACACCGCGCCCGGCCCCCGTCGCCCACCGTGGAGCCGATCGAGCGACTCTCGTCGCACACAGAGTGGGACGACGCGTTGAACCATCGGAGATCCGCTCGGCCCGGCGCTCCCCGAGGCGGGTCACATGGCCAACGCTCCGGCCACCTCGGTGAGCTTCACGTCTTGGCGCTCGCCGGTGCGGCGGTCGCGCACTTCCGCGTACCCCTCGCTCCATCGGCGCCCGACCACGACGGCGCGCGGGATGCCGATCAGCTCCGCGTCGGTGAACTTGACCCCGGCGGACAGCTGCTGACGGTCGTCGACCAGCACTCGCAGCCCGGCTGCCGCCAGCTCCTCCGCGAGCGCCACTGCCGCCGCGATCTGCCCGTCCTTGCCCGCGCCGATCACGTGCACGTCGGCGGGCGCCACCTCGGCGGGCCACACGAGACCGCGCTCGTCGTGGTGCTGCTCGGCCACCGCGGCGACCGCCCGGGAGACGCCGATGCCGTAACACCCCATTGTCGGGCGCACGGGTTTGCCGTCGGCACCCAGCACGTCGACCCCGAACACGTCCGTATAGCGCCGACCCAGCTGGAAGATGTGCGCCAGCTCGATGCCGCGCCGCATCGTGAGCGTCCCCTCGCCGCACTGCGGGCAGGGGTCGCCGGCCCGCACCTCGGCCGCCTCGATCGTGCCGTCGGGAGTGAAGTCGCGGCCGGCCACCACGGACGTCGCGTGCCGGCCTGGCTCGTTGGCGCCGGTGAGCCAGGCGCTGCCGGGCACCACACGGGGATCGGCCAGATAGCGGATGGAGATGCCCTGCGGCCCGATGTAGCCCCGGACCAGGTCGGGCCGCGCCGCGAAGCCGTCGAACATGCTGACCGTGGCGGGGGCGACGGACGCCTCGAGCCGCTTGAGGTCCACCTCGCGGTCGCCGGGCACCCCGATGGCCACCACTTCGTCCTCCCGGCCGGGGTGGTGCAGCGTCACGACGACGTTTTTGAGGGTGTCGGCGGCCGTCCAGTCCGTGCGGCCCTCGAGCGCCCGGGCGTTGGCCAGCTCGACGAGCGCCGCGATCGTGGGCGTCTCGGGAGTGTCGTGCACGGTGAGCGGCCCGTGCTCGCGCTCCGCCAGCTCGGGCACGGGTGTGACGACGGCCTCGGTGTTGGCGGCATAGTCACAAGCCGTGCAGCCGACGAACGTGTCCTCGCCCACGTCGGCCACGGCCAGGAACTCCTCGGACGCCGAGCCGCCCATCGCCCCGGACACGGCTGCGACCACGGCGTACTCGAGGCCGAGCCGCTCGAAGACGCGCTGATAGGCGGCGCGATGCCGGGCGTACGCCGCAGTCAGTCCTTCGTCCGTGAGATCGAAGGAGTAGGCGTCCTTCATGAGGAACTCACGGCCGCGCAGCAGCCCGGCGCGGGGCCTGGCCTCGTCGCGGAACTTTGTCTGGACCTGGAAGAGCACGAGCGGGAAGTCGCGGTAGGAGCTGGTCATCTCCTGCACGAGCAGGGTGAACATCTCCTCGTGCGTGGGCGCGAGCAGATGGTCGGCTCCGCGCCGGTCCTGGAGCGTGAAGATGTCGGCGCCGTATTCCGTCCAGCGGCCGCTCGTGTCATAGGGCTCGCGGGGCAACAGGGCGGGGAAGGCGACCTCCTGGCCCCCGACGGCGGCCATCTCCGCGCGGATGATCGCGGTGATCCGGTCGAGCACCAGCTTGCCGAGCGGCAGCCACGTGTATCCGCCCGGCGCCGCGCGACGGATGTAACCGGCCCGGAGCAGCAGCCGATGGCTCGGCACCTCCGCCTCGGCCGGCTCCTCGCGCAGGGTCTTGAGCAGCATGGTGGACATTCGCGTCAGCATGGGGGCGATCCTAGGAGCCTCCGCCGACCGGAACACCCGGTTATCCACAGGATCCCTGCGCCATACAGATTGTCGCCCTAATCACGGTGCCTTTCCGCCCCGCACGGTGGAAAACTGCGAGTGACTCAAACGTGAGGGGACGTTCAGGGAGGCGGGCCATGACCTGGAAAAACTTCGTGGCGATGGGGGACAGCTTCACCGAGGGCCTCAACGACGACTATCCCGACGGCAGCTATCGCGGGTGGGCCGACCTGGTCGCCGCGCGCCTGGCCGTCGAGGCCGGCCCCGATTTCGGGTACGCGAACCTCGCCGTCCGCGGCAAGCTGCTCGACCAGGTTCTCGCCGACCAGCTGGAGCCGGCGCTCGCCATGCGCCCGAGTCTCGTGAGCTTCGCCGCCGGGGGCAACGACGTGCTGCGGCCCAAAGTCGACCCGGTGTCGCTGGTCCGCCGGATCGACCCGGTGATCGGGCGGCTGCGCGAGGCCGGCGCCGACGTGATCCTGTTCCGCTTCGCCGACGTCACGGCACACCTGCCGGGCCAGCGCATCATGGGCCCCCGGGCCGCGGTGCTCAACGACGGCGCGACCGAGCTGGCGGCCAAGCACGGCGCCCACGTGATCGATCTCTTCGGCGACGACGCCTTCCACAACCCGGCGCTGTGGAGCTCCGACCGCCTGCACCTCTCCGCCGCGGGCCACCGCCGGGTCGCGGGTCACGTGCTCAACGCGCTCGGCGTCGGCGTCGACGAGGACTGGTTGCTCGTGCCGCCGATGCCCGCCCCGACGCCGTGGCTGATGGCCCGCCGCGCCGATCTCCGCTGGGCCGGCCAGCACCTCGCGCCGTGGATCCGACGGCGGCTCACCGGGGCGTCGTCCGGCGACCTGGTTGCGGCAAAGCGTCCCGAGCTGGGGCCGATCGACGCGATAGCGTGAGTGCCATGTCCATTGCGAACGATCCGGCACCCGCCCTGCAGGCCTACGCCCACCCCGACAAGCTGGTCACGACCGAGTGGCTCGCCGCCAACCTGGGCACGCCCGGCCTGGTGGTCGTCGAGTCGGACGAGGACGTGCTGCTCTACGACACCGGGCACATCCCGGGCGCGGTCAAGGTCGACTGGCACCTCGAGCTCAACGACCAGACCACCCGTGACTACCTCGACCCCGAGCAGTTCGCGGCGTTGTGCGAGGCCAAGGGCATCGGCCGGGACGACACGATCGTGTTCTACGGCGACAACTTCAACTGGTGGGCGGCGTACGCCCTCTGGGTCTTCAGTCTCTTCGGCCACCGCGACGTCCGCCTGCTGGACGGCGGCCGGCAGAAGTGGGCGGCGGAGGGCCGGGAGCTCACCCGGGACAAGACGGTCCGGGAGAAGGCCGCCTATCCCGTGCCGGTCCGCGACGACTCACAGCTGCGCGCCTTCCGCGACGAGGTGATGCAGCACACCGCCGACGGTCGTCCGCTCGTCGACGTCCGGTCACCGCAGGAATACACCGGTGAGCTGACTCACATGGCGGCCTATCCGCAGGAGGGCGCGCTGCGCGGCGGTCACATCCCGGGTGCGGTCAGCAAGCCGTGGAAGTCGGCGGCCAACGAGGACGGCACGTTCAAGCCGGCCGACGAGCTCACGAAGATCTACCGCGACGAGTTGGGCCTCGCCCCGGACGACGACGTCATCGCCTACTGCCGCATCGGCGAGCGGTCGAGCCACACGTGGTTCGTGCTGCAGCACCTGCTGGGCTACCCGCACGTCCGCAACTACGACGGCTCGTGGACCGAGTGGGGCAACCTCGTCCGGGCGCCCATCGCCCGCGGATCCGAGCCGGGCGGCCTCGCCTGACCTCAGCCCGATGATCATCGACGCCGCCCGGCCGATCCGGGCGGCGTCGTTCGTTGTGAACCAAATCCGCGATCCGTAGCGATAGTCCTTGTGTGAGAGGAAAACGGAGAGCGCCGGTCCCGCCGGTCACCGAGCAGAGCAGCGACGGTGACCTGCTGCGGGCCATCGCCGCTGCCCAGCGCGACGCCCTGCAGCTGTTGCACCGTCGGCACGCGGGCTGGCTGCGGTTCCGCCTCTCCGGCCGCTGCGCCGACCACGACGTCGTTGACGCCGCCCTTCAGGACACGTTTGTCGCCATCTGGCGCAACGCCCATACCTACCGCGAGACGAGCGCCGAGCCCGCGGCGTGGATCTGGACCATCGCCGTCCGCCGGCTCGTCAGCGCGCTGCGCGGGCCCGGCCACCGCTGGCTCGGCGGCCCGGTGCCGCTGTCCGACGTCCCCGAGGAGCAGCTCGCCCTCGTGCCCTCCGCGGAAGACCTGGTGCTCCTCCATGTGGAGCACGGCGAGCTCGGCACGGCCCTCGACCGCCTCCCCTCGGAGCTGCGGGCCGTCATCCAGGTGACGGCGGTGGACGGGCTGACGGTGAAGGAAGCCGCGCGCTACCTGGGCCTGCCCGAGGGCACGGCCAAGACCCGGCTCATGCGCGCCCGAGCCCGGCTGCGGGAGCTGCTGACATGACGACGCGAGGAGAGACCGTGCGGTGGCACATCGACGGGGACATGTTCGCCGCCTATCAGCGTGGTGACCTCACCCCGAGCCGCATGATGGCGGTCGACACCCACCTGCAAGCCTGTGCCACGTGCCGGGCCGCGGTGCCTCAGGACCCCGGCTGGCTCGACGCGAGCTGGTCGGCGATCACCGAGATGCTCGACACCCCGCGGCCCCGGCCGGCGGAGCGGTTGCTCACGCTCGTGGGTGTTCCCCACCATCGCGTACGCATCCTCGTCGCCACGCCGGCCCTGCGCTGGTCTTGGCTCGGGGCCACCGTCTCGGTGCTCGCCTTCGGGATCGCCGCGGCCCTGGCGGGACAGAGCGGTGCGCACATGACGCTGCTGCTCTATCTCGTCTTCGCGCCGATCCTGCCAGTCCTCGCCGTGGCCACGGTCTACGGCCCGCCCGTCGACCCGATGCACGAGATCACGTCGGTGACGCCGGTGGCCGGGCCCGCGCTCGTGCTGTGGCGGTCAAGTGCCGTCGTCGGCCTCTCCGTGGTGATCGGCATGCTGGGCGCCGCTTTCGTGCCGGGGCCGGGGTGGTGGGCCGTCGCGTGGTTGTTGCCGGCGTTGCTGCTGTGCGTCAGCACCCTGGCGCTCGCCACGGTGCTGCCGCTGATCAGGGCGGCCGCCGTGTTCGGTGGCGCGTGGCTGGTCGTGGTGGGCGGGGCTGCCGTCGCCGGCTCGCCCGTCCGCCCGCTCATGTTCGGACCGCTCGCCCAGGCCGGATATCTGGCCGCGGCGGTGGTGGCCGGCGTCGTGTTGTCCGCGCGACGTCGTCGACTCGACCCGGGGGAGATGCGATGACAACCGTCAGCATGCGCGGTCTGACGAAGCGCTATGGCGGCACCACGGCGATCGCGGACCTGACGGCGCGGATAGGCGTCGGCGTCACCGGCTTTCTCGGGCCCAACGGTGCCGGCAAGACCACCCTGCTGCGCTGCCTGGCCACGGCGCTCGCGCCCGACAGCGGCCGGCTGGTGGCCTATGGGCTGGACACGGCGGTGGCGGCCGAGCGCACGGCCCTCCGGCGGCGGCTCGGCTATCTTCCGCAGGATCCGGGGCTCTATCCCAACTTCAAGACGGCCGAGCTGCTCGACTATGTCGCGGTGCTCAAGGAGCTGACAGACACGGGCCGGCGCCGGGCCGAGGTGCGCCGGGTCCTCGCCGAGGTCGGGCTCACCGACCGGGCGACGGTGCGGGTGCGCAAGCTGTCCGGCGGCATGCGGCAACGGCTGGCGCTCGCCCAGGCCCTGCTCGGCGATCCGGAGCTGCTGATCCTCGACGAGCCGACCGTGGGGCTCGACCCGGAGCAGCGCATGCTCTTCCGCGCCCTCGTCTCCCGGCTCGGTCACACCCGGACGGTGCTGCTGTCGACGCATCAGACCGAGGACGTCGGCGCCCTCTGCGAGCGGGTGCTGGTCATGCGTGCGGGCGGCATCGTCTTCGACGGCACCCCGGGCGAGCTGGCCGCGCAGGCGGAGGGCCGGGTGTGGGTGTCCGCGGAGCCGCCCAGCGACGCCCACGTCTACTGGCGTAACGCCGACGGTCGCTACCGCACGCTGGGCCCGCGGCCGATCGGCGGGGAGCCGGGGCTTCTCTCCATCGAGGACGGTTATCTGACGCTGCTCGGGGCCGAGGCCGCAGCGGCGGGTTCCGGTGACGCGGAGCGCGTGTCATGACCGGCGTGGTCGGGCCCGAACCGACACCGCGGCCATCTCCGCCACCGCCACCGCCACCGCCACTGACGCCGCCACCGCCGCCGACGCCGCCGACGTCACCGCCACTGACGCCGACGTCACCGCCACTGACGCCGACGTCACCGCCGCCGACGTCACCGCCGCCGACGTCACCGCCACCGACGTCACCGCCACCGACGTCACGGACATCTTTGGCCGCGCCATCGCTGCCGTCGGCGCCGTCGGCGCGGGCGTTCCGGGCGCTGGCCTGGCGGGAGGCGACGCTGCTGCTCACCGCCCCGGCGGTGTGGGCCGGCGTGCTCCTTCAGGTGGTGCTCGGCGTCCTCTGGTACAGCGCGGACGAGCCGCGCTGGGCCGCTTTCGGGCAGGAGGCCGGCCTCTCGGCGCTCGTCCTCGCGGGCTTTCTGCTGCTCACGAGCCACCTCGCCGGATCCCGTGATCACCGGCACGGCGCCGCCGAGGGCTCGAGCGTCCTTCCCGCCTCCGACCTGCGGCGCACGGGTGCGGTGCTGGCGCTGATCCCGGTCGGGGGAGTGTTGGGCGCTGTGGCGCTGGGGGCCGAGCTCGTGGCAGCCTCGCCCCGGTGGCCCGAGGGCCCGCTGAGCCCGTGGTCGCTGGCGATGCCGGTGCTCATCCCGATGCTGGGGGCCGCGGTCGGCGTGGCAACGAGTCGCTGGTGGCCGACCACGGCTGCCGGGCCACTGACATTCTTCGGCTGCACCGCACTTCTCGCCATGATGCCGGTTTTCGGGCAGAGCCCGCAGTCGCTGTCTTGGGTGCTCTTCCCTGTCCTTTTCGACGACGGTCACGTCCAGGCCGGAATGGCCGCGGCCGAGGCGCAGGGCGGAGGCGGCTGGGGCGTGGCCGCGTGGCATGCCGGCTATCTCGCCGCCCTCGTGGCAGCCGCCGCAGCGGTTGCCGTGCTGCGCCAGCGCCGGCTGATCCCGGCTGTGGTCCTGGTGCTGGCCGTGGCGTTCGGGCTGGTGGCCGTGTGGCAGCAGCATCCCGATCTCGGCCCCGCCCCGGGCGCTGCTTCACCTGTCTCGGGGAGCCAGCCGTGAAGTGGCGGCAACTGGTGCTGCTGGTCGGCGGGCTGGTGAGGCGCGGACCCTGGCGCGCGGTGGGTGTTGCGGCGGGGATGGCGCTGGTGGCCATGGCGCCGGCGCTCGGGGGAGCCCCCGCACCGGCCACCCAGGTGTGGGGGCTGCGCATCGCCGCGCTGGTGCTGGGTGCGACCGCGAGCCTCGTCGTGATCGAGTCGATGGCCGCCGTGTCGGTGACGCCGAGTCCGCGCTGGCTGCGGCAGTGGAGCCGGGTCGCCGCCGGGATCCTGCCCGCGGTCGTCATCTGGCCGGTGCTCTACGTCGTGGCGCTCGCCAGCCTGCCCGGCGCCGCAGGTGCCGGGGCCCTGCCCCTGAGCGATGTGGCCGCGGAGGCGCTGGTCTGCTGCCTGTCCGGTCCCGCGGGTGCCGCCGTGGCCTCCCGCTACGGGCACGGTTCTGCTCTCGCGATCGCCGGGCCCGCAACTCAGGCGATCTTGATGGCCGGGAGCCTCTTTGTCGCGCGTGACATGTCCCCGTGGTTGCTGCCCGGGGCGCCGCATTGGCCCACCGTGCACGACGGGTGGCGCGTCGCTGCCGTGGTGGTGGTCCTGGTGCTCGTGATCGCTAATAGGGAGCCACGGTCCCGGGCGAGGGCGAGGGCGAGGGCGAGGGCGAGGGCGCGGGCCCGGGCGGGGCCGGTTGTTCATGCCTCGTAGATTGCGGCGTCATGGGGGCAGCCTGGCGCGATCACGGACTGACGGTTCTCCTCGCCGTCCTGGTGCTGCCGGGGCTGGGCCTCCTCGCGTACAGGTGGCGCCGACATAAAGCCTCCCGGCGCAACGCCCTGGCGGAGATCGGTCTCGTGCTCGGCACGTTGCCGTGGCTGGTCATGCTCTTCACCCCGCAGCCGGCCGACCGGTCGTTGCAGCTCGTGCCGTTGCGGGATTTGGTGTCGTGGGGTTCGACCGGCACAGGCACGGCGATCGCCCAGACGGCGGGGAACCTGCTGGTGCTCGCGGCGGTGGGGTTCTTCGCCCCGATCCGGTTCGTCGCCGTGGCCACGCTGACCCGGGTGCTCGCGGTGGCGGCCGCGCTCGCGGTGGTGATCGAGGCGCTGCAGTGGCTGCTGATGATCGGGCGCGTGTCGAGCATCGACGACGTGCTCGTCAACACGCTCGGGGCGGGTCTCGCGGCGCTGTTGTCCCGGCGGTGGTGGCGGATCCGGGAGCGGACGTCGTTCCACATCCTGAACGCTCGTTAAGCCAGGGCCTTGACGCCGGGTTAGAGTGGCCCGGTGACGGTAGATCAGCAGCAGCCGGTCGGTGCGCCCGCCCCCCGGCGGCGGTCCCGGCGGGACGAGATCCTGGAGATAGCGGTCGGCCTCTTCGCCGCCAAGGGCTATCACGGTGTGTCGATGGACGACATCGGCTCGGCGGCCGGGGTGACCGGGCCCGCGCTCTATCACCACTTCGCCGGCAAGGAGGCCATGCTGGTGGCCGCGCTCATCCCGGTGAGCGAGGGGCTGCTGCACGGCGGCAAGGAGCGCGTCAGCCGTCACCCCGAGGACGCGCACGCCGCCCTGACCGACCTGATCGAGTTCCACGTCGAGTTCGCGCTGGCCAACCCGGCCGTCATCGCCCTGCACCTGCACGAGCTGGCCCGGCTGCCGGAGGAGCCCCGGCGCCAGATCCGGCGCCTGCAGCGGCTCTATGTCGAGGAGTGGGTGGGCGTGCTGGCGGCGCTGCGGCCCGAGCTGGACCCGGCCGAGGCGCGCGTGCTGGCCCATTCGGCGTTCGGTCTCATGAACTCGACACCCTTCCTCGGCGGCGAGGTCGATCGGCACCGCCGGGCCGCGCTTCTCCGCGAAGCCACCGTTTATGCGCTTGTCGGTCAAATCGGTCACCAATAACGAGAAAGGGCGCCAATGATCGAGTCGCTCCTCGTCGCCAACCGGGGTGAGATCGCCCGGCGGATCATCCGGACCGCGCGGCGCCTGAATGTCCGGGCGATCGCCGTGCACTCCGAGGCCGACGCCGATCTGCCCTTCGTCACCGAGGCCGACGAGGCCGTGTGCGTGGGCCCGGCCCATCCGGCCCAGAGCTACCGCAACACCGACGCGATCCTGGCCGCCGCCAAGTCCACCGGCGCCCAGGCGATCCACCCCGGCTACGGCTTCCTGAGCGAAAACGCGGACTTCGCCCGGGCCGTCGAGGCGAACGGCCTGGTCTGGGTCGGCCCCGGCGCCGACGCGATCACGGCGATGGGCGACAAGATCAACGCGCGCAACCTGATGGCGGCGGCCGGCGTGCCGGTGGCCCCGGGCACTCAGGAGCCGGCCGCCGACGCGGAGGCAGCGGTCGCCGCGGCCACGGAGATCGGCTATCCCGTCATGGTGAAGGCCGCCGCCGGCGGGGGCGGGATGGGCATGGCCGTCGCCGCTGACGAAGCCACGCTGCGCAAGGAGTACGACAAGGTCAGCGCGTTCGCCGAGCGGATGTTCGGGGACGGCGCCGTCCTGATCGAGCGCTACTTCCCCCGGGTGCGTCACGTCGAGGTGCAGATCCTCGGGCTCGCCGACGGTCGCGTGATCGCGCTGAGCGAACGGGAATGCTCGGTGCAGCGCCGCAACCAGAAGCTCGTGGAGGAGGCGCCGAGCCCCGCGGTCGGCCCCGAGCTGCGGGCGCGTCTGCTGGCGGCCGCGGTGCAGGCGGGCGAGGCCGTGCGCTATCGCAACGCCGGCACGGTCGAATGCCTGCTCGACCCGGCGACCGGCGAGTTCTTCTTCCTGGAGATGAACACCCGGCTGCAGGTGGAGCACCCGATCACCGAGCTGATCCACGGCACCGACCTGGTCGAGCAGCAGCTGCGCATCGCGTCGGGGCTGGCGCCCAACTTCGACGTCACGCGTCCGACCAGCGGCCACGCGATCGAGCTGCGCGTCAACGCCGAGGACCCCAAGCGGTTCCTGCCCGGCCCCGGCCAGGTCACGACGTGGGTGGAGCCGACCGGCGAGGGCGTGCGGGTCGACGCCGGTTACGGGCCCGGCACCACGGTCACGCCGTTCTACGACTCGTTGCTGGCGAAGCTCATCGTCACCGGGGCCGACCGGGACGAGGCGATCGCCCGGGCCCGCGCCGCGGTGGCCGGCTTCGCGATCGCCGGCCCCAAGAACAATCTGCCGTTCTTCACCGAGCTGCTGGAGCATCCCGAGTTCCTGTCGGGCGACTACGACACGGGCATCGTGGCCCGGATGAGGTGACGTCATGACCCCCGAGCCGGTGAGCATCCGCGAAGTGGCGCCCCGGGACGGACTGCAGAACGAGGAGCCGATCCCGGCCGACGACAAGGTGCGGCTGCTCGACGCCTTGTCCCGCACCGGGGTCCGGCGCATCGAGGCCGTGTCGTTCGTCCATCCCCAGGCGATTCCGCAGATGGCCGACGCGGACGAGGTCTGGGCGCGGGCCTGGCACAACCCGGAGGTCCGCTACTCCGCCCTCATCCCGAACACGCGCGGCGCGCAGCGGGCCCTGGCGGCCGGCTTCCGGGAGATCGAGGTCGTCGTCTCGGCCAGCGACACCCACAACCGCCGCAACCTCAACCGCTCGACCGCCGAGTCGCTCGACGACATCGCCGGCCTCATCCCGCTGGTCCACGCGGCGGGGGCGACCCTCGAAGTGATCGTGGCGACCAGTTTCGGCTGCCCGTTCGAGGGCGACATCGCGCCGGAGCGGGTGGCGTCCATCGTGGAGCGGGTGCGGGCCGACGGCGCCGACCGCATCGCCTTCGGTGACACCACGGGCATGGCGACGCCCCGCCGGGTCCGTGACCTGCTTTCCGAGGTACGCCCGGAGCTGTTGCACTTCCACGACACGCGCGGCACGGGGCTGGCGAACGTGCTGACGGCCTACGAGCTCGGGATCCGTGAGTTCGACGCGAGTGTCGGCGGCCTCGGCGGCTGTCCCTATGCGCCCGGGGCCACGGGCAACATCGCCACCGAGGAAGTGGTGCACATGCTCGAGGACATGGGCATCGCCACGGGCGTGGATCTCGGTGCACTGATCGAGGTGGCCGCCCTGGCGGAAAAGATGGTCGGCCGGACTCTGCCTTCCGGAGTTCTGCGCGCCGGGCCGCGTACGAAATTGGTGTGAGCATTTGGGTCCTGGATTTCTGCATTTGTGCGCGTGACCCCCTCTTGCCCGTCTCGTTACCAATACCGAGTGGCCGATCGAATGGTCACCGGGGCACGAGCCGACGACGAGGGGCGGGACCACATGACGGGCAGGGAGGTCGAGCGCACAGCGCGCCCGGCGCACCGGCCGTCGACCGGTCCGGCCGATGACTCCACGCCCATGCCGCCCCACAGCCAGGGGGCGGAGCGGCGGTCGGAGCGCCGAAGCGGGCGTACGGGATCCCGATGGGGTCTGCGCACGCTGGTCGTCGGAGGTCTGGCCGGCGCGGCCTGGCTCCTCACCGGAGCTGCCGCCCACGCCGCGGACCAGGATCTCGTGCCCGATGTTCTCACGGCCGGCCAGCCGGTCCTCGGCGTCGTCACGCACGACGCCGACCAGCCGGTCTACGGCGTCGGCACGCACGACGCCGACCAGCGCGACAACAGCGTCGAGCACGATGCCACGTCGCCCGATGTCAGGTCGCGCACCGACGGCGTCCTCCCGGTGGTGCACCGGGTGATCAGCGTGGCCGGTGAAACAAGCGAAGCAGCCGGCAGTCTCCTGGAGACGCCGGCGGAGCTGGTCCAGGCGGCAGCCGCGATGACCACGATCCCTCAGCGGATCGTGCCCGTCGCGGACGAGCCCGACCGGCATCACATCGTCCGGGAACTGCCCGCCCCTGATCGCCTTGCCGGCGAGGCGGCGGATTCCCGGCCCGTAGCCCCGGTGACGAGGCCGGTGACCGAGCTGCCGCACACCGCGGCAGCGCCGGCCCCGGCAGCATCCCCGAAGGGTGAGAACGTTCCGGAACCGCAGGTCGCGCCCGTTTCCGTACCGTCGGAGGCGAGTGTCGTCCCGGTGCCGGTGACACCCGTGCCCGTTCTGCACAAGGACGTCGCCCGGGCCAAGGTGGGAAAGACCGTGACCGAGCGGGTCACGGTCCGCGAGACACCCGGTGGTGATGGACCCGCACCGCTGCGGGCGCGCCTCGGGGCAGCGAGTGGTCTCCCGGCCGCAGGGTCGGGAACCGCGACGGACGGTGGCACCTCCGCGGCCGTCCTCCCGGCCACGGTCGCCGGTGGCACGCCCGCTTCCCAGCGGCTGCCGATCACGACCGATGTCGAGGCCCGGCGGCACGACGCCGAGGCACCGACCGTCTCACCTGACTAGTGACACCCCCCGGGCAGGCCGCGTCAGCGCCCGCCCGACGACACCCCCGCGACCGTCGATTCCTGAAACCGTTTGCGCACAAGCGGCGAATCAATCCGGCGTGGGTCGTCACCGCCGCCGGCGCACGGCACCGGCGGAGTCAGGGCAATTTTTTCAGAGCCAGGGCACCGCTGCGCCCGAAGCGCCATTCAAATTGAATACGCGACTCACCGTAGAAATCATTTTCGAAAGGCTTTTCCTCGCATGAAGACGTGGGCTCGTAAGACTCTGAGCATCGGTGTCCTGGCCGCTGGTGCCCTGCTGCTGGCGCCGGCCGCCGCGCAGGCCGACGACAGCCAGACCGCGGTGGCCAACCACGGCATCCTGAGCGGCAACAACACCGTCATCGACCTGATGATCCCGGTCAACATCGCCGGCAACGGCATCGGTGTGGCGGGCGAGGGCCAGGGCGCCGGGTCCGCCGCCAACTACCTGACCGAGAGCGGCAACCGGGGCGACCGGGGCCGGGGCGGCAAGGGCACGCGCCAGGTCTCCGCGTTCAACCGCGGCATCGGCTCGGGCAACAACACGTACGTCCCGGTGCAGCTGCCGATCAACATCGTCGGCAACGGCGTGGGCGTGCTCGGCTACGGCGAGGGCCGGGGTGCCGCCGCCAACCACCTCCGCGAGAGCGGCCAGGTCACCGAGGGCGGTCACCGCGACCGTGACCGGGACCGTGACGGCCGGGGCGGCCGGGGCGGCGACCAGGTCTCGGCCGGCAACGGCGGGATCCTGAGCGGCAACAACACCAGCGTTCCGGTCACCGCGCCGATCAACATCTGCGGCAACGGCGTCGGCATCCTGGGCTTCGGCGACGGCCGGGGCGCGTGCGCCAACTACGTCGAGGCCGGCTCCGGCCGGCAGGTGTCCGCGGGCAACCGGGGCATCGGCTCGGGCAACAACACCTCGATCCCGGTCTTCGCGCCGATCAACGTCAACGGCAACGCCGTGGGCAACGGCGAGGGCCGCGGCGCGGGCAAGAACGACATCGAGAACGGCCGCCGGGGCAACGGTGGCGACCGTGACCAGCTCAGCGTCGGCAACCGCGGCATCCTGAGCGGCAACAACACCCAGATCCCGATCACCGCGCCGATCAACATCTGCGGCAACGGCATCGGCCTGCTGGGCTACGGCGAGGGCGCCGGCTCCTGCCTGAACGACCTCGACGGCGACCGTGACGGCCGCGGCGACCGCGACTGGGACCGTGACGACCGGGGCAACGGCCACGGGCACCACGGCAACGGTGGCAACAAGGGCGACGACGACAACGACGGCGACCACGGCCACGGCAACGGTCACGGCAACTACGGCGGCAAGGACGACGACGTCCTCGGCGACGGCGGCACGCAGGGTGGCGGCAAGTACGGCGACTCGCAGCGGGAGAAGAAGACCGAGTCCTCCGCGCTCGAGGGCCTGACCCAGAACATCACCAACGCCGGCGGCAGCCTGCTCTCCAAGTAAGACCACACCGCCTGCTCGACAGGCCGGATGTCAGCCCGCCCGGGGACCGTGTGTCGCCGGGCGGGTCGCAGGCCGGGTCGCGCCGGTCCCGGGCGTGACCCGAGCGGCGCCGTGAGGCGTCGTGCAGTGCAAGGTCCGGTGCTCCTCCACAGCACCGGCAGCAAAGGGAACGGGAGTCTCCGCAGCCGCGGGGGCTCCCGTTTCGCGCTTTCCCCGCCGCCCGCGATGCGCTAACCTAACGGTCGTTCACCTTAACGAGCGTTCAGTCGGCGAGGGGGTCCCGTGGCACTCGACGAGGAGGCGCTGGCGCAGGCGCGCAAGCGTGCGGTCGCCGGCGGCGCGGAGAAGTATCACGCGGCGAACGCGGCCAAGGGCAAGCTCTTCGCCCGCGAGCGCATCGCGCTGCTCGTCGACGAGGGCTCGTTCGTCGAGGACGGGATCTTCGCCAACGCCCTGGCCGACGGGCTGCCGGCCGACGGTGTCGTCACGGGCACGGCCACGATCGACGGGCGCCGCGTGTGCCTGATGGCCAATGACTCGACCGTCAAGGCGGGCTCCTGGGGGGCGCGTACGGTCGAAAAGATCATCCGCATCATCGAGCGGGCGTACGCGACGGCCGTACCCATGGTCTATCTGGTCGATTCCGCGGGCGCGCGCATCACCGACCAGGTCGACCTCTTCCCCGGCCGGCGGGGTGCGGGCAAGATCTTCCACACCCAGGTACGCGCCTCGGGCTCGATCCCCCAGGTCTGCGCCCTCTTCGGACCCTCGGCGGCCGGGGGCGCCTACATCCCGGCGTTCTGCGACGTCGTCGCCATGGTCGAAGGCAACGCGAGCATGTACCTCGGCTCGGACCGCATGGTCGAAATGGTGACCGGGGAGAAGACGACGCTCGAGGCCATGGGCGGAGCCCGGGTGCACTGCACCGAGTCGGGCGTGGGCCATTTCCTCTGCAAGACCGAGCAGGAGGCGCTCGACGCCGTCCGGTCGTACCTCTCCTATCTGCCGTCGAACTACCGCGAGGACCCGCCGGCAGCCGAGGCGCGCGACGCGGCCACAGTGGATCTCGGGGCGCTGGTGCCGGTGAGCGAGCGCCAGGCGTTCGACATGCGCCGCTACATCAAGGGCCTGGTCGACCAGGGCTCGTTCTTCGAGATCCAGGCGCTGTGGGCCAAGGAGCTGACCATCGGCTTCGCCCGGCTCGGCGGCGAGGTCGTCGGGGTGCTCGGCAACAATTCGATGTTCAAGGGCGGCGTCCTGTTCGTCGACTCCGCCGACAAGGCGACCCGGTTCGTGCAGCTCTGCGACGCCTTCAACGTGCCGCTGCTGTTCCTCTCCGACGTGCCCGGTTTCATGGTCGGCTCGGCGGTCGAGAAGCAGGGCATCATCCGGCACGGCGCCAAGATGATCAGTGCCGTCTCCGAGGCCACGGTGCCGAAGATCTGCGTGGTGGTCCGCAAGGCGTACGGGGCCGGGCTCTACGCCATGGCCGGTCCCGGATTCGATCCCGAGGCCACGATCGCCCTGCCCACAGCCAAGATCGCGGTGATGGGGGCCGAGGCCGCGGTCAACGCCGTCTATGCCAACAAGATCGCGGCGCTGCCCGAGGCCGAGCGGGACGCGTTCGTCGCCGAGCGCCGCGCCGAGTACGAGCAGGACATCGACATCCTCCGCCTGGCCGGCGAGCTCGTGGTCGACACCGTGGTCGAACCAGGTGACCTGCGGGGCGAGCTGATCCAGCGGTACGCCGCCGCGCGTGGCAAGGACCGCACCTTCTCCCGGCGCCGGCACGGCGTCACGCCAGTCTGATCGTTTTGGAGGGCACGTCATGGTCGACTTCCGGCTCAGCGAGGAGCAGGAGGCCCTGCGGGAGAGCGTGCGCGACTTCGCCCTCGAGCAGGTCGCGCCGGTGATCGCCGAGCACTACGAGCGCGAGACCTTCCCGTACGACCTGATCCGCCAGATGGGCAAGATGGGTCTCTTCGGCCTGCCGTTCCCCGAGGAGCACGGCGGGATGGGCGGCGACTACTTCGCGCTCGGCATCGCGCTGGAGGAGCTCGCCCGCATCGACAGCAGCGTCGCGATCACCCTGGAGGCGGCGGTCTCGCTGGGTGCCATGCCGATCTACCGCTTCGGTACGCCCGAGCAGCAGCAACGCTGGCTCCCCCAGCTCACGAGCGGGGAGTCCCTCGCGGCGTTCGGCCTCACCGAGCCGGGAGCGGGCTCGGATGCCGGCGGCACGACCACGCGCGCGGTGCTCGACGAGGCGACCGGCGAGTGGTTGATCAATGGCACCAAGGCGTTCATCACGAACTCCGGCACCGATTTGACCTGCCTGGTCACCGTGATGGCGGTGACGGGCACCCGGCCCGACGGCGGCAAGGAGCTGTCCACGATCATCGTGCCGTCGGGCACCCCGGGGTTCACGGTGGCGCCCGCCTACTCCAAGGTCGGCTGGTGCGCCTCGGACACCCACGAGCTTTCCTTCGACGACGTACGGGTGCCGGCCGAGAACCTGCTCGGACAGCGCGGCCGCGGGCTGGCGCAGTTCTTGCGGATCCTGGACGAGGGGCGCGTGGCGATCGCGGCCCTGGCCACGGGGCTGGCGCAGGGCTGCGTGGACGAGTCCGTGAAGTACGCCAAGGAGCGTCCCGCGTTCGGCCGGCCCATCTCGGCGTACCAGTCGGTGCAGTTCATGATCGCCGACATGGAGCTGCGGGCCCGCACCGCCCGGCTGGCCTGGCACGACGCCGCGGCCCGGCTGAGCGCGGGGGAGGACTTCAAGCACGAGGCCGCCGTGGCGAAGCTGCACGCCAGCCAGGCCGCGATGGAGAACGCGCGGTGGGCGACCCAGGTCCACGGCGGATACGGCTACATGAACGAGTCGGCGGTGGGCCGCTTCTACCGCGACGCCAAGATCCTGGAGATCGGCGAGGGGACGTCCGAGGTCCAGCGCATGATCATCGCGCGTGGACTGGGACTGTGAAAATTCCTGGACTCAAGGGCAGGATTGGCGGCAAATCCGGCGGTCCAGGCGTCGGTTAGTCGACAATCCACCGCCCCCGCTCGGCATTCATCGTCATGTCTGCCTAGGTTCATGCCCATGACGTCCGATCACGGGGCGGACCAGGAAGGTCCGGGATTCGACGCCGTGCTGCGCAGCTACCGGCTGCGGGCGAAGCTGACGCAGGAGGAGCTGGCGGCACGGGCTGCGGTGGGGGTGCGTACGGTCCGTGACCTCGAGCGGGGCCGGGCCTCGCGGCCGCAGCGTTCCACAGTGGAGCTGCTGGCCGCCGCGCTCGGACTGGCCGGGGCCGACCGGCTGGCCTTCCTGGCCGCGTCACGCGGACGCCCGTCCCACGCCGGGCCGGCGGCGCGCTATGTGCGGCTGCCACCGGCGAGCGACTTGATCGGCCGCGACGGTGACGTCGCCGAGCTGGTCACGCGCCTGTCGCAGCCGGTCGGCGAGACGCCGCGCGGCATCACGCTCGTCGGCCTGGCCGGCGTGGGCAAAACCAGTCTGGCGCTGAGCGTCGCGCACAAGCTCACCGACGCGCATCCGGGCGGCGTGGCGGGCATCGTCGTCACGGACGGTTCGACGGCGGGCGAGGTGCTCGGGGGAGTGGCCGCGGTCTTCGGCGTCGGCCGGCCCGAGGACCTCGTGTCGCGGATCGCCGGCCGGTCGACGCTGCTGCTCATCGACGCCGTGGAGCGCGCCCCCGAGGCGGTGGCCGAAACCGTCGCCGGCCTGCTCGCCCAGCACCCCAGCCTGCGGTTCCTCGCCACGGGCCGCCATCCCGTGGGCCTGCCGACCGAGCGGGTGTGGCCGGTCGCACCCCTGATCGCGCCGCCCGCCATGGCCGGGCCGACCCTCGCCGACGTGGCCGGCTACCCCGCGGCGGCGCTCTTCATGGACCGCCTCGTCCAGGTGCGCGGCGCGCCGATCGAGCCGGACGAGGTCGAGCCCCTCGCCGCGCTGGTCCGGCGGCTGGGCGGGCTGCCCATCGCGCTCGAGCTCGCCGCCGCCCGCGGGCGCCTGCTCACCGTCGCCGAGATCTACGACAGGTACGGCGACCGCGTCCTCGATCTCTCCGGACGCCCGGCCGACGGCGGGGTGGTCTCGGTGCGCGACGCCGTCGCGGCCAGTTATCGCCTGCTGACCGTCGAGGAGCGGCACGCCCTGCACCGCCTCGCCACGTTCCGCAACCGGTGGTCGTTGGACCTTGCCGAGCAGATCGTCGACAGCCGTCCCGCCACCGACGTCGTCCACCTGCTCGACCGCTTCCTGGAGCTCGGGATGCTCAGCGCCCGCGGGGCCCGGGCCTTCCGGTTCCGGCTGCTCGACGTCGTCGGCGACTACGCCCTTGAGCAGGCGGCCGCCCAGGGTGACCTCCCGGCCGCCCGCCGCCGGCACGCCGAGGTGCTGGCCGACCTGGCCCTGGCCATCGCCCCGGACCTCAAGGGCGCCCGGCTGGCCGAGGCCGCCGCCCGGCTGGACGACGTGGCGGGCGACCTGGGCGCCGCGCTGACCTGGGCCGCCCGCGAGGACCCGCACACCGCGCTGCGGCTCGCGTCCTGCCTGCCGCGCTGGTGGCGGTTCCGCGGCCGCGACGTCACGGGCCGGCAGTGGTTGCGCCGCCTGCTCGCCGACCCGCGGACGACCGACGCCGACCCCGCCGTACGCGCCTGGGCCAAGGTCGGCCTGGCCCAGCTCGCCCTCCAGCACGGCTCCGGCGCCGAGGAGATCGACTCCGCGCAGTCGGCGCTCGCGGAGTTCCGGGCACTCGACGACGTGTCGGGCCAGTTGACCGCCCACACCCAGCTGGCCGCGCTGTGGATGACGGCCCGGGTGTTCGACCGGGCGCGGGAGCACGGCGAGGCCGCGTTGGAGCTGGCGCGCGCCGCCGGCCGTACGCAGGACATGGCCATCGCCGAGAACAGCCTGACCTGGCACGAGGTGCGCCGGGGTGACCTCGCGGCGGCCCGGGAACGGCTCGCGGAGGTCGACCGGCTGGCCAGCCGCTGCGGCGAGCACCGGATGCGGGCGATCGCCGTGGCCAACCTGGCCGAGGTCGAGCGGCTGGACGGCCACCTCGACGAGGCCGTACGCCTGGGCCGCGCCGCCATCGCCGAGCTCGAGGAGGTCGGCGACCCGGGGCACCGCCGGCGCGTCCTCGCCACGATCGGCAAGGCGCTGGCCGAGGCGGGGCGGGATGCTGAGGCCGCGGAGGTGCTGGCCGAGCTGCGGCCCGCCGACTCCGGCGCGCTGCCGGACGGCCCGGCCGCGATCGTGGACGCGGCGGTGGCGCTGCGCCGGGGCGAGGACAAAAGAGCAGCCGAGGGGTACGCGACCGCGGCGCGCGCCTATGCGGGCGGCTACGACGCCCGGGATGTCGTGGAGGCGTTGATCGGGCTGGCCCGGGCGACCTCGGATTCCTCCTCGCGGGCGCGGGCGCTGACGCAATTGAGGGAGATGGTGCGGGCGGGCAACATCGCCCTGCTGGCCCGGGAACGTGCTGTTTTGGCCGAGCTGCCGGAGTGGGACCGGCCCGGGGGCTCTGACTAGTGCGGGCCTGGAGCGTGGACGGCCGACGCTTCGTGCCCCCCACAAACGCCGGCCGTCGACACGCCCCAGACAGGCCTCGTCCTGCCGGTCACCACGAGATGTCGTGCCCGGCGGGACAGGGCCCAGACGCAGCGAGGACGAAGGCTCCCCCGTTGTGCCCCGCCCCGGCCTCGGCCGCGCCGCGTCCCCTGCGGAGATCACCCTAGCCGGGCTGGCCTGGCGATTTGGGGCGATAAGCGGTTTTCGGCCGCCTGGCGAAACGGTTCTGCCGGTAGTTCTGCCGGTTCCTCACCCGCCCGTGTCACGCCCCCGGGCGCCGTCCTCACGCATACCGATGGTGACGCTCACGTAGTGCCGATGTGCCCGCCGTCCCGCGGTCGTCGCCGCCCGCCCGCTCCCTCGCGGCCGTCGCTGCCGCTCGCGTGGGTCCGCGCCGACGGAGTGTCGGTTCGGTCAGCGGGTGGGGGCGGGCAGCTCGCTCTCGGTGCCGGCCGTCGCGCACGGGTTGACGGCGTCGCGGATCTTGCGGAGGAGACCGAGCAGCTGGTCGAGCTCCTCCTCACCGAGCCGGCCGATGAACCACTCCTGCATCAGCTGCAGGTGCTCCGGCAGGATCTCCTCGAGCCGCTTGATGCCCGCGGGCGTGATCACCGCGTACGAGCTGCGGCGATCGCTCTCGCACGCCTCCCGCCGGATGAGGCCCTCGCGGTCCATGCGGTCGACCACGCGGGTCACTCCGCTGGTGGACAGGGAGGTCTGGCCGGCGAGGTCGGTCATGCGGAGCCTGTGCTGGGGGGACCGGGCCAGCCGCATGAGCACCTCGAACTCGACCGGCGAGAGGCGGTGCTGCTCGAACTGGGCGGCGAAGCGGTTGGTCAGCCCGGTGTACGCCTCGGCGAAGAGGCCGAACGCCGTGAACCGCGGGTCATTGAAGTCAACTGCCACGGTGCCATCCTACCAGCGATCTCTTGACACGTGGAATATTGCGCGGCATATTGTTGCTCCGTCAGACAAACACCTGGCTCTGCCCCTGAGAGGACCTGTCATGACCGACACCAACGCTCCCGGCATCCGCGAGTTCGAGGGCCTGCAGTTCCCGGCGGCCGGCACCTACGAGCTGGACGGCGCCCACAAGCGCGTCGGCTTCGTGGCCCGCCACCTGATGGTCAGCAAGGTCCGCGGTCAGTTCGCCGAGGCGACCGCGACCATCACGGTCGGCGAGGACCCGCTGCAGTCCGCCGTCGTCGCCGAGATCAAGGCGGCCAGCATCGAGACCGGCCAGACCGACCGCGACAACCACCTGCGCACCGGCGACTTCTTCGAGGCGGAGAAGTACCCGACGATCACCTACCGCAGCACCGGCATCAAGTCCCACGCGGGCGCCGAGTTCGTGCTGAACGGCGAGCTCACCATCAAGGACGTCACCAAGCCGGTCGAGCTGCTCGTCGAGTTCGAGGGCGCGACCGTCTCCCCGTACGGTCAGCAGGTCTTCGGCTTCAGCGCCAGCACCGAGATCGACCGCGAGGAGTGGGGCCTCACCTGGAACGTCGCCCTCGAGAGCGGCGGCGTCATGATCGGCAAGAAGATCAAGATCGAGATCGAGGGCGAGGCCATCCGGCAGGCCTGACCGGCCCGGCCCTCGATCGGAAAAGCGCCGCCCAGGTGGGCGGCGCTTTTTGTATGCGGCCGAGGACTCAGGAAGCGGGCGGACCGGCGGGGTCGGCCGGCGGCGGAATTTGCTCGGTGACCGGGGAATTCGGCGGCGCGGCCGGCTTGCGCGACGTGGACTTGGCCGGCGCCTTGCGGGGAGCCGGCGCCTTGGCGGTGACGCCCTTGGTGGGCGTGCTTCGGGCAGCCGGCGTCTTCTTGGCCGGAGCCGTCTTCTTGATCGGAGCGGTCGGCGGCTCCTCGGCGGCCGTCCCTGAACGGCCGCCGGATCTGATCTGGGCCACGGGCGGGTTGCTCGGCGGCGGCTTCACGGTGGATCGCTTCGGCGGAGCCGGCCGGTCGGCGGTCGGCGTGGAAGGCGCAGGCGTGGAGGGGGCCGGCGTGGACGCGGTCGGCTCGGCGCCGGAGGAGTCGGCAGGATGCGGCGCCTTCTGCGCGGGCACCGGCACGACGGCGGAAGACCTGGCGGCGGCCGAGGAGCGTCCGGACGCCCGGAAACGGCCCGTCGACACCGCTGCCGGCTCGTCGGATTCACCCGAAAGGCGGGCGCTGCGGGCGGACTGACGGGCGGCGGACTGCCGGGCGACCGCCACGGCGGCGGCCGAACCCGCAAGACCGGCGAGCACCGCGTAAGGCGCGATCAGGTAGGCCGACTCCAGCGCCCCGAGCGCGCCACGCAACTGCGGGGCCAGCACGAAGAACGACGCCGCGATCAGCAGCGGACCCACGGCGCCCGAGGTGGCCGTACCGATGCCGTGGTTGCCCCGGCGCGCGGCCGGAGCCGCCGCGAGCACGCCGATCGCGAAGGCGGCCGCGAGGGTCAGCAGGGCGCTCGGCCAGTAGATCGTGCCGATCAGCCCGCCGGTGTCCACCGCGGCGAACTGCCAGCTGGCCAGGTAGGTCGCGGACGGGCGGCGCCAGAAGACGTCCATGACGACCGCGGCCACGGCGAGGGCCCACAGCCAGGCCGCCGTCACGCTGAGGTTGGCGGCGACCGGCCGGGAGACCACGGCCCAGTAGGCGACGACCAGGCCGAGCACGACGCCGGCGACGGCATAGCCACCGGCGATTGTCTCGGGGGAGAACGTGCCCGTACGTACGGCCTCGCGAGCAGGCAGCGCGACCAGCGCAACCGTCAGCAGGGCGCCGACCGCCGCGGACGCCGACAGGGCGAAGCGCCACAGCATGCCCGTCGCCCGGCCGAGTCGCCCGGCGATCACCGCCCCGAGCACCGTGGCGCTCGCGGCAATCCACGTCGTCCAGCCGAGGCTGCCCAGCCACACGCTGTCGTCGGTGGTCGCGACGGCGGGCCACACCACGACCCCGAGCCCGTAGCCGAGCCCGATCTGGGCGGCACTCGTCCCGGCCGCCACTCCCGCCGCGGCTGCCACCTGCTTCGTCCAGCCCTTCGCGGCCATGCCGGGCACTGTAGCGCCAGCCGACGAAGCCTGCGAATCGATGAGCGGACGCACCGGGATTGGCTAAGTTGACTTTGTTGCCCCTGGGGTCCACGGAGAGGATGCTGCGATGTCGGACGACACCGGCGAGTTCTTCCCGTTCCGGGACGAGAGCGAGGACGACCCGGAAGTTCCCCCGAAAGGGCGCCCCCGGAAGGGTGACGGCGACGAGACACGGCTCGCCCCCACGGGCGGCGACGAGACGCGGATCGTGCCGGCGGCTGACGACGCGACCACTGTCTACCGGGCGACTCCCGAGAGCGACGCGACGACCGTTTACCGGCCGGTCGGCGGGCACGACCCGTGGGCCGAGGACGACGACGAGGTCTGGGCCGGTCGTGCGGGGGTCCGGCCGGGCGGGCCGGACGCGCCCGATCCGGCTACGGGCTGGGCCGCCGAGCCGGGCCCCGAGGAGCCGAGGGGCCGCTGGTGGACGCCGATCGTGGTCGGGATCGTGGCCCTGATCCTGCTCGGACTGCTGGGCTGGGGCATTTATCTGATCGTCCAGAACACCGGTGGCGACGAGGAAACCCCAGCTCCGGCCGCCAGCGTGACGGCGACAGCCCCCGCCGCGCCGGCCCCGACGGCGGCGCCGAGCGAGGCTCCCTCCACGACGCCGCCCACCACGACACCCCCGTCGGCCGCGCCGACGACCACCCCGGCCGACCTGACGATCCCGGCGCTGCGGGGACTCTCGCTGGAGGAGGCGCGGGCTGCCCTCAACGGTACGGGTCTCAACTACCGCCTCCGCTACGTCCCCAGTACGGAGGCGCCGCCCGGGACGGTCATCGACAGTGACCCGGCCGAGGGCCAGCAGGTGCCGGCGGACACGGTCGTCAATCTGATCATCGCCAGCGAGCCGACCGCGACCCCCACGACGGCGACGCCCACCACGCCGGCAGCTTCGGCCGGGGCGAGCGTCTCGTCCGATGAGGACTGAGCAAGCTTTCAGCGATTGGCGCGCATCGCCCGGGCCTGCACGGAACCCGAGGTCAACCCCGGCTGGCGCCCGTTGCGAGCCCGCGGATCCGGCGCCTTGCCGACCTGACGCAGCCCGCTGACCTGCACGAAGATCGAGCGGCGCTCCACGGCGTCCCCGGTCGAGTTGAGCTCGTAGCCGTCCAGCCAGATCCAGCCCTCGTACGTGGGCCAGTCGTGGACGCGAATGACCCGGAAGAGCATCGGCGACGCGAACTGGACGCTCGCCGCCTTCGTCACATGGATGACATCGCCGGACCGAGGAAGCACGTCATCTCCTGTCCTGGAACCAAAGTCTCGAGGCAAACACCGATTTGCCGCATGTTGAACACAGATGCACCAGTGTGCCCGGCTCGCACGCATTCAACCCGGAGTGAGGATGCCAATCCTCGCCCCGAAGCGCGAACGTCGCCGCCGGCCCCCGCCAGGACCCCGGACTTCGTAAAGTCCACCTAGGACATCGAGGGTCGCTCGGCGCGATCGGCCGGACCGCGCTGAACAATCCTCGTCGTGGGGGCCGGCCGTCCCCGTTCGGGGAAAGCCGGACCCGGCGGCGTCTGTCGGAAATGTGTACCAGTGACGCTCGCCATACCGAAACATTGCACCACGCCTGCAATTGATGCAAGTTGCAGTTCAGCCGTACGTGATCGAATGATCACCGTCGACGCTTGAAGTATCAAGAGATCAACAGCGAGACTGAGGGTTGTTCCGGGCCGGCATCCGCCCAGGTCGGGCAATCTTTCTGGAACAGACAAAAGCCGCAGGTGGAGCGTCTCGCCGGCTCCGCCGCACCCCGAAGGAGGCGAGCGTGAACCCCCGCCGCAGCCCCACCATCCGACGTCGCCGGCTCGGAGCCGAGTTGCGCAGATATCGCGACGCGGCCGGTGTGACGATCGATGTGGTGGCCGATCGCCTCGGTTGTTCACCGTCCAAAGTGTCCCGCATCGAGACCGGGCACACGAGCGCGACCCCGCGTGACGTCAAGGACATGCTGGACATTTACGGCATCGACGGCGTCGCCTCGGAGGAGCTTGTCCAAATTGCCCGAGAAGCCCGGCAAAAAGGGTGGTGGCATCCGTTCAGCACCGTTCTGACCGGCGCCTATGTCGGGCTGGAAGCCGCCGCGAAGTCCGTCCGCGCCTACGAGCAGCAGGTGATTCCCGGACTTCTGCAGACCGACAAGTACGCAATTGCCATGATTCGCGCCGCCCGACTGGGTGACAGCGACCAAGAAATAGAGCAACGGGTACGAGTCCGCATGGCCCGCCAAGCGTTATTGATTCAGGACGATCCGATCGATCTTTGGGTGGTACTCGATGAGGCGGTGGTGAGTCGCCCGGTCGGCGGCGACGGGGTGATGCGCGAGCAGTTGCACCGTCTGGCCGAGATGGCCGACCTGCCGAACGTGACTCTCCAGATCCTGCCGTTCGCGGCGGGGGCGCACGCCGGCATGGACGGCACCTTCTCGATCCTCGACTTCCCGGAGGCCGAGGACCCCGATGTGGTGTTCGTCGAGAACGCGACCGGCGGGCTCTTCCTGGAGAAGCCGGACGAGCTGCGCAAGTACCACACCATCTTCGAGTCCATCCAGGCGTCGGCCCTCTCTCGCGAGGAGTCCAGGAACATGATCGGAATGCTGGCAGAGGAGCCATTGTGGAAGTCGAGACCAAGGGTTTCCGGATCGATCTGAGCCGTGCACAGTGGTTCAAGAGCACTCGTAGCGGCCCGAACTGCGACAACTGTGTCGAGGTCGCGTTCGTCGGCGCGGCCGTCGCGGTCCGCGACTCGAAGAATCCGGCCGGGCCCGCGTTGATCTTCACCGCGGCCGAGTGGGATGCCTTCGTGGGCGGGGCCAAGGACGGGGAGTTCGATCAGTAGCCCACCTCACCTCTCGCCTGACCTGACGCGCTCAGGTCAGGCGAGCGTCGTGCCGGGGGCCCTTGATGTCGGTTTTTGCCCGATTTTGTACCGTCGCCGCGAAGGAGCCGTCTCGTTGAATGCCGTAAGTGCGGACCGGACCGCGCGCCGGCGCCCGCACAGCGCATCGTCCCCCTCGCGTGACGGTGCGGGCGGACCAGATCAACGAGCGAGGCAAGGCGAATACAGATGACGATTGGTTCCGAGAACCTCAGCAACGGGTCCGCCACGGCGCAGGACAGATTCAGTGGCGGCGTGAGCGCGTACCGGCAGACCCGGCGCGAGTCCGCCCTGTCGGACCTGTCCGACGGCACCGAGGGTGAGCTGGTCTCGCGCAGTGTCAGCGGCTCCGGGCTGTCCTCGTCGGGGCTGCCGACCCGGACGCCCATCGAGCCGACCAGCGCGCTGGACCGCGCGGCGAAGCTGCCGTCGCTCGACCTCCAGGGCCTGAGCGAGCCGGTCTTCCCGCCGTCGGCGGGCAGCTGGGTCGACGCGGCGCCCGCGCCGTCGAAGGCCGAGCACTCGCTGTCGATGGCCGACCACCCGCTGCTGCGCGGGCTGCTGCTCGAGCTCCCGGCGCGCGGCACGATGCCGCCGTCGGACTGGCTGGACCGCTGGTTCGAGGCGGCCCGCTCGATCCTCGAGCTGCTCTACGTGCAGGAAGCGAAGCGCGGCAAGTAGCACCCACCCCGGTCGGCGGCGCGCCCGGGCGCGCTCATGGCGCGGCCGGCCCGTGGCTCAGGCGGCCAGATCCATCGGGCCGGCCGGAGCCGCCGCCGGCTTGGTGGTCAGGACGGAGGTCTCCTCGGGTACGGGCGTGTAGCGCTCGGCACCCGAGCGGACCGAGGCCGGGGCCCGCAGTCCACCGCGGCCCAGCGGGGCCAGCACGGCGAGGTTGAGCCGGCTGTGCCGGACGGCGTGCCGCAGGACCAGGGCCAGCACCAGCACGGCGACGACGGTGATGGCGATCCCGGCCACGTCGGCGCCGGGCACCTCGACGACGCCCCCGGCGATCGGCAGGCCGACGAGCGCCGCGAGCCCGGTGACCTGCAGCGGCGTGGCCACCCAGGGGTGGGCTGCGGCGGCGCGCAGGGCCGGCGGCGCGGGAGCGTGCGGCGCGTCCGTGAAGACACCGGCTCCGCGGCGCAGTTGCGCGAGGCGGCGGCTGGTCATCAACATCACCACCACCGCGGGTACGGCCGGCAGCAGCGCGGCCGCCGGAGCGGACGACTCGCCCGGCAGCAGGCCCGTCAGCACCGGCACGGCGAGCAGCACCGCGATCCCCGCACCGACCATCGTGGACAGGAGCCGGGTGCGCCGTCGAAGCTCCCGGGCTGTCCGGGCGCCCGGCAGCGCGTCGGCGAGCAGCCCGGAGGTGAGCCAGGCGGCGGCGAGGGCGCCGATGAGGATGAGGTCCGTCGCGGTGTTCACATTGACAGGTTTCACCTGTGCCGCAAGTCGCGAAACCGGGATAACACCGGATCGGGCCCCCGTAGGGGTTGCTCAATCGCCTTGAGTAATCAAGCGTTCACTGTGGGCTCTCACTCCGCTGGGCGAAGTGGACATTGCCCCCTGTTGCGGCCGTGACGGGTGTCCTAGTGTCGGGTGCCAGACGCCCGGTGCGGCGCGGGACGGGCAGGGTCCTCGCGCGGCGCCGGCGGTCACGGGCTCGACCTGGGGAGGTCGGCCGGGATTCCGCCCGCACCACGGGACAGGGCGGATCCCGGCACCCCCGCCGGGTGGGTCTCAGACCGCGAAGCTGATCACCTTGTCGGTGGTCGGGGCCGGCGGGCGCGCCTTCCACAGGCCCGTGCGCTGCAGGGCGAGCCGGGCGAGATAGTTGGGGTTGAGCAGGATGTAGCGCTTCCACAGCCGCTTCGGCTCGAGGAAGAGGCGCCAGAGCCACTCGAGGGAGTACTTCTGCATCCACGCGGGCGGGTTCTTGAGCAGACCCGCGTGGTAGTCGAAGGCGGCTCCGACGGCGAGCAGCGGCATGTCGAGCAGGGGCCGCATCGCGTACGCCCAGACCTCCTGGCGCGGGCAGCCGAGCCCGACGAGGACGACGCGCGCGCCGGACGCCTTGATCCGGTCGGCGATCTCGACATCCTCGCCGGGGTGGTTCTTGCGGAACTTGGAGGGCTCCACGCCGGCGATCTTCAGGGCCGGGAACATCCGCTCGAGCGCCGGGAGCAGCGCGTCGAGGGTGGGCTGCGTCGACCCGTACAGGTAGACGGGCAGGCCCTCGGCGGCGGCCTGGCGCAGCACGCGCAACGTGAGCTCGGGCCCGTAGACCCGGTCGGCCAGGTTGGCGTGGTGCAGCAGGTTGAGCGCTCCGCGGACGGGCTGGCCGTCCGGCGTCACCAGGTCGAAGGAATTGAGCCGCGCGTTGTGCGCCTTGTCCTGCACGCCGGTCATGACGCCGTGCACCGCGAGGGCGGTCACGGCATAGTGCCGGCGCAGGCGGGCCGCCTCGATGATCTTCGCCGTGGCGGCCTCGTAGTCGACGGCGTCGACCAGCACGCCGAGAACGTTGCGCTTCCCCTGGTCGATCATGCTGTGCCCTCCGGGCGTGCGGTGCCGGCGTGCGTGCGGTCGATCACGGCTGCGGAACCCACTTGCCGACGTTGGCGTCGTGGATCTCCTGGAGGATCATCGGCACGTCGTAGACCTGCTTCCACTCCGGGTAGTCGGCCTGGAACGCGGCCATCGAGCCGATCCACCACTGGTGGTCGCCGATGCGGTTCTCCTCGACATACTCGGTGATCATCTCGGTGCCGCTGATCTCCTCGGCCAGGGCGAACGCCTCGAGGTTGGAGACGTTCGAGTGGCGGCCGCCGCCGAGGTTGTAGACCTTGGCGGAGCCGGGCTTGCGGAAGAATGCCTCGAACGCGCTGAGCACGTCGTGGCTGTGGATGGCGTCGCGCACCTGCTTGCCCTTGTAACCGAAGATCCGGTACGTCCGGCGCTCCATGTTGGCCCGCATGACGTACCCGAGGAAGCCGTGCAGCTCCGTCGCCGAGTGGGCCGGGCCGGTGAGCGTGCCCCCGCGGAAGATCGCCGTCTTCATGCCGAAGTAGCGGCCGTACTCCTGCGCCATGACGTCCGAGGCGACCTTCGACGCGCCGAAGACCGAGTGCAGCGTCTGGTCGATCGACATGTCCTCGGTGATGCCCTCGTACCACTGGTGCGAGGGGTCGAGCTCCCAGCGCGTCTCCTGCTCGACCAGCGGCAGCCGGTTCGGCGTGTCGCCGTAGACCTTGTTGGTCGAGCAGTGGATGAACGGCGACTCGATGCAGAAGTCGCGCGTGTTCTGCAGCATGGTGAGCGTGCCGCCGGCGTTCACGTCGAAGTCCGTGTACGGGTCCCGGACCGCCCAGTCGTGCGAGGGCTGCGCCGCCGTGTGAATCACCACAGCGATGTCCTTGCCGTACCGTTCGAAGATCTTCCGGACCGCGTCCCTGTCCCGGATGTCGACCCCGTGGTGCTCATATTTGCCGCCGAGCTCCTGCTGCAGCCGCTGCACGTTCCACGCGGTCGAGGCCTCGGCCCCGAAGAACTCCTGCCGCATGTCGTTGTCGATCCCGACCACATCCAGGCCGAGCCCGGCAAAGTGCCGAACCGCCTCGGACCCAATCAGGCCACCTGATCCAGTAACCAGAGCAACGGCCACGAGCGAACTCTCCAAGCCTCAGCCACCAAAAAACAGACGCGAGCATACCGCCCACGCCCCACCCACCCCGCCGACCCGCGACACGCCCGCCCAGCGCAACCCGCGCAAGCGAGCGAAGCGAAGCGTCAACAGCGCAGCGTGAAAAAATTTCGCGTCAGCGACTACGGCCCGCCGCCGGCTCCCGCACAGCGCCCACCGCAACGTGGGGTTTCCGGGGGCTCGGCCCCCGGAGCAGGAATAACGAGTGAGGCCCCGTCCGCGCTTTTGCGGACAGGGCCTCACCGACTCACTCGTGGGGATGGGGGGAGTTGAACCCCCACGTCCTTTCGGACACACGGACCTGAACCGTGCGCGTCTGCCATTCCGCCACATCCCCGTGGCACTGCGTTAGCCGGGACAGACTACGCTGTCTCCAGTTACATCGTGAAGAGGTGCTCCCCGCGACGGAGGAAACATTAGCACGGCGTCGGGGGGCGTCATACGAGGGTCAGGAGCGACCGGCTGCATCGGCGCGGGGATGCGCAAGCGGCGGCCGGATACCATCATGTCCTCGGAACCCGAGGAGGAGCCGGTGAGCGTGCTGCAGCGCTTTGAGAAGCGATTGGAAGGCCTGGTCGAAGGGGCCTTCGCGAAGGTGTTCAAGGGTGTCGTGCACCCTGTCGAGATTCTGAATGCCATGCAGCGGGAGGCCGAGGCCCACAAGGCTATCCTCGCCGGTGGCCGGACTCTCGTGCCGAACCGCTACGTGATCGATCTTTCGCCCTACGACCACAGCAGGCTGGCGCCGTACGCCGCCGCGCTGGCCCAGGAGCTGGCCCAGTCGCAGGCGGAGTTCATCGGCGAGCAGGCCTGGACGGTCTACGGCGACGTGATCGTGGAGATCGAGCGGGGTGACGGGCTGGACACGGGCATGTTCCGGGTCACGGCCGAGGTCTACACCGGCGGCGAGGTCGCCCCGGTGCAGCAGCCCGCCTACGACTCCCAGCCGGCGTACTCGCCGTACGACCAGGGTGGCTACCAGCAGCACGGCGGGCACAACGGCCGCAACGTCGGCCTGGTCTCCGGCGACGGGCGGACCTACCCGCTGCAGATGGGCTCGACGGTGATCGGCCGGGGTGACCAGGCCAACCTGCGTCTGCCCGACGTCGGCATCTCGCGCCGCCACGCCCGGCTGGACTACGACGGCAGCCAGGTCGTGCTGACCGATCTCGGCTCGACGAACGGCACGATGGTCAACGGCCAGCGCGTGTCGGCCGTGGCGCTGAACCCGGGCGACATGATCCAGCTGGGCACGACCACGCTGACGTTCCGAGTGGACGGCTAGGCACCTTGCCCGAATTCGTCCTCACCGTCGCCCGCTTCGGCTTCCTCATCCTGCTGTGGATCTTCGTGTTCACGGTGGTCGGGGTGATCCGGAAGGATCTGTTCGCCGGCGTCCGGACCAAGAGCATCGTCGCCACGCCGAGGGGCGTGGGCGGCGTGATGGCTCCTGGCCGCCCGGCGGCGAAGGCCAAGCGGGGCAAGACCGCGCGGCAACTGGTCGTGACCGCCGGTCAGCTGGCCGGCACCCGGATCACACTTGGTGAGGCGCCGATCACGATAGGGCGTGCCGAGGATTCCACCCTCGTCATCACGGACGACTTCGCGTCGGCCCGGCACGCCCGTCTCGTGCCGCGGGAGGGGCAGTGGTTCGTCGAGGATCTCGGCTCGACGAACGGCACGTACCTCGATCGCGGTAAGGTCTCCGGGCCCACCCCCGTCCCCCTTGGCGTGCCGATCCGGATCGGCCGCACTTCTCTCGAGTTACGGCCATGACTCTGACCCTGCGTTACGCCGCCCAGAGCGACCGCGGTCTGATCCGAGACGGAAACCAGGACTCCGTCTACGCCGGACCGCGGCTCCTTGCCGTCGCCGACGGCATGGGCGGCATGGCCGCCGGTGACGTCGCCAGCAACATCGTCATCGCGGCCATGGCTCCGCTCGACGAGGACGTCCCCGGCGATGCGCTGGTCGACGCCCTCCGTCACGCGGTCGGCACGGCCAACCAGACCCTGCGCGACACCGTCGACGCCAACCCGGCGCTGGAGGGCATGGGCACGACGCTGACCGCCGTGCTGTTCTCCGGCTCCAAGCTGGGCATGGTGCACATCGGTGACTCGCGCGCCTATCTGCTCCGCCAGGGCGAGTTCGCCCAGATCACCAAGGACGACACCTACGTCCAGATGCTGGTGGACGAGGGCCGGATCAGTCCCGAGGAGGCGAGCAGCCACCCGCAGCGCTCGCTGCTCACCCGCGCGCTCGACGGCCGGGACATCGACCCGGAATACTCCGTGCGCCAGGTGCTCAAGGGCGACCGCTATCTGATCTGCAGCGATGGTCTCTCCGGTGTGGTCAGTGCCGAGACCATCGGCGACGCCATGCGGGACATCCCGGATCCGCAGGCGTGTGTCGAGCGTCTCGTGCAGCTCGCGCTGCGCGGCGGCGGCCCCGACAACATCACCGTGGTGATCGCCGACGCGACCGACGCCTTCGTCGAGCAGGCGCCCATCGTGGGCGGCGCGGCCGCCCGCGACCGGGGCAACTCGACCGTCGCCGACAGCTCCACCGCGGCGGCCCGCGCGGCCGCGCTGCAGGCGCCCCGCCCGTCCCAGCCGGAGGCCAGCGCCTACGAGCAGCCGGAGCCGGAGCCGCAGCCCAAGCGGCACCCGGTGCGGACCAGCCTGCTGGCCCTGCTGCTGCTCGGTGTCCTCGGCGGCGGGCTCTACTTGGGCTACCGCTACACCCAGGACCAGTACTACGTCGGCGCGACTGACGCGGGCCAGCTCGCCGTCTTCCAGGGCGTGCCCGGGCAGATCGCCGGGCTCGACCTCTCGAGCGTCGCCGAGACGAGCCCCGCCAGCCTCGACGACCTGACCACGGTCGCGCAGGACCGGGTCAAGCAGGGCATCCACGCGGACAGCAGGACCGACGCCCAGCGCCGGCTGCTCGAGCTGACCAGCGAGGACGCGTCCAACCCCAACCTCAAGCCCGTGTGCGCGGTGCCGTCGGAGACCCCGTCGGTGTCCGCCTCGGCCACCCCGTCCGCGGGGAAGTCACCGGCTTCCGCCCGGGCCGGTGCCACCTCGGCCTCGGCCAAGGCCGGTGCCACGTCGGCTTCCGCCAAGGCCGGTGCCTCCTCGACGCCTGACTCCGAGCCCTCCACCTCGCCGGATGCCCAGCCCTCGGAACCGACACCGCCGGTCACCAGCGACCCGGTCGGGTGCCGGCCCGTCGACTGAGCGCCGCGCCCGACCGAAGTCTGGGGACTGCTTTCTTGACCGCGCCCGCCCTTCCGGCTCCCACACCCGCACCCACGGGTGAGATGCCGCGCGTCTCGGGCACGAAGACGGGACGCAACGCCGAGCTGGGTCTGCTCGCCCTAGCCATGATCATCGTGGCGATCTACGCCGCCATCGTGGAGTCCAACCAGCTCGACAAGGTCACGTCGACCTTCTGGGTGCCGGCCGCGCTGCTCAGTGCCCTGTTCCTCGGCCTGCACACGGTGGTGCGCTTCGTCGCCCCGTACGCCGATCCGGTGTTGATCCCGGCCGTTGCCCTGCTCAACGGGCTGGGCATCGGCTTCCTGCGCCGCCTCGACATCGGCGACGCGCTCGGCAAGAAGCTCGATCCGCCCGGCATCTTCGGCGGGCTCGGCGGCCGCCAGCTGGCCTGGACGCTGATCTCGCTCATCCTGGCGTCGGTGCTGCTGGTCATCATCCGGGACCACAAGGTCGTCTCGCGCTACGCGTACACCCTGGGCCTGGCCGGCATCGTGCTGGTGATGATCCCGGCGATCCTGCCCGCCAGCATCTCCGAGATCAACGGCGCCCGCCTGTGGATCCGGGTCGGCCCGCTGTCGCTGCAGCCCGGTGAGTTCGCCAAGATCGCGCTGGTCTCCTTCTTCGCGTACTACCTGGTGCGCAAGCGGGAGGTCCTCTCCCTGGCCAGCCGCCGCTTCCTGGGTCTTGACTTCCCCCGCGGCCGCGACCTGGGTCCGGTCGTCACGGTCTGGCTGCTCTCGCTGCTGGTCCTGGTCTTCGAGAAGGACCTGGGCACGGCCCTGCTGTACTTCGGCCTCTTCGTGGTCACGCTCTATGTCGCCACCGAGCGGGCGAGCTGGCTGATCATCGGTCTGCTGCTGTTCTTCGGCGGCGTCTATGTCGCCTATCTGCTGGGTGCCGCGATCGGCGGCCCGTTCGCGAACTTCTACGACCGCGCCTCGGTCTGGCTGCACCCGTTCGACCAGGAGAACTACTTCCGGGAGTTCGGCAGCAGCTACCAGCTCGTGCAGAGTCTGCTGGGTCTGGGCACCGGCGGCCTGTTCGGCTCGGGCCCCGGTAACGGGTCGCCCCGGTTCGTGCCCGAGGTGCAGACCGACTTCATCTTCGCCGGCATGGGCGAGGAGATCGGGCTGTTCGGGCTGTCCGCGCTGCTGGTCTGCTACCTGCTGATCGTCGAGCGGGGTCTGCGCGCCGCCCTGGGCGTCCGCGACTCGTTCGGCAAGCTGGTCGCCGGCGGCCTGGCGTTCACCCTCGGTTTGCAGGTCTTCGTCATCCTGGGTGGCATCACCGGGCTGATCCCGCTGACCGGCCAGACCACCCCGTTCCTGTCCGCCGGCGGTTCGTCGCTCATGGCCAACTGGCTGTTGATCGCCATGCTGCTGCGGATCTCCGACGCGTCCCGCAGCCCGGTGACGGGCGGCCCGGCCAACCAGCCCGGCCCCAAGCAACCGCCGGTGCAGCTGCACGGCGCCATGACGGAGGTGATCAAGCCGTGAACGCACCACTGCGCAAGGCCGGCGTGGTCATCATGGTCCTGTTCGCCCTTTTGTTCGCCAACCTCAACTGGGTCCAGGCGTACAGAGCGGACAAATACCGGAACAGCGACTGGAACTCCCGGGTCCAGGTCGCCGAGTACGAGGTGCCCCGCGGCACGATCGAGGCGGACGGCAAGGCGCTCGCCGAGAGCAAGCTGACCGACGATGCCCTCAAGTACCTCCGGACGTACCCGGAGAAGCAGATGTACGCCCCGGTGATCGGCTACAAGCCGGTCAACCTGGGCGAGGTCGGCATCGAGCGCAGCGAGGACGAGTTCCTCTCCGGCGCCAGCGACAAGCTCTTCGCCGACCGGGTGAGCTCCATGTTCACCGGCGACCAGCCCGGCGGCGGCAACATCGTGCTGACCTTGAAGACCAAGGCGCAGGAAGTCGCCTGGAAGCAGATGACCAACAACGAGCGCGGCGCGGAGAAGGGGTCGGCGATCGCGCTCGACCCGCGGACCGGCGCGGTGCAGGCGATGGTCTCGATGCCCAGCTACGACCCGAACCCGCTGGCCAGCCACACCACCAAGTCGGCCGCGGCGGCGTACGACAAGCTGATCAAGGACAAGGACAACCCGCTGCTCAACCGCAGCGTCGCGGAGACCTACCCGCCAGGGTCCACGTTCAAGGTCATCGTCTCCGCGGCGGCGCTGCGGGACGGCATGTCGCAGAACGACGAGATCGAGGCCGGCGGGAGCTACACGGCACCTGGGTCCGGCGCGCCGATCCACAATGCCGAGTCGGAGACCTGCGCCAGCTCGCAGGTCACCCTCAAGGAAGCGCTCACGACCAGCTGCAACACCGGCTACGCCCAGCTCGGCGTCAAGCTCGGCGCCGACAAGGTGAAGAAGGAAGCCCAGGCCTGGGGGTTCGAGCAGGACGACCTGACCGTCGGCAACCTCGACGGCTCGGGCCTGCCGGTCGCCACCAGCCGCACCGGCGCCATGCAGAACGCGGACGGCAGCACCGACCAGGCCGCCCTGGCCCAGTCGTCGATCGGGCAGAAGGACGTCCGGATGACGGTCATGGAGGGCGCCCTGATGGCGGCCACGGTGGCCAACGGCGGCAAGCAGATGCGGCCGTACCTGGTGCAGCAGGAGCTCAACGCGGACCGCAGGCCGATCTACAACGCCTCGCCCAAGACGCTGCGCACGCCGATCGACGGCACCATCGCCAACGACCTCAAGGAAATGATGGTCAGCGTCGTCGAGAACGGCACCGGCCGGCGGGCCCGGATCGACGGCTTCACGGTCGGCGGCAAGACCGGCACGGCGCAGAACGGCCCGAACGCCAACCCGCACGCGTGGTTCGTCGGCTTCGCGTACAACGACAAGGGCGAGGCGGTCTCGGCCGCGTGCGTCATGCTGGAGAACGCGGACGGCAGCAGCGTCAGCGGCGAGGCCGCGCGCATCGCCGGACTCATCATGAAGGCGGCTGCCGGAGGGGGAGGGGACTGACGTGATCAGCCCTGGGGTGACCCTTGGCGGCCGCTACCGCCTGGACGAGCGGATCGCCGGCGGCGGCATGGGGGACGTGTGGCGTGGCACGGACGACGTGCTGGGCCGGACGGTTGCCGTCAAGATCCTGCTGCCCGCGCTGCTGGACGAGCCCGGCTTCGCCGAGCGCTTCCGCGGCGAGGCCAGGACCATGGCCACCATCAATCACCCCGGCGTGGTCGACGTCTACGACTACGGCAGCGACCAGCAGCTCGCCTTCCTCGTCATGGAGTACGTCGAGGGCGACGCGCTGTCGCGCACGCTCAGCCGGGTCGGCCGGCTCACCCCGGCGCGGACCATGGCGCTGGTCGCGCAGGCCGCCGACGCGTTGCAGGCGGCGCACGCGAACGGCATCGTGCACCGCGACGTCAAGCCCGGCAATCTGCTCGTACGCCCGAATGGCACGCTGGTCCTGACCGACTTCGGCATCGCCCGCTCGGCGCTCGTCGGCCAGCTGACGGTCGCCGGCTCGGTGCTCGGCACGGCGTCGTACATCTCTCCGGAGCAGGCCTCCGGCGCGGTGGCGACCCCGGCTTCCGACGTCTACGCGCTCGGCGTGGTCGCGTACCAGTGCCTCTCCGGCCACCGGCCCTTCGACGGGGCGACGCCGATAGAGATCGCGATGAAGCACGTACGGGAGCACCCGCGCCCGCTGCCCGCCGACATTCCGCCCGCGGTGCGCGCGATCGTCGACCGGGCCATGGCCAAGGACCCGGGCACCCGCTGGCCGACCGCCGCCGCGATGGCTGCGGTGGCGCGTCAGGCGGCGTCGTCCATCAACACCCAGGTGCACCAGCCCGCCGTCAACGGATCGGTGCGCCCGCACTCGGGCGGCCCCGCGGTCAACCGGCCGCAGTCGGGTGCGCCCACGTCGGGCAGCCCGCAGTACCCCGGCTCGGGCGCGGCGCGGGTGCCGTACCCGCCGGTGCCCCGGCCCGTCTCCGGCGGCCAGGGCGCGCGGGGTGCGGCCTCGGTGCCTCCGGCCCAGCAACAGCAGCAGCCCTACCGGCATCCCGGTGCGCCGGCCATGCCCCATCCGCAGCCCGCGCCCAAGCAGGGTGACGGCTCCGGCGGACGCCAGGTCCTCATCGTGCTCGCCGTGGTGCTCGCGCTGCTCGTCCTGCTCTGCGCCGGGGTGATCTCGTTCCTGCTCAAGCAGGGAAACACGAATGCCCTGGGCGCGGCCGAACCGCAGACCACGGTGGCGTCGTACCGTCTTACGAAGCAGGCTGGCCCTCCGGCCGGCCTCATCCCGGCGACCGAAGGACGACAGACGTTATGACGGCGCAGGCCCGCCTGCTCGGTGGCAGGTATCAGGTCGGCGAGCTGCTGGGTTACGGCGGTATGGCCGAGGTGCACCGGGGTCGCGACCTCCGGCTCGGCCGCGACGTGGCCATCAAGATGCTGCGCTCCGACCTGGCCCGGGACGCCACGTTCCAGGAGCGCTTCCGGCGCGAGGCGCAGAACTCGGCGGCCCTCAACCACCCCGCGATCGTCGCTGTCTATGACACGGGCGAGGAGACGTCGGACGCCGGCGAGCGGCAGCCGTTCATCGTCATGGAGTTCGTCAGCGGGCACACGCTGAAGGACGAGCTGGCCGCGCAGCAGCGCATCCCGACCCGGCGCGCCCTCGAGATCATCGCGGACATCTGCGCCGCGCTGGAGTTCAGCCACCGGCACGGGATCATCCACCGCGACATCAAGCCCGGCAACGTGATGATCACGGCCAACGGGCAGGTCAAGGTCATGGACTTCGGCATCGCCCGGGCCCTGGCCAGCGGCGCCACCACGATGACGCAGACCAGCGCGGTCATCGGCACGGCGCAGTACCTGTCGCCCGAGCAGGCGCGCGGCGAGTCCGTCGACGCCCGCTCCGACGTCTATGCCGCCGGCTGCGTGCTCTTCGAGCTCCTGGTGGGTCACCCGCCGTTCGTCGGCGACAGCCCGGTCAGCGTTGCGTACCAGCACGTACGCGAGACACCGCGCGCCCCGAGCGACATCAACCACGAGGTGCCGCCGGAGGTCGACGCGATCGTCCTCAAGGCGCTCGCCAAGAACCCGCTCAACCGCTACCAGAGCGCGCAGGAGATGCGGGCCGACGCCCTGCGCGCCGTGGCGGGCCGCCCGGTCATGGCCCCCGCGGTCATGACCGAGGCCGAGACCATGGCGATGACCGGCGGCCTGATGGGGGCCCAGGCGCCCACGGCGATGACCCGGGCCATCCCCAACTCCACCACCGGCGCCCGCCCGGTGGTGCAGCCGCAGCGCAGGAATTCCTCCTGGGTGATGGCCGCGCTGGCCGCCCTGGGCGTGCTCACGGTGATCGCGCTGGGCATCGGTCTCGTCCTGGCCAACAACAACGGCGACGAGAGCGGCGACGCGCCTACGACGAAAGCGCTGCCCGAGGTCACCGGCGACAAGCTGAAGGACGCCCTCAACTCGCTCAAGACCGCCGGCTTCACCAACGTGGTGGAGGGCACCGCCGAGGAGCAGAAGAACTGCGGCGACACGGTGATCCGGCAGGAGCCGGTGGCGACCACGCAGGTCACCCTCGACCAGCAGATCACGCTGATCCCGTGCAAGGACCCGGCCAAGGTCCGCGTGCCCTCCAACCTCGAGGGCGGGTCCGAGGACGCGGCCGTCGAGGCGCTGAAGGGTCTCGGCCTGGTGGCCGAGGTCGAGCGTGTTGACAGCGCCTCCGAGGAGGGTCGGGTCGTCGACGTCGAGAAGGAGGGCGAGCAGGTCGATCCGGGCACGGAGATCACGGTCTCGGTGTCCCGCGGCAACCTGGTCGAGATCCCGGACGTGAAGGGCAAGCAGCTCGAGGTGGCCAAGGCCCTGCTCGAGGAGAAGGGCTTCACCAAGATCCAGGTCGAGGAGTCGAACCAGCAGGGCGAGGCGGGCACGGTGGTCGCCCAGACGCCCGGCGCCAACCAGAAGCGCGGCAAGTCGACCACCATCACGCTGACGGTCATCGCCGAGCAGGAGCCGGAGCCCGACCCCTCGTCGCCCGAGCCCGACCCGAGCGGCTCGACCCCGCCGGACGACGGTGGCGACGGCGGCGGTGACGGGGAAGGCAACGGCGTACCAGGCCTCTTCGGCTGACGCCCGAGTTATCCACAGGGCTTCGCGTTGTCCACAGGCCCGGCCATCGTCTCGGTGGCCGGGCCTTGTGCTGGCTAGCCTTCGTCCATGAGCCGGATTCATGACGTGACGTGGCGGGGCTTCGGCAGCGACAACTATGCCGGGGCGCATCCCGAGGTGCTGGCGGCGATCGCCGAGGCCAACGGCGGGCATCAGGTCTCCTACGGGGCCGATGTCTACACCCAGCGGCTGGCCGAGGTCGTCCGCGAGCACTTCGGCGCGCGGGCCGAGGTCTTCCCGGTCTTCAACGGCACCGGGGCGAACGTCGTGGCGCTCACCGGGCTGCTGCCGCGCTGGGGTGCCGTGATCGCGACGAGCACGGCCCACCTGCACACCGACGAGAACGGCGCTCCCGAGCGAGTCGGTGGGCTCAAGGTGCTGACCGTCGACACCCCGGACGGCAAGCTCACGCCCGAGCTCGTCGACCGGCAGGCGTGGGGCTGGGGCGACGAGCACCGGGCGCAGCCGCTCGCCGTGAGCATCACCCAGACCACCGAGCTGGGCACGCTCTACACCCCCGACGAGGTACGCACCCTCGCCGACCATGTCCACGCCCAGGGCATGACGCTGCACATGGACGGCGCGCGCGTGGCGAATGCGGCCGCTGCCCTGGGCGTGCCGTTGCGGGCCTTCACGACCGATGCCGGCGTGGACGTGCTGAGCTTCGGTGGCACCAAGAACGGCCTGCTCTACGGGGAGGCGGTCATCGTCCTCGACCCGTCCGCCGTGCGGGGGCTGACCTATCTCCGCAAGCTGACCATGCAGCTGGCGTCGAAGATGCGCTTCGTGAGCGCGCAGCTGCTGGCGCTCTTCGCGGACGACCTCTATCTGCGCTCGGCCGGGCACGCCAACGCGATGGCGGCCCGGCTGCGCACGACCCTCGAGCGGGCGATCGCCGCCGGGGAGGTCACCGGGTTGGGCTTCAGCCGGCCGACGCAGGCCAACGCCGTGTTCGCGGTCCTGCCCCGGGA
Source organism: Symbioplanes lichenis (assembly GCF_030709675.1). Classification (GTDB taxonomy): domain Bacteria; phylum Actinomycetota; class Actinomycetes; order Mycobacteriales; family Micromonosporaceae; genus Actinoplanes; species Actinoplanes lichenis. The sequence goes on from NZ_JAUZQD010000015.1 coordinate 152,120, forward strand.
GGCGGCGGACCGCATCCGGGAGAAGGTGCCGTTCTACGACTGGGACCGGGCGACGGGCGAGGTGCGCTGGATGACCGCCTTCGACACCACCGAGGCGGACGTGGACGCGTTCGCGGCGGTGATCCGCGCGGAGCTGGCGGGGGCCAGCCTCAGCCGATCATGAGGAACACGTTGTCGATCTGGCCGGCGTACTGGTCGTTGCCCTTGCCGGCACCCTTCCCGCCGACGCGCAGTGGCTCGGCGTTGGCGATGGAGAGGTTCTTGGGGACGGGCACCGCGGCGCGCTCGACGCCGTCGACGATGAGCGAGAGGCGGTTGGCGCTCCGGGCGCACATGAGGGTGTGCCACTTGCCGTCGGCGACGTCGACGCGGGGCTCGGCGCGATAGATCGTCCGGGTGCGGCCGGCCACCACGCAGCTCGGGTGGCCCTGGGTGTGGTCGACCTGCAGCTTGAACTGGCTGCCGCCGCCGACCGAGTAGCCCTTCTGGAAGACGTTGGCCCCGTCGGCCAGGTCGCTGTGGGACATGCGGATGGAGGCGCCGTACCGCATCGGGCGGGTGCCCGGGTTGAGGTTGTCGTCGCGCAGGCCTTGGAGGATCGCGCGGGGGCACTCGCGCTCGCGGACCAGGGTGCAGCGGTTGGGATATTGGACGGCGAGGCCCTTGCCTTGGCGGACCAGGCTCAGGGTGCCGCCGTTCTGCACGTGCGGGCGCAGCAGGTAGCCGCCGTGGGTGTCGGTGATCGGGCGGTTCACGCCGCCGTCGAAGGTGTAGCGGATCGAGACCGATTCGCGCGCGGTGCCGATCTTGCTCGTCTGGGCCTGGGCGGCGAACGCGGCGGTGTCGCTGGTCAGCACGCCGGCGGAGGGCCGGGGCGAGGGCTCGTGGGACACCGGGCGCGGATGCCGCGGGGCGGCGTCGCTCGGCTCGGCGAAGTGGACGGCGCTGAGCAGGGTGATGCCGAGGATTGCGATGGTCGCCAGCGCACCGAACGGGCTGAACCATGACCGGCGAGTGTCGTACATGCGGCTATTGTCCAAATGCCGGCATTAAGTGTTAAGTCCAAACTCCGGGTCGGCGCAAAAGTGGCATAAAGCACTCCCACGCGGTAGCCCGATCGGCGGTCCCACCCCTCCCGACAGCCCCCAAACCTCCAAGCCTATCGCGTTCCGTTGCGGCGCGATCACCGTGCGACGCTCGCCCGTGCCGTAGAACGTCGGCCGCGTGGCGTGGTGTGAGGCGCGGTCGTGCGGCGTGGCTTGGGGCGCGAACCGAGCGGCGTCGTGTGGAGCGCTGGCTGTTCGCAACAGTCGCAGCAAACGCAACCGCGCTGGTCGTCGCGGCTTGGAAACGGCGAACGCCCGACGGGTGGGCCGTCGGGCGTTCGGTGGAGTTCCGGGTCAGGCCGGGGTTTTTTCCGGCTTGATGCTGCGGAGGAGGACGCTGGCGACGTCGACGACTTCGACGTTGTCTTGTTCGCCCTTGCCGGTGACGCCGTCGCCGATCATGGTGTAGCAGAAGGGGCAGCCGACGGCGATGGTCTTGGCGCCGGTGGCGAGGGCCTCTTCGGTGCGTTCGACGTTGATGCGCTTGCCGATCTTTTCCTCCATCCACATGCGGGCACCGCCGGCGCCGCAGCAGAAGGAGCGTTCGGAGTTGCGGGGCATCTCGACGAGGTTGGCGGCCGAGCCGAGGACCTCGCGGGGCGCCTCGAAGACCCGGTTGTGGCGGCCCAGGTAGCAGGGGTCGTGATAGGTGACGTCGCCCTCGATGGGCTGGACCGGGGTGAGCTTGCCGGTCTGGACCAGGTGCTGGAGCAGCTGGGTGTGGTGGACGACCTCGACCTTCAGGCCCAGCTGCTCGTACTCGTTGCCGAGGGTGTTGAAGCAGTGGGGGCAGGTGGCGACGATGCGCTTGACGTTGGCTTCCTGCAGGGTCTCGACGTTTTGCTGGGCGAGCATCTGGAAGACGAACTCGTTGCCGATGCGGCGGGCCGGGTCGCCCGAGCAGGTCTCGCCCTCGCCGAGGATGGCGAAGTCGACGCCGGCCTCGTGGAGGAGGGTGGCGACGGCCCGGGTGGTCTTCTTGGCGCGGTCCTCGAAGGCGCCGGCGCAGCCGACCCAGAAGAGGTAGTCGAAGTCGGCCTCGCCCACGCGCTTGATCTCGAAGTCGAGGCCCTTGGTCCAGTCCTCGCGGGTGTTCTGCGGGGCGCCCCAGGGGTTGCCCTTGTTCTCGAGGTTGCGCAGCATGACGCCGGCCTCGGCCGGGAACGACGACTCGATCAGCACCTGGTAGCGCCGCATGTCGACGATGTGGTCCACGTGCTCGATGTCGACCGGGCACTGCTCGACGCACGCGCCGCAGGTGGTGCACGACCAGAGCACGTCGGGGTCGATGACGCCCTGCTCCTCCTCGGTGCCGATCAGCGGGCGGTTGCCCTCGGCCAGGGCGAGCACGTCCATGTGGGCCAGCTGCGCCTCGGTGGCCTTCTCCTCACCGGTGAGGTCCTTGCCGCCTCCGGCCAGAAGATAAGGCGCCTTCGCGTACGCATGATCGCGCAGCGACAGTACGAGCAGCTTCGGTGACAGCGGCTTGGCGGTGTTCCAGGCGGGGCACTGTGACTGGCAGCGGCCACATTCGGTGCAGGTCGAGAAGTCGAGCAGGCCCTTCCAGGTGAACTGCTCGACCTGGGCGACGCCGAACTGGTCCTTCTCCGGGTCGGCCTCCTCGAAGTCGAGGGGCTTGCCCTGGCTCATCATCGGGCGCAGCGCACCGAGGCCCGAGCCCGCCGGCTTCTCCGGGGCGCGCTTGAAGAAGATGTTGAAGAAGGCCAGGAAGCGGTGCCAGGCCACGCCCATCGTCACGTTGAGCGCGATGGTGATCAGCCAGCCCATGGAGATGAAGATCTTGACCAGGGCCACCCAGGTCGGGCCGTCGGCCGCGGCGGGCAGGAGCGCACCGACGCCGTGGCTGACCGGGGTCGCCCAGGTCGCGTACTCGAAGGTGTCGTTGGCGACCTTGAACCCGCGGATGAGGAAGCCGCAGATCAGGACGCCGACGATGATCGCTTCGACGAAGTAGCCCTGCCACATCGTCGAGCCCGCGAAGCGCGACAGCTTGGCCCGGCGCGATCGCTGGCGCACATAGATCAGGTAGAGGATGCCGAGCAGGCCCAGGACGCCGATCCACTCGGTGACGAAGCCGTAGACGACCCAGTGGCCGATGATCGGCAGGCCGTGCGCCGGGTCGACGATCTCGAAGTAGGCCTCGAGCACGAGCAGGAACAGGATCATGAAGGAGACCATCACGAACCAGTGCGCCGCGCCGATCGCGCTCCATTTGAGCATGCGGGTGTGACCCAGGGTCTCGACCAGCATGGTCTTGGTGCGGGTGCCCTTGTCGGTGAAGCGGGCCGGGTCCGGCTGACCCTGCCGGATCACTGCCGTCATCGAGATGACGGCGCGCACCGCGAGGACGACGGCCACGATCGTGATCGCGCCGGCCAGGACGGTGGCGACGATCTGAGCGACGCCCATCTGCGTTGTGCCTCCTCGGTCGGGGGTCCCGACCTATGTTACCCATCAGTAATCAGATTCCGCGCGCAAGAACCCCCAGCATGACCCGGGTGTACGCGGCCACGCGCGCGACAAAAGCCGAAAGCGCACCTTCGGGAACGTGCCCCGGAGGTGCGCGGTCGGATCAGAGCGGACTCAGCGCCAGCGCGAGAGGATCGCCAGCGAGGCGACCATGGAACCGAAGCCGACGAGCAGGTTCCAGTACTGCCACGACTCCACCGGCCAGCGCTGCTCGGAGAGGTAGTACACGACCAGCCACGCGATGCCGAAGACGATCAGGAAGACGGCCGTGATCGGCAGCCAGACCGGACTCGGCTTCTTCGACGCGGCCGTGACCGCGGGACGGATGTCCGTCGGCGGCGTGTAGACCTTCTTCTTGCGAACCTGTGACTTCGGCACGGTGCTCTCCTGAGGGCAACAAGTGGTGAACAACCCACCTCTGAGCGGCTCCGGGGACTCCGAAAGCTGCCCGTGGCGAATACTGTTCGATAGCTAGCGTAGTCAAGACGGCACGCGCACAGGCACCCGCCGGTGGCTTTTCGGTCACTGCAGGGTCACGGACATCCTCGGGGAGGAAGGCCGACGTGGAGTACACCACGGGGACGCCCTCGTGGCGACTTGTCATGCGCCGCGCCTTGAGCGCGTTGCGGCCACGGCGTCTGGGGCAGCGGCAGGGCGGCTGGGGGCTGGGCGTGCCATTGATCGCCCTCGCTGCCGGACTGCTCTTCACGACCTCCGCCACGACCGCCGACGGCACGGCTCTGCGCGATGACCGGCGCCCCCAGCTGGCCCAGCTGATCGCCGACAAGCGCGAGCGGGTCGAGCAGCAGGACGAGCGCGCCTCCGATCTGCTCGCGGAGGTCGACCGCGACTCCGCCAAGCTCGCCGACACGGACGTTCCGGTGAAGAAGGCCCGCGAGCGAGCCGACGCGCTGCGGCAGCAGGCCGGCTTCACCGATCTCGGCGGCCCCGGTCTCACCGTGACCCTCAACGACTCCTCCCGGCGGCCCGCGGACATGTCCGGAGACGACGTCCAGAACGACGATCTCGTCGTCCACCAGGGTGATGTTCAGGCGGTCGTGAACGCTCTCTGGGCTGGTGGGGCCGAGGCAATGTCAATCATGGATGTCCGTGTGATCTCCACGAGCGCGGTACGCTGTGTCGGCAACACGCTGCTGTTGCACGGCCAGGTGTTCTCGCCTCCTTTCAAGATCACGGCGATCGGCGAACCCACAGACATGCGCCGAGCGTTGGAGTCCTCTGAAGGTGTTCAACAATTTCGGGACGCCGTGGCCAGTTTCGGCCTCGGCTACACGGAGACCGTCGAGAGGAACGTGACTGTGCGGGCGTACGACGGGTCGAGCGACCTCCGATCCGCCGAGGTCACCGAGTGATGGTGCCGGAGACGGGCAACGGGGGAAGAGCCGGATCCGGCCGGCACCGAGCGCCGGACGGCGACGCGCAGACCGCTTTCATCCCCCGGATCAGCGACGCCTCCCCGGACGGCGTCCCCGGCGGGCCACTCGACCCTCCGGTGGGTCTCGGCGGCACATCCTGGCCCTCCGCAGCGAACGCGCCGGGCCGGGCCACCGACACGCCGACGCCGGGCCGACCGGTGCCGCCGCCGGGCAGCGCCTCGGGGACGCCGGCCTTCGAGCCGCTGCCGACCCGCCCGGGAGACCCGGCGCAGATCCGTCCGGCAGACCCGGCGCAGGTCCGTCCGCCAGACTCGTCGCAGGGGCGCCCGGCACAAAGCCGCCCGGCAGAATCGGCGTCGGCGCAGGCGCAGGCGCAGGGCTGGGCAGGGAACTCCGCATCGAGCGGGACACCGGCTCCGGCTCCGGCTCCGACCGAACTGGCCGGTGCGGACCCCGTGGTGGCCAAGGCCGCCGCGGCCGCCCGCGCCCGGTCCGGAGGGGTGCGGCCGAGCTCGCCCGCCGGCGGTGACTTCAGCTTCTTCCCCGGCGGCCAGGGCACGCCCGACCCGGCCCGGCCGAGCAGCCCCGCACCGGTGAACGGCACGACGCCCATGAACAACGTGACCTCAGGGAACGGCACGACTGCGGCCGACGCCGGGTCACCCGCATGGCCGAGCGAACCGCTTCCGGCCCCGGGCGGCGGCAACGCCACGGTGAGCCGCCAGGGCGACCGCGCGCCAGCGGCTGACGGGACAGGTGCCTTCGACGAGTTGCCGGCCGACAACTATCGGCGTGGCCGGCGTCGGGCCGCCGAGCCGCAGGAGTTCCAGGACCAGGGCACCACTTCCCCGGTAGGCGGCAACGACCAGAGCCGTCCCGGCGACGTCGCAGCGTGGGCCACGGCCAGGGACACCGGGGCCTGGGACCGGCAGGACATCCGCATCGACCGCCCGGACCCGCGCACAGCCGACCCGCACCCTGCGGACTTGCGCGGAGCCGACCCGCACCCCGCGGACTTGCGCGGAGCCGACCCGCGCACAGCCGACTCGCGCACAAGTGACCCACGCGCAGCTGCGCCGGGCCTCGACACCGGCGGCTGGAAGCGCCCCGAGGAGCGCCCCGCCGCCCCGGCCGGGCCCGCCGAGACGGCGATCATCCGGACGGCGGACGCGCCCACGGGACTGCTGCCCGCCGTACCGAAGAAAGACCAGGCCAACCGCCCTCAGGAGACGAACGCAGCCGTGCGCACCCCCCTGCCCGACGGAAAAGACGGCAAGGACAAGGGGACGGCGTCCGTCGCCGCGGCGGCGATCGGGCTGCCGCGGGGCGGGGACGAGCCGGTCGAGGACGACAAGCCCAAGCGCGGCGAGAAGGTCGTCAAGCTGCGGCCCGAGCAGACCGACGCCGGCTACAAGAGCGTCTATTCCGAGCTGACCCGGCCGACCCTCGGCTCGCGGATCCGCGCCGGCGTGCGGGTGTCCGGCGAGTTGATGATCACGTTCGGGCTGGTGGTGCTGCTGTTCGCCGGGTACGAGGTGTTCGGCAACTCGGCGAAGGTCGAGAACGAGCAGGACACCCTGGCGCAGCAGCTCGACGAGGAGTGGAACGATCCGACCGTCGCGCCGAGCGGGCCGGCCAAGGCCGCGCCCGCGGCGCCCGGGGAGGGCAAGATCGGGCGCCTTTACATCCCGAAGCTGGACATGAAGTGGGTCGTCGTCAACGGCGTGCGGCCGCAGGACATCCGCTACGCGCCCGGGCACTACCCGGACACGGCGCTGCCCGGGCAGGTGGGCAACTTCTCCGTCGCCGGCCACCGGATCCGCAAGATCTTCTGGCGGCTGGACGAGCTGCACGACGGCGACGTGATCGGGGTCGAGACCCGCACCAACTGGTACGTCTACAAGGTCAGCTCGAGCGAGGTCGTGAAGCCGACAGCGGTGCAGGTCGTCGCGCCCGTCCCCGACCAGCCCGGCAAGAAGCCGACCAAGGCGATGCTGACGCTGACCACCTGCAACCCGAAGTTCAACAACTATCAGCGGCTCATCGTGCACGCGACGCTCGTACAGACGCTCAAGCGCGACGCCAAGCTGCCCGACGCCGGCAAGCCCGCGGAACTCACGAAGGCCTGAGGAACGATCTGTGTACGCCTGGATCTGGCGCAAGCTGCCCTTCGGGCTCTGGGGCAAGCTGACGGGCTCGATCGTGCTCGCCGTCGCGGTCATGTCCCTGCTCTGGTACGTCGTCTTCCCGTGGGCGACGCCACTGCTGCCCTTCGACGACGTGCAGGTCGGCACCGAGCAGACCGAGCAGCAGGACCCCAACGCGGTCATCCCCGGCGACGAGGGGCCGGACGAGATCCCCTACCCGGTCGACTCCAACAACCCCCACCCGTCGGAGAGCCCCCGATGACAGAGGAAGAGAGCCCGCGATGACCAGCGCACCCATCCTGGTGATCGACAACTACGACTCGTTCGTCTTCAACATCGTGCAATATCTCGGTCAGCTCGGCGCCGAGTGCGAGGTGCGGCGCAACGACGAGATCTCGGTGGCCGACGTCGCCGGGTTCGGGGCGGCCGGCATCCTGCTGTCCCCCGGCCCGGGCACGCCCGAGCGCGCCGGGATCATGCTCGACGTCATCCGGGAGTACGCGGGCCAGGTCCCGATGTTCGGCGTCTGCCTCGGCCACCAGGCGATCGGCGCCGCGTTCGGGGCCACGGTCACGCGCGCGCCCGAGCTGTTGCACGGCAAGACCTCCTCGGTGCTGCACCACGGCGACGGAGTGCTCGCCGGGCTGCCCGACCCGTTCACGGCCACCCGCTACCACTCGCTGGCCGTGGTGCCGGAGACGTTGCCGGCGGAGATCGAGGTCACCGGGCGTACGGAATCGGGGGTGGTCATGGCCATGCGCCACCGCACGCTGCCGATCGAGGGCGTGCAGTTCCACCCCGAGTCGGTGCTCACCGAGGGCGGGCACACGATGCTGGCCAACTGGCTCGCCACGTGCGGTTTCCCGGAGGCTCGGGAGCGCGCGCCGCAGCTGGCGGCCGAAGTCGAGACCCGCCGCCGCGCCGCCTTCGCCGACGCATGAGAAGCGGACGCACGGCCGCACGCGAGAAGCGGCCGCACGGAAGTAAGCGAACGCATAAAAAGCAGTAACGCGAAAACCCGTCCGGTTCCGGCACAATAGGGGCCGAGGTGAACCGATCATGGACGGCCTGCTCCTGACCGCGGTGCTGCCGCTGGCGGCCTTCGCGCTGCTCACGGCGGGCAACGCCTTCTTCGTGGCCGCCGAGTTCGGGCTGGTCACGGTGGACCGGGTCAAGATCGGCGCCCGGGCCGACGCGGGCGACCGGCGGGCGGCGACCGTGCGGCACGCCCTGCACGAGCTGTCGTTCCAGCTGTCCGGCACGCAGCTCGGCATCACGCTGACGACGGTGCTGACCGGCTATCTGGCCGAGCCGGCGCTGTCCCGGCTCTTCACCCCGGCGATCGAGCCACTGGCCGGCGGGCACACCGAGACGGTCACGCACGTGCTGGCCCTGGTGCTGGCGACGCTGCTGTCGATGCTGTTCGGGGAGCTCGTACCCAAGAATGCGGCCCTGGCCCGGCCGATGCGCGTCGCGCTGACCACGGCGGCGCCGCTGCGGACCTTCTCCCGGCTGTTCAAGTGGCTGATCAGCGCGCTCAACGGCTCGGCGAACTGGCTGGTCCGGCGGCTCGGCATCGAGCCGCAGGAGGAGCTGGCCAGCGCGCGGTCGCCCGAGGAGCTGGGCCTGCTCGCCGCGATCAGCGCCCGGGCCGGTGCGCTGCCGGCCGAGACCGCGACGCTGCTGCGCCGCACGATCCGCTTCGGCGAGAAACGCGCGGCCAAGGCGATGACGCCGCGCGTCGACGTGGTCGGCCTCAAGACCACGGCCAGCGTCGCGGACCTGCTGCGGGTCGCGCGCGAGACGGGACACACCCGCTTCCCCGTGTACGAATCCACGCTCGACCTGGTCGTCGGCGTCGCAGGCGTGCCGGACGCTCTGGGCGTACCGATGGATCGCCGCGCGACCACCCGGGTGTCGGCGGTGGCGCGCGAGCCGGTGTACGTGCCGGAGAGCCTCGGCCTCGACAAGGTGCTGAGCGCGTTGCGGGCGGCCGATGCGGACCTCGCGATCGTGGTCGACGAGTACGGCGGGACGGACGGCGTGGTCACCGTCGAGGATCTGATCGAGGAGCTGGTCGGGGAGATCGCCGACGAGTACGACTCCGACTTCCCGGACGCGGCCGGCGCGGACCTGACGGCGCCGGACGGGGGCCGGACGTTCCTGGTCGACGGGCTGCTGCGCGAGGACGAGCTGGCCGAGCAGACCGGTTTCCGGCTGCCCGAGGGCCCGTACGAGACGCTCGCCGGCTTCTTGCTCGCCAAGCTCGGCCACATCCCGGTCGCCGGGGAGTCGATCGAGGACGAGGGCTGGGAGTTCACCGTGCGTGAGGTCGACCGGCACCGCATCGAACAGGTCAGAGTCGTCGCCCCGCCCGACTCGGCCTCCGCTCTCGCCTTCCCGCCGCGATCAAAGGCGGAGCCCGCCGATGACTGAGCTGCTGGTCACAGTGCTGCTGCTGGCGGGCAACGCGCTGTTCGTGGGCGGGGAGTTCGCGCTGATCGCCTCGCGGCGCACCGCCCTGGAGCCGCTGGCCGAGACGTCCCGGCCCGCCCGCTGGGCCCTGTCCGCCATGAACCAGATCCCGCTGATGATCGCCGGCGCGCAGCTGGGCATCACGATCTGCTCGCTGGGGCTGGGCGCGATCGCCGAGCCGGCGCTGGCCCACCTGCTCGAGGGCCCGTTCACGGCCGCGGGGCTGCCGGAGAGCGCGGTGCACCCGGTCGCGTTCGTCCTGGCGCTGGTCGTGGTGGTCTTCCTGCACACGGTCGTCGGCGAGATGGTCCCGAAGAACATCACCCTGGCCGGCCCGGAACGCTCGGCGCTCGTGCTCGGCCCGTTCATGCTGGCCTTCTGTACGGCCACCCGCCCGCTCCTCACCGCGATGCGCTGGGCCGCCCGCACCGTCCTCTCGCTGTGGAAGGTCGAGGCCACAGACGCCGTGCAGACCGTGTTCACGGCGGACGAGCTGGCCGGCATGGTCACGCAGGCCCGGGCCGAGGGGCTGCTCGGCACCGAACAGTACGAGCGGATCCACGCCGCCCTGGGCCTCAACGACCGGCAGGCCGCCGACCTCCTCAAGCCGTGGACCCAGGTCACCACGGTGGCCGACGACGCCTCGCCCGCGACGATCGAGGCCGTGGCCACCCGCAGCGGACGCTCCCGTTTCCCCGTGGTCCAGCGCGAGTCGCGACGGGTGCTCGGCTTCGTACACGTCAAGGACGTCCTCGGCTACCAGGGAGCGCAGCGCCGCCTCCCCATCCCGCCCGAAGTCATCCGGCCCCTGGCCGTGGTCCCACCCGACCGCAACGTCGCCGACCTCCTCCTCACCATGCGCCGCGACCGCCGCCACATAGTCCTGGTCACCGACGGCCGACGGCCACTAGGCGTAATCACCCTCGACGACGTCCTCCACGCCGTAGTGGGCGAACCAGCCGTCCGCTGAGCCCCCACGCCCGCACCGGTCCAATGGCACGTTGATGGCACGCGGCCGCTGACGCGCTCAGAGCACTACCGCACTGTGGGGCTCGGGGGCTCGTCCCCCGGCGGGCGACCACCAACGACCGTGACCACCCGCACCGTGGGGGCGCGGGGGGCTCGGCCCCCGGCAAAATGGCGAGGAGGCCCGGTCCGCGCTTTCCGCGGACACAGGCCTCCTCCGACGAGCGGGTGACGGGAATCGAACCCGCACTGTCAGCTTGGGAAGCTGATGTTCTGCCATTGAACTACACCCGCAGGCGGGCCCCACTGTACCTGATTGGCGGGGACAGTGGGGGACCGCCTCGAGTAGGCGCCGGCTGGGCGTGGCGCGGCCCAGTCCCCTCCCGACCTGGCAGCGCGACGCGGTCGCAGTTCGCGGTGCCCGGCCGGCGCCTACGTTCTTGGGGCCGTGGCTACTAGTTCGAGGGTGATGGTCCTGGTGGGGTGGGGTTGGGCGGGGTCGCGCCGCTCCTCGGGGCGGCGGGCGGGGGTGCTGGGGGCGGCGCGGGGTGGTGTCGGCGGTGGTGGGGCTGTCGGCGGTGTCGCGGCTAACGGGGTAGCGGAGGCTCAGGGCGAGGGGGAGGGCGCCGGCGGGGCCGTGGCGGCGGAGCATGGCGGTCTCGATCGTGAGCTCGAAGAGGCGCCAGTCGACGGCGGGGGAGGCGTGGAGGGCGTCCGCCAGACGGGTGATGACGGATCGGTCGGTGACGGGGTGGGCGTGGCCGGTGACGTAGGCCTCGTCGTCGGCCTCCTCGGGTGGGTAGGAGTGGAGGGCGTAGCGGCCGTCGCGCTCGAGGTCGCGGCGTTTGGCCGAATCCACCACGAAGCAGTAGAGGCCCTCGTCGGTGACCACGGGGGAGACCGGGTGCACACGGGGGCCGCCGTCCGCGCGGACCGTGGCGAGGTAGCCCATGCCGGGGCCGTACTGCAGGAGCAGTGCGCGGATGGCCGAGGCGAGCTGGGGCTCGGCTGCGGTGAAGTCGGACCAGGAAGCCATGGGGAGATTCTATCGAACATTTGTTCGATTGGACCACTTGTCGGGTGGGAGGTTCTTTGTGGTTGCGGGCGGCTCTGCTCGGCCGGGGTGGCAGACTTGGGACTCTCTGTCTGCTGCGGCGGGTGGCGGCCGGGGCGGGCGGGCGTGGCCGGTATGGTGGGCCGATGCTGCTCTCCGACCGTGACCTGGTCTCCGAGATCAAGGCCGGCAACCTCGCTCTCGAGCCCTTCGAGCCCGAGCTGCTGCAGCCGTCCAGCATCGACGTGCGGCTCGACCGCTACTTCCGGGTGTTCAACAACCACCTCTACACGCACATCGACCCGGCTGAGCGGCAGGACGACCTGACGGCGCTGGTCGAGACCGCCGACGGTGAGCCGTTCGTGCTGCACCCGGGGGAGTTCGTGCTGGCCTCGACGCTGGAGGTCATCACGGTGGGCGACCAGTTCGCCGCGCGACTGGAGGGTAAGAGCAGCCTCGGGCGGCTCGGGCTGCTCACGCACTCGACCGCCGGGTTCATCGACCCCGGCTTCTCCGGGCACGTGACGCTTGAGCTGTCCAACGTGGCCAATCTGCCGATCAAGCTGTGGCCGGGCATGAAGATCGGCCAGCTGTGCATCTTCCGGCTGTCCAGCCCGGCTGAGCACCCGTACGGGTCCGCGGTCTACGGTTCCCGCTACCAGGGCCAGCGCGGTCCGACGCCGAGCCGCAGCGCCCTGAACTTCCGCACCTGGCCGACGGCCTGAGAGGACGATCGCCGTGTACCTCATGATCTCCACGTACCTGGCCCCGCTGGCGGAGGTCGACGCGGCGCGTGACGCTCATCTCGCTTTTCTGGAGGAGCTCGAGGGCCGTGGCCTCGTCGTCACGGCCGGTCGTCAGGACCCGCCGAACGGGGGCGTGGTGATCCTCGGCGTCGACACCGAGGCCGAGGCCCGGGAGCTGATCGCCCAGGACCCGTACGTCCAGCGTGGCCTCGCCGAGTACCAGGCGGTCGGCTGGCAGCCCAGCCGCGGCGCCCTCGCCGGCTGGCAGCGCCCCGCCTGAGTCAGTCCAGGTCGGCGCCGGTGAGCAGGCCGCGGATGCCCAGCTCGGCGGTCACGGCCGGCGGGCACTCGTTGACGATCACCGCGATCCCGGCGACCTCGGCGCCCAGGTCACGCATGAGAGTGGACAGAGCGCGACACTGCGCCCCGCTGTACGCCCAGTCGTCGACCAGCAGCACGCGGTCACCCGTACCGATCAAATGGGTGCGCACGCCCAGAGATTGAGGGTCGCCGCGGTGGTCGGCCGGGACGGTTGTCCACGTCATCGGTTCGGCGATGGGGCGGCGGGCGCCGGCTCGGTAGGCCTCGACGAAGCCCGTGCCCAGGGCCTGGGCGACCAGTGGGCCCACGAGAAAGCCCGTGACCTCCGGGGAGACGACGACGGTCGGCCGGGTGTCCGGGAAGAGGCCGGCGAGGCCCGCGCCGAGTCCGCTCAGCACCTGTGGTTCACGCCACCATCCGGATCGGTCGCTGACGAGGAGGCCGGTGCCCGGCTCGGGCTCGGTCCAGCGGAAGGTGGCCCTCAGCAGGGCACGCAGATCGGTTGCCACGCCGTCATGCTGCCACCGGCGTGCCGGCCGACGACGCCGACCGGGCAGAACCCGATCGGCCGAGGGGTCAACCTGATGCCGAGGGGGTTCCGGATCAGGCATGCTGTTCGGCGTACCCATGCCTAAGTTGCCGTCGGGCCGTCGCCCGCTCAGTCCAGGATCCCGCGCCGGTCTCGGCGCGGCCCTCGTGCTGCTCGTCGTCGTGGCCGGCGTCGAGCTGGCGGACGGGGTGCAGGCGAATTTCGTCGGGCTGTTCGCCGCGGTGCCGTTCCTGGCCGCCGTGTTCGCCTACTGGCAACCGGTGATGATCGTCGGTGGGCTCGCGACAGTGGTCGGCCTGGTGTTCGCGACGGCGGACGGGAGCTTCGGCTCGGTCGGCATGATCAATGTGCTCGGCATCATGCTGGCCACCGGCATCGCGGCCGCCGTGGCCAACATCCGGCAGCGGCAGGCCGACCGCATCGCCGAGCTCCAGCGCCTCGCCGCGGTGGCGCAGCAGGCGGTGCTGCGCCCGCTGGGCCCGCAGATCGGCTCGCTCGCGGTCGCGGGCCACTACATCTCCGCGACGGCGGCCGCCGACATCGGGGGCGACCTCTACGAGGCGCTCGACACGCCGTACGGAATCCGCATCATCATCGGCGACGTCCGCGGCAAGGGGCTCGACGCCGTCCGGCTGGCGAGCATCGTCCTGGGGTCCTACCGCCATGTCGCGTACGAGCGGGCGGACCTGCGGGCGATCGTCACCGACCTGGACCGGGCGGTGGCCCGCAGCGTCGGTGACGAGGACTTCGTGACCGCGGCCCTGGTCGAGGAGCGCGGCGGCACGCTGACGATCGTCAACTGTGGACACCCGGCGCCGTTGCTGCTGCGCCGGGGTCAGGTGATCGCGTTGGAGCCGCCGGCCCCCGCGCCGCCGCTCGGGTTCATGCCGGTGGCCCGCCCGCGGGTGGAGCGGCTGGAGCCGGGCGACCGGCTGCTGCTCTTCACCGACGGGCTGGGTGAGGCCCGGCGGGAGGGTGAGTTCTTCCCCACCGCCGACCGGGCCTGGCGGCTGCTCGGCCACGGCACTGTGGCCGACGGCCTCGCCTCGCTGGAGACCGCCCTGCGCGACTGGGTGCACGATCAGCTCGACGACGACATCGCCCTGGTGCTGCTCGAGTACGCCGGCCCCGGAGGGGGACCGGCCGCGCCGATGCCGAGCTGGGAAGTCGGCGCAGCCGGTAGCTGAGGTCAGCCCGCCTTGGGCAACGTCTCCTGGGTTGTTTCCCCGACAGAGGAAGTGGCCAGCGAGGCGGGAGCGACCGGTGCGGCCGGCGAGACCGGAGCGGCAGGTGAGGGCTGGGCCGGCAGAAGGGGCACCGAGGCCCGTGCGGTGACGGTCTCCGGTTGCCGGTGCCGCCCCACGTAGTGCCGCGGCTGGTCCGCCTGACGAGGCTCCGGAATCAGGCTCTTGATCGTGGCGAACATGCAAGACCTCCCCTGGTCTGCGTACGTCCTGTGCGTACACCGGGAGCAACGACGGTCCGCGCACGTCGATACGTGCAAGCGGCGCGGCGGCTTGCAAATGGCCGAAAGGTGGTCCCTTTTCCCATCCGATCGGAGACGTTTGCCCCCCGATCCGTCGCACAGGCAAAGTCTTGTCCGGGCCTACCGATCGGTAATACAGTGGTGTTACTGACGGGTAACTCACGTCCGGAGAGCGGGGCCAGAACACATGACTCACTACAAGAGCAACCTGCGAGACCTCGAGTTCAACCTGTTCGAGGTCTTCGGGGCGGATCGTGCGTTCGGCCAGGCGCCGTACGACGGGATCGACGCGGACACCGCCCGTGACGTCCTCGCCGAGGTGAACCGGCTCGCCCGCGAGGACCTCGCGGCCAGCTACACCGACGCGGACCGCAACCCGCCGGTCTTCGACCCGGCCACGCACACCGCGCCGCTGCCCGAGGCCTTCAAGAAGTCGTACGCCGCCTTCATGGCGTCCGAGTTCTGGCGCCTCGACCTGCCGGAGAGCCTCGGCGGCACGCTCGCTCCCCGGGCGCTGTGGTGGGCCATCGCCGAGCAGGTGCTCGGGGCCAACGCCCCCGTCTGGATGTACTCCTCCGGCCCCTCCTTCGCGCACGTCGTCGAGGTCGAGGGCACCGAGGAGCAGAAGAAGTGGGCGCAGCTCTTCGTCGACAAGCAGTGGGGCTCGACGATGGTGCTGACCGAGCCGGACGCGGGCTCCGACGTCGGCGCCGGTCGCGCCCGGGCGATCCCGCAGCCGGACGGCTCGTGGCACATCGAGGGCGTCAAGCGCTTCATCACCTCGGGTGAGCACGACCTCAGCGATAACATCATCCACTATGTGCTCGCGCGGCCCGTGGGTGTCGAGGGCGCCGGCGGCCCGGGCACCAAGGGCCTGTCGCTCTTTATCGTGCCCAAGTTCCACTTCGACGCCGAGACGGGCGAGCTGGGCGAGCGCAACGGCGTCTACGCCACGAACATCGAGCACAAGATGGGCCTCAAGGTCTCCAACACGTGCGAGATGACCTTCGGCGAGCACGGCACCCCGGCGAAGGGCTGGCTGCTCGGCGACGTGCACCAGGGCATCCGGCAGATGTTCATGATCATTGAGTACGCCCGGATGATGGTCGGCACGAAGGCGATCGCGACCCTGTCGACGGGTTACCAGAACGCCCTCGAGTACGCCAAGAACCGCGTCCAGGGCGCCGACCTGCTCCAGAATTCGGACAAGGCGGCCCCGCGCGTCACGATCACGCACCACCCGGACGTACGCCGATCGCTGATGCTGCAGAAGGCGTACGCGGAAGGTCTGCGGTCGTTGGTGATCTACACCGCGACGTGGCAGGACAAGGTCGCCATCGCGGAGGCCGCCGGGGACAAGGCGGCGGCGAAGGCGGCTAGCAAGGTCAACGACTTCCTGCTCCCGCTGGTCAAGGGCGTGGGCTCGGAGCGGGCCTACGAGCTGCTCGGTCACGAGTCGCTGCAGACCTACGGCGGCTCCGGCTTCCTGCAGGACTACCCGCTCGAGCAGTACGTGCGGGACGCCAAGATCGACACGCTGTACGAGGGCACGACGGCCATCCAGAGCCTCGACCTGATCTTCCGCAAGATCGTCAAGGACGGCGGCGTCGCGCTGGCCACCATCGCGACCGAGATGCAGGGCTTCGTGGAGAGCGAGGCCGGCAACGGGCAGCTCAAGGTCGAGCGGCTGGCGCTGGGCAAGGCGCTCGGCGAGATGCAGGCCATCCTCGGCATCGAGATGGGCTGGCTGCAGGCCGTGCAGGGTGGTGACGCCCGCGAGCTCTACAAGGTCGGCCTGACCTCGCGGCGCGTGCTGCTCGCGCTGGGCGACGTGACGGTGGCCTGGCTGCTGCTGCGCGGCGCGGAGGTCGCCCTGGCCAAGCTCGGCACCGAGCTGAGCGCCGCCGACAAGGCCTTCTACGAGGGCAAGATCGCGGCCGCCCGGTTCTTCGCCCGCGAGGTGCTGCCGCGCATCGGCTCCGACCGCCGGATCATCGAGGCCACCACGCTCGACCTCATGGACCTGCCCGAAGAAGCGTTCTGACGGATGGAGAGGGCCGGCGGACGGCCGGCGCTCTGGCGGATGGAGAGGGCCGGCGGACCGCTGGCGTTCTGACGGATGGAGGAGGCCGGCGGACAGCCGGCCTTCTCGCTCAGCCGCGGGCGGTGTGCCCGAGCACGTACGGCAGGGAGCCCGGCTCGGTGGATGACCAGGAGCTGTCGGTCCGGTGCACGGCGAGCCCGGCCGTGCGCAGGGACAAGGCAACCGGCTGAGCCGACTGGAGCAAAGTGGACACGTCCGACATGGTCGGGTTGTGGCCGACGATCAACACGGTGGGCACGGTGTCGGGCACGGCTCGGAGCAGGTCGACGACTTCGGTGCGCCCTCCGTCGTACAAATCCTGCACATAACGCACCTCGGCCGTCGGCGCGTCCGGCGCCGACTGGGCCAGCGAGATCGCGACGCCCTGCCAGGTCTGGCGGGTCCGCACGGCCGGCGAGCACAGCACCAGCCGCGGATGCAGCCGCTGGTCGGCGAGCCAGGCGCCCGCCGCGTCCGCGTCCGCCCGCCCCCTCGTGGTCAGCGACCGCTCGAAGTCGTCGAGGTCGCCGGGGTCCTCCGCCTTGGCGTGGCGGAGCAGGACAAGGGTGCGCGCAGTCATGCCGACGAGCTTGCCTGATTGAGCTTTCCGCCGCCTGGGTAGACACACGGTTCGACGTATTGCCGCGGCTCGGTGCGGCAGCCACGAGCCAGGGAGGTCCACGATGGGCATCGGCGGAAGCATCTTCCTTCTGGCACTGGGGGCGATCCTCGCGTTCGCCGTCAATGCCAACATCAGCGGTCTCGACATCAATGTGGTCGGCTACGTGCTGATGCTGGCCGGCCTGGTCGGCCTGGCCCTGACCCTCTACTTCTGGAACAGCCGCCGGCGCCCCGCCACCGTGGTGGAGGAGCGGTCGGTCGCCCGCGAGGTCCCGCCCGCGCAGGCGCCGGTCTACCGCGAGGGCGAGTCCGTCCAGGAATACCGCGAGACCACCCGGCGTCAGGCCCCGCCGCCTCCCCCGTACGGGGCCTGACCGCCGGAAGATCAGCTCAGGGCCGCTCGGATCGCCTCGCTCAGCGGGGTGGCCGGGCGGCCCAGCAGCTTCTCCAGGTCGGCGGAGCCGGTGTCCAGGGCGCCCCCGGTGGTGGAGCGCTCGACGCCGGCGAAGAGCGCGGCGACGAACGGCGGCTGTCCGGCGCCGGTCAGGAACTCCTCGTACTTCTCCGGCGTCAGGTCGGTGTAGGTCACGTCGCGACCGGTGACCCGGGCGATCTCCGCGGCGAACTCGGCCTTCGTGACGGCGGGGCCGCCGAGTTCGTACACCTGCTGATCCTGGTCGTCCGTCAGGATCGCGGCGGCAGCGGCCTCGGCATAGTCGACCCGCGGGGCCAGGCTGAGCTTGCCCTCGCCCGACGCGCCGACGAGCCCCTGCTCGAGGATGTCGGCGAAGTTGTAGTTCTCGACGTACCAGCTGTTGCGGACGAAGATCGCCGGAATGCCCGAGGCCTTCAGCGCCTCCTCGGTCGCCTTGTGGTCGCCGGCGATCGGCAGGTCCGTCGTGTCGGCGAAGGGCGCGCTGGTGTAGACGATCTTGCGGATGCCGGCGGCCTTCGCGGCGTCGATCACGTTCTGGTGCTGCGGGATGCGCTTCCCCGGGTCGCTGGCGGAGACGAAGAGCAGCTTCTCGGCGCCCGCGAAGGCGGCCCGCAGCGACTCGGGTTCGTCGTAGGAGGCCCGGCGCACGTCGACGCCGCGATCCGCGAGATCCCTGATCTTCTCGACGCCGCGGCCGACGGCCACGATCTCGCCCGCCGGAACACCCCGGCTCAGCAGCGACTCGACGGCAAGACGGCCCAGATGTCCGGTGGCACCGGTAACAACAATGGTCATGCCCCAGTTAACCAGGCTGGTCGTGACCTACTTCCCATCAGATAGTGGGCACCTTGAAGTGCAGTACCCACCTGAGGGATAGTGTCCTGGTGGAAGCGGATGTGTATGCGAAGAACTGTCCCAGCCGGCAGCTGCTCGACCGCATCGGCGACGCCTGGAGCGTGCTGATCGTCGGGGTGCTGAAGGACGGGCCGCTGCGCTACACCGAGCTCGCCCAGCGGATCCCCGGCGTGAGCCCGAAGATGCTCACCCAGACGCTGCGCGGCCTCGAGCGCGACGGTCTGGTCACCCGCACGGTGTACGCGGTCGTGCCGCCGCGCGTCGACTACACGCTCACGACGATGGGGCGCAGCCTGCTCGGGCTGTGCGAGGCGTTGAAGGACTGGGCCGAGGACAACATCGCCGACGTGGTCGAGGCGCGCGATGCCTATGACGCGCGGTCGGTCGCTTGATCCCACGACGCGCGGGCTCGTAACCAGGCCATGGCCGCGTCCGCGTCGCGCAGCACCGAGATGTGGCCGGCGTCCGGAACGACGCACAGCTCGGCGCCCGGGATGCGGCCCGCCAGCCAGGCGCTGTGCGAGCTCGGCGCGATCAGGTCACGGCCGCCGTGCAGAAGCAGGACGGGCGCGGTGATCGACGCCGGGTCACAGCCCCACGGTGACACGTAGGCGTGGTCGTCCGCCTGCTCCGGCTCGGGACCGCTCGCCACGGCCGCTCGGACGACCTCCCCGAACCAGCCCCACGGCCCGTCGAACATGGCCAGGTCGGCGGGGATGAAATCCACTTCATCACCCTTTTCCGTACGGCCGTCGGCAGCGGCTCGTAACGCGGAGGTGCCCGCCGGCCCCATGCCCCGGAAGAAGTCCAGCCCGTCGGCGAACCGGCCGATGCCCAGCTCGTCGGCGACCGTTGTCGCCCACTGCGCCGCGTCGCCGACCCGTCGTCCGGGGGCGGGGGTGGACGCGCCGTAGCCCGGGCGGTCGTACGAGATCCAGCGGATGCCGGGGTGCAGGAGCGGGCGTGGTGGCTCGCCCGTGTTGGGGGTGCCGTGATGCCACAACACCGGCAGACCGTCGCCGCCGGTGTCAAAGGTGCGCAAGGTCATGCGGGGCGAGGTCAGGCGTACAGGGTGAAGTAGATCGCGACGTGGTGGCAGATGGCGGCGATCAGCGTGCAGGCGTGGAAGAACTCGTGGTGGCCGAAGACGGTGGGCCACGGGTTTGGGCGGCGCAGGGCGTAGAAGACGGCGCCCACGCTGTAGATGACGCCGCCGACGATCAGCAGGACGAGGGCTGTCACGCCGCCGCTGTGCAGGATGTCGGGGAGGATCGCGACGGCGGCCCAGCCCAGGGCCAGATAGAGCGGCGCGCCCACCCAGCGGGGCAGGTGCGGCCAGATGCTCTTGAGGGCGACGCCGCCGAGGGCGCCGGCCCAGATCAGGCTGATGAAGACCGTGCGCTTGGTGCCGTCGAGCAGCAGCCAGACGAACGGCGTGTAGGTGCCCGCGATGAAGACGAAGATCATCGAGTGGTCGAGCCGGCGCATGATCTGATAGCCGCGCTCGGACCACACCCGGCGGTGATAGAGCGCACTGATGCCGAAGAGCCCCAGCACCGTCAGGCTGTAGATCAAGCAGCTCAGGAACGGTGCCCAGCCCGGCCGCGAGGCGGCGATCGAGCAGAGCACCGCCCCGCAGGCGAGCGCGACGAAAAACGCGTACTGGTGCAACCGGCCGCGCAAACGCGGCTTGCCGAGATCGGCAGGCTTCATCCGGAACGGGGCTGACGTCGTCACGGTTTCCAGGTTACGGCACCGTAGGTTACTGGCAAGTAGAGATCACGCGTCGAGACCACGCAGGATCAGCGGGAGCCGGGTCGGAGCCGCCGGATCGATGACGACCGGGACACCCCAGTCCTGCCGGGTCAGGTGACAGGCGGCGTGCTCGACGTCCGCGTCGCACGTGGCGGCCTGCGCGACGACCTGCAGCACGCCCTTGGGCACGGCCGGGTTGAGGACCAGGCGCCGGGACAGGTCGGTGCCCGTGCCCTCGCCCTCCAGCAGCAGCTCGGGCGGCGCCGCCGAGACCACGAGCTTGGTCGACGGGCCGAACGTCGTGTCGAGCTTCTGCCCCGGCGGCGGCGTGAACACGATGTCCAACGTCACCTCGCCCGGGGCCAGGGGCGACGCCGGTCGCTCGGTGCGGTGCCGCTCACCCTCGACCTTGTGTACGGCGCCCGGCGCGAGCTTGACCAGGCGGTGCGCGGCGGACTCCACCACGAACACGTCGCCCGCGCGCGTGACCAGCACATCGCTCGGCTCCGCGAGCCCGCTGTCCACGGTGGATACCTGCTCGGTGGCCGGGTCGTAGTGACGTACGGCACCGTTGTAGGTGTCCGCCACCAGCACGGAACCGTCCGCCAGCGCGGCCACCCCGAGCGGGTGCTGCAGCAGCGCCTGCTTCGCGGACCCGTCGACGTGCCCGAAATCGAAAAGCCCCTGGCCGACCGCGGTGTGCAACACTCCGTCCTCGATCCAGCGCAGCGCGGAGGTCTCGCTGTCGGCGATCCAGAGCTTGCTCCCGTACGCCGACAGGCCCGACGGCTGCGCCATCCACACGTCCGGAATCGGGCCGTCCCGCAGCGACTCCACGGTCGTGCCCGCGTACACGCCCGTCGTGCCTCGCGCCGGGTCGAACCACCACAACTGGTGGATGCCCGCCATGGCGACGATCACCTTGTCCTCGAACCACGCGAGGTCCCAGGGGGAGGACAGGGCAACGCCGTCGTCGTCGGGTGAGCGCCACGGCCGGCCCGTACCGGCCAGGGTCGTGACCCCGCCCGTCTCCAGGTCGACGCCGCGCAGCAGGTGGTTGACGGTGTCGGCGACCACGACCGTGCGTCCGTCGGGCAGCAGGCACAGCCCCTGCGGCTCGGAGAAGGTCGCGGCAGTGGCGGGCCCGTCCGTGCGGCCCCGCTCACCCGTGCCGATGCGGCGCACCAGCGTCTCGCCGTCCGCCCCGAGCTCGACCAGCGAGTGCCGCGCCGAGTCGGAGACAAGCAAATTGCCGCTGGGCAGCTCGATCGCCTTGCCCGGGAAGCGCAGCACGGTCGCGTCGGCCGGCGGCGCCACGTACGGGCCGTCGCCGCGGTGCAGCGTGCCCTTGGCCTGGTGCGTGGCGATCAACTCGTTCAGCAGCCGGGACAGCCCCTCGGCATGCCCCTCGCCGGCCATCGACGCCACGACGTAGCCCTCGGGGTCGATCACGCTGAGGGTCGGCCACGCCTTCGCCGCGTACTGCTGCCACATGGTCATGTCGGCGTCGTCGAGCACCGGGTGATGCACGCCGTAGCGCTCGACGGCGGCGGCGAGGGCCACGGGGTCGCGCTCGTGCTCGAACTTCGGCGAGTGCACGCCGATCACGACGAGGACGTCACCGTACTTCTCCTCGAGCGGCCGCAGCTCGTCGAGCACGTGCAGGCAATTGATGCAGCAGAAGGTCCAGAAGTCCAGGATCGCGATCTTGCCCCGGATGTCGGCGAGGTGCAGATCCTTGCCGCCGGTGTTCAGCCAGCCCCGAGCCCGGAACTCGGGCGCCCGTACGCGCGCGTTCATGACGCCAATCGTGCCGCAGCGGGGGCGCTGGGTGGGCCCAGGGTGACGGACGCCTCTTCGGCCGGGTTCTCGTCAGCCCGGCGCGCTCGAGTGCGGGCACAGGGACGACGCTCGCGGCTTGCGAGCCGAGCATCATCGCTGGATCGGGAGGCGACTCGACGAGAGGCCGGGCGCCGTCGCCGGGCGGTTGCGGCTCGGCGGGCGCGATTCCGAGGGGGGCGACTGCGTGGTCCAAGCATCCCAGCCGGCGGTGCGCTGTCGCTGGATGGGCGGCCGGCCGGGCTTCGTCACCGGCCGGGCGGCGGGCCGGGCTTCGTCACCGGCCGGGCTTTGCCACCGGCCGGGCGCCTTCGCGGGGACGGCGCCTGCGGCTCGGCGGGGTGGGCGTCAGGTGCGGGGCTTCAGACAGAGGACCTGGGTCTTGTCGCCGCTCGGGTTGAGGACGAAGGGCTGGTTGGCGTCCGGGCACTCCTTGTTCGAGTTGACCACGGCGACCACCTCGAACGAGCCCGCGTCGCCGCACGTGGCGGTCACGGCCTTGTCGCCGTCGCGCTTGACGCACTCGCCGACGCTGGCCGAGAAGCCGCCGTCGCTGGAGCTGCGCGCGATGAGCCACGTCACGCCGATCGCCGCGCCGACCAGGAGACCGGCGGTGAGGATGACGGCGAGGAGCACGGGGAAGACCCGGACGTTCGACTCGGGCTTGGCCGGCTCCGCGGGGGGCTCCGGCTGGAACGAGTTGAACCGGTCCTGGTCGATCTCCTGAGAAGTGCCCGGCCAGCTGGCCGTCTCCTCCGGCGGCGGGGTCACGGTGGCCCGGCTCGCCGGACTCGTGAACGTGCTGCCCGGCCGCTGCCCGAACGGCTGCCCGGAATCCGGCACGAAGCCGCTGTCGGGACGGTGCCCGTTCTCCGGCCCGAAACCGCTGTCCGGACGGTGCCCCGACTCCGGCCCGAAGCCACTGTCCGGACGGTGCCCCGACTCCGGCCCGAAACCGTTGTCCGGGCGCTGCCCGAACGGCTCGTTGTCGGAGCGCTGCCCGTACGTCTGCGGGTCCGAGCCCGGGAAGGCGCCCTCCGGACGCTGGCCGTAGAGCTGCGTCGAGTCACCCTGCACCGGGAAGTCGTCGCGGGGCGGCGGGGAGTGCAGCGCCGGGGCCGGAACGTAGGGCTGCTCCTGGCCGCGGCCGGCGACGTCGGTGGTGTGCTCGGTGAAGTCCGGCGGCATGGTGCGGCTGGCCGGGTTGCCCGGGACGGGACCGGGGTGGTTCGGCTGCCCGGGGCCGCCACGGCCGGCGATGTCCGAGGTGAACTCGCTGAACGGGTTGCCGTCCTGGTAACCCTGGCCCGACGCGGGCGCGCCGCCCGAGAACGCCTGGCCCGAGGTGGGCGCGCTCTGCGGGAACGCCTGTCCGGAGGTCGGGGCGCTCTGCGGGTACGTCTGCCCGGAGGTCGGCGCGCTCGGGGGGAAGGACTGCCCGGAAGCCTGGCCGTGGCCGGAGTCGTGCCCGGCCGGCTGGCCGTAGGTCTGCCCGTGCGACTGCCCGTTGCCGTCCTCCCGCTGACCGAAGCCGTTGCGGTCCGAGCCATTGCGGTCGAAGCCGTCACGGTCCGAGCCATTGCGGTCGAAGGCGTCACGGTCCGAGCCGTCGCGGTGGAAGGCGTCACGGTCGGTGCCGTCGCTCTGGGACTGGCCGAACGGATCGTCCTGCGGGCGACCGAAGGGGTCGTCCTGCGGGCGGCCGAAAGGATCGTCCTCCGACCGGCGCTCCGGGTCCGGCGAGCGACCGAAGGGGTCGTCCTGGGCGGAGCCGTAACTTCCGCCCTGCGGCTGGCCGTAGGTCTCAGCCTGGGCCGTGCCGTAGGTCACCGGGGAGCCTGGAGCGTGCGGACCGGACTCGGCGGGCTGCGCGGACGTCGGCGAGCCGGGCTGGTCGCCGCCGAAGGGCTGGCCCGGGGCGGACGGCTGGGCCTGGCCGGGCACGCTGACCCGCGCGCTGGCGCTCGCGCGGCCGGACACGCGGGCCGCGCCCTGAGCACTGCCCGAGGTCGGAGCCGTGCCGTAACCACCGGACGACGTGGGCGCCGAAGCGTCCTGCGCCCCAGACGTGGGAGCCGTCGCACCAAAGGCACCCGAGGCAGGAGCCGCCGCGCCCGAAGCAGGAGCCGCTGCACCGAAAGCGCCCGCGGCCGGAGCCGCTGCACCGAAAGCGCCCGCGGCCGGAGCCGGCGTGCCGTAGGCCCCCGATGTGGGAGTGGGCGTGCCGTAAGCCCCCGACGAGGTGGGAGCGGGCGTGCCATAGGCGCCCGAGGACGTCGGCGCGGGGTCGGTGCCGGACGGCGTGCCATAGGTGCCGCCGTGGTCACTTCCGCTGAACCCGTCGCGGGAGGAAGGCTGCTCGAACCCGTCCCGAGCGGCGGGCTGCTCGAACCCGTCGCGGGCGCCGGGCTGCTCGAACCCGTCGCGGGCGCCGGGCTGCTCGAAGCCGCCGTGCTCGTCGGCCGCCCCGAACTGCGGGCGTTCAGCGGAAGCACCGAACTGCGGGCGGTCGTCGGAGGCACCGAAGTGCGGGCGGTCGTCGCCGGAACCGAACGAGGGCCCGTCGAACGGCGAGCGCTCGTCGGGAGCGGCGAACGGCGAGCGGTCATCGGGAGCGGCGAACGGCGAGCGGTCGTCGGCTCCGGGCGCTTCGAAGGCGCCGGCCGAGCCGCCGGCGGACGGGCTGTCGTCGGCGCCCTGGACTGGCTCGCTGACGGCGGGGCGTCCGTACACCCGGGCCTGTGGGGGTGTGCTCTGGCTCTGCTCCTCGGGCTCGGCCGGAGGCGCGACGCGGCTCGCGACGGGCACCGAGGCGCTGGCGGTCGCCGGGCGGGCGGAACCCTGGGCGGGCTCGGCCGGCTCGGGATCGCGCGGCTGGGGCACGGCGGACGCCACGGCCGCGCTGCCGCCGAGGGAGGCACCCGGCACCCGCTGGGGGTAGCCGTCACTCTCGCCGGCCGGAGCGCTGGTGGGCCGACCGGCGCCGGGGTCGTCGAAGGACGCGCCCGGGACCCGCTGCGGATAGCCCTGCCGCGGGCCGGCGTCGTCCTCCAACGTGGACGGACGCCCGCCGAAGGAAGTGCCTCCGTCGGACGGCCCGCCCTGCTCGGACGAGCCGCCGAACGAGTTGTCAGACGAGGCGCCGAGCGAGTTGTCGGGGGAGGCGCCGAACGGGCTCTCCGGCGAGGCGCCGAACGGGCTCTCGCTGCCGCGCAGGCCGGGGAAGCTGGCGCCGTCGCCGGCTGAGTTGCCACGCAACGGGAAGCTGGCCCCTTCGGGTGCGTCGCCGCGGACCGGGAAGCCGCCGGCCTCAGGGGCTCGCGGCGGGCTGTCCGGGAGGTCGGTCAGGGTGGCGCCCGGCACGCGCACGCGCTGGTCGCCGAAGGCGGAGAGACCCGGCTGGCGCTCACCCTGCGGGGCGGCGCCGGCGCCGGTGCCACGGTCGAACGGGCCGCGGGCCTCGCCCGGCGAGCGGCGCGGCAGGTCGGGGTTGGCCCCGAGGCGCTGGGGCTCGGGGGCGGCGGTGGCGGGCGCGGAACGTACGGGCGTGAAGCCGTTGAACTCACTGACCGGGTTGGTCAGGTTGCCGCCCGCCGAGCCGGGGTTGCGCTGCGGGAGCTGGTCGCCCTGGGCCTGGCGGAACGAGCCCTCGGCCGGGATCGGGGGCGTCCAGCCGGAGTCGGGCACCGGCGGCCCGGCCGGGGTCGCGCGCGCGGGCTCGCCGGACTGTCGCGTGTCGGCGGGCCGGGCGGAGCTCAGATCGGTGGCCCGGGCGGAGCCCAGATCGGTGGCACGGCCGGAACCCGCGTCGGCGGGCCGGGCGGAACCCGAGGAGAGGAACTGGGCGGCCGCCGCTCCGAAGGGGGACCCGCCGGTGGAGGGCTGCCCGGCCGGCGGCACCGCGGGCACCACGAACGGCGAGCCGCCGTCGGGCGCGGCCTGCGGCGGCGGTGCGTACGCGCTGGGGGGTGAGCCCTGGGCGTGCGGGTAGGAGGGGGAGCCCTCGGAATCCGGGGGCGGGAAGGCGTCGGTGCCGAACGGCTCGGCTCCGCCGCCCGACGTGGCCCCCGGCTGCCTGCCGGCGTGCTGGCCCTCGGACGTCATAACCGCCTCCTCCATGACTGTCGGCCGTGCGAGCTGAAGCACGGACGCGGCCGACCTTGCAGAGCTGGGTATGACCCAGGCCACCGTGCCTCGGCCGGCCGAGCCGGGGCGAGTGACCGTGCCCAACCGTACCGGGCGTTGCCGACACTCGGAATCCCGGAGTACGCCGTCCGGAGTGGCCGACGTGCGGGGAAACCCCCTGACGTGATCATCCCCACGTATGACAAAAGCCGTCTTATCCGGATGAAGGGTCGCACCCGAGCCGAACTCATGGCTGTTTCGGGGAGCCGGGCCGGTCGAGAAGATTCCTCACGCGCCGGATTTCCGGTTAACGGTCCTGTACGGACAGTCACAGGAAAGAAAGACGCCCGCCGCTCCGACCGGGAGGCGATCGGAACGGCGGGCGGGGTGGCCGGGCCCGGAGCGGCGGGCCCGAGCCGATCAGAAGATGCGCTGCCGCTGGGCGAAGATCGCGAGCTCGTCCCGCATGGCGCGGGTCGGCGCCGCGCTCATGGCCCGCTCGATGGCCCGAGCGTCACGCTTGGCAATGCGGCGGTTACGGATGCGGTCGATGGTGCTCATCGCGGTGCTGCTCCCCCTGGCCTCGTGGGCCGTGTCGGACGCGCCCGGAACTTCCGGCGCTGGGTCCATTTAACCGCGCCGTAACCGGAGGTGCCAACGAATATGGGGGTGATCCCGCTTACTCACCTACGGATCGAAGGCGAGCAAGCAGGGTCAGCGTCGAATGTCAGGTCCAGGCGAGCAGTGCGCCCTCCGGGTCGGTGAGGAAGGCGCCGATGTCCCGCAGGAACTTCGAGCCCAGCTCGCCGTCGACGATCCGGTGGTCGAAGGACAGCCCCAGCGTCGTGACCTGGCGCACCTTGATCTTGTCCTTGTGCACCCAGGGCATCGGCCGGACGGCGCCGAAGGCCAAGATCGCCGCCTCGCCCGGCGGCAGGATGGGCGTACCCGTGTCGACGCCGAAGACGCCGACGTTGGTGATCGAGAACGTCCCGCCCGCCATGTCGGACGGCGGCGTCTTGCCCGACTTGGCCACCTGGACCAGGGCGTTGAGCGCGTCGGCCAGCTCACGCAGGGTCAGCCGCCCGGCGTCCTTGATGTTGGGCACGATGAGGCCGCGTTCGGTGGCCGCGGCGATGCCCAGGTTGACGTACTCCTTGACGACGATCTCGTTCGTCGCCGCCGACCACGTCGAGTTGACCATCGGATGCCGCTTGATCGCGAGCAGCACGGCCTTGGCCACCAGGAGCAGCGGCGAGAGGCGCACGTCCCGGAACTCGGGCCGGCCCTTCAGCCGCTCCAGCACCTTCATCGAGCGGGTCATGTCCACGGTGAGGAACTCCGTGACGTGCGGCGCGGTGAAGGCGGAGGCCACCATGTTCTCGGCGGTGAGCTTCCGGACGCCCTTGATCGGCAGCCGCTGCTCCCGCGAGGTGTCGAACGACGGCGCCGCGACGGGCGCCGGGGCGACGACGGGGGCGGGAGCGGCGACCGCGGCCTGCAGATCGTCGCGCGTGATCGACCCGAGCGGCCCGGTGCCGACGATCGTGGCGAGATCAACACCAAGATCCTTGGCCAGCTTCCGTACGGGCGGCTTGGCCAGGACCGGCCCGGAGCGCACCGGTTCCGGAGCAGCCGGGACCGGCGCGACGGGAGGCTGCGTGACGGGGGCCGACGCAACCGGGGCCGCCGCGACAGGAGCCGACGCAACAGGTGCCGAGCCCGCGCGCGGGCGGCGCTTCGCGGTGACGGTCCGGGGGCCGTACCCGACGAGAACAGCCGTCCGCCCACCCGGCGCCGGACCGCCGATCAGCCCGGGCTCGACGGCACCCTCGGCCGGCGCGACCTCCACGGCTGCCAGCGACTCGGCCGACGGAACCGGACCGGACGGCAGCGGCCCCGCCGACGGATCGGTGTCGATGGACACGATGGTCGCGCCCACCTCGACCGTCGTCCCGGCCTCGACGTGGATGCGCGCGATCACGCCGCCCCACTTCGCCGGGATCTCGACCGCGGCCTTCGCCGTCTCGACCTCGACGATCGGCTGGTTGAGCTCGATCGTGTCGCCGACCTCGACGAGCCAGGTCAGGATCTCGCCCTCGGTCAGGCCCTCGCCGAGATCGGGCAGGGTGAAGTCTTTGATGCGGGACATCCGCGTCACCAGCCGAACGCGCGGTCGACGGCGTCGAGCACGCGGTCCAGGTCGGGGAGGTACTCCTCCTCGACGCGGGCGGCCGGGTAGGGAATGTCGTAGCCCGTGACGCGCAGCACCGGGGCCTCGAGCGAGTAGAAGCACTCCTCGGTGACCCGGGCGGCGACCTCGGCGCCGAGACCGATGTTGCTGGGTGCTTCATGCACCATCACGGCACGACCGGTCTTGCGCACCGACGCGTACACCGGGTCGAGGTCGAGCGGCGACAACGTGCGCAGGTCGATGACCTCGAGACTGCGGCCGTCCTCCTCCGCCGCGGCGGCGGCGTCGAGAGCCACGCGCACCATCGGCCCGTACGCGATGAGGGTCGCGTCCGTCCCCTCGCGCGCGACGCGGGAGGCGTGCAGCGGGTAGGCCCGGTCGAGGGGCAGCTCGAGGTCGACCTCGCCCTTCTCCCAGTAGCGGCGCTTCGGCTCGAAGAAGATGATCGGGTCGTCCGAGGCGATCGCCTGCTGGATCATCACGTGCGCGTCGGCCGGGTTCGAGCACGTGACGACCTTGAGGCCGGGGGTGTGCGCGAAATAGGCCTCGGGCGACTCGGAGTGGTGCTCGACCGCGCCGATGCCGCCGCCGTAGGGGATGCGGATGACGATCGGGAGCCGCTGCTTGCCCAGCGAGCGGTAGAACATCTTCGCGACCTGGCCGACGATCTGGTTGTAGGCCGGGAAGACGAAGCCGTCGAACTGGATCTCGCACACCGGCCGGTAGCCGCGGATGGCGAGGCCGACCGCGGTGCCGACGATGCCGGCCTCGGCGAGCGGGGTGTCGATGACTCGGTTGTCACCGAAGTCCTTCTGCAGGCCGTCGGTGATCCGGAAGACGCCGCCCAGCTTGCCGACGTCCTCACCCATGATCACGACCTTGGAGTCGCTCTCCAGGGCGCGGCGCAGGCCGTGGTTGAGGGCCTTGCCAAGAGTCAGCGTCTCGGTCATCAGTGCGCGCTCCCTTCGAACGAAGCGTGGTACCGGGAGAACTCCGCTCGCTGGGCGTCCAGGAGCGGCGAACCGTGGGGATAGACGTTGTCGAACATCGTGACCGGTTGGGGGTCAGGCATGGCGAGCACCCGCTCGCGCAGGCTGAGGGCGAGCGTACGGGCATCCTCGTCGACCTGGCCGAAGAACTCCTCGCCGGCGATCTCCTGCTTGACGAGGAACGTCTTGAGCCGGCTGATCGGGTCCTTCGCCTTCCACGACTCGACCTCGCTCGCGATGCGGTAGCGGGTCGGGTCGTCGGAGCTGGTGTGCGCACCCATCCGGTACGTGTACGCCTCGATCAGCGTCGGCCCCTGGCCCTGGCGCGCGTTGTCGAGGGCGGTGCGCGTGACGGCATAGGTGGCCAGCACGTCGTTGCCGTCGATGCGTACGCCCGGGAAGCCGAAGCCGTTCGCGCGGCGGTAGAGCGGGATGCGCGTCTGCCGCTCGAGGGGCTCGGAGATGGCGTACTGGTTGTTCTGGCAGAAGAACACGATCGGCGCGTGGAAGACACCCGACCACACGAACGCCTCGTTGACCTCGCCCTGGCTGGTGGCGCCGTCCCCGAAGTACGCGATGACCGCCTCGCCGTCCCCGGCGCCGGTCTTGCCGTCCATGGTGATGCCCATGGCGTAGCCGGTAGCGTGCAGCGTCTGCGCGCCGATGACGATCGTGTACGGGTTGAACTTGAACTCGTTCGCGTCCCAGCCGCCCTGGTCGACGCCGCGGAACAGCCCGAACGGCATGATCGGGTCGATGCCCCGGGTGTAGAGCACGCCGTGCTCGCGATAGGTGGGGAAGGCCATGTCCTGCGGCCGGAGCGCGCGGCCCGAGCCGACCTGGGCCGCCTCCTGACCCAGCAGGCTCGCCCAGATGCCCAGCTCGCCCTGGCGCTGCAGGGCGGTGGCCTCGGCATCCAGCCGGCGCACCGTGACCAGGTCCTGGTAGAGCCCTCGGTACTCCTCGTCGGTGAAGCTGACCGAGTAGGTCACGCCCTCCGCCGTGGTGACGCTGTCGACGCGCTCACCGTCGGGGGTGAGCAGTTGAACGAAACCGCCTGCCGGGTCAGCCCCGACTTCGCTTTCGCCGTTCGCCATCCGTGTCTCCCTGTTCTCCAAATCGCCCACGGCGGGTGTTGCCCGGCCGCGCGGCGGACCAATGGTGCGCCGCGCCTGGCCCGGGTGAGGTTGCCGCGCGGCCCGTCGGCGTGATCACAGACCCCGCCGGGGAGTGACGACCCCCACCGCGTCCCCGCAGATCGCGAGTGACGGCGGCGGTGCCGTCGACCCTCATCCTCGCAGAGAACGTGAGTGGCGCCACAGGTCAGCCTGATCACAGATCTGAAATCTTGCCGTCTTCGAAGTGGTGGTTTCGCGCGCGGTGCGGCGATCCCACCTTGTGGAGCATTTGTCCGAATAAGAGGAATTCGTACCGTCACTTCCGTCGGAACGACGCGTTGCCGCCGCAGCCCGAAGCCCTGTTCATCGTTGCCCCCACTAGCCGAAACGGATCCATGTGGATCTTTGACTCTTGGGGAGGGTGGCGGCCGTGCGGGAGCAACCGGACGACGACGGGCTCGTGCCGCCGATCAAAGTCCTGCGCAAACGCCTCAACGGCGTCTACAGCGCCGAGGGCTTCACCGGCCCGACCCGTCGTTATGTGCTGATAGTGGTGATGCTGGTGGGACTGGCGTCGCTTCCGACCCTCGCCGCGATCACCGCCGGCTCGAATGAGCTCGCCGAAAACCGCCCGCCCGTCACCGACATCCCGTTCATCCCGCCCGTCTCCACCGGCCCGGTCCGCGTCTCCCCGGCGCCGTCGTCCGGCTCCAACGGGGTCGGACCCCAAGGTCAACAACAGAAGAAGAAGCCCCGCGGGTACGACCAGAGCACCCCGCCCCCCACCCACAAAGGAACGACGACGCCGGGCGCCGGGGTGGCCCCCGGTCCAACAGTCCCGCCTGGCTCGGTCTCGCCGCCGGGTCCCGCCTCGCCGTCCGGTCCTGGGTCGCCGCGTCCCGGGTCGTCGTCCGGCGCCCGTTCGTCTGCGGGGTCTTCCAAGTCGCCGCCCTCTCGTGGGGGTGACGGCGGTTGGCGTGACACGTGGCAGTCCGAAGGCAGGCCGGGCCGGGACGAGCCCGCCTTCTCACGGCGGGACCGTTCCGCGTCCCCGCGCAAGCCGGCCGCCCCTGCCCGGCCCGGCTCCCCGGCCGCACCTGCCCGGCCCGGCTCGCCGGCGGCGCCCGCCAGGCCCAGCTCCTCGCCGGCGCCCGCCCGGCCCGGCTCGCCGGCGTCTCCGAACTCGCCCAACTCACCGAGCTCGCCGGCTTTCCCCACCTCGCCGGCTTCTCCCACCTCGCCGACGCCAAGCTCGCCCGCGCCCACCTCGCCGGAGCCGGGCTCGCCGACCGAGCCTGATCACCCGGACGAGCCCGGACTGCCGGACTGGCCGGTCGACCCGGGCTGGCCCGACTGGCCCGCCGACCCCGGCCGCCACCCGGTAGGCGACATCGACATCCCCGGCCGAACCGACCCGGACGACAACACCGGCAGCGACCACGCCAACGACGACGACGCCGCCGGCGACCACGCAGGCGACGCCGATGCAACCGACGATTACGCCGACGACGGTGACGCCGACAAGGACAACGCACCCGACGACGTCGATGACAGCGACGACGGCGACGCCGGTCACAGAGACGACGACTCCAACGACGACGACGGAAACCACCACGACTCCAGCGACGACGACGGAAACCACCACGACTCCAGCGACGACGACGGAAACCGCTACGACTCCGGCGACGACGACGGCAACCACCACGGTGGCGGCGACGACAACGGCGGTGGGCGAGGCGACGGTGACGGTGGTGGGAGCGATGAGGACTGTGAGCGTGGCTACCGGGACGAGCAGGACGCGTCCGAGCACGAGGAACGAGCCCATCGGACGGTTCGTGCCGTCCGCTCCGACTTTCACCGGAGGTCAGTGATGACCGAAAGCCCGTACAACAGCAAGCAGCTCAGCCCCGCCCACCGGACCCACAACAGTCACCGCCACAACGTCGTCGCCGCCCGGGCGGACTCGCGGCGGGCCGAGCCGGCGCGCACCTATCGGGGCAGTCACCGGGCCGGCAATCGGCACAACTCGGACGAAGCCCGGACGCCGGCGCAGCATCGCAGCTCCCGCCCCGGCCGCCATCACGCCGACCCGGGCACCCACCGCCACCGCCGCTGACCAAGCCGCCACCGCCCAGGGCCGCCGCGACACAAGCCGCCACCGCCCAGGGCCGCCGCGACACAAGCCGCCACCGCCCAGGGCCGCCGCGACGCAAGCCGCCACCGCCCAGGGCCGCCGCGACGCAAGCCGCCATCAGCTCATGCCGCGCGAGAGCCACCCCGGCGGACAGCCCGGCCGAGCCGACCCGCGAGCCGGTCGCGCGCGGGGCCGCGTACGGCAAATGATCAGTTGTCGTCCGCGAGCCGGTTGCGGTTCGTCTCGATCCAGGCGTCGATGGCGGCGGGGTCGTCCGGGTCGACGCCTTCGGAGATCAGCTGGGCCACCGCGGCCGTCTCCGGGCTGCGCTTCTCGCCCGTGGCGTAGAGCCGGGCGAACTCCGGCACCATCTCCTCCAGCACGTCGTCGGTCTGCTCGGCGGCGGCTTCGGGGAGGCCGCGCTTGCGCATCGCGTACGCCGACCAGGCGCGCGTGACCCGCGGGAGCATCGCGGCGTCGTCCATGTCGAGGACCGCGCGCCGGTGGACCCAGTCGAGCAGGAAGAGGCCGGCGACGGCGGGGCTCCAGCGCAGTGGGTCGGGGTCGGGGAGGCTCTCGGCGTGGTCGAGCAGGAGTGAGAGGCAGAAGTGGAGCGAGGCCAGCTCGTCGTCGGCGGAGATGCGGTCGATGCCGAAGCGCGCGGCTTCCGGCGACTTGAGGAAGTCGCGCAGGAGAGTCTCGCGGCCGGGTCCGCTGAGCTCCGGCGAGTCGGCCGGGACCGGGACGGTCGACTGCGGGAGGAGGGCGAGCCGGGCGGTGGCCAGGGCGCGGTCGGTGGCGAGGCTGCCGTCCTGGGGGAGGCTGGTCAGCTCGTCGGTGATCTCGAGGTGCCGGTGGACCTCGCCGCGGAGGCGGGCCGGGTCCTCCTCGCGGAACCAGGTGAGCTCGTCGCCGAGGCACATCTGGCGGACCTGGCCGAGGATGCGCTCGGCGGGGCCGCCGACGAAGACGTCCTTGGTGATGCCGATGTTGTGGTCGACGAGGGCGACGACGGCGTGCTCGGGGCCGCCCTCCTCGTCGTCGTAGGCGAAGGTCACCAGGTAGGAGGTCTGGTCGCCGTAGACGTCCCCGTACGCGTAGCAGCCGGTCGGGCGGACCCGGCCGAGCTGGGCCGTCCAGGCCGGGGCCTGCGCGCCGCGGCGGACCTCCGCGGCGCCGTCGGCGTCGGGGACCAGGGCCGCGAAGACCTCGCGGATCGTGGTCGCCGAGGCCGTGCGCCGGCGGGTGGTCGCGCTGAGGAAGCCGCCGACGAACTCGCGCACCGCCGCCGCCCGGTCGTGCTCGGCGATCGAGTAGACGCTGCCCAGGAGCGCGGTGCCCAGCATCTCGGCGTCCAGGGCGCAGCCGAGCTTCGCCACGTCGCGGGCCGCGTGCAGGACCGCGTCGTACGGATTCTGAGGTGCCGCCATGTCGCGAGCCTACCGGCGCCGGGCGCCGCGGTCGCTATTCCGATCGGACGACGGTGAGCGCCTCGCGCGCCTGGGCGTACGCACTGAGCACCTCGCGAACCGGCGCGACCACGTGTTCCCGGCCCACCTCGGTGACCGCTTGACGCAGGCGTTGCTCCGCCCGGCGCTGAGCCCGGCGCGCTGCCGCGTTGACGATCGGACGCAGCAACAGGGCCAGGAGCAACCCGAGCAGCAGCCCGCCGACCAGCAGCAACGTCGGCACCGGCACCACGCCGACCTGGGGATTGTCCAGTTCGGGCAGGCCGAGGAGGCGGACGACGTAGCCGGCGACCAGCCAGCCGAGCCCGGCGACGGCCGCGATGGTGAAGAGCCACTGCAGGCCGCCCACGATCGTCCACCAGATCGGTTTGCGGCTCATGCCGAGATCGGTCTTCGCCACCGCGCGGTCGAGCGCGTCGGGCAGGTCACCGAGCCGCGAGCGGGACGCCGTGGCGAGCGCCGGGGCCCAGACCTCGGGGATCGGGGCGGCTGCGCGTGCGGCCACCGCCCGTACGGACAATCCGACCGCCGACTGCTGCGCGGCATCGGGCGCCGGGATCGACGTACGCGAAACAGGCACCAGATCCGTGGAAGGAGCCGGCTCCTCGAGGTGCAGGCGCTTCAACGGGTCGGGGCGGAGCTTGCGCAGCCCGCGGACCAGCGGCCAGCCCGTGCTGGCGAGGGCGCGATGCTTGTACGCCCCGGCGGTCGCCTCCGCCACGGCGGGCACTCCGGCCGACGCGGCCAGGGCGTCGCTGAGCTGCCGTACGGTGCTGCGGTCGATCTCGTCCTCGGCCGCCGGCGGTCCGATCGTCGCCGACAGCTGCTCGGTGACGGCGTCGAGGTCTCCGGCCAGCCGGCGCAGCGCGGCCTGCCGCTCGGCGACCGTCTTCTCGAGGGCGCCGCGCAGCTCGGTCAGCATGCCGGGCTGCTTCGCGGAGGTCGCCATGGCGGGCACCCCGTCGAGACCGTCCTCCTTGAGCAGCCGCTTGAGGTCGGTCAGCACCAGCTCGGTGTCGGCCGGGGTGAGCCGGTCGGCCTGGTTGAGGACGACGATGGTCACGTCGCTGTGCGACTTGAACTGCTTGAGGTAGGCGTTGTGCAGGATCCGGTCGCCGTACTTCTGCGGGTCGACGACCCAGACCACCTGGTCGACCAGGCCGAGCAGCCGGTCCACCTCGAGCCGGTGGCGCTGGTCGATCGAGTCGAAGTCGGGCAGGTCGAGCAGGACCAGACCGCGCAGCGCGGCCTCGTCCTCGCCGTCGAGGGCGCTCTCGCGGATGAAGCGCTGCCGGGGCAGGACGCCGACCCAGTCGAGCAGCTTGTTGGCCGGTTCGAGCGGGCCCCACACGCAAGCGTGCGCGACGCCCGTGGTGGGCCGGCGCACGCCGACGGGAGAGAGCTTCAGCCGGGCGAGCGCGTTGAAGAGGCTGCTCTTGCCGCTGCCGGTGCTGCCCGCCAGCGCGACCACGGTGTGGTCCTGCGACAGGGCGAGCCGGCTGCCCGCCCGCTCGACCAGCGTGTGCGCGGCGACCAGGTCCTGGTCGGGCAGGTGCGGCCCGGCGACGCGCAGGAAGCGCTGCAGGGCGTCCAGCCGCTCGGTCAGCTGCCGGGCGTCCACCCGGTCGTCGCTGCCCAGGGCACGCTTGACCTTCTCGACGAGGCTCATGACGGCGTCCCGGTCAACGCGAGTTCCTTCCTGGCGCGCTCCACGTCCGCGACGGCCTGCCGCAACGTGGTGCCCGGCTCCAGCTCCAGCCCGACGGCGGCGGTGCGGTCGGTGAACCGGGCCGCCTCGGTGTCGAGCAGCACGTTAACGCGGGCCAGAAGGTCCTCCCGCGCCCGGGCGGCGAGAGTGCGGATCGCCTGGTCACCGAAGATCGCTTCGAGCACCTTCTGGGCGGCCACGGTCGTGCCCGCCCCGACCGCCACCTCGGCGCCGGTCGGGATGAACGCCGTGGACGTGAAGACGCCGATCATCACGGCCAGCCCGACGCCGTTCACCGCATAGGCGGCGCCGCGGGCGACGAACCGCTTGTCGCCGGCCTCCGTACGCACCAGGTCCAGGACCCACTGCTGCCAGTCGCGCACGGTCCGCTCGGCGCGCTCGGCGAGATCGGGCGCGGGCTTCTGCAGCTCCGGCACGAGCAGGCCGCTGCCGGCCGGGAAGGCCTGCCATGACGTGTACGCCTGCTCGGCCGCATCGGCAGCGACCCCGCGCAGCAGCGTGACCAGCTGCGACTCGAGTGCCGCCTTGAGGTTGCGCCCCGGCGCCGGACGGCCGGTGACCGCCGCGACGATCTTGTCCCGGACCTGACCGACCCGCGACTCCAGCATCTTGAGGAACTCGCCCGTCCCCACGAACTCCTGCCACCGCGCCAGCACCTCGCCACGCAGCAGCCGGCCGTCCTGGAGACCGTCCTCCAGCGTGCGGCGGGCGGTGCGATAGGCGGCGGTGATCCGTTCGTCGAGCGCCTTCGCCGCGGCGGCCTGGTCGTCCGCGGCCGACGCGAGACCCTCGACCGCCGGCGCGAGCGAGATGAGCGCGCCGTCGAGCGTCTGCCGG
Source organism: Symbioplanes lichenis (assembly GCF_030709675.1). Taxonomy (GTDB): domain Bacteria; phylum Actinomycetota; class Actinomycetes; order Mycobacteriales; family Micromonosporaceae; genus Actinoplanes; species Actinoplanes lichenis. The sequence continues at coordinate 189,042 of NZ_JAUZQD010000015.1, forward strand.
ACCACGGCGGCCCGGGCGTTGGCATCGGCCGCGAGCTGCGCGAACCAGTCGTGCAGCGGGCGCATCAGGTCCTCGCTCAGCAGCCCCTGCCGGTCGAGCGTGGTCTCCGGCAGGATGAAGAGCGGCGCCTGCGCCATGTCGTGCTCGCCGAGCATCTCGGTGAGGTGCGCGGTGATGTCCGCGGCGGCCTCACCCGGGACGCGGTCCAGCACGAGTGCGATCACCGTGCCGCGCAGCCGGGCCGTCTTCAGCAGTTCCCACGGTACGGCGTCCGCGTAGCGTGCCGCGGTGGTGACGAAAAGCCACAGGTCCGCCGCCGCCAGCAGCTGCGCCGCCAGTTTGCGGTTGCCCTCGACCACCGAGTCGACGTCGGGCGCGTCGAGGAACGCCAGGCCGGGCCCGAGCGCGGGCGCCGAGACGAGCTGCAGCGTCCGCGGGTCCGAAGTGGATTCCGCCGTCCGCACCAGCCCGGGCAGCAATTCACCCTTGCGGAACCACGACGAGTCGTTGGGGTGACTCACCAGCACCGGCGACCGGGTCGTCGGCCGCAGCACCCCGGCCTGGCTCACGGGCGCCCGCACCAGGCTGTTGACCAGCGTCGACTTGCCCGCGCCGGTGGATCCGCCCACGACCACCAGCAGCGGCGCGTCGAGCCGGGCCAGGCGCGGCATCAGATAATCATCGAGCTGCGCGACCAGGGCGGTGCCGATCCGTCCCGCTTCCTCGGCGGAGGCCAGCTCCAACGGGTACGCCGTCCCGCCGATCGTCGCCCGCAGGCGCGACAACGCCGTGGCGAGCTTGCCCAGCGCGGCCGGAGGCTCGGCGGGCAGCTCCGGGGTCACGGGGCCGCTCGGGGCCGCCGTGATGGCCGCCGGCTGGGTCGCCCTCGGCTTCGGTTTCGCCTTCGGGTTCGGCGTGGCCATCGTCGGCACGGCTGCCGTGTGGGGCGTCGCGAAGGGCAGCGGCGCGAGATCGTCGAGGGTGGCGGGCCGCTTCTGCGTCGTCACCGTGTTCCCGGCGGCGGGGGCGCTCGGCGGGGGCCACTCGGGCTGCTTCGCCGGCTCCTCGTCCTTCCCGGTCGGCTCCTCGTCTTTCCCGACCGGCTCGTCGCCGTCCTCGTCGCCCTCAGCCGCGACCGCGACCTCAGTGACCTTGGTCTCCTCAGTCGCCGGCTCCGCGACGACCTCGGTCGCCTCGGCCTCCTCGGGCTCGGTCTTCGCCTCGGGCTCGGGCTCCGGCTTCTCGACCACAGGCTCGGTCTTCGCCTTGGGCTCCGGCTCCTCGACCTCGGGCTCCTCAGCCTCGGCCTTGGGCTCGTCGGCTTCAGCCTTGAGCTCGTCGGCCTTGGCCTCGTCGGCTTCGACCTCGGGCTCGTCGGCCTCGACCCCGGGCTTTCCGGCCTCGGCCGGCTGCTCGGGCGTCTTTTCGGCGGACGGCTGCTCGGGCTCTGCCCCCTGGGGGCGAGCCTCCTTCTCCGCATCCTGCGGCGCGGCGGGCACGTCGGTGCCTCGCTCCTTCTCTTCGCCGGTCGCTGCCATGGCTCCGGACTTGTCGGTCACGGCGGGCAGGGCCGACGGTCCGACCGCGTCACCGTGCGTCGTCACGGGTAAAGCGTGCCCGATCTATGCATCGCAGACAACAGGTACCCCACCCGTCGTGACCGGACAGGAACCTTCGGCGCCAAGGTTGCGCGTCCTTCGCTCAACTTCGACTTGCGGTCTGGTGATCCCGTGGCATCATTGAGTCCGGTCCACTCAACTTGTGGCCGCAGACTTGCAAGACCCAGCACCAGACCCCGAGCACCACAGCCGTATCAGAAGCGAGGAAGCGAACATGGCACGTGCGGTCGGCATCGACCTCGGCACCACGAACTCCTGCGTCAGCGTTCTGGAAGGAGGCGAGCCCACCGTCATCGCCAACGCGGAGGGCTCCCGGACGACCCCGTCCATCGTCGCCTTCGCGCGCAACGGCGAGGTGCTCGTCGGTGAGGTCGCCAAGCGCCAGGCGGTGACCAACCCCGACCGGACCATCCGTTCGGTCAAGCGTGAGGTCGGCACCAGCTGGTCCATCGACATCGACGGCAAGAAGTACACGCCGCAGGAGATCTCCGCGCGGGTGCTGATGAAGCTCAAGCGGGACTCCGAGGCCTACCTGGGCGAGACGGTCACCGACGCGGTCATCACCGTCCCGGCCTACTTCAACGACGCGCAGCGCCAGGCCACCAAGGAGGCCGGCGAGATCGCGGGCTTCAACGTCCTGCGCATCGTCAACGAGCCCACGGCCGCCGCGCTGGCCTACGGGCTGGACAAGGGCACCAAGGAGCAGACCGTCCTGGTCTTCGACCTCGGCGGCGGCACCTTCGACGTCTCCCTGCTCGAGCTGGGCGAGGGCGTCATCGAGGTCAAGTCGACCTCCGGTGACAACCACCTCGGCGGCGACGACTGGGACCAGCGGATCATCGACCACCTGGTCAAGACGTTCCGCGGCGAGCACGGCATCGACCTGGGCGCCGACAAGATGGCCCTGCAGCGCCTGCGCGAGGCCGCGGAGAAGGCGAAGATCGAGCTCTCCGCCGCCACCACGACCAGCATCAACCTGCCCTACATCACGGCCGGCCCGGCGGGCCCGCTGCACCTCGACATGTCCCTGAGCCGGGCCGAGTTCCAGCGCATGACGCAGGACCTGCTCGACCGCACCAAGGGCCCGTTCGAGCAGGCCATCAAGGACGCGGGCGTCAAGGTCGCCGACGTCGACCACGTCATCCTGGTCGGCGGCTCGACCCGCATGCCCGCCGTCACCGAGCTGGTCAAGTCGCTCACCGGCAAGGACCCCAACAAGGGCGTCAACCCGGACGAGGTCGTCGCCGTCGGCGCCGCCCTGCAGGCCGGCGTGCTCAAGGGTGAGGTCAAGGACGTCCTCCTGCTCGACGTGACCCCGCTGTCGCTGGGCATCGAGACCAAGGGCGGCATCTTCACCAAGCTCATCGAGCGCAACACCACGATCCCGACCAAGCGCTCCGAGGTCTTCACGACGGCCGACGACAACCAGCCGTCCGTGCTGATCCAGGTCTTCCAGGGCGAGCGCGAGATCGCGGCGTACAACAAGAAGCTCGGCACCTTCGAGCTGACCGGCCTCCCGCCGGCGCCCCGCAATGTGCCGCAGATCGAGGTGACCTTCGACATCGACGCCAACGGCATCGTGAACGTCCACGCGAAGGACCTGGGCACCGGCAAGGAGCAGAAGATGACGATCACCGGCGGCTCCGCGCTGCCGAAGGACGACATCGAGCGCATGATGCGCGACGCCCAGGACCACGCCGACGAGGACAAGCAGCGCAAGGAGGACGCGGAGACGCGCAACCTCGCCGAGCAGCTGCAGTGGCAGACCGAGAAGTTCCTCGCCGAGAGTGGCGACAAGCTTCCCGAGCAGTCGCGCACCGAGATCAGCGAGGCGCTGGGCGACCTGCGCGGCGCGCTGGGCGGCAGCGACATCGAGAAGATCAAGGCGGCCCACGAGAAGCTGGCCACGGTCTCGCAGCAGGCCGGCTCCCAGCTCTACGCGCAGCAGCAGGCCGACGCCGCCCAGGGCGAGCCCGGCCCCGACGGTGCCCCGGGTGCCGCCGGTGCCGCGGGTGGTCCCGGTGCGGGTGCCGCCGGTGCCGGTGCCGCGGGTCCGCAGGCCGGTGGCAACGACGACGTCGTCGACGCCGAGATCGTCGAGGACGACAAGAAGTGAGCCGCGCGGACGACGAGAACGACGGTCAGGCGACCGAGCGCGTCGTCATCCGCGATCGCCGCAAGATCGACGTGAAGAGCGAGGACACCACGGTGACCAAGGAGTCCGAGGAGGCCACGCAGCCCTCGGAGCCGAAGGAGTCCAAGGGCGGCGCCCACCGCGCCGCCGAGGAGCCGGAGGACGAGGTGGCCCCGGCGCCGGCCCTCGGTGCCGAGCTGGAGGCCCTGCGGAGCGAGCTGGAGGACCGCACCCGCGACCTCCAGCGCGTGACGGCGGAGTATGCGAACTACCGCAAGCGCGTCGACCGCGACCGCAGTGCCGCGGCCGAGCAGACCACCGGGGCGGTGCTGACGGCGCTGCTCCCGGTGCTCGACGACATCGACCGGGCCCGGGAGCACGGCGACCTGGTCGGACCGTTCGCCACGGTCGCCGAGTCCCTCTCGGCGGCGGCGAGCAAGTTCGGGCTGGTCGCGTTCGGGGAGAAGGGCGACCCCTTCGACCCGACCCGGCACGAGGCGGTCGCCCACCTGACGTCGGCCGACGTCACGGAGACGACCTGCGTCGAGGTCATGCGCCGCGGTTACCAGCTGGGTGAGCGGCTGCTGCGGCCCGCCATGGTCGCGGTCGCCGACCCCGAGTGACCGACATCTGTCCCGCCCGCCGCGAGGCGGGCGGGACGCCTCGTACCCGACGTCTCGTGAGGAGGTGGGCTGAATGAGTTCCAAGGACTGGCTGGAAAAGGACTTCTACGCCGTTCTCGGGGTGGGCAAGTCCGCCTCCGCCGACGAGATCAAGAAGGCGTACCGGAAGCTGGCCCGGGAGAACCACCCGGACCACAACCCGGGCAACACCGAGGCGGAGGAGCGGTTCAAGGCCGCGTCCGAGGCCTACGACGTGCTGTCGGACGACAAGAAGCGCAAAGAGTACGACGAGATGCGCTCGCTGTTCGGCTCCGGTGCGTTCCGCCGGGGCGCCCGGGCGGGCGGCAGCGGCACGTTCGACCCGTCCGACCTCTTCGGCGGGTTTGGTGGTGCCGGGGCGGGCGCGCCTGGCGGGGGTGCCGGCGACCGGCGCTTCGGCGGCGCGGGCTTCTCGGACATCTTCAGCTCGATATTCTCCGGCGGCGGCGCCGGAGGCGGTCCGGGGCGACGGGGGCCGCAACGGGGCCGTGACGTCGAGGCCGAGGTCACGCTCGACTTCGCGCACGCCGTCAAGGGCACGACCCTGCCGCTGACGCTGCGCTCGCCGGGCGTCTGCGACACGTGCCACGGCAACGGCGCCAAGCCGGGCACCACGCCGCGCACCTGCCCGCAGTGCGCCGGATCCGGGCTGATCTCCCGCAACCAGGGGTCGTTCAGCTTCTCCGAGCCGTGCCGCGAGTGTCAGGGCGCCGGCACGATCGTCGAGGAGAAGTGCCCGGAGTGCCGCGGCACGGGCGGTGTCACCAAGAACCGCACGATCAACGTCCGCTTCCCGGCCGGTGTCGCCGACGGGCAGCGGATTCGGCTCAGTGGCCGCGGCGAGCCGGGCGAGAAGGGCGGCCCGGCCGGTGACCTGTACGTCCAGGTCCGCGTCCGCCCCGACGACCTGTTCGGCCGCAACGGCGACGACATCACGCTCACGGTGCCGATCTCCTTCGCTGAGGCCGTCCTCGGCACGGATCTGCGCGTGCCCACCCTGGACAGTCCCGTGACGCTGCGGGTGCCCCCGGGCACGCCCAGCGGACGGACGCTCCGGGCCCGGGGCAAGGGCGTGCAGCGCCGCGACGGTCAGGCCGGCGATCTGCTGGTCACCCTCGAGGTGCAGGTCCCGTCGGGCGTGGGTGGCGAGGCCCGCGACGCGCTCGAGCAGTTCGCCAAACTCACCCCCACGGCGGAGCGCAGCCGTATCGAAGCCCGGCTCAACCGCGGATAATGACAGGACACCTTCGGGAGGTGGCATATGTACGAAGAGATCAGCATCTCGGTGGAGCAGGCCTCCGACGCGAAGGTCCTGATCATCTCGGTCGCCGCCAAGCTGGCCGGGATGCACCCGCAGACCCTGCGCCAGTACGACCGGCTCGGCCTGGTGCAACCGGGCCGGGCCGGCGGCGGCGGCCGGCGCTACAGCGAGCGGGATGTCGCCCTGCTGCGCGAGGTGCAGAAGCTGAGCCAGGACGAGGGCGTCAACCTGGCCGGCATCAAGCGGATCATCGGCCTCGAGCAGCTGGTCGGTGAGCTCCAGGAGCGCGTCGCCCAGCTGGAGGGCCAGCTCGACGACGCCTACCGCCGGGTCGCGGAGATGGAGGCCATGAGCGCCTACCCCCGCCGCGACCTGGTCCGCCAGGAGCGCCCCTCGACCGCCCTGGTCGTCTGGCGCCCCCGCCGCCCGGGCAACCAGTAAGAGCTCTCTAGGGGCGGGTCAGGGGCGCGACCGTCTTGGACACTTCGGGCGCGAGTCGGTCATAGCCGACCGCGTCGCCGAAGGCGTACTCCAGTTGGCGGGCCGGCCAGCGCAGCCACTTCTTCTCGCCCGCCGCTATCGGCCGCCCGTCGGCGTGCCGCACGGTGGCGACCACGAGCCACTGGTTCGTGACGCTCGTGAGCCGGATTGACGTCGGGTCGCCGGTCTCCCGGCCGAGCCCGGTCCACACCCGCCAGGCGACGTCGCTGCGCGGGAACGATACGACGTCGAACTGGATGACCGCGTCGCTGTCGTTCGTGGTGAACTGGAACTCGGAGGAGCGGAGGCACCCGGCGTACCGGTCGCGGCACCCGACGAGGTCGGTGGACGCCGTCCGGGTCAGGACGTCGTCCTCGTACGCACGGGTTCGCCCGCCTCTCCGGCTCTCACCCCGCAGCGTGTCCTGCGGGAAGATCTGCGCGGTCAGGAGAGGGCCGGCGTCCTTGCGGGCGGAGTTCGTGGACACCACACCCACGACGGTGACCAGGAGCAGCACGATGGTGGTGCCGGCCCAGAAGGGGGCCCGCCACTTCTTCTCGGCGAGGCGCAGCGCGCCCAGTGTGCCGAACGCCACCCAGAGGGCACCGATCCCCGCGTTGATGCCCTTGAACAGGGACGGGCCTCCGGGGCTGCGGATCATGCCCTCCGCGCTCGGCCCGTGGCCGATGGCGGCGAACTGAGCTCCCACCACGATGAGCACGACGCCGGCGACGAGCCATGCGATCTTGCCGCGGCGGCCGCACCGGAAGAACAGGCGGACGACGGCCAGGACGTAGAGCAGCGGCACCAGGGCCAGCAGGCACCCGACGGCCACCATGCCGGGGACCGAACATCCGGTCAGCTCGCAGGCGCCGGTCACCGTCGCGTGGCGGAAGCTGTCGGCGGCGGAGAGCCCGATGAGACTGCTGACCCAGGCCGTCACCAACAGCGTGCCTGTCGTCACGAAGAACACGGTCGCCGCGCCCGTCCAGAAGGACTCCTCATCCTCCGAAGCCGCGGAGACGCCCGAAGCCGCGGAGATGTCCAAGGCTGCGGAGATGTCCGTGGCTGCGGAGACCTCCGAGGCCGCGGCGAGCTGCCCGGCGACAAGGTCCTTGCGGTCACGTCGTCGCTCCATCGACCCCAGCGTACGGACGTGGATCAATGAGCGGCGACGGCGGGCGGAGGCGACGTCAGCGGTACATGGCGAGGCGGCGCGGGTAGCGGACCAGGCCGCCCTCGATCCAGTCGCGGTAGTCGAAGAGCTCCGGCCGGTTCATCAGGACGCGGCAGTTGTGGGCCCAGATGGACATGGGCTCGTCGCCGACCTCCTCGGCGCGCTCGACGTACTTCTTGAGGCGGCGCTTGCGCTGGGAGGAGGCATTCGGCCGTACGCCGTCCGCCGCATAGATGTACATGCAGTGCTGCGCGAACCGGCGCGCCGGGCACTGCCGGTCCATCGCCAGCTCGAAGAGGGTCGGCGCCAGGACGTCCCCGGCGATCAGGAGGTCCCAGTCGGCCGGCATGGCACTGACCGGTACGGCCTCGGGGTGGTAGGCCCAGGCCTGGAGCTCCTCGGGTCGCGGGTCCACCGGGTTGGCGAAGCCGGAGAAAGTCTTCTCGTCCACGGTCATGACGCCGCCTTGCTGCGCTCGCTCATCCGCCGTCCTCCTCGGCAGTGAGGGCCCGCCGCACAATGGGGCGAGAAACCCTCGTCGGGAGCAGCGTCCGCGCCTGGGTCCCCTCAGCCGAAGGCGTGTCGCCGGTCACCCGGTTCACTCGATGCTGTCGCGGCGACACGTTAGCGTGTCGATCACGGTCGGCGGAAGTGACCTGAACTCACTTTCAGATACTTGTCAGTAGCATTGAGCAGCCTGGACGGCTGAGTGGTCAGTCGGTCGTGGGGAGCGGATCGGCCGGACGGCGCACCTGGGTCCGGCGGCGGACGAAGTTCTTGAACCAGGTGTAGTCGGGCAGCCGGGCGAGCAGGGGGCCGGTCACGACGGTGATCAGCACATACGAGGTCGCCAGCGGCGCCAGCTTGGGTTCGATGCCCGACGCGACGGCCAGCCCGGCGATGACGATGGAGAACTCGCCGCGCGGCATGAGGGCCAGCCCGGCTCGGATCTGACCGGGCAGCGCGATCCCGGCGCGGCGCCCGGCGAGCATTCCGGTGAGCACTTTTGTGGCCATCGTGAGCACGGCCAGCCCGAGCGCGGGGAGCAGCGCCGGGGGGATCGAGGCCGGGTCGGTGGAGAGCCCGAAGAAGACGAAGAAGACCGCGGCGAAGAGATCCCGCAACGGCGACAGCATCTGGACCGCGCTGTGCGCCACCTGACCCGAGAGGGCGATGCCGACGAGGAAGGCGCCCACCGCCGCGGACACGTTGAGCTCGGCGGCCACCCCGGCCACGAACAGCGTCAGGCCCAGGACACTCAGGAGCAGGGCCTCGGCGTCCTTGACCGACACGAAGTTCGAGATCGCGTGGCCGTACCGGATGGCGGCGACCAGCACCGCGATCACCGTGACCACCGCGACGGCCAGGGCCTTGGCCCCGCCCAGCAGGCCCGCGCCGGCCAGGACGGCCGTGATCAGGGGCAGGTAGAAGGCCATCGCGAGGTCCTCGATGACCAGGACTGAGAGGATGACCGGCGTCTCGCGGTTGCCGAGCCGGCCGAGGTCGCCGAGCACCTTGGCGATCACGCCGGAGGACGACACCCAGGTGATACCGGCCAGCACCAGCGCGGCCTCCCAGCCCCAGCCCAGCAGGAACGCGAAGGCGGCCCCGGGCAGGGCGTTGAACAGCGCGTCGATGACGCCGGCGGGCGCGGCCGAGCGGAGGTTGCCGACCAGCTCCGTGGCCGAGTACTCCAGGCCGAGCATGACCAGCAGCAGGATGACGCCGATCTCGGCGCCGACCTCGATGAATTCCTCGCTGGCCGACAGCGGGAGGAAACCGCCGTGCCCGAAGGCGAGCCCGGCGAGCAGGTAGAGCGGGATCGGGGAGAGGCCGATGTGCCGGCCCAGGCGACCGAGCATGCCCAGGGCGAAGAGGAGCGCACCGACCTCGATGAGCAGGATCGTCGTACCGTGCACCCGCGGCCCTCAGCCGTCGCCGTCGCCGGCCAGGATGGCGCTGACGCCGTCCAGGCCCTGCCGGGTGCCGACCGCCACGACGACGTCGTTCGCCTCGAAGACGAACGACGGGCCGGGCGACGCGATGACCTCCCGCTCGCGCAGCACCGCGACGATCGAGGCGCTGGTGCGCGTACGGGCGCGGGTGTCACCCAGCGGGCGCCCGACGAAGGGTGACCCGGCCGGCAGGGCGATCTGCTCGGTGAGCAGGCCGGCGGCCTGTTGCCGCAGCCCGGAGAGCTGGCCGAGCATCAAGGACGCGCCCAGGACGTCGGCCAGGGCCTCGGCCTCGTCGTCGGTGAGCGGTATCGACGCCAGGCACGAGTCGGGGTCGTCCACGTCGTAGAGCACCAGGTCACGCCGGCCGTTGCGGTGCGAGACCACCCCGACCGTACGGCCGGAGGACGTCACCAGATCATGCCGGACGCCGATGCCAGGAAGCGGAGTCTGCTCTACCCGAACGCGCACAGCTCCCACGTTAACGCTCCCTGGTCATCCGATCCGAACGCAACACCACCAACATCAGCAACCCCACCAAGCACAAACCCGCACACATCCAGTACGCGAACCGCCAGCCGAAGCCCTGAGCGAGCCCGAACAGCGGTCCGGCCAGCATCGCGCCGAGCGGGAACGAGTTCGTGAACAGCGTCGTGGCCCGCCCGGGCTGCTCGGGCAGGAGGTCCTGCATGTACGTGATGCCCAGCGCCGACGTCGCCGAGATGAAGAGGGCGTTGAGCACCTGGCCGCCCAGCAGCACGGGGACGCCGGTGCTCACGGCGGCCAGCGCGTAGTAGGCCACGCCGCACGTGGCCCCGGCGAGCAGCATGGGCCGGAGCGGCAGCCGGGTGGTCAGCGCGCCGATGGCCAGCATGAACGGGATCTCCAGGGCGGCGCACAGGCCCAGCACCAGGCCGGCCTGCGAGACCCGGCCGCCCAGGTCCTCGCTGATGAACAACGGGAGCGCCTGGATGCCGAGCGTCAGCGGCGCCTGCATCAGGGTGAACGCGGCGGCCGAGAGAAGCAGCAGCCACCGGGCTCCCGCGGGCACCGGCGCCTCCACGTGGTCGTCGGGGCGGGGCAGCGCCGGGCTGTGCACCTCGCGCAGCCAGAAGACGCCGATGAAGGTGGCGAGCGCGTACATGACCGCCGCGACGCCGTAGACCAGCCGGAATCCGCCCGCTTCGACCAGGTACGCCGCCACGGCCGGGCCGGCGACCCAGGCCAGCGAGAAGACGGTCCGGAGCGCGCTGATGCCGAGCGCCGCCTTGTCGGGGGCGTCACGTTCGAGGACTTGCCGGGCGTACGCGAAGCTCTGCGGGAAGAGCGACCCGGCAATCGCGAAAGCCGTCACCGCCAGCGCGAGCAGAATCCAGTAGTCGCGGACGAAGGCCGTCGCCACGCAGCCCGCGACGCCCGCGAGGCCGCCGATGATCAGCAGTGCCCGCCGGATCGGGTGGCGGTCGGAGAGCCGGCCGACGACCGTGGAGCCGACCACGCCCGCCAGCGGGTTGACCACCAGGAAGACAGTGATCTGCAGGGGGCTGGCGTCGACCTCGGTGCTGAGGAAGAGCGACAGGAACGGGCCGACCAGGGCGACCGAGATGCCGACCGCGAGAAACACCAGGCCGAGGGGGAGCAGGGCACGAAGCAGCTGCGGCTGCCGCCGCGAAGTGTCCAAGGCCATGACCCGCACGCTACGGCCGACGTCCGACATTTTCGACCGTGATTCCCTCCGCAGGGCTCGCCGCGTGGACTTGAGCGAGCTAGGCTCAACTCCGGGGTTGAGCGGGATACACTCAACTTCGAGCTGCTGACTCACGTCTTCAGGGGAGCGCATGAACGCCGAACGACTGACCACGAAGAGCCGGGACGTGATCACGGGGGCGGTCGCCGACGCCAACCAGCGCGCGCACGCGACCGTCGAGCCGTGGCACCTGCTGCTGTCGCTGCTGGACACCGGCGGCTCCACGGCGCCGGCGCTTTTGCGCGCGGTCGGAGCCAATCCCGCCGACGTGCGCCGGGCCGCCGTGCGCGCCGTCGAGCAGCAGCCCTCCGCGCGCGGCTCCTCCACCGCGGAGCCGAGCCTGTCCCGCGAGTTCGTCAACGCCATCGGCGAAGCCGAGCTGATCGCCAAGCCGCTCGGCGACGACTACGTGTCGACCGAGCACCTGCTGGCCGGGCTGGCCCGGGTCGGCGGCGTGGTCGGCAAGGCCCTGCGCGACGCCGGCGCCACCGAGGAGACCCTGGTCGCAGCGTTCCCGGCGGTGCGCGGCGGCGACCGGCGGGTCACGTCGCAGGACCCCGAGCAGACCTATCAGGCGCTGGAGAAGTACGGCGTCGATCTGACCGCCCAGGCCCGCGACGGCAAGATCGACCCGGTGATCGGGCGGGATGCCGAGATCCGGCGCGTGATCCAGGTGCTCTCCCGGCGTACGAAGAACAACCCGGTGCTGATCGGTGAGCCCGGCGTCGGCAAGACCGCCATCGTCGAGGGCCTCGCCCAGCGCATCGTGGCCGGTGACGTGCCCGAGACCCTGCGCGACAAGAAGCTGGTCTCGCTGGACCTCGGCGCCATGGTCGCCGGCGCGCAATACCGCGGCCAGTTCGAGGAGCGGCTCAAGAGCGTCCTCGAGGAGATCCGCAATTCCAACGGCCAGGTCGTGACGTTCCTCGACGAGCTGCACACGGTCGTGGGCGCCGGCAAGGGCGAGGGCTCGATGGATGCCGGCAACATGCTCAAGCCGATGCTGGCCCGCGGCGAGCTGCGCATGGTCGGCGCCACCACCCTCGACGAATACCGCGAGCACATCGAGAAGGACCCCGCGCTGGAGCGCCGCTTCCAGCCCGTGGTCGTGGGCGAGCCCACGGTCGAGGACACCATCGGCATCCTGCGCGGGCTCAAGGGGCGCTACGAGGCCCACCACCGGGTCCAGATCACCGACGCGGCCCTGGTCGCGGCGGCGGCGCTGTCCGACCGCTACATCAGCGACCGGTTCCTGCCGGACAAGGCGATCGACCTCATCGACGAGGCCGCCTCCCGGCTGCGCATGGAGATCGACTCCCGGCCGGTCGAGCTCGACCAGCTCCAGCGGCAGGTCGACCGGATGCGCGTCGAGAAGCTCGCCCTGGAGAAGGAGACCGACCCCGCGTCGATCGCCCGCCTCGAGCGGCTCGAGCGCGACCTCGCCGACCGCGAGGAGGAGCTGACCGCCCTCAACGCCCGCTGGGAGCGCGAGCGCGGCGGCCTCAACCGGGTCGGCGAGCTCAAGAAGAAGCTGGACGAGACGCGGGCCGAGCTCGAGCGCGCCCAGCGCGATGCCGAGTGGGAAAAGGCGTCCCGCCTGCAATACCAGGAGATCCCGGCGCTGGAGCAGGAGATCGAGTTCGCGGCCGCGGCGGAGGACGAGAAGGCCGAGCCGCCGATGGTCAAGGAGGAGGTCGGCGCCGACGACATCGCCGAGGTCATCGCGTCGTGGACCGGCATCCCGGCCGGCCGGATGATGGAGGGCGAGACCGCCAAGCTGCTCCGCATGGAGGAGTCGCTGCAGGCCAAGGTGGTCGGCCAGCCCCATGCCGTGGCGGCTGTCGCCGGAGCCGTACGCCGGGCCCGCGCGGGCGTGGCCGACCCCGACCGGCCCACGGGCAGCTTCCTCTTCCTGGGCCCGACCGGCGTCGGCAAGACCGAGCTGGCCAAGGCGCTCGCGGGCTTCCTCTTCGACGACGAGCGGGCGATGGTCCGCATCGACATGAGTGAGTACGGCGAGAAGCACTCCGTGGCCCGGCTGGTCGGTGCCCCGCCCGGCTACGTGGGCTACGAGGAGGGCGGTCAGCTGACCGAGGCGGTGCGGCGCCGGCCGTACAGTGTCGTGCTGCTCGACGAGGTCGAGAAGGCGCACCCGGACGTCTTCGACGTGCTGCTCCAGGTGCTCGACGACGGCCGGCTGACCGACGGGCGGGGCCGCACGGTCGACTTCCGCAACGCGATCCTGGTCCTGACGTCGAACCTCGGCTCCTCGGTCATCTCCGACTTCACCCTCGGCGAGGAGGAGCGCCGCGAGGAGGTCATGGCGACGGTCCGGGCGCACTTCAAGCCGGAGTTCCTCAACCGGCTCGACGACATCGTGGTCTTCCAGGCGCTCACCGCCCACGACCTCGCCGCGATCGTCGACATCCAGCTCGGCCGGCTGCGCGACCGCCTCGCCGACCGCCGGCTCACGCTCGAGGTCACGCCGGACGCGATCACGTGGCTGGGCGAGCACGGGTTCGACCCGCTCTACGGGGCCCGGCCGCTGCGCCGGCTCGTGCAGTCGGCGATCGGCGACTCGCTGGCCAAGGCGCTGCTCGGCGGCGAGATCGTCGACGGCGACACCGTGGTGGTCGGGGTCAGCGACCACAAGGACGGTCTGGTCGTCACCCGCGGCCTCTGACAACGAGAAGGGCCCCGAGGCGGTGTGCCTCGGGGCCCTTCTGTCGGTCTTGCTAGCTCGCGGTCGCCTCCCGCTGCCGGTAGGCGTGGCACATCAGGATGTCCGTGAGGGCGTGCTCGCCCTCGTCGGACCAGATCCGGATCCCGTCGCGGTGCAACTGGTAGCGGACGTCCTGGTAACGGGTCCTGGTGTCGTCATGGTGCACGACGGTGAGTGTGTCGGCGTGAGGCATGGGGAAGCACCGGTCCTAACGTTTGTGGGGCGGCCGCGGCGTGGTCACGCGGCCTGCGCAATCGGAAGGGCGCCCGGAACCGGTCTGCCAGGGCCCCTGCGAGCTTTGGGCGGGGGCGGCGACCCGGTCGGGCACAGGGCGGCGCCGGAGGAGTCTCCTGTCGTCGGCGCGCCACGAGATGGAAGTGTATGGCTCGGGATCGAGTCCTGTCGCCCCCTGATCGAGCGATGCATTTCCGGCTATTTCTGGCACTTCGGGCGATAGTGCCACATCGGCGGACCGTCCGGGCGCCGGTCGAGGTTCTGGCACTCACCCGTTACCGTGAGTGGATCTAGGAGGGAGCTCCGATGCAACCGGCCACCCCGCCATCAGCTGTCCGCCCGACCGTCGTGACCGTCTCGTCGTACCTGCTCTATGCGGCCGCGGCGGCCTCGCTCGCCGGTGGCCTGGCGTCGCTGGCAACCGTTTCCACGATCTCCGACATCTACCGCGACGCCTACGCCGGAACACAGGAGGAGGGCTTCGAGGTCGTCGCCGTCGCCGCCTCGGTCATCGGGCTCGCCATCAACCTGATCTTCGCGGCTGGGCTGGTCATCCTCGCGCTCTTCAACAACCGCGGGAAGCAGCCCGCCCGGATCACCACCTGGATCCTCGGCGGCATCTATCTCTGCTGCAACGGCTTCGGCCTGATCGGCGGGGCCGCGACGAGCAGCATGAACTTCGACACGGGTACGGGCGGACCGTCCACCAGCGAGGTCGAGAGCCGGCTGAACGACGAGCTGCCGGGCTGGTTCACCCCGGTGTCGACGACGCTGACCGTGGTGGTGCTGCTGGCGCTGCTCGGGGCGTTGATCCTGCTCATGCTGCCGGCGGCGAACGCGTTCTTCCGGCCCCGGCAGACGTGGGACCCGTCGGTGCCGTACCCGCCGTATCCCGGTTATCCGCCGCAGGGTTATCCGCAGCCTGGGGCTCAAAGTTATCCGCCCGGTCAGCCGCAGCAGGGGTACGGGCAGCCCGGTTATGGGCAGCAGGGGTCCGGGCAGCCGGGTTATCCGGCTTATCCGGGGTATCCGCAGCAGGGGCAGCCGTCGTTCCCCACTTACCCGGGGGCTCCTTCGTCCGGGGCTCCTTCGTCCGGGTCCTCTTCGCCCGGGTCCGCGGACGCGCCGTCGGATCCTTGGGCTGCGCCTTCCTCTTCCCCGCCGGCGTCTGCGCCGCCTTCTTCTCCCTCTGCACCGCCGTCCTCGCCTTCGGCCCCGCCTTCTGAGCCGCCGGCCTCTCCGCCGGTCGGGCCCTCGTCGCCGCCGGGGGATCAGGGGCGGCAGCCGACCGACCCCGCCTGACCTTCGGCATCAGCACGCGCCGCCGGGTAACACCGGCGGCGCGTCGTGTGTCCGGGTAGGTTCGTCGCAACGGATCACCCGGGAGACGTCTCATGTCGTACGCAGTCCAGCCCCCCGCCCCCGCACCGGCCGCCGAAGCGCCCGAGCCGTCGTCCCGGCCCGCCTCGGTCGGGTTGGCGTCCCTGCTGCTCCTGGTCATGGCGGTGGTCGGCCTGGCGTACGCGGTGATCACCCTCGTCGTCGCACCGGGCACCGTGGACCGCTTCCAGGACGCCGCGGCCGGCAGCGACGACGTCGACGGCATCGTGACGGTCGTCTGGATCGGCGCGGCGCTGAGCGCGGTGCTGGCGGTGATCGTCTTCGCCCTCTTCGTCGTCCTGGCGCTGGGCCTGCGCCGCGGCAGCAACGGCGTCCGGATCGCGACCCTCGTCGTGTGCGGCCTCGGCATTCTCGGCGGCCTGGCCTCGGCGCTGACGGTCACCGCCCAGGACGGCACGGACGCCGCGCCCGGCACCCTCGGCGCCGCCCTGGTCGACGCGTACCCGGGCGGGTGGATCCCGATGAACCTGGGCCTGGCCCTCGCGCAGGTGGTGGCCTATGTGATCGTCGGGGCTTTGCTGCTCGCGTCGCCCCGGCCGTTCTTCGGGCGGCCGCCGAAGCCGGAGCCCGCGGACCCGTTCGCCACGCCGACCTCGGCCCCCGCCAGCTACCCGACGTCCGGTCCGGCTGGCTACCCGACGTCCGGGCCCGCTGGCTACCCCACATCCGGGCCCGCTGGCGGCTACCCGGCTCCCGGCTACGCGGCCCCTGGTTACCCAGCTCCGGGCTATGCGGCTCCCGGTTATCCGTCTCCTGGCTATCCGGCCGCTGGTTACCCGTCTCCTGGCTATCCGGCCGCTGGTTACCCGGGTCCTGGCTATCAGGCTTCTGGCTACCCGGGTCCCGGCGGTTACCCGGCTCCGAGTGGCTATGGCGCACCCGGTGGCTTCGGGGCGCCGGGTCAGCCGGTCTATGGCGCGCCCTATCCGGCTCCGCCTGCCGTCCCCACCGAGGCGCCGGGGCAGACGAGCCCCTGGGCCGCGCCCCCGCCGACCGCCCCCACGGCCCCGCCGGCAGTCCCCACGGACCCGTCGCCCGCCGCTGCAGCTCCACCGAGTGCCTCGACGGTCTCTTCGTCCGCCGCCGCAAGCGCGCCCAGCGACTCTCCTGTGGCTGCGGCGGACGCAGCTGACTCCGTGACTTCGGTCACGTCGGAGGGGCAGCCGGCCGTCGGCGGCTCGGGAGAGGCATCGAGTGACGTCATTGGCGGAAGTGCGGCGGCCACGGTGAGTGATCGGAGTGATCGCGGGGATGAAAGTTCGCACGATGCTGCGGAGAAGCCGGCCCGGGAGCCCGGTAACAACGGCTAGGAGCCGCGTCAGTCCAGCTGACGGGGGACCCCGCATCGATGGGTGTAGGTCACCCGAACGGGTGGGACTGCGCGCCGTCAGGGCTTCGAATTTCGCTGAGTGGATGATCTTTCCCAGTGGACGGACAAAGGTCACTCGCTGACATCGGTGTCACCCCGTGAGCGTTCGATGACCGTCGTTGTCTCGGGGCGCGCCGCCGGATCCGGCCAAACGTGCTTTGAGCTGCGTCTATGCAGCTTCTGAAACACCCGCCGGGGGTGTTTCAGTTAACACTATTTCCAGTTACTGACAGGTTTAGGCGTGCGTCAATAGTTCCTTTCCGCCCCGGCAGGGCAGAACGTTCCAGTTTTTCGGCAGGAAGTACTCTCGATGTCATGGAAGCCCACCACGACCTGCGTAAATTCATCACTGAATTGCCCGTCGCGCAGCGTTGTGCCGTGCTTTCATCGGGTCGTGAAGCTGACTGTGACGACCGCTCGCGCCGTGTGACGGTGCAGGGAAGGCGGTTCCGGTGACCGGGCGGGCACCGGGCAGCCGACGTAGTGATCGTGACATCGAAATGTGGGGCGCCTCACTCCATGGGCGGGGATCGAGGAGCTCGACGGCGATGGGCAGCGACCAGACGGCGGCTGAGGCGTTGCAGGAGGCAGAGACCGAAGTCGGTGTCGCGGTAATGGTCGATCGGGGTAGTGGCGGGGCCGTGCGGGGTGCCGGCCGGACGTCGCCGATCAACCTGTCGTTCGACCGGCTCCGGCCTTCTGGCCCGAAAGTCAGCCGGTTCGTTCCTGCGCACATGCAGGAGAATCGATGCAGTTGGTGGAAGGATGGAGATCGTGGGAACTGCGTTGGCGGAAATGACAATGCCTCAGATCTCGCCGCTGGCCGGCGAGCCTATTGAACGAGCCGATGCCGAGCGTCTGGCCGGGGTGCTGAAGGCACTCGCGGACCCGGCGCGGCTGCGGCTGCTGAGCCTCATCCAGTCCGCTACGGACGGCGAAGCGTGTGTCTGCGACCTGACGGCGCCGCTCGGCCTGTCGCAGCCGACGGTCAGCCACCACCTGCGGATCCTCACCGAGGCCGGCCTGCTCGAGCGGGAGAAGCGTGGCGTGTGGGCGTACTACCGCCTGGTGCCGACCGCTATCGCCACGATTGCGGACCTGCTCACGCCGCCGCGCAAGCGGGCGACGAAGAAGGCTCGCTGACCTTCGCGCGGGCCTGACGGCCCGCGCGGAGTGCACGAGGGCCGCGCGGAATCGGTGACCGATCCGCGCGGGGGGCAGCAGGAACCGCGCGGAATGGTGTTGCGATCCGCGCGGGGCAGGAGATCCGCGTGGAATGGCTGACCGTTCCACGCGGGGGGCAGAGGAACCGCGCGGAATGGACGACCGGACCGCGCGGGGGGATGAAGAAGCCGCGTGGAATGGACGACCGGTCCACGCGGGAAGCAGCGGAACCGCGCGGAATCGACGACCGATCCGCGCGGGATGAAGCGGATGCGGCGCCTGATCCGCGCAGGACCGAGCGGATGCGGCGACCGATCCGCGCAGGACGGGCGGATGCGGCGACCGATCCGCGACGGCAGGAAAGGGAGTCCGCTCACGACCCGAGCGGGCCCGGGCAGCACCCGCGGACGGGGCGGGCGAGTCCGAGCTCGACGGGGCGGGCACGGAGCGGCCCACCCACCGCCGGTCAGCCAGACTTTCTCCGGCCTGGCGTCACCGTAGGGCAGAAGTGACGCCAGGCGGAATATCCGACTTTTCCCACGCGAAGACCGGCCACGCCACGAGGGACAGCGTGGGAACCGACCGCGCGAAGATCAACCGCGCCACGAGCGTCCGCGCGGAGATCGACTGCGCCACGAGGGGCCGCGCGAAAGGCGGGCCGCGCGAAAGACCGGACGGAAGCCGCCGGCGCCGGGCGACTCAGCGCGAGCGGCGCGGATCGTCCTCGTCGTACTGCGGGTACTGGCCCGGTTGCGGGTAACCACCCTGCGATGGCCCGGGCTGCGAGTAACCGTCCTGCGAGTTCCCGCCGTAGGAGTTCCCGCCCTGGGGATAACCGCTCTGCGGATGCCCACCCTGGCGATGACCGCCCTGAGGATGCCCGCCCGGCCCGTAGTGCTCCTGAGGCCGGCCGTAAAGATCCTGCGACTGCGCATAGGGATCCTGAGCCTGCCCGTAGGGATCCTGCGGCTGCCCGTAGGAATCCTGCGGCTGTGCATAAGGATCCTGCGGCTTCCCGTAGGCCTGCCCGCCGTAAGTCTGACCACCGTACGTCTGCCCACGCTGGTCACCGCCGCCCGCGTAGGGCTCCTGACCGTACGGATCCCCGTAAGCCTGACCCTGCTGCGGAGACGAAGGCTGCTGATGCGAAGGCTGCTGGTGCGACGGCGCCTGGTGCGAAGAGTGCTGGTGGTCGGTGAACTCCTCGGCCAGCCCGGCCACCGTGGCCGCCGCCACCACACCGATCGCGGCCACCGGCCCCGGCTCGTCAGGGGAGGCGGAAGCCGAACCGGGCACCGACGAGGAGTCGGAACCCTCCAGAGCCGCCCGCTTCTTCGCCTTCCGCTCGCGCAGCGCCTCGATCAGGATCGGCAGCACCGAGATGATCACGATCACGAAGACGACCGGCAGGATGTAGTGGTCGATCTTGTCGCCGATGGCGTCGTAGATCTGCTGGGCCAGCAGGTAGCCGATGAGCAGCACGCCGTCGGTCCACAGGATGGCCCCGACGATGTTCCACAGCAGGAACTGCTTGGCCGGCATCCCCAGCGTGCCCGCCACCGGGTTGAGGAAGGTGCGAACGATCGGGATGAACCGGGCGAGCACAACGGCCTTGGCGGGACCGAACTTCTCGAAGTAGTACTCGGCCTTCTCGACGTACTCGCGCTTGAAGAGCTTGCTGTCCTGCCGGTCGAACATGCGCTTGCCGTAGCGAGCCCCGAGGAAGTGGCCCAGCTGCGCCCCGATGATGGCGCACAAGGGCGCGCCGATCAGCAGGCCCGCGAGGGAGATCCGGGTGCCGTCGCCGAAGATCGAGTCGGCGACGGGGGAGGCCGCGACGCCCGCCAGGAACAGCAGCGAGTCGCCGGGGAAGAAGAAGCCGACGAGCAGGCCGGTCTCCGCGAAGAGGATCGCCCAGACGCCGATGAGCCCGAAGGTCTGGAGCAGATCCTTCGGGTCCATCGGGTTCAATGCGAGCTGCTCGGTGAGCGCTTGGGTAACCACGCCTGGAAGGGTACCGGTAGGTTGCAGTGCCGAACCTGTACGCGGCCTGTGATTCAGAGCCGGGGGTCCACAGGTTCGGACTCCGCGGCCAGGATGGCGAAAACCAGCTCGTGGATCCGCCACAGGGGCGCGCCCTCGGCCAACCGGTCCAGCGCCGCCAGGCCCAGCCCGTGCTCGCGCAGGGCCAGCGACCGCTTGCGGCCGAGCTGCCGCTGCCGGAGGCGTTCGAGCTGCTCGGGACGGGTGTACTCGGGGCCGTAGATGATCCGCAGGTACTCCCGGCCGCGGCACTTCACGCCCGGCTGCACCAGCCGGCCGCGCTCGTCGGTGGCGCCGAGCCCGGCCCACGGCTTGACGACCATGCCCTCCCCGCCGGCGGCGGTCAGGTCGAGCCACCACTCGGTCGCCGCGGCCTCGGCCGCCGGGTCGTTCAGATCGACGATCATCCGCCGGGTGGGCGTGAAGACCGTCGGATCGGCCGCCACCAGCTTGTCGGCCTGCGCCAGGTGCCACCCGTGATCGGCGCCGGCGTAACTGACTCCCGGCCCGGCGAGCACGGCGAACGGCGCCAGCGTCACCCCGTCCAGCCCGTCGACCGGCCGCACGTACGCCCGGTAGGCCGCCGAGAATCCCGCGATCTCCGACGACCGCAGAGCCAGCCGCTCCTGCAGCGCGGACACGTCAAGTCCGCGCGCAGCCGCCCGGTCGAGCACCCCGAGCGCGGCGGGCAGGGCAGCCCGAGCCGCCGCCCCGACGCTCGCGTACCGCTCGCGGATCAGCCCGCCCGCCTTCGCCGACCACGGCAGCACTTCGACGTCGAGCAGCAGCCAGTCGTCGAGCAGATCGGACGCAGCCGCCCGTACCCGGGAAAGCAGGGCCGAGGTCAGGGCAGCGTCGAAGAACGGCCGCCCGGTCCGCGTCCAGATCGCGTCGCCGGCACCGTCGCGGGAGACGCGAACCACCGCCCGCGACCCCATGTGCTTCTCCTCGCACACGACCTTGTCCACTCCGGCCGCCCGCATGTCCGCGAACGCGGTCGACGGGTGCTCCAGGTAACCGGGAAGCTGCGAGGTCGAGCAGGGTGCCATAGTCGGCGGCAGCCACACCAGCGTCGCCGGGTCCAGCGCGAACCGGCTCATCACCTCGAGCGCCGCGGCGGCGTTCTCGGCGGGCACGGTCGTCCGCCCGTACCCGTAATCAATGTGTCGTCGCCCGATGACGTCGGACAGGTCGAGACCGTGCTCCGGGCGCGCTGAGGTGACGAGCGGCCGCACCGGCGCGTAGTACTCCCGCGCGGCCGGTACGGACACCAGCTCCCGGGACGGCCAGCGCAGCGCGGTCAGCTTCCCGCCGAACACGCAACCGGTGTCGAGGCAGATCGTGTTGTTGATCCACTCCGGCTCGGGCGTCGGCACGTGCCCGTAGACCACGGCGGCCGACCCGCGGTAGTCGCGCGCCCACGGGTAGCGCACCGGGAGCCCGTACTCGTCGGTCTCGCCTGTGGTTTCGCCGTAGAGCGCGAAGGACCGCACGCGTCCGGAGGCCCGCCCGTGATAGGCCTCCTTGAGCCCGGCGTGCGCGACCACCAGCTTGCCGCCGTCCAGCACGTAGTGGCTGACCAGCCCGTCGATGAACGCCCGGACCTCGGCCACGAACTCCGGCGGCTCCTGCGCGAGCTGCTCGAGCGTCTCGGGCAGCCCGTGCGTCAGCTGCACGTTGCGGCCGTTGAGCTTGCGCGCCAGCTTCTGCTCGTGGTTCCCCGGCACGCAGATGGCCGAGCCGCTGCGCACCATGCCCATGACCAGGCGCAGCACCCCGGGCGAGTCCGGCCCGCGGTCCACGAGGTCGCCCACGAAGACCGCCGTACGCCCCTCCGGGTGCACCGCGTCGTCGCGCGTGACCGCGTACCCCAGCTTGGTCAGCAGTGCGACCAGCTCGGCGTGGCACCCGTGCACGTCGCCGATGATGTCGAAGGGTCCGGTCAGCTCCCGCTTGTCGTTGAACAGCTTCTCGTAGCCGATCGTGGCGGCCGCGATCTCCTCGGGGCCGCGCAGCACGTGCACCTTGCGGAAGCCCTCCTTCGCGAGCTGCCCGAGCGAGCGCCGCAGGTCACGGTGCATCCGGGTGAGGACCTGCCGCCCGAAGGTACGGTCGGCCCGCGCCTGGGTCCGCTCCCACGCCAGCGCCTCGGGGACGTCGAGCACGATGGCGACGGGCAGCACGTCGTGCTCCCGGGCGACCTTGACCAGTCCCGCCCGGGCGTGGGTCTGCAGGTTGGTGGCGTCCACGACGGTGAGCCGGCCCGCGGCGAGACGCTTGCCGGCCACGTAGTGCAGCACGTCGAAGGCGTCGCCGGACGCGGACTGGTCGTTCTCGTCGTCGGCGACCAGGCCCCGGAAGTAGTCGGAGGAGAGGACCTGGGTCGGGGCGAAGTGGGCTCGCGCGAAGGTCGACTTGCCGGACCCGGAGATGCCGACGAGCGCCACGAGGGCGAGCTCGGGGATGTCGATCATGATCCCTCCCGGGTGAAGACGGCCAGCTGCGTGGGCCGGCCGTGAGATTCGTCCGCGTCGCCGACGCCGCTGACCACGACGGAATAGCCGTGGGCGGCCGCTGTTCTATCGGTCCACGCGGCGAACTCCGCGCGGTCCCACTCGAAGCGATGGTCGCTGTGCCGCATGCCGGTCAACCCCTCGTACAGCACGTTGTACTCGGCGTTCGGCGTGGTGACGACGACTGTCGCCGGCCGCGCGTGCCCGAACACCGCCTCCTCCAGCGCGGGCAGCCGCGGCGGATCAATGTGCTCGACGACCTCCATGAGGACCGCGGCGTCGTACCCGCGCAGCCGGTCGTCGCGGTAGGTCAGGGCCGACTGCCACAGCTTCACCCGGTCGCGCTGCCGCTCGGGCGCGCGGTCGAGCCGCAGCCGCCGGTGCGCCAGCGCGAGCGCCCGCGAGGACACGTCGGTGCCGACGATCTCGGTGTACCGCTTGTCCTTGATCAGCCCGCTGAGCAGTGCGCCGCCGCCGCAGCCGAGGTCGAGCACGCGCGTGGCGCCGGACTCGGCGAGGGCGGCGAGCACGGCTTCCCGGCGCTGCTCAGCGAGCGACTGGAGGCGTACGACCGGCAGCTCGGCCTCCTCGTCGACGCTGCCCTGATCAGGGGCGACGAGCCTCTCCAGGGCGGTCTCGGTCAGCGATCGCCGGTGCGCCAGGTAACGCCGGATGATCAGCACCTTGGCGGGATGCGTGGCCAGCCAGCCCTCCCCGGAGCGGAGCAGCTTGTCGATCTCGTCGGGCGCCACCCAGTAGTGCTTCGCGTCGTCGAGGACGGGCAGCAGCACGTACAGGTGGTTGAGCGCGTCGGCGAGCCGCAGCTCACCGGTGAGCGTCAGGTCGACGTAGGGGCTGTCGCCGGCGAGCGGGTGGCCGTCGGGGACATTGTCCAGCGGGATCGGCCGTGCGGTGACAGCCCAGCCGAGCGGCTCGAAGAGCTCAGCCGGGTCGCCCTTGCACCGCAGCACCGGCACGTGGATCTCCAGCGGGATCGCCTGGGCGGCCAGCTCCGGCCGGTCCTTCGACTGCCCGCGCAACGCGCTGCGGAAGACCTTCGCGAGGGCGCTCGCCAGCAGACTGGACGCCGCGTACGGGCGGTCGTTGACGTACTGACCGAGGGAGAAGGTCGCATCCGCCCGCAGGCGCCGGGGATCGACGTCGAGCAGCAGGGCGGCCGTGCACTTCTCCTCGGTCGCGTCGGGATAGAAGACGTGCGCCGTCCCGGTCGGCACGTCGAAGGAGTGCACCCGGTCCGGGTGCTTGACCAGCAGGAACCCGAGGTCCGTCGCGGGAGCCCGGGTGGTCGTCACGGTGAGCAGCACCGGCCGATGATCGCAAGATCATGCCGCCGCGAGCGAACGATTTGCGCGCCACCGCAATGATTCCGGGGCCCGGTCCCGTCGTACGAAGCGGAGGTGGCCGTGACCTACGAGGAGTTCGCGGGCAGCCGGTTGAGCGGGTTGCTGCGCTACGCCGTCATGCTGACCGGCGATCCGCACATCGCCGAGGACCTGGTCCAGGAGACGATGGTGCGCGTCCAGCTCAACTGGCGGCGGGTGGCGCGCAGCGAGTCCCCGGACTCGTACGTGCGCAAGATCCTCACCAACCAGTTCACAGACCTGCGCCGCGGCTCGTGGTGGCGGCGGGTGCTGCTGCGGGCCGAGGCGGATCCGGCCGTACCGGTGGCGGTCGATCACGCCGACCGGTCCGCCGAGCGCGACCAGGTCTGGGCCATGCTCGGCAGCCTGCCGCGGCGGCAGCGGGCGGCCCTGGTCCTGCGCTACTACGAAGATCTGCCCGACCAGGAGATCGCCGACGTGCTCGGCTGCGCGGTCGGCACCGTCCGTTCGTCCATCTCGCGGGCGCTCGCCACGCTCCGCACCGAGCTGGTGGAGGCCCGATGACCCCGATCGAGGAGGAGCTGCGGGACGCTTTCGCGCGCCACGAGCCGGACACGCCGGCCGCCGGGCCGGTGCACGACAAGATCCAGACTGCCTGGGTACGCGCGAAGCGCCGCCGAACCCTCCGCCGGTCCGCGAGCGTGGCCGCCGCCGTGGTGCTCGCCACCGTGTCCGCGCCCGCCGCCCTGAGCCACTTCCGGCAGTCGGCCGCCCCGGTGACAGCCCCCGCGGCCTCGTCCTCGCCGGCCGTCGCCCGCCCGCTCGACGTCCTCCTGGTGGGCGAGGACGACGCCGGTGACGCGGACACGGTGATGCTCGTCCACCTGCCCGCCGACCGCTCGCACATCTATCTGGTCAGCGTGCCGCGCGACACCGTGGGCATCCGGGGCGTGGACGGCGGCCGCGTGCCAGGTGCCGTCTCCCACCTCACGGGCGTGAGTTTCGACGCCACGGTGACGGTCGGCTTCGACGACCTGCGCGCGCTGGCCGGCGCGGTGGGCCCGGTCGACGTGTGCCTGCCGGCCCCGGCGAACACGAACCGCTTCCGCACCGGCCGTCAGTTCGAGGCCGGCTGCCAGAAGATCGGCGCGGACGACGTGGCACCCCTGCTCCGGGCCCGTTACGGCCTGAAGGAGGGCCTCTACGACCGGGACCGCAACACCCAGCGTTTCCTGCGCGCGGTGGCCGCGAAGATGACGGCCGACGGCACGACCACCGACCCGGCCCGGCTGGCACCCCTGCTGACCATGCTCCGGGGCGACTCGGAAGTCTGGCTGCAGGCGGCCGCCTCGCTGAGCAAGGCCGAGGTGGTGGGGATCAGCGTGCCAGGCGGCGCCGCGCTCGACTCGAGCCGCTATCTGGGCGAGAAGTTCGACGCCGCCGTGGCCCCCGGCCTCTTCGCGGCGATCCGGGGCGACACGCTCGCCGAGTGGACCGCCGGCCACCCCGATCTGCTGCTCGACTGAGTCACCCGCGGCGGAAGCGGACGCGTACGGCATTGTCCTTCCGGGCAGCCGGCAGCTCGAGCTCGTTGTACTCGTCGGACAGAGAAACAGTGGCGACGCCACCGGTGAACGTGCTCGTGGCCCGGAGCAGGACGGTGTGCGTGACGCGGGCCGCTCCCGCGTGCTTCGTCCAGCCCGAGGGGCAGAGCAGGTCGACGCCGTCGAAGTCGCCCAGGGTCAGGCAGGTCGAGGCCCGGACCAGTTTTACTCCCCGGGGGAGCTTGATCTCGGCCATCGTGTAGTTGTTGCCGAAAAGGTCTGGATGCAGGGCGCCGGGCCCCTGGTTGAGCACGCTGACCTTGAAGGAGCGGCGGCCGCCGGGCGTGATGTAGAGCGGCGCCGCCACCACGGTCAGGTTGGGGCGCTTGCCGCGGATCGCGAGCTGCAGGCCGGCGTACTCGCTGGCGGGGGTGGGGTCGACCTGCGGCACCCCGGACGCGGCCCCGAGCGGCGCCAGCGTGAGTTCGGCGCCCGTGCCGCGCCGGGACAAGCCCTCGACCCAGCGCTGACGGTCCTCGAACTCGGCCATGGTGAGCCACTGCACCGAGCTTTCCGCGATGCTCCCGCCCGCCGCGTCGGCCGGGGCGCGCCACTGGATCGGCGCGGAGAGGCCGTAGACGCGGCCGGGCTCGAGGACCGTGTCGAAGACGCACGAGACGACCACGTCGAACCAGCAGTTGCTCGCGTTCGTGACGACGATGTCGACGCTCGTACCCAGTTGCAGGACCGTGCCCTCGATCGCGTTCGGGCCGGCGTTGCGTACCCGCGGCGTGAAGGACCCCACCTCGCCGGGGGCCGCCGAGGAGGTCAGGCCGGCATTCCCCGCGGCCAGGCTCACGCGCTCGGCGATCCGGACCGGCGTGGTGCTCGTGACGGGGTCCTGATCGTCCAGCCGGGCCGTGACCGTGACACTGCCGACGGCGCCCACCGTGGCCGTGGCGGTCGGGGTGACCAGGAAGTCGCCCATCGAGAACAGCCCGCCGCCGATCGGCCGGACGCCGGAGACCGAGCAGGTCAGCACCGTGCCGGCGCGTTTGCACGGCGACCACTCCTCGTCCTCGGTGACGATGAGGAGGGGGAAGCTCTCGAACTCCATCTCCACCAGCTCCGCGGCGCCGGTGAAGTCGACCGTGTAGCTGAGGCGGTGGCTGCGGGCCGGCTGCTCGCGGTGGCTGAGCGTACCCAGCAGGAAGGCGGTCTTCTCCCGCTGAGCCGGCGCCACCGTGATCGGGTCGAGGGCAACAGACAGCGTGGGAACGGCCGCGGCCGGCGCGGCGGTGGCCACGCCGGCCGGGACCAGCAGAACTGCTGCCGCCAGTGGCAGCAGGGACAACCAGAGGCGGCTGATCTTCATGATCGGAATCTAACCGGGGGTTATGCCCCGATGTGACCGCTTCAGCGGTAGTCGTCCTCCAGCTCGACGACGCGCCCCTGCTCGTGGGCGTCCCACTCGGACACCTCGATCGCCGGCGACACCTCCGCGTCCTCCACGCTGTCGTCACCGGCCAGCCAGCCGGGGGCCGCGTCGGTCGCCTGCTCGGCGGCGTCGCCCTCCGGAGCCTCCAGGTCGAGCTCGTAGTCCGGGTATGTCATGACCGACTCCCTCTTGCCGTCACGGGCTCTTTCCATACTCCCCCGTCCCCCGCATGATCGGAGGGCAAACCGGGTGCCTGTGTAACGGGTCGGTTACCGAGGCTCCGGTGACCTGCGGAATACTGGCCGACGGCAGGTCTCCGTCCTTCATGATCAAGGAGCGCTCCCGATGCCCATCGCTTCCCCTGAGGTCTACGCCGAGATGCTCGACCGCGCCAAGGCCGGCGCGTTCGCATATCCCGCGATCAATGTCACGTCCTCGCAGACCCTGAACGCGGCGCTCGCGGGCTTCGCCGAGGCGGGCAGCGACGGCATCATCCAGATCTCCACCGGCGGTGCCGAGTACGCGTCCGGCCCCACCATCAAGAACATGGTGACCGGCGCGGTGGCCCTCGCGGAGTACGCGACCGAGGTGGCCCGCCACTACCCGGTCAACATCGCGCTGCACACCGACCACTGCCCCAAGGACAAGCTGGACAAGTACGTCCGCCCGCTGCTCGCGATCAGCAAGGAGCGCGTGGACAACGGCAAGGCGCCGCTCTTCCAGTCGCACATGTGGGACGGCTCGGCCGTGCCCGTCGACGAGAACCTGCAGATCGCCGAGGAGCTGCTCGCCCTGGCCGCCGCGGCCCACATCATCCTTGAGATCGAGGTCGGCGTGGTCGGCGGCGAAGAGGACGGCGTCTCCGCCGCGATCGACGACAAGCTCTACTCGACCGTCGGCGACGGCCTGGCCACCGCCGCCGCGCTCGGCCTGGGTGAGAAGGGCCGCTACATGACGGCCCTGACCTTCGGCAACGTGCATGGCGTCTACAAGCCCGGCAACGTCAAGCTGCGCCCGGAGATCCTCAAGGAGATCCAGGAGGCGGTCGGCGCCAAGTACGGCAAGGAGAAGCCGTTCGACCTGGTCTTCCACGGCGGCTCGGGCTCGCTGCTCTCGGAGATCCACGGCGCCCTGGACTACGGCGTGGTCAAGATGAACATCGACACCGACACGCAGTACGCCTTCACCCGGCCGGTGGCCGACTTCATGCTCCGCAACTACGAGGGCGTGCTCAAGGTGGACGGCGAGGTCGGCAACAAGAAGCAGTACGACCCGCGGGCCTGGGGCAAGATCGCGGAGGCCGGGCTGGCGCAGCGCGTCGTCGAGGCGTGCGAGCACCTGCGCTCGACGGGCACGACGCTCGCCAAGTGAACTGACGTTTTCTCGCGGCCGGTCTCCCTTCGGGGGACCGGCCGCTCTGCCTTCAGGGGATCGGCCCCGATCATGTTGCGAGGTGACGCTCCGGGGTGGGTACCATCGTCCTCTGCTGTGCGGTGGAGGCGGTGATCTTGCTCGGGATCGAGGGGTACGACCCCGATTGGCACCACGACGCGGCCGCCCTGGCCGCCGTCCACAGAGCACGGTTCTCGCGGCTCATCGGCCGGAAGCTGATGTCCGGCTGGCTCATGTGGAACATGGCCGAGCGCGGCTGGTTCGCCGACGGCCCGGTGATCCTCGGCTTCGGTGAGACGAACGTCGAAATTACCCACCGCAAGTTCGATGAGTGCGCGATCACCTGGAACAGGGTCGACATGAGCGCCCCGATCGACTGGTTCGCGAGCGGGATCCAGCTCGACTGGCGGGCCGACCCGCACTCCGCCCTGCGCAACGCCCGCGACAAGGTCCTGCGCGAGGTCAACATCATCGAGCTGGTCACGGTGGCCGAGTGGCGCCCCCGGGTCCTGCACGCGGTCGAGTTCCTCTTCGAGGGCGCGCGCCTGGCCGTCTACAACGCCATGGACGAGAACGGCCTGACCGACGTCCCTGAGTGGGACCTCCCGGTCAACAACTGGCGCCGCGTCCGCGTCGCCTGACGCTCGCTCAGGCCGCCGGTGCTTCCAGGGCGGCCATCGCCTCGTCGAGGTCGTCGGTCACCACGAGCAGGTGTGACTGGTCGCCGTGCGGGGAGCGGGCGAGCAGCGGCCTGAGCAGCGCTTCGACCGGGAGCCCGGCCCAGTGGGCGCGGCCCAGGAAGACGAAGGCGCCCGACGGGCCGTCGGTGCGATAGAACGTCTTGGTCGCCGCCTGGAACACCTCCTGCACGGTGCCGGCCCAGCCGGGCGCGAAGACGATGCCGCCCCGGGCCAGGCGCAGGATCGAGTCCTCCCGGACGGCGTTGGAGAAGTACTTGCCGATCTGGCCGGCGAAGAGGTTGGCGGGCTCGTGGCCGTACAGCCAGGTGGGGAGGGCCAGACCGCCGTGCTCCAGATCCGCTGGTGCAGGGAAAAGCTCGCGGACCGCCAGGGCCGCGGCCGTGAAGGGATCGTGATCGCGGAAGTCGGGCGCGGGGGCGAGCAGGTCGATCGCCTTCGTCAGCTCCGCGGCCGAGCGCGTGGCGAAATAGGCCCCCAGGTTCGCGGCCTCCATGACCCCGGGCCCGCCGCCGGTCACGATCAGCCGCCCGGCGCCGGCCAGGCGGTGCGCCAGCTCGGCCGCCATCCGGTACGCGTCGGAGCCGCGCGGCTCGGCGTGCCCGCCCATGATTCCCACCGCGCCGCGGGGCCCGTGCGCCTCGAACCACGCGGCCAGGGCCTTGCCCAGCGCGTTGTCGATGCCCGCGTCGTGCAGCCGCTGCGCGATCGCCTCGCGAAGATCCGGCGCCGCGCCGCCGTGGTCGAGGAAGTGCTGGTAGACCAGCGTGTCGTACATGCCGGCGAAGCCGTGCTCGGCGAACCCGGCCGCCAGATCCTCGGGCGTGTAGAGCAGTGCCGGATGGGTCGGGAAGGGACGCTCGTCGAAGGGCGGGATCACGTGCGCCCCGCGCCGGATCACGTCGAGCTCCGCCTCGGCCGACGGCAGCTCGCAGCCCACGAAGAGGGTGCCCGTGACGTCGACCGCCGACAGGTCCGGCGGCTCCCGGTCCAGGCGCAGGCCGAGCACGATCAGGCCGGCCAGCGACCGCTTCGCCAGGTGCGTGTCGAACTCGGCCCGCGACTCGATCTCGAACTCGGTCGCGTCGAAGGGCTGGTGAGGATCGCCGAACATGGTCGTAGGGTAGCCATCGCTGTCCCGGCCGCACGCTCTCGGCACGGCTCGGGATGATCCAGCGGCGGGACCGGGTTGAATGGTGGCATGCAGAATCTCCTTCCCGAGCCCCCGGCCACGCGGATCCCCGCGGACGAGGCCGCCGAGGCTGCCCTGGCCACGGCCGCGCAGACCGGCAGCGACGACGCCTACAAGGAGGTGGCGGCGAAGTTCCCGGCGTTCAGCGGGGGATGGGCCGCCCTGGCCGAGAGCGCGCTGGCCGCGCAGCAGCCGGTGACCGCTTACGCGTACGCCCGGACTGGCTACCACCGCGGCCTGGACGCCCTGCGCCGCAACGGCTGGAAGGGCCACGGGCCGGTGCCGTGGGCGCACGAGCCGAACCGCGGCTTCCTGCGGGCGCTGCACGCGCTGTCCCTGGCGGCCGCCGAGATCGGCGAGGCGGACGAGGCGGCGCGGTGCGCGCAGTTCCTGCGGGACAGCGACCCGGTGGCGGCGGACGCGCTTTCCTGATCGACGGCTGCCGGCTTCGGCGAGGCCCCTCGGATCTCCGGCGGGCCTCGCCGCGTTTCTCGCTTTGTCGTGCCGGCCGTAGTTACAGGCCCTCGGCCACCGCTGCCGCGATCTTGAGCCAGCTGTCGCGGGTGCCGTTGGAGAGGTGCCCGTAACGCAGCGGCTCGCCGGAGTCGATCAGCTTCTCGTAGGGCGCCAGCAGCACCGCCCGCGTCCGCGCCGCGAAGTGCCGCTGGATCGCCGGCAGGTCGATGTCCTTGCGGGTCGGCGGCATCGTGACCACGCTGATCGCCTGCCGCACCAGCCGCTGCCGGCCGCTCTGCTCCAGGTGGTCGAGCATCCGCGCCGCGGTCTCGGCCGAGTCGTTACGAGCCGACATCGTGATCACCAGCTGATCGGTCGCATCCATCGCGGCCTGCCAGTTCTGGGCGCGCACGTTGTTGCCGGTGTCCACGAAGATCAACTTGTAGAACCGGCTGACGATCTCCCGGATCTCCGCGAAGGCCCCGGCGGTCAGCATCTCGCC
The DNA here is from genome assembly GCF_030709675.1 of Symbioplanes lichenis. GTDB lineage: Bacteria > Actinomycetota > Actinomycetes > Mycobacteriales > Micromonosporaceae > Actinoplanes > Actinoplanes lichenis. Next base: position 220,088 of record NZ_JAUZQD010000015.1, read on the forward strand.
CGCCGTCGCCGACTCGTCCGACGCCAGCACGTCGAACATGCCCTCGCCCTGCGCCCGCACGTACTGCGACAGGTCACCGACCCGCCCGTGCGACCCGCGGAAGAGATGCAGGTCCCGCATCATGTCCCGCACGGTCCGCGCGTGGAAGTCCTGCTGCGCCCGCATGCCGAGCGTGCCCTGCGTCTCGTTGTTGTCCCAGGCCAGCACGTAGCCGCCGCGCTTCTGCCCGAACGTCATCGCGAGCAGCAGCACCGCCACGGTCTTCCCGGCCCCGCCCTTCGGGTTGACCACGGTCACCTGCCGCAGCCCGCCGAAGTTCCGCCGCACCATCTCGACGTCCCGCTTGTACTCCTGCTCCCGCTTGCCGGGCGCCATGCGCACCAGGCCGCCGGTCCCCTTCCGCAGCAGCGCCCGGGGCCCCATCGTCGCCGTCGGCTCGGCCGGCTTGGCCAGCCGCCGCCGCGCGAACTCCTCCGCGGTCGGAGTGCCGTCCGAAACCCACGGCAGCTGCTGGTAGGGGTCGGCCTCCGGGTCAACCTGCGGAAGCTGCTGAGCCCCGGCCGCGGCCGCCCGCGGGTCCACAGCGTTCGGGTCCATGACCGGCGGGTACGGCCCGGGGATCGGCTGCCCGGCCTGCCACTGCTGCCGCGGCTGGCCGTAGGCGTCCACCGGATAGGCCGCCTGACCGCCCTGGTCCGGCTGCCCGGGGTAGCCCACCTGTCCGCTCTGGTCCGGCTGGCCCGGGTAGCCGGGCTGTGCGGGGTATCCGGGCTGGCCCCAGGGCTGCCCCGGCTGCGGCTGACCGTACGGCTGTCCCGGCTGAGCGTGGCCCGGCTGCGGCTGTCCCGGCTGAGCGTGACCCGGCTGCGGCTGCCCCGGTTGGGCGTGGCCCGGCTGCGGCTGTCCCGGTCGGGCGTGGCCCGGCTGCGGTTGCGCCTGCGCCTGGGCGGGAGTCGCTGGGCCGGGCTGCGCTGCCGAGGGCGGCGGTGTCGGAGACTGCGAGGCCGGAGCCTGCGCCCCGGGCGGAACCGTCGCGGACCCGTGGGGCGTGGTGCCCCCGGGCGCGCCGGCGCCATACGGACCGGGCGCCGCCGGAACATTCGGCCCGGGCCCCTGCTGCGTGGAACCCGGCTTCCCCGGCGCAGCCGGAGTGGCTTGCCCCGCCGCTGGCTTCCCCGGTGCTCCCGGAGTGGCTTGTCCCGCAGCGGGCTTCGCCGGTGTCCCCGGCGTGGCTTGCCCCGGCGCGGCTTGTCCGGCTGCGGGCTTCGCCGGTGCTCCTGGAGTGGCCTGACCGGTCGAGGGACGCTGCGGCGGCTGGGACCAGGGCGAATCCGCGCCCGGTGCCCCCAGCGACACCGATCCGCCGGCCGGCCTGAGCGCCACAGAACCGCTGGCAGGCGCCTTCCCGGTCGCATCACTCTGGGCGTCGTTCGCCGCCGCAGGTGCCCCGGAAGCAGGAGCCGCAGAGATCGGAGCCGCGGAAGTGCCGGCCGGCACCCCGGAAGCCGGAGTCGCGGAGCTTCCCGCAGGCGCCGCCGAAGCCGGAGCCGCAGCACTCGACGCCGGCTGCGAGCCGGTCGTCGGCTGGGCGCCCGTGCTCGTGGCCGGCCGCGCGGCCGCGCCCGTGGTCGGCTGGGCGCCCGTGCCCGTGGCCGGCCGCGCGGCCGCGCCCGTGGTCGGCTGGGCGCCCGCGCCCGTGGTCGGCTGGGTGGGGGCACCCGAGGTCGGCCGGCCCGGCGCCCCGGAAGTCGGCTGGGGCGCGCGCCCGTTGGTCCCGCTCACGCTGGGGCCGGAAGGCGTGCCCGGACCCCGGAACAGGCTGGCGGGCGGCGTCGGGTGGCTCTCCGGCAGCGGGGCCGGGCTGACCTGGCCGGAAGGCGAGGCGCCGCCCTGCGACCAGGGCCGGCCGGTGCCGTCGGGAGCCGGTGGCACATTGTGTCCCGGAACGCCGGCGCCAGAAACGCCGCTGCTTCCGTAGGTGCCACTCCCCGGGCCGCTTCCATAAGCGGTGCCGGCCGGGCCGGACGTCGGGATCGGGCCACCCGCCGGACCGGGCGTCGGGATCGGGCCGTTGCCGTGCACCGCCGGCCCGCCACCGTTGCCGTTACCAGCGGGGCCACCGTTGGGGAAGTTGCCATAGGGAGAGGACGGGCCGGGCTGCTGCGACCCGCGCTCACCCGGGCGGTAAACGCCGCCGGCGGGTGCGGGCTGGGCCGGGGGCGGGTACGCCGGGGCGGGGGTGTGCGGCGCCGGCCGGCCCCCGGGTGCCGGCGTGTTGTCCAGCTCCTCCGGCGGCCAGAAGGGCTCGACGTCCCGGTCGGGTGTCGTGCCGTTCGTGCCCGGGACGTAGACGCGGTCGGCGTGCTCGTCCTCCACGGATGGATCCTCCCCGTCAAGCTCAGTCGTACCTGCGTGCTATCTCTTCAGACTCGCACAAACGGTCATGCCTCGTACACTGCCCAGGCCCCGGGCTCGGTCCACCACGAGCGCTTGCGGGCCATGGTGCCCGCGACGCCGTCGTCGAGGAACTGCAGCTCGCCGTCGCGGGGGAGCACCGAGACGGCTCGGCCCCGGGCGCGGCGCACCTCGACGCGTACCGTCGGCTTCTTGAAGCGCTGCTTGACCACTTTCGGCACCGCGACCGCGACCTCGACCCGGCCGTCGGTGGGGTCGCCGTCGGCGAGCAGGCGCAGCCCGTCGAACTCCGCGTAAGCCCCGGCGTTACCGATCGCACACGCGACGATGCCGTCTGTGCCGTCGGAGAGGACCGCGTCGTCGACCTCGATCCGGCCGCGCCACGGCACCGCGCGGCCGGCGTCGTCGACTCCGCCGACCAGGGCGCCGTCCACAGTGACCGATCCGCCGTCGTTGCGCAGCAGGTCGAGCCGCCGCACGCTGCCCTTCAGAACCGCGGCGGCCACCGCGGCGGGCTCGCGAGGCAGGCCCAGCTGCGCGGCAAGGTCTCCCTTGTTGCCCGGATCGAGCGGCAGGATGCCGATCGGCGGCAGGTCCGGCACCGTGCGGTTGTCGGCCAGGTCGGCGGGACGCTTGCTCGGCGGCGGCGCATAGCGCCGGACGAGTCGCCGCATCACGGCCCGGAGCTGCCCGTCTGTCGCGGTGGCGACCACGAGGCGCACCTTGCTGTCCGCGTCGGGCCAGGACAATCCGTCGGTACGCGGCGCAGCGTCGAGCCGCGCGATCACCGCGTCGATCTCGGCGTCCGACCCGGCGACCACGGTCTCGACCCGCGCCCCGGCCTCGGTGAGCGCCTCGGCGCACTTGAGCACAGGCACCCGCGGCGCGGCGCACGATCCACAGCCACCCTCGCCGTGATCGTGCCCACACCCGCTCGCGCTTCCCATGCCGTCCACACGGCCCGCACCGCCCGAACCGTTCACCGAACCCGCAACGCCGCCCGAATTGTCCGCCGCGTTACCGCCCGAGCCGCCCGAGTGGCCGGTCGCAGCGCCCGCCGGGGCGCCCGAATTGTCCGTGACGCCGCACGCGCCGCAAGCACCCCCGCAGCCGCCGGCGTCCGAGCCGTTCTCCGCGAGGCTCAGCAGGATGACGTCGTACATGTCAGGCCTCGCTCAGCACCGAGTGGCGCTCGATGACCTCTTCCCGGCCGGGGCCGACGCCGACGATCGAGATGCGGGCGCCGACGCGGCTCTCGACGAACTCGACGAAGCGCTGGGCATTGTCGGGCAGCTCGTCGAAGTTGCGGCACTCGCTGATGCTCGTCTTCCAGCCCGGCAGCGTCTCGTAGACCGGCACGGCGTGGTGGAAGTCGCTCTGGCTCACCGGCATCTCGTCGTGACGGACGCCATTGACCTCGTACGCGACGCAGACCTTGATCTCGTCCATGCCGTCGTAGTTGTCCAGCTTGGTCAGCACGAAGTCGGTGACGCCGTTGATCCGCTGGGCGTAGCGGCCCATGACCAGGTCGAGCCAGCCGATCCGGCGGGGGCGGCCGGTGGTGGTGCCGTACTCGTGGCCGACCTCGCGGAGGTGGTCGCCGACCTCGTCGTGCAGCTCGGTCGGGAAGGGGCCCTCGCCGACGCGGCTGGTGAAGGCCTTGAGCACGGCCACGACCCGGTCGACCCGGGTCGGCGGGATGCCCGAGCCGGTGCAGGCGCCGCCGGCGGTCGCGTTGGAGCTGGTCACGAACGGGTAGGTGCCGTGGTCGACGTCGAGCAGCGTCGCTTGCCCGGCCTCGCAGAGCACCACCTTGCCCTCGTCGAGCGCCTGGGACAGCTCGAGCGCGGTGTCGGCGACCATGGGTCGCAGCCGCTCCGCGTACGAGAGAAGGTCCTTGATGACCTCCTCCGGCTTGATGGCGCTGCGGTTGTAGATCTTCGACAGGACCTGGTTCTTGAACGACAGGGCCGCCTCGACCTTCTGCCGGAGGATCGACTCGTCGAAGAGGTCCTGGACGCGGACGCCCATGCGGTTCATCTTGTCGGCGTAGGTCGGGCCGATGCCGCGGCCGGTGGTGCCGATCCGGCGGGCGCCGAGGAAGCGCTCGTTCACCTTGTCGAGCGAGCGGTTGTACGACGCGATGACGTGGGCGTTGGCGCTGATGCGCAGGCGGGAGGTGTCGATGCCGCGGGCCTCGAGCCCGTCGATCTCCTCGAAGAGGACGGCCAGGTCGACCACGACGCCGTTGCCGATGACCGGGGTGACACCCGGGGTGAGGATGCCGCTCGGGAGGAGGTGGAGGGCGTACTTCTCGCCCTTGATCACGACGGTGTGGCCCGCGTTGTTGCCACCGTTGAACTTCACCACGTAGTCCAGCCGGTCGCCCAGCAGGTCCGTGGCCTTGCCCTTGCCCTCGTCGCCCCACTGGGCGCCGACCAACACGATCACCGGCACTTTGACTGACGCCTTCCGTTGACACACGGCGTACGCGGAGAGGTCCGGGTACTGCCGAAGTTTACGCGACTCCGCAGCTCAACGCCGGACGGTTGTCCACAGGTCGGACCCGTTATCCACAGGGTCGCCGAGTTATCCACAGGCTGTGATCACGTGATTGCGCCGGGTGCAATGTGGACAAGTTCGGTCGTTCCAGCGGCGGCCCGTAGGATCGCCGGGTGCGCGTACTTCTCATCGGATCCGGCGGGCGTGAGCACGCCCTCGCAGTCGGCCTGGCCGCAGACCCCTCGGTGGAGCAGCTCTTCGCCGCCCCCGGCAACCCGGGCATCGCGGCGGTCGCCGAGCTGCGCGACGTCCAGGCCACCGATCCCGCGGCGGTGGCCGCGCTGGCGGTCGAGCTGGCGGCCGACCTCGTGGTGATCGGCCCGGAGGCCCCGCTCGTGGCGGGCGTCGCCGATGCCGTACGCGCGAAGGGTGTCGCCTGCTTCGGCCCGAGCGCCGCCGCCGCGCAGCTCGAGGGCTCGAAGGCCTTCGCCAAAGAGGTGATGACCGCGGCCGGCGTGCCCACCGCCCGGGCCCACGCGTGCTCGACGGCCGAGGAGGTCACCGCGGCGCTGACCGAGTTCGGCGCGCCCTATGTGGTGAAAAACGACGGCCTCGCCGCGGGCAAGGGCGTCGTGGTCACCGACTCGCTGACCGTCGCCGCCCAGCACGCCTCCGAGTGCGGCCAGGTCGTGATCGAGGAGTTCCTCTCCGGCCCCGAGGTGTCGCTCTTCGTGGTCACCGACGGCACCACGGCCGTCCCCCTCATGCCGGCCCAAGACTTCAAGCGCGTCGGCGACGGCGACGCCGGACCCAACACCGGCGGCATGGGTGCTTACGCGCCGCTGCCCTGGGCGCCCGCCGACCTGGTCGACCGCGTCCTGGCCGAGACGGTCGAGCCAACCCTGGCCGAGATGCGCAAGCGCGGCGTCCCGTTCGCGGGGCTGCTTTATGTCGGCCTTGCCCTGACCCCGGCCGGCCCCAAGGTCATCGAGTTCAACGCCCGCTTCGGCGACCCCGAGACCCAGGTCGTCCTGGCCCTCCTCGAGACGCCCCTGGCCAAGCTCCTCCACGCCGCTGCCGCCGGCACGCTCGCCGACTTCCCGCCCCTGACCTGGCGCGACGGCTCGGCGGTGACCGTGGTGATCGCCAGCCACAACTACCCCGGCACCCCTCGCACGGGCGACCCGATCGAGGGCGGCGAGCAGCCCGGCGTCATCCACGCCGGCACCGCCCGCACCGCCGACGGCACCCTGGTCTCCGCGGGCGGCCGCGTCCTGAGCGCCACAGCCACGGGCGCCGACCTCGCAGCGGCGCGCTCGGCGGCCTACGCCCTGGTCGACAGCATCAAGCTGGAGGGCTCTCACCACCGCACCGACATCGCCCTCGCCGCCGTCGAGGGCCGCATCACCATCTGACCGGCTGCCGTGAGGCCATCGCATTCCACCTCGCGGGGCTGCGGGAGTCCGGCGCGGTGGTTCCGGCTCCGACGGCGGAAGCGGTGGAGCTCGTCGCGGCCTGACACGCGAACCGGCCCGGATCCGCGAGGGGTCCGGGCCGGCGGCGTCAAGAAAACGCGGGTCAGCCCTTCGGGATGTCGAAGAGCTTGGCGACCGAGGCGGCCAGCCCCAGGTCGCCCTTCGCCTTGATCTTGCCGGTCATGAACATCATCATCGGGTTGCCGTCGCCCGAGACGACCTTGAGGAAGGTCAGCGGGTCCATGGTCATGGCCAGCTTGGGCTCGCGGGCCGGCTGGTTGGTGACGGTGCAGGCGCCGTTCTCGATGACGGTCTCGTAGGTGTCGGTGGTGCCGCCCGGGCCGCCCGTGATGTTCCAGTGGATGACGGCCTGGGTCGCGCCGGCGCGGTCGGCGCGGAAGAGCGTGGGCATCCGGCTGAAGACCTCGTCGAGGATCTTGCCGCGGCCCTCGGCGCCCATGATCTCGGTGATCTTCGAGTCCGGCGTCGACTTCACCAGCTGGGTGAACTCCTTCGGGCCGATCTGGGCGAGCGTCTCGGGGCTGAAATCAGTCATCGGTGACCTTCCGGGTTGAGCGCCAGTCCTACTCACGAGTAACCCTAGCGACCGCCACTGGGAACCGCAGTCTCTCAACCCCCCAACGACCGTTGGACAGTGAGGTAGACTCCCCAACATGTCTTTGGGAGACGAGGACGCCAAGCGGCAGGCGGCGCTGCGGGCGATGGCCCATCCCGTACGCCTCCAGATCCTGTCCCTGCTCACCGGCAGCTCGATGACCGCCGCCGAGGTGGCGCGCGAGCTCGGACTCACGCACGCCAACGCCAGCTATCACCTGCGGAACCTGCTGCACGGAGGCCTGATCGTCCCCGACGGCGAGGAGCGGATCCGGGGCGGCGTGGCAAAGCGCTACCGCTACCAGGGCGAGCGGGACCGCGGCACGGACAAGCCCCGGCCACTGGATGCCGCGGGTGCCGAGGCCCAGCGCGCGCTGCTGATCGCGTTCGCCAACGAGCTGATCCGGCGGACGTCCGAGGCGGATCTGACTGTCGGCAGCACGGTGACCGATGCGGAGCTGTGGGTCACTCCGGAGGCGTACCAGGACGTGCGCGACAAGATCACCGAGGCCAGCCGGGCCTTGCACGCGGCGGCACAGGCCCCGCGGACACCGGGGGCCATCCGCACGAGCACCACGATCGCCATGTTCCGGATGGAGGACAAGTGAGCGTGCTGGCGCCTCTGCGGCATGCGCCCTACCGCTTCCTGCTCGCCGGCCGTACGGTCAACGCCCTCGGCAACGCCGTCGCGCCCGTCGCTCTCGCCTTCGCCGTGCTGGATCTCACGGGTTCGGCGAGCGATCTCGGGCTCGTCGTCGGCGCGCGCGTGCTCGTCAACGTGCTGTTCCTGCTCTTCGGCGGAACACTCGCCGACCGGCTGCCGCGCTATCTGCTGATGGTCGGGTCCAGCCTCGCGGCGGCGGTCACCCAGGGCGCGGTGGCGCTCTTAATTCTTTCCGGTACGGCCACCATCCCGCTGCTGCTGGCGCTGGGTGCCGTGAACGGGATGGTCAGCGCCCTCGCGCTACCGGCCTCGTCGGCGATCCTGCCTCAGCTCGTTCCGGCCGAGGTCCGCCAGCAGGCCAACGCCCTCACCCGGTTGTTCTTCAACGGGGCTGCGATTCTCGGCGCACCCCTGGGCGGGGTCCTCGTGGCAGCGACCGGCGCCGGCTGGGGCATCGCCGTCGACGCCGTGTGCTTCCTGGTGGCGGCGCTGCTCTTCGCCCGTCTGCGCCCGGCCGCCGTGGCGACCGCGGTCGAGGAGCGGACCAGCATCGTCACCGAGTTGCGGGAGGGCTGGACGGAGTTCCGGTCCCGTACCTGGCTGTGGGTGGTTGTCCTCGCCTTCATGGTGATCAACGCGTGCCTGAGTGGCGGGATCAATGTCCTCGGCCCGGTGGTTGCGGACGACACGATCGGACGCCGGCTGTGGGGCGTGGTGCTCGGCGCGGAAACGCTGGGCATGGCGCTCGGGGCGATCGTCGCCATGCGGCTGCGGGTCCGGCGACTGTTGTTCTTCGGAGCGGTCAGCACGGCGTTCATCGCCCTGCCGCTGCTGACCCTGGGAGTGGTGCCGCACATCGTGCCGCTGCTGGTCGCCATGTTCGTCGCGGGGCTCATGATCGAGCAGTTCAGCGTCGCGTGGGAGACGACGATGCAGGAACATGTGCCGGCCGGGAAACTCGCGCGCGTCTACTCGTACGACATGGTGGGGTCCTTTCTCGCGATCCCGCTCGGGCAGGTCGTGGCGGGACCCGTGGCGGAGGCCGTGGGTGTGGAGGCGACGCTGGTCGGGGCGGCGGTGCTCGTGGGGCTCGCGGTGCTCGGCATGGTGACCAGCCGCGATGTGCGTACCCTCCGGCACGAGATCGTGCCCGTGAAAGAATTGACGGCGTGAGCATCCCGAACGTCCTCGCCAGCCGCTATGCCTCCGCCGACCTCGTGGCCCTCTGGTCGCCGGAGGAGAAGATCCGGATGGAGCGCCGGCTCTGGCTGGCGGTCCTGCGCGCCCAGCGTGACCTCGGCGTCGCGCTGCCCGACGGGGTCGTCGAGGCCTACGAGCGGGTCGTCGACGACGTCGACCTGGCGAGCATCGCGGAGCGTGAGCGCGTCACCCGGCACGACGTCAAGGCGCGGATCGAGGAGTTCAGCGCGCTCGCCGGCCACGAGCACATCCACAAGGGAATGACCTCCCGGGACCTCACCGAGAATGTCGAGCAGCTGCAGGTTCGTGCGTCGCTCGAGCTGATCCGCGGCCGGATCGTCGCCGCCCTCGCCCGGCTGGCCGAGCTGGCCGTGACGCACAGCGATCTCGTCATGACCGGTCGCTCGCACAACGTCGCGGCGCAGGCCACGACGCTCGGGAAGCGCTTCGCCAGCGCGGCGGAAGAGCTGCTCATCGCGTACGAGCGGCTGTCCGACCTGATCGACCGCTATCCCCTGCGGGGCATCAAGGGCCCGGTGGGTACGTCCGCCGACCAGCTGGACCTCTTCGACGGCGACGCCGCCAAGGTGGCCGAGCTGGAGCGCAAGGTCGCCGAGCACCTGGGCTTCGAGCGGGTGCTGACCAGCGTGGGCCAGGTCTACCCGCGGTCGCTCGACTTCGACGTGGTCTCCGCGCTGGCGCAGGTCGTCGCGGCCCCGTCGTCGCTGGCCACCACGATCCGGCTGATGGTCGGCCAGGAGCTGGTGACCGAGGGCTTCAAGCCGGGCCAGGTCGGCTCGTCGGCCATGCCCCACAAGATGAACACCCGCTCGTCCGAGCGCGTCAACGGTCTCGCGGTGATCGTGCGCGGCTACCTGTCGATGGTCGGTGAGCTGGCCGGCGACCAGTGGAACGAGGGCGACGTCTCGTGCTCGGTGGTTCGCCGGGTGGCGTTGCCCGACGCGTTCTTCGCGACGGACGGGCTGTTCCAGACGTTCCTGACGGTGCTCGACGAGTTCGGGGCGTACCCGGCGGTGATCGCCCGGGAGCTCGACCGCTTCCTGCCGTTCCTCACCACCACGAAGATCCTGGTCGCCGCGGCCCGCAAGGGCGTCGGGCGCGAGGTGGCCCACGAGGCCATCAAGGAGCACGCCGTCGCGGTGGCCCTCGCCATGCGCGAGAAGGGCCTCGCCGAGAACGACCTCTTCGACCGGCTCGCCGGTGACGAGCGTCTCGGGCTGTCGCGCGCCGAGATCGACACCCTGGTCGCCGACCGTGCCGCCTTCGTCGGTGCGGCTCCGGCGCAGGTGGAGGCGGTTGTCGCCCGGATCGCTGCCATCGTCGCGGCGGATCCGGCCGCCGCTTCCTACTCGCCGGCCCCCATCCTGTGAAAAAGGGCCGGCCCCTGGGGGAATGGGCCGGCCCCTTCTCGCCGCGACGTCAGACGCCGGCGACGCTCGTGATCCAGCTGCGGTTGTAGGCGACGCTGCCGTAGTACTGCGCGGTCGTGCCATTCGCCGTGGAGGCGACGCCGACCTGGGCGCCGTTGTAGACCTGCGGGCCGCCGGAGTCGCCGCGCCACGCGTTGCCGTTGATCCGGGTGCTGCCGATCGCGCGGCCTCCGTAGGCGTCCGTCTGGTTGGTCGAGGTGACCTGGACCGTCGCCGTCTTCAGCACGGTGCTGGCGTCGCAGCCGCTGTAGCAGGTCATGCCCCAGCCGTAGATCGAGTTGGTCGAGCCGACCGGCGGGTAGGAGCTCGACAGCGGCATGTAGGTCGTCGAGACCGAGCTGCTCAGCCGCATCAGCGCCAGGTCGTTCTGGGTGACGGTCGACGACACGGTACGGGTCACCCCGCCCGAGGTGCGGTTGACGCTGCCGATCCGGACCGACATCGTGCCGCTGATGCAGTGCCGCGCGGTGAGCACGTAGTTGGCCGAGATGATCGTGCCGGAGCAGGTGAAGCTGCCGTTGCTGAAGACGGCGGCCGCCCACGGGGCCGACGCGACGGTGGACCCGCCGATGATCTTCTGAGGGCCGTCGTCCGCGGCGAGTGCGGCGGAGGGTACGGCCAGTGCGCCGGTCAGGGCGGCGGCCAGTGAGGCGACGACGGTGCGGATGCGCACGCCGGGCTCCTTCCGAACGGATCGATGCTCGGTGACATCGACTCTTGTCGAGGCACGCTACGGTCCGATCCGGCGGTGTGACTACACGTCATCCAGTACCTATCACGGTGTGATGACCGTCCCCGTCCGTGGTGGAGATCACCGTCGAGATGCCCTGCTCAGTGGCCGTTCGGTCGGCCTGCCGACACCAGCCGAGAAGTTGATCGGCGGTCGCACAAGGTAGGCTTCTGACGCTCGCCCCTTCGAGGGCCATCCAACTGCGCGCCAACAGTCAGGAGTGCCCGTGGCTCGCGTCGTCGTCGACGTCATGCTCAAGCCGGAGATCCTCGATCCGCAGGGCCAGGCAGTGGCGAATGCGCTGCCCCGGCTCGGCGTGAGCGACGTCTCCTCCGTGCGCATCGGCCGCCGCATCGAGATCGAGTTCGCCGGTGAACCCGACCTCGCCACCGCCCGCGAGATCGCCGACAAGCTGCTCGCCAACCCGGTCATCGAGGACTTCTCGATCCGGGTGGAGGAGCAGGCCGGCGACGCTGCCTCCGTGAGCGCGTGACCATGCGCATCGGAGTTGTCACCTTCCCCGGTTCCCTCGACGACGGCGACGCCGCCCGTGCGGTGCGGATCGCCGGGGGCGAGGCCGTCCGGCTCTGGCACGGCGACGCCGACCTGCACGGCGTCGACGCGGTGGTCCTGCCCGGCGGCTTCTCCTACGGCGACGCGCTGCGGTGCGGCGCCATCGCCCGGTTCGCGCCGGTGATGGAGACGATCGTCGACGCCGCCCGCGGCGGCCTGCCGGTGCTCGGCATCTGCAACGGCTTCCAGGTCCTCTGCGAGGCCCACCTGCTGCCGGGTGCCCTCACCCGCAACCAGCACCTGCACTTCCGCAACCGCGACCAGCACCTGCGGATCGGCACGACGGAGACCGCCTGGACCAGCAACTTCACCGAGGGCGAGGAGATCCTCATCCCCGTGAAGAACGGTGAGGGCTGCTTCGTCGCCGACACCAAGACGCTCGACGCGCTCGAGGCCGAGGGCCGCATCGTCGCGTGGTACACGCGCGGCAACCCGAACGGCTCGCAGCGCGACATCGCCGCGATCACCAACGAGGCGGGCAACGTGGTCGGCATCATGCCGCACCCGGAGCACGCGGTGGAGGCGCTGACCGGCCCCTCCCTCGACGGCCTCGGCTTCTTCACCTCAGCCCTGCGGCACCTGGCCGGAGCCGCGGGCGGGCAGCTCACAGGGGGAGCGACTCGATGACCACCCAGCCCGACACCGTGACCGGCGCCGGGGAGGCCAAGCTTTCCGCCACGGCCTTCGCCGCGACCGACGTGCTGGCCGGCGACATCGACACCGTCGAGCAGGCCGCCAAGACGCCGGACGAGCTGCAGCCGCACACCGAGCTGGGGCTCAAGGACGACGAGTACGACCGGATCCGCCAGATCCTCGGCCGCCGTCCCACCGCGTCCGAGCTCGCGATGTACTCGATCATGTGGAGCGAGCACTGCTCCTACAAGTCGAGCAAGGTGCACCTGCGCCAGTTCGGTGAGAAGGCCCCGAAGAACACCCGCATGCTCGCCGGCATCGGGGAGAACGCGGGCGTGGTCCAGATCTCCGACGACCTGGCCGTCACGTTCAAGGTCGAGTCGCACAACCACCCGAGCTACGTCGAGCCCTACCAGGGCGCGGCGACCGGCGTCGGCGGCATCGTGCGCGACATCCTCGCCATGGGCGCCCGCCCGGTCGCGGTCATGGACCCGCTGCGCTTCGGTGCCGCGGACCACCCCGACACCGCGCGCGTGCTGCCCGGCGTCGTCGCCGGCATCGGTGGCTACGGCAACTGCCTGGGCCTGCCCAACATCGGCGGCGAGATCGTCTTCGACCCGACCTACCAGGGCAACCCGCTGGTCAACGCCCTGAGCATCGGCGTGCTGCCGGTCGAGCGCCTCCAGCACAAGGAGGCCGCCGGCATCGGCAACATCGTCGTGCTGCTCGGTGCGCGCACCGGCCGCGACGGCATCGGCGGCGTGTCCGTGCTGGCCTCGGCGACCTTCGACGAGGGGGCCGAGCAGCGCCGCCCGTCGGTGCAGGTCGGCGACCCCTTCATGGAGAAGCTGCTCATCGAGAGCTGCCTCGAGCTCTATGACGCCGGGCTCGTGGCCGGCATCCAGGACCTCGGCGGCGCGGGCCTGACCTGCGCGCTCACCGAGACGGCCGCCGCCGCCGGCACCGGCATGCGGGTCTGGCTGGAGCGGGTGCCGCTGCGCGAGGCGTCCATGTCGCCGACCGAGATCCTGGCCAGCGAGTCGCAGGAGCGCATGCTCCTCATCGTCAACCCGGACAAGCTCGACGAGGTGCTGGCCGTCGCCGAGAAGTGGGGCGTCTGGGCCACCGCGATCGGCGAGGTCACCCCGAGCGAGACCGAGGGCGAGCCCGGCCGCCTGGTGATCAGCTGGAACGACCACGTCGTGGTGGACGTGCCCCCGGGCTCGCTCGCCGACGACGGCCCGGTCTACGCCCGGCCGATCCGCGAGCCCGGCGACCTGATCCTGCTGCAGGCCGACCGGGCCGAGACGCTGCCCCGCCCGGCCTCGCCGGAGGAGCTGCGCGAGACCGTCCTGCGGATGATCGCCTCGCCCAACCTCTGCGACAAGACGTGGGTCACCGAGCAGTACGACCGCTACGTCCTGGGCAACACGGTGCTGGCGCAGCCCGAGGACGCCGGTGTCCTGCGCATCGACGAGAAGACCGGGCTGGGCGTCGCGCTGTCGGTCGACGGCAACGGTCGCTACGCGCGCCTCGACCCGTACGAGGGGGCGAAGCTGGCCCTGGCCGAGGCCTACCGCAACGTCGTCGTCACCGGCGCCGAGCCGGTCGCCGTCACCGACTGCCTCAACTTCGGCTCGCCCGAGGACCCGGCCGTCATGTGGCAGTTCGCCGAGGCCGTCCGCGGCCTCGCTGACGGCTGCCAGGAGCTGGGCATCCCGGTGACCGGCGGCAACGTCAGCTTCTACAACCAGACCGGCGCCGCGGCGATCCACCCCACCCCGGTGGTGGGCGTGCTCGGCATCCTGGACGACGTGGCCAAGCGGGTGCCGATGGGCTTCCCGCCGCCGCCCGGCGCGGAGGGCGACCTGCTCTTCGTGCTCGGCACCACCACGGACGAGCTCTCCGGCTCCGAGTGGGCCTGGGTCACCCACGGTCACCTCGGGGGCAAGCCGCCCAAGGTGGACCTCGCCGCCGAGCAGCGCCTCGGCAAGCTCCTGGCCCAGGCGGCCGAGCGCGAGTTCGTCGTGGCCGCGCACGACCTCTCCGACGGCGGTCTCTCCCAGGTCCTCGTCGAGTCGGCCCTGCGCCGCAACGTGGGCGCCAAGGTCACGCTGCCCGGTGACGCCCGCACCGCCCCCTTCGTCTGGCTGTTCAGCGAGTCGGCGGGCCGCGCGCTCGTCGTCGTGCCCCGCGGCCACGAGACGGCGTTCCGGGCCCTCGCCGAGGAGCACGGCGTCCCGGTCACCGCGCTCGGCGTGACCACCGAGGAGCAGGTCCTCGACATCGAGGGCCAGTTCGCGATCGGCCTCGACGAGCTGCGCACCGCCTTCACCGGCACGATGCGCCGCCTCTTCGGCGGCCCGGCCGAGCTGGGCGCCGAGTCGGCGACGGTGGCCTCGGTCTCCGCCATCTCCGCCACCGCGGACCCGAGCTTCACCTCCGCCCCGATCACGGCCGCCGGCCCGTCGGAAGCGGCCGGCGCGTCGCAGGCTGCCTCGGCGCAGGGCGCTCCCTCGTCGGACGCGGTCGGATCGTCGCAGGCGGCCGGCGCGTCGGAGATCGCCTCGTCGGCGTCCGGCGGCTCCAACACGGCTGGTGTCTCCGGCACGGCTGGTGTCTCCGGCGCAGCTGGTGGCTCGGGTGCGGCCGGCGGCTCGGAGCCGGCGGCGTCGCTCCCGGGCGGGCCGGTCGACTCCAGCCCGGCGCAGGCTCCGGCGCCGAGTGACAAGGCCACCGAGGCGGAGAAGCCCACCCAGGACTGATCCGCCCCGAACGGTTCCGCACGACGCCACGGCCGGCCCTTCACCGGGTCAGCCGTGGCGTTCGTCGTTCACGGCCGGTGGGCCAGGTCGAGCACGCCGACGGTCTGACCGCCGCTCTGCTCACCGGTCATCGAGAAGCCGAGCTTGAGATAGAACTCCTCGGGTCCACCGGCGCGCGGCTCCCACGTCACGTAGACCCGGCTGCCACCCCGCTCCCGGATCTTGGCGCACACGGCCTCGACGGCGTAGCGCCCGTACCCCCTGCCCTGCTCCCCGGCGGCGATGGTGAGTCGCCACAGCCCGGAGCGCATGTCGTCCGGATCGCTCTCGGGCCGCCACGGAATGTCCAGAAAGGCCATCAGGAAGCCCACGAGCCGATCCCCGTCATAGATCAGGCGCGGCCAGGCGTACTCGGCGAAGACATATGCCTCCGCCAGCGACTTCACGACCGGCGCGACCAGATCCTCCTGATCGGGTCGTACGGACAGGGCGAGGGCTGCCTCATAGTTCGCCGGCGTGGGCGCTTCCAACCGCATGCGCCGGACCCAAATCCCCGGCCGCCACCGCTCACGACCGCTTTCCGCCGCGCCCCGAGCGTCCCGGGCCGTCCACTGACGACGCCCCGACCTGATCCGCGTCCAGCTCACAATGTGATCCGCGTTCCGCCCACGACGTGCGCCTGGTCGTCATGCCCCGCGGCGTGGCCGGACGAGCCCATGAAAAAGCCGGCCCCGTCGCGATGACGAAGCCGGCCCTCAAGTGATTCATGTCGCGCAGTGCCGATCAGCCCGGCCGCGAGCCACTCCTACTCGTCGCCCCAGCGCTGACCCGGGCGACTGCCCTGCGGCGGCTGCTGGCGGGGAGCCGCGCGCCGGCCCTCGTCGCCGCCGTAGCCGCCCCGCTGGTCGTAGCCGTCCTGCTCGTCATAGCCGCCGCCCCCGTAGGAACCGCCGCCCTGACCGCCACCGTAGGCGCCGCCGCCGTACGCTCCGCCGCCCGGGCCCCCGCCCTGACCGCCGCCGTACGTGCCGCCGCCCCCGGCCCCGCCACCGCCACCGTTGCCGCCATAGGTGCCGCCTTGGCCGCCACCGCCGTAGGTGCCGCGCTGACCGCCGCCACCCTGAGCGCCGCCGCCGTAGGCGCCGCCACCCTGACCGCCATAGCCGCCCTGGTCGTAGCCGTCGTCGCCGTAGCCACCCTGCTCGTAACCGCCCTGAGCCCCGCCGTCGTAGCCCCCGCCGGCCGCGCCGTTCCCGCCGCCGTAGGTGCCACCACCGCCGTACGTGCCCCCACCGCGCTGCCCGCCGTAGGTGCCGCCGCCCTGGGCCCCGTCGCCGCCGCCGTAGGAGCCGCCCTGACCGCCGCCCCCGTACGTGCCGCCGCCGTTGCCACCCTGCGGCCCGTAGGCGTTCCCGTCGGCCTCGTCCCAGGAGCCGTAGCCCCCGCCCTGAGCCCCGCCGTTCCCGCCGCCGCCGTAAGCACCGCCGCCCTGATAGGCGCCGTCGTCCTGGCCGTAGCCGTCGTCGTAGCCCTGGTTGCCGCCGTAGCCGCCGTCGCGGTCGTCGACGCCGGGCCGGAACATGCCGGTGGCCTCGTCGTAACGCTGCTGGGGCTGCTCCTGGGCGCCGCTGTAGCCGGCGTGCTCGTCGTAACCGTCGTAGCCGTCGTCGTAGCCGTTGCTCTGCGCGGGAGCGGGCGCACCGGCGGCGTTCCAGGCCCCGCCGTTCGGGGGCAGCGGTGCACCGTACGGGTCCGGGAACTCGTCGTCGAGCGCGGCCGGCGCCGGCTTGTGGATCATCGTGGGCGCGTCCGCGATGGACGGTGCGCCGGAGCGCGGGGCGATCATCGTCGCGTCGCTGACCCGGCCGCCGCCGACCGGGGCGGAGATGCGGGTCTGGTCGGCGCCGGCGAAACCGCCCGCGGCCGCCGGGACGGGACCGCCGCCGGGGGTGCCGCTGCCGAGCTCGTCGTCGCCGCCCTGGTTCTTGCGGCGCATGAGGACCAGCACGATCGCGCCGATGCCGGCCGCGACGAGCAGGCCGCCCATGATGAGGAAGAGCGTCGAGCCGGAGCCGCTGTCCTCACCGGACGTCTGCTCGGTGTCGGGCGCCGCGGCCGCGGGGCTCTCCTCCTCGGTGGCCTCGTCCGTGGCCTCGTCGCTCGCTTCCTCGGTCGGGGAGCTGCTGACCGAGGGGGAGGGGGACGGGCTGGACGTGGTGGGCGCCGCGACCAGCTTGATCACCAGCGGCACGTTGACCGACTGGTTGGCGCCGCCGTCCGCGTTGACCAGCGTCTGCTCGTAGCCGGACTTGACGGCGCCGACGGCGAGGTTGCCCGGGGCGATCGGCTTGTTGTCCGACGAGCGGAACGAGTAGGAGCCGTCGCCGTCGGAGGAGGTGTTGAACACGTTGCCGCTGCTGTCGCGCAGGCCGACCTCGGCGCCCGAGACGGCCTTGCCGTCCTGGTCCTTGACCTTGCCGCTGACCTTGGTGACGGACTTGGGCTTGTCGGCGCCGCGCACGGTGATGGTGCGGCTCGTGCTCGCGTCGTCGCCGCCGATGGTGGCCGTGATCTGCACGTTGAACGACTTGGTCTGTCCGGCCTCGACGGTCGGCGCCTTCAAGGAGACCTGATAGGTCTGGTTGGCGCCGGGCGCGATCGTCTTGGTCGAGTTGCAGTCGCCGTTGCAGTTGAGGCCGTTGCCGTTGACGACGACGGTCGCCGAGGTCTCCTCGGAACCCTCCTCGCCCAGCACGTTCCTGTTGGTGACCTGGAAGGACATGGTGGTCGAACCACCGGAGGGGAGGTCTCCCGACGCCAGGTTGGTGATCGCGACCTGGGGGTCCTTCGCCAGGGCGGCCACGGGGGCTGCGAGGATCAGTCCGCCTGCCAACGCCAGGAACGCACCGGCCTGGACAGCCCGGGCTCGTAGGTGCGTTGTCACGTCCACCGCCTTCCGGTTCGCGCGGGTCCCCGGAGCCTCGGAGGAGGCCCGTTGATCCCGCGGCGAGTACACACCGTCGGCCACTATGCCCTGTCGGATGACTTTCGCGCGAGTCAGGCCCGCCGGGTTGTGGCCGATTGCCGGGTCGTATTGTCCCGACGTGTCTTCTCCGCACAATAAATCCGAGTCGGTTCGGCAGGCGCTGGACGCGCTCGACGCGGGCGGTGAGCCCGAGCGCCCGGTGCTTCGTGACGCTGTGCGAGCACTGCTGGCGGAGCTCGCGCGACGGGCGCCCGGCCGATCGGTGGAGGTCCGTATTCCACCTTTCGGTGCTATTCAGTGTGTCGAAGGTCCCCGGCACACCCGTGGCACCCCGCCCAACGTCGTGGAGACGGATCCGATGACCTGGCTGCTCGTGGCCACAGGCCGGTTGAGCTGGGCAAATGCGGTCAGTTCGGGCCGGGTCCGGGCCAGCGGTATACGTACTGATCTCACCCCGTACCTCCCCGTGCACCAGGGCTGATGCGCCGGAGGCCGCGTACACTTGGCGGTCGGACCAGCAAGCCCAGCAGATCAGCATGAGGGAGCAAGCGCGTGCCCCGAGGCGACGGCCGGTTGACCGACGATCTCGACCCCCAGGACCGCGGACCCCAGGATGCCTGCGGCGTCTTCGGTGTCTGGGCGCCCGAGGAAGAGGTCGCAAAACTCACATACTTCGGGCTTTTCGCTCTGCAGCACCGCGGCCAGGAAGCGGCGGGCATCGCAGTCAGTGACGGCTCCGGCGTGGTGGTCTACAAGGATCTCGGCCTCGTGTCGCAGGTCTTCGACGAGCCGACGCTGGCGAGCCTGCGCGGCCACCTGGCGATCGGCCACACCCGCTATTCGACGACCGGCGGGTCCAACTGGGAAAACGCCCAGCCCACGATCCGCGCCACGACGGCCGGCACGACGATCGCCCTGGCCCACAACGGCAATCTGGTCAACACCGCCGAGCTGGTGCGGGAGATCAACGATCGCGGTCTGGACATCGGCGACGCCACCTCCGACACCGCGATGGTGACCACGCTGCTCGCGAGCCGTCCCGACCTGTCGGTCGAGGCCGCGGCCATGGAGGTGCTGCCGCGCCTGCGGGGCGCGTTCAGCTTCGTCTTCATGGACGAGGGCACCTTGTACGCGGCCCGCGACGCCCAGGGCGTGCGGCCGCTCGTGCTCGGGCGCATGGAGCGCGGCTGGGCCGTGGCGAGCGAGACCGCCGCCCTCGACATCGTCGGGGCCAGCTTCGTCCGCGAGGTCGAGCCGGGCGAGATCCTCGCGATCGACGAGCACGGCCTGCGCTCGAGCCGGTTCGCGACCCCCGAGCCCAAGGGCTGCCTTTTCGAGTACGTCTACCTGGCGCGCCCCGACACGACGATCGCCGGCCGCAACATGTACGCGGCCAGGGTCGAGGTCGGCCGGCGGCTGGCCCGCGAGCACCCGGTCGAGGCCGACCTGGTCATCGGCGTCCCGCAGTCGGGCATCCCGGCCGCGATCGGCTACGCCGAGGAGTCGGGCATCCCCTACAGCGAGGGCTTCATGAAGAACGCCTACGTCGGGCGCACCTTCATCCAGCCGTCGCAGACGATCCGGCAGCTCGGCATCCGGCTCAAGCTCAACCCGCTGCGCGAGGTCGTCCGGGGCAAGCGCATCGTGGTGGTCGACGACTCGATCGTGCGGGGCAACACCCAGCGGGCCCAGATCCGGATGCTGCGCGAGGCGGGCGCCCTCGAGGTGCACGTGCGCATCTCGTCGCCGCCGGTCAAGTGGCCCTGCTTCTACGGCATCGACTTCGCCACCCGGGCCGAGCTGATCGCCAACGGCCTCGAGATCGACGGCATCCGGCGCTCGATCGGCGCCGACAGCCTGGGCTACATCTCGCTGGAGGAGCTGGTCCTCTCCACCGAGCAGCCCAAGTCGCGGCTGTGCATGGCGTGCTTCGACGGGCAATACCCGATCGAGCTGCCGGCCGGCCACCTCATCGGCAAGCACCTGCTGGAGAGCGTCGGCAAGCGGGCGAGCATGCCGTCCGCCGGGGCCGCGGCCACGAGCGCCGCGGTGGCGGGTCTCGAGCAGGAATACGAGGACGAGCAATACGCGGAGGGCGAGCGGAGCACCGCGCAGCCCCTGGTGGGCAGCCCGGGCGGCGTGGACGCCCTGCATCACCCGTGACAGCGTGCGCCCGGTCGATGGGCGCAGCGTCGTCAAGTCGTACCGATTCCGGGCCGGCGGCGGCTGATCTCCGAGGTCAGCCCGCCGCCGGCTTGGGGCCGGACGGGATTCGGCCTTAGGGTCGAGGGGCGGAACGATCCGCGCCGTCCTGACGTCAGACCAAGCGGCCCAGCCGAGGCAGCACCAGCTAAGGGGAGAAGCGTGACGCACGTGTCCGAGCGCAACAGTGCCGGATCCAACGGCGCCGAGGGCGGCGGCGACCGCCCGTGGTCGGCGGGCGCGGGCCGCACCGGCCGCAAGCGCACGGTGACGTACGCGGACGCGGGCGTCTCGATCCACGCCGGTGAGCAGGCCGTGGAGCTGCTGAAGTCCAAGGTCAAGAAGACGACCCGGCCCGAGGTCATGGGCGATCTGGGCGGATTCGCGGGCCTCTTCAAGCTCGACATGACGAAGTACAAGAGCCCGATCCTCGCCAGCTCCACCGACGGCGTGGGCACCAAGCTCGTCATCGCCCAGCAGATGAACATCCACGACACGATCGGCATCGACCTGGTCGCCATGGTCGTGGACGACCTGGTCGCGTGTGGCGCCGAGCCGCTGTTCCTGCTCGACTACATCGCGACCGGCGAGGTCGTGCCCGACCGCATCTCCGAGATCGGCGCCGGCATCGCGGACGGCTGCCGTTACGCGGGCTGCGCGCTGCTGGGCGGCGAGACGGCCGAGCACCCCGGCGTGATGCGCCCCGACGAGTACGACGTCTCCGCCACCGGCGTCGGTGTGGTCGAGGAGAGCGAGATCCTCGGCGCGCACAAGGTCGAGCTCGGCGACGCGGTCATCGCGATGCGCTCGTCCGGCCTGCACTCCAACGGCTACTCCCTGGTCCGTCACGTCCTGCTGGGCGCGGGCCGGATGCGGCTGGACACGGTGGTCGACGACTTCGGCGGGCAGCGCACCCTCGGCGAGGAGCTGCTCACGCCGACCAAGATCTATGCGAAGGACTGCCTCGGCCTGATCGAGGAGACCGACACCCGCGCCTTCTGCCACGTCACCGGCGGCGGCATCCCCGGCAACCTGGTCCGGGTGCTGCCCGAGCACCTCGACGCCGTGGTGGACCGCTCGACCTGGCGCCCGCAGCCCATCTTCGACCTCATCCAGGCCAAGGGCCGGATCGACGACACGGAGATGGAGGCCACGTTCAACATGGGCGTGGGCATGTTCGCCATCGTCTCGGCCGACGACGCTGACCGCGCGATGGCCTACCTGACCGGCCGCGGCGTCGAGGCGTGGCAGGTCGGCGAGGTCATCGAGGGCAGCCAGGAGGTTCAGATGGTCGGGCAGTACACCCGCGGCTGACCCGCACGGCAGCGCTGGACGGGGCCCGGAAGGGCCCCGTTTTTGCCGCCCGGCCCGGGCCGGGCGGGCTGTGCAATGATTCGTACGCGTCGATGTCTTGACACGGAACTCTTGGATGGAGGGGGAGGGCGCGCGGTTCCGGAACGGCCGGAGCCGGTGATCACGGGGAGGTGAGACCTTGGGCACGCGCTGGACGGGTATGCGCGGTATAGCCACAGTCCCCACCTACGTCGTCATGCAGCCCACCACTCTCTGCAATCTCGACTGCTCCTACTGTTACCTGCCGTTCCGGCGCGTGGACCGGCGGATGAGCGTCGAGGTCGCCGCCGCGGTCGCCGGCCCCGTGAACGAGTGGGCCCGCGCGGGGCGGTTCTCGGTCGTCTGGCACGGTGGCGAGCCGCTGGCCGCCGGGCGGGAGCACTTCGCGGCGCTGCTGGAGCCCTTCGGGCCCGAGGTCGAGCATCACGTGCAGACCAATGCCACGCTGATCGACGACGCGTGGTGCGAGTTCTTCACCGCCCGGGACATCCGCGTGAGCGTCAGCGTGGACGGGCCGGAGACGCGGAACCACGAGCGCGTGACCCGGGGCGGGAAGCCGGCCTACGACCGGATCCTGCGGGGCGCGGCGGCGTTGCGGCGGCACGGCATCCCGTACTCGGCGCTGTGTGTCGTCCCCCGGCCGGAGCCGGGGCTGGCGACCGAGCTCTACGACTACTTCCTCGAGCTCGGGTGCGATGTGCTCGGCATCAACGTCGAGGAGCTCGAGGGCGTCAACACCCGCGCCAACCAGCATCCCGAGCGGGACGTCACCGGCTTCTGGGCGGAGCTGGTCGGGGCGTGGCGGCGCGACCCGCGCATCCACCTGCGGGAGATCGAATGGTCCCTCCGGTACGCCGCCGCGGTCCTCGACGACACGGCCGACGACCTGCTGCCCCGCCGCCTCGACCCGATCCCGACCGTGGCCCACGACGGCAGTGTGGTGTTGCTCTCACCGGAGCTGGCGGGCTTCTCCGATCCCCGCTACGGCGACTTCAGCAGCGGTAACGTGCTGGCGACCCCGCTGACGGCGATCCTGCAGGACGCCGCCGGGACGCCTTGGATCGGCGAGTTCCTCGACGGGGTGGAGGCCTGCCGGGAGCAGTGCCCGTACTTCGGCTTCTGCGGGGGCGCGCACGCGGCCAACCGCTACTTCGAGCACGGGCGGTTCGACGTGACGACGACGGACCACTGCCGCAACAGCAAGATCCGTCTACTCGAAGGAGTGCTCGACCATGCCCGAGACCACCAGCCCACGGCCGTCTGAGCGCGAGACCGATCCGGTGACGGCCCGGGTGCGCGAGACGCGTGCGGGCCTGGCCGAGCTGCTCGAGGAGGCGGAGGCGGCCCGGCGGCGGCGCGCCGAGACGCCCGCGGACGGGTCCGCGGTCTGCGCCTGGAACCACTTCGAGAACATCCCGACCTTCTACAACTGGAACAACCGCCCGCGCTGAGGGAGCCGGCCCGGCGGGGAATGCTCGTCCCGCCAGCAAAAGGCAGCAAGCAAAGGGCAGCAAACAAAGGCGGCAAGCAGCGGGTACGCGGAAGAAGCGCTCGACCCGGCTGGTCGAGCGCCCACACCCGTACCCGTCCCTCGCTCGGAGCACCGCATCCGCCGCTGCCCGTCGCGCGCACACCCTCCACCGGATCGTCCGCGCCCGCCGAAAAGGCACGTGGACGTCGTTGCCCGGAGCAGTGGGCGCAGCACGCAGGCACCGCTGCCCAGGGCGCTGAGAGCGCGCCCGGAGCACGGCGTCTGAGGACATCACGCGGACGCCGGCGTCCCGGCGATGCTGGGCGGCGAGAGTGAGCGCAGCCAGCGACCGGATTCCGGCGTCGGACGGATGTGGAGACCGAGGATCGACTACGCGCAGACCATGGTGCCCACGAGGGGAACCCGCATGAGCACCATGGACCTACGGAACGACCGCGACACACGCGAGCACGCGGGAAGCCGCGTGCTCGGCGAGATCAAGGTCGGTGATACGAGTCAGCGCCTCGGCGGTGGCGACCAGCGGTCCTCGTCGCCCTCATCGTCATCGTCATCGTCGTCGACAAACTCGTCGTTGTCGTCGTCGAAGCGATGATCGGGCTTCGTGGCACCCGCCAGTTCGCGCTGCAAGGCGGTGAGGTCGGTGTTCGGGGAGTGATACTTCAACTCCCGGGCCACCTTCGTCTGCTTGGCCTTAGCACGGCCGCGCCCCATGGCTCGACCCCCTCGCACAGAATTCGGGGCAGCCCGAAGGCGGGCCCCGATGACGTCAGGCATCTCTCGTGGGTCTTACGGTACATGGACGACGCCGCCTTCGGCACCTCGGGTTACGTGTACCACCGTCGCGCGTCGCGCCATGTCGCGGACCTGACGCACGACGGCGTACAAAAGCCCCAAACGGCCGCCCCCGAAAAGCCCGGACGCAGGCCGCACCGGTAAAGCTCCGACCAGCCAGGCTCGGGCTGCACGGGTAAAAGGCCGGTGCAGGTCGGTGCGGGCGGGCTCAGCCGAGGTAGATGCTCCGCAGCCGCCCGACCTCCGCCATCCGCCGCTCGGCGAGCCGGTCCGCGGCCACCGCCGGCGGCACCCCCTCGTCCGCCGCGAGCCGCAGGATCTTCCCGGTCGTCTCGAAGATCTTCGTGGCCCGCAGCTTCGCCCGCTCGAAGTTGAAGCCCTCGATCTCGTCGGCCACCTGGATCACGCCGCCCGCGTTGACCACGTAGTCCGGCGTGTAGAGGATGCCCCGCTCCTCCAGCATCTTCTCGATGCCGGGGTGCGCGAGCTGGTTGTTCGCCCCGCCGGTGACGACCTTCGCCCGCAGGGCGGGCACGGTGTCGTCGTTGAGGGCGCCGCCGAGGGCGCAGGGGGCGTAGACGTCGATGTCGCTGGTGATCAGCGCCTGGGTGTCCGCGACGAGGTCGATCTGCGGGTACGTCGTCCGCGCCCACTCCAGCGCCGCCGCGCTCACGTCCGTGGCGACAACCGCGGCGCCGTCCTCGATCAGGTGACCCGCCAGGTACTTGCCGACCTTGCCGAGTCCGGCGATGCCGACCCGGCGCCCGGCGAGTGTCGGGCTGCCCCACGTGTGCTCGGCGGCGGCGCGCATGCCCTGGAAGACGCCCCACGCGGTGAGCACGGACGAGTCGCCCGCGCCCCCGTGCTCGACGCTGCGCCCGGTCACGTACGAGGTCTCGCGCGCGATGACGTCCATGTCCGGCACGTAGGTCCCGACGTCGCACGCGGTGTAGTAGCGGCCGCGGAGGGTCTCGACGAAGCGCCCGTACGCCCGCAGCAGCGCCTCGGACTTGTCCAGCGCCGGGTCGCCCCAGATCACGGCCTTGCCGCCGCCCAGGTCCAGCCCCGCCAGCGCGTTCTTGTACGCCATCCCGCGCGACAGATTGAGCGCGTCCGTGACGGCGGCCTCCTCGCTCTCGTACGGGTAGAACCTGGTGCCGCCCAGCGCGGGGCCCAGCGCGGTCGAGTAGATGCTGATGATCGCGCGCAGGCCGGTGTGCCGGTCCTGACAGAAGACGACCTGCTCGTGCCCGGTGGCGTCCGGGCCGGCACTGCTGACGAACACGCCCATGACTGCTCTCTCCTGATGGTCGGACGGGCCGCCCTCGTGAGGCGGGCCACGACTAAGCCGGCGGGGTCTGCCGGACACCAGGAGCCTAAGCCCGTCGCAATGAAGGGGCGCGGGAAGTCAACCGTGGCCGTTTTCGTGAAAGGATCGCGGCGTGCCGTCCTTGTTCGCGTCGTACCTGCGTGTTTACGAGCCGCTGACCGCCTTCGACCGGGAGCGCCAGGTTTTCTGGCGCCGCTACGTGCGCGAGGGCCGGGCGCTGGGCCCGCTGGAGGGCCCGGTGAAACAGCGCACCGCCGTCCTCGAGGCCCTCGGCGCCGGCTGGACCCGGCTGCCCGACCTGCCCGACGAGGCGTACGCGCTGGAGTGGGGCGACACGCTGCTGGTCTGCCCGTGGAACCTGCGGCTCCGGGTGGCCGAGGCGGCCCTGAACGCCCGGGACGGGGTGCCCACCGTGCTGGCCGACGCCTTCGTGCCGCCGGTCCTCGCCGGGCAGGCCAAGGCGGTGGTGGACGACTGGCGCAGCGGGGCGAAGGTGCTCGAGCAGGGCGTGCCGCGCGTGCACGAGCAGGTGGCCACGTGGGGCGTACCGCTGCGGTGGTTCGTCTTCGTCGACCTGGAGGAGCGCGAGATCGACCTCGGCGACGGCCGGCGCGTGCTGCGCTACCGCACCGAGATCTCCAAGGCCCGCCGCCGCGCCCACCGCGGGGTGTCGGTGCTGCGCAAGTCGCTGGGCGACGCCCCGATCACCGAGGCGGTGGAGGAGGGCACGCGGTGGCTGGAGGAGTTCCACCCGCGCTCGGTCGTCGAGCTGGACTACGGCGGCCTGACGGGCTTGCTCGGTGACGACGACCTGCAGGGTGACGATTCACCCGGACTGGTGGCGGCCGGCCTGTCGGCTCTGTCCCGCGGCGACGCGGACGCGGCCACGGAGGCGTACGAGAAGATCGTCGCCCGGTGGCGCGCGGTCCAGTTGCTCGAGCGCTGCAACTGACGTCCGTCAATAACTCCGTGACCTGGTAAAAGGGGCTCGACAGAGGTCGCTGAGGCGAATACTCTTCGTAATCAGCGGTCCGCGAAGCGTGATTTTCGGTCCAAACGAGACACTTTCTGGCGTAGAAAATCGGTTTAAATCGCTCTTGTGTCCACCATCTATCTAGGGACGATCGGCCGTTCGGCCCATGTCGGACATCGGGGACTAGCCGGACCATGGGAGACGCACCGGCCGGCGGGACCCCGGCCGATGTCTTTAGGTACCTGTGGAGGAGTGACCGATGGCATCGCGTACGCACGATCCTGAGCCGCTACTAACGCCGGCCGAGGTGGCGTCGATGTTCCGTGTCGACCCGAAGACCGTCACCCGGTGGGCCAAGGCGGGCAAGCTCAGCGCAATTCGCACGCTGGGCGGGCACCGTCGCTACCGGGAGTCGGAGGTTCGCGCCCTGCTGCAGGGGCAGATCCCCGCGCAGCGTCAGGGCGACTGAACGGACCGCAGTCGACCGAGGACCGATCCGAGGGGCGAGCGCCGGGGAAGGCGATCGCCCCTTGATCGTCTTCAGAGTAAATCACGACACCAGCACCGCCGAGGTGCCGTCCGCGCCCCGGCGCAGCCGGCTGCCGGTCAGCGTGAGCCAGCCCGCCAGCCCGTACTTCCGCCGCAAGGCGCCCTTGATCCGCCGCAGATCCGCGCCGTCGCCGACACGAGCCGAGGCTTCCAGCGCGTCTCCCCGTGGGTTGCCCCGCATGTCGCAGGCGGTCAGCGTCACGCGGCCGTTGTTGCGGATGCGTTTGAGCTTGGCCGCCGAGTTGAAGGTCCAGAAGGCGAGGCCGGACCCGTCCGGCACCACCCACACCGGGGTGGGCACCGCACGGCCGTCCTTCCGATAGGTCGTCACCAGGACGTACTTCTCCGCGCCGAGTTGCTCGAGCGTCGCCATGTCATAAGAGTAGTGACAATGGACGAACCTGAGCCCGGCGATGTTTTCGGCGAGTTGATCAAAGATGCATGGGCCGTTCGGACGGGTGTCGGTCCTCGCCCTCTGGCCGGCGGGCGTGTACCGCGACCGGTGATCGAGATCATCGAGCGCGACGACGGGCTGATCAACGGCGCTCCGGCCGACCACTATCTCGGCGATCCCGGCGAGTGGCAGCCGCACGACCACCGGGCGTTGCGCCTCTGCCGCGGCGCGGTGCTGGACATCGGCTGCGGCGCCGGCCGTACGGCCCTCGAGCTCCAGCGCCGCAGCATGGCGGTGACCGGCCTCGACGTCTCGCCGGGGGCCATCGAGATCGCCCGCAAGCGGGGTCTGCGCGACACCGTCGTCGCGACGGTGGAGGACTTCACGCGCGGCGCCACCCGTTACGACACGTTCCTGCTGCTCGGCAACAATCTCGGCCTGCTCGGCGGCCCGGAGCAGGCGCCGAAGTTCCTCGCGGCGCTCGCCCAGCTGGCGAAGCCCGGCGCGCGGATTGTCGCCCAGGGCACCGACCCCTACGGTACGACCGACCCGGTGCACGTGGCCTATCACCAGCGCAATCGCGACCGGGGCCGGCTCGGCGGCCAGCTGCGGCTCCGGCTGCGCTATCGGCGGCTCGCCACGGACTGGTTCGACTATCTGAACTGCTCGGTGCCGGAGCTGGAAGGCCTGCTCGAGGGCACCGCCTGGCGCCTCAAATCGGTCGACCTCCAGGACCGCCCCTACTACGTTGCGGTCATGGAGCGGTGCTGATCCGCAGCGGAAAACCGAAAGAAACCAAAGCAATGACCAATGACCACGTACGCATCAGCCGCCGCATCTCGATGGTGCTGCGGCACCGCCCCGAGAGCGCCGGCCTGTCCCTGGACGCGCAGGGCTGGGTGCCCGTCGCCGACCTGCTCGCCGCCCTGAACATCTCCCGCGCCACCCTCGACGCCGTGGTCGCCGGCAACGACAAGCAGCGGTTCGCCGTCGCCACCGGGCCCGACGGGGTCGAGCGCATCCGAGCGAACCAGGGCCACTCGCGCCGTGTCGAGGTGGATCTCGGGCTGGCGCCGGTGGCTCCGCCGCCCGTGCTCTATCACGGGACCCCGCGGACGAACCTCGCCCCGATCCTGCGCGACGGGCTGCGACCGGGCAGCCGGCATCACGTACACCTGTCTCCTGACCTGCGGACCGCGACCGCCGTCGGCCGCCGGCGCTCCACGGACGTGGTAATCCTCCGGGTCGGCACGGCCGCCATGGCCGCGGCGGGACATGTGTTCCACCGCAGCGAGAACGGCGTCTGGCTGACCGCCGCGGTGCCGCCGTTGTTCCTTATCGAACATTCGGAGTAAACGGACATAAGTGCCGCCTCGGTGAGGAAGCCGCCACGGCCCGTTAGCGTATGGGCATGGGGAGGGTTACTCGGCGTCAGCTGACGAACCTTCTCGGTGCGTGTGGCGTCGCGGCCACGCTCGGCGGCCTGACCTTCGGGCTGCCGGCGCTCAATCACGCCCTCCCCGCCGACCGGGCCGTCCCGACCGACCGGCCGTACGACATCGGAGGTGGCGTGAGCGTCGTCCCGCCGCCCGGTGCGCGCCTCGACCTCACCGACACGCGGCCCGGCGAGGAGTCCGGCACCGTCCTCTTCCGCGTCGGCCCGGTCCGCTATCTCATCAGTGTCCAGCCCTTCGACGGCTCGCTCGGCGCGGCGGTCGACCGGCTGCGCCGGCGCATCACCGGCAACTCCGGCTACCAGGTGACCGGCACCGAGCTGTCCGTCGCGACCACGGACGGCCTGCGCGGTGTCCAAGGCGGCTTCAGCGGGCCGGGGCGCGGCGGCCGCTATGTGGTCTTCGTCGCCGACAGCCGCACCATCGAGGTCACCGTCAGCGGCGCCGACCTCGACCTCGGCCGGATCCTGCCGGCCATCAACCGCAGCACGGCCACCCTCCGGTACGCGCCGGAGCCCGCCGGATGACCGCGGAGCCCCGATTGCGCAGTGACCGGAGTGCCCCTGTGCAGCCGGGCGCCGCCCCCGACCGGAGACTGCCCGGCCTGCCCGCCTTCTGGATCGTGCTCGCGCTGCTGGGCGCCGGGGGCGTACGGATGACCATGATCGTCACCGGGTACGTGCGCGAGTATCCCGTGGCCCTGCTCACCTCGGCGGCGCTCTTCGCCCTGCTCGCCGTGCCGTTCTGGTTCGTCGTCTCGGAGCTGGACTTCCTGGAGCGCGAGCCCCCGTCGCTGCTGCTCATCGCGTTCGGCTGGGGCGGCCTCGTGGCGACCTCGGCGTCGATTCCGGCCAGCGGCGCCCTCGACGACATCATCGCCAAGCTGGGCTCCCCCCACCTCGCGGCCGACTGGGGAGTGGCGCTCGCCGGCCCCACGGTCGAGGAGACGGCCAAGGCGCTGGGCGTGGTCGCGATCGTGCTCATCGCCCGGCACCAGATCAACAGCGTGCTGGACGGCGTCGTCTACGGCGCGACGGTCGGCCTGGGCTTTCAGATCATCGAGGACATTGTGTACGCGATGGGCGCCGTCGCCCTCGCCGGTCAGGGCGACACTGTCGAGCCCGTCGTCACGACCTTCCTGCTGCGCGGCTTCGTCTCCGGGGTGTGGAGTCACACGCTGTTCACGGCGCTCGCCGGGGCCGGAATTGGTTATCTGGTGGTCCGCGGCGAACGGTCGTTCCGTACCCGCCTCGGCGCCGCCGCTCTGGCCCTCTTCGCCGCCTGGGCGTCCCACGTCCTGTGGAACTCTCCGCTCCTGCGCGACGGCTTGGGCAACGGCGCGGTGGCCCTGCTCGCGGTGCTCGTGCTCAAGGGGCTGCCGCCGCTCGTGCTCATCTGGCTGCTCGTGCGCTCGGCCCACGACCGGGAGGCCGACTACTACGCGGAGCAGCTCGCCAAGCTGGACGACGCCGAGCTCATCACGCCGGCCGAGCGGCGGGCGCTCAAGGCGGGCTCGCGACGGGCCAGCGCCCGGGCCTACGCGCGAGCCCGGGGCGGCTGGCGAGCTCGGGCGGCGGTGCGCCGGCTCCAACGCGCCCAGGCCCGGCTGGCGGTCGAGTTGAGCCGCGGGACGCCGGACCTGAGCCGCTGGAGCCACGAGATCCGCCGGCAGCGCCGGGTGCTGAATCGGCTGGGACATCCCGAGGCGGTCGCGCCGGACGGGAAGGGGCCCTGGCGGCGTACGGCGTCGGCGGTCTTCTCCACCGCGCTGGCGCTCGCCGTCCTCTGGGCCGTGGTCAGCACCCTCGGCGGGGGTTGATCGTCAGCCCGCGGCCTTCGCCGCCGGGCTCAGATCTGCGGGGGCAGGCCGCCGTCGCCGTCGACCACCTGGGTCGGGTTGTTGTTCTGGTCGAGGTCGACCATCGTGATGTCGACCAGCCCGTCGCCGTCGGTGTCGAACTGGAAGAGGTCCGCCTTGCCGTCCCCGTCGGTGTCGGACACCCACATGTCCGGCTTGCCGTCGCCGTTCGTGTCGCTGGCGATCAGGTCGACACGCTCGTTGCCGCGGGTCTCGACGGTCTCCTGGGGCTCGGTCATCGGGGTCTCCTCGTCCGTGGGGGATCGGTCGGTAACAACGTAGGACTCGGTCTCCACCTTCGCGCTCCGGGAAACCCCTCTCCCGCCGGTAACGTTCCGATCGTGAACATAGACGAGCGCCTGGGCATCGAGATCAAGGAAGCCACCCCCGAGCGGGTGGTCGGGACGATGCCCGTGGAGGGCAACACCCAGCCGTACGGGCTGCTGCACGGCGGCGCCTCCTGCGTGCTCGCCGAGACGCTCGGATCGGTCGGTGCCGCCCTGCACGGGGCGACGGTGGACCGGCCGTTCGCCGTGGGCGTCGACATCAACGCGACCCATCACAAGGCGGTCCGGCACGGCGTGGTGACCGGGGTCGCGACGCCCCTGCACCGCGGCCGGACGGCGGTCACCTATGAGATCGTCATCACGGACGAGGAGGACGCACGCGTGTGTACGGCGCGCATCACGTGCCTCCTTCGTGGCGCGTGACTCTCTCCGGCGGCGTTTCTTGACGGATCCGCGTACCTTTCTTGACGTGACCGACGTACCACAGCACGCATTGGACGACGCTGCGCAGGTGCTCGAATGCGCGCTCAGCGGCGACAGTGACGCCGTGGTCGGCACGTTCGACGCGGTCGTCGACCGCTCGGGGGTCGTGGGCGCCTGGGACGTGGCCTGGTGCCTGGCCGCGACGATGGTCGGGCAGCACATCCGGCCCGGCGGGCCCTGGACCCTCGACTTCCCCGGCATCGACGACGCTCGCTACGACAAGCGGTGGGTGGCCCGGTTCGTCAGCGCCTATGTCAACGGCGACGTGCCGACCGGCGAGGCCCTCTTCGGGGCGGCCATCGCCGACGGGCAGCTGCCGGAGTGCCTGCTCGCGCTGGCCGGCTCGACCGTGGCGACACTGCGCCACCGCGCGGCCTGATGCTGCTCCTCGTCGACCTGGACCAGACCCTCATCGACCGGACGGCCGCCTTCCGCCGCTGGGCCGTCGAGTGGATCCCGGCGCACGGGGGTTCCGCGGCCGACGTGGCGTGGGCGATCGAGGCGGACGAGGACGGCTACGCGCCGCGCCCGCGCCTGGCGGCTGAGCTCGCTTCGCGTCTTCTTTCTCCCTGCGACCTCGTCCTCGAGCAATTGATCTTGGGAACGGTCGAGCATCTCTCGCTCGACCCCGCAGTCGCCGGGGTGCTCCAGGAAGCGGTCGCCGCCGGCTGGTCGCCGGTCGTCGTCACCAACGGTTCCGTACGCCAGCAGGAGGCGAAACTGCGTCGCACCGGCCTGGACGAGCTCGTGGCGGGCTGGGTCGTCTCCGAAGGGGCGGGCGTGCGCAAGCCCGACCGTCGCATCTTCGAGCTGGGCGCCGCAACGGCCGGCCTGGACCTGGCGAACGGGGGCTGGATGATCGGTGACAACCCCGCCGACGACATCGCGGGTGCCGCCGCGGCGGGGCTGCGAACCGTGTGGCTGCACCGGGGCCGGCAGTGGCCTGGCCTTGATGTCTTGCCGACCCGCACGGCCGACGACTTCCCGAGCGCCCTCCGCGGGATCCTCTGCTCCTGATCTACACCACCCGGCTACCGGATGGTGATCGTTTCTGGGGCCACCGGGCCGAACTTCTGAGTGTCAGCACCGCTCAGAGGGGATCGTCATGGGGACTCGTGCACGCAAGCTCGGCATCGCGGCCATGACGGCCGTCCTGGGTGCCGGCCTCGTCGCCGGGGTCAACGCCTCCCTCCCGGCCGCCGCCTCGTCGCTGCCCGCGGTCGCCTCCTTCGTCCCCACGAAGGTCATGCCGCTCGGTGACTCGATCACCCGCGGGGTCGGCTCGCCCACCATGTCCTCCTACCGGCCGGGCCTCGAGCAGCGCCTGATCCGCGGCGGGCTGGAGATCAACTATGTGGGCTCGCAGAGCGACGGCACCGGCGGCGACAACCAGCACGAGGGGCACGGCGGCTGGACGATCGACGAGCTCTCCGCCCGCCTCGACGGGTGGCTGGCGACCTACGAGCCCGACGTGGTCCTCGTGCACGCCGGCACCAACAACATCAGGCTCGGCGAGGGTCCGTACACCACGGCGCGCAAGCTCTCCGGCCTGCTCGACCAGATCCGCCGGGCCCGCCCCGGCGCGCAGATCTTCGTCGCCCAGATCGCCACGTCGCGCGTCCCGCGCGAGGCCTCCGACGACCGCTCCTACAACCGGCTGATCCCCACGATCGTCGCGCAGAAGCAGGACGGCAACATGACGGTCGTCGACCAGTCCTCGGTCACCGGGATCGACCTGCACGATCTGCGCCACCCGAACGACTTCGGCTACGCGAAGATGGCCTGGAACTGGTACCGCGCGATGTCCCGGGTGTACGGCTTGTCGGGCTTCACCGGCCCGAACCCGTACCTGGCGACGCGGGCCCGCCGGTGCCTGGCCGCCAAGGTCCTCGTGCGCGGCGTCCCGCACCACCGGACCGAGTGCCGCGACTGGACGCTGCGCACCACGATCGTGCGGACCAACGGCGTCGAGCGGCGGGTGCGGATCTGGCAGACGCTGCGGGAGGACAAGCAGACCTATCGCGTACGGGCGGCCGGCGGCTGGATGACGCGTACGCGCGTGGTGCGGCGCTGGACCGGGCCGGGCAACCTGCTCAACGTCTGAGCGCGGCTTCGCCCTCTTCGGGGCGGCCTGTCGTTCAGGGGGCCCGGTCGAAGAGGTCGAGCACTCCGGAGACGTCGAGGACGCGGTGGACGATGCCCGTGGCGTTCGAGATCGCCATCGGCACGCCCGCCTTCCGGCCGGCCATCAGCCCGTCGATCAGCGCGCCCACGGCCTCGCTGTCGATGAACTCGGTCTCCCCGAGGTCGATGACGATCCCGGGGGCGCCGCCGTCCTCCACGGCCTGCAACAGCTCGGACCGCACTTCGTCCCGGGCGTTGATGTCGAGATCGCCGGAGAGCCGGACATGGCCCGCGTGCCGCGCGATCTGATAGGTCGGCTCTGTCACGTACACCTTCTGACATGGGCGGATGAGCTAGGCCCGGGCCCGGACAACCCCCTCGGGCCTGGCGATCATAGATCAGCCCGCACGGGGAACTCCGCCCACACGTGCTTGGTGTCATCTTCGAGATACCAGCCCATGTCCAGCGAGAACCGCCGCGCCAGCTGCAGCCCGAGCCCGCCCCGCCCAAGCCCCCGATCCTCGTCCACCTGCGGCACCGCCTCGGGCGCGTGGTCGACGACATCGAGCACAAAAGTGTCCCCGGCCCGCCCCAGCCGCACAATCGTCGGCGGCAAGCCGTGCCGGAGCGCGTTCGTGGCCAGCTCCGTGGCCACGAGCACCACCTTCTCCGGAATCTCGTCCAGCACCGCCCCCTCGGGCAGCACCTTCCCGGTGAGCGCCTCGTGCAACGACGCCCGCAGGACCTTGAGCTGCGCTGAGCTGTCCAGCACCCACCGGCAGACCTCGGTCATGGCGGGCGGCGTCTGCGCAGCGAGGTACGTCATGGTCCCCTTATGCCCGCCACGCCGGTCGATCATGCGGCCCCCACCTTCAGTGGGGGAAGGCGGCCAACGGAGACGGATCGACGTACAGGCAACCACCAGCATCCCCCACCGCCCGCAGCCCGGCCAGATCCCCGGCCCCCCACTCGGCGGCCCGGCCGGTCAACCGCGAGTACATGACCTCAGCCGGATCGTCGACCAACGGATGAGCCAGCCCCACGGCATGCCCGAGCTCATGCAGAAGCAGCTTCCCGGTAGTAGCCCCGGCCGCCGCCCCGAACCCCCGAGCCAGGCCCGAAGCCCGCCCGGCGTCAATGACCACCATGCCCTTGTGAATGACCAGCGCCGGCTCCCCGGACTCGCTATGCCCCGGCAAGTACGTCGCCCCGCCCACCCCGGCCGCGTCAACGTCGGCCACGCTCCCACCAATAGCACTCCAAGCAACCACAAGCTGCGTATCACTCGGATAGCCGCCTGGGTCCCGTCCCGGAACAACATCGGTCTCACCCAGATACCGGAACGTCAGCCCACTGGCCCGGGCAACCCGCTCCACGGCCGCCTTGACCTCGACCAGCGACCCCTCCGGCGCCCGAGCCACGTTCACCCGATAGCCGATCGTCCCGCACGGATCCCACCGAGCCACCAGCTCATGCCCACTGCGCCGGCTCAGGAACGCGTACGCCTCCCCGTCCCCGGAAACCCCCACACTCCCGGATGGCGAACCCAGAGGAACACTGACGGCAGCAGCCATCAACCAACGCAAAGCACGCGCGAGCACAACGCTCCGATCACCGGGGACGAGTGCCCCTGAGAATCGGCCCGAACACCCCCACCCTGAGCACCCCGCCCACGAGAATCGCCCAGATCACCAGCACGCCCCAGCCGAGCGACAGCGACACCGCTCCTAGCCCCACGAAAGCGCAACAACCGAACCGCGCGCGTGAGCAACCCCGCCTGTGTAGCGACCCGACCGCCCCAAAACCAAAGGGCGGGCCGAGTCCGTGGGCTCCGCAGGCCGACCACCCTAGGTCAACTGGTGAGCAACCTCGTGCCGCCGGTGCCGTGGGCCGGGGTGGGCTTTGGAGGCCGAGTATCAACCGGCGAGCAGCTTCGTGCCGCCGGTGGCGTGGATCGGGGTGGGCTCCGAGGGGCGACCGCCCAAGGGTCAACCGGTGAGCAACCCCGTGCCCGTCGATGATCTGAGTCGGGGTGGGCTCAGCAGGCCGGCCGAAGAGTCAATCGGTGAGCGACCCGGTGCCGTCGGTGGTGTGGGTCGGGCGGGCTTCGCAGGCCGACCGCCCCAAGGGCAATCGGCCGGCCGAGTCCCGGGAAAGCAAAACGCCCACCGCGGTGACCGCAGGTGGGCGATGCTCAAAGCCCGGCGAGAGGCTTGGTGGCCAGGGGCGGGGTCGAACCGCCGACCTTCCGATTTTCAGTCGGACGCTCGTACCAACTGAGCTACCTGGCCGTTGTCGTCGATGGTGCTGACGACTGGGCGCTGGCGGTCCTGACGGGACTTGAACCCGCGACCTCCGCCTTGACAGGGCGGCGAGCACTCCAACTGCTCCACAGGACCTTGCTGGTGTTGCTGTCTTGCCGTGTTGCTCACTCATTCTTACATGAGCGCTTTCTTGCACTTGCACCGGCCTCGACCGGTCCGTACCCCCAACGGGATTCGAACCCGTGCTACCGCCTTGAAAGGGCGGCGTCCTAGGCCACTAGACGATGAGGGCAACTCCGCAATCATTGCACATCGGCAATTCGTGCGGTGTGGCCCCAACCGGCGGCCCCGCTTGAGGCTTGGAAAGCATACGTGATGCCGGGACCCCCAGCCAAATCGGTGTCCCCCTCCCGGCGACGGCCCGCTGACCAGCGCAAACAAGCGCCCTCCCCGCCCCGCGACCAAGAGGTGTGCCGAGCGCCACTCCACCGCGGCGCCCGCCGGCCCGTCCGCCCGCAGCGTCCACCGCCCCGCACATCGCCGCCCGACCCAGCCCTCACGCCCGCAGGCTGACGAGATCGCCGCGCGGTCCTGACCTCACATCGCCCCGAGCCCACGGCCTGGAGCCCCTGGAGCGCTCACTCGCGGGCCGACGAGACCGCCGCCCGACCTCAGCCCCACACGCGCGGACCGAAGCGATCGCCGCCCGAGCCCCACCCGAGCACCCGGCACGACGACATCGCGGCCCAAGACGAGGAGGGCACGAGAAGGTGCCTCATCTCCCCGCCTCCCGCGTTTGCTGAATCCCGGCCTGGGTACTGATCACCCGCGTCGATGCGACCTCAGCCCCGGAACGATCATCGCCGGACTCGCCGACCACGGCGACAGCGATCACCCGCACCGCCTCCAGCAGGCTTTCCGGCCGTATGATCCCGTCGGGCAGCCCCTCCGCCGGCCATCCCGGACCTGCCGCGACGCACATCCGCGGGCTGTGCGCGGCCGACAGCAACCGGTGCCACTGCTGCGGGTCTCCGGTCGAGGACAGCTGGCTCCACAGCACCACGATGTCCGGCCCCGTGCGGTTGACCGCGTCGACCAGCGCCTGGGGCGGCACGCGACCGCCCAGCAGCCGGCTGGGCACGCCCCGCTCGGCCAGTCCCGCCGCGAGCGCCTCGAGGGGCAGCGTGTGCTGGTCCTCGTCGGCCGCGGCGAGGAGCACCCGGACCACCTCGTTGCCCGAGGGCCGGGCGACCCTGCTGAAGACCTCGGTGACCGTACGCGAGATCAAGTGCTCGACCTCGATGTAGCGCAACGTCGCCTCGTAGCGCTCGCCCACGCCGATCAGGACCGGCATGATCACGTCGTTCCAGGCGGCCACGACGCCGCGCTCCGCCACGGTCATCTCGAGGGTCGTGCGCAGGGCGGCGGCGTCCAGCCGCATGGCAGCTCTCGCTACGCCGCGTGCGGTGGCCCCGGCGCGCCCGGTGCGGATCGTGTGCCCGCCGCCGTCACGGCCGGTGAGCGTCGCGAGGTCGGCGATGTCGAGCCAGGACGTGTCGATGGCATGCTGCAGGGACGGCGAGGTGGTCTCCGGCCGGAGCTCGTCGGGCGTGGCGTGCCAGGTGACGTCCATCGTCGGCGCGGCCGGCGGATCCGCGCCCCCGGCGTCCGACAGCGAGCCCGGCATCGGAGCACGCTTCGCCCACGCCGCCGCCTCGGCGGGCGCGACGCCCTGGGCCGTGAGCCGGCGCATCACTTCCAGCCGGTCGACATCGTCGCGGGTGTAGCGCCGATGTTGTCCGGGCACGTGATGGCTCGGCCCCAGCCCGTACCGCTGGTGCCATGTCCGCAGCGTGGTGACGGCGACGCCCAGCCTGCGCGCCACCGCCCCCGCTGTCAGGGCGTCATCGCCCACCGGACCGCTCCGCCGTGTCGTCGGGGTCGAGATGACGCTGGAGGCTGTCCGCCACTCCACGCAGCCACGGCGCGTAGGCCCGCGGCTCCCGGGTGATCTGCGGGACCAGGTCGTCCAGGTCCACCCAGCGCAGGTCCGCCACCTCGTCGGGATCGGGCACGGGCGCCAGGCCCGCGGGCACGTCGCCGAGCAGCACGTGGTCGTACTCGTACTCGACGCGGCCCGTCTGCGGGTCCTCCGCGTAGTACGAATAGACGCCGACCTCGGTCAGGGTCACGTCCGAGATGCCGACCTCCTCGGCGAGCCGGCGCACGGCGGCCACGGAGGGGGACTCGCCCGGCGCGGGATGACCGCAGCACGTGTTCGCCCAGCGCAACGGGAACCGGGTCTTCACCGCGGCGCGCTGCTGGAGCAGCACCCGTCCGTCCGGATCGCGGAGGAACACGGAGAAGGCCCGGTGCAGCAGACCCGGAGCAACATGGGCCGCGCCGACGGTCGTCTGCCCGACGGCGAGGCCGTCCGGGTCGACGAGCTCGACGAAGTCTCCCTCCCGCGTCGTCACGGGTTTCTCTCCCTCGGCACGGCTCGTTGTCACGCCACCCTCCCCACCAGACCGTCGGGCTCCGCAGAGGAGCCGGTCACGCGGCTCGCTGCCAGCTTTCCGGAGATCAGCACCATCGGTACGCCCACGCCCGGCTGTGTGCCCGACCCGGTGAAAACGACGTTGCCGAGGCCGGGGTGCAGGTTACTCGGGCGGAACGGTCCCGTCTGGGCGAAGGTGTGCGCTGCCGCGAACGGGGTGCCCGCGGCCATGCCCTGATCGGCCCAGTCGGCCGGGGTGATGATCCGTTCGACCTCGATCCCGTCGGAGAAGCCGACGTAGCCGCGCTCCTCCAGAGTGCGAACCAGCTCGTCCGCGTAGCGCCGGGCGAGCCCGCCGCGCCAGTCGAGCGGTGCGATGTCGAGGTTGGGGGTGGGCGCGAGCACGTAATAGGTCTGCCGGCCCGCCGGGGCCAGGCCGGGATCCGAGAAGGTCGGGTTGGTGACCAGCAGGGACGGGTCGCTCATGAGCTTGCCCTGCCGGATGACCTCGTCGAAGGTGCCCTTCCAGGCCTTACCGAAGTGGATGTTGTGGTGGGCGATCTTCGAGTAGGTCCGGTCGGATCCGATGTGGAGCACGACACACGACGGCGAGTACGTCAGCTTGCGCTCGCGCTTGGTGCCGGGCAGCAGGTCGCGGTAGGCGACGGGCAGATCCGGGTTGAGCACCACGACATCCGCCGCGATGCGCTCGCCGGTGTCCGTGAGCACCGCAGTGGCCCGCCCGGCCGAGGTCTCGATCCCTGTGACGGTCGTCCCGTAGCGGAACTGCACGCCGTGCTTCTCCGCCGCGCCGGCCAGCCCCCGGGGCACGGCGTGCATGCCGCCCTTGGGGAAGTAGACGCCCGCCACCGAGTCGAGATAGGCGATCACGGCGTAGATCGCGAGCGCGTCGTGCGGCGCCAGACCCGCGTACATCGCCTGGAAGGAGAAGATCCGGCGCGTACGCGGATCCTTGAAGTACTGGTCGATCTTCGGCTGGAGCCGGCGGAAGCCGCCGAGGCTCAGCAGTTTCACCAGCTTGAGGTTGAGGAGGTCGATCGGGGTGTCGAGGTTGCGGCCGATGAAGTCCTCGCGCTCGAGCTGCCACAGCTGCCGCGCGAAGTCGACGAAGCGCAGATAGCCGTCGGCCTCCCGGGGGCCGCACACGCGGGAGATCTCGGCGGCCATGCGCACCGTGTCGGTGAGCACGTCGAGCGTCGAGCCGTCCGGGTAGTAGGCCCGGTAGGCCGGGTCGACCGGGCTCAGCTCGACCCAGTCGGCGAGCCGCTCGCCGACCGCGGCCAGGGGCTCCTCGATCAGCTCCGGCATGGTCAGCACGGTCGGGCCGGTGTCGAACTCGTAGCCGCCGACCGTGAGCCGGCCCGCCCGGCCACCCGGGACGGCCTCGCGCTCGACGACGGTCACCTGCCGCCCGGCCGCTGCCAGATGCAGGGCACAGGCGAGCCCGCCCAGCCCGGCGCCGACCACCACCACGTGATCGGTCGGTCCCGTCACTTTCCGCACGTCACCAGCTCCAAAGAAGTTGTCGCAACGCCGGTGCGGGGGACGCGCCGGCAGGGGAGAAGCAAGTGGGAAGGGGGTGCTCAGTCATCATGCCGGTCGATGCGTCGCGGTGACAGCGAGATGGGTCAGGGCGACGAGCGCGTCCTCGTGCAGCGGTGCCTTCTCCAGGGCGGCGATGCCTTCCGCGACGCGCGCCTCGATCAGCGCCTCGATCCGGGCCACCGCGCCGGTCTCGATGATGATGTCGGCCTGCCGGGCGACGGCCGTGTCGTCGGGCTGACGCTCGCGTAACCGGGACAACCCGGCCGGACGGGGGCCGCCGGAGCCGTCGGCGGGGTTGACGGCTCCGGCGGGGTCGAAGGCCAGCTCGGCCCGCTGGGCGGGGGTCGCGAGCTGGCGGGCCAGCATGAGCAGGGCGGTGGGCTTGCCGGAGCGCAGGTCGTCGCCGGCGGGCTTGCCCGTGACGGCGGGGTCTCCGTAGACGCCGAGCAGGTCGTCGCGGAGCTGGAACGCCTCGCCGACGGCCAGGCCGTATCGGCTGTAGGCGTCGTCGATCGCGGCGGCGTCGGCCCGGGTGTGCCCGGCGAGCGCGAGCCCGAACTGCAGCGGGCGCTGCACCGTGTAGGCGGCTGTCTTGTGCCGGGCCACGAGCAGGGCCCGGTCGAGAGACCACTCGTCGGGCTGCGCCTCGCCGAGCACGTCGAGATATTGGCCGGCCACGGTCTCGACGCGCATGTGGTCGTAGCGCGCCCGCACCGCGAACAAGGTCGTCGTGGTCAGGGCGCTCTGCGCGATGAGCTGATCGGCCCAGACGAGACAGAGGTCACCGACCAGGATCGCCGAGGTGGATCCGAAGCGGCCGGCGTCGCCGAGGCGGCCGGCACTGTCGTGCTGCTCGGCGAAGAGGCGGTGCGCCGTCGGACGGCCGCGCCGGGTGGCCGAGTCGTCCATCACGTCGTCGTGGACGAGGGCGAACGTGTGCATGAGCTCGAGAGCGGCCAGCGCGGGCAGGACCGGGCCGATCGGCTCGCGGTCGCCGACGACGCCGCGCCAGCCCCAGTGGGCGAAGACCGGCCTGAGTCGTTTGCCGCCGGCCAGAACCAGGTCACGGGTGGTGCGGGCAAAGCTGCCCAGCTCGGGATCCATGGCGTCGAGCGCCGCGATCTGGCTGGTGAGGAAGTCGGCCAGCGTTCCCTCGACCGCGCTCACCAACCCGTCGGCGGGAGTCGGTGGGTGAGGGAGGTCGCATCGGGGGCGTCCCTCGAGGATGTCGTTGGCCATGCCGCGAGATTACCGTAGGCTGCGTGTTGCGTCGATTCGTGCGTCGATTCTTTTTCTGATCTTGGAGGGGGCCAGCGTGGAGACGGACCTTGCCGCTGCCTATGAGCGCAGCCGACTGCTGCACCGCAGTCACGGTCGCACGTATTACCTGGCCACACGTCTCTTACCCCGATGGAAGAGACGCCATGTGCACGCGCTCTACGGTTTCACCAGATACGCCGACGAGATCGTCGACCGGGCGGGTGATCTTCCTCCCACCGAGCGTGCGGCCCAGCTCAACGCGTGGTCGGCCCAGTTCGTCGCGGGGCTGCGCGGGCAGCGGTCCGACGACCCTCTGCTGCCCGCGGTGCTGCACACGATCGCGGTCTTCGACCTGAGCGTGGACGATTTCGACGCGTTCCTGCGCAGCATGGCGATGGACCTCACCGTGACGTCCTACGCGACCTATGACGACCTGCTCGACTACATGGAGGGGTCGGCGGCCGTGATCGGCACGATGATGCTGCCGATCCTCGGGTCCCGCGACCCCGCGGCGGCGCGCGAGCCGGCCCGGCAGCTCGGCCTCGCCTTCCAGCTGACCAATTTCATCCGCGACGTCGCCGAGGACCTCGACCGCGGCCGCGTCTATCTGCCCGAGGCGCACCTCGCCGAGTTCGGCGTGACCCGCGCCGACCTCGAGCAGGCGCGCGCCGCCGGCCGGTCGACCCCGGCGATCAAGGCGCTGGTCAAGGCCGAGATCGCCCGGGCCGACGAGCACTACGCCCGGGCCGCGCCCGGCATCCCCATGCTTCAGCCCAGCTCCCAGGCCTGCATGCGGACGGCCTTCCACCTGTACGCGGGGATCCTCGACGAAGTCGTCGCAGCCGACTACGACGTGTTCGTCCGCCGGGCCACCGTGCCCAATCAACGGCGGGCCAAGGTCGCCGCCCGGTCCTTGCTGACCAAACCCGGCACGCCGGTGTCCGCCCTGGTGCGAGGCTGCTGACATGCGCACGGCCGTCGTTCTGCTCACACGTGACCTGCGGGTTCACGACAATCCCGCGCTGGCGGCGGCCTGTGCCAACGCCGAGCGGGTCGTGCCCCTCTTCGTCCTCGATCCGCGGCTGGGCGAGCTCTCGCCCAACCGCAACCGCTTCCTCCACCAGAGCCTGGCCGACCTCCGCACCAGCCTGCGTGCCCTCGGCGGCGACCTGGTGCTGCGCCAGGGCGACCCCGTCGCCGAGACGATCAAGCTCGCCCGCGAGGTGTCCGCCGAGGGCATCGCCGTGGCCGAGGACGTCAGCACCTATGCGCGACGGCGTGAGCAGCGGCTGCGGGAGGAGTGCGAGCGTCACCGGATCTCGCTGCGGCTCTTCACCAGCGTCACGGTCGTGGCCCCCGGCGAGCTACGTCCGGCCGGTGGCAGCTCCTACAAAGTGTTCTCGCCCTACTACCGAACATGGGAGATGGCGAAGTGGCGGGACGAGGTCGCCCCGCCCGAGCGGATCACACTGCCGGAGGGCATCACGGCCGGGCGGATGCCGGCGATTCCGTCCGGGGAGTCGACGGCGGCACTCGACGGCGGAGAGACCGAAGGGCGGCGCCGGCTCGACACGTGGCTGCGCCACCTGGGGCCGTACGACGAATTGCACAACGACATGCCCGCCGACGGCACTTCGCGGCTGAGTGCGTACCTCCGCTTCGGTTGTCTTTCTCCGCTGGCCGTGGCGAACGCGGCGCGGGCGCAGGACGGCGAGGGACCCGCGGCGTTCGTGCGCCAGCTGAGCTGGCGAGACTTCTACTACCAGGTGACGAACGTGTTCCCGAAGATCTCGACGCAGCCCATCCGGGCGGCCGGGGACACCAGCTGGCGCGGCGACGAGGATGCCCTGCAGCACTGGAAGGACGGCCTCACCGGGGTGCCGGTGGTGGACGCCGGGATGCGGCAGATGCTGGCCGAGGGCTGGATGCACAACCGGGCGCGGCTCATCACGGCGAGCTTCCTCACCAAGCATCTCGGCCTCGACTGGCGCGACGGCGTGAAGTGGTTCTTCCGATGGCTCAACGACGGTGATGTCGCCAACAATTCGGGCAACTGGCAGTGGGTCGCGGGCACGGGCAACGACACCAAGCCCTACCGGCGGTTCAATCCGATCCGTCAGGCCGAGCGTTTCGACCCCGACGGCGAGTACGTTCGTCAGTACGTACCGGAGTTGAGGTCGATTCCGGGCAAGGCCGTGCACCAACCCTGGCGCCTGCCGGATACGGTGCGGTCAGGCCTGGACTACCCGGGGCCGCTGGAGTCGCATCGCGACGAAGCGGTCTGGTTGAGGCCATGAGATTTCCGCCCGGTTCGCCGGGCGGGAAGCGGGTCCTGCCGGCTTGTTGCGTTCGTCCGTTGATGGCCGGCAGGACCCGCGACATCCTGCCCAAGACGCCGCGGGCGAAAACATCATTCCGCCAGCGCCCGCCAGCTGCCGTAACGATGGACGGCGATGCCCGCGAAGGCCGCCGTCCGGCGCGTCGCCGCGTCCACTTCGGCCAGCTCCTCCTGCAGGCGGGTCGCGCCCTCCTCGGCAAAGGTGCACTGCGGGCAGTCCGCCAGCCGGTCCGTCTCCGCGCCGAGCCGCACCCGCTTGCCGACCGTGCGGCCCCGGGCCAGCCAGTCCTGACTGACGGCAACGATCGAATTCGGACCGGTGCCGCTGTCGCGATAGCTCATGACCGTCACGGCGTTCACCCGCCGGAGCACCTCGTCGGCGAAGTTGCGCCCCTTGATCCGATGCTCGCCGTACCAGAACGGCACGTCGGCCTCGATCGGCAGCGTGGTGCCGGCCCGCACCTTGTCCAGCAGCGCCAGGTAGGACGCCGCAGTGCCTTCGAGGTTCTCGGCCCACCCGAGGGTGAGATAGGGCTCGACGTCCAGGTGGATCCCGGTGAAGATGCCGGTCGTCAGCACGGCGTCCAGCCACTCCAGCGCCGCGGCGTGATCGGTCACCCAGGCGGGGTCGCCGCCCAGGGCGCGCAGCTTGACGCCCGCCGCGTCCGCGCGTTCCTTCATGTCCTGCAGCCGGGCCAGGTCACCGTTGGTCAGCACCGCGGGCGAGACGTGCACGAAGATCTCCGACACCGACTGCCGGTCGGCCCAGTCCACGACCTCGACGGCCGGCTGGTCACCCCACAGCCACATGGCCCGGGTGCCGGCCGGCGCGGCGGTGAGACCGGCGCTGCCCGCGGACGATGCCACGGGCAGCGCCAGGGAAGCGCCCACGAGGATGGCGGACACCAGCCCGGCCCGCCATCGCCCCCTCATGAGCGCCCCCTCCTCGGTGTTTCCTCTTCCGCGGGGG
Source organism: Symbioplanes lichenis (assembly GCF_030709675.1). Taxonomy (GTDB): domain Bacteria; phylum Actinomycetota; class Actinomycetes; order Mycobacteriales; family Micromonosporaceae; genus Actinoplanes; species Actinoplanes lichenis. The sequence goes on from NZ_JAUZQD010000015.1 coordinate 264,283, forward strand.
TTCAGAATCGGTCACGCGGGCGGCGGCATGAGAAGTCGGCGCTAGCGGGAAAACACCGCCGTGATCGTCGTCCCGGTCGCGCCGGTGACGATGCGCAGCTCGGACATGTTCCGGGCGATCCACAGACCGCGGCCGCCGGGCAGCGACGGGGGCGGCAGGGAGTGTCCGACATCCGGGTCCGTCAGCCCCGGCCCCTGATCGGTGACCTCGCAGTGGATCTCGCCGTCCCCGGCAACCCAGAGCCTGATGCGCCCCGAGCCGCCGCCGTGCCGGACGGCGTTGCTGCACAATTCGTGGGCGATCAGCACGACCGTCTCGGCGGCGTCCGCACCGGCGATTCCGGTCACATAGGTCGCCACGGCGGCGCGCAGTCCGTGGAGGTCGCTGTCGTCGAAGGCCCGCTCGAAGGCCGTCGGGCACGTGCCGGCCCGGGGAAGGCCCGGCGCGGAGCCGGTCACTCAGCGCTCACCCTGGCGTACCAGCATCTTCAGGGCCGGCACATCGGCGGCGCCGGCCACGGTCAGCGTGCGCTCGACGTGCTGCCCGCAGATCACGATCATCTTCCGCTGGGCGGGGAGGCCGGCCGCCGTACGCAGAATCACCGCCGCCGCTCCGGCGTCGATGAACCCCAGGCTGCTGAGATTCAGGTGCACGTCCATGTCCAGGCGTACGGCCTCGGCGAGCGCTTCGCTCAACGCCTGCGCGCGGGTGTAATCCAGCTCGCCCGCCACCCGTACGCCCGGGGGAACGTGCTGACGGCAGATCCGCAGGACCGGGTCCTCGTGGTAGACCGTCGCCGCCACCCGGCGCGAGTGCACCCGGGCCGCGTAGCCGAGCGTCACCGGGTCGAAGCTTTCCCGGTCGTACTCGCAGACGGCCGTGACCAGGCCGTCCTCGAAGAGCCGGCCGACCTCGTTCTCGAAGACCAGCAGCTGCTCGGCATTGACCTGCGGACGCGCCGCCCAGCACATGTCGGCGGTGAAGCGCAGGCCGGCATGACCCTGCCCGAGCGCGTGCCGCAGCTCAACCGCCAGCAGTTCGACCATCGTCGCCGCGTCCGGCCCGCCGCCCCCGCCCCACAACCGATCGCTGGGCACGATCGAGAGCTCGGCGCCGGCATCAACCCCCCGCTGTACGAACTCCGCGCGCAGCTCGTCCACGCCGACCGCATCGGTGAAACACAGCACCCGCTCCCCGCGCCGCAGCCCGGCCGCGACAAACGCAGCCAGGATGTCGAGCCGCTCCTCCCCGTCGGAGAAGGTCAGGCACGCGTGGTCACCCGGTGCGAGCCGGTCCACCGAGGTCGTGGCGGCCATCTGTCTCCCTCTGTCGGTCAAGGCACGGGTCAGTACCCCTGGTTCGACGCTTCCAAGCGGGGTACCCCCTCACCATGGTGCGCCAGACGATTGCCCGGCTCGAGAAGTCCTCCGCCCTCGACTCCGTCAGTGACCGCCTGCAGGGGGCCGTGGAGAGTGCCGCGAAGCCGCAAGGGCTGCGCGATCTCCTGCACGGCACCTGGCTCGGCCACCCTCTGCACCCCGTGCTGGTCCAGGTGCCCGTCGGCGCCTTCTCCAGCGCCGCGGTGCTCGACGTCCTGCCCGGTCAGCGCCGCGCCGCGACCATGCTCATCGCCGTCGGCGTCGCCAGCACCGGACCGGCAATCGCCGCCGGCCTGGTCGACTGGGCCTCGCTCGCCAAGGACCAGCGGCGGGTCGGACTCGTGCACGCTGCCGCCAACACGGTGGCACTCGGCCTCTACGCCGGGTCACTCGCCGCGCGCTGGACCGGGCGGTGGGGGCTCGGCCGCTTCCTTGCGTACGCGGGCCTGTCCGTCGCGGGTGCCGGCGCGTACCTCGGTGGTCACCTGTCGTACAAGCAGGGCGCGGGTGTGAACGTCGCCTCGGGTGAACTCGTCAGCATGCCCGACGGCTGGACCGAGCTCGGCTCTGTGGCCGCACTGCCCGAGGGGCGGCCGGTCGTGCGCGAGGTCGAGGGCGTGCGTGTTCTTCTCTACCGCCAGGGCGAAGAAGTGACCGCCATGGTCGAGCAGTGCGGACACCAGGGCGGACCGCTCGGCGACGGCAAGGTCGAAGGCTCCGGAGCCGACGCCTGTGTCGTGTGCCCGTGGCACGGCAGCACGTTCCGGCTCGTCGACGGGACGGTCAAGCACGGTCCCGCGGCGGGCGACCAGCCCTTGCTGAGGACCCGGGTGGAGGCCGGCAAGGTGGCCGTGTCGCCGCGCTGATGGGTGTTTTGGCTGGTGGTGAGCGATGTGCTGCGGGACACGGCACCCCGATTTGGCACCCGGGAAACAGCCGGGTAATGTTTTGCGAGCCGACAGGGAAACGGACGCGGACAACGCGGACGGCCTGAGGCCACCGGCGGGGATACGGACGCAGCGCGGCCGTCCTGCCAAATCCTTCGACTTACGGGAACGTAGCGATGCTGCCCTGCGCGGCGCGCCCCGAGCCCGTGACGAAGGGTGCGCTTGGTGCGAATGGCACGAACCGGGAGATACCGGTTGACAGGGCCAGGAAGACCGAGTAAAGTTGAGCGAGTGCCCCGGGGGGCTGGGACGGAAACGTTCCACCTGAT
>NZ_JAUZQD010000016.1 GCF_030709675.1 Symbioplanes lichenis
CCGCCGCCCGCCGTCACCGTCCGCCGTCATCGCCCGCCGCGCGCCGGCGCCGTCCGCCGCCCGCCGTCACCGCCCGCCGCTCGCCGTCACCGCCCGCCGTCCGCAGTCCGCCGTCTGGAGCAATAGCCGCACTGGAAGCCGTCGTGATCCCGGATGAGCCCGCCGCACCGAATGCGGGCTCATCCTCCGAACGCGGCCGGTACGACGCCAACGAGTAGCTCCGCCACCCTCGAAAGCCGGGCCGCCAACACCTTCGCCTTCTTCGGTGAGCCCAATGTTCTTTACCGCGGGCCCTACCCTGCCAGTCGTGACCGAGCCCATCTGGCCCCAGAACAGCGACATCTCCCTCCTCATCCGCACCGACTACTCCCATCCGCAGGAGTGGACCCGGATGAAGGCAGCAATAGCCGAACCCCAGACCGACGACGGCTTTCTCCCCAACGTGGAACTCCTCGACGACAGGGCGTTCGAGGGCTTCCCCCTGTCCCGCCTGCTCGACACGGCGCCCGAAACCCCATGGCACCCCGTCGCGTTCCTCGTCGACACCCTGTCCCTGACCCACCCCGAGCTGCCGATCCTGGCCATCAACCTCAACAACGACGACGAGGAAGAGGACGAGCCCGGCGAAGGATCCCCGTTCGGCGCCACGTTCCGAGTAGTGCCGTCCGAACTCTGGTCCGTCCAGAACAACCTCAGCATCGCCAACATGAACTGGGAAGAATTCGCGGAAACCGTCGACCAAGACGGCATCTTCCGCGGCTTCCCGTAGCCCGCACCGCTCCGACTCCCCCAACACCGGCGCCAAGGCATGCTGCCAAGTCACCGCCAGGCCGGGTCACCGCAGGCAGCCAAACGCCGTCCCTCCAACGCCGAACCCCCACATCCGCCAAGCTCCCCGCCGTCACAGCACCGACCCACCGAGACGAACCCGCACACCCGCCACGTTCCCCGGCCGTCACAACGCCGACCCACCGAGACGAACCCGCACACCCGCCACGTTCCCCGGCCGTCACAACGCCGACCCACCGAGACGAACTCCCAAATCCGCCAAGTTCCCCGGCAGTCTCAGCGCTGACCTACAGAGGTGCATCCCCACATCCGTCACGTTCCCCCAGCCGCAGCAACGCCGCCCCATCGAGACGAAGCCCCATACCCGCCAGGCTCCTTGGCCGCCTCAGCGCCGTCCCGCCGGGATGGATGCCGCTGCCGGCGCCGAGGACCGATCGTCGGCGGGCGGCCAGACGGCGGGAATGCGTTCGAGGACCCCGCCCGCATACACGTCGTACAGATCGAGCTTCTTCAAATGCACGTACCCGATGTGGCAGTCGCAGATCTCCTTGGTGCACGGCCGCGGCGCCAGCCCGGCCCGCCAACTGCCGTCGTAGAGGTTGCCGAGCACGGCCGGAATGAAGTGACACCGGCGCACCGTCCCGTCCCCGAGCACAGAGATGGCGGTCTCGCCGGCGTAGCAAGGCTTTCCCCGCGAGGCATGCGGCCGGACACTGTCGCCGAAGTGCGGATCGATCGACGTCCAGCGGCGTTCCTCCTCGGGGCTGTAAGCGAACCCCTCGGCCGCGTTCACCCACAGATAGACGGACGGTCGCAACGCGGCGCGCAGGGCGACCGCGGCGGCGTGGTGCTCCGGCAGGCCGACGACACCGACCGAGTAGCGCTGGCCCAGTTCGTCGAGTCGCCGGCACCGCGCCACGAAGCGTTCCAGCGAGACCTGGCCGGGGTGATAGGTCGCCCACAACGCGGCCACCCCCGGCGCGGCGTCGCGGAGCCACTCGACCCGGGCGGCAAGGTTCGTCTGGATGGCCACCCTCCGTACGTGGGGCAGATGCGACAGCCGCAAGATCGCATCCCTGTACCAGGACCGGGTCAGCCCTTCGCCCCACGGCGTGAACAGCACCGACAACTCGCGATCGGTCGTCGCCGCCGCCCACCCGACGAACCGCTCGAGCGCCGCTCGGTCCTGCCGGAGCAGCTCCGGCGGATCGACCCGCTTGGCGAACGGACAGTACGGGCAGTCGTAGTTGCAACTCGCCAACGGCCCTCGATAGAGCACCGTCAGCGCCTGACCACCCGGCCCGCCGCCGACCCCGCCCATGGCGCCGGACGACGGCAGCCCCAGAAACACCCGTCCACTCATCGCAGCACATGCCCCGCCATCGCCGCCCGCACCGGCCCGGACACCAGCCACGGCCCGATCGCATCCGACCGCGCCAGCCCCTCCGCCGTCAGCCGGCTGCGATCCTCCTCCATCCACCCCCGCCGAACCAGCTCCACGAGCTGCGGAAAGTCCTCGTGATGCCGGCTGCCGAAGCGCGCCGTGTAAGCCGCGGCGTCCATCCCTTCGGCCCGCAACACCGACTTGAGCAGCCACCGCCGCCGCTGCTCACGCTCGTCGAGCCGGAAACCGAATTCGGCGTAGCGGAAGTCCTCCGCCGGCCGCGACAAGTAGTCGTCGATGACCGCGCGCACCTCGGTCACGCTGACCGCATAGTCGAACGAGTAGTGCAGATCCCGCGTGTACGACCGGGCGCCGCAGCCCAGCCCGATCATCCCGTCGTCCTGACAGCTGTAGTCGGGGCCGTCGTCGGCCGGGACGTCGGCCCGCCGGAACTGGCGCATGGACTGCTGCACATATCCGGCGTCGGTCAGCACCTGGACCGCGTGCCGATAGAGCTCGAGTCGCTGCCCGTCCCAGTCGTCGAGCCCGTCGGTGCCGGTCCGCCGGCCGAGCCCGGTGAGCGGCCGCACGTACAGCGGATAGAGGAACAGCTCCTCGGGCCGCCACCGCAATGCCTGGTCGATCGAGTACTGCCAGGTCTCGCGCGTCTGCCCCGGGATCCCGTAGATGAGGTCTATGTTGAGCACCGGCACGTCCGCCGCCCGGATCGTGTCCAGCGCCGCCACGACCTCGCGCCCCTTCTGCGGGCGCACGGCCGCACGCGCCTCGGCGTCGACGAAGCTCTGCACGCCGATGCTGACGCGCGTCACACCGTGGGCGGTCAGCACGGCGAGCCGGTCGGCGGTTGCGGTCGCCGGCGACGTTTCCACCCCCAGCGGTACGCCCACCGCGCCGAGCGTGTCCTCCACCACCCCGAACATCTCGGCCAGCTCCGGGGCGGTCAGATAGGTCGGAGTCCCGCCTCCGATCGCCAGCCGGGCGAACGACGCATCGGGAGCCAGCGCCTCGCGCACCGCCCCGGCCTGCCGTCCCAGCTGCGCCAGATAGGCGGTGACCTGGTCGGCCGGCGGCCGCGCCCGCGTGAACAGGTTGCAGAAGCCGCACCGCATCTCGCAGAACGGCACGTGCACGTACGCGAAGAGCGCGTCCTGCCGCTCCCCCGCCCACACGTCCCGCAGCAACGGCCGGGGCGTCAGCTTCCGGTACGCGGTCTTGTGCGGATACGCGTACAAGTACCCCTGGTACGGCGACCCGTCGAGGCTCATGCGGTCACCGCCGGCAGTACGAACTCCGCGTACGGCACCGTCCACACCGTCTCGTGCGCCACGCGATGACCGGTGTGACCCTCCTCGCCGTAAAGCGTCCCGTGGTCGGAGCACAGAATCACCTGACATGGCCGCCCGCGCCCGGTCACGACGTCGAACAGCCGCGGCAGCACCGAATCGACATATTCCAGCGCGGCGGCATGGCTGTGCCGGTCGTCACCCGTCGCGCCCGGAAGATAGTGACGATTGGGCTGGTGCAGGGCGGCGACGTTGACGAAGGAGAACAGTGGCCGCTCCGGGGGCAGGTCCGTGACGATCTTCTCCAGCCGATCGACCTGGGCATCGAAGCAGCCGGGAGCCGTCACGCCGAACTCCCGCTCCCAGTGCGCCTCGGCGAAGAGCCCGGGCAGCACCCGCCCGAGCGGCGCCTCCGGATTGAAGAACCCCACCCCGCCCAGGCAGACGGTGTGATAGCCCGCTGCGGCCAGCCCGGCCGGCAGATCCGCGGCGTCGAACACATAGGTACGCGGCCCGCTCGACTCGCTCCCGCCGAAGCGCGCCGCGAACAGGCGCTCGTGCGGCCCCGGCGTCACCGGCGTGGGCAGGAAGCCGGCGAAGAACGCGTGGTGGGCGGCGTACGTGAAGCTCGCCGGCGTGTGGCGCCGCTCCCACCTGCCACCGGGCAGCACCCGCGCCAGCGCCGGCGTCCGCCCGGCGGCCAGGCAGTCGACCGCCACGTCGTAGCGCAGCGTGTCCAGCGTCACGAAGAGCAGGTCGTGGCTGCCGATCAGATCGCGCACAGCTGGCCCTCCGTCTCTGCCTGGCCAGCCGCTTCCGCCGCCCATCGGCGGTAACGGCCATCGACGATCGCGGCCATCTCCTCCGCGTACGTGTCCCGCCCGTCGACCAGCACCCGGGGCAGCAGGTCGCCGAACGCGTTGACCTCGGCCACCGCGTGCCGCCGCCACCCGGCCCCCAGCATCAGGTCCACGCCCACGTGCAGGCTGTGCGGGAAACAGGCCGCGACCCGCTCACACGTACGCATGGCAGCCCGCCACGCCTCGGGACCGGCGGCCGCCCGCACCGCCGCCACCTCGCCCCGCGCGTTGCCGAGGTGCAGATTGGTCAGCGGGCTGCGGGACGTGCGCACCACCACATGTCGCGGCTGCCCCGCGATGACGACGACCCGCAGGTCCAGGACGCGGTCGCCGAGGCCCGCCTTGGGGAACCAGCGCTCGACGTGCAGCCCGTCCGGGGCGAGCCGGTCCACCACGGCAGCGACCTCCGCCTCGCTGTCATAACGGCGCACCCGCAAGCTGTTGAACAGTCTCCCGTCGGCCGCGAGCTCGACCGACGTGATTGCCGACACCCTCGTCCGGGAGACGGCCAGCGCCAGCACCCCCGAAGCCGACGACCCGAACGCGGGCTTGACGAAGACCCGTCCCCAGCCGGCATCCCGCAGCCCCGCCCGCAACGACTCCCAGCCGTCCACAGCGGGCAGCGCCTCGGGCACCGGCACGCCACTCTCCCGCAACAGCGCGTGACAACGCCGCTTGTCGCCCATCGTCAGCACGTCGCCGACCGGGTTGAGCATCGTGCCGCCGCCCGACGCGATCCGGGCCAGCCCCGCCGCGAGCCCGCGATGAGCCGCGGCGAGCCCGACGATCTCCCCGTGGTCGGCGGCCCGCACGCCACCGTCCTCCGTGGAGAAGCCGTCTCCGAGGCGTCGCAGAAGCACGTCCACCTCCGCGTCCTCGCCCGGCGAGTCGACGCGGACCAGCCGGCCCGGCCCGGGCACCGGCCCGCCGTGAAGCACGTCTCGCCAGGCGTGCACCTCGAGCTCGACGCCGGCGTCACGCGCCGCTTCCGCGACCATGCGGACGCGCCTGTTCTCCGGGTTGCCGACGACGGCCAGGGAGGTCATTCCGCCACCGCGGTGTATCGGCCCCATTCCTCCTCCTTCTGCACCTCGGAGACGTCCACCCGGACTCCGGTCAGCTCCTGCGTCAGCCGCTCGGCGATCTCCGGGCTCATGAAGTGGTGGCGCAGCGTGAGGGCGGCGAGGTGGTCGAGCGGCTGCCCCGTCAGGAGCGCCTCGCCACCGGCGTCGCCGAGCATGCCGAGGGAGAGGTCCAGCTCACGCAGGCGGCCCACCACCGGCGCCGCGGCGAGCGATCCCGCGATCTCGTCGGCATTCTCCGCGTTGCGCAGGCCCAGGTAGGTCAGGGCGGGGAACACCCGGCCCGCCAGGATCGGCGCGAGGTCCTCCAGAGTGGCGCCACCCTCATAATTTTCGACGCCGAGCCAGAGCTCCAGCCGCTCGAGCTGCGGGAAGTCACACTCGCCGACCGCACGCACGATCGCCGGGGGCAGGCCGCCGGACTGCAGCACCAGCTCTTTCAGCCGCTCGTGGCGCTGTGGCTCGAGGACCAGACCTTGCGAGCCGCGGATCCACAGGCGCTCCAGCTCGGGAAACGCCGCCAGCAACGGCCCGTAGTCGCCCTGGTTGATCCAGGAGATCTCGCACTCCTCGAAGGTCATCTCGCCGATGAACAGTGATCGCAGCCGGCCCAGCCGTGACGCGTGCCGGATGAACAGGTCGAGCGGCGGAGCCATCTCGAAGGCCTCACTCCACTCGCCGAGGACCAGCGCGACGGGACCGCCAGGGCCGGCGCGCTCCAGCACTTGCTCGAATGCGACCTCCAACTCCGAGGCCGGCGCGTCGGACCCCGCCTCGAGACGCCACGCCACCGCGGCGGGATCCGCAGGTGACGAATCGGCGTCCCAGGCCACGATGGGCAGGCCGGCGAACGTTTCCAGGTGCGACGAGATGGTCAACGGACTCTCCTTCGAGGCGTCGGATGGCAGGCACCGTAGCAGCGGGAGCCGACAATTTTCTCCTTGCCGGATCGGCCTGTGGACAATACGCTGGGTTACAATACATCTGTATTGAAAAGGCGTTGGACATGGTGCGGAGACTGGTGGCGTACGAGGTCGCAATGTGGCGCAACCTGTACCGATGGGCGCTGCGTCGCCATCGGGACCCCGGTCCGGGCGAGCACGAGTTCGGCTATCTCGGTGTGGTGCGGCCGATCCTCGGCTTCTTCATCGGGCTGTCCGCCGTCGAGATCCCCGTCTTCGACCTGATCGTCGTGCACGTCGTGCCGTGGCGGCCGGCCCGCTGGATCGTCCTGGGACTGGGAGTCTGGGGACTGTTGTGGATGATCGGGCTCTACGCGGGCCTCAAGCTTCACCCGCATGTTGTGACGCGCGACGCTCTACGCGTACGCGTGGGCCATGGGGTTGATCTTTCGGTGCCGTGGGCGGACGTCGCGGCCGTGACCAAGCGCTATCGCACGCTGCCGTCCAGCAAGTCGGTGCAGTTCGAGGACGGTGCTCTGCATCTCGTCGTGGCGAGCCAGACGAGCGTCGACGTCCGGCTGCACGAGGCCGCGACACTCATCACAGGGCAAGAGCCGGCGAACGAGCTACGACTGTACGCGGACGATGCGGACGGCCTGGTGAAAGCGGCTCGCGACCGGTTGTCCGACACGGCGCGCTCGTCCGCCGCCCAGCGCGCCGAGCCGTGACATCATCGGCGCCATGCCCCGCAGGACGGACCATCAGGAGAGGCGGGCGCTCATCGCCGACGCCTTGATGCGCGTCGCGGCCGAGCGCGGCCTGGAGGAGGTCAGCCTCCGGCACATCGCCGCGGAGGCGGGCGTGTCGCTCGGAATGGTGCAGCATTACTTCCGCACGAAGGCGGAGATGATGCTCTTCGCGATGACTGCCGTGCGCGAGCGGGGCGAGGCGCGCGTCGGTGCGGCGGTCGCCGCGCTCGGCGACAACCCCGCGCCGCGAGACCTGCTGCGCACGATCATCACGGCGGTGCTGCCGCTGAGCGACCAGGCCCGCGCCGACGGCAAGGTCGCGCTGGCCTTCCTGGCCTATTCGGCGGTACGCCCGGAGGCCGCCGCCGCGCTGCACCTCGACACCGCGCAACTCCTCTCCCACGTTGCGTCCATGATCCCCACAGAACGCCCCGACCAGGACGCCGCCGCGCTTTTAGCGATCATGGAAGGCCTGGGTGTATACCTTCTCGGCGGCCACTACTCGCCGGATCAGGCGCTGGCGGCCCTCGATGCGTATCTTGACAAGATCTACAGTGGAACGATCCCGAAGGTGGCCCCATGACCGTGGGTTTTCTGGGGCTGGGCCTCATGGGGCAGCCGATGGCCGCCAACCTGGCCCGCGCCGGCACTTCGCTGACGGTCTGGAACCGCACACCGGACCGCTGCGAGCCGTTGCGAGCCCTGGGCGCGACCGTCGCGGCTACCCCCGCCGAGGTTGTCGCCGCCGCCGACATCACCCTCATGATGCTCGCCCATCCCGAGGCGATCGACGCCGTCCTCGCCACCGTGCCGGACCTCGCCGGCCGGACGCTCGTGCACATGGGGACCAGCTCGCCCAGCTACTCCCAGCGGCTGGGCGAGCGCGTCCGGGCGGCCGGCGGCCGCTATGTCGAGGCACCCGTGTCGGGCTCCCGCCGCCCGGCCGAGGAGGGGCAGCTGGTGGCGATGCTGGCCGGTGACCCGGCGGACGTGGCGCGCGTCCGCCCGGTGCTCGCGCCGATGTGCCGCGAGACGGTGAAGTGCGGCCCGGTCCCGCAGGGCCTGCTGATGAAGCTCGCCGTGAACATCTTCCTGATCACCACGGTCACCGGGCTGGCCGAGTCCTGGCACTTCGCCGAGCAGCACGGCCTCGACACCGGCACGTTCGCCGCCGTGCTCGACGCCGGGCAGATGGCCAGCGCCATCTCCCGGGTCAAGGTCGCCAAGCTGCTGGCGGGCGACCTCACGCCGCAGGCCGCGCTCACCGACGTCCTGGAGAACAACCGCCTCATCGCCGAGGAGGCGCACGCGCACGGCACGTCGATCCCGCTGCTCGACGTTTGCCACGCGCTCTACCGGGAAGCAGTCGATCTCGGCCACGGCCGCGAGGACATGGCCGCCGTCGTCCGTGCCCTCGAGGCGCGGACGAAGTAGGGGCTCTCCGGCTTTTCGCTGCTGGCCGGGGTCTCCGCGGTTAGGCTGACTGCTGGGTTGTTTGTCCTTGGGTGAGGTGCGCGTGGAGCAACCGGTTGAGGTGGACGTCGTCATCGTCGGCGGCGGTCTCGCCGGGCTCGCGGCCGCCCGCAGGCTGGACCGCGCCGGCATCGAGTGGCTGCTCGTCGAGGCCTCCGACCGGCTCGGCGGCCGGGTCGCCACCGACGTCGTGGACGGCTGGCACCTCGATCGCGGCTTCCAGGTCCTCAACACGGCCTATCCCCGGGTTCCCGCGCTCGTCGACATCGATGCCCTGGACATGCGCTGGTTCACCTCGGGCGTCCTGGTCCGCCGCGGCGGCAAGCTGCACCGGCTGGAGCACCCGCTGCGCCAGCCCCTGACCGCCCCGCAGACCCTGACCAGCCACGTCGGCTCGCTCGCCGACCGGCTGAAGTTCGCCGCCCTGGCGACGCGGTGCGCCACCTACCCGCCGGCGCGCCTGCTCGACGCTCCCGAGCTGACCACCCAGGAAGCCCTGCGCAAGGCCGGCCTCTCCCACCGCATGATCGAGGAAGTCCTGCGCCCCTTCCTCTCGGGCGTCTTCGCCGACCGCTCCCTCGACACGTCCAGCCACGTCCTGGCGATGGTCCTGCGCTCCTTCGCCCGGGGCAGGATCGGCGTGCCGGCCAACGGCATGGGCACCCTGCCCGCCGCGATCGCCGGCCCGCTCCCCTTCCCGCAGGTGCTGGTGAACGCCCCGGTCCTCTCCCTCGGCCCCGGCATGGTCGTCACCGACGGTGGCGAGATCCGCTGCCGCGCCGTCATCGTCGCCACGGACCCGGTCACCGCCTCCCGCCTGCTGCCCGCGATCCCCCAGCCCGACATGCGCGGCCTCACCACCTACTACTTCGGCGCGGACCACGCCCCCCTCGCCGAGCCGACCCTCGTCCTCGACGGCGACCGCCGCGAGATCGTCGCCAACACGGTCGTCCTCTCGAACGCCGCCCCCGAGTACGCCCCGGCGGGCAAGAGCCTGATCTCCGCATCGACGGTCGGCGTCGCCGCGCCCTCCGGAGCCTCGGAAACGGTGATGCGAGTCGAGCTCGCCCGCCTCTACGGCGTCCCCACCGACGACTGGGAGCTCCTCGACGTCGTCCCGATCCCGCACGCCCTCCCCGCCGCCACGGTCCCCCAGTTCCGCCTCCGCAAGCCGGTCGCCCTGGGCAACGGCCTCTTCGTCGCCGGCGACCACCGCGACAGCCCGTCCATCCAGGGCGCCCTGGCCAGCGGCTGGCGCACGGCCGGCGAAGTCCTGTCCTCCCTGGGCGCCCTGGTCGGCCGGCGCCCCGGCTGACCAGTCCTCCGCCTGCGCCCCATGGTCCCCCAGCGCCCGTCCGGCAGACGGGCAGACGGCACGCCGCGGGTCCGCGACCGGGGAACGCGCACCAGCGAGATATCGAAGCTTGACCGCCACGATCACGGGTAAACGGCCCTCATGACCCAAGCCGACCAAGACCCCGAAGCCGCCCCCGGCAACCCCGACGAACCCCACCCCGCCCAGGAAGCCCACGGCGGCAGCATGGCCCCCGGCCTGGTCGACGACACCGGCCACCCCACCCCCGAAACCCCACCCGAGGACGACGAAGAGTAGATCGCTGGCCCGCACCCGACGACACGGGATAGTATCGCCGCCGGTATACGGGGCGGTAGCTCAGTGGGTTAGAGCAGGGGACTCATAATCCCTCGGTCGCGGGTTCGAGTCCCGCCCGCCCCACGCTTGATCAGCGTCATGAATCGCTGCTCCACGTCCCGGCGGGCTCATTGAGCACGCCGCCCGGCGCTTTGGCGGCCCTTCGGAGCCCGTCGTCCGGGCGACATCAGCGCGGAGCATCTGGCGAATCGACCTACATCGTTGTTACCTTCGCCGCGTGGCCGGGCGACCGCGCAATCCGCACTCCGGGGACAACGGTGAGGGTGAACCGCCTTCTGACCACAGCCGAGATGAGCGGGCAGTGGGGTTGAACTCCGGCCAACCTGTCTGGACCGGCGAGGTCACCGAGCGCCTTCGCTGCTGCGTCTGCGGTGACGCCACCGACGACGCCGACGACTATGTGTTGTTGCAGCTCACTGCCGGGCCGAGCGGGGCAGTGCAGTGGCTCGGGGCACATGCGGCACATCTCAATGGTGTCCTGGCGCGCGGGTTCGAGGTGGAAGTTCATCTCATGTGAGACGGACTCGCCGAGAGAACGCGCGTCCACAACCATGGCAAAGCCCAAGGGGTTGCGGTCGGCGCCGGGCCGCACGCAAGCTGTGGGGCGGAGGCGACTCATGGCGGAACCCATCGATGGCTCGGCGATTCTGGACCCTGATCAAGCGTCGGCATATCTGCAGCGTTGGAAGGGCCGCGTCGATCGGCTGGCCGCCAACACGCAGGAGATGAGCGCGCGGCTGGGCCGGTTGCGGGCCACGGCGGGCGACGGCGAGGGTTTCGTCGAGGTGACTGTCGATTCCACCGGCGTGCTGGTCGACGCGACTTTCACCGAGCGGATTCAGCGGTACGGTCCCGAGGTCACCGCCCGGGCTTTGATGCGTGCGATCCGGGCCGCGAGGCGCAAGGCCGGCGAGGAGGCTCGCGCCGTCGTGGTGGAGACGATGGGCGCCGACTCCCCGGCTGGGCAAGCCATTACGGCGCGACTGCTGGCGGAGGGTGATGCGCATGACGGATGAGTTCAGCGTCGACCCGGGGCAACTGCTCCGGCATGCCGACGCTGTGGACGCCATACGAGCCCGGTTCCTGGCGGTCCGAGGCGCGAGCGCGGCGATTTCTGCGGACGGTTCTGCGTACGGAATGCTGTGCGGTTGGATCGCCGGCATCCTCGAGGCGCGCCATGCGGAGCAGGATGAGCTGGTCGCGTACGTGGAAGAGAATCTGTCTCTGGCGGCAGCCGCCCTGCGCTCGGCGAGCAGCGGTTACGAGGGCACCGACGACGACATCAGCCGGCAGATCCGGGCGGCCGGGGGCCTGGCGTGAGCAGTCCGCTGGTGGCCGACGCCACCGGGGCTTCGCTGGCCGACAGCTTTCTGGGCCTGCACCAGGCGGTCAGCAGCGGCGGCTGGGTCGACCAGGCTCTGGCCGGCGGCGCGTTCGCGGTCGAAGCCGCGGCCACGGTGCTCGACCCGTTCAGCGCGCTGATCGCCAACGGTCTGGGCTGGGCTATGGAGCACTTCGAGCCGCTGCGCGAGATGCTCGACCAGCTCGCCGGCATTCCGGACCGGGTGATCGCCCACGCCGAAACCTGGAACAACATGTCCCGCGAACTGCTCGCCATGGCGAACGACCTCGACACGAGCCTCTCCCGCGACCTGCCCGACTGGACAGGCGACGCGGCGCGCTCGTATCAGGGCCTGATGGTCAACAACGTCGATGCGCTCGGCGGCCTCGGCGTCCTGGCCGCCACCATGTCGTCGGCCACCCAGGCCGCCGGCAACCTGGTCACCTTCACCCGCGACCTGGTCCGCGACCTGATCGCCGACCTGGTCGCCCGCGTCATCGTCTGGGCCGCCGAGGCCCTGGCCATCGTGACCATCCCCGTCGTGGCAGCCCAGCTCGCCTCGGCGGTGGTCAAATGGGCCGGCCGCATCCTGGGCTACACGACGGCGCTGGTCGAAAGCCTCAAGAACCTGCGCCAACTGCTCGAAGGCTGAGGCGGTGACGAGGGAATCGCATGGCAGCTCAGCCGCCCACGAGCGGGATCAGGCGGATGAAGGAGATCTCGTTGTCGTGGCGGAGGTCGATCCATTCGTCGAGGTCTTCGATCTGGCGGTCGCTGGTGAGCAGCACGAAGCCGTTGCCCGCGAACGCCGCGCACGCGATGTCGGCCTGCTGCTCCCAGTCGATGCGGTGGGCGCCCGGCAGGCGGAAGCCTTGAGCCGTCTCGGTGGCCGCCGACGGGCGCACCAGGCCTTGGAAGACATCTCCCCCGGCCGCGTTGTGGCGCGCCACTTCGTCGCGGACGCGGAGGCGGAGCAGCTCGCGGGCGGTGATGCGGTCCGGGAGGTCCGGCAGCGTACGGGTGGCGATCTCGCGACCGGTCATCGTCTCGTCGCGCAAACGGGCTTCGGCCATGGTGGCTCCCTGGTCAGCGCGGCAACTGCCGCAGGATGGTGGCGTCCGTGATCTTGTCGTCGGCGGCGAGCAGGAAGGCCTTGGACAGGATCAGGGACAGGCGTTCGTCGTCGTCGAAGGGCAGGGTCACGCGGGCGCCACGGCGGCCCGGGACGATGCAGAGGTACGCGTCGTCGGGCTCCATCAGGATGTTGCCCGAGCCGAGGTGGATCTTGTAGACCGCGCGCGTGCCCCGCACCCGGAGGAAACGGTCGGTGAGCTCGCAGCGCGCGCCGATCGCGAGGCGCGGCAGCAGCCGGGCCAGGACGTCCCGGCGCACCTCGGCGCCGCCCGTCAGGGCCCCGAAGCCGGCACTGGCCCAGTACGCCCCGAAGCGGTGCTCGCCCCGGTCGGCCCAGCTGTCGTCGGCGGCGATCGACGTCACGCCGACGAACAGGTCGACGTCGCGCATCGCCTCGCTGAGCACGCGCGGCGGCACCTCGGTCACGGGCACCCGCTCCCAGACCCGGCCGTCGCGGCGGGCGAAACGTACCTGATCGGTGGTGCAGTATTCGACGGTGGTGTCGCGCCGGGCGACCTCGTCCTCGTGCACGATGCCGTGGAAGAACGACGCCTGCCAGGTCGCGGCGGCGAGCTCCTTGGTGGCCGTGCTCTCGTAGCCGCCGTCCCAGGGCCCCAGATAGGACGCCGACCAGCCACGCACCCGCAGCAACGCGCTCGCCTGCCGGTAGCGCAGGATGTGGCCGGCGAACCGATTCGAATAGGCGCGCGTCTGTTCCTCCGCCGGCGTGAGCCGATAGACCTCGCGGAACGCCTGCTTGAACGGCTGGCGGAAACCGGCCGCGCCGATCCGGTCACGCCAGGCGGCAACCTCCGCGGCGCCGGCCGTCACGGGATGCCACAGCCGCACGACAGTGCCCGGGCCGCCGGCCGACTCGGGCAGGGACGCGCTCTACGTGCGCCCGTCGGACGAGAACTCCCAGATCAGCCGCCGGGCGATCGAGCCCGTGACCGGGTGCAGAAGATAGCGCTCGCGCCACACCTCCCACTGCCACGTGCGGTCCTGCGACAACAGGTCCTCCAAGCGGGCCCGCTCGGCGGCGAGTGTCTTGGTGACCTCCTTGGCCAGCACCCGCGCCTCGTCCACGTGTTCTTTCGCCGCGGCGCGCGGCGCCCGCACCGAAGCCTTCTCCCCCGCGACCTCCACGACGATCGTGCTGTCGTCGGACGCCGGCCAGCTCCGGCGCCCGTCCGCGTCGAGCCCATGGTCGTCGACGGCCAGCTCCAGCGCCTCGCCCGGAGCCCAGCCGCGCGCGGCGCCGAGCCGGTCCAGCGCCGTGCGTACGCGGGCTCGCAAGGGTTTGCTCCGCGTGACGACCGCCAGCCGGGCCAGGCCGCGCACCGCCCCCGCGTCCTCCCGGCCGGCCAGGATCTCCACGGCGGCCGTGGCCGTCAGGGCGGCCTTGACCCGCGCGCCCTGCCGGACCGGCTCCCCCGCCACGCCGGCCACCCGGGCGAGCACCAGCGTGGTCTCCTCCGACGGGTCCGACACCGCAACCGTCCAGCAGAGACCGCGCACCAGCCAGTCGTGCTCGTCGTGCACCGCCACGGCAACGTTCGCGAAGGCACTCAGGATGCCGCGAACAGCCCCGGGCAGCTGTGGACCGGCCCCCACCAACGCCTCCGCGCGACGCAGCCAGCTCTTCGGCGGCACCGGCTTGGTGAGCGTTCCGGCGAACTCCAGCAAGGCAATGAGCGCCGGATCAGCAACCAGCCCGCCGAGTGCGGCGCGGGCCGCCGGACCGAAGGCATCAAGCTTTGCCAACAGGTACGGCGGGAGCACGCCCGTGAGCCGGCCCAGCGCCCGCCCGTACTGCGCGGCGAGCCGCCGCCGGATCTCCCCGGGCATCTCCCACTCGCCGTAGATCCGCTCCATGGTCGCGGTCAGCGCGGCCTCGTGCTCGCGAACCTCCTCGAGCGGCACCTGCTGCGCGATGATCGCGGGCAGGTGATAGGCCTGCCCGTCGTAGGAGACCGGGTCGTCCCCGAGAGCCGCCAGCGCCCGCCCGAGATCGCCCGCCTCCCACGGCACCGGCTCCCGCGTGATCGCGTAGATCTCGGGCGCCGGATCGAAATCGGGCCAGTCCCGGGCCACGGCGGACATGTGCCACCGCAGCGCGGCCAGCCGGGAACGCTCACCGGGCACAGAGGACAACAGCTCGGCATCCATGCCCGGCATCATGCCGAGGGGGTACGACAAGATTCCGCCCGGCGCCGAGGCGTGGAGAGACCCGCGGGAGGCCCGGCCGACGCTTATCACGCGCTTGGCCGGAACGGAACGGCCGTACGAATAATCCTTTCCGGGACCCGAACGGAAATGATCGGCCCCGGGTGAACCATCGGCGCCGTCACGCCCGGCCGATTATCCGATCAGCGCCCGGAAAGCCCGTTTCACACCCCCTCGAATAGCAACAAAGTACACCACCCGACACTTCTGGTGATCATGAATATTCGTGCGGTAGTGTCCGCTGCATTGCGGCCGGCATTCCATTTCGGGCACGTCACGCCCATTCAATTCCGGCAATTTCCTGACGCGGAGCAGGTGATGGCGAGGTGAACGTCAGTGGAGACCGGCGCCGATGACCTGGCCCGTGTCCGCACCCACGACCATCTCGCCGAGGCCCTGCAGGCGCTCTCCCAGCGCTGCGGCCTCACCCTGACGACAATCGTCGACAGCGCCCGGGGGCTGAGCGGTCGCGTCGGTTTCGAGGCGCTCGACCGCCGCACGGTCGACGACGTCTTCCGCGGCGCCGTCCCGATCACCAAACCACTGCTCGTCAGCATCTTGATGGTGTGCGACCAGCCGCCGGAGGTCCGGCAGAGGTGGCTCGCCGTCTGGGAGCGTCTTGAGCGTGAGGAGAAGCGCAGCCGGTCACGGGTGGACGAGACGGCACCGCGCGGCTTCGGCATCCACAGTGCCATCACCGCGCCGGACGCCGTCGACTTTTTGCCGCGTTACGTGTCCCGCGACTTCGACTTCCGGCTGCGCGCCGAGCTTGCCGCCGACCCGGACCGGGGCGCGTTCGTCGTGCTGGTGGGCGGCTCGTCCACCGGGAAGACGCGGTCGCTCTACGAGGCCGTGCAGGACGGCTTTCCGGATTGGTCGCTCGTGCAACCGGTCGAGGCGGCGGAGTTGCTGGAGCTGCGGAGCGCACCGCCGCGGCGGACCGTCTTCTGGCTCGACGAGCTGCAGCGCTATCTCGGTGGGCGCCCGGCTCTGACCTTCGAGTGCGTGCGCGCCCTCATGCGGCGGGGCAACATTGTCGTCGGCACCTTGTGGCCCGGCCAGTACGCCTCGTGGCGATCCGCCTCCGAGGACATGCGCCGGCTCTTCAGCAACGCCGCGGTGATCAGCGTGCCCGACGAGCTGTCCATGGCCGAGCTGCACGAGGCGAACGAGATCGCGGAGGAGGACAGCCGGATCCGCCAGGCGCTCGACACCCAGGACGCCGGGCTGACCCAGGCGCTCGCCGGCGGGCCCGAGCTGGTCATGTGCTGGGAGCAGCCCGTCACCCCGTACGCGAAGGCTGTCATCGCCGCGGCCGCGGACGCGCACCGCCTCGGCGTGCAGGCGCCGCTGACGGCCGAGTTCCTGCGCGAGGCGATGGCCGGCTATCTCCCGCCGCCGCATCAGGTCCGCCCGAAGGAGGAATGGCTCGGCCAGGCGCTGCCGCATGCCACCCGCCAGCTGTACGGCGACGTGTCCGCCCTCGTGCCGAACGGCGCGAACGGCACGGTCGCCGGCTACACCATGGCCGATTACCTGGCGCAGCATCTCCGCCGTGTGCGCCGGACCACCGTGGTGCCGGAACCCGCCTGGGATGCTCTCGTGACCGGCCTGCGCGACGCGGCCGACCTGCGCCGGCTGGCCGACGCCGCGCTGGCCCGCCTGCGCCTCCGCTATGCCGAGCCGGCGTTGCAACGGCTCGTGGACGAGTCCGCCGACAGCCGCGCGGCGATCGAGCTGGCCGAGCTGCTGATCCGCCAGGACCGGTTCGACCGGGCCGTCGACGTGCTGCGCCGCAGCCTGGAGGCGGATCCCCGGGACCGGGAGCTCGGCCTCCGGCTCGCCCGCGCCCAGGAGCTGTGGCAACGGGTCGAGAAGCTCCGCCCCGCGGCCGACGCGGGCGATCCGGCGGCCGCCCACCGCTTGACGGAGATCCTGGCCGACTGCGGCATCACCGACGACTTGCGCCTCCGGGAGGAGCAGGGCGACCGCAACGCGGCGGAACAGCTCGTCGACCTGCTCGCCGACCACGGCTTCCTGCCGGAGCTGCACCAGCGAGCCGATCGCGGCCAGGTCTTCGCGGCCCACGCGCTCGCTGAGCTCTACGCCGCGTGGGGCGAGACGGCCTGGCTTCAGCACCGCGCGCGCCGTGGTGATCGGACGGCCCGCCTGCGGCTGGCCCGGATGGAGTCGGGCCGGCCCGCGGAGACGGACCTGGCCGAGCTGCGGGTGGCGGTCGCCGAGGGCAAGCCCGGAGCAGCCCTCCAGCTGAGCGCCCGTTTGTTCGAGCTCCGCGACGAGCGGGGCCTGCTCGACGAGCTGGACGCCGGCACCGAGGGCGCGGCGGACCGGCTCCTGGCCCTCTACACGGCGACCGGGCGCCTCTCGCCCGAGCAACGACGGCGCCTGCGGGTCTTCGGCCTCAACGCCGACGGATCCGAGCTCCTCGGCCCATGACGCGACCTTCCGGAAGGAATCCTTTGATGGCAGACGATCTGAGCCCTACCGACTACGCCTTCCTGCTCCTGCTCAGGGTCGAGGACCGCGAGCTGTCCAACAACGAGCTGCACGACCTGCACGGCGTACGCCTCATCGGCGCCCAGTACGCGAAGCTCAACGCCGGCGGTTACGTCGTCTCGAAGACCGACCGCCGCCCGTACCGGCATGCCCTGTCCCCCAAGGGGGCCCGGCTGCTCGACAGTCCGCTGGAGGTCGAGGAGGAGCAGCAGGACAGCCGCAAGACCAAGGAGACGCAGCTGTGGGCGGCCCTCACGGCGTGGCACCGGCACACCCTCGGCCGCGGTCCCGCTCCGGCGCCCGGAGAAAAGGCCGCGCCGGTGGTGAGCTCGCTCGACGAGCGCATCCGCGCCGCGTACGCCACCCTGGCCGACGATCCCGGCGACTGGGTCAGCCTCAGCCGGCTCCGGCCACTGTTCCCGGACGTCGCCAAGGCCGACCTCGACCAGGCGCTCAAGCATCTCCTCGACGCTTCGGACGTCCGCCTGGATCCGGAGGTCCACGGGCATCGCATCGACGCCGAGGAGCGGGCCGCCTCCGTCCGGATCGGCGGCGAGGACAGGCATAAGTTGGCGATCGGATCGCGATGAACGAGGAGCAGCGCGCCGCGCTCGCCGCGCTGAGGTTCAGCTGGGCGCTGGTGCCGGACGACGTGTGGCGGGACTCGCCCTTCCACGTCGACGGCCTGCACGAGTCGGTGGCCCGGGACGTCCTCGACGGCATTGCCGAGGCGGAGGGGTCCGCCGACGCCAGCCCGGTCGGTCTCGCGCTCGAGGGGCGGCAGGGCTCGGGCAAGACGCATCTGCTGGGGTGGGTCCGCGAGCAGGTGCAGCAGCGCGGTGGCTACTTCTTCCTCGTCAGCCTGCTCGACGGCCGGCAGTTCTGGGAGGCCGTGCTGCAGTTCGTGCTGGACGGCCTGGCGCGTGGGGTATCCGGCGAGGACACGCAGCTCAAGCTGATGTTCCGGCGGCTGTCCGCCCAGATCGGCGCGCCTCGGCACGCACGGCGCGCGGTGATGGGCGACACGGAGCTGACCCCCGCCGCGCTGGACGCCTTCATCGAGGGGCTGAAGGCGTTCGACCCGTACGTCCACCGGCACTGCCGGGACACGGCACGGGCCCTGGCCCTGCTCGCCTCCGACGACGAGGAGCATCAGGACGTCGCCGACAACTACTTCGCCGGCGACCAGGAGGCGGTCCCGGGGGAACGCCATGCCTGGAACATGCGCCCGAAGGCCCGGACCGCTCAGGAGATCGTCCGCGACATCTCCTGGCTGCTCGCGCTCACCGGCCCGGCCGTCATCGCCTTCGACCAGCTGGACACCCTGGTGGCGCAGTCCGCCGTGCAGGAGGACCTGGCCAAAATCTCCGCCGAGGCGGCGGATCTGCACCAGACCATGATGGTGGCCGGCATCGCGAACGGTCTCACGGATCTGCGGGACACGACGCGCCGGACCCTGACCGTGGTGGCGACGTTGTCCGCCACCTGGAAGCTGATCGGCAGCAGGGCGACCGCCTCCTTCCCCGACCGGTTCCGGCGCACCCGGGCGCTGAGCGACATCCGCAGCGGCGACCTGGCCCGAAGCATCATCGAGAAGCGCTTCGCCGGGCGCTTCGCCGCGCTCGGCTTCGACCCGCCCTACGCGACCTGGCCGGTGCGGGCGGAGGTCTTCGCGGAGGCCGTCGAGTACACGCCGCGCCGGCTGCTCATGGCCATCGACCGCCACATCCGCGCCTGCCTGGTGGACAACGAGTTGCGGGAGCTGACGACGCTGGAGGAGGTGCCGGCGACGACCACGGTCGCCCAGCCGCCGGCCAGAACGGCCCCGGCCGCTTCCCCGCAGGCGTTGCACGACGTCCAGGCCCGGTTCGAGGAGTTGCAGCGGCAGGCCGATGTGACGTCACCGCTGGAGCACGACACTGAGGACCGGCGGTTCCCGGCGCTGCTGGCGGCCGGCCTGCAGGCCTGGATCGTGGAGCGCGGCGACGACGGCAGCGGGTTCAGCATCGACCCGCCGCCGAGTGCCAAGCCGGATCTGCACGCCCGCCTCCGCCTGGCCCTCCACGACCGCGGCGACGACAGGGGGGACTCGGAGGACGTCCGCGCCGAGGATCAGGTGCACTGGTCCTTCCGGGCGGTCAGCGACACTCACCACGGGCTCGCCGCACTGCACCGCGTCCGGCGGGCCCGCACCGCGGCCGGGCTCAGCGCCGACGTGGCGAAGCGCAAGCTCTTTCTCATCCGCAACGGGCCCTGGTCACCGTCCGCCAAGACCCAGGAAGTCATCCGGGAGCTGGGGCAGGAAGGCGGCACGACGCTCAGCATCGACGACGCCGATCTGCGCATCCTCGCCGCGCTGCACGAGTTGCGCCAGGAGAACCCGGCCGACCTGCAGGCCTGGCTGGTCCGCTACCGGCCCACCGATCAGGTCGGGCTCTTCCAGAAGGCGCTGGCCGATGCCGACTCCTGGACGCGGGAGGAAACACCCGCACCGGCCGTCGAGGCCCCGGCGCCCGACAGCTTCACCGCCGGCTACGGATACGACAACGACGCATCGGTGCCGCTGACGCTCGAGGCTTTGCGGAAGCACGCGGCCATCTTCGCGGCTTCCGGCTCCGGGAAGACCGTGCTGATCCGGCATCTGATCGAGGAATGTGCGTTGCAAGGCGTCTCCGCGATCGTGCTCGACCCGAACAATGATCTGGCTCGCCTCGGGGACGAATGGCCCACCGCCCCGGACAAGTGGCGGGCCGGGGACGCCGAGCGGGCGGCCGACTACCTCGCGCACACCGAGGTGGTGGTCTGGACGCCGCGGCGCGAATCGGGGCGGCCGCTCAGCTTTCAGCCGCTTCCCGACTTCGCGAGTGTGCGTGACGATCCGGACGAGTTCGAGGCGGCGGTCGAGTCCGCCACATCTGCCGTCGCGCCTCGCGCCAACATCGCGGGGCGGTCGGAGAAGGCGCATCTCCGCCTTGCTGTCCTGCGGAAGGCGATCGAGTATTACGGCCGTCAGGGTGGAAGCAGCGTGGCCGGTCTGATCGAGCTTCTGTCGGATCTGCCGGAGGGGGTCAGCAACCTCAACAAGGCAGAGGACATCGCCGGGGATCTGGGGCAGGCGCTGACCGCGTCGATGGACAATGATCCGATGTTCGGGGGCGGCGGGACGCCGATGGATCCCGGGGTGCTGCTGACGCCGGGCGCGGGCAAGCGGGCGCGGGTCTCGGTCATCAGCATGGTGGGGCTCGGCGACGAGGCGGCCCGGCAGAGCTTTGTGAACCAGCTGCAGATGGGGCTGTTCGCGTGGATCAAGCGGAATCCCGCGCAGGACAAGCCGTTGCTCGGGTTGCTGGTGATGGACGAGGCCCAGACCTTCGCGCCCTCGGGGGCGATGACCGCCTGTACGCAGAGCACCCTCGCCCTGGCGTCGCAGGCCCGCAAGTACGGGCTCGGCCTCCTCTTCGCCACGCAGGCCCCGAAGAACCTGCACAACCGGATCCCGGGCAACGCGGCGACGCATTTCTTCGGCCGGCTGACGGTGCCCGTGCAGATCGCGGCCGCGCAGGAGATGGCGCGCGTGAAGGGAGGTGAGGTCCCCGACATCGGGAACCTCACCTCCGGCGAGTTCTATGTGGCGCTGGAGGGCGAAGTGCCGCAGAAGATCCGGACTCCGCTCTGCCTGAGCCACCACCCGAGCAGTCCACTCACCGACGAGGAGGTCATGGACCGCGCCAGGAGCTAGAGACTCTTACTGATGGCGATCCGCTCACGCTGCGCGCAGGAGATCACCGGGTCGAGGTCGAAGTCGGAGGTGAGGACGAAGCCCGCGCTCACCTTGATGCTCTGCACCTCGGGGATCCAGCCGTCCTTGGCCACGATCACCTGGTACGTGCCCTTCGGCAGCCACCACTGGAAGTGCCCGGACGCGTCCGCCACCAGCGTGTAGCTCGTCGTGCCGTTGAGCCGGACCGTCGCCTTGAGCGGCGTTTCCGTGCCGCTGCAGGAGACGCCGGTGACCGTGCCCTGCACCTTGCCCCAGCTGGCCGGCGGGGAGACGTTCATCTCCACGTCGACGGCCGGGACGGCGTACGGCGAGTTGGTTCGCAGCCCGAGCTGAGCGGTAAAGACACCAGGCTGGGCGACGGTGGCGTTCAGCGTCACCTTGACGGTCTTCGACTTGCCGGGGGCCAGCTCGAAGGACGCCGGATCCTCGGACAGCCACGGCACGTCGCCGTCCGCGGCGCAGTCGCCCAGCCCGTCGAGCAGGGCACTGTCGTTGGTGCCGACGAACGGCGTCGCCGAGCCGCCGATGCGGTAGAAGCCACAGGCCGCGGCGCCTCGGTAGCGCGGGGCGGCCATGGCGGGCAGCGTGCTCCACGTGCCGGCCGCCGGGTCGAAGCCGATCACCTGACTGGTCACGCCGCTGGAGTCGTTGGCCACCCCGCCGGCCAGCACCAGGAGGCCGCCGGCTGCGGTGGCCTGACCGCCCCAGAGGTCGAGCGGGGCGTCGGCCGCCGCGGTCCACGTGCCCGCGGCCGGGTCGAGGACCTTGGTCGCCTTGGTCGAGCTGATCCCGTCGTACCCGCCGGCGCAGTAGACCTTGCCGCCCACGGCGCCGCAGCCGAGGAACGACGTCTCGTTCGGGTAGGCCGTCGAGGTGCTGAACGAGCCCGCGGCCGGGTCGAAGACGACCGTGTCGGCCGAGGGCGTGCAGTCGCCGTCGAGGCAGCCGCCGACCAGGTAGATCTTGCCGTCCACGACCGCGGAGCCCGCGGCCGAGGTGGCCTTGGGGTTGGTCGCCGCGAGCGTCGACCACGAGCCCGCGGCCGGGTCGAAGACGTCCACCGTGGCCACGGGCGTGCCGCCGGTGCCCCAGCCGCCGAGCACGTAGAGCTTGCCGTCGACCGCCGCCGCGACCGGCTTGGATCGGACGGAGGGCAGGTCGGGCAGGGCCGTCCAGGCGCCGTCCGCGTACACGAAGGCCTTCTTCTCGTTGCCGGTGCCGCTGCCGCCACCGACCGAGTACAGCTTGCCGTCGATCACCGCGGCGGCGTTGTCGAAGATGGCCAGCGGATAGTTCGGCAGGGCGGTCCACGAATCCGCGGCCTTGGTGCCCACCTTGGGGTTGGTCGCCGCGAAGGTCGGTCCGGTCATGGCCGGGCTCAGACCCTTCATGGGTACGGTGACCCCGGCCGTCCCCCGCGCCCGCAGCGCCTCGAAGCCCCGGGGCCGTTCGAGGACGTCCACGGTCGCGGTGGCGTTGCCGGTGTTCTTGACCGTCACGTTCGTGGTGCGCGTGGTCCCGTACGTCTGGAAGCTCTGGATCTCGGTCGGGGTGACCGTGAGCCGGCTCGCCGACAGGGCGAAGTCGGCCCGCGTGACCTTGTTCGCCACGACCGTCACCGTCTTGGTGAGCGGCTGGTAGGGCGCCTTCGCCGCGGTCAGCGGGTGGGCACCGAGCTCCGGCGAGAACAGCCAGTAGAAGCCGCCCTCCCCGGAAAGAGCGTCACCCACCTTGACGCCGGTGAGCGCCGCGCCGGTCAGGGCGTCGGTCGTGGTGCCGACGACCAGGCCGCCCGGGATCGGGGTGCAGGCGCGGTTGACGACCTGCACGTCGTCGACCTGCCACCACCAGGCGTACGAGCCGGCGTACCGGAAGCGCACCTTGGCGCTCGCGGCACCGGCGGCCGGGGCGAGCGACACCTCCTCGGTGACCGGGCCGCGGCGGTTGGCGGTCTGGTGCCACACGTTCGTCCAGTTGGCGCCGTCGTCGACGGTGACGTCGATGTCGATCGGGCTCTGCAGGGCCTGGAAGTCGCTCTTGAAGCGGATGAACGGCGCGCTCTGCCCGCTCAGGTCCAGCGCCGGCGTGACCAGGTCACTGTCCTGGCTCTTGCCCGAGCCCAGCTTGTCGCTGTCGATGATGGCGAAGCCGCCCGAGCCGCCGGTCTTGTTGCCCCGGCTGCCGATGTCGGTGAAGCCCCAGCCGCCACCGTCGGTGCGGTTGACTACCGACCAGCCGGCGGGCGTGGCGGTGCTGTCGAAGGACTCGGTCAACACCGATTCCCCGTACGAAACGGAGTAGCCCGCAGCCGTGCAGGCCGGCGCGACCGGAGCCGCGATGTTCGCCGTCTTGGCGCTGGTGCCCACGATGACGTCCACGGTCGTCGGCTGGTAGCCGGGGTACACCGGCGTCGCCGTGATCTCGTAGGAGGCGTTGGCCGGCAGGGCCACCGAGTAGCGCCCGGTCACCGGGTCGGTGAGGAGCGGCGCACCGGGACGCCCGGCCACCTCGACCTTGGCGTAGAGCGGCCAGCCGTGGCCGGAGCCGTCGGTGACCGTGCCGCTGACCGTGACGGTCGGCGCCGGGGCCAGCGCGAAGTTCACCGTCTTGACCTCACCCTCGCCCACGGTGACAGGCGTGGTCTTGGTGACATAGCCGTACTTCGTGGCGGTCACGTCGTACGTGCCGGCCTCAAAGGTCAGCTGGTACTTGCCGTCCGCGCCGGTGGTGACCGTACGCCCGGCCGCCGTGACCGTCACGTCGGCGAGCGCCTGACCCGTACCCGCGTCGGTGACCGTGCCCGACGCCCGCGCGACCGGACCGCGGGGCGCGGCCACGACGGCGCTGTAGACGTCGAGGCGGCCCTCGCCGTAGATGTTGTTGTCGTCGGCCGTGCCGCCGCAGGAGGTGTCGTTGGTGTCGATCGCCGTGTCGTCCAGCAGCGCGCGGGTCGCCGCGATGTCACCGCGCAGCGACGGCGCCGCGGCCCAGATCAGCGCGACCGCGCCGGCCACGTGCGGGGTGGCCATCGACGTGCCGTCCCAGGAGTCGTAGCCGCCGGGGATGGACGAGCGGACCGCCACGCCGGGCGCGGAGATGTCGGGCTTCACCGAGTTGTCGATCGACGACGAGCCCTTGTTGGAGAAGGCGCCGATCACGTGGTTCGAGCCGTAGGCCCCGACCGCGTACGACACCGGGTAGTCACCGGGGTCCGACGCCGAGTTGCAGGGCGCCGTGCCGGGCGTGTTGCCGTTGGCGAAGGCCGGGAAGATGCCCGCCGCGGCCCACGCCTCGACGGTCTCCTGGTACCACAGGTCGCCGCGGCCGCCGCCCCACGAGTTGTTGACCACGTCGGGCCGCAGGTCGGGGCGCGGGTTCTGGCCGTTGCTGTCGGTCGGCGCCAGGATCCACTGGCCCGAGGCGAGCAGCGAGGAGTCGGAGCAGCTGCCGCTCTCACAGCCCTTGGCCGCGATGAACTTCGCACCGGGGGCGACGCCGATCTTGTTGTCACCGCCGTCGTCGCCGACCATCGTGCCGATGGTGTGCGTACCGTGGCCGTGGTTGTCGCACGGGCCGGTGCCGCCGCAGACGTTCGCCGGGTCGAAGAAGTTGTAGTTGTTGTTCACCGAGCCGTCCGCCTGCAAGCCGCGATAGTGCGACTTGACGGCGGGGTGGGTGATGTCCACGCCGGTGTCGACGTTCGCGACGACGATGCCCTCGCCCTTGTCGGCGAACTCGTCCCAGACCCGGGTGGCGCCGATGTCGGTGATGTTCCACTCGACGGCCGCCGTGCCCGCCTTGGCCGCGCCGTGCTTGGCGACCGGCTCCGGCACCTTCCACGTGCGGACCGGGTCGATGCGCTCCACATCGGAGCGGGCGGCGATCGCGTCGAGCAGCGCCCGGTCGCCGGTCACCCGGACCGCGTTGGCGATCCAGTAGGTGGAGTACTTGGCCTTGCGCGAGTCGAGCAGCGACCGCAGGCCCTTCTGACTGTCGGCGGCGGTGTCGGTCAGTTGCTCGTACACGCGGGTGGTGCGGTCGCCGTCGTCGGCGATCTTCGCCGCGGCCGACAGGTCGGCGCGCTCCCGCAGATAGACCCAGAAGCTGGTGGTGCCGTCGTCGGCGAGCTTCGCCAGCACCTCGGAGCTGACGGCGGGCGTCTTGTCCGCCGCCTGTGCGGCCTGCACGGGCAGGCCGGTCAGGGTGATCGCGAGGGCCAGCGCGGCCCCCGTGAGCACCCCAGGTCGTACTCGCATGCGGTTCCTCCCCCAGAGAGAGACGGCACATCGATGCATCCATGGCCGTCGCTGTCATGCTCCGGTCCGGCAGTGGTGTCGATCAATGGCGCCATTCGGCCAAAAGCCGGGCAGACGGGAGGCGAAACCGTTTCAAGGCTGTGAATTACCTATGGATGTCGGTTGACCAAACTCGATGCGTCGGCGTTTGCTGGGGGCACCCGCGTAGATCCGGAGGAAGCTCGTGATGGGTCGGTCCGGCATGCCCTTGGTCGTCTGCGTCACCCCGGACCGCGAGGTCCGCGAATCCCTCGTCCGCCGCCTCGACGACCTCGGGGCCGTGCTGGTCTGCTCGGACCTCGGCGAGTTGCGCGCCATGCTCACCCAGGTGGACGCCGCCGACCAGGAGACGCCGCCGGTCGTGGAGTTCGGCGGGCTGGTCGTCGACAACGTGCAGCACACCGTCGCCTGGCACGGGCAGCCACTCGAGCTGACCCGGCTCGAGCACCGGCTGCTGACCCGGCTGGCGTCGCCCCCGTTGACCGTCTGGCCCTACGAGCGCCTCTTCGCCGCGGTCTGGGACAGCGCCTACCTCGGCGACACGTCCATCCTCCACTCCGCGGTGAAGCGGCTGCGCTCCAAGCTGCGCGCCCTCGACGGCGGCCCGGTCGTGGAGACCGTCCGCGGCATCGGCTACCGGCTCGCCCCGGCCTCGTAGACAACGATGTCAGGCCTGCCCCCGCCGGGGATCAGCCGAGCACGGACAGCGGGATGGCGGCGCCCAGCAGAGCATCGCCGGCCGCGTTGGGGTGATAGCAGTCGGCCCGCAGGTCGGGAACCATCTGCGTCGGGTCGGCGGGGTCCCGCAGGACGGCGTCGAAGTCGACCACCGCGTCGAAGGTGCCGCTGGTCCGGATCCAGGCGTTGACGGCCCGGCGGGCGGCCTCGCGCGGGTCGTCGGCGGCGAGGCACATGGGCAGGATGGTGGCGGCGACCATGCGGAGGTGACGCGCCTTCACCCGGGCGATGATGCCTTGCATGGCGGCGATGACCTCGGCGGCCGGGACCGGGGGCGCATAGGCACCGCCGCCCAGGTCGTTGGTGCCTTCCAGCAGGAAGACGGTACGCACCCCCGGCACCGACAGCACGTCCCGGTCGAGCCGCCGCGGGGCGGGCGGGCCGCAGCACTGGCCCGTCGGGTCGTACGGGTTGGGGTTGTCGCTGACCGTGTTGCCGGAGATGCCGGCGTTCGCCACCGCCAGGCGCCGGGCGGGCGGCAGCTGGGCGAGCCGGTCGGCGAGCACGTCCGTCCAGCGCTGCCCGGGCGGCCCGATCGCCTGGTAGCCGTCGGTGATCGAGTCGCCGAGCGTCACCACCGTGCCCCGGGCGGCCGGGCGGTCGCTGGTGACCAGGTCGAGCCACCAGATCTGACCCGGGTGGTAGCCGGTTCCGGTCCCGGGCGTGCCGCCGGGGATCACCGGGTACGCCGGGAAGCTCGCCGCCGACGTCGCCGCGGCACTGTTGCCCGGGGTGCTGATGTAGGACGCGGGCGGGTCGGCCGGGAACGGCGGGAAGGTGTGGTCGTTGACCGGGCTGCCCGGCGCGTAGACGCTGACCGCCACGTCCTGCCCGGCGCCGGCCGAGATCGGCGCGGCGTCACTGGTGACCGCGCCGCCGGGCGGGATCGAGACCGTGCGCCGCCCGCGGAAGGTCAGCGGCACGTTGCTGCGCAGGGCGGCCGATCCCGTGGCGACGGGCAACCCGAGCCACGCGTCGCGCACCTCGACGGGGGTGGCGCCGAAGGGGTTGCCGAGCCGGACCCGCAGCGCCGACCCGCCGGCCGAGACCCGGGCGATCTGCCGGACCGTGACATCGGGCGCGACGCCGTGCACCCCCTGCAGGCTCGACTCCCACAGAGCGGCGGCGGCCGGACGGGACGCCGAGGCGGCGTGACCGGGGGCGACGGCGGTGACGACGGCGAGCAGGACGGCGGCGACGAGCATCCGGAAGCGAGCCACGACAGCCCCTTGAGATTGATGTTCATAAATACCTACGGGCACTGTACAAGACCGGACGGCATCATGGAGAGATGTCACCCCGCCGCCGGATGCTGTTTCTCGTGGTCGCCGTGCTGCTGGTTGCGGCGGGCGCGCTCGCCGGCGTACGGCTGCTGCGGGGCGGCGACGACGGACCGCGACCGGACCAGGCGACGCCGGGCGCGGTGCTGCTCGTGCCCGGCTACGGCGGCAACACCGCGGCGCTGGCCCAGCTCAAAGATCAACTGCGGGCCCAGGGGCGTACGGCGGAGATCGTCGCGTTGCCCGACGGCGGCACCGGTGATCTCGAGGCCCAGGCGGCGACGCTCGACGCAGCGGTGCGGGCGGCCCTGACCAGCCGGCCGTCGGTGGACATCGTCGGCTACTCGGCCGGCGGCGTCGTCGCGCGCCTGTGGGTCGACAAGTATCAAGGAGCCGAGGTCGCCCGGCGCATCGTCACGCTCGGCTCACCCCTGCACGGCACGCGGCTCGCGGCGGCCGGGGCGGCCCTGGCCCCTGACGCGTGCCCGCCCGCCTGCCGCCAACTGGCGCCGGGCAGCGCGCTGCTCGACCGGCTCGACGGCGAGGACCTGCCCGAGGGGCTGCCGTGGCTGTCGATCTGGACGGAGAACGACGAGACGGTCCAGCCGCCGGACTCCGCGCGTCTGGCCGGCGCGGTGAACGTACCGCTGCAAGGGGTCTGCCCGCAGCGACAGGTCTCACACAGTCAGCTGCCGACCGACGAGGCGGTGTCGGAGCTGGTCCGGCAGAGCCTCGCCGCCGGAAGCGTCACGGCGCCGGCGTCGTGTCCCGTCTGAAGACGCCCGCCATCATCGGCATGCCGACCGGATCCGCCGGGCCGGGATCGCCCGCGGGCCGCCAGTGCGTGACCCAGGTGAGGCCCGGCTCGACCGGCCGGTAGTCGCCGGCCAGCGCCGCGAGCTGCCCGGCCGTGCGCGGCGCGGTCGCCCGGGCGTTGGTCTGCCGATAGACGGCCTCGATCGGCGCGGCCCGCGCGTCGTCCGGCGGCACGACCGGGTGCGTCAGCGCGAGATAGCTGCCCACCGGCAGCGCTTCCCGCAGCGTACGCACGGCGGGCACCGCGACCTCGTCCGGCACGAACTGCAGCACGGACAGGAACAGCAGCGCCGTCGGCTCGTCCGGGTCCAGCAACCGTGCGTAATCGGGATGCCCGAGGATGTCCGACGGCGCGGCCAGATCCGCCTGGACGGCGAGCGCGTTGTCGTTGCCGCGCAACAGCTCGTTGCTGTAGGCGACGGCCTCGGCGTCGACGTCCACGTAGAGCACGCGCGCGCCGGGCGCCACCTCGTGCACGTTGCCCGAGGCCGGGATGCCCGAGCCGATGTCGAGGAACTGCCGGATGCCGGCGGCGGTCAGGTGCCGCACGGCCCGGCCGAGGAACGCGCGGTTGGCCCGGGCGATCTCCCGGATGTTCGGCACCGCGCGCAGGATCTGCTCGCCCGCCGCCCGGTCGGCCGCGGTGTGATGCTCGCCGCCGAGATAGAAGTCGTACATCCGCGCCACGCTGGGCTGGCTCATCACCGGAGCCTACGAATCGAGTCCACTGTGGTCAATTGGCGACGTCGCGGGTGACGAAGGCGGCCCAGGCGGCCAGCAGCAGGGCGCCGAGATAGACCAGCTGGATGCCGGCGCCGCGCTCGATGTCGCGCCACAGCACCGGGTCGCGGAAGAAGTCGATCCAGGCGAGCCAGTAACGCGTCGGCAGGTACGGCCGGACCGCCGCCGCCGCGTCCAGCGTCGCCAGCACCTGGCTGGTCACGAGCACCGCGAGCGCGCCCATGGCCGCCCCGAGCCCGGAGTCGGTCACCGTGGAGAGGAAGAGCGCGATGGCCGCGACGCTCAGCATGCTGATCACGATGTACGCGACCGTGCCCGCCATGCGCAGCGCCAGCCCGGCCGGTGTGATCGTGACCCCGGACAGCGACGTGACGTCGGCGGGCAGGGCGACCCCGGCGGACGGCTCGGAGCCGAAGAGCGCGAGCCCGGTCACATAGGCGGTCACCAGCACCGCCACGATCGCGAACAGCACGAAGACGACGAGCGACACCAGCTTGGCCACCAGCAGCCGGGTGCGGCCCACCGGGCGTACGAGCAGATAGCGCAACGTGCCCGCGGTCGCCTCCCCGGCCACAGCGTCACCCGCGAGCACCGCCACCGACACCGGCAGGAACACGGGCATGACCAGCGCCATCGCCGCCGCCGGATAGAGGGCGCCATTGCTGAGCACCGCCGACAGGAACGCGCCACCCTGCCCCGGCGGCGGGGGCACCCGGGTCGTCGCCAGGAACACCGCGACGATGAAGGGCAGGGCACAGAGCAACCCCGTGATCACGTACGTGCGGGGGCGCCGGAACAGCTTCGCCAGCTCGACGGTGATCACGCGTCCACCCGGTCCGAGCTCGTCGACGTCACGTCCAGCACCACCTGCTCCAGCGACCGCCGCTCGACGGTGATCTCGGTGACCGGGATCCCGGCCGCCACAAGCTCGCTGTTCAGGGCGGCCGCATCGGCGTGGCGTACCCCTATCGTTGTGCCGTCGCGGGTCTCCACCCGCCCGTCCAGCAACGCCACGGCGCGCTCCGGGGCGGGCGTGCTGACCAGGACCCGCCCGGTGGGCCGGCGTAGCCCCGCGAGATCGTCCTGCAGCACCAGCCGCCCCCGGTCCATCACGCCGACCCGCGTGCAGAACGCGTTGATCTCGCCCAGCAGATGACTCGACAGCAGCACGGTCGTCCCCTCGGCGTTGAGCTCGGTGAGCAGATCACGCACCTCCCGGATGCCCCGCGGATCCAGCCCGTTGGTCGGCTCGTCCAGCACGAGCAGGCGCGGCTTGCGCAGCAACGCCCCGGCCAGCCCGAGCCGCTGCCGCATCCCCAGCGAGTACGCCCGCACGGGCCGCCGATCCACGCCGGCCAGCCCCACCCGCTCGAGCGCCGCGTCGACCCGCCGCATCCGGTCCCGGCGGCCGCCACCCGGCCCCGCCGCGTCGAAGAGCTTCAAGTTGGTCCGGCCGGACAGATGCCCGTACGCGCCGGGGCCCTCGACCATCGCCCCGATCTGCGGCAACACCTCCCGAACCCGGCTCGGCACGGGCCGCCCCAGCACCTCGATCTCGCCGCGCGTGGCGAAGACCAGGCCCAGCAGCATCCGGACGAGCGTCGTCTTGCCGGAGCCGTTGGGGCCCAGCAGGCCGTAGCGGTCGCCCTCGCGCACCTCGAGCCCGACCCCGTCGACGGCGGTGATCCGCCCGTACCTCTTGGTGAGACCGCGCGTGACGATCAAGCTGTGCTCCCTCGGCTCGCTCTTCCCCTTCTCCCCGCTCGGTCCTTTTCGTCCGGCCCGGTCCGTCGCGCTGTGCTCCTTTGCTCCTGCTCCTTTGCTGCTTTGCTCCTTTGCTGCTTTGCTCCTTTGCTGCTTTGGCGCTTTGATGCGCGCCTCGGCTTGCTCTTCCGGCCCGATCCGCTCTTCGGTCCGCTTTGTGGTCACGACAGCTCCCGCGCGACCCGCTCGATCACCGCGGGCTCGACCAGCCCCGCGATCAGATAGACGCCACGCCCGGCCCGCACGGCCCCCACGGTGAGCAACCCGGTCGGCAACACCGCCGCGTCATCGCCCGCCGGTGTCCCGAAGGTGCGCACCTGCTCGTACGCCCGGTTCCCCGCCCCACCCGGCAACCGCGCCACGACAAACCGCGCCAGCCCCGTCCCGTAGACCCCCGCCGCCGCAACCGGAGTGTCCTGCCGCTCGAAGCCGCCGAGCCGCTCCGGCAGCCACCCCCGCCCGAGCCGATTCGCCGCAGCGAGCAGATCCGACGTGTCCGTCACCACCGACCCGACCCCCGGCCCTGGCACCGGTGGCGTCAGCACACTGTCCTCGGGCGCACTCAGATCCACCTCGAGAAAGCGCGTAACGAAGACCGGCCGGCTCCCACCCCGCGCGGTGATCTCCACCTGCAGCGGCAGGCCGGTGCCGGGTTCGGCCCACACATCGACGTACGCGACAGTGGTCCCCACCGTCGCAGGCACAATCCGCAGGCCCACGGCATCTATGCCGGCCACGCGCTTACCTCGCAGCACCTCGAACCTGTCGCCGGCGCCGGGCGCTTCCTCGGTCGCCAGTGCAAGGAGCCGGGCACCCAGCACGGGCGGCGTCAGGTCAGCACCCCTCGGAAGCCGCACGGGCTGAGCCCCCACGATCCGCGTCAACTGGCCGGCCGCCGACTCCCACACGACTTGAGCATCGCCAACCTGGTAGAGATCCGTCTCCCCGGCGCCCCGCACCACGTCGACCCGCCACCGCTCGGCCGACGCGTACCAGGTCCGCATCTCCGTCACACCACTGACCAGCGACGTCACATCGGACAGCCCGGGCAGCGCGGGCACGGGCAGCAGCCCATTGCTCTGCGCGTACCCGTGAAAAGCCTGCCCCCCGGACCCGGCCATCCGCGCCCGCAGCGTGCCGGGATCCATGGTCCCGGCCCCGGCCGGCCGCAACGCGAGCAGAACAGGAACACTGCCGAGGAGCACAACAGCAACCAGCACGACAAGCCACCGCCGACGTGCCTGCGAGCTGACAACGGTGCCGCGCGCGCCCATAGTCCCGCCAATCTACCCGCGCCCCCGAAAGCCCCGAGAAAGATCGCGCGCCGCCCCCAATATTGATCACCCGGCGAAATCGTCCGTCGGCGCCCCAGCAGGACCGTCCGCCCTTCCCGCCCGGGACGTCCGCACCTGGTCCGGGGCCACCGCGGGCGACGCGAGTACAGCTGACCGTGGAAAGACCATCCGTCAGTTGGCCGCGGCGGGGTCGCCTGTCAGCTGTCGGACGTCCTGGGCGCGATCGGCTTCACCTGGCCGACGGCCTCGTCCCCGGCG
Source organism: Symbioplanes lichenis (assembly GCF_030709675.1). GTDB lineage: Bacteria > Actinomycetota > Actinomycetes > Mycobacteriales > Micromonosporaceae > Actinoplanes > Actinoplanes lichenis. The sequence continues at coordinate 32,403 of NZ_JAUZQD010000016.1, forward strand.
GAGCAGGCAGTCTGCGGCTTGCTCACAAAAACGGCCGCAGTCTCATCCGGCGGATAGATCCGATACCCCCGCACCTCAACCGGCTTGCAGTCGCCCGCGTCCACATTCCGCGGATCGGCGATCTGAATCGTCGCATGCACCCGATCACCCGGCGTCAGCATGATCAGCGGCGTATCGCCCCCGGCCCGCGCGAAGGCCTTCCCCACCTGCTTACCCGAGTCGCCGGTGACAAAGGAAACCCCGGGATAGCCCTCGAGCGAACAAGCCTTGCCGGTGACATTCTCGAAAATCAGATACTCACTGTGATGCCCCGCCGAGCCCCCACCCGCGGCCGCCTCATCAGTGATCTTCAAGTCCGACGCCGTACACCCCGCCGTTTCCCCGCCACTCCCACTTTCGCCCTGCTCACCGCTCTGCTCACTCCCAGCCCCGCCCTGCTCCCCGTCATCCCCATCATCGGCCGGCGCCGCCGAACTGGCCGCAGTCACCGGCGACGACCCCGCAGAAGCACTCGGCGTCGCCCCGGCACTCTTCGTCGCAGCGTCACCACCCGAGCACCCCGCCGCGGCCAAAGCAACCCCCAGCACCCCAGCCGCCACCATCGTCAGCCGCCTGATGTCACGCATCGTGATACCTCCTGCAGTCGCCGATCCCCTACCCGATGAATGGGATCTTGCACACCACGAAAGCTACGACCGCCCCACCTTGGTTGACTCCCCCATCCGTGCCGACCCGCCGATCGGCCCCGCCTAGCACTCATAGAAACGCCCGCCCCTCATGGCTGCCCTGTTGGATGCCGGACACTGGCGACTTCGAGCAGCATCAATGCCCGCGGCGGCAGGCACACTGTCGACAAGGGGCGGGAGCGCTTCTTGATCCCCTCGACGTCGGCGGCCTCAGCGCGACGACTCCACGCCATGCGAAAGCCACTCGAATCACGGGAGGCACGGTGAACGTATCGGAGCGACTTGCCACCATGGCGCTGGCCACATCGCTGCTCTCGCTGGGCGTCTCCGTTTACGTCGCGTACGACCAGCGAGCCCGCGACGTGAGCAGCCGCGCCCGGAACGTTGTCGCCTACGAGCCCCACGGCAGCGACGACATCCAGGGCAAGCTGGTGGAGGACTACTGGATCGACAACTACGACAGCCACCCCATCGTGGCAGTGACTCTGGTCTGGCCCGGCACTGGAGCTCGTCAGCTGTTGATGAGCACCCCGATCCTCGCCCCGTGCATGCGCCTTCGTGCCCTGAGCTCAGTCGCCGACAAACCGGGCCTCCTGCAGAACGTGACCGCAGAGAACATCAACTTCTACGACAGCGTCGTATACTTCTGGGACAGCGACGGCGAAGCATGGACCATCACCGGCCAAACGGGCAAGCACCATCGACTCGATCCAGCCGACGCCTCCTCGATCGAGCAGATGATCGAGGACAGCAACCCGACCCCTCTGGCCGCGCCCGAACCCATCAAGGGCTGCGGCTCCTGAACTCACCACCGTTCCCCGGCGAGTCCGCGGGCGGCAAAGACACGAGGTTGGCCCGGCGGTCCTCACCGAGGCCGGAACTGCCGTGCCATCACCCTCGCGCCGGCCCCGCCGGCCCCCGGCCCGACCGTCTCGGCCGGGCGCCTCGATCGCCGGCGTTGCGGCGTGGGCGAGCCCGCGCGGTCCTGTGCGGCCACGGGCACGCCCCGGCCGACCGGCCGGACGAGCGATACGGTCGCCGAAACCCGGCCCGGCAACCATCGACGAGCGCCATGCGTGGCGGTGCCGGGACACGGGCCGTGGGCTCCGGGGCAATCTTCAGGCTCTCTCCTGCGGCGCGGCCGGTAGGTCTTCCAGGCGGGGACGGGCGCTCTAATCGGCGGCGGCCAGGGTCAGGGCTCCGCGCAGGAGGGCGACGGCTTGGGGGGCGAGGGTGGCTTCGTCGAGGGGGTGTTTCGGGTCGGAGAGCTCGAGGGTGGCCGTGACGAGGGTGCCGTCCGCGGCCTGGGCCAGGTAGGACAACGACAGGACGCCGGGCTCGCTGCCGCCCTTGAACCAGACGGTGGGGTAAGCGCTCGCCGGGAGGGCGAGGCCGCCGTCGTTGGCGGTCAGGGCGGCGTTGACGGCGGGGTCGTGGCGCTGCCAGAGGGTGGAGTAGATGCGGCAGATGTCCACCGGCGACGCGAACCACTCCAGCGTGTCGATGTCGCGGGGCTGCTCCCAGGCCGTGATGGCGGTGCGGGGCACGCGGTCGAGCAGCGGCAGGGTGGCTCGGCGCACCGGGGCCGGCGCCGCCAGGTAGGACTTGGCGGTTGCCGGATAGTGCCAGCCCTTGAGCGTGAAGAGGTTGCGCGTGGTCATCAGGGGGCGGTTGGCCGTGCCCGGGAACTCGCGCTCGACCGCGGGGCGGCCGAGCGTGTGGATGAGGTGGTCGGTGGCGGTGTTGTCGCTGATGGAGATCATGTAGCGGGCGTATTCGGCGAGGGTGAAGGGTGTCCCGTCGGGTTGGTCCTGCAGCACGCCCGAGGGCAGCGACTTCCACTCGGGCTTCAACGGGACCTCGGTGTCCCAGGAGAGGCGGCCGGTCGCGGTGGCGCGGGCGAGAGCGCTCAGCACGTAGAGCTTGAACATGGAGCCCAAGGGCCGGGCGGTGCGCTCGTCGCGACCGTGCACGACGGTGCAGCCGCGGGCGGGGTCGATGCGGGTGGCGGCGAACGAGACGCGTGGAGCAAGGGTGCGCAGAGTTGTGTCGATCTCCGTCCACGACCCGGGCGCCGGGAGATAGGGCGCGAGCTGCAAGCCCGCCAGCCGGCCGGTCGCGTCGACGACCAGCGTGGTCACGAAGTCGCCGGTCGGGCCGGACAGGATCTGGCGCAGCCGGCCGGGTGACTCGGACAGCACCGTGCCCGGTGTCAACGGCGCCACGGAGCTCAGGAAGGCGTTGAAGCCGTCGGGCCCGCCGACCGCGGCCGCCAGCTCCGGGGTGAGGTGTTGCTCGATGTCGTCCGCGCTCATAGGCGGCCGGGCATTGACCAGCCAGTCACGCTGCTGCTCGACCGGGGTGCCGGCCGCGGTGGCCGGCACGGCGGTCAGACCGAGGACCATCAGCAGCACGGCACAGACGGACATGATGCGTCGGATCACGGCACTCCTTCCACCGGGCGGATGTAGAAGCCCGCCACTGTCCCCTGACGACGAAAGCTCACCCGCGCTGTCGCCTCGCCCGCCTCGAAGTGCAGGAGGACGTCCACGACGGTGAACACCCCGGTCGCGTGCACGACCGGCTCGCCGAACCGCTCGAACGACCCGACCATGGCAACGACCATGGCCCAGACCTCGGCGAGCTGGTCGGCGGCCACCTCGCGCAGCATGACCTCGTCGAAGTCGCGCCGGGCCGCCTCGAACCGGCCCGCCACCACCTCGCGCAGGAGCGCGAGTGACCGCTCAGCCGCATCGGCCGGCTCAGCAGCCGGTGCGCCGGGCGGACGCGCGAACCGCTGGAAAGCGGCCTGCCTCGAGGTGCCCATCACCTCTCCGATCTCTTGCCACGTGAGCCCCCGCTCGCGTGCGGCGTCGACCGCTGCGCGCAGAGCGGCTTGCGCTTCGACCATCCGGCGATGCGCGTCTCGTACGGCTTCCAGGGTGCCCAGCACCGGCGTCGTTGTCAATTCGGCCTTGACAGCATCGCGCCGCCGCCGGGCCGCGCTCCGGCAGGTCGCATCACAATAGACCTGCTTACGCCCCGGACCATGCCGCTCCGCCAGGGGCCGATCGCAATACTCGCACCGCATGGCACGAAATACTAATACGTGCCGCGCACGATATGCGACACCCAGGCCGGGGTCGAATGACGTTACGGTGGTTCTGTGGGGCGGCGGTCGGTGGTTGTTCTTGGCGTGTTGTCCGGGGTCTTCTCGGTGGTGACCGCGGTGGCCGTCAACGTGGCTACCGGCGGCACGCTGCCGGAGCCGGTCGCCTGGCCCGTTGTCGGCGGGCTGGCGGCGGCCGCCGTGGCGCTTGCCGTCTGGCAGCAACGCGTGCCGGGCGAGGCGAGGACCACCGTCAGTGAGCTTCCCGCCGGCACCGGCCTCACCGGACGTGAGGGCGATCTCGAGCGGTTGAGCAAGCTGATCAAAGGCGGTCACCGCGTCATCGCCGTCGTGGGGCCGCCCGGGGTGGGCAAGAGTGCGCTGGCCGTCCGGGTCGCGCACGAGCATCGGTCACGGTATCCCGACGGGCAGCTTTTCGCCGTCCTGCGGGGCGCCGACGCCGATCCCGTACGCCCGGAAAGCGTCCTGGAACGCTTCGACCGCACGCTGAACACAGGCACGCCGAACGCAACCGGCACCGACCACAGCGCCACCCTCGACGAGCTCGCCGCCCGCTGGCGGGCACGACTCGCCGGCCGCCGAATGATCATTGTCCTCGACGACGCGCGCGACGCCGCTCAGGTGCGGCCCCTGCTGCCCGGTGACACCGCGACCGTCGTCCTGATCACCAGCCGCCGCATGCTGCACGACCTGCCGGGCGTCGCCCAGCACACCCTCGGCGCGCTCACCGACGACGACGCCCGCCGCCTGCTAAGGGAAGCCGCGGCACGCGACTCCGAAAACACCACAACCCCCGCCGACGACGGTACGAACACCTTGGTCACCCTCTGCGGCGGACTCCCCCTGGCCCTGAGCATCGTCGCCGCCCGCCTCCGCGCCCGCCCGGCCTGGACCCCGGCCGATCTCGCCGCACGCCTGGCCGACGAACGGCACCGGCTCACCGAGCTCCGCCTCGGCGACCTCGCCGTACGCGCGAGCTTCGCCACCTCCTACGCCGACCAGCCCGCCCCCGACCGCGAAGTCTTCCGCCGCGCGGGCTCCCACCCCGGCCGCACCTTCACCACCGCCGCCGCGGCCGCCCTGGCGGACCAGAGCGAGGCCACCGTCGCCGCCGCCCTCGAACGGCTCGTCGACGCCCACCTCGTCGAGTCGCCGGCGCCGGGCTTGTTCCGGCTGCACGACCTGTTGCGGCTCTTCGCCACCGAGAAGCTGACCGCCCCGGAGCACCGGGAGTGCCTGGGCCGGCTGCTGACCTGGATGACCGCCCACCCCGGCCCGGACGAGCGGGAGAACGTGATCGCGGCGGTTCACCAGGGCGTCGCCCTCGGCCTGCACGAGCCGGTGTGGGATCTCGTCATGGCGACGCTGCCCCTGCTCCGCCGCGCGAGCGACCACGCCGACCAGCTGACCCTGTGGACGGCCGCGGCCGAGGCGGCGAAGGCGCTCGGCGATGACGAGCGCCGGGTGCGGGCGCTGCAGCGGGTGTCGTGGGGCTACGACAGGGCCGGCCGGGCCGAGCCCGCGCTGGCCGCCGCCGACGAGGCTGTGGCTCTGGCCGGCCACATCGACGACCCGCACGGCCTCGCCGCGGCCGTTTCGGTCAGGGGCGCGCGCTCCGGGTCCTGCGCCGGTTCACCGAGGCGGAAGCTGCCCTGCGGCGGGCCCTCGATATCTACGTCGGCCTGGGAGCGGACGACGACGCCGACGAGGTTCGCATCATGCTCGGGCTCGTCTGCAACATCACCGGCCGCCCCGGGGAGGCGATCGGCTGGGTACGCGAGGTGAGCCGCCGCCCCTGGGCCCTCGAGACGCTCTCCGTCGCGTACAAGCTGAGCGGCCGCCCGGCCGAGGCCCGGGCGCTGAACGACCAGGTGATCGCCGCGGCCCGGGCGGACAAAGGACGACTACCTGCTGGCGTACGCGATTCGCGAGTACGCGGCAGCGGCCGAGGCGTACCAGCGCATCGCCCTCACGGCGGCGGCCGCGGAGTGCCGGCTCCGGCGCGCGGCGATCCTGGACGACCTCGGCCGTCCCACCGAGGCCGCCCAGGACCGTGCGCGCGCCGCGAAGCTGCAATGACGGCCGCGAAGAAGTCCGGCGCGATGCCGCAACGCGCGCGCCGGAGAGTTGCTATGACGGCGGCGGCGCGAAGAACTCCAGCGCGATGCCGTCCGGGTCCTTGAAGGACAGCCCCGATCCGTAGGCGGCGTCCACGATCCCCCCGTGCCGGATGCCCAGCTCGTCGAGGCGCTGCTGCCACTTCTCGAGCGTGATCCGGTCCGGGCAGCCGAAGGCGACGTGGTCGAGGCCGCGCCGGGACGGTTCGAAGGGCTCCTCGGCGAGGCGGGGGAACACGTGCAGGCCGATGAGGGTGTCGTTGCCCAGGGCGTAGACGATGTGGCGGAACGGGCCGGTGTCCTCGTCGAGCGCCGGCTCGGTGCCGAACAGCCGGGTGTACCAGGGGATGCTGACGGCCGGGTCGGAGATGGTGACGGCGACGTGAGTGAGGTCGGGGAAGGTCATCACGGCCTGGCCTCGTACACAATGTTGAAGGGGGTCTCGGCCACCCGGCGGAAGCGGGTGAAGCCTGCATCCCCGGCCAGCTTGCGGATGGGACGCTCGCCGCCCTGGGCGCCGATCGCGTAGCCGCCGTCCTGCGAGAGCGCGTTCGGGACGCACAGGAACGTCGAGACCGAGTAGTAGACGCGGCCGACCGGGTTCATGTTCTCGGCGACGGAGTCCCCCGCGTACGGTTCGACGATCATCCACGTGCCGTCCGGCGCGAGCTTCGAACGGATGTGCTTGGCCGCGCCGAGCGGGTTGCCCATGTCGTGCAGCGAGTCGAACGTCGTGACCAGGTCGTACGGGCCGCCGGTGAAGCTGTCCGCCGCCGCGACCTCGTACGTGCCGCCGAGCGACCGCGCGTGTTCGATCGAGCCCGAGTGGTAGTCGGAGCCCACGACCGTCGAGGCGGGATAGGCGCCCGCCATCAGCCGGGTCGACGAGCCGTGCCCGCAGCCGACGTCGGCCATGCGGGCCCCGGCGCGCAGCTTCTCCTCGACGCCGTCGAGGGCGGGGAGCCAGCTGGTGAGCAGGTTCGCGGTGTAGCCGGGGCGGAAGAAGCGGTCGCAGCCCTCGAACACCTCGGTGTCGTGGTCGTGCCAGCCCATCCCCGAGCCCGTACGGAAGGCCTCGCTGATCTGCTTCTCGGCCCGCAGCGCGCCGAGCACCAGCTGGAACGCGCCCGGCGCGTAGACGGCACCGTCCGGGTCGGTCAGGCAGAACGCCTGCTCCTCGGTCATCGAGTAGATGTCCTCGGCCGGGTCGTACTCGATGTAACCGCCGGCGGCCTGCCCGCGCAGCCACTCCTCGACGTAGCGGGGCGCGGTGCCGGTGCGCGCGGCGAGATCCACGGCCCGCTGCGGCTTCTCGGCCAGCGCCTTGTAGAGCCCGAGCCGGTCGCCGATCACGACGTTGCCGGCCGCGGCCGCCGCGCCGAGATCGCCCACGAACCGGTGCAGGAAGTCCATCAGTTTGTCTTGATCCACAGCCATCGGAAATTTCCTCCCCAGAGAAAGAAGACCCCTGCAGAGGTACGCCCGGCGGGGCGGCCCGCGGATCGGTAGCGGCTACCTATCCCGGGGCGGCGGCATACCGAGCTCGGCGGCGCGGGTCCCCACCTCGCGGCGACTGTGCAGCCCGAGCTTGGTGAGCACCGCGGCGACGTGGGCGTCGACCGTTCGTACGGAAAGGGTCAGCCGTTCCGCTATCTCGGCGTTGGTCAGGCCCGCGCCGACCAGGTGCACCACCTCGAGCTGGCGCCCGGTGAGCCCCGCCGGATTGTGCCGCGTGCCGTCCGTGGGGCCCCGGGGCACGCGCACGGTGCCGAGCTCGCGCAGCCGGGCGCGTACCCGCCGGGCCAGGGGTGCCGCCTCCAGCCGGTCCAGCTCCGCGAGCGCCACGAGCAGGTCCTCGGGATCGTCGCTCTCGGCGAGCGCTGCGGCGTACTCGTAGGGGCAGCCGATGGCCCGCCAGGCCGCAGCCGCCTCCGCGACCCGGCCCTGCATCTGCAGCGCGTGGGGATGGTCACTCGCGAGCGGACGGATCGGCCGGTTCACGAGCGTCATCCAGTACGCGAGCTCGGCCTCCTGCGCCACGACGCCCAGCTCGCACGCCTCGGCATAGGTCCGCTCCAGGGCCGCGACCGCACCCGGATCACCGCCGTGGAGCCAGTGCGCCTCGGCTCGCATCGCGGCGGCCGGTCCGGTGCGTTGCAACTCACGCAGGTCCTCGGCCACCGCCCACGCCCGCGCCACGAGGTCCGCGGCGCCCGGCTCGCCCCGGCGGACGCGTACCCGGGCCAGAATGACCAGAGCCGGGCTGCGCGCCGCCATGGCCGACCCCGCGCCGATCTCGCCGCACTGCACCGCCTCGTCCCAGCGTCCCGTGGCCAGCCGCAGCAGCCCCAGCTCCACGGTCAGATAGGTGTGGAACATCCGGTGCTCGGCGTAGACGGCGTGCTCCAGCGCCTCGGTCAGATACTTCTCGGCCTCGGCCAGCTTGAGCTCGTCGAGGAACTGCCAGATGAGGTTCACATAGGCCCGGCACGCGTGCTCGGACTCCCCGGCCGCGAGCGCCACGCGCAGGCTCTCCTCCAGATCCGCGCGGCCCCGGCCGTCCCCGGCCTGCACGCGCGCCAGCCCGATGTTGTTGAGCGCGTGCGAGATCGTCGCCTGATCGCCGGCCTGCCGCGCGAGCCGCACCGCCCGCTCGCCCCACGCGATCGCCTCCGCCCCGCGGGCGGCAAGACAATGCAACTGCGCCTGATTGCTGTACGCCATCGCGAGCAACCGGTCATCGCCGGCTTCCTCGAGTACGGCCACCGCGGCGGCCCCGGCTCGCTCGGCGGCGTCCCGGCGGCCGTTCATCCACTCGATGCGCGACAGCCACCGGAAACTGGCACCCCGCTTCCGGGGATCGTCCGCGTGCAGCGCCACGGCTTCCCGCTGACTGATCCGGGCGGTCTCGTTGTCCCCGTTCGTGTAGCACTCGATCGCGTACCGGTCGAGCAGCTCCGCCTGCTCCGCGAGCGGGTACGCGTCCCGGTGCTCGAGGGCCAGCCGCAGATGTCCCATCGCTTCCCGATGCGACCCGGCGGCGACAGCCTCGGCGGCGGCCCGGGGCGCGTAGGCCGCGATGGTCCCGGTGTCCCCGGCCTCCACGGCGTGGTGCACGACCGCCGACAGATCGACATCCCCGTGCTCCAGCAGCGCCGTGACCACCCGCTGATTGAGCGCGATCCGCTGCGCCGCGGGCAACGAGTCGGCGACGGCCCGCCGGATCAGCTCGTGCCGGAAGGTCACCCGCCCCGGCGCCACGGTGACCAGCCCGTTCCGCTCCGCCGGCGCGAGGGCGGCGACCCCGCCGGGCACCAGCCGGTCGACGAGCCACCGCGCCGGCGCCGACGGTACGACCGCGATCTGCTCCAGCGCCTCCTGCGTCTTCTCGTCCACGGTACGAATCCGGGCGAGCACCGCGTCGACGACGGTGGGCGGAGGACGTACGGTGTCGCCGGCCGCGATGATCTCCACGACGAAGAACGGGTTGCCGTCCGTCAGCTCGTGGATCCGCTGCGCGTTGTACGCACTCATCCGGGCCACAGCCGCCTTGGTCAACCGCTCGAGCGGTAGCCGCCGGACCCTCTCAGTACGCGACACGAGCCCGAGCAGATCCCGCAGCGGATGCTCCCGCCCGATCTCGTCGTCCCGATAGGTCAGCACCAGCACCAACGGCAACCCGGCCGCCCGCCGCACCAGATAGCGCAACACGTCCAGCGTCGCCTCGTCCGCCCAGTGCACGTCCTCGACCACCAGCACGGTCGGCTGCTGAACCCAGCTCACCTCGCCCCGCAACGCCTCCAGCAGCTCGTTCCGGTCCCGCCCCTCCGCCAGCGCCGCCGTCAACCGAGGCCCGACACTCCCCACCAGATCCCGGAAGGGCCCCAGCGTCCGCCGCGTCGCCAGATCGTCGCAGTACCCGATCAGCAGCCGCCCCTCCGCCGGCAACACCCCCCGCACGGCCTCGACGAGCGCGGACTTCCCGATCCCCGCCTCCCCGCACACGAGCACCACGGACCCGCTGCCCCCGGCCGCCTCCCCAGCGGCGGCGGCCAGCTCCGCAATCTCCCGCTCCCGCTCCAGCAAAGCCCGCCCCACCAGCGCATCGTCCCACGCACCCAGCCCTCCGCCGCTGTCGTGAAACGGTCACCGTCCCGAGTTCCGGCAGCGTCACGAGCACGAAGGCGATGCCGATCAGGGGTCACCGTGACGATGTGCGCCGGTGAGGGAAAGCCGAGCCGGTCGAGGGTTTCACAGGGCGTCCCGCTTCCTGCCGGGCGGACCGGTCACCGATCATGCTGGCTCCCGGGGCCCGGGCGAGTCATCGGCTGCTCGGCGGAGCCGTTCCGGGGAGGCGCGGACGGCGCGGTGCGAAAGGTTGGTGTGACACCCTGCTCGCTCGCGACAGGTACGAGGTGTGGATCCCGGAGTGAGCACATGACCCCCGCCGAGGAGCGGCTCCGCGCGCTGCACGCGGAGACCTACGCCGACCTGTTGCGGTTTGTGAAGCGGCGGATTCCGGACGATGACGCGGACGACATCGTGGCGGCGACCTTCGAGGTGGCGTGGCGGCGGTTCGCGGATCTGCCGGAGGACGCGCGGCCGTGGTTGTTCGGCATCGCCCGTCACTTGCTGGCCAATCAGGACCGGAAGCGGCTGCGCCGGAGCGTCGTCGACGTGCGGATGGTGGCCGACGTCAGTGCGGCGGAGGCCGATCGGGCGCCCGGCGTGGACGCGCGGATCGATCTCGTACGGGCGTGGTGGACCTTGAGCGCCGCGGACCGGGAGGTGCTGGCGCTCGTGGCGTTCGACGGGCTCGACGACGGGCAGGCCGCGACCGTGCTGGGTTGTCGCCGGGCCACCTTCCGCATGCGCCTCACCCGCGCCCGGCAACGGCTGCGCGCCGCCCTCGACGCCGCCCCGAGACAGAAGACCTGGAGCAACGCATGAACGACCTGGACCAGCTGGCCGCCCTCGACCCGATGCGGAACTACGAGCCCACCCCGGAGCGCCGCGCCCGGGCCGCAGCAAGGCTGACATTCCGGAAAAATACCGCCCCCAAGCGAGGGGTGCTGCTGGTCGCTGCCGCTGCGGCCGTGACTGGGGTGATGCTGGCCATGCCAGGCGGGCAGGAGGAGGCCAAGGCGTCCTGGACGACCCCGCTCGCCCTCGCCGGCGCCGACGTCCTGCCGCAGGCTGAGGAGTGTGCGCGAGGCTGGGGCGCGGACTGGCACACCCCGCCGGCCGCGGGCGACGTCCTGCTGGCCGAGCGCCGCGCGGACACCACCCTCCTGCTGGTCGCCAAGGACGGCCGGGACCTGGTCAGCTGCACGCTCTTCGACGGCGAAGCCACCGGCGCCGACCTCCTCGACCGGTCCCTGCCCGCCCCCGCCCCCGGCACCGTGCTGATCGAGACCCTCGGCGCCACCCAGGACGACGAGTGGTACTCGCAGGTGATCGGCCGCACCGGCGCCGGCGTCACCGAAGTCGACATCGAGCTGCCCGACGGCACGGTCGTGCACACCAGCATGCGCTCCGGCTGGTTCGTCGCCTGGTGGCCGGGACACCAGGCGGGCGAGGCCGACGGCATGCACATCACGGTGACGAACGGCGCCGCCGAGAAGCGCTACCTGCCGTCAGAGCTCTACCGGAAGGAGTAGCCCGGTCGAAGGAAGAGCTTACTGAAAGGACGAGTGACCCGGCGCGATCGAAGCCTGCACCACAAGCGCGGCGGCCCCGATCGCCGCCGCGTCCCGGGGCTGCGCCGACAGCTCCACCACGATGTCGTGCCGGTGCCGGGCGTGCGCGGTCCGCGCCAGATGCTCCCGCAGCCGCCGGGCGTAGATCGAGCCCGCGACCGCGACGCCCGGCCCGGTCAGCACGAGCCGGCCGAGATCGAGCAGGTTGACCATCGAGGTCACCGCCACGCTCAGGTGTCCGGCCGCCTGGTCCAGCAGGGCGAACGCGGCCGCGTCACCTCCGACGGCAGCGCGCGCTATGGCGTCGTACGCGGCAAAGGTCGTGCCCCCGGGCGGAACGAGCGAGTCAGCGCGGGCCGCCTCGACCACGGCCGCCATCGACGCGTAACGCTCCACGCACCCTTGATTGCCGCACGGGCAGGGCCGGCCGTCGTAGGCGATCGACAGGTGACCCAGCTCCCCCGCGTCGAAGCTCGCGCCACGGAACAGCGACCCGCCGAAGACCAGCCCGGCGCCGATCCCCGTGGACAGATAGACGCTGCCGAACGACTGCTCCCGCGACACCCGCCGGGTCCAGAACTCGCCCAGCGCCGCGGCGGCCGCGTCGTTCTCGACCAGCACCGGCACGCCGAGCCGGGCGGCCAGGTCGTCGCGTTCCAGCCGGTCGGCCTCGTGGTCCGGGCCCACGATCGCCAGCCCCTCGATGCGGCCGGCGGGCAGGTCGAGGCCGGTCGTGAAGTCCTCGAACCGCTGAGCCAGGTCGGCCCGCCCCAGCGGCACCACCTCGCGGCCCACCACCCCGCCCGTCAGGTCGGCGGCGACGCAGGTCAGCGACTCCCCGCCGAGCTGGAAGCCGATGCCGAAGCGGTTGGCGGGCGTGATGGCCAGCAGCTTGCGGGGCTTGCCGCGCACCGAACCGGCCGAGCCGGTCTCGTGGATCACGTCGTCGGCGATGAGGTCGCGCACGATGTTGGAGATCGACGGCTGGGTCAGGCCCGTCAGCCCGGCCAGTTCGACCCGGCTGATCGTGGTGGCCGAGCGGATCACATCGACCACCAGCGCCCGGCTGCCGGGCCCGGCAGCGGGCGTTTCACGACGTGCCATGGCATGTACGGTAACGGCTGTGACACAGGTGCGGCGGCGGGTGGGGCTGGTGCTCGCGCGGGCCACGCGGGTCCTGGGCGAGGAGCCCTATTACCACGAGTTCCTCGAGGGGCTCGAGCGCGTGCTCACCCCGGCCGGGGTGTCGGTGCTGGTCAAGGTGGTCAACGACCGCGCGGCCGAGAGCGAGACGTACGAGCGCTGGGCCGGCCTGGGCCGCGTCGACGGCGTGGTCCTCGTCGACCTCGCGCCGGACGACGACCGGGTGACGCTCGTGCACCGGCTGGGCCTGCCCGCGGTGGTCCTCGGCGCCCCCTCGACGGCCTCGGGGCTGCCGACGGTGTGGACCGACGACGAGGGTTCCGCCCGCGAGGCGATCCGGTTCCTCGCCGATCGCGGGCATGAGGTCGTCGGGCACGTCAGCGGTCCCGGCCGGTTCGCGCACACCCAGCTGCGCCGCGCCGGCGCCGAGGCCGAGGCCACCGAGCGCGGCTTGCGCCTGCTGCGCGCCGAGGGCGATTACTCGTACGAGTCGGGGCGCGCCGCCGCCGCGAGCCTGCTGGAAGCCGGGCCGACCGCCTTGGTGTGCGACAACGACGTGATGGCGCTGGCGGCCCTCGACCTCCTCCGCGAGCACGGCCTCAAGGTCCCGGCCGACGTGTCCGTGGTCGCCTGGGACGACTCCGCGCAGTGTCAGCTGGCCGCGCCGGCCCTGTCCGCGATGAGCCACGACATCGGCCGGATCGGCGAGCTGGCCGCGAAGGCCCTGCTCGACGCCCTGGCCGGCGCCGATCCGACCGTCTACGAGGCGCCCGCCGCCCACCTCGTCGCCCGTGAGACCACGCGCTGATCCATCGGCCTCCGACTACATAAATTAATAATCTAACGTTGACACGGCGGTAATCCGAGCCCCATGCTGGGCGCGCAAACCCATCGAAGACGACGAACGGGTGAACGCCATGATCAGAAGAAGACAGCTGCTCGGGGCGGGGCTCGCGCTCGCCGCCGCCGCCGTGGTGCCCGGCTGCACGGGCGGCGCGAGCGACGAGCCGGACGGCGACAGCGGCGACTTCAGCGGCGAGGTGACGGGCCCGATCACCGTGCTCACCAACCGCACCGACCTGACCGACACCGCCCTTCCCGCGTACGCGAAGACGTTCGTCAGCAAGTACCCCGGCACCAAGGTCAGCTTCGAGCCCGTCACCAATTACGAGGGCGACGTCACGACCCAGCTCAGCTCCGGCGACTACGGCGACGTGCTGCTCATTCCGAACACGGTCGCCGTCGACCAGTTGCCGCAGTTCTTCGCCCCGCTCGGCGACCTGACCGAACTCAAGGCGAAATACCGGTTCACGGACGAGAAGGCGTACGACGGAAAGGTCTATGGCCTCTCGCTCGGCGGCGTTGCCAACGGGCTCGTCGTCAACAAGAGGGTCTGGGCGCAAGCCGGCGTGACCGCCCCGCCGAAGACCCCCGAGGAGTTTCTCGCCGGGCTCCAGGCCATCAAGGACAAGACGCAGGCGGTGCCGTTCTACACCAACTACAAGGACGGCTGGCCGCTGAGCTTCTTCAACAGCCAGCGGGCCATCGTGGCCGATCCCGCGTTCAACGAGACGTTTCCCGCCGATCCGGCGCCGTGGCAGCCCGGCAAGGTGCTCTACATCGCCGACGGACTGCTCTTCGACATCGTGCACGCCGGACTCAGCGAGAAGGATCCGCTCACGACCAACTGGGAGGGGTCCAAGCCGATGATCGCCACCGGCAAGGTCGCCACCATGCTGCTCGGATCGTGGGCCGTGCCGCAGATGCGCGACGCCGCGAAGGCCGCCGGGGCGAATCCCGAGGACATCGTGTTCTGGCCGTTCCCCTATCAGGCGGGCGGCAAGTTCCATTCGCGGATCGAGGGCGACTACAAGGCCGCGGTCAGCCGCAATTCCGCCAACAAGCCGGCGGCCAAGGCCTGGCTCGACTGGTTCGTCACCGAGTCCGGGTTCGCGAACGACCAGCAGTCCGTCCCGCCGACCGTCGAGGGGGAACTGCCGACCGTCCTCCGGCAGTTCCAGGAGACCGGCGTCGAGCTCGTCGAACTGCCCGCCGCCACCACGAACGCGGGCAAGGAGGACGAGATCATCAAGGAGTCCGAGATCGACCTGGCCGGCAACATCTATCGGCAGAAGCTCGTGGACATCGCCCGCGGCGCCGCGAAGGGCACCAAGGAGTCCTGTTTCGCCGAGCTCAACAAGCGCTGGGGTGCCGCGCAGTCGCGGGTCATGTGATGACCCTGCGCTCCTGGCGTCCCTGGCTCTATCTGCTCCCGGCCCTGGCCCTGCTGATCACCTTCACGTACGTGCCCGTCGGCAACATGGTCTGGTACAGCTTCCACAAGTGGGACGGGCTCGACCCCGTCATGGACCCCGTCGGCTGGGACAACTACGTCCGCGTCTTCACCGACGAACGGTACTGGCGGGTCTTCCTGATCAGCCTCTACTACTTCGTGGCGTCGTTCGCCCAGATCGCGATCGCGCTCTACTTCGCCGTCGTGCTGTCGTTCAGCACCCGCTTCCGCAACCTGTTCAAGGGCATTCTGTTCTTCCCGTACCTGCTGAACGGGGTCGCCGTCGGCTTCGTGTTCCTCTACCTCTTCCAGCCGGGCGGGACGCTCGACACGGTTCTGAGGTTTCTCGGCCTCGGCGACCACACCAAGCTGTGGCTCGGCGATCCGGACGTCGCGAACCTGTCGCTGGCCGGCACGTCGGTGTGGCGTTTCACCGGGCTGAGCTTCGTGCTCTTCCTGGGCGCCATCCAGTCCATTCCGGGCGAGATCTACGAGGCGGCGGATCTGGACGGCGCGAACCGGTGGCACCAGTTCCGCTACATCATCGCCCCGGGCATCCGCCGCATCATCAGCCTGTCGTTCATCCTCGCGATCTCGGGCAGCCTGGCCGTCTTCGAGATTCCGTTCCTGATGACCGGGGGCGCCAACGGCACGCGCACCTTTGTCATCCAGGCCTACGAGACGGCCTTCCAGTTCCGGCAGATCGGGCTCGCCTCGGCCATGGCCGTCGTGCTGCTGGCCGTCGTGCTGCTGCTCACGTGGATCCAGCGCCGGGTGCTGCCCGACGACGAGGTGACCCTGTCGTGATCCGTACGGGCAAATACGCCTCCCTGATCCTGGCCTCGCTCGTCGTGCTCGTCCCACTGGTCGTGGTGTTGTTCGCCGCCTTCAAGACGCACGCCGAATACAGCACCACGGGCCCGCTGACGCCGCCGCGCGACTGGCTCAATTTCGACAACTTCGTGACCGCGTGGAAGGCCGGGCACATGCTCCGGGGCTTCTGGAACACCACGGTCATCCTCGTCGTCTCGCTCACCGGCACGGTGCTGGTCGGCACGCTGGCCGCGTACGCGATCAGCCGTTTCTCCTTCGCCCTGAAACGGCTCGTCCTCGGGCTCTTCCTCGTGGCGGCGCTGGTGCCCGGCGTGACCACCCAGGTCGCGACCTATCAGATCGTCAAGTCGATGGGCCTGGTGAACACCCCGTGGTCGGCGATCGTGCTGTTCCTCGGCACGGACATCGTCTCCATCTACATCTTCATCCAGTTCATGGAGTCGATCCCGCGCAGTCTCGACCAGGCCGCCCTCATCGACGGCGCGAACCGTTTCACCGTCTATCGGCGGATCATCCTGCCGTTGATGCGCCCCGCGATCGCCACCGTGGTCATCATCAAGGGCATCGCGATCTACAACGAGTTCTACATCCCGTTCCTCTATCTGCGCTCGCCGGAGCTGAACGTCATCTCCACGGCGCTGTTCCGCTTCAAGGGGCCCTACGGCGCGCAATGGGAGACGATCGCCGCCTGCACCATGATCGTCATCCTGCCCACCGTGGTGATCTTCCTGCTGCTGCAGCGGTTCATCTACAACGGCATCACCGCCGGTGCCACGAAATGAGGTACTCCGTGATCGACCTTTCCGGCGCCTGGACGCTGCGATCCGGCTCCGAGAGCCTGCCCGCGACCGTGCCCGGCTGCGTCCACACCGATCTGCTGAGCGCCGGCCGGCTCGTGGACCCCTTTCTCGGCGAGAACGAGAAGGCCGTCGCCTGGGTGGGCCGCCGCGACTGGACCTATGAACGCGAGATCTCGTGGGACGGAGAGAAGCCCGAGCGGATCGAGCTCGTCTTCGAGGGACTCGACACGGTCGCGGACATCTGGCTCGGCGACGTGAAACTCGGGTCCACGCGGAACATGCACCGCAGTTATCGCTTCGACGTGACGGCCCTGATAACCGACGAGCCGCAGACGTTGCGGGTTCATTTCACGTCGGCCTACACCGAGGCGGAGCGGGTGCGCGCGGAGCTCGGCGAGCGGCCCAACGCCTATCCCGAGCCGTTCAACTTCATCCGGAAGATGGCGTGCAGTTTCGGCTGGGACTGGGGGCCCACGCTCGTGACGTCCGGCATTTGGCGGCCGGTGCGGCTCGAGGGGTGGAGCACGGCGCGCTTGCGTGAGGTGCGCGCGCTCACGACGTACCGGGACGGGGTGGGGTTGATCGATGTCGACGCCACGCTGGACCGCACCGACGAGCGGGAGTTGCAGGTCAAGGTCTTGCTCGACGGGCGCGAAGTGGGCGCCGAGGTGCCCGGGATCGAGCCCTGGAACCCCCGTGCGCCGCGGCTTCATGACATCGCTGTCGTACTGCTCGACGGGGACACCGAACTCGACCGATGGGAGCGCCGCGTCGGTTTCCGCAGCGTCGAGATCGACACGACGGACGGCGCTTTCCTCTTCCGCGTCAACGGCGAGCCGGTGCTCGTCAAGGGCGTCAACTGGATCCCCGACGACATTTTCCCGTCCCGGATGACGCGCGAGCGCTATGCGGAACGACTCGGGGCGGCGGCAGCGGCGGGCGTCAATCTCATTCGGGTGTGGGGCGGCGGGATCTACGAGAGCCGCGACTTCTACGAGGTGTGCGACGAGCTCGGGCTCATGGTGTGGCAGGACTTCCTCTTCGCCTGCGCCTGCTATCCCGAGGAGGAGCCGATCCGCTCCGAGGTGATCGCGGAGGCGCGGGAGAACGTCGTCCGGCTGTCGTCGCATCCGAGCCTGGTCGCGTGGAACGGCAACAACGAGAATCTGTGGCTCTATCGGGCATCCGGATGGGACAAGCAACCCGGCGGTTCACTTACCTGGGGTTCTGACTACTACTTGTCCGTGCTTCCGGCGATCATGACCGAGCTCGATCCGTCGCGACCCTACATGGCGGGCAGCCCGTGGTCGGGATCGTGGGAGCTCGAGCCCAATTCCCCGGAGGCCGGCACCTTCCATTCCTGGGAGGTCTGGAACCGCCAGGACTATCTGCACTATCGCGATTCCACGCCCCGGTTCGTGGCCGAGTTCGGCTGGCAGGCGCCGCCCGCGTGGCGCACGCTGCGGGACGCGGTCGCCGACGATCCGCTGCTGCCCGACTCCCCCGGCGTGCTGCACCACCAGAAGGCCGAGGACGGCAACGGCAAGCTCGCCCGCGGTCTGGCCGCGCACTTCCCGGCGCCGCGCAGCACCGAGGCGTGGCACTACCTGACCCAGCTCAACCAGGTACGCGCCGTGCGGACCGGCATCGAGCACTGGCGCTCGCACTGGCCGCATACCGCCGGGACGATCCTGTGGCAGCTCAACGACCTGTGGCCGGTGACGTCGTGGGCCGCGATCGACGGCGCCGGCCGCCGCAAGCCGCTCTATCACGAGCTGCGCCGCCTCTACGCGCCGCGCGCGCTCACGATCCAGCCCCGCGACGGCGGCCTGGTCGTCGCCGTGATGAACGACTCTCCCGAGACGTGGACCGGCATTGTGCACGCCGGAGCCGCTTCCCTGGAGGTCGAGGTCGAACCGCGATCGGTATCGATCCTCCCTCTCGAAGGAGAAGGCTTTCTCCTCGGGGGGAAAGGCTTCCTTGTCGCGGAGCTGGACGGCGTGCGCGCGCTCTGGTTCGCCGACGACTACTCGCTGGACGATCCCCAGCTGACAGTGGCGGCCGACGTCGTCCCCGGCGGGCTCGACGTGCACGTGCACGCCGCCGGACTGGCCCGCGACATCCTGCTGCAACCCGATCGCATCCACCCCGCCGCCACGGTCAGCCAGGGCTTCGTCACCCTGCTGCCGGGCGAGAGCACCACCCTTTGTGTACGAGCACCGGTCCCCCTTGACGCCGGTGTCGTCAAAGCACCGTGGGTCCTCACCGATCTCGCATCGGTCCTGCGGTCCTGACAACAGGAGTCCCCGTGAAGATCCCCCGTCCCGTCTGGGTCGCCGGCGCCGCAGTCGCCCTGCTCGGCGCCGGCGTCATCCAGGCCACGAGCGCCGATGCGTTCGCCGCGACCAACCGCACCACCGTCATCAACTACCTGAGGTCGATCACCGGCACGTCGATCGTCTCCGGCCAGCACAACAAGGAGCCGGCGAGCTCCCCCGGCCAGTACACCCAGCAGGTCCACGACGTCACCGGCCAGTGGCCCGGCCTGTGGGGCGGCGACATGATGTTCCGCACCGATGACGTCAACAACAGGCAACGCGTCGTCGACCAGGCGAAGACCGAGTGGGCCAACGGGTCATTGGTCGCGCTCACGTGGCACGCGTGCAGCCCCACGGTCGGGCGTACGTGCGAGTTCGAGGGCGGCGTGAAGACCCGCGTCACGGACAGCCAGTTCCAGCAGATCGTCACCGGCGGCACCGCGCTCAACCAGACGTGGCGCAGCCGGATGGCGGAGGTGGTCCCGTACCTCAAGCAGCTGAAGGACGCCGGGGTGCCGGTGCTGTGGCGGCCCTTCCACGAGATGAACGAGACCTGGAACTGGTGGGGCGGCCGCCCGGGCGCCAATGGCGGAGCCAAGATCTTCCAGCAGATGAAGGACTACTTCGACAGCCAGGGCCTGGACAACCTGATCTGGGTCTGGAACGTGCAGGACAACCCGGCCGGCGGCTGGTCCTCCTACTACCCGGGCAGCGCCTACGCCGACGTGGTGTCACTCGACGCCTGGTACAAGAGCTATCCGTCGGCCGCGGACTACCAGCAGATCCAGTCGATCGCGGCCGGTAAGCCGATCGCGATCGCCGAGCTGGGCAAGGCGCCGAACGACAGCCTGCTGACCAGCCAGCCGCGGTGGGCGTACTTCATGATCTGGTCCGAGCAACTGCGCGGCAACAACACCAACGCCGAGATCCAGGCGGCCTACTTCCACCCCCGCGTCCTCAACCAGGGCGAGGTCCGCATCGGCTGACGCGACCCGGCGAGGTTCTCCAGGGCCGCCATGAGCTCCAGGGACAGCAGACGCGCGTGCTCCAGGGCCACGACGACCCACCGTTCGTCCCGCCACACCACGACGAACAACTGCATGGAGAACCTCGCCGCCGGCGGTCATCACCCTTCGATGGTGACGCGTACGGTCTCCAGCTTCTTGTCCGCGGGGTCCGGCAGGACCATGCCCGCCGCCAGTCCGGTGCGCAGGTAGTCGAGGATCTCCTCGCTGATCCGCTCGCCCGGGATCAGGGCGGGGATGCCGGGCGGGTACGGGGTGATCTGCTCGGCGCAGACCCGTCCGGCGGCCTGGTCGACGGGCACGTTCTCGGTCCGGCCGAAGAAGGCCTCGCGGGGCGACACGACCGGCTCGATGTCGAACTGGCCGGGCGGCGGCAGGTCGACATGCCTGGCCCGGGGCAGGCCCGGGGCGGCGGTCAGGGCGCGCAGCCCGTCGAGCAGGCGGTGCGCGGTGCCGGCGTCGTCCGCCATCGACATGGTCGCCAGGATCCGGCGGTGGTCGGAGAGGCCCATGTCGATGCGCCGGTGCTCGCGCAGCCAGTCGGCGGCCTGGTAGCCGTTGATGTCCAGGCCGCTGACGTCGATGAGCACCTGCAGCTCGTCGAGGTCGTGGCCGGCCTCGACGGCGACCAGCTCGTCCTGGACCACGTGCAGCCCGGGGATGCCCCGGATGGCGGCGCGTGTCTCGCGGGCCACGCCCAGCGCGGCGGCGAGCAGTTCGTGCCCGTGCTCGACCATCTGGCGGCGCCACGCGTCGAGGGCGGCGTACACCATGGTGTTGGGGCTGGTGGTCATCAGCAGGTCGGCGCAGGCGGCCAGATGGACCGGGTCGACCAGGTCGCCCTGCGAGTGCAGCACCGAGCCCTGCTCGAAGCCGGCGCCCATCTTGTGCACGCTGACCACGCAGATGTCGGCGCCGGCGTCCATGGCCCACGTCGGCAGGTCCTCGTGGAAGGGCAGGTGCGCGCCCCAGGCCTCGTCCACGATCAGCGGCTTGCCCCGGCGGTGGCACACCTCGGCCAGGCCCTCGATGTCGGCGCAGGTGCCGTAGGGCGTCGGGCTCACGATCAGCGCGCCCGCCGCGTCCGGATGCCGCTGCCAGGCCTCCTCGAGCTGCCCCGGCGACGGCGGGTGGGCCAGGTGCAGCTTGTCGTCGTAGCGCACGTCGACCCAGCGCGGCTCGACGCCGGTGAAGACGAGCCCGGCGACGATCGACTTGTGGGCGTCCCGGCCGATCAGCAGCTCGCCCCGGTCCCCGGCGACGGCGAGCATCGCGGCCTTGACCGACAGCGAGCTGCCGGCCGTCGAGAAGAACGCCTGCCCGGACCCGACGGCGTCGGCCATCAGCTCCTCGGCCGCGCTCAGATAGCCGTGCGAGGAGGACCGGTCGTCGACCCCGCTCGCGGCCAGCAGGTCCGCCCGGTACGTGGTGGCGCCGAGGATGTAGCGGGCCCTGGGGTCGGCGCCGCGGCCCAGCCGGTGGCCCGGCGGCGTGAAACCGTACCGGTCCTCGCGGTGGTAGGCCGCGACGGCGTCGAGGAAGGGCGCCTGGCTGTGGTCGAGCGACATGCCCCTGTATGTACCGCTACCAGGCATTCTGAAACCGGAGGCGGGCCACGGTCGCCGCGGGGGTGAGGCTCGCGGCGGTCTCCGGGTCGCCCTGCGCCAGGGGTGTGGTCGCCACGTCCGCGTAGACCTCGGCCATCGCCTCGAAGAGGGCCGGAGTCAGTCCCGCCCCCGCCTGGGCGGCCGCGATCTCACGCATCTCGTCGACGAACCGGTGGGCCTTGGTCGCGGCGCGCGGCACGCTCGCGGAGTTGTCCAGGCCCGCCCGCGCCAGATCGGCCAGCACCGCGTCGAGGACACCGTAGTGCCCGGCCGTCCGCATCGCCTGGGTGACGAGGGCGGTCAGCCCCTTGTACACGCCGGCCGTGCACATCTTGAGGGCGCTGGCCGTACCCACCGCGCCGGCCAGGACGATCGGCTCGACCTGGCCGTCCCACGGCAGCCCGGCGACCTCCTCGGCCCGGTCGCCGCTGAGGTAGACGCGGGCGCCGGGGGTCGCGGTCGGCGGCGGCCCCGAGATCGAGCCGTCGACCACCCCGTCGAGGATCGCCGCGATGTCCCGCATCGTCCCCGGCGCCACGGCGTTGAGGTCAGCGATCAGCGGATCGGCCCGAGTGGCGCGCACGGCGTCGGCCAGCGATCGCGCGGTGGCGAGAGCTTGACCAGGCGGGACGACGGACAGCACCACGTCGGCGGCGGCCGTCACGTCCTCCAGTGCGGGCAGCACCTCGAGCCCGGCCTCCGCGGCCAGCCTCCGGGACCGGTCGGACCGGCCCGTCAGCGTCGTCACCACCCGCGCGCCGCCCGCCCGCAGCGCACTGCCCAGCCCGGCGCCCATGTAGCCCGGGCTCACCATTCCGACCACAGTCATGGCTCAAGTGTGCGGGAGGGTCCAGCGCTCGGGCGGCCAGCCCGGCAGCGGCAGCCAGTTGCCGACGGCAGCCACGGCGGTCGCCTGCGGGCCGTGCTGCAGCATGAACGTGAAGGTGGCCTGCTCGCGCGCGCTGTGCCGCGACACCCGGGCGCTGGCGACGACGACCGACTCCAGGTCCGCGCCGACCGGCGCGCTCCCGACGATCTCCGCCGCGTGGATCAGGGGTACGAGCTCCGCCCGCCACGCCGCGCACTGCCGGTCGACCATGTAGCGGAAGCCCTCGTCCGCCGGATCGCCCGTGGCCAGCCAGGCCGCCGCCGCGTCGTCGCCGGTCCGGCCGAGCGCCATCAGATAGTGCTGGGCGACGGTAAGCCGCAGATCGTGGGTCAGCGTGCGCCACACCGCGTCGTTGCCGTTGCCGAGATGCAGGACCCGGACCCATCGGAGTACGGTTTCCCGGCCGTTTCCGGGCACGTCGATTCTCGCGTTCACCACGTCCGGATTCGTCTTTCCCTCGCTCCCTTCTCCGAGCGGCGTCACGGCGCCACGGGCGACGTCATCCGGAATCGCTGCGCTCCGCCCGCCGAAACAGCGGCCAGCATCAGCTCGTCGCCGGAGGCCGCGATCCGCCGGTCCGGATAGTTGACCGAACGCAGCGACAGCCGTCCCGTCGCCCCGGCCGGCTCCGGGCAGAAAGTCGCGTCGGCCGCCCCGTCGGGCCGGGTCAGCAGGATGCGGAAATGCCGATGGCGCACGAAGAAGCCCGGATAATTGATCGATTCCAGAGAGAAGCATTTCGCGTCGGCGAGTCCGCGGCGGAGCACGAAGGTCGCGTCGGCCCGGCTGAGGGCATCGCTGCGGGTGCTCACCGGGTCCAGCCGGAGCCGGAAGTCACGGTGCCGGAGCAGCACCGGCACCCCGTCGGCGGGCTCCGCGACCAGGCTGATCCTGGTGTCCAGCCGCACCGGGGACGGCGTCGGCGACGGCCTTGACGACCGGGGGCCGGGCGCGCTCGTCCGGGCCGCCGGGCTCGTCCGGGAGACCGGGAGCGGGCGGCTGCCCTCGTCCGACCAGGCCCCCGCCGGCGCGGGCTCCGTGGTCGTGACAATGGGCACCGGCACGACCGGTTCGGTGCTGAGATTCACCGTCGGCTCCACCACGGGCAGGGCGGCACTTTGCGGCGCGCCATCCTCCCACGAGCCGATCAGTATTGCCATTACGGCAACGGTGAGGGCGGCACCTCCGGCGATGATCCGGGTGTAGGTGAAAGTGATCCTGCCCTGCCACGGCGGACGGTTCATAAACTTTACAGATCTCCCCGGTCCACAAGCCGCCGCCACGGCTCATCCACGTTCCCGGGCAATTTTCGGGCAAGATCGTTGCCGAATCAAGAGTTGAAAAACATCAATTAAGATCCGTTACGGGAGAACACGTACACCGCGTGATCGACCTCCGGCGGCAGCACCAGCCGGCTGAGCGTGACGTCCTCGGCGAAAGTGAAGTCCGACTGGTCGCGATAGGCCGCCCAGTTCCCGGTCGCCGCCTCGTGCCGGGAGCCGATGACGATGTAGTGCTCGACGCCGGGCGTGGTGAATACGTACTGCTCGAAGGGATTGCCGGCGGGCGGCCACGAGCAGACGACCACCTGCGGCCGGTGCTTGCGCAGGGCCGTGCGGGCGTCCTCGCACAGCACGGATTCCGGGAAGGTGATGCTGTCACTCCAGCTGTGGTCGTCGGTGGCGGTGATGCGGACCCCGGCCTCGGCGAGGAAGCGCGACAGCGTCCCGTCCCCGGCGGCGATCTCCAGGCACGACCGGTCCCCGATGAGCGCGGCGAGCCGGGTGATGAGCGGACGCGAGTAGAAACACCAGATCCCCCGCGGCTGCACGAGCGGCATCAGCAGCCGCCGCTGACCGCGCAGCAACGGCCACACGGCGCGAAAGGCCCTCAACGGTACGGGTTTCCGCTCCAGCCCGCGCCGGAAGAGCAGCCGCTGCGCCACCAGCCCGGCGACGAGGTTGAACCGGACCCGCCCCTCCCGCACGCCCGTGGAGGCGCTGAGGATCGCCTGCTTGAGCAGGTGAACGGTCATCTGGCGGCGGATCTCCCGGTGGAGCCGCTCGCTCAGCGACGACGACCGGCCCCGCGACGGCGCCTGTGGCCGCGACACCCGGCTGATGTACTCCCGGATCTCGTCCTCGTCGTCCCGGCCGAGCACCTGCTCCACGTCACGCCGCGCCTGCGCCCACACGTCGGGATAGGCCTCGGCCAGCTCCTCCAGCGAGGGGTTGCCGCGCAGCCACTCGACGGTCCGCGCCGAACGCCTGTCGGCCCGCCCCATGCGATGGACGATAGGCGACCGTCCGCCCCGAGGTAGCCGGATCGCCGGGATGAAATCCCTCTAGGCTCTGCCCATGACGACAACAGCCGGCCGTACGATCGCCGCCCTGCGCAGCGAGCACGACGCCCTGGTGGCCACCACCGAGGCCCTCACCCCCGAGCAGATCACCGGACCGTCCGGCGCCACCGAGTGGACCGTCGCCGACGTGCTCTCCCACCTCGGCAGCGGCGCCGAGATCCAGCTCGCCGGTCTCCGCGCCGCCCTCGGCGAGGCCGAGACGCCGGGCCCCGACTTCAACCAGAGCGTCTGGGACCGCTGGAACGCCCTGAGCCCCCAGGAGCAGGCCACCGGCTGGCAGGAGTCGAACGCCGCCCTGGTCGCCGCGTTCGAGGCGATCCCCGAGAGCCGCCACGACGAGCTCAAGGTGACCACCTTCCTGCCCGAGCCGGTCCCGCTGGCCTCCTTCGCCGGCCTGCGGCTGAGCGAGGTCGCCCCGCACGGCTGGGACGTCCGCGCCGGCCTCGACCCGGCCGCCGCCCTCGCCGAGCCCGCCACCACCCTGCTGGCCGAGCACCTGAGCGGCGGGCTGGGCTTCCTGCTGGGCTTCATCGGCAAGCCCGCCGAAGCCGGCGAGCCGGCCGTGGTCGCCGTGGCCGGCACGCCCTACAGCATCGTCCTCGCCGACCGGGCCGCCCTCGCCACCGACGCCCCGGCGCCCACCGCGACCTTCACCGGGCCGCTGGAGTCCGCGCTCCGGCTGCTCTACGGCCGGCTCGCCGCGCGGTACACGCCGGCCGGCGTCGAGGTGACCGGCAACGTCACCCTCGACCAGCTGCGGGCCGCCTTCCCGGGTTTCTGACGCAGCCGCGATCCGCGCCCGACGACGGGCGCGGATCAGCCCGCGTGGGCGGCGTTCACCTGCAGGATCCAGGTGACACCGAAGCGGTCGGTGAGCATCCCGAAGCCGGGGCTGAACGGCGACGGGCCGAACTTCTCCACGATCTCGGCGCCGTCGGCGAGCTTGTCCCACAGCGCGCTGATCTCCTCGGCGGACTCCCCGCCCACGGCGACGAAGAACCGCTCGCCGGTCAGCGTCATGCCGTGCTCCCGGGTCGTGGGCGTCAGCGGGGCCGCCGGGACAGCGTGCGCCGGGACGTCGTACGCCAGGATGGTGAAGCCGTTGTCCGCGGTGACCTGGCCGAAGACGATCTGGTCGGCGCCGGGCTGGTCCTTCGGCAGGCCGAAGTCGCTGTAGGCGACGAGCGTGAGGTGGCCGCCGAACACGGACCGGTAGAACTCCAGCGCCGCCCGGGCCTCGCCGCGGAAGTTCAGGTGGGTGTTGATGGTGATCGCCATGGTGCTGACTCCTTGTGCTCTCGGTTGCTGAGGCAAGGTTCGCAGCCATAGGTGCCAGGAAGTGTCACCTACTCCACGTGGGTTGCATCGACCGGCCGATTGTGAGACATCTCCGGATCAGCGGGCGCTTCACAGGTTCCTGACAACCTTCTCATCAGACTTCACCCCGACTCCGCGCCCGGGCGGAGCCGGAGGTGATGAAGGAATGACGCAACAACTCTGGTCCGGCGGCCGGCGGGCGCTCCTCACTCTGGGCGGGCTCACTGTGGTCAGCGCGTGCGCCGGGACGCCCCCGAAGCCGACCGGCTCGGCCCCGGCCCCGGCGACGCCGCCACCCTCACCGGTGCCGTCGGTGCCGCCGCCGTCACCCACACCGGCCGGGCTGCCGCCCATCGCGGTCCAGAGCAAGCCGCTGTACGTCGTACCGGCCGCCGCGGTGCCGAAGGGCGCGAAGGCCGTGGCGCTCACCTTCGACGACGGGCCCGACCCCGCGTACACGCCCCAGGTGCTCCACATCCTGCGGAAGCACCACATCAAGGCCACGTTCTTCGTGATCGGGCAGCAGGCGCACGACTTCCCCGATCTCGTCAAGTCCATCGCCGGCGAGGGACATGCCGTCGGTACGCACACCTGGTCCCACCAAGACGTCAGCCGGATGCCCGCCGGACGCGCCCGGACCGAGATCGGTCGTGCCGTGGACACCGTCGCCGCGACGCTCGGACCCATCCCGCATCTCTTCCGGGCGCCGTACGGAAGCTGGTCGCCCACGGCGTTCAAAGTGTGCGCGGCGCTCGGCCAGACCTCGGTCGCCTGGGACGTCGACCCGCGCGACTGGGACAACCCGGGCTCCGACCGGATCCGCTCGCGGGTCCTGCACCAGGTGGGCCATCGGTCCATAGTGCTCAACCACGACGGCGGCGGCGACCGGTCGCAGACCGTACGGGCGTTGCGGAACTACCTTCCCGTCCTGATCGATCGCGGCTACCGTTTCGTGGGGGTGTGAGCGATGGCCAAGTCTCGTCGTCTGCGGATCGTGCTCGGCGTCACGCTCGCCCTGTGCGTCGCCGGATCGGCCGCCGCGGTCGTCGGCACCCGGCTGCTCTCGCATCGCTACGACGATGCGGTCACCCGCGCCGACCTGTTGCCCGCCGCGCTTCCGGCATCCCCGGGCCCCAGCAGCCCGGCCGAGCCGCCTAAGGTGAGCGGCCCGATGAACCTGCTGATCGTCGGCTCCGACAGCCGCGCCAAGGACGATCCGGGCGCCGGGCGCAGCGACGTCGTCATCCTCGTCCACATTCCGAAGTCCACGGACAAGGCGTACGTGATCTCGATCCCCCGTGACACGTACGTGCCGATCGCCACCGCCGACGGCGGCCGGGGCGCACGCAACAAGATCAACGCGGCGTACGCCTGGGGCGGCGTGCCACGGCTCGTGCGAACCCTGAACCAGTACGGTGACATCAAGATCGACTGGCCGGTGCTCGTGGACTTCACCGGCATCCGCAAGCTCACCGACCTGGTCGGCGGCGTCGACGTCACCATCGACAAGCCGACCGTCGACACCTACCGTTTCCTGCCCGACGACAGCCCGTACCCGTCGGCGCCCTGCACCGACCCGCAGGGCCGCTCGCGCCGCTGCGTCGCCTTCGCGGCCGGCAAGCAGCACCTCGACGGCCAGCTGGCCCTCTATTACGTACGTCAGCGGCGGGGCCTGCCCAACGACGACATCGACCGGTCCCAGCGGCACCAGCAGTACCTGCGGGCCCTGGCCGAGAAGATCGCCGCCCGGAACATGCTCACCGACCCGCGCGGCCTGGACCGGCTGGTCCGTACCGCGGCCGGCATGCTCACGGTGGACCGTCACATGCCGGTGCAACGCCTGGCGTTCACGCTGCGCGGCCTGCGGGCGGAGGACATGACCTTCATGACCCTGCCCATCGCGGAGAACCGGGACGTCCCCGGCGTGGGCTCGGTGATGGTGCCCGACGCCTCCCGCTCCCGCGATCTGTTCGCCGCGATCCGCGAGGACAAGCTCGACGATTACGTACGCGACAACCCGCCCAACGACGTGCGGCACGGCCGCTGAAGCGTCGGCTTCAGCGGCGGCCGGTGATCAGATACTGCATCTGGACCTCGTGGCCGGGGGCGACACCGTGGTCCCGGTCGAGCTCGAGCACCTCGGTCAGCGGCGTGACGGTGACGTCGCGCAGGCCCGCGTCGCGGAGCACGGCGGCGGTCTGCTCGATCGAGGTCGCCTTGGCCAGCGGCAGCGCGGCGTGGATCCGCTCGTCGTAGAAGCTGCTGTCCTGCCCGTTGCCGAACCAGACGCTGTCGGCCACGGCGATCGTGCCGCCCGGGCGCAGCAGCCGGATCCAGTTGGCCACGGCGACGTCCGGCTCGCGCAGCGTCCACATCACATAGCGGTTGACCACGGCGTCGAAGCTCGCGGGCGGGAAGTCGGGGCTGACGGCGTCGCCGCGCAGGAACACCGCCGGGCCACCGTGCTCTCGGGCCCGGTCGAGCATGCCCTCGGCCAGGTCGATGCCGGTGACGCGGTGGCCGAGGCCCGCGATGACGTTCGCCACCTGCCCGCTGCCGGTGCCGACGTCGAGGATGTCGGCCGAGCCGGCGGGCAGCGCCGCAGCCCACACCTTGGACCAGATCTGCCGGTCGAGCTCGACCCGTTCCGGGCGCTGCTGGTAGTCGTCGTAGGCCGGCGCGCGCCCGGTCCAGTACTGGTTGATGCGGTCCTGAACGCTCATGCCGGGTCCTTCACGGGGTGGAACAACAGATGGATGTCGCCTTCCAGATCAAGGCGCTGGATGCCGATGCCGTAGACGGGCTCGAGGATCGCCGGGTCGAGCACCTCATCGGTCGTCCCGGCCGCCACCACTCCCCCGTTGCCGAGCAGCACGAGGTCGTCGCAGTAACGGGCGGCGAGGTTGAGGTCGTGCAGCACGACGACGGCCGAGGTCTCCAGCTGACCGACGAGCTGCAGCACCTCGTGCTGGTAGCGGATGTCGAGGTGGTTGGTCGGCTCGTCCAGCAACAGGTGGGTCGCCTCCTGGGCCAGGGCGCGGGCGATGAGGACGCGCTGCCGCTCGCCGCCGGACAGGGCCGCGAACGGCCGGGATCCGAGGTGCGCCGCGCCGACCCGGGTGAGGCAGCGCTCGGCGATCGCGTGGTCGGCCGCCGAGGCCCGCTGAAAGGTCGACAGATGCGGGGTACGCCCCAGCAGCACCATCTCGGCGACAGTCAGCGCCGTCTCGCCGCCGGTCTCCTGCACGACCACGGCGAGCCGGCGGGCCGACTCCCGGGGCGGCAGCGACCGGAGCTCGTCCCCGTCGACGGTGACCTGGCCGGTGCGGCTGCGCAGGGCGCCGTAGAGCAGGCGCAGCAGCGTGGTCTTGCCGCTGCCGTTCGGGCCGATCAGCCCGAGCACCCGGTCCGGGCGCGCTTGCACGTCGACACCGTCGATGACGGGGTTGTCGCCGTAGCGCCAGGAGACGCCCCGCGCGGAGATCACTGGCCGAACCGCTGCACGATGCGCTCGAGACCGGTGACCGCCAGCGGGCTCGGCGGCTCGGTGAAGTTGAACAACTGCGGCATCACGTCGCCGTTCTTGACGGCGGTGAGGTTCTCCGCGCCCGGCAGCCCGGTGACGGCCTGCTCGACGGCCTTCGGGTCGCCGTCGCTGTAGAGCAGGATGAGGATGTCGGGGTTGCGCCCGAGAAGCTCCTCGGTGGTCACCTCGAAGACGCGCTCTTCGGTGTCGGCGAACACATTGGTCAGCCCGGCGGCCTTCAGCTGCGGGTCGGCCATGCTCTGATTCCCGTACGCGTACGTGACGCCCCCGCCGACCGTCGGATAGAGCACCGCGGCCGTCTTGCCGATCTTCGCCGTGATCGTCGACACGCGCTGCTTGAGTGCGTCGATCGCCGCCGTGGCCTGCTCGCCCCGGCTGAACACCTTGCCGTACATGGTCATCTGGGCGTAGATGTCGTCGAACGTGGGCTTGGCGCCGGTCGTGTCGCACAGCGCCGGCTCCTCCAGCAGCGGGATGTCGACGGCCGACAGGGTGTCGCGCGAGAGGTTGTCGACCTCCCCGAGCACCAGGTCGGGCTGCTGGCTGATCACGACCTCCTTGGAGATCTGCAGATGCCCGCGGGTGTCGGTCTTGTCGGTGAGCAGCGGCACCTTGTCCAGCTCGGCAAGCGTCGCGGCGTCGTAATAGTCCTTCGGGTACTGGCCGGCGCGCGCGGTCACGCGGTCCATGACCCCCAGATCGTGCAGGTACGGCACCGCGGCGCTCTTGAGCATGACGATGCGCTGCGGCGCCTTCTCGAACGTCACTTCGGCGCCGCAATTGGTCACAGTCACCGGTTCCGTCTGCGCAGCGGCGGTCTCGCCTCCGCCACAGCCGGCCACGAGCAATACCATGGCGAGGAACGCCTTCTTCATCACTGTCCTCCGGAGCTTCCGTGCAGGCGGCGGATCAAAATCAACAGGAAGGGCGCCCCGAGCAGGGACGTGATGATGCCGATCGGGATCTCCTGCGGCGCAAGCAGCACCCGGGCGATGACGTCGGCCCAGACCAGCAGGATCGCGCCGAGCAGCGCCGCGACCGGGACCACGCGCACGTGGGCCGAGCCGACCATGCGCCGGGCCAGGTGCGGCACGACCAGCCCGACGAAGCCGATGCTGCCCGAGGCGGAGACCAGCACGCCCACGCAGAGCGAGACGAGCACCAGCAGCCGCATGCGGAACCGGTCGGGCGAGACGCCCAGCGTGTGCGCGGTCTCGTCGCCGATCGACAGCGCGTCCAGGCGGCGGCCGCCGAAGGTCAGCAACGCAATGGTCGCCACGACGATGACCGCGACCACGGCCAGGGGCGCGTCCCAGCGGGCCAGGCCCAGCGAGCCGAGCAGCCAGAACATCACCGACCGGGCGCCCTCGGCCGAGCCGGACGCGAAGATGAGGAAGCTGGTCGCCGCGTAGAGCGCGTAGCCGACGGCCACCCCGGACAGCAGCATGCGCATGGAGGTCACCCGGCCGCCGCTGCGCGCGATCAGGAACACCAGCAGCGACGCGACCAGCGCCCCGAGGAACGCGCTGAACGGCAGGGCGTGCTCCCCGAACCCGGCGCCGAAGCCGAACAGGATCGCCGCGGCGGCCCCGCTCGAGGCGCCGGAGTTGATGCCCAGCAGGTAGGGGTCGGCCAGGACGTTGCGGACCATCGCCTGCAGCGCCACGCCGCAGATGGCTAGCCCGGCCCCCACGAGTACGCCCAGCAGCACGCGCGGCAGCCGCACCTTCCACACGATCGCGTCCTGCGGGAGGTCCCACGTCACCTCGCCCGGCCAGCCGGTGACGTGGTGGGCGATGACTTGCGCCACGGTCGCCGGCGCGATGCCCACGGCGCCGGAGCCGACGGCGACGACGATCGTCAGGACCAGTCCCGCGCCGAGCACGGTGAGCCAGAGTGTGGTCTGCCGGCGGCGGGCGGCCACCCCGAGGATGTAGGCCTCGGACACACGAATCCCCTGCTCTCCTGCCCCAGCGCGGCTGTTGCCACAACCTGGCAAGAAGTTAACAGGGTCGGCCGGACGGGTCGAGAGGTGAAGATCACTTGGCAGTTGCCAGACCTTGGCAACAGCCGTAGCTTGCTGGCTGATACAGCTTTTCGCAGGAAGGCCGGCCATGGTCGACACTCGTTTGTCCCGCTTCCGGCGCACCTTGACGCCCGGCGACCGGCGCTCACTGGCCGGGATGGCCGGCTTCATCGTGCTCCTGCACGTCGCCGGGTTCGCCGTGCTGATCGGGCTGGTCGCGCCGAAGCACTTCCACCTCGGCGGCGACCACCCCGTCTTCACCGTCGGCGTGGGCGTGCTCGCCTACACGTTCGGGATGCGCCACGCCTTCGACGCCGACCACATCGCCGCGGTCGACAACACCACCCGCAAGCTCATGCAGGAGAACGAGCGCAAGCCGCTGTCGGTCGGCTTCTGGTTCTCCCTCGGCCACTCCACCATCGTGTTCGCGCTGGCCTTCCTGCTCTCGATCGGCGTCAAGGCCCTGGCCGGCCAGGTCTCCTCGCAGGGCTCCGAGCTGCACTCGGTCACCGGCGTCATCGGCGCCTCGGTCTCCGGCGCCTTCCTGTGGATCCTCGGCATCCTCAACCTCGTCGTGCTGCTCGGCATCATCCGCGTCTTCCGCGCCATGCGCTGCGGCCACTTCGACGAGCAGGAGCTCGAGGACCAGCTCAACAAGCGCGGCTTCATGAACCGCATCCTCGGCGGCCTGACCCGGTCGGTCCGCAAGCCGTGGCACATCTATCCGATCGGCGTGCTCTTCGGGCTGGGCTTCGACACCGCCACCGAGGTCGGCCTGCTCGTCCTGGCGGGCGGCGCGGCCGCGTTCAACCTGCCGTTCTACTCGATCCTGGTGCTGCCGATCCTCTTCGCGGCGGGCATGTGCCTGCTGGACACCGTCGACGGGGTGTTCATGAACGCCGCGTACGGGTGGGCCTTCGCCCAGCCGGTCCGCAAGGTCTTCTACAACATCACCATCACCTCCATCTCCGTCGCGGTGGCGCTGATCATAGGAACCGTCGAACTGATCGGCGTCCTCGACGACCAGGCCCACATCACCACCGGCCCGCTCGCCGCGATCGGCTCGATCCCCCTCGACTACGCCGGGTACGGCATCGTGGCCCTCTTCGTCGTGTCCTGGCTGATCGCCCTGGCGGTCTGGCGCTTCGGCCGCATCGAGCAGCGCTGGTCGACCGGCCCGACCCCCGGCGGCGCCGACCACTGACCCCGCCCTGTCCCGCATTCCGTTATCAATTGATGACTGTTAATGTCTGCGGCACGGGGGTTCATCGGTCTGTCTGTCGGCTGCTGCCATCCGTTCCCGGGTGATGCCCTCGCGCGTGCCGCCGAACGGAAAGGGATCGCGTTGTTCAAGCACCGCATCCGCACCCTCGCGCTGTCATTGACCGTCGTGGCGACAGCGACAGTCGTCCTCTCACCACCCGCCGCGCAGGCCGCGGAGCCCGGGGCGGCGTGGTCGGGACCGCGACCCTGAACTTCGTCAACAGCGTGACGCTCAGCGCGACGAAGTCCGTCATCGACGAGCAGACCACCGCCACGGTGGCCAATACGACCGGGTCGGTCACCCAGGTCGCCGTGAGCCTGACCGCGTCCTGCACCTCCGCCTGCACCACGACGAAGGCGGCCCCCTGGACCGGCGCGGCCCTGCTGAGCAAGGGCCAGTCCAAGACCGGCACCGTCTCCTACTCCGAGACGCTCGCCAAGGGCGCGCAGGACGCCACCCGGCTGCGCTACAACGCCTTCATCACCGTGCCCAACGCTATCCCCGCGCAGCCCACCGCCGCGTGGGACGGTGTGACCGACATCCGCTGCGACAACGCCGTGAGTGCCTATGCCGGCTGCGTCTACCCCGGCGCCCGGCCCGACCTGCAACTGTCGGCGGGCACGTACAAGGCCGCCGCCATCACCTACCTCTGGGCCCAGCTCTACCTGCCGGACGGCTGGGGCTCGGGCACGCCCCTGCGCCGGCTCGCCAGCGACTCCGCCGCCAACGCCAACCGGGCCAGGACGTGCGAGGATGGCACCTTCGTCAAGCTGCCGGACCCGCCGGTGGCCGACGACTCCTGCGACGAGTTCCCCTTCGCCAAGAGCTACGAGGGCGGAACGGCGGGCGCCCTGTGTGCCGACATCGCCCCCATCCTCGAGGACGGGCAGTGGGTCGTCTACGAGGCCAACGCCGCCAAGCCGGTGAACTACACCGAGAAATGCGTCCGCGGCCACGTCACCCTGGCGGACAACGAGGCCGCCGGCGGCGAGCTCGGTCGCTTCACCCAGGCCGTACGGCTGCTCGACCTCGACAAGTACACCGTGACGATCGTGGCCTGACGACAGCGGCTCGTTATCCTGCCCGTATGGACACCGCCTGGGCCTGGGTGACCGAGAGCTGGTACCCCGGCTTCTGCCTCACGTTCGTCCGGGACCGGGACCCTGCCACCGTTGCCGAGAGGCTCGGTGGCGGGGCGCCTGTCGTCATGACCGTCGAACAGACCGGGGACGTCTACCCGCCCCATCAGCGTGGTTCGCTTCTCCGCCTCGGCACCGTTCCCGGCTGGACCTACTGCTACGAGGATCGCGCGCCGGTGGCCTTCCTGCCGACATTGCTGCACCGGCTGTCCGCCGGCACGGAAGTGATCCAAGTTGTCAAAGGCGGCGACGGCATGAACATCGCCCGCCGCCTGTCCGACGGCCGGCTGCTCGAGCAGTTCGAGCCGGGCCGCACCGCCACCGCTGCGGGCCCCGACCTCTTGCTGCCCCGTGTCGAGCGCCTGCTGTCCGATCAGCCCGGGACGAGCCCGCTGCTCGCCACCCTGACAGCCGTCAGCGAGCTGATCGGCGCCGCCGTCGACCGGGAAACCCTGGACGGGCCCCTCCTGACAGCATTCAGCACCTTCACCGAACCGGCCGCCGCCGCCACACCCCGCCCCTCCGCCGCACGCCACCAACTCGGGCGACGCTTGGGCACCGTCACTCCCCCACAGCCGCGCCCGGAGTGAGGCGCGTGTGTCGGCTAGGCGGCCTGCTCCCGGCTGCACCACCAGCTCGTACGGCCGCCGACTGTGCTCTTCGTCATCGGAGCGCCGTCGCGGGGGCAGTGTCCGCCGGCGACCCGGAAGGGGATCACTTCCAGCGTGTGCACCCCGCCTTGACCGATCGCCGTACGGACGGCCCGCCGCGTGGCCCGCAGCAGCCGGTCGACGTCCGGGGCGGCGAGCCGGTCGACCGGGCGGGCCGGGTTGACGCGCGCCGACCAGAGGATCTGATCGGCCAGCAGGTTGCCGATGCCCGCGAGGGCGTGCTGGTCGAGCAGCCGCGCCTTGACGGGAGCGGTGCCGAAGCCGAGCGCCGCCCGGAACTGCGCCGGGGTGACGGTGGCCGCGTCGGGCCCGAGCACCTCGACCGGCGGATCCAGCCGCACCCGGCCCAGCCGGCGCGGGTCCACGAGCATGAGGCGCCCGCCGTCGGCAAAGGTGAGCGCGAACCGCGACCACCGATAGTCGCCGGGCCGCCGCCCGCCCTCCCAGTAGTCGCCGCCGTCGGTCTCCGACCCGTCCGGCCCGGCGATCACGATCTTGCCGGACATCCCGAGGTGGATGCCCAGCGCCGGCCCGTCGTCGCCGGTGTCGCACCACATGCTCTTGCCCCGCCGGTTCGCGGCGACCAGGCTGCGGCCGAGCAGCGCGTCCCGGATCTGCCCGGGGCGGTGCGGCCGGCACACGTACGCGTCGGTGTCGTCCACGCCGACGATCTCGCGCTTCAGCCCGGCCCGTTCGATCACGGCCCGCGCCGACTCGACCTCCGGCAACTCCGGCATGAATCCTCCTCGTCGCCGCCCGCCCGCCGGACGGTCACCACGATCTACCCGCCGGCGGCCGGAAGAACCACGTGAGCCGAACAGTGTCGGCGCCGCCGGCCGCCTCACCGTTGCCAGGCGGCGAGCCGGGGGTATATCGCCGATCGGCGGTCAGGCCATGTCCCGGCGCCGCTCGACGATCTGCCGGCCCCGCCGCATGCGCAGCCCGGCGTTGGCCAGGGCGGCCAGCAGCGCGACCACCACGAGCACCCAGAAGACCCACGTCTCCGCCTCGTAGTGCTCGCACAGCTCCCAGGTCTCCTTGGCCGCGATCAGCAGACCGCCGAGCCCGACCAGCAGCCAGCCGGTGGCCTTGTTCAGATAGCCGAGCATCAGCTCGACCTGCCGCGGGGTGAGCCGGGACAGCAACATCTCCCGCATGGCCGCGTCGCGCTGCCGGTGCCGCACATAGAGCATCGGCGGGAACAGCCACCACCAGGCGGAGACCGGCGGCGGCGCGCTCGCGTCGGCGATGCGCTCGATCTCCTCCACCTCCAGGCGTTCCTCGCCCAGCTCGAGCGCGGCCTGGTGCACCGGCCCCGCCACCAGCAGCCACGCGCCGAAGAAGCCGCACCATACGATCGCGTCATGCATCTCTGATCCCCTCACTGCGCAGCCTGGGCCCCGGCGTCGCGCAGGTCACCGTGCCACACCTCGCCGTGGTGGACGTTCGGCGGGTCAGCCGGCGACCCGGACCTCGATGCCGGTGAAGGTGACCCGGAACGGGCCGGTCGCGCCGTCGCGGCTCACCACGCCCAGGTCGAACCAGTTGCCCGTGAGCTCCGGCTCGTTCAGGTCCTGCTCGCCCAGGCGGACGCCGGCGTTGCCGACCCGGACGAGATCGTTCTCCACAACCAGCTGCGGGTGGATGTCGGTGCCGAGCGCGCCGCTGTCGACCGTCCACTCCCGCAGGACCGTGCTGTCGCCGCTGGCCTCCTCCTCGGCGCGCAGCTGCCACGTGTCCGCGCAGGCGTCGAGCCGGTAGCGCATGGCGGGCGTCGAGGCGAACCAGATGCCCAGGCAACTGCCGGCCCGGTCGAGGTGACCGGTGACCTCGACCGCGAAGACGCCCTTGACCTGCAACTCCGGTCCCGAGCAGCGCCAGACGCCGGGCTTGGGGCTGCCCGGCGCGAGCAGCACGTTGTGCGGCTTGAGGTCCCGGTGGATGACCCCGGCCTCATGGATTGCCGCCAGCGCCGTGGCGACGCCGATCGCCAGGCCGTGCAGGTTCGCCGCGCTCAACGGCCCCCGCCGCGCGACCTCGTCGGCCAGCGACGGCCCGTCCACGAACTCGACCACCAGATAGGGCTGCGCGGCGTCCGGATCGGCGTCGAGCACCTCAGCTGTGCAGAACGGCGGCACCTGCCGGGCCCGGGCGACCTCCGAACGGAACCGCGACCGGAACCCGTCGTCCTCGCTCAGCCCGGCCCGGATCACCTTGACCGCCACCCGGCGCCCATCCCGGGCCCGCGCCTCGTAGACCACCCCCATGCCGCCCGCCCCGAGCCGGCCGACCAGCTCGTACTCCCCGACCTGCGAGGGGTCCTCCGGACGCAGCCGGCCGTCGCGCGTGCCCATGCCCACTCCCGGTCCATCGAGGATGATCCGCGAGACACTATCGATGTCGTCCCGGTCGTACCACTGGCTACTCCTTGACGGCGCCGGTGGAGAGCCCGGACTGCCAGTAGCGCTGCAGCAGCAGGAAGGCGGCGATGAGCGGGACGATCGACAGCAGCGACCCGGTCACCACGGCGGCCAGGAGTTCGGCGTTCGCGCCGGTGCCGCCGACGGCCTGGGCCGACCAGGAGCTGAGCCCGACCGTGATCGGGTAGTAGCGCGGATCGTTCAGCATGATCAGCGGCAGGAAGTAGTTGTTCCAGGTCGCCACGAGGGTGAAGAGCAGGACCGTCACGGACCCGGGGACGAGGCTGCGCAGGACGACCCGGAAGAAGATCGCCAGTTCGCCGGCGCCGTCGATGCGGGCCGCCTCGAGGAGGTCGCCGGGGACGGCGTCGCGGGCGTAGATCCACATCAGGAACAGGCCGAACGGGCTGACCAGCGACGGCAGGATCACCGCCCACGGGGTGTTCACCAGGCCCGCCTCGCTGAACACCAGATAGGTCGGGATGGCCAGGGCCGTGGTCGGGACCATGACGGTGCCGAGGATCAGGCCGAGCAGCGGGCCCCGGCCGCGGAAGGCGTAGTGGGCGAAGCCGTACCCGGCGAGGGTGGCCAGCGACGTCGCGCCGGCCGCGCTGATCACGGCGTAGACCAGGGTGTTGGCCATCCAGCGGGCGTACTCGCCGCCGTTGTGGGTGAAGGTCGCCCGGATGTTGCCGATCAGCGAGAAGTCACCGGCGAACCACAGGCCAAAGGTCGAGAACAGGTCGGCGGTGCTCTTCGTGGACGCGACGACCAGCCAGAACAGCGGGAACAGGAAGTAGACGAGCAGGGCGAGCATTCCGATGGTGAGCGTGGTGCTGCGGCGGCTTCTCATCGGCGGCGGCTCGTGAGGAACAGCACCACATAGGACACGACCAGGATCACGAGGCCGAGGAGGAACGAGACGGCCGCCGCGTAGTTCACCTGCTGGGAGGTGAAGGCGAGGTGGTACGCGTACAGGTTGGGGGTGTACGCCGAGTCGATCACGGTCGGGGCGAGCCGTTGCAGCAGGTTCGGTTCGGCGAAGAGCTGGAAGCTGCCGATGACCGAGAAGATCAGCGCGAGCAGCAACGCCGGTCGCAGCGCGGGAATCTTGATGTGCCAGGCGACGCGCCACGGGCCGGCGCCGTCGATCGCCGCGGCTTCGTACCGTTCGGCCGGGACGGTCCGCAGCGCCGAGTACAGGATGATCATGTTGTAGCCGGCGAACTCCCAGGTCACGATGTTGCCCAGGGACACCAGCAGCCAGCCGTCGCCGAGCAGGTCCGGCGGATCGAAACCGAGCCGATCGCCGAGCTGGGCGAGCGGGCCGAAGTCGGGCCCGTAGAGATATCCGCACATCAGCGTGGCGACGACGCTCGGGACGGCGTACGGAAGAAAGGTCCCCAGCCGCACCAGGCGCGCCAGCCGCAGCAGCCCGCTGTCCACGGCGAGGGCGACGGCCAGCGCGACCAGCAGCATGATCGGCACCTGGACGAGGAAGAACAGGGCCACCCGGCCGACCCCGCCGAGCAACCGGCCGTCCTGCAGCGCGCGCCCGTAGTTGTCGAGGCCGACGAAGACCGTGCCGCCGACCAGCTGGTCCTTGAAGAGACTGAGGTACGCGGCGTAGCCGAGTGGCAGCAGGAACAGCAGCGCGAAACAGAGCAGGAACGGCGCGACGAAGAGGTAGGCGTGGTTCGCCGGCTTACTCGACAACGGTGAAACCCTGGTCCTCCGCGTACGCGGTGAGCCGTTCCTGCCACGCGCCGATCGCCGCGGCCACGTCCCCGCCGCCGGTCAGCGCCTTGCCCGCGGTCTCGGTCCAGTCCTTGCTCGCCTGGTCCAGGAACGGCGGCCACTGCCACCCGACGTCGACCGTGCCACTGATCCCGGCGAACAGTTCGTTCACCCGCTGCCCACCGAAGAACGCGTTCTCCGCGCCGGTGAACGCCGGATCGGCCAGCAGCGCCTTGGTCGCCGGGAAGAAGTTCTGCGCGGTCGTGAACAGCTTGGTGACCTCGTGGTCGGTGTTCAGGAACTCGGCGAACTTCGCCGCGGCGATCGGGTTCTTCGTGCCGGTGATGACCGCGCTGGTGGATCCGCCCCAGTTCCCGGCGACCGGCCGGGCCGGGTCCCACTGCGGCAGCGGCGCCGCCCGCCACTTGCCGGCCGTCGCCTTGGCGCTGCCGGTGAGGAAGACCGACCCCCAGGCGGCGGTCAGCCAGGTGGCGTACTTGCCGCTGTTCAGCCCCTGGTACCAGGTGTCGGTGAAGTCCGGGTCGGTGGAGATCAGCTTCTCCCGGGCGAGCCCGCCCCAGTAGTCCGCCACCTTCCGGGCGGCCTCGTCATCGACGGCGAGACCGAGTTCGGTGCCGTTCACCGTGTACGCCTTCGACCCCGCCTGCCACATCAGCCCGTGCCAGGCGGCGGGCTCGTTCGCGGCGATGTTGGTCAGGTAGACGCCCGGATCGGCGGCGTGCAGCTTGCGGGCCGCGGCGGCGAAGTCGTTCCAGGTCGCCGGCACCTCGATGCCGTGCCGGTCGAAGAGGTCGGCGCGGTACAACATGCCCATCGGGCCGGTGTCCTGCGGATAGGCCAGGATCTCGCCCTTCGGACCGGTCACCTGCCCCCATGTCCAGTCGACGAATTTTTCCCGGGTCGCTTCCGCACCGTACGGGCGCAGATCCACCAGGCTGTTCGTGAGCGAGAACGTCGGGATGTACTGGAACTCGATCTGAGCGACGTCCGGGGCGCCGGTGCCGGCCTTCAACGCGGTCCGCAATTTGGTGTAGGCGTCGAGCCCCTGCCCGGCGTTGACCACGGTGACGGTGATGGCCGGGTACTTCTTCTTGAACAGCGCGACTTCCTTCTGGACGTCGGGCACCCAGGTCCAGAAGGTGATCGTCGTCGGCGTGGTCAGGGCCCGGTCGATGTCGGCCTGACCGACCGGCTCGGCCGGAGGCTGCTCTTCCCTTTCCGGGCCCGAGCAGGCGCCGAGGGCTGCGGCAGCGGCGGCAGCCCCGGTCATCGACAGCAACCGGCGGCGGCCGATCCGCGAAACGGCAAGCGACATGGGACCACCATGTCGCGCCGACCCCTACAAATTCAAGCTCTTCGATCTTTTAGAGCACCGCGTCTTTCAGGAGAGCCTGGTACCAGGTCGCGTTCGGCGTGTTCGTCGCCGGGAAGTTGGCGAGCGGATCGGTCGCCTGCGCCGCCGCGTCGAAGTCCCAGCCGCGCACGCTGACCCCGGCCTGCCGGCCCTGGACCATGAACGCCTTGTTCGTCGCGGTCGCGGCCCAGAAGACGGCGCCGTCCTTGAGGGTGGCGCTGTCGCCGGCCTGATACTCGACGAAGGCCAGCTGCGGCAACCGGATCGGGGTCGCCGGTGCCCGGTCGGTGGCCACGGACAAGGTGCCGCCTGTCACCGTCACCGTGCGGCCGGCGGCTGATGCCGTACCGGTGGGGTAGCGACTGTCCGACGTCGTGGCGTGCGCACCCCAGGTGATGGTGGATGCTCCGGCCGTGCCCCGCCAGTCCCAGTTCTGGCTGGCGCTCTGACTCTTGTGGATCTCGCGGACGGCGGTGCCGGCGAGATCGGTGAACGCGATCGTCGGCAGCGTCCCGGTGTCGTACTTGGCGGACGCCGACCAG
This sequence comes from Symbioplanes lichenis, assembly GCF_030709675.1. Classification (GTDB taxonomy): domain Bacteria; phylum Actinomycetota; class Actinomycetes; order Mycobacteriales; family Micromonosporaceae; genus Actinoplanes; species Actinoplanes lichenis. The sequence continues at coordinate 73,344 of NZ_JAUZQD010000016.1, forward strand.
GTGATCTCGCCCGCTTCGTCGAGCCGCCCGACCCGGCTCCACAGGTTGGTGCCGCTCGGCGCCTGGTGCACCTCGACGACCGTACCGTCGTTGTTGAGCGCGACCGCCGGCGTCTTGCCGGTGTCGTACCTGCCGTGCCGCTGCCAGGTGACGCGACCGTCCGCGCCGTACCTGCCCGTCCAGTACCAGAGCACGCCGGAGCCGGTGTCGTGCACCTCGACCACCTGCCCGTTGGCGTTGATCGCGACCGCCGGGTTGCTGCCGCTGTCCCGCCGGTAACCGGACCGCCCGGTCGCGTTGCCGGACAGCACCGTCACGACCCGTCCGCGCAGCGACCCGACCGTCCCCAGCGAACCCGTCGCGAGCCGGCTCCCGAAGACGTCCCGGATCTCCTCGTTCAGAGCACCCAAGTTCCCTTCCCGGTACGAAGCCCGCGCCGTCAAGTCGTCCTTCATGTCGACCAGCACGGTGATCGGGGCCGCCCCCGGATGCGCGGCCGACCAGCTGCTGACCGTCGACAACCAGTCCCGCAGGTTGTTGCCGGCCGGGTTGCCGCCCGAGTGGTCCACCTGGTCGCCGGGCGACCCGTGCCCGACCCGGAAGTCCCCGATCGTGGCGTGCTCCCCGCTCCAGACGTCCAGCTCGACGAACCGGACCCCGGAGTCGAGCTGCTGCGTGATCGAGCCCCGGGCGCCCCCGGAGTACGAGTTGTGGGTGGCCTTGAACACAGCGGCGGCGAACGGCAGGTCGTCGCCGGTCGCCGCGTGGGCGGGCTGCGGCGCGACGGCGATGAGGGCGGCGGCGGTCACAGCGGCACCCCACGCGCGTACCCGGAGGTCAGTCATGGCCCGACCCTAAAATGCCATTTCCGGACGTCGATGGGCCACGATCGGAACGCCGGATGAAATCGCGGCGGACGACCCCGCCCACGAGGGTGGCACGCACGGGCAGAAGTTCGGGGACGCCGGGACCTGTCGGCTTCCGGGGGCCGGCGCGACAATCGAGCGCGGCAAATCCGTCTATCCCGTGTGGAGGAACAGTGTCAGTCAAGCTTCACGCCCGTCGCGCCGGAGTCGTCGCCGTGGCGGTGACCGCCGGCCTGCTCGCCGCCGGTGGCGCGGCGCGGGCCACCCCGGCCGGTCCCGGCGTCGCGGGGACGATCATCTGGGAGAAGACGGTCGCGAACACGCACTACGTCTTTCGGGAGATCACCATCCCGGCGGGTCAGGCGACCGGCTGGCACTACCACGACGGCACCCTCTACGGGTACGTCAAGCAGGGCACGCTGAGCCACTTCGACTCCACCTGCGAGTCCGACGGCGTCTACCCCGCGCACCACACCATCCAGGAGCCCAGCGGCGCCGACCACGTGCACATCGGCATGAACAAGGGCACGGTCCCGGTGATCTTGGACGTCCTCTACGTGCTGCCCGCCGGCGCCCCGCTGTCCGAGGACGCGCCGAACCCGGGCTGTGACTTCCAGTAACCCGCAGCGGTCACCGAGCCGGGCCGGGCGTCGGCGCGAGAATTGGACCGGGCGCAGGTATACCTGTAGCGTGCAGCCGTGTCTGGAGACGCCGTCGGCCTGCGCGAATACAGGAAGCCGTGACCACTTCTCCCGTCGCTTCCCGGCCCCGGCTCGTCCTGGCCGTGCTCGCCGCCTCGGGCATCGTCGTGTCGATCATGCAGACGATCGTCGTGCCGCTGCTGCCGTCGCTGCCCCGCCTGACGAACAGCGCCCCCGGCGACGTCGGCTGGCTGGTCACCGTGACGCTGCTGACCGGCGCGGTGTTCACCCCGCTGCTCGGGCGGGCCGGCGACATGTACGGAAAACGCCGCGTACTCCTGTCGGTCATGGCTTTGCTGGTTGTGGGCTCCGTCCTGTGTGGAGCCAGCTCGCATCTGGTGGTGCTCATCGTCGGCCGGGCCCTGCAGGGCGCCGCGCTGGCCGTGGTGCCGCTGGGCATGAGCATCCTGCGCGACGAGCTGCCCCGCGAGAAGGTGCTGTCCTCCACCGCGATCATGAGCTCGACCCTGGGCGTCGGCGCCGCGTTCGGCATCCCGGTCGCCGCCGCCGTCGTGCACTACGTCGACTGGCACGTCATGTTCTGGGTCTCCGCGTTGCTCAGCCTGGTCTTCGCCGTTCTGATCCGCCTCTTCGTCCCCGAGTCGCCGGTCCGCTCGCCCGGCCGCTTCGACATCCCCGGCGCCCTGGGCCTCACCGCGATCCTGACCGGCCTGCTCATCGCCGTGTCCAAGGGCGCGACGTGGGGCTGGACCGCCCCGCGCACCTGGGGCCTGTTCGCCGCGGCCGTGCTCCTGACGCCGCTGTGGGGCTGGTTCGAGTCACGCACCACGCAACCGCTCGTCGACCTGCGCACCTCGGCCCGGCCCGCGGTCCTGTTCACCAACCTGGCCAGCCTGCTCGTCGGCTTCGCGTTCTACGCCAACTCCCTGAGCACCGCCCAGCTCGTGCAAGAACCCACATCCACCGGGTACGGCCTCGGCCTGTCCGTGGTGGCCAGCGGCCTGTGCCTCATCCCGGGCGGCCTCGCCATGGCCCTGCTCTCCCCGGTGTCCGGCTGGATCTCCGCCCGCCGTGGCCCCCGCTTCACGCTGCTGCTGGCCGGCGTCGTGATCGCCGCCGGTTACCTCTTCCGCGTCTTCACCAGTGAGGCCCTGTGGAGCATCGTCGCCGGCGCCCTCTTCGTCGGCGCGGGCACCGCCCTGGCGTACTCCGCGCTGCCCAGCCTCATCATGACGTCGGTCCCCGTCGACGAGACGGCGGCGGCCAACGGCATCAACACGCTCATGCGCTCGATCGGCACGGCCGTCTGCAGCGCCGTCGTCGCCACGATCCTGGCCAACCTGACCATGAGCGTTCCGGGCGGCACCGCCTCGACCCTGCACGCGTACCAGGTCATCTTCGCCGCCGCCGGACTCGCCGCGCTCGCCTCGTTCGTGGTGGCCCTGTTCATCCCCCGGCGGCAGGCCCCCGGCGGGTTCTCCGCGTCGACGATCCGCAGCAAAGCCGGCCCGGCCGCGACCGGGGCACCCATCTCCGCACCACCGCGGCGGGCGGCCATGGCGTCGCGGATCGGCTGGTACGCGGGGTTTGGCACGCCCCGCTCGGTGCTCATGCCACCTGGATGACGACCTTGCCCGCGGGGTGACCGTTCTCGACGGCGGCGAGGGCGGCCGGAGCGTCGGAGAGCGGGTGGACCGCGGTGATCACGGGGGTGAGGACCCCGTCGAGGGCCAGCCGGGCGGTCCGCTCCAGGTTCTCACGATCGAGGCGACGGTCGACGGAGCGCCCGCCGATGCCGGCCACCGACATGTCACTCACGGCGATGACGTTGCGGGGATCCTTGGCCAGCGGGGCAACCGTCCGCAGCGCGGCGCCCCCGACCGTGTCGACGATCCCGTCGAAGCCGTCCGGAACCAGCTCGCGGGCCGCGCCGACGACGTCCCCGGCGGTGTAGTCGATGAACCGCACCCCGGCGGCCTCGGCGAGCTCGCGTTTGGCGCTGCTCCCGGTGCCGGCCACCCGCAGCCCGCGCCCGGCGGCCAGCTGGGCGACGAGGAGCCCGACCCCGCCCCCGACCCCGTTGACCAGAACCGTGGCCCCGGCCGGCAGGCCGAGCTGGTCGAGCGCGTCCACCGCGGTCGTCCCGGCCACCGGCAGCGTCGCCGCCACGGTCGCGGACAGGCCCGCCGGGATGCGAGCGGTGTGCGCCGCGGACAGCACCGTCGTCTCCGCGTAGGTGCCGCCACCGGTGAGCGCGAAGCCGAAGACCGGGTCGCCCACCTCGAGCCCGTCGACGCCCTCGCCCAGGGCGAGAACGGTTCCCGCCGCCTCCATGCCCAGGACGCGGGGGAACGGACGCCCGCTGTCGAGCCCGGGCAGCAGGGCCGAGCGCATGACGTGGTCCATCGGGTTCACGCCGGCGACGTCGACCCGGATCAGCACCTCGCCGGGACCGGGAACCGGGTCGGGACGATCGAAGAACTCCTGCACCTCAGGCCCGCCGAACCTGCCGAAACCCCACGCCTGGCCCATCTTCTACCGCCTCCGGTGCGACCGGCCCGGTCGTTCCGGGCCCTGCCGCCATCCTCACCTCTCACACCGGCGTGAAGGGCAACCGACTGAGGCGCGGATCACGTTGGCGTACCGCGGGTGAGCTTCCCGGCCGTCCGCGTCACAGCACGGTGACGAGTTCGTCGAGCATGCGGCCGAAGGCGCCGACCGCGATCGACAGGTGGCCCTCCCCCTGCTCCAGGTGAGCGGTCACCCCCGGGATGTGGGCGGCGAGCCACCGGCCATGGGCGTACGGCACCATCAGGTCCTCGCTGCCCTGCCACACGAAGACCGGCGCCGTGATCTCGGCCAGGTCGAAACCCCAGTCCCTGGTGAAGGCCAGGTCGTCGTCGAGCCACCCGTCGACGCCCGCACTCAGCGCCTCCGTGAAGTTGGCCGCCAGATCCACGCCGAACTCGTCGGTCAGCACGGCGCGGTCCACGGGCGGCAGCAGACTCGACATCCCCGCGATCAGACCGTCCGCGTCAGCGCCGCGCATCCCTTCAGCTTCCTTCTCCAGGTACGGCCGAAGCTCCTGCTCGCCCCGCGCCGCCGCACCGAACTCCGCGATGTTGTCCTCTCCCATGCCGGCGAGGAAGTCCAGCCCGGCGCCCTCGTACGGGGCGGCTCCGGCGATCACCAGCACACCCGCGACCCGCTCCGGCAGCCGCGCGGCCGTCGCGAGGGCATGCGGACCGCCCCCGGACCAGCCCGCGACCAGGCAGCGCGAGACACCGAGATGGTCGAGCACGTCTTGCACGTCCGCCGCCACATCCACCACCGCCCGCCCCGGAGCGCGGGTGGAGGCGCCGTAGCCCGCCCGGGAGAACGTCACGAACCGCAGCCCCCGTTCGTGAGCCGCCCGCTCCATGTAGCGGAAGGGCCGGGCCGCCCCCGGCGTACCGTGCTGAAACACCAGCGGCACGCCGTCCACCGGGCCGGTCACCACCACGTCGAGCCGCCGCCCGTCCCGTACGGAAATCGTCGTCATGCTCGAATCCTCTCGTGGATCTCCGTGCCCCGCAGCGTCGTCTCGCCGACGGGCACGGCCGTGCATGCCTCTCGATAGCTGCCAGAGGCAGCATTCGCAGCCGGCCGCACCGTCACCATGCCCACCGCCTGCACGAAGCGATCTCCCGCCATCAGGAAATCCGCTGGTCAAGCCGCACCACCGACCGCGAGCGGCCGCCCTGCGGTGACAGGGTTTCAGACGGTGAGCAGGGTCTTGATCGCGCGGCGCTCGTCCATCGCGCGGTAGCCCTCGGCGGCCTGCTCAAGGGGCAGCGTCAGGTCGAACACCTGGCCGGGGTCGATGGCGCGGCTGCCGATCAGCTCCATCAGGTGCGGCAGGAAACGGCGTACGGGGGCCGGACCGCCGTGCAGGTGCACCAGCGAGAAGAACATCTCCATACCCGGCAGGCTCACGTCGTGCGTGACACCCACATAGCCGACGTGCCCACCGGCGCGGGTCGAACGGATCGCCTGCATCATCGACTCCTGCGTGCCGACCGCCTCGATCACCGAGTGCGCGCCCAGCCCGCCGGTCATCTCCTTGATCGCCGCGATACCCGCGTCGCCGCGCTCGGCCACGATGTCGGTCGCCCCGAACTCCAAGGCGAGCTTCTGCCGCGACTCGTGCCGGCTCATCGCGATGATCCGCTCCGCGCCCAACTGCTTCGCCGCCAGCACACCCAACAAACCCACCGCGCCGTCACCGACGACGGCGACGGTCTTGCCCGGACCCGCCTCGGCGGCCACCGCGGCGAACCAGCCCGTACCCAGCACGTCCGAGGCCGCCAGATAGCTCGGGATCAGATCCGCGTCGGGAAGCGAGGGCGTGCCGACCAGCGTGCCGTCCGCGAGAGGCACACGCAGGTACTCCGCCTGCGAACCCAGCGCCCCCATCGGCACCCGGTGCACACAACCCGACTGATAGCCCGCCCGGCAGATCTCACACGTGTTGTCGCTCGCCCAGAACGAGCCGACCACGAACTGACCCTTACGTACGGACGTGACCTCGCTGCCGACCTCCTCGACGACGCCCACGTACTCGTGACCCATGGCCATCGCGTGCTCGACCGGCTGAATTCCCCGGTACGGCCACAGGTCCGACCCGCACACGCACGTCGCCGACAGTTTGATGATGGCGTCGGTGGGCGCCTCGATCCGCGGGTCGTTCCGGTCTTCCACCCGGACGTCGCCGGGGGCGTACATGACTGCTCCACGCATGTTGTCTCCTAGGATTTCGCGGCCCGCTCGGCCACCACGGCCAGCAGCTCTCGCAGCTGCGCCTCGGTGAAGCCGACGTTGCGGGCGATGCTCAGGTGCGATTGCAGCTGCGACTCGACGCCGTCCAGGCTCGCCAGGGCGCCGACGGTGGCGAGTTCGCGGGTGGGCCAGTCGAGGTTGTCGCGGCCGAAGATGTCGCCGAACAGGTGGCCCTTGAGGAACTCGTCGATCGCCGGGGCGAAGTCGAACAGCGGCCCGGTCACCGGCCCGCCGGTCAGCTTCGCCTGATTCGCGGCGCCCAGCTCGTGCCGGTCGGCGGGAAGCGGGCCCGGCTCAGCCCCGGCCGGGTCGTCGAATCCGCGCGCCCGTCGCTCGTCGAGCAGCGCCATGAACGTACCCAGGGCATTGAGGCTGCGCGGGAACCCGGCATAGGCGTACAGCTGGACCAGAATCTCTTTGACCTCGTTGACCGTGAGACCGGCGTCGAGGCCCTCGGCCAGCGCCTCGCGCAGCTCGGACAGCCGCCCGGTGGCGGTGAAGGCGCCGATCAACGCCGCCGCATGCTGCCGCGGGGTCACTTGTTCGCCCGCTCGTACGCTTCGGCGGTCACCGGCTCGAGCCAGGTGGTCGGATCCTCGCCGTCGGGCTTCGCCTCCAGCATCGCCAGATGGCTCATGAAGGTCTCAGCCGCGGCGCCGTGCCAGTGCTCCTCGTCCGGCGGGCACACCACGGTCTCGCCGGCGTGGATCCGCACCACGTTGCCGTCGCGCGTGCCGACCAGGCCGACGCCCTCGGTGACGTGCAACGTCTGCCCGACGGCGTGCGAGTGCCAGTTGGTCCGCGCGCCCGGCGTGAACCGCACGAGCGCCACCGTCATCCGCGAGGGCCCGGAACCGCTGTAGATCGGCGTCATGTACACGTCGCCGGTGAACGCCTGCGCGGGCGTCTTCACGGTCGGACGGACAGGGAGAAGTTCCATGCGACCAGCTAACTCCGCTGCGGCTGCCGCAGGAAGTTTCTGCTGGTGCGTGTACTGCCAGAGCACCCCTTGGCCTCATGGCATGAGGTCAAGGGCGAAGTCCAGGTGACCCGCACCTGCTCATCGAGAGTCGCGCCCGCGTGGCCGCCAAGTCTTACCGAGGCGTGCAGTAAAGCGTGGACGCAGGCGGCTCAGGGAGCACTCGACCCGGGATCCGACAACGTCGGCCGGTACGCGAAAGGGCCACCGAAGTGGGCCCTGACCTGGGTTGAATGTGATCGCCGAACACATCGTGGCCGAGATCGCCGGCGCCGAAGCGAACGAACTACCCGAACCAGGTGTCTTCACTGAGGGCACCAACGCCGTCGGGGAGTCGTTGCTCGTACGGGGTCTAATGAACGACCGGCCCAATGCGGCGCTGTTGGAATTGTTACGTAGGGCAGACGACACACACGTCGGCGCCGCCGACCGGGGGGATTACTTCATCGCGGCCGCCAACCTCGCCCCGCAGCTGTCCGTTGCGGATCGTGGAAAGCATTTCGCGACGGCGATCCGCGGCGCCTCGGCCCCTCAGCCGTCGCTTCCCGACAAGTGGGAGCAGGGTTTCGCTCACCGGCTCGGCGGCATGCGAGTAACCCGCGCTGACATGGACAGCCGCGAGCGGGCGCTCTTCCTCGCGGCTTGTCTGGCCAGCGACGACGAGCAATGGGCGGCAGTGCGCACCCAGGCCTACGAGCTGCTCGTCGACAGCGGCGAGTCGGGTTACTGGATCAGGCAAGCGCTCCAGCGGTTGGGCGACGCAATGCGTGAGGACGTCGGCTGTCTACTGACCCAGGGGTGGGCGTTGAGGTCGTCGCCGCGATTCTCTGGGCCAAACACGAGACACCCGTCCAGGCCGGGATGCGGCTTGCGACCGATCCCGACGTCAGGGTCCGAAGGACGCTGGCCGAGGCGCTCAAGGATGCAGGCCCGGATGAAGTACAGCAAACCGCGCACAATCGTCTCGCTCAGGATCCGAATTACAGCGTGCGAAGCATGCTGGTCCAACGGGGGTGAACGACGATTGCTCGCGTCTTACAGACTGTCTTACACTCGAAGCATGGCTGACACCGTCACGATCCGCACTGATACGGACACCGAACACGCGCTGGACGTATTGACCCGGGACGGCACCAATCGCTCGGAAGCCATCCGGCAGGCCCTGCTGGAGGCCGCCCTCCGCCGGGAGCGCCTCGCCGAGATGAAGCGCGCCTTCCTGCGCCAGCCCATGGCGGCGCCGGACGGGACCAACCTGGCCGACGACATCGCCCGCGAGCGCGAAGGCTGAAGCCAGTGATCTACCTGGATTCAGCGGCCGCGGTCAAGCTCGTCCATACCGAAGCCGACTCGGCCGCACTGCGCGATTTCCTTGACGAGCGTTCGACGACCGAGTGGGTCAGCTCGAGCCTCGTGGAGATCGAGACCTACCGAGCGCTGGCCCGGGCCACCGGACCCGCCGACATGCCCGCGGTCATCAACCGCTTCCACGCGCTGCTCGACCTCATCGTACGCGTTGAGATCGACTCCGGGATCCGCATCCTCGCCCAGACCGTCACTCCGGCCTCCGTACGCAGCCTCGACGCCATCCACCTGGCCACCGGACTACGCCTGCGCGATCAGCAACGACTGACCTCGTTCGTGACCTACGACAAACGGCTCGCCGAGGCGGCGTCGGTGGCTGGCCTCACCGTGGACATGCCCACCGGCTGAATGTCCGGGCAACCCCCGTCGACGGTGGCTGAAGCGCCGCCTGACCATCGGCAGTGGACGCGGGAGCCACCGGCGATGGAGCCGGTCACAGGGAGACGATCAGGTGTCGGCCCACTTCACGCGCTCGAGCCCGCTCGCCGGCTTGGCAGCCGAGCACGCGACGCCGCAGAGAACCCGCCCGGATCGAGGAAGTCGAGGAGTCGAGGAGTCCGCGGGCCGACGCACCTGACGGCCTGCCACCTATCTGTCGGTCGTGGCGTGGCATGGCGTGGAGAAGGCTGACGTGCGTGCCGTATCGGCCCTCGGCGGCACCGCCCTCGTGTAGGGCGATTTCATCGCCGTTCTGGGTGCTTAGGCCGGCTCCCGGACGATGAGGCGGGCGAAGGCCAGTTCGATCCGGCGGCATCGATGCCGAGCACTCGGCGCGCGGCGATCCGGCCGTGCCCCTCCGCGTCGGCGCGCACCGCCGTCAGCGCCGGACTGAACAGCACGCCGTGCTCGGTGTCGTCGCAGGCGAAGCGCAACTTCAAGCGCGTCGGTGGCGGATTTCGGCGAGTGACATGATCAATCGGTTCAGAGCAGCTTCACCTTGTCAGAACACGATCGAACGCAGCCCCGATGCAGCGAAGGGCCAAGGTTGCCGCAACTCGCGTAGTTCTGTCGTGGCGCACCGCCACCCGGAGCAGATGATCAAGCCTTGAGTACGAGTTACGGCCGGCAGGACCTCACGAACCGATAACCATGCGACGTGGTGGTACGCGAAAGGGCCCACCGAAGTGGGCCCTGACCTGGGTGAAAGCTCCCCCGATTGGACTCGAACCAATAACCTGCCGGTTAACAGCCGGCTGCTCTGCCAATTGAGCTACAGGGGATCGACCAGCGCCCCGGCGTCCCGCTCTCACAGGTCGTCGTGGCGACGGAAGAAACGATACATGACCACCGGGCAGTCGCGCTCGGGGGTACCCCTCCCCTCGGAGCGTCGTCCCGGACAGACGGGTCGTGAGCGGACATATCGCCACGCCCGGCGTGCTCCCTCCGTACCGGCGGATGGGGCTTGAACCGCAGGCCAGGGGCCGGATGACACACCCGGGCGAGTCGTGAGTCGGACGAAACGCAGGTCACGGGAATGAGCTGGCGGCAGGATGGGTATGCAGCGTCACCGTAGGCGAAACGAAGACGAAGACGCACGTGCGTCGACGAACGGAAGGAGCCGCCATGCGCGGAAAGCTCATGTTCATCACGGGTCTCGCGGCGGGCTTCGTCCTGGGCAGCCGTGCCGGCCGGGAGAAGTACGAGGAGATCGCGGCCAACGCCAAGAAGGTGTGGGAGCACCCGACGGTCCAGGAGGCCGCCGGCGTCGCCCAGGCGCAGGCCAACAAGCTCTACTCCGAGGGCAAGGACAAGCTCAACCAGTCCAAGATCGGTGAGAAGCTGCAGTCGGCCAGCAGCTCGTCCTCCTCGACCGGCTCCAGCACCACCAGCACCACGGACCTGCCGGCGACGAGCTCGACCAGCACCGGCGGCACGTACTGACGCACGCCATCCGTTCGTGGCCCGGCTCCCGCTGAGGGACCGGGCCACGCGGCATTTCCGACCGTCAGCACCGCCGGGCCCCGCGGTTTTCCGACCGTCAGCACCGCCGGGCCTGCGGTTTCAGACCGCCATCACCGCCGAGCCCGCGGTTTTCAGACCGTCAGCACCAGCTTGCCGCGGAGATGGCCCGCCTCGAGCAGCCGGTGCGCGTCGGCGACGCGCCCGAACGGGAACGTCTCCTGTACGTGGACCCGCAGCTTGCCCTCCTCGACCAGGCCGGCCAGGTGCCGCAGGCCCACCGGGTCGGGGTCGACCGCGATGCCGCTGAAGCGCATGCCCGCGCCCTCGAACCGGGCGATGAGCCGCTCGTCGTCCTCGGCGACCGCCGTCACCAGATGCCCGCCCGGCCGGAGCACCTCGAGCGACCGCTCGGCCGTGTCGCCGCCGATCGTGTCGAGCACCAGGTCGATCCCGCTCGTCGCCCGGGCGAAGTCGGTAGCGGTGTAGTCGATCACCTCGTCCGCCCCGAGTCCCTCGACGAAGGCGCGCTTGCCCGGACCGGCGGTCGTGATCACGTACGCGCCGCGGGCCTTGGCGATCTGAACCGCGACATGACCGACCCCGCCGCCCCCGCCGTGCACCAGCACCCGATCGCCCGCACCCACCTCACCGAGGTCGACCAGCCCCTGCCACGCGGTGAGCCCGACGCTCGGCAGCGCCGCGGCCTCCACGTGCGAGAGCGCGGCGGGCTTGCGGGCCAGGTGCAGGGCCGGGGCCGCGACCATTTCCGCGTACGCGCCGGCCGCCCGAGGAAACAGCGGCATCCCGAAAACCTCGTCGCCGGGCCGGAACCGCCACGTATGCGCGGCCTCGACAACGCCACTGACATCCCAGCCGAGAATGAACGGCGGCGGCCCGAGCAACGGAAACTCGCCGCCCCGCAACCGGGCCTCCAACGGCATCAACCCGATCGCCCGTACCCGGACGAGAACCTCGGTCGGAAGCGCGTGGGGCTCCGGCACGTCCACGACGGCGAGCACCTCGGGGCCCCCGTACGTCTGCTGGGTGATGGCTCGCATGACTCTCCTGCCGTTCCAAGTGGGAGAACCCAGGCTAGGAAAGCGGCAGGAACCGGAAGGTAACCATCGAGTCCGCGCGGTGGCGCCCGATCTCGGTGACAGATCCGAGGTCAGCACCGACGCACGCACCTCGAGCGGCCCCCGAGGACGAGCCGTCGACCGAGCCGATCCCGGCGCGGCGGCGGCAGCCCGGAGCCAGCTCGGAGCCCGCCCTCCCAGGGGGAGCCCCCGCTGGAAATTCTGCCGGAAAGCACAACAAGACGCGGGCTGCCCTGTGGACAACCCGCGCCTGTGGACAACCGTCAGGAGACCGTCAGGACGAGGACGAGAAGGCGGCGTCGAAAGCGGCCGTCGGGGCGTCGAAGGCCAAACTCCGCACGAACTGCAGCGCGGCCGGCGCTCCGACCAGCCGGTCCATCCCGGCGTCCTCCCACTCGATCGACAGCGGCCCGTCGTAGCCGATGGCGTTCAGGGCTCGGAAGCAGTCCTCCCACGGGACGTCGCCGTGGCCGGTGGAGACGAAGTCCCAGCCCCGGCGGAGGTCGGCCCAGGGCAGGTGGGAGGCCATGCGACCGCGGCGGCCGTCGCCGGTGCGGACCTTGGCGTCCTTGCAGTCGACGTGGTAGATGCGGTCCTGGAACTCGAGGATGAAGTTGACCGGGTCGAGGTCCTGCCAGACGAAGTGGGACGGGTCCCAGTTGAGGCCGAAGGCGGGGCGGTGGCCGATGGCGTCCAGGGTGCGGCGGGTGGTCCAGTAGTCGTACGCGATCTCGCTGGGGTGCACCTCGTGGGCGAAGCGGACGCCGACCTCGTCGAAGACGTCGAGGATGGGGTTCCAGCGGTCGGCGAAGTCCTGGTAGCCGCGCTCGATCATGGCGGGCGGGACCGGCGGGAACATGGCGACCGTGTGCCAGATGGACGAGCCGGTGAAGCCGACGACCGTCTTGACGCCGAGGCGCGCCGCTGCCCGGGCGGTGTCCTTCATGCGTTCGGCCGCGCGTGATCGCACGCCTTCCGCGGAACCGTCGCCCCAGATCGCGGCGGGCAGGATGTCCTGGTGGCGCTCGTCGATGGGGTGGTCGCAGACCGCCTGGCCGACGAGGTGGTTGGAGATCGCGAAGACCTTCAAATTGTGCTTCTCGAGGGTCGCGCGCTTGCGGTCGACATAGTCGTCCTCGGCGAGCGCGCGGTCGACCTCGAAGTGGTCACCCCAGCAGGCGATCTCGAGGCCGTCGTAGCCCCACTCCGACGCGAGCCGGCAGACCTCCTCGAAGGGCAGGTCGGCCCACTGGCCGGTGAAGAGCGTGATGGGTCGAGCCATGTCATCTCCCTTGATCGAACGCACGACGATCGAATGCACGACAAGGGTTCCGGGGCCGGCGCGAGGGAGACCGGCGATCATTGCGACGAGCACGAGCCGAGCCGGGTTTGCGCCCCCGGCCGGGCCCACCACCGACTCTAGGACCGTGCGGCAGCGTCAACAAGGGGCGGCGACAGACCGAGATCGCCGAGCTCGCCCAGACCCTCGGGCGCGATGTCGAGATATTCGGTGACCGGCCGGCCGTGCATGAGCTGCCGCAGCGCCGCGCGGCAGATCTCGGTGGTCGCCTTCAGCTCCGGGGGCAGAGACGATTGCCACGGTACGCGGTGGAGCACCCGCCACGGCCCCGGCGGCACGTCGGTGAGCGCCTGCGCCAGGTCCTCCACATAGCCGTCGTCGGGTGTGGTCACGGGGTGCGGGAAGTCGACGTAGTGCCGCAAGGCCTCCGCCGCGGCGGCCGGATTGTCGGCTTGCAGGGCGGTGGACACCTGCACGTGGATGACGGAGACGCCGGCGCCGGCCAGCCGGTCGAGGTAGGCGACCGGGTTCTCCCAGGTGCAGGCCAGAGCGGCGAGGTCGAGGCTGACCCCGAGCCGGTCCTTGTCGAGCCGGGAGAAGGCGGCCGCCACCGAGCCGGAGCCGTCGAGCACGTGGCCGGGGGCGGGCTGGAAGCCGACCCGGACCGCGCGGCCGGTCTGCCAGGCCACCTCGGCGAGCCCGCCGGAGAGCCGGCCCAGGATGCGGGAGCAGGCCTTCTCCTTGGCCTCGTCCCAGCCGTCGCGCCGGCCCAGGCCGTTGGTGATGACCGCGCCCCGCTCGGCCTCGGCGGGCAGCAGGTCGACGAGGATCCGCGCCAGGTCGAGGGTGTATTCCAGCCGGGCCGGGCTGCTCCAGTCGGCCAGGCCGGACCCCTCGTCGCCGCCCTCGGAGTAGGGCACTCCGCTCAGCGTGAAGACCTCGAGCCCGCGGGCGTCGAGCTCGGCACGCAGCCGGGTGCGGGAGCGCGCATCGATCGCGAGGGCGGCGGCGAGGGTGGGGGGCAGCCAGAGGCTCACCCCGAGGGTGCCCACGTCGAGGCGGGCGCGGACGGCGGCGGCATAGGCGTCGAGCTGCTCGACGACGGCCGGGAGGTCCCGGGCGGGCCGCAGGTCGGTGCCGTGACTCAGATGGACGACCCGGTCCGAGTGGTGGCGCAGACGCATCAGAATCCCTCCTGGAGCGGGGCGTCACCGAGGCATATGCACGTGCATCGGTTCGTGCTGCGTCCAGTATGGACCATTTGGCCGCGGGTCACCGCTGCCGTCGTGGCGGGCCGACGGAATGCCATGACGCCTCCATCCGTGGGTTGGCTGCCCTCTCCTACGAGCCTCAACCGTCCGCCGGATCAGCGGGCGTACTGGCCGTGCGACGTCCTGACCTGCGCGAGGATGATCTCAAGGTGCGAATTACATTCATGTAAGCCGATGGTCGCACGCATCGTGAGCAGGGCCGAAGTGGACCGGAGCACCCGGACGAGGGAGATACCGGAGAGCGTTCTCTGTGCGCCAAATGCACATTGGGACACGCACCGGACAGTCACACGTGCAGACCACCGGGTGCATCTGCACACCGCAAATGCCGCGCGGACGGCGAAAGGCCGCCACCGGAAGCGGACGGCAAAGGCCGCTCCCCGCCCGCCCGGAACCCGGGGGCAGGCGCGGAACGGCCCGTCCCGTCGCGGCTGTGACCCGGAGCGCAACCGGATCACCCTCGCCCCGCGACACGACGCCGGGGAAAAACGATTCAGACGCCGGCCAGCGACACCTCCACCGGCACCCAGGCCGACGTCGCCGCCGACCGCTCCACCGCGTCGAGCACCAGCTGCACCTGCAGGGCGTCCGCGAAGGACGGCGCCGGATCCGTGCCCGTGGCGATCGCCTCCAGCAGATCGCGGACCTCGTGGGTGAAGCTGTGCTCGTACCCGATCAGGTGACCCGCGGGCCACCACGCCGACATGTACGGATGGTCCGGCTCGGTGACGAGGATCCGCGTGAAGCCCTGCTCGTCGGTGGGCAGCGTGGCGTCGTAGAACTCCAGCTCGTTCATCCGCTCGAAGTCGAAGGCCACCGACCCGAGCGACCCGTTGAGCTCGACCCGCAGGCCGTTCTTGCGACCCGTGGCGAAGCGCGTGGCCTCGTACGTGGCGACCGCTCCCCCGTCGAGCCGGGCCAGGAAGAGGGCGGCGTCGTCCACGGTGACCTCTCCGACATCGGAGCCGTTGAGCTCGCCGGCCGGAAGGGGGCGCGACCGGACGAACGTCTCGGTGAGCGCGCTGACCCCGGCGATGAGCTGCCCGGTGACGAACTGCGTGAGATCGACGATGTGCGCCCCGATGTCACCGAGCGCCCCCGACCCGGCGACGTCCTTGCGCAGCCGCCAGACCAGGGGGAACTCCGGGTCCACGATCCAGTCCTGGAGATAGACCGCCCGGACGTGGCGCACGGTCCCGATGCGGCCGTCGGCGACGAGCTTGCGCATGAGCGCGACGGCCGGCACGCGGCGGTAGTTGAAGGCGCACATCGACCGTACGCCCCGGGACTGCGCCGTCGCGGCGGCCGCGGCCATCTCGCGGGCCTCGGCCACCGAGTTGGCGAGCGGCTTCTCGCACAGCACGTGCTTGCCGGCGGCGAGCGCGGCGCAGGCTATCTCCGCGTGCGTGTCGCCGGGGGTGCACACGTCGATCAGGTCGATGTCGTCGCGCGTGACGACCTCGCGCCAGTCGGTGGCGTGCGACTCCCAGCCGAGCTTGCCGGCCGCGGCCGCGACCCGTGCCTCGTCGCGGCCGCAGACCACCGACATCCGCGCCGACAGCGGGAGGTCGAACGCGCGGTTGACGGTGCGCCACGCCTGTGAGTGCGCGGCGCCCATGAACGCGTGACCGACCATGCCGACCCGCAGCTGCCCCATCGTGAACTCCCGTTCGGTGAAGACGTCAGAAACCGAGCTTGGCGTACTGGTCCGCGTTCTCCTTGGTGATCGTCTCGGAGGCGAGGGTGATCTCCTTGGGCACCTGCAGCTCGACCAGGTCCGACATGCCCTTGCCCTGGCCGATCAGCCGGGCCAGCGAGATGGCGGACGACGCCATCGACGGGCTGTAGGTGACCGTCGCCTTGAGCACGCTGTTGTCGGCCTTGATCGCGTCGATCGCGGCCTTGGAGCCCGCGCCGCCGACCATCAGGAACTCCTTGCGGTTGGCCTGATTGACCGCGGCGAGCACGCCGATGCCTTGGTCGTCGTCGTGGTTCCAGAGCGCGTCGATCTTGGGCAGGGCCTGGAAGAGCTCGGTCGCCGCGCGCTGACCGGTGTCCGCCGTGAACTCGGCCGGGCGCCGGTTGGCGACCTTGAACCCGTACACCCCGAGGGCCTCGCGGAAACCGGCCGAGCGGTCCTGGGTCAGCTCGAGCGAGTCGATGCCGGGGATCTCCCCGATGATCGGGTTGCTGATCCCCTTGGCCTGCATCTGCGCCCCGATGTAGGCGCCGGCGGCCAGGCCCATGCCGAAGTTGTCGCCCTTGATCTGCAGCCGGTACGCGCCGCGATCCGGGAAGGCGCGGTCCAGATTGATCACCGGGATGCCCGCCCGCATCGCCTCGAGCCCGGCGGCGTTCAGCTCCTTGCCGTCGTGCGGCAGCATCACGATGACATTGGGCTTCTGCCCGATCAGGGTGGAGATCGCGGCGCGCTGGGCGGCCGCGTCGGCGCCGGCCTCGACGCTGCGGAATTCCACGTCCTGGTACGCCTGGGCCTGCGCCTTCGCGTTGTTGGTGATCGCCGCGAGCCAGCCGTGGTCGGCGGCCGGCGCGGAGAAGCCGATGATCACCTTGTCGCCGGGGGCGGCGTTCTCGTTGCCGGCGCTCTGGTTGGTGTTGATCTGGGTGTTCTCGGTCGGGGTGTTGCTCGTGCACGCGGTGAGCACGGCACCGGCGCCGACGGCGGCGCTGCCGAAGAGGATGCGACGGCGGGACAGAGCGGTCATCGTTTTCTCCCAGGTTTCATCAGACGGCCGTCGCCGGTCGCCTGGATCTTGCATGGGGTGGGACTAACGCTTGAGCAGGTTGGTGAGCGATTGATAGCGGAACTGCTGGACGAGCACGGCGGCGACGATGATGCCGCCCTTGACCATGTTCTGAACCTCGGTGGAGAGGTTGTTGATCGCGAACAGGTTGGTGATGGTGGAGAACACCAGCACCCCGAAGAGGGCGCCGACGATGGTTCCGCGGCCGCCGCTGAGCAACGTGCCGCCGATGATCGCCGCAGCGATCGCGTCGAGCTCGTAGAGGTTCGCCATCGCCGCTTGGGCGCTGGTCGCCTGCGAGGTGAGCATGATCGCCGCGATGCCGCAGCACAGCCCGGAGAGCGCGTAGAGCAGCACGGTGTGCAGCCGCACGTTGATGCCGGCGAGCCGGGCCGCCTCGACGTTGCCGCCGATCGCCACCGTGCGCCGGCCGAAGGTGGTCCGGTTGAGCAGGACCCAGCCCGCCGCCACGACCAGGGCCAGGATGATCACGAGCACCGGGATGCCGAGGATCTCATTGCTGGCGATGTTGTTGATCGTCAGGTTCGAGGAGACCTGCGTCTGCTTGCCGGAGATCTGCGCGGCGAGACCGCGGGCGGCGACCATCATGGCGAGCGTGGCGATGAAGGGGACCAGGCGCCCGTACGAGATGAGGATGCCGTTGATCAGTCCGACCACGACGCCCACGAGCACCGCGGTGAAGATCATGCCGAGAGTGCCGTAGCTCTGGGTCGCCAAAGTGGTCGACCAGACGCCGGCGACCGCGACGATCGCGCCGACCGAGAGGTCGATGCCGCCGCCGATGATGACGAAGGTCATGCCGACCGTCACCACGCCGATCGCGGACGCCTGCTTGAGAATGGTCCAGATGTTGCCGCTGACCCAGCTCGCGTCGCCGTAGAGCTCCGGGCGGGTGATGATCCCGATGATCACCAGGATGATCAGTACGCCGACCAGGCCGAGATTGCGACGGAACGGCTCGGCCGCGTCGCCGGACCAGAAGGCTCGCTTCGGCGGGGCGGTCACGTGGGCAGCGGGAACTTTCGTATCGGTCATGCTGGTTCTCCCTCCAGCAGCGAGCCGGCCATCACCAGGTCGAGGACGGTGGCTTCGTCGATCTCGTCCGCGGGCGCTTCGTGGATCAGATGTCCCTCGCGCATGACCAGCACCCGGTCCGCGAGCCCGAGCACCTCCGGCACCTCGCTCGAGACCAGCAGCACGCCGACCCCGCCGGCCGCGAGATCGTGGATCACCTGATAGAGCTCGGCCCGCGCGCCGACGTCCACGCCGCGGGTCGGCTCGTCGAGCAGCAGCAGCCGGGTGCGGTCGAGCAGCCACCGGCCCACGACCACCTTCTGCTGGTTGCCGCCGGAAAGCGTGCGCACCGGGCGGCTCACGTCGCGGGGGCGCAGCTCGAGCCGGTCGGCCGTACGCTCGGCCGCCGCCCGCTCCTTGCCGGCGTCGGTGAAGCCCACGCGGGCGTAGCCGGGGAAGGACGACAACGTCATGTTGCGGTAGATCGGCTCGTCCAGGAGCAGCGCCTGGCTCTTGCGCTCCTCCGGCGCCATGCCCATGCCCGCGCGCACCGCGGCGCCGATGCTGCGGATCGGCTTGCCGCCGACCGTGACGGTCCCCGAGTCGGCCTGGCGGGCGCCGAAGATCGTCTCCAGCAGCTCGGAGCGGCCCGATCCGACCAGCCCGGCGATGCCCACGATCTCTCCGGCGCGTACGGTCAGCGCGGCGTCCGTGAACTCGCCCGCCCGCGTCAGCCCCTCGACCCGCAGCAACGGCTCGCCGTCGGAGCGGCCGACGCGCGGCGGGAAGACGTACTCGATGGTGCGTCCTGTCATCCGGCTGACCAGCTCGCGGGTCGGGGTCTCGCGCGCGGGGAGGTTGGCCGCGGTGGTGCGCCCGTCCTTGAGCACGGTCACCCGGTCGCCGATGTCGCGGATCTCCTCCATCCGGTGCGAGATGTAGATCACCGCTATGCCCTGCGCGGTCAGCTCGCGGATGATCCGGAAGAGGTTCTCGACCTCGTCGTGCGCGAGAACCGCACTCGGCTCGTCCATCACGATCAGTTTGGCGTCGTGCGAGAGGGCGCGGGCCATGCTGACGATCTGCTTGCCGGCGGCGGGCAGCGAGCGGACCATCCGGCGCGGCGGGATCTCGGCGTGCCCGAGCCGGGTCAGGATTTCCCGCGTACGCGCGGCGGTGCTGCGCCGCTTCAGGAAACCGCCGCGACTCTCCTCGTGGCCCAGGAACGCGTTCTCCGCGACCGACAGGTCCTCGACGAGATCCAGCTCCTGATAGATGGTCGCGATCCCGGCCCGCATCGCGGCCTGCGGGTTGCCCGGGGCGAAGGGCTCGTCGAGCCACGTGATGCTGCCCTCGTCGGCGTGGTGCACACCCGCGAGGATCTTGATCAGCGTGGACTTGCCGGCGCCGTTCTGGCCGAGGAGGCAGTGCACCTCGCCCTTGCGCACTTCCAGTTCCACCCCGTCCAGGGCCCGTACGCCGGGGAAGGTCTTGACGACGCCCTGCAGGCGGAGAACAACGTCGGAGTCGCTCATGACGCCTGCTCGAAGGCCGTGTCGCTGGCGAGGACCGCGGCGCCGGTGACGCCGGCGCGGGCGCCGAGCTCGCTGAGGACGACCGGGAGGTTGCCGGTGGCCAGCGGGAGAGAACGGCGATAGACGACGCTGCGGATCTCGGCCAGCAGGATGTGGCCCAGCTGCGCGAGCCCGCCCCCGATGACGATCATCGACGGGTTCGAGAAGCTGACCAGCGTGGCGAGCACCGCCCCGACCCGCCGCCCGCCGTCGCGGATGAGACGGATGCAGGTGACGTCCCCCTCGGCCGCGCCGTCGGCCACGTCGCGGGCCACCAGCGTGCCGTTGGCGGAGAGCCGCTCGGCGAGCGCCGGGGAGTCGCCGTTGCGCGCGGCGGCCAGCGCGTCGCGGGCCAGGGCCGCCCCGCTGAAGAGGGCCTCGAGACAGCCGGCGTTGCCGCAGGAGCAGACCGGGCCGTGCGAGTCGACCTGGATGTGGCCGATGTCGCCCGCGCAGCCGTCGACGCCCCGGTAGACCTCGCCGGCCAGGTGGATGCCGCAGCCGATGCCCGTACCGATCTTGACGAAGAGGAAGTCGTCGACCGAGTGGGCCACTCCCCCGTGCCGCTCGCCGATGGCCATGATGTTGACGTCGTTGTCCACCACGGCCGGGCAGCCCAGCTCGCGGGTGAGCAGCTCGCGCACCGGATAGCGGTCCCAGCCGGGCATGATCGGCGGCGACACCGGCACTCCGTCGCGGAAGCTGACCGGGCCGGGCACGCCGATCCCGACGGCGTCGAGCCGCTCGTAGGCGCCGTCGATCCGCGCCTTCTCCAGCAGCTCGTGGATGCGGTGCAGGATCGCCTTGGGGCCGCCCCGGATGTCGGTGCTCTCGCGATAGGCGGCGACGGGCTCGAGCCGGCCGTTGGTCACCTCGATGTCGATCGAGCTGGCGCCCAGGTCGACGGCGGCGAACCGGAGCCGGGGGTGCAGCTCGACCAGGGTGGACCGGCGCCCGCCGCGCGACGCGGCCATCCCCGCCTCGGCGATGAAGCCGGCGGCGACGAGCCGCTCGACCTCGGCCAGCAGCCGGGGCCGGGTCAGATCGAGGCGGTCGCCCAGCTCCGCGCGGGATATCGGGCCCTCGTCGCGCAACAGGCGCAACAGGCGTAGATGGGGGGCGTCGACGACATGCACGGGCACCTCCGGCCGTTCACACCGCCGCAACGGGACGGTGTCACGCCCGTCACACTAGGGCCCTTCCACCCCGCTGGTCCATAGCTTTGCATTGATCAACCGGAACTTTTGTCTTCTGAGTCAAAAGTAACCGGCGCATGGGCGGTGGCCCCGGCGAGAACATCGGGGACGGTGGAGTTGCGGTCGCGCTCGGCATAGGAGCGGCGTACGGCGGGGGGCTTGCCGGGCGTCTCGGTGCGCAGGTAGTCGCGGAGGCCGGGGTCGGGGATGACGTATCCGCCCGGGACTCGGCGCAGGAGGCGGCGGTCGACCGCTTCCTGGAGCAGCATGTCCTGTCGCCCCCGGCGCCGGAGTGCGGACAGCCAGGAGACGCGGGGCGGCGCCACGATCGACCGCAACGCCTCCTCGCATCCGGCCACGGCCTCCTGGTAGAGGTAGCTTGTGATCGCGCCGGCGTCACCGTCGGGCAGTTCCCGCACGGCGTCGGGCCGGCCGTAGATCAAGCCTTCCAGCAGCCCGAGCCGCCGGGGCGACCCCAGCACGTCGGCGCCGCCCGGGGCCCGATCGAGCCGGGCGACGAGGTCGGCGCAGCGGGCGACCTTCGAGTCCGCCTTGTCCTCGGCCAGCTGGGCCACGCCCGCCACCGACCGGCGCAGCCACGACCGGGCCTCCTCGGCGGCCACCGGCTCGAGCACGACGTGACAGGCGTCCAGCTCCGGCCCGAGCCGGGTCGCCTCGCGGTAGCGCACGGTGTCCGCCAGCACGACGAACCCGTCGGTGCTGCGGTTGAGGGCGGCGATGAGGGCTTCCACCCGTACGCGGGCCGCCTGCGCGGCGGTGATCGGACAGCTCGCCGCGTCCGGGGCCGGCTCGAAGACGTCGTCGAAGATCGGGAGGAGGTGACCGCCGCCGACCAGTTCGATCGCGGCGGGCCGGCCGACCACCGGCGCCACCTGCCGGACGAGGTGCTCACTGAGCGTCTCCCGGGCCGGTTCCCAGTCGTTCAGGCCGACGGGCACCGGGATCTTCTCCGCGGGAAGGTGCCGGCCCAGCAGGGTGAGCGCGGTCAACAGGCCCGCTGAAGTCTTGCCGGCCCCGGCTTCCCCGAGCACGACCAGGCGGCGCCGGGGCAGGTCGTCGAGCAGGCGCGGCAGGTCGCGGACCTCGCCGTCGTGGGCCGGGCGGGCGGGCGGACCGGGGCACTCCAGCTTGCGCCAGCGCACGGCGAGCACGGGTCCGTACAGGCCGTGGAAGGCCGCCTCGGCCCGCAGCCCGGGCAGCAGCGTGGCCGCAAGCTTGTCCGCCGTCGCGTCTTGTCGAGAAGTCACGCGAGACATCTACTCCGGCGGCGGCGGTCCGGATTGGTCCGCGCATGCGGGCTTGTCCCGCCCCGCCCGTGCGGCTACCGCCCGTGGCCGGTCGCGTGGACGGTCGCGTGGGGACAAAACGGACCGTCACGATGACCATCGGCGATCGTCGATCACCACGCAGTGTCACCGCTTTCGGCAACTGTCGGCCAAGCGACAGTGCGGCGATTCGTCCGTTCGCGCACATGGAGCGGCCCGCCCGGCGGGGTGCCGGACGGGCCGCTGACGTGGGCCTGGGTCAGTTCGTACTGAGACCCTTTTCGCTGCCCTTCTTGAGCTTGCGGTCGTCGCGCAGCTCGAGGAACGGCTCGTCCTCGGGGTCGTGCCCGGCGGCGATCGCCCGGCCGCGCTCCAGCTCGGCGTCGAGCTCCGCGCCGATCATGATCGCGATGTTGGAGATCCACAGCCAGACCAGGAAGGCGATGACACCACCCAGCGTGCCGTACGTCTTGTTGTAGTTGGCGAAGTTCGCCAGGTAGAGCGCGAACGCACCGGAGGCGACCACCCACAGGATCACGGCGAAGATGCCGCCCGGGCTGACCCAGCGGAAGCCGCCGGTCTTCGCGTTCGGCGAGGCCCAGTAGAGGATCGCGAACATCAGGCTGACCAGGATCACGAGCACCGGCCACTTGGCGATGTTCCAGGTCGTCACGGCCGCGGAGCCGAGGCCGATCTGGTCGCCGACCGCCTGCGCCAGGTCACCCGTGAAGACCACGATCATGGCCGAGATGATCAGCATGAGGCCGATGACCGCGGTGACGCCCACCCGGATGGGCAGCGTCTTCCAGATCGGCCGGCCCTCCGGCACGTCGTAGATCGCGTTCGAGGCCCGCATGAACGCCCCGATGTAGCCCGACGCCGACCAGAACGCCGCCACCAGACCGATGATCGCCGCGAAGCTCGCCGTCCCGGTGTCGCTGACCTGCCCCAGCACCTGGTTGGTCAGGTCCTGGATCTGGCTCGGCGCGATGTCGTTGATCGTGTCGGTCACCGTCTGCTTGCCGTCACTGCTGAGCAGCCCGAGCACGGACACCAGCACCAGCGCGCCGGGGAAGATCGACAGCACCCCGTAGTACGTCAGGGCCGCCGCCCAGTCGGTGATGTTGTCCTCGGAGAACTGCTTGAAGGTCCGCTTGAGCGCCCCGAGGATGCCCTTGCCCTTCAGCTGTGCCGGGTTGTCCGGCCCGGCGTCCGGCGAGGGCGCGCTCAGGTCGCGGTCCTTGCTCTCCGCGGTCTTGCTGGTGGCCGCGGCGTCGACGTCGTAGCCGTGCTTGCCGGCGTCCCGCTCGCCCGCCGCCCGGGCGCCTCGCGCCGCGTCAGCGTTCTCGTCATGGCCGGATTCGTGATCCGACTTGCCCAGCAGTTTCATAACGGGATTCCCTCCGGGCGCTCCGCACCTCTCGCACGAGATCCGCCGGCCTGCCCGGCCGCCGCGGACCACATCTGAGGAGGTGATGCCCGCCATATCGCCGCTTCTAACCTCTTGCATCACGACAACATCCAGCAAACGCACAGGTGAGCCGCCATCCGCGCGGGCGTGCGGGCCGGACAGCGTGGCGCGTTCGCACTATCTTGGCGGCCATGTCGGACGAGTCCGGATGGGTCGAAGACTCCACGCGGCCACCACACCTTCTTCTGCGTACGCGGCTGGGCACCCTGCGGCCGGAGACGATCCGGACCGCGTCGGCGAACGGCCGGGAGCTGCTGGTCTTCGCCGGCGTCGATGACGAGGCCCTGCCGGTGCGGTTCGTCGAGCTCGACAGCGGGGTTCTGCTGCCCGACCGGTCGCTGCTGCACAGCGCCGAGCTCGCCGCGCTCGGGCCGGGCGCGGGACGGGCACTGCTCGCCACGGTGACGGGCAACGGCACGGTGGCGGTGCGGGACGCGCGTACCGGCGTGCCGGTCGGGCCGGCGATCGCGGGCTTGCCTTCGCCCCGAGGGGTGACGACCTTCATGGCCGGTGGGCGCGAGCTCGTGGCTGTGATCGCGTCGGGCCGGGTCCGAAGCTGGGACGTCGGCGACGGGTCACAGGTCGCGGGGCAGGACTTCGGCGGGGTGGCGCTGGTTGTCCACGGGGAGCGCCTGCTGGCGGCGGAAGGGACCGGGCTGGTGCGCGACGTGCTCACCGGCGAGTCCTCCGGGGAGCCGGTGTCCGCCGACGGCCCGATCGTGGCGGCCGTCGTGCACCGCGACCGCGTGCTTGTCGTCTCGGCCGGCGCGACCGTACGCGTCTGGAGCATGGAGACCGGCCGTGAGGTGACGCTCCCGGAGCTGTGGCCCGCCGATCGACCCGGCGAGAACCAACTGCACCGGCTGGCGCTCGCCGCCTGGGGCGACGGCCTGGCCGCAGCGGTCACGTGGCGGACACCGGCCGGCGCCGACCGGAGCGAGCTGTGGGTGCCGGGTGACGGCGGGCCCCGCCTGTCCCCGCTGCCCGATGGTGACGCGGTCGCCGTGCTGGCGTGGGAGGGACAACTCGTCACCGCGGTGGCCGGGCCCGGCAGCGCGCTGACCGTCTCGGGTGCGTCGTCCCCCTTCTTCGGAGGGCCGGTCCGCTCGTTCGGCGGATGGGCGCGACGTGGCGGCCGCATGCTGGCCGTGCTCACCGGCGAACCGGCTTCCACCAGCGGAACCGGTCCCACCGGCAGGGCCACCGGCGGGACCGGGCTCACCGGCGGCGAACCCGCGATGCTCTACGACATCGAGACAGGCCTGCCGTACGCCCGGCTCCCGCTGCCCGCCGACGGCACGGACGGACCGCTGGAGATCGTGCTCGACGGCGGCGGGTTCCGGGTGCGGGACTCGTTCACGGGCCGGGAGCTGCTGCGCCGCGACGGGCAGGACGACGCCGCCTCGGTCGCCGTCACCGCGGCCGCGATCCGCGACACCGACGACGACGCGCTGCTGGCCACCGGGGGCGCCGACGGTTCCGTACGCGTCTGGAAGGTCTCGGCCCGCGAACCGGCCGGCGGCCCGTGGTCAGGACACACCGGCCCGGTCACCGCCGTGGCCGTGACCCGGTGGCGCGGCCGGCAGGCGGTGGTGTCCGCCGACGGCTCGGGAACGGTTCGCACCTGGCTCGTCGACGGGCCGGTGCGCCACGCCGGGCACCCGGACGAGGTCACCGCGGTCGCGGGCGGGTTCCTCGGCGGGCGGGCGGTCTTCGCGTCCGGCGGGCGGGACGGCACCATCCGCTTCTGGGACCCGGTCACCGCCGCCGGGGCCGCCGAGCCGATCCGCTGCGGGCCGGTCACCGGGCTGGTCTTCGCCGGGGACATCCTGGTCTCCGCCGACGAGGACGGGACGGTGCAGCGCTGGAAGCCCGCGACGGGCGAGCCCCTCGCGCGCCGGGAGCCCGCGACGGGCGAGCCCCTCGCGCGCCGGGAGCCCGCGACGGGCGAGCCCCTCGCGCGCCGGGAGCCCGCGACCGGCGAGCGTCTCGGCGCGCCCCTGACCGGGTCCGGCCGGGTGGCGAGCGCCGAGTTCGACGGCCGCACCCTGGTGGCCGCCGTCGCCGGCGCCCGGCTGCAGGTGTGGGACGCCGTGACCGGGACACCGTTCACCACGATCGCGCTGCCGGAACCGGCCAAGTTGCAGGATCTCGCCGCCGACGGCGGACGGCTGCTGGCCCTGACGGTGGGCCCGCCCGACAAGACGCTGTTCCCGGAGGCCGCCGGCTTCGACAGCGAGCAGCTCACGCTCTGGGACGTGACCGCCGCCGAGCCGGTGCTGCGGATGCTGACCGGCGACGACGGCGGGCATGGCGCGTTCGGCCGGGTCGGCGGCCGGCTGGTGGCCGCCCACGGCGTCGACGCCCGCAAGAACGCCGCGCACGGCGAGGGAGTCTGGCCGGAGGAGACCGGCGACATCTACCTGCGGGACGTCGCGACCGGCGAGCTGCGCGCGAGTTTCCGGCCCGACGCCGGCTTCAACCAGCAGCTGCTGCTGACCCGCGCCGGCGACCGCGACCTCGTCCTGGTGGCGGCCGACAGCGCCGTGCAGATCCGGGACGCGACAACCGGCAACACGGTGGCGCCACCGATGCTCAGTGCCACCGGCACCTTCACGTGCGTCGCCGCGATCGAGGAGAACGGCCACACCTACGCCGCCGCCGGTGACGCCGCCGGAACGGTGCGAATCTGGGAGCTCACGCCGCACCCCTGACCGCAGCCGGTGCCGCCCCCGGGAGCCGGCGGGCAGCGAGCCAGCGAGCGAGGTGCCGCAGCCCGGGAGGCAGCGGGCCGGGAGCCAGCGGGCCGGGAGGCAGCGGGCCCGGAGGCAGCGGGCCGGGAGGCAGCGGGCCGGGAGCCAGCGGGCCGGGAGGCAGCGGGCCCGGAGGCAGCGGGCCGGGAGGCAGCGGGCCGGGAGCCAGCGGGCCGGGAGGCAGCGGGCCCGGAGGCAGCGGGCCGGGAGGCAGCGGGCCCGGAGCCAGCGGGCCGGGAGGCAGCGGGCCCGGAGCCAGCGGGCCGAAACCGGCTGAGGGGCTGCGGGCCGGGGCGGCGGCCCGGTCAGCTCAGCAGCAGCTTGCCCATCCGGCGCCCCGCCGCCACGAGACCCAGCGCCAGCAGAACGAGCAGGTAGAGCACGTCGATGACATTGGTCCAGGTCACGCCGCCCAGGGTGAGGGCGCGGATCAGGTGCACCGCGCGGTAGAGCGGCGTCACCTCGACCACCCACTGCAGGACGGCCGGATAGGCGGTGGCGGGGACGAACGTGCCCGAGAAGAGGAACAGGGCGAACTGCACCGAGGAGATCAGGTCGAAGTCCTGCCAGCTCTTCATGAACGTGGACAGGGCCATGCCCAGCGCCCCGAAGGTGAAGCCGACGAGGACCGTGGCGGCGAGGGCGGCCAGGGCCCGGGCCGGGGTGGTGAGGTCCATGGCGATCATCAGGGCGAGGAAGGCCGCCGCGTAGATCGTGCCGCGGAGCATGGCCCAGACCAGCTCGCCCAGGGCGATCTCGATCGGGCGGACCGGGGTGGCGAGGATGCCGTCGTAGAGCTTCTGGTATTTCATCTTGCCGAAGAAGTTGAAGGTCGTCTCGGCGAGCGCCCCGGTCATCGCCGAGGACGCGAGCATGGCCGGGGCCACGAACTCGGCGTAGCGGACCACGCGCCCGTCGGCCAGGGTCAGGTCGCCGATCAGCGCGCCCACGCCGACGCCGATGGAGAGCAGATAGAGCACCGGCTCGAGCAGCCCGCTGGCCACCACGATCCAGTAGGCGCCGCGCAGGGTCGCCACGTTGCGCTCGATCATCGTGGCCGAGCGCCGGGCGGGGCCGCCGGGTGCCAGCAGCCGGGGCAGAACCAGGGACACCATCAGGAGCTCCTCAGACCACGAGCCGGCGGGTGAACTGGCGCAGCGCGAGCCAGCGGCCGCCCGCCGCCCACAGCACCAGATAGAGCACGTGGGCCAGGGCCGGCCACGCGGGCGCCACGCCGAGGGTCGCCGCGCGGCTCAGGTCGACGGCGTGCCAGAGCGGGAAGGCATAGGCGATCCACTCCAGCGCCGCGGGCAGCGACTCCACCGGGAAGAACACGCCGGAGAACAACGTCATCGGGATCATGCCGACCCGGAACAGGATCGACAGGTAGCTCTCCGAGCTGACGGCGGCCGCATAGGCGAACGACGGGGTCGCCACGGCCAGCCCGGCCAGCGCCGCGACCGGCAGCGTGGTGAGGGCCAGCCACGAGTGCAGCGTGCCGAAGGCGGCGGCGATCGCCAGGAAGGCGCCGGCGCTCATCAGCACCCGCACGACCACGAACAGCAGGTTGCCGTCGAGGATGTCGCGCACCCGGGGCGGGGCGGCGGCCTGGGCGAAGTAGCGCTTGTTCCAGTCGAAGCTGCCGAACACCGGCCAGGTGGCGTCGCCGATCGCCACCTGCACCGCCGTCGACGCAATCAGACCGGGCACCATCCAGTCCAGATAGGGCACGCCCTCGACGCCGCCCGTCACATAGGCCCCGACGCCCACGCCGAAGCCGAGCATGGTGAGCAGCGGCAGCACGAACGACGAGACCACGCTCGACCGCCACACCCGCAGGTACGCCACCCAGTGGTACTCCAGGATCGCCAGCGTCATGTCAGTCCACCAGCGTCCGGCCGGTCAGGTGCAGGAAGACGTCCTCCAGGCTGCTGCGGCGCACGAGCACCCCGGCCGGGGCGAGCGCCCGCCGCTGGACCTCGGCCACCGCCTCGTCGCCGTCGGCGGCATAGACCAGCACCCGGTCGGGCAGCACCTCGACCCGCTCGCCCACGCCCGTCAGCTTGGCCGCGAAGGGCTCCTGCGACTCGGCCGCGAAGCGCAGCTCGACCACCTCGCGCGTCGAATAGCGCTCGATCAGCGCGCGCGGCGAACCCTCGGCGACGATCCGGCCGCCGTCCATCACCACGAGCCGGTCGCAGAGCTGCTCGGCCTCGTCCATGTAGTGCGTGGTCAGCACCAGCGTCACGCCCTGCTGCTTGAGCCGGAACAGCCGCTCCCACACCAGGTGCCGGGCCTGTGGGTCGAGCCCGGTGGTCGGCTCGTCGAGCAGCACGATCTCCGGCTCGTTGACCAGCGCCCGGGCGATCGTGAGCCGGCGTTTCATGCCGCCCGACAGCGGCTCGACCTTGGCGTCGGCCCGCTCGCTCAGCTGCACGAAATCGAGCAGCTCGTCGGCCCGGCGCCGGGCCACCTTGCGCGGGATGCCGAAGAACCGGGCATAGGTCGTCAGATTTTCCCGGACGCTCAGCTCGGCGTCGAGGTTGTCGAGCTGCGGGCACACGCCCAGCCGGGCCCGGATGGCCGGCCCGTCGCGGCGCGGGTCGAGGCCGAGGATGCTCAGCTCGCCGTCGCTGGGCGGCGAGACACAGCCGATCATGCGCATGGTGGAGCTCTTCCCGGCCCCGTTGGGACCGAGGAACCCGAACGCCTCCCCGGCGCGCACCTCGACGTCGATGCCGTCGACCGCGGTGAAGTCGCCGAACCGTTTGACCAGCCCACGAGCCCGAATGAGTGCCACCCGCCGAACCTAGCCAAGGGGTGTGACAAAAACTCAGGCCGGCGGAGCGGTGGCCTCCCGCGCGGACGCCACGAGCTGGTCGGTCGCCTCGACGACCGGCTCGGCGTCGGTGGCGGTGCGCGCGTCGTAGCGCACCGACCACGACAGCCCGTCCACCCCGCTGACCCGGCGCGCGACCACGCGGACGCCGCCGTTGGGCGGGAGCGGATGATGCGACGTGTACGCGACCGAGCGCGTGACCCGCGTGCGTACGTGATCGGGCAATTCCCCCGGCTCGAGCAGGAGGTAGCCGGTCACCGGCCCGTCCACCAGCACGTCGTAGCCCGGCCGCTCCTCCGCGACCACGGCCGGCGTGACGTGCAGCTCACGACCCGACCATGTCGCCTTGTGGATCTCGTGCCAGCCGAGGAACCCGCCGGGCAGCCACAGGCCCCGGTTGGTCGCGACCACCACCTGCTCGCCGGCGAGGGCAGCCCACGCGAGCACCCGCTCCTCGGACGTCAGGGGCGGCCGCTTGTCGGCGGGCAGCTTCGGGCGGCGGCGGAAAATGCTCACAGGGCACCTGCTGCCTGGTCACGCAGCGCGCGGGCGTGCTGCTCCAGCGAGAAGAGCTCGCCGGCGAGGGCGAGGTATTCGTCCTTGTGCGCGACCGGGTTGAGCCGCTGCACCTTCGACTTGAGGTCCTTGATCCGGGTGGTCACCGAGCCCACCTGGAGCCGGGCGAGGGTGATCTGGACGTAGCGCAGGTCCGGCTCGCCGCCGTCCACATAGACCTCCTCGACCGCCAGCTCCCCGATGAGCGCCTTGCCGCCCAGATCGTCGCATGCGTCACGGACCGCCTCGATCCACACCACGCCGCCGACCGCGCTCGCCGTCCCCCCGGCGGTCGCGATGGCTTGACGCACGGCGCGCAGCACCGGGTCGGCGTAGGCCTCGACCTCGATCGCGTCGAACATCGGCCCCGCCAGCACCGGATATTGCAGAGCCAGCTTGAGGGTCTCCCGCTCCACCCGCCGTTGCGGGCTGTCGGACTGCCGGCGCTGCGTGGCCTGCGGAGCGTCGGGCGCCGACGCCTGCGCCACGGCCCGCTGCACCGGCTCCAGGTCCATGCCGAGGTCACCGGCGAGCTTCCGGGCGTACTCCGGGCGCTTCTCCCGGTCTTTGATCTTGGCCACGAGCGGCGCGGCGCGGCGCATGGCCTCGACCCGGCCCTCGACGGTGTCCAGGTCGAAGCGCGCGATCGTGTGCCGCAGCGCGAAGTCGACCAGCGGCTCACGCCCGGCGATCATGTCGCGCACGGCCAGGTCGCCGCGGGCCAGGCGCAGCTCGCACGGGTCCATGTTGCCGGGCGAGACCGCGATGAAGGTACGCCCGACGAAGCGCTGATCCTCCTCGAACGCCCGCAGCGCCGCCTTCTGCCCGGCCGCGTCCCCGTCGAACGTGTAGATGATCTCGCCGGTGAAGCTGTCGCTGTCCATGAGCAGGCGGCGCAGCACCCCGATGTGATCGACGCCGAACGCCGTCCCGCAGGTGGCCACGGCCGTGGGCTCGCCGGCCTCGTGGCAGGCCATCACGTCGGTGTAGCCCTCGACGATCACCGCCCGGCCGCGCTTGGCGATCTCGCGCTTGGCGTGGTCGATGCCGTAGAGCACGTGCGACTTCTTGTAGAGCGGCGACTCGGGCGTGTTGAGGTATTTCGGGCCGTCGTCGTCGTCGAACAGCTTGCGCGCCCCGAAGCCGATCACCTCGCCGGTCAGGTCGCGGATCGGCCACAGCAGCCGCCGCCGGAAGCGGTCGATCAGCGAGCCGGAGCGGGCCTCCTTCGACAGCCCGCCGGTGATCAGCTCCTCCCGGCTGAAGCCCTTCTGCAGCAGGTGCTTGCTCAGGTGGTCCCACGCGTCGGGGGCGAAGCCGCAGCCGTAGCGCTCGGCGGCGTCACGCCCGAAGCCGCGCTGCGCGAGGAACTCGCGGGCCTTGCGCGCACCGGCCTTGCTCAGCTGGTCGCGATAGAAGTCGGCGGCCGCCGCGTGGGCCAGCAGCAGCCGCTGCTTCTGCCCCGCCTGGTGCTGCCGCTGCTGGCCGCCGTTGCGGTTGACGTCCTCCTCGTAACGCAGCTGGATGCCGGCCTTGGCCGCCAGCCGCTCCAGCGCCTCCACGAACGTCAGGTGCTCGGCGTCCATCAGGAACTTGATCGCGTCGCCGCCGGCGCCGCAGCCGAAGCAGAAATAGACGTTGCGGGCGGGCGCGACGTTGAACGACGGGCTCTTCTCGTCGTGGAAGGGGCACAACCCCTTGAGGTTGCCGCCGCCCGCCGAGCGCAGCGTCACTGTCTCGCTGATGATGTCCGCGATCGAGGTCCGGTCGCGGACCAGCGCGATGTCCTCGTCCTTGACCCTGCCCGCCACCGCTACATACTGCCTCGCGACCCCGGCGGGTCGCCACGAGGGTCAGCCCACATGCTCCCGGTGCCACGCGACCGCGGCGGGGTCGGTCAGCGAGGCGACCTGGTCCACGACCACGCGCAGCCGCGCCGCGTCGTCGGCGGCTGTGTCCCACATCTCCGCGAACATCGGGTCGAGCGCGCCGGGCGCCCGGTCGCACAGCGCAGCGACGAGTGTGGTGAGGATCTCGCGCTGCCGCTCGTAGCGCTGCGCGGCGCCGTCGGCCCGCATCACGTAGCGCAACGCCATGCCCTTGAGCAGGGCGCACTGATTACGGACCGTACGCGGCACGACGAGATCGGCGGCGTACCGGCGCATGGGCTCGGTGCCGTAGCGGCTGGTCGTGGCGCCGACCGCCGAGGCGACGAACCGGCCGGTCAGCACGCTCGTCATCCGCTTGAGGGCGATCTGGGCCCCCGTCGTCCCGTCGTAGCCGGCCGTCGCCCGGACGAGCTCGTCGGCGAGCAGCAGGTCCAGGGCCTCCCGCAGCAGATCGGGCGTCTCGTCGGAGTAGGTGGCGGCCACGTCGGCGCACAGCTCGGCCCGCTCGTCCGCGTCGGCCAGCAGCGGGCCGAGGCGCAGGTAGCCGCCGTGGATGCCGTCCTCGACGTCGTGCACCGAGTAGGCGACGTCGTCCGCCCAGTCCATGACCTGCGCCTCAAGGCACTTGCGCTCGCCCGCGGGGGCCGTGGCGCGCAGCCACGTGAAAACCGGGAGGTCGTCGGCGTACACCCCGAACTTGCGGCTGGAGACCCGCCGCTGCCAGGGGTATTTGCTGCACGCGTCGAGCGACGCCCGGGTCAGGTTGAGGCCGGCCCCCGGGACCTTCGCCTCGAGCCGGGTCAGCACCCGCAGCGTCTGCGCGTTGCCCTCGAAGCCGCCGCACGGCCGGGCGACCGCGTCGAGCGCGTCCTCGCCGTTGTGCCCGAAGGGCGGGTGGCCGAGATCATGGGCGAGACCGGCGACGTCGACCACATCGGGGTCGCAGCCGAGCCGGGCGCCCATCTCGCGGGAGATCTGCGCGACCTCCAGCGAGTGGGTGAGCCGGGTCCGCAGGAAGTCGTCGGACCCGGCCGTGTGCACCTGGGTCTTGGCGGCGAGCCGGCGGAACCCGGCGGAGTGCAGGACCCGGGCCCGATCGCGCTCGAACTGGGTGCGCCCGTAGCCGCTGTCCTTCGCGGGCTCGGGCACCCAGCGCGCGGCGTCGCTCATGATCCCAACACTAGGGCTTGCGCGAGGACAGCACGCAGAACTCGTTGCCTTCGGGGTCGGCCAGCACCACCCAGCCGACGTCGTGCTGGCCGATGTCCGCCGGGCGCGCGCCCATGTCGACCAGCCGCTCGACCTCGGACTCCTGGTCCTCCGGGCGCAGGTCGATGTGCAGCCTGTTCTTGACCGCCTTGGCGTCGGGCACCGTCACGAACAGCAGCCCGGGCAGCGCGTCGGGAGCGCGCCGGATCTCCACCTCGCCGGGCTCCTCGTGAACGATCCGGTAGCCCAGGGCCTCCGCCCACCAGCGGGCGAGCCGGGCGGGATCCTCCGCGTCGACGACGACCTGTTCCCAGGTGCTTGGCATAGGGCACAACCTCCATCGAAAGTGACGATCATGTTACGCGCGGACGGCCTTCAGTGGTACGAACCGCATCGAGGGACATGACGCACACACAGTCCGACGCGAGATCACAGCGTGGCCGCAGGATGGCCCATTGTGACGGCGGGGCGAGCAAGATCCCGCCGGCGTTTTCACCGACGAGCCTCGGCTGAGGAGTGACGTGCCCGGGGTCGAGAACTGTCTGCAGGAGGCCATGGCGATCCCCGGCGCGATCGGGGCCAGCATCGTCGACTACACCACCGGCTTCCCGGTCGCGACGACCGGGGCCGCACCCAACGAGGACCACGAGGCCGCGGCGGCCGGCACCGCGGACGTCGTCCAGGCGGCGCAGAGCCGCTCGCTGTTCGTCTCGGCGGTCCCGCACGACCTGCTCGAGGACCTGATCATCACGACCGCGGGGGGCTACCACCTGCTGCGGCTCGTCCGGACCGACTTCGACAGCCGGCTGGTGCTCTACGTGTGGCTGGACCGGCTGCGCGGCAACCTCGCCGTGGCCCGCCGCCGCATGCAGACGCTGGCCGACGAACTCACGACCCGATAGGAGCTCACCGTGCCCCCCGCCGTCGCCCCCTCGCGCCTGCTCAAGCAGGCCGCCGACGACGGACGGACCGGCGCCCTCCTGGTCGGCGGGGCGCCGGGCGGCACGGTCTATCTGGTGCGGGGCGCGGTCACGTACGCCGAGTCGGCCGCCGCCCCGGGCGTCGGCGAGCTGCTGACCGTCTCCGGGCGGCTGGCGGCGCGGACGTGGGAGGCCGCCCTGGAGGCGGGCGCCGGGCGCGGCGCGGTGGGTCACCTGCTCTACGAACAGGGTCACCTCACGCAGGGCGAGCTGGAGCTGTGCGTGCTCGGGGCGACCTACGACGCGGCGTACTTCGCGCTGGGCCGGCCCGACGCCCCGGCCGAGTTCCGCGACGACGTGCGGCACTGGCTGGGCGATGTGGTCCGCATCGACCCCGGCGCCCTGACCCGTGAGTCGCGGCGGCGGACCAAGCTCGTCGAGGACATCTTCCCGCAGCCCGGGCTCGACACCGCACCGGTGATCCCGGTCACCCGGGCGCCCCGGGAGCGGGTGAGCATGACCGCCGCGCAATGGGAGCTGCTCGTGCACGCCGACGGGCAGCGCACGCCCGCGGACCTGGCCCAGCTGCTCGGACGGGCCGGCTACGCGACCGTGCTCGAGCTGCGCCGGATGGCGGCACTCGGCCTGATCGAGGCGCCTCCGCCCGCGACTCCGGACAACCCCGATTTCGTACGCCTCCCGCGCGCGCACGGCGAGGCGGTGAACCGTGTCCGTCCCGCCGTGCCGGCCGCGTCGGAGGCGCCGACCGTACCCATCGTGCCCTCCGGCGCCTCTCCCCCCGCCCCCGCTCCTGCCGCAGTCGCTGTGGTGCCGGCTCAGGTGACCGTGGCATCGGCTCCCGAGGCTCCGGCCCGCCCGCCCAAGCTGGCGCGGCGAAAACCCGGGGCGCGGCTGCCCAAGGAGATCGCCGCCGAGCCGCCCGAGCCGCATCCCGGCGCCGACGAGGTCCTGCTGAAACGCATCCGTACGGCCCTGCGAGCCCTGCGATGACGCTGCTGAGAGGAGAGTTTCGCGATGACGGTGGACCAGGCGGTCCTGGCCGAGCTCGCCAACCTGCGCCACCGGCTGCCCGAGCTGTCCGGCAGTGTCCTCGCCACCACCGACGGCATGGTGGTGGCCCACGACGCGCACGGGATCGAACCCGACAGCCTGGCCGCCCTCGCCGCCGCGCACCTGGCCCTCGCCCGGCGCTTCGCCCACGCCGTCAACCACGGCGAGCTCCGCGAGTCGGTGGTCGAGTGCGACGGCGGCTACATCACCTCCTACACCGCGGGGCCCAACGCCCTGCTCACCCTCGTCACCTCCGGCGACGCCAACCTCGCGATGGTTCACCTCGAGGCCCGCCGCGCCGTGCGCCGGCTCGCGCGGGTGCTCGTCCTGGAGCCCGCCGCGCCCGTCCGGCCGGAGATCCCCGCCCAGCCCGGGCCCCTCGCCCGGCGCACCCCCATGGCCACCCTGCAGAACGCGATCCGGGGCCACTGAGCCCCTCGTCTGGAAACCGGAAGGAATCACCCCATGCCCGACATGGACACCGCCCTCAAAGAGATCATGAACATCGACGGCTGCATCGGCGTCGCCCTGGTCGACCACACGAGCGGCATGGCCCTCGGCACGGCCGGCGGCGGCAAGGAGATCGACCTCACCGTCGCCGCGGCGGGCAACACCGACGTGGTCCGGGCCAAACTCCGCGCGATGGAGATGCTCAACATCGGCGAGAAGATCGAGGACATCCTCATCACCCTCGACACCCAGTACCACATGATCCGCCCGCTCACGAGCCGCTCGGGCAAGGGCCTGTTCCTGTACGTCGCCCTCCGCCGCGACCGCTCCAACCTGGCCATGGCCCGCCACCAGCTCAAGCGCATCGAAGCCGACCTCGACGTCTGATGGCGGCCGGGCATCCCGGGGGCAGCGCGCGCCCCCGGGATCGGCCATCATCGCTCGCATGACCGAACGATTCCTGCGCCACCTCCCGATCGGCGAGCGGCCGGAGTTCTCCGCCGACGGCATGCCGGGATGGGAGATCTTCCCGTTCGAGGGCGAGCTGACCGTCAAGGTGCTCGACGGGCCGGTGCTGCCGGAGCCGCCCCGCAACGGCGCGTCCGGCTCCTGCTTCATCTGCCGGGATCAGGCCGCGCAACGGATCTGGGCCGACGAGCACTGGCTCGTGCGGCACACCGGCGGGCCCACGGCCGTACCGGTGACGGTGTTGCTGTCGCCTGTCGCGCATCACGACCTGGGTGACCTGCCCGCCGAGCGCGCCGCGGAGATCGGGCCCCTGATGCAGCGCATGGAACGGGCCATCGAGGCGCTGGGCGGGATCGGGCGCGTGCACTCGGCCAAGTGGGGCGACGGCGCCGAGCACCTGCATCTGTGGTTCTTCGGCCGGCCCGCGGGCCTCATGCAGCTGCGCGGCTCGTGCCTGACGATCTGGGACGACGTGCTGCCCAAGCAGGACGAGACGGCCTGGCGCGGCGTGCTGTCGGAGCTGGCGGCCAACCTCGCGGCGGGAGGCGGGACGGCTTACGTCTAGCGCATTCCTGAGCGGGACGTCGGGGCGAGCAGCAGCGTCTGCTCCCCCACCTGGCGTCCTTCCAGGAACTTCTCGGCGCCGGCCTGGGTGTCGAAGCGGGTGAGCCACACGTACGCGTGCACGCCCTCGCGGATCGGCAGCGCCGGGAAGTTGTTCTCGGCGTAGAGGGTCGTGAACGCGGCGAGGACCGGCGCGTCGGGCTCGGGGAAGGTGGTCCACGGCTCGGCGGCCAGGTGGATCGTGGCGACGAGGCGGGACGAGGGCTCGCCGGTGTCGCGGGCTCCGGCGGGCAGGGGCGTGACCGGGCTCAGCAGCAGCACGTCGTCGAAGGCGGCCATCGTGGCGTTGGCCTCCGCCTTGTGCTCGGCCCAGACCGGCCCGCCGTAGAAGGCGGCGAGCGCTTCCGCCCGCGCCGGCAGGTCGGGGAAGCCGCGCAGCCACACGAAGGCGTCGGGGCGCCGGACGTCGCGGAACTGGCCCAGCACGGTCATGCCGAGCGCCTCCTGCGACTCCACGAACTCGCGGTCGAAGAGCGTGATCAGATCCTCGCGGCGGCCGGGGTGGAGGGCGTACTGGCGCAGCTCGACGATCATCCGCCGCTGTTCTCCATCTCGGCGCCCTCGGGGACGGTGTCGTCGTCGCGGCTGTCGAGCCAGCCGTAGGGCAGCGAGACCTTGCCGGGGGCGTTGATGCGGCCGCGGGGCTGGCCCAGCGACTCGCGCGGGAACGGGACGGCCGGGTCGAGCTGGGCCAGCAGGTCGTCGAGCTCGGCCAGCGACTTGACCATGGCCAGCGAGCGGCGCAGGTCGCCACCGACCGGGAAGCCCTTCAGGTACCACGCGACGTGCTTACGGAAGTCGGCGCAGCCGTGCCGCTCGTCCTCGAGGGCCTGCACGAGCAGGTGCGCGTGGCGGGACATGATGGCCGCCACCTCGCCCAGCGTGGGCAGCTCCTGCGTGGCGACGCCGGTGGTGAAGGCCGCCTGCAGGTCCTTGAAGAGCCACGGCCGGCCCAGGCAGCCCCGGCCCACGACCACGCCGTCGACGCCGGTGTGCTCGACCATGCGCAGCGCGTCGGACGCCTCCCAGATGTCGCCGTTGCCCAGCACCGGCACGTCGAGGGCCTGCTTGAGCGTGGCGATGGCGTCCCAGTCGGCCTGCCCGGAGTAGCGCTGCTCGGCCGTCCGCGCGTGCAGCGCCACCGCCGCGACGCCCGCCTCCTGCGCGATCAGGCCGGCCTCGACATAAGTCAGGTGCTCGTCGTCGATGCCCTTGCGCATCTTGATCGTGACCGGGATCCCGTAGGGCTCGGCCGCGGCCACGGCCTGCCGCACGATCCGCCCGAACAGCTTGCGCCGCCACGGCAGCGCACTGCCGCCGCCGCGGCGGGTCACCTTGGGCACCGGGCACCCGAAGTTGAGGTCGATGTGGTCGGCCAGGTTGCCGTCGGCCACCATGTGTACGGCCTTCGCCGTCACGTCGGGATCGACACCGTAGAGCTGCAGGCTGCGAAAATCCTCGTCCGGCCCGAACTCGATCATCTTGAGCGTCTTGGGGATCCGCTCCACCAGCGCCCGCGTCGTGATCATCTCGCACACGTAGACCCCGCCGCCCTGCTCCCGGCAGAGCGACCGGAACGCGACATTCGTGATGCCGGCCATCGGCGCGAGCACCACCGGCGGGGTGGCCTGATGCTTCCCGAGCGTCAGCGGCTGGAGGGCGAGTGCGGAAGTCACGTGGTCGAGCATGGCACAGTCTTGGAGTGCCTCTCGAACAGAGCCCTCGTCACCTCGTCGCCGTCTTCGAATCCCCGGTCGCCGAGGCCCTCCTGCGCCTGGGCCTGGAGGTCGGCTTCCGCACCACCCTGGTCGAGCCCGACCCCACCCACCTCCAAGGCACTCCCCGCCCCCACGGCGACACCTTCGTGAGCGACCTGTCCGCCGCCGGAGTGACGGACCACACCGACATCGTCCTCACCGACCACCACCGCCCCGAGATCGGCCCCCTCCTCCAGGCCGCCCTCGCCACCCCGGCCCGCTGGATCGGCATCCTGGGCCACCCCCACCGCGAGGCCCCGCACATCGCCGCCCTCCGCGACCTGGGCGTCCCGGCCGACGAGATCGCCCGCGTCCACCGCCCGATCGGCCTCAACATCGGCAGCCGCACCCCCGCCGAGATCGCCCTCGCCACCCTCGCCGGCCTGATCGCCGACCGCAACCACCGCCCCGGCGGCTTCAGCTTCTGACCCGCTCCGCCACTTGCCGCGCGAAGCCCGGCGCCCCTGCCTCGGCCAGGTGAGCAACGAGTCCTTGTCCGGCTTGCGTCTTGGTGATGTGGTCCTTGCGTCTGAAGTAGTCGACCTGACGCTCCAGGACGCGCTCGACAAGCAGGGGATACGTTGCCTCCACCCACAGCAGGAACTCGTCCGCCGTGCGAACCGTGAGGCCGCTCGGGGCGACAGCCTGGAAGCGGGCTCGCCGAGCCGTGTCCCATACATCCACTCAGCCAGCACGTCTTCGCTCCACCGCAGGCGGTAAGCGGTCCGGCCGCTCAAGACGCACGGCAGTGCAGTCCAGTCGCGTAAGGCACGGGAGAACAGGATGTTGGCGTCCAGGAACACCAGAGGACACACTGGAAGCACGTCATCATGCTGTACGACTAGCTTACGCGAGACTACTTCTGATCGAGCCCGAGATCGTCGCTGTACTCCATCAGAGCCTCGTACGCCCGGTAATGCCTGTCGATCAGGACCTCGCGATACGCAAGCACGTCACGAGCGGCGATGCGCCGATGGGTGCCGGCCTTGCGCGACGGCAGCTCACCCGCGTCGAGTGCCTTGACGAGGGTCGGGCGGGAGATGCGAAGCAGGTGGGCTGCCTCCGTGGTGGAGAGCTCCGCCGGCAGCGGCACCACGGTGACCCCGTCGCCATCGGCAAGGGATCTCGCCAGCTGCCACACGAGATCAGCCAGCTCGGGGGGCATCGGGGCCGCCACCCCGTCGCGAACGAGCATGACCTCCGCCGCGGGCAGATCAGGAGAGGCAAGCAGCCGCTGCACCGCGGCATACTCCTCGCGCCGCTCCGGCACCGACGCCACGGCGGCGTTGACCACTGTTGTCGACGGAACGCTTACAGAGACCTCCAAGCAGCGAGCCGGCCCCTTCAGAATCGACCTTAAACGCAGCAAGTGCAAGCAGTTTCGTTCGCTTCGATCGGTCTCGGGCCGGGCGCCGGGAACCGGGAACCGGGAACCGGGAACCGGGAACCGGGAACCGCGAGCTCGTAGACGACAACGCCGGGATCGGCCACCTCGGGGGCGGGCGATCCCGGCGTCGGGAAAGCGGGATGAGCGGCCGTCAGCAGCCGGGGAGGCGCTTGATCAGGTAGTCCTCGATCTGGTCGAGGGCGACCCGCTCCTGCTTCATCGTGTCGCGGTCGCGGACGGTGACGGCGTCGTCGGTGAGGGTGTCGAAGTCGACCGTGACGCAGAAGGGGGTGCCGATCTCGTCCTGGCGGCGGTAGCGGCGGCCGATGGCCTGGGAGTCGTCGAACTCGACCATCCAGCGCTTGCGGAGGGTCTCGGCGAGGCCGCGGGCCTTGGGCGACAGGTCGGGGTTGCGGGAGAGCGGGAGCACCGCGACCTTGATCGGGGCCAGCCGCGGGTCGAAGCGCATGACCGTGCGCTTGTCGACGCCGCCCTTGGTGTTGGGGGCCTCGTCCTCGTCGTAGGCCTCGAGGAGGAAGGCGAGCACCGCGCGGGTCAGGCCGGCGGCCGGCTCGATCACGTACGGCGTCCAGCGCTCCTGCTTCTCCTGGTCGAAGTACGAAAGGTCGACGCCGGAGTGCTTCGAGTGGGTGGAGAGGTCGAAGTCGGTGCGGTTGGCGATGCCCTCGAGCTCGGAGAACTCGGTGCCGCCGAACTGGAAGCGGTACTCGATGTCGACCGTGCGCTTGGAGTAGTGGGAGAGCTTCTCGGCCGGGTGCTCGAAGAAGCGCAGGTTGCTCTCCGAGAGGCCGAGGTCGCGGTACCAGTTCCAGCGCTGCTCGAGCCAGTATTCGTGCCACTTCTCGTCGCTGCCGGGCTCGACGAAGAACTCCATCTCCATCTGCTCGAACTCGCGCGTCCGGAAGATGAAGTTGCCCGGGGTGATCTCGTTGC
The DNA here is from genome assembly GCF_030709675.1 of Symbioplanes lichenis. Lineage (GTDB taxonomy): Bacteria > Actinomycetota > Actinomycetes > Mycobacteriales > Micromonosporaceae > Actinoplanes > Actinoplanes lichenis. Next base: position 113,804 of record NZ_JAUZQD010000016.1, read on the forward strand.
GGAAGCTCTTGCCGACCTGCGCGATGCCGAAGGGCGGCTTCTTGCGGGCCGCGGTCGCCACGTTGTTGTAGTTGACGAAGATGCCCTGGGCGGTCTCGGGGCGCAGGTAGTGCATGCCCTCGGCGCTCTCGGTGGGGCCGAGGTAGGTCTTCATCAGCCCGTTGAACATCTTGGGCTCGGTGAAGGTGCCCTTGTTGCCGCAGTTGGGGCAGTTGAGCTCGCTGAGCGAGGCGGGCGGCGCGCCGTGCTTGGCCTCCCACGCCTCCTCGAGGTGGTCGGCGCGGAAGCGCTTGTGGCAGGACTGGCACTCGGTCAGCGGGTCGACGAAGGCGTCGATGTGACCGGAGGCGGTCCAGACCTCGCGGGCGAGGATGACGGCGGAGTCGAGGCCGACGATGTCGTCGCGCTGCTGGACCATCGTCTTCCACCACTGCTGGCGGACGTTGTCCTTGAGCGCCACGCCCAGCGGGCCGTAGTCCCACGCCGAGCGGGTGCCTCCGTAGATCTCGCTGGAGGGGAAGACGAAGCCCCGGCGCTTGGCCAGGCTGACGACGGCATCGATGCGGTCGGCGGGCACAGTTCCTCCTACGCCGGCTGGAGGTCGGCGAGAATCGAGAGAATCAACAGGACTGGACGAAATGAGGAGATTACTCCCCGATGCTGCACACTTCGAATCCGCCGGTACTGGTGTCCTGCTCAAGGACCGCCCGCAGCCGGTCGGTGGTGCCGTCGGCGTAGGTGACATCGACCGGCGCGGTCACGTCGCCGGTGAGGTTGATGTCACCGACGCGCCACGAGCTGATCTTCGGCTGCTGCTGGACCCGCTCGGTGAACTGCGACTCGCTCACCGAGGCGCGGACCGAGTCACACAGCCCCTCGTACGCCTCCGCGTAGTTGCCGTCGCGGACCGCGCCGAGGTATTCCCCGACCACCTTGTCGGCCTGCTCGTTGAACGCGCTCTGAGCCACGGTGCCGAAGCCGATCAGCGCGATCAGCCCCACGACGCCGACCAGCACGACGGCGCCGATGCCGAGCCCCCAGCCGAGCCCCAGCCGCCGGCCTCGCCCCTCGACGGGCGGCGCCGGGAACGGCGGCTGCACCCCGGGGCCGGGCGGCGGCGGCGAGAAGGACGGAGCGGTCATGGTTTCCAGCCTACGGCTCAGCGCCAGGGATGTGCGGCCCGGTCGCTGGCCACCACGGTCACGGACTCCCCCGGACCGGCCGCGGCGAGCGTCTCGAAGGCGGACGGCTCGTCGAGCGACTCGCTCAGCAACGGCGTCGCGTGCACCTTCACGTCGAAGCCGCCGAGCGCGCGCCGGTAGGCTCCCACGGACTCCCACTCGGTGACGAGGGTCCAGTGCGTGGGGTCGTCCAGCGCGCGGGTGAGCCGGCCCGAGGTGTAACCGGTGCTCGCGGCGAGGGCGGCCAGGGCGGCGTGCGCCCGTTCCGCGAAGGACTCCTGGGCTTCGGGCGGGACGACGAAGCGGTTGAGCACCAGCATGCCGTGAGCCTACGCACACCACCAGGAGCCGACGTGACGACGCCCCCGCAGGGAAACTTCCTCAGCCGGCTGGCCACGGTGAACCCGACGACCGCGTTCATCGTGGCGCTGGCGATCTTCCTGGGCGGCCTCTTCCTGCCCGGGATCATCGGCGCGGCGCTGCTCTTCGTGCTGGGGCTCGGCCTCGCGGCGCTGACCTTCACGACCTGGCCGATCCAGTCGGTGCCGGTCCGGGTGATCCGCGGCATCCTGCTGGCCATGCTCTTCGGCGCGGCGATCGCCAAGGCGATCAGCGACTGAAAGCCGAGCCAAGGCGATCAGCGACTGAACCGAAGAGCGGGGACGCCGAGTGATCTCACTCATGCGCTTTTGACAATCATTACCATGTCCGGGGACAGTGGGTGGTATGCCCCCGGTCCTGAGCAAGCTCGCAGTCGCGGCAGTGCTGCTGCTCGGCGGTTGCGCGGCCCCGGCCGGCGCGGGCGACAAGGGCATGAACGTCGTCACAGCGTTCTACCCCCTGCAATATCTAGCCCAGCGCATCGGCGGCGGCGACGTCAATGTCACCGATCTCACCAAGCCCGGCGCCGAGCCCCACGACCTCGAGCTGAGCCCGCGCCAGGTCGGCCGGATCGTCGACGCGAGGCTGGTCGTCTATCTCGACGGGTTCCAGCCCGCCGTCGACCAGGCCGTCGCCCAGGAGGCCCAGGGCCGCGCGTTCGACGTGGGCACGGCCGTCACGCTGCTGCCGGCCGAGGAGCACGAGCACGAGCCCGGCGAGGAGGAGCACGCCGAGGCCGGTGAGGGCGCCGACCCGCACGTGTGGCTCGACCCCGAGCGCTACGCGACGATCGCGGGCGCCCTGGCCGGACAGCTCGCGCAGAAGGACCCGGCCCACGCGACGGTCTACGAGCAGCGTGCCGCTCAGATCGGGACAGAGCTCAAAGCCCTGGATGCGGAATACCAGGCGACGCTGAGCACCTGCGAGCGGCGCGAGATCGTCACGAGCCACGCGGCGTTCCACTATCTGGCCGACCGCTACGGCCTGACCGAGGTCGGCATCACCGGCATCTCCCCCGAGGCGGAGCCTTCCCCGCAGCGCCTCGCCCATGTCGCCGAGGAGGCGAGAGCCACGGGAACCACGACCATCTTCTTCGAGACCCTGGTCAGTCCGAAGGTCGCCGACACGATCGCGAAGGAGGTCGGCGCGCGGACGGCCGTCCTCGATCCGCTCGAGAGTGCCGGGGACGGCGAGGACTACTTCACGATCATGCGCGCGAACCTGGCCGCGCTCACCACGGCGCTGGGATGTGCCGCATGAGCGTCGTGGACATCAGGCACGCGGCGGTGGCGTACGGCGGCCGGGTCGTTCTTCGCGACGTGTCCATGCGGACCGAGAGCGGCCAGGTGACGGCCATCCTCGGGGCCAACGGCTCGGGCAAGTCGACGCTGGTGCGCACGATCCTCGGCCTGGTCCCGCTGGCCGGAGGCGAGATCGACCTCTTCGGTACGCCCCAGCGCCGCTTCCGCGAGTGGGCCCGCATCGGCTACGTGCCGCAACGGCTGGGCGCCGGCAGCGGCGTGCCCGCCACGGTGGGTGAGGTCGTGGCGTCCGGCCGGCTGGCGCGCCGGGGCATCTTCCGTCCGGCCCGCGCGGCCGACAAGGAAGCCGTACGCGCCGCACTGGAAGACGTCGCCCTGCTGGACCGGATCAATGATCCCGTGGCCACGCTGTCCGGTGGCCAGCAGCAGCGCACGCTGATCGCCCGCGCCCTCGCGGGCCGCCCCGACCTGCTGGTGCTCGACGAGCCCACGGCCGGGGTCGACGCGGTGAGCCAGGAGGCCTTCGCCGGGGTGCTCAGCCGCTTCGCCGCCCGGGGCGGCACGATCCTGCTGGTCGCGCACGAGCTGGGCCCGATCCAGCCCCTCATCGGTACGGCCGTCGTCGTCCACGACGGCCGCATCGCCTATGAGGGAGCCGTCCCCGAGCCCGCCGGCCACCACGCCGAGCCGGGCCACGACCACGTCCACCCCCACGCGCAGCCCGAGCAACCCGCCATCTGCGTCGCCCCCACGGACAGAATGCCCCCATCCAACCACCCCGCCGCCACCCTCTGACCGGACTGAAGGCGGATTTCACCATGGATCTTTTCCAGTACGAGTTCATGCTGCGAGCCCTGGCCGGCGCGCTGGTGATCGGGCTGACCGCACCGGCGCTCGGCATCTATCTCGTCCAGCGGCGGCTGTCGCTGATCGGCGACGGCATCGGTCACGTGGCGCTCACCGGCGTCGGCGTCGGGCTGCTCTTCAACCAGTCGCCCGTGCTCACCGCGGTCGTCGTGTCGATCCTCGGCGCGGTCGGGGTCGAGCTGGTCCGCCAGCGCGGCCGGACGAGCGGCGACCTCGCCCTGGCCCTGCTGTTCTACGGCGGCATCGCGGGCGGCGTCGTCCTGGTCGGACTGTCCGACAGTACGAGCGCCAACCTCACCCAGTTCCTCTTCGGCTCGCTGACGACCACCTCGCGCCAGGACCTCATCGTGATCGCGGTGCTGGGCGTGGCGGTGCTGACGGCGATGCTCGCGTTGCGGCCGGCGCTGTTCGCGGTCTGCAACGACGAGGAGTACGCGCGCGTGTCGGGACTTCCCGTCCGTACCCTCAATCTGTTGCTCGCCGTGACCACGGCCGTGACCGTGACGATCGCCATGCGGACCGTCGGGGTGTTGCTCGTCAGCGCCCTCATGGTCGTGCCGGTCGCCGCGGCGCAGCAGGTCACGCGCGGGTTCCGCACCACGATGGCGGCCGCCATGGCGATCGGCCTGGGCGCCGCGGCGGTGGGCGTGACGGTCTCCGGCGAGCTGGACACCGCGCCCGGGGCCACGATCGTCATCCTGGCCATCGCCGCGTTCCTCGCGATCACCGTGGGAGCCGCGACGTGGCGGATGCTGCGCCGGCGGATCCCCGCCGAGCGCGAGCACGCCGGGCCACCGGAGGTCGTCCTGCAGGAGGCGAGCGCGCGATGAGTGCGAACACAGTGCCCGGACGGGCGACGGGCTACGAGGCTTACGAGGCCGCGGGCGAGCTGCTGCGGGCCCTCTCGGCGCCGATCCGCGTGGCCATCGTGGCCGAGCTGGGCGGGGGCGAGCGCTGCGTGCACGAGCTGGTGGAGAAGCTCGGCGCGCCGCAACCGCTGGTGTCGCAGCATCTGCGGGTGCTGCGCGGCGCCGGGGTGGTGCGGGGTGCGCGCCGCGGCCGCGAGATCGCATACTCACTGGTGGACGACCACGTCGCGCATATCGTGGCCGACGCGGTGACCCACGCGAGGGAGGCATAGCAGCATGAGCAGCGAAGAGACCACGGTCGTCCGCAACACCCGGCAACGCAGCGCCGTCCGGGACGTGCTCGACCGGTGCGAGGGCTTCCGCAGCGCCCAGGACCTGCACGCGATCCTGCGCGACGCCGGGGAGAAGGTGGGCCTGACCACGGTCTACCGGACGTTGCAGGGCCTGGCCGACGCCGGCGAGATCGACGTCATGCGCCCGCCGGGCGGCGAGCACCTCTACCGCCGGTGCAGCCAGGGGCATCACCATCACCTGGTGTGCCGCTCGTGCGGCCGTACCGTCGAGGTGGAAGGCCCCGCCGTCGAGAGCTGGACCGAGAAGATCGCCCGGGAGAACGGTTTCGTCGACGTCGCCCACACCCTGGAGATCTTCGGTACGTGCGAGGAGTGCGTAGCCAAGAAGTAGGTGGCACGCTGACGCGCGTGAAGATGTACGCCGATCGGCTCCCCACCGCGATCCGTCAGCTGCTCACCGACATCCTCGTCGTGCTCTGGGTCTACGCCTGGATCCGGGCCGGGCTCTGGGTCAACGACATGGTCGAGAAGCTCGGCGTGCCCGGGCAGAAGCTGCAGGACGCCGGCACGGGCATCGCGGGCAACCTCAACGACATCGGCGGCAAGGTCGGCCGGGTGCCGCTGGTCGGCGACGAGCTGACCTCGCCGTTCCAGAGCGCCGCCGGCGCCGCCGACAACCTGGCCGAGGCCGGCCGCCAGCAGCAGGAGGTCATCAACGACCTCGCGCTCTATCTGGCGCTGCTGATCGTGGCGGCGCCGCTGGCCCTGGTGCTCTTCCTGTGGCTGCCGCGGCGGCTGCGCTGGATGCACCGGGCCGGCGTCGCGGCGAAGGTGCGCGCCGAGCCGGCCGGCAAGGACCTGCTCGCGCTGCGGGCGCTGGCGAGCCGGCCGCTCTCCGACCTGGCGAAGCTCGGCCCGGACATCGCCCAGTCGTGGCGCAACGGGGACGCCGCGGCGGTCGACGCCCTGGCCGAGCTGGAGCTCAAGGGGCTGGGGCTCAGACCTTCGCGGGGACGTTAGGCTCCGCGGCCTCGTCGGCGTAGGGCTCGTCCTCCTCGTCGGCCTCCTCGTCCATCCAGTTGCGCCGGGCGAACGGGATGGCGGCCCAGAAGGTCAGGAAGAAGACCGCGGTGATGCCGGTGAAGATGACGGCGGCCCAGATGTTGAGCAGGTAGTCGGTGATCAGCAGCACGCTGGACACCATGGACACCAGCATGAAGGCCAGGCCGCCGGTCGCCATCCGGTGGGAGTAACGGACCAGCTCCGGCTTGCGGCCCTGGCGGAACAGTGCGCGGTGGAACGCGACGGGCGAGATGATCATCGCGGTGGCGAACGCGGCCGCGAGCAACGCGACGAGATAGGTGTCGCGCTGGAAGTCGGTCGTGCGCGTGAAGCCGTTGCTGAACGGCAGCGTCAGCAGGAACGCGAAGAGGATCTGGACGCCGGTCTGGGCGACACGCAACTCCTGCAGCAGGTCCGCGAAGTTGCGGTCCCAGCGCTGCTTCTCCGTCTCGTGTTTCATCCGGCGCTTCTCGGTGGCCATCTTTCGGTCTCCTCAGCGTCATGTGGGGGTGACGCATCGATTGCCCGGACGTCCGTGCCATCAAACGCCGATGCGAGCCAGCGTCACCTCCGCGAGGGCCCGCGGCGCCTCCTCGGGGATGAAGTGTCCGATGCCCCGCAGCGTGACCAGGCGATAGTCGCCGGTCACCCAGCTCGCGGTGGCCAGCGCGGCCGGCTTGCCCACGGTCCCGTCGGCGTCGCTCCACACGTACGTGGTGGGCACGGTGACTTTGCCGACCTTGGCGAGCGTGCGGCCCGAGCGGGCCCGGTACCAGTTGAGCGTGGCGTCGAGGCGGCCCGGCTCCTGCATCGCCCGGACATACTGCGCGGCCCGGGGGCCGGTGGGCTTGAGCAGCCGGCGGAGGACGGCGGCGTCGCGGGCCAGGAGGAGGCGCTCGGCGTACGCGGACTGGAAGACCTTCTGATAGGCGAACCGCAACCGCTGCGACGGCTGGTTGCGCAGGGCGACATGCAGGCCGCGGGGGTGGGGCACGGAGACCGCCACCAGCGTACGGACGCGGTCCGGGTGTCCCGCGGCGAGCATCCACGCCACGATGGCCCCCCAGTCGTGCCCGATCACGTGCGCCCGCTCGATCTTCAGAGCATCGAGTACGGCCACCGCGTCGGCGACCGGCTCGGCGAGGTCATAGGCGGTGGTGTCCGTGGGGCGGGCGCCCGGCGAGTAGCCACGCTGATCGAGGGCGTACGTGCGGAGGCCCTTCTCGTGCAACCGCGGCAGGATCAGATCGAACTCACGGTGGTCCTGGGGGAAGCCGTGGAGCAGGAGCACCGGCGTGCCGTCGGCCGGCCCTTCCGCGTACACGTCGAAGGTCATGCCCCTGACCTTGATCTCCATGTGACCTCCTCCGACCGGGTGCGTGTTAAGTTCATCGAAGCACGAATGTTTTCCGACAGGGGAGCGCGCAGCGCTGAGAGTGCGGCCTCACGGCCGCAGACCCTCGAACCTGATCTGGGTAATGCCAGCGCAGGGAGTTCGGTCTTTCCCAGCCGCGCCGTGCCCGGGCTCGCCCGCGCCACGGCGTGCGTCTCCTCCCGACCCCCGGGAGGGCACATGAGCACCACCAACAGCAACCGCTGGCGCACGATCGACATCGTGATCGCCTCGATCATCGCCGTCGCGTTCGGCGTCATCTTCTGGGCGTGGAACATCGTCTGGGGCGCCACCGAGGGCGCCTTCAGCTTCTTCCCGCCCGCGCAGACCCTGCTCTACGGCGTCTGGCTCATGCCCGCCGTGCTGGCCGGCCTGATCATCCGCAAGCCGGGCGCCTCGCTCTACACGGAGACCGTCGCGGCGATCGTCTCCGCGCTGCTCGGTGCGCAGTGGGGCGCCATGGTCATCCCGCAGGGCCTCGTGCAGGGCCTCGGCGCCGAGATGGCGTTCGCGCTGGTCGCGTACCGGTCGTTCAAGCTGCCCGTGGCCCTGCTCGCGGGCGCGCTGACCGGCCTGAGCGCGGCGCTGTTCGACTTCTTCGCCTGGAACGCGGCGTACGCGCTGTGGGACTACCGCATCCCGTACGCGCTGCTCACCGTGGTCAGCAGCACGGTCATCGCGGGCTTCGGCGCGTGGGCGCTGACCCGGGCGCTGGCCCCCACCGGCGTCCTCGACCGCTTCGCCGCCGGCCGCGACCGCGCCCTGGTCTAGCCGTGGCCGACGTCGTCCTGAAGGGCTTCGGCTGGCGCCACGCCGGGCGCCGGGCGTGGGCCGTCCGGGGCGTCGACCTGCACATCCGCTCCGGCGAGCGGGTGCTCCTGCTGGGCCCCTCGGGCGCCGGCAAGAGCACCCTGCTCGCGGCGCTGGCCGGGCTGCTGCCCGCGGACTCCGGCGAGTCCGAGGGCACGGTCGAGGTGCGCGGGCGGCCCGGCATCCTCTTCCAGGACCCGCAGACCCAGCTCGTGATGGCCCGCAGCGGCGACGACGTGGCGTTCGGGCTGGAGAACACCGGCGTGCCCGCGGCCGAGATCTGGCCCCGGGTGAGCGACGCGCTGGATCGCGTCGGGTTTCCGTACCCGATCAATCGCCCGACCCACGCCCTCTCCGGCGGCGAGCAGCAGCGCCTGGCCCTCGCGGGGGTGCTCGCCCTGCGCCCCGGGCTGGTCCTGCTCGACGAGCCGACCGCCAACCTCGACCCCGCGGGTGCGGCGCTTGTCCATGAGGCGCTGTCCTCGTCGCTCACGCCGGACACCACGGTGATCGTGGTCGAGCACCGCGTCTTCCCGGCCGTCGACCGGGTCGTCGTGCTCTCGCCCGGCGGCGGGGTGGAGGTCGACGGCGCACCCGAGGTCGTGTTCGCCGGGCACGGTCCGCGGCTGGCCGAGGCGGGGATCTGGGTGCCGGGCTATCCCCTGCCCCGGCACCAGGCCGTTTCCCCTCCCGCTGCCGCTCTGGTACGGACCTCCGCGGCGGCCGTGGGAATGCGACTACCCCCCACGGATCTGTCCGTCCGGGCCGGTGAGGTCGTGGCGGTGACCGGCCCCAACGGCGCCGGCAAGTCGACTCTCGCGCTGCTCCTCGGCGGCCTGCTGGCGCCGACGTCCGGCCGCGTGTCGGCGTTCGACGACCCGCGTCCGCCGCACAAGTGGCGGGCAGCCTCGCTGGTGCGGCGGATCGGCTCGGTCTTCCAGTCGCCGGAGCACCAGTTCGTGACGTCGCGCGTCTACGACGAGCTGGCGCTGGGTCCGCGTCGGCTGGGGTTGCCACTCGACGTGGTCACGACACTGCTCGAGCGCTTGCGGCTCACCGCGCTGGCGGAGGCGAACCCGTACACGCTGTCGGGGGGTGAGGCTCGCCGGCTGAGCGTGGCGACGGCCCTGGCCACCGCGCCGCGGCTGCTGGTGCTGGACGAGCCGACCTTCGGGCAGGACCGGCGTACGTGGATCGAGCTGGTCGCCCTCCTCGCCGGCCTGCGCGACGAAGGCCACGGCATCGTCGCCGTCACCCACGACGACGCGTTCGTGTCGTCGCTCGCCGACCGGGTGCACGACTTGACGCCGGTCGAGCCGCTCCCCCGGCGCCGTCCGTCCTTCGGGGCGTCTTCTTGAACCTCTTTTTCGGGGCGTCGTCGTGAACCTGGCTCCTGTCGCTTGTGCGGGTGCGCCGCTCGCCCGCCGCAACCCGGTCGCCAAGCTCGGCGCCGCGCTGCTCTTCTCCCTGCCGCTGATCGCCACGCTCGACCCGCTCACCCCCGCCCTCGCCCTGGTGATCGAGCTGGCGGTCCTGCCGCTCTTCGGCGTCCGCTACCGCGTGCTGGCCCGCCGCGCCTGGCCGCTCGCCCTCGGCGCCGCCGGCATCCTCGTGACGATGACCCTCTTCGCCGCCGACCGCGAGGGGACAGTCCTCTTCTGGAACGTCACGACCGGAGTCGCCGCCGCCGCCCTCGGGCTCGTCCTGCGCGTCTTCGCCGTGGCGTTGCCGGGCATCATCGTCTTCGCCACGACCGACCCCACGGACCTCGCCGACGCCCTGGTCCAGAACGTCCGCGCCCCCGCCCGCTTCGCCATCGGCGCCCTGGCCGCCTTCCGCCTGGTCCCGTTGCTCACGGCGGAATGGCAGACCCTGACCCTGGCCCGCCGCGCCCGGGGCATCGACGCCGGCCACAACCCGTGGGCGCGGCTGCGCCTCTTCGCATCGACGGCGTTCGCCCTGCTGGTGGGGGCGCTGCGCCGGGGCGGGCGGCTGGCGACCGCGATGGACGCGCGCGGATTCGACTCAGGGGCGGTCCGCACGTACGCCCGCCGCCAGCACTTCGGCCCGGCCGACGCGGCGCTGGTGGCGGCCGCGGCCCTCGCGTCGGCCGCGATCCTGGCGGTGGCGGTGGTGACAGGCTTCTTCCACCCCGTTCTCGGCTGAGACTTTTGGGTGTCGCACGTCAAGGTGTCGTTGCGCTATAGTCGTACGCAGCCCCGGCGATCCGCTTGCCGCCGCTTCACCCACCCCGCTTCCGGCCGAAGGGCAGAGACACATGACAACCACCCCCTCGCGAGAGGAGACCGCCGTGACCGAGCGTCGCATCGATGTGGACGACAAGGCCCTCGCCGCCGCGGCCGCCTACCTCAAGACGACGAGCCCGGAGGAGACCATTAACGCCGCCCTGCGCCGGGTGGCCAAGATGCTCGACAGCAGCCGGGCCATGGACGAGCTGGTCACGATGGCCAAGAACGGCGACTTCGACCTGCTCCTCGACAAGCGGAACTACCGGCCCCGCCCGACCCTGCCTCCCCTGCGGGAGGAGGCGTGAGCAAGCCCACCTATCTCGTGGACACGAGCGCCTACGCCCGCCTGATCCGCGACCAGGCGAAGGCGAACGAGTGGGACGAGGACCTGACGAACGGCCGGGTCGGCATCTGTTCCTTCACGGAGCTGGAAATCTTCGTCAGCGTCCGCTCTTTGGAGCATCGCCAAGCCGTGGAGCGCGTGCTGCACGAGCGTTTCCCGTGGGTGCCCGTGCCCGACCGCGCGATGCAGCGAGCCCAGGAGGTTCAATTCGCCCTGACCAAGCTCGGTCAGCACCGCTCGGCCGGGCCGGTCGACCTGCTGGTCGCGGCGACGGCGGAGCTGGGGGGGCGGACGCTGCTGCACTACGACCGGGACTTCGCGACCGTGGCCGAGGTGACCGGGCAGCCGGTGCAGTGGATCGCGGAGCCCGGCACCGTCGACTGAGACGAGACCCGACGGCGACCTGCACTCGGCAGTCGCCCATTTTTTCACCCACGAAAAGTCATACGACTAGTTGTCGCCAAGCCAGTATTCTCACGTGAAAGGCAGGAGCCGATGACCACCATTCCCACCAGAGACGAGTCCGTCGTGGCCGAGCACCGGATCAAGCTGGATGAAAACGCGCTGATCGCCGCGGCAAAGTACCTCGACACCGAGTCGCCGGCGGAGACCGTCAACGCCGCCCTGCGCGAGGTGGCCGCCATGTTCAAGCGGCGCGAGGCCTTCGACCGGCTCGCCGCCCGGGGCGCCGCGGGTCAGTTCGACGAGCTCATGCACAAGAAGGACCGCCCGTGACGAGCACGCGCTACCTGATCGACAACAGCTCCTTCACCCGGCTGGCCCACAACCCCGGCCTCCGCGAGAAGTGGCGGAAGGCCATGGAGGACGGCATAGTGGGCGTCTGCGCACTGGCGGAGGTGGAGATCCTCTACAGCGCCCGGGACAAGGCCGAGTTCACCGAGATGCTCCGTGACCTGAGTGAGTCGTTCGTATGGGTCATGACGCCCGACCGGGCTGAGCATCGGTTGCGGGAGGTGCAGAGAGCCCTTGTGGACCGGGGAGCGCACAAGTCGGCCGGGCCGGTTGATCTGCTGATCGCGGCGGTGGCGGAGTTGCAGGGACTGACCGTGTTGCACTACGACCGGGACTTCGCGACCGTGGCGCGGGTGACTGGGCAGCCGGTGCAGTGGGTGGCCGAGCCGGGGAGTGTCGATTGAGTGATTGTTTCCCGGGCGTCGACTGTGGGCAGGTTCTAGGCATCCCCTGATGACGTAGCACGGAGGTTCACCCCCATGAGCGAGCACGAGGTCAACCGCAGCGCCCGGACCGGGAAGTTCGTCAAGGAGAGCACGACCGAGCGGGACCCCAAGGGAACCACGACCGAGCATGTCGGTGGTGACAAGACCGGTGGCGAGCACGAGGTGCACCGCAGCACGACCACCGGGAAGTTCGTGTCGGAGACCACGACCGAGCTGCACCCGGCGACGACGGAGACCCAGAAGGTCTGAGTTTCCGCGCCAGCCTCTGCCCTCCACGGACCTTGTGGAGGGCAGTTTTCGTTCCCGGCAAGCCAGCCCCACAAGAGCCGGCCCGCGAACGGTCAGGCGTGGTCGGCGCAGCAGGGAGTGGGGTGGCGGTTCTCGAAGGGGACCAGTTTGCCACCCGCGGCCGGCATCACGGTGAGGATCAGACGACCGTCGCGCCAGACCGGACGTACGAAATTGTTGGTCTGAAGGGTTGTGTCACGATCCGCCGGGCCACCGCCCAGGACCTCGATCGCGTCGATGGCACTGAGGGCCAGCACCGAGGCCACGGTCAGGTCGCCGACCAGCTTGTCGACGCCCGGATAGATGACCGCGCGGCCCGAGACGCCGTGGGCCGCCGCCGCAGAGGCGCTGGAGTCGCCCAGAGCGGCCGGCACAATCCCGGAGAACTCGAGCGACCACGCCACGTGCGGGCGCGGCGACGAAACCAGGTGCGTGCAGGCGTGGATCGGGGCGGGGTCGAGCGACGCCAGCCAGTGTTCGGCGGTGGCGGTGTCGGGGTGGCCGAGGGTGACCCCGACGACGGTGCCGTCGCCGGGGTCCACAGCGGATGTCACTTGGGCAGGACCCAGATCGGGTTGGTGTAGAACCACAGGTCGCCCCACGGGTCGGCGGCGCCGGCCACATCGAGTTGGGGGCCGTGGGGGTCGACCGCGGCGCCCATGAGGCCGGGCTGGGTGCGGTTGCCGTCGGTGCCGCGCAGCCGCAGATAGAACGGCTTGTCGAGGCGGCCCAGGTTGTAGGTCACCGCGAGCTTCTTCGAGCCGGCCTTCACCTCGTAGGACTTGACGACCTTGGCGGTCGGCGCCTGGAACGTGTCCTTGTCGGCGACGGGCCCGGTGACCTGGCCGACGATGACGTCGACGCGCTGGAGGACCGGCACGAACTGGGCCCAGTTGGGCTGGTCCTGAAGGTCGATCTCGACGGTGAGCTCCGTGGCGGTGCCGCGCTTGACGTGCAGGACGCCCCCGAGCGGCGTACCCGTGAAGGAACGCCGGTCCCCCGCCTGGCGCACGCGGGCGTCCAGGCCCTTGATGAGGCGACCGTGGTCGACCCAGACGCGGCCGGCGCGGAGGCCGTCCATCACCGCCTGGTACGAGAACGAGGTCGCCCCGACCGACGTACGCCCGTAGAAGCCGGGCCAGAAGTCGCCCGCACCCGTGTTGACCGTGCCGGTGTAGACGGGGTCGTTGTACTTGCCGTTGAGCTCGAAGTTGCTCCCCGGCCCGCGGTCGGACTGGTCGAGATAGTTGACGTGGCTGTCCGAGTTGACGGTGATCCACCACGCCTTGCCCTCGGCCAGGAGGCTGTCCCAGAGGCCGCCGACCGTGGCGGTCATCCAGTCGAAGCCGCCCCACGTGCGGTAGCTCTCCAGCGGATAGCCCGGGTAGGACGCGGCCGACGGGTTGTTGTCGTAGTAGCCGCGCGCGCCGCCGCGGCCGTTCGGGGCGGGGATGCCGGCGGCCTGGTGGCCGGGGGCGCCCTCGAAGCCGACGGCGACGGTCGGGTCGGCGTCGCGCCAGTTGCGGATCTCGTGCGGCGAGTCGATGCCGCGGCGGGCCGGGTGGTTGGCGAGGAAGAGGGCGCCGTCGATCTTGCGCTTGCGCACCTGCTCGCCGAGGAACTTGATGCCGGCGATCGCGGTCGCTTCGAGCTGCTCGGTGGTGGCGGTGGCGGGCTGGAGCGAGCCGTCGTACGCGTTCTCGAACTGCTTGAGGACGGCGACCTCGTTCTTGCCCGGCTGCACGAAGACCGTCGCGTGCTCGGCGCCCGGGATGTTCCACTCCAGACCCTGGAAGGTCAGCAGGTCCTTGAGCTCGGCCCGGGTGGCGAGGATGTCGGGGTTGACCTTGTCGACGCCGATCTTCGCGTGGGTGACGCTGCCGTGGTCGGTGATGACAACCCAGTCGAGCCCGTACGCGCGGCCGTGCCGGGCCTGGTCCGCCACCCGGTACTGGGCGTCGGAGCTGTACTGGGTGTGGATGTGGTGGTCGCCGGCGAGCCAGGTGAAGCCGCCCTTCGCCGTGCCGCCGCCCTGCGGCCCGTGGGCGTGCGGGAGCCCGGCCGCCGCCGCGGCCGACGGGGTCGCGAGCACCGAGGCGGCCGCCCCGGCGCCGAGCAGGCCCGCCCCGCGCAGGAAGCCCCGGCGCGAGACGTCGGCCGGCGAGAGCTCGCTGTCGGGCACGCTGAGATCGAGCGCGGGCTCGACGTCGCCGCCGGCGGGCGCGTGGTCGTGATCGTGATCGTGGTGGTGGCCGTGACCCATGTCGGAGGCTCCAAAGATCGACACATGTGACCGCGCCAATGTCGCGGGCGCCGTTCAACGGAGAGTGTCCATGACATGACCGGCGCCTTTCTTTTTCTCGATGAGCGTGATTCTGCCCACGCTTTCACCTCGCAATTCGGGCAAACTCCGGTGCGCCCGCCGCATTCGTGTCGCATGGCTCTCAACCTGCGCATCCAGGAAAGTCACAGGTGCACCGGCGACATACGATCGGGGCAGCGAGGATCATTCAGCGGCCCCCGCCGGTCGAGGTGAGGCCCTGAATAACCCTCGAGAGCGCGGACACCGTCAATGGGGGAACGACACCGATGAATGACCGCCCGACCCGGTTGTGGAATGGCGTCACCATTCCGGAGCCGGGCGTCTACCTTCTCGACGAGGCGCACAAGCGCGTCGGCTTCCAGGCGCAGCACATGATGGTCAGCGTGGTGCGGGGCGAGTTCGCCGACGCGCGCGCCCACATCGTCGTCGGCGAGGACCCGCTGCGGACGACGGTCACGGCCAGCATCCGTACGGGCAGCCTCACCACCCACAACGACGACCGCGACGTCCACCTGCGCGGCCCCGACTTCCTCGACGTCGACCGCTACCCGGCGATCCGGTTCCGCGGCACCGGCCTCACCCGCCAGGAGCCCCGCGACGAGATCTTCATGTGGGCCCGCCTGCGCAACAATCCGCTCACGCGCCGGGGCGCCGGGGCGGCCACCCCGGAGGACGCCGCCCTCAACCCGAACAAGTTCGTCCTGCACGGCGAGCTGACCGTCAAGGACGTGCGGCGGCCGGTGGACGTGCACGTCGACTTCGGCGGCGCCGGCCGCGATCCTTACGGCAACGACATCTTCGGCTTCACCGCCACCGCGGACATCGACCGGGAGGACTTCGGCCTGGTCTGGAACGTCGCCCTCGAGGCCGGCGGCGTCCTGGTCGGCAAGAAGATCCGCATCGAGATCGCCGGCGAAGCGATCCGGCAATAACATGGCCTCGCCTCCGGCTCGGCGGGCACTGCGCCCCGGGGAGCCGATGACTTGAACACCGGAAACGGACGAAGAACCCCGCTTCGCCCGTTTCCGGCGCCCAAGTCATCGACGGGCGCAGTGCGACGTGGGACCGGCCCTGGCGGGCCTGGGTGTGAGGCTGGGCGGTGGCCCTGGCGGGCTTCGGTGGGGGGCATGATCTAGCCTCGCGGGATGGCCGAAGGCGCCGGGACGGCGGTCGAGGAGGCGCACGGGGAGTTGTCGCTCGCCCGTGTCGCCCTCGCGGAGGACGATCTGGCGCATGCCGCGTCGCATCTGGCGGGGGCGCTGGCGCTCGCGCCCGGGCTGCCCGAGGCGCACGAGCTGCTGGCGGCCCTGGCGGTGCGCACGGCCGACAGCGGCCTGTTGCTCTTCCCGCTGCACGAGCCCGCCTTCATCGGTACGGTCGTCGCGCACGCCCACCTGCTCGCCCCCGCCGATCCGGGGCGGGCGCTCGGCCTGCTGGCCCGGGCGACGGCCGCCGCGCCCGAGCAGCCGTGGGCCGACGTGACCTGGGTCCGGGCGCTCGACGCGGGAAGTGTCGAGGGGCAGGCGCTGGCGCAGGTGTTCACCACGGTGATGCGGCCGCTGGGGGATCCGGCGGAGGAGTCCGTGCGTACGGCGAACGAGGTCTATCTCGACCTGGCCCGGCGCGCCGTGGCCGCCCACCCGGACGATCCGATGGTGCACGCGACCGCCGCCGGGGTGGGCCGCCGGCTCGGGGCCACGGGGGCGGCCGTCGTCTGGGGCGCGCGGGCGGTGGAGTTGCAGCCGAGCAAGCTGACCCTGGTCTGGTACGCCTACGCCCTCCGCGCCGACGGGCGCGACGACGACGGGATCGCGGTGCTGCGGGACGCGTACCGGCGCTTTCCGCGTGAGCTGGATCTCTGTGCCGACCTCGCCAACTGGCTCGCCGCGACCGGCCGGGCGGCCGAGGGGATCGCGCTGCTGGAGGAGGCCGTCGCGCGCGATCCCTCGTACGACTGTGTCGTGCACACGTTGCACAGCATGCGCTTCGACGAGGACGGCGACGTTCGTCACTTGATCGCGCTGGCCGACTACACGCGGGACCATCCGCCGTCGGGCCACGAGCACTACGAGCTGGAGACCGCCTGCCGGGGACGGCCGTGGCTGGGCCTGCCGGCCGCCGCGACGGAGGCCTGCGTCAACATGCTCGCGCAGGTGCCGGCCGACGCGGGCGACCTCGGCACCATGGCCCTGTCGGCGCTGGAGGTGCCCAGCGCCCTGTCTCTCGTGCGGCGGCGGTTCCCCGGTGTGACGATCGACATCGGCGGCGAGACACCCCCCGACATGACTTCAGCGGTACGCCCGGGGCGCGCGCTGTGGACGTACACGGGGAAGGTGGCCTCGCCCGCCGTGCCGCCGCCGTCGCAGGAGGCCGTGGAGCTCGCCCGCCGGGTCGTCACGCCGATCTGGGCGCACCCGATCGCGGTCTATGACCAAGCTCTCCCCCTCGGGCAGCTCCCGATCGACGACCTGCTCGGCCTGCTCGTGCACCCGCCGGCCGCCCCGGACGGCTCGGTCGAGCTGCCGCCGGGGTGGTGGGAGCGGAGCGTGCAGGTGTTCGCGGCTCTCGGCGTGCTGCACTCCGCGGAGCCGGGCCGCAACCACCCGACCGACACGACCGCCCACCGCCGGATCCTGGCCGAGGTGGCGTTCGGGGTCGAGGACTGGGCCACCGAGGCGGCACTGTTCGCACTGGTCGTCGCGGCCTGGCTCGACCCGCTGGGCCGGACCGAGGTGGCGGCGACGGTGGCGATGAGGTTCGTCACGGCGGTGCGGGCGGCGCAGGGGCGGGTGGTGACGATCCTCGACTCGCTGGCGGAGCTGGTGCTGATGACGCCGGGGCTGGACGGGGAGGTGCGGGCGCTGGCGCGGGAGGTGCTGACGGCTTCCGCGGCGGCCGATGCCGCGGCTTCGGACGCCGGTTCTCCCGCTGAGTCCGCCGCTGCCGGTCCTGCCGCCGCCGGATCCGCCGCCGCCGACCCTTCCGCCGCCGCTGGCCCTTCCGCCGCCGGGCGGTCTTGGCTCCGGCGCCTTTTCGGGCGCCGGGCCTCCTGACTTCGGGCTGTTCCTCTTGCTCTTTGCCCGGGCCGCCGGTTACTCGGCTTGTTTCTTTACCCGGGCTGCGGGGCTGCGGGGCTGCGGGTTACCGCGGCTGGGGCTGCGGGTTACTCGGCGCCGGGGCCGGCGGGGGCCTTGCCGTTGTCGGCGAAGCCGAACGTCGTGCCCTTGCCCGAGGCGCCCGCGACGGCCTGCACACCCTCGTCGTCCAGGGCCCGGACGTTGTAGCCCTTGTCACCCTTGATTGCGTACCGGAACTTGCCCTCGACCTCGCCCTTCGACTGGATCGTGAAGAGCTGACCGCTGGCCGACGCGTCGCACGGGGCGGCGTCCAGCATGGCGGGCCCGCTGGACTGCATGCTCAGCCCGATGCAGGCCTGCTCGCCGGAGCTGTCCGCCTTGGCCGTACGGATCCAGTGTTTCTCGTCATTGACAGGCACCAGCACGAAGAGCGTCGTGTCGCTGTCGCCGTCGGTCAGCGCGAGGTGACCCTTGTCGTCGACGTGCAGCACGGTCTCGTACGTGTCGGTGGGCGCGATGACGATCTGCCGCTCGCCGTCCAGGACGGGGTTGCCGGTCTTCTCGGGCTTCTCGGCGGTGGCCCCGGCCCCGTCGTCCGCGGCTTCCGTCGTGGGCTCCGCTTCCGCCGAGCCGGCGCCGGTCTCGGCCGCGGGGGTCGTGGCGGACGGCGTGCTGCCCGCCGGGCTCGCGGCGGTGGTGTCGGCCGGGGTGGACGAGCAGGCAGCGAGGGCCAGCACCGATCCTGCGGCGATGGCGGCTGCGGCGACGTGGCGGCGGCGCACTTGGGTACCTCCTGGGGGTGGCGGTCCATGGCCCGGGGGTGGTGGGCGGTCCACGATTCATGCCCGTTGATCGCCGGGGCCGAAACGCGGGTTGTCCTGATTCGACGGATTCCCAACCAAAGGAGGTCGCAGGGCCGGCCGCTTTCCCGGCCGGAGAAGGTTCCCGCTTCGTGCGACGATGGTGACCATGCTGGTTGCCTTCTCCGTCACGCCCATCGGCGTCTCCGAGTCCGTCGGCGATCTCGTCGCGGAGGCCGTCCGGGTGGTCCGGGCCTCCGGGCTGCCGAACCGCACGGACGCCATGTTCACCACGATCGAGGGCGAGTGGGACGAGGTCATGGCCGTCGTCAAGCAGGCCGTCGACGCGGTGGCCGCGCAGGCGCCCCGGGTCAGCGTCTCGCTCAAGGCCGACATCCGCCCCGGTGTCACGGGCGCCCTCACCGCCAAGGTCGAGCACGTCGAGCGCCGGCTGGCCGGGGAGTGAAGCGCCTGCTCGTCATGTGGGACATCGACCACACTCTGCTCAGCGGCGGCGGCGTCGCCGGGCGGGCGTGGAAGGCGGCGTTCACGGCGGTCACCGGGCGCGAATGGCAGGTCACGCCGAGCTTCGCCGGGCGGACCGATCTCGACATCTGCACCGAGGTCTTCGCGAGCCACGGGGTGACGGACTGCACCCCGGACCGGTTCTTCGCCCGGTACGTGACGGAGGTGGACCGGATGCGGCATCTGTTCGCCGAGCAGGGGTCGCTGCTGCCGGGCGTACCGGAGGTGCTGGCCGCCCTCGCCGACCGCGGTGACGTCGTGCAGACCCTCGTCACCGGCAACGTCCCGCAGGTCGCGGCGGCCAAGGTCGCGGCGTTCGGCCTGACCGGCGCCTTCGACGCCGAGGTCGGAGCCTACGGCACGGACGACAGCGTCCGCGCCACCCTGGTGCGCCGCAGCCGGGAACGAGCCGAAGCCAAGTACGGTCCCGGCCTCCGCCCCGTCGTCATCGGCGACACGGCCCACGACGTCGCCGGCGCCCGCGCCAACAACACCCGCGTCGTCGCCGTCGCCACCGGCTCCCAGGACGCCGCCCACCTCCGCCAAGCCGGCGCGGACGTGGTCCTCACCGACCTCTCCGACCTCCCCGCCGCCCTGACCGCCATCACCGCCTGACCCGCTCCCCCAGCCGGCCCGCCGCCAATGGGCACGCTGCCGGGCCGCGGCGGTCAAGCCGGCGCCCGACCACGATCCCGCCGCGCCCCAGCGCCCCGGTTCATTCGCACCGACCGGAACACGGGCTCGTCGTGCCTGGCCTACTCCGGAGCGTGGAGGTCACACGGGCGGCGCCAACCCGGGCGGGAAGCCGGTCCACCGCAACTCGGGTGCGGATGTCACACGGGCGGCGGCAACCCGGGCGGGAAGCCGGTCCACCGCAACTCCGGCGGCAGGTGGGACAGGTCGTTGACCAGCACCACCGCCGCCGGCCGCCCGGGCGACCACCGGATCACGGTCAGCCCGCAGTTGGCCACCGGCAGCCCGAGCCACCGATCGACGGGCGCACCGAGGGCCGCCCGCACGAACCACGCCACCTGGAACGCATGCGTGACCACCAGCTCATGCACGTCGCCCGCCCCGGCCGCACCCCCGGCGGCCCGGTCCGGCCCGTGGTCGACCGGCACCCGAACGAACCCGCCCAGCCCTTGGTCGGCGGGCACCCGAGCAGACCCGGCCGGCCCTTGGTCGGCGGGAACCCGGGCGAACCGCGCCAGCGCCTGGTCAGCGGGAACCCGGGCGAACCGCGCCAGCGCCTGGTCGGCCCACGCCGCCCCGGCCCGTCGCTCCTCGTCCGTGACCTCGTCGAGAAACCCCTCGAAGGCCGGCGGCACCTTGTGCGGCACATGCGGCACGTAGTCACCGACCGCGTCCCACGCCTCCGGCCGCGGACCGTCCCGCCCCTCCGAGACGATCCGCGCAGTCTCGGTCGCGCGCTGCTCGGGGCTGTGAGTGATCGAGTCGAAGGCGACCCCGGCGAGCCGCGCCCCGAGCAGGGCCGCCTGCCGCTGCCCCACCGCCGACAGCCCGCCACCCTCCGCCGCATCGCCGTGCCGGGCCAGATAAAGCCACCGACTGCTCACGACGCGCGCGCCCCGGCGAGACGCCCACCGCCGGCACCGCTGAGGCCACCGACACCGCTGAGGCCACCGAGGCCGAAGCCGAAGCCGCCGAGGCCGAAGCCGAAGCCGAAGCCGCCGAGGCTAAGACCGCCGAGGCCGAGGCCGTCCCGCCAAGCGCCCGACCCGCCGCCGCGCCCACCGAGCCGGAGCCCGTCAAGGCGGACGGCACGGCGAGCACTCACGAGGCGAGCACCGGAGCGACCCCACCCAAAGCGCGTCGCGGGATCAGCACCGCGCCGGCGCCACGGAGGGAGACCGGCGCGGTCACGAGGCCGGCGCCGGGGCGACCGGATTGGGGAGGGCGCCACCGAAGCGGCGGTCGCGCTGGGCGTAGAGCTCGCACGCGTACCAGAGGTGGCGGCGGTCGAAGTCGGGCCAGAGGGTGTCGAGGTAGACCATCTCGGCGTAGGCCGACTGCCACAGCAGGAAGTTGGAGGTGCGCTGCTCGCCGGAGGGCCGCAGGAACATGTCCACCTCGGGCACCTCGGGGTGGTAGAGGTAGCGCTGGATGGTCTTCTCGTTGACCTTGTCCGCCTTGAGCTTGCCGGCGGCCACGTCGCGGGCGATCGCGGCGGCGGCGTCGGCGATCTCGGCCTGGCCGCCGTAGTTGACGCAGAACTGCAGGGTCAGCTTCGAGTTGCCGCGCGACAGCTCCTCGGCGGTCTGGAGCTCGCTGATCACGCTCTTCCAGAGGCGGCCCGCGCGGCCCGACCAGACGATGCGGACGCCGAGGTCGTTGAGCTCGTCCCGGCGGCGGCGGATGACGTCGCGGTTGAAGCCCATCAGGAAGCGGACCTCCTCCGGCGAGCGCTTCCAGTTCTCGGTGGAGAAGGCATAGGCCGACAGGTACGGGATGCCGAGCTCGAGCGCGCCCTCGATCGTGTCGAACAGCGAGTGCTCGCCCTGCTCGTGTCCCTTGGTGCGGGACAGGCCGCGCTCCTTGGCCCAGCGCCCGTTGCCGTCCATGACGATCGCGACGTGCTTCGGGATCGCGTCCTTGGGCAGCGCGGGCGGCGTGGCGCCGGAGATGTGCGGAGTGGGCGGACGTGTCACTGAGAGAACTCCCGTCGGATGGGCTGGGGCGAAGTCACGGCTGCGGCTCCCGGAGGAAGTCGGGGACGGGCGGCGAGTCGCCACGCGGGCGCAGCACAGGCGGAAAATCACCGGACGCGCCGGAGGGCACAGCACCGGAAGCAGCGGGCGAAACGGCGCCGGGCGCAGCAGGCGAAACGGCGCCGGGCGCAGCAGGCGAAACGGCGCCGGGCGCAGCAGGCGAAACGGCGCCACGGGCCGGCGGCCCGGACTCCCGCCGATCGACCAGCGGCAGCGCTCGAAGGTTACGTTCCATGTGCCACTGCAGGTGGGCGGCGACCAGCCCGCTGCACTCCCGGCGCACCGGGGGCTCCGCGGCGTCGGCGACCCCCCAGTCGCCGCCGAGCAGGGCTGACATCAGGCCCAGGGTCGCCGGGGCGGGATGGGCGGCGCCGGGTGGGCGGCAGTCGGGGCAGACCGAGCCGCCGGCGGGCACCGAGAAGGCGCCGTGCGGGCCAGCCTCGCCGCAGACCGCGCACTCCGCGATGGCGGGGGCCCAGCCGGCGAAGGACATGCCGCGCAGCAGGTAGGCGTCGAGCACCAGGCTCGTCGCGTGTTCCCCCACGGACAGCGCCTTGAGCGCCCCGAGCGTCAGTTGGAACAGCCGCAGCGACGGCTCGCGCTCCACCGGCGTCAGCCGCTCGGCGGTCTCGGCGATCGCGCTCGCCGCCGTGTAGCGCGGATAGTCCTCGAGGAACTTCTTGCCGAAAAGGTTGACGCCCTCGACCTGGCTGATCGAGTGGAGGCTGCTGCCGACGCCCTCGGGCGAGCCGGCGAGCTGCAGGTCGATGTGCCCGAAGGGCTCCAGCCGCGCGCCGAAGCGGGAGTTGATCCGCCGGACGCCCCGGGCCACCGCGCGCAGCCGGCCGTGCCTGCGGGTCAGCAGCGTGATGATCCGGTCGCTCTCGCCCAGCTTCTGCCCGCGCAGCACCACCGCGTCGTCGCGGTAGAGCTGGCGTCGATATCCGGATCCGGTGGGCACCCCGACATTCTGCCCCCTGGGTACGACAAACCCTGAGGCGGATCTCAGGGTCGGCTCCGGGGTGAGTCCGGTGGTGTCACCCCGGCCGGGCTCATAGCGTTCGGGGTATGACCGCGAGACTGATCCGCCGGGCCGGGGCGCTCACCCTGGCCGCCGCCGCCACGGCCACCGTTCTCACCGGCTGCGGGGCCGGGGTCGGGGCGAAGCTGACCTACGACGACACGGAGAAGGCGAAGATCACCGACATCGTGATCGACGGGAGCAGCGGTGACGTCGCGATCACGACCGGCGCGGCGGCCGAGACGCGGATCAAGCGGACGGTACGCACGGACGGTCGCGACCCCGAGATCTCCCACCATGTCACGGGCAGCACGCTCGACGTCAGCACCTCGTGCGGGGATCACTGCACCGTCTCGTACGAGATCACCGCCCCGGTCGGCGTCAAGGTCAAGGGCAGTCTCGACTCGGGCGACCTCACCTTGAGCAAGGTCGGGTCGGCCGACGTGCGGGCCGGCTCGGGCGACATCCTGCTCGACCAGATCCCGGGCGACGTGATCGCCCGGGCCGACTCGGGCAGCATCCAGGCCAACGCGCTCGGCGGCGGCACCACCCTCGTGGCGAAGTCGGGTGACGTGATGGCCCACGAGTTGACCGGCGGCAAAGCGGTCAAGGTGACCGTCGACTCCGGGGACATCTCGGTCGGTCTCGCGCAGCCCGCCTCGGTGACCGCCCGGGCCAGCAGCGGCGACATCAACCTCGTCGTGCCGGTGGGTGACTACAAGATCGTCGGGCCCGCCCGGAGGAGCGATGACGGCGACGAGCTGAACACCGACCTGGTCAGCAACCCTTCGGCCCCGAACGTGCTCGACCTCAAGGCCAGCAGCGGCGACGCCAGCGTGGTCACCAGCCCGTGACGCCGGCCCCGGCGACAAGCGAAACAATCGGTCCGGAGGCAACGCGAGGACGACCAACCCTCAAACGGCGGAGGGGACGGCCGGGCATCAAACGGCGGAGGGGGTTACCGGGCATCAAGCGGCGGAGGGAATGACCGGGCCCTAAGCGGCGGAGGACGAGCCGCCCGGGCCGGGAGCGGCCGCCACCGGTACGGGCGGCAGGGCCGGCGCCGGGGACACGGGCGCGGAGCGAGGCCGCCCGCCGGGGAAGAGCCGTGGCGGGCGCCCGGCGGCGAAGTCCTCCACCCAGCCGAAGAGCATGACCGCCACGGCCACCAGCCCGACGACCACGGGAATGCGCCAGCTGAAGCCGTCCCAGCCGCGGGTCGGCAGGCCGTGCCGCTCCGCGAACCACATGACGCCCACGATGATCGGGACGTGCCACAGATAGATCGTGAGCGCCCGCGCGTTGAGAACGGTGACGAGGCGGTTCGAACGGGCGCGGGTGGCGAGCGGGGCGAAGCCCAGGGCGATCAGGATGAAGGCCGCCGACCAGAGGGCGTTGCCGAGCGGGATGTCGTTGAGGTCGTACCCGCGGGGGCCGGGGTGGGTCAGGAACCAGGCCGCGCCGACCGCCGCGAGCAACCCGGCACCGCCGACGAGGATCTTGCGGTTGATCCTGCGCAGCAAGCCGTCGTGGTGGGCGAAGCCGAGCAGCCAGGCGCCGCCGTAGAGCGCCATGTCGTGCAGGATCGGATGCACCGTGAAGTCGCCGAGCTCCAGGATCGCGAGGGCGGCGTAGGGCACGGCGACGGCGAGCCGCGGGAAGCGGCGGAAGACCGGCAGCAGCAGCGGGGACAGCAGCACGAACCAGAGGAAGTCCCGCAGGTACCAGGAGGCGTTGAGCACCATCGCACCCCAGCCGTTGACGGGCGCGTCCTGCACCGGCATGGCCCAGAGGAAGACCCGCCAGTTCCAGTCGAGCCCGGTCAGCAGCATGATCGGTACGGCGATGCCGGCGATGGCCCACAGCGACGGCAACAGGCGGCGCATGCGGCGCTCGACGGCGAGCGGCCCCGACCGGTCGATCGAGGCCGCCATCAGTGAGCCCGCCATGGCGAACATCACCGACATCGCGGGTACGGCGATCGTCAGCGCCGCCCAGCCGGTCGAGTGGTAGATCACCACCCGGGCGATGGCGACCGCGCGCAGTACGTCGAGGTACCGATTCCGCATGGGGTAAAGAGCTATCTAATCGCGCCAAACTGTGCAAATCGTGTGAAGCGTCCCACACATCATGCGAAAAGAGTCGTCAGAAGCCGAGGCGCCGGAGCTGCTTCGGGTCCCGCTGCCACTCCTTGGCCACACGAACGTGCAGGTCAAGGTAGACCTTGCGGCCGAGCAGAGCCTCGATCTCGGCCCGCGCCTTGATACCCACATCCTTCAGCCGCGAACCCCGCGTGCCGATGACGATCGATTTCTGGCTGTCCCGTTCGACGTACACGTTCGCGTAGATCTTGAGCAGATTTCCCTCGGGAATCATCTCCTCCACGAGCACCGCGATCGAGTGCGGCAGCTCGTCGCGCACGCCCTCGAGCGCCGCCTCGCGCACCAGCTCGCCGATGAGCACCTGCTCCGGCTCCTCGGTCAGCACGTCGTCGGGATAGAGCGGTGGCGACTCGGGCAGGTGCTTGACGATCACGTCGACCAGCGTCTCGACCTGGTGCCCGGAGACCGCGCTGACCGGCACGATCTCCGCGAAGTCGTACAGCCGGCTGACCGCCAGCAGCCGCTCGGCGAGCGTGGCCGGATCGACCAGGTCGACCTTGGTCACCACGGCGATGACGGTCGCCTTGAGCTCGGCGATCTCGGTCGAGATGAACCTGTCCCCGGCGCCGACCGGCTCGTCCGCCGGGAAGCAGACGCCGATCACGTCGACCTCGCTCCACGTCTCGCGGACGAGGTCGTTGAGCCGCTCCCCCAGCAGCGTGCGCGGCCGGTGCAGACCCGGGGTGTCGACCAGCACGAGCTGGGCGTTCTCCTGGTGCAGCACGCCCCGGATGACGTGCCGGGTGGTCTGCGGCTTGTTCGACGTGATCGCGATCTTCTGCCCGACGATCGCGTTGGTCAGCGTCGACTTGCCGGCGTTCGGCCGCCCGACAAAACAGGCAAACCCGGCGCGATATACGTCATCGCGAGCCTCCTGCCGCGACGCCGCCTTGTGCCGGTGCACCTTCTGCTCGGTACGCCGACCAGCCGGCCTGTCCGACCCCGGCCCCGCCGCGTCGGGCTGCCCGGCGCGCTCCCGCGTCTCCGCCCGCTGCGCCGCCGAGTGCCGAGGCTTCCGCCCGCCCGACTTTCCGGATTTGTCGGACGGCCCAGCCTCGCCCGCCGCCGCCCGAGTGTCCGCCCCGCCCGCCAACTTCCGGGCATCCGCCGCGCCCGCCGGCTTCCGGGCATCCGCGCCGCTCGCCGGCTTCCGGGCATCCGCGCCGCTCGCCGGGCGCCGGGGCTGACGGGTCTCGCCCGCCGCCTGCCGTCGCTTCTCCGCCTGCCGCTCCCGCCGCCGCAGCTCGTTCCGCTCCCCGGCCGTGAGGCGCCGCTCGTCCGGCACAGACCTCCGCTCCCCCGAGGTGGAGGACCGCTCACCGGAAGAGGACCGCCGCTCCCCGGAAGAGGACCGCCGCTCGCCGGAAGTGGACCGCCGCTCGCCCGAGTCGCTCACTCCGTCACCGTGCCCCGGAGCGTCCCGTCCAGGTCCGCCACGTAAATCGGGGCCCCGGCGCCCAGGTCACGCACCGCCGCGTGGCCGGCCCCGTCGAGCGTCTCCGCCGCCGTGGCCACCGCCGCCGCCTCGAGGCTCTGGGCCCCCGCCGCCACGGCCGAGGCCACGGCCAGCTGCAGGGCGGTCACCTGCAGGCTCGGCAGGGCGACGGTCGCCGCGGCGTACGTGCGGCCGTCCTGGTCGCGTACCGATGCTCCCTCGGCCGCACCCACCCGGGCGCGCGCGCCGCGGGCCAGCGTGACCAGCTTCGCGTCCTCGGCGCCCAGCTCGGTCTCGGTGGCGTCCGGAATGGTCTTCTCAGGCATCGGCGTGCTGTCTTTCCTCGGTCTCGGGGGTGTTCTCGGTGCCGGTGGACTCCGCCGGCTCGGTCTCGGCCCGGCGCACCAGCACCGAGTCGATGCGGTTGCGGCGGCCGGTCGTGCCCTCGGCCACCAGGTGCAGGCCGCCCACGTCGACCGTGGCGCCCGGGATCGGCACCCGGCCCAGCGTCTGCGCGAGCAGGCCGCCGACCGTCTCGACCTCGTCGGCGGGCAGCTCGACCCCGAACACCTCGCCCAGGTCCTCGATCGGCAGCCGCGCGGTCACCCGCACCGCGCCGTCGTCGAGATGCTCGATCGGGGGCCGCTCGACGTCGTATTCGTCGGTGATCTCGCCGACGATCTCCTCGAGGATGTCCTCGATGGTGACCAGGCCGGCCGTCCCACCGTACTCGTCGACGACGATCACCAGGTGGGTGCGGGCCGCCTGCATCTCCGACAACAGGTCGTCGACCGGCTTCGACTCGGGCACGAACGTCGCCGGGCGCATCACCTCGGCCACCGGCATCGCCGGCGCGGCCGGGTCGCCGTTCTGCGTGCGCCGGATCACGTCCTTGAGATAGAGCACGCCCAGCACGTCGTCGACGCTGTCCCCGATCACCGGGATGCGCGAGAAGCCCGACCGCAGGAAGAGGAAGAGCGCCTGCTCCAGGCTCTTGGGCGCCTCGATCCACACCATCTCGGTGCGCGGCACCATCACCTCGCGGGCGATCGTGTCGCCGAGCGCGAAGACCGAGTGGATCATCTCCCGCTCACCGTGCTCCACGACGCCGCGCTGCTCGGCGAGGTCCACGAGCTCGCGCAGCTCCACCTGGCTGCCGAACGGGCCCTCGGGGAACCCCTTGCCCGGCGTCACCGCGTTGCCGATCAGGATCAGCAGCGAGGCGAGCGGGTTGAGGACGCGGCCGATCCAGCGCACGAGCGGGGCGGTCGCGCGGCCGACGGCATAGGCGTGCTGGCGCCCCACCGTGCGCGGCGCCACGCCGACCACGACGAAGCTCACCACGGTCATCGCCCCGGCCGTGACCAGCGCCGAGCGCCAGCCCACGCCCCAGCTGTCGACCGCCACCAGCGCCACCAGCGTGGTCGCGGTCAGCTCGCACAGCAGGCGCAGGAGCAACAGCAGATTCAGATGACGTACGACGTCAGCGGCGACCGCGGTCAGCGCGGCGGCTCCCCGCTGCCCCTCCCGCTCCATCTCGGCGGCCCGCGCGGGCGAGACCGTGGCCAGGGCCGCGTCGGTCATCGAGGCCAGACCGGCCAGGAACACCAGGACGACAGCCGCCCCGATCAGTTGCAGATCCGGCAGCCCGGCAGGCGCGGCCGCGCTCGCCCCCTCGGCGAGCACGGCCCATGATCGCTCCATCGGCTCAGCCGGCCCGCCGCCCGGAGCGCCAGCTCTGCAGGAGCCGCGCCTGGAGCCCGAACATCTCGCGCTCCTCCTCGGGCTCGGCGTGGTCGTAGCCGAGCAGGTGCAGCACGCCGTGCACGGTCAGCAGGTGCAGCTCGTCCGCGGCGGTGTGCCCGGCGGCGACGGCCTGCTTGGCGGCCACCTCCGGCGCGAGCACGATGTCGCCCAGCAGCGCGGGCTCGCCGGCGCCGGCCTCGCCCGGCCCGTGGTCGACGCTGCCCTCGTCCATCGGGAAGGCGAGGACGTCGGTGGGGCCCTCGCTGCCCATCCACCGATGGTTGAGCTCGGCCATGTAGTCGATGTCGATGAGCAGGATCGACAGCTCGGCGAGCGGGTTGACCCCCATCTCATCGAGTGCGTGCCGGGCCACCGCGAGAATCGCGTCGGTGTCGACCTCGACTCCCGACTCGTTGCCGATCTCGATGGACATGTGGTGCTCAACCCCAGCTTCCGGATCAGTGGCGCCGGACGGGACGCCCGGCGGCGGCAGATGTCAGTGTGCCTCTGTGCAATTCTGACGAACGCCCCCGGACCGGGCGAGCCCCGGTCCGGGTTTTGTGACAGCTGAATCAGATTTGGTGACAGATGTCAGCGGCGCCGGTCGGGCCGTCCACCGCTGGCCTTCCGCCCGGGCACGGCCCGCACGCCCTGCTGCCCGGCCTCTTCCCGGTCGGCGTCGAAGCGCGCGTAGGCGTCGACGATCTCCGCCACCAGCCGGTGCCGCACCACGTCGGTCGACGACAGCTCGGCGAAGTGCACGTCGTCGACATTGCGCAGGATCTCCCGCACGAGCCGCAGCCCGCTGGTCGTCCCGCCGGGCAGGTCGACCTGGGTGATGTCGCCCGTCACCACGATCTTGGCCCCGAACCCGAGCCGGGTCAGGAACATCTTCATCTGCTCGGGCGTGGTGTTCTGCGCCTCGTCCAGAATGATGAACGCGTCGTTGAGCGTGTTGTGGGTGACGATCATGTCGTTCGTGACGTAGAGCGAGTCGGCTGCGGCCACCGAGATGCAGACGGTCTCCGCCTGCCCCGCCGGCTCGATCGATTCGATGAAGCGCATCGGCCGTCCGCCGCCGATGGCGTCATAGGCGGCCCGCTTGCGCCCGAGCCGGAACGGCTGCACCCCCGCCGGGAGACGGATGTCCAGCACATAGGCATCGTGACGGTGAGGCACCGGCCGGCCGGCGGCGAACCCGGGCTTGCGGCCCTCCGCCGGACGCGACCGCCAGTAGGCGACGCCGCCCAGCGATCGGACCAGGAACACCACGTCGTCCCGCAGCTGCGCCGAACACGTTACGTACTGGATGCGGCAGGTGCGCCCACGCTGGGTCACGGGTCCGCCGTCACTGTCAAGCAGGCCCTGCAGCACGGCCAGACGTACGGCCGCGCTGTTCAACCTGTACGCCTCGGGCACGAACTTGGTCTCGGACCGGCTGCCCGCCAAGCCGAGCTTCCGCAGCGTCAGCGTCACCGGGTTGGTGACGATCACACCACCACGCCCGCCCGCCCTGTTGCGCAGGACGTAGTCGACCCCGCCCTTGTGCCGGACTTCGATCCCGGGCAACGCGGCCTCGAGCGCCTTGGCCAGCTCCGGGTCCGCGGTGGCGAACGCCGGCGTGGTGCTGGTCGTCAAGCAGCCGTCGCCGAGGAGCAGACCCAGCGCGTACGGATCCATCGGCACGTCCTGCGACACGAACTCGACCGCGTCGACCAGTGGCAGTTCGTACCGGTGAACGTGGCCGCGACGCACGTTGCCGATCATCTCCCGGGTCTCCAGAGTCCGCGCCGGGCGGCCGTGGCTCCGATCGTCCGGGGTGCGCACGGTCCAGAGGTGCTCGCCGCAGGCCAGTGTCGAAGCCCCGTCCTGAGTCGTCAGCCGGTAGACGTCCTTGACGCCCTGCGGATAGACGCCCAGCACCGGGGTGGGCAGACCGTCCGAGCCCACGACGAGGTCGCCCACACGCAGCTCGCCGATGGCCCGCCAGCCATCCGGCGTCAGGACCGGGGAATCGACGGGCTGCGCCCGGCCGCGCATGTAGGCCAGGGGCGCGACCTCGATCGTGCCGGCCTGCATGAGGCGCGGGATCGTCTCGGGGTCGAGCATGTCGTGCAGCGCGTCGTAGAGCGGGCGCAGGTAGGGGTCGATCTTCTCGTTGAGCGTGCCCGGGAGGAAGCCGAGCCGCTCGCCCGCCTCGACCGCGGGACGGGTGAGAATGATGCGGTTGACCTGCTTGGCCTGCAACGCCTGCACGGCCTTGGCCATGGCCAGGTAGGTCTTGCCGGTGCCGGCGGGGCCGATGCCGAAGACGATCGTGTTCTCGTCGATGGCGTCGACGTAGTGCTTCTGGCCCAGCGTCTTGGGGCGGATGGTGCGCCCGCGACGGGACAGGATGTTGAGGGTGAGCACCTCGGCCGGGCGCTCGGCGGTGTTCTGCTCGAGCATGGCGACGGTGCGCCGCACGGCGTCCACGCTCAGGGTCTCGCCCTTCTCGATCAGCTCGATGAGCTCCGAGAAGAGCCGCTCCGCGGTGGCGTTGTCCGCGGGCGCGCCGGTGATGGTGATCTCATTGCCGCGTACGTGCACGTCGCTGGCCAGGGTTCGCTCGACGAGCCGCAGGATCTCGTCCTTGGGGCCGAGCAGGTTGACCATGATCTTCGGGTCGGCGACCGAGATCCTGGTCTGCACCCGAGCGCCAGCGCTGCTGTGGTCGGTGCCGGTCATAGGGGCGGCCGTGAGGCCTGTGCCACCTGCTCTCTGTCTTAGTCGTCTTAGTCCCCGCCGCTGGTCGGCGGCGTGCCTGAGGTCGTGCCATCGTATCCGCTCCGGGCCGCCCCCGCCGAGGCCATTACCGCCCGTTTCGGCGGCCGGAAGGTCACGGTGAGGTACTGCTCGAACCCGGACGCGGGAGACGCGGACGAGGTCTCGCCCGGGTACCGGAGCTTCAAGCCCCCTCGGAGACCCAGACGCCGTCGAAGCCTTCCTGACGACGCGTGAAGCGATATGTGGCCCAGTGCATCCGGACCACCTCGCCCGACGGGTCGCGGGTCAGGCGCAGCAGTTCACCGGTCTCGCGGCCGGAGACCGTACGGAGGATGTCGGGGTTGTCGGGGAGCGGGCGGAAGACCGAGGGCGGGAGGTCCGCCGGGGCCTCCGCGCCGCGGGCCTGCAGCGCGCCGTCGTGCCAGCTGAAGATGTGCGGGAAGCCCTCGCCCCACCAGGGCCCGAGGACGGACCGGTAGAGAGCGGGGGCGGGCCGCCCGGGCCGCCACGGCACGATGTCGGCGGGGTCGTCCTCGACGCTGGCCTGCAGCAGCTCGTGCACCAGGGCGTTGATCTCGCCGGCCGTCCCGGAGGAGCCGAGGACCGCCGCGCCGAGGGCGCCGGGGTTGCCGTCGCCGCCGCGGCGGCCGTAGACGCCGGCGAGGAAGCCGGGCATGGCGCCGTCGTGGCCGACGTGCACGATGCGCCGGCCTTGCGGGACGAGGATGAGGCCGAGGCCGAAGCCGCTCGCCCAGACGGTCTCGTCGCGGGTGGTCAGGGGCCAGCGCATCTCGTCGAGGGTGGCGGGGGCGAGGACCCGGGCGCCGGGGTCGACGAGCTCCGGGGAGGCGAGGAAGGCGGCCCAGCGGGCCATGTCGCGGGCGGTGCTCCAGAGCTGGGCGGCGGGGCCGGCGCCGCGCATGTCGAAGGGAGGCTCGGGGCGGGCGGCGTCGGAGTACGCGTCGACGAGCCAGCCGGTGACCGCCCGCTCGGTGGGGTCGACGGTGGTCTCGGTGAGGCCGAGCGGGTCGAGGATGCGCTCCTGGAGGACCGAGGCCCACGTGCCGCCGCGGAGCCGGGCGACGAGCTGGCCCAGCACGGCGAGCCCGAGGTTGGAGTAGTGGAAGCGGCGCCCGTCGGGCAGGACCCGCTCGGCCCGGTCGAGCTCGGCGAGGAGCTGCCGGTCGTCCGGGGTGACGAGGGTGTCCCAGACGTCGCCGTGCGGCTCGCGCTGATAGCCGGCGGTGTGCGAGAGCAGCCGGCGGACGGTGGCGGTGCCGTGGGCGGGCACGTCGAGGTGGGCGGCGATCGGGTCGTCGAGGTCGAGCAGGCCCTCGTCGCGGGCCTGCAGGACGAGGACGGCGGTGAACGTCTTGGTGACCGAGCCGATGCGGAAGCGGCTGCCGGCGTCGAGGGGATGGCCGGTGCCGGACTCGCCGACGGTGAGGGTCCACGGGTCGCGGTCGGCTCGGTGCACGGCGACCGACAGCGCGGGGACGCGGCCGTCGGCCTGGGCCCGGCGGGTGGCTCGGTCGAGGCGCTGCCGGGCGGCGGTCAGACGTTCAGAGGTCACCCCCAAGATCCTAAGCTCAGGGGATGACTGACCCTGGGGACCTCGTCGGGCTGTTGTCGCTGGAGGAGAAGGTGTCCCTTCTCACCGGCCAGGACTTCTGGTCGCTGCCCGCCCTGCCGCGGATCGGGTTGCGGTCGCTCGTGATGTCGGACGGCCCGGTCGGCGTACGCGGCACGGGCTGGGCGCCGGAGGATCCGTCCGTGGCGCTGCCGAGCCCGACGGCGCTGGCCGCCACCTGGGACGTCGAGCTGGCCCGGGAGGCCGGCCGGCTGCTCGGGCTCGAGTCGCGGCGCAAGGGCGTGCACGTGCTGCTCGGGCCGACGGTCAACCTGCAGCGCACGCCGCTGGGCGGGCGGCACTTCGAGTGCTACTCGGAGGATCCTCTGCTGTCGGGCGAGCTCGCCGCCGGGTTCGTGACCGGCGTGCAGGAGCAGGGCGTGGGCACGACGGTCAAGCATCTGGTCGGCAACGACTTCGAGACCGAGCGCATGACCGTCGACGTGCGGATCGGCGAGCGGGCGCTGCGCGAGGTCTATCTGGCGCCCTTCGAGCGAGTCGTGGCGGCGGGCGGCTGGGGCGTGATGAGTGCGTACAACGGGGTCAACGGCCTGCCGATGGCTTCGAATGGGCCCCTGCAGCAGGACGTGCTCAAGGACGAGTGGGGCTTCGACGGGGTGGTCGTCTCCGACTGGCGCGCGGCCCGGGACACGGTCGGCGCGGCGCTCGGCGGCCTCGACATCGCGATGCCGGCCCTGGAGAACCCCTGGGGACCGAAACTGGTCAGTGCGGTCCGGTCCGGCGCGGTGCCGGAGGAGCTGATCGACGACAAGGTACGCCGGGTGCTGCGCCTGGCGGCCCGGGTCGGCGCGCTCGGCGAGGAAAGGCCCGCGGCGGAGGTGAGCGGATCCGAGCTGCCGCGCGAACTGGCGTCGAGGTCCTTCGTCCTCGCCCGGAACGAGCACTTCACGCTCCCCCTCGAGCCCGCCGCCCTGACCCGCGTGGCGGTGATCGGCGCGCTGGCCACCGACGCGCGCGTACTCGGCGGCGGCAGCGCCCAGGTGACTCCGCCGCACGTCGTGTCCCCGTGGGAGGGGCTCGTGCGGGCGCTGCCCGGGGTCGACGTGGTGCACGCGGTCGGCGCGGACCCTCGACCGTTTTTGCCCGCTCTCGCCGTGCCCACCACGGTGACGCTCCTCGGGGCGGACCACACGTTCGAGGTGCCGGCCGCGGCGGTGCGGTGGATCGGCAACCTGCCGGGCGGCACCGACCCGGCGGCGGTGACCGGCATCGAGCTGGTGACCACGTTCACACCGTTGGAGGACGGCGAGCACACGTTCGCGGTGTCGGGGTTCGGGACGTTCGAGCTGCGGGTCGGTGACGAAACTCTCCCGATCGGCACGCTGCACCCGGCCGGCACGGGACGGGCGGACCTGCTGCTGGCGCCGCGCGAGCACCGCGTGACCGTCGCGCTGACGGGAGGCGTACCCGTGGAAGTCAAGCTGCGGCAGACCCTGCAGCCGGGGATGGGGCACACGATCGCCACGACGCTGGGCCACCAGCCGCCCGGCGTGTCGGCCGAGGGCCTGCTGGCCGAGGCGGTGGAGGCGGCGCGCGAGGCGGACGTCGCGATCGTGGTCGTGGGCACGACCGAGCAGGTCGAGTCGGAGGGCTTCGACCGCACGTCACTCTCGCTGCCGGGCCGGCAGGACGAGCTGGTCGTACGGGTGGCGGCCGCGAATCCCCGCACGGTGGTCGTGGTCAACGCGGGCTCGCCGGTGCTGCTGCCCTGGGCCCACGACGTCGCGGCGATTCTTCTCACCTGGTTCCCGGGGCAGGACGCGGGGCTGGCGCTGGCCGACGTGCTGCTCGGCAGCGAGGAGCCGGGCGGGCGGTTGCCGACGACGTGGCCGCGGCGCGAGCAGGACTGCCCGATCCTCGAGGTGCGGCCGCGTGACGGCGGGCTGAGCTACGACGAGGATGTGTTCCTGGGCTACCGGGCGTGGGACCGGGCCGGCACGGCGCCGCTCTACGCCTTCGGGCACGGGCTGGGCTACACGAGCTGGCACTACGAGTCGCTGGTGGCGACCGCGACGGAGGCGGTGGTCACGCTGCGGAACGCGGGCGCGCGCTTCGGGCGCGAGGTCGTGCAGGTGTACGTGGCCCCGGCCGGCGAAGCGCCGGTCGGCGTCGGCCCGCACGGGATGCTGCCGGAACGCCCGCAACGGTGGCTGGCCGGCTTCGCGGCGGTGGCGGCGCATCCGGGTGAGACGGTGACCGTGCGGATCCCGTTGCCCGCGCGGACGTGGCAGATCTGGGACGCGGGGTGGCACACGGTGCCGGGGGCGTACACGGTCGTTGCCGCGCACGCCCTCGACGATCCGCGTCTGACAGCGTCGCTGACGCTGTGAGCTGTGGTCTTACTCCTCGTCGCGGACGACGATCAGATCGATCCCGTCCGCGGCGTTGTTCTTCCAGGTGACCTTGTAGCCGGGCCAGCTGCCCTGCAGGTCACCGTCGGCGCCGACCGTCTTGTGGATCCGGGAGCTGAGCGCCCCGGGCACCTGGAGCGTGTCCAGGATGCAGGTCAGCGCGTCCGCGGAGATGCCGGCCGAGGACTTCTCCTCGCCGGCGCCGCTCACGGTGAGCTTGCTGTTGTTGTCGGACAGCTTGGTGCCCTTGCGGTCGGGGTCACACTTGTTGGCGGCGTCGGCCATGGGGTCCGCAGTGGACTCCGCGACCGGCGCGGCCGAGACTTCCTGGTCGCCGCCGAGCAGGCGGGGCCCGAGGACCACGCCGGCGGCCACGACGAAGACAGCGAGAAGGATCCACGGGAGTGGGCTTCTCTTCCGGGCATGCGCCTGGACTGGTTGCTGGGGGCTGGTCATGTCACGTCCTCAGCGTCGAGGGGGAGGGGATCAACGCGAGCACGAAGTTTCCTCCTCGTGACCGATGGTGACAACGATCATGCGCTGAGTTCGGACGAACGGATGAGCCGACAGTGGGCGAACGGTGTGGGTACACCCCCCAGAGTTGCGGGAAAGTGCAGGTAACACCCCTACTTGATCATTAAGGGCCGGACCGCAGATCCTCCGCCCCACCACCCGCCGAAGCCCCGAAAAGCGGCCCGGACACCGACCCGGGCCGCAAAAAGTTTCGTGATCGGTGTCACGCGGGAATGAGCGAGGGGGCCGTCCGGCGCGAGACGACCGAGTCGAGAATCTCGCCCACCCGGATGGCCGTGTTGGACAACAGCGCCGACGTGATGCCGTGCGTGTGCTCGGTGCCGCCCTGCAGATAGATGCCCGCCCGCAGGGCCGGGTCGGCGGTGATCCGGTAGTCGCGCTCGACCCGCGGCCGGCCCTGCTCGTCGCGCCGGCACAGCTCGCCGACGTCGCCGAGGATCGTGAACGGGTCGGCCTGGTGATAGCCGGTCGCGCACACGACCACGTCCGCCTCGAGCATGGTCACCTCGCCGGTGACCAGCGAGTGCACGGCCGCCACCACGCCGTCCGGGCCGTCGGTCACCTGGGTCATCCGGGAGACGTTCAGCATGCGCAGCCGCTCCCGGCCGAGGACCTTCTCCTGGTACGCCCGGCGGTACAGGTCGTTGATGAGGTCGATGTCCACCACGGAGTAGTTCGTGTTGCCGTGATAGTCCATGAGCTGCTGCTTCACCGGCTCCGGCGCCGTGTAGAACTCGTCGACGGCGGCCGGGTCGAAGATGCGGTTGGCGAAGCTGCTGTCGTCGGCGGGCGAGTAGCCGTACCGGGAGAAGACCGCACACACCTCGGCCTCGGGGAACTCCGTGTGCAGCGTGGCGACCGCCTCCGCGGCGCTCTGCCCGGCGCCCACGACGACGAAGCGGCGCGGCCGGGTGCCCCGGATCCCGGGCAGCCGGTGCAGCAGGTCACTGGTGTGCCAGACCCGGTCCGAGGCGGTCACGCCCTCGGGCAGCCGCGGGCGCAGGCCGGTGCCGATGACCAGATTCCGGGCGCGCAGCGTCGTCAGCCGCTCCCCCTCGCGGGCCAGCACATCGACTGCCGTGACGTCGCCCCCGTCGGCGCACACCGGCGTGACCGAGAGCACCTCCGAGCCGTACGTGACCTGGTCGGCGACCTGCCCGGCGGCCCACACGAAGTAGTCGTGGAACTCGGCGCGCAGCGGGAACAGGTTCTTGTGGTTGATGAAGTCGATCAGCCGCCCCCGGTCGTGCAGGTAGCGCAGGAAGCTGAACTCGCTGGTCGGGTTCCGGAGCGTGACCAGGTCCTTGAGGAACGAGACCTGCATCGTCGCGTCGTCCAGCAGCATGCCGCGATGCCAGCCGAAGGTCGCCTGCCGTTCGAGGAACCGCGCGGAGACCGGAGAGCCGCCCGAGTCGTTGTGCTCCGACACGGCGATCGCCATGGCCAGATTGGACGGGCCGAAGCCGATCCCCACGACGTCGAGCTCAGGTTCAGACATGTCCGTTCCCTCCAACGCGGGGCCGACCTGGCCCCAGATTTCGGTTAGCCTAACCTAAGGTCTTGCACCCACGGATGAGGGAGAAACATTCATGCGAGTCGTC
The DNA here is from genome assembly GCF_030709675.1 of Symbioplanes lichenis. Classification (GTDB taxonomy): domain Bacteria; phylum Actinomycetota; class Actinomycetes; order Mycobacteriales; family Micromonosporaceae; genus Actinoplanes; species Actinoplanes lichenis. The sequence continues at coordinate 150,722 of NZ_JAUZQD010000016.1, forward strand.
ATGTTCGGCTTTCAGACGTGGGGGCACCGGACCCTGCAGGCTCTTTTGGAGTCCGAACACGACGTCGTGACCGTGGTGACCCATCCCCGGGGCGAGGGCGCCTACGAGAAAGTCTGGGCCGACTCGGTCGAGGACCTCGCCCGCGAGGCCGGCGTGCCGGTGCTCATTCGCGAGCGCGCCGACGACGACGAGCTCTACGACGCGCTGAAGCAGGCCGCCCCGGACGTGCTCGTCGCCACGAACTGGCGCACGTGGATCCCGCCCCGCGTCTTCTCGCTGCCGCCGTTCGGGACGCTGAACGTGCATGATGCGCTGCTCCCGGCGTACGCGGGATTCTCGCCCTTGATCTGGGCTCTGCTCAACGACGAACCGGAAGTCGGCGTCACCGCGCACCTCATGGACGACACGCTGGACGCGGGACCGATCGTCCTCCAGCGCGCCGTCCCGGTCGGCCCATCGGACACGACGACCGACCTGTTTCACAAGACGCTCGAGCTGTTCGGCCCGATCACGGTCGACGGCCTCGCCGAGCTGGCGACGGGCCGCCGCGACTTCCCGCCGCAGGACCGGTCGAAGGCCAGCTTCTTCCACAAGCGTGCTGAGGAGGACATCCGCATCGACTGGACCTGGACCGCCGAGGAGCTGTCCCGGCTGGTCCGCGCGCAGTCGGCGCCCTATCCGCAGGCCTTCTGCTTCCACAAGGGACAACGGCTGGAGATCGTCCGGGCGCGGGTGTCGGAGGCGATCTATGGCGGGACGCCCGGGCGCATCTTCTATCGCGAGGGCGACGGTGTGGCCGTGGTCGCCGGGGCCGAGGCTCGGCGGGGGCGCAGCAAGGCGCTGCTCATCCAGACCGTCCGCACCGAGGACGGCGTGGAGCGGGCCGCCCAAGACTATTTCCGCACCATGGGCGGCTATCTGACCAGCTATCCGCGGCCGGCCTGACGCTCTGCTCCTGTCGGCGCGGCGTTTCGCGGCCCGCGCTGTCGGCTGCGCGCGGGCCCGGCCGAGCCGCCCGCCCCGGCCCCGCCGCGCGCGATTCGCAGATCGGCGCGGCGGTCGGCCTCGCGGCCGGGGCGGAGCGGGACCGGTCGTGGGCGCCACCCTCCCCGGCACGCCCAGCGACACCACTGTGCCGCGCCGGCCGGGACCGGACCAGTACGCAGCTGCGTACCGGTTTTGATCAGCCCGCCTTCAACTCCCGGAGAATGTCGCGCAAGATCTCCTGCGTGCGGTCGGGCGGCTCGGCCTCGATGACCAGCCGGCCCATCGCGGCGGCATAGTGATCGACGTCGTCGCGCTTGTCCAGGTAAAGGCCGCTGGTCAAGTGTTCGATGTAGACGACGTCGGGCAGGTTCTGGTGGGCGAAGCGGAGGATGCTGAACGCCCCGCCCGCCGCCGCGTGGCCGCCGGACGCGAAGGGGATGACCTGCAGGCGTACGTTGCGGTGGGTCGACGCCTCGAGCAGGTACTCGATCTGCTCGCGCAGCACCTCCATGCCGCCGATCGGGCGCCGCAGCACGGCCTCGTCGATCACCGCCCACAACCGGGGCGAGTTCTCCCGGCGGAGCAGTTGCTTGCGCGCCATGCGCAGATCCGCGCGCCGGTCGATCTCCTCGGCGGACGCGGTGCCGTGTCCGAGCATGATCACGGCCCGGGCATACGCGTCGGTCTGCAGCAGGCCCGGCACGAACTGGATCTCGTACGTGCGGATGAGCTCGGCCGCCTGCTCGAGGTCCAGGTAGTTCTGGAACCACGTGGTGAGCACGTCCCCGTACGAGTGCCACCAGCCGGGGGAATTCGCCTCGCGGGCCAGGGCGAGCAGCCGCTCGTGCTCCCCCTGGTCCGTGACGCCGTAGAGCCGGAGCAGGTCGGTGACGTCGCGCTCCTTGAACGCGACGCGGCCCAGCTCCATCCGGCTGATCTTCGACTCGGAGCCCCGGATCTCGTAGCCGGCCCGGTCGCGGGTGATCCCCGCGGCCAGGCGCAGGCTGCGCAGCCGGGCCCCGAGCTGGAGCCGGCGGACCGTGGGACCGCCGTTCTGGTCCGGTGCGCTCACGGCCAGGGCCCGCTGGTTACGGCTTGCGGGCAACGACGGCGTACTGGGGGATCTCATCGGCTTTCTCCGCGCCCGGCTCCGGCTTCCAGTGGACCACCGAGACGATGCCCGGCTCCACGATCTCCAAGCCCTCGAACAACGCCGCGAACTGCTCTGGCGTGCGCAGGTGGTACTTCGGGTTGGCGGAGATGTTCCAGATGCGGACGGCTTCGGTGTTGTCGGGGCTGGTGTCGCTGCCGTCGTACAGGGCGACATAGCTGCCGGAGGGCAGCTCGTCGACGAACGAGCGGATGATCTGCCGGGCCTCGTCGTCGGACTCGACGTGGCCGAGAATGCCCATGAGGAACAGGGCCACCGGCTGCGTCAGATCGAGGGTCCGGCGCGCTTCCTCAAGAATCTTCTTGCTGTCCCGGATGTCCGCGTCGATGTAGGCCGTGGCGCCCTGCGCGCTGGTGGTCAGCAGCGCGCGGGCGTGCGCGAGCACCAGCGGGTCGTTGTCGACATAGACGATGCGCGCCTCCGGGGCCACCGACTGGGCGACCTCGTGCGTGTTGTCCGCGGTGGGCAGGCCCGTGCCGATGTCGAGGAACTGGCGGATCCCCGCCTCGCCGGCCAGATAGCGCGCCGCCCGCGCGAGATAGGCCCGGGACAGCTTCGCGTTCTCGGCGAGCTGCGGGAGGTTCTCGATGATCTGGTCGCCGACCTCGCGGTCCGCGGCGAAGTTGTCCTTGCCGCCGAGCAGGTAGTTCCAGATCCGCGCGGTCTGCGGAACAGTCGTGTCGAGCTTGGGATTGTCACGCTCGCCGCCGCCGGCGGCCGGACCCTCTGCCACGTGCGCTTCCTTCGTGTCGTGTGTCACGTCTCGATCGTCGCGCGATGAGCATAGTCCGGATCACAAAGGACAGACCTTCTTCAGGCGTAGTCGGCCGGATCGAAAATTCTGTCCACGAGGACAGCCGGTGGCGGCGCGACCCCCGGGCCGCCCGCATCGAGCCACGTCACCACGGCGCTGACCAGGCTTTCGTCGAGGATGTCGCCGAGATGGACGACGCGGGTGCCGGCCCGGCGCACGGCGGGCGCCGGGTGGACGACGACGACGTTGGATCGCTCACACACTTTGAGGCAGTCGCTCACGCGTACGCGATGCGGGGTCTGCCGGAACGCGGCGAGCTGGGCGTCGTGGTCGGTGCCGGGATGCTTGCCCGCGTCGCCGCAGCAGCAGTCCCGGCAGACCGTCAGCTTCGGAGCGGTCAGTGGACCAGGACCTTGCTGGAGATCTGGTCGTCGGCGCCGGGCACCGGGGCGCTCGGGTCGTCGCCAATCTCGACGAGCTCGTTGCGCTCGTTGACGTGCGCGACGCGGGGTGCGTACTCGCCGCGCTCGGACTCCTCGACCTGCTTGAACGACATGATGATGACCAGGTCGCCGACCGAGATGAGGCGGGCGGCGGCCCCGTTGATGCCGATCACGCCGGAGCCGGGCGCGCCCTCGATGACATAGGTCACCAGGCGGGCGCCGTTGTCGATGTCGACCACCTGGACCTGCTCGCCCTCGACGAGGTCGGCGGCGTCCATGAGGGTCTTGTCGATGGTGATCGACCCGACGTAGTGCAGGTCGGCCTGGGTGACGGTGGCGCGGTGGATCTTGCCGCCGAGCAGGGTGCGCTGCATGGTCCTCATCTCTCTGGGAGTCCGCCGCTTGTGACGGCCGCTTTCGGCCGCCGCGAAGGCAAAGGTAGCCTAACCTAACTTGCGCGCCCGCCATACCCCTCAGGAGTCCTATATGTCCTCCCTGTCCCGCCGGAGCCTTCTCGCCGCGGCCGTCGCCGGGGCGCTGGCCGTCACCACCTCGGCCTGCGCGTCCGACTCACCGGAGGCGCCCGCGGCGTCCGGCTCGACGACCGCCGCCTTCCCGGTGTCCATCGAGCACAAGTTCGGCTCCACGACCATCGAGAAGCAGCCCACCCGGGTCGTCACGGTCGGCTGGAACGACCAGGACCCGACGCTGGCTCTCGGCGTCGTGCCGGTCGCCACGCGCGAGTGGTTCACCGAGTACCCGACCTACCCCTGGGTCAAGGACGCCCTCGGCGGCAAGGAGCTGCCCACCTTCTCGGCCGAGATCAACTACGAGGCCATCATCAAGCAGCAGCCCGACCTGATCCTGGCCGTCTACGAGACGATCAACAAGGAGACGTACGACAAGCTCTCCCAGATCGCCCCGACGGTGATCCAGTCCGCCGACTACAAGGACGAGGAGACACCCTGGGACGTGCAGACCCTCACGATCGGCAAGGCACTGGGCAAGAGCACCGAGGCCCAGGCGCTGGTCGACAAGGTCAACGCCAAGGTCGAGGAGGCGAAGAAGGCCAACCCGCAGTTCGCCGGCAAGACCCTCGTCGCCGACTTCGGCCCGGAGAAGGGCGAGCACTGGATCCTGGCCAAGGGTGACCCCCGCCGCGCTCTCTTCGACGCGCTCGGCTTCGGCGCCCAGACCGAGAAGGACGGCATCAGCGAGGAGCGCCTCGACGTCCTCGACAAGGACGTCCTCTTCGTCAACGGCGCCACCAAGAAGGACATGCTCACCTCCCCCGCCTTCAGCCGCCTCAAGGTCGTCGGCGAGGACCGCACGATCTACACGTCCTTCGAGACCCCGCTGTCCGGCGCGCTGGCCTACAGCGGACCCAACGCCCTGCTGTACGCGCTCGACGTCCTGCTCCCGGCCTTGAAGAACGCCACGGACGGCGACCCCGCCACGGCCGTCGCGGACCTGTCGAACCAGTCCTCGTGACACGGGGATGGCCGGTCGCCCCTCGGGGAAGGAGGCGACCGGCCATCCGGCCCAGGATCAGATCTTCAGTGACGCGATCTTGTTGTCGAAGCCGATGTCCCGCAGATCCGCGATGCCCCCGACGAACTCGGCGTCGACCGCGCCGAGCACCTTCGACTCGCCGGTGCAGTCCGGGCCGCTCCAGACCTTGACCTCCCCGTCGAAGGCGATGCTGGAAGCGGTCCGCGCGTCGATCGCATTGACGCAGCCCCCGTCGGGCGCGCCGCTCGCCTCGACGACCTGCGAACTGGCGGCGTCGTCGAAGACGTTGAAGTTCCGCCCACCGAACAGCACGACCCGCTTGGCGGGCTCGCTCTCCCCCTGGCCCTGGCTTTGCTGCGGCGCTTCCTCGGCCCCTCCCGCCTTGCCGCCCGTCGGAGTCACGCCGAACCAGGTGCCCTTCACACCCTGCCCCTTGGTGTCCCCCGCCTCGGTGTCCTGCGCGAACCGATAAACCGGCCACCCCCCGACGGTCACCTGCAGCCGCCCGTCCTCCCGCTTGACCACACCGACCTTGTCCTCGGCCACCCCGGCAATGAAAATCTTCCCGTCCGCCTCCACAGTCACCGGCGGCCACGTCGTCGCGCACTCCCCGTCGCACGTGGCCCGCGGCGGGTCGGCGCTGTCCTGATCGAAGCGATAAAGCGTCAGGCCGGCCCCATTCACGAGTACGGGATCCAGCGCCCCCGCCCTCGCAGCAGTCAACTGCACCCAGTTGTCCGCCTTCTCCACATCGACCGCCCGCAGATTCCCCCCGTTCGGAGCCGCCCAGTCCCCGGTCCCGGCCTGAGCCTTCGACGTCTTCGCCGTGCCGATGGTGGTGTTGAGCTCCCCCGCCCCACCGCCACTCCCACCCTGCGCGGGCACCTCAGCCACGCTCTTCCGCGGCGCCGCCTCACCGCCGCACGCCGTGAGAAGCAGCGTGCCGGCCACGGCAATTGCGGAGATGGTCAGCGTTCGCATGGGTGTGCCTCTTTCATCGGCTATGTGAGCGGTACGCCTCCCACACGAACCCCCGCCCCGAACGGTTCACCCGTCCTGCCTGCCCATCCATCCCACCGGCTTGAGCCGTGATCACAGCGCCTTGCCCCTACGACGGCAACGGAGCAGGAACGCAAGATTCATCCGTACGAAGCAGTGGAATCAACGCATGATGTACAACTTTCGTCGGCCGCCGTTACAGTGTCCGGGCCGTTTCGCCCTTGGACAGGAGCACGATGCGCATTTTCATCGGCAGCTCGAGCGAATCGTCTTCGCTCATGCGAAAGATCGCACTCTGGGTCGAGAACGCCGGTCATGAACCACTCCGCTGGCAGGACCCAGGCGTCTTCCCGCCAGGGTCCTACACGCTGCAGGCTCTGCAGAGCGTGGTACAGCGAGTGGACGCCGCCATCTTCATCTTCGGCGAGGATGACCAAGTGTGGTACCGCAGCGACCAGACGTCGCAGCCGCGGGACAACGTGCTGGCCGAGTGGGGTCTTTTCACCGGCGCGCTGGGCGAAGGACGAGTGATCATCTGTCGCACGGGAAGGCCCAAGACTGCGTCGGATCTCCACGGCATCACCTATGTGCAGATGGATCAGACCTCCATGGTGCATGCCGAGGAGGAAGTTGACCGTTGGCTGGCGAACCTTGAACTCATGGGCCCGGGAAAAGGTTGGCTCAAGCCGATGTCTCCGTTCCAGGCCCGCGGGAAGCCGGCTTTGTTCGAACGCGGAACGGCTCTGTTGCGCGGCGCGCGACGCCATGTGGCGCTCGTCGCGAAGACGCCTATCCTTCTCGTTGGGTGCAGACCGTACGACAGGTCGACGCCTCCATACGAATATGAGTCAGTGCAGTTCGATCTTTACGCGCAGATGGCGCATTACAGCGCAAGTGGCACCGTCCCCCGCCTGATCTGCGTCGCCTCGCGGCCGGCGATGCTGCAAGAGGTCGAGGATCATCGCCAGGACGGACTTGACGTCCGGGTCAGAGAAAACCTGCGCGGCCTGCACACAGCCATGGCGCCGGGGAAGTCCAAGCTCGATCTGCGCTGGTACGACGGTACGGAATCGATGACCTTCCTGGTCTGTGACGACGACTTCATCATCTGGACGAAAGACAGCTCTGGTGAGAGCGTTTGGATCACCGCGCACAACGCGAGCGTCGCCCGCGCCTTGTATTACCAAGCCAGCCTGATCGGCACGGACATCGCTGTGGACGCATTCGACACGGGAACCGGGGTGTGACCGCTCGTGTCAGGGGGTGCAAGTTGCGATGTGGTGGTTTTGGCCGCGCAGGAGCAGGAGTGGCGGGCACTGCTCGCGCTGCCGGGCTTTTCGACACCCGGCGAGGACCCTGGCGAAGGACCGCGCCGGTACCGGGCGCAACTCGCCGGCACGAGCGAGGTCATGGAGCTCGATGTCGCCGTAGCCCTGTTGCGAGACGTCGGTCGCGTGGAGGGCGCTATCGCCACCGTCGAATTGCTGCACCGGCATCGCCCTCGCTGGCTGCTGTTGACCGGCGTAGCCGGGGGTTTCGAGCGGAGCGGAGTCGGTCTCGGCGACCTTGTCGTTGCCGACAGCGTCGTCGACTACGAGTACCAACGGCTGAGCGATTCGAGCACGGAGTATCGCTGGCGGAGCTTTCCCGCAAATATCACTCTTCTGGACGCAGCGCGCGCGACCGCCGAGCGTATGGCGAGCCGGCCGGCCGGCGCCTTCCCCCGGGTTCGCTTCGGCCGTGTCATGTCCGGGGACAAAGTCATCGCTTCTCCCGAAGCGATCTCCCGGCTCGGCGCCACGGCCACCGACGCCTTGGGGGTCGAAATGGAAGGCGCCGGAGCGGCGGCAGCCGTGGCTCGTGCCGCGCCGCACACAGGATTTCTCATGATTCGCGGCGTGGTCGATCTCGCGAACAGCAGCAAACGTATCGACGCCGCACGCTGGGGACGCCCGGTGTGTGACGCCCTGGCCGAGTTCACAATGGCAACGGCTGTGTGTGCCGCCGCCACAGCGGGTCACTCTCGCCCCCGGTGAGCGACGGCCACATAGCAGGACTTAGTTGCCGGTCCCGCCTCCGAGCCGGTGCGACAAAATGGGCCCCCAGGCGCTCACGGCTTGGGAATCAAGGAGTTCCGAGTGCCGCACCGGAAGATGGATAACGTCTTGGCCAGCCACGAGCGGAGCCCAGGCGGGGGCGGCCGGGCCTTCGAAGCCCTGCTCCGGCACCGTTGCCTCCACGAAGAACACTGGGCCGTCGTACGAGGGGTAGGACGCCGTTGCCATGAGGCGGTCGCTGGCCAGGTAGCTGTCGAGGATCAGGGCGATCTGGGCGTCGGTCAGGGCGGCGACGGTGCCGCCGGCTGAGCGGACGAAGGCGACCGCCTCGGCCATGGACAGATCCCGAGCCGGCACTTCGTAGCCCATTTCGGTGAGGAGGCCGGCCACCGTGGACGGCGCGGTGGAGACGGTGCGGCGGGCGTCGAGCATGCCGACGAAGGCGACGGTGCGGCCGCGGGCGCGCAGGTCAGCCGCCACGCACAGGGCGAGGGCGCCGCCGAAGGACCAGCCGAGCAGGTGGATCGGGCCCACGGGCTGGGCGGCTTCCACGGCGGAAGCGTGCGTGGCGGCCAGGTCGGTCATGGTGTCCGGCAGCGCACCGCCGGAGAGCAGGGGGGACTGCAGGCCGATCAGCGGCGCGGAGACGTACCGGGCCAGGCCCGCGAATTGCCAGGCCAGGCCGCTGGCGGGGGCGAGGCAGAAGAGCGGCTCCCCCGTACGCCCGGAAGTCAGCGGCAGCACCGGAGCCAGCGCGTCCGGGCCCTCGAAGGGGCCGCTGAGCAGGCGGGCCACGCCGGCAACGGTCGGGGCGGTGAAGAGGCGCGCCACCGGGATGTCCGTGCCGAATCGGGTGCGCAGTGCCGTGGCCAGCCGGACGAGCAGCAGTGAGTGGGCGCCCAGCGTGAAGAAGTCGTCGTCGACGCCGATCGTGGGGACGTCCAGCAAGCCTGCCACGAGGGCGGCCACCGCGGCTTCCAGGCGGGAGCGCGGAGCGGCGGCCGCTGACACCGGGGCGGCGACCGACGGGAGGGCGTCGCGGTCGACCTTGCCGTTCGGGGTGAGGGGCAGGGCGTCCAGGGCGACGATGACCGACGGGACCATGTACGGGGGCAGGGCAGCCCCGAAAGCCTCCCGCAAGCCCTCCGGGTTCCCGGTCACGAAGGCCACCAGCTGGTCCCCGCGAGCCACGACGACGGCCCGGGTGATGCCGGGGCAGGCCAGGGCGACGGACTCGATCTCCTCGAGCTCGATGCGGAAGCCCCGGACCTTGACCTGGTGGTCGGTGCGGCCGAGGTACTCCAGCTCGCCCGTGGGGAGCCAGCGAGCCACATCACCTGTGCGGTAGATCCGTCCGCCATCGGAAGCGACGAATCGCGAAGCGGTCAGCGACGGCCGGCCGTGGTAGCCGCGGGTGACCTGGGGGCCGCCGAGGTAGAGCTCGCCCGGGACGCCCGGGGGCACCGGCTGCAGCGCCGAGTCGAGCACCAGTGCGGTGACGCCGGGCAGCGGGCGGCCGATCGAGCCGTGCCAGCCGGGGCCCACGGGAGATGCGGTCGCCCAGACGGTGACCTCGGTCGGGCCGTAGAGGTTCACCACCGAGCCGGCGCGGCCGGCCAGCGCGGCGGCGAGGGACCGCGGCAACGCTTCGCCGCCGACCAGGGCGCGGACGCCGGCGAGGTCCACGTCGGACGACTCCAGGAGCGCTGCCCAGAGCGAAGGTGTGGCCTGCATCGCGGTGATGCCGTGCACGGTGATCAGGTCCGCCAGCAGCCGCGGGTCCCGCACCTCGGACGAGGTCGCGAGGACGACCGTGCCGCCGGCGCGCAGCGTGCCGAGGATCTCCAGGACCGAGATGTCGAAGGACAGCGTGGTGACGGCCAGCAGACGTTCGCCCGGTGTGAGGGGAAGCGCGTCCAGGAAGGAGGACAGGTTGCCATGGGTGACGACCACGCCCTTGGGGCGGCCGGTCGAGCCGGAGGTGTAGAGCACGTAGGCGGCCGACGAGGGCGATGGCGAAGAAGCGGCGAAGGGGGCGGGCTGCACGGGAGCCAGGAAGTCGGCATCAATGATCACGGCGGGCCGGGCGTCGTCGATCATGTAGTCGCGGCGCGCCTGGGGGAAGGCCGGATCCAGCGGAAGGTACGCGGCCCCGGCGCGCAGCACGCCGAGTACGGCCACGACCAGGTCCGCCGAGCGTGGCAGGTGGATGCCGACGATGTCGTCCGGGCCCACCCCGCGGGCGGCCAGCGCGGCCGCCACGGAGTCTGCGGCCGCGGCGAGTTCAGGAGCGGACAGCACCGTGGAGCCGCAGATCAATGATCCGCCGGCCGAAGATGGCGAGGAGGCGGGCGGGACGGACTGCCAGGCGGACAAGGCGGCCGTGTCGGCGGCGGAGAGGACCGGCAGGGCGGAGAGCGGCGCGGACGGTTCGGCCGCGATGCCTTCCAGCAGGACGCCGAGCCGGTCCAGGAGAGCGTCGGCGGTGGACGCGGTGAAGCGCGACCGGTCGTACTCGAGGAGGACCTCGACCCCCGCGGGGCCGCCGTCGACGAAGGTGATGTTGAGGTCGACCTTCGGGTCGGCCGCGACCGGCGGGGCGTCCAGCACGGGCAGGCCCAGCAGCGTGCCGCCGGTCGACGGGCGCGGGAAGTAGCCGATCATGACCTGGAAGAGCGGGTTGCGCCCGGCGGCCCGCTGCGGGTTGACCAGCTCGACCACCCGCTGGAACGGCACGTCGGCGTGGTCGAACGCGGCGAGGTCGGCATCGCGTACGCGGGCCAGCAGCTCGCCGAAGGCCGGATCGCCGGACAGGTCGGCGCGCAGGACGACCGTGTTGACGAAGAAGCCGACGAGGTCGTCGAGCGCCGCGTCGCCGCGGCCGGACGTCGGGGTGCCGATCGGGATGTCGGTGCCGGCGCCGTGGCGGTGCAGCAGCGTGGCGACCGCGGTGTGCAGCGTGATGAACAGGCTGGCCGAGGCGGCGCGGCCGATGTCGCGGAGCCGGGAGACGAGATCGCCCGGGAGAGTGGCGACCGCGAGACCGGCCGGACCGCGCTCCGCCCCGCGCGACGCCGACGCGGGAAGGGAGATCTCGGCGGGCAGGTCGCGGAGGGCCGACGCCCAGTAGGAGTCGTCGGCCGGCGGCAGGGACAGGACGTAGTCGGCGTACTGGACGGGTAGCGGTTCCCACGAAGGCTCGGCGCCGGCCAGGCGGGCCGTGTAGGCGGTGCTCAGGTCGCGCAACAACGGCCCGTCGGACCACTCGTCCATGGCGATGTGGTGCAGCATCAGCGTCAGCGTGGTCGCCGGCCCGTCGAACGCGACGGCCGCCCGGACGGGCAGGTCCCGGGTGAGGTCGAACGGCGCCCACAAGGGCAGGTCCAGCGGAAGGGACGCGGGCGCGGGCAGGATGCGCTGGGACGAGCCCGAGACCACCGTACGCAACACCTCGTGCCGCTTCACGACATCGGCCAGCGCCACGGACAGCACGCCCGGGTCGAGCCGCCCGGCGAGGCGGATCACCAGGGGGTAGTGGTACGCGGTCGAGCCCGGATCGAGCTGGTCGAGCAGCCACAACCGTTCCTGCGCCGGCGACAACGGGATCTCATCCGGCCGGGCCACGGACGCCAAGGCGACTCGCGCGGATTGCCCGGAAACCGTGGCGAGCCGAGCCGGACTCCGCGCGTCGAACAGCGCCCGCAGCGACAGGTCGACCCCGAGGGAGGCCCGCACCCGGCCGATCAGTCGCAGGGCGATCAGCGAGTGCCCGCCCGCCGCGAAGAAGTCGTCCTCCACGCCGAACGACGGCAAGTCCAGCACCTCGGCGAAGAGGGCCGCCAGCGCAGCCTCACGATCGTTGGCCGGCGGCCGGGAGGTCGATGCCACGGGCGCCGGGGCGGGCAGAGCGGCGGTGTCCAGCTTGCCGTTGACGGTCAGCGGCAACGAGGGGACGACGGCGTACAGCGCCGGGACCATGTAGGACGGCAGCCGGTCCCCCACGAACGCGCGGACCTCGGCGGGGGAAGCCGTGCCCACGAGATAGGCGGCCAACGCGCCGTCGCGGGCGAGCACGGCGGCCTGGCGTACGCCCGGCACGGCGGCGACCGCGGACTCGACCTCGCCCAGCTCGATCCGGTAGCCGCGGATCTTGACCTGGTCGTCGGTGCGGCCGAGGAAGTCGAGGTTGCCGTCGGGGCGCAGCCGCACGAGGTCGCCGGTGCGATAGAGGCGAGACCCGTCCGGGCCGGCCACGAAGCGGGACGCGGTGAGCCCGGGACGGTCGAGATAGCCCCGGGCCAGGCCGGCGCCGGCGATGTAGAGCTCGCCCGCGACGCCCGGGGGGACGGGACGCAGCCAGCCGTCGAGGATGTGGCCGACGGTGTTGAAGATGGGGACGCCGACCGTGGCGGTGGGGCTGTCGGCCGTACCTCCGCCCAGGGTGTTGATCGTGTATTCGGTCGGGCCGTAGAGGTTGTAGCCGGCCACGCCGTCCGTGTCGCGCAGGGTGGCCCAGAGCTTGTCGGAGACCGCCTCGCCGCCGAGCAGCACGAGGCACGGCCGGTGGGCGCCGGCCAGGAGGCCCTCGTCGAGCAGGGCTTGCGCGTACGTGGGCGTGAGGTTGACCACGTCGACCCGGTGCTCGGCGCAGTAGGCGACCAGCGCCCGCCCGTCGCGCCGCAGCTCCTCGTCGGCGACGTGCACGTGGTGGCCCTCGACCAGCCAGAGCAGCTCCTCCCACGACATGTCGAAGGAGAAGCTCACCGTGTGCGCGATGGTCAGCACGCGTCCGCCGGCCGCCTCGATCGTCGGGCCGAAGATCGCCGCGCGATGGTTGAGCTGCATGTTCGTCAGGCCCCGGTACGGCGTGACGACGCCCTTGGGGCGGCCGGTCGAGCCGGAGGTGTAGATCACGTACGCCGGGCGGTCGAGCCGTCCCGGCGTGCCGGGCGCGAAATCGTCGAGCCACGGCTCCCCCACCTCGCGGTAGAGCCCGGCGAGCGAGTCGAGCACCGCGACGGGGCGGGCGTCGTCGATCATGGTCTGCCGCCGGTCCGCGGGCAGATCAAGATCCAGCGGGAGGTACGCGGCCCCGGCGCGCAGCACGGCGAACAGCGCGACGACCATGTCGATCCCGCGGGGCAGCGCCAGCCCGACGATCTGCTCAGGCCCGGCGCCGAGGGTCCGCAGTCCCCGGGCGACGGCACTGACCCGGCCGTCCAGCTCGGCGTAGCTGATCGTGGTCCCGTCGTGGGTGAGCGCCGCGGCGGTCGGGGTCTTCGCCGCCTGCAGCGCGAGCATCTCGGCGATGGTGATGTCCGGAATGTCAGCGACCACGCCGGCGAGCGGCTTTTCTCCGGCGAGCCGGACCGAGCCGGCTGCCGCCGTCGCGTCGAAGGTGGCCAAAACGGCGGCGAGCCGGTCCAGAAGGGACTGCGCCTCGGCAACGGGCACGACGTCGGGCCGGTACTCAAGGCGGACGCGCAGGGCCCGGCCGGGCGTCGCGACCCAGGTCAGCGGGTAGTGCGTCGCGTCCAGCGCCGTCACGCCCACGATCCCGTGCTCGGCCTCGAGGTCGTCGAACGTGTCGTCGTCGAGGAAGTTCTGGAGCACGTACAGGCTGTCGAACAACTGCTCGTGGCCGGCCGCGCGCTGGATGTCGCCCAGGCCCGCGTACTCGTGGGGCATGAGCTCGACCCGCTCGGCCTGGACCCGCCGCAGCACCTCGCCCAGCGGCTCGGCCGCGCGGAAGGTGACGCGCTGCGGCACGGTGTTGAGGAACACGCCGACGACGTCCTCGATGCCGTCGAGCTCGGTGGGGCGCCCGGCCACGGTGGTGCCGAAGACCGCCTCGGCGCGCCCGGACGCGTGCCCGAGCACCAGCCCGAGCGCCGTGCTGAGCACCGCGTTGAGCGTCACGCCGGCGGCGCGCGCCTGCTCGTTGAGGTGTGCGGTCTGCTCCTCGGTGAACTGCACGGCGAGGCTCTCGGCGAGCACCGGCTGCGTGCCCGCGGCGGCCGGGTAGAGGATGGTGGGTCCGGCCCCGGACAGGTGCCCGGCCCACGCGGCCTCGGAGGCGGCCCGGTCCTGGCGGGCGATCCAGTCCAGATAGTCGGTGAAGCTCGCGGTGCGCTGCGGTACGGCTCTTCCCGCGTACGCGCCGAAGAGGTCCCGCAGCACGAGCTCGCGCGACCATCCGTCCCAGAGCAGCAGGTGATAGGTGAACAGCAGCCGGTCGCGCCCGTCGGGCCGCCGCAGCACGGTGAGCCGGGCGAGCGGCGGGTCCGTCAGGTCGAAGGGCCGGATCCGGTCCTCGTGGACGGCGCCCTCGTGGTCGTCCTGCACGGTCACCGTCACGGGCACTTCACGCCGCAGGACGGCGCCGTCGTCGGTGAAGCCGAGCCGGGCCGCGGGATGCGCGGCGAGCACCTCGGCGAACGCCCGCTCCAGCGCGGCGGCGTCGATGCGGTGGTCGAAGTCGAACGCGTTCTGGGCGATGTAGACGTCGGCGTCGCCCGCGAGCTTCGCCTGGAAGTAGAGCCCCTCCTGCAGCGGCGACATCGGCAGCACGCGCTCGGCGGCCGGGGCCAGCTCGGCGGCCCACGCGTCGGCGATCGCCCGCGTGGCGTCGAGGCCGAGACCCTCGTCCGCATAGGTGAGCACGGCGTGCAGCTCCCCGCCGCGCAGGGCGACGTTCACTTCGAGGAGGTACGGGGTGCCGAGGTCGTCGTCCGGGCGGACGCGGATGTCGGCGGGGTCGCTCGACCAGTCGCCGTCCTCGTCGGTGAACCGGCCCAAGTAGTTGAACAGCACCTGCGGTGGGCCGAGCCGGGCGAGGGCGGCCGCGCTGCGCGGGTTCACGTACCTGAGCAAGCCGTAGCCGAGCCCGTCGCCTTCGGGCTTTTCCGGCAGCCGCACCGGCGCGATCGACGTGAACCAGCCGACCGTACGGGAGAGGTCCGCGCCGGCGACGGGCTCGCGGCCGTGGCGTTCGAGGTCGACGGTGAGGTCGCCGTCCGTACCCCGCCAGGTGTTGATCGCCTTGTGCAGGGCCGTCAGCAGCGTGGCCTGGACGTCGCCGGTGAGCTCGGCCGGCACCCGGATCTCGTGGTCGCGGGTCTGCCCCACCGTGAGCCCGAAGGTGACGGCCGTGGGGTCGAGCTCGCCGCCCGGGGCGAGCGCCCGCTGCCACTGCGGGAACTCGGCGAGGCGGGCGGCGCTGCCGGCTTCCTCGGTGAGATCACGGGCGAAGGTACGCAGGCTCGTGGCGACCGGATCGAGGGAGTGGCCTTCGTACGCGCTGCGCAGGTCCTCGATGAGGATGTGCCACGAGACGCCGTCGACGACGAGGTGATGGGCGACCAGGAGCAGCTTGCTGCCGGCCGGGAAGTAGACCGCTTCCAGGACGCGTCCCGCCTCGGGATCCAGCCGGGCCACCGCGGCCTCGGCCTCGCGCTTGAGGTCGTCGCCGTGGCGCAGTTCGACTCGGCCGCCGGCGGTGACCTCCTGGGACCAGAGCATCGGGGCGGGACGGCTCAGCTTCAGGCGCAGTGCGTCGTGGTGGGCGACGAGCTTGTCGAGCGCCGCCTGCAGCCGCTCCGGCGTCGCATCGGCCGGGACGCGGATGAGGTCGGCCTGGTGCAGGCGGTTGATGCCGCCGCCCAGCTCGGCCAGCCGGTGCACGATCGGCAGCAGCGCGATCTCGCCGACGCCGTCACTGCTTTTGACCGGCGTCTCGTTCGTGGTGCCGGTCAGCGCCGCGGGCGTGCGCTTGAGGAACACGTCGCGCGGGCTGAGCTTGAGGCCGCTGCGCTTGGCCCGGTTGACCAGCTGGATCGCAACGATGCTGTCGCCGCCGAGGGTGAAGAAGTCGCCGTCGGCCGGGACCGCGTCGAGACCGAGCACGTCGGCGAACAGCTCCTGAATCTTCTGCGTCTCCGCGTTCTCCGAGGTCGGTGTCTCCGGCGCGACCTGGCGGGACGGCGCCGGGAGGGCGTCGCGGTCGAGCTTGCCGTTCACGGTCAGCGGCAGCGCGTCGAGCGTGACGAACGCGGCCGGAACCATGTAGCCGGGCAGGACCGTCGCCAGGTGCGCGCGGACCGCGTCCACGTCGGGGCGGCTGCCCGTGCGGGCGACCAGATAGGCGACGAGCTTGCCGTCCCGCACGAGCACCGCGGTGTTGGCCACCCCGGGCAGGGCGAGCAGGGCGGACTCGATCTCGCCGAGCTCGATCCGGTAGCCGCGGACCTTCACCTGGTGGTCACCCCGGCCCAGGTAGACCAGCTCGCCGTCCTCCCAGCGGGCCAGGTCGCCGGAACGGTAGAGCCGGCCGGGCCCGAACGGGTTCGCGACGAACCGGCTCGCCGTCAGCCCCGGGCGGTCGAGGTAGCCGCGGGCCAGCTGGGCGCCGTCGACGTACATCTCGCCGGTGACGCCCTCGGGAACGGGCTGCAGATAGGCGTCGAGCACGTGGACGGTCAGCCCCGGCAGCGCCGCCCCGATGACACTCGGCCGGGCCAGGTCGTCGCCGGTGATCTCGCGGAAGGAGACGTGGACCGTGGTCTCGGTGATCCCGTACATGTTGACGAGCCGGGCCCGGGGGTCGCGCCCGAACCAGCCGGTCAGGCGACCGAGATCGAGGGCCTCGCCGCCGAAGACGACGTATCTCAGCGTCTCGTTGCCCGCGACGCCGGCTTCGAGGAGCGGGTAGAACGCCGACGGGGTCTGGTTGAGCACGGTGACGCGCTCGTCGTTGAGCAGGGACAGGAAGCGCTGCGGGTCGCGGGCGACGTCGTTGGGGACGAGCACGAGGCGGCCGCCGTGCAGCAGCGGGCCCCAGAGCTCCCAGACCGAGAAGTCGAACGCGTACGAGTGGAACATCGTCCACACGTCGTCCGCCCCGAAGTCGAACAGCTCCGCGGCGGCCGCGAACAGCTCCCGGACGTTGCGGTGGGTGACGACGACGCCCTTGGGCTTGCCGGTGGACCCTGAGGTGTAGATGACGTACGCGGCGTTGCCGGCCGTGGCTCCGGTCGTGGGCCGGGTCGTGGGCTGGTGGGGGGCGGTGGGCGCGATCCCGCCCTCGCCGACGAGGACGACCGGCTTCGCGTCTTGGAGAATGTAGTCCTGCCGGGCGGCCGGGGCGGCGCTGTCGATCGGGACGTAGCAGCCGCCGGCCTTGACGACGGCGAGCAGGGCGACGACGAGATCGGTGCCGCGCGGAAGCCGGACCGCGACCCGGGACTCGGGGCGGACGCCGCGGGCGACGAGCTCGTGGGCGAGCTGGTTGGCGCGGGCTTCGAGCTCGGCGTAGGTGAGCTCCCCGACGGCGATGGCGTCCGGGTTGGTGAGCGCGATGTCGAGGGTGGGAGCGGGCGCTGATTCGGGGAGCCCGACGGTCGAGAGGTTCGGTGCGTCGGGGCGCTCGACGGCCGGAAGGTTGGCTGCGCCCGGGAGCCCGTCGGCGGACGCGGGCGCGATTTCGGCGTCACCCGCGCGAGCCCGCCCTCCCTGGGGGAGCCCCCGCTCGTCATTGTCGTGCAAGGAGGCGGCCTGCTGCGCGGCCCGCTGTGGAGAACCCGCGTCTGTGGAAAACTCCGCCGTTCCCAGGTACGTGCTGTCGGCCCCCACGGCCTGCGGAGATGACCCGCCGACGACCACTCCGTCACCGGACGCGCCACCAAGAACCGCACCATCACGAGACGCGCCAGCGGGAACCGCGCCACCGGCCGAAGCGCCACGGGCCGCCGGCCCGACAGCAGCAGCGCGGCCGAGGGACAGGCTCGCCACCGGGCGGGACAGGTCGTCGATCAGCTGGTCGAGGACGAGGGCGACCTGAGCCACCAGGCGCTCGGCGGCCGCGGCGCCCACCGCCACGTCGTACTTGATTTCGAGGGCCAGGCGGTCGCCGGGGAAGGCGACCAGCGACACCGGGTAGTGCGGGGAGTCGGTGCCGGTGAAACCGGTGACGCCCAGGCCGTCGGCGCTGTCGGCGGAGACGGGTGGGAAGTTCTCGACGACGACCATGGTGTCGAAGAGGTCGCGGGCGCCGGCGAGGCGGGTGAGTTCGGCCAGTCCGGCCTGCTGGACGTCGAGGACGTCGGTCTGCTGGTCCTGGAGGCGGCGCAGGACGGCGTGGACGGGTTCGTCCGGGCGCCAGGACATCGGGACGGGGACGGTGTTGATGAGCAGGCCGACGATGGACTCGACGCCGGGCAGCGAGCCGCCGCGGCCGGAGACCGTGGAGCCGAAGACGACGCGGTCGCGGCCGAGCAGGCGGCCGAGGACCAGGCCCCAGGCGCCGTGGATGAGGGTGCTCACGGTGATGCCGTGGGTGCGGGCGGCGGCGGTCAGGCCGGCCGTGCGGTCCACGTACGCGAAGGCGCTCTCGTGGTGCGACACGGTGGTGATCTCGGGGTGCAGCGCGGTGGGCTCGATGCCGGTGAGCGCTTCGGCCCAGGCGTCGAGGGTGGAGGCGCGGGTGACGACGGACTCGACGTGGTCGCGGAAGGTGGCGACCGGCGGCGGGAGGGCGCGGCCGTGGTAGGCGGCGACGATGTCGGAGAAGACCAGCGGGTACGACCAGCCGTCCGCGAGGATGTGGTGCATCGTCTCGATGAGGCGGTGTTCCGTGGGGCTCAGTGACACCAGCGCGTAGCGCAGCAGCGGCGGGGCGGCGAGGTCGAACGGCCGCGCGAGTTCCTCGGCGGCGACAGTGGCAACGGCCTCGGAGGAGACACGCCACGGCACGGCGACGTCCCGGGTGATGACCTGCACGATGCGGCCGTCGCGGGTCTCACGGAAGGACGCCCGCAGCGCGTCGTGGCGGCGCACCACGGCTTCGACGGCGGCGCGCAGGCGGTCGGGGTCCACCGGGCCGGTCAGGGAGGCGATCTGCTGCACCGCGTACGTGTCCACATCGGACGTGACGGCGTGGAAGTACATGCCCTCCTGCAGCGGCAGCAGTGGCAGCACGTCCGCGGCGTCCGCGAAGGCGTCGACGTCCTCCTGGGTGAGCGCCACCAGCGGGAAGTCCGACGGCGTGTGCCCGCTGACGTCGGTGCCCGCCAGCTCGCGCAGGACCGTGGTCCACTGCTCGGCCAGCGCGACGACCCGATCCTCGGCCAGCAGACCGGAGGGCCAGGACAGGGTCGCCTCGAAGGTGCCGTCCGTCACGTGGGCGTTGATCTCCAGCGGCATGGCCGGGTTGGCCGGGTCGACCCCTTCGCGGAGCGGCGCCGCCTGCGACCAGTCGCCGCCGTCGTCCGCGCCGAAGCGGCCCAGATAGTTGAAGAGGATCTCGGGCGCCGGGCCGAAGTCGTGGCCGTGCAGCCAGCGCAGCGACCCGTAGCCGAGCCCGTCGGCGGGCACGGCCCGGAGCTGCTCCTTGACCGAGCGCACGGCCGCCACGAGGTCGGTGGTGCTGCCCGGTTCGAGCCGGACCGGGTGGATCGCGGTGAACCACCCGACCGTACGCGACAGGTCGTGGTCCCCGTTTCGCCCGTGCCCTTCGAGCGACACCAGCACCGGCGCGTCCGAGCCCCGCCACCGGTTGACCGCCACGGCGAGCCCGGTGAGCAGCACGTCGTTGGCGCCGCCGAAGAAGCTCGCGGGCAGCATGTCGAGCAGCGGCGACGCGGGCAGCGACACAGTGATCGACCGGACAGTCGCCGCCGTGTCCACCTCGGGGTCCGCCGGACGGCCGGCCAGAAGGGCGCGCGGGCCGGAGAGCACGTTCTCCCAGAAGCCGAGCTGGGAGTCGTACGACGGCTGCGCCGCGGCGAAGGTCCGGAACGACGTGCCGACCTCGTCCAGCGGCTGCCCGGCGGCGGCCCGGCGCAGGTCGTCGGTGATGATCCGCCACGACACCCCGTCGATGACCAGGTGATGGATGACGAGCAGCAGCCGCCGCCCGTCCCACCCGGCCTGGAGCATGACGCCGGCGGCGGGGTCGAGCCGGGCGACCAGGGCTTCCTCGTCCAGCGGGCCCTCCACGAGCAGCCCGGACGCGCGCAGACCGGCGGCGGGAACGTGCAGCGTGCCGTCGAACGACGCCCGCAACAGATCGTGCCGGTCCAGCAGCGCCTGCAGGACGTCCTCCAGCGCGGCGCGGGTCAGCGACGCCGGCGTGTGCCAGGCCATCGACTGGTAGAAGTGGCCCAGCGGCGTCGCCGACCGTACGGTCTCGGCCAGCATGGGGGTGAGCGCGATGTCACCGCGGCCGTCGTCCGCAGTGGCCGTCACCGCGGCGGCGGGCAGGGCGGCGGCGAGGGCCTGCACACTGCGGCGGCGGAAGACGTCGCGCGGGGTGACCTGCAGGCCGGCCTTGCGGGCGCGGCCGGCCACGGCGATCGACGAGATGCTGTCACCGCCGATGGCGAAGAAGTCGTCGTCGATGCTGACCTCGTCCAGGCCAAGCACGGCCGTGTAGATGCCGGCGAGCACCTGTTCGCGCTCGTCGCGCGGGGCGCGCACCACGCCCAGGATCGGGGTGGCCTCGGGCAGCGCCTTGACGTCGAGCTTGCCGTTGACGGTGAGCGGCAGGGCGGGGACAAGGGCATAGAGCGAGGGCACCATGTACGACGGCAGCCGCTCCAGCAACGCGGAACGCACCTCCGCCGGGTCCACGGATCCGACCACGTACGCGTGCAGCTTCCCGTCCCGGGCCAGGACGGCGGCCTGCCGCACACCGGGAACGGCGGCGACCGCGGACTCGACCTCGCCCAGCTCGATCCGGTAGCCGCGGATCTTCACCTGGTCGTCGCTGCGGCCGAGGAAGTCCAGGTTGCCGTCGGCGCGCTCGCGCACGAGGTCGCCGGTGCGATAGAGGCGAGACCCGTCCGGACCGGCCACGAAGCGGGACGCGGTGAGCCCGGGACGGTCGAGATAGCCCCGGGCCAGTCCGGCGCCCGCGATGTAGAGCTCGCCGACGACGCCGGGCGGGACGGGACGCAGCCACTCGTCGAGCACGTGGCCCACGGTGTTGAAGATGGGCTTGCCGACGGTCGGGGTGGGGCTGTCGGCCGTACCGGCGCCCAGGGTGTTGATCGTGTACTCGGTCGGGCCGTAGAGGTTGTAGCCCGCCGGCCCCGCCGGATCGCTCAGCCGCGACCACACCGCATCGGTCACGGCCTCCCCGCCGAGAAGCACGAGCCACATCCGATGCCCGCCGGAAGAAGAAGCCGCGCCGGAGAAAGAAGCCGCGCCGGAAGAAGAAGCCGCGCCGGAAGAAGAAGCCGCGCCGGAAGAAGAAGCCGCGCCGGAGGAAGAAGCCGCGCCGGAAGGAGACGCTGCGCCGGAAAGGGAAGCCGTGCCGGGAAGGGAAGCCGCGGCACCGTCGAGCAGACCCTCGTCGAAGAGCGATCCCGCGTACGTCGGCGTCACATTGATCACGTCGATGCCGTGCTCGCGGCAGTAGGCGACCAGCGCGGTCGCGTCGCGCCGCAGCTCCTCGTCGCACACGTGCACCTCGTGGCCCTCGACGAGCCACAGCAGCTCCTCCCACGACATGTCGAAGGAGAAGCTCACGGTGTGCGCGATCCGCAGCCGCTCGACGCCGGCCGCCCGGGCCCGCGCGACGGTCGGGTCGAAGATCTCGGCCCGGTGGTTCAACTGCATGTTCGTCAGGCCCCGGTACGGCGTGACGACGCCCTTGGGCGTGCCGGTCGACCCGGACGTGTAGATCACGTAGGCGGGCCGGTCGAGCGACACCGGCACCCGCACCGGGGAGGTGTCGTCGCTCGCGATCCCGTCCAGCGAGGTCAGGACCAGCACGGGGCGGGCGTCCTCGATCATCAGCCGGCGGCGGTCGTCCGGCAGATCAAGATCGAGCGGGAGGTACGCGGCCCCGGCGCGCAGGACGGCGAACAGTGCCACGACCATGTCGATGCCGCGCGGCAGCGCCAAGGCGACGATCTTCTCGGGCCCGGCGCCCCGCGCGATCAGTCCCCGGGCGACGGCGTTGATCCGCGCGTCCAGCTCGGCATAAGTCGAACGCAGGTCCCCGAAGACCAGCGCGGTCAGATCCGGCGCAGCAGTGGCCTGCGCGGCGAGCATGTCGGAGATGGACAGGTCGGGAATGTCTACTGCCCGGCCGGCGAGTGGCGGGAAGGAACCGAGCGTCAGCGACCCGGCGGCCACGTCGAGCCCCTCGGCCAGCAGTCGGAGCACCCCGGTGAACTCGTCGACCAGGGACCGGGCCGATTCCGCCGTGATCACGTCGGGGCGGTACTCGAGCTTGACGCGCAGGTTGGCGCCCGGCGTCAGGACCCAGGTCAGCGGGTAGTGGGTCGTGTCCGTGTACTGCACGTCCACGATGCCCTGCGCCGCCTCGAGCTCGGCGAACGTGTCGTCGGCGAGGAAGTTCTGCAGCACGTACAGGGTGTCGAAGAGCGCGGTGGCGCCCACGGCGCGCTGGATGTCGCCGAGGCCGAGGTACTCGTGCGGGGCCAGGTCGATGCGGTCCTGCTGCGCCCGGCGGGCCAGGTCGGCGATGGTCGCGGCGGGCGTGGCGGCGACCCGGGCGGGCACGGTGTTGAGGAACAGGCCGATGACGTTCTCTATGCCGGGCAGGCCGGTGGGGCGCCCGGCCACGGTGGTGCCGAAGGTGACGTCGCCGTGGCCGGTGCGGTGGCCCAGCACCAGCCCGAGGGCCACGGTCAGCACCGAGTTGAGCGTCACCCCGGCCCGACGGGCCTGCTCGGTGAGCCGCGTGGTGACCGTGGTCGGCAGGGCGGCGAGGATCCGCTCGGACACCATCGGTTCCCGGCCGGCCGCCTCGGGCACCACGATCGTCGGCTCGTCCAGGGCGGCACGCCAGGCGGCGGCCGAGGCGTCCTTGTCCTGCGCGGCGATCCACGCCAGGTAATCGGGGAAGCCCAGGCCGTCGAGCGGCAGCACGCCGGTTGCGCCGCGGGTGTCGTACAGGGAGAACAGCTCGCGCAGGACCAGCTCGCGCGACCAGCCGTCCCACAGCAGGAAGTGGCAGGTCAGCAGCATCCGGTCGGTGCCGTCGCCGCCGCGGATCACGGTGAGCCGGATGAGCGGCGGATCGGTGAGGTCGAACGGCCGCACAAGGTCGGCCGCCGTGACGGCGTCGATGTCACCGTCCTCGACGACTGTGACGACCGCCGGCACACGCGAGGCGATGCGCTGCTGCGGCCGGGGCTCGCCCACGAACGCCGCGCGCAGAGTCGGGTGCCGGTCGAGCAGTGCGGCGAAGGCAAGTTCCAGCGCCGGCACGTCGAGGCGCCGGTCGAAGTCGAACACGTTCTGCGCGATGTAGGTGTTGGCGCCGTCCGCGTACGTGGCCTGGTAGTAGACGCCCTGCTGCAGCGGCGAGAGTTCCCAGATCTCGTCTTCCTCCTTCGGGAAGGAAGCAGTGACCGGCCCGTCGGCGGTCGCGGCGACGGCGGCGGCCGTCCGGGTGCGGAAGATGTCCTGGGTGGACAGGGTGAGGCCGTCCTTCGTGAGCAGGTTGACGAGGCGGATGGCGGCGATGCTGTCGCCGCCGCGCGCGAAGAAGTCGTCGTGCACGCCGACGGTCCCGCCGCCGAGCACCTCGGCGAAGCGGGCCACCACCTGCGCCTCGCGCGGCGTGCGCGGGGGCTCGGCGACGGCGGTGACCGGGTCGGGCAGGGCGCGGCGGTCGCGCTTGCCGTTCGGCAGCAGGGGCAGCGCGTCGAGCACGGTCACGGTCGCCGGCACCAGATAGGCGGGCAGTTCCTCGCGCAGCGTGGCGAGCAGCGAAGGCGGGTCGAGGGTCTCCCCCGGCTCGGCGACGACGTAGCCGTGCAGGCTGCGGCCGTTGCGGGCCACGGCGACGGCCTCGCGCACCCCGAGCCGGCGCAGCAGCCCGGCCTCGACCTCGGCCAGCTCGACGCGGTGCCCGTTGACCTTGACCTGGTCGTCGTTGCGCCCCAGGAACTCGACCCGGTCCCCGACCCAGCGACCCAGGTCGCCCGTACGGTAGAGCCGCTCGCCGTTCTCCCCGGCGACGAACCGCGCCGCGGTGGCGCCACTCTGCCCCCGGTATCCCCGGGCCAGTTGCACCCCGCCGACGTAGATCTCCCCGACCGCCCCCGGGGCGACCGGCTCCAACGCGGCGTCGAGCAGCAAAATCCGTACCCCGGGCACAGCCGTGCCCAGAGTCACGATGTCCCCCGGCACGACCGGTCCGGCCAGCACGTCCCCGGTGTTCTCCGAGGCCCCGTACGAGTTGACGACCTCCGCCCCGGGCGAAGCGGCCGCCAGCGCGGCAACAGTCCCGCCGTCCAGCGCCTCCCCACTGGTGATCCACCGCCGCAAATGCCCGAATCTCCCGGGTAGGGTTTCGGCAAGAGTCCCCGCCAAACTGGGTACGGCAAGCAGTTGCGTGGCCCCGGTCTCCGAAACGAGCGCGGCCAGCGCAGCCCCGTCCCCAGCGGCCGTCTCGTCGGCGATGACCACCGTGGCCCCGGCGACCAGCCCGCCCAGCAGCTCGGTCGTGCCGTCGATGAAGCTCATCGAGCTCTTGGCCACCCGCACCTCGCCGTCCCAGGCGTCCCGGGCCCAGGCGAGCCGGTTGGCCAGGGCGCCGTGCGTGCCGACGACCGCCTTGGGCCGCCCGGTCGAGCCCGACGTGTAGACCACCGAGGCGGCGTCCAGCGGTCCGATCTCGACGGTCGGCGCCGCACCCCGCGCCGAACGCAGGCGGACCACGGGGAAGTCGTGCGGCGGCAGCGCCCGGTTGCTCGCGTCGTCGACGAGCACGGCCACGGGCTGCGCGTCGTCGAGCATGAACTCGATGCGCGCGGCCGGATAGCCGGGATCGACGGGCAGATAGGCGGCACCCGCGCGCAGCACGCCGAGCAGGGCGACGGGCAGGTCGGCGGTCCGGCGCGTGGCAACCGCGACGACGTCACCACGCCGCACTCCTGCCGCCTGCAGAGCAGCCGCCACCGCGCCCGATCTGTCGGCGAGGGAGCCGTAGGTCAGCGTCGTCGCCCCGGCCCGGACCGCGACGGCGTGGGGGTCGGCCGCCGCGATGAGGTCGAGGACCGTTTCCGATCTTTCCGGCACGAGACCCCGGCCTCGCGCCAGGACGTCGGCGCGCTCCTCGTCGGAAAGGAGCTTGACGGCGTTGACAGGAGTCGAGTCAGCCGAGGTCAGCACGCGCGTGTACTGGTCAAGCAGCCGCGAGGCGACGTCGGGCGCGAGCCGATGGGTCAGGGTGATCTCGACGGTGTCGCCGGGCTTGACCATCAGCGTCGCCGGATAGTGCGGCGCCTCGATCACGTCCATGCCGCTGATTCGCAGCTCCCCGTCCGCGGGCGCCGCGGCCGCCGGGTAGTTCTCGACGACCACGAGCGTGTCGAACAGCTCCGGCAGCCCTACCAGCCGCTGGATCTCGGCGAGCGAGGTCTGCTCGTGCTCGACGACCTCCCGCTGGTCCGCGGCGAACCGGCGCAGCACGTCGGCCAGGGTCTCCGCCCCGGACCAGCGGACCCGGGCGGGGACGGTGTTGATGGTCAGGCCGACGACGGCGTCGATGCCGGGCAGGTCGCCGCCGCGCCCCGACACCGTCGAGCCGAAGACGACGTCGCTGCGCCCGGTGACCCGGCCGACGAGCACGCCCCACGCGGCGGCGAGCACGTTGCTGACCGTGACGCCGTGCCGGCGGGCGACGTCCCGGACCACGGTGCCGTCCACTGTGGTTTTCACAGAGCCGGCCTCGGCGGTGGCGCCACCGAGCAGGGTGGGTTCGGTCACGCCGGCGAGCAGGCGCGCGAACGCTTCCGGGTCGCCGTCGCCCCGCTGCGCGAGGAAGTCCCGGTACGCCGGCGCGGGGGGCAGGACGTGACCGGCGTACAGGGAAAGGAGGTCGTTGAGGACGAGCGGCACGGACCAGCCGTCGGCGACGATGTGGTGCACGGTCTGCACCAGGACGTGCCGCTGCTCGCCGGTCCGGACCAGGGTGAAGCGCATGCCCGGCGGCCGGGACAGGTCGAAGTGACGCTCATCGGCGGCCACGTCGGTGCCGACGACGTGACGCCAGGGCGCCCGCACCCCGTCCCGGACGACCGCGACGACCCGGCCGTCCCCAAGCGGCGCGTAAGCGGCGGCCAGATGAGGGTAGCGGCCGAAAAGCGCGTCGGCCGCGCGGTGCAGGCGCTCGGCGTCGAGGGGGCCGTCGAGCTGGATGAGCTGCTGGACCACGTACGGGTCGGCGCCGGGCGCGTATGTGGCGTGGAAGTAGAGCCCGGCCTGCAGCGGGGTGAGCGGCAGCACGTCCCGCACCCCGCCGCCGAGCGCGTCCACATCAGCCTGCGACAGCTCGACGAGCGGGAAGTCCGAGGGGGTGTGACCGGCCACGGCGGGGTCGGTGGCCAGGCCGGTGAGCAGGGCGGTCCAGCGGTCGGCCAGCGCCCGCACCCGGTCGCGGGTGAGCAGGCGGCCGGGCCAGCTGAAGACGGCTTCGAGCTTGCCGTCGACGGTGACCGCGTTGACTTCGAGCGCCCGGGGCAGGGGCATGCGCGGGTCGCGCCGCTCGACGACGGTGCTGTCGAAGCGGCCGAGATAGTTGAAGAGCACCTGCGGCTGCACGGCCAGCTCGCGGTGGCCGTGGGGATAGCGCAGGACGCCGTACGAGATGCCGTTGCGCGGCACCGCGCGCAGCTGCTCCTTGACCGCCTTGACCGCGGCGGCCGGGGCGAGACCGGTGACGTCGAGCGGCACCGGGAAGAGCGTGGTGAACCAGCCGACCGTGCGGGACAGGTCGAGGTCGGCGACGTCCTCCTCGCGGCCGTGGCCCTCCAGTTCGAGGAGGAACGGCTCGTCCGGGGAGACAGCCAGGGCCAGCGCCGCCACGAGCGCGTCGTTGACGCCGCCGTGGATCGCCGCCGGGACCGGGCCGAGCAGCCGCTCGGTGACCTCGGCGCTCAGCTCGACGGTCAGCGTCTCCTCGGTCGCCACGGTGTCGATCGCCGGATCGAGCGCGCGGTCGCCCAGCGGCCGGACCGGCATCGCCGCGGCGGCCCGCCAGAACGGCAGGTCGTCGCTGAGGTCGGCCGCCCGCAACGCGGTGGCCCACTGCCGGAACGACGTGGGCGCGGGCGAGGGGCCGGTGCGCACATCTTCGGCGAGCACCCGCAGCGAGACACCGTCCACGACCGTGTGGTGCACGGCAACGATCAGCTCGTCGCCGTGGTGCGAGAAGGCCACGAGCTGATCGGGGGAAAGCCGCGCGGCCGTTGCTTCGAGGTCTTCCCCCGTGCGGAGGACGTCCAGCGCGCCCGCCGGCCGGATCGTCAGGACGTCACCGCGCAGCGTGGCCCGGAGCACGTCGTGCGCCGCGAGCAGCCCGTCGACGATCGCGGGCACGTCGGCGTCCGGCGGCAGCGGCACGGTGATCGCCTGGAAGAAGCCGTCGTGCGCGTGGCCGACCTCGTCGAGCCAGGTGAGGATCGGGGTGGGCGGCACCGCACCGGCGGCGGCGACCTCCGGCGTCCCGGTCGTGACGACCGACCCGACCACCAGGGCGAGCGCGGCGGGCGTGGGGTGGGCGAAGAGATCGCGGGCGCGCAGGGTGAAGCCGGCGCGGCGGGCGGCCCGGACGGCGCCGATCGCCACGATGCTGTCGCCGCCGAGCGCGAAGAAGTCGTCCTCCGCCCCGACCGCGTCGAGGGCCAGCACGGACGCGAAGATCTCGCAGAGCCGCGCCTCGGTCTCGGTCTCGGGGGCCCGGGAGCGGGCCGGGCCGAGCACCGGCACGGGCAGCGCCCGCCGGTCGACCTTGCCGTTGGCGGTGAGCGGGAAGGCGTCGAGGACCACGAACGCCGAGGGGACCATGTACTCGGGGAGGCGGGCGGCGCACCAGGCTCGCAACTCGTCCGGCGAGGCGAAAGTGGAGAGGACGGCATAGCCGATCAGATGGCGGTCGTGGACGGTGACGACGGCCTGGCGTACGGCGGGATGGGCCGACGCCACGGACTCGACCTCCTCGAGCTCCAGGCGCATGCCGCGGATCTTCACCTGGTTGTCGGCGCGCCCGACGAACTCGAGGCTGCCGTCGCCGGTCCACTTGGCCAGGTCGCCGGTGCGGTAGAGCCGTTCCCCGGCGCCGAAGGGATTGGCGACGAAGCGGGCGGCGGTCAGCGAGGGCGCGTTGACGTAGCCGCGGCCGAGGAGGAAACCGGCCGCGTAGAGCTCGCCCGTGACGCCGGGGCCGACCGGGTTCAGCTGGTCGTCGAGGACGTACAGCTGGGTGTGCGGGTTGGGGCGGCCGATCGACGTGGCGATGCGCTCGGCGGATTCACGGTAGATCACGTGGGAGACGCCGATGGTCGCCTCGGCGGGCCCGTACCCGTGATAGAGGGTCGTGGTCAGCTGGGCCCGGAAGCGGTCGAACAGCTCGGGCGTCAGCACCTCGCCGCCGCACCAGACGTGGCGCAGGCCGTCGAGCAGGTGGGTGCCCCGGGCGAGCTGGAGCAGCACGTCCAGCATGGAGCTGACCAGATAGACGAAGGTCACACCCTCGGTGGCGATCAGGTCGAGCAGGTACTGCGGGTCGCGCTCGCCGCCGGGCTCGGCCACGACGACGTAGCCGCCGGAGATCAGCGGGAGCAGGATCTCGTTGACGCTGATGTCGAAGGAGAGCGGCGCCTTGAAGAGCGTCGCGTCGCCCGGGCCGAAGTGCAGGATCTCGTCGCGCTGCCAGCGGAGGCGCTCGTGGATGGCCTCGTGGCGGATCATCGCGCCCTTGGGCTTGCCGGTCGACCCCGAGGTGAAGATCACGTAGGCCAGGCGCCGGGGATCGATGTCCGGAATGCCGGCCGAGGCCGATCCGAGCGGAACATCGTCCAGGACGAGAGACGCCCCGGCTTCTTCGAGGACCTGCGACCGGCGCTGCGCGGGCCAGGCCGGGTCGACGGGGACGAAGGCGGCGCCGGCGACCATGATGCCGAGGACGGCGATCACCATCTCGGCCGACCGCGGCATCCCGACGCCGACCACGTCCTCCGGGCCGACGCCTTGCGCCCGCAGCTGCGCGGCCAGGGCGTGGACCCGGCCGCTCAGCTCCGCGTACGTCAGCCGGGTCTCCCCTGCCACCAGCGCCAAGGCGTCCGGTGTCCGGGCCGCCTGTGCGAGGAAAGCCGCCACGACGGTCGAGGTCTCCGCCGGTCGCGTGTGGTTGTTCCACCGCTCGAGCAGGTCGTCGATCCCCTGGAGCCCAGCCGTCATCAGTTCCGCCCTCCGATGTGGACCGCGCTTGGTGCGCGCCATCGATGCGGACTCAGGTTAGCCTACCCTAACTGCAGATCCCTAGCGGACCAGGCCGCCCAGAGTTCGGCGTACCGGCCGCCGGCGGCGATCAGGGCGGCGTGCGGGCCGTCCTCCACGATGGCGCCGTGCTCCATGACGACGACCCGGTCGGCCGACGCGGCCTGGGTGAGCCGGTGGGCGACCACGAGCGCCGTGCGGCCCTCGAGCGCCGCGGCGGCGGCCCGTTCCAGGTCGCGGGCGCCCGCGCTGCCCGCCTCGGCCGTGGCCTCGTCCAGCACCGCCACGGCCGGGTCGAGCAGGACCAGCCGGGCCAGGGCCAGCTGCTGGGCCTGCGCGGCGGTCAACTCGTGGCCGCCCTCGCCGACGAGCGTGGCGAGCCCGTCGGGCAGATCCGCGGCCCAGCGCAGCGCGCCGACCCGGTCCAGGGCCGCCTCGACCTCGGCCTCGGTGGCGCCGGGGCGGCCGAGCCGGAGGTCCTCGATCAGCGGCCCGGCGAAGACATGTGTCTCCTGGCTGACGATCGCCACGGTCTGCGCGGGCAAGTCGGTCACCGGGACGCCGCCGACCGTCGCCGTGCCGCTCGCCGGGCGCAGGATGCCCGCGGCGATCAGGGCCGCCGTGGTCTTGCCGGCTCCGGTCGAGCCGACCAGCGCGACCTTCTCGCCCGGAGCCACGTGCAGCGTCACGGTGCGCAACACCGGCTCGTCGCCGTAGCTGAACGTGACGTCGTCGAGCGACAGTCCGTGGTCGGCCGGGGCGCGCCCGCCCTCTCTGGGCTCGACCGGCATGCGGACCACGCCGACCAGGCGGCCGAGGCTCGCGCCGGCGGCCTGGATCTCGTCGAAGGTGAAGAGCACCATCGACACGGGATTGAACAGCCGATGGAAGAGCAGCGCCGCGGCCGACGTCTGGCCGACGGTCACCTGCCCGTCGCGGACGAGCAGGAAGCCGACCACGAGGATCGCCGCCAGCCCGACGAACTCGGCCCGGTTGACCCGGCCCACCAGCCGGGTGAAGAGCGTGAAGACGTTGATGGAGATGTCCCGCGCGCGGACCGAGGCGCCCTCGATGTCGCGCAGGTGGCGGTCCTCGAGCCGGTACGCGTGGACGGTCCGCAGCCCCTGCATGCTCTCGACGAGCAGCTGCGAGCGCTCGGCGACGGCGACACGCTCCTGGGCGTAGCGGGGAGCGGCCCGCGGCAGGTACCAGCGGAGGGCGAGCACGTAGAACGGCACAGCCACGGCGCCGGCCAGCCCGAGCCGCCAGTCGATGCCCGTCAGCGCGGCGAGGCTGAGCACCCCGAGCAGCAGGGCCGAGAAGACCTGCGGCAGCACGTCGGTGACCGCCTTGGCGATGGCCGCGATGTCGGCGCTCACCCGGGACAACAGGTCGCCGCGGCCCGTGCGGTCGAGCACGAGCGCGGGCAGCCGCAGCGCGGTCGCCACGGTGCTCTCGCGCAGATCGGCGAGCATCCGGGCACCGAGCCGGCCGATCAGATAGGACGACAGCCCGGTCGCGAGCCCGCCGAGGACAGCCGCGATCACGATGACGACCGCGATCGGGACGACGGCCCCGGCCCCGGCGCCTGCGCGGACGCGGTCCACGAGCGTGCCGAGGGCGTACACGGGAACGATCGTGGCGGCAGCAGCCAGAAGGCCGGCGACCAGCGTGCCCGCCACCTCGCCGCGGCGGCTCCTGAGCTCGGCGCCGAGCCAGGCGCGGCTCTCGCGCGCGGGGGCGATCGGCAGGATGTTCATCGCAGCACCGTCCGTCGGTACGTGTCGTCGGTCGCACCCAGCTCGGCGTGCGCGCCCTCGGCGGTGACCACGCCCTCGCCCACGACGACGACGCGATCGGTGGCGGCGAGCAGCGCGGGGCTGCTGGTGATCACGACGGTGGCGAAGCCGGACTCCGGGGCGTGCCGGAGCGTACGGATGCCCTGCGCGATCGCGTGCTCGGTGACCGCGTCCACGGCGGTCGTCGGGTCGTGCAGCACCAGGACCGGCGGGCGGGCCAGCAGCGCGCGGGCCAGCGCGAGCCGTTGCCGCTGGCCGCCGGAGAGGCTGGCGCCGCGCTCGGCGACTTCTGTGTCGAGCGGACCCACCTCGTCGGCGGCGGCTGCCGATAAAACAGACTTGTCGGGCTCACCGTGAATGCTCACATTGGACCCGATCGTGCCCGTGAAAAGGTCCGCGTGATGGGGCTGGACCAGCAGCAGCCGCCGGGCATGGTCGCGGTCGACCAACTCCAGGGGCTCGCCGCCGAGCAGCACCGTGCCCTCATAGGCGTCCGGGACCGCCAGCAGCTTGACCAGCGCCTCGGCGTCCGCGGGCCGCCCGGCCACCACGCCCACGAACTCGCCCGGGCGCACGTGCAGGTCGAGACCGGCCAGCGGGCCGTGCCGCACCCCGGAGAGCCGCAGCTCGCACCGTTCGGCGCTCGGCGCGGCCACGCCGTCGGGCAGGACCAGACCCGCGTCGGTGACCTTGGCGACCCGGTCGGCGGAGGCGCGCGCCTCGGCCACCCAGCTCGGGATCACGGCCAGCAGTCCGAACGGCTCGAGCAGGAACTGCGCGGAGCCGATCACGGTGATCAGCTCGCCGACCGAGATGCGGCCGGTGAGCGCGAACCAGCCGGCGAGCACGGCGACGGCACAGGCGAGCAGGGTGCTCAGCGTCGTGGAGGCGGCCTCGTAGCCGCCCTGGGTCCGGGCCGCGCGCAGCGTCGCCGCGAGGGAGCGCCGGCTCACCGCGCGGTAGCGGTCGGCGGCGGCTTCCTGGGCGCCGAGGCCGCGTACCGGCCGCAGGCCCGTCACCAGGTCGGTGGCGAGCGACGTCGCGCGCCCGGCCTGTTCCTGCTGGTCGGCGACCCGTTTGGTGATCAGCGGCGCGCTCACCTGCAGCAGCGCCAGCACGATCGGCGTGACGATCAACACCGCCAGCCCCAGGGGTACGGAGATGACGAGCAGCGTGACGGCGCTGATGACCGTGGCGACCACCGCGCCGGCGATCCGCGGCACGTAGTCGATGAGATAGGACGTGTTGTCGGCGTCCGTGGTGGACACCGTCAGCAGGTCGCCGGCCCGGTAGTCGGTCTTGACCCCGCGCGGGTGCAGGATCTTCGCCGACACCTCGAGCCGGAGCTGGTGCGCCTCCTCGGCGATGCCCTTCATGAGCTGCCGGGCCCCGAAGCGATAGGCGACGGTGAGCACCGCGAAGAGCCCGGCCAGCACCGCGACCCAGGTGATCAGCGCGCCGGTGTCCGCCGGGCCGACCGCCTGGTCCACGATGACGCCGATGAGCACCGGGACCAGCGCCTCGCAGGCCTGGTGCAGGCCGATCAGCGCGGTCCCGGACCACAGGTTCCTGCCGTTGCGGGTGACGACCCGCTTGAGGACTCTGGTGCCGCCGCTCACGGGGCCATGCTGTCGCGGAGGCTCTTCGGGCGCAGGTCGGTCCACTCGCGGTCGACGTAGTCCACGGCCTCCTGGCGGGTCGCCGGGCCGAAGACGCTGCGCCAGCCGCTCGGGATCTCCTTGAAGGACGGCCAGAGCGAGTGCTGCTCCTCGTCGTTGACCAGGACGTGGAAGGTGCCGTTCTCGTCGTCGAACGGGTTGCTGGACACGCGGGGTCTCCTTCTGCCTGCCGGTGAGGAGCTTAGGCTAACCTAACCCGGACCGCGGAATCACCAGTGGGGTGTGACTTTCCGGGTCCTCGATGATGCGGCAGCCGAGCCCGAAGACCCGCTCGATGAGATCGGCGTTCATCACTGCGGCCGGGTCGCCCTGGGCCACGATCTCGCCGTGCTTCATGACGACGAGATGGTCCGCGTACCGGGCGGCCTGGTTGAGGTCGTGCAGCACCGCGACCATCGTCACGCCCTGCTCCCGGTTGAGCCGCACGCACAGCTCGAGCAGCTCGATCTGGTGCGCGATGTCCAGGAAGGTCGTCGGCTCGTCGAGCAGCACGATCGGCGTCTGCTGGGCCAGTACCATCGCCACCCACACGCGCTGCCGCTGGCCGCCGGAGAGCGTGTCGACCAGCTCGCCCGAGAGCTCGGTCACGCCGGTCGCGGCCATCGCGGCGGTCACGGCGGCCTCGTCCTCGGCCGACCACTGGCGGATCAGCTTCTGGTGCGGGAAGCGCCCCCGCGCGACCAGCTCGGCCACCGAGATGCCCTCGGGGGCGATCGACGACTGCGGCAGCAGTCCGAGCCGGCGGGCGACCTCCTTGGCCGGGCGGCCGTGGATGTCCCGGCCGTCCAGCAGCACCTCGCCCGCCGACGGCTTGAGCAGCCGGGACAGGGCGCGGAGCAGCGTCGACTTGCCGCAGGCGTTGGGGCCGATGATCGCGGTGAAGCTGCCCTCGGGGATGTCGAGGGAGAGGCCGGCGCTGATCGTCTTCCGGTCGTAGCCGACGGTGATGTCGCGGGCGGCGAGGCTCATGTCGGTCCGTTACCTCCGGGCTTGTCGCATCAGGAGCCCCTCCGGGCTTGTCGCATCAGGAGCCAGACGAAATAGATCCCGCCGACCGACACCGTGACGACGCCCACGGGCAGCTGCGTCGGGGCGAAGAGGCGCTGGGCCAGCCAGTCGCTCAGCATCAGCAGGAAGGCGCCCATCGCGGCGGACGGGACGAGGGCGATGCCGGACGTGCGGGTGAGCCGCCGGGCGAGCTGCGGGGCGGCCAGCGCCACGAAGGAGATCGGGCCGGCGGCCGCCGTCGCGACCGCGATCAGGGCCACGCCGATCACCAGGTACGCGAGCCGGACGCGTTCGACGCTCACCCCCAGGGCGGCCGCGGCGTCCTCGCCCATCTCGAGCAGGGCGAGGCGTTGCCCGTACGCGAGAAGCAGCGCGACCAGCCCGCCCACGCCGATCGCCACCGGGGTGACCTGCGCCCAGCCGAGCCCGTTGAGCGTGCCCTGCTGCCAGATCGACGCGGCGTACGCGGCCTGCAGATCCATCTTGATGACGAACCACTGGTTCGCGGAGCCGAGCATGGCGCTGATCGCGATCCCGACGATGATCAGGCGGAAGCCCTGCACGCCGCGCTTGAACGCGAGCAGGTAGACCACGATCGCCGTCACCAGCCCGCCGGCCAGCGCCCCGGCGGCCGTCAGGTAGTAGCTGTTGCCGAGGGTGACGGTGACGAGCAGCACCCCGGTGTACGCGCCGGTGTTGAAGCCGATCACGTCGGGGCTGCCCAGCGGGTTGCGGGTCAGCGCCTGGAAGATCGCCCCGGACAGCCCGAGCGCGAGTCCGATCAGGAGGGCGAGCAGCACGCGCGGCAGCCGCCACTCGACGACGACCAGCCGGGCCGCCCGGGTGCCTCCCCCGGCGAGCGCCTCGAGGACCTGCTGCGGCGTGAGCGTGAACTCGCCCGTGCCCAGCGCGAGGACGCCGACCGCGAGACCGCACAGCAGGAGGATGACGGTGACCACCGCCGGGCGTACCGGGATCCGCGCGCTCACGGTCCTGCGCTGGAGGACGACCGTCCTGCGCCCGAAGTTCACAGCCCGCTCACCCGCGTCCGGCGCACGAGATAGATCAGGACGGGGGCACCGACGAACGCGGTGACGATGCCCACGCGCAGCTCGCCCGGGCGGACCACGAGCCGGCCCACGACGTCCGCCGCCAGCAGCAGGACCGGACCCAGGATCACGGTGTACGCGAAGATCCAGCGCTGGTCGGGACCGGTGAACCAGCGGACGACGTGCGGGATCATGAGCCCCACGAAGCCGATCGGCCCGACCGCCGCCGTGGCCGCCCCGGTGAGCAGCATCACCGCCACGGTCGCCAGGAGCCGGGTGCGGCCCACGTGGGCGCCGAGCGTGCGGGCCAGGTCGTCGCCGAGGGCCACCGCGTTGAGCGAGCGCGCGACGACAAACGCCAGCACCGTCCCGGCCGCGACGAACGGCAGGATCGTGACCGCCACGTCGGCGGGACGGCCGGCGAGCGACCCGACGTCCCAGAAGCGCAGATAGTCGAAGGCGCGGGGGCGTACCAGCTGGATGCCCGACGAGAGGCCGTCCATGACCGCGCCCAGCGCCACCCCGGCCAGCGTGAGCCGGATCGGCGTGGCGCCCGCCCGGCCCGCCGAGCCGAGCAGATAGACCAGCGTGAGGGCGAAGGCGACGCCCGCGAAACCGAACCACATGTACTGGTGCAGGCTGGTCAGGCCGAGCAGGCCGACCGCGGCGACCACGAAGAGGGCGGCGCCCGAGTTGACGCCGAGCACCTGCGTGTCGGCGAGCGGGTTGCGGGTCACGGCCTGGATGACCGCGCCGGACAGTCCGAAGGCGATCCCGGCCAGGATGCCGAGCAGCGTCCGGGGCACCCGCAAGTCGCGCACCACGGCTTGGTCGTCGGTGTCGGTGAAGTGGAAGAACGCGTCCCAGACCGTGTGCGGCGAGACGTTGCGCGCGCCGATCGCGACGCTGAGCAGACAGACCCCGGCCAGCAGGAGGACGCACAAGACGAGTCCCGCGCTCTTTTTCGTTCTCGCCTCGGTAGGCTGCGGCGGACGCGCCGGCGCGGGCGTACGCGTCAGGACCATGCCGCTGAGCTTAGGCTAGCCTTCCTTGACAGTCACCAGCGGTCGAGTCGCGTGCTCAGCACGGACAGGGCGGCCACCCCGGCGGTCGAGGTGCGCAGCACGTTGTCGCCCAGCTTGACCGGGTGCGCGCCGGCCGTCACGAAGGCGCCGAGCTCCTGGTCGCTGATCCCGCCCTCGGGCCCGACCACCAGCACGATCTCCCCGGCGGCGGGCAGCTTGGCCGAGGTCAGCCGGTCGCTCGCCTCCTCGTGCAGCACGAACGCGGCAGCCACCTCGCCGAGGCGGGCGGCGACATGCTTGGTCGACACGTCCGGCTTGCCGGACACCTCGGGCAGCCACGACCGGCGGGCCTGCTTGGCCGCCTCCCGCGCCGTGGACACCCACTTCTCCCGCGCCTTGACGCCCCGGTCGCCCCGCCACTGCGCCACCGACCGCGACGCGGCCCACGGCACGATCTCGTCGACGCCGATCTCCG
Source organism: Symbioplanes lichenis (assembly GCF_030709675.1). Taxonomy (GTDB): domain Bacteria; phylum Actinomycetota; class Actinomycetes; order Mycobacteriales; family Micromonosporaceae; genus Actinoplanes; species Actinoplanes lichenis. The sequence continues at coordinate 186,938 of NZ_JAUZQD010000016.1, forward strand.
TCATCGCCTGCACGGCCAGCTCACCCCGGTCGCCCTTGGCGATGCCCTGCACCACCACCAGCCGCGGATCGGCCGCCGGCGTGAACGACCGCTCCCCCACCCGCACGTCGATGCTGCCCCGCCCGACCGCACTCACCTCGGCCCGCGCGGTCCCGCCCCGCCCGTCCGACAGCAGCACCTCCTCGCCGGCCCGCAACCGCTGCACATCGGCAGCGTGATGCCCCTCCTTGCCCCCGAGCGTGAACCGGGAGCCGGTGGGCAGGTCGTCGACGAGAAACAAGGGCGCGGACACGACACGAACGCTACCCAATCGCTTCCGCCCGCACGGGTGGCGGCCGCCTCACATGCCGGGCAGGTGGTCGCCCGGCGAGGTCTGGAGCAGCCACGCCAGCGGCATCTGGGCGGCGGGCTCATAGATCCCGTCCGGCCCGAGCCGGTGCAGGGTGACTGTGAGTGCCGGGTCGCGCGCGACAGTCCAGTACTGCGGTATGCCGGCGGCGGCGTACTCCTTGACTTTGGCCACCTGATCGATCGCCTCGGAGCCGCGAGAAACAATCTCGATGACCAGGAGCAGGTCCGTCACAGCGAGCCACACGGCACGCTCCTGAGGCTTCGACCACACGGTCAGGTCTGCAGTTCGGCCCGCGTCCGCTTCGTAACCAGGAATCTGGATGTTTGCTACTTGCATGACCTGTTCCACCGGCACTCCGGCGGTGACGAGCCATGCCGTGAGACGGGTGGCGATGACAGCATGCTCACTGTCGGGCAAGGGCACGACGGTCAGAACTCCCTCAGTGGAGACCTCGTACCGGCGGCCGTGAATGTCAGCCGAGATCATGGCGGCAAGGTCGTCGAGCGTGATGACTTCAGGCATGTACCGCCCCACTGCCTCCGCGCTCATACGGCCATGCTACGCGCCGGCCTCAGCCCTGAAGCCTGTACCTTGTTGTCCTCGACTACCACGCAGAAACCTTTCCGCCGTAACTTGGTGGCAGGCGTGTCGTTTAACGATGCGGTGCATTCGATTCAGTGCCACTCACCCCCCTCGCAGGTTCTGGACGACATCGATGGCATTTGTTCCGGCGGCCGCGGCGGCCGGCTTCCTGACGGCGTGCTCGATCGCGTTCGTCGTGATCATGCTGCGCGCGGCCGGGCGCGGGTCCGGTGCCGGGCCCCGGCTGCGGGTGCTGGCGCTGGCCGGCGGGCTCGGGATCACCGCGCTGGCCGGAGCGGCCAGTGGCGTCGCCGGGCTCGTGGCGCCGCGCGCGCTGGTCGGCGGGGTGCCGTTGCCGGCGGAGATTCCGCTGGTCGCGCTCTTCCTCGCGGCGATCTGCTATCTGCCCGCGGTGCTGCGACCGGCCCAGCACCGGGATCTGCTCGCCCGGGTGCGGATCGCGCTGGACACCCTGGGCGTCACCGCCTGCCTGCTGTTCCCGGTGTGGATGCTGCTCTTCGGCGACGGGGGCGAGCGGCGCGGCGCGTCCATCACCGCGCTGATCTTCGGCGGAGGCGCGGCCGCCACGCTCGCGGTCACCGGGCTGCACGCGCTCCGGCACCGGGCCGCGCTGCAGTGGTGCGGGCCGGCCGCGGCGCTGTCCCTGATCGGGTCGACGGCCCTGGTCATCGGGCTGGACTTCCCGGGCGACCCCAACGCGGCCATCGCGGCCCTGGCCGGCGCGCTGGCGATCAACGTGGCCGGCGGGCTGCTCTGGCACGGGTCGGTCCGCGTGCCGCCCGACGAGGCCGAGCTGCCGCTGCCCGGCAGTGAGCCCGCCGCCAGTTTCCCGCTGCTCACCGTGCTCGTGGTCGGCTCGGCGCTGACCACCGTCTTCCACCTGGTCAACGGCGGCGGGCTGGACGCGCTGTCGGTGGTGCTGGCCACCACGGCGCTCACCGCCGTGGCGGCCCGGGAGTGGGTGTCGGCGATCGCCCAGCGGCGGCACGCCGGGCACCTCATCGACCAGGGCAACCGGCTGCGCGACCTGATGTTCGGGTCGGCGGACGTCGCGATGATCCTCGACGCGAACCTCGCCGTGCGGTGGCAGTCCCCGGCCGCGGCGCGACAGTTCGGGCTGTCCGATCAGGAGGTGCTCGGGCGCACGGTGTCGGCGCTGGTCGATCCCGAGCGGGTCGAGGCGGTGCAGGCGTACCTGCTGCGGCGCATGGCCGAGGGGTCGCGGCCCGGCGGCGGGCCGGGCCTGGCGGTCCGGCTGCGCGACGGCTTCGGCCGGTGGCGGGAGACCGAGTGGACGACCAACGGCGCCGACCCGGCCGAGCCCGGGCACACGGTCGTCGTGCACATCCGGGACGTGACCCACGAGCGGGACCTCGAGCAGGCGCTGCGGCAGAGCGTCCACCAGGACCGGCAGACCGGCCTGGCCAACCACGAGGGCCTCGTCCGCGTGGCCGAGCTCATCCCCGACGCGGGCGCCATGATCGTGGTCGAGCTGGGCGGGCTGACCGCGATCGCCGACGTGCACGGGCGTGACCTCGCGGAGCTGGTGCTGGTCGAGGCCGCCCGGCGGCTGCGGGCCGGGGCGGCCGGCGCCGACGTCGCGGCCCGGCTGGGCGAGACCCGGCTGGCGGTGCTCACCCACGCCGGTGCCGTACGCGCCCAGCTGCTCGCCGGTCAGCTGGTCAACGCCCTGTCGGCGCCCTACCCGGTGGGCGGCACGACGGCGCACCTGTCCGCGTGGGCCGGGCTCGCCGACGTCACCGGCACCGACGGCACCGACGAGGTGATCCGGCGGGCCGCGCTCGCCCTGCGATCCGTACGGTCGGGGCCGCCCGGCGCCGTCGAGTGGTACGACGCCGAGCTCGAGACCCGCCTGCTGCGCCGCTCCACGCTGGAGCAGGACCTGCCCGGGGCGGTCGAGCGGGGCGAGATCGACCTCAGCTTCCAGCCGATCGTCGAGCTGCCCGGGCGCAAGGTGGCCGGCGTCGAGGCGCTGCCGTCGTGGCGGCACCCGGCGCTCGGCCCGGTGCCCGCGGGCGAGCTGCTGCCGCTGGCCGAGGACCTGGGACTGCTGGCCAAGCTGGAGCAGTCGGTGCTGCACCGGTCGTGCCGGCTGCTGGCCGGGTGGCGGCGGCTCGACGAGTCGCTGTGGCTGGCGGTGGATGTGCGGCCGCGGACGCTGGCCGACCCCACCTTCCAGGCGAGCCTGCAGACCGCGCTGGACATGCACGGCCTGCCCTGCTCGGCGCTGGTGATCGAGGTCGCCGAGCACCATCTGCAACAACCGGCGACCGACGACCTGGCTCCGCAGCTGGGCCGGCTGCGCGCGCAGGGCTTCCGGACGGCGGTCGACCACTTCGGCACCGGGCCGACCTCGCTGAGCCGGCTGCGCATCCTCCCGATCGACCTGCTCAAGATCGACCAGGAGGTCTTCGGCCCGGGCGGCGCGGGCGGCGCGGTCATGGACGTCGCCGTGACGCTCGGGCGGCGGCTGGGCATGCAGGTGATCGCGCACGGGCTGCACACGGCGACCGACCTGGACATCGCCGAGTCGGCCGGGTGCCGGCTCGGGCAGGGCGAGCTGCTGGGCCGGCCGATGCCCGCCGAGCACCTGGAGGCGCTGCTCTCCGCCTCGGGGATGACCGCGGGTCCGTTCCCGGGACCGATCCGGCGGGGCGGGGCCGACACATAGCGTTTTCTCTATGCGAACGCTTCTGGCACTTCTTCTCACACTGGGCGGGGCGGCCGTCCCGCAGGCGACCGGGCCGGACCCGTGCGGCGGGCTCACCGGCGCCCGGGTGCCGCAGGGCTCGGTCATCTCGGCGACGGTCGAGGACACCTACTGCGTCGCGCGCGGCGTGCTGCGACCGGCGACCCACTTCACCGTCAAACTGCCGATCAAGGGCTGGACCGGCCAGTACGTCCAGCAGGGCTGCAGTGGCCTGTGCGGCGCGGTGCCCTCGCTGGACTATCCGCTCTTCGGCTTCAGCTGTGCCGCCGCGCAGGCCAAGACGCTGGTCGTGGCGGCCGACGACACCGGGCACACCGGCGACGCGGCGGGGGCGTCACCTGCCACCTGGGGTGCCGACCCGCGGGCGCGGCTCGAGTTCGGGCGGACGTCGGAGCATCGGCTGCGGCTGGCGTCCGATGCGATCATGGTCGCCTACTACGGGCGCGGGCCGGCGTACCGGTATTTCGACGGCTGCTCGACCGGCGGCCGCCAGGGCCTGATGCTGGCGCAGCGCTATCCGGCGGACTTCGACGGCATCCTGGCCGGCGCCCCGGCGAACGACTTCGCGGCGCTCAATCTGCTGCAGGCCTGGCTGGCGACGAGCAACACGGATGCCCGCGGCGCCCAGATCCTCGGGCCGGAGAAGATCGGGCCGCTGCACGCCGCCGTGCTCCGGAAATGCGGTTCGGATTTGGCCCCCGACGGCGACGTCGTCATCCTGGACCCGCGCCGCTGCGACTTCCAGCCGTCCTCGGTGCGCTGCCCGGCGGGTGCCGACCGGCCCGACTGTCTGACCCCGGCGCAGGTGACGGCGGTCGAGCGCTTCTACCGGGGTCCGCACGGGCTCACGCCCGGCCTGCCGTACGGCTCGGAGCTCGGCTGGATCGACCAGTTCGTCGTCCGCTCGGGGTCGCCGCTCGACGGCAACGCCGGGAAGATCGCCCTGAATTATTTCCGCTATCTGGGCGCCCCGGCCGTACGGCCCGGTGCTCTGACCGACATCCGCTTCACCCGCGCCACTCTGGACCGGCTCAACGCGGTGGCCGACGCTTTCTACAACGCGACCGACCCCGACCTGAGCGCCTTCCGGGCCCACGGCGGCAAGCTGATCATGTATCACGGCTGGGCCGACCCGTCGATCTCGCCGTTCTCCACGGTCGGCTACTACCGCGCGGTGCAGCGGCGGGGCGGGGCCGAGGCCTACACCCGGCTCTACATGATCCCGGCGGGCTACCACTGCCTCTTCGGCCCCGAGCCGAGCGAGACGCCCGCCGAGATCGGCCTCCCCGAGTTCCTCCAGCCCCTCATGGACTGGGTCGAGCGCGGCGAAGCTCCCGGCTCGGTCTCGGTGCCCACGGTCAACGGCGACTACACCGAAGTGATCCGCGCCCTGACCGTGGCACCCTTCGACGCCCGGCCGGTCAGTGGCCGTTGAACGCGTCCCGCATGCGCGAGAAGAACCCGCCCTGCTTGCTCAACTCCGCGACGTCCTCGCCGCGCGTCTTGGCGAAGTCGCGCAGCATCCGCTCCTGGTCCGCGGTCAGCTTGGTCGGCGTCTTCACGTCGAGGTGCACGAAGAGGTCCCCCCGCCCCTGACCGCGCAGGTGCGGCACGCCCTTGCCGCGCACCCGCAGCGTCGAGGCCGGCTGGGTGCCCTGCTTGACCTCGATGTTCTCCTCGGAGTCGAGCGTCTTGATCGTGAGCCGGGTGCCCAGCGCCGCGGCGGTCATCGGCAGCGTCACCCGGCAGTGCAGGTCGTCGCCCTTGCGCGAGTAGACGTCGTGCGGGCGCTCGTGGATCTCCACATAGAGGTCGCCGGCCGTGCCGCCGCCGGGGCCGACCTCGCCCTGCTGGGCCAGGCGGATGCGCATGCCGTCCTCGACGCCGGCCGGGATCTTCACGGTCAGCGAGCGGCGGGTGCGGATGCGGCCGTCGCCGGCGCAGGTCGGGCACGGGTGCGGGATGATCGTGCCGTAGCCCTGGCAGGTCTGGCAGGGCCGCGACGAGACGACCTGGCCGAGGAACGTGCGCTGCACCGACTGCACCTCGCCGCGGCCGGCGCAGGTCTCGCAGGTGGCCAGGTGCGTGCCGGGGGCGGTGCCCGCGCCGGAGCACTGGGTGCACAGGACGGCCGTGTCCACGGTGATCGGGGCCTCGACGCCGAACGCCGTCTCCACCAGATCGAGCTCCAGACGCAGGATCGCGTCGGCGCCGGGGCGGGTGCGCGGGCGCGGGCCGCGGGAGCCGCCGCCGGCCGCCGTGCCGAAGAAGGCGTCCATGATGTCCTGGAAGCCGACGAACGGGCCCGCGCCACCTGGCCCGCCGGGGCCACCGGGGCCCCCGCCGCCGCCGGGCGCGAGGGGGTCGCCGCCGAGATCGACGATCTGGCGCTTCTGGTCGTCGGAGAGAACCTCGTAGGCGGCGTTGATGTCCTTGAACTTCTCGTGCGCCTCGGGGTCCGGGTTGACGTCCGGATGGTACTGACGGGCCAGCTTGCGATAGGCGCGCTTGATCTCGTCGTCGGTGGCTTCCCGGTTCACACCGAGAATTCCGTAGTAGTCCTTGGCCACAGGGTTTCGAGTCCTCATGTCTGCCCCGCGCTACGCGCTGGAGATCATCGTCGCTTTGCGTCAGTTCTGTGCCAGCAGATCGCCAACGTACCGTGCGACCGCACGGACGGTGGCGATCGTGCCGGGATAATCCATCCTGGTCGGCCCCAGCACCCCGAGGCCACCAACGATTGTCGCTCCCGGTCCGTAACCCGTGCTGACCACCGAGGCAGCCCGCAGGTTGTCGATCTCGTTCTCGTCGCCGATGCGGACCCGGGTCGTGCTCGGCTCGACCTCGCCGATCAGCTTGAGAAGAATCACTTCCTCCTCGAGCGCCTCGAGCACGGGCCGCAACGAGCCCTGGAAGTCGAGCACGCCGCCGCGCGTCAGGTTGGCCGTGCCGGCCAGGGCGAGCCGCTCGTCGCTGCGCTCGACCAGGGTCTCCAGCAGCACGGACGCGAGACACGCCATGGTGGTGCGCTTCTCCCGCGGGCACTCGTCGACCAGCGCCTGCACCAGCGGCGGGGTGTCGGCCATCTTCTGCCCGGCGAGCTTGGCGTTGGCCTTGCTCCGCATGTCGAGCACGTCGTCGGCGCCGGTCGGGGCGGGCAGCTCCACCAGGCGCTGCTCGACGCGGCCGGTGTCGGCGATCATCACCAGCATGAGCCGGGTCGACGAGATCGGGACCAGCTCCAGGTGCCGCACCGCCGACCGGGACAGGCTCGGGTATTGCACGACGGCGACCTGCCGGGTGAGCTGGGCGAGCAGCCGGACCGTGCGGTGCACCACGTCGTCGAGGTCGACCGCCCCGGCCAGGAAGCGCTCGATCGCCCGGCGCTCGGCCGGGCTCAGCGCCTTGACCCGGGACAGCCGGTCGACGAAGAGCCGGTAGCCGGCGTCGGTGGGCACCCGGCCGGCACTGGTGTGCGGCTGCCGGATGTAGCCCTCCTCCTCCAGCACGGCCATGTCGTTGCGCACCGTCGCCGGGGAGACCCCGAGCCGGTGCCGCTCGACCAGGGCCTTGCTGCCCACCGGCTCCTGCGTGGCGACATAGTCCTCGACGATGGCGCGGAGCACCTCGAGCTTGCGGTCATCGAGACTCATGACCCCTCCCCCTCTCCCCGCCACGGCCTGGCACTCGCTGAAGTCGAGTGCCAGTCTACGTCGCCGCCGCCCCGCGCGCGATGATCGACCGTCCGGGTGCCGGTCTGGCCCGGCTCGACCTGCGGCTCTACCGTGTCAGCCATGACTGAGCCACCGCGCCCGCCCGGCGACGGCAACGAGCCGACGACGCCGTTCAACCCGCCGACCCCGCCCCCGCCTCCGCCGTACAACCCGCCGCCGACCAGCGGCGCCGGCGGCTACGGCCCGCCCCCGTCCAGCGGCGGACCTTACGGGCAGCCTTACGGTGACAATCCTTACGGCCAGCAGCCTTACGGGCAGCAGCCCTACGGCCAGCCCGGCGCCGGCGCGGCCAACGACGACAAGACCTGGATCCTGATCTCGCACTTCGGCGGCGCGGTCGTCGGTTTCATCGCGCCCCTCGTCGGCTTCCTGGCCCGGGGCAGCCAGTCGCCGGCCGTCCGCGCGCACGCCGTCGAGGCCCTGAACTTCCAGATCACCTGGGCCATCGCCACGGTGGTCGCCTCGATCATCGCGGGCTGCACCTTCGGCCTGCTCTTCTTCCTGCCGATCGTGACCTGGGCCGTCGTGATCATCTTCTCGATCATCGCCGGCCTCAAGGCGAACGAGGGAACGCTGTACAAGTACCCGATGACCTACCGATTCATCAAGTAAGGTCGCGCACCACCGCGTCGGCCAGCAGCCGCCCCCGCAGCGTCAGCACGGCCCGCCCGCGGTCGAACGCCGCCGGCTCCAGCAGCCCCCCGGCCAGCGCCTTCGCCGCGCCGGCCGGGTCGGCGGCGGAGAGCGGCAGCCCGTCGGCGAGCCGCACGCGGAGCATGACCTCCTCGATCCGCCGCTCGCCGGAGGTGAGGACCTCGCGCGCCAGCCCGGGCGAGACCCCGGCGGACACCCTTTGCGCGTACGCCGTCGGGTGCTTGACGTTCCACCAGCGCACCCCGCCCACGTGGCTGTGCGCGCCCGGCCCGAAGCCCCACCAGTCCCCGCCCGCCCAGTAGAGACGGTTGTGCCGGCACTGCGCGCCCGGGTTCCGGGCCCAGTTCGAGACCTCGTACCAGGCGAACCCGGCCGCGCTCAGGGCCTGCTCGGCGGCCAGATAACGATCGGCGGCCACGTCGTCGGACGGGTAGGGCAGCTCGCCGCGCCGCATCCGGGCGGCCATCCGCGTGCCGTCCTCGACGATCAGCGAGTAGGCGCTCACGTGGTCGGCCCCGGCGGCGATAACCGCGTCGAGCGAGGCCGCGAAGTCGTCGGCGGTCTCGCCCGGCGTCCCGTAGATCAGATCGAGATTGACGTGGTCGAACCCGGCCTCGCGCGCTTCGGCCGCGGCGCGGGTGGCGCGCCCGGCGGTGTGCTTGCGCTCCAAGATCGCGAGTACGCCCGCCGCCGCCGACTGCATCCCGAGCGAGACCCGCGTGAATCCGGCCTTCCGGAGCGCCTGCAACGAGGCGGGCGTCACCGACTCCGGATTCGCCTCGGTGGTGATCTCCGCGTCGGCGGCCAGCCCCCACGTACGGTCGATGCCGTCGAGGATCCGGGCCAGGTGGTCGGGCGGGAGCAGTGTCGGGGTGCCACCGCCGACGAAAACGGTGTCCACGGCTCGCGGCGAGAGCACCTGCCCAGCGAACCGGATCTCCTCCAGCACCCGGTCCGCGTACTCGTCACGGCTCGCGCCGCCGCCCAGCTCGGCCGCCGTGTAGGTGTTGAAGTCGCAGTAACCGCAGCGCGTCGCGCAGAACGGCACGTGCACGTACACACCGAAGCCGTTGCCGCCCACAGAGCGCAACGCGGAATCCGGCAGCGAGCCGTCACTCGGGACGGGCTCCCCGTCGGGCAGAACACCAGGCATCGCTCAAGTGTGCACGCTGACCGTTAGGGTCTTGGCCATGGCCTTGGTCCGATCCGTCACCGACGCCGGGGTGACCACGCTGACGCTCGACAGCCCGGCGAACCGCAACGCGCTGTCCACCGCCCTGATGACCGACCTGCTCGACGGGCTCGGCACCGCGCTCACCGACGCCTCCGTCCGGGCCGTGGTGATCTCGCACACCGGCCCGGTCTTCTGCTCCGGCGCCGATCTCAAGGAGACCGCGGCGACGCCCGACGACGGCAAGGTGCCGGCCGAGATGATGGCCGACGTGCTCGCGGCGATCTGGGAGTTTCCGAAGCCGGTGGTCGCCCGGGTCGCCGGCCCGGCCCGCGCGGGCGGGCTCGGCCTGATCGCCGCGGCCGACCTCGCCGTGTGCACGCTCGACGCCACGTTCGCCTTCTCGGAGGTGCGCCTGGGCGTCATCCCGGCCGTGATCAGCGCCACGGTGCTGCCCCGGCTGGCGCCCCGGGCCGCGGCCGAGCTCTATCTGACCGGGGACGTCTTCGACGGGCGGCGCGCGGCCGAGATCGGTCTCGTCACCCGCGCGGTGGAGGCGCGGGATCTCGACGCCGCCGTCGCCGGCTTCTGCGCTTCGCTGGTCAAGGGCGGCCCGACCGCGCTGGCCGGCACCAAGCAGCTGCTGCGCCGCACGCCGGCCGACTCGGTCCGCACCGACCTGGCCGACCTGGCCGCCCGCTCGTCCGGCTACTTCAAGTCGCCCGAGGGCCGCGAGGGCGTCGCCGCGTTCCGCGAGAAGCGTCCCGCCGCGTGGGTGCCGGTCACCCCGGAAGCGTGATTTCGTTTACTAGGGTGCGTCTGGCGGATCACGGCGTCGCCGAGGCGAGGCCCAGGTTTCGCGTCGCAAGTGGGGTGGGTGGTCCGATACCGGGGTTGTATCGGGCCGCCCGCACCGCGCAGCGAGGCGGAAGCTGGGTCCGCCGCAGGCCGTCGTGATCCGCCAGACGTGCCCTAGCCTTGTCGGGAACGTGCGGAGGTGTGAGTGAAGAAGCCGGTGGCGGTGGCGGCGGTGCTCGTCGTCCTCGGCGCCCTCGGCTTCGTGGTGGCGCAGTCGTTCAGCGGCGGGATCAAGCTGCCGCTGATCGGGCCCGAGTGCACGGTGCGGGCCGACGGCCAGGTGACCCTCGACACCGTGCAGATGGCCAACGCGGCGACGATCTCCGCCGTCGGCGTGCGGCGCAAGATGCCCGAGCGGGCGGTCGTCATCGCGCTCGCCACGGCCCTGCAGGAGTCGAAGCTGGAGAACCTGGAGGACGGCGACCGCGACTCGCTCGGCCTCTTCCAGCAGCGGCCCAGCCAGGGCTGGGGCACGCCGGAGAAGATCCAGGACCCGCGGTACGCGGCCCGCAAGTTCTACGCCGCCCTCAAGAAGGTCAAGGGCTGGGAGGACATGCGGGTCACCGACGCGGCGCAGAAGGTGCAGCGGTCGGCCTACCCCAACGCGTACGAGAAATGGGCCGACGAGGCCGCCGTGCTGGCCCGGGCGCTGACCGGGCGCGCGACGGGCGCGGTGGAGTGCACCGTCACCGGCGAGCCGGCCCTGCGGGGAGCCGCGGCGGCCGCCGCCCTGACCGAGGGCCTCAAGCTGGACTGGGGCATCAAGGCCACGCAGGCCACCGAGCTGCGGGTGACCGCCGGCGACCCGGAGAAGGGCTGGCGCTACGCGCACTGGCTCGTGGCGCACGCCAAGACCACCGGACTCGAACGGGTACGTTTCGCCGATCTCGAGTGGGACGCGCCGGACGGCAAGTGGCAGCCGGTGACCGGGGACCGCCGGGTCGGCCCGGAAACCGTAGTGGCCGAGGTCTATCCCTGACCCGGAGTGCGGGTTGCGCTACGTATACATGGACATGGACAGACAGCAACCTCCCTGGTACTAGTTATTCGTGCTCCACGCCTTGGAATGGATCCTCTTCGGAGCCGTGAGCGTAGGCGCCATCGTCGTGGGGGTGAGCCGGCACCGGCCGGCGCGGGTGGCCCCGTGGCTGCTGCTCGCCGCCTCGGTGACCTGCCTGGCGATCGGCGACGTCTTCTACGCCTTCGACATGATGCCGGTCGCCGACGCCGTCTACCTGTCGATGTTCGTCTTCATCGGGCTCACGGTCATGCAGTTCACCCGGTTCGGCTCGGTGCTCACCGACCGCGCCCGGCTCATCGACCTGCTCGCCCTCGGCTGCGCGGTGCTGCTGCTGGTCTGGGTGTTCGTGATCGGCGACATCGGCCAGGCCGGCGACATCTCCGCCGCGGACGTGATCGGCGCGCTGCTGCTGGTCGGCGTGACGATCCGGCTGATCATCGCGACCTGGTTCACGTGGTCGGCGGTGCTGCTGTGCGCCGGCGCGGGCGGCATGCTCTCCAGCGACATCGCGTACGGGCTCCACGCCGCGTGGTGGACCGAGGCCGGCTACATGGTGCTGTACCTGGCGTGGGGCGCCGCGGCGTTGCACCCGTCGATGACGCGGCTGACGTCGCCCGTACCGGTGCGGCCGGCCCCGTGGCAGGGGCGCTGGGCCGCGGTCCTGGGCATATCGGTCGCCACACCGCCGATCGTCCTGCTCGTCGAGGCGGTCACCGGCACGGTCACCGACGGCGTGGTCATCGCGGTCACCGGCGCGCTCACCCTGGTCCTCACGTTCACCCGGCTCGCCGACTCGGTCGCGCTGAGCCAGCAGGCCCTCCGCCGCGAACGGGTGCTCCGCGAGGCCAGCGCCGCCCTGGTCGCGGCCGTCGACGCCCCGGCCGTCGATCACGCGGTCCGCGGGGCGGTGGCCCAGCTGCTGCCCGCGTCCGAGATCACGGGCGTCGACTTCGCGCCCGACGACCGGCGGCTGACGTTGCCCGCGGCGCCGGCGGGGACGCGTACGCGAAGCTGGTGGATCGGCCCCGGCACGCTGGTCTGCCCGCTCTGGCTCGAGCCGCTCGCCGTGGCCCGCCCGCACGGCGGCGCCCTGCTCATCACCGGCCGCCGCGAGCCGCTGGAAGCCGCCCGCGACGCGCTCGAGGTGCTGGCCGGGCAGGCCGCCCTCGCCCTCGACCGGATCACCCTGGTCGAGGCGGTGGGCCGCCGCGACAGCGATCTCTACCTGCGCGCGGTCGTCCGCAACACCGCCGAGCTCATGCTGGTCGTGGACGAGGACCACGTCATCCGGTACGCGAGCCCGGCGCTCCACACTCTGCTCGGCACGGAGGACTTCGCGCCGTCCGCCACCTTCGTCGATCTGGTGCACCCGGACGACAGCGCCCGCGTGGGGCGCGCGCTCCGCGAAGCCGGCGACGGTGTCCTGCACTGCTCGTTGCAGCGGGGCGACCAGACGCAGGTGCTGGTCGAGGCGACGTACCGGGACCTGCGCGACGATCGGCTCGTCCGCGGCTATGTGCTGACGCTACGGGACGTGACCAGCTCGCACGATCCGGTCGAGCAGCTGCCGCGCGTGGGCAATGTCGACACGCTGCCGGCGTGGGTCAACCGGCGGAGTGCTCAGCACAAGTTCCGGTACTGAGCCGCGTTTGGGCGCTTTCCTCAGCGCGCGCTCCTTGCACTTTCCTCGGCGGGCGCTTCTCGCGGCCTCCCCGGCGCGCGCTTCTTGGAGGGACACGCAAGAACGCCGGACCCCTGGGGGATCCGGCGTTCCTGGCGGCTGCTCCATCGGACCCCGAGAGGTCCTCCGGTCAGGCCCGGCGGGGAAGCTCAGCGCCTCCCCGTGCGGGCCCGGGGGTCAGCGGCGGCTGTAGCGGCGACGGCCACCGACGCCGGCGACCAGGGCCACACCGATCGCGGCCAGCACGACCTGGAACAGGATCTCGGTCCAGTCGATGCCGTTGGTGTCGGCGACGCCGAAGGCGCGGGCCAGAACGGTGCCCAGCAGCGCGGCGACAACACCGATCACCAGCGTCAGCCAGATCGGGATGTTCTGCTTGCCCGGGACGACAAGGCGGCCCAGGGCGCCGATGATGAGACCGACGATGAGCGCGGAGACGATACCGGCGACAGTCATTGGTGGTTCCTCCTCGGGGGTGGAGCATTCGTTGCGTCCGTCGACCAAGCAAGTTCCCGACGCCCTCGAAAGCCAAACCGCGAAATTGCCAGGCAACTCGCAGAATTTCCCCGCCGCACCCCCCTCACCAGGCAAAAGAGCAGCTCAGCGGACCTTCGTGGGAGCGGTCCCACGGCAAAAATTTCCTCCGGCGCCTTCCCCGGGCGCCGGCCGGGCCTCCCCCGGGCGCGGTACCCGCCGTCCGCAAACCCGTTCCGGCGGGCAACCTCGGTTAACCACCTCACACGATGTCCGCCGCCGCCTTCGGCCCTCCCCGCCCGCCCTCGCTTTTCCGCCGCCCGCCCTGCCCTTTCCCATCGCCCGCCTCCGGCCGCCCGCCTTCCGCCGCCCGCCTTCCGCCGCCCGTTTCGGAGACAGCGACGCCCGGGTCCCACCGTTCTCGCGGCGGGGCCCGGGCGTCTCTTTCCGGCTTGGTGCGGCGGCCTACTTCTTGGCGGCCTTGGCGTCCACGGCGTCCGACGTCGACAGCGCGGCGATGAAGGCCTCCTGCGGCACCTCGACCCGGCCGACCATCTTCATCCGCTTCTTGCCTTCCTTCTGCTTCTCGAGCAGCTTGCGCTTCCGGCTGATGTCACCGCCGTAGCACTTGGCGAGCACGTCCTTGCGGATCGCGCGGATCGTCTCGCGGGCGATGATGCGGCTGCCGATCGCCGCCTGGATCGGCACCTCGTACTGCTGGCGCGGGATCAGCTTCTGCAGCTTGGAGGCCATGCTCACGCCGTACGCGTAGGCCTTGTCCTTGTGGACGATCGCGCTGAACGCGTCGACCGGCTCGCCGTGCAGCAGGATGTCCACCTTGACCAGCTCGGCCACCTGCTCGCCGGAGGGCTCGTAGTCGAGCGACGCGTAGCCCTTGGTCTTGCTCTTCAGCTGGTCGAAGAAGTCGTAGATGATCTCCGCGAGGGGCAGCGTGTAGCGCAGCTCGACCCGCTCGGAGCTCAGGTACTCCATGCCGAGCAGCGTGCCGCGCCGGCTCTGGCACAACTCCATGACCGCGCCGACGTAGTCGTTGGGCACCAGCACGGTGGCGCGCACCACGGGCTCGCGGATCTCGGCGATCTTGCCGGCCGGGAACTCGCTCGGGTTGGTCACCGTGTGCTCGGTCATGTCCTCGGCGATGACCTGATAGATCACGTTCGGGGCGGTGGAGATGAGGTCGAGGTTGAACTCGCGCTCGAGCCGCTCGCTGATGATCTCGAGGTGGAGCAGGCCGAGGAAGCCGCAGCGGAAGCCGAAGCCCAGCGCCGTGGACGTCTCCGGCTCGTAGACCAGGGCGGCGTCATTGAGCTTGAGCTTGTCGAGCGCGTCGCGCAGCGCCGGATAGTCGGAGCCGTCGATCGGATAGAGCCCGGAGTAGACCATCGGCCGCGGGTCCTTGTAGCCTCCGAGCGGCTCGGTGGCCGGCCGGTTGTTGCCGGTGACCGTGTCGCCGACGCGGGACTGCCGCACGTCCTTCACGCCGGTGATCATGTAGCCGACCTCGCCGACGCCGAGCGCCCCGGCCTTCTCCATCTCGGGCGACACGACGCCGATCTCGAGCAGCTCGTGCACGGCCCCGGTGGACATCATCTTGATCCGGTCGCGCGCCTCGATGCGACCGTCGATCACCCGGACGTACGTGACCACGCCGCGGTAGACGTCGTACACGGAGTCGAAGATCATGGCCCGGGCCGGCGCGTCCGCGTCACCCACCGGCGGCTGGAACTGCCGCACGATCTCGTCGAGCAGGTGCTCCACGCCCGCGCCGGTCTTGCCCGAGACCTTGAGCACATCGGACGGCTCGCAGCCGATGAGCTTCGCGAGCTCCTCGGCGTACTTCTCGGGCTGGGCGGCCGGCAGGTCGATCTTGTTGAGCACCGGGATGATGTGGAGGTCGTTCTCCATGGCCAGATAGAGGTTGGCCAGGGTCTGCGCCTCGATCCCCTGCGCCGCGTCGACCAGCAGGATCGCGCCCTCGCACGCGGCGAGACTGCGGGAGACCTCGTACGTGAAGTCGACGTGCCCCGGGGTGTCGATCATGTTGAGCACCGCCGACTCGCCGGCCCGCTCGCCCTGGCGCACCTCCCACGGCATGCGCACGGCCTGGCTCTTGATCGTGATGCCACGCTCGCGCTCGATGTCCATGCGGTCGAGATATTGCGCGCGCATCTGCCGCGGATCGACCACGCCGGTGATCTGCAGCATCCGGTCGGCCAGCGTCGACTTGCCGTGGTCGATGTGCGCGATGATGCAGAAGTTCCGGATGCGACGCGGATCGGTCGCTCCGATGATGTTCACGCCGGGGTCGAGCGGTCCAGGCACGTTCGTCCGTTCTCGAGCAAGTCAGGGGCATCTCCGGCGGCCGGCACGATGCGGCCGCCTCTCCCATGGTCCCACGTCTCGGTCACACCCAGTCCAGCGGCCGATGAGCCCCTGCCGGAAACTCGGCCACCACCTCGGCCCCCGGCCCGACAATCCCGCCCCGCAGCACGACCGCCATGATCCCGGCCCGCCGCACCAGCCGCCCGTCCTCGCCCCGGCCGAGCACCTCCTTCAGCAGCCCCCGCCGGAACCTGTTGATCTGCGCACACGGGTTCCGCAGCCCCGTCACCACGACCGCCGCCCGCCCGTCGGACTCCCCGCACCCGAGCTCCGCCCGCACCACGCCCTCGAGCACGTCGGCCACATCACTCAGTCCGGCGTTCACGATCGTCCGCCGCGCGGCCGCAACGACATCGAGCGCACTCCCGTCCCCGGGGACCTCCCGATCATCCGCAGCGGCCCGAACCCGGGCCCGCGCGTGGCCGACCGGCTCCCCAGGCCCGCCCGGCCGCCGCTCGCCAGGCCCGTCCGGCGTCGTCGCGGGCACCGGGCCGAAGCGCAGGATCGTGCCGCACGGCAGCCCGAGCAGATCGAGCCCGGACGTCGTGACGTTCTCCCCCAGCCCGCCCGCCGGCACCGCGTAGCCCTTGGCGCCCACCTCGTCGAACAACTCCCGGTGCATCAGATGCACCTGACGCAGATTGGGCTGCTCCGGATCGGCCGCCACCCGGGAACGGTGCCGCACCGTCACCCCGGCATGCACGTCCCCGCGCACGCCCCAGCCCGGCACCAGCTCGATCCCCCCGCGCCCCGCCTTGCTGAACGTGTAAGCCCCGTTGCAGCTCACCGCCGCGACCAGACCCCGAGTCATCGCACCGCCCTCCCGCGCAACCCGCCACCGACGCGCCCAGCCCACACCACCCCGCTGCCCCGGTCGACCGCCTTTCCCACCCCGTGGCGCGACCGGCAGCCGCGCGTGGCCCGTCATTCGGCGGCGTGGGGCCGTCACCCGGCGGGGAGGAGCACCGACGCCATGGCCGCGCCCGCCTCGACCGGCTCGCCACCCCACTGCCGAGGCGGCTGCGCAGCGCCCGGACGAGTGGCTGTCGGAAGCCCGACTCAGTCCGGCGGCAGCAGGAACAGCGACGACAACCGCGGCAGCCGCCGGCCCATCTCGTCCTCGTCGTCGAAGTCCCAGAGCATCGCCGGGTCCGGCCGCCCCGGCGGCGTGTCACTGGCCGGGAACTCCTCGCCCGTGGCCTGCTGATAAGCCTCGGGGGCGATGGTCAGGACCTCCTCCGCCTCGAAGACGGCGCCCGTCGTGGCGGCGGCCTTGACCGAGGCCAGGCCGGCCAGGGAGTCGGGGTCGCGGACCGCCCCGGCGAGCACCTCGCGGCCGTTGGCGATGAGCCAGCCGCGGAAGTTGTCGAAGCCCTCCTCGGAGCACCCGCCGTTGATCAGATAGGCCGCGGCCCAGAGGTCCTCCTTGCCCGAGGCGGTGAGGACTTTGTCCAGGTGGCGGCCCCAGGCGACGATCTCGTCGGGGTCGCGGGCGGCGAGCTCCGCGACGGCGCGCTTGGCCACTTCGCCGGGCGAACCCGGCCGGTCGGCGGTCGCCCGGTCGATGACCGCCCAGAATTCGTCCGTTCTCATGGCCGAGAGCTTGCCAGGCGGGTACGACAAAACCGGGAAGGCAGGATGGGGACATGCGCCCGGTTGAGCTTCCCGAGGTCCCTTACGGCGCCACGGCCGTACGCCCGAATTGGTCGGATCTGCCGCCCGAGGTGCGGGCCGCGATCGACCGGAGACTGGGCTCGCCGGTCCGCGTCGCGACGCCGGCCGGAGGCGGTTTCACCAGGGCTTTCGCCGCGGTGGTCGAGACCGGGTCGGGCGAGCGGGTCTTCCTCAAGGCCGCACCCCACCAAGATCCGACTTCCGACTGGTACGCCCATGAGGCGACCGTCACAGCCGCCTTGCCCCCCGAGGTGCCCGCCGCCCGGCCGCGCTGGACGCTCGACGCGGCGGGATGGTTCGTGCTGTGCCTGACCGCGGTGGAGGGGCGCGTACCGGCGCTGCCTTGGCATCCGGACGAACTGCGGTCGGCCCTGCACGCGTGGAAGGTCGCCGCCACGGCCCTGCGCCGGCCGCCCGCGGGCATCGACGCGCCGCCGCTCGCCGGGATCATCCGGGGCGAGCTGTCATGGTGGACCCAGATCATGAACGGTCTCGAGCCGATCCCCCCGGCACCGGCCTGGGCCGCCGACCGGCTGGACGACCTGGCGGCGCTCGAGGAGACCCTGCCCGGGCTGGTCGACGGTCCGGGCATGCTGCACGGCGACCTGCGGATCGACAACATCATGATTGACAGGTACGGGCGGAGCACGCTCTGCGACTGGACGTGGCCCGCCCGGGGCGAGGCGTGGTTCGACACGGTGACCCTGCTCGTCACGGCGTACGCGAGCGGCCTGGACGCCGACAGTTACCTGGACGGCTGGGACGCCCCACCGGAGGGCGTCGACGGCGTCCTCGCGGCCATGGGCGGCTACTGGCTGACCCGCGCGGCGGCCGGCCCGAGCAGCGCGTCGCCGCACAGCCGTCAGCACCAGCGGTTCAGCGGGCACCAGGCGCTGGCCTGGCTCGCCGCCCGCCGCGGCTGGGCCGGCTGACGGGCTCCCCGGTCGATGCCGGCTGACGGGCTCCCGGTCGATTTGGGAGGCGCGGATCAGGCCTGATACATTGGTTCGTCGCGTGTGGTGGCGCGTTCCTGCGTGCTGCTCACCGCTTTGAGCACTTCGACGTTGTGGTGCCTCAGACCTCTGAGCACCGCAGAAGTCTCAGTACATCATCCGAACTAGTCAGGACAAGGCTGTCGCGTGGCGAACATCAAGTCCCAGATCAAGCGCAACCGGCAGAACGAGAAGGCCCGGCTGCGCAACAAGTCGGTCAAGTCGTCGCTGAAGACCGTGATCCGCAAGCTGCACGAGGCGAGCGACGCGGGCAACACCGAGACGGCGACCGCCCTTCTTCGTGACGCCTCGCGCCAGCTCGACAAGGCCGTCAGCAAGGGCGTCATCCACAAGAACCAGGCGGCGAACCGCAAGTCGGCCATCGCCAAGAAGGTCGCTGCTCTCTCCGCCTGATTCGACCGAGGCACCCTCTGCCCGGCGGCGCCCTCGACACGAGGCAGGTCGCCCTCGGTGGGGTCCCTCATGAGGCGACCGCAGCACCGGCGCTCCTTCCGAGCCGCCGGCCGTTGCGGGGAGGCCTCCCCCTCCGATCGGGCGCGTCCGGTCGGCGCTCCGGCATGGTGACTTGCCGAAGCACAATGTCGGCCCGCCGGGTCCGGACCCATCGCGTCAGCGATGATCCGCCCGGCCCGGGCTGACACCGGTCCCCGACCACACTCAGGCACCGCTGGACTCGTCCGGCGGTGCCTGAGTCGTTCCCGGCGGCGTGCTCGGCGCATACCGGCGGCGTGCTCGGCGCATCCCGGCGGCGTGCTCGGCGCATCGCGACGGCATCGCCCGGCCGGTCCGCGCGGCGGGCGGCGACGACGGGTTGCCCCACGCACGCAGCCGGCAGGGCGTGGGCCCGCGCATGCTGGGCCCCCGCCCGGTGCCCGCGGGAGCGACGGCCCGGACCACGACGGACATGGGACATGAAGCCGTTGAATTTGATCTTGAAGACTGCGGCAACACGCCCGGGTTAGCCCGACCGAGCGATTCGACCCCGGGCGATCGGTTCGGATGTGCCCCGCGTCACGTTTCTCACGTAAAACAGACATCCAGCCTGATCGAGCCGCTTTACCGCGCCGCGGGGATGGCTAAAGACCGATATGTCGGGTTTCGCGTTCCTCGATCAACAGGCTCCGGGCAGCGGCCGGCCGGGCGGAAGTGTCGGACCCCCGTGGGAGGATTTTCGTCGTGAACAGCACGCCGCCCGATCCGCTGGTCCTCGTCCTCGGCGACGAGGAGTTGCTCGCTGCCCGCGCCGTCACCGCGACGGTCGAGGCCGCGCGGGCCGCCGACCCCGGCGCCGACATCCGGGAATACGAGGCCGGCCAGATCGCCGCGGGCGAGGTCGCCGAGATGCTGAGCCCGTCGCTGTTCGGCGGCCGCCGCGTGCTCGTGATCCGCAGCGGGCAGGACGCGCGCAAGGACCTCACCACGGCGCTGCTGGCCTACGCCAAGGCGCCCGACCCCGACGTCACCCTCATCGTCACGCACCCGGGCGCGGCCAAGGGCAAGGCCTTCGCCGACGGCCTGAAATCCGCGGGCGCGACGGTGATCCCCGCCATGAAGCTCAAGAACGACCGGGAGCGCACGGCGTTCGTCCGCGACGAGTTCCGGCGGCACGGCGGCCGCTGTGACGAGGCCGCGGCGTCCGCCCTGCTCCAGGCCGTCGGCTCCGACCTCCGCGAGATCGCCGCGGCCTGCTCCCAGCTCCTCGCCGACACCGACGGCAAGATCAGCGCCGCCGTGGTCGCCCGCTACTACAAGGGTCGCGCCGAGGTCAGCGGCTTCGCCGTCGCCGACGCCGCCATGATCGGCGACGTCCCCGCCGCCCTCGAGGCCCTCCGCTGGGCCCTCCACGTCGGCGTCGACCCCGTCCCGATCGCCGACGCCCTCGCCGACGGCGTGCGCACCGTCGCCCGCGTCGCCTCCGCCGGCCGCGGCAACCCCTACCAGATGGCCAGCTCCCTCGGCATGCCCGCCTGGAAGATCCAAAAGGCCCAGGAGCGCAGCCGCGGCTGGACCCCCGAAGCCCTGGTCGACGCCATGCGAGCCGCCGCCGACTGCAACGCCGCGGTCAAGGGCGGCTCCGAGGACAGGGGCTATGCCTTGGAGCAGGCCGTGTTCGCGGTGGCCCGGGCCCGGCACTCCGGAGGTGCCCGGTGAGCCGGTTCCGCCGCGGCTCCGAAAGCCGGAGCGACGCGATCAGCCCGAGCTGGGGCCGCAGTCTGCCCTCAGCACCGCGCGGCGGCAACCTGCCTCCGCAAGCGCCCGGCGAACCCTCATCCGGCAACACCGGCCCGCACGGCAGAAGTGACGGTCCGCGCGGCGGAAACGTGGGCTCGCACGGCGGCGCCCCGGCTCTGGACGCGGCATCGGGCGCGGCATCGCCCGCGGCTTCGGACGCGGCTTCGCCCGCGGCTTCGGACGCGGCTTCGCCCGGGGCGGCCGAGCGGCGGAACACGCACGACGTTCCGGGCCCGGGCGCCTGGCCCCCGCTCCGGCCCGACGGGCGCAGCATGAGCGACCGCTTCGGCGTGACCACCGACCGGCAGTCCGGCGAACGACGCGGCATGGGGCGCGCCATGCGCTTCCGCGACGCCGCCCGCCCCGAGGTCCCGCCCGCCGAAGCCCGCCTCGGCCGGCTCCGCGAGGAAGCCCGCGCCGGCCGGACAGCCCTGCGCGCCCAGCCCCTGCCCGACCCGATCGACTGGGCCTACCAGGGCAGCCCCGCCCCGGCCGGCCCCGATCGCCAGAGCCACCCGGGCGGCCCCGACCCCGCCGACCCCGGACGCCAGAGCCACCCGGGCGGCCCCGACCCCGCCGACCCCGGACGCCGGAACCACCTCGGCGGCCCCTTCCCCGGCGATGCCGACGGCCGGGGCTACCGGGACGCTCCCTCCTCGGGCAACGTCAGTAGTCGGGGCCATCAGACCCGCGACGCGGTCTACCGGGGCAGCACCACCACCGCCCCGGAGCCGGTCGGCGCCGCGACGGCCGGGGCCCGCCCGGCGGCAAGCTCCTCAGCTGTGGGCCGCCCGGCAGCGCTCGTCCAGGCCCCGCCGACCCGCCGCCCGCGCGCAGCCGCGGCGTCCAACCCGGCGCGGGTGGAGGCGGACAAAGCACACCGCCCGATGTACGCCCGCATGCTCCGCCTCCGCCACGTCGCACCGAGCGGCTTCCTGTGCTTCGTCTTCCTCGAAGGCACGGTCGCCCTCGGCATCCTGCTGGCCCTCGCCGAGCTGGTCAGCTGGTGGGGTGTCCTCGTGCTGCCCGCGGCCGTGGCCGGGATGGTCAAGCTGAACGACATGGTCGCCGGCGTCCTCGAACGTCAGCTCGCGGCCTCCCCCGCGGGCTCCCGCCCCTCCCCGCCGCCGTCGAGCAGCAGCCCCGGATCAGGCCCCCAGCCGCCGTCGAGCAGCAGCCCGGGCTCAGGCTCCCGGCCGCCGTTGAGCAGCGGCCCGGAGTCAGGAGCCGACGACCGGTCTCCCTCCGCAAGCGCGGCGCACGAGCCCTTCCTTCCGGCGGCGCCGAACCGCCTCACCGGCCCCTACACGAACAATCGCCACGCCCGCGACGCGTGGATCCGCCCGCCCGCCGAGGAAGCCGCCCTCGAAGGCCCCACCCCTGCTATGCCCGCGCTCCCCGGCATCGACAACGGCGCCCGCCCGGCCCGGCAGTGGGCCGACGACATCGACGACCAGCAGCGCTCGCGACAGTCGGCCGCCCGCCGCTACGAGTGACCGCCACGCCGCACGCCACGACAAGCTGCGCGCCACGACAGGCCGGGCGTCACGAGAAGCCGCGCGCGGTGCGAGCGCTGACCGGCGTACGGAATGATGGGGGTCTGACCGGAACCGCACCCCGCCCGGTAGCGTCAGAGGAACCATGATGCGACGTTTTCTCGTGATGGCGACCGCTGCCGCGGCGCTCTCGCTCGCCGCGTGCGCCAACGGCACCGGTGACGAGGCCGGAGCGCCGTCCGCGCCGAGTGCCGCCGTGCCCAGCGCGACCACGCCCGGCGCGACCGGGCCGAGCGAGGAGCCCGGAGTGCCCAGTCAGGAGCCGAGCGCCCCGGCCGACGAGGCCGGGACCACGACGCTGAGCGGCACGATCGAGGCCGGCGTCGAGCCCAACTGCCTGATCCTCGGCAAGCATCTGCTCGTCTTCAAGGACCCGGCGCTGCAGTCGGCGGCGAAGGCCGGCGCGTCGGTCACCGTGACCGGCCGCGTCGCGACGGGGATGATGACGACCTGCATGCAGGGTACGCCCTTCGAGGTCACCGCCATCCGGCCGAAGTGATCCGCCGTCGGCGGAGCGGGCGGTCATCGGTTACCGTCGCCGCATGCCCGTCGCGGTCGTCACCGACTCCACCGCGTACCTGCCGTCCGAGCTGCACGACGCCCACGACCTGACCGTCGTCCCGCTCACCGTGGTCATCAACGGTGACGAGGGCCTCGAGGGGTGTGAGGTGTCACCGGCCGAGGTGGCGCGTGCGCTCGGTCAGCGGCGTGTGGCCGTGAGCACGTCGCGGCCGGCGCCGGGGCAATTCGTGGCGGCCTACCGGAAGCTGCTCGACGCGGGCGCCGACGGCGTGGTTTCGGTGCATTTGTCGGCTCAGCTGTCGGGCACCTACGACGCCGCCAAGCTCGCCGCCGCCGAGGTCGGCCCCGCGGTCGAGGTCGTGGACAGCGGGACGACCGGCATGGGCCTGGGCTTCGCGGCCCTGGCGGCGTCGGAGGCGGCCCACCGGGGGGCATCTCCGGCTGAGGTACGGAACACCGCAACGCGACACGCCTCACAGGTCAGCACGCTCTTCTACGTGGACACGCTGGAGTTCCTGCGCCGCGGGGGCCGGATCGGGGCGGCCGAGGCACTGCTCGGCACCGCCCTCTCGGTCAAGCCGATCCTGCACGTGGTCGAGGGCGGCATCGTGGTGCGGGACAAGGTTCGCACGGCGGGGCGGGCGCTGGCCCGCCTCGTCGACCTGGCCGTGGAGGCGTCCGGCCTGGGCGAGGTCGACATCGCCGTGCACCATCTCGCCGCCGCCGACCGGGCCGCGGCGCTGGCCGACGCGGTGACGATGCGCCTGGGTGACCGGCTGCGCGACTGCTACATCGCCGAGATCGGGGCCGTGGTCGCCGCGCACGTGGGCCCGGGGCTAGCCGGCGTCGTCGTCCACCGGCGGGAATGACTCCGCTCGCCAGCGCTCCGGATAGAGCCCCTGGGCGCTCAGATGCGGCAGCAGCTCGTCCCACGCCACCACCCGCTCGCCCAGCTGCACCTCGTCCACCTTCGGCAGCAGCACCGGCTCGTCCTGGGGCCACAGCGCCCGCGTACGCCCGTCGCCCGTGAGCAACATCTCGGCAGCCCCCGGCAGATCGGCCGCCTGCTTCGCGTACTCGCATGACGACAGCACCGCCTCCGCGCGACGGATGCGCGCCGCGTGGTGCGCCCCGGCGTACGGAACCGTGCGTCCGCTGTCGTCCGGCGCGTAGGCCATCGGGGTTATCGCCCGCGGTGACGCCAGGTAAATGCTCTCGGACCGCGCGAAAAGCTCCGCCACGTGTGCGCTGCCGTCCGCGGTGACCAGGAGCAGCCCCCGTTCCGGTGCGAACGCCACGGGCCGCCCGCCCACCTGTTCGGCGAGCCCGGCCAGCCAGCCGTCGAGGAGCAGGTGCGACGTCCAGTACGCGTCGCCGTCGTCGACGAACTGGACCACGACCGGCTCGGTGGCCGCACCCAGCAGCTTCGCGCCCGACAGATTGGCGCGCGCGGCCGCGAAGACCTCATCGTCGGTGACGCCCCAGCCGTGGGTGATGGTGACGTAGGTCATCGTGTCCGGCTGATCGACGACCACGAACTCGGACAGGTACGGGAACGCGGGCCGGCACAGCGGCGCGGTGCTCCGAGTGGCCGCGCCGCGCAGGACGGGCCGCAGCAACGGGCGGGCCTCGGCCCACGTGGCGGGCAGGCCGGGGGCGCGCAGGAAGCCCGCGACGAATTGATCCACCCGGCCGCGCGGGACCTCGTCGAGACGTACCTCACTGGGTTGGTCCTCGCCGGGCCGCACGAACCGCACGGTGAAGGACGCCGAGTGATAGCGCGCCTCCGTCGCACCGGCCCGGCGCAGACGCTTGATGACGCGGCTGGCCAGACGCGCCCGCGCGGCTCTGCGGAACAAGCCCACGCGCGACCCCTCTGTTCGCTCCCCCAGTCGTGGGCGACGACTTTAGCGGTTCATCCTGTGGCTGTCACCACCGTCGCCTCGAGCTCGTCGTCGTACGACAGCCCCGGACGCAGGCCGGCCCGGCGGACAGCCTCGACCGCCGTGTCAGCCTGTGCCTCCGTGATCTCGGACAGCAACAGGCCGTCCGGGGCCAGCCATGCGCCCGCCTCCGCGACGACGGCCCGGAAGACATCGAGGCCGTCGGGCCCTCCGTCGAGAGCGGTGCGCGGCTCGTGCAGACGCGCCTCGGCCGGCAGGTAGTCGATGTGCGCACTGGCTACGTACGGCACGTTGGCGAGGAGGACATTGATCCGCCCGCGGAGACTGTCCGGCAACGCGGCGAACAGGTCACCCTGATACACCCGATCCGCGCCCAGGTTGTCGCGGGCACAGGCCACTGCGGCAGGGTCGCTGTCCGCGGCGGTCACTTCGATCCCGGGTACGCGCCGGAGCAGCGCGAGCCCCAGCGCACCTGACCCGCAACACAGGTCGACGACGGTGTGACCCGGGCGGGTGTGGGTCGCCGCCACCCGGACCAGCAGCCGGCTGCGCACCCTCGGAACGAAGACGCCGGGCCGGAGGCCGATCCGCCCGCCGTCGAATTCGGCATGCCCGACGATCTGCTCCAAGGGCTCGCCCGCCGCACGCCGGGCGATGAGCGCTCGGAGGTCGGTCGCCGAGGCGGCCGCTTCGACGAGAATGGCGGCCTCCTCCTCGGCATAGACACATCCCACCGCTCTGAGCTGGGCGGTCGTGTCGGCTAGCACAGCGTTCATGGGACTCCCGGGTTATCCACAATGGGCCGCTGTCCACAGGGGCGGCGGCGACGATGCTGCTCGCACCCTACGGTCGCCGGCGTGGGAGAGGCGAAGAAGGACATCGGTGCGGCTCCGCCGCTGCGGGGTTATGCGTGGGACACGACCGAGCTCGGGCGGCCCGCGGCGGCGGCTGACGCGCCGGCCCGCCGGGGCGAGGTGCCCGGGGCGACCGACAACGAGCCGCTGACCTGGGCCGACGTGGTTCCCGGCTGGTCGGAGGCGATGCCCGGGTGGCCACCGGACGTGCCCGGCTGGCCGGACGACGTTCCCCCGGCGGCGCCGTCACCACCCGCGCATCGGGCCGTCGCCGACGGGGTCTTCGCCGCCGACCCGCCGGCGCTGTCGGCCGCCGGGGCCTTCGACGGTCCGGGCGGGCGGCGCGTGAGCCTGTTCGACCCGGGCCGGCGGGGAGTGCGGGCGCTGCTGATCGTGGCGGTCGCCGTCGTGGTGCTGGCGGCTTACCTCGCGTGGCGCGGGCGCCCACAGGTGGAGGTCGTCCCGCCACCGCTGGCCACCGGAGCGGTCTCGGGCAGCAGCGCCAGTGCCGAGCCGGAGAGGATCGGCGCCCCAGCAGCGTCGGCCGGTGCGGCGATCGTGGTGGCCGTCGGCGGCAAGGTCCGCAAGCCGGGGCTGGTCGAGCTGCCGCCCGGCGCCCGGGTCGCCGATGCCCTGACCGCCGCGGGCGGCGCCGAGCCGGGCGTCGACGTGGCTCCGCTCAACCTGGCGCGCAAGGTGGTCGACGGCGAGCTCATCATGGTCGGTGTCACGCCCCCGCCCGGTGCCGCTCCCACCGCACCCGCGGGCGCGACCGGCGCCGGCGCGCCACCCGGCCTGGTCAACCTGAACACCGCGACGCTGACTGACCTCGACGGCCTGCCCGGCGTCGGACCGATCCTGGCCCAGCGCATCCTCGACGCCCGCGAGTCCCGGGGTGGCTTCACGGCCGTCACCGACCTGCAACAGGTGGACGGCATCGGCACCGCCCGCTGGGAGCAGCTCAAGGATCTGGTGACGATATGACCGGCCCGCCCTCGTCCGGCGCCTCCGGCCCGCGGGCGGCCCCGGATCTGCGGCTGTCGGGTTTCGCCGTGGCGCTCTGGATGGCGGCGCTGGCCTGCCTCTACCTGCCCGTGCGGGTGGGAGTGGCCCTCGGAGCCGCCGCCTTCGTTGCCGCCGCTGTGGTCGCGTCCCGCCTCGGAGACCTCCGGTGGATCGTCGTCGCCGTGCTGCTGGGCGCCGGATGCGGCGCCGTGGCCACGGAAGCCAGGGTGGCCGTCCGGGACGCCGAGCCGCTGGCGGGCTGGGTGGCTGCCGAGGCGACCGTCCGCGTGGACTTCGTGGTGCGCGACGACCCGCGAGCGCTGGACGGGTCGCCGGGGCTGCCGCCGACGTACCTGGTGGCGGTCGGGCTCACCGGCGTCCAGCCGGGCGACGGACCGGCCGTGACCCTGTTCGCCCGGGCGCTCGTGCTCGGATCGGGCACCGCCTGGCAGTCGCTGTTGCCGGGCCAGCACGGATTGGCGACGGGACGGCTGCTGGCGCCCCGCGGCGGTGACCTGACCGCGGCCGTGTTGTCGGTCCGATCGGCGCCCGAGCTGCACGGCCGGCCGTCGTGGGCGCAGCGGGCCGCCGGAAGCCTGCGCGCCGGCCTCCAACGCGCGTGCAAGCCGTTGCCGGACGATGTGGGTGGCCTGCTGCCCAGCTTGGTCGTCGGCGACACGAGCCGGATGGACCCGGCGGTCGAGGAGAACTTCCAGGCCACGGGGTTCACCCACCTCACCGCCGTCAGCGGGGCGAACATAGCCATCCTGCTGGGCGTGGTTGTCGCCTTGGTACGGCGGCTGCGAGCCGGTCCCGTGGTGACCGCGCTGGTGTGTGCGGTGGCGCTGGCCGGCTTCGTGGTGCTGGCCCGGCCGTCGCCCAGCGTGGTGCGGGCGGCGGCCATGGGCGCGCTGGCCCTGATCGGGCTGGCGAGCGGACGGCCCCGGGCGGCGGTCCCGGCGCTGGCGGGCGGCGTGGCGGTCCTCGTCGTGGTCGATCCCGAGCTGGCGGCCGACCTCGGCTTCGCGCTGTCGGTGCTGGCGACCGGCGGCCTGCTGCTGCTCGCCCCGAAGTGGCGGGACGCGCTCGTCCGGCGCCGGTGGCCGGGCTGGGCCGCCGAGGCGCTCGCGGTGCCGGCGGCGGCTCAGGTGGCGTGCGGGCCCGTGGTGGCCGGCATCTCCGGGGCGGTGAGCCTGGTGGCCGTGCCGGCCAACCTGCTGGTCGTCCCGGCCATCGCCCCGGCGACCCTGCTCGGGGTGGGCGCCGCCGTGGTGTCGCCCGTGTGGCCGCAGGGCGCCGACTTCGCCGTGTGGATAGGCCAGTGGCCCGCGCGGTGGCTCGTAGTGGTCGCCACGCACGGGGCCGGCGTCCCCGCGGGCGCGGTGCCGTGGCCCGGCGGCGTGACCGGCGCCCTGCTCCTCGCGGGCATCACGGTCGCGTTGCTGGTGGCGGCGCGGCGCGCGGTCGTCCGGCGGCTGGTCGCAGTGGTGACGGTGAGTGCCATGGTGGGCGCGTTGCCCGTACGCCTGCTGGGCTCGGGCTGGCCCCCGCCCCGCTGGATCATCGTGGCGTGCGCGGTGGGCCAGGGCGACGCCGTCGTGCTGCCCGTGTCCGAGGGCCGCGCCGTGGTGATCGACGCGGGCCCGG
The DNA here is from genome assembly GCF_030709675.1 of Symbioplanes lichenis. Lineage (GTDB taxonomy): Bacteria > Actinomycetota > Actinomycetes > Mycobacteriales > Micromonosporaceae > Actinoplanes > Actinoplanes lichenis. Next base: position 215,027 of record NZ_JAUZQD010000016.1, read on the forward strand.
ACCCCGAAGCGGTCGACGCTTGCCTGCGTCGCCTCGGTGTGCGGGTGGTCCTGCTGTTCGTGGTCAGCCACTTCCACGTCGACCACATCGGCGGCCTCGCGGGAGTGTTCCGCGGCCGCACCGTCGCCGGAGTCGCCACCCCGGGCTGGCCCGACCCACCCTCCGGCCGCGCCGCCGTCGAGCAGCACTCCGCCCGCGCCCGCACCCCGGCGGCGCCCGTCCACCCGGGCTGGCGCTACACCGCCGGGCCGCTGGACCTGACCGTGCTCGGCCCGGTCCGGCCCCTCCACGGCACCAACTCCGATCCCAACAACAACTCCCTGGTCCTGTCGGCCACGATCAGCGGCCGCCGCATCCTCCTGCCGGGCGACGCCGAGACCGAGGAGCAGGACGACCTCCTCCACCGCCTGGGCCCGCCCGCCGTCCGCGCCGACATCCTGAAGGTCGCCCACCACGGCTCCGCCTACCAGTCCCCCACCTTCATCGACGCCGTCGACCCGGCCGTCGCCCTGGTTTCCGTGGGCGCGGACAACGACTACGGCCACCCCAACCCACCCCTGATGGCCCGCCTGTCCCGCGGCGGCGCCAAAGTCCTCCGCACCGACCAGAACGGCGACCTCGCCGCAATCCGCACCCCCACCGGCCTCGCCGTCGTCGCCCGCGGCAATCCCCCACCGCCGTGACCGCCGCGGGTCCCCACCGCCCTGAACGCGGCAGTTTCCCAGCGATGTGATCGCGGCAGTCCCCACCGCCGTGACCGCGGCGGTCCCTCGTCACCCCATTGCAGCGCGGGGACAGCCCGCAGCAGTCCCCCATCGCCACCTTGACCATGGCGCGGATATGAACGAGCTGTTGGAGCACGTGCGACACGGCGACGGCGAGCGGGGGCCGGCTGTGCCGCGGGGGCCGCCGGCACGTCTGCGCACCCGGTAGCCTCGGCCGATGCCCGCCGACTTGCCCGTGACCCAGTTCGCGTTTCCCGGCCCGCTGCGTGACAGGTTGGTCGCGGCGGTACTCGACGGCACCAAGACGTCGACGACGGGCCTGCTCCAGGACTACGAACGCGATCAGGAACCGCTGCCGGTCGTCGGTGCTCGATCCGCCGTGGTCGACTCGGCCGGTCGCCGGGTCGCGGTCATCGAGGTGACCGAGGTGCGGGTCAGCCGGCTCGGCGATGTCGATCTCGCCCATGCCCGCGACGAGGGCGAGGGGCACGAAACGGTCGCCGCCTGGCGCGCCGGTCACGAAGAGTACTGGCACGGCGCCGACTACCGAGGCTGGCTGCGCGACCCGGGATTCATCGTGACTGACGACACGCCGGCCGTCCTGAAGCGGTTCCGCCTGGTGGAAAAACAATGAGACCCGGCACGACGAGGATCACGAGCGCGCGCGAGCGCCAGCACCACGGCGCGGGTGGAGCGCCGCCACCATCACGACGGGCGTAAGCGCCGCCACCATCACGGCACGGGCGAGCGCCGTCGTCATCACGGCGGGGTAAGCGCCGGCGTCATCACGGCGCGAAAGACGCTCGTCGGCGGACAGCAGAAGCCCCCGGCGCCAAGCGACGCCGAGGGCCAACCGAACAGGCGCCACGAAGCGGCGACGAGCCCGGCCATCGCCTGACCAGACCGGCGCCGGCTCGCACAAGCGACCGGCACGACCGGCCAAGCGGACGTCGGACAGAACCGGAGCCGATCCGACCCGAACGGGCATCGACCGGTCAGACCGGCGGCGGCACCAGGTAACGAGCAGTCGGACCGGCGGGGGCACCGGGTAACGAGCGGTCAGACCGGCGGCGGCACCGGGCGCTCCGAGAACGGGCCCACGTTGTAAGCCGCCAGCTGCCACCCGCGCGAGCCGTCGAACGTCAGCTCGGCCCAGTGGCAATTCTGCAGCGCACGCAGCGTCCGCAGCATCTCCGGCGCCCAGCCGAGCAGGTGCCCGACACCTTGACGAGCCGCGGCGCCGTGGGTGGCGACGACGACCGTGCCGCCCGCGGGGACGAGGTCGGCGGCGGACTGCAGCCCCTCGGCGACCCGCTTGCCCAGGTCGTCGAGGGTTTCCACGTCGCCGCCGATGACCGTTTCGCCGGCCTTCCAGCGGGCGTGCTCGTCGGGGCGCTGCTCGGCGACCTCGGCCATGGTCAAACCCTGCCACAAGCCGAAGTGGCGCTCGCGGAGGCGCTCGTCGGGCCGGACCGGGAGGCCGGTGAGGGCCGCCAGGGCCGCCGCGGTGTCGGCCGCGCGGGTCAGGTCGCTGGCGACGAGCGCGTCGGGGCGGAGCCGGACGAGCAGCTCGGCCGCGTCGACGGCCTGCTGGCGGCCGAGGTCGTTGAGCGGCACATCGGTCTGGCCCTGGACGCGACCGTCCCTGTTCCAGTCCGTGTTGCCGTGCCGCCAGACGATGAGGCGCGTGGTGGTCATGCCGCCCCGGTGGGCGCGGCGGCGTCCCGGTCGACGAACTCGATCGTCGGGCAGTCCTTCCACAGCTTGTCGAGGGCGTAGAACTCCCGCTCCTCGGTGTGCTGGATGTGGACGACGATGTCGACGTAGTCGAGGAGGACCCAGCGGCCCTGGCGCTCGCCCTCGCGGCGCACGGGCTTGGCCTTTTCCTCGAGGTTGAGCAGCGCCTCTTCGATGGCGTCGACGATCGCGACGACCTGGCGCTCGTTGGACGCCGACGCGATGACGAACGCGTCGGTGATGTAGAGCTGCTCGGCCACGTCGATGATGACGATGTCCTGAGCCTTCTTGTCCGCGGCAGCCTGCGCTGCCGTCAGCGCGAGCTCGCGGGCGCGGTCGGTGACGGGCACCGGTCTCCCCTCAGTCGGGTTCTCTGACGACCCGGCGACAGCGAATTGCCGAGTGCTACAAGCCTCTCACACGGGTCCGACAATCCCCGCCGCGCAAAAACGGCAAACGTGACATCACGCCCGATAAAGTTCCCGCTTCGCGATGTACTGCACCACACCATCGGGGACGAGGTACCAGACCGGCTGCCCCTTTGCCACGCGCTGGCGGCAGTCGCTGGACGAGATCGCCATCGCGGGGACCTCGACGAGGGTGGCCGTGTCGGCCGGCAGGTGCTCGTCGGTCAGCTGGTAACCAGGCCGCGTGACGCCGACGAAGTGCGCCAGCGACAGCATTTCCAGCGCGTCCTTCCACGAGAGGATCTTGCCGAGGGCGTCCGCGCCGGTGATGAAATAGAGCTCCGCCTCGGGGCCGTACACCGCGCGCAGGTCCCGCAGGGTGTCGATCGTGTAGGTCGGGCCGTCCCGGTCGATGTCCGCCCGCGAGACGTGGAAGCGCGGGTTCGAGGCGGTCGCGATGACCGTCATGAGATAGCGGTCCTCGGCCGGGCTGACGACGCCCTTCTGCCAGGGCTGCCCGGTCGGCACGAAGACGACCTCGTCCAGGTCGAAGCGCATCTGCACCTCGCTGGCGGCCACCAGGTGACCGTGGTGAATGGGATCGAAGGTCCCGCCCATGATGCCGATCCGGCGCCGTTCACGCATCGAGGAATACTAGATCACCCAGCGAGAGAGCCCGGGAAAGGCGAAAGATCACTCGACCCCGTCCAGCCGCCGCCGCACGGCCGCCAGCAGATCCTCGGCCGTGAAAGGCTTCTCCAGCAGCGCGACCCCGGGATCGAGCGTCCCCTGCGACGCGAGCACCGGCTGCGCATACCCCGACATGAAAAGCACCCGCGTGTCCGGCCGAGCGTCGACCAGCCGCTCCGCCAGCTCGTTGCCCAGCATCCCCGGCATCACCACGTCGCTGACCAGCAGGTCGATCGCGCCCTCGTGCAGCGCGGCCAGCTCCAGCGCCTTGGGCCCGCCGTCCGCCGCCAGGACGTGATAACCGGCACCCGACAGGATCCGCCCGGCGACATCCCGCAGCGCCGTCTCGTCGTCCACCACGAGCAGCGTCTCCCCGTTCCCGGTCAGCCCGGACGACGAACCAGGCTCGGACGAAGGCGCGGAAGAAGAAGGAGAGGACGCGGTCGGGAACAGCACGGTCACCGTCGTACCCACCCCGGGCTCCGAGGCGATGCTCACACCCCCGCCCGCCTGCGTCACCATGCCGTGCACCGACGCCAGCCCCAAACCGGTCGCCTCGTGATTGGGCCGCGTCGTGAAGAACGGCTCGAAGGCCCGCTCGATGACGTCCGGCGTCATGCCCCGCCCGGAATCACACACCCGCAGCCGTACGTAGTCCCCGGGCGCCAGCTCCGGATGCTCGTCCTGGGCCAGGTGCGCCACCGCGGTGTCGATGACCAGGTTCCCGCCCGCGGGCATGGCGTCGCGCGCGTTGGCCGCCAGGTTGACCAGCAACTGCTCGAGCTGGCCGGGGTCGCAGCTGACCGGCGGCAGCTCCGCGGCGGGCCGGACGATCAGCCGGACACCGTCGCCGGCCGTGGCGCGGAGCTCCTCGGAGGCGGCCGCCACGGCCTCGTTGACGTCGAGCACCTGGGGCCTCGACACGTCCCGCCGCGCGAACTTGAGCAGCCGGTGCGTCAGCGCGGTTCCCCGCTCGCCCGCCTGAAGGACCTGCTTGGCGTCGGCGGCCATGACCGAGGCGTCGGGCTGCGGCGACTCGGCCTCCTCGATCACGAAGCTGGCGTAGTTCGTGATCACCCCGAGCAGGTTGTTGAAGTCGTGGGCCACGCCCCCGGCGAGCTGGCCGAGGGCCTCGAGCCGGCGCTGCCGCTGGGCGTGGACCTCGGCCCGGAGCGCCACCCGCTCGCTGACGTCGCGAATCACCATCACCGTCTGGTCGCCGACCGCGGCGAAGGAGACCTCGGCCGGGAACTCCGAGCCGTCGCGGCGCCGGCCCCGCGTCGAGGAGTGCGCCGAGATCACCATCTCGTCGACCGAGCGCCCGAGCAGGTCGGCCCGGGCGCGGCCGAAGACCTCCAGCGCCCGGTCGCCGGCCAGCACGATCCGCCGGTCCTGGCCGAGCACCAGGACCGCATCCGGAACGGCCGCCAGCAGCCCACCGGTCAGCGCGTCGGACCACTCCACTGCTCACCCCCGTCAGAACGAGGCTAACCGGTCCTCTCGGTCGTAAGTGCGCAATTCGATCAAGAGAGGCCCCGGGCGAGCAGTGCCCGCCGCACGTCGTCGTCGCCGTCGACCACGACCCGCCGCAGGATCGAGGAGGTGTCCCCCGCGGCCAGCAGCCCGGCCGCCAGCTCCCGGGTGCTCTCGGCCACCACCACCGACGGGTACGCCATCGTGGCGATCCGCTCCCCGCTCATCCCGCCCCGGCGCTCCAGCATGCCGGGCATCTCGGCGAAGTAGCGCGGAGCGTACGGGGCCACGAGCGCCAGGTGCTCGGGCTGCCAGAAGCCCTGCGCGGTCGCCTCGAGGATGCGGTTGGAGGCGTCCGGGTCGTTGATGACGAAGTCCCAGGCCCGCGCCTTGGCCTCCGCCGTCGGGATCGCCGCGCGGCACCGGGCGGCGGCCTGCTCGCCGAACGGGCTGCGGTCGGCCTCGTACTGCGCGTCGATGTCCTCGGGACCGGCGGCGCCCAGGATCGCGAGGCGGTAGACGATGAGCCAGCGCAGGTCGGTGTCGATCTCCAGGCCCTCGGGGACGTTCTCGCCGTCCAGCCAGCCCCGCAGCCGTACCGTGTCGGTCGTCGTGCCGATCAGGGCGCGCGCCGCCGCCAGCCGGATCGAGCCGCCGGGCTCGGCCACCGCGATCAGCCGGTCGCACGCCTGCGCCAGCATCTCGAGCGCGGCGGGCCGGGTCTCCGGCGTCGGATAGCGGTCGACCAGGCCGCGGGTCATCCGCAGCACGTCCTCGACGATGACGACCTCGCGCTCGACCGGCAGCGCGGCCAGCACCAGCGTGACCAGCTCGGCGACGGGCCGCTCGGCGTCGATGACCGCGTCCAGCATCGCGCTCCACAGCACCGCGCGGGCCAGCGAGTCGTCGAGCAGCGGCAGCAGCTGCGGCACGGCCTCCGCGGACGCCGGGTCCAGCCGGACCTTGGCATAGGTCAGATCGCCGTCGTTGACCAGCAGGAGGTCCGCCGCCGGCTCCCCGGTCAGGTCCGAGATGACGGTACGCCCCCCGTCCGCACCCGGATCCACGTCCACCTCGACGCGTCGCCGCAGCGTGACCGTCCCGTCCGTACCGTGGTCGTAGAGGCCGAGCCCCAGCTTGTGGGGCCGCAGCGTCGGATAGGCGTCCGGTGCCGTCTGGACGAGCGTGACCTGCGCATACGTGCCGTCATCGGCGCGCGTGACCTCGGCCCGCAGCGTGTTGACCTGGGCGCTGCGCAGCCACTGCTCGGCCCAGGCGCCCAGGTCCCGCCCGCTGGCCCGGGACACGGCGGCGAGCAGGTCGGCGAGGGTCGCGTTGCCGTAGGCGTGCGCCGTGAAGTGCTCGTTCAGCCCGGCCAGGAACGCCTTGTCCCCCACGTAGGCGACGAGCTGGCGCAGGACGGCGGCCCCCTTGGCGTACGAGATGCCGTCGAAGTTGAGCAGTGCGAGGTCGGTGTCGTCGACCTCCTCCGGGGCGACCGGATGCGTCGACGGCCGTTGGTCGGCGCGCAGTCCCCAGGCCTTGCGGTTCATGGCGAAGGTCGTCCAGGTGCCGGTGTACTTCGTCGCCTCGGCGGTGATGCGCGTGCCCAGGTACTCGGCGAACGACTCGTTGAGCCACAGGTCGTCCCACCACGCCATGGTCACCAGGTCGCCGAACCACTGGTGGGCCATCTCGTGCGCGATGACCATGGCCCGGCCCTCGAGCTCGCCCTCGGTGACGGCCGACCGGTAGATGAACTCGTCGCGGAAGACCACGATGCCCGGGTTCTCCATCGCGCCGAAGTTGAACTCCGACACGAACGCCTGGCCGTAGTGGCCGAACGGGTACCGGGTGTCGAAGATCTCGTGATAGCGGTCGAGGCACTGCTTGGTGACTGTGAAGATCTCCTCGGCCTGCGCGTCCAGATGCTCGGCGAGCGCCTGCCGGGCATAGAGCGCCAGCGGGATGCCGTCGTGGGAGTCCCGGCAGACGTGGTAGGGACCCGCGATCAACGAGACGAAGTACGTCGCCAGGGGCTCGGTGGTCGCGAACGTCCACCGCCCGTCCTTCGCCTCACCGGTCTGCTCGCCGTTGGCGGCCACGATCCAGTCGTCCGGCGCGGTCACCGCCAGCGTGACGGGCGCCTTGAGGTCGGGCTGGTCGAAGCACGGGAAGATGCGGCGGGCGCCGTCGAGGAACATGTGCGCATAGAGGTACGTACGCCCGTCCGCCGGATCGATCGAGCGGTGCAGGCCCTCACCGGTGTTCGAGTAGCGCATCTCGCCCTCGACCACGAGCTCGTTGGTGGCGGCGAGCCCGGTCAGCGCGAGCCGTTGGTCCGCCAGGGCCGAGGCGTCGACGGGCGTCCCGTTGAGCGTGGCCGACAGCAGACGCTCCGGCTCCAGCTCGACGAAGGTGGTGGCGCCCTCGGTGGCGGTGAAGGTGAGCACCGTACGGGAGCGGAAGGTGTCGCCCCCGCCGGTGAGGTCCAGGTCGACGGCGTACCCGGTGACAGTGACGGTGGCAGCCCGGGCGGTCGCCTCGGCGCGGGTCAGGCTCGGCATGCCGCTCATCATGCCGGGCGCGCCGGGTGCCGCTGCGACGCGACGCCCGCGTGGCGAAAAAGTCTCAGCCGGACGTTACAACGAGTGACTTCTCGAAGCAGACGCTCGACGGATTGCCGACATATTCCCCGTACGCGGGAATGGTCGCGTAGCCCGCCGACCGGTAGAGCGCGAGCGCCGCGGGGAGGTAGACGCCCGTCTCCAGGCGCAGCACCGGCCGCCCGGCCGCCAGCGCCTCCTCCTCCAGCGCGACGATCAGCTGCCGGCCGTAGCCGCGGCTGCGATAGGCCGGCCGCACGTACATGCGGGTCAGCTCGGCCGTGCGCTCGCCGAGCGGCCGCCACCCGGCACACGCCATGACCCGCCAGTCCTTGATGCCGACCAGGTACGAGGTGTCGTCGTGCAGCGAGTACGCCGCGAACTCCCGGCCGGCCTCCCTCAGCTCGCGCTGCTGGGCGGTGAGCAGAGCAGCCAGCTCGGCATCGTCGGCGGGCCGGGACTCGATCAGCATGTCCGTGACTCTAAGTGGCGTCCCTTTCCGGCGGGTTGCCGGAATCTCAACGGGAGCCCATCACTCCTCGTCGTCCTCGTCGTCCTCGACCAGGACCGGCTTGCTCGCCATGGAGAGCGTGGTGACCGTGCCGTCGTCGCTCATGTGCAGCAGCTCGTCGTCCGACCGGATCCGGCGCGCCTTGCGGGCCGCGAGGCGCTGCGCCGCGGTGGCCCGGCCGGTCGGCTCCTCGAGCCGGATGTCGGTGCCGCGCGGACCGGACACGTAGGCCCCGGCGTCCGGCTGCCAGTCGAACTCGTGCGTGCCGATGCGCACCGCGTCGCCGGGCTGCGCGCCCTTCTTGGCCAGCATCGCCTCGATGCCGAGCCGCTCGAGCCGGTCCGCGAGATAGCCGACGGCCTCGTCGTTGTCGAAGTTCGTCTGCTTGATCCAGCGCTCGACCTGGACGCCCCGGACGACCCACACGCCCTCGTCGTCCCGGTCCATGGTGAAGCCCTTCTCGTCCACCGCGCGCGGCCGGACAATTGCGCGGCTGGGCTCGGCGGGCGGCGCGGCGAGCCGGTTGGCCGCCACGGCCTCGGCCAGCGCGAAGATCAGCTCCTTGAGCCCCTCGCGCGTGACGGCACTCACCTCGAACACCCGGAAGCCCCGCGCCTCCAGGTCCGGGCGCACCATCTCGGCCAGGTCCCGCCCGTCCGGCACGTCGATCTTGTTGAGCGCGACCATCCGGGGACGGTCCTCCAGCCCCCCGTACGCGGCCAGCTCGGCCTCGATCGCCTCGAGGTCGGCGATCGGGTCCCGCTCGATCTCCAGCGCCGCCGAGTCGAGCACATGCAGGAGTACGGACGTCCGCTCGATGTGCCGCAGGAACTCCAGCCCCAGCCCCTTGCCGGTGGCCGCGCCCGGGATCAGGCCGGGCACGTCGGCGACGGTGAACGTGTGCTCGCCGGCCTGCACCACGCCCAGGTTCGGCACCAGCGTGGTGAACGGGTAGTCCGCGATCTTCGGCTTCGCCGCGGAGATCACCGAGATCAGCGAGGACTTGCCGGCCGACGGGAAGCCCACCAGCCCGACGTCGGCGACGCTCTTGAGCTCCAGGACGACGTCCATCGCGTCGCCCGGCTCGCCCAGCTCCGCGAAGCCGGGCACCTTGCGCCGCGTGTTGGCCAGCGACGCGTTGCCGCGCCCGCCCCGGCCGCCCCGCGCCACCTCGAACGTGGCGCCCTCGCCGATCAGGTCGGCCAGCACCTCGCCCTCGGGCGTCAGCACGACCGTGCCGTCCGGCACCTTGAGCACCAGATCGCCGCCGTTCGCGCCGTCCCGGTTGGCGCCCGCCCCGCCGCCGCCGTTGGTCGCCTTGATGTGCGGCCGGAAGTGGAAGTCGAGCAGCGTGTGCTGCTGCGGGTCCACGACCAGCGAGATCCCGCCGCCGTGCCCGCCGTTGCCCCCGTCGGGCCCGCCCAGCGGCTTGAACTTCTCCCGGCGCACGGAGACGCAGCCGTGGCCGCCGTCACCCGCCTGCAGGTGCAGCACAACCCGGTCGACGAACGTAGCCACCTGAACTCCCACTTCTGTCTCGCCCCCACGGGCGAATGTCTCGCCCGCGGGGCGAAGGATCATCGGCGGCGACATGTCGGAGGGTCACCGCTCCCCCGGGGGACAACCACATTGTCCCGGAAAAAATGCCAGCGGGCCGCGAACCCCTTCAGGGTCCACGGCCCGCTGAGACGCTGCGTCGCGGCGCCGGACGTCGGCCTTACTCGGCCGCGGCCCCGGCCGGCACGATGCTGACGGTCTTGCGACCGCGCGTGTGACCGAAGAGCACGTTGCCCGCGGCGAGCGCGAACAGCGTGTCGTCGCTGCCCCGGCCGACCAGGTCGCCCGGGTGGAACTTCGTGCCCCGCTGGCGGACGATGATCTCGCCGGCCTTGACCAGCTGGCCGCCGAACCGCTTCACCCCGAGCCGCTGGGCGGCGGAGTCACGGCCGTTACGCGAGCTGGAAGCACCCTTTTTGTGAGCCATGGCGGTTCGCCCCTACTTCCCGCTGGAGATGCCGGTCACCTTGACGCGGGTCAGCGGCTGACGGTGCCCCTGGCGCTTGTGGTATCCGGTCTTGTTCTTGAACTTGTGGATCCGGATCTTCGGACCCTTGGTGTGCTCGGCGATCTCGCCGGACACCACAACGTTGGCAAGCTTGGCCGCGTCGGTCACCAGGTTGTCACCGTCGACGAGGAGGACCGCGGCGAGGCTCAGCGAGTCGCCGGGCACACCCGCGAGCTTCTCGACCTCGATCACGTCGCCCTCGGCAACCTTGTACTGCTTGCCGCCGGTCTTGACGATCGCGTACATGAGACGCGGACTCCCTGAGACTTACGCAGCGATGCCGCTGCTTGGCGGATGGAACGGGGTCCCGGCGGGCTCATGGCGAAATCTCGCACAGAACCGGCTGCCTGGAACCGACGACGCCTGAAAAAGCGCCGCTGGACAGCTTACTTCATGACCGGGCCCGCACCCAAACCAGGGACAGCCCCGCCCGGAGCCGGGCCTGAGCGCCCGGCCGACCTGGTCAAGGATACCCGACGCTCAATCGGTGCCACACGCCTCGGCCAGGTCGTCCTGCAGGGCCGCCAGCGCGTCGGCGTCGAGCTTGCGGACGTCGCCCTTGAGCTTCGCGACCTGCTTGCCCATCCCGGACAGGGCCTGCTTGAGCTCCGGGTCATTGGCCAGCGAGGCCATGTCGACCAGCGCGTCCGAGTAGTTCTGCACGTCCCGGCTGGTCTTCTCCTTGGCCTGGGCGGCCGAGGCGGCATCCTTCGCCGACTCGGCGTCGATCAGGAGCTGGAGGTCGGCGACGAAGGTCTTGCCCGCCTCGGCCCCGACCCGGGCCGCCTGGTCACAGATCGCCTTCGAGTCGTCGGAAAGAGCCTTGTCACCCGCAGCCGCGTTCGAGGAAGACTCCGGGGCAGCGGAGGGCCCGGCTGCGGGCGAGACCCCCGCGCCGGGTGCGGATACCGTCGGCGCCGAGCCGGCGGAAGAGGAACAAGCGCCCAGCAGAACAACACTGGTCAGGGCAGCAGCGCACAACAGACGTCGCATGACGGTCTCCTCGCGGATCGGGGGATCCCGCGGCCGGGTGCGACATGGGGGATGCACCGAGCCGGGTCCCGCGAGGGTAGCGGAGATCGACCGGACGAGATGGCCCGGACCACCCAGCAGGACAAACCCGCTGGACGGCCCGGGCCGTCGGGCCTTGCTCTTCCTTACGGACGCGTACGCCGCCGCGAGCCGCTGCGACGGGACCGGCGCCGGCCCGCCCCGGCCCCGACCGGCTCGTCGTCGTCCTCGTCGTCCTCGTCGTCGCCGGCGGCATCGGGGTCGTCGGCGCCGGTGAGCTGCAGCGGCTCCGTCTCGCCCTCCTCCTCCGCCGGGTAGGAGCTGCCGTAGCGGGACAGGTCGTAGCCGCTGATGTCGTAGTCGTCGTCCGAGCTGTCGTTCTTGGTCAGCCGCGGCGCCGGCGAGATGATGCCCGACCCCGCCGGGTTGACGACCCCGGAGCCGATGACCCCCGAGCCGATGACCCCGGACGCCGGGGGCAGCCCGGCGACCTCGGCCGCGGGGTCTTCCGAGGTCAAGTCCGCAGGCTCGGGCGTGACGACGACCTCCGCGGGAACCGGGATCGGCGTCTCGTCGAAGACCGGCGCCGGGACACCGGAGTCGACCACGTCGGCGGCACCGGACGAGCCACCGCGGCGCCGGCGGGACTTGCCCGAGCTCTGCGGGGCAGGGGCGGCGGGCGCCGAGGCGGCCGCGGCGACGGCCTTGACCTGGCTGGCGGCGCCGTTGCCGTTGCCGTTCGAGCGCTTCTCCGGCACGGGCTCGGCGTGGATGACCACGCCGCGGCCCTTGCAGTGGTCACAGGTCTCGCTGAACGCCTCGAGCAGCCCGGAGCCGATCCGCTTGCGCGTCATCTGCACGAGCCCGAGCGAGGTGATCTCGGTGACCTGGTGCTTGGTCCGGTCGCGGCCCAGGCACTCGGTGAGGCGGCGGAGCACCAGCTCGCGGTTGCTCTCCAGCACCATGTCGATGAAGTCGATCACCACGATGCCGCCGAGGTCGCGCAGCCGGAGCTGGCGCACGATCTCCTCGGCCGCCTCGAGGTTGTTGCGGGTGACCGTCTCCTCGAGGTTGCCGCCCGCGCCGGTGTACTTGCCGGTGTTGACGTCGACGACGGTCATCGCCTCGGTGCGGTCGATCACCAGGTGGCCGCCGGAGGGCAGGAACACCTTGCGGTCGAGCGCCTTGAGGATCTGCTCGTCGATGCGCTTGTCGGCGAAGACGTCGGCGACGCCGGTGTGCCGGTGCAGCCGCTCGACCAGGTCCGGGGAGACCGAGTTCAGGTAGTTCTCGATCTCGCCGTACGCCTGGTCGCCCTGGACGATCAGCTCGCGGAAGTCCTCGTTGAAGAGGTCCCGGACGACCCGGATGACCAGGTCGGGCTCCTCGGAGAGGGCGACCGGCGCGTGGCCCTGGGCCGCCTTCGCCTGGATGTCCTCCCACTGGGCCTGCAGCCGCTTGACGTCGCGGGCGAGCTCGTCCTCGCTGGCGCCCTCGGCCGCCGTGCGCACGATCACGCCGGCGCCGTCGGGGACGAGCTTCTTGAGGACGTCGCGCAGCCGCTTGCGCTCGGTGTCGGGCAGCTTGCGGCTGATCCCGGACGCATTGCCATGGGGTACGTACACCAGGTGCCGGCCGGACAGCGCGATGTGGCTGCTCAGCCGGGCGCCCTTGTGCCCGATCGGGTCCTTGGTGACCTGGACGAGCACGGAGTCGCCGGAGCGCAGCGCCTGCTCGATGGAGCGGGAGCGCCCCTCGAGCCCGGTCGCGTCCCAGTTGACCTCGCCCGCATAGAGCACCGCGTTGCGGCCCCGGCCCACGTCGACGAACGCCGCCTCCATGCTCGGCAGCACGTTCTGCACCTTGCCGAGGTAGACGTTGCCGACCATCGTGCCGGAGGTGACCCGGGACACGTAGTGCTCGACCAGGATGCCGTCCTCGAGCACGGCGATCTGGGTCCGGTCGGGCTTCTGCCGCACGACCATCACCCGGTCGACCGCCTCGCGGCGGGCCAGGAACTCCGACTCGCTCAGGATCGGCGGCCGCGTGCGCCGCTGCTCCCGGCCGTCCCGGCGGCGCTGGCGCTTGGCCTCGAGCCGGGTCGAACCGGAGACGCCCTGCACCTCGTCCGACGTGCGCCGGGGCTCGCGCACCCGCACGACGGTGTGCACGCCGTCCTCGACGCCGCCGGTCTCGGTGTCGCCCGAGCCCTTGCGACGGCGGCGGCGCCGGCGGCGGGTGACCCCGTCGCCCTCGTCGCCCTCGCTGTCGTCGGCCTCGGCGTCCGCGCTCTCGTCGGACTCCGCCTCGCCCTCGGCGTCGGTGGCCTCGTCGCCCTCGTCGGCGGGACCCTTGCCCCGCCCGCGGCCCCGGCGGCCCCGGCGCCGGCGACGGCGGCCACCCGCCTCGTCGTCCTCGTCGTCGTCGACGCCGTCCTCGACGTCGTCCGAGGTCTCGTCGACCTCGTCGACCGCCGGCTCGGCGCTCTCCACCGGCTCGGCCACGGTGGCCTCGTCGGCCTCCGCGGCAGCGCCCCGGCGACGGCGACGGCTGCGCCGCCCGGTCTCCACCGGCTCCTCGACGGGAGCGGCGACGGACTCGGCCTCCGGCGCCTCGGCCGGCTCGGCACTGCCGGCGGCCCGGTCAACGGCGCTGTCGACGGCCCGGCCGGCGGTGCCGGCGGCGGCCTCGACCGGCGCGACGGCCTCGACGGCGGGCACGGCGGCCTGACCCCGGCGGGTGCGCCGGCTCGCGGGAGCGGGCGCCGGCTCGGTGGTCGCCTCCGGCGGCATGAAGAGTACGGCCGGGGGCAGCGCAGCCGCCCGCCGGCGCCGCTTGGGCGCGGGCTCCTCCTCGACGAAGTCGTCGTCCAGCGGCAGCACCCCGATGACGGTGACACCCTCCTCGGGCGTCTCCTCCTCGTCCTCGGCCGGCACCTCGGCGACGGGCTCCTCGACGGCGGCAGGCCCCGCCCCGGCCGGCGCGGCATCAGCGGCCGGGCCGGAAGCATTGACCGAGTCGGCGGCAGCCGCAGCCGGCTCGGAGGTGGAGGCAGCGGGCGTCTCGTCCACCGGAGCGGCGGCCTTCTTCCGGGCCCGGCTCCGCGTGGCCTTCTTCGCCGGAGCAGGCGCGGCGGCCGCGTCCGAAGCAGCGGTCGCGTCCGAAGCAGCGGTCGCGTCCGAAGCAGCGGTCGCGTCCGAGGCGGCAGGAGCGGCATCCGGCGCCACCGACGTCGCCCCGGCGACCGGCTCGGCGTCGCTCAGCAGGCTCTCGGCCACGGCGGCCGGGTTCTCCGCCACGGGCGTGATCTGCCCCGAGGCAGCCCCGTCGTCCAGCCCCGGCAACGGGGCCTCGGCGGCCGGGACAGCCTTTTTCCGGGCCCGGCTCCGCGTGGCCTTCTTCACAGGAGCGGCGGGCGCCTCCCCTGCCTCCCCGGCCGGAGCGGCCGTGGCATCCCCGGCGCCCGGAGCGCCGGGGGCATCCCCGGCCGGGGGCGCCGCGGCTGCGGCGGCCTTCCGGCGCGGGGCCCGCTTGCGCGCGGGAGTGGTCGTGCTGTCGGCGGCGTCCGCGGGAGGAGGAGTGAGGGCCTCGTCCCGTTCACCGCCCTGTGGCTCGTTATCGAGCATGGGGCGCTCTCCAGTTCTGGCGGCCCCGGGCGCGGGTGAGCGCTGCCACGCAGGGTCGCCGCAAGTTTTTCGGTCCCGGCCCTCGTCGGACGGGCTGCCGAAGTCTGCCGGCCTGAGCGCCCGCCGGGGTCCGGCTGACGCTCACAGCGCCGGCCGAAGATCGACTGGCGCTGACCGATGGGTTCCCAGCGTGGGCGCGGGCCGAAACCAGCTAGCGCCCGACGACAGGTGCGTCCACGCGATCCGCGTCGAGCGGATCGACGATCTCCCCCTGCGCAGTGAGCAGGCCCTGGGCCAGCCGGGTCACCCGTGGGGGCACCGGCGGCTCCAGGCCGGCCACCACACGCAGGCCGGACAGGACGTCATCGGGTCGCACGGCGGGAGTGACCTGCCGCACGA
Organism: Symbioplanes lichenis; assembly: GCF_030709675.1. Classification (GTDB taxonomy): domain Bacteria; phylum Actinomycetota; class Actinomycetes; order Mycobacteriales; family Micromonosporaceae; genus Actinoplanes; species Actinoplanes lichenis. Next base: position 230,277 of record NZ_JAUZQD010000016.1, read on the forward strand.
CAAGGTCGATTATCGCACACGGTGCCGCCGTCGCCCCGGAAGGTGCGTCAGACTCCTTGGTCACAACGAACGACGCAACCGGATTTCGGGCGTCGAACGACCGCCGGCCCTGCTTGGTCATGCGCTCGACCAGCACTTCGTCGGCTGCGAGGAAGGCGGCGACGGCGGCTTCGGCCCGCTCGGACGACACCTGCGGCAGCTCGAGCCGCCACGCGGACGCGTCGATCCGGTCGGCCAGGCTGCCCGATCCCTCCGGCGCGATCACGGCGTCGAGCACGTCGAGACCGGCTGAGAGCGCGGCGTCGAGCGCCACGACCAGCTGCGCCGGGTCCACGGGCGCTTGGAGGCCGATCTCCAGGTACTCGGCCTCGCTGCCGACGCCGGTGGGCGCCGCGGAGGCGTACGAAATCTTGGGGTGGGGGGTGAAGCCCTGGGAGAACGCGATCGGGACGCCCGCGCGCCGCAGCGACCGCTCGAAGGCCCGGGCGAAGTCGCGGTGCGACGTGAACCGCAGGGGGCCGCGCTTCGCATAGCGGAGCCTGATCCGCTGAACGACCGGAGCCTGGCCCCCGGGGGGCTGATTCTTCGGAGCGATGACGAAGTCCTTAGAAAGCGCCCCGCGCGGACCCCGGCCCGCGCGAAGGACAACGGTGGATGCGCGCTCGCGCAAAATCAAGCACAGCCCGCGCGGACCTGGGAGAACGGCCCGCGCGGGACCTCAGTGCGTGTGAGCCGGCGCCGACGGCATGCGCAGCCCGCCGACCGGGGTGAGCGGCAGCAGCTTCTGGCCGGTGGGCCCGATCTGGATCTCGGTGTCCATCGACGGGCACACGCCGCAGTCGAAGCACGGCGTCCACCGGCAGTCGTCCTGCTCGAACTCGGTCATCGAGTCCTGCCAGTCCTGCCAGAGCCAGTCCTTGTCCAGGCCCGAGTCCAGGTGGTCCCAGGGCAGCACCTCGAGCTGCTCACGCTCGCGGGTCGTGAACCAGTCGAGGTCGACGCCGAAGGCCGGCAGGACCTCGTCGGCGGCCTCGACCCACCGGGCGTAGGAGAAGTGCTCGGACCAGCCGTCGAAGCGGCCGCCCTTGTCCCAGACCCGCTTGATGACCTTGCCGACCCGGCGGTCGCCCCGCGAGAGCAGGCCCTCGATCAGCGAGGGCTCGCCGTCGTGGTAGCGGTAGCCGATGGCGCGGCCCAGCGAGCGGTCGCTGTTGATCTCTTGCTTGAGCATCTTCAGCCGGTTGTCGATGACCTCGGGCCGCTCCATGGCCGCCCACTGGAACGGGGTGTGCGGCTTGGGCACGAACCCGCCGATCGATACCGTGCAGCGGATGTCCTTGGTGCCCGCGGCGATCCGGCCGGCCTTGATGACCTCGTGGGCCATGCGGCCGATCTGGAGCACGTCCTCGTCGGTCTCGGTGGGCAGGCCGCACATGAAGTAGAGCTTGACCTGGCGCCAGCCGTTGGAATAGGCCGTGACCACCGTGCGGATCAGGTCCTCCTCGGTCACCATCTTGTTGATGACCTTGCGGATGCGCTCCGAGCCGCCCTCGGGGGCGAAGGTCAGGCCGGTACGCCGCCCGTTGCGCGACAGCTCCTGCGCGAGATCGATGTTGAAGGCGTCCACGCGGGTCGACGGCAGCGACAGCGAGACGTTCGTGTCCGCGTACTGCTCGGCCAGCCCCGAGCACATGTCGCCGATCTCGGAGTGGTCGGCGCTGGACAGCGAGAGCAGGCCCACCTCGGAGAAGCCGGAGAACTCCAGGCCCTCCTTGACCATCTGACCGACCGTGGTGATCGAGCGCTCGCGGACCGGCCGCGTGATCATGCCGGCCTGGCAGAAGCGGCAGCCTCGCGTGCACCCGCGGAAGATCTCCACCGCGTAGCGCTCGTGGACCGTCTCGGCCAGCGGCACCAGCGGCTTCTTCGGGTACGGCCACGCGTCGAGGTCCATCGTCGTGCGCTTGTTGACCCGGAACGGGACGTCCGGGCGGTTCGGCACGACGCGCTGGATCCGGCCGTCGGGCAGGTAGTCGACGTCGTAGAAGCGCGGGACGTAGATGCTCTCGGTCCGGGCCAGACGCAGCAGCAGCTCGTCCCGGCCGCCGGGGCAGCCCTCCGCCTTCCACTCGCGGATGATGCCGGTGATCTCGAGCACCGCCTCCTCGCCGTCGCCGAGCACGGCGGCGTCGATGAAGTCGGCGATGGGCTCCGGGTTGAAGGACGCGTGCCCGCCGGCGAGCACGATCGGGTCCTCGTCGGTGCGGTCGGCGCTCTCCAGCGGGATGCCGGCCAGGTCGAGGGCGGAGAGCATGTTCGTGTAGCCGAGCTCGGTGGCGAACGACAGCCCCAGCACGTCGAAGGCCCGCACGGGGCGGTGCGCGTCGACGGTGAACTGCGGGACGCCGTTCTCCTTCATCAGCGCCTCGAGGTCGGGCCACACCGCGTAGGTGCGCTCGGCCAGCACGTCGGGCTGCTCGTTGAGCACCTCGTAGAGGATCTGGACGCCCTGGTTGGGCAGGCCGACCTCGTACGCGTCCGGGTACATGAGCGCCCAGCGCACGGTCGTGGCGTCCCAGTCCTTGACGACGGCACCGAGCTCGCCGCCCACGTACTGGATCGGCTTGCTGACCAACGGCAGCAGCTGTTCGAGCTGTGGGAAGACGGAGGGGAGGCTCATGGGCATCCAGGGTACGCGGGTTCCTACGAAACCTCGTTCGCGGCCCTGTCCAAGTCCGTGCTCATGAGGTCGTCGCGGAACGCGCACAGCTGGAGGGTCATCCGGGCGGCCCCGGTCTCCCCGACGACCAGCCGGATCGGGGTGCCCGACCGGTCCAGGTCGCCGACCAGCGAGTCGAGCAGCCGCACCCCGGCGCTGTCCAGGAACGAGACGGCGGTGAGGTCGATGAGCACCCCGGCGCCGCTGTGCCCGGTCCGGCGCTGGATCTCCCGGCCGATCTCCGGGGCGTTGGCCAGATCGATCTCGCCGGCCAGCCGGACCAGCTCGGTCCGGCCCAGCCGGGCGAATGTGACCCATTCCTCGGTCATCGCGCCCTCCGCCGGGTCCGCCGCATCGTCACCGTTGTCCCCTCCGCGCGGTCGAAGGTCACCTGGTCCATCACCTGACGGATCAGCTGCAACCCCCGCCCGCGCGCCACGTCCTGCTCGGACGCCTTCCAGTTGCCCCGGTCCGTGACCTTCACCTCGACGGTGTCGGCGGTCACGGTCGCCGTCACGTCGACGATGCCGAACGGGTCGTCGCGATAGCCGTGCTCGATCGCGTTCGCCACCGCCTCCGAGCAGGCCAGCAACACGGCCTGGGTGCTCTCGCCGTCGACCTGGTGCGAGGTCAGCCAGCCGCGCAGGTCCTTGCGGAGCAGCGCGATCTGCACCGGGTCGGCGCCGATCGAGCGTTCCATCCGCTCCTCGGTGCCCAGCGCGAGGCAGAGCAGGCACACGTCGTCGGCGTGCTCCTTGCCGACCAGCGACTCGGCCAGCCCGGCGGTCAGGCCCGGCAGCGGGGCGTCGCGGCGCCCGGCGTACGTGCGCGCCAGCACCTCGAAGCCCTTGTCGATGCGCCGGTTGCGCCGCTCGATCAGCCCGTCGGTGTAGAGCAGCAGGCGACTGCCGGCGGGCAGCTGCGCGCGGTGCTCGACCCGGGCGGTGCGCCCCGCGCGGGAGCCGAGGGCACCGGACCGGCCGTCGAGCAGGTAGCGCGGCGAGTCGCCCGGCTCGGCCAGCAGCGGGGGCAGGTGACCCGCGCAGGCGTACGTCATCTCGCTGCTCTTGAGGTCGATCTCGCAGTAGGCCAGCGTGGCCATGCGCGCCGACTCCACGCGGTCGACGAACCGGTCGAGGCGCTCCAGCAGCCGGGCCGGGCCCGCCTCGGCCGACGCCAGGGCGCGGATGGCGCTGCGCAGCTGGCCCATGGTCGTCGCCGCGTCGATGCCCCGGCCCACGACGTCGCCGACCACCACGGCCAGCTTGTCCGGGGTGATGAGGAAGGCGTCGTACCAGTCGCCGCCGACCTCGAGATCGTGCGCGGCCGCCTGGTAGTGGGTCTCGACCGCGAAGCGCGGATCGGTGGGCAGGTCACCGGCGAGCAGGCTGCGCTGCAACGTCCGCGCGATGGCCCGCTCCTGCTCGTAGAGCCGGGCGTTCTCCAGCGCGAGCCCGGCGCGATCGGCCAGGTCGTGCAGGAACTGCGCCTCCGCGGCCGCCGTACGCCGCCCCGGCGCCATCCGCAGCGCCAGCGTCCCGAGCACCTTGCCGCCGGCCGTCAGCGGCAGCACGGCACAGTCGGGATCGGGCCCGTCGTCGGTGAGCTGGGGCGCGCCTCCGGCGACGACCGTGGCGACCCGCTCGGCGAGCCGCTCGGGGTCGGGACCCGGGCCGCCGGCCTCGGCCAGCAGACCGGCCGGGCCCACCTGCAGCCGGACGGCCGCCCACTCGGCGACGTCCGGCACGATCCGCTCGACCAGGCGGTGGGCCCGGGGCATGAGCCGCGGGATCTCCTCGAGCGCCCGGGTCGTGCCGGCGAGGAAGATGGCCCGCTCCTCGCGGCGGCGCGCGTCGTCGTAGAGCCGGGCGCGGTCCAGCGCCTGACCCGCCTGGTGCCCGAGGAGGCGTACGACCCGCAGCTCGCTGTCGGTCAGCCCGCGCTGCTCCGCGAAGCCGAAGCTCAGCACGCCCAGCACCTCGGCGCCGATCGTCTCGCCGGCGAAGCCCGTGGTCAGCGGGAGCAGCACGGCAGTCCGGCAGCCGGTGCGGCGCATCGCGGCGGCCAGCTCCGGGAACTCCACCTCGGCCTCGGCCCGGGTGGCGAAGACGTGCAGGTCGCCGCGGCGGGCGACCTCGGCGACCGGGCGGGTGGCGCTGGTCGGGATGTCGTCCGGGGCCGGACCGCCGGGATCCGTGCTGGCCACGGCGTTGAGCTGCGCGCGGTCGGGGTCGACGAGCCACACGCTGCTGTGGCCGGCGCCGAAGGCCAGGCCCGGCGCGCGGACGACGGCCTCGGCGACCTCGGTCGCGGTCGGCGCCGCCGCCAGGTCGGCCACCACCTGTTGCAGGGCGCGGACCCGCTGCTCGGACGACTCGGCCGCGTGGCGGGCGGCGAGGAGCTCCTTCTCGTAGCCCCGGCGCTCGGTGGCATCGAAGATCGTGGTGCGGACGGCCCGCGGCGAGCCGCCCGGGTCCCGGCCGAGGACCGAGTTGACCAGGGTGGACAGCCGCCGGCCGTCCGCGCAGACCACGTCGAAGGCGACCTCGTGCACATCGCCCTGCATGGACAGCAGCGGCGCGTAGTGGGTCTCGTACCAGATCTTGTCGCCCGGGCTCAGCAGGTCGCGGAAGCGCCTCCGTCCGACCAGGTCGGCCCGGTCGTAACCGGTCCAGGCCAGGAACGTCTCGTTGACCCGGACGATCGTGCCGTCCGGCAGCGTCGTCAGATAGCCGCACGGGGCGTGTTCGTAGAGGTCACCCGGATCCTCGTCCCAGGGCACGCGCAGATCCTGCGTCACGTCGGGAACGTCACCGCCGCTCTCGGTCATGGTGATTTACAGGTACGCCTTGATCGCCGCGACCGTCTCGTCGGGCGCGCTGAGGTTGGGACAGTGGCCGGTCGCGTTCATGGCCACCAGTGTGCTCCCCTCCAGATGGTCGTGAACATAGTCACCGACGACCGCCGGGGCGATCACGTCGTCGGCACACTGCAGGATCAGCGCCGGCACCCGGAGCTTGTGCAGGTCCGGCCGATTGTCCGAGAGGAACGTCACGCGCGCGAACTTCTTGGCGATGACCGGGTCGGTGGCGCAGAAGCTGTTGGTCAGCTCCTCGCCCAGCTCCGGCCGCTCCGGGTTGCCCATGATGACCGGCGCCATCGCGGTCGACCAGCCCAGATAGTTGCTGTCCAGGGACACCAGCATCTGCTCGATGTCGTCCCGGCCGAAGCCCCCGACATAGTCGACGTCGTCGATGTAGCACGGCGACGGGCCGATGAGGACGAGCTTGCGGAAGCGGTCGGGCTCGCGGATCGCGGCCAGCACGCCGACCATGGCGCTGACCGAGTGCCCGACGAAGTCCACGTCGCGCAGGTCGAGGTCGTGGATGATCTCCAGCACGTCGGAGGCGTACCCCTCGAGCGAGGAGTAGCGCTCGTCGTCGTACGCGCGAAGATCGGACTTGCCCGCGCCGACATGGTCGAAGCGGATCACGCGGTGCGACTCCTCGAACGCGGGCGCCACGAAGCGCCACATGTTCTGATCGCATCCGTACCCGTGCGCGAGCAGCATCGGACGGCCCTCCGGCCGCCCCGTCACCCTGATGGCGTGTCGCTGAGTCGTGTTCATGTCCGGATCACCACCGGGTCACCATACGACTCCGCTCGGTCTCGCACATCGCCCCCTCTGTCCGTCGCCCGCGGACATTTCCCACGCGAGAAAAACGACGTTCCGGTGTCACGCTCGTCGATCATCGACGCCCGTCGCGGCCGGGGGACTGGCGCACCCGCCGTAACCTGGGCGGGAGCCACCGCGTGCCGATCATGGAGGGAGATCACCGGATGGACCGCCCGGATCCCGCGCGCCCGGCCGGGGACGAGCCCGCCGCTCCCCCGGCCGACGAGACGACCGCAGGCCTCACCGAAGACAATTCCGGCGGTACGCCCGAAGCCGCGCCGTCCCCGCCCGAAGCGGCCACCGCGCCGGTCCCGCCCACCGCTCCTGAGTCCGCCGCTCCCGAGTCCGCCACCGCGCCGGTCTCGCCCGCCGCTCCCGAGTCCCCCACCGCGCCGGTCCCGCCCGCCGTCGCCGAACCGCCGACCGCGCCGGAGTCCCCGCAGCGCTGGAGCGGCTCGGCCGCCGTCCCGGCCCCGCAGCCGAAGAAGTCCCGCTGGTCCCGTCGGCGCCCGGACGCACCCCAGCCCCCGCCGCCCGCCGACCCGTGGGCCGGCACCGAGGACTGGTCCCACACCCCGCCGGTCGACCCGTGGGCCGATCACGACACCCCCTCGACGTCTTCGAGCCCTTCCCGGAGGCCCTCCCCCCGACCCGCATCGACGCCCCGCCCGCACCCGCCACCCCCGCGTCCGCCGCCGGCCCGGCCCCGCTGCCGCCCACCCGCGTCGACCCACCCGCCGCGCCGACACCCACCCGCGTCGACCCACCGGCCGCCCCGCAGCCGCCCGCCGCGCCCGCGTCTCCCAGTACGAAGAGCGCACCGCCGGCCAAGCGCGGTTTCTTCCAACGCCGCGCGAAGACCCCCCAACCCGCCACCAACCGCGTCCCGGTCCAACCGCGCACCGCATCCCCGGCCCGCCCGCAACCACCGGCCCGCCCGCTGCCCCCGGGCTACGCCCAGCGCGCCCAGCCGAAGAACCCCCCGAAGCCGAGACGCAAGCGCCGCTGGGGCCGCCGCCTCCTCGCCTTCACCCTGCTGAGCGCCCTCTGCTGCTGCGGCGTCCCGGCCTACTTCGCCTGGCCCGCCGCCCAGCAATATCCGGTGACCGCCGCCCTCCCCCAGACGATCGCCGACCTCGACCTGCGCGACACCGACACCACTCGCAAGGCCCTCGACCGCCTCACCGGCCAGCTGAGCGGCACCGCTCTCGTCGGCGGCAGCGACCCGTTCGCCGGGGTCTACGCCGACGGCAACGGCAAGCGCGTGACGGTCTTCGGCTCGACCGGCTTCCGGCTGACCCCGGAGTCCGACGTCGAGGACCAGCTCGCGAAGCTCAGCGACGAGTTCTCGCTGTCGGAGATCGCCTCCTACGACCTCGGCGTCACCGGGGCCCACGAGCGCTGCGGCGTCGGGCGGTCCGGCGACAGCGGGGTGGTCGTCTGCGCGTGGGCCGACCACGGGAGCCTGGCGGCGGCCATCTTCACCCGGCGGGCGGAGGACGAGAGCGCCGACCTCACCGCCGTCCTGCGCGAGCAGATCCTGACCCCGCGCTGGGGCGGCGAGATCTCCTCGATCCTCTGATCTTCGGGCCAACCCCGGACATCAAGCGGGCCACCACGGGTAGAACGGCGGCATGAGCAGGCGCTGGCTCTTCGCCGACCAACTCGGGCCGCACTTCCTCGACGCGAAGGACCAGCCGGTCCTGCTGATCGAGTCGAAGCGCGTCTTCCGCCGCCGTGTCTTCCACCGGCAGAAGGCGCACCTGGTCCTGTCCGCGCTGCGGCACCGCGCGGCCGAGCTGGGCGATCAGGCGCTCTTCCTGCGGACCGAGACCTACACGGACGGCGTCCGGCAGACCGGCGATCCGCTGAGCGTCTGCCACCCGACGTCGCGGAAGGCCCGGGAGCTCGTCAACCGGCTGGACGTCGAGGTGCTCGGCCCGCGCGGGTTCGCGACCTCGCCCGAGGACTTCCTGAAGTTCGCGCACGGGCGGCGCGGGCTGCGGATGGAGGACTTCTATCGGGACGCGCGCCAGCGGCACGGCATCCTCATGGACGGTGCCGAACCCACGGGCGGGCACTGGAACCTCGACCACGACAACCGCGAGGCGCCGCCGCGGGGCAGCACCCGGTTGGACGTACCGGAGCCGCCCGCGATCGTCGAGGACGAGATCGATGCCGCCGTACGCGACGACCTCGACCGGTGGCAACGCGAGGACGGGATCGAGTTCCTCGGCCGGGACGGCCCGCGGCTCTTCCCGGCGACCCGGCGGGAGGCGCTGGCCCGGCTGCGGCACTTCGTCGACCACCGGCTGACCAACTTCGGCCCGTACGAGGACGCGATGCTGGCCGGCGATCCGTTCATGGCCCACAGCATGCTCAGCGCGCCGCTCAACCTGGGCCTGCTCGACCCGTTGGAGATCGTCGAGCGGGCCGAGGCCGCGTACCGGTCGGGGGCGGCGCCGCTCAACAGCGTGGAGGGCTTCACCCGCCAGATCATCGGCTGGCGGGACTTCATCTGGCACCTCTACTGGTACTTCGAGCCGTCCTACCGTGGCTCCAACGAGCTGCACGCAGACAAGAGGCTGCCGAAGTGGTTCGCCGAGCTGGACGCCGACGCGGTCGAGGCCCGCTGCCTGTCCGACGTGCTCGCCGGCGTCCGGGACCGCGGCTGGGTGCACCACATCCCGCGGCTCATGGTCCTCGGCAACTACGCCCTGCAGCGCGGCTGGCATCCCGGCCGGCTGTCCGACTGGTTCCACCGGGCGTTCGTCGACGGCTACGAGTGGGTCATGACCGCCAACGTCGTGGGCATGAGCCAGTACGCCGACCAGGGCCGCATGAGCACCAAACCGTACGCCGCGGGCGGGGCCTACATCAACCGCATGAGCGACTACTGCGGCGGCTGCCGGTACGACCCGAAGGCGCGCGTGGGTGACGACGCGTGCCCGTACACGGCGGGGTATTGGGCCTTTCTCGAGCGCAACGAGGGCACCCTGGCGACCAACCACCGCATGCGGCAGCCGATGCGCGGCCTGCGCCGCCTCGCCGACCTGGATGCCCTCGTCGAGCAGGAGAAAGCCAGGGGCAGTAAGGCGCCCTAAGCCTTCTTGGGCGCGTAGCGCGGGACGTACTCCTGGCCGGTCAGCTTCTGGATCTCGGCCATGACCTCGTCGGTGATCGCGCGCAGCGAGGTGCCGTCGTCGCCCCGGCCGGTGACGTCGATCGGCTTGCCGAACTTGATCGTCACCTTGCCCGGGCCCCACTTGGGGTACATCTGGCCGATGGGCTGGATCTTGTCGGTGCCGATGACGCCGACGGGGATGATCGGCACGCCCGCCGCGACGGCGAGACGGGCCGCACCCGTACGCCCGCGGTAGAGCTTGCCGTCCGGCGAGCGCGTGCCCTCGGGATAGACGGCGACCAGGTCACCCGCCTTGAGCACCGGGATCGCGTTGTCGAAGGCGGCGAGCGCCGCGCGGCCACCGGCCCGCTCGACCTTGATGGCGCCGAGGCCGTGCATGACGTACTTGGTCACCTTGCCCTTCAGGCCCGGGCTGTCGAAATACTCCTCCTTGGCCCAGAAGGCCAGGTGGCGCGGGATGACCGTGCCGAGGAAGAGCTCGTCGGCCACGGACAGGTGGTTGCCGGCGAAGATCGCACCCCCGGTGGCGGGGATGTTCTCGATGCCTTCGACGCGCGGCCGCCAGCCGAGCGTCAGCGTGGTTCCGATCGCGAACTTCCCGATCGTGTAGAGCAGCGGCAACGTCTTCCTCCGGGCGGAGCTGCAGGGACGGGTGGGGGCGGTAGGACATTATCCGACGCCCGTACCGCCCCCGCCGCCCAGCGTCCGTGCCGGGCTCGGCATTTACCGCGTAAGACGGCAAATGACCTCGGTCAGTGCCGGCGCGGTGCTTCCAGAGTGACACCCCACAGCGAGACCCCGTCCCGGTCGCGCAGATCGACCCGGAACGCCCCGGTACGCCCGTCGATCCGCACCTCGCCGAAGTGCTGGAACCCCTCGGCCGGCGACGCGTTGGCGACCGGCGGCGTGTGGATGAACGCGGTGTCCGGCCCGAACGTCCCGTCGAGCGCGTTGGGCCCGAAGGCACCCGCGTGGGCCGGCCCCGACACGAACTCCCAGAACGGCGTGAAGTCGCGGATCGCCGCCCGCGCCGGGTCGTAGTGGTGCGCCGCGCTGTAGTGGACGTCCGCGGTCAGGAAGACGATGCCCGTCACACCCGCCCGGTGCGCCTGCTGCAGCACCTGCGCGAACTCCAGCTCCCGCCCCTTGGGCGTCCCGTTGTCACCCTGCGCGACGCCCTCCTGAGCCGCCGAGCCGTCCGGGACGACGATGCCGAGCGGCAGGTCGTTGGCGATCACCTTCCAGGTCGCCGTCGACTCCTTGAGCCCGCGGATCAGCCATTCGCGCTGCTCACGTCCGAGGAGACCACGGTTCTTGTCGACGTACGTGTTGCCGTCGTTGGGGTCCTTGAACGTGCGCATGTCCAGCACGAAGATGTCCAGGAGCGGACCCTGGGAGATCTTGCGGTAGACCGGTCCGGTCGCGCCGGGGATCGGCACCCATTCGTGGTACGCCCGGTGCGCGCGCCGCGCGAGCACGTCGACCCGCTTCTCGGTGTAGCGCGCGTCGTCGAGGATCTCGCCCGGGTACCAGTTGTTCGTGACCTCGTGGTCGTCCCACTGGTTGATCTGCGGCACCTCGGCGGCGAAGGCCTTGTAGGCGTCGTCGAGCAGGTTGTAGGCGTACTGGCCGCGGTACTCGCCGAGCGTCTCGGCCACCTTCAGCTTGGCGTCGGTCAGCACATTGCGCCAGATCCGGCCGTCCGGCAGCGTCACCTGCTCGGCGAGCGGCCCGTCGGCGTACACCGTGTCCCCGCTGTGCAGCAGGAAGTCCGGCCGGCGGCGGCGCATCGACTCGAAGATCTTCAGGCCGCCGTACGCGGGATCGATGCCCCAGCCCTGCCCGACCACGTCACCGGTCCACACGAACGACAGGTCCTGCTTGCGCGTCGAGACGGTGGTCAGCTGCCCGGGGACGGGCTCGCTGAGCAGGCCGGGACGATCCAGGCTTTCCGCGCGTACGCGATAGAAGAAGCGCTCCCCCGGCGGAAGCCCGCGCAGACGCACCTTGCCGGTGTGATCGGTGTCCGGAGTGAGCAGCGGGCCCCGCACCCGGCGCGCGTCGCGCAGGTCGGGACGGCGGCCGACCTCCACCCACATGCGCGACGGCCGGTCCGCGCGGGTCCAGACGATCGCCGAGTTCGCCAGGGCGTCGCCGCTCTGCACGCCGTGGGTCAGCAGCGGGCGACCCGGCCTTTGAGAGAAGGCCGGGCCGCCCGGAATGACGCTCAAGGCCCCGCCGGCGAGCCCGGCCCGCAGCAGCGTGCGTCGATTGATCAGTGTCATGTCGCCGGTCTATCGGCGTGACATGAATTCCCGGTTAGAGCTTCGGGAACCAGAGGGCAAGCTCGCGCTTCGCGCTGTCCGGCCCGTCGGAGGCGTGCACCAGATTCTCCCGGTTGGAGAGGGCCAGATCACCGCGGATCGTGCCGGCGGCGGCCTTGCGCCCGTCGGTCGAGCCGATGAGCGCGCGCACGACGGCGATCGCCTCGTCGCCGGAGAGCACGACCGCGGCCAGCGGGCCACCGGTCATGAACGCCTTGAGCGGCGGGTAGAAGTCGCGCTCGACGTGCTCGGCGTAGTGCTGGTCGGCCAGCTCGGCGTCCATCGTGCGCAGCTCCAGCGCCTCGATGGCGAGGCCCTTGCGCTCGAAGCGGCCGAGGATCTCGCCGAGAAGGCCGCGGCGGACCGCGTCGGGCTTGACGAGGACGAGAGTGCGCTCGGCGGGGCTTTCAGACACGGGTGGAGCCTCCTACTGGCAAGATGACACGCCGATTTTCGCTGTCAGCCTATCGGTTGCTCTTTCCTCCCAGCCCGCTGGCCGGGACTTTCGCTTCCGGTACGGAACCGCCACTTTCCACCGTCGGGCGACTCTACGTAACCTGACGGGACATGCTCCGCTAACCGGTCGCACGCCGGACGCGGACCCCTCAGGAGGTCACAGTGGCGAACCCGAACGGCCGTCCCGTCGCGCAGGCGCGCAAAGTCGTCGCCATCGTGGTCGGCAGCATCGCGGCCTTCGTAATGGTGTTCGGCCTCGGCATGGGCAGCTGGGCGATCGTGGTCCTCGGCCTGGTCATGCTCGTCCTCGCCTTCGTCGTCGGCACGGTCACCATGGCCCGCCGCGGCGCCCGCGCCTGGATCGCCGGCAACGCCCAGGTCAAGGCCATCTCCGACCCGCCGACCACCTCCATCTACGGCCGCGCCGAGCTGCTGATCCTGGTCATCGCTCCCGGCCTGTCCCCGACCGAGGTCACCGTCCGCGACCCCCGGGTGCCCGTCTCCAAGTGGCCCATGGTCGGCGACATGGTCCCGGTCACCGTCGACGTCGACGACATGCGCCGCGTCAAAATCAACTGGGACGAGGCCGAGACCCGCGAGGCCACGGTCAGCAACACCCCGCCGCGCTACTACGACGAGGACCTCCCCGACGACGACCTCCTGGGCGGCGAACCCGAGCCCCCGCCCTGGGTCACCCGCGACCGCACCTGGGGCCGCGGCCCGGACGAACCGCCCCCGCCGCCCCCGTCCCCCCGAACCCTCGCCGACGACGACATCCCCCCGCCCCCACCCCCCGCGGCGTCCTCGGTGATAGTCCGCGACGACCCGGGCGGCCCGATACTGGAAGGCCAGCTCGTCGGCGCGGACGTCGACCCCTACGGCCGGCCCCTCCCCCACCGCGCCCGCACGGCCACCGCCACCGCCCCGCCCCCCGGCGAGGAAGACCCCGCAGAGGTACGCCCGGAGCCCGCCCCTTCTTCCCCCGCCGCGCCCTCTCCCACCGCCTCCTCTCCCAGCTCCACTTCCACGAACTCGTCGCCCAGCTCCGCTCCCACCAGCCCGTCGCCCAGCTCCGCTCCCACCAGCCCGTCGCCCACCGCTACCGCCGCCGCGGCCGCACCCACCGCTGCCGCCTCGACCGCCGCCGGCCCGACCGCTGCCGCCTCGACCGCCGCACCTCGCACCAAGCCGCGCCCGCACCCGCACCCGTCTCCCACTTCCCCAGCGGCACCAATGTCTCCGGCAGCGCCAACCTCCCCGGCCGCCTTCTCGGCGCGCTCCGCCGCCCCGTCCGCGCCGGTCTCCCCAGCACCCGCACCGACGACGTCCCCCGAGCCGCCCGCCGCCGCGCGCTCCGAAGCCCCCGCCGCATCACGCACGGAGTCCCCGCCGACGTCGCGCCCTGAAGCCCCGCCGACGTCGCTCCCTGACGCCCAGCCCGAACCATCCGCCAAGCCTGTCCCCCCGGTCTCGGAACAGGCCGCCCAAGCAGCCCACGACGACATCGACCTCCCCCTGGACGGCGACCCCGACCCCGCCCCGGAGTCCCGCCCCCGCACCGAACCCTCCCTGTCCGCAGGCATCGTGGCGCCCCCCGCCGAAGACCACCCCACCCGCCCGTCGGACCGCTTCGCCTTCTCCCCCGACCGCCCCACCCGAACCCCGGACGACGACCTCCTGGGCGACCTCGAACCACCCCCCTGGGAACAGCGCGCCGCCCAACGTCCCCCCGCCCCCGCCCCCTCCTCCCCAGCCCCAGCGCCCACCCACCCGTCGGCCGCCCCGGAAGCCCCCGGCCACCCGTCAGCCGGCCCGGAAGCCACCACTCGCCGGGCGGCCGATCCGGCAGCCGCCACGCGCGCGCCGACTGGCCCGGAGGCCGCCACCCACCCGTCAGCCGGCCCGGAAGCCCCCGGCCACCCCCTGGTGGGCTCGGTCGAACGCCCGCAGTCCCCTCCCATCGAACCCGACGAAGCCCCCCAGCCCCGCCCGGTAGGCCACGCCACCGGCCTGGCCGCCGCCGTAGCCGCCGGAGTAGCCGCAGTAGCCGGCGCCTTCCGCCCCAAGAAGGACCACTCCGCCGAAGAGCCCACCCGCCCCGCCCGCGAAGCCGACCACACCTTCGCCCAGCCCAACCGCCCCACCTCCGAGCCCCACCACCCCTCGGCCGCGCCCAACGCCCCCACCCCCGAAGCCGGCCGCCCCTCCACCAGGCCGGACGCCCCCGCAAGCCACTCCACCCCCGGGCCGGACGCCACCGAGGCAGACCACTCCACTACCGGCCCCGACGCCCCGCACCCCGCCCCGATCCCGACACCCCCGCCCGCCCAGGGCCACTCCGCCCGACCCGACGATCCCGCAGCCGTATCCGCCCGCGTCCCGTCCCCCTACGCACGCCCCCGCCCCGAACCGAAGCCCTCCTCGACCCCCCGCACCCCCACCGCCACCTCAGCCCCGCCACCGAACCCGACCCCCGTGACCCCACCTCCCGCATCTCCTCCGCCGACCCAGCCCCCACCGGCCGCCGTCTCCGCCAACCACCCCGAAGCCGCATCACCTCGCACCACACCCCCGCCCCCGTCCACCCCGCCGTACGGCGATGAGTCCCCCTCACGGCCCGATGCGACCTCGGCGGCCCGCACCACACCCCCGCCCCAGCCCGAACCCGCCTCCGAGCCCGACGCAACCGAGCCGCCTCCCGCCGCGGTCTCCGCCAAGCGCACACCCCCGCCCGCACCGAACCCGCCGGAGAACCGCCCCACAACGCCGACCGACCCCGACGCCGCCACCCCGCCGGAAGCCGACGCCAACCGCGCCGCCTCCACTCCCCCCGACGCCGCCCGCGCACCTAGCCCGCCCGAAGCCGACCGTGCCCCCACCACGTCACCCGGACCGGACCGCACACCGGGCAACCCGCCGCCACCCCGGCGCACCTCGGGCAGCCCGCTGTCGTCCAACCGCGCCCCCGGCAACGCGTCTCCCGGCAACCGCGCCCCGGGCGGCCAGCCGTCCGGCAACCGCGCCCCCAGCAACCCGCCGCCCGCCGATCGCGCCGCCTGGAGCCGCCCTGCCCCGGGACGCGCGCCGAGCAACCCC
Source organism: Symbioplanes lichenis (assembly GCF_030709675.1). Lineage (GTDB taxonomy): Bacteria > Actinomycetota > Actinomycetes > Mycobacteriales > Micromonosporaceae > Actinoplanes > Actinoplanes lichenis. Next base: position 245,693 of record NZ_JAUZQD010000016.1, read on the forward strand.
TGGTCGGATCTGGAGGGCGGGTTCGAGCCGGGCGACCGCGCCGACGAGCTCATCACGGCGTACCCGAGTGCCCGCCCGGGTCCCGCCGGAGCCATCCACGGGGTGGGCATCACGGTGCTGGTGACGAACCTCGCCCGGTCGATCGACTTCTACAAGGAGATGCTCGGCTTCTACGAGATCGATGCCGGCCCGGGCAGCGCCGTGCTGGCCTCCGGCGAGACCCGTCTGGTGCTGCGCGCGGTGCACGATCTGACCTCGATGGGCCGGCTGGTCTACCTGAACCTCGAGGTGGGCGACGTCGAAGCGGTCTACGAGGAGCTCAAGCGCAAGGGCATCACGTTCGTGCACGGCCCCCGCCCGGTCAACCGCGGCGACAAGCTCGAGCTCTGGGCCGCCTCATTCCTCGACCCGGACAAGCACAACATCGCCATCACCCAGTGGCGGGCCATCCACTGACCCGGCAACCGCCCGCCCCTCCGATCACCTGACCGAAAGCGAAAGATCGCCTGGCCGAGACCCAAAGGATCGCCTGGCCGAAACCAAAGGATCACCTCGCCGGAAAGCGAAAGATCACCCGGCCAGGAAGCAGAACATCACGTCGCCGGACAGCAAAACGGCCGCCGGATCAACCGGCGGCCGTTCGTCTTCTCAAGCAAGTCCCCGCCCCGCAGCAGTCCTCCTGCACCGCCCGCTCGAAGCAGTCCCACAACGCCCGCTCGAAGCAGTCCCACAACGCCCGCTCGAAGCGGTGCCACGCCGCCCACTCGAAACAGTCCCAAGCCGCCCACTCGAAGCGGTGCCACGCCGCCTACTCGAAGCAGTGCCAAACCAGGGGCGAGACGGCAACGCCGATCCTCCACCGCACCGGGCAACCTCAAGCCGAAGGCGGCGGCCCCTCGCGCGGCGGCGGCTCCTTCGACAACGCCCGGCGCACGTACAACGCGTACAGCCACGTCGCCCCGAAGATCAGCCCCAGCGCACCGAGCGACCAGTGGAAGAACACGGTGGCCAGCAGCAGGACCTGCAGAACCGACCCCGCGGTCCAGCCCCACGGACGCCGCATCGTGCCCGCCAGCAGCAGCGCCAGCACGGCCAGCGCCACGACGGATCCGACGCCCCAGCCGCTGAGGTGGCCGCCCAGCACCCGGATCGGCTGGATCGCCAGGAGGAGAACGATCGCCTCCAGCGTCAGCGTCCCCGCCCCGAGCCCGCGCACCGCCGCGGCCGGATTCTTCAGCCCCGACCGGCGTACCCCGTTGATGGTGTCGTCCGCGGGCCGGTCGTTGCCGGGCGGTGTGCTCATTTCTTCAGCAGCTTCCTGGCGTCGGCCACCGTGACGATGGACCCGGTGATCAGTACGCCGACCCCGCTGAGCTCGCCGTCGGTGTCCTCCTCGGCGAGGACCACCGCCTCCTCGATGGCGTCCGGCATGTTCTCCGCGACCGTCACCCGGTCCTCGCCGAAGATGTCGGTGGCCAGTTGCGACAGCTCGTTGAGCGGCATCGAGCGCGGCGAACTGTTCTGCGTCACGACGATCCGGGCGGCCAACGGCTCGAGCAGGTCGAGCAGGCCGGAGGCGTCCTTGTCGCCGAGGACCGCGACGACCGCGACGAGGTGCCGGAAGGCGAATTCCTCCTCCAGCGCCGTGACGGTGGCCGCCATGCCGTGCGGGTTGTGCGCGCCGTCGAGCAGGATCGTAGGGGCGCTGCGGACGCGTTCGAGCCGGCCGGGCGAGTCGACGCCGGCGAATCCTTCGCGCACCAGGTCGAGCTCCAGCTGCTTGTTCGGCCCCGCGCCCAAGAAGGCTTCCACCGCCGCGAGGGCGAGGGCGGCGTTCTGGGCCTGGTGCGCGCCGAAGAGCGGCAGGAACACCTCGTCGTACACGCCGCCGAGGCCCTGCAGGGTCAGCACCTGGCCGCCGACCGCCTGGTCGCGCTGGATCACGCCGAACTCGCTGCCCTCGCGGGCCAGGGTGGCGCCCATCTCGGCGGTGCGCTCGAGCAGCGGCCGCATCGCCTCCTCGGTCTGGAGCGCGGTGATGACGGTGGCGCCGTGGTGGATGATGCCGGCCTTGGCCCAGGCGATGTCCTCGATCGTGTCGCCCAGCCACTCGGTGTGGTCGAGCCCGATCGGGGTGATGACGCACACGCCCGCCTCGATGACGTTGGTGGCGTCCTCCTCGCCGCCCAGCCCGACCTCGACGACTGCGATGTCGACCGGGGCGTCGGCGAACGTCGCGTACGCCATCGCCGTGGTCATGTCGAAGTAGGTCAGCGGCTCGGCGGCGCGCTTGTCGATCAGGTCGGCGAGCGGCGCCACCTCGTCATAGGTGGCGGCGAGCCGTTCCTCCGACACCGGCTCCCCGTCGAGGCTGATGCGCTCGCGCACCGTCTCGAGGTGGGGGCTGGTGTAGCGCCCCGTGTGCAACCCGTGCGCGCGCAGCAGGCTGTCGATCATCCGGGCGGTGGAGGTCTTGCCGTTGGTGCCGGTCAGATGGATCGACGGGTACGCCCGCTGCGGGCTGCCCAGCACGTCCATCAGGTCGCGGATCTTCTGCATGTCGAAGGCCATGCGGGTGAAGCCGCGCGCGTCGAGCGCGGCCGTCACCTCGTCGTACGTACTCATGCCCGCACCTGTCCCTGGTGAATTAGTGAGGTGCTCATGCCGTGGGCAACGCTTCCAGGGCCGCGGCAATTCTCTCGAGGTCCGCCTCGGCCGTGGCGAGCCGGTCCTTGATCTTCGCCACGACGTGCTCGGGGGCCTTGCCGACGAACGCCTCGTTGCCGAGCTTGCCCCGGCACTGGGCGGCTTCCTTCTCCGCCGCGGCCCGGTCCTTCTCGAGCCGGGCCCGCTCGGCGGCGACGTCGATCGTCCCCCGGGTGTCGAGGTCAACGGTCACACCGCCCGTGATCGCCAGCGTCGCCGTGGCCGTGAAGCCCTCGGCCGGCGCATCGAGCCGGGCCAGCGAGCGGATCAGCGACTCGTGCGTGTCGATGCCCGCGGTGCCCAGGCCGGTGAGGGCGGCGCTGACCCGCTGGCTCGGCTTGAGCCCCTGGTCCGACCGGAACCGCCGGACCTCGGTCACGACCTTCTGCAGCGCGGCGAGCTCCTCCTCGGCGGCGTCGTCGATCAGCGCGGCGTCGACCGCCGGCCAGGCGGCGCGCACGACGGTCTCACCCCCGGTCAGTACGGTCCACAGCTCCTCGGTCACGAACGGCATCACCGGGTGCAGCAGCCGCAGCAGCTGATCGAGGACATGGCCCAGCACCCGCCTCGTACGGGCGGCCTCCGCACCGGTCCCGGCCAGCACCGGCTTGCTCAGCTCGAGGTACCAGTCGCAGACGTCGTCCCACGCGAAGTGGTAGAGGGTGTCGCACACCTTCGCGTACTCGTAGGCGGCGAACTGCTCGTCGACCTCGCCCACGACGTGCTGGAGCCGGGACAGGATCCACTTGTCGATCGTCGACAGCTCGCTTGGGGCAGGCAGGTCGCCGTCGACGGTGGCGCCGTTCATCAGCGCGAACCGGGTGGCGTTCCACAGCTTGTTCGCGAAGTTGCGCGAGCCCTGACACCACTCCTCGCTGATCGGCACGTCGGAGCCAGGGTTGGCCCCGCGCGCCAGCGTGAACCGGGTCGCGTCGGCGCCGTAGCGCTCGATCCAGTCCAGCGGGTCGACGACGTTGCCGAACGACTTGGACATCTTCTTGCCGTGGCCGTCGCGGACCATGCCGTGCAGGTTGACCACGTTGAACGGCTGCACGCCGTCCATGGCATAGAGCCCGAACATCATCATGCGGGCGACCCAGAAGAACAGGATGTCGTAGCCGGTGACGAGGACCGACGTCGGATAGAACTTGGCCAGCGTCGCCGTCCGGTCGGGCCAGCCCATTGTCGAGAACGGCCACAGCCCGGACGAGAACCACGTGTCGAGCACGTCCTCGTCCTGCTTCCAGCCCTCGCCCGACGGCGGCTCCTCGTCCGGTCCGACGCACACGATCTCGCCGTTGGGCCCGTACCAGACGGGAATGCGGTGCCCCCACCACAGCTGGCGGGAGATGCACCAGTCGTGCATGTTGTCGACCCAGGCGAAGTAGCGCTTGGCCAGCTCCGGCGGCTCGATCCGCACGCGGCCGTCGCGCACCGCGTCACCGGCCGCCTGGGCCAGCGGCGTGGTGTTGACGAACCACTGCAGCGACAGGCGCGGCTCGACGGTGGTCTTGCACCGCGAGCAATGCCCGACCGAGTGCACGTACGGCCGCTTCTCCGCGACGATCCGCCCCTGCTCGCGCAGCGCGGCGACCACGGCCGGCCGGGCCTCGTAACGGTCCAGCCCCTCGAACGGCCCGGGCACCGTCACCACGGCCCGCTCGTCCATGATCGTGATGCTCGGCAGATCGTGCCGCTGGCCGATCTCGAAGTCGTTGGGGTCGTGCGCCGGCGTCACCTTGACCGCACCGGTCCCGAACGACGGGTCGACGTGTTCGTCCGCCACGATCGGGATGCGCCGGCCGGTCAGCGGCAGTTCGACCTCGGTGCCGACCAGGTGCTTGTAGCGCTCGTCGTCGGGGTGCACGGCGACCGCGGTGTCACCCAGCATCGTCTCGGCCCGCGTGGTCGCCACGACGATCGCGTTGTCGCCGTCGCCGTAGCGGATCGACACCAGCTCGCCGTCGTCGTCCGAGTGGTCCACCTCGATGTCGCTCAGCGCGGTGAGGCAGCGGGGACACCAGTTGATGATCCGGTTGGCCCGATAGATGAGCTCGTCGTCGTACAGCCGCTTGAAGATCGTCTGCACGGCCCGCGACAGGCCCTCGTCCATGGTGAAGCGCTCCCGGCTCCAGTCCACGGAGTCGCCGAGCCGCTTCATCTGGCCCAGGATCGCGCCGCCGGACTCGGCCTTCCACTTCCACACCTGCTCGACGAACTTCTCCCGGCCCAGGTCGTGCCGCGAGAGCTTCTGCGCCGCCAGCTGCCGCTCGACGACATTCTGCGTGGCGATGCCGGCGTGGTCCATGCCCGGCAGCCACAGCACCTCGAAGCCCTGCATCCGCTTGAGCCGGCTCAGCGCGTCCTGAATGGTGTGGTCGAGGGCGTGGCCCACGTGCAGCGAGCCCGTCACGTTGGGCGGGGGCAGCACGATCGCGAACGGCGGCTTGTCACTCGTCTCGTCGGCCTGGAAGTAGCCGCGCGATACCCACTGCTCGTACCGCCGCTGCTCTACCTCGCCCGGCTGGTACTGAGCGGAGAGGGCACCGGTGGGCCGGCTGTCGGGGGTGCGGGTATCGGTCGCTTCGGTCACTCGGCAAGTTTACGGAGGGGGCGGCGGAAGGCTGCAAACGGATGCCCCTGCCTGTGGACAACGCCCGGGAGGCCTGTGGACAACGCCTCCGGCGGCTCGACGAATGTTGCTAGGCTCGCGCGATGCCCGACCGCCCCGGCCTGCCCGCCGAGTCCCCGGCCTCCGAGCCCCACGCCGCCCCGGCACCCTCGTCGCCCGAGCCCCACCCCGGCCCGGCGACCAGTCCCGCCCCGGCGACCCCGTCCTCCGAGCCCCACCCCGGCCCGTCGACCGGGCCAGCCTCCACGTCGTCATCGCCCGAGCCCCACGCCGGCCCCACGATCAGTCCCGGCCCGTCGTCCGAGCCGATGGAGATATCCGACCTCCCCTTCGCCCTCACCGAGCCGGCCGACGGCGAGACCGACGAGGGCGAGAAAGCACCCCGCTCCCGGACCAAGACCATCGTGCTTGGCTCCCTCCTCGCGGTCACCCTCGCCGGAGCAGGAGCCATCGGGTACGCAGGATGGCGCATCGCCAGTCAGAAGGACGCCACGCTCGTCGCGCCACCCCAGATCGGCGCCCTGAAGCTGGACACCACAGAAGAGGGGCGCTCCACGGCCGACTATCTCCAGACGGCCCTCTCCGCCGAGGTGGACCTGGACGAAGCCGTCGGCGGCGTCTACTCCGACGGCACCCCCAACGACGTCCTCTTCTTCGGCGGCACCACCCTCATCTGGACCCCGGAGAGCGACCTCGACACGTCCCTCGGCATCCTCGACGACGAACAAGGCGACGTCACCGGCATCCACAACGTCGACCCCGGCGCCCTGGGCGGCACGATGAAGTGCGGCACCACCAAGACGGACGGCACCGACATGCCCGTCTGCGGCTGGGCCGACCACGGCAGCCTCGCCCTGGCCATGTTCCCGGGCCGCACCGAACCCGACGCCGCCAAACTCCTCGTCACCATCCGCGACGCCGCCCAGACCCGCAACTGACCCGCCCGCCGCCCGGCCGCTCCCCCCGAGCGGCCGGCCTGTGCAGGACCCAACAGCGGCTCGACGCGCTCCGAAAGCCCGAACACCACGGCCCGGCCAACCAAAAGCCTCGCCGGCACACCAACCGAGCGACACGATGCCGAGGTCAAGCGTCGGACGCGAGCACGAAAAAGGCAGATGACGCCCACCAGCCGGCCAATATGCCAACCCTCGATGCCGGCGCCCAGGAAAAGCATTGCCGCGGGAATGTCACCCAACATGTCGGCGCCCGCGACAAGCAACGTTGTCGCGAGATGCCGTCCAGCGTCGGCGCCCACGGGAAGGTTCTGGTGCGAAAACGCAGAAACGCCCGTCCCCGAGCCTGTGAAGGCTCAGGAACGGGCGTTCCCTC
>NZ_JAUZQD010000017.1 GCF_030709675.1 Symbioplanes lichenis
GGCAGCGGGCAGCGGGCAGCGGGCAGCGGGCAGCGGGAGTATCGCCGGCCGGGCCTATTGGCGCGGGTGGTAGAGGTTGCGGCGGGGGTGCTGGGCCGGGTCGATGTCGGGCGGGGGTACGAAGTCGGGGTGGCGGTCGGCGCCGAGGCGGATGTGCCAGCCGGCGGTTGGGTCGTGGGCTGCGCGGTGGTGGCGGCGGCACAGTAGGACCAGGTTGTCCAGGCTGGTGGGGCCGCCGGCGGTCCAGGCGGTGAGGTGGTGGGCGTCGGTCCAGCGGGGCGGGAGGTCGCAGTCGGGGAACGCGCAGCCTCGGTCGCGGAGGCTCAGAGCTCGGCGGAGAGTGGCGTTGGCCAGCCGGCGGGTGCGGCCCAGGTCGAGCACTTGGCCGGCGCCGCCGAGCACTGCGGGCAGGATTCGTGCGTCGCAGGCGAGGCGCCGCACTGTCGTGGCGGAGAGGCGTTGCCCGGCGTCCGTGGTGGCGACGCCGAGGGCACGGGTGAGCGGCTCGTAGGCGACGGTGACCGCGAGCTGGGCCGGCTCTCCTCCGCTCTCCGGCAACTCGCCGGTGCGCAGGGCGAGCCGGCAGATGTCGACCAGCGCATCCGCGCGCCGCTGGGCCGGGCTGCGGAGATCGCGAGCGTCCGCGGCGGCACGATCGGCGGCCACGAAACCCGCGGCATCGGCAACCCAGGCAGCGGTGGGCGCGACGACGCCAGCAGCGGTGGGCGCGACGGAGCGGGCGGTGGGCGCGACGACGCCAGCAGCGGTGGGCGCGACGGAGCGGGCGGTGGGCGCGGCGGAACCAGCGGCGGGCGCGACGGAACCGGCGGCGGGCACGGCGGCGGAACCTGAGGCGAAGAGCGTGGCGGAGTGGGCGGGGGCGGGGGTGCACAGGGGGTGGAGGGCGGCTTGGACGAGGGCGGCGTCTTCGGTGCCCAGGTAGCCGGACAGGCGGACGAGGCCGTTGACCGGGGTGGACAGGGTGAAGCCGCGGGAGTGGTGGGCGCGGGCTTCCTCGCGGGCCAGGGCTTGCTCGTCGGCGCGGTCGGCCAGGTGGGGAGCCACGTGGGTCAGGATGCGGTCGCCGACTCGGCGTAGCTGGTGGGCGGACAGGCGGGCGGCCATGTCGATCATGGTTGCTTCCGCCTCGTGCAGGATGCGGGCGGCTGCGGGCGGGTCGAGCGCTTCGGCGGCGTCGGCCATGGCCGGAGCGGCGACGACACCGGCGGCGGCGTCGCGGCCGGCACCCGGACAGTCCGCGACACCGGCGGCAGCACCAGCACCAGCGGCAGCAGAAAGAGCGGCAGCACCAGCGGCGGCAGAAAGAGCGGCGTCAGCAGACCGAGCGGCAGCACCAGCGGCATCAGCACCGGCATCAGCACCAGCGGCATCAGCATCAGCGGGATCAGCGACGCCAGAAAGTGCATCAGCACCGGCAGCGGCGGCAGAACGAGCACCAGCACCGGCGGCAGCAACAGCACCGGCGGCGGCAGGGTGAGGGGCGGCGGCCAGCTCGGACAGGACGGCGGCGACGGTGTCGAGGGTTGCGGCGATCACGGCCGCCTGGCGGGCGTCCGTGTGGCCGTCGAGCCAGGCCTGCTCGACGGCGGAGTGGCGGGACAGGACGGCGGCTCGGTCGGCCAGGTCGCGGGCGGGGGCCGGGTCGAGGCGAAACTCGGTGCGGAGCCAGGCGGCGGTGGTGCGGTGGCCCCGGGCGGTGGGGAGGCCGCGGGTGCCGGCGTGCTGCAGCAGGCGGGTCTGGAGGGCGAGGACGGCCTGCTCCGCCCGGAACGCGGCGTGGAGGCTGGCGGTCACCTCGTCGTCGGCGAGCGGCCACAGCGGGGACACGGCGAGCTTCGCCGCGTCCTGCGCGAGGTGGTGCACGTCGGCCAACACGCGACCATCTTCGAACACACGTACGACAGAAAGCCAATCGGAAGCGCTCCCACCACCCCCCGATTCACCATGTGCACACCGCCATCCGGCACATCGGCTCCGAGCAGGGGATACAGCGGATCAGGCGGCCGCGGCGGTGAGGACGGCCAGCTCCGTACGCGACTTGATGTTGGCTTTCCGATAGATGTTGCTCAGGTGGTACTCGATCGTCTTCTGGCTCAGGAACAGCGTCGCCGCGGCTTCGTGGTTGGTGGCGCCGCGGGCCACGACCAGGGCGACCTGGAGCTCCTGGGGCGTCAGGCCGGGCAGGGCGGGCTCGGTCGCGGCGACGGTAGTGCCGGTGGCGCGGAGCTCGGTGCGGGTGCGGTCGGCCCACGGCTGGGCGCCGAGGCGGTCGAAGACGTCGAGGGCGGCGCGGAGGTGCTCGCGGGCCTGGGCGCGTTGCTTGGCGCGGCGCAGGCGTTCCCCGTACGCGAGATGGGTCCTGGCCTTCTCGAAAGGGAGCGCCGTGGCCAGCGCGGTCTCGAACAGCCCGGCCATGTCCCCGGGGTCCGCCAGCAGGGCGTGACAGCGCCCGGCCGCCGCGGCGACCCACGCGCCGGAGCCGGACGCGAAGGGCGACGACAACAAATTGTGCGCGTCGCCGGGGCGGCCCGCGCGTACATAGGCTTCCACCAGGTCGAAGACCCACGGCACGATGTGCGGGTCGTGGATGTGACTCGCCACGGGCAGCGCGCGCACCGCCTCGAGACAGCGGATCACCTCGGCCGTGTCGCCCGTGCTCATGGCGAGCAGCGCGCGCTGGTGACCGGTGTAGACGGGCATGCAGCCGATGCCGAGCCGGTCCGCCACTTCGTCCGTACGGTCGGCGTGCCGCAGGCAATCGGCAGCGCGACCCTGCACCGCGTCGAGCCGGCCCGCGAAGAAGCGCGCGTAAAGGTGCGCCGAACGCGTCTCCTCCGCCAGGCGCAACGTCTCCGCCGCGGCGGCCCGGGCGTCGTGCCAGCGGCCCTGCCGATAGTGCAGCTCGGACTGGATGCCGAGGGCCTGCGGGAGCACGCCGAGCGCCCCCGTGGCCCGCGCCGCACCCGCCACCCGGTCCAGCAACGCGGCCGCCCGGTCGTACCCCTCCAGCCAGATCCAGGTCAGCGCCGCGTGGCACATCTCCTGCGCGCGTTGCAGCGGATCGGTCCGCAGGAGCTCCTCGTGCACTTCATCGAGCAGCCGTACGGCCTCCGCCCGCTCCCCCTGCAACGCCCGGCCACCCGCGTACGCGACCGTCGCCACCAGTCGCGCGCGCCCGCCCACCCGGACGCCGAGCTCGTAGCCGCGGGCGACCGCCACCTGCAGCTCGTCGAGCCGGCCGACCATGAAGGACGGGGTGGCCGTGTCCGAGTACATGAGCGCCGCCCGGGCCGGATCGGCCTGCTCGACCTCCTCGGCGGCGGCGGTGAACGCGGTCAGCACCTCGTCGGGGCGGCCGCGCCACATCCGTACGTGTCCGCACATGTGCTGGACCAGCGCCCGGCGGCCGGGGTCGTCGGTGAGCGGCAGCGCCTCGTCCAGCAGCGGCAGCACCTGCTCGTTGTGCCCCGCGAGCTGCCAGCAGCGGGCGGCGCGCAGCAGCCGCCGGGGCCGGTCGGGGCCGCGGCTGAGCCGGGCGGCGTGCGTGAACGCCCGGGCCGCCGCCACATAGCCGGCCCGCTGGTCGGCGCGCTTGGCCGCGAGCTCGAGCTCCGCCGCGACCTCCTCGTCCGGTTCGAGGGTGGCCGCGGCCAGGTGCCACGCGCGGGCGTCGGCGGCGGCATCGCCCGGTTCCTCCGCGAGGGCGGCGGCGAGTACGGCGTGCGCCCGGCACCGTTCGTCGGTGCTGGCGCCGTGGTAGACCACCGAGCGCAGCAACGGATGCCGGAAGTCGACCCGGCGCGCGTCGATCGTGACCAGTCCCGCCTGCTCGGCGGGCGCGAAGTCGGCGAGTCCGAACCCGCTCGCCCGGGCCGCGGCGAGCAGCGTCCCCACGCCCGCGTCGGCGGCTGCGGCCGCGAGGACCAGGGCGGTTCTCGTGCGTACGGGCAAGGGGTCGAGCCGCCCGGCCAGCGCGCGCTCGATCCGGGAGCCGGTGGGCATCGCGGGGTCCGCCGCCGGATCGATCCACTCGTGACAGAGCTCGATGACCGCGAGCGGGTTCCCGGCGGTCGCCGCGTGCAGCCGCGCCGCCGCCCCCTCCGGCGTGACGTCCAGGTTGACCCGGACCAGCGTCTCGACCTCGGGTACGGACAGCCCGGTCAGCGTCAGCGCCGGTGACCGCAGCTCCGAAGCGTCGGCCGGGTCGCGCGTGGCGACCAGCAGCGCGATGCCCTCCGCCTGCAGCCGGCGCCCGGTGAAGAGCACGGCCTCCCGCGACGACGCGTCCAGCCACTGCAGATCGTCGACCACCACGAGCAGCGGCTGCCGCTCGGCCGCCGCCGCCAGCAACCCCATTGTCGCGGCGCACACGGAGAACCTGTCCCCGGCCACCGGCGGACCCAGCGCCAGCGCACTGCGCAACGCCGCCGCCTGCGGGCCCGGCAGATCGTCGAGCCCGGACAGCACCGGGCGCAGCAGGTCGGCCAGCCCCGCGAAGGGGATCTCCGCCTCCGCCTCCCAGCCGCGCGCCGTCAGCACCCGCATGCCACCGGCGTTGTCGATCGCGTACTTGACCAGGGTCGTCTTCCCGATCCCGGGCTCGCCGGTGAGGACCAGGGCGTCGCTGCGCCCCGCGCGGGCCCCCGCCAGCAGGGCGTCGATCGATGCGCGTTCGGCACTGCGCCCGAGCATCATGCGGCGAGTCTAAGCCCGCCGCGGCGATTCCCTCAGGCCGCCAGCCCCCGCAGCCCGCTCATCTGATCGGCGTAACGGACCAGGGCGTGCACCGTCTCCGGCCCGGCGACCCCGTCCGGCGCCAGCCCGGCGTGCTCCTGGAACCGCGCCACCACGGCCGCCAGATCCGCCTCCTCCGGCCCGACCCGCACCCCGAACCGCAGGAACAGCTCCCGCACGTCCGCCGGATCCGCCGCGGGCGCGGGCTCGTCGCTCCACCCGATCAGCCCGCCCACGGCCGTACCGACGACGCTGAACATTCCTCGTGCCGACATCGCGCCTCCTCCGCTGGCTTTCCTCCAGCATCCGCGGCGAGACTGTGCGCGACCTCTGCCCCGGGGCCCGAAAATCTGTGCGTCGCCTATGACTTCCGGCCGATACTCGGCGCATGGACATCGAAGCCTTTGTCCGTGACGGCTGGACCGTGATCCGCGGCGCCTTCGCCGCTCAGACCGCTGCCGCGTGTCGCGCGAGCGTCTGGGAGACGCTTGCCACCCAGGGTGTACGCCCGGACGACCGCACCACGTGGCAACGTCCCGTGGTCCGGGTCGACACCCCGCGCACCGAGCCGTTCCGGGCCGCCGCCGCGTCCCCGGCCCTGACCGCCGCCTACGACGAGCTGATCGGCGCGGGCCGCTGGCGGGCCAACCCCCACGTCGGCGGCACGATCCCGGTCCGCTTCCCGTCCGAGCAGTTCCCGGGCGACGCCGGCTGGCACATCGAGGGCTCCTGGTGGGGCGGCACCGAGTACTGGAGCAACGTCCGCAGCCGCAACCGGGGCCTGCTCGGCCTCTTCCTCTTCTCCGATGTCGGCCCCGACGACGCACCGACCAAGCTCATCCCCGGCTCGCACCACTACGCTGCCGCGGCCCTCGCCACCCGGGGCGAGCAGGGCATGCCGGGCGGTGACGTGCCCGGCCTCCTGCGCCCCTCGACCTTCGTCCGCACCACCGCCGAAGCCACCGGCACGGCCGGCGACGTCTACTTGTGCCACCCCTTCATCGTCCACACCGCCACCTGGCCGCACCGGGGCACCGAACCCCGCATGATGGCTCAGCCCGCCATCACCGCCCCCGACGGCTTCACCCTCGACGGCACCGACCCCTCCCCCGTCGCCCGCGCCATCGTCGCCGGCCTGGCCGACACCAGTCAGCTCCGCCCCACGAGACAGGTCTGACGGACTCCCGCGTCGGCCACACCGTCACGCCGGGTAACGCCCGGGCGTCAAGCCAGCGACCGGGCGAGCGGATCCGGGGCGTGCCTCCGTGGTCCCGCGCGTCCTGGGATCGGCAGGTCCTGGAACAGGCGGTGATCAACAGTGACAGTGGATCAGCGCCGGGACGGGCCGGGGCACTGGTCCGGGGAGTTTCTGGTGTCGTTCCTGCTGGAGTTCGTGCGTGATCCGCTGACCGTCGGTGCCGTGCGGCCGAGCGGGCCGGCGCTGGCGGAGGTGGCCACGGCGGTGGTGCCGCGGACGGGGGCGCCGACCGTGGTGGAGCTGGGGCCGGGCACCGGGGCGTTCACCGGAGCCATCCAGCGGCGGCTGGCCGGGGCGGGGCGGCACATCGCGGTCGAGCTGAACCCGCGGCTCGCGGCGCACCTGGCCGCGCGGCATCCGGCGGTGGACGTGGCCGTCGCGGACGCGGCCGCGCTGGGTGATGTGCTGGCGGCGCGAGGTGTCGGGCGGGTCGATGCCGTGGTCAGCGGGCTGCCGTGGGCGGCGTTCGGGGCGCAGTCGCAGCGGGACGTGCTGGCCGGGGTGGTCGCGGCGCTGGACCCGGCGGGTGTGTTCACGACGTTCGCTTATGTGCACGCGCGGTGGGCGCCGCCGGCCCGGCGGTTGCTGCGGTCGTTGCGGTCGCGTTTCGATGAGGTCGTGGTCAGCCGGACCGTCTGGGCGAACGTGCCGCCCGCCCTCGTCTACGTCTGCCGCCGCCCGATCGCCTGAGAGCAGGAACGGGCGGGCTCACAAGCTGCGCTGCCTACGAAGCGTCCTGCCGCGCCAGCTTGTCCAGGTCGCGTACACAGAAGCCGTGGTGCTCCCGCTCCTCGTTCAGCACGGTCCTGAGGCATTGCCGCACGCTGCGCCCCTGTGCGTACGGGGGCCAGCGGTCGTCGTCCGGCACCGGCGCGGGCGCGGCGAGCTGCCCGGGGGTGACCGCGGCCAGCCACGCCTCCCGCTCCGCCGCCTGCCGGTCCCGCACGGCCAGCACCTCGTCGAGGGCCGGCGCGGCGGAGGTGTCCAGCCCCAGCCCCTGGTGATCGGGCACGAACGGCGACGCCAGCCCCAGGGCCGTGAACGGCTCGGTCATCCCCAGCACGCAGCGCCGGAACCACGAGTCGTGGACGAAGACGAGATGCCGCAACGTCTGCACCATCGACCACTCGCCGTCGACACCGGCGTGTTCGCTGCCCTCGGGCATCGACCGGATCCGTGCGACGGTCTCCGCCCACGCCGCCCGGAGCTGCCGCCCGGCCTCGCGCAGGTCGGCCGGCTCGCCGGACCGGATGAGCAGCCGCACGGGATGCCGCCGGTCGAGCTCCGCCTCCACGTACGGCATCACGTCCACGCCGTTGACCACGAGGTTGGTGACCAGGCCGTCGATCTCGGCGTCCTGCATCACCACGCCGACCAGCCGCGCCCGGCTCAGGTCGCACTCGCGGAACTCCGCACCGGTGAGATCTTCGTCGTCGAAGCGTCGCATGCGGACAGACTAGGGTCTGTTTCGGACACAACGGCGCGAACGAGCCGCCGCCCGGACCGGCCCCGTGGTCCGGTCCGGGCGGCGGCTCCGTCAGTGCCAGGCGTACGGGCCGAGGCCGCTGCCCTCGAGCTCGCTGCGCAGCTTGCGCAGCGAGCGCATCCGGGTCGGGCCGATGCTGCCGACCGGCATCCGGGCCGTCCGGGCGTACTCCGCGTAACCCGGCGCGTTCCCGCTGGTCAGCGTCGTCACGAGGGCGCGAGCCGGCGCCGGGAGGCGGTTGACGTGCTCCCAGAGCAGGGCGTTCATGGCGTGGTCGACGGCGACGCGTTCCGGATGGGGCGCGCGGTCGTCGGCGGGGTCGGTCTCGGCGGGAAGGCCGATGACCTCGCGCCGGCCCGAGCGGAGCAGGCGCAGGCATTCGCGGCGGGCCACGGTGACGAGCCAGGCGCCGGTGCGGGCCGGATCACGGATCTCGGGGAGGTGCTCCACGAGGCGCAGCCAGGTGTTCTGGACGGCGTCCTCGGTGTCGGCCTCGGACAGGCGGAAGGTGCGGACCGTACGCCGCACGGCCGTGTCGAAGGTGCGTACCAATGTCTCGTAGGCCCGGGTGTCGCCGGACTGCGCGTCCAGCACGGTCTGCCGCAGGTCGTCTTCGGTGATCGTCATCGCGCCGTTCCTCCTCCGCCGCGTTCGTGCGCCGCCCTCCACACGCGCGAGTACTACTCAGAAGGCGGTGATCGAAGTGCTCAACTGCCGCCGGCGGGCGAACCACCGGCACCCAGACGACGCTAGGCGGGCCCGGCCCCGGGGGAATCCGGGAAAGCACCCTGGTCGTCCCCGAACCCACCCTGGGGCCGGCGGGACCGGCCCTTAGGATGACCGTCCATGCGCATCGGCCTGAACCTGCCGCACTACGGGGCGCTCACCGGCCCGGAGGACATCACCGAGGTCAGCCGGGCGGCCGAGGACATGGGGTACGACAGCCTGTGGACCGGCGACCGGCTGCTCTCCCCGGTGCATCCCCGCGACCGCTACCCGGGCGGGAACGGCGAGATGCCCGCGGAGATGAACGTCTACCTCGACCCGTTGACGGCCCTGAGCTTCGCGGCGGCGTCGACCCGGCGGGTCCGGCTCGGGACCAGCACGCTGAACGCCGGCTGGTACCCCCCGGTGCTCCTCGCGCGTACCCTCACCACGCTCGACGTGCTGAGCGCGGGCCGGCTCGACGTGGGGCTGGGCCTGGGGTGGTCACGCGACGAGTACGAGGCCGTGAACGTCCCGTGGGAGGACCGGGGCGGCCGCCTGGACGAGATCCTCGACCTGCTGGAGAAGATTTGGGGCGGCGGGGTCGTCGCGCACGAGGGGGCCCGTTATCGCGTACCCGCAAGTGGCATCGAGCCGAAGCCGGTGCAGCTGCCGCGCCCACCGGTCCTGCTCGCGGGGCTGCAGCCGGCCGCGCTGGGCCGCGTCGCGCGCCGGGCCGACGGGTGGCTCGCGGTGGGCCTGCCGCTGCCGGTCCTGACGGCGATGTGGCAGAAGATCCAGACCCAGGCCGAGGAGTACGGCCGGGAGCCCGGCGCCGTCCGCATGGTCCAGCGGCTCAACCCGCGCCTCACGGCCGGGCCGGTCGGCGACGCTCAGGTGCCGGCGCGGGGAACCCTCGAGCAGATCGCCGAGTACGCGAAGAGGGCCGCGGCCGACGAGGTCTTCATCGACCTGACGCTGACCGTGACCGGCCGGGCGCAGATGCTCGATCTGGCCGGCCGGTTCCTGGAGCTGATGCGGGCGGGCTGATTCTCGTCGGTGCCCGGGCGCCCCGCGCCCGGGCTTCAGTGCGCCCGGGCTTCCCCGCGCCCGGGCTTCAGTGCGCCCGGGATGATCGGGTGGCGAAGCCGACGACGAGGGCGACGACGATCACCGCGAGCGCGCCGCCGATGATCCAGTGGCCGAGGGACGCGTCGTCGGTGCTGTGCGAGGCCACCGGGTCGAGGGCGGGCGGCTCGGTCGTCCGGGTCGCCTTGCTCGCCGGGGCCGTCCTGCTCGGCGGTCCCGCGGAAGCCGGCGCCGTGGTCTCCGGAGCCTTCGACGGCTTCTTCGTGGCCTTGATCGCGGGCGCCTTCGTGGTCGGGGCGGGGGTCGCCTTCTCGGCCGGGAAGATCAGGTCGGAACACGAGTAGTACGTGTCCGGCGTGCTCGACGTCTCCCACACCACGTAGAGCACGTGCCGCCCCGAGCGGTTCTCCGGCAGCTTCACGCTCATCCGGTACGAGCCGTCGCGCAACGGCGGGTCCGTCACCTCGGTCACCGGGTCGGTCGTCAGGTCGCCCCAGCTCAGCGGCTCGGAGGGGTCGTAGCCGGCCTTGGTGAGATAGAGCCGGAACGTACCCTTGTGCGGGATCGTGCCCGCGTAGCGCACCTTCAGCGTCGTGCCCGGCTCCACCTCGGTCGCCGGCCAGTCCGTCCGCGCCAGGTCCAGGCCCCGATAGTCGTCGAGCCCGCCGCTGCACAGCTCCCCGTCGGGCACGACTCTCTTGTCGCGGCCGCCGACGTTCGCGATGCGCAGATTGTCGAAGTTGCCGAGCGAGCCGCCGTTCGCCTTGCGCGCCGCCTGGCACGCCTTGGCGCGGGTCTCCTCGCCGCCCGAGGCGCAGGCGGCCGTGCGACTGATCGGCTGGGTGGGCGCCCCGTGCGCCAGGGCCGGCGCGGCGGGGGCCAGCGCCACTGCCGCCAGGATGCCGGCGGCGGTGGCCAGACCTACGAACCTCATGAGCGGGGGTACGGACGGCAGCCGCCAATCGTTCACTACGGTGCGTCGTGCTCGTGGTTACAGGTGGGCGCTGTGGTTGCATGGGGTGGAGGAACTCGGACAGAGGAGTACACATGGAGAAGCCCGACGTCGGCCCCATCACCGGTGAGCCGCCCGCCGAGCTCGTCGTGGAGGACCTCGTCACCGGCGACGGCGACGAGGCGAAGCCCGGACACCAGGTCAGCGTCCACTACGTGGGCGTGGCGTTCTCCTCCGGCAAGGAGTTCGACGCCTCGTACAACCGGGGTGAGGCCTTCGACTTCGGCCTCGGAGCGGGCCAGGTCATCGCCGGCTGGGACCAGGGTGTCGCCGGCATGAAGGTCGGCGGCCGCCGCAAGATCACCATCCCGCCGCAGCTCGGCTATGGCCAGCGCGGCGTGCCGGGCGTCATCAAGCCCGGGGAGACGCTCATCTTCGTGGTGGACCTGCTCGGCGTCAGCTGACCGGCAGGCAGGCACGACGACGGGCGGGACCCACGTGGTCCCGCCCGTCGCCCTTTGTCAGGCGATCGCTGCCGGGGCGGGATCTCGGCCGAGGTTCCGCCCGCCGCTCGTCAGCGCGGCGCGTATTCCGGGCGGGCGACCCGTCGTGAATTTCCGGTCCGGCCGCTCGTAGCGGCCGATCGGCTCATGCAGGACCCAGCTTCACGAGAAGCGGCGCGGCGGGCCGGGGCGGCGGGAGCTGAGCCAGGGGCGGCAGGCCGGGCGGGCCGGGGCAGGGAGGGAATGCCCCGGCCCGGGGCCCGCGCCGCCCGGGGGTGCGGCGCGGGGGGTCTCGTCCGGGTCGAAGGGTTCGTCGATCGGGGTCACGAGGCGGACTTCAGGGCGTCGCAGCCGGTCTCGTCGGGCAGGAGCGGCCGCAGCCGTACGGCATAGCCCTCGTTGTTCCACACCCACGGCGTGGTCTGCGTCGCCTCCTTGGCCGCCTTGAGCACGGCGTCGCGCTCGGCCCCGGTGGCCGTGACGCAGGAGAGCTTGAGCCCGTCGGCGATCGACAGACCGGGCAGCGCCGGACCGGGCCACTCGACGGTGCGGGGGCGGCCGACGGAGTCGTCGTTGTGGACATAGGGGCTGACCACGGCGGCGAGGATCTCGGGCGTGTAGGGGACGGCCTCCTGCGCCTGGAAGCCGTTGGTCAGGTCGTCGAGCTTGGTGAGGAACGCCTTGACCTTGGTGCGGGCGGCCTTCTGCGCGGCGGTCAGCTGGGGATCGTCCGCCCGGGCCTCGTTCAGGGCCTCCACCCCGACGACGGTCTCGCCGACGGTGAACTGGGTGGTGGGGACGTCCGCGACGCCGGGCCGCCCGAAGTCGGCGCCCGGGACCAGGCCGGCCGCCCCGGCCTCGGTGACGAGCTGCCGGGCCCGTTCCGGCGAGATGCTCGCGACGACGACGTTGGGCACCGCCGGGCCCGGATAGATCGCCGGCTCGGGGCCGAGGAAGATCACGCGGCCGTCGGCGTACACGCTGGTGGTGGGCAGGCGGCCCGCACGCATGTCCGGGGTCACGAAGCCGCCGGCCGAGGCCACGCGCAGGAGGAGGTCGTCCGCGCCGCCGGGGCTGGGGAGGCTCGGCGGCGCGGACGACGGCGAGGAGCCCGCGGCGCCGGTGGCTGCCGGCTGCGCGCAGGCGGCGAGGAGCAGGATCGTGGCGGTTGCAGCGGCGGTCCGCAAGCCGCGAAATGTCGTCATACCGGGTGGGACGCACCCTCCGTCCCGACGGTTCCGGCCCCGGCGAAAAAAGGGCGGTGGCCGGCCCCCACGAGGAGGACCGGCCACCTGACAGGGCGGGGGAAAGGTCTATTTCACCGAGCCGAGCGACAGCCCCTGCACCAGCTTGTCCTGCGCCGAGAAGCCCGCCACCAGCACCGGCAGCGAGATCACGAACGCCGCCGCGCACAGCTGCGCCAGGAACAGCCCCTGGCTCGTGACGAAGCTGGTCAGGAACACCGGCGCGGTCTCGGCCACGGTGGCGGTGAGGACGCGGGCGAAGAGGAGCTCGTTCCAGCTGAAGATAAAGCAGATCAGCGCGGTGGCCGCGATCCCGGGCGTCACCACCGGGGCGATGACCGAGCGCAGGGTCTTGCTCAGGCCGGCGCCGTCCATCGCGGCCGCCTCGAGCATCTCGACCGGCACCTCGGACAGGAACGAGCGCATCATCCACACCGCGATCGGCAGGTTCATCGAGGTGTAGAAGACGATGAGCAGCCAGATGTTGTCGAGCAGCCCGGTGTTCTGGGCGAACAGGTAGAGCGGCAGCAGCCCGGCGACGATCGGCAGCATCTTGGTGGAGAGGAAGAAGAACAGGACGTCGGTCCACTTCTTCACGGGCTTGATCGACAGCGCGTACGCGGCGGGGAACGCCAGCAGCAGCACCAGCGCCGTGGAGAGGACGCTGGCCGTCAGCGAGTTGAGCAGCGGCGGCCACGGCGAGGCGCCGCCCGAGAAGAACTCCCGGTAGCCCTCCAGCGTGAGCGGCGCGAAGACGGCCGGCGGGTTCGTGGCGGCGTCGGCCTCGCTGTGGAACGACGTGAGCACCATCCACACCACGGGCAGCACGAACAGCACGCCGATGACCCACGCGAGCAGCGTCAGCCAGATGCCGCCGCGTTCCTTCTTCTTCGGCCCGGATACCGCTGTGAGCGTACTCATCGGCCGGTGTCCTCCTTGAAGAGCGACGAGACCGTCCGCAGGGCGAAGGTCGCGATGATCATGGTGCCGATGACCACGATCACGGCCGCCGCGGAGGCCCGGCCGTAGTCGTGGGCCTGGTAGAAGATCTGATAGATCGTGTACGGCAGGTTCGCCGTGCCCAGGCCGCCGGACGTGATCGTGAAGACGGCGTCGAAGTTCTGCACGATGTAGATCGAGCCGAGCAGCGCACCGAGCTCGAGGTATTGCCGCAGGTGCGGGAGCGTCATGCTGCGGAAGATCTGCCAGTTGTTCGCGCCGTCGATGCGCGCGGCCTCGATGACGTCCAGCGGGCGCCCCTGCAGCCCGGCCAGCAGGATCAGCATCATGAACGGGGTCCACTGCCACACCAGCGCGAAGATCACCGACCAGAGCGGGGCGTTGCTGATCCAGTCGGGCTGCGGCGGGCTGTCCGAGCCGAACCAGCCCCACACCCGGGTCAGCGCGCCGTTGAAGAGCCCGTACTCCGGGTTGTAGAGCGCGTGCTTCCACAGCAGCGCCGCCGCGACCGGGACGACGAGGAAGGGCGCGATCATCATCGTACGGACGGCGCCGCGGCCCCGGAACTTGCGATCGAGCAGGAGCGCGACGCCGAGCCCGAGGACGAGACTGATGAGCACGACACCCGCGGTCAGCAGGATCGTGGTGACCACCGCGTCGCGCATGTTGATGTCGGTGAACACCCGCCGGAAGTTGTCGACGCCCGCGAAGCCGACCTCGTCGGGGTAGTACGCGTTCCAGTCCATGAACGAGATGACCAGCGTCGCCAGGAACGGCAGCTGCGTCACGACGATCATGAAGACGAGCGCCGGGAGCAGCGGCGCGCGACGGGCCCAGTTGCTCGCCTTGCGCACGGCCCCCTGCGGCGGCGGCTGGGTCGTCGCCTGTCCCGGCCGTTCAGTTACCGAGGTCATCGGTTCTCCTCCCGGGACTGGTAGCGCTCGGCGACGTCCTCGGCGAGGCGCTGGCCGCGGTCGAGGGCCTCGGGCACGCTCAGCTGCCCGGCGATGGCCGAGCTCACGTACTGCGACACCTGCGTCCCGAGATCGGTGAACTCGGGGATGTCGACGAACTGGATGCCGATCGCGGGGCGGGGCTGCACGCCGGGGTTGCGCGGATCGGCACTCTCGATCGACTGCCGGGTCGGCTCGGCGAAGGCGCCGGCTTCGGAGAGATAGTCCTGATTGGTGTACGTGGACGCGCGCTTGCCCGCCGGAACGCGCGACCATCCGAGCTGCGCGCCGACCAGCTCCTCGTACTGGCGGCTGGAGGCCCACGAGATGAACTTCCAGGCGTTGTCCTTCTTGGTGCTGGCCTGCTGGATGCTCCACGACCACGCGTAGAGCCACCCGGAGCTGGCCGTCTTGACGACCGGGGCGGCCACGTAGCCGATCTTGCCCTTGACCGGCGAGTCGGCCGCTTCGAGGGAACCCGCCGCGCTCGTGGCGTCGTACCACATGGCGACGTTGCCCTGGATCAGGTTGTTGAGGCATTCGGTGAACCCGGCCTGGGGCGCCCCGGTCTCCCCGTGCTCGCGGACCAGGTTGACGTAGAACTCGGTCGCCTGGCGGAACTCGGGCGAGTCGACCCGCGCGTTCCAGTCCGCGTCGAACCACGTACCGCCGAAGGTGTTGACCACCGTCGTGAGCGGGGCGAAGATCTGGCCCCAGCCGGGCTGGCCGCGCAGGCAGATGCCGGCCATGCCGGGTTGCTTGCCGTCGACCCGGGCCGCGATGTCCGCCACCTGCTGCCAGGTCGGCTTCGCCGGCATCGGTACGCCCTGCGCGTCGAGCACGTCCTTGCGGTACATGAGGAACGACGACTCGCCGTAGAACGGTTCCCCGTAGAGCTTGCCGTCCTCGGCGGTCAGCGACTGCGTCATCGGCGGCAGGACGTCGGCCTGGTCGAAGACGCTGTCCGCGGTCACGTAGTCGTCGAGCGGCGCGATCCACTTCGACTTCGCGTAGATCGGGATCTCGAAGTTGCTCAGCGACGCGACGTCGTACTGGGCGGCCTGGCTGGAGAACTCCTGGCTGATCTTGTCCCGGACATCGTTCTCGGGCAGGACCGTGAAGTTGACCTCGATGCCGGTCTGCTTCGTGAAGTTCGCCGCGGTCAGCCGTTGCAGGTCGATCATCTGCGGGTTGTTGACCATCAGCACGTCGATGCTGTTCGCCCCGCCGGACCCGCCGCCGCCCCCGCCCCAGCCCGCGCATCCGGCCGTTCCGGCGATCAGCAGTGCCGCGGTCGCGGCGGCCAGTGCGCGAGCCATGGGGCCTCCCCACTGAGGCGTACGTCACATCGGCCCCAGTAGATGCCCTTTCTTAACTCAAAGTCAACCTCTCGTCACTCGCGCCTCACGGCCCTGGACGGCCACCACGTCGCCGTGCCGCAACTGGCGGCCACGGCGGGTGTCGACCTCGCCGTTGACCGTCACGTCGCCCTCGGCGATCAGCACCTTGGCCTCGCCGCCCGTGTCGATCAGGTCCGCGAGCTTGAGGAACTGTCCGAGTCTGATCACGTCGTCACCGACGGGTACTTCGCGCATGGTCACATTGTCGTCGACGGGCCGCGGAAAAAATCTCGCGGGCTTTGAACCTTTCCCCGCCCCGGCCCGAACTACTTCCCGTGAGCCGACTCTTCGAGCACCTCCGGGCGGGCGCCCTGGCCGCCACCGCCGCCGCCGGTGTGCTGGGCTTCGCGGCCCCCGCCGCGGCCGACGCGACCGTCACGCCGTCGATCGTGCCGCAGGGCACCGGGCAGAACATCCTCTTCCACGTGACCAACACGGCCAAGAGCCCGATCACCAAGGTCAAGGTCACGCTGCCGAAGGAGATGCCGGTCGCGGAGGTCTATCCGCTCTCGGTCAACGACTGGGCGCCGCTGATCGACAGCATGACCCTGGACACGCCGCTGACCACGATTCACGGCGGCACCCCGGTCAGCTCGACCGCGGCCGCGATCACCTGGGTCGCCGTGAAGGGCAAGGAGCTCCCGCCCGGCCAGTCCGCCGATCTGACCGTCTCCCTGGGACCGATCCCCACGACCGGCACCGAGATGAAGTTCACGATCGAGCCCACGTACGCGAACCCGGCCCAGGGTGCGCCGATGCCGCCCGTGACGCTGGAGCTGGCGCCGCCGAGCGCGGCCGACCAGCAGTCCACGCACTCGGGGCACGACGGCGGCACCGGCACCACGTCGGCCGACGACGAGGCGATGTTCGCGGCGCTGGCCGAGGCGGCGCAGGACGACGGGCCGGGCTTCTGGACGATCGCCGGCTGGGTCCTGGCCGGCCTGATCGCCGTCGCGGGCGCCGTGGTGCTCCTGCGGGGACGCCGAAAGGAAGAAGCGGCCGACGACTCGTCCTCTCCCGAGGCTGACAAGTCGGACGATGAGCTGGTCAGCGTCGGTGCCGGGGCGACCGGCAAGGCCAAGAAGTCGAGCTGGCGCTACCAGGAAGACGGCCCGTCGAAGGAGTAGAAGCGTGTCCGCGCAGGTGGGCGCGGGCGCAACGAGGATTTGTTCGCGGCGGTGGAGATCAGGCGTCTCCCCTGCGCAAGTGCCACTTCAGGTGGGCCGCGAAAAACCCTCGGTCGTGAAAAAGCGCGTGGGGCGCGGAACACGACATGCAAGTGGGGTCAAGGGCAAGATCCGCGACTTGCGTCCGGCGGGGTGGGAGGCGACTCCCACCCCGCCGTTTAACGTCTAGGCAGCTTTGGCGGCGGCCGCGGCGGTCGTCACGAAGCCCTTGAAGAGGGCCGCCTGCGGCGTCTTGAGCGCCTCGATGATCTCGCGCTCGACCCGGGCGGACTCCTCGTGCGGCACCTGGCACGTGCCGGCCGCCAGGTGACCGCCGCCGCCGTACTTGAGCATGACCGAGCCGATGTCGACCGGTGACGTGCGGTCGAGGATCGACTTGCCGCACGCGAACACCGTGTTGACCTTGTTGCGGCCCCAGATGCAGTGCACGGAGACGCGGGCCTCGGGATAGAGGGCGTAGATCATGAAGCGGTTGCCCGCCATGAGCGTGTCCTCGTTGCGGTAGTCGACGATGACCACGTCGCCCTCGACCCGGCTGACCCGGCGCAGCTGCTCGACGAAGAGGGCGGAGCACTCGCGGTACATCTCGGCGCGCTCGGCGACGTCCTTGAGCTCGAGGATCTCGTCGACCGAGGCCATCTGGATGCAGGCGTCGATGAGCAGCATCATCAGCTGGTAGTTGGAGATCCGGAACTCGCGGAAGCGGCCCAGCCCGGTGCGGCTGTCCATGAGGAAGTTGAGCAGCGTCCAGCCCTGCGGGTCGAGGATGTCGTGCAGCTCGTACTGGGCGGCGTCGGCCTGGTCGACCGCGCGCATCAGGTCGTCGGACACCTCGGGGAAGCGCTCGGCGCCCCCGTAGTAGTCGTAGATCACCCGGGCCGCCGACGGCGCGTCGGCGTCGATGACATGGTTGGTGCGCTCGTCGCCCTCGTTACGGATAGTTTCCGAATGGTGGTGGTCGAAGACCAGGTGAGCGCGGGCGTCGTACGGCAGGTTGGTGAGAATGTCACGGTCCGTGATCTCGACGACGCCGTCCTGCACGTCCTTGGGGTGGACGAACATGATGTCGTCGGTCAGGTCGAGCACGCGCAGCAGCACGGCACACACCAGGCCGTCGAAGTCGCTGCGGGTCACGAGCCGATACTTCACGAGGTCTCCTCTGCCGGGTTGGCGGCTTACCCGCCATATTGCCACTTTTGAGGCTATGGCTTTGGACGCATCGGCAAGGTCGTTTGATCCCTGAGGACACCTTGCTGCGTAAAGTCGGGAGCAAGCGCACACGTACTCGGTCGGAGGATGACCAGAACGATGGACAACGCTCCCCAGCTCGCCGCCCCGGATCGCAACGCGCCCCCCGCCACCCTGGTGATCTTCGGGGCCTCCGGCGACCTGACCCGCCGCAAGCTGCTCCCCGCCGTGGAGAGCCTCGCCCGGCACAACCGCCTGCCGAACGAGTTCGCCCTGGTCGGCGTGGCCCGCACGCCGATGGAGGACCACCAGTTCGCCGCGAGCGCGCTCGGCAGCCGCAGCCTGGCCGACAAGGCGCAGCTGCAGGGCGGCATCCGCTACGTCTCCGGCGGCTACGACGACCCGGCCACGTACAAGCGGCTGGCCGAGACGCTCGACGAGCTGGACGCCACCCGGGGCACCGCCGGGAACAGGATCTTCTACCTCTCGACGCCCGCCGAGGCCTTCGAGCCGGTGATCAACGGCCTGGCCGGCGCCGGGCTCAACGTCGCACGCGAGGGCTCCTTCGCGCGGCTGGTCATCGAGAAGCCGTACGGGCACGACCTGGCCAGCGCCCGCGAGCTCGACGGCATCGTGCACGCGGCGTTCGACGAGCCGCAGGTGTTCCGCATCGACCACTACCTGGGCAAGGACACCGTCCAGAACGTGCTCGCCCTGCGCTTCGCCAACGCCATCTTCCAGCCCATCTGGAACCGCTCGTGGGTCGACCACGTGCAGATCACCGTGGCCGAGACGCTGGGCGTCGGCACCCGCGGCGGCTTCTACGAGCACGCCGGCGCCATGCGCGACATCGTGCAGAACCACGTGCTCCAGGTGCTCGCCCTCGCGCTCATGGAGCCGCCGGCCTCCTTCGACGCCGAGGGCCTGCGCAACGAGAAGGTCAAGCTGCTGCAGGCCATCCGCCTGCCCACCGACCGGGACATCGCCGACGTCGCCGTCCGCGGCCAGTACACGCGCGGCGGCACGCGTGAGGACCTCATGGCCGGCTACCGCGACGAGGTGGGCGTCGACCCGCTGTCGCGTACGGAGACGTACGCGGCGATGCGTCTCAACGTCGACAACTGGCGCTGGGCCGGGGTGCCGTTCTACGTGCGGACCGGGAAGCGGCTGCCGGCCCGGCTCACCGAGGTCGCGCTGCAGTTCCAGCGGCCGCCGCACCTGCCGATCCCGACCAACCAGCTGACCGATCTCGAGGCGGACGCGCTGATCCTGCGCATCCAGCCCAACGAGGGCATCTCGCTCCGCTTCGGGGCCAAGGTCCCCGGCCACTCGTTCCGGGTGCGGACGGCTTCGATGGACTTCTCGTACGAGCAGACGTTCCGCGAGGAGTCCCCGGAGGCGTACGAGCGGCTGCTCCTCGACGCCCTGCTCGGCGACCCGACGCTGTTCATCCGCACCGACGAGGTCGAGCAGTGCTGGCGCATCGTCGACCCGATCATCGAGCACTGGGCGGCCGACAAGTCGCCCATCCCGACGTACGAGGCCGCGAGCTGGGGTCCCACCGACGCCGACCGCCTCATCGGCCGCTCCGGCCGCAAGTGGCGCAACGAGGTCTGAGCCGCCGCGGGTCGCGCCGCTCGCCCTTCGGGGGCGCGGCCCGCTGCCTGCCCTACGCGCCGCTCGCCACCTCGAGGGCGCGGGCGGCGTGCTGGTTCATGTCCAGCTCGCTGTGGATGACGTCGAGGATGCGCCGGTCGGGGCCGATGACGAAGGTGAGCCGCTTGGTGGCGATCGGCCCGAGCGGAATCCGGCGCTTCACGCCGTACGCCTCGATGGTTGTCATCCCGGGGTCGGACAGCAACGGATAGTCGAAGCTGAACTTGTCGGCGAACTCCTTCTGCTTTCCGACCGGGTCCTTGCTGATGCCGATCCGCTGGACGCCGGCCGCGCGGAACTCGGCCGCCAGGTCGCGGAAATTGCACGCTTCGGCCGTGCAGGCGCGGGTGAGCGCGCCCGGATAGAAGAAGAGCACCACGGGCCCGTCTTGCAGCAGCTCACTGAGCCGCCGGGGCGTGCCGTCCTGGTCGGGCAGCTCGAAGTCGGGCGCGATGTCGCCCTTGCCGATACTCACGACGATCACCGTACGCCGCCGCGCACGATTCGCCCGTGAGCGCGCGCTCGCATAGGGTGTAGTGACCACCGCCACTCGATCCCTCGAGTTCCACGGCTGACCCCTGCCCTCCCCCAGAAAGCGACACCCCACGATGCAGGTCTCGGTCGCGCACCACCCGCCGAACACGGCCGTGCTGACCCTCCGCGGCTCCCTCGACATCGACACCGCCCCGGCGTTGAAGGCCAACATCGGGCGGCTCGTCGAGCGCTCCACCCCGCACATCGTCGTCGACCTCTCCGGGCTCGACTTCTGCGACTCCATGGGCGTCGGCGTCCTGGTCACGGCGCACGGCCGCGCGATGGAGCGCGGCGGCTGGGTCCGGCTGGCCGCGCCGTCCGGCTTCCTGCGCCGGCTGCTCGACACGCTGGGACTCACCAGCTATCTGTCGTTGCACCCCGACGTCGAGACGGCGATGAAGGAATGACTCGCCAGAGTGAGATGCAGATCAACATCCACGCGGGGACGGTCCGCAGTAGCGTAGCGGCGTGCTGACTTCAACCGACCTGACCAACGACGGTCTCCGGGAGCTCCGCCAGACCGCGCTCGGCCGCCCCGACCCGCTGGGCCTCGCCGCCGAGCTCGCCGAGGCCGCGGAGGCCGGGCGCCTCGCCGAGCCCGACGACAGCGGCACCGCCCTCGTGCTCGCCGCCGAGATCGCCGAGGCCCGCCACAAGTTCGACGCCGCGCTGCGCTATGCCGACCGGGCCGTCGCGTTCTACGGCACCCGCGACGACGGCCCCGCCGTCACCGCCAAGGCCGCGCACGCCCGCATGCTGTTCCAGGCGGGCCGCCCGGACGACGCGCTGGCCGAGCTCGAGCCCCTGCGCCCGGCGCTGACCAAGCACTCGGACGCCGCGGCCTACATCAGCGCCGCCCTCTCGATCGGCGGCCGCAACCGGATCGCCCTCGACTGGCTGACCGAGGCCGTCGAGGAGGCCCTGGCCGAGCGCAAGGCGTCCGGCGGCACCGCCGAGCCGTCCAGCGCGGACGACGCGGGCCTGCTGTTCTTCCTGCTGCAGCAGCGCCACCGGGTGCGCCACGCCCTCAACCTGCCGCACGACACGCACGACAACCTCGCCGACCGCCTGGAGACCCGCCTGGCCAACGCCGCGACGGCGACCCAGGCCGACAGCCTGCTGTTCTTCCCGCAGGCCGAGTTCGACAAGGTCGTCGCCCAGTGGCCGGCCCTGTCCGAGTCCTACGGCAAGGACTGGGAGGAGCACCGCGCCCGGCTCGAGCGCGAGCTGGTCCGGCTCACGGGCACCGGCCGCACCGGCCTGACCGTCCTCTCCGGCACCGCCGACGGCCTGACCCGCGCCGCGGCCGACGGCGACGACCCGGCCGACCCGAAGTCCCGCGCCGCCTACGCCCGCCAGCTGTCCGGCGGCACGAGCCAGATCCCGTGGCCGCCGGAGCGCAACGGGGCGTGCTGGTGCGGCTCGGGCAACAAGTACAAGAAGTGCTGCCTGCCCCGCTCCCGCAGCTGACACTGATCCGCATCGGCCGGTCGCGCGGCTCCTCGCGCGGCCGGCGACGGGCTCGTCCGCAGCCCGGCGTTGTGCGCGGGCAGCTTCGCGCGCGGGCAGCTTCGCGCGCGGGCAGCTTCGCGCGCGGGCAGCTTCGCGCGCGAGGCGGGCGGCCGGGGGCGGGTACCCTCGGGCCGTGTTCTCTCCCCGCGGCCCGTCCCTGCGTGAGCTCACCGTCCAGGCCCTGTCCTCGGTCGAGCACGGCTACGACCTGCTGGCGCCCAAGTTCGACCACACCCCGTTCCGCACCCCGGAAAGCGTCCTCGAGGCGACCGCCGCGGCGCTCACCGGGCTCGGCCCGTTCCACCGCGGCCTGGACGTCTGCTGCGGCACCGGCGCCGGCCTGCGCGTCCTCGACGGCCTCTGCCCGGAAGGGATCACCGGCGTCGACTTCAGCGCCGGCATGCTCGCCCAGGCCCGCGCCGCCCGCCCGCACGCCACCTACGTCCGCGCGGACGCCCGGTCCCTGCCCTTCACCGGCGAGTTCGACCTGGCGGTCACCTTCGGCGCCCTCGGCCACTTCCTCCCGGAGGAACGCCCCGCCGTCTTCCGCGGAGTGCACCGCGCCCTGCGCCCCGGCGGCCTCCTCGCCTTCCCGATCGGCTCCCCGCCCCCGATCACGTCGGTCGCCTACTGGGCCTACCTCGGCTTCGACCTGACCATGCGCGTCCGCAACGCCGTGTGGCGCCCACCCTTCGTCATGTACTACCGCACCATGACCCTCCCGGCGATGCGAGCCGACCTCACGGCGGCGGGCTTCGACGTCCGAACTGTGCCCCTGCCGGTCCCCGGTCTCGCCCGCGACGGGAGCATCACCGGCCTCGACGGCACCGGCACCGCCCGCGCCCATCTCGTCCTGGCCGGCAAGCCCGGCTGACGGTCTCCCCCGAAGCTGCCAAGATCCCTTGATCCAGGGCGCCTCGCGGACGGGCGCCCTAGGGTGGGCGCCATGGAGATCGCCGCTGTGCCGCTGGCCACGCCCGACTTGAGCGGGGCCAATCCGTTCGCGATCGCTTACGAGGTGGTGCGGGCGGTCGGCACGTTCCTGGGCGGGGCCTGGCCGTACCTTCTGCTGTTCGTGGCCATCATGGTGGCGATCCTGTTCGCCGTGTCGTGGGTGCTGCGGCGCTGGACGGCCCGTCGCGCCGCCGACTCGGCCGGGAGCGGTGACTCGGCCGATGGCGGTGACGACGCCGCGGGCGGTCACGACGCCGAGGGCAGTCACGACGCCGCGGGCGATGACGGCGCTGGGCTCGCCACGATGGCAGCCATCCCGCCGGTCGAGGCGGAGGAGACGACCGAGATGATCGCCACGCACGAAGCGACCGAAGCCATCGCCGTGGAGGAAGCGACCGACAGGATCGCTGTGGACGAGGCGACCGCCCTGACCACGGCGGACGACACGCGGTCGCGCGAGGTCGGCGTAAGTATTTTCCGAAGCTGAGGGCGGGCGGCGGACGCACAGCGGCCGGCCCCCGGGAGGGAGCCGGCCGCCGCCGGGTGCGGTGAGGTCCTAGCTGGTCAGGCCGAAGGCGATGCGGCCGAGGGTGTCCTCGGTGCCGATGAAGCCCTCGGCGGGGCTGAAGCGGTCGAGACCGAAGTCGACGTCAGTGTCGTCCGCGGTGCCGCCGATGCCGTCGGGGCCGACGCCGAAGAGGGCGTCGAAGTTGGCGCCGCCGGCGTCCTGCAGGTTGACGTCCGGGCTGGCGTTGTCGGTGTGCCAGTTGCCGAAGAAGTGGCCGGCCTCGTGGGCGATGACGTTGCCCTCGGCCTGGGCGACGAAGGCGATCCGGTCGCTGGCCGGGGTCAGATAGGTGTTGAGCGAGGCCGGGGTGTCCTCGCCGCCGGGCTCGCTGAGGACGTCCTGGAGGACCAGGGCGGTCTCCTCGGTGCCGAAGTTGCCCGGGTCGATGCTCTGGGCGATGCCGATGGTGGGCACGCCGCTCTCGGCGATGGTGCCGCCGACGACGATGCGGCTGACGTTCTCCTGGCCCCACGGGTCGGCGTGGTCCTTGCTGTTGAGGATGCGCAGCTTGAACCGCTTGTTGAGACCGCTGTCGATCATGTCCTGCTTGAGGTTCTCGGTGACCTCGGCGACGATCCCGTCGATGAGCTCGTCCTCCTGGGCACGCGGGATGCCCCACTTGGCGACGAAGGCCGAGAACGGCGACAGGGTGACGTTGCCCGTACCCCCGAAGATGCCGGTGTTGACCCGGCCGCCGTCGAAGTCCAGGAACAGCGTCTGGGTCGGCTTGGCGCCCTCCAGCGGCGGGCGGTAGGCCTCGACCGTGATGTCGTACGCGCCGCTGCCCGAGGTGACGCCGACGTAGTGCCAGCCGGCCTTGGTCGCGACGTGGTCGGTGGCCGCGTTGCCGCCGCCCGGCAGCGGGGACTGCGGCGGGTAGATGGAGGTCGCGTCCTGGCTGGAGCCGTGGACCTCCTTGGGGTCGGTGTCGTAGACGGTCAGGTAGGTCGCGGAGCCCTTGACCGACGCGCCGAGCACGTCACCCGGCTTGAGCTGGATGGCGTAGAAGTCCGTGTCGGCGACCGCGGCGGAGATGGTGACCGAGTACGCGCCCTCGGTGCCCGGCGCCAGGCCGCTGCCCGAGTCGAAGGGGTCCTGCGGCTGGCTGGGCCATCCCTCGACGGCCACGTAGTAGGCGCCCGCCGTGGTCACCCGGTAGGTCGCGAAGCTGTCGAAGGTCTCCAGCGACTGGTCGTCGTTGAAGGCGACCCGGGTGCCGTCGGCCGCGTAGATCGCGACCATCGTGTCGAGCGGGCCGTCCGGATCGGTGAGGGTGTCGGCGGTGATCGTCTGCCCGGCGGCCGCGTCGACCCGGTAGAAGTCGAAGTCGCCGGTGCCGCCGGCGGCCCGGCCGTGCGGGCCGTCGCCGATCTGGGCGGCGATCGTCGCGGCGCCGGAGGCGGGACCGACGCCGGAGGGCCCGGCGAGCGGGATGGAGCCGTCGTCCTCCGGGTTCGCGGCCCGCGTGACCGGGGTGACGGCCTCGTTGTCGAGCTGCCCGAGGATCCGGATCGCCGCGTTCTGCTTGGCGCCGGTGCCGAAGTTGCGGACCCGCTGCGCGTCGGCCGGGGTCTCGTTGCTGCCGCTGGTGCCGTCGGGCTCGTCCTCGTCGACCACGACCGCGGCCGCGGCCTTGGCGGCCAGCGAGGTGCCCTGGCTCTTGAGACGGGCGGCGGTCTTGGCGGCCGCCTGCGTCTTCAGGTACTTGGCCCAGCCGAGATAGTCGGGCTGCGCGCCCGGCGGCAGCTCGGCCAGGAACGGGTTGGGGCCCTTGGGTTTGGCGCCCGGTGCGGCCTTGGCGGTGGCCGCCTGGGCCGGCTCCGGAGCGGCCTGGGCGACGCCGGGTGCGAGCGTGGCGAGCCCGAGCGCGGCCACCGATGCGGCCGCGATGGATCGTCTCTTCACGAATTCCCCCTTCGGCGCGTCCGGGACCCCCGCCCCGGACGGGCACAGTGGACGCTACCGATGAGGGTGATCAATATCCAGTGGTGTCAATACTTCGATGGACATGTAAATCCTGGTCAGACCACCGCGACCGAGTCGAGGGCGGCCACGGCGGCTCCCCGCGCCCCGGCCATGTCGAGATCGGGGACCAGGGCGAAGGCGGCCGCGGCCTGCTGTTCCCGCCGCAACTGGGTGTGCTCGCGGACGGTGTTGAGGAACCACTGGCGGAAGTGCGGGGCGGCCTCGACCACTCCCCCGCCCAGGAAGTACGCGTCCGGATCCGTGAAGTTCGCCGCGATGGTGAACAGCGACCCGATCGCCTTGGCCTGCTGCCCGAAGACGGCGAGGGCGAGCGGGTCCTCCTTCTCGCCGTAGCCCCGCAACAGCTTGGCGGCCCGGTCGATCGGCTCGGCGGCGAGCGGGTGGTCCGGGAAGCGCGGCAGCCAGTACGGCAGCAGGTTCTTCTTGATCCCGGTCAGCGACGCGATGCTCTCCACGTCGCCGGTGAACCCGCAGTTGCACAGGGGCAGCGGCTGGTCGTCCTCGAGCACCCCGTGCAACGGGATCTGCACGTGACCCAGCTCGCCGGCCATGCCCGCGGCCCCGCTGACCACCTTGCCGTCCACGACCACCCCGCCGCCGAGGCCCGTGCCCACGATCGCCGCGACGGAGGATCGGTTCGCGGAGTCCGTACCGAAATGGCGGTTGTGGGCGAACAGAGCCGCCGCGTTGGCGTCGTTCAGATAGACGACGGGCAGGCCGAGGCGCGCCTCGAGCGCGCCGCGGATGTCGAAGCCGTGCCACGAGACCTGGGAGAAGTTGGTCGAGCCCTTGGACGAGATGACGCCGTCGGCGCTGGCCGGGCCCGGGGTGTCCAGGCCCACCGCGCGCACCAGGCTCAGCGGCGTGCGGGTCAGCTCGAGGATGTCCTCGAACGCCTGGGCCAGCGACTCGACCGCCGACTCGGGCCCGTCCTGGACCCGGCTCGGGTTCTCGACCAGCCGGTCCACCAGGTAGCGCCCGGTGGCGTCCAGCACGGTCGCGTTGTTGCAGGTGCCGCCGTTGTCGAGACCCACCACGACCCAGGAGGAGGGGGTCCGCACCGCATCAAGACCATCCACGATCCCGAGCGTACGACGGGAGCGCGCCGGAAGCGACGGGTGCGCGTGGATTGCGATGGGGAAGCGTTGGGGTGCAGGGTTGCTTCGATAAACCGCGGAAGCCGAACTGCCCGGCATGCAGACGACTCGACGTGCCGTTCTCGCCGGAGCCGCCGCCACCGCCGCCGCCGTGCTCATCCCCCAGTCGGTCGCCCTCGCGGCGGAGACCCCGGCCACGGACCCGATCCTGCACCTGCTGCGCCGCGCGACGTTCGGCCCGACGCCCGCGAGCATCGCCGAGGCCACCAAGCTCGGCGTGGCCGGCTGGCTCGACAAGCAGCTGGCCCCGGCGACGATCGCCGACACCCAGCTGGACGCGCTGCTCACCCGGCTGCCGCTGGCCAATGCCGACATCGCCACCGTACGCGCGAAGCTGCCCGTCCACTCGTACGACGCCTTCGGTCAGCTGGGCCGCGCCGCCGTGGCCCGCGCGATCTGGAGCAACCGCCAGCTGTTCGAGGTGACGGCCGCGTTCTGGGCCAACCACCTGCACATCGCCGCGCCCTCGAGTGGCGTGTGGGACAGCCGTTCCGACTACGACCGGGTGCTGCGCACGCACACGTTCGGCAAGTTCTCGGACATGCTCAAGGCGTCCGCCCGGCACCCCGCCATGCTCACGTACCTCGACAACCGCTCGAGCACCAAGACGCTGCCCAACGAGAACTACGCCCGCGAGGTCATGGAGCTGCACACCGTCGGCCTGATCTACAGCGAGGCCGACGTGAAGGCGGCCGCCAAGCTGCT
The DNA here is from genome assembly GCF_030709675.1 of Symbioplanes lichenis. GTDB lineage: Bacteria > Actinomycetota > Actinomycetes > Mycobacteriales > Micromonosporaceae > Actinoplanes > Actinoplanes lichenis. The sequence continues at coordinate 26,753 of NZ_JAUZQD010000017.1, forward strand.
CACCGGGCTCACCGTGGGCTCGGCCGGCACGTACACCTACACCGCCGCCAAGCACATGACCGGCGCGGTCCAGATCCTCGGTTTCAGCCACGCCAACGCGACCGCGGAGGGCGGCGAGGCGGCGGCCCTGGCGTTCCTCGACTACCTGGCCACGCACCCCGCCACGGCCGAGCGGATCGCCACCAAGCTGTGCGTGCGGTTCGTCGCCGACGAGGCCCCGGCGACGCTGGTGGCCCGGCTGGCCAAGATCTACCTCGACAACGGTACGGCCGTCGCCCCCGTGCTCAAGGCGCTGTTCACGTCGCCGGAGTTCGCCGCGGCGGCCGGGCAGAAGACGCGCACGCCGTTCGAGGATCTCGCGGCCTCCGTGCGTACCCTCGGGCTGGGTCCGGAGACCTCGGGCGTCGCCGGGCTGGACGCGCTCTACAACGCCCTGGTCAACGCCGGGAACGCGCCCTTCCGCTGGAGCCCGCCCAACGGCTTCCCCGACGTGGCCGCCGCGTGGGCCTCGCCGTCGGCGTTCCTGCTGCGCTGCAACAACCACCTGAACCTGGCGACCGGCTGGTACTTCAAGCAGCTCACCCGGCCCGCCGACCTGCTCAAGTCGCTCGTGCCCGTCCTGCCCGCCACGTACGGCGCGCTAATCGACGCGCTTGCCGTCCGCCTGGTCGGCGCGAAGTTGCCGGCCGATCACACCGCCGCCGTGCTCAGTGTCGCGCAGAAGCTGCCGACCAGTCCTCTGACCGCGTCCTCCGTCGCAAGCCACGTCCCCTATCTGGTGGCGCTGGTTCTCGACGCGCCCGCCTTCCAGCTGAGGTGATCTCTGTGAGTTGCTGTGACTTCCTCTCCTCCCGCCGCACGTTGCTGAAGCGCACCGCCGTGGCCGGTGGGGCGGCCGCGCTCACCGGGCTGGTCGGCGAGGGGCTGTCGACCCGGCTGGCGTTCGCCGCGGGCACGTACACGGCTGACACATTGATCGTCCTGTCGCTGCGCGGCGGCTTCGACGGCCTGAGCGCGATCGCGCCGATCGGCGACGCCGGCTACTACAAGGCCCGGCCCACGATCGCGCTGCCCAAGAGCCAGGCGATCGGCGGCAACGAGATGTTCGGCCTGCACCCGGCCCTCGCGCCGCTGCTGCCCATGTGGAAGAGCGGCACGCTCGGCGCCGTGCACGCGGTGGGCCAGCCCAACCCGACGCGCTCGCACTTCGCGGCGATGGAGGAGATGGAGCGGGCCGCCGCCGGCACCTCCCTGCGTACGGGCTGGCTCGACCGCATGCTCGGCATGACCGGCGCCACGGGACCCCTCGCCGGGGTCTCGCTCGGCGGCGCGATGCCCACCCGCCTGTTCGCCGGGCCGTCGGCCGACGTGTCCATGGCCTCCGTCGACGGCTTCACGCTGGCCGGCGAGAGCGCCAAGCGCCCGATGGCCGCGGCCCTGCGCAGCATGTACGCCACCGCGCCCGCCCCGCTCGCCGGCCCGGCCCTCGCCGCCGACGCCGCCCTGACCGCCACCACGTCGATCCGCGCGACCGCCTACGCGCCCGCCAACGGCGCCGTCTATCCCAAGACCGAACTGGGCGCCGCCCTGCGCGACGTGGCCCGCCTGGTCAAGGCCGACGTGGGCCTGGCCGCGGCCGCCGTCGACTCCGGCGACTGGGACATGCACGAGGGGCTGGGCACTGCCACCAAGGGCCAGCGCATGTACGACAACCTGGCCGAGGTGGCCGAGGCCCTGGCCGCCTTCGCCACCGACCTCGGCCCGGCCGGCATGAACAAGGTCACGCTGGTGACGGTCAGCGAGTTCGGCCGGCGCGTCGCGGAGAACGCCAGCCGCGGCGTCGACCACGGCCACGGCAACGCCATGCTGCTGATGGGCGGCGGGGTCCGGGGTGGCACGGTCTACTCGCAGTGGCCGACCCTCGCCCCGGCCGCCCTGGCCGACGGCGACCTGGCCGCCACGACCGACTACCGCGCGGTGATCGGCGAGATCCTCCAGCAGCGCTGCGGCTTCGGCGCACTGACCGACGTCTTCCCCGGCGTCAAGCCGTCGTCGTTCGGGCTGGCCGCGGCTCGCTCATGAGCGTCTGGGTGCCCAGCACCGTCGCCAGCCGTAGTCGCTCGGCGCCGCAGGGACCGGTCGGCCGGACAGCGGGCCGGCGCGTCGCGCCTACCCTCCGTCCCCATGCGCGACCCCGAGTACGCCGCCCGCTACATGGCCGAGACCCGGGCACTCCTCACGACGCCGTGATCAGGCCGGCCTCGTACGCGGCGATGACCAGCTGGGCGCGGTCACGGGCGTGCAGCTTGCTGAGCAGGCGACCGATGTGGGTCTTCACCGTGCCCCGGGTGATGTGCAGCTCGCGGGCCAGCTCCGCGTTGGACCGGCCCCGGGCGATCAGTACGAGCACCTCGCGTTCGCGCTCGGTCAGCAAGCCGAGCAGCGGGCGGCAGGCGGTCCCCGGGGCGAGCAGTGTCTGGCCCCCGGCCACCGCGCGCACGGCGTCGAGCAAGGCGGCGGCGCTGACATCTTTGACGAGGAAGCCGCTGGCCCCCGCCTGCACCGCCGCGTGCACGTAGTCGTCGAGGTCGAAGGTCGTCAGGATGATCACCCGGGGCAGCGGTCCGGCGGCGGTGAGGCGCCGGGTGGCCTCGAGGCCGTCGAGGCGGGGCAGGCGGATGTCCATGAGCACGACGTCCGGCCGGCAGGCCCGGCCGGCCGTGACCGCTTCGAGGCCGTCGCCCGCCTCGCCGACGACCACGAAATCCGGCGAGCTCTCGAACAGCAGCCGGAAGCTGTTCCGCACCACCGTGTGATCGTCGGCCAGCAGCACCCGGATGCTCATGACGCGTACGGCAGGGTCACCGGGCCGGCTTTGCCGCGGTTGTACGGCAGGGTCGCCGTCACTGAGAAGCCGCCGCGATCGTGGGGGGCCGGCGCTGAGCGTCCCGCCGTAGAGGGCCACCCGCTCCCGCATGCCCGTCAGCCCGTGCCCGGCCCGCGGCTCGCGCGGCGCGTCCCGGCCGTCATCGGTGACCTCGACGGCGAGCCCGTTCTCCCGGGTGAACACGGCCACCCGGCACGACCCGGCCGCCGCGTGCCGCACGACGTTGGTGAGGGCTTCCTGCACGATCCGGTACGCCGTCAGGGCCACCGCCTCGGGCACAGCGTCCTCCGCCCGTACGTCCAGAGTGGTCTCGACGCCCGCGGCCCGCGCCGAGTCACACAGTGCCCCGAGCTGCGCGAGCCCCGGCACCGGCTCCAAGCCCGGCTTGAACGTGTTCAGCAGCCGGCGTGTCTCCTCGAGCGCGGCCCGGCTGATCTCCTCGATGTCGGTCAGCGCGGCCTGCACCTGGTCGGGCCGCGTCGCCGCGACATGGTTGGCGACGGTCGCCTTCACCGCGATCACGCTCATGCTGTGCCCGACGATGTCGTGCAGGTCCCGCGCGATCCGCAACCGCTCGTCCGCGACGGCCGCCCGGGCCCGCTGCGCCGCGACCTCCCGCCGCCACCGCACGACGGCACCGGCCACCCAGCCCGCGACGAGGAACACCACCGTCTCGTCCAGCGCGTGGACGACCGGCGTCACAGCCAGGCTGCCGGCCAGCGCGAAGATGCTGGGCGTGGTGGCGAGGATCAGCGCCAGCCCGGCGGCCGGCCACACATCAACCCTCACGGCTGCACGCTAACCCCGCGCGACCCCCTGACGCGTCTGCCCACGGTCCGATGTGTACGCCGCCCCGCCGCGCCAGGGTGGCCGCCATGACCTACTCGTTCCCCGGGCGCTGGCTCGGCGGCTCCGCGCTGGTGCTCGGTCCCGTGCTCGTGCTGGCCGGCGTCCTGCTCCGGATCCGGTTCGGCTTCTTCTTCCCGGCACAGTTGGCGGCGTACGCGGCGCACCCGCAGTTGATCGTCACGGCCATGAGTCTGTTCACCGGCGGGATGCTGGTGCTCGCCCCCGCAGTGCTCCTGCTGGGACGCATGATCGGGGTTCACCGGCCCCGCTGGGCAGCCTGGGGCACGGGCCTGGTCCTGCTGGGCCTGTTCACCCGGACCTTCCACGGCGGCATCGACCACCTGGCGTACCAGCTCGTCCGCGTCCAGGGCCCCGCCACCGCCGTCCAAGCGGTCGCCGGCAGCTACGGCGCGTGGCACCTCTACCGCATGCCGGCGCTGGCCGTGGTCACCGGCTGGGTGGTGCTGGCGGCGGGCGCCTGGCGGTCGGGCGTGCTGCCGCTGTGGCGCGCGATCGCCCTGGCCCTGATGTCGGCGCTGGCCCTGGGCACCCTCAAGGGCACCCAGGTGCCGCAGTCGTTGATCGCCGTGGGCGGCCTGTGCGTGGCCCTCGTCCCGCTGGGCGTGACGGTGCTGCTGACCGGCCCACGCCCGTCCGGCCGGGCCGCCACCGTAGCCGCCCTGGTCGTCGCGGCGCTCACCCTCCTGTACTTCTTCGGCCCCGAAGGCTGAGCCGAGCCTCGCCGATCTGCTGAAGCACGGCTCGTCATGGTCAGCAGGCCTGCGCGGGGGTGCCGGGGTAGCGGCGGTCCATGAACTCCACCTTGGCCTCCGGGAGCAGGGTGATGATGGGGACGGCCTTGTTGACGGCGTCGCCCCGGCGGCCGGGTTCGGTGGCGAAGGCGACCGGGCCGGCCGCGCCGCAGTACGGGTCGCCCGTGGTGATCTGGCTGAAGCCGTTGACCAGGGAGCCCAGGGACGGGGGGCTGCCCGCGGCGGCCACCGAGCGGATCGCGCGGACGGTGACCGAGACGGCGTCGTAGGACATCATGGCGATGCCGTCGCGGTAGTCGAGGCCCACGTGGCCGGCGCGGTCCGCGATCCAGTCCTGGAGGGTTTCGAGGGCGGCCGGGCGTACGGGTGAGTCTCGCCACTCGTCGGGGTGGGCGAGGCCGGTCATGAAGAGCGAGAAGACGCCGCGGCCCAGGGCGGCGCGCAGGGCGGGGTCGGTGCTGTCGATCAGGTCGCTGGCGTCGTCGCCGGTGAGGACGGTGACGCGGCCGGGGCGGGCGCAGGCGGTGCCGAGCTCGACGAGGAAGACGCGCAGGTGGGCGGAGCGGGCGGCGAAGTAGACGGCCACCGGATCGGGGCGGCTGCAGACCTCGCGGGCGATCGCCGCGACGGCTTCGGTCCAGCCCAGGGCCGTGGGGTCGAAGGAACGGGTGGCGTACCCGTCGACCTTGCTCTCGAAGGCGGTGCGCAGCTGGCGGACGTACGCGTCGCCCGGGTCCTCCGCCACGGCCAGGTAGGTCTGCTCCTTCGGGTCGTGCCGGCGGGTGGCCAGGAAGGACAGCAGCACCTTCACCTCGTCGGAGTTGTCCGGGCCGACCCGGTAGAGGTGCGGGAAGTCGTGGCCGTTCAGGTCGTCGGCGGTGATCGTGGAGCCGACCATCGGCAGCTCGGCGTCGGAGAGGACCCGGGCGAGGCGCTTGGTGTTCTCGAGGCTGGCGCCGAGCCCGGCCACGGCGGTGATGCGGTCCTCCTCGCGCCGGTCGAGCAGCTGGTCCGCCACGGTGCGCCAGGCCTGCCCCTGGCGGCCGATGTTGGCGACGAAGAGCTTCAGCTTCGGTGTGCCGTCGCCGTTGTTGCCGGCGTTGGCCTGCGCCTGGGCCGCGTACGCGCCGGCCAGCTGGTGGACGATGTGCTCGTCGCTGACCACCCCCTGGCCGGCCCACGGCATGGGCAGGACGAGCACGATCGTCCGGTAGGAGGGGTCGTCGACCGCCTCGTTCTCCGCCGCGATCAGCCGCTGGAAGTCGAGCAGCCCGGGCACCTCGCCCGAGGCGCCCAGCGTGAACAGGTAGCCGCCGTCCGAGACGCCGACGCACTCGGCCGGGTCGTCGTCGGTGCGGGCGATCGCGCGGCCGTCGCAGTGGGCGGCATTCCAGCGCAGGACCAGCACGAGCCCGGCGACCGCGAACACGGCGAGCACCGCGCCGGCGGCCAGCAGCGGGCGCAGCCACTTGTTGCGCGGGACGATCTGGCTGGTCATCCGGGCAGCTCCTCGTGTCGGGCGTACAGGGCCTCGGACAGGGTCGGGTGGCTGCGCGCCACCTGGCCGGCCACGTCGCCGTACCGCCGGCGCACGTAGGCGTCGAGCCGATCCGGGCCGAGCGGGTCCGCGCGCAGCCACTCGCCGGCCACCAGCCGGGCCAGCGGATAGATCAGCGCGGGACCGGTCCGCCGGACCGGCTCGACCAGCCGGTCCGGGTCCGCGGGCACCGGCCCGGCGAGCGGGTTGGGCGCCGCGACCGTCGCGTCGAAGGCCGCCAGCCACCCCTTCGCGTCGTCGCTCAGCAGCTCGTAGAGCGCCGTCGTCACCTCGTCGATCCGGCACCGGGCCAGCGCGTGATAGCGCGCGCGGTCGCGGTCGTAGCGGTGCTCGTAGTGCAGTTGCAGGCGCCTGTGCGTCGCCTCCCACGCGTCCGGCTCGGACTGCAGCCGCAGCAGGAGCAGGCGGCGCAGGAGGGGATGCAGGCTTGCCGGTCCGGCGCCGTCCCCCCTTTTGTACGCCCACAGCCCGCCGATCATCGCGGTCCGCAACGGTACGAAGTCCGCCTCGAGCCCGGTCCCCTCGGTCGCCACGTGTTCCGTGGTCGCCGTCAGCTGATCGGCCGCCGCCGTGTGCACGAGCCGGCGCAGCGTCGTGGCATCGGGCCCGGCGAGGTCCGGCAGCAGCTCGCCCACGAGGAGTCCGGCGGACTCGTTCTGCCGCAGGGCGGCCAGCGCCGGATCGTGGCGCAGCAGCCAGCCGAGCCCGCCGGGGTGGCCGCGGGTGAGCCGGTGCAGCGCCGCGACCACCGCGGGATCCCGGACGTCGTGCTGCTCGGCCAGCAGCGCGGTCTCACCGACGGTCAGGCCGGCCAGCGGCTGGGGGTCGAAACAGCCGCGGGCGGTGTCCGTACCGTCGAAGGAGAAGGACCCGACCGGCGCGCCCGCCGCGGCAACCACGGTGAGCGGGTCGGGGGCCGGCGTCTCCTGCCGCACCCGCGCGAGGAGATCGAGCAACTCCCAGCCTGCGCCGTGCTCCACGTTGTCCAGCAGGACGACCGCGGTGAAGTCGTCGGACGGCCGCCACCACCGCTCGCCGTAGGCCGCGCGCAGGTCGGCCAGGAACGCCCGCACCAGCAGCTCCTGCGACTGCGCCCAGCGGTGCGAGGCCGGCCCCTCGTGGATCCGGCTGTTGAGCTCGACCAGCACGTCCGCGGCCGGGCGCCCGCGCTGCGCCCACCAGCGCTCCCCCGCGGTCCGGCGCCGGCTCAGACCCGAGGCCAGCGCCGACACGAGTACGTCCCCCACGCCCGTCGCCGTGGTTCCGAGCGCCCCGGCCACCACGTCGGCCGCTCCCCCGGCGAGATCGCGCACGTAGTCGGGCAGCTTCGGCCGCTTCTGATCATCGAGCAGCCGCTGCACGAGCTGCCGCGTGACGTCCCGCCGGTCGCTGGGGGCCGGCTGGAGGGCGAGCAGCCCGAGCACGTACCGGGGGAAGCTGAGCCGGCGCAGGTTGGCCCGGTGGCCCATGAGCTCGTACACGAGGACGGTCAGCAGCGCGGCGATCGGCGACCGCCCCGGCCCCGGGGTCCCGGTGGCGGCCAGCCGCCCGGCCGCGAGATCGACGTACGCGGCGTGCAGATGTTCGGTGGTCTCCTCGACCTGCCGCAGGAACGTCGTCTTGCCCCCGCCGCTGGGCGCCCCGACCAGCGTGATCGGCGGACTCTCGGCCACCGGCCACGCCAGCCGCGCACGCACGACCGCGTCCAGTCCCTCCCGGACGACAGTGCGTGCTCGATCGGTCACCCATCCATTGTCATCACGCTGTCCACAGTGCGCTGCCCCGGTGTGACGCGAATCGCGAGGTGACCTCGGTGAGGGCCTGGTCGAGGATCTCCAGGCCGAGGTCGAGCTCGCCCGTGGTGGAGGTCAGCGCCGGCGCGATCCCGTCCGGCGTGGTGATGTCCGGCCGGTAGGTGGCGTTGGCGGCCGCCTGGGTCATGCCGTGCCAGGACCGGGCGAACGACACGATCTCGTGCTTGCCGGTGACCAGCTTGGCCATCCGGATCGCGGCCTCATTGCTCTCGGCGCCGGTGGTGAGCAGGAGCACCTTGCTCAGCGGCTCGGGCACGAAGGGCCGGGGCCCGGAAACGCGGACCGCGCCGGCACCGTCATGGATCCCGGTACCGGCGCGGAGTGCGCGAGCCGCGCCGGGAGAGCCCCCCGCGCGGCGGTGGATCAGCGGGACGCGCCCGCGCGGCGCTTGGTGTAGACGTCGAAGGCGACGGCCGCGAGGAGCACGGCGCCCTTGACCAGCATGACGCGCTCGGACGGGGCGCCGAGCAGCTGCATGCCGTTGTTGATGACACCCATGATGAGGCCACCGGTGATGGCGCCGACGACCTTGCCGACGCCGCCCTGGACCGCCGCGCCGCCGATGAAGGCCGCCGCGATGGCGTCGAGCTCGGCGTTGTTGCCCGCGGTCGGGCCCGCCTGGTTGAGGCGGCCGGCGAAGACGATGCCGGCGACCGCGGCGAGGACGCCCATGTTGACGAACAGCCAGAAGGTGACGCTCTTGACCTTGACGCCGGACAGCGTCGCGGCCTGCAGGTTGCCGCCGATGGCGTAGATCTGCCGGCCGAAGACCGCCCGGTTGGTGTAGATCGAGTAGCCGATGATCAGGGCCGCCAGCAGCACCAGGACCCAGGGCAGGTTGTGGTAGCGGGCGAGGGCGACCACGACGAACATCACGACGACCGCCGCGACCGCGATCTTCGTGATGAACAGCCAGACCGGGTCGACCGCCTGGTTGTACTTGAGCCGGCCGGCCCGCTGACGCCACTGGGTCCAGGCGATCGCGGCGACCGCGAGGATGCCGACGATCAGCGTGAACAGGTCGGCGCCGCCGAGCGCGCCCAGGCCGATGTTGCCCAGGTAGCCGTCGGTGAAGCCGTTGGCCAGCGTGCGGACGTCGTCCGGGATCGGGCCGATGCCACGGTTGCCCAGGATCGTCAGCGTGACCGCGCGGAAGAGCAGCATGCCCGCGAGGGTCACGATGAAGGCCGGGATCCCGAAGTACGCGACCCAGTAGCCCTGCCACGCGCCGATGAGGCCACCGGCGATCAGCGTCGCCAGGATCGCCACCGGCCACGGCACGTTGTGGTTGACCATCAGCACCGCCGCGAACGCGCCGGTCGCGCCGACCACCGAGCCGACCGAGAGGTCGATGTGGCCGGCGATGATGATCAGGATCATGCCGATCGCGAGGATCAGGACGTACGAGTTCTGGACGATGATGTTGCTGATGTTCTGCGGCGCCAGCATGTCGCCGCCGGTGAGGATCGTGAAGAGCAGCACGATCGCCGCGAAGGCGAGGTAGATGCCGCTCTCGCGGAGGTTGAAGTTGAACTTCCGCGGCGAGTTCCCCGGCTGGCTGGCCGAGGGGGTGCCGAGCGCGAGGTCGGCGTTCGTGGGTGCCACGCTCGTCACCGCGCGACCTCCTGTCCTGTCATCAGGGTCATGAGACCCTCCTGGGTCGCGTCGGCCCGGGCCACCTCACCGGTGATCCGTCCCTCGGCGAGGGTGTAGATGCGGTCGCAGAGCCCGAGCAGCTCCGGCAGCTCGCTGGAGATCACCAGCACGCCCTTGCCCTCGTCGGCCAGGCGGTTGATGATCGTGTAGATCTCGTACTTGGCACCGACGTCGATGCCGCGGGTCGGCTCGTCGAGGATCAGCACGTCCGGATCGGTGAAGATCCACTTGGACAGCACGACCTTCTGCTGGTTGCCGCCCGAGAGCTTGCCGACGATGCTCGCGACGTTGGGCGCCTTGATGTTCATCGACTTGCGGTAGTCGTCGGCGACCTTGTATTCCTCGTTGTCGTCGACCCAGCCGCCCTTGGCCAGCTTCTTGAGCCCGGCCGCGGACACGTTGCGCTTGATGTCCTCGATGAGGTTGAGGCCGTAGCGCTTGCGGTCCTCGGTGGCATAGGCGAGCCCGTGCTTGATGGCGTCCTGCACCGACTTGACCTGGATCTCCTTGCCGTCCTTGAAGACCCGGCCGGAGATGTTGGTGCCGTAGGTGCGGCCGAAGACGCTCATGGCCAGCTCGGTCCGGCCGGCGCCCATGAGCCCGGCCAGGCCGACGATCTCGCCCCGGCGGATGCTCAGGTTGGCACCGCGCACGACGACCCGCCCGTGCTGGGTGGGGCTGTGCACGGTCCAGTCCTCGATCCGCAGCACCTCGTCGCCGATGTGCGACTCGTGCGGCGGGAACCGGTTGTCCAGGTCGCGCCCGACCATGCCCGCGATGATCTTGTCCTCGGTCACCTCGTCGGTGGCCAGGTCCATCGTCTTGATGGTCTGCCCGTCCCGGATGATCGTCACCCGGTCCGCGATCGCCATGACCTCGTTGAGCTTGTGCGAGATGATGACGCAGGTGATGCCCTCGTCCCGCAGCCCGCGCAGCAGCTCGAGCAGGTGCGCGGAGTCGTCGTCGTTGAGGGCCGCGGTCGGCTCGTCGAGGATGAGCAGCTTGACGTCCTTGGTGAGCGCCTTGGCGATCTCCACGAGCTGCTGCTTGCCCACGCCGATGTCGAGGACCTGGGTGGTGGGGTTCTCGCGGAGGCCGACGCGGCGCAGCAGCTCGGCGGCCGCCGCGTTCGTCTTGTTCCAGTCGATCATGCCCCGCGTCGCCTGCTCGTTGCCGAGGAAGATGTTCTCGGCGATCGAGAGGTTGGACGCCAGCGCCAGCTCCTGGTGGATGATGACGATGCCCTTGTGCTCGCTGTCGCGGATGCCGGCGAACCGGCACGGCTCGCCGTCGAAGAAGATCTCTCCGTCGTACGAGCCGTGCGGGTACACGCCCGACAGCACCTTCATCAGCGTGGACTTGCCGGCGCCGTTCTCTCCGCAGATCGCGAGGATCTCGCCGCGACGCACGTCCACGTTGACGTCCGACAGGGCCTTGACGCCAGGGAACGTCTTGGTGATGCCCTGCATCCGAAGGATGATGTCGGCTTCGGTCACTTCAGGTCGGCCTCGGTGTAGTAGCCGGTGTCGATGAGCTCCTTCTTGTAGTTCTCCTTGGTCACGATGACCGAGTCGAGCAGCTGCGAAGGAACGACCTTGACGCCGTTGTTGTAGTCGGTGGTGTTGTTCGTCTTCGGGGTCTGGCCCTTCAGCACGGCGTCGGCCATCTCGACGGTGGCCTTGGCCAGCGCGCGGGTGTCCTTGTAGATGGTGCTGTACTGCTCACCCTTGATGATCGACTTGACCGAGGCGGCCTCGGCGTCCTGGCCGGTCACGGTCGGGTAGGGCTGCGAGGCGGTGCCGTAGCCGCTGCTCTTGAGCGCGGAGAGGATACCGATCGACAGACCGTCGTAGGGCGAGAGCACGCCGTCGACCTTGGCGCCCGAGCGGTAGGTCGAGGTCAGCAGGTTCTCCATGCGGGCCTGGGCCGTCTCCGGCTTCCAGCGCAGCGTGGCGGCCTGCTCGAACTTGGTCTGGCCGGACTTGACGACCAGGACCTTCTTGTCGATGTACGGCTGGAGCACGCTCATCGCGCCGTTGAAGAAGAACGTCGCGTTGTTGTCGTCGGGCGAGCCGGCGAAGAGCTCGATGTTGAACGGGCCCTTCTTGTCGGTCTCCTTGCCGGACGCGTCGAGCACGCCGAGGCCGGTCAGCAGCGAGGTGGCCTGCTGGACGCCGACCTTGTTGTTGTCGAAGGTGGCGTAGTAGTCCACGTTCGGGCTGTTGCGGATGAGGCGGTCGTACGCGATGACCGGGATGTTGTTGGACTTCGCGCTCTCCAGCTGCGTGGTGATCGCGGTGCCGTCGATCGACGCGATGACCAGGAGCTTGGCGCCCTTGGTGATCTGGGTGTCGAGCTGCTGGGTCTGGGTGGCGATGTCGTCCTCGGCGTACTGCAGGTCGACCTTGTAGCCCAGCGCCTCGAGCTGCTGCTTGACGTTGTCACCGTCGGCGATCCAGCGCTCGGACGACCGGGTCGGCATGGTCACGCCGATGAGCGCGCCCTTGTTGTCGGTGCTGCCGGCCTCCTGGTCGACGGTCTTCTCGCTGGAACCGCAGGCGGCCATCGCCGCGGCCAGCGTCACGGCCGTGGCCACGGACGCGAGACGGGTGAACCTCATCGTTCTCTCCTTGGGAGGGGGTTATGTGGAGTGACGATCGATACGCACGCACAGATGAGACGACTATCACGCACGTACGATCAGAAGTGAACAGCTCTGCACACTGTTGTTAGCGGGGCGTTACCTTCTCGGCTCAACGGGCGTACTGGCGGTAATAGGCCTGATTCCAGCGCACGCGGTCCGCGAAGTCATGGGGTGTCGTGGTCTCGTCGATCACGAGCAGCTCGGTGTGCAGCATGGTGGCGAAGTCGCGCAACGCCTCCACGCCCACCGCCTGGGTCAGCACCGTGTGGTGCGGGCCGCCGGCCGTCAGCCAGCACTCGGCCGACGTGGACAGCGACGGCTGCGGCTTCCACACCGCGCGGGCCACCGGCAGCTTCGGCAGCGGCTCGTCCGGCGCGGTCACCTCGATGGTGTTGGCCACCAGCCGGAAGCGGTCGCCCATGTCGGCGATGCCGATCACCACGCCGGCGCCGGCCTGGGCGTCGAAGACCAGGCGCACCGGGTCCTCGCGGTTGCCGATGCCGAGCGGGTGGATCTCGCAGGACGGCTTCGCCGACGCGATCGACGGGCACACCTCGAGCATGTGCGCGCCGAGGATCTTCTGGTCGCCCGGGCCGAAGTGGTAGGTGTAGTCCTCCATGAAGGAGGTGCCCGCCCCGGTGCCCGTACCCATGGCCTTCACGGCCGTGAGCAGCATCGAGGTCTTCCAGTCGCCCTCGCCGCCGAAGCCGTAGCCGTCGGCCATGAGCCGCTGGACGGCCAGGCCGGGCAGCTGGCGCAGGCCGCCGAGGTCCTCGAAGTTGGTCGTGAAGGCGCCGAAGTCGCCCTCGGTCAGGAACTTGCGCAGGCCGGCCTCGATCCGCGCGGCGTAGCGCAGCGAGTCGTGGCGGTCGCCGCCCCGGGCCAGCTCCGGCGCGAGCACGAACTGGTCCGCGTACTCGTCGACCAGCGCGTCGATGTCCTTGTCCCCGACGCCGTCGACGACCTCGACCAGATCATTGACGCCGTACGTGTTGACCGAGACGCCGAAGACCAGCTCGGCCTCGACCTTGTCGCCCTCGGTCACCGCGACGTTGCGCATGTTGTCGCCGAACCGGGCGAGCCGCAGCCCGCGCAGCTTCGCGTACCCGGTGGCCGCCCGGGCCCAGCCCTCGACGCGCGCCGCGACCGACGGGTCCGAGGCGTGCCCGGCGATCGTCTTGCGGGCGACGCCGATGCGGGTCTGGATGTAGCCGAACTCCCGGTCGCCGTGCGCCGCCTGGTTGAGGTTCATGAAGTCCATGTCGATGGACGACCACGGCAGCGCCTGGTTGAGCTGCGTGTGCAGGTGCAGCAGCGGCTTGCGGAGCACGTCGAGGCCGGTGATCCACATCTTGGCCGGCGAGAACGTGTGCATCCAGGCGATGACGCCGATGCAGTTCGGGTCGGCACTGGCGTCGATCATCACCTGACGGATCGCGCCGCTGTCGGTCAGCACCGGCCGGCCGACGAGCTCGGCGCTCGTGATCTGGGCGGCCAGCATGTCCTGGATCTGCCGGGACTGGTCGGCGACCTGCTGCAGGGTCTCCGGGCCGTACAGGTGCTGGCTTCCGGTCAGGAACCAGATCTGGGGCTTCACTTCTTGGGCTCCTGTCCGTAGACGTTCTGGTAGCGGGCGTACAAGGAGTCGATGTGCTCCTGGGCGATGGGCACCGGCTCGCCGATCTGGCGGGCGATGTGCACGGTCCGGGCGACGTCCTCGCACATGACCGCGGCCTTGACCGCGGCGGCGGGGTCCGGCCCGATGGTGAAGACGCCGTTGTTGCGCAGCAGGACGGCCGGCGAGCGGTGGCCGTCGAGGGTCTCGACGATCCCGCGGCCGACCTCGTCGTCGTCGCCGTCCGGCGCGGACGGCCCGACCGGGATCTCGCCGCCGAACTCGTCGGCGATCACGGTGAGGACGCAGGGGATCGCCTCGCCGCGGGCGGCCCACGCTGTCGCGTACGTGGAATGGGTGTGCACCACGCCGTTGACGTGCGGCATGTGCCGGTAGACGTAGGCGTGGGCGCCCGTGTCGCTCGACGGGGCGAGATCGCCCTCCACCACCGTGCCGGCGAGATCGGTGACGACCATGGCGTCGGCCGTGATCTCGTCGTAACGCACGCCGGAGGGCTTGATCACCAGCAGGTCCGCGCCGGGGACCCGGGCCGAGACGTTGCCGGCGGTCCAGACCACGAGTTCGTTGCGCGGGAGCTCGGCGTGCAGGTCGGCAACCTGCTGCCGGGTCTCCTTGATGTCGGCGCTCAAGCTCACCGTGCCACCTTGGGCATGCGCTCCTGGCCCTCGCCGCCCAGGCCGTCGCCGTCCTGCGCCGGGTGCAGCTCGGTGCGGTCGGTCATGCCGCAACCTGCACGGGGGCCGGCGAGCGGGCACTCGGACATCGTTCTGCTACCTCCGGGGGACGAACCGGGCGTGTCCCAGGACACACGCCGGGCGGCGTGGTCCGAGTGTGAGCGCTAACAATTCGCGTGTCAACAGCGCGGAGCAACGTCGTGGCAATCTTGTCGAAATGACGTGGCTCACGGCGCCGGTCCTTCGATCGGGACCTTACGCTCACTCGTGCGGGTGAGCTGCCCCTTACCGCGCCCTTCACCCGGGCGGCGCTGCCGGCCTTCTTCCGCGGCGCTGCCGACCTTCTTCAGCGGCGCTGCCGGTCCTTCCGCGCGGCGCCCCTGCCTCTTCTGCGCGGCGCCCCTGCCCTCCCGCGGCGCTGCCGGCCCTCGGCAGCGCGGTCCTCGGCGCGGCGGCTACTGCTCGACGGGGCGGCGCTCCGGCTCGCGGGGGCGGGGCGCGACCGGGCGGACGGCGGGCGGGGCCACGCTCGACCGCTCCACCAGCGACGGGGCGATGACGATCCGCTCGGGCGGCGCGTCGGGGTCGGCCAGCTGGGTCAGCAGCGAGTCCAGCCCGGCCTGCGCCACCTCGGCGAAGGCGGGCCGCACGGTCGTCAGCGGCGGGATGAAGTACGCGGCCTCGGGCACGTCGTCGAAGCCGACCACCGACACGTCGTGCGGCACCCGGCGGCCGTGCTCGCTCAGCGCCCGGAGCAGCCCGAGCGCCTGGTGGTCGTTGGCCGTGAAGACCGCAGTGACCTCCGGCATGCGGGCCAGCATGCGCCCGGCGTCGTAGCCCGAGGCGGCGGACCACTCCCCCGCGACCGTCGGCGGCACCTCGGCCCCGGCGGCTTCCAGGGCGGCTCGCCAGCCTTCGATCCGGCCCGCGGCGTCGTACCAGTCCGGAGGGCCGGAGACGTGCCAGACCGTCCGGTGCCCCGCGGCCAGCAGGCACTCGACGGCGAGCCGGGCGCCGGCGGCCTGGTCGACCGTGACCAGCGAGTGCGGGCGCAGCGGGTTGCCGTCGATGGTGACCAGCGGGACGTCGGCCGGCATGTCCTCGAGCGCGTCGTCGGCCGACGCGACCGGGGCGATGACGACGAGCCCGGCGACCCGCTGGTCGAGGTGGCGCTCCACGGCACCGGCGATGGACTCGCGGTCGAGCCGGCCGACGCTGCCCACGCTCACCGCGAAGCCCGCCTCGGCCGCGGCCTGCTCGAACGCGGCGAGCAGCGAGGCCGGGCCGTACAGGGTGCTGTTCTGCGCGACGACGCCGATGAGCTGGGAGCGGCCGGTGACCAGGGCCCGGGCGGCGCGGTTGGGACGGTAGCCCAGCTCGGCGATCGCGGCGCGCACCCGCAGGCGGGTCTGCTCGCGGACGTTGGGATGGTCGTTGAGCACCCGGGAGACCGTCTGGTGGGACACCCCCGCCAGCTTGGCGACGTCGGTCATGGCGGGGCTGCGGGCTCCCCTGACGTCCATCGCCGCACCTCGTCCCTGTAATGTGCGGTCGCAACCGCGAGGCACGGCGGCGCCGGTCGATGTGTGACCGGACGATCACGCCGTGATCACCGCATCGTAACGCCGGACCGGGCGCTCTTGTCCATCCGCCGCGGCGTCCCGCCATGTGGACCCGTGCAGGCATTGTTAGCGATAACAAGGCGACCGTCAACGGGCTCCGCTTGATCGACTTTTCCCGGCTGCGTACGTGCGGCTTTTCCCGGCTGCGTACGCTCGGCGCTGATGGACGTTCCGATCGAAGCGCCGCCCAACGGCCATGTCGTGCTCGACACCCGCCGGGACGAGGGCTTCACCTCCCTGCGCCGCCCCGCCCCGCCCCGGGCCGAGCGCTACGAGCTGGGCCGTTCCCTGCGCGACCGCTCCCCCCGCTCCGACCTGGCGCACTGGCGACCGGCGAGCGGGCGCGTCGATCCCGTCACCCAGCTCGCCGAGGCCCACCAGGGGCGGCTCGACCGGCTGATCCCGGTGCGGGTCGGGCGCATGCACGCGTCGCCCTACGCCTTCCTGCGCGGCTCGGCGAACATCATGGCCGACGACTTCGCCACCCTCCCGCACACCGGCATCACCCCGGTCATCTGCGGCGACGCGCATCTCGGCAACTTCGGTTTCTACGCCTCGCCGGAGCGGGAGCTGGTCTTCGACCTCAACGACTTCGACGAGGCCCACCCCGGCGCCTGGGAGTGGGACCTGCGCCGGCTCGTCACCAGCGTGCACGTCGCCGGGCGCCAGAACGGCTTCCGCGAGCACGCGTGCGCCGACGCCGTACGCCATTGTGTCGAGGAGTATCGCGAGCAGATCCAGTACCTCGCCGAGCAGCCGCTGCTGGCCCGCTCCTTCGACACGCTGGACGTCGACGACCTGCGCAAGGCGGCGAGCAAGGCGTCCTTCAAGGACGAGATCGAACGGGCGGCCCGGCGGGCCCGGCGCCGCACGAGCGACCGCGCGCTGCCCCGCTTCACCGAGCAGCGCGACGGCACCGCCCGCCTCGTGCAGGAGCCGCCGCTGATCACCCGGCCCAGCGACGAGGACCTCGAGCGGCTCGCCGGGGCCCTGGACGGCTATCTCAACACGCTGCCACCGCACTGGGCGCGGATCCTGGCCGGCTACCGGATCGTCGACATCGCGCACAAGGTGGTCGGCGTCGGATCGGTGGGGCTCCGGGCGTACGTGGCGCTGTGTGAGGGAAGCAGCCCCGACGACGTCGTCTTCCTCCAGCTCAAGGAGGCCCGGCGGTCCGTCGTCGCGAAGCACCAGCACGGCGCCGCGGCGTGGCACCGGCACCAGGGGCAGCGCGTCGTCGAGTACCAGCAGGCGCTGCAGACGGTCAGCGACCCGCTGCTCGGCTGGACCACGGTCGGCGACCACCAGTACTACGTGCGGCAGTTCCGCGACATGAAGGGCGCCATCCTCGTCGAGGACATCAGCGCGTCCGCCCTCGAGGACTACGCCGGCATCTGCGGCTATCTGCTGGCCAAGGGCCACGCCCGGACCAGTGGCGCCTCGATGATCGCCGGGTACATCGGCGGCAGCGACAAGCTGGACGACATGCTGAGCCGGTTCGCCCGGGCGTACGCGGACCAGGTCGAGGCCGACCACCAGGTGCTGGTGGACGCGGTGCGGCGAGGAGCACTACCGATGGAGATCGCATGAGTGGGCAACTCGACCTCGGGGCGCCGCAGGTTCAGGAGTTCTGGACCGAGCGGCATCTCTGCACGCTGACGACGCTGCGGGCGGACGGGTCGCCGCACGTCGCCCCGGTCGGCGCGACGCTCGACCTGGCGGCCGGACTGCTGCGCGTCATCTCGTCGGGCGAGTCGGCCAAGGTGCGCCACATCCGCAATGGGCAGACCCGGGTCGCCGTCTGCCAGTTCGAGGGGCCGCGCTGGTGCACGGTCGAGGGTGTGGCGATGGTCAACGACGATCCGGAGGCGGTGGCCGAGGCGGTCAAGCGGTACGCCGAGCGCTACCGTCAGCCGCGCCCCAACCCGCGCCGCGTCGCCATCGAGATCACGATCACGAAGGCGCTCGGCTCCGCCTCCCTCGGCGCGCCGCGGTAGGCCTCTCCCAGCTTCGCGAACCGGCCGCGGTAGCCCCTTCCCGGCTTCGCGAACCGGCCGGGGATTCCGCAACAATCCCCGGCCGGCCCACCTGTCATCGTAGAGAACCTCAAGATCGTTCGGCTCGTGCTCGCGGCCGTCCCGGTTCCGGATCTCGGCCGGGGCCGATCCGCCCTTCCAGGGGTGGCGTGCCCCGCCTCGCCGCCCGTGGTCGTCGTCGGTGTGGCGCCGGCCTTCCTCCCGGGCGGCGTGGCGCCGGCCTCCCGCCCGCGCGGACCCTTCCCGGGCGGATCCCTCTGGGCGGATCCCTCTGGGCGGATCCCTCCCGGGCGGAGATCCATCACGGGTCGATTTATCCGGGTGGATTGACATCGATGAGAGTGAGATCGATGCTCGGGGCACGGTCAGGGCTGCTTCCCCGTCCCGCCGCCCCGCGCAGCCTGCCCGGACGTCATCCCCGCCGGCCCCCACCGGCACGGCGTCGCAACGGCGGCAGACCCCGGATGTGACCATGAAGATTCCCCGCCGTCTGTTCGGCCTCGGCGCGCTCGCGCTCGCCGGTGTGCTGGGCCTCACCCAGGTGGTGACGATGGCCGGCCGTGCCGACGCCGCCCAGACCTCCCTCCGCGCGGCCGACCCCAGCGTGCTGCGGGTCGGCTCCACCTACATCTCGGTGCAGTCGGCCGGCAACGGCATCCAGGTGCGCCAGGCCTCCTCTCCCGACGGGCTGGCCGCCGCCGCCGCGACGCGCGTCTATCAGGACCCCGGCCTCGGCGAGCTGTGGGCCCCCGAGATCCACTACGACGGCGGGCGCTACTACATCTACTTCACCATGGGTACGGGCTCCGCCCACCGCATGTACGTGATCAGCTCCACGTCCCCGGCCTCCGGCTTCGGCGCCGCCACGAAGCTCAACCTGCCCGACGACAAGTGGGCCATCGACGGCACCATGTTCACCTTCAACTCCCAGCGCTGGTTCGTCTGGTCGGGCTGGGCGGGCGACACCAACGTCGAGCAGAACCTCTACATCGCCCGGATGAGCAGCCCGACCGCCGCCACGGGGGCGCGCTATGTGATCTCCCAGCCCCGCGAGAGCTGGGAGCGGGTCGTCGGCAACCCGTTCATCAACGAGGGCCCCGAGGCCATCAAGGACCCGAACGGCCAGCTGCACATCGTCTACTCCGCGAACGGCAGCTGGAGCGACCAGTACTGTCTCGCCGACCTCCGCCTGCGCGCGGGCGGCGACCCGACCTATGTCTGGGACTGGTACAAGAGCAACGGCTGTCTCTTCGGCAGCAACCGCAGCACGATGATGTCCGGCTGGGACCCGACCCTCAATGTCAACGGGCCTGGTCACCACACCTTCGTCCTCCTCAACGGCGACATCAACACCAGTCCCCCGGCCGGCCCCCGCTTCCCCCTGATGTTCCACGCCGTCCCGAAGGGCACCCCGTACTCCTGGGCCAACCGCTACTGGTACACCGGCACCTTCACCTGGTGGGGCAACACCACCTACACCCGGGCCAACGTCCCCGGTGCCACGACCAACACAGGCTGGAGCCTCAAGTTCTTCGAGTGACCCACCCTCGGATCGGGCCGCTTCCCCTCGCGGCCCGGCCCGGTGTGACACTCGGGCCCGGCTGACCGCGCCCACGGCCCCGGGTCAATCGGCGCCATGAGCATGGCTCGTCCCGCCACGAATCCCGGCCGCTCATGCTCGCGGCTCCGCAGTGCCGGCGACGCGGCTCGGCTCATCGCGCCATGGCTCAGGTCCGCCGGCGCGGCTCAGGGCGAGGCCGGCGCGGCGCTGCTCAGGGGGCCGTCGAAGCGCGGCTCAGGACGGGCCACCACGGCGCGGCTCAGGACGGGGCCGTCGGAGCGCGGCTCAGGGCGATGCCGGCGCGGCGCGGCTCAGGACGGGGCAATCACGGCGCGGCTCAGGGCGAGGCTGGCGCGGCGCGGGTCAGGGCGCCGCCGGCACGCGGCTCGGGGTCGCCGGGACGCAGCTCGCACTCGCCGAAACGCAGCTCGGACCCGCCGAAACGCAGCTCGGACCCGCCGAAACGCAGCTCGGACCCGCCGAAACGCAGCTCGGACCCGCCGAAACGCGGCTCGGCGGGTGGCCGGGTTATTGGAAGGTGACGAGCTCGGGGACGTTGCTGAACTTGAGGAGGTCGCGGGCGCCGTAGCGCTTGATGTCTTCGTCGTAGAAGAGCTTGTAGCCGAGGTGGAACTGCTGGGGACGGCGGAGGCGGTCCCAGGTGGCGTCCTTCTCGGAGCGGGTGCCGAAGCCGTCGACGTGCTGGACGAGGGCGAGGCCGGGGCGCTTCTGGATCTTGCTGATGTCGGGGAGCATCGAGGACCGGAACTGGTGCACGACGAACAGCTTCTCGGGCAGCCGGTGCTGGGCGACGAGGCCGGACACGTACGCGGAGACGCGGTTGACCTCGGCCGCGCTCACCTTGCCGATCGTCTTGCCCGGGACCTTGCCCGCGGGCATGCGCCACTCGGGGTCGAGGGCGAGGCCGACGTGCGGCTGGACGAGGAAGCGCTCGAGCTGCTTCGCCTGGGGCAGGAAGTCGCCGCGCCCCGGCTGGAGGTCGAGGATGACCATCACCTTGTTGCGGCGGGCCTGATCCACGTACTGCTGAATCTTGCTCAGCGGGATCATCTGGCTGTAGTCGCCGTCCCGGCCGGGGCCGGCCTGCGCCACGCTGGCGATCAGCTCGTAGGCCGGCTGGATCTTGCGGTCGCCGGCGAACGGCTTGGCGGCCGCGCGGAGCTTGGGCAGCATCGTGTCGGGGCTGCCCTCGCCGAGGACGCCGAGCGTGCCGGTGCCGGCCGTGCCGTAATAGGCGACCACGCGGTAGTCGGGGAAGATCTTCGTGCCGCCCAGGGGCAGCTGCTGGGTGTCTCCGCCCGCAGTGGACGGCGCGGCAGCCGACTGGCCCGGCGCCACGGATGCCGCCGCCGAACCGGAGGGCACGGCAGCCGGGTCCGAAGGTGTGGCAGCCGCGTCGGAGGGCGCGGCCGATGCCCCCGGACCACCGGAGGGGTTGCCGGCCGACGGCGCGGCCGAGGAGTCGGCGTCGTTGGTGCCACAGGCCGCGAGGGCGGCCACGAGCAGGACGGGCAGAACACGGCGCACCAGCACATCGACCTCCTTTGTCGGCGAATTGGGGGCCACCGTAGCGCGACCGGCGGGCATCGGCAGCTCGGAGAAGCGGGTTGAGCGGCCGGGAGGACGGTGTCCGGGCAGGTCACCGGGCCTGCGAGAAAGAGGCATGACGCCTGCCACGCCGCTACGTGAGGTTTGTGCGGAAGCGAGCCGCGGGCGGGCCGGGGACAGCAGCGGAAGCGGGCCGCGGGCGGGGCGGAACAGCAGCGGAAGCGGGCCGCGGGCGGGCCGGAACAGCTGGTGACGACGTATTGACGGGTCGGCGGGGGCGGCGGATCGTGGAGGTACGCCCGTTTCGCACGGGGTGAGGAGTTCGCCGTGAACCTTGTCGACGTCGGGAAGCTGGCCATCATCACGTTGACGCCCACGTTGCTCGGGGCGGCGGTGGTCTTCGGGCCCCGCGTCTGCTCGGCCGTCGCCCGCGTGTGGACCGACCGGACTCCGCACGATCCGGAGCCGCTCGGCCCGCCCATCGAGCAGCTCGCCGCGGACCTGCGCCGGCTGTTGCGGCTGCACGATCATCTGACCCGGTCGGCGCATCTCGCCATGCGGGCGCACCGGCTGTGGGCGGTGGAGGCGGCCATCGGGACACGCGCGGTGGAGACGGCCCGGGCGCTCGGCGTTGCGCATCCGGAGCCGGAGCGGCCCGGCGACCTCACCCGGGTCGAGCTGGCGGCGCTCCTGCGTTCGCTGACCGCGGCGGGTCTGGTGCTGCCCGAGTCGATCGGGCACTTCACCAGCGACGGGCGCCTCTGAGCCCCGCCGCCGCGCCGACCGGCGAGAGGGGACACACGGCCGGAAGCAGAGGACGCGGGGCCGGCGCGAGGGGGCCGCCGTCGGCGTGACGAGGACGCGCGGACAGCAAGAGGGGAACGCGCGGCCGGCGCGGGGAGACAAGGGACGGCCGCCTCCCACGGGGGCGAAGGAGACGGCCGTCGTTTTCCTCGATCGAAACGGGGCGAGGAGGAGCGCCACCGTTTCGCGGGCCCCGGCGGGCTCAGCGGGGGGGAGCCGGCACCGGCCGGGGAGTTTCTGGCGCACCGCCGCCGGACAGAGCCGGAGCGGCTGAGACGCGGACCGCAGCTCTGGCTGGGCCGCGGTGGCACGGCCCGGGAACGGGCCGCGACAGCTGCCGCCGGCCCGGAACCGTGACGGCCCGGCGTCAGGCGCGGGGCGGTTGGTTGGTGAGGGTGTCGAGGGTCCAGGCGTCCAAGCGGCGGAGGGCCGTCCGGAACGTGGCGCGGACGGCGCCGAGGTCGAGGCGCGGCATGGTCCGCTCCTTTCGGTCGGTGTCGTGTATCTGTCAGTCGGCGGCTCACGGATCGAGCCCACCGGGAACCGGCACTGCGCCGGGCCGGTCACCTCCACAACCGTGACACCGGCACCGGCCATGATCCGTGGCTCGCGGACGTGTCCCTCGCCACGCTCGCCCGGGCACCCCGGGCGGGTGCACATAACGGACGATCCAGGAGGGACACCGGCGGTTCCGTCACGGTACGTGTTCGTAACTTCGGGACCCGTGGTGGCGTACCCAAGGGAAGTTGTTGTGAGGGGTCTCAGCCGTGTCTTAAGAATGGGTTAATTCGGAGCCTGATCCATGGCGGCGAAACGCTTGGGGCGCTTGAGAGGAGGCGTTGCACCCGCGAATGTCGCCATCACTCTCCGTCGAGGACTTTCGATCGAGGCTCCGGCGCGCCGCTGAAAAGACGCTGGATGTGAACCGAACGGGCGTCGGACCCGTACTGTGCGTCGAAGAGCTTTTCCCGGCGGCCGCGGCGACCGGGCGGCCCGGCGGCGCCAGGGGGCGTCCTCGGGTCGGGTGACTAGCCTCCGTGGGCGGTAGCGCGCGGCGTAAATCCGTGGTTAACCTTCCAACCCGACCGGGCTGAGGGGAGCCCGGCCGCGCGGGCGACCGCACGCGGGAGCGAGGACGGGGGGACACGGATGCGGCAGCAGCAGGCCGGATCGCAGCTCCTCCACGCCCGCCTCGGCGGGGTGATCCGATGAGCTACGAGGACGACGAGTACTGGGAATCCGAGTACGACGACAAGCGCCGGCGCAAGCCGTACGTGGAAACGACCGCTACGGCCCGTGACTCGTACGCGGATGCGGCTGTCGAGTCGCGCTGGGGTCCCGAGGTGCGCCGCCCCGTCGCGCGCGAGGACGACGCGCCCCGCCCGCCCGAGACCCCCGACTCCGAGCCGGCCGTCGACGAGCTCGCCGAGCGCCGTCAGCGCCGCCAGGGCGGTTACAAGCGGTCACGAAGCCGCGACAAGCAGATGGAGCAGGCCTTCGACGCCGACCGGCCGAGCTGGCTGGACGACCCGGGGTTCGAGGCCGCCGATCTCGACACCGCCCCCGTCTCCCCCGCCATGGGCCTGGGCGGCTGGGAGATCCGCAGCATCGACTTCGACGAGCTCGAGTACGACGACCGCGAGTTCGACGCCGACGACTGGGAGACCCAGCGGCGCTACACCGCGGCGCAGCGGGCCAAGCGGATCGAGACGTCGTCCTTCTGGGACGGTGACCTCGAGGCGGAGCAGGAGCCCCCGCGCCAGCCTCGGCGCGACGACGACTCCCGGCCCGCGGCCCGTGGCAGCCGATCCCGGGCGGACTACGACACGCCGGAGGAAACGGACGACGGGCGCCGGGAGGTTCCGGGCGAAGGTGGCAAGCGGAAGCGGTTCGGGCGGCGCGATGCCGGGGCCGAGCGCGGCGGGTCCGCGGATCGTTCGGCCGGTGAGCGGCGGCGCGATGACGCCGGTGCTTCCGATGAGGGGCGGCGGGGGCGTGGGTCGGCGCCGGCTGCGTTCCGGCGGGAGGACGAGGCGCCGCGCCGGGACAGCGAGTCGCGGCGGCGGGATGTCGACCGTCGGGGCGCGGAGCGGCGGGACTCTGAGCCGGCTGATCGGCGGGACGCGGATCGGCGCGAGGCTGACCGGCGGGACTCTGCGCGGCGGGACTCCGACCGGCGGGACGACCGTGGGCGGCGGGGTGATTTCGCTGCTCGCGATGAGCGGGGGCGGGTTGACGCCGAGGGGCGCGGGCGGGTTGACGCCGGCGGCCGGGCCCGGGTCGATGGCGGGCAGGGTCGTGCCGGTCTCGACGGACGGGATCCCGGCGCGCGGGATCGTGGTGCGCGTGAGCCTGGTGGGCGGGATCTGGGCGCGCGGGATGCCGGGCGGCGGGACGAGTTCGGGCGGGATCTCGGTGGGCGGGACGACCGGCGGCGTGTCGGTTCCGGTGGGCGGGACGAGCGGCGGCGCGGGGAGTTCGACGAGCGGGACGGCTGGGGCTTCGACGAGCGCCGGCGGGGACGGGTGGAGTTCGTCGGCGACGGCGGTTATCCGCGACGCGCCGAGGGTGGATACGACGAGGCGGCGCGTTATCCGGTTCGCGAGGACGCCTCGCCGCAGCGGGACGACGCATATCCCCGGCGGGACGAGGCGGCGGCTTTCCGGCGTGAGGACGAAGCTGCCGCGTACGCTCCGGAGCGCTCGAGTGACGCGCCTCAGCGCGAGCCCGTGGTGTTGCAGGGCGAGTTCTACGAGCACGACACGCCGGCCGTGGCGCCCGGGAACGCCGGGCGGTTCGCGGCGGCCGCACGGGTCGGCGAGACCATTCGTTACGACGACGGCGTGCCGGTGGTGGACGAGAACCGTCGGCGTGTCGAGGAGACGGCTCGCTTCGATCAGGACGGCGCCGCTGCTGGGACCGGACCGCGCGCTCAGCTCGAGGGTGCTCCCGGCCAGGACCAGCGGGAGGGCGCCGGGGCGGATGATCCGCATGCGCCGTACCGTCCGCCGGCCGCGCCTGCCGCCTCCGTGCAGCAGCGGGACACCCAGGAGGACAACCCGCAGGGTGCTGCGCCCCGGGTGATCAGCCGGGCCACTCCACCGCCCGCGCCTCGGGTGATCAGCAAGGCGACGCCGCCGCCTGCTCCCCGTGTGTTGAAGGCCGAGCCGCCGGCGCAGCCTCGGGTGGTGGGGGCGCCTTCGGAGTCCGCGCCTACTTCGCCGGCTCCGGCGTTTGCGCCTGGGTCGCCCGTTCCGGGGCAGCCTGCGGCGGCGGCACAGGGTCCGGGTGGGTCCGGCGCGCCGAATCAGCAGGCTGGCTCTCACGGCGTGCCGAACGAGCAGGCCGCGTCTTACGGCACGCCCAACGATCAGGGCGCGTCCTATGGCATGCCGAGCGAGCAGGCTGTCCCTTACGGCGCGCCGAATGAGCAGGGCACGTCCTACGGCGCGCCGGGGCAGCAGGGCGGTTCGTACGGCGCGGCGGGGCAGCACGGCGCTCCGCCGGCGGGTCAGCAGCGATCGGCGGGTGCGGCTCCGGCGGCGCATGAGGACGCGCGGGGTGGGGCACGTCCGGCGCGTGTCGGGTACATCACGTCGGACGGGCCGATCATTCCGCCGGGGCAGGATCATGCTCAGCGGTCGCGGGCTTCGGCGCAGGTGCCTCAGCAGTACGGCCGGCCCGAGGGTGCGGACCAGCAGTGGGGGGCGTACGCGCCTGGTGCGGCGGCGGCCGGTCAGCAGTGGACGCCTGGCGCGGACGGCTCGGGTCAGGCTGGCGCCGTGCCGCAGCAGCCTGTTTCGGGGCCGCCGCCCGGGCTGGTCTCTCAGCAGCCTGGTTCTGTGCCGCCGTCTGCGCCTGTATCTCAGCAGCCGGTTCCTCGTACTGCTGGCGCCGGTGCTGGTTCTGCGGCGCAGTGGGACGGGGGGCGCCAGCAGTGGCCGGTGCCTTCTCAGGAGCAGCGGTCAGATGAGCGGGCGCCGGTTTCGCCTGCCGCTTCTTACTCGGCTGGCGCGGCGGGGGTTGCGTACCCTCCGGTGTTGCCGGAAAGCGCGCCCACTCCGGTGCCGCCGGCGGCCACTCCCCCGGTGCGACGGCCTGCCGCTGGTGCGCTGCCGCAGCGGCAATCGGGCGCTGCCGTGCCGCCTTCGGCGGGTCCGACATCCGCGGCTCCGCCTTCCGTGGTCTCGCCTTCCGCGGCTCCGCATTCCGCGGTTCCGCCTTCCGCGGCTCCGCATTCCGCGGCGGAGACGAGGGCTTACCCGCCGCAGGCGCCTACGTCGGGTGGCGCGCTGGCAGGTTCTGTCCACGGTGGGCAAGGGGCGTTGCCGCAGCCTCAGGCATGGCAGGCGCCGCAGACTTATCCGCCGGGCGCGTATCCGGAGCAGGGGCAGACCTATCCGCCGGGGGCTTACCCGGAGCAGGGGTGGCAGGCGCCTCGGCAGCACGCTCACCCGGAGCAAGGCCGGCAGGCGTGGAACGAGAACGCGCAGCCGCAGGGTCATGGCACGCCGGACGGTTCGTCGTGGGCAGCGCAGGCGGGGACGCCGCAGAGTGGGCTTCCGTACGCTGGACCGGCGCAGAACGGCATGCCGCAGAGTGGCGCTCCGTATGGTGGGGCGCCGCAGGGCGAGGGGATGCCGCAGAGCGCCGTGCCCTACAGCGGCGGTCCGCGGGGTGCTGTGCCGCCGGGACATGCGGGGCCGGCGGCCGGGTCCTGGGGTGAGCAGGGCGCTTCCGGTCCGGCGGCTGGGCCTTGGGGTGGGCAGGCGGCTTCGGGGCCGGGCGACGAGTGGCGCGGGTCCGAGACGGTGGAGCGGCCGATTGTCGGTGGGCCGCGTACGGCGATGATTCTGCCTACCGGCGACGGGATGCCCGTGCCTCCTTCGCTGCGGCCGCCGTCGCGGATGGCGCCGGTCAGTGGGGCCGGGGTCCAGCAGGATCGGCCCGTCAGTGGTGGGGCCGGCCAGCGTCCGGTGAGTGCTACGCCGCAGCCGCCGATCAGTGCGATGCCGCAGCAGCCCGGCGGGGGTGTGCCTTCGCAGCCTGGCAGCTTTGCGCCGCAGCCGCCGATCAGTGGTGCGCCTCAGCAGGTGCCTGGGAGCGTTCCGCCGCAGCCGGGAGCGCCGGGCGGCGAGGGGCCGACGATGCCGATGGCTCGGGCTGGGGTTGTTCCGGTGCCGGCGCAGCGGGGGCCGCAGTCGGATCGGGCGCTGCAGCCGGGTCAGGACGAGGTTGCGCGGCAGGTTGAGGCGGCCCGGCGGGCTGAAGAGGCTCGGCGGGCGGAGGCGGCTCGGCAAGCCGAAGAGGCTCGGCAGGCTGAGGAGGCTCGGCGCGTCCAAGAGGCTCAGCGGGCTGAGGCTGCGCGACAGGCGGAGGATGCGCGCCGTGCCGAGGCCGCACGCCAGGCCGAGGAGGCTCGGCAGGCAGAAGAGGCTCGGCGGGCAGAGGCAGCACGGCAAGCCGAAGCCGCGCATCAGGCCGAGGTCGCGCGACAGGCTGAGGAAGCTCGACAGGCGGAGGCTGCGCGGCAGGCTGAAGCGGCGCGCCTGGCTGAGGAAGCACGTCGGGTCGAGGAAGCCCGGCAGGCGCAGTTGGCCCAGCGGGCTGAGGAAGCGCAGCGGGCTGAGGCGGCAAGGCAGGCTGAGCAGACGCGGCAAGCTGAGCAGACGCGGCAGGCTGAAGAGGCTCGGCGCGTGGAAGAGGCACGCCGGGCCGAGGAGGCTCGCCGGGCGGACGAGGCACGCCTTGCTGAACAGACACGCCAGGCTGAGGCGGCGCGACAGGCTGAGGAGGCTCGGCAGGCTGAGGCTGAGGCTGCGCGGCAGGTGGCGGCTTCTCGGCAGATGTTGCAAGGGCAGGCTGGGGCGTCCGGGCCGGGGCAGGTTTCCGTGGTGCCGCCGGCTTCGCGGCCGGGGCCCAATCCGGCGGCCAATGCGTTGCCGATCGGGCGGCTTGCGGTTTCCGGGCCGGACGCGCCTCGGAAGTATGCCGATCAGGAGTTGGGTGCCACCTGGTTCGGGGCCAAGCCGGAGGGCGGGTCAGCCGAGGCGGGTTCGGCCGGCGACGGCTCGAGCCTCGACAGCGCTGCGGATTTGGCCGGCGACCGATCGGGCGTCAGTGGCGCTGCGGATTCGGCCGGCGACGGTTCGGGCGAGAGGGGCGCTTCGGGTACGGACGGTGCTGGAGGCGGGGCGGTCAGTGCTGTTCGCGCCGAGGGCGGTGCCACGGGCGGCGCGGTGTCGGGTGGCAGTGCGGCCGGTGACCAGGTAGCCGGTGCTGGCGCCGAGGGACGTGGCGCTGGCGGGGATGGCTCGGAAGCTCCGGGAGCTACAGAACCTGCGGGCGCTGCGGGTGCTGCGGGTGCTGCCAGTGCTGCGGGTGCTGCCAGTGCTGCGGGTGCTGCGGGTGCTGCCGGCGCTGCAGCTCAGGGTGCGCCGGAGGCTTCGGGGGCTTCGGCCGAGCGCGGGGCGGAGTTGCCGGATGCGCGCGGGGTCGTACTTGATCTGGACATCACCGGGCTCATGAGTGGGATCGTTGCTGCGGCCGACATGGTGCGGCCGTTGCAGGCGGGCGCCGAGACCGAGAGTGTGCTTGGCGCGGAGTCGAAGGGCCGAGCCAGCGCGCAGACGGGCGAACGAGCCCACGCACAGACGGGTGAACGAGCCCACGCGCACACCAGCGAACAAGCCAGCGCCGAGGCGGGCGATCGAGTCGGTGCGGATGCGGTTGACCAAGCCGGCGAGCCGGTGGCAGGCTCGGTCGAGCGGCAGCCGGGCAGCGCGGGCGGCGCCGGGACGGGCGGCACGGCCGGGACGGAAACGGGTGGCGTCGCCGGGACGGAAACGGGCGGCGCGGCTGGGACGGAGCCTGGGGCGGACGGCGCCGGGTCGAGGGACGCTGGAGCGTCGGAGCGGGATTCTCGGGCGGTTCCTCTGATTGCGGGCGAGGCTCGTGGGCGGGGCCCGCGGGTGCCGGTGAAGGAGAAGCCGCGGCCGTTGGGGCCGGAGGATCTGGCGGCGATCCGGTGGCGGTTGGACGGAGCGACGCTCAAGGAGATCTCGGACGACCGGGATGCGTTGCGGGAGCTCGGGGAGCGGCTGGACGGGCCGCTGGCCGACGAGCTGGACAACGTGGCGCGGGCGGGATTGTTGAGCGTGCGGGCCGAGGTGTACCGGCTGCTGGACGAGTTGGGCATGGCCGCCGCCGCCAGTCGGCTGGCGCTGGCGCACGCCGAGTCGGCCGGGGACGTGCAGGCGATTGTCATCGCGCAGGCGGAGCTGGCGCATGTGCTGCGGTTGCGGGGCGACTATCAGGAGGCGGACCGGCTGTTCGAACAGGCGGCCAGCTCGGAGGCGCCCGATCAGCTGCGCAGTGTGGTGCACGAGAACGCCGGGCGCAGCGCCTTTGATCAGGGGCGGCACATGGAGGCGCTCGATCACTTCACGCGGGCCGTGCGGTTGGGGCTGCCCGAGGATCAGGAGCTGATCCAGCGGATCGATGTGGCGCTCGAGGCGATCTACATCCACGTGCTGCGGGACGGGTGGGGGCCCTATCCGCGGCTGCGGCGGGAGATCCTGGGCCTCGTCAAGGCCGCCGACGCCGAGCAGGGCAGCTGACCCCGAGCCGGCGACGGCCGACGGCGACGTGCAGCACGCTGCGGACGACAGCTGGCGACGACATGCAGCGCGCGGCGGACGACAGCTGGCCACGGTCGACGACGACGTGCAGCGCGCTGCGGGCGACAGCTGACGGGGGGATCAGGGGCGAGG
Organism: Symbioplanes lichenis; assembly: GCF_030709675.1. GTDB lineage: Bacteria > Actinomycetota > Actinomycetes > Mycobacteriales > Micromonosporaceae > Actinoplanes > Actinoplanes lichenis. Next base: position 56,608 of record NZ_JAUZQD010000017.1, read on the forward strand.
GTGGGGGACGGCCGGCGTGATCGTCGGGACGGCGTCCACGTTCTGTCTCGGGCCGGCCAGGGTTGTGCGGCCTCGGCCGGTGGATTTGGCTTCGTAGAGGGCGGCGTCGGAGGCGGCCAGGAGTTCGTCGATCGTGGTGGCGTCGGCGGGCAGGGTGGCTATGCCGATGCTCAGGCTGGGCGGGCCGCCGGGTAGGTCCGTGTTCGCGGCCACCAGGCTTCGCAGGTCTTCCGCGTAGCGGGCGGCGGTGAGGCGGGCGACCGGGCCGGCCAGCAAGGTGGAGGGACTGGCGAGCGAGGCGTCAAGGCCGGCGGACGAGGCGGCAAGACCGGCCGGCGAGACGCCAGGACCGGCGGGTAAGGCGCCAGGACCGGCCGGCGGCCCGAGCCGCAGGAGCAGGACGAACTCGTCGCCGCCCAGGCGCGCCGCGATGCTGCCGGCTTCGGGAGGCGAACTCGAGCCGGCGGGCGCTGCCTCGAGAAAGCCCACACTGCCCGAGCCACGCGCGGACCCCACGCCGCCCGAGCCAGGCGCAGACCCCACGCTGCCCGAGCCACGCGCGGACCCCACGCCGCCGGGGCCGGGCGCGGATCCCACAAGCGGGCCGGTCAGCGTACGCAGGGAATCGGCGACCGCTTGCAGGGCCGCGTCGCCGGCGGGGTGGCCGTACGTGTCGTTGATGATTTTGAAGTGGTCGAGGTCGATGCTGAGCAGGGCGAGGCTGCCGCCGGTGCGCCGCGCCCACTCCCCCGCCTCCGCCAGCGACCCGGTGAACGAGCGCCGGTTGGCCAGCCCCGTCAGCGGGTCCGCGTTGGCCTGCTGTTCGAGGTCGGCGCGCAGTCGACCGGCCCGGGCGCGGAGACTGGACACGACGATCGTGGTCATGGTCATGGCCAGGGTCATCGCCACCCAGTCGGACAGGCCCTGGGCGGCGCCGAGCACGTGGAGCACGACCGCCGCGTGACCGGCGAAGACGAGGGCCAGGTTGGCGTAGAGCTGGCGGCGGGGCAGGAAGTTGGCCGCGTACAGGACGGGCCACAGATAGAAGAGCTGGGCGCCGGTGCTCGCGTCGCCGGTGCCCAGGTTCAGCCCGGTGACCAGGGCCGTGGCGACGACCGGGGCCGCGTACCAGAAGAGGGGCGGGAGGATCGCCGGGCGCAACCAGCAGATCAGACCGGTGGCCGTCATGAAGAGGGCGGCGGCGACCACGGCCGCGATGCCGGCCGCCGGGACGGTGGGCCAGATGACGCCGGTGACGAGCACGTACGGGGCGCCGGCCAGGGTGAGGTACGCGATCGCGCGCGCCGCGCCGGGCTGGTCGCGCAGCCGGGCCTCCCTCACCCACACGTCCGTCAATCGGCCGGCGGGGGCCCGAGGTGAGGGTTTACTCGGTGCGGAGGGCCTCGACGGGATCCAGCCGGCCCGCGCGCTGAGCCGGAACCACCCCGAAAAGGATCCCCACGGCGGCCGACACCCCGAACGACAGCGCCAGCGACCACCAGGTGATCGCGGCCGGGACCGGCGACAGGGCGTCGACGAGCAGCGCCGCCGTGCAGCCGAGGGCCATGCCGAGGACGCCGCCGATCGTGGTGAGGAGCACGGCTTCGAGCAGGAACTGGATCCCGATGTCGCGCGGGCGGGCGCCGACCGCCTTGCGCAGGCCGATCTCGCGGGTGCGTTCGCGGACGGAGACCAGCATGATGTTGGACACGCCGACCCCGCCGACCAGCAGGCTGATCCCGGCGATCGCGGCGAGGACCCCGGTCAGCACGCCCAGGATGTCGCCGAGCACGCCCAGGATCTGCTGCTGCGTGACGGCGCTGAAGTCCGTGCCGGGGTGACGTTCACCCAGCGTACGAACGATCCGCGCACCAAGCTCGTCGATGCGCGCCCGGTCCGGGGCCCGGATGGCCAGCCCGTCGATCCGGTCCGTGCCGAGGAGCCGCTGCGCGGCGGTCACGGGTACGTGCACCTCGCTGTCCCGGTCCACGCCGAGGCTCTGCCCCAGCGGCTCGAACGTGCCGATCACCCGGAACCGCACCCCGCCCACGGTCACCTGGCGCCCGATCGGATCCCGGTCCCCGAAGAGTGTGTCCGCCACGGTGGCGCCCAGGACCACGACGCGGCGGCCGGTGCTCACGTCGGAGCGGGTCAGGTACGCCCCGCGGTCGAGCCGGCGGACGAACACGCCCGGCGTCGTCTCGAGGACGCCCTGCATGCTGCCGAAGACCGAGCGGCTGCCCGCGCGTACCGTCTCGCCGGAGGCGATGGTCACCGCGACGCGCGACCGGTCGCCGACCACCCGCGTGACCGCGTCGGCGTCGTCCAGCGTGAGCGTGCTGACCGCAGGCGCGGATCCGGCCTCGAGCCGACCGGGTACGACGATGAGCAGGTTGGATCCGAGCCCCTCGACCTGCTGTTCGATCTGGCGCCGGGTGCCCGTGCCGATGGAGACGAGTGCGACGACGGCCGCGACGCCGATGACCACGCCGAGCATGGTGAGCAGGCTCCGCAACCGGTTGGCCCGCAACGCGCCGACGGCGACCCGCCACGCCTCGGCAACCCTCACGGATGCACCCGGTACGACACCCCGCCGCGCGCGGACGTCGTCGGCAGCAGATCCACGGACCGTACCGTCGCGTCCCACGTCACCCCGGGCGCCGCGTCCAGCTCGACCGTCCCCTTGCCGCCCGGCTCGACCAGCAGGATGTCGGTCTCGTCGACCTCCGCGGTGACACCCGGCGCGCTGATGTCGACCACGGTCAGGATCGGCGTGCCCACACCCACGGGCGCGCCCACCGGCAACGCCTCGCTCACCCCGGGCAACGGACCGGAATTTCCGGCGGCCGCCGTCGGCAATAGGTCGGTCAGCGCGGGGCCGGTCATTGTCCCGCTGCCCCCGAGCTGCACCACCCCGGCGACCGGAGCGCGCAGGGTCAGGGCGTCCACGGCGGCCTCGGCCAGGTCGTACGCCTGCCGGGCCTGCACACGCTGCGCGGTGGAGAGCGCCGCGACCGCCTCACCCACGCCTGCCACCCCCCGCTGCAGCGCCCGTACGGTCTCCGCGGCCGCCGTGGAAGCCGCCAGGTACTGCTTCCGCGCCGCGTCGAGCTGGGCCGTCAACGCCTTCGCCACGGCCGGATCGGTCACCTCGGCGGCGTGCTCGCGAGCCGTGGCGAAGGCTTGCTCCGCCGCCGCGTCGGTGCGGACGCGTACGGCCTCGAAGTCGGACCCGGCAGCGACCGTGCCCCCGCCGGTGGAGGTGGCGTCGAGGGCTTCCGCGGCGGCTTCGAAGCGCTGCTCGGTGGCGGGCGATGCGATCACGGCGACGACCTGCCCCTTGCGCACCCGGCCGCCGGGCTCGACCCGCAGCGCGGCGAGGGTGCCCTCGGCGGGTGACGTGACCGTTCCGGCGGCGCGCGCGGTGACCGCCCCGGAGGCCTCGACGATCTCGGTGACCGTGCCGCGCGTGGCCTGCCCGAGCGTGATGCCCGAGGGCTCGTCGGTGCAGGAGGCGGCCGTCAGCGGCGGCAGCAGGAGGCACGCGGCGAGCGCCACCGCGGCCCGCCGGGGGGTCGAGACCACGACATCACTCTATGCCACGGAAAGAGCACAGATCGGCGCGAAGCCTGCCGATTGCTATCACTATCGGACAGCTCCGGAAAGGATCTAGACAGATACATCAGCCAGTGACATGTTCTTGACGGCGAGTGTTGCACCCGGGTGCCACGCTGGCCGAAAGGTCATTTCAGACGTCACGATGAACCGCGCGACCCCCGCGCCACGTAACCGCGTACGTGAAGGGAAGTGACATGCCCACGATGCAGCGCGCCGACGAACTGACCGTCGTGCACCACGACGACACGGTCAGCAGGTTCACCGACGTGACCTACTCCCTGAGCCGCGAGGGCCTGCGCGTCATCACCGCGACCGGCGACGAGAAGGCCTTCCCCTGTCACGACATCCTGACCACGCACGTCCGGTACGCCCACGACAGCCTGGCCGCCTGAGGCGGCCGCGCTTGGTTTCCGGTCATCGGCCGAAGGGCCGGCCGACGGCGATGATCGGTCATTTCCATGTGCGACGGGCATGCCACGCCGTCTAGGCAGGACGCATGGCCAACGAGACAACCGTCCCCCTGCTGCCGTGCGCGTCCATCGACGACATCGAGAGCTTCTACGGGGTGCTCGGCTTCCGCACCACGTACAAGCAGCGCAAACCCAACCCGTGCGTCGGGGTGCAACGCGAAGGCCTGCACCTGCAGTTCTTCGAGATCGCCGGCTTCGACCCGGAGCAGTCCTACGGCTCCTGCCTCGTGATCACCGAGGACATCGAGGGCTTGCACCGGGCCTTCACGGCCGGCATGCGCGCCGCGTACGGCAAGGTCCTGGTGTCCGGAACGCCCAGGATGACCCGCCCCCGCGCCCGCAAGAACGCCGACGGGATCGGCGGATTCAGCGTCATCGACCCCGGCGGCAACTGGATCCGAGTCTTCAGCAGGACCGCCACCACTCCGGCCCCGGCCGGCCGGCTGGCGAAGGCCCTCGCGAACGCCGTCGTCCAGGCCGACTCCCGGGGCAACCCCGAGCAGGCCGTACGGATCCTCGACAGCGCACTGGCCCGCCCCCGAGCCGGCGACGACCCGGTCGAGCAGGTGGAAGTCCTCGTCTACCGCGCCGAACTCGCGCTGGTGCTGCACGACCCGGAAACCGCAACCGCCATGCTGGCCCGCGCCCGATCCGTCCCGCTCACGGAGGCCGAATCCGAACGAGCGGCGCCCGCCTTCACCAACGCCGCCGACGTCGCGACAGCCGTGGAATAACCCGAAGCACGGCTTTCGGGCGCTGAGGGCCGAACCCCACCCTCCCTGGGGGAGCCCCCGCTGAACAGTGTGGCGGAGAGCGCGGCCAGCTGCGGGGCAGCCTGTGGACAACTTCCCGATGTGGAAAACGCGCGCCGGGCACGGCAACAGCCCGCCGGCAGGAACGCCGGCGGGCCGGGGTGGATCCGATCAGGTGCCGGGGCGACGCCCGTAGACCTTGACCGTGGATCCGATCTTGCCGATGGAGTACCAGGTCTTGGCGTCGGCCGGGAGCATGTTGATGCAGCCGTGGGAGCCGCGCCAGCCGTCGTGGATGTAGGTGGTGGTCTGGTGGAAGCCGATGCCGCCGACGAAGCGCTGCCAGTAGGGCATCCACACCTTGTAGGGGTTCGACCATTCCTTCTTGGTGCGCTTGTTGATTTTGTACGTGCCGGTCGGGGTGCGGTAGCCCTTCATGCCGCTGCGGATCACCGTCGGCTTCTTGAAGACCTTGCCGTTCTTCATGACGAAGGTGGTCTGCTGGGTCAGGCTCACGCAGAACGTGACGCCCTTCTTCCTGGCCTTGCACGCGGCCGTGTTCGTCGAGGCGAGGCGCTTGGCCACGCCGTAGGTCGTGGGGCCGGCGAGACCCGCGGCGGGCTTGATGCCGTACCTCTGCTGGAATTTCTTGATGGCCTTGCAGTCGGCGGCGGACTGCTTGCCGTCGACCGTGACGGCGCCGAAGCCGCCCAGCTTCTTGAGGTAGCCCTCGACCTGCTTCTGGTACTTGCCCTTGGCGCACGAGGCCGCGGCGGCCTTCGTGACGACGACGGCGGCCACCGGCGCCGCCGTGACCACGGGTGCGGCGGTGGCCGCGCCCGGGCTCACGACGGCGGCCAGGCCACCGCCGACCGCGCATGCCGTCAGAACGGCGGCTGTTCGTCCGGAAACCCCCACAGTGTGCCCCTCCCCAGGAAGCCGGAAGACGTGTCTCGATATAGAAACACACCGAAGCGGGGAGGAAGATCGGCAAATTGACTGGTGGCACGAAGCCGGGAGGGCGGAACCTCACTGCGGAGTGGCGAAATCCTGCACCCAGTAGGGCGTACGGTCCGGCGCGAAGGCCAGACCGAGACCGACCTGCTGCAGCTTGCAGTCCATGATGTTCTCGCGGTGCTCGGGGCTGTTCATCCAGCCCTTGACCACCTCGTAGACGCTGTCCTGGCCGCGCGCGATGTTCTCGCCGTAGCGCTTCCAGCGGTAGCCGGCGCCCTCGACCCGCTCGCCGGCCATGTCGCCGTTGGGGCTCTCGTGGGCGAAGTAGCCCCGGCGGGCCATGTCGGCGGCGTGCTCGTTGGCCGCCCGGATCAGCCGCCGGTCGGCGCTGACGCCGCCACAGCCGCCGTCGCGCCGGTTCTGGTTGACGAGCTCGAGGGCCTGGCGCTGGACGTCGCCGCGGGGATCCGACGACAGCGCCTGGCTCTTGGTCACGTCGCGGTGCGCGGCGGCCGTGAGCGATCCGGCCCCGGGCTCGGCCTGCTGGGCGGCGGCCCGCTGCGGTTGCTGGGCCGGGCGCTGGAACGCGGCCGGCCGCCGCGGGCGCTCGACCGGGGCAGCGCCGGCCGGCTCGTCCGACGGAGACGGCGCGGGGCCTCCGGGCCGCCTGGGCGTCCGGGTCGCGGCGGCGGAAGGCTCGCCATCACCAGCGGGATCGTCCCCGGGCGAGGGATCATCCGCAGCAAAGGATGCCGGGCCGCGATCGTCCGCAGCAAAAGAAGCCGGGTCGCGGTCGTCCGCAGCAAAGGAAGCCGGGTCGCGGTCGTCCGCGGGCAGCTCCGGCAGATCCGGTACGTCGTCCATGGCACCGGCCGCGGGGATCGCCGGCAGGTCCGGAGCAGTCTCCGCACCGGCCGTGGTGGCGACCATGACTCCGCCGGCCAGCACCGCCGACACCGCGACGGCCACGACGACAGCGGGCTTGCGCATGCCGTAGTTCCCTTCGTTGTCCTCGTCGGTGGCACGCCTGGCGCCACCCTCGACGGGGTCCAACGCGGCGAACCCGGCGGGGTGACTACTGGATCATTTCCGGCCCCTCGGCGAGAAACCGCGTAACATGCGCGCTGACCTGGACAAACCTCGAACGGCCCGACGCACAGTCGCACCGGCAAAAGGGACGCTTCATCCGTACGGGGTAACCCGGCCGGGCCCTCTTGCCGACCGACCGAACGGTCCCGCCGCCCCGGCGCCGTGGCTACCGTTCCACGGTGCGCAACCGCTACCTGGACCTGCTGAGGGCCGCCGCCATCGCGCGGGTCGTGGTCTACCACCTGTTCGGCTGGCCGTGGCTGTCGATCCTGCTGCCCGCCATGGGCATCATGTTCGCGCTGGCCGGGTCGCTGACCGCCGCCTCGCTCGACAAGCGTGCGGCCAAGGCCGTGGTGACCTCCCGCGTGCGCCGCCTGCTGCCCCCGTTGTGGCTGCTGGGGGCGATCGCCGTCCCGGCCATGCTGTACGCCGGATGGGAGGGCGAGTCCCCGTACAGCTGGAAGCTGGCGTTGTGGATCCTGCCGCTCGGTGACCCGCCCGGCAGCACGGCCGGCATCGACGTGTGGGAGCCGCTCTGGTACATCCGGGCGTACCTGTGGTTCGTGCTGCTGACCCCCCTGCTCTACGCGGCGTGGAAGAAGGCGTCGTGGGCGCTGGTCGCCGTCCCGATCCTGCTGCTGGCCGGACTGGACAAGACCGGCTTCGAGCTGCCGTTCGGGCGGGCGGACGCGGCGATGTGGGACTTCGTCACGTACGGGGCGTGCTGGATCGCCGGCTTCGCCCACCACGACGGGCGCCTGCACCGCCTGCGCGGCGGCGTCGTGTATCCCGTCGCGATCGTTCTGGGTGCGCTGGCCCTCTACTGGTTGCACGGTCACCCGGGCGAGGGCGGCTGGGACCTCAACGACGTGCCGGAGTCGCAGGCGCTGTGGTCCCTCGCCTTCGTGCTGGTGGTGCTGCGCTGGCAGCCGGACATGACGTGGCTGGCCTACCTGCGCCCGGCCGACCGGACCGTGAGCCTGCTCAACAACCGCGCGGTGACGATCTATCTGTGGCACAACATCGCCATCGCCGCCATCTGGCCGGTGCTGACGCTGCTCGCCCTGGACGACCTCGGCGGCGGCATGGAGGGCCCGGTCTCGCTGGCGATGACGCTGGTGCTGACGGCGCTCGCGGTGCTGCTCTTCGGCTGGGCGGAGGACCTGGCCGCGAAGCGCCGCCCGCGCCTGTGGCCGGCCGCCGCGACACCCCGCCCGCCCCGCGAGCCGGTCGCCCCCACCCCGGATCCCGCACCGGCGGCCCCGGTTCACCCGGACGGCCCGCCGCTGTCCGAGCGCACCACGATCAATCTGCACCCCGGGCCGCCGCCGGTCAGGGAGGAGCCCCGCGACCCCTACGGCGAGGAGCCCGTGGTCTCGTGGTTCGGCGACAGAGACCGCCGGTGACCTATTTCAGGACGCTGCCGCCGTCGACGAGCGCCACGGTCCCGGTCACGTAGTCCTGGTCGAGCAGCGCCACGTACGCCTTGGCCGCGTCCGACGGCTCGGCCACCCGTCCCAGGAGCGTGCCCGCGCCGAGCCGGTCGAGCAGCCCCTCCGGCGCCTGGGACCACAGCGGCGTCCGCACGATCCCGGGGGCGACGACGTTGACCCGGATCGGCGCGAGCTCGATGGCGAGCGATCGGGCGGCGGCGATCACGGCGCCCCCGATCGTGGACCCGAGCAGCCGGCCCGGGCCCCCGTGGAACGCGGCGGCGCCGGCGGTCAGCGTCACGGATCCACTCGCGCCGAGGGTCGGCAACGCCAGCCGTACGGCATCCAGCGCCCGGAACAGCCGTACGTCGAAGAAGTCCCGCGCCCGTACCGGGTCGTACTCCGTGATCGGCCCGCTGACCAGCTCGTCGCCGGCGGTGTAGACGAGGTGGTCGAAGGCGCCGGCCGCGGCGAAGAAGGCGGCCAGCGACGCCGGCGAGGTGACGTCGGCGCCGGACGAGCGGGATCCCACGGTGACCCGGGCGCCGGTGGCCGCCGCGGCCTCGGCGACGGCCCGGCCGATGCCGCTGGAGCCGCCGAGGACGATGACATGGGATGCAGCACTGAGTGACATGCGTCCAGCCTCGCGGCCTCGGCCGGGCCACGTCCAAGACCGATCAGGCGTCAGTTGATGCCGCATCGGCATGAGCCGCGCGCAGCAGCCCGGGCCCGGCGGCCATCAGCTCGCGCAGTACCGGCGACCGGCGGCGGGCGTCGGTCACCAGGCAGACCTGCGCGGGCGGCAGGTCCCTCACCCGCGCGAACGTCACGTCCGGCCGCCGGTAGTAGCGGGTGGCCGACTCGGCGATCACGACGACCCCGCGACCGGCGGCGACCTGCTCGAACTTCTCCTCCACGGTCGGCGTGACGGCGCAGCTCGCCGGGAGCGTGACCGGGCCGGGCCAGCCGGGCACGGCCGCCGCGGGCTGGGCCAGCGCGTCCCCGGCCAGGTCGGCCAGGGAGACCTCACCCTTCCCGGCGTACGGGTGACCGACCGGCAGGGCCACCGCCCGCGGCTCGGCATAGAGGTCCACCACGGTGAGCCCGTCGTCGTCGAACGGCCGCTGGGCGAGACAGGCGTCGAACCGGCCGTCGCGCAGGCCGGTGAGCTGGTCGGTCCACGAGGTGCGCAGCATGTCGACGCGCAGCCCCGGGAAGCGCCGCTCCAGGTGGCGCACCACCGGGGTGAGGATCGACCCGGGCAGGAAACCGATGGTCAGCGTCTGCCCCTCGCGTACCCGGCGTTGCAGGGTCTCGGCCGCCCGCAGCAGGCCGGGGGCCTCCCGCAGGAGCCGCTCCCCCGCGGCCGTCAGGCGAGTGCCGGAGCGCGACCGGTCGAAGAGCGTGACCCCCAGCTCGCGCTCCAGGGCCGTGATCGCGCGGCTGAGCGCCGGCTGGGCGAGGTGCAGCGCCTCGGCGGCCCGCCCGTAGTTGAGGGTGCCGGCCAGCGTGACGAAGTACCGCAGCCGGCGCAGGTCCAGATCAGCCACGGGGAACGACGATAGCCGAGTGAAACAATCTCGCCATAAACGACTGATTTGCCCGCTAGCCTGAGCGAATGGTGCAGCCCGGACAAACGGCTACCGCCGCGACCGGTGGGCCGGGCGAGGCGTCGGCCCTGGTCTTCCGGGCCGGCACGCTGCTGTGCGCGCTGCGCCTCGACGAGGTCATCGAGACGATGCGGCCGCTGGCCACGCATCCGCTGGCCGGCACTCCGCCCTATGTGAGCGGGATCTGCATCATGCGCGGCCTCCCCACGCTGGTCGTCGACGTGGCGCGGCTGCTCGGCGGCGGGACGGCGGACGTCACGCGGTTCGTGGCGGTGCGGTCCGAGCGCGGTCCGGTGGCGTTCGCGACGGGCGAGATCTCCGGGGTCCGGGCCGTGGCGGCGGATCCGCAGGCCCGGCACGAGGCGCTGCTCGGGGACGCCCCGGCGCGGCTGGTGGCGGCGGTCGGCACGATCGACGCCGAGCCGGTGCTGCTGTTGCAGAGCATGCGGCTCGTACCCGACGAGGTGTGGGCGGCCGCGGCCGCGGCGGGGTCGCCATGATCGCGCAGGCGGGGGTGCCCCGCTTCCGGCGGGTGCTCGCGGCCCGGCTGGGCTGGAACTTCGACGACAACGACGCCGGCCACCTGGGTCAGGTGCTCGGACGGCGGGCCGAGGCGACCGGGTACGGCACGGACGTCTATCTGGACCGGCTCGGGACCGGCGACTGGGACGCGGAGACGACCGTGCTCGCCGAGCTGCTGACCATCAACGAGACGTACTTCTTCCGGCACGCCGAGCAGTTCCGGGCCCTGGCCGAGGTGGCGCTGCCCGAGCGGATCCGCGACCGGGAGGCGCACCGGGTGCTCCGGATGCTGTCCGTCGGATGCTCGTCGGGCGAGGAGGCGTACACGCTGGCGATCGTCGGGCGGACCGTCCAGCGCGATCCCGGCTGGACCGTCTCCGTGCTGGGTCTCGACGCGAGCCCGGCGGTGCTCGCGCGGGCCGAGGCGGCGCGCTATTCCGCGTGGTCGCTGCGGGAGACACCGGACGGCGTACGCCAGCGCTGGTTCCGCCCCGACGACAGCCACTACGTGCTCGACGAGCGGATCCGCCGGGCCGTGCGGTTCAAGCTGTGCAACGTGGCCGAGGCGGACGATCCGGTGTGGCGCCCCGGCCAGTACGACGTCGTCTTCTGCCGCAACCTGCTGATGTACCTGACGCCCGAGGTGCAGGCCGGGCTGATCCGGCGGATGACGGACGCGCTGGCCCCGGGCGGCTTCCTCTTCCTGGGCCACACGGACACGCTGGGCAGCCGCCCCGAGGGGCTCGAGCCGCAGCACACCCACGGGACGTTCTACTACCGGCGGGGTGCGAGCGGGGCCCCGGCACCGAGGCGGGAGCCGGTGGTGGTGCACACCCCGGTGATCGAGCCGCCCGAGCCGGAGCCGGACCGCCGGACGTACGACCGCGCCTACACGCTGCTGCGCGACGAGCGTTTCACCGAGGCGCTGGCCGTGCTGGTGCCCCGGGACCGGCGTGACCATCTGCTGCGCGGCGTGCTGCTGGTGCAGGCCGGGCGGCTCGACGAGGCGGAGACGGACGCGCGGCGGCTGGTCGCCTCGGACGGGCTGGATCCCGACGCGCACCAGCTGCTGGGCGTCTGCGCGGAGGGGCGCGGAGCGGACGCGGTGACGGCGGCGGAGCAGTACCGGCTGGCGGCGTACCTGGACACGGGCTTCGCCATGCCACGGCTGCGGCTGGGCCTGCTGGCCCGGCGCCGGGGCGACAACCGCTCGGCCGCCGGCGAGCTGGAGCAGGCGCTGGTGCTGCTGAACCGCGAGCGCGAGGACCGGATCGTGCTGTTCGGCGGCGGGTTCGGCCGGGTCGCCCTGGCCACGCTGTGCCGCACCGAGCTGGACGCGTGCGGGGTGCGCCGGTGAGCCCCGAGGTCCGGCAGCGGCTCGACACGCTGCGCACGGACTTCGACCGGTCGTTCGCCGAGCCCGCCCGGCGCCACGAGGAGCAGTTCGCCGAGCTGCTGGCGGTGCGCGCGGGCGGGCGCCCGTACGCGCTGCTGCTCTCCCAGGCGTCGGGGCTCTATTCCGACAAGCCGGTGACGCCGTTGCCGGGGCCGCAGGTCGCCCTGCTGGGGCTGGCCGGTTTCGGCGGCGCCACCGTCCCCGTCTACGACCTGGCCGCCCTGCTCGGGCACGCCCAGCCGGAGCGTCCCCGCTGGCTGGTCTCGGCGGCCGGGTCGCCGCCGCTCGCCCTGGCCTTCCACGAGCTCGACGGGCACTACCGCATCACGACCACCGAGATCGTGGGCGCCACCGGCGGAGCCGGGCGCGAGCTGGTCAGCGGCATGGTCCCGCTGCCCGGCGGCACCCGCCCGCTCATCGACCTGCCGGCGGCGCGGGCCGTGGTGCACCGCCTGACCGGCCACACCGACGTACGCGAGGAGCACTGATGGCACGGCGCACCTTCGGCAACAAGCTCGCGCTGAGCTTCGGCATCACCGTGGCGCTGACCCTGGTCATGGGCGTCGCGTCCGTGGGCGCGCTCACCCTGGTGGTGAACGCCAAGGACGACGCCATCAGCCTGGCCTCCGGCGCGCTGGTCGACGCCGAGCACCTGACGACCAAGGCCGAGACCCGGATCGGCGACTGGCGGCTCTATCTGCTGACCGGCTCGCAGGAGAACCTGGACCAGGCCGACGCGGACCGGCAGGACTTCCTCGACATGCTGGCCAAGCTGCGGTCGACGCTCACCGACCCGGCCGCGCTGTCGTTGCTCGCCACGGTCGCCGCGGCCGAGGAGAAGCACGCCGCGGCCCTGCAGACCGTCGCCGAGACCCGGGCCAAGCTGACCACCTTCGCCGATGTCGGGCAGCTCAACGCCACTGCGGTCGGGCCCCTGCGCGACGAGCTGCGCAGCGCGATCGCCGCCCTCATCGGCCGGGTCCGTACGGACGTCGAGGCCGCCCGCGAGCAGTCCTCCACCCGCGCCACCCAGTCGATCGTGATCATCGTCGTGGTCGGCCTGCTGTCGATCTGCTTCTCGGCGGCGGTCGCGTGGCGGCTGAGCCGGGACCTGCGCCGGGAGGTCGGCGCGGCCGTCGGGCACATCCAGAGCTCGTCGGCGCAGCTCGAGGCGGCCGCGTCGCAGCAGGCCGGGGGCGGCCGCGACCAGGCCAGCGCCATGAACGAGATCACCACGACGATCAGCGAGCTGCTCATCACCTCGCGGCAGATCGCCGACAGCGCCCAGCGGGTGTCGCAGATCGCCGAGGAGACCTCGGACGCGGCCCGCACGGGTGACGCCACCATCGACCAGACCCGGGCGTCGATCGCGGCGATCCGGACCCAGGTCGACCAGATCGTGCAGCACATGCTGGCCCTGGGCGAGAAGTCGCAGCAGATCGGCAGCGTGGTGGACCTGGTCTCCGAGCTGGCCGAGCAGACCAACATCCTGGCCATCAACGCGACCATCGAGGCCAGCGGGGCCGGGGAGTGGGGGCGGCGCTTCGCGGTGGTCGCCGAGGAGATCCGCAAGCTCGCCGACCGTACGGCCGGATCGGCCAAGGAGATCCGCGCGCTCATCGAGGACGTCCGCGGCGCGGTCAACACGACCGTCATGGCCACCGAGATCGGGGCGAAGTCGGTCGACGCGGGCGCCCGGCAGTTCGACGACGCCACGAACTCGTTCCGGCGCATCGCCCAGCTGGTGGCGACCACGAACGACGCGACCCGCGAGATCGAGCTGTCGACCAAGCAGCAGACCACGGCGGTCGAGCAGGTCAACGTCGCCGCCTCCGACACCGCCCGGGTGACCCGGGAGACCGAGGCCAGCGCGGTGCAGACCCGCCAGACCGCGGCGCACCTGTCCAGCCTCTCCGGCGACCTGCTCGAGCTGGTGGGCACCGGCCGGTCATGAGCCAGGACCCGTTGCGGTACTTCCGCGTCGAGGCGCGCGAGCTGGTCGACCAGATCAGCGCGGGCGTCCTCGACCTCGACCAGCAGAGCGGCACCGAGCCGGTGGCGCGGCTGCTGCGGTTCGCGCACACCCTCAAGGGCGCCGCGCGGGTGGTGCGCCAGCAGGAGATCGCGGACCGGGCGCACGCCTTCGAGGAAGTGCTGGTCCCGCACCGCGACGAGGACGCGCCGCTGGCCGCCGAGGAGCTGCGCGAGCTGCTGCGGCTCAACGACGAGATCGAGTCGTACGTGGCCGCGCTCGAGCCCCGGGCCGAGCCGCCCGCGCCTCCCCCGCCGGTCGTCGAGCCGGTGCCGGAGCCGCCGCCGGAACCCCGGCCGGAGCCGGCCGCGCCCGCCGCGCGCGGGGCGACCGCCGACGTGGACGAGCTGCTGGACGCCATCGGCGAGGCGCACGCCCGGTTCGCGCCGCTGCGCACGCGGGGCGCCTCGATGGAACGGCTGCACCGCACGGCCGAGTCGCTCGTGGACCAGCTGCGCGTGGGCCGGGCCCCCGCGGAGACGACCCGGGCGACGGCGGCCCGCCTGGCCACCGACCTGCGCACCCTGGGCCGGCAGCTCACCGACACCGTCGAGCAGGTGGAACGCGAGCTCGACGAGGTCCGCGGCCGGGCCGAGCGGCTGCGGCTGGTGCCCGCGTCCAGCATCTTCACCGCGCTGCACCGGGCCGTGCGCGACGCCGCCGACGCCGAGGGCCGCCGGGTCCGCTTCGAGGGGCGCGGCGGCGACCTCCGGATGGATCCGCAGGTCCTCACCCTGGCCTCCGGCGCGCTGCTGCACGTGGTCCGCAACGCCGTCGTGCACGGGCTGGAGGACGAGTCGACCCGCCTCGCGGCCGGCAAACCCGCGGAGGGCCAGGTCGTCGTGACGGTCGAGCGCCGCGGCCGCTACGCGGCGTTCAAGTGTACGGACGACGGGCGCGGCTTCGACCTGGCCGCCGTGCGCCGGACGGCCGAGGCGCGCGGGCTCCTCACGCCCGGCAGCCCGGATCCGGGTGAGGCCGTGCTCCTGGATCTCGTCCTGCACGGCGGCATCAGCACCCGGTCCACCGTGGACGAGGTGTCCGGTCGCGGGATCGGGCTCGACGTGGCGCGCGACGTCGCGGACCAGCTCGGCGGCGACGTGACCGTCCGGTCCGATCGGGGCCACGGCAGCACGGTCGAACTGGTCCTGCCGCTGGCGTTGCTCGCCCTGCACGGGCTGGTCGTGGAGGCGGCGGGGACCGTGGCGACGGTACCGCTGGACGCCGTGCGTACCTGCCTGCGGCTGGAGCCGGACCAGGCAGCGGCCGCGGCCGTGACCGGCAAGCTCGCCCACGACGGCACCGCCCTGCCCTTCCTGCCGCTGGCCCGCGCGCTGTACGCGCGCACCGAGGTCCTGGACACCGGCAGCCCCGGCGTGGCCGTCGTCGTCGCGGCCGACGGGGTCGCGGTGGCCGTGGGCGTGGACCGGCTGACCGGCACCTCCACCCTCGTCCTGCGGCCTCTGCCCGAGCTGGCGCCGGCCGCCCCCGTGATCGGCGGCGTGTCCATGGACCTCGACGGGAACCCGCAGCTCGTGCTGGACGCGCAGGGCCTGGTCGCCGAGGCGGCCCGGCCGGGCACCGGCGTGGCCCCGCCCCAGAAGGCGCCGGAGCGGCTGCCCATCCTCGTCGTCGACGACTCGCTGACCACCCGGATGCTCGAGCGCAGCATCCTCGAGTCGGCGGGCTACGAGGTGGACCTGGCCGCGTCCGGCGAGGAGGGACTGGAGAAGGCGCGCGCCCGCGAGTACATGCTCTTCCTCACCGACATCGACATGCCGGGCATCGACGGGTTCACGTTCGTCGCGCAGACCCGGGCCGACCCGCAGCTGGCCCACGTGCCCGCGATCCTGGTCAGCTCCCGGGCCAGCGCCGAGGACCGGGCGCGGGGCGCGGCGGCCGGCGCCGGGGCGTACGTGGTCAAGGGCGAGTTCAACCAGGAGGAGCTGCTCGCCCACATCCGCCGGCTGGTCCCGGCATGATCCGGGTGCTGCTGGTCGAGGACTCGGCCACGATGCGCGCGCACCTGCGCGAGTCCCTCGCGGCCGACCCCGAGTTGCAGGTCGTCGGCGAGGCCGTGGACGGCGCGCAGGCCGTCGAGCTGGTCGGGCGGCTGCGTCCCGACGTGGTGACCATGGACATGATGCTGCCCGCGATGAGCGGCCTCGAGGCGACCGAGCACATCATGGCCGAGTACCCGACGCCGATCCTGGTGGTGTCCTCGGCCGACCGGCGCGAGCTGTTCACCACCTACAACGCGCTCGCCGCCGGGGCCGTCGACGTGATGGAGAAGCCGCGCGGCGACGCGTCGGACGCCGGCTGGGCGCTGCGGCTGTGCTCGGCCGTCCGGATGGTGTCCCGCATCCGCGTCATCCGGCATCCCCGGGCGCGCCTCAACAGCAGCCGGGCGGCCCGGGTGGATCCCATGCCCACACCGGCGCCGCTGACCAAGGCCGGGCTCGGCGTGGTCGCCGTCGGCGCCTCCACGGGCGGGCCCGGGGCGCTCACCGACCTGCTGCGCGCGTTCCCGCCCGGCTTCCACACGCCGGTCCTGTGCGTGCAGCACATCGCGTCGAGCGAGCCCTTCGCCGTCGCCTTCTCCGACTGGCTCGCCGGGCACAGCGGCCGGGCGGTCAGCTATGCGGTGGACGGCACCCCGGTCAGCGCCCTCGGCGGCCGGGTCGTGCTGGCGCCCCCGGACCGGCACCTGCTGGTCCGGGACGGGATCCTGCGGCTGAGCGACGCCCCGCCCCGGCACTCCTGCCGGCCCGCGGTGGACGTGCTCTTCGAGTCGGTGGCCACGGAGTTCGGCCCGGCCGCGGCGGGCTGCCTGCTGACCGGCATGGGCCGCGACGGCGCCCAGGGACTGCTGCACATGCGCAACGCCGGCGCCGTGACCTTCGCGCAGGACGAGGCGAGCTGCGTCGTCTACGGGATGCCGCGCGAGGCCGCCCTGCTCGGCGCGGCCATGTACGTGCTGCCGCCGGCCCGGATCGCCGCCCGGGTGGCCGACATCGCCGCGGCACCGGGGGTGCGGCGATGACCGCTCCGACCGTGCTGATCGTGGACGACAGCCTCACCGTACGGATGGACCTGCACGAGGCGTTCGAGAACGACGGCTGCACCACCATCCTCGCCGCCGACGGGGCCCAGGCCCGCGCGGCCTTCGCCACGGGCGGCTTCGACATCGCCGTGCTCGACGTGCTGCTGCCCGACGCCGACGGGGTGGAACTGCTGCGCGAGCTGCGCGCCACGGCCGGCGGCGACGACGTCGTCGTGATGCTGCTGTCCAGCGAGGCCGAGGTCGCCGACCGGCTGCACGGGCTCAACACCGGCGCGGACGAGTACGTCGGGAAGCCGTACGACGCGGGGTATGTCGTCGCCCGCTCCCGGCAGCTGCTCGCGAACCCGCTCCCCGCCGCGGCGGGCTCCACGACGGTGCTGGTCATCGACGACAGCACGACCTTCCGCGAGCGGCTGCGCGAACTGCTCGAACCCGAGGGGTACGCCGTCATCACCGCCGCCTCGGGCGAGGAGGGCCTGCGGACGGCCGCCGACCGGCGCCCCCAGGCGGTCATCGTCGACGGCGTCATGCCCGGCATCGACGGGGCCACCGTGATCCGGCGGCTGCGGCTGGACCCGGCCCTGCGCGACACCCCGTGCCTGCTCATGACGGCGGCCGACGACTACGCGACCGAGGTGCAGATGCTGGAGGCGGGCGCCGACGCGTTCGTCCGCAAGCAGCAGGACCTCGCCGTGGTCATCGCCAAGCTCGCCGCCGTCCTGCGCACCAGCGCCGAGCAGCTGCCGATCGAGGCCACCGGCAGCCTGCACGGGCCGGGCAAGGTGCTCGTCGTGACCCCGCACCGCGACCTGCTGACCGGCCTGGGCGACGCCCTGCGGGCCGACGGGTACGACACCGTGGCCGCCGCCCACGGCGACGACGCGCTGGACCTGCTGGCCGCCCAGCCGGTCGACTGTGTCGTCCTGGGCCTCGACGACGATGCGCTCGCCACCTGCCGCCGCCTCAAGGAAGTGCCCCGCATCGGCGACACGCCGGTCGTCATGACCGGCGACCAGGAGGACGCCCTCCTGGAGTGCCTGGCCGCGGGGGCCGACGACTACGTCCGCTGGACCGCCGGCGCCGACGCCCTGCGCGCCCACGTCCGCTCCCAGATCCGCCGCAAGCAGTCCCTCGACGAGAGCCGCCGCATCCGCGAGGAGCTGATGCGCCGCGAGCTCGACGCCGCCGCCGAACGCGCCGCCCGCCAGCTCGCCGAGACCCGCGCCGCCCTGGTCGAGGAGCTGGAGTGGCGCAACCGCGAGCTGGAGGCCTTCAGCGGCTCGGTCTCCCACGACCTGCGCGGCCCGCTCCAGGTCATCAGCAGCTTCGCCGAGACCATGCTCGACGAGGACGACGAACCGCTCGGCCCCCAGGCCCGCCACCGCGTCCAGCGCATCCACGCCGCCGCCGGCCGCATGGCCGACCTGGTCGAGTCGCTGCTCATCCTGGCCCGCGCCAGCCGCGGCGACCTGCGCCGCCGCCGCTTCGACCTCACCGCCACCGCCTGGCAGGTCGTCCACGAGGTCGAGGCCCGCGACCCCACCCGCAAGGTCGACTTCCAGGTCGCCGACACCATGTCCGCCGACGGCGACGAGGGCCTGGTCCGGGTCATCCTGGAGAACCTGATCAACAACGCCGTCAAGTTCACCCGGAAGGTCGAGCACCCGGTCGTCGAGATCGGCTGGACCGGCCCGGCCGAGAGCCCCCGCTACTACGTCAAGGACAACGGCGCCGGCTTCCCGTCGGGCAAGGCGATCGAGTTGTTCCGGCCGTTCGCCCGCCTGCACAGCGCGGCCGACTTCCCGGGCACGGGCATCGGCCTGACCACCGTCCACCGCGCCGTCGAACGCCACGGCGGCGAGATCCAGGCCGAGGGCGAGGACGGCCGCGGCGCCACCTTCTGGTTCACCCTGCCGCCGGTCCGGAAGCCATAGCTTTCCTGCTACGCCCGGCCGGGCGCGGTGTGCCGGTCGTGGCCCCTTCGGCGATTGTTGTCCTCTCGTTCGCATGACCCAGGCGCATTGTGGTACGAGACGATCGTCACGATTCCCGGCATGATCAGAAGCGAATCCGAGTCGATGTTTTCCGGGCCGGGCGGGGACAATTACCGGCATGGGGCAGTTGCAGATGTTCTCGGCGGCGCAGGTGGCTTGCATGCGCGATCGGACGAGGTCGCGCACCCATTCTCCCGAGCGTGACGAGTTCCGTCGTGGCCACGAGGTCAGGCGCGCGTGGGGCAAGTTCCGGCGGCACACGCGGCGGCAGCGCGAGTTGCTCGCCCGCGGTGAGGGCTTCGCCCCGGTCAGCCTCGCGGGCCCGGACGAAGTGGTGACTGTGGTGCCGGCGCCGCCAGCACGCCCGTCGTTGACAGCCGGGCAGCCTTCGCCCCGGCCGGCTTCGGCTTCGGCTCCGGCTCCGATCGTGCGTCCTCCGCTGCCACCCGCGCACTCATCCGCGTTGGCCGCGGAGCCTTCACCCTCGCCCGGGCGACTCTCATGGCCGCCGGCGCCGCTGCCTCCGGCTCCGTCCGTGCGAGCCGTTGTTCCTTCTGCGCTCACTTCGGTCCGCCCTGTGCGTGCCTCGGTCCCGACCCTGCCCAGCTCGGCGCCGGGCCAGCGGCCTTCGTCTCCGGCCGTCGCCGCGCCGGCTTCGGCCCCCGCCGCGCACGCTTCGGCCCTTGCCGCGCACGCTTCGGCCCTTGCCGCACCCACTTCGGCCCTCGCCGCCCGCTCCGCCCCGCCGCCCGCTTCGGCCTTCGCCGCTTGCCGCGGTGCTGGGCGATCCGCGGGTCAGCGTCGACTCGGTCCGGGCGGCTGCTTCTCGACCGGTCGCTTCCGCCCCGCCGTTGACGGTGGGCTGCCCGACGGTCCTGTCGCGTCGAGCGGTGCCCGCGCTCCCATGTCGGCGCGCCTCGGAGTCGCTCGCGCCGGCACGCCCCGGAGTCGTTCGCTGCTTCGGCGCGGACCGGCGTTACTCGTCGCTTCGGCGCGGACCGGCGGCACTCATTGCTTCGGCGCGGACCGGCGGCACTCGTCGCTTCGGCGCGGCCGGGGCGGGCCCTGATGGGCGGCGGATGCACCGCCCGCGGGTCGGTTCACCGTCGAGATGGTCGTCCGGCGCGGCTCCACGATCGCGTGAGGAGACGGCGGCGAAACGAAGACCCGAAGCGACGCCTACAGAAAAAGAACCGACAGGGAGTGTGCCTTTTTCATGGGGCCGGAGGGGCATGCCCATTCGATAGGGCGGCGCGCGACAATTGTTCATGCCGCGCGAGGATTGGCGCAGCGTCTCTCGTCGGCGAATCCGGATGTCCGTGGAGACAATGCCCTGCGTGATGGGCCGGGGGCGGCGTGGGTCAGCCGACGAGGCGGCGTTCCCAGGCCCAGGCGGCGATCTCGACGCGGTTGCGGGCGCCGAGTTTGGTCTGGACGCTGCCCAGGTGGGTCTTGACCGTGCCGACGGAGATGAAGAGCTGGGTGGCGATCTCGGCGTTGGTGAGGCCCCGGGCGGCCAGTTTGACCACGTCGAGCTCGCGCGGGGACAGGCCGCCGTCGTCGGTGGTGGGGGCCGGGGGCGACAGGTGCTCGAGCAGCCTCACGGTGATGGAGGGGCTGATGAGGGCGTCGCCGGACATGGCGGCCCGGACGGCTTCCACGAGGAGGGCGGGGCCCGAGTCCTTCAGGAGGAAGCCGGCTGCTCCGTTGCGGAGGGCCTGGTGGACGTACTCGTCGAGGTCGAAGGTGGTGACGACGACCACCTTGACCGGGTCGGTGACGCCGGGGCCGGCCAGGAGGCGGAGGGCTTCGAGGCCGTCCATGCGGGGCATGCGGATGTCGAAGAGGGCGACGTCGGGGCGCAGCTTGCGGGCCAGGGCGACCGCCTCGACGCCGTCGGCGGCCTCGCCGACGAGCTCCATGTCGGGCTGGGCGCCGATGATCATGCCGAAGCCGGTGCGGACCATCGCCTGGTCGTCGGCGATGAGCACGCGGATCTTGTCGCCGTCGGTCACCCGAGTCCTTTCGCAGAGCCCAAGGGCAGGGCGGCGTCCACCACCCAGCCGCCGTCGATGCCGGGGCCGGCGGTGATCCGGCCGCCCAGCGTGCGGACCCGCTCCTGCAGGCCCACCAGACCGTAGCCGCCGTCGCCGCGCGGCGCCGCACCGGGCGGCGGGCCGTCGTTGGAGATCCGGACCAGCAACCATCCTTGCGTACGCCGGACCCAGACGTCCGCCACCCGGGCCTGCTGGGCGTGGCGGCGGATGTTGGTCAGCGCCTCCATCGCCACCCGGTAGGCGGACGTGGACACCTCGACCGCCAGGCCGCCGAGATCCCCGTCGGTGTGCAACCGCGTGTACGGGCCGCCGACCTCGTTGAACTGGTCGACCAGCGCGCCGAGCTCGGCGACGCCGGCCAGCGGGGCGAGCGGGGCGTCGGGGGCGGCCTGGGGGTCGCGGAGCACGCCGACCATCCGGCGCATCGACGCCATGGTCTCCGCGCCGGCGGCCTCGATGCGCTCGAGGGCCTCCGCCGCCCGCTTCGGATCCTGCTCGGCGATGTAACGGGCGCCCTGCGCCTGGACGACGATGCCGGTGACGTGGTGGGCGATGAAGTCGTGCAGGTCGCGGGCGAACTCGGCGCGCTGCTCCGCGCGTACGGCATCCATCGCTCTTTGTCTGTTGGTCGCGATGAACCGCACGTAGACGCCCGCGGCGATGACGGCGGCGGCGACGAGACCCTGGACCAGGCCGACGACGATCAGCACGTAGTCGAGGCCGCTGCGCAGCGGCATGAAGCCGACGGCGAGGGCCAGCGCGAGGACGGCGCCGATCGACCACTGGGCCTCGCCGCGCCGGGCCACCACGTAGAGGACGGCGAGCAGGCCGGCCGTCTCCGCGAACCCGTACGACCCGCCCGTCCCGCTGGCCGCGCCCGTCAGCACGGTAAGCAGCAGGGATCCGATCGCCAGGCCCAGGGCGACGATCGGCAGCCGCCGGGATCCCTGCTCGTGCCGGCGCAGGAAGACGACCGCCGTGGCGATCGCGGCGCCGACCTGGAGCAGTCCCAGCGGGCCGGAGATGCCGCCGGAGGAGACGTCGAGGAGCCCCAGGCAGAACATCGCGAACAGGGCCGCGAGCTGCCCGAGCCGGAAGAGCACTTGTCGTTGCGTGACCATCGTGAGCCCAGCGTAAACGCGGGCGACGGCCCGGGCCCTCGGCCGAAAGTAAGAGCCGGGTCCCTGTCCGTGGTCCGATGCGCGTGGTGTCCGCTCTCCGCCAGTGTGTGCCCCGTCCCCGGCCCATCGCATCCCAGGAGTCAGAACATGCATCCGGAGAACGGCCACACCGCCGTCGCCGCCGTCGACCTCGTCAAGGTCTACGGCAGCGGCGACACCGCCGTGCACGCCCTCGACGGCGTGACCGTCGGCTTCGCCCGCGCCCGCTTCACCGCGATCATGGGCCCGTCCGGCTCCGGCAAGTCCACGCTCATGCACTGCCTGGCCGGGCTGGACACGGCCACCTCCGGCCGCGCGCTGCTGGGCGGCACGGACCTCACCGCGCTCAGCGACAAGGTGCTGACCAAGGTGCGGCGGGAGCGGATCGGCTTCGTCTTCCAGTCGTTCAACCTGCTGCCGCAGCTGACCGCCGAGCAGAACATCACGCTGCCGCTCGACCTGGCCGGCCGCAAGCCCGCCCCCGGCCTGCTCGCGCAGCTCGCCGGGGTGCTGGGCATCACCGGGCGGCTGGCGCACCGGCCCAGCGAGCTCTCCGGCGGTCAGCAGCAGCGGGTCGCGCTGGCCCGGGCGCTGGTGTCGCAGCCCGAGGTGGTCTTCGCCGACGAGCCGACCGGCAACCTCGACTCCCGCTCCGGCGCGGAGGTGCTGGGCTTCCTGCGCAACTCGGTGCGGGAGTTCGGCCAGACCGTCGTCATGGTCACCCACGACCCGGGCGCCGCCGCGTACGCCGACCGCGTGGTCCTGCTCGCCGACGGCCGCATCGCCGGCGACCTCGACAACCCCGACCGCGCCGTGGTCGCCGACGCGCTGCAGACGCTGGGGGCGCCGCGATGAGCGTCCTGCGGACCCAGCTCGCCGGCGTGGCCCGGCGCCCGTCGCGGCTGCTGCTGACCGGCCTGGCCGTGCTCGTGGCGTCGTTCGTCGTCTACGCGACCGTGCTGGCCCGCGACATCACCGAGAAGACCCTGCTCGACCAGGCCTCCGGTACGCCCGCCGCGGCCGGACTGGTCGTCGGCGCCGACCCGGCCACCTACGACGGCGTCGTGATCAAGGGCGCGGACTTCACCCGGCTCAAGGCGCTGCCCGGGGTCGCCGGGGCCGAGGGCCGGTTGTCGGCGGGCGGGCAGGTCGGCACCGACTACCTGTCCGTGGACGCCGACCCCGGCGCGGGACCGCTCGCCAAGTCCCGCCTGCGCGAAGGCAAGTATCCCGCGCGTACCGGCGAAATCGCGGTGACGCCCCGGACCGCCGACCGGATGGGCATGCCCGTCGGCACGACGCTCACCATGACCACCGAGTGGACCGACGAGGGCAAGCCGGCCAAGACCAAGAAGCTGACGGTCACCGGCATCGTGGACACGCCGGAGGACTACGGCAGCGCCGCGTACGCCCCCCAGTCCGTCGTCTCCGCCCTCGCGGGCACCACCGACCTCAACCAGGTGGAGCTGGTGCTGGCGCCAGGAGCAGACCCTTCAGCCGTACGGGCGGCAGCCGAGCAGATCATCGCCGCCGGACCCGCTCCCGAGGAGGGCATGAGCCGTCCCCAGGTCTTCACCGGCGCCGACTTCCGGACCGCCGAGGCGCGCCGGGCGGTCAGCGACATCGACGACATCTTCCTGGCGGTCGGGCTGTTCATCCTCATCGCCGTGGGCGCCGCCGGGCTCGTCGCCGCCTCGACGTTCCGGATCGTGTTCGCCCAGCGGATGCGGCAACTCGCGCTGCTGCGGGCGATCGGCGCCGGCCGGGGTCCCATCCGCCGCGCCCTGGCCGTCGAGGGCGCGCTGACCGGCCTGGTCACCGGCGTCGCCGGGGTGCTCGCCGCGCTCGCCCTCGGTCAGCTGGCGCCCCCGGCGCTCCGGGCCTCCGGCGTCGAACTGGCGTCGCCCGGCTTCCCGCTGCTGCCCGCCCTGGGCGTGGTCGGGCTGGCGATCGGCATCACCGTGCTGGCCGTCCTGGCGCCCGCCTTCTCCGCCGCCCGGGTCGCCCCGCTCGAAGCGCTCCGGGCCTCCAGCACGGCGCAGGGCCGCCGGACCATCGGCTGGTTCCGCGCCACCGTCGGCATCCTGCTGGCGCTGGCGGGTGCGGCGCTGGCCGCGTACGTGATCAGCAGTCTCCCGGGCCGCGACACGCTGAACTACGACCCGCAGACCCCGCTGCTCGCGACCGTCGCGTCCGGTGGCCTGGTCTTCGGGGCGCTCATGGCGCTCGGGCCGGTGCTGATCCGGCCGGTCCTCGCGGCCGTCGGGCTGCCGCTGCGCCGCCTCGGCCCGGTCGGCCGGCTCGCGGTCGGGGGCGTCGGCGGGGCCCCGCGCCGGGCCGCCGCGGTCTCCACCGTGGTCGCCCTGGGCGTCACGCTCATCGCCGGGGTGGTCGTCACCGGGGCGTCCTTCCGCGAGTTCGCCGAGCGGGAGCTCGCCACGTCCGCCCCGGCCGACTTCGAGATCGCGGCGACCGGCGACGAGCGGCTCAGCCGGGCGGCCGTCGACCAGGCCGCGGCCAGCCCGGATCTCGCGCACGTCACCCCGTACCGGCGGCTGCCCGATCTGAAGCTCGGTGACCTGGCGGCCGACGCGGTCGACCTGGACACCCGGGCGCTGCCGGAGCTGGCGAAGGTGCGCGAGGCGAGTGGATCCCTGGCGGACGTCGGGCCGGGCAAGGTGGCACTTTCCGGATACCTGAGCGACACCACGGGTCTGCGCACCGGCGACACGACGACGCTGACCGCGGGCTCGCGCCGGGTGCAGGTCCAGGTGGCCGCCACGCTGCCGGACTCGGGGCCGCTGCAGGCCGGCGTGCTCATGGCGCCCGCGGACCTGACGAAGCTGGGGGCTCCGGCGGACTACTCCGGGCTGCTCGCGGATGCGGCGGCGAGCGGGGAATCCGGGCGTACGGCGGGATTGCAGGCCTTGAAGCAGGTCGTGCAGGGGCAGCCGGGCTTCGGCACCACCGTCCTGGCCGACCAGCGCGACGAGATCAACTCGGTCGTGAACAACCTGCTCGCCGTGGTCATCGGCCTGATCGGGCTCACCGTGGCGATCGCCGTGGTCGGCGTCGGCACCACGACCGCGCTGTCGGTCGTCGAACGGGTCCGCGAGTCCGGACTGCTGCGCGCGGTCGGGCTGTCCCGCAGCGGGTTGCGCACGATGATGACCACCGAGGCCGGCTTGTACGGCATTGTGGGCGCTGTGCTGGGGCTGCTGCTCGGGGTGCCGTACGCGTGGCTGGCGGTGAAGGCGTTCGGCGTGGGCGCCCCGCTGGCGTTGCCGGTGTGGCAGCTGGCGGCCGTGCTCGTGGCTTTGGCCGGGCTGACCGCGCTGGCGGGGGTGCTTCCGGCGCGGCGGGCGGCGAAGGTCAGCCCGGTTGCGGCGCTCGGGGTGGACTGAGCAGGCTCGTCAGGTCATCAAGATCGTTCCGATGCTGCCGGAGGTCCTCCGTCGCCGCGGCCAGCTCCGCGCGGCGGGGGAAGTCCGGCAACACTCCCGGCAGGCGCAGCAGGTTCATGGCCGGCCCCACCCAGCCGGTCAGCGCGAACCACCCGTCGGCCAGCTCGATCGCCCGCGCCACGGGCAGCCCGGGACGCCGCAGCCACGGGCGGCCGCGGGACAGGCGGGCGAAGGCATCGTCGTACGCGCCGGGGCCCTCGGTGGGATCCGGCAGCCGCGCCCACCGCCCGGCTGCCGTCCGCCACGCCGCCGCGAACCCGGCCGCCGCGGGCACCAGCCGCGCCAGCGCCCCGGACACGACCTCGGCGACGGGCTCGTGCGGGGCGCCGCGTTCGACCATCCCGACGGCGAGCACGGCCAGCTGCCCGGTCGCGCTCAGCGGCACCGCGGCGAAGAACCCGAGGACCCTTTCGAGTACGGCCGCGGCCTCCATGGGATCCGCATCCTCCACGGCCACCCAGAGCGGGGCGACGCCGAAGCGGAACGCGACGGTGTTTCCCGCGCGGGCCGCGGCGCTGAGCGCCTCGATCTGCTGGTCTCCAAGCACGGCGCGGAATGCTAGAGCACAACGGGCCGCCACACGGGGACGCCCGCATGCCGGGCGTTGCGAATCCAATGCCGACCGTCGATCCCGTTCGCGCCGGCGCGGGTGTCGTCGCTGGTCATGGTGTTGTCGCCTCGGCGGGGTCACCGGCGGCCGGGCTCGCTCCGGGCCACCGGCGGCCGGGAGGCGGCGGGCCCGCTCTAGGCTGGCGCCATGGCGATCGACACGGCGCAGTGGCAGGTGGGCGCCCGCCGGGTGGTGGCGGCCGCGGGCAGCATCGTGGGCAACCGGTACCGCGAGAACTACGACGTCCTGCACCTGGACGCCGCCCGCCCGCTCGCCGTGGTGGCCGACGGCATGGGCGACGGCCCGGGCAGCACAGCCGCCGGACGCACCGCGGTGGACACCTTCGTCGCCACCCTGTCTCCCCCGCCGGGCGGCTCGGATCCCACTTCAGCCGGTGCGGATCCGGACGGTGCAGCCACGTTGCTGGCCGCGGTGGCTCACGTGCAGCAAGCTGTCCTGGCGGCGGGCCGCGACCTCCCCGGCCACCTGACCGGATGCACGCTGACCGCCTTCGTGGCCGGCCCGTCGGTGGCGTGGCTGGTGCACCTGGGCGACTCCCGGGCCTATCGGCTGCGCGACAACCTGCTCGAACAGCTGACCACCGACCACACCATGGCCTGGATCGGCGTCCAGAACGGCTGGTTCACCCCCGACTCGCCCCAGGGCCACCGGGCGCGCTACCAGCTCACCCGCTATGCCGGCCACTCGCGCGCCCCGGAACCGGACATCCTCGCCGCGACCCTCCGCCCCGGCGACACCTATCTGCTGTGTACGGACGGCATCGCCGACCAGGTGCCCTACGAGCGCCTGGCCGAACTCCTCACCGAAGACCCCGCCCCAGCCACCGAAGCCCTCCTCGCCGCCACCCTCCCCACCGGCGCCGACAACGCAACAGCCGTCGTCATCCGAGTCTTCTGACCGCCGCAACCTCCTCTACCAGCTGCACCCCCACTCACGCCGCCGCACCTTCCCGACCAACCGCAGCCTCGCTACCGCCGCGGGCAAGTTGCCGGCCGGCCGCAGCCCCCAATCAAACCGCCGGAAGAATCCCGGCCAGCCGCAGCGCCAGCTCGAGCCGCCTCATCGTCTCGTCCGCCACCACGCCGGCCCGCCGAGTCAGGTCGCCGGCGGTGAGGGTGATCTGCCACGTGCAGAAGATCCGTTCCGAAGTCGGCAACGCCACCCGCACCACGCCGGCCCCGCCCTCGAACCCGACCGGCACCTCGACACCCACCGGAGCCGTATGTTCCCCGGCTCTGGCCGGCCGCGCATCTCCCCTGACACGGCCAGGACCCGCATCCGCCTCAGCATGGGTCGCCCCAGCATGGGCCGCCTCTGCATGGGCCGCCTCAACGCCAGCCGCTTCTGCGCGGGCCGCCTCAACGTGGGCCGCCTCTTCCGGAGTCAACAGCACGGACCCACGTTTCTGCTCCTCCGTGGCCGCCGCAACGAGCTGCATGGCCAGAAACTCGCCCGCCGCGGATCCCGAGACCAGCACCACCGGCCACATCTCGTCCGCCGTCGACCACCAGACCTCGCCCCGCTCCGCCTCCGCCATGCCGCAAGTCTGCCCGCCGCTCCACCATGCGGCCGCCCCGCCCCGCCCCGCCCCGCCCCGCCCCGCCGTGCGGTGCCGCGCCGTGCGGTGCCGCGCCGTGCAGTGCCGCGCCGTGCAGTGCCGCGCCGTGCCGCGCCGTGCCGCGCCGTGCGGCGCCGCGCCGCGCCGTGCCGTGCGGCGCCGCGCCGTGCCGTGCGGCGCCGCGCCCTGCCGCGCCGTGCGGTGCCCTGCCGCGCCGTGCCGCGCCGTGCCGCCGTGCCGCCGACGTGCGCCGCTCACCGCACCTCCGCTTTGGCCCCGGCTCCGGCTCTGGCCTCGGCGCGACCCCACGGCAGGGGGAATGTCCCGCGAAGCGACCCCGGCGGGCGCGCGGCACCTGACGATCGCGCCATGCACCTCACACGAAGCGGCCTCGCGATGGCCGCGCTGATTCTGCTCGCTCCCGCCATGGCGCCGAACGCGCAGGCGCCCATGAGCGCGCGATCGTTCGCGCAACCGCATGGCGGAACACGTGCGCCCGCGAACGCCGAAACGCGCATCGCCGCCGGCATTCGCGCACAGGCGCACGACGGAGCACGCGCGAGTGCGGAAGCGATGACCCGCGCCGCCGGGGAGTCGCGCGCAAACGCGCTGGACGAAACGCTCACGCACGACCATGCCCGAGGCGAAACGAGCACACGCGCGGACGGGCACAGCGGAACGCGCGCAGGCATCGGAAGACACAGCCGAACGCGCTCAGGTGTGGAGGGACACAGCGAAAAGCGAGCAAGTGGGCGCGACGCATCGCGCGCGAACGAGCTCGACACGACCCGCCCGCTGAGGCTCGATGCGACGCGCGCAAGTGCGCATGACGCAACGCGCGCAAGTGCGCATGACGCAACGCGCGAAAGTGAGCACTACGCAACGCGCGCAAGTGCGCATGACGCAACGCGCGAAAGTGCGCATGACGCAACGCGCGAAAGTGGGCACTACGCAATGCGCGGGAGCGAACTCGGCGTGACGCGCGGGCGGGGACTTGATGGGGGTCGGGCCGCTGGGTTGGTGGAGAGGTGGGGGCAGGACGGGTACGGGGCGGGGCACACCTTTTACAACCCAGGTGAGTCGGTCATCAACTCGGACAGTGTTCGGCGGCTTCGGACGAGGTGGGCGGTGACGCCGCGGGGGGCTGGGGACGGGTGTCCGCTGGCGCCGGTTGCTCCGATTGTGGCCGGGGGGCGGATGGTGGTGCTGGAGCCGTCCGGGAATCAGGTTGCCGCTTTCGACACTCGGACCGGGGCGCAGTTGTGGAGTTCGCAGGTCGGGCAGCTCGAGGCCACGGGGCTGGCGATGGCCGGGGACACCGTTGTCGTGTCCGATGTCGCGTGTTCGTCGCCGAGCGGTGATGACAGCAACGTCATTGCGCTTGATGCGCGGACCGGGGCGCTTCGGTGGGACAGCTTGTGGGCGTACACGACAGATCTTTTCGTCGTTTCCGGGCCGACCGTTGTCACGTCCGGGCATTGCGACATGTGCGTGGGCGACGAGGCGTACCAGGTGGCGGGGTGGCGGTTGAGTGATGGGCAGCGCATGTGGAGCCGGAGTGGGGTGGTGCTCGCGGGGCCGGCGGCGAGCCGGGACGGGCTCGTGCTGCTCAGTTCGACGTCGCGGGAGCTGACCAGTGTGGCGGAGGCGGCGAGCGGGCGGGGGCGGTGGAGCACCGGGATCCGGTACGAGGTCAGCGCCGCGGATCCCGTACGGCGGCAGTGGTATGCGACCGGAAAGGCCGGGCTGCGCGCGCTCGATCAGGACACCGGGCGGACAGTGTGGACGGTGCGGGGTGAGACCGGGGAGCTGGCCACGGACGGGCGGCGGGTGTTCGTCGCGTCCGCCGGGCGGGTCAATGTCTACGACGCCGCGCGGGGGCGGTTGCTGTGGACGCGGGCGCTGCGGACGCCCAGCCATCCGGTGCGCGCCGGCGGCCTGCTGTACGTGACCAGCCGCCGATCACTCCTCGTCCTCGCCCCCACCACCGGAGTCACCGTCCGCACCTTCGGCTCCGCCACCGACCACGTCGTCGCCGCCGGCGGCCGCCTCTACGTGACGAACGGCCGCACCGTCAAAGCGTTCAGCCCGTGACGTGAAAGCGCCGAACCCGGAACGCCGAACCAGAAGCCCCGGAGCAGAAGCGCGGCACCGCAAGCGCCGAACCAGAAGGACCGGAAGCGCCGAGCCGAGTAACGCCGAGCCGGAAACGCCGAAGCGTCAAGACACAGGCACCTTGACCCAATACCGCCGCACCGGCCCGTGACCCCGAATCGCCCGAACATCTTCCAGCACCCCGCCGCACCGCTCAATCGTGCGGCGGGACGGGACATTGTCCTCGTCACACGTGATCAGCACCCGATCAAGACCCAACCGCCCCGCGTACGGCAGCACCCCCGCCACCGCCCGCGCCGCAAGCCCCCGCCCCCGCGCCGCCGGCCGCACCCCGTACCCGACATGTCCCCCGACCTCCAGCAGCTCATCGGTCAAGGTGTGCCGCAGCGCGATGCTCCCCAGCACCTCGTCCCCGGCCGCGATCCACCAGTACGTGCAATGGACCCACCCCGGCGCCGGCGGAATCCCGGGGTCGGACGACCGCAGCAGCCGGCGCACCCACGCGGCGAAGCCGTCCGGGCTGTCGACGTCGTCGGAGCGGAAGAGCCCCGACCCCGGCTGGTGCACGCCCCTCCCCCAGTCGTCGCGCGCGGCGAGCCACGAGCGGTGCAACCGGGCAGTGGGCGCAATCAAAAGCCCCGGCGTCAACCCAGGTCCGCGGAGTCCAGGCGGGCCAGGATGCGCCGGGCCATGTCGCCGAACCGGGCGAACTCCTCCGGCGACAGGGCGTCGAGCACGAGCGTCCGTACCGCCTCGACGTGCCCGGGGGCGCTGTCCAGCACCTTCTCCCAGCCCGCGTCGGTGAGCACCGCGTTCGTGTAGCGGCCGTCGTCCGGGCACGCGCGGCGCTCGACCCAGCCCTTGCCCTCGAGCCGCTTGACCACGTGGGAGAGCCGGGAGAGCGAGCCGTTGGCCAGCGCGGCGAGGGCGCTCATCCGGCGGGTGCGGTCCGGCGCCTCGGAGAGGTTGGCCAGGACGAGGTACTCGAAGTGGCTGAGCCCCGAGTCACGCTGCATCTGCGCGTCGAGGGCGGCGGGCAGGCGCAGGAGCAGGCCACCCACGGGCAGCCAGGCCGAGAGTTCGGCGGTGGTCAGCCAGCGGGGCGGGTCGGCGGGTTCGGCGCTCACGCTGACATCGTACTGTGAGTTTGAAGCTTCAACCCGCAGCCGCGAGCGCCAGGAGGCGCTGGATCGTCGACTGGTACGCGGTCACGGACTGCTCGGCGAGAGCCTTGGCGGGCGGGTACGTGCCGCCGGTCGCTTCCATCCGCGCCACCTCGACGCAGTTGTGCAGGTGCCCGAGCAGCAAGCTGACGGCCGTACGGTCGAAATCCGCACCCCGCGCCGCCGTCAGCTCCGCGATGTCCGAAGCGCGCAGCGAGTGCACGTCGCCGTGGCCCACGTGCGAGGCCGCCACCAGGGGCTGCTCCCAGCCGAGCAGCCACCGTTCCATCGTCCCGGCGTCGGCGGACCATTGATCACGAAGCTCCCCGGCGATCGCGCGTACCCCCGGGTCGGCCGCCCGGTCCGCGGCCGGCGTGACGACCTGCTGACCCTGGCGCGCGTACTCCAGGGCCATCTGCAGGTACATCACGTCGGTCGCGTTGGATACCGGAGCCGCGGGCCGACCGCACCCGGCCAGCACCAGGAGCAGCGCGACGATCAGGCGCGTTCCCACAGCGCCGGCACGTTCGGCGGCTCCCACCCGGCCAGCGCGGTGTGCGCCTGCCGGCACCGGTACGTGACCCCGCCGTACGTGACGGTGCTCCCCGGCACGTACGCGGTGCCCGCGGCCCAGGTGCCCCCGGTCGCCGGCGGCGGCGTGGTGGGCGGGGGCGTGGTCGGGGGCGGCGTGGTCGGAGGCGGCGTCGTGGGCGGGGGCGTGCCGCCGCCACCGCCGATGTTCAGGTCGACGCAGGCGTAGAAGGCGTTGACCGTGTCGGCGATGTTCCAGCGGGCGAGCACGGTCTGCCGGCCGGTGAAGCCGCCCATGCTCACGGTGTGCGACTTCGTGGCGCCGGGCTGGGCGCCGCCGTCGTTGAACGACGCGAGCCGCGTGTTGCCGATGAAGTACTCCCACGTGGAGGTGGAGTGCCGGGCGGTCAGCACCCAGTTGAAGGTGACCGTCTGCCCGACCGAGGCGGCGGGCCAGGCGCGGCTGGTGTCGTTGAGGACGGCGAACCGGCTGCCGCCGCCGTTGCATTGCATCGAGCCCTTCGGGGCCTCGACACTCTGCGGTTCGTACACAATGTCGCCGCAGTTGGACACCGCGCCGCTGGCGCAGTTCGCCTGGCGGCTGGGCGGCGACGAGATGTAGCCGTGGGCCGACGCCGGCGCGACGGCGACGAACAGGGATCCGGTGATCGCGGCGGCGCTGAGCAGGGGAAGAGCGATACGGCGTCGCATGTGCCACTCCTGGGGGGAGAGGGGGACGGCAGGCCGGGCTGGGGGAACCCGGCCCGCCCGGGACGGGTCCGCGGAGCCGATGGGGGATGTTCCGCGGGCCGTACGCCCAAAATAAGATAAACCTTATTAACAGTAAAGAGACGCAACGAAGTTTTTCGATATAGCGTGGCCGCGCGCCGGCCGCGGCGACAGGAGGCGGGCAGCGCGACGCCCGCCCCGAACGGGCCCGGCCGCAGTCGCGGCGATCCCGGCCGGGGCGGGCCCGTCCGCAAGAAACGCTAGGCGTCGGCCGCCAGGTCCTCGAGGGTCGCGCGGGCGCCCTTGCTGTGCAGCGAGGCGAGCACCGTCTTGTACGTGGAGACGAAACGCTCGTTGTCGCTCAGATCCCCGAAGAGTTCGCGGTTGCGGACGAACGCGAGTGGATCCTCACGCTGCGACCGGGCGAGCGGCACGAGCGAGTCGCGCAGCCGGTCGACGACCTCGATCGGGTGCCCCTGCTCGTCGGTGCCCTCGGCGTAACGGGCCCACGAGGCGACCACGGCCGTGGCGCGCACGATCTCGCCGCCGTTCTCCAGGTTCCAGCGGATGACCGGGAGCAGCCACTTCGGGATCCGATCCGAGCTTTCCGCGCACAGGCGGGCCACGGTGTCGCGTACCTGGGCGTTGGAGAAGCGCTCGATCAGCTGGTGCTTGTAGGCGGTCAGATCCACCCCGGGCACGGGTGCGAGCGTCGGGGTGGCTTCGCGATCCATGTACGCGAGGAGGAAGTCCGCGAACAGCGGATCCTGCGCGGCGTCGTGGACCAGCCGGTAGCCGGACAGGTAGGCGAAGTAGCACAGCGCTTGGTGGCTCGCGTTGAGCAGGCGCAGCTTCATCAGCTCGTAGGGCTCGACCTCGGGCACGACCTGCACGCCGGCGTCCTCGAAGGGCGGCCGCCCGAGCGGGAACGCGTCCTCGAGCGCCCACTGGGTGAACGGCTCGCACACGACCGGCCAGGCGTCGTCGATGCCGAAGCGCTCCTTGACGTGGGCGCGGTCCTCGTCGGTGGTGACGGGGGTGATCCGGTCGACCATGCTGTTGGGGAAGGCGACGTGCTCCTCGACCCACTTGCCCAGGTCCGGATCCCGGAGCGTGGCGAAGGCGACGAACCCGCGCCGGGCCACATGCCCGTTGCCCTGGATGTTGTCGCAACTCATGATCGTGAAGGGCGGCAGGCCCCGGTCACGGCGGCGGGCGAGGGCCTCGGTGATGAGCCCGAAGTGCGTCCTCGGCGCGTTCCCGGCGGTCAGGTCGTACGCGATGTCAGGGTTGTCCGCGACGAAGTCGCCCGTGACGGCGTTGAAGTTGTAGCCGCCCTCGGTGACCGTCAGGGATACGATCCGCACCTCCTCGGATGCCATCTTCTCGATGACGGCCTCGGGGTCGTCCGGGGCGTAGAGGTACTCCTTGATCGAGCCGATCACCTGCGGCGTCCACGTGCCGTCGGGCGCCTTGACGACCAGCGTGTAGAGCCCGTCCTGGGCGGTCAGCGCGTCCCGCATGCGCGCGTCGGCCGGCATCACGCCCACCCCGCAGATCGCCCAGTCCAGCGCCTTGCCCTCGCTCATCAGGCGGTCGAGGTACATGGCCTCGTGGGCGCGATGGAACCCGCCGACGCCGAAGTGCACGATCCCCGTCCGCAACTGCCCCCGGTCGTACGCCGGGACGGTCACGCCCCCGGCGAGGGCGGCGAGGGTGCGGTCGTTCAGCGGTGACATCGGTGTGACCTCCTGGTTGCGGAGCTGTGACCGCCCCAGCATCGCACCTGTCAGCGCCGGTCGTTCCAAGATCTTTTCCCCGCCCCGCCGAGCCGGGCACGGGCGCCGCCGAAACGGTCACGGCCCGGCGGTGCACCACCGCCGGGCCGCAAGATCATCGCAGGTCAGGCCGCGATCACCGGGCTTTCCGCGGGCTTCGATCCGGTCATGTGCCGCAGGTAGGCGGGCAACGTGAGGAACTCGGGGCAGACCCGCTCGGTGAGCAGCACGGACAGCAGCGTCCGGGCCTGGCCGAAGCAGCGCGCGGACTCCTCGTCGAGCGCGCCGGTCTCCGCGAGGACGTCCAGCTCCTCGCGCAGCATCCGGTGCACGAGACCGGCGGTCACCGGGACGCCGTAGTCGGTCGGCGTCCCGCGGTGGATCCACTGCCACAGCTGGGTGCGGCAGATCTCGGCGGTCGCCGCGTCCTCCATGAGTCCCCCGAGGGCCACCGCACCGCGGCCGCCCAGCCACGCCGCGACGTACCGGAGGGCCACGCTCGCGCTGGTGCGCAGGGCGACCTCGGTGACCTCGACCCCGCCCGGCCGCACGTCGAGCAGGTCCGCCGCGGTCACCCGGACGTCCTCGCGCTGCCGGACGATCTGGTTCGGCTCGAAGCCGAGCCACTGGTCGAACACCTCGCGGCAGGTCTCGACCAGCGCGGGGTGCGCCACCCAGCTGCCGTCGAAGCCGTCGCCGACCTCGCGCCGTTTGTCCTGGCGGACCTGGTGGAGAGCCCGGCGGCCCGCCACGGGATCCCGGCTGGGGATCACGGCGGCCATGCCGCCGATCGCGTGGGCGCCGCGGCGGTGCGCGGTCCGCACGAGCAGTTCCGTGTACGCCCGCATGAACGGCGCGGTCATCGTCAGCTGTGACCGTTCGGGCAGCACCACGTCCGGCCGGTTCTTGATCATGCTGAACAGGTAGTCCCAGCGGCCGGCGTTCAGCCCCGCGGAGTGCTCGCGCAGCTCCCAGAGGATCTCCTCCATCTCGAAGGCCGCGGGCAGCGTCTCGACGAGGACCGTCGCCCGGATCGTCCCGCGCGGGATCCCGAGCAGGCGCTGGGCGCTGACGAACACGTCGTTCCAGAGCCGCGCCTCGAGATGGCTCTCCAGCTTCGGCAGATAGAAGTACGGCCCGCTCCCCCGCTCGATCTGCCGTTGTCCGCAGTGGAACAGGTACAGGCCGAAGTCGACCAGCGACGCCGACACCGCCCGCCCGCCGATGCGCACGTGACACTCGGGCAGGTGCCAGCCCCGCGGCCGCACCATGATCGTCGGTAGGGTGGTGCCGACCTCGTACTCCCGGCCGTCCGCCGCTGTGAAGCCGAGCGTGCCGTCCAGCGCGTCGCGCAGGTTCCGCTGGCCGCTGAGGATGTTGTCCCACGTCGGCGCGGTCGCGTCCTCGAAGTCGGCCATCCAGACCTTGGCGCCCGAGTTGAGCGCGTTGATCGTCATCTTGCGCTCGGGCGGGCCGGTGATCTCGACGCGCCGGTCCATCAGGTCCTCGGCGGGCGGAGCCACCGTCCACGACGTGTCGTTGCGGATGTGTGCGGTCTCCGGGAGGAAGTCCATTTCTGACGTTCGGGTGGTGCGGCGGCGCCGGCGGCGGTCGAGCAGCTGCACGCGCCGGGCCCCGAACTCGCGGTCCAGGGCCACGATGAAGCCGATGGCCTCAGGCGTCAGGATGTCGTCGTAGTCCGAGGGGGCCACGGTCACGGGTTCCATCAGAACTGCTCCGCCTCGGTCGAGCCCGTGAGGGCGGTGGTCGAGCTGTGCGGATTGAGGGCCGTGGACACCGCGTCGAAGTAGCCGGTGCCGACCTCGGCCTGATGCCGGGTCGCCGTGTAGCCGTCGCTCTCGGCGGCGAACTCCGCCTCCTGCAACTTGACGTAGGCGCTCATGCCGTCGGTCGCGTACCCCCGGGCCAGCTCGAACATCGAATGGTTGAGCGCGTGGAAGCCGGCCAGCGTCACGAACTGGAACTTGTATCCCATCGCGCCGAGTTCTTTCTGGAACCGGGCGATCGTGGCGTCGTCCAGGTTGCGCCGCCAGTTGAACGACGGCGAGCAGTTGTAGGCGAGCAGCTTGTCCGGATGCTCCCGGTGGATCGCATCCGCGAACGAGCGCGCGAAATCCAGATCCGGCGTTCCTGTCTCCACCCAGAGCAGATCCGCATACTCCGCGTACGCGACCCCGCGCGCGATCGCCGCGGAAGGTCCGCTGCGCACGCGGAAGAACCCCTCGGCCGTCCGCTCGCCGGTCAGGAACGGCCGGTCCCGCTCGTCGACGTCCGTGGTGAGCAGGTCGGCGGCCAGCGCGTCGGTGCGGGCGATGACGATGCTCGGCACGCCGGACACGTCCGCGGCCAGCCGGGCGGCGTTGAGCGTGCGGATGTGCTGACCGGTCGGCACGAGCACCTTGCCGCCCAGGTGACCGCACTTCTTCTCGCTGGCCAGCTGGTCCTCCCAGTGCACCCCCGCGGCGCCGGCGGCGATCATGGCCCGCATCAGCTCGTACGCGTTGAGCGGCCCGCCGAACCCCGCCTCCGCGTCGGCCACGATCGGGGCGAACCAGTCCCGCTCGTACCGTCCGGCGGCCGTGTCGATCTGGTCGGCGCGCAGCAGCGCGTTGTTGATCCGGCGCACCACGGCGGGAACCGAGTTGGCGGGATACAAACTCTGGTCCGGATAGGTCTGGCCGGACAGGTTCGCATCCGCGGCGACCTGCCAGCCGGAGAGGTAGATCGCCTTGAGCCCGGCGCGGACCTGCTGCACGGCCTGGTTGCCGGTCAGCGCGCCGAGGGCGTTGACGTAGTCGGTGTCGTGCAGCAGCTCCCAGAGCCGGCGGGCGCCCCGCTCGGCGAGGGTGTGCCGCTCCTGCAGGGTCCCGCGCAGCCGCACGACGTCGGCCGCCGTGTAGTCGCGCGTGACGCCCAGCCATCGGGGATCGCCGGCCCAGGCTCGGGTGAGGTCCGCGGCGGTACCGCCCCTGACGTCGGTCAGCTGATCAGTCATCGTCCCGCCTTCCGTTGCGTGCGTTGCCTGGCTTCACGTTCGCTGGTCGGCCCGGGTGCGCTGAAGGCATTTGTGAGCAGAAGAATCGACGTTCTTCTGTTAGCGTCAAAAGGCATGACGGCTTCCCCCGACGTCGACCTCGTGACCCTCGGCCAGCGGCTGCGGCATCTGCGGCGCGCCAAGAACATGACGTTGGAGCAGCTCAGTGCCGTGGTCGGCCGGGCGCCGTCGCAGCTGTCGCTGATCGAGAACGGCAAGCGGGAGCCGAAGATCGGCGTGCTGCAGGCGATTGCGGGGGCTCTGGGCGTACAAATGCAAGATCTTCTGCGCCCGGAAGCGCCGAGCCGGCGCGCCAAGCTGGAGATCGACCTGGCCCATTTCCAGCGGGAACCCGCCTACGCGGCGCTGGGCCTGCCGGTCGTGCGGCCCGGACGGCGGCTGCCGTCGGACGCGTTGGAGTCATTGATCGGGCTGCACCGCGAGCTCGGCCGCCTGCTGCGCGAGCAGAGCGCGACGCCGGAGGTCGCCCGCCGGGCCAACCAGCAGTTGCGCGAGCAGATGCGCGAACGCGACAACTACTTCGCCGACATCGAGCAGGCGGCGGCGACGGTGCTGCAGTCGGTTAAGCACACGACCGGCCCGCTGTCGCAGCGCGGCATCCTCGACATCGCGGCGCACCTGGGCTTCACGCTGCACTACGTGCCGGACCTGCCGGGATCCACCCGCTCGGTCACGGACCTGCGCCACAACCGGATCTATCTGCCCCAGGTGGCCAGCAACAAGGGCCACGACCCGCGCGCGGTCGTCCTGCAGACGCTCGGCCACTTCGTGCTGGGCCACAACGACCCGGCCGACTACGGCGACTTCCTGCGCCAGCGGGTCGAGGCCAACTATTTCGCCGCGGCGCTGCTCATGCCCGAGAAGTTCGCCGTGCAGTTCCTGCGGGCCGCCCGCGCCGACCGTGCCCTCGCCATCGACGACCTGCGCGACGCCTTCGGCGTCTCCTACGAGACCGCCGCCCACCGCTTCACCAACCTGGCGACCCACCACTTCGGGATCCCGGTCCACTTCGTCCGGGTCCACGAGAGCGGGACGGTATACAAGGCGTACGAGAACGACAACGTCCGCTTCCCGGCCGACGTCACCGGCGCGATCGAGGGCCAGCCGGTCTGCCGCCACTGGGCCTCCCGCACCGTCTTCCAGGCCACCGACCCGTACTCGTCCTTCTACCAGTTCACCGACACCGTCGGCGGGACGTACTGGTGCACGGTCCACGTCGAGTCGACCCGCTCGGGCGAGTTCTCCGTGACGGTCGGCACCCCGTACGAGCACGCCCGCTGGTTCCGCGGCGGCGACACCACCCGGCGTACGGTCTCCCGCTGCCCCGACCCGTCCTGCTGCCGCCGCCCGCCGGCCGGCCTGGTGGACCGCTGGTCGGGCCAGAGCTGGCCGAGCGCCCGGGTGCACTCCCACCTGCTGGCCGCCCTGCCCCCGGGCACCTTCCCGGGCGTGGATGCCCAGGACGTCTACGAGTTCCTCGAGCGCCGCGCCACCTAGGATGACCATGTGAGCAGCCCCTACCGCGACTTCAACGCGCAGATCATCGACGAGTTCCGGGCCAAGGGCGGCAAGGGCGTCGCGCACTTCGGCGACCGGCTCCTGCTGCTGCACCACGTCGGCGCCCGCAGCGGAGCCGAGCGGGTGAGTCCCCTCGCCTACTTCGACGACGGCGAGCGCCTGGTCGTCGTGGCCTCCAAGGGCGGCGCCCCGGACAATCCGGCCTGGTACCACAACCTCAAGGCCCGCCCCGAGGCGACGATCGAGGTCGGGGCCGAGAGCCGCTCGGTCAAGGCCGTCGAGATCCTCGGCGACGACTACGAGCAGACCTG
The DNA here is from genome assembly GCF_030709675.1 of Symbioplanes lichenis. Taxonomy (GTDB): domain Bacteria; phylum Actinomycetota; class Actinomycetes; order Mycobacteriales; family Micromonosporaceae; genus Actinoplanes; species Actinoplanes lichenis. Next base: position 95,636 of record NZ_JAUZQD010000017.1, read on the forward strand.
GGCCCGGGTCACCGCGGCGATGCCGAACTTCGCCGAGTACCAGACGAAGACGTCGCGCCGGATCCCGCTCATGGCCCTGGTGGATCCTTCGACCTATCGGTGACGGCGGGCGATCGCGTAGAGGTCCCGCGCCGGGCCGGTGAGCTGATCGCCCGCCTTCCACACCGCGCGCAGCCGCCGCTGCAACGCCACCCCCGTCGGCACGGCGACCAGCGTCCCCGCCGCCAGCTCGGCCGTCACCGCGAGCGAACTCAGCACCGCCGCCCCCGACCCGGCCGCCACCGCGTGCTTGATCGCCGTCGTCGACGACAGCTCCAGCAGGGGTGCGGCCTGCGCCAACCCCAGAGCCTCCTCGTACGCCCGGCGCGTCCCCGACCCGGCCTCCCGCGACACGAGCGGCGTGGCGGCCAGCTCGGCCGCCGCCACCGAGCGGCGCCGGGCCCAGGGGTGACCCGGGGCGACCACCACGGCGAGCCGGTCCGTGGCGACGGTCTCCGCGTGCAGGCCGGCGGGCTGGTCGGGACCCTCGACGAAACCCAGCTCGACCCGCCCGGCGAGCACCGCGGCGGCCACGTCGGCGGAGTTGGCGGCCTGGAGGGTGACGGTCAGGCCGGGGTGGGCGGCACGGAGGGCCACGAGCCACGGGGGCAGGAGATACTCGGCGACGGTCTGGCTGGCGGCCACGGCGAGACGGCTCTCGTGGGTGACGCGCAGGGCGGCGACGCCGGTGGCGAGGGCGTCCGCGGCGTCGACGGCGGTGCGGGCCCAGTCGGCGACCAGCGCGCCGGTCCCGGTCAGGGTCGACCCCCTGGGCGTACGGTGCAGCAGGGTCAGCCCGAGGCGCCGCTCCAGCTCGCGCAGCTTGGCGCTCGCAGCCGGCTGGGAGACGCGGTGCTCGGTGGCGGCGCGGCCCACGCTGCCGAGCCGGGCGACGCTGAGCAGCAGGTCGAAGCCGGTCAGGTCGGCGACCAACGGGGGCAGAGGCATAACGCCAGCTTATGACCTCAGCGGTGATCACCGCCTACCGGATCACGCCGGTGGGGGCGAGCCTGGATCCATGATCACGCCGAACTGGTACGCCTCCGTCATGGGCACGGGCATCGTGGCCACCGCCGCCGCGTCCCTGCCCGTGACGGTGCCCGGGCTCCGGCCGGTCGCCACGGTGGTGTGGGCGCTGGCCGCGATCGTGCTCGTGGCGGTCGTGGTCGCCTCCGTCCGGCGCGGCCTGGGACACCGCGACGACCCGGTGCTGCTGCACTTCTGGGGCGCGCCGCCGATGGCCCTGCTCACGGTCGGCGCCGGCACGCTGCTGCTCGGCCGGGACTGGATCGGCACGCCCGCCGCCGTAGCCGTCGACCTCGTCCTCTGGACCGCCGGCACGGTCGCCGGCCTGATCGTCGCCGTCGCCGTCCCGTACCGGATGATGGTCCACCGCCCCGCGACCGGCGGCGACGCGTTCGGCGGCTGGCTCATGCCCGTCGTGCCGCCGATGGTCTCCGCGGCCACGGGCGCGCTGCTGGTGCCGCACGTGCCGGACGGCCGGGACCTGCTGCTGGCGTGCTACGCATTGGCCGGCGTGAGCCTGATCGCGGCGTTCGTGGTGCTCACCCAGATCTGGGCGCGCCTGATCCGCCACCGGGTCGGCCCGGCGGCCACCGTCCCGACACTGTGGATCGTGCTGGGACCGCTCGGCCAGTCGGTCACCGCGTTCCACCTGCTCGGCAAGGCGGCGCCCGGCGTCCTGCCCGATCCCTACGCCACCGGGGCGCAGGTCTTCGCGCTGCTCTATGGCGTACCCGTGCTGGGTTTCGCTTTGTTCTGGGCGGCGCTGGCCGCCGCGGTGACCGTGCGGACCGCGCGGGCCGGGCTGCCCTTCTCGCTGACGTGGTGGAGCTTCACGTTCCCGGTGGGCACGGTGGTGACGGGGGCGAGCGGCCTGGCGGTCCGGTCCGGCTCGCCGCTGCTCACGGTCCTTTCCCTGCTGCTGTACGCGGCCCTGGTCGCCGCCTGGGCCGTGGTGGCCGTGCGCACGGGGCGGCTCGTGCTGTCGCGCCCGTCCGCGCGTCCCGCCCCTCAGCCGGCGCCGGCCCGCCCTGTCTCTCGCCCGGCGGCTGCTCACCCGGCGCCGCACCAGGCGGCCCCTCAGTCGGCGGCCTTCAGCCCGGCAGGCCCGCGCCGGTGACCATTCAGCCGGCGGCCCCTCAGCCGGCGGCCTTCAGCCCGGCGGGCCCTCGCCGGTGACCCTTCAGCCGGCGGCCTCGCACCCGACGACCTCAGGCCCGGCGGCCTCGCACCCGACGACCTCACGCCCGGTGCGGCCTCGGCTGCCGAAAATGGATCCCGTCGCCGGGGAGTTGTCGCCTACCGTGACGCGGTGAGCTCCGCGATCAAACCGACACTGAACGGATTGCGCGTTTCGCTACGCCCCTTCGCGCCCGGCGACCATCCGGCGATCGTCCGGGCGTTGCAGGACCCGGAGGTCGTGCGCCTGACCGGCAGCCCCGTGGCCGAGTTCGACGAGCACCGGCTCCGCGACTGGTACAGCACCCGTCACGAACAGGACGACCGCCTCGACCTCGCCGTCGTCGACCGGGCGACCGGCGCGTGGGTCGGCGAGGTCGTCCTCAACGAGCTCGACCGCCCCAACCAGTCGTGCAACTTCCGCATCCTGATCGGACCGGACGGCCGGGACCGCGGCCTCGGCACGGAGGCGGTCCGGCTGCTCCTCGCGTACGCCTTCCAGCACCTCGGCCTCCACCGCATCTCCCTGTGGGTCTACGCGTTCAACCCGCGCGCCCGCCACGTCTACGAGAAGGCCGGCTTCGTGGCGGAAGGAACGCTCCGCGACGCCCTCCGCACCCCGGACGGCCGGGTCGACGCGACCGTCATGGCCGTCCTGGCCCCCGACTGGGCCGCGACGGGCTCACCGTGCGCATGCGTGGCCTGCGCGGTCGCGACCTCCGACTGAGCCGCGACGTATTCGCCGCGCGCGTGCGCTGCCTGCGTGTTCGCGGCCGCCGACCGAGCCGCGCACGCGCCCGCCGTGCGCGCATGCTGCCTGCGCGGTCCCGGCCCGCGACCGAGCCGCGACGGGCTCGCCGTGCGCGTGTGCTGCCTGCGCGGTCCCGGTCCCCGACCGAGCCGCGCACGCGCCCGCCGTGCGCGTGCGCTGCCTGTGCGGTATGACGAACACGTGCAGACAGCGTCCAAACGCGCATGTGATCCCTGTGCGACATGAGCGAGACGTGCAAGCGGAGCCGTCCCCCCGCCGCCGCTTCCTCGACGGCGTCCGGGTCGGGACCGGCCTGGCGGCAGCGAGCTTCGTCCTGGCCCTGACCTTCGGCGCCGCGGCGCAGGAGCAGGGCTGGAGCGTGCCCGCCACGATCGTCGCCTCGGTGGTGATCTTCTCCGGCTCGGCCCAGTTCGCGCTGCTCGCGGCCCTGGCCGGCGGCGGCGCGACGCTGCCCGCGATCGCGGCCGCCCTGCTGATCAACGGCCGCTTCCTGCCCATGGGCCTGGCCCTCGGCCCGAGCCTCACCGGCGGCCGGATGCGCCGTGCGCTCCAGGGCCAGGCCGTGGTGGACGCCTCCTTCGTCGCCGCGCACACCGGTCACGGCCGCTTCGACCGCTACCGGCTCTTCGGCGCCACGGTGCCCCAGTGGCCGGCGTGGGTGGCGGGCACGGCGATCGGCGCCTTCGCCGCGCCGCCCGGCGATCTCGTGCACGACCTCGGGCTCGATGTGGCCTTCCCCGCCTTCTTCGTCCTGCTCCTGATCGGTGAGCTCCGGTCGGCCCGCTCCGGCTACCTGTCCGCCGCGGTGGGCGCCGGCGTCGCCGCCCTGCTCCTCTGGTGGGCACCCGCCGGCGTCGCCCTGCTCGCCGCGACGGTCGGCGCCCTGCTCGGACTGCGCGCCCGTCCTCTGAGCGAAACGAGCGATCAATCATGAGCCTTCGGGAAGCGAGCGATCAGTCATGAGCCCCCCGAGAAGCGAGCGATCGCTCATGAGCCCCTGGAAAGCGAGCGATCAATCATGAGCCTCTGGATCGCCATCGCGGCCGTCGCGGCCGGTAGCTTCCTGATCAAGGGCATCGGCCCGGCCGCCCTGGGCGAGCGCGAGCTCCCGAAGTGGAGCACGGGCATCCTCGCCCTGCTCGCGCCCACTCTGCTGGCCGCGCTCGTGGTCGTCGAGGTCCTCGGCCGCCGCTGGGCCGACTTCGACGCCACCGTCCTGGCGGGACTGGCCGCCGCGGTCGCCGCCTACCTCCTCCGGGCGCCGATGCTCCTGGCCGTCGTCGCCGGCGTCGTCACAACCGCCCTCCTCCGCCTGGCCCTCGGCTGACCAAAACGCCGGCCGGCCAAACGCGCACCGGCCAAACGCGCACCAGCCAAACGCGCACCAGCCAAACGCGCACCAGCCAAACGCGCGCCAGCCGAACGCGCGCCAGCCAAAAGACCGGCCGAGCGAACGCGCGCCAACCAAACGCGCGCCAACCGAAACGCCGGCCGAAGAAGCCGACGCTCATCGCTTGCGAGCGTGCTCAGCCGCCTCCCGGAACCGATCGCGCAACGACTGCCCGTCACGCTCGGCCACCGGCTCGAGATAGCTGTTGAGAATCCCCAGCACCGCCATCCCGAGCAGATTGCCGCGATCCTCGTCCCCGGCGATCCCCGCGTTCGGGTCACCCAGGTGGTGGACGGCGAAGCCCTCGGTCACCGCGGCCAGCATCATGGCGAGCTGGTCGAGGGTCACTCCGGGCCGCAGCTGGAATCCCCGCGAGGCGAACGTGGATTCGTAGATCTTCTTCCAGGGTCCCAGCGCACCCTCGTAGCTGTTCGCGATCACCGTGTGGATGCCGTCGTTGCGGTCGGCCGTCGCGACCATGATGAGCTGCAGCCGGAAGAGCGGCATCCGGCAGATGGCCTGCAGCTCCGCATAGGTCGCCCGGTCGATCGCGTCGACGAAGCTTTCCTCGTCGTCGAGCCAGCCGCGGGTCTCCAGGCTCGCGTTGTACTGCGGGTCGTAGTTCATCGCGTGGAACAGGAACGTGAGCAGGTCGTTCAGGTAGTCGTCGTGACTGGCCCAGGTCGCCCGATAGGGTCCCAGCCCGCGCTGCCGCAGGAACGGCGGCTCGAGCTGCTCCATCTCCCGTGACAGCGCGCGCTCGGTCAGGAAGCGCAGCCCCGACCAGTACTGCTTGTCGCTCGTCGCCATCGTCCAGTCCCAGGCGCCGAGGTTCTGTTCGACGAGGTTGGCGCCCGCCTTGAGATAGGACGCCACCTTCGGCGAGTTGACCAGCGCCGCGCGGGTCGACTCCTTGATGCCCTTGACGCGCGTGACGATGCCCGTCAGATCCTGGTTGTACGGATACGGGAAGTCCGGCTTGCGCTCGTGAGCGGTCGCCTCGGATCCGTCGGTCACCGGCTGCCCCCTCCGTCGTCGCTCACAGGCAGCATGCCACGTCCCGCCCACCGCGGTTGCTCCCGGTGCCCACAGTGCCCGCATGATCTCACGCCGAGTCACATTCAGCGCGGTCGTTCTGCTCACGCCCGGTGGCTGCGCCGGCCCGAGCGCCGCCGACCTCGCCCCGTCGCGCCACGATCGCATCCCGCACGCCGCGAAGAGGATCCACGACGCCGGCATCCGCGCACATGCCTAGGCCGGCCTTGCCCCCATCTCGACCGCCCTGGCGTCGCCGAAGCCACCCTGGCCGCGGCCTTGTCGGTGCCCGACGCGGGAGAGCGAGCCCGGCTGCTGCTGACGACGGCCACCCTCCTCCCGGCACCCAGCCGGCCCGACGCCCTCGACGCGGCCTGGGCTGCCCTCACCACCAAGCCGCCGGGACTGGACCAGAGCGTGATCCGGCTGACGGTGGCGGTCAGGAGCGCCTGACCGCCACGGTGACGCGCTGCGGGGTGGCGAAGATGGCGCCGGCCCAGCCGGCGTCGTCCCGGAAGGCGAGGCTCGTCGTGCCGTCGGTGACGCGGTCGGCGACGATGGTGAAGGCGGCTCGGGGCAGGCTGTCGCGATAGAAGGAGAGGACCGCCTCGGGACCCGGATCGGCCAGCGTGAACGAGGCGCCGGACGCGCGGTCGGAAAGGTCGGTGACGCGGCTGCCCGGCGGCAGGCGGAAGGCGGCGGGCAGGTTGCGCACGACGGGTGCGCCCGGCGCCATCGTCCGGACGCCGGGCGCGGCGAGCCGGGGTGCGGGCGCGGCGACGGCGGCGGACGCGGACACCGCGGACGCGGCGGCGGCACCGGCGCCGGCCACCACGGCGGCCACCACGGCGGCGATCCGTCTCGCGAGCATGCCCACCATCCTCGGTCATCCGGTCAAGCCCGAACGAATCCTACCCGCATCGACGGACTTCAGTGGCTGCGTGGCTGGGGCTACATTCGCGTGATGGGGATCACGCACGAGGTCGTCAATCAGCCGCCGGTGCTGGTGGGGCACGATGTGGCAGCGGACGCCGCGCTGGTGGAGGCGGTCGGGCGCGAGGGCGCCGGCGCCACCATCGGCGAGCTGCACGAGCTGGGGAAGCTGGCCGGGCAGGAGGAGGCCCAGCGGTGGGCCGAGGAGGCCAACCGGTACGAGCCTCGCCTGATCACCCATGACCGGTACGGCCACCGCGTCGACGAGGTCGAGTTCCATCCCGCGTGGCACCGGCTCATGGACGTGGCGGTGACGCGGGGGCTGGCCGGGACAGCGTGGGGCGAAAAGGAGAACCCCCACGTCGCGCGCGCGGCCAAGCTGTTCGTCTGGAGTCAGGTCGAGGCGGGGCACACGTGCCCGATCTCGATGACCTACGCCGTCGTGCCCGCGCTGCGCCACAACCCGGAGCTGGCGAAGCTTTACGAGCCGCTGCTGACGAGCCGCGTCTACGATCCGGGGCTCCGCCCGCCGGCCGGCAAGCGCGGGCTGCTCGCGGGCATGGGCATGACGGAGAAACAGGGCGGCTCCGACGTACGCGCGAACTCGACCTCAGCCACCGAGCAGCCCGACGGCACGTGGCGGCTGCGGGGGCACAAGTGGTTCACGAGTGCGCCCATGTGCGATCTGTTCCTGGTGCTGGCGCAGGCGCCGGAGGGGCTGTCGTGCTTCCTGGTGCCACGGGTGCTGCCCGACGGCGGTCGCAACACGTTCCGGATCCAGCGGCTGAAGGACAAGCTCGGCAACCGGAGCAACGCCAGCTCGGAGCCGGAGTTCGACGACACCGTCGCGTGGCTGGTGGGGCCGGCGGGGCAGGGCGTACGCACGATCATCGAGATGGTGTCCATGACCCGGCTGGATTGTGTCACGGGATCCGCCGCCGGGATGCGGGCCGCGCTCGTGCAGGCGATCCACCACGCCCGGCACCGGTCGGCGTTCGGCGGGCCGTTGCTGGGCAAGCCGCTCATGCGCAATGTGCTGGCCGACCTGGCGCTGGAGTCCGAGGCCGCGACTGCGCTGGCGCTGCGGCTGGCCGGGGCGGTCGACCGCCACGAGACGGCGTTCGGGCGGCTCGCCGTGGCGGTCGGCAAGTACTGGGTGTGCAAGCGCCAGCCGGCCGTCGCCGGGGAGGCGCTGGAGTGCCTCGGCGGCAACGGATACGTCGAGGAGTCCGGCCTGCCCCGGCTCTACCGCGACGCCCCGCTCAACTCGATCTGGGAGGGGTCGGGCAACGTGCAGGCGCTCGACGTGCTGCGGACGCTGCGGCGGGATCCGGCGGGCTGGGATGCGTACCGGAAGGAAGTCGAGGCCGCGGCAGGCGCGGACCGCAGGCTGGACGCGGCCCTGAAGAGCCTGGTGACGCTGGAGCCGAGCGAGGATCAGGCGCGGCGGCTGGTGGAGCGGATGGCGCTGGTGCTGCAGGGGTCACTGCTGGTCCGGTACGCGCCGCCGGCCGTCGCGGACGCCTTCTGCGCGAGCCGGCTCGGCGGTGACGGTGGTGCGACCTTCGGCACACTGCCCGCGGGCACGGACACCGGGGCGCTGTTAGAGCGGGCGTTCCCTGGCTGACGACCCTCAACTGCGCCCCCGCGCTGCCGATGGCCCATTGTGCGGAAGGGACCGGCCGACCGGGTCGTCGTGGCGTGGATCCTCGCGGGGCTGACAGTCACCCTCGCGTACCCGATGCTGTCCGACGGCACCCCGCTCGCCGCCGTGGTCTACAACAGCTTCGGGCTGGCAACGCTCGGCGCGATCGTCGCGGGCATCCTGCGCAACCGGCCCGCCCAGCGGCTCGGCTGGTGGATCTTCGCGGCCGCCGTGCTGTGCCGGATCGCGGGCGACATCACGTACGAGATTTGTCGCCAGGTCCTGCAGCAGCCGCCGTTCCCGTCGGTCGCCGACGTGTTCTACCTGGCCGCCTGTCCGCTGCTGATCACCGCCACAGTGCTGCTGACCCGCGGCCGGGTCCGGTCCGACCGGGGCGGGCTGATCGACGCCGCGATCATCGTGGGCGGGCTGGGGCTGGTGTGGTGGCTGTTCTTCATCGGCCCGACCGCCGCCAACCCGGAGATCCCGCCGGTGCAGCGCCTCATCCTGGCCGTCTATCCGGCCAGTGACCTGGTGCTGCTCGCCGTGGTGGCCCGCCTGCTGGCCCGGGGCGGCCGGCCGCACCGGAGCCTGCTGCTGCTCTTCGCCGGCATCGCGGGCCTGCTCTACTCCGACGTCGGCTACCAGGTCGTCGTCGCCTGGGCGCCGGCGCTCGAGGGCGCGATCGCGGTCGGCTGGCTGCTCGCGAACACCTTCTGGGCCGCCGCGGCGCTCGATCGCTCGAGCGGCCGGCCGGTGCCCACCCGGGACAAGGCCGGCCGGATGGGGCGGACCCGGCTGATCTTCCTGACCGCCAGCATGCTGCTGATCCCGGCGCTCCTGGCCGGGGGCCGCTTCTCCGCCGACGAGCGCGGCGCGCCCGGCTGGGTGGCGGTCGGCATCGGCGCGGTCGTACTGTTCTCGCTGGTCTTCGCCCGCATGTCCGGCTTCGTCTTCCAAGTGCAGCGGCAGGCCCGCCAGCTGGAGGACCTGGCGCTGCGCGACCCGCTGACCGGGCTGGCGAACCGCCGCCTCTTCGAGGAGCGCCTGGCCGCCGCCGTGGCCGCCGGCACCGGGCACAGCCCGCAGGTGGCGGTGCTCGACCTCGACGGCTTCAAGGACGTCAACGACCGGCTCGGGCACACCGTGGGCGACAAGCTGCTGGTCGTCGTGGCGACCCGGCTGGCCCGGGCCGTCCGCGAGGGTGACCTGGTGGCCCGGCTGGGCGGGGACGAGTTCGCCGTGCTGCTCACGGACGCCCACTTCACCGTCATGGACGGCATCGCCGAGCGGATGGCCACCACGCTGCGCCGCCCGATCGAGGCGGACGGGCACCAGCTGCTCGTCTCGGCCAGCATCGGCAGCGCCGACGGCACCGGCCTGGACCGGCCGGGCGAGCTGCTGCGCCGCGCCGACCTGGCCATGTACGCGGCCAAGGAGACCGCCGGCGCCCGGCACCGCCGCTACACCCGCGACCTCGACAAGCGCGCGGGCGAGGAGGCGAAGCTCGGGGCGGAGCTGCGGACGGCCCTGGACACCGGCCAGTTCCAGGTCGTCTACCAGCCGATCGTCGCCCTGCCGGCCGGCACGACCGTCGCCGTGGAGGCGCTGGTCCGCTGGCACCACCCCGGGCGTGGCCTGATCAGCCCGGCCGAGTTCATCCCGGTCGCCGAGCACAACGGGCTCATCGTCGAGCTGGGCGCGTGGATCCTGCGGACCGCCTGCGCCCAGGCCGTCGCCTGGCAGCATGAGCTGGGCGCCGCGGCCCCGGAGCGGATGTCGGTCAACGTGTCCGCGCGCCAGCTCGCCGAGCCGGGCTTCGCCGGCCTGGTCGCCGAGACCCTCGCCGCCACCGGGCTCACGGCGCACCGGCTGGTCGTGGAGGTCACCGAGACGTCGGTGTTCGGCGGCGGCCAGACCGTGCAGACCGTGCAGGACCTGCACGAGCTGGGCGTCAGGATCGCGCTCGACGATTTCGGTACGGGCCACTCGTCGCTCGGCCTCCTGCAGACCGTCCCGGTCGACATCCTCAAGGTCGACAAGTCGTTCGTCGACACGATCACGATGGCGGGGCGGCACGCGGTCATCGCCACCGCCCTGATCCAGGTCGCGGGCGGGCTCGGGCTGCAGGCCGTCGCGGAAGGCGTCGAGACCGCCGAGCAGGCCGCGGAGCTGCACCGCCTCGGCTACCGGCTGGCCCAGGGCTACCACTTCGGGCGCCCCGCCGCCGTCCCGGACCTCGCGGCGGTCCGCGCATGAGCGGCGGTCCGCGCATGAGCCGCGACAGGATCTGGCGGTGGTGGCTGCTCTCGGGTGCCGCCGTGGTGGTCGTCTACTACCTGGTGCCCCGCGACTCGCTCGCGAACAACCTTGTGTACGACGCCCTCGGTCTCGTATCCAGCGCGCTGATCCTCGTCGGCATCCGGCTGCACCGGGCCGAGCGCCCCGCCCTCTGGTACTGGTTCGCGGCCGGGCAGACCACGTGGGTCCTGGGCGACCTGACCTGGGAGTACTTCAAGTACGTCCGGCACGAGGAGCCGTACCCGTCGGCCGCGGACATCTTCTACCTGTGCGCGTATCCGATGCTGGTCGCCGGGCTGCTGATGCTCGCGCGGGGGCGCTCGGGCGGGCGGCGCGACGTGGCGGCGCTGGTCGACGCGGCGATCGTGGCCACCGGGCTGGGCCTGGTCTTCTGGGTCTTCGTCATGCACCCGATCGCGGCGGACACCACGGCCTCCACCGTCGAGCGGGCGGTCGGGGTGGCCTACCCGGTCTGCGACGCGCTGCTGCTGGCGATGCTCGCGCGCTTCTACACCGCCGTCGGCCGGCGCCCGGCGAGCATCCGGCTGCTCGGCGTGGCCGCGGTGCTGCTGCTCGTCTCCGACATCGGATACTCCCTGGTCGGCCTCTACTCCGACACCGAGCAGAGCGTGCTCGACGCCGGCTGGCTGCTCTCGTACGTCTGCTGGGCCGCCGCCGCCCTGCACCCGTCCATGCGCGACGCCGGCGCCGTGGCCCCCACCCCGAACGGCGCCCGCGTCGGCCGCTCCCGCCTGGTCGTCCTGACGGTCTGTTCCGTCCTCGCCCCGGCGATGCTCTTCCTGCCGGGCATCGGCGGCGACGAGGTCGACCGGATCACCATCGCCGCCGGGGCGGTCGTGCTGTTCCTGCTGGTGCTGGCGCGGATGAGCGGGTTCGTCGGGCAGGTCCAGGCCCAGGCCGACCAGCTCGAGGAGCTCGCCATGGCCGACGACCTGACCGGGCTGGCCAACCGCCGCCGCTTCGAGCAGGACCTGCACCGGGCCCTGGCCGCCGGGCCGGCCGCGGTGGCGCTGCTCGACCTCAACGACTTCAAGGGCGTCAACGACAAGCTGGGCCACGCGGTCGGGGACCGTCTGCTCACCGTCGTCGGGGATCGGCTGCGGGTGGCCGTACCGGAGCCGGTGCTCGTCGCCCGCATGGGCGGTGACGAATTCGCCCTGCTCATGCCCGGCTTCCCGGGCCCGGCGGCGGACGCCACGGTCGCCATGCTGGCCGAGGTGCTGCGCGCGCCCGTCGTCACCGGCGACCACGAGCTGCTCGTCCGGGCCAGCATCGGCGTGGCCGACGGCACCGGGACCGCGGATCCGTGGGAGGTGCTGCGCCGCGCCGACGTCGCCATGTACGCGGCCAAGGAGGGCGGCGAGGGCCACCACCGCTGGACGCCCGAGCTCGACCTGCGCGCCGAGGAGCAGGCCCGCCTGGGCGCCGCGCTGCGGGTGGCCCTGGACACCGGCCAGTTCCGCGTGGTCTACCAGCCGATCGTTGCCCTGCCGACCGGCACGACCGTCGCGGTGGAGGCCCTGGTCCGCTGGCACCACCCCGAGCGCGGGCTGGTCAGCCCGGCCGAGTTCATCCCGGCGGCCGAGCGCAACGGGCTCATCGTCGAGCTCGGCGCGTGGATCCTGCGCACCGCCTGCGCCCAGGCCGTCGCCTGGCAGCGCGAGCTCGGCGACGCCGCCCCGCAGCGCGTGTCGGTCAACGCGTCCGCACGCCAGCTGGCCGAGCCAGGATTCGCCGGCCTGGTCGCCACGGTGCTCGCGGAGACCGGCTTGGATCCCTCCGGCCTCACGGTGGAGATCACCGAGACCGCGGTGTTCGGCGGCGGCCTCGCGGTGGAGGCGGTGGTCGCCCTGCGCGCGCTGGGCGTCCGGGTCGCCCTCGACGATTTCGGTACGGGCCACTCGTCGCTGACGCTGCTCGAAACGGTCCCCGTCGACGTCCTCAAGGTCGACAAGTCGTTCGTGGACAACGTGACCCGGGCCGGGCGGCACGCGGTCATCGCCACGGCGCTGATCCAGGTGGCGCGGGGGCTGGGCCTGGCCGCCGTGGCCGAGGGTGTCGAGACCGCCGAGCAGGCCGCCGAGCTGCACCGGCTCGGGTACCGGCTGGCCCAGGGCTTCTACTTCGGCAAGCCCACCCCCGACGCGGGCCTCACGGCAGCCGGTAGACCGGCACGTGCGAGCGCGACTCCGCGGTGAACTCGCCGCCGGACCAGTCGGCGTGCCGGCTCTCCCGCTCGAACCCGGCCAGCTGCGCCATCAGGTCCAGCTCGGCCGGCCAGATGCAGCGGTGCGGCGTGCGCCCCACCCGCGCCTCGCGCCGGTCGGGCCGGTCCGGGTCGAAGGTGAAGTGGTACGACACCAGCCGCTGCTCCACCACGTCGAAGTGATCCACCCCGAAGTAGCCCAGGTTCCACTCCGCCCCGAAGGTGACAACCTTCGATGCATGAGCTTGTCACAGGTGGTGGATCAGCGCGGCGCCCGACGGGGTGTAGCCGTGGCGGGCGTAGAAGCGGACGGCGCCGGCGTTCGCGTGGTGGATCCCGGCGGTCAGGTACGCGATCCCCTGCGCCGCCGCCCAGCGATGCGCCGCGGCCACGAGCCGCGCCCCCGTCCCGTGGCCGCGCGCGGCCGAGTGGACGACCGTGTGGATCTGGGCGGACGGGAGGGGGCGGAGGATCTGGTGGTCCGGGGGCGGCGGGTTGCGGACGATCTCCACCATGCCGCCGCCCGGCTCGAGCAGCACGACACCCCGGGCCGGGTCGGCGAGGAAGGCCCGGAAGTGGCGTTCCACGGCGGCCCGCTCGGGGATCCGGTAGGCCCGGGGGTCGAGGGCCAGGTGCGCCGCCGCGTTGGCCTCGCGCAGGGCGCACAGCTCCGGGAGATCCGTGGCGGTCGCCGGGCGGATCACCGGCCGGTCAGCTCGGTGATGCTCGCCGTCAGGTCGGCCTGGCCGATGGGGTCGACGATGCCGCCCGTACGGGCGTCCTGCATGGCCTTGGCCAGCTGGACCCGGCGCAGGGCCTCCTTGATGTCGGCGCCGGTCATGCCGTGGCTCAGCCGGCCGAGCTCGGCGAGGTCCAGCCCGGCGGCGAACATCGTGAAGCCCGGCTGCTCGTGGGTGGCCGCGAGCTGGGCGATCATCTTGCGGAAGATCTCCGTACGGCCGGTGTCGTCGGGCTTGGGCACGGAGATCTTGATGTCGAACCGGCCCGAGCGGATGAGCGAGTCGTCGACCCGGTGCGGGAAGTTGGTGGTGGCGATGACCAGGACGTTGGGGTTGGCCTCGATGAGGTCGTTCATCTCCTGCTTGAAGATGCCGGCGACGGCGTTGATGGCCTGGCTGGCCGCGTCGCCGCCCGCCCCGGCATAGCTGATGATCGAGTCGAACTCGTCGAAGAGCATCACGGTCGGCACGCGGTAGCGGCGGGCGTCGCGGAAGATCTGCTTGATGTTGCGCTCGGAGCCGCCGAGCCACTTGTCGAGGATCTCGGGCGTGCGGATCTCCCGGAAGTCGGCCCCGATCTCGTTCGCGAGGGCGCGGGACAGCATCGTCTTGCCGGTGCCCGGGGGCCCGTACATGAGGATGCCCTGCGGCCGGCGCGCCCCCCAGCGGGCCATCGCCTCGGGGTGCCGGAACGACACGGCGATCTGGCGCAGCTGGGCGACCACGTCCGCGAGCCCGCCGACCTGGTCGAGGGTGACCTCCTGGGTGGTCGTCGTGACGCGCGGGATGGACTCGCGGGCGACCACGTAGTGCCGTCCCGACAGATCGGTGTCCGAAGGCGCCAGGCTCACGACCACTTGCAGCGTCAGCCGGACCATCGCGGCCAGGTGCTCGGGCGTCACCTCGTCGCGCGGCACCTCGGCCCGCAGCCGCACCAGCGTGCCGTCGTCGGCGTAGGTGACCTGCGCCTGCAGGCCGGCCGCGGCGTCGGCCAGGATGTCGGGCCGGTCGTCGTGCTCCGGCGCCGGGCCGTTCGGGCGATCGAGACCGAGCTTCTTGTACGCCGCCACGGCCGCCGTCCCGACCCCGTCCACGATCTTTGTCGCGATCGGGTCGCCGGCCTTGATCCGCTTGGTGAGCAGCTGCCCGATGGGGTCGTTCCCGAGCACGACCGCCCGGATCCTGTCCCGTTGCGGCGTGCCGTCGTCCACCGTGCTGATCTCGGATACAAAAACGTGCACGGCGTCGCCCGGCGCATCCGCGACCGCCACGCCACCGCCGCCCGTTTTGTCGGCACTGGAGACGGTCAGCCGCACCCGCCGCACGGGCGCCGGGAACGTGGCCCGCCCCAGCAGCTCCACCGGATTCACCCGCGCCGCGGCCAGGATCGTGCCCGCCTCGACGATCTCCACGGTCGCCCCGGCGTACGGGAAGGACTCGGTCATGGGGACCCCCTCTCCCCTCCCAGAGTGACACGCCGGTGCCGCAACGTCCTGTTCAGCGCTCACTGAAGGGGGTGACGGGACGATCGAGGCGCTCGCCGTCCAGGGTGATGTCGACCTCCTCGTTGAAGAAGGCGACCAGTCCCGCGATCGCGGCCACGGCGGGCGCCGGATAGGCGTACGACCAGGCGAGATCGGGATACGACCCGGCGGGCGTCCGCACGGTCCAGTAGTCGCTGGTCCGCCCCTTGTACGGGCACAGCGTCACCGTGTCCGTCCGCTCCAGCACCTCGGCGTTCAGCGCGGTCCGGTCCAGGTAGTAGCGAGGCGGCAGGGTGGTCTCGTACAGGATCACCGGCGCGTGCGACTCGGCCAGCAGGACGCCGTGCTTCTCGACGCGGATGTGGCGGGTCGAGCGGAGGGCGTCCACCCGGGAGTACGGGTTGCGCGGGTGGCCGAAGATCTCCTCGTCCTCCTCGTACCAGTGGTCGAGGGCGTCCCACCGGAAGCGGACCTTCTCGTCGGGATAGACGAGGGCCGCGCCCGGCTTCTCGAGGCCGCCGGCGCGCAGGGCGAACCGGCGGGCCGTACCCTGGTCGGTCTTCTCCTCGGTGTCCTCGTCGACCAGCGTGCCCTCGGTGATGTCGGCGAGCGGGACGTAGTAGGCCGGGAAGTAGGGCACTTCCCACAGATAGACGGCGTGCGTGGTGTCGACGACGGTCTGGCCGCCGAGAAGAGCCCGCACGCGCCGCGGGGAGGGCTCGGTGTGGTTGACCTGGACGGGCGGGCCGGGATATTCGACAGTCATACCTGCCGGTCTACTCCGCCGGGGCCGGCATAGAAAGCCTCGTGGGCGGCGGCGGCCGCGTCCCAGGTGTGGGCGAAGGCCAGGTCGCGTCCCGCCGCGGCGCGCGTGGGATCCGGTTCCTTGATCGCGGTACGCAAGGCGGCGGCCAGCGAAGCCGGGTCGGTGCCGTAGCCCACGGACGGGCCGAAGACCTCGCGCAGCACCGGCAGGTCCCGCACGACCACCGGCACCCCGGCGGCGAGGGCTTCCATCGCGGCCAGCCCGAATCCTTCCTTGGTGGACGGGAACGCGAAGGCCGCCGCGCCCGCGACGATGCCCGGCAGCTCGTCGTGGCCGACCGGGCCGAGCACGACCGGCTCGATCCCGAGGGCGGCGGCGCGGGCGTCCCACGCGGTCCGGTAGTCGCGGTAGTCGAACAGCGTCTCGCCGCCCGCGATCACCAGGCGCAGATCCGGAAGGTCGCGGCGCAGCCGGGCATAGGCCTCGAGCAGGTCGATCGAGCCCTTCCGCGGCTCGATGCCGCCGACAGTGAGCACATAGGAGCCGTGGATCCGGGACGGCTCGGCCCGGGCGAAGCGCGCGGCGTCCACGCCGTTGGGGATCACGGTGGGATCCAGGCCCCAGCCCGCGCGGACCTCCGCGGCCACGGCGGCGGAGACGCAGAGATGGGCGTACGGCCGGACGATCGCCTTCTCGTGACAGGCGGCCAGCTCCGGGGTCGTGAACGTATCCAGGTGGTGAACAGTGCGCACGCACCGGTCGACCGCGTTGGCGCTGATGCAGTCCTGGGCGTGCACGATGTCGTAGTCGCCCGCGAACGCCGCCCGCAGCACCGCGATCGAGCGCAGGATCCGCTCCCCCACCGGCTCGCCGGCCCGGTCGGGGAACGGGACGACGGCCAGCCGTACCGCCGGGGCGACCGGCCGGAAGAAGCCGCCGCCCCGGCCGAGGGTCCACACCGTCACGTCGTGGCCGCGGGCGGCGAGCGCCTCGGCGAGGGCGAGCGTGTGGACCACTCCCCCGCGCGGCCGGGTCGAGTAGGTCAGCAGGGCGATCCTCATGACGCGACCGGGCGGTAGGAGGCCGGCTTGAGCTCGTCGAGGTGGCGCAGCACGCGGCGGGCGGCGGCGATCTCGGCCGCCACGTCCAGCTCGGCGACGGCCAGGCCCGCCTTGGCCCACGTACGGGCAAGGATGTCACCGCCCGGGCCGACCACTTTGGCCTGGCCGAGGAAGCGCATGCCGCCGGCCGCCCCGGTCTGGTTGGCGGACACGACGACGATCTGGTTCTCGGCGGCGCGCGCGCAGTCGTAGAGGTCGAAGAGCCGGGACTGCCGGTCCTGGGAGAGCTTCGGCGCCCGGTTGGTGACGCTCACGGGCCACGCCGACAGGCAGGCCACGATCTGGGCACCGCCGAGAGCCAGCGTACGCGCGGACTCCGGGAACGTCTTGTCGTAGTCGATCAGCATCCCCAGCCGGCCCACCGGGGTGTCGAACGGCGTGAAACAATCGCCCGCCCGATAGACGGTGACCTCGGCGGCGGGCAGGTGGACCTTGCGGTGCCGCCCGAGGACGCCGTCGCCGGTGAGACAGACGGCGGCGTTGTACCGGTCGTCGCCGTCCGCCTCGCAGTAGCCGACGCAGACGACCAGGTCGCGGGCCATCGCGGCGATGCGATCCAGGATCGGGTCGCCGGGATCCAGTGCCGGCGGAAGGGCATCCGGATCGGGGTGCCGCAGATCCGCGAGGTAGCCCCCGATCGCCGCGTCCGGCAGCACGAGCAGCGCGGCGCCGGCCGCCCGGGCATCGTCGATGAGCTTGCCGATGCGCCCGAGGTCGTACTCGACGTCGCGGCCGAAATGGGCGGCGGCAGCAGCGATCCGCATCATCTATAGGTTTCCGGGCGGCGGTCGCGGAGGTGTCCCATCGAGCGGCGGGCCGTGGCCAGGGCCCGGGCCACGTCCACCTCGGCGATCGCCATTCCCGGGGCGTACCCGGTGGTGGCCAGCACGTCGCCGCCCGGATCCACGATCTTGGCGCTGCACACGAAGCGCAGCGAGCCGAAGGTGCCGGACTGGTTCGCCGACAGCCACACCACCTGGTTCTCCAGCGCCCGCGCGCGGTCGAAGAGGTCGAAGCGGCGGGTCCAGCGATCGTCGGCGAGATCCGCCGGAGCATCGGTACGGCTCCCCGGCCACGCCGACACGCACACGATGATCTCCGCGCCGTCCAGTGCCAGCGAGCGCGCCGACTCCGGGAACGCCTTGTCGTAGCAGATCAGCATCCCGATCCGCCCGACCGGCGTGTCGAAGGCCGCGAACGAGGATCCTGAGCTGTAGCTGGCGTTCTCGCGCAGCGGCTGGTGGACCTTGCGGTGCACCCCGAGCACCCGCCCGCCGCCGACGGCCACGACACTGTTGAACCGGCGGTCGCCGTCGGCCTCGCAGAAGCCCGCGCACACCACCATGTCCCCGGCGAGCCCGACGAGCCGCGCGATCTCCGGCCCGTCCACCCGCAGGGCCGGCGGAGGCGCCGCCGCACCGTCCAGATCGGCCAGATAGCCGCCGAGTGCGGCCTCCGGCAGGGTCAGCAGGTGGACGCCCTCGGCGCGCGCGGCGCCGATCAGCTTCTCGACGCGTGCGAAGTCCTGCTCCAGGTCGCGGTCGAAGGCCTCCGCGACCGCCGCCACCTTGATCATGCCTGCCCCAATCCCGTGACGCCGCCCTCGACGGCGTCGGTGAGTTCTCCGTCCGGCCAGCGCAGGCGGACCCCGCGCCCGGCCACGAGCTCGCCGCACGCGGCGGTGACGGCGGGCCCGGCCGGGGCGGTGCGCAGCTCGCCGGCGGTCAGCATCGCGAAGCCCGGGAAGCACGTGAGCCAGTCGCCGGCCGACGCTCCGGCCGGGCGCGGCACCGCGGCCACGTCCAGCACCGCCCCGCAGCCGCTCGCCTCGGCCAGCATCCCGAGGGATCCCGCGATGCCCGCCATGGACACGTCCTTGGCCGCCCGGGGTCGCGCCGCGGCGACGAAGCCGGTCATCGCGCGCAGCTCCGCGGGCGACCGGTGGCTCGTCGAGTCCCATTGGCGGCCTTGGTATCCCGGCCGCCACCCGCCGCCCAGGTCGGCGGTCAGCCGGATCCGGTCGCCGGGCCGGCCACCCCCGCCGGGGACCGGGTGCGCTGTCCGCCCGAGCGCCGTCGCCGACAGGGCCGCCGGTACGCCCAGCTGGGTGTGCCCGCCGAGCACCGGGATCCCGTACGCGTCCGCGCCGCGCCGCACCCCCGCGAGCACCCGCGCGACGAACGCCGCGTCCCGCCCGGCCACCGCGTCGAGCAGCCCGACCGGCGTGGCGCCCATGGCCGCCAGGTCGTTCACGTTGACCAGGACCGCACACCAGCCGGCCCACCCGGGATCCCGTTCCACCATGGACGGCAGGATCGCGTCGCACGCGGCGACCAGGTCACTGCCCGGCACGGGAGCACCGTCGTCGCCCGCCCAGCCCGCCGGCGTCAGGCCCCGGACCAGGTCGCCCAGCGGATTCTTGGTCGCCGCGGCCAGCGCCTGCAGCCGCCGGACCGGCCATCGCATCAGCGCGTGGGGCTGCCCGGCCACGGACACGTCCCGGATCCGCTGCCAGCCCAGGCGGCGGAACATGGTCTCCCACCGCCGCTGGACGGTCGCCTCGAAACGCAAAGCACCGGCGCCCTCGGCGTAGGCGCAGGCCGCCCGGACCAGCGCGGGCCCGATCCCGTGGGCGCCCCGGACCGCCGGGTCCACGACCAGCCGGCCGCCCACCCACCAGCCCAGGTCCGGGCCGCTGTCCACCGGACCGACCCGGACGCCGCCCAGCGTGGTCCCGTCCGCCGCCCGGGCGACCAGCACGACCGTACGCGGGTCGGCGTCGCGGTCGTCGAGGTCGTCCCTGGCGAACAGTCGCTGCTCGTCGACGAAGACCTGCCGCCGCAGCCGGTGGTAGTCGCGCCGGTCCGCGTCCGGCGAGATGACGAAGGTCGGGGTCCCGGTGAGCACCGGCGCCAGGTCGGTCATCCGCCGGCCGCCTGCAGGACGCCGCAGGCACCACAGGCCGCGCAGCCGGCCTTCTGGTCGGCGCCGAGCATGCCGGCGTCCCGGAGCAGGGCGGCGACCCGGGCGCTGACGTCGCGGACCAGCGACGGTGCCGGGGCGGGGATCCCGTCGCGGCGGGCCAGGGTCCCGGCCATCGGGCGGAAGGGGACCACGAACGGGTAGACGCCGCGCTCGATCAGCGCCGCCGCACCCGCCACGAGCTCGTCGGGATCCTCGCCGAGGCCGATGAGGAGATAGGTGGACACCTGGTTGCGGCCGAAGACCTCGACCGCGCGGTCCCAGGCGGCCTCGTACTCGGCCATCGGGACGGCGCCCTTGCCCGGCATCCACTCCCGGCGGATCCGGTCGTCGAGCGACTCGACGTGGATCCCGATCGCGGCGGCGCCGGCGTCGTACAGGTCGTCGATGGTGCGCAGGTCGCCGGGCGGCTCGATCTGCACCTGGATCGGCAGGCCGGGCACGGCGGCGAGGACGGCCCGCACCGAGCGGACCAGGTTGCGGGCGCCACGGTCGAGGCCCGTGGTGGTGCCCGTGGTCATGACCATCTGCGTGATGCCGTCCAGCCGGACCGCGGCCTCGGCGACCTCGGCCAGCTGCGCGGGCGTCTTGGCCGCCACGGTCGCCCCGGCGCGCAGGGACTCCTCGATCGTGCAGAACCGGCAGCGCTGCTCCTCCGCGTACCGGATGCAGGTCTGCACGACCGTGGTGGCCAGGACGTTCGTGCCGTGCAGGCGGGCGATCTGCTCGTACGGGATCCCGTCCGCCGTTCTCAGGTCGTAGAACTTCGGCCGATGCACGACGCGGAGGCTGAGGCCGGTGTCCACCTCGCCGAGCCAGACCTTCTCGTCGCGGACCTCGTACGGGGAAAGGGTGTTGATCGGCAGTGCCGCATGTCGGCCGTCGACGATGACATGCCCGTCGTCGCTGGGACCGGCCCCGGCGGGGCGGCGCACGGGAGTGGGCACCCGCACGCCGCGGACCGCGAGGTCGGCATGGACGTCGAGCGACATCAGAACATGTACGTGCTGTTGATGATGGCGCCCTTGCGGGCGTAGTGGATCAGCGCGTCCTGCACGTCGAGCGGGTGCGTGGGGATGACGCCCTCGATCAGGTCCTCCTCACGAGCGCCGTGCAGCGACAGGCCGAAGCGGCAGGCGTAGACCTTGCCGCCCTCGGCGATGAACGTCTTGAGCGAGTTGTTGATGTTGTGCTCGCCCGGGAAGGCCGAGTTGCCCGTGGTCGGGAAGCCGCGCGTGGCCAGGGCGTTGAGCGAGCCGGGGCCGTAGAAGTAGATCGCCGACTCGAAGCCCTTGCGCAGCGCCCGGGTGGCCTGCAGCACCGCGACGAAGCTGACCGACGACTCGTGCGCGATGCCGTGGACGAGGGTGAAGTAGCTCTCGCCGTTCTCGGCCTTGTAGTCGGGGAAGACCTTGGTGCCGCCGTAGATGCTCGAGCCCTCGGGCAGCGACGGGTGCGGGATCTCGTTGAGAGACTGGGTCTCGAGGTCGCTGAGGTCGGTCATGGTGGGGCCCCTTATCCGTAGAGTTTCTCGAAGGTGTCGTGCAGGAAGGCCTGCTCGAGCGTGGTGCTGCCCACGGCGGCGCGCAGACGGGCCAGCTCGCCGGCGTGGTCGCCCCACGGCTCGTCGCTGGCGAAGAGCACCCGGTCGTGGCCGAGGCCGCGCCGG
This sequence comes from Symbioplanes lichenis, assembly GCF_030709675.1. Lineage (GTDB taxonomy): Bacteria > Actinomycetota > Actinomycetes > Mycobacteriales > Micromonosporaceae > Actinoplanes > Actinoplanes lichenis. The sequence goes on from NZ_JAUZQD010000017.1 coordinate 116,942, forward strand.
TCGATCTCGGCGGCGAGCCAGCGCGGCGCGAAGCCGATGGCCCACGACAGGTCGGTGTAGACCTGCTTGCCCGCGGCGATCCAGTCGAAGAAGCGCGAGCCGATCAGCTTGATGTGGCCGCTCATCCCGCCGCCGAAGTGGACGAGATGGATCCGGACGTGGTCGCCGTACCGGTCGACCAGGGATCCCACCCGGTCGATGTCGGATGCGGCGCCCGGCGAAGTGTGTACGTGGACGACCAGGTTGTGCGCCCGGGCCGCGGCGAAGACCGTGTCCACGCCGGGATCGTCGACGCTCCCGCCGAGCAGGAAGCTCATCTTGAGCGCCCGGACACCCGGCTCGCCGGCGTTGCGCAACGCCTTCTCCGTGCGGTGGGCGTCTTCCGCCCGGGCGGACACCCACAGGCCGGCGCGGATCCGATCGTCGCGCTGGGCGGCCTCGATGACGAGGTCGTTGAATCCAAAAGCCACGTCGGGATCGGGGACGCCGTAGTTGGGCAGGATCAGCGCCCGCTCGGTGCCCTCCCGGTCCAGATCTTTCAGCAGCTCGTCGATGGTCGCTCGCGCGGTCACGTCCGGCTGCACCGGCGGACCGCCATAGAAGGGGTACGCCGGGAGCACGCCCAGATGACGATGGGCATCGTTCGTCACGCCGCCCACCTCTCCAGATCGGGATACGTCTCGGTCGGCGTGCCCGCGAGCCAGCTGACCTCGTCCGTGACCCGTTGCCGGCGGGCCGCCGTGATGCGCTCCGCCAGATAGAGCGCGTCCCGGGACACGCCGGCGAACCGGCCCGACCCCCAGGTGTACTGCCACGGCAGCCCGAGGAAGTACAGCCCGGGGCAGCTGGTCACACCGCGCTCGTGCGTCGGGTAGCCACGGCCGTCGAAGACCGGCACCTCCACCCAGCGATGGTCACGGTGGAACCCGGTCGCCCACACCACCGCGCTCAGCCGGGCGGCGGGAAGTGCATCCACCGGCGCCGCACCGGGATCCCAGACGGGCACGTAGCGGGCCTCTGCCGGCGCTGCGATCCCCCGGGACTCGATGTGGCGGTCGATGGCGTCCTTGATGCCCTCGGCCACGGCGTCCGCCCGGTCCAGGTTCGCCCGGAGGTCGTCGCCGAAGGTAAGCGTGCCGTCCGCTATGGAGCGCAGGCGGCCGTACAGGTGCATGCCCTGACTCGCGAAGAGCCGCAGGTCGATGTCGCGGCCCCCGTCGCGGCCGGTCATGTAGTGGTTGGCGCGCAGCCGCACCTCGTCGGCGTCGCCGAACTCGTCGATGCCCTTGCGGTAGTGGCCCATCTCGTCGAGCCACGCGAGCGTGTCGCGCCCCCGGTAGCGGCGGGCCGCACGGGGCGCACTGCCGACGGCGAGGTGCACTGTCCTGTTCGCGAGATGGAGATCCTCCGCGATCTGACAACCGGACTGGCCGGTGCCGACCACGAGCACCTCGCCCTCCGGCAGCTGCGCCGGGTTGCGGTACTGCGAGGAGTGCAGCTGGGTCAGGCCCGCGGGCAGCCGCTCGGCGATCCGGGGCACGGCCGGGTTGTGGTACGGCCCGGTCGCCACGACCACCTGGTCGGCGGTGCACCGCCCGGCGCTCGTCACCAGCTCGAAGTGGTTCGCCAGGCGGCGCAGCCGGGTCACGGCGACGCCCTCGGCCAGCGGCGGGTCGAAGGAGGCGGCGTACTTCTCGAGGTGGCCGACGACCTCCGGGCCCGGCATGAACCCGTCCGGGTCGTCGCCGGCGTAGGGCCATCCCGGCAGGTCGCACTGCCAGTTCGGCGTGACCAGGCAGAAGGAGTCCCAGCGGCGGGTACGCCACTCGTGTCCGACGCTGTTCTTCTCCAGCACGACGTGGTCGATGCCGCGCTGCCGCAGGTACCAGCTCATCGCGAGCCCGGCCTGCCCGCCGCCGATCACGGCGACCGTGTGGTGCGTGTCCGCGACGTTCACGCGCCGACCCCCAGCACCGTGACGTCACCGGCGGGGAAGCGGGCCGCGTGCGCCTCGATCGCCGCGAGCGAGCGGGCGGCGTTGCCGCAGGGGAAGCCGTACGCGGCCTGCACGCGATCACTCGCGATGGTCAGCGCCTCGCGGCTGCGGGTCAGGAAGTCGGCGACCGGGAGGGACTGGCCGGCCTGGAAGTAGTCCTCGACGACCGTCGAGGGCGAATAGATCCTCTGCTCCGGCCCGCCGGGCCAGCGCACCGTCACAAAGCGCTCCGGCATGGCTCTCACCTCGCCGTTCTGAGGGGTGGTGAGAGCCAGTCAAAGGATGATCGATGTCGGCGAGGTTTCGTCCGGAACAACCGGGCGTTGAATAGTCCTCACTTGGAGTGGCCGTTTCCCGCCTGTTACGGGAAACGGCCGGCGAGCGTCAGTCGAACTCGGGGTCCACCCCGACCTTCTTGCACGCGGCGTCGAGCTTGAGGCCGGCCTTCTCGAAGCCCGCGCTGTCGCTCGCCGCCGCGGGGTCCGCCGCCTTGGCGGATTCCGCGGTCACCTTGGCCACCTCGCGCAAGGCCCGGGCCACCTCGCTGTCGCCCTCCGGCGTCGCAGCGGTCAGGTCCTTCCCGAGGTCGGTCAGAATCGTCCGGAACATCTCGTCGGCGTCGTCCCCGCCGCCCTGCAGCGCCTTGGTGAGCTGCTCGGCGAGCTCGGCCTTCATCTCCTTGCCCGCCGTCTTGACGGTCTGGCAGGCCTCCTTGTCGCTTTGGTCTCCCCCACCGTTCTTGTCGCCGGCCGGGGCGGACGAGGTGGCGGCAGCGGACGTGGCGGCGACGGTCGCGGGGGCGTTCTCCGCCTCGGTCTCCTCGCCACCACCACAGGCGGCGAGAGCGAAGGCGGCAGCAAGGACAGGAGCAGCAGTAAACATACGAAGGCGTTTCACAGCTGCGCAGCGTAGTGGATCATGGCAACTCGTGACCCCTCGTTTTCTCCTCCCCGCCGCACTCCTTCTCCCCCTGGCCGCTTGCTCGGGTTCCCCCGCCGCCGCGCCTTCCGCCGCCCCAACACCGCCGGCCGTCACTGTCGGCGGCCCGGGCTCGGCCTGCGAGCTGCCGGTGACGCTCGGCGTCGCGGACTCCTGGAAGCCCAAGGCCGTCTCCTTCGCGGCGGACGATCCCTTCGCCGAGCTCGCCCGCCGCGGCCCGCTCACCATGGCCTGCGAGATCGACGCCAAGCCCGCGGGCAACATCGGCTTCCTGCGCGTCTGGACCGGCGCCGGCCAGGACCTGCGCCCGGCCCTGCAAGCCTTCATCGGTACGGACGTCGTGTCGCCGCAATTCACGGACGTCACCATCGGCGGCAAGCCCGGCGTCGAAGTCGTCTACCAGAGCAAGAGCCAGCTCGACGACGAGCTCGAGAAGGAACGCGCCTTCGCCGTGCCGACGGCCGAGGGCATGGTGGCGGTCGTCCTCGACAGCTTCGACGACACCGAGCACGAGGAGATGCTGCCCGCGTACGAGCTGGCGAAGTCCACCCTCACCGTGACCGGCTGACCGCCCCCACCAGACCGGGCCGTTAGGGTTCTCGCATGGCAGCGCGCATCACCGAGCTCGTCCTGGACGCCCGCGATCCCGAGCTGCTGGCCCGGTTCTGGTGCGAGATCCTGGGCTACGCCGAGATCGACCGCGACGGCGACGACATCGAGATCGGCCCGCCCGGCACCGGATTCGGCGGCCCCCAGCCCACGATCATCCTGAGCCGCTCCGACGACCCGAAGACCGGCAAACTCCCCCTGCACATCGACCTCAACCCCACCGACCGCGACCAGGAGGCAGAGCTCGAACGCCTCCTGGCCGCCGGCGCCCGCCCCGCCGACGTAGGCCAGACCGGCAACGAATCCTGGCACGTCCTCGCCGACCCCGAAGGCAACGAATTCTGCCTCCTCCGCCGCCGCGTCCCGCCCGTGTGACCGCCCGGCATTCAGTGCGTCGCGCCGACCGTGGCGGCGGGCCCGGCCGACGGTGAGCACTGCCTCGGCCGCCTGCCCGCGGATCTCAAGACGCCAGGTGGAATCCATCACGGGCAGGCCGGACGGACCCTCCACGCGGGCGACATCTGCCGTTGCGCGGGTGATCTGACGCTTGCGCTTCGCGACGAACATGGTGCGATCATCGGCTCGGCCACTGTCCATCCGGGACGTATCTCCTGGGAACGACAGACTTTCCGTAATGACATTCTTGGTCGAAACGATGGTGCCTTGCGGCTCATGCTCGCCCGCGCGGGCGTTCCTGGTTCGTCCCGGGCCCTGCTGGACGACTTGCTCACCGCTCTCGACCGGAGAGAAGGTGCAGTGCAGTTCCGGCCCGCGGGTGATGCGGCAGCTCTGCGATCCCACCGCGTTCCGCCGGCTCTGTGGGCCGTATCGGGGAATCTCTCGGGTGAGCAGGCCGCCGGTGTCGACGACGAGCTGGTGGACCGTTGGACGGAGCGGCTGGTCGATGTGCTCGGCGACACGCGCAAGGCCGTTCGCCAGGTCTTCGAGTGGGTGGGGTCCGCGACGTGGCCGGCGGAAGCGGTTGCGGGCGACGGTCAGCTCGCACGTCGGATGCTGGAAAGGTTCAGCATGAGCGACGTCGCAGCGGAGCTGCCGTTGCTGTCGGAGCCGCGGCAGCTCATGGGCGCCGTGGCATGGGCCGCCTTTCAGCAGGACGACGCCTCGGTCATGGGTGCCGTGGGACCAGCGCTGACCGGCTTGCTGGCACGGTCACGGATGGCGGGCACTTGGACTCCGCGGACGGCGGGAGCAGATTCAATGGGGTAGTTGCCGATTCAGCATCTGCGAAAGCGCACGTTCAGGATCGCTCGCCGGCCGGCCCGCGGATCTCGACTCGCCAGGTGGCATCCATGCCGGGCGCGTCGAGCGGACCGTCCACAGTGCAGCCGCTGTCGGCCGGCTGCCGATCGCCCCAGGAGCCGGGGGCGCTCATTGCGAACAGGACGTCGCCCGCAGAATCCATTCGCAGCTGAGTTCCCTGCAGGAAGAGTCGCCGATGCCGGCGGGCACCAGGTACAGCTCCCGGACGATCTTGCTTGCGTGAGCTGCGGTGACGGCTGTACGACGTGCGCTTTCCTGCGCCGCCGACTCCTGCGTTGTTCCAGCGGCCGGGCGGGAAGCGGACGGATGAGCATGCGCCGGCGCGGCGGCACCTACGAGTGCGACATTGATGAGTGCCGTGAAGGCGCCAACGATGACCTTCTTCATAGCGAGCCCCTCAGCGCCTTGACGGAGGCCCGGTGCCGGGCCGTGAGGTTCGGCAACCTTGAACTCCTCGGGCGGGGGCCTTCGCCGGTGCTCGGGTGTGCCAAGATCGGTAAGTGAGCTACGACCTGGCGGTGTGGGACGGCGACCGACCACCCGGCGACGAGGCTGCCGGAGAAACGTACGAGTCGCTGTTCGACCAGTACCTGGAAGCCGACGGTCCAACTCCACCGACGGCTCGGGTCCGCGCCTACGTTTCCGCAATCACGAAGCGCTATCCCGACACTGAGCCGGACAGTCCTTGGTCCAGTTCACCGATCGTCGACGACGCTGCCGGTCCGATCGTCTACCTCACTATGAGCTGGAGCCGGTGCGAGGAAGTTTCGGCGGCGGCGGCACAGCTTGCCGCGGAGCATGGCCTCGTTTGTTATGACCCGCAGATGGAACGGCTGCGACCGTAGTCGCAGGTCGCCGTCCTGGGGCTCGGCCCGGCGTTCAGTCAGGTCGGCTCGACAGCGAACGGTCAGCGGGCGCCGGGGACCAAGGGCCGGCCTGTCGAAAGGGCGGGCACAGCGAGCGGTCCCGGCGCGCTCGGTCAGGAGAGGGCGCTGCCGGTGCTGCGGGCGCTCAGGATCAGCGCGGCGGCGCCGAGGGCGGTGGACATGCCGGCCAGGGCGGCGGGTTCGACGGTGAGGGGGGCGGTGGCGACGGGGAGGGCGGTGCGGTGGAGGCTGGCCCGGATGGGGTCGAGGAAGAGGTCGCCGGCGTCGGTGAGTTCGCCGCCGATGAGGATGCGGTCGGGGTTCCAGACGTTGACGACGGTGCCGAGGGCTTCGCCGAGGTGGCGGCCGGCGGTGGTGACCAGGTCGCGGGCGAGGGGGTCGCCGGCTCGGGCGGCTGCGGCCAGCTCGGTGAGACCGGGCCAGGGGCGGCCGGCGGCGTGGGCGCGGCCGAGGATGACGGCGCCGCCGGCGTACTGTTCGAGGCAGCCTCGGTTGCCGCAGCGGCAGGGGTCGCCGGCGCGGTCGAGGGTGACGTGGCCGATCTCGCCCGCGGTGCCGGCGGCGCCCCGGTAGAGGACGCCGTTGATGACGAAGCCGGCGCCGATGCCGGTGGCCGCCTTCACGTACATGAGGTTGCGGCTGGTGCGGGCCCGGCCGAAGATGTGCTCGCCCAGCGCGCCCAGGCTGGCGTCGTTGCCCGCGGTCACGGGGACGCCGTCGAGCGCGGCGCCCAGGATCTCGCCGGGGACCAGGCCCGCCCAGGCCGGCAGCCACGTGTCCGAGCCGATCCGGCCGTCGAGGGTCAGCGGCGCGGGGACGGCGAGGCCGGCGCCCAGCACCGCGCCCGGGGTGAGGCCGAGACCGGTCAGCAGCTCGCGGGCCAGGGCGGCGGCCTCGCGGAGGACCTCGGCCGGGCGGGTGTCGGCGTCGGCGGAGGCGGACACGGCCCGCGACGCCAGGATCTCCTGCCCCGCGCCCACGACGGCGACGCGCAGGTGGCGGCGCGCGACATCCGCGCCGACGGCCACGCCGTAGGAGCGGGCGACGGCGGGCGGCCGGAGAACCTGCGACGGGCGCTTCTCGGCGGGCATGCGGTCGATTGTCCTGGTAGCGCCCCCGGCCCACGCACCGGGGTGCGGCCCGGCGGTCCCGGTGCGCGCACCGGGACGCGGCCCGGCGGTCCCGGTGCGCGCATCCGGAAGCGGCCCGGCGGCTATGGAAGCGCTCCCGGAAGCGGCCCGGCGGCTATCGAAGCGCACCCGGAAGCGCGTCGCCCTGGCGGACGAGGCCGCTCTGGTACGCCAGGACGACCAGCTGCGCCCGGTCGCGTACGCCGAGCTTGGTCATCGCCCGGTTGACGTGCGTCTTCGCGGTCAGCGGGGAGACGAACAGCCGCTCGGCGATGTCGTCGTTCGAGAGGCCGTGCGCCACCAGGACCAGGATCTCGCGCTCACGCTCGGTGAGCAGGTCGAGCCCCGGCGCCGTCCCGGCGGGCGGGCGCAGGCTGGTGAGGAAGCGGCTGACCAGCCCGCGGGTGGCCTTCGGCGACAGCAGCGCCTCGCCCGCGGCGACCACCCGGATGGCGTGCAGCAGGTCCTCCGGGGCGACGCCCTTGCCCAGGAAGCCGCTCGCGCCGGCCTGCAGGGCGAGCACGACGTTGTCGTCGTTCTCGAAGGTGGTGAGCACCAGCACACGCACGCCCACCAGGTCGTCGTCGGCACCGATCCGGCGGGTCGCCTCCAGGCCGTCCATCCGGGGCATGCGGATGTCCATCAGTACGACGTCCGCCCGCTCGCGCCGCGCGAGATCGATCGCCTCCCGGCCGTCGCCCGCCTCCCCGACCACGGCGAGCCCCGGCTCGGAGTCGATGATCATGCGGAAGCCGGCCCGGATGAGCGCCTGGTCGTCCGCGAGCAGAACCCGGATCGTCACGCCGGCTCACCCTTCAACCGGCGCAGCCCGAAGCCGAGCGGCTCGCAAGAGGGCTCCGGGGAAGACGGCAACGGCGAAGGCGACGCGAAGGACGCCGTGGGCAGAACGGCATGCACCCGGAACCGCCCGTCGCCAAGCGCACCGGCCGTGACCTGCCCGCCCGCGGACGTGGCCCGCTCGCGCATGCCGACGAGGCCGTAGCCGGTGCCGGACTGGTCGAGACCCGCGCGGACGTCGTTGGTGACCTCGACGATCACGCCGCTGGGCGCGTACTCGACGAGCAGATCGGCCACCCCGGTACCGTACCGGTGGGCGTTGGTCAGGGCTTCCTGCACGATCCGGTACGCCGCCAGGTCCACGACGGCGGGCAGCTCGCGGACCTCGCCGCGCTGCTTCGAGCGTACGCGGAAATCGGTGGAAGTGAGCCCGGCCACCAGCTCGGGCAGGCGCGTCAGTCCCGGGGCCGGCTCGGTGCTCTCCGCCTCGCCCTCGTCGCGCAGGACGCCGACCACCGACTGGATCTCGCGCAGCACCGTGTCGGACGCCTCGCGGATGCGGCCCAGCACCGGGCCGACCTGCTCGGGGCGGCGGGGCAGCACGTGCGCCGCCGCGCCCGCCTGCACGCTGATCACCGCGATGTGGTGGGCGACGACGTCGTGCAGCTCGCGGGCGATGCGCATGCGCTCGTCGAGGACCCGGCGCCGCGCCTCCTCCTCGCGGGTCTGCTCGGCGCGGCGGGCGCGTTCCTCGACCTCCCGGATGTACGCGTGGTGCGAGCGCTTCGCGTCCCCGGCGGCGGCCGCCATGAAGATCCAGGCGACGGGGCCCAGGGTCGCGAACCGCCACCAGTCGTCGACCGCGACGACGAGCCCGGCGACATAGAGCGCGGCGGACGCGGACACCGCGCAGATCCAGCCCTGGCGACGGCCCTCGTGCGCGGCGATGGCGAACGTGGTCACGCCCAGCGCCGCGATCAGCCCGTAGTTGCTCACCCCGTTGAGGATCGCGCCGACCGAGGCCACGGTGATGACGCCGAGCGCGAAGAGCGGCTTGATCCGGCGCAGCAGCACGCCCACGAAGGCGCTCAGCGCGACGAGCGTGTCGCCCACCGCGGGATGGCCGTCGACCGCCGCCTTCTTCATGACCGCGAAACCCAGCACGACGGCGAGCAGCAGATCGAGCAGGATCGGCCGCTCCAGCTCCCGTTTCCACGCCTGGACATCGCTTCGCATCACCCTTGCACGGTACGCGGCGCGGGGTGCCCGTACGTCGTCCGCGCGCAGTAGCCGGGCTCCGGCGCCCGTACGACGAACGCGGTAGCCGGGTGTCTACGGCCGGACGACGCTTTCGGCCCCCGATGCCAGAAGGGTTCTGTGCCATGGCTACCTACCTGTACCGGCTCGGGAAGCTCAGCTTCCGCCGCCGCCGACTGGTCCTGGCGCTGTGGCTCGCGGTGATCGCGGCCCTCGGCGCCGGGGCGTTCACCCTGAGCGGGCCGACCGCGGACAGCTTCGAGATCCCGGGCACCCCGGCGCAGGAGGCCCAGGACCTGCTCGCCGCCCGGTTCCCGCAGGCGGGGGCCGGCAACGCGCAGGCCCGCGTCGTCTTCGCCGCCCCGGCCGGCACCCGGCTCTCGTCGGAGCGCGCCGCGATCGAGGAGACCGTCGCCGAGCTGCGCAAGGGCGCTCAGGTCGCCGACGTGACCGACCCGATGCAGGCGGTCAACCCGACCGGGACCGTGGCGTATGCCCAGGTCACGTACAAGGTGCAGCCGCCCGGCCTGACCGAGGCCGACCGGGAGGCGCTCACCGGGGCCGGCGACCCCGCCCGGGCCGCGGGACTGACCGTCGAGGCGGGCGGCGACGCGCTGCAGACGCCGGTCGAGATGGGCGCGGGCGAGGTCATCGGCTTCGGCATCGCCGCCCTGGTGCTGCTGATCACCTTCGGCTCGCTCGTCGCCGCCGGGCTGCCGCTGCTCACCGCCGTCTTCGGGGTGGCCGCCGCGATGGCCGGCGTCCAGATCCTCAGCGGCTTCGTCGACCTCAGCAGCAACACGCCGATCCTCGCGCTGATGCTCGGGCTGGCGGTCGCGATCGACTACGCCTTGTTCATCGTGTCGCGCTACCGGCACGAGCTCGCCGCCGGGCGTACGCCCATCGAGGCCGCCGGGCACGCGACCGGCACCGCGGGCTCGGCCGTCACCTTCGCCGGGCTGACCGTCGTCATCGCGCTGGCTGCGCTGGCCGTCGTCAACATCCCGTTCCTGACGCAGATGGGCCTGGCCGCCGCCGGGGCGGTCGTGGTGGCCGTCGTGATCGCGCTGACCCTGCTGCCCGCGATGCTGGGCTTCGCCGGGCCGCGGGTCGCCAAGTCGCGGCGGGTCTTCCGGGGGGCTTCTCCCGCTGGGCGGCGGTGGGCCCAGCTGGTGACGCGGCGGCCGGTGCTCTGGACGGTCGCGTCGGTGCTCGGGCTGCTGGTCGTGGCGATTCCGGCGCTGGACCTGCGACTCGGGCTGCCCGGCGACAACGTGGCCGGCCCCGAGACAACCCAGCGGAAGGCGTACGACCTGCTGGCCGACGGATTCGGACCGGGCTTCAACGGGCCGCTCGTCGTGGTCGTCGACGCCGCCGGGGCCGATCAGGCGGCCGCCACCGTGCGGTCGCTGCCCGACGTCGCCATGGTGACCCCGCCCGTGGTCAACCCGGCCGGGGACACCGCGATCCTGCAGGTCGTCCCGGCCAGCGGTCCCGACGACGCGCGGACGACCGACCTGGTGCACGCCATCCGCGACAACGGACTGGTCGTGACCGGCCTCACCGCCGTGAACATCGACATCGCCGCGCGGATGGGTGACGCGCTGGGTCCGTACCTGGCAGTGATCGTGGTCCTGGCGTTCCTGCTGTTGACCTTGCTCTTCCGGTCGCTGCTCGTGCCGGTGAAGGCGATCGCGGGCTTCCTGCTCAGCGTGGTCGCGACGTTCGGCGCGGTGGTCGCGGTCTTCCAGTGGGGCTGGCTGGCCGACGTCTTCGGCGTCGCCGCGACCGGCCCGATCGTCAGCATGATCCCCGTCCTGTTGATCGGCATCGTCTTCGGCCTGGCCATGGACTACGAGGTCTTCCTGGTCAGCCGCATGCGCGAGGAACACGTCCACGGCGCGTCCCCCCGCGACGCCGTCGTCAACGGCTTCGCCCACGGCGCCCGCGTCGTCACCGCCGCCGCCATCATCATGATCAGCGTCTTCGCCGGCTTCGTCCTGGCGCCCGACCCCACCATCAAGTCCATCGGCTTCGCCCTCGCCGCCGCCATCCTCTTCGACGCCTTCGTCGTCCGCATGACCCTGGTCCCGGCCGTGATGACGCTGCTCGGGCGGCGGGCGTGGTCGCTGCCGCGCCGGCTGGACCGCATGTTGCCGGACGTGGACGTGGAGGGCGAGCGGCTGCGGGCCCCGGAGGCCGTCACCCCGTCGTCTCCCTCGTCGCCGTCTGACCTGGTGGGAGCGGGCCGGTAGTTCCGCTGGTCCGGTGGCCGGTCGCCCCCCTCGCCGGGGCGGCCGGCCACGCTGCATCCGGATCTGTGCCGACCGACCCTTATGCTGCCCGGCGTGGAGTCCCACCGGCCGTACGAGAGCCGCGACCTCGAGCTCGGCGCCGCCCTCCGGTCCTGGGCCGACCGGCAGCCGGCCGACAGCGACTGCACTGTGGACGGTCCGCTCGACGCGCCCGGCATGGATCCCACCTGGCGAGTCGAGATCCGCGGGCCGGCCGGCGAGGCGATCCTGAACCTGTTCTACGGTCCGGTCGTCGACGTCACCGCCGTTCGCCGGACGGACCTTTTCGTCGGCGGCGCGGAGGACCTGACGCCCGCCGAACTGGTCGCCATGGTCGACGACCTGCGGCAGGCGACCCAGGACGGGGCCATGCCGGCCTGGTTGCGCCGGATGCCGTACGACGGTCCGGCGCACTGAGCGCTTCCGCCTGCTGAGCACGCCGGCAACTTGGCCCGGCTCATATCGGACCCTGGTCCTGCCGCGCGCTGACCGCGGCGGGCCGAGTGCGGCTGAAGCGTGAGATCGCGGCCAATTCCTGGTTCTTGCAGCGGCTTACGTGCCGTCGTCACGCGTGGCTGAGTGATCGGCGGATTGCGTCGCGTACCGAGTCGTCCTGCTCAGTCTTGAGGAAATTGCTGAGTGCATGCGCCAGTCGGGGAGCCAAGTGTCGGCCACCGGGTGCATTCGTGCACATCATGATGGCCGCAAGAGATCGAACACGAGGCGACGGATCCGTCATGGCCACGGGAAGCAACGAGCGACCACGTTCTCCTTGGGCAGCCATCGCTCGCACGATTGTTTCTCGTACCGTCGGATGCGGTTCCGTCGACAGAGCCTGTGACAGAACTGTCGGGAGGGAGCGGCTCGGCGCCGGGTAGGTGATGAATGTGTACGCGGCGGCCCGCCGCCGGGTGGCACGCGCATCGGCGAGCAGGGTCGTGAGCAGTTCGCCCTCGTCTCCGGCCATCTGCTGTGCGAACCACGTCAGGTCCCGATGTCCGGACAAGGTGAAGTCAAGCCATCGCTCGTACCAGGAAAGAAAGCCGGCGTCGGAATGAAAGTAGGGCGCGAAGAACCGGTCGGCGTTGACTTCGGCCAGACGGCCGTGACCGGGTCCAGCGACCACCAGGACGGTGTAATCCGAGCAACCGCGGTACACCACGGTGACAGCGCCAGGATATGGACGAAGGTCATCGCTGTATCCTTCGGTGAACTTCTCGGGAAGCTCCGCATCCGGGATCAGTGGGAACGCTCCGCCGGGCCGAGCTGGTCCGCTCAGCCACCGGTTCATGGGAAGCAGCCCGTAAGTGGGGCCGTATCCGCCGTGACCGACGCGGGTGACGAACTGGCGGAACTCTTCGGGAAGCCGGATACCGTGGAGCTTCTCGAAGGTCATGACTTCTAGTGCATGCCCGGCTCGATGTCCGGCAGCACCCCCCAGCATGCCGACGGCAGGGCGGGACGCGTCGACGCCCGGGAGAAACCGCCGATCAGGTGAGGACGCGGAAGGGGGTGCCGTCGGGGTCGGTGAGGGCGTAGCGCCCCCGGTCGTCGGGCCCGTCGACAAGGGTCGCGCCCAAGGCGACCAGGCGGTCGAGGTCGGCGGCCGGCGCGGCGAGGTCGAAGGTCACGCGGTCGGCGCCCGTGCGGTCGCCGTAGGGCGGGCCACCCCAGGTGATCTTCGTGCCACCGCGCGGGGACTGGATGGCGGTTTCCTCGTCCTGATCCCAGACGAGGGGCCAGCCCAGGGCCGAACTCCAGAATTGACCCACCGCGGGCGACCCGTCGCCGGCGAGGGCGCCGATCAGGCCGGTGTCCTTGAGGAAATTGTTGCCGGGCTCGATGACGTCGACCTCGTTGTCCTCCGGGTCGGCGAGCACCACGTGCCCCTCGTCGCCGGTCTGGCCGACGTCCCAGTGCTTGCCGCCCAGCTCGAGGATCCGCGCGACCTTCTCCTGCTGGTCCTCGAGCGAGGTGCTGGTCAGGTCGAAGTGGGCCAAGTTCTGGACGGTCTTCGGCGTGGTGGTGTGCCGGAAGCGGATGCGGTAGCCGCCCTCGACGACAGGGGCCAGGGCGGCGTCGGCGTGGGGGTCGTCGACGAGCGGGCGGCCGAGGACATCGGACCAGAAGCGGGCGAGGCCGGCGGGGTGCAACGCCGCGAAACAGATGGCGTCGAGGTGGGCGGTCATCGCCGCAGCCTAAGGCCGGCCGGGTGAGAAAGCAGCCGCTTTAGTGGTGCGGCGGGCGTCGCGCCAGGCGGTCAGGGCGGTGCGCAGGCGCGGGGAGGTGACCGGTTCGCCGCGGCGGCGCGCGGTCACCGCGGCGACCAGCGCGGGCGGGCCGGCGACCTGGGTGGCGGCGCGGGACTTGGTGAGCAGGGTGCCGGTGGCGACGGCGTGGCGGCCGCGGGCCATCGAGGTCAGGCTCAGGTCGGCGAAGGCCGGGTCCAGGAAGAACCAGGGGCGGCGGGCGGCCCACGCCCAGTAACCGGTGAGCTCGGCGCGGGCGGCGGCCCGTACGTCGTCGGGGGTCATGGGTGGCAGCAGGGTGCGGGGGTCGCCAGCGAGCCGGCGACGAGGAGGTCCGTCACCCAGCCCAGGGCGGCGAGCCGGTCGCCGAGGTGCCGCAGTGCTTCCACCCGTCAAGGTTTTCACAAGGATCAATGACACAGGGGGCGCCGGTCTCGATGAAGTTCGATAGGTTCGGGCCGACTCGACCTCGCGGGCCCCCGGGCCCGCCGGAGGAAAGGACGTTCGACCGTGCGACGACTTCTGGTGGCCGCAGCCGCCACCGCGCTCGTTCTCGCCGGAACGGGCACCCCCGCGCAGGCCGCCCCCGTGGACGGCAGCGCCGGGATCGGCGACGTGTACTACCCGGACTACGGCAACGGCGGGTACGACGTCTCCCACTACGACATCCGATTGCGCTACTGGCCCGACTCGGACCGGCTGACCGGCACGACCACGATCCTCGCTACCGCCGAGCAGGACCTGCGCTCGTTCCACCTCGACTTCGTGCTCGACGTCGCGTCGGTGCAGGTGAACAACCGGCCCGCCACGTTCCGCCGCGAGGGCGACCACGAGCTGGTCGTCACGCCGGCGCGCACGCTCGCCGCGGGGCAGTCCGCGACGATCGTCGTGCAGTACTCGGGCGTGCCGTCGAGCAAGGTGGCCGCGGGCTACACCGCCTGGATCCGCACGCCGGACGGCGCCGCCGCGGTCGGCGAGCCGGAAGAGGCGTGGTGGTGGTTCCCGAGCAACGACCACCCGGCGGACAAGGCGACCTTCGACGTCTCGGTCGCCGTGCCGGACGGCGTGGAGGTGCTCAGCAACGGCGTGCAGCCGCGGGCCAACACCCGGGAGCTGCTCGGCTGGACCCGGTGGTACTGGCGGTCACCCGCCCCGCAGGCCACCTATCTGGCGTTCATCACCATCGGCCAGTACGACATCACGCGCGACGTGACGGCGGACGGCACCCCGGTCATCAACGCCTACTCGGAGCTGCTGCCGGACGACTTCGACGCCGCCGCGCGGGCCAGCGTCGAGCGTACGGCCGAGATCACCGACTGGGAGACCACGGTCTTCGGCCCGTGGCCGTTCAACGCGCGCGGCGGTGTCGTCACGCCGCCGAACACGCTCGGTTTCGCGCTGGAGAACCAGACGCGCCCGAACTACTCGGCGAACTTCTTCCGGGGCGGCTCCAACACGTACGTCGTCGTGCACGAAAACGCCCACCAGTACTTCGGTGACTCGGTGTCGCTCGAGCAGTGGCGCGACATCTGGCTGAACGAGGGCTTCGCCAGCTACGCCGAGTGGCTGTGGTCGGAGAAGCAGGGCGAGGGCACGGCCGACGAGGTGTTCGACTTCGTCTACGCCACGGCCCCCGACGACGTGTGGAGCGTCCCGCCGGGCGACCCGGGCGTCCCGGACCTGTTCAGCAACTCCGTCTACGACCGCGGCGCCATGACCCTGCACCAGCTGCGCAAGACGGTCGGTGACGACGACTTCTTCACCATCCTGCGTACGTGGGTCGCGGACCACCGGCACGGCAACGCGACCACGGACGACTTCATCGCCCTGGCCGAGAAGATCTCCGGTCAGCAGCTCGACGAGCTGTTCGAGGCGTGGCTCTTCACCCCGTCCAAGCCGGCCGTGGTCTCCACGCTGACCACGCCGAGCGAGCCGAAGTCCTTCGACAAGATGCGACAGGCGCACCTAGCGACCTCGTAGAGCACTGCTCAGCTGGGCGGCCAGGTTCCGGGGCAACTGCGGGGCCTGGCCGGTCAGCACCTTGGCGACCTCGGTGTGCAGGACCTCGCTGAAGTCCACATAGTACGGCGACACGGGGCGCAGGCGGGCGCTGTCGACGGCGGCGCGCAGGGTTTCGGCGTACGGGAACCGCTTCTTGATCGTCTCGTCCTCGTAGACGCGGGCGCGCGTGGCGGCGAAACCGCCCGGGTCGAAGAGGGTGCGCTGGCTGGGCTCGCTGGTCAGGAACTCGATGAGCGCCTGGGCCGCCCGGGGCTGCTCGCTGCGCTCGCTGACGGCGAGGTTCTGGCCGCCCAGGACGCTCGGGCCGGGCAGGCGATCGACGGCGAAGGGCACCGGGGAGTCGCTGCTCTGCATCGCGCGATAGGCGACCGGCCAGTTGCGCATGAAGAGCACCCGTCCGTCCGCGAAGGCGGTCCGGCTGCCCGTCTCCTCGAACGTCGTCGAGTCCCGCAGCACCACCGGCCCCGGCTTGAGCCGCTCGACCGCCGCGTCCCACTTGGCCAGGTCGAGGGTGACCGTGCCGCCCTCGTCGATCGTCAGGTCGCCGCCCTCGGCCCAGACCGCCTCGAGGATGTTGACCGTGAGGCCCTCGTAGTCGCCGAGCTGCCCGGTGTACGCGGCCTCGAAGCCGGGCCGCGGCTTGATGTCGGCCCAGGTGAACGGTCCCTTCAAGCCCTGGTCGGCGCGATAGTAGAGCAGCCCGGCGTCGGTGTTGAAGGGCAGCGCCCACAGCTTGCCGTCGTAGACGCAGGTCTCCAGGGGCTTCTTCATGAAGGACCGCTCCGGGGGTACGGCCAGCCGGCCCGCGTCGATCGGCCGGATGAGCGGGCGCCCCGACGGCGGGTGCGCGAAGAGCGCCGTCCACGTCGAGTCGAGGTTGAAGATGTCCGTCTCGGTGTCCTGGGCCCGGGCCATCATCTCGATCAGCTGCTCGTCGGCGACGCGCGGGATCGGCTCGATGCGGGCCTGGTTGCGGGGGTGGCTCTTGTTCCAGAGTTCGATCAGAGCCTGCCTCTGGCCACCGGAGCTGTCATCGGCTCCGCTGAGGACGACCAGCTCACCGGGCTCCAGCTCGGGCTCGGCGACGAACGGTCCCCACAGGAACAGCGCCGCCACCAGCGCCGCGCCGGTCACGTTGCCGATGGCGAAGAGCCACCACGGCTTCCCTCTCATCCCCACACCGCCCGGAACATCCCCGTCAGGACCGACTCCGGCGAGTCCTGGCCCGCGTCGAAACAGCGGCCCCCGGTGCCGGCCGCCAGCCGGTCGAGCTTCGCGCCGGCGCAGCTCACGTCGCCGGTGGCTATGACGAACACGCGCACGCCCGCCGATCGGCTCACCGCGGGCGGCGGCCGGCCACTGCTGTCCCGGCCGTCGGTCAGGACGACGAGGGCGCGCAGGTCGTCCCGCCCCGAGCCGGCGCGCAGGATGTCGGTGCCGCGCGCGATGGCCGCGTACAGGGGGGTGCCGCCCTGCGGGGTGACGGGCGCGACTGCCGCGCGTACCTGGGAAGGGGCCCGGGCGCCGCGGGGCGCGACCGGCAGCACCTCCCGGACCGACTCCCCGGCGAAGGTCATGAGGCCCAGCCGGTCGCGGCCGCCGAGCCGCCCGGCCGCGCGCTCCACCGCGGCGAGGGCGCTCTCCCAGCGGGTCCGCGTCGGGTCGGCGGTCACGGTGTCCATGGACCCGGACGCGTCCAGCGCCACCAGGAACCGCCCGGCCCGGCGCGCGGCCTCGTAGCTCGCGGTGATCTTGCGGCGGGTGGCGGCCGCGGGCTCGGGCTCGGCGATCCGAGAGAACGGCCAGTCCGGGTCGGCCCCGAGGGCGCCGGTCAGCGGCGCGCCGATGGCGATCCCCGTCGGCCGCAGCCCGGCCCGCAGCAGCTCGGCGCGCCCGTCCGGCTGCACGAGCCACCGCGCGAACCAGTCCGCCACCTCCTGGACCCGCGTCGACTGCACCCGCAACGGCCAGTGCAGGGTCACCACGCTCTTGGCGACCTTGGGGGTGAGCTCGGGATAGTAGGCGATCAGCCGGTCCTGCGGGCCGGGCGCCGCGACGGCCTCGAGACACGGCGAGCTGCCCTGGTTGAACCGGACGAGCTGCTGCTCGGTGAGCACGAGCGACGTGCGGCCGCGGAGCCGGCCCTGGCGGCAGAGCAGGTCCGTCTCGCTGTCCAGCGGGAAGCGGCCCGCGTCGGCGGCCTGCTCGATCGGCCGCTCGATCTGGTCGCGCGCCGTGGTCGCGCCGACAGTCCCGTCGTCGTAGAGCTTGGTGGTGGCCATCAGCGCCACCGCCGAGTCGGCCGGGTCGGCGCGGACGACGCCGCCGGCCTTCCGGGCCAGCGCGAAGAGCTCGGGCCAGCTCTTCTCGGCGCGCTGTCCGGCGGGCAGTTTCACCCGGGCGGGGACGCCGAGCACGATCGGGGTCTCGGCCACCTGACGGACGGTGTGGATCGGGTCGTCGCCGGGCGGCGGGAGATCGCTGTCGGCGCCGGGCAGCCACAGGTCCGGGTGGGGTCCGACCTCCGCCAGGTACGCGCGGCCGTTCTCGTCGGTGCCCCAGCCGGTGCGCAGCCCGTCGGCCATCGTGGCACCCGGCACCGGATAGACGTAGAGGTCGGCGGTGCGGCAGCCGTGGCGGCCCCGCGCGACCCAGTCCTCGAAGGCCTCGGCGAGCTGGCGCGAGGCGGCGAGCCCGGCGGGGTCGGCGGCCACCCGGACGCGCGCCGGGGCGGGACAGCCACCGTCGGCGACCCGGCTGTCGGCCTGGACGGCGCAGCCGGCGAAGAGGAGGGCGGCTGCGGCGGGTGCGGCCAGCTGGGCCCACTGCCCGCGGCTTTTCCCGCGTACGGGAGGCGGGGCCGGCCGGGCGGGCGGCACCTCGACGACCTGCGGCACTTCGGCGCCGGGGCGGGTGGCGACGCGCAGCAGCCCGATCACGTTGTGCGCCGTGTACGTGGGCTGCTGGCTCGCCGTGGCCCCGAGCTCGCGCATCCGCTCGGCGACGTGGAGGAAGAGCTCGTGGGTGTCGACGACGCCGTCGCCGTTCAGGTCGGCGGCGCCGGTGGCCAGGCCGTGCACGACACAGCGGGTGAAGATCCCGCCCGTGTTGCCCTCGATCGCCTGCTGCACGCTCGTCGCGGCCGCGATCACGACATGCCCGCGCCCGTCCCGGGGCATCCGGCCCGCCGCGGTCCCCAGCGGCTTCGGCACGAACGGCGACGCGATCATCAGCGCCGGCGTCTCGTCGAACGCCCCGGCGTAACAGCAGTCCAGCAACACGACGATGCGCCGGGCCGCGCTGCTCTCCATCTCGCCGGCGACGTCGGGCGCGGCCAGCGCGGTGTGGAACAGCTCGCCCGGCTGCGTGTCCTCGACGGCGAAGAACAGCCGCCCCTTGTCGTTGCGCACCCCGTGCCCGGCGATGTGCAGCAGCAGCGTGTCCTCGGGCCCGGCCTCGGCGAAGAACCGCGCCACGCCCCCGGCCGCCGCGTGCAACGTCGGATCCCGCAGCACCTCGACCTCGAAGCCGCCGATGCCGGGCGCCGCGAGGACAGCCCGCAGCTCGTCGGCGTCGCGCGCGGTTCCGGGCAGCCGGTCGTACCGGGCGTCCCGGTACGACTCGGTGGCGATGATCAGAGCCCGCCGCCGCGGGCCCGGGGGCGGTTCGGGGCTCAGCGTCGCCTCATCTCCCGAATGAAGGCGTCGATCAGCTTCCGGCGCTCCTCGGCCGACGGGTTGTCCAGCGCGATCTCCTTGCCGTCGGGCATGCGCAGGTGGATCGAGCCGCGCCGGTTGCCCGGCCGGTGCAGCCACTCCCCCAGATAGCTGAGCACGCCGCCCAGCACCTCGGGGGTCATGGCGATCGTGGCCAGCAGCGTGCCGACGGCGATGATCTCGGGACTGCGCAGGTCACCGCCGGGCCGGTCACCGGCCGCGACCGGCACCCGCTCGCGCTCGGCCCGGCGCACCTCGTCGAGCCCCCGCAGCTCGGCGAGCAGCCGCAGGGCCGCCTGATCGGTCGCTTCCGCGTCCCCGTAGTCGAGTGTGATCCGTGCCACTGTTGTCGTCTCCACGACCCCACAGCCTACACAGTGGAGTCAAGATCACACTCTTGGTGATCAATGCAGAGTGGCCTGATCGGCGGCGCTGCGCCCCGACTCCCAGCCCTCCTCGTTGTCCACCCGGAAACCGCGCCCCCGGACCGTACGCGGGAAGGCCTTGTCTCTTGCTTCTTTCACCTGGACCTCGCGCGAGGCCAGCACCGGCAGCAGCGACGCGGCGTCCCGGGCCCCGGCCAGCGCCGCCCGGTCGGCCTCCGCGAGCCGCTCCCCGATCCGCACCGCATAGCCGACCAGGAACGACTGCCGGAACGTCTTGAGCCGCGCCCGCCCCGCCTTCCCGCCCGGCGGCTCGGCTCGCGACATCGCCCGATGCGCCTGCACCAGCAGGGACGCCTGCAGCAGATCGACCGCCGCCAGATCCGCCTCGAACCCGAAGACCGTCGCGAACCCGAACTCCGGCGACCACACCACGTGGCACCGGTTGGCCCGGGCCACCGCGTCCAGCAGCGAGGCCTTCTCACTCTCGTACGGGTGATCGATGCCGATGCGCCGCGCGTGCGGGGTCACCGTGATCCCGTCGGCGCCGCCCGCCAGCACCGCCTCGTCCAGGCTGTGCTTCGAGATCAGCTCCTGCGCCTTGGCGCTGAACGCCTCCGCCTCGGCCGGGAAGGTCGTCGACTCCGCCTTCGCCAGCAGCGCCCGCACCCGGTTGAGCAGGGCGTTGTCTGTCCTGGTGCCGGCGCCGGCGACCCGCGCGACCTGCCCCGGCGGGGGAACGAGCGTCTCGATCGGCGGCAACGTGGCCAGCACCCGGAGCGTCCCGAGCACCGCGTCGATCAGGGTCACCCGGTCGGCGCGGCGGTGCCGGGTCACCTCGGTCAGATAGGTGGCGTCCGCGCCCCACCAGACCTTCGCCCCGAGCTCGCCGGCCTGCTCCCGCCACCGGGCATCGACCGCGCGCGGCTTGAAGTGGCGCAGATGGGCGGCCGTGGCGTCGGCGATCAGCGGCGCGGCGGCCGGGTCACCCCGGCGGGCGACCACCCGGTGCAGCTCGACGGGCTGCCACCCGGCCCGGAACAGCCGGGCCACGCCGTCGAACAACGCCCCGGCCAGCACCGGATCGACCTCCGCGGCGGGCGCGACGGTGAGCAGGTCGAGGCCGCTCTCGTACGCGATCCGCCCGCCGACGATCCCCGCCACCGTCTCCCCTGCCGCACTCACCCTCCCAGCGTATTTCGCGCCGATCCCGCCCGATTGGCCGCTCGCCTCTTTGCGCGCCGCATCACAGGGGGCCGGCGCTCGAAAAGATGTTGCGGGAGGGGGTCGTGGCGGGCGACAGTCTTCGCATGACGTTCTGATCAGCGCTGCCGCGCTCTTTGCCGCGAGCGGGCCACCGATCCGTCACACCCCTTCACGTGCCAGGAAGAGCATCCCACCCTTCCTCGTCGGCTCGGACATCGGCTGCGGGATCGCGGTCTTCCCGATCCGCCTCAAGCGCCCGGTGCCCGAGCGCCTCGCCGCGCGCTTCCCCGACCTCGACACCCCGCTGGACCCCGGCCTCGTCGATCTCGCCGGCCTCGGCTTCGGCAACCTTCCCGCCGGGTACGCCGACCAGCTCGCCACCGTCGGCCGGGGCAACCACTTCGTCGAGCTCGCCCGGGTCGACGAGGTGCACGACAAGTCCCACCCCGTCGCGGAGACCGAGCTCGTGCTGATCGTCCACAGTGGCTCACGCGGACTGGGCGAACGCATCCTGCGCGCCCACACGGAAGTCCACGGCGCGGGCCCGGCGCCGGACGCCGACTCGTACCTGCAACAGCACGACGAGGCCGTACGCTGGGGATCACTGAACCGCCGCCTCATGGCCGCCCGCGTCGCCGAGGCGCTCGGCGCCACCGCCCAGCCGGCGATCGTCGACGAGTGCCACAACTCCGTCGAGGTCCGGGACGGCCTCTTCCTGCACCGGAAGGGCGCGGCGAACGGCGACGGGCGCGACGTGCTCGTGGCCGGCACGCGGGGCACCCGCTCGTACCTGGTGAAGGGGCACGCCGGGGCCGGCGCCAACTGGTCGGTGGCGCACGGGGCCGGCCGCAAGATGTCCCGCTCCGACGCCCTGCGGCGCAACAAGGCGAAGCACACCGTCGAGGAGCTGCGCCGGACGCCGCTGGGATCCCACGTCGTCTGCGGCGACCGTCAGCTGCTGTTCGAGGAGGCGCCCGGCGCGTACAAGCGCATCGAGCAGGTCATCGGCGACCTCACCCGCCATGGTCTCGCCACGCCGGTGGCGACCACAGTGCCGCTCGTCACGTACAAGACGCTCGGAAAGCACCGCTGACGCCGTCGGGCCTTTGTAAGCCGTGGGCGAGTCGTCTGCCTCCGAGACTGGGGCTGCGGGCGGGTCGTGTGCCGGCAACCACCCGGCCCGCCCGCAGCGGCGGGAACCGGGCCCGGCGACCGGCGGGGGCGGCAGCCGGGGCCCGGTTCGCGGCCGGCCCCGCCGAGGGCAGGCGGCGAGGCACGGCGGGAGGTAGTCGGGGCCAGTCTTCTCCTGCTGTGTTACGGGTCCGCTAACGTGCGCCCATGACGTTCTCGATCGTGGCGCGCTCGGCCGACGGCCGCGCGCTGGGTGTGGCGGTGGCCAGCAAGTTCCTGGGCGTGGGCGCGGCGGTGCCGGCGGCGCTGGCCGACGTCGGGGCGGTGGCGACCCAGTCGTACGCCAACCTGGCCTACCGCCCGCAGGCCCTCGCCCTCCTGGGCACGGGCGTCGCCGCGACCGAGACCGTGGCGGCGCTGCTCGCCGGGGACGCCGGGCCGGTCGACCACCGGCAGGTCGGCGTGGTCGGCCCCACCGGCGACGGCGCCACCTTCACCGGCACGGCGTGCCACGACTGGGCGGGCGGCACGGCCGGCGACGGCTACGCCATCCAGGGCAACATGCTCGCCGGCCCCCAGGTCGTCGAGAAGATGGAGGCCGCATGGCTCGCCGGCACCAGCATCGACCGCCTGGCCCATAGGCTGCTCGCCGCGCTCCGGGCCGGCGACGACGCGGGCGGCGACCGGCGCGGCCGCCAGAGCGCGGCGCTGCTGGTGGTGGCCAAGGGCATGGGCTACGGCGGCACCAGCGACGTCCTCGTCGACCTGCGCGTGGACGATCACGCCGCGCCGGTCACCGAGCTGGGGCGCCTGCTGGAGATGCACACGCTCTACTTCGAGCGTCCCGACCCGGCGACATTGCTGGAGCTGACCGGCCCGCTGGCCGACGAGGTGCGCGACCGCCTGTCCGCCGCCGGCCATTCGGGCGATCTGGACGAGGCGCTCGCCTCGTGGGCCGGCATCGAGAACCTCGAGGAGCGCATCGTCCCCGCCGCCATCGATCCGCTGGTCCTGGCCCACCTCCGGGCCGCTCAGCCCGAGTCCGCCACGGTCGCGGCCCCCGGTTCGCCACTCCCGCCAGGATCGGTCCCGGCCGACAAGCCCAGCGCCGCCCGAGCACCCCGTCCGCCGGCCTGAGCCCGGCACAGCCCCGCGCGCCATCCCCGGCCGGCGGCCCTGGCCACCAGACGCGGCTGCCCCGGGCGGCGGCGAGGCCGGCGACGATGGTGAGGCCTGGGCCGGAACCGGTCAGCCCTCCCGCAGGTAGGTGAGAACGGCCCGGACCCGCCGATGGTCGTCGGAGGCGGGCGGGAGGTCGAGCTTGGCCAGGAGGCTCCCGATGTGCTTGGCCACGGCTGCCTCGCTGACGCTGAGGGTGCGCGCGATCGCGGCGTTCGACCGGCCCTCGGCCATGAGGGCGAGAACCTCGCGCTCCCGGGTCGTCAGGCGCCGGAGCGGATCCTGACGACGGCCGAGAAGCTGACGGACGACCTCGGGATCGACGACCGTGCGACCGGCGGCCACCTGCTGCACCGCCTCCACGAACTCGGTCACCTCGCCGATCCGATCCTTCAAGAGGTAGCCGACGCCCGCCGACCGCCCCGAGTCGAGCAACTCGGCGGCGTAGGTCTGCTCGACATACTGACTGAGCACCACCACTGGCAACTCCGGATCCGCGGCGCGCAACGCGATGGCCGCCTGAAGCCCCTCGTCACTGAACCCCGGCGGCATCCGGACATCGGTCACCACCACATCCGGCCGACACTCCGGCACGGCAGCCAGCAGGCCGGGCGCATCACCGACCGCAGCCACCACCTCGTGCCCGAACCGCCGCAACATCCCGGCGATCCCCTCCCGGACGATCAGCCCGTCCTCGGCGATCACCACCCGCACAACAACCCCCGCCCCACACCAATCCTCACAACCCGCCCACCGGCCCCGCTCCGCCAACCCTCACGACCCGCACGTGAGCCCCATCGCACCACCACACGCCAAGCCCCACCACAACGTTCGACGGCTGCAGCCCGCAGAGGTCCCGGCTCGAGGCGGTCATGGCACGCACGGGATCTCGACGTGCACGAGGGTAGAGCCGCCGGGCGGGCTCGACAGGGCCACACTGCCGTGTGGTCATGGCACGCACGGGATCTCGACGTGCACGAGGGTGGGACCGCCGGGTGGGCTCGACAGGGCCACGCTGCCGTCGACAGCGGCGACGCGGTCCGCCAGGCCGACGAGACCGGTGCCGCGTTGCGGATCGGCGCCTCCGCGCCCGTCGTCACGAACGTCGAGGATCAACCGCCCCGTGAGCACAGCGGCCGAAACTGCCGCCCGGGTCGCCTGGCTGTGCTTGGCCACGTTGGCGAGGGCCTCGACCACGACGAAGTAGGCCGTCACCTCGACCGGCTCGGGCAGCCGCCCGGTGAGCCGCAGGTCGAGGTCGACCGGCACGGGCGCGTGGCCGGCCGCCTCGCCCACCGCGGCCGCGAGGCCCCGGTCGGTGAGGATCTTGGGGTGCACGCCCCGGATCAGCTCGCGCAGCTCGGCGAGGGTCTCCCGCGCGAGGCTCTGCGCCGTCGCGAGGGAGGTCGCCGCCGGTGAGCCGGGCGGCACCTCGAGCCGGGCCAGGCCGAGCTGCAGGCTGAGGGCGACGAGCCGCTGCTGGGCGCCGTCGTGCAGGTCGCGCTCGATGCGGCGGCGCTCGACCTCGAAGGCGTCGACGAGACGGGCGCGCGAGCGGGTGACCTCGACGAGCTTGGCGTCGGCGTCGTCGCTGCGCGGGGCGAGGATCGCGCGGGCCATCGCGGCGCGGGCACCGGCCCAGGCCGTGACCGGGTAGGCCGCGATGACCAGGGCGACGGGCGCCACGGCCATCAGCGGGATGGTGAGCCACAGTGAGCGCTCGTCCATGTAGAACGGCCCGAAGAAGAAGGCCGCCGGCACGAACAGAGCCAGCGTCACCACGGCGGCGTCCATCCAGCACAGCACGGCCGCGGACACCATCGTGTAGCCCAGCTCGCGCCACGTCGCCTGCTCGCGGAGCCGGAGCGTCAGCCAGCTGCGCAGCCCCGGCGCGGGCGGCCGGCGGTGCGGGTCGGGCAGCAGGTCGTGGTCGATCAGCCGCATCCGCCAGCGCTCGAGGCGCCCCACGGCGACCCCGCAGAGCAGCGTCGCCACGTAGCCCGCCAGCCCGACGACCACGACCGACAGCACCAGGCCCGCGCCCAGCATCGCGCCCACGGCGAAGAGCGTCGCGAAGCCGACGACCGCCCCGCCGGCCAGATAGGCCAGCGAGCGCCACGGCCACGACGACACCAGGAACCGGGTCGGTCGCATCGTGAGCGCCTCGAGGGCGTTGCGGACAGGCATGGCGGCCAAGCTACCGCGCGCAATCGGCTTCGTCGGTAGTGCAGGCGATACTCTTATTGGCTAGCAGGTGCTACCGACAGCAGCCGGAAAACGAGCGAGTCTTGCCGGCATGTCCATCACCCAGCTCCGCACCGCGGTCGAGCTCCGAGCCGTCACCAGAGTCTATGACGCCGGCACGGCCGTGACCGCGCTCGACGCCGTCGACCTGGCGATCCCGCCCGCCACCTTCACCGCGGTCATGGGCCCGTCCGGCTCCGGCAAGTCCACATTGCTGCGTTGTGCCGCCGGCCTCGACCGGGCGACGAGCGGCGACGTGATCATCGACGGCGTCGCGGTGGGCAGCCTGTCCGAGCGGGCGCTGACGCGGCTGCGGCGCGAGCGGGTCGGCTTCGTCTTCCAGGCGTTCAATCTCATCCCCGCGCTGAGCGCCGAGCAGAATGTCGCCCTCCCCCTGCGCCTGGCCGGCAAGCGCCCGGCGCCCGGACAGGTCGCGGCGATGCTGGCCGAGGTGGGTCTGGCGGACCGGGCCGGGCACCGCCCGAGCGAGCTGTCCGGCGGGCAGCAGCAGCGGGTGGCCCTCGCGCGCGCCCTGGTGAGCCGGCCGGCGGTGCTGTTCGCCGACGAGCCGACCGGCGCCCTGGACACCAAGGCGTCCCGCGAGGTGCTGCGCCTGCTGCGGCTCGCCGTCGACCGGCACTCGCAGACGATCGTCATGGTCACCCACGACCCTTACGCTGCGGCCCACGCCGACCAGGTCGTCTTCCTCGCGGACGGACGCCTCGCCGGCCGGCTGGCCGCCCCGTCCCACGCCACCGAGATCGCGGTCCGCATGGCCGAGCTGGAGGAGCGATGAGCCTCGCGTGGAGCATGGTGCGGCACCGCTTCGCCGCCTTCGCGGGCACATGCGTGGCCGTCGCCCTCGGCGTGGCCCTGATCGCGGGCGCGGTCACCCTCTGGGCGTCGTCACGCCCGCAAGCCCCCGAGCGCTACGACGCCGCCCCGGTCCTCGTCCACTCCCCGAGCGTCGGCAAGGGCTCGGACGGCTACACCGACTATCGCTCGTGGACAGCCGGCGAGGCCGACGACCTCGCCGCCCGGCTGGCCCAGGTCCCCGGCGTGACGAGAGCGGTGCCCGACCCGGTCTTCTACGCCCAGCAGCTCGAAACGGCCCAGCCGGCGCAAGCCGCGCAACGGGGAGAAGACGCGCAACAGCTGAAGACGGAGGAGACCAAGGGACACTCGTGGTCGTCGGCAACGCTCGGCGGCTACCGGCTGACGGCGGGGCGCGCTCCGGCCCGTACGAAGGAAGTGGTCTCGCACCAGCCGCCCGGCACCAGGATCGAGGTTCTCACGGCGCGCGGCCCGGAGACGTGGACCGTCACCGGCACCACCGACGGCCCCGGGCTCTACGTGACCGACAGCGACGCCAGGAAGAGGGCGGGTGGCGTACGCGTGATCGGTCTGACCGGGCGGCCGGACGTCGACCGGGTCCGAGCCGTGCTCCAGGAGCGCGGGCCGGACGGCGGGCAGGTGGGCGATCACGGCGACGCTGCACCGGGCGGGGCCGGCGCGATCGCGGACCGCGCCGGTCTCGAGGACGAGGAGATCACCCGGACCCGCTGGCTCGGCGCGCAGCTGATCATCGCGATGGTGGTGCTCGGGGCGTTCGTGGCGGTGTTCGTGATCGCGTCGACCTGCGCGCTGAGCGCGGCCCAGCGGCAGCGCGAGATCGGCCTGCTGCGCGCGGTGGGTGCCACTCCAGGTCAGGTCAGACGCCTGATGTACGCCGAGACGGCCGTCGTGGCGACCCTCGGTGGCCTGCTC
The DNA here is from genome assembly GCF_030709675.1 of Symbioplanes lichenis. Lineage (GTDB taxonomy): Bacteria > Actinomycetota > Actinomycetes > Mycobacteriales > Micromonosporaceae > Actinoplanes > Actinoplanes lichenis. The sequence goes on from NZ_JAUZQD010000017.1 coordinate 144,030, forward strand.
GGGGTGCCCGTCGGCGCCCTCCTCGCGCCGCTGCTCGCGGAGCCGATGGTGGCGGCGGGGCTGGAGCCGGCGGGGTTCGAGGCGACGGTTCAGCCGCTGGTGCTGGCCGGATCGTTCGGGCTCGGCATCGTGGTCGCGCTGCTCGGGGCGGCCGCCGCGGCGCGCCGGTCGAGCCGGGTGCCCGCGCTGGAGGCATTGCGGGACGCGGCGGCCGAGCGCCGGGCGATGACGTGGCCGCGCGGGGTGGCCGGGGCACTGAGCGGGCTGGCCGGGGCGGCGCTCACCGCGGCGTTGCCCGCCCTGCCGCTGACCACCCAGACCACGGCGGCGCTGGGCGCGGCGATGCTCCTGCTGGTGGCGGCGGCCCTGCTGGCGCCGGTCGTCATCGTTCCCCTGGTACGCGTCCTCACCCGCCCGTGGCGCACCACGGCGACCGGGATGCTCGTGCGCGAGGGCACGCTGACCGGGGTACGCCGGGTCGCGTCGACGGCCGCGCCGGTGCTCCTGACCGTGGGCTTCACCGTGCTCCTGACCGGCAGCATCGCCACGATCAACGAGAGCACCGGCCTCGACGAGACAGCGAAGCTGCCCGTCTCCCACGTCGCGGCGCCCGACGGCACGCCCGGGATCAGCGAGGCCGTGGCAGCCCGGCAGCCCGGCGAAGCGCCCCTGCCCAGCGAGGTGGTGCTGACACTGAACGGCACGACGGCCGCGTACGAGGCGACGGGCGAGACGGATGTGACCGGCGCCGTGCTCTCCGACCGGATCGCGCATCGGCCGGCGGCGGTGGAGGTGACGTTCGCGGACGGGGAGACCGTGCGGCTGCGCGTCACCGGCACCCATGACGGCCCGGCCGAGTTGATCACGCTGCCGCGGGCCCAGGTGCGCGAGCACGACCCGGACGCCCTCACCGATCACATCCTGCTGACCGGGCCCGCCGTGCCGGGGCCGGGCCTGAAGGTGCTGACCAGCCACGACTACGTCCAGGAGCTGATCGAGGAGGAGGACGGCATCGTCCGCGTGTTCCTGCTCGTGCTGATCACGCTGACGGCCGGCTGGACCGCCCTCGCCGTCGCCAACACGCTGCTGATGGCCACGGCCGCCCGCCGCGACGAGTTCCGGGCGCTGCGCCTGGCCGGCGGCGGCACGGTCCACGCCCTCCGGGTCGCCGGCGCCGAGGCCCTCCTGGCGGTCGCGGCGGGCACGGTGCTCGGCGGCGGGGTCGCGCTCGTCACGCTGCTGGGCATGCGCCGCGCGGTGGAGGCCGAGGTGGGCCAGTCCGTCGACCTCCAGATCCCGTGGACCCAGGCCACAGCCGTGGTCCTGACCTGCGCCGTCATCGCCGTGGCCGCCACCAGCATCCCGATCCTGCGCCGGCGACCCACCTGAGACCGCGGCCACCACCAGCACCCCGGCCCTGCGCCGGCGAAGCGCTGAGGAGGGACGCAGCATGAGCAGCCCGGTGCCACGACAGCGAACCATCCGCGAGCCGGGGTGGCGTCGCGAGCACGACGGCCCGGTGACGACGGGCCGCTCAGGACACGCGGCAGATGACGAGGAGCTGGTCCTGGTCCTGGAGGGGCGCCAGGGTCTCGTAGGACACGGTGAGCGGGCCCGCGCTGGGGTGGCGCATCAGCTTGCGGCCGCGGCCGGTCACCTTCACGTCGCGCTCGGACCAGCGGCGGGCGAGGGCGGGGTCGGCGGTGATCTCGGCGACGAGGGCGGCCAGGACCTCGTCGCCGGGGTGGGCGGCCCAGGCGGCGCGCACGTAGGCGATCGCCTCGCGCACGACGCTCTCCCGGTCGGCGTAGAGGTCATGCATCTCGGGGCGCAGCAGGCACATCCACATGGCGTTGCGGCGCTCGGGCGGCAGGGTGTCGAAGTCGAGCAGCAGCCGCGCGATCGGGTCGTTCCAGGCGAGGATGTCGTAGCGGTGGTTCAGGACCATGGCGGGCAGCGGCGCGAGATCGGCGACCAGGCGGGTCAGCGAGGGCGCGGCGGCGGTGGCGGCCGGGCCGGCGGTGCGGGGGCGTTGCCCGGCCAGGTCGAAGAGGTAGGCACGCTCGTCGGGAGCCAGCCGGAGCGCCCGGGCCAGCCCCTCGACGACGTCCGCCGAGGGGCGCAGCCCGCGGGCCTGTTCCAGCCGCACGACGTAGTCGATGCTGATCCCGGCGAGCTCGGCGACCTCCTCGCGGCGCAGCCCCGGCGTCCGGCGCGAGTGCCGGCGCTCCGGCAGGCCGGCCTCCCGCGGGTCGAGCCGCTCCCGCCGGCTCCGCAGGAAGGCCGCCATCTCCAGGGTGCGAGTCGTCATGATCGCCGCAACACCGCGAGCGGAACCCGCCTTCCCGCGCCCGCGACCACCGAAGAAACGAGCACGCGCCACCGAGAGCGAGCACGCGAGGCCGAGAGCGAGCACGCGAGGCCGAAAGCGAGCACGCGAGGCCGAAAGCGAGCAAGCGACGCCGCCGGCAGAACGAGCCGACCCGAGCGCCACACCACCGGCCGACCGCGACGAGGCGAACACGAGCGCCACACCGTGGGCCGGCCACGGCGAGGGTGGGACCGGCCTTCCCAGGAAGTGTTCTCCCTTATCGCCGGCGCCAGGCGAACGCAGACTTCTGGCTGAACCTGATCATCGGCCCTGGAGGATTCGCATGGCGCTCACTCTCGACACCTATCGGCTGCTCGGCCGCTCCGGCCTGCGCGTTTCGCCCCTGGCCCTGGGCGCGGCGACCTTCGGCAACGAGTGGGGGTGGGGCGCCGGGGCGGACGAGGCGCGGCGGGTATTCGACCGCTACGTCGAGCGCGGCGGAAACTTCGTCGACACCGCCGTCACCTACGGGACGTCGGAGCGGCTGCTGGGCGAGTTCACCCGCGGGCGGCGGGAGAGCCTGGTGCTGGCGACGAAGTACTCGACGCTGCGCCGCCCCGGCGACCCGAACTCCGGCGGCAGCAGTCGCAAGAACCTCTTCGCGTCGGTGGAGACGAGCCTGCGTGAGCTGCGGACGGACTATCTGGACCTGCTCACGCTGCATGTGTGGGACACGCTGACGCCGGTCGACGAGATCATGCGCGGGCTGGACGATCTCGTACGCCAGGGCAAGGTGCTCTACGTCGCGATCTCCAACACGCCGGCCTGGCAGGTGGCGCGCATGCAGACGATTGCCGACCTGCGCGGCTGGGCCCCGCTGGTCGCGCTGCAGATCGAGTACAACCTTATCGAGCGTACGGGCGAACGCGATCTGATCCCCATGGCGCAGGAGCTGGGGCTCGGCGTGACCCTGTGGTCGCCGCTGGCCGGGGGCGTGCTCACCGGGAAGGACCCCGGGGACAGCGCGCGGCACAGCTTCAACGTCGCGCTGGGCGGCATCACCGAGCGCGCCCGGGAGATCGTCGCCGTGGTCAAGGAGGTGGCCGCGCAGTCCGGGCGTACGCCGGCGCAGGTTGCTCTGGCCTGGGCCCTGCAGCAGCCGGGAGTCGCCGCACCCGTGCTCGGTGCCCGCACGCTCGCGCAGCTCGACGACAACCTGGGCGCCCTCGACGCCGAGCTCACCCACGATCAGCTGGCCCGCCTGGACGAGGTCAGCGCGATCGACCCCGGCTTCCCGCACGCCCTGCTCGCGAGCGCCCACATCCGCACCCAGACGAGGGGCGACCTCACGATCCAGCCGAAGTGATCCAGCCGAAATGATGTATTCACCCAGCCCGCGTCGCGTGATTGGCTGAGACGGTCGTCACATACCGCCGGAGGCTCCCATGCTCAACCTGTCCGTTTTCCTCGAGGACAGCGCCCGCCACCACCCGGACCGGGCCGCGGTGGTGCTGGGCTCGCAGCGGCTGACCTACGCCCAGGTGGACGCGGCGGCGAACCAGGTGGCGAACCTGCTCGTGGAGCGGGGCGTCCGGCCCGGCGACAAGGTCGCGCTCTCCTGCCCCAACCTGCCGTACTTCCCGGTGGTCTACTACGGCATCCTCAAGGCCGGCGCGGTCGTGGTGCCGCTGAACGTGCTGCTCAAGGGGCGCGAGATCGCCTACCACCTGGCCGACTCGGAGGCGAAGGCGTACTTCTGCTTCGAGGGCACGCCCGAGCTGCCCATGGGCGCGGAGGGCGAGAAGGGCTTCGAGGCGACGCCCGGCTGCGAGCACTTCTTCCTGATCACCGCCGACCCGGCCACGAACTCGATGGTGGGCCAGTCGCCGGTCTTCGAGACGGTGCTGGCCGGCGAGGGTGACCCGGCGGTCATCCTCTACACGAGCGGGACCACCGGGCAGGCCAAGGGCGCCGAGCTCAGCCACTCCAACCTGATCCTCAACGCGCTGACGTGCAACCGGTTGTTCGGGGCGAAGGAGGCGGACGAGACGCACCTGCTCGTGCTGCCGCTGTTCCACTCGTTCGGCTCGACGGTGAACATGAACGCCGGGTTCTCCACCGCCGCGACGCTCGTGCTCATGCCGCGGTTCGAGGCGGCCGGGGCGGTGAAGTTGCTGGAGAGCGAGAACGTCACCTTCTTCGCGGGCGTGCCGACCATGTGGTGGGGCCTGCTCAACGCGCTCACCGCGGGGGTGGACGTCGAGCGGATCGCCCGGACCATGCGCACGGCGGTCAGCGGCGGGTCGGCGCTCCCGGTGGAGATCATCAAGGAGGTCAAGGAGCGGCTCGGGCTGACGATCCTGGAGGGGTACGGGCTGTCCGAGACCTCGCCCGTCGCCACGTTCAGCCCGGTCGGGGCCGAGCCGCGGCCGGGCTCGATCGGCCTGCCCGTCTGGGGCGTCGAGGTCAAGCTCATCGATCCGGAGTGGGGCCCGATCGAGGGGCCGGACGAGATCGGCGAGATCGCGATCCGCGGGCACAACATCATGCGCGGCTACTACAACCGGCCCGACGCGACCGCCGAGGTCATGCGGGACGGCTGGTTCCGCAGCGGTGACCTGGGCCGGCGCGACAAGGACGGCTGGTACTACATCGTCGACCGGGCCAAGGACATGATCATCCGGGGCGGCTTCAACGTCTATCCGCGGGAGATCGAGGAAGTGCTGCTGACCCATCCCGGGGTGTCGCTGGCGGCGGTCATCGGGGTGCCGCACCCGAGCCACGGCGAGGAGGTCAAGGCGTACGTCATCCGCAAGGAGGGCGCCACGGTCACCGAGGAGGAGCTCGTGGCCTGGGGCAAGGAGCAGATGGCGACGTACAAGTACCCGCGGCTCGTGACCTTCGTGGACAGTTTGCCGATGACCGCGACGGGCAAACTGCTCAAGCGAGCCCTGGACTGAGACCCGAACGGGGGATTGATCGTTTGCGTGGGTAGGGCACAGTGGCGGTGTGACCGCTCCGCCACGCCCCGCTCCTGCTCCGGTCCGCCCGGCGCCGCCGGCCACGGGCGTTCCCGGCCCCCGGCACGCCGCCGCGGTCGCGGAGCCGCTGCCCCCGGGCAAGGTCCGCCGCAGCCGGGCCGCCTCGCGCCTGCGCCGGCTCGGGGCGCAGCGCGGCACGACGCCGGGCCGGTTGCGGTTGCTCCTGGCCGGTCTGCTGGCGCTCGGCCTGCTCACGGGCACGGCCGCCGCGGTCACGGCGGCCTCGGCCGCGTCGGCGACGGACCGGCTGCGCGACAACGCCCAGCCGCTGCTGCTCGAGGCGGAGACCGTCTTCTCGGCCCTGGCGGACGCCGACGCCACCGCGGCCCAGGCGTTCCTGACCGGCGGGCTGGAGCCGGCCGACCTCACCCAGCGCTTCGACGACGACCTCGAGCGGGCGGCGACGGCCCTCACCTCGGCGGCGCGGCGCACGCCGGCGGAGGGCGGGGCCGGCGTGGCGATCCAGACCCTCAACGGCGGGCTCTCCCGGTACGCGGCCCTGGTCGCCACCGCCCGCGCGAACAACCGGCAGGGGCTGCCCGTGGGCGCCTCCTTCCTCGCCACGGCGTCCCAGCTCAACCGCGACCAGCTGCAGCCCGGGGCGGAGCAGCTGCTCCGGCTGGCGCAGCGGGAGGTGGCGGACGGCTACGGCGACGCGACCGCCCCGGGGTGGTCGCGGGTGCTGACCGTACTCATCGTCGTGCTGCTCGCCGCGCTGGTCGCCGTGCAGGTGCAGGTGAGCCGGATCAGCCGGCGCACGTTCAATGTCCCGCTGGTCGCCGCGACCGGGGTGACCCTGCTGCTCGCCGCCACGATGGCTTTCGTCTTCACGCTGCAGCGCGACCATCTGGCCGGCACCGCCGCCGACGGATCGCGGCCGATCGCGCTGCTGGCCGAGGCCCGGCTGCTGGCCCTGCGCGAGCGCGGCGACGAGGCGCTGACGCTCGTCTCCCGGTCCGGCGGCACCGGGCAGTACGAGACCGACTTCGACACCGCCGCCACGCGGATGCGCGAGGTGCTGGGCGACGCGGCCGCCGCGACGCGGGGCACCTCGGCGGCGCAGATGGTGGAGACCGCGCGGGACCGGCACACGGCCTACGCCACCGCGCACGCCCAGGTGCGCAAGCTCGACCAGGACGGCTCGTACGACGAGGCTGTGAACCTCGCCGTCGGTAAGGGCACCACCAGTACGTTCTCCGCGGTCACCGGCAGCCTGGACTCCGCGCTGACCGACCGCCGCGAGGCGTTCGCCGACCAGATCGGCTCCGCCGGGCGGGGGCTCGGGGTGCTGACCGTGTTCGCCCCGCTGCTCGCGCTGGCCCTCTGCGTGCTGGCCGGCCTCGGCATCCGCGCCCGGCTGGAGGAATACCGATGAGGCGCTCCCCCGCGCTCGCCGTGACGCTGACGGCCCTGCTCGCGCTGACCGGGTGCGGCTCGGCGGCCGTGTCGCTGCCCGAGATCTCGCTGCCGCAGGCGCCGCCCGCCGCCACCCAGGCGCCCGCCCCGGCGGCCGCGTCGTGCAACCCGAAGGCCAGCCTGCGGCCCCCGGACGAGCTGCCGGAGCCGGGGAAGATGCCCGCGGGCTCGTACATGCGCACCATCCAGGACAAGGGCCAGCTGGTCGTCGGGACGGGCCAGGACACGCTGCTGTTCAGCTCGCGCAACCCGCTGACCGGCGCGGTCGAGGGCTTCGACGTCGACCTGGCGCGCCTGGTCGCGCAGGCCATCTTCGGCGACCCCGACAAGATCGACATTCGCGTGCTCGGGTACGCCGACCGCGTCACCGCCCCGCAGCAGGGCCGCGTGGATCTCGTCGCCGGCACGATGACCGCCACCTGTGCCCGCTGGACCCAGGCCGACTTCTCGTCCGTCTACTACCAGGCGGCCAAGCGCGTGCTCGTGTCGACCAACTCCGGGGCGCAGAGCCTGGCCGGGCTGGCCGGCGCCAAGGTGTGCGCGGCCCAGGGGTCGACGTCGTTGCAGACCATCGCGGCGTACAAGATGCCCAGCGTCACGGCCCTGCCGCTGGAGGCGGTGGCCCGGCCCACGTTCGGCGAGTGCCTGGTCGCGCTGCAACGCAACGAGGTGGCCGCGATCTCGGGCGACGACGCGGTGCTCGCGGGGCTGGCGGCCCAGGACCCGTACACCAAGGTCATCGGTCCTCGCCTCTCGGAGGAGCCCTATGCGATCGCGTTGTCGAAGAAGCACCCGGAGTTCACCCGGTTCGTGAACGCTGTGCTCGCGAAGGCCCGCGCCGACGGCACGTGGCAGCGGACCTGGACGCGCTGGCTCGGCGACCTGGGCCCGGCCCCGCAGCCGCCCGCCGCCGAGTACAAGGACTGACCGCGCCGATGACCCGACCCTCCCCCACCGACCGGGCCGACGCGGAGCTGGCCCGGCTCGAGCGGGCCGTGACCGCGATCGCCGCCAACCTGGTCGACCTCGACGACAACAGCGACCGCAAGGACCTCGACCGCGGCCCGCTGACCGGGCGGACGGCCCGCGAGTGGGCCGACGCGACCACCGCGCTGACGCAGCTGTGGGACGGGTACGCCATGCTGACCGCCGTGATCAAGGAAGCCCGCGCCCTCCGCTCGCAGCGCCGCTTCTCCGACCGCGAGCGCGCCGAGTACGCCCACCGTGTGCTCGGCAGCTCGATCACGCTGTCGACGACCACCGTGCCGCTGGCCCGCCGCGGCCTGCTGGGGGCCCGGCATTCGAGCACCACGTGTACGCCCGGCGAGCTCCTCTCCGCGATGGAAGCCGCCTTCGCGACCGCCGTCGCCGTGGTCACCGAGGCCGGCGAGCACTGGCACCGCCTGATGCCCGCCGCCGCCGCGGCCGCCGCCCGGGTCGCGCACCTCAAGGGGCTGACCCGCTCGGTGACCCTGGAGGAGGCCGACCGGCGGCTGGACGGGTTCACCGCCGCGCTCGCCACCGACCCGCTGGGTTGCGACGAGACGACCCTCGACGCGGTGCTGTTCCTGCTGGAGAAGGCCGACGCCGAGCGGACCTCCGCCGGGGAGCTGCGCGAGTCGCTGGTGCAACGGCTGGCCGACGCGCACAAGCTCGCCGCCGGGCTGGCCGGGGCCGCGCGGACCGCCGCGGCGGCCGAGCACGCGGCGGGCACCCGCTTCAGCGAGCACGACCTGGTCGTGCCGGGCGGCCCCGACCTGCGCCCGGATCTGGTCGCGCTGGACGCCCTGGCCGCGGCGGGCCAGTGGGACGCGATGAGCCCCCGCCTGGCAGCATGGACGCGCGCGGCCCGGGAACGGCTCGCCGCGCTGGAAGCGGCCACCGCGCACAACACCGGGCTGCTGGCCCAGCGCAACGAGCTGCGCGGGCGGTTCTCGGCGTACCGGGCGAAGGCGGCCGGGCGCGGTCTGGCCGAGGACGCCACGCTCGCGCCGCTGGCCGCGCGGGTGCAGGAGGTGCTGACCACGGCACCGTGCGCGCTGGAGGAGGCGCGGACGGCGGTGGCGGCCTATCAGGAGGCGGTGACGGCGCTGACCCGTCCGACGGAGGTCCGGCCATGAGGTGTGCGCGCAACTGCCGGGGCACCATCGAGGACGGCTACTGCAACACGTGCGGCATGGCGCCGTCGAAGAACGCGCCGGCGCCGGCCGCCACTCCGGTTCCGGCCCCGGCCCCCGCGCCCGGTGGCGGGTCCGAGCGCACGGCGACGGCCCGCCGGCCCCGGTCGTCGGCGACCCGGAGCGCGGGGCGGAGCACAGCGCTCAGCACCCGTACGGGCGGATCGGCCCGCACCGGCAGCAGCCGCACCGGATCGCGGCGGCGCTTCGGGGGCGGGCTGGTGGACGTCGCGCCCCTGCCGCCGCGCGACCCGGCCGGCGCCGTCATGCCCGTGGCCGAGGTGCCCGAGGACAAGCGCTACTGCCCGAACTGCAACAACCCGGTCGGCCGCGCGCGGGGGGACCGCCCCGGGCGTACCTCCGGCTTCTGCCCGTCCTGCGGCGAGCCCTTCGACTTCGCGCCCAAGCTGTCGCCCGGTGACCTGGTCGCCGGGCAGTATGTCGTGGTCGGCGCGCTCGCGCACGGCGGGCTCGGGTGGATCCACCTGGCCACCGACCGCAACGTGTCGGACCGCTGGGTGGTGCTCAAGGGCCTGCTCAACGCGGGCAGCGCCGACGCCCTGGCCGCCGCGGTGGCCGAGCGGCGGTTCCTGGCCGAGGTCGAGCACCCGGGCATCGTCAAGATCTACAATTTCGTCGAGCACGACGGCGCCGGCTACATCGTCATGGAGTACGTCGGCGGCGCCTCGCTCAAGGACATCCTCAAGCAGCGCTGGGCCCGCGCCGGGCATCCCGACCCGATGCCGGTCGACCAGGCGCTGGCCTACGTCCTGGAGATCATGCCCGCCTTCGGCTACCTGCACGACCGCGGGCTGATCTACTGCGACTTCAAGCCCGACAACGTCATCCAGACCGGCGACCAGGTCAAGATGATCGACCTCGGCGGCGTGGTGCACATCGACGACCAAGATGCCGCCCTGTACGGCACCCTGGGTTACCAGGCACCGGAGATCGCGCAGGCCGGGCCGTCGCCGCAGAGCGACATCTACACGATCGGCCGGACGCTGGCGGTACTCGCCACCGACTTCCGCACCGTGCAGACCGTCCACCGCGACAGCCTGCCCGCGCGCGACGAGGTCGACGTCTACCAGCGGCACGAGTCGTTCTATCGGCTGCTGCAGCGCGCGACCCGCCCCGACCCGGCCGAGCGGTTCGTCGACACCGCCGAGATGACCGAGCAGATGCTCGGCGTGCTGCGCGAGGTCCTGGCGACCGACGGCACACCCCGGCCGGCTCCCTCGCGCTTGTTCACGGGCGAGCTGCGCACCGACGTACGCCCCCAGGCCGGGCACGAGCACGACGACGGGCCGGACTGGCGCTGGCTGCCCGTGCCGCTCGTGGACCTCGCCGACCCGGCCGCCGCGTTCCTCGCCTCGGTCACGGTCACCGATCCGCGGGCGGTGCTGGCGCTGCTGGGGCGGGCGCCGGAGCACACCGCCGAGGTGCAGTTGCGGGCGCTCCGGGCGTACATCGATCTGGGCCGCGACGCCCACGCGGAGGCCGCGCGGCTGCTCAACGCGATCGTCACCGAGTTCGGCCACGACTGGCGGGTCGCCTGGTACGAGGGGCTGCTCGCGCTGGCCGGCGGCGACACCGGCCGGGCCCGGGACCGCTTCGACGCCGTCTACTCCGCGCTGCCGGGCGAGCCGGCCCCCAAGCTGGCGCTGGGGCTGAGCCTGGAGGCGGCCGGGCGGCACGCCGAGGCGGCGGAGTACTACGACGTGGTGAGCCGCACCGATCCCGCGTACACCACGGCGGCGGGCGGGCTGGCCCGATGCCGGCTGGAGGCGGGCGACCGCGACGGGGCGGTCGAGGCGTACAACCGGGTGCCCGGCACGTCCGCGGCGTACCGGAGCTCGCAGGTCGGCGCGGTGCGGGCGCTGGTCCGGGCGCGGCAGGGCAGCCTGGCCGACGTGACGGCGCTGGCCACGGCGGCCGGCATGATCGAGCGTCTCGAGATGGAGACCGCGCAGCTGGCGGCGTTGCGGGCGGAGTTGCTGGAGCGGGCGTTGACGGCTTTGACCAACGGGGCGAAGCTCCCCGGGACTGTGCTCGGGGACACCGCCGCACGCGGGCCCGCGGCCGAGCGGGACGTGCGGTTCGCGCTCGAGGCCGCGTACCGGGAAATGGCGCGCGCGGCCGCGGGGTTCGAGAAGATCCGCCTGGTCGACCTGGCCAACGCGGCCCGGCCGAGGACCCGCACGTGAGCGCCCCGGCCGACTGCGCGGCCTGCGCCGACGAACGCGCGGCGGGCGCGGCCTTCTGCGAGAGCTGCGGGCAGGCCCTCGCCACGGGCGCGGAGCGGGAGCCGGGCACCGACTGTGCGGCCTGCGGAGCCACGGGCACGGTCGGCGCCGACGGGTACTGCGAGAATTGCGGCATGCTCGCCGGCCGGCCCCGGGACCACGTCGAGGCGGACGCCCACGAGGTGGCCGCCGCGGTGAGCGACCGCGGGCTCCGGCACCACCGCAACGAGGACGCCATGTGGCTGGCCGTGCGCGGGAGCGACGCCGACATCGTGGTCTGCGACGGGGTGTCCGCGTCCTTCGACCCCGACGTCGCCTCCGAGACGGCCGCCGAGACCGCGGGCAAGGTGCTCGCCGGTCCCGCCGACGACGTGGCGGCACACGTGGGCGCGGCGATCAGTGCCGCGGCCGACGCGGTGGCCGCCCTGGCCGGCTCCGGCGACCCGCGCCGGGCCGCGTCCAACCCCGCCTGCACGATCGTCGCGGCCTGCCGGCGCGGGGACACCATCGGGTACGGGTGGGTGGGCGACAGCCGGGCGTACTGGGTGCCCGCGTCCGGAGCGGCGAGCCGACTCACCGAGGACGACTCGTGGGCCGCGCACGCCATCGCCCTCGGCATCGACCCGGCGGCCGCGATGAACGCCCCCAACGCCCACGCCATCACCGCCTGGCTCGGCGCCGACGCGGGCACCGTGCGCCCCCGGACCGGCACCCTGCGCCCGGACGGGCCCGGCACGCTGGTCCTGTGCTCGGACGGCCTGTGGAACTACCTCGTCCCGCTCGACGACTTCGCCGCCGCCGTCCGGACGGCCGTCCGCGACCACCCCGCGCCGCTCGAGGCCGCGCGGGCGCTCGTGACGCTCGCCGTCGACGCGGGCGGCGCCGACAACATCACCGTCGCTCTGCTTGCCGTCTAGGGAGGATGTGCATGGCCTACACCGCCGAAGCGTTCCAGAACGAGTACCTCGCCCTGGGCGCCACCGAGGTCGACGCCATCGTCACCGTCACGTCGACCGGGGCGGAGGGCGGGCGGCGGACCAGCGGCGCGACCGAGATCATCATCGTGGACTGCTCGGGCTCGATGCAGGCCGAGGGCCGGATGGCCGCCGCCCGGCACGCCGCCAAGGCCGCGGTCGGGTGCATCGACGACGGCGTCCACTTCGCGATCATCGCCGGCGTCAGCACCGCCCAGCAGCTCTTCCCCGACCCCGGCGAGCTGGCCGTCGCCTCGCCGCAGACCCGCGCGGAGGCCGTCCGGGCGATCGACCGGCTGCAGGCCAACGGGGGTACGGCCATGGGCGCCTGGCTCAAGCTGGCGCACCGGCTCTTCGGGCTGCGCCCGGGCGACATCGCCCACGCGATCCTGCTGACCGACGGGGAGAACGGCGAGTACGGCGGTTACCTGGAGAGCGTGCTGACCGAGATCGGCGGCTCGTTCACGTGCGACTGCCGGGGCGTCGGCACCAACTGGCAGGTCTCCGAGCTGCGCAAGATCGCCAACGCGCTGCTCGGCACGGTGGACATCGTGGCCCGGCCGGAGGACCTCGCCACCGCCTTCGAGCAGATGATGACCGCCGCCATGAGCAAGACCAGCGGCGACGTCCAGCTCAAGGTGTGGACCCCGATCAAGGCGGTGATCCGCTTCGTCAAGCAGGTCGAGCCGCAGGTCGTGGATCTCACCGGCAAGCGGGTCGAGGAGGGCCCGCGTACGGGTCTCTACCCGCTCGGCGCGTGGGGCGCGGAGAGCCGCGACTACCACATCTGCGTGCAGGTCCCGGCGGGCATGTCCGGTGACGAGATGCTCGCCGCCCGGCTGTCCGTGATGGAGGGCGACACGGTCCTCACCCAAGCCCTGGTCCGCGCGGTGTGGACCGGCGACGCGGCGCTGTCCACGCGCATCAACCGGCAGGTGGCCCACTACACCGGGCAGGCCGAGCTGGCCGAGGCCATCCAGGCCGGCATCGAGGCCCGCAAGCACGGCGACGACCACACCGCGACGATCAAATTCGGCCGGGCGGCCCAGCTGGCCCATCAGAGCGGCAACAAGGCCACCGAGGACCTGCTGTCGACGGTGGTCGACATCGAGGACGCCGCCACCGGGACGGTCCGGCTCCGCCGCAAGATCGACGCGGCCGACGAGATGGCCCTCGACACCCGGTCCACCAAGACCGTCCGGGTGGGACGGCAGCAGTGACCGCGACCTGCCCCAAGGGCCACGAGTCGGAGACGGACGACTTCTGCGACGTGTGCGGTGCGAAGATCGGTGCGCCCGCCCCGGCGCCCGTGCCCGCCGCCACCTCGGCCGCACCCGCCGCCGGCGCTGACCCCTGCCCGCACTGCGGGATGCCCCGGCTCAGCGCGGGCCGCTTCTGCGAGGACTGCGGGTACGACTACCAGACCGGCAAGGTGCCCGTCCTGAGCGCGGCGCCCCCGGTCTTTGCTCCCCCGGCCCCCGCCCCCTCGGCCTCCGTCCCCTCGGCCTCCGCCCCCTCGGCCTCCGCCCCTTCGGCTCCCGTCCCGGACGCTGAGTGGACAGCCACGGTGGCGGCGGACCGCGACTACTTCGAGGCGAACGGCATCGAGGGCGTCGACTTCCCGGAGAAGACATCGACGCGCGAGGTGACCCTCACCCCGCCCCAGCTGCGCATCGGCCGCCGCAGCGTCGCCAAGGGCACCACGCCCGACATCGACCTCAGCGAGGACGACCCCGGCGTCTCCCACAACCAGGCGCTGCTCACCCAGAGCGTGAGCGGGGTGTGGCTGGTCGCCGACCTGGGCTCGACGAACGGCACGTACCTGAACGACGAGCAGACCCCGCTCGCCGAGGGTCACAGCCGCCCCCTCGCCGACGGCGACCGCGTCCACGTCGGCGCCTGGACGACGATCACCCTGCACGCTCCGGCCTAGGGTCTGTTTCGGACGGGGCGTCGGAGCGAGGCCGAGTCCAGGTTTCGTCTGGGTGTGCGCCGCGGGCGCCCTCATCCCGGTGTTGGATGGGGGTGTTCGCGGCGTGCGGCCAGGCGGAAGCTGGGCCGGCCGCAGCCCGGCGATCCCGTCCGAAACAGACCCTTAAGTCCCGTTCTTCTCGTTCCCCGGCCCGCCGATCGCTGGGGGCCGGGCCGGGATGCCCGCGACGGAGGCCGTCCACGCGGTCTCCTCGAACTCCTTCACCCGGAACGTGTCGCGGGTCAGCCGGTCCTGCCACACCTCTTTGACGAGGTTCCGCAGGTCCTGATCGTCGTCGGCGGGTGCGCCCCCGGTGAGGCGCTCGGCGGCCAGGCGGTGGAAGGGCTCGGAGAGGGCGACCGTCAGCGCCGCGGGGTGCTCGCGGCGGCGGAGCTTGAGGGTGCGCGAGTCGAGCAGCCGGAACACCAGGTTGACGTCGTCGCCCACCCACCCCCAGCGATCACGCTGCGCGTGGCCGACGTGCACCACGCACCGCAGCAGCATCGTGGCCTCGCCGGCGCCGCGGTTGCCGTCGTCCACGGACCGGGCCAGGGCGGGCAGCGCCGTGCGGATCACCCGCAGTGGATCGGTGCCGCCCGGCAGCAGGAGCAGGACACCGTCGCCCCGGTCGAGCACGTCGTGCGGGACGGGTCGCCCCAAGCCTGCCCGCAGCACGCCGACCGCGGCATAGAGCCGCCGGCGGAGGCGCCGCTGGTCCTCGAAGGCGCGGCGGCCGAAGCCGGTGATGTCGAGGCCGACGAGCACGACCGCCCGGGGCCGCTCGTCCCGGCCGGCCAGGCGGGCCAGCCGCCCGGCCAGGCGGGTCGCCACCGTGGTCACCTGCGTCCGGAGGAGCCCTGTCGCCGGGACCACCTCCTGGAACGCGCGCCGGTACGGTACCGGCCCAGCCTACGCGCCCCGCGCTCGCCGCGATCTTGTCGTTCGGCTGCGCGGCGCGGGGGCGGCGGGTTAGGTTGCGCGCGATGAAGGACGAGCGGATCGGGACGGTGCACCGCACCCAGGTGATCGACCTGCTGAACCAGGCGCTCGCCGAGGGGCAGCTGCACGAGCCGGACTACGACACCCGGATCGTGGCGGTGAGCACGGCCACGTACGCGTCGGACCTGCTCGAACAGGTCCAGGATCTCCCGCCGCGCCTGCAGTGGGACCCGCGCAACGCCGCGCCGCCCACGCCTCCGAGCCGCAACGCCGGCCGCGCCGCCCTCGTGCTGGGCATCCTGTCGGTGCCGTCGTCGGTGTGCCTGGTCGGCGGCGTGCTCGGCGTGGTGGCCGTCGTGCTGAGCTTCCGCGGCCGGGGCGCCCACGGGGTCGGCCCGGCGCTGATCGGCCGCGCCCTGGGCATCATCGGCACCGCCCTCGCCATCGCCGCCGCCGTCGCCCTGGTCGTCGCCCTCCACCGGCCGACGTCCCCTTGAGAAAGCTGTTCAGGCGCCCCACAGCTCGGCGGCGGCGGCCTTCCAGAGCTCGGCGTTCCGGGCGAACAGTGTCGCCCCGGCGCGCGGCCCGCGGATGCCGTCGCTGCCCCCGTGCACGCCGCCCGCCTCGGTGACGATCAGCGACGTCGGGGCGAAGTCCCAGAGCTGCCCGCGGGTCTGCAACGCCAGATCCATCTTGCCGTCCGCGACCAGCAGCGCCGCGTGCAACTCCCACTGCGTCTCGAGCGCCCGGGCGACCAGCGGCGCCGCGATCAGCCGGTCGGACTCCAGATAGTTGGGCGGCGCCGGGATCACGCCCACCGTGCTGCCTTTCAGGGTGTCCGGGCGGCCGGCCGGCACGTGGACCGGGCGGTCACCCGTACCGTCGGAAGTGAAGGCGCCGCCCCCGCGCGTCGCCCACCACACCTGGCCCATCGCCGGGATCGCGGCGACACCGACGGTGATCTCGCCCGCCTCCTCCAGCGCGATCAGAATCAGCCACCGATCGTCGCCGGACACGAAGCTCGCCGTCCCGTCGATCGGATCGACGATCCACCGCCGCGCCCCGTCCCCGGTCGCGCCGCCCTCCTCGCCGAGGATCGCGTCGTCCGGGCGGGCCGCACGCAGCACCGCGCGGACGGCCTCCTCGGTCTCACGGTCGGCCACCGTGACGACACTGCCGTCCGCCTTGACCTCCCGCGGCAGCTCGGCCAGCGCCGCGTAGTGCCGCAACGCGACCGCCGCCCCCGCCTCCGCCGCCTGCCTGGCCACCTCAAGATCCGTCAGCACGCTCCCAGACTAGGTCCTGACCGCGGCCGGCGGTCCGGGCCTATCGTCGACCCATGCATCGCAGCCGCCTGTACGGTCTCTTCATCGACACGCCGGCCCCCGACGCGGACGCCGCCGGCGCCTTCTGGTCCGGCGTCTTCGGCCCCCCGGCCGTCCCCGAGCCCCACGAGCCCGAGTTCCGCATGCTCGCCGGCGCCGTCCCCGGCCTCGCCCTCGGCGTCCAGTCCATCGGCCCGTCCGACGCCCCCCGCTACCACATCGACATCGAAACCGACGACGTCGACGCCGAAACCGCCCGCCTCACCACCCTCGGCGCCGTCGAGATCAACCGCTGGCTCGACTGCCACACCCTCCGAGCCCCGGGCGGCCACCTCCTCTGCGTCATCCCCGTCCACAGCGACCGCACCCTCTTCGACGCCGAGGCCCGCACCTGGCCGTAGCCGCTTCCGGGAGATGACGGGGGCCGAGCGGGACGGACCGTTAGGGTCACCGGGTGAGTGACGAGTGGCTGACCGGGCGGGCCGCGGCCGCCGAGCGGGAGACCGGGACGACCTTCGACCTGGCGGAGTGCGTGCGGGAGCCGATCCACCTGCTCGGCGGCGTCCAGTCGTACGGCGCGCTGGTCGCCCTGCGTGACGATCGGATCGCCGTCGTCAGTGACAATGCCGGGCGCGTGCTCGGGCAGGATGACCTGCTCGGGGCGTCCGTCGGGCGGCTGCTGAGCGCGGAGCAGCGGAAGGCGCTGGACGGCGGGGCCGAGACGCTCGCGCTCGACGCGTTCGATGTCACCGTGCACATGTCCGGTGAGCTGCGGGTGCTGGAGTTCGAGCCGGTGTCCGCGCAGCCGGCGGAGTTTCGCGCGGTGCAGCAGGCGCTCGTCCGGCTGCAGCGGGCGGGCACCGTCGTGGAGGCCTGCCAGGCGGCCGTACGCGAGGTGCGCGCCATCACCGGCTACGAGCGCGTCGTCGCGTACCGGTTCGAGTCGGCCGACGGGCCCGGCGAGGTCATCGCCGAGGAGGTCGCCGAGGGGTGGGAGCCGTGGCTGGGGCTGTGGTTCCCGGCGACGGACATTCCGCCGCAGGCGCGCCGCCTCTACGAGCGCAACTGGATCCGGGTCATCACGGATGTCGACGACGAGACGGCTCGGCTGACCGGCACGGAGCAGCTGGACCTGTCGTTGTCGGTGCTGCGGACGGTGTCGCCGTTCCACCTCGAGTATCTGCGCAACATCGGCGTCGTGTCGTCCATGTCGGTGTCGCTGTTGTCGGGCGGCCGGCTGTGGGGGCTCATCGCGTGTCACGGAAAGGCGCCCCAGATCCTCGGGCCGCAGGTGCGGTCGGCGTGCGAGTTCTTCGGCGTCGCGCTGTCGCTGCAGCTGGCGGCGTTGCGGGACCGCGACGAGACGGCCGCCCGGGAGGTGGCGCGGACGGAGATAGCCCGGCTGCTGGGGCGGCTGTCGGCGGACATGTCCGGGTGGCTCGCGCGGGTGCCCGAGGGGCTCGAGCGGGTCGTGGACTGCGACGCTGTGGGCGTACGGATGCAGGGCAAGCTGGTGGGGCCGGAGAGCGTGACCGGCCTCCTCGCGGCCCTGCCCCCGCTGGAGGCCGGCCAGGTCTGGCACAGCGACCGCCTCGGTGAGGAACTGGGTCTGACGATCCCGGACGCCGCCGGGGCGCTCGTGTTGCCGCTGAGCGCCTCCGGTGACTGCATCGTCTGGCTGCGGGGCGAGCGCGCGGTCGAGCGCCGCTGGGCGGCAGACCCCGACAACCCCGTCCTCCTGGGTACGCACGGCGAGCGCCTCACCCCGCGCGGCTCGACCGCGGTCTTCCGGGCCTCGGTCCGCGGCCGCAGCCGCCCGTGGTCCGCGGCCGACCTGGCCATGGCCGTCGAGCTGGGGCGCTCGATCGTGGAGATCGCCGTGACCCATGCCAACGACCTCACCGCCCTCAACACCGAGCTGAACCGCAGCAACGTGGACCTGGACTCGTTCGCGCACGCCGCCGCGCACGATCTCAAGGAGCCGTTGCGGGGCATCGCGAACCAGGCGGCCTTCATCGTCGAGGACGCGGGCGCCACGATGGATGCCGACACGGCGCGGCGGCTGGCGACCGTCCAGCGGCTGGCGACCCGGATGGACGAGCTGCTCAACGCCTTGCTGCACTATTCGCGGCTGGGGCGGGCGGATCTGCGGCGGGAGCCGATCGAGCTGCGGGCGGCGGTGGTGCGCGCCCTCGACGTGGCCGGGCCGCGGCTGGAGGAGGCCGGCGTCGAGGTGGCGCTGCCGGCGCCGGGCGACCGGGTCCACGCCGACCCCGTCCTGCTCGACGAGGTGCTGGTGAACCTGCTGGTCAACGCGGCGAAGTACGTCCGGGCGGAGGGGCCGCGCCGGGTCGCCGTGGCGCTGGAGGGCAGCGAGATGATCGTCCGTGACAACGGCATCGGGATCCCGCCGCACCTGCGCGAGCAGGCGTTCACGCTCTTCCGGCGGCTGCACTCGGGTGGCGAGGGCTCCGGGGCGGGGCTGGCGATCGTGCGCCGCATCGTCGAGCGGCACGGCGGTCAGGTGCGGGTGGCGGAGTCCCCCGGCGGCGGCACGACGGTCGGGGCGACCTTCCCCCAGTAGTCCAGGGTCTGGCGCAGCACCGTGCGGAACAGCGCGAAATTGATCGGCTTGTAGATGTAGCTGTCCGCGCCGGCGGCGAAGCAGGCGTCCGCCTCGGCCTGGTCCTCCGACGAGGTGAACACCACGAGCGTGAGGCCGGCCAGGGCGGGCTCGGCGCGGACCCGGCGGATCACCTCGAGGCCGCCCTCCCCCGGCATGTTGAGGTCGAGCAGCACGAGGCGGGGCAGCTCGGCGCCCGGGGCGGTCAGCCGGGGCAGCACCTCGGTGCCCGCCCGCAGGAACTCGACCCGCACCTGCGGGTGGGACCGGCCGATCGCCCGCGCGATGGCCTCGACGTCCTCGTCGGAGTCCTCGACGACGAGCACGAGATAGTCACTCACCGGAGGCTCGCAGGGCCAGCACGGCGATGTCGTCGGCGCCGGTCGTGCCGAACTCGGCGGCGGCCCGGCTCAGCTCGTGCACCAGCTCGTCGAGCGGCGCCCCGTTCAGCTTGTCGAGGGCCGCCTCGAGCCCGGCGTCCTCGAAGAGCCGCCCGCACGCGTCCCGGCTCTCGGTCAGCCCGTCGGTGAACATGAGCAGCGTGTCGCCCGGGCCGAGGAGCAGCCGCGAGCGCCCGACGGACGGCTTCCTGACGACGCCGAGCGGCACCCCGCCGCCGCGTCCCGGCTCGGCGGGCCCGCCCCGGCGCAGCACCACGGGCGGCGGGTGGCCGGCCGAGGTCCACTGGACGCTGAGGCCGCCGCCGGCCGGCCGGATCAGGCCGACGCCGGCGGTGACGAAACGCCACGAGCCGTCGCGCAGCAGGCCCGCGTTGAGCCGGCCGAGCGCCCGGGCCGGGGACACGCCCTCCTGCAGCAGCGTCCCCAGCGTGTGCCGGGACATGCCGGTGAGGGCGGCGGCCTCGACGCCACGCCCGCAGACGTCGCCGATGAGCGCGGCCAGGACGCCGTCGGCCCGCACGACCACGTCGTAGAAGTCGCCGCCGACCTCCAGGACCTGATCCCCCACCGTGTACGACGCGGCGAGCGCCACCCCGGCCGGGGCGGGCAGGCGGCGGGGCAGGAGGTGCTGCTGGAGGGCGATCATCTCGCGGCGGCGCTGCTCGTAGAGCTCGCCGTTGTCGATCGCGAGCGCGGCCCGATGGGTCAGGTCGCGCAGGAAAGCCGGCGACGGGATGAGCTCGTCGCCGCGGTCGAAGAGGAAGAGCAGCACCCCGACGACCCGCCCGCGGGCGCGGAGGACCTGCGCGTCCACCGTACGGGTCCAGCCCGTCACCGCCCGGAGCCGCTCGGGCCGGCCCGCCACCGCCCGGCCGGCGAGCTCCGCCAGCGCCCCGGCGGCCGCCGCGTCGGCGAGCATCGCGTCGAGCTTGCGCATGTCCACGTGCACGGCGCTGCGCAGCCCGAGCTCGTCGTCGGAGCACACGTAGACCAGGCAGCCCTCGGCGATCGCGGGCACCGCCATCCGGGCGACCCGCTGCAGGGTCTGCCCGGTGTCGAGCACGGCGTCCATCTGCAGCGACGCCTCGGCCAGCAGGGCGTCGCGCACCTGCTCCTCCTCGGCCGCCCGGCGCGCCCCGAGCCGGCGCACCGCCTCGCGGGTCACGTCGACGACCTGGCCCAGGCACTCCGTCAGGGACGGCGCGTCGGCGTCGGCCGAGGCCAGCAGGAGTATCGAGCCGGACAACTCACCCGGCACCTCGAACCCGGCCGCCACCACCCGGTGCACGCCCTGCTCCCGCAGCTCCGGCGGGATCTCGGCGCCCCCGGTCGCGAGCAGCCGCGCCGCCTGCGCCTCGTCGACGGGCAGGCCCCGCCAGCGCAGCGCGGCGATCCCGGCGCCGTCAGCCGCGTGCCGCACACCCCACACGGCGATCACGCCCGGCAGCGCCTGCAGCGGCGGGAGGACCAGCGCGGCGAGGTCCTCGCGCGCGCCGATCGTCGCGACCGCACGCCACAACCGGTGCAGGGCCGTTGCCCACACCTGACCGCCCCCGCTCAAGCTCACCTCCCCGCCGCCGCCGTTCCCCTCACAGAATGCCCGGTCAGAGCGCCGTCTGGTATGCCAGCACGCCGCGGTTCACCGCGGTGATCGCCTTGCGCGCCGCCGCCCGCACCCCCGGGGTGGCCGCCGAGGCGTCCTTGAGCTGGGCGAGCAGGTCGAGCACCTGGCGCGCCCAGCGCACGAAGTCGCCCGCCGGCATGTCCGCGTCGTAGTTGTGCCCGCTGGCCAGCACCTTGGCCAGCGGCTCGCCCCGGGCCCACCGGTACATCGGCCAGACGAATCCGGCGTCCGGCTCGCGGGTCAGCGACAGCTGGTGGTCGGCCTCCTGCGCCTCGATCTCGGCCCACAGCCGCTGGGTCGCCTCGACGGCGGTCGTGGTGGCCCCCTTGGGCACCGACGCCCGCTCGTCGCCCTCGCGGCGCGACTCGTAGAGCACCATCGACACCGCGGCGGCCAGCTCCTCGGGCTCGAGCCCCTCCCAGACGCCCTGGCGCAGGCACTCGGCGACGAGCAGGTCGGCCTCGGTCCAGATCCGGCCCAGCATCCGCCCCGCGTCGGTGACCTCGCCGTCTTCCGACAGATAGCCCCGCTGCGTCAGCACCGCGACGACCTGGTCGAACGTGCGGGCCAGCGAGCCCGTACGCCCGGCGACCTTGTCCCGCAGCGCCTGGGTGTCACGCTCGAGCCGGTGCCGGCGCTCGGCGTAGCGGGCGTGCTCCTCGCGGTCGGGGCACTGGTGGCACGGGTGCTGCCGCAGCTGGATCTTGAGCAGACTGATCTCCGGGTCCTCGCCCGGCGCCACGCCCTTGCCCCGGCGGCGGCCGCCGCTCTGCCGCTCGTGCCGGTCATAGCCCGTGGCGCTGACCGCGGCGGCCAGGTCGCGGCGGGCGGCGGGCGAGCGCGGGTTGAAGTGCTTGGGCACGCGGATGCGGTCGAGCACCTCGGCCCCGGCCGGGAAGTCGCCGGGCCCGACGCGACCGGCCCATCGGTCCTGGGTCAGCACCAGCGGCCGCGGCTCGCCGAAGCCGCCGCCCGGCGGCTCGAGCACCACGGCCAGCCCGGCGCGCCGGCCCTGCTGGACCCGGATCACGTCGCCGACGCGCAGCCGTTCGAGGGAGGACACCGCGGCGGCCCGGCGCTGCTGGGAGCCCTGCCGCGCGATGGCCCGCTCGCGGTCGGCGATGGCGATGCGCAGCCCGAAGTACTCGTCGAAGTCGCCGTGGTGGCAGGCGGCGTCCTTCGCATAGGTCTCCATGGTCTCGACGTTGCGCTGCACCTGGCGGGCCAGGCCCACCACCGAGCGATCGGCCTGAAACTGCGCGAAGGACGACTCCAGCAGGTCGCGCGACTTCTCGGCGCCGACCGTGCCGACGAGATTGACCGCCATGTTGTACGACGGCCGGAAGCTGGACCGCAGCGGATAGGTGCGCGTGGAGGCCAGCCCGGCGACGTGGCGCGGGTCGACCTCGGGGCTCCACAGGACGACGGCGTGCCCCTCGACGTCGATGCCCCGGCGGCCCGCGCGCCCGGTGAGCTGGGTGTACTCCCCCGGGGTCAGGTCGACGTGGGCCTCGCCGTTGAATTTCACCAGGCGCTCGAGCACCACACAGCGGGCCGGCATGTTGATGCCCAGCGCGAGGGTCTCGGTGGCGAAGACCGCCTTGACCAGCCCGCGCACGAAGCACTCCTCGACCGCCTCCTTGAAGGCGGGCAGCATGCCGGCGTGGTGGGCGGCGACGCCGCGCTCGAGCCCGTCGAGCCACTCCCAGTAGCCCAGCACGGAGAGGTCCTCCGGCGGGATGCTCGCCACCTTGGCCTGGGCGATGTCGCGGATCTGGGCGCGCTCCTCGTGGTCGGTGAGGCGCAGCCCGCCGGACAGGCACTGCTGCACGGCGGCGTCGCACCCGGCCCGGCTGAAGACGAAGAAGATCGCGGGCAGCAGGTTCATCCGGTCGAGCCGGTCGACCACCTCGGGGCGCGGCGGCGGCTGCCAGCGGCGGGACCGGCCGCCGCGGGAATTCCACCCCGGGCCGGCCGTGCGGTCGGTCATCTCGAGCCGGCGCAGCATCTCGCGGGTGTAGCGCAGCAGCTCGGGGTGCACGTCGTGCTTGCGGGCGGCGTCGGCGTCGTGGAACAGGTCGAACATCCGCTTGCCGACCAGCATGTGCTGCCACAGCGGGACCGGCCGGTGCTCGGAGACGACCACCTCGGTCTCGCCGCGCACGGTGACGAGCCAGTCGGCGAACTCCTCGTAGTTGCTGACCGTCGCCGACAGGGAGACGAGCGTCACCGAGGCGGGGAGGTGGATGATCACCTCTTCCCAGACCGCGCCGCGGAACCGGTCGGCGAGATAGTGCACCTCGTCCATGACCACGAACGCCAGGCCCTGCAGGCTCGCCGAGCCCGAGTAGAGCATGTTGCGCAGCACCTCGGTGGTCATGACCACCACGGGGGCGTCGCCGTTGATCGCGTTGTCGCCGGTGAGCAGGCCGACCTTCTCGGCGCCGTAGCGCTCGACGAGGTCGTGGTATTTCTGGTTGGACAGGGCCTTGATCGGGGTCGTGTAGAAACACTTGCGGCGGGTGCCCGAGCCGTCCGCGCGCAGCGCCAGGTGCACGGCGAACTCGCCGACCACCGTCTTGCCGGCCCCGGTGGGGGCGCAGACGAGCACGCCGCTGCCCTTCTCGAGGGCCTCGCAGGACTGCCGCTGGAAATCGTCGAGGTCGAAGCCGACGTCGAGCATGAAGTCGTCGAGCGCCGGGAACTCGGCCACGCGGGCCGCCCGCCGTCGGGACTCCGCGTAGCGTTCGGCGGGGGATGTCATGAACCCAAGGCTAATGCGTGGGTGTGACAGAACGAAGATCCTCGCATCACAGCGACGATCATGGCTGGCCGGGCGGTTGCCGACAGCGCGGTCGCGGACGGTCGGTATGGTGCACGGCGTGCCGGATGCCGCCGAATCGACCTCAGCCGCCCCGCGTCGCCAGGTCGACGCCGTGCTCTTCGACTTCCACGGCACGCTCGCGCAGGTCGAGGACGCCGTGGCCTGGGTGATCGCCGCCGCGGCGGCCTGCGGCAGCACCATCGACCGGGGCAAAGCGACCATTCTGGCCGACCGGCTGGTCACGGCCGGGCGCGCGGGCGGCCCGCTGCCGCGCCGGGTCCCCATCCATCTCGCCGAGCACTGGGCCGACCGCGATCTCTACGAGCACAGTCACCGCGCGGCCTACACGGGCCTCGCCGCCACCGTGAGCACGGACGTGGAGGGGCTGGCCGACGCGCTCTACGAGCGGCTGCTCGCGCCGGACGGCTGGCTGCCCTACCCCGACACCGAGCCGACCCTGCGCACCCTGCACGACGCGGGCATCAAGGTCGGGGTGGTCAGCAACGTGGGCTTCGACATCCGGCCACTGTTCGCCGCGTGGGGTTTCGACGGCCTGATCGACGCGTGGGCGCTCTCCTACGAGGTCGGGCGGACCAAGCCCGACCCGGCGATCTTCCTGCGCGCGTGCGGCATGCTCGGCGCCGACCCCGAGCGCACGCTCATGGTCGGCGACTCCCCGGCCGACGCGGGAGCGGTCCAGGCCGGCTGCGCGGCGCTCGTCCTCCCGGCGGCCGAGCCCGGCCGCCCCAACGGCCTGGGTGCCTCGCTCGCCCTCGCCGGGTGCGCCGGCTGATCTCACCGCGCCGGTCGCGCTTCCTTCAGAGGTACGTGTCCACGAGCGTGCCCGGCGCGGGCTGACACCCGGCTCAGCGGAGCAACCGAACCGCACCCGGCTCGCAGCGGACGGTCAGCTCAAGGGGCCCGATCCGCTCGCCGTCGGCGTACGCGACGATGTCCGGCGCCTGGATCCGCACCTCGCGGGCGCGGTGCGCACGGACCCGGGGATCCGTCAGGTGGGTGCCGTGGCGCAGCCGCGGCTTGATGCGCATCAGCGCGACCCGCCCCAGCGGCGCCGCGACCACCACGTCGAGCAGCCCGTCGGTCAGGTCGGCGCCGGGGCAGATCCGCAGCCCGCCACCGTAGCGCGGCCCGTTGCCGATCGCCACGAGCACGGCCCGGCAGCTGTGGTCGACGCCGTCGAGCACGAGCGTGTAGGGGCGGGGGCGCAGCCGGGCCAGCTCCAGCACCACGGCGACGTCGTAGCGGCGGGGCCCGCGCGGGAAGCGCATCCGGTTGGCGAACTCGTTGACGATCGCGTCGAACCCGGTGGCCAGGACCGCGGCGAACCAGCGCTCGTTGCCGTGGCTGTCCGTGATGTGCCCGACGTCGAGCGCGGCATGGCGCCTCTCCGCCCAGGCGGCGGCCAGCTGGTCCAGGCTCCCGGCGCCCGCCGCGGCGGCGAAGTCGTTGCCTGTCCCCGCGGGCACCACCCCGAACAGCGTCTTCGTGCCGGCGACGGCTTGCAGGGCCCGGTGCACGGTCCCGTCCCCGCCGACCGCCACGAGCGCTGTCACGCCCTCGCGCACCGCTTGACGGCACGCCTGCTCGGCCTGCGCGCCGCTGGTCGCGGTCAGGATGCGTACCGTGGCGGTCCGGCCCAGCCGGTCCACGACGGCCGGAAGCAGACCGCGGTGCCGGCCCCGCCCCGCCTCGGGGTTGGCCAGCACCGCGATCGTGTCCATCGGTCTTCTTACGTCATGTCGTCGAAGCGGCGCTCGATCGGCATCGGCTTCTCGACCGGGGTGGGCGCATCGACCGGGGCCGGCCCGTCGATGCGGTCGGAGACGCCGACGGGCACGCGCTCCTCCTCGAGGGGCGAGATCGCGTCGTCGTCGATGCCCTCGTAGATCTCCTTGCCGCGGCCCTTGCGCTTGTCGTAGATCAGCGCGACGCCGACCGCGATCAGGTAGAGCACGATCATGCAGGCGGCAAGCAGCGTCATGCCGAACGGGCCCGGGTCGGGCGTGGCGATCGCGGCGAACGCGAACGACACGAAGACCATGATCCGCCACCAGCCGAGCAGCTTCTTGCCGCTGACCACGCCGGTGAAGTTGAGCATGAGCAGGACCAGCGGGAACTCGAACGCGACGCCGAAGATCAGCATCATGTTCGTGACGAAGGCGACGTAGGACTGGACCTCGAGCTGGGTCGTCACGCCCAGGATGCCGGCCTCCTGGATGAAGGCCAGGCTGTGCTTGATGACGAAGTAGGCCAGAATCGTGCCGCCGGCGAACAGCGGGGCGGCGATGCTGACGAAGACGTAGGCCCACTTGCGCTCGTGCCGGTGCAGGCCGGGCGCGATGAACGCCCACAGCTGGTAGAGCCAGACGGGCGCGCCGAGGATCAGGCCGATCCACAGCGCGATCTTCAGCTTGACGATCAGCGGGTCGACCACGCCGAGGACGACGAAGTTGCAGACCCGCTCACCGCTCGAGTTGATGATCCACGAGCTGTCCAGCGAGCAGTAGGGCGCCTTCAACAGGTTGAAGACCCAGTTGGAGACGATGAAGCCGACGATCAGGCCGCCGACGATGCCGAGGGCGGCGACGAACAGCCGGTTACGCAGCTCCCGGACGTGGTCCAGCAGCGTCATCGAGCCGTCGGCGGCCTGCTCGAACTTGCTCGGCCCCTGACGGCGCAGGGAGAGGTTCACGGAGGATCAGCGGTCCTTGGTCTGCTGGACCGGGTTCACGTAGTCCGGAGCCGGGGGCTGCGGCGGCTGGTAGGGCTGGCCCTGCGGCTGCCCCTGCGGCGGCTGGTAGCCGGTGGGCGGCTGCTGGTAGCCCGCGGGAGGCTGCTGGTAGCCGGGCGGCGGGGGCGCGTAACCCTGCTGGACCTCGCCCTGCAGCGGCTGGTAGCCGCGCTGGGCCTCGGCCTTCTCCGCGTCGTTGTTGTCGTCGACCAGGCCCTTGGTCTCGGCCTTGATGATCCGCAGCGAGCGGCCGAGGGAACGGGCCGCGTCGGGCAGCCGCTTCGCGCCGAACAGCAGCACGAGCACGACGACGAAGATGGCGATGTGCCATGGCTTGAGAGCGCCCATGGGGTGACTCCACTCGATTGGATCAGGGGCGGGACGATGCGGGGTCCATCGTACGTGTGGTTCCTGGGAGTGACCCCTCCCGCACCCGTTTGTTTGGCGATAGTACGAACGGATTTCCGGACAACCGTCGCGGAAGGCCGCACGCTACCACGGGGAAGGAGCGCTCTGTAAAGAGTGCTTTCCGTTCTCGCCCCGTCCCGCTTTGATCACGGCTACCTGCTCCTGGGCGATCTCCGCCTTGTGTTGCACCGCCAGGATCGTCTGCTGCAACTGCTCGGCGTCGGCCTGCAGCTTCAGCGCCTCCTCCTGCCTGCGCATCAGCTTGCGCATCGCCCGGTCGAGCTCCGGCAGCCGCCGCACGACGGACATCCCGGCGATGCCGAGGAGCACCAGCCCCAGCACCACCACGGCAATCACGATCCACTTGACCATGTCCGACACTCTACGGAGCCGCGTAGCGGTCCAGCGCGGCGGCGGCCTGGTCACGGATCCGTTCGATCAGCTCGGGCGGCCCGAGCACGGTGACATCGGGACCGAGCCCGAGCAGCAGCCGCTGCGCCCAGCCGAGATCGGTCACGCGCATGGAGACCAGCCATCGGTCGCCGTCGCGGCGGACCTCCTCGCACGGGTAGTACTCGGTGATCCACCGGCTGCCCCGGCCCACCCGCGCGGTGACCAGCGGCAGCTTGGCGTCCGGGTGGAACACGCCGGCGGTCACGTCGTGCGGCACGGCCCGGGCGGGCGGCGCGGCCGGCTCGTCGAGCTCGGTCCAGGCGTCGATGCGGTCGAGGCGGAACAGGCGTACGGCCTCGGCCCGCCGGCACCACGCCTCCAGATAGGCCCGGTTGCCGACCATGAGCACCCGCATCGGGTCGACCACCCGGTCGGCGGTCTCGTCCCGCGCCGCCGTGTAATAGGTCATCCGCAGCGCGTGCCGCCGCTCGACGATGCCCCGGATCGCGTCGAGCCGCTCGGTGCCCGCCGGCAGCCGCACCGCCACGGGCGCGTCGGCGAGGTCCCCGGCCGCCGTCTCGATCTTGGCGAGGGCCCGCTCGATGGCGTCGCGCGAGCCGATGCCCGGCGTCTCGGCGAGCATCCGCAGCGCCACGACCAGGGCGAGCGCCTCGTCCGGATTCAGCCGCAACGGGCGATCGATGCCGGCGTCGTACGTGATGGTCACCCGGTCGCCGTCGAGCGCCATGTCGATCAGGTCGCCGGGCCCGTAGCCGGGCAGGCCGCAGACCCAGAGCAGCTCCAGGTCCTCGCGCAGCTGCCGCTCGGTGATGTGGAAGTCCGCCGCCGCCTCGGCCACCTCGATGCCCGGGCGGGCGAGCAGATAGGGCACCAGGTTGAGCAGGCGCCCGAGCCGGTCCGCCGACGTCCCGCCGCCGCGCTGGCGCTGCTGGGGCGCGGTCACGGCGACACCCCCGCCGGCTCCTCGTAGCGCGTGACGACCTCTTTGAGCTGCTGGATGACGGCCTCGCGAAGCTCCGGGGGGCCGTCGGCGCGCACGTCGGCGCCATAGCCGACCAGCCGCCCGGCCAGCCAGTCCACGTCCGAGTACGCGATGGTCAGCCGGTCGCCGTCCGGCCCGGCCACGCACTCCGAGGCCATCCGCCGCAGCCCCGCCGCCCGCCCCGGCGCGACGGTGACCGTGGCCCGCCGGTTGCGCTCGATCGGGCCGCTGTAACGCGCCACGTGACTGATCAGATCGGGGCTCTCGGGCGGGGTGAACGCCCCCTCCGGACCCGTGGCCTTCACGCCGCCGACGATCCGCGACAGCCGGAAGCACCGGGTGGCGTCGCGGTCCCGGTCGTGCCCGACCACGTACCAGCGGCCCTGCCAGCAGACGACACCCCAGGGCTGCAATTTGCGTACGGCCGGCTCGTCGCGCTCCGGCACCCGGTAGGAGAACGTGACGTTGCGCCGGGCGCGCGCGGCGGCGGTCAGCGGCCCGAACGCGGGGTCGACCGTCACCACCGGCTCGACACCCAGCGTGGCCTGCGGATCCACCTCGATGCCGGCGGCCCGCAGCTTGGCCAGCCCGCTGGACGCGGCGGCGGCCAGGCCCGCGTGCTGCCAGAGCCGGGCGGCGATGCCCACGGCGGCGGCCTCGTCCGGCTCGAGCGGGATGTCGGGCAGCGCGTACTCGCGGTGGGCGATGCGGTAGCCGTGCTCGGTGTCGAAGGCGCTGGCCAGACCGGTCTCGAGCGGGACACCCAGCTCGCGCAGCTCCGCCTTGTCCCGCTCGAACTTGCGCTGGAACGCGTCGTGGTCCTTGGGGTCCTCCGGATCGTGCTCGTAACCGGGCACGGTCGCGGCGATCTGCGCGGCGGTCAGGAACCGTCGCGTGGAAAGAAGGCAGATGACCAGGTTGACCAGCCGCTCGGTACGGGTGCGCGACACGAGGTGCAACGCTAGCAGGCCGCCCGGAGATGTGGCGTGACGCGCACTGCCTGTTGCGGTTATCTGTAACCACCAGCGGGCAGTCAGGTCTTGTGCCCGTAGAAGACGATTCCCCCGTAGGCTTGGCCGCCGCCGAGCCCCTGCCCGCGCCCGCCGAGCCCTCCTCCGCCGGCTCGTCCGGCGGCTCGTCCGGCGGGGAGAACGAGAGTGTCGGCACCGTCGTCGTGGCCGGCTTGGCCAACCTGGCCATCGCCGTGGCGAAGCTCGTCGCCGGTCTCTTCTCCGGCTCGGCGTCGATGCTCTCCGAGGCGGCGCACTCCCTGGCCGACACGGTCACCGAGGTGTTCCTCTTCGTGGCGCTGCGCCGCGGGCAGAAGCCGGCCGACGAACGTCACCCGTTCGGGTACGGCAAGGAGAGCTTCGTCTGGGCCTTCATCGCCGCGCTGTTCACGTTCATCGGCGGTGCGGGCTTCTCGATCTACCACGGCGTCACGACGATCCTCGCCGGTGACCACAGCGGTGACTTCCTCTGGTCGTACCTCGTCCTGGCGATCTCGTTCGTCGCCGAGGGCACCTCGTTCCTGCGGGCCAAGCGGCAGGTCGCGGGCGAGTCGCGGCGCTGGGGCATCACACCCTCCCGGTTCCTGCGGCTGACCCCCGACACCACGGTCAAGGCCGTCTACTTCGAGGACTCCGCCGCGCTGATCGGCCTGATCCTGGCCGCCCTGGGCATCCTCGGCGTCCAGCTGACCGGCGACGAGGTCTGGGACGGCGTCGCCTCGGTGCTGATCGGCCTGCTCCTGCTGGTCGTCGCGTTCATCCTGGCCCGCAGCAACGTCTCCCTGCTGGTCGGCCGGGCGGTCCCCCGCGCCATGCACAACAACATCGCCCAGGACCTGCAGTCGATCCCGGTCGTCACGGCCGTGCCCACGCTGCTCACCATGCAGCTCGGCCCGGGCGACATCCTGGTCGCCGCCAAGGTCGACTTCGACGACGACGTCAGCGGCGGCCAGATCGAGGAGGCCTCCGACGAGGCCGAGCGCCGCCTGCGCACCCGCTACCCGCAGATCCGCTACGTCTTCCTCGACCCGACGCGCGGACGGGCCGGACGCAACCACGAGAACGGCGGCCTCGACATATAGGGTCGCCGCCATGGTGCGCTGGCGGTCAGGAACGGTTTCCCAGGTACGACGCGAGTGGCGGGGCGCCGTCGAGCTGGAGGTCACCACGGCCGGCGGCCCGCTCAAGGCGCTCGCCTACCCGGCCCTGACCGGCGCCCCCGTCGTCGGCGACCGGGTCCTGCTCAACGTCGGCGCCCTGGTCATGGGTCTGGGCACCGGCGGCTACGCCCTGGTGGTCGCCCTGCCCGACCGCCTGCCCGCGGATCCTCCCTCCTCCGGGCTCGATCGTGACGCCGGGCACCTGGTCAAGGCGCGCTACACCCCGCTGCAGCCGATCATGCTCGGGGTCGACGAGGAGGCCTCTCCCTTCTTCGAGGTCCTGAAGGACGCCGCCTCCGTCGACGGCATGCCGGTCGTGCTGGCCGACCTGCACTCGGCCCTCCCCGCCGTCCTCGCCGGCATCCGCGCCGACCGCCCCGGCGCCCGCGTCGCCTACGTCATGACCGACGGCGGCGCCCTCCCCGCCTGGTTCTCGATGACACTCTCGGCCCTGCACGAGCACTTGGCCGGCACGATCACCGCGGGCCAGTCCTTCGGCGGCGACCTCGAGGCCTCCACGGTCCACACCGCCCTCCTCGCCGCCCGCCACGTCCTCCGGGCCGACATCACCGTCGTCGCCCAGGGCCCCGGCAACCTGGGCACAGGCACCCCATGGGGCTTCTCCGGCGTCGCCCTCGGCGAAGCAGTCAACGCCACCGTCACCCTCGGCGGCCGCCCCGTCGGCTCCCTCCGCATCTCCGACGGCGACGCCCGCCCCCGCCACCGCGGCGTGTCCCACCACAGCCTCACCGCGTACGGCAAGGTCGCCCTGGTCCCCGCCGACCTCCCCGTCCCCGCCGACCTCCCCGCCGACCTGGCCAAGGAGGTCACGGAGGCCCTGGCCCCGCTCGCCCCGCAGCACAGAATCGTCGAGGTCCCGACCCACGGCCTCGACGCGGCGCTGCTCTCCAGCCCGGCCAAGCTGTCAACCATGGGCCGGGGCCTGACCGAGGACCACGCCTACTTCATGTCCGCCGCCGTCGCCGGCCGCCACGCGGTCGCCCTCCTCGACGCCTAGCCGCGGTCCGCGGATGACGGCTGGACCCTGTCGCGTGCGCCACGGGCATCCATGGCCGCGGGTTGTCCACATCCGCGCGTTGTCCACAGGGCGTCAGCACCGCCTCCCGCCTTTCCGCGACAATGTCCAGCGGGGGCTCCCCCTGGGAGGGCGGGTTCGGCGACCGGGGTCGCGCCACGCGCTCGCGGACGGCGGGCAGGTGCGGCCGAGCCACGAGCGGACCAGTCCCCCGGCCTCCCGGGTGCGCGCGGCCGCCTGCACATAGTTGAACGCGATCGGACAGCCGGCCGGACACAGCCCTGAACACCTCGCCGCCGAACTCAACGAGGCCGGCCACAGATGACCCTCGGCCGGGAAACCCCCGCCTCGCTGAACTCCTCGACCAGGACGGTGGTGCAACGACCCCCAGAAACCACCGAGGGCGGGCTCGGCGACCGGGCGCGTGATCAGCGTTTGCGGGCCAGGGTCACGCCGTCGCGGACGGGGAGCATCACCGTGTCGACGCGGTCGTCGGCGGCGACCAGGTCGTTGAGGTGGCGCATGGCGACGACCGAGGCGCTGACCGGGTGGGGGACGACCACTTCGCCGCCGCGGAGGACGTTGTCGAGGACCAGCAGGCCGCCGGGGCGCAGCCGGGGGACCAGCTCCGCGTAGTAGCCCGCGTAGCCGGTCTTGTCCGCGTCGACGAAGGCGAAGTCGATGATCGGATTGTCCGGGAGGGCCTGCAAGGTCTCGAGGGCGGGGGCGAGCCGGAGCTCGATGCGGTCCTCGACGCCGGCCTTGCGCCAATATTGCCGGGCCAGGCCGGTGAACGTCGCCGACACGTCGCAGCACAGCAGCCGGCCGCCGGGTGCGAGGCCCCGGGCGATGCAGATCGACGAGTAGCCGGTGAACGTGCCGACCTCGACCGCGTTCGCCGCCCCAATCAGCTGGACCAGCATGGTGAGCAGGGCGCCCTCGTCGGCGGAGATCTGCATGCCGGCCCGGTCGCCGAAGGCCGTCCGGGTCTCCGCGGCGAGCTGGCTCAGGATCGGGTCGGCCGGCGTGGAGTGGGCCAGCAGATAGGCATCGAGCGCCGGATCCCGCATGCCGCCCCCCGAGGGTCCGTCCGGCGGATCGAGTCGGCCGCTGCCGCCCCCTAGCCGAAGAAGATCAGATAGAGCCAGCCGAGCAGCAGCAGGCCCAGGATCGTCGCGAGCACCCACGTCGGGATCCGGTGACCGCCCTGACGGTTGCGCTGGATCTGCTTGACGGCCCGCTCGCGGCGCCGGTTGACGCGGGCGTAGAGGACGTCCTCGAATGACCGCTCGGGCGGCTGGTCCCGCGGGTCGGGCTGGTGCGGCGCTGAACTCATGGCCTGTTCAGCCTAGCCGCCCGCCCCGGACGCACGGCACGTGCCCCGGGACCCGGCCCCGGCGGCACAAACCCCGGCGGCGAAGGCGCCGGGGACCCGGCCGCGTGGCCCGGTCCCCGGCGACCCGGTCGTCACATGCTGGCGATCAGCCGCTCGACCCGTTCGTCGTACGCCCGGAAGGGGTCCTTGCACAGCACCGTGCGCTGCGCCTGGTCGTTGAGCTTGAGGTGCACCCAGTCGACGGTGAAGTCGCGGCGCTTCTCCTGGGCGTGCCGGATGAACTCGCCCCGCAGCCGGGCCCGCGTGGTCTGCGGCGGGGTCTCCTTGGCCTCGAAGATCTGCAGGTCGTTGGCGACCCGGTCGACCTGCTTGCGCTTCTCCATCAGCGCGTAGAGGCCGCGGCCCCGGCGCACGTCGTGATAGGCCAGGTCGAGCTGGGCGATGCGCGGGTGCGACATCGGGATCTCGTGCTTGGTCTGGTAGCGCTCGATCAGCTTGAGCTTCGACACCCAGTCGATCTCCTGCGCGACCGGGTCGAGGTCCTGGCTCTCGATCGCGTTGAGCACCCGGCCCCACAGCTCGACGACCCGCTTGGCGGTCTGGTCGCCGCCGCGCCGCTCGACGAACTCGGTCGCCTTCGCCAGATATTCCTGCTGGATCTCGAGGGCGCTGATCTCCTTGTTGTTGGCCAGCCGGATCTTGCGGCGGCCGGTGGTGTCGTGGCTGACCTCCCGGATCGCCCGGATCGGGTTCTCCAGGGTGAGGTCGCGCATGACGACGCCCGCCTCGATCATCCGCAGCACGATGTCCGCGCTGCCGACCTTGAGCAGCGTCGTGACCTCGTTCATGTTGGAGTCGCCGACGATGACGTGCAGCCGCCGGTAGCGCTCGGCGTCCGCGTGCGGCTCGTCCCGCGTGTTGATGATGGGCCTGCTCCTGGTCGTGGCGCTCGACACGCCCTCCCAGATGTGCTCGGCCCGCTGCGAGAGGCAGAAGACGGCCCCGCGCGGCGTCTGCAGCACCTTGCCGGCGCCGGCGATCAGCTGCCGCGTGACCAGGAACGGGATGAGGACGTCGGCGAGCCGGCCGAACTCGCCGTGCCGCGAGACGAGATAGTTCTCGTGGCAGCCGTAGGAGTTGCCGGCCGAGTCGGTGTTGTTCTTGAAAAGATAGATCTCCCCGGCGATGCCCTCGTCGTGCAGCCGCTTCTCGGCGTCGACGAGCAGGCCTTCGAGGATCCGCTCCCCCGCCCGGTCGTGGGCGACGAGGTCGGTGACGGAGTCGCATTCGGGGGTCGCGTACTCAGGGTGCGAACCGACGTCCAGGTAGAGGCGGGCTCCGTTGCGGAGGAACACGTTGCTGCTGCGTCCCCAGGACACCACACGGCGGAACAGGTAGCGGGCGACCTCGTCCGGGGAGAGCCGCCGCTGACCCCGGTAGGTGCATGTGACGCCGTACTCGGTCTCCAGACCGAAAATTCGCCGTTCCATAGCGAAACATTAGCCGCAGAAGGCGTGCGGAGACACGTACGCAGCGTAGGAATCTTGCGGGGACCGATCGAGATCATGATCCCCTGTACGCCACTCCGCCCGCACGCCCGGCGCGGGCGTGCGGGTCCGGAGCGTCGCCGGTCAGGACTTGCCGGTGTCGTCCTTGCCCTCGAGGTCGACCGAGGCGGCCGAGACGGTGGGCTTGTCCTCGGCAGCCGGCGGCGGGGAGGCGTCCGTGCCCCCCTCGGCCGGCTTGTCCTTGCCGCCCGCCAGCAGCGTCTCGAGCGCCGCGCCCGTGATGCGGCGGAACGCCCGGCCCTTGCGGGTGCGGTCCAGGACGGCCGCCTCGAGCTGCGCCGCCCCGAGCTCGCGCTGGGTGCCGTTGTCGCCGCCCACGCTGCCCAGGCCCTTGACCGCCAGCGCCAGCGCCGTGGTCAGGTCGGCCGTCGTGTCGTGGCTCTCCTTGAGGACGGCCGAGATGGCCTCCGCCGAGCCGCCCATGGCCATGAACCCGGGCTCGTCCATGACGGACCCGTCGTACGTGATGCGGTAGAGCTCGTCGGTCTCCGGCGAGCTGCCGACCTGCGCGACGCAGATCTCCACCTCGTACGGCTTCTGCGTCTCCGAGAAGATCGCACCGAGCGTCTGGGTGTAGGCGTTGGCGAGCGCGCGGCCCGTCACGTCGCGCCGGTCGTACGAGAGGCCGTTGAGGTCGGCCATCCGCACGCCCGCCCGGCGCAGGCTCTCGAACTCGTTGTAGCGGCCGACCGCCGCGAAACCGATCCGGTCGTAGAGCTCGCTGATCTTGCGCAGCGTCGTGACGTTCTCGGCGACCAGCAGGATGCCGCCCTCGTAGGTGAGGACGACGGCGGAGCGGCCGCGCGCGATGCCCTTGCGGGCGTACTCCGAGCGGTCCCGCTGGACCTGCTCGGGCGAGGCGTAGAACTGCATGGCCACGGGTGGGTGCTCCTAACGCGATGACCGGGGAAACGGGAGGTTGTCTGCGGTCCGGGCCTCAGCCACCCGGGTTCTCCATCCGGCCCGCGACCACAGCCTCGGCCACCGCCGTGACCTCGGCCTCGCTGAGCCGCTGCGTGCCCTCGGCCGTCGCGGTCATCACGACCGGGTAGATCTTGCGGGTCAGGTCGGGGCCGCCCGTCGCGGTGTCGTCGTCGGCCGCGTCGTAGAGCGCCTCGACGGCCAGCTTGACCGCGTCCTCGGTGCTCACCCCGGCGCGGTACTTCTTCTTGAGCGCCGACTTGGCGAACAACGAGCCGGACCCGATCGCCTCGTAGCCGGTCTCCTCGTAGAGCCCGCCCGCCACGTCGAAACTGAAGATCCGGCCGGGCCGCGCCGGATCGGCCGGCGCCAGGTCGTACCCGGCGAAGAGCGGGATGACCGCCAGGCCCTGCATCGCGGCACCCAGGTTGCCCCGCACCATCGACGCGAGGCGGTTGGCCTTGCCGTCGAGCGACAGCATGGCCAGCTCGATCTTCTCGTAGTGCTCCAGCTCGACCTGGAACAGCCGCATCAGCTCGATGCCGATGCCCGCCGTCCCGGCGATGCCGATCAGCGAGTACGCGTCGGCGGGGTGCACCTTCTCGATGTCCCGGCTGGCGATCAGGTTGCCCATGGTGGCCCGCCGGTCGCCCGCCATGACCACACCCTCGGCGGTCGCGATCGCCACGATCGTCGTCCCGTGCGGCGCGATGTCGGCCGACATCCCCGGCGGCAGCGGCCGGCGCCCGGGAAGGAGCTCCGGAGCCGCCTGCGTCAGGAACTGCGTGAAGGAAGACGTCCCCGCGTTGGTGAAGAGATCCGGTAGACGCCCGGATGGATCAAAACCCGCTGCCACGTGGTTCCTTTCAGGTACGTGATCGCCTGGGCCAGGTGAGCCGGGTTGTCCCGGAACTGCCCCAGCCCGCCGTTGCAGTTGAAGCACAATATCCCGCGAACCCACCCGGTGGCATGATCGTGATCGACATGTTCCGGATCGGCCGCGCCGCAGATCGCACAGACTCCGCCCTGCTCGTCCAGCAGCGCGTCGAAATCGGCCTGCCCGATCCCATAACGCGCCCGCAGGTGGTACTCCCGCGAGCCGCCATAGAGACGATCCTTGGTCTCCTTGCCACGTGCGTTATGGCAGACACGACAGTAGGTGTGATAGCCCGACGCCTTCGCAGTCGTCCGGGGGAACTCGTCCAAGCGCTTCACGGTGTCACAATCGGGGCACCACTTCGACCCCGGCGGAACCGGCTCCGAGGACCGGCATTGAGGAGCGATGCCGCGTTTCCTCCGGCTGGCCTCCGACCGCTCGGCAGCACATTGCCTGCAGTAGAAGGCCAGGCCATCAACACGTCGCTTGTTGCTGTGGAACTCAGTGAAAGGCAGAAAGCGCTCACATTGCGGGCAGCGCTTTCCATCCGACCCCCGTAAATCGGACATTTACCTCACTGGCCCCCTTTCTGTACATATCCCCTCACGAATTCCTCGGCGTTTTCTTCGAGGACGGAGTCGATCTCGTCGAGCAGATCGTCGACGTCCTCGTCGATCTCCGCCTTGCGCTCGGCGACCTCCGGGTTGGCCTCGGTGGTGACGTCCTCGATCTCCTCGTCGCGCTTGCCCTTGCCGGACTGCGACTGACCGCCGGTGTCTCGGGTTGCCATCCCTGTCCCCCTTCAAGACCCACTGGTTCGGGTTGGGAAAAACCTACCTCGCCGGTACGACGAAAACCGCTGCCGCTGCGCGTGTTTCTCGCTCAGCTGACCCGTTTCCCGCCGCCGGGACCACACCGCCCCGGCACCGGCGCCTCAGGGGGCCACGCCGCCCCTGCGAAGAGCTGCCCGCGCCGCCGGCGGGACCACGCCCCGCCGGCGGCCGCTCACTTGGCCGTGATGACCTCGAGCAGGTCCTTCGCGGTGTCGCACTTGTCGAAGAGCGCGCCCACGTGCTTGCGGGTGCCCCGCTCGGGCTCCATCATCGGAACCCGCACGAGCGACTCGCGCCCCACGTCGAAGATGACCGAGTCCCAGCTGGCGGCGACCACTTCGGACGCGTACCGGGCGAGACACTGGCCGCGGAAGTACGCCCGGGTGTCCTCGGGCGGCTCCACCATCGCGCGCCGCACGTCCTCGTCGTCGAGGAGCGTCTTCATCGAGCCCCGGGCCACCAGGCGGTGGTAGAGGCCCTTCTCCGGCCGGACGTCGGCGTATTGCAGGTCGACCAGCTGGAGCTTGGGCGAGGACCAGGCGAGGCTCTCGCGCTCGCGGTAGCCCTCGAGCAGGCGCAGCTTGGCGACCCAGTCGAGCTCGTCGGAGCAGGACATCGGGTCGTCGCCGAGCCGGGTGAGGACGCTTTCCCAGCGGGCGAGCACGTCGGCGGTCTGTTCGTCGACGTCGGCGCCGTAGCGCTCGTCGCAGAACTGCTTGGCCCGCTCGTAGTAGGCCCACTGCAGGTCGAGCGCGGTGAGGCGGCGGCCGTCGCGCAGGCGCATGAGGTGCTTGAGCGAGGGGTCGTGGCTGACCGCCTTGAGCTCGGAGACCGGGTCGGCGATGCCGAGCTCGCCGGTGAAGACCTTCTCCTCGATCATGGCGAGGATCAGCGACGTGGTGCCGACCTTGAGGTAGGTCGCGATCTCGGACAGGTTGGCGTCGCCGATGATGACGTGCAGCCGCCGGTACTTGTCGGCGTCGGAGTGCGGCTCGTCCCGGGTGTTGATGATGGGCCGCTTGAGGGTGGTCTCGAGGCCGACCTCGACCTCGAAGAAGTCGGCCCGCGACGAGATCTGGAAGCCCGCCCCGGAGCCGTCCTGGCCGATGCCGACCCGGCCCACCCCGGTGAAGATCTGACGGGTGACGAAGAACGGCGTCAGGTGGGCCACGATGTCCGCGAACGGGGTCTGGCGGCGCATCAGATAGTTCTCGTGGGAGCCGTACGAGGCGCCCTTGTTGTCGGTGTTGTTCTTGTAGAGCTGGATGCGGTGCGTGCCGGGGATCGTCGCGGCGCGGCGGGAGGCCTCGGCCATGACCCGCTCGCCGGCCTTGTCCCAGCGCACGATGTCGAGGGGGTTGGTGCACTCGGGGGTGCTGTACTCGGGGTGCGCGTGGTCGACGTAGAGCCGGGCGCCGTTGGTCAGTATCACGTTCGCCAGGCCGAGGTCCTCGTCGGCGAGCGCGTCGGCCGGGTCGTAGGCCGCACCGGAGTACGTGAACCCGCGCGCGTCGCGCAGCGGCGACTCCTCCTCGTAGTCCCACCGGGCCCGCCCGCCCCGGGTGAGCTCCGGCCGCGCCCCGTAGGCGTTGACGACCTGCGACGACGTGACCATCGGGTTGGCGCCGGGCTGTCCGGGCACGGAGATTCCGTACTCGACCTCGGTGCCCATAATCCGCCGAACGCTCATGCGACCACTCCGCCCGCCACTGTGCTGCCGTTGCCCATGTATCGAGCCTAGACGCTTCGTGCCCCGTACTCGTACTCGCGCGTGCGTGGCACAGCACGCTGAGTAGATCTCCGGATGAGAAAACGCGGGCGCAGGGAGTGTTCCCTACGCCCGCGTTCCCGCGTTCGTTACAGGTACTGACCGGTGTTGCTGGCCGTCTCGATGGAGCGGCCGGCCTCGGCGCCCTTGCCGCCGGAGACGAGCGTGCGGATGTAGACGATCCGCTCGCCCTTCTTGCCGGAGATGCGGGCCCAGTCGTCGGGGTTGGTGGTGTTGGGCAGGTCCTCGTTCTCCCGGAACTCGTCGACGCAGCTGTCGAGCAGGTGCTGCAGGCGCAGCCCCTTCTTGCCGGAGGTGAGGAACTCCTTGATGGCCATCTTCTTGCCGCGGTCGACGATGTTCTGGATCATCGCGCCGGAGTTGAAGTCCTTGAAGTAGAGGACCTCCTTGTCACCGTTGGCGTAGGTGACCTCGAGGAAGCGGTTCTCCTCGGACTCCGTGTACATCCGCAGGACCACGGCCTCGATCATGGCCGCGACCGTCACGTCGGCGTCGCCGCCGTGCTCGGCCAGGTCCTCCTCGCTCAGCGGGAGGCCGCTGAGGATGTACTTCGCGAAGATGTCCTTCGCCGCCTCGGCGTCCGGGCGCTCGATCTTGATCTTCACGTCGAGCCGGCCGGGGCGCAGGATCGCCGGGTCGATCATGTCTTCCCGGTTGGAGGCGCCGATGACGATCACGTTTTCCAGGCCCTCGACGCCGTCGATCTCGCTGAGGAGCTGGGGGACGATCGTGTTCTCGACGTCGGAGGAGACGCCCGAGCCACGGGTCCGGAAGATCGAGTCCATCTCGTCGAAGAACACGATCACCGGCGTGCCCTCGCCGGCCTTCTCCCGCGCCCGCTGGAAGACCAGGCGGATGTGCCGCTCGGTCTCGCCCACATATTTGTTGAGCAGCTCGGGGCCCTTGATGTTGAGGAAGAAGCTGGTGTGCTTCTCCTCGCCGCGCCGCTCGGCGATCTTCTTCGCGAGCGAGTTGGCCACCGCCTTGGCGATCAGCGTCTTGCCGCAGCCGGGCGGGCCGTAGAGCAGGATGCCCTTCGGCGGGCGCAGCTGGTGCTCCCGGAAGAGGTCGGCGTGCAGGAAGGGCAGCTCCACCGCGTCGCGGATCTGCTCGATCTGCGAGTGCAGGCCGCCGATGTCGGTGTAGTCGACGTCGGGGACCTCCTCGAGGACGAGCTCCTCGACCTCGCTCTTCGGGATGCGCTCGTAGGCGTACGCCGAGCGCGGCTCGATCATCAGCGAGTCGCCCGCGCGCAGCTTGGAGATCTGCAGCGACTCGGCCAGATGGACGATCCGCTCCTCGTCGGAGTGGGACACCACCAGCGCGCGGTCCTTGGGGCCGCCGTCCGGGTTGTCGAGCACCTCCTTGAGGAGCACGACCTCGCCGGTGCGCTCGAAGCCGAACGCGTCGACGACGTTGAGGGCGTCGTTGAGAAGGACCTCCTGCCCGCGCTTGAGCTCCTCGGCCTCCAGGGACGGGGAGACCGCGACGCGGAGCTTGCGGCCGCCGGTGAAGACATCGACGGTGCCGTCCTCGTGGGCGGCCAGGAAGACGCCGTAGCCGCTGGGCGGCTGGGCGAGCCGGTCAATCTCTTCCTTGAGAGTGACGATCTGAGCCCGGGCTTCCTTCAGGGTCGCCACGAGCCGGTCGTTGTTCTCGGTCACTCGGGCCAGCTGCGCCTGCGTTGCCGCGAGCCGTTCCTCGAGCTGACGGACGTGTCGGGGGCTTTCGGTCAACTTCCGCCGAACCAGAGCGAGTTCCTCCTGCAGGAACGCAACCTGGCTGGAGAGATCGTTGGCCTCTTTCTCCCAACGTGCGGCGCGTGAATCCGCCTCGTCGCTACGTGCCACGTCCCACCTCCCCGGGGGCTCGAACGTTCTACCGACAACACTAACCGCTGAAAGCCGTTTTTCGACCCGTGCAACACCCTCGTCACGCAAGCTTGATCGATCGAGGGGGTTGCGTCCATGGGGTTGTCAGGGGGCTCCGGTACGGTCGGGACGGGTCTACCTGCGGGGAGAGAACGTGTCGGACGAGCAGCTCGAGGTGTGGGTCGATCAGGATCTGTGCACCGGCGACGGGCTCTGCGTGCAGTACGCCCCGGAGGTCTTCGAGTTCGACATCGACGGCCTTGCCTATGTCAAGGACAGGGCCGGTGAGCTGCTGCGAAGCCCCGGAGCTCGCACTTTCGTGCCGGCCGGGCTGCGGCTGGAAGTGATCGACTCGGCCCGGGAGTGCCCGGGCGACTGCATCCACGTGGTGCGCAGTGGCGACGGCGCCGAGGTGGCGGGCCCGGACGCCGGGGGCTGACCCGGCGTCCGGAAGTGATCAGTGGAACATGTCACAAAGTCGGGCGCCCGACGAGTGACGCGACCACGCGGGAGAATTCCTCGAGCCGCGCGATCTGGCCAGGGCCGCCATCGTCAAGCGTCTTACCGAAACGCAACGCGTCGTGGCGTACGGCGGCCCGGCCTTCCTCCTCCGCCACACCCGGCGGCGGAACGGCGTCGTCGACCGAGCTGAGCAGCAGGTACACGTCGATGCTGTCCACCCGTGCCTGCCCGCTGGAGGTGCGGGTGAGCCGCCGCCGGCAGCCCACCTCCGTGACCGTCGACAGCGGCACCACGCGCAGGGAGGACGTCATCGACCCCACCGGGCCGTCCCCGGGGGCCACGTCCTCGCCGTGCCACAGCACCAGGCGGCTGCCGTCGCAGATGACGACCTCCTGCCACACGCCGTTGACCTCGTTGACGAAGCGCTCCAGGGTGAAGGTGAGCACCGAGGCGCCGCGCAGCACCCCGAAGAGGGCGTCCAGGGCCACCTCGGGGTCGCGCAGGTAGGCGCGGGCGGCCGAGTCCAGGTCCTCGTACGGTGACCAGTCCGGGAAGACCGCCGGCATCTCGTTGCTGCCCCCGAACGGCGGAGAACTCATCGCGCCCACCTGATCCCTCCCCAGCACGTCCGAAGTCCGGGACGGAAACTACCCGATGCCCCGGGGAGCGTCACGCCCCGGCGTCGGCTTCCAGCTCGGCCCGGCGCGCGGCCGCCCGCTCGGCGGTCGTCACGGCGGCGGTCGTCACGGCGGCGTCCCCGGCTTCCTCCTCCGGCGCCGGGGCAGCGGCGGCCAGTGCGGCCTGGGCGGCACGCTTCAACGCGTACGCCTCGGCGCCCTTGCTCGGCTTGCGGCGCCGCGGCGGGGCGGTGACCCCGGGCGCGAGCTTGCGGGCCGACACGAGGAAGGCGGTGTGGGCGATCATGCGGTGATCCGGGCGTACGGCCAGCCCCTCGGCGTGCCAGTCGCGGATCAGCGACTCCCAGGCCCGCGGCTCGGTCCAGCCGCCCCGCTCGCGCAGCGCCTCGACCAGCTCCGACAGCTGGGGCGTCGTGGCCACGTACCCGATGAAGACGCCGCCGGGCACGAGCGCCTGCTCGACCATGTCGAGCGCCTCCCACGGGGTCAGCATGTCGAGGATGATCCGGTCGAAACCGGTCTCGCGCGCCTCGGCCACGTCGCCCTGGTGCAGGTGCCAGGCGGGGTGCGGGCCGCCGAAGAACGCCTCGACGTTCTTGCGCGCCACCGCGGCGAAGTCCTCGCGGAGCTCGTACGAGTGGACCTCGCCGGAGGAACCCACCGCCCGCAGGAGCGAGCAGGTGAGCGCGCCGGAGCCGGCCCCGGCCTCGAGCACCCGCGCGCCCGGGAAGATGTCACCCATGGCGACGATCTGCGCCGCGTCCTTCGGATAGATGACCTGCGCGCCGCGCGGCATGGACAGCACGTAGTCCGACAGCAGCGGGCGCAGCGCCAGATAGGGCGTGCCGCCGCTGGACACGACGACGCTGCCGTCGGGCAGGCCGATCAGGCCGTCGTGGGCGAGGGCGCCGCGATGGGTGTGGAACTCCTTGCCCGGCTCGAGGACGATCGTGTGCATGCGGTTCTTGGGATCCGTGAGCTGCACCCGATCGCCCGGCCGGAACGGCCCGCGGTGGGCGGGCACGGTCTCGTCTGCGACGGCGTTGTCCTGAACAGTCACTGATCATCTCTCTCGGTCACCGGGCGGGCACACGACGTGCGGCGCGGCGCGGTTCGAGCACCTCGGCCAGATCCGCGACGTACAGCACGCCGACGACATCCTCGCCTGCCGTCACGGCGTACTGTGCACCCGGGTGGGCCTGCACGGCCCGGACCACCTGCTCGCCGGTCAGCCCCGTGCGCAGCGCGGGCACCCGGGCGAGGTCCGCCGCGACCGTGTCGACCGACACCCACGGCCGCCGCGCGACCGGCACCCGCGCCGACTCCGCGGGATCGACCAGCGCCACCACCCGCCCGGACGAATCGGTCACGGCCAGGGCCTTGCGCGCCAGCGGGGACTCGTCGGCGCGACGCTGGGCCTCCGCCAGCGGCGTTCCCGAGGGTACGGGCACCAGCGGCCGGGCCAGCGCCGCAAGGTCCACCAGCGGGAAGCGCCGGGTCATCCGCGCGAGCCGGATCGACTGCCCCGCGCCCTGCCACAGGGTGAACGCCACGAGCAGCACGAACAGCAGCCCGAGCAGCGTCAGCACCCCGAGCTGGTAGAGCGTGACCGTGGCCAGCGCCGTCACCGCCGCGATGCCCCGGCCGGCCCACGCCGCGCCCTCGGTGGCCTTGTTCCGGTCCTTGAGCAGCGCCCACAGGCCCGCGCGGAGCGCCCGCCCGCCGTCCAGCGGCAGCCCCGGCAGCACGTTGAAGACCGCCACGATCACATTGCTGGCCGCCAGCTGGAAGGCGATCTGATCGGCCACCGTGCGGTCCGGCAGCAGGATCGCGGCGACGGTCGCCGCCACGCCCAGCACCAGCGACACGGCCGGCCCGGCCAGCGACACCAGCGCGTCGACCCGCGGATTCGGCGCGTCCCGGTCCATCTCGGTCCAGCCGCCGAGCAGCTCCAGCGTGATCCCCCGCACACCGATCGCGTAGCGCCGGGCGGTGAGCGCGTGCCCCAGCTCGTGCAGCAGCACGGACCCCAGAAGGCAGACCACAAAGCCCAGCCCCACGAGGTACGACCAAGGGGCGGCCAGCAGGAGCTGAGCCTCCGCGTAACCGCCGTAGACCACCGTGACCAGCGCCGCGAGCAGAATCATGGACGGGCTGACGTACACCGGGACGCCCAGCACCCGCCCCACCTGCCGCCGGCCGGGCCTGCGCTGCGCGTCGTCGTCCACGGGGTCGATGCTACGGGCGGTGCCTGCCGGGCGGAGATGTCGTACCCCTCCCCTAGCCTTACCCGCATGACGACAGAAGCGGTTAACTCCCTTTCGTCCGGCGGTGTCTCGTCTCCCTCGGCCGGCGGCGCTTCCTCGTCTGTGCCAGCCGCTTCGTCCCCGGCGGCGCCCGGCTCGGCGTCGGCGGCACCCGGCTCGGCGTCGGCGGCACCCGGCTCGGCGTCGGCGGCGCCCGGCTCGGCGTCGGCGGCGCCCGGCTCGGCGTCGGCGGCGCCCGGCTCGTCCCCGGCGGCGCCCGGCGCTTCGTCCTCGACGCGCGCCGATTCCTCCTCGGCGGCCGGGTCCGTGGCGGATCTCGCTGTGCCGTCCGGGACCGGATCGCCGCTGCCCGCGACCAAGGGCCCGTCGCTGTCGCCGTCGCGGGCGGCCGACTTCAAGACCTGCCCGCTGCTGTTCCGCTTCCGCACCATCGACCGCCTCCCCGAGCAGCCCACCCGCGACCAGGTCCGGGGCACCCTGGTCCACGCCGTCCTCGAGCGCCTCTTCGACCTGCCCGCCGGCGCCCGCACCCCCGAGGCCGCCGCCGCCCTGGTCCGGCCGGAGTGGGAGCGCCTGCTCGGGTCGGAGCCGGAGCTGTCGGCCCT
The DNA here is from genome assembly GCF_030709675.1 of Symbioplanes lichenis. Lineage (GTDB taxonomy): Bacteria > Actinomycetota > Actinomycetes > Mycobacteriales > Micromonosporaceae > Actinoplanes > Actinoplanes lichenis. The sequence goes on from NZ_JAUZQD010000017.1 coordinate 188,832, forward strand.
CTTCGACGACCCCGCCGAGGCGCCCGTCCCCCTGGTGGACGGCCCGCTTGCCGCTCCTCCCGCCCCCGCGACCGCCCTCTCCACCGAACCGTCCACGCCTTCCCCTGGACCGTCCGCGTCTCCTGCCGGGCCGTCCGCGTCCTCCACCGGACCGTCCACGCCTCCCCCTGGACCGACCGCGTCTCCTGCCGGGCCGTCCGCGTCCTCCACCGGACCGTCCACGCCTCCCCCTGGACCGACCGCGTCTCCTGCCGGGCCGTCCGCGTCCTCCACCGGGCCATCCGCGTCTGCCCCTTCCACCGAGGCGGGCGCGACGACGACCGAGGCGGGCGCGACGACGACGGCCACCGCCCCCGCTTCGAGCGCGACCCCTGCCTCGGGCGCGGCTGCTTCCGGGGCGGCCGGTCCGACGGTCAGGGGCGACGGGGTGCTGCCCGGGATGCCGGAGGTGCCCGCCGAGGACGAGGCGGCGCGGCTGGAGCGGTTCCTGCGGGACGCGGGTGATCTGCTGGCCGGCTACTTCGCGGTGGAGGACCCCAACCGCCTCGAGCCGGCCGAGCGGGAGAGCCTGATCTCCACGCTGGTCGACGACGAGCTGCTGATCCGCGGCTACATCGACCGACTCGACATCTCACCCGCCGGCGACCTGCGCGTCGTCGACTACAAGACCGGCGGCGCCCCGCGCGAGGCGTTCGAGGGCCGGGCGTTGTTCCAGCTCAAATTCTATGCCCTCGTCCTGTGGCGCACCCGCGGCGTGGTCCCCCGCGTCCTCCGCCTGCTCTACCTCAAGGACGCCGAGGCCTGCGACTACAGCCCCGACGCCGAGGAGCTCGAACGCTTCGAGCGCACCCTGCTCGCCCTCTCCCGAGCCATCGAGCAGGCCAAGGAGCAGCGCGACTTCCGCCCCAAGCCGAGCCGGCTCTGCGGCTGGTGCAGCCACCAGCAGTTCTGCCCCGAGTTCGGCGGCACCCCGCCGCCCTACCCCGAGCCCACCGCCGCCACGGCACCGCTCGCCCTGGTCCCGGCCGCCGCCACGGCAACGCCCGGCCTCGCCGACGCCACCTCCGCCACGGCAGCGCCCGATCTCGCCCAGGCCGCCCACACCCCGGCAGCGCCCGACCTCGCCCCCACCGCGCCGGCCACGGCGGCCACGGCGGCGCTCCACCTCATCCCGGGTGCGGCAGCGCACGACCATGCCCAGGCCGCCCCCGCCACGACAGCGCTCGACCACGTCCAGGCCGCAGTCACTCCGGCCGCCGGCTCCCCGCGCCCCGGTGCGGCCCTCCCCGTCGCCCGGCCGCCGCACGAGGACGACCTTCCGCCCAGCCGCCGGGTCACCGACCTCTGACAGCCACGACGGCCCCGCCCCACCGGGTCCGGCTCACCCCGCAGGACCGGCCCGGCCCACCCCCGTCGCGTTCGATCCGCTCGCCCGGCCCGCCCGCCTGATTCGGCCCGGCCCACCGCCGCCGCATTCGATCCGCTCGCCCGGCCCGCCCGCCTGATTCGGCCCGGCCCACCGCCGCCGCATTCGATCCGCTCGCCCGGCCCGCCCGCCTGATTCGGCCCGGCCCACCGCCGCCGCGTTCGATCCGCTCATCCGACTCGCTCGTCGGGTCCGGTTCGGTCCACCGCTGCTGCCGGGGGCGTCGGTCGGGTGGCAGTGCCCCGGGGCGCGATCGCATAGGGTGAGCGCCCTGAGCGGCGTGGGGAGGCGCGGGTGACGGCGGGTGACGGGGTGCGGGTGGCGGCGGGGAGCAGAGCGGCCCGGACCGTCCGGGTGTTGCTCGCCGACGATCAGCCGATGCTGCGGTCCGGGTTGCGCAGCGCCTTCGCGGGCGTGGAGGGCCTGACCGTCGTCGGGGAGGCCGGCGACGGGGTGGAGGCGGTCGATCTCGCGCGGCGGCTGCTGCCCGACGTCGTCGTGATGGATGTGCGCCTGCCGCGGCTCGACGGCCTGGCCGCCACGCGGAGCATCGCGGGGTCGGGGCTGCCGGTGCGCGTGCTGATCCTGACCGCGCACGACGGTGACGAGCATGTGCTCGGTGCCGTGGCGGCGGGGGCGGCCGGCTACCTGGGCAAGGATGTGCCGCCGGGCGAACTTGTGGCGGCGGTGCGTACCGTGGCCGCCGGCGGCGCCGTGGTTGCTCCTCTGCTTCTCGGGCGCCTGCTCAGCCGGGTCGCCGAGCTGCTGCCCCCGGATGGGAACGGGCCGTCCGCCCCGGCGCTCGACGCGCTCACCGAGCGGGAGCGGGAGGTCTTGGTCCACGTGGCCAAGGGCCGTTCGAACGCCGAGATCGCCCGCGCCCTCACCGTCAGCGAGACCACCGTGAAGACGCATGTCGGCCACGTGCTCACCAAGCTGCGGTTGCGCGACCGGGTGCAGGCGGTCGTCCTCGCGTACGAGACAGGGCTGGTCCGCCCCGGATCCTGACCAGCGACAAAGAAGCCGCCGGAACGACCAGCGTCAGGCCGCCACCCGACCCACGGCGCGCCGGACGGAGATGTCGCCGCTGGCGGTGGTGGCGCGCAGCTCGAGCGCAGCCGCGCCGCCGGCCGGGGCGCCGGTCATCGGGAGATCGCTGTTCGTGCGGCCCGACGACGTGGTGAGGTCGAGCCAGACCGAGGTGCCCGCGACCACCCCCACGGTGACGTCGCCCGACGAGGTCTTGAGGTCGGCGCGGCCCGAGCGCAGGGCGCCGATCTCCACGTCGCCCGACGACGAGCCGGCGCGTACGGACCCCGCGGCGCTGCCGATCCGCACGGCGCCGCTCGACGAGTGGGCGATGACGTCACCGGTGACGTCACCGATGCGTACCTGGCCGGAGCCGGACCCGGCGCTCAGCGCGCCGCCGACCTGACCCACCTCCACGTCGCCGCTCGTGGTCTTCAGGTGGGCGTCGCCGGTGGCCGTGTCGAGGGTGATGGTCGCGGAGGACGCGTCGACGCGGACGGTGCTGTAGCGGCCGCGCAGCTCGACGTCGGCCGCGGGCACCTGGGCCGCCACGGCGCTGCCCGCGGGCACGCGCACCAGGACGCCGGTGCGGGGGCTGCGCCATCGGCCCACGCCGGAGCGCTCGGGGGCGTGGACGATCAGGACGTCGCCGTCCAGCTCGACGTGGAAGCGATCGTCGTCGCCGGACACGGTGACGGTGATCGTGTCGGTCTCCTCGGCGTGGACCTCGGCGTGGCCGCGGTGCAGGCGCAGGGAGAGGGTGACGGGCTCGGAGCGGCTGAACTCGGGCATGACGACTCCTTCAGGCTTGGGCGAAACCGGTCAGGCGCCGGCCGGACCGGGCGGGCACAGCGGCGGCCACGGCCCGCACCAGCCACGCGTTGACGGAGATGCCCTCGGCGGCGGCGGCCTGCTCGGCGCGGGCCTTGAGCGACTCGGGCATCCGCAGGGTGAGCCGGGCCTGGTCACCGCCATCCTCGGGCACGAAAGCGGGAGCGGGAGCGGGCACGGCCGGCGGGGGCGGAGCCGCGTCGGTGACGACGAAGTCGGCCTCCCGGCCCCGCAGCCGCACATCCACGACCGGCCCGTCGAGCCGCGTGGTGATCTCGGCGGCCGCGTCGGAGAGGGCCTCCAGCAGGGTCAGCCGCACCGCCGGTTCGAGGGCGCCACCCAGGAGCGTCGCGGCCTCCGTCACCGGGGGTCCGGCGGGCGCGGCGGCGGCAGACAGGTCGGCCCGCAACGATTCCAGGTACGGCGTCAGATCCATGACGTCACTATGACGTCATACGTGACGTCACGTCAAGGCATCGGGGACAACCCTGAGACCGCCTGGGTGGCGCCCCCAGCGAAATCTCCGCGTACGTGTACGCCGCAGGGCGGACGTCCGGAACCGCGCCCATCGAGAGACTGAGCCGCGAGCAGCCGACAGAGCGGGAGAGAGACGATGACACCGACCACCACAGAACCCATCGCCGCGCGCGCCGACGAGGTCTGGAAGGTCTACGGCACCGGCGAGGCGCGGGTCGTCGCGTTGCGCGGGGTGAGCGCCGAGTTCGCCCGGGGCAGATTCACGGCGATCATGGGGCCGTCCGGCAGCGGCAAGTCGACGCTCATGCACTGCCTGGCCGGGCTGGACTCGGTCGACCGGGGCACGGTCCACATCGGCGGCACCGCGGTCAGCGGGCTCGGGGACAAGGCGCTGACCCGGCTGCGGCGTGACCGCATCGGCTTCATCTTCCAGCAGTTCAACCTGTTGCCGACGCTGAGCGCCGCCGAGAACATCAAGCTGCCGCTCGACATCGCCGGCCGCAAGCCCGACCAGCAGTGGTGGGACGTCGTCATCGACACCGTCGGGTTGCGGGACCGGCTGTCGCACCGGCCGGCGCAGCTCTCCGGCGGTCAGCAGCAGCGGGTGGCGTGCGCGCGGGCGCTGATCGGGCGGCCCGACGTGATCTTCGCCGACGAGCCGACCGGCAACCTCGACTCGCGGTCCGGCGCCGAGGTGCTGTCGTTCCTGCGGGCCAGCGTGCGCGAGCACAACCAGACGATCGTGATGGTCACGCACGACCCGGTCGCTGCGAGCTACGCCGACCGGGTGGTCTTCCTGGCCGACGGTCAGATCGTCGACGAGCTGCACGGGCCGACCGCGGACACCGTGCTCGACACGATGAAGCGGCTGGACACGTACGGCGAGCCGGTGATGCTCTGATGTTCCGCGCCACGCTCAAGAGCCTGCTCGCCCGCAAGCTCCGGCTCGTACTCTCCGGGCTGGCAGTTGTCCTGGGGGTGATGTTCGTCGCCGGGTCGTTCGTGCTGACGGACAGCCTCAACCGCACGTTCGACGCGCTGTTCGCCGACGCCTACGAGACCACCGACGTCGGTGTCAGCGCGAAACCGACGGTTGCCGTCTCGGAGCTGGAGGGCGAGCAGGTCGACACGCCGCTGCCGGCTGCGGCGCTGGCGACGATCAAAAACGTTCCCGGCGTACGGACGGCAACCGGCCTGGCCGAGGCCGACGGCGCCCGCGTCATCGGCTCCGACGGCAAGGTGCTGACGTCCACCGGCCCGCCCCGGATGGGCGTGGCGTGGACCGGCGAGGACGAGCTCGTGCAGCTCCGGCAGGGCAAGGGGCCTGCCGCCCCGGACGAGATCGCCGTCAACGCCACCGTCGCCGAGGCCGCCGGCATCAAGGTCGGTGACCGGGTGAGCGTGCTCACGCTGCAGCCCAAGAAGGAGTTCACGCTCGTCGGTGTGTGGGGCTACTCCGGCAACCGGGACAGCCTTGGTGGCGTGCAGGAAGTCGCCTTCACCGAGCCGGTCGCGCAGCAGCTCATGCTCGGTCGTACCGGCGTCTACAGCTCGATCCGCGTCCAGGCGGCCGACGGCGTCTCCCCCGCCGAGTTGCGCGACCGGGTGGGCGCCGCCCTCGGCGCCGGCTACGACGTCAAAACCGGTCAGCAGCTCGCCGAGGACAACGCGGCGGAGCTCAAGGACGGGCTCGCGTTTTTCGGGCAGATCCTGCTCGGGTTCTCGGCCGTGGCGCTGTTCGTGGGGATCTTCCTGATCCTCAACACGTTCTCGATCGTGGTCGCGCAGCGCACCCGGGAGCTCGCCCTGATGCGGGCGCTGGGCGCCAGCCGGCCGCAGATGATCGGCTCGGTGCTGCTCGAGGCCGTCGTCGTGGGCCTGCTGGCGGCCGTCCTCGGCCTCGCCGCCGGGTACGGAGCCGGCGCCGGCCTGGGCTACCTGTTCAGCAGCTTCGGAGGCGGCGGCCTGGAACTCGCCTCGGCGGGCCTGCCCCTGTCGGCGGTCATCTCCGCGTTCACGATCGGCGTCCTGGTGACCGTGGTGGCCGCGCTGCTGCCCGCCCTGCGCGCCGCCCGGATCCCCCCGGTGGCCGCCATGCAGGACGTGGCCACGCCCGACCGGCCGCTGACCCGGATCAGCGTGGCGGGCGGCGTCGTCACGGCGGCCGGCGCGGCGGCGCTGGGCACCGGCCTGTTCGCCGACGCGGGCGGCGCCGACCTCTACCTGATCCTCGGCGGCGTGCTGGTCACGTTCATCGGCGTGGCGCTGCTCACCCCGCTGATCAGCAAGCCGGTCGTGGCCCTGCTCGGCCGCCTCTTCTCGTGGTCGCTGCCGGGCCGCCTCGGCCGGCTCAACTCGGGCCGCAACCCGCGCCGCACGGCGATCACGGCGGCCGCCCTCATGGTCGGCATCGCCCTGGTCACCGGCGTCACGGTGGTCATGCGCTCGGCCCAGGCCAGCCTGGAGACGGAGATCAACCGGGTGCTGGCGGCCGAGATCGTCATCAACGGCGACCAGACCGGCCCGCGCCCGCCGACCTACGACCCGGCCGTCGTGGCTCAGGCCCGCGACATTCCCGGCGTACGGGCGGCAGCCGCGCTCTACGACGACCAGGTCCTCGTGAACGGCACCCGCGACTACGTCACCGCCACCGACGACCTGGCCCAGCTCGGGACGACGTTCGGGCAGTCCGTGGCGCCGCTGGGCGCGAGCCAGATCGCCGTGAGCCGGGACACCGCCACGGAGAAGGGCTGGCAGACCGGTACCACGGTCACCGTCCAGACCGCCCGCGGAACGCCCCGGGACTACACGGTGGCGACGGTGTTCCCCGAGGACTCCCTCCCCGGCACGATCATCCTGCCCGCCTCGGCGGTCGCCGGGTTCGGCATCCCGCAGCCGGTCGCGGGCTTCGTCAAGCTGGACGACGGCATCCCGGTCGACAGCGTGCTGCCCGCCGTGAAGGCTCTGCTGGCGGACAGCCCCGAGGTCGCCGCCTCGGACGCCGCCACCTTCATCGACCAGCAGGCGTCCATCTTCGACACGCTCATCACGATGATCCAGATCCTGCTCGCCCTGGCCATCCTCATCGCCGTGCTGGGCGTGATCAACACCCTGGCCCTGTCCGTCCTCGAACGCACCCGCGAGCTGGGCCTCCTCCGCGCCGTCGGTCTCGGCCGGGCCCAGACCATGCGCATGATCACGGTCGAGGCGGTGGTGATCAGCGTCTTCGGCGCCCTGCTCGGCGTCGCCGTGGGCGCCGGCCTGGGCACGGCGGTCACCCGCGCCCTCGAGAACGACGGCGTCACCGAGCTGGTCCTGCCGTGGACCCGGATGGGCACCTACCTGCTGCTGGCCGCCCTGGTCGGCGTGATCGCGGCGGTGCTGCCGGCCATCCGCGCGGCCCGCCTCAACGTCCTGGGCGCCATCGCCCACGACTGACCCGCGAAAACACCCGGCCGGCCGCACACGGGACCTGCGGCCGGCCGGCCCGCACGCCGATCGGGCCGCGAGACGCCGCCGGCTCCCGGGTGAGCTCGACCGGACGCGCACCTCAACCGGCGACCGGAAGTGCGACTCGGACGACAACGGCGACCGCAAACGCGGCTCAGGCAGCGCGGCACGGCGGCGCAGGCGCCTCAAGTGGCGGCGCGGCGCGGGCGGGTCAGGCGGTGACCTCGGTGAAGAGCGACCCCAGGAACGCCACGTCCACGCCCACCAGCGACTCCCGCACGTGCACCCCGTCGGTCGGCGGGAGCTCGAGCTCGGCCGGCACCGCGATCACCCGGGCGCCCGAGGCCAGGGCGCTGGTCATGCCGGTCGGCGAGTCCTCGATGGCGACGCACTGGTCGATCGGGACGCCGAGCAGCTCGGCGGCGCGGCGGTAGGGGGCCGGGTCGGGCTTGGGGGCCGACACCTCGTCGCCGCAGACGACGGCGTCGAAGTTGTCGCGGCCGAGGGTGCCGAGCGCGACCTCGACGAGGCGGCGGCCGGTGGAGGTGACCAGGGCGGTGGGCAGGCCGGCGGCGCGGACGGCCCGGAGCAGCTCCATGGCGCCGGGGCGCCAGACGAGGCCGGCGGCGAAGAGCTCCTCGACGCGGCCCTCGATCCACGCGACGTCGGCGGCCTCGTCACGGTCCGGCTGGCCCAGGTCGTCGCGCAGGATCCGCATGGAGACGCGCATGCTGCTGCCGACCATGGCGTGCCGGGCGGCCAGGGACAACGTGCCGCCGGCGTGCGCGGCCAGCTCGTGCAGGGCCACGTCCCAGACCTTTTCGCTGTCGACCAGGGTGCCGTCCATGTCGAAGAGCACCGCGGCCGGGAGTGATGAGGTCATGAGCCCATTGTCCCCGGCCGGGCCCCGCCACGCCGTCAGGTGTGACGGGACTCAAGAAAGGTTGCACGGCTCCAGCGAGTCGTTGTAGCCGTTGCTGAAGGCCTGGGTGCGCTGCCGCGCGGTCCCGTGCGCCCCCTCGGCGAACCACGGCTGCCCGGGGTCGTCGCCGACCGCCTCCAGGCCCGCCGCCAGCTCCGACAGGTCGCCGTCCTCCAGCTTGAGCCGGCCCTGCTTCTCCATGTCGCCGATGTACGCGCCGGCCATGCAGTCGGCCTGCAGCTCCTGTTCGATCGTGAACTGCTTCTGGATGCTCAGGCGACGCTGGATGGCGTGGGCGTACTCGTGGCCGAGCAGGTAGAAGATGAACGCGTCGCCGATCTGCCGGAAGGCCTGGAACGCCCAGTCGGAGTCGTACGCGATGAAGTCCCCGGCCGAGCAGTAGGCCGCGTTGTTGAGGCCGAGCCCCTGGCCGCCGCAGTCGACCTCGCCCTCCCGGTCGTAGGGGATCAGCTCCGCGATCGGCTCGAAGCGCAGGCCGGACCGCTGGAACTCCGCGCCCCAGTAGACCTCGGCGATCTCGCGCGCGTCGCCGACGTCGGACTCGAACTCCTCGACCGTGTCCGTGCCGTCGACGTCGGGGTCCAGGGTGGTGGCCGCGGTGGCGCCCGGGTCGGCGCGGGGGCGCTCGGCGGCGGGGTCCGACCGGGGCGCGGAGACACAGCCGAGGGCGGTGATGACCGCGACGGCCAGAACCACCGGGACGAGGCGGCGACGGTGCGGCATAGAAGTCCTCCGGGCCGGTGACGGGGGACTTCCACGATACGGAAGGCGTAGGTTGATCACTCATGCGAGTCGAGGACGTTTTTCCCGAGACGGTACGGCCCGTGCGCCGGCCGTGGCTCGTACAGAGCTGGCGTGACCTGGCGTTCCTGCACTGGGCGGTGCCACCGGAGACGGTCGCGCCGCTGCTGCCCGCGGGGAGTGGGCCCGACACGCTCGGCGGGGTGACGTACGTGGGACTGATCGGTTTTCGCATGGTCGGCCTCGGGCTGCTGCGCGGGCCGGGGCTGCCGTGGCTGGGGACGTTCTGCGAGACGAACGTCCGGCTCTACAGCGTGGACGGTCAGGGCCGGCGCGCGGTCGTCTTCCGGTCGCTGGACGCCGAGCGGCTGATCCCGGTGCTGACGGCGCAGGCCACGCTCCGGCTGCCGTACAAATGGTCGCGCATGCGCTTGCGCAAGGACGGCGACCTCGTGCGCTACACCTGCCGGCGGCGCCCGTCCGGGCCGTCGTCCGATTTTTCGGTACGCGTCGGAGCGCCGATCCCCGGCCCGACGGCCCTCGAGTTCTTCCTCACCGCGCGCTGGGGTCTGCACACCCGCGCCTGGGGCCGGACTCTGCACCTGCCGAACGAGCATCCCCGGTGGCCGTTGCACCGGGCCGAGCTCGTCGACCTGCACGACGAACTCGTTCCCGCGGCCGGCCTCCCCGCGCCGGTCCGCCCGCCCGACAGCGTGCTCTACTCCCCCGGCGTCCCGGTCACGTTCGGCGCCCCCGGAGTCGCCGCACGCTGAGAAGCGCCCCCGCGGTCGCCACGAGCTGCGAAGCGCTCCCGCGGTCGCCGCGAGCTGAAGAAGCGCCCGGGAAGCGCCGCCAAAAAAGCCCTACTTCCCTTCGGGCACGTGCTCCTGGATGTCGTCGTAGCCGGCCGGGGCGGGCGCGGGCCCCGGGGCATAGATCACCCGGATGACGCCGGTCGGGAACACCTCGGTCGCGGTCACCGTCAGGTGGTAGGGCGCGTCCCCCTCGTCGAACAGCTTGCGTCCCTTGCGGGCGGCCACCGGGTGCACGAGCAGCCGCAGCTCGTCGAGCAGCCCGGCGGCGAGCAGCTGCTGCACCACCGAGATCGACCCGGGCACCAGAATGCCCTGGGCCTCCGTCTTGAGCGCGGTCACCGCCTCCACCAAACCGCCCCGGAGCAGCTCGGAGCCGCGCCAGCCGAACTCCAGCGGCTGCCGCGAGACGACGACCTTGCGCAGGTCGCCCAGCTGCTTGGCGAACGGCGCGTCCTCGCCGCCCGCGGCCTCCCGCCCGGGCCACGCGCCGGCGAAGCTGTCGTAGGTCACGCGGCCGATCAGCAGCGTGTCGGCGGTGTCGTAGTCCTCGCTGACCGCGCGGCCCATGTTCTCGTCGAAGTAGGGGAAGTGCCAGGCGGGGTCGATCTCGGCCACACCGTCGGCCGAGACGAACAACGTGGAGATGACCTTGGACATGACGAAGGCTCCTCAGCGAAAGCGCGAAACAGCGGACGAAGCGAACGAAGCGAATGAAGCGACGAAGCGAACGAAGCGAACGAAGCAGCGGACGAAGAGCTCAGCCGGCGAGACAGCGAACGGATCGCGGCGCGTCGAAGATGCGGGTGAGAACCAGATCGGTGTCGCTCATGATGACTCCTCGTTCTCCTGCAGACGGCGAAGGTGGGCGTCGAGCCGGCGGAAGCTCTCGTCCCAGAAGCGGCGGTAACGGTCCATCCACTCGGTCGCCTCGCGCAGCGGCTCCGCCTCGAGCCGGCTCGACCGCCACTGCGCGGTGCGGCTGCGGCTGATCAGGCCGGCGTGCTCCAGCACCTTCAGGTGGCGGGAGATCGCCGGGAGGCTGATCGCGAACGGCTCCGCCAGCTCGGACACGGTCGCCTCGCCCTCCGCGAGCCGCGCCAGGATGGCCCGGCGGGTCGGGTCGGCGAGCGCCGCGAAGATCAGGCTGAGCCGGTCGGTGGCCACTGCGTTTAACACCTCGGTTAATTAACGGACGCGTTAAACATAGGCAGGCCGGGCGACGGCGTCAAGGGGAAGTCAGACTCGCGAGGGAATGCGGCGGTGCAGCTCCGCCAGCAGGACGTCCGGGCCCGGGGACATGAGCCCCACGTCGACCACGAAGGCGGGGTGGCCCGCCCGGTGCAGCATCCGCGGCTTGCGGCCCGGGCCGGGCAGCTCGGTGACCGCGTCGAGGCTCGACGGGGTGATCACCAGCTCGGTGAAGGGCCCCCAGCGGCGCAGGCCGACCGACGCGATCGCGTCCCAGGGCATGTGCACGCCGTGGCGGCCGGTGGCGCCGAAGTCGATGCCGAGGACCGAGCTCTTGAGCCAGCCGAGCCTGTTCCAGGCGACGAGCAGCACCAGGCTCGCAGTCACCACGGGCGCGATGAGCAGCATCTCGGCGATCCAGGGGATGTCGGCCCCCGACGGGTACGTGCCCAGGGCCGCCCGCACGCCGAGATAGACGGCCACGCACCACACCCACACCAGCGCGATCACCCAGAGCATGGTCACGAAGACCATGCCGCGGGGCTGGAAGAACGTCGTCGCGTCCTCGCCGACCTCGAGCGGGTGATCCTCCACTCCGCCATTATGCGTGAAATGTCCGGCCCGCCACCCGAGAACGAGCAACGGCCCGCCGCCCGGGAACGGGCGACGGGCCGGGAGGAGCGAAAAGCTCAGTGGGCGGCGGGGATCTGCGACAGCACGACGGTGTCGTCCTCGTCCACCACGTCCACCACGGCGTCCTCGTCGTCCAGGTCCGCGACCGCCGGCGCGAGACCGGCCGCGACGGGCGCCGGGATCTTGGCCAGCTCGCGGTAGTAGTTCTGGGTCGCCGAGTAGAGCTTGTAGATCAGCAGCAGCTCGAAGGCCAGCAGCAGCACCGAGGCCAGGATCGTCACCGGCAGCACCAGCGAGGTGAGCGGCGCGACGATGAAGACGAACATCTGGAACTCGATGCCGCTGAACACGTGCGCCCGGATGCGGCGCTTGACCAGGGCCTCGCGCAGCTTCGCGAAGGTGCCGTGGCGCTGCCGGAAGTCGGCCTCGGCGGCGCTGACCACCGGCGCGTCATCGGCCGGGGCGGGCTCGGGCGCGATGCCCGCCTCGAGCCGGGCGGCCTCGAGCCGGCGCCGCATGTCGCCCTTGACCTTGCCCATCTGCAGGGCGTTCAGGTAGCGGAACATGTCGAGGAAGATGACCACACCGGCGAGCCAGAGGAACGCGATGTTGTCGGTCTTCGCGTACTGGCCGACCATGAGCGCCACCGCGCAGACCACCACGCGGAGCCGGTCGAAGACGTAGTCGAACCAGGCGCCGAAGAGCGAGCCGTTGCCCTTGAGCCGGGCGATCTTGCCGTCCATGCAGTCCAGCACGAAGCTGAAGTGGAAGACGATCGCGCCGGCGACCAGCCACTTGTAGTCGCCGAGGGCGAAGAACCACGCCGCGACCGCCCCCAGCACGAAGGCGCCCGTGGTCACCAGGTTGGGCGTGACCCAGCGCAGCGGGGCGACCAGCTGGACCAGCCGCGAGGCCAGCGGATCGACCAGGAGCACGGTCCACCACGCGTCGCGCTCCTTGTACGTGCGCGCGCGGATCTCACTCAGCGTGAACCGTTCAGCCATGCCCAACTCCACCCAGATGACCATTACGTGAATAAGAGACGACTGGCATCGTACGAGCCCGCGCAAGTCCCGAGATCAGGTGAACTCGAGGAGAACGGCGAGGACCGGCAGCGCGGCCACCACGAGCCCTGCCCCGGTCCCCCGGTACGGCTTGCTGAGCAGGCACAACAGCCCCGTCACCAGCTCGGCGAGGGCCACCAGGCGCAGGGCTGTGGCCGTACCGTTGCCGTCAGTCAGCAAGAGTGCCGCGACGCCCAGCGCCACCGGGGCACCCACCGCGCCCACTCCCCCGAGGAAGCCGAGCGTCGCCAGGGGCGGGGAGGCCGCTTCGAGGATCGCGTCACCGAAGAAGCCGGGCGCCGGGGCGAGCCGGAGGACGTACCCCCGGGTGTCGCAAGCCTCCAGACCGGGCGCCGCCTCGCCGCGCCGGACCCGCAGCCCGGCCCGCGTCCAGAAGTCCTCCTGCGTGGCCGCGAGCTCCGGCCACGCCAGGGGCACGTCGCGCAGCAGCAGACTCCGTGAGTAACGCCACGTGCCGTCCGCCGCCCGCACCGGTCCGCGGCCGTGCGCCACCGGGGTGACCGCGAGCCCGGACGCCGCCAGCACCCACGTCAGCCGGCGCTCCACCCCGGCCGCCCGGCGCCGTGCGGGGCCCAGCCGCCAGCCCAGGGCCACGACGACCGGGGCGGTGACCGCTATCACATACAGGGCCATCGCCGTCCTGCCCATGGTCGCAGTGTGGCTGCTGGGACGCCGGGTGTCCGGCGATCGGCCCAACCGGCGTACCCCGTGTGTGGGACAGCGGTGGTTGGCTCGTCCCGCCCGCCGTGTCAGGATGCGGCGGACGAGTCGGCCGGACGGCCGGGACGGGGGCACGCGTGGACGCCGAGCACGTCGCGGACGACCTGGCCGGGGTGCTGCTGACCGAGGAGCAGATCCTCACCCGCGTCGGCGAGCTGGCCCGCGAGATCGCCAAGGACTACGCGAGCCGCGACATCGTGCTCATCGGCGTCCTCGGCGGCGCCGCCACCTTCACCGTCGACCTGGCCCGCGCCCTCGAGACGCAGGTCGAGATCGGCTGGATGGCGTTGCGCTCCTACACGACGAGCAAGCGCAGCTCCGGCTCGCTGCGCCTGCTCAAGGACCTCGACCTCGACATCGAGGGCCGCGACGTCATCATCGTCGAGACAGTCGTCGACACCGGCCTGACCATGTCCTGGCTGCTGGGCAACCTCCGCACCCGCAACCCGGCGTCGGTCGCGGTGTGCGCGCTGCTCCGCAAGCCCGACAGCCCGGCCTTCGACGTCCCGGCCTACGTCGGCTTCGAGGTTCCGCCCGGCCTGATCGTCGGCTACGGCCTCGACTACCGCGCCCGCTACCGCAACCTGCGCTGCGCCGCGATCCTCGCCCCGAGCGCCGTGACGTGACGACGAACCCCTGGCTGGCCGGGCCGTCGCCCACCGCGCGGCTGCCCCGCGAGCGGCTCGAGGAGCGCATCCTCAACCTGCTCAGCTCGCAGAACATGTGCGTGCTGGCCACCGCCGGGCCGGCCGGGCCGCTCGCCACGCCGATGCGCTACTTCCATCTCGGATTCACCTTGATCGTCACGGCGGCGCCCGGCACGCCCAAGTTGCGCAACATCGCCGCCGACCCGCGCGTGTCCGTGGGCGTCTTCGCGCCGCTGGTCGGGCAGGCGAGCAGCCGGGGCGCGCAGGTCTTCGGGCGGGCCCGGGTCCTGGCGCCGGGCGACGCGGAGTTCGAGGAGCACTGGCCGGCCGTGCGGTGGCAGTCCGACCACGTCGAGCGCTCCCGGCCGCTGGACGAGCCGCCGCTCGGGCCGCTGGTGCTGATCCCGGCCGACCGGATCGTCTACACCGAGCACTGGCTGCGGCGGGACGGCTTCGCGCCGCGGCAGTTCTGGGCTCAGAGCTCCTCGTCGGCCAGCATGTCCTGCGGGCGGTAACGGCCGATCCAGACCTCGATGTCGGCCTTGCGCCAGACCTTGCCCATGGCCAGCTCGTCGTACGGCTCGGGAAAGTCGGCGGCCGCGGCGATCTGCTGGACCCGCTGACGGCTCACGCCCAGCCGCTCCTCGATCTCGCGCGCACCCATCAGGAACTTTCCCATGCCCAAGCATGGTTCCAAACCCGGTGTGGTCAGGGGACTATCGGCACCGCACCGTTCGGCCGGAAACGTGGGCGAATGGCCCGTTTCACCTTGGGCGGCATCCGGGGAGGCGCGGCGCGGCCGCGCGGTGGGATCCGATCGCGGCACGTAGGCTGGCGGGGTATCGAGGTACGAAAGGTTGGCACCGTGACAGAGTTCGACGGCCTACCCCTGCTGCGCTCCCCCGTGGCGATCGCCGCCTTCGAAGGGTGGAACGACGCCGCCGACGCGTCGACGGCCGCGGTGGAGCACCTCGAGCAGGTGTGGCAGGCCCGCGAGATCACCACCATCGACCCGGAGGAGTTCTACGACTTCCAGGTCAGCAGGCCGACCACGACCATGGCCGACGGCGAGACCCGCAAGATCGAGTGGCCCACCACCCGGTTCAGCGTGGCCAGCCCGCCCGGCACCGAGCGTGACGTCGTCCTGATCCGGGGCATCGAGCCGAGCATGAAGTGGCGCACCTTCTGCGAGCAGATCCTCGAGGTCTGCCACAGCCTGGAGGTCGACCGCATCATCCTGCTCGGGGCGCTGCTCGCGGACGTTCCCTACACGCGGCCCCTGCCGATCAGCGGCAGCGCGAGCAAGGAGGGGCTGGCGGAGAAGTACAAACTGGCGCTCACCCGCTACGAGGGCCCGACCGGCATCGTCGGCGTCCTGCAGGAGGCGGCGAACCACGCCGACCTGGAGGCGCTCTCGTTCTGGGTGCACGTCCCGCACTACGCGAACAACCCGCCCTGCCCCAAGGCGACGCTGGCCCTGCTCAGCCGGCTCGAGGACGTGCTCGACCTGCCCGTGCCCCTGGCCGACCTGGCCGAGGAGTCCGACGAGTGGGAGAAGCGCGTGCGCGCGGCCGCCGAGCAGGACGCGGAGCTCGGCGAATATGTCCGGGAGCTGGAGGAACGCGTCGGCGACGAGGGCATCACCCCGCTGACCGGCGACGAGATAGCGAGCGAGTTCGAGAAGTACCTGCGGCGCCGGGGCGGGTCGGCCGGCCCGACCGCCGGGTCCTGGTGAGGTTCTGACGCCGGGCCGGCCCTCCCTCACAGGAGCGCCGGCCCGTCTTCAGGAAAGCAGCGCCGGGACCGGCCCGGCGATCACCCGCCGGGTGGTGCCCAGCAGCGCCGCGCCGGTCAGGGTCAGGGCCACCCCGACGATCACCAGATAGGGACACGGGGACGGCTGCGGCCACACCACGCCCGTACGCGCCAGGGCGAACGGCACGATCGTGCACAGCGCCGCCACCGACCCCGCCGCCACTCCCGTGATCGCCGCCAGCGCACCCTCGAGAGCCACCATCGCCGTCAGCTGGCCCCGCGTGGCCCCCGCCAGCCGCAGCTGCGCGAACTCCCGCCGCCGGCCCGTGGTCGCCGCGATCAATGTATTCACGAGCATCACGGCGACGAACAGCGTGATCATGCCCACCACGGTGTAGTTGAGCGTCTGGATGTCGGCGGCGAAGTCCGGCACGATCGTCCCGGCCGCCGCGCGGTCCTCGGTCTCCTGCATGATCACCGTGCCCGTGGCGATCCCGCTGAACAGTGTCACGGGCATCACCGCGCCAGCCGGCTTCCTCGCCATCGGCCGCAGCGGGGCGCTCACCGCTCGCAGCAGCTCCGGGGCCAGCAGCGCCAGCCCGATCGACGCCCAGATGCCCGCCTGTCCCGCGGTCTGCATCGCGTCGATGCCCTTCCCCCTCATCACGGTCGCCGTGACGATGCCGCAGCTCACGCCGGCCGCGAGAAACACCCCGGCGGCGATCCGCCGGGTGCGGGGCCGGTCCTTCCGCACCCCTTCCCGGGTACGCCGCTCAGCCGCGACCGCCGCGATCAATGACCCCAGAAGCGTCACCCCGAAGCCGGCCGCGAGCGCGATCGGCCCGAACTCGTAGCCCACCGCCTCCGCCACCTGTCCCGTGTCGTGCAACAGTGCGAGCAGCACCCGCCCGAGCAGCAGCCCGCCCGGGACTGCCACGGTCGCGGCGATCAGCGCCACGAGCGCCGCCTCGCCGACGATCATCCGGCGCACCTGGCCGCGGGTGGCGCCCGTACGCCGCAACAGCGCGACTTCCTCGGCCCGCCGGCGCACCGACAGTCCCAGCGTCGACGTCACCGCGAAGACGACGATGACGAGACACCAGCCGCCCGCGACCGACGCTGTCGTGATCAATGACTCCGCGCTGGCCGCGTCCGCCCCCGCGGCGGTGTCGATCAGCGACGCGAACGCCGTGAGCAGCGTCGCCCCGAGCAACGCGGACAGGAACGTGGCGGCGAACCCGCCCGGCCGGTGGCGGAGGCTGCGCCAGGCGACGGCGATCATGCGACGACCTCCAGCTTCCGGTCGCGGGCGG
Source organism: Symbioplanes lichenis (assembly GCF_030709675.1). Classification (GTDB taxonomy): domain Bacteria; phylum Actinomycetota; class Actinomycetes; order Mycobacteriales; family Micromonosporaceae; genus Actinoplanes; species Actinoplanes lichenis. Next base: position 205,885 of record NZ_JAUZQD010000017.1, read on the forward strand.
CGTCGCCCAGGTGCGTGAGCCGGGCGGCGACGGCATCCGCGGTGGGCGCCCGCAGCTCGCCCGCCCGCCGGCCGTCGGCCAGGAACACCACGGCGTCCGAGGCCGCGGCGGCGACCGGATCGTGCGTGACCATGACGACCGTACGGCCGAAGTCGCGCACCGTGGCCCGCAGCAGCCCCAGCACCTCGCGGGCGCTGCGCAGGTCGAGGGCGCCGGTCGGCTCGTCGGCGAAGATCACGTCCGGCCCGGCCACGAGGGCCCGGGCGATCGCCACGCGTTGGCGCTGGCCGCCGGACAACAGCTCGGGCAGGTCGTCCAGCCGGTCCGCCAGCCCCAGCTGCTCCACCGTGGCCAGGACGGCCTTGCGGTCGGGGCGGCGCCGGGCCAGCCGGAGGGGCAGCTCGATGTTCTGCACCACGGTCAGCGCGGGCACCAGGTTGTAGTCCTGGAACACGAAACCGGCGCGGCGGCGGCGCAGCTTCGTGCGTACGGTGTCGTTGGCTCCGGTCAATTCGGTTCCGCCCAGGAACACGCGCCCGGCGGCCGGCTCGTCCAGCCCCGCGGCACAGCGCAGCAGCGTGGACTTGCCCGAGCCGGACGGCCCCATGACAGCGGTGAAGGTGCCCGCGGCGAACGCGGCGGTCACCCCGTCGAGCGCGGTCACGGCGGCCCCGGTGCCCCGGCCTGCGTAGGTCTGGTAGAGCTCCTCCACCCGTACGGCGTCGGTCATCGCTCTGTCCCCCTCGTGTCGAGTGGGTACACCGTACGAAGTCCGGAGTGGAGGCCACAGTGGTGCCAGCACCCCTCTTGGTAGCCTCAGTGCACTAGTACACCGGGAGGTGGGGCATGTTTGCGTACCGGCGCATCGCCGACGAGATCGCCGGCCGGATAGCCGCCGGCGCGCTGCGGCCGGGCGACCGGGTGCCGTCCACCCGGGACATCGTCGCGCAGCACGGCGTCGCCATGGCCACGGCGACGAAGGCCCTCGCGTGGCTGCGGGAGCAGGGGCTGGTGCGTGCGGTGCCCGGCGTCGGCACCGTGGTGACGCCCGTCACCCCGCCCCGGCCCCGGCGGTCGCCGGCGCGCCCGGGCTTGGTCGAGACGGCGATCCGCGTGGCGGACGCGGAGGGGATGGCCGGGCTGTCGATGCGGAGGGTCGCCGCCGAGGCGGGCCTGCCGACCATGTCGCTCTACCGGCACGTCGCCGACAAGGAAGAGCTGCTGCTGCTCATGATGGAGAGCGTCTTCGCCGCGAACCCGCCGCCCACGCTCACCCCGGACCGGGACGGCTGGCGGGCCTGCGTCGAGGCGGGCGCCCGGCTCCAGTGGGCCATGTACCGGCGGCACCCCTGGCTCGCCGAGGCCGTCTCCTTCACCCGGCCGCTGCCCGCCCGGCACGCGATGGCCCACACCGAATACACGATGCGGGCCCTGGCGGCACTCGGCCCCGCCACCCGCTTCCGGGCGGCGGTCATGATCGCCAATCACGTACGCGGCACAGCGGTCAGCCTCGGCGCGGAAGCCGACGCCCGGCGGGAGACCGGGCTCACCGACCACCAGTGGATGCTCACCCAGCGGGAGCGCTACGCGGCGGCGCTGGCCGGGTCCGACCTGCCGCTGCTCGCCGCGACGATCACAGGGCCGGGCGCCGAGTTCGACCTGGACGTGCTGTTCGGCTTCGGGCTCGACCGCCTGCTCGACGGTCTCGCGCTGCTGTTCCGCCTATCGCCAGAAAACGGCGACCGCGGCGTTGACCAGGGTCAGCGCGATGATGCCGATGAAGTGGCCGCGGGCGACGTTCTCCCGCTTCTTGCGCCACGGGATGACCACCATGATGAAGATCAGGACGCCGATGACGCCCTTGACCGCGAGCTTGGCCGGGTCGGGCTCGTTGTCGCCGCCGCCGCGCAGGGGCGCCGCGAGCCCGAGACCGGTGATCACCTGGATGATCGAGCCCCACAGCATGGCCGGGTTGATCCGCAGCTTGCCGGTGACGAACTGCGCGATCCCGCCGCCGAGCAGCAGCGCGAAGCCGATCAGGTGAAGGTAGAGCAGGATCAACCGGAGAGCTTCCATGGTCGCAGAGCCTAGCGGCGTCGCTGCGTCCTTTGTTTCAGGGGCGGCGGAGCCAGGGGTTCTCTGTTTCAGGGGGCGGCGGAGCCAGGGGTCCTTTGGTTCAGGGGCGGCGGGGCCAGGGCGCGCGCCGGGCCGGGGCGCGACGGCGCAGCGCTCCGGGCCACCCGTCCCGCCGGCGCCCGCGGCACAGGGCGGGGTCACGGGGCTTGTCGAAGACCGCGGCGAGCCGGTCGATCACCCGGGTCGACACGTGACTCCGGTAGACCGGCCTCAACAGCTCCGCCTGCGCGACGTCCAGCCTCAGCATGCCCCGATCCTGCCCGCTCGGACCCCGCCCGGTCGATCGATATACGGCGTGTCGCTCGACCCGGGGGCCCGCGTCGGCGCATCCTAGGAACCTAGTGTGAAGGAGGTCGCGGCATGACGATCAACCCCGGCGCCGCGGAGTTCCCCCACCGGCAGATCTCGAACCAGCTCAAGGAGCGGGTCCGCCGCGGCGACTGGCAGCCCGGCGAGCGCCTGCCGTCGATCCCCGCCATGGCCGAGATGTTCGGCGTCGCCAAGCAGACCGTCCAGCGCGCCGTCGACCAGCTCCGGGTCGAGGGCATCCTGATCACCAAGCCGGGTTCCGGCACGTACGTCCGGGGCACCCGCCGCCGCCTCAACCGCCTCTCCCGCGGCCGCTACGGCGTGCACCGCGGCTATCACGCCGACCTGGCCGCCCGTTACAGCCAGCGCCTGACCGCCGTGGGCCGCGAACCCGCCCCGGCCGAGGTCGCCGACGCCTTCGGAGTCCGCGACGGCACCGAGCTCCTGGTCCGCCGGCACATCGTCCGCACCGATGACGCCACCGTCGAGGTCGGCGCCTCCTGGTTCCGCGTGACCGACGCCTCCGGCACCTCCCTCGAGCGCCTCGAGGCCTACGGCCGCCCCCTCTACCAGGAAGCCGAGGAGGCCATCGGCCGCCGCTACGCCTCCGCGACCGACACGATCAGCGCCCGCCAGCCGAGCCGCGAGGAGGCGGAGATCCTGCAGATCCGCCCGGACACGCCGGTGCTGCACCTGCTCCACGTCGCCTTCGACGAGACCCGCAAGCCGATCGAGGTCGCCCAGGCCACCTGGCCGGGCCCGATGACCACCCTCACCGAGGAGTACCGCATCCCGGCCCCCACCCCCGACCCCGACCCGGCGGACTCCGGCCTCAGCCTGGCCTGAGGTCCGTTCCGGACGGGGCGTCGCTGGGGAGCCTCCGTCAGAGACGCACGCCGAGCAGGGCGTCGACCGTCTGCGCCATCAGGGCGGGGGCGTCCGCGTCGTCGCCCACGCCGCTCGCCGCGGCGTCCGCCCAGGCGTCCACCAGGGCCAGCGCCGCCGGGGTGTCGAGGTCGTGGCGCAGCGCCTCGCGGACCGCGGCGAGCAGGCCCTCGCCCGACGGGCCGGACGGGGCGGAGGCGCCGGAGCGCCAGCGGGCCAGGCGCTTCTCGCCGTCCTTGAGGACGTCGTCGGTCCAGGTGCGGTCGGAGCGGTAGTGGCCGGCCATCAGGCCCAGGCGCACGGCCATGGGATCGACGCCGTCGCCGCGGAGGCGGGAGACGAAGACCAGGTTGCCCTTGGACTTGGACATCTTCTCGCCGTCGAGGCCGATCATGCCCGCGTGGACGTAGTGGCGGGCGAAGGGCGCGTCGCCGGTGAGGCGCTCGGCGTGGGCGGCCGAGCACTCGTGGTGCGGGAAGAGCAGGTCGCTGCCGCCGCCCTGGACGTCGATGGTGGTGCCGAGCAGGCCGAGGGCGATGGTCGCGCACTCGATGTGCCAGCCGGGGCGGCCGGGGCCGAGGTCGCCGCCGTCCCAGGCGGGCTCGCCGTCGCGGGCGCCGCGCCAGAGCAGCGGGTCGAGCGGGTCGCGCTTGCCCTCCCGCGCGGGGTCGCCGCCGCGCTCGGCCGACAGGACCAGCATCTCCTCGCGGGAGAGGTTGGACTCGTAGCCGAAGCGGGGCGCGGCCGCCAGGTCGAAGTAGACGTCGCCGGTGCCGTCCTCGAGCGCGTAGGCCGCCCCGCCCACCATCAGCTCGCGGACGTGGCCGGCGATGCGCGGGATCGACTCGACCGCGCCGACGTAGTGCGCCGGCGGGATCATCCGCAGCGCCTCCATGTCCTCGCGGAACAGGGCGGTCTCGCGCATGGCGAGCACGATCCAGTCCTCGCCGTCGCGGGTGGCCCGCTCGAGCAGCGGGTCGTCGATGTCGGTGACATTCTGCACGTACGTCACGGCGACGCCGGCGTCGCGCCACAGCCGCTGGACCAGGTCGAACGTGATCATCGTGGCGGCGTGCCCGAGGTGGGTCGCGTCGTAGGGCGTGATGCCGCACACGTACATCGTCGCGGTCGCGCCCGGAGCGGTCGGGGCGACCTCGCGGCGGGCCGAGTCGAACAGCTCCGGCAGGGCCCCGCGGCCCGGCAGCGACGGCACCTCGTGCCCGGTCCAAGCATCCATGCGCAGAAGCCTATCCAGCGCGGCGTACCGAAGCCGGACGACGTGAGTAAAGCCTCAGGACGGCGGGCCGGTGGAGGGACGAAAGCTCAGACGGGCGGCCACGGCACAGCCGGCCAGTCCTGCGGCGGCTGCGGGAACTTGCCCCGCCGCAGCAACCGCCGCGCCCGGGTCCGCGCGGTCTGCACCTCGGTGAGCGTCAGATGCTCCTCGAGGCGCGAACCCAGACCGCCGTCGAGCTCGGCGACGAGCCGCGAGAGCATCTCCGTCGCCTCGTCCGGCAGGGGCTTGCCGGTCCACCCCCACAGCACCGTGCGCAGCTTGTTCTCCACGTGGAACGACACCCCGTGGTCGACGCCGTGGATCCGGCCGTCGGGGGCGTAGAGCACGTGCCCGCCCTTGCGGTCCGCGTTGTTGATCACCGCGTCGAGCACGGCGAGGCGGGCCAGGCGCGGATCGTCCGCATGAGCCAGCGCGTACGCGTCCCCGTCCTCGTCCCGCGCGTTGGCCACCGCGATCCAGCCCTCGGGGATGTCATAGGCGGGCACGAAGCCGATCAGCGACGAGGCGTCGCCGGGCTCGTCGATCCACAGCTGGCACATGCCCGTCCCCAGCGGCCCGTCGCGCAGGACCGTGGGCGGCACGAGCCCCCAGCCGGTCGCCTGCGAGACCAGGAACGCCGAGATCTCGCGACCGGCCAGCGTGCCGTCCGGGAAGTCCCAGAGCGGGCGCTCACCCCGCACCGGCTTGTAGACGCAGCGCCGGGTCAGCCCGTCGAGGGTGATCTCCGCGCGCAGCGTGGTGTTGGACGCGTCGACGAGCCGGCCCTCCAGCTCCAGCGAGCCGCGGGAGAGCAGCTCGAGGGCCTGCTCCTCGGCGAGCACGGCGGCCGGCTCGGCTGTCACCGGTGGTAGCCGTTCTGCCGGGGGCAGAGGTGGCCGGCCGGGTCGAGCGGCTGGCCGCAGAGCGGGCACGGCGGGCGGCCGGCGGCGACCACGCGGCGGGCCCGGTCGATGAACGCGCGGGTGGCCTCGGGGGTGAGCCGGACGCGGAGCCGGTCGAGGTCGTCGTCGGGCTCGTCGTCCTCGTCGTCGTCCTCGTCGTCGCCGACCGGGGAATCGTCGTCGTCCTCGACGAGCTCGGGCTCGGCGTCGCCCTCGCCGACCTCGATCGCCTCGATGACGACCGTGGCGGTGTCGACGTCGAACGCCAGCCCGAGCGTGCCGACGCGGAACTCCTCGTCGACGGGGGTCTCGAGCGGCTCGTTGTCGTTGACGGTCAGCGGGGACGGCTCCGGCAGCTTGACGCCGAAGCGGCGGCTCGCCTCGGTGAGCAGCTCCTCGAGCTTCTCGGCGAGCAACGACACCTGGACCTTCTCCAGCGCCACGCTGACGACCCGCCCGCCCCCTCGCGCCTGGAGGAAGAACGTGCGGTCGCCCGGCTCGCCCACCGTCCCGGCGACGAACCGCTCCGGCGGCTCGAAGGCATGCACCTGGTGGGTCATAGGAACGACCCTATCCGCCCGCACGCGCGAGCGCGCAGCGCACCGGGCCGGTTCGCCGAGGGCGCAATGCGCGCGTACCCAGCGGTAACACGACCGTCACAACCCGTTGTCAGACGCCACCCCCGGCGCCCCCGCCGACGGCCGCGTCGCCCGAGGTGGCCGTCTGTTTCGGCGGCACGAGACCGGACAGATCGGACGCGTCGTTGAGGCGCACGACGAACGGCCGCGTCGGCGTGTATCTGATCACGGCCACGGACGCGGGATCGGCCACGAGCCGCTGGAACTGGTCGAGATGCAGCCCGAGCGCGTCGGCCACGATGGCCTTGATCACATCGCCGTGGCTGCACGCCACCCACAGCGCGTCGGGGCCGTGCTCGGCGGTCACCTTCGCGTCCCAGGCGCGTACGGTCGCGACGGCCCGGGCGGACATCGCCGCCATCGCCTCGCCGTTCGGGAAGACGGCCGCGCTCGGATGCTGCTGGACGACCTGCCACAGCGGCTCCTGCGCGAGGTCCTTGAGCGGCTTGCCCTCCCAGTCGCCGTAACCGCACTCGATCAGGCCCTCGTCGAGCGCCGGCACCGCCTCGGGCAGCGCCAGCTCGACGGTCTGCCGGCACCGGATCAACGGGCTGGTCACGACGGTCGCCACGGGGAGCCCCTGCAGCCTTTCCCCGGTCCGCCGGGCCTGCGCGCGCCCGGTCTCGTCCAGCTCGACGGGCTGCCGGCCGGCCAGCACACCCGTCGCGTTCGCGGTGGTCCGCCCGTGGCGGAGAAGCAGCAGAGTGGCCACGACTACTCCGCCACCCCGGACGCCTCGTACGCCTCGGCCACGGTGCGCAACGTCGCGATGCCACTCTCGCGGTCGCCCACGTACAAGGCGACCGACAGCGTCCCGACGCCCGCCGCCGCGTACTCGCGCATGCGCTCGATGATCTTGTCCTTGGGCCCGACCAGCGAGGTGCGCTCGATGAACTCCTGCGGCACGGCGGCCGCCGCGTCGCGCACCTTGCGATCCAGATAGAGGTCCTGCACCCGCTTGGCCTCCGCGCCGTAGCCCATGCGGACCGCCAGCTGGTTGTAGAAATTCTGCTCGCGGCTGCCCATCCCGCCGACGTAGAGCGCGGCGTAGGGCCGGATCAGGTCCGCGCACGCGGCGACGTCGTCCCCGATCGCCACCGGCACGGTCGGGCAGACGTCGAAACCGGTCAGCCCGGCCCCGGACCTGGCCCGGCCGTGCTCGATGTGCCGCAGGTGCTCCCCCGCCGCGTCCGGGGCGAAGAAGATGGCCAGCCAGCCGTCGGCGATCTCCCCGGCCAGCTCCAGGTTCTTCGGCCCCACGGCCGCGAGATAGATGGGTACGGCACCCCGGGGCGGATGAAACCCGAGCCGCAACGCCTTCCCGGGCCCGTCCGGCAGCGGCAACTGGTAGTGCCGGCCGTCATAGGCGACGGGCTTGCGCGCGATCGCCAGCTTGACGATGTCGACGTACTCCCGGGTGCGCCCGAGCGGCTGGGCGAAGCGGACCCCGTGCCACCCCTCGGAGACCTGCGGGCCGGACACCCCGAGGCCGAGCCGGAAGCGGCCGCCCGACAGCGTGTCCAGGGTCGCCGCGGTCATGGCCGTCATCGCGGGGCTGCGCGCCGGGATCTGCATGACGGCGGCGCCGATGTCGATCCGCTCGGTCTGCCCGGCGATCCAGGCGAGCATGGTGGGCGAGTCCGAACCGTACGCCTCCGCCGCCCACACCACCGAGTAGCCGAGCCGGTCGGCCTCCTGCGCCATGGCGAGATGATCGGCGGGCGTGGTCCACGAGGTCTGATAGCCGAGGCTGAATCCGAGCCGCACGGGTCCTCCCGTTCCGCGGGGCACCGATGCTCCGCGAGTACGAACCTACTTCACCACCGAGAGTGATCTTCCGCGACTTGCGTCGCCTTCCCGACCGAACGCACAGGTGATCACGGTCTTATGTGCGTTCCGCGGGTGGTCTTCGCTGAATAAGGTTCAGGAATGCAGCAGAGACCGCTCGGCCGAAGCGGGCTGGCGGTCACCCGGCTCGGGCTCGGCACCATGACGTGGGGCCGCGACACCGACCCCGACGACGCCGCCGCCCAGCTCAAGGCGTTCCTCGACGCCGGGGGCACCCTCGTGGACACCGCCGACGTGTACGCCGACGGGGACGCCGAGGCCGTGATCGGCTCGCTGCTCGGGCATCTCGTCGCGCGCGAGGACGTGATCATCGCCACCAAGGCCGGGCTCGGGGGCTACCGCCGCCGCGACAGCTCGCGCGGCCACCTGCTGCGCACCCTCGACGCCTCCCTGCGCCGCCTCGGCACCGACTATGTCGATCTGTGGCAGCTCCACGGGTACGACGCCCACACGCCGATCGAGGAGACGCTGGGCGCCCTCGACCACGCGGTGAGCAGCGGCCGGGTCCGCTACGTCGGCGTGTCGAACTTCGCCGGCTGGCAGACCGCGCAGTTCGCCACCTGGCAGCGCGCCTATCCGGGCCGGGCGCCGATCGTCGCCACCCAGGTGGAGTACAGCCTGCTCGAGCGGGGCATCGAGCGCGAGGTCCTGCCCGCCGCCGCGTCCCTGGGCATCGGGGTGCTGCCCTGGTCGCCCCTGGGCCGCGGGGTGCTGACCGGCAAATACCGCAACGGCCGCCCCCTCGACTCGCGCGCCGCCACCGACCACCTGGCGCCCTTCGTCCAGACCTACCTCGAGCCGCGCAGCTCCAGCATCGTCGAGGCGGTCGTCACCGCGGCCGCGGGCCTGGGCGTCGAGCCGCTCGAGGTGGCGCTGGCGTGGATCCGCGACCGCCCCGGCGTCACCGCGCCCATCCTCGGCGCCCGCACCGCGGGTCAGCTGCAGGGCGCCCTCCGGAGCGAGGACCTCACCCTGCCGGCGGAGATCGCCATGGCCCTGGACGACGTGTCGGCGCTCACCGTCGGCTACCCCGAGCGGGAGGGCCTCACCGGCCCCGGGGCGTGAACACTGGTCACCCGCCGGGTGGCGGCGCATATTAGACGCCATGGACTACGAGTACGCGCCACTGCGGTTGCCGTCGAACGTCGATCGCCTGACCGCCGCGGCGCAGCTGGCGATCCAAGCGGAGTTCTCGGGGTGGGAGCTGGCCCGGGTCCAGCTCTACCGGGACGGCTCCCGGAAGGTGATGCTCCGCCGCAAGGTGCGGGACACCCCCCAGCCGGGACTCTCGATATGAAGCAGCGCGGCGCGCCCCTGGCGAAGGGACGCGCCGCGCTTCACATACTCACGACTCACGGTGCAGAGGAGCCACGCCAGCCCCTGCGCTGCGCCCGTCGATGACTTGGGTGCCCAAGATCAGCGAAGTGGGTTTCTTCGGTGATCTGTGGGTGCCCAAGTCATCGGCTTCGGGGGCGCAGTGCCCGCCGAAGCGAAGCGAGGGCCATTTAATGGTTGTGCCCGCTGTGGTCCTCTTCGTCGTCCTCGTCGGGGAGGAACGGGTGCTCGTCGAGCCTGCCGACGAGCTGGTCGTCGGGCGCCGGGGCGAAGGGGCCGGCGCCGTCCTCGTCCGGGAAGGCCTCCAGGTCGAGCGGCTCCTTGATCTCCGAGACGGTGAGCAGCCCGTCGAGCGGCTCGAGCTCGGGCACGTCCAGCGCGCCCAGCGAGCCGTCGCCGGCCTGGAGCAGCTCGAGGACCGCCTCGCCGACGGACTCGATCGGCTCGGCCTCCTCGTCGGCGGGCACGAGGTTCTTCCGGGCCTCGTCGGCCACGCGGAGCAGGGCCGTGACGCTGGGGACCCGGTAGTCGCGCCGCTGGCGGACCGAGATCACCTGGGCGTAGGGGTCGCCGGAGCCGTCGAGGACGCCGGCCGTGGCGGCGAAGCGGGCGTCCGCCTCGTCGGGGTCGATCGACTCGACGTCCCACGGTGTAACCTCGCCGAACGCGTCGAGCAGCCGCTCGTCGTAGGCGAACGAGGCGTTGTTCAGGGTGACGTACGCCTTCCAGACGTCGTCGTCGTCCACCCGGCCCTGGGCGGCCTTGACCGCCGCCAGGTGCTGCTTGGCGGCCTCCACGACCCGGTCGAGGGCGGCATCGAGCTCCGCGTGCTGGTCGTCGGTCATGGTTGGTGAGGTCCTCTCAACGTCGAGCGGGGAAGAACGCGGCTCAGCTGGACCGCAGCAGGCGGTCCAGCACACGCACGCCGAACTGTAGTCCCTCCACCGGGACGCGCTCGTCGATGCCGTGGAACAACGAGGAGAACGGCAGGTCGGCGGGGAGTTTCAGGGGGGCGAAGCCGAAGCAGCGGATGCCGAGGGTGCTGAAGGCCTTGGCGTCGGTGCCGCCCGACAGCATGTACGGGACCGCCCGCGCGCCCGGGTCCTCGGCGCGCAGCGCGGCACCCATCGCGTCGACGAGCGCCCCGTCGAAGCTGGTCTCGACCGCGTCCTGCTGCGACACGTGCTCGATCTCGATGTCGGGCCCGATGAGCTCCCGGAACTGCTCGAGGAACGCCTCGGCCTGTCCGGGCAGCGTGCGGCAGTCGATCGTCGCGGAGGCCGTACCGGGGATGACGTTGTCCTTGTAACCGGCCTCGAGGCGCGTCGGGTTGGCCGTGTTGCGCACGGTCGCGCCGATGATGTTGGCGATCGGGCCGAGCTTGGCGATGGCCAGCTCGGGGTCGTCCGGGTCGAGCTCGATGCCCAGCGCGTCGGAGACCTGCTCCAGGAAGGCGCGGACCGTGGGCGTGAGCACCATCGGGAACCGGTGCCGGCCGACCGCGGCGACGGCCTCGGCCAGGGCGGTGACGGCGTTGTCGTCGTGGACGAAGGAGCCGTGCCCCGGGCGGCCCTTGGCGTGCAGGCGCAGCCAGTCGATGCCCTTCTCCGCCGTCTCGACCAGGTAGAGCCGCAGATCCTTGTTGACCGTGTAGGAGAAGCCGCCGACCTCGCCGATCGCCTCCGTGACGCCCTCGAACAGGCCGGCGTGCTCGCGGACGAGGAACTGGGAGCCGTACTCCATGCCGGCTTCCTCGTCGGCGGTGAAGGCGAGCACGATGTCGCGCGGCGGGACGACGCCGGTCCGCTGCCACTCCCGGACCGTCGCGATCATCATCGCGTCGAAGTCCTTCATGTCGATCGCGCCGCGGCCCCACAGGTAGCCGTCCTTCTCCTCGCCGGAGAAGGGGTGCACCGACCACTCGCTCGCGTCCGCGGGCACGACGTCGAGGTGACCGTGCACGAGCAGGGCGCCCCGGGACGGGTCGCGGCCCGGGATGCGGGCGACGAGGTTGGCCCGCTTCGGCGCCGACTCGTGCAGGACGGACTCGATACCCACCTCGGCGAGCTGCGCGGCGACGTACTCGGCCGCCACGCGCTCCCCGGCGGTCGTCCGCGGGTCGCCGGTGTTGCTGGTGTCGATCCGGAGCAGGTCGCGGCAGATGCCGGTGACCTCGTCGGCGGCGGTGATCGGTTCCATCCGCTATTCCTACCAGCATCCGGACCGGCGCGAGTTTGGCGGGCTCACCGGGGCGGGTAACCCCGGCACCGTGACCGCCCATCTTCCCCCGTTGCCGCCGGTCGGCGGCGAGACCACCGGCATCGCGATCACCGACGTGGTCGCCCGCGAGCACCGCGAGCTGCTGGCCCTGGCCGAGGAGCTCACCGCCGACGGTACGGACGCCGCGCGCCGGGCGACGATCGCCCAGGTGCTCGTCGCGTCGGTCGCCCGGCATCTCTCCGCCGAGGAGCAGTACCTCTATCCCGCCGTCCGCGACGTGGTCCCGGACGGCCCGGAGCTGGTGACGCGGGAACTGGCCGAGGACCGCGCCATGCTGGAGGAGCTGCGCCTGTTCGAGGGCTCCGGCGACCCCGCGGGCCTGCTGACCCGGCTGCGCAGGCACTCGGGGGCCGCATCCGGGGAGCTGATTCCCCTGCTCGAACGGCTGGCCGGAATCGAGGACCTGATCCGGCTGGGCAACCGTTTCGAGACGGCCCTGGAAGCGGCGCCGACCCGGCCCCACCCGGGCACCCCGGTGACCCCGCCGTGGAACAAGGTGGTGGACCCGGCGGTCGCCCTCGTGGACAAGGTTCGCGACGTCGTGGGGCGGCGGACGACGTACCCGAAGGATCTCTGACCAGGCACACAACAAGACATCCGTCAATGGCAAAGAGTCAAGGTCATAAGACGGTGATCGATGGCCGTACTGATTGGTAACTTCTGTCCTTTTGCTTTACCCGTTTGTCATATCTGGGGGATCTTTGGTCGGCCGAAGGTCTAGCCCTCATCCGGCAAACGTCCTACCGTCACGCTATGAACCTGGAGCTGCGGCATCTCAAGGTGGTTGTGGCCATCGCGGAGACGGGCAGCGTGACGAAGGCTGCGTCGCTGCTCGGACTGGCCCAGCCGGCCCTCACCGCCCAGCTGCAACGCATCGAGCGCACGCTCGGCGGACCGCTGTTCGAGCGGGACCGGCGCGGGGCACGCCCCACGGCCCTGGGTGAGCTGGTGCTCTCCCGGGCCCGGGTGCTGCTGCCGGCCATGAAGGGCCTGCAGGACGAGGCCGCCCGGCTGGCCGGGTCCGGCTCGGACACCACGATGGGCCGCTACCGCATCGGCTCGATCGGCGGCCCGGTCGTCGGCGGCATGGTCCAGCGCCTGTCCGAGGCGCAGCCGGACGCGCAGATCAGCACGTTCGCGTCGTACTCGCAGGACGAGCTCGCCTCGCTCACCCAGGCCGGCAAGCTGGACTTCATCCAGATCGGCACGTGCGGGCACAACACCACCCCCAATCCCGAGTACGGCCTGACGTGGCAGAGCATCGCCGTCGACGGCATCTGCATCCTCATGCCCGAGGACCATCCCCAGGCCCAGGGTCTCGACGTCGACCTGGCCGACCTGGCCGAGGAGAAGTGGGTCGCCGGGCCGGGCGAGGGCTGCTTCGCCGACTGCTTCTCCGCCGCCTGCGCCCGGGCCGGCTTCACCCCCCGTCGCATCTTCGAGACCGACATCCGGGGCTGCGTCGACATGGCCGAGTCGGGCGTCGCCCTGGCCCTCTGCCAGCACGCCTTCCGCCCGCCGAGCGGCCTGGTCACCCGCCCCCTGCGCGGCGCTCCCCTGCGCTGGCGCCAGCTGCTGGGCTGGCACCCGGACAGCCCCGCCGCCCAGGTCGCCCCGCGCCTGCTCGAGATGGCGGCCGAGGCCTACCTGGACGCCTCGGCCCGGAATCCGCTCTATCTGAAATGGCGCCAGGACCACCCGGACCTGGGCGTCGAACAACTCGCCGCCGTCTGACGATGCATCTGGCATCGTGATTCTGCCGAAGGAGCGGGACCGGCGGTTCGTCACGGTCCGGCGGGGCGGGACGCTCACCGACGACGATCACCGGTTGCTGGCGTTGTGGGCGGCCGACTGTGCGGAGCATGTGCTCGGGCTGTTCGTGGCGGAGCGGCCGGATGATGCGCGGCCGGGCGAGGCGATCGAGGCGGCGCGGGCGTGGGCTCGGGGCGAGCGGAAGATGATGGAGACCCGGGCGGTGGGCGGGCACGCGATGGGGGCGGCGCGGGACCTGGGCGGGGCTTCACGATTCGCCGCGTACGCCGCCGGGCAGGCCGCCGTCGTCGCGCACGTTGCCGCGCATGAGCTGGGCGCGGCCGCGTACGCGATCAAGGCCGTGCGGGCCGATCGGGGCGAGGGCGCGGGCCGGGCCGAGTGCCGGTGGCAGCGGGAGCGGTTGCCGGCGCCGATCCGGGAGCTGGTGCTCGACGATCAGCGACTGCGGAACGACATCTGCTGGTCGGTGTTCGAGGACTGACAGAGCCCCCGGCCACGTGGGCCGGGGGCTCGTCGCAACGCTGCGTCAGGCGGTGGCGGGGGTGGGCGAGCCGGCCGCGAAGGTCAGTTCGCCGTCTGCGACGCCGACGTGGACGGTCTGGCCGGGGGCCAGGTCCGCCGCCAGCAGCATCCGGGACAACCGGTTGTCCAGCTCGCGCTGGATCGTGCGGCGCAGCGGGCGGGCGCCGTACTCCGGCTGGAAGCCCTTCTCCGCCAGCCAGTCGACCGCCTCCGTGGTGACGTCCAGCCGGATGTCCTGCGCCTGCAGGCGGTGGCGGGTCTCGTCGAGGAGGAGCTCGGTGATCCGGCGGAGCTGCTGGGTCTCGAGCTGACGGAAGATGATGACCTCGTCGATCCGGTTGAGGAACTCGGGCCGGAACTGCTCGCGCAGCCGCCGGTCGAGCCGCTCGCGCAGGTCGCGGTCCTCGGCCGCGCCACCGTCGGAAGCGCCGAAGCCGAGCGTGCGCTTCGTGCCCGAGATGATCTCCGAGCCGATGTTGCTGGTCATGATCAGCACGGTGTTCTTGAAGCTCACCGTGCGGCCCTGGCTGTCGGTCAGCCGGCCGTCGTCGAGCACCTGGAGCAGGATGTTGAAGACGTCCGGGTGGGCCTTCTCGATCTCGTCCAGCAGCACGACACTGTACGGACGGCGCCGCACGGCCTCGGTCAGCTGGCCCGCCTCGTCGTAGCCGACGTAGCCGGGAGGGGCACCGACGAGCCGGGAGACGGTGTGCCGCTCCTGGAACTCGCTCATGTCGAGACGGATCATCCGGTCCGGCTCGCCGAAGAGCGCCTCCGCCAGCGAGCGCGCCAGCTCGGTCTTGCCGACGCCGGTCGGGCCCAGGAAGAGGAAGCTGCCGACGGGACGGCCGGGGTCACCGAGCCCGGCCCGGGACCGGCGGACGGCCTCGGCGACGGCGGCGACCGCGTCCTCCTGGCCGATCACCCGGTCGTGCAGGTGGCTCTCCAGGCGGAGCAGGCGGTCACGCTCCTCCTCGGTGAGCTGGGCGACCGGGATGCCGGTGGCCCGCGAGACGACCTCGGCGATGTCCTCCGGGGTCACCTGGGGCACCCCGGACGCACCGTCCCGCACCCCGGCGATCTTGGCCTTGATGGCGTTGATCTCGTCGCGCAGCTGGGAGGCCTTCTCGTAGTCCTCGGCCGCCACGGCCTGGTCGCGGTCGCGGGACAGCTGCTCGAGGCGGCGCTCCTGGTCGCGTACGTCGGCGGCCGGGGTCTTCACCCGCAGCCGCACCCGCGCGCCGGCCTGGTCGATCAGGTCGATCGCCTTGTCGGGCAGGAAGCGGTCGGTGATGTAGCGGTCGGACAGCTCGGCCGCGGCCTGCAAGGCCTCGTCGATGATCCGGACCTGGTGGTGCGCCTCGTAGTTGTCGCGCAGGCCGCGCAGGATCGCCACGGTGTCCTCGACGCTGGGCTCGCCGACCAGCACCGGCTGGAAGCGGCGGGCCAGGGCGGCGTCCTTCTCGATGTGGCGCCTGTACTCGTCGAGGGTGGTCGCGCCGACGACGCGGAGCTGACCGCGGGCGAGCGCGGGCTTGAGCATGTTGGAGGCGTCCATGCCGCCGCCGTCGCCCCCGCCGCCACCGGCCCCGACCAGGGTGTGGATCTCGTCGAGGAACACGATCAGGCCGTCGCCGCTCTCCTGGATCTCGGTGATGACCTTCTGCAGCCGCTCCTCGAAGTCGCCGCGGTAGCGGGTGCCCGCCACCAGGCCGGCCAGGTCGAGCTGGATGACGCGCTTGCCGGCGAGCGTCTGCGGGACGTCGCCGTCCACGATGCGCTGGGCCAGGCCCTCCACGATCGCGGTCTTGCCGACGCCGGCCTCGCCGATCAGCACCGGGTTGTTCTTGGTGCGCCGGGACAGCACCTCGACGGCCTGCTCGATCTCGTCCGCCCGGCCGATGACCGGGTCGATCTCGCCGCGCCGGGCCATCTCGGTGAGGTCCACGCCGTACTGCTCGAGGGTCGGGGTGTTCGTGGTGCCGCCTCCTTGGGCGCTTCCGCCGCCACCACCACCGGGGGCGGGCTGGTCGGACTGCTGCAGGGTCCGCGGGTCGATGCGGGAGGCGAGCAGCCGCCCGGCCGCGGTGTCGGGGTTGAGACCGAGGGCCATGAGGACGTGCTCGGGGCCCACGTAGGACGCGCCGACGGCGCGCGAGATCTGCAGGCTGTCGAGCAGCGCGCGCTTGGCCGCGGGGGTCAGCGCGAGGCGCTCGGGCAGGTCGGTGCCGCCGGACGAGGCGCCGCCGAGCTCCCGCAGGATCGAGTCGGGGTCGGCACCGGCGCGGCGCACGAGGGCACGCTGCGGCTCCTGCTGGAGTACGCCCCAGAGCAGGTGGTCGGTGTCGAGGTCGGCGATGTCCGTCCCCGCCGGGGCCACCTCGGCGGCGCGGCGCGCGGCGTCGGACAGCACGCGGCGGGCGTCCTGGCTCATGTACCTGGTGATGTCGATCCGCTGGGCGGACCGGCGTGGCTCCGGCGCCCCGAAGAAGCGCGCGAAGATGTCGTCCCAGTCGCTGGGTCCGATGCTCATGCTGGTTCTCTCCTTCGTCGGGCCTATGCAGTTCGCGCCTACCCGGTGTCGCCCTCTCCAACCGCCTTAACGATCGTTCAATTCCACTGTGAGACGCTCGTCTCATGACCCCGCTGCTAGTAGTCGACGCCGCCAACGTGGTCGGCTCGAAGCCCGACGGCTGGTGGCGCGACCGGGCCGGGGCCACGGCCCGCCTGCGCGACGCCCTGTCCGGTCTCAACGCCACGGGGCTTCCTGATCTTCCGCCCCCGATCGAGGTGGTTCTGGTCGTCGAGGGCAAGGCGCGGGACGTCCTGGGGATCGAGGGTGTCCGGGTCGTGTCCTCCCCGGGCTCGGGCGACGACCGGATCGTGGAGGTCGTGACCGAAGCGGCGGACCGGCGGGTCGTGGTCGTCACGGCCGACCGCGGGCTGCGCGACCGGGTGACCGCGCTCGGGGCGGAAGTGCGCGGCCCGGGCAGCGTCCCGCGCCGGAGAGAATGAGTCGTGCGTGAATCGGACACGCAGTCGCTCGCCGACCATCGTGGACGACTAAGCTCTGACGTATAGAGGTGCTGTCGAACACCGGGAGGCTGCACGTTGGCCAGCGTCGCCGAGGTCAAAGCGGCCGTGAGTGCCGCGCTCCAGCAGGTCACCGAGGGTCAGCAGGCGATCCAGGCGGCCCGGGAGAAGATCGGGGAGGCCCAGCAGAGCCTCGCCGCGGCCCTGGACGGCTCCGCCAACGACGCCGTCGGTGCCGCGCACGCCTCGCTGTCCCAGGCGGACCAGCAGCTGGAGGAGTGCATGGGCGCGACCCTGCAGGCGGTCGAGCAGGCTGAGACCTACACGGCGACGCTCTGAGCCGATGTCCCTGCTGCAGGAACTCGGCGCCCAGCTCCGCGCCACCTCGGAGGAGCTGCCCACCGGCCCTGTCACGGTCGCCCGGGAGAAGCTGACCAGCGCCACCGAGCTGCTCAACTGGGTGCGCCAGACGTCCGTCGACCCGCTGGGCGTACCGCAGCTGGGCAATGCCGTCGAAGCGGTCGAGCGCGCGGCAGCCGCCCTGCGCCTCGCCCAGGAGGCGATCGCGCAATATCTGGCCGCCGCGGGCCTGGCCGCGGGCGAGGGTGCCGCGCCGCCCGAGGCCGACTACAAGGCCGGCCTGCGCCCGCAGGAGGCCGAGGCCGTCGCCACCGAGACGCAGCCGGCGCCCGAGGAGCTGGGCCCGTGGTGGTCGCGGCGGGTGGCCGAGCTCACCGGCGAGGCGCCGCCGGCCGAGCCGGCCGAGCCCCGCAACGGCGCCGGCGACACCGCCGACCTGCTGCGCCGCGTCGCCGCCGGGGTGCGCTCCGGCGACCGGGCCCGCGTCGGCCGCGACCTGCACCAGGTCAACGCGGCGACCGGGCTGGGACTCTCCGCCGCGAGCTCGCCCGTGCTGCACCGGCTGGCCGGCGACCTGCTGGGGCACGAGCCCCGGCCCGAGGATCTGAAACGACTGCAGAGCGCCGCCACCGGCCGGGTGAAGTCGCTGCTGCCCGGCACCCCGCCCGAGGTGCTGGACACGCTGCTCGCCCGGATCTGCCGCGCGCCCGCGAAGAACGAGCAGCCCGCGCACCCCGCCGATTCGGCCGTCACCGCGAGCGTGCTGACCGGGGTGCTGCTGGCCCGGCTCGGCCGCGACCCGGAGACCCTCGATCCGAGCCGGCCCGAGCCCGTACGGAGCCCGAACGTCGATGCCTGAGTCCCTCACCCAGCAGGTCGTCGAGGTCCGGGCCGCGCTCTCGCACGCGCTCGGCATCGCCGTGGAGGCCCGCGACGCCGCGCGGGACGAGCTCGACACCGCCCGCGCCCGCCGGGGCAAGGTCGTGGCGGCCGCCCGCGAGCGGCGCGGCCGGATCAAGGAGCAGCGCGACAAGCGTCTGCACCAGATCGACGAGGAGCGCGACCGGGCCCTGGCCGACCTGGCCGGGGCGGCGGCCGAGACAGCGCTGCTCGCGGCCCCGGGCGCGGCCGGCTCGGCCTGGAACGTCTGGGAGGCGACCCCGGCGGACACCGGCACCCCCGCGCCCGAGCTGCGGGCCGGGCTGCTGCGCCTCCCGTACGCCGGGGAGGTTCCCGCCCTCGTCCCGCTCCTCGACCGCGGGCACGTCGTGGTCCGCGGCGATCAGGCCGTCGGCGACGACGTGGTGGCCGGCCTGCTGCTGCGCGCTCTGGGCAGCGCCGAGCCGGGCCGGGTCGTCCTGACCGGGTACGACCCCGAGCAGCTCGGCGGCGGCCTGGCCGGCTTCGCCCCGCTGGCCCCGGCCGGGGTGCTGCGCTTCGTCGGCCCGGGCGGGCTCGGGGCGCTCCTCGATGAGCTGGTCGACCACGTCCGGCGGATCAACGAGACCGTGCTGGCCGGCGAGTACTCGTCGCTGCGCGAGCTGAGCGCCGCGACCGGGCGCCGCCCCGAGCCCTGGCGCGTCGCCGTGCTGCTCGGCTCGGGGCGCTCCGACGAGCTGTCGCGGCACGAGCGGGGGCAGCTTTCGCGGCTGCTGCGGACCGGCGCCGCGTGCGGTGTCCACCTGATCCTGCGGAACATGCCCGCCGAGGACGGCACCGCCGAGATCATCAGCGCCGCGCCGGGGACCGAAGGCCGGGTGAGCGGGTGCGGGGACCTGCCGGTGGTCTTCGACGCCGGGCCGCCGCCGAGCCTGGTGACCCAGACCTGCCGGCGCATCGCGGACGAGGTCGCCGCCGGACCCGCTCCGGTCGCGCTGGACAGCCTGCTACCCGCCGAGGAGTGGCAGGAGAGCGCGGCCCGGGCCCTGACCGCCCCGCTCGGCGACAGCCCGCAGGGGGCGCCGGTCGAGGTCACGCTGGCCGACTATCCGCCGCACGCGCTCATCGCCGGGCCGTCGGGCACCGGCAAGACAAACCTCATCTACGCCTGGATGGGTGCCCTCGCCGCCCGCTACTCCCCCGACGAGCTGGCGTTCTATCTGCTCGACTTCAAGGAGGGCGTGTCGTTCGCCCGGTTCGCGCCGGGCCGGCGGGACCCGAGCTGGCTGCCGCACGTACGCCTGGTCGGGGTGAACGTGAACACCGACCGCGAGTTCGGCCTGGCCCTGCTCCGCTTTCTCGGCGCCGAGCTGCGCAGCCGCGCCGACGCCGCCAAGCGGCACGAGGTCACGAACCTCGCCGAGCTGCGCGCCGAGGACCCCGAGGGGCACTGGCCGCGCATCGTCGCCGTGGTCGACGAGTTCCAGGTGCTCCTCGCCGGCCGCGACGCCGTGGCCGCCGAGGCGGTCGACCTGCTCGAGGACCTGGCCCGCCGCGGCCGCTCCCAGGGCATCCACCTGGTGCTGGCCAGCCAGGACGTCTCGGGCATCGAGGCGCTGTGGGGCCGGCCCGCGCTGGTCGCGCAGTTCTCGCTGCGGATCGCGCTGCCCCGGGCCCGCCGGGTGCTCGCCGAGACGAACACGGCCGCCGAGGCGCTGCCCCGCTATCACGCGGTGGTCAACGCCGACTCGGGCGCCGTCGAGGCGAACCGCGTGGTCCGGGTGCCCGACGCCGGCGACCGGGAGCGGTGGAGCGCGCTGCAGCACCGGTTGTGGCGGCGGCGGCCGCCGGACATGCCGGCGCCCCGGCTCTTCGACGGCGACGCGATCCCGCGGCTCGACGAGAAGCAGCTGTCGTTCCCGGAGGCGGCGGCCCCGGTGGTGCTGCTGGGCGAGACGATCGACGTGGCGGCGCGATCCGCGCGTACGGTGCTGCGGCGCGCCCCCGGCCGCAACATCGCCGTCATGGGCACGCGCGTCGAGGAGGCCTGCGCGATCCTGCACACGGCGGCCCGGTCGCTCGCCGCGCAGTTCGCCCCGGGGGCGGCGCAGTTCAAGGTGGCCTGCCTCGACCCCGACGCCGCCACCGCCGTCACCGCGCTGAAGGTCGTGCTGCCGCCCGGCGACACGGACTACTACAACTCTAACAATTGGGACAATTTGCTCGATCTGGCCGCCGACCGGGCCGAGTACGGGACCGCGGCCGACAAGCCACTCTTCCTGTTCCTCTATGCCGTCGACGCCGCGCCCGGTGGCGATCTGCTGCGCCGGATCCTGCGGCAGGGGCCCGAGCGCCGGATCCACGTGATCGGCTGGTGGCGAGGGGCCGCCCTGCTGCGCGACACGCTCGGCGGGCAGGCCAGCCGTACGGATGTCATCGGGTCGTGGGTGGCTCTGGACGTGCACGGCAGCGAGCTGTCGCCCTACTACCCCGGCCACGGCTCCCCCGCCTGGTACCCGCGGCCGTGGCGGGCCCTCCACTTCGACCGCTCGGTGCATCGTGGCGCCGAGGTCATCATCCCCTACGGACCGTCATGACTCCTGACCCCGACGGCGTCCTCGAGCGCCGCACGCCCGACTACCGCAGCGTCGTCAAGAAGCTGACGGAGCTCGACGACGACGCGGCGAACCACCGCACCGAGGCCCGCACCTGGCACGACACCCGCGCCGCGGAGGCCGACGAGGCCGTCCGGGCCGCCGACCGGCGGGTGCGCGAGGCCGCCGCCGCAGCCGACGCCGCCCAGCGCCGCCTGGACGAGGTCGACGCCACGGTCGAGCGCCTCTGGTCGGACTTCGCCCACACGGCCGGCCGCCCGGCGGAGCGCTTCGGCCGCCCGCCCGGCCCGGTGGTGCCCCGCCAGCGCGACCGCGCCGTCGAGGACTACCTCCAGGAGGCCGAGGCCACGGCCAACCGTAAGACCGCGATCAAACCCATCAAAGGCGCGGCCCTCCTGTACGTCGGCCTGGGCGCCCTGGGCGGCGCGGTGGGCCTGGCGGCGTGGTCGCTGCTGCGCTGGGCGGGCCGCGAGAGCGGCGGGGACCTCGCGGTCGGCCTGCCCGTGGTGGCCCTGATCGTGGCCCTCCTCGGCCCGATCCTCGCCGTCATCGTGGCCAAGCGCGTCGCGGACCGCACCAAGGAACCCCTGGACGCCTCCACCGTCGTCACCGTCCTGGCGTCGGCCCTCATCACCGCGGGCCTGATCCTGGTCATCGTGCGCAACAGTGCGGCCACCGGGTGAACGCCCGATGAAGTCTGCTGTGGACACTCCCGGGTTTGTGCCACCGGAGGTCGTGGCCCGAGGCTGAACCGCGCGTGCTGCCCAGCGTTCGCCGCACCGTCGCCGAGGCCGGCGTCGTCACGGGCCGGTTCCTCGCCGCGAACGGCACCCCGGCCGCGGACACCGCGGGCGGCCGCAGCCAGTACGCCCACCAGTCCCCGGACTACGCCTCGGCCGACCTGATCACCCTGACCTCGGGCACGACGACCGTGGTCGACGACCAGCTCCTCTGGGACCCGGTGAGCTGACCGGCCACCGGTGGCCGCTCCGGACTCTGCGTCCGGGGCGGCTGCCGGCCTGGGGCCTTTCTCCGGGGCGGCTGCCGTTCCGGGGCAGACAGCGCGTCCGTTGCCGGAGGGGGCGTGGGGACCACCATGGGACCCGGCCGGCGGGGCTCGTTTCCCGGGCCGCGGGAGGTCGGGGTGGCACAGGGATCGGCGTTCGAGCGGGAGCGCAGGTTCCTCGTGCACGACACCGGCATCGTCGAGCCCCACGCCGGCAACATCATCGTGCAGGCCTACCTGTACGTGCGGGACGACTACGCGGTCCGGGTCCGGCGCACCTATCTCCCGGACGAGGCGGGCGGCTACCACGAGGGGCCCGCCCTGCTGGCCGTCAAAGGACCACGGTCCGGCGGAACGCGCGAGGAGCACGAGATGGAGCTGCCGGTGCCGCTGGCCCGGGAGCTGATCGACCGGTCCGAGCACAAAGTGACCAAGCTGCGGTACCAGATCGTGGAGGGGGCACACGTCTGGGACGTCGACGTGTTCTCCGGCTCGAACGAGGGACTGGTCATCGCGGAGTGCGAGGCGAGCGACCTCAGCGCGGTGGTGCCGCCGGACTGGGTGGCCGAGGAGATCACCGAGGACGCGCGCTACAACAACGAGAACCTGGCGGTCACCCCGTACGGGTCCTGGGGCTGACCGTCACCCGTTGGCGGGACAGTCGCCGGGCCGGCCGCGGTCTAGCGTGGAACGACACCACGGCGGGAGGCCCCGGATGGACGTACAGCTCGAACGGCTGGCCAACGACGCGGGCCTCGCCGTGGCCCGGCTGCTGGCGACCGACGACTGGCAGGTGGCGGAGCGGGCCGTGCACCGGCTCTGGCAGGCCGCCGATCCCGCACGGGCCCCGATGGTGGCGGCCGAGCTCCGGCAGAGCCGCGACGAGCTGGTCGGGACGGGGGCCGCGCAACCGATGCGCGACGCCCGCGACGCCCTCGTCGCGGAGTGGCGGGCCCGGCTCAAGCGCTTGCTCGTGGTCGACCCCGAGCGCGCGATCGCTCTGGCCGCGGTGCTCGAGGAGGACCTGGCGCCGGCTCTGCGCGGCGCGGCGCCGGGCGAGCTGCCCGCCGAGCCCGGGCCCGGCGGCCGCGGGGTGACCGTGACGGGCTCGTTCAGCGACTTCGTGACCGGCATGAACGTCGCCCTCCGCGGCGTCCACGACCGCTGATCATGGATTCCACCAGCGGATACGTGCTGGCCGGCTGTCTCGGGGCAGCGATCGGCGCCACCGAGCTGGCAAGCCGCTACCGCGACGACCCGGGCCGTTCGGTGCTGCAGCCGGCCGCGCTGCTCTACGTCCTGACGAACGCGGCGGCGAGCGTGGCCGCCGTCGCGATCATCCGCGTGTTCGGCTGGACCTTCGGACAGACCGGAGCCGCCCGCGACCTGGTGCAGACCCTCGCCGGCGGGCTCGGGGCGATCGCGCTCTTCCGCACCAAGCTCTTCGCCGCGGCGGAGAAGGGGTCGAACTTCAACTGGGGCCCGGGCGGCCTGCTCGAGCGCATCCTGGCCGTCAGCGACCGCCAAGTCGATCGCTACCAGGCCAAACGCCGCAGCCAGGTGGCGAGGGAGGTCATGAGCGGCGTCTCCTTCGACCGCGTCTACGTGACCCTCCCGGCACTGGCCCTCAGCCTGCTGGAAAACTCGTCCCCCGACGACCAGTCCCGGCTGAAGGCGGACGTGATCGCCCTCAAGGACGACGAGCTGATGTCCCCCGAGGACAAGTCGCTGCTGCTCGGCGTGGCGGTCATGCGGATCACAGGAGTGCAACTCCTCGTCCGCGCCGTCGCGGGCCTGTCCGGCCGGGACGGCGTCCCGGCGCCCCGGCGCAAGCCGCCCGTCACGGTCCCGTCCTCGCGCCGGTCGCCTTCCGGCACCTGACGCGAGAGCCCACGGCCGGCGGGCCCGCACCCCCCGGCCCGTTTCCACGTCGGGCTCGGGTGAGGCGCGTTCGCCGGCCTGGCCCGGCACATGATCGCGCGGCCGGGGTGAGCCGCGTGCGCCCGGGCCGGGGACGGCAGGTGCTCGCGCCCCGCACGAGTAGTCCGGCCCCGGGTGAACGCTCTCCGAGGGAGCCCGTACTCATATCTGCCGAAGGCCGCGCCCACCGGAAGGGGGACGCGGCCTGGCGGAACGCGGGTTTCAGACGGCCGGGACCAGGACGGCCTCGCGGAGCAGGCGGCGGGCGAGCACCAGACGGTCCTCGTCGTCGTCCAGGCCGGGGAGGTCGCTCACGCGGTGCGGGGTGCCGTCGAGGGCGAATCGCAGGGCCGGCTCGCAGAACGACGGGAAGCGCAGCGTGCGTCCTTCGAGCTGGAGGACGACGTGGTCCGGGCCGTCCGTGGTGAGCTGCCAGAAGAGGCCGTGGCGCACGGCGACGGCCGCGGCGGGCGTGAGCTGCTCGGCGTAGGCCAGCTGGGCCAAGGGCTTGACCGGCTGCGGGCGGCGGGCGGACCAGGCGCGGGTGCGGAGGCGGGCGGCCACCGCGGCCGGGTCGGCGGTGAGGAGCCAGTCGCGCAGGGCGGTGACTGTTTCCTCGAGTTCGGGGGCGACTTCCTCCGGGTCGGCGACGTCCATGGCGTACGGGAGGGTGGCTCGGAGCCGTTGGTCCTCCGCCGCGAGGTGCAGGAGCTCCTCGACGATCGCGTAGCGGGTGAGGGCGCGGACCCCGAACGTCAGGTGCAGGCTGCGCTCGCCCTGGGCCTCGGCGGCGTGGAGCCAGCCGCGCGGCAGGTAGAGGGCGTCCCCGGGGTGCAGGACGACGTCGAGGGCCGGGTCGCCGGCGGCGGTGGCGCCCACCTCGTCGGCGCGGCCGCCCCAGGCCTGGCGTTCCAGGGGCTCGGGGAGGACCGGGGGGTGGATCTTCCAGCGCTTGGTCCCGTCGACCTGCAGGACGAAGACGTCGTGCGTGTCGTAGTGGGTCGCGAAGCCCTTGTTGCCCGGCGGGGTCAGGTAGGCGTTGACCTGCAGGGGCTGGTTGAGCTCGGCGCCCAGGCGGCGCGCGTGGTCGATGATCGGGGGGTGGATGCGGTGCAGGCCCTGCAGGACCAGGGTGGCCCCGTCGGCGTACAGCTGCATGACCTTGTCGTCGCGCACCTGGTCGCCGATCTCGGCGCCGGCGCCGCCGCTGCCCGTGAAGGCCGAGGCCGGCATCACCTTGCCCTGGTTGGCGACGCGCAGGAACGGGGTGCGCAGGCCGCGCTCGCTCAGCAGCTCGTCGACGGCCTCGGGGGCGAGCAGGTCCCGGAAGCCGTCCGGGCCGGCCAGCTCGTCGGCCCGGGTCAGCAGCGGCTGCCGCCCCCAGTAGGCCTCGGCGAACTTGGCCGGGTCGGCCGCGACGGCCCGGGCCAGGGCCGGCGCCGTGGCCGGCCCTGGAACGGAGGTGCTCATCAGGAGGCGGAGCCGTCGGCGCCGCCGTCGTGGCCGCCCGGGTTGGCGCCGCCGTCGGCCGGGCCCTCGCCCGCCGAGCCGTCCGCGCCGCCGTCGTGGCCGCCCGGGTTCGCGCCGCCGTCCGCCGGGCCCTCGCCCGCCGAGCCGTCCGCGCCGCCGTCGTGCCCGTTCGGGTTCGCGCCGCCGTCGGCCAGGCCCTCGCCCGACGTGCCGCTGCCGCCGGTGATGTCGTCGTCGTTGAGTCGCATCACAATTCCCTTCCCTCGGTGTGACCCGCTGGTACCCGTTTCGATCACCGGAAAACCGGTAAGCAGTCCGGCGTGCTGGTGATGGGGACCTCAGGCTGGCAGTACAAGGACTGGCGGGGCGAGGACCGGCTCTATCCGCCGAAGCTGCCGCAGCGGCTCTGGCTGGAACATTTCGCCTCGTCGTTCGCGTCGGTCGAGGTCAACAACGCCTTCTACCGGCTCCCTGAACGTGACACCTTCGCGGACTGGCGCGCGCGGACGCCGGACGACTTCTGCTTCGCCGTCAAGATGAGCCGCTATCTGACGCACATCAAGCGGCTGAAGGAGCCCGCCGAGCCGGTCGCCCGGTTCTTGTCGCGGGCCGGCGCGCTCGGGGACAAGCTCGGGCCGGTGCTGCTGCAGCTGCCGCCGACCCTGCAGGCCGATCCCGGGTTGCTGCGCGGCGTTTTGTCGGAGTTTCCGGAACATGTTCGCGTCGCGGTCGAGCCACGGCACGACAGCTGGTGGAATGCCACCGTTCAGGACATTCTGCAGCGGCACAACGCGGCTCTCGCCTGGGCCGACCGTAGCGGCCGCCCGGTTACACCCCTCTGGGTGACAGCCGACTGGGTCTATCTCCGGCTGCACGAGGGCCGGGCCCACCCGTGGCCCCACTACGGCCGGAACGCGCTCGCGACCTGGGTGGACCGGCTGCCCGGCCTCCCCGCCTACGTCTATTTCAACAACGACCCCGGCGGCGCCGCCGTGACGAACGCCACCACCATGGCGCGCCTCGCCCGCCGCCGCGGCCTCGATGTCACACGCACCCCGTAGGGTGGACGGAGTGCTGACCGTCGAACTGAACGGGCGCGTGCCCGACCTGACCGCGATGCACCGCATCGCGACGCTCGGCTACGGGCACTTCACGAGCATGCAGGTGCGCGCCGGCCGCGTCCGCGGGCTCGCCCTGCACCTGGCGAGGCTCGCCGACAGCTCCGAGGAGCTCTTCGGCCACCGCATCGGCGTCGCCGAGGAGCACCAGCTGCTCGCCCGCGTCCGCCACGCCCTCGGCCCGGTCCGCGACGCCTCCGTGCGCGTGACCCTGGTGCCCGGCCCCGGCGAGCAGGACCCGCCGGACGTGCTCGTCTCGGTCACCGACCCGGCCCCCGAGCCCCCGTCGCACCCGCTGCGCGTGCAGACGGTTCCCTACGAGCGCGACCTGCCGGAACACAAGCACCGCGGCACCTTCATGCTGAACCACCACGTCCGCGAGGCGACCCTGGCCGGCTTCGACGACCGCCTCTTCGTCGGCCGCGACGGCCTGGTCAGCGAGGGCACCACCTGGAACGCCGCCTGCTACGACGGCGAGGAGATCATCTGGCCGGCCGCCCCGATGCTCAAGGGCATCACCATGGTCCTCCTCCAGATCCAGATGTCCATCGACGGCACCCCCTGGACCCTCCGCCCGGTCCAGGCCAGCGAACTCACCACCTTCGCCGGCGCCGCCGCGGTCAACTCCCACGGCGTCCGCGGCATCGGCAGCATCGACGAGGTGCCGGTCGCCGACCAGCGCGCGGAAAAGATCCTGCGCGAGACGCTGGCATCGGTGCCGTGGGACGAGCTCTGAGCCGCGCTGCCCGTACGGGGCCGGCGTGAACGCGCCTCACCCGCCGCGTACAGCCTGGCGCCACGCGGCTGCTGTCCGATCGTCGTAGTAGCGCGTGTAGCCGCAGCCCCACGCCGTTGCCCGGCCGGCGGCGGTGTCACCGCTCACCAGCAGCCGCGTCCCGATCTCGTAGACCGGCCCGGCCTCGCCCGCGAGGACATGCGGCGGGAGTGGTGCCTGCATGGTGGCTGTCGCCGTCGGGCCGGAGCCGCCGCGGAACCATTCGTTGACCTCGAAGGTCACGGTGGCGGTCGGCACATCACGGCTCGTGTCCACCGCGATGGCCGTGACCGTGCCGTCGAACGACAGGGTCCGTGCGGCCACCGCGGCGAGCGACTCGGGCGGAAGGCAATCCGACAGGCCCGAGTCGGGCAACGGGCCACCGCGGGCGGCCGGGTCATCGCGCATGACGACGGGTGTCAGGGCCAGCGCGGCCACCGTCAGGCTCGCGGCGAGAACCCACCCGGCTCGACGTCTCCGGACGGTGCGCACGACCCGCTCGGGGGCGGCCGTGTCCAGCTCCGGCGCCCGGCCCGCGTCCTCGCGGAAGATCTCGGCAAGGCGCTGCTCGATCGGCTCAGCCATGCTTGTTCCCCACTTCTGCCGCACGCAGCCCGGCCAGCGCCCGGGAGGCGGTGGCCCGGACGGTGCTCGGACTGATCCGCAGGAGATCCGCGATGGCGTTGTCGTCGAGGTCGGCGTAGTACCGGAGCACCAGGATCGTCCGGGCCCGGGGCGGCAGCCGCGCGAGCAGCCGCCGGGTCTCGTCCCGGGCCGCCACCTCGTCGGCGGGATCCGCGATCGTGCCGCCCCGATCCGCCGGCGCCTCCGCCGGGATCTCCGCCGAGGACTTGAGCCGCAGCCGGCGCAGGTGCGCGTTCACCATCATCCGGCGTACGTAGGCGTCGCTGTTCTCCGCCCCGCGGACCCGGCGCCAGTGCCGGTACACGTCGACCAGCGTCGTCTGCGTCAGATCCTGCGCGGCGTGTGCGTCCCCGCCCGTGAGCACATGAGCGAGCCGCATGAGGACATGTCCCCGCTGTGACACGTACTCCTGGAACGTCATGCGCACCTCCACGTGAAGAAGATGCGCCGGCGGGCGCCGGCCGCTGCGTCGCCCACCAAGATTCACTCGTCGCCACGCCGGCGGGATGTCGCCGGCCCGCACCGAGCAGAGCCGCCGTGACGCCCGGGCCGACGGCTGCCGCCCCGGTGAGCAGCGGCCGCCTCGCAACAGCGCCGCGCTGATCGGTTCCGAAGGCGACAGCCGCCATGCTGACCAGGTCCCGGGGATGGGCCGCTTCGAAGACCGCGAAAGCGATGCCGACCGGCGCCGTTCCCGCCAAGGAGGGTGCCGACGGTCACCGGCGGCGACGAGACGGGGCGCCGGACAGTGCGCCGGCCGTGCGGGCCTTGGGTCGCGTCCGGGAGCGGGAGGGGGCAAGTGGTCGCGGCGCGCGCGGTGAGTCGCGTGCACCTGGGCCGGGGCACGGCAGGGGCTCGCGCCCCACACGAGTAGTCCCGGCCGTGGCGAACGCTCCCGGGGGGAGCCCGTATTCATATGGGCAGCCGGCGGCTCATTCGCTCAGCAGGTCCACCAGCGTCTTGGCGTTGCGCTGGGCGTTGTCGCCGTAGCAGTTGTTCATGAAGACCTGGGTGCGGTCGGTCGCGGCGGCGAGGGAGCGGAGTTTCGGGGCCCAGGCGGCGAGCTCGGCGCGCGAGTAGTCGTAGCCGTACTTCTCCTGGATGTCCTTGCTGGTCCACTTCGTGCTGTGGCCGTGGAAGCGGACGACGGCCAGGTCGGCGGTGGCCTCGGCCAGCGGCGGGACCGACGAGGAATAGCCCTGGGGCATGTCGACGCAGACCAATGGCAGCTCGTGGCGGCGCAGGAAAGAGAGCGTCTCCCCGGCGTTGTCGCCGTCGAACCAGCTCGCGTTGCGGAACTCGAAGACCGGGCGCAGCGGGCGGCAGCGGGCGACGATTTCCTGCAGATAGTCCTTGTGGTCGCGGCGGATGCCCCACCACGGCGGGAACTGGAAGAGAATCGCGCCGAGTTTGCCGGCCGCGGCGAGCGGGTCGAGGGCGGCCAGGAAACGGGTCCAGACGTCCTCGTAGGTCTGCGGCGGGAGATCGTCGGGATAGACGTTCTTCTTGCCGGTCTCCGGGCGCAGATCCTTGTAGAGCGAGGTCACCTTGGTCGGATGCCCGGTGAGCAGACTGTACGCCTTGATGTTGAACGTGAACTCGGCCGGCGTGCGCTCGGCCCACAACCGGGCGGTCTGCTCGGCCGGCGGCCCGTAATAGGTGCTGTCGACCTCGACCACCGGGAACTGCTTCGCGTAATAGGCGAGCCGTTTCTCGGCGTTGTCGGCACTCTTCGGGTACCAGCCCGAGGCGATCAGGGTCTTGTCGGTCCACGACGCCGTGCCGACCTGGATCTCACCCATGCGCCCACATTAGTCCGCCTCCCGGGGGTGACCCGGGAGGCGGACGGTCACGCTCGATCAGCCCGCGCGACGCTCGCGGTTGGCCTTGCAGTGCACGCACGTCGTGGCCGACGGGAAGACCTCGAGCCGCTCGACCGGGATCGGGTTCGAGCAGCCCTCGCAGTTGCCGTAGGTGCCCTCGTCGAGCCGCTGCATGGCCACCTCGGCCTGCGTGCGGCGGTCGAGCAGGGTCCGCAGCAGCGACGTCGCCGCGTCGCGCTCGGCCGTCTTGGAGCCGCTGTCCGCCTGGTCGTCACCGGCGGCGTCGCCGATCTCGACCAGCCGCAGCCGCTGGTTCTCGGCGACCGCCTCCTCGTACTCGGCGTTGAGGTCGTCGTACCGGGTCTGCAGCAGCACCCTGACCCGCTCCAGGTCCTCACCCGAGCGGGACCTGGCGGTGTCGGCACCTTTACCCGTGATGACCGCGCTGTTGACGAGCATGTGCTCCCCCTGCCCTTCCCTCTGCCCCTGCCGGTGGATCCCCCGCCCCGGCCCCGGTTCGCACCGTGGCCTCGGCTGATACCCACCGCCGAAGATCCCAAACGGGATCCCCGCAAAAAAGTAACCGCAGCATAACTGTCAGTGCTCGCTACCGCCACGGACTGGGCCAAGCTGCTTTCGCGTCGCAGGTCAGAAGGGGTCATTCACTCATGGAAGGAGCACCACGGCGGGCCGCCGCGGGTCGTCGAGGCGCACCACGACGTCGGCGAAACCGGCCGGATCGACCTCCGCCGCATAGCGGTCCAGGGCCGGCAGCGTCCACACTTGATCTTGGTCCGTGCGGCGGCGCAGGGCGGCCGGCGACAGATGCAGGTGGACGGTCAGCTCGAAGGGCAACCCCGCCCCGAGCAGCAGCGCCCCGCTCACCAGGACCACGGCGCCGGGCGGCAGCTCCTGGTACGGCTCCCGGGCGGCCCGATCGGCGGCCGCGTCCCAGAGCCGGGTGACGACGCGCCCGCTGCCGGCCGGACCCGCCGGGTCGAGCACCTCGCGGCGCAGGCCGGCCTCGTCGAACCAGCCGTCGTAGTAGGAGTCCGGGTTGGTCCGCCCCAGCTCCAGGCGTACGGACGCGGGGCGCAGGAAGTCGGCGGTGGCGACCCGGACGGCCGGGCGGCCCCGGACCCGCAGTGGGTCCACCAGCGCGTCGGCGAGTGCCCCGGGCGCGGCGGCGTCGGCCCCGTCGATCGCGACCCGCACCCGCCCCGCGGGGTGGTCGCGCACGATCCGCTCGGCCAGCTCCTCGACCAGGACGTCGACGGAGACGGGGCGGACACGCACCCGGCCACCCTACTCGTGCGGCCGCACCACGATGCTGGCGTCGTCGGCCAGCCGGTAGCCCACCCCGTAGACGGTGGTGATCAACGGGACGGTGCCCAGCTTCACCCGGATCCGGCGGACGTGGACGTCGACCGTGCGCTCGCCGGTGTGCTCGTAGCCCCACACGCCGGTCAGCAGCTGCGCCCGGCTGAACACCCGCCGCGGGTGGTCGGCGAGGAACTGCACGAGGTCGAACTCCAGCCGGGTCATCGGCAGCAGCTCGCCGCCCACGAGCATCTGCCGGCTGGCCAGCAGGAGCGTGATCTTGGCCGGCGAGCCCGGGGCCGGCGCCGGGGCGTCCTCGATCTGGGCCACCGCGTCGCCCGCCTGCACCAGCTCGCGAACGACCTCCAGCAGCCGGCGGGCCTGCGGCGGCAGCGACTCGCCGGTGAGCGGAATGTCGATCGTCACAGTCACGGCGGCCGGTTTCCCGCCGATCCTTTCGACGGCGGTGACCGGCATGAAAAGTCCTCCCCGAAATGGCACCCAGCAACAGCTGTCGATATTTCCGGGGGCGCCGCAAACAGGTCAAGGCGGCATCCACATGCTGGGATGACCGTTTCAGAATTCGTTTCCGGCTTTTAATTCGCCGGTTGATTGAACGCGGGCGGGATCCGCCATCCGGGCACCGACGGCCAGCGCACGGTCAGCACCACGGTCTCGCTGTCCCGCGCCTCCCAGGAATGGTCCTGACCAGGGCCCCAGACCACATAGTCGCCGGGCTCGCGCAGCACCACCGTCCGGTCCCGCAGCTCGATGTGGAACGTCCCGCGGATCAGCACCAGCAGCGCCGTCCGGGTCTCCTGAGTGGCCCAGGTCTTGCGCCGGTCGCCCGGCGGGTGCACGCCCCACTTCACCTCGACCTCGTCGCTGTGCAACAGGTCACCGTCCGGCATGAAATGGCCGAGCAGCCAGCCCTGGTTCCGCATGCCGTCCGCCCCGGCCTTGCCCACGTAGACCCCGTCGCTCACCAGCGCCCCCTTCGAAATGTGCCCGGTAGAACCGCATCGTAAGGTGAGGGCATGGCCGAGGAATTGGACGCTGAAACCATCGCCTTCGCGCACCGGGTCTTCGATCTCGCGCGGACCGGCGGCACGGACGAGCTGGCCGGCTTCCTGACACAGGGCCTGCCCGCGAACCTCACGAACGACAAGGGTGACACGCTGCTGATCCTGGCGGCCTACCACAACCACCCGGCGACCGTCGCCACGCTGCTCGAGCACGGCGCCGACCCGGCCCGGGTCAACGACCGGGGCCAGACGGCACTGGCCGCGGCGGTGTTCCGGCAGAACGCCGAGACGGTCGAGCTGCTGCTGAAGGCGGGCGCCAAGCCGGAAGACGGCGGCCCCAGCGCGCTGGAGACCGCCGACTTCTTCAAGCTGCCCGAGATGGCTGCGCTGCTGCGCGGCGTGTGAGCCGGGCCGGGGCCGCAGCGCGGCCCCGGCCCGGCGTCATTCCCCGCTTGACGTCAGGCGCCGGCCGACCGCCGCGATGAGGCGGTCCAACTCGGAGCCGAACGGGTTGTCGTGCACCAGGTAGGTCCACGTCGCACTCGGCCGGACGATCTCGGCGCGCTCCGGCTCCCACCCGTCGGTGAGGTCCGTCGCCTCGAACGTCTCGATGGTCCGGCGCTCGATCTCGGTGAAGACCTTCTGGAAGGCCGGGACCGCGGCCCGGTGGAACTCGTCGAGCGGGTCGAGCTTGCCCAGCGCCCGCAGGTGCACGCCCTCGCGCACCTCGGACAGCTCGGCCAGGTGGTCGACCCAGAGCCGGTCCAGGTGGTAGAGCGCGATGGACCGGGCGGCGTCGGAGAGCACGTCCTCGTCGGTCTCCTTGGCCTTCTCCGGGGACCGCTCGAGCAGCATGATCGCGGCGACCTCGCTGGTGAGCAGCCGCTCCCGGCGCTCGGCCAGGGCGACGCGCTGCTGCTCGATCACCACGCTGTAGCGCCAGGTGTTGCGGTGGATCTCGTGGTTGACGCCCTCGGCGACCCGCTGGGCGTGCTCGACCGCGTAGTCGACCTGGTCGTCGTGCACGACGCCGTCCATGTCCATCCGCGGCGAGGCGGGCAGGATGTCGCCCGCGTGCCGGGTCACCAGCTCGTCCTCCAGCGACACGAAGAACACCGAGCCGCCGGGGTCGCCCTGCCGGCCGGCGCGGCCGCGGAGCTGGTCGTCCACGCGGCGGCTGTCGTGGCGGCCGCTGCCGATGACGTACAGGCCGCCGAGCTCGACGACCCGGTCGCGGTCCTTCTCGTCGCTGCCGCCGAGGCGGATGTCGACGCCGCGGCCCGCCATCTGCGTCGAGACGGTGACCGCGCCGAGCGCGCCCGCCTCCGCGATGATCGCGGCCTCCTCGTCGTCGTTCTTGGCGTTGAGCACGTTGCTCGGCACCCCGGCCGCGGCGAGCTGCTTGGCCAGCAGCTCCGACGCCTTCACGTCGAGGGTGCCGATGAGCACCGGCCGCCCCTTCTCGTGGGCGATCTTGATCTCCTCGACCAGGGCCTCGTCGCGCATGTCGTGCGCCGAGTAGATCCGGTCCGGCTCGTCCTCGCGGATGTTCGGCGTGTTGGACGGGATGACCGCGACCTCGAGCTTGAAGTACTCGCGGAGCTGCTCCCCCACGTGCACCGCGGTCGCCGTCATGCCGCAGACCGTCTTGTAGAGCGCGATGTACGCCTGGACCGTGATCGTGTCGAGCACCTCGCCCTCGGCGGTGGCCCGCAGCCCCTCCTTGGCCTCGACGGCCGCCTGCAGCCCGTCGGGCCAGCGCCGGCGCTGCGCCACCCGGCCGCGCATCTCGTCGATCAGCTCGACCCCGCCGTCGCGCACGATGTAGTCGACGTCACGCCGCAGCAGGGCCTCGGCGTGCAGCGCGACGTTGACGGCGGAGAGCTCCCGCACGTGCTCGTCGGCGTACAGGTCGATCTCCATCTTTTCCTCGAGCTTCTTGAGCCCGGCGTCGGTGAACGCGACGCTGCGGCCGTCCTCGGCCACCTCGTAGTCCTTGCCCGCCCGCAGCTCGCGGACCAGCTGCGCCGCGTCGACGACCGGGTCCTCGGCGCCGGCGATGCTGCCCGCGAGCACCATGGGCACGCGCGCCTCGTCGATGAGGATCGAGTCGGCCTCGTCCACGATCGCGGTCGCCAGCTCCCGCTGCACGCGGTCGGCGATGTCGGTCACCAGCTGGTCGCGCAGGTAGTCGAAACCGGCCTCGCTGACCGACACGTAGGTGACGTCGGCGGCGTACGCCTCCCGGCGCTCCTCGTGCGTCATCGCCTCGGTCACCCAGCCCACGGTGAGGCCGAGCAGCTTGTAGACCGGCTCCATCCACTGCGCGTCACGCCGGGCGAGATAGTCGTTGACGGTCAGCACGTGCACCGGGCCGTTGCCGAGCCGCACGTGCCCGTAGGCGGCGACCGTGGCGGTCAGCGTCTTGCCCTCACCGGTGGCCATCTCGGCGACCTTGCCGCTGAGCAGGGCCATGGCGCCGAGCAGCTGGACGTCGTACGGACGCTGGTCGAGCGCGCGCCGCGCGGCCTCGCGCCCGGCCGCGCAGATCTCCTCGAACGTCTTGGCCTCGCCGGCCTTCTCGGTCAGCGCCTCGTCGTCGAGCTCTTTCAGTGCGTCCTCGCGGGCCTCGATGTCCGGCAACCGCTTCCGGAGCGGCGCGAGATCGACCGTCGTGCCCGGACGCTGCAGAAACTTGCGGAACCGGCTCTTCAGCCGCGAAGACACACCCATGGCGCTGTACGGTACTTCACTTTCCTGCGCGCGAGGCGGCGACCTGCGCTCTGCCGGGACTGGGAAAAAGATCAAAATCTGGCTGTCGCATCTGGTTGCATGGCGCAGACCGTCGCTCCCGCCGAGGCCGGCGCCGACGGGCCGAGGAGCTGGCGCTCCAGAGCAGCCCGCCGGCGCCTTCATTCTGCGTGCGTGGTCACTGCAAGGCCGTTTCGGGGCTTTGGTCACACTGTGCGGATCTCAGGAGTCGTAGGCACCGGGGCCTGGACCCCGGGTGGCCGCACCCGGTGTTCGGTGGCATCCTCGGGTTTGCTGTGCGACCGGGCGGGGCACAAGGGACGCGCGACGCGACGGGAACGACGCGACGGGGCGAAGGGGGGCGGATGTCGAGCCAGCTGGTCTGCCGGCCGGAACAGGACCTTCCGGTGGCGATCCTGCGGGTCAGCGGCACCCTCGACACGCTCACCGGCGACGCCCTCGCCCGCGCGGTCGCCCGCGCCCTGGCCAACCAGCCCGAGTCGCTGCTCCTCGACGTGAGCGCCCTGACCGTCCCGCAGCCCGCCGCCCTCGACGTCCTCGGCACAGTGGTGTGCGAGACGTCGGAGTGGCCGGCCGTGCCGATCGTGCTGTGCGGAGCGCCCCCCGAGACGGCCCGCACCATCGCCGAATGGCCGGGCTGCGCCGCCGTCAGCATCGCCCCCACCTGCACCGACGCCCTGGCCGACACCAAGCCGGAGCCGGAGCCCAGGCGCATCCGCGTCCGCCTCCGCCCGGTCCCCGACGCCTGCCGCCAGGTCCGCCAGCTGGTCACCCAGACCTGCGCCGCCTGGCACCGCAGCGAGATCGCCGCCACCGCCGCTCTGGTCGCCACCGAGCTGGTCGCCAACGTGGTCCGCCACGCCCACACGACAATGGAGATCACCCTGGGTCTCCGCAACGACCGCATGTGCCTGACGGTCCGCGACGGCAGCAGGCTCCTCCCCCGCGCCAAGGACCCGACAACCGCCGAAGCCGGCGGGCGCGGTCTCCACCTGATCCGCGAGCTGACGGACGGCTGGGGCGTCCTCTCCGTCCCCGGCGGCAAGGTCGTCTGGACGCACCTCGCCTGAGGCCTGTGTTCACGGCCCGAACTGACGTTGCGCCGGGCGGATCGGGCTTCTAACGCGGCGGCAACCCGCTCGGCGCGTCGTCCGGCCCGGCAGGCGGCCAGGACGGCGGCGGAGTGGCCACGTCCGGACCAACTGGGTTCAGTCCGGTGCGATTCGGAGCGGCTCCCTGCGGGGCGGCCGCACTCGGCCCGGTTGCGGCAGGTCGCCCGAGGAGTCCCGAAGGCGCCTGGTCCCCGTTCCCGCCGAACCGATCCCGATCCAGGCCACTCGCCGCGCCGGCCGCCCCCAGCCCGAACTGCTGCTGACCCCCCGGAGGAGGCTGCTGGCCCGCCGGAGCCGGGGGCTGTGCGGCTGCCGCCGCTCCGAACTGCTCAAGCCCCGACGGCTGCCCGCCCGGCCCGTGCTGCCCCATGTCCGGCGCCTGCAGCGGAGGCCGACCCGACTGACCCAGGCTCGGTGCCGGCAGGGGCGGGCTCCCCTGTTGGCCCATGTCGGGCGCCTGCAACGGAGGGCGGCCCGACTGGCCCATGTCCGGCGCCTGCAACGACGGACGGCCAGGCTGACCCATGTCGGGCGCCTGCAACGGAGGGCGGCCAGGCTGACCCATGTCGGGTGCTTGCAGGGGCGGGCGACCCGGCTGGCCCAAGCTCGGCGCTTGCAGAGGCGGGCGACCCGGCTGGCCCAAGCTCGGCGCTTGCAGAGGCGGACGTCCCGGCTGCGGCGGCTCCATCGACGGCTGGCCCTGCGGCCCGAACTCCGGCGGAGTCAGTGCGGGACGCCCCGGACCACTTTCCGCCCCCGGGAGACCTTGACCGAGCCCTGGAGCCCCCGAAGGACCTTGACCGGACTCCGGCGCGCCCGGCCGGGCCTGACCAAGCTCCGGCGCACCCGGCCAGGCCTGACCGAGCTCCGGCGGCGCCGCGGGACGCTGCTGGGCGAACTCGGGAGGTGTCAGAGCAGGCCGCTGGTGACCGGCTTCCGGAGAGGGCGGCGTGCCATCGGGCCGGCCGAGCTGGCCACCTATCGCCGGGGCGCCGAGACCGGACCCACCGTTCACGTCGCCACCCGCCCCTCGGGGAAGCCCTGCCCCCGGTCCAGCCGGCAAGTCACCGGACGGCGACCCCGGCAAGTCCACAGGCGGCGACCCGAGCGAGTCACCAGCCGGCGAACCGAGTGAGCTACCCATCGGCGAACCGAGTGAGCCACCCGTCGCCGAAGCGAGCGAGCCACCCGCCGCCGACGCGAGACTGTCGCCGAGCGGAGGCGTCAGGGGCGACACGCCGTTGGTGGGAGCGGGCGGACGGGCCGACGGGGTGAAGCGGGGCGCGTCCAAGGGACGGTTCTGCTGTACGAAGAGGGGCGGCCCGAGCAGGAGCGGGTCGACGTCGGTAGGCACTCGGGGCGCGGCCGGACGCTCGTGGGTCGGCTGCGGGGCAGGGGCGCCGGAATACATGCCCGGCTGGCCCGGATGCTGCCCGGACTGATCCGGATGAGACATGGGCCGACCTGGATGCAGCCCGGCTTGACCCGGATGCGGCATGTGCTGGCCGGGATGTGACAGGGGCTGGCCGGGATGTGACATCGGCTGACCGGGATGTGACGTCGGCTGATCGGGATGCGGCTCGGCTTGACCCGGATGCGGTATGAGCTGACCTGGGTGCGGTCCGGCCTGACCGGGGTGCGGGGCTGACGGGTTCGGATACAACCCGGATTGACCCGGATGCGGCATCGGTTGGCCAGGGTGCGGGGCCGCGAGCGGCGGTTGGCCGGACGACGGGATTCCGCTCGATGCCGGTGGGAAGGCCGCTGGGGGCGCCTGCGGGAAGGGCGACTGCCCGGCGGGCGACTGCGCGGCGGGCGGCTGCGCGGCGGGCGGCTGCGCGGCGGGCGGCTGCGGCCGTTCGAAGGAGGAGGAGAGCTGCGGCGAGGACGGCGGCTGCGGGGACGGGTGGAAATCGGTGCGGTCGGCGGCGGGCTCGGGACGGTTGGTCGTGGGGGGCTCGGGGCGGCTGGGGGCTACCGGCGGCCGGCGGTCGAGGGTGGGGGCCGGGGCGAAGGTAGGCGGGTGTTCCGGGGGCGGGGTGACGCTCGGGCCGGCGAAGGGCTGGTGGGCTCGGCGATCAGGGGCTGACTGGGGGTGGAGGCCCGGTGACGGCGCGTCGGTTGACGGGGACGGGCCGAAGTGGCCGCCGCCCGAGGTTGGCGCGGTGGGCAGGGCTGCCGGTGACGACCCAGCCGAGAAGGAGGGAGCGAGTGGAGCGCCGGCGGGCGGCAGGGATGACAGCGGGGCGGCGGACGGCAGGGACGACAGCGGGGTGGCGGGCGGCGGGGAGATCGGGCGGTTGTCGGGGCGGGGGCGGAAGGCGGCGGGGGGTTCTTCGGGGCGGGCTCGGTCGGCCGGGCCTGGGGCGGCCGACGTGGCGGGACGGGTCGGCACCGCCGGCGAGTCGCTGAGAGAAGAAGGGCGGGACGGGGTGGACAGGGGGTCAGGGAAGGTGGAGGGGCGGTCGAAGGTGGGGGGCGGGGCGTAGGTCGGGGCGGCCGGCGGGAGCGAGGGGCGGGTGGGCTGGAGCCAGGCCGAGGCAGGAGCGGGGTCGAGCGGACCGCCACCACGGGGAGCAAGGTCGAGGGGGCTGTCACCGCGGGGGGCGGCGTCCAGCAGGCCGCCACCGCCGGGAGCAGGGTCGAGCAGGCCGCCACCGCGGGGAGCAGGGTCAAGGGGGCCGCCCCGAGGGGTGGGGTCGAGGGGGCCGCCGGCGCGGGAGGCGGCGATGAGGCCGGAGGATTCGGCGAGGCCGGCGGCCTGGACGACTTCGGCGGCGGCTCGGGCGGGGGCGCAGGGGAGGCGTTCGCCGCAGAGGGGGCAGATGGTGGTGCCTTCGGGGGCGGCGTGGGCCTGGAGGGTGTCCCAGGCCGTGCGGGCCAGGATGCTGTCGGACTTGATGTAGTTCGTGCCCGTGCCGGCCATGGCGTCCACCCCCGTTGCTTCGCCCGTCAGAGATCAGTTCACCGCGTACCGGGCGGAAGCGGGCGGGTTTCGCGCAATCAGGGCGAAGGGAGCCGGCCCGGCAAGAGCGGGGGCGCGGGCGGTTTCCGGGGCTCGGGGGCGGGCATCACTCGGCGCATGACTGTCACAGCTGACGAGCACGGGGCCACCGTCATTCCGTACGAGGACGGGCCGCTCCTGCTGCGCGGGGAGTTCACCATGCGTACGCCCTCCGGTGAGGTGATCGACCCCGGGCGCGGGACCGTGGCGCTGTGCCGGTGCGGGCGGTCGGCGATCAAGCCGTTCTGCGACGGGACGCACAAGGCCGTCGGCTTCCGGGCGGGAACGGGCCGCGACACCCCGGCCCCCCGCGAAAGCTGACACAAGAACGCGCCCGGCGAAGCGGACAAGAACACGCCCGGCGAAGCG
>NZ_JAUZQD010000018.1 GCF_030709675.1 Symbioplanes lichenis
TCTTTGGAAAAGCGTCCCGGCAACATAATGTTGCCAAAGGAATTCTAGCTTCCGAAGAAGCCAGGGAATTACTAATTTGGCACTGGCTTATCAAGCACCCTGTTGAGTTCTCAAAGAACAACCGCACACCGTTCGGAACTCCCAGTCAGGAGACCCGCTCGGGGCAACCGCCCAAACTTACCCGGTCGGCCCCGCAAGCGCAAGACCCAAGTTCTGCGCCGCACCGCCCGAGTTTTTCCGCGCCGAAGCCACCCTCACCGGGTGGATCGTGTCGGATGGTTTCGCAGGCCGCTCGGAGATCACTCGGTGATCCATCCGCTCGGTTCCCCGCGAACCCGGTAAACCTTACCCGGTCGTTCTCGTCGGCGCAAATCGTTTTCCGCTTCGCGTCAACCTCGCCCGGTGCCCCGCAGCGTAACGCTGCGGGAAGCCTGCCTCCGGCGACTCGGCAGATCGGCGACTTTCGTCCCCGTTCCTCCCGGTTCCCCGTGGGCAGAGAGAAAGTTACGTGGTCCCCCACCCGAAACGCAAATCGACACCCGTCCCGGTAACACGCGGGAGTCCCGCGGCGTGCCAGAGTGGCAGGCATGGCCGTTGACCACACGCACGCCGCGGATGCGTTCTTCGACCAGCTGATGCCGCTGTCTCAGCTGGTCATCGGCATCTTGGTGCTGGTCGCCGTCGTGGTCTCGGTGGTCCGCCTGGCCCAGCGCGGCCCGTCCCGGATGGGCGGCGCCATGCTTCTGGCCGCCGGCGCTGTGGTGTGCGTCGCTGTCGTCAGCTACCTGGTGCAGACCTACTGAGCAGGCCAGGTCACACAAGAAGCAGACCTACCGAGCGGGCCAGGCCATACAAGAAGCAGACCTACCGAGCGGGCCAGGTCACACAAGAAGCAGCGCGGGAAGACGGGAACGACCGACAACCACTAGAGCCGCCGGTTCGCCAAACTCGGCACAGTCGTCCGGATCTCCGCGACCCGCCCCAGATCAAGATCCGCGGTGACCACCCCCACGACATCCGGGGCCTGGGCGACCACCGTCCCCCACGGATCAATGATCATGCTGCGCCCGAAACACGTACGCCCGGGCTCGTGATCTCCGATCTGCCCGGCCGCCACCACGTAGCACTGGTTCTCGATCGCTCGCGCCCGCAGCAGCACCTCCCAATGATCCCGGCCGGTGTGCAGCATGAAGGCGGCCGGCACCACGAACACCTGGGCGCCGGCGACGGCCAGCTGCCGGTAGAGCTCCGGAAACCGCAGGTCGTAGCAGATCGACATGCCGACCGGCACCCCGTCCACCGCGGCGACGACCGTCGAGTCACCCGGCGCTACGGTGCGGGACTCCTGGTAGGAGACGCGCCCGGGGATCTCCACGTCGTACAGGTGGATCTTGCGGTAGGTCGCCACCAGCTCGCCCGCCGGACTGAACACCAGGGACGTGTTCCAGGTGCGCGACGGGTCGGGGCCGGCCTCGTGGAAGGAGCCCGCGTGCACCCAGATGCCGAGCTCCCGGGCCGCGTCCGCGAAGAAGGCAGCGAACTCCCCGTCGACCGGCTCCGGCTTCGGTGCGCCGGCGCCCGGGCCGAGATAGTCGACATATTCGGGCAGGACGGCGAGGGTTGCCCCGGCCGCGGCGGCCCGGCCCAGGAGATCCCGGGCCATGGCGAGATTGCTCGTACGGTCCTCGCGGGCATTCAGCTGACACACCGCAACACGCATGAGGCCACCCTACGACCGCGCAGGGGCCCGGAAACAGCACCACCGCCACGCGCGGACGCACGGGCGGTGGTGTCAGGGCAGAGGACGGCTCAGGCCGACTTCTCCTCGCGCTCGCGCCGGGGGCGCCGGCCGCCGAACTCGCGGGGCACGATCGTCGGGATGACGTTCTCCACGACAACCTCGCGGGTGATGACGACCCGGGCGGCGTCGGGGTTGCTGGGCACCTCGAACATCACGTTCTGGAGGACCTCCTCCATGATCGCGCGCAGGCCGCGGGCGCCGGTGCCCCGGAGCATGGCCTGGTCGGCGATCGCCTCGAGGGCGCCCTCGTCGAACTCCAGCTCCACACCGTCGAGCTCGAAGAGCCGCTGGTACTGCTTCACGTACGCGTTCCGCGGCTCGGTCAGGATCTTGATGAGCGCCTCGCGGTCGAGGTTGCGCACCGTGGTGATCACCGGGAGCCGGCC
The DNA here is from genome assembly GCF_030709675.1 of Symbioplanes lichenis. Lineage (GTDB taxonomy): Bacteria > Actinomycetota > Actinomycetes > Mycobacteriales > Micromonosporaceae > Actinoplanes > Actinoplanes lichenis. The sequence continues at coordinate 2,188 of NZ_JAUZQD010000018.1, forward strand.
GATGAACTCGGGGATCAGCCCGAATTTCAGCATGTCCTCCGGCATGACCTTGCTGAAGATGTCGTCGGTGTTGCGCTCCGAGACCGAGCGGAGGTGGGCACCGAAGCCGACGCCGCTCTTGCCGACGCGCGACTCGATGATCCGGTCCAGCCCCGCGAAGGCACCGCCGACGATGAACAGCACGTTGGTGGTGTCGATCTGGATGAACTCCTGGTGGGGGTGCTTGCGTCCACCCTGCGGCGGGACGTTGGCGACCGTACCCTCCAGGATCTTCAGCAGGGCCTGCTGCACGCCCTCGCCGGAGACGTCCCGGGTGATCGACGGGTTCTCGCTCTTGCGGGCGATCTTGTCGACCTCGTCGATGTAGATGATGCCCTGCTCGGCCCGCTTCACGTCGTAGTCCGCGGCCTGGATGAGCTTCAGCAGGATGTTCTCGACGTCCTCACCGACATAGCCGGCCTCGGTCAGCGCCGTGGCGTCCGCGATGGCGAAGGGAACGTTGAGCATCCGGGCGAGCGTCTGCGCCAGGTGCGTCTTGCCGCAGCCCGTGGGGCCGATGAGCATGATGTTGGACTTGGCCACCTCGACGTCGCTGCCCGCGCCGGGCGCGCCGTTCGACTCGGCCTGGATCCGCTTGTAGTGGTTGTAGACGGCGACGGAGAGAGCCTTCTTGGCGTTCTCCTGCCCCACCACGTAGTTGTCCAGGAACTGGCAGATCTCCATCGGCTTGGGAAGCTCTTCCCACTTCACCTCGCCGGTCTCGGCCAGCTCCTCCTCGATGATCTCGTTGCAGAGGTCGATGCACTCGTCGCAGATGTAGACCCCGGGGCCCGCGATGAGCTTCTTGACCTGCTTCTGCGACTTTCCGCAGAACGAGCACTTCAGTAGGTCGCCACCGTCGCCGATCCGTGCCACCTACATACTCCCTGCGCTCATAGGCCGGCTCGCACCGGCCCCCGGCCTGAGGACGATCTTCCTCGTTGCCACATCATCGTCTTGCCCAGTTCATCGTCTGCCGACGTGCGTTACTGAGGTTGCCGACTCGACGTTACCCGCAAAAGGGCTGTTCTCCGACCCCCCAAAACGGGCGTGTCAGGGGCCAGTCAGTCTAGCTTGCGCCGTGGAGGGCTTCACAGCGCCCGCACTTGCTCCCACTGGACCAGAACACGGCTCCGGCCGGCGAGCGGTTCAACGGATCGGCGCCCTTCACCCGCGGCGGGCGTCCGCCACACCGTACCCCCGGAACGCCGACGGTGCCCGGACCGGAGCCCGGGCACCCGACGGACGACCAGCGGCGGCTGCCGCGAGCCTGGGTCAGCTGCCGACGCCGGCGGCCTGCAGGCTCTTCTTGCGGGTCGCGAGGACCGTGTCGACGATGCCGTAGTCCTTGGCCTCGGACGCCGTCATGATCTTGTCGCGGTCGATGTCCTTGCGGACCTTCTCGATGGCCTGACCGGTGTGCTTGGCGGTCAGCTCCTCGAGCTGGGTGCGCATGCGCAGGATCTCGCGGGCCTGGATCTCGATGTCCGAGCCCTGACCGTAGCCGCCCTCGGTGGCCGGCTGGTGGATGATGATCCGCGAGTGCGGGAGCGCCATGCGCTTGCCCGCCGTGCCGCCGGCCAGCAGGACCGCCGCCGCGCTGGCCGCCTGGCCCAGGCAGACCGTGCTGATGTCGGGGCGGATGTACTGCATGGTGTCGTAGATCGCCGTCATGGCCGTGAACGAGCCACCGGGCGAGTTGATGTACATGATGATGTCACGGTCCGGGTCGGCGCTCTCCAGCGTCAGCAGCTGGGCCATCACGTCGTTGGCCGACGCGTCGTCCACCTGCACGCCGAGGAAGATGATCCGGTCCTCGAACATCTTGTTGTACGGGTTCGACTCCTTCACGCCGTACGACGTGCGCTCGACGAACGAGGGCAGGACGTAGCGGTTGTGCACCGGTGCGAACCCGGGAGGCATCGTCAGGTCAGTCATAATTCAGCTCCTCAGTTCAGCGTTCCGGCGCCCTCGGGGACCTGCGTCGCCCCGGTGATCACCTTGTCGATGAAGCCGTAGTCCCTGGCCTCCTGCGCCGTGAACCAGCGGTCCCGGTCGGAGTCGGCTTCGATGGTGGCCTGATCCTGGCCGGTGTGGTGGGCCACCCGCTCCTGGAACATGCGCTTGGTGTAAAGCATCTGCTCCGCCTGGATGGCGATGTCGGCGGCGGTGCCACCCACGCCCCCGGACGGCTGGTGCATCATGATCCGCGCGTGCGGGAGGGCGTAGCGCTTGCCCGCCGTGCCGGCGCAGAGCAGCAGCTGGCCCATCGACGCCGCCATGCCCATCGCGACGGTGGAGACGTCGTTGTCGATGAACTGCATGGTGTCGTAGATCGCCATGCCGGAGTAGACGGAACCACCCGGCGAGTTGATCCAGAGGTTGATGTCGCGCTCCGGGTCCTCCGCGGAGAGCAGCAGCAGCTGGGCGCAGATGCGGTTGGCAACCTGATCGGTCACCTCACTGCCGAGGAAGATGATCCGCTCGCGCAGCAGGCGGTTGTAGACCGAGTCGTCCAGGTTGCCACTGAGGGAGTCACCACGCAGCGTGGGACTCGCAGGGATGTGCAGATCGGTCATGGCAGCCCTTCACAGCTGACTGTGTCGGCCGAGCTTCCGGCCGGCAGGTTGTCCGTCGTACGACCAACCTAACCGGTCCTTTGCGCATCAGCTTCCCGCTCGGGCAGGTGTTCGCTGACAGCGCACCAGGGGTCCGGCGCCGCCGCGGAAACGGCAGAGGCCGCCGCGTGGGAGCGGCGGCCTCGGCGCGAAACCTCAGTGGTTGTGACCGGCGTGGTCGTCGCTCGCCTCGCGCAGGTCGTCGAGGGTGAGGACGGTGCCCTCGGTGTCCTTCATCTCGACCTGCTCCATGACGCTGGCCAGCGCCTTGCCCCGGCGCACGTCGCCGAAGACGGCCGTGGCCGCACCCGACTGCACGAGCTGGTCGTAGTACTGCTGGGGCTGCATCTGGGCCCGCTGCGCCCGGTGCACGATCTCGTGCCCGAACTCGTCGTCGCTGACCTGGATGTCGTCGCGGTCGGCGATCGTGTCCAGCAGCAGCTGGATCTTGACGCCCTCGGTGGCGGCCTCGGTCAGCTCGGTGTCGATCTGCTCCTCGGTCTTCTCCTCGGAGGCGAGGTAGTCCTCGAGGGTCGCGCCGATCCGCTCCAGCTGGTCGGTCATGGCCTGCTTGCGGCCCTCGACCTCGTCCTTGACGATGCCCTCGGGCGCGGGGATCTCGGCCGCCTCGACGAGCTGCTTGAGCGCCTCGTCGCGGGCCGCGTAGATCTGCTCGACCTTCTTGACCTTGCCGAGCCGCTCCTTGAGGTCGGCCTTCAGCTCGTCGAGGGTGTCGAACTCGCTCGCCATCTGCGCGAACTCGTCGTTGATCTCGGGGAGCTGCTTGTCCTTGACCGAACGGACCTTGACCTCGACCTCGGCGTCACGGCCGGCGAAGTCGCCGCCCACGAGCTGCGTGGTGAAGGTCGTCTCGGCGTCGGCGGACAGGCCGACCAGGACCTCGTCGAGGCCCGGGAGCAGCTGCTTGCTGCCGACCTCGTGCGAGATGTTGGTGGCCGAGCCGCCCGGCACCTCCTCGCCGTCGACCGTCGCGCGCAGGTCGAGCTGGACGTAGTCGCCCTCCTCGGCCGCCCGCTCCACGGTCTTCAGCGTGGCGAACCGCTCCCGCAGACCGTTGATCTGCTCGTCGATCTCGTTGTCGCCGATCTCGACGGCCGGCACCTCGACCTTGATCGCCGACAGGTCCGGGATGGCGATCTCCGGGCGGACGTCGACCTCGGCCGTGAACTTCAGCGGCTCATTGTCGGCGAACTCGGTGATCTCCACCTCGGGCCGGCCCAGGGTCTTCACCTCGTGCTCACGAACCGCGGCCAGGATCTGCTGCGGGATCGCCTCCTGCACGGCCTCGTTGAGCACCGCGCCCCGGCCGACCCGCTGATCGATGACGGCCGACGGGATCTTGCCCTTGCGGAAGCCGGGGATCTGGATCTGAGAACCGATCTCGCGGTACGCCTTCTGCAGGCTGGGCTTCAGCTCGTCGAACGGCACCTCGATGGCCAGCCGCACCCGGGTCGGACTCAGAGTCTCGACGGTGCTCTTCACAGGCGTACTCCTTGGATGGATCTCTTCGTATAGGTGAAAGTCGGGGTGGCGGGATTTGAACCCACGGCCCCTCGCTCCCAAAGCGAGTGCGCTACCAAACTGCGCCACACCCCGGAGGCCGCAGGCTAGTGTATGCGGTCGGCCGCGTGGCGTGTGCCTCGGCGTCGCCCGATGCGCCACGCGGGGGAACCGGTTCGCCAACCGCGCGAAGATTCAGTAGTCTGGCGGCGGCCCCGGACACACACGCCAGGGCCACGCGGGCGTAGCTCAATGGTAGAGCCTCAGTCTTCCAAACTGATTACGCGAGTTCGATTCTCGTCGCCCGCTCGCAGGTGGCAGGCCCCTGTCCGCGGAGTGCGCGGACGGGGGCCTGCTCGCATTTTGCCGGGGGGCCGAGCCCCCCGCGCCCCCCACGGTGCGGTCGCTCACGGTTGGTGCGGCGAGACCCAGGGGCCGAGCCCCCGCGCCCCCACGGTGCGGTCACTCACGCTTGGTGCGGCGAGACCCAGAGGCCGAGCCCCCGCATCTCCACGGTGCGGTCACTCTCGGTGGGTGGGGCGAGACCCTGTGGATTCCGACACCGATTTGAGTACGCGTTTCGGGGCCGGCGCCACGGGAGGGGCCGGGTGGTCCGGCCCCAGTGGGTTGGGTGCGGCCGGCGCGGGGAGACCCAGGCGAAAGCGGGCGCGGGTGAAAGCGGCCGCAAGCGGGCGCGGGTCGGCGCGGGTGAAAGCGGCCGCAAGCGGGCGCGGGCGCGGGTGAAAGCGGGCGCGGGTGGGCGCGGGCGCGGGTGGGCGCGGGTGGGCTGGGTTGAGTGGCTCCGCAGCCGGGCGGGCCGGGGGTCAGCTGACGGGTTTGCCGCCGGTGATGCCTAGGACTTCGCCGGTTGTGTAGCTGGATTCGTTGCTGGCGAAGTAGACGTAGGCGGGGGCTAGTTCGGCGGGCTGGCCTGCTCGGGCCAGGGGGGTGTCGGCGCCGAAGGACTTCACTTTTTCCTCGGGCATGGTGGCGGGGATGAGGGGGGTCCAGATGGGGCCCGGGGCTACGGCGTTGACGCGGATGCCCTTGGAGGCGAGTTCTTCGGCCAGGGCCTTGGTGAAGGCGACGATGCCGCCCTTGGTGGTGGCGTAGTCGAGGAGGGCGTAGGAGGACTGGTAGGCCTGGATCGAGGCGGTGTTGATGATCGTGGCGCCGGGTGAGAGGTGGGGGACGGCGGCGCGGGAGAGCCAGAACATCGCGTAGAGGTTGGTCTTGAGGACGCGGTCGAACTGGTCGGTCGTGATGTCCTCGATGCCGCCGGGCTGGGCCATCTGGTAGGCGGCGTTGTTGACCAGGATGTCGATGCCGCCGAGGTCGGACACGGCGCGGTCGATGATGGCCTTGCAGTGGGACTCGTCGCGGATGTCGCCGGGGACCCGGACGGCCTTGCGACCCGCCTTCTCGATCAATTCCGCGGTCGAGGCGGCGTCCTCCTCTTCCTCGGGGAGGTAGGAGATGAGGACGTCGGCGCCTTCCCGGGCGTACGCGATGGCGACCGCGCGGCCGATGCCGGAGTCGCCGCCGGTGATGACCGCGCGGCGGCCCGTGAGCCGGCCACTGCCCCGATAGCTCTCCTCGCCGTGGTCGGGGCGGTCGGGCATGCTCCCGGTGATGCCGGGGTGGCCCTGGTCGCCGCCGTCGAGCTCGGGCTTCGGGTACTGGCTCCGCGGGTCCTGCCGCGTGTACTGGTCCTGGGTCATGGGAGAACGCTTGCCCGGGCGGGGCGCGACTAATCACTCACGCTGCGTGCACCTCGGCGACACGGGTGGGTGATGTGGCGGGGATAACTCCTTGGATCGGCCGCGTCCGGGAAACCGCGATCCGTGAGCGAGGCAGACATCGGCGTGGTAGTCATCACCTGGAACCGGCGCGACGAGGCGCTCGCGGCCGTGGAGCGGTTGTGCGCGCTCCCCGAGCGGCCGCCCGTGGTGGTCGTCGACAACGGCTCCACCGACGGCACGGCCGATGCCATCCGCGCCCGGTTCCCCGAGGTGGACGTCGTCGCCCTGGCCGACAATCTCGGAGCCGTCGGACGGACGGTGGGAGTGCGCCGGCTCGCGACGCCCTACGTGGCCTTCTGCGACGACGACACGTGGTGGGAGCCCGGGTCGCTGGAGCTGGCCGCCAAGCTGCTGGACGCGTACCCCCGGATCGCGGTCCTGAATGCCCGCATCCTCGTGGAGCCGTCCGGGATCGAGGACCCGGTGGTCGCGGAGCTGCGGGACTCCCCCGTGCCGGCGCCGCCGTGGTTGCCGGGGCCCGCGCTGGGCAGCTTCCTGGCGGGCGCGTCGGTCGTGCGGCGTGACGCCTATCTCGCGTGCGGCGGCTTCAGCCCGCGGCTGTGGCTGGGCGGCGAGGAAGAGCTGCTCGCCACCGATCTGCTGAGCGCGGGCTGGGAGCTCTGCTACAGCGAGGAGCTGGTGGTCCATCATCAGGCTTCCCGGGTACGCGACTCGCGCCTGCGCCGCCGCAACGGTCTCCGCAACACGTTGTGGTTCACGTGGTTGCGCCGCCCGTTCGGTCCCGCGATCCGCCGCACCGCCTTCCTCGCCCGGACCGTGCCCCGCGACCGGACCTCGGCCCTCGCCGCCTGGGACGCCGCGCGCAAGCTCCCGTGGCTCCTCCGCGAGCGCCGGCCCCGGCCCCGGCCCCGGAACGTCGAGCGCCGGCTCCGCCCCCTCGACGAGGCGCAGCGCCGCTCGAACGCGCGCAAGTACGTGGGCTGACCCGCGCGTTTCCGGCTTGGGACCGGGCGTTTCGCGGGAGAATGCGCACTATGTCGTACACCTCGGAGCAAGAGCCGTTCCCCGCGCCCGACCCCACGCGCAAGCCGGACTCGCCGCCGCTGCCGGACGAGCTGGCGCAGACGCTGGCCGGCCTCGGCCCCGCCGGTGACGCGCCCGCCGCCCGCAAGGCGCAGGTCCCGTGGACCCGGACGAGCGCTGTGTGGGCCGGCGTGTGGGCGGGGGTCGCGGTCCTCGTCCTGCTGATCATCTTCGTGGCGCAGAACACCGGCGGCGCGCGGATCAGCTTCCTGTGGATGGAGGGGCAGATCCCCCTGGCGCTCGCTCTGCTCATCGCGGGCGTGGCGGGGGCCGTGATCGCCATGGCCGTCGCCGCCGCGCGCATCATCCAGCTCCGCCGCCTGGTGCGCAAAGGCCGCTGACACAGCCCACCCCCGTCCGGACGGGTCTGATGCACGAAGGCCACTGACAAGCCCGCCCCACCCGGGCGGGCTTTTCCCGGCCTTGACATGTGACCTTTTGGTCACCTAACTTAACGTCATGGCAGACGACGACAGGGTGTTCAAGGCGCTGGCCGACCCCACCCGCCGCCTGCTGCTCGACCTGCTGTTCGCCCGGGAGGGCCGCACGCTCACCGAGCTCGAGTCCGAGGTGGCGATGACCCGCTTCGGCGTGGCCAAGCACCTGAAGGTGCTGGAGGAGGCCGGGCTCGTGGTCACCAGGCGGTCGGGCCGGGAGAAGTTGCACTTTCTCAACCCCGTGCCGATCCGGCTGATCCACGACAGGTGGATCGACAAGTACACCGAGCGTCACGTGACGGCGCTCGTCGATCTCAAGAAAGCACTGGAGGACGAGCCATGACCGAGCCGCTGACCACCCAGGTGTTCCGGGTCTGGATCCGGAGCACCCCCGAGAAGATCTGGACCGCGATCACCGACCCGGAGTGGACCGTCAAGTACGGCTACGCGGCGCCGGCGCACTTCGAGCTCAAGCCGGGCGGGTCCTACCAGTCGGTGCCGACGCAGGAGATGCGCGACTTCGCGAAGGAGAACAACTGGCCGATGCCCGACGTCATCGTCGACGGCGAGGTCATCGAGGCCGACCCGCCCCGGCTGCTCAAGCAGACCTGGCGCATGCTCATGGACCCGAGCACGGCGGCCGAGCCGTTCACGACGCTGACCTATCTGATCGAGGAGCTCAAGTCGCAGCCCGGCGTGTGCCGGCTGACGCTCACGCACGAGCTGACCGGGGCGCCGGCGACGTCGACGATGGTGGCGGGGTCGCCGCTGGACGAGGCCGGCGGCGGGGGCTGGGCGTGGGTGCTCAGCGATCTCAAGTCGCTGCTGGAGACCGGCACCGCGATGAACGGCCGCGGCTGACCCGGAAACGCCGACGGCGCACCGCGTGACACGGTGCGCCGTCGAGGCCGGGATCGAGCCGCGCCGCCCGGCCGGGCCGCCGAGCCGCGCCGCCGGAACGGGCGAAGCGGTCAAACCGGGTGACCAAGCCGGGCCGCCGGGCAGAGCGGCCGGGCCGGGCGGCCGGGTGGGGCGGCCGGGTGGAGCGGGCCGGGTTGTCAGGAGCCGAAGAGGCCGGTGACCCAGTGCACGGCGTCCATGACCCACTCGGTCTGCTGGAGGTGGGCGATGCCGACGCCGACGAGGAAGACGCCGGCGACGATGTGCGAGCCCTTGGCCGTGTGGCGCTCGCGGCCCAGCTGGCGCTCGAGCACGATCCGGCCGATCAGCCGGGACAGCGCGAAGACACCCACCGCCACCAGCAGCGCCACCACGAAGGTGATGATCGGCGAGGTGAAGTCGCCGGTGTTCGTGGAGATCGTCCAGATGCCCCAGCACACGAAGTCGAACAGCAGCCCGGCGAAGCTCCACTCCCCGCCCCGGCGCAGCTGGCTCAGGTGCCAGCCGAGCGGGCGCTGCGGGCGCGGGGCCTCGGCGCCGGGCCAGCCGGTGCCGGTGGGCTCGTGCTCGGCGACATTTTCCTGGGGCCGGGTGCGCGGGGTCACCGAGGCGCGCCCGCTCGAGAACGGCGACGGCGGAGCGGGCTGCTGCGGCGCGACGCCCGGATAGGCCCCACTGTTCGGCAGCGGCGCGGTGCCCTGATGACCGGCCCCCGGCAGCGGCGCGGTGCCCTGGTGCGGCGGCGCGCTGCCGGGCCGGATGGCGGTCGGATCGGCGGGCGCCCCACCGAAGCCGGGCGCGCGGCCGGGCACAGGCGCGCCGCCGGAAGCGGGAGCGCGCCCCGAGGTGGAGGCGCGCCCCGAGGTGGAGGCGCGCCCCGAGGTGGAGGCGCGACCCGACGTGGAGGCGCGGCCCGGGGCGGGAGCGCCACCGGACACGGGCGCGTCGGGCTGGGCGCCCCAGACGCGGGTCTTGTTCTGCTGCTGCGGGCCGGCGGGGCGCGGCGGCATGTCCGTCGTGGGCGGGTCGGCCCACGGGTCCTGCGGCGGCATGTCGAGCGTCCGCTCGGGCCACTGCGGTTGCTCCGGCATCATTCCCCTCCCCCGGCACGGCCGTGCGCCGCCCTGCATCGAGAGTAACGAGCCAACAAATCGCTCGCCGCCGCGCGCGCCGTCCGTTACACAAACAGCATGGATGCCTCCGACACAGTGATCAGGGCGGGCACCGCGCACGACTGGGACGCGATCTGCGAGCTGCTCACGGATCTCTTCCACGAGTCGTGGTCACAGGAAACCCGCGACGCCGAACAGTCGGTCTGGGAGCCGGAACGCTCCCTGGTCGCCGAGGACGGTGACGTGGTCGCCGGGCACGCGGCCGCGTACACGAGGGAATTGACCGTGCCCGGCGCGGTCGTCCCCGCCGCGCACATCTCCCTGGTCGGCGTCGCGCCGACCCATCGCCGCCGGGGGTTGCTCACCCGGATGATGCACCGCCAGCTGGGCGAGATCGCGGCCGCGGGGCGCGAGCCGATCGCCGTGCTGTGGGCCAGCGAGACCAAGATCTACCCCCGCTTCGGGTACGGGCACGCGGCCCAGCGCCTGCGGCTGAACATAGCCACGCCCGAGGTCCGCCTCCCCGCCGCCGATCCCGTCACGTCCGCCAAAGGGCGGCTCCGGGCGGTCGACCCGCGGACGGCGCACGCCACGTTCGCCGCCGTGCGCGACCAGCTGCGCCCCGGCCGGACGGGCTGGTCGAGCCGCGACGACACGTGGTGGAAATTCGTGCTGGCCGACGAGGAGTCGCAGCGCGACGGCGCCACCAAGTTGCACGGCGTCGTGCTCGAGACCCCGGAGGGCCCGGCCGGTTATGCGCTCTGGCGGGCCAAACGGGGCTGGACCGAGAAGGGCCCGGACGGCGTCGTCCACGTTCAGGAGCTCGTGGCAGCCGACCCGGAGACCTACCTCACACTCTGGCGCTACCTGCTCTCGATCGATCTGGTGCGGCGCGTGACGTACGGGATGGCCTCACTCGACGACCCGCTGTTCCACCTCGTCGACGAGCCACGCCGGCTGGGCGGGGAACTCGCCGACGCGCTGTGGATCCGAGTGATCGACGTGGCCGCCGCGCTGAGCGCCCGCCGCTATTCGGCGCCGCTCGACATGGTGCTGGAGGTCACGGACCGGCTGCTCGACACGAACCAGGGACGATGGCGCCTGACGGTCACCGAGGACGGGCGGGCGACGTGCACCCGGACGGACGCACCGGCGGACGTGGCTTGTGACGTGCTGGATCTCGGGGCCGCGTACCTGGGGGCGGTCTCGCTTGCCGCGCTCGCCGCCGCCGGGCGGGTGCGCGAGCTGACCCCGGGAGCCTTGCGGCGTACGGCGGCGGCCTTCCTGTGGCATCGCCTGCCGCAACCGGCCGAGGTGTTCTGAGTGGGCCCGGCGGCGGTAGGTTCGGCGGCATGGGCGATCCACCCGAACGCCGGCGCCGCCGCCTGCGTCCCCCCTCGGCGGCCAAGGCCGCGACCGCCGCGCGCCCCGACCAGCCCGGGACGACCCCGCCGGATCCGCCTGTGCCACCCGGCCCGGCCGGGCCGGACGTGGCAGCCACCCCTGCGCAACCCGATCAAGCCGGGGCCGGCGTGGTGACGGGGCCCGGCGAGATCGCGGCGGAGACCTCGCCCGTGCACGATCCGGAGGAGACGCCGGTGCCCAAGCCCGCGGCGCCGGCGGTGAAACCGGGCACGCAAGCCGGACGCCAGCCGGCGCGCCCGGCGCAGGGGAATCGGCCCGCAACACCGGCGGCGCAGGGAAATCGGCCCGGGGCGCAGCCGGGGCGGCAGGCGGCGCAGGGCACACGACCGGCCCCGGCCGCCGGGGCCGGCGGCGAGGACCAGGCCGAGCGCGGCCTGCGGGGCCTGGTCGGCTCGGGATCGTCGCAGGTCAGCGTCACCGCGGCGCTGCGGGCCCGGGACGCCGCCCGGCCCACCGACGAGGACATCGCCGCCGCCGAGGCCGGGCTGACGATCGTCCGCCGCAACTGGGTGCCCCGCGAGGACCTGCCCCGCCGCTGACCACCCCGTCGATCCGGGCCGCGCCGGACCCCGCGAAACGCCGGCCCGGGCCGGCGCCGGCCAAAAACCAGCGGGCCGCCGCGCCGGTCAGGAGGCGGGCAGCTCGGGCAGCTCGCGGCTCTGCTCGTACTCGGCGAGCTGGGCGATCCGGCGGGCGTGCCGCTCGTTGCCCGAGAACGGCGTGGTCAGGAACGCCTCGGCCATCGCGGACGCCTCGTCCAGGGTGTGCTGGCGGGCGCCGATGGCGAGGACGTTGGAGTCGTTGTGCTGACGGGCGAGCTGGGCGATCTCGACCTTCCAGGCCAGGGCCGAGCGGACCCCGGCGATCTTGTTGGCGGCGATCTGCTCGCCGTTGCCCGAGCCGCCGATGACGATGCCCAGGCTGCCCTCGTCGGCGACCACCTTGGCGCCGGTGTTGAGGCAGAACGCCGGGTAGTCGTCCTCGGGGTCGTAGACGTGGGGCCCGACGTCGACGACTTCGTACCCCTGCTTGGCGAGGTAGTTGACGAGGTGACTCTTCAGCTCGTAGCCGGCGTGGTCGGAACCGAGGTAGACGCGCATGCCAGAAGTCTGTCAAACCCCGATCAGAACGTCAGCGCGGCCCGCAGACTGACCGCGATCTGGTCGGCCGCGGCCCGGGCGGCGTCGAAGAGCGCGAGCTTGCGGGCGAACCCGTGGTTGACCCCCTGGTAGCGCACGTGCACGACCGGCACACCCGCGCTGAGCAGGGCATCCGCGTAGTCCGCGCCTTCGTCGCGCAGGGCGTCGTACTCGGCGGTGATGATCAGGGCCGGCGGCATGCCGGTGAGGTCCGCCACCGCCAGCGGCGCGACGTCGGGGCCGAACCGCGCGGCGGGAGAAGGGACGAAGGTCTCCCACGCCAGCTTCATCGCGGCACGGTCCAGCCCATAACTGCCGACCTCGTCGTACGACTCAGCGGCGAGCATCGGGTCGATCGCCGGATAGAGCAGCACCTGGTAGTCCACCGGGGTGGCCGCGTCGCGCTGCCGCCGAGCCACGACGGTCGCGAGCTGCCCGCCCGCACTGTCACCGCCGATGGCCAAGCGGGCAGGATCGATCCCCAACCCCGCCCCTTCCGTACGCACCCAGCGCACCACAGTCTCGGCATCCTCGAGCGCCGCGGGGTACGGGTGCTCGGGCGCCAGCCGATAGCCGACGCTCAGCACGGCACACCCCGACCGGTCCGCGATGCGACGGCACAAACGGTCCACGGTCTCGACGCTCCCGTAGCACCAGCCGCCCCCGTGCAAGTAGACGAGGACGGGGACGCCGGCGCGGCTCGCATAGAGCCGGCACGGCACCCCGTCCGCGTCCACGTCGACCACCACGGGCAGCGGGATCGCCGGACCGCACTCGGCCTCGACCGCCTCCTCCATCGCCCGGCGGACGGAGAGAAGCTGGTCGGCCGCCAGCACCTCGGCGGGCGGGCGCTCGCGCACCTGCCGGGCGGCGGCGACCTGGGGATGCAACATCAGAGCTGGGCCAGCACCAGGCCGCCGCGGGCCTTGGGCGTGAACCACGTGCTCTTGCGCGGCAGCTTCTGGCGCTCGAGGTTGACGGCGACGAAGTCGTCCACGGTCACCGGGGCGATGAGCACGGCCAGGTCGGCGCGGCCCGCGTCCACCTCGTCGCGCAGCCATCCGGCCGGGTAGTCGCCGCCGACGTAGGCGATGCGCTTGTCGCCCGGGTCGAGACCCAGGGCGCCCCGCAGCAGCACCCGCTCCACGAGCGCGTGGTCGAGGTTGTCGACGGCGGGCGCGCCCGGCTCCGCGGGGAGGCTGACGGAGTAGGACTTGCCGTGGGCGTACAGCTCGATGGTGCCCTTGGCCGGCACCTCCGCGGGGCGCGGCAGCGGATCGACCCGCGCCCCGGCCGCGGTGAGGCTCGTCACCAGGTCGTCGACCGGCACGCCGGAGATCAGGCGGTTGTAGGGCTGGATCGCCACCGAATCGGGCGTGGTCACGACGGCCAGGAAGCGCGGCAGGCCGCCGGTCTGCGCGGCCAGGCTGCGGTGATTGCCGTCGGCGACGACCAGCTCGCCACCCCCGGCCAGCGCGGTCAGCTCACGCTGCAGCGGCCCCTCGGGCACGACCCAGATCGCATGGGTACGCCCGGACTGGTCGACATCCGTCGCGGCCGGCTCGCCCGCGGCCTCCACGGCGGCGGCCAGCGCGGCGTGCAGCTCCTCACCCTTGCCGGTCTGCAGCAGCAGCACCGGCGACAGCAAGGTGCCCAGGGCCTCGGCGAGCGCCACCCGCTCGCGGACCTTGGCGATGAACACGTCCTCGTTGCGGATCACCAGCCCCGGCTCGTCGGCACTGGTGGAGATCTGGTCGGTGTCGACCATGGCCCAGAGCCCGAAGGCCGCGGGCTCGCCCGGCGCACTGATGCGGTAGAGCACCACCACGTCCGCGGCGGCGGCGTAACTGCCATCGGCCTGCTCCTGCGCGAGGCGGGCGGCGGCGTCGGGCAGGCAGTCCAGGAAGGCGCGGCCCACGGATCCGGGGGCCCGGTGGGGCATCTCGATGGCCAGCGCGCTGCGCGGGTTGTCGGCGATGATCTGAGTGATCTCGGCGTCGTCGGCGAACTCGTCGTAGTTCTGGGCTCCGGTGCCACCGGTGGTGATCCAGGCCCGGCTGATCGGGTGCACGACCGTCATGGGGCGAACGGTACCCAGGCCGTCCCACCGCCGGTCGGACGACCCCGGGCCGTCCCACCTGTCAGGTTCGGGTCGTCAGATCGAGCGGCGGCGGGCGTACCCGGAGGCCGAAGGCATGTTCTTGCGCAGGCGGGCCTCGCGGGCGCGGCGGCGCGGGTCGACCGGCTCGGTGGCCGGGAAGGTGCTGACGGTCACCGGCGGCGCGACCATGGCGGCCACGTCGGCGGGCAGCTCGTCCCAGGACCCGCGGTGCACAGCGATGGCGTCGGTCTCGCGCATGGTTTTCTCCGATCGGGTGACTGTTCTCACTCTTCATCCAACGGCCGACGGGCGGCGGATGTGACTGTTTCGGCCGAAGAGACCGCGATGGTGATCTGCCCAACCGCACCACGAGTGCGAACTTCGCTCGATGACCACATAGGGTGGCCTGGAGAGCGCTTGGCGCCGGGGCGGCGCCGCCCCGGCCGTCGTGGAGGAGAGTGATCGTGGCCGGAGTTCGTAACCTGACCCAGGTCGAGGCCGCCGAGCGGGCCCGCCTGCTCGAGGTGACGGGGTACGACATCGCCCTGGATCTGACCGACGGGTCGGGCAAGCCGGGCGACGGCACGTTCCGGTCCGTCACCGAGGTCACGTTCCGCTGCGCCGAGCCCGGCGCGACGACGTTCATCGAGGTGGCCGCGGCGTCCGTGCGCTCGGCCGTGCTCAACGACACCCCGGTCGACCTGTCCGGCTGGTCCGCCGAGAAGGGCCTGGCGCTGACCGGGCTCGCCGCGGAGAACAAGCTCGTCGTCGACGCCGACTTCCACTACTCCGCCAGCGGGCAGGGCCTGCAGCGCAGCGTGGACCCGGTCGACTCCGAGGTCTACCTCTACAGCCAGTTCGAGACGGCCGACGCGCAGCGGGTCTACGCCGCGTTCGACCAGCCCGACCTCAAGAGCGTCTTCACCTGGCACGCCACCGTCCCGCAGCACTGGACCGTGGTCTCCAACATGCCCGAGGCGAGCACCGAGGCGGCTGCCGGCGGCGCCAAGACGGTGCACTTCGAGCAGTCGCCGACCATGAGCACCTACATCACGGCGCTCTGCGCGGGCCCGTACCACCAGGTGCGCGACAGCCACGACGGCATCGAGCTGGGCGTCTTCTGCCGGGCCTCGATGGCGCAATATCTGGACGCCGACGACCTGTTCCTGGTCACCAAGCAGGGCTTCGACTTCTTCCACGAGCAGTTCGGGGTGCGCTACCCGCTGCCGAAGTACGACCAGCTGTGGGTGCCCGACTTCAACGCCGGCGCCATGGAGAATTTCGGCTGCGTCACCCACGCCGAGGCGCACTACATCTTCCGCTCGCAGGTCACCGACTACGAGTACGAGCAGCGCGCCAACACGATCCTGCACGAGCTCGCCCACATGTGGTTCGGCGACCTCGTGACCATGCGCTGGTGGAACGACCTGTGGCTGAACGAGTCGTTCGCCGAGTGGGCCAGCCACTGGTGCAACACCCACGCGACCCGCTTCACCGACGCGTGGACCACCTTCCTGAGCATCCGGAAGAACTGGGGCTACCGGCAGGACCAGCTCTCCTCGACCCACCCCGTCTACTGCGAGATGCCGGACCTCGAGGCGGTCGAGGTCAACTTCGACGGCATCACGTACGCCAAGGGCGCCAGCGTGGTCAAGCAGCTGGTCGCCTATGTGGGGCTCGACGCGTTCCTGGCCGGCCTCCGAGCGTATTTCCAGCGGCACGCGTGGGGCAACGCCACCTTCGACGACCTGCTCAGCGAGCTGGAGACGGCGTCGGGACGCGAGCTGCGCAAGTTCGCCGCGCAGTGGCTGGAGACCGCGCAGGTCAACACGCTGCGCCCGGTCGTGACGGCCGGCTCCGACGGCACGTACGAGAACGTGATCGTGCGGCAGGAGGCGCCGGCGGCGTACCCGACGCTGCGCACCCACCGCATCGGCGTGGGCCTCTACGACCTCGAGGGCGACCGGCTGGTGCGCCGCGAGCGCCTCGAGGTCGACGTCACCGGCGAGGAGACGGCGATCCCCGAGCTGACCGGCAAGCCCGTCGCCGCGGTGCTGCTGCTCAACGACGACGACCTGACCTATGCGAAGCTGCGCCTCGACGAGCGCTCGATGGAGACGGTCGTGCGGCACATCGACGGGCTGGACTCGTCGCTGGCCCGCGCGCTGTGCTGGGCGGCCGCCTGGGACATGGTCCGCGACGCCGAGCTGTCGGCCCGCGACTATGTCGCGCTGGTCCGCACCGGCCTGCCCCGCGAGCAGGACATCAACCTCACCACGGCGACGCTGCGGCAGGCCACGACGGCCCTGGCCATGTACGCGGACCCGGCCTGGGCGCCCACCGGCTGGGCCCAGCTGGCCGAGACCGCCCGCGACGCCGTGGCGGCCGCCGAGCCGGGCAGCGGTTTCCAGCTCGCCTGGGCCCGGGCCTACATCGGTGCCGCCCGCGGCGAGGCCGACCTGGCGGTGCTGCGCGGCTGGCTCGAGGGCCGCGACGTGCCGGCGGGCCTGACCGTCGACACCGAGCTGCGCTGGTCGCTGCTGCAGGCGCTGTCGGCCCGCGGCGCGGCGGACCCGGCGGAGATCGACACCGAGCTGGCGGCGGACAAGACGGCCAGCGGCGAGCGCGAGGCGGCGCTGGCCCGGGCGCTCATCCCGACCGAGGAGAACAAGGCGGCCGTGTGGGCCCGGCTCACCGGCCCGGAGAAGCTGCCCAACTGGCTGCACCGGTCCCTGCTGCAGGGCTTCCAGTCGGCGAGCCAGGTCGAGCTGACGGCGCCCTACGCCGCGAAGTTCTTCGAGGTCGTCGACGACGTCTGGGCCGCCTCGGACAGCGAGCCGGCGCAGGAGTTCGTGATGCTCGGCTACCCGGCCTACCAGGTCAGCGCGGAGACCGTGGCGCTCACCGACGCGTGGCTGGCGGCCGAGGGGCACCCGGCGTCACTGCGGCGTCTGGTCGCCGAGGGCCGCGACGGGGTGCTGCGCGCCCTGCAGGCCCGGGCCAAGGACATCGCCTCGGCCTGATCGCCGGGCGTCGCCCTGGCCCGATCACCGGGCGTCGCCCTGATTCGATCGCCGGGCGTCGCCTCGGCTTGATCGTTTGCGACGGGACCCCCGTGCTGCTTCACACGCGGCGCGGGGGTTCTTGTCTGCGCAGGCTTTGTCGTTTTGTCCGCGCGGGCTTGTCATTTGTCAGTGCGGGCTTTGTCGGCGCCGGTTTTGTTTGCGCCAATCGTGGAAATCCGCGACTCGAAACGCGGCGGAAACAACTCTGTGTGAGTACGCTGGCACTCCGCGTTCGATGTCGATGGGGTGGTCGCGTGACGGTGGTGGGCCAGAGCATCGTGCGGCATCCCGCTCCGGACGGGCCGTGGACCGAGCCGGACCTGCACCACTTCGCCCAGGACGGGCACCGCTACGAGATCGTGGACGGCAGCCTGCACGTCACCCCGCCCCAGGAGCCGCCGCACGACACCGTCGTCGCCGCCCTGGTCGCCACGCTGCGGGCGGCCGCCCCGGAGGGCTGGTGGGTGTGCGACCGCCTCGGCGTGGCCCTGGGCGCGAGCAACCTGATCCCCGACGTGACGGTGCTGCGGCCGCACTCCTCGGGCTCGAGCTGGGCCGCGCCGGGCGACGTGGCGCTGGTGGTCGAGGTGGTGTCGGCGAGCACGCGGGCCTACGACGAGTTGCTCAAGCCGGCCCTCTACGCCCGGGCGGGCATAGGCTGCCTCTGGCGCGTCGTGCCGGGCGCCGATCCGGTCGTGCACGCGCTGGGGCTGGGCAACGCGGGCTACGAGCCCCTGCAGACGGCACAGGGCGCCGATCCGGTGCGGATCGACGCCCCTTTCCCGGTCCGGGTCGCGCCCGGAACCTGGGTGTAAAGCTTCGCCACTGCCGCCGAGGCGGCCTTTGCCGCCGGTCCGGCCTCGCTTCAACCGCGGCCGGCGTGGCCTTTGCGGCCGGTCCGACGCCTCGCCTCAGCTGCGGCCGGCGTGGCCTTTGCGGCCGGTCCGACGCCTCGCCTCGGCTGCGGCCGGCGTGGCCTTTGCCGCCGGACGGGCTGACGTCAGCTGCGGCCGGCGTGGCTGGACAGCTGGTCGAGGCCGGCCATCACGCCGCCGGCCAGGTCGCCGCCCGCGAAGGCCGCGGCCATCGAGAGGGCGGCCAGCTTGGCGTCGCGGTCGGAGATGCGCTTCTTGGCCAGCGAGCCGGTGACGATCTCGAGGACCCGCTGGTTGGGCGAGGCCGCCAGCAGGACCGCCAGGTCGTTGTTCTTGATCTGGGCGTGCAGGGCCTGGGCCGACTCGCGGGTCGGCTCGGCCAGCTCGCCCAGGTAGACGCTGAACGCCAGCCCGGTCTGCTCGTTGGCGGTGCGCAGCGCGTGGTCGAGGTGCAGCAGCTGGCGCGTCGTGAAGGGGCCCTCGAGGGCGGCGCGCTGCTCGGCGGACATCCCCAGCTCGGGGTGCTCGGCCAAAGTCGGCCCGCCCGGGTGGTCGAGCGCCGTCATCGGCTGCTCGTGCTCCTCGCGGCTCAGGGCCTGGGACTCACCAACGGTCACTTGCGCCTCCCACCGTCGCGGGCCGCGCCACCGGGCGGCCCGTAGCGTCCTGGCCGGCCTCGATCACCTTGGCCGGTGCGGCCTCGCTGACCTGCTGGGGCGAGGACACGAACCAGATCGGCTCGAAGTCGAAGGGCCGGCCCGGGCGGTAGCGCCGGTCGGGCTCGTGGCGGCGGCTGGTCGCGAAGACGAGCGCCGCGACGACACCGATGAACGCCACCGGAATCACTGCGAACACCAAAATGGTCTGAAGAATCGACAACCTCAACGCCCCCAGGCGTCATAAGGAACTTGGCCAAGTCACTGTGTGCCCAGTGATCCGAACGTCAATCACGGTAGCGGAGTGGGCCCCGCCACGGACCGCCGGGTGTCAAGACCCACACGTGGGATCTCCGGGGCGGCGCGAAAACGGCCCGGAGGTGCGAAAATCACCCTCACGCGCCGTCCGCGCCGTTACGGCCCGGGACGGCAGGAGGGGGAGATCATGCGCATTTCCGTCCCGGCCGCCTGCGCGGCACTGGCCCTGGCCACTTCCGGCGTCCTGCTGCCCGCGGCTCCCGCGGCCGCGGCCGACGTCTTCCTCGAGATCAACCCCGACACCGTACGGGCCGGCGACGAGATCGGCCTGCGTGCCAGCTGCGACGACAACCTGAAGGAAGGCTCGGTGGCGGCCGAACCGATCGGCAACGTGCCGGTCGCCCCGGCCTTCGGCTTCCTCACGGCCACGGTCACCGTGCCCCGCACCACCGAGGCGGGCGATTATCGCGTCGAGCTGACCTGCTCCGACGGCGCCAAGGCGAGCAGCACCCTGCACGTCGTGGCCCGGGTCGAGCCCGCCCGGGGACCGGCCACGGGCGGCGGCGGCACGGCGCCCGGCAAGTCGGCTCCGCTCCTGCTCGGCGGGGGCGGCGCCGTGGTCGCGGCGGGCCTGGCCCTCGGCCTGGTGGCGATGCGCCGCCGCCGGCTCGGCTGAGGGGCGAGCGGTGTCCGCGGAGGTCCAGCCGGACCCGTCGGCCTATCCGGGACCGCGGGTCCCCGACGCGGTCCGCAGCCGGCGCCCGGCCGAGATCGTCCCCCCGGCGGAGCCGGACGAGTCACCCGATGGAAGCACCTTCGACGACGACCTGCTGCCCTTCGAGGAGGACATCGACGACGACATCGACGACGCCGATGACGAGCCGCCGGTGACCCCGCAGGGCCGTCCTGGGCGCCCGGACGAGGGACCGCCGCCGGGCCGCCGTCCTGGCCGGGCGGACGAGGGACCGCCGCCGGGCCACCGGGCCCGGACGACGCAGGGCGCGCGCTCGACGGCGGCGCCGGGGAGAATGCCCCGGTCCCGGCGCAACGGGAGCCGGCTGCCCGCTCCCCCGCCGGTGCGGGGACGGCCGGTCCTGCCGATCGGGCTGATCGCGGCGGGCCTGGTCTTCGTGGGGCTGTTCGTGGTGTGCATGGGCGCCGGCGCCATGACGGGCTTCGACCTGCGCGACGTGTTCCGGGGGCCGGACGAGCCGCCGCCGCGCTCGTTCCCGGTGCTGGAGCCGAGCCGGCCGACCAAGGTGACGATCCCGGCCCTGGACATCGAGGCGCCGATCCTCGACGTCGGGCTGGCCGCGGACGGGTCGGTGGCCGTGCCGCCGCTGGACCGGCACAACGAGGCGGGCTGGTTCGACCAAGGGCCCACGCCCGGGCAGTTCGGGCCGGCACTGATCGTGGGGCACGCCGACACCCGCACCGGGCCGTCGGTCTTCCACGGGCTGGGCCGGCTCAAGCCGGGGCAGGAGATCGAGGTCAAGCGGGAGGACGGCGACACGGCGGTCTTCAAGGTGAACTCGGTCGAGCACTTCGGCAAGCAGAAGCTGCCGATCAAGCGGGTCTACGGCGACTACTCCCGCCCGTCGCTGCGCCTGGTCACCTGTGGCGGCACCTGGCTCGGCGGCCGCCAAGGCTACAGCGACAACATCATCGTCTTCGCCAGCCTTGTCGACGCGTCCTGACGAACAAAAAGCCGAGCGCGCGCTCTATGCGGCCTCGGCGACTTCGGTGACGGGGGCGGGCAGGTCGAGCCAGTCCGCCCAGCGGGGGTCGGGGGTGCGATGGCCCAGGACCCGCCAGGCGACCCCGCGTGGTGCCGCGGGCGCCGTGTGCAGCCGCCACCCCAGCTCGGCCGGGGTCTTGTCGCCCTTGCTGTGGTTGCACTTGGCGCAGGCGGCGACCACGTTGTCCCAGGCGTGGAGACCCCCGCGGCTGCGGGGGAAGACGTGGTCGATGGTCTCGGCCGAGCCGCGGCAGTAGGCGCAGCGGCCGCCGTCGCGGGCGAAGATGGCCCGGCGGGAGAGGCCGATGTGGGTGCGGTAGGGCACCTTCACGTAGCGGGTGAGCCGCACCACCGAGGGGACCGGTAAGTCCTGGTGGGCGCTGTGCAGGATTCCGTCCCCGTCGGAGACGGCCTCGGCCTTGGCGGTCAGCACCAGGATGGTCGCCCGACGCACCGATACGACGCACAGCGGCTCGTAGGTGGCATTGAGAACCAACGCGGATGAGCCCACTGAGGGTCGTATGTCAGGCATCGTGTTCACCCTTCGGTGTAGGTGCTGGTGGCGCTCCCGGTGTGGTTGTCGTCTCAGGCGAGGTCGGCCGAGCCCCGCGCGGGTGGCGTAGCTCGCAGGCCAATAGTCCCTGATGGAAGACGAATTGGCGAGCACTATCTGTGGCGCGGACGTAAACGTCTGAGGACAGCCGGGCGGATGGCGGGTGCGGAAAGCCCGGTACGGTCGGGACCCGTGACCCTGCTAGCCCCCACCCCGTCGCCCTCGTCGTCGACCGACGTCTTCAACGGGCCGACCATCACCGAGCAGTGCAAGACCGACGCGTTGTGCACGTGGATCTTCAACGAGACGCACAACCAGTGGCTCGCCAACAGCGGTTATGTCTTCTTCGTCAAGCCGCTGCGGATCCTCGCCATCATCCTGATCGCGATGCTCGTGCGGTGGGCCCTGCGCCGGGGCATCAGCCGGCTGACCCACACGACGTCCCGGGCCGCGATGCCGGCGCTGCTCAAGCCGTTGCGCGAGCGCGCGGACAAGCAGGAGGACGCGACCGCGGCGCAGTTCATCCCGGAGCGCCGGCGGCAGCGGGCCGAGGCCATAGGGTCGGTGCTGCGCAGCTTCGTGACCGCGGTGGTCTTCTCGATGGCGGCGCTGCTGGTCATGGGCGAGCTCGGCTTCAACCTCGGGCCGCTGCTGGCCAGCGCGGGCATCGTCGGCGTGGCGCTCGGCTTCGGCGCGCAGAGCCTGGTCAAGGATCTGATCGCGGGCCTGTTCATGCTGCTGGAGGACCAGTACGGCGTCGGCGACTCGGTCGACCTGGGTGACGCGGTCGGCGTGGTCGAGACGGTCGGGCTCCGCGTGACCACGGTGCGGGACATGCGGGGCGTGCTCTGGTACATCCGCAACGGCGAGATCATCCGCGTCGGGAACAAGAGCCAGGGCTGGGCGATGGTGGTCATCGACATCCCGATCGGCTTCGTCAACTCCGAGGAGGCGACGACGGTGCTGCGCGAGGCCGCCCTCGCCCTGGCGGAGGAGCCGGAGCACGCGACCGAGTTCCTGGAGCCGCCGGACGTCGTGGGCGTCGAGCAGCTCACCGTCGACGGCGCGGTCATCCGCACGATCGCCAAGACGACGGCGGACGGCCAGCCCGTGGTCCAGCGCGAGTTGCGGCGCCGGCTCACCGAGGCGCTCGAGACCTCCGGCATCGCCGAGCGGATCGCCGTCTCGCGCATGCTGCCGCGCTCCGCGGTGCCCCCTTACCCGCAACGGTCGTCGATGGAATCCGAGGCGGCCGCGGGTCCCGGAGGAGCGACCTGAGCTGGGATTACTTCGTCCGGGGGATGTCCGTAGTCGACCGAATGGCCGATAATCGGCCCGTACGCCCTAGCCACCGCTCGGCCTTTCGGGCAGAATCGCGTGCAAGAAGCATCTGCACTTGCAGCGTCACGTTCGCGGGGCCGAAACCACCGGGTCAGCCGCGCTCGTGACCGGCCGCCGTCGGCGATCCCGCCGGCCGTCGCGATCGATGGAGGGCCCGGGGTGTCCGACGACCGACCGCCCGCACAGCCCGGCGCCACCGCCGGTGCCGCGGAGCCGGATCGCAGGCCCACATTTTCCGACGTGCTGGCGGTGGGCGAGTTCCGTGCCCTCTTCTTCTCGACCGTCGTCAGCTGGATCGGCGACTATCTGGCCCGTGCTGCCATCATCGTCCTCGTCTACCAGGAGAGCCAGTCCGTATCGCTCTCCGCGGCGTCGTTCGCGATCAGCTATCTGCCGTGGATCCTGGGCGGCCCGGTGTTGTCGGCCATCGCGGAGCGTTATCCGTACAAGCGGGTCCTGATCGTCGCGGACCTGGCCCGGGCCGTCCCGATCGCGCTGATCGCCCTGCCCGGCGTGCCGGTGCCGCTCATCCTGGTCCTGCTCTTCGTGGCGATGCTCGGCGGCCCGCCCACCCAGGCGACCGTCTCGGCGCTGATCCCCCAGGTGCTCGAGCGGCGGCTGCTCGTCACCGGGCTCGCCCTGCAGTCCTCGATGCTGCAGGGCACGCAGGTCTTCGGCTATCTGATCGGCGCGACGCTGGCCGCGAGCCTCAACCCGCGGGTCGGCCTGGCCCTGGACGCCGTCTCGTTCCTGGTGTCGGCGGTCATCATCGCGGCCGGCATCAAGTCGCGGCCGGCCGCCAACGACGCGACCCAGCGCCGGCACCTGCTGCGCGAGACCGGCGAGGGCTTCCAGGTCGTCTTCGGGACCCCGGCGCTGCGGGCGATCGCCATCATGGTCTTCGCGCTGACCACCTTCACGATCCTGCCCGAGGGGCTGGCGGCGGGCTGGGCGGCGCTGTTCGAGCGCGACGCCGAGGCGGCCGGCTTCGACCAGGGGCTCATCATGGCCGCCGGCCCGATCGGCTATGTCATCGGCGGCATCATGGTCGGCCGGATGGGCTCCGCGGAGACCAAGCAGCGGCTGGTCCGCCCGCTGGCCGTGCTGGCGCCGCTCTGCCTGGCCCTGACCGCCTTCGCCCCCAACGCCGTCGCCGTGGCCGTCCTCGTCGCCGGCTCCGGCCTCGCGCAGGGCATGCTGCTCCCCACGCTCAACGGCGCTTTCGTGCTGGCCCTGCCGCACGGTTACCGGGCCCGGGCCTTCGGCGTGATGGCCGGCGGCACGCAGCTGACCCAGGGCGGCGCCGTCGCGGCCACCGGTGTGCTCGCGCAATACTCGTCGATCCCGGTCGTCGTCGGGCTGTGGAGCCTCGCCGGTCTGGTGCTCATGGTGACGCTCGCCGCCCGGCAGTCGCACCGGATCAAGGTGCCGGCCGTCACGGGCACCCCCGAGCACGGCAAGCACGCGGCGCCCGAGCCGCCGGAGTCCACCGAGCGGGCCCCGGCGCCCCGGGCGGAGGAGCCGCCGATGACGCGGCGGCGGCCCGCTCACGGCGTACCGGAAAATCTGGGTGACCACCGCCAGACCGGGGCCGAGGGTTATCGGCCGCGGCACAGCGGGCCGGACATGAGCGCAACGCACATCACACCGGCCCCGGGCCGGCGCACCGCGGCTGGCAGACTGGAAGCGTGAGCGAGGTCAGCTTCTACGAAGCGGTGGGCGGCGAGCCCACCTTCCGCAAGCTCGTCGACAAGTTCTACGAGGGCGTCGCCGGGGATCCGATCCTCCGGCCGATGTACCCCGAGGAGGATCTCGGGCCCGCCGCCGACCGGCTCACGCTCTTCCTCATGCAATATTGGGGCGGCCCGAGCACCTATCAGGCCACCCGCGGCCACCCCCGGCTGCGCATGCGGCACGCGCCCTTCGTGGTCGACGCCGCGGCCCGCGACGCCTGGCTGCTGCACATGCGCGCGGCGGTCGACTCGCTCGAGCTGCCGGCCGAGCAGCACACGGTGCTCTGGGACTATCTGGAGCGCGCCGCCTACTTCATGGTGAACAGCATGGACGCGCATCCCGGGGGCCCGCCCGCTCGTTGATCGGGTGACCCGTGCCCCGACCCCAGGAGCCGCTCCGATGCGACCCCGCCTGCTCACCGCCGCCCTCGGCGCCGCCCTGCTTTGCGTCCCGCTCGGCGGCGCGACACCCGCCGCAGCGGACCCCTACCAGCCGCGGATCGTCTCGGCCGACCCGGTCGACTTCACGCCGCACGTGCTGGACGGGACGGTGTGGGCGCTCGCCGTCGTCGGGGACACGGTCGTGGTCGGCGGCACCTTCACCAAGGTCCAGGACAGCTCGCGCAAGCACACCTACGAGCGCAAGAACATCTTCGCGTACGGCCTCCGCGACGGCGCCGTCCGCTCCTTCGCGCCCACCGTGGACGCCGCGGTCTACACCCTCGCGACCGGCGCGAACGACACGGTCTATCTCGGCGGCGCTTTCAAGACGGTCAACGGCGCCGCCCAGCGGGGCATCGCGCGCGTCTCGGTCGACGACGGCGCTCGGGTCTCGTCCTTCGGGGCGAAGATCGCCTTCGGCGACGTCCGGGCCCTGAGCGTACGCGGCACCCGCCTCTACGCCGGCGGCACGTTCTCGTCCATCGGCGGCGTCAGGCGCACCGCCCTGGCCCGCATGAACGCCGCGACAGGCGCCGTGGACACCGGCTTCGACGCCCGGCTGTCCGCCCCGGGCCTCGCCCGCGCCCGCGTGGAGCACTTCGACATCACCCCGGACGGCTCGCGTCTCGTCGCGGTGGGCGCCATCCGGCGGGCCGGCACGGCACCCCGCACGCAGATCGCCATGTACGACGTGTCGGGCGGCTCGGCGACACTGATGAGCTGGTACACCGACGCGTATGAGGCGGAGTGCATGAAGGGCTTCGACACGTACCTGCGGCAGGTCAAGTTCTCGCCGGACGGCGCGTACTTCGTGGTGGCGGCAACCGGGCGGGCCTCCTCCCCCGTGAAGCTGTGCGACTCGGCGGCGCGCTTCGAGACCGGCGGCGGGGGCCGGCACAACCCGACGTGGGTGCAGCGCACCGGCGGCGACTCGCTCTACGCGGTGGCCGTCACGGGCAGCGCGGTCTACGTCGGCGGGCACCAGCGTTACCTGGACAACCCGCACGGCAGCGACGCCCGGGGCCCCGGGCCCGGTGCGGTCGCCCGGGTCGGCATCGGCGCGGTCAGCCCGGCGACGGGTCGCGCGCTCTCCTGGAACCCGTCGCGCAAGCGGGGCGTCGGCGTCCGCTCGTTCCTCGTCGTGCCCGGTGGCCTGATCGTCGGCTCCGACACGGACGAGCTGGGCAAGGAGTACCACGGCCGCGTAGGCATGTTCCCGTTGAACTGACCCCGCCGCGGTTTTTGATCTTCCGGGATCGCCCGGCAATGAGTCAGGCCCGGTTTTCCGGCGTTCGCGCAGTTTGCGAACGTCGGAAAACCGGGCCTGACTCATTGGCTCAAGGGGGCGATCCCGCCGACGAGCGAAGCGAGTTAACTCGTTACAACAGAGCGCCTTCGTCGTGGAGCCAGTCGACGAACGAGGTGGCGACCGCGGCGCCGCAGTCGAGCATCTCGGCCAGCAGGGCGTCGTGCGCGCCCGAGGCCAGCGGCACCTGGAGCTCTGCATAGATCGGGAGCTGCCCACGCTCGGTCGGGTCGCCGATGTAGGCCTTGCAGAAGCGGCGCGTGTGGTTCCACTCGTTGACCACGCGGTAGGCGCGGTCGGCCCAGTCGGGCGGGACCGTGGCGTGCGGGCGGGCGCGCATCACCAGGATCTCGTCGTCGGGCCCCTCGAGGGTGAACAGCACCGCGTGCCGTTCCCACATGGCCAGCAGGCTCCCGCCGCCGTCGGCGAGGAAGCGGATGTCGAGCAGGTCGAGGGCCTTGCCGATCCGGGTCAGGTCGACCGGGGCCACCTGCTCGGGCTCGTCGGCCGAGGACAGGCCGGCGGAGGAAACCGACAAGCGCTCGGGTTCACGCTGCGTAGGCACGCCGACGCGGACGCTGCTCTGCAGCGCGACCTCGCCGCCGTTCTCGGGTTCGTTGTCTCCGGACGATCCGGGACGCCATGACCACCACGGCATCGTTGTGCACCTCACTCCCCAGCAGGTCAACCGCCGGACGTAGCGGTGGACCCGTCGGCGACGGTACCCGGAAGGGTCGCGAAGGTCAGCCCCTCAAAGGGTGGGCGCGACCGGTCGACCGAGGCGGCATCACCCTTTCGGGTGACCCCCTACAGGCATAACGGTCAATTCTTGGACCGGCTGTAGCCAGGCGACTCCATATGGTGCAGAAATTCCCACCCAGCGTCCCGCGACGCACACGCGGGCGCCCGGTCCGTCCGCTCCCGCCGGCCCCAGGAAACCCATGCGGGAGATCGCCTGGACGAGCCGTTGCGACACCTCGACCGGCCCGCCCTCGGCCGGAGTGACCACCAACGCAACGTGATCGAGGAGCGCGTCGCGGACGGCGCGCTGACCGACCGATCGGCCCGCGAGCCCGCCCTCGGACACCTCGCGCAACGTCCCCGCGGCGGCCTCCGCCAGGCGGGCCAGCTCGGCGGCGGCCACGGACTCGACGACCCGCACCCCGGCCGGCGGCAACGGCCAGCGCCACGCGGCGTCCCGGCGGGCGGGCAACTCGGTGCGGCCGGCGGCCAGCGCGGACAACAGCTCGGCCGCGGACACGGTGGCGTCGCCCGGCCCGGCGCCGGCGACCTCGCGAGTCACCAGGACGCCCCAGGGCAGGCGGGCCCAGAGCGCCACCCGGCCCTTGCCGGAACGCAGGCGTACGGGAAGGGAGGGGTCGAGCCGCCGCAGCCGGGCCAGGAACGCCCCGGCGTCCGCGACTCCCTCGATGCCGTGGTCGGTCACTGCTCAGACTTCCAGGTACGGAGCCAGGAACTCACGCTCCTGCGGAGTCAACCGGCGCGGGTGGCCCTCGGCGAGGTTGTACGGCACGCACACCGACTTGGCCCGGCTCGCCAGCACCTCACCGTCGAAGAGCTCGTAGGAGACGGTGAACGCCGCCGCCCGCAACTGGGAGATCCACAGCTCGATGCGCACCGGCTCGCCGTAGTCCACCGGACGCAGATAGTCGATCTCGTGCCGGGAGATGACGATGCCCTCCTCGAACGAGGTGAACCCCTGCGCCCGGGCCCCGGTGAAGAACATGGCGACGCGCGCCTCCTCGTAGAGCGTGAGGAAGCGCGCGTTGTTGACGTGGCCGTACGCGTCCATGTCGGACCAGCGCACGGCCACGTCGTAGATAAAACGATCAGGCACTAGGTATCTTTCGGTTTTCCGCTGCGGGTGAACTCAGTCACGAGTCAGCTTGCGGTAGGTCACCCGGTGCGGGCGGGCGGCCTCGGCGCCGAGCCGGTCGATCTTGTTCTTCTCGTACGCGTCGAAGTTGCCCTCGAACCAGAACCACTTGTCGGGGTCCTCGTCGGTGCCCTCCCACGCGAGCATGTGGGTGGCGACCCGGTCGAGGAACATCCGGTCGTGGGAGATGACCACGGCGCAGCCCGGGAAGTCGAGCAGCGCGTTCTCCAGGCTGCCCAGGGTCTCGACGTCGAGGTCGTTGGTCGGCTCGTCGAGCAGGATCACGTTGCCGCCGATCTTCAGCGTCATCGCGAGGTTGAGCCGGTTGCGCTCGCCACCGGAGAGCACCTTGACCGGCTTCTGCTGGTCCGGGCCCTTGAAGCCGAACGCCGCCACGTAGGCGCGGGACGGCATCTCGACCTTGCCGACCATCAGGTGGTCGAGACCGTCCGAGACGACCTCCCACACCGTCTTGTCGCCCTCGAGACCGGAGCGGTTCTGGTCGACGTACGACAGCTGCACGGTCTCACCGATGCGCACCGTGCCCTCGTCCGGCTTCTCCAGCCCGACAATGGTCTTGAACAGCGTGGTCTTGCCGACGCCGTTCGGGCCGATGATGCCCACGATGCCGTTGCGCGGCAGCGAGAACGACAGGTGGTCGATGAGCGTACGCCCGTCGAAGCCCTTGACCAGGTCCTTGGTCTCGATGACCGTGTTGCCCAGGCGCGGGCCCGGCGGGATCTGGATCTCCTCGAAGTCGAGCTTGCGCGTCTTCTCCGCCTCGGTGGCCATCTCCTCGTAGCGGTCGAGGCGGGCCTTGCTCTTGGTCTGGCGCGCCTTGGCGTTGGAGCGCACCCACTGCAGCTCCTCGTCGAGGCGCCGCTTGAGCTTGGCGTCCTTGCGGCCCTCGACGGCGAGACGCTGTGCCTTCTTGTCGAGGTAGGTCGAGTAGTTGCCCTCGTACGGGTACGTGCGCCCGCGGTCCAGCTCCAAGATCCAGGTCGCGACGTTGTCGAGGAAGTAGCGGTCGTGCGTGATGGCGATGACGGTGCCGGCGTACTTGGCGAGGTGCTGCTCCAGCCAGTGCACGCTCTCGGCGTCCAGGTGGTTGGTGGGCTCGTCGAGCAGCAGCAGGTCGGGCGCCTCGAGCAGCAGCTTGCACAGCGCGACGCGGCGGCGCTCACCCCCGGAGAGCTGGGTGACGTCGGCGTCCGGCGGCGGGCAGCGCAGCGCGTCCATGGCCAGCTCGAGCTGGGAGTCGAGGTCCCACGCGTTCGCGTTGTCGAGCTCCTCCTGGAGCTTGCCCATCTCCTCCATGAGCTCGTCGCTGTAGTCCGTGGCCATCTGCTCGGCGATCGCGTTGAAGCGGTCGAGCTTGGTCTTGGTCTCCGCGACGGCCTCCTCGATGTTGCCGAGGACCGTCTTCGAGTCGTTGAGCGGGGGCTCCTGCGCCAGCATGCCGACGCTGTAGCCGGGCATGAGCCGGGCCTCGCCGTTGCTGACGTGCTCGACGCCCGCCATGATCTTCAACAGCGTGGACTTACCGGCGCCGTTCGGGCCGACCACACCGATCTTGACCCCGGGCAGGAAGTTCAGCGTCACATTGTCGAGCACGACCTTGTCGCCGTGCGCCTTGCGCGCCTTCTCCAGGGTGTAGATGAACTGGGCCACAGTGCGGCCTACCTCCGTGATCGTGGTTTCCGGTGCCGGAACGGGAGGCCAATCTTTCCAGGTCGCTCACCGCTCCCTACAAGAACCCCGCCCGGTACGCAAGGATTCCCCGCCCGGCTCACTCCTCGTCGACGGAGTGAACCTCGTCCTCGCGGCCGCTGGCAAAGGCGATCCGCAGCTCAGTGGGGCTGACGGTGAAGACGTTGCCGTCCGGCGCGATGCCGACGTACGTGTCGCCCTTCTTCTTGACCTTGGGCAGGAACAGGGCCGTCTCGCCCTCGATCCACGTGGCCTCGTACCCGCCCTTGTTCGATTGGTAGTAGAGGCCGCCCTTCGCGTCGGAGCAGATCCAGACCGTGGTGCCGGTGTCGGCCGCGCGTACCCGCATGACCTGCTCGAGCGGAGTGCTGTAGCCCTTCGCCCGCGCGGTCTGCTCCATCTCGTCCGGGCACCTGATCGCGCTCGGGCCCGACCCCGAGGTCGCGCTGGGCGCCACGGGCACCACCGGCTCGGTGGGTTGATCGGCCGATTGCTGGGCACGCTCGTGCCGGGTGCCCAGCGCCAGCCCCGCCGACATGCCGATGATGGCGAGGAAAACGGTGGCGATGACCACAGGGAAGAAGAGCGGCCGCCGCGGCGGGGAATGATCGACCGACAGACTCACCGGCCAAGGATGACAGGCCACGGCAAGACCCGGCTGCTCACGAACAGTAGGCTCGGCAGCGGGGAACCAGTACGACCCGGAGGTGCTCTCAGCGTGGCCGATCGAAGTTCCTTCGTCGTTGTCGCCAACCGCTTGCCCGTGGACGAGATCGTCGTCGACGGCGAGCGGCAGTGGCGCCCGAGTCCCGGTGGCCTGGTCACCGCGCTCCACCCCGTGCTCGTCGAGCACCGGGGCACGTGGATCGGCTGGGCCGGTGGGGACGGCGACGCGCCGGATCCCTTCGAGCTCGAGGGCATCCACATCCATCCCGTGCCGCTCAGCGCCGAGGAGCTCGAGCGCTACTACGAGGGCCAGTCCAACGCGACCATCTGGCCGCTCTATCACGACGCCGTCGAGACGCCCGTCTACAAGCGGCGCTGGCGCGAGGCGTACAGGGTGGTCAACCAGCGCTTCGCCCAGGCGGCCGCCGAGGTGGCGGCCGAGGGCGCGACGGTCTGGGTGCAGGACTACCAGCTCCAGCTGGTGCCGGCGATGCTCCGCGAGATGCGGCCCGACCTGCGGATCGGCTTCTTCCTGCACATCCCGTTCCCGCCCATCGAGCTCTTCATGCAGATGCCGTTCCGCGCGGAGATCCTGCGCGGCCTGCTCGGCGCGGACCTGGTCGGCTTCCAGCAGCGGCTCGCGGCGCAGAATTTCGTCCGGCTGGCCCGGCACTTGCTCGGCCTGCGCTACGAGGGCCAGTCGATCAAGGTGGACGGGCGCAGCGTCAAGGCCGGCGCCTTCCCGATCAGCATCGACACCAAGGACATGGAGCAGCTCGCCGCCGACCCCAAGGTGCAGGCCCGGGCCAAGGAGATCCGCGCCGAGCTGGGCGACCCCGAGACGATCGTGCTCGGCGTCGACCGCCTCGACTACACCAAGGGCATCGAGCTGCGGCTCAAGGCCTTCCGCGAGCTGCTGGCCGACGGCAAGCTCAAGGTCCCCGACGCGGTGATGGTGCAGGTCGCCACGCCCAGCCGGGAGCGCGTCGAGCACTACCAGACGCTGCGGGTCAAGGTCGAGCGCGAGGTCGGCCGGATCAACGGCGAGTTCGGCAAGGTCGGCATGCCCGCCGTGCACTACCTGCACCAGTCGATGAGCAAGCAGGAGCTCGCCGCCCTCTACGTGGCGGCCGACGTCATGATGGTGACCCCGCTGCGCGACGGCATGAACCTCGTCGCCAAGGAATATGTCGCCTGCCGCGGCGACCGGGGCGGCGCGCTGGTGCTCAGCGAGTTCGCCGGGGCCGCCACCGAGCTGCGCCAGGCGTTCCTGTGCAACCCGCACGACCCCGACGGCGTCAAGGACGCGCTGCTGCGCGCGGTGGCCGCCGAGCCGGCCGAGCTCAAGCGCCGCATGCGGGTCATGCAGCGGCACCTGCGGACCCACGACGTGGCGCTGTGGGCCCGCACCTTCCTCGACGAGCTCGGTGTGCCGGACGACGGGCCGGACGCGGGCTCACCGGACGCGGACTCAGAGGAATAGACAGAACGGATGGCCGGCCGGGTCGAGATAGACCCGGACGTCCTCCTGCGGCTGGTAGTCGGCCTGGGTGGCCCCGGCCTTCTCGGCGTGCGCGCCGGCCTCGTCCAGGTCGGTCACGTGGATGTCGAGATGCACGCTCATCTGCGGGTCGCCGGGGCCCGCCGGCCACACCGGGCGCACGTAGCGCTCCTCGGTCTGGAAGGACAGCCCCGGCCCGCCGTCCGGGGCGCCCAGCTTGACCCACTCCGGCTCGTCCTGGACGACGCTCCAGCCCAGCAGCCGCTGGTAGAACGCCGCGAGCTCCCGGGCGTCCGGCGAGTCCAGCACCACTCCGGCCAATGTCATGTGCGGTCGCTCACTCATGTGAGTGAGCTACCCATTCCCCTGCGTCACTACCCCAGTTCGTTCACGACGTCGCCCAGGACCACGACGGCCGGGGGCCGGATGCCCGCCTCGGCGACTGCTCCGGCCACCTCGCCCAGAGTGCTGCGCAGGACCCGCTGGGTGGATGTCGAGCCCTCCTGGACCACGGCGGCGGGCGTGCCGGCGGACTTGCCGTCGGCCACGAGACGCTCGGCGATCTTCGGCAGGTTCTTGAGGCCCATCAGGATCACCAGGGTGCCCCGGGCGCGGGCCAGCGCGGACCAGTCGACCAGGGACAGCTCGCTCTCCGGCGGCACGTGCCCGGAGACGACGGTGAACTCGTGGGCGACGCCGCGGTGGGTCACCGGGATGCCCGCCAGCGCCGGCGCGGCGATCGAGCTGGTCACCCCCGGGACCACCAGGACGGGTACGCCGGCCCGCGTGCACGCCACGACCTCCTCCCCGCCCCGGCCGAAGACGAAGGGGTCGCCGCCCTTGAGCCGCACCACGAACTTCCCGGCTCGTGCGCGGTCGACGAGGACGCGGTTGATCTCCTCCTGGGCGACCGAGGGGCCGTACGGGATCTTGGACGCGTCGACCAGCTCGACGTCCTCGCGCAACTCGTCGAGGAGCATGCCCGGGACGAGCCGATCGGCGACCACCACGTCGGCCAGGGCGAGCAGGCGGCGTCCCTTGACCGTGATCAGCTCGGGGTCGCCCGGCCCGCTGCCCACGAGCGCGACCGTGCCCTTGATGTCCGCGGCCTCGGCCGTGGCGGTCTCCAGCGCCGTCGAGATGGCATCGCGCACCGCCATCGCGCGACGGCGATCACCACTGTCGGTCACCGCGACTGTGATGTCATCCCGGCGGGCCACCGCGGGTGTCCACGCCGTGGCGGCGTGCCGGTCGTCGGCCCGGACACAGAAAGTGCCGCTCTTATCGGCTTCAACGCTGATTTGTTCCGCGGCCTCGACGTCATCGACCGCCACCTGGATCAGCCAGGCGCCGGCCACGTCGGCGGGCTCGAAGCGCCGCGCCGTCCAGGTGATGCGGCCACTCTCCACGTAAGCGTGCAGAGCCGGCGTCAACTCCGGGGAGACGACGTGCACGTCCGCGCCGGCCGCGAGCAGGGCGGGGAGGCGCCGGGTGGCGACCGCTCCCCCACCGACCATGAGGACGCGCCGGCCGTCGAGCTTGAGCGCCAGGGGGTAGAGGTTGCTCACTTCTCGGTGACCCCTGCCGTGTCGAAGGTCGAGACCTCGCGGAGGACGCGCACGGCGCCGGAGACGATCGGCAGCGCGAGCACGGCGCCCGAGCCCTCGCCCAGGCGCATGCCGAGGTCGAGCAGCGGAGTGAGGCCGAGGTGGTCGAGGGCGACGGTCGCGCCCGGCTCGGCCGAGCGGTGCCCGGCGACCATGGCGGCCACGGCGTCCGGGGCGAACGCGGCCGCCACGAGCGCTGCCGAGGCCGCGATGACGCCGTCCACCACGACCGGCACCCGGCGGGCGGCCGCGCCGAGGATGAACCCGGCGAGGGCGGCGTGCTCCAGACCGCCGACGGCGGCCAGCGTCGCGAGCGGCTGGGCGGGGTCGGGACGGTGCAGATCGAGGGCCTGCGTGACGACGTCGACCTTCCGGGCGTACGTGTCGTCGTCGATGCCCGTCCCGCGTCCGGTGACCGCCGCCGGGGTCGCCCCGGTGAAGGCGGCGATGAGCGCGGCCGCGGGCGTGGTGTTGGCGATGCCCATGTCGCCGGTCACGAGGCACTTCGCGCCGCCCTCGACGAGCGCGGCGGCGACCGAGATGCCGACCTCCAGCGCGGCCTCGGCCTCGGCCTGGGTCATCGCGGGCTCGACGGCGAGGTTACGGGTGCCGCGCCGGATGTTCGCGTCGAGCAGCGTGTCGCCGCCGTGCAGCGGGATGCCGACGCCGACGTCGACGACCATGATCGAGGCGCCCATCTGGCGGGCGAGGGCGTTGACCACGGCGCCGCCGGCCACGAAGTTCGCGACCATCTGCGCCGTGACCTCCTGCGGCCACGGGGTGACGCCGGTGGCGTGCACACCGTGGTCCCCCGCGAACACGGCGATCGCGGCCGGCTCGGGCAGCGGCGGCGGGCAGACCCCGGCCAGGCCCGCCAGGCGCACGGACAGCTCCTCGAGCGCCCCCAGCGAGCCGGCCGGCTTGGTCAGGCGGTCCTGCAGCTCCCGGGCGGCGGTCATGGCCTGCTCATCGGCGGGCGCCACGGCCGCGAGCGTCGACTCGAGGGGTGTCACTGGAACTCCTTCAGAACAGCTCTCAACGTATCCACGAACGCGTCGGTAGTGGCAGTGTCGCGCACGGCCACGCGCAGCCAATCGGCGCCCAGCCCCGGGAACGTGTCGCCACGGCGCACCGCGTAGCCACGTTTGCGCAGCTCACTACGTACCTCGGAAGCTTTTTGGATTTTGATGGTGACGAACGCGGAGGCCGGCTCGCCCGCGATGGTGATCTCCGGCACTTCTTTCAGCGCATCGACCAGGTGCCGGCGCTCGGCGGCCAGCTCCTCGGCGATCGCCCGCTCGGCGGCGACCCCTTGCGGGCCCGCACAGGCCTCGGCGGCGGCCAGGGCGGGAGTCGAGACGGCCCAGAGGGGCTGCGCCTTCGCGAGCTGCGCGATCAGCTCCGGGGCACCCAGCACGTAGCCGATCCGGAGGCCCGCCAGGCCCCAGGTCTTGGTCAGGCTGCGGAGGACGAGCAGGCCGGGCAGGTCGCGGCGACCGGCGAGCGACTCGGGCTCGTGATCGATCCCGGGGCGGAACGTCGTGTCCGCGAACGCCTCGTCGACCACGAGCACCCGGCCGGGGCGGGCGAGCTTCGCCACCTCGGCCGCCGGGTGCAGCACCGACGTCGGGTTGGTCGGGTTGCCGACGAAGACGAGATCGGCCTCCTCGGGCACGAGCGCGGCATCCAGCCGGAAGCCGTCCTCCTCGCGCAGCAGCACCCGCTCGACCTCGTGACCCGCGTTGCGCAATGCGGCCTCAGGCTCGGTGAACTGCGGATGCACCACAACCGCCCGCCGTCTGATTGTCTGCGCGATCAAGACGAAGGCTTGGGCGGCGCCCGCGGTGAGCAGCACCTCGCCGTCGCCGCGACCGTGCCGGGCCTGCACCGCGCGGGTGGCCGCGGTCGCGTCCGGATAGGCGGCCAGCTCGGTGAGCGTCGCGGCGATCGGGCCGGCGAGCCAGGGCGGCATCGGCTGACGGCGGACGTTCACGGCCAGGTCGACCAGCCCCGGTGCCACCTCCGCGTCGCCGTGGTGGTGCAGATCCATCTCCACGGGCCCAGCATGACTGACGAGCTTTTTTCACCGTGGCCAGGGCCGCACTGCCCGATTTGTCATACCTTCGAGAGGTGACGAAGACCATCTCCCCCCTCATCCGCGCCGGCCTCGTCTCCGGGGTCATCGTGGCTGGTCTGATCTTCCCGCTCGTCGCCCTGGCCGGCGTCGGCGCCAAGACGGGGGCGGACGCGCTCGCCAACATGCCCGAGCAGCTGACGGTGGTGCCCAACGCGCAGTCCACCTACGTCTACGCCAACGACGGCAAGACGCTGCTCACGATGTTCTACGAGGAGCATCGCAAGCCGACCGACCTGGCGGACATGTCGCCGTACGTCACGCAGGCGATCGTCGCGTCCGAGGACACCCGCTTCTACGAGCACAACGGCGTGGACGCCAAGGGCGTCGCCCGGGCCTTCGTCGCCAACCAGCAGGCCGGGGGCGTCTCGCAGGGTGCGTCCACGCTGACCATGCAGTACGTCCGGATGGCCCTGCGCGACGGCGCGCGCACGCCCAAGGAGGCCCTCGAGGCCACCGAGCAGACGACAGCGCGCAAGCTCCGGGAGATGCGGCTCGCCATAGAGCTCGAGAAGCGGGTGTCGAAACAGGAGATTCTCGAGCGCTACCTCAACTCGGCGTACTTCGGGCACCGGGCGTACGGGATCTTCGCCGCGTCGGAGGTCTTCTTCTCCAAGACGCCGAAGCAGCTGACGCTGACCGAGGCGGCGCTGCTGGCCGGGCTGGTCAAGGCCCCTTCCGCGTACGACCCGGCGGTGCACAACCAGCGCGAGGCGACCGAGCGCCGCAACTACGTGATCGACCAGATGGTCAAGATGGGCTCGATCACGGCGGCGCAGGGCCGGGCCGCGCAGCGCACCAAGATCAAGCTGAACCTCACGACGCCGCCCAACGACTGCGTCTCGGTGCCGAAGAAGCACAACGACTGGGGCTTCTTCTGCGACTACCTGCGCAACTGGTGGATGGAGCAGCCGGCCTTCGGCGCCAACGCCCAGGAGCGCCTGGAGAACCTGCGCCGCGGCGGCTACAAGGTCGTCACCACGATCGACCCCCAGATCCAGGCCAGCGCCATGGAACACGTGCTGGACAAGGAGAAGCGCAAGAGCGTCTACGCCCACGGCGAGGTCGTCATCGAGCCCGGCAGCGGGCGGATCCGCGCCATGGCCGTCAACCGCCGCTACTCCCTCGACCAGAAGAACAACGGCGAGCACAGCGACCGGCGCAAGCGCGGCGACATCCTCGGCAACTACCCCAACACGGTCAACCCGCTGCTGGGCGGCGGCGACATGGCGGGCTACCAGGCCGGGTCCACCTTCAAGATCTTCACGATGCTGGCGGCGCTCGAGGACGGCATGCCGCTCACGACGTCCTACTACGCGCCGCCGCAATTCGTCTCCAAGTACATCGTCGAGCCGGGGCCCGCCGCGTGCGGCATCCGCTGGTGCCCGAAGAACTCCAGCAAGTCGATGACCGGGAACCAGACCATGTGGAGCGGCTTCGGGAAGTCGGTCAACACGTACTTCGTCCAGCTGGAGCAGAAGGTCGGCGCCCAGAAGGCGGTGCGCATGGCCGAGCGGCTCGGGCTCAAGTGGCGTACGACGGTCGACAAGGAGCTCTCCGCGCCGGACCGCGCCAAGGGCTGGGGCGCCTTCACCCTGGGCGTCAGCGCGGCCACGCCCGTCGAGATGGCGAACGTCGTCGCCACCCTCGGCGCCGAGGGCAAGTACTGCGAGCCGATCCCGGTCCAGGTCATCAACACGCGGGACGGGGCCAGCCTGACGTACGAGAACAAGAAGGTCGCCGGGCCGCGCTGCCACCAGGCCGTGTCCGTGGAAGTCGCGCGGGCCGCCACGGACGCCGCCCGCTGCGTGACCGGCTACGGCGCGGCCCGCGGCAGCTGCGGCGGCTGGGAGACGTCGCCGATGGTCCACGCCACGATGCGGCGGCCGGTGGCGGGGAAGAGCGGAACCACGGACAGCAACCGGAGCGCCTGGTTCATCGGCTTCACACCCCAGCTGGCGGCGGCCGCCTTCGTCGCCGACCCGGACAACCCCGAGAACAAGGTGGGGACGAGCCGGGGCGCGATCTCGAAATTCACGGTGGCGGAGACGCTGCGGGACGCCTTGAAGGGCCGGCCCAAGGCGAAGTTCACGCCGCCGTCGGACGAGATGGTGCACGGCTGATCACGCCTGTGCTTCTCCTCTCCACCCGGGCCCTGGTCGTTGCGACCGGGGCCCGGTCCGTTGCGCGCGCCGCTCCGCCGGGCTCAGTGGGCGGACGTGGTCGGGCGCCAGTGCGGGTCGCGGCCGGCCAGGGCGACGGCCTGCTCGAGCAGCGACGCCTCGTCGCCGGTCGCCACGCGGGGGCCGAAGAGGCCGGGGCTGCCCTGCTCGGGCTGCTGCGACAGGAACTCGACGAGATGCTCGAGCAGCCGCGGGTCGGCGGCGTATTCCTGACCGGTGGCGCGGGCGAGGTCCCAGCCGTGCATCGTCAGCTCGTTGACCGCGAAGGTGCCCATGGCCGCCGCGGGCAGGGTGACCCCGCCGACCGTGGTCGTGCCCTCCCAGGCGGCCGGCACCTTCCAGGCGTTGGACAGGTCGACGAGCATCTCGGGCAGCCGCACCCGCCAGTGCGCGGGCAGGTCGGCGGCGGAGGGCTGCGGTGGCGGGCCGTCGGTGCCGGGATCGGTGCGTTTCCGGGCGCCCTGGCTGAAGGCCCAGCTCAGGCCGAGGAGGTGGGCGAGCAGATCGCCGACGCTCCACGCGGGGCAGGGCGTCGGCGCGGTGAGATGCTCGTCCGTGAGGCCCAGCAGCAGGCCCCGGATCCGGCGCACCGGCGGGTCGAAGTCGAGCGGCACACGATCGGCCACGGTGGGTCTCCCTCCTCGCGGTCCCCTCACCGTACGACCACCCACCGACAAAAAGCGCCCCCGGAGATCCGCTCTCAGCCCGGCTGCTGGTGGTGGCCGGCGGAGAGCGACAAAGTGGCCTCGTCCTGATCGCCCACCGGGCCGGGATGCGGCGCGAAGCTCGCCGGTCCGGGGGCGCCTGACGCCGGGAAGGCACCCGGGCCGGACGCCGGCAGAGTGCTCGGGCCGGACGCCGGGAACGTGCTTGGGCCGGACGCCGGGAAAGTGCTCGGACCGGACGCCGGGCCGGAGGCCGGGACGCTCGCCACACCGGCGGGCCCGTCATGCGACGCCGCACCCGGCACGCGGGCCGATCCGGCGGCCGGTGAGATCGCCTCCGGAGCGCCTGCCGCATTCCCCTGGGGACCGCTCGGCCACGCCGGACCACTGGCCGGGCTCGGCCGCGCCGGACCGCTCGCCTGGCTCGGCACGGCGGCCTGCGCACCGCTCAGCGGAACCGTGGCGTGCCCGGGGGCGTTCTGAACGGGCGCGTACTGCTGCTGGCCGGGACTCTGCGACGCGGCGTGCGCGACGTTGGTCACGTCGACCGGGGCCGGGCTGAGCGTCTGCGTGGTCGCGGCCGACGCCGAGCCGAGCGTGCCGGCCGCCGACGCCGAGCCGAGCACGGCCGACGCCGAGCCGATCGTGCCCGCCACCGCCGCCGCGACGACCCGCCGGGCGATCTCGGGGGCGCCGGCCCAGTGCAGGCCGAGCTGAGAGGCGTGCACCTGGCGCCAGACGAAGCCCTCCGGGTTGCCGCCCGACCACGTCCACGCCGGAACGTGACCGGCACGCGGGGACACGATCGCGCGGTGCTGCTTGTAGCCGGTGATGCGGGCGCCGGCCGGGGCGAGCGGGTTCGTCGACGGGGCGGTCGCCTCGCGGTAGCCCGCGACCGTCTGGGTGCCGGTCGTGGCCGTGGCGTCGATCACGCCGCACATCGGCCGGCCGTCGAAGTCGCGGGTCAGCCACGGCAGCCCCACGCCCTCGGCGATGATCGGGCCGCCCTCGTGCGCGAGCTGGGCCACGGCGGCGCAGAGCCGGCGGTTGGCGGAGAGCTCCTCGGCGTACCCCTCGGGCAAGCCGGCGCCGATCATCAGGCCGCGCGTGCCCGGCGGGAGCGCCTCGTCACGCAGCGGGTCGAACACCGCGACGTCCGCGCCGGCCGCCGTGAGCAGCTCGGCCGTCTCGACATAGGTGTACGGGGCGCCGGGCCCGCCGGCCAGCGCGATCACCGGGCGCTGCAGCGGCAGGTCGGGGCCCTCGAGCGCGTCGGCCGGGCTCCACGGCGCCGCGGGCACGGCCGGCGCGGTGCCCGCCAGGGCCATGATGCGGTCGAGATCGAGCGCGCCGGCGACGGCTTCACCCAATCGGCGTACGGCCCGGGCGGCCTCGACCGTGCGGTGCGCCACCGGCACGGGGCCCTGCCCGCGCGCCGGGAGCACGGCGGGAAGGTCACCGCGGCGCAGGGCACCCAGCACCGGCATGCCGATGTCGTCGAGCGCTGTGCGCAACATCTCCTCGTGCCGGGGCGACGCAACGCGGTTGAGCACGACGCCGCCGAGGTGCACCATCTCGTCGAACATCCGGAAGCCGTGCACCAGCGCCGCCAGCGAGTGCCCCATCGCGGCCACGTCGACCACGAGCAGCACGGGGGCGCGGAGCGCGGCGGCCACGGCGGCCGTACCGTCGAGCTCGGGCTGGCCCGTCAGGCTGTCGAACAGGCCCATCGCGCCCTCGATGACCGACAGCTGGCTGCCCGTGGCACCGTGCGCGAAGAGCGGCGCGATCCGCTGCGAGCCGACCAGGCGCGGATCGAGGTTGCGGCCGGGGCGGCCGGCAGCGAGGCCCAGATAGGCGGCGTCGGTGTGATCGGGGCCGACCTTGAACCCGGCCGCGGGAACGCCACGCGCCGCGGCCGCAGCCAGCAGGCCCACCGCGACGGCGGTCTTGCCGTGCCCGGACGAGGGCGCGCTCACCACCAGGCGGGGTTGGGTGGACATCGGTGGCTCCCTCGTGATCGGTAAGAATTCGCACCCTACCCGCCGGGCGCGGGGGGCCGTCGGCAGCAGGGGTAGCCTCGGTGCGTGTACCGGTTCCTGCTGACCCCGCGCTGGCTGGGCGCCCTGGCGCTGACCGTGGCCGCCTCGGTGGTCATGGTGTTCCTCGGCAACTGGCAGCTCCATCGGTACCACGAGCGCAGCGAGATCAACGATCGGATCGACGCCGCGGACTCGAGCCCGGCCGTGCCGATGACGTCGGTGCTGGCCAAGCCGGCCGCGCCGGGGCAGGCGGGCGCGTCCCCGGGCAAGTCCCGGGCCTGGACGAAGATCACGGTCACCGGGCGTTACGACCCCGCGCACGAGGTGCAGGCCCGCGGCCGCACGGTCGACGGCAACGTCGGCTTCGAGATCCTCACCCCGCTCGTCCTCGCTGACGGCACGGCGGTCCTCGTCGACCGCGGCTGGGTCCCGCCCGCGAGCGGCGACGCGCTGTCCGGGCCGCTCTCCAAGCCCGCCCCCACGGGCGAGGTCACCGTGGTCGGCCAGCTCCACCTCACCGAGAGCCGCCCGTCCGACGTGATCGAGCGCGACGGCCGGCTCGACACGCGCCGGGTCTCCCTCCCGCGGCTCGCCGCGAAGATCCCCTATCCCCTGTACGGGGCCTATGTCCTGCAGAGTGAGCCGGCGCAGGGCTTCTCGGCGATCCCGATCGACCACGAGGACTCCTGGCAGAACGGCGGCTACGCCGTGCAATGGTGGCTGTTCGCGGTGCTGGCCCTCGTCATGTACGGGTGGCAGGCCCGCAAGGAAGCCAACGGCGATGCTCCGAAGAACCGGATCGACCGGGTGGCCGCGGCCGATGACAAGCTGGCGGCCTCGTCCTCCTCGTCGCCGTCCTCTCCCTCTCCCGGCGCTCCTGCCGGTTCTTCTGCTGGCACTTCTGCCGGTGCTTCCGCCGGTTCTTCTGCCGGTGGGGATGATGCCGGGCCGGTCGTTCCCGCGGCGCGGCGTGCGGAGTGACCCTTTTCCTGCGTTCCTGAGCCCGGTTAGGGTTTTCCGGTGACGTACCCCGTAGTTCCGCCGCCGCCGGACGACCCCTGGGGTGTGCCGACGACGCCCGTGCCCGTCCCGCACCAGCCGCCGCCCGCCCCCGGCCCGGTCATCGTCCAGATCGGTGACCTCGGCGTGACGTCGACCGTGGTCCACACCCCGGCCGGCGACATCCCGCTGGCCGGCTCCTCGTGGACGGTCAACGACTACTGGCACCACCAGTCCAAGATCCCGACGTGGGCGATCCTGGCGGCGATCTTCGGCTTCTGCGTGCTGACCGTCTTCAGCCTGCTCTTCCTGCTGGCCAAGACGACGGTCACCACGGGCACGGTCCAGATCACCGTGACGAACGGCACCCGTCAGTACGTCTCCCGCATCAGCATCACGGACCAGTCCCAGCTGACGGCCATCCACCAGCAGATCAACTACGTCCGCTCCCTCGCCGCCCTGTGAACGATCAAGCTTCGGGCTCGGCGGGGGCGTGGGCGCCCAGGGCACGTACGGTGTCGATCGTGTCCGCCTCGCCGGCGCGCTTGTCGTCGCGGTAGCGCAGCACCCGGGCGAAGCGCAACGCCACCCCGCCCGGATAGCGCGGCGACGTCTGCACCCCGTCGAACGCGATCTCGACGACCTGCTCCGGCCGCACGGTGACGACCCAACCGTTGTCGCCGACCGCCAGCCCGCGAAAGCGCTCGGTCTGCCAGCGCAGCAGCTCGTCGGTCAGCCCCTTGAACGTCTTGCCGAGCATCACGAACCCGCCCGTCTCCGGATCGCGCGCGCCCAGGTGCAGGTTGGACAGCCACCCCTTGCGGCGGCCGTGGCCCCACTCGACGGCGAGCACCACGAGGTCGAGGGTGTGCCGGGGCTTGACCTTGACCCAGGCGGAGCCGCGGCGGCCGACGTCGTACGGCGCCTCCTGGGCCTTGATGACGACGCCCTCCTGGCCGGCGGCGATCGCCTCCGCGAAGGCTGCCGCGGCCTCCTCCTCGGTCGTCACCGTGCGGCGGCCGACGATCAAGTCGCCGGGCAGGGTCTCGGCGAGCGCCGACCAGCGCACCCGGCCGGGCTCGTCGAGCAGGTCGGCGCCGTCGACATGCAGCAGATCGAAGAAGTAAGGCACCAACGGCGGCGCGTCGCCCCCGGTGCCCGCACCTCTCCGGCTTCCGGCCGGGCTGCGGGTCGCCGCCCGGCTGGACGTCTCCTGAAACGGCCGGGGCCGCCCGTCCGCCCCGAGCGCCATCGCCTCACCGTCGAGCACCACCTCGGACACCGGCAGCGCCCGCGCCGCGGCGACCACCCCGGGCAGCCGGGCCGTGATCTCGTCGAGGCTGCGCGTGAACACGGCCACCTCGTCGCCGGACCGGTGCACCTGGATCCGGATGCCGTCGAGCTTCACGTCGACCGTGGCCGGCGCCCCGGTGCTGAGCAGCGCCGCCCCCACGTCGGGCGCGCTGGCCGCCAGCATCGGCGTGAGCGGCGTGCCCACGCGCAGACTGATCCCGGCGAGCGCCTCCGCCCCGCCCGCGAGCGCCGCCACGGCCACCTGCTTGAGGTCGCCCGACAACAGCAGCGCCCGCCGCACCGCCGTCGCCGGAACCTCGGCCGCCTTGGCCACCGCATCGGCCAGCAACCCGGCCTGCGCGCCCTGCCGCAGCTCACCCCCGAACAGCCCGACCAGCAGCCGCTGCTCGTCGGCTGTCGCCCGCCCGAACAGCTCCCCCACCAGCTCCCGCCGCCGCGCCTGCGACCCGGCCCCGGCGACCACCGAGATGTCGGCGATCCGCGCGTCCACCTCGCGCACGGTCAGGCCGGCCTCCGCCGCGGGCGCCGGCAGATCGCGAAGCCCGGCATAGCCGACCCCGGTCTGCCGCTGCCGCAGCTCCCCGGCCAGGTAGGCCGACCCGGCGGCCACCTCGTCGGGATCAAGCTGCCGGAGCGCAGCGGCCAGCAGCTCCACCTTGGCCTTCCGCCCAGGCACAGCACTCACGGCGGCCGAGGTGGCTGCCAGGTCGAGGAACAACACGCCCTCATCCTGGCAGCCCCCACCGACATTTTCCGGCCGCTCGAGACCCCTCCCCCGGACGGACCGGCGCGCGCAGGCTCGGGAAAGCCGCCGGTCCGGCGACGCGACAGCGTGCCCAGGCGGCTACGGCACCGGGCCCGGCGGTCCGGCGACGCGACAGCGTGCCCAGGCGGCCGCGGCACCGGGCCCGGCGGTCAGGCGGCAGCCGGGCCCGGCGATCCGTAAACCGCGCGCCCGGGTGTCAGGCGGCCGCGCGCTCGGCGGTCAAGCGGCCGCGGGCTCGGCGATCTGCAAGCCGCGCGCCCGCACGGCATCGGCCACCCGACTGAGCTGAGCGTCAAGCTCACACAGCGCCGCCGACAGATCAGCCAGACGGTCGGAGAGGGCGGAATCGTCCCACCCGGAGACGTCAACGTCCCCCAGAGCACTACCGGCGGCGCGCAGCGCCTCGATGGCCTCGTTCGAACTCATGTTCGAATCCTAACAGGATTGATCTCCGATCGGGCAACAGGCTCGCCGGGCAGTCACCCGCCCGAGCTCTCATCTCCCGGAGCCCCGTTTCCCGAGCCCGCGTTCCCCTGACCCACGTTTCCCAGGCCCGCGTGTCCCGAGCCCTCGTTTCTCGCGTTCCACCCCGCAGGCATCGCCCGCCCGAAGACGTCCGCCGCCTCCCCCGGCACAGCGGCAGCCGCCACGAACCCGTCCGGCCGGACCAGGTAGAGCGTCCCCG
Organism: Symbioplanes lichenis; assembly: GCF_030709675.1. GTDB lineage: Bacteria > Actinomycetota > Actinomycetes > Mycobacteriales > Micromonosporaceae > Actinoplanes > Actinoplanes lichenis. The sequence continues at coordinate 46,461 of NZ_JAUZQD010000018.1, forward strand.
CCCGCAACGCAGTCTCCGGCGGCGCCGCGGGGAACACGTGCACGGGCAACCCCAGCTCGGGCAGCGGACCGCCGGCTTCTCCGTACTGATGGACCTGCCAGGCGCACGCACGCAGCGCCGCGAAGTTGTCCCCGGCGAAGGGCAGCCGCCGGCCGACCACCGCGTCACGCGGCGAGCCGGGCAGCATCGGATAGCGGATGCGCACCTGGGAGACGTATTGGAACATCCGCGACCCGCCCGCCGACCCGGGCGCCAGCCGCACGGCCAGCGGCGCGAGCACGGGCGCCGCCGTGCGCCGGACCAGCCGGGGCAGCCGCTTCTCGGAGGTGATCAGGCCGAACAACCGGTCGGTCGTCGCCACGAGCGTCCGGGCGACCGGCCGCCGCTCCGCCTCGTAGCGATTGAGCCAGCCGTCGGCGGCCCGGCCCTGGATCACGTCCGCCAGCTTGAACGCGAGGTTGTGTGCGTCCTGCAGTCCCGTGTTCATGCCCTGCCCGCCGACCGGCGAGTGGACGTGGGCGGCGTCTCCGGCCAGGAAGAACGGCCCGTCGCGGAACTTGGCGGCCACGCGATGGTGCACCTTGTACGTCGCGAACCACCGCGATCCCCCGTACGTGACCGCGAAGAGCCGCCGGATCCGCGAGCGCGCGTCCTCCTCGGCGACCTTGCCGTCCCCGTCGTCGTCACGCACGACGCCGATGAGCCGCCAGTTGCCGCGCCCGGCCATGGGGAAGCCGATCAGGAAGTCCTCGCCGGCCGGCCGCACGTTGATCGACCGGTCGACCATTCCGGCCACGCCGGTCGCGTCGATCACGAAGAACAGATGCGGGTTGGTCGTGCCCTCGAAGGCGATCTCCCGGGACCGGCGGACGATCGAGTTGGCCCCGTCGGCGCCGACGCAGAACCGCGCCCGCACCGCGCGCCCGCCGACCACCGCGGTGACGCCCTCCGCCGCGGGCTCGACCGACGTGATCTCCTCGCCCCAGCAGACCTCGCCGCCGAGGGCGCGCAGGTTGTCGTGGAGGATCTCCTCGTTGCGGCTCTGCTCCAGCACTTCGATGTACGGGTACGGCGTGACGCCCGCCCCGATCCGGCCGAGCGGAATCCGCCCGTAGACCCGGCTGCCGAAGCCCGGCGCCAGCCCGTCGGCCCTGTTCGCCGCCGCGAGCACCTGGCCGGCCAGGCCGAGCTGGTCGTAGACCTCGACGCTGCGCGCCTGCACGACCAGCGCCCGGGACTCCCGGGTGGGCCCGGCCTTGCCGTCGGCGACGACGACCCGGACCCCGAGCTTGACCAGCCAGTTCGCCAGCATCAGGCCCGTGGGCCCGGCGCCGGCCACCAGAACGTCGCAGTCGAGATCCGGGCGCGTCATGTCAGTCGCCCAGCTCGGCCACGTTGCGCAGCAGCAGGGCCTCGGCGAGGCACACCCGGGCGAACTCCCCGAGGTGCAGGCTCTCGTTGGGGCCGTGCGCGGCGGAATAGGGGTCCTCGACGCCGGTGACCAGGATCGCCGCCTGCGGGAACAGCTCCTGGAAGGTGGCGATGAACGGGATCGAGCCACCCACGCCCATGTCGACCGGGGCGGCGCCGTCCCAGGCGCTGGTGAAGGCCGCCCGCGCCGCGTCGTAGGCGGGACCGGTCGCGTCGATCACGCACGGCGCGCCGAGGCTCTCGAGGGTCACCTCGACCTTCGCACCCCAGGGCACGTACTTCTCGAGGTGGGCCTTGATCGCCGCGTAGGCCGAGGCGGGGTCGTCGCCGGGCGCCAGGCGCACGCTGATCTTCGCCTTGGCCTTGGGGATGAGCGCGTTGGGCGCCCCGCCGGTCGCCGGGGCGTCGATGCCGAGCACCGAGGCCGTGGGCTTGGTCCAGATCCGGTCGGTGATCCGGCCGGTGCCGATGAGCTTGACGCCGTCGAGGATGCCGGCCTCGTGACGGAAGCGCTCCTCCGCATAGTCCACCTCGGCGCCCTCACGGCCGACGAGCCCGTCGATGGCGACGTCGCCCTCCTCGTCGTGCAGGGTGGCGATCAGGCGGGACAGGACGGTGAGCGCGTCGGGGACGGCACCGCCGAACATGCCGCTGTGCACCGCGCTGCCCAGCGTGCTGACCTCGACGAAGCAGTTGACCAGGCCGCGCAGCGACGTGGTGAGCGCCGGCTGCCCGATGTCCCAGTTGCCCGAGTCGGCGATGACGATCACGTCGGAGCGCAGCAGCTCCCGGTGCTCGTTGATCAGCGCGTCGAGCGAGTCGGAGCCGAACTCCTCCTCGCCCTCGATGAAGAGCGTCACGCCGACGGGCAGGTCGTCGCCGAACGCCCGCAGCGCGGCGACGTGGGCCAGCACGCCCGCCTTGTCGTCCGCGGCACCGCGCCCGTAGAGCCGGCCGTCGCGCTCCACCGGCTCGAACGGCTCGCTCTCCCACAAGGCCGGGTCGCCGGCGGGCTGCACGTCGTGGTGCGCGTAGAGGAGCACGGTCGGCGCACCGGCCGGCGCCGGCTTGTGACCGATCACCGCGGGCTGGCCGCCGGCCCGCGCGATCTGAACCTCCAGGCCGCACCCGCGCAGCAGCTCCGCCACCGCCTCGGCGGACCGCTCGACCTGGGAGTGGTCGAAGCCGTCGAAGGCGATGCCGGGGATGCGGACGAGACGTTCGAGATCGGCGCGGACGCCGGGCAGCTCGCGCTGGATCGCAGCGCGCAGATCATCTTCGGTGAGGGCCATGAACCGATCCTAGGCCCCGGGCCGCCTCGGAAAAGGAGTCGCAAGCGCGCCTGTGGACAACTACTCCGCGTCGCGGTTCCGTCCACTTCCGGAGGCCCAGTCCCGGGCGCCGCGCGCCGCCGACCCGGCCAGGTCCGCCGCGCTCCCGCCGACCTTGCGCAGCAGCCCCACCAGCGGGTCCTGCGACTCGTTGAAGGTCTGCCGGTACGAGTCCGCGGCCGCCTTGACGTCGTCGGTGACCGAGGCGTCGCCGTCCGAGTCCCGCCGCGGATAGTCACCGCCCAGGATGCGCGCGTATTCGCCGGAGTCGACCCACTTGCGCAGTTCGGAGGCGCGCGCGACGGGCACGGGGTGAGTGCTCCACGCGGTCATCCCGAACTTGTGGATGCTGTCCCGCAGGTCGCCGCCGCTCTCGTACTCGGCGGCCTGCTCGAGGAACGCCGCGGTGTCGATCTGCGTGAGGTCGCCGCCGCCGGCCAGCTTCATCAGGAGCCGGGTCGACGCGGCCGGGTCCTGCCCCGCGAGCAGCCCCGCGCGGTCGGCGGAGAGCTCGGCCTTGCGCCACCACTCCAGCATCGCGGCGATGATCCCGCGCAGGGCGAGGGCCCCGATCGGCACCCAGCTGATGTTCGCGGCCCACCGGGTGAGGATCATCATGATCGTCTTGTAGAGCGCGTGCCCGCTGCGCACGTGCCCGATCTCGTGCCCGAGCAGCGCCCGCAGCTCCTCGTCGTCGAGCTTCTCGACCGCCGCCGTCGTGATCACGATGAACGGCTTGTCCAGCCCGATCGCCTGACCGTTGATCACGGGTGCCTGGGTGACGAAGAGGTCCGGCAGCTCGGCCACGTCGAGCGTCGCCGCCGCCTCGGCGAAGAGCTGATAGACCCGCGGGTACTGCCGGTGGTCGACGCGGATGCTGCCGGCCAGGTACTGCAGACGGAAGCCCCGCTCGTTCCACATGCCGAAGAACGCCTTCACCACGTCGTCGAAGCCACGCAGCTCCCGCAGGGCCGTCAGCGCACCGCGGTCGGCCGGGTGCTCCCAGGCCCGCGAGCTGATGCCGGTCAGGGTGACCCGTCGGCGCGCCGGGCGCGCCTGGTCGTCGGTCGTCATCGTCCGTCCCCGTTCCCGCTGCCTCACACAGCTGATCGTGGCTCTTCCGGCGGCACGGCCCGCAGCGTCGAGAAGCATTCCGCGGGACCCTCCGCCGCCCCGTCGACCAGCAGATCGACATGCGCGGCGGTGGCTTCCGCGGCGAAGTGCGCCTGCTCCGCGATGTGCCAGCGCTCAAGGTACTGCTGAAACGCAACATCGTGTCCGCCGTCGCGGGAAACGGCACGTGTCCGGCGCAGCTCCGCGGGCGCGTCGACGAACACGGAGAAGGACAATTCCGGCCGGATCACCCGGCGCGCGGACGTCGAGCCCTCCACCACCACGACAGCCGCCGGCGCGATTGTCACTGGCTTGCCGCCGAACGTCCCGCGGTGCCACAAATAGCGCTGGTACGTAGCCGGCCGCCCCTGCCGCAACGGAACGAGCACCTGTTCCTCGAGCCGTGCCCAGAAGGTGAACTGATCTCCCCAGCCGTCAAGCAGATCATCGGTGTGTACCACCGGGGCGTCCGCCGCCTGGGCCAGCCGCCGGGCGAACCACGTCTTGCCCGCCCCGCTCGGCCCGTCGACCGCCACGAGCCGGACGGGACCGAGCCGGGGCTCGGTGGCCCGGACACGCTCGGCGAGGTCAGCGAACCGGGGCACCAGGTGCTCCCGGCGGGACGAACGGCAACCCCGGCTGCGGCCCGTCCTCGATCAGGCGCCACAGGGCCTCGGTGTCCAGATGCTCCTCGACCAGGTCGCCGAGCGTGTCGAGCGCCCGTTCCCGTACGGCCGCGAAGCGCGTGTCCGGCGCCACCTCGAAACCGTTCCGGCCCGCCTGCTGGGCCGCCCGGGTCAGGAACCACCGCCGGAACTCGTCGGACTCGAACGCCCCGTGCCAGTGCGTGCCGTAGACCGCTCCGGAGACGGCGCCCTCCGGCGTGCCGTCCGCATAGTGCAGAAGCGGCTTCGGAGCCTCGCCCCGGGAGACGTACCCGTGATGGATCTCGTAGCCGCCGACCGGGACCCCCTCTGCGGCCGTGCCGTGCGGCCGGGCCAGGGTCTTGCGCGCGCCGAAGGTGATCTCCAGAGGCAGCAGCCCCAGCCCGGGCACCGTGCCCCGGCGGCTCTCGACGTCGTCGTGGATCGCGTCGGTCAGCATCTGATAGCCGCCGCAGATGCCGACGAGCGGCTTGCCGGCGGCGGCGTGCGCACTCACCGCGTCGGCCAGGCCCGTCTGCCGCAGCCAGGCCAGGTCGCTGACAGTCGCCTTGGAGCCCGGCAGGACGACCACGTCGGCGTCGGCGATCTCGGCGGGCTCGACGGTGAGTCGCACCTGCACGCCCGGCTCGGTCGCCAGCGCCTCGGCGTCGGTGGCGTTGGAGATGCGCGGCAGGCGGACGACGGCCACGCGCAGCCACGCGCTCCCGCGCGGCGTGCCCGGACGGCCCAGCATCCGCCCGTACGCGAGGGAGTCCTCCGCATCGAGCCAGATGTCCTGATCGAAGGGCAGCACGCCGAGCACCGGCCGCCCGGCAGCGGCCCTGATCATGTCCAGCCCGGGTCGCAACAGCCCGAGGTCGCCCCGGAACTTGTTGATGACGAACCCGCTCACCAGCGCCTGGTCCTCGGGGCTGAGCAGGGCGACCGTGCCGAACAGGGCCGCGAACACCCCGCCCCGGTCGATGTCACCGACGACGACGGCGGGCAGTCCGGCCTGCCGGGCCAGCCCCATGTTCACGAAGTCGCCGTCGCGCAGGTTGATCTCGGCGGGGCTGCCGGCGCCCTCGCAGATCACCACGTCGTACTCGGCGCGCAGCTCGGCCAGCGTCGCGAACGCGGTCTCCGCGAGCCGCGGCCGCAGCGACCGGTAATTGCCCGCCGTCACGGTGTCGATCGCCTCACCCAGCAGCACGACCTGGCTGGAGAGGTCGCTGCCGGGCTTGAGCAAGACCGGGTTGAACCGGATGTCGGGCGCGATCCCGCACGCCGCCGCCTGCATGGCCTGCGCCCGGCCGATCTCCCCGCCCCGCCCGTCGGCCCCGACGACCACCATCGAGTTGTTCGACATGTTCTGGGCTTTGAACGGCGCGACCTTGACCCCGCGCCGGTGCAGCCAGCGGCAGATCCCGGCGGTCAGCATGCTCTTCCCGGCGTCGGACGTGGTGCCCGCGACGAGCAGTCCCCCGCTCATGCGGCTCTCCTTCCGTTGCTGCTCCACCGCATCGCCCGGCCGAACGCCAGGCCCGCACCGATCACTGCGGCCGCCGCGCCGACCGCACCGGAGACACGCGCCGCCCGGCCCAGGTGCGCCGCCGACGGTCGCGGTCCGTCGCCCAGCAACGGCCTGACCTCCGTACGCCCGAAGTAGACGTTGCGCCCGCCGAGCCGCACGCCGAGCGCCCCCGCCATCGCCGACTCGCACTGGCCCGCGTTGGGACTGGGGTGATCGTTCCGGTCCCGGCGCCACACCCGGAGCGCCTCCCGGGGCGAGCCCCCGGCCACCGGCGCCGCCGCGATCGTGAGCAGACCGGTGAGCCGCGCGGGCAGCAGGTTGAGCACGTCGTCGAGCCGGGCCGCGGGCGTGCCGAACCGGGCGTACCGCTGCGACCGATGCCCGACCATCGCGTCGAGCGTATTCGCGGCCCGGTAGCCGAGCAGCCCCGGAAGCCCGGCGATCCCGCCCCAGAACAGCGGGGCCACGACGGCGTCGGACGTGTTCTCCGCCACTGACTCGACGGTCGCCCGGGCCAGCTCGGACTCGTCCAGCTGCGAGGGATCGCGCCCGCACAGGTGACTGAGCCGGCCCCGCGCCGCCGCCAGGTCGTCCCGCCCGAGGTGACCCGCCATCACTCGCGACTCGTGCCGCAGCGTCCGGCCACCCAGCACGGTCCAGGTCGCCGCGGCCACAAGAACACCGCGCGCGACCGGCCACCGCCGCGTGCCCGCCGCAAGCGCCACCCCGGCCGCCACCGGGACCCCGGCCGCCACCGCGGTGAAGAGAGCTCCGGAGCGTCGCCGCGGCTGATAGACCCGCTGCTCCAGCGCACCCGCCAGCCGCCCGAAACCCGCGACCGGGTGGAAGCGGCGTGGATCCCCCAGCAACGCGTCGAGCGCGTATCCCGCCGCGATGCCCGCGGCGTCGGCCACGGCACCCGGCCTTCCGATCTTTCCCATTGCACCCACCCTAGTGAGGTCGTCCCGGGCCGGCCGCCGGCCCGTGCGAGCCGGCGGCCGGCGGTTTTCGGCCCACCCCGGACCGGGCGCGTCGGTCCGGGGTGGGGTGCCCCCGCCGCCGACGGAAACGGCGGGGGCGCGGGCGGGCTGCGGTCATCGCCACCTGACCATGACGCCCGCCCGCGGGTCATGGGCCCGGGTGGTGCTGCGACACCCGGGACACCGCGACCCCCGGCGGCAGGAGACGGGGGAGGGCTCTCGCTGCCGCCTGGTCCAGGACCCGGCCGCCGTCCATCGCGGCGGACGACGGCCGGGCATGGCCACCCGCGCAGGCTCGTTCCGCGCGGCGCCGGCGATGCGGCCCACGGCTGATCCGCACGGCCGGCACGCGCGCTTCACGAGCACGCCGGGTGGCTATGCCGCCCCGCACGCGCCGGCGACTGGCGGCGTGCGGGACGGGCCGGCTCCGTGACACCCGATCGGGCACCACGGGCCGGCTACCCGCTCCGCTCCCCGAACGGGGCACCGCCGCACGGACGCCGCGGAGGATCAGCGCCGTGCGCGGGAAGCGGGAGCGGGATGCTCACCTCAGGCGGCCACCGGCTGGCGGCGGGGGCTGCGGGTGCGCGTCCGGCGCGGGCTGACCACCCTCACCACGTCGTCCGGCAGCGACTCGCCGACCGGTTCGGCGGGCGTCTGCTCGTCCGGCTTCTCCGACTCCTCCGCTTCCTCTGCTTCCTCCTCTTTCTCGGCGTCGTCCGACTTCTCGGCCTCCTCCGAGGCGTGACCGCCGGCGACGGCATCGCGGGTCAGGCGCGTGTCGAACGGCTCGAGGCCGCCACCGGCCAGGACCGGCAGCGCCTCCTCCGCCGGCTCGAGCTGCGGGAACGGCTCGGCGAAGGTCGGCACCTCCGACTCCGGGACGCCCTGGCCGTACGACGCCGGGGCCTCGTCGTCCGGGACCACGGTCGCGGACTCACCGCGTACCTTGTCGTCGGTCTCGGGAACGTCGGCCGTGACCAGGCCGAGGTGCTTGTTGCGGTAGAACTTGGCCCGGCCCCGGGAGAGATCGTGGCCGACCGCGTGGGCATCCATCTCGTACGTCGTGCGGCGCTGGCCGTCGGCGTCGGTCCAGTCCCGCGTGGCCAGGCGCCCGCTGACCATGATCGGATCGCCGACCTTCACCGAGGCCGCCACCCCCTCCGCGAGCCGGCGCCAGCAGGTGACCCGGATGCGGAACTGGCTGCCGTCGGTCCAGTTGCCGTTCTCGCGGTCGTAGCGCCGGGAGGTGGAGGCCACCCGGAAGTTGGCCACGAGGGTCTGGGAATTGGTCGTGCGGCGCCATTCCGGGGCGGTCAGCACATTGCCGATCACGACGATGGTGGTATCGAACATCGCTTCTCCTGAGTCGTCGGATGCCGGACGAGAGCCGGTCGTACGTCGTGGGGAGGAGACTGCCGCGCCGGGCGAGCCGGTGCCCGGGGCCCTGTGGACAGGCGAGCGATGTGGGAAACGCCGGGGGCGCTCAGCTCGATGTGCTACCGGCGGAGATCGCTACGCGCGGGTAACCTGGCGGTGTGGAGACGGACGTCCTCGGCCCGCCGTACGAGCGGCACACGATCGACCTGGGCACCGACGACGAAGGCCCCGTGGTGGCGACACTGGTCCGGCGCCGGGCCGGCACTCCGGCGCGGCGGGCGGTGCTGCACGTGCACGGCTGGAACGACTACTTCTTCCAGACCCACCTGGCCGACTTCTTCGTCGAGCGCGGCTGGGACTTCTACGCGCTCGACCTGCGCAAATACGGCCGCAGCCTGCTGCCCCACCAGACGCCGAACTTCACCCGCAGCATCACGGAGTATTTCCCGGAGCTCGACGAGGCCGCCCGCATCATCCGCGAGGACGACGGCCATGACCAGCTGCTCCTGGCCGGCCACTCCACAGGCGGCCTGATCACCTCGCTGTGGGCGCACAGCCGCGGGCCCCGCAACCTCATCGACGGCCTGTTCCTCAACAGCCCGTTCTTCGACTTCAACGTGCCGTGGGTGCTGCGCCGGCCGCTGCTCAACCTCATCGGGCGCACCAGCGGCAAGAGCCCCTACCAGATCCTGCCGATGAACTCGGCCGGCCTCTACGGCCAGAGCCTGCACACCGAGCATCGCGGCGAATGGACCTACGACCTGGCGTGGAAGCCGGTCGAGGGTTTCCCCGTACGCACCGGCTGGCTGGAGGCCATCCGCCGGGGCCAGGCCCGCCTCCGCGCCGGCCTGTCCATCAACGCGCCGATCCTGGTCGCCTGCTCGACCCGCACCTTCCGCGGCCGAGCCTGGGCCGAGGACGTGCGAGCCTCCGACGCCGTCCTCGACGTCGACCACATCGTCCGCTGGGCGCCCGGCCTCGGCCCGCGCGTCACCATCGCCCGCTTCGACGGCGGCATGCACGACCTCACGCTCTCCGGCAAGAAGGTCCGCACGGAGCTCTTCCGCGAACTCGGCCGCTGGGTCGACGCCTTCGTCCCCCCGCCGGGCACCCCCGACGAAAAGGTCCCGCCCGCCCCGGAAGACACGCCGGAAGCCCCCTCCATCGCGGCAGCCGAAGCGGGCATCACCAGCGCGAATGCGACCCCGGCCCCCGCGACCGACAAAACGGACACCCCGACGGCCTGACATCCGGCTCGCCACGAGGCCGACGGGACTCTAGTATGTGCTGGCCAGGCGCTCGTAGCTCAGTGGATAGAGCAACGGACTTCTAATCCGTCGGTCGTTGGTTCGAATCCAACCGGGCGCGCTTTCCATTCCCCCAGGTCAAGCCCGATGCTTACGGTTGGGCCGAATCGCATCGAGAGCCGGACCGGCGCTCTCGGTCCGCATCTGGTCCGCACTCACCCGGTTCACCGGCGCGCTCACCACTCCGTGCACTCCGGGTCCGGTGGGAAGGGCGCGGTGTCCGGCCGCAGCCGGGCCAGCCGCGCCGCTTGCCGTTCCACGAGACCGTGGCCGCGGCGCCGGCGGCGCTGGGCTCGCTCCTCGGCCAGCTCGGCCTTTCGCCGGGCGCTGGCTGCCGCGCGTTGCCGCAACTGCTCGCGCCATTCTGCATACTCCGTACTCACGTCACCCATGCCCCATGGTCCCGCCCGGGTACGACGCTTTCCGGTCCTACTTCCGGTTGTAGAGGCGCATCGTCAGCGGGCCGAAGACGGCGATCAGGACGGCCGAGGCCGCGAGGACCCACATGACCTCGCCCATGTCGGTGGTGCCGTCCATGACCGAGCGGACCGCCGCCACCAGGTGGGTGATCGGGTTGACCTCGACGAAGGCCTGGAGCCAGCCCGGCATCGTGCCCGGGTCGACGAAGACGTTGCTGAGGAAGGTCAGTGGGAAGAGCACGAGCATGCTGACGCCCATGACCGATTTCTCCGAGCGGAGGAACAGGCCGAACATGGTCCAGATCCAGGAGAAGGCGAACGAGAAGACGACCAGCAGGCCGATGCCACCCAGGACGCCGGGGAAGCCGCCGGCCGGGCGGAAGCCGAGGATCAGGCCGACCAGCATGATGGTGGTGGCGGCCAGGATGTAGCGGAGGACGTCGCCGAAGATCATGCCGACGAGCGCCGCGGGACGCCAGACCGGCAGGGAGCGGAAGCGGTCGAAGACGCCCTTCTCGATGTCCGTGTTGAGGCCGACGCCCGTGTACATCGTGATCATCACGACGCTGGTGACCATGATGCCGGGCAGCAGGAACTGCAGATACTCCCTTGTGGAGCCGGCCAGCGCACCCCCGAAGAGGTATGTGAACATCAGCGTCATGATGATCGGGAAGGCGGTGACGTCGAAGAGCTGCTCCGGGACGTGCTTGATCTTCAGCATCGCCCGCCATCCGAAGGTGAACGACGCGGCGAGCGCTCCGGGGCGCGGCGGGCGCTCCTGACGGGTGAGGACGGCGGCGAGCGTCTCGGTCGAGGGCACGGCCAGATCGGCCGGAGCCGGGGCAGTCGAGGTCATGCCGCTTCTCCTTGCGGGATGTCCTGAGCGGACGGGCCGGTGAGGGCGAGGAACACCTCGTCGAGGCTGGGCTGGCCGAGCGAGAAGTCGTCGACCACGATGCCCGCGGCGGCGAGCCCGGCGAGGGCCTGTGCTGCCTGCTGGGCGGCGCCCTGGTCGGAGCCGGCCCCGTCCACCCGGACGGTCAGCGCCACAGGATCCGATTCCAGCTGTACGGGCGCCCCGAGCGCCGCCCCGAGCAGTCGTTCCGCTTCCGGGCGCCGGTCGGCGTCCCGGAGGCGTACGTGGACGGTCCCCGCGCCGATCGACGACTTGAGCGAGCCGGGTGTGCCCTCGGCGATCACCCGGCCGTGGTCGATGACCGCGACGCGGCCCGCGAGCCGGTCGGCCTCGTCGAGATATTGAGTGGTCAGCAAGACCGTGGTGCCGTTGGCGACGACCGCGCGGATGATGTCCCACACCTGGTTGCGGCTGCGCGGATCGAGGCCGGTGGTCGGCTCGTCGAGGAAGAGCAGGTCGGGGGTGTTGAGGATGCTCGCCGCGATGTCGATGCGCCGGCGCATGCCACCCGAATATTTCTTCACCTGGCGGGCAGCGGCCTCGGTGAGCCCGAACGCCTCGAGCAGCTGGGCGGCCCGGGCCCGCGCGGCCCGCCGGTCGTGGCCCAGCAGACGGGCGAGCAGCACCAGATTCTCGCTGCCGGTCAGGTCCTCGTCCACCGAGGCGTATTGACCGGTCAGGCTGACCCGGCTGCGGACGGCGTCGGCCTCTCGCACGACGTCATGGCCGAACACCCGCGCCGCGCCGCCGTCGGGTCGCAGCAGGGTGGCGAGCATGCGGACGACTGTCGTCTTGCCGGCGCCGTTGGGGCCTAGCAACCCGTAGACGGTGCCCTGGGGAACGGTGAGGTCGACCCCGTCGACCGCGCGATTGTCCCCGAAAGTCTTGACGAGACCCGAGGTCTCGATGGCCGGTGCGCTCATGACTCACGTCCTTGGCTGGGCATGGCTCGCATCGTGCCGCGCCAGTGTGACATTTTCGCTGCTGATCGGGGGTCACCCATACTGTCCGTTTCCTAACCGCTACCGCCCTGTCAGGCTCTTCACAGGTGGAAGGAGTCGCATGCTGCGCGCCTCGGGAGTCCGCATCGGCTGGGCCGATCTGCCCCGGCACATCCGAACCGGGGTCGAAGCGGTGCTCGGTGACCCGGTCGCCACGGCCCGGTCGCAGCGCGGCGGCTTCTCGCCGGGGACAGCCGATCGGGTGATGACACGCGACGGCCGGCGCGCCTTTGTCAAGGCCGTCAGCACCGGCCTGAACGCCACGTCCGTGGCCATGGCCAGGCGCGAGGCGCACGTCACCGCACTCATGCCGCCGGGGGCGCCGGTGCCGCGGCTGCTGGGCGCCTTCGAGGACGACGACGAGGCCGGCGACACCTGGATGGTGCTGGTGCTGGAGGACGTCGAGGGCCGTCATCCACGTACCCCCTGGGTGGAAGCGGAAGTCGCCGCGGCCTTGCACGCGCTGCGCGAGCTGGAGCTGCACCTCACGCCGTCGCCAATGCCGGGGCTGGAGCGGGCCGGTGACCGGCTCGCGCCGCAATTCGCCGGGTGGGACCTGCTGGCCGCCGAGCCGATGCCGGGCCTGCACCCGTGGGTGCGCGCGCACATCGACGAGCTCCGCGCGGCGGCACACCGCGGCCTGGCGGTGCTGCGGACCGGCGCGACGGTCGCGCACTGTGACCTGCGCGCCGACAACCTCCTTCTCCGCCCGGACGGACGCGTCGTGGTCGTCGACTGGCCGGCCGCCGCTGTGGCCCCGGCGTGGCTGGACCGCCTGCACCTGGCCATGGACGTCACGGCGCACGGCGGCGACGGTGACGCCCTGATCGCGGACATCGACCCGGGGCACGCCACCGATGTCGGGGCCGGCTTCACCGGATATCTGCTGGAACGCTCGCGGCATCCCTCCCCTGGTATCCCCTTGGTCCGGGACTTCCAGCGGGCACTGGCCGACGCGTTGCTTCCTTGGCTGAGGGATCGCATGGACCGATGACACCAGGATCGGATCGGATGCGCACCGGACCGAAGAGGGTGGTGGGCACCCTCTTTAGTAGGTTGCCGGAGCCCTTCCCGGCGAGCGACCATCGGCGCGGGTCATCCGACGGGCTGACCGGCAGTTGGGACCTCCGGCACACGATGCGGGCCCGGGCGATCCAGGGCATTAGTCTGGAACGCCTGTGACACACGGGCTTCGGCGTGGCGGCCCGGACGATCCTTCCCGACACGGAAACCGACACGGAAACGGAAAGTGATGATCGACCAAGCCAAGGTACGAGTTCTGCTGCTCGAGAGCATCCACCCCGACGCGGTGTCCCGGCTCGAGGCAGAGGGTTACCAGGTCGAGTCCGTCCGCAACGCCCTCGACGAGGCCGAGCTGATCGAGCGCATCCCGGGCGTCCACCTGCTCGGCATCCGGTCCAAGACCCAGGTCACGGCCAAGGTGCTGGAGGCCGCGGACAGCCTCGTCGCGATCGGCGCCTTCTGCATCGGCACCGACCAGATCGACCTGGCCACCGCCTCGCGGGCCGGCGTCGCCGTCTTCAACGCGCCGTTCTCCAACACCCGCTCGGTCGTCGAGCTGGCCCTCGCCGAAATCATCGCGATGACCCGGCGCCTCACCGAGAAGAACGACCTGATGCACCAGGGCGTCTGGGACAAGGCCGCCAACGGCAGCCACGAGGTCCGGGGCCGCAAGCTGGGCATCGTCGGCTACGGCAACATCGGCACCCAGCTGTCGGTCCTGGCCGAGAACCTGGGCATGCACGTGCTCTTCTACGACACCGCCGACAAGCTGGCGCTCGGCAACGCCCAGCGCTGCGCCACCCTCGACGAGCTGCTCGAGCAGGCGGACGTCGTCACCCTGCACGTCGACGGACGGCCGGGCAACGCGGGCTTCTTCGGCGCCGAGCAGCTGGCGAAGATGAAGCCGGGCGCGATCTTCCTCAACCTCTCCCGCGGCATCGTCGTCGACCACGTCGACCTGCGCAACGCCCTCACCAGCGGGCACATCGCGGGCGCGGCCGTCGACGTGTTCCCCAAGGAGCCGAAGGGGCGCGGCGACGAGTTCGTCTCCGAGCTGCGCGGGCTGCCCAACGTCATCCTCACCCCGCACATCGGCGGCTCCACCGAGGAGGCGCAGGCGGACATCGGCGACTTCGTGGCCAACAAGCTGACGCACTTCGTGCAGGAGGGCAACACGACGCTGAGCATCAACCTGCCCAGCATCGCCCTGCCGGCGCAGCCCGACATGAGCCGCATCGTCCACGTGCACGTCAACATGCCCGGCGTGCTCGCCCAGGTGAACAGCATCCTCGCCGAGCACCAGGTGAACGTCGAGGGCCAGATGCTGAGCACCCGCGGGGAGTACGGCTATCTGATCACCGACATCAGCGGCAGCTACAGCGCCGACGTGCTCGACAAGCTGCGCGGCATGAGCCAGACCGTCCGGCTCCGCGTCCTCTCGTAGGCGACGGCGTCACCGGGGTGCGGGCGACGCAAGCCACGCACCCCGGGCGAGGCGCCCGCCAACAGCACGGACCGGCGATTCAAGCCACCCGCGCCCCCGGGCGAGACACGCGCGCCGGGCGAGACACGCGCGCCGGCGGCACAGCCAGGCGACGAGAGCGGCCCGACCGGGAAGCACTGGTCAGTCGCGGGTGGCCACGGTCAGCAGCGTCACGCGCGACTCCGCCTCGACGTCGAAACGGTCGTCGGTGGCCCAGTTCTTCGGCGTGAGCGTGGAGCCCGGGGCGATGTCCTTCAACGTACGCGAGCCGGCCGCCACCGTCTGCGCGCCGCCCTTCACCTTGACGCGCACCGGATTCCCCTCGGGCGACGTCATGGCCAGCTGGTCGACCGCGCCGGTGACCTTGACCGGGATGGTGCCGGCCGCCTCGGGCAGCTGGACCGTGGTGCTCTGCGCGGCACCGGCGAAGTCGATCGCGGCGATGCGGCCGTCCTCGAGGTTGAGGATCTGCTCCTCGGCGCCGGCGGAGAAGAGCAGGCTCCACGTGACCTTGGTCGACAGGGTCACCTCGACCTCCCCGGTCCCGGGCGTGTCGGGCTCCTCGGCGGCCAGGCTCAGCTGCACGTTGTTCCCGGTGAGCACCGGCTCGGGCACCATGCCTGACTCCTCCGCCGTGGTCATCCGGTAGAGGCTGTCCCCGATGTCCGCACTGCGCACGGTCACCTTCTTGGCCCCGCTGAGCATCTCGAAGGTCGCCTGCGTCCGCCCGTCGATGGGCGCGAACACCGTACGCGGCGGGGTCTTCTGATCGGCGGAACCCAGCTCCAGCACCGACGTCAGACCGCCGCCGGGATCGGAGAAGTAGCTGACAGCCGCGACTCCGCCACCGAAGAGCACCGCGGCGGTCAGGCCGAGCCCGGCGACCATGACGCCACGGTTGCGCCGGGGCGGAGCGGGCGCTGCCGCGGCACGGTGCGGGCGGATCTCGTGCGGGTGCTCGCCGACCAGGTCACCGATGTGCTCGTCGCCGGGGAGCCGGAACTCACGCTGCTGATCCGCGCTGTGGTGCCGCCCACCGCGTACGGCGCTGTGGGCACCCGCCGGCTCCGGCGGACCGGCCGCCGGGGCCCCCGACACCGGCTCGCCGTCCCGCCAGTGGCCGCTGATCGGACCCGCCGTGAAGCCGAACGCCGTACGCCCGTTGGTCGCAGGCGGTGCCGGCCCGAAAGCCGGCTCGGGCCGATACTCCGCGGCCTGCGGGGCTTCCCACATGTCCTGGCCGGCGCTCGAGTCGGATTGACTGTCCATCGTGGCCCAATCGGCGCCGGGGGCCGGCTCGGCGGCCGCGAAGGCATTCCAGCTGCCCGTGTCGGCCTCTGCCGGCCCGCCCGGACGCCGGCGCGGCAGGTCACCGCCGCCGCCCGGGGCGTCGGTGTCCGGAAAGTCGGAAGCGGCGGGCGGCCGCCGGAACGGTGCTGCTGAGCCGGGACGACGGTAGAGCGAGGCGTCGTCCGAGATGCCGTCCGCGACCGCAACGGACACATCGGACAGGTCGCCGAGTCGACGTTCCACGCGAAGTCCTCCAGCTCGCGCCGGCGCCCACGAGGATCGAAGACGCTCCACCGAGAGGTACGGATTCGCGGCCGTTGCGGATGAGTGCAGACGTGAATTACTCTCCGTTATTTCCGTCCGGCTTGAGCAGGCCCCGCCGCGTGGCCACGGCGACCGCCTCGAGCTGGCTGTGTGCGCCGAGTTTTCCCAGCACAGCCTTCACATAGCCGCGGCAGGTGTGGACGCTGATGCCGAGCCGGCGGGCGATCGCGCGCGGATCCAGACCCGATCCCATCAGTACGAGCACCTCGTGCTCACGCGCAGTGAGGCCCCCCGCTCGCGGCCCCACGACCGGGGTGGTGCTCCGCAGCAGCCGGGCGAGGATGTCGGTGGAGACGGTCATGCCGCCCCCGTGCGCCGTGCGGATCGCGTTGAGCACGTCGCCGAGCGGCCCGTTCTTGGACAGGAAGCCCGACGCACCGGCCGCCGTCGCCCGCCCCACCAGCGCGGATTCGTTGTTGGCGGTCAGGACCACGAAGCGCGTGTCGGGCAGCCGGTGACGCAGGAGCTCGGCCACCGCGATGCCGTCCGCGTCGGGCAGATCCGGATCGAGCAGCACCACGTTGGGACGCAGCTCCTGCACCATGCGGATGGCCTGCTCACCGGTGCGGGCATGACCGATGTAACGCAGCTCCGGCTGCCCGGTCAGTGCCACCCCGAGCAGCTCGGCGAACGTCTGGTGCCCGTCCACCACGAGCACCGTGATCGCCTCGCTCACCATTCACGCCTCCTGATCCGCCGGCGCTGGAAGTCTATGGGTCCCCCGCGCGAAGCCAAGGCGTACGGACAGTCTGACAGCTGCTCCGCGCGACGCCGAGCCGTCTGACCGCCTGCCGGGCGGATGGAACCGAGAGGACCGTACACCTCATATCTTCGGTGGACCTCACCCCTCGCTTTCGGGGGCAGCGTTCACCATCGTGGGGGCTTGTCGCGCGACTGTCCCCCGGCGAGGGTCTTACGTCATGTACGAGATCCAGCTCTTCGGCCGGCTCGAGGTGCGGACCCGGGGCGTACGCCTCACGGGTGACGACCTCGGCGGCGCGCGCGCCCGGCACATCCTCGCCCTCCTCGCTCTGTACGGGAGCTTGCGCACGTCGGAGCTGTCGGATCTGCTCTGGCCGGGCAACCCGCCGGTCACGCACGAGGCCATTGTGGAGAGTGAGGTGGCACTGCTGCGTCACCACCTCGACTCGGCCACGAGCGGCGACTCCGTGATCGCCGAGAGCAATGACGGGTACGCCCTGGTGGCGGAGCGCGTCCGCGTCGACGTGGCCCGCTTCGACGAACTTCTGGCGGCTGCCGCCGGGCGTACGGCCACTCGCGCCCTCCCTCCCCTGACCGCCGCCGCCGAACTCGCCGGCCGCCCGCTGCTCGAGGACGTCGCCGCGCCGCGCTGGGCCGTCGAGGCCCGGGCCCGTTACCGGTCGCGTCTCGTCACGGCGCTGCTCACCGCCGCCGGCGCCGCCCTCACCACCGGCGATGCCCGGAATGCCGTCCAGTGGGCCGGCCGTGCCCTCGTTCTCGACCCGGGCGCCACGCTCGCGCACACCATTCGAGCCACGGCACAGCAGGCGCTCGTACGCACCCCCGTGGCGCGCCTCACCGCCTGAGCTGCCATCCACTCGGCACCGCCGCCCGAATTGCCGGAAGTTTTCCACAGGCCTCCGCCGGCGCCCGCGGAAACGGCTCAGAATCGTCGGGTGCAAACGACACTGCTGCCCGTAGCCCTTGTTCCGGAAATCTCCCTGCACCTGGCCGACGCCCGCACCGGGTTGTTCGACGGCATCCAGGGAGAGTTCCGCAGCGACGTCGCGCCGCCGTTCTGGGCCTTCGCGTGGGCCGGCGGCCAGGCGCTCGCCCGCTACGTCCTCGACAATCCGCACGTGGTCGCCGGCCGTCGCGTCATCGACGTGGCGACCGGCTCCGGCATCGCGGCGATCGCGGCGGCCCGGGCGGGTGCGGCGGAGGTCGAGGCGTTCGACGTGAGCCCCGAGGCCGTGGAGGCGGCCCGGCGCAATGCGGCCGCCAACGAGGTGTCGGTTCACGCGCGGGTGGCCGAGGCGACGGACGACGACAATGCGGCCGACGTCGTGCTGGCCGGCGACGTGTTCTACACGGTCAGCGTGGCCGAGCGCATGACCACGGCACTGCGCCGGGCCGCCCGGACGGCATCCGTGCTGGTCGGCGATCCGGGGCGCGGTTATCTTCCCGAGCGCTTGTTCATCCGCCGCGCGGAGTACTCGGTGCCCGTACCCCCGGCGCTGGAGGAAACCGAGACGCTCGTCACGGGTGTATGGCAGATGCGTTCATCAACCAACAAGTTGTAAGCTGCAAACAACCGAGAGAGGGAGGTCGCGTGCCGGAGCCGGACAGCAGGGACGCCATCGGGCAGCTCTCCGACGAAGTTCTGCGGTTCGTCCGCCTGGGCGCCCGGGCCAAAGGCATGCTCAACACTGCGGAGTTCGGTGCCGAGTTCTCCGCGCTGATGCTGCTGTTCCCCTTGTGCCACCACGGTCCGATGCGGGTCACGGACCTGGCGGAGATCAAGGGGGCCGACCCGTCGACCATCAGCCGGCAGGCCGCCCAGCTGGTCCGGTCCGGTCTCGTCCGGCGTGAGGCGGACCCCGGCGACGGGCGCGCGTCCCGGCTGGCGGCGACCGAGCTCGGCCGGGCCGCACAGGCCCGGCTGCGCGCCGCCCGGCAGGAAATGCTGATCCGAGCGCTGGAGGACTGGCCCGCGGAACGCGTCCGCGTCTTCACCGACCTCTTCGAAGAATTCAACAGCTCCGTCGAGGCGCTTCTGCGCACCGACGCCGCCACACCAGCACGGGAGACCGCGTGAGCAACCCCACCGAGACCGCACCGGCGTCAGCCGGGCCGGGCGCCGGGGCCCCCAAGGCCGCGAGCTCGGCCGAGTTCACCCATCGCCAGATCATCACGATCCTCGTCGGCCTGATGATGGGCATGTTCCTGGCCGCGCTGGACCAGACCATCATGGCCACGGCCACGCGCACCATCGCCGACGACCTGAACGGCTTCAACCTGCAGGCCTGGGCCACGACGGCGTTCCTCATCACGTCGACGATCTCCACGCCGCTCTACGGCAAGCTCTCCGACATCTACGGCCGGCGACCGTTCTTCCTGTTCGCGATCGGCATCTTCATCGTCGGGTCGTTCCTGTGCGGCCTCTCGCAGAACATGTACGAGCTGGCCGCCTTCCGCGCCATCCAGGGCATCGGCGCCGGCGGTCTCATGTCGCTGGCACTCGCCATCATCGGCGACATCGTGCCGCCCCGCGAGCGCGCGAAGTACCAGGGTCTCTTCCTGGCGGTCTTCGGCACCGCGAGCGTCATCGGCCCGATCCTGGGCGGCTTCTTCGCGGGCGCCGACAACATCCTCTGGATCGACGGCTGGCGCTGGGTCTTCTACATCAACGTGCCGATCGGCATCGCCGCCATGGCCGTCGTCGCCCGGGTCCTGCACCTGCCGCACCAGCGCACCGACCACCGCATCGACTGGCCGGGCGCCCTCACCCTCATCATCGGCCTGGTCCCACTGCTCACCGTCGCCGAGCAGGGCCGCGACTGGGGCTGGGGCTCCGGGCGCGCCATCGCCTGCTACGTCGTCGGGGTGGTGGGCCTGGTCGGCTTCGTGCTCGCCGAGCGCGCCTACAAGGACGAGGCGCTGCTGCCGCTGCGGCTGTTCAGCAACCGCACCATCGCGGTCGGCGCCACCTCCAGCACGATCCTCGGCATGGCGATGTTCGGCGGCCTCATGACCATCCCGCTGTACCTGCAGATCGTGAAGGGCAGCTCCCCCACCGTCGCCGGCCTGCAGATGATCCCGATGGTGGCCGGCATCATGGCCGGCTCGATCGCCTCGGGTCAGCTCATCGCCCGCACCGGCCGCTACCGGATCTTCCCGATCATCGGCAGCACCCTGATGACGATCGCGCTCGGGCTCTTCGCGCTGATCGGGGCGGACACGCCGCTCTGGCAGACCATGCTGATCATGGTGCTGATGGGCCTCGGCCTGGGCGGCAACATGCAGCCGATGATCACCGCCGTGCAGAACGCGGTCTCGCCCCGGCAGATCGGCGTGGCGACCAGCTCGGTGACGTTCTTCCGGTCGATGGGCGGCACGCTGGGCACCGCGGTCTTCCTGTCGGTGCTCTTCAACGTGCTGCCGGGCAAGATCAGCAGCGCGTTCACGTCGGCTCAGTCGACCCCGGAGTTCCAGCAGGCGCTGGCGGCCGACCCGAGCCAGGCGCAGACGCTGCAGCAGGCGACGGGCGGTTCCGCGCTCGACGACACGTCGTTCCTGAGCCGGCTCTCGGACGTCGTCGCCCACCCGTTCAAGGTCGGCTTCTCCGACGGCATCCAGGTCGTCTTCCTCCTGGCGCTCGCCGTCATGATCGTCGGCCTGATCGTGGTCCTCTTCCTGCCGGAGATCCCACTCTCCCAGCGGTCGGCCCAGCAGCAGCGCGCCGACGACGCGGCCGCCGCGGGCAACAGCGACGGCGTCCCGGGCGAGGTCGGCGCCGGCCCCGCGGCATCAACCCACGCGGCGCATTGACCGACGCCCGGCCTGGCCGCCACACAAGCCGACCGTCAGGCCGGGCGCCACGCAAGCCGACGGCGACAGGCAGCCCACCGGCCGCCATCGCCGCCGCACGACCTCGGGGCCGGTCCCGCTTCGCGACAACGCGAGCCGGGGCCGGCCCCGCCGGTTTTCAGCTCGCAACCCTAGGCTGGACACCATGGCAGTTGTGAAGATCAACGCGATCGACGTTCCCGAAGGTGCCGGCCCCGAGCTGGAGAAGCGCTTCGCCGCCCGGCAAGGCGCCGTGGAGAATGCTCCGGGCTTCCTGGGCTTCGAGTTGCTCCGGCCCGTCGGCGGGGAGAGCCGCTACTTCGTCTACACCAAGTGGGAGACGGAGGAGGCCTTCCAGGCCTGGTCCGCCGGTCAGGGACGGGCGGCCCACGCCGGCGAGCGGGCGCGGCCCGTGGCCAATGGCGCCAGCCTGCTGGAGTTCGAGGTCGTTCAGGAAGTTTCGAAGTAGGTCAGGACTCCGCGTTGCGGGCGGCGGCGGCGATCAGGCGCTCCGCCACCGCCTCCCGCGGCAGGCCGAGCCGTTGCGAGGTGTCGCGCAGGACGTCGTACGCCTCGTGGACGCCGCAGCCGCGCTGGGCGATGATGACGCCGGCCGCGCGGTCGACGATCGCCCCCTCGTGCAGGCTCTCGCGGCGCTGGATCTCGCCCAGGAGGACCTCGGCCTGGTTGACCAGGGCCATCGCCGTGAGCAGGTGCTCGGGGTCCATGCCACCGGGCCGTTCCGTGAAGAAGCTGACCGAGCCGACGGCCGAGCGCTGCACGTCCAGCGGGATCGAGGCGACGCCCCGGACGCCGTCGGTGGTCGCGCATTCCGCGAGGTGAGGCCAGCGGACGTCGGTGCTCAGGTCGGTGGCGGTCACCACGGCGCGGGTGCGGGCCGCCTCGAGGGCGGGACCGTTGCCGGACGCGTACTGGGCGTCGTCGACGGCCTGGGCCTGCGGGCCGGAGGTCGCCAGCGAGGGTGGTCCGCCCTCGCCGATCAGCGCGACCGAGCAGCGCAGCGTGTCCGGCACCGCCCGCGCGCCGAAGTCGGCCAGCCGGTCCAGCGCGTGCGCCATGTCGTCGGCGCCGAGCAGCCGGGACGTCAGCTCGTGCAGCAGGCCCGCGATCTCCACCGGGTGCGGGTCGGCCGCCTCCGCCGGGTACGGGTCGGCCGCCTCCGGGCCGCCGCCGGTGAAGGTGACGGACGGCGGCACGGCGAGCGACGAACTCACCCGGCTGGAGACAGTCAGGCGGGTCGGGCTGGGCGGAGTGGCGCCGGTGGCCGCGATCGTGCGTCGCGGCGCCGATCGCCGCCCGGTGCTCCGCTGCGGGGCAGACATTTGGCCGATATTGCCATGGTCCTCGGTGAACACGAAAGTGGTGTCCTCTATCGGGTGCCGTCCCCGGGCGTAACCGTCTGGTCCGACGCGCGATGTTCCAGGAATGTGCCCGGTGCGGCGCCGGGCTCGTTCTCACGTTCGTCCGACTCGGCGAGGATGGCCGCGGCCTGCGCCGCCGGGTCCACGCTGCCGGTGGCAGCCTCCTCGGGCAGCAGGTCGGCCGCCCGCCGCTCCACGCGATCGTCACTCATGCGAACACATGTACCCGCCCGGGCGGGGGATAAAAGCCGCCGCCCCCGGGACAGGACCCGGGGGCGGCGTAGGTAGGTGTCGGTGTGCAGGTCGCCTCGCGGCGAGTGGCGCGACACGGCTCCAGCCGAACGGTATTCCGTGAAGGCTTTATGGTGAGGCCCGGGGACACTGGGCACACCGACACCCGTTCACAACTGTCGGCAGGGCTCCGCCATTCCGACAGCGATTGTGACCTGGGCCACACCAATGCCGCTCGTTTGCGGCCGGTCCGGCGGGGTACCCCGCCCGGCGTGGATCAGGACAATGCCAAACTTCTCGACGCCTACCTCGACGACGCCTACGCCGCCCAGGAACGGCTGAGCAGCGCCGCTCTGCAACGCGGCGCCATCGCCGCCGACCTGCCGGCCGAGGTGCTCACCGTGATCGACTCACTTCCCCAGGGCGAGTACGCCCAGGACGAGGCGGCCGAGGCCCTACGCACTCTCGGCGCGTGAGGGCACGAACGAGTAGCCGTTGATCTCCGGCTCGTCGTCGTCCGAGTCCTCCGGCGAGGACGGCGAGCCCTCGGCGGCCTCCTTGGCCAGGGAGTAGGCCATCTGCAGGAAGTCCGACGCCGCCACGGCCGTGAAGGTCATGGCCGCCAGCCGGGTGAACCGGGGCGCGAAGACGAGTCCGCTGGTCAGGCCGGTGGCCACCCACACGGCGAGGCAGAACGGACAGCTGACCAGCTCGCCGATGGAGTGGCGGAGCGTGCTGCCCTCGTCGCGTACCTCCTCGTTGAGCTCGCCGCTCCCCGCCGGCTCCGCATAGCGGGTGAACGGGGCACGCAGCGGGCTGGTGATGGAGTCCTTGGCGATGAGCCGGCTCAGCTTGTGCGTGGCGATCGAGATCAGCACCACGTCCGCGGTGGCGGGGCGCTCCGGCAGCTGACGGCCGGTGAGCCGGGCGGTGGCCGCCACGGTCGCCGCGAGCGCCCCGAAGGCACCCATCGTCGCCGCGTAGCCGTCCAGCGGCCGGTGCTCGTGCGGGGCGTACTGCCGGCGCAACCGGTCGAACCGGCCGCGTACGGTGGAGATCATCGGGGGGAACACCTCTCAGACGTGCTGGGTCAGCCGGTGCGGGTCGACCTCGCGGCCGGGGTGCCGGGCCAGATATTCCGTCTCCAGCTCGGCCGTGCGGCGCAGGTGCGTGGAGAGCGCGGCCTCGGGGGCGTGCCGCAGGGTGTCCAGCCGGGTCCGATGGAGGCTGCCGAGCTCGCGGATCAGGTCGTCGTCGGCCAGGCCGGCCGGATCGATACCGGTCTCGGTGCCGATCGCACTTTCAGCGTCGTCACGCATGGTCGCTCCCTTCTGCCGGGGCCCGGTACGAATCGGGCGCCTGCCCAGAACGGTTGCCCGCGCGCTCAGGCGTCAAACCCGCGCCGGTACCCTCGACGACATGAAAGGGCTGTGGACCCCGGCGTGGATCGTGCGCCACGTGGTCGTGCTGGCCTTGGTGGCCGGCTTTCTCGGCCTGGGCTGGTGGCAGTTCACCCGCGCCTCCGACGGCAACTCGCTGAGCTGGGGCTATACCTTCGAGTGGCCGGTCTTCGCCCTTTTCGTCGTGTTCTTGTGGTTCCGCGAGGTCCAGCAGGAGCTCCGGGCCGGCAAGCCGTCCGCCGCCGAGGAGCCCGCCGCCGAGGACGAGCGGGACGCCGACGCTCCCGTGACCCTGGGGCGGCCGGTTCGCGTACCCGTGGCGCAGCCGGCCGGGACCGACGACGACCCGGAGCTGGCCGCCTACAACGACTATCTGGCGTGGCTGAACGCCCACCCCGGAGCGCGACCGGGCGACTACCCCGGCCGACCCCCCACCGGCACCAAGCAGTAAGGACACAGACCGTGCAGGGAGCCCTCACCCGTTACCGGATCATCGCCTGGATCGTCGGCGTGGTCCTCATCGTGCTCGTCCTGGTGGGCATGCCGCTCAAGTACCTCGGCGACAACGACACGGTCGTCGCCGCGGTCGGCCCGATCCACGGCTTCCTCTACATGGTCTATCTGGTCGCCGCCTTCGACCTGAGCCGCCGGGCGGGCTGGCCGCTGGGCCGGATGCTGCTGGTGATGCTCGCCGGCACGATTCCGTTCTTCTCCTTCTGGGCCGAACGGACAGTCACGCACAAGTGGGCCACCCCGGTGGTGGCGGGCGTCAGCGAATAGGCCTATAAAGAAAGTGACGCTGCGGAATCACTGAACCGCATTGCGTTATCGGGATCATTCGCATAAATGTGATAATCCGCCCAGATTCCTTTCGGCCTCTTGTCAAAATTGTGATCGCCGATAAGTTGATGCGGTTGGTCCGGTCCCCAGCCACGCCGGAGAAGGTGGCGCCGGCCAACGCCGCCGAATCGTCACTCTCAGCGCCCGGGATCGAAGCGGATACGCCGGGTGACGAACCGGGGAACCAACCGAGGCAGCACCGGGGTGAATCCGCGTCAGCGGTAGGGCCTTCTTCCGCCCGAATCCGTCAGCTAACCCGGTAGGCGGCGCAGTGGAAGAGAGGCCATGCACCGTTGCCACGCCCCCGGATGAGGCTACGCACCCTGGTGGTCACCGCCCTCGCGGTCGCCATCACCGGCTCCTTCGCCCCGGCCGCGCACGCCGAGCCGTCGACGGAGGAGCTGACCAAGAAGATCGACAAGGCGTCCGACCAGCTCGAGGACGTCGTCGAGTCGTACAACAAGATGCGCATCGCCCTGGCCAAGACCAAGGCCGACGAGAAGAAGCTCGCCGAGTCCATGGGCCCCGCCAAGGCCAAGATGGACGCCGCGGCCAAGCAGATGAGCTCCATCGCCTCGAATGCGTACAAGACCGGCAAGGTCGGCACGATGAACGTCGTGCTCGGTGACAGCGATGACCTGATCGAGCGCATGAGCCTGCTCGAGCAGCTGCAGCGCAGCCAGCAGCAGGACATTGACACCTACTCGGCGGCCACCAAGGACGTCACCGACCGCCAGGCCGCGCTCAAGGTCACGCAGGACAAGCAGGCCGCGCAGGTCAAGGAGCTGGGCGACCGCAAGAAGAAGATCGAGGGCGACCTCGACAAGCTGTACGCCATGCGCACCGCCGCCTACGGCAAGGCCGAGGAAGAGGGCGAGAAGTACACAGGCGACATCCCGAACATCTCGGGCTCCGCCGGTGAGGCCGTCGCCTTCGCCTACAAGCAGATCGGCGACAGCTACGTCTTCGGCGCCTCCGGCCCCAACTCCTGGGACTGCTCGGGCCTGACCTCGGGCGCCTGGGCCGCGGCTGGTGTCTCGCTGCCCCACAACGCAGCGGCCCAGTACAGCGCGACCACGAGGATCAGCCGAGGTCAGCTTCGCGCGGGCGACCTGGTCTTCTATCGCAACAACGCCCACGTCGGCATCTACGTCGGCGGTGGCCAGATCATCGACGCCTCCCGCCCGGGCCAACCGGTCAAGAAGCGCACGATCGACATCATGACGCCCAACGGCTACGGCCGCGTCTGATCCACCCAGCGGAAGGCCGGCGCTCAATGGCGAGCGCCGGCCTTTCTCTATGTCGAGCGCGCAAGTGCGTTGGCGGGATCGCGGACGGCATCGCAGGAAGGTGACGGCCGGGGCCGGGCAACGAGAAAGCCGGATCGCGGGCGGCGGCGGGCGACGAGAAGGCCGGATCGCGGGCGGGGCCGGGCCGGGCAGCAAGAAGGCCGGTGTCCGCTGCGGGACACCGGCCTCGTCGGGCTGGGGGATGTGCGGTGGAGCGGCCGGGTCAGGCGGCCTGGAGGCCCTCGGCCCGGGCGAGCTCGCGGAGGCGGCCCAGGGCCTGGATCTCGAGCTGGCGGATGCGCTCGCGGGAGAGCGAGAAGCGGGACGCCACCTCGGTGAGGGAGTGCTCGCGGCCGTCCTCGAGACCGTAGCGGGCGCGCATGATGCCGGCCGAGCGGTCGTCGAGGTGGTTGAGCAGGCCCTCGATGCGCTGGCGCTCCAGGGCGGTGAGGACGATCTCCTCGGGCGAGGGGGCGTCGCTGTCGGCGACCAGGTCGCCGAGGTTGGTGTCGCCGTCGTCGCCGACCGGGGTGTCCAGGGACACGGTGTCCTGGGCCCAGCGGGTGAGCTCGTTGACGCGCTCGACCGTCACGCCCAGAGCCGCGGCGATCTGCTCGGGCTCGGGGTCGGCGCCGAGCTCGCGGACGAGCTGGCGGGTGACGTTGCGCATGCGGTTGACGTCTTCGACCAGGTGGACGGGGAGGCGCACGGTGCGCTCCTGCTGGGCGATCGCCCGGCTGATGGCCTGGCGGACCCACCACGTCGCGTAGGTCGAGAACTTGTAGCCGCGCTCGTAGTCGAACTTCTCGACGGCGCGGACCAGGCCGGTGTTGCCCTCCTGGATGAGGTCCAGCATGGGCATGCCCGAGCGCACGTAACGGCGGGCGATGGAGACGACCAGGCGCAGGTTGGCCCGGATGAACAGGTCCTTCGACTTCTGGCCGTCGGCGACGAGACGCTCCAGCTCCTCGCGGCTCACACCGCGGCGCTCCTCGCCGGTCTCGAGCAGGTGCTCGGCGTAGAGGCCCGCCTCGATCGCCTTCGAGAGCTCGACCTCCCGCGCCGCGTCGAGAAGCGGCGTCCGGGAGATCTCGTGCAGGTAGACTCCGACGAGGTCGCGCTCCTCGGCGACCTGATCGGTACGCATCACGGTGTTCTTCTCCACGTTGCCCACGGTCCCCTCATTGCCTTCACTAACCCTGTTACGGGCAATCCCTGCGTCCATCAGCCCTCTCCCGTAACGTCCGCAGTTCGTGCATTGCGGTGCTGACACCTACACAACAAGTGATGCCCCGCGCTGATTCCGACTGGCTGGTTCGAAAGTGTCACGGACGCCTGAGCGCCACCTGAGAGCCGAGTGGACGATGTCTGAGATGCGGCCGGCTCTTCCGGAGGCATTCGGAGCCGTCTCGAGCGCGGATTGCCGCTGACAACCGCTTACCCCTCGCTCCCTCAATGACACCATCGGCCCCTCATTCGTCACAGCGACGGGCATCACGGAGTGCGGTGCGATGCTCGTCACCCACCCAGTACGGCTGCGGAGCCGTCCGGGTTCAGGTTGGTGCATCGTCAGGTTCCCGCCGTGCTTGAACCAAACACCGATGCGAAAACATTCCGGGGCCCCGGCCTGAACGGGCCACCCGCCACGATGCGGCAGATCCCGGCCCAGTTCACTAGCCCGGAAGGGTGATACACGCTGGGACGACGCGCCCCGGAGCGCTGACCTCCGGAGCACCCCGGCGACGGCACCGAGAGTGACGGAAAACACAGCCCTGAACGGGCCCGCCGAGACACTACGGTGACCTTCATGGTCAAAAGAAGCGTCCTCGTGACGGGTGGGACAGGTGGCCTCGGCGGTGCCGTGGTGCGAACGCTGCACGAGGCCGGATGGCGAGTCGTCGCCCCGGTCCGGAAGGAGGCCGGCTTCCCGAAAGGTGTGACCAGTGTCGCAGCGGATCTGACCGCCCCCGAGGATGTCGCGGCCGCCGTCGAGGTGGCCGCGGGCGAGCCGGACGCGCCCCTCACCGCCGTGGTCAACCTGGTGGGCGGGTTCGCGATGGGCGGCCCGGTGCACGAGACACCGATCGACGACTTCGAGGCGATGCTGCGCCTCAACCTGCGGCCCACCTACCTGGTGACGGCCGCGGCCCTGCCCCACCTGGTCGCCGCGGGTGGCGGGTCGGTGGTGTTCACTTCGTCACGGGCGGCGACGAGCCCGTTCCCGGGGGCGGCGGGCTATGCCACGGCCAAGGCGGCGGTGACGGCCTTCGCCGGGGCGGTCGCCGTCGAGTACAAGAAGCACGGCGTCCGCGCGAACACCGTCGTGCCCAGCGTCATCGACACCCCGGCGAACCGGGCGGGCCAGCCGGACGCCGACCACGACCGCTGGGTCACCCCGGACGAGATCGCCCGCGTCATCGCCTTCCTGGCCGGCGACGACTCCGCCCCCACGAGCGGCGCGAGCATCCCGGTCTACGGACGGACCTAAAAACCATCAGCCCACTGGTACGTCACCACGGTCGCGGCCGCCGCGAGCGAAGCGGCCGCCACCAGCACCGCCCGCGCGTGCGCGACGAGAACGGAAACGAAGGAGCGGGACGGAAACGGTGCGGGCAGCTGGTCCAGAAGGGCCGCCTGCACCTGCTCCGGAGTCCCGTTGGCGTCGATGACCACGAAAGTCGGGAACTCGGGCAGCGCCCGATAGGCGGCGTCGGCGGCCCGGAGATAACTCATCTCCTCGTGGTCGTACCCCCGGCGCTCGATCCGTTCGTAGGCGACCGCCGGATCCACGGCCAGCAGAAACGTCACGTCCGGCCGGGGAAAGACCCGGTACGCCAGCCGCGCCCACCGCTCCGACCGGCCACCCCGGGCCCGGATGCTGGCGAACTGGCACACGGCGTAGCGGTCCATGACCGTGACCTCCCGGGTCACCGCCCGGCGCAGCAGCGTGCGCAGGATCGCCAGCCACCGCAGCACCGACTCGACGAACAGCATCCCGCGCCGACCGAGCAAAGCCTCGGCAGCGTCGGGCCGGCGAGAGGTGCCCGGAAGGCCGGAAGCACCGGAAAGGCTGGAAGGGCGAGGAGAACCAGAAGCGCCGGAAAGGCCGGAAGCGCGAGGAAGATCGGAGGCGCCAGGAGCGCCAGGAGCGCCGGCACGGCCGAGGACGACGGCCAGCTTGCCGAACCAGTGACGCCCACCGGCATTGCGGCGGTAACGGGCGGGCAACCCCCGCGCGGCGAGCGCGTCCGCGAGCAGGTGCGCCTGCGTGGTTTTGCCCGAGCCGTCGATCCCCACCAGGGCGATCGTGCGCGGAACGGGACGACGGGCGAGGACCGGGCCGGGAACCATACCCACCGACGGTAGCTCGGGGTGTCACGGTGCGTTCCGGCCTGGCGCGCCGGAAATACGTACAAAATGGTCTGGCAGGCCTTTTGCCCCACGAGTTACAAGCGTGAGCACGGGGGGTAGGGGTTTGCGGCAGAACATCACGCCGACATCAGGGAGAGTGTCATGCCGCTCCGGGTGGACGAGGGCCTGGTCAACACCCTCAAACGGGTCGCCTCCACGCTCAAGCAGGCGGAGGTCCCGTTCGCGCTGGGCGGCAGCTTCGCGGTGTACGCGCACGGCGGGCACTCCAGCGATCACGACGTCGACTTCGTGATCCGCGAGCAGGACAAGGAGCGGGCGCTGGCCGAGCTGGCGGCGGTCGGCTTCGAGGTGGAGCAGCCGCCGGAGGACTGGCTGGTCAAGGTCTTCGAGGAGGGCCGGATGGTGGATCTGATCTACCGCCCGGTGGAGTCCCCGGTGACCGACGAGACGCTGCGCGAGGCCGAGATGCTGTCGGTCGAGGCGATCAAGATGCCGGTGCTGTCGGCGACCCAGCTGATGATCCACAAGCTGCTCAGCTACAGCCAGCACTACTGCAACTTCGCCACCGGGCTGCCGGTCGCGCGCTCCCTGCGCGAGCAGATCGACTGGGAGCGGGTGCGGCGCGAGACGGCCAAGTCCCCGTACGCGGAGGCTTTCCTCATGCTGCTCGACCGGCTCGACGTGGTGCCGGAGCCCGGCACCACGCACGCGACCGTGGGGGGATGAGATGACACCACAGCTTGACGAATATGTGGAGGCGCAGATCCAGCGCCTGCTCACCGAGAGTGGCGCCGTGGCCGAGCAGGGCATCACCGTCCAGCGCCGCGAGCACCTGCTCGTGCTGGGCGGCGAGGTGGAGAGCGCCCAGCGCCGCGACGAGATCTGCCGGCAGATCACGACAAGCTTCCCGGACGTCGAGATCGCCTGCGACATCGGCATCGTCCGCGCCGCGGCGCCCACCGAGGTGGAGGAGATCTCGTGATCCGGATTGCCGCCGTGGGCGACGTCCACGTGGACAAGGACGTGCTCGGCCGCTACCGGCCCGCGCTGGAGCAGCTGCCCGGCGTGGCCGACGCCCTGCTCATCGCCGGCGATCTGACCCGCCACGGCACCGTCGACGAGGCGAAGTGCATGGCCCGGGAGTTCGGCGATCTGGGCGTACCCGTGGTGGTGGTCCTGGGCAATCACGACCACCAGAGCGACCAGCAGGCCGAGGTCTCGCGGGTCCTGGCCGACTCGGGCCTGACCGTGCTCGAGGGCGAGGGCACCGTGCTCGAGCTCAACGGGCACCGGCTGGGCATCGCCGGGGCGAAGGGCTTCGGCGGCGGGTTCGCCGGCGCGTGCGCCAGCAAGTTCGGCGAGCGGGAGATGAAGGACTTCGTGGGTACGACCGAAGCCGTCGCCGAGCGACTGGGCGCGGCGCTGCGCGGGCTGGAGTGCGACGCGCTCGTGGCGCTGACCCACTACTCCCCCGTGCCGGAGACCCTCGTGGGCGAGCCGCTCGAGATCTATCCCTTCCTGGGCTCCTATCTGCTCGGGCAGGCGATCGACTCCGCCCCGACTTCGCTGGCGCTGCACGGCCACGCGCACCACGGGACCGAGCGCGGCCGGACCCCGGGCGGGGTGCCGGTGCGCAACGTGGCGCACCCGGTCATCAAGCAGGCCTACAACGTCTATCAGCTGCTGTCGGACCAGGTCGACGCCGAGCTCGTCCCCGCCTGACGAACCGCACCCCCGCAGGCCCCGTCCCGCCGGACGGGGCCTGCGTCGTGGGAGCCCTCCCACACCACGGTCCTGTGTGGAGAGGGCCTGGTCATTGATAGGGAGATCACAGGTTTTCGATTCGAGGCGGTCGGGTATTTCGGGGCCATGAGCTTCATCCTTTGGATCCTCGCAGTCATCCTGGTGGTCGCCGGCATCCTCGCGCTGTTCCGGCGGCAGCTCCTCTGGGGCATCGTGCTGATCGTCGTCGGCCTCCTCGTCGGCCCCGGCGGTGTCAGCATCTTCAACTAGGACCGTCCTGCCGCTCACGGCCCGGCCGTGACGTCAGGACAGCCCTCGAGTCCCTATCCCCCCGGCATCGGCCACGACAGGGGATCCACGCCACCGGCAACGGCGCCGGCGGCACCAGGCGACGCCTGCCGATCGGGACCATCGGCACATCGGCGCCACCCTCCCCCCGACAGGAACAGCCGGACGACCCCCACCGGGGCCGCCGTGAGTTCGTCTTCGTGTGAAGGCGGGCGCACGGTGGCCCCGGTGCTTTTTTGCGTGACCGCACACGACGTGCGATGTCCTAGATCGGACTCATGACCTAATCCTCAGCGAACCCTCCCCCGACGTTCGCGAGGTGCCGGCTGTGGCCGAGGTCCATCACTTCACCTACGGAGCCTTCAATCCGATCGCCGCCTATCTGGTCGCGGTCCTCGGCTCCTTCCTCGGCCTGCTGAGCACGGGCCGCGCCCGCGGCGCCCGTACGCGGGGCCGGCGCTCCCGATGGCTCGTCATCGCCGCCTTCTCGATCGGCGGCGCGGCCATCTGGCTCATGCACTTCACGGCGATGCTGGGCTTCGAGGTGCCGGCCAGCCCGGTGCGCTACAACCCGGTCCTCATGATGATCAGTCTCGGACTTTCGATCGTGACGGTCGGGATCGGACTGATGGCCGTCGGGCACGGCCGGCGGAGCATGACCCGGGTGGCGATCGCCGGGGCGCTGACCGGGGCGGGCGTGCTCGCGATGCACTACACCGGCATGGCCGGGCTCTCGGTGTCGGGCACGATCCACTATCGCCCGGCGCTCGTGGTCGCCTCCGGCGTCATCGCCGTGGTGGCCGCCACGGCGGCGCTGTGGTTCACGGTCTCCGTCCAGAGCCCGGTGGCCATGCTCGGCGCCGCCGCGATCATGGGCCTCGCCGTGTGCGGGATGCACT
This sequence comes from Symbioplanes lichenis, assembly GCF_030709675.1. Lineage (GTDB taxonomy): Bacteria > Actinomycetota > Actinomycetes > Mycobacteriales > Micromonosporaceae > Actinoplanes > Actinoplanes lichenis. The sequence continues at coordinate 78,632 of NZ_JAUZQD010000018.1, forward strand.
ACACCGGCATGGCGGCCATGACCGTGGAGCTGAGCGACGCCCCGGAGCTGCAGGCCCACGGCATCCGGCCGCTGCTGATGATCGTGCCCATCACCCTGATCAGCGCGGCCACGATCCTCGGCGTCGCGCTGAGCGGCCTGCAGGCGATGACCGAGGAGGAGTTCACCGACGGGGCCGCCGTTCCGCGCCGGGGCGTGCACGCCGAGCCGCAGCACACCCCGCAGTGGTCGCTCAAGCAGGCCTCGATGAGCGCGATGCGGCGTACGCCCGGCCCGCGCCCCTCCCCCCGCCCGGTCCCGCCGCGTCCGGTCGTCAAGGACGAGCAGGTGCAGGCCGGACAATCCTGAACTTCCCGCTCCCGAGGCCGATGGGAGAACCATGGCAGGGGTCACGGAAGCGGAGAAGTCCGGTATATCTTTCGGCATGGCCTCACGGATGCTGCTGTCCATGCCGCTGCACGCGATCACCGAGGTCTACGGGGAGGCGGGGCTGCGGGACCGCTTCGCCCTGGAGCTCGCCGACTTCCCCGCCGCCGACCGCGCGCGGCTCGAGGACGCCCTCGCGCTGGCGTCGAAGCTGCACGCCGACGACCGCCGGGTCCGCGAGCCCTACCTCAACCACCTGCTGCGGGTGGCGATCCGGATCATGCGCTATTACGGGGTACGCGACCCCGACGTGCTCGCCGCGGCGCTGCTGCACGACGCCGTCGAGGACCACCCCGCCGAGCTGGCCGGGCTGCCCGAGGGCCTGGGCCACGACGTGCTGACCGAGGCCGCTGTCGCCGAGCTGGCCCGGCAGTTCGGGCCGCGGGTGGCCGAGCTGGTCCGGTCGGTGACCAATCCCGAGTACGACCCGGAGCGCGACCGCCACGAGCAGTATCGCGAGCACGTGGCGGAGAGCCTCGAGCGCGACCCGTGGGCCCGCGTCATCAAGGTGAGCGACTTCACGGACAACGGCGTCGGCGTCATCCACACGACCTTCGACAAGGCGCACAGCTCGGCGATCAAGTACAGGCCGCTCGTGCCGAAGCTGCGTGAGCTGGTCGGCCGGCCCGACACCCCGCTGTCCGTGACCGCGAAGGATCACATCCTCGATCAGCTCGACCTGGCCGAGGAGAGATTCGCCGCGATCTTGGACGGCTGACTCCCGAGCCATCTGGACCGGTAAAGCTCTAGCATGGGGTAATGGGCACACCGAGTGAGTGGTGGCGCAGCGCCGTCATCTACCAGATCTATCCGCGCTCCTTCGCCGACAGCAACGGCGACGGCATGGGCGACCTGCCCGGCATCACCGCGCGCCTGACCGACCTGCGCGAGCTGGGCGTCGACGCGGTGTGGCTGTCGCCGTTCTATCGCTCGCCGCAGCACGACGCCGGCTACGACGTGGCCGACTACCGGGCGGTCGACCCGCGCTTCGGCGACCTGGGCGACGCGGACAAGATGATCGCCGAGGCGAAGAGCCTGGGTTTGCGGGTCCTCGTCGACCTCGTGCCCAACCACACGTCCAGCGACCACGAGTGGTTCCGCGCCGCGCTGGCCGCCGCCCCGGGCAGCCCCGAGCGGGAGCGCTACATCTTCCGCGACGGCAAGGGCCCGGACGGCAGCGAGCCGCCGAACAACTGGCGCAGCGTCTTCGGCGGCCCGGCCTGGGAGCGGCTCGCCGACGGCCAGTGGTACCTGCACCTCTTCGACGTCTCCCAGCCCGACCTCAACTGGGACAACCCCGAGGTGCGGGCCGAGTTCGAGAGCATCCTGCGCTTCTGGCTGGACCGGGGCGTCGACGGCTTCCGGGTCGACGTGGCGCACGGGCTGGTCAAGGACGCGCAGCTGGCCGACTACGGGACCGGCGAGGACGCGGTGCTGGGCGGGCTCACCCCCGACGACGGCACCCCGCCGCCCATGTGGGACCAGGAGGGCGTGCACGAGATCTACCGCCAGTGGCAGGCGGTGCTCAACGCGTACGAGGGGGATCGGATCCTCGTCGCGGAGGCCTGGGTGCAGCCGGCCGACCAGCTCGCGCGCTATGTGCGCCCGGACGAGATGCACCAGGCGTTCAACTTCGAGTACCTGGTCACCAACTGGGAGCGGGACGCCCTGCGCGCGGTCATCGACCGCACCTCGACCGCGAACGCCAAGGTCGGCGCGCCGACGACGTGGGTGCTGTCGAACCACGACGTGATGCGGCACGCGAGCCGCTTCGGCTTCTCCGACGGCAAGGACCACCGCAACGGCATCGGCGCCGACGAGCCGCAGCCGGACGCGCCGCTGGGCCTGCGCCGGGCCCGCGCGGCCACGCTGCAGATGCTCGGCCTGCCCGGCTCGGCCTACGTCTACCAGGGCGAGGAGCTGGGCCTGCCCGAGCACACCACGATGGCCGACGACGTGCGCGAGGACCCGACCTGGGAGCGCTCCGGGCACACCGAGCGCGGGCGGGACGGCTGCCGGGTGCCGATCCCGTGGGAGGCCGACGCCCCCTCGTACGGCTTCGGGCCCACCGACGCGAGCTGGCTGCCGCAACCGGCGACCTGGGCCGAGTACGCACTCGACCGCCAGCGCGACGTCCCCGGCTCGACGTACGAGCTGTACCGGACGGCCCTGCGCCTCCGCAAGCAGCACGATCTCGGTCTCGGCGCCCTGACCTGGGTCGACGGCGGCGACGACGTGCTGGCGTTCCGCAACGGCGACCTGCTCGTCTGGACGAACTACGGCGCGACGCCGACAGCCCTGCCGGGAAACAAAGGGGTGCTGGTCAGCAGCGAGCCGCTCGACGAGGACGGCCGCGTGCCGCAGGACGTCACGGTCTGGGCTCGCGCATAGCCACGGGCTCGTGCTCGTGGGAGTCGGCATAGGTGGCCAGGGCCGCGTGGGTGTTCTCCATGTCCCTGGCCACCGTGCGGCTGGCCAGCCAGTACATGATCCCGGTGGGGATGAAGAAGAGCTGGAAGGCGGCCAGCCCGACCGCGTAGTTCAGCGGCGGCGGGAAGGCCTGAGACAGGCCCCGGAAGGCCACGCCGACCAGGGCGTTGCCGCCGGCCCGGCCCGCGCCGTTGAGCAGGTTGCCGAGGCTGTAGACGGTGCCGCGGTGCTCGGGCGGGTTGACGTCGGCGATCAGCGCGAACCAGTTGGGCGAGTTCGCCGAGGTCAGGGCCAGGGCGACCACGGCGACGAGCAGGCTTAGCCCGACGGTCGGCTCGGTCACCACGTTGGTCAGGACGGCCCCGATGATCGCGCCGGTGCTGCCGCCGTCCGGGACGTCGATGCGCATCGGCACGAAGTAGAGGACGACGTAGAGCGGCACGGCCGCCAGCATGCCGATCGCGGCCACCAGGGCCCGGCCGCGCGGGGTGCGCTTCTGCAACCGGTCGCCGGCCAGCCCGCCCAGGATCGAGAAGGCGCCACCGAGCTGGAAGAGCGTGGCGAAGACGCTGCCGACCACGACCGCGGTCGCCGTCGAATAGCCCTGGTCCTCGGCGCGCGCCCGGAAGAGCACCGGCAACCACACCAGCGAACCGAAGGCGACCTGCGCGGAGAAACCCTGCAGGATCAGCCAGACATTCGTGCGCCGCGCCAGGATCCGGGGCAGGTCGCCGGCGTGGATGCGCTCGTCGTACTCGACGTCGGCGAGCTCCGGCTCGCTGTCGCCGCGCGGGACGTCGTACGTGAAGAGGTAAGCGACACCCGCGACGACGCCGGCGGCGGCCACCGTGAGAAAGGGGCGCCGCCAGTCCCCCGCCCCGAGCAGCCCGCCCAGCAGGGTGCCGGCGAGCGTGCCGACGCCCTGCGACAGGCCCCAGAAGCTCATGACCAGGCCGCGGCGCCGGGGCGAGATGAGATCGCTCACCACGGAGAAGCTCACGCTGGCCACGCCGCCCAACCCGACCGCGGCCACCACCTGCGACAACAGGAACGACACGTAGCTGTCGGACACGCCGGACCAGGCGGTGCCGACGACCCAGATGGCGGTGCCGGCGAGGAGGACGGGCTTGCGGTTGGTGCGATCCCCCGCGTACGCCCAGCCGATCGCCGCCACCGCGCTGATCATGAACATCACGGTGGTGGCGAGCGCGATGTGCCCCTCGCCGACGCCCAGGTCGGTGCCGATGCTGCCGTACAGGGGCGGGACGAGCCCGATGGCCACGTTGTCGAGCGACGCCAGCACGACGAACACCACGACGCTGTACGCCCGGTGGGCCGTCCCTCCCCTGTTCACCCGGACGAGGTTAGCCGCCCGGCCGGTCGACGACCCTGTCGCGGGCCTGTGCGTACTGCTCGCGGATCAACGGGACGGGGGTGGTCTCGTACACCTCGGGTGTCTCGGCGGACCACTGAGGGGGCGTGGCACCGCCCAGGGCGACCCAGGCCGCCTGCCGGGCCGCGCCGTCGGCGACGTACTCGCCGGGCGGCGGGACCAGGACCGGCAGACCGAAAAGAGCAGGAGCGATCTTCCGTACGGCCTCACTGCGCGCGCCGCCGCCGACGAGCACGATGCGGTTCGCGGTGGCGCCATGCGTGACCAGGGCGTCGAGCCCGTCGGCGAGCGCGCAGAGCATGCCCTCGACGGCCGCCCGGGCGAAGTGCGCCGGATCGGACGTCTGCAGGGTCAGGCCGTGCACGGCCCCGGTCGCGTTCGGCCGGTTCGGGGTGCGCTCCCCTTCCAGGTACGGGACGAGCACCAGCCCGTCGGCCCCGGCGGGAGCGGTCAGCGCCAGCCGGGACAGCTCCTCGTGGCTCACGTTCAGCAGCTTCGCCGCGGCGTCGAGCACGCGCGCCGCGTTGAGCGTGACCACGATGGGAAGGAACCGGCCGGTGCAGTCGGCGAATCCGGAGACCGCCCCGCTCGGGTCCTCGGGCGAGACGTCCGACGAGACGAAGACCGTGCCGGACGTACCGATGGAGATGACCACGTCTCCCGGCAGGGCGCCGGCACCGAGTCCCGCGGCGGCGTTGTCCCCCGCGCCCGGGCCGAGCGGCGCTCCGTTGGGCAGGTGACCCGCGATGCCGGTCGGGCCGAGCACCTCGGGCACGGCGATGCGCCGGCCGAAACCGAGCTCCAGCAGGTCGTGGCGGTACTCGTTGGTCTTGGCGGACCAGTAGAGCGTGCCGCTGGCGTCGCTGCGGTCGGTGAAGAGCTTCTGCTTCCCGCCCAGCTTCCACGTCAGCCAGTCGTGCGGCAGGCAGACCGAGGCCACCCGGGCCGCGTTCTCCGGCTCGTGCCGGGCCAGCCAGCGCAGCTTGGTCAGGGTGAAGCTGGCGACCGGCGTGATGCCGACCGCGTCCACCCACGCCCGGCGGCCGGCGTCCCCGCCGCCGAGGTCGTCGATGAGGTCGGCCGCCGCGCCGGCACTGCGCGTGTCGTTCCACAGCAGCGCCGGGCGGACCACCTCGCCGGCCTCGTCCAGCACGACCATGCCGTGCTGCTGCCCGGCCACCGAGGCGGCGGCGACGTCGTCGAGCCCGCCCGCCTCCGCGATGGCCTGCTGCAGCGCGTCCCACCAGGCGTGCGGGTGCACCTCGGTGCCGTCCGGGTGGCTCGCCCGCCCCTGGCGGACGAGCTTGCCGGTCTCGGCGTCCCGGATGACCACCTTGCACGACTGGGTGGAGCTGTCGATCCCTGCGACCAACGTCATTTCCGTGGACCCCTCAATCGTTCAACCCCCGCGCTGCGCCCGTCGGCGTTGGGGGCGCCGGTTTCTGGACGGGGTGCTCTTTCCCCGGCCGGAAACCGGTGTCCCCGGCGTCGACTCAAGGGGGGCGCAGCGCCTGCCGAGCGGAGCGAGGCCATGTGCTCAGGCCTTCAGGACGTGATCGATCGCGAGCTGGTGCAGCTTGACGAAGTGGTAGCCCTGCTCGCCGGCCGCGTCGACGTCGAACTCCTCGAAGGCGCTCTTGTCGTTGAGCAGGTCCTGGTAGGTCTCGCCCTCGTTCAGCGTGGGCTTACCGAGCTCGAGGACCTTGGACTCCTCGAGCGCCGCCTGCACCTCGGGGTCGGCGCGGAAGGCCTCGGCACGCTCCTTGAGCAGCAGGTACATGCGCATGTTGGCCTTGGCCGACTCCCAGACGCCGTCGTAGTTCTCGGTGCGGGAGGGCTTGTAGTCGAAGTGGCGCGGGCCGTCGTAGGCCGGGCCGCCCGTGGGCGAGCCGTGCTCCAGCAGGTCGACCAGCGCGAACGCGTTGAGCAGGTCGGCGTGGCCGAAGACCAGGTCCTGGTCGAACTTCGGGCCGTGCTGGCCGTTGAGGTCGATGTGGAAGAGCTTGCCGTGCCACAGCGCCTGGGCGATGCCCTGGGCGAAGTTGAGGTTGGACATCTGCTCGTGGCCGACCTCGGGGTTGATGCCGAACAGCTCGGGCCGCTCGAGGTCCTGCACGAACGCGATGGCGTGGCCGGCGGTCGGGAGCAGGATGTCGCCCCGGGGCTCGTTCGGCTTGGGTTCGATGGCGAAGCGCAGGCCGTAGCCCTTGTCCTCGGAGTACTGCGCGAGCAGGTTGAGGCCCTCGCGGTAGCGGTCGAGGGCGGCGTGCACGTCCTTGGCGACGTCGTACTCCGCGCCCTCGCGGCCGCCCCAGAGGACGAGCGTCTTGGCGCCCAGCTCGGCCGCGAGGTCCATGTTGCGCAGGACCTTGCGCAGCGCGTAGCGGCGGACCGAGCGGTCGTTGCTGGTGAAGCCGCCGTCCTTGAACACCGGGTGGGTGAACAGGTTGGTGGTCACCATCGGGACGACCAGGCCGGTCTCGTCGAGGGCCTTCTTGAAGCCGGCGATGATCCCGTCGCGAGTGCTGTTGTCCGAGCCGAACGGCACGAGGTCGTCGTCGTGGAACGTGATGCCGTAGGCACCCAGCTCGGAGAGCTTGTGCACGGCCTCGACCGGGTCGAGCGGCGCGCGGGTGGCCTCACCGAAGGGGTCGCGCGCGGTCCATCCGACGGTCCACAGGCCGAAGGAGAACTTGTCGTCGCGGGTGGGCTGGACCGACACGGTTACCTCCAGGAAACAAGGCGGATTTGTTTAGTGGTTGAATTATTTGGCCGGCGTGTGGCACTGTCAAGAGGTGCCCGCATCACTGAGTCCCGTCCGGCAGTCGGGGGTGCGGGCTCATAATCTCGCGCTGGTGCTGCGCACCGTGGCGAACAGCGCAGATCCGCCGTCCCGGGCCGCGGTCGCCGCCGCCACAGGGCTCACCCGGGCCACAATCTCCACGCTGGTCGACGATCTCATCGCGGGTGCGCTGCTCACCGAGGTCGGGCCGGCCCCACGCAGCGGCGCCGGGCGGCCCGCGGCGGGACTGCGGCTCTCCCCCGACGGACCGGCCGGGCTGGGGCTGGAGATCAACGTCGACTATCGGGCGGCCTGCGTGGTCGACCTCACCGGGTCGGTCCGCCACCGGCTGGTGGAGAAGGGCGACCAGTCGCTTCCTGCTGTCGCCGGGCTGGCGCATCAAGCGCTTCTTCGAGCTTCGTCCGACGGCCTGACCGTGGCCGGCGCGGCACTGGCCGTGCCGGGGCTGGTCGGGGCCGGCGGGATCATCCGGGTCGCGCCCAACCTGGGCTGGCAGGACGTCACGGTCGGCGACCTGGTGCCCGGGCTGCCGCTGACGGTCGACAACGAGGCGAATCTGGCCGCGCTCGGCGAGCTGGCGGCGGGCGACCCGCCGGCCAGCTTCGTCTATGTGTCCGGGGAGATCGGCATCGGCGCGGGCATCGTGCTGGGCGGCGAGCTCTACCGCGGCGTGCGCGGGTGGAGCGGCGAGATCGGGCACATCCCCATCGACCCCGGGGGCCCGCCGTGCCGGTGCGGGGCGCGCGGATGTCTGGAGCAATACGCCGGGCAGGAGGCGATCGCGCGGGCGGCGGGCGATCTCACGGTCGCCGGGACCGCGCTCGGCACGGCCCTGGCGACCGTCGTCAACCTGCTGGACATCGACACGGTGGTGCTGGGCGGCATCTATGCGCCCCTGGTGCCCCAGCTGCATGACGCGATCCAGGCCGAGATCAGCCGCCGGGTGCTGACGGCGGACTGGTCACCCGTACGGCTGCGGGCGGCGACCCTCGGCGCGGACGCCGCCGTACGCGGGGCCGCCGGGGCGGTGCTGCGCGGGGTCCTCGACGATCCGGCCGCGTGGCTGAGCCGGATTCAGGCCGTTTGAGCCCCGCTGTCCGGGGCATCCCGCGCGGCGGCCTCGCTGAACTCGGTCAGACCCCGGAGCAGGGCAGTGCGGCCCGCCGGGGTCATCCGATCGAGGACCCCGGCCAGGATCTCGCGGCGGGTGGTGCGCAGATTGTCGAGCAGGGCACGCGACGACGGCGTCAGGAACAGCGCGATCTCGCGGCGGTCGGCCCGGCCCGGCACCCGCTCGACCAGACCCGCCGCGACGAGCCGGTCACAGAGCCGGCTCGCGGAGGAGAGGATCATGTCGAGCTGACCCGCCAGCCCGCGCAGATTGATGCCCTCCTCGCGCTCGACCACGAGAAGCGCGTTGAACTGCGGCCACGAGACGTGCGGTGTGACCCGCTCCCGCGCGGTGTCCCAGGCAGCGAGCAACGCGGGCGCGACATCGTCGATCGCCGCGGCGTGTGGTGGCCCGTCCGGCCCATGGTGTACGGCCATGGTGCAGCAGAGACTACCCTTCGACAGCGAGGGAGCGAAGGAGTGGAACGGGTGGACGACCGGCTGACCGTGGCGCGGCGCACGCTGGCCGAGGCGCCCGCCGATCAGGTGACGGAGAGACTGGCCGACGTGCTCGCCAAGGAGTACGCCGTCACCGGGGTGGAGCTCTACCAGGTGGACTACCGGCTCGCCGCGCTGCTGCCCCTGCACGGCGGCGCGACCGTGACCCGGCCCGGCGACCCCGCGTGGCGCGCCTTCGACCACCAGGCCGAGGTGCTTGCCGGGCGCGCCGTCTTCCTGCCCGTGACCGTCCGGGGTGAGCGCCTCGGCGTGCTGCGCTGCTCCCCCGCCCCCGACGACGCCGGCCTGCGCGCCGAGCTGGCCCAGATCGCCGAGTTCCTCGCGCACGAGCTGCAGACGGCCCGGGCGGGCACCGATCGTTACACCGTGGCCGCCCGGACCCGGCGGCTCACGCTCGCCGCCGAGATGCAGTGGGAGCTGCTGCCCGGGCGCAGCCGGACCGGTCCCGCCTTTTCGCTGGCCGGGCAGCTCGAGCCCGCGTACGCGGTCCGCGGCGACAGCTTCGACTGGGCCGAGCAGGACGGCTGCCTCTTCATGACCGTGCTCAACGGCATGGGCGACGGCACCCAGGCGGCGCTGCTCACGACGCTCGCCACCCAGGCCCTGCGCAACGCCCGCCGGGCCGGCCTGGAGCTGGCCGACCAGGCCGGGCTGGCCGACCAGGCCGTCTACTCGCAGCACCGCGGCGACGCCTATGTGAACGCCTTGATGCTCGAGCTCGACCTCGGCACCGGCGTGGTGCGCGCCGTGGACGCCGGGTCGCCGCGGGTGTTCGTGCTGCGGGACGGCTCGGTCATCGCGGAGTCGCTGGACGAGGGGCTGCCGCTCGGCATGTTCGAGTCCTCGGACTACGACACCCAGACGTTCCAGCTCGTCCCCGGCGACCGGCTCTTCGTCGTGAGCGACGGGATCATGGAGGCCGCCGGGGAGGCGGGGGCCTACGGCGACCTGGCCCTGACCCGCTTCATCCGGCGGACCGGATCGCTGGAGCCGTTGCAGGCCGTGCGGTCGCTGCTCGGGGACCTGCGAGCCTTCGTGAGCGGGGACCTCGAGGACGACTCCGTCGTGGTCTGCGTCGACTGGAATCCTCCCGCGGCCTGACCTCCCGCTCGCTGTCCCGCCGCTTCGGGCTCCGTCCCGCCGCCTCGGGCTTTCTATCCCGCCGCTCCGGAGCGGGAGGCGATGGCCTGGACGAAGATGTCGGAGATCTTGGCCGGGTCGGGGGCGATGAAGACGCCGCCCGCGCTGGTCGCCCCGGCGATGTCCTGCAGCTCCTTGGCGTCGACCTCGTTGCCGATGCCGATGATGACCAGGCGCACCGGGCGCCGCGGGTCCTGGATCTTCTTGAGCTGGGCGACCAGGGTCTCGCGGGAGATCCCGCCCTCCGGCGCGGAGTCCTGGCCGTCGGTGAAGAGGATGACCGAGTTGACCCGGCTCGGCTGCCAGGTGTCCTGCACCTTCTTGTACGCCGCCAGGGCCGTGTTGTAGAGCCCCGTCCCGCCGCCCTCCTTGGGGCGGATCTCGTCGATCGAGCCCCGCAGCTCGGACTCGGCCGACGACAGCGGGCTGATGTCGACGAGCTGCTTGTAGGGCAGCTTGCCGTTCATCTCGGTGGAGAAGACCCACACCCCGACGGCCCACTTGGTGTCGAAGAGCCCGAGCCCCCGCGCGGCCGCGGCCCGGGTCACCGCCGCCCGGCTCAAGTTGTTGGCGGTGGGCACCTTGTCGGCCATCGAACCCGACACGTCGAAGACGGCGAGCACGCGGCCCGGCTCGGTGATCGCCGCCCAGCTGCCCAGCGCCTTGTTGATCGCGCTGGCGTCGAGGCCGGCGGCGGCCGTGCCCCCGTTGACGGCCGGGGCGGCGGCCTTGAGCGTGGCCGGGCCGCCGACCGGGGTCGCGAAACCCGCGCCGGTCGTGCCGTCCGAGCCGCGCAGGCCCTCGGCGGCCAGCTTGTTCTTGAACGCCGGCTGCTCCAGCGCCTGGCGCAGCTTGGTCGCGGCGGCGGCCTTGGTCAGGTCGACCTCGGGCATGACCGCGTACGGATAGTCGAGCGCCGGCGGCTGCGGGTCGAGATAGAGCGCGGAGAGCGGGACGACCGGCTTCTGCGCGTCGAAGGCGATGACGTCGGCCTCGGAGAGCGGCGCCGCGCTGACGCCGCTCGCCAGGTCGGCCGCGTCGGTGGACGTCGGGAACTTTGCCAGCAGGTCGTCACGCAGGGACGAGCTGCCCGCCGCGAGCGCGCGCAAGGCGCCCACCGTCTGCTCCTGGCCCTGCTGCGAGGCGCCCGCGGCACTGCCGAGCGCGAGCAGGCCGGCCAGGCCGGTGGCGTCGCGGGCGGGGTCGGCGATGCCGGTGTTCAGGGCGCCGGCCGTGGTCATCTTGGCGAGCAGGTCTTTCCAGCCCAGCTTCTTGTCCGGCCAGCCCAGACCCTCGGCGATCGGCTCCGGCACGGCCACCACGACCGGGCTCTTCGCCATGGACTTGCCGTCGGTCGGCACGAAGCCCGGCGCCTCCGACTTGAGGCGCATGAGCCAGGTGGTCGAGTCCGGGATCCAGATGTCCGGGAGCGTGCCGGACTTGTTCGCGGCACCGAGCCCGGAGAGCGTCACATTGTGCTTGAGCGCGATCGTGGACGCCATGTTGCCGGAGTTGACCCCGGTGACATTGACGCCGACACACGTGCCGTTGACCTCGGCGCCGGACGCGACCCATTCCTTCGCGGCGGCCTGCACGGCGGGCGCGATCTCCTGCGCGGTCGCGACGGTGAGGTCGAGGCGGCCGGAGCAGCCCTGGTCGGAAAGCTGCTGGTAGCCGAGCCAGCCGCCGGCGACGACGACCACGACGGCCAGCGCAGATGCGACCACACCGGCGCCCCGGAGACTGAAATTTCTGCGATGGCGGCCAGACACGCGCTCCATACTGCGCATTCCGAGACGCGAATGCCATGTACGTTCGGCCGAAAATTACTCGTATCCGCAATAAGGCATACTCATTTTACTGAGAGTAGTTACGCGATTTCGTCGCGTACGCGGGCCCGCAGGATGCAGGTCGGACTGTTCACCGTCACCGATTCTCCGGGGGCCACCGGAATGCCCGAATCGGGGTCGACCCGGAAGATCGTGACGGTGTGCGACCTTTCATTGGCCACATAGAGGTGATCCGACAAGAGCGCGAGATGCCGCGGCCATTCGCCCCCCGTCGCCACTTCCGCGACCGGCACCGCGTCGTGACCGTCCCACGCGAAGACGCCGACGGTGTCCGGGCCCCGGTTGCCCACGTAGACGAATCGGCCGTCGCGGCCGGTCGTCACCTCGGACGGCTGATTGGGCTTGCCCGCGCTGGTCGGCTCCCGGCCCTCCCGCGCCAGCCCGCCGTCCGCCCCGCGCCGGAACCAGCTGAGCTCACCCGCGAGCTCGCCGACCAGCAGGAGGGCACCGTCGGCCGTGCGGAGGAGGTGGCGGGGGCCCGTACCCGGATCGGTCGTGACCGCGGGGCCGACCAGCGTGAGCCGGCCGGAGACCCGGTCCAGCCGGGTGTGCCAGACGTGGTCCGAGCCGAGGTCGCAGACGAGCACGTCGGGGCCGTGCGGATCGGGCGCGACCATGTGCGCGTGCGGGCCCTCCTGCCGGTCGGTGACCGGGCCCGAGCCGGTGAGCGTCAGCAGGTCGGACCGCTCGCCCGGCACCCCGTCCACGTCCAGCGGGAAGACCGCCACGCTGCCGCTCGAATAGTTGGCGACCAGCAGGTGCGTGCCGCCGGGGGCGACGGCCAGGTGACAGGGGTCGGCGCCGCCGGTCGCGCGGACGGCGAGCGGGGTCAGGCTCGCATCGTCGCCGAGGGCGAAAGCGCTGACCGTGCCGGCTGTCAGCTCGTTGACGGCATAGATCACCGGCAGGGCCGGATGCTGGATCACGAACGACGGCGACGGGGTGCGGGCGGCGACGCCGAGGCGGGACAACGCGCCGGTCGCCGGGTCGCGGCGGGCGAGGACGATGCCTTCGCCCCGGCCGCCGGTCTCGCCGGTGTAGCACCCGAAGAAGACAAATTCGTCATGCGCCGCCATGCCCCGATCCCATCACACATTCTGCTCGTACGCGCGGACGCAGTCGCGTGCCATCCCCGCCACCGCCCCGGCGCTGCCCGGCCGCACCCCGCGGCCGTCGGCCGGTCAGGCGTGGCGCGCGGGTCAGCAGCCGTTGGACCCGTCGGCCGGTGTGGCGCGCGGGTCAGCGGCGGCCGGCGCCGGACAGCTGGCGGCGGGCGACGTACTCGACGAGCTCGATCAGGACGTCGCGGGCCGCCGCCGGGTTGCGGGCGTCGAACTCGACGACGGGCACGTCGGGGTCCAGGTCGAGGGCCCGGCCGATCGCCTCGCCGCCGAAGCGCCGCTCGTCGAAGCAGTTGACCGCGACCACGAAGGGCGTGCCGCGCTGCTCGAAATAGTCGATGCTCGGGAAGCAGTCGGCCAGCCGGCGGGTGTCCGCCAGCACCACCGCGCCCAGCGCGCCCTGCGACAGCTCGTCCCAGAGGAACCAGAAGCGGTCCTGCCCCGGCGTGCCGAAGAGATAGAGCTGCAGGTCGTCGGTGATCGTGATGCGACCGAAGTCCATCGTCACCGTCGTCGTGCTCTTGCCCTCGACCCCGGAGATGTCGTCGGCCCCGTCGGCGCCGGTGAGGATCTCCTCGGTCTGCAGCGGCTTGATCTCGCTGACCGAGCCGACCATGGTGGTCTTGCCCGCACCGAAGCCGCCGGCGATGAGGATCTTGAGCGCGACCGGGATCCGGGAGCGCGCGCCGTCGCGGTCAGAGCGCACGGAGGCCATTGACAACCGCCTTGAGTACGTCGACGTCATGCGGCTGGGAGGCCGCGGGGGGCTCGTAGAGCGAGATGAGGCCCGCAGAGCGTAGATCACCGAGCAGGACTCGCACGACCCCGATCGACAAGTCCAGTTTGGAGGCTAGTTCCACAACGGACGTGGGCTCCCACGCCGCGCCGACGAGCGCGTGATGTTCCGGCTGGAGGGCCGGGGGCAGCGGACCGTCGGGGATGGTGGCCACCACGAACGCCAGCAGGTCGAAGTCGGTGCCGGCGGGCGCCACCCGGCCCTGGGTCATCGCGTACGGCCGGACCACCGGACCCGCGTCGTGATCCAGCCAGTCGTGCGGCGCACGCCTCGGGTCAGCCGGCATCGGTGGCGGACAGCCGGTCGGGGGCGTCCATCGTCTGGCCCACCCGGGTGACGAGCATGGCCATCTCGTACGCCACCAGGCCGAGATCCGCGTCGCTGTCCGCCAGCACGGCCAGGCAGGCGCCCAGCCCCGCCGCCGTGACCAGCAGGAACGCCTCTTCCATCTCGACCACGGTCTGGCGCACCGGGCCGGCCTGGAAGTGGCGGCTGGCGCCCTTCGCGAGGCTCTGGAAGCCGGCGGCCATGGCGGACAGGTGCTCGGCGTCCTCCCGGCTCATGGCGGCCGAGGCGCCCATGAGCAGCCCGTCGGCGGAGAGCACCACCGCCTGCTGCGCCTCCGGCACCCGCTCGACGAGGTCGTCGAGGAGCCAGGTCAGGTTGGCGCTCTGGTTCGTCGTCTGTGCCACTTATGCGTCCTTCTCCGGCCGTTGGTCCTGGTGCTGCTCGTCGGGCGTGCCGCCGGTCCCGGCCGTGTCCACGGCCGGGAAGGTGACGGTAGCTGCCTCCGACCACGACGGCTGCCCTGTCGTCTGTTCTTTGTCAGTTGCGCCGGGCCGGTCGTCCCCCGCCCCGGTGGAATCCTCACTACCCGCATTGACGCGCTTACTATCCGCCGCGCCGGTTGTTCCGGATCCGGGCTCGCCGGTCGCTCGCTTGCTCCTCCGCGACGCACCGCCCGGGCCGCCGAGCCCCGCGGCCTCCCGCCGGCCCCGGGTGGTGCCCTGCTGCAGCGCGCTCATCAGGCTCCGGACCTGCTCCGGCGACCGGGTCGCCGGCGCCTCGGCGGGCTCGACGAACGGGGCGCGCAGCTGCGGGGCCAGACTCGCCTGACGCACCCTACGCGGCAGGAGCCGCTCGTCCGCGGTCGGGACGCCGTCGTCCGGCTGTCCACTCACGACACCAGGCGTCTCCGGCGTCGCTTCGATCACCTCGATCGCCTCTGCGGGCGGCGCTTCGACCGGCGGGCTGAGGTCGGCCGGCGCGACGTCCATCGGCTCGAAGGCCGGGGCCGCGGGCTCGAAGGCCAGGGGCGCGGGCGAGATCGGCGCCGGGCCACGCTGGGCCGGGATCCGGGGAATGCCGCCGGTCGCCGAAGCCGCCCCCGACGGCCAGTCGACGTCAAGACCGTCGCCGAACGGCAGGTCCGGCGCCTCCTGAGGCTGAGCCGCGGCGGGCGGGGCGCTCGAGACAGGCGGGGCGCTCGGGACTGGCGGGGTGAGGCCGGTGGGCGACGTCAGGTTGGGGGGCAGCTGCGCCGGGGGCTCGGCCGGGCTGCCCGGGCGGCGGCGGGGCGCGGTGCGGCGGCGCTGGACCAGGCCGTCCTCGCTCAGGCCGTCGAGGACCGTGCTCGGGGTGGGACCCGTGATGCCCCGGTCGTCGGCGGCCTCCCCGGGGCGGGCGAGCGCGGCGCCGTTGAGGTGGGCACTCTCCTGTGCGGACCCGTTGACCGGCGCGCCGTTGACCCGGGCCGGTGCGGCGTCGGCCGCGGAGGAACCGGCCCGCGCGGGAGTGGAGTCACCGGACTGGCCGGCACCGGCCCAAGGGATCGAGTTGTCGCCGCCGGACGGCTCAGGGGCGGGCGATGCGGCGGGCGACGGGGCGGTCAGGCCGGGCACGGCGCGCCCACCCGGGCCGGGCGGGGCCGCGGTCACCAGCTCGGTGGGAATGAGCACGGTCGCGGTGATGCCGCCGTAGGAGCTGGGGCGCAGCGCCACCCGCAGCCCCTGCCGAGCGGCGAGCTGGGCGACGACGAAGAGGCCGAGGCGGGCGCTGTCGGCGGGGTCGAAGTCCGGCGGCTCGAGCAGCTTGCGGTTGGCCTCGTCGATGGCGTCGGGCGACATGCCCAGGCCGCGGTCCTCGATCTCGATCGCGTAGCCCTGCGGCGCCACCTGACCCGCGACCTGCACCCGGGTGGTGGGCGGCGAGAAGGAGGCGGCGTTCTCCAGCAGCTCGGCGATGAGATGGATGACGTCGCCGACGGCGCGGCCGAGCACGGCGACCGGCTGGATCGTGGCGATGTCGATCCGCTTGTAGTCCTCGACCTCGCTGATCGCGCCGCGGACGACGTCGATCATCGGCACCGGGTTGCGCCAGCCCCGCCCGGGCGCCGCCCCGGCCAGGATGACCAGGTCCTCGGCGTGCCGCCGCATGCGGGTGGCGAGGTGGTCGACGCGATAGAGGTCCTCGAGCTCGTCGGGCCCGGTCTCGCGGCGCTCCATCTTGTCGAGCAGCGAGAGCTGGCGGTGCAGCAGGGTCTGGCTGCGCCGGGCGATGTTGAGGAACACGTCGTTGATGCCCCGGCGGACGTCGGCCTCCTCGACGGCGGAGCGGACGGCCGTGCGCTGCACCTCGGTGAAGGCCTGGCCGAGCTGGCCGATCTCGTCCTGCCCGTACTCCAGCGGCGGGGTCTCGGCGTCGACGTCCACCGACTCGCCGCGCTGCAGCCGGCGCACCACCCCGGGCAGCCGGTCTTCGGCCATCGCCAGCGCCTCCCCGCGCAGCCGCACCAGGCGCCCGACGATGGACCGGCCGATCCGGACCGACACGATCACCGAGATCACGACGGCGAGCAGGCCGAGCAGGCCGGCCGCGGCCAGGCGCAGCAGCACCTCGACGGCGTAGGGCCGGGACGCGGCGGCGAGCGAGTCGATCGCGTTGATCTCGAAGGTGCGCTGCTGCTGGACCGTGGCGTCGTACGCCTGCTGCCAGGCGGTCTCGGGCACCGGCACCGCGGCCCCGGCCCGGGCCGTGCTGACCAGCTCGTCCTGCAGCTCGCGCAGCCGGGTGGCGGCCGCGCTGGTGGTCAGCTGCTGATAGGCCGCCCGGTCCGCGGCGGGCAGCTCGGTGGCGCCCTCGGCGAGCAGGAAGCGGGACGTGGCGATGGCCGCGAAGATGTCGCCCCGGGTCTCGGCATTGAGCCGGCCCGCCTGATAGCCGGCGGCCAGCAGGGAGTCGACCCGGCTCAGGTGCTCGCGGCTCTGGCCCACCGCCGACAGGCCGCGGATCTGCCGGTCGACCTCCTCCGCCCCGAAGCCGGCCGTGGCCGAGAACGTGCGGAAGCAACTGTCCACGATGCCGTTGAAGTAGTTCTGCGCGCCGACCAGGTCGAGATCGCGCCGGTCGATGTGCTGCCGGGCCGTCGTGAGGCTCTCGAGGTCGGTGCGGACCTGGGCGAGCTGGCGCCGGCCGGCGTCGCCGACCGCGCGGGTGACGTCGGAGCCGGTGGCCGTGCGCAGGAAACCGGCCACGGCCTGGTCGGTGGTGGCGCGCTGCGTGGCGAGGTCGGCCGCGGCGGCGTCGGCGGCGGCCGCGGTGCGAGGCGTGGCCAGCAGGACGACCGAGAGGCGCCGCTCCCGCTGCAGCTCGGCGACCATGATCTCGCCGGGGTCGCCGACCTTGTCGACGAGCCGCTGGGCGGACAGGAGGCTCAAAGCCGGCCCGGCGGTCAGCACGGTGGCGAAGGCCCACAGTGCCAGCAGCGCCGTGAGCGGCACCGCGGACAACGCGATGATCTTCGCACGGATCGACCTACTGCGGCTTGGCATGAGACTCCGCCCGGAGGGATGCAGGACAAAGCGCACGCCGCCGGGGTGGCCCGGTCCGGTCACCACCGTCGATGAGCTGCGCACGCCCCCGCGAGGATACGTAACGGGGGCGATCGCGACCAGGCTTCACGTGCAGGCAATTCTGTCGATTGTCGGCAATGTCCGTACCGTCACCAGTCGGTCACGCGACAGTGCGCACTTGCGCGCGGGCAGTTGCCCTGGCAGGAAGCGCCCGCGCGACGCTTTTCGACCGGCCGGCCGGAACCGGATTGACGAGGCCCGGTGGGTGGGAATACGGCAGGGGGAAGAAGGAGGAGACCGATGTCCCCCACAGCCGTGATCATTCTTGTCCTCGTCGTCCTCATCGTGGCCGGCGTGATCGCCTACAGCGTCCGTTCCGGTCGCCGCAAGCGCCTCCAGAAGACCTTCGGACCCGAGTACGACCGGGTGGTCGGCGACGCCGGCAGCCGCTCGGCCGGCGAGCAGGAGCTGCTGGACCGCGAGAAGCGGCACGCCGAGCTGGAGCTCAAGCCGCTGTCGGCCGAGTCCAAGGCCCGCTACTCCGTCGCCTGGGAAGAGGTGCAGATCCAGTTCGTGGACGCGCCCGAGGAGGCCGTCTCCACCGCCGACGAGCTGGTCACGCGGCTGATCGCCGAGCGCGGCTACCCGACCGGCGACTACGACGACCAGCTGGCCACGCTCTCGGTGCGGCACGCGAAGACCCTCGAGCACTACCGCGACGCCCACGCGATCAGCGAGCGCAGTAAGGCCGGCAACGCCGACACCGAGGACCTGCGCCAGGCGCTCGTCCACTACCGCGCGCTCTTCGCGGACCTGCTCGGGGAGAATCCCGTACGCACCGAGGGCGCCGTCGCTCCGGACAGCGAGCCGAAGGTTCCCTCGCAGACAATCAACAACCACGACAACGACGTCGCGGACACCCGTCCCGACGCCGCGAGCCGCTGAGGAGTCCGACGATGCGCTTCTTCTCCAACGACGCCCGCGAGTCCACCGACGACCGGGAGCCGGACGACGCCCGGGACACCGCCGACGACCGTACCGAGCGGATCCAGTCCGAGCCGGTGGCCGTGCCGGGCCAGCGCCCGCCCTCCCCCTGGGCGACGCCCGCCGACGACCGCCGCGACAACGTCCAGGCCGAGGCCGCGCCGGCCTACGACGACGACCCCGACCGTACGCAGTACCAGCCGACCGGCTACGGCGCGGTCCCCGTCGCCGCCGCGGTGTCCGCGCGTGACCAGGAGACGGCCACCCACGCCGACACAGCTCCCGTCGACACCCCGCCCGTCGTCACCCCCGTGGGCACCGTCGACTCCCCCACTCCGGACAACACCACGACCTACCCGGGCCCGAGCGACCCCGAGGCGCACCGCGACGAGGTCGTCGACGTGCCGCTGGACGACCAGGGCACCTTCGACGACCCGAAGGTCGCCGACGAGACGCAGCGGATCGACACCGCCGCGACGCCCGATGACCGGACCGCCGATGACCGGATCGGCGAGCCGGCGCTGAAGGACGACGGCGGCTTCGACGACCCGCAGGCGGTCGACCCGGCCACCGACAAACCGCTGCGTGACAGCGACAGCGACAACGACAGCGACGACACGGCCGGCCGCTCCGAGCACCACCACCTCGAGGCGCTCGACGCCCGGCCCGGCGACGACAAGCCCGGCACCGAGGCCCCCGCCCAGGACGAGCCGATCGCCGAGCCGATCGTCGCCGCAGCCGTCCCCGTCGCCGCCGTGGCCACCACCCCCGGCGCCACGCCGTCAGCCACCACGCCCGGCGCCACGCCGACAGCCACCACGCCCGGCGCCAACACGCCCGGCGCGTCCGCGACGGACGAGACCGGATCCGCGACGGGAAAGGCCACGACCGTGACCGAGAAGACCGGGTCCGCGCCGGAGCAGGCGTTCTTCGCCGAGGGTGACGTGCACGGCTTCCAGGAGCGGTGGCGCGAGGTGCAGCTGCGCTTCGTCGACAGCCCGAAGGAGGCCGCCGACGAGGCCGCCAAGCTGGTCGACGAGGCGGTCGACAAGCTCACCGCCAGCCTGCGCTCGCACAAGGACGAGCTGGCCGGCGAGCACGACGACACCGAGGCCCTGCGCGTGCAGCTGCGCGGTTACCGGGACATCCTCAACCGGATCCTGGGGCTCTGAAGAAGCGACCGGCACGAACCCGGCGCGGGGAGACCTTGACGGTTTCCCCGCGCTTGCGCGTGTCCGAAGGTGTCTAGAGCTCGGATCCCACCGTGGCGGCCGGCTCGGTCACCGTCGGGTCCGTCGGCTCGGGCTCCACGGACGGGCTGACGTCTGTCGGATCCGGGGCCGGCTCGCTCGTCGACTCCGTCGGCGGGAAGCTCGGCTCCTCCGTCTCCTCGGGTGCCGGCGAGCTGCTCGGCGCGGCCGGCGCCGCGCTGGTCTCCGATGTGGACGGCGACGGTGCGGTCGTGGCCGGGCGCGAGCGCTCGGGGCGGACGCGCTGCGGCTCCGGGTCCGTGGTGGTCGTGGTGCCGCGCACCGGGACCGGATCGGCCGGAACCTCGCCCGCGCCGGTGCCGCCCTGCGGGGTGAGCACGTCGTTCTGCTTCACCGTGACGGCGGGCGGCCGCCCGGGGGTGACCGTCGACTCGCCGAACTGGGCGCCGAGCCACAACGCCGGTCCGAGACCGACCGCGACGAGCGCCCCGAAGAGCGCCAGGGGTCCTCGTTCCATCAGCGCCCCCTCCCCCCGGTCCTGACCCGATGATTGCCTGCTCACCTGGGTCTGCTCTACCCATTTACGCGAACGGCAATCGAATCCCCCGTGGTGTCAGTGTGACGTCGCGGGCGGCGGCGGACGCCGACCAGTCGGGCATGCGACCGCGCCACCGGGGAACACGGACAGGGCGGCCCGCCGGTTCAACGCCGGGCCGTGTCCTAAGGGGACGGATCAGCTGTCAGCGGGTGCTGGCGAGGAACGTCACCGCGTTGTCGAGGGCGGCCCACCCGCCGGGCAGCTCGTCGCTGTCGAGCGCCGCGCGGACGGTGAGCGTGCTGCCGCTGCGCAGGTCGAGGGACCAGCTGCGGCGGCGGAGCTGGGTGGCGGTGGCCACGTCGGCATAGGCCACGAAGCGCGTCTCGGTCTCGCGGTGGGCCGGGTCGGCCGCGGCGATCCGGGCCAGGCGCCGCTTGGCCGAGCCGTTCTGCGAGCGGGGCAGCCCGGGAACCAGCACCAGCCCGGTGTCGACGATGAGCAGGTCGGTGCGGGCGCCGTCGACGACCAGATTGACCACGCCGCCGACGACCTCGGGGCGGGCCGCCGGGGTGTCCGCCCCCGGCGCGGCGGCGACGTCGATGCCCCGCTCGGCGAGGCGGGCCCGGGCGTCGGCGGCGGTGGCCGGCGCCACGGCGGCCGCGGCGAGGCTGGCGAGGTCGAGGTGCGAGCCGTCGGCGCCGACCAGCTCGGCCGTGCCCGTCCAGCTGTGCCGCCAGCGGGCCGCGCCGCTGTGCAGGGCCGCGAGGGCGAGCAGCAGCGTGACCAGCTCGGTGACGCGCCGCCCGGTCTCCTCCGCGGTCTGGCCCGGGAAGACGGTCTCGGTGACCGGCCCCAGCTTGTCGTCCTCGGCCAGCTTGAGCACGTCGGCGGCGGTGGCGAGGGGGCTGCCGGCCGCGCGGGAGAGGGCGGCGAGGGCGGCGTCGGCCTCACGCTGCATCTCCGCGGTGCGCGCGGCGCCGAAGAACTCGTCCCAGCCGACCCGGGTGCGCCCCTGCGCCGGATAGGCGACCTGCTGCAGCGCGCGGCCGAGCCCCGGCAGGTCGGGGATCAGCGCCGGCTGCGTCTCGGAGGCGGCCGGCGGCGCGTCACCCTCCGGAGCGGGCGGCGGACTGTCGCCCTCCGAGGCGGGCGACTCGGAACCGGCGGCAGGAGCCTCCGCCGAAGGAGAGCCGGCGGCAGTCTTGGCCGGGGCCGCGGACGAGACCGCTGCCGTCGCGGGGACGGGCGCGGGCGCGATGGCGGCCAGGGCCGTCAGGCGCTCCCGGCGCGGCGGGTGGGTGTCCCAGCTGGAGGGCTCGGCCGGCTCGCGCGAGCGGACCAGCGCGATCTCGTCGGCCCGCGCCGCCAGCACCCGGAGGAAGCCGCCGAACACGTCGTCGGGCACGTGGCCGGCCTGCCAGCCCGGCCCGAGGTATTCGGCGTGGAAGACGCGGTGCACGGCGTCGAGCGCGGGCAGGTCGCGCAGCACGGCGGCGGCGGCCTCGGGCCCCGCGAACTCGGCGGCGATGCGGTCGGCCTGCAGCTCCTGGGCCCGGCTGAACGGGGCGTCGACGCGCCGGTAGAACTTGGCGTAGGCCCGCAGGAGCGGTCCCGCCGGGTTGCGCCGGGAGATGCGCGGGACGACCCGGCCGACGGCGGTGCGGCCGCGCCAGGCCAGCGGGGCGAGGCGGCCCAGCCGCGGGGAGAAGTGGCCGAGCTCGTGGGCGGCGACCGCGCGCAGGTGCGCGGCGTCCCAGGCCTGAAGCAGGGGCAGGCCGAGATAGAAGTCGCGGCGGCCGCCGGCGAGGCCGAGCAAGCGGGTGCGCTCGATGAGCTTGGCCACGGCGTCGGCGACGATCGTCACCCGATCGGGGGCCCGGGTGCCGGCGGCCGCGGCGGCGCCGTCGAGCAGGGCCCACAGCTCGGGGGCGTCCTGCCGGGTGACGGGGATGCCGACCGGCTCGGGGCGCCGGGTGTGCAGGGCGCGCCAGGTGGCATAGGCCATGACCCCCACCGTGGCGATGCAGACGGGCAGGCCGAGACGCAGCACGGCGCCCCGGGGCAGCGTCGACAGGACCAGCATCACGGGCACGACGACCAGCGCAAGCTGCACTGCCGCCGCGGCCAGGAACCCGGCCAGCGCGGCGGTCGAAGCCCACACCAACTTCTGCACGCGGCCAGCCTAGGCGGCGGGTCCGACACCGCGCGGAGCGCCTACCCCTGGCGGCCGGCCCGCGTACGGCGCTGACCAGCGGAGATCAGGGACGGCCGGGCCACCGAAATTTAAGGAAGATTTTCGCCGGCCGGGCGCGGGCGTTTCGGTGTCCCGCCAGCGGGGATCCTTCGGCCATGGCCCTTCTCGACCAGACCGCGCTCGCGGCGATCAAGGGATACGCCTGGCTGCCCGACCTGCGCCGCGCCGCCGGCGGCCGCCCGGTGCATCTGCGGGCGATGGGACAGCCGGCCGTCGCCCTGTGCGGGACCGACGCGACCCGGTTCTTCTACGCCGAGGGCAACCTCGAGCGGCACACGGCCCTGCCGGCGCTGGTGGTGAGCACGCTCTTCGGCCGCGGCGCCGTGCACACCCTCGACGGCGACGCCCACCGGGTGCGCAAGGCGCTGTTCACGTCGCTGCTGCTCGGCGACGGCATCGCCGAGGCGGCCAAGCTCACCGGCGAGGCGTTCGACCAGGCCGCGGACTCGTGGCGCGGCGCCGGCCCGGTGGTCCTCTTCGAGGAGGTGGCCAAGGTCATCGCCCGGGGCATGACGCGCTGGACCGGCGTACCCGTGGCGGACGACGAGATTGACGGCCTGGCGGCGGATCTCGTCGCGATGGTGGACGGCTTCGCGACCGTCGGCCCGCGCTATGCCCGGGCCCTGGTCGCCCGCCGCCGGCGCGAGCAGTGGCTGGCCGCTCTGATCGACCGGGTACGCGACAACCAGCTCGACGCCCCCGCCGAGGCCCCGTTCACCCAGGTCGCCCTGTTCGCCGACGAGCGCGGCGAACTCGACGCCCGGACCGCCGCCGTCGAGCTGCTCAACATCATCCGTCCCGCCACGGCCGTCACGTGGTTCGCCGCGTACGCCGCGCACGCCCTCGACCGGCACCCGCAGCACGTGACGCCGTTGCGCGCGGGCGACGACGAGTTCACCACGGCGTTCGTGCACGAGGTGCGCCGCTTCTACCCCTTCGCGCCGTTCCTGGGCGGCCGGGCCACCCGCGACCTGACCTTCGACGGCGCTCAGATCGCCCGGGGCACCCTGGTGCTGCTCGACGTCTACGGGCAGAACCACGACCCGGCGCTGTGGGCCGACCCGTACGACTTCCGCCCCGCGCGCTTCCTGGACCGGCAGCCCGGCGAGTTCGACCTCATCCCGCAGGGCGGCGGCGACCCGCGTACGGGCCACCGCTGCCCCGGCGAGAAGATGACGATCGCCCTGCTCGGCACGCTGGCGCAACGGCTCGCCGCGCTCGACTACTACGTGCCGCCGCAGGACCTCTCGATCAACCTGAGCCGCATCCCCGCCAAGGTGAAGAGCGGCTTCGAGATCGGCGTGCTCTAAGCCCAGTCGATCTCCGGGGCGGGGTGGAAGGCCACGCCCCGGTGGCGCCAGCGGGGGCCGAGGCCGGCGAGACGGCGGCGGAAGGACTCCCAGTCCCGGGCCGCGCGCGGCGACCAGGCGATCTCGGCCACGGCGGGGAGCCGCGGAAACGCCATGACCTGGGCGTCGGCCAGGCTGCGCAGGGTCTCCGACCACAGCGGCGCGGCCACGCCGAGCAGGTCGGACTCCCCCACGCCGGGGAGCCGGTCGGCCGGGTCCCACGAGTACGCCCGCTCGACGCTCACCGTGCCCGCCCAGTCCAGCCCCAGCGGGGTGTCCGCGGCGTACTTCATGTCGAGGTACGACCGGTCGGCCGGCGACATGATGACCTTGTTGCCCCGGGCCGCGGCGCCGGCCGTGCCCGCGTCGGTGGCCTCGATCCGCCAGTACTGGGT
Source organism: Symbioplanes lichenis (assembly GCF_030709675.1). GTDB lineage: Bacteria > Actinomycetota > Actinomycetes > Mycobacteriales > Micromonosporaceae > Actinoplanes > Actinoplanes lichenis. The sequence goes on from NZ_JAUZQD010000018.1 coordinate 102,801, forward strand.
GACGGCGTCCGGCGGCAGCTCGACGGCGGCCATCTCGTGCCAGCCGACGGGCCGCTTGCCCGTGGCCGCCACCAGTGGCAGCACCCGTTCGATGAAGGTCCGGTAGTCCTCGGCCGTGGTGGCCTGCGCCTCGTCGCCGCCGATGTGCAGGTAGGGCCCGGGGGTCAGCGCGGCGACCTCGCGGAGCACGTCGGCCACGAAGGCGTACGTCTCCTCCTTGCCGGCCACCAGCGAGCTGTAGCCGACCTCGAGGTCCGTACGCGGCTCCGGCGCGATGCCGTCGGCGGTCAGCTCCGGATACGCGACCTGCGCGGCGTTGACGTGCCCGGGCATGTCGATCTCGGGCACGACGGTGACGAAGCGCTCGGCGGCGTACGCGACGATGTCGGCGTACTGGTCCTTGGTGTAGAAGCCGGGACCGGCCCCGTCGACGCCCGTGCCCGCGCCGCCGCTGATCGCCGTGAGCTTGGGCCAGCTGTCGATCTCGAGGCGCCAGCCCTGGTCGTCGGTCAGGTGCAGGTGCAGGTGGTTGACCTTGAAGGGCACGACCTGATCGAGGTACGCCTTGACCTCCGCGACCGTGAAGAAGTGCCGCGCCACGTCGAGCATGACGCCGCGGTAGCCGAAGCGCGGCCGGTCCTCGATCACGCCGCCGGGCACCGTCCAGGCGACGTCCTGGGGCGTGCCGGCCTCGATCTCGGCGGGCAACAGCTGGCGCAGTGTCTGGACGGCATAGAACAGCCCGGCCGGGTCGCCGCCGGTCAGCTCGACGCCGCCGGTCGACACCTCCAGCCGGTACGCCTCCGGGCCGAGCGCCGCGTCGAGACGCAACCTGATCGCGCCGTCGTCGCTGCGCGGCAGGACGTGTCCGGTGGCCGGGCGCAGGGCCGCGAGCAGGTGCTCCGCCACCTTTTCCGTGCCGGGGGCGGCGCTGACGGACGTATAGGAATCAAGGGTCCAGGACACGGCCGGGGCGGGCCGCACCGAGGCCGGGACGGGAATCACATCGCCGAGAGCTTTCGTCACGACGTTAACTCTAAACGCTCTTTCCAGTTTCCCGGAGCCGCGCCGGGTCATGGAAGGGCCGGGTCGTGAAAGGGGGCCGCGCGGGCGGCAGGCGGCCGCGCCGCATCCCGGAAGGGGGCCGCGCGCGACCGGCAGGGGGGCGGCCGGCCGCGCGCGGACCCGGTCAAGGAATGGCCGGCATCAGTGACGAGCGGCCAGGATCAGCGCCGCCGGGTCGGTGAGGACCAGCTCGAGCGCCCGGGCGATGACCGCCGGGTCGTAGGTCGAGGCGTGGAACATCGCCTCGAGGTGCAGCGTCCCGTTCATCTCCGACGTGGTCAGCGTGATGCCGTCGTTGCAGGTCGCGGTGGGCACGCTCTGGTTGATCCGGGCGCCCGGGCCGACCGCCCACGGCAGGTCGGCGAGCAGATCGTGCCGGCCCTGGTTGCTGAAGGTCAGCCGCGGCCGCGGAGCCACCGGCGCCGCCGCCGGGTAGGGATCGGGGAAGCCCGGCGCCCCGGTGACCAGCATCTTGCCCTCGCGCAGCACGATCATCGACAGGATCCGGCCGGTGGCCAGCTCCGCCTTGAGCGACTTGTGGATCTCGCGCGGGTCGGTCAGGTCGGCCGGGTAGAGGTACGGGCCCATGCAGAAGTTGCTGTCGATCCGCACGTCCTGGCCCAGATAGCGGCGGGCGTCGGCGAGGAAGATACCGCCCCGCAGATCGGGGTCCAGGCCCAGGTCCCGCAGCGCCGCCGTGAACGCCGCGAACGTGATCGCCGACGTCGTGACGCCGGGGGCGTGCTGGTCGCGCCACGTGCGCATGCGCCCCAGCACGTCGCCCGAGCGGGCGGTCACCACGGTCAGGTTCGGAGCCCACGGGCGCGTCTCCGCCGGCAGCTCGGCGGGCGGCCGGGCGAAGACGAGACCCTGCTTCCAGGTGCCCGGCTTGGTGCCGAACTGCTTCCACCATGCCTTCGGCAGCGCCCACCGGTGCCGCACCGAGGGCTCGATCACCGCCGCGCGTTCCTCGCCGGCGGCGCGGACCAGCTCGCGCAGCAGCACGTTCACGGGACCGGCGTCCCCGTACGCGTGGGCGACCTTCATCGCGACGTAGCCGCCGCCGGCCAGGATGCGCACCGGATGGTGGCCCATCGGCTCCGCCTGCAGCTCGCGGGTCATCGCGTCGAAGTCGACCGGTCCGGGCCCGAGGTCGGTCACCGCCTCCTCGGCGTACGCCGCGAAGGCCGCCGCGTCCATGTGCAGCCAGCGCGCGTTCTTGCGGTCGAGGCGCGACACCGCCCGGTGCGACGGGTCCGTGGCGTGCAGGCCGATCAGGGCGTTGCGCAGCCTGTACGCGGTCACCCCGGTCAGCGGGCCGACGGTCCGGATGTACTCGAGCGGCAGCCACGCGCGCTCGCGCAGCGTCAGGCTCGTGGACGACACGATGTTGTCTCCTTCGGGGGGTGGGCCGGCGAACACGACGCGCAGCACGGTCGGGGCGACCAGCACGGTCTCGGCGGCCATCACGATCGCGACCCAGGTGACCAGGTCGGTGAGGTCGCCGCGGCTGCCCCCGTACCAGGCGGCGACGAGCTCGGCGACCCCGGCGAAGACCGAGAAGATGCCGGCCCCGCGGACCGTGCCCTGGACCCGGGAGATCGCCAGGAAGAAATGGTGGAAGACGAACGGGACGTAGGTCAGCGCCAGGATCGCGAGCGCCGTGCCGGCCGTCTCCGCGTACGCGGCGCCGAAGAGCGACATGATCGGCTTGGCGGCGACCAGCACGACGAGCGATGCCGGCAGGCCGATGCCGAGGCAGAGCGCCAGGCCGACGCGTACCTTCGCGCGCAGTGCCGCCCTGTCCCCGCTGGCCACCGCGAAGAGTGTCAGCGCGACGTTGCCCGGAACCATGGCCAGGAACGACGTGACCATGAAGGCGGTGTAGAAGGACGCGTTGGCCTCCGCCGACAGCACGGCGGTGACCACCAGGGGCAGGGCCGCGCGGGGCAGGTAGGTCGCCAAGTTGAGCAGGTTGTGGTCGAAGGTGGCCCGGCCCCGGCCGCGCAGCACCGAGACGCGCGGGCGCAGCGAGTCGATCATGCCCCGGCGGCGCAGCGCCCGGCCCAGGACGGCGACCGAGGCAACCATGCCGGCCACCCAGGTGAGCAGCAGGACGCCGCCGTTCAGCGTGATCGGCAGCAGCGCGAGCAGGCCGAGCAGGACCAGCTTGACGACCGAGAACCACGCGTTGCGCATCAGCTGCAGCGGGCCCTGGAGCAGGCCGACCAGCGCCTCGTCGAGCACCAGCGTCATGGCGTTGAGCGCGATGCCCACGACCAGCAGGACGGTGGCGGGCGTGCTGCCCAGCGCGTCGCGCAGCCCGGGCATCGCCCAGTGGGCCAGGCCGACGTAGAGCAGGCCGCCCACGGTCGCGGCCGAGCCGGCGACCACCAGACACGTGGAGATGAGCTGCCACTTGGGCGTGCGCAGGGCGCCGAGGTCCGAGATGAGCATCGTGCCCATGCCGAACATGCCGATCGTGCCGATCAGGGTCATCGCGGACACCGCGGCCGACGCCTGGCCCACGGCCTCCGGCGACGCCGCGCGCGCGGCCACCCACCAGTACGCGAACCCGAACAGCGACGTCAGCGCGGTCGTCGCCATGAGCGAGCCGGCGTTCAGGAACAGGTCCAGGTGCCCGCGCAGGCGGGCGACGAGCCCGTACCGGCTCGGCACCTCGGTCACCATGGTTTCCACGGGACCAAAGGTAGTCACGCAGAGTATTGACCTGCTACTTCCGTCCGGTCTGGACCCATGATCCGAAAGGGGGAGGGGTGCTATTCCTCCCAGACCGGGACCGAGGGAAGTCCCAGCTCAGCCCGGGCGGCATCGGTGATTTCCTGGACGAAAGCCGTCTTCCCCCGGGTATAGGCCGCGCCCGGGCCGAAACGCTCCATCAGCTCACTCTTCAACGCTGCGTAACGGGTGCAGGCATCGGGGTGGGCGAGCAGATAGTCGCGGAAGAGCCGCTCGTTGCGGACGGCCCAGCCCTCGAGCGGCACCACGTGCAGGTGGAAGGCCAGGCTGTCGTAGTTTTCCCGCTTGAACCAGAGCCGGTCCGGCATCGTGGCGGGCTGCAGCCGATAGCCGAAGGTCTCCAGCCGGTCGTCGTTGACGTCGTCCAGATCCTCGTGCGCGGCCATCAGGTCGATGATCGGCTTGGCCGGCAACCCGGGCACGGCGGTGCTGCCGATGTGCTCGACCGCCCGGAAGTACGGCGCGAGCACCTTGCACTCCTGCCGGCCGAGCTCGGCCCAGCGCTCGTCCGGCTCGGTGATCGTCACAGCCAGCCCACCTTCTTGAATCTCCGGTGCAGGAGGACCGCCGTGAGGGCCATGACCGCGAGCACGACGTAGTAGCCGTACTTCCAGCCCAGCTCGGGCATGGTCGCGAAGTTCATGCCGTAGACGCCGGCGATGCCCGTCTGCGCCGCGGCGATGGCCGCCCACGAGGCGATCTTCCGCATGTCGTTGTTCTGATCCACGGACACCTGCGCGAGCCGGGCCTGCAGGATCGAGTTGAGCAGGTCGTCGAAGGCGGCGACCCGGTCCACGGCCCGCACGAGACGGCCCCGCACGTCCACAAGGTACGGATGCAACGCTACCGGAACCACCCCGCGGTCGAGGAGCCGCTGCAGTGGCTCCCCGAGCGGCAGCACCGCCCGCTTGAACTCGACCAGCTCCCGCTTGAGCTGATAGATGTGCGCGATGTCCATCCGCCGGCCGGGGGCGAAGACGGTCTCCTCGACGTGCTCCAGATCCCGCTCGACCTCGGCGGCGACCTCGAGATAGAGGTCGACCATCCGGTCGCACACGGCGTGGGCCACGGCCCACGGGCCCTCCGCGAGCAGCTGCGGACGGGCTTCGAGCTGCGCGCGTACGGCCCGCAGCGCCCCCGCCGCGCCGTGCCGCACCGTGATCACGAAGTTCTCCCCGACGAGCACGGTCACGTCGCCGGTGTCGACGACCTCCGAGTCGGCGGTCAGCTCCTCGTGCTCGACATAGCGCGCGGTCCGCAGCACCAGCCGGGTCACCTCGCCGACGATCTCCGCCCCGGGCCGGTGGCCGCCGGTCGTCGCCTGCTCGGCGGTCAGCTCGTGCAGCCCGAAAGCCTGGGCGACCGCGGCCATGGTGCGCTCGTCGGGCTCGTGCAGCCCGAGCCACACGAAGGAGCCCCGGCGTCGGCGGGCCGTCCGGGCCGCGTCGGCGAAGTGCAGGCTCCCGGGCCGCCGGTCGCCGCCCTGGTAGACGGCACAGTCCACGACCGCGCCGGGGTTGCTCCGCCGCTGCTCGGGGACGTGCGGCGCGGGCCGGGTCAAGCCCTCGACGAGACGGGCCAGGGCCCGCGGCATTCTCACGCCGGTAGCTTATTCGGGGTCACTTTCTGACCGCTATTCGTGTGACCGTAGGGGTATGGCATCGCGCCGTCGATGACTTGGGCGCCATGCCCGCCGGAGCGGAGCGGAGGCCATGTCACAGTGAACACCAGCGGACGGATGCTGCGGCTGCTGTCGCTGCTGCAGACCCATCGGTACTGGCCCGGCACCGAGCTGGCGGACCGGCTCGAGGTGAGCCCGCGCACCCTGCGGCGTGACATCGACCGGCTGCGCGAGCTGGGCTATCCGGTCGACGCGGCGCGCGGGGTCGCCGGCGGCTACCAGCTCCGGGCCGGCACGGCGGTGCCCCCGCTGCTGCTCGACGACGACGAGGCGGTCGCCATCGCGGTCGGGCTGCGGTCGGCGGCGGCCGGTGGGGCGGCGGGCTTCGAGGAGACCTCCGTACGCGCCCTGGCCAAGGTGATCCAGCTGCTCCCGCCCCGATTGCGCCGCCGGGTCGACGCCCTCCGCGCGGTCACCACCCCGGCCGGCCCCGGCGGCGGCCCGGTGCTCGACCCGGCGGTGCTGACCACGATCGCGCTGGCCTGCCGGGGCGAGGAGCGGCTCCGCTTCGCCTATGCCCCGCGCCCGCCGGCCGACCCCGCTGCCCGCCACGTCGAGCCGCACCGCCTCGTCTGCCTGGGCCGCCGCTGGTATCTGATCGCCTGGGACCTCGATCGCGGCGACTGGCGCAGCTTCCGTGTCGACCGCCTCACCGCGCCCCGGCCGACCGGCGCCCGCTTCCGCCCGCGCGAGCTGCCCGGCGGCGACCCGGCCGCGTGGCTGCGGGAGCGCCTCAGCGACGCCCGCGCCCGCTATGACGTCTCGATCGTGCTGACCACTGACGCGGCCCGGGTGCGCGCCTTCGTCGGCCAGTGGGGCAAGGTCGAGGAGCTGCCCGCCGGCCGCTGCCGCCTGCGCATGGGCGTCGACGACCTGGGCTGGCCGGTGATGGTGCTCGGCGCCCTCGGCGCGGACTTCACCGTCGAGAGCCCGCCCGAGCTGCTCGACCGGGCGCGCGAAGCAGGGCGAACCCTGCTCCGCGGCGCGGAGTATCGGCGCCCCCGTGGCGTCGATCCCGCCCAGAAACCTAGCGGGACCCTCTGACATTTTTCGGCGGCCGCCTCCACAGTGGCCGGAGCTGCGCCGCTCAGCTGAGCGGCTTGAGCATGCGCCAGGAGTAGACCTCCTCGTCCTCGCGCGCACCGAAGGCGCGCCGGCGCTCGACCGCCTCGAAGCCCTTCGCGCGATAGAACGGGATGCCCTTGGTGTTGCCGTCCAGCACGGAGACCCACATCTGGGTGGCGCCGGCCGCGGCCACTTGCTCGATCACCCGGTCGAGCAGGAGCGTGCCGAGCCCGCGGCGCAGGTGGTCCGGGTCGAGGTAGATGACGAAGAGCTCGCCGGTGCCGGGCGCGGTGATTCCCCCGCCCGCGGCGCCGAGCACCCGGCCGTCCTCCTCTGCGACCTGGTAGCCGAGCCAGTGCGGCGGCGCGGCGCCGACCTCGGTGCGGACCCTCGCGGGCTGGTAGAACTCGGCGACGACCCGGTCGATGTACTCCGGCGTCAGCAGCTCGGGGTAGGTCGCCCGGTAGCCGCGCGTGCACACGTCACAGATCGCGTCGACATCGGCGGCGGTGGCCGCCCGGACGATGGCCATGGGCGTCAGGCTAGCGGAAGGGTCACCAGGCGCGGGAGCGTCCGTTCCGGTCCCGGACGGTCGCCCAGACCAGCTTGCCGCCCGCCGTGGGGATCGCGCCCCAGGCGACCGAGTCGGCGTGGACCACCCGCAGCCCCTGCCCGCGCTCGTCCAGCGGCTCGCCGTCGCGCACCGGGGCCAGCGCGCGGATCCGGGGCAGGGTCGGGTCCTGGTCCCACACGCTGAGGTGCAGCAGGTCGCCGCGCCGGGAGACGGACACGGCCATGTCCGTACGGGCGTGCTCGACCGCGTTGCTGACCAGCTCGGACATGACCGCGCGGCCGGGGTGCAGCAGCGCGGGCAGGCTCCACTTGTGGCAGGCGCCGCCGACGAGGTTGCGCGCGAGGCTGGCGGAGAAGGGCGAGCACTCCAGCCGTTGCCGGACGACGTGGGTGAACCGGCCGCCGCATGCCGTGCGCGCCTGTTCCGCCCCGGCGTGCACGCCGAGCCCGGCGCGGTCGAGGGCGGTGGTGAGCGCGGTGCCGGGCGAGGAGCAGAGCACGAAGCGGGTGGGCGGTTCGGTCGCGCCCGCCGCCTCCGCGGCCTTCACCCACACGGGTACGGACACCGCGCCGCCGTCGTCGAGCCCGGTCACGTCGACGACCACTCCCGCCGGCCGCTCGGCGAGGCACTGGCGCACGACCGTGGCGACCGCCGGGCCGGTGGTGTCGGTCCACGGGCCGCGTACGGCGATGTCGATGACCGACCCGTCGGTGTCGGCGCTGACCGTGATGCTGTCGTCCCCGGTATCGATCAGATACGGAGGTTGTTCCTCCATGGCACGGCCTCCCCGCCGTCGAGTCCTCCGGAGTCTTGGATGCACATCGTCATTGGTCAACGGCCTGTCACCCCATCGGGGGACACCGGGCGTTGACATGTAGGTGATTGCCTGCATAACGTACCGGGGTGGACGAGGTGTTCAAGGCGCTCGCCGACCCCACCCGGCGGCACCTGCTCGACCTGCTGCACCGCCGCGCCGGCCAGACCCTCGGCGAGCTGTGCGAGCAGTTGCCCATGACCCGGCAGTCGGCGACGCAGCACCTGGGCGTACTGGAGGCCGCCAACCTGATCAGCACGGTCCGCCGCGGCCGGGAGAAGCTGCACTACCTCAACCCGGTGCCGCTGCACGAGGTGCAGGAGCGGTGGATCGACAAGTTCGAGCAGCCCCGGCTGCGCGTCCTGAGCGCGGTCAAGCAACGAGCGGAGGCAGACGTGAGCGACCGGCCGACCTACGTCTACACGACCTACATCGAGAGCACGCCCGAGAAGGTGTGGCACGCCCTCACCGACGCGGACCTCACCGCGGACTTCTGGGGCCACGCCAACGTGTCCGACTGGCAGCCCGGCTCGCGCTGGGAGCACCGGCGCACCGACGGCTCGGGCATCGCCGACGTGACCGGCACGGTGATCGAGGCCGTTCCGCCCCGGCGGCTCGTCACCGAGTGGGACGGCGAGCCCGAGCCCTCCCGCGTGACCTTCGACATCCAGGCGTACCACGAGATCGTCCGGGTCACGGTGACCCACGAGAACCTGCCCGGGCGGCCCGAGCTGGAGCAGGTCTCGCTCGGCTGGCCCGCCGTGCTCTCGAATCTCAAGACTCTGCTCGAGACGGGGCGGACATTGTCACAGGCACCGTGGACGATGGACCTGTGACGAATCTTGGCGCCATCTTCCTGCCCTCCAACCCGCCCGAGCAGCTGCTCGAGGTCGCCCGGGTCGCCGACCGCTCCGGCCTCGACCAGCTGTGGCTCTGGGAGGACTCCTTCCTCAACAGTGGCATCGCGGCGGCCGCGGCGGCGCTCGGGGCCACCGAGCGGCTCAAGGTGGGCATCGGCCTCATGCCGGTCCCGTTCCGCAACGTCGCGCTGACCGCGATGGAGATCGCGACCCTGCACCGCATCTTCGGCGAGCGCTCGATGCCCGGCGTCGGGCACGGCGTCCAGGAGTGGATGGGTCAGGTCGGCGCGCGGGCGGCCTCGCCGCTGACGCTGCTGCGCGAGCACCTCACGGCCCTGCGGGCGCTGCTCGCCGGCGAGGAGGTCACCGTCGACGGCCGCTACGTGAAGCTCGACAAGGTGAAGCTGGATTGGCCGTCCACCCCGGCGGCACGGGTCTGGGTCGGCGCGACCGGCGTCAAGACCCGGGCGATCGCGGGCGAGCTGGGCGACGGCACGATCCTGGAGGGCGGCACGCCGCCCGAGGGCGTGCGCACCGCGATCGAGCAGATCAACCCGGGCCCGGGCCACGACATCGTGGCCTTCGTCCCGGCGGCGACCGGTCCGGGCGCCGACGAGAGCCTGGCGCGGCTGCAGGAGAAGTACGGCGCCGCGTGGCCCGGCCTCTCCGGCGACGCGAAGGCGATCGCCGAGGGCGTGGCCGCCTTCGCCGCGGCCGGCGCGACGACCGTCGTCCTGCAGCCGACGGGTGAGGAGGAGTCGCCCGAGAGCTTCGTGCGGTTCGTGGCCGAGGAGGTCCGCCCGCTCGTCGCCTGATCGTGCGCCCGGCGCGGCCGCACCCTAGACGGTGCGGCCGCGCACGTGGTCGACGAAGTGGGTCTCGCCCACGCGGAAGGGCTTCGTGCCGATCAGCTCGAAGCCGTGCTTGGCGTAGAAGCGCGCCGCCCGCTCGTTGCGGTCGTTCACCCCGAGCCAGCAGTAGGCCGCCCCGGCCGCCCCGGCCGCGGTGAGCGTGGCCGCCATCAGCGTGGCCGCGACTCCCGACCCGTGACTGCCCGCCAGCACATAGAACTTGCTCAGCTCGATCAGCGGCACCTCGCCCGCCGCCCGGCCGAGGACGGCCACCAGCTCCGGGTCCCGCACCGGACCGCCGACCAGCATCGAATAGCCCACGGGCGAGTCGTCCTCCTCCGCCACCGTCAGCACCCGCAGCGGGTCGGCGAGATAGCCGGTGAAGGCTTCCACCGAGAGGTTCAGCGCGATGAACGCGTCGATGTCGCTCTGCGGCAGGCCGGGCGGCGTGGCCAGCCCGAAGGTCCGGGCGGCGAGATCGTGCAGGGGCTTGGCGTCGTCGGCGCCCGCCCGCCGGAGGGTGATCGGCATGGACCGAGCCTAGGCGGTGCGGCCGAGCGACCCTCTCACGCCTTGTTCTTCAGTACGGTCAGAGCCACCTCGAACCGCTTGGACTTCTCGACCGGGTTGTCGCCGCACGTGTTGTAGGAGATCTCCGCCGTCAGCGGCACCTCGGTCGTCTTGCCGTAGTCCGCCGTCACCCGGAACGCCGTGCGCTGCGGCTTGTCCTTGGCGCCGAGCGTGTTCGCGGTGGCGAAGGACGAGTAGGTCGCCGTGTTCGCCGGGTAGTCGACGGTCACCTTGCGGCCGCTGAGCCACACCTTGGCGTCGCAAACCGGCTTCTGCGTGTCCCACCAGACGTCCACCCAGGTCGCCACGTGCGCCTTGACCGGCTTGACGTAGTCGAGGAACGGGTGCGGGCCCACCTTCGCCGCCGCGGCCGCGGGAGTGGCCGTCGCCACCGTCGCGATCGCCGCCGCCGCCGTCACCACCGTCGCCAGAGTCCTGCGCATGCCGTTTCCCTCCGCTTGCCGGGCCGGCCCCCGTGCGCGGCCCGTTTCAGCCGAGGTTATTACAACTTTTGGTACATTATGTGCAGTCCGACAAGGCCGTGCGCCGCCGAGTCGAATGCCTCCGGGATCGTGGTCATCACGGCGAAACCCAGGGACTTCCACAGCCGTACGGCCACTACGTTCGACTCCACGACGGCGTTGAACTGGATCCCGTGGTAGCCCTCGGCGCGCGCCCAGGCGATCAGGTGCTCGCCGAGCGCCCGACCCACTCCCCTGCCCTGAGCCGCCGGACTGACCATGAAGCTGCCCGTCGCGATGTGCGACCCCGGGCCCGGCTTGTTCGGACCCATCTTGGCCGAGCCGAGGATCGTCCTCCCGTCGACGGCGACCACCGTGCGCCCCGGAGGCTGCTCCATCCAGATGGCCCGGGCCTCGTCGCTGCTCGCCCCGAGGGGGTAGACGTAGGTCTCGCGGGCCTGGACGATCTCGGACCAGAACGGGTAGATGGCGGGCCAGTCGTCCGCGGTCGCTTCCCTGATGTCCATGCCGTGACTCTAACCACCCTTGCAGCTTAACGAACATGTTCGTTACGATCGTGTTCGTGAGCCCCCGACGCGAGCCTGTCAGCCGCCGCACCCGCCCCACGAAGGCTCCGCTCAGCCGGGAAGCCCTCGTTTCCGCGGCGATGCACGTCATGCGCACCGAGGGCCTGGAGCGCCTGACGATGCGCCGGCTGGCCGCCGAGCTCGACACGGGCCCGGCCGCCATCTATGTGTACGTGCGGAACGTCGCCGAGCTGCACGGCGCGATCCTCGACGAGCTCCTGGTCAACCTCGAGCTGGAGATCGACGACCCCTGGGAGGCCACCCTGGTCGACCTGCTGTGCTCCTACACCGAGCTGCTGTTCGACCATCCGAGCCTGGCCCGCTCGGTGCTGACGCTGCGCCCGACCGGCCTCAACTACCTGCGGCTGACCGATACCCTCCTGGGCCTGCTGCACGCGGGCGGGGTGCCCGTGGCGAGGGCCGCCTGGGGCGTCGACCTGCTCCTGCAGCACGCCACGGCGACGGCGGCCGAGCAGGGCACCCGCAGCGAGTCGGCCGACGCCGGGCGGGAGGACGAGACGCTGCAGGCAGTTCTGCGCGAGGCGCCCGCCGCCGGCTATCCGAACATCGCCCGGGCGCGGGACGACCTGTTCTCCGGCACCGGGCAGCAGCGTCTGGCATGGGCCTTCCATGCCCTGATCGCCGGCATCCGCACCGTCCCGACTCCTTGAGACTCCCCCGCTCCGGCGGGGTTTTCGCTTGCCCTTCCAGAACATGTTCGTCACGAACACGTTCGCTACGACAGGAGAACCTCATGACCACTCCGATCGCCATCGTCGGCGCCGGGCTCGGCGGCCTCGCGCTCGCCCGGGTCCTGCACATCCACGGCATCGCCGCGACCGTCTACGAGCTGGACGCCTCGCCCGAGGCCCGCACCCAGGGCGGCATGCTCGACATCCACGACTACAACGGCCAGGTCGCCCTCCGGGCCGCCGGCCTCCACGAGGAGTTCCGGCGCATCGTCCACCCCGGCGGCGAGGCGATGCGCGTCCTCGACAAGCACGGCACGGTGCACGCGGACGAGGCCGACGAGGGTGACCGCGGCCGGCCCGAAGTCGACCGGGGCGACCTGCGGCGGATGCTGCTCGGCTCGCTTCCGGCGGGCACGGTCCACTGGGGCAGCAAGGTCGCCGGGGTGCGGGCGCTCGGCGGCGGGCGGCACGAGCTGAGCTTCGCCGACGGCAGCACCACGGGGACAGAGCTGCTGGTGGGGGCGGACGGCGCCTGGTCGCGCATCCGGCCGCTGCTGTCCGGCGCCCGGCCCGCGTACGCCGGCATGTCCTTCGTCGAGGCCTACCTGCACGACGCCGACACCCGGCACCCGGGTCCCGCGCGCACGGTCGGCGGGGGCATGCTCTTCGCCCTCGGGCCCGGCAACGGCTTCCTCGCGCACCGGGAGACCGACGGCAGCCTGCACATCTACATCGCCGTCACCAAGCCGGCCGAGTGGATCGACACCCCGGACCTCGAGCCGGCGCTGCTCGCGGAATTCCACGACTGGGCGCCCGAGTTCCGGGCGCTCATCACGGAGGCCGACGGGCCGCTCGTGCCGCGGACCATCAACGCGCTGCCGATCGAGCACCGCTGGGAGCGCGTACCGGGGGTCACCCTGCTCGGCGACGCCGCCCACCTGATGTCGCCCTTCGCCGGGGAGGGCGCCAACCTGGCGATGCTCGACGGCGCCGAGCTCGGACAGGCCGTCGCCGCGCACCCGGGCGACATCGAGGCCGCCCTCACCGCGTACGAGCAGAAGCTCTTTCCCCGCAGCGCCGCGGCGGCCGCGGAAGCCGCCCGCAACCTGGAGCTGTGCTTCGACGAGCGGGCGCCGCACAGCCTGCTCGACCAGTTCCGGGTCTACGACCTCACCGGGCAGGAGTGATGCGGGTGTTGCGCAGGTGCTCGTAGACCACGGACGTGCGGACGTCCGCCACGTGCGCGTGCTCGGTCAGCTTGTCGATGACGAAGGCGTACAGGCTGTCGTTGTCGGGCACCGCCACGTGGATCAGGAAGTCCTCGCTGCCACTGGTCACGAAGACGCCGAGGGTGTCCGGCAGGCCGGCGGCCCAGGTGCGGAAGGCCTCGATGTTGCGGCGCGACGGCGGGCGGATGCGGACCGCGATGAGCGCCTGGACCGGGCGGCCGATCGCGGCGAGGTCGAGCTCCAGGCTGGCGCCGCGGATGACGCCGCGGTCGCGCAGGGCCCGGGTGCGGTCGAGCGCCGTCGTCGGCGAGATGCCCACGGCGGCGGCGACGTCGCGGTTGGTGCGCCGTGCATCCACCTGCAACTCGCGCAGCAGCGCCGTATCAAGTTCGTCCAGGTCAGCCATTCGCCGACTCTAGCCGAATTAAGTACGGATTCCTTGCCGTGTAGCCGTCACAATGCCTACCGTTTTTCGTCATGGACGTAGGTTTCACTCCCGACGAGATCCGCACCGACGAGCCCACCCGGTCCGCCCGCCTCAAGTGGGTCGTCGTGGTCGACGAGGCCCTGCCGCCCGGCCGGGCCGCCAACGCCGCCATCTGCGTCGCCGCCGCCACCGCCACGTCGGTCACCGGGCTGATCGGGCCGGAGGCCAAGGACGCGGACGGCGCCGTGCACCCGGGGCTGCCGTGGGCCGGCTGCACGGTGCTGGGCGCCCCGGCCGCGCGGCTCGGGGAGATCCGGGCGAAGGCGGCGGCCACGCTCGGCGTCTTCGTGGCCGACATGCCGGTCAACGCCCAGGCGACCCGGGTCTACGACGAATATCTGCGGCAGGTGACGGAGGCGGCGGGCGCGGATCTCGCGTACCACGCGGTCAGCCTGGTCGGGCCGCGCAACCGGATCGACAAGCTGGTGCACCGGCTGGCCCTGCTGGGCTGATTTATTCGTTCAAATCACCTGCAACCCTCCGAAGGGCGACACTGACGGTGTCGCGACCGGAAGGGGACGGGATGTCGCTCAGTGCGGCCCACGCTGCGGCGTTCCGGCGGGAGGCGCCCGCCGAGGGGCGGGTCTTCACGATCCGCGACTCCGGCGGTTACCCCGCCCCGGGCGGCGCGCTGCCCTTCTGGTCCAAGCGGAGCCGGGCCGAGCGGGTCGTCGGCGCCGTGGACGCGTACCACGGCTTCGAGATCGTCGACATCCCGCTCGGGGACTGGCTGGACAGCTGGCTGCCCGGGTTGCGGCGCGACGACCTCCTCGTCGGCGTCAACTGGGCCGGGGCCCGGGCCACCGGCTTCGACCTCACCCCGGCCCGCGTGGCCGGCTGGTTCACCGCGCTATGACCCCGCGCACCGAGCGGCAACTTATCCGCAGCCCGATGATGACCCCCAACGCTTCAGAGACTCCCGCCGGGACCGATACACATTGCGACAGGCTGACCATGCCGGCGCAAGTGCTCGCGGCACCCCAGAAGGAGACACCCGATGCTCATCACCCTGCTGCGCGAGATGGCGCGTCGTCTGCCCCTGCTGGGCAACGACGACGAGGGTGCGACCGCGGTGGAGTACGCGCTGCTGGTCGGGCTCATCGCCGTCATCATCATCTCGAGCGTGACCCTGCTCGGCGGCAACATCGACGCGATGTTCGACGACGTGGCGAACCAGCTCGGCGGGGGCACGGACGACACCACGACGCCGTAACGAGGGCCGATCAGGGGGCAGCAGCCGTCGAGATGGCGATCGTCCTGCCGCTGCTGCTCCTGATCGTCTTCGGCATCATCGAGTTCGGCATCGGCTTCAACCGCCAGCTCAAGGTGACCGAGGCCGCCCACGAGGGCGCCCGGGTCGCCGCGCTGGGCGGGTCCGCGGAGGCGGTGCGGGACAAGGTCCGGCAAGTGCTGGGCGAGATGTCGGACGCGGAACTCGATGTCCCGCCGCCGACCCTGTGCGATGCCGACGCCGCGGGCGGCGACGCAGTCGTCGATGTCTCGCTCTACTACTGGTCGCCGACCGGCCTGGGCGCGCTGATGGCCCGCTTCGGCAGTCGCGACATCACAAGCTTTGAGATCCGGGCCACGGGCGTGATGTCATGCGTCGGCTGAGCTCCGGAGGAAACGACGAAGGCGCCGTCGCGGTCCTCGTCGCCGTGTTGCTGACCGGCGGCGTCCTGCTCGGCTCGGCCGCGCTGGTCATCGACGTCGGCGGCCTCTACGCCAAGCGTGAGCAGCTGCAGGCCGGGGCGGACGCCGCCTCCTGGGCCATCGCCGAGGCGTGCATCGAGGCACCGGACACTTGCTCGAACCAGGTCCAGCAGCCGCGCGCCGACGAGCTCATGGCCCGGCAGGTCTATGGGCCGGGCGAGGGCAACAATCTGAGCGCCGCCGCGGCCACCCAGGTGTGCGTCGACGGCATCGACTGCGCGGCCTGGAACACCAACGTCGAGTGCCCGTCCCAGCGGTTGTCCTTCGGCGACTACGTCGAGGTCCGCGCGTACTACCAGGACGGCGACGACCTCGTCATGCCCGCACCCTTCGCCGGGCTGTTCGGCCACGAGAAGAAGGGCTCGAAGGTCGGCGCCTGCTCCCGTGTCTCGTGGGCGCCCCCGCAGAGCATGACCGTCACCGCCCTCGGCCTCTCGGCCGGCTGCTTCGACGGCGTCACCTACTACCGCGCCGACCGGCCGGAAGAGCCGACCGGCTTGGTGCCGCTGCAGTCGCTGCCCGATCCGGACCCGGCGGGCTACGTCACGGCCTCGCCGGACGGCGCGTGCCAGTGGAAGGTGCTCGGCGGCGACTCCGGCACCGGCGACTGCGTGGCCACCTATCAGCCGCGGCAGCAGGCGGCCACCGAT
This sequence comes from Symbioplanes lichenis, assembly GCF_030709675.1. GTDB lineage: Bacteria > Actinomycetota > Actinomycetes > Mycobacteriales > Micromonosporaceae > Actinoplanes > Actinoplanes lichenis. The sequence continues at coordinate 118,860 of NZ_JAUZQD010000018.1, forward strand.
GACGACATCGCCTGGCGGACGGCCTGCTCCCAGGCTGTCACCGACGCGTCGGCCGCCGGCGCACCGCTGCTGCTGCCGGTCTTCGACACCAGCGGGCCCATCGACGACGGCGGCGAGATCTACAGCGCCGCGGCGGGCGACGAGGTCACCGTCATCGGGTTCGCCGCGTTCCGGCCGACCGGCAGCCCGGCCGGCTGCGACGGCGCCACCTGCGCGACGGTGACCGGCTATTTCACGAAGGTGCTCGCGCCGCGGTCGCGGCCCCGGTTCACCGATGACGTGCCCCGGGACTTCGGCGTGACGGTGATCGGACGTACGGGATGACGGGGGAATCATGCGACGCCGGATTCTGATCGCGCTGGCCGCGCTGGTCCTCGCGGGGCTCAGCGGCGTGTCCGTGGCGCTCTACGCGCGCGGGGTCGACCAGCGGGCGGTGGACGGGCGGCAGGCGGTGTCCGTGCTGCTGGCCAAGCAACGCATCCCCGCGGGCACGACCGGGGCCGACATCCGCGCCAAGGGGCTGGCCCGGGAGGTGGTGATGCCGGTGGAGACCGTGCCGGAAGGGGCGCTCAAGACCCTGAGCACGAGCCTCGACGACTTGCGGCTGTCGTCCGATCTCGCCCCGGACCAGCTGATCCTGCGGGGACAATTCGCCGCCCGGGAAGCCGCGACCGTGGGCGTCCCGAAGGGTCAGCTGGGCGTGAGCATCGAGGTGACCATGGCGCCCGGCGTCGCGGAGAAGGTGGCCGCCGGGGACAGGGTCACGGTGTTCGTCACGTACCCGCGCGGTGTGCAGCCCGGATCGCAGAAGACGCGGGTGCTGCTGCCGGCCGCCACGGTCATCAGCATCACCACGGGACAGCCCAGTGACGTACGGCCGGCGCCCACCTCCACGCGGGCGAGTGCGACGACCCGGTCGTACCCGGCGACTCTGGCCGTCGGACAGGCGGACGCGACGCGGCTCGTGCACGCGGCGCAGACCGGCGAGGTCTACCTGGGTCTGCTGGGCGAGGGCACCCAGGTCACCCCGTCGACGGCAGTGGACCTGGACAGCCTGTGGGGGAAGCCGTGACCTTCTACGTCTACGTGGAGCCGGATCCGGAGCGGCGGCGGACGTTCGGCGCCCGGTACGGCGAGTACGGCTTCGACGTCGTCGACGAGCTCGCCGACCTGGACACGCACCTGCCGCGCAATCCCGAGACGCTGCTGGTGATGCTCGGGGCCACGGTCGACCTGGACGCGGCGCTGGCCTTCACGGCGTACCAAAGGGTGCAGCGTCCTTTGATCGGTGTTCTTCTGCTGCGCGAGACGCTGGACCCGGAGGTGCTGGCCGCGGCCATGCGGGCCGGGGTCCGCGAGGTGGTCGAGGAGACCGACATCGAGGGCATCCGGCTGGCCGCGGCCCGCTCGATCGACCTCTCGAAGGCGCTGAGCGCGACCATGCGGACGGCCGGGGACTCCGGGGCGCAGGCCAAGGTCATCACGGTCTTCGCGGGCAAGGGCGGCTGCGGCAAGAGCGTCGTGGCCACCAACCTCGCCGCCGCCCTGGCCGCCGGGGGTGCCCGCCGGGTGCTGCTCGTGGATCTCGCGTTGCAGTTCGGCGACGTCGCGATCATGCTGCAACTGCCGCCGGAGCGCAGCGTGTCGGACATGATCGCGATGACCGGCAAGGTGGACGAGGCCGGGCTGCGATCGGTGATCACGCCCTACCGGCCCGGCCTCGACGCGCTGCTCGCGCCGGCCAGCCCGGCCGAGGGCGAGCACGTGAGCCGCGAGCTGGTCACCGAGATGCTCGAGGTCGCCCGGACCATGTACGACTTCATCGTCCTGGACACCCCGCCGGCGGTCACCGATCAGGTGCTGTCCGCGCTGGACCTCACGGACTGGTTCGTGCCCATCGTGACGCCGGACCTGCCGACGCTGAAGAGCGTGCGGCTGACCGTCGAGATGTTCGACCTGCTGGAGTACCCGCGGGACAAGCGGCTGGTGGTCTTCAACCGCGCCAACACCGAGGTCGGGCTGTCGGTCGAGGACGTCGAGGAGGCGGTGGGCGCGCACTTGTCGGTGCACGTGCCGTCGTCGCGGGACGTACCGGTGTCGGTCAACCGGGGCGTGCCGCTGGTGCTGCAGGATCCGACGCACCCGGTGAGCCTCGCGATGCGCCGGCTCGCCGACCGCTGCGCCGGGGTGGTGCGGGAGCCGGAGAGCAAGCGGCGGCTGCTCGCCTTCGGACGGCGCCGGTGAGCCTGTCCGAGCGCATCGCGGCGCGTACGCAATCTCAGGAAACGCAGGTCCCCGCACCGGTGACCCCTGTCTCGGCCAGCACCGAGCGCTACCGGGCCGCCGGTGTGCAGGCCGGGGACGCGGTCACCGAGGTCCGGCTGCGGATTCAGCGGCAGCTCGCCGACGAGCTCGGCCCGACCCTGTACGCCGCCGACGCCCAGGGCGAGGATCTCGAGGCCCGCGTCCAGCAGACCCTCGCCGAGCTGATCGCCCGGGAGCAGACCCCGCTCGCCGGGGCCGACCGGGTGCGCATCATCCGCGACGTCACCGACGACGTGCTCGGCCACGGGCCGATCGAGTCGCTGCTGCGCGACCCGTCGGTGAGCGAGGTGATGGTCAACGGCCCGGACCTGGTCTACGTCGAGCGGTACGGCCGGCTCGAGCGCGCCGACGTCGAGTTCGACGACGAGGCCCACCTGCGGCGCATCATCGACCGGATCTGCTCGCGCGTGGGTCGGCGGGTCGACGAGGCGAGTCCCATGGTGGACGCGCGCCTGCCCGACGGCAGCCGGGTCAACGCCGTCGTGCCGCCGGTCGCGCTGGACGGGTCGTCGCTGACGATCCGCAAGTTCTCCGTGTCGCCTCTGACGGTCGCGGACCTGATCCGCTTCGGGACGCTCAGCGAGAAGACGGCGACCTTCCTCGAGAACTGTGTGCGGGGCCGGCGGAACATCGTGGTCAGCGGCGGGACGGGCTCGGGCAAGACGACCATGCTCAACGTGCTGAGCGGCTACATCCCGTACGACGAACGGGTCGTCACCATCGAGGACGCGGCCGAGCTGCAGCTGCGCCAGGAGCACGTGGTCCGCATGGAGTCACGCCCCAAGAACTCCGAGGGGCGCGGCCAGATCACGACCCGCGACCTGGTTCGCAACGCCCTGCGGATGCGCCCCGACCGGATCGTCGTCGGCGAGGTGCGCGACGCCGCGGCGCTCGACATGCTGCAGGCGATGAACACCGGGCACGACGGCTCGCTGACCACCCTGCACGCCAACGCGCCCCGCGACGCCATCGCCCGGATGGAGACGATGGTGCTGATGGGCGGGCTCGACCTGCCCGTGCGCGCGATCCGCGACCAGATCGCCGCCGCCGTCGACGTCATCATCCAGGTCAGCCGGCTCAAGGACGGCAGCCGCCGGATCACGCACATCTCCGAGGTGGTCGGCATGGAGTCCGACATCGTCAGCCTGCAGGACCTGTACCTCTTCGACCACCGGGCCACCCGCCTGGAACCGACCGGCCTGCGCCCGCGCTTCGCCGACGACCTGGCCCTCTACGGGGTGACGATGCCCGCGTCGCTGTTCACGAAGGGGCGCCGATGATCTGGTTCTCTGCTCTTGCCGCTGCGGGCGCCGTCTTCCTGCTGGCTTATCTGATCCTCGACGCGCTCTTCGGGCGCACCTTCTTCCAGCGGCGGCTCGCGGCGCTGCGCAGTTTCGCCGTGCAGACCCCCGTCCGCGTACGCCTCGCCTCTCTGGTCCGCGCGCAGATCGACCGCGTGGGAGCGGGGCTGGGCCGGGTCTTCCGCTTCCACGACCAGGCCCGCCTCGACGCCGCCGCCCTGCCGATCCGGGCGGCCGAATGGCTGGTCATCCGGTGCGCCGCCGCCCTCGCCTGTGCCCTGCTGCTCGGCCTGCTGCTGCCGTCGCTCCTCGGCGTCTCGCTCGGGCTCGTCGCCGGCTTCCTCGTGCCGAACGCGCTGCTCACCGGGCGCATCGAGCGGCGCAAGCGGCACTTCGCCGAGGAGCTGCCCGAGACGTTGCAGATGGTCGTCAGCTCCCTGCGCGCCGGCTTCACGCTGCAGCACGGCATCGAGAACGCGGTGCGCGACAGCGAGGGCCCGGTCGCCGCGGAGATGCGCCGGGCGCTGTCGGAGACCCGGCTCGGTGCCGAGCTGGAGGACGCGCTCGAGGGCGTCGGCGCCCGCACGGGGAACCATGACATGCAATGGCTCGTGATGGCGCTGCGACTGCAACGCGAGGTCGGCGGGAGCCTGTCCGAGGTGCTCCAGACGACCGCCGACACCATGCGCGAGCGGGAGAATCTGCGACGCACCATCCGTACGCTCTCCGCCGAAGGCCGCCTCTCCGCCTCGATCCTGTTCGCCCTGCCCGTGGTGATCGGGCTGTGGATGTTCCTGTTCCGCACCGACTACATCCGGCCGCTGATCACCGAGCCGCTCGGTCTCGTGATGCTGGCCGTCGCCGCCGGGCTGCTCGTCGTCGGCGGGTTGTGGCTGCGCCGCGTCGTGCGGGTCGTGGTCTGATGCTGCTGCCCCTCGTCGCCGCGTTCGCGGTGCTCGCCGCCAGTGCCTCCGCCGCCCTGTTCGTGCTCGCTGTCGCACTGCCGCCCACCCGGGGCGAGCGGATGATGACCACGCTGCGCCGCTTCGGCAGCGTCGGCGGCCGGCTGCGCGACGAGCGCCGCCCGGCCCTCGACCGCCGCATCGAGGAGGCGTTCCACGAGGCCTTCGACCGGCTCGGCCGCGCGGTCACCCCGGCCTCCGCCCGCGTACGCCTGGAGCGCCTCCTCGACTACGCCGGCAACCCGGACGACCGCCCGATCGACGCGGTCGTGCGCCGCCGCGCCCAGTTCCTCGTGGCCGGGGGCCTGGCCGGGCTGCTGGGCGGCGCGGCCCTGGCCGGTCTGCCCGGGGCGCTGACGGCCGGCCCGGCCGCGGCGGTGCTCGGCGTTTTCCTGCCCGACCTCATCGTGTACGACCTCGGCGCCAAGCGGCAGCGTGACCTCGCCCGGTCGTTGCCCGACGTGCTCGACGCGCTGGTCATCGGGGTCGAGGCGGGGCTCGGGCTGGACGCGGCCATGGCCCAGGTGGCGGCGAACCTGGCCGGCCCGATGCCCGCCGAGGTCCACCGCGTGCTGCAGGAGATGCGGATCGGCGTTTCCCGTACGGACGCCCTGCGCGCGTTGTCGGCGCGGACGACCGTACGGGAGCTGCGCGCCTTCGTCACCGCCGTGATCCAGGCCGGGGAGCTCGGGGTGCCGATCGCCGACGTGCTGCGGGAGCACTCGCTCCAGCAGCGGACCAAGCGGCGGCAGCAGGCCGAGGAGCAGGCTCAGAAGGTGCCGGTCAAGCTCCTCTTCCCGGTGTTGTTCTGCCTCTTCCCCGTCATCTTTGTGGTGATTCTGGGGCCTGGGGTGCTTCGCTTGCTGTCCACCCTGGGTCACTAGAGCTTGGCATTCCGGACGGCGTCTCCGTCGGCTCGTCCGAGGGCGGGTTGCTGCTCGGCGTCTCCGTCGGCGTGCTTTCCGGCTCGTGGGTCGGGGTGCTTTCCGGCTCGTGGGTCGGGTCAGCTGTCGGGTCAGTTGTCGGATTTGTCGTTTGTGTCGGCTGCGGCAGCGGCTTCAGGTCCACCGTGCGCTCGGGCAGGTCGAACTTCCAGCCCTTCGCGAGCAGGCGCGGGATCAGCTTCTTCAGTGCCTCGTACGTCTGCTCGCGCTCGCCGCCACCGTCGTGCACCAGCACCACCGCGCGCGGCGTGAGCTGCTCCTCGATCCGGCCGGCGATGACGTCGGCGCCGGGCAGCAGCCAGTCGTCCGGGTCAACGACCCAGCCCAGCGGGGTGTGCCCCAGCTTCACGGCCTCCTTGGCCGACTTGCCGAACGAGCCGTACGGCGCCCGGTAGTACGGGACCGTGGCCCCGGGTGCGGCGGCGGCGATCGCGGCGTCGGTGCGCTCGATGTCCTTCCTCGCCTCGGCGGCCGGGATGATGCCCAGGTCGTCGTGCTTCCAGGAGTGGTTGCAGAGCTGGTGCCCCTCGGCGACGACCCGGCGGACCAGCTCCGGATAGCGCTCGACCTCCTCGCCGACCATGCAGAAGGTGGCCTTGATGCCGTACTGGGACAGCAGGTCGAGCATCTGCGGCGTGTAGCTGGACGGGCCGTCGTCGAAGGTCAGCGCGAGTCGCTGGCCCGCGTGGGCGGTGCGGACGACCAGCAGGTTCGTCCCGGCCGTGGGTGTCGTGGACTGCTGGTCCGAGCCGCTGCTCTCACCGGGGTGCACCTTGCCGGCGTCGCCCACGTCGGTGCGGCCGAGGTGCGCCGCCTTGGGCAGGGGCGTCTTCTCCTCGCCCGCGAGCGCGTCCTTGGTGAAGTCGCGCCAGAGCCGCGCCGGGACGGTGTCGCCCGCGATCGCCTTGCCCTTGCTGTCGCGGATCGGGCCGGGCTTGGCCTTGCCGATCCACACGGACGTGGCCAGCTCCGGCGTGTAGCCGGCCATCCACGCGTCCTGGTTGTCCTTGGTGTTGCCCCACTGCTGCGTGCCGGACTTGCCCGCCGCCGGCCGGCCCGGGACGACCTTGTCCGCCTTGACCACGGCACTCAGCGCCTGCGTGATGTCCGCCGCCTGCCCGGCGGTGAGGACCGTCGTGGCGTCCGGAGCCGCCTCGTACAGCGTGCCGCCCTTGGCATCGGCCGCCAGCTGCACAAAGAACCGATCATGGCGTACGCCGCCCGAGGCGAATGTGGCATAGACGGTCGCCAGATCGGCCGGGGTGACGGCGTACCGTCCGATGGCGATGTCGGCCCGGGTCTGTCCGGGCTTCGGGTCGCCCTTGACGTCGACCAGCGTCTTCGCGCCCGCGTACTTCTCGGAGACGCCGAGCCGCCACGCCATGTCCCGCACCTTGCCGGCGCCGATCTGCTCGGTGACCGCGTAGAACGGCGTGTTGAGCGAGTCGACCATCGCCTGCTGCAGGGTGCAGTACGGGCACTGCTGGTCCTTCATGTTCTCCAGCGGCACGCCGAGCCGGCCCGGGAAGATCCGCGGCGAGCTGCCGTCCCACTTGGACTGCACGCTGATGTTCTCCTGCAGCGCCGCGGCGACGACGATCGGCTTGAACGTCGAGGCGGCCGGGTGCGCCGCCGACGCGTCGTCGAAGAAACCGCGCTGACTGCCGCCGTAGTACGCCCGGACGCCGCCGGTGGCCGGGTCGAGCGCGACCAGCGCCGCCCGCAGCCCGTCCGGCTGCTTGTCCAGCATGGCGGTCACCCGCTTGACCGCCGCTTGCTGGGCCTGCGCGTCGAGGGTCGTGACCACGGACAACCCCTGGGTGTGCAGCATCTGCGGGCTGATCCCGTGCGCGGCGAGCTCCCGCTCCACCCGGTCGACGATGATGCCGTCCGGGCCCGGGTCCTTCGCCGTGGCGGCGTCGACGTCCGGATAGGTCAGGCTTCCCGTCAGCCAGCCGCGCTCGCGCTCGGACTTGACCACCCAGTTCCACCGCTGGCGGGCGCGCTTGGCGTCGTGGGCGGGGTCGAAGCCGTACGGGTCCTTGATCACCGACGCGAGCACTGCGCCCTGCGCCGGGGTGAGCCGGTCCACCGTCACGCCGAAGTACGCGTTGGCCGCCGCAGCGATGCCCTGGGCGCCCCGGCCGAAGTAAATGGTGTTGAGGTAGCGCTCGAGGATCTCGTTCTTCGTGTACTCGCGCTCGAGCTGGACTGAGAGCGCGAACTCCTTGGCCTTGCGCTCCAGCGTGACGTCCTGGGTCAGGAACGCGTTGCGGGCGTACTGCTGCGTGATCGTCGACGCGCCCTCGTGGGAGCCCTCGACGTTGGCGACGACCGCGCGGAGGACGCCGCGGACGGAGACGCCGCTGTGCTCGTAGAAGTCACGGTCCTCCGCGGCCAGGATCGCGTTGCGTACGCCCTCGGGGACGGCCGACAGGGGTACGTCGCTGTGGTCCTCGGTGCCGACGCGGGCCAGGATCGTCGTGCCGTCGGCGAAGTAGAGCGTCGACGCCGACGCCTTGACCGGGGCGGCCGGCAGGGGGACGGAGTCGACGTAGGCCTCGGCGGCCGCGGTGCCCGTGCCGATGTAGAACGCCACGACGATCAGCAGCCGGAGCGCGATGCGGCGGGCGCGCCGCCATTTCCGGCTCCGGGAGGGGTCTTCGGTCACGCTGGCAAGACGTACACCGGGGCCGATTTGGTGGCCTGTAACTTTGGGCTACGGTTCACTCACGTTTCGGCGGAGCCGCGTGACCTGCCTTTTCCCGTACGTTGCAGGGACGGCCTATGAAACACGTCTCTCCGCGCCACAATTCATACCCGGCCGATGTGGTGGCGCACGGTCGGCGCACCTATGCTTGCCGAACTGCAAACAAGGGGGCACCGTGCGAAGTCTCGAGATCCTGGTCGTCGACGACGACGACGCGGACGCCTTCATGATCACGGAGGCGCTCGACGACAGCGAGCGGCAGACCACCGTCAACCGCGTCGCCGACGGCCGCGAGGCGCTGGACTATCTGCGCCGCTCCGCGCCCTACGAGCAGGCGCACCGCCCCGACCTCATCCTGCTCGACCTCAACATGCCGCGCATGGACGGCCGCGAGACGCTGGCCGCCATCAAGTCCGACGACGAGTTCAAGGCGATCCCGGTCGTGATCCTGACGACCTCGGGCGCGGCGCCGGACATCGAGGCGAGCTACCAGCACCGCGCCAACGCGTACGTGACGAAGCCCTTCACGCTGGACGACTTCGAGACGACCGTGCGGACGATCGACCGGTTCTACCGTGAGGTGGCTGTTCTTCCGCCGCCGCGCTGAGCGCTCCTTCTTCTGGGGTCTTCGCGCTCCTTCCCGCTTCGCGGCGCCGTCTTGCCTCCCCTTGCGGCGCCGTCTTGCCTCCCCTTGCGGCGGCGTCTTGCCTCCTTTGCGGCGGCGTCTTGCCTCCCTTGCGGCGGCGTCTTGCCTCCCTTGCGGCGGCGCCTTGCCTCCCTTGCGGCGGCGTCGCGCTGGTCTCGGCGTTACTCTTCGGCCGCGGCGGGGTACGTCCCTGCAATGGCGGAAACCAACACCGCGCCCGAGGACCTGGGGGCGCCGCAGTCGTTTCTCGTGCTGGCCGACGGGACCCCGGTCTACGACCGCTCGGGCGAGCCGGCCGGATCGGTGGCGCACGTCCTCGCCGACGACAAGGACGAGATCTTCCAGGGCCTGGTGCTGAAGACCGGCGACGGCCACCGCTTCGCCGCCGCGTCGCAGATCGACGGCATCTTCGAGCGGGCCGTCATCATCGGCCCGCCGGCCAAGGACCTGCCGGAGCCGAGCGAGAACGCCACCTCCGACGACTCCTCCCTCGCCGACGGCCTGCGCCGCGCCTGGCATTGGCTGGTCCAGCCCAAGTAGCGCTCGGCCCGCATTCTTACGCGGTGATCAGCCCGCTGTCCCTCGCAGCGGTCAGCCGGCCGTCTCCAGGCCCGAGTCGCCGCAGACGCTGGTCAGCTCGGCGGCCGCGGCGCTGACGGCTGCCACCTTGTCGGGCTCGTCGTTCGCGCCCTGGGCTCGTACCGCGGCGTTGTAGGCGATCGTCAGCCGGCCGGCCGCATCGGCGACCGGGGCGTCGGCGGTGCTGCTCGCGTGCTGGATCGCCACGACCACGCCCGGCGTCATGAAGCTCCCGGCCCGCGCCGCCGTGCCCGCCATGGCACACGCGATCGCGCCGGGCGGGTCGTCGACGGCGGGAATGCCCGAGACACCGGGCACGGGTACGCCCGTACTGTCGCCGCCGGGAACCACGATGTTGTCGGGGCCGAGGACGCCCGGGTCGAGGGTTCCCCCCGGCCCTTCCCCTGTCGTCTCCCCCGGCTCTTCTCCCTGGATTCCGCCCGGCCCTGCTCCCGGGCTCCCGTCGGCCGTTGCCGGGGTGCTTCCCTTGGGCGCCGCCGCGTCGTCGCCGGAGCAGCTCGCCAGGGAGAGCCCACAGGTCACCACTGTCACAAAAGCCGCCAATCGCCTCATCGGCCCGAGCGTAGAGGTGATGTTCGCCCTGGTCAGGATGACGCGCTCGACACGATCCACTACGGTGATCCGACCATGTCGACAGAGCAGCGTTCCGATTCCGTGCCGTGGCCGATCCGCGTGGTCGCCGTGCTGATCGTCCTGCCCCTGCGCGTGCTGTGGGAGATCGTCGCGTACGCGGGAATCTTCCTCTGGCGTTTCGTCCTGCGCCCCCTCGGCTGGCTCTTCCACCACGCGATCGTGGTCCCGCTCCGCTTCCTGTGGCACTACCTGATCGCGGTCCCGTCCCGCTTCCTGTGGCGCTATCTGATCGTGGCCCCGGTCCGCTTCCTGTGGCGCTATCTGATCGTCGTCCCGGCGACATGGCTGCTCACGGCGATCGCCACCGTCGTGGCCCTGTGCTGGGAGCACCTGATCGCCATCCCAGCCGCCTGGCTCCTCCGCGTGACCATGCCCCTGTGGCTACTCCTCGGCCGAGCCCTGACCGCCGTGGGCATGGCCCTCGTCACCCGGATCCTGCGCCCGCTCGGCCTCGCGCTGCGGTGGGTACTGCGCCTCATCTACCGGTGGATCCTTCTCCCGGGCTGGCGCGGCGCCGGCTGGCTCCTGCGCCAGATCTACCACTGGGTGCTCCGCCCCACCGGCCTGGCAGTGGCATGGGTATGGCGCTGGACCGTCGTCCCCGCATGGCGCACAGTCACCGCAACAGGCCGCTGGCTCCGCCACGAAATCCTCCGCCCAGCAGCCGCCTCCATCCGCGGCGCCCTCCGCGCCATCGGCCTCAGCGACTGACCTCACCGACCCCGCGGGCCTCATGCCACGCGCAGCCTGCTCCGCCGCCAACGGGCGCCTGAGCGCCGCACGCCCCATGCCCCACTCCCCACGCCGCTGGCCCCTCGCCCCACGCCGCTGGCCCCTCGCCCCACGCCCTTCGCCCGCCCCGCATCAGCATGTGGCACCCGGGCCCGGCGTGAAGAACACCACCGCCCGGCGTGCAACCGGCAACGCATGACATGAGGGACACCAACGCCCACGCGCGAGCGGCAGCGCCGACGGAGGGTCAGCCCCAGACGGGGCGCCGCGGGGCGGTCGGAGTAACTGAGGCTCCACGAGCCGGGCGCGGGCTGCGGGCGTACTCGAGAAAAGCAGCGCGGGCCGGTCGGAGGGTGACCGGCCCGCGGTGCGGGAGTGCTCAGGGTGCGGGGGTGTGGCCCGTCAGAGGGCGCTGCCCTTCTGCCACTGGGACCAGCTGACGTCCCAGTCGGTCCAGCCGTCGCCCCACTTGAGGTCGCGGGGGGTGCCGCTGACCGTGATGACGTCGCCCATCATGGTGCGGTCGAAGAGCCACTTGCCCATGGCCTCGGAGACGTTGACGCAGCCGTGGGAGACGTTGGTGCGGCCCTGGACGCCCTCGGACCAGGGGGCGGCGTGGATGAATTGGCCGCCCCAGGTGATGCGCTGGGCGTAGTCGATGTCGGTGCGGTAGCCCTCGCCCGCGGGGAGCTCGTCCATCGTGTCGAAGACGGTGTGCTCCTTCTTCTCGATGACGACCATCGTGCCGCTCGAGGAGGGGGTGCTCTTCTTGCCCAGGCTGACCGGGATGGTCTTGATGACCTTGCCGTCCTGCTTGACCGTCATCTTCTTGGTCTTGTCGGAGACGGTCATCACGAACGAGCGGCCGACGTTGAAGTCGACGGTCAGGTCCGAGCGGCCGTACCAGCCCTTGTCCATCTCGACGCCCTTGAGCTGGACGCTGTAGTGGACCTTGCTGCCGGCCTTCCAGTACGTCTTCGGGCGCCAGTGCATCTCGGTGCCGCTCAGCCAGTACCAGCTGCCCTCCTGGGCGGGCTGCGCGGTGACCGTCATCCGGCGCTCGACCGCGGCCCGGTAGCTCTTGGGCACCGACCGGCCGAACTTCATGATGATCGGCATCCCGACACCGACCTTGCTGCCGTCGCCCAGGAAGCTGTTGATCCGGACGAGGTTGGCCGGCTTCTTCATCACCGTGAAGGTGCTGGACGCCGTGCCGATCTTGTCGCCGGACGCCGTGCCGGTGACCGTCACCGTGTATTTCTTGCCCCAGCCGAGGGCGCTCGCCGGGGTGAAGGTCTTCTCGTCCTTATCGAGCGTGCCCTTCACCTCCTTGCCCGCGGAGTCGGTGACCACGACGGAGGTGTTGCCCGGGTCCTCGGTCTCATAGGCGATCTCGGTGATCGCCTTGACCCCGGTGGCCGCGGCCTTGGGCGCCGTCACGGCGACCGTGCTCTCCGGCGGCGGGGGCGACGCGGAGGGAGCCGCGGAGCCGCTGGCCCCGCTGCCCTGCCACGAAGGCGACGCGGACTTGTCACTGCCGCTGCAGCCGGCGCTGAGCAGCACGCCGGCGGTCACCACGGCGGCCGCGGCGGAACGCCACCGCCGCCCGCCGGTCCTGCCGGTCACTCCACGAAGCTTCATGATCCCTCTCACCGCACCTCGGTCCGGAGCCCATCATCCGTCACGGACGACGGGTCCCCCATCCCTGATTCGTGCCACGCCCGCCAGAACTCTAGCCTTAAATCTTTCTTATTGATCGTCGCGGCCTCATCGGCCGCCGGCGGCGGCAAGCTCCGCGGGCACGGGCAGCGCACTGCCCTTGGCGAACTCCTTCCAGCTCACGTCCCATGGCGTCCAGCCGTTGCCGTACGCCAGCTTGTCCTCGGTACCCCGCACGGTGATGGGATCACCCACGAGCGTCTTGCCGAAGAGCCAGCGAGCGTTCGACGGGGACACGTTGACACATCCGTGTGACACATTCCGCCGACCCTGGTCACCGACCGACCACGGAGCGGAGTGGATGTACTGCCCCGACCACGTCAGCCGCTGCGCGTAGTCGATCTCGGTGCGGTAGCCCTCGCCGGCCGGCAGCTCGTTCATCGTGTCGAAGACGGTGTGCTCGAGCTTCTCCATCACGACCATCGTGCCGCTGGACGACGGGTTCTTCTTCGAGCCCAGGCTCACCGGCAACGTCCGCACCGTCTTGCCGTCCTGCACCACTGTCATCTTCTTCGTCTTGTTGTCGACCTTCATGACGAAGCTGCGCCCGATCTTCGCGGTCGCGGACCGGTCCCGGTCGCCGTAACGCCCGCCGCCGGTCGGCAACCCGCCCACCGCGATGCGCACTGTGAGCTTCGTCCCGCTCTGCCAGAACTCCGGCGCGCGGTAATAGGCCTGGGTGCCACTCGAGGTCCACGACCAGGTGCCGGGCTGTGCCGGCTCACTCTTGACGAACATCCGCTTCTGTACGGCAGCCCGGTCCGCCTTCTTGATCCCAGGACTGAACTCGACCACGATCGGCATCGCCACGCCGTACGTGTGATCGTCGAACAGGTAGAGCCCCGTGCCCGTCTTCTTGCCGGGCTTCCCCATGGTCGTGAACGTGGTGGTCTTCGTCGCCGTGGCGCCCGCCGCGTCCGTGGCGGTGACGCTGGCCTCGTACCGGGAGCTGGTCTTGAGGGGGCTCGAAGGCACCCAGGCCGAACCGTCCTCCCGCAGCGCGCCCGCGACGGCCTTGCCCTTCGCGTCCTTGAGCGAGACGGTCGTCACCTTCCCGCCGGACACGGTGAACCCGATCTCCGCACTGACCGGAACACTCTTCTTGCCGGTGGCCGGAGTCACAGCAAGCGCGAGCGCCCCGGACGGCGCCGTGGTGCCCGACTCCGTGATCGGCGCGCCGGCACTCGCACTGGCTGCCGCACTCGCCCCCGCACTCGCGCTGGGCGCCGCCGCACTCGCCGTCCCGGCGGCCGCCGGCGCGTCCTCACCGTCCCCGCAAGCCGCCAGCGCCAGGGGCGCCACCACCGTCAAAGCCAGGCCCGCCAGGAACCCGCGCCGCATGCTGACCATCTCTGCCCCGTTCTTTCATGTTCCGCGCGGCCATCCTGCCTTACCGATGCTTAAGACGCCCTCCACCGACCGGAGGTTGCATCCGCGATCATGCGGAGGGGGTGGATTTCAGGGGCGGGCGCGGGTCGTGTTAGTGTTTCTCTCGTCGCCAGGGCGGACAGCCAAGGCGGCGGGAAACACAAGTAACACCAGCTAGACAAGCAAGACCAGCAGGATCCGGCGCCGCTAGCTCAATTGGCAGAGCAGCGGACTCTTAATCCGCGGGTTGTAGGTTCAAGTCCTACGCGGCGCACCCGAGATCAGGGCTCTGATCAGGCTTCATGCCTGGTTGGGGCCCTTGTTCGTTTCCGGTCGCCTCCCCGTCGACTCCGATCGCTTGTCAGCCGCTCCCCCGGTCGTCTTCTGGCCGCTCCGGTCGCTTCCGGTCTTCTGGCCGCCACGGTCGCCTCCTGGTCGCTGCCGGTCGCCTGGCCGCCACGGTCGCCTCCCGGCCGCTGCCGGTCGCCTGGCCGCTCCCGTCGCCCCCTGGTCGCTGCCAGTCGTCTTCTGGCCGCTCCGGTCGCTTCCGACCGTTTCATGGAGGCGGTTGCGGGGTTGCACGAGGTCGACCTGGCCCCGCTCACCCATTTCTCTGTCCGCTTCGCCGAGCCACCCTTCCGCTTCACCGAGCCGTGCCCGGCGCTGGTGCACGGCGTCGCACACCTCGGACGGGGCCGCGGTAATCAATCTTCGTTGTTACGCTCCCGAGGCACGAGGGTGAGCCCGTGCGCAGTCTTTTCCCCGTGCGCACTTTCCTCGTGCGCACCCTCTTCCAAGGAAGCGCGGGACGGATCTTCATGGTTACGACGGCTCGCCGGCTGACGGCTACCGCCCGGTGCGGCTCCGGGAACGTTGCGTGGGTGCGAGCGGCACCGGCCCTCGGCGCCGCCTTTCTGCTGACGGCTTGCACCGCAGCAGCGCCCGCCGCCCCGACGGACTCGGCGATCGCCGTCACCCCCTCGAGCTCGGCGCCGGCCGGTGTTACCGGGAGTTCGGCTTCTGCCGCTACGTCACCGTGCCGGGGCGGGACTGTCTCTCTTGGACCCGTGCGCCGGGCCACCGTGGTGACCGAGATCTCCGACCTCAGTGCGGCGCATCGGGCGGACGGCAAGCCGATCGTCGCCGCGCTGAGGCCTGTCCGGTCTGTCGTGGCCGCTATTCAAGCAGCCGGGGCGGTTGACGAGGCGGCCGTCTTCGAGGTCTTCGCGAAGCAGGCCGGCCCGGGCACTGCGGCTCTCGGTGGGAGTGTTCCGCGCGAAGGTGTCTCCGGCGAGTTCACAGTTGACGTGGATGGCTCGGTGGTTGTGTACGAGTCCGTGGTGCAGGTGGACGCGAGCTTCACCTTCCGCTGTGGGGGCGGCGCCGTCAGCGGTGCGATCAGCTCTTGGCGACAGCCGCGGTCCGGCATCGCGCAGTGTGACGCCACGATGTCGCCGGCCGCTGACGTTCTGCCGGAAGTGAGGGCGCTCGCCTGCTGACTCGCCGACTCGCGGGTGGACGGCCGGCACGTCGAGCGGTTGGCACCGCCCCCGGCGAGCAGCACCGTCGGACGGCTGGGCCCGTTGGGCGGCATCGTCGAGCGGACGGGCTGGCCCCGGCGGGCAGCACTGTCGAGCGGGCGGGCGGCACTGGCTCCGGCAGGCAGCATCGTCGAGCAGACGGACGAGCAGACGGGCGGCGCTGGTCCCGGCGGGCAGCACCCGTCGAGCGGGCGGCAGCGGCGGGGCGGGCGGCTCGGAGTTCGCTGGGAGAAGTTGAGACGCGTTCGCACTTCGGGCGCACGATACGGTAGCGTTCTGGCCTGATGTGGACGACCGCGACCGTCGGCCGATGCGGAGCCGGGCCGGGCCGCGTTTTCAGATGCCGCACAGAGGCGGCGCCGCATTGTTGCGGGGCGGGAACTCACAGTGACGTTTGCCGATTTGTGTGATGGTTCGCAACTGCGTGCTTCACACAACGGGTGATGGTGCGCTCAAATGGCGGGCAACCTTGCTTAATGCGGGGTTAAAGCGTTGGAAGCGCTCCCAACAAGATCGCCGCAGGACGACGTCTGAGCAGCTCAGAGCCTGTGTGACAAGCATCGCCGTCCAGCAGTAGCCAAGGTGGACCCTCTTCTATATCCTGTCTCGGGATTACCGGGATGGGGCAGATTGAGGGCGCGGGCCAAAGGCTCGAAACGCGATCATCTCCCCGACGGGAGAGGGTTGAATTTCTTTGTCTGTTATCACCGTCGGTCGGTCGCGACGTGGCGCGGCCGTCCTGCTCGCGGGGTCGCTCGTCGCCGCCTCCGGGTTGCTGGCGAGCCCGGCCGCGGCCGGCGTGGTGCCCGCGCCGGTCGCCGGCAAGCTCGTCGCGGCCAACCCGGTCGACGTGACGCCGCACGCGCTCAACGGCGAGGTGCGGGCCTTCGCGGAGATCGGTGACACGATCTACGTCGGTGGGTCGTTCACCCAGCTCCGCACGGCGGCCTCGGCGACCAAGATCGCGCAGCCCTACCTTTTCTCCTACAACAAGAAGACCGGGGCGGTCAGCGGCACGTTCAAGCCCAAGCTGGACGGTGCGGTCAGCGCCCTGCTGGTCAACTCGGCCGGCAAGCTGGTCGTGGGCGGCGCCTTCCGCAACGTCAACGGTGTCGAGCGGCGCAACCTGGTGGCGGTCGACCCGTCGTCCGGCGCGACCGTGAGCAGCTGGGTCGGCAAGTCCGACGGCGGCAACGTCCGCACCCTGAAGCAGTACGGCGGGAAGATCTACGTCGGCGGCGCCTTCAACTATCTCAACGGCGTGGAGCGGCACGGGCTGGCCCGCGTCGACAGCGCCACCGGGGCGATCGACGCCGGGTTCGTGGTCGACGCCACGGGCGGGCGCAACAGCGTCGCGCCGTACGTGTGGACGATGGACATCGCGCCGAACGGCCGGACGCTCGTCATCGGCGGCAACTTCACGCTGGTCAACAAGGCGTCGCGCAATCAGATCGCGGTGCTCGACCTCAGCGCGACCGGGGCGCCGACGCTGGCCAACTGGAGCACCACGCGCTACGTGCCGCCGTGCATCAAGCCGCAGGAGTTCACGCACTACGTGCAGGACATCGACTTCTCCGACGACGGCACCTACTTCATCGTCGGCAGCAACGGCGGCGAGGGCTGGCCGGCGGCCTACTGCGACACGCTGGCCCGCTTCGAGACGGCGACCCGGGGCACCGGCCTCGACGCCTCCTGGATCGACCTGACCGGCAACGACACGATCACCTCGGTCGAGGCCACCGGCAACGTCATCTACCTGGGCGGGCACTTCCGCTGGCTCAACAACCCGAACGCGGTCGACAAGGCCGGCACCGGCGCGGTCGACCGGCTGGGCATCGCCGCGGTGGACCCGGGCAACGGCATGCCGATCGCGTGGAACCCGCGACGCTCCGGCGCCCCGACCGGCACCACGGCCTGGGGCTCGGCGGTTCCCGTGATCTGGAAGGGCGCCGACGGCATCTACGTGGGGCAGAACTCCGACGGGCTGGGCAACGAGTACCACGGCCGGCTGGCGATGTTCCCGACCACCGGCGGGCGTACGGTCGCCGCCGTCCAGGCGCCCACGGCCGCGACCGGTTACCTGTGGTCCGGCGGCACGGCCAAGAAGCTCAAGCGGACCGCCTTCAACGGCACCACGCTCGGCGCGTCGACGACCGTCACCCAGGCCAACATGACCGGTACGGGCATCGCGACCCGCGCCGGCGACAAGCTCTACTGGGACAAGTCCGGCAAGCTCGTCACCTCGACCGTGACCGGCGCGGGCGTCGTGGGCGCCTCGTGGGCCACCGGCTACAACAGCTGGTACAGCACGTCCGCTCTGACGGGCGCGTTCTACCTGAGCGGCCGGCTCTACTACACGAAGTCCACGGCCGACAAGCTCTACTACCGCTACCTCGAGCCGGACGGCCACATCGTCGGCGCGACCGAGTTCAGCGTGGCCACCACCGGCATCAAGTGGTCGACCGTGCGCGGCCTGACCTGGGTCAACGGCTCGATCGTCTACGGCAACACGGACGGCAAGCTGCGCAAGGTGACCTTCACGCCGACGGCGGCCACGGTGGCGACCAGCTCGACCGTGAAGATCATCGACAACGGCAAGACCTGGACGAGCAAGACGCTGTACTTCGCGGCCTCCTGACCGAGCCGCCACCGCACAACCGCGTCACCGGTGGTGGCCCGCACCACAAGGAGCGGGCCACCACCAAACAACCGCACCACCAGGGGCCGCCCTGCACCACAAGGAGCGGACCGCCGCGTCCCGGAAGGTGGCCCGCACCACAAGGAGCGGGCCACCACCACGGCAAGCATCAACAGCGAGCACCCACGGCAAGCACCCACGGCGAGCATGAGAAGCAAGCACTCACGGCGAGCATGAGAAGCAAGCACTGAGGGCAAGCACCAAGAAGCCCAGCGAGCCGAAGCAACACAGCGCAACGCACGAAAGCAGCGCGCGGAGAGCCGCACAACGCATCGCAGCGCACGGAAGCACGCAGCAACAGAGCGCAGCGCACGGGAAGCAGCACAGCAACAGAGCACAGCGCACGCAGCACCACAGAGAGCAGCGCAGCGCACGGAAAACGGCGCGAGGAAACAGCGCTCGACAAGCAACGCAGCGCAGCGCAGCGCACGAAGCAACGCCGCAAGCCCAGCACAGGACAAGTGGCCACAGAGAAGTGACGCAGCGCAGCGAAAGAAAACAGCGCAGCGCGAGGAAGCGGCACGACCGCACACGCGGAGAACAGACAGGACCGCAGCGCAGAAGACGGCAGCAGCCGCGGCGCACGGAAAGCGGCGAGTTGACGGCCGGGTACCGATCGGGTGATGCTGCCCGACCGGTACCCGTCCGGGTGAACAACGTACGAACGGAGTGAAGGCAGCGTGGGCGACACGACAACGCTGGCCGGCGAGACCTCCGCGCCGCCGCACCGGCCCCCTCTGCCGTCCGGCCCCGCCGGGCGGCTCGTCCGTGTGGTCTTCGGGCTCAAGCGGACCTGGTACAAGCTCCGCTATCCCGGCCTCACGCTGGGCCGGGACGTGCAGATCCGGGGCCGGATCCGGCTGCGGCGCGGCGTGCGGGTCACCATCGGCGACGGTTGCCGGCTCAACAAGCGGGTCCGGTTCGCCGGGCCGGGCGTGGTGACGATCGGGCCGGGCAGCCTGCTCAACGGGTCGTGGATCGGCTGCTGGACGACGGTGACCGTCGGGGCCGGCAGCCTGCTCTCGGATTGTGAGCTTGTCGACAACACGTTCCACAATCTCGACCCCGCGCGGCGGCACGATCCGCCGTCGCCGAGCACCCGGGCGCCGATCACGGTCGGTGACAACGTGTGGATCGGGGCGGGCGCGGTCGTGCTCAAGGGCGTCACGATCGGCCGCGACTCGGTGGTCGGGGCGGCGGCCGTGGTGCGGGAGGACGTACCGGAGAGGGTTGTCGTGATCGGCAATCCGCAGCAGATCGTCAAGCGGTTCGATGGCTGAGCTCATCGGCATGGACAGCAGCGACGTCGCCGGCGGGCGGCGGGCGGTCACGCTCACCGATCTCGTGCGCATCCCGGTGCACCGGTGGAAGCCGGTTGCCGCCGGGGCGCTGCTCGGGCTGCTGGCCGGGATCGTCTATCTGGTGCTGCCCGCGAGGTACGAGGGTGTCGCCGTGGTGGCCGTGCGCGCGGTCGTCACCGACCCGTTCAGCTATCCCGGGCCGGGCGCGGACCGCGTCGTCAACATGACTGTCGAGAACGGCATCGCCACGGGTACGGAGATCGTGGCCGCCGTGAGCGAGGCGACCGGCCAGAGCACCGAGGCGGCCCGCAGTGGCCTCACGGTGGAGCTGCCGACCGGCACGCAGGTGTTGCGCTTCCGTTACGTGGCGCAGGACACCGCGGACGCCATCGCGGGGGCCAACGCCGCGGCGAACGCGTACCTCACGGTGCGTCAGGCGCTCTACACCAAGCAGCGGGACACGATCCTCAAGTCGTACGACCAGAGCATCGACGAGATCACGAAGGAGCGGGACCAGCTCCGCGAGACCTTGTCCGACCGCAGCACCGAGAACGTCTCCGCCTCGACGACCGCCCTGCTCAACCAGCTCGGCGGCCTGGACGACCAGCTCGGTGACCTGACCGACCGGCGGGCCACGTCCGCGGCGATCGACGTGACGCCGGGCAACGTGACCCGGGTCGCCGCGCCGCCGCTGCCGTCCAACCACGACATGGCGCCCATCTACGCGTTCGTCGCCATCATCGCGGGCGCGCTGGCCGGTGCCGTGGGCTCGTTCGGGCTGGAGGGCCTGGACCGCCGGGTCCGCTCGGGCACCGAGGCGTCCGCGGTGAGCGGCTTCCCGCTGCTCGCCGATCTGGGCGGCCCGCGGTTCCGCAACGACAAGCGGCGGCACACGGCCGACCTGCGCTATCTGAGCCTGGCGATCCTGGGTCAGCTCGGCCCGATCCCGCACCGCCGGATCGTGCTGCTCAGCACGCAGCCGGGCGACCTGCCGACGTCGGTGGCGACCGGGCTCGCGCTGACGCTGGCCGGGCAGGGCAACACCGTCGGCTGGGAGGACCACACCAAGGACGCCTCCGACGCCCGCTCGCGGCTGGTGGCCGGCGGCGGGGAGAGCCAGAACGGGCAGCAGCGCAACGGGACGGCGGTGGCCCGCGGGTCGTTCACCTCGTCGGTGCCGGTCGGCTCCGGCCGGATTCTGCTGCTGGCGCCGCCCGAGCCCGAGGCGGCCACGGTCACGGTGATCCGAGCCTCGCCCGCCGAGCAGGACGACTGGGGCATCCGGGCCGCGCGCGAGTCGGCCGCCGTGGTCGTCGTGCGCCGCGACTACACCCGGGCGACCGACCTGGAACGGCTCTCGAACACGCTCCGCCTCACCGGCGTCAACGTGCTGGGCGTCGTCGCGGTGGGCCCCCATGACTGACCACAGCATGGCTGCGGACGAAGAATGACTGACACGCAGATCATCCGGCTGCCCGTCAAGCAGAAGATCCGCATCCCGATCACCCGCCTGCCGGTCTGGCCGATCCTGGTGATGTTCGGCGGGATGCCGCTGCTCTGGCTCTCCGGCGGGTTCTTCCTGCTGTGGCCGGCCTTCGGGCTCATCCTGCTCCTGCTGCTCGTGCTGCGGCGGGAGCGGGTCGAGCTGCCGTCGGGCACGGGCGTCTGGGTCGTCTTCTGCGGGCTCGTCCTCCTCTCCTTCACCCGGCTCTCGGGCGGCGGGGATCTGCTGGTCGCCGGGCTGCGCTTCGCGTTCTACGCGACCGCGGCGACGGTGTTCGTCTACATCTACGCGACGCTGCGCGAGGGCCAGCACTGGCACCGGATCTTCCGGCCGCTGGCGCTCTTCTGGCTCGCTCTGGTCGTACTCGGCTGGGTGGGTGTGCTCTTCCCCAAGCTGTCGGTCGTGAGCCCGCTCGAGGCGGCGCTGCCCGACAACGTGGCCGCGAACCCGTTCATCTTCGACCTGGTGCACCTGCAGGCCAGTGAGTTCAGCGAGACGTCGGCCAATCCGATCTTCCGGCCGTCGGCGCCCTACCCCTACACCAACACGTGGGGCAGCACGTGGGCGGTGCTGCTGCCCTGCATGATCGCGTACGTGTTGTCCACGCGCGGGCGCGTCCTGCGCGTACTCCTGCTGGTGTCCCTGCCGTTGTCGATCGTGCCGGCGTTCCTCACGCTCAACCGGGCCATGTTCCTGAGCCTCGGCGCGGGCCTGGCCGTCCTGGCCTTCCGGGGCATCGCCCGCCGTCAGATCAAGGTGATCGTCACGGTCATCCTGGCTGCCGGCCTGGGCGGGCTCACGACGCTCTTCATCCCGGTCACCCAGCTGATCTCCAACCGCACGAGCAACAGCGACAGTACGGTCGACCGGCTCAGCCTCTACTCGCAGGCGCTGCTGCTGGCCGAGCGGTCGCCGCTGCTGGGCTACGGCGGTCCGGTCACTGTGGACACCACCACGGCGGCGGCCCCCGTCGGTACGCAGGGCCAGTTCTGGCAGGTGCTGGTGTCGCACGGCGTCCCGGCGGCGCTGCTCTTCGTCGGCTGGTTCCTGCTCGTCGCCCTGAAGCTGGGCCGCGCGGTGTCGGCCGCCGGCCAGTGGCTCGCGACGGTCCCCGTGATCGGCCTCGTCCAGCTGCCCTTCTACGGCGTGACCTTCCAGAACCTCTCCGTGCTCTGTTTCGCCGCCGGCCTGGCGATGGCTGCTGTCGACGGTCCGGTACGCCGCCCGGTCCGAGTCTTCGAGATGGCCCTGACCCGCCGCCCGACGCAGGGAGTGCTGTGACCACCGCGACAGCCGAGCGCCGCCAGGGGGCCCGCAGCGGCCTGATCGGTCTCGCCGGCGCGGCGGTCAGCGGCCTCTTCGGCTTCCTGCTCGCCGTCGTCCTGGCCCGGGGCTTCGGCCCGGAGGGCTCCGGCGCCATCTTCACCGCCATCGGCCTGCTGACCGTCGTGTCCGCCGTCTGTTGCCTGGGCGCCGACACGGCCCTGGTCTGGGCCCTTCCCCGGAGCCCCGGCGCCAAGCGAAGCCTGATCACCGTCGCCCTGCTCCCACCCCTGGCCCTGAGCATCCTGGTGGCGGGCGCGGGCCTGGCCACCGAGGTCGTGCTGCTAGCCGTCCCCGTCATCGTGGCGATGACGATCCTGCTGGCCGCCGTGCGTGCCACGCGACCGATCGGTGCGTACGCCGCTGTCCAGTTCGTCCTCCTCCCGGTGGGCCGGCCGATCCTGGTCGGTGCGGTCGCGCTCGCCGGCGGTGGAGTGGCCGCGGCCATGGCGGGCTGGGTCCTCCCGGCGGTCGCGGCTCTCGTGGTCTGCCTGCTGCTCGTCGGAAAGCCCGGCCGGCCGGACGACTGGCGGACCCTCTGGGGCTTCGCCCTCCCCCGCGCGGTCTCGGCGGCGATCGACAGCAGCAGCATGTGGGTCGGCGTCCTGCTCACGGCGGCGCTGGCCACCCAGGCCGACGCGGGCGTCTTCGGCGGCGTCGGCCGGTACGTGCTCGCGGGCCAGCTCGCCCTCCAGGGCCTGCGCGTGGCGATCGCCCCGCAGCTGTCCCGCCTGCTCGGCGCGGGCCGCACCGGCGAGGCCGCCGCCGTGCACCGGCAGACGACGGTCCTGGCCATCGCGTTGTCGTGGCCGATCTACCTGTTGCTTGCCCTCTTCGCCCCGGCGTTCCTCCAGCTCTTCGGCGGCGAGTTCACGGCGGGCGCGACGGCGATGGCGATCCTGGCGACTGCCATGCTGGTCAACGTCGGCCTCGGCACGGTCCAGACCGTCCTGCTGATGAGCGGCCGCAGCCGCAGCCATCTGCTCGCCACCACGCTCGGCTTGACCTGCACGGTCGGTCTCGGCTTCCTCTTCATTCCCGGGTACGGCCTGACGGGCGCCGCCACGGCCTGGGCCACCGGCATCGTGGTCGAGAACGTCGTCGCCGCCCTCGCCGCCCGCAAGGTCATCGGCGCCGCCGTCCTCAGCCGCCAAGCTGTCCTGACCGCGGCCGCCACGCTCGCCGCCGTGGGCGTCACCGGCACCATCGGCATCGCGCTCGCCGGACGCGAGATTGAAGGACTCCTCGTGACGGCCGCCCTGCTGGCCTGCCTGCTTCTGATCGCGGCCGCCGATCGCCGCGTCCGCGCCGCCGTGACGATCCGAGTGAAAGGGCTGAGGCCGTGACCACGCTGAAAGACAAAGCGAAGAGCATCGCGCCGTCCGGCCTGCGCGAACAAGCCAAGAAGCCGCTCGTCCGCTACGGCGAGGCGACGAGCGAGCAGCGCGCGCTGCCGGACTTCCTGGTCATCGGCACCAAGCGCGGCGGCACCACCTCGTTGTGGAACTACCTGATCCGGCACCCGCTCGTGCCGCGGCTGTTCCCGGCGTGGAACACCAAGACCTCGCACTACTTCGAGGAGAACTGGCACCGCGGCGAGCAGTGGTACCGCTCGCACTTCCCGACCGACCGGCGGCGCGCGGCCCTCGAACGCAAGCACGGCGCCGCGCCCAAGGTCGGCGAGGCGGCGCCGCTCTACATGTTCCATCCGCTCGCCCCGCACCGGGTGCGCTCGCTCATGCCCGAGGTGCGGCTGATCTGCCTGCTCCGCGACCCGGTCGAGCGGGCCTACTCGCACTGGAAGGAACGCCGGACCGAGGGCAAGGAGCCGCTGGGCTTCGCGGAGGCGCTGGCCGCGGAGGAGGAGCGGACGGCCGGCGAGCGGGACCGGCTCATCGACGACCCGAACCTCTTCAGCGAGGCGTTCGACTGGTACACGTACCGGGCGCGCGGCCGTTATCTGGAGCACCTCGAGCCGTGGTTGCAGCGGTTCCCCCGGCAACAGCTGCTCTTCGTGCCCAGCGAGAGCCTGTACGCCGACCCCGCCGGCACGTACGCGGAAGTCCTGCGGTTCATCGGTCTGCCCCCGCACGAGCTGGACAGCTACGAGGTGTTCAACGGGCGCAAGTCGGCCCCGATGGACCCGGCGATCCGTGAGGAGCTGACCGGCTACTACCGGCCGCACAACGCGGCGCTGGCCGAGCGGCTCGGCATGACGTTCGAGTGGGCCGAGTGAGCGCCGATCCGCGGGAGCGCGAGGACGGGCTGGGCTGGGTCACGCGCGCGCTCTTCCCCGGCGACGGGTCGCGGGTCACCGTGCAGCGGCACGCGACTCCCGGCGCCCCGGCGTGGGCGATCGTGCCGTCCGTGGAGCGCGCGCGGTTCCTCGTTCCGCTAGGGAACCGGCGGGTCGCGGCGGCCTCGATGCTGGCGTACAACGGGTTGCGCTCGGGCCCGACCCGGGCCGTCCGGTCGGTGCTCGGGTCCTTCGCCCGCACGGGGGCGTTGCCTTTCCCCGTGTTGTCCGCCACAGGCTCGCTCGTGGACCACCTCGCTTCCGTCTTGGAAGAACCACACCTGTTCGCGGCGGTCGGCATCCGGCCGCCCGACCCCAACCGCAAGCCGACCCTGCAGCTCTTCGGCCCCGACGGCCGGCCCCGCGGCTACGCCAAGGTCGGCTGGAACGAGGCCACGCGCGGGCTCGTGCGCGCCGAGTCCGCAGCGTTGCGCGGGTTGCCGCGCAACGCCGGTCCCGGCTATCCCGTCACGCCCCGTCCGCTGCACGCGGGCGAGTGGGCCGGGCAGGAGATCGGTGTCACCGCTCCCCTGCCCGAGCGCGTGCGCCGGCTCTCCGATCCCGACGAGCCGCGGCCGGCGGCGATGCTCGCGGTGGCGCGGCGCGGCGGCCCGCCCGGGGAGCGCGTTCCCCTGGCGGAGTCACCCTTCCTGCACCGCTTGCGCCAGGAGACGGCCCAGGTCGCAGGCCCGGAGGGTACGGCCATCCGCGCCGCTGTGGAGGCGCTGGCGACCCGGGCCGCCGGGGTGGCCGTCGAGCTCGGTGACTGGCACGGCGACTGGGTGCCGTGGAATCTCGGCGAGGTGCCCACCGCCACCGGGAGTGCCCTCGTCGCGTGGGACTGGGAGCACAGTGGACCGGGCGTGCCCGTCGGCTTCGACCTCGCGCACCAGGCGTTCAACACGGCTCTGGTCGTGGGTGGCCGGCGCGCGGGCGAGGCGGCGGAGGCGGCCGTGGCGGCGGTGCGGCGGCACGGTCCCGCGCTGGGGCTGGAGCCCGCGGCGGCCGGGCCGGTCGTGGACGCGTACCTGATCGAGATGTGGTTGCGCACGTGGCGGCTCGCCGCCGGCGGCGCGGGCTGGAATCCGGACCTGCATCCCGCGTTGCTGGAGGTTCTCGAATTCCGGAATACGTGACGCCGAGTATTCGCACCGGCACGCTCCAAAACCTACTTCGACAATAGGGTATGTCGAATCCCACTCCGCGTGACCAAGCAAATCGAGCTTGTTAAATTCCGCCTGAACACACCCTGGTCAGCCCGGCCGGAATTTCGCACGATACGAAGATCGAGCCGCAAATCAATACGCGGCCGCGTACCGCCCTCTGGCGCTTAGCCGGGGGCACGGGATATACATTTCAGGTTGCCGCTCCATTGGCCGCCATTGACCTGTAGAGGGGGTTGCATGCCTGCCGTGCCGGACGACAATCCGGAGGGGCCGCCACTGCTCTTCGTCGCGTCCAGCGGCGGCCATCTGGCCCAGCTGCTCGCCCTCGAGCCGTGGTACCGGGCGCGGTCCCGGCACTGGGTCAGCTTCGACACCCCGGACGCGCTCTCGCTGCTGCACGGCGAGAATGTGACCTGGGCGCACCACCCGACGACCCGCAACGTGTGGAACCTCTTCCGCAACCTGCTGCTGGCCCTGCGCGTCGTGCGGCGCGGGCGGGTCAGCGCGCTGCTGACGACCGGCGCCGGCGTGGCCGTGCCGTTCGTGTTCATGGCCTGGGTGCTGCGGATCCCCACCGTCTACATCGAGGTCATCGATCGCATCGACACCCCCACGCTGACCGCCCGCCTGTGCCGGCCGCTGCTCTCGGCGATGCTGGTGCAGTGGGAGGAGCAGCGCCGCTTCTATCCCGATGCCACGGTGGTGGGTCAGCTCATATGACTCTGCCCCGGCATGAGACGGCGGCGATCCCCCAGCCGCGGTCGGGGGCGCACGACGATCACCCGCAGCACACCGGCACGCTCGACGTCCTGGTGTCCGTGGGCACCGACAAGCACCACTTCGACCGGCTGCTGAGCTGGGTCGAGCAGTGGTGGCTGCGGCAGCCCGTCCGGCCCCGGGTCGTCATCCAGCACGGCAGCAGCCGGCCGCCACTGATCCCCGGCGCCACCCCGTTCCTCGCGCACGACCAGCTCGGCGCGGCCATGGCCCAGGCCCGGGCGGTGGTCACGCACGGCGGGCCGGCCAGCATCACGGAGGCCCGGCGGCACGGCCACCTGCCGATCGTGGTCGCGCGCGATCCCGCGTACGGGGAGCATGTCGACAATCACCAAATGCTCTTCGCCTCGCGGATGGCCGCGAGCGGGATCATCCGGCTGTGCTCGACGGCCCACGAGCTGGAGCTGGCCCTGCGCGACGGGCTGTCCGGCTTTCCGACCCACGTCACCACCGGGCCGGCCGCCGCGCAGATGGCCGCCGTGCACCGGGTGGGCCAGATCGTCGACGGGCTGGTCGCGGACAAGCGGCGCCGCCTCCCCTGGCGGCGCAAGTGACCCTCGTCTCCGTGGTCATCCCGACCCGGGACCGTCCCGAGCTCCTGCGGCGCGCCATCGACGCGGTGACCGCCCAGGAGCACGACGGCCCGATCGAGGTCGTCGTGGTCTACGACCGGTCCACGCCGGACCTCACGCCGGCCCGGTCGTCGTCGGATCGCACGGTCCGGGTGCTCGTCAACGACCGCAAGCCCGGGCTGGCGGGGGCCCGCAACACCGGGATTCTCGCCGCTCAGGGCGACTTCGTGGGCTTCTGCGACGATGACGACGAGTGGCTGCCGGGCAAGCTCAAGGCCCAGCTCGCCGCGCTCGAGGCGACCGGCGGGGACTTCGCGTGCTGCGGCATCCGGGTGACCTATGACGGCACCGAGTTCGACCGGGTGCTGCCCCTCGACCGCATCCCGCTCGCCGCCCTGCTGCGCGACCGCATGACCGAGCTGCACCCGTCCACGTTCCTCATGCGAGCGTCGGCGCTGCACGACGGCATCGGGCTCGTCGACGAGGAGATCCCGGGCAGCTACGCCGAGGACTACGAGTTCCTGCTGCGCGCCGCCCGGCACGCGCCCCTGGTCAACGTGCGGGAGCCGGGCACGATCGTCCGGTGGCACCGCAGCTCCTACTTCTCCCAGCGCTGGCAGACCATCTCGTCGGCGCTGCGGTGGCTGCTGGAGCGCTATCCGGAGTTCGAGCAGGAGCCGGCCGGGCTGGCCCGGGTCGCGGGGCAGATCGCCTTCGCCGAGGCCGCCCAGGGTCGTTCGCGGGCGGCGGCGCACTGGGCCCGGCGCACCCTCGCGGGCAACAGCCGGGAGCCGCGCGCCTATCTCGCGATGGCGGTGGCCGGGCGACTGATCCGCCCGGGCACCGTCGTGCGCATCCTGCACAAGCGGGGACGCGGGATTTAATAGGCCCCGCTGGCCCGCAGCACCGCTGATCCCGTACGCAGGATGATGATCATGTCCAGGGTGAGCGACCAGTTCTCGACGTAGCGCAGGTCGAGCCGCATCGCCTCGTCCCAGGCCAGATCCGAGCGCCCGGAGACCTGCCACAGCCCGGTGAGCCCCGGCTTGACCACGAGCCGGCGGCGCATGTCCTCCGGATAGGCCGCGACCTCCGACGGCAGCGGCGGGCGCGGGCCGACCATCGACATCTCGCCGCGCAGCACGTTGAGCAGCTGCGGCAGCTCGTCCAGCGAGTAGCGGCGCAGGATCCGGCCCACCCGGCTCACCCGCGGGTCCCGGCGCAGCTTGAAAAGCACGCCGTCGTTGTCGTTGAGCCCGCGCAGCTCGGCCAGCAGGTCCTCGGCGTTGGTGCGCATCGTCCGGAACTTGTAGATCGTGAACTGCCGGCCGTTCCGCCCCACCCGGGTCTGCTTGAACAGCGCCGGCCCGGGCGCCTGCCGGTCGAGCCGGATCGCCAGCGCGCACACCGCGAGCAGCGGCGCCAGCAGCAGCAGCGCGAACGCCGCCGCGAACCGGTCGAACAGCCCCTTGAGCAGCCAGCGCGGGCCGCTGAGCCGCGGGTGCTCGACGTGCAGCATGGGCAGGCCGTCGATGGGCCGGATCGAGGTGCGCGCGCCGCCGACGTCGAGCAGCGCGCTGGCCATGATCATGTCGATGTCCTGCGGCTCCAGCTGCCACGCCAGCCGCCGCACGGTCGGGCCGTCCACCTCCGGACCGGCCAGCACCATCACCGTGTCGGCGCCCACCACGCGCGCGGTCTCGGCCGCCAGGTCCAGACCCTCGACCACCGGCACCGTACGCAGCACCGGCGGCACCCGGTCGGCCGACGGCACACACGCCGCCACGACCTCCAGCCCGTGATAGCGCTCGTGCCGCAGCTGCCCGGTGAGCCCGGCGACCGACGCGGCGTGCCCGACGACCAGCACGCGCCGCAGGCACTGACCCTTGGCCCAGGCCCGGTGCAGCATGGCCCGGTGCAGGTAGCGCCCCGCGACCCCGAGCACGGTGGCGATCGGGATGGCCAGCGTCACGTAGCCCCGGGCCACGTCGGCGTTCAGCCCGTACGCGAGGACGGCGATCGTGGCGGTGAGGGCGAGAGCGGCCCGCAGCACCCGCTGGTACTCCTCGTTGCCGACGAAGAGGAAGCGGTCGTCGTACGCGTGATTGAGCAGCAGCATGAGCACCCAGCCCAGCGGCAGCAGCGAGCTGAGCAACGCGTAGTACCAGTCCGCGATGGCGAAGTCGCCGCCGAAGCGCAGCTGCATCGCGAGCAGGCCGGCGATCACCGCACCGGCGATGTCGGTGAGCAGGATGGCGAGGAAGTATTTCCGCTGCCAGTTGGGCTTGGTGGTGAGCTGGTTGATGGGGACAGTCGCGTATTGCTCAGGCGTGAGGGATTGCGTCATGAGCGGCGGGCGCCCTTTCGCGGGTAGCACGACGGACCGGGGTGAGGAGCCCGGTGGGGGATGCCGCCGATGTCTGGTCCGACGAGAAAACGGTCCCAGCGAGGCCGCCAAGCCACTGAGGACTTCGGAACCTTAGCACGACCTTAGGTGATTCTTGAGTAACGTTCAGCTTGCTCTTCGGACCCGTGCGTCAGCGCTGCCAGACGCGTACGTAATCCACCTGGAAGTCGGCCGGGAAACGCGTCGCCGCGTCGGGGTCGCCGAGCCAGCCGCCCACCTGGAAGTTGAGGCGCAGGTGGTAGGGCTTGGTGAACACCTCGTCGAACCACGGCGTCGTCGTGCGGTCGCGTTGCCACACCGGGACGCCGTCGACGTACCAGCGGAGGACGCCCGGCTCCCACTCGGTGGTGTAGGTGTGGAAGCCGTCCGCCGCATGGCCCGCCGCCGGGAAGGGATAGCGGTTGTCCTGTTTGACCGGTGTGTAGTCGTAGAAGATGGATTGCGTGGCGGCCTGGTAGTAGGCGGCGCCGCCGGGCAGCTCGACCACGTCGATCTCGCCGTTGCCGCCGTCGTCGGGGCGCAGCCAGAAGGCGGGCCAGAGACCGGTCGAGCCCACCGGCCCGGTCGGCGACTTGGCGCGCACCTCGAACCGGCCGTACTGGAAGGACTTCCGGCCCTCGGTCGTCAGGTAGGCGCTCGTGAAGCCGCGCGTCTCGGCGCCACAGGTGGCCGGGCGGCGCTGGGCGCGCAGGGTGAGCACTCCTCCGCCGACGAAGACGGTGTCCGGGTGGGCGGTGAGGCAGGCGCGGTCGTAGTCGACGCTCGTGTTGTCCTTGGCGACCCAGGTCGCGGCGTCCAGCGCGGTGCCGTTGAACTCGTCCGACCACGCGAGCCGCCAAGGCGCGACCATCGTCGGCGCCGGCGCGGGGCCGTCCGATTTATACGACAAGACCAGCTCGGGGCGGATCGCCGGGCTCTTGTTCTCGGCCGACGCCCAGTAGATCCGGCTCGGATAGTCCGCCTGCCGCACGGTGAAGGTGTAGGTCCCGTTGCCCGGAACCGCCCGCGACACGTCCCACTCGTTGTAGCCGGCCGTCACGCCGGCCGCCCGGTCCAGCTCCTGCCCACCGGCGCCGACACTGGTCGCCGCGTCGAAGGCCGCCCACGAGTAGAGCCGCAGCCGCGCCTCGACGCCTCCGGCCGTACGCGGAAGGTCATTGATCTCGAACGTCACCGTCGCCGAACGCTCACCACGCGGATTGCCCTCACACAACGCCGGACACGTGGTCAACGTCGACGCGGCACTGGTGTCGCCGTCCTGCGCCACCTGGGAGACCGTGGCGTCCGCGACCGGCGCGACGACGAGCTGCGCGTCCGGCTCCGGCGCGGGCTCGGACGACGCCACCGCCAGCAGGGGCACCGCGATCGCCGGAGCAGCCGCCAGGGCCACGACCGCCAGCACCGCAACGGCCCGTCCGCTCCGCCGCACCCGGACCCCCTCGCGTCGCCTGCCAGACGACGGACTCTACATGTTGCTCAGCGCGATGCTCATCACTGTCACCGAGCCCACCAGCCCCACCCCGAAGACGCCGGCGGCCACGAGCAGCGCCGGGCCGGGCTTGCGCAGAAACCGCCGGGCCACAAGCCACACCCCGACCGCCCCCACGTACGCAACCACGGCCAGGTAGACGGTGAACAGGAAGCCGAGCCCGGTGCCCAGCGCCGCCACCACCGCCACCGCAAGCGCCGCCCCCGCCCGCAGATCCCGCCGGGCAATCACATAACTCGAAACGCCGGCCAACAACGTGAACACGGTCGTGAGCGTGACGATCAGATCCATGGCGCCGAGAGTGACAAACGATTCGCCGGGGCGCTCGTGCTCGCCCCCACCCTCCACACAACCTTCACGAACCATCCAACCGACGCTGACAGCTCGGGCTCGTTCTGCAGCGTGGACAGGTCAGCGAGCGCTCCACGCCGGCGGAGGCGCTCCGCGTCCAGGAAGGCCCTGATCGAGGAGACCCGGATGTGGCGGTGGAACTCCAGCAGGCCGCGGTCGATGAGCTTACGAACTTGCGGCCGCGACATGCTCAGTAGCGCTGCCGCCTCGGCCGGCGTGACCTTGCGGCGAGTGCGAAGCGCAGCCCGAGGCGACGACTTTGTCGGCACGATCAGACCCTAGTGGCACGTCCTCTAGTCATTCGACGAGCGAATCGGCTACTGGTCGCCCCAGACCGGGGGGCGGACCCGCTCGCGCTCGGGGAGCGGCTCCTGCGGGTACGTGCCGGCGAGCATCCACGCGGGGATCGGCTCGGTGGCGGGCGCTTCCATGACGTCGGCGTCCGGGAGCCACGGTTGCGTGCCGAGCGCCTGGACCTGCGGCACGCCCGTCGTGAGCTCGGCCGGGCGCGGGGCCGCCGCCAGCTCGGCCGCCGTGCGCGCGGGCGGGCGCCAGATCGGCGGCGGGCCCCACCAGACGATGCGGTCGGCGGGGCGGGCGATCGGTGGGGTGGCTGGGCGGGGCAACGGTACGGACGGCCGGGTCGCGGGCCGGGCGACGCGCATCGGTTCGCCGGACGGGACGGTCCATTTCGGCTCGTGGTCGATCGACGTGGTGCCGGGCACGCTGGTGGCTTCGGCGGGGAGTGCCGCCGCGCTGGTGCCGGGGGCCGAGGCGAGGACGACGGCGGACATCGCGGTGACCAGCCCGGCCACGAGGGCGATGGCTTCCCAGCCGGGGCGCACGGTGTCGCCGAGCAGGAGCAGCGCGACCGCCGACGGGGCGAGCACCTCGGCGCTCCAGTGGACGGCGGTCACCGGGCCGACCTGGCCGTTCTGGAGCGCGTGGGCGTACAGCATCATGCCGGTGGCGGCGAAGACCAGGACCGCCGCGGTGAGCGGCTCGGTGAGGATGCCCAGCACTCCCCCGGTGACCTCGCCGAGGGCCCGGCCGGTCAGGGCGGCGCCGCCGAGGCACAGGCCGCCCATGGCGGCGACGAGGCCGGCCGGGGCGCCGGCGCGGGCCGCGCCCCAGCCGAAGAGGACCATGGTGATCGCGGCCGAGCAGAGCGTGAAGCGCAGGACCGGGGTGAGTTCGACGCCGTGCTGCGGGCCGGCCGACGAGGCGAGGACGGCGAGGGCCGAGATGGAGACGACGACCGCCGCGATGTCGCGCCGGCGCAGGCGGGACTTGAGGATCAGCCGGGCGCCGAGGACGGTCAGGGCCAGCGAGCCGGCGAGCACCGACTCGACCAGATAGACGGCGAGCTCGCGGAGAGCGATCATCGAGCCGACCCAGGCCATGACGTCGCAGCCGATGCCGGCCAGATAGAGCGGGTGTTTCATGGTCGCGGCGGTGCTCACGCTCTTGCGGGCCGCGACGGCCTGCAGCAGGGACGCGGCCGCGTAACTGGCCGCGCCGAACACGGTGATCGCCAGCGCGATCCAGCCCCCCATGGACATCGCACCCACCCGCTGTCGTCTCAGCCGACCTTGAGAACGCTGATCGTGTTGTCGTCGCCGTTGGACACGTACGCCGACCGGCCGTCCGGTGACACCGCGATCACGCGGGGGCTGCCGCCGACCTTGACCGTGCTCGTGACGGCCCCGGTGAAGCCGTCCAGGACCGACACCGTGTCGTCGCCCTCGTTGACTACGTACGCGTGGCTGCTGTCCGCCGCGAACGCGACGCTCTGCGGGTCCGTGCCCACCCGGAGCGGCCCGATGCGGTGGAAGTCCCGCGCGTCGATGAGGTCGGCGGTGTCCGCCTCGTACCCGGCGGACAGCACCCGCTGGCCGTCGGGCGACACGGCGACACTGTGCGGCGCCTTGCTGACGGGGATGGTCTTGAGCACCTTCCCCGTACGCATGTCGAGCACCGCCACGGCATTGGACTCGTGGTTGGCCGTGTACGCCCGGGCGAGGTCGGCGGAGAAGCCGATCGCGTGCGGGTTGTTCGGCACCGCGACCCGGCCCGCCAGCGTCGTGGCGTCCTTCCCGAAGATCTCGACCGTGCCGCGCCCGTGGATCGGCACCCACAGCCGGTCGTCCGGACCGACCAGCAGGGTGTACGGCTGCACGCCCGTCCCGAGGTACCGCAGCACCTTGCGGCTCCGGGCGTCCACGACGGCGACGCCGCTGCCCGACTTGTCGGTCTCGTACATGGACACGAACACCAGCCGGCCGTCCCGGGAGACGGCCACGAACCGGGGCGTGTTGCGTAGCTCGACCGACGCCACGCGCTTGCTGGCCACGTCCACGACGGACAGGATCCGCGAGCTCTGGTTGGCGACGTAGACGGTCTTGTTGTCGGGCGAGACGGCGACGCCCTCGGGCTCGTTCCCGACCTTGATCGTGCCGGTCACGACGGGCTTCCCGAGGCTGCGGGCATGTGTGAGGATCGGGATCTTCTGGATTTCCGCGGGTACGGGCGGCGCCAGCTGCGGTGCCCCGTCGGGCGTGTCCTGCAACAGATGCAGCGAGTGGTCCTCCACCTCGGGGCTGGGCCCGGGCGCGGCGAGCGGGTCCCGCTGTTGCTGTCCGCCGTTGGTGAGGGCTACCGCCACGCCGACGCCACCGATCAGCACGAGCGACGTGAGCCCGGCGACAAGGACGGCTGCTCCGGCCCGGCGGCGGTGACGCGGGCGCGGGGGCTCCGCGGGCAGCACGGTCACGCGGGACGTGGCGTAGTCGCCGACGCCGTCGAGGTCGCGTAC
Source organism: Symbioplanes lichenis (assembly GCF_030709675.1). GTDB lineage: Bacteria > Actinomycetota > Actinomycetes > Mycobacteriales > Micromonosporaceae > Actinoplanes > Actinoplanes lichenis. The sequence continues at coordinate 153,040 of NZ_JAUZQD010000018.1, forward strand.
CCGTTCGGCGAGGACCGCGCGGGTCAGCGGCACCGCCTCGGTCACTTCGCCGGTCACGCGCACCTCGGCCCAGCCGGCCGGGCCGCGGACGGCGACCGAGCCGTCGAGCCACTCCGAGCCGGGCGTCCACTCGATGTGCAGCTGCCGTCCGGCGAAGGCGGCACGCAGGCCGGCGCCCGAGACGTGCACCGCGGCCTCGGTGGCGGCCAGTGGTGGCCCCTCGACCAGGACCTGGACGGTCAGCGGGGCGGTGCCGGGCGGGACCTGACCGAAGTCGATCCGGTCGGGGTTGAGGCGGATGGCCGTACGCTCCAAAGCAGTCGCCGCCGCGGCCGAGACGGCACGGCTGTCGTCCTCGGTCAGCCGCTGCAAGTGCATCCTGGCGTCGGCCGCCGCGCCGGGGTCGTCGCCGGCCGCGAACCAGGCCAGGTCGTCCACGGCGGCCAGCCGGATCTCCCGGATCGGGCTCTCGATCCGGGTCACCACGTGGAGTGGAACACTGTCAGTCATCACATCACCACGCTCAGCATGCGCTGTGCATGGTCGCCTAGGGAAGTCCCCCATGCGAATTCGTGAATGCCAGCTTCACCCGGCCGAGGGCTTCCTCCGGGCTCATCGGCCGCGCGTAGTGGTAGCCCTGGCCCCGCCGATAGCCGAGCAGCGACAGCTCGGCGGCCTGCTCGGCCGTCTCGATGCCCTCGGCCACGGTGTCCAGGTGCAGGGCCTGCGCCAGCCGCAGCACCGCCTCGGCGACAGCCGACCCCTGCGGGTCACCGTTGAGCTCGGCGACGAAGCACCGGTCGAGCTTGAGGATGTCGACCGGCAGCCGGGTCAGGTAGCGCAGCGACGAGTAGCCCGTGCCGAAGTCGTCGACGGCGATCCGTACGCCCAGACCCCGCAGCCGGGTCAGCGCCGGCACCGCGCTCGTCTCCTCCACCAGCGCGCTCTCCGTCAGCTCCAGGACCAGATCCTGCGGGCGTAGCCCGGCGTCGCCGAGGCGGCGGGCTACGTCGTGCACGAGTCCCGGCTCGTCGAGCTGACGGGGCGAGAGGTTGACGCTGACATAGAGGGACCGGCCGGTCTCCGTCTGCCAGGCCCGCACCTGCTCGGCGGCCCGGGCGAGGACCCAGAGGCCGATTTCGTGGATGACCCCCGTACGCTCGGCGGCCGCGATGAACCGGTCCGGCGCGATCGTCCCGAGCACCGGATGCTCCCAGCGGACGAGCGCCTCCACGCCCACGGTCGAGCCGTCCTCGAGGTCGACGATCGGCTGGTAGACCACGCGCAGCTGACCGGCGGCGGTGGCACCGGCCAGATCGGCGTCGAAGGCCTCCTCGGCGGCCGTGCGGCCGGGCAGGGCCGGCTGCCACAGCTCGGTGCCGTGGCCGGCGCGCTTGGCGGCGTACATGGCCATGTCGGCCCGGTGCCGCACGGTCGTGGCGTCGGCGTCCGGGTCGGTCATCGCGATGCCGATGCTCGCCCGGATCGGCAGCTCCTCGCCGTTGATCAGCACCGGGTCCGCGGCGGCGTCGAGGATGCGGCGGGCCACCGCGACGGCCCGCTCGGCCGATCCGGGACGGTCGAGGACGACCACGAACTCGTCGCCGCCGACGCGGGCGGCGACGTCGGAGGTACGTACGGTGGCGGTGAGAATGCCCGCGAACGCCGCGAGCAGCGCGTCGCCGGCCTCGTGCCCGCGGGTGTCGTTGATCGTCTTGAAGCCGTCCAGGTCGATCAGCAGCACCGCCGACTCCTGCCCGTCCTGCCGGTGGCGGCGCACGGCGGCCGCCAGCGCGGCGTCGGCGGAGATGCGGTTGGCCAGCCCGGTCAGGTGGTCGTGCACGACGAGGTGATGGTTCTCCCGCAGCGCCACGAGCTGCCGCAGCACGACCGCGCCGGTCATCACGAACACGCCCACCGCCAGCCCGCCCCACGGATAGGCCCGCCCCTCCCGCACCGCGGCGACGAGCATCATCGTGTAGCCGCTGAGCAGGGCGACATAGGGCAGGTAGGCGACCCCCGCGCTCACCCGGCCCGGCTCGGCCCCCGTCGCGTCCGGCTTCCGCAGGTGTACGGCCGCCGCGGCGGCCATGATCAGGTCGGCGACGTTGAGCGTGAGCGACAGCGGGGTCGCCCACACCAGCGGACCGGCGAGGATGGCGTGGGCGTAGAGCAGGTCCCCGGCCAGGAAGGTGACCAGCCCGGCGAGGAAGACCGGCAGCGGCCCGCGCCAGGTCGTCAGGCCGTTGCGCATCAGGACCGCGCACACGCCGAAGATCATGCCGAGGTCCCCGACCGCCAGCGAGAGCACCGTGAGCTGGTCGAACCCGAGCCGGCCGGACTCGGTCAGCGCCGGGCCGAGCTGGAAGTACCAGGAGATGACGAACGCGCCGCCCAGCACCGTGGCCATGTCGGCCAGGAAGCGGGTGCGCTGCCGCCCGGTCAGCGGCCGCATCGGGAACTTCAGCGTGCCCGCCACCAGCAGCACCGCCCACAGCACCCGCCCGCCCAGCACCGCCATCACCACCCACAACGGCGGCATCTCCTGCCGGGCCGCGACGGCGATGAAGAGCAGCTGGGGTACGAGCAGAGCCGTGAAACCCAGCGCGATCCAGCGCCACGGGCGGCGGGCGTCGGCCGGCCCCCGGCCCGCGGCGATCCACGTCACCACGGTCGCGACGACCGACGTGATCAGGTACGACCGGTAGAACTCGACATTCGCCGCCTGACCCTGCGGATCGGTGATCAACCGGGCCGCGACGAGGACCACCCCGACCAGCACAACAACACCAAGCGCCACGCTCCTCTGATCGGCAGCGGCCCGCGAGTTCTTCGGCGCCGGGGTTCATCCTGGTTGCCGGACCGGTCTTTCACTCAACGCTCCCCCCGGGCGGCCGACCTTCAGCGCACAACGACGCGGCGGGAACCTGGTTTCCCCGCCGCGGCCGGACGAGCGAGGGGACAGCGGTGAACACGGTCATGGCCGAGGAGGCACGAGTGGCGGCGCTGCGCAGCTACGGGCTGCTCGACGCCCCGCGCCCGGCGGCCCTGGACGAGCTGACCCGGCTCACCACCACCCTCGTCGGCACGCCCATCGCCCTGGTCACGCTCATCGACGAGAACCGCCAGTGGTTCGCCGGCAACACCGGGCTGGGCCTGGACGCGACCGCCCGCGACCTCTCCTTCTGCGCGCACACGCTGACGCCCCGAACGCCCCTGATCGTTCCGGACGCGCGCCTCGACTCCCGGTTCGTCGCCAACGGGCTGGTCACGGGGGCGCCGTGGATCCGCTCGTACGCGGGGGCGCCGTTGATCGACGAGGACGGGCACGCCCTCGGGGCCGTCTGCGCCATCGGCGACGAGCCGCGCGACTTCAGCGACCGCGAGATCGACGCGCTGACACTGCTGGCGGGTCAGGCCTCCGGGCACCTCGCCGCCATCCGGTCCCGGCTGCGGCTCATCGAGCTCGGCGACGCGCTGGCCCAGGCCGTGCGGCGCGAGGAGGACCTGGTCGCCACGGTCAGCCACGAGCTACGGACCCCGGTCGCCGCCATCCAGGGCTACCTCGAGCTGCTCACGGACGATGCGGCGCTGGCTCCGTACGGGCGGCTCATCGACCCGATCCGGCGCAACGGCGAGCGGCTCGTCCGCATGGTCGACCACCTCCTCGAAGGCACCGCCGACGCCAAGATGACCCAGGCCACCCCCACCCCCATCGGTACGGTCGTCGCGGCGGCCGTGGCCGGCACCAGCGCCGTGGCCGCGAGCCGCGACGTCACCGTCACGGTCACCGGCGACGGCCGGACCGTCGTGGGCGGCGCCGACCCGGCCCGTCTCGCGCAGGCGGTCGAGCAGCTCGTCCGCAACGCCGTCCTGTTCTCGGCGCCGGGCGGCTCGGTCCGCGTCACGATGCGCCGGGCGGACGCCACCATCGTCGAGGTCACCGACTCGGGGGCGGGGATCCCGGCGGACGAGCTGCCGCATGTGACCGAGCGGTTCTTCCGGGGGCGGCACGCGCGGAAGCAGGCCGTGCCGGGGATGGGGCTCGGGCTGACGATCGCGGCGGGGATCGCGTCGGCGCACGGTGGCTTTTTGCAGATGTCGTCGCCGGGGGCGGGGCGGGGGACGACGGCTCGGCTGGGTCTCTGACTCCTGGGGTTCGCCGCGCGTCTTCGGGCTTCGCTCCTCCGCTCTTGCGCTTGGCCACGCTCCTTCGGCCTCGCTCCTCCGCTCTTGTGCTTGGCCACGCTCCTTCGGCCTCGCTCCTCCGCTCTTGTGCTTGGCCACGCTCCTTCGGTCTTGCCGGACTGCTTCGTCCTTCCGGGCGGTCCGGAGCGCTGTTCGGACCTCCCCGGACGGGGCCGTTCCGGACGCGGCGGGGCCGGACGACCGCGCTGAGCTGGCTTTTCGAACCCGTTGCCACACCGATATGGACGATTGACACCGGATCGACTATCGTCATTGACGACGCCGTTGCGAGTTCTTCCCCCGTGGAATTCGCAGCGGCGTCCTTTATGCGCCCTACCCCGCCCCGCTCGTGGTCACGGCCGGGCTTCTCCACGAGGCTGCGGGCCTTCACGGCCGGTCTATGTGGCGGGGGAGGCGGCGGTCGAGGGCCGTGAGCAGCAGCAGGATCGAGCTGCCGGCGATGAGCCCCGTGGCGATCGAGTGCAGGCCCGCGTCGGTCACCCCGTGGGCATAGCTGAGGCTGATCAGGCTCGAGGCGAGAATCGCGCCCAGATAGGCAAAGGTCCGCATCAGGCCGGCCGCCGTCCCGGCATCGCGCGCGGGCGACTGGGCGTAGAGGGCACCCTGGTTCCCGACCGCCCCGAGCGAAGCGGTCACGCCGAAGGCGACGGTGAGGGCGATGATGGCGGCTGTGGGCGTACCGACGGTCATGAACCGGAGGGTGACCGCCACGCCCAGCGCGACCACCGCGGCGGCCAGCAGTGGCCCCCGCACCGCGTTGCGCCGGGCCACCGGGGCCGTGACCAGCGCCGACATCCCCGTCATGGGCAACATCACCAGCCCCGCGAGGGCCGCCGACAGCCCCTTGCCGTCCTGCACCCATTGCGTGACGCCGTACATGAGCGAGTACATGACCAGCTGCGTGCAGAGCTGCCGCACATAGGTACGGGTCAGCCCGCCGTTGCTCCGCAGCAGCCGGAGGTCCACGAGCGGAGACGTCGCCCGCAACTCCCGTACCGTCAGAACGACCAGGAGCATCAGCGCCGCGGCGAGCGCCGGCCACCTCGCCCCGCCGCCACTCAACGAGAGCAGGAATCCGAGCAGGCACGAGAAGGTCGCCGCGAACAGCAGGACGCCGACGAGATCAATGTCCCGGGCCCAGGTGCGTACGGTGTCGATGGGCTCGTCCGCTGGAACCCACAGCCGGGCCATCACGAACGCCAGCACCGCCACCGGCAGGTTGACGAGAAACACGATCCGCCACCCGAACGCCCCGACCAGCACCCCACCCAGCGGCAACCCGAGCGCGGCCGTCAACTGCCCCGCCATCGTGATCGCCCCGAGCACCCCGCCGGGCGCCGCGATCCCGGCCCGCTCCGCCCGGCGCCGGATGAGCAGCATCGCCGTCGGATAGCCGGCCGAGGTGCCGACGCCGATCACCACCCGCGCGACTGTCAGCAGGGTCAGGCTCTGCGCCAAGCTGCCGATCAGCCCGCCGGCGAAAACCAGCGAGATCCCCGCCAGGAAGACCCGCCGCGGCCCGAACCGCCCCGCCACCTTGCCCAGCGCAGGCTGAGCGGTGGCACTCGCCACGTAGAGAACGGCGACAAGCACGGCCGTACGCCCGGCCGGCACCGAAAACCGCGCTGCGATCGGCACCAGCGCCGTAGCAATGATCGAGCTGTTGATCGGATTCAACGCCGACCCCACCACCAGCGGCACCATGAACCGCCACCCGAACGCCCCGCCGCCCGCCCCGCGCCCGGCCACAGCCCCGGCCCCCCGCCCGGAACTCGCTGTATCAGCCACGCATCTCACCCTAGGCCGCCGCCCGCCCCAAGCACCTGTCTACCTGGTCACGCCGCCCCGCTCTCCCACCCGCCGCCTTTGGCCAGTTGCCCGCCGCTCGTCGCTGCCTTGCTTGTTGCCCCGCTCTCGCCAGCCACCCGTCACCCGCCGCTGGTCGCCGACCGCTCGTCGCTGGCTGCCGTTCGCCGCCACCCCTGGCCCGCGCTCTTCACCGGCCGCACGTCGCCCGCTGCTCTTCGTCCGCTCTTAGTCCGCGGGGCCGTCCTGCGCTGACGCCTTCTTCTGCCCCGGCTCGCCGCCTGCCCTTTCACCCGGGGCCGGCCCGCGCTGTCGCTGAACTCCGCCGCCGCTCGCCGTCACCTCGATGACGGCCCTCGCTGTCGCCACCCTCCGCTGCCACTCGCCGTCACCTCGATGACGGCCTTTGCCGCGGCCGCTCGGACCGGACAGCGCGTGGCTCGGAAACGCAAAAAGCCCGCTCCTCGGAGCGGGCTTTCGCACTGCATGGGGTGATCGACGGGACTTGAACCCGCGACCCCCTGGACCACAACCAGGTGCTCTACCAACTGAGCTACGACCACCATGCCGACCGCCGCGAAGATCTCCCTCGCAGCGTGCGCCGGACAAGCATAGCTGGGTCCCCCACCACCCTGTCGACCGGGTTACCCGAGCGGGTGCCACCGGCCCACCGAGCAGGTGGCACCGGCCCACCGAGCAGGTGGCACCGGCCCACCGAGCAGATGGCACCGGCCCACGGAGCCGGGGCGGTCAGAGCTCGGCGGCGATGGCGCGGGCCTGCTCGACGTCCGGGCCGGGGAGCGGGACGAAGACGGTGCGACGGTAGTACTCGAGCTCGCGGATGCTCTCGCGGATGTCGGCGAGCGCCCGGTGGGCGAGACCCTTCTGGGGCTGGCCGAAGTAGACCCGGGGGTACCAGCGGCGGGTCAGCTCCTTGATCGAGGACACGTCGATCATCCGGTAGTGCAGGAAGTCGTCCAACTCCGGCATGTCCCGGGCCAGGAACCCGCGGTCCGTGGCGATCGAGTTGCCGCAGAGCGGGGCCGTGCGCGGATTCGGGACGTACTGCTTGACGTAGTCGAGGACGGCCGCCTCGGCCTCCGCCATCGTCACGGTCGAGCGCCGCACCTCCTCGGTCAGCCCCGACTTGGCGTGCATGTCCCGCACCACCTGGGGCATCGCGTCGAGCGCCGCGTCGTCGGCGTGGATCACGAGGTCGACACCCTCGCCGAGCACGTTCAGATCGGGACCGGTGACGAGCGCCGCCACCTCGATCAGGGCATCCTTGCCGAGATCGAGGCCGGTCATCTCACAATCGATCCACACGAGAAGATCAGCCACCCGCCCAGCCTACGCGCACACCCGGTACAGCGCGGAAGCCTCCGCCCGTACCCACCTGATCGGGAGCCACGCACCCAGCCGGACAGAATCACCCAAGAATGCCTTATTCGGTCGCACCTCTACCCAGCCGGGCGCGACAGCCCCTAAACTGGTCTTAACGGACGAAGCCCCCCTTCGGTAACTCCGTTCCCCCGGTAAAGGGCCCTCCGCGCCGGCAGCGCGGAGGGCCCTTCGGTGTCTGCGATTGTCGTTTCGCCGGGCCGGCCTTCTCAGCCGGCCTCGATCACTCCTTGCCGGAGCCCCGCCCGATCCCCCGCCGCGGCGGCCGCGTCAATTTCATCGGCGGCTCCAGATCAGCCGGATCCGGCGCCGGCAGGCCCGCCGCGGTGAAGCCCTTCCGCCGCCGCTTGGCCGCCCCGTTGCCGAGCAACTCGGCCACCTCAGCCTTGTAGTCACCAAGCACCGAAGACCCCTCCCCCTTGCGCGCCTCCGACTCGGCAGTCGCGGGCGCGTCGCTCTCCGCTTCGCCGCGCTCCGGGGCAGGCTGGGCAACCGTGGGGCTGCCGACCTTCGCATCGGGCGCGCGCTCGACCTCTGCGCCGGCCGTCTGCTCGACCTCTGCGCCGGCCGCCTGCTCGACCTTCGGGCTGGGCGTGCGCTCCACCTTCGGGCCGGCCGTCTGCTCGACCTCCGCGCCGGGCCTGCGCTCGACCTCTGCGCTGGGCGTGCGCTCGACGTCGGCGCTGGGCGTGCGCTCGACGTCGGCGCTGGGCGTACGCTCGGCCGTCGACATGACCTCCGATCGCGGCCCGGCAATGCGCGTCTCGGTGAGCTGGTCCCCCTTCGCACCCGCATGACCCGAGCCCGGTCGCGCCTCAGAGTCCGACGCCGGCCGCGGCCCCGAACCGCTCAGCGGCACCGCCCGAGAACCAGGAACCACCGGCCAAGCCGAAGGTCGCCCATCGCCCCCAGCCGGACGAGCCTCAGGCGCCGGGGCCGGAACCCGCCTCGGCAACGGCCCACCCGCCGTCGGAGCCATGACCGTCCCGGCCTTCGACGCTTGTCCAGCTCCAGCTCCAGCTCCAGCTCCAGCTCCAGCCCTAGCCTCGGCCTCAGCCGTCGCCGCCGGAGCCGAAGCCGACTTCGACTCGTCGGAAACCGGACGGCCCGACGGCAGCTGCACCTGCTCGGGAGGGGCCGTCGACTCTGCGATGGGCGCGGAGGCCAGCTGCGGCTCCTTGGCGACCGTGACGGTGGGCTTGCCTTCCCCGCTTGCCATCGAGGTCGACTTCTCCTCGCCCGCGGCCGGGACATGCTTTTCGTCGGCCGCCGCCGGGACGGCCTTGTCGTCGGCCGCCGCCGGGACGGCCTTGTCGTTGGCCGCTACCGGGGCAGCTTCGTCGTTAGCCGACACCGGACCGGCTTTGTCGTTGGCCGCCGCCGGGACGGGCTGCCGCTGCGGCTCGACCGGTCGCGAAGGCCCCGGGACCGACGGCCGCGAAGGCGCCGGTACAGGCCGCGGGGGCGCCGGAGCAGGCGCCGGCTTGGCGCGATCAGCCGACGTGCCACTCGCCGACGGGGACGTGGCCGAACCAGACGGCGCAGCCGCAGCCGATCCAGCGGTCGGCGCAGCAGCGGTCGGCGCCGCGGCAGCGGTTGGCGCAGCGGCAGCGGTTGGCACGGCGGCGGACGGCCGAGGAGCAGTGGGCGCGGCGGCCGTTGGCGAGGCCGCCGGAGTGGCTACGCGTGAAGTGGCGGCGGACGGGGCGGCGGGCTGCTGGGGCTTCGGGGTGATGCCTACGCGCGGGGAGTCGGCTCGGGTCAGGCCCGTGGCGGCCCAGGCGTTGGCGGGCGGGCCGCCGAAGAGAGCGTTGCGCGGTGTCGCCTTGGCCGGGCGGGTCGGCTTGGTGGCCGGCTTCGCCTCGGCGGCGGGCGACGGCTCGGGCTCAGCGACGGGCGACGGCTTGGGCTCAGCGACGGGCTCCGGCTTGGGGGCGGGCGTGGACGACGGCCTCGGCTCGGGGGCAGACGGCGGCTTCGACGCAGCAGTAGGCGTCGGCTGCGTGCCGGCAGCGGGCTTGGCCTCGGCGGCCGGCCTGGCAACAGGCTGGACGGCAGCGGGCTTGGCGTCGGCAGCGGGCTTGGCCTCGGCGGCGGGCGTCGCCACGGTGGCGGGCTGGGCGGCGGCGGGCGTCGGGCTGGTGGCCGGGGGCTGCTTGGTGTCGGCGGCGGGCGCCTTGGTGGGCAGCGGCGAGGGAGACGCGGGCGCTGGCGGGGCGGGCGGCTTTGTGGCGGGGATTGGGGTGGGCTTGGCCAGCGGGTGCGGGATCGGCTTCGGGTCCGCTGCTCGGGACGGCTTGGTAGGCGCGGCGGAACCGGCGGTCGCGGCGGGTGCGGCGGTCACGGCAGGAGCGGCGGTCACGGCAGGAGCGGTCGGAGCAGCAGTCGCGGAAGGCGCGGCAGAAGACGAAGAAGCAGCAGGAGCGGCGGGTGCGACAGGAGCGGCGGGCTTGGTGAGGTTGGGGTTTTGTTTGGCGGCGGCCTTCGCCAGGGCTGCTCGGTGGGCGGCTACTGCGGCGGCGGCTCGGGCTTCGGTTTCTTTGGCTCGGGCGGCGGCGGTTTCGGCTACCCAGGCTCCTACGGCGGAGGCTTCGAAGATGGGGAGGTCGGCTGGGCGGGCACCCGGAGCAGGCTGCGCGGCGGGGGACGCCGGGCGGGCGCCGGGAGTTGCGAGGGACGCCGGGCGGGCGGCGGGCGCGGCCGGAGACACCGAGCGGGCGGCGGGTGCGGCCGGAGACACCGGGCGGGTGGTGGGGGCTGCCGGTGACACCGGGCGGGCGGCGGGGGTCTGGCTCGGGGTGCGGGTGGGGAGGAGCTTGAGGGGTTCGCCCGGGGCCGGCTTGGCGGTGGGGGCGATCGGCTGAGTGGGGGCGTCCGGGGAAGCGCCGGCAGAGGGAGCGACGGCGACAGCGGAAACCGCGGCGGGAGAGGCGGCCGGAGAGGCAACGACGGAAGGAGAGACGGCGGCCGCAGGGACGACGGAGGGAGAGACGGAGGCGGCTGGGGTGGTGGGGCGTGGGGGCCAGACCAGGGAGGGCGGGCGGGTTCGGGATTGGGTGTCGGCGAGGGTTCGGGGGCGGTGGGAGGCGGCGTGGCGGCCGCCGCCGGTGCGGCTCAGGGGGAGGGGGGCGCCGATTGCTTGCATCAGGCTGGGGACCTGGCTGGGTTCGACGACGTAGACGACCTCGCGGCGGCGGGCGGGCCAGCCGAGGATGATCATGCCGAGCATGACGAGGAGGGTGCCGGCGGTCAGGAGGCCCCAGGTGGCCTGGTTGAGCCAGCCGGGCTGGACCGCCGCGGTGCTTTCCAGGCGTACGCCCGGCTGGGCCGCCGGGTTCATGATGATCAGCGAGTACGGGGTGTCGCGCATCTCGGCCGGGTTCCAGGAGACCGAGCCGCGCCCCGTCGCCAGCCAGAAGTCCGCCTTGCCGGGCAGTTGCTCCGGGGCGCGCGTGCCCGGGACCAGTTTGCCGGTCACGGGGAGGGCGCCGGTGCCCAGGTCGATCGAGGCGACCGCGATGCGGGGCAGGTCGGCCAGGTACGCCGCGGCGTCGGCGGCCGGGGCGAGGCCGACGAAGGCCGGGCCCTGGGCGGTGTCCGCGGTGACGCGCAGGCGGGTGTCGCCGACCCGGGCGAAGGGGGCGTCAGCGCGCAGCAGCCCGTCGACGTCGTCGACCACGACGGCGTAGCCGGACGTCGCGAGGCGCTGCATCGTTCCCGTGAACGCACCGCTCGCGTCGCGATGTTGCAGGGCGGCCCAGAACGCGGCCCCGGCGAGCAGTGCGGGCAGGCCGGCGGTCAGCAACAGCATGCCGAGGATCGTGCGGAGCAGCCGCATCTCGATCTCCCCTTCTGGTCGGTACTGCGCTGGACCATACAGCGCTAAATACCACCAAAATGGGCAAACGACTCTTTAGCCCTCCAACGGTTTAAAAGGCGCCCCGGGTTACTGGATGTTCGCGGTCATCGTCAGCGTGGACTGGTCGATGTCGCTGGTCCGCACGGTGAACTTGAACGTCCACTGGCCCGCCATCGGCAACGCGATGTCCCCGACCGCGTGGAAATCGGTGATGCGCAGGAGCGGCACCTCGATCGGCTCGATGCCCTTCGTCTCCAGGGCGGCCGTCGCGGACCACTCGACCACGGTGAGCGGCTTGTTGTCGGGCGTGTAGGCGTACAGGTGAATGGAGTTGTTGCCGACCGTCGCCGGGAAGATGTCGGCCTGCACGGTCATGGAGTCGTCGCGCAGGGTCTGGGAGACCGTCTGGGTGGTGGCCGCCGCGGTCTCGGCCGCCTCGGCGGTGCGCGGCGGGCTGATCTGGACCAGCGCGGACGTCACGCCGAGGACCACGGCGGTGATGGCCAGCTCCACGAAGACCGCGCGGCGCAGGATGCCGGGACGCTCGCCGGCCTGCTCCCGGACGAGCTTGCGGGAGAACGCCGCGACGCCGACCACCAGGGCCGCCAGGCCGATCTTGACGAGGATCAGCCGGCCGTACGTGCTGTCGATCAGGCCCTGGAACGACGACACCTCGATCAGCGCGGACACCGAGCCGGCGACGATGAGCGCGGCCACGGCGGTCGCGGCCCAGCGGGACCAGATCGGCAGGATCGCGCCGAGCTCGCGCTCGTTGGCCTGGCGGAGCAGGAAGCCGGCCAGCATCACCAGTCCGCCGAGCCAGACCGCCATCGCGGCGAGGTGGATGGCGTCGACGACCACCGAGACGCCGGCGACCGGGGAGGCCGTCGGGTGCCCGGTGAGCGGCCAGGTGGCGATCGCGCCGACGCCGAGGACGCCGAGCAGGGCCAGGTCGGCCTTGTTGTCCGCGCGGGCGCCGACCAGGAGCGGGCGCAGCAGGAACGCGGCCGCCACGATCACGCCCAGACGCACGAGCATCACGGCGCCGAAGGTGCTGCCCAGCACGTCCTGCAAATCCGAGAGGGAGACCCCGAACAGACCGGACCCCGTCGAGTACGGCGCCTGCAGCCACAACGCGAGCACGGTGCTCAGCAGCACGAGTCCCACGCCGGTCCACACCAGGCGCGCCGGCCCGGATCGGGGCAGGCGGTGGGGCCACAGGAGCGCGAGCACGAGCACCGGGCCGACGAGGAGGACCAGGCCCGCGTATCCGAGGTATTTGCCGACCGGAATCAGCGCGCGCACCACCGGGTCGACATTCTGCGCGACTTCCGTCTCCGTGGGCGGAGTGGAGGCCGCCCCGACGGAGTAGAGCAGCGTGCCGGCGACGGGGTGGCTGTCGGCGGAGACGACGCGGTAGCTGACGAGATAGGTGCCGCGGCCGGCGCCCGTACGCACCGGGATCGTGACCGTCCCCCCGCTGGCCTGGGGCTCGCCCTGGTCCGCGCGGCTGCCGTCGGGCGCCAGCACCTGGATCTTGCCGGAGATCAGCTGCACCGACTCGCTGAAGGTCAGCGTGACCTTGTTGGGCGCGTCGGGGACGATCGTGTTGGCGCCCGGGTCGCTGGCCACGAGCGCGGCGTGCGCGCTGGCCGGAGCGGCCGGGCCGAGCAGCACTCCGGTGAGGCCGAGGAGCAGCCCGATCAGGGCCACGACGGCCCGGCGACGGTCGACGGTCATGCGAGTGAGGCTCCCCCAACGGCGGACAGGCGGACTAAACGTGCCACAGTTCCCGGCGGATCTGCCACTTGATGACGGGCGTACCATCTCGGTTTGTGACAGCGAGCGACCCACTCACCGCGCTCGCCCTCCGGGCGCGGGCCGGCGACGCCGGTGCCCAGGCTGCCCTCGTGCGCGGCACCCAGGCCGAGGTGTGGCGGTTCACCGCCGCGCTGGTCGACCCCGGCGCCGCGGACGATCTGACCCAGGAGACCTTCCTGCGGGCGTTCAAGGCGCTGCCCTCCTTCGAGGCGCGCGCCGGCATCCGCACTTGGCTGCTCGGCATCGCCCGCCGCACCTGCGCCGACCACCTGCGGGCCGTCGTCCGCCGGCGGCGCCTGGACGCGCGGCTCGCGGCCGAGGTCTGGACCGACCGGCCGCACCACCCCGACCCCGCCCACCGGCTCGGCGCGGCGGATCTGCTGGGCCGGCTGGGTGAGGAGCGTCGCACGGCGTTCGTGCTGACGCAGGTGCTCGGCCTCTCGTACGCGGAGGCGGCCGAGGTGGAAGACGTCGCGATCGGCACGATTCGCTCCCGCGTGGCCCGCGCCCGTGAGGAACTGGTGAGTGCGGTGGCCCAGGCTCAGGCTTCTTGAGGGGTAAATACAGCTAACCCCCAGCAGAAGTACGGAACCCCGCGGCGCCGGACGCCGACTAAGGGGGCGTGGTGAAAATGCAGCCGTGGATCTCGACCGCCGCCCGCGTGGGCCTGGCCGTGGTCTGGCTCGTCGCGGGCGGCCTCAAGATCGGTGACCTGGCCGCGTCCGGACGGGCGGTCAACGCGTACCAGATCTTCCCGTACGACGTGGCGAAGGTCATCGGCGCCGCCCAGCCCTTCCTCGAGATCGCGCTCGGGCTGCTGCTGCTCGCGGGTCTGGCCGTCCGCCTGGTGGCCGGCATCTCCGCGGTCGTACTCGTGATCTTCATCGCCGGCATCGTCTCGGCGTGGGTGCGCGGGCTCTCGATCGACTGCGGCTGCTTCAGCTCGGGCGGGCAGCTGGGCGCGGGCGCCACTCCGGTCTACGGCTGGGACATCGCGCGTGACGCCGGCTTCCTCGTACTGGCAGGGGTCCTGCTGGTCTGGCCGCGCACGCGGATGTCGGTCGACAGCATCCTGATGGGGGACGACAAGTGAGCAAGGCAACCAAGCAGCGCGCCGCCGAGGCGAAACGCATCGTCGCTCAGCAGAAGGCGCGGGAGCGGCGGCGCACGGTCACGCTGTGGACGAGCGTCGGAGTGGTGGCCGTCCTCGTCATCGCGGGCCTGATCGGCTGGGCGGTGCTGGCCGGGCAGGAGAAGGACACGGCGGGTAGCGTCGTGGTCCCGCCCACCGCGACCGACGACGGGACGGCCTTCGCCCGCGGCGAGGGTCCCGTGACGATCGACATCTACGAGGACTTCATGTGCCCGATCTGCCACGAGTTCGAGGACTCGGCGGGTCCGACGATCACCAAGCTCGTCGACGAGAAGAAGGTCACGGTCAACTACCACCCGATCTCGATCCTCGACCGCGCCTCCAACGGCACGGAGTATTCGACGCGCTCGGCGGGGGCGGCGGCGGCCGCGGCGGCGGGTGGGAAGTTCTACGAGTACCACGAGGTGCTCTTCGCCAATCAGCCCGAGGAGAACAGCGACGGGCTGGACAACGCGAAGCTGATCGAGCTCGGCCAGTCGGTCGGACTGACGGACCAGGCCTTCGCGGACGCGGTGAACAACGGCACCTACCAGGGCTGGGCGACGGACGTCACCGACAAGGCCTCCGCGGCGGGGGTCACCGGCACGCCGACGATCAAGGTCAACGGGACGGTGCTCGAGGACCGGACCGCCGCCGGCTTGGAAAAAGCGGTGGGATGAGACGTGCCGCCCTGCTCCTCGCGGTGCTGGCCGGGGCGCTTCTCGGGCCGGCCGGCCCCGCGTCGGCGCACGGCGGCGAGGCCCCGGACGCGACGGCGTACCGGATCGAGGTGACCGGGCTCACGGAGAACGTCGCCGGCCTCTCCGTGCGGGTCGTCGAGGCGGGCGCTCGGCTCGAGCTGACCAATGACACCGGGCACAGCGTCGAGGTGCTCGGCTATCAAGGTGAGCCTTATCTCGACGTACGCCCCGACGGGGTGTGGCAGAACGTCAACTCGCCGGCCACGTACACCAATGCGACGCTGGACGGCGATGCGGCCGTACCGGCGAATGCTGATCCGACCGCGGCGCCGCAGTGGCAGAAGATCTCGTCGGAGCGCACTGTCCGGTGGCACGATCAGCGCGATCGCTGGCTCTCCGACGGGTTGCCCCCGCAGGCGCAAGCCGACCCGTCGCGGGCGCACGAGCTGCGGAGGTGGAGCGTGCCGTTGCGCTCGGGGGCGCGTACCTATGCGGTGGAAGGGACCTTGACCTGGGTGCCGCCGCCGCGGGCATGGCTGTGGTGGGCAGGCGCGGTCGCGCTGGCGGTCGCGACCATCCTGGCCCGGCGCTGGGTGGGGACGGTTGCGCTGGTCGCGGGCTTGATTGCCATCGTGTACGCGATCACGCGCGCGGCCGTCGGTGTGGACGCCCAGGCTCCGGCCATCGTCGCCGCGCTGCTCGCGATCGGCGCCGGCTTGTGGCGAAGACCATTCCTCCTGCTGCTGGGCGGCGGCGCACTGGCGATCTTCGGGGGCTTCAACGACGCGGGCGTGTTCACGCAGGCCGTCGTCACTTTCCCCGGGCCGGGGTGGGTGGCGCGGGGGGCCGTACTCGTCGCCTTGGGAGCCGGAGCGGGCACCGCCGTGACCGGCGTCCTGCGCCTGCGGGCCGCCGAGCCCGCCCGGATAACCTCGGACGCATGACTGAGCGGCTCTCCGCGGGGGACCCGGCCCCCGAGTTCTCCCTGCCCACCGACAACGGCGACACCCTGACGCTGAAGGATCTGCGCGGACGCAAGGTGATCCTGTACGTTTACCCGGCCGCGATGACGCCCGGCTGCACCACGCAGGCGTGCGACTTCCGCGACAACCTGGGCTCGATCCAGGCCGCGGGCTACGAGGTCGTCGGCATCTCCCCCGACTCCCCGGACAAGCTGGCGAAGTTCCGTGAGCGCGACTCCATCACGTTCCCGCTGGTGAGCGACGCGGACAAGAGCGTCCTGACCGCTTACGGCGCGTACGGCGAGAAGATGAACTACGGCAAGACCGTGATGGGCGTCATCCGCTCGACCTTCGTGATCGACGAGAACGGCGCGATCGAGCAGGCGATGTACAACGTCAAGGCGACCGGTCACGTGGCGAAGCTGCGACGGGATCTCGGTATCGACTGACTGCGCGGCGTTTGTCCCCGATTCTGGTTCTGTGCTCGTCGCTCACAAGCTTTTCGCCGGATTCGGGGCCCTCGGCGTCCTGGTGGTGGCCGTCGGCGCCACCGGGCTCGTCGAGCTGCACAGCGCCAACACGCGCCTGGAGACCATGTACGACCACAACCTCCAGGCGATCGGCCGCCTCGGCGAGGTCCGGGCGTCGGTCCAGCAGTCGACGGCGCTGTCGGACAAGCTGCTGCTGCGGTCGCCGCTGACCGACGTCACCGACGTGCAGGCGGCGATCCAGCGGCTGGACGCGACGATCGACGGGACCTGGCAGGCGTACGTGGCCCGGCCGGCCGGCGGCACGTCCGGTGACCGTGACGCGTTCGCCGCCGGGCTCGCCGAGTACCGGAAAGTCCGCGACCAGCAGCTCGTCCCGGCGGCCAAGGCGAACAGCCTGAGCACCTTCCTCGGCGTGCAGAACAACTACATCGACCCGCTCACCAGCAAGATCACCGTGGCGCTCAACAACCTGGCCGCGCTCGAGGACAAGGCGGCGGCCCGGGAGAAGAGCCAGGCCAGCCGGTCGGCGACGGTCGCGCAGATCATCACGTACGCGCTGGTGGGGCTGGGGATTCTCGCGGCCTGCGCCATCGCGTTCGTGGTGAGCCGGGCCGTCGTGGGGCCGTTGCGGCGGACGGTGGTCGTGCTGGAGGGGCTGGCCGAGGGGCGGCTGGATCAGCGGCTGACGCTGTCCTCCCCCGCTTCCCGGTTCTCTTTCCTGTCCCGGCTTCCGGGGTTTTCCCGGTCCTCGAAGTCGGACGAGGTCGCCCGGATGGCAGGGGCGCTCAACACCGCCCTGGACCGCCTCACCGCCGCCATGCGTGACATCGGCACGAACGTGACCACGCTCGCCTCCTCCTCCGAGGACCTCACCGCGGTCGCCAACCGGATGAACTCGTCGGCCGCCCAGTCCGCGAACCGCGCCGGCGCCGTCTCCCAGGCGTCGGAGGAGATCAGCCGCACGATCAGCACCGTCTCCGCGGGCGCCGAGGAGATCGGCAGCTCGATCAGCGAGATCGCCCGCAGCACCTCGAGCGCCGCCGACGTGGCCGGTCAGGCGGTCCGCATCTCCGGCGAGGCGGGCCAGATCCTCGAGAAGCTCGGCTCCTCGAGCGCCGAGATCGTCTCCGTCATCAAGATGATCACCGGCATCGCCGAGCAGACCAACCTGCTCGCCCTCAACGCCACCATCGAGGCCGCCCGGGCCGGCGAGGCGGGCAAGGGCTTCGCCGTCGTCGCCGGCGAGGTCAAGGAGCTCGCCCAGGAGACGGCCCGCGCCACCGAGGACATCCGCACCCGCGTCGGCGCCATCCAGGCCGACTCCGCGGCCGCCGTCGCCGCCATCGGCGAGATCGGCGCCGTCATCGACCAGATCAACGCCACCCAGAGCGCCATCGCCGCCGCCGTCGAGCAGCAGACCGCCACCACCAACGAGATGAGCCGCAACGTCGGCGAGGTGGCCACCGGCTCCCACCAGATCACCGCCAACGTGGCCGAGGTCGCCGACGCCGCCGGCCAGACCACCGAAGCCGCCGCCGAGACCGCGACCGCGGCCGACCAGCTCTCGCGGGTGGCCCACGACCTGCAACGCAGCCTGGCCATGTTCCGCTACTAGGCTCCGCCCCGCCGTCGGTGCCGGTGCCGGTGCCGCCCTAGGCCGGGCATTCCGATCCCGCCGCCGGACCCACGGCGGCCGTCATGCGGCCTGGACCCGCGCGGCGGCCGCCGTGCCACGGCAATTGCTCCATGACTAGAGTGTCACGGGTGGGAAGCGTTCGCTACACCCGGCAGATGATCGCCGAAGCCGTCCACGCCTCGACCTCGATGGCCGGAGTGCTGCGCCACCTGGGTCTTCGCCCCACCGGCGGTGCGCACGCGCACCTCCGACGCCGGATCGACGCTCTCGGCATCGACACATCACACTTCTTGGGCATGGGCCACCGGCGGGGGCTACCGAGCCGCAACCGGCGGACCGCCGACCAGATTTTGGTCGTACGCCCGGTCGCCGCGAAGAGAGAAGCGGGACACCTTCTCCGGCGGGCGCCGGCTGAAGGGGGACGGCAGCGAAATGCGACCAATGGTCCCTTCGTCATGGTCGACGACGCCGGCGAGCCGATCACTCCGGCCGTCGTCGTCCCGCCCCTCGACCTGGCGGCCCGGGAGACCGTGATCGGCCAGGTGATCAGGGGTGAGCTGGGCGCGAGTGCCGCGGGGCGGCGGCTCGGGTGCAGTCGGCACCACGTCTGCAAACTGATCAAGCGGCGGAAGGAACGCGGCACGCTCGCCGCCCGGCCACGACGCGGCCCGCTTTCCGAGGCCGACCGGCGGGCCGTGGTGACCTTTGCCCTCGAGCATCCTGAAATGGGAGACAGAGGGATCGCCAAGGCCCTCACCGGCGCCGATCGACGTCACGCCCGCGATGATCGGACGGCTGTTGGCGAAGGCAGGCTTCCCGAACAGGGCTTCGCGGGGGCAGCCGCCGACGCTGCGCTATCAGGAAGGCCCTAGAGTGGAAGCCATTGAGGGGCCGTAGCCCAATTGGCAGCAGGCACATGGTTTAGGTCCATGACAGTGCGGGTTCGAGTCCCGTCGGCCCTACCACAGGTCGCCACGACCGGCCGTCCAGGCGAGGGCTCATCGAGCCGTCCTCGCAGTGGCGGTGCACACCATCGCACCGGGGGTGCCCAAGACGGGCGGGGCGGCCGGGAGGATGGCCCGATGGCGCTGAGTTTTGTGGTCGATCCCCCGCTGACGCCGGAGCTGCGGGAGGAGATCGTGCGGCTGTGGACGGACGTGACGAACGCGGGCGGGGCGGTCGGGTTCGTGGGGCCGGTCACGGCGGAGGACGTACGGCCGGTGGCGGAAGTGGCCTTCGCCGGGGTGACGGACGGGCCGGACCATCTGCTGGCCGGGTTCGACGACGGGCGGCTGGTGGGGTTTCTCGTCGCCGTCGACAATCGGTTCGGGTTGAAGGCGCACTGGCGGACGCTCAAGCGGGTCATGGTGCGGCCGGGCAGTCAGGGGCTCGGGTACGGGGCCGCGCTGCTGCGGGAGGCCGCCGAGCTGGGGCGGCGGCTGGGGCTCGAGGGGTTGCAGGTCACCGTGCGGGACGGGCACGGGCTCGACCGGTTCTATGCGCGGGCGGGGTATGTGGAGGTCGGGCGCATCCCCGGGGCGCTGCGGGTCGGCCCCGGGGATGATCGTGACGAGCTGTTCATGTGGTTGAAGCTGTGAGGTTCGGCCGGGCTTGATCGTGCTCGCTCTGCGGCTCAGCGACACTCACCGGCGCTTGGCGGCGCTTGGCAGCGCTCACCGGCGCTTCAGCAGTGTGAGGTTGCCGTTCCTGCGGTGAGGGCGAGGTCCTGCTGGGTTTCCGCGTCCTGGGTGGCGGTCGCCTGCGGGATGGGGGCGACGGAGGTGGCCGAGGGGGACGGCGACGCGGACGCGCCGGCCGGCTTCTTCGCGGAGGCGCTGGGCGACGGCTTCTTCGTCCCGCTCGTCGCCTTCGTCGCGGCGGACGTCTTCTTCTTCGCCGCGGGCTCGTCCTGGACGGCCACGGAACCGCCGGTGAAACGTACGGACGTCTTCTGGGTCTGCTGCGGCAGCAGGTCGATGCCCTTCGCCGTGACCGTGTTGCCGTAGACGTCGGTCATCCGGATCTGGAACGGGCCGCTGCCGGCGCCCGACTCGATGAGCCAGAAGTTGTAGTCCGTGCGGGTCGCCGACTTCCAGCTGCCGCCGGAGCTCTTCGCCTCGAGCGACTTGACGGCGTTGCCGGTGTTGTCGGGCTGGACGGCGAACCAGTACTGCGACGAGCCCTCCTTGAACTCGAAGCTGATCGGGCCGACGCCGGACGGGTTGGGCACGGTCTTGTAGGTGATCGGGATGATGCCGTCGATCTCGGCGCCGATCTTCTTGAAGGCGGTGCGGCTCAGGTCGAGGTGGCCGGCGTCGCACTCGGGGCAGCGGTCGAAGACCTTGACCCGGACCTTGCCCTCGGGGCCGGTCACGTCGAGGTAGCTGCCACACGCGGCGCCGCCGGAGTACTCGTCGTTGCCGAGCGCGACGTAGAGGTCGTCGGCGGGCGGGTCGAACGAGCAGTTGCCCTGGGTGCCGGCCAGGTCGTAGAAGGTGGCCTTGCCCGACTGCTTCGAGGTGCTGGGCGGGGCGGCGCACGCGCTGCCGCCGTTCTGCAGCATCAGCGCGGTGCCGAGCACGCCGGCCAGCACGACGGCGCCACCGGTGGCGAGCCAGCGCGGGGCGAGCCAGCGGGGACGGGGGCGGCGATGGGTGGTCAGGTCGGCATCCACGTCGGAGCATCCTCCGGGGCCGCGGGCACCCGCCACAACCAACCTAAGACAGCCTTAAGACACTCTCCCCCGCCCGGATGACATGCGTCTCACCTGGCAACTCTTCCGGGATCAGATTGACACCGAAGAGCAGGCGATTGTCGACCCGCCGCACTCTGCCCAGCGTTCGCAGCGGCTCCTGCCCCCGGGCGCCACTCTCCTGATCGATCGTCGACACGACACAGCGATTGCAGCCCTCGGCCACCCGGAAGATGACATCGCCGAGCCGCACCCGCCTGCCGACCCACGAGTCCTCCTCCCACGCCGCGCCGCCCGCCACCACAACATTGGGCCGGAAGTTGACCACGGGCACCCCGGCGCCGAGGTCCGTGAGGGAGGCCTCATTGACGAGCAGCACCGGGTAGCCGTCCGCGAAGCTGACCCGGTCGCTGTCCCGGGCGTGGCGCTCGATCGGGCGTACCGTGGGGTCGGCGAGCCAGGCCAGACGGGCCGGACGCCCCAGCAGCTCGGTGAGGAAGTCCTGGGCCGGGTCGGCCAGCCGGGCGGTCAGCGGCGGCTTCGAGCTGAACACCCGGATCGTCACCTTGGGCCCGTCGACCGGCTCGGCCACGTCGAGGCCGCCTTCGAACCCGCCACGATCGCCGAAGTCGTCGCGGGCGCGGGAGCCGTCGCGGGCGTCGGAGCTGTCGCGGGCGTGGGAGCCGTCGCGGGCGTCTCGGCTGTCGCGGGCGTCTCGGCTGTCGCGGGCACTGAGCGCGGTCAGCGTGAGGCCGCCGGGGCGCGGCACCGCGCGCAGCCGGGTGAGGGCGGGCGCCTGCCGCTGCGTGATGCCGACGCCGTCCGCGTCGACCGCCATCCAGCGCCGATCGCCGGCCAGCCCCCACGGCTCGGTCACCGCCGCGTCGTGCTGCAGCCGGCGACACCCCTTGACCGGGTACGTATACAGCGCCGAGATGTGCATCCACTCAGCATTTCACTCGAACTGCCGGGCCAGCTCCCGGTGTGCCGTTGCCGCCTCCGCCGCCTGGGCCGGCGTGACGACCGACCCCGGCATGGCAGCAAGCCGCACAACCTGCTCAGCGGCCCGCTCGTGCTCGCGGCGCGCGTGCTCCCGGCACGGCAGACAGGTGACACTGCCGGGGCGGGTGGACGTCATCGCGTACGGCACCCGCAGCCCGCACCCCGTCTCCACCTCGCGCGGAGCGTCCCCCACCAACCCGAACGTGGCCGCGAGCATGTTGCGCGCAACCGCCTCACCACCGAGCCGCGCCTCGACATGGATGTGCGGATCACCCATGGCGCACCGTCCCGCCGCTACGCATGCCGGCAACGGTACGACCCGTCCGGCGTCGAGCGGGCGAAGTGTCGGTGTCAGTCACGAACGCGGGCCCTAGCGCGGTGAAAGATTTCTTGCATAAGCTGCGGGGGTGAATGACGGGACCGTCACGGAGGCCGAGCGGGTGCTCGATCTTTTTCAGGGTGCACGGCTCACGCCTACGCAGCGGAGGATCGCGCACAGTTTGGTGCAGCGGGGGCCGTCGGCTGCTTATCTTTCGGCGGCGGAGGTTGCGGAGCTGGCCGGGGTCAGTCAGCCGTCGGTGACGCGGTTCGCGATGGCGCTGGGATACAGCGGCTACCCCGCATTGCGCCGGGTGTTGCGGGACCTGGCGACGGCGCCGGCCGAGGCGCCCGACGGGTCGCAGAACGAGTTGCAACGGGCGGTGCGCGCGGAGACCCGGCATCTGGAGCGGGTGGCCGACGATCTCGCGGGGCTGGAGAGCGTACGGCGGGCTGCGGGTTTGCTCGCGGAGAGCGCGCCCCTGCCGGTGCTGGGGTTGCGTGCGGCCGCGCCGCTGGCCGCGTATTTCGGGTATTTCGCCGCGAAGGTGCATCCGGATGTGCGGGTGCTCGACGAGGGCGGGACCGCGCTGCTGGACCGGCTCGATCAGGCGCGGGCGGCCGGGGCGAGTGCGATGCTGGTCATCGCGTTGCCGCGCTATCCGCGCGAGACGCTGGTCGCGTTGCGGGAGGCCAAGGAGCTGGGGCTGAGCGTCGTCGCGCTGACGGATTCGGGGGTCAGCCCGGCGGCGGACGCGGCCGATGTGGTGCTGAGCGCGCCCGTGGGGACGCAGCTCGTGTTCGATCTGCACACCGCGCCGATGGCCATGGCGATGGTGTTGTTGCAGGCCATTTGTGACGCGGTGCCCGAGCGGGCGCAGCGGCGGCTGGAGGAGTTCGAGGCGACGGCCGCCCGCCGCCAGATTTTTCAGGGGTAGGGAGAAGCGCAATGCCGGAGATTCGTGCCGCGCGGGGCACCGCGTACACCGCGAAGGGCTGGCCGCAGGAGGCCGCCAAGCGGATGCTCATGAACAACCTCGACCCGGACGTCGCCGAGCGCCCCGACGACCTAGTCGTCTATGGCGGCACCGGGCGCGCGGCGCGGGACTGGCCGTCGTTCCACGCGATTGTGCGCGAGCTCGACGAGCTGAAGAACGACGAGACGCTGCTCGTGCAGTCGGGGCGCCCGGTCGGGGTGCTGCGCACGCACGAGTGGGCGCCGCGCGTGCTGCTCGCCAACTCGAACCTGGTCGGCGACTGGGCCACGTGGCCGGAGTTCCGGCGGCTGGAGCAGCTCGGGCTCACCATGTACGGGCAGATGACGGCCGGCTCGTGGATCTACATCGGGACGCAGGGCATCCTGCAGGGCACGTACGAGACCTTCGCCGCGATCGCCGCCAAGCGTTACCACGGCGACCTCGCCGGGACATTGACTTTGACCGCCGGGTGCGGGGGCATGGGCGGGGCGCAGCCGCTCGCCGTCACGATGAACGGCGGCGTGTGCCTGATCGTGGACATTGATCGCACCCGGTTGGAACGCCGAGTGCAGACCCGATACCTCGACACTGTTGCGGACAGTCTCGACGACGCGATTGCTCAAGCTTCGGCCGCAAAAAGCGACAAAAAGGCTAAGAGCATCGGTGTTGTCGGCAACGCCGCCGAGGTCTTCCCCGAGCTGCTCCGGCGAGGCGTGGCGATCGACATCGTCACCGACCAGACCAGCGCCCACGACCCGTTGAGCTACATCCCGATCGGGGTCGAGCTCGCCGACGCCGCCGAGTACGCGCGGACCAAGCCCGAGGAGTTCACCGACCGCGCCCGCGAGAGCATGGCGAAGCACGTCGAGGCGATGGTCGGATTCCTGGACGCGGGCGCCGAGGTGTTCGACTACGGCAACTCGATCCGGGGCGAGGCGAAGCTGGGCGGGTTCGAGCGGGCGTTCGCGTTCCCGGGCTTCGTGCCCGCGTACATCCGGCCGCTCTTCGCCGAGGGCAAGGGGCCGTTCCGCTGGGCGGCGCTCTCCGGCGACCCGAAGGACATCGCGGCCACCGACAAGGCGATCCTCGACCTCTTCCCCGAGAACGAGCCGCTCGCGCGCTGGATCCGGATGGCCGGCGAGCGCGTCGCGTTCCAGGGGCTGCCGGCGCGGATCTGCTGGCTCGGCTACGGCGAGCGGGACAAGGCCGGCGTCCGGTTCAACGACATGGTGGCCGACGGCACATTGTCCGCGCCCATCGTCATCGGCCGGGACCACCTCGACTCCGGGTCGGTCGCGTCGCCGTACCGGGAGACCGAGGCCATGCTCGACGGCTCGGACGCCATCGCGGACTGGCCGCTGCTGAACGCGCTCGTCAACACCGCCAGCGGCGCGAGCTGGGTGTCGATCCATCACGGCGGCGGCGTCGGCATCGGCCGGTCGATCCACGCCGGGCAGGTCTGTGTGGCGGACGGCACCGCATTGGCTGGTCAGAAGATCGAGCGCGTACTGACCAATGATCCGGCGATGGGTGTGCTGCGCCACGTGGACGCGGGCTACGAGTCCGCGGCCGCGTCCGGCGTCCACATCCCGATGGCGGACGCATGACCTCCTCCTCGCCCCGGGCCTCCTCCTCGCCCCGGGCCATCGACGAGCTTCGGGCCATCGACGAGCTTCGGGCCTTCGACGAGCTTTGGGAGCAGATCGCGCCCATCGGCCGCGAGAGCAAGGGCTATTTGAGGTACGCCCTCAGCCCGCCCGAACTCGCCCTGCGCGACTGGTTCCGGAGTCAAGCGGCGCTGCGCGGTCTGGAAGTCACCGACGACGGCAACGGCAACTTGTTCGCGTGGTGGGGCCCGGCGTGGGCCGACGGCGCGGTGCTCACCGGATCCCACTTCGACTCGGTGCCCCACGGCGGCGGATATGACGGTCCCCTCGGCATCGTCAGCGCGTTCCTGGCCGTCGACGAGTTGCGGGCGCGGGGCGTGACGCCGGCGCGGACGATCGGGGTGGCCGCGTTTGTCGAGGAGGAGGGCGGGCGGTTCGGCGTACCGTGTCTGGGGTCTCGGCTCTTGACCGGGGCCGTTGACCCTGACCGGGCCGCCGGGTTGCGTGATGCCGGCGGCACGACTTTCGGCGAGGCGCTGGGTGCTCGCCCGGCCGGGGCACGGCTCGACCTGGTTCGTCGCCTGTCCGCCGTGGTCGAGTTGCACATTGAGCAGGGGCGCGCCCTCGTCGGGATGCACGCGGCCGTCGGCGTGGCAAGCGCGATCTGGCCGCACGGGCGGTGGCGCCTCGACTTCACGGGCACCGGCGACCACGCGGGCACGACGCTGATGGCCGACCGGCACGACCCCATGCTCACGTACGCGTACACCGTGCTGGCCGCCAACAAGGAAGCGCGCCTGGCCGGGGCGCACGCCACGATGGCCCGGGTGCTCGTGGAACCCAATGCCACCAACGCGATCCCGGCGCTGGTCCGGGGCTGGCTGGACGCGCGGGCGGCGGACACCCCGACGCTGGACCGGCTCGTCGAGGCGATCATGAAGCGAGCCACCGAGCGCGCCGGCCGGGACGGCACCTCGGTCGCCGTCGAAGCGGAGTCGGTGTCGCCGGAAGTGGCCTTCGACACGGCCTTGGCCTCCCGACTCGCGGGGATCCTCGGCGGGGCGCCGATTCTGCCGACCGGGGCGGGACACGACGCCGGGGTGCTGTCCGCGCACGTGCCGACGGCGATGCTCTTCGTCCGGAACCCGACCGGGGTGTCGCACTCCCCCGCCGAGCACGCGCCGCACGAGGATTGCGTGGCGGGTGTCACGGCTTTGGCCGATGTGCTGGCGGGCCTGTGAGGTACCTCGCCTCGCACGCCTGGATCGACGGCCGCGTCGTGCGCGATGTGCTGCTCGACGTCCGGGACGGCCGGTTCGCCGCCGTCGAGCCGGGGGCCGCGCGGCCCGAGTCCGGCGCGGCCCGTCCTGACGCGTCTTTTCCTGACGCGGCCCTTCCCGGGGCGGCCCTTCCTGGCGCGGCCCTTCCTGGCGCGGCTCTTCCCGGAGCGGCCCTTCCTGGCGCGGCTCTTCCCGGCGCGGCGGGGGATCACGGGACGGTCAGGCTGAGCGGGCTCGTGCTGCCCGGCTTCGCCAATGCGCATTCGCACGCTTTTCATCGGGCCCTGCGCGGGCGGACGTACGACGACCGGGGCAGCTTCTGGACGTGGCGTGAGCAAATGTACGAAGTCGCCGGCCGGCTCGATCCCGATTCGTACTACGCGCTGGCCCGCGCGGTCTACGGCGAGATGGTCCTCGGCGGCATCACGGCGGTCGGTGAATTTCATTACCTGCACCACGATTCGGGAGGCCGGCCCTACGCCGATCCGAACGCGATGGGCTCGGCACTGTTGGCCGCCGCCGACGACGCCGGGATCCGCATCACGCTGCTGGACACGCTCTACCTGACGTCCAGTGTGGAGGGCGCCCCGCCCGCCGGAGTGCAGCGCCGGTTCAGCGACGGCGACGCCGACCGCTGGCTCGCGCGCGTCGCCGAACTCGGTGAGGCTGATCACGCGATCATCGGCGCGGCCCTGCATTCGGTACGCGCCGTGCCCGCTGACGTACTCGGCAAGCTCGCCGGCCGGACCCCGCTGCACATCCATCTCTCCGAGCAGCCGGCGGAGAACGAGGCGTGCCTGGCCTTCCACGGCTGCACCCCGACCGAGTTGCTGCACCGCCACGGCGTGCTCGGCCCGGGTACGACCGCTGTCCATGCGACGCATCTCACCGACCACGACGTCGAGCTGCTCGCCGCGTCCGGGACCGGGGTCTGCCTGTGCCCGACGACCGAACGTGACCTGGCCGACGGCATCGGGCCTGGTCGCCGGCTGGCCGACGCGGGTGTGCCGCTGAGCCTGGGCAGCGACAGCCACGCGGTGATCGACATGTTCGAGGAGGCGCGCGGCATGGAACTCGACGAGCGGCTGGCCACCCGGCGGCGCGGCCACTTCACGCCGGCCGAGCTGATCGCCGCCGCGTCCGCGCACACCGCGCTGGGCTGGGAGGACGCGGGGAAGATCGAGGTAGGCGCGCGGGCCGACCTGGTCGCGGTCACCCTCGATTCGGTACGTACGGCCGGCGCGGATCCGGCAGGCATCGTCTTCGCGGCCACGGGCGCCGACGTGACGGACGTGATCGTTGACGGCCGGCCCGTCGTCAAGGGCGGGCGTCACACGGCGTTCGACGTTCCCGCCGCGTTGGGCGTGGCGCTGCGCTCGCTCCGCCTCCCGGACAAGCCGCGCTCGTCCCGAGAAGGCGCGTGAGCATGCTCGCGACGAACAAAGCAAACAGCGACGGCAAGAGCATGCTTGCGATGAACAGAACGAACAGCGACGGCAAGAGCATGCTCGCGACGGACGAAACGAACAGCGCGGCAAGAGCATGCTTGCGACGGACAAAGCGAACAGTGGTGGCATGAGCGTTCTTGTGACGAACATCGGCGAACTGACCACACAGGACGGCGAGGTCGGCACGCTGCACGACGCGGCCGTGGTCGTCAACGGTGACCGGATCGCGTGGATCGGGCCGGCCGCTCAGGCCCCCGCCGCCGACGAGCGCATCGACGCCGGCGGCCGCGCGGTGATCCCGGGTTTCGTGGACAGCCACGCGCACCTGGTCTTCGCCGGGGATCGGGCCGCCGAGTTCGCGGCGCGCATGGCCGGCGAGTCGTACACCGGGGGCGGCATCCGGACGACGGTCGCCGCCACCCGGGCTGCCTCCGACGACGAGCTGACGGCTGCGGCGGGGCGGCTGGTCGCGGAGATGCGGCGGCAGGGTACGACCACGGTGGAGATCAAGTCCGGGTACGGGCTGAACGTCGACGACGAGAAACGCTCATTGCGGATTGCGCGTTCGCTCACTCCGGAGACGACGTTCCTGGGCGCGCACGTGGTGCCGGCCGAATACCTGGACCGGCCGGACGAGTACGTCGCCCTGGTCACCGGGCCGATGCTGGCGGCCGCGGCGCCGTACGCGCGATGGATCGACGTCTTCTGCGAGCGCGGCGCCTTCGACGGCGATCAGACGCGGGCGATCCTGACCGCGGGCGCCGAGGCCGGGCTGGAGCTGCGCGTGCACACCAACCAGCTGACGGCCGGGCCGGGCGTGCAACTGGCGGTGGAGCTGGGCGCGGCGAGCGCCGACCACTGCACACATCTGAGCGACGCGGACATCGACGCGCTCGCCGCCTCGGACACCGTCGCGACGCTGCTGCCCGGGGCCGAGTTCTCGACGCGGTCGCCCTATCCCGACGCGCGACGGCTGGTCGACGCGGGTGTCACGGTGGCGCTGGCGACGGACTGCAATCCCGGCTCGTCGTACACGTCGTCGATGCCGTTCTGCGTCGCGCTGGCCGTACGGGAAATGGGTCTGGCTCCGGCCGAGGCCCTGTGGGCAGCGACAGCGGGCGGCGCGCGGAGCCTGCGCCGCGACGACATCGGCGTGTTGCGCCCCGGGGCGCGGGCGGATCTCGTCCTGCTCGACGCCCCGACGTTCCTGCACCTGGCCTATCGGCCCGGTGTCCCCTTGATCCACACAGTTCTGCACAACGGAGTGCCGCAATGACCGTCACAGTCCAGCCCACGGGTCCCGCTCCGAACGTCACCGTTCAGCCCACGGGAGTCTCCGCCGCCGATGTCGTCGCCGTGGCGCGTGGCAATGCCCACGTTGACATCGCCGGAGCCGCCGTCGACGCCATGGCGCGCAGCCGGAGCATCGTCGACGGGATCGAGGCATCCGGCCGTCCCGTCTACGGCGTGTCGACCGGCTTCGGCGCGCTCGCCAACACGTCGATCGCCCCGGCGCGCAGGGCCGAACTGCAACATGCGCTCATTCGCTCACACGCGGCCGGGGTCGGCGCCCCGATGCCGCGTGAGGTGGTGCGGGCGATGATGCTGCTGCGCGTACGGTCGCTGGCCCTGGGGTTGTCCGGGGTGCGCCCCGCGCTCGCGCAGGGGCTCGTCGACCTGCTCAACCACGACATCACGCCGTGGGTGCCGGAGCACGGCTCGCTCGGCGCGTCGGGTGACCTTGCTCCCCTTGCGCATTGCGCGCTCGTGCTGCTCGGCGAGGGCTGGGTGCTCGGCAAGGACGGCGCGCGGGTGCCGGCCCCCGACGCGCTGCACGCGGCCGGTCTTTCGCCGCTTGCGCTGACCGCCAAGGAGGGGCTCGCGCTCATCAACGGTACGGACGGCATGCTCGGCATGCTCCTGCTCGCCATCGAGGACGCGGCGCACATTTTCACCATGGCGGACGTCACAGCCGCCCTGGCGATCGAGGCGATGCTCGGCTCGGAGCGCCCGTTCCTGCCGGAGCTGCACGCCATCCGCCCGCACCCGGGCCAGGCGGCGTCGGCGGCCAACATCCACCGATTGCTGCAGGACTCGGCCATCATGGACTCGCACCGGGACGACCTGGCGCACGCCGTGCAGGACGCCTACTCGATGCGCTGCGCCCCGCAGGTGGCGGGCGCGGCGCGGGACACCCTCGATTTCGTACGCCTGACCGCGTCGCGAGAGCTCGTCTCAGTTGTGGACAACCCCGTGGTGCTGACCGACGGGCGCGTAGAGTCGACGGGCAACTTCCACGGGGCGCCGCTCGGTTTCGCCGCCGACTATCTGGCCATCGCGGCCGCCGAGGTGGGCGCCATCTCCGAGCGCCGCGTCGACCGGCTCCTCGACGTCACGCGCAACCGGCAGCTGCCGCCGTTCCTGTCACCGGACGCGGGTGTCAACTCGGGGCTGATGATCGCGCAATACACGGCCGCGGGCATCGTCGCGGAGAACAGGCGGCTGGCGTCCCCGGCGTCGGTCGACTCGCTCCCGACCAGCGGCATGCAGGAGGACCACGTGTCGATGGGCTGGGCGGCGGCGAAGAAGCTGCGGACCGTGCTCGACAATGTGACAAGTTTGCTGGCGGTGGAGCTGCTTTCCGGCGTACGAGGTCTGCAGTTGCGGGCGCCGTTGACGCCCTCGCCGTCGGGGCGGGCCGCGGTGGCCGCCTTCACGCCCTTCGCCGGGACGCCGGGTCCGGACCTTTTCCTGGCGCCGGTGCTGGAGGAGGCTCGCTCGGTGGTGTCGGGGCGCACGTTGCGGGCCGCGATCGAGTCCGCCGTGGGGGCGCTGGCCTGATCTTTGTTCGAGCACGTGGGAGCGGCTCCGTCGGGTCGCCCGTCCGCCTCGATCCTGGACGTGAGTGGCGGCTGCCGTCGGGCCGCCCGTCTGCCTCAATCGTGGACGTGGGTCCGGCTGCCTTCGTGGTCGAGGACGGCGAGGATCTCGGCGGGGCCGTTGCGGGAGCCGAACGCGTGCGGCGTCATCGTCGAGAAGGAGGCCGCCTGACCGGTTTCGACCACGATGAGGCGGTCGCCCAGGATCAGCTCGACCGTGCCCGACAGGACCAGGAACCAGTCGCGCCCCGGGTGGGTCCGGGTGTCGCGGGGCGCGGGCCCGTCGACACGTACCTTGGCGACGGTCTGGTGCGGTTCGTTGGAGAGCCGCCAGACGGTCTGGTTGCGGTCCGGATTGTGCAGCGGGCGGATCACCACGTCGTCGTCGCCGTCGGGGCGGACGAGCTCGTCCAGGCTGACGCCGAGCGTACGGGCCAGCGCGGTGAGCTGGTCGAGCCCGATTCGCCGGTGACCGGTTTCGAGGCGACTGAGGGTGGAGGGGCTGAGATGACTGCGCGTGGCGAGATCGTCCAGCGACCAGCCGCGCGCGAGTCTCAGCGTCCGCAGCCGGGCCCGGACGAGACCGTCGACATCTCCGTCTTGCTTCATACGCAAGATGCTATGCCCGAGGAGCAATCCCGGCGTACGGTCGGTCGCATGAGCAATTCGCACCACCACCACGGTGACTCGACGACGATGTCCTCGGTGCTGGATCTGGACGCCGAGGTGCTCCGGTCGTACCTGGACGAGGTGACAGCTTGGATCGCGCAGCAGGCGGGTGACCGCCCGGTCCGGCACATCCTGGACCTCGGCACGGGCACCGGCGCCGGGGCGTTCGCGCTGCTCCGGCGCTTCCCGGCGGCGACCGTGACGGCCGTCGACGCCGATCCCGCGATGCTGCACAGGCTGGCCGGCCGGGCCCGCGAGCTGGGCCTTCACGATCGCGTACGCCCGGTGGCCGCCGACCTCGACGACGCTTGGCCCGACGTCGAGCAGGCCGACCTCGTCTGGGCCTCGGCCTCGCTGCACCATTTGGCGGAGCCCGTACGGGTCCTCGAATCGGTGCGAGCCACGCTGGCCCCGGGCGGGGTGCTCGCGGTGATGGAGCTGAGCGGCATGCCGTGGTTCCTGCCGGAGTCGGCGGACCCGGCCGAGCGAGCCCTGGAGGCGCGCACCCAGGAGCTGCAGGCCCAGGCCCGCGCCGAACACCTGCCGCACATGGGCGCCAACTGGCGGCACCTGCTCGAGAAGGCCGGCTTCACGGTGACCGAGCGAGTGCTGGACATCGCCGTCGACGCGCCCTTGCCGCCGGCCGGCGTGGAGTATGCGGCGGCGGTGTTCGGGCGGGTGGGCGAGCAGCTCGGCGACCGGCTGACGTCCGACGAACGCCAGGCCTTGGAGCGGCTGCTGGCCGGCCTCCGTCAGCGCGACGACCTCGTCATCCGGACCACGCGTACTGCCTTGATCGGCTCCCAGCCGGCCTCGTGAGCCGGGCTCATGCGCGCATCCATTCGCCGAGCACCTCGGAGGCGTCGTTTCGCAGGTCGGCGATCCGATATCCGGGGGCTCGGCGACGCAGCCTCCGGGCGAGGTCGTCGAGCACAGCCGCGAAGTCCTCGGCAAAGCCCCGCTTCTGCACCGGCAGATCCGCCCGCGCCTCGGCATCGGTGTAGTGGCGAACAGCAGTGCACACAACCTCGCCCCGATGCAGCGAGAACCGTCCGAGTTCGAGGCGCGGGCGCACGAACGGCTTGGCCCCGGCCACCGACACCGGCCCGGCTTCGTCATGGAAGTACTCGGCGCCCGGGGCCCGCCCGCTGGCCGGATGACTGAAGTTGAGCCGGATCCCGAGGCTGCCGAAGCCTGGTCCGTACGGCTTTCCGAGTCGCCGATCGAGCAGATCCCGCAACCGCATGAGCTCCTCGGCGAAGGGCTTGGCCTCCGCCTGGCAGCCGCCGGATCGCACCAGCCGCAAGGGGTTGGACGCCAATGGGATCCGCTGCGAGGCCAGCCCGGTCACCGGCGCGGCACCGGTCCGCTGAGCGGCGACTCGCCCCGCTTGCTGGCCGCCTCGGTCAGCATCATCGTTCCGCGCCTTCGCGTTGCCGCTCGCCAGAACCTCAGCGGTGACGCTGTCGCCGGCCGGCACGAACGTGTTGCCCAGCCTCTCCCACCGCTGGTCGCTGCCGAGCACCACCTCGAACTGCCGATTGCGCAACTGCGTGTAGAAAGCCCCGTTGATCCACCGCTCGGCGAACGCCTCCACGGGCTCCCGCTCACCCCAGCCGACTACGGCCAGCGCCTCGCAAACCCGCACCAGCCCGTTCCACTCCGCAGCGGTCCGATACTCCCGATACCGATCGAACGCGGCCAGCAGTTCGCGGGTGTCCCACCCGGAACTGGCCTCCCGCACCTGCTCAACACTCAACTCCCCGAACAGCGCCTCGACCACCGCGCCCCCTCCACCCGCCGACCATCCCCAAAGATCAACTCCGGCCGGCCCCAGAAAGACGCGGTACCCAAGACACCACCTCACCAGCGGGCATGCGAGCACGGCACACGGGCACCACGCAGGCATGCGGCTTGAAGGTCCCTCTCGGGCACTCGAGACCCGCCAGACCGCCGGAAAGGCTCAACACCACAAACCAGCCCGCCCGAACGCCAACCCCGCCCGACTGCCAGGATCCGCCCGAACATGCGGGCAAATCCGCTCAACCGCGAAGGTCCGCCCGGGCGCACAAAGCGATCCCCCTCAGCGGGGCAGCTCCTTGGCGATAACCTTGGCCAGCTCGCGGAAGGCCTTGCCCCGGTGGCTGATCGCGTCCTTCTCGGCCGGGCTGAGCTCCGCGTTGGTCCGCTCCTGCCCCTCGCCCAGGAAGATCGGGTCGTAGCCGAAGCCGCCCGTCCCCCGGCGTGCGCGCAGGATGCGGCCCGGCTGGCGGCCCTCGACCAGGTGCTCGCGCCCGTTGGGCAGGACCAGGGCGGCCGCGCAGACGAAGGCGCCGCCGCGGTGCTCGTCGGGGACGTCGGAGATCTGGCCCAGGAGCAGGTCGAGGTTGGCGTTGTCGTCGCCGTGGCGGCCCGACCAGCGGGCGCTGAAGACGCCGGGCATGCCGTTGAGAGCGTCGACGGCGATGCCGGAGTCGTCGGCCACCGTCGGCAGGCCCGTGCGGGAGGCGCCCTCGCGGGCCTTGATCAGGGCATTTTCCCCGAATGTCAGGCCGGTCTCGGGGACGTCGGGATAGTCGGGGAAGTCGCCGAGGCCGACCAGCTCCACGCCGCCGAGGCCGAGCGACGCGTCGAGGATGCGCTGGAGCTCGACGAGCTTCTTCTTGTTGCCGGTGGCCAGCAGCAGGCGGGCGCTCATGACGCCAGCGCCTTCTGCTGGGCGGCCGCCAGCTCCGCGCAGCCCAGGACGCCGAGGTCGAGCAGGTCGTCGAGCTGGCCGCGGTTGAAGATGCCGGCCTCCCCTGTGCCCTGCACCTCGACGAAGTCGCCGTCGCCGGTGCAGACGACGTTCATGTCCACCTCGGCGGCGACATCCTCCTCGTACATGAGGTCGAGGCGGGGCTCGCCCGCGATGACGCCGACGCTGACCGCCTGGATGGAGCGGTGGAGCACGGCGGCCGGCTTGCCGGCGAGGGACTTGCGGTCGGCGAGCCAGCTCACCGCGTCGTGCAGCGCCACGTAGGCGCCGGTGATCGCGGCGGTGCGGGTGCCGCCGTCGGCCTGCAGCACGTCGCAGTCGAGGACGATGGAATTCTCCCCGAGGGCCTTGAGGTCGATGCTGGCCCGGAGGCTGCGCCCGATCAGCCGGGAGATCTCCTGGGTGCGGCCGCCGACCTTGCCCTTGACGCTCTCGCGGTCGCCGCGGGTGTTCGTCGCGCGGGGCAGCATCGAATATTCGGCCGTGAGCCAGCCCAGGCCGGATCCCTTGCGCCAGCGCGGCACGCCCTCGGTGACGCTCGCCGTGCAGAGCACGCGCGTGTTCCCGAACTCGACGAGCACGGATCCCTCGGGATGCATGCTCCACCTGCGGGTCAGGGTCACGGGACGGAGTTGATCCGGCGCTCGGCCGTCGGGACGGGACATGGCAAAGAGCCTAGGCCGATGAGGAGCACTCCGCCGCGCCGGGTGCCCGTCCTGTGGATAACTTGCCGGGCCGGCTGCAGCCTGTGGATAACTTTCCGGGCCCCGCACCGATTCCTGCTAGACCTGACGCACCGAACGGCACGAAGGAGACGGCCATGAAGCAGGAATCGATGTCAGGCCCGGTTGTTGGAGGCGCTCGCCCACACGTCGGTGGCGGCGGCGATGACTGCCGGGACAGCAGGCCTGAGCGTACGAGCGGTCTGGCGGGCCGGCATCGTCGGCGGCCGCAGCGTCGGCTGGGCGCCGTGCGCGCGCAGGAATCCCTCGACGGCCTGGGGCCACCCGAAGAGCTCGGCGCGCGCTCGGGCCGCGGCGCGGCGCTCGTTCTCGGGGCGGTCCATCAGCTTGGTGACGCCGTCCGCGAAGCCGTCCGGGGTGCCCGGCACGGCCAGCCCCGCGGAGCCGACGACCTCGGGCAGGGCGCTGGCGTCGTTGACCACGACCGGCGTGCCGCAGGCGAGCGCCTCGAGAGCGGCCAGGCCGAAGGTCTCGATCGGGCCGGGCGCGACGGCGACGTCCGCGCTGGCCAGCAGCGCGGCGACCGCGTCCCGGTCGGCGATGTGGCCCGCGAAACGGACCGGCAGGCGGGCGGAGCGATAGGCCAGCGAGGTGCGCCGGGCACCGTCACCCGCGATGACGAGTACGGCGGGCACCTTGGCCGCGCGCAGGGCGGCGACCGCGTCCACGGCGAGCTCGGGGCGCTTGTCCGCGGAAAGCCGGCTGCAGAAGACGACGAGGAGCTCGTCCGGCCGGGCATACTGCTCGCGGACGGCGGGGTCCCGGCGGCTCGGGTGGAACTGGCGCAGGTTCACGCCGAGCGGGATCTCCGTCAGGTTGGGCACTCCGAGCCGGCGGAACTCGGCCGCGGCGAAGGCCGTCGTGCAGACGATCTGGTCGAAGGTCTCGGCAGTGCGCTCGTTGAGCCGGTCGGCGAGCGAGTCGCGGTGCGGCATGCCCCACACGCCGAGCAGGCCGGCCAGGCTCTCGTGGGAGACCATCATCGAGCCGACGCCGCGCTCGCGGGCCCAGCGGCCGGTCCAGCCCAGCGTGGAGCGGTCGGAGACCTCGATGCGGTCCGGGGCCAGGTCGTCGAGCAGCTTGCTGAGCTGGCGCCGGCCGGCGAGGACCCGATAGCCGCCCGTCCGGGGCAGCCGCTGACCGGGGAGCGTGATCACGCGCCCCTGCTCGGTCATCACGTCGGAGTGTTCCTTGCCCGGCACGATCAGAATGGGCCAGTGCCCGGCGCGCAGATAGCCCTCGCCGAGGTGGCGCAGGGCGGTCCGCAGACCGCCGGAGCGGGGTGAGACGAAGTTCGCCAGTCGGACGATGCGCAGTCCACGGGACCGCGCGGCCGATGGTCGACCGGTCATGCAGGGCACTCCAAGATCACTATCGAAACCCGATGGTGCGCTGGTGCCGCCCCCTCGGCAAGCTCACAGATCGTAGCGGGCGCCCGGACGGACGACCTCCACCGGACCCGCGAAAGCCGCGGTCGCCGCCTCCACAGTAGATGCCTCCGAGCCCCACGCGGGCACCAGATGGGTCAGCAGGAGCCGCCGCACATCGGCCTTGGTGGCCGCCTCGCCGGCTTCGCTGCCGGTCAGGTGCAGGTCAGGCGGGTTGGGCCGGCCGTCGAGGTAACTCGCCTCACACAGGAAGAGATCCGCGCCCTGAGCCAGGCGCAGGAGGGAGTCGCAGGGAGCCGTGTCCGACGAGTAGGCGAGGACGTGTCCGTTGTGCTCGACGCGGACGCCGTAGGTCTCGATCGGATGGTTGACGCGGTCGGCCGTCACCGTGAAGGGGCCGATCGGGAAGGTGCCGGGCTGCAGGCCGTAGAACGTGTAGACGTCGTCGACCGGCTCGTTCTCCGAGCTGTAGGCGGCGGAGATCCGCTCGGCGGCGCCCATCGGGGCATAGACCGGCAGCGGCGGCAGCGGGCCCCCGGGTGAGTAACGCCGCACGACCACATAGGTACACGCGTCGAGCATGTGATCGCAGTGGAGGTGGGTGAGCAGAATCGCGTCGACCGCATCGATCGATGCATATCGTTGGAGTGCCGTCAGGGAGCCCGATCCGAAATCGATCAAGAGCCGGAAACCCTCGGCCTCGACAAGGTAGGCGGAACAGGCCGACTCGGGGCCGGGAAAACTGCCGGCACAGCCGAGAACGGTCAGTCGCATAGGGGTCCCTCTGGTTCACGCTCGGTCGTTCACAGCACCGCCGACCGACCCCTGGCGGAGCGAGCGGAGCGGGCAATCTCGCTGCGCAGCCTACGCCGGGACCAGCGCGTCACGTAAACGTCTGATCGATTTGTCGCTAAATCGACAACCTATGTCACAGGCGCCGTGAGCTGGGTCATTTTCGGTCGCGTTACGCCTCGTGAGTCGCATCCGTTGCTCATTGTGTGAGGAGACAAGAACGGACAAATCGGAGGGCTACCCAGTGACGACTACGGACGTGGACGAAACGACGCGCGCGCGAGAGGTGAGGGCACCGGAGGTCGTCCCGTTCGGCTGGGAGCCCACCCGGTCCATCGCGCCGGACGTGTCCGACGCGGAAGCGCGCTTTCGGTTTCCGGCCGCCGACGACCCGACGCCCGGCAACCGGCGGCTGCTGACGATGTCGATCTACGCACTCTTTCTCGGCCTCGGCGGGGTCGGCATCGGCGTCCGGGGCATGGTGTCGCAGATCGGCGGCGGGGTGCCCGTCTGGTACACGGGGGTGCTCGCCCTGCTCGGCCTGGTGAGCGTGGCGCTGGCGGTGGGCGGCTACCTGTCGATCCACCGGCGGACGCTGCCGTGGGTGCTGCTGCTGGGCGCCGCGGTGCCACTGATCGCGGACATCATGCTCGCCGTCGCCTACTGACACCACCCCGCGGCAGACGTCCCACGGAGAAGCCGGCAACGGGAGAGCACGCGCGACTCCGGCCGGAACGAGGGCAACGCCGGGCGAGAGGGCGCGGCCAAGGACGGCGAGACGGCAGCGCTAGAAAAGAGGGCACGGCGGCGAGACGGCAGCGCTGGGAAAGAGGGCACGGCGGCGAGACGCCAGCGACGAAAAAGAAGGCGCGGCGGCGAGAAGGCGGCGAAGGAAAAGGGGGCGGGCCGCCAGGGGTCAGGGAAGGTCCCTGCGTCGGCGGGGAGAGCGGCGACGGGGCAGCGCGAAGCCGCCCCGTCCGGTGGGCGTCAGGCCCAGAGCTGGCCCTCGAGGGCATCCTCGGCGTCGGAGAGGGTGCCGCCATAGGCTCCGGTGGAGAGGTATTTCCAGCCGCCGTCGCAGACCACGAAGGCCACGTCGGCCGGCTTGCCCTGCTTGACCGCCTCGTGGGCGACGGCCAGGGCGGCGTGCAGGATGGCGCCGGTGGAGAAGCCGGCGAAGATGCCCTCCACGTCCACCAGCTGGCGGGTGCGCAGGACGGCGTCGCGGGTGCCCACCGAGAAGCGGCGGGACAGGACCGTGGCGTCGTAGAGCTCGGGGACGTAGCCCTCGTCGATGTTGCGGAGGCCGTAGACCAGCTCGCCGTAACGGGGTTCCGCGGCGACGATCTGAATGCCTTCGATCTTCTCGCGGAGGTAGCGCCCGGTGCCCATGAGGGTGCCGGTGGTGCCCAGGCCCGCCACGAAGTGGGTGATCGTGGGCAGGTCGCGCACCAGCTCGGGACCGGTCGTCTCGTAGTGGGCGCGGGCGTTGGCCGGGTTGCCGTACTGGAAGAGCATGACCCAGTCGGGGTGCTCCTCCGCGATCTGCTTGGCGGTGGCGACGGCCTGGTTGGAGCCGCCCGCGGCCGGTGAGAAGATGATCTCGGCGCCGTACATGCGGAGGAGCTGGACGCGCTCGGCGGAGACGTTCTCCGGCATCACGCAGACCAGGCGGTAGCCGCGGAGCTTGGCCACCATGGCCAGCGAGATGCCCGTGTTGCCGCTGGTCGGTTCGAGGATCGTGTCGCCGGGGCGCAGCTTGCCGGACTCCTCGGCCTCGCGAACCATGTACATCGCGGCCCGGTCCTTGATGCTGCCGGTCGGGTTGCGGTCCTCGAGCTTGGCCCAGAGCCGCACCGGCGGTGCCCCCTCGGGCACCGTCGGCGACAGGCGGGGCAGGCCGATGAGCGGCGTGCCCCCGCAGGCGTCCAGCAGGCTCTCGAAGCGAGCCATGACGATTACTTCCCGAGCAGGGCCGCGGCAGCGGCGAAGCCCAGGGCACCCCCGGCGACGGCCGGGAGGATCGTGACGGAGTCGCCGTCCTTGACCGGGGCCTCGAGGGCACCGAGGAAGCGGACGTCCTCGTCGTTGACGTAGATGTTGACGAACCGGTGCAGGCCACCCTCGGGGGTGATCAGCCGGCCCTTGAGCCCGTTGTGCTGGGCGTCCAGATTGTCGATCAGACCGGACAGGGTCTCACCGGAGCCCTCGACGACCTTCGCGCCGCCGGTGTAGCTGCGCAGGATGGTCGGAACGCGAACTTCGACAGCCATGATGCGGTAACTCCTAGCAGAAGTGAGTCAAGATGTTCGGGAAACGGTCTGCGGACGAGCGCTCAGCGACACTCGTAGTAGACCGACGCGGGGCTCTGCCCGAACATGTACGACTGGACGGCATGCCCGTCAGCACTCGTGCTCACGCGTCCACCGTCGCATCCACGATGTTGACCTCTTCCTCGGTCACCACACCGTCCACGATACGGAACGAGCGGATCTCTTCGGCGTCGGGCTCGCGGGTCGAGACCAGCACGTAGTGGGCGCCCGGCTCGCCGGCGAACTTGACGTCCGTGCGGGACGGGTAGGCCTCGGTCGCCGTGTGCGAGTGGTAGATGACGACCGGCTCCTCGTCGTTGTCGTCCATCTCGCGCCAGACGCGCAGCTGCTCCATCGAGTCGAACTCGTAGAAGGTCATCGACCGCGCCGCATTGTCCATGGCGATGTGCCGCGTCGGCAGGTCGCTGCCGGCCGGGCCGGCGACGACGCCGCAGGCCTCGTCGGGGTGGTCCCGGCGGGCGTGGGCGACGATCGCGGAGACGATCGCACTGTCAATGGTCAGCACGCCGTTCACATTACCGTGACGACGAGCTGTACCGGGCGTGGCAGTGGTCACGGCTAAAGCGGGCCCACGGGGGTAGCCCAGGACCATGAAGCAGCGAAGCATCGGAGAGACCCAAGTCAGTGCGATCGGCCTCGGCGGCATGCCGATGTCCATCGAGGGCCGGCCGGAGACCGAGCGGTCGGTGCGCACGATCCACGCCGCGCTGGACGCCGGGGTGACGTTCATCGACACCGCGGACGCCTACCACCTCAAGGCGGACGACGTCGGGCACAACGAGAGCCTCATCGCGCAGGCGCTCGCGAGCTACGGCGGCGACACCTCAAGCGTCCTGGTCGCCACCAAGGGCGGTCACCAGCGGCCCGGCGACGGCTCGTGGACGCTCGACGGCTCGCCGGAGCACCTCCGGGAGGCCGTCGAGGCGTCCCTCAAGCGGCTCGGGGTGGAGGCGATCGGGCTCTACCAGTTCCACCGGCCCGACCCGAAGGTGCCCTACGCGGACTCGGTCGGCGTGCTCAAGGAGCTGCTCGACGCGGGCAAGATCCGGATGGCGGGCATCTCGAACGCCGACGTCCAGCAGATCCGCCAGGCCCAGGAGATCCTCGGCGGGCGGCTGGTGTCGGTGCAGAACCAGTTCTCCCCCGCGTTCCGGTCGTCCGAGGACGAGTTGAAGCTCTGCGACGAGCTCGGCATCGCGTTCCTGCCGTGGTCGCCGCTCGGTGGCATCACGAAGGCCGGCGAGCTGGGCACCCGGTTCGGCGAGTTCGCCCGGGTGGCCGAGGCCCACGACGTCAGCCCGCAGCGGGTGACGCTCGCGTGGATGCTGGCCAAGAGCCCGGTGGTCATCCCGATCCCCGGCGCGAGCCGCCCCGAGTCGATCACCGACTCGGCCCAGGCCCCCGAGCTCACCCTCACCGACGAGGAGTTCGCCGCCCTCGACGCGGCAAAGTAAGACGCCAGGAAGCGAGAGACGTTATGCCCGCCGGCCTGGCCGGCGGGCATAAGAGCAAAAGCGTCAGCGCGGCTCGATCTCCGGGAGCGCGTTCAGCAAGGACTCCTGCAGATAGCCCAGGTACGCATAGACCGACAACTGGAACACGCGGCTCGACCCGGGATCCTCGGCCACCGCGTCGTCGAGCTCCTCGCCCAGGTCGGTCGCGGCCTGGATGTCGAGCCGGGTGCCCATGGCGAGCCGGGCGTCATTGATCGCGCGCAGCCACGCCTCGGCCTCTTCCCCGTCGAGCCGCACCTCGCCCGGGCCGTCGTCCGGCAGCGCCGCGAGGATGGCGCCCGCCTGGTCGAGCTTGCCGGTCTTGAGGTCGCCCTCGGTGTAGAGACGAAACTCGGCGGAGTCGTCCGGCTGGTCCGGGTAGATGTCCGGGAAGAGTCGCTCGACGACCGGGTCGCCGTGGTCGAAACCGTCCATGAGCAGCCCGACGACCTCACCGGCCACCTTGCGCAACACCCGCACCTCGTCCACCGCGAAGGTGGCCACGCACACGTTGCCATTGCGCCGGAACATCAGTCGCTCACCCGCCCGGTTTCGATCTCGTCAAGTCGGAACCGGCGCCTCACGCCCGGTCCACCGTCGCCCACAGACCGTATCCGTGAAGCTGAGAGGCGTCCATCTCCATGCGCTCGCGCGCGCCGGTCGAGACGACCGCCTTGCCCTTGTGGTGGACGTCCAGCATCAACTCCTCGGCCTTGTCCTTGCTGTAGCCGAACAGCTTCTGGAAAACCCACGTCACGTAGGACATCAGGTTGACGGGATCGTCCCAGACGATCGTCACCCACGGCCGGTCATCAGCCGGCACCTCCTCGATCTGCGGCGTCTCGACGGGAGCGACCTGAGGCAACGCCATGCCCCCAATCGTGCCACGGCTTCCGCGCAGAAGACCCGACCGCCGAGCGATGACGCCCGCAACGAAATGGTGTATGCCCGCACACGCGCGACGCCGCGGTCCGGCCCGGCCCCCGGGGAAGAAGGGCGCGAGCTGCACTGTCGCGGTTCCGACTCTGACCGTCCGGCCGTTCACCCAACGTGATGTTCCTCGATATGCTGACCCGGTGGAGCATTGGGACTTCGTCGGCCGCGCCGGCGATTTGTCCCGCCTGCGCGCCGCCGCGACGAGCCCGGACGAGCGCGGGCTCATCCTCAGCGGGGCCGCCGGCATCGGTAAGAGCCGGTTGCTGCACGAGGCCGTTTCGTCACTCAAAGCGACCAACTGGGCGGTGCGCCGCGCCTCGGCCAACATCGCGACGTCGGGGCTGCCGTTCGGCGGTCTCGCCCAGATCCTGCCCGCCGACCCGCCCGCCGGCCTCTCCCCCGCCGGGCTGCTGCGCTGGGCCGTCGACGGGCTGACCGAGGACGCCGACGGCCGCCCGATCGTCCTCGCCGTCGACGACGCCCACCTGCTCGACCCGCCGTCGGCCGCGCTCGCGCACCTGCTGGTCCGCGAGGGGGCGACGTTGCTCGCCACCCTGCGCACGTCCGAGCCGGTGCCGCCCCCGATCACCGCACTGTGGACCGAGGGCCTGGTCGCGCACGCCACGCTCGCGCCTCTGACTCCTCAGGAGTCCCGGGAGCTGCTGACCACCCTCGTCGGCGGCCCGGTGGAGGCCGGCTCGGCGCAGCGGCTCGGGCGGCTCGGCGGCGGCAACCCGCTGCTGCTGCGGGAGCTGGTGGCGGCGGCGATCGCGGGCGGCGAGCTGACGGAGGCGTACGGCTTCCAGCGCTGGACCGGCCGCCTGGCCCTCGCGCCCAGCCTGGCCGAGCTGGTCGACGCCCGCATCGGCGGCCTGTCCGCCGGGGTGCGCGGGGTGCTGGAGCTGGTGGCGTTCGGTGAGCCGATCGGGCTCGAGCTGCTGATGCGCGCCGCCGACCCGGACGACGTGGAGACGGCGGAGGAGCGCGAGCTGATCCGGGTCGTGTCGGACGACCGGCGCCGTGAGGTGCAGCTGGCCCATCCCCTCTATGGCGAGGTGGTCCGGCGCCGGTGTCCGGTGACCCGGGCCCGCCGCCTGCTCGCCCAGCTCGCGGGGCTGGTGGAGGACGCCGGCTCCAAGCGGCGCAACGACCTGCTGCGCGTGGCGGTCTGGCGACTCGACTCGGGCACCGCGCAGAGCGGCGAGGCCCTGCTCAAGGCGGCGACGGAGGCGTTCGCGGGGTTCGACATCGCGCTCGCGGGGCGGCTCGCCTCGGCGGCCCGGGACGCGGGGGCCGGCTTCGCGGCCGCGGAGCTGCTGGCGACCGCGCTGCTGTTCACCGGCGAGCCTGAGCAGGCGGTGGGCGTACTCGATGAGTCAGCCGGCGGCGGGGCGCGCCAGGTCACCGCCCGCGCGGCCGTCGAGTTCTTCGGCCTGGGCCGGGCGAGCGCGGCGAACCTGCTGACCACGGCGCTCGCGGAGACGACGCAGGACGCCGCGCACCTGCGGGCCTTCGAGGCGTTCCTGCGGTTGCAGCTGGGCGAGCCGGCCCGGGCCCGGGAGCTCGCGGGCCAGGTGCTGGAGCAGCCCGGCGCCGGGGTGCCGTCCCAGGCCCTGGCCCGGTTCGTGCTGGCGTTCCTGGCGGCCGCGGGCGGCGACCCGGACACCGCCCGCGAGCTGATCGACGAGGTCGAGCGGGAGCGGGCGACCTGGCAGCGGGACACCCCGACGTTGCAGTTCGCGCTGCAGATGGCGCTGGGCACGCTGGTCGGCGTGGGTCTCGACCTGCCGGCCATCGACCGGATCCTGGCGGCGGAGTTCGCCGACCTCGCCCAGGCGGGCGGCTTCGGCTTCGGCTCGGGCTGGGTGTCGCTGCTCCAAGCGCATGCCGCGTGGCTCCGAGGGCGGACCGGCGAGGCGTTGCGCGCGGTGGACCAGGCGTGCGCCGCGCTCGCGCCCGTCCGCTCGTACGACGGAAGTGCGCATTTCGGCCGGGCCATGGTCGCCGCCCTGCGCGGGGACCCGGCGCTCGCCCTGGCGTCGGTCGCGATCGGCGAGAAGGCCGCGGGCGCGGCGGTCGGGCTCTACTATCCGTGGCATCAGCAGGCGCGGGCCTGGGCGCACGCCAGCGCGGGCGACCTGGACGAAGCGATCAAGATCCTGCTCGCGCTGGCCGAGCGGACGCGCGCGGACGGCTACTTCGGGCAGGAGCTGCTCGCCCTCTACGACGTGGTGCGCCTGGGCCGCCCCGAGCCGGTGCGGGCGCGGA
The DNA here is from genome assembly GCF_030709675.1 of Symbioplanes lichenis. Lineage (GTDB taxonomy): Bacteria > Actinomycetota > Actinomycetes > Mycobacteriales > Micromonosporaceae > Actinoplanes > Actinoplanes lichenis. The sequence continues at coordinate 196,641 of NZ_JAUZQD010000018.1, forward strand.
TCGGCGAGCTGGCCGGTGCCGTGGGCGGGCGGGCCACGCCGCTCTTCGCCCGGCACGCCTCCGCCGTCACGGGCGAGGACTTCCTGGCCGTCGCGCGGGAGTTCGCCGGGCTGGGCTATGAGGTCTTCGCGGCGGAGGCGGCGGCCGGGGCGGTGCGGAGATTCCGGACGGTACGCGACCCCGGCGCCCTCGCCGCCGGCACGCTTCTCGGCGACGTGCTCTCCCGCTGCGACCTGGTGCGCACGCCCGCGCTGACCGCGGTGCAGCCCGCGTTGACCGTACGCGAAAGGCAGGTCGCCGAGCTCGCAGCCGGCGGCGTCCGCAGTCGCGAGATCGCCGACCGGCTGTTCCTGTCGCCACGCACCGTGGAGAACCACTTGCAGCGGGTCTACACCAAGCTCGGCGTCGGGGGCAGGAACGAACTCGCCCCGGCGTTACGCCTGCTCCCGCAATAAGGTGGGGGCGTGACCTCTTCCGCACCCGCCCTGCTCACCGACCAGTACGAGCTGACCATGGTCAGCGCGGCCCTCAAGGACGGGACCGCCACGCGGCCCAGCGTCTTCGAGGTGTTCGCCCGTCGCCTGCCCGGTGGCCGGCGCTACGGGGTCGTCGCCGGGCAGGGCCGGCTCATGGAGCTGATCCGCGACTTCCGCTTCCGCGAGGAGGAGGTCGCCTTCCTGCGCGAGGCGGGCATCGTCGACGAGACCACGGCCGCCTGGCTCGCCGGCTACCGCTTCACCGGCGACATCGACGGCTATGCCGAGGGCGAGCTGTTCTTCCCCGGCTCCCCCATCCTCACGGTGTCCGGCGGCTTCGCCGAGTGCGTGGTGCTCGAGACGCTCATCCTGTCGGTGCTCAACCACGACAGCGCCATCGCCTCGGCCGCCGCCCGCATGGTCACGGCGGCGCGCGGCCGGCCGATCATCGAGATGGGCTCCCGGCGTACGCACGAGGAGGCCGCCGTGGCCGCCGCCCGCGCCGCCTATCTCGCCGGTTTCGCCTCGACGTCGAACCTGGCCGCCGGCGCGCGCTACGGCATCCCGACCACGGGCACGTCCGCCCACGCGTTCACGCTGCTGCACGACGACGAGCCGGCGGCCTTCGCCTCGCAGGTCGCGGCGCTGGGCAAGAACACGACGCTGCTCGTCGACACCTACGACATCGCGCAGGGCATCCGCAACGCCATCGCGGTCGCCGGCCCCGACCTGCGCGCGGTCCGCATCGACTCGGGCGACCTCTCGGTGCTGGCCCAGCACTCCCGCGAGCTGCTCGACTCGCTGGGCGCGACCGAGACCAAGATCGTGGTCTCCGGCGACATGGACGAATACGCGATCGCCACCCTCGCCGCCGAGCCCGTCGACATGTACGGCGCCGGCACCGCGGTCGTCACCGGCTCCGGCGCCCCGACGGCGGGCCTGGTCTACAAGCTCGTCGAGGTCGAGGGCCGCCCGGTCGTGAAGCGCTCGGAGAACAAGGCCACGGTCGGCGGCCGCAAGACCGCCGTCCGCCGGCACAAGCCCACGGGTACGGCCACCGAGGAGATCGTGGTCTCGCAGGGCGTCCCGGACCACCAGCCCAACGACCGGCTCCTGCAGCACTCGTTCGTCGCGGGCGGCGAGGTCGCCGGCCTGCCCACGCTCGAGGACGCCCGCGCCCACCTGCGGCAGTGCCTGATCTCCATCCCGTGGGAGGGGCTCAAGCTGTCGGCCGGTGACCCCGCCGTGCCCGTGACCGTCGTTCCTACCGCTTAGTTTCGGGAGTTCGTGATGTCAAAGGCTCTCATCATCGTCGACGTCCAGAACGACTTCTGCGAGGGCGGCTCGCTGGCCGTCGGCGGCGGGGCGGGCGTGGCCGCGGCCATCTCGTCGGCGCTCGCCGCCCCGGACGGCCGCTGGGACCACGTCGTCGCCACGAAGGACTACCACATCGACCCGGGCGCGCACTTCAGCTCGCAGCCGGACTACGTCGACACCTGGCCCGTGCATTGCGTCGCCGGCTCGGCGGGCTCGGACTTCCACCCGGATCTCGCGGTCGACCGGGTCGAGGCCGTCTTCCACAAGGGCGAGTACGCGGCGGCCTATTCCGGCTTCGAGGGCCACACCACCGAGGGCCAGACCCTGACCGACTGGCTGCGGGCCCACGACGTCACCTCGGTCGACGTGGTCGGCATCGCCACCGACCATTGCGTACGCGCCACCGCCCTCGACGCCGCCGCCGCGGGCTTCGCCACCACCGTGCTCCTCGACCTCACCGCCGGCGTGGCCCAGGCGACAACCGCGTCGGCCCTGGAGCAATTCGGCGCCGCGTCGGTCGAGACCGTCGGCAAGCCCGTCGTCGCCTAGCGCGTCGCGTCGGTCAGCTCAGCCGTCGTCGCCGGAGCGGCCGGGGCGAGCTCACGCTCCTCGCGGCGGATCTCGACCGGGAGGACGGCCACGGCGATCAGGGCGCCGATCCCGCCCACCGTGACGAAGCCCCACGCCGGCGCGATCGAGTCCATGGCCAGGCCGGCGAGCGGCGCGCCCAGGGCCACCCCGACCGTCAGCGACGAGTTGTGCCAGCCCATGGCCTCGCCGCGGGCGCCGGCCGGGGTGAGGCGGCTGACCGCGTCGGCGGTGGCGGTGATCAGGGGTGCGCAGAGGGCGCCGGCCGGCAGGAGCAGGAGGGCGAGGAGCCACCAGTGGCCCCCGGCCAGCCCGACCGGGATGGTGAGCACCGCCATCGGGATGAGCAGGGCGAGTGGGGGCAGGCCGTTGCGGACCATCCCGTACGTGAAACCGCCCGCCAGCGAATAGACCGCCCACAGCGACAGCACCGCGCCCGTCCAGGCGACCTCCCCGGACTCGCGCAGCACCGCCACGACGGCCACGTCGGTGCCGCTGAGGACGAGGGTCGCCGCGCTGCTGATCGCGAGGACGGCGACGAGGCGGGGCCGCAGCCACGAGCGGCGCGGGATGCGGGCGGCGGCGGAGACGGGCGCCTCGTCGTGGCCGCGGATGGGCGGGTTGAGCAGGAAGAGCCCGACGCCGGAGAGCAGGATGCCGCCGCCGACCGCGAGCATCGCCACGCGCGGGCCGGCCGTGGTGCTGATGAGCACGCCGAGCGCCGGGCCGGACATGAACGACAGCTCGGTGGTGATCGAGTCGAGCGCGAACGCGGGCAGCCGGTGCGACTCGGGCGCCAGCGCGGCGATCGACTGCCGGGCGACGGCGAAGGCGGGCAGCGTCAGGAAGCCGCCGAGCAGCGCCGCCACGAGCAGCGCCCAGTAGGGCAAGGCTTGGGCCGAGGTCCAGAAGGTGACCTCGGCGACGGTGGTGAGCACGAGCACGGGCCGCAGGCCCCGCCGGTCGGTGATCCGGCCCATCGCCGGGGCGCCGAGCGAGCTGCCGATCGTGAAGAGGGCGCCCACGAGCCCGGCCGCGCCGTAGCCCAGACCGAGGTCGAGCGTGACGTGCAGGGTCAGCGTCACGGTGCCCGCCGTGATCGGGATCCGGGCCAGCGTCGCCACGATCAGCAACGACTTGATGCCGCGCAGGGCGAGCGTCTCCCGGTAAGGCGTCAAGGTCATGTGCGGTCCTCACCTCCGGGCGACAGTCTGCACCCCGGGTACGACAGAAAAAAGCCCGGCCCGGCCCCCCACGGGGACCGAGCCGGGCTTTTGTGGCGCGGCTTACTTCTTGCGGTCGCTGAGGTCTTCCTTGTAGGTCGCGCCGCCGTCGGACTCGGAGGTCAGCGGGCGGGCACCACCCTCGGGCGGGCCGGCGATGGACTGGTCGCCCGCGGCGAGCTCCGGGTACTTCGCGTCGAAGGCCGGCCGCTCGGAGCGGATGCGCGGCATCTTGTCGAAGTTGCGGAGCGGCGGCGGCGAGGAGGTCGCCCACTCCAGCGAGTTGCCGGCGCCCCACGGGTCGTCGACCGTGACGAGCTGGCCGACCCGGTAGGACTTCCAGACGTTGTAGATGAACGGCAGCGTCGAGGCGCCCAGCACGAACGACCCGATGGTCGAGAACGTGTTGAGGAACGTGAAGCCGTCGCTCGGCAGGTAGTCCGCGTAGCGGCGGGGCATGCCCTCGGCGCCGAGCCAGTGCTGCACCAGGAACGTCGCGTGGAAGCCGATGAACGTGAGCCAGAAGTGGATCTTGCCTAGGCGCTCGTCGAGCATCCGGCCGAACATCTTCGGGAACCAGAAGTAGATGCCCGAGAACACCGCGAACACGATCGTGCCGAAGAGCACGTAGTGGAAGTGCGCGATGACGAAGTACGAGTCCGAGACGTGGAAGTCGATCGGCGGTGCCGCGAGCAGCACGCCGGACAGACCACCGAAGAGGAACGTGACCAGGAAGCCGATCGCGAACAGCATCGGTGTCTCGAAGCTGATCTGGCCGCGCCACATCGTGCCGATCCACACGAAGAACTTCATGCCGGTCGGGACAGCGATGAGGAAGCTCAGGAAGCTGAAGAACGGCAGCAGCACCTGGCCGGTCACGAACATGTGGTGCGCCCACACGCTCATGGACAGGGCCGCGATCAGCAGGGTCGCGCCGACCAGGCCCTTGTAGCCGAAGACCGGCTTGCGGCTGAAGACCGGGATGACCTCGGTGATGATGCCGAAGAACGGCAGCGCGACGATGTAGACCTCGGGGTGCCCGAAGAACCAGAAGAGGTGCTGCCACAGCATCGGGCCGCCGGTGTCCACGTCGAAGACGTGCGCGCCGAGGACGCGGTCGGCCGCCAGGGCGAACAGGGCCGCCGCGAAGAACGGGAAGACCATGATCACCAGGAGCATCGTCACCAGGATGTTCCAGGTGAGGATCGGCATGCGGAACATCGTCATGCCGGGCGCCCGCAGCGTGATCACCGTGGTGATGATGTTGACGCCACCGAGGATGGTGCCGAGGCCGGAGAGCGCCAGGCCCACGACCCACATGTTGCCGCCGATGCCCGGCGAGTGCAGCGAGTCGCTCAGCGGCGTGTAGGCGAACCAGCCGAAGTCAGCCGCGCCACCGGGGGTCAGGAACCCGCTGATGGTGATCGTGCCGCCGAACAGGTAGAGCCAGTACGCGAACGCGTTGAGCCGAGGGAACGACACGTCGGGCGCGCCGATCTGGATCGGGATCAGGAAGTTCGCGAAGGCGAACACGATCGGCGTCGCGAAGAACAGCAGCATGATCGTGCCGTGCATCGTGAACAGCTGGTTGTACTGCTCCGGGGACAACAGCTGCATGCCCGGCCGGGCCAGCTCCGTCCGCATGAGCAGCGCCATCAGACCGCCCAGCATGTAGAACACGAAGGCGGTGATCATGTACATGATCCCGATCTGCTTCGCGTCCGTGGTCCGGATGATCCGCGCGAGCGCGGAGCCCTTGACCTGTCGCCGGACCGGCCACGGCCGCGTAACTACCGGCTTAGGCGCCACGGTCGTCACGGATAGCCTCCGGTGTCTCGTTCGTCCCACTGCGTACACCCGAGTGAAAGGCGTACCTCGCAGGCAGAATAGTCCCCCACCGACCTCCGGCGGGCGCGGGGTGACCAAAGAGCACCCTGGTCTAGAAAGCGTCCACCAGGTCGCGGTAGTGCCCGGTGAAGATCTCTTGTCCCCGGCTCCGAAGCATAGGGTCACGCTCGGCGGGCGGCACGTCACGGGTCGAATCCCGCTCGTGTGTGCGCTCCCGCACCTGCTCACACCGCCCCCGGCGACGATCTTCGTACGCATCCAGCGCCGCCGCCACGTCCCCGCCGGCCGCCTTCAGCACCTCGCCCAGCACCACCGCGTCCTCGAAGGCGAGGGCGGCCCCCTGCGCGAGCGTCGGGGCGGTGGCGTGTCCGGCATCACCGACCAGGAGCACGGGCCCCCGCGAGTAGCGCTCGACGACGACCTCGTCGGTCCGGGCGATCTGCACCTTCTCGACCGCGTCGAGCACGGCGGGCACGCACCCGCCGAAGCCCCCGAAGACCTCGCGGAGCCGGGCGACGGGGTCGGCCGGGTTCCCGGCGCCGGGCTCGACGCTCTCCTCGGCATAGCAATAGAGCCGGCGGCCGCCCATGGGCATGGCCACGAACTGGGACCTCTCCCCGAGCAGCGCCGTCCAGTCGCTCAGCGCCGGGCCGCCCGTCACCACGCTGCGGTAGACGATCTGGCCCGTCGGGGTCGCCGGACCGCCCAGACCGGCCTTGTCGCGGATCATGGAGCGCCGCCCGTCGGCCCCCACGACCAGGTCGTACTCCGCGACCGAGCCGTCGCCGAACTCCACCTTGGCGGCCCCGCCGGTGAGATCGAGGTCGCGCACGGCGGTCTCGTAGCGGACCTCGCCCCCGACCCCGGTGAGCAGGACCTGCTGGAGATCGGCCCGGGACAGCGCCCGGGACTCGCCGACGCCGGCCCACAGCGCGGCGGCGTCCAGCTCGAAGAGCCCGGTGCCGGCGGCGTCCTGGAAGACCTGGCGGAAGATGAGGTGGCCGAGCGGGCGCAGCGGGGCGTCGAGACCGAGCATGCGCAGGGCGCGGGCGGCGTTGCCGGGCAGGAAGATCCCGGCGCCGGGAACCATCGTGGCGGGCAGCTCCTCCACCACGTGCGGGCGGAAGCCGGCGACCCGCAGGCCCCTGGCCGCGGCGAGACCACTAATTCCGGCGCCTACGACCAGGATGCGCAGAGTCATCGCAGCAACGCCTCCGAGGGGGTGGCCGATACGCGTCGGAGCCAAGACACTACCCGGCGCCACCGGGCGGGGAAACCCATGAACCGGTGTCGTCCGAATTGTTCGATCAACCAGGACCGCGGACCAGGTCGCCCAGTGACACACCGGCCAGCGCCTTGACCTCACGGGACAGATGCGCCTGGTCGGCATAGCCCGCCGCGACGGCCACCTCGGCGAACGGCCGCCCGCCCCGGGCCGCCGGCAGGGCTCGCTGCAGCCGCAGGATCCGGGCCAGCGTCTTGGGCCCGTAACCGTAAGCGGCCGTGACCCGGCGTTGCAGCTGCCGCAGGCTGAGGCCGCACACGTCGGCGATCGCGGCGACCGGAAGGCCCGAGCGTGCCGCACGGTGGACGGTGACCATTGTCTCGTCGGGCGGCTGCCAGCGCCGCGTGACGAACGCCATCAGCGCCGCGAGTGGATCCCCAGCCCCGGCGATGCGGCGGCTCTCGGCCGCCGGCACCAGGGCATCGAGCGGGACCTGCCGGTCGGTGAGCTCGTCGGCGGGCAGGCCGAGCACCCCGGGGCCCGTCCCGGCCGCGAAGCGCACGGCGAAGTATCGGCTGCCCACCGGCGCCATCGGCCCGCCGGACTGGGCCGTCGTGTCCGCCCCGGCCACGAAGACGTGGCCCTCGTGCCAGATGACGTCCATGCACCCGTCCGGCAGGATGCGCGACGGCTGCGCGTCCGGCTCCACGACGCTGTGCCAGGCGAGCACGTGCGGGAGGCGGGTGCCTCGTTCGGCGTACATGGAACGACCTTGGCACGGGGGTACGACAGTTCCAGCGAATGACAACCGTGTAAGTCCGGCGGAGAATCGACGGATGGCCGACCGGCTGGACGAATATCGCAGCAAGCGGAACGCGCGGCGCACCCCGGAGCCCGTACCCGGAGAAAGGCCGCGGCCGACGGACCGCAAGCGCTTCGTCATCCAGCAGCACCACGCCCGCAGCCTGCACTGGGACGTCCGCCTCGAGCGCGACGGCGTCCTGGTCTCCTTCGCGGTCCCGCGCGGGCTGCCGCGCGACCGCGGCCACAACCACCTGGCCAAGCACACCGAGGACCACCCGCTGGAATACCTGGAGTTCAGCGGCGAGATCCCGGCCGGCGAGTACGGCGGCGGGCGGATGACCATCCACGACCGCGGCAGCTACGAGGCGGACAAGTGGCGCGACGACGAGATAGGCGTCACGTTCCACGGTGACCGGACGTCGGGGCGCTATGTGTTCTTCCGGACCGGCGGCCAGGACTGGATGGTCCGGCGGATGGACCCGCCGGAGCCCGGATGGGAGACCATGCCCGACGCGCTCGCGCCCATGCTGCCCACCCGCGTGTCCGGCCTGCCGGCCGACGACCAGGACTGGGGGTACGAGCTCCGCTGGGCCGGCCGCCGCACCCTGACCGCGGTCTCGGGCGGCCGCGTCCGCCTCACCGACGCCGACGGCGTGGACGTCACCTCGTGGTACCCCGAGCTGCGCGCCCTCGGCCCGGCCCTCGCCCCGGTCGAGGCCCTGCTCGACGGGGAGATCGTCACCTTCGCCGGCGGCCGGATCGCCCCGGAGCTCCTCGACCGGCGCAAAGCCCCGCGCGACTCGGGCGCCGCCCGCCGGATGGCCGAGCGAACCCCGGTGCAGCTGCTCGTCTACGACCTGTTGTGGCTGGAGGGCCGGACCACGGTGGAGCTGCTCCGCTACACCGAGCGGCGCGAGCTGCTCGACGGGCTGGGCCTGACCGGCGACAACTGGCAGACCCCGCCGTTCTTCCCGGGCGGCGGCGAGTTCGCCCTCGACGCCGCCCGGGCCCAGGGGCTCGGCGGGGTGGTGGCCAAGCGGCTCGACTCGCCCTATCTGCCCGGGCGCCGCAGCCGGCTGTGGCTCGACATCAGGGACAGGCACTTTGATTCCAAAGATTGATCGTTCGCGACCCGGGTATGCGGATTGCCACTTTTCTCCCCCGGCGCGGGCCGATCGCGGCAGAATCGGTCTCCGAGGCTGACCTGCCTGGGCCGAACAGCCCGTCCGGCGTGACCCGTCCGGACGGTGCGTGCCTGCTCACCTCACCGGCGCGGACCACATTCCTTGAGCGCGGTGCCCCTGGCCCGATCTCGAGTGTTTGCCAGGTCCCGCGGCGGAAAGGCTATAGATAGATGCACTGCCCGATGCACCATCCGCCTGATGCACTGATCCCGGATATGTCTGCTGATCTCTGGAAATCTGCCGCCACCGTTCTCGACACCAACTGGGCCGGAGACCACATGGTCCCCTCCCGCCGGCTCTATCCGCACCAGTGGAGCTGGGACGCCGCCTTCATCGCCATCGGGCTCGCCTATCTGAACCCGTCCCGCGCGTGGCGTGACCTCCGCAGTCTCTTCGAGGCGCAGTGGCCCGACGGCCGCGTGCCGCACATCGTCTTCGACCCCCAGACCGCCGAGGGTGACTATTTCCCCGGCCCCGCCTTCTGGGACGTTCCCGCGTACGCCGGCCGCGCCGCCCGTGGCAGCACCGGCCTGGTCCAGCCGCCGCTGCACGCGGTGGCCGCGTGGGAGGTCTACCGCCGGGCCACGGCGCACGGCGTGGAGTGCGCCCGCGAGGCCCGCGAGCAGCTGGCCTGGCTCTATCCGCGCCTGGTCGCCCAGCAGGACCATCTGGCCGGCCCCCGCGACGCCGGCGGCCACGGCCTCGCCAGCATCGTGCACCCCTGGGAGTCGGGGCTGGACAACAGCCCGTCCTGGGACTTCGCGCTGGCCGACGTCCCCGCCGACATGGGTCTGCTCGACCGTTTTCGACGCCGGGACCTCGAGGTCGCCGACGCCGCCCACCGCCCGACGGACGCCGACTACGCCCGCTACCTGGGCCTGGTGCTGAACTACCGGGCGGGCGACTACTCCGATCACGAGCTGGCCCGGCGGCACGGCTTCGTGGTCGAGTGCCCGTCGTTCAACGCGATCCTGGCGGCGGCCGAGCTGGCTCTCGTGCACATCGCCGGGGTCGTGGGCGCCGATCCCGACCCGCACCTCGAGCGCGCGGCGCGGATCACGGGCGCGATCTCGCGCCACCTGTGGGACGAGCAGACGCGGACTTTTCGCGCGCGGAATGTGCGTACGGGCGTCCTGAGCCCGGCCCGGACCGTCAGCGGCCTGGTGCCGCTGCTCCTGCCCGGACTCCCCGACCACCAGGCGGCCGCCGTCATGGCGGAGGCCGCCTCGGAGCGTTTCGGGCTGCCCGGGACGACGGGGTTGCCGGTGCCGAGCTACGACCGCACCGCGCCGGATTTCGACACGTTGCGGTATTGGCGCGGGCCGATCTGGATCAACGTCAACTGGCTGCTGCGCCGGGGCATGCTGGTGCACGGTTATCGCGACGAGGCCGAGGATCTGCGCACGGCGATGATCCGGCTCATTCACCGGTCGGGTCACTTCGAGTATTTCCACCCCACGACCGGGGAGGGAATCGGGGCGCCGACCTTCAGCTGGACCGCCGCGCTCTCGCTCGATCTGCTCGCGGACCGGTCGGTTCCGGCGTACGCCCGGGCTGCCTGATGTTTCCCCGGGCCCTTTCCGGCCCGGGGAAGATCAGAACTGCTCGGCGCCGATCGTCGTGTCGGCGCCGTGCCCCGTGTGCACCACGGTGTCCGGGGGCAGGGCCAGCAGCCGGTCCTTGATCGACCGCTCGATCGTGGGCCGGTCGCTGTAGGACCGCCCGGTCGCCCCCGGCCCGCCTTGGAAGAGGGTGTCGCCGGTGAAGACGCTGTTCAGCGCGGGGGCGTACAGGCAGATGGCCCCCGGGCTGTGACCCGGCGTGTGCAGCACCTTGAGCGTGATGCCCGCCACGGCGATCTCCTGCCCGTCCGTCAGCGCCTGCGGCATGGGCACACCCGGGTGAGTCAGCTGCCACAGCGGCTCCTCGGCCGGGTGCAGCAGCAGCGGCGCGCCGGTCTGCACGGCCAGCTCCGGCGCCACCCGGACATGATCGTCATGCGCGTGCGTGAGGACGATCGCGACGACCTCGCGGCCGTTCACCACCCGCAGGATTTCCGGTACGGAATGAGGGGCGTCGATGACGACGACCTCGTTCTCGTCCCCGACCACCCAGACGTTGTTGTCGACGTCGAAGGTCTGCCCGTCGAGCGAGAACGTGCCGCTCGTGACGGCGTGGTCGATCCGCGCGCTCACTCGAAGATCACCACGCTGCGGAGCACGTCGCCGGTGTGCATCTTGCCGAACGCCTCCTCGACCTGGTCGAGCCGGATCTCCTCGGTCACGAACGCGTCCAGGTCCAGCTGGCCCTGCTTGTAGAGCTCGGTCAGCATCGGGAAGTCGCGCGTCGGCAGGCAGTCGCCGTACCAGCTGCTCTTCAGCGCCCCGCCGCGCCCGAAGACGTCGAGCAGCGGCAGCTCGATCGTCATCTCCGGGGTGGGCACGCCCACCAGGACCACTGTGCCGGCCAGATCACGGGCATAGAACGCCTGCTTGTACGTCTCCGGGCGCCCGACCGCCTCGACCACGACGTCCGCGCCGTTGCCGTCGGTGAGGGCCTGCACCTCGGCGACGACATCCTTGCCCTTGGCGTTGATCGTGTGCGTCGCGCCGAACTTGCGCGCCCACTCGAGCTTCCGGTCGTCCGTGTCGATCGCGATGATCTTCGTGGCGCCCGCGAGGGCCGCCCCCGCCACCGCGCCGTCGCCCACGCCGCCGCAGCCGATGACGGCGACCGAGTCACCGCGCGTGACGCCGCCGGTGTTGATCGCCGCGCCGATGCCGGCCATGACACCGCAGCCGAGCAGGCCGACAGCGGCGGGCCGGGCCTCCGGGTCGACCTTGGTGCACTGCCCCGCGTGCACCAGCGTCTTCTCCACGAACGCGCCGATGCCGAGCGCCGGGCTCAGCTCGGTGCCGTCCTCCAGCGTCATCTTCTGCGTCGCGTTGTGCGTGTTGAAGCAGTACCACGGCTTGCCCTTGCGGCAGGCCCGGCAGTCACCGCACACGGCACGCCAGTTCAGCACGACGAAATCGCCGGGAGCCACGTCCGTGACACCCTCGCCCACCGACTCAACGATCCCAGCGGCCTCGTGACCGAGCAGGAAGGGGAAGTCGTCGTTGATCCCGCCCTCGCGGTAGTGCAGGTCGGTATGACAGACCCCACACGCTTGCACCCGTACGACCGCCTCGCCCGGACCGGGATCCGGCACGACGATCGTGGTGACCTCGACCGGCGCCCCCTTGGCGCGGGCAATCACACCCTTGACTCGCTGACTCATGCGACCACCTTGCCATCCGAAGCTGGGCGCGGACTGTCTGACCCGGCATCC
>NZ_JAUZQD010000019.1 GCF_030709675.1 Symbioplanes lichenis
GGGGGCGCCCCCCCCGCGCCCCCCCCCCCCCCCCCCCCCCCCCGGGCGGGGCGGGGGGGCCACCCCCCCCCCCCCCCCCCCCGCCGCGTTTTCCGGGGCGAGCGTTGTCCATGCGCTCAGGCAGCGAGTTGCCGGGGTTTCGTCCACCCGCCCGGCCGAAGATCGCCGGCGTTGTCCACAGCTGGGAGTTGTCCACAGGGCGCCCGCACGAGTGCCCGCCTCTCCGTCACACTGTCCAGCGGGGGAGCCCCCAAGGGCGGGCGGGTCAGGGAGAAGTAGGGCGACGGGCCGACTTGTGCGATGCGAGTGCGGACCTCGCCTCGGCGCCGCTTGATCGGCAGGACAGACTCCGGGGCGGGCGGCCCGGGGCACCACGAGGCGGCGCGGTTTCGGATTTGTGACCTGACTTGGCTACGCTGCGGGGGTGTCCTCGCTGTTTCGCCGCAAGTCCGCCGATCTCGTCGCCGACTCCACCGCCACGGTGACCGAGCCCGACCGTGCCTCCGAGCCGGTGCGCAAGGGTTACACGCCCTCGAAGGAGGAACTCGGCCAGCAGACGCCCAAGCGGCAGAGCAGCCAGCGCCGCCACGACACCGCCGCCGCGCCGGCCAACCGTCGCGAGGCGTACAAGTCGATGCGCGAGCGCCAGCGGGTCGAGCGGGCCGAGGCCCAGGCCGGCATGCGGGCCGGTGACGAGCGTTACCTGCTCGCCCGCGACCGCGGCCCCGAGCGCAAGCTGGTGCGGGACATCGTCGATTCCCGGCGTACGGCCGGCACCTGGTTCTTCGGCGGCGCGATCCTCGTGTTCATCGGCTCGCTCGGCAACATGCCGATCCAGGTGCAGCTGGCCGCCAACCTGCTGTGGGCGCTGCTCGCGATCAGCGTCATCGTCGACAGTTTCCTCATCTCGCGCCGGATCAAGAAGCTCGTGACCGAGCGCTTCCCGGACTCGAAGGAGCGGATGGGGTCGCTCTACCTCTACGGGATCATGCGCGGCATCTCGTTCCGCCGGATGCGCGTGCCCAAGCCGCAGGTGGAGTTCGGCGCCAAGATCTGACCCGGCGCCGCGCACGAGCCGAGCCGAGCGCCACGCACCGCCGGACCGACCGCCGCGCCGCGCCGCGCACGAGTCGAGCTGAGCGCCGCGCCGAGCCGCGCACCGCCGAGCCGAGCGCGCCGCCGACACAGGCTGCGACGCACCGGCCGAGCGTGGACGGCGCGGCCTTGAGGCGAACCCGCTGCTACAGGACTTTGGCCAAGCGGAGCAGAGCCAAGCGTGAACGGCGCCCCCAGCCGCTACTGGACTCCGGCCAGGCGGAGCAGGGCGGCGGTCGCCGCAGCGGCCACGACCACCACGACGAAGGGCGCACGGCGGGCGGCCAGCACCGCCCCCACGAGTACGCCCAGAGGCCGCGCCAGCCCCGCGAAAGCCGCACTCTCCATGAGCGCCGCCGTGGTGGCCAGCGCCGCGAGCAGCGTGGTCGCCGCCATGGGCAGCAGGCGCTGGACCGGCTCCGACAGCTCCAGCCGGTCGCGCAGCAGCACGCCGCTCAGCCGCATCGTGTAAGTCCCGGCGCCCAGCACGAGAATCGCCACCAGCAGTGTCACGAGTCACTCCCACCTTGGACGCCGGCGAAGCGCGGCAGGAACAGCACCAGCAGCCCGAGCAGCGCGCACAACACCGGCAACCCCGCGGGCAGCACCGGCGTCAGTACGACCGCGAGCCCCGCCCCGGTCAGCGCCGCCGCCCGCGTGGCCCGGTCCTGCAGCGACGGCAGGATCAGCGCGATCAGCCCGGCCGGGAACGCCGCGTCCAGCCCCAGCACGTCCGGATCCCCCGCCGCCGTGCCGATGAGGACGCCCAGCGCGGTGCCGATGTTCCACGAGGTGAAGAGCGTCAGGCCGATCATCCAGTACGTGCGGCGGCGCCGGCCGGGGTCCTCTTCGCGCAGCGTGAAGGCCACCGTCTCGTCGGTCATCAGGTGACTGCCGAGCAGCCGGTCGCGCCAGCGGGGGCCGATCGTGGACGCGACCGCCATGCCGAACGGCAGGTGCCGGGCGTTGAGCAGCAGACCCGCGAGCACGGCCGCCACGGGGTTGCCCGCCGCCAGCAGACCAGCCGCGAGGAACTGGGCGCCTCCGGCGAAGACGAGGGTCGACATGGCGAAAGGCACCCACAGCGGGAGCCCGTACGCCACAGCGATCGCCCCGAACGAGCCGCCGACCGCGATCATGGCGGCGGCGATGGCGGCCGCGTCGCGGAGCAGGGCGCTGTCCCGAGGCGGTGTTCGCTTGGACGTACGCATGGTTCAAAATAATGAACGGAGCCGCCGCCGTTCGTCAAACCGAACGACCCGACCGACGGAGTGAACATGGATCAGTCCGCGCCGCCGCTCGCCACCATCGCCACGGCCCTGCGCCGCGAGCGGGAACGCGCGGGCATCTCGCTCGCCGAGCTGGCCCGGCGCGCGGGCATCGCCAAGTCCACGCTCTCCCAGCTCGAGAACGCCACGGGCAACCCGAGCATCGAGACGCTGTGGTCACTCGGGGTGGCTCTGGGCGTACCCTTCAGCAAGCTGGTCGAACCGCCCACGCCGGCCGTGCGGGTGATCCGCGCGGCCGAGCAGACGCGGCTGCACGCCGACCGCGCCGACTTCGTGGCCCGGGTGCTGGCGACGGGGGCTCCGCAGGCGCGGCGTGACCTCTATGTCCTCGAGCTCGAGCCGGGATCGCCCCGGGAGGCCGAGGCACACATCCCGGGCACGGTCGAGCACATCGTCGTCGCGGCCGGCCTGCTCCGGACGGGCCCGGCCGGCGAGACCGCCGAGCTGGCCCCGGGCGACTACGCGTCGTTCCCGGGTGATGTGCCGCACCACTACGAGGCGCTGGCCCCGGGGACGTGGGCGGTGCTGGTCGAGGAGTACCGGTAGAGGCGGGCCACCACGTCCTCGATGTCCGGCTCCTGGAGCGACAGGTCGCGCAGGCCCACGGCGGCGAGCGCGGCGGCGACCGCCCCGGCCGACGAGGAGACCAGGTCGAAGGTGACCCGATGCCCGTCCGCCGCGGTGGTCACCAGGTCGGCGCCCGGGACGGCAAATCCGGACGGCAACGGCGCGTCGAGGTCCGCGACCAGGCGGCGGCGGGAGCCGTACCGGGAATGCAGGTCCTCGATCGTCCCGTCGTGCACCACGTGACCGTGATCGATCACCACCAGGCGGCGGCAGAGGCGCTCGATGTCGGCCAGGTCATGCGTGGTGAGGACCAGCGTGACGTCGCCGCCCGCGCCCAGCTCGGCGAGGAAGCCACGGACCGCCTGCTTGCTCACCACGTCCAGCCCGATGGTCGGCTCGTCGAGAAACAGCACTTCGGGGCCGTGCAGCAGCGCCGCGGTCAGCTCGCCGCGCATCCGCTGCCCCAGGGACAGCTGGCGAACCGGGGTGTCCAGGAACTCGTCCAGGCCGAGCAGATCCCGGCAGCGCCGCAGGCGGGCGGCGTGATCAGCGGCCGGAACGCGGTAGATGTGCCGCAGCAGCGTGAACGACTCGCGCAGCGGCAGGTCCCACCACAGCTGCGAGCGCTGGCCGAAAACGACCCCGATCCGCAGGGCGAGGCGGGTGCGCTGCGGCACCGGCGTGAGGCCGCAGACCGACACCTCGCCCGCGGACGGGGTCAGGACGCCGGTCAGCATCTTGAGCGTGGTCGACTTGCCGGCGCCGTTCGGGCCGATGTAACCGACCATCTCGCCCCGGGCGATGCTCAGGTCGACGCCGTCCACGGCCGCCACCGTGCGTTTCTCGCGACGGAGGGCACCCTTGCGGACGCGTACCGTGAAGTCCTTGCGCAGGCCCCGCATGTCGATGACGCTGGTCACGCTTCCCCCTCAGGATCCCGTACTCCGGTAGTGCTTGATGCCGGCCCGCCACACCAGGGCCGCCACGCCGGTCATGAGCAGCGCGAGCAGCGGCGACAGGAAGCCCGCCCAGGCGGGCAGACCGAGCGGGTCCGCGCGGCCCAGCAGCGTCACCGCCGGCTGGTAGGCCACAAAACCGAAGCCCAGCGCGTACGCGAACAGCGCCCGGAACCAACCGGAGTAGACCGGCACGGGGTACGACGTGAAGTCCCGCCCGCCGTACGTGAACGCGCTTCCGACCTCGCCCGAGTCGATCCACCAGAACGCGGTACTCGCACTGATCACGAAGATCGCCCCGAAAAGCACGGCGCCGGCAGCGGGAGCGGTGACGACGAGCACGACGCGTGACGTGTCCCACGGGATGTCGTTCAGGTTGAGCGCCACGATCAATGCGCCGAGGCCGACGAGCAGTCGCAGCGCCTTGCGGATCGGCAAGTCCATGAGCAGCAGCTGAGGCAGCGCGCGCAGGGGCCGGACGAGGACAGCGTCCAGGGTGCCGTTCCGCACGTAGGTCTTGAGGTGATCGACGTTACCCACTACGAAGTCGGCCAGCGCGAACGACAGCGACGAGAGGCTGACAACCAACAGCCCCTCCGGAAGGGTGAATCCGCCGACGGTCCGGGTGGCGCGGAACAATACGAGCACGGTCAGCACGTCGAGCGCCGACGAGAGGATGTTGCTCACCAGGTCGACCACGAAGGAGGTCCGATAGGAGAAGACCGACCGCCACTGCGCGCGGGCCAGGGCGACGTACGGGTTCGTGTCAGCCACCCTGTGCCACCAGTCGCCGCTGCGCCCGGTGCTGGACCAGCCGCGCCAGCCCGAGCAGCAGGAACACCCAGATCAACTGCAACCCCACGAGACCCCACTGCAGCGGTACGGGGTCCCGCTCGACGAGCACGTCCGCCGGCGTCTGCATGAGCCCGGGGAACGGGGTCGCCACGTAGAGGACAACGGTCAGCCAATCGGGGAGAAAACGGAGCGGGAAGTAGAGGCCGACCAGCACACCGGACGAGAGTGTCCAGAACGTCATCGGTCCGCGCGCGTCGTGCAGCCAGTAGGCACTGGCGTTGACCAGGAAACGCAGCAGGAACGACGCGACGGTCGCCAGGACGATCGAGACGGCGAAGAGGGGGACGGTGAACCAGCGCTGGGGGACGTACAGATCGAAGAAAAGCGCACCCGCCGCGAGGGGCGGCAGGAAGCGGAAGATCAGCGCGTGCAGGGCCCGGCCCAGGTCAGCGGCGAGATAGCTGGTCACGGGGTGGACCGGCCGGAGCAGGTCGGCCGTCACCTCGCCGGTGCGGATCCGCTCGGCCAGCTCGGTCCAGCCCCACAGCAGGATCACGGCGAAAAGACCCTGACCCACCCAGACGTACGACACCAGCTGTCGCGCGTCGTACCCGGCCGCCTGCTGCCCCGCCGCGCCGGCCGCCACCGCGAGCAACACGTAACACCGGAGGAACCCGAAGACGATATTGGTGAACGATCCGGCTATGGTCGCCTGCCGGTAGGACATGTAACGCCGGAAACCCGACCACGAGAGGGCACCGAACGTAGTGACCCACTCGCGTAACGGTTGGACTCGTGAGAGCAGGGGCACCCTGGCGTCGGGCAGGTCCACGCCGTTAATCTCCTTTCACGCACCCCGCAGCGGAGCCCGGCGACACTACCCGGCGCTCCGCGACGCCACCATGCAATTTCGACAAGGCGGATCGTCGTGACGCTCAGTAGCCTCCTGTCCGGTACCTGCCCAGGTGCCCGATGAACGGCTGGAGCTCGCAGGGCGGCTATCCGTACGGCGGCTGGGAGGACGAGCCCGCCTGGGTCTACGAGATCACCTGGGAATGGGAACCCCTCCCGGGCCAGCGCTACCCGGGCGACCCGGGCCGCCGCCGCGCCGTCCACCACCCGGTCTACGACGCCTCGGCCGCCGCGTCGGCCGCGGCTGCCTGGGACGCCGACTTCAAGACCATCGCCCAGGCCTCGTCCCCACCGTCTTTCGGCGCCCCGACGTCCGGCGCCCCGTCCTATGGCGCCTCCTTCGGCGCCCCCACCTCGGGCGCACCTTACGAAGGCATGCCGATCTCCGGCCCGCCCGCCTCGGGCCGCGCCGTCCCGCCGGTCTCGGGCGCCGGATACGCCGGCGGCCCTGTCTCGGGCGCGCCGGGCCGTGGCGCCCGCCCGGTGTCCCCCGCGTCGGGCCGAGCCTCGGTCGGCCGTCCCCCGCAGCCGCCGCCCTCGTGGGAGGGCCCGGGCCGGGGCGGCCAGGGCTTCGGCGGCCCGGCCGGCGGTGGGCAGCCCTCGTGGAACCGGCCTGTGCCGCTGCCGGACCGGCTGCCCGAGCCGCCCTACCGCCAGGCCGGTGGACCGGGCTCAGCGCAGCCCGGTCCCCAGCAGCCTGGTCCCTACCCGCCGGGCCCGCAGCAGCCCGGGACCTATCCGCCGGTTTCCCAGCCGCCGGGGTCCTATCCGCCCGGTTCGCAGCAGCCGGGTCCCTACCCGCCGGGTGGCTCCACGTCCGGGATTCCCGGGCCGGGGGCTGCCGCGCCCTACCAGCAGCCGCGCCCGCCGCAGTCGCGCCCGGGTTACGAGCAGCAGCGCCCGTCTTACGGCCGTCCGCCTGCTCATGAGCAGTCTGCTCCCCCGGCCTGGGACCAGCCGCAGCCCACTTCCTGGGAGCAGTCCGGGCGGTCGTCGCAGGCTTCCCGCTGGGACGAACCGCAGGGACAGTGGGACCAGCCCCGGACCCAGCAGCCGCCCTGGGGCCAGCAGCGACCCCAGTCCCCGCCGCACCAGCCCGGCCCGATCGACTCGCGGCCGCTCCGACCCGGCCCGACCGACCCGCAACAGGGTCGGCAGGGCCCGATCGACCCGCAACAGGGTCGGCAGGGCCCGATCGACTCCCGCCACGGCCAGCCGGGCTCCCGGCCCGCGCCGCAGGACCACCGTCAGCCTGCCCAGCCCGGCTGGCAGCAGGGCCCGGACACCCGCCACAACGCACCGGACCCGCGCCACGCCGGACCCGACCCCCGCCTCGCCGGCCCGGATCCCCGTGTCGCCGGCCCCGAGTCACGCCCCGTGAGCCCGGATCCGCGCCACGCCGGCCCGGAGTTCCGCCGCCCGCCGCAGCCGTTCGCCCAGCAGGCGCCGACAGCACCGCCGGTCACGCAGCAGGGCCCGGCGGCCACGCCGTTCGCGTCCCAAGGCCCGGCGGCCACGCAGCAGGTCCCGGCCGCCACGCCGTTCGCGTCCCAAGGCCCGGCGGCCACGCAGCAGGCCCCGGCCGCCACGCCGTTCGCGCCGCAGGGTCCGGTCACACCGCCGTTCGCGCCGCAGGGTCCGGTCACACCGCCGTTCGCGCAGCAGCGACCGGAGGGTTCACCCGCATCGTTCGCGCCGCAGGCAGGAGTCGGCGCACCCCGAGCACGCGACATCGAGCCGCCGACCGAGACCCGCCTGCCCGCGCCGCCCCAGGAAGTCCCGACCTCCTCCGCGCCTGCCCCCACGTCAGCGGCCGCCGCTCCCGCTCCGCCGTCGGTCAGCCCGATCGCGCCTGCGTCCGCGTCGCCTGCCTCTCCCGCCTCGGCGCCTGTGTCGGCCACTCCCCCGGCAACCGGCGAGCGGCAGACGCCTGCGGCTGGTGGCCCCTTGTATCCGGGTTCGCCGGCTGCGGGGACCGGACATCATGGTGCTGTGTCCGAGGTGGCCGGTTCGTCCGGTGCGCCGGTGGGCGGAGACGGTTCTTCGCTCGAGGACACCGCCGTCACGGAGCTGCCCGAGGACACAGCGGCCAGGCTGCCGGACAGCTCGACGGCTGACTCTCCCGAAACTGCGACGGACGCGGACCCGCGGCGAAGCACGACGGCCGGGCCGGTGGGGAACGCGGGCACCGGATCGCTGGAGGACACGGCGATCACCGAGCTTCCGAGCGAAATGCCCTCGGCCGGCCAAGAGCCGTCGGCTGGTGCGGCGAAGGCAGTCGAGCCCGTCGGCAGTGCAGCGGAGGCCGGTGAGCCCGTCGGCAGTGCGGCGCAGGCGGGTCAGCCCGCCGGCAGTGCGGCGCAGGCGGGTCAGCCCGCCGGCAGTGCGGCGCAGGCGGGTCAGCCCGCCGGCGGCGCTGCGGAGGAGAATGCCGGGGACGAGGAGGAGCGCGGGCTCGGGTGGCTGCTCAAGATGAGTGGGCTGGGGGCGGCTACGGCTGATCCCGACTCGTTGCCCGTTTCGCCGGCGCCGGAGGCTGTGCTGCCGGTTGCGCCGGTCAGTCCGGATGTGCCCAAGCGGGTCGACTGGTTCTTCGGGACCGGGGAGAACGCGCTGGCCACGGTCGGCACTTCGGCGCCGGAAGAGCCTGTTGCACCGCCTTCGGAGGAAGAACTCGTCGCGGCGACGCCGGAGGACGAGCAACCCGCCGCAGCGACGCCGGAGGAGGAACGGCCCGCCGCAGCGACATCGGACGAGGAGCAGGCCGGCGCGGCGCCATCGGACGAGCAGCCCGTCGCAGTGGTCTCGGAGGAAGAGCCCCGCGCAGCGACGTCGGAGGAGGAGCAGCCTGTCGACGTTGCCGCGGACGAGCGGAGTCTCGATGTCACGGCGGACGGAGTGCGGACCGAGGCGGTCGGGGACGACGAACTCGATGACGGCGTCAGGGACCCGGAGCCGGTCGAGGCGGTTGAGCCGGTCGAGGCGGTCGAGGCGGTCGAGGCGATTGAGGCCGCCGAGCGCGTTGACGTCGTCGAGACCGAGGAGCCGGTCGAGGTTGAAGAGCCGGTCGCAATTGAGCCGGGCGACGTTGAAGAGCCGGTCGAGGTTGGCGATCAGGTCGAGCCTGAGCAGGTCGAGGCTGCGGAGTCGGTCGAGGCTGAGCAGGTCGACGCCGCGGCGCCGGTCGAGCAGGTTGAAACCGCGGCGCCGGTCCAGCAGGTCGAGGGCGCGGCGCCGGTCGAGCGGGTCGAGGTCATCGAGCCGGTCGACGCGGTTGGGCCGGTCGAGGCCGTCGAGGCGGTTGAAGCGATCAAGCCGGTCGAGGATGACGCGCCCGACGATGGCGGGGTGGGCCGCGGGCCGGTCGAGGCTGTTGCGGAGGTCGAGGGCGGCTCGGACCTGGGCGACGTTGCGGAGGGTGACTTCGCGGCGGAGGAGGAGCGCGCAGAGGAGACGCCGGCGCGAGACGAGCAGGGGGCCGAGGACGAGCCCGCCCAGGAAGAGCCCGCCGAGACAGCGGACGCCGAGGAAGAGCCCGCCGCGAAGAAGTCCGCCGAGACACCGCACACCGAGACACCGCACACCGAGACAGCGCACACCGAGACAGCGCACACCGAGGAAGAGCTGTCCGAGGAAGAGCCCGCCGAGGCAGCACACGCCGAGGAAGGGCAGGCAGAGGAAGGGCAGGCAGAGGAGCGGCGCGCCGAGGACGACGCGGGCGAGGCGGCTGCGGAAGCGCCGGCTGCGGGCGACGAGGCCGTGGAGACGCCGGTGGACGACGTGAGGGAGGCGCCCGCAAGCACCGAGGCCAGGACCGTAGAGGCGGTGCGGGCACCCTCGGTGCAGCTGCCGGTTCTCTCGGTGGCGCCGGCCCCTGAGCCCGTCGTCGAGGTCGAGCGGCGGCGGGCGGATCCTGAGGAGGTGCTCTCGGCGTACGCGTGGGTGGTCGATCCGGTCACGCTGCGGGAGCGGGCCGATGACCCGGACCTGCTGCTGGGTCTGCGGGACCGGTTGAGTGACCGCCTGGAGTACGCCGAGCGGGATGCGATCCGGGCCCGGCTGCTCAGCCTGCGGGCGGTGACGAGCCGGCTGCTCGGGGAGTTCGGGCGGGCGCTCGCGGACGGGCGGGAGGCGCTGCGGCACGCGGAGGCGGCCGGGGAGCTGGAGTTGACCGCGCTGGTGCAGGCGCGGGTCGCCGGGGTGCAGCATTGGCGGGGTGACTTCGCGGAGGCGGATCGGCTCTACGCGGAGGCGAACTCGGTGGAGCTGCCCGCGCGGCTGCGGGCCGAGATGCATGTGAACGCCGGCCGGTCGTGTTACGAGCAGGGGCGTTATCTCGAGGCGTGCAACCACTTCGAGCGGGCGCTCGAGTTGCGCCGGGTGGAGGATCCCGAGCTTGTTGCCCGTACGGGCGCCGCGCTCGACGCCGTGATGGCGCGCGTGCAGGAGACCGGGTGGGGGCCGTATCCGCGGTCGCCGGAGGAGATTCTGCAGCAGAGTCGCCCGCCGCAGCCGTCGGCGGACCACGAGACCGGGCTGCACGGGTACGCGGACAGCAACGGTGACCTCGTCGTGCCGGCCCTCTACGCGGAGGCGAAGACTTTCGCCGAGGGTGTCGCCTGGGTGAAGAAGCCCGGCGCGGACGCGTGGGAGCTGATCGACGAGTCGGGCGCGCTGCTGATCGATGACACGTCGGCGTACCGGCAGGTGGGGCCGTTCTCGGACGGGCTGGCCTGGGTGTCGCGGGAGGACGAGGGCGGCTGGATCGCGGTCGACTGGCACAACCGGGTGCTCGTGCCGGGCGGGTTCGACGAGGTGCGGCCGTTCCGGCGGGGTGTGGCTCCGGTACGCCGCGGCGGCTGGGGCGCCGTCGACCGGCACGGGCGGATCGTGGTGGCGCCGCGCTACCAGGGGTTCGCGACGGTGCTGACCGGCGGGGGCCCGGTGGACGGGTTCACCGAGGAGGGGCTGGCCGTCGTGGACGCCGGGGACGGGGTCGGCGTGGTCGACGCGGCCGGCCAGGTGGTCGTACCTCCGGTGCATGCGAAGCTGCTCATCCACCCGGTGGCCTTCGTCGTGGCAGATGCCGACGGGCGGTGGGGGGCCCTGGACCGCCGGGGCGAGCCGCTGATCGAAACCGGTCACACCGACCCCGCCGACGTGGCGCGGGAGATCGAGCGGCGGCGCGCGGAGACGCGGCCCGTCCTGTAGAGGGACGCACAGAAACGCGCGAAGGACGCGTAAAAACGCGCCCGGTCCGGCCCAGCGTTTTGTGAAGGAACCGGCGGGTAGCCTCCGGTCCATGGAATATCGTCACCTGGGCCGGTCGGGCCTCATGATCAGCGAGATCGCGTACGGCAACTGGATCACCCACGGCTCGCAGGTCGAGGAGGACGCCGCCCACGCCTGTGTGCGCGCCGCCCTCGAGGTGGGCATCACCACGTTCGACACCGCGGACACGTACGCGGGCACGAAGGCCGAGGAAGTCCTGGGCCGCGCGCTCAAGGGCGAGCGCCGCGAGGGGCTGGAGATCTTCACGAAGGTGTTCTGGCCGACCGGGCCGGGGCGCAACGACCGTGGCCTGTCCCGCAAGCACATCCAGGAGTCGATCAACGGCTCGCTGCGCCGGCTGCAGACCGACTACGTCGACGTCTACCAGGCGCACCGCTACGACTACGAGACGCCGCTCGAGGAGACGATGCAGACGTTCGCCGACGTCGTGCACAGCGGCAAGGCGCACTACATCGGCGTCTCCGAGTGGACCGCCGACCAGATCCGGGCCGGCTGGGAGCTGGCCCAGGACCTGAAGATCCCGTTCGTGTCCAACCAGCCGCAGTACTCGATGCTCTGGCGGGTCATCGAGGCCGAGGTCGTGCCGACCAGCATCGAGCTGGGCGTCGGCCAGGTGGTCTTCTCGCCGATCGCGCAGGGCGTGCTGTCCGGCAAGTACGAGCCGGGAAAGCAGCCGCCGGCCGGCTCCCGCGCCGAGTCGAACTCGCAGATCATCCAGCGCTACATGAGCGACGAGATGCTCACGACCGTGCAGCAGCTCAAGCCGCTGGCGGAGCAGGCCGGGCTGTCGATGGCCCAGCTCGCCGTGGCGTGGGTGCTGCAGAACGAGAACGTCTCGGCGGCGATCGTCGGCGCCTCGCGCCCGGAGCAGGTCTTCGACAACGCGAAGGCGGCCGGCGTCAAGCTGGACGACGACCTGATGAAGGCCATCGAGGGCGTCGTGGGCGGCATCGCCGAGCGTGACCCGGCCAAGACGGTGAGCCCGGCCCAGCGTCCGTGAGCGTGCAGGGGGTCCCGCGCCGGGACCCCCTGACAACCAACTAGCTCCAGAAGCGCATGAACGCCAGCCCGACCTGCCCGAGATCCCCCGGGATCCCGATCAGCGCGCACAGCCAGTCGACCACGTCGAAGAAGATGACGTTGATCCGCGACTGCCAGAGCAGGACGAAGAGCAGCAGGAAGCCGTACGGCGCGAAGAGGTCGTACGCCCGCTGGTAGGCCGGGCTGAGCCAGGGCCGCAGCATGTTGCCGCCGTCGAGCCCGGGCACCGGCAGGAAGTTGAGCAGGCTCGCGGTGACCTGGAGGAAGCCCAGCGCCGCGAGGCCCAGCCAGAACTCGCCGTGCGGGCCGAGCGCCGCCGTCCCGCCGCTGATCACCAGCGCGTCGTCGGCGGCCCCGAACCAGAACGGGATCGCCAGCAGCAGGGCGAAGAGCACGTTGGTGCCCGGCCCGGCCGCGCTGATCAGCGACTCCTTGACCTTGTTGCGGATGTGCGCGTGATCGACCCACACCGCGCCGCCGGGCAGGCCGATGCCGCCGAGCACCACCGCGATCAGGGGGAGCACGATGCTGAGCACCGGATGCGTGTACTTGAGCGGGTTGAGGCGCAGGTAGCCCCGGTCGGCCACGCCCCGGTCGCCGGAGAAGTAGGCGATCACAGCGTGCGCGTACTCGTGCAGGCAGAGCGACAGGATCCACCCGGAGATGACGAGCAGGAAGACGTCGACGCGGATGTTGCCGAAGCCGGTCCACGTCATCCACCCGCTGACCAGGACCAGCGCGACGATGCCGACGAAGATCGGGCTCGGCAGGAAGGCGCTCCGGGGCGCCCCGCGGCTCACCTGGAAGCTGCTGCTCACTCGCCCGGCAGCAGACTCATCTTGTAGTCGACCCGGTCGTCCTCGACGAGGCTGACCTGGGTGACACCGGCGGCCGTGAGGTCCCGGTGGACCTGACCCAGCCACGACTCGGCGTCGGCCTGGCTGCTGAACGACTCCTGGGGACCGGCCACCGGCTGCCCGTCGACGCCCTCGTACCGCCAACTCCACGGCATGTGCTGTCGCCCTCCTCGAATGAGCTTTCGTCCCACCCTACGGTGTGCGGCGCGACGCGCCCGTGCGGGCGCGCGGGCGGGGTGCGCCACGGCAACGACCATGACCGCTCTAAGGTACGGGTCATGTCGTGGAATTCGGTTCTGGTGCTCGGCGGGATCCGGTCGGGGAAGTCCGCGTTCGCCGAGGCCCTGGTCGCCGACGCGCCCGCGGTCCGCTATGTCGCGACGGCGGCCGGCGGCCAGGACGACCCCGAGTGGCTGGCCCGCATCGAGGCCCACCAGCGCCGCCGCCCGCAGGCGTGGAGCACCGAGGAGACCGGCGCCGACCCGGCCCGGCTGACGGCCCTGCTCACGGAGGCCAAGCCGGACGACACGCTGCTGATCGACGACCTGGGCGGCTGGGTGGCCGCCCTGCTCGACCCCGCGAACCAGCCCAACGACGACGTGGCGACGGTCACCGCGCTGGCCGACGCCGTCCGCACCTGCGCCGGCCGGGTCGTGCTGGTCAGCCCCGAGGTCGGGCTGTCGCTGGTCCCGCAGACGCCGCTCGGTCGCGCTTTCGCTGACGCGGTCGGTACGGCCAACCAGGCGCTCGCCGACGCCTGCGATCGCGTGGTCCTCGTCGTCGCCGGCCGCCCCGCCTGGCTCAAGACGTCACCGGACGAGCCCGGCATCGTGACCGATGTCCAGGCCGAGGACAGCAAGAGCGACGAGCCCGGCATCGCGACGGATGTCCAGGTCGAGGAAAGCGCCACGGTCGAGCCGCCGGCGGCAGTCAGCGCGGCAGTGACGGCCCAGCCGCTCACGGAGGCGACGGCCGCGGAACGCCCCGGCATCGTTGCCGTCGCGGCGACCGGCGACGACGTCCCGGAGATCGAGCCGGGCATGGACCTGCCGCTGCCGGACAGCGACGCCGGCCCCGACGCCCGCGACCGCCTGGTCCGGCTCGACCTGCCCGGCACCGGCGTCGGCGCGTTGCTCGAAGCCGTCGAGTTCGCCGCGGCGACGCAGGGCACGGCAACCCCGCGCGCCTGGGGACCGGTCCGGGTGCTGTTGATCAATGGTCACCACACGGGCGGTGCGGCGAGCGGCAGCGACCCCGCGGAGGCCGAGCGCCGGGCCGCGCAGGCGGAGGCCGGGGAGGGCGCGCTGGCCCGGCTCGCGGGGAGTGCCGGAGCGGATCTGGCCGTGGTGCGCGTACCGGAGAGCGGCGCGATGGAGGACGGCCCGGTGCTGACCGCCGAGGCCGTCGACGCCGCGCTGCGCCAGGGGTGGAGCCTGGCCGCGCAGGCCGCCGCGGACGGGCGCGAGGTCCTGGTCATCGCCGCCTGCGGCACGGGTACGGACGCCGCGGCCACCGCCGTCCTCGCCGCGACCACGGGCGCCGAGCCGGTGGCGGTGCTCCCCCGGGTGCTCGTGCCCGGCGGCTTCTACGACGACGAGGCGTGGATGCGCCGCTGCGCCGCTGTCCGCGACGCGATGCACCGCATCCGCCAGGAACCGCGCGGCGCCAAGGACCTGCTCGCCCAGCTCGGCGGCGCCGACCTCGCCGTGGCGGCCGGCGTGCTGCTGGGCGCGGCCGCCGTGAAGCTGCCGGTGCTGGTCGACGGTCCGGTGGGCATCGCCGCCGGGCTGATCGCGCGGGACCTGGGCGCGCAGAGCCGGCACTGGGCCCTGCTCCCCGACGCGGGCAAGCTCGCGCTGGTCCGGCAGGGCGCCGACGTGCTCGGCCTGACCCCGGTGCTCGAGCTCGGCCTCGACCTCGGCGAGGGCGCCAACGCGCTGGCCGCGCTCCCCCTGCTGCGCACCGCGATCGCCCTCGCGGGTGCCCTGCCCGTCCACCCCGCGCTGCTGGCGGAGCCCGGCGACGGCGGCCTGGACGACGACGCCGGCTTCGTGGAGCCCGAGCCGGACGGTCCCGGCCCCGCGAGTGTCTGACGCCCTGCGGCTGGCCTTCACGACGCTGACGGTCCTGCCCCTGCGCGGCGGCCGCATCGACCGCACGGTCGCCGCCGGGGCGATGACCCTCGCTCCCCTGGTCGGCGCGCTGCTCGGCCTGGTCCTGGCCGGAGTGCACGAGCTGCTGCCCGCCGGCCTGCTCGGCGCGGCCGTCACGGTCACCCTGGGCGTTCTGCTCACCCGCGGCCTGCACCTGGACGGTCTGGCCGACACGCTCGACGCCCTTGGCTCCTACCGCCGCGGCGAAGCCGCCCTGGAAATCATGAAAAAGTCGGACATCGGGCCGTTCGGGGTGGCGGGCATCGTCCTCACGCTGCTGCTCCAGACGGCAGCCGTCGCCCAGCTCGGCCCCTGGGCCATCGTCGCCGCCTGGACCACCGGCCGCCTCGCCGTCACCCTCATCTGCCGCCGCGGCGTCCCGGCCGCCCGCGCCGACGGCCTCGGCGCACTGGTCGCCGGCACGGTCGCCCCCTGGCGCGTAGCCCTGATGCTCCTGCTGACCATGGCCGTCGCCGTGCCCGCGGTGCCGGCCTTCCCCTGGCTCGGCCCACTCTTCGTCGCCCTGACCGCCCTGGCGATCGTCGTCCAGCTCCGCCGGGCCGTGGCCCGCTTCGGCGGCATGACCGGCGACCTCATCGGCGCGGGCGTCGAACTCGCCACCACCCTCATGCTGGTGGCGTTGGCGCTAGCCGCTCAGTAGGTCAGCGTGATGTCGGCCCGCCGGTTCCGAGCCATCCCGGCCGCGGTCTTGTTGCTAGCCGCCGGGTTGGCCTGCCCCTTGCTGACCACCACGGTACGCACCCCGAGCCCCGCCGAGACCGACGAGCACACCGCCCGCGCCCGCTTCCGTCCCAGCACGAGCCCGGCGGCCCGGGACCCGCGGTCGTCGGTGTAGCCGGTGCACGTGACAGTCCGCACCCCGGCCAGCTGCCGGCGCACCCCGGCGAGGTACCGCGCCTGGGCCGTGCCGATAGCCGTCGAGCCCGAGGCGAAGGAGACCGCGCGCGGCAGCGTGAAGGAGCTGAGCACCAGGTGCGTACGACTGGAAGCGCGCAAAGTCCGCCCGCTCGAAGGCACCGTGGTGATCGCCACCGCGACCGGATACCCGCCCGGTCGCGCGGCCAGCGCCCGCCCCGCCGCGTTCAGCGTCACCGGCACCACCACCCGCCGGGAAGCCGTGGTCGTCACGACAGCCCCGCGCCCGAGCGTGAGCCGTCGCCCGGACACCGTGCTCCACAACAGCACGGTGTTCCGCCCCCGGACCGCGCTGCTGAACGTGGCAGTGGCCGTCATCGTGGCGCGACTCGGGCGACCATTGGTCACGACCCGCTGGCCGACGATCACGCGCGCCGAGCCGGTGGACGGCTGAGGCCCCTCGGGCTCGTTCCCGGCGGCCGTGACGACGGCGGTGTAGCGGCCGGTGACCACGGAACCGACCGCGTCGGTGAGCCGGTAGGTGACGGCGGTCGCCCGGCCGGTGAAGCCCGCCCGGGGGACGAACGTGATCGTGCCCGTCGTGGCGTCCAGGGCGTACGTGCCTTGCGCCACGGTGACCGTACTCACGGGGGAACCGGAAGCGTCGAGCAGCGTGACCGCACCGCCCGCCGGCACCGGCACCGTGGCCTGCTGGCTCGTCTCCCCGCTGCCGGAGCTGCCGGTCGTGGTCGGCGCGACGGTGACCGGCAGCGCCATCCGGCGCGTCGTGCCCTGCGGGTCCACGCCCAGCGCGAGGAACGTGTGCGCGCCCGCGTCCAGCGTCGCCGGCACCGTCACCGGCAGCGCGAAGGCGCCCTGCGCGTCGGTGGTGACCGTACCCAGCACGATCGGATCGGAATAGATCGTCACGCGGGCGGTCGAGTGCGGCGCGAAGCCCGTGCCGATGACGGTGATCGTCTGCTCCGGCGCGGTGAGCGCGACCGGCCCCTTGTCGGTGGTCAGCGTGGCGGGCACATCGGCGGGCACGGCCGGCGGCGCCACTGGGGCGACCGGCGTCACAGCGTTCGAGGCCGGCGACGGGGCGGACGAGCCGCCCGGACCGCGCGCGACCACGGTGACGGTGTACCTGGTGCCCGCGACTGCGCCGATCACACAGGTCAGGGCGGAGGTCGAGCACGAGTTGCCGCCCGGCGTGGCGTAGGCCGTGTAGCCGGCGACGTTCCCGGAAGCGGCCGGCCACGACACATTGATCGACGAGGTGCCCGCCGTCGCCGTGGGAGCCGCCGGGGCACCAGGCGGCGTGTAGACCACCGGCGCCGAGGGCGTGACCGGCGCCGACGGGTCCGACTGGTTGCCGGTGCCGATCGCGTTGGTCGCGGACACCCGGAACGTGTAGGCCGTGCCCGGGGTCAGCCCCGCGATCTCGCAGGTCAGCGCGGTGCCCGAGCAGGTCGCGCCCGGGACCGCCACATTGCCCGCGTAGGCCTGGACCGTGTACGACGTGATCGGTGACCCCCCGTCGCCCGGCGCGGACCAGGTGATCGTGGCCTTGCCCACACCGGCCGTGGCCGTGGGCGGCGCGGGCTCACCGGGCGCCGACTGCGTGCCCAGCGCGACGATCTGGTTCGTGCCGCTCACCACCACATGGAGGGTCCGGCCGGGCCCGAACGCCAGGGCGACCGCGCCCGGGGTGTGCGAGCTCAGCGCGGGCCCCTCGGTCACCGGCCCGCTGACGTAGTCGCCCGCCACCACCGGCGCCTGACCGAGGGAGGCCGGGGTCACGCCGACCCACTGGACCGAGCCGTAGCCGTTCGCGGTGTAGAGGCTGCCGTCGGTGTCGAAGGCGATCGCCTCGGCGGAGACCGACGACTTGACCAGCTGCGTGAGGCCGCCGACGATCCGGAAGATCGAGCCCTTCTCCACGTCCGAGAAGTAGACGGTCCCGGCGGCGTCGACGGCGACGCCCGTCGGCCGGCGGATCGGGGTGGTGAGGGGGTTCTGCCCGGCCACGGTGTCGCCGTAGTTGCCGGTCCCGGCGACGATCGTCAGCTGCCCGGTGCCCAGGTCGATCGCGCCGACCTGGTGGTTGCCCTCGTCGCCGACGTAGAGGGTGCCGTTCGCCACGGTCAGCTGCCGCGGCGAGGCCAGCTTGCTCGCGGCGGCCGGCCCGTTGGTCATGAGACCCCCGACGCCCGTGCCCGCGAGGACCGTCAGCTGCCCGGCCGCGTCGATCCGGTAGATCGCGGCGTTCTGGTGGTCCGCCACGTACAGGTTGCCGCCGGACCACGCGACGCCGCTCAAATCACCGAGCACGGCACTCGCCGCCGGCCCCGGCGCGGGCAGCCCGGCGCCGCAGGTCGTCCCGGCGACAACGCTGATCACCCCGGCGGCCGTGATCTTGTCGACCCGGCAGTCGGCGCCGGTCACATAGACGGTGCCGTCCGGGGCGACCGCCACGCCCCGCGGACGGTCGAGCGGCGACTGCCGGGCCGGGCCGGGCACCACCGCGCCCGCGACGCCGGTGCCGGCCACCACGCGCAGGGTGAACGTGCGCGGTTCGATGTCGGCGAGCGCCGGGGCGGGCAGGGCGGCGCCGATCAGAGCGGCGGCGAGGGCGGCAAAGGTGAGGCGGCGGACAGACATGCCCGCACGGTAAGCCCCCCTAGTCCCGATATTTCGGGAAAAGCGGAATTACTTCACGGACGTCTGCACGAACGGCGGCTTCACGACCCGCGCGGGCAGCCGGCGCCCCCGCACCTCGATCTCAACCTCGTCGCCCTCCTTGAGCGACGCGGCCGTGTCGAGCAGGGCCAGGGCGATGCCCACCTTCTTCGTCGGCGAAAACGTGCCACTGGTCGTCTCGCCCACGAGGGTGTCGCCTGCGAAGACCTGCATGTGCCCGCGCGGCACCCCGCGACCGGTGAGCTCGAGCCCGCGCAGGGTGCGCCGGGGCCCCGCCGTCTTCTCGGCCGTCAGGACCTCCCGGCCCCAGAACGCCGGCTTGGACCAGCCGACCGCCCATCCCGAGCGGGCCTGGACCGGCGTGATGTCGAGGGAGAGCTCCTGGCCGTGCAGGGGGTAGCCCATCTCCGTACGTAAGGTGTCGCGCGCGCCCAGACCGCACGGCTGGACCCCCGCGGCCACCAGCGCGTCCCACACCCGGACCGCGTCGCCGGCCGGGACGACCAGCTCGTAGCCGACCTCACCCGTGTAACCGGTGCGGCAGACGATCAGGTCGACGCCGTCGAGAACGGCCGGCGAGAACGACATGTAACCGTGCTCGACCGGCAGGCCCAGCGCCTGGACGATCTCGGGCGACCGCGGCCCCTGGACCGCGAGGACGGCGTGATCCTGGTGCTCATTCGTGACTTTCACAGCGGAAGGCGCCGCCGCCTGCAGCCGGCGCACCACCTCGGCCGTGTTGGCGGCGTTCGGGATGAGGAAGACCTCGTCGGGCCCGATCAGATAGGCGATCAGGTCGTCTACCACGCCGCCCGAGGCGTCGTCGCAGCACAGCGTGTACTGCGCCTGGCCCGGCGCGATGCGGCCCAGGTCGTTGGTGAGGCAGGCGTTGACGAACTCCGCCGCGCCCGGGCCGGTGACCCGGGCCTTGCCGAGGTGGGAGACGTCGAACACACCGGCGGCCTCGCGCACCGACGCGTGCTCGCGCAGGACACCGCCGCCCGCGTACTCGAGGGGCATTTCCCAGCCGCCGAAGGCCGCGAACTTGGCTCCCAGAGCGCTGTGGCGCTCGTGCAGGGGGGAACGGAGCAGGTCTGTGGACATGAGTGGCAACTTACCCGTGACCTTGCATGTGGTTAGCATCGGCGGGACACCACCTGTGTCCGGCGCGACCCGTGCCGGACACACCACGCCACCGGGGCGTCCCACGAGACAGCTCCGGCCCAGTGACCGCGGAGAGCCCGAGTGACCCACCCCTCCCCCACTTTGCGCCTGGCCGACGGCGACCCCGCCGAGCTGACTGTCGACGCCCTCGTCATCGGGCTGCACAGCCAGCCGGAGGAGGCGGGCGCGCTGCTGCCCGCGGCCGGCGCCGAGAGCATCGCCGCCGCGTTCGACGGCAAGCTCACCGCCACGCTGGCGCTGCTCGGCGCGACCGGCGCCCCCGGCGAGGTGACGAAGCTCGCCACACTCGGCACGGTCGCCGCGCCGCTGATCGTCGCCGTCGGCCTGGGCGACGAGCCGTCCGGGTCCGCCCCGGGCACCGAGACCCTGCGCCGCGCGACCGGCGCCGCCGTGCGCGCGCTGGCCGGCAGCGAGTCGGTCGCGCTGGCCCTGCCGGTGCCCGACGACGCCGACGCGCCCGGCGTGCTGCGCGCGATCCTCGAGGGTGCGCTGCTCGGGTCGTACAAGTTCGCGGGCTACAAGACCAAGCCGCAGCCGGCCCGCCGCGACCCGGTGAAGAACATCACGGTGACCGTCGCCGACGCCGCCGACGAGGCCGCGCTCGCCGAGGTGACCCGGGCCGAGATCGTGGCCCGGGTCGTGCGCCTCACCCGCGACTGGGTCAACACCGTGCCCAACGAGCTGCGCCCGCCGTCGTTCGCCGACGCCGTGTCCGCGGCCGCCGAGGGCACCGGCCTGGAGGTCGAGGTGCTCGACTTCGACCAGCTCAAGGCCGGGGGCTACGGCGGCATCGTCGCGGTCGGCCAGGGCTCCGAGGCCCCGCCGCGGCTGGTCAAGCTCTCCTACACCCCCGCCGGCGTGGCGAACCCGAAGCGCGTCGCGCTCGTCGGCAAGGGCATCACCTTCGACACCGGCGGCCTGAGCATCAAGCCGACCGCCGGGATGTGGGAGATGAAGTCCGACATGGCCGGCGCCGCCGCCGTCGGTGCCGCGATGCTCGCCGTCGCCGCGCTCAAGCCGGGCGTGGCCGTCAGCGGCTATCTGGCCATGGCCGAGAACATGCCGTCCGGCACCGCCTACCGCCCCGGCGACGTCATCACGATGTACAACGGCAAGCGCGTCGAGGTCCTCAACACCGACGCCGAGGGCCGCATGGTGCTGGCCGACGCGATCGCCCGCGCCTGCGAGGACGGCACCGACTACATCTTCGAGACCTCCACGCTCACCGGCGGCCAGGTCGTCGCGCTGGGCAAGCGCATCGCCGGCGTCATGGGCACCCCGGAGACGATCGAGCGCGTCAAGGTCGCCGGCGACAGCGTCGGCGAGCCCGCGTGGCCGATGCCGCTGCCCGACGACGTGCGCAAGGGCATGGAGTCCGACATCGCCGACATCAGCCAGGTCAACTCGTCCATGGACCGCGCCGGGCACATGCTGCAGGGCGGCGTCTTCCTGCGCGAGTTCGTGGCCGAGGGCGTGCAGTGGGCGCACATCGACGTGGCGGGCCCGGCCTACCACACCGGGGAGCCGACCGGTTACTGGTCGAAGGGCGGCACGGGCGTCCCGGTCCGCACCTTCCTCGCGCTCATCGAGGACATCGAGAAGAACGGCTGATTGCCCGCTCGCCCTCCGCGGCACCGTCCGGCTTCCCGGGCGGTGCCGCTGCTTTTCCGAATACGGGTGCCGGGGCCGGCCGCGAAGCCCGGGGCCGCCGTGGTGTGCAGCGCCGGCCGCTGCCGTCCCGGCCTCCGTACGCTGCCGCCGCCCGGGTCGGTGGTTGCGCCGAAACGGCCCGGCAGGCTCCGGAAAGCGACAGACTAGGCGGGCCGGCGCTTCCGGCCGGCGTCTCGCTCAGGCGGGCCGGCGCTTCTGGCGGGCGTCTCGCTCAGGCGGGGCGGCGTTTCCGGCGGGCGTTGAAGTCGCGCATGCGCTGGGGGTAGCCCATGAGCCGGATGTCGTAGACCGGCATCGCCAGCTCGTGGGCGAAACGGCGGGCCGCCTCGGGCGATCCGATGCGGCGGCGGGTCCACTCGCCGTCGTGGGCGATGAGGAGGATGGTGGTCTCGGTCACCGTGGTCTCGGGCTCGATGAAGGCCTCGACCCCCCGGCGGGAGCGCACGAACTCCGCCAGGTGCTCGAGGTCGGCGCGATCGACCGTGCGGCCGCCCGGGCGGGACGGCTGCCTGCGCCGCCGGAACCAGGCCACGGGCAACTCCTTCGTTCTGTCCGCGGAAGCGGGGTCGGCTGCCGCAAGGGTACGTCCCGGCGTCCGTGTCGTGGGGCACCTGACTGCACTGAGCGCTTCCTCAAGTGACAAGATGGCCAGGACAGCTGTGACCGTTTCCATCATGTGACCCATGAGGCAACGACGCGATCTGGGAGTAGACGTGAGCCAGCCTGGCGGAACCTTCGACATCGTGATCCTCGGCGCCGGCAGTGGCGGCTACGCGGCCGCTCTGCGCGCGGCCGAGCTGGGTCTGAGCGTGGCGCTGATCGACAAGGCGGAGCTGGGCGGCACCTGCCTGCACCGCGGGTGCATCCCGACGAAGGCGCTGCTGCACGCCGCGGAGCTGGCCGACCAGACCCGCGAGAGCGAGCAGTTCGGCGTCAAGGCCGACCTGGTCGGCATCGACATGGCCGGGGTCAACGCCTACAAGGACGGCGTGGTCGGCCGGCTCTACAAGGGCCTGCAGGGCCTGCTCAAGCAGGACAAGATCACCGTGGTGCAGGGCGCCGGCAAGCTCGTGGCGCAGGACACGGTCGAGGTCGACGGCCGGCGTTACACCGGCCGCAACGTGATCCTGGCGACCGGCTCCTACTCGCGGACGCTGCCGGGCCTCGAGGTCGACGGCACCCGCGTGCTGACCAGCGAGCACGCCCTCAAGCTGGACCGCGTGCCGAGCTCGGCGATCGTGCTGGGCGGCGGCGTCATCGGCGTCGAGTTCGCCAGCGTGTGGAAGTCCTTCGGCGCCGACGTCACGATCCTCGAGGCGCTGCCCCGGCTCGTGGCCGCCGAGGACGAGGAGGTCTCCAAGGCGGTCGAGCGCGCGTTCCGCAAGCGGAAGATCAACTTCAAGGTCGGCAAGCCGTTCGAGAAGGTCGAGCACACCGAGAACGGTGTGCGGGCCACCCTGACCGGCGGCGAGACCGTCGAGGCCGAGATCCTGCTCGTGGCCGTGGGCCGGGGCCCGACGACGGCCAACCTCGGCTACGAGGAGCAGGGCGTCACGCTCGACCGCGGCTTCGTCATCACCAACGAGCGGCTGCACACCGGCGTCGGCAACATCTACGCGGTCGGCGACATCGTGCCCGGCCTGCAGCTCGCGCACCGCGGCTTCCAGCAGGGCATCTTCGTCGCCGAGGAGATCGCGGGCCTCAACCCGGCCGTGATCGACGAGGCCGGCATCCCCCGCGTGACCTACTCCGACCCCGAGGTCGCCTCGGTCGGCATCACCGAGGCCAAGGCCAAGGAGAAGTTCGGCGCCGACAACGTCGAGACCTACAACTACAACCTGGGCGGCAACGGCAAGAGCCAGATCCTCAAGACCCAGGGCTTCGTCAAGCTCGTCCGGGAGAAGGACGGCCCGGTCGTCGGCGTGCACATGGTCGGCGCGCGGATGGGCGAGCTCGTCGGCGAGGCGCAGCTGATCTACAACTGGGAGGCCTTCCCGGCGGAGGTCGCCCAGCTGGTCCACGCCCACCCGACGCAGAACGAGGCGCTCGGCGAGGCCTTCCTGGCGCTCGCGGGCAAGCCCCTGCACGCCCACAGCTGATCGAGAACACGCTTACAAGCGGTTAAGGAGTTCGAAGAAAATGCCGACATCGGTCACCATGCCGCGGCTGGGCGAGAGCGTCACCGAGGGCACCGTCACGCGCTGGCTCAAGCAGGAGGGCGAGCGGGTCGAGGCGGACGAGCCGCTGCTCGAGGTCTCCACCGACAAGGTGGACACCGAGATCCCCTCGCCCGCCACGGGCATCCTCTCGCGCATCGTCGTCGGTGAGGACGAGACTGCCGATGTCGGCAGCGAGCTCGCCGTCATCGCGGGCGACGGCGAGGAGGCGGGCAGCTCCGCGCCGGCGCCCGCCCAGCAGCAGGCCGCCGAGCCCGAGCAGCAGCCCGACCCGGAGCCCGCCGCGCTCAACACCCCGTCGACCGAGAAGCCGGTCGACCAGGAGGCCCCGGCCCCGCAGACCGGCGCCCCCACCGGCGGCGGCGAGGGCACCGCGGTCAAGATGCCCGCCCTGGGCGAGAGCGTCACCGAGGGCACCGTCACCCGCTGGCTCAAGCAGGTCGGCGAGACCGTCGAGGTCGACGAGCCGCTGCTCGAGGTGTCCACGGACAAGGTCGACACCGAGATCCCGTCGCCGGTCGCCGGCACGGTCCTGGAAATCAAGGTCCAGGAGGACGAGACCGCCGACGTCGGCGCGGACCTCGCGATCATCGGCTCGGCCGACAGCGCGCCCGCGGCGGCCCCGGCCCCGCAGCAGCCCGCCCCGCAGGCCGAGGCGCCGAAGCAGGCCGAGGCCCCGAAGGCCGAGGCCCCCAAGCCCGCCCCGCAGCAGGCGCCCAAGCCCACCATCGAGTCCAAGCCGGCGCCGACCTTCGAGCCCGGCGGCTCCTATGCGGACCCGGCGCCCGAGGCCGAGACGGCCAAGGACCCGTCGGCCGCGCAGGCCCAGTCCGAGCCCGCCCCGGCGCAGGCTTCGGCCCCGGCCGCCGAGACGGTCCGCAGCAACGGTGCCGGCGACGCCGGCTATGTGACGCCGCTGGTGCGCAAGCTCGCCGCCGAGAAGGGGGTCGACCTCGGGTCGATCACCGGCACCGGCGTCGGCGGCCGCATCCGCAAGCAGGACGTCATCGAGGCCGCCGACAAGGCCGCCGCGGCAAAGGCGGCCGCCGCTGCCCCGGCGGCTCAGCCGGCTCCGGCCGCCGCGCCGGCCAAGGCCGCCCCCAAGCCCGAGGCGAGCCCGCTGCGCGGCCGCACGGAGAAGCTCACCCGCACCCGCGCCACCATCGCCCGGCGCATGGTCGAGTCGCTGCAGATCTCCGCGCAGCTCACCACGGTCGTCGAGGTCGACGTCACCAAGATCGCTGCGCTGCGTAACAAGGCCAAGGCGGACTTCCTGGCGAAGAACGGCGTCAAGCTGTCCTTCCTGCCGTTCTTCGCGCTGGCCGCCGTCGAGGCGCTGCGCCAGCACCCGGTCGTCAACTCGTCGATCGACCAGGAGGCCGGCACGGTCACCTACCACGACGCCGAGCACCTCGGCATGGCGGTGGACACGCCCAAGGGCCTGATCGTCCCGGTCATCAAGGACGCCGGCGACCTCAACCTGGCCGGCCTGGCCCGGCGCATCGCGGACGTCGCGGAGCGCACCCGCAGCAACAAGATCAGCCCGGACGAGATCTCGGGTGGCACGTTCACGCTGACCAACACCGGCAGCCGCGGCGCGCTCTTCGACACCCCGATCATCAACCAGCCGCAGGTCGGCATCCTCGGCACCGGCGCCGTCGTCAAGCGCGCCGTGGTCGTCGACGACCCCAACCTGGGCGAGCTGATCGTCCCGCGCTCGATGGTCTACCTGGCCCTGAGCTACGACCACCGGATCGTGGACGGCGCCGACGCCGCCCGTTTCCTGGTCACGGTCAAGGAGCGCCTCGAGGCCGGCCACTTCGAGGGCGACCTCGGTCTGAGCTGAGTTGATGGCCTCGCCTTCGGCTCGGCGGGGATTCCGCCCCGGACAG
Organism: Symbioplanes lichenis; assembly: GCF_030709675.1. Lineage (GTDB taxonomy): Bacteria > Actinomycetota > Actinomycetes > Mycobacteriales > Micromonosporaceae > Actinoplanes > Actinoplanes lichenis. Next base: position 25,462 of record NZ_JAUZQD010000019.1, read on the forward strand.
CCGAGGACTTGAACACCCGGGACCGGCGAAGAAAACCGCTTCACCGCTCCCGGGCGCCCAAGTCCTCGACGGGCGGAATCCGACTTGGGCCCGGGGCTGGCGCCCCTGACTCGTGAGCAACGTCAGGTGCCGCTCGTCTCTCTGGGGAGAGGCGGGCGGCACTTCTGTTTTGCGGGCCGGTTTTCTCGGGAAGAATGATGACCATGCGGATTCTTCTGGCGGGCGGCAGCGGGTTCCTGGGCACGCGCCTCACCGAGCGGCTGCGCGCGAGCGGTCACGACGTCGTCCGGCTGGTCCGGCGCCCCGCGAGCGCGGCCGACGAGGCCACCTGGCAGCCGTCCGCGGGCCAGCTCGACCCGGCGCTGCTCGTGGCGGCCGACGCCGTGATCAACCTGGCCGGGGCGGGCGTGGGCGACAAGCGGTGGACGGCCGGCTACAAGAGCCTGATCCGCAGCAGCCGGGTCGACAGCGCCGGCACGATCGCGCACGGCATCCGCAAGCTGCCCGCCGGGGACCGGCCGCAAGTGCTGCTCCAGTCGTCCGCCGTCGGGTGGTACGGCGACACCGGCGACCGGGAGGTCACCGAGGAGGCGCCGGCCGGCACGGGCTTCCTGTCCGACGTGTGCCGGGTCTGGGAGGCCGCCGCCCGGCCCGCCGAGGACGCGGGCGTCCGGGTGGCGCTGTTGCGCACCGGGCTGCCCCTGGACGCCGAGGGTGGTCTCCTCAAGCCGCAGATGCCGCTCTTCCGCCTGGGCGGGGGCGCCAAGCTCGGCGGCGGCGGCCAGTGGGTGCCGTGGATCGCGCTGTCCGACTGGCTCGGCGCCACCGAGTTCCTGCTCGCCCGCGACGACCTCAGCGGCCCGGTCAACCTGGTCGGCCCCGAGCCGGTCACCAACGCCACCTTCACCAAGGTGCTCGGCAAGGTCCTGCGCCGCCCGGCCCTGCTCCAGGTCCCGGGCTTCGCGCTGCACGTGGCGCTGGGCGAGTTCGCGGGCGAGGCGCTGCGCAGCCAGCGGGTGCTGCCCGGGGTGCTGACCCGCGCCGGGTTCCCGTTCCGGCACCCGACGCTCGAGCCGGCCCTGCGCGAGGCCGTCGGCCAGGAGGTCCCCGCCGCGGCCTGACCGGGCTCGCCGAGTTGTCCACAACCTGACGAGCACAATTCCCAGGCTGCCCCGGTTTCTTGCTAACGTCCGGCTCGTGTCCGTCGTCGAAGCCGCTCCGCCCGAGCCCGCCGACCCGCCGGCGGTTGAGGACCGTCGCGGCGGCCGGCTCCGTGCCTGGCGCCCGCACCTGATCGTCGCGCTGATCGCGCTCGCCCTCGCGGCGTGGGTGATCAGTGGTCTGTGGCGCGACCCGGAGGGCCGGGTCATCGCGGAGAACAAGGGCGACCAGGCGTTCTTCGAGTGGTTGCTGGGCTACGGGGTCTACACGCTCGGCCACGGCGCCGACCCGTTCTACACGTGGATGATGAACGCGCCTCAGGGCGTCAACCTGGCCGCGAACACCTCCATCACGGTCTACACGATTCTGTTCTCACCGCTGACGTTCCTGGCCGGGCCCCAGGTGAGCTTCGCGACGATCCTGACGCTCAACCTCGCCGGGTCGGCCTTCGCGTGGCACCTGTTCCTGCGGCGCTGGCTGGTCCGCAAGACCGTGCCCGCGGCGCTCGGCGGGCTGTTCATCGGCTTCGCGCCCGGGTTCGTGTCGCACGCCAACGGCCACCTCAACTGGACGGCCGGCTGGGTCGCGCCGGTGGTGCTGTGGTGGGTGCTGCGGCTGCGCGAGCCCGGGCGCTGGCTGCGGCACGGGGCGATCCTCGGCGTACTCCTCGCGATCGGCTTCTCCATCGCCGCCGAGGGACTTTTCTTCGTGGCTCTGGCCAGCGGGGTCTTCGTCATTGTCTGGTCGCTGCTGCCGGCCACGCGCGGCGAGGCCCGGGAAGCGGTGCGCACGGTCCTGGCCGGGCTCGGTGTCGCCGCCGTCGTGGCGGGCGCACTGCTCGCCTATCCGCTCTACATGCACTTCGGCGGGCCCCGCACCTTCACGGGGACGGGCTTCAACCAGTACCACTACGCCGAGGACGTGGCGGCCTGGTTCGGCTATCCGACCCGGTCGGTGGCCGCGTGGCTGGGCCTCGGGAGCGACCTCGCCCCGAACCCCACCGAGGAGACGTCCTATCTGGGCGTACCGCTGATGGTCCTGATGGTTGTGGGTCTCGTCACGCTGTGGCGGGCCGCGGCCCCCGGCCGGCGCTCCACCCTGGTCGCGGTGGCGGCCGTGGGCCTGGTCTTCTTCGTGCTCTCGCTCGGGCCCGGGCTCAAGGCGGGCGGGCAGCTGACCACCGTCAAGCTCCCGTACGCGGCCCTGATGCACCTGCCGCTCTTCGACTCCGCCCTCCCGGCGCGCTTCGCCCTCGTGGTGGCCGCCGTCGCGGGGATCGTGCTGGCGCTGCTCGCGGACAAGCTCCTGGCCGAGCCGCTGCCGTCGGTGGGCGAGCACACGGTGTGGGCCTGCGCGTTCGCCGTGGCGCTCGTGCCGCTGGTTCCGCTGCCGATCACGACCGACGCCCGCTCGCCGGAGCCGGCCTTCATCGCCGGCGGCCTGTGGAAGAAATACGTGAACGACGGCGGCGTCATGACGGCCCTGCCGATCGCGACCACGGACACCGCCGACGGGCAGCGCTGGCAGGCTTACACGATGGCCCGGGGCGGCGCGCAGTTCCGCATCCCCGGCGGCTATTTCCTGGGCCCGGGCGGGCCCGACGGCACCGGCCGGATCGGCGCGGAGTGGCGGCACACCGACTGGACGTTCTTCCAGGCGGCGTTCTACGGCATGGTGAAGTCGGCCGACGACTTCGACCGGGAGCAGGCCCGCGCGGACTTCGCGTACTGGGGGGTGGAGGCGGTCTTCCTGCCCGACGAGATCCAGGGCTCGCACACGCAGCTCTTCCACTCGGCGGTGGAGTCGACGGCGCGTTCGCTGCTCGGCCCGCCGGAGCGGGTAGGTGGCGTGCTGCTGTGGCGGATCCGGCCCGGGATCGACCCCGCCGCGCCCGAGTAGCACGCCGAGCTGGACGCTCGATGAGAGCGCGGCGACGGGCGGGATGCCGGACTGTGGCTGTCGCACAACACTGCTAACTTCTGCGCGTGGCCGTAGCTCCCACCGCCCCCGCCGTCGCCGACGAGCGACCAGCACCGCCCGAGCCGCCCGCCCGGCGCCGGGCCGCCTGGCTGCTCGACGTGGCCGCCGCCCTGGTCTGCCTGGGCCTGGGCTACTGGATCACGTCCGGGATCTGGGCCGACCCGGCGCGGCGCGTGGTGAGCTACAACCCCGGTGACCACGCGTTCTTCGAGTGGCTGCTCGGCTATGGCGTGCAGATCATGGAGCACGGGCTCGACCCGTTCCACACCACGCTCCTGAACGCCCCGGACGGCGTGAACCTCGCCGCGAACACCTCCGTCACCGTCTACGCCCTGCTTTTCGCTCCCCTGACCGCCTTGGCCGGGCCGTCGGTTGCGTACGTGACGATCCTCACGCTCAACCTCTCCGGCTCGGCCTTCCTCTGGTACCTCTTCCTGCGCCGCTGGCTCGTCGGCCACCGGGGTGCGGCGCTGATCGGCGCGCTGTTCTGCGGCTTCGCCCCGGGCTGGATCGCGCACGCCAACGGCCATCTCAACTGGACGGCCGGCTGGCTCGCCCCGGCGATCCTGTGGGCGGTCTTCCGGCTGCGCACCACCCGGCGCTGGTGGCTCGACGGGATCGTCCTCGGGCTGCTCATGGCGGCCGGCTTCTCGATCGCCGCCGAGATGCTCTTCTCGATCGCCCTCGCGACCACGATCTTCGTCCTGGTCTGGGCGAGCTCACGCGCCACCTTCCGCGAGGCGATGCGGGCGGCGCCCCGGGCCCTGGCCGCGGTGGGCGTCGCGGCGGTGCTCGCGGGCGCGCTGCTGGCCTATCCGCTCTACATGCACTTCGCGGGCCCGGGCTCGTTCAAGGGCACCGGATTCGACCAGCGCAAGTACGTCGAGGACGTCGCCGGCTACCTGGTCTATCCCTTCCGTACGCTGGCCGGGGCCCTGGGTTTCCAGCGCGGCGACCTGGCCTCCAACCAGACCGAGGGCGCCTCCTTCTTCGGCGCGCCGCTGGTGCTGCTCGTCATCGTCGGCACGGTGCTGCTGTGGCGCCGCGCCCCGCGCTCCCGCAAGGCCGTGCTCCGGGCGACCACGATCGTCGGCGTCCTCTTCATGCTGCTGTCGTTCGGTCCCCGGCTGAACTGGTTCACCAAGGAATATCCGGCCGTCCCCCTGCTCTACGCCCCGCTGGCCCACTGGCCGATCTTCGACTCCGCGCTGCCGGCCCGCTTCGCCCTCGCCGTCGTCTGCGTCACGGGCGTGCTGCTGGCCCTGCTCGCCGAGCGTGTGCTGACCGGATATCGGAGCCCGCGCCGGGTGATCGCGTGGACGGCCGCCTTCGCCGTGGCGCTGGTGCCGATCTTCCCGACCCCGGTGCTGACCAAGGAGCGGTCGCCGGAGCCGCGCTTCATCGCCGACGGCACGTGGCGCGACTATGTCGCCGACGGGCAGGTGATGACGTCGCTCCCGTTCGGGGCCAGCTCCGCGCCGGACGCCCAGCGCTGGCAGGCGTACACGATGGCTCGTGGGGGCACGCAGTTCCGCATCCCCGACGGTTACTTCCTCGGACCGGGTGGCCCCGACGGCACCGGCCGGGTGGGCGCGCTCCCCCGCCGCACCGACTGGATGTTCCTGCGCTCGGCGCTCACCGGCTATGTCGAGGACATCGACAACTACGACCGGGCGCGGGTGCGCGAGGACATGACGTACTGGGGGGTGCACGCGATCTTCATCCCCGAGGAGATCACCGGCAAGGACGGGCCGCTCTTCCGGCAGTCGCTGATCGCGACGATGAACGACCTCTTCGGGCCCGGGCAGCAGGTGTCGGACGTGCTGCTGTGGCAGATCCGGCCGGGGATCGACCCCGTCTCCGTACCGGGCGACGGGAGCGACAACTGGTGATGCCCCTGGCCGGCGTGACGGCCCTCGGCCGTTACGCCGGGATGCGGTCTACGCTGGCACGGTGAGCACCTCCACGTTGCAAATTCTCCGCCCCGGTCTCGTCGACTACCGCGAGGCCTGGGAGGAGCAGAAGCGCCTGCACGACGCCGTGGTCGCGGGTTCGCAGCCGGACACGATCCTGCTGCTCGAGCACCCGAGCGTCTTCACGGCCGGCAAGCGCACCGAGCCCGCGGACCGCCCGTTCGACGGCACCCCGGTCGTCGACGTGGACCGCGGCGGCAAGATCACCTGGCACGGCCCGGGGCAGCTCGTCGGCTACCCGATCGTCAAGCTGGCCGACCCGATCGACGTGGTCGCGTACGTGCGGCGCATCGAGCAGCTGCTCATCGACGTCTGCGCCGAGTTCGGCGTCACGGCCGAGCGCGTCGAGGGCCGCAGCGGCGCCTGGGTCCGCGCCGACGACCGTGGCCCCGACCGCAAGGTGGCCGCCATCGGCATCCGCGTCGCCCGCGGCGTCACCCAGCACGGCTTCGCCATCAACTGCGACTGCGACCTCGACAACTTCGGCCGCTTCGTCCCCTGCGGCATCCGCGACGCCGGCGTGACGTCGCTGTCGCAGGAGCTGGGCCGCCCCGTGACTGTCGCCGACGTCCTCCCGGTCGTCGAGAAGCACCTCCCCACGCTGCTGTGAAGCTCTACAACAACCCGCGCGACAAGCGGGTCTTCGTCCCCAAGGACGGCGGCGGCGTCGCCCTCAACTTCGGCCACCCGGTCGCCTGGTGGATCTTCATCTGCATGACGGTGGTCCCCCTGATCATCGTCGCCGTGGTGACGGTCGCCGTCCTCGCCTGAGTTATCCCCAGCCGCGAGTTGTCCACAGGTCGCCCCGCGCCGGACAGCGACTTCGCGCGACAATGTCCAGCGGGGGCGACCCCGGGAAGGGTGGGCTCTCGTTACGGGGTCACGCGGTGGAGGTCGCGCGGGAAGGCCGTGACCTCGCGGACGTTCGACGCCTCCAGCAGGCGGGCGACGAAGCGTTCGAGGCCGATGGCGAAGCCGCCGTGCGGGGGCATGCCGTACTTGAAGCCGTCCAGGTAGCCGGCGATCGCGCCGGGGTCGGGGGCCACGGCGAGGTAGTCCTCGTACCGGTGCAGGCGCTGGCCGCCCGTGGTGAGCTCCAGGCCGCGGAAGAGCAGGTCGAAGCTGTTGCTCCAGCGTGGGTCGGACGGCTGCGGGTGCGTGTAGAACGGGCGTTTCGCCATGGGGTAGCCGGTCACGAAGACGAAGTCCGAGCCGTGCTCGCGGCGGGCCCATTCGCCCAGGGCCCGCTCGTGCGCCGGGGCGAGGTCCGGCTCGTCGGCGGGGGCGCCAGCGATGCGCAGGGCCTCGCTGAAGTGCACGGCCGGGATCTCGGACGGCACCGGCGGGACCGCGATCCCCGTACGCTCGGCGACCGTTGCCGTCATCCCCGCCACCACCGTGGTCAGCACCGCCATCACGTCGCGGTGGTCGGTGACGAAGCCCAGTTCCGCGTCGAGCGACGTGTACTGGGCGAGGTGGCGGGAGGTGTCGTGCGGCTCGGCGCGGAAGACCGGACCGACCTCGTAGACGCGTTCGAAGACGCCGACCATGAGCTGCTTGTAGAACTGCGGGGACTGCGCCAGGTACGCCGGACGGCCGAAATAGTCGAGCGTGAAGACGGTGGCACCGGACTCGGTGGCCGTACCCACGATCTTGGGGGTGTGGATCTCGACGAACCGCTGGGCCTCCAGCGTCGCGCGAAAGCCCGCGGCCGCGGCGGCGGCCACGCGCAGGGCGGTCGCACGGGTGGGGTGACGCAGGGCCAGGGCGGCGTGGTCCAGCTGGGTGGCGAGGCCCGCGCCGAGTGCGGGGCGATGCAGTTCGAACGGCAGCGGTACGGGCGGAGCACTGCTCAGCACCCGTACGGACGGAGTGGTCAGCTCGACCCCCGCCGGAGCCGCCGCGTTGGCGGTGACCTCGGCCGTCACCTCGACGACGGTCTCCTCGGACAGCGCCTCGATCGCGGCGCGCGGGCCGGGTTCGGTGACCACCACCTGGCTGAGGCCCGCGGCGTCGCGGACGATCAGGAAGGCGACCGACTTGAGCAGCCGGCGGCGGTGCACCCAGCCGGCGATCGTGACGGTGGTGCCCACGTGGGCGGGCAGCTCGGTGGAGAGGATGCGTTGCATGGCTTGGTGACCTCCTCGGGACTCTGCAACGCGGCCCCAGGGAGGTGTGGGCGAGCGGGATCCTCGCGGTGCCACCACACCTTCACGCCCGTACGGGCGCCTCTTTGTCGTGCTCGGCTCAGGACTGTCTTCGCGCCCCGGCGCCGGGCCACCTTCACAGCGGGCGGTGGCTCTCTCGGCCGGCGGGATCGGGGCGTTACTTGGTTCCGTCACTGCCGTGAGCAGGACGTTAACAGTGGGGTTCGAGAGGTTGCATCGCATTTTCGGCACAAGGGTGATCGCCCTCACAGATCTGGATACGTGAGCCTCGTCGCCCCTGCTCCGCTTGATCTTGCTTCCGGCGTAACCTCGGGGTTGTGACTATTGCTCCCGAGGGCCGCCGCATGCTGCGCATCGAGGCGCGCAACGCCGAGACTCCCATCGAGCGCAAACCGCCGTGGATCAAGGTCAAGGCGAAGATGGGCCCGGAGTACACGCAGATGCGCGGGCTCGTCCAGAAGGAGGGCCTCCACACGGTCTGCCAGGAGGCCGGCTGTCCCAACATCTACGAGTGCTGGGAAGACCGCGAGGCCACCTTCCTCATCGGGGGCGACCAGTGCACCCGGCGCTGCGACTTCTGCCAGATCGACACCGGCAAGCCCGCCGAGTTCGACGCCGACGAGCCGCGCCGCGTGGGCGAGTCGGTCGCCACGATGGGCCTGCGCTACGCGACCGTCACCGGCGTCGCCCGGGACGACCTGCCCGACGGCGGCGCCTGGCTCTATGCCGAGACGGTCCGCCAGATCCACAAGCTCCAGCCGGGCTGCGGCGTCGAGCTGCTGATCCCCGACTTCAACGCCGACCCCGAGCAGCTGGCCGAGGTGTTCGGCGCGGCCCCCGAGGTGCTGGCGCACAACGTCGAGACGGTCCCGCGCATCTTCAAGCGCATCCGCCCCGGCTTCCGCTACGAGCGCTCGCTCGACGTCATCACCCAGGCCCGCGCGGCCGGGCTGGTCACCAAGAGCAACCTCATCCTGGGCATGGGCGAGGAGCGCGCGGAGATCAGCCAGGCCCTGCGCGACCTGCACGCCGCCGGCTGTGAGCTGATCACCATCACGCAATACCTGCGGCCCACGCCGCGGCATCACCCGGTGGAGCGCTGGGTCAAGCCGGAGGAGTTCGTGGAGCTGAGCGCGGAGGCCGAGGAGATCGGTTTCGCGGGCGTGATGTCGGGGCCGCTGGTGCGCTCGTCCTACCGGGCCGGGCGGCTCTACCAGCAGGCGCTGGCCGCTCGCGGCTGACGCTCTCGCCTTTCCGGCAGCCGGTGCCTTCGCTTCGCGGCCGGCGCTCTCGTTCTCGGACAGCCGGTGCCCTTCGCTGGGGCACCGGCTGTTGCCTTTCCAGCCGCCGGCCGCTCGACGTCGGGCCACGCGGTGCTCGCGGACCCTTCCGGCCGCCGGCCGCTTCCGGCTTTCCGCGCGGTCAGCGGTGCTCGCGGACCTTTCTGACCGGCCAGCCGGCGACGGTGGCGACGTCGTCGTCGGGGGTCGAGGGCGCGAAGACCCACTCCTCGATCGCGTGGCTCAGCGACACCGGCAGCCCCGGAGCGACCGGAGCGACGCCCTGCTCCTCGGCATAGAGTTCGTCCGCGTGACAGGCCCCGGCCAGAGCCGCGCGCAACCCGGCCGGCCCGTCGTCACCGCGGGCGATCAAGGCACCGGTCAGCCAGTCGCGCAGCTCCCAGCCGGTGGCCGAGGTGCGGCTGTCCTGCACCACGCGGCGGCCGGAGCGCACGATCTCCCGGGCCCGGCGCAGGCGCTCCTCGTCGGCCACGAAGGGCGCTTCCAGCAGGGCGCGGACGTACTCCCTGACGAGGTCGTCCATCGGCGCACCCGCTCGTTCTCTCCATCATCAACTAACTAGGCAATCTAGCTAATTTGCCGGGCGGGAGGCAAGAGCGGCCGCAGCTCCCGGGCAGGCACCGCAGCACGGTCCCTGCCCAGCTGACGCGACGCGCCGACCCTTACACTTTCGGGTATGGCAAAGCCCCAGGAGAAGGTGTCGTTCGGTGAGCGCCTGAAACAGATCGGCCAGGTGTTCACGTTCACGGCGCGGCAGGACAAGTGGTTCGTTCCGCTGGTGATCGCGGCGGTGCTGATCCCGGTCGCGCTGACGGTGACCTTCGTGCTGCTGGGCTGGGGCTGGGTCTGGATCCCGGTCGGCGTCATGGTCACGCTGCTGGCCGTCCTGATCGTGCTCAACCTGCGCTCCAACGCGGCCATGATGAACGCCGCCGAGGGCCAGCCGGGCGCCGCCGCCTCGATCATGGAGAACCTGCGCGGCGACTGGCGCGTGCGCCCCGCGGCGAGCTCCACCACCCAGTTCGACATGGTGCACATCGTCATCGGCCGCCCGGGCGTCATCCTGCTCGGCGAGGGCCAGGCCCAGCGCGTCCGCGGCCTCATGGGCCAGGAGAAGCGCCGCCTGTCCAAGGTGATCGGCAACGCCCCCATGTACGACTACGTGATCGGCCAGGACGAGGGCGAGCTCTCGATCCGCAAGCTGCGCACGACGATGCTCAAGCTCCCGCGCAACCTCACGGGCAAGGACGTCAACGCGCTCGACAAGCGCCTCGCCGCCCTGATGGCCCGCCCGCAGATGCCGAAGGGCGCCATCCCCAAGAACATGCGCCCGTCGAAGGGTGCCTTCCGCCAGCAGCGCCCCCGCTGACGTCCAGCAACGCCCCGCTGACGTCCAGCAACGCCCCGCTCATGTCCGGAAGAGCCTCATTGACGTCCGGCAGTGCCCCGCAAACTGACCGTTTGCGGGGCCGGTTCTTAGTGACCGGCAGGTAAAGTTTGTCCCTCATTCGCCGAATCGGTGCTGGGAGACATGCGTGTCGGAAATTTCCCTCGAGGCCGCGCTCCGCGCGCTGGTGGATCAGATCGGGCGCGGTGTCCCGCGTGGCGCGATCCGCGGACCTGTTCGAGTGGACCTCACGGTTGCGGTCACCGGTGACGCCGGCGACGCTCGATGGGAGCTCAGCTCGTCCGGGCAGGACAACGCCCACCGGATCAGTCTGATTCTGGCCGTGCCGGACGGATACGGGCCGGCAGCCGCGGGCACGTGGGAGGCGGCGGACCGGTCCGCGCCGATCCCGTACGGGGACCTGCCGGACGAGACTCCGATCGGAGAGAGCCCGGGCGGCCCGTACGATGCGCTTCCCCCCATCGTCCGGCCGAAGCCGGGCGTCAAGGACGACCGTGACAACTGAGCGCTTCCACAGCCTGCCTGCCGCCGATCTCCCGCCCGCACCCAGTCCGCTGGAAGTCGCCAACAACCGCATCCGGGACGCGGCGAAGTGGCTGGTGGCCAGTTCGGCCGCCGTGGGCGCGGCCATGCTGGCGGGCAGTCAGCTCTCGGACATCGGCGAGCTGCCCCCGGCGCTGCCTGACTCCGTGGAGCACGCGCGGCTGTGGGTGGCGGTCCTGGGCGCCGTCCTGGCGCTCACCTCGGTCGTCTTCGCCATCTGGACGGCTGTGCGGATCCTGCTCCCCCAGCTGATCCACCTCAGTGATCTGGCCGAGGCCTGGGACGCACCGGGCAGGGCGATGGCCCCGGTAGTCCAGCAGTTCCGCCGAAACCCCAAGTATCTGCAAGGTTTCCCCGCTCCCGCGGAGCTCGCCCGGCGGCGCGAGGAGCTCGTACGGCAGCAGCGGGAGGAGGCCGCGGAGCCGACGGACCCCGCCCGGGTGGTCGCGGCCATCGCCGACGTGGACGAACGCATCACCGCGGTGGAGGACATCGCCACCCACGAGGCGCTCAAAACCCAGTTCGGCCGGGCGATGCGGCGCTTCGTCGCGGCGGCGGCGATCGCGGCAACAGGCATCGTGGCCTTCGCCTGGGCTGCCAATCCCCCGGACAAGACGCCGGTGGCGGATCTGCGGAACGGCCGATTCACCGGGTCGGTGCTGCGCGACGCGGACCTCACGAACGCCAAGCTCGATCACGCCGATTTCACCGGCGCGGATCTGACCGGCGCCGACCTGACCGGTGCCTCGGTCACCGGCGTCGTCTGGTCCCGCACGATCTGTCCGGACGGGACGCGCAGCGACGTGGACGGCACCTGTGCCGGCCACTTGTCGCCGGAGTGATGCCGTGACCGGCGCTGAGCAGCGGATCTGTGCCGTCAGCGGCACCCTGGACGGCTCGGGGCATGCCCTTTCCCCCACCCTGGTGCTGACCGCGGGTCACGTCGTCGGTGAGGTGAGCGACGACGTGACCGTGACGCTGGCCGATGAGACGGTTCCGGGGCGCGTGGTCTGGCGCGGCGACCATCTGGACGTGGACGTTGCGGTGGTCCGGACGGCTCAACCTCTGCGGCAAGTGCCGGACGCGGCCGTCCGTTACGGGGAACTGCGCGGCACGGACCCGGTGGAGTGCCAGGCACTGGGCTATCCGGCTGTCCTCAGGAACAACGCGGGCGACCGGCGCCTCGATCACCTGCGCGGCCCCGTGCTGCCCATGGTGGGGACCGAGAACGACCGGTACGCGCTCAACTCCACCCAGGTGGCCCCGAACCCGCTGCCTCCGGTGACCGACAAGACCGGCCGGACCGTGTACCCGACCTGGTACGCAGGCATGTCGGGGGCGGCCCTGCTGACCTCCGACGACCCAGGGATCGTGCTGGGCGTGCTCGTTGCCGTGCCCGCCGCCCGGTACGGCCCCGGCCGGCTCGAAGCCGCTCGCATCTCCCCGCTGCTGGCCGACATCACCTTCTCCCGGCTGGTCGGCGCGGGTCCCGACGACGTCGTCGCGTGGCCGGCTACGGCGCTGCCCACGGGAGCGATCACCCATGACGACGCCGTCAGCAGTCTTCCCTCCACCAGTAACCTCCGGAACGAGCAACTGCCCTACGTGGCTCCGGCGACCACCGATCCCCTCCATCCGAGCCGCATCCTGGACCGGCTCTCGGCTCCCGCGGGAGACCCGGCGATCCTGCTGGTCGGCTCGGCCGGCATAGGCAAGACCCGGTGCTGCCTGGAGGTGGGCGACCGGGCCGTGGCCGCAGGTTGGAAGGTCGTCCATCTCCGGCCCAGCGATCGTGTGTTCGGCACCGACGAGCTCATCGCTCTTTTGTCCGGGCCGGGCGTCGACCGGCTGCTACTGATCATCGACTATCTCAACGAGTCCGGTCTGGACTTCCCCGCCTTGAAGCACCGGGTGCTGCCGGAGGCGCGGCGGCGGGGCATCCGGCTGGCCCTCCTCGCCTCCGCCCGGCCGGGCTGGTTCTACCGCGCCGACAGCACGCCCGCGCGCGAGGTCTTCACCCCGCTCATGCTCCAGCCCAGTGAGCAGCACCTCGAGCACATCCAGGACCAGATCATCGCGGCGCTCGCTCCCACCGCACGCACCACCCTCGGCGAGGAACGGCTGCGGACGCTGTGCGGACGGCGACCCATCATCGCCATGCTGATCGCCGCCGAGGCCGAGTCCCAGGCGAGAGAGGGAATGCTGCGCGCGGCGGACGGGCTCCGTCCGGAACAGCTCCTGGACTGGTTGACCCGGCGGCTGACCGAGGACCGGCTCACCCACACTCCGGCTGATCTCGTTTCGGACGACGGTCCAAATGCTGCCCTGCTCACCTGCGCCACCTTGGTGGCGGCGATGCCGCAGGACGGGGAGAGCGTGCTCGCGGCCGGCCGGGTCACGCAGCCGGACAGGCCCGAGGAGGCCGAGCGAATTCTCGGTGTACTGCGCACGATGGGGTGGGTGGCCGACACGCCGGAAGGCGTGTCCACGGTGCATGACATCGTCACCGACCAGCTCATCGAGGGCGTCACCGTGGAACAGGCCAGCGGGAGAGTGCGCCGCGGCGTGACGGACGTCGTTCTCTCCGGCGCCTTGGTGCGGTCCCGTGGCCTCGGCCGCTTCGCAGTCAACTTGGGCCGGCTGATGCGCGACCTTTCCGACAGCGAGCGCGGCAAGGCACTGTCGGAGTACTGCGCCGCCTGGCTGACCGCCAACTCCCCGGGGATCGGGACCGTGCTCGCTACCGACGGGGACGAGGGAGCGTACGCGCTGGGCGCGATGATGGACAATCCGGCGTGGGCACCCGCACTGTTCGACGGCTGGGATCTGCTCGTGGGCTCCTGGCTCGATCACCACGGTGTTTCTGTTTCCGCCCGGCACCTGCTCTACAAGGGTCTGCGGGCGGTTGCCCCGCAACGCGCCGATCACCTCATCGAGATCGCCCTCGAATGGCTCGACCGGCACCGCAACAACCGGTACGCCAGCTTCGTCGTGGCGCCGCTGCTGAACCGGCGCGACATGGCGCCTGACCGAGCCGCACGAGCCGTCGACCACGCCCTCTCGTGGCTGGGCCGGCACAACGCGCTGCCCGAGGCGGTCCGGGTGATTCAGCCTTTGCTGTACCGCCCCGACCTCACGGAGGACCAAGCCGGGTACATCGACCGGCTCGGCTTCTACTGGATGGAGCACCAACCGGAAAGCGAGCATCGCGGTTACCTTCTGCCCGCTCTCCTGGGCAGCACCACCCTGTCCGCGGAGCAGTCACGCATGGTCCTGGCCCACGGCCTGCAGTGGCTGGCCGCGAACATCGTCCATCGCCAGGCGGCGCATGTGCTGGCCCCGCTTCTGAGCCGTGACGATCTCACCCGCGACCAAGCGGCAGTCCTGCTGGACGCCGTCTTCTCCTGGCTCGCCAAGCGATCCATCGACTCGAACGGCCACATCCTCAGCGTGCTCTTGCGGCGCACGGATCTCACGACCACCAAGATCGACGTCGTCATCGGCCATGCGCTCGACTGGCTGGCCGCGAACCAGGATGCGAGCCACGCCAGCTTCGTCCTTCCCCCGTTGCTCGAACGCTCGGAGCTGAGCCCGCAGCAAGCGGAGGCGGCGATTCGGCACGGCATGGCCTGGCTCACCGGACAGTTCATCCAGGACGATGCCGATTTCACGATGCGCAGCATTCTCGAACGGCGCGAACTGTCCGCGGATCAAGCGCGCACGGTGGCGGACTATGCCCTCGTCTGGCTCGGTGAGCACGGCCGCGGCGAGAACGGTGCGTTCCTGCTGCGCTGCCTCCTCCTCCGGACCGACCTCGACGAGCAGCAGTCCGCCCTGCTGTCAGGTCTGGCGATGCTGTGGCTCGACGAGAACGCCCTCACGGAGGCCGCCACCTTCATTTTCGGCGTGCTTCTGATCAGGTGTGCCACCGATGCTGCGAGCACCGACAGGGTCTTCGCTCGTGCGGTCGCCTGGCTGGACGCCAACGCGGCGTCCAGCGCCAACACCGACTTCGTTCTCCGCAAACTGCTCAACTACACGAGCTCGCGGCCGGAGAACAACGACCGGGTCGTCACGCACGCCATCGACTGGCTCTCCCACCACTCCGACCAGGCGGAAGCCAGCTTCCTCCTGGATGAATTGGTGAGCCGTCCCGGCCTCGACGAACGGCAATCCACCGCCTTGGTGGATCTGGCGATGAAATGGCTGGAGCACCACGCTCTCACGGAGGCCGCTTCCTTCGTCTTCGGCGCGCTGCTGACCAGACCCGCCCTTGATGCCTCGACCACCGACGAAGTCTTCACTCAAGCGGTCGGCTGGCTCGACGCCAACGCGGCTTCCAGCACGAGCGCGAGCTTCGTTCTCGTCCGTCTCCTCGCGAACGAGCAGGTCCGGGACCGGGCCGCAGTCCAGGTGGCACCGCACGCGCTGGCCTGGCTGGATGCCCGGCGACCCGATGACGCCGACTTCGTCCTCCGCAAACTGCTCAGCCATGTGAATCTGCGGCCGGAGGACAACGACCGGATCATCATGCATGCCGTCGACTGGCTCTCAAGCCATCTCGGCCAGGCGGAAGCGAGTTTCCTTCTGCAGGACCTGACGGGCCGGGACGACCTGAGCCCCACGCAGGCGGCTGCCGTTCTGCGGTGCGCCGTCGGCTGGCTCGAGCAGCACTGCACGACGGCCCATGCGATCTTCGTCATGAAATACGTGCTCGGGCGGCACGAGGACGCGCCCGAGTCGCTCGGTCCGACCCTGAAGGCCTGGGCGGAGCATTTCCGGGACCCCTTCGGCCTGACCTATGACATGCACTATTCCCCGCAGAAGGCGTTCGACGACGCGATCGCCTCGGTGCTGCTGGACTGGATCGACGAACACCCTGACGACGTGCACAACATGAGCCGGCTCTGCGGGCTCTCCCGCGCCTTGGACCAGTACGGCGAACTGGGCCCGCGCATCGTCCGTGCGGCCGAACGATGGCTCGACAGCGTGCTGGCAACCGCGACGGCTCCGCCCGAGACCGACTTCCTTCTCGAGTTGCTGTGCTCCGCGATCCGGCTGCGGACGGGGATCAGCGGCGCCCTGCTGGACGATCTGCTCGTGCGGTGGGTGACAGAACCGGCTGCGCTACAGGCTGCGGCGCGGCCCACGGTCTCGTACGAGAGCCTCGGCCGGCGGCTGTGTGCCGTGATCCGTACCGGCCGTTTCGCTCCGCCCGCCGCCGAGTCACTGCTGCGGCGGTTGCTTGCGTGGGTTCCCCATTGGCGACCGACGGTCAGCCGCGCCGAGCAGACTCCGCTGGTGCAAGCGGAAGGCCGGGCCTTGCTCGCACTGTATGCCCGGCCGCGCCCTTGACGCGGATTTGTCCGATTTACCGCGGGGCGGACGGGCGGGGCAGGCGGAGGACGATCGAGCCGGCGGCGCGGTCGTGGAGGCCCCGGCCGTCGCCGTCCATGATGACGGCGGGGATGAAGAGGGCCAGCAGGAGCGCGCGGATCAGGGCGCGGCCGAGGCCGATCGCGCCGTTGTCGGCGAAGGAGACGCAGCGCAGGCGGGCCAGGAACATGCCCGGCGTCTGTCCGAAGAGGCCCAGGAAGAACGTGTTGACCGCGACGAGCAGCAGCACCGGCGGCCACGGAGTTTCCTGCGGGTTGGCGAAGAAGCTCGCGACCAGCATGCACAGCGCCCAGTCGATGATCAGCGCCGCAAGACGCCGGCCGAAGCCGCCCAGCTCTGCTTGATCGCGTGTGGCCACGGGCCGAGCGTAGTCGGCGGCGCTTTGGCGGCATTCGGACCCCCGGCCGGTGTGACCAGGGTTAGGGTTCGACTGGTGGCGGCCGTGTCAACGCGGTCCTTAACACGGCAGAAACAATAGAGACACGCCCGGGCAACCCCCACCCCATAGCGTCGCGACCAGCCTAGCCACCGTGGCGGCTCACGCCGCTTCGCTGAACTGAATTTTCGTGCCAGGAGGACGTGTGTTCGCCAATCCCGAGGAACTCCTGCGATACCTCAAAGACGAGGGCGTCAAGTTCGTCGACGTACGGTTCTGTGACCTTCCCGGCGTGATGCAGCACTTCAACATGCCGGTGGAGTCGTTCGACGACAGCGTCATCAGCGACGGCCTTGCCTTCGACGGGTCCTCGATCCGCGGGTTCCAGGCCATCCACGAGTCGGACATGCTCCTGCTCCCGGACGTCACCACCGCCTTCATCGACCCGTTCCGGATCCAGAAGACGCTGGCGCTCAACTTCTTCATCCACGACCCGTTCACGCGCGAGGCGTACTCGCGTGACCCGCGCAACGTGGCGAAGAAGGCCGAGCAGTACCTCGCGTCCAGCGGCATCGCGGACACGGCCTACTTCGGCGCCGAGGCCGAGTTCTACATCTTCGACTCGATCCGCCACGAGACCTCCGCCCACCAGGCGTTCTACTACATCGACTCGGTCGAGGGCGCGTGGAACTCCGGTCGCGAGGAGGAGGGCGGCAACCGCGGCTACAAGACCGCGTACAAGGGTGGCTACTTCCCCGTCGCGCCGCTCGACCACTACTCCGACCTGCGCGACGCCATGGTGCGCCGGCTGATCGACTCGGGCTTCACCGTCGAGCGCTCGCACCACGAGGTCGGCACCGCGGGCCAGGCCGAGATCAACTACAAGTTCTCGACGCTGCTGCACGCCGGCGACCAGATGCAGATGTTCAAGTACATCATCAAGAACACCGCCTGGGAGCACGGCAAGACCGCGACCTTCATGCCGAAGCCGCTCTTCGGCGACAACGGCTCCGGCATGCACACCCACCAGAGCCTCTGGCTGGGCGGCGAGCCGCTGTTCTACGACGAGACCGGGTACGCCGGCCTCTCCGACACCGCCCGCTGGTACATCGGTGGCCTCCTGCACCACGCGCCGTCGCTGCTCGCGTTCACCAACCCGACCGTCAACTCCTACCGGCGCCTGGTGCCCGGCTACGAGGCCCCGGTCAACCTGGTCTACTCGCAGCGCAACCGCTCCGCCTGCACCCGCATCCCGGTGACCGGCAGCAACCCGAAGGCCAAGCGCGTCGAGTTCCGCGTGCCGGACCCGTCGTCGAACCCGTACCTGGCCTTCTCGGCCCAGATGATGGCGGGCCTCGACGGCATCAAGAACAAGATCGAGCCCCCGGCCCCGATCGACAAGGACCTCTACGACCTCCCGCCGGAGGAGTGGGGCAACGTCAAGCAGGTGCCGGGCTCGCTCGACGCCGTGCTCAACAGCCTCGAGGCCGACCACGAGTTCCTCACCGCCGGCGGCGTCTTCACCGACGACCTGATCAGCACCTGGATCGACTGGAAGCGCACCAACGAGATCGACCCGGTGCGCCTGCGCCCGACCCCGCACGAGTTCGAGATGTACTACAACGTCTGACCCTCTCTGAGCCCGTGACCGGCGGAAACGCCTCCTGCTTCGGTCGCGGGCCCACGTAGGGCCCCACGTAGCGGACGGCGGTCACGCTCGGCTCCCAGCCGACGTGGCCGCCGTTTCGCTTGTCGCAAGTGCCCCGTCGACCAGCGGGCGCGTGCGGTTGAGGAGGTCCGGCCACCGTCTTGACGGCGCCCCGACGTGTATCAGCAGCGTCGCGTGGTATTGGCGAAGCCCGTGCACGCAGGGCCGCCTGAGTGCAACAGACATGATTTCGCCATTTGTCGCCGTCGCGACTGTTCAAACCGCCGCAGGTGACCCCTTTGACCGCTTGGGTCGAGATGAACGACAACGTATGACCGCCCTGAGTCCGTGACCAGCGAAGCAGATCTCCGCTTGAATCTTGGGCACAGGTGAGCCCCAATGCAGTGAACGGCGTCGACACCCAGCTCCCAGCCGGCATGGCCGCCGATCAGCGTTCGAGTGTCACGTCCCTGCGGGGAAACAGGACGATCTTTGCCGCTCAATCGTCTTGTTGTGCGCTCATTGCGTGATCGCATCACCGCGCTATGATGCCTCGCGCACTTCAGTCGTTCACGCCTGTCGAAGCGGCTCTCCGCCTATCGCTCAGCTGCGTGTGCCGCTGTCGAACGGGTTCCGGAAGAGGACGATGATGCGGAAGCTCGGCACCAATATGGCCATCGCGTCGGCGACAGTCTTGGTGGCTTACTTCGCCATCCAGTTCACGCCGGGCAACAAGATCGACACGTCGCGAGAGTACCTGGGCCTTCTTGTCTTCCTCGCCATCGCGATCGCCATTTTCGTCACCATGGACTGGCTGACCGACCGACGCCTTCCTTCGAAGCAGGCACAGATCCGCACACCTCGGCTGGAACAGCAGTTGAGCGAGTTGGCCGACGTCATTCGCAATGGCAGCGAGATCATGAACAGGGTGGAGGCGGAGTTACGCCTGCGGGAAAGGCACGCGCAGGAACTGGAAAGACGCACCAGAACCCTGAGCGAAGTCGCCAAGCTGCGCGAGGACGAGGCGAAGATCGTAGGTGAGTTCCTCACCGACCAGCTTCACGCCAAGCTCGCGGACATGGACCGGTCCAGTCGACGGACGAGTTGGATCGCCTTCGGCATGGGTCTTGTCATGTCGATCCCGATCGGCCTGTTCGTCAACGCCGTGTCGCAGTAGCGCCGAAGCCATGGTTCGGCGCTGACCCGCCGTGGCCTCAAGATCGCTGGCGGGCGACCGCGTCGGCGGTGAGCGGGGTGAAGAGGTTGACGAGGGCGCCGTCGGGGTCGCGGAAGAGCAGGGAGCGGTTGCCCCACGGCATGGTGGTCGGCTCCTGGACGATGTCGGTGAGGGTGGGGCGCAGGCGGGCGTACTCGGCGTCGACGTCGGCCACGCGGAACTCGATGATGGCCGAGCGGTTGGCGGCCGGTTCGGCCGAGCCCTCGCCGAAGAGCTTGACCGTGGCGGCGCTGCCGATGGCCAGCGTGGCTCCCGGGAGCGCCAGCTGTGCGAAGTCCGGGGTGAAGCGCTGCGCGGCGACGCCGGTGACCTGCTCGTAGAAGGCGGTCAGCCGGTCGACGTCGGCGGTGATGATGCGTACGGATGCGAAGTTCATGACCATCACGCTAGAGGCAATACCGGTCAGCATCCGCCCGGTTGATCGGCGAACTTCGGCGGGTGGACGACGCGGAAGCGTTCGAGGAGGACGAGGGTGTCGTCGGTGAAGGGGATGGTGAGGGCGGCGCTGCGGCGTTCGAAGTAGCGGCGGTGCTCGGCCTGCCAGCTGGCGAGGGTGCGGTCGTCCTCGCCCTCGTCGTACGCGAAGTCCGCGTCCACGTCGCGGAAGGGCACCAGGCGGAGCTCCGTCGTGCGGAGGATCACGCGCGGGGCGCCGGCGCTGTCGCAGACGATCCAGTACGTGCCGATGCGCGGGAACTCGTCCGGCGCGAACTCGGCGGCCAGGGTCGCCGTGGCGCGCTTCGTGCCGTTCTGCACCAGGTCGAGGAGTTCGTCGGCGAGGCGGGGCGAGTCACCGAAGCGCTCGACCGTGCAGGAAGCGCCGGCGGCCTCCGGGAAAGTTGCCCAGAAGGCCGCCGCCGCTGCCGTGTCGAGGGGGGCGAGGGGCATTACATGATCTTAAAGAATGTGACCGAGCCGCAGGAACACCGTCTCGCCGGTCGCGTCGTCGATGGCGTCGTTGTCGGTCACCGCGTACGCCCGGCCGTTGCCCGTGATCGCCAGGCCCTCGACCTTGTCCTGCACCCAGCCGTTGTCGGCCTGAAGCGCCGGGAGCAGGTCCTTGACCAGCTTCTTCTTGACCGTCGGGACGCCGGTCCACGACCTGGGCACGTCGAACCGGTAGACCTTCTTGATCGCGGCGGCCGGCCCGCGCTGGTTGTCGCGCTCGATGACAGCAAAACCACCATGGGGTACGGCCACCAGCTCCGACAGTCCGGTCCAGCCCACGGCGGGGGTGTCCAGCGGGTACGCCAGCCAGGACCACGTACCCCCGGAGTATTTGCCGATGCGGGTGAAGGTCTCGCCCTTCAGCGGGCGCTGCACGGCGACCCACACGTCCTGGCCGACCACCGTGATGCCTTCGAGGCCGTTGGTCGTGATCGCGGCGGCCACGTCGGCGGGCAACGGGATCTCCTGCCGCACGCGGCCGCGGGTGTCGAGGCGCACGATGAGGTTCGGCGTGGTGGCCGACCCCTCGACCGCGAGCCAGTAGCCGTCCCGCACGGCGGCGATGCCCTCGGCGTCGTACCCGATGGGCCGGCCGTCCTTGGTGACCGTCAGCTCGGACGTGATCGTGGCCGGGGTGCCGGCGACCGAGACGCCGAGGATGCGGGTCGGCGTGTACGCGCTGTCGGTCACGGAGACCAGCGACGACGCGGAGCCGGGCACTGCCGAAAGGCCCGACAGCGTGCCGTACGGAATGGTCCTCGGCGAAACCAGCGACGGGAACGCGCCGGACTTCGGGCCGAAGCCGAAGAGCTGCACCGAGCCGCGGATGTTCGCGTCCGGGATCTCCTCCTCGCTGGACACCACGACGAGGTTGCGCGACGGGACGGCGACGACGCCCTCCGGCCCGTTGGTCGTCGGGAGCAGCTGCTTGAACCGGGGCTTCGACGGCTTCGACACGTCGTAGACGGCGGTGAAGTTGCCGCGCTCCGAGTTCACGAAGACGTACGGGACCCCGCCGAACCGGCCGAACGCCACGTTCTCGGGCTCGATCCCCTTGGCGTCGGAGCGCTTGTCCGGGTAGAGCCCGTGCTGCACGGCGATCCGCTCGAGCGTGTTGCCCGCGTCCCACACGACCTTGCCGCGCCGGTCGAAGACGGTCCAGCCGCGCGAACCGCCCTCGTAGTCGCCCTCGTTGGCGGTGGCGAACAGGTCGTCGGAGATCCAGGTGACGCCGTCGGGCTCACGCTTCGCGGTGATCGAGCCGATGAGCTCGATCCTGTCGTCGTCCAGCGTGTCGACGCCGTCGACCGTGACCGAGCCGGCGCTGAAGTGCGAGACGACCTTTCCGGCGGCGAGGGAGACGACCGCGATGTGGTTGTTCTCCTGGAGGGTGACGACGGCCTCGTCGCGGGAGTTGATGCTGACGTACTCGGGCTCGGGGTCCTCGGGGACGACCGCGGCGAGACCGGTGAGCGACACACGCGACACGGTCCATGTGCGCGTGTCGATGATTGAGAGCCACCCGGCGGGCGCGAGGGGGAAGACGTCCTCGTCTCGCTCGTTTTCGATGGCGACGGCGATGTAGCGTCCGGACGGCGCGACGGCGACCGAGTCGGGCTGGCCGCCGAGGTTGAGCGTCCGCACTGTTTTGCGCGTCCGATCGTCGACCACCACCAGCTTGCCGGACGGCGCGCTGTACGAAGCACTGGTGTTCACCGCCGCCAGCAGCAGGTGACCGAGGTGGGCGACCGACGTCGGCTCGCCGCCCATGGCCAGCGTGCCGGTGGGCTTGGGGCGGGAGGCGTTCGAGATGTCCAGGAAGCCGAGACGCTCGCCCGGGCTGTCGGTGTAGACGACCGTCCGGCCGTCTTCCGTGACGGTCGAGATCTCGGCGGCTGCCTCGTCGTCGATGCTGGAGTTCAGGTAGGCCGGCACGGTCGCGAGCCGGCGGAACTGGCCCTCGTGGGGAACGACAGGAGGATGAGCGGCCGCGAGGCCGACGGCGACCGCCGTGACAAGTGGGATGAAGGCCATGCCGTCTGCCTACGGCAACCGGCGGGCGCTCAGGTGGACGCCCGGGAAACCTCCGGTGTCCCGATCTTGCCGACTGCCTGCTCATGGGGCGCATCATCGCGAAGCGGCAACGCCACGAGCAGCACGAGCCCCGCCAGCACGTACAGGTTGCTGCCCACGGCATAGAGCGGCGGCCTGTTCCCGCCGTCCCACAGCCACAGCGTCCGCGCGCTCAGCACCACGAAGATCCCCGCACCCGCCCACGCCCACCGCCGGCCGGACATGACGCACCGCACCAGCGCCGGCAGCAGCCACACCGAGTGGTGCACCCAGGTGACCGGGCTCAGCAGCAGCCCGAGAATGCCGGTCAGCGCCAGCCCGCCCAGCAGATCCGCGCGCCGCACCCGCCACGCCCAGATGCCGAGCGTCACCAGCACGCACACGATCCACACCTTCGACTCCACGGCGTCGATCGGGAAGCGGGCGAGCATGCCGCGCAGCGACTGGTTGGACACGTACTCGAGGTTGCCGACGCGGTTGGTGTCCCAGAGCGCGGCCGTCCAGAACTCGCGCGAGGCGTCCGGCCACAGTGCCGCCATCACCAGGGTCGTGCCGGCGGCGGTGCCGATCGCGACGCCGAGGGCCCGCCACTGCCGCGTCACCAGCAGATAGAGGATGAAGACGCCCGGGGTCAGCTTGATCGCCGTGGCCAGGCCGATGCCCACGCCCGCCCAGCGCCGCCCGCGGGCCAGGCCGAGCAGCATGTCGCCCGCGACCAGGGCGAGCAGGAGCATGTTGACCTGGCCGAAGCCGAACGTCTCGCGGACCGGCTCGAAGATGAGCGCCAGGCAGGAGGCGACGGCCAGGACGTACTTCGGGTTCCAGCCGCGCCGCTCGGCCCAGGGCGCGACCAGCCACCACATGACCACCACGGTCACGACGATCGTGGCGATCGAGGCCAGCGCCTCCACGGCACCGAGCGGCAGGACCGCCATGGGCGACATGACCAGGGCGGCGAAGGGCGGATAGGTGAACCCGTACGGCGTGCCGGGCGTCAGGTAGTCGTAGATCAGGCCGCCGTCGCGGAACCAGTAGCGGACCGCTCCCGCGTACACGGAGGTGTCGAAGTAGAAGTGGAAGACCGCCGACCAGATCAGGAGGGCGGCGGCCCCGGCACCCAGGACGACGAGGAGCAGGAGGCGGCGGGTCACGCAGCCACCCTACGATCACGACGCACGCGAATAGCTGCCACCACCAGCAGCGCGGTGACGAGGATCGCGCCGGGTACGCGGGTGTAGAGCGCCCAGTTGTAGCCGGCCGGGGTGGTCAGCGTGGCCGCGAAGGCGCACAGGGCGAGGAGGAGGCGGCCGCGCAGGAGGACGGCGAGAGGCCAGACCGCGTACCAGGGGTGGAAGACGGGGGCGCAGAGGACGGTGGCCGCGAGCGCAAGGCCGGCGTGGCGGATGGGGTCGCCATGGCGAAGGGCGCGGAACCAGAGGGCGACGAGAATCACCGCCAGGAGCAGTACCCCGAGGAGTCGGGTCACTTCGATGGCATTTTTGCCGAAAAAAGTGGACAGGACGATGCCGACGGCGGTGGACGGCGAGGTCCAAGCCACGGTGTCACCGCTGCGCAGGAGGCCCCCTACCCACCCGATACCGCGGCCTGAGAGGAGAGTCAACGCGGCCGTCGCCAGGAGGACGCCGCCGCCGACGGAGGCGATCGAGCGCCACAGGGGGCGAGTGCCGAGGATCACGGCGAAGGGCACCACCACGATGGCGGTCGCCTTCACGCCGACGGCGAGGCCGAGCACCGCGCCGGCGGCGATCAGCCAGGGCCAGGCCGGGCGGGACGCCGCAAGCGCCAGGCCGCCCACGATCAGGCCCGCCATCAGGGCGTCGTTGTGCGCGCCGGACACGAAGTGGATCAGCACGAGCGGGCAGGCGAGGACGATCCACAGCGCGCGGGCGGGGTCGAGGGACATGCGGCGGGCCAGCACCGGGACGCCGACGGCGAGCAGGGCCAGGCCGAGCAGCGCGACGATGCGCAGACCCGCGATCACGCCGGCCAGCGTGCCGGCTGCCGCGGTGACGCCGGCTGCCAGCAGAAACAGCGGTCCGTACGGGGCGGGCGACGCGGTCCACGCCGGGTCGACCGAGGTCAGCCAGGGACACCCCGACCCCCCGACCCCACCGGCGTACGGGTCGCCGCCCACGTGTTGCACCCAGCCTTGACACGCGTACGAGTAGACGTCCGCACTGCCCAGCGGCAGCACCGGGAGCAGGGGCAGGTACCAGAGTCCCGCCGTGAGCAAGGCCCAGCGGGTCGAGGGCACGGCGTGGCGGCCGTACCACCAGGCCAGGATCAGCACCGTGATCCCGGTGACCCACAGGATCGGGAGCAGCACGCCGCGCTGACCGCTGAGCAGGGTGCCGGGGTTGACGCTGGGCAGCCGTTCGTAGCCGGCGCCGCCCAGCCACGCGGTGCCGGCCGTGGCCAGGCTGCCCGCGAAGCCGCCCCAGCGGATCAGCCGCGGACTCATGTGACCGGTGTCCGCAGCCGGCGCACCGACCGCCACGCGACCCAGATCACCAGTCCCGTGACGGCGAACGCCAGCGGCACCTGCAGCGGCTTCCACGCGCCGTCGCCGTTGGGCAGGATGAGGAACATCACGGCGATCACGGCCGCGTCCAGCCAGCGGGTACCCGCGGTGGCGACGGCCCACAGGACGAGGGGCCAGTAGAGGTACCAGGGCTGGGTGATCGGTGCGAGGAAGATGACCGCCAGCAGGGCCAGCCCGGCGCCGCTGAGCGGGTCGGCGTCGCGGTAGCGCCACCAGATCACGACGAGGGCGACGAGCAGGACCACGAGCGCGGCTGTCCGGGCGGCCGGGACGACGTCGATGTCCGCCCCTACCAGCTTGCCGACAGCGTTGACGGCGATGCCGACGGCCGTCGCGGGCGAGGTCCAGCTGCGGGACTCGCCCGCCCCGGACAGCGACGTGGCCCAGCCGAAGCCGAGCCCCGAGCCCAGCGACAGCGCGCCGATGAACGCCACCGCGCCGAGGACGACCGCTCCGCCGCGCCGGACAAAAGCCGTGAAGTCCCGCAAGCCGCCGGAGGCCAGCAGTGCGGCGAACGGCAGTACCACGCCGATCGTCGACTTGACCATGATCGCGGCGCCGAGCAGGGCCCCACCCGCGACGAGCAGACCGGCCGGACGCCGGCCCGCGATCAGGGCGAGACCCGCTACGAGCAGCGCCATCGCGAGCGTGTCGTTGTGCCCGCCGCCGACGAAGTGGACCATGACCAGCGGGCAGCAGAGCACGAGCCACAGCGCCCGCCGCTCGTCCACGTGCAGCCGCCGGGCCAGCGGGGGCAGGGCCAGCGCGAGCCCGATCAGCGCCACGACCTCGTACGCGCGGAAGATCCCCAGCGCCACCGCCTGCGACCCGAACGAGGCCGCCAGCCCCGACAACAGGATCCACAGCGGACCGTAGGGAGTGGGAGTCGTGCGCCACACCACGGACACCGACTCGATCCACGGACACGGCTGCGCCGCGATCGGATCCACGGACGGATTGAAGCCGGCGCCGACGAGGGCACCCTGGCACGCGTACGCGTACATGTCCCGGCTGGCCAGCGGCGGCACGAAGAGCAGGGGCACCACCCACAGCGCCGCCGTGACCAGGACCCACGTGCGCGACACGTCGAGCCGGCGCCCCAGCCACCACGCGGCGCACAGGGCACTCAACCCGAGGATCCAGAGCGCCATGATGAGGACGCCATCCGGCCCGCGCAGGATGCTCGCCACCGACACGCCCCGGCGGATCCACGTCGGCGCCCCGAAGAGCACCGCGTCGATCGCGCAGCACACCGCCCCGGCGAAGCCCAGCCACCGCACCCCGGCCGGGGTCCTCAGCGCCCGCATCACCGCGGTTCCGGCGGATCCGCCCGCCCGCAGCGCGGCCGTCACGTCGCCGCTCGCAGGATCGCCACGCCCTCGACCGTCGTGAACGGCTCGTAGAAGGTCGCCAGGTCGGCCGCGATGCCGCCACTCGGATCCACGGCGGCCGGCGGCGTGTCCAGCACCACCAGCTTCGGGCGCTCCGGCGACGCCAGCATCGCGCGCAGCTCCGGCAGCGCCGACGGGATCTTGTCGATCGGTTTCCCCCACAGGTACGGATACGGCGACACCCGGTCGGCCGCGAAGTACAGGTACGCCTCGGACTCGAGCACGTAGATCCGATCGTCCGGCGCCGTGCTCGCCACGATGACCGCGGCGATCCGATCGTCGCGGCGGGCCAGGGCGTCGTACGGGATGGTGTCGGCTCGTCGCTGCGCGGACATGGGCACCAGCGCGACCAGCCAGACCAGCGTGGGCAGCACGAGCAGCACGCCGGCCGCCGGTCCCAGCCATCGCCGCCCCCGCGCCGGCCCGGCGCCATTCGCGCCGGCGCTCGCATCCCCGCCGGTATCCGCATCCCCGGCGGTATCCGCACTCGGGGCGCGGGACAGGCCCGCGACCGCCGCGGCCGCCAGCACGACCAGCGCGGGATACGGCTGCACGAAGTAGTGCGGCCAGTACGACCCCCCGAGGTTGATGCCCACGAACCCGGCGGCCAGCCACCCGCCGAGCACCCACCGCCCCCCGCGGTCCAGCCACCGCCAGCCGAGCAGCGACACCACCAGGACCAGCGTGACATCGAGGGCGATGTCACCGGCGTGCTGCCCGAGATCGGCGAGCCGCGTCGAGCTGTTCGACCCCTCACCGCCGATCGCCGCGAACTGGTATCCCGCCAGCGCGGACCAGTACGCCCCCCAGCCGGTGACCAGTCCGTGCACCGCCGACGCCGCCACGGGCACCGCCGCGGCCCCGCCGAAGACCGCGAGCCGCCGCCACCGGCGCAGCACGATCAGCAGCACCGCGCCGACCACGATCCCGTCGATGCCGGACTGCTTCATCGTGAGCGCCGCCCCGGCGAGCAGCCCGGCGCCCGCCAGCCACCACAGCGACCTCTCCCGGCGCCACCAGAAGATCAGCAGCGCGATCGACACCGTGGACGGCACGCTCGCCAGCAGCTCGCCGTTGAGCGTCATGCCCTCCAGATGCGGCGCGAGCCCGGCGATCGCGTAGATCCACGCCGCCCACACCGCCGCGCTCCGGCCCGCCAGCAGGCCCGCGACGACGGCGACGGCCACGGTGAGAACGGCGCCCGCGAGCACCATGCCGGCCCGGATCGTCCAGCCCTCACCACCCATCGAGAGCAGCAGCCTGTACGTAAGGAGGAGCCCCTGCGGCCGGTCGAGCCACACGGTGTCGTAGAGCCGGTCGCCGCTCGCCCAGCGCCGGGCCACGTACGCGTAGCCGCCCTCGTCCGTCGAAAGCCCGCTGAAGACGAACGGCACCCGCACCAGAACCGCGACAACCACCGCAGCCATGATCGATCCACGCGGCGTGACGCCGGAGAGAAGTCTGTTCACAGAGCCGGGGATTCCGATCGAGGCGTGACGAGCAGGCGGGCGGCGTCGACCACGGCTGTCCGGGAGGCGGCGCGCGAGCCGGCGGACGTGATCATGCGGGCGACCTGGGGGATGGTGACCGGCCAGTTGGCCAGGGACAGCAGCATGAGCAGCAGCTGCGGCGCGGGCAACTCCGCGGCGATCACTCCCCGCCGCTGGGCGTCCGCGAGCTCGGCGATCTTGTCCTGGTAGACGCCGGCGCGGCCGGTCTCCCCGGGCACGGACCCGGTGTCGGCGAGGGCCTCCCAGGCGATCAGCCGGGTCAGCTGCGGATGGTCGAGCTGATAGTCGAAGGTCCGGCCCGCGAACTCCGCGACCTCGTCCGGCGACCCGGCCCCGAAGGGCACGCTCTCGGCGATGCCCGCGAGCTGCTCGAGCAGGACGGCGTCGAAGAGCTGCGCCTTGCCGCCGTAGTTGCTGTAGAGCCGCTCCTTGTTGACCCCGGCCCGGGCGGCGATGCGCTCGACGGTCGTGCCGTGCAACCCGTGCTCCGCGAACTCCTCGGCCGCCGCCCGGCGCAGCAGGGTCCGGGTGCGGTCGGCGTCGCGGGGCATGCCCGCATGGTATCCGTCCCGATCCGCCGGCCTTGCCGCTGACCAGGGGGCGACATATGGTGAACCAACGTTCGCGTTGGTTCAATGCTCAGGAGACACCCGTGCCCACTGCCCTCATCGTCGGAGCGTCCCGCACCATCGGCCTCGGCCTGACCGCCGAGCTGCTGCGGCGCGGCTGGGACGCCGTCGGCACCGTCCGCGGCCCCCGCCGCACCGCCCTGCACGACCTGGCCGGCCGCTCCGACGGCCGCCTCACCGTCGAAGAGCTGGAGATGACCGACGCCGCCTCCCGGGCCGCCCTGCACCGGCGCCTGACCGGCCGGACCCTCGACCTGCTCCTGGTCAGCGCCGCGATCACCAACGGCGACCAGCCCATCGGCGACGTCGACGAGCAGACGTTCACCCGCGTCATGACCACCAACGCGTACGCCCCGATGCGGGTGGTCGAGACGCTGCTGCCCCTGGTGTCCCCGGCCGGCACCGTCGGCGTCCTGTCATCGAGCCAGGGCAGCCTGACCCTCAACACCAACGGCGGCCACGAGGTCTACCGGGCCAGCAAGTCCGCCCTCAACCAGCTGATGCGCAGCTTCGCCGCCCGCCACGCCGGCGACCCCCGCCCCCTCCTGCTGATCAACCCCGGCTGGGTCCGCACCGACCTCGGCGGCCCGGGCGCCGTCCTCACCGTCGACCAGAGCGCAACTGGCGTCATCGACACCGTCCTGGCCCAGCATGGCAAGCCCGGTCTCCAATTCCTCGACCACCGCGGCCAGACCGTCCCGTGGTGACCGCCATCGGCACTTCGGAACATCGCCCACCATGTCGCCGTCGCGGCTCAGGACCTCAACCTTGGTCAGTATCGGTGACTCGATGGCCGTCCGGCTCACTCGGCTCGAGGCGATCGCCCGGACGGATCAGGCTTCGAGGACCCTTTCCATGGCGGCGCGGGAGCGGCGGGTCAGGCGCAGGTAGCGGTCCACGAACTCGCCCGGGTCGCCGCCGCCGAGCAGCTGGACGACTCCGGCGAGTTCGAGGCCGTGGCGGGGCAGCTGGTCGGTCGGGCGGCCCCGGACCAGCGTCAGGGCGTTGCGGACCTGGGCGGCGAGGGTCCAGCCGGCCTCCATCGCGGCGGCGTCGACCTTGCCGACCAGGCCGGCTTCGACCTCGGCGCGGAGGGCGGCCAGGGTGCGGGTGCGGCGCAGCGGGGGCAGGGCGTATGCGTGCCGCAGTTGCAGTAATTGCACGGCCCACTCGACGTCGGCGAGCCCGCCGCGCCCGAGTTTGGTGTGGGTGGTGGGGTCGGCGCCGCGGGGCAGGCGTTCGGTCTCGACGCGGGCCTTGATGCGGCGGATCTCGACGACCTGGTCGCGGGTGAGGCCGCCGTCCGGGAAGCGCACACCGTCGGCGAGCTGCTCGAAGTCGCGGCCCAGGTTCTCGTCGCCGCACACGAAGCGGGCCCGGAGCAGCGCCTGCGCCTCCCACACCCGGGACCAGCGCGCGTAGTACTGGGCGTAGGCGTTGAGGCTGCGTACCAGCGGACCCTGCCGTCCCTCGGGGCGCAGGTCGGCGTCGATGCCCAGCGCCGGGTCGGGGGCGGGCGCGCCGAGCGTGCGGCGCATCTCCTCGGCGATGGCGTGGGCGGCAGCGGCCGCGCCATCCTGCTCCGAGGCATAGACGAACAACACATCCGCGTCCGACGGATAGCTCATTTCGTAGCCGCCGAGCCGGCCCATGCCGATCACGGCGAACCGGAGATCCGGCGGGCCCGGGTGCACATGCCGGGCCACGTGCAGCGTCGCGGCGAGCGTGGCGTCGGTCACGTCGGACAGTGCCATCCCGATGGCGTGCACGTCCAGCGGCCGCGCCGGGGCCAGCTCGCCGGCCCGGCTGAGGATGTCGGCACACGCCAGCCGGAACAGTTCTCGCCGGCGCATCGCGCGCACCGCCGCCACGGCCGGCGCCGGATCCGTGGTGCCCGCGCGCAGGTGCCGGGCGGCCGCGGCGATGAAGCCTTCCCGCAGCGCGTCGCGGTCCCGGGGCAGCAGCTCGGCGTCGTCGGCGAGGAGGCGCAGGGCTTCCGGGTCGCGGGTGAGCAGGTCGGTCGCGTACCGGGAGAGGGAGAGCACCCGGGCCAGGCGGCGCGCGACCGGTCCGCCGTCGCGGAGCAGCCGCAGATACCACGGCGTGCCGCCCAATTTGTCCGAGACGTGACGATAGTTGAGCAGGCCGCGGTCGGGCTCGGGCGCGTCCGCGAACTCCTGCAGCAGCATCGGCAGCAGTGTGCGCTGGATGGCGGCCGTGCGGCTGACGCCACCGGTCAGGGCCTGGAGGTGCCGCAGCGCTCCGGCCGGGTCGGCAAAGCCCAGGATCTCGAAGCGCCGGCCGGCCGACTCGGGCGTCATGCGCAGCGCCTCGGCGGGGACGCGGGCGACGGCTTCGAGCAGGGGCTGGTAGAGCAGCTTGACGTGCAGGCGGCGGACGTGGGCGGCGTGGCCGACCCAGTCGGAGCGGAACTGCTGCACGGCGTCGCGACCGGCACCGGCGCGGTAGCCCAGGGCGGCGGCGAGCCAGCGCAGGGCGGCGGGATCGTCCGGCACGGTGTGCGTACGCCGGAGATTTTGCAGTTGGAGCCGGTGCTCGACGTCGCGCAGGAATTTGTAGCCGCGCAGCAGGGTCTCGCCGTCCTCGCGGCCGACGTAGCCGCCGGCGACCAGCGCGCGCAACGCCGGCAGCGTGCCGGGCAGCCGCAGCGACTCGTCGACACGGCCGTGCACGAGCTGCAGCAGCTGCACCGCGAACTCGATGTCGCGCAGGCCGCCGGGGCCGCGCTTGATTTCGCGGTCGACCTCCTTGGCCGGCACGTTCTCGATGATCTTGCGGCGCATGTCCCGCACGTCGGCGACGGCCTCGGGCCGCTCGGCGGCGTGCCACACCAGCGGCGCGAGATCGTCGACCCACTCCTGCGCGAGGGCCAGGTCGCCCGCCGCCGGCCGGGCCTTGAGCAGGGCCTGGAATTCCCAGGTACGCGCCCAGCGCCGGTAGTAGGCCTGATGGCTCGCCAGCGTCCGGACCAGCGGCCCGCGGTTGCCCTCGGGCCGCAGCGCCGCGTCCACGGGCCAGGCGACCTGTCCGCAGATCTCGATCAGCCGGGCGGCGACCGTGGTGCCCGCGGTGAGATCCTCGTCCCCGGCGGCGACGAAGATCACGTCCACGTCGGACACGTAGTTGAGCTCGTTGCCGCCGCACTTGCCCATGGCGACGACGGCGAGGCGCGGTTCCGGCCGGTCGCCGACCGCCATGGCGTACGCGGCGGCCAGCGTCTCGTCCGCCAGCCGCGACAGGGCCTCCATGGTCGCCTCGAGTGACCGGCCGCCCGTCAGGTCGGCCGCGGCGATCCGCAGAAGCGCTATCCGGTACGCCGTCCGCAGCGCCGGCACCGTCGGAGCGCCCTCGCCCATCGAGTCCTGGAACTCCAGGTGCCCCTCCGCCGGAGGCGCCGTGCCCGTCTTGGTCGTCGCGAGCACCCGCCACTGCTCGTGGTTGGCGACGAGGTGGTCGCCGAGCGCGCTGGACGCCCCGAGCACGGCGACCAGGCGGCGGCGCAGCCCCTCGTCCGCGCAGACGGCGTCGAGGAGCCCGGTGACCCCGGGGCTCTCGGTGAGCGGCTCGCCCGTACCGGTGACCGACCCGCCGGTGCTGCGCCGGTGCGCGCGGGCCGCCGTCTCCGCCATCCGGTGCAGCTGGCGCAGGGCCAGGTTGGGGTCGGCGGCCCGGGACAGCGCCTGCAGGAGCTCGCCGGCGCCGGCGCCCGTGGGGGCCTGCGCCTCGGTGTCCCACAGCCCGAGGCCGTCGGGGCCGAGCAGGTCGGCGGCGCGGGACCCGTTGTCGGCGAAGCCGTACCGGGCGAGCCGGCTCGGTCGGGTCACCTCACTCGCCCAGCAGCGGCAGGGTGCGCCCGGTGCCCTGGACCGGGATGTCGGCGTCCGGCAGCTGCCCCAGCGCCAGCGCGGCGAACCGGGCGGCGAACGGTTGCCACGACTCCTCGACGTCGGCGAGCACTCCCTCGACCGCGTCGACCACGGCCTGCGGGTCGTAGCCCAGCTCGTCGAGGCTGGCCCGGTCGGTGCGGGCCCACTCCTCGATCATCGCGGCGTCGCACTCGAGGTGGAACTGCACGCCCCACGCCCGGTCGCCGAGCCGGAACGCCTGGTGCGGGTAGCGCGTCGAGGCGGCCAGCAGCACCGCCCCGGCGGGCAGCTCGGTGATCTCGTCGCTGTGCCACTGCACCACGTCGGGCAGCAGCGGCACCCACTTGAACAGCGGGTCGGTGTCGGCCGCGTCGCGCCGCCCCACCAGCGCCGGGCCGATCTCCGGACCGGACGGGCTGCGTTCGACCAGGCCTCCGTGCGCCCGCGCGAGCAGCTGCGCCCCCAGGCAGACCCCCAGCGTCGGTACGTGATGCCGGACCGCCTTGCGCAGCAGCCCCTCCAGCGCCGGGAACCACGGGGCGCCCGGCTGCCCGTCCGCGCCCGGGTAGGCCCGCTGCTCCCCGCCGAGCACGACAAGCGCGGCGAACCCGTCCAGTGTCTCGGGGAGCGGATCCCCGGCGTGCGGCCGGACCACGGTCAGCGGCAGCCCCGCTTCGGTGAACCACTCCCCCAGCCGGCGAAGATCGTCGGACGGATCATTCTCGACCACCAGTGCTGTGCCCACGTGTCGAGGCTAACCGGCGGGCGGAGTCCAGCGCGCGATGACCTCGTCGTCCTCGGTCTCGCCGGTCTCCACGAACCCGAGCGACAGATAGAGCGCCCGGGCGCCGGTGTTCCGCGGCAGGTAGCTGAGCGCCACGTTCGGGGTGCCGGGCTGGGCCGCGAGCTGGTCCCGCAACGTCTTGACCAGCGCCCGCCCGATGCCCTGGCGCTGCCGGGACGCGCCGACGACCACCCCGCCGATCCACCGGCTCCGATCGTCGTCGACGGCCCACATGCAGAAGCCGGCCACCTGCCCGTCCACGGTCACCGCCAGCGGGTGCCACAGCTCGCCGTAGTGGCACAGCAGGAGATAGTGCGACGTGTCGTTGACGAAGTCGCGCTGCTCGGGATGCACCTTGAGCCCGGCGACGGCCCGCCAGTTGTCCTTGGTGACGGGCTCGAGATCCACCAGCATGTCAGGCGATGCACGCGCAGACGATGAGGGCGGCGCCGAAGTGGCTGGCCGCGCTGACGATCGCGCCCGGGTGCCGGTCCTCGGAGCAGATGACCTCGCCCAGCTTGCCCGGCGTCATCCAGTCGAGCACCAGGAACGCCAGCCCCATCACCGCGATGCCGAGCAGCCCGAAGAGCGCCGTGGAGGCCAGCCCCTCGGCGAAGTTCTCATAGCTGGTGAACACCGCCGTGAACACGATGCCGGCGATCCCGAGCTGGTTCGCCGCGAGCAGCAGCGCCGCGTTCCGGTTCTTGTCGACCCAGATCAGATCGCGCAGTTTGCCCGGGGTCAGCAGATCCACCAGCACGAACCCGACCGCCATCAGGCCGATCCCCAGCGCACCGAACACGATGCTGCGCCCGGCACCCTCGAGCAGATTCTCCAGCACGTTTTCCCCCTCGTCGCGGCGTTTCCGCAGGCACCGTACCGAACGAATGCTCGTCCGTGATCCACCGGCCGGGTGTGGTTCGTGCTTTTCGAGGTCTTGGATCACGCAGGTAGCCGTGCGGGCGGTGCCGTTCAGGGGCGCTCAGCGCCCCTGGCACCGCCCGTGCGAGCCCTCGGCGGGAGCGACGGTCTGTGATGACCACCCCGCTGCGACATCTGCTTCTAAAGGGTCCCCAGGTAGCGCTCGCGCTCGAACGGGGTCACCTCGCGGCGGTACTGCTCCCACTCCTGCCGCTTGTTGCGCAGGAAGAAGTCGAAGACGTGCTCGCCGAGCACCTCGGGGATCAGCTCCGACTTGGCCATGACGTCGATCGCCTCGGACAGGTTCTCCGGGAGGGCGTCGTAGCCGGCGGCCTTGCGCTCCTGCGGGGAGAGCGACCACACGTCGTCCTCGGCGCCCGGGGGCAGCTCGTAGCCCTCCTCGATGCCCTTGAGGCCGGCGCCGAGCATGACGGCGAAGGCCAGGTACGGGTTGGCGGCGGAGTCGATCGAGCGGATCTCCACGCGGGCCGAGCTGGGCTTGCCGAAGGCGGGGACGCGGACCAGGGCCGAGCGGTTGAGAGCGCCCCAGCTCACGAACGCCGGCGACTCGGTGATCCGGTCCGGCAGCTGCATCGGGAAGAGGCGCTTGTAGCTGTTGACCCACTGGTTGGTGATGGCGGTGTATTCGCGGGCGTGCACCAGCAGCCCGGCGATGAAGGACCGCGCGGTCTTGGAGAGCTTGAGCGGGTCCTGCGCGTCGTGGAAGACGTTGCGCTCGCCCTCCATCAACGACAGGTGGGTGTGCATGCCGCTGCCGGGCTGATCGGTGTACGGCTTCGGCATGAACGTGGCCCGCACGCCCTGGGACAGCGCCACCTCCTTGACCACGTGCCGGAAGGTCATGATGTTGTCGGCGGTGGTCAGCGCGTCGGCGTAGCGCAGGTCGATCTCCTGCTGGCCGGGGGCGACCTCGTGGTGGCTGAACTCGACCGAGATGCCGATCCGCTCCAGCGCGAGCACGGCCTGGCGCCGGAAGTCGCGCGCGACCGAGTGCGTGGTGTGGTCGAAGTAGCCGCCGGCGTCCACCGGCACGGGCACCGAGCCGTCGAGCGGGCCGTCCTGCAGCAGGAAGAACTCGATCTCGGGGTGGGTGTAGAAGGTGAAGCCCTTCTCGGCCGCCTTGGCCAGCATGCGGCGCAGCACGTGGCGCGGGTCGGCCCAGGCCGGGCTGCCGTCGGGGAGCAGGATGTCGCAGAACATCCGGGCGCTCTCGCCACTGGCGCCACCCTCGAACGGGAAGACCTGGAACGTCGTCGGGTCGGGCATGGCGACCATGTCGGACTCGGTGACCCGGGCGAAGCCCTCGATGGCCGAGCCGTCGATGCCGATGCCCTCCTCGAAGGCGGACTCCAGCTCGGCGGGCGCGACCGACACGCTCTTCAGGGTGCCCAGCACGTCGGTGAACCAGAGGCGGACAAAACGGATGTCGCGCTCTTCCAAGGTACGGAGCACGAACTCCTGCTGTCGGTCCACGTCAACCCCTCTGTCGCCCGGCGGCCAGTCTCCCCCGGTCCCGTTACGCCGAGATTACGCTGCCCACGGCCGTCCGGCGCGTCCCGGGTAAGGGCCGATGTCGATCTCAGACAGTACGTTAGGCGCCACGGCCGTGGGGCGAAGAATAAGTGACCGTTTCCACTACTCCCTGACGGGGGCGCCGCCTCCGGTGCGACGCTGGATTCCACACCCGGGGACCGCGCAGTGCGGCCTCGAGGGAAGGAGACAGTGATGTCCGAAGCTCTCTACGGCGGACCGCCCACCCGGCGCGTCCGCACCCGTGACCTGATCGCCGCCAAGGAGCGCGGCGAGCGGTGGGCGATGCTGACCTCGTACGACCAGTACACGGCCGCGCTCTTCGACGCGAACGGCATCCCGGCGCTGCTCGTCGGCGACTCCGCGGCGAACAACGTCTTCGGCCACGAGACGACCCTGCCGATCACGGTCGACGAGCTGCTCCCGCTGGTCCGCGCCGTCGTCCGCGCCACGTCGACGACGCTGGTGGTGGCCGACATGCCCTTCGGCTCGTACGAGGAGGGGCCGGCCCAGGCGCTGCGTACGGCCGTCCGCTTCATGAAGGAGGGCGGCGCGCACGCGGTCAAGCTGGAGGGCGGCCGGCGGATCGCGCCGCAGATCGAGGCCATCACCGGCGCCGGGATCCCGGTCATGGCGCACGTCGGGTTCACGCCGCAGCGCGAGCACGCCATCGGCGGCTACCGGGTGCAGGGGCGCGGCGACGCGGCGGAGGAGGTCGTCGACGACGCGCGGGCCGTCACGGAGGCGGGCGCCTTCGCGGTGGTGCTGGAGATGGTCATGGGCGACGTCGCCGCCCGGATCACCAAGGAGCTGCCGATCCCGACGGTCGGCATCGGCGCGGGCCCCGACACCGACGCCCAGGTGCTGGTCTGGCAGGACATGGCGGGATTGCGGCAGGGCAAGGCGCCCCGCTTCGTGAAGCGCTACGCGGATCTCCACGGCGTCCTCGGGGCGGCCGTCAGGCAGTACGCGGACGAGGTGCGCGCCGGCGAGTTCCCGGCGGCCGAGCACACGTTCTAGATCAACTAAGGTGGCACCTCCGTCCCCTCGGAGGTGCCCCATGTCCGTTCCCGCCCGCATCGGTGTCGCCACCCTCGGCGTGGCCGACGTCGCGCGCGCGAGCGAGTTCTACGCGTCGCTCGGCTGGCGGCTGTCGCCGGACTCGGTGCCCGGCGTGGTGAGCTGGTTCGACACCGAGGGCACGGTGCTCGCCCTGGTTCCCGCCACCGGCGCCCGGCCCGGCGCGGCCATGCTCACCATCGCGGCCGGCAGCCCGGCCGAGGTGGACGAGGTGCTGCGCGCGGCCGTGCGGGCCGGCGCCTCCCTGGTCGAGGCGGGCGGCCACCACGGACGCTTCGCCGATCCGGACGGGCACTTGTGGGAGGTCGCGCACCGCCCGGTCCCGTAATGTCCGTCCCATGAAGGCCATTGTTCTCAGCGACTCCGGGCTGCGGCTCGAGGACCGGCCGGTGCCCGAGCCCGGGCCGGGGCAGATCCGGGTGCGCGTCGAGCGCTCCGGCGTCAACCCGACCGACTGGAAGCGCATCAGCACCGGTCAGACCACCGCCGCCGCCACACCGAACATGGACGGCGCCGGCGTCGTCGACGCCACCGGGCCGGGCGTGCTGTCGCACCGCGCCGGCGACCGGGTGTGGGTGATGCTGGCGTCGCACGGCAGCCCGCACGGCACCGCCGCCGAATACACGGTCGTGCCGGCCGAGCACGCGTTCCCGCTGCCGGAGGGGGTGTCGTTCGACACGGGTGCCGCGCTGGGCGTACCGGCGATCACCGCGCACCGCGCCCTCACCGTCGCCGAGGCCGGGCCCGCGCGGCTCTCCCCCGGCGCGCTCGACGGCCGGACCGTGCTGGTCGCGGGGGGCGCGGGCGCGGTCGGGCACGCCGCCATCCAGCTCGCGCGCTGGGCCGGGGCGACGGTCCACACCACGGTCTCGAGCCCGGCGAAGGCCGCGCTCGCCACGGCGGCCGGCGCGCACCACGTGCACAACTATCGCGACGGCGACCCGGCGAAGGAGATCCGCGCGGCGTCGCCGGACGGCGTCGACATCGTCGTCGAGCTCTCCCCCGGGCCGAACGCGGCGCTCAACCAGGCCGTCGCGGCCAACCACGCGTCGATCGCGATCTACGCCGGCGACACGGCCACCTTCGAGGTACGCCCGCACATGCTGCTCAACACCCGCATGCAGTTCCTCATCCTCTACACGCTCGGCGAGGACCTGCTGCAGGCGGCGGCTGAGGACGTCGGCGCGGCCCTGCGCGACGGCGCCCTGCCGGTCGGCGACGACGCCGGCCTGCCGCTGCACCACTTCCCGCTGGCGGAGACGGCCGCGGCCCACGACGCGGTCCAGCAGGGCGCGGTCGGCAAGGTGCTGATCACTCTGCCCTGACGAATTTCACCGTACGGGTCCGGGGCTCGGCTTCCACCAGACGTACGCGCACCCGCTCGCCCAGCGGCAACGTCCCCGAGCACCGGGCCACCACGGCCGGGTCGTCGATCGCCACGGTCCCGCCCGGCCGCTTGTCGTCCACGTCGAGCACCGCCGCGTCGAAGGTCTCGCCCACCCGGCCCTCGAGCAGCACCGCCTCGGCCAGCGCGACCGCGCCCCGGGCGGCGGCCCCGGCGACCTTGTCCGTGGCCGCCATCGCCGCGGGCAGTCCGGGCAGGGCGGCCCGGGCCCAGTCCGGCACCGGCCGTCCCTCGTGCAGGGCGAGGCAGACCTCGGTCGCGTAGCGGTCGGCCAGCCGGCGCAGGGGCGCGGTCACGTGCGCGTACGGGGCGCCGACGCCGCCGTGCCCGGTCAGCTCGGGCGGCGTACCGTCGAAGGCCGTGTAACCCGCGCCCCGCAACATCTCCGCCGCCTGGTCGAGAAACGCCGCCCCGCGCGGGCTGCCCGGATCCACCGCCGGCAGCGGCGCCCCGGCGGGCCAGTCCAGACCCAGAGATTCCGCCGTACGCCGCAGCGCCTCGACGGTCTCGGCCCGCGGCGGTGGCATCGTGCGCAGCAACCCGACCCCGCCGTCCAGCATGATCCGCGCGGCCGCCCGCCCGGTGAGCAGCGAGATCTGCGCGTTGTGCTCCTCCACGGCGAGCGGGGCCCGCAGCACGAGCCGCCAGCCGTCCCCGTCCCGCTCGACCTCCTGCTCCGGCAACCGCAGATCCACGGCCCCGCGCTCGGCGGCCCGCGCGGCCAGCAACGCCCCGATCTCGGGCAGCAGCGTCACCGCCTCCGGCGCGGTCCCGGCGTCGAGGGCCCGCTGAAGACCTTCGTAATCCAGCTTGGCCCGGCTGCGTACGGTCGCGCGCTCCAGCCGTACGGACGTGGTCTCGCCTCGCGCGTCCAGCTCGATCGTCCACAACACCGCGGCCCGGTCGCCGTCCGGCAGCAGGCTCGCCGCGTCCTCGCTCAGCACCGGCGGATGCAATGGAACCCGCCCGTCCGGCAGATAGATCGTCTGCCCCCGCTTCCACGTCTCCTGCTCGAGCGCACCCCCGGGCCGCACAAAGCTCGCCACGTCCGCGATGGCATACCGAACCACGAACCCGCCGTCCCGCCGCGCCAGATGCAACGCCTGATCCAGATCCCGCGACGTCGGCGGATCCACCGTGACGAGCGGAACATCGGTCCGATCAACCGGCGGCAACGAGGTGGAGCCGGCCGCCGCCTCGGCCTCCCGCCCGGCCGCCTCGGGATAGTCGCCGGGCAGCGACAGCTCCTCGCGGAGCACGGAGAAGTCGATCTGCGGAGCAAGCACGCGAGCAATAGGCACGCTCATTCCTAACCCGTCCCGCCCCATTTCGCTCGGCGCCGCGCTCCCGCCCTTCTCCACACCGCCGGAAAGCAGCAGGGGCCGCGCCATCGTCCGGCGCGGCCCCTGCTGACTGTGTGATTATCAGCGCTTGGCAGCCGCCTTGCGCGCGACGGTTTTCCCCGCCGACCCCGCCCGCCCGTTGCTGGCCGCCGTGGCCTTCCGCGCCGCCCCCGCGTCGGCCGGCCGCGCCACCCGCCCGGCGTTGGTGGCCGAGCTCTTGGTCATCCCGGCCGGCTTCGCGTTGCCGGCCTTGGTGGCCCGGCTCGCCCCGGCCGCCCGCGCCGCCCCGGCCGCGGTGTTCCCGGCCGACCCCTTGGCCGCACTCTTCGCCACCGCACCCTTGGCCGCCGCGCTCTTCGCCACCGCACTCCTGGCCGCCGTGCTCTTCGCCGCCGTGGCCTTCGTCGCGGTCGGCTTGGCGGTGGCCTTCGTGGCCTTGGCCGCGGTTGACTTCGCGCCGGTCGCCTTCGTCGCCGTGGCCTTCGCGCCGGTCGCCTTCGTCGCCGTGGCCTTCGTGGCGGTGGCCTTGGTCGCCGTGGCCCTCGCCGGCGAAGACTTGGACGCTGTCGCCTTGGAAGCAGCGGACTTCGACGCCGTCGCCTTGGACACCATGGGCTTGGAAGCAGTGGCCTTGGACGCCGTGGTCTTCGAAGGAGTGGCCTTGGTGGCTGTGCTCTTGGCCGCGGTGACCTTCTTGGCCGCGCTGCCGGCTGCGGAGGCCGCGCTCTTCGCCGCCGTAGCCGCCTTCTTCGCCACCGCCGTCGCCTTCGTGGCCGTCGCCTTGGTCGCCTTCGTCGCCGTGGACTTGGCCGCCGCGGGCTTGGCCGCCGTGGACTTGGCCGCCGTCGTCTTGGTGGCGGTGGTCCTGCCCGCGGTTGCCTTGGCCGGAGCCGCCTTGGCCGCGCTCTTCGCCACGGTCTTCTTCGCCGGCATGCTCTTCGCCGCGCCCGCCTTCGTCGCCGCAGCCTTGCTCGCCGTCGCCTTAGCCGCCGATGCCTTACCCGCCGTCGCGTTGGTCGCCGTTGCCTTGGCCGCCGTGGACTTGGACGCCGTTGCCTTGGTGGCGGTCGCCTTGGTGGCGGTCGCCTTCTTCGCGGTGGTCTTGCCGGCCGGGGCCTTCTTCGCGGTCGTCTTGCTCGCCGGAGCCCGCTTGGCCGCCGGCCGTCCCGCCTGCGCCGAGCCCGTCGTCGTCTCCGCCGTCGTGTCCGCCGGCATCTCATCGGCCGCCGCGGTGACAATCGGGTGCGCGAGCGTGGAAGTGGCCGCCACCGTCTTCGCGGTCACCGCCTTCGAAGCCGCCGTCCGCCCGGTGGCCCGAGCCGCCGCCGTCGTCTTCCGGGCCGCCGCGACCTTCCCCGCGACCGCCTTGCCCGCCCCAGCCCCAGCCTTCACGCCACTCGCCTTGCCCGCGCTCGTC
This sequence comes from Symbioplanes lichenis, assembly GCF_030709675.1. Taxonomy (GTDB): domain Bacteria; phylum Actinomycetota; class Actinomycetes; order Mycobacteriales; family Micromonosporaceae; genus Actinoplanes; species Actinoplanes lichenis. The sequence goes on from NZ_JAUZQD010000019.1 coordinate 66,157, forward strand.
TTCGCCGCACTCGGCTTGGGGGCACTCGCCTTGGCCGTGCTCGTCTTCGGGCTGCTTGCCTTCGTCGCGGTGGTCTTCGCGGTGCCGACCTTCGCCGTGCCGGGCTTCACCGTGCTCGCCTTGGCCGCGCTCCCCTTGACGGTGCTCGCCTTGGTGCTCGCGGTCGTACCCGCCTTCGCGGCAGTGGCCTTGGCGGCAGTGGCTTTCGTGGCAGTCTTCGCCGTCGTCTTCTTCGCGGGGGCGACGGCGGCAGCGGCGACGGACTTGGTCGCGGTCTTCGCAGCAACCGTCTTCGCGGCGCCGGACTTCGCGGGCGCGGACTTCGCAGCCGCCGACCGCGCCGGCGCGGACTTCGCAGCCGCCGGCTTGGCCGGGGCGGACTTCGGGGCGGCGGACTTCGGGGTGGCGCGCTTGGCGGCCGTGGGCTGGGCGGGCACCGCCTTGCCGGTCGCGCGCGTGGCCGGGGCGCCGGCGGCGGCCGTGCGTCTGGCGGCGGCCCGCGCCGGGGCTGCCTTCTTGGTAGCGGCCATGGGGAAGCTTCCTCCTTGCGAATGACTGCGGGCTCGTCTCCGCCTGGAGACCGACGATTCCGGCGTGGACGTTGGTCCGCAGCCGGCCTAGCTCTCTTCCCCGGTCCAGCGGGCGTCCTCGGCCTCCCACGCCTGGTTGCGCTTCTCGACGGTGTCGAGTGCCCGCGTGGCGTCGTCGGCGGAGGGGTACGGACCGAGCCTGTACTGAGCGGCGCACACGTCGCCGCCGGACTCGACCCGCTTGTGGCGGAGGCACCAGAAGTAGCCGCCCCCACCAGGCCCACTGTCGTTCATGCCATCACTGTGCACCTCAAACCGACCATGCGCTACCGATTCACGCAAAAAGCCCCAGTTTTCCATAGTGGATCGACAGAAAGACCCCCCGAAGGAACGACCGCGGGAAGCCGGGTTGGCGGAGACACGCCGGGGTCAACGCCCACCCGACGCCGAGGACACGCCTGGCACCCCGAAAGGACGCACCGACTAGTGCAAATCCGACAATGCGCCGCGCACAGGTCGGCGTACGCAAGAAAAAAGCGCCCCGCCCACCGAACGGTGAGCGGGGCGCGGGAGAAGGAGCGGATCAGCGCAGGCCGGCCGCGACCACCTCGGCGACCTGAACCGCGTTGAGGGCGGCGCCCTTGCGCAGGTTGTCGTTGGACAGGAAGAACGCGATGCCGTTGTCGACGGTCTCGTCCACGCGGATGCGGCCCACGAACGTCGGGTCCTGACCTGCGGCCTGCAGCGGCGTCGGCACGTCGGTCAGCGCGACGCCGGGCGCCTCCGCCAGCAACGCGCGGACCCGGTCGACCGCCAGCGGCCGGGCGAAGCGGGCGTTCACCTGGAGCGAGTGACCGGTGAAGACCGGGACGCGGACGCAGGTGCCGGAGACCTTGAGGTCCGGGATGCCGAGGATCTTCCGGCTCTCGTTGCGGAGCTTCTGCTCCTCGTCGGTCTCGCCGAGGCCGTCGTCGACGATCGAGCCGGCGAGCGGCAGCACGTTGAAGGCGATCGGCCGGGCGAAGCTGCGCGGCGCCGGGAAGTCGACCGCGCTGCCGTCGTGGGTGAGCTCGGTGGCGCGGTCGGCGACCTTCTTCACCTGCTCGTCGAGCTCGGCCACGCCGGCCAGCCCGGCCCCGGAGACGGCCTGGTAGGTGGTGGCCACCATCGCCACGAGCCCGGCCTCGTCGTGCAGCGGGCGCAGGACGGGCATGGCCGCCATGGTCGTGCAGTTGGGGTTGGCGATGATGCCCTTGGGGCGCTGCGCGGCGGCGTCCGGGTTGACCTCGGCCACGACCAGCGGGACCTCCGGGTCCATGCGCCAGGCGGAGGAGTTGTCGATGACGACCGCGCCGGCGTCGGCGACCTTCGGGGCGAACTCCTTGGAGCTGCCCTTGCCCGCGGAGAACAGGACGATGTCCAGCCCGCGGAAGTCCGCCGCGGCGGCGTCCTCGACCGTCACCTCCCCGTCCCGCCAGGGCAGGGTGCGGCCCGCCGAGCGGGCGGACGCGAAGAGCCGGAGCTGGTCAACGGGGAACTCGCGCTCGGCCAGGATGCGGCGCATGACGCCACCGACCTGTCCCGTCGCGCCGACGATGCCGATCCTCATGCGCACAAAGTTACGGCCCCGCCTGCGCAGACGGAAATCTTTTTGCCGCCCTCGTCTCAGATATCAAGAAAAGTCTCCCGATATTCGAGACACGGTTCTAGCGTCGGGGACATGGCTGCTGTCTACACCCACGGGCACCACGAGTCGGTCCTGCGCTCACATCGCTGGCGGACCGCAGAAAATTCGGCCGGCTACCTGCTGCCCCACCTGACCTCCGGCGCGACGCTGCTCGACGTCGGCTGCGGGCCCGGCACGATCACCGCCGACCTGGCGACGCGAATCACACCCGGGCGCGTCACCGCCCTCGAGCACACCGAGGACGCGCTTGCGCTGGCCCGGGCCGAGATCGCCCGCCGCGGGCTCACCACGGTCGACTTCACGGTCGACGACGTGCACGCCCTCGACTTCCCGGACGACTCCTTCGACGTCACGCACGCCCACCAGGTGCTGCAGCACGTCGCCGATCCCGTACGGGCGCTGCGCGAGATGGCCCGGGTCACGAAGCCGGGCGGCACCATCGCCGTACGCGACAGCGACTACGCGGCCTTCGCCTGGTTCCCGAAGCTGCCCGAGCTCGACGAGTGGCTGGACCTCTATCAGAGAGTCGCCCGGGCCAACGGCGGTGAACCGGACGCCGGGCGCCGCCTGCTGTCCTGGGCCCACGCCGCCGGTCTCACCGATGTCACCGCCACGTCGAGCACCTGGTGCTTCGCCGACGACGAGGACCGCGCCTGGTGGGGCGGCATGTGGGCCGACCGGATCCTCAAGTCGGCCATGGCCACCCAGGCCCTCGCCTCCGGCGCCGCCGACCAGGCCGCCCTCGACCGCATCTCCGCGGGCTGGCGGCGCTGGTCGGAAGAGCCCGACGGCTTCTTCTCCCTGCTGCACGGCGAGCTGATCGTCCGCGTCTGACAAGCCTCCTCCCCAGGGAGGAGACAGCCTCCGCCCCCGGGTCGTAAGTGCGGCCCCGGGGCGGGCGATCCGGCGCCCGGCGGGAACAACGCTGAAAGCCATGACCACCACCTCGAGAACGCTGCTGGGCTTCACCGCCGCCATGGTCGCCCTCGCCGTCGTGTGCCTCGCCGGCCTCGGCCTCGACGACCGGATCATCACGGGCGCGCCGGCCTGGCTGAAGCCGTTCAAGTTCTCCGTGTCGCTGGCGGTCTACGCGGGCACGCTCGCCTGGCTGCTCACCCTGCTACCGGAGCGCAGCCGCCGGGTCGAGCGCGCGGTCGTCGTCATCGTGGCGGCCGGCGCGGTGGAGATGGTGGCGATCGCCGGGCAGGTGCTGAGCGGGCAGACCAGCCACTTCAACGGGACGACCGTGCTCAACGGCGTCATCTTCCAGGCCATGGCGGTCTCGATCATGTCGCTGTTCGTGGCGCAGGCCGTCCTCGCGGTGGCGGTGCTGCGGGCGCGCATCGCCGACCGGGCGGCCGCGGCGGGCGTACGGCTGGGGCTGGGGTTGTCCCTGCTCGGCATGGCCGCGGCGATCCCCATGGTGCTGCCCACGGCCGCGCCCGGCGTCGACGGCATCACCGGCGCGCACAGCGTGGGCACGCTCGACGGCGGGCCCGGCCTGCCGCTGCTCGGCTGGAGCACGGTCGGCGGCGACCTGCGCGCCGGTCACTTCCTCGGGCTGCACGCACTCCAGGCGCTGCCTCTGCTCGCGCTCCTCCTGATCCGGTACGCCCCCCGCCTCACCGCCACCACGAAGGTCCACCTCCTCCGCGTCGCCGGCGCCGCCTACGGTGCCGTGACGCTCCTGCTCACCTGGCAGGCCCTGCGCGGGCAGCCGGTCGTACACCCGGATGGTCTGACGTTGTCAATCCTCGCCGCGATCCTGCTCGGCACGGCGGCCGCGGCCGCGACGGCCGTCGTCAAGAACCCCGCATAGGGTGTGGCTCGTGGGCTGGCTGACCCTGCTGTTCGCGCGACGCGGTGCGCTCGTGCGCATGGTGCTGCTCGATCTCAGCGGGGTCGGCTATCTGATCTTCGTCGCGGCGCCCGGCGCGTGGCAGTGGACCCTCGCCGGGATCGCCTTCGCCGCCGCGCTGGTGCTGCACCGGCGGCCGGCGATCAACCTCGCGGTGCAGGCGGTGCTGTTCGCGGTGGCCACCGCCTGGCTCGACGACCCGACCATCAACGCGGTCGGCGCCGGCTGGGTTCTGCTCGAGGCAACGGTCCGGTCGGCGCCGCCGGTGCGCTGGTGGGGCGCGGGGGCGCTCGCCGTGGTCCAGCTGGCCGGCGGCCCGGGCGACTCGCTGCGGGGCCAGCTCTACAGCCTGGTGCCGCTGGTCGGGCTGCCCCTGCTGGTGGGCGCGCTCGTGCGGGCCACCGGCGAGCGGACCGCCGAGGAGCAGCGCCGCCGGGAAGCCGAGGCTCGCGAGGCCCGCATCGCCGAACGCGGTGCCGTCGCCCGCGAGCTGCACGACGTGGTCGCGCACCAGGTCGCGTCCATGGTGCTGCGCGTCGGCGTCGCGCGGCACGTGCTGCCGGGGCTGACGCCGCCGGTGCAGGAGGTGTTCGACGACGTGCACGCCACCGGCACCACGGCGCTGGCCGACCTGCGCCGGCTGGTCGAGGTGCTGCGGGCCCCGGACGGTGTCCGCGACGACGCCGCGCTCACCGTCATCGAGCCGGCCGCCCTGCCCGCCGCGTTCGACGGCGCGGTGGAAACGGCCCGCCGGGCCGGGCTGGTCGTGGACGCCGACATCGCGCCGGAGGTGCGCGAGCTGGACGCCGTACGCGGCCTCGCCCTGCTCCGCCTGACCCAGGAGGCACTGACCAACGTGGCCAAGCACGCCGGCGTGGGAGCCAAGGTCCACCTGCTCGTGGCGGTCGGGCCGGAGACCGTGACGTGGGAGGTCACCGACGACGGCGGGGCACCGGCGATGGGCGGGCCGGTGGTGCAGGGCGGCGGGCACGGGCTGACCGGCATGCGGGAACGGGTCGCCGTGCTGGGCGGCGAGCTCGAGGCCGGGCGGCACGGCACCGGCTGGCGGGTCCGGACCGTCCTGCCCCGGGCGGCGGCATGATCCGCGTCCTGATGGTGGACGACCAGCAGCTGATCCGGGCCGGTCTGCGCATGCTGTGCGACGCCCAGCCCGACCTGGAGGTGGTCGGCGAGGCCGGCGACGGCCGGGAGGCGGTGACCCTGGCCGAGCGGCTGGTCCCCGACCTGATCGTCATGGACCTGCGCATGCCCGGGCTGGACGGCATCACGGCGACCGGGCGCATCCTCGCGGCGCGACCGGCCGCGCGGGTGCTGGTGCTGACGACCTTCGGCGACGACGACCACCTCTATCCCGCGCTGACCGCCGGCGCCTGCGGGTTCCTCCTCAAGGACGCGTCGCCGGAGGAGCTGCTGGACGGCATCCGCCGGGCCGCCGCCGGCGAGAGCCCGTTCAGCCCCGAGGTGCTGCGCCGGCTCGTGCACCGGGCCGTGTAGGCGCGCGCCCCGCAGGCCGTACCGGCGGCGGGGCTGACCGACCGGGAACGGGACGTGCTCGCGCTGGTGGGCGAGGGGCTCGGCAACACGGAGATCGCCGAGCGGCTGCACATCGGCGTGACCACCGTGAAGACGCACGTCACGAGCCTGATGGCGAAGACCGGGAGCCCGAATCGCGTACGCCTGGCCCTCTTCGCGCACGGAGCTTGACCCCCGGACTTCTGTTGTCGCCGGGCGGCGGGCGCGTCTTCGAGGTGTCCACCCCCTGCGAAAGGAACGTCATGCGCCGACTATTGATGGCCGCCGGTGTGCTGGCCGTCGCCGTGCCGGCCGGGATCGTCGCGGTGTCCATGCTCCCCGCCGGAGCCGCGGTGACCCCGATCGGCGGCGGCGTCTACACGCTGGCCGCGGCGGCCAGCGGCAAGTGCGTCGACGTGCCGAGCTCGTCCACCACGAGCGGGACGCAGCTGCAGCAGTACGGCTGCGGCGACGGCACGAAGACCAACCAGCTCTGGACGTTCACGGCGTCGGCCGCGGCGTCCGGCAAGTTCCTGGTGAAGAGCGTCGCCACCGGGCTCTGCGTCAGCACGAAGGACGGGTCGACGGCCCGCAACAACCCGATCGTCGAGGGAACCTGCTCCTACGTCGCCCGGATGCGAACGACACGTCGGTGGGCGACGCGGACGGCGACGGCAAGGACGAGATTGTCTACGGCGCCGCCGCGATCGACGACAACGGCAAGCTCCTGTGGCGCAGCGGCCTCGGCCATGGCGACAGCCTCCACGTCGGCGACCTGATCCCGTCGCGCGCCGGCCTCGAGGTCTACCGCCCGTCGGAGAGCACCTCCCAGCCGACCGACGCTCGCACGGGCGCCGTCATCTGGTCCCACCCCTCGTGCGGCTGTGACAACGGCCGCGCCGTCGCGGGTGACGTCTACGCGGGCAGCGCCGGCGCTCACCGACTCCTCGGCGCGGCGCAGCAAAAACCAACCCCGCGACCCGGTCGCGCCCGGAGGTGACCCACTCACCCCCGGGCGCGACCATCGCAAGCGCAAAGGCACAGTTGCGGGCGGAGGTGCGGGAACAGTCACGCCGCCGCGCAATCGTCATGAACGCAAGACGCACGTGGCGAAGCCCCGAACGACGCACCTGACGCGCTCGACGCCGGCGCGACCGTCACGGGCCCAAAGCCCAGGCGGCGCGGACGCAGGCGACACACTCGAAGCCGGCGCAGACGTCAACAGCGCAGCGCCCGAGCACGCGCATGTCCGAACGCCACAGGCGCAACGCTCAAGCCCGCGCAGAACCCGAACGCCAAGCGCGCAAGTCAACCCGAGCCCGCGCGGGCCCAACGTCAAAAGCGCAACGCCCAAGCCCCCGCCGACCCGAACGTCAGCAGCGCCCGAACCGGCGCCGGCGGGCAGGTCAGGGGTGGAGGGCGCGGGCGGCGCGGGCGTACTGCGGGGGCAGCGGGTGGTCGGCGCCCAGCTCGAGGGCGGCGCGGCGCGGCCAGAAGGGGTCGACGAGGAGCTGGCGGCCGAGGGCGACCGCGTCCGCCTGGCCCTCGGTCAGAATCTTCTCCGCCTGGTGGGGGTCGGTGATGACGCCGACGGCGGCCGTCGGGAGGCCGGTCTCGCGGCGGATGCGCTCGGCGAACTCGACCTGGTAGCCGGGGCCGACCGGGATCGTGGCCGCCGGCACGTTGCCGCCCGTGGACACGTGGATCAGATCGGCGCCGTCCTCGCGGAGCAGGGCGGACAGCCGCACGGTGTCGTCGGCGGTCCAGCCCTCGGGCTCGACCCAGTCGGTGGCCGAGACCCGCACGAAGAGCGGCAGCCCGGGCCCGATCTCGGCCCGGACGGCGGCCACCACCCGGCGGGCCAGCCGCACCCGGTTGTCGAAGGAGCCGCCGTAGGAGTCGTCGCGCCGGTTGGAGAGCGGCGACAGGAACTCGTGGATCAGGTAGCCGTGCGCCGCGTGCACCTCGATCACCTGGTAGCCGGCGTCGACCGCGCGCCGGGCCGCCGCCGCGAAGTCGGCCACCACCCCGTCGAGCTCGCCGGCGGTCAGCGCGTGCGGCACCGGGCGGGTCTCGTCGAAGGCCACCTCGCTCGGGCCGACGACCTGCCACCCGCCCTCGTCGAGCGGCAGGACGCGGCCGCCCTCGAACTCCTTGGCCGTGCCGCCCTTGCGCCCCGCGTGGGCGAGCTGGATGCCGGGGACCACGCCCTGCGCCGCCATGAGCGCGGTCAGCCGGCGGTGCCCCGCGACCTGCTCGGACGACCAGATGCCGAGGTCGGCGTGCGAGATGCGGCCCTCGGGCGACACCCCGGTCGCCTCGACGAGGATCAGGCCGGGCCCGCCCGTCGCGCGCGCCCCGTAGTGCTGGACGTGCCAGTCGACCGGCTCCCCGGTGACCGGAGCGCTGTATTGGCACATGGGCGCCATCCACACCCGGTTGGGCAGGGTGACGTCACGGATGGTGAACGGGTCGAAGAGCGCGGCCATGATTCGACGCTAGGCCGCGATCAGGCGCAGCGGCCAGAGACGACCGTCACGCCGACTGCGGCTTGTACGCCCAGTGCCACGACTCACGCGGGACATTCTCCACGAAACCGTACTTGTCGGCATTGGCCCGCATCCACTTCAGCGCCTTGCCGTCCAGGTCGAGGTCGGTCGCCATGCCCCAGCCGTGCTCACTGGTGCCGGGCTTGGCCGCTAGCCCGCCCTGCGAGTAGAGGCCCTTGCGCCGGGCCAGATCGACCTGTTCCTCGTACGGACGGTAGCTGTCGGTGATCCCGATGTGCACGCCCTGGGCCTTGGCGTCCTGCATCATCCGGTTGAGGTTCTCGGCCGCCGGCGCCCACAGCTTGTGGCCGGTGCTGCCGACCTTCTCCAGCGCGCCGGCCGGGATCTTCCCGTTCCCGTACGCCGCCAGCTCGGTCGGAATCCCCTTGCTGTTCAGCGTGTACGTCTTGTTCGCCGCACTGGCCGGCGTCGCGTTCTGCGCGCCCATGGCGTTCTGGAGCACCGACGCGAACGCCGCGCCCGAGGCGGTCGTGGCCCCGGGGGCGCCGGCGGCCGTCGTGGCCGGAGCGGTCTTCGTCGCCTGCGCGGTCTGCAGCGCGATCATCCGGCTCTGGATGTCCGCGATCCGGTTGTTGATCCTGTCGATCCCCACGGCGGGTCCTCCGGCTGCTCGGCGGGCTAGGGTCTGTTTCGGACGGGATCGCCGGGCTGCGTCCGGCCCAGCTTCCGCCTGGCCGCACGCCGCGAACATCCCCATCCAACACCGGGATGAGGGCGCCCGCGGCGCACACCCAGACGAAACCTGGACTCGGCCTCGCTCCGACGCCCCGGCCGAAACAGACCCTGACCCCTGCCTCTTCGGCGCAACCGGAGGACAACTGAGCTGCTACCGCCGGTTTCACACCGCCAGCGGCAGATCGATCGTGTGCGCGGTGTGGGAGATCTTGGCCTGGAGATAGCGGACGTTCGCCGCGGAGGCGTGCACCCCGGTCGGCACGACGTGGCGCACGTCCACCCCGAGACCGCGCAGCTGGGCGGCCTTGTCCGGATTGTTGGTGAGCAGGTCCACGGCCGGCGCGCCGAGCGTGGTGAGCATCTGGGCGGCGGCGGTGTAGTCCCGTTCGTCGTCCGCGTGCCCCAGTGCCCGGTTCGCCTCGTACGTGTCCATGCCCAGGTCCTGGAGCGCGTACGCGTCGAGCTTGCTGTAGAGCCCGATGCCCCGACCCTCCTGCCGCAGATAGAGCAGGTAGCCGCCGACGCCGGCGATGCGCTCGACGGCCTCGCGCAGCTGGGGGCCGCAGTCGCAGCGCTGCGAGCCGAACACGTCGCCGGTCAGGCACTCCGAGTGTGGTCGCACCAGCGGCACCGCGGCGTTCTCCACGTCGCCGAGCGCCAGCGCGAGGTGCTCCTTGCCGTCGGCGAGGCCGTGGAACGTGACAACCTGCGCGGTGGTGCCCCACCCGTCCGCGAACTGCAGCGGGACGGTGACACGGCTACGGATACCCAGCGGCATGACGACTCCTTAAGCACTTGACGCTTCAAGTACGAGGTCGACCGTACCCCGCACTTGTTAAGGAGTCCACGCAGCAAACGTCACAACGGATCAAGAAAGTCAGGAAGGAATAGTGGCGGGCTCGCGGACCTCGTTGCCCTCGATGCGGTCCCGGACCTCCAGATCGAGCTCCGAGACGCGGTCGCTGCGGTTCGGCAGCAGGTTCGTGACCAGCACCAACAGGCAGCCGACGCCGGCGTAGAGGCCCAGCACGAGCAGGTGGCCGCCGATCGGCGCCGCCGGGAAGTACAAGTTGTCGCGGACCGCCTGGACCCCGGCGCCGGTCGGCAGATTCTCGCCCAGCACCCGGCCGAAGGCGGGTAGGAACTCGGGCAGGATGCTGGCGCCCGAGATGACCGTCCCGACCGTGAAGTAGAGGGCACCGACCAGGGCGCCCCCGGGCCCGAGAAGGGCCACCGCGCCCGCCGTCGACGCGGTGATCGCGAGCGAGACGAGCCCGAAGATCGCGAACATCTCCCCCTGGTCCGCCCCGGTGCCGACCCCGAACCAGCTCATCGACCACAGGACGACGGCCGCGCTGCTGAGGGCGTACACGATGAGGGTCGCGAGGTGGCCCAGGCCGCGCTTCCAGGATCGGCGGGTGCGCGGGATCAGCCGCCCGAGTCCCAGCGAGGCGATCGTCCCGCCGAGGGCCAGCGCCTGGGTGAGAAAGCCGAGCGAGACGCCGTTGACGTCGTCGGTGGGCAGCGGCACCACGTCGCTGACCGCGGGCGGGGTGGCGAGCGTCTTGGCCTGGGCGATCGACACGGTGTCGCCCTCGCGGGCCAGCGCGGCCAGCTGCTCCTCGTTCTGCTGGGCGATCACGCCGGTGTAGGTCGTCCGCAGCAGGTTCGCGGCGGCCGACCCGGCGGCCCCGGCGACGTAGAGCTGCGGCTGCACGCCGGTGACGTCGACCCCGCCGTAGATCTCACGGCGCTTGATCGCGGTCTGCAGCGCCGGCACGGTGTCGTAGCTCTCGACCCGGAAGGCACCGTCGCGCTCGAGCAGGTCGATGATCGCGTCCTGCTTGACCACGGGCGAGATCAGCCCCACCGGTACGTCGTGCGGGGCGGCCTTGTGCCCCATGCCGAGGTAGTACGCGGTCAGCACCAGCTGGACCACCGCGCCGGCCAGGCACACGACGAGCGCGAAGCGCCGGAACTGGCGGACCGAGGTGATCGGACTGGACTCTGCCATGAGATCCAGGGAACCATTTTTCGCCACCCCGGCCGCGCCGTTTCCCTAAAAGGGGACGACCCGCTCCCCGCACCGGCCCCGGATGAATGAGTGAATCGTCACAGCCCGGCCCCCGCGCGGATAGCGCGGGGCTGGCCGGAATGCGCAACCCGATGTTTTACCTGGGACAACGGACGCCGACGGCCGTGACACCGGCCCGGCGATATTTTCGGGTGGCCCCTCGGGGCCACGACCCGGGCGGCCCGGCCCGAAATCCCCGTTGCCCCAGGTCACTTGAGTGTCCAGTAAGGACATGGATGGACCCGCCCCCGCCCCGGGTGTGTCCTTTGTGACGACGGGCCACCCTCGGCACCCACCGGTTGACGTGCAAGTTGCACACTCATAGTGTCAGATACGTGACCGGCGGTACTGGCCTCGACGCCATTCCGGCCCGGTCCCGGTGCACTCGGCGTGCATTCTTGATCGGCCGACCGCGAGGAGTTCTTGGTGAGTGTCAGGATCGGCATCAACGGATTCGGGCGGATCGGGCGGTCACTCCTGCGTATCGCCGCGGAGCACCCTTCCGCAATCACCGTCGCCGCCATTAACGACATCGCTCCGGTGGACCGTTTGGCGTACGGGCTGAAACGCGACAGCCTGCGCGGCCGCTTCGCCGGCTCGGTGTCGGTGGCCCCCGGCCGGCTCATCGTCGGCGACCAGCCGGTGTGGACCTGGCACGAGGCGCAGCCGGCCCGCATCCCGTGGGCGGACGCCGGCGTCGACGTGGTCATCGAGGCCACCGGCAAGTTCCGCGACGGCGACCTCGCCCGCACCCACATCACCCACGGCGGCGCGCGCAAGGTGGTCATCAGCGCCTCCGCCGACCGGCCCGACGCGGTGCTCGTGTGGGGCGCCAACCACGAGACGTACGATCCGGACCGCCACGACGTCGTCTCCCCCGCCTCGTGCGGGGTCAACGCCCTCTCCGTGCTGGCCAAGGTGCTGCTCGACCGGTTCGGGCTGCGCAGCGTGCACACGACCGTGGTGCTGGCGGCGCAGGGCTGGCAGAAGATCCACGACAGCCTCACGGACACCTCCCGCAACGACCCCCGGCTCGGCCGCGCGGCGCAGACCAGCATCCTTCCCCACGACCACGTGGCCGGCGACCTGGTGAGCGTCGTGCTGCCCGGGCTCGGCCCGATCCGCTACAGCTACTACTGCGTGCCCACCCCGGTCGGCTCGCTGGCCGAGGTCAGCGGCTTCACCGACCGCCCGGTCAGCGCCGAGGAGGTCAACCGCGCGATCGCCGAGGCCGCGGCGGGCCCCCTGCGCGGCGTCATCGACTACGACCCCGACCCCACGGTCTCGATCGACGTCCTCAACAACCCGGCCTCCTGCCTCTTCGACCCGTCCGGCACCCGTACCTCGGCCGACGGGGGCGTGCAGGTGCGCGGCTGGTTCGACAACGAGTGGGGCTTCTCCAACCGGCTCCTCGACCTGGCCCGGCTGCTGGGGAAACGTGAGCCCGTGCCGGCGGGCGCGGGCCGGGCGCCCGAGGTCGTCCCCGCCGCGGTGTAGAACTGACGGGTGACAACCAGCAAGGACGCGATCGAGGCCGCGGCGCGGCGCCTGGCCGGCCGGGTGCGCACGACGCCGGTCCTCGACACCGGCGACGTGCTCTACAAGCTCGAGCTCGTGCAGCACGCCGGCTCGTTCAAGACCCGCGGCATGTTCAACAAGATCCTGACGGCGGCCGAGCAGGGCCTGCCCGAGGCCGGCGTCATCGCGGCGTCCGGGGGCAACGCCGGCCTGGCCGCGGCCTATGCCGCCCGCGAGCTGGGCGTCCCGGCCGAGATCTACGTCCCCGAGACCGCCCCGCCGGTCAAGGTGGCCAAGCTGGCCAAGCTCGGCGCCCGCGTCACCCGCACCGGCAGTGAATACGCCGAGGCCTACGCGGCCGCCGTCGTCCGGGCCGAGGCGAGCGGCGCGGTCTTCTGCCACGCCTACGACGACCCCGACATGGTCGCCGGCAACGGCACGCTCGGCCTCGAGCTGCGGGCGCAGGCCGAGTTCGACACCGTCCTGGTCGCGGTGGGCGGCGGCGGCCTGATCGCGGGGGTCGCGGCGGCCTTGACGGGTACGGCCAAGGTGGTCGCCGTGGAGCCGGAAAGCGCCTGTGCCCTCCACGCCGCCCTCGCCGCCCGCGAGCCGGTCGACGTCCCCGTCGCCGGGGTGGCCGCCGACTCCCTGGGCGCGCGCCGGGTGGGGCGGATCGCCTACGCGACGGCCGCCGGCCTCGGGCTGCCGTCGGTGCTGGTCAGCGATCAGGCGATCGTGGAGGCCCGGCGCCACCTGTGGGACGAGTACAGGCTCGCCGTGGAGCACGGCACGGCCGCGGCGCAGGCGGCGCTGACGTCGGGTGCCTACCGGCCGGAGCCGGGCGAGCGGGTCGTCGTCCTGCTCTGCGGCGCGAACACCGACCCGTCCGACCTTGCCTGACGCCCCGCTCGCGCGGCACCGCGCGCTCATCGAGCGGGTCCGGGACCGCTGCCGCCAGGATCCGGCGGTGACGGCTGCACTGATGTACGGATCCTTCGTGGACGGATCGGCGGACGAGCACAGCGACGTCGAGTTCTGGCTCTTCGGCCCGGTCCCCGACCCGGCCGCGTGGATCACCGGCGTCGAGCCGCCCCTCCACGTGGTCCGGAACGAGTCCGGCGCCCACGTCGCCTTCTTCCCCGGCCTCATCCGCGGAGAGTTCCACTTCGCTTCGGCGGCGGAGACCGGCCAGGTCGCCACGTGGCCCACGGGCACCGCCGTCGCCGTCCTCAAGGGCGCCGTCCCCGACCCGGCCGGCACGATCGACATGACCGCCGACGTGTGCGGCCGCTTCGCCAACTGGCTGATCCTCGCCTGGCACGTCGGGCAACGCGGCGAAACGCTCCGCCGGCGCGACGCCCTCGCCCACGCCCAGCGCCACCTGCTCTGGATGGCCCGCCTGGCCGCCGGCACCACCGAGCACTGGCTCACCCCGTCCCGGGCCGCCGAGGCCGAGCTGCCCGCGCCGACGCTGGCGGGCTTCGACCGTACCCATGACGAAGTCGAAGCGGCCTGGCACCTGGGCCGCGCCCTCTGGCTCGAGCTCGACCCCCACCCGCCGGGGCAGCTTTTCGCCGAGCTCGACCGCATCATGAACCGGTGAACGCCGACGAAGCCCTGCACCACTATGGACTGCACCCCACCGGCCCCGGCCTGACCGACATCCGAGCCATGCTGGTGGCCGAGACGGAAGCCGGCGTGGACGATCAGGACACCGAGCTGATGCTGCTGTGCTGCGTCCAGCTCTTCAACGCCGGCGACCCGGGCGACATCCTGACGATCTGGCAGGCCAAGAAGAGCAGCTTCGACGCCCACTGCGGCATCGACATCCAACTCCTCTGCGGCGCCGGCCTCGAAACCACCAAGAATCATCTGGCCGCCCACCCCGACCCGGCCGCCGCCGCGGCCCTCCATTACCTCCGCGAATGCGAAGCCACCGGCGACTTCGACGAGTTCACGGTGGCCGCCTGGTCCGACAACTACGCCTCCTACTACTCCGCCTGACGGTCCGAGCGCATCCCTTTTCCGCGCGTGTCCCTCATCCTCGACGTCCTGGCCGGGGCCGCCGGCTGCGCGCTGGTCGTCTACCTGATCTGGTGGGCGTCGCAAGCGGGACAGCGGACGGGCCGAGGTGAAGCGGGATGCGGCGCCGGCGGCACGGCGGGGCCGTCCCGGCGCTCGCGGCTTCCCCATCCGTGGCTTCTTTCCGCCGGTCGAGCTTCGTCGGCCGCAGCGAAGCAGCTTGGGCCCATGTCGCTGCACCACTCCTGCGGTGGCTGCACGTGGTCACGCCGGGGGTCGAGTGGCGCAAGATCTCGGACTGCGCCTCGTGCGAGGGACCGAGCTTTCCCCTTGTCCTGGAACCGAAGAGCCAAGCCTTTCGTGATGATTGGCAGCCGTATTCCATTGCCTTCGTCACGGAGAACGGCATCGGAGGACTACGGCGAACGCGGTACCAGCGGCCGCCGTGGCTGAACCGGAAGCCGGGCAGCAGTGCCGGGCGTCAGCTGCGCGGGTAGCTCACGAGACCGGAACAGGGACCGGGGCCGGGGCGGCAGGAAGGGTGAAGACCATCTGCGTGCCGCAGGCGTCCGGGGCGGGCTCGGCCGTGATCAGGCCGCCGTGGCGTTCGACGATGCGGCGGCAGATGGCGAGGCCGAGGCCGGTGCCCGCGTACGCCGGACCGGGGTGCGCCCGGTGGAAGTCCTCGAAGACGGCTTCCCGCTGCTCGGGCGGGATGCCGATGCCGTTGTCGGTCACCGCCACGCGAACCATGCCCGATTTGTCCAGCATGGCGGACACCGTGACCATCGGGGTGACGCCCGGGGCCGTGTACTTGATGGCGTTGCCGATCAGGTTGTCGAGGAGCTGGCGGGTCAGGACCGGGTCCGCCGTCACGGGCGGCAGGTGGCCGACCACGATCCGGGGCACCGCGCGGCCCGCGCCCTCCGCGTGGTCCGTACGGCCGGCGGCGATGTCGGTCACGACGGCCGTGAGGTCGACGCGGTCCGGGACCACCGCGGCGTCGCGGGAGGTGGTGTACGCGAGCAGGTCGTTGATCAGGTTGTGCATGCGGCCGGCCGCGCGTTCGATGCGGGCCAGGGGCATCGCGGCGTCGGGGCGGCCGGCCACGTCGGGGCGCATCGTCTCCGCCCAGCCCTGGATGGTGGTGAGCGGGTTGAGCAGGTCGTGGGCGACCACCCCGGCGAAGGAGCGCAGCTCGTCCCGGTGGCGCCGGTCCGCGGTGACGTCGTGGAACATGATCACGGCGGCCGAGCGGTCGGGCAGGCAGGTGGCGCTCAGGTGGATGACGCGGCCCTCGGGCACGCCCGCGTTGCGGATCAGGTAGTCGCGGCCGCCGGGGCCGGAGCCCTCGAAGGCTTGCCGATAGGGCATCTCGGCCGGGGCGACCGGGCTGCCGTCGGGGTGGAAGAGGCCGTAGTAGGCGCCGTCGCGGATGGTCCCGTCCGGTGAGGTGACGCCGCCCAGGAGGCGGACGGCGGCCGGGTTGCGGAGGATGTAGTTGCCGTGCTCGTCGAGGACGCCGACGCCCTCGGCCATGGTGTCGATGATCGTGGTGAGGAGGGCGGCCTGGTCGCGGGCGGCGCGCTCGGAGCCGCGGAGACGGTCGAGCAGGGCGGCGCGCTCGTCGCGGCTCAGGGCCAGGGCCAGGCCGACCACGGCGACGGTGCTGACGAAGAACTGGGCCGTGAGGGCGCGCAGCGGGACGGAGCCGATCGTCGCGAACGGGCCGTCGCCGTGCAGCGTGAACGCGACGGCCACGGCGCCGAAGACCAGCGAGTGCAGCACCACGAACGTCGTCTCCAGGCGCAGCCCGATCCACACCGTGATCGTGATCAGCGTGAACGCCAGGGGGAGGCCGTCGACCGAGCCGAAGATCACGAGGTACGCCGCGATGGACACAGCGGTGCTCACCGCGTACTCGTAGATGGGGGTGCGGCGGGGCGGCCGGGACCGGAGCAGCTCGCCCAGCGCGGCGCCGACCAGCAGGATCCCGGCCGTGTTGCGGGCGGTCCAGACGGCGGCGGTGTCCCAGCTCCAGGAGCCGGCGAGCAGGCCGGCGGCGGTCGGGCCGATCGCCGCGCTCGCCAGCGTGCTGAGGACGGCCGCCCCGACGACACGCCAGAGCTCGGCGAGCCGGGTGATCGGCGCGTCGCGCCACAGGCCGGGGACCCAGCGGCGGGCCAGACCCGCGAAGACGTACGCCTGCGTGAGGTTGGCCGCCACGAAGCAGGCGGCGAGCCCGGCGGAGGCGCCCGTCGCCATGTTGCCGGCGACCGTGATCACCGTCAGCGCCGCCGCGTCCGCCCAGTGCCACCGCGGCTCCCGGCGGCCGGCGAACCAGACCGCGAGCACGCCGGCGGCGGGCCACACCAGGCTGAGGTGCGTGCCGTCGAGCGTGGCGGACCGGCCGGCGAGCATGGCGACGAGATACAGCAGCGCGAAGGCGACTGTACGCGCGATGGGCCGGCTCACGGTCTCCCTTATCGGTCACCGCCGGACGAAATGAAGTGTCGCGAATCCGCCCGACGTGTTCCCGACACCGCCACGGCGTGCTTAGTCTGCGGACAACTCGCACCCGCTGGAGGCGGTTCCGATGTCCCTCGTACGCCCGGTCGACGCCGTCGCGTGCCTCATCCCCGACCGATCCCGCGCCGAGGCGGCGGCAGCGTCACTGCATGACGCCGGTCATCCCGCTTTTCCCGTACGCCCGGAGCGCCCCGCCCCGACCAGCCTCAGCGCGTGGGGCCCCGACACGACGATCATGCACCTGTACGACCAGGGGTTGCACCGTGGTCACATCCTGCTCGTGGTTCCGACCAGTCCCGATCGCCGCGAGGACGTGAGCCGCCATTTGTTCCGCCACGGGGCCCACGCCGTCTACTACTTCACCGCGACGTCCGTGGAGTGTCTCAGCGTGCTGGTCTGAGCCGTTCCCCCTTCGGTTCCTTCATGCCCAGATACGACCGGAACATCGGGTGCACCTGGAACTGCGAGATGCCCGCCAGGCTGAGATTGCTCTGCGGCCGCGGAACACCTCGAAGACCTCGAGCAGATGCGGATACTCGAACCGGTACTCCGCGGAGATGTCCTTGGCCCGTTCCTCGGAGTAGCGGCGTTCCGCCTCGCTCAGCGCGGCGTATCCGAGCGGCGCGGAGGTGAGTTATCCTCCGGCGCCAGCTCGACCACGTGCACGTGCCGGATTAGTCGCTCGCCGGCCGCCAGCATCGTGAAGATGGCGCTCTTCGAAGAAGCCGCGGTTGCCCAGAATGATGGTCTTGGTGCGGTCGGAGACCCGTTTGAAGGCCTCCGACTCCACGAAATAGTGTTCGAGACCCCGCTGTATGTCCCGTTCCGCGGCGGGCGCCCCGAGGTCGAGCGCCGCCAGGTCCAGCGAAAGGTCAGGGTTCATCGGCCGCACCGCCTTGTCAGGGGAGACTTCCACCCCTGTCGACGTGTGAATCAAGCGGCTTGGTACCTCTCAGAAGTCCGCGGGCTTGAACTTGCCGTCCGCCAGATGCTGTTCGATCTCCTCGAGACTGCGGCCGGTCAGTTCCGGCATCTTCTTCCAGAGGAAGACGAACGCGATGATG
Organism: Symbioplanes lichenis; assembly: GCF_030709675.1. GTDB lineage: Bacteria > Actinomycetota > Actinomycetes > Mycobacteriales > Micromonosporaceae > Actinoplanes > Actinoplanes lichenis. Next base: position 84,217 of record NZ_JAUZQD010000019.1, read on the forward strand.
TTGAAGACCGCGTACATCCAGAAGGTCTGTCCCGTGCCGATGGCGTTCATCGTGCTGAGCAGGGTGAGCGTGATCAGCACATTGGTGCCCCACAGCGACGCGGATTGCGCCGCGGCACCCGCCGCCCGGGTCGCCAGCGGATAGATTTCCGAGCCGGTGAGCCAGCCCATCAGCTGAATACCGCCCGCGGTGAACGCCATGAAGGCCACCAGGGTCGCGACGATCCACGGAATCATCGACTTGCCGTCGTTGCCCGTCACGAAGAACGTCCCGAGGACGATCAGCGCCAGCGCGGCGAACGGCAACGTCAGCAGCGTCAGGCGCCGCCGCCCGACCCGGTCGATGATCGCCAGACCGATCAACTGCGCGATCAGGTACGTCAGCCCGAGCGCCACGGAGACGCGCAACGCCGTCGAGTCCGAGAAGCCGTTGTCGGTCAGGATCGTCGGCGTGTAATAGACGATCATCTCGATGCCGGACAGCTGGGTGAAAACGGCCAGTCCGCACCCGACGACGAGCGCCGGGCGTACCCAGGCTGCCTTCAAGCCGGACCACCCGCGGGTGCTGGCCTGCTTCTCGGCCTCCACATTCTCGCGAATGCCCTGCAATTCGGCGGACAGATCGCTGTCGCGGTGCCGCACCCGCCCGAGCGCTTCCTCGGCGCGATCGAGATGACCCTCCCGGGCCAGCCAGCGCGGGCTTTCCGGCAGCCGCAGCATCAACGCGAACATGATCGCCGCGGGCACGGCCGCCATGCCGATCGCCACCCGCCAGTCGATGATCTCGGCCGCCCCGACAATGGTCGCGATGACGATGCCGACCCCGATCGCGATCTGGAAGAAAAGCACCAGCCTTCCCCGGTACGCGGTGGGCGCCAGCTCGGCGACGTAGACCGGAGCCGTCTGCGTGGCGCCGCCGACCGCGAAGCCCAGCACCAGCCGGCTGAGCGACAACGTGATCGGATCCGGCGACAACGACGCGGCCAGCGACCCGATGACGAACACAATGCCGATCAACAGCAGCGTCCCGTGCCGCCCGCGCCGCTCCGCCAGCCGGCTGCACGTGAGCGCCCCGATGACCGCCCCGACCAGAATGGAAGCCGCGATCACCTGCTCCCATACGTGCCCGATGTCGAAGTCCTCGCCGATCTGCAGCAACGCCCCGGAGATGATGCCGGTGTCATAGCCGTAGAGCAGCCCGGAGATCGCGGACACCAGCGCCACGACGATCACTGAGCCGGTGAGCCGGTCGCCGCTCCTCGGGGCGGAAACTGCCTGTCCAGCCTGACTCATCGATTCCCCCCGGAGGTCCGCATCCAGTGACAGACATAACTGCCCCGGCGCGCAAGATTTACTCGCGCCGCGCGTACCCGTTGTGGGCCGGCGTCGGCCGGGAGGCCGCCCACGAGGCCAGAAGCGCCAGATTGTCGGCGGTCGGCGTGCCCGCGGGGGCGGTGTAGACGGTGAGATACAGCCCGGGCTCGGCGGGCAGATCCAGCGACTCGACGTCCAGGTCGAGCCGGCCCACGACCGGATGGTGCAGCCGCTTGCGTCCGGACCGGTGCAGCCGCACGTCCTGCGACGCCCATCGCTGCCGGAACATGTCACTACGCGCCGACAGCTCGCCGATCAGGGCGATCAGCTCCTCGTCGTGCGGATCGCGGCCGGCTTCAAGCCGAAGCTTCGCGGCCGCGTCACCGGCGATGTCGTCATAGTCGACAAAGAACTCTCGCGCCGCCTCGGGAGCCAGACAGATGAAGCGCGCCGTGTTGGCGGGCCGTCGCGGGTCCGCCAGCACCGGCGCGAAGAGCGCGCGGGCGAGATGATTCGTCGCGAGCACGTCGTAGCGTCCGTTGCAGATCCACGCCGGCGCATCGGAAATGGCGGCGAGCACCCGCTGCAGTGCCGGGCGCACAGTCACGGCCGGCCGGCGCGGGCGCGGGTCGCCGGACGTTCCGGATCGGCGCGCGAGGTGGAACAGGTGGTCGCGCTCGGCCTCGTCGAGACGCAGGGCGGTGGCCAGCGCGTCGAGCACACCGTCGGAGGCGCCGGCGAGGCTGCCGCGCTCCAGGCGTACGTAATAATCGACCGACACCCCCGCGAGGAGCGCCACCTCCTCGCGGCGCAGGCCCTTGACCCGGCGGTTGCTGCCGTAAGCGGGCAGGCCCGCCTGGTCGGGGGCGATCCGGGCGCGGCGCGACCGGAGAAACTCCCGGATGTCGGTGCGGAGATCCATCGAGGCCATCTCCCCACCGTAGGCCCGGTCCTAGGTCCCCGATGCGGTGGTCGCGATGCCGCCGTCCACCGGGATGACGGTGCCTGTGAGGTACGACCCGGCCCGCGCGGCGAGGAAGACGGCGACACCCGCCATGTCGTCGTCGCGGCCGAGCCGCCGCAGCGGGGCCTTCGCCGCGATCCGATCGCCGACCGCGTCCAGCGTGGCCGCCATCATCCGCGACGGGAACGGCCCCGGCGCCACCGCGTTCACCGTGACGTGCTGGGGGCCCAGCTCCCGGGCCAGCACCCGGGTGAGCTGGTGCAGGGCCGCCTTGCTGCTGGCGTACGAGTAGTTGGGCGAGTCGGCGACGTGCACGGCGGCGATGCTGCCGATGTTGATGACCCGCGCGGGATCGTCGGCCGTGCCCGCCCGGCGCAGGGCGGGAAGCAGCGCCTGCACCAGCCAGAACGGCGACTTGAGATTGAGGTCGAGCACGGTGTCCCACGCCTCGGCCGGAAACGTCGCCAGCGGCTCGCGCCACATCGCCCCCGCGTTGTTGACCAGAATGTCCAGGCGCTCCGCATCGCCCGCGACCCGATCGGCAAGGCGCCGGCACTCGTCCTGCCGCGACAAGTCGGCGGGGATCGCCTCCACGTCGCCGAATTCGAACAGGCGACGCTGGGCCTCCGCACACGCCTCCGCACTGCGGGAACTGACGACGACGCGGGCGCCCGCCTGCAGCAGCCCCCGCGCGATCATCATCCCGATGCCCCTGGTGCCGCCGGTGACCAGGGCACGCTTCCCGCTCAGATCAAAAAGGCTGTCCGCCATCGTTTTCCCGTCCCTCTGTCTGTGGCCGGCGCCTTGGGGGAAGCCGGCCCGACCAGGCTGACAGCCGTTCGGGAAGGCGGGGAGATCCTGATGATGCGGGTACTGCGAGGACCCCTCTCGCCCCGCTGCGCCGGTCCCCGTCACGGTTTCCCGAAGGCAGCGAAGCCGGCCCGGATCGGTGAGCCGACACTTGCGATGCTGATTGCTTGGATGCGACCGGAAGCAGCACGCATTGGCATAGACGCTCGACTAGGTCCGGTCCGATGCTTTGGCGTCGGACTGATGCCTCGCGATGGCCGACGCCGCCAAGCGACCCTCCCCTCGGAGCCGCTCGAATATGCGGCCCTCGGCCGGAGGGAGTGATGAATTGCCGGAGCAGCCCGAGAGGAAGCGCTGGAACTGGCTGGAGAACGAGCGGGTTTACAAAGTCCTCGCGTTTTTCACCGCGCTGGCGAGTCTGATCACTGCACTGCTCAAGGGGTGCGGCGCCGCGTATGCAGCTCGTGAGCTGTCAACGCGGGACGCCGCACGCCGGTTCCCGTCCCTAGGTCAGTTCAGCCGCTGCGAGGGGCGGGGACCGGTCCTCGGCTGTCATCGCTCCCGAGCGACGTTGCCACGAGGAGAGGAGCAGCAGAGGTTCTGGGATGACGGTAACAGGCCAGGTAGCGACGCCAGCAGCGCCACCTCTGCTTTCCCGGCCTGGTCGCACACAAGTCCCAGCCGCTCTCACCAGTCGGTCAGCGCTGGTGGCGGCGTGCCGCTCGGCGCACGGCCCGGGCCGTTCGGCGCAGCATGATCTTACGCAGCGACGCGCGTGTGAAACCTCTCGGTAACCTGCGGCCGACGGCCCGTGATTACTCCTCACAGGAGGTATCACCGATTATGGTTCAACCCGCACCACGCAGCGATCGTAGCCCGTGGAACTGGCTGCTGATCGTGCCGATCGTGGTCCCCGTGCTCACGCCGCTGTTCAATTTCGACTCACCCCGGCTCTGGGGGTTCCCGGCCTTCTACTGGCTGCAGTTTCTCTTCATCCTGCTCGGGGTCACGACCACCACGATCGTGTACCGGATGACCCGCAGGCCGGCCGCGCCGGTCGCCCCGGAGGCGCGCGATGAGTGACCACATCACCGAGATCATCGTCTTCTCGCTGCTCTTCCTGCTGGTCAGCGCGATGGGTTTCGTGGCGGCCCGGTGGCGGGCGCCCAAGGACATGGCCCATCTCGACGAGTGGGGGCTGGGCGGGCGCAGCTTCGGCGGCTGGATCACGTGGTTCCTGGTCGGCGGAGACCTCTACACGGCGTACACGTTCGTGGCGGTCCCGGCCCTGATCTTCGGGGCGGGCGCGGCCGGGTTCTTCGCGGTCCCGTACACCATTGTCATCTATCCGTTGTTCTTTCTGATTCTGATCCGGCTCTGGTCGGTGTCGCACCGGCACGGATTCGTGACGCCGGCGGACTTCGTGCGGACGCGGTTCGGGTCGCCGACGCTCGCGCTGCTGATCGCCATCACGGGCATCGCGGCCACGATGCCGTACATCGCGCTGCAGTTGGTGGGCATCGAGGCCGTGCTCAAGACCATGGGGGTGACCGGTGACTCGATGCTGGCCCGGCACGCGCCCATCATCATCGCCTTCGCGATTCTGGCCGCGTACACCTATCAGTCGGGTTTGCGGGCCCCCGCCCTGATCGCCTTTGTCAAGGACACGCTGATCTACATCGTGATCATCGTGGCGGTCATCTATCTGCCCTACAAGCTGGGCGGCTGGGGGTCGATCTTCGACGACGCGCAGGCGAAGTTCGACGCGTCACCGGCGCCGGGCGACGGGATCACGCTCAACGCCAACAACCAGATTCAGTACATCACGCTGGCGCTGGGGTCGGCGCTGGCGCTTTTCCTCTACCCGCACAGCATCACGGGCGTGCTGGCGAGCAAGAACCGCAATGTCATCAAGCGGAACATGTCGGCGCTCCCGGCGTACAGTTTCCTGCTGGGTCTGCTCGCCCTGCTGGGCTATGCGGCGATCTCGGCCGGCGTGAAGCCGTTGCCGGGCAGCAAGGAAGGCAGCGTCGACAGCAACACCGTCGTGCCGCTGCTTTTCGACCAGCAATTCCCGTCGTGGTTCGCGGGGATCGCGTTCGCCGCCATCGGCATCGGCGCGCTGGTGCCGGCGGCCATCATGTCGATCGCCGCGGCCAATCTCTTCACACGCAACATCTACAAGGAGTATCTGCGCAAGGACGCGACGCCGGCGCAGGAGGCCAACGTCTCGAAGATCACGTCGCTCGTCGTCAAGATCGGCGCGGTCGCGTGCATCATCTTCCTCGACCCGCAGTTCAGCATCGACCTGCAGCTCATCGGCGGTGTGATCATCCTGCAGACCGCCCCCGCGGTGGCCCTCGGGCTCTTCACCCGCTGGCTGCACAAGGGCGGCCTGATCGCCGGCTGGGCGCTCGGCATGGGCCTCGGCATGTGGATGCTCTATCAGATCCCGAACGCCGCGACCAAGCGCGCGCACTTCGGCGGGTCGGCTTTCCCGCTCTCCGACTTCGGCTTCGACACCCCCAAGACGGTGTACGTGGGCTTCGTCGCCGTGGCGGTCAACCTGCTCGTGGCCGTGCTCGTCACGCTCGTGCTGCGCGCCTTGAAGACGCCGGACGGGGTGGACGGCACGCGGCAGGACGACTACTTCGCCGACGCGGGCGACCCGCGGCTGGAGAAGGGCCGTCACACCCCCGACACCCTGGTCAGCGGTCCTTGATGTAGCTGTCCATGTCCCGGGTGAGTCGTTCCAGGAGCGCTGCGAGGTCGCGGCGCTCCTGGCCCGTCCAGTCCTTGAGGATCACGTCGTAGAGCTCCCGGCGCGCCTTCGCCACCGCGTGCACCTGCGAGATGCCCTGCTCGGTGGCCGCGATGACCGTGCCGCGCCCGTCCGTCGGATCGGCGTGCCGCTCCACCAGCCCGTCCCGGTGCATGGCGCTGACCTGCCGGGTCACCGTCGAGCCGTCCAGGTTGAGCCGGGCCGCGACCGCGGAGACATTCTGCGGGCCGGCCTCCTCCAGCAGGCGCAGGATCACGTACGCGGCGCGATCCAGTGCGCGATGCGGGCGGGGTGAGCTCCGCCGGGTCGCCTCCCCGAGCCGGATCAGCATCGCGACCTGCGTCTCAATGCTGGCGAGCGCCGCTTCCTCGTTCATGAGCGGTAACTCTAGGGCCCCCTACCTGAAAGTTAGCTGCGAAACCCGGTTCACCCGTACGGGGATGTGTATCGATCTCCGGCGCCGGGCAGTCGCGGCCATGTCCTGGCCCAGTCTCAACGCCGAACTTTCCGCCTATGTCCGCCCGATCGCCCAGTTCGACGGCCTCGCCCTGTGCAGCCGCGACCCCGGTCGCCTGGCCGGTTTCTGGAGCATGGCCGGCTTCGGCGGCCTCCGCCACGATCTCGCCGACGGCAGCCTGCGCCTCGACCCCGCGTCCGGCCGCCCCAAGGCCGAGATCATGCGCCTGACCCCCGACCCGGCCCCGCCCGGCGACGCCGACCGCATCCACCCCGACATCCGCCTGCCCGGCCGCACACCGGCCCCGCTGATCGCCGCCGGCGCCACGATCGTCCGCCCGCCCGGCGACGACCCCTGGTGGGTCCTGGCCGACCCCGAGGGCAACACCTTCTGCGCGTACGCCTCCGTCGACGACCGCCCCGCCGGCGTCTTCCAGCTCGTCGTCAAATGCCGCCAGCCCCTCGCCCTGGCCAACTGGTGGTCCCGCGTCATCGGCGGCGAGGTCCAGCGCGAAGGCGACTCCGCGGTGCTCAAGGGCGCCCCGGACTTCCCCTGGGACTATCTGGCCTTCGACCTGGTCCCCGAGACCCGGACCGCCCGCAGCCGCCTCCAGTGGCACCTCCTTCTGCGCGACCCCGACCCGTACGTCCTCACCCACGCCGGCGCCACCATGCTCAACGCCTCCCCGGGCGGCCCCTGGCTGCTCGCCGACCCGGAGGGAAACGCTTTCTCCGCAGTCCCGGTGGGATGAAGCCCTCTCCGCGGTCCCGTGGGACAAAGCTCTCTCCGCAGTCCCGGTGGGATGAAGCTCTCTCCGCGGTCCCGCTAGGATGAGACTGCGACGGACGAGTTGGCTGGGCGGTCGCGTCGGAGGCCCTCGCACGGGGGCCGCCGCCGAGGAACGTCCGGACTCCGCAGAGCAGGGTGGTTGCTAACGGCAACCCGGGGCGACCCGCGGGACAGTGCCACAGAGAAAAGACCGCCGGCAGTTCCCCGGAACGGCCGGTAAGGGTGAAACGGTGGAGTAAGAGCCCACCAGCACCCCGGGCGACCGGGGTGGCTAGGTAAACCCCACCCGGAGCAAGGCCAAGCAAGGCCCCCGCCGCGCAAGTGGCGGAGGCCGGCGCAGGCGTTCGAGGGCTGCTCGCCCGAGCCTGCGGGTAGGCCGCACGAGCATGCCGGCAACGGCACGCCGAGATGGATGACCGCCCAGCGGCGAGCAATCGCCGCGGACAAAATCCGGCGTACAGGCCGACTCGTCCGTCGCCCTCAAGTCGCGTTCCTCAGTGCGCCTCCGGCCATCGGTACAGCTGAGTGTCATGGCCGGTGAAGGTGTCGGGATGGATCGGTGAGGTTCAGCTCGCGGGCGTAACGGCTCCCGCCGAGCCGGCAGCTGCGAGAACGCTCGGTTCACGCTTCTGCCGGAACGATTCCGTAGTTCGGTCGCACCTGCCGCCTGCGGCTGGCGTGATTGGCGTGACGGCCTGGAAAATCCGCCCATGACCGGTTGGCAGGACGTGGATTGGGGCAGCGCTCCGACCTGGGTGAGCGCCGCGATCACCAGTGGTTCTTTTCTGGTCGCGGCCACCGCCTACCGCCGCAGTGTCCTGGAGAAGGAACGCGACCAGGCGAGCAAGGTGGCCGCATGGGTGGCGCTGGAGGAAGACGCGGGCACCAGAAAGCGCGTACTACGGCTGCGCAACAGCAGTGATGGGCCGATCTTCGAGGTGACGGTCGAGCTCGCGGGCAAGCCGGTCGTTGAATCGCCCGAACTGGTTCCGGAGACGACGTCGACGTTCGACCTCCCCGACGACGGGTCCGACTACCCGGCGTCCGTACAGAAGGTCACCGTAGAGGTGCAGTCGATCTTCACGGTGGGACTGTCTCGCGAGACCTTGCTGACCGGCCCTACGCCTACGATGACCTTCCGCGATTCGACCGGCAGATGGTGGGAGCGGGACCGTCAGGGCCGCCTCAGACGGTTGAAGAACCGGGTCACGGCCCATGTGTACGGTCTTCGCTACGGACCGCTGACGATTTCTTGGCAGCCCGCTGAACAGCTGACCGGTCATGAGTTGCGAATCGGCACGCTCTGGCCATGGCCGGTCCGGAAGAGCAAGCGGGACCTCAAATCTCGGCCGAAACCCCTGAGCGATGGTGTTGCCGGTGACGCGACAGCCGCCGGCGAGGGCAAACGGCCGGAGTGAAAGCACCGAGTCCGCCGACGCGGGGAGGACGGTGCGCCGACCGGCACACCGTCCTGCCCCTTTACCAGGTGGTGAGGCCGGCCGAGATCGTGCGGGTCAGGGTGGCGTTGGTGTCGTCGCCGTCGAGGGACCACATCATGGCGCCGCCGAGGTTGTGGGTTCGGATCCAGGCGGTTTTCTGGAGGATCTGGGCCGGGTCGTCGTAGGTCTAGAAGGTGGTGCCGTCGGTCAGCCAGGAGTGGCCGGCCCGCCAGTCGCGGTGGACGGTGAAGCCTTGGGCGGGGAATTTCTTCAGCTCCTTGTAGTCCTCGGTGCCTACGGCGAACTTGCCCGGCGCTCCGCCCGCGGCCGGGGAAAACAAACCGGATGCGCCGCCCGTCCAGCCCTGGCCGTAGTACGGGATGCCGAGGACCAGCTGGGAGGCACGCGCGCCGCGGGAACGGTACGCGTTGATGGCTACCTCGATCGAGAAGTCCGGATTGTCCGGGGCGCCGGCGGGGACTTGGATGGCGGACTGCTGGTTGGTGCGGGACTCCCAGGAGCCATGGAAGTCGTAGCCCTGGACCGTGCCGAAGTCGAGGTACTTGAAGATCTTGCTGACCTCGAAACCGGCGTCGATCTTGGCGGGGGCGGCGGGGAGGAAGGCGGTGAGGTCGAAGTGCCGGCGGGCCTTACGTCCGTACGCGTCGAGCTGTTTGCGGAATTCCGCCGCGAGCAGGGTGAAGTTGCGCTTGTCCTCGGGGCGGACGACGTTGCCCGCGTTGCCGTCGGAGCCGGGCCATTCCCAGTCGAGGTCGATGCCGTCGAAGATGCCGGCGGCGGTGCCCGCGGGGAGGCCGGGCAGGTTGCCCTTGAGCCACAGGTCGACGCACGAGGCGACGAGCTTCTTGCGGGAGGCGTCGGTGAGGGCGGCGTCCGAGAAGTACGCGGACCCGGTCCAGCCGCCCAGCGAGATGAGCACGCGGAGATCGGGGTGCTTGGCCTTGAGCTCGGTGAGCTGGTTGAGGTTGCCGGCGAGGGGCTGACCCTCGACGTCCGCCACGCCGTCGACGCTGAGGTCGGCGGGGAACGGGGTCTGCCAGTCCGCCCATGGGTCGGCGGAGTCACAGACGCCGGCCGCGGTGACCGGGCCGAAGGCGTAGTTGAGGTGGGTCAGGCGGGCGGCGGCACCCGACTTGTCCACCTTGGCCAGCTGGAAGTCGCGGCCGTAGATGCCCCACTGGGTGAAGTAGCCCACCTTGACATAGGACCGGTCGTGGGCCTCAGCCGGCGCGGCAGCCACGCCGACCACAACGGCGGCCGCCAGAAAAGAAGCAAGAAGACGACGCATGAGCCCTCCGGGGCGGAGCGTTAAAGAAACTTTCCTTATCGAGGAAAGTAAACGTCCGCCCCCGAGGGGTCAACGCAGGTGCGCGGTCTCGTTCACCGAGCGGACCGCGATCCCGCCGTCCGGCCACAGGTCGACCGTGGACACTCCGGCCGCGTCGAGGAACAGGCGGTGCAGGAAGGCGTCACTGGCGGCGAGCGCGTCGCGGAGGATCAGCTTGATCGGGGAGACGTGCGAGACGACCACGACGGTCTGCGCCGGGTACGCGCTCAGCAGTGTCGCCTGCGCGCCACGCACCCGCTTCGCCACGGCCTGGAAGGACTCCCCGTTCGGCGGGGCGACGCTGGTCGAGCCGAGCCAGCTGTCCAGCTCGTCGGGCCAGCGCTCGCGTACCTCGGCGAACGTCAGCCCCTCCCAGTCGCCGAAGTCGCACTCGATCAGCTTGGGCATGACCGTCACGGTGACGTTGCCCAGCTCGGACGCGATCAGCTCGGCGGTGCGCGTACATCGGGAAAGGGGTGAGGAGACGACGGCCGTGACGTCGCGGCTGATGCCGGCCACCCGCCCGCCCGCGGCCATGGCCTGGGCCTCGCCCTCGTCGGAGAGCGGCACGTCGCCGCGGCCGGAGTAGCGGCCCTGCTGCGTGAGCGCGGTCTCGCCGTGCCGGACCAGGATGAGCCGCGTGGCGTTGTCGAGCGACGGCGGCGCCCAGTCCTTCGGCGGAGTGTCGGAGACGGGCTTGCCGGCGGCCTCGTCCATCGCGCGGTTGGCGAGGGCGTCGGCGAGCTTGTTCCTCTCGCGCGGGATCCAGTCGAAGGTCACCGACGAGAACCGGCCGACCAGCGTCGCGGCCTGCGCGGCGAGCGGGCGCAGGCCCGGGTTCTTGATCTGCCAGCGGCCGGACATCTGCTCGATGACGAGCTTGGAGTCCATCCGCACGGCGACCTGGTCGGCGCCCAGCTCGGCGGCGGCCTCGAGCCCCGCGATCAGCCCCGAGTACTCGGCGACGTTGTTCGTGGTGGTGCCCAGGGCGGCGTACCGCTCGAGCAGGACGCCGCCGGTCTCGTCCAGCACCACGGCGCCGTACCCGGCGGGCCCGGGGTTGCCCCGCGACCCGCCGTCGGCCTCGATCGCGACCCTCAGTGTGCTCATGATGAGCTCCTTCGTGCGGCGCCCGAAGACGACGTCCCGCGTCCGCCGGCGCTCCGGCGGAACACCGCCGCGCCAACTCCGTCGCTCACAGGCCGGACTCCGCGGTCCGGACCATGATGCGGCGGCACTCCTCGCACCGCACGACCTCGTCGGCGGGCGCGCCCTTCACGCGGGCGAGGTCGGCACCGTAGAGCTCGATGCGGCAGCCCCCGCAGCGCCCGGCGCGGAAGAGCGCGGCGCCCAGGCCGGTGTCCTCGCGGATCTTGTCGTAGAGCTTGACCAGGTCGTCCGGCAGATCCGCGGCGAGCGGCGCCCGGGAGCCGGCCTTGAACTCCTGCTCCTTGGCGATGTCCGCGAGCGCCTCGTCGCGGCGGGCCTCCGCGGCCGTACGCTTCTCGACCGCACCGGCGATCCGCTTCTTCACCTCGTTGAGCGTCTGCTCGGCGCTCTCGCGCTGCTCCATGAGCTCGAGCTCGGCGTCCTCCAGCTCGCCCTGCCGCCGGTTGAGCGTCGCCAGCTCGTGCTGCAGCCCCTCGATCTCGCGCAGCGCGCCGCCCGCGTCGAGGCGCTTCTGATCCTTCTCCTTGCGGGTGCGGACCTGGTCGATGTCCTTTTCGAGGCGGTTGATGTCACGGTCCAGGTCGTCGACGGCGACCTGCGCACGGACCCGCTCGTCCTCGAGCGCCGAGATCTCCCGCGCGCTCGCGTCGATCTCCGTCAGCTCCGGGAGCGTCTTCCGGCGGTGCGCGAGCTGGTTGAGCGCGGTGTCCACGGCCTGCAGGTCGAGCAGGCGGCGCTGTGCTTCCGGGGCGGCCTTCACGGCTGGTTCTCCTTGTTCGATCGGACCGCGTGCACGGTCCAGGGGTCGGTGTCGAGGTCGGACACGTGCGCGGTCACGCCCAGCTCGGCCCGCAGCCAGGCCGCGACCTCGTCGAGCCAGGGCCGCTCGCTGGCCCAGTGGGCCACGTCGATCAGGGCGGGACCACCCGCGGCGAGGTGCTCGCTCGCCGGGTGATGCCTCAGGTCCGCGCAAAGGTACGCGTCCACGCCCGCGGCCGTGGCAGCGCGCAGGAAACCGTCGCCGGCACCGCCCGACACGGCCAGCGTGGTGATGATTCTCCCGGGGTCGCCGGCCGCGCGCACCGCGCCGCCCAATTTGTCCGCGACGACGGCGGTCAGTTCGCCGAGGGTGGTCCGAGGGATCTCTCCGACGCGTCCGATGCCGCGGCCTTCCTCCGCCGGCACCAGCGGGCGGGTGCGGGTCAGGCCGAGCCGAGCGGCGAGCGCGTCGGACACGCCGGGGCTGGCGACGTCGGCGTTCGTGTGCGCCACATAGAGGGCGATGTCCGCTTTTATCAGCCGATGGACGATCCGCCCCTTGTACGTGTCCGGGGCCACCGACGACACGCCCTTCAGCAGCAACGGATGGTGCGCGACGATCAGATCGGCACCGGCCGCGACCGCCTCCTCCACGGTCTCGGGCACGACATCGACCACGCAGAGCACCGTGCGGACGGGAGCGCCGAAGTCGCCGAGGACGGGGCCGACCCGGTCCCACGGCTCGGCCCAGGCGCGCGGATAGCGGGCGTCGAGGGCGGCAATCACCTCGCCGACGGTCGTTTCGTTCACGGCCGCCAACTCTACCCAGGTCTAGCTGCGCGCTCCCGGCTCCACTCGGTTGTCGGCCGCGACTTGTGCGTTGACCGCCTGCAGGGCGCGCCGCCAGGGGAACTGGCTGCGGAACTTGTCGTTCTGACCGGGGCCGCCGAGGCGCATCACGTCGTCGCCGTAGAGCACCTGGACACCCCAGCTGCGGATTTTGGCCATGCTGTCGTGCAGCGTCGGGTGGGTGGCCATGACCCGATTCGTGTACGGGACCACGACCGTCGGCGTGCTGAACCCGTACGCCTCGACCAGCAGCCCCAGCACCAGCGTGTCCGTGATGCCGGCGGCCCACTTGTTCACGGTGTTGACGGTGGCCGGAGCCACGATCATGGCGTCGGCCGGCGGGAGCAGGTCCTCGTCGCCCGGGTTCTTGTAGTAGCTGCGCACGTGGTGCCCGGTCTGCGCGCGCAACGCGTCGGTGTCGACGAACTTCCGGCCGTCCGGGGTGGTGATCACGCACACCTCCCAGCCGTCGCGCTGCGCGAGGTCGACCAGGATCCCCACGTCCCGGGCGATGGGCGAGCCGCACACCAGGACGTACAGCACACGATCAGAGATCACCGCGGAACCCACCTCATACGCCGACTCCCATCTGCTCGGCCAGCTCCGCGATCGGGGCCGGCGGGGTTCCCCGCGTGCGACGCAGCACGTCGGAGATGACCTCCTGGGCGAGCGGGCGGCACCGGATCTCCGCGGGGGCCAGCCTGTCGCCCTCGAGCAGCATCTCGCTGGCCATGTCCACGTCACCCAGTTGCGTGTACCCGCGCGCGATGTCCAGGTAGTGGTGCGCGCGCCGTTCGGGCAGCATCGCCGCGAACGATGCCTGATCAATTCTGCGGTGCGTCTCCACCGCTTTGCCACCGTCGCCGAGCTCGACCGCGGCCGCGGCCCGGTGCAGCTCGACGTTCGTGGGCCCGAACGACGTCCAGTAGTAGTTGAAGTCACCGCCCAGGGCACACGCCGCCTGCTCGGCCCCGCTGACCAGATCACGCACCGTGGCGCTGTCGCCGATCCGGGCGGCCGCCATCGCGCCGGTCAGGAGCAGGAGGCCGTACACGGAAAGCCTTTCGGGGGTGGCCATCTCGGCCGTCGTGGGCGCGAGCCGGTTGGCGATGTTGACGTTGACCTCCAGCGCCGAGCGGACCCGGCCCAGGGAAAGCAGCGCCATGCCAACCCGGTGGCTGGCCATGCCCGCGAGCAGCTGGTCGCCGGCGCGCTGCGAGACCGCGATGGACCGGTCCGCCGCCAGCCACGACAGCTCGTGCTCGCCGACCTTGCGCAGCGCCGACGACGCGATCTGGTAGACCTGCCCGAGCAGGTGCGCCGCGTCGTGCGCCTCGTCACCCCCCGCGTGCGCGCTGTCCGCCGCCTGCGCGTCGCGGAGCAGCTGCGGCAGCTTGCGCGCCAGGACCCCGTACTTGGCGTGCTGGTAGGTCAGCCAGGCGTGGCTGACCGCCTTCTTCATCTCGCTCAGCGGCGGCGCCTGGGGCACCGGCTGGAAGAACGCGCTCATCTGGTCGTAACGCTCCAGGGCCGCGCGGATCTCCTCGACCTCGACCTGGTCGATGCAGTTCGGCGTCTCCGGCTTGCGCTCGACGTCCTTGCCGAGCAGCAGCGTCACGTCGATGGCGAGAACATCGGCGATCTCGTAGACCACGGAGAACTTGTCGAGCCGGCGGACCCCCCGCTCCACCTTGTCGACCCAGCTCTTGCTCTTGCCCAGCCGGTCCGCGAAGACCTGCTGGGACATCTTGCGACGGCTACGCCAGTACGCGACCCGGCGGCCGATCGGCAGCTCGTCCACGTTGCCTCCCCAAACTCAGCCGGCGTCCCCCGCCGGTGAGCAACCCCATGTTGCGAGAGCAGTGTGGACCGCACTCGTCCGTGCTGGTCGCACAAGCTGTGTGATCGCCTGCCCGAGGTCGCTCGTAGTTTCTCATGCAACTTGCAATGGGTGATCTGTTCGCTCCAACGACGCGTGTCGCGCTTGGTGACGGCAGCGCCGCCTGGTATGGCGGCGAGTACCGATTCGGGGGTATGACAGGTATGCAGTGGCTTGATCGCTTCCAGCTCCGCCGGGCCGCGCTGCGCTACGCGGCGCACGGATGGGCCGTGACCCCGGGGGCCTGTCTCACGGGTCAGCGATTCCACTGCGGCCGGGCGGGCTGTCCCATCAAGGGCTGCCATCCGGCCATCGAGTCCTGGGAGGACACCGCAACCACCGATCCTTCTCGCGTGGACACCTGGTGGCGGCACCGGCCGCACACCGTCCTGCTGGCGACCGGCGGCGCTTTCGACGCGCTCGAGGTGCCGGCGGCGGTCGGGTTGCGGATGCTCGGCGCGGTGCGGCTGCATGCTCACATGCTCGGTGCGGGTGGACCTTCTCCGGCCGGCTCGTCTTCGGCCGGGCGTTCTTCCGCCGGGCTCGGGCCTTTGGTGGACGGCCTGGCCGGCTCTCGCCGGGGAGACGCGCGCGGTCCGGTCGCGGTCACGCCGGACGGGCGCTGGATCTTCCTGGTACGCCCCGGAGCAGCGCTGCGGCCCGAGCTGACGACCTGCCTCGACGTGCTCCTGCACGGCCGCGGCTCGTGGATCCCGGCCGCGCCCAGCCGGACGCCCGAGGGACCGGTCCGCTGGGCCGTCGCCCCGGAGCAGAACGCCTGGCGCCTGCCCGAGTCGGGGATCGTGCAGGCCATGGTGCTCGACGCGCTCGAAGCCCTGGGCCGGCGCCCGGTCCGGCCGGTGACGCTCAGTGTGCCCCGTCAGATGTCCACCGGGCGCCGCGCCGCGTGACAGGCCCGCGCTTTGACGCCCGGCCGCCGCATCACTGTGGCTGGTAACGGACGGTATCGGGTTCCGGGCACGGGCAGGCATGTCTCGAACACGCTATTTGCGTACCTTGGGGTAGGGAAGTCATCCGTTTGGGTGAAGCTGTGATCACGTAGCGCAGCTGCGTACTTGATTTTCAGCTGTAGAGGTTCATCGTCCAGCTGCAGTTGAGCCAGGTGTCGATCGCGAAGTAGCCGCGGCGCGCGCCCTCGGTGCCGTTGAGCACGACCGTACCCTTGCCGGCGGAGGCGTGCGACTCCTCGTAGCTGTTGGGCTCGCCGGTCCACGAGACGTAGAGGAAGCCGGAGTCGTCGCACTTGTACTCGACGACGGCCTGGTAGGCGGCCTTCGGGATGCTCATCCGGCTGCTGCGCCACTTCTCGTCGCCGCGGTAGGTGGCGATCAGCTCCATGCCTGAGGCCCGCGGCACCTGGGCGGACGCGACACTGGCGGCCGCGTCGGCCTTGTCCGCGGCGGTCACCCGGCCGGCGGCGTGCGCGGAGGCGGCCCCCAGGCCGAAGAGCCCGGTCAGTACGGCAATCGGGGTGACGAGACGGCGACGACGCATGAGCGAACCCTTTCCGAAGCGACCGGTACGGCCACGACGATCGGTCTCGTGGCCGTAATCCTGAGTAGTTGGCTAGTTACTATCTGTGTTTATCGAGCCAGCTCACGGTAGGCGGCGACGACCGCGTTCGTCCGCTCGGCCAGCTCGGGCGCCTGAGAGGCCGCCGGCATGCTCGTGAGCTCGGCCAGCGCCAGTTCCGCGCTGCGAGCCGTCTCGAGCAGGCGCTGCTCCCGGACGAACTCCTCCCCGGTACGCGCGATCGTGTGCAGCGCGGCGAGGATCCGATTGGCCTCGGCGCGGGTCGACTGCCACAGCTCGTCGACGCGGGCGCGCTGCTCGGCGAGGGCCTGGACGGCGGGGCTGGCGGGCGGGAGGCCGTACCCGGCGCTCTCGGCCAGCTCCGCCCGCAGCCGGCACAGGTGTTGCCGCTGCGCCAGGACGCCGGCAAGCTCGTGCAACGCCGCAGTGAGCCCGCGATCGGCGTCGCCGGGGTCGATCATGGGCTGCAGCGCGGGCCAGGTCCGCCGGATGCGCCGGGCCAGCGCGAGGGCCCGGCCGAAGGCGGCGCGTTCACGGGCCGCGACCAGCACATATGCCTCCTGGTGCCCGGCTTTTGCGCTCTTCCCGGTGGCCCGGGGTGATTGTGGTGTGGCCAGCCGGCCCGGTTGCGCCGCTCGCGCCTGCACCCCGGCGACCAGGGTCACCAGCGCCACGGCCACCACCGCCGAGATCCACCACGGCACGCCGACGGTGCTGAGCAGCGCCCCGGCGATGACCGAGGCGAAGGCGACCTGCGAGGCGATCCGGATCCGGTCGGGCCGGCTGCGCCCGCTCGGGGGCCGCGGCACGATCTCGGTCACCGACCCGGACCGGAAGCGCAGGGCCCGCCCGGAGCTCATCCTGATCGGGGTGGGCGACACGACGGTCTTCCCGGGGTCCACACCGATGAACATCGGTCCCGCCTTCCCGCCGGGCCCGGCGTCCGGTGCCGAGCGGACCCGGCCGCCGAGGGGGTTACGGCCGGGCCCGCTCTCCTGCGGACACCCCGCAGGTACCAGAAGGAATCGGGCCGCCGGGCGCTTACATGAGCCGCGCGCGGGTGCAGCGCGGGTGCGCACCGAAGCTCTTCGGTTGCGCCGCCTGTTCCTTCACGGCCGCCGCCGTCCCCTTCTCGGCGGCGTTTCCTGTCTTTCTCGGGCGTCGCTCTTCGGCCGCCGGAGCCGCTAGAGGTACTTCCGCATCTGCGTCTGGGTGACGCCGTAGCCCTCCTGCTCGTACAGCGCCCGCGCCCCGTCGTTCCCGCCGAACACGTTCAGCCCGATCGACGTCACATCCCGGGCCCGGCACTCCTCCTCGAGCGCCCGCATGATCGCCCGCCCGTACCCCCGCCGCCGATGCTCCTCCGCCACGATGATGTCGAAGATCCACGCCCGCACGCCGTCGCTCTTGGTACTGAGGGCGACCCAGACCATGCCCACCTCGGTGTCACCCGAGTACCCCTGGAAGAACAGGTTGTCCGCCGTCGCCAGCCCCTCCGGCAGCAACTTCCCGAACTCCTGTCGCGCCCGCTCGACGGCATCCGCGCGCGTCAACTCCCCCGCCTCCGCGATCTGCCGCGCGTAGCCCTCCTCCGCAGACGCCCGGTAACGCTGATACTGCTCCTCGGTCATCGGCTCCAGCCGCAGCTCAACCATGCCGCGGACCCTATCTCCCCCACCCCACCCGGCGCCGCCGCCTTTCCCCCCGGCCGCGCCCATCCCCCAGCCCCTGTTCCTCCTTGCAGCCCCCGTTCCGCGGCCCCCTTTCTCCGCGCAGCCGTCTCCCCTGCTCCGCAGCTCACGTTTATCCGCACGTCCGCGCCCTGTTGCGCAGCCCACGAGCCAGCACGCCCCTCCACCGAGGCCGTGGGTCGCGTGGTGCAAGGCGCGGCGCGAGCCTCTCGCCGCGGCCTTCCGGCGGCTGTCCGCCGGTCCCAGCGGCTCGTCCCGCGGCTCTCGCGGTTGTCCGGCGGCCCTATGCGGCTGCTCAGCGGATATCCAGCGGGTTGCCTGACAGCTGTTCGGCTTTCTACCCGGCGGCTGTTCGGCTAGCTGCCCGGCGGCTGTTCCGTGCCGACGAAGGCGATGATGTCTCGGACGACAGGCTCGTAGACCTCGACCGGCTCGCCCAGCCAGCCGACCGTGTCCCAGGTACCGAGCCGGAAGAGCGCCGCCCGCAGCAGCAGCTGACCCCACGCGGGCACGTGCTCCCATCGGCGCGCGAGCCCGAAGTCGAAGCCGTGCCACACCATCGCGTCGATCACTGCCACGGCCGGCCCCCACGCCGCAGGCCGCCAGTAGACCGCCCAGTCGATGACGGCCGGCGCCAGCCCGTCGGCGAACAGCACGTTGCCCAGCAGGTCCGCGTGCATCACCTGCTCCGCCGACGCGACCGGCCGCCGCGCCGCGAGAAGGGCGTCGATCAAGGCACTCGGCCGGCGTTCCCCGGGCGGCGGATCCTCCCAGGCGAGCCGGTCACCCTTCTCCCAGGGATTGTCCCGCCGGTCCAGGAACCCCGGCCGCCCCACGCCCGCCACCGCGGCATGGAACGCCTCCCCCGCCCGGACCACCTCACCGACCCGCCGCTGATCGGTCCGCCCGGGCACGAAGCGGGTGGCCTCCCACCCGTACGCGATCCAGTCGCCGTCCCCGGTCGCCACCGGCCGAGCCACACGGAACTCCGGACTCTCGGGCAGCCCCGCCAGCACACCCGCCCGCCACCGCACTTCGTCGTCGCCCTCGGACGGCTTGAGCACCACGTCACCGGCCCGCCACGTGCCGCCCTTGCCGCCCGCCAGCCGCACGGGCTCGCCCCGCGCCCCGAAGGCTCGCAGCACCTCCTGCGGCGGCGGCGCCCCGGCGGGCACCCACGAGGGATCGTGCCGCAACCCGGCCATCCGCTCCGCATGCTTCACCCGATCATTGTGCCGCCCCCTCCCCGCCGGCCCGCCTCTCACGCCACCCCGGACGGCGCGCAGATCCGCATGCCACCCCGACGGCGCGCACGATGCGGTTGCCATCCCGAAGGCGTCCAGGCACGAAGGCCGCCCCGACGGCACGTAGACACGGACGCCACTCCGACGGAGCGCATGCGCAGGCGCCATCCCGACGGCGCGCGGCTGTGGTGCCACCTCGGCGGCCCCGGGCGTACTCGTGTCGTTAGCCTCTGCGGATGGATCTCCGTGCCGCCATCGCCGACGAGCGCCGCCGCGTCGCCGACCTTGTCGACTCCCTGCAGCCGAACCAGCTCGACGCGCCCAGCCTGTGCGGCGAGTGGACGGTGAAGGAGGTCGCCGGGCATCTGCTCGCCGCCTGCGGCAACGTCAAGCCGTCGCTGGGGCTGATCGCGCGCAGTGGCTTCCGGCTGCACGTGGTGAACGCGCGGCTCGCCGTGCAGACGGCGGACCGTCCGGCGGCGGAGCTTGCGCAGGCCCTGCGCGACAACGCGGACAACCCGTTCGAGGCGCCGCTGGTGGGTCATCCGGGACAACTGACCGACCTCCAGGTGCACAGCCAGGACATGCGCCGGCCGCTCGGGCTCCCGCACGGGCTGCGGCTCGAGCGTCTGCGAGTGTCGCTGGACTTCATGACGAGCGGGCGCGCGTACGGCTTCGCGCCCCGGCGGCGACTGAGCGGGCTGCGGTTCGAGGCCTCTGATCTCAACTGGTTCTCCGGGGTGGGTGAGCTGGTGGTCGGACCGGCCGAAGCGGTGCTGCTGGCCATGTGTGGACGGACGGCGGTGCTCGGCGAACTGGACGGCCCGGGCGTCCGGACCCTGCGCAGCCGGCTGCACTGATCCGGGCGGTCCGCGGACGACCCGGGCCCACGGACTCTGCGAAGCCGGCTGGACCGATCCGGGCGCCGGGCGCACGGACCTGCTGAGCCGGCTGCGCCAAGCCGTGCGGCCCGGGGCGTGCCGACCCCTGCGAACCGGCTGCACCGAGCCGGACCCGCCGGGGTGCGACCATCATGGCGACGCCCCCCGACATTTTTCGGCGTCCCGGCGCCTCGTGTCAGCTGCCCGACACAACACGCCTCGCCTCCCGACACGCCGGCCCGAAAAATGTCAGTCGGCCCGCCTAGCGTCGCCGCCATGACTGACACCAAGTACGCGCCGGAGTTCGACCGGCGTGCGCACACCCAGCTGGAACGGCACCTCGTCGTGGGTGCGAACACCTATGAGATCAGCGCCTCGGGCACGGGCGACGAGACCGTCCGCCTGCACCTGACGGGCTGGGGCCCGGACGGCGCCACCGTCGGCGAGATCAGCGGAGGGATCTCCCCGCGCGACCTCCCCGAGGTGGCCGAGGCGCTCTCCTCCACCCTCGCCGGCCTCGTGGCGCTCCGGGCCAAGCGGGCCCCCCGCCCCGCCGCGGCCACCGACGACCGCCCGAAGCGCCACCCCAACCAGGGCACCCGCTGGTCGGCCGAGGACGACGAGCGCCTCCTCACCCGCTGGGGCGAGGGCGCCGGCGAGCGCTCCCTGATGCTCGAATTCGGCCGCAGCCGGGGCGGGATCCGCGCCCGCCTGGAGTCCCTCGGCGCGATCGAGCCGGGCACCACCATCCTCTATCGCGACCGCCCCGTCGGTGGCCCGCGTCCCGCCTCGGCCAAGACGCCCGCCACAGGGCCCGATCAAGCCGCACAGAAACCCTCCGGTCAGGAGGCTGTCTCCACACCGCGGAAATCCGAGCAGGGGACAGCCTCCACACCGGGGGTTATGGAACAGGAAGCTCCCATCACAACCGGCAGTTCGGATCCCGAGCCGATCACCTCGGACGACAGCGATCTTCCTGAGGCGGCCGCGGCGGTGTCCGACGGCCGGGCCGAGAGGAGCGCGACAAGCCGTGATTCGGGCGCGAGTTCGGCATCGGCGCAGTCCGCTCAGGACGTTGCCGCCGGCCGGCCCGAGAGGCGAGGTCCTCGGCTGCTGGGCAAGCCTCCGGCGGAATGGTCGGAGGCCGCGGAATGGTCGGAGCCCGACACCAGCGCGGGAGAGTGGAGGTGACGACCGGCCCATCCGTGTCCGCGTCGATGGCAAGCAGCAGGGCAATCGAGGCGGAGTGCAAGACGCCGCTGCCGGCACTGCTCGGCGCCGACTGACCGGCTCGGGTGTCAGCCGACCGGCACGGCCATGGCTGATCGGCACGGGTGTCCGCCGACATGCACGACCATGGCTGATCGGCACAGCCGCCGACCGACACGGGTGACGGTAGATCGACACGGCCGAGGCTGATCGGTGCACATCGTTCCGGGCGGGCTCCATCGTGGTGTCCGCCCGGAACGGCAAGCCCTGGCGGTGAAGGATTCACCTGCCCGAACAGCCCTGTCACGCGCCTTGGGCACGGTGGTCTTGAGCGGTCGCGCCGACGGACAGGATCGTCGGCGGGGCCGCCCGTGGAGGGGAGCCAGGCACGGCAACTGATCTTCACGTTCGGGGCACTGTCGTGGCGGCAGGCCGCAGGGAGGAGGAAGCTGGACGGCACCCGGCGAGACACCGGTCACTGATCAAGGTCATCCTGGCCATACGGGTCGTTGCTCCCATCAGAGGCGACGATTCGGAGGCCACCCCTCGTCCCACGAAGCGGCTGCGGCTGCACACTTCCGAGCCCCGAGACAGCTGCACCGATGGTCTGCGGCGTCGTCCGGCGCTACATGCGTCGCCTCCGGCATGCGGCGCAGGCCGGGCGCTTGCACCAGGGCTTTGACGCTCGCTGTCGCGCTCACGAGTTCGCGATTGTGGTCGGCTCGCGCGATCCGCGTTTCGCTGTGGGACGAGGGTGCAGTCGCTGACGGCCGGGCGTCGTGACGAGGATCAACACCGCGCCCCGCCCGGCGGACGTCGGGACGCGAGGGTGCGGTGGGGCTGGGGACGCGAAGCCACGACCGGGCGGGGAACGCGGAGCGATGACCGGCAGGGGCACGAAGGCACGACCGGGCAGGGGCACGAAGGCACGACCGGGCGGCGGGGCGTGTGGGGCTCGATCGGGTGGTGGGCTGGGTCGGGCGGCCGGCAGGGGTCGGGGGCGGAGGGGGATGCGGTGAACGTTGTCATTGACGGGCGGTCCGTGCTGGATGAGGCGGATCTGCATCGGCGGTTGGCGGGGGCGCTCGGGTATGGGCCCTGCTATCGGCGGGACATTGATGATCTGCGGCGACATCTGGGGGCCGGTGATCCGCGGCCGGTTCAGCTGGTGTGGACGCACAGTGGGAGCCTTCGGATGGCTCTTGGTGTGACGGTCTACGACGCGCTTGTGGATGCGCTCGAGCAGATCGAGGCCGGGGACGCCGGGCGTCATTGGAATGAGCGCTTCGTGTTCCGCCAGCTTGAGTAAAGGCTAAGGACTTCGCTGCTGGAACTTGTCTGGGCCGGGCACGCCTTCCTCGGCCCACGTTGCGCATGTCGGTGGCAAAGCTGCGGGCCGGGCACGCCTTCCTCGGCCCACGTTGCGCATGTCGGTGGCGAAGCTGCGGGCCGGCCGGGGGCGGACGCCTCGTCTTCAAGCCGTTGCCGGGGGCGCTGATGCAGCTCGGTAGCCCGCGCGAGTGCAGGACTGCTCAACAGGCATCACTGCAGGTGGGGCGCGGAAAGGGCAGTGCGGCGGCGAGGACGGCGGGTGAGCCCTGGTGACGGTTGGGCTGGGTTGATCGGGTGGTGGGCGCGGTAGGTTTCGAACCTACGACCCCTCGCTTGTAAGGCGAGTGCTCTCCCACTGAGCTACGCGCCCGGTTCCTGGTGGACCGGAGTGGTCATCCTACCTTGGGCTCGCGACCGGCTGCCCGTCTGGCCCGGCGCCACGAGGAGGATCAGACTCGGCGGCGCGAGAGGGGACGCGGCCCAGCGTGGCGCAAGGGGATCCGGCCCAGCGCCACGCGAGAGAACGCGGTCCAGCGCCGCGGGAGGAGATCCCGCCCGGCGGCGCAGGGAGGATTCGGCCCAGCGGCACGAGGGGGCCGAGTGGTGAAGGGCGGTGGATGAGTACTCGCTTGTAAGGCGAGTGCTCTGGCGGAGGCCGGGGCGACATCAGGGACCGGCGTCGAGACGATCCGGCCCCCGTGGGCGGGTCAGGGGAGGAGGGTCTTGATGGTGTCGCGCCAGGTTGACTGGTTGCGGGGGTGGCCGGGGGGCTCGTGCTGGGCGAAACGGACAAGACCCTCGGTGTCGATCAGGAAGGTGCCGCGGTCGGCGAATCCTGCTTGATCGTTGAAGATGCCGTAGGACTGGGCGACCGCCCCGTGCGGCCAGAAGTCGCTCAGGAGGGGGAACGTGTAGCCCTCGCGGTCGGCCCAGACCTTGTGGCTGTAGACCGAGTCGACGCTGATGGTCAGGACCTGGAGGCGGTCGTTGGCGTATTCCGGGAGGTTGGCCTGCAGCTCGGTGAGTTCGCCCTGGCAGGTGCCGGTGAAGGCGAGCGGGTAGAAGACGAGCAGCACCGCCTTGCGGGCCCGGAAGTCGGCGAGGGCGACTTCCTGGTTGTTCTGGTCCTTGAGGGTGAAGCCGGGCGCCCGGGAGCCCACGTCGATGGTCACGGCCCCAGCCTAGCCAGGGCACGGTCACGCACCAGGCCCGCCGCGAGCCAGGCACCGCCCCCGGGCGACGAGGGGCGGCCAGGGCACGACGGCGACCAGGGCCCGGTCACGGCCACCAAGGTGGGATGGGCACGACGACATGGCCGCGCGGCGGCGGAGATGCCGCGCGGCAACCGGGGGCGGGGGCCTACTTCTTCTTGGCGCCCCGGGACGAGACCAGGCGGGCCGCGGTCCAGTCCTTGCCGGCGTTCACCGTGGAGGTCTGCTGGAGGCCGGCGGTCGGGGCGCTCTCGCTGACCTCGCTGGGCTCGACGTGTCCGTCGCGTCCGGCCTTGGGGGTCAGGAGCCACACCACGCCGCTGTCCGCGAGCGGGCTCAGGGCGTCCGTCAGTACTTCGAAGAGATCGTCGTCGCCGTCGCGGTACCAGAGGAGGACCGCGTCGACCACCTCGTCGGTGTCCTCGTCGACCAACTCGCCCACGCGTTCGGTCAGGGCATCACGGAGATCCTCGTCGACATCGTCGTCGTAGCCCATCTCCATGACCACCATGTTCGGCTCGAAGCCGAACCGGTCCGCCAGGCTGCGTACGCCGTCGGCCTGACCAGCGGTCGCGCTCACTGTCGAATTCCTCCTTGCTGTTCTCGGCACATGTGTGGGGGTAGTCCACACATTCGCGGCCCTGTGCGCAAGTGGCGCACCGGGTGTGTGGCAATTTACCGCGCCAGCAGGGCATGGGCACCCTGCGTGATGGCATCTTCCCCGATCAGGACGTGCTGCGCCGCCGGACCGAGCGGAACAGGGGTGTCCGCGCCCGCGATCCGGCGCACGGCGCCCACGAAACCGCCGTCCACCAGGGCAGCGAGAATGCCCTCGCCGACCCCGCCGGAGCGCCGGGTCTCGTCCACGATCAGGACCCGCCGGGTGGCGGCGGCCTCCCGGAGCAGGTCAGCGGTCGGCAACGGGCTCAGCCAGCGCAGGTCCACCACTCGGGATCCGTAGCCCTCGGCGGCGAGCTGGGCGGCGACCCGCAGCGACATCCGGACCCCGTTGCCGAAGGTCAGGATGGTGAGATCTTCCCCGGAACCGACGGGGTAGGTCTGCGCGCGGCCGATCGGGATGTGTGCGCCGGCCCACTCCCCCGGCGGGGCATAGGGCGCCAGCCACTCGTTGTCGCCTTGTTGATAGAGGTCCTTCGTCTGATAGAGGGCGAGCGGCTCCAGGAACACGCTCACCGTCCCGTCGCAGGCCGCGGCGGCGACACAGGACCGCAGCAGCGGCGCCGCGTCGGCCGCCCGGGAGGGCACGGCCAGGACCAGGCCGGGCACGTCGCGCAGCACGGCGACGGAGTTGTCACCGCCGAAGGAGTGCTGATAGGCGAGCCCGGCCACCCGGACGACCATGGGGTTGCGGAATGCGCCCTGCGAGAAGAACTGCATGGTCGCCGCCTCGCCGCGGAGCTGGTCCTCGGCGTTGTGCAGGTAGGCCAGGTATTGGATCTCGGGGATGGGCAGCAGGCCGGCCAGCCCGGTGCCCAGCGCGAGCCCGAGGATCGTGGTCTCGTCGAGCAGCGTGTCGAAGACCCGCTCGCCGCCGAAGCGGTCGCGCAGGTTGCGGGTGACGCCGTAGACGCCGCCCTTGACCGCGACGTCCTCGCCGAAGACCAGGGCGCCCGGGTGGGCCAGCATGGCGTCGGTCAGGGCGGCGGTGAGGGTCTGAGCCAGGGTCAGCGGGCCCGCCTGCTCGGGCAGCCGGCCCCCGAAGGCCTGCGTGCGGGCCATCGAGCCGATCCCGCTCGCGCGGCCGGCCGTGTCGGCGACGTGTTTCGCCACGCGCAACGGGCGGCGCGGGGCCAGCGGCGCGGCGACTTCCGCGAGGGACGCCAGCTTCGGCTCGCCCAGGACCTCCTCGGCGACCTTGCGGACCTGCCAGCCCAGTTCGTCGTACCTGGTCATGAGGTCCTCGGGGGTCGCGAAGCCGCCCTCGACGAGCAGCCGCGCGGTGCCGGCCAGGGGATCCCGCTCCAGGTCGCGGGCGATGTCCGCGGCGGTACGGTAAGCCGTCTCGCTGTCCGCGCCGGCATGACCCATCAGCCGTACGACCGGCAGGTGCACCACCGCGGGCTTGCGCTCGCCCCGGACGTAGTCAGCGGCCTCCCGCGCCACGTCGAAGGTCGCCGCGAGATCGGTGCCGTCGGCGTGGAAGTAGCGGAGCCCGGGCCGGCTGCTCAGCGTCTCGGCGACCCAGCCTTCCGGCGACGGGACGCTCAGCCCATAGCCGTTGTCCTCGCAGACGAGCAGCAGCGGGAGGTTCCGGCCCTTCCGGGCGTACCACCCGAGGGTGTTGAAGGCCGTTGCCGCCCCGGCGTGGTTGACCGACGCGTCGCCGAAGGAAGCCACGACAAGCGCGTCCGACGGCCACGGCGTGCCGGCCCCGCGCAGGTGCGGGGCGGCGCTCATCGCGTACGCGATGCCGACCGCCCGGGGCAGATGCGCCGCCACCGCCGCCGTGGCCGGGACGATCGCCAGGTCGGCCCGCCCGAAGACCTTGTGCCGGCCGCCGGCGACGGGCTCCGCCGCCGACGCCACCACCCCGCGCAGCACGTCGCCGGCCGCCTCGAGCAGCGGATCGTGCTCAGGATCACGCGGTTCGGACGAAGCGGCCTGGAGCACTCGGACACAGTGGAAGGCCGCGGACCGGTAGTGGAGGAGGGCGGGGTCGTCGAGGCGCAGGGCCGCGGCGACGGCGGCGTTGCCCTCGTGACCGGACGAGCCGATCGTGTAATAGCCCTCGTTGAAGCTGCGCAGCCAGCGCGCGGCCAGGTCGAGATGGCGGCTGACCAGCTGGGCGTCGAAGAGCTCGCGCGCCCGCGCGCCGGTCAGCGCCGAGCCCTCCCGGACGGGCTCGCCCTGGTCACGACGGTGCCCGGCCGGCCGCAGGGCCGCCACCGCGTCACGGAAGCGCTCGTCGAGCTGCTGGGGGGTCGTCACGGCATCCAGCATCGCGGACCTTGGCCACACCCGCCACCGCGCGCACGCGCACCGGACGCCGCATGGAAGACTTCCCGGTCATGGACACCACCGTGATCTCCGTCCGGACGGGGAACCGTCCGGTCGTCCGTGACATCACGGGCGAGGCCGAGCGGTTCGTGCGGGGGCGCGGCGACGGCCTGCTGCACGTCTTCGTCCCGCACGCGACGGCCGGCCTGGCCGTCATCGAGACCGGCGCGGGGTCCGACGACGACCTGCTCACGGCCATCGACGACCTGCTGCCGGCCGAGGACAAGTGGCGCCACCGGCACGGGTCGCCCGGTCACGGCCGCGACCACGTGCTGCCGGCCTGGATCCCCCCGTACGCGACCCTGCCGGTCGTCGACGGCCGGATCGCCTTCGGCACGTGGCAGAGCCTGTGCCTGGTGGACCCCAACGGCGACAACCCCGAGCGCCAGGTCCGCTTCAGCTTTCTGAAGGGTTAAGTAGTTGTTACCCCCGAGTACGTGTGTCGAGCATCGCCCGCGAACCCCGTAGGCGTGACGACAAGCACCGTTTGGGGGCAGGATGGAGCCATTGCCGTGCGGTTCACACAATGGGCGTACGGTCCGAACCGACCAAGAGGAATGCCTGTGGCCACGGAACGCAAGCGCCCGGTGATCACTGACGGCCTGCCGAGCCAGCTTCCGGACATCGACCCCGAGGAAACCCGGGAATGGGTCGAGTCGCTCGACGGAGTCATCGACGCACGCGGCGGAGACAGAGCCCGCTACGTCATGCTGCGCCTGCTCGAGCGGGCCCGGGAGCGGCAGGTCGGCGTCCCGCCCCTGACCTCCACCGACTACATCAACACCATCACCCCGGACCGCGAGCCCGAGTTCCCCGGCGACGAGTTCGTCGAGCGCCGCATCCGGGCGTACATCCGGTGGAACGCCGCCATGCTGGTGCACCGCGCGCAGCGGCCGGAGATCGGCGTCGGCGGTCACATCTCGACCTACGCGTCGAGCGCCAGCCTCTACGAGGTCGGCATGAACCACTTCTTCCGCGGCAAGAGCCACCCCGGCGGCGGCGACCACATCTTCTTCCAGGGCCACGCCTCCCCGGGCATGTACGCGCGGGCCTACCTCGAGGGCCGGCTCACCGAGCACGACCTCGACGGGTTCCGCCAGGAGCTGTCCCACCCGGGCGGCGGCATCCCGAGCTACCCGCACCCGCGGCTGATGCCCGACTTCTGGGAGTTCCCGACGGTCAGCATGGGCATCGGCCCGCTGAACGCGATCTACCAGGCCCGGTTCAACCGCTACCTGCACAACCGTGGCATCAAGGACACCAGCCAGCAGCACGTCTGGGCGTTCCTGGGCGACGGCGAGATGGACGAGGTCGAGTCGCTCGGCGCGATCGGCCTGGCCGCCCGCGAGGAGCTCGACAATCTGACCTTCGTCATCAACTGCAACCTGCAGCGGCTCGACGGCCCGGTGCGCGGCAACGGCAAGGTCATCCAGGAGCTCGAGTCGTTCTTCCGCGGCGCCGGCTGGAACGTCATCAAGGTCGTCTGGGGCCGCGAGTGGGACGACCTGCTCGCCCGGGACACCGACGGTGCCCTGCTCAACCTCATGAACACCACGCCCGACGGCGACTTCCAGACCTACAAGGGCGAGTCCGGGGCGTACGTCCGGGAGAACTTCTTCGGCCGCGACCCGCGGGCCAAGAAGCTGGTCGAGGGCATGTCCGACGACGAGGTCTGGAACCTCAAGCGCGGCGGCCATGACTACCGCAAGCTCTACGCGGCCTACAAGGCGGCCACCGAGCACACCGGCCAGCCGACGGTCATCCTGGCCCACACCATCAAGGGCTGGACGCTGGGCTCGCACTTCGAGGCCCGCAACGCCACGCACCAGATGAAGAAGCTCACGCTCGACGACCTCAAGGGCTTCCGCGACCGGCTCTACCTCGACATCAGCGACAAGCAGCTCGAGGAGAACCCGTACCTCCCGCCGTACTTCCACCCCGGCCCCGAGTCGGACGAGATCAAATACCTGCAGGAGCGGCGGCGCGAGCTGGGCGGCTATGTCCCGACCCGGCGGACCAAGGCCAAGGCGCTGGCGATCCCTGACTCGGCGCGCTTCGGTGACGTCAAGCGCGGCTCGGGCAAGCAGAAGGTCGCCACCACGATGGCCTTCGTGCGCCTGCTCAAGGACATCATGAAGGACAAGGAGTTCGGGGCCCGCTGGGTGCCGATCATCCCGGACGAGGCCCGCACGTTCGGCATGGACTCGCTGTTCCCGACCCGCAAGATCTACTCGCCCCACGGCCAGACCTACACGTCGGTCGACCGGGAGCTCTTCCTGTCCTACAAGGAAGCGACCAACGGCCAGATCCTGCACGAGGGCATCAACGAGGCCGGCTCGACCGCCAGCTTCATCGCCGCCGGCACGTCCTACGCGACGCACGACGAGCCGATGATCCCGCTCTACATCTTCTACTCGATGTTCGGCTTCCAGCGCACGGCGGACGAGCTGTGGGCGGCCTCGGACCAGATGACCCGCGGCTTCCTGCTCGGCGCGACCGCCGGGCGCACCACGCTCAACGGCGAGGGCCTGCAGCACGAGGACGGGCACTCGCTGCTGATCGCGGCGACCAACCCGGCCGTCGTGGCCTACGACCCGGCGTTCGCGTTCGAGATCGCGCACATCATGGAGCGCGGCCTGCACCGGATGTACGGCGAGCAGCAGGAGAACGTCTACTACTACCTGACGGTCTACAACGAGCCGATCCTGCAGCCGGTCGAGCCGGCCAACGTCGACGTGGAGGGCCTGCTCAAGGGCATCTACCGGTACGCGGCCGCCCCCGAGACGACCGGGCCGAAGGCGCAGATCCTGGCGTCGGGCACGGGCATGCAGTGGGCCCTGAAGGCGCAGCAGCTGCTGGCCCAGGACTGGGGCGTCGGGGCCGACGTGTGGTCCGTGACCTCGTGGACCGAGCTGCGCCGCGACGCCGTCGAGGCCGAGGAGCACAACCTGCTCAACCCGGGCGACCAGCCGCGGAAGCCGTACATCCAGACCAAGCTGGAGGGCACCGAGGGCCCGGCGGTGGCGGTCAGCGACTGGATGCGCGCCGTGCCCGACCTGATCAGCCGGTGGATCCCCAACGACTACACCTCGCTGGGCACCGACGGCTTCGGCATGAGTGACACCCGGCACGCGCTGCGCCGGCACTTCCACGTCGACGCCGAGTCGGTGGCGGTGGCGACGCTGCGCCAGCTCGCGTTGAAGGGCAAGGTCCCGGCGCACGTCCCGGCCGAGGCCGCCAAGAAGTACGCGATCGACGACATCGGCGCGGCGCCGGTCGGCGAGACCGGCGGCGACAGCTGACGGTGGCCTGATAACGAGGGGTGTGTCCGGAATCATTCGGACATACCCCTCAGTTTTTCCCCGCCCTGTCCGAACAGCGGGGCATGGTGCGCGCACAGATCAGTCACAAGCTCCTGGCCCTCGGCCTGGGTGGGGTCATCGGTACGGCGGGGGTGCTGGTCGGGGTCGGCGCCTGGCAGAGCGACGCCTTCGCCGACCGCACGGAGAAGCAGGTCACCCAGCTGACGACCGACAACCTGGCGCGCACCTCCGACGAGGTCAACAAGATGGTCAGCGCCGTCGGCAACGAGGTGCAGAACAGCGTCAACAAGAGCATGGAGTCGGCGAACCAGCAGCTCGCCGCGAGCGGCGGGGCATCGCTGCAGAGCAAGACGGCCACGTGGACCGCGACCAACCAGGTCAGCCAGGCGAAGACCACCGTGACGCTGCCGCGGCTGGCCGTGGGCGGCACGTGGCTGGGCCAGAACACCAGCTTCGGCAAGGAGACGCCCTTCGCCGACGACACCGCCGACCTGCTCGGACTGACTGTCACCGTCTTCCAGCGCATGAACGACAACGGTGACCTGCTGCGCGTGGCCACCACGGTCAAGGGCGCCACCGGCAACCGCGCCATCGGGACGTACATTCCCGCGACCGCCGACGGCAAGGCCAACGCCGTCGCCGCCGCGATCAAGTCGGGCAAGGGCTACCGGGGCGTGGCCAAGGTGGTCGACACCTGGTTCATCACCGCGTACGACCCGATCAAGGACGCCTCGGGCGACGTCATCGGCGCCCTCTTCGTCGGCGTCCCGCAGACCGAGGCGCTCAAGACCCTGACCGACGCCATCTCCACCAGCTCGGTCAGCGAGAACGGCTCCATCTCGGTCATCAGCACCAACGCCGCCGACGCGGGCCGGGTCATCACGTCGAGCCTCGACTCGATCGTCGGCCAGAACATCAAGGACGCCGCGGACGCCAACGGCACCAAGTACGTCGAGCAGATCCTGGCCGAGGCGCCGAAGCTCGAGGACGGCAACACCTGGCAGGGCACGTTCAAGCTGGCGGGCGCCGCGGGGGCCCCGGCGGGCGAGACTGTGCTCACGGCGTCGTACTACGCGCCGTACAACTGGGCGATCTCGGTCAGCGGCTACAGCGGCGACACCAGCGGTGCCGTCGACGCCGTCCGCGACGGGCGCCGCGACATGCTCATCGCCTTCCTCATCGCCGCGGTCCTGCTCGCCGTGATCGGCGGCGCCGTGGCCGCCTGGCAGGCCCGCCGCATCTCGACCCGGCTCGGCCAGCTCACCGCCGCCCTGTCCCGCCTGGCCCACCGCGACCTCACCGTCAAGGTGCAGGACAACGTCCAGGACGAGATCGGCCGCGCCGGCACCGCCCTCAACACCGCCACCGCCGAGCTGCGCGAGGTCATGGTCGAGGTCACCGGGGCGTCGCACGAGGTCAGCAAGTCGGCCTCCCAGGTCGCGGCGACCGGCGGCGAGCTGACCACCTCCGCCGAGAGCGCCGCCTCCCAGGCCGGCACGGCCAGTCGCGCCGCCGACGACATCTCCGTGGTCGTGCAGACGGTCGCCGCCGGCGCCGAGGAGATGGGCGCCTCCATCAGCGAGATCTCCAGCAACGCCCAGGAGGCCGCCCGCGCCGGCCGCGACGGCGTCGGCCTCACCGCCACCGCCTCCGGCGTCATCGACGAGCTCCGCGTCTCCACCGGCAAGATCGCCGACGTGGTCCGCCTGATCGCCAGCATCGCCGAGCAGACCAACCTGCTCGCCCTCAACGCCACGATCGAGGCGGCCCGGGCGGGCGACGCGGGCAAGGGCTTCGCGGTCGTCGCCGGCGAGGTCAAGGATCTGGCCCAGGAGACCGCCAAGGCCACCGAGGACGTCACCGCCCGGGTCTCGGCCATCGAGTCCGACACGGCCAAGGCGGTCGAGGCCATCAACGCCATCACGGCCACGATCGGCCAGGTCAACGATTACCAGACGGCGATCGCCGCGGCGGTCGAGGAGCAGGCCGCCACCACCGCCGAGATGTCCCGCAACATCACCGAGGTCGCCACCGGCAGCCAGGACATCGCCAGCAACATCGGCGCGGTCAGCGGGGCCGTGGAGAGCACCCGGTCGGCGGTGTCGGTCTCGCACCGGGCGGCGGACGAGCTCAACGGCACGGCCCAGCGCCTGACGCACCTGGTCGACCGCTTCACGGTCTGACGATCCGCGTTCCGGCCGGCGGCTCCTCCTCGCGAGGGGCCGCCGGTTTGTCTAGGCCGGGACGTAGGTGAGGACCTCGACGCCGGTCGCCGTGGTCCAGCGGTTGGTCGGCTTGAGGGCGATCTTGGTGCCCTCGTGCCAGAGCTTGCGGCCCTCGCCCACGACGACCGGGTAGATCATGATGCGGTACTCGTCGACGAGGTTGTGGCGGGTCAGCTCGTTGAGGAGGTCGCCGCTGCCGTTGAGCAGCAGGGTGCCGGTCTCGGTGCGGAGCTTGGCGACCGCGTCGGCGACCGTGCCGGAGAGGAACGTGGCGTTCCACTCCGGCGTGGTCAGCGAGGTCGTGGCCACGTACTTGGGCATGCTGTTCATCTTGCGGCCGAAGTCGCCGGTGCTGGATTCCATGGCGGGCCAGGCGGCCTTGAAGCCCTCGTACGTGCGGCGGCCGAGCAGCAGCGCGTCGGCCTCGCGCAGGTTGGCGTCCTGCCAGGCGCCCAGCTCGTCGTTGAAGTAGGGGCCGCTCCAGGCGGGTTCCTCGAAGACCCCGTCGAGCGTCACGTACTCCACCGCGATGACCTTGCCCATGGCTCCACCTCGTCGTGTCGGGCCGCGAAAGGCCCAGACTACGGGAGCCGGTCGGCGGCCAGGAACGCGTTGAGGTGCGGATGCCGGCTCGCCACGGCGACGTCGCGCCAGTAACGCTGCAGCGGGTTCGACTCGGCGAAGCCGCTCGCGCCGTGCAGGTCGAGCATCAGCTCCATCGCCTGGCGGCAGTCCCGCGCCGCCCCGGACATGGCCAGGCCGTGGTCGCCCGGCCCGGTGGCCGCCAGGTGGAGCATCGTGCGCTCGGCCTGCCGGGCGAGCCGGGTGGCCTCCGCCCGGAAGGTGCGCGCGGACGGGGACTCGCCCATGGACGCGTACGCGCTCATGTAGGGCTTGCGATCGGACGCGAACATCGCGGTGATCACGTCCAGCGCACCCAGCGTGGCGCCGACGACCGGGGCGAGCGCGGTCAGGCCGAAGAGCACCATGTCGCCGGCGAGTTTGCTGAAGTCGAGCGGCGCCACGCGCTCGGCCGGCACGAGGACGTCGTCGGCGACCAGCGTGTGACTGCCGGTGCCGCGCATGCCGACGGCCGACCAGGTGTGTTCGACGCGCAGGTCGCGGATCGGGAAGAGCGCCCAGGACAATGTCCCGTCGACCATCAGGGCGAGGCCGGCCCACTTCGCGTCCTCGCAGGCGGAGACGTTCGCCCAGCGGCCGGTGACGCGTACGCCGCCGAAGGCCTGCTCTCCCCGGCCGCCCGGCGTGCCCGAGCCGGCCATCAGCTCGTCCGGGCCGACGACGTCGCCCAGCGTCCGGCGGGTGAAGATCTTGCCGGTCAGCGAGGTGCCGGCGACCCAGCTGGTGGAGGGGCAGCCGCGCGCCATCTCGGCGAGCAGCTGGACGGCTTCGGTGGGGGTGCGGTCGTGCAGGGCGAAGGCGCCGGCCTTGTGGGCGACGTCAAGAGCAGCAGGGCGGCCCTGCTGCTCGGTCTCCGCGGCGTGCGCGAACAGGGTGTCGGCAAGTGGTGATGTCACACGTTCCACCGAACCAGGGACAGGGTGCCCGCGGCCATGCGTACGCGGCCCGAGGTGATACGCGGACGTACCATCGCGGACGTGGACATGATCACGGCCGCGCTCGGCAGCGTCCGGGCCCTGCGCGCGAACGGGCGCCGCATCACGGAGTCGGGCGCGTGGGGGCTCCGCTTCCCGTCCATGGCGGTGCTCGGCTTCCACGTGCTGCTGCGCGGTGAGGGCTGGCTCATCCAGGACAAGATCGACCCCTTGCGCGTACGCCCGGGGGACGTGATCTTCACCGCCGCCGGAGTCGAGCACGGGCTGTCCCACGCGCCCTGCGACCTCGCCGATCTGCCCGTTTTCACCATCGAGGAGCCCGCGCCGACCGGCGAGGCCGACTTCGAGTTCCTCTGTGGCGCCTACCGGACGGAGGACGGGCGCGTACCGGCCCTGCTGCACCGGTTGCCGGGGCTGGTCCGGATCACGCCGGACTACGACGAGCAGCCGGAGCTGCGGACGCTGATCACGATGCTGCACGCCGACTTCGACCGGCCGGAGCCGGGCACCGACGCGGCCCGGGCGGCGCTCATCGATCTGATGGTCGTGCAGATGCTGCGCCAGGTGCCGGACCGGATGGAGGTCACCGATCCGGGCATCGCCGGCGCGCTGCACGCGATCCACGACCGGCCCGAGCGGTCGTGGACGGTGGACCAGCTGAGCTCGGTCGCGGGCATGTCGCGCACGACGTTCCACCGGCGGTTCACCGCCGCGACCGGCACTCCCCCGATGGCGTACCTGGTCGATCGGCGGATGAGCCTCGGCGCCCAGTTGCTGCGGGAGAGCCCGGCGCCCCTGGCGGCCATCGCGCGGCGGGTCGGCTACTCGACGGAGTTCGCCTTCTCGGCCGCGTTCCGGCGCGCCTACGGGATGGCGCCGGGCTCCTTCAGGAGGAGCTCCTAGGGCAGGGTCCACCGCTGGTTCGCGCCGGCGAAGCAGTCCCAGATCTGCAGGCGGGTGCCGTTGGCGGAGCTGTTGTTCGAGGCGTCCAGGCACTTGTTGCTGACCGGGTTGAGCAGGGTGCCGTTGCTCTGCGCGGTCCAGGCCTGGGCGCCCGTGCCGTTGCAGTCGTAGAGCTGGATCAATGACCCGTTGGCGGTGCCGGCGGCGGCGACGTCCAGGCACTTGCCGAGGGCGCGCACGGTGTTGTCCGTACCGATGGTCCAGGTCTGGGCATTGCTGCCGTTGCAGTCGTAGAGCTGGATCGCGGTGCCGTTGGCGGACGACGCGGAGGCGACGTCGACACACTTGCCACCGATGCCCGTGATGCGACCGGTGCGGGTCGGCGACCCACCGCCCGTCGCGGTCTCATAGATGGCGCTGACCAGCGAGTTGGCGCCGGTCGCGTCCTGGGACAGTTCCCAGTTCATGATGCCGCCGGCGTTGGCGAGGGCCCACTGGGTCTTCCGGCGGATCGTGGGCAGGCCGTTGTAGCACTCCTGCGCGCCGTTGATCGTGGCGCAGTCCTGGTTGGCGTACGCGGGATTGGTGGCGACGATCTGGTTGTAGGGCACGTAGCCGTTGCGGCTGTAGAACGGCACGCCGAGCACGGTCTTGGCCGCGGGCAGGCCCCGGCCCTTCCAGAAGTTCGCGGCGGCGATCGACCAGTCGTAGTTCGCGTGGGGGTTGCCCCCGTCGTAGGCCATGATGTTGAGCCAGTCGACGACCCCGAAGACCGAGGTGGGTACGCCGTTCGCGGTCGACCCCTCGGAGACGACCGCCGACGTCAGGAGCTTCCCCTGGCCGTGCAGGGCCGTGCCCAGCTGGGACATCAGCGCCGCGTAGTTGGCGCCCGACGTCCCCGGGTCCGGGTACTCCCAGTCGATGTCGATGCCGTCGAGGCCGTACTGGCCGACGACGCCCATGACCGTGTTGACGAACGTGGTCCGGGTGCTCGCGTTGGCGGCGAGCGACTCGAAGGCGGAGTCGTTGCCGTCGTTCCAGCCGCCGATGGCCAGCGAGATCTTGACGTTGTTCTGGTGGCCGAGCGAAACGAGCTGGGAGAGCTTCGAGGTGTTCTCGATGGGCTGGAGGGTGCCGTTCGCGTTGGGGAGCGCGAAGGCGTAGTTGATGTGGGTCAGCTTGGAGTACTGGATGCTGGTGACGCTGCCGGCCCAGCTCGGCATGTAGCCGACGCTCTTGAAGCCGTTGGGCAGGGCCGCCTGGGCGGGGGCCTGGATGGCGGCAGCGGCCGTCAGACCCACCGCGAGGGCGGCGAGGATCTTCTTCATCGATTTCCTTCCGGCGTGGGGGCGCCTCGGACGCGGAAATCTTAGGAAGATTTACTAATAGTCGTCAATACACGCCGTGATGAAAGGTCGGCGGAAACCGGCTCGCGGGGCGCCGTAGGCTGGGCGGGTGACCGTACGAGTTCGCTTCGCCCCGTCCCCGACCGGCATGTTCCACGTCGGCGGTGCCCGAACAGCCCTGCAGAACTGGATCGTCGCGCACCAGAGCGGCGGCGTGTTCGTCCTGCGGATCGAGGACACCGACGCGGCCCGCAACCGGCCCGAGTGGACCGAGGGCATCATCTCCGCACTCGACTGGATCGGCATCGAGCGGGGCTCCTACGAGGGCCCCTACTTCCAGTCCTCGTACAAGGACGACCAGATCGCCGCCGCCACCCGCCTCTACGGCGAGGGCCGGGCGTACTACTGCGACTGCACCCGCGACGACGTCGTGGCCCGCACGGGCAACACCCACACCGGCTACGACGGCTTCTGCCGCGAGCGCGCGCTCGGCCCGGGCGAGGGGCGGGCCCTGCGCTTCCGTACGCCCGACGAGGGCACGACCGTCGTCACCGACCTGGTCCGCGGCGAGCCCACGTTCGAGAACAAGCTGATCGAGGACTTCGTCATCGCCCGCAGCGACGGCTCCCCGGTCTTCCTGCTGGCCAACGTGGTCGACGACATGAGCATGGGCATCACCCACGTCATCCGGGCCGAGGAGCACCTGCCCAACACCCCCAAGCAGCAGCTGCTCTGGGAGGCGCTGGGCGTCAAGCCCCCGGTGTGGGCGCACGTGCCGGTCCTGGTCAACGAGAAGCGCCAGAAGCTCTCGAAGCGCCGCGACAAGGTGGCCCTGGAGTCCTACCGCGACGAGGGCTATCTCGCCGCCGCCATGCGCAACTATCTGATGCTGCTCGGCTGGGCGCCCTCCGGCGACCGCGAGATCGTGCCGTGGCAGGTCATCGAGGAGGAGTACAAGCTCTCCGACGTCAACCACGCCCCCGCGTTCTTCGACGTCAAGAAGCTGCGGGCGTTCAACGGCGAGTACATCCGGGCGCTCTCCACCCAGGAGTTCATCCAGTGCTGCTCGCCGTGGCTGGCGGGCACCGACACCATCCCGGCCCCGCCGTGGGACCCGGCCGCCTTCGACGCCGACGTCTTCACCGACGTCGCGCCGCTCGCGCAGACCCGGATCGCGGTGCTCAGCGAGATCGTCGACTACGTCGACTTCTTCTTCCTGGCCGAGCCGGTCGAGGACGAGCAGTCGTGGAACAAGGCGATGAAGGAGGGCGCGGCCGAGATCCTCGACGCGGCCGCTGCAGCATTCGGGGCGCTCGAGGAGTGGGCGGCCGAGCCGCTCAAGGGCGCGCTGGAGAAGGTCGGCGAGGAGCGGGGGCTCAAGCTGGGCAAGACCCAGGCGCCCGTACGCGTGGCCGTGACCGGTCGCACGGTCGGGTTGCCGCTCTTCGAGTCGCTCGAGGTGCTCGGGCGGGAGAAGACGCTGGCGCGGATCGCGGCGGCGCGCGGCCGGCTCTGATCCTCCCCTCGCTGTCTCTCTTCCCGGCGGTGGCACTCACACTGTGATCACCGCCGGGAAGGGCGCGCCTACGCTCAGCGTGATCTCGTTGGCGTGAACATTTCGTGACCATTTCGGTATGCGGTTTCCGGGTCCCGTCCGCACGGGCGTCAACTCCCTGGCCAGGCCCGCTCCTCCCCCGTCACACCCCGGGTGACCTCGGCATACGTGAGTTGACCTCGGTAGGTACTATTCGCCCGCTGATCAGCAGTGGTTGCACCCTCTCCCACCCTTTCCGGATAGTTCGAAAAGGTGCCGTCCCGAGATGCGCTCGCGCTCTTCTCCGGGAAGGCTGTGGGTACATGGCGCACAGCAACGATTGCACCAACACCTAGG
This sequence comes from Symbioplanes lichenis, assembly GCF_030709675.1. Taxonomy (GTDB): domain Bacteria; phylum Actinomycetota; class Actinomycetes; order Mycobacteriales; family Micromonosporaceae; genus Actinoplanes; species Actinoplanes lichenis. Next base: position 122,181 of record NZ_JAUZQD010000019.1, read on the forward strand.
CGGGGGAGGCCGGACGGTGGCTCGAGGGATGACCAGGCGACTTGGGGCGATCGTCCTCGGGCTGGCGATGGCCCTGACCGGATCCGGGGCGGCGCACGCCGAGGCGCCCAAGACCCCGGCCAAGCCGACGGCGGTGACGATCGCGGGGAAGAACGTCTCCGGCGGCAAGCTGACCGTGCAGCAGGCGGAGCACGCCGACGTCTTCCAGCGCCTGCTCAGCGAGGTCAACTGGCTGTCCACGGCGACGCCGACGACCACGGCGCCCAAGGCGGACAAGCTCGGCCCGAAATACGTCGCCACCGTCCTGATCAAGGACAAGGCCACCCAGGTGTACGACCTCTATCCGCTCGCCTCGGGCGGCCCCCGCGCCTACCGGCCGGCCAAGCAGCCCACCGGCAAGAAGAGCGCCGGCTGGTTCTACGGGCGGCTCACCATGTCGGAGTCGCTGCGCATCAGCGGCGTACCGCTGGAGGCGAAGCCGGACCTCGTGGCCGGCGGCATCGGCGGCGGGATCGGCTCCGACGTGGAGGCCGAGGAGCTGGACCCGGTCGCCGTGGGCCAGGACGTGGTCAACGAGGTGCAGCGGCTGTTCCTGCTCAACGGCGCGGTGCTGCTGGTCGTGCTGGCCGGGCTGGCCGGGGTCGCGTTCCTCATCCGCCGCCGGGTCTGACCCACTCTCAGCCCGCCGGGCGTACGGGGATCTTGAGGATCGGGCAGGCCGGGGCCGGGGTGTTGCAGCGCTCCCCCAGTCCGAAGGCGTCGAGCAGCTTGGGGTTCGTCGCCAGGTCGGCCGCCTCCCGCGTGGTCAGCGGCGGCGCGCCGAGCTCCTCGTCGCCGGTGCCCCGCTCGCCCGTCGCCTGCACGGCCACGGTCCGCCCGTCAACCACCCGCCGGGCGATGACCTCGTGCACCTGCCAGTCCCGGTCGTCCGTGTCGGCGTAACGGGCATAGTCGAAACCCGACGCCGTGGTGTCCGGCTTGGCGCACGCCTGCGGGTCGGCCAGCACCGGCAGGCACAGCCCGGCCGGCGCGTCGTAGACGGCGACCTCGATCAGGCCGTGCGGGCGGCCCTGCTCGTCAAGCACCGAGTATTGCCGCCAGCCCGGACCGGTGAACGGCTCGCGCGGCACGATCCGGTGCCCCTCGGCGTCGACCGGCCCCTTCAGCACGGCGAGGACGTGATCCAGCTCGGCCGACGGGCGCGGCTGGGCGACCGCGACGGCGGCGGTCGAGCGGGGTCTGCTGCCGGGCAGGAGGACGGTCGTGAGGCCGTACCCGAGCAGAATGACGATCGCCACGGTGGCCAGCCCGGCCAGGATCACCGCCCGGGCCCGCCGGCGCCGCAGCCGATCGGCCTCGGCGAGGATCTCGGTCACGGCGTCCCCGACCGGCGGCTCCCCGGCGCAGGCCCGCTCGAGCACCGCGGTCATCGCCGCGCTCATCGGCCGGCCACCGGCTGCCCCGCGCGGAGCAGCTCCTGGAAGGCCTGCAGGCCCTCGGCCTCGTACTCCGTGACTTTGTTGCCGTCGAGGCCGAGCACGTCGGCGGTCTCCGCCACCGCCAGATGGCAGAAGTGGTGCAGCACGAGCACCGCGCGGCACTTCGGCGGGAGGCGGCGCAGGGCGTCGAGGACGAGCACGGTGTACGTGTCCCGCAGCGCCGCCTGCGCGTCGTCGTAGCCGGCCGCCGCGGGCGCGACGAACACGTGCTCCCGGCGGCTGTGGCCGGGCTTGAAGGCGGCCATCAGATCCGCGTACGCCCAGAGGTCGAGGTCCCCGGCGTCGGCCCCGACCCCGGGGTCGGTCAGCGCTCGGGCCAGCGTGAGGCGCGCTGATTCACCGGCCCGGGCCCAGTCGCCGCACATGAGGAAGGCGGCGCGGCGCAGGTGGGCGTACCGCTGCGCCACGTATTCGTCCGTCATTTGCCCCTTTATAGGGCACTTCCCGGCGCCCGGAGTCCCGAATGCCCCTCACACGACCCGGACGGTGACCTCGACGAGGCGGACGAGGTCCTCGAGATCGGCGTCGAACTCGGCGCTGGCGGCCTGCTCGCCCAGCTCTTCCGGGTTTTTCGTCTCTTCCGGCGGCGGGCTCTGATCGGTCGCGCCGGGCAGGCCGCCGGTGACTTCGCCGGTCGTGTAGCCGAGCAGGAAGGCGCAGATCATCCGGGTCAGCCGCGGAACGTGCGCGCCGGGCACCCCGGCGTCGTGCAGGGTGGCCCGCAGGGCGGCGATGAGCCAGCTGCCGCCGGGCGAGGGCCGGTTCAACAGCAGCGGGTACGCCCCCGGATGCCGCCGGGACAACGCCCGCACCGCCCGCCCGAGCGCCCGCAACCGGTCCCGCCAGTCGATGTCGGCGGGATCGGTGCCGTACCGGTCGCCCAGCTCCAGGTGCAACAGATCGACCAGCCCGTCGAGCAGGGCGTCCTTACCCCCCACGTACGGATAGAGCGCCATCGACGTCAGCCCGACCCGCTCCGCCACGGCCCGCATGGACATCGCCCCGAGCCCCCGCTCGTCCACGAGCGCCAGCGCCTGATCAAGAATGAGCCGTCGCTTGTCGTCCACGTGCCCACCGTGTCGGTGCCCGCACCCCACACCCACCGGACGCGCCGCAACCGGCCCGCCAGTCACACCACCGGGTGAGCAATCTCCCCCGGCCGACCGGCGACCGGGGCCGTCAGCACCAGCGGCGGGGCGGGCGGCCCCGGCCGGCCGCTCGGCGGCGGGGGCGGACGGCGCCGTGGACGTGGGCGCCGGCCCAGCCGTGGAGATGGGTGCGGCAGCCGTCGCGGTGAGGGATGTCGCCGGCGGGGTCGTCGGGGGCGGGAGGCACGGTCAGCAGCGGGGGGCCGGCCGGGGCGACGAACACGGACTCCTCGGCGACGCTCTCGTCCGCGTGGTCGTGTTCGGCTTCGGGGCACAGATTCTCGAGTTCCGCCATGCGCCGCCTCCCTCCCTCTCCTTGCTCGTTCCCGGGTACCCGGTCCCATCGGCACCGTGCCGCCCGGCTTGACCTTCCCGGGCCGCGAGTTCCGCTCGGTTTCCGGCACCGGGCGTCGCTGCCCGGGGTGGCTCCCGGCAATGGATCACCAGGTCGCGCCGGTTCCGCAACTCGTGCGGCCCAGGACGACACCATGCCAGGTCACCCACCGGAATCGCGGTGAGGGCACACCGCTATTACCGACAAACACCCCAAAAGGGACACGATGCAGCGGGGCCGGGAACGATTGTGCCTCTGCGGAGAGGGTTCGAGAAGGGGCTCGGCGAACCGCCTCCGCCCACCTCGGCGGCAGCCGCGTCCGGCCGGTGGACTCGCGGGCGGCCGGCCGGCGGGCCCGTGCACGTCCAGCCGGCGGGCCCGTGCGCGGCCGGCGTTCGGCGGCGCCTGACATGCTGGGCGGGTGGCACAGGTGAGCAAGTCGTCGCGGGGCTCGTCCGCTCCGCCGCTGGCCGCCACCCTGCGCCGGGTCGAGCGCAGCGCCGGGTCGCTCGCGTCGTCGAGCGTGGTCCGGATGGAGGAGACGCTCCCCTGGTTCCGCGCGCTGCCGGCGGAGCAGCGCTCGTCGGTGATGCTCGTCGCCCAGGCCGGCATCCGCTCGCTGGTCGAGTGGCTCCGATCGGGCGGCAACGCGGCGGGTACGCAGGAGCTCTCCGACGAGGTCTTCGCCGCCGCGCCCCGATCGCTGGCCCGGTCGCTCACGCTGACCCAGACCGTCCAGCTGATCAAGGTCGTCATCGACGTGGCCGAGTCCGAGGTCAACGAGCTGGCGGCGACCGGGGAGAAGGAGGCGCTGGCCGAGGCGATCCTCAAGTTCTCGCGGGAGATCGCCTTCTCGGCGGCCCGGGTGTACGCGCGGGCAGCCGAGGTACGCGGCTCCTGGGACGCCCGCCTCCAGGCCCTCCTCGTCGACGCCCTGCTGCGTGGCGACTCCTCCGACGTGCTCGCCAGCCGGGCCGCCGCCCTGGGCTGGGCGGACGCGCCTCCGGTGGCCGTGGTCGTGGGCCGCTCCCCCGGCGGCGACCACACCGCGGTGCTGCACGCCGTCTATCGGGCCGCGCGCCGGGCCCGGGTCGAGGTCATCGGCGGTGTCCACGGCGACCGGATCGTCGTGGTCATGGGCGGCGCCGCGGACCCGATCGCCAGCGCGGAGCAGCTGTCGGGCGCCTTCGGCGACGGTCCGATCGTCGTCGGGCCGGCCGTCCAGTCGCTCGACCACGCCACCGAGTCGGCGCGCGCCGCCCTGGCCGGCTATCGCGCCGCACCCGCCTGGCCCGGCGCCCCGAAGCCGGTCGCCGCCGACGCCCTGCTGCCGGAGCGTGCACTGGCCGGCGACCCCGAGGCCCGGCGCGCGTTGCGGACCGAGGTCTTCGGATCATTGTCCCGGGCCGGGGGGAGTCTGCTGGAGACGCTCGACGCGTTCTTCGCCACGGGCGGGGTGCTGGAGAGTGCCGCCCGGGAGCTGTACGTGCACCCGAACACGGTGCGCTATCGGTTGAAGCGGGTGGCCGAGGTCACGGGGTTGTCGCCGCTGGACGGGCGCGACGCCTTCGGGCTGCGGATGGCGCTCGCCGTGGGCCGCCTCGACCCGGCCGGCTGAGTGCGACGCAGCTCACGCGAACGACGCGACGGCGAGCGGGCAACTGGCGAGGCCTCGAATCCGCTCGGAATGGTGCATAGTGCACCCCCTCTTGTGGGAACCCTACAACCGGGGTCGTAGGGTTTCGTCTCGTGCGGCACCTCCTGAACGGGCTCCCATCCGGAAGAGTCGGATACGTGCTCGCTGTTCTCTCTCCCGGCCAGGGCTCGCAGAAGCCCGGCTTCCTCGCCCCCTGGCTCGACATCCCCGGCGCCGAGGCGCGCCTCGCCTGGTGGTCCGTGCTGGCCGGGGTCGACCTCGTGCACCTCGGCACGCGGGCCGACGCCGAGGAGATCAAGGACACCGCCCGGACCCAGCCGCTCCTGGTGGCCGCCGCGCTGCTGGCGGCCGAGCAGTTGCCGCTCGGCGGGGTGGACGTCGTCGCCGGCCACAGCGTCGGGGAGCTGGGCGCCGCGGCGGTGGCCGGGGTGCTGACGCCGGAGACGGCCGTTGCGCTGGCGGGGGTGCGGGGGCGGGAGATGGCCGCCGCGTGCGCGCTGGAGCCGACGGGCATGAGTGCCGTGCTGGGCGGCGACGCCGACGAGGTGGTCGCGGTGCTCGAGAAGCACAAGCTGTACCCGGCTAACCGCAACGGGGCCGGCCAGATCGTCGCCGCCGGGGCCATGGACGCGCTGGCCGCGCTGGCCGAGGAGCCGCCGCCGGCCGCCCGGGTGCGGGCGCTGGCCGTGGCCGGGGCGTTCCACACGCCGTTCATGGGGCCGGCCGAGCAGGCTCTCGGCGCCGTCGCCGCCGGGGCGACCGTCGCCGACCCGGCGCGCGTGCTGCTGTCGAACCTCGACGGCGGCGCCGTGACCGACGGCGGGGAGCTGCTGCGGCGTCTCGTGCGGCAGGTCACCGCGCCGGTGCGCTGGGACCTGGTCATGGCGAGCCTGCGCGAGCGGGGCGTGACCGGCATCATCGAGCTGCCGCCCGCCGGCACCCTCGCGGGGCTGGTCAAGCGGGAGCTCAAGGGCGACAACGCCCCCGAGATCGTCACCCTCAACACCCCCGGCGACCTGGACGCCGCGCGCGACCTGATCGCCCGTCACGGGGGCCCCGTCGGCACCGAGCACGAAGGAGCAACAGCATGACCGCGGGTTCCCGCATCGTGGCGATGGGCCACTACCAGCCCTCGCGTGTGGTCACCAACAGCGATCTCGCCGAGATCGTCGACACCAACGACGAGTGGATCCGGTCCCGCGTCGGGATCGCCGAGCGCCGCGTCGCCGACTCGGAGTCGGTCGCCGACATGGCCACCTTCGCCGCCGAGAAGGCCCTCGCCTCCTCCGGCCTCACCGCCGCCGACATCGACATGGTCGTCGTCGCGACCTGCTCGTCGATCGACCGGTGCCCCAACGTCGCCACCCGCGTCGCGGCCCGCCTCGGCGTCAACGCCCCGGCGGCGTTCGACCTGAACACGGCGTGCTCCGGATTCTCGTACGGGCTGGGGACGGTCGACCACGCCATCCGCGCCGGCGCCTCCCGCAACGCCATCGTCATCGGCGCCGAGAAGCTCTCGGACCTGACGGACTGGACCGACCGCAGCACCGCCGTCCTCTTCGGCGACGGTGCCGGGGCCGCCGTGGTCACCGCCGCCGCCGAGGGTGAGCAGGCCGGCGTGGGCCCGGTGCTCTGGGGCTCCGCCCCCGACAAGGGCGACGTGCTGCGCATCGAGGGCCGGCAGCCGTACATCCAGCAGGAGGGCCAGATCGTCTTCCGCTGGGCCACCACCGAGCTGGCGCCCTTCGCGCTGCAGGCGCTCGAGCGGGCCGGCGTCCGGCCCGACGAGATCGCCGCCTTCGTGCCGCACCAGGCCAACACCCGCATCATCGACGGCATCGTCAAGCGCCTGGGCCTCGGCCCCGACGTCGTCGTCGCCAAGGACCTCGTCGAGTCGGGCAACACGTCCGCCGCGAGCATCCCGCTGGCCCTGTCCAAGCTGATCGAGCGGCGCGAGGTGCCCTCGGGCGCCCCGATCCTGCTCTTCGGCTTCGGCGGCGGCCTCACCTACGCCGGACAGGTCATCCGCTGTCCGTGATGTCTTTCCCGCCAGTTCGCACCACTCGAGAGGAAACACCACCCATGGCAACCCGTGAAGAGATCACGTCCGGCCTCGCCGAGATCCTGGAGGAGGTCGCCGGCGTGAACCCGGACGACGTCGCCGAGGACAAGAGCTTCACCGACGACCTGGACGTGGACTCGCTCTCCATGGTCGAGGTCGTGGTGGCCGCCGAGGAGAAGTTCGGCGTCAAGATCCCGGACAACGAGGTCCAGAACCTCAAGACCGTCGGCGACGCCGTCTCCTTCATCGAGGCGAACCACTGACATGAGCAGCACAGACGTCGTCGTCACCGGGCTCGGCGCGACGACCCCGCTAGGCGGGGACGTCGCGTCCACCTGGGACGCTCTGCTCGCCGGCCGCTCCGGGGTGACTCCGCTCACCCAGGAGTGGGCCGAGCAGCTTCCGGTCCGCATCGCCGCCCAGCTCGCGGTCGAACCGTCCGAGATCATCGAGCGGGTCAAGCTGCGCAAGCTCGACCGCTCCGAGGCGATCGCCCTGATCGCCGCCAAGCAGGCCTGGGCCGACTCCGGTCTCGCCGACGCCGGGCTCGACCCGGAGCGCCTCGCCGTCAGCATCGGCAGCGGCATAGGCGGTGCCACGACCCTGCTCAACCAGGACGACATCCTGGAGGCCTCCGGGCCGCGCCGGGTCAGCCCGCACACCGTGCCGATGCTCATGCCCAACGGCCCCGCCGCGTGGGTCGGCATCGAGCTCAAGGCCCGCGCCGGCGTCCACTCGATGGCCAGCGCCTGCGCCACCGGCGCCGAGGCCCTGTCCCTGGGCCTGGACATCATCCGCTCCGGCCGCGCCGACGTGGTCGTCGCGGGCGGCGTCGAGGCGGTCATCCACCCGCTGCCGCTGGCCGGCTTCAGCTCCATGCGGGCCATGTCGACCCGCAACGACGAGCCCGAGAAGGCCTCCCGTCCCTGGGACAAGGGCCGTGACGGCTTCGTCATGGGCGAGGGCGGCGGCGCGCTGATTCTCGAGCGGGCCGACCACGCCGTGGCCCGGGGCGCCCGGATCTACGCGCGCCTCGCCGGCACCGGCATCACCTCCGACGGCTTCGACATCGTCCAGCCCGACCCGGAGTGCAAGGGCGGCATCCGCGCGATGACCAAGGCGATCCAGGACGCCGGCCTCACCGGCGCCGACATCACCCACGTCAACGCGCACGCCACCTCCACCCCGGCCGGCGACATGGGCGAGATCCTCGGCATCCGGACCGCGATCGGCGACCACCCGGTCATCACGTCCACCAAGTCGATGTCCGGCCACCTGCTCGGTGCCGCCGGCGCGCTCGAGTCGATCGCGACCATCCTCGCGATCCGCGACAGCGTCGTCCCCCCGACGATCAACCTGGACGACCCGGACGAGCGCCTCGACCTCGACGTCGCCGCGCACAAGGCCCGCCCGCTGGAGATCGCCGCCGCCATGAACAACTCGTTCGGCTTCGGCGGTCACAACGTCGCGGTGGTCTTCACCCGGTACTGAGTTACGTTCGCGTTCCGTGGGAGCGCCTCACTCGGTGGAGCGCTCCCGCTGCGTCTCACTCGGTGGGGCGCTCCCGCTGCGTCTCACTCGGTGGGGCGCTCCCGCTGCGTTTTCACGAGCACCTTCCCGCGTACGCCGCCGGCCTCGGCCAATCGGTGCAGAGCGGGCAGGTCGGCGAGGTCGCGGCGATCGCTGATGTCGAGCGTGAGGGCGCCGGCGTCGACGAGTCCCACCAGCGTCTTCAGGTCGCCGGGAGAGTTGCGAGTCACCACGTGCCAGGCCCGCACCTCCGCCGTCGGCTCCACCGGCGTGGCGACCGTGACGACCCGCCCGCCGGCCCGCACCAGCCCCGGCAAGGCGCTCGCCGCATCCGCCCCGATCGCGGCGCAGTTGACGACGGCGTCGACGGGACGGCCGGGCTCGAGCGGTCCGGCGGTGTAGTCGAGCACCACGTCCGCCCCGAGCCGCCGGACCGCGCCGGCGCTGCGGGGGCTCGCGGTCGCCAGCACGTACGCTCCGAGGTGCTTGGCGATCTGCACCGCGAACGTCCCGATGCCACCGCCCGCCCCGCTGATCAGGACCCGCTCCCCCGCCACCACGCGCGCGTGCCCGACCACGGCCTGCCAGGCGGTCATCCCGGCCAGCGGCAGTACGGCGGCATCCGCCAGCGGCACACTCCGGGGCGCCGCGACGAGCCGTTCCTCAGGCCCCACCGCGTACCCGGCCGCCGCGCCGTGGTCGAGCATCCCGATCACGGGCACGCCCCCGACCGTCCCGGCCACGTCCCACCCCAGCGTGAACGGAAACTCGACCGGAAACAGCCCCGCCAGCTTCCCGCCCCGCAACGCCGCCTCGGTCGGGTTCAACGACGTGGCCACGACCCTGATCAGCGCCTCGCCCCGCGCGGGGAAGGGCTGCGGAACGTCGTCGATCCGGATGACGTCCGGCCCCCCGTACGCATGAATGCGCGCCGCTCTCATGCCCCGACGGTACGGCCGCCCGCCGTCGTGATCCAGAGTGGACCTTCTTCCGAGGGTCCGCCGGGTGCCCGGCGCCTCCGCCGCGCCTGGCCATCTTCGATTGCAGCCGGGCCCGGCGCCTCGGCCGCAACGCACCGTCCCGCTCGCCGTATCTTACGAAGTCGAGGAGATCGCATGTCCGACTCAGCCCGCCGTGCCCGCCAACCAGCCGCAGATGCCGTCGGCGCCGATAGTGACACCGCCGATGACGAGGCCGCCGCCGGACAAATCGCCACCGGTCACGCCAGCAATGGTGACGGCGCCGGCGCCGGCGGTGCCGGAAATGGTGGCGACGGTCGTGATGGTAATGGCGTCGCCGGTGGTCGCGGTGGCGGTGGCGGCGCTGCCGGCGGTGATGACGCCGCGATCTGGACCACGGTGGGCCGCGCCCGGGAGTGGCTCGACACCACCAACGGCAGGGGCCACCCCGAGCTGTCGATGCGCATTCTCAAGGTCGCCGAGGAGTACGGCGAGGCGGCCGCGGCCTGGATCGGCGCCACCGGTCAGAATCCGCGCAAGGGCATCACCCACACCCTGGACGACGTAGCCGCCGAACTGGGTGACATCGCCTTCACCGCCCTGGTCGCCGCCGCCAGCCTCGGCTACGACCCCCGCACAGTCCTCGCCGCCGTCGCCACCAAGGTCAGCACCCGCCTCGCCCCGCCTGCCACCAGCCCCGCCCCGCCCGCCAGCCGTCCCGCCCGGCGCCCCACGGCGGAAGACGAAGTCAGCCCATGACAGCGCGTCCCGAAGGCGCGGCACCAGCTCTCGGCAGCCTGGCAGCGACGAGTCCGGAAAGCACGGCGGATGGCGACGCCGGCTCGCGGTGACAGGACTGTTCGACGCAGGTGATGAGCGGCCGGCCGAGCGGACCGGAAGTTCATCGGCGCAGGGACGAGGGCCGGCAGGACCGTGACCGGCACGCCCCGGACGAACGGCAGCACGCGGTCGCCGTCGTCGCCGTTCCGGTCGCGGATAGAGGTGACCGGCGGCGGAGACGGAGCGCCGGCGGGTTCGACCGCTTCGATCGCAGCATCCCGCCGGCCAAGGACGTGAGACGAGCCGCCGGCCAAGGACGTGAGACGAGCCGCCGGCTGTTGGGGGCAGGCGGTGCAGGGAGTTTCAGTTGCAACATCCCGTCGGCCAAGGACGTGCGACGGGCCGCAGCTCGACCCGGCCCCGGAATCGCCGGGCCGGCGCCGCCCGTCCGGAGACGCCGAGGTCCTCGCCGGCCGCCGGGCTACTTGGGGCAGGCGGTGCGAGGGAGTTTGGCTACGGGGACGGGGGACTTGCCGGGGGCCTTGGCCTTGCCGGCGAGGACGGCGGCCAGGGCTTTGAGGGCCAGGGGGCTGGAGGAGTAGGTGGCGAGGAGGGTGGGGCTCTTGGCCTGGGCCAGGAGGGTGGGGACGTCCATCATGACGGTGACCGCGGCGGCGGGGCTGAGGTCGGGTTGCTTGTCGCCGTAGCCGACCAGGTGGACGATCGTGCCGCCGGTGGGCTGGACGGTGAGGCCGGCGGCCTGGAGGGCGGCGGTGAGGTCGGCTCGGGCGGTTTCGCGACCTTCGCTGGCGGTGACCGTGATCGGGCCGGTGACCAGGGGGCCCTGGCAGCGGCCGCGGAGGATGGTGATCGCGGCGGCGTCGGCGGCGGACACGGCTCGCTGGTGGGCGGTGGAGCCCACGGTGGTGAGGGCGGGCTGGTGCTTGGCGGCCAGGCGGAACTTCAGGGTCAGGATGCGGGTGACCGCCTCGACCAGGCGGTCGCGCTTGAGGGTGCCGCCGGACAGGCCGGCCAGGATGCCGTCGCGGGCGCCGGCGAGGTTCGGGGGCATGAGGAGCATGTCGTTGCCGGCGTTGAGGGCTCGGACCGCCGCCTCGCCCGCGGGCCATTTCATCGCCGGGGCCATGTTCATGGCGTCGGTGATCGCGACACCCTTGAAGCCGAGGCTCGTGCGGAGGACGTCCGTCATGATCTTGCGGGAGAAGGTGGCGGCCACGCCCTTGTCGAGCGCCTGCACGTCGAGGTGGCCGGACATGACGACCGAGGCGCCCGCGGCGATGCCGGCCGCGAAGGGCGGGCGGTCCTGCTGCTGCCACTGGGCGAGCTTCTGGTGGACCACCGGGAGATCGTCGTGGCTGTCGCCCGTGGTGTGACCGTGCCCCGGGAAGTGCTTGAGGGCCGCCGCCACGCCGGACTGCTCGATGCCGCGCACGGCGGCGCCGACCTGGGCGGCGTTGACCTTGGGGTCGGCGCCGTGGGAGCGGGAGCCGATCACGGCGTTGCCCTGCGGGCCGAGCGTGTCGGCGACCGGGGCGAAGTCGAGGTTGATGCCCATGGCGGCCAGCTCCTCGCCGGCGGCCCGCCAGGCGCCCTGGGTCAGCGCCGGCTTGCCCCCGGCGCCGAACGTCATCGCGGACGGCAGCAGCGTCACCCCCGATTTGACCCGGGTGACGACGCCGTATTCCTGGTCGGTGCCGATCAGCAGCGGCGCCCCGCCGGGCAGCGCGCGGGCCGCCGTCTGCAGGCCGTCGGTGAGGGTGCGGACCTGCTGCGGGTTGTCGACGTTGGTGGCCGGGTTGGTCTTGCCGGTCGGGTCCTCGGGCGTGAACGCGACGAGGATCAGCCCGCCCAGGTGGAACTTCGCGATCATCTCGGCCGGCGTGTTCACACCCGCGATGGCCTGGTTGCCCGCGGCGGCCGCCTGGTCGACGTCGGTGGCACTCCCCCCGTACGCGTAAGGCATCAGCACCTGCCCCGCCAGGTCCGCGTCGCTCAGCGTGGCGACCACCTGGCGCGCGTGGGCCGCGGGGTCGGCGGGCGCGCTGCCGGACGTGGCCGAGGAGGCCCCGGCGGATGCTCCCGGGGAAGCCGGCGCGACCGGGGGCGCGGCCGGGCTGGGCACGGCGGAGCTCGGCGCGGCGGCCCCGGACTTGCCCGAGCCGGACGCGTCGGGCCCGCACGCCGCCAGAAGCACCAGCAGCGGCACGGTCACAGCAGCACGGAACGCCCTCGACATGGCCGCCATTGGATCAGAGCTGTCCCGGGGCGACAAATCAGCCCTGTGGACAACTCGAGCCCCACGGGTGACAGCCTGTGGACAACGGCTGGTCGCGCCCCGGGCCGGGCCGGCGCGGGGCGCGGCCGGGCTCAGCCAACGCGGGTGAGGAGCGTCAGCGGGGCGCGGCCGGGCTCAGCCGACGCGGGTGAGGAGCGTGAGCGGGGCGCCGTCGCCGGCGTAGCGATAAGGCTCCAGCTCGGCGTCCCAGGCCGTGCCGAGCGCCTTGTCGATGGCGTGCGACAGCGCCTCGGGGGCGCGGGTGGCGGCCATGATGGCGCGCAGCCTGTCCTCGCCGAGCTGGATGTCGCCCGAGGCGCCGATCGTGCCGCGGAACAGCCCGCGGCCCGGGACGTGCATGAAGCGCTCCCCGTCCACGCCGGGGCTCGGCTCCTCGGTGACCTCGAAACGGATCATGGGCCACTGCCTGAGGGCAGCAGCCAGCTCGGCGCCAGTGCCGGGCCTTCCGGTCCAGCTGCACTCGGATCGTCGCATGCCGGGATCGACCGGCTGCGCTGTCCAGTGCAAGGTGACCGGCGCGGTCAAGACGCGCGCGATCGCCCACTCGACGTGCTGGCACACGGCGAGTGGGGTCGAGTGGACGTATACGACGCCACACGTTGGCACGGTGACCTCCCGGAGACCGAGGTGCGTCTTCCCCTACGACCTCGACCGCGGTTGATCGTGCTCCATGATGCCGGGTGTGACGGATGGTGCGCCAGAGAAACCGCAATATCGACTTGGAATGGCCGTCGAGGCACATCAGGCATAACGGTCGTGAGCCGTCCCACGTCGCGGCCCCGAGCCGGTCGTGTAGGCTTGCTGCGGCATTTTCTGCCGACACCCGTTCTTCCCAAGGAGCACCGCCGTGGCGAACAACCAGTCGAAGACCGCCCGCGCATCCGTCCGCGCCGGCCAGGCCGGCCAGGGTGGCGCGCTCAGCGTGCTCGGCGAGTTCAAGTACCTCATCCCGCTCGCGGACGGCCGCTTCGCGTACGTGCGCAACCTGACCAACGGCAAGACCAACCGCCTCAAGACGGACTCGGAGGCCTTCGTCGAGGAGATCCGCGTCCTGACGGCGGCCGGTCACGGTGCCAAGATCCGCACCGAGCTGCAGACCCTCGACTCGGAGTTCCCGCAGCACGGCTGGGGCGCCACCGAGAAGCGCCTCGCCGACGCCGGCGTCTTCGAGGGCTGAGCCCCGCCGCACAGGGCAACGCGCTTCAGGCGCTCCCGGGAGTCCCGGGAGCGCCTTCGGCATGTCCGGGGCCGGGTGATTTCGCGCCATCCAAAACCCACCCGCCCCGAGGGCCCGGGCGAGAAGCCCTGAGGGGGCGGGCGAGGAGACCAGAGAGGGCCGGCGAGAAGGCCAGAGACGGCCGGGCGAGAAGGCCAGACAGAGCCGGGCGAGAAACCACCCGCGCGGTGCACGCAAGGGGTCACCCGCGCGATGCGAAGTCCGCGCGAAAGGAGCCCGGCGACAAGCCGCCGCACGCACGGAGGCCACGCGAGAAAACGCCTGTGCGAGCCGACGAGCCGACCGGAGTAGCGGCGCGCCGCCAGGCACAGGGCAGTATCGGCCGAGGAGAGTGACGCCCGCCCCGGGGCCGAGGTCAGTCGAGCAGGGTGACCAGGCCGGTGTCGAGGTCGTACACGGCGCCGGCGATGCTCACGCGCCCCGCGGCCACGGCCTCCGGCACCCCGGCGATCTCGCGCATGCGCCGGACCGTACGTGTGACGTGCTCGCGCATCGCCTTCGTGCTCACGTCCGGGTCGTCGAGGCCCACCGCCTCCGCGGCCGGCGCGATCTCCTCGACCAGGTAACCGACGTCACCGTCCGGCTTGTCGCCCGTACGCAGGGAATTGATCGTGGCATCGACGGCGCCGCAGCGGACGTGGCCCAGGACCATGATCAATGAGACGTTGAGGGCGGAGACGGCGAAGCCGACCGAGCCCAGGACGGCGCGGTCGACGACGTGGCCGCCGGAGCGGACGACGCAGATCGAGCCGAACGTCTGGTCGAAGATCGCCTCGAGCGGCACCCGGGAGTCGATGCAGCCCAGGATCACCGCCTGGGGCTGCTGGCCGCCGGACACGGACGCGGCGGCGGCGACCTCATGGCCGTGAAGCGGCTCCCCGGCGACGAAGCGCCGGTTGCCGTCCAGCAGCTCGGCCAACGCGTCTTCGGGCCGCACGATCGGCTGCGGGCTGTTCGTCATGCCTTCAGATTCTCTACGAGCGGCCCGCCGCGTACAGAGGGTGGGAGCCACATCACTGTCACGTGCGGCCCGGTGGCCGGTTTCGATAGCTTTTCGCGCTTCCGCGAGTGATCCTAGTTACCTGCGGGTACAACGGCGTGCACACGTCGACCACCGGAGGTGCCCATGCTCGAGCAGTCGGAGCTCACCCTCGCCGACGGCGTGACCCTGAGCGTGGAGGCCTCCGGCCCGCGCCGGGCCCCGGTCACGGTCGTCTTCCTGCACGGCTGGTGTCTCGACCGGCACATCTGGCGCCATCAGACCGCGGCGCTGGCCGATAGTGACACGCGGATCGTGAGCTACGACGCCCGCGGGCACGGCCGCTCCGGAACGACCCGGCTGCACTCGGCCACCGTACGCCAGCTGGGCGAGGACCTGGCCGAGGTGATCGACACGTATGCCCCACGCGGCCCGGTCGTGCTGGCCGGGCACTCGCTGGGAGGCATGACGATCATGGAGTACGCGAACCTGTACCCCGGCGTGTTCGCGGAGCGGGTCGCGGGTCTGCTGTTCGTGTCCACCACCGCCGAGGGCGCCACGCACACCTGTTACGGGCTTCCGCGGCAGCTCACCCCGGCCCTGCGCCTGGCCGAGCAGACCGGCGCCGGCGTGCTCGCGCGGCTCGGGGCGTGGCGCCCGCACCGGTACGCGAAGCCCGCCCTCCAGCCGGCCGTCCGCTGGCTGCTCTTCGGCGACGACTACGACCGGGGCGACCTGGAGACCACCATGGCGGCCGTGAACCGGGCCACACTGCGCTCGATCGGCGGCTTCCGGGCCTCGGTCGGCGCGCAGCACCGGCTCGACACGCTGGCCGCCCTGGGCGACGTCCCGGCCGCTGCGCTCGTGGGCGACAGGGACCGCCTGACCCCGCCGGCTTGCGCCGAGTCGATCGCCGACGCGCTGGTGGGGACCGAGCTGACCGTCTGCGAGGGCGCCGGGCACATGCTGATGATGGAGCGCCCCGACGTCGTCACGGGCGCGCTCACCGGCGTACTCGGGAAAGCGGTGTCACGCGGGAAGCGCGAGAGCTACGGAAAGGCCGCTTAGGCGCGCCGATGTCGACGGTGACGCCCGTGGAGGAGTAAGTTCGATTGCCCCCTTCCGGGGGCTTCGGACCGGACCACCAGCGGGGAGCAGACGGACTTGAGCGACGCCCACGTCCTGCAACAGGAGATCGCGGTCGAGCAGGAGCACGTCGACCGGGTGTACGCCCGGCTCGCCGACCTGCGCCGTGAGGCGTCCCGCGCCGAGAAGGAGGGCTATCAGCTCGCCGGCGTGGGGACGTTCGGCGCCCTGGTGGAACGCGACGCGATGGTCTTCCACGCGGCGCGGCGCCGGCACGCCCTGGACACTGAATACGAAGGCCTGGTCTTCGGGCGCCTCGACCTGCTGACCGGCGCCCGGCACTACGTGGGCCGCATGGGGATCCGCGACGACGACTCCCAGTCGCTCGTGGTCGACTGGCGCGCGCCCGCGGCCTCGGCCTTCTACCGTGCCACGCCCGCCGACCCGCTCGGGGTCGTGCGCCGCCGCATGATCCAGTCGAGCCGCGAGCGGGTCACCGGCATCGAGGACGACCTGCTCGACCCGGACAACGCCCCGGCCGACATGGCGATCGTCGGCGACGGCGCGCTGCTGGCCAGCCTGTCCAAGGCGACCGGCCGCGGCATGCGGGACATCGTCGCCACGATCCAGCGCGAGCAGGACGAGGCGATCCGCTCCCCCGCGTCCGGCGTGACGATCGTCACCGGCGGCCCCGGCACCGGGAAGACCGCCGTGGCGCTGCACCGGGCGGCGTACCTGCTCTATGCGGACCGCAACCGCTTCGCCGGCGGCGGCATCCTGGTGGTCGGGCCGTCCGGGGTGTTCGTCGATTACATCGCCACGGTGCTGCCGTCGCTCGGTGAGGACACGGCGACGCTGCGGTCGCTCGGCTCGCTGGTGCCCGGCTACGACGCCGGCCGCGTCGACCCCACGCCCGTCGCGGCGATCAAGGGCTCGCTGCGCATGCGCCGCGTCCTCGAGCGGGCCTCGCACGACGCGGTGCCCGGCGGGCCGACCGAGCTGCGGCTGCTCTACCGGGGGACGCTGCTGCGCCTCGACGCCGGTGAGCTCGACCGCATCCGGCGCAAGGCGCTTCCCCGCGGGGCGCGGCGCAACGAGGTGCGGGGCCACGGCTTCGACCGGCTCTTCGACGCCCTGTGGGCCCAGGCCCGCGAGTCGATCCGCAACCTGCCCGAGAAGCGTGACTTCGAGGCGGAGCTGGCCGACCGCGCCGACTTCCGCGACTTCCTCAGGGAGTGGTGGCCCCGGTTCACGCCGATGCGGGTGCTGCGGTGGCTGGCCGATCCGGCGCGGCTCCGGGCGTACGCCAACGGGGTCTTGTCCAAGGAAGAGATCGCGCTGCTGCAGGGCTCGTTCGACGGGCTCGGCGAGCTCGGCCCGACGATCGCGGACGTGGCGCTGCTCGACGAGCTCGACGAGCTGATGGGCCGGCCCCGCAAGCCGCAGCGGCAGAACAAGAACCCGTTCCACGTCCGCGACGGCGTCCAGGAGCTCAGCACGGCCAACGAGCGCCAGGCCGCCGCCCGGGCCCAGGCCGTGCAGCGCGACGAGGACTACCGTGAGTACGCCCACGTCGTCGTCGACGAGTCGCAGGACGTCTCGCCGCTGCAGTGGCGCATGATCGGCCGCCGCGGCACCTATGCGTCGTGGACGATCGTCGGCGATCCCGCGCAGACCGCCTGGCCGGGCGACACCGAGGAGCTCGACCGGGCGCGCGACAAGGCGCTGGGCGCGCGGAAGCGGCAGACCTACTCGCTGACGACCAACTACCGCAACTCGTCGGAGATCTTCGCGGTCGCGGCCCGGGTGATCCGCACGCTGCTGCCCGACCTGCCGCTGCCGCGCGCGGTCCGCAGCACCGGCGTCGAGCCCGTCGACCAGCTGGTCTCCGCGGCGGAGCTCCCGGAGGCGGTGCGCGCCGCCGTCGAGAAGCACCTGGCCGACGTCGACGGCACGATCGGCGTGATCAGCGCGGTGCCGCGGCGGGACGAGGTCGCCGGGTGGGTGTCCGGGCTGCCCGAGCGGGTGCAGGTCGTCACCGCCCTGGAGGCGAAGGGCATGGAGTACGACGCGGTCGTGCTGGTCGAGGGGGCGGAGATCGCGGTGGATGCGAGCGGGGTGCGGACGCTTTACGTCGCCCTCTCGCGCGCGACGCAGAGACTCACCACCGTAGGGACGAAGAGCTTCATGTCGTAGCTGGGTGGGGGGTGACGGACCGTCGCTCCCGCCGAGGGCCCGGCATGGCCCAGCCGGCCGCTGACGCGTCCGGAACGCTGAGCCATACCGGGCGACCTGCGTGAGTGGTTGCTGCTAGGGCCGCTTGACGGCGACGGCCGTGTACTCCGTCTCCGGGGTGGGCGTCGTCGTGAACCGGGCGTTGGGCAGATAGAGCCGGTTGCCATAGGCGGCGACCGTCGACGGCACGTCGAAGGCCGGGCTCGACGTGCGGCTGACGACCGTGCCCCGGGTGGCCCGCCAGTTCAGGTCGACCTTCGCGATCACGTTGAGCCGGTTCTGCACGACGTAGAGGGTCGAGCCGCGCAGCAACAGCCCGTCGCCGTTCGGCACCGACTCACCGCCGAGGTCGATCTCGGTGGTGCCGCCCGCGTACGTGGTCCTGAACAGCTTGCCGGTGTTCGACTGCACCAGGATCAGCCCGCGCCCGTCCGGGGTGGCCGTGATGCCGTTGGCGTTGTTCCCGGTGGCGTAGGCGATGTCGCCGGTCAGCGGCACCCGCACCGCCGCGGCGGGCAGCTTGCCGTGCTGGCCCAGCGGCAGCTTGAACAGCACCGGGTTGGTGGAGTCGGTGTACCAGGCGGCGCCGCCGGTCAGGATCACGTCGTTGATGAACGACGGCACGGTCTGCAGGGTGTAGGACTTGAGAAGCCTGCCGCTGCGCGCGTCGAGGACCCGGGCGTTGCCGCCGCTGCCCCCGGAGACGAAGAGCCGGCCCCGGTCGTCGACCTTGAGGCCGAGCGACGGGGTGCCGGGGCCTTCGGTCAGCACGCGCCCGCGGCCGGTCCGCAGGTCGACGCGGAAGATGTCGCCGTCGGCCCGGGAGCCGAAGTAGGCGTAGGGCTGCTTGCCGATGGCGATGCCCTCGGGCTGGAAGTTGTCGGGCAGCTGCAGCACCGTGGGCCAGTGCCGCCGGGCGGCACTTCCTTGGCCGGCGCTTTCGTGGCCGGCCGTGGCTCCGTGACCGGCGGCTCGAATCGGCGCCGCAGAAGCGGAAGGTGCGGCGCCCGTGACAGCGAGTGCAGTCAGGGCAACAATCGCGAGAGTGCGTCTGGACAAGGGTGGATCCCTCCAGGCGGAGTCGGGTTGTCGACAAGTGCATACCCCGCCCCGCCCCGGCGGGTTCAGATTGCACACATAGCAATGTGAACATATATTGGCAGACGGACCAGGGTTGTCCACAACCACGAGTTATCCACAGCGGCGCCCGCACGGACCCACCTTCCCCCGCCACAATGACTAGCGGGGGCTCCCCCAGGGAGGGCGGGGGCTGGGTCATGGCGACGCCACACAGAGCAACCGAGCAGCACAACGGCACGGAAGGTGACAGCGCATGGGAGCGGGCCACGACCATGGAGGTCAGGCGCTGCGGGCCGGGGCCAAGCATCGGGCTCGGCTGTGGTGGGCCGCGGGGCTGCTGGCCGCGTTCATGGTGGTGGAGGCGATTGCCGCGTTCGCCACCGGGTCGCTGGCGCTTCTCTCCGACGCGGGGCACATGTTCACCGATGTGCTGGGCATTGCCATGGCGCTGGCCGCGATCCATGCGGCGGGGCGGGCCGCCACGGACTCGCAGCGGACGTTCGGGCTCTATCGGCTCGAGGTGCTGGCCGCGCTGGCGAACGCCGTACTCCTGACCGGTGTTGCGGTTTATGTCCTGATCGAGGCCGTTCGCCGTTTCTCGCACCCGCCCGAGGTTCCGGCCGGCTGGATGCTGGTCGTCGCGGTCGGCGGGCTTGTGATCAATGTGATCGCGTTCGCGCTGCTGCGGGAGGGGGCGCAGGAGAGCATCAACGTACGCGGCGCCTACCTCGAAGTGGTCGGTGACCTGCTCGGGTCGGCCGGCGTGATCGTGGCGGCCGGCGTGATCGCGGTGACCGGCTGGTCGTACGCGGATCCGATCGTCGCCGTGATCGTGGCCCTGATGATCCTGCCGCGGACGTTCGCGCTGGGCCGGTCGGCCGTCCGGATCCTCGTGCAGGCCGCGCCCGAGCATCTCGACATGGCGTCGGTGCGTGACCGGCTCGCCCGGGTGCCCGGGGTGTGCGACGTGCACGACCTGCACGTCTGGACGCTCACCTCCGGCATGGACGTCGCCAGCGCGCACCTCAGCCTCGAGCCCGCCGCCGAGCTCGGGACGGTGCTGAGCGAGGCCCGCGAGGCGCTGCACGAGGACTTCCACATCGACCACGCCACGCTGCAGGTCGAGCCGGCCGGCGCGGGCACGAAGTCGTGCGAGGCCGTGGGCTGGTGAAAACGCCGGACCCGCGCCCATAAGCTCCCTACGCTGGGGGCATGAATCAGTCGGTCATCCACCAGCCCCGCGTGGTCTGGGACGGCGCGCGGGCGTTCGTCCGGGCGGCCAACGGCCCGGACTACGAGACCTTCGCCGGCCAGGTGCTCAAGCGGCTGGGCAGCGACCTCTACGGCGAGCTGGCCAACACCCGGCAGCGCCTGCAGGTGGCGTCCATCGAGAGCAGCGACGACGACCGCTTCACCACCGACATCGAGGCGAGCCGGTGGCGGGTGCGGCTGGACGAGCTGTTGCGCAATCGGCCCGATCTCATCCCCACCGTGCAGGAGCTGACGACAACCGTTTAGGCCATGATCGTGGGCATGCTGACGCCCACGCCCCTCATGGACCTTGTGACCGGTTTCTGGAGCTTCAAGACGTTCGCCGCCGCGGTGGAGCTGGACCTCTTCTCGCGGCTCGCCGGCGGCCGCACCCTCACGGTCGCCGACGCGAAGGCCGAGCTCGGGCTGCCCGAACGCCCCGCCGACCTGCTGTTCACGGCCTGCGCCGCGCTCGGACTGCTCGAGCGCGCGGGCGACGGCTACCGCAACACGGCGCTGGCCGAGGAGTTCCTGGTACGCGGCCGGCCGTACTACTTCGGCGGCCAGGTCGCGTACTGCGATCAGCGCACCTATCTGCCGTGGCATCGCGTCGGCGAGGCGCTGCGCACCGATCGGCCCCTGACGTGGGATCCCGCGACGCAGGAGTCGATGTTCACCACGGCGGACCCGCAGCTGCTCGCGACGTTCTGGGAGGCGATGTACTCGACGTCGAGCTTCACGGCGCAGGCGCTCGGCGAGGCTGTGGACCTGAGCTCGTACCGGCGGCTGCTGGACGTGGGTGGGGGCTCCGGGGCGTACCCGATCAGTCTGTGCGGGCGCTTCGACCAGCTGGCGGCGACCGTCCTGGATCTCGCCCATGTGTGCGAAATAGCCGACGGGAAGATCGCGGCGGCCGGGCTGAGCGACCGGATCACGACCGTCGCGGGGGACTTCCTCGCCGATCCGGCGCTGCCCGGCGGGCACGACGTGGTGCTCTTCAGCATGATCCTGCACGACTGGGACGCGGTGCGGAACCAGGAACTGCTGGCCAAGGCGTACGCGGCCCTGCCGCCCGGCGGGCTCGTGATCATCTCGGAGCTGCTGCTCAACGCGGAGCGTACGGGCCCCGCGCCGGCCGCGCTCATGGGCATGAACATGCTCGTGGAGACGACGGGCGGGCGGAACTACTCGGACGCGGAGTACTCGTCGTGGCTCGCGGCGGCGGGTTTCACCGGCATCCGAACCGTGCGTTTCGATGCGCCGGGGGCGAACGGGGTCGTCCTGGGCACGAAAAACTGAGATCTGTCCCGGTTGCGGGCAAAAGCCCGGAAACTGGGGGCATGGGGAACAAGGGGGTCATGGTCTTCGTGCCGGCACCCCAGCTCACGGTGACCATCGAGCAGCAGCACGACAAGGCCGAGCTGCACGTGCATCCGGGCGGCCAAGGCGTCTGGCAGGCCCGGATGATCACGCTCCTCGGTGCGCAGGTGACCCTCTGCGCGGCCGCGGGCGGCGAGGTCGGGCGGGTGCTGGAGCCGCTGCTCAAGTTTCACGGCGTCACCCTCAAGACCATCAAACGCGATCACGGTACGGGCTGGTACGTCCACGATCGGCGCACCGGCAAGCGCCAGGAGCTCGCCGAGGACCCGGGCGAGCCGCTGTCCCGGCACGAGATGGACGAGTTGTACAGCCTGGCGCTCGCCGAGGGGCTGCGCGCGGGCATCGCCGTGCTCAGCGGGCCGGCGCATCCGTCGGTGGTGCCGGCGGAGGTCTACCGGAGGCTCGCCACGGATCTGGGCGCCAACGGCTGCAAGGTGATCATCGACCTCTCCGCCGACCATCTGGCCGCGGCGCTCGAAGCCCGTCCGGCGGTTGTCAAGGTGAGCCACGAGGAGCTGATCCGTGACGGCATGGTCCGCGACGGCTCGACCGAGGCGCTCACCGAGGCCCTGCACAAGCTGCACGCCGACGGCGCCGAGATGGCGCTGGTGTCGCGGGCCGACGAGGGGGCGCTCGCGCTGATCGAGGACACCGTGTACGAGGTCGACATGCCCCGCATGATCGCCGCCGAGTCGCGCGGGGCGGGTGATTCGATGACCGCGGGAGTGGCGGCCGTGCTGGCGCAGGGCGGAACGCTGTGTGACGCTGTCCGTACGGGGGCCGCCGCCGGTGCCCTCAACGTCACCCGCCACGGACTCGGGACGGGCCGCATCGACGCCGTCCAGGTGCTCACCGAGCGGGTGCGCCTGACTCCCGTCGACGCGAAGGTGCTCGCATGACCCCACGCATTCTGATCACCAACGACGACGGCATCGACGCCCCGGGGATCAGATGGCTGGCCCGCGCGGTGGCCCGGCAGGGCTTCGACGTGGTGGTCGCGGCCCCGCTCACCGAGGCCAGCGGCACCAGCGCCGCCATGACCGCGGTCGAGCGCAACGGCAAGATCGTGGTGGAGACGCGCGAGCTGCCGGGGGTCAAGAACGTGCCCGCGTACGCGGTGGCGGCCTCCCCGGCGTTCATCGTGCTGCTCGCCCTGCGGGACGCCTTCGGCCCGGCGCCCGACATCGTCCTGTCCGGCATCAACCGGGGCGCCAACGCCGGCGCGGCCGTGATCCACTCGGGCACAGTCGGCGCCACGATGACGGCGTCGCACGCCGGGCTGCACGGGATGGCGGTCTCGCTGGACGTCCTCTCCCCCGCCAACGGCACCGCGGCCAGCGGCGGCCAAGCCATCGCCGACCTTGACCAGCAGGACGACGAGAAGCGCCACTGGACCAGCGCGGCCGACCTGGCGGTCAAGCTGCTGCCCACCCTCACCCACACCCCCACGGGTACGGTCCTCAACGTCAACGTCCCCGACCTGCACGTCGACGGGATCCGGGGCTTGCGGCGGGCGTCGCTGGCGCGCTTCGGCCAGGTGCAGATGAGCATCGCCGAGGCGGGCGAGGGCTTCGTGCGCACAGCTGTCCAGGCGGCGGACGAACCGCTCGAGCCGGGTACGGACCTGGCGGCGCTGGCGGAAGGCTACGCGGTGGTGACGCCGATCCGGGCGCCGGGCGAGGCGACGGACGTGCACTTCAACCTGGAGACGATCGTCGTCCAGACGCCCGCGATCTGAGGCCCGAGCGGCTGGGCGGGAGTCTGCGGTCGCCCAGGAAGCCGTGGGCCCGCAGCAGCTGGACGACGGCGCCGAACACGTGTCGGCAGAGCAAATCACGCCGAGCCGGGAGCCCGAGTGACGGCGGGCGAGCGAAAGGTTACGAAGGGCCAGGCGTGCGCGAGGCACCGGAAGACCGCGGCGGGCCGGGCGACGCGCGAGTGGCGCCGAGGCGTGCGCGGGGATGGAGACAAGCGTGGCCAGGGCCAAGCCAGGCGACGCCCGAGTGACGGCGGGGCGCGCGAGATCGGGACGAGCGTGGCTACGGCTGAGCCGGGCGACGCGGTGAGCGCCGCCCGGGGAGCCGATCGGGTGCGCCCCGGGTGAGCGGGGCGCGGTCCGGAGTTACGAGCCGGCGACCAGCGAGCGGTGCGCCGGGTCGCCGCAGTCGGTGCACGGCTCCGGGGCGCCGAAGAGGCCCAGGAGGCCCGTCACCCACAGCTGGCGGTGGGCGAAGCGGCTGGGCCGGGTGACGACCAGCTTGACCCCGCTCACGCTGGCGAGCTGGAAGGCGGCCACGAGGGCCGAGATGCCCACGGAGTCGATGAAGCTGACCCCGTGCATGTCGAGCTCGATGCGCTCGGGCGTGCCCGCCGCGAGCTGCTCGGCCACGGCGTCCTTGATCTCGTATGCGTTCTCGACGTCGATCTCACCCGCGGGTGAGACCTCGATCACTCCAGGGGACCTGGTCGACGTCGTTATCGACAGCGTCACGCCTTTACCTCCACCCACCCGGGAGGTCCCGGGCGTCTTCTCCTTGGTACGAGGGCGGTGCCTGACTGCGACACCTTCCTCGCCGGGGGCGGCGTTGACTACCCCCGTCGGGTCCGGTGAACCACCCGGACACTAGTGCTTGAAACTGGCAGGTGGCTGTGTGCCACGTGTGAACCGCGACAAGAGTACCCAGTGACGTCCACCGGTTTACCATTCGCGGGGCGTCCGCATCCGACGGACACCCGACACCGAGGCCTGCGCCACAGCGTCGCGGCCCGGCGAGCCTATGCCCGGATCGGTGCGCATCCCGCGAAGCCCGGTCGAACCACCCTTCAGGATCGGATCACCCGCCCTTACGGCTGAGCCTTCCGCGCGAAAAACCACGCCTGCGGCCCGGCGGAAAGCACGCCTGCGGCCGCGCGGAAGGCACGCCTGCGGCCCCGCGGAAGGACGGCTCAGGACCCGTGCGGGAGGGCGCCGCCCGGACCCGTGCGCGGGAAGGCACGGCGATCACGCTACGAGCCGACGCGGTTACGCCATGATGGGACGCGGGGCCCCGCGGCGGCGTACCCGCGGGAAGTTTGCGATTTTGCGCAGGTGGGCAGACACCTGGCACATGCAGTCGAGCGCCCGCAGCGGCGATCGGAGGAGGGACGAGGACGATGTTCTCTCGCAGGAGCACGGCCGAGCGCACCGCCGCCGAGGCGTGGGAGTACCTGTCCGCGGCCATGGCAGCGACCGGCGCGACCGCCAAGGACGCCGCCGACCGGACCGCCGGGTTCGCCGGGGGCAAGGCCTCGGAGGTCGCCGGCAAGGTCTCCGCCACCTCGCAGAAGCTGGCCGGCCAGGCCTCGAAGCGGGGATACAAGCTCGCCGGGCGGGCCACCAAGCAGAGCAACCGGCTCGCCGGCGTCGCGGCGAAGCAGAGCAACCGGCTCGCGGGCGTCGCGTCGAAGCGCGGCCAGCAGCTCGCCGACAAGGCGGGCACCCGGGTCGGCGCCGTGACCGACGAGGCCTGGGCGCGCGCCAACCGGGCCGCCAACGCGCTGGCCGGCCGCAAGCCCGGCCTGCCGTGGGGCCTGATCGCGGGCGCGACGCTGATCGGCGTGGTCGTCGGCTGGACCGCCGCCGCGACCGCCCGGGCCGCCGCGGAACGCCGCGCCGAGAACGAGGAGCTGGAGCTGGCGGAGACGGCCATCGTCGTCACGCCGACGTACGACAGCTGACGAACCGGCCCGATCGTGGCCGCCGGACGGAGCCCTTTGCCGCCCGGCGGCCACGATCTTTTCGTACGCGTACGGGTGACACACGCCACGCGCCGGACCCGGGTGAGTGCGTGTCACCTGCGTGATGTTCGGAGGTCGCCCGGGCGGGGTAGCCGATCCGCTCCGGCGTGCTCTTTCCGCAACCTGCCGACCTCGCCGTCGGGGCGTGGACTCTGTACTGTGGGGCGCGGCTCGAAAGGTAGGGCGGGCCACGGTCATGTCGGGTCAGTCGAGTAGATAGGTCCGCTGGTGCTCAGTTCGGGAAGTCTCCTGGACAACCGCTACCGGTTGGACGAGAACATCGCCACCGGTGGCATGGGCGACGTGTGGAAGGGCACCGATGTGGTGCTCGGCCGGACGATCGCCGTCAAGGTGCTGCGCACGGCGATGCTCACCGACCCCGAGTTCGCGGCCCGGTTCTACGGCGAGGCCCGGATGATGGCCGCCTTCCGGCACCCCGGCGTGGTCGAGGTCTACGACTACAGCGCGGGCGACGCCGAGGACGAGGACCGCTGCGCCTATCTGGTCATGGCCTACGTGGAGGGCGAGCCGCTCTCCGCCCGCCTCAAGGACCAGGGCCGTCTCGCCGTCGCCGAGACCATGTCCATCGTCGCCCAGGCCGCCGACGCCCTGCACGCCGCCCACGAGAACGGCACGGTCCACCGCGACGTCAAGCCGGGCAACCTCATCGTCAAGCCCAACGGCACGGTGATCCTCGTCGACTTCGGCGTGGCCCGCTCGGCCGCGGTCACCAGCGTGACGGGGCTCAACGCGATCGTCGGCACCGCGCTCTACATGGCGCCCGAGCAGGTCGCCAAGGGCACGGTCAGCCCGGCCACCGACGTCTATGCCCTGGGCGCGGTCGCCTATCACTGCATCGCGGGCGTGCCGCCCTTCGACGGCGACAACGCGCTCCAGGTGGCGCTGCGCCACCTCGAGGACGAGCCCGAGCCGCTGCCCGAGACCCTGGCCCCGCCGGCCGTCCGCGAGCTGATCAGCCGCGCGATGGCCAAGAATCCGGCCGACCGCTACCCGAGCGCCGCCGAGTTCGCCGAGGCCGCCCTCGCCGCCGCCGGCACCCTCGACTGGCGCAACCAGTCCGGCACCTCCATGACCCGCACGGCCCTGGTCCGCCCGGCCACGACCGGCACCTCGCTCATGGGCCCGGCCACCGGCTCCCGCCTCGGCAGCCCCGGCGCGAGCAACTCCCGGCTCGGCCCGCAGTCGCTGCACGGCGCCTACATGGGCGAGGGCTCGATGACGGGCACGGCCCTGACCCGCCCGATGAGCCCGGCCGCGCCCAACCGCACGGCCCCCGCCCAGCGCAACCTGCTCGAGGCGGCGCCGCCCCCGCTGCCGCCCCGGCCCGCCAAGCAGACCAAGGGCCAGCTCGCCGTCCTGATCACGGTGATCGCCCTCTTCCTGCTGGCCGGCGGGCTCGGCATCGCGATCTACACCACCTCCGGCGACGCGGGCGAGACCAAACAGCAAAATCCGGGCGCCGTCGTGGTTCCCGACGAGTCCGAGACGGTCCAGGAGTCGGTCGAGCCGACGGAGACCACCGAGGAGCAGACCGAGGAGCCGGAGCGGCCGGCCGACGTCCCCGTGCGGCCGACCACCACCCGGCCCAGCAAGTCGTCCTCGCCGTCGCCCTCCAAGACGAGCAGCCCGCCGCCCACGACCAAGCCGACCTCCGCGACGCCGACCACCACGCCGCCGGACGACACGCCCAGCACCCCGCCGGACGACGACCCGACGACCGAGCCGACCGAGACCGAGGGCACGGACGACACGGGCACCGGCGGCGGCACCGTCGGCGGCGGCATCCTCGGCTGACGCCCGGCGCACGAGCGGCAGCCCTCCCGGCGGCGGCGCAGGCGTCTGACCCCCGGCGGCACGAGCGGGGACACAGGCGTCTGACCCCCGGCGGCACAGGCGGCGGGCGAGTGGCGGCACCCTCCGCAGCGGCACAGGCGTCGACGCTCGGTGCCGCTTCACCGCGGAGACCGCTCGAGACCGCTCGAGACCGCCGGAGACTGCCGCCCCCAAGCCCCGGCCGACGCATGGTCGGGCATGACGCCGCGGCTGACGAGCAGCGCAGCCTCCGAGGGCGATCTCGTGGTGGGCCTTGCCGGCGACCAAGCGTCGCCGCGCCGGGTGGCGGTCGCTACCTGACTACTCCTTGTCAGGGACCCGTATACGCCCCGTGGTCACTCACCGTATTGAGTGTGATGGGGGCCACTGCAGCCTGAGCGGGCGGGGAATCTCCTCTCAGGATGCTCGATGACCTGCCGATCCGCGTACGGCGTAGCTCGGATCCGACCAGGCAGGAGAGCGGCATGCAGGTCAGCAGGTCCCATGTGGCGACTACTCTCGGTGTTCTTCTCGGCTGCGCCCTCACCTCGACCATGGTGGTACGGACGACCCAGGCCGTGCTGAGCGGCACCACGGCGACGCAGCAGAACACGTGGACGACAGGCGGCGCGGCGCTGAGCAACGACGGTGCCGTGTCGGCGAGTGCCGTGTTCAGCCAGGCCAACGACAGCCTGCTGCTCGGCGGTCAGACCGTCACCAAGTGCATCGCGGTCAAGTACACCGGCAACTCGCCCGCGCAGGTCAAGCTTTACGCGACGGGCGTCTCGGGCGCCCTCGCGGGCTATCTCGACCTCAAGATCGAGAGCGGCACCGGTACGGCCAACGACTGCACCAATTTCACCCCGGCCGCCACCGTCTTCAGCGGCGGGACCGTGGCCTCCTTCGGGAGCGGGAGCAACTCGTTCGGCAACGGCCTGGGCACCTGGAACGCGACCCTCAACCAGACCGTCACGTACAAGTTCAGCGTCACCGTCCAGAACGTCGCCGCCGCGCAGAACGGCACCGCCGCCGCGGTCTTCAACTGGGAGGCCCAGGCGTCGTGACCTGGCCGGGCGTCCTCGGCCGGGCGCTCGTCGTCATGGCCGTCACCACAGTGCTGAGCCTCGCCGCGTGGACGGCGCTGCCGCTGGCGTGGGGCTGGCAGGCCTACACGGTGACCTCGGGCTCGATGGCGCCCCTGGTCCGGCCGGGCGACGTCGTGGTGGCCTCGCCCGAGATCGACCCGGACCACCTGGTCGGGTCCGTCGTCGTCATCGCGCCGGCCGCCGCGGGGCACGAGCCGGTCACGCACCGCGTGGTCGAGCGGCTGCCCGACGGCCGCTTCCGCACCCGGGGCGACGCCAACCCGCAGGCCGACTCGCGCCTGGTCACGGCGGACGAGCTGATCGGCTCCGGGCGCGTCGTGGTCCCGCTCGCCGGTCTGGTCCGCCTCCACGCCGGCCGCGTCCTGCCGGCCGCCGCCGGTCTGGCGCTGATCGCGTTCTTCCTGCTCCGCCGGCGCAAGCCAACCAGCGGAAACCGCCCCAAGCCAACCAGCGGAAACCGCCCCAAGCCGACCGGCGGAGACCGCCCCAAGCCGGCCGGCGGAAACCGTCCCAAGCCGACCGGCGGAAACCGCCCCAAGTCAACCAGCGACGACCCCGCCGGCCCGACCGGCAACGGCAACAGCCAACGAGAGCCGGCCGAAGAAAAGGCCAGCGACAAGACCGCCGCCCGGCCCCGAGCAGCCGCCCGCTGGAACGCACCGCAGCGCAAACCGCGCACCGCCGGCCCCGGGCGACGAGCGATGGTCGTCACCGCCGTCGTCCTGCTGGCGGTCGGCTCGGCGCTGCGGGACACCGCGGCCGCCTTCACGGCGAAGAGCCCGACCCAGACCAACACCTGGAAGTCGAGCTACTTCTACACCGCGGCGGTGAAGAAGAGCCTGCCCGTCTCCTACTGGCGCATGGGCGGCACCAGCACCGCGGCCGTCGCCGACGAGATGGGCCGGAACGCGCTCGCGCTCTACAACACCCCGACCGTCGGAGCCGCCGGGGCGCTCACCGTCGACCCGGACAAGGCGACGACGTTCAAGAACGGGACAGGCCCCTCGTACGGGTCGATCACCAACGCCGCGTACGCGATCAGTGGCCCGGTGAGCGTCGCGGCCTGGACCAACGCGAAGGCCAGCACCAACTGGCGCCTGGTGTTCAAGGGCGAGGCGCAGACCGGCCGGCTCAACTATCTCCTCTCGTGGAGCAGTGACAAGGGCGGCGCGGACATGCGCTTCCTCGTGGACGCCGGCGGCACCCGCTACGAGACGCGCGGCGCCTGGCCGGCCGACCTGGGCTGGCACTTCGTGGTGGGCGTGTACGACGGGTCGTTCATCCGGATCTACATCGACGGCGTGGAGACGGGGAAGCTGGCCGCCACGGGCACGCTCGCCGCCCTGCCGGCCACGCCGCTGCAGGTCTCGGAGAACAACGCGTCCACGGGCCTGTCGGGCTCGGTGGACGAGGTCGCCGTCTGGGACAGCGCCTTGAGCGCCGCCCAGATCGCCCAGTTCTACGCGCTGGCTAAGCAGTAGATATGGGGCGGTTCCGGATTGGCTCAAGCCGCCGGAGGGCCGCTCATGAAGCCCGGGGGCGGGCCGATGCGGGGATCAGGCCGGAGTTGCACCCGAGCCGCTACCGGAAAGGGTCTCCCCGCATGACGACGCAGACTTCACATCACTCCGGGGGCGCGGAGTACCCGCAGTTCGCCGCGGGGCACGCCCAGTATCCCCCGGCGACCTGGCAGCAGGCGCCCGCCGCGCACTCCCCCGAGGAGCAGCAGCCCTACTACGGCGCCCACGAGCAGCAGTACTACGGCGGCCAGCAGCAGTACGGCTACGAGCACCAGCAGCCGGCCTACCCGCAGCAGCCGAGCATGTACCCGACCGCCCCGCCCTGGGCCACCGCGGCCCCGGCCCCGGCCCCGTACGAGGCGCCGCAGCAAGCGCCGGTGAACTACCCGGCCACCCCGCCCGCCCCGCAGGTCGGCGGCCTGCTGGTCCCGTACCCCGAGGAGATCCGCACCGCCGCTCGCGCCGAAGCCCCCCGGCTCTGGCCCGTAGCCGCGTTCACCTTCTTTTTCGGGGTGTTCGGTGCCATCTCGGCCCGCCGCCGCGCCGACCGCGCCCGCCGCGGCGGCAACCGATCGACGCCGTACTGGATCGCGTTCGCCGTCACGCTCGTCGGTGCCTGGTTCGTCTGGGGCGTCATCGCCCTGACCGTCGTGACGCCGGCCGTCGACGGCGCCATCGAGGCGCACAAGGTCTCGGTCCTCGAGCACAACGTGATCAGCGACGGCCAGCTGGCCAAGGCCAACATCACCGCCACGGCGGCGGACTGCCAGGCGGCGGGCGACAAGAACACCGACGGCACCCGCGACTACCTGTGCCAGCTGACCCTCAAGAACGGCGAGAAGGGCCAGCTCACGATCACCGCCAACCCCGACGCCACGTGGACCCCGCAGCAGACCAGGTGAGCAACGTGCCCGGCCCCCGACGAGGGGACCGGGCACGATGGCGTCGTCAGAAGACCGGCACACCCTCGCGGACGAGCCGCCAGTTCGGCTCGAAGAAGTCGGCGGGGTTGATCTCCCCCTTCGCCTGCGCCCAGTCGATCAGCAGCTGCCGGATCTCCTGCTGCGCGTTGTAGACCTGCGTCTTCACGATCCCGGGGAACGCGCCGCCGCCGCTCCGCCGGTAGTTGTTGACCGCGACCACGAACTGCGCGTCATCGGCGACCGGCGCGCCGGCCAGCTCGAGCCGCGTGATCCGGGACCCGACCGGCCGGCTGATGTCGATGTCGTAGTCGACCCCGGAGAACACGTCGTAGTTGTAGTCCGGCACCGTCGGGTCGCTGATCGTCGCCGGGTCCGGCGTCGCCCCCACCGGCAGCGTCACGAAGTACTTCGCCGAGTACTCCAGGTACGCCCGCACCTCCGCGCCCGTCAGCACGACCGCCTCGAGCGTGTTGTCGTAGATGTAGAGCCCGGCGACGTCCTTGATCTTGACGTCACCCTGGGGGAATACGGCCGTCCGGCTGAACGGCGCCGCGATCGACAGCACGGGCAGGGCCGCGTACGAAGTACCGGCCAGCGCCGCGGTCACCGTGTCGGTCTGCACCTTGTTGATGTAGTCCAGGATCGGCGTGTCCTTGTACCGCGACTCCGCGGCGGACAGCTCCTTGGTCGAGGTGGCGACGACCTGGTTGATGTAGCTCACCGTCTTGGTGTGCTGCGCCTTGACCGCGGCGAGCACCCGCGGGTCCTCGGTCACGGTGTTGGTGTTCAGCGTCGCCGACTTCTTGCCGATGATCGTCCACCGGTTGTGCGAGCGGACCAGCGTGAAGTCCATCCGCGTGAGCCGCTGCCCCCACTTCGACGGCTCGGAGAGCAGCACCTGCGCGCCGGTCTTCTTGTTGGTCACGAAGCGCTGCGCGACCTCGTTGTGCGCGTGCCCGAAGAGGATCGCGTCGATCCCGGGCACCTCCTCGGCGATCAGCGCGCTCGGGTTCTCGTTCGGCACCTCGGACCCGTAGCTGCTCACGCCGCTGTCGCCGCCGTGCGCCGAGATCAGCACGAGGTCGGCGCCGCGCGCCCGCATGACCGGCACCCACTTCGCGGCGGTCTTCACCATGTCCGCGAAGGTCAGCTTGCCCTCGACGTTGCCCTTGTCCCAGATGGCCACACCCGGGTTCGTGAGCCCCAGGATGCCGACCCGCAGCGTCGGTGCGCCCTTCCCGAGCGAGACCTTCTTGATCACGTACGGCGTGAAGGCCGGCCGCCCCGTCTTCGCACTGAGCGCGTTCGCGGCCAGGGCCGGAAAGCCGAGCTGGCGGATCCACAGGTTCAGCAGCGGCAGCCCGTAGTTGAACTCGTGGTTGCCGAGCGTGATGGCGTCATAGTTCAGCACGTTCATCGCCCGCGCCATCGGGTGCCGCTCACCGGTCGTGGTGATCGGTTCCTGTTTGGCGTAGTAGGTAGCGAGCGGCGTCCCCTGGATCGTGTCGCCGGCGTCGAGGACCAGCGTGGCCTTGCCCTTGCGCTCGGCCCGGATCCGGTTGACCAGCGCCGCCAGCTTCGCCACGCCGACGTCGTTGTGCGCGCTGTCGTCGAACTCCAGGTCCTTGTAGTAGTCCCAGTTGTAGACGTTGCCGTGCGTGTCCGAGGTCCCGAGCACCGTGAGGTCGTAAGTCCGGGGAGAAGACCCGTGCTTGAGAGAAGCCTCGGCGCCGCCCGAGAACAGAACGGGGGCCGCAGCACCGGCGGCGGCCGCGGCGATCACGCCACGCCGGGAGACGCCCGCGGGGAAAGTCATGGTGGAGCCTTTCGACGGAAGTATCGCGAGGTCGCCTCGTGGGCCACCTCCGGGGCACGATAGCTGCGAATTCATCGATGGGCGAGGCCGCGCGGGTGAACGTGACGCGACCGACGAGGCCGTGCCGTGTCCGGGAGGTGACGGGCATCGCCTAATATCGCCGCCATGTCTGCGCAGCCCGATCTGCCGCTGCGTCCGATGACGCTCGGTGAGGTGCTGGACGCCGCGATGACGGTGCTGCGGGCCCGGGCGGTGCCGTTGCTGCTGCTCGCCGGGGTGCTGGCGGGCGTCGAGCAGGCGGTGCTGCGGCCGCTGCGGGAGTCCGTGGGCGCCACCGCACCCTGGTACGGGCCGGCGCGCGGGCAGTTCGGGGCCTGGTGGGTCGTGTTCTCGGCCGGCTTCGGGTTCGAGGCGTTCATCATCTGCGTGGTCGGTGCGCTGGCGGCGGCCGTCGCGGGGCCCGCGCTGCTCGGGCGGCAGGTGCCGGCGCGCGAGTTGTGGCGGCGGATGCGCCCGCTGCCCACGCTGGCGGCGGCGGTCGTGCTCGGGGTCGTGTGTGCGGTGGCGGCGTTCTGCGGGCTGGTGCCTTGGGTGTTCGCAGCGGGGCTGCTCGGGCTGGTCAGCGGCGTCATCGTCATCGACCGGGCCGGGCCGAACTTCGTGCGCGCCGTGCGGCTGGCGGGCCGCGACCAGCTGCGTGGGATGTGGACGCGGATGATCGCGTACGGGCTGTGGGCCGCCGTCCGTCTCGTGCTGGGCGCCGGCTGGGTCACCGCCCTCGACGCGGTCACGGGCAGCCGGCCGGACTGGGTGCCGTGGCTCGCGCCGCTGGCGTGGTGGTTCGCCGACACCGTCGCGTACGCGGCCCTGGGCTGTGTCGACGCCGTGCTGCTGCTGGAGACCCGGATCCGGACCGAGGGGCTGGACATCGCGATCAGCCGGGCCCGCAGCCGGGGCGAGGACGAGGCGACCGCCCTGGTGTGGGCGCCGTGACCCGGGGCTGGGACGAGTTCGCGGCGGGCGTCTTCGACCACGTCGCGCCCGGGGTGGTCCTGCTGCTCCTGCTCGCCGGGGCGGGCCTGGTCGCGGCGCTCTGGTACTGGTATCCGGCCTGGGTGCCACGCCGGCTTCCCCGAGTGCAGCTGCCGCGATCCACAAGACGCCGGAAGCGAAAAAGGGATAGAACGCCCCCGGAAAGCAAGCAGACCAAGGACTCCGCGTTCGAGCCCAGCGTCGTCCTCCCCGACGGCCGCCTCCTCGCCGACCGCCTCGCCGCCGAGGGCCGCTACGCGGAAGCCATCCGCCAGCGCCTCCGCGACGTGGTCGGCGACCTCACCGTCGCCGGCGTCGTCGCCCCCCTCCCCGGCACCACCGTCGCCGAGGTCTCGACGACGGTCGCCGAGCAGCGCCCGGCCGTGGCCGCCCCGCTCACCGACGCGACCGAGGTCTTCTCCGAGATCTGGTACGGCGACCGGCGCGCCTCCCGCGAGCACGACGACCACATGCGCACGCTCACCGGCGAGGTCCGCCGGCGGATGACGGGAGACGCCCGGTGAAGCGCCGGTACCGCGCCCTCATCCCGTTCGCGCTGGTCGCCGCGCTGGTGACAACCACCGTGATCGCACACGCCGTGCAGCAGCCCGACCCCACGGACGCGTCGTTCCTCTCTCCCACCAGCGACGCCGGGGACGGCGCCCGCCGCCTCGCCGACGGGCTGACCCGGCTCGGCGTGTCCGTGGACGTGCGGACCAGCAGCCGCGACGCCGTGGAGGCGGTCGGCCGGGCGCCGGCGACGATCTTCGTCACCACGCCGGGCCTCGTGAACCCGGACACCTTGACCGAGCTGACTCAACTGCCGTCCCGCGTACGCGTCGTCCTGGTCGCCCCGGACGGCGATCAGCTCGACGACGCCGGGCTGACCGTCGGGGTCGACGGTCCCCGCTGGACGGCCGCCGCGCCCGCCCCGGGCTGCACCGCCGACTTCGCGCAGGCCGGCCCGGCCGCGGCCGCCCGGCTCCGCTACGACGCCGCCGGGTACTCGCCCGTCAGCTGCTACACCGGCGGCGTGGTCGAGTTCGGCGGGCTGACCCTGGTCGGGGCGGCGGACCCGTTCCGCAACGACCGCACGGACGAGCACGGCAACGCCGAGCTGGCCCTGGCCCTGCTCGCCCGGGCCGACCGGCTGATCTGGCTCGACCTGCACGAGCGCGAGAAGCCCGAGCCGCCCCCGCCGGCGCCCACCGAGGACGAGCCGGAGCCGCAGGAGACCATCCCGGACGACGAGCCGGCCGGCCCGGACCCGTGGGACGACAACGGTCAGCCGGCGCCGCCGGGTCCCGGGGAGCAGCCGGCGCCCCAGGCCGGAGGCGAGGAGGGGGCGCCGAACCCGCTGCGGGACGGCTTCCCGCCCGCGCTGTGGGCGACGCTCGCGCTGCTGGCACTGGCCGCGATCGCGCTGGCCGCCGCGTCGGCCCGGCGGCTGGGCGCCCCCGTGGCGGAGCCGCTGCCCGCGCAGGTTCGCGCGGCGGAGACCGTACGCGGGCTGGGTGGCCTCTATCGCCGGGCGCGGGCGCGGTCGACGTCGCTCGGGACGGTGCAGGCCGCCGCGCGTACCCGGCTGATCCGGCATTTCGGTCTGCCGGCGGACACGTCCGTGGACGTGCTCGCGGCCCGGGTCGCCGCGGTGACCGGCCGGCCGGAGGACGAGGCGCGCCACGTGCTCGGCGGGGGCGCGGAGGACAGTGACGAGGAGCTGGCCCGCGCGGCGACCGAGGTGCAGCACCTGGTCCGCACGGTGACCGGGGCAAGGCAACTGGACGAGGGGAATGTGACGTGACGTCTTCCGTATCCGGCGAGGCCCGCGAGGCGCTCGGACGCCTGCGGACGGAGGTCGGCAAGGCGGTCGTCGGGCAGGACGCGGTGGTCGGCGGGGTCGTGATCGCGCTGCTGTGCGGCGGGCACGTGCTGCTCGAGGGCGTACCCGGCGTGGCCAAGACCCTGCTGGTGCGCGCGCTGGCGACGGCGCTGGACGTGGACACCAAGCGGGTCCAGTTCACTCCCGACCTCATGCCCGGCGACGTGACCGGCTCGCAGATCTACGACGCGCGGACCGGGGCGTTCAACTTCCGGGCCGGGCCGCTTTTCACCAACCTGCTGCTCGGCGACGAGATCAACCGCACCCCGCCGAAGACGCAGGCCGCGCTGCTGGAGGCCATGGAGGAGCGCACGGTCAGCACCGACGGCGAGACCCGGCGGCTGCCGGAGCCCTTCATCGTGGTCGCCACGCAGAACCCCGTGGAGTACGAGGGCACGTACCCCCTGCCGGAGGCCCAGCTGGACCGGTTCCTGCTCAAGCTGACCGTCCCGCTGCCCGAGCGGGCCGAGGAGCTCGGCGTCCTCCGCGCCCACCACCTCGGCTTCGACCCGCGCGACCTCAAGGCCGCCGGGGTGGGCCCGGTCGCGTCGGCCGCCGACCTGGTCGCGGGGCGCGAGGCCGTGCGCCGCGTGGCCGTCGCCGAGCCGGTCCTCGAGTACATCGTCGACCTGGCCCGCGCCACCCGCGTCGCCCCGGCGTTGGAGCTGGGCGCCTCCCCGCGCGGCACGACCGCCCTGCTCGCCGTGGCGAAGGCCCGCGCCTGGCTCAGTGGCCGCGAGTACGTGATCCCGGACGACGTCAAGGCGTTCGCGATCCCCGTGCTGCGCCACCGGGTCCGGCTGCGCGCGGAGGCCGAACTGGACGGCGTCTCCACCGACGAGGTGCTGCGCTCCGTGCTCGGTGCCGTGCCCGCGCCCCGCTGAGCCGGCCGTGGTCACGAGGCGCTTCGCGCTGGTGCTGGCGGCGGGCGTCCCGCTGCCCGCCCTGCTGCCCTCCCCCTGGCTGCTGGTCGCCGCGGTCGTGGTGCTGGCCGGTGGCGCCGCGCTGATCGATCTCGCGGTCGCGGCGCCGCTGACCGCCGTGCGGTTGCGCCGGGACGGCGACGAGACGGTCTGGCTCGGCGGCACGGCCACCACGACGCTGACGGTGACGAACACCGCCGGCCGGCCGATGTGGCTGCGCCTGCGCGACCGGTGGGTGCCGTCGGCGGGCGCCGACCTGACCGAGCACCGGCTCGGCCTGCTCGCCGGGGAAGAGCAGACGATCAAGACCATACTGACGCCGGTACGCCACGGCGACCGTCCCGCGGTCCGGGTGACGATGCGCTCGTACGGGCCCCTGGGGCTGGCCTATCGCCAACGACGGCAGCGCTGGGACGAGCAGATGACGCCGGCGTGGACGCTGCGGGTGCTCCCCCGGTTCCCGTCGCGGCGGCTCCTGCCCGAGAAGCTGGCCCGCCTGCGTGTCTTCGACGGCGCCGTGGTGACCCGGGGCCGCGGTCAGGGCACCGAGTTCGACGCGCTGCGGGAGTACGTGGTCGGGGACGACGTCCGGTCGATCGACTGGCGGGCTTCCGCGCGTACGCACGATGTGATGGTCCGCACCTGGCGCCCCGAGCGCGACCGGCGCGTGGTGTGCCTGCTCGACACCGGCCGCACGTCGGCCGCGCGGATCGGCGACGAGCCCCGGCTGGACGCCGCGATCGACGCCGCCCTGCTCCTGACCGTGCTGGCCGCCAAGGCCGACGACCGGGTGGACCTGCTCGCCCTCGACGCCGCCGTGCGCGCCCGGGTCGAGGGCGGCGGGCACCGCACCAAGCTGCCCCGGCTGATCGCCTCGCTGGCCGCGCTGGAGCCGGCCCTGGTGGAGACGGACTTCAGCCTCGCGGCCAACGATCTGCTGCGCCGGGGGCACAAGCGGGCGCTGGTGGTCATCTTCTCGGCGCTCGACGCGGCGCCGATCGTCGAGGGGCTGCTGCCGATGCTGCCGCGCCTGGTCACCCGGCACCGCGTGGTGCTCGCCAGCGTCCGGGACCCGGAGACCGAGCAGTTGGCGTCTCTGCCCTCGGGTGCCACC
Organism: Symbioplanes lichenis; assembly: GCF_030709675.1. Lineage (GTDB taxonomy): Bacteria > Actinomycetota > Actinomycetes > Mycobacteriales > Micromonosporaceae > Actinoplanes > Actinoplanes lichenis. The sequence goes on from NZ_JAUZQD010000019.1 coordinate 159,641, forward strand.
GCGGACGACGTGCACCTCGCCGCGGCGGCCGAGCTGGCGCTGGCCGAGCGCGGGCGGGTCAAGGCGCTCCTCGAGCAGCAGGGCGTGATTGTGGTCGACGAGCCCCGGGAGAGCTTCGCCTCCAAGGTCTCCGACGCCTACCTGACGCTCAAGGCCGCGGGCCGGCTGTGACCCGCGTGTAGGTCGTCGCCAGGTCGTAGTCCTTGGCCGGGCCGCCCGCGTGCCAGAGCTCGGTGAACTCGTCGGGGCCGGTGATCCGCCCGGCGACGGTGTAGAGGTCCTCGCCGCACGGGTGCTCGGCGTCCCAGGTGGCGTCGCGCAGGTCGAGCCGATAGAAGGGCCTGCCGTCGGCGAATCGGACGTCCAGCATGTCCCCGTCCGCTCGATAGGTCAGCCGACGGGTGGCGGGCCCCCGGTGGGCGCCATAACGCAACTCACCCTCCTCGGCATAGGCCAGCGTCTTGTCGTCCTCCGGGCGAAATGTCGCTTTACCCGTGAAGATGCCGTCCAGGCCGGCGCGGCGATCGGTGATCAAGCGGCGTACTGACCAGTCACCGCGGAGGAAGCGCATCGGTTCGAGAGCTTGATAGCTTCCCTGAAGCACCGCCTACCCCTTTCGGAGGACCCATGTCGCAGGTAGCAACGCTACGCGGCCCGCGCGCCGTCGTACTCGCCGATCTGATCCCGGGCGCGCTCGCACGCGACGTCCTGCTGGTCGCGGGTGGTGCGGGCTTCGTCGGCCTGCTCGCCCAGGTGGCCGTCCCGATCCCGGGCACCCCCGTGCCGATCACCGGCCAGACCCTCGGCGTCCTGCTCATCGGCGCCGCGTTCGGCTGGCGCCGGGCCGCCGCCACCATCGCCCTCTACGCGATCGTCGGCCTCGCCGGTGTCCCCTGGTTCGCCGACGGCAAGAGCGGCTACGCCACCGCGAGCTTCGGCTACGTCATCGGCTTCTTCCTCGCCGCCACGGCCGCCGGCTGGCTGGCCGAGCGGGGCGCCGACCGCACGATCCTCAAGGCGCTGCCCGCGATGCTGGTCGCCGAGGTCATCATCTATGCCGCGGGCCTGCCGTGGCTGGCGGTGGCGGCCGGCCTCTCCTTCTCGGAGACCCTGTCGAAGGGCCTGGTGCCGTTCCTGCTCGGTGACGCGGTCAAGGCGGCGCTGGCCGCGGGTCTGCTGCCGGCGGCGTGGGCCCTCACCCGCCGCAAGTAAGGTTCGCCGCTGCTCCTCGGCCCGGCCGGCTCCCCGCCGACCGGGCCGTTCGGCGCCCGGACCATCGGGGCCCGGAATTCCAGGGCCGAACGGAGGAGGCGCCGCGGGACGGTTGGCGGCGGGCGTCCAAAGGCACAAGCTCGGCCGAAAGCCGCGTAAAACCTGGCCACATTGCGCAATCAGGCCGGGCAAAAACCGCATAAGTCCTCACCTGAGAAGTGCAGACAGCACATTGCCCACTGCCGTGTGCTAGCAGAATGTTGCAGTCCGCACTCACCATGATGGCCAGGGGCAGGGAGGTGCGGAACATGGCAGTCCACACTCACTACGAAGCACCGGGCCACAACGGATGGGCGATCTACTACCGCGGCCCGCGGATCATCGTCACCAGCCAGTACGTCGAGATCGCGGCCGGCCGGCTGCCCGTCCGCCGGCTGGACGACGTCCGGCAGATCCACGTCAGCCGCCACAGCGTGCGGGTGACCGCGCTCGCCACCGCCGCCGTCGAGGTGGGGCTGGCGGCACCCTTCGCCGTGGCCACCGGCTCGGTGGCCCTGATCTGCGCCGGCGCCGCCGCGGCGGCCGGCACCGGGGTCGGCGCGCTGGTCGACGAGCGGCGCAATCCCCGGTGGATGGCGCTGCGGGCGACCTGCCAGGGGCGGCCGGTCGTGCTCTTCGAGACCGCGAGCAAGCGGGAGTTCGGCCAGGTGCACCGGGCGGTGCTGCGCGCCGTCGAGTTGGACCGCGACTACCGCCGGTGAAGCCTGTCCGCCGCCCGGCGAAGCAGCCGGGGACCGGCGGGACGGGCCGTGGATCGCTGACCCCCGGAAAGGAGGCCCCGGGGGTCAGCCCCGCGCCATCGAGGTGCGGACCGCACGGATGAACTCCAGCGCCTCGTCGCCGGTCAGCCCCACGGTCAGCAGGTCCTTGACGACCTCTTTGTGCTCCGCGGTCAGCGCCGGGTCGAGGGTGAGGTCGTCGGTGTCGGCGGCGGCCTCGACGAACAGCACGTCGGGATCGCCGGTGCCGGCGAACTCCAGCAGCTCGAAGGTGCCGCCCAGCCCGGGGTTGCGCGCCAGGTCGAGCGGCGTGACGGCCAGCGTGTAGGCGGGTTGCCGGCCGATCTCGAGCAGGTGGTCCAGCTGCCGGGCCATCACCGCGTGCCCACCGACCGGGCGGCGCAGCGTCGACTCGTCGACGATCGCGACCAGCCGCGGGGGCTCGGCGCCCGCGAGCCGCTCCGCGAACGCCCGCTGCCGGTCCAGGCGCAGCTCGACGCGGCCGGTGACGTATTCGTCGCTCAGATCGCGCCGGGCGGACAGGGCCGTGACCGCCCGGGCGTACTCGGGCGTCTGCAGCAGGCCGGGCACGAAGAGGACCTGCCACACGCTGATCCGCGACGCCTCGCTCTCGTACGCGACGAAGCGCTGATAGTCACCGGCCAGCCGATGCTTGCTGTACCACTGGCGGGTCCGGGACTGCCGGGCCAGCGCGGTCAGGAGGAGCACTTCGGAGTCGCTCGAGACGCCGTAGAGCGTGAGCAGCGCCCGCACCTCGAGCGGCTGGACGGTGACGTCGCCCTTCTCGATCCGGCTCAGCTTGGAACCGGACCAGTCCATGCGCCGGGCGACCTCCTGGGAGGGCAGGCCGCTCTGCTCCCGCAGCTCGCGCAGCCGCTGCCGGAGGCGCTCACGGGCGACGGTCGGGCCGACGGAGGACGACATCAGGCTCGCCCCTCTCGCCGCCGTCCGGCGCGGCGGGGCCCGGCCCGGCGATCTGCAATCGGCCGTCGGCGGGATTCCATCTGCTCAAGACTACCCGGCAAAGGCGCTGCGGTCGTCCATGGTGGAGCAAAGGTTTCGCCTGGCGGGTTTCGTCAGTACGGTGGGTGACCGGACGGCTGCGTCACGTCGGGCCTTCCCCGAGCGCGGCAGGTCGCCGCGAATCCCAGGTGCGAGCGCCGGCCCACCGGTCGCGCCGGCGCCTGTGGCCCGCAGGAGGAGAGATGACGGATCGCGATCGACTCGCGTGGCGGAAGAGCACGAGAAGCGCGAGCGGAGGCTGTGTGGAGATCGCCGTGGACCCGCCGACGGTGCTGATCCGCGATTCCAAGGACCCGGCCGGCCCCGCGCTCGTGTTCGATCTCGGCACGTTCCGGGAGTTCATCGCGTTCGTGAAAGAGAACCCGGCCGGCGCCTGAGCGGTCAGCCGCGGTGGACGGCCCGCTCGATCAGCGCGCTCGCCCCGGAGCCGGACGCCGCTGCGGCGAAGAGCGCCTCGGCCCGGTCCCGGCAGCCGCGCACCACCTCCGGGCCGGTCGCGATCCGGTCCCCCTCGGCCGACTCGAAGAAGACCGCCGCGTCGCCGAGGACCTCGAAGCCACCCGCGAGGGCCCCGGTCGCCCCCGCCGCCAGCGGCATCACGCCCAGCCGCACCGAGGGCAGCCCGGCCGCCTCGCGCAGCAGGGCGAGCTGGCGCGCCATGGCCTCCGCGGGCAGCACGCGCCGCAGCAGCACGGACTCGTCGATCACCACGGTCAGCCCGGGGGGATCGTCACCCCGCAGGCGCTCCGCGAACGCCGTCGCGCGACGCATCCGCAGCTCGACCAGCCCGGCCAGCACCGGGTCCGCCGGCGCCCGCCCGGTGACCGCCGCGATGACAGCCGCCGCATAGTCCTCGGTCTGCAGCAGACCGGGCACGAACATCGGCTGGTTCTGCCACAGTCCCGCGGCCGCCGGTTCCAGCTCCAGCAGACGAGCGAACGCCTCGGACGTACCTTCGTGCGCGACCACCGCGACCTCCCGGAGCTCGCGGACAGCGGGATGCTGTCTGCGATGTGCAGATTACGCGGAGCACTGTGGTCACGACACCAGCTCGGCGACTTCCAGCCCCGGGATGCCGCCGAACCGCCGGGGATGCGAGGTCGTTTGCCCTGAGCAGCGGAGAAGGCCGGTTCACGCGTCAGGCGGTGGGGACCTCGGTGACGGTGTGTTCGGGGGCGAGGTCACTGCTCTCCCCGCGGCGCTCGGCCGCGGCGCCGGCCCCGAGGGCGTACGCGAGGAAAGCCAGCCAGACCGCGAAGCCGGCGCCGATCCGCACCCCGTCGGGCCAGCCGGACGGGGTCACGTAAGCCTCGAGAAGACCCGCGACCAGCAGCATCACGACCAGCCCGAGAGCCACCAGCATGCCCGCGCGGGCCCGCTCGGCCAGCGCCCGGCCCCGGGTGCGGTGCGGGCCGGGCGCGATCCACGCCCAGCCGATGCGCAGCCCGGCTCCGGCCGCCACGAAGATCGCGGTGAGCTCCAGGAAGCCGTGCGGCAGGATGTAGGTCCAGAAGATGTCGCCGTCGCCGGTGCAGGTCATGAGACCCCCGGTCAGGGTGATGTTCAGCAGGTTCGAGCCGAGGACCCAGAAGACCGGCACGATCAGGACGCCCGACGCGAGGCACTGACCGGCGATCAGCGCGTTGTGCGTCCACACGCTCGCGGCGAAGTTCTGCGCCTGGAACTCGCTGTAGTAGTCGACGAAGCTGTCCTTCGCGCCCGAGTTGCCGAGCGCGCCGGGGCTGAACATCTCGATCACGTCGGGGTGCCCCGCGAAATAGGCGATCAGCGCGCCCCCGGCCAGCACGTTGAGGACCATCGTGAGCAGCCACCAGTGCCGCGAGCGATAGAGCTCGAGCGGCAGCGTGGTCGTGAAGAAGCGGGCGACCGGGCGCCAGGAGAAGCGGCGGCCGCCGGTGACCGCGGCCCGCCCGGCCAGGACGAGCTGGGAGAGCGTGGCGACCAGCAGCGGGTCGGGCGAGTGGCTGCGCACGACCGACAGGTGGGTGGCCGCCCGCTGGTAGAGCAGCACCAGCTCGTCGGCCTCGTGCGGGGCCAGCTTGCGGCGCCGGGTCAGCGCCTCCAGCCGGTTCCACTCGCCGCGGCGCTCGCTGACGTAGGCGTCCAGGTCCACCGGCGCAGAGTATCCGGCGGCGATCCTGTTGACTAACGGCCATGAGAGAGCAGCTCGTCAACGGCGAGGCGGTGGAGGTCGAGGTCCGGCACGCCCGGGTCGGCTCCCGGGGCCTGGCGCTGATGCTGGACCTCGTCGTGCAGGTGGCGCTGGCCGTCGTGCTGGGCGCCGCCGCGGGCGCGATCGCCACGGCCGCCCTGGAGAAGTTCGTCGACGAGGCGTTCCTCAGCACGCTGACGACGGTCGCCGTGGTGGTCGCCTTCATCGCGTACCCGACGGTCATGGAGACCATGACGAACGGCCGCAGCCTCGGCAAGCGCGCGCTCGGGCTGCGGGTGGTGCGGGAGGACGGCGGGCCGATCCGGGTGCGGCACGCGCTCGTACGGGCGCTGGTCGGGGTGGCGGTGGAATGGCCGGGGCTGCTCTTCCCGCCGTTCACGTGGGCGGTCGCGCTGAGCACGATGATCTTCTCGCGGCGCGGGCGGCGGCTCGGCGACCTCGCGGCGGGGACCTTCGTGGTGCACGAGCGCGGCCCGGCGCCGTGGGGCTGGGCGCCGGCCATGCCGCCGCAGCTCGCGGGCTGGGCGGCCGAGCTCGACCTGTCCGGGCTGGACGACGAGCTGGCCCTGGCCACGCGGCACTACCTGGCCCGGTCGCGGGACATCCGGCAGCCGATGAACGACCGCTTCGCCGAGGGGCTGGCGGCGGAGATCGGCGATCGGATCGGCCGGCCGGCGCCGCCCGGGGTCCCGGCGTGGATGTTTCTGACGGCGGTGCTGGCCGAGCGGAGGCGCCGGGCCGGCTCGCGTACGCAGGCCGCCCGCGCCCTCACCCAGCGCATCTGGCCCGGCTTCGGCCGTCCCGACTGGCCGGCGCCCGGCGGCCCGTCCTGGGACCCGGCGGTGACCCATCCGCCCCTGCTCGGCATCGCCAAGGAGGCTCGTCCGGACGGTCAGTGACCTCCGGTTGTCACGTGTCCTTCATGATCTTGTGGTCACTTCGCCATCTGACCGCGTGACGCTGGAGTCATGGTCACGGTGAGCGAGCATGTCATGGACGGAGCCTCCCTCGTACGCGTCGTCGGCGACCTGGACCTCGACGACCTGCCCGAGCTGCGGGAGGTGTTGCAGACCGCCCTCGCGCGGCACCCGTGGGTGATCGTGGACCTCTCCGCCGCCGGCATCATCGGGTCGGTGGCGCTGAGCCCGCTGCTCGCGGCGACGCAGAGCGCCCGCCGGCTCGGGGGTGACGTGCTGCTCGCGAGCCCGTCGCCACTGGTCCGCACGGTGCTGCGCGGCGCCCGGCTCGACACGGCGTTCCGCTCCTTCGACACCGTGCCGCAGGCGATGTCCGCGGCCCTGAGTGTGACCGGCGCCACAGCCAGCTGAGAACCGTCCGCGCGACCGGGTCGTCTTCCCGGGTGTGAAACGGCGCCATCGGGCGCCGCCGATCCCTGGAGGAGACGATGATGCGTGCGGTGAGCGCGGCCGAGACGGCCCCCACCACCCGGGCCTGGGCGGTCGAGGCCGAGGGGCTGCGGGTCCGCGCCGGGCGGCACCTGGCCGTCGACGGCCTCGACCTGAGCCTCGGCCCCGGCGTGCACGGCCTGCTCGGGCCCAACGGCGCCGGCAAGACGACGCTGATGCGGGCGCTGGCCACCGTGCTGCGGCCCGCGGGCGGCCGGCTCGCCCTGCTCGGCCACGAGGTCGGCGGCCGGGGCGACCTGCGCGAGGTGCGCCGGGGGCTGGGCTACCTGCCGCAGCAGTTCGGCTTCTACCCGCGGTTCACGGTGCGCGAGTTCGTCGAGTACATGGCCTGGCTCAAGGAGATGCCGAAGGCCGCCGTGCCGGACGCGGTGCAACGGGCGATCGACCGGGTGGGACTCACCGCCAAGGCCGACGCGCGGATGAAGACCCTGTCCGGCGGCATGCTGCGCCGGGCCGGCATCGCCCAGGCCGTCGTGAACGACCCGGCGGTGCTGCTGCTCGACGAGCCCACCGTCGGGCTCGACCCCGAGCAGCGCCTCGACTTCCGCGAGCTGCTGCGCGACCTCGGCACGGACAGCTGCGTCCTGGTCTCGACCCACCTCGTGGAGGACGTGGTCGCGGCGTGCTCCGCGGTCGTCCTCATGCACGAGGGCAAGCTGGTGCACCAGGGCACGCCCGCGAGCCTGGTCGAGGCGGGCGGCGACGGGCACGCCGGGGACAGCCCGGCGGAGCGCGGTTATTCGGCGATCCTGCGCCGGCACCGGGCGGAGGCGGCCCGATGACGCGCGTCCTGAGCATCGAGCTGCGCCGGTCCGCGGCGCTCGGCGCCACCGCGGTGCTGCTGCTGGCGGGAGCCGCCCTGCTCTTCGCCGCCCCGACCCGCTGGGTCTCGAGCGGGATGGCGCTGGTCATGGCCCAGCGCGAATATCTGGTGCTGCTCTGGCCGCTGGCCCTCGCCGCCGGAGCGTGGCAGGGCCGCCGCGAGCACCGGTCCAAGGTGGGCGAGCTGTTCTCCTCCACGCCCCGGCCGCCGGCCCAGCGCGTCCTGCCGACCGCCGCCGCCCTGGCCGTCGCGGCGGTGACCGGCTATCTGCTGATGACGGCGGTGGGCGCGGCCTGGATGGCCGGCACGGCCCGTTATCTCCCGGCGCAGGCCTTCGTCGTGCTGACGGTGGGCCTGGTGGCCATCGTCGGGGGCGTCTGGCTGGGTCTGGCCGTCGGCCGGCTGCTGCCCTATCTGGTGACCGCGCCCCTGCTCGCGGTGGCGGGCATCGGCCTGCTGATGACCATCGGCGCCGTCCGGGGCGCGCCGGAATGGCTGGCCTACGTGCTGTCCCCGATGTACGGCATGAGCCTCTACACCGACTGGCAGACCGTCGGCGGCCGGACCAGTGCCGCGCAGGCGATCTGGCTCACCGCCCTGGCGATCGCCGCCCTGGTGCTGCTGATGGCCGGTTCCTGGCGGACCAGGCTCACCGCCCTGCTGCCCGCGGCGCTCGGGGCCGCCCTGGCGATCGCGGTCATCCCGCACGGCGACGACTTCGTGCCGCACCCGATCGATCCGGTCGCCCAGGAGTTCGTGTGCACGAACGACGCCCCGGCCGTCTGCGTCACCCGGGTCCGCGCCGGCCTGCTCGACGACTTCGCCCCGCTGGCCCGGCAGACGCTCGGCGCGCTGGCGAAGCTGCCCGATCCGCCGACGACGGTCCGCGAGGACACCACCACCTACCAGCCGCTCACCCTGGCCCCGCAGCCGCCCGGCGTCATCCTGGCCGACCTTTACACGAACGCCCGGGGCAAGCTGATCGGGCAGCTGCCCACACAGTTCGGCATGATGCAATCCGCCTTCAGCACCGGCGAGCGGTGCGAGCAACCCGGCAACCCGGCGGTCGAGCGGGCGGCGATCTTCTACCTCCTCGGGGAGAAGCCGCTGCCGGACAGCGAGATCTACGCGGGCGTCGTCTACGGCGACGACGAGACCAACCCGGAGGCCGTCAAGCTGTGGGAGGGCCTGCGGCAACGGCCCGAGCAGGACGCCCTGGCCCGGGTCGCGGCGGTGCGCCGGGCGTCGCTGGCCTGCGAGCCGACGGACGGGCTGCTGTGAGGTGGCTGACGCTTTACCTGCGCTCCCGGCGCGTACCGGCGGCGCTGGCCGTCATCGCGGGGATCACGGTGCTCCTGTGGACATTGTGGTCGGTCTTCTCGAACACCCGGGAGATCAGCCCGATCATGGTGATCCTGACCGTGCTGCTGCTGGTGACGGTCTCGGTGATGACGCTGTCCGGCGCGGACGACGCCTTGGAGAAGACGGCGTCGCTGCGGTGGCCCCGGCGCCGGGCGGCGCACCTGCTGGTCGCCCTCGCGGTCGTCCTCGGCCTGCTGTTCGCCACGCTGCTGACCGGGGCTCGCTTCGCCCCGGCCGGGCTGGTGCTGCGTGACGCCGCGGGCCTGCTCGGCCTGACCGCCCTGGGCGCGGCCATCGTCGGTGCCGCCCGCGCGTGGTTCGTGCCGCTGGGCTGGACGCTGGCCGTGGTCCTCTATCCCCTGGAGGGCACGGTGCTCAAGGAGCTCGCCACCTGGCAGGTGCAGGTGCCGGGCAACACCGTCGCGGTGGTGACGGCCGCGGTGCTGGGGGCGGGCGGCCTGATCGCGTACGCCGTCGCCGGTCCCCCCACCCGGGCATGATCCGCGTCGTCGGGGTCGAGCTGCGCCGGTCGGCCGCCCTCGGCACGGCTCTCCTCGTGCTGCTCTCCGGGGGCTTCATGCTCGGCGTGGCGCACGGGCGCTGGGCCTCCGGCTCGATGGCGCTGGTCGTGGCCCAGCGCGAGTATCAGATCCTGCTGCTGCCGCTGGCCCTGGCGGCCGGGGTGTGGCAGGGCTGCCGCGAGCGCCGGGCGAAAGTGGACGAGCTCTTCGCCACCGTGCCCCGGCCGCGGGCGCTGCGCGTGGTGCCGACCGCCGTCGCGCTGGCTCTCGCGGCCGCCGGCGGCTATCTCGGGGCGACGGCCGGGGCAGCCGCGCGGCTCGCCGGCACGGTCCGCTTCTGGCCGCCGGAGGCCGCCGCCGTCGCCGCGGTCGGCGCCCTGACGACCGTCGCCGCGGTCTGGCTGGGCCTGGGCCTCGGGCGCCTGCTGCCGTTCCTGGTGACCGCGCCCCTGGCGGCCGTGGCGGGCGCCGGGCTGCTCGTGGTCTCGCTGGTGCCGCGCCCCGGGCACGAGTGGCTGACCTACACCTTGTCGCCGGTCCACGACATGTGGCTCGACACGGAGTTCCAGACGATCCCGCTCCGGCTCAGTGCCGCGCAGGCCGTCTGGGCGGCGGCTCTCGGTCTCGGTGGCCTGGCGGTGGTCATGACGACGGCGCGGCGGGCCCGGCCGCTGGCCCTGCTCCCGCCGGTGCTGGGGGCGGCCGCCGCACTGGCGCTCGTTCCCCACGGCGGCGCCTTCGTCGCCCATCCGCCGGACCCCGCCGCGCAGGAGCAGGTGTGCGCGGACGGCACGCCGGTGGTGTGCGTCAGCCGGGTCCACGCCGCCCTGCTCCCGGCCGTGACCCCGATCGGCCGGGAGGTGCTGGGCCTGGTGGCGCGGCTGCCCGAGCCGCCCCGGGCCGTGCACGAGGACACCTCCACCTTCCGCCCGGAGACGTCGCCGCCCCGGCTGCCCGGCGTCCTGCTCGCCGATCTCCGGCTCGGCCCGGACGGGCGGCTCCTCAGCCCCGATCTGCTCCGGATCCGGATGCTGCAGGAGGTCTTCCGCCCGCCGCAAATGTGCCGCTACGGCGTCGACTCCGCCGTGGAGCAGGCGGCCGTCTACTGGCTGCTGGGCCGGGAGCCGCAGCCGGAGGAGACGGTGGACCCGACGATCACCTCCGACTCGTCGGCGTACACGGCCGAGGCCGTCCGGCTCTGGCAGGTGCTGCGGCGACTGCCCGAGCGGGAAGCCGTACGCCGCGTCGACGCGATCCGGCGGGCGGAGCAGGCCTGCCGTGACACGGAAGGCCTGCTCGCGGCTCGTTAGAGGCGGGCCGGCGTGGCGATGCCGAGCAGGTCGAGGCCCCGCCGCAGGATGCGCCCGGTCAGCAGGCACAGAGTCAGACGGCTTTCGCGTACGCCGTCCGGCGCCCGCAGCACCGGACACCGCTCGTAGAACGTGCTGAACAACGCCGCCAGCGTGTGCAGGTAACCGGTCAGCCGATGGAGCTCCAGCGAGCCGGCGACCCCGGTCATCACGGGCTCGAAGGCGAGCAGCTCGAGCACCAGCGCCCGCTCGGCCGGGTCGGTGACGGTCACCGCGGCGGGGGTGACGGCGCCGGCCCGGTCGAGGATCGAGCTGATCCGGGCGTACGCGTATTGCAGGTAGGGTCCCGTGTTGCCGGTCAGCGCGAGCATCCGGTCCCAGTCGAACACGTAGTCGCCGGTCCGGTCGCTGCTCAGGTCGGCGTACTTGACGGCGCCCACGGCGACAGCCGCGGCGACAGCCGGATCCGTGGTGAGCTCGCCGGCCCGGGCGACGGCCTCGTCGAGCAGCTCGGCGAGCTTGACCGAGGCGCCCGACCGGCTCCGGAACATCCTGCCGTCCGGGCCGAGGATCGAGCCGAAGGCGACATGCTCGGCGTGCACGCCGTCGGGCAGCCAGCCCGCCGCCCGGGCGACCGCGAAGACCATCGCGAAGTGGGTCCGCTGGGGCGCCCCGACGACGTACAGGAGCCTGGTCGCTGGCAATTCCTGTGTGCGGTACCGGAGCGCGGCGAGGTCGGTGGTCGCGTACCCGTATCCGCCGTCGCTCTTCCGGACGATCAGCGGCGCGTGGTCCCGCCCGAACGGGAAGGCGCACAGGGCACCGTCGCTCTCCACCAGGAGGCCCTTGGCGGTCAGCTCGTCGACGACCTCGGCCAGCCACGGCTGGTAGCTGCTCTCCCCGGCGAAGTCACCCTCGGTGAGGGTCACCCCGAGTCTTTCGTACGCGTCCAGGAAGTCCCGCTTCGACTCGGTAACCAGCCGCTCCCACCACCGGAGAGTCTCCGGGTCCCCGGACTGCAGCAGCACGACCCGCCGCTGGGCCCGCGCCTTGAAGTCCGCGTCCGTGTCGAACCGTGCCCGGGCCCGCTGATACGAGTCGTCACCGGTGTTGATCACATGCTCGATCAGCATGCCGAACGACGTGCCCCAGTCGCCGAGATGGTTCGCCCGGATCACGTCGTGCCCGAGCCACTCGAGCACCCGCACCACCGCGTCCCCGATGACGGTGGGCCGGAGGTGACCGACCGTGAGCTCCTTGGCCGCGTTCGGCCCGGAGTAGTCCACCAGAACCGTCTCCGGGTGCCCGGTCCGCGGCACGCCGAGCCGGGGATCCCGCGCCACCTCGGTCGCCGCGGCGGCCAGCACCGCGTCGCTGATCGTGAAGTTGACGAAGCCGGGGCCGGACACCTCCGCCGAGGCCAGGCCGGCCAGATTCGCCCGGGCGACCACGTCGGCGGCGATCTCCCGCGGCTGTTTCCGCCGGACCCGGGCGAGCGCGAGGGCGGCCCCGGACTGGAAGTCGGCGTGCGGCGAGCGCCGGACGGCCGGCTCGTCGAGGATGCCGGTGAGCCGGGCGGACAGGAGTGCTTCGAGGTTCATGGGGACCCGTTCGTTCTCGTGAGCGGGTTCCCAGCCAGCGGTTACCCGCCGGAATCTGGACGCGTGTCAGCGCAACCGGGCGGAAGAACTCCGGCGTCGCTCGCGGCTGATGCTGATCACGAGCGCAGCATAACGGGACAGCGGCCGCCGGGGCGAGGACAATTACGGGGGTGAAGAAGCTCATCAATGTCCCCGGCGATGTGGTCGCCGAAGCCCTCGACGGGCTCACCCGCACCAGCGCCGGCCTCGCCCGGCTGGCCGGCTCCACCACGGCCGTACGCTCGGACATCGCCCAGGTCGTCGCGGCCGGCCGGGTGACCGTGCTCTCCGGGGGCGGCGCCGGGCACGAGCCCGCCCACGCCGGCTACGTCGGCGCCGGCATGCTCACCGCCGCCGTGGCGGGCGAGGTCTTCACGTCGCCGTCGGTCGACGCGGTCCTCGACGGCATCCGCGCGATCGCCTCCCCCGGCGGAGTCCTGCTCGTCGTGAAGAACTACACCGGCGACCGGCTCAACTTCGGCCTCGCCGCCGAGCTGGCCCGCGCCGAGGGCATCGACGCCGAGATCGTGGTGGTCGCCGACGACGTGGCGCTCGACACCACCTCGCGTACGGGCCGCCGGGGCATCGCCGGCACGGTCCTCGTCCACAAGGTCGCGGGCGCCGCCGCCGAGGCCGGGCTCCCGCTGACCGAGGTCGCCCGGCTCGCCCGCCGCGCCGCGGATGCCGTCGGCTCGATGGGCCTGGCCCTCAGCCCGTGCACGGTCCCGGCCGCCGGGCAGCCCGGCTTCCTGCTGGGTCCGGACGAGGCCGAGTGGGGCCTGGGCATCCACAGCGAGCCCGGCGTCGAGCGCGGCCCCCTGCCCCCGGCCGCCGACGTGGCCGAGCGCCTGCTCACCACGATCGCCGCCGACCGTGGCATCGGCTCCGGCGACTCGGTCGCCCTGCTGGTCAACGGTCTCGGCGCGACGCCGCCGATGGAGCTCACCCTGATGGCCGACGCGGCGGCGCGCGTGCTGCGCAAGCGCGGGATCACGCCCGTACGCACCTGGGCCGGCACGTTCCTCTCCGCGCTGGACATGGCCGGGGTGTCGCTCAGCCTGCTCCCGGTCGACGACGAGCTGCTGCCTCTCCTCGACGCCCCCACCGCCGCGCCGGCCTGGCCCGCCACCGTGTCCACCCCGGAGGGCGCCGTCCTCCCCGCCCCGCCCACGGTCGCCGCCGAGACGGGCACCCTGCCCGCGACCGACCCGGTCCGGCGCGCCCTCGAAGCCGTCGCCGAGACGCTGATCTCCCACCGCGACGAGCTGACCGCCATGGACCGCGAGGTCGGCGACGGCGACATGGGCATCAGCCTGGCCCGGGGCGCGGCCGCGATCCTCGCCGAGTGCCCCACCTACCCCGGCGAGCAGGGCCCGGCCGCGGTGCTGCGCGCGGCCTCCGCCACCGTACGCCGCAGCGTGGGCGGCACCTCCGGCCCGCTCTACGCGATCCTCCTGCTCCGCGCGGCCGCCGCGTTCGAGTCCACCGGCTCCTGGGCCGACGCCCTGCGCGCGGGCACCGAAGGAGTACGCGCCGTCGGTGGCGCCGCCCCGGGCGACCGCACGATGATCGACGCCCTGGACCCGGCCACCCGCGCCCTTTCATGGGATGAAGCCGCAGCAGCAGCCCGCACCGGTGCCGACGCAACGGCGCAGATGACGGCCTCCCTCGGCCGCTCCAGCTACCTGGGCGACCGGGTCCTCGGCCACCCCGACCCGGGCGCCCACGCGGTCGCCCTCTGGCTCGAGGCGGTGGCGGCTACGCTGCGTGCATGACCTGGGACTCAGCCCCCGCCGTCACCCTTCCGTCGGGCCGCGTCGTCCGGGGACGCGGCCTGCGCCGGGCCATGCCCACCGGCCACCTCCCGCAGTTCGGTCTCTACCTGCTGGGCAAGCCGCCGCCCCCGGTGCCGTGGGACCACAGATGGGTGCGCTGGCCCGACTTCCGCCTGCCCACCGAGCCCCCGGCCGCGGCCGCCGCCTTCCGCGAGGCCTGGGAACGCGCCGCCACGTCCCGCGTGGAGATCGCCTGCGGCGGTGGCATCGGGCGTACGGGCACCGCCCTCGCCTGCATAGCCATCCTCGACGGCATCTCCCCCACCGACGCCGTCGCCTGGGTCCGCGAGCACTACCACCCCCGAGCCGTCGAAACCCCGTGGCAGCGCCGCTACGTCCGCAGCTTCACCTGACCCGCCGCCTGGCGTGGGCTGCTTAGACTCCGCTCGTGCGGATCAGTGGACGGCGTCTGGGCGGCGCGGTTGCGAGGCTTCTGGTGCTCGTCGTGGTCGCGGTGGCGGTGATCGCGGGCGTGCGGTGGCGGGCCGCCGGCGTGGCGCATGCGATCACTCCGCCGGCCGGGGCGACCGTGCCGGCGTCCGGCGCCGACACGGATGTGCTCGACCGGGCCGCGATCATCGAGCGCAGCCTGCGCAACGACCGCGGCGAGGCGACCGTACGCATCTACGCGGTCCCGCCCGGCTCGCCCTGGTTGCAGTCCCGGCAGATCGTGGCCACGCAGCTCGATCACTGGGAGCAGCGGGGCGACTGCGCCGACCGGCCCGACGCCTCGATCGTCGAGTGCGCCTGGCGCGAGCCGACCCGCTGGTGGCCCCGCGAGGTGGCCCTGACCATGGTCCGCCTGTCCCCCACCGGCCCGGACGGCTCCCGCCCCACCTACGTGATCATCGGCTCGGCCGTCGGCGCTTAGTCCGCGATCCGATAGCCGATCCTCGCCGCCTGGATGCGGGTCAGGTTGTCCTCGGTGATGCCCTGTCCGGTGAACCGCTCGACGGCGACCAGGCCTTTCCCGGTGCGTTCGCCCGGACCGTCGAAGTCGAGGCCGGCCAGCACCGCTTGCACCTCGGGCGGCAGGTCGTCGTCCTCGTCGAGATATTCGAACGAGCTGAGAAGGCGGCCGCCCTCGGCGAAGGACAGCCGGGTGACGCCGTTGACGTTCCAGAACATGCTGGCCGCGCGGCCGCCGGTCGACGCGGCCTCCAGCACCGCGGCATCGGAGCCGGCGAACCCGTTGTACTCGACGGCCAGCACGGCGTCACCGGACTCCAGCACGGTGACCCAGGGCCCGGCGCCGTACGGGTAGAGCGCCTGCAACTCCCGTTCGATCTCCTCGAAGTCCTGCGGCCGCCCGGGATCAGCCCCGAAGGCCCGCAGCACCTCCGGCACCGTCGAGCCGGTGACGACCGTGACCGTGGCCGCCTGGGACAGCGGCCCGCGCTCCACCCACCGGTAGGCATGCTCGGGCCGGGGCTCACGCACCGGTTCCGGCTCGCCGCGCAGCCGGTGCCCGAGCCGGTCGGTGCGCTTGTGCACGACATCCGGCCCGGCCGGCGCGCTCCACACGATCAGCTTGTAGCTCTCGAAGTGCGCGTCCGCCTCGTCGCGGCCCCGGGCGTGGACGCGGATCCGGTAGTCGCCGGGCCACGGCGGCGTGAGCCGGGACAACCCCCGGCCGTTGCGTGGGCCCGGCCCGATGAGCGACGCGGCCCCCTCGGCCGCGGACCAGCTGACCTCGACGATCTCCTCCCAGTCACCGTCCTCGAGCTCCGGTGGCGCTTCGGTCAGCACGGCGACCTGCACGGGGACGTGACCGTCGGCGATGCCGGTGCGAACCACGACGCCACCGGCGGTCACCGCCGCCAGGCCGGTGCCACCGAAGTCGGCCCACTCCGGGAAGTCGTCTTCGAGCAGCCCGAAACGGTGGCCGGACACGGCCACGTGAGCCGACGAGTGGCCGGGCCGGTATTCCGCCCGGCGCTTGGCCAGCAGCGCCCGGTCGTACTGGGCCGGCATGGGCACCTCGCGCAGCAGCAGCGCGGCCGATCCGGCGGCCAGACCGACGATCGCCGCCGTCTCGTCGAGCATGGCCCCGGCTCCGGCCTGACGCACGACGGCGCCGGCGACGGCCAGGGCCAGTCCGAGGTAGGCGGCGCCATGAGCGGCCGCGACCGCGTCCTCGTCCTCGACCTCCGCCGGAACCGTCAGCACGGGCGCGGTCGCCGGGTGGGCGGCCAGCTCGCGGACCAGCGCCAGCGTCCGATCGCTGATGCCCCTCCGATACGAGTCGAGCAGCGAGACGGCCGGCACGACCTCGCTGTCCCGGCTCCCGCTCAAGGTGACCGTCGCATAACGGAACTCCGGCGGCGCGGGCGGCAGGTCGTCCAGCACGACCGGCGCCGCGGCCCAGTCGTACGCCGCGATCGTCAGCTCGAGCGCCCCCAGCAGCCGCTCGGGCAGCAGCGGGCCCAGCGACCGCAGGCCGGACACCGGCTCCCTCGCCTGGGCCGCCCCGTGGGGGCGGGTCTCGTCGGGAACGCCGAGTCGCCCGAGCACTCCGGCCGGCCCACCAGCCAGCCGCCCCGCGAAAACCGGCACCGCCGCCACGGCAAAAGCCGCCAGCTCATCCGTACGCGTCACCCCTGCGACCCTACGGGCGTTTCCTGCGCCAGCATGTGCTTTCCTCCCGCTCGCCGGATGCGGCAGCAAGATACCGCCCGGGTACGACGAGAACTGACCGCGTCGCGGCGAGGATGAAAGGGAGTGGTCGCGGTCAGAGCGGGTCGGCGCCGGCCAGAGCTTCTTCGGGGAGAAGCAGCTGGGCGCCGAGGACCTCGACGCCCAGGAGACGGCCGCCGGCGTCGAAGTCGAGCACGATCATGCCGTCCGGGCGCTCGACGGTGACATTCTCGACGGAGCGGTGCTCGGCGGCGGCCAGCTCCACATACGCCGCATCGGCCTCGGCGTCCAGAGTCACGCGCATCTGTTGATTGCACCACGCACGGCGTGCGGCGGTCCGCTGTTCACACCGGCCAGGCGCGGCCTGACCGCCAACGACACCCCCTACCTCGGCCGGCTCCCGCCGGTCAGGCTCGCCATGTCGGTGCGGCTGTCCGAGACTGGGATGGCTAACTGTCTAGTGGATTAGACAGCAGCTGTCTATTAAGGTAGACAAGTGCGGTGGTTCAAGGGGCGAGAACAGTTAGCCAGGTGGAAAGGCTCCTCCGGAAGGCGGCTCGACGGGCGAACGCGGCCTGGAGCGTCGCTGAGGTGCCAGGACGTAACGGCCGGCGCCGGGGCAAGGGGTCGCACAAAATGATCGGCCTCTACGACGGCGGCGGCGACCTGCTCGCGCAGACCACCGTCCCGCAGCATCCGGGTGACCTGTCGCCGGTGGTGGCGCGTTCGATCGAAGCGACGTTCGAGCCGTTTCCCGGGAAGGGGTGGCTGGACCGATGAAGCCGACTTACCAGGTGAAGGCGTGGAAGGACGACGGCTGGTGGCTGGCGCGGGTGACCGATGCCAGTGACGGCGCAGATCGGTCCCCGTTGAACGCGCTCACTCAGGCGAAGTCGCTGGCCAAGATCGAGGAGATGGCGCGGGACCTGATCGCTACCATCCTGGACGAGGACGAAGAAGAGTTCGAGGTTCGCTTCGACTACGGCTTGCCGACCGGTGCCGGGCAGTTGCTGGACGACGCCGCCGGTGCTCGCGCCTGGCTCGACGCCGCTCAGGTCCTGTGGCAGGAGCGCGCGGTCGCGGCGGCCCGGGCTCTGACCGCGGAGGGCTTCTCGCTCCGAGAGGTCGCCCATCTTCTCGGGCTCTCTCATCAGCGCGTCGATCAGCTTCTCGGGTCGGCGCTGGCCGACAGCAGTAAGCGTGTCGCTGTGCTGCTGGAGACGACCCGCACGTCGCATCCGGTCAAGGCGAGGCCTCTGGTCGATGCACAATTCGTGCTGGTGGTGGCTGCACCGAGCGGGGTCCGGGTGGACTGGTTCAGGGAACGGTTGACGAAGGTTCTGACCCAGCGGGTGGAGTTCGCAGCGGACGACATCGCTGCGAGCCACGACGACCACGAGCACTGCCAGTTGTAGCGATCGGTACGGTGCAGGACGTGCTGGATCTTGCGGAAGTGCCCGGGCTGATGGACGCCTACCAGGTGCCGGGGGTCAGTGTTGCCGTCGGGGACCTGAGCGGACACGTGTGGACGGCCGGTTACGGGATCACGGGTGGCGCGGCGCCGGCGGCGGTGGACGCGGGCACGGTGTTCGCGGCTTGTTCGATCAGTAAGCATGTTGCGGCGTTCGGCGCCCTGCTTCTGGTGCAGGACGGGGTGCTGGAGCTGGACGGGGACGTCGGCGACTATGTGACGTCGTGGCGGCTGGTCGACGGGGAGGGGCGGCGGGCCCGGGTCACGGTGCGGCAGCTGCTGGCGCACACGGCGGGGCTGACCCCGGGCTGGTACAGGGGTTATCCGGCGGATCGGGTGCCGTCGCTGGTGGAGGTGCTGGAGGGCAGCGGCCACGCGACCACGCCACCGGTGCGGTCGGCGCTGTTGCCGGGCAGCCGCTTCCGCTACGCCGGGAGCCACTATTCCGTACTCCAGCAGGTGATGGTGGAGGCGACCGGGCTCCCGTTCGAGGAGTTCATGCGGGAGCGGGTGCTGACCCCGCTGGGCATGGCGGACAGCAGCTTCGATCAGGGCTTCCCGCATCGGCGAGGGCAGCCGGCGGCCCGGGGGCATCACGGTGTGGGCACCGAGGTTCCCGGCGGCTGGCGGGTGCAGCCGGAGCTGGCGGCGGCCGGACTGTGGAGCACACCGTCCGACCTGCTGCGGCTCGACCTCGAGATCGCGCGGGCGGCAACCGGCGACTCCCCGCTGCTCGGCCGGGAGCTGGCCGTCGAGATGAGCCGGCCCCAGCTTCCCGGCAGCGGGTACGGGCTCGGCGTCCAGGCCGGCGACGGGCGTCTGGGGCACACCGGGCAGAACGTCGGCTACACCTGTTTCTCGTACGTGTGGCCCGGGAGCGGCACCGCAGTCGCTGCCATGACCAACTCCGAGGACGGCTGGGAGCTGCTGGCCACGATCCGGGAGGCCGCCGACCGCCGGTACGCCGCGCGCGTCGACGAGGTGCCGGCGGCGGGCCGCTACCTGCTGCGCGACGACTATCCGGTCGACGTCGCGGTCACCGGCGGGCAGGTGACCGTGGCGGCGGCGGGTCAGGCGCCGGTGGTGCTGAGGGCCCAGCCGGACGGCAGCTACCTGTACCCGGGGCTCGACCTCGGCGTGCGGTTCCCCCGGCCCGGGGTCCTGGAGCTGCGGCAGGAGGGAGTCACGCAGACCGCGGAACGAGCGACCGACTGACCGGGGCGGCTCGGGCGCGGGCCGCGCGGGGCCGTAATGTCGGTCGGCGTGCCCAGGACACCGAGGATCACCACGCGGAACGCGACCTTCCAGCAGTGGCAGGCACTGCTCGGCAACCGGACGAAGCGGCAGCGGGCCGGGGAGTTCGTCGTGCAGGGGGTGCGGCCGATCTCGCTGGCGGTGGAGTTCGGGTGGGAGATCCGGACGCTGCTGGTGTCGGACGGCGGCGGCCTGTCGCGGTGGGCGCGGGAGCTGACCGAGACGTCCGGGGCGCCGCGGGCGCTGGTCGCGGCCGAGCTGATGGCCGAGCTCGGGGGCAAGGACGAGGAGGCACCCGAGCTGCTCGCGGTGGTCGCGCTCCCGGGTGACGAGCTTTCCCGCATTCCGGTACGCCCCCAGCAGCTGATCGTCGTCTTCGACCGCCCGGCGACGCCCGGCAACATCGGCACGCTGCTCCGCTCGGCCGACGCGTTCGGGGCGACCGGGCTGATCGTGACGGGACACGCCGCCGACCCGTACGACCCGCGGAGTGTCCGGGCGAGCACCGGTTCGCTGTTCGCGCTGCCCGTCGTGCGCGTGCCGAGCCATCGGGAGGTGCTCGACTGGGCGGGCGCTCTGGACGTACCGATGCAGGTCGTGGGAACCGACGAGCGTGGGCCGGACGACATCGCCGACCACGATCTCACCGGCCCGACCCTGCTCGCCGTCGGCAACGAGACGCACGGCCTGAGCACCGCCTGGCGCGACGCCTGCGACGCGATCGTCCGCATCCCGATCACCGGCGCGGCCAGCTCGCTGAACGCCGCAGCCGCCGGCACGGTCGCCCTCTACGAAGCCGCCCGCCAGCGCAAGCAGCGATGACCCGGCTGCCGGTCGAGGAGATCGCCGCCCGGCTGGGCCTGACCTACGAGGGCCCGTGCCCCGGCGGGGAGGTCGGCGCGGCGTACGTGCGGCACCCGGACGGGCGTGCGGCAGTGCTGACCGAAGGTACGGCCGCCGCGCAGCCCATCCTCGCGACAGCGCGCGCCGCCGGGCTTCCCGTGGCCGACTATCAGCTGATGGCTGAGGTCCTGGGCCGGAACGTCGCTGTGCAGTCCCGGCTGCCCGGCCGCCCGCCCGCCGTCGTGGACCGGACACGCCCCGGCCCTGGCCGCCGAGCTCGACGCGCGACTGCGAGCCGCCGTACCCCCGCAGGTGTTGCGCCTGTCCTGGGCCCACATGGGCATCCGCCTCACCGACTGGGCGATCCGCCACCACGGCCCCGCCGACGTCGAGCGCTGGCTCAGGCTGGCCGAGACCGGCTATGACTTGTAGGCATGTCGCTGACTCTGGACGAGGCTCGCGCCCGGGCCGCCATGCTGGACGACGTCTCGTACGAGCTGGCGCTCGATGTCACGTCGGCGGAGTTCTTCCGCAGCCGGGTGACCGTGCGGTTCCGGACCACGGGCGGTGACACGTTCCTCGAGTTGCACCGGGCTTCGGAGCTCGTCGTCACCGTCGACGGGGCGTGCGCGCCGGCCGCGTACGACGGGAAGCGGATCTCGCTGGACGGTCTGGCGCCGGGCCGGCACGAGGTGGTCGTGGACGCGCGGCTGTCCTATGTGACCGACGGCGAGGGGATGCACACCTTCACCGATCCGGTGGACGGCGAGCGGTATGTCGGCGCGTACCTCGGGCTGGACATCACGCAGCGGCTGTTCGCGTGCTTCGATCAGATGGATCTCAAGGCGTCCGTCACGGTGACGGTGACGGCCGACCCGGCCTGGACCGTCCTGTCCAATTCCGGCCCGGCCAGGATTCCCTGCAATCAGTTCGTGGTCGTGGCCGGGCCCTACCACTCGATCCGCTGGGAGCACCGCGGCGTGCCCATGGGCTGGCACGCCCGCCGCTCGCTCGCGGCGGAGCTGGAGCGGGACGCCGCCGAGCTGCGCCGGGTGACCGAGGAGTGCTTCGACCACTACGCGCGGATCTTCACCGAGCCGTACGCGTTCGGCCGGTACGACCAGGTCTTCGTGCCCGAGCTCAACTGGGGCGCGATGGAGAACCCGGGCTGCGTCACGGTCAACGAGGCCAAGCTGCCGCGCGGACGTATCACCGACGACGAGCGCCGCGAGCGTGCCATGGTCATCGCCCACGAGATGGCGCACATGTGGTTCGGCGACCTCGTCACGCCGCTGTGGTGGGAGGACATGTGGCTCAACGAGTCGTTCGCCGACTACATGGGGTACGAGACCCACGGCGACCGGGTCGCCTTCGAGGCGCAGCGGAAACCGGGCGCCTACCGGGCCGACCGGCGCCGGTCGACGCACCCCGTGGCGCCCTTCACCGAGGACGTCCCGGACGTGGGCACCGCGACGACCATCTTCGACGAGATCTCGTACGGGAAGGGCAACGCCGTCCTCCGCCAGCTCGTCACGTGGCTCGGCGAGCCGGACTTCCTGGCCGGCGTCAACGCGCATCTCACCCGGCACCGCTTCGCCAACGCCACGCTGGAGGATCTGGTGTCCGCACTGGACGCCGCCTCGCCGCGCGACGTGCGTACGTGGGCCAGGGTCTGGCTCCGGCAGTCCGGCCACGACACGATCACTGTCTCCCGCGAAGGTGACGTGCCGGTGCTGACCCGCTCGGGGATCCGGCCGCACCGGTTCACCGTGGCGGCGTACACCCCGTCGCTGCAGCCGGTCGCCACCCGGCTCGTCGATCTCGAGGACGAGCCCGTCGCCCTGCCGGAGTTCGCGGGACTCGTCGTCGTGCCCAACGCCGGCGGCGAGACCTTCGCGCGGCTCGACCTCGACGCGTACTCCCGGGATGTGCTCGAAGCCGGCCTGACCGAGGTGGCCGACCCGCTCGTCCGCGCGGTGCTGTGGGCCGAGCTGCTCGACCTCGACCTGCTGGCCCGGCACCTCCCGCACGAGCCGTCCTCCACACTGGTGACCGCCGCCCTCGACCGCGCCTTCCGTCACGTCACGCCGGCCGCCCTCGACCGCATCGCCGCGGCCTGCGCGAACGCCTCCGACGTCCCCCGGGCGCGCGGACTGGCCCGCTCCACGACCGACACCGCCCTGCTCCGCCGCTGGCTCGACACCGGCGCCACCGACCACGGGCTGCCGCTCGACCCCCAGCTCCGCTGGTCCGTCGTCCATCGCCTGGCCACGCTGGGTGCTCTCGACGCCGCCGCGATCGAGGCCGAACGGCTGCGCGACGGCACGACCGCAGGCGACCTCGGCGCCGCCACCGCCCTGGCCGCCCGCCCGCACCCCGACGCGAAGGCCGGGGCCTGGGCCGCGATGACGGATCCCACGGTGTCCGTGCGCCGCTTCCGCGCCCTGGCCACGGGCCTCTGGTCCCAGCGCGACCTCGCCACCCCGTACATCGCCGCCTATGTCGCCGCGGCTCCGGAGCTGGCGCGGCGCGGGTCGGCGTTCGGCCAGGCGGTCGGGCGGGCCTTCCCGGCGGTCGAGCTCACTGCGGACGAGCTTGACCTGGTACGCGACCAGCTGCGCACCGGCGTCCCCACGGTTCTGCGCCGGTTGTGGGAGGACGAGCTCGACGACCGTACGGTCACCTCAGCGCGTCTCTGATCGCCCCCGCGTCGCCGTCCGTCCGTTTGATCCCCTCCGCGCGTGGTCGTGAGGAGCCGCCTCAGTCCAGCGCGATCGGATTGGTGAGCGCGGCCATGCCCCCGCCGGGATGGCGAACCTCGACCCGCACGAACCCGGGCCGTCCGTCGCGGAGCGACCACGTGATCGTCCCGCTGCCCTCGGACGACAGCTCCGCCTGGTACGCCACACCGCGTCCCGTATGAAAAGTCACCGTTCCGGACGGCACCCCGCTCACCTCCGCCCTCACCGCGACGTCCTCCCCGCCCGTCTCCAGGCGCTCGCCGATCTGAGCTGTTCGACCACCGGCGGCGGCGGCGAAGGAGAGCCCGACGCCGGCCGACTCGGCGATCCAGCAGTGCCCCGCGCGAACGGCGGCCAGCACAGCATCCCGGCTCAGCTCATCGGTCAGCACCACGGTGTGGGGAGTGCCGATCTGACCGTGCAGGTGTGCGTCGCTGTTGCCGAGCGCCGGCCGCCACCGCCCCCGCTCGACCCCGGTGACCAGGTCGCGGGCCCACCCGGCCAGGGCCGACTCGTTGTCCGCCTGCCACGGGAGGTCCGAGGTCCAGGGCCCGTTCCAGACCTCGACGAGATCGAATCCCTCGTACGAATGCTCGAAGGTACCGGAAGGATACGGCGCGCAGGGGTGTGCCACCACGCGGAGACCGCCGGCTCGAAGAACCTGGTCGACGTCGTTGCCGCGGAGGCCGAGCGCCAGCCAGTGACCCGTCTCGGTGACGACCTCCTGGCCCGGGATGACGAGCAGATCGCCGGAGAGTGGCGCCCACTCGTCGTACCCGGCGATGGTGTTGTGCTCGGTGACGGCGATGAAGTCGAGTCCGCTCGCGCGAGCCGCCGCGATGAGCTGTTCTGGAGTCAGCTCGCCGCCGTGCGAGCGTCGCGAGTGCACGTGAAAGTCGCCCCTGTACATCCTCCGATCTCACCACCAGCCCTGGCGCCTGGCCCAGATGAGCAGGCACACCGACATGGCCAGCATGACGAGGAGGACCGGGACGAGCTGGCCGACGTGGGTGCTGTCGTTGACGATCAGGTTCATGCCGTAGATGGAGGACAGGGCCGTGACCGGCAGCGTGATGACCGCGATCACGGCCAGGCGCTCGGCGGCGACCGCCATGGTGCGCCCGGTCACCAGGCCGTGCCGCGCCCGGAACATCTCCTCGAGGAACTTCTCCGGGTCGCCGAGGTGCCCGCTGCTGACGGTCTGTTCCAGCCGCCAGACCTCGCCGGTCTGCTGCTCGACGAACGCTTCCTGACGCCGGGCCAGGGTCGACACGATCGCGTACGACAGCTCGGACGGCGACGCCGGCCGGAAGCGCCCGCTCTCGACCCGGTGCCGGACCGCGGCGGTGTCGGCGAGCGACCGTTCCAGCCCCACGGCCTCGTTGGTCGGCCCGTGCACGGTGACCACGTAGTTCGGCCCCACGAACTGGTCCAGTTCGACGTAGTGGACGTGCCCGTTGCGCCCGCGTTCGGGGGCGTGGAGAACGACGAAGACATGGTCCGCGTACGCGTGAACCTTGGGCACTTGATTGCGTTTGACGCAGTCCTGCACCGCGAGCGCGTGGAAGCCGAAGACGTCCCGCAGCACCTGGGCGTCACCGGGCCAGCAGTGCGCCACGTCGACCCAGACGAAGCCGTCCTCCCGGCGCAGCAGCTCCGGCAGCTCCGCGACGGTGCGCGCCTCCGCACCCTGACCGGGTGTCAACCACCACACTTCCATTCCGCGTACGCTGCCCCGGCCGCTTGAACAGGAGATGAACCTCAGGCTCGAAGCGGCCGGGATCGCGCCGGAGGCGTGGCGACGGTCACTGGCGCCGGCGCTGGACGGGCTGCGCGCGGGGACGGCCCACGCCCTGCCCGTCCCGCTCAATTCGCCGCGGCCGCCTTGGCGACGCTGATGTTGTCGAAGCCCGCGGCCGCTTGGAAAACGCGCACGCCCGTGGCACCCGTGGTGAAAGTCGCGTCCGTCGCGTCCAGGCGCACATTGTCGGCGTACACGGTGATCTGCGGTCCTCTGGCCTCGACCCGCATGTGGTATCGCCGGCCGGGCGTGACGGCGAGGGGCACCGCCGCGAGCTGCGTCCAGCCGTAATTGGCGCGGCCGAGCACGAGCCGGCCCGCGGCGCTGATCCCGGCGTAATAGCCGCGATAACTGTCGGTGCCGATCGCGGGCTGAGTCACTCGGAACACCACACCCGCGTCGCCGGATCCGGACGTGAGAGTGACGTCGGCGTCGTAGGTCAGGTCACCGAAATTGGTGTCGAGCAATGCCTTGCCCCCGGCCGAGGCGGTCGCCCGATAGGTGCCGTCCGTCGCGGACCACGACGAGCCGTACGTTCTCCAGCCGTTCGCGTTGCCGTCGGCGAAATTGTCGCGTACGCCCATGGTGACGGGGTTGATCGTGCCGTCCGGGGCGAACGTCATGCGGTCGTAGGCGAGCTGCCGGTGATTGGCGTCGGTCTCGCTGAGCGGGCGCCGATGATAGACGAGGTACCAGATGTCGGTGCCCGGGACATTGAGGACGCCGTTGTGGCCGGATCCCTTGGCCACCGCCGGGTCCTGCGTGAGGACCTTACCCATTTTCGTGTACGGCCCCAGCACGCTGTCCGCCATC
Organism: Symbioplanes lichenis; assembly: GCF_030709675.1. Lineage (GTDB taxonomy): Bacteria > Actinomycetota > Actinomycetes > Mycobacteriales > Micromonosporaceae > Actinoplanes > Actinoplanes lichenis. The sequence goes on from NZ_JAUZQD010000019.1 coordinate 185,348, forward strand.
GCATAGGACACCGAATAGTCGGGGCCGGTCCAGCCGCCCTCGGACCACATCAGGTAGTACTTGCCGTTCCGTTGGAAGACCTGCGAGCCCTCCGTGTAGTTCGCCGGGGTGATTTCCCGGAAGTCGCCGACCGTGCTCGTGAGGTCGTCACTGAGCCTGACAACGTTGGCATGACCCCAGCCGCCGTAGAACAGATAGGCCTGCCCGTCGTCGTCGACAAACACGTCCTGGTCGATGGGCTGGGCCCCGTTGATGAATCGGTCGATCAGCGGCGCGCCGATCGCGTCGACGTAGGGGCCCTCGGGCTTGTCGGCCACGGCGACCCCGATGCCACCGAGCTCGGCGTCGCTCTGAATGTCGTTGGCGCCGAAGAACAAGTAGTACTTCCCGTTGCGCGCCACCGGCGCCGGGGCCCACACCGCGCGCCGGGCCCACGAGACATTGGCCGTGGTGAGAATGTTGGGGTGTTTCGTCCAGTGGACCAGGTCGTCCGAGGAGAACGCGTCGAGATAGGTCTGCTCGTCATAGGGGCGCGAGGAGGTCGGATAGACCCAGTAGCGCCCGTCGTAGACGGCGACGTCGGGATCGGCGTACCAGCCGTCGACGAAGGGGTTGCCGGCCTCGGCGGTCGGCTGGTCCGGAACAGCACTCATGGGCACGAACGCTAACAACGCGGCAACCGCCGCCCGCAGAATCATATTTACGACCTTAGATGTCAATCCCGGCGCCGGGCCAGCATCACAACCACAATCACGGCCCCGGCCAGTACCACGGCCGCCGCCGCGATCCCAGTCACCACGAGCGGCGGAACCCGTTTCGGGGCCGGACCCGCCGCAGTCTCCGCCGTCGGCCGCACGGTGGCGATTTGTGGCTTCTGCCGGTCAAGCCGCGGCACATCAGCGGTGAGTGCCCGCACGAGATCGAGCCGCCCGAACCCGTACGTGTCGTCCCGCCCCGGCCGCCCCGCATCCGCAGCGGTCACGGTCAACCGCCGCACCACCTCGGCCGCGTTGAGCTCCGGATACGCCGCCCGCACCAGCGCCGCCGCCCCACTGACCACGGCGGTCGCCTCACTGGTCCCGCTCCCCCGGTAGTACCCGGTCCGCCCGATCCCGGTCGTGACAATGTCCACCCCGGGCGCGGTGAGATCGACCTGAGGCCCGGTAACAGAAAAATGCGCCACCTTCCCCGTACGCCCCACCGCCCCGACCGTGACAACCTCCGGATACCGCCCTGGAAACTCCCCGGCCCCACTCCCCACATTCCCCGAAGCCGCCACCACCACCATGTCCGCCGCCACCGCCGCCCGCACCGCAGCCCGCAAAACGTCGGTGTCCCCCGTCCCGAACGACATGTTCACGACCCCCGCGCCCCGCTCCCGCGCAAAAGCCACCGCCCGCGTCAGGAACTCGGAGGTCGCCATGTTTTTGATGGGCCCCCGGATCGGCAGGATCATCGCGGCCGGCGCGATCCCGAGCACTCCTGTCCGGCCGCCGTGCCCCCGGCCCGCGATGATCCCGGCCATCTCGGTCCCGTGCCCGTCGATGTCGTCCCGGCCGTCGCCCAGCGGATCGGGGAAGAGGTCCACGCCCGGCAGCACGGCACCGGCCAGATCGTCGTGACCGGCTTCGACCCCGGTGTCGACGAGGGCGACAGTCACCCCTGCACCGAGGCTGATCCGGTGCGCTTTCCCGGCGTCGACCGCGGCCAGGTGCCATTGCGCCGCGCGGACACCGTCGGCCGCCCACGCCGGTTCCGCCCCTTGCACGGGAGCTGCGGTGAGCACCAGCACCGAGGCGACGCAAGCGGCGAGGCGGGATCCAATCAAGCGGCGCCTCCGATGACACCGGGGCCCGGGTCGTGCCGCGCTCGCCGCCGGGACGGCCGAATGATCGGTGCGACGCCCTCGCGGACTTCCCAGATCTCGTCCGCCACGCCACCGTCCGCCGCGGGCGCGTCCGGCGCGGAGTGACTCGGGCGGCGGCCGCCGGTCATCGGCGGGATCGGTTGCGCCGGAGCCGGGCCGGCCGCCGCCGCGAGTCCGGTTCGCGAGCCGGCCGGCGTCAGTCCTCCCGGCGGACGGCCGCCCGTCGAATCCCGGCCCGGCGGCGTCACCCCTCCGGACCCGCCTCGCCGGGACGGCGCGAAGATCGCACCCAACCCACCCGCCGCGCCGGCAGCACCGCCGATGATTCCCGCTGCCCCTATCACCCCGGCCGCACCGATGACCGAGCCGGGCAGCGCACCCCCCGAGGTACCCGGCGACGGCAGCACGGGGGCCGGCCCGTTTCCCGCAGGCGGCACCCCGGCCGAGATGCCGGCCAGACCCGCCTCCGCCCCCGCGACGGGCGACACCCCGGCTGACGGCTCCGGCGGGTTGTGCGGCACAGGAACAGGCACCGGAAGAGCGGCACCACCTCCGGGCGCCACCGGATCGAAGTCGCCGCCCAGACCACCCAGGTCGTCGCGGACCTCGAAGAGGCGGGGCGGTTCGAGCTGGGCGGTGTGGTCGGCGACCGCGGCCTCCGCGCGCTGCATCGCGGCCCGGGCCTTGGCGTCGTACTCGTCCTCGGCATGGTCCGCCCAGCGCGGGATCAAATCCGTGCTCGCCACCGCCCGCTCCTCCGCCAGCGGCCGCACGGCCGCCTGCGCCTCCCCCAGCGCCTCCACGATCCCCCGCAACCCGGCGCGAATGTCCTCCGCCCGCGTCAATGTCTCCTGCATCGACGCCGCGACCAGGTCCATCCGATCGAGGTACGCCCGGGCCGACGCGTTCTCCCCCGGCGGCCACGCCTCGGCCAGCCGGTCGCGCGCCGCCCGCAGCCGGGCCAGCTGTTCCCGCACGTCGCCGGCCAGCGCCTCCCAGTTGGCCACCCGGTCGCTGGCCGTGCAGGTGTCCTCGCGGCGCAGCATGGTCCAGATGGCCGGGAGGTTGTAGGCGGCCCAGTCGGTCATGACTGCCCCAGAAGGTCGGCGAGGCGCTGCTGGGACTGCGCGGAGATCCGGTCGGCCGCGCCGAGGTCCCGGACAACCTGATCCGCCTGCGCGGCGAGCAGGGCGGCCATCCGACGGTACGCCCGCAGGTTGGCGTCCGTGTAGGCGAGCGCCCGCGCGTACCTTTCCTTGGCCGCCAGCATCGTGCCGCCCGGGACGGCCGCGCCGAAGACGACGCCGTGGGCGTGGAGGGTCGCGCTGCGGGCGACGGCGGAGGCGAAGCCCTCGTCGGCGTCCGCTGCCAGCTTCGACGCGACCTCGGCCACCTGGCCGGTCTCGATGCGCACCCCGTCTGCCATGAGCCACCTCCGCCCTTGACACGTTGGTGGCGCGGGATCGGTTCAGCGGGGCCCAGAAAGGGTACGGAACGGATCACCCAACGAAGGGAGAATCGCATGAGTGTCGCAACTGACCCGGCCACCGTGGAGCTGTGCCTCCGGGCCGGGGCCGGTTTCTCACAGGGTGACCGTGTCTGGATCGCCGAGCAGTTCTCCACGCTCGATGCCAGGCTCGCCGCTTTCCCGGCCGACACGACGGAGCTGGAAGTCTCCGTCAAGGACCGGGCCGCGAAGGGGCAGAAGGTCACCCTCGAGTGCTGGATCGCCGGCCGGACGAAGATCGTGACCACCTCGTCCGAGGAGGATCTGCACGCGGCCCTCAACGATTGCCGGGACGACCTGCGGCGCAAGCTGGACGAGTCGAAGGTGCGGCAGGAGCCCCGGCACAACCGGCACCTGCAGACCAAGCTGGCCACGGCGCTCCCGGACGAGCCCGAGGAATAGAGCACTCAGTGGCACGATGCCCGGCCGGCGTCTTCGGCCGGGCTCTCGCCTTCCAGGACGTGAAATTTCCAGTCGTACGAGTCCGGCGCCAGGTTCAGCTCGAGCACGCCGTGATGGTCGTAGTCGGCGAATTCGCCGGCCGGCGCGGCGGCTGATTCGACCGGGCGGTAATGCGCCTGTCCTCCCGTACCGATGACGAATTGCCGGACGCCCTTGTCGTCGGGCTTGCCGGCCGGGTCGAGCGGGCCGAAGCGCTCGTAATCGGCGTCGTGGCCCGACAGCACCAGCTCGACGCCGTGGTCGTACAGGGTCTGGTAGAGGTCCGCGGTGCGCGGGTCGTGCCCGGCGATGCCCGTCGACCAGCGCGGGTGATGCCACGCGGCGAGCACGCACTTGCGCCCGTTGGCCTGGAGATCGTGGGAGAGCCACTCCTGCTGCGGCGATCCGGTCCCGCACCCGCCCGCCACGGCCGCGCAGTTCGAGTTGAGTACGACCACATGCCACCGCCCGACCTCCTGCGACCAGTAGCCCTTGGGGTCGAGGATGCGGCTCCCGAAGTAGTCGGTGAACGTGTTGGCGTCCTGGACCTTGTACTCCTGGTTCCCGAAGACAGGGATCGTCTTCGCGTACAGCCGGCCGTAGCTCTGCTGGTACACGCTGCGGTACGCGGCCGCCTTCGGCAGCTCGTACTGGAAGTCGCCGAGCCCCAGGAAGACGGCCGGTTGCAGCGCCACCGCCAGGTCCGACACCGCCCCGTGGCGGCAGTTGTCGCCCTTGTCCCGCGCGGTGTTGGCGAAGTTCGGGTCGGCCGGGTCACACACCATGTCCCCGACAGCGGCCACCCGCACGGTCGACGGCCCGGCCGTGCACCGGCTGAGCAGCCACAGCACGACCAGCACAATGACCACCACCGCGGCGATCAAAGCGAGCAAGCGGCGGCGGCGTTTCATGCGAACCGCCGGGGAAGCCGCCGGCGGAGACGACCGAAGACCCAGCGCACCGGCCGCGGCCGCCGCGCCCACAGCAGCTCGATCCGCCACTTGCGCCGGTGCCGCATGACCCAGATCGCGGGCCGCCCGGGAGGCAGCCGCACGAGATACATGCACAAAAGCGACGCCACGATGGTCACCGGGAAGATGTAGAGCGCGTAGCGCGAGAGCTTCGCCGGCGTGTAGCGCATCGTGAAATCGCCACCGGCCGGAAGCAGCCAGCCGTTCATGTAGCCCTGCAGCGTCACCTTCTCGGCGCCGTCGATGCCGGTCAGGATCCACCCCGGCGCCGCATTCTCGGCGAGCGCGACCGCCGTCGGTCCGGCGCTGGTGACCGTACCGGAGTATTGGGTGGGGTTGTTCTTGTCCCAGGCGACGGCGGCGGTCGAAGAAACGGGTTCCTGCCGGACCATGACGATCGCCGAGGGCGTCGACAGGGGGCGCAACTTCACCTTGCGATATTCGACCTGGGACTGTTGCACGCCCTTGAGGTCACGGAGCCCGTACAGATAGACGCGGGTCTCCACCGCGTTGGGGTCGGGCGGCACCAGCGCCTGATAACTGGTCCACCCGTCCCAGACCGCGACGGACGGCATCGTGCGGCACAGGTCCGGCCCGCGCAGGAAATAGCAGAACTTCGGATTGCGGACGGCGACGCTGCGCGCCTCCATCGAGTATTCGTAAAGTGACGACGCCCCCACATCGGCTTGCGCGCCGATGCACGCGAGGTGGCGCACGGCACTGAGGGTGTACGTCGTTTCCCCGTCGGCCCCGATCTGCGACTCGGCGCCGAGTCCGGCCTCGTCGGCGGTCTCGTCGTCGTAGCGGAAACAGTCCTCGAGCGGCTCGAAAGGCGCCAGCACCGAGCCCGACAAACCGCCGTCGACGCGCAACTCGTGCCGGCCGGCCGTCAAGGGAACGGTCACGTCGGCAATGGGCTGCGGCCAGATCTCCTGCGGCTCGGAGGCGGACAGCGTTTCCACGGTCAGGTTGCGATATTCGGTGACCGTGGCCGGGCTGAACCGCTCGCCCGCGTCGGCGTGCAGGATGACTTGCAGATCCCCGGCGACGCCGTCGAGCGTGAGAATGCGTTCGTAGGAGGCCCATTCGTCGTCGAGAATCGCGCGCGGCGCCAGTTCGCAGCCGGACGAGCCGGACTGGAAGATGCAGATCTGCGGCCGGGTGCCGGCGATGTGCCGGTACTGCAGGCGGATCCGGTACGTGTCGCCGGGCTGGGCGTTCTTGATCACCACTTTCGTGCACGCGGCGTGGTCGGCGGCGTGCAGCCGGATCGTGGCTCCCAGCCGCTTCTCGGTCAGCTGCAGCAGCGCGGGCGGCCGGGGCTCGTAGTTGTTGCAGTCGAAGACCGGGTAGTAGTCCGAGACGGGAACCTGATCCTCCGCCTTCGTGTAGAGCGTCAGGTCGGTGGCCGAGCCCACCGGCACGGGACCGGGCTTGCCGCCGGTGCTCCACCCGTCCATGGACACGATGCGGCTGCCCGCCTGCACGGCCTCGATCTTCTTGCCCGCGGGCAGCGGCACGATCAGATCCGGACGCTGCGACACGGTCTTGCCGTCGACCTTGACCGCGGTCGGGTCGCGCAGGATGAGCCGGCCCGACGAGATGATCGGCGTCAGCACGGCCCCGGCGCGGGCCCGCTGCGCGAGCGTGTACTTACCGGCCGGCACGTCGATCGTGGTGGTCGGCGAGCCCTCGTCGATCGCCGGCACCGGCCAGTGCACGACGTCGGGAGTAACGGCGGCGGTCGTCGCGACCTGCGGACTTGTGGCAGCGGGGGCGGTGTCGACGCGCGCCTGGACCGCGGTCTGCGTGTCGACCGTCCCGAGCACGGCGGCCCCGGCATCGGCCCGCGCCGGCACGTCCAGGACCCGGTCATACGTACGCACGGTGGGTGAGGTCCCCCCGTTGAACTTCCAGATCTGCAGCGTCCCGTCGACGTCGAGCTCCGCGCCCGGCACCCGGGCCATGGCCGCCGAGAGCACCCGGTCGTCGGCGAAGTACCGGTTCGGCAGCCCGCGGACCAGGTCGTGCCGGATGATGACAGTGCTCACACCGAGGGCGTCGAGCAGCCGCGGCACGGGCACCAGATCCCCGCTGACCAGCGCGGTCTCGATTGCCTGCACGTCGGAGTTGAAGCCGGGCACGTCACCGAAGTAGCCGTCGGGCTTGCGCTGCACGACGGGATGCTGGACGAGCAGGTTCGCGATCGTGTCCACGCCGAAGAAACCCCAGGTCGTGGGCATCTGGTAGTAGTCGTCCAGCGGCAGCACCAGCACCTTGCCGGGGCGCGGGTCGGCGTCGATGCGCTCGGCCGCGTCCCACCAGTAGTCCGCCACGCGCACATGCGTGGAGGGCTGGGTGGGCCGCTCGTCCGGCATCACGGCACCCGTGTAGAGCGGCCACGGATAGGCCAGGACCAAGAGCAAAGGCACGGCCGATCCCGCGTACGCCAACCGCCTGGGCCAAACCGGCCACGTCACCTTGGTCCGGAGCAGGGCCAGCAGCCCCTCGACGCCGATCGCCAGCATCACGCCGAAGAAGGACACGAGCAGCTGGCCGAGTTTGCTCATTGGTTCCCGGAAGAGCCAGAAGCCGGGAGCGTACGTGTAGAGGAACAGGTTGATCTGGTTCAGCGGTGGCCGAAGCCCCTTGGCCAGGAAGACGAAGATGAGGATCAGGAACATCAGCCCGAAGGCCAGCCGCCGCAGCCGCTTGGGCGCGAGCAGTGGCGCGAGGAACACCAGCGCGGGCAGCAGATAGCGGATCCAGATCCAGTACGGCTGGTCGAGGGCCTCGGCGAACGGCAGGTACTGCGGCCGGAACCACGCCCAGTTGGCGACCATCGTGAGAATGTTCGGCGGCAGGTTGTTGACTTGCGACCACGACCAGTTGGTGGGGTCGGTGAAGGTGGCGTTGGCCGTGGCGCCCCCGCCGCCGACGTACTGGTTGGCCAGCGGCAGCAGCCACCACAGGTTGAGGCCGATCGCCCAGGGCGCCCCGCGGATGAACCACAGGAGCAGCCGCTTGGCGCCGTCACGGCCGATGATCAGCGCGGCCACCAGCGGGGTGCCGGCGACCGCCCACGCGTACGCGACCAGCAGCATCGGCGGGTTGAAGCTGAGGAACGACGTCGGGATCAGCGCGAAGCCCGCGATCGGGGCGGGCATGCGGCGGCCCAGCGCCACGCGGAGCGCGACGCCGGTGATGAAGGCCACCGAGCCCACCGAGATGATGTTGAGGGGATTCGGCAGCCGGGTCAGGAAGAAGCCGTTGAGCAGGCCGAACGCGCCCGCCGCAACGATGGCCGGCTCGCTTTTGACGAAGGCCCCGGCCAGGTACGCGATGCCGAAGCCGACCAGCCCGTAGATGCACGTGTAGAACATCCACTGCGCGGAGTACTCGGTGAGGCCGACCTGGTGACAGATCCAGATCAGGATGTACTCGAGCCAGCGGCACATGGTGTAGCCGGCCGATCCGGCGCCGGTGGTCTGGTGGTTCCACGCCCACAGCACCTCGGGCAGCCAGCCGCGGCGGATGAAGGCGCCCATGTCGCCGGTCGCGATGAACGTGCCCGTGCGGAACCAGCGGCTCACGATCACCGCGTCGAGCGCCAGCACGATCAGATAGGGCCGCGCGGCCACGAACGCCGCACGGTTGATGGTCACACCAGCACCATCGGCGTGTCCCGCCGTTTCCTTACTTTGCCCTTGACCGGCCTTGAGGTTCGCTTGAAACCCGGGCCGTAGAGTTCTGTGTGTAAGGAAAAAGGCCGGCCCCCGAGGGGACCGGCCAGAGACAAAAAAATAGGTCAGGACAGGGTGAGGACAGCCGGAGACGACAGTTCGGAGCCCGAAACGCCCCCCGTACGGTAGGCGACGACCTGATACGACACAGCGCCCGAAGAAGGCGCGCCGGCATCGTCGAAAGACTGCGTGGACGTGCCCGCAGAGAGCCCGAGCCGGCCCTGATAGTGAATCTCCCCCGCGGAAACGCCCTCCACGACCGTCAGCACGCGCGCGGAAACCGCGTTCACCGGCGCCTGGGCCGCGAAAGTGCTCGTGATCCACCCGTCGGCCGAGTCCGACGTCGCGGTGTTGGACGTGTAGAGCTTCGAGGAGACGGCGGTGCCATTCGCGTCGAGCCACACCAGTCCCGTGCGCACCCTGCGTCCCACGTTGTCACTCTTGAAAGACGCAGTCGCCGTGTACGTCTTCCCCGGCGTGACCGTGGTGACGGGACCCTGCGCGCTGGCGGTGCCGGCGGCGGTCGCGGCCACGGTCAGAATGCCGTTCTTCGGCGTGACGGTCGTCGACTTGGTGCCGGCCGTCCAGCCGGTGCCGTTGTCGGACAACAGGTTGCCGGGGACCGGGGTGCTGCCGGCGGGCAGATCGGCGATCAATGTCCCGTTGCGGTAGACGCGGTAGCCGCCGACCGGGATGCCCGACAGTGCCGTCGACTCGCGCCAGGTGAGCGTCGCGCTGCCACCGGTCCGGGACGCGGTGTCGCCGACCGGGGTCTCCGGGGAGCCCACGCCGTAGCGGTAGGCGCCCACGACGACGCCGGTGCTGGTGTTGTCGCCGCCGCTGAGGTCCGTGTTGCTCAGGGTCGTCTTCGCCGTACGGGAACCGAGCTGCACGCCGTACCAGGTGCCCTTGGCCGCCGCCGAGTCGGTGACGCTGTTGCCGTACACCTTGTCGCCGCGGCCGATCGACAGGCCGATGCCGACCGCGTCGAACGTGCCGCAGCCAGTGCTGACCGTGCTGCTGCGGCGGCCGGCGTCGCGGACGACGTTGCCGGTGATCGTGTCGGGGCGCGTCTTGGCGGCGTCGTAGCAACCGAACACCAGGATGCCGGCGTCGGCGGGACGGTCGATCGTGTTGTCCTGGATCACGTTGTTGCCGCCGGTCCACAGCGTGTGCGTGCTCGGATCGTTCGGGTCGGTGGCCACGTTGCCCGTGCCCAGCGAACCGTCCGGGTCTGTGTAGTCGGTGTAGCCCACGGTGATGCCCGAGCCGTAGGAACCGATGATGGTGTTGTTGCGTACCAGGATGCCCTTGGGGTTGGTGACGTTCTTGTTGTTGCCCGTGTGGCTGTAACCGGCGTTGCTCTTGAGGACGATGTGACCGCCGTAGAACGTGTTGTCCCGGATCTCGGAGTCGGTGACGGCCTCGAAGTAGACCGTGCCGTTGTCCTCGCGGTTGAAGCGGGTCAGCATCGCCGGGTCGGTGAAGACAGTGTTCCGCTGGAAGACCAGGCCGCTCATGTTGACCACGTCGAGGCTGTTGCCCAGCATCGTGCCGTCGAACTGGTTGTCCGAGACGACCGTGTCCGTGGCGAAGCCGCCGCCACCGATGTTGTCCTCGTCACCGGATCCGGCGCCGCCCAGGTTGTCCCAGCGGTTGTCAATGACCCGGACGCCGGTCGTGCCGTTGATCCACAGCTTGAAGTACTCGAGGTTGGTGAAGCGGACGTGCTGGATCGTCCAGCGGTCGCCGGCCTTGATGCCGCCGCCGGAGTTCGTCGACGCGCCGTGGTCACAGGAGGTCGCCGGGGGCACGCGATCCGTCGTGAGCCCCGCGCCCGCCTTGCAGTTGCCGTTCACGGTGAGGTCGGACACCAGTGAGGTGCTGCCGTCGACCGGGGCGGCCGCGTCGTCCGGGCGTACGAGGAAGGAGTAGCTGAAGTTGGCGAAGCTGTCCGGGGCCGTGACCAATGTGGTGGCGGTGATGCCGCTGCCGCGCAGGTTGACGTTGGGGAGCAGCTTGAGCGGCTTGGCGAGGGTGTAGACGCCGGGCCGCAGGAAGACAGTGGCCGGGGCGCCCGTGGTGGCGAGGGCGCCGGCCTTGGCGACGACGGCCATGAGCGCCGTACGGTCGTCGGCGCCGTTGCCCGCGGGCTCGGGCGCGGGGAGGCAGAGCGGGTCGTCCGCGCAGCTCTCCGCGGTCAGCACGGTCGTGCTCACCGTCGGCGCGAGCGAGTAGCCGGCGGCGTCGGCGGCCTGGGCGGCGGCCGGAGCCATGAAGATCGGTGCGGCGACGGCTGCGAGCAGCAGTCCCAGAATTCGCTTCATGCCGCGCTCCTCGCCCGGTTGCCCTGCAAGATCGTGGTGAGGACCGGCCGGAGCCTGTCGGTGTGGCGCTCGGTGACCTGTGCGAACGCCCAGCCGGCGACCGTCAGGCCGGCGGTGAGGGCGGCCAGGGCCAGCCAGTGTCCGGGCGTGGGGGCCCAGCGGGCGGCGGCGTCCGGCGTGAGGATCGCGGCGATCATGGCCGCGATCGGCAGGTGGATCGCGTAGAGCGAGTAGGAGCTCTCCGCGTACCGGCTCAGCCCGTCGAGGACGCGGCTGTCCCGCTTGATGTCTGTGGCGAGCGTCATCACGAGTGCTGTCGTCGCTCCGGCCAGGAGGAGGACATTGATGCTGCTGTAGTGGGCGTAGGTGCTTCCCATAGCGGCGACGACGAGTACCGCTGCCACCACCCGGGCGGGGGCGGTCTGCGGCACCTTGCCCTTGATCTGCGACGCGGCGGCGCCCAGGAGCCAGACCGGGAGGTACATGAGCACCTTCGGGCCGGCGAGCAGGAGGATGGCGAGCAGGATCGCCGCGCTGACGAATCTGGTACGGCCGGTCCCGCGCCACGTCGCCAGGGCCAGCGGAAGCACGGCGTAGTAGACCGCTTCGTAGGCGAGCGACCACAGCGAGGCGTTCGTGCCGTACGTGTGCACGACCATTGTCTGCAGGAACGTGACGTTGCCCAGCGCCGTCAGCGGGTCGAGACGCCCCGCGAGGTCGCTCGCCGGCACGGTGTCGTGGTAGGCGGCGTCGCCCGCGTAGATCGACGTGTGCCCGAGCATGGCCAGCCCGAGATGGTCGAGAACTGAGGTGAGCAGGACCGCGGGAATCAGCACGATCCAGAGGCGGCCCAGGCGAGCGCTCACGTAACGCGACCACGTGAAGGTGCCGCGGCGGAAACCATTGATCACGCTGCCGCCGACCCAGTAACCGCTGAGGACGAAGAACACGAGCACCGCGGCCGGGCCGAGACCGGTGAGGGCGTACAGGAAGCCGTCTCCGGGCTGGAAAAGCAGGGTGCGCAAGTGATAGACGACCACGAGAATCGCCGCGATCGCGCGGATCGCGTTGAGGGAACGGTGCGTCATCGCTTCAACCCCACCATTCCCAGAGGTACGGCCACCGCGCTGAGCGCCAGGCCGATCAGCACCGCGAAATAGACGACATCGGTGTGCCCGAGGGCGTGGACCGGTCCGCACGCGGCGAAGATGAAAACCGCGAGCGCCAACGGCGGGCGCCACAACCGATCCGCGATTTCCGGTACGGCCGGACGGGGCTTCCGATGCCGCCACGGCGCGACGGCGTGGGCGAAACTGCCGGCGTTACGTGGCTTGGCCGCGGACGTGGTCCAGCGCCCGGCGTTCCGGCTCTTCGCCTCGGCCGGGCGCGCTGGGGCGTCCACTCCGTCTGACCACACGTCGTACTGTCGGCGGTGCGCACCGGATCTTGAGGGCTTCTTGTTCTGTCGTACCCCGGGTCTACGGTCTCGGGTGTTCGCTTCTTCTCTCGGGAGGTTTCGGTGTATCGCCAGGGTGACGTGCTGATGGTTCCGGTGCCGGAGATCCCGCCGGAGGTGGTCCCGGTCCCGCGTGACCGCCGCGGCCGCATGGTCCTGGCCCGCGGCGAGGCCACCGGTCACGCCCACGTGGTCGGCGGCCCGGGCCTGACGCTGACGGCCGAGCGCGACAACCCGGAGAGCATGTTCATCGACGTCCCGTCGCACGGCCGCGTGACCCACGAGGAGCACGGCCCGATCTCCCTGCCCGCGGGCCGCTACCGCGTCGTCCGCCAGCGGGAATATGTGCCCGGCTCCTACCGCCCGGTCGCGGACTGAGGGCCGCCGCGATGCAGCTGACACCCGCCCAGGAGACCGCCGCGGCCGCCGTCGAGGACCAGTGGCTCGCCGCCGGTCTCGCCACGGGCCCGGCCCACCGCCCGGCCGCCGAGGAAGCCGTCGCCCTCGCCTACCGCGCCGCCGGCCTCGAGCCGCCCACCCACGTCTACTGGCTCTCCTCGCCTCGAGCCGGCGCCGTGGCCGCCGCTCTCCTCGCTTCCCCTTCTCCCCAGGGCGCTTCGCCCCTTTCCGGCGCTGTTCCCTCGTGGGTTCGCGATGTCGAGTCCGAGCTCCGCCGCCAGGGCTGGCATCCCGCCCTGACCGCCGGCCCCGCGGTCCGCACCGCTGTCCGCTCGGCTCCCTGGTCCGCGGCTCGCGCCACCGCCCTGGCCACCTTCGGCATGGAAGGCTGGGCCCAGCTGTCCGCCGCCGCCGGCCGCCGCGCCTGGACCCTGATCATGGACCGGATCGCCGCCCGCCTTCGCACCCGCCTCCGCGAGGACCTGGCCGACCTCCCCGCCGCCCTCGCCACACCCGCCGCCCGAGCAGTCCTCGACGCCGTCTACGGACAGCACGACGCCGCCTGGCTAGCTACCTTCGCCGCCGCCGACACCCTCACCGCCGCCGGCCGCCCTTCCCCCTCCCCCGGTTCCTCCTCCGCCCCCTCTCCCTCTTCCTCCTCCGCCCTCTCTCCCTCCTCCGCAGCTCCTTCTTCCGCCGCTTTCTCCGCCCTCTCTCCCTCCTCCGCAGCTCCTTCTTCCGCCGCTTTCTCCGCCACCGCTTTCCTCGGCGACGGTCCGTCCTCCGCCCGGGGCAGCCTGGCCGGTCTGGCCGCGGTGGCCCAGGAGGCCGGCTGGTGGTGGCCCTTCGCCGACGCCGTGATCCTCACCGAACGCCCGACGATGCTCTCCCGCGACAACGTGGGCCGCCTGCACAGCGAGACGGCGGCTCTGCAGTTCCCGGATGGCTACCACCTCTGGGCGTGGCGCGGCATGCCCATCCCCGCCGCCCTGGCGTCCGAGCTCCCCACCCTCACCACCGACCGCATCAAGGCCGAGCCCAACGCCGAGATCCGGCGGGTGATGCTGGAGCACTACGGCTACGACCGCTACCTGCGTGACTCCGGAGCCCACAAGCAGCACACCGACGAGACCGGCACCCTGTGGCACCTGGCCCTCCCCAACGACGAGCCCCTCGTCATGGTCGAGGTCGTCAACGCCACCCCCGAGCCCGACGGCACCCACCGCATCTACTGGCTCCGAGTCCCACCCCGCACCCGCACCGCCCGCGAGGGGGTCGCCTGGACCTTCGGCCTCACCGCCGACGAGTACCACCCCCAGATCCAAACCTGACCCGACAACCACCATCCCCGGCCGCTCCCAACGGCCACCGCTCCCGGCGCTCATATCAGCCATCGCCACCGACCCACTCGCCGCCCGCCGTCACCGCCCGCCGCCCGCCGTCACCGC
>NZ_JAUZQD010000002.1 GCF_030709675.1 Symbioplanes lichenis
AAGGCCGTCAGCGCGGTCGTCAGTCCCATTGTCAACGTGGTCAAGACCGCCTACCATGCGACGGTCGCGGCGGGCAGCTGGCTCGTCAACCAGGCCCGCGCGGCGGCGTCCTTCGTGGTGCGCACGGTCGTCAACGTGGCCAAGAGCTCGTACCACGCGCTGCAGCGGGCGGGCACGGCGCTGCGGGCCAGCTACGACCGGTACATCAAGCCGGCCATGGCCCGGGCGCAGAACTGGGCGGCGCAGAAGGCGGCCCAGATCCATCAGGCCGCGGTCCAGGTCAAGGAACGCGCGAAGGCGGCCATCAGCTCGGCCGTCCAGCACGTCTCGCTCAAGGGCCTGGGCAACGCGGTCAAGAACCAGCTGAAGGCCGGCCTCAAGGCCATCACCATCAGCGTGGCCGCGGCCCTGCCCGCGGTGACGCAGAGCTTCAGCAACGTCGTCCAGGACTTCAGCTCCGCCGCCGCCGACCTCTACGCCGGCGCGGTCAAAGCCGGAAACGCGGTCGTCTCCGGCGTCCAGAAGGCCGGCGACTGGGTCGTCGACCACAAGGCCGAGATCATCGGCGGCATCGCCGGCGCCGTGGTGGGCGTGGGCTGCGGCGCCCTGATCGGCGTCACCGGCGTGGGGGCGGTCGCTTGTGCCGCGGCCGGCGGCGCGGTCGGCTCCCTGGTCACCGACCTGGTCGAGGGCGGCAAGGGCTGGAAGGAAATGGCCGCCGACGCCCTCCTGGGCGGCACGATCGGCGCCGTCATGGGCCCACTGTCCTCGATCGGCGGCTCGGCCGTCTCGGGCGCGGTCCGCGGCCTGCTCAGCGGCGGCGTCCGCGAGGCCCTGTCGATGAGCGGCTCGGCGGCGACCAGCGCGCTGAAGTCGTTCGGCTCGCGCCAGGTCGGCGGCGTGGTCGGCAAGGCCCTGGCCAACCGGTCGGCAAGCTCGGCCGGCCGCGAAGCCGTGGAGTCGGCGGGCGCCAGCGCCCGCCAGACCATCGACGACGCGGCCCCGGAGCCGACCAGCTGCCCGTGGCCGCGCAACAGCTTCGCCGCGGGGACCGCAGTGGTCATGGCGGACGGCACCACCAAGCCGATCGAGCAGGTCAGGGTCGGCGACAAGGTCCTGGCCACCGACCCCACCACCGGCCGGACGGAGACCCGTGAGGTCACCGCTCAGATCATCGGCAGCGGCACCAAGCAGATGGTCGAGCTCACCGTGGACACGGACGGGACCTCGGGCGACGAGACCGGCACGATCACGGCCACCGAGGGTCACCCCTTCTGGGCGCCCGACCTGGGCCGGTGGGTGGACGCCGGAAAGCTGAGGCCGGGGTCGTTGCTCCGGACCTCGGCCGGGACGTACGTCCAGGTGAGTGCGACCCGGCACTGGACCGCCGACGCGACGGTCTACAACCTGACCGTCGACGGGCTGCACACCTACTACGTCTTCACCGCCGGCGCCAATGTCCTGGTCCACAACCAGGGCCCGCTGGAGCCCGGTCAGCAGTACCTCTGGCGCGCGGTGAAGTACCCCGAGCTCTGGGGCATCAAGAAGACCCGGACCTACACCACCCAGGACGGCGGGAGCAAGTACTTCGCCTTCACCGAACGGGGCGCCGCCGAGTACGCCAAGCGTGCCTACAGCGCGCTTCCCGAGGAAGGGCGGTACACCATGACACGGACGGTGGTGAACACCGCGGACATTCCGGCGCTGGCACGCATGACCTACACCGCCGATGTCCAAGAGGGCGGTGTGGCGTTGCCTGACGAGACATTGTCCAAGCTCGGACGGCCGCGCATCATGCCGGAAATGAGTACGGGAGTCGGGTGCTGAGGATGCTCTTCGTCGTCGCGTCGGCCACGGCGCGCGGGTTCGCCGAAGCGTCGCACGCCCTGGCGGATCTTCCCTTCGCGGAAGTGCGGCAGGGGTCGATCCTCGAGGTGGACCCCGGCGCCGATGCCCTGGTCATGCATTACACGCTGGCGAGCGATCGCTACGGCGGGCGACCGGTTCCCGGCACGGCCCAGGTGCTCGCGAACAGGACCGGGGACGGGCTGCCGCCGGTCGTCCTCGCCACCCCACCGCTGGAGGCGGGCGCCGGCCTCGGCCCGGACGTCACCGCGGAGACGGAGCGGCACGCCGAGCGCATGGTCGGCCTGGCCCTCGACGCGTGGCTGGCCTCCGACCTGCGCCCCGCGTCGGCCGACGACGCCTTGTGCCTGATCCACCTCGAGGGAGCGGGCCTGGACTTCGGCGAGACCGGCGCTCTGCTGCGGGGACTCGGACGGGCCCTCGCAGCGCATGCCCCCACGGCTTTTTCCTGACCTTCAGTGCCTTCAGAGAACGGGGAAGTGATGAAGTTGAGTTCCATCGGCCGGATGGTCGCTGCCGTGGTGGTGGCGGTCGCCGGGGTGGCGGCGGTGCCTGCCTCGGCGCAGGCGGCGATCACGCCGGCGGCCGGGATCTTGGTGAAGATTGCCAATGCCGAGAAGTGCATGAATGTCAAGGGTGGCAGTCTGCAGAACGATTCGGTGATCATTCAGCAGGCCTGCAACGACAGTTTCACCAGCGAGAAGTGGCGCGTGGTGCCGAAGGCGGCCGGCAACTATCAGATCGTCAACAATCTGTCGGGCAAGTGCCTGAATGTGCCGAACAGCCAGACCGCGAATGACGTGCAGATCATTCAGTACACGTGCAATGACACGGCCACGAACAACCTGTGGAAGATCGAGCCGGTCGCGGGCAAGACGACGCTCCGGGTCCGGAGCGTGGCCACCAGCAAGTGCCTCAGCGTCAAGGGGAACGGGTCGGCGGATCAGACCGCCATCGTGCAGTTCACCTGTTCGACGTCGGACAGCGGGCTGAACCACCAGTTCTACTTCCCGCCGGCGGGGCCGACCTTCGCGGCGCTGCAGCCGCAGGTGAAGGGGCCGATCGTGGCCGTGCAGGGCGGGGCGGGCACGGGGGCGGTCTTCGGCCCGATCGTGTACGCCTACACCAACGACGCCGGGCACGTGTACCGCGCGTACCAGGAGAACCCGGACGTCACGTCGGGCATCGTCTGGGAGGCGCTGCCCAACCTGGACCAGTACGCCGGGCACGCCACCGTGGCCGCGCAGGCCGACGGCCGGGTGCAGATCGGGGTGCGCGGGGCGGCCGACGGTGACCTCAACCTGTCGACCCAGACGGCCAAGGGCCAGAACACGTACAGCGGGCTGGCCGACGTCGGCGGGTCGAGCGCGTCGCAGCCGGTCACCGGGCGGCTGCCCGACGGCAAGCTGGTCACGTTCTCGCTGGTCGCCGGCAGCCTGTGGCACCTGCCGCAGGACGGGACCAACCTGCCGCACGGCGCGTGGCGGCAGATCGGCGGCTCGGGGCTGGTCGGGGAGCCGGCGCTGGCGACCGTGCGGGACGGCATCCGGGTGTTCGCGCTGAACTCGGCGGGCGCGGTGCAGACGGCGCTCTACAAGAACGGCGCCCTGGGCGACTTCACCAGCCTCGGCGGTTCCGGATTCACCGGTACGCCGGCCGCGGTCGCCGTCACCGGCTACTGGACGCGCGTCGTGGTGCGCGACGCCACCGGCACGCTGCAGTACAAGGCGGAGCACACGGACGGCACGTTCGACGCGGACTGGACGCCGCTCGGCACGTTCGTCGCGGCCGGCTCGCCCGACCTGGTCATGGACCCGGTGACCGGCGCGCTGGCGATCGTCGCCCGCGGCGAGGACACGTATGTGCACTCGCTCTTCGAGACCAGCGCCAGCAGCAACGTCTGGACCGAGGGTGCCCCGGTCATGCGGCCGGTCGTCACCGACCCGACCATCGTGACCTACACCGCCACCGGCGGCGCGAACTGGGGTTACACGGTCCGCGACGAGAACCTGGTGCCCTACCTCTACACCAAGAATGAGGCTGGGGCGGGGCTGGCCGCCCGGGCCGCCGCGAAGGCGGCTCCGACCTCCGGCTTCACCGGGCACGCGCTGCCCAAGCCGCCCGTCGGCTGACGTACCAGCAGTCACGAGGACCCCGGACCGGAAACGGTCCGGGGTTCTTGACTTTTGTTGACAATCCTGTGAACGATATCCGGGCAGAGACCCCCGCCACCGGGAGGATCATCGTGCCGGACCAGGAGCATCCCCCGCCGTCCGATCGCGCCCGCGCCCTCGTGACCGGCGCCTACGACACGCACGTCCACATCGCCCCTGACGTCATGGAGCGCCGGGTCGACGACGTCACGCTCGCCCGGCGTTGCGCGGAGGTGGGGCTGGCGGGCTTCGTCCTCAAGTCGCACTATGTCCCCACGGCCGAGCGGGCCGAGGTCGTGCGCGGGATCGTGCCGGGCGTCGACGTGCTCGGCGCCCTCACGCTCAACGGCTCGGTCGGCGGGCTCAACCCCGGCGCCGTCGAGATCGCGGGCCGGCAGGGCGCCCGGGTCGTGTGGCTGCCCACCGTGGACTCGCGCAACCAGCGCGACAGCCGGGCCGAGGCGCCGCCGGGGGCCACCCCGCCGATGTGGGCGCAGCTGCAGGACGAGCTCGCCGAGCAGGGCATCATGGCGCCGGCGATCGACGTCCTGGATCCGGACGGTGGCGTGGTGCCCGCGCTCCGGCAGGTGCTGACGTTGATCGCGAAGCACGACATGGTGCTGGCCACGGGACACCTGTCCGGCCCGGAGATCGGGGCCGTCGTCGCGGCGGCGGGCGAGGCCGGCGTACGCAAGATCGTCGTCACCCACCCGGAGTTCACCTCCCAGCGCCTGCCCGTCGAGACCCAGCGCGAGCTGGCCGCGCGGGGCGCGCTGATGGAACGCTGCTTCACCACCCCGCACAGCGGCAAGGTCACGTGGGAGCGGCTCGCCGACCACATCCGCCGCGTCGGGCCGGAGCACTCGGTGCTCTCCAGCGATCTCGGGCAGCCGTTCAACCCGCCGGTCGAGGACGGCCTCGCGCTGCTCGCCGACAAGCTCCTCGAGTACGGCTTCAGCGACGACGAGATCCGCACGATGGCCGTGACGAACAGTCGCGCGCTGATGGGATCCCGATGACCGCCTTCGAGGTACGCGGCGTCGCCAAGCGGTTCCCGAAGGGCGCCGACGACATCGTGGCCCTGCGCGACGTTGACCTGACCGTCGAGCCCGGCGAGTTCCTGGTGCTTCTGGGGCGCAGCGGCTGCGGCAAGTCCACGCTGCTCAACCTGCTCGCGGGGCTGACCCGGCCGTCCGGGGGCAGCATCCGGCACCGCGGCCGGCCCGTCACCGGCCCGCGCACCGAGGTCGGCTACCTGACCCAGCAGGACACGCTGATGCCGTGGCGGGATGTCACCCGTAACGTCGAGATGCCGCGTGAGCTGCGGGGCGAGGGCCGGCGGGAGCGACGGGCGGCCGCGCTGGCGCTGATCGAGCGGGTCGGGCTGCGCGGGTTCGAGAAGCACTATCCGCGCGAGCTGTCCGGGGGGATGCGGCGCCGGGCGAGCCTGGCGCGGATGCTCGCTGGGGATCCCGAAACGCTGCTCCTGGATGAGCCTTTCGGAGCTCTGGACGCACAGTTGCGCACCGAGCTGCAGGGCGAGCTGCTGCGGTTGTGGCAGGGCTCCGGGCGTACCGTCGTGTTCGTCACCCACGACATCCAGGAGGCCGTCACCCTGGCCGACCGGGTCGTGGTCCTCGGCCCGCTGGGCCGGATCGTGCTGGACCTGCCGATCGACCTGCCGCGGCCGCGGGATCCCGAGGACGTCCGCGTGGACGCGCGCTTCGTGGAATTGCATCGCCGTCTGGCGGAAGCGCTCCGATGAGTACGGGTCCCGTTCGTGAGCGTTCCGGCCGGGGTTTCCGCGCGCGCCACGGCCGCACGGCGACCGTGTGGGCGTGGCGGGCGATCCTGCTCGTCGCGTTCCTGGTCGCGTGGCAGGTGCTCTCGGGCCGGGTGCTCGACCCCCAGTACGTCAGCTCGCCGGACGGCATCGTCACCCGGCTCGGCGACTGGCTGGCCGACGGCACGCTCGCCACCAACACGTGGATCACCGTGCAGGAGATCGTGCTCGGCTTCCTGCTCGGCGCGGGGGCAGCGGCCCTGATCGCGTACGTCATAGCGCCCTTGCGCATCGTCTGGGACGTCTTGGATCCCCTGGTGATGGCCTTGTACTCGATCCCGAAGGTCGCGCTCGCGCCGCTGTTCATCGTGTGGTTCGGCATCGGCACGTCCATGAAGGTGCTGCTCGCCGCGGTGACCGTGTTCTTCCTGGTGTTCCTCAACACGGCCGCCGGGATCCACGACGTCGACCCGGCGCTGGTCGACGCCGTGCGGCTCATGGGCGGCCGGCGGCGGGACATCGCGCTCAAGGTCATCCTGCCCGCGTCGCTGACGGGCCTGCTCACGGGGCTGCGGGTCGCCATCCCGTACGCGTTGATCGGCGCGGTCATCGGCGAGCTGGTCGCCTCGAACCGGGGCCTGGGCTATCTGATCAGCGACTCGTCGGCGACGTTCGACACCGACGGCGTCTTCGCCACGCTCGTCGTGCTGAGCCTGGTCGCCGCCGCCCTCAACGCCCTCGTCACGCTGCTCGGCCGGCGGGCGAACCGGTGGAAGCCGCTCACCACCTGACACCCGCAGGAGGCTCGCATGTCCGTCGTGTCCCGTCGCACCCTGCTCACCGCCGCCTTGACCGCCGCTCTGCCCGTGCCCCTCGCCGCCTGTCTCGACCAGGACGCGGACGAGCCGGCCACCGGGGCCGACGCCATGAAGGTGAACGTCGGCCAGATCAGCAACTCCGTGGCCTTCTTCCCGCTTTTCGTCGCCGAGGAGAAGGGCCTCTTCGCGGCGGAGGGGCTGACGCTGGGGGAGCGGCCCCGGCTCGGCACCGGGGCCAAGCTCGCCGCCGCCCTGCAGTCCGGCAGCATCGACGCCGGGGCCGGCGTGATGACCGACGCGTTCAACCTCTACAAGATCAATCCGGACATGCGCATCGTGGGCGCGCTGGTCGAGCAGTACTACGTCGACGTCATCGCGGGCCCCGGCATCACCACGGCCGCCGACGCGACGCTCGCCGCCAAGGTGCAGGCGCTGCGCGGCAAGAAGATCGGCATCACGGGACCGGGCAGTGGGACCGAGGCGCTCCTGACGTACCTGCTCAAGCAGCAGAACCTGGACGCCAGGACCGACCTCACGCTGGTCAATCTGGGCGCCGACGCCTCCGCCTCGCTCGGGGCGCTCAAGGCCGGGCGGGTGGACGGGCTGTCGTTCTTCCAGCCCGTCGGGCAGCAGGTCGAGGCGCAGAAGATCGGGCGGATTCTGATCAGCCCGGCGCGCGGGGACGTGCCCGAGCTGCGCGGGGCGCTGCACGGCGTGGTCTTCACCACGCAGAAGGTGCTCGACCGGAAGGGGGCGGCGGTGACGGCCTTCGTCCGGGCGCTGGCCGCCGCCGAGCAGGCGATCCACGGCAGCCCGGACGCGGTCGGCGCGTTGCTGCAGAAGTATCAGACGACGATGGACGCGGAGACCGTTCAGGCTCTCGTGCCTGTGCTGCAGCAGGAGATCCCCGACTCGCCGGTGCCCCGGGAGGCGGCATACACGGTGTCGGCGACCTTCCACCGGGCCAGCGGGCTGGTCGCCGCGCCGCCGGCCTTCGGCGCCGTCGTCACGCCCCGGTGAGCAGGGCGTAGACGCCGGCTACCTCCATGATGCGGCGGGCGGCGTGCTGCGACCCTTGGATGCGGAACCGCAAGCCGTGGTCCTGGGCGTGGTTGAAGGCGCCGATCAGCGCGCCGAGGCCCGCCGAGTCGAGGAAGGGCACGCCGCCGAGGTCGGCGACGACGGTGTCGGTGCCCGGCTCGTCGAGCTCGGCGACGAGCAGCCGGCGCACCTCGTCGGCGCCGGTGAGATCGATGTCACCGGTGAGGCTGACCGTGCGCACGCCGTCGGCGTGCTCGACGCGTGACGACCACGAAGGCGGCGGATACATCGGCTTCCTCACGTCGTGGGAAGCCTCTTCGCTACCCTGGCCCGCCGGTGCCGAAACGGAGGAGGTGACGATCATTCGTTCGGCGGGCCAAATTCGGTCGTTCGGACGAGTTTGGGGACACGTGACCAGCGGGCAATAGCGGTCCACGCGTGGGAAAGCAGTCACGAACAGGAGCCCTTTCATGACCGTCGTCGCAGTGTCCGCTCCCGACACCGACACCAAGGCCGATGCGTCGGCCAGCACGGACCGTGCCGGTGAGCTGATCAACGCGCTGGCGAGCCTCCCCGCGGGGCACCCGTCCCGCCCGGCCGTCCGTGACCGGACCATCGAGGCGTGGCTGCCGCTGGCCCGCCACCTGGCCAACCGCTACGCCGGCCGCGGCGAGCCGACCGACGACCTCTACCAGGTCGCCGTGGTCGGGCTGATCAAGGCCGTCGACCGCTTCGAGGCCGACCGGGGCGTCGATTTCGCGGGCTTCGCGATCCCCACGATCATCGGCGAGCTCAAGCGGCACTTCCGCGACCGCACCTGGTCGATCCGGGTGCCGCGCCGCCTGCAGGAGCTGCGCCTGGCCATCACCGCGGCCAACAGTGCCCTCACGCACAGCCTCGGCCGCTCGCCGCAGGTCTCCGACATCGCCGAGCACCTGGGCATCACCGAGGAAGAGGTCCTCGAGGGCCTGGAGGGCGCCCGCGCCTACAACTCGGCCAGCCTCTCCACGCCGGTCGGCGCCGACGGCAGCACCGAGCTGGGCGACACCCTGGGCGGGGCCGACCCCGAGTTCGAGCTGGCCGAGCTGCGCGTGGCCCTGGGCCCGGCGCTCGCCTCCCTCGACGAGCGCGAGCAGAAGATCGTGAGCCTGCGCTTCTACGGCAACATGACCCAGTCGCAGATCGCGGAGCAGGTCGGCATCTCCCAGATGCACGTCTCCCGGCTGCTGACCAAGGCGCTGGCCAAGCTGCGCACGCGCCTGGACGAGTTCGCCGTCTGAGCCGTCCTTCCCGGCGCTTCTCCTTCGCGCGGCCGCGATCCCACCTGGCGGGGTCGCGGCCGCTTCGCGTTCTCTCCCACCCGGTCCTCGACAGCTCTTCGCTTGACGCTCGTCACATGGCAGCCGCCCGGGCGCGGGGCTAGCTTAGTGGTGATCGGGCTGACGGCTTCGGCCGCTTTCGTCCCTCGACTTTTCGACTCTCGATTTCATCAGGAGCGCACCATGGGCGTCGCGGACAGCGGGACCATCGAGCTCGGCGGGCGGGCCGTGCACCGGCTCGGCTTCGGCGCGATGCGCATCACGGGGCCGGGCATCTGGGGCCCGCCGCGCGACCACGACGAGGCCGTGCGCGTGCTGCGCCGCTCGGCCGAGCTCGGGGTGACGTTCATCGACACCGCCGACTCCTACGGGCCGTTCGTCTCGGAGGAGCTGATCCGCGAAGCGCTCCACGACGGCCGCGGCTACGGGGACATCGTCGTCGCCACCAAGGGCGGCCTGACCCGCAGCGGCCCCGACGTGTGGCCGCCGCTCGGCCGCCGCGAATACCTGCGCCAGTGCCTCCTCATGTCGCTGCGCCGCCTCGGGGTCGACCGCATCGACCTGTGGCAGCTGCACCGCATCGACCCGCGCACGCCGCGCGAGGAGCAGTTCGCCGAGATCAAGTCGTTCGTGGACGAGGGGCTGGCCGGGCAGATCGGCCTCTCCGAGGTGACCGTCGAGGACGTCAAGGAGGCGCAGGCCGCGGGCGTCCCGGTCGCCTCGGTGCAGAACCGCTACAACCTCGGCGACCGGCGCGCGGAGGAGCTGCTCGACTACTGCACCGAGCAGGGCATCGCCTTCATCCCGTGGGCGCCGGTCGACGCGGGCACCCTGGCCCGGCCCGGCGGCCCGCTCGAGGAGGTGGCCAAGGCCCACCCTGGCACGACCACCGGGCAGCTGGCCCTGGCCTGGCTCCTGCGCCGCTCGCCGGTGATGGTGCCGATCCCGGGCACGTCCTCGGTCGCGCACCTGGAGGAGAACCTGGCCGCCGCCGACGTGCGCCTCACCGACGAGGAGTTCGAGACGCTGTCGCAGGCCGCCTGACGAGCGCGTGGCCCGGCGGCGCGGTCAGAGGCCGAGTCCGCGGCGGCCGGTGTTGTTGAGGGCGGCGGCGGGGAAGCGGTCGGGCCACTCGCGCTCGTAGTGCTCGGGCGGGAAGTCGGCCGGGCTGTCGCCGGTGGCGAAGGCCGCGCGCACCGACGCGGCGTAGCGCTCGTTCCGGGGGCACCACGGCGCGGCGGGGATGTACATGACGTTGCCCCAGCCTTGCTGGTCCCGGACCGGCGCGACGCTGTGGATCATGTCGCAATGCCACCACACGGAGTCGCCGGCGCGGACGTCGGGGATGCCGGAGAGCGCGCGCATCAGCAGCGGGTGCCACTTCTCGCTCGCCGGGAAAACCTGGTTGACCGTGACACCGCACATGTCGTCGTCCGAGACGTCGGCCAGCAGCGGGCGCAGCATCAGATAGGCCATCGCCTCGGGGACCGGGACGGTGTGCAGGACGCCTTGGTCGTGATCCATGTCGGACAGCGCGGTCCACCCCTGGAACGTCCGGAAGGCCGAGCACATGGTCGACCCCGGGTACTGCGGGCCGTCCGTGCGGTGGGCCGCGTCCCACGGGTCGTACTGCTCGACGCTGCCGTCGAAGAGGTGCCGGAACGCGCGCTGGTTGGCCGAGGTCATCCACAGGTCGAGCGTGCCGGGATCCAGATGGGTGCCCAGCCCATCCGAATCGGCGCCGGCCGGACGACGGCGGATGCGGTCGGGATACAACGAGTCCCGGTCCGGGTCGAACCAGCGGACGCCCTCGGACTCGTGCGTCCACTGGCTGTTGAGGAACGCCTGCACGCGCGCCATCCGGTCGCTCTGCCGCGCCTCCATCTGCGCCGACGACCAGTAGATCGGGTAGATCTCGGGCTTGGATCCGACACTACCGAAGAAGTCGTCGCCGGGGCCGCGGTAGTTCTCGAAGAAGTGGTTGCCGTCCACGTAGTCGACGATGTCCCGGTCCCACGCCAGCGCCTGCTCACGTGGGAAGTGCCCGCGCACGACAAGGCAGCCGCGCCGGCGCAGCAACGCGATCTGCTCGGCCGGCACGGATCCCGCGGCCAGCTGGTCGTACTCGATGACCGGCCAGACGGATTCCCCGCTCTTGTGCGCCGCCTCGATCTCCTCCACGGCGACCCGGACGCGATCTTCGACAACCCCGAAGACCTCCTCGACGGTACGGCCGGACGCGGCGATGCGATCCCGCAACGCGGCCTTGATCTCGCGCACGGCGGCGGGCAGGTCGGTGGGAGTCTCCTCCCAGTGGGGCAGCGACATGGCGGTTCCTCCTTCTAGTCAGCTCTCCTTATTTGGACGACGGTAAGCGGGCGGGCGCCTTCCAGGCAAGGGCCCTGTCTAGAATCGGCACATGGAAGCCGCCAAGCCGTCGCTGGATCTGGTCCGCTCGGTCACCGACGAGCACGTGCTGCGCGCGCTCATGCGGCACCGGCGGCTGACCCGGGCCGAGCTGGCCCAGGAGACCGGGATCTCGAAGCCGACCGCCGGGGAGAGCGTGCGGCGGCTGACCGAGCGGGGACTGCTCGTCGACACGGGCGAGCGCACGCCGGGCGGCCGGGGGAAGGGCCGCGTGGGGTCCTACTACGCGCTGTCCGGGTCCACGGGGACGGCACTGGCCGTGGCGATCGCGCCGGAGGGGGTCGTGGCGGAGGTCGTCGACGTATACGGGTCGACGGTCGCGCGGACCCGGCGGGAGATCAGCCGCCCGGCGCGCCCGGCCGACGTGGCTCGCGCGCTGCAGGAGGCGGTGGCCACGGCTGCCGGCGACGCGGAGTCAGGGGCGGGGCGGCCGCGGCTCGCGGTGGTGAGCGCCGCGGATCCGGTCGACCGGGCGACGGGGCGGCTGGTGCAGCTGCCCGACGCGCCGTTCCTGGTGGGGGAGCTGGATCCCGTGGCGGTGCTCGGGGCGCACGTCGACGGCCCGGTCACCGTGGACAACGACGTCAACTGGGCCGCCCGCGCCGAGCGGGATCACGCGGACGGCGGGGAGCTGCGCGATTTCGCGTACCTCTATTTGGGCGAGGGTCTGGGGTGTGCCGTCGTCAGCGACGGTGTGGTGCGGCGCGGGCACGGAGGGCTCGCGGGAGAGATCGCCTACCTGCTGACGGCCGGGGCGGACGGGCGGGCCGTGCGGTTCATCGACGTGTTCGCGGAGCTGGGACTGCGGCGGGCGGGCTCGAGCGGGATCCACACCGATCGGCTGCTCGCGGCTCTGCGCTCGCCGGGGGCGGCGGCGACGTTGCGGGAAGCGCTTTCGGGAGTGCTGGCCGCCGTCGTCGCTCTGGCCGACCCGGGGTGCGTGGTGCTAGGCGGGTCGTGGGGGCCGGCCCTGCTCGACGACGCCGCGGAGCCCACGCCGGGGGAAGCGCTTTCGCTCGATGGGCGGATGCCGTGGGCGGTGCCGGTCCGGGCCGCCCGGATGCGGGACGACCCGGCGTTCGCGGGGGCCCGGGCGGATGCTGTGACCCGCCTGCGCGCCGCGATCGTGGCCCCGGCGTAGCCCCGCGTTCGCCCGCCCGCGGCCGGCGGGCGGGCGCTCGGGGTGGTCAGGCTCCGGCGGGAGCGGCGGCGGCCGGCGGCGGGTCGTCCGGGACGACGGGCGGCTCCGGCGCCGGGTCGTGGTCGGGGTCGGGGTCGGGCTCGGGGTCGCTGAGCTGCTCGCGCAGGTAGTTCCACATGACCGCGATCACCGCCGACACCGGCACGGCGAGGAGGCTGCCCACGATGCCGGCCAGGCTGCCGCCCAGGGTGACGGCCAGCAGGACCACGGCGGCGTGCAGGCCCAGGCCCCGGCTCTGGATCATGGGCTGGAAGACGTTGCCCTCGAGCTGCTGGACCAGAATGATGATGCCCAGGACGATCAGGGCGTCGGTCCAGCCGTTGGAGACCAGGGCGATCAGCACCGCGACGAAGCCGGCGAAGAGCGCGCCGACGATCGGGATGAACGCCGTCACGAAGGTCAGCACGGCCAGCGGCAGCACCAGCGGGACGCCGACGATCCACAGGCCGAGGCCGATGAAGACCGCGTCGAGCAGGCCGACGAAGGCCTGCGAGCGGACGAAGGCGCCGAGGGTGTTCCAGCTGCGCTCGGTCACGGCGGGGACGTCGGTGGCGAGGCGGCCCGGGAGCTGGCGGGTGAGCCAGGGCAGGAAGCGCGGCCCGTCCTTGAGGAAGAAGAACATGAGGAAGAGCGCCAGCACCGTGGTCACGACGCCGTTGACCACGGTGCTCACGCCGGTGACCGTGTAGTTGACGATGTCGCTGGCCCGGCCCTGGATCTGGCCGATCGCCGAGTCGAGCACCTGGTTGATCTGGTCGTCCTGGATGTTCAGCGGGGGACCGGACGCCCAGTCGCGCAGCTGCTGGATCCCGTCCACGACACCGTCGGCGAGCTGCGGGGACTGGCCCGCCACCGGCACCGCGATCCCGACCAGGGTGCCGGCCGCGATGAGCAGCGCCAGGATGGTGACCACCGAGGCGGCCAGGGCGGGCTTCCAGCCGTGCTTGCGCAGGAAGCGTACGGGCGGCCAGGTCAGCGTGGTCAGCAGCAGCGCGATGACCAGCGGCCAGATGATCGACCACGCCTTCCCCAGCAGCCACAGCGCCACGGCGGTCATGAGCAGCACCAGCAGCACCTCGAGCGAGACTCTCGCGGAGGTGCGCAGGGCGGCTCGGGTCTTCGGGGCGCTCAGCGATCCAGGCATGCGCTCACCCTATGGTCAGCCGACCGGGGACTTGCGCAGGACACGGCGCGCGTGGATCACTGCGTGGTGACACCCGTGGCGACGCAGGTCACACCGTCCGGCTCGTCGGCGATCTTCGTGGGTTCCTCACCCGTGTCGTTGCCCTCGAACAGCTCGCAGATGTGCGTGTCCGCCGGCACCGTGACGTTCGAGATCGTCGCGCGGTCACCGAGATTCGCGTTGACCCCGGCGAGAACCTTCCCGGGGGCGTTCGCCGTCACGTTCTCGATGGTCACCGTACGGGCGGCCTGCTCGTCGCAGTTGCCGCACGACCGGTAGAGCTTGCCGAAGTCGCTCACCGTGAAGTCGCGGATGGTGACCGACCCGCCGGCGCCGCGGTTGTCCTGGAACACCTTGTCCGTGCCGCTCGCGGCGGATCCGCCCTCGACGAGCACGGTCGCGTTCTCACCCCGGAAGGTCGCCGCGTCCTCGCCGACGTCCTCCCAGGACACGTCGAGCAGGCTGCAGCTGCCCGAGCAGTGGACGCCGTCCGCGGCGGGGGAGCCGAGGATCACATTCCGCAGCGTGGCGCCGTCGGCCAGCTCGAAGAGCGCGTCCTGCCCCTCGTCCTGGCCACCGTCGCCGAGCTCGCCGCCGCCGACGAAGCGCTGCCCCGCCCCGTCGAACACCCCGTCGACCTGGATGGTCTCGGTGACGACCGTGTCGGCCTTGGTCTCCTTCTCGGCGGCGCTCGCCAGCTGCGTCGTCACCGTGGCGGCCACCGCGGCGGCCGCGACGGCGGCCAGGGCGATGATCCGGGTCCTGCGTGAACGCTGTGCCACGTGCGTCTCCTTGCGTCCGGGCGGCCCGCGGGAGGCGGGCCACTGGACCATCACCACGGGCGGGCGCGGCGTTCGGATTAATCAACCTTCTTGACAAAGCGCTTTCCCCAGTACGGACCTAGGATCGGATGATGCGTGAGGTGCTCGACGAGCTGGTGGCGGCGTGGCGGCAGGGCGAGGCGGCCGGGCTGGCGACCGTGACGGCCACGTGGTCGAGCGCTCCTCGCCGCCCGGGAGCGGCCATGCTCGTGCGGGCCGACGGGGCCGCCACGGGCAGCGTCTCGGGCGGCTGCGTCGAGGGCGCCGTCTACGAGCTGTGCCGGGAGACCGCCGCCTCGGGCGAGCCGCGGACGGCGAGCTTCGGCGTGTCCGACGATGACGCGTTCGAGGTGGGGCTGCCGTGCGGCGGCACGCTGGACGTGTTCGTGGAGCCGGCCGGCTTCCCCGAGCTGGGCCGGCTGGCCGAGCTCGTCGCCGCCGGCACCCCGGTCGCGTTGCTGACCTGCGTCGAAGGGCCGCCGGAGCGGATCGGCCGGCACCTCGTCATCACGCCGGACGCGCGCTTCGGCACGCTCGGGCACGACCGGGCCGACGACGCGGCCGCGGACGACGGGCGGGGGCTGCTCGCGGCCGGGCGTACGGGGATCCTGCGCTACGGCCCGGACGGGCAGCGGCGCGGAAGCGGTCTCTCGGTGCTGGTGACGTCCTTCGCCCCGGCCGCCCGGATGCTCGTCTTCGGGGCGACCGACCACGCCGCGGCGGTGGCCCGGATCGGCTCGTTCCTCGGCTACCACGTGACCGTCTGCGACGCGCGGCCCGTGTTCGCCACGGTGTCGCGCTTCCCCGAGGCGGACGAGGTCGTGGTCGACTGGCCGCACCGCTACCTGACGGCGGAGGCGGCGGCGGGCCGCATCGATCCGCGGACGGTGCTCTGCGTGCTCACCCACGACCCCAAGTTCGACGTGCCGGTGCTGGAGGCGGCGCTGCGCCTGCCGGTCGCGTACGTGGGGGCGATGGGCTCCCGGCGCACCCACGACGACCGGCTCAAACGCCTCCGCGAGGCCGGCCTGACCGCGGCCGAGCTGGACCGCCTGGCCTCGCCGATCGGGCTCGACCTGGGCGCGCGCACGCCCGAGGAGACCGCCGTCAGCATCGCCGCCGAGATCGTGGCGCTGCGCTGGCAGGGCTCGGGCTCCCGCCTCGCCGCCACGGACGGTCCCATCCACGCGGACCGCTGATAGGTTGGCCCGCATGCGTCTTCATGTGGGCTGCGCGATGTGGACGCACAAGGCGTGGCAGGGCCGGGTCGTGGCGCCGGGCTCGCAGGAGCGCCTCCGGTCCTATGCGAGCTGGTGCAACGCCGTCGAGGGCAACACGACGTTCTACGCGACGCCGGCCCGGGCGACGGTGGATACCTGGGCCGCGCAGACGGATCCGAGCTTCCGCTTCGTGCTCAAGCTGCCCAAGCCGGTGACCCACGAGCACCGGCTCGCGGGCGGCGACGAGGTCCTGCGCGCGTTCCTGGACGCGATCGAGCCGCTCGGGACCCGCGTGCACGCCCTGTGGATCCAGCTGCCCGGGTCCTTCGGCCCCGGCGACACCCCGGCGCTGGCCGGCTTCCTGCGCCGGCTCCCGCCCGCTTTCCGGTACGCCGTCGAGGTCCGCGATCGCGCTTTCTTCACCGACCCGGGGGCGACCGCCGCGCTCGAGGACGTGCTCACGCGGGCGAACGCCGAGTGGGTGCCCTTCGACACCACCACGTTCTTCGAGTCCCCGCCCACCAGCGACGCCGAACGTGACGCGTGGTCCAAGAAGCCCCGCATGCCCTTCCGCGACCGGGCTCTCACCGCCGACCCGATCGTCCGCTACCTGGGCCGCGACGACCCCGCCCGTACGGTCGAAGGCTGGCAGCCCTGGGTGACCACGACCGCCGCCTGGCTCCGCGAGGGCCGCTCGCCGACCGTGTTCCTGCACACCCCGGACAACGCCGAGGCCCCGGATCTGGCCCGCCGCTTCCACGCCGAGGTGCGCGCCCTGGTCCCGGAGCTCGACCCGCTCCCGGACCCCGAGCCGGTCGCCCCCGCCACCCTCTTCTGACCCTTCGCCGGTTCTGGCACGTGGCGAAGCGCGGTTCCCCCGGGGCGCGCGACGGGGACACGCTCAGGGCATGGCTTTCGACACGCGGAAGGGCACGCGCGGCGCCCGGCAGCCCCGGGGGCGGGCGCTGATCTGGTTCAACCGGCTGATCATGCGGCGGATCCGCGGCGGGGCCCGCTTCCGGCGACGGCAGATGCTGGTGCTGACGACAGTCGGACGGAAGAGCGGGGTGCCGCGGCAGACACCGGTCACGTGGTTCGCGGGAGACGGCGGCGGGTGGATCGTGGTGGCGTCGGCGGGCGGTGCGGCGGCGAACCCCGCGTGGTTCCTCAACCTGGCGGCGCGGCCCGAGGCCGACGTCGAGGTGGCCGGGCGGACCGTGCCCGTCGTCGCGGAGCACCTGCACGGCGAGGAGCGGGCGCGGGTGTGGGAGCGCATCGTCCGCGAGGCGCCACGCTTCGGCGGCTACCAGCGGAAGACCGACCGCGAGCTGCCGGTGGTGCTGCTCACCGAGCGCCGGGGGCAGCCGGGTTGATGTTGCGGCCCGGGGCGGGCGGGGCGGCGGTAGGTTGGGGGCATGGGGCGGGAGGCGGTCGAGCTGCGGCGTTGTCCGCGGTGCGGGCATCTGACCCGGGCGGACCGCATGGTCAAGGGGTACGGGCGGGACTGTGCCACGCAGCTCGGGCTCATCGGGCGGTCGGTCGACACCGGGCATCAGGGGCCCGACCTGCTCGACCTGCTGCAGGGCGACGGGGAGACCGAGCCGCCGGACAGTTGCGACGGGTGGGACCGGCCGGCCGACCGCGCCGACTGACAACGGTGCCCCCGCCGCAGCGTGCACAAGCGCGCGGCGAAAGACGCGGCGGGCACAAGCGCGCGGCCGGAAGACCCGCGGGCGCGCGGCGGGGAGACCCGCGGACGGTCAGTTGACCATGCCGCCGGTGGCGCGGATGTTCTGGCCGGTGACCCAGGCGGCGGACGGGCCCGCCAGCCACGTGACCACGGCGGCCACGTCGTCGGCGGTGCCGATGCGGCCGAGCGGGGTCAGGGACCGGGCGCGGGCCAGCGTCTCGGGGGTGTGGACGCTACGGAGCATGTCGGTGTCGGTGGCGCCCGGAGAGACCGTGTTGACGGTGATGCCTCGTTCGCCGAGCTCGGCGGCGGCGACGGCGGCGATCTGTTCCAGGGCCGCCTTGCTCGCGCAGTAGAGGGCCAGGCCCGGCCCGTGCATGACCGTGTTGAGCGTGGAGACGGCGACGATCCGGCCACCGTCGTGCAGCAGACCGGTGGCCTCGCGCAGGGCCAGCAGCGGGAACAAGGTGTTGACCGTCAGCACCCGGTCGAAGTCGGCGACGGTGATGTCCTTGATCGGCGTCTGGTCGACGATGCCCGCGTTGAGGACCAGGATGTCGAGACCATCGTCCCGCACGGGCGCGAAGGCCGCCTCGATGGCGCCGGGCAAGGAGGCGGCGCCGGGGGAGGACTGGTCGGCCCGGACCGCGATCACGCCGTCCGGGTCGTCGGCGGCCGGCTGCTGCCGGTAGGTGTAGACCACGCGGGCGCCCGCCGCGACGAGGTGCCGGACGACGGCGTGACCGATGCCGCGCGAGCCGCCCGTGACGAGAGCCGTCTTGCCGGTGAGTGAGGCCATGCCCGCGACGCTAGGTGCGTACCGTCCAATGGTCTTGAACGATTGCGCACAGCTCGCCCGGCGTCAGCCCGCCCAGCGCCCGCATCTCCCGCGTCAGGTGGGCCTGGTCGGCGAAGCCGGCCGCCGCGGCCGCTTCCGCCGGCCGGGAGCCGCTCGCGAGCAGCGCGGCGGCCCGCTGCAGCCGGGCGATCCGCGCGATCCTCCCGGGCGACAGGCCGAGCTGCTCGCGCACCACCAGCTCGAGACGCCGGCGGGAGACGCCCAGGCCCGCGGCGACCGCCCCGATGCGGAGCCGGCGATCGGCGTGCAGCCGGCGCCACGCGGTCATCAGCAGGTCGTCCGGCGCCGGGTCCAGCGCCGCCGTCAGCAGCTCGTCGAGCAGCGCCCACCGAGCGGGCCAGCCCGGCGCCGCGGCCAGTCGCTCACTCCACTCCCCGGCGCGCGCTCCGAGGACCGCCGCCAGGTCGAGCGTCTCCCCGGCCAGCTCACG
This sequence comes from Symbioplanes lichenis, assembly GCF_030709675.1. Taxonomy (GTDB): domain Bacteria; phylum Actinomycetota; class Actinomycetes; order Mycobacteriales; family Micromonosporaceae; genus Actinoplanes; species Actinoplanes lichenis. The sequence continues at coordinate 18,812 of NZ_JAUZQD010000002.1, forward strand.
CGCCGGTACGCCCAGCAGCCCGCGCACGCCCGCCGGGGTGAGGGCGACGCTGACTCCGTACCCCCAGGGGGTGCGGGTTTCGAGGTGGGCCTGCCCCCGCATGCCGGTGACCAGTCCCGAGCCGGTGCCGAAGTCGACGATCAGCGTGGTCGCCGTGATCGGCAGCAGCCGGTGCCCGACGCGCGCGGCGGCGGGGGAGCCGAAGCCGGAGTAGCCGAGCACGTGCCCGCGCAACCGCCGCGGCGGCGGGCCGAGGATCGACTCGCAGCCCACCGGCAGGCGCTGCGCCGGCATGGAGTGGATCAGCAGGGGACCGTCGCGATGGTCCATGATGGCAGCCATGACTCTCCTGGAGCGCTACGCGAACCTGGTCGTACGGGCCGGTGTCAACCTACAGCCGGGGCAGGGCCTCGTGCTGGCCACGGACACCGCGCACCTGGAGATCGCGCGCGCTGTGACCGAGGCGGCCTATGCCGCCGGGGCCGCCTTCGTCGAGCCGGTCTTCGACGACGGGCCGATGCGCCGGTCCGCGCTCGACCACCTGAGCGTGGAGCAGCTGACCGCGGACCGGCCGTGGGTGCTGAGCCGCAACGCCGCGTGGGACGAGGCCGGCGTCGCCTTCATCGCGCTGGTCGGCAGCGACCCGGCGGTGTTCGAGGGCGCGGATCCGGCGTTGCTGGCGGCCCGGCGCCAGGAGGAGGCGCGCACGATGCGCAAGGTGGCCACCGGCACCGCCCATCGCTGGTCCGTCATCGGTGCCCCGAACCCGGGCTGGGCGCGGCAGATCTTCGGCGAGCCCGACACCGACCGGCTCTGGGAGGTCGTCGCCACGGCGCTGCGCCTCGACGATCCCGACCCGGTCGCGGCCTGGCGTGCACGGGCCGACGTGCTCGCGTCCCGCGCCGCGCGGCTGGACGCCCTGGAGCTGACCGAGGTGCGCTACACCGGCGACGGCACCGATCTGCGGGTCGGCCTGGTGCCGGGGTGCCGCTGGACCGGCGGCGGGCTGGTCGACGACGGCGGCACGCTCTTCATGCCCAACCTGCCGACCGAGGAGGTCTTCACCAGCCCGCACCGCGACCGCGCCGAGGGCACGATCCGCCTCACCAAGCCGGTCGTCGTGGCCGGGCAGCTGGTGACCGGGCTGCGGGCGACCTTCTCCGGCGGGCGGGTCACCGAGGTCACGGCCGACGCGGGCGCCGAGGTGGTCCGCGCGCAGCTCGACACCGACGAGGGCGCCCGGCGGCTGGGCGAGGTCTCGCTGGTCGACCGGGACAGCCGGATCGCCGCGGCGGGCATCGTCTTCCACAACACGCTCTTCGACGAGAACGCCGGCTGTCACGTGGCCTGGGGCAACAGCTTCGCCTTCGCGCTGCCGTCGCTCGACGCCGACCAGCGGCTCGCCGCGGGCCTCAACACCTCCCTGGTGCACACCGACGTCGTCATCGGCGGCGACGGGCTGACGGTCACCGCAACGGGCCGCGACGGCGAGGTCACGCTGCTGCGCGACGACGAGTGGGTGCTGCCCTAACGGGACGGCAGGCCCAGCTGCGCGAGCGTCTCGCGCAGCGTGTGCCGCCCGGCCATCGACTCCGGCCCGCGCAGCCGGGCGAGCACGCGCGAGCTCCACGTGCCGGCCCCCCCGAAACGCCGGAAGTACGCCGCCAGCCGCTCGTCGTACACCGGAATGTGCTCGTCGGCCGCGGCGGCGTCGTACTGCTCGTGGTGCAGCACGGCCGCCTGCGGCAGGCGGGGCTTGACGTCCGCCGCCTCGGCCGGGTCGGGCTCGCCGACCGCCAGCCCGAACGCGGCGACCGCGTGCGGCGGCAGGCTCAGCTCCGCCGCGATCTCGGCCGGATGGTTGCGCACCGCCCCGACGAACACGCTGCCGAGCCCGAGCGACTGGGCCGCCACGACCGCGTTCTGCGCGGCGAGCGCGGTGTCGACGAACCCGATGAGCGTCGTCTCCAGGTAGTCCGCCGCGTCCAGGGGCGTGCCCGCCGCCTCCGCCAGCCGCCGCGCCCGCGACAGATCCGCGACCCACACGAGGAAGAGCGGCGCCCGCGCCACGAACTCCTGCGCCCCGGCCAGCTCGGCCAGCCGCGCCTTCCGCCCCGGATCCCGCACGGCGACGACACTCCACGGCTGCAGGTTCGACGAGGTGGCCGCCGACTGGGCCGCCGCGACGAGCGCGGCGAGCTCGGCGTCGCTCACGGGCCGGTCGGTGAACTCGCGCACCGACCGGCGCGCCAGCTGAAGCTCCAGCACATCGGTGGAGACGCCGAGATCGAGGGGTACGCCGTAGCGCGCGGAAGCAGTCATCGAGGAGCAACTGTATCCGCGGTTGACAGCCCGGCGGCGGCGGTGCGACGGTCGGCGGATGGCGTACGACTTCGACGTGCTCGTCATCGGGTCGGGGTTCGGTGGGTCGGTGAGCGCGTTGCGGCTGACCGAGAAGGGCTATCGCGTCGGGGTGCTGGAGTCCGGGCGGCGGTTCGCGGACGCGGACTTCGCGAAGACGTCGTGGCGGGTGCGCGACTATCTGTGGGCGCCGGCGCTCGGGTGCTACGGGATTCTGCGGCTCACGATGCTGCGCGACGTGCTCGTGCTGTCCGGGGCGGGCGTCGGCGGGGGATCGCTCGGCTATGCCAACACGCTCTACGAGCCGCCGGACACGTTCTACGCCGATCCGCGGTGGGCGGGGCCGGGCGACTGGAAGGCGGAGCTCGCACCGTGGTTCGACCAGGCGTCGCGGATGCTCGGCGTGGTGACCAGTCCGCTGACCACGCGCGCGGACGTGGTGCTGCGCGAGGTGGCCGCCGAGCTCGGGGTCGGGCCCACCTATCGGCGTACGCCGGTCGGGGTGCTCTTCGCCCGCGAGGGTGAACGCGGCGGGCAGCCGGTGCCGGATCCGTTCTTCGGCGGCGCGGGTCCCGGGCGGCACACGTGCACGACGTGCGGCTCGTGCATGACCGGATGCCGGGTCGGCGCCAAGAACACGCTCGTCAAGAACTACCTGTGGCTGGCGGAACGAGCCGGCGCCACGGTGTGGCCACGGACGACCGTGACGTCGATCCGGCCGGTCGCCGGCGGATACGTCGTGCGGGCCACCGGGCGGCGCACCTTCACGGCCCGGCAGGTGATCGTCGCGGCCGGCGCGCTCGGGACCCAACGGCTGCTGCTGCGGATGCGGGACAAGGGGCTGCTGCCGCATCTGTCGCCCCGGCTCGGGGAGCTCACGCGCACGAACTCGGAGTCCATCGTGGGCGCTCGGGCCCGTACGGAGAAGGGGTTGCACCGGGGGATCGCCATCACCTCGTCGATCCATCCGGATCCGGTGACCCACATCGAGCCGTTCCGCTACGGTCCGGGCAGCAATCTGCTCGCCGCGCTCGCGACCGCGCTCGTCGGCGACACCGGGCGGCGGCCGCGCTGGCTCGCTGCCGTGGCGACGGTCCTGCGGGCGGGCCGCGACCTTCCCCTGTACGTCTCCCCGCGCCGCTGGTCGGACCAGAGCATCGCCTTGCTGGGCATGCAGACACTCGACAACTCGCTGACGCTGGTCCGCCGGCGCGGGCGCCTCACGAGCCGGCCCGGCATCGGCGCGCCCAACCCCGTCTCGGTCCCGGCCGCCCACGACGTCGCCCGGCGCGTCGCGGCGAAGATCGGCGGCGTGCCGATGGGCTCGGTCACCGAACTCGCCGGGCGCCCGATCACCGCGCACTTCCTCGGCGGCTGCACGATCGGATCCAGTCCCGCCTCAGGTGTGTGCGATCCCTATCAACGGGTGTACGGACATCCGGGCTTGCACATAGTCGACGGTTCGGTGCTTCCGGCCAATCCGGGCGTCAACCCGTCCCTCACCATCACCGCCCTCGCCGAGCGCGCCCTCGCGTTGTGGCCGAACCACGGCGACCCGGATCCACGCCCGCCGCTCGGGGATCCCTACGAGCCGGTGCCGCCGGTCGCGCCGCGCCACCCGGCCGTGCCCGCGACCGCGCCGGGCGCCCTACGCCTGGGCGATGGCCCGGGCCACGCGGCGTGACTCCAGCGCGCCCTGGCGCAGCATGCCGCCCAGCGTGACGTCGTAGCCCACGAAGTAGAGCCCGGGCCGGGCCGCCGCACCCCCGTGCACGTGCGGCACGCCGGTCTCGTCGAACAGCGCCGGATCGTCGAACAGGTCGCGCAGCCCGGTGCCGTAGCCGGTGGCGGCGATGACCGCGTCCGGCTGGACGCTCGTGCCGTCGGCCAGCAGCACGGACGACTCGGTGAAGCGCTCCACGGCGGCGACCGGGCGGACCCGGCCGGCCCGGACGTCGCGCACGATGCCGACGTCCTGCAACGGCACGTAGCGCTCGGTGCGCAGCCGGGTCTTCAGGCCCGTGGCGGGGCGCGGGATCCCGTAGGGGCGAAGGTCGGGAATCTCGGCCCGGGACTGGGCGGCGGCCATCGCGTTGAACATCGGCTCGGGCAGCCACCCGCCCAGCAGGACGCCGCTGAGCTGCGCCGGCCAGCCCGCGGTCTGGCGCCGGACGATCTGCGGCGGGGTGCGGATCGCCAGGCTGACCGCCGCCGCGCCGCCCGCCGCGAGGTCCGAGGCGATCTCGGCGCCGCTGTTGCCCGGGCCGACCACGAGCACGTCCTTGCCCCGGAACGGCTCGGCGTTGCGATAGTCCGCCGAGTGCGTCAGCTCGCCCGTCCACTGCTCGCGACCGGGCCACGGCGGCACCACCGGCGTGTGGAGATAGCCGGTCGCCACGACGAGAGTCCGCGCCGCCTGCTCGGATCCGTCGAGCAGACGCAGGATCCAGCCGTCGGCGCCCGCCTTGACCCCGGTGACGGTGGTGCCCGTGCGCACGTCCAGACCGAAACGATCGGCGTACGCCTCCAGATAGCGCACCAGGTCGTCCCGGCGCACCCAGCGCCCGTACGCCCGGGGGATCGGGAATCCCGGCAGGCCGGACAGCCGGCGGGTGGTGTGCAGCTTGAGCCGGTCGTAGCGGCCCCGCCAGCTCGAGGCGACCCCCGGGCCGCGCTCGAGCACGACCGGCTCGACGCCCCGCGACTTGAGCTGGGCGGCCACGGCGAGACCGGCGGCACCGGCTCCCAGCACGATCACGTCGGACACGGTGTCTCCCGTCGCTTGTGGTCAGCGCAGCCGCTCGGCGATGGCGGTCACGGTGTCCAGCACCAGCGTGCGATCCAGGAGCTTACGCTCGTACGCCTGGTGGATCGACCAGCCCTCGATCAAGGCGTCGATCGCCCGGCTCGCCCGCTCCGAGAAGTGCGTCCGGAGGCTGGCGTGACTGCGGGCGATCCACCGGCGGCCGGTCTCCGCCACGGTCGCGTTGTGGTTCGCGTAGGCGTACATCTCGTAGATCAGCGTCTGCTCGCGCTCGGTCGCGTACTCGTCGCCGCAGATGAGATCGGTCACGGCCGCGCACGCGGCAGCGAGGTCCGGGGCCGCGGCGAGGGCGGCCCCGTAGCGCTCGGACATCGACTCGCCGAGATGGGCGAACGCCTGCTCGAGGATCGCGTCGAGGCTCTCGAAGTGGTAGGTGAGCGAGCCCAGCGGCACGCCGGCCTGCTCGGCGATGCGGCGGTGGGTGGTGCGGTGCACGCCGTGGCCCGCGATCACCACCAGGGCGGCGTCGAGGATGCGCTGCTTGCGCTGGGGGTCGTTGGCGACCCGCCGGGCCCCGGCCATGTGATCCTCCTCGCGGCGGCGCCGCCGGAAAGTGTGTACGTTCGTACACAGATTACGTCGTGCAGGGTTTTGCGCAGGGAGATCCTATGGACATCGCCACCGCCCGGCGCCGGGCCGCGCTCTTCGCGCTGTTCTTCGTGCCCGGGCTGGGCATCTCGTCGTGGGTCACCCGCACCCCGGCGATCCGCGACCTGCTCGGCGCGTCGACGGCCGAGATGGGCCTCGTGCTCTTCGGCCTGTCGGCGGGCTCCATGGCCGGCATCCTCAGCTCCGGCCTGCTCGTGCGCAGATTCGGCACCCGCCCGGTCATCGCCGCCGGCGCCCTGGCCGCCGTGGTGAGCCTCTTCGTCATCGGCGGCGGCGCGGCGCTGTCGCAGAGCCTCGTCGTGGCGGCCGGGCTGTTCCTCTTCGGGCTGGGCGTGGGCGGCGGCGAGGTCGGCATGAACGTCGAGGGCGCCGCCGTCGAGCGCATCATCGACCGGCCGGTGCTGCCGACGCTGCACGGCTTCTTCAGCTTCGGCACGGTGATCGGCGCCCTGGCCGGCATGCTCCTCACCGCCGTCGACTTCCCGGTGCAGTGGCACCTCGTCGCCGTCGGCGTGCTCACCCTGCCCGTCGCCCTGGTCGCCATCCGCCAGATCCCGGCGGGCACCGGCCGCGCCGAGGGCCGGGCCACGACCAAGGGCGCCCCGGTCTGGCGCGACACCCGGCTGCTGCTGATCGGCGTCATCGTCCTCGCCATGGCCCTCGCCGAAGGCGCCGCCAACGACTGGCTGCCCCTCATCATGGTCGACGGCCACGGCTTCGACGCGGCCTGGGGCTCCGCCGTCTACGTCGTCTTCGCCGCGGCCATGACCATCGGCCGCTTCGGCGGCAACTGGTTCCTCGACCGCTTCGGCCGCGCGGCCGTCCTGTGCGCCAGCGCGATCGTCGGAGGCGCGGGCCTCGCCCTCGTCATCTTCGTCGACAACAAGATCGTGGCGGCGGCGTCGGTCCTGCTCTGGGGCCTCGGCGCGGCGCTGGGCTTCCCCGTGGCCCTGTCCGCCGCCGGCGACTCGGGCGAGAATGCGACGGCCCGCGTGTCCCTGGTCGCGACGGTCGGCTACGTGGCCTTCCTGGTCGGGCCGCCGGCGCTCGGCTTCCTCGGCGAGCACTACGGGCTGCGCGGGGCGATGATCGCCGTGCTGGCCCTGGTCGCCGTGGCCGTGGTGGCCGCCCCGGCGTTGCGTACGCCGGCGGCCGAGCCCGAACGCGAGCCCGAGCCGGCCTGATCAGGCCCGGTGCCGCGGCTTGCGGCGCCGGGTCACCGGGCGCCCGTTCCAGGTGACCCGGAAGCGGCTTCCCCGCACGCCCACCGGCACCGGCTCGACAGCAACACGCGGCGCCAGCTTGGACAAGGTGATCAGCGTGCCCCCGATGACGGCAGCGGCGATCCCCAGCCACACCAGGTTGAGCGCGGTCATCGTCACGCCGCCGAGCGTCAGCCCGATCCCGGTCCGGGGCAACATTCCGTGATACATAGCGGTCTCTTCTCTAGGTCGCGATCCAGGCGCCCTGGTGGCCCCGGACGAATTTGAGGAACGCCTTGGCGTAGATGAAGGTCAGCAGCAGCGTGTAGAGCTGCTCGGGCACGAAGAGGGCGGCGTAGCAGCGGGCCCGCCAGCCCATGCCCCACACGCTCCACACCCGCTCGGCGAGCAGGACGAGAGAGGGCAGCGTCCACCACCACGAGAAGTCAATGCCGCCCAGCACGATCAGCGACGCCGCCACCGCCAGCAGATAGCCGGCCGCCACCAGTGCCGACAGCAGGAGACCGGCCTGTTGCCGCCAGTAGACCCAGCGCATGTGGAACGGCATCAGCCGGCCGTACTGGGCAATGTTGCGCAGGGCCCCGAGATACCAGCGCTCCCGCTGGGCGACCAGCTTCGGCACCGACTCCATCACGTCCGTGGTCGCGCCCATGCCGTACGCGGGGGACCGCACGTCGTATCCGCAGGCTTGCAAGGCGAATGTCAGCTCGTTGTCCTCGGTCAGCGAGTGCGTGTCGTAGAACGACCGCCCGGCCGGCAGCAGCTCCCCGCGCCGCCGCTGCTCCCGGACGTCGAGCAGCGCGCCGTACGAGAACAAGGTCCCCGTGCCGGTGAGCACGAAGGCGCGCCCGGCCATGCGCTCGGCCACCTGCCCGTACCGGTGATACTCCATGCGCTGCAGGTAGCCGAGGGTGGTGCGGCACTCGCGCCCGGCGAAGGTTCCCCCGACGCCGCCGACGCCCGAGGTCATGTGCTGCTCGGCGATCCGCAGGAAGCCCGGGGCCAGCGTCGTGTCGGCGTCCATGACCAGAACGGCCCAGTTCCACGGGTCGCCCACATCGGGCGCCAGGCGGTCGAACGCGTAGTTGAGGGCGCCGGCCTTTTTGTCCGGGTTGTGACCGGGGTAGGCCAGCACCTCCGCGCCGGACGCCGCCGCGACTCGAGCGGTGTCGTCGGTGCAGTTGTTCGGCACGACCACGATGCGGTCGGGGCGCCGCGTCTGCGCCCGCAGGGAACGGATCGTGTCGGCGATCGCGGCGCCCTCGTTGTACGCGGGGACGACGGCGACGATGTGCAGACGACGTTCGCCCGGGATGACGCGCCGGGTCGACTGGCCCGGGATGCGAGGTGCGGTGGTGGTGCTGGTCCGTCGATGCGTACCTGCCGTCATGCACGTCCCTTGATAGGCCTCAGGGGTGGGCACCCGCGGTGGGTGCGGCAATGACGGTAGGCGCGGGGACCCGGCGGCGGTATCACGCACGCGTGGTCGTCCGGCCGGTTGTGCGACGCCTGAATGATCGGCGGATGTCGACGGAACGCGGAAAGGGCGGGCCGCCGATGTGGCGCCCGCCCTTTCCGGTGATGCGAATTCTTACTTGTTGAGGGCCTTCGCGAGCTCCTCGTCCGCCTGCTGGAACGTGTCCGCGGCGGCGGTCAGGTACTTGCCCATGCCCTCGAGGCCCTCGGCCATCTTGGTGGCGCCGTCGTTGAACTCGCGGTAGGACTCGTCGAACTGCTTGCTGGACGAGTCGGTGACGTAGCCGCCGTTGACCAGGTTCTGGACCATGTTCTGCAGCTCGGTGAGCTTGCTCATGATCTCTTCTTTGCCCCGCGTGAGCCGGTTGGCGGCGTCGCGCATCTCCTGGTACGTCACATTGACGTTCGCCATGGTCGTGCCTCCCTAGGATTCGATGAATCGGAACGTGCCGGTGATGGCGTCGAAGACGTCGAAGAGCTCCGCCTCGAGGGCCAGCAACGGGGAACTGCCGGTGATGAGCGCGACCCGCGCCGGGTTCGGCCCGGGGAAGGGCACGAAGGTCTGCATGATCAGCGACCGGACCCAGCCGGCGCCGTCGGGCAGGGTGATGTCGTCGACGCCGCGGGTGCGCGGGACGCGGCCCAGCGTCGGGATCTCCACGGACTCGACCTCGCGCCACAGCGAGTCGGCGCCGCGCTTCGGGGTCGCGGTGAGGTGGGCGGCGATCGCGTCGGCGGCACCCTCCTCGTTCGGGGCGTCCACGATGCTGACGGTCACGGTGGCGGTCATGACCGCGCCGCCGAGGCCGGCGACGAGGGTGCCGCAGTAGCGGGCGCCGCTGTCGTACGCCCGGCGGGCCGTCTCGCGCAGCACCCGGGCCAGCGTGGCGCGGTGCTCGTGCAGCTCGGGGACGTCCTTGAGGCGCTCGGCGACCAGCGTGTTGATCGCGGCGTTGCGGGCGTCGGGGTGCAGCTCGACCTCGAACCAGGAGTCCGGGACCGTGATGGAGAAGGCGCTGGTCACTGCTCCCCGCTCTCGCGCAGCTGCTGGGCGAGGTCGTCGTCGGCCTTGCGCAGGCTCTCGACGGCCTGGTTGGCCATTTTGATCAGCTGCTCGCAGTTCTTGTCGACCCGGCCGCGACCGTCGCGCCAATGTGACTCAAAGTGACTGACGGCGCCATCGACCTCGCGGCCGCCGAGGTCGCCGGAGAACTCGTTCATCCACGAGCGGGCCGAGTCCATGCCGCTGCGAATGGTCTCCAGCTGGTTCGCAAAGTCGGTCAGACCATCGAGATTGACCGTCAATCGATCGGCAGCCATGCATCCCCGTCTCTGCTCGCCCCGTGCGCCGCCGACGAGAGTACAAGCCCTGTCAAAGATCATCCACTGCGGTGGATCAGGACCGAGCGTAATCGTCTCCGCTAGACTGCCCCTTCGCGCGCCGGCGACAACGCGGCGGGCTGCGGGAGGGGGATCGCCGATGAGCCGGCCGACGGACTGGGACGTCCTCGACATGTCCGGTGACCCGACGCCGGGGGATCCGGCCCGGCTGCGGCAGCTGGCCGGGCGGTTCCACGACTTCGCCGAGACGGCGCACCGGGCGAAACTGGCCGTCGAGTCGTTGCAGGGCGACGGCTCGCTGCTGACGTGGGTCGGCCTGTCCGGCGACGCCTTCCGCAAGCAGTTCGGCGACTTCCCGAACCAGGTCAACAAGCTCTACCAGTCGCACCTCATGGCCGGTGACGCACTCGAAGCCTTCGCCCCGGTCCTGGAGACCGCGCAGGCCCAGGCCGACCGGGCCTTGGTCGACGGGCGGACGGCGGCCGAGAAGGTCCGTTCACTGCAAGGCGCCCTCGACATCGCGCAGACCGATTTCACCGGCGCGTCGCAAGCCGCGAAGACCGCGCAGGCCGAGACGGTCAAGCCCGACCCCGACCAGGTCAAGCAGGCGATCAAGGACGCCGACGCCGCCCAGCAACGCCTCAGCGCGGCGCAGGGGCAGGTCAACGGCGCCCAGCAGGAGCTCGACCTGGCCAAGCAGCTGGCCGAGCAGGCCAAGCAGATGCGCGACGGCGCGGCCCGGACCTGCGTACGGCAGATCGAGGACGCCTCCGACGCGGGCATCCAGCCCCGTAACTTCTGGCAGAAGCTTGGTGACGCCCTCAAGGAACTGTGGAACATCATCTGCGAGGTCGCCAAGTGGGTCGCCCTCGTCGCCGGCATCATCGCCATGATCATCGGTGGCCCGCTGGCCTGGATCGCGCTCGCCGCCGGCGCCATTCTCCTGGTCAAGGCGATAGTCGACTTCGCACAGGGCAAAGGGTCCGTCCTGGACCTGGTCATGGGCATTCTGGGCATCATTCCGGGCGTGAAGGGGCTGACCTCTCTCTCCAAGCTCTCGGCGCTCTACAAGGCCGGCGGCGTCAAGGAGATCGCCAAGGCCACTCTCACCGGCATGAAGAACATGGCCAAGGACATGGTCGGCCTCGTGAAGGCCGCCGGTCAGGGCGCGGTCACGATTGTCAAGAAACTCGGCGACAGCGGCACCTCGGTGCTCGGCGCGGTCAAGAATGCCGGCGTCATCGTCGGCGACGCCGTGAAGGCCGGCGGCGCGAAGATCGGCGATCTCTTCACCGGCGGCGCCCCGAAACCCACCTTCGGCGCCCCTCTGGCCCTGCCGCCCCTGCCCGTCGGCGTGGTCGGGAAAAGCTTCACCCAGCGCTTCCAGGACCTCGCCGCGCTCAAGTCGAGCACGTCGGTCGCCGAGGCGGGCAAGGTGCGCGCCACCTTCGCGAGCAAACTGCAGGCGGACCAGGCGGCGGTCGATGCGAAATACCAGAATCTGCTCACCACCAAGGTCGGTGAGATCAAGGCGGACACCGCCGCGAAGCTGAACCAGGGCAAGCTCGACATCGAGGCGCGCTATCAGCAGGATCTGGCCGCGACGAAGCTCCGGCTCACCACCGACTTCGCGAACAAGCTCAATCTGGAGAAGGCCGCCATCAACGCGCGCTACGACCAGATGATCCAGGCCCGGCCGCAGGAGCTGCAGGCCGCCCATCTGCAACAGCACAACCTCGAGCTGGCGAATATCAAAGGCCAGTTCGAGACGTATGTGAACGGGCTGCACGGCCCGGACGCGGCCGCCGACGCGCAGGCCGCCCGGGTCCAGTACGACCAGCTGGTCAAGAATCTGGAAAGCCGCTCCGACCAGGCCTACCAGGCGGATCTGGCGCAGAACATCCAGCAGCTGGAAAACCTGCGCGCCACCGATCTCACCAACGCGGAGAACCTTTCCGTCACCGCCCGCGACGCCGCGATCCACCAGGCGGACGTGCAACTGACCAACGTCGCCAAGCAGGATCTGGCGGCACTGGAGCTGAAACTGGGCGGGGAGGAGGGGCTCGCCATCCAGACCGCCACGACGAACCTCGACAATCTGCGGATCGGCGAGCTGAACCAGGTCGAGAACATCTCCAACACCGCCCGCGACGCCGAGCTCGTCACCGTGCAGGGCCAGATCGACACGCATTTCAAGACGCTCGACACGGACCTGCACCGCGCGATGCTCAACGGCGTGGGCCAGGACGTCGTGACGAGCAAGGGCACGGTCAAGACCATCAGCCAGTACGCCCCCGGGATCGACCCGGCCGACCTCGACACCATCGTCGCGAAGAACTGGCCGAAGCTGGACCAGATCAACCCGAATCGCGACCTGAATGTCGACGTCAACTGCAGTCTCTGTGTCACGAGCGTCGACAAGCTGGTGAAGACCGGCGTCGTGGTGCCCGCGCCGAAGCTCAACCACCCGCAGATCCTGCCGACGATCGAGAACAGGGTCGGCGGCGGGCACACCTTCTCGCAATTCAACTCGTACGCCGACGTGCTCGCCGAGATGCGGGACACGCCCCGCCGTACGGTCGGCATCATCGGGTACAAATTCGACCATCCGGTGAACGGGCCGCAGGGGCACGTGCTCAATGTGGTCAGCTTCGGCAAGGAACGGGTGGCGATCGTCGACGGCCAGAGCGGCAAGCTCGGCGACCTCCCGAATCTCGACTTCTCCCAGCCGGGGAACGAACTGTGGTTCATGAAGATGCCGTGAGGGGACCGGACATGGACGAGACGGCGGCACGCGCGCACGCCGAGGCGAAACTGCGCGAGATCGAGGACCCGGACATTCCGCTGCGCCTGCTCGGCCCGGCGGTCGACATCGACTGGGCGTGGTACTTCCCGTTCAACTCCGCCGCGTACGCGGAAACCGGCTCCTTCCGCGACATGGTCTTCAGCGGCCCGGTCGTCGTCAACAAGGACGGCACCGACGTCTGGGTCGCCGCGTCCGCCCCGCCGCTCGAGCAGTGGCTCAACGCGTACGCGGAGAAGCGCGGCTATCCGCCCGTACCGGTGCCGGAACCCCCGTCCCCCTTCGGCGCCTAGATGTAGTGCCCAGCACCGTTGTTGACTCGGGTGATCGGTGGTTGCCCGGCGAGGGCGGTGTGCCAGGCTTTGCCACGGCGGTAGGCCAGGGCGTTGTCGGTCATCACGCGTTCGATGCCGGCGATGCCTAGCTCGGTGAAGTGGGCGGCGGCGCGGCGCAGGAACCCGGCGCAGGTGCCGGTCTTTTCGTCGGAGTGGATTTCGGCGTAGGCAAGGCGGGTGTGGTCGTCGATGGCGGCGTGGACGTATTCGTAGCCCACGCGTCGACCGGCGTTGCGTTCGGCTTCTGCGTGACGGTTTTGTTCGCTGTCGCGGCCGTGAACGCGCCAGCCGCCGCCCTCACGGAGCCGGCCGATCTTCTTGACGTCGACGTGGATGAGTTCGCCGGGCCGGTCGCGTTCGTAGCGGCGGACGAGCTGGCCGGTGGGCCGGTCCAGTCAGGCAAGGCGGTTGAGGCTCTGGCGGGTGAGCACGGCGTGCACGGTTGAGGCGGGCATATTCAGCAGGGGTGCGATCCGGCGTGGGCCACGTTCGCGGTCCTGGCGCAGGGCTGGGACACGGGCTTTGAGTTCCGGTGGTGTCGTCGCCGGGATCTGATGGGCGGTGCTGGGCCGGTCGTGCAGTCCCTGTTCGCCTTCGGCGTGCCACCGGGCGACCCATTTGTGGCCGGTCTGCCGAAAGATGCCGAGTTCTTTGACCACATGAGCGACCGGACGTCGCTCATGTACGACACGCTGGATGAGCAGGCGTCGTCCGTGCAGGGGCAGGCGGGCGTTACGGTCGGCTGTAGAAGACCTCCGGTCATGGGTGAAGCGTCGCAACTTCCACCTCGCTGGAGGTCTTCTCATTTCTCAAGCTGGCACGCCGCGTCAACAACGCTCATGATCACTACACCTGACGAAAGACCCACGCCCGCTCGGCTAAGCGTCGCCGGGGACGAGTTGCTGGAGCAGCTTGTCGAAGGCCGCCAGCTCCGCCGGCCCGAACGGCGCGAAGGACTCGCGCAGGACCTGCTCCATGCGGGCCTGGCCCGCCTCGCGCAGGCGCTCGCCGCGCTCGGTCAGCTCGTGGCGCACCGAGCGGCCGGGCCCCGGGACGCGCTCGATCAGGCCGTGGCCGGCCATCCGGGTGGTGAGGGTGCCGAAGGCCTGGCCGCTCTGGAAGGTGAGCCGGGCCAGGTCGTTGAGGGACGCGCCCGGGTTGGCGGCGATGTGGCGCAGGGCGTCCCACTGAACCAGGGACAGGCCGAGGGGCGCCAGCGCGGCGTCGGCGGCTCGGTGATGCCTGACCTGCAGCTGCTTCACCGCTCGGCCGACTTCCAGGAGGGATCGCGTCATGCTGTCCAGCATACCAACTTGTTTATCCAAACATGTTGGCATAGCGTGGCGGCATGCTGATCTCCCTGGACGACATCACCCTTCACGTCGACGAGCACGGCACCGGCCGGCCCGTTCTGCTCCTGCACGGCGGCGCCGGGCCGGCCTCGGTCGGCGGCTTCGCCGCGCTGCTGGCCGGCGGGGGCGACCTCCGCGTGCTCGCACCCACCCATCCCGGCTTCAACGGCACCGAGCGGCCCGCCTCGCTCACCGACATCCGCGGGCTGGCCCGGCTCTACGCGCGGCTGCTCGACGAGCTCGACCTCTCGGACGTCCTCGTCATCGGCAGCTCGATCGGCGGCTGGACCGCCGCGGAGCTCGCCGCGCTCGGCTCGCCCCGGATCACGCGCCTGGTCCTGGTCGACGCGGTCGGGCTCGACGTGCCGGAGCACCCGGTGGCCGACTTCTTCGCGCTGAGCTTCCCGGAGCTCGCGCGGCTGAGCTACGCCGACCCGGAGAAGTTCCGCATCGACCCCGAGGCCATGTCCCCGGAGGCCCGGGAGACCATGGCCGGCAACCGGGCCACCCTCGCGGTCTACGCGAGCACGATGACCGACCCCACCCTGCGCGGGCGGCTCGCCTCGATCGGCGTTCCGACCCTGGTGGTGTGGGGGGAGGCGGACGGCATCGTGACCCCGGCGTACGGCAAGGAGTACGCCGCCGCCATCCCCGGCGCCCACTTCGCCGAGCTGCCCGGGGCCGGCCACATGCCTCAGCTCGAGACGCCCGGGCTGCTGCTGGCCGCGGTCCGGGAGCAGACCGACTAAGGTGCTCGCGTGACCGCCGACCCGAGCACTGTGGAGCTGCGCGACGCGCACGACAAGCTGGCCGACTTCTATGTGGAGCACCTCGACGGGCTCCTCGCGCGGATGCCGGTCGAGCGGATGATGCTCGACCTCTTCGGGGAGGTGACGCGCGAGGCGGGCCTGGGCCCCGAGATCGTCGACGTGGGGAGCGGGACCGGGCGGCTCATCCCGTACCTGAAGGGGCTGGGTCTGAGCCCGCGCGGCGTTGACCTGGCGCCGGAGATGGTGCGGGTGGCCCGCCGGGATCATCCGGGGGTGGACTTTCGCGTCGGCGACCTGCGCGCGCTGCCGTTCGGCGACGCGGAGCTGGCCGGCGCGGTGTGCTGGTACTCGCTGATCTTCCTCGCGCCCGAGGATCGGCCCCGGGCGTTCGCCGAGCTGGCCCGCGTGGTCAAGCCGGGCGGCCACGTGGTGATCGCCGCGCAGGACGGCGACGGCAGCCGGCAGCGGCGCGGGAAGGCGACGGGGCTGGGCATCGAGTTCGACGCCTACTGGATGTCGGCGGACGAGCTGGCGGAGCGGCTCACCACGGCCGGCTTCGTGCCGGTCTTCCGAGGGAGCCGCCCACCGCTGGACATCGAGCGGGTGCCCGGCAATTACGTCCTGGCGGAACGCAAAGGCGCCGAGCGGAAAAGCTAGGCGTAGACGGTGATGCCGAGCGCACCGGTGTCGAGCCGCCCGTCCGGGCCGATGCTGAAGCGCCACCGGTCGTAACGGGTCTGCCCGAGCACGATGACCACCCACACCGCGTCGGCCCGGCTGACCAGGTGCTGCACGCGCTCCAGATCACGGGCGCCGGGGGCCGAGCCCAGGATCAGCACCCCGATGCTGGCGGCAAGGTTGGCCGGACCGCTGCGCAGCGCGACCGTGTGATCGCCGTCGCCGCCCTCGGCCTCGGTGATGGCCTCGCGGACCCCGCCCAGCGACGTGAGCCGGGGGCCGCCGGCCAGGTGCGGGCGGATGTCGCCGGCGACGACCCGCACACCCTCGGCCCACGGGCTGTTGGTGAGCTCCTCGGCCCAGGAGGCGACCAGGGCGCGGGCCGCGGCGCCGTCGCCCTGCAGGCTGATGATGCCGGTGGCCTGGCCCAGGTCGACCAGCTCGCGGACGCCGCCCGCCACGCCGAGGGTCACCAGGCGCGGGCACGGGCTGCCGACGTCGCCGGCGGGCAGGGCCTGCAGGTCGCGCAGGGAGGCCTGCCACACCCGGCCGTTCTCCACGGCCTCCCACGGGTCGGTCGGGTCGCCGTCGGGGGCCGCGAGGCGCAGGACGATGCGGGTCTCGTCGAGCGAGACGCCGTAGACGGCGGGGACCGGACGACCCGCGGCGCTCGCCCCGGTGACCAGGACCCGCAGGGCCCGGTCGATGGTCCAGGCCGCCGCGGTGTCGAAGCTGCGGGCGGGTGCGGCGGTGGCGGGCTTGCCGCGCTGCTTGACCGGCTTGGGCGCCTTGCCCCGCGCCGGCTTGCGGCGGCGCAGCAGCAGCCAGACGACGACGCCGAGGCCGGCCAGGACGAGCACGCCGGCGACGATCAGGACGATGAGCAGGCCCGACGAGGAGGAGTCGTCCGCGGCCGGGGCAGCCGCCTGTGTGGGAGCCGCCGCGGGCTCCGAGGAAGGCGCCGGCCCGCCGGGCAGGGGGCCGAACTCGACGCCCTCGCCCTCGGCGTCCTCGGGCAGGACCAGGATCCAGCCGGGCTCGATCTGCTCGGGCTTCTCCATGCTGCGCCCGTCGGGCTGGACCCGGCCCTTGTTCAGCTCGAACAGCTCCGGGTTGCGGTTGCCGTCGCCGAGGAAGCGCTCGGCGATCTCGTAGAGGAACTCGGGCTCGCCGTTGTAGGCCGACTGCACCCGGTAGTACTTGACGTCCTCCCGCCGCTGCTCCACCACGCTCACGGAGGCGGCGGCCGGGGCCGCGGACGCGGGCGCCGCGGCGACCACCGGCACGGCGAGCAACAGACCGAGCAGCACGGTGGCGGAGCGGCGGAGCGTTCGACGGGGGCCCATGGGCAGACTTCCTCGCGGCGAGATCATTGATCACTGACGCGCACACCTTACATTTACGCGGTGCGATAGCCTCAGCCCACCGTCCGCGCCGGGAAAACCGTGCACCGCCCGCGCGGATCCCCCGGCCGGAGGCACAGTGCAGCTCTTACTTACCATCGTCGATCCACGCACCGGCGACACCGCGGACGTGTCGCTCACCACCGACAGTGAGACCAAGGTGGAGGCACTCGGTCACGCAGCGCAACGATTGCTGCGGGACGCGCATCGGCGTACCGGGGGATCGCAGGGCTCGGCCACCCTCTTCGCCGGCGGCAAGCCGCTGGACCCCGGCCTGACGCTGCGCGAGTCGGACGTCCGCGACGGTGCCGTCCTCGGCCTCGACTCGCCCACCGGCTGGCCGCCGCAGGAGCAGGCCGGCCTGCTGGAGGTACGCGTCGTCCGCGGCCCCGCCGCCGGCACGTTCGTGCGGCTCGGCGCGGGCAGCGGCGACCTGGGCAGCGACCGCGGCTGCTGGGTGCCCGTCGCCGACCCGGGCCTGCCGCCCTTCGCCGCCGCGATCAGCGTCGACGTGCGCGCCCGCTGCTCGGTCGAGCCGGAGCACGGCACGCCGCTCACGCTCGACGGCGAGGAGGTGACCGGCCGCACCGAGTGGCAGCCCGGGCAGCTCCTGCACATCGGCGGGTCCGTGCTAGAGCTCGCCGAGTACACCCGGCCCGACGCCGCCCTGGAGCCGTCCGCCGACGGCACCGGCCTGGACTACAACCGGCCCCCGCGCATCCGCTCGCCCCGGCACCAGACGCGGTTCCGGCTGCCCGCGCCGCCCAAGGAGCCGCCGCGCAACCCGCTGCCCTGGCTCGTGGCGCTGCTGCCGCTGGTCGGCGCGGTCGCGCTGGTCTTCCTGACCGGCAACAAGACGCTGCTGCTGCTGGCCCTGCTCAGCCCGCTGTCGATCCTCGGTAACTACGTCATGCAGCGCCGCAACGGCAAGCGGTCCTACGCCGACCTGCGCAAGGAGTACACCGAGCACAAGGCGCGCATCGAGGCCGACGCCCGTGCCGCCCTCGAGGTCGAAAAGGCCGAGCGCCGCACCAACGCGCCCGACCCCGCGCTGATCGCCGTCATCGCCACCGGGCCGCGCCGCCGCCTGTGGGAGCGCCGGCGCCGCGACGAGGACCACCTGCTGCTGCGGGTGGGCAGCGGCGACCTGCCCGCGGAGGTCGCGCTGGAGGATCCGGAGCAGGACGAGCACCGGCGTACGGTGCACTGGACCATCCCGGACGTGCCGGTGACCCTGCCCCTGCGCGAGCACGGGGTCATCGGCTTCGCCGGCCCCGGCGACACCGCCCGGGCCCTGGGCCGCTGGGCCGTGGTCCAGGCGGCGGTGCTGCACAGCCCGACCGACGTGCAGGTGACCGTGCTCACCGACCCGGCCGGCAAGCAGAGCTGGGACTGGCTGCGCTGGCTCCCGCACGCCCGATCGAACAACCCGGCCGGCCCCGCCGTGCTGATCGGCCTCGACGCCGACTCGGTCGGCCGCCGCGTCGCCGCGCTGCTCGAGATGATCGACGCGCGGCAGGCCGTGCGCAAGGAGACCGGCTCGGCGGGCTTCCGCGAGCCCGACATGCTGGTCGTCCTGGACGGGTCGCGCCGGCTGCGCTCGCTGCCGGGCGTGGTCCAGCTGCTGCGCGAGGGTCCGGCGGTCGGCGTGTACGCCATCTGCCTCGACGCCGACGAGCGGCTGCTCCCCGCCGAGTGCCAGGCCGTGGCGGTCGCCGAGGGCGGGGCGCTGCGGATCTCGCGTACGGGGGCGGACGAGCTGACCGGGATCACGCCGGACGCGCTCCCGGCCGAGTGGGCGGCGTGGATCGCCCGGTCGCTCGCCCCGGTCCGCGACGTCAGCGACGACGAGGAGGACGCCGCGCTGCCCGGCTCGAGCCGGCTGCTCGACGTCCTGTCGCTCGACCCGCCGGACCCGCAGGCGATCGTCTCCCGCTGGGCGATCCGCGGGGCCACCACGGCGGCCGTGGTCGGCGAGTCGTTCGACGGCGCGTTCGAGATCGACCTGCGCCGCGACGGCCCGCACGGCCTCATCGCCGGCACCACCGGCTCCGGCAAGTCCGAGCTGCTGCAGACCATCGTCGCCTCACTCGCCGTGGCCAACCGGCCCGACGCGATGACGTTCGTGCTGGTGGACTACAAGGGCGGCAGCGCGTTCGGCGACTGTGTCCGGCTGCCGCACACGGTCGGCATGGTCACCGACCTCGACGAGCACCTGGTCGCCCGGGCCCTGGAGTCGCTGTCGGCCGAGCTGCGCCGCCGCGAGCACATCCTGGCCGGCGCGGGCGCCAAGGACATCGAGGACTACACCCGGGTCGCCGGCCGGCAGCCCGGCGCCGTCGTGCTGCCCCGGCTGCTCATCGTCATCGACGAGTTCGCGTCGATGGCCCGCGAGCTGCCCGACTTCGTGACGGGCCTGGTCAACATCGCGCAGCGGGGCCGGTCGCTCGGCATCCACCTGCTGCTGGCCACGCAGCGTCCCAGCGGCGTCGTCTCGCCCGAGATCCGGGCCAACACCAACCTGCGCATCGCCCTGCGGGTCACCGACGCGGCGGAGAGCCAGGACGTGCTCAACGCCCCGGACGCGGCGCGCATCGCGAAGAGCACCCCCGGCCGGGCGTACGTGCGGCTGGGTCACGCCTCGCTCGTGCCCTTCCAGGCCGGTCGCGTCGGGGGCCGCCGCCCCGGCAGCGCGGGGGTCACCGACGCCGCGCCGCCGGACCTGCGCATCCTCGACTGGTCCGACCTGGCCCGGCCGATCGAGACCGTCCGGGCCGCGCGGCAGCAGACCCAGGACGAGATCACCGACCTGCAGGTCCTGGTCGAGGCCCTGCGCGACGCCGCCTCGCTCGCCGGGGTCGCCGAGCAGCACAGCCCGTGGCTGCCGGCCCTGCCGTCGTCGGTCGTTCTCTCCGACCTGGCGCCCGGGCTCGTCCCCTTCGGCCTCGAGGACCTGCCCTCGCAGCAGGAACAGCGCACGGCCACGCTCGCGCTGGACCAGTTCGGGCACCTCATCGCCGCGGGCGCGCCCCGCACCGGACGCTCCCAGCTCCTGCGCACCATCGCCGGATCGCTGGCCCGGGTGCACAGCAGCGCCGACGTGCACCTTTACGGGCTCGACTGCGGCAACGGCGCGCTGCTGCCGCTCAACGGGCTGCCGCACACCGGGGCGGTCGTCACGCGTACGGAGGTGGACCGGGCCGTTCGCATGATCACCCGGATCGGGGAGGAGATCCGCCGCCGGCAGAGCATCCTCGCGGCGAGCGGCTTCGCCGACGTCACCGAGCAGCGCGCCGCGGCCGCCCCCGAGGGCCGGCTGTCGCACATCTTCCTGCTGCTCGACCGCTGGGAGGGCTTCCTGTCCACGCTGGGCGAGCTGGACGCGGGCACGCTGACCGACCAGATCTTCACGTTCCTGCGCGAGGGCGCCAGCGTCGGCGTCCACGTCGTCATCACCGGCGACCGGTCCGTGCTCAGCGGCCGCATCGCCACGCTCACCGAGGACAAGCTGGCGTTCCGGCTCGCCGACCGCAGCGACATGGCGATGATCGGCCTGCACCCGCGCAACCTGCCCGAGGAGATCGCCCCGGGCCGCGCCTTCCGCGCCGAGACGGGCGTCGAGGTGCAGGTCGCGCTGCTGGTGCCGGACCCGAGCGGCGCGGCCCAGGCGGCGGCGCTGGCCGAGATCGGCCGCGAGACCCAGGAGCGTGACGCGGCGGTCCCGGCGGTGCTGCGGCCGTTCCGGCTGGGCGAGCTGCCCACCCAGATCGCGTACGCCGAAGCGGCCGCCCTGCCCCGCGCGGGCGACGGTCCCGGCTGGGTCCTCGCCGGTGCCGGCGTGCTCAACGGCCAGGATCTGACCGCCTTCGGCCCCGACCTCGCCGCCGGGGTCCCGGCCTTCGCGGTCGGCGGCCCGGCCAAGTCCGGCCGGTCGTCGATGCTGGTCGCCATGGCCCGCTCCGCCCTCGACCGCGGGCAGCAGGTCATCGCCATGGCCCCGCGCACGTCCCCGGTCCGCGACCTGGCGGGCAAGCCGGGCGTCATCGCGGTCTTCACCGGCAGCGACCTGTCACCTGAGGAGCTGAACGCGGCCCTTGCCCAGGTGACCGGCCGTGCGCTGATCGTGGTCGACGACGCCTCGACGCTGCGCGACGCGGCCGCCTCCAGCGAGCTGCGCGACGTCATCCGCAACGGCGAGGCCCGCCAGCTCGGCGTCGTCTACGCCGGCGACCCGGAGGACCTGGGCGTCGGCTTCAGCGGCTGGCTGGTCGACGCCCGCCGCAGCCGCCGCGGGGCGCTGCTGTCGCCCCAGAACCGTACGGACGGCGACCTGATCGGCCTCCGCCTGCCGCGCACCGCGGTCGGCCAGCCGGTCCGCCCGGGACGCGCCCTGCTGCACCTGGGCGACGGCGAGCCGCTGGACATCCAGGTCCCGGAGTGAACCCTGGGGCCGGGCGCTTCCGGGCGTCCGGCCCCCTCTCATCCGCGGTCGAAGAACTCGCCCTGTTCCGCCAGCTCCGCGAACCATGCGGCCCGGTCGACCGGCACCCACGAGGTGGCCGTCCAGAACCGCTCGGCCGCGGGCGAGGCGCCGCTGAGCCACACGGCCACGTGCCGCAGGCTGGGCGCGTCGGGCGTCCGGACGGTCAGGTCCACGCTGCGCAGACACGGTTGAGCACCGCACGGACGCGCTCCCGGCACGCCGGTGAAGTTCACGAAGACCCGCACCTCCCCGTACGAGTAGACGTCCGTCACGCCGTCGTCGGCCAGCGGCGCGCTCGGATCGATCCGCACGAGACCGGGCGGCATCTCCGGCGGCACGAGGGCGAAGTGCTGGGTCTGCCCGCCCCGCCGCGACGCGTCGACGGCAGCCGCCGACAGCTCGAGGGCATGCGCGGCCCGGAACCGCTCGGCGGCCGCGTGGCGCTCCGCCTCCCGATGCGCGCGGCGCACCTGCCCGGCGACGGCGATCGCCACCGTCGCGACGAGAACCACGGAGATGACGATCGAGGCGGCACGCTTCACGGCTCGTGACTGTAGCCCAGGGCTTCGTCCCGTGTGGAGTAGCGGCGGGCCGCGCTGACGGCACCGTCGCGTACGCGGAAAAGGGTCGCCACCCGGGTGACCTGCTCGGGCGCGGCGTCCCAGGTCGCCTCCTGCTCGACGACCACGGTGGTCGCGTCCACCGGGTGGGTGCGCAGCGGCCGCAGCCGGATGCCGGAGCGGAAGATCCACTCGACGAAGGCCTCCGCGGCGATCACCTGCGCGCCGCGCGGGCCGGCGACCTCGACCGGATCGGTCATTGCGGCCCGCGCCGCCCCGGCCTCCCGGCCGTTGACCGCGTCGTGCCACGCCGCGATCGGGTCTTCCCAAGCGTTCGGCATGGGTTAAATTCTTGCAGAACCGTGTCGGATCCGGCGCACGTCGTTCGTGGGACAGGTGAGAGGCAGCCGACGAGGTTGCCGGGACAAGGGAGTCATGCGATGCCGCGGTACCTGATCTCGATCGACGACGGCGGGATGGATCACAACACCGGCGCGGAGCTGGACGCGATGCTGCGCGGGGCGGCCCGGTGAAGCTCCTGCTGACGTCGGGCGGCGTCACCAACCCCAGCATCGAGGCGGCGCTGGTCCGCCTGCTCGGCAAGCCGATCGCCGAGTGTCACGCCCTCTGCGTTCCCACCGCCCAGTGGGGTCACCCCATGTGCGGGCCGGCCTCCGTGCAGGGCTTCGTCGGCGCCGGGCCCGGCTTCCGGCACTTCTCCGGGCTGGGCTGGGCGTCGCTCGGCGTCCTCGAACTCACCGCGCTGCCCACCGTCGGGGCGGACCGCTGGGTCCCGTGGGTCCGCGAGGCCGACGTGCTGCTGGCCGACGGCGGCGACGCGACGTACCTGGCCCACTGGATGCGGGAGTCCGGGCTGGCCGATCTGCTGTCCACCCTGCCGGACAAGGTCTGGGTGGGCGTGAGCGCCGGCAGCATGGTGATGGCCCCGCGCATCGGCGACTACTTCGTCGAGTGGGCGGGCGCCCCGGACGACCGCACCCTGGGCGTCGTCGACTTCGCGATCTTCCCCCACCTCAACCTCTTCCCGACCAACACCCCGGCCGACGCCGCACGCTGGGCGGCGGACATCGGCGGCCCCGCCTACGCCATCGACGAGCAGACCGCCCTCACCGTCGTCGACGGCACGGTCGAGGTCGTCTCCGAGGGAGAGTGGACCAAGTTCGGCTGAGCCTTACCCCTCGGGAGCAGGCGCCTGCTGCCGGACGTACGGCAGGCGCAGGCCCCGCTCCTCGAGAACGGTTTCGTAGAAGCGCAGCGCCGCGGCCAGCTCTCCGACCGCGTCCTCGAGATCGGCCCCGGCATCGGCGTCGCCCCACGAGCCGCGCAGCGTGGCAACGGCCGCCGCAAGCGCGCACTCGGGCGAGAAGCCGGTGCTCGGCGCGCTTCAACTGCGGGCGAGTTTCAGGGTGCCCACGCCGGCGGTGGCGTCCACGTCGATGCGGTTGCGGCCGGTGCGGAAGGCGGCGTTCTGGAAGGTCGCGTTGCGGGCGACGCCCTCGTCCTTGCGGCCGTCGAAGGTCACCTCGCCGGCGCCGCGTCGCGTGCGGACGCGGACCGGCACGCCCCGGCCGGCCTTGATCGAGAACTGGTCGATGCCGCCGGACACGCGGACCGGCAGGGTGCCGCTCGGGCGGGGCAGGTGGAGCTCGAGGTCGGCCGCGTCGCCGGCGAGGGTCAGGCCGGAGAGCTTGGCCTCGTCGAGGCCGAACAGGCCCCGGCTGAGCCCGCCCGAGACGGTGATCTGCCAGCGGACGGCGCCGGAGAGCGTCACCTCGACCTCTTCGTCGCCGGGGCGGCCGGCCGGGTCTAGGAAGAGGCGGAGCTTGCCGTCCGCCTCCACCACGCGTGGCGTGATGCTGCTGCCCTGGCGGGCCGTGATGCGGTAGAGGTCGGCGCCGGTGTCGCCCACCAGCAGACCGGCGAAGGCGGCGTCGCTGACCAGCTCGAAGGTGCCGGTGGTGCGGCCGCCGGCCGGGGCGGTGACATAGGCCGCCGGCGGGCCCGCGCTGTCGAACCACGGGTCTTCGCCGAGGCCGGGCGGCCCGGTGTCCGCGGGGGAGGGGCTCGCCGGGGCGAGACCTGGCGCTGCCGGCAGAGCGGCGGGCGTACGGATGTCGAGCGGATCGTGGCGCCACAGCACGACCCCGGCGCCGGCGACGATCAGCAGCAGCGCGAGGGTGACCACGAGCCCGTACCGGCGGCGGCGCGGGGGCGTGGGCTCGTCGCGGGTTCGCAAAGTGATGACGGGACCGGGCGGCGCCGGGGTGGGATCCCCGTCGTAGTAGTCGGCCGGCGGGCTCATCCGGTGCGGGGCGTCGGGCCAGTAGTCGGCGATGGCGGGGAGGGGGCCGGGGTCGAGTGGCGGCTGCTGGTCCACGGCGGACTCCTGTGACTCGGTAGTTGTCCTCAGTGACTACGCAGCCGGGGCCCCGGGGGATGAACGAAAGCGGCGGTGGCCCGGAAAGAAGTCCGGGCCACCGCCGCCGCGGGGGCAGGGTCACCGCACCCGGCGGGTGACCAGCCGTTGGAGGACGATGAAGGCGAACAGCAGCGCGCCGACGACGATGCGGGTCCACCACGAGCTGAGCGTGCCCTGGAAGGTGAGGATCGTCTGGATCAGGCCCAGCACGAGGACGCCGAGGACGGTCCCGAAGAGATAACCGGAACCGCCGGTGAGCAGGACGCCGCCGATCACCACGGCGGCGATGGCGTCCAGTTCGAGGCCCTGGGCGTGCAGGCTGTAGCCCGAGAGCATGTAGAAGCTGAGCAGCAGCCCGCCCAGTGCCGAGCAGAAGCCGCTGACCGCGTAGACGCCGATCCGGGTGCGGCCGACCGGCAGACCCATGAGCAGCGCGGAGTCCGCGTTGCCACCGATCGCGTAGACCGTACGGCCGAATCGGGTGTAAGCCAGCACGTAGGCCCCCAGCAGGACCACCACCAGGGCGACCACGACGCTCGACGAGATGAACACGCCGGGGGCGAAACGGATCCGCTGCTGGGCGACCGAGGTCCAGAAGCCGTCGGTGATGGTGATCGAGTTGCGGTTGATGAGCAGCGCCAGCCCCCGGGCGAGGAACATGCCCGCGAGCGTGGCGATGAACGGCTCGATCTTGAAGAAGTGGATGACCGCGCCCATGCCGGTGCCGAAGAGCGTGCCGCCCAGCAGCATCGCCGGGAGCACGACGGCCGGCGGCCAGCCCGCGTCGAGCAGGGTGGCGGCGAGCGTCGTGGTGAGGGCCACCACGGCACCGACGGAGAGGTCGATGCCGCCGGTCAGGATCACGAACGTCATGCCGGCCGCGACCACGAGCAGGAACGCGTTGTCGACCAGGATGTTGAGGACGACCTGGGTGTCGGAGAAGCCGCGATAGTTGGCGGTGCCGATGACGTACATGATGATCAGCAGGGCCAGGGTGGCCAGGACCGGCAGCTGCCGCAGCTTGGGCCGGTAGACCCGGTTGCGCGCCGGCGGCGCCTGCTTGTTCGTCGCGGGGGTGGTGCCGAGGGCCGTCATGCTGGTGCCCCGATCGCGTTCTTCCGGCGCCGCAGGACCAGCGTGCGGAACGTGGCCGACTGGACCAGGCAGAGGACGACCACGACGACCGCCTTGAAGAGCAGTGTCGTCTCGACCGGGATGCCGAGCGTGACCGTGGTGACGTTGAGCGCCTCGATGAGGACGGCGCCGAGCGTGGTGCCGGCCAGCGAGAAGTGGCCGCCGGTCAGCGCCGTGCCGCCGATGACGACGGCGAGGATGGCGTCCAGCTCGATGAGGTTGCCGGCCGCGTTGCTGTCCGCGCTGGAGACGTTCGAGCTGTAGATGAGGCCCGCGATGCCCGCGCACAGCCCGGCGAAGACATAGACGAGCAGGGTCAGCCGCCGGGCGTGGACACCGGCGAGCCGGCTCGCGACCGGGTTGCCGCCGACCGCCTGCAACAGCAGGCCCAGGGCCGTGCGGCGGGTGAGCACGACCGCCACGGCCACCATCGCGGCGGCGATGAGCACGGACACCGGGATCGCCAGGGCGTATCCGGCGCCGATCACCCGGTACGCGTCGTCGGTCACGTTGATGATCTGGCCACCGGTGATGAGCTGCGCGATCCCGCGCCCGGCGACCATGAGGATCAGCGTCGCGATGATCGGCTGGATCCCGATCACCGACACCAGGACCCCGTTCCAGAGGCCCAGGATCAGGCTCAGGGCGAGCGCCGCGAGCACGGCCACGGCCCAGCCGGCGCCGTCGGCGATCCGGACGCAGGCCAGCGCGCCCGAGATCGCCATCACCGACCCCACCGACAGGTCGATGCCGCCGGTCGCGATGACCAGAGTCATGCCCACGGCGACCAGGATCAGGGGCGCCGCCCGGCGCAGGATGTCGACGACCGACCCGTAGAGGTGGCCGTCCTGCAGCGTGACGGAGAAGAAGCCGGGGGAGCTGATCAGGTTGCTGAGCAGCAGCACCACCAGGACGGCGGCCGGCCAGAAGAGCCGGTGCCGGACGACGGTTCTCATTGCGATGTTCCCTCCGCGATGGTGCGCATGATGCGGTCGGCGTCGAGCCCGCCGGTGTTGTCCAGCTCCTCGACCAGCCGCCGGTCGCGCAGCACCTCGATCTTGTGGCTGAGCCGCAGCACCTCCTCCAGCTCCGCGCTGACGAACAGCACGGCCATGCCGCCGCCGGCCAGCTCCGCCACGAGCCGCTGGATCTCCGCCTTGGCGCCCACGTCGATGCCGCGGGTCGGCTCGTCGACGATGAGCAGCTTCGGCTCGGTGATCAGCCAGCGGGCGAGCAGCACCTTCTGCTGGTTGCCGCCGCTGAGCGTGCGGACGGGCAGCTCGGGATCGGCCGGGCGGATCTGCAGCGCCGCGACGTACTTCGCGACGAGCTCGTCCTGGATCCGGCGGGGGAGGGGACGGGTCCAGCCGCGCGCCGCCTGCAGGGCCAGGACGATGTTCTCGCGTACGGTCAGATCGGCCACGAGGCCCTCGGTGCGCCTGTTCTCCGAGCTGAACGCGATGCCGTGCGCCATGGCGGCGTGCGGGCTGCGGATCGTCACCGGCCGCCCGCCGACGGCGAGGGTGCCCTCGTCCGCGTGGTCGGCGCCGAAGAGCAGGCGCGCGAGTTCCGTACGCCCGGAGCCCAGCAGCCCGGCCAGCCCGACCACCTCCCCGGCGTGGATCGCGAGCTGGAACGGCTCGATGGCCCCGCGCCGCCCGAGCCCGCGCGCCTCGACGACGGGCTCGCCGCGTTCCAGCGCCGCGGCCGCCGCCCGGGGTTGCTCCTCGATCTCCTCGAGCGTCGCCAGCTCCTTGCCGATCATGGCCGTGACCAGCTGCATCCGGGGCAGCTCGGCGGTGCGCCACTCGCCGATGAGCCGGCCGTTGCGCAGCACGGTCATGCGGTCGGCGATCGCGTAGACCTGGTCGAGGAAGTGCGAGACGAACAGGATCGCCACCCCGTCGTCCTTGAGCCGCCGCACGACCTGGAACAGCTGCTCCACCTCGCCGGCGTCGAGACTCGACGTCGGCTCGTCGAGGATCAAGACCCGCGCGTCGATATCCACGGCGCGGGCGATGGCGATCATCTGCTGGATGGCCAGGGAGTAGCTGGTCAGCGGGGCGGTGACGTCAAGATCGAGATCCAGGCGGGCCAGCAGCGCGCGGGCCCGCTTGCGCATCTCGCCCCACCGGATCCGGCCCAGCGTACGCGGCTCCCGGCCGATGAAGATGTTCTCGGCGACCGAGAGGTTGGCGCACAGGTTGACCTCTTGGTAGACGGTGCTGATCCCGGCCTGTTGCGCCTGGAGCGGGCCGGCGAACCGCACCGGCGAGCCGGCCAGCCGGACGTCGCCGCCGTCGATGTCGTACACGCCGGTCAGGACCTTGATGAGGGTCGACTTGCCGGCGCCGTTCTCGCCCATGAGGGCGTGGACCTCGCCCGGGAAGAGCCGGAAGTCGACCCCGTCCAGCGCGGTGACCCCGGGGAACACCTTGCGGATGCCGGCCATCTCGAGGACGGCCGGCGTGCTGTCCGTCATGGGGCGGCTCAGTACTTCCGCTCGGGCAGGACCTGCTTGGCCTGCTCCGGGGTGAAGGTCGTCTCCTCGGTGAGCACACGCTGCTCGACCTGCTCGCCGTCGTTGACCTTCTTGGCCAGGTCCATCAGCTGCGGGCCGAGCAGCGGGGAGCACTCGACGATGTAGTTGATCTTGCCCTGGGAGAGCGCGGTCATGCCGTCCTTCACCGCGTCGACCGTGATGATTTTGATGTCGGTGCCGGGCTTCTTGCCGGCCGCCTCGATCGCCTCGATGGCGCCCAGGCCCATGTCGTCGTTGTGCGCGTAGAGCACGTCGATCTTCGGCTGCGACTTGAGGAAGGTCTCCATGACCTGCTTGCCGTCGGTGCGGGTGAACTGCCCGGTCTGCGACGCGACGACCTTGAACTTCGGGTCGGCCTTGATGACGTCGGCGAATCCGGCCTTGCGGTCGTTGGCGGGGGCGGCGCCGGGCGTACCCTGCAATTCCACGATGTTGACCGGGTCGTTCCTGCCCTCGTATTCCTTGACCAGCCACTCGCCGGCCTTCTTGCCCTCGAGCACGAAGTCCGAGCCGATGAACGTCTTGTAGAGGCTGGTGTCCGGCGAATCGATCGCGCGGTCGGTGAGAATGACCGGGATGTCCGCGTCCTTGGCCTCCTTGAGCACGGTGTCCCAGCCCGACTCGACCACCGGGGAGAAGGCGATCACGTCGACCCGCTGCGTGATGAACGAGCGGATCGCCTTGATCTGGTTCTCCTGCTTGCCCTGCGCGTCGACGAACTTCAGGTCCACCCCGGAGGCGGCGGCCGAGTCCTGGATGGACTTGGTGTTCGCGGTGCGCCAGCCGCTCTCCGCGCCGACCTGCGAGAAGCCGAGCACCAGCTTGCCGTCCCCGCCGCCGCTGCCGCCGCCGGCGTCGTCACCCGCGCAGCCGGCGAGGGAGGCGGCGGTTATGAGGGTGGCCGCCAGGGCGGCCAGGGATCGCTTTCCCATGGAGATCAACCTCTCGAAAGCATCTGTTAGCGTTAACAAAATCGCCGTGCGGGCAGCACGGAACCGTCGCGCGAAGGATGAGCCGACGCGGGGAAGAGTGCGGTCGCTCGTCATTCAAGATCGTCGGAGGTCGATCCGGCCGCCTTGGTTTCATGAGTGTTACCGCTCACTCCACCACCGTCAAGAGTTGATCTGCAACGGTCCGCGACGATGCCATTCCTGATCTTGCGAATGGTTGATCAATGAACCATTAACAATCTTTTCCGGGCAGCTCAGCGTCGTCCCGCCGTTTGGAGTGGTGATCTCGCGGGCACGACCAGGGGTGGTAATCGTCGCGAGGGGAGACATCATGCCGGCGCGTGAAGACATGCCCAGCACGCTCAAGCGGTCGCCGAAGAAGGCGCAGGACACGTTCGTCAAGACGCACGACTCGGCCGTCGAGGAGTACGGCGAGGGCGAGCGCGCCCACCGCACGGCGTTCTCCGCGGTCAAGCACTCGTTCGAGAAGGTCGGCGATCACTGGGAGCCCAAGGAGAAGAAGGGCCCCAGCGACGCCAAGGCGGCCGGCGGGCGCTCCACCAAGGCCGAAACGGCCGGGGGAGTCGACGCCAACGCCAGCAAGCAACACCTGATGGACGTCGCGAAGCGGCTAGAGATCAGCGGGCGGTCGCGGATGACCAAGCCCGAGCTTGTCGACGCCATCCAGAAGGCGAACAACCGCAACACCCGCAAGGCGCGCGGTAAGTAGTCAGAGCACGTTCTCCCGGTACCACGCGATCGTCGCGGCCAGGCCGTCGTCCAGAACGACCGGGGCGACCCCGAACGCCTGCTCGAACGCCGACGAGTCCATGATCTGCGGCTCGGTGTGCTGGTAGAACAGCTCCTCGTACTCCGCCATGAACGTCGCGTCGAACGGGCCCCAGGGCTCCGCGGCGGTGAGCGTGTGCACGTCGAAGGCGGCGCCGGTCAGCGTACGGATGCGGTCGAGGACCTCGTCCGTGGTGGGCGCCGGCGCCGTCGGCAGGTGCCAGACCCGGCCCCACGCGCCGTCGCCCGCCTCGGCCAGGGTGGCGAGACCGGCGGCGACATCCCCGATGTACGTGACACTGTGCGCCGCCGTCCGATCGCCGAGCGCCAGGACGGTGCCGCCGGTCAGCGCCGCCGGGAAGATGGCCGCGCCGAGGCTGGAGTTGAGCACCCGGGGGCCGTAGAAGTCGGCGGCCCGGCCGAGGACCACGGGCAGGCCGCTGGACAGGTAGGCCTCGTCGAGCTCGGCGCGCATCCGGCCCTTGCGGGAGGTGGCCCGCCACGGGCTCTGCTCGGTGAGCACCGCGCCGTGCGACGGCCCGTAGGGGTAGAGGGTGTCGAGCACCACGAGCCGGGCGTCGGCGGCGGCGACGGCGTCGAGCACCGTGCGCTGCACCCGGGGCATGACGTCGACCTGGTGCTCGTATCCGACGTTGACGCAGTGGTGGACCACGGTGGCTCCGGCGACGGCGGCGCGCGCGGCGGCGGGATCCAGGATGTCGGCGGCGACGGGCTCGGCGCCGGGTGCGACCTGGCGGCCCTTGCGGTCGACCGTCCGCACGCTGTGCCCGCGTCGGAGCAGCTCCTCGGCGAGGGTGGTGCCGGCGGGCCCGGTTCCGAGAACGACGTGAAGGTCAGTAGTCATAGTTACACGGTAGCACTTTGGTTAGAGGTTGTAACCATCGTAAGATGCTCCGCGTGCAGAACAGCCCCCGGCGGCGCTATCGCGAGCAGGTCATCGGCGAGATCAAGCAGGCGGCCCTGGCCCAGATCGACGCCGGCGGTCCCGGCGCGCTGAGCCTCAACGCCGTCGCCAAGACCCTCGGCGTCTCGGGGCCGGCCCTCTACAAGTACTTCCGCAACCGCGACGAGTTGCTGACGGTGCTGCTGCTCGATGCCTATGACGACGTGGCGGGGGCCGTCCGGGAAACCTTGGAGGCAACCGCCGACGAGCCGGCGCGGCACCGCCTGTGGGCCCTCGCCGCCGCCTTCCTCGGCTGGGCGGCCGCGCAGCCCCACCGGTTCGCTCTCATCGCCGGGACGCCGTTGCCCGGTTACGAGGCGCCGCCGGAGAGCGTCGGCAAGGCGCGCGCGGTCCTCGGCCCGTTCCTCACCGTGCTCGCGCAGGGCCGCCCGGCGCCGGTGGCCGGATCGCTGACCGGTCAGCTGGGAGAGTGGGCCGCCACCACTCCGGCCGTCGCCGACTGGGTCCGGACCTGGGCCCCCGACGGCGACCCGGCGCTGCTCCTGACCACCGTCCTCAGCGTGTGGTCCCGCCTGCACGGCGTCGTGAGCCTGACCGTGCACGGGCAGTTCACGGGCATGGGCTTCGACCCGGCCGCCCTCCTCCGCGCCGAGATGGACGCCGTGGCCGACCGCCTGGGCCTGGACTGACCGCTCACCAGGCGGCGCAGGGTTTGAGCCCGGTCGAGGTTCCGGCCGGCCCGCGCGCGGCCACCCCGGTCAGGGGCTTGGCCGGCGGCACCGGGGGCAGCTGACCGGGCACGGGGTCAGAGCGGCGGCTGTGGCGAGGCCGCTGCGGTGCAGGACGGTCGTGACGATCTCCTCAAGGCTCGCCGCCGGGCCGAGGACGGTTTCGCCGGGCAGGCCGAGGACGTCGGAGGGGGCGTACCAGCCGCGCATCTCCGTCTCGGTGATGTGGGCCATGTCCGGGCGGGTGGCGTGGCGGCGCAGGGTTTCGGCGAAGGGGATGTCCAAGTAGTACACGTGGGCCGGGCCGGGGTGGGTGGCGATCAGGTCGGTCAGGGCCGGGCCGTAGTGCTGGGCGTGGAGGATGCCTTCGAGCACGACGTGGTAACCGAGGTCGAGGGCGCTGCGGGCCGTGGCGGCGATGAAGGCGGGGGCCACCCCGCCGTCGTGGTCGTGCTCGCGCAGCACGATGCGGCGCAGGTGGTCCTGCTCGAGGAGCGCGCACCCACGGCCGTAGCGGCGGCGGATCTCCCGGGCGGCGGTCGTCTTCCCGCTCGCCGAGTTGCCGCGGATGATCACCAGAACCGGAGAGATCAACATGTGATCAAAGGGGGTGGGTGCGGGGCGGGTCATGGACCTATAGTGCTTCCGCAGTGATCGGGGGCGGCATTACGGGGGACGCGCGGACATGAGCTTGGTGCTACGCCGGGCGGCTGCCGCGCGCTCGCTGCTGGCCGCGGCCGGGGCGCTCGCGCTCATCGCGACGCTGCTGCTGACCGGGCTGGCCGCCTACAGCACGCGGATGGTCGCCGCCGGGACCGCGGGCACGATCGAGGCGTCGGCGCCCGGCGAGCGGTCCGTGCTCGTCCGCGGCTCGGGCGGCCGGGACGCCGCCGCGTTCGCCGAGCGGGACGCCGCCGTGCGGGAGCGGTTCGCGAACGGGCTGGGCGGGCGACCGGTCGGGGTGGTCGCCGCGGGGTACGCGTCGGGGCGGGCGCTCGGCGGGGACACCGGCGACGCGGTGCCGGACCAGGGCGGGCTCGTCTACGCGTCGGTCGGCTTCTTCGAGGACCTGGCCGCGCACGCCGAGCTGACCGCCGGGGCGTGGCCGCAGCCCGGGAAGCAGCCGCAGCAGACCGCCGTCGGGGAGGGCGCCGCGCGGGTGCTCGGGCTGGCCCCCGGCGACCGGGTGCCCGTGGTGGACCGCGTCTCGGAGAAGACCACGGTCGTGGTCGTCAGCGGCGTGTGGCGGCCGCGGTCGGCGGGCGACCCGTACTGGCGGCTCGCCCCGGACGTCGCCGGGGGCGTGCTGCCCGGCTCCGCGACCTACGGGCCGTTCGCGGTCGGCCGCGAGGACTTCGACCGGAGCTTCGCGACCGGGGCCTCCGCGGCCTGGGTGGCGGCCGTCGACCTCACCGGGGCCGACGTCGCCGGGGTGCGCCGGGCGGCCACCGCCGCCACGGCCGAGGAGGAGGCGCTGCCGGACGCGACCGGCCTGGGCACCTCGGCGACGGTCGAGGCGGCCGGGCCCGCCGAGCTGGCCGGGCGGCTCGAGAACGCCGACCTGGTCGGCCGGTCCGCCCTGGTCACCCCGATCCTGCTGGTCAGCGTGCTGAGCGGGCTCGCGCTGGTGCTGGTGGCCGCGCTCCTCACCGAGCACCGGCGGGCCGAGTCGGCGCTGCTGCGGGCCCGGGGCGCCACGAACGTCCAGCTGGCCGGGTTCGGGGCCGCCGAGGCGGCCGCCCTGGTCCTGCCGGCCGCTCTCGTCGCTCCGCCCCTCGCCGCGGCGGCCGTGCACTTCTCCGCCGCGCGGGGCTGGTTCGGGCTGCGGGCGTACCCGGGCTGGGGTCCCGAGCCGCAGCTGTGGTTCGTGGCGGTGCTGGCGGCGGCGGGTTGCGCGCTGGCCATCACGCTGCCGGTCGTGCGCGGCGGCACGTACGTGAGTGAGATGGCCGCCCGGTCCCGGCCCGGCCGCCGCGCCTTCGTCCAGCGGGCCGGCGCCGACCTGCTGCTCGTGGCGCTGGCGGTGCTCGGCTGGCTGCAGCTGCGGCAGTACTCGTCGCCGCTGTCCGCGGGGTCGGGCGCCGGGCTGGGCATCGACCCGCTGCTCGCCGCCGCCCCGACCATCGGCATCCTCGCCGGGGCCACCCTCGCCCTGCGGCTGTTGCAGCCCGCCTCCCGGCTGGCCGAGCGGCGGCTGGGCCGGGGCACCAACTTCTCGGCGCTGTTCGGCATCTGGCAGGCCGGTCGCCGTCCGCACGCCGGGCCGGTGCTGCTCCTGGCGCTCGCCGTCGCCGCGGGCACGGTCGGCTGGTGCCTGGCCGGGACCGCCCGGCAGTCGGTCAACGACCAGGCCGACCACGAGGTGGGCGCCGACCTGCGCCTGGTCGAGACCGGCAACGCCGCCCCGGACAGCCGGCCCGCCGCGCTCGCCACCCTGCCCGGGGCCACGGCGATCGTCCCGGCCTGGCGGGAAAGCCTGCAGCCGCCCACGCCGGGCAGCGCCTCGGTCGACCTGATCGCGATCGACGCGGAGGAGCTCGGCCGGACCGTCCGGATCCGCGACGACCTCTACGACGGCGGTCCGGCCGCGCTCACCGAGGACCTGACCCGCCGCCGTCCGGCCGACTCGTTCCCCGAGCTGCCCGCAGGGGACCGGCTCACCGGCCGCGCGTCGCTGACCGGGAGCGCCGGGTCGCCGTCGCTGACCGCGGTGCTGCTCGACGCCACGGGCGCGCAGGTGCGCGTACCCCTCGAGCAGGGTTCTTTCTCGGTGGCCCTGCCCGCGGTGCGGCGACCGCTGCGGCTCGCCGGGTTCCAGGTCACCGCGAGCGGCGGTGAGGTGGAACTGGTCCTGTCCGGCGTGGCCGTCGGAGGCCGGCCCCTGCCGTTCGCCGGCGCGTGGCAGGCGGCGGCCCCCGCCGCCAGCCTGAAGAAGGCCGAGACCGGCCCGGGCTCGCTGCGGGTGCTCTATCCGGGCGGGAGCACGACGCGGCTGCAGTTCACGGTGACGCCGGACATCGCGATCGCCGAGGTGCCGGTGGTGGTCACCGCGGCGGCCCGGGCGGCGCTGCGCTTCGACGACGAGGGGGAGACCCGGCTGCGGATGGGCGGCACCACCGTGCCGGTCCAGGTGGTCGGCACGATCGCGGCGGTCCCCGGTACGCAGGCCGGCGGCGCGCTGCTCGTCGACCGGCCGACGCTCCAGGCCTATCTGCTCGGGCGCGCCGGGCTGCCGCACGGCACCCAGGAGTGGTGGATCGCGACGGGCGCGGGCGACCACACGGCGGCGGCCGCGGCGGCCACGCGGCTCGGCGGGCTGGACGTGCTCGACCGGCGGGCGATCGGCGCGGCGTCGGCCGTCGACGCGTACGGGCTCGGCGGCCGGACCGCCCTGCTGGTGGCCGCGATCGGGGCCCTGCTCCTCGCGGCGGCCGGCATCCTGGTCGACGTGCGCACCACGGCCCGCCGGCGCATCTCCGAGCTGGCGGTGCTCGACACGCTGGGCGCGGGCCCGGTGACGCTGGCCCGGTCGCTCATGACCGAGCAGGCGTTCCTCGCGGGGACCGGGGTGCTCGCGGGGCTGGCCGTCGGCATCGGCGTGGCCGCCACGATGGCGCCGCTGCTGATCCTGACCCCCGCGGCGACGCGTCCGATCCCCGAGCCGGTGCTGGTCGTCGACTGGTGGCGCGCCGGAGGAACAGCGGCGTTGCTGCTGGTGCTCGCGCTCACGCTGAGCGCCCTGACCGGGGCCACGCTGCGCCGCCGGCTGGCCCCGGCCCGCCTCAAGCTGGGAGCCGACCGATGAGAGCCGTGCTGCGCCGCGTCCGCGCGTACGCCGGGAACCTGGGCCTGCTCGCCGCCCTGACCCTGGTGGCGGCGCTGATCGCCGCGGGCGTGCCCCGGCTGGCGAACCACTACACCGACGAGGGGCTGCGCTCGGACGTCGGCGGGCTGTCGTGGGAGGCGCGGGATCTGATCTTCGCGACCAACCCCGACGAGACCGACGGCATCCGGGCCACCGCCGGCGACGGCTTCCGCCAACTCGTCAGCGGCGGGCTGCCCGCCCCGATCCCCGGGTTCGTCGAGGACAGCTGGTTCCGGGCGAGCGTCGAGGCTCCGGGCACGACATTGTCCGGTCCCGCCCCGTACAACGCGAAGTGCCGGCCCACGGTGCGCGCGCTCTACCAGACCGGGGCCGCTGCGGCCGTACGCATGGTGGAGGGCCGCCTCCCGAAGAGCGCGAGCCGCGCGGAAGCCGTGGTCACCGCGGAGGCCGCGGCGCTGGCCGGTCTGAAGGTCGGCACGACGCTGACCGTGGCCACCGAGTACGGCACCGCCGCGCTGCGGATCGTCGGCGTCTACCAGCCGCTCGACTCTGCCTCGCCGCAGTGGGCGGGCACCGCGACCGAGCGGATCTCCTGCCCGGCGATCGACGACGGGTTCACCTGGCGGGCCACCGCGTTGACCGACGCAGCGGGCGCCGAGCTGGCCGGACGCGAAACGGCCCTCCTGCGCTACCAGTGGCGGTACCGCCTGCGCGCCGAGGCCCTGACCGCCCCGGACATCGAGCCGCTGACCACCGCGATCGTGCAGGCGCGCCGGGAGCCGCCGCGCGACTACCTGTCCCTGTCCACCGGGCTCGACCGGGAGCTGACGGTCTTCGCCGGCCGGCTGCACGGCGCCCGCGCGACCGTCGCCGTCGTCCAGGCCGGGCTGATCGTCACCGTGGCCGGGCTCATGGTGCTGGCGGCGCTGCTCATGGCCGACCGGCGGCGGGCCGAGCAGGTGCTGCTGCGGGCGCGCGGGGCGAGCAGCGGGCGGACGGCCGCCCGGGCCCTCGCGGAGGCGGCCCTGGTCGGCATCCCGGCCGTGGCGCTCGGCCGGCTCGCGGCGTCGCTCCTCCCGGGCCGGGCCGGCGACAGCGAGGTCCTCCTGCTGGGTGTTCTGCTCCTGCTCGCCGTCGGCGTCCCGGCCTTCCTCGCGGCGCGGCCTCCGGCGGGCGGCGGGCGTGCGGTCGCCCGGCCGGGCCTGCGCCGGACCACGGCCGAGATCTTCCTGCTGCTGCTCACCGGGCTCGGCGTGGTCCTCGTCCGCCGGCGCGGCCTGCAGAACGACACCGATCCCTTCCTGTCGGTCGTGCCGGTCCTGCTGGGAGCGTCGGCGGCCCTTCTGGTCGTACGCCTGACGCCCGCCCCGCTCCGCCTCGCCGGCCGGCTCGCCGCCCGGGGCCGCGGCGCCGTCGGCTTCCTCGGACTGGCCCGCGCCGGCCGGGGCTCCACGGTGTCCGCCGGTCCGCTCGCGGTGCTCGTGGTCGCGGCCGCCACCGGCATCTTCACCGCGGCGGTCAGCACCACGATCGACGACGCCCGGGACCGCGCCACGGACCGGTCGGTGGCCGCCGACGCCCGCCTGAGCGGCTACTCGTTCCAGCCCGGCACCGAGACCGCGATCGCCCGGGTGCCCGGCGTGGAGGCGGCCGCGCCCCTCCTCACGTACGCCGGGGTGCGGCTCTTGAACTCCCGGGGTTCCGGCTCCGACAGCGCCCAGCTGATCATCGTCGACGGCACCGCCGCGACCGAGGTGGCCCGGCGCAGCGGCGTGCGCGAACAGCTGCCCGCCGCGCTGTCCGAGACCCGCACGGCCGAGCCGCTGCCCGCCGTCGTGTCGCCCGACGTCGCCGCGGAGATCGGCCCGACCGGCGTCGTCTATGTGCAGGGCCACCCGTACGACTTCCGCGTCGCCGAGGTGACCGACGCCCTGCCGCTGCTCGACGCCGGAGCCCGCCGCTACATCGCGCTGCCGTGGCGGGCGATCCCGGTCCTGCCCGAGCAGCCGCTGATCCCGACCGAGTTCCTGCTCGCCGGCACCGGTTACGACCCGGCGCGGGTGCTCAGCGTGGCCGACGCCGGGCAGCGCGAGTACTACCTGGGCGTGCTGCGCCGCACGATCGGCGGCGACGCGGTCACCGAGGTCAGCGACGCCATGCTGCCGCGCCGGGCCGCCCTGACGACCTGGGGCGACCATCGCAGCGCGCTGCAGGACAACGGCGTCAACGCCCTGCTCAGCTTCGTGTTCACCGCGGGCGCGGCGGGCTCGGCGGCGCTGGCGCTGCTCGCGGTGGGACTCGCGGTGCTCGCCGGGGCGCCCGCGCGCGGACGGGCGCTGTCCCGCCTGCGTACGCTCGGCCTCTCCCGCCGTCAGGGCCGTAACCTGCTGATCCTCGAGCTGACGCCGCTGCTGGCGGTGGCTTTCCTGGCCGGCACGCTCGTCGGCTGGGCGCTGCCGCAGCTGCTCGGGCCGGTGCTGGGCCTCGACGCGTTCACGGCGGGCGTCGGCGCCTCGCCCGGTGTCGGGTGGGGGCTGGCCCTGCGGGCGCTCGCGCTGCTCGTGGCGGGAGTGGTGAGCGCGGTGGTGGTGGAGAGCCTGGCCCACCGGCGGATGGGTCTCGGACAGTCGCTGCGGCTGGGGGAGGAAAGCTGATGACGGGTCCCGATCTTCCGGAGTTGCAGCGCCGGGCGGCCGAGCGCGCCGCGGCGCGGGCGGGCGGGACGGACCGGCTGCGCGGGCACATCGTCTGCGACGGCCTGGTCCGGATCTTCAAGACCGAGGGCGTCGAGGTGGTCGCGCTGCAGAGCCTCGACCTGACCGTCGACCGCGGGGAGCTGCTCGCCATCGTCGGCGCGTCCGGCTCCGGCAAGTCGACGATGCTCAACATCCTGTCCGGCCTCGACGTGCCGACCGCCGGCATCGCCCGGGTGGCCGGTTACGACCTGCTGACCATGAACGCCCGGCGGCGGCTGCGCTACCGGCGCAAGATCGTCGGGTTCGTGTGGCAGCAGACCGCGCGCAACCTGCTGCCTTATCTCACCGCGCGGGAGAACGTCGAGCTGCCGATGTCGCTGGCGGGCTCCCGCAAGAAGGGCCGCGCCCTGGAGCTGCTGGAGATGACCGGTGTCGCGCACCTGGCGGACCGGCGGCCGGCGGAGATGAGCGGCGGCGAGCAGCAGCGCACGGCGGTGGCGGTCGCGGTCGCCAATGACCCCGAGGTGCTCTTCGCCGACGAGCCGACCGGCGAGCTCGACGAGGCCACCGCGGCGGACGTCTTCGCCGCGCTGCGCACCATCAACGCCGAGCTCGGCGTGACCATCGTGGTGGTCACCCACGACCACACCGTCGCGGACCAGGTCCGCCGCACGGTCGCGATCCGGGACGGCCGGACCGCCTCGGAGGTACGCCGCAGCGCCCGCACCGGCGCCGACGGGCTGGAGGAGATCGTGTCCCAGGAGTACGCCCTGCTCGACCGGGCGGGCCGGATGCAGTTGCCCGCCGGCTTCGTCGAGGCCCTGTCGCTGAAGGACCGGGTGCAGCTGACGCTCGAGCCCGACCACGTGCAGGTGCGGCCCGGCGATGAGTGACGTGCTGATCCGCGCGGCCGGGGTGGGCCGCGACTACGGGACCGGCGGCGGGGTCGTGCACGCCGTCCGCGACGTCTCCTTCGAGACCGGCCGGGGCGAGCTCGTCGCCGTCCGCGGCCGCTCCGGGGCGGGCAAGACGACGCTGCTCAATATCGTCGGGGGCCTGGACAAACCCACCCGGGGCAGCGTCGAGGTCGACGGGCACGACGTCTCCGGCGCCGGCGAGGACGCCCTGCTCAAGCTGCGCCGGTCGACGATCGGGTTCGTGTTCCAGTCGTTCGGGCTGATCCCGATCCTGTCCGCCGCCGAGAACGTGAGCGTCCCCCTGCGGCTGGCCGGCTTCGACCCCTCGGCGCGGGCCGAGCGGGTGGCCCTGCTGCTGGAGCTGGTCGGGCTGGGCGGGCAGGCCAACCAGCGGCCGTTCGAGCTCTCCGGCGGCCAGCAGCAGCGCGTCGCCGTGGCCCGGGCCCTGGCCAACGACCCGCCGCTGCTCATCGCCGACGAGCCGACCGGGCAGCTCGACTCCGACACCGGGCGCGCGATCATGGACCTGCTCCGGGCCCTGGTCGACGCCCGGGGCATGACCGCGCTGGTCGCCACGCACGACGCGACGCTCATGGACCGGGCCGACCGGGTGCTCACCCTGCGCGACGGGCGGCTCGAGGCTTAGACCCCTCCGCGCGGGGAATGAGGCGTCTCATGACCACACATGATCGGCACCCGACGGATGAACCGGACGGCACGACCGCGTACGAGGCCTCCCTGCGCCGCCCGGGTGACAGCGTGACCAAGCCGGCGCCCTCCGGGGACGACCCGTCCGTGGCGGGCGTGGGCGACTTCGCGGGCGCCGAGGCCGGCGACAGCCCGGCGGTGAACCCGCACGCCGGGTACGACGAGGAGGCGACGTCCGGCGACACGTCGGTCTACCGCCCGGATTGATTTGCCATTCGGCTTTGTCATGGGACACCCCTGAGCGGCCCGGCGGCGAGTATGCTCCGGCCTCGAACGGGTGTCCCACAAGGATCATGCGTCGCCGGGTTTCAGCGCGCGAGCCGCGTGGCATGCGGGGCCCTTCGGGACTCTCGTCCCACGGAAGGAAGCGGGCGATGGCCGCCTGGCATGCTGGAACAGTGCAGTCCGTGACCATGACCACCTCCGATCTCGATCAGGCTCGATCGCTCATCAGCGACCACTTCTATTCGCACGCCGTCGACGTGCTGTCCCCGGCGCCCTGGCGGGCCGAGTTCCACGTGGCCTCCGGCGACGCGGTGACCGTCGGCGACTGTTATTTCGGCGCCGACGTGCGGATGCGCTTCGGCGACCTGGGCGCCTACCACGTCGACGTGCCGCTCACCGGCGAGCTGGTGTGGCGGCAGGCCCCCCGCGAGATGTCCGTGGCCACACCCACCTGCGCCGCGGTCTTCCAGCCCGTGGGGGAGAGCACGCTCGAACGCTGGAGCGGCGACTGCCAGCTGCTCGCTGTCAAGATCGAGCAGGACGCGCTGGAGCGGGAGCTCGCCGCGATGCTCGACGCACCGGTCGGGCAACGGGTGCTGTTCGCGCCCACCTTCGACCTGAGCCGGGGCGAGGGCGCCAGCTGGCTGCGACTGCTGAAATTGATCAGCGCCGACGCCCGCGAGCAGCAGAGCCTGCTGCACCATCCCGAGGTCGGCGACCGGCTCCGCGACTCCGTGATCACCGGGCTGCTGCTGGCCGGCCAGCACCAGTACCGCCCGATGCTGGACGGGGCCGGCGCGGTGGCCGCCTCGCCCCGGGCGGTGCGCCGGGTGGTCGAGGCCGTGCGCGCGGATCCGCAACGCTCGTACACGATCGGGGAGCTGGCCCGGATCGCCCTGGTCAGCCGGCGCAGCCTGCAGTACGCGTTCCAGCGCCACCTCGGCACGACGCCGATGGCCTACCTGCGCGACGTGCGGCTGGAGCTGTCGCACGACATGCTGCGCGACTGCGACCCGTCGGTCACCACGGTGGCCGACGTGGCGTACCGGAGCGGGTTCGCGCACCTCGGGCGGTTCGCGGCGGCGTACCGTACAAGATTCGGGGTGAGCCCCTCCACGACGCTGCGGTCTTGACCTCTTGACGAGGGGGGCTGTGGTCTTTATTTCCTGACGAGGTGGGCATGGCGCAGGACCCGGACGACGCCCGGCGCTTCGACGACATCGTCGCGCGGCTGCACCACGAGGATCCGGGTTTCACCTCGGCCTTCCAGGAGGAGCCGCACCGCAAGCCGGGGCGCACGCGGATGCTGATCGGCATCGGCTTCTGCCTGGTCGCCCTGGGCATGCTGGCGTTCGGCGGGGTCAAGGGCGCGGTGCTGGCGGTCCTCCCGTGGCTCGTGGGGATGGCGTGCGTGCTGAAAGGGCAAGGCTGAAGTCCTCCGCCGGCCCGGGCCGGGCGAAGAGGTAACCCTGCGCCGTCGAGCAGCCCAGCATCTGCAGCTCCGCCACCTGCGCGGCCGTCTCGATGCCCTCGGCGACGGTGGTCAGGCCGAGCACGCCGGCCAGCCGGATGACGGCCTCGGCGACCCCGGCG
Organism: Symbioplanes lichenis; assembly: GCF_030709675.1. Taxonomy (GTDB): domain Bacteria; phylum Actinomycetota; class Actinomycetes; order Mycobacteriales; family Micromonosporaceae; genus Actinoplanes; species Actinoplanes lichenis. The sequence continues at coordinate 60,503 of NZ_JAUZQD010000002.1, forward strand.
CCCCGGGTGGTGCCGTCGAGCTTCGCCACGAAGCTACGGTCGATCTTGAGGATGTCCACCGGCAGGTCGGACAGCAGGTGCAGCGACGAATAGCCCGTGCCGAAGTCGTCGACGGCCACCCGGATCCCGTACGCCCGGAGCGCCTCGCACGCCGGCCCGGCCACCGCCGCGTCGACGATCGCCGACTCGGTGATCTCCAGCACCAGCGCGCCGGGCGGCAGGCCGGTCCGGTCCAGCACCGCGCGGACCTGCTCCGGGAAGTCGGGCCGCTCCAGCTGCTGGGCCGACACGTTGACGCTCGCGTAGAGGGGCGTCGTCGCGCGCCACTGCTGCACCTGGCGGCACGCCTCCTCGAGCGCCCACAGACCCAGCTCGGCGATGAGACCCGTACGCTCGGCGATCGGCACGAACTCGGCCGGCGGCACCGCCCCGAGCACCGGGTGCTCCCAGCGCAGCAGGGCCTCCACGCCGACCGGCTGCCCGGTGGCCAGGTCGACCAGCGGCTGGTAGGCCAGCTTCAGCTCCGCCGACCCGGCCGCCGTGGCCAGCGCGTCGGCCAGGGCCGCGTCCCGGGTGCGGCGGTCGGCCATCGCCGGGTCGTAGCGGAGCCAGCCGTGGCTGCCGGAGCGCTTCGACTCGTACATGGCGATGTCGGCGCGGTGCTGCAGCTCGCGGGCGGTGTCGCCGGGCTCCTTGGTGGCCAGCCCGATGCTGCACCGGATGATGACCTGCTGGCCGTCGATCTCCAGCGGGCTGGTGCGCAGGGCGGTCAGGATGCGCTCGGCCACGGCCGTCGCCTGGGCGTCCGTGTCGATGTCGCGCAGCAGCACCACGAACTCGTCGCCGCCGACCCGGGCCGCCACGTCGCCGCGGCGCACGGACTGCCGCACCTGGCGGGCGAACTCGACGAGCACGCGGTCGCCGGCGTCGTGCCCGAGGGTGTCGTTGACCTGCTTGAACCCGTCGAGGTCGAGCAGCATGAGCGCGGCCCGCTCGTCCTTGAGGCTTTGGAGGCTTCTTTGCAGCCCGGTGACGTTGGCGAGCCCGGTGAGGCGGTCGGTGACGTTGAGGCGCCGGCTGTCCTGCAGCCAGAACCACTGGCGCAGGGCGAGCGCGGACGTCGTCACGGCCTGGGCGATGGTCAGCGCGCCCCAGTGCAGGAAGACCTTCTCGTGGATCGTCACGGCCACGAGCAGCAGGTTGCCGGCGCCCACGGCCACGAACGGGACGTGGGCGGACCAGGCGGGGACCCGGCCCGTGCCATTGTCGGCCGGGGCGGGGGCGGCGGCCTGGCGTACGGCGGCGACCGTCATCACCAGCGAGGCGAGCAGCAGCGCGGCGTTGGACACGGCCGAGCCGCTGGTCTGCGCCCCGTTGATCCGGATCGCGGAGAAGATCGTGTCCGCGGCGGCGTAGAGCAGAATGCCCGTCAGCAGCAGCATCGACGGGCCGGTCAGCCGGGTCACCGGGCCGCGCATGAGGACGGCGCTGACCGCGGCGAGCAGCAGCAGGTTGCCGATCGGATAGCCGGCCTCGAAGATCAGCCCCGGACCGTCGTCGCCGCGGCTCAGCACCGGGTCGAGCACGAAGTACCACACCACGAGGAAGCCGCTGCTGAACACGGTGACGACCTCGGCCACGAACGCGCGCCGCAGGCCCCGGTCGAGGCGCTGGGCCGAGGTGGCCAGCGCGGCCGCGGTCAGACAGGCGAACATGATCAGGCCGGCGGCGACGCCGATCCACCACCAGGCGCGGCCGGCGGTGACCTCGTGCGCGGTGAACGCCAGGGTCGCGCTGAGGGAGAAGGCCCGCCCGGCGGCGGCCAGCCGCCACGACATCCGGTACGCCCCGCGCCGCGCCGCCCGGACGCTGTAGACCGCCCCGAAGCCGTCCAGCACGAGCAGCGACAGCAGCATCACGACGCCCCGCAGGTCCCCGTCCAGCAGGGCGGCGACCTGCCCGGCCACGGTGAGCGCGACGAGCACCACCGCGGTCCGCGGCAACCTCCAAGTCCTCCACACGCCCGCATGTTCGGCTTCCGTGACGCCGCCCACAGCCCGGAGCAGCCTTGCTCCCGTCCCGCACCCGCCCCGCACCCGTCGGCCCGGCTTACTCGGCGGCCAGGGTGCGCGGAACGTCTCCCGCTCCCGCTCCGCACCCGTCGGCCGGCTTACTCTGCGGCCAGGGTGCGCGGAACGTCTCCCGCTCCCGCTCCGCACCCGTCGGCCGGCTTACTCGGCCGCCAGGGTGCGCGGAACGTCCTGGCGCAGGGCGGCGGCCGTCGGCAGGACCGTGGCGGCGAGCGTCAGCAGCAGGCCCGTGCCCGTGACAGACAGCACCGCGCCCAGACCGAACGCCGGAGCGTGCCCAGCCGCCAGCGCCCCGGCCACCGCGGTGACGGTCACGCAGGCCAGCCCGAGCAGCAAAGCCGTCCCGGCGTAGATGATCGCCTCGCAGGCCGCCGCGCCCAGGATCACCGCCGGGGTCGCGCCGGCCGCCGCGAGGAGGGCGTGCTCGTGATCCCGGCTCCGGCTCGCCATGAAGATCGTCGTCGCGGCGCCCAGGACGGCGAGCAGCAGCGGACCGCCGAGCAGCAGGATCACCGTGGCCGGGGTGACACTGCCGCCCGAGGCCGACCACAGACCGCCGGCCAGGGCGATCGCCACCATGAGCGGACTGATCGTCGCGGTGCTGCGGCCGGCGTGGAAGGCGGTCGTCTCCCGGGCCAGCCACCACGCGACCGACACGCGGGCGGGCACCAGCGCCGTCCACGCGCGCAGGAGCCGGGTCAGGACCAGCGGGCCGAGGGCCGCCAGCAGGCCCGCGGCGAGGGGCCCGAGCAGCATCAGGGGTACGCCGAGACGGTCGTCAGCCGTACCCGGAAGGCTCGCCAGCACGGCCGCGAGCACGGCGGCCGTGGCGGCAGCGGTCACCCAGCGGCCCGCCGTCATGCCTCGCTCGGGCAGCTCCGGCTCGCGCAGCGTCTGGATCGGCGGCGTGTGCGCCGCCCGGCCCGCGCTGCGCCCGCCGCCCAGCAGCACCACGGCGGCCACGAAGACGATCACCGAGCCCGCCGCCACCGGCCCGAGCAGCGGCCGTTCCAGGTCCAGCGCCGAGCGGAAGAGCACCCCCAGCACCGGTACGGTCGCCGCGCACCCGATCGCCGCCCCGGCCACCGCCACGAGCAGCAGCTGCGCGGTCACCACGAGCCGGACGAGCCCGGGGCGGATGCCGACGAGCTGCCAGAGCGCGTAGGAACGGCCCTGCAACGTGACCGTCAGCCGGGCCACCGAGCCCAGGACGATGAGTGCGGTCACGGTGACGAAGACGGTGATCGTGCCGCCGACGGCGTACAGGGAGAGGGCTGTCGTGCCGCCCACCGCGACCGCGGTCCGGAAGCCGGCGGCGACCACGGTGGCCGGCGCCGCGGTGACCGCGGCGATCAGCAGCGCGCCCAGCCAGATCCGGGAGCCGGCGACGACGAGCGTGATCATTCGACGGCCTCGGCGATCTCCTCGGCGCGGGGCCGGACCAGCTCCCGGTGGACGAGCCCGTCGCGCAGCACCACCACGCGGTCCGCCCGCGCCGCCGCCCGCAGGTCGTGCGTCACCATGATCACCGACCGGCCCGCCCCGGCGACCCCGGTCAGCAGGTCGAGCACCTGCGAGCCCGCCCCGGTGTCGAGCGCCCCGGTCGGCTCGTCGGCGAAGACCACGTCCGGCTGCAGGGCGAGCACGCGCGCGATCGCCACCCGCTGCTGCTGCCCGCCGGACAGCGCCGCCGGCCGGAAGCCCGCCCGCTCGCGCAACCCCACCTCCGCGAGCGCGTGGTCCACCCGGGACGCGTCGATGCCGCGCCGGGCCAGCCGCGCGGGCAGGGCGACATTTTCCCGGGCGGTCAGAGCGGGAATCAAGTTGTACGACTGGAAGACGAACCCCACGTGATCGCGCCGCAGCGTGGCCAGGGCACCCCGGCTGAGCTCGCCGAGCGACCGGCCCAGGACGCGCACCGTGCCCGTGGTGGCCGGCTCGAGCCCCGACATGCAGTAGAGCAATGTGGACTTGCCGGAGCCGCTGGGCCCGACGACGGCCAGGAACTCGCCGGGCGGCACGGCGAGGTCGATGCCGCGCAGGACGGGCACCGGGTCACCGCCGCCCGCCGCCGGGAAGCACTTCGTGAGGCCGGCGACATCGATCAGCGGATCAGGCATGGCTTCGATTGTGCCGACGGCGAGGGGTGTCCGGGATCGCGCTGCCCTCGGGGGACCACCCGGCTTCCCGTTCCGGCTGTCGTCAACTTCTGGTTGACGATGCGGCCCCGTCAACCTATGGTTGACGGCATGACGCAAACGACCCCGCCGGTCAGGCTGGACGACCTGATCACGGCCATCACGAAGAACAACACCGACGCCCTCGACCGCCTCTCCGACGCGGTGCTGCTGGCGGACCATATCGGAGAGATCGCCGACCACCTCATCGGCCACTTCGTCGACCAGGCCCGCCGCTCGGGCGCGTCCTGGACCGACATCGGCCGCAGCATGGGCGTGACCAAGCAGGCCGCCCAGAAGCGCTTCGTGGGCAAGCCCGACGCCGACCCTTCGCACGGCTTCAGCAAGTTCTCCCAGCCGGCCCGCAGCGCGGTCGTCGCCGCCATGAGCGAGGCGAAACTGGCCGGCAACGCCGAGATGATCCCCGCCCATCTCGTGCTCGGCCTGCTCGGCACCGAGGGCACGGCGACCGCGGCGCTGCGGGCGCAGGGCCTCGACCCCACCCAGGCGCGGGACACGGTCGTCGCGACGCTGCCGGCCCGCGGGGACGACGAGCCGGTCCTGATCCCGTACGACGCCCGCGCTAAGAAGGCCCTTGACCTCACCTTCCGGGCCGCCCTCCGCCTTGGCGCCGAGGGGGTCAGCAGCGGTCACGTGCTGCTGGGGCTGCTCGAGGAGGAGAACGGCGCCGGAGTGCTGGCCGCCCTCGGGGTGGACGCGGCGGCGGCTGAGAGTTTCGTCGCCCAGGCTCCGGCCGAGCCCGCCGTCTCCGCTTGACGGAGGCCGCTCCTTTTCCCCGTCCGCTTGATGGCGCTGGTTCACCCGTCCGCTTGAGGGCGCTGGTTCACCGTCCGCTCGATGGCGCTGGGGCGGCTTCGCGTCCGGATGGCGGTGACCGGGCGCCGCTGCGTCGGGGTGACGGCGACGGTGCGCAACGCCACAAGCTCGCAGCGGGGCGGGAGGGGGTTCGAGGTCACCGGGCAGGCTGATGCCCCGTGACCTCGAAACGACCGTCCCGCCGCTGGTGGCAGCTCACCCTCGGGCTGGCGGTGGCCGTAGCCGCCTTCGTGGGCCTGCGCGACCGGCTGCCCGATCCCGGCGACCTGCTGACCACCCTGAGCACGGTCGACGGCTGGTGGGTGCGGGTCGCGGTGCTGGCCGGCCTGGCCTCGCAGGTCGCGCTGGGCGAGCAGCAGCGACTGTTGCTCGCCGGCTTCGGCGTCCGGCTCCCACGGCGCACCGCGGTGGCGATGACGGTGGCCGGCTCCGCAATCAGCGGCGCCCTCCCCGCGGGCGGCGCAATCTCAGCCGCCTTCACCTTCCAAATCTTCCGCCGCCACGGCGCCACCCCCGGCACCGCCGCCGCTGTCACCGTGCTCTCCGGCGCGGTGTCGGCCGTCACGCTCATCCTCCTGTACGCCGCCAGCTGGCTCGCCGTCCCCCGGACCCGCCTCGACATCTGGCGTCACCCCGTCGCCCTGGCCGGACTCGCCACCGTGCTGATCTGCGCCGCCATCGCCGCCCGTCGCCCACCCGCACCGTCCCTCACAACCCGCCTGCGCCAGCCGTCCGTCGCAACCCGCCTCCGCGTGCCGTCCTCCGTGACCCGCCTGCGCCTGCCGTCCTTCGCGACCCGCCTGCGCGTGTCGTCCTCCGTGATCCGCCTGCGCATGTCGCCCTTCACGGCCCGACTGCGCCCGCGGTCCCTCGTAGCCCGGCTCCGCGTCTCTTCCTTGGCGACCAGGCTCCGCGTGTCGTCCTGCGCGACCCGGCTGCGCGTTTCGCCTCTCGCGGCCCGGCTGGCCTCCGGTCTCAGGCTCGACCGGGCGCTCGGGGCGGCCGGCGGGACGTGGCGCCAGGTCCGCGCCGTGCCCGCCCGCATCTGGGCGAGCACGCTCGTGGTCGCCCTGGTCAACTGGGCGGCCAACCTCCTGTGCCTCATCGCCGCGGCAGCCGCGTGTCACGCCGAGCTGAGCGGCGCGCAGCTGAGCCTCATCTACCTCGCCGTGCAGGTACTGCGCCAGATCCCCCTGACCCCGGGCGGCACCGGCCTGATCGAAGCGGGCATGCTGGCCGCCATGATCGCCGCCGGCTGTCCGGAACCGGTGGCCGCCGCCGTGGTCCTGGTCTACCGGCTGGCGTCCTTCTGGCTGCTGCTCCCCCTGGGTCTGGCCGGCTACCTGGCATTGCGCAGCCGCTCGACCGAACCGGCCGCCGGGCAGCCCGAGTGCGTGGACGAGCAGCGCGCCTCACTCGAAGAGACCACCGAGCTCACGCCGGCTGCTCACCCCCAGCTTCGGAAAGGCATGGTAGAGATGCGTACTCACCGTCCGCGGTGACAGCAACAACTCCGCCGCGATCTCATGGTTGCGCATCCCCCGAGCAGCCAGCCGAACAATCTGGCGCTGCTGCGGGGTAAGACTGCTCAGCGCGCTGACCCCGCCCCGCCGACGAAGTCGCGTCGGCTCATCGCCCGCGCCCCGCCCACCCGTGCCGCCACCCGCGCCTCGCCCGCTCGTGCCGCCACCCGCACCCCGCCCGCTCGTGTGGCCACCCACGCCCCGCCGAGCTGTGCCGCCACCCACGCCCCGCCCGGCCGTGTGATGGCCCGCGCCTCGACCGCCCGTACCGTCGCCCGCGAACCGCCCGGCCGTCTGGTCGCCCGCGTCTGGACCGCCCGAGGTGTCGCCGGCGCCCGCAGAAGCCATGCTGCTGCTCGCGCCCCGCCCGGCCGTCTGCTTGCTCGCGCCTGGACTGCCCGAGGTGTCGCCAGCGCCCCGCCCGGCCGTGTGGTCGTCCGCGCCCGGACCGTTCGTGCTCTCACCCGCGCTCCGACCAACCCTCCCGGCGGCGCCCTGACCGGTGCCCGTTGCCCGGTTACCCGAAGAGGTTCCGGCCGGCCCTTCGCCTGGTCCTGCTCCGGCCGGCCCGTCGCCCGGCGCCGCTCCGATCGACCCGTTGTCCGCGGCGGACCAGGAAGACCGACCACCCGATCGGCCTCCGCGCAAGCGACCGTCCGGAGAATCGCCCACCGGCCCCGCGTCCGAGACCGGCGGCGCACCAGCGGCGGACAGCTCGGCGCGCGCGAACTCCGCCAGCCGGGCCGCCCCGACCGCTTCGAACCCGGCGAGAGCCGCCGCGAGCTGCACCCGGGCCTCGGCGACCCGGCGGTGGCGCCGCAGCCGGCTGCCGTAGTTGAGGCGGGCGACGGCCTTGTCGAAGGGCCAGGTGTCCGCGAGCGGATCGGCGATCACCCGCCGGAACAAGGTCTCGCTCTGGTCGTCGTCGATCAGCAGGGCGCGCACCTGATCGACGGCCAGGCGCTTGCGAACGGTGTCCGGCGGCCCGTACGCCTCCAGCAGCCGGATCGCCTCCGCCGTCCGCCCGGCGCGGGGCGCGCACAGGGCAGTGCCGAGCAGCAGCACGCTCGAGCGGTCGGCGTCGAGCGGGGTGCCGTCCGCGGCGAACAGCCGGCGATGGTGCCTGTATGCCGCCTCGAAGTCCCCCTCCGCGAAGGCCGCCAGCCCCAGCGCTTGGCGCAGAACCACGTGCAGGCGCCCGTTCTGGTGCAGGTCGGCGGCGGCCCACACCGACTCGGCCAGCTCCCGGGCGCGGGGACCGTCCCCGGTCACGCCGAGCAGATTCGCCTCCACCGCGGCGAGTTCGAGCTCCAGCAGCGGCAGATCAGCGCCCGCACATAGCCGCCGGCCCTCGGCCACCAGGACGCCCGCCTCCGACCACCTTCCGGCGTCGATGAGGTTGGTCAGCAACGTCAGCCACAGCTCGGGTACCCCGGCCATGCCGCCCGTGTCCCGCAGCACCTCCAGCGCACGCAGACGCAACGTCAGAGCTGTCGCGGTGTCGCCCCCGGCCTCCGCGACCTGCGCGAACAGCAGGGCCCGCGGCACCGAACCGGGTGTTAGCTCCGCAGCCAGCCGGGGCACCTGAAGATGCATCACGTGGCTCCCCAGAACCGCGGCCGCCGACGCGCGCAGCATCGGCAGATCGGCCCGGGACAGCTCACTCGGCTCCGCGGGCCGGTCCAGCGGCAAGGCGTCGGCGCGGCTGAGCAGATCGGCGACGACGGACCGATGCTCGGCCAGCCCGGAGACCCGGGCTACGAACGCCGCCGTGGCCGTCACCATGAGCCCGTCGAGCCGATTGTCCGGCGCCCGATGGCGTACGCAGTCGAGCAGCAGATCCATCGCCTCCCGGATCCGCCCGGTGCGCACCATGGCCGCCGTCGCCGCCCGGACCACACCCGGAATCCGCGCGGTGGCCGGATCGAGCCGGCAAACCTCGGCATACAGATCCAGCACCCACGTCGCCTGGCCCGCACTCTCCGCGCCGGCCATCGCCCCGGCGTAGCGCCGAGCCGCGGCGACCGGCTCCGGCGTCAGCTCGGCCGCCCGTTGCAGCGCCCGGGCCCGCTCGAGCGCCGGCCCACCGGCGAAAGCCTGCTGCAGATCCGCGGCGATCGTCTCGCTCGAGCCGGTCGCGGCGCAGGCCACGTGCATCGCGTACGCCGCCGAGCCGCAAGGCAGCACCGCAGCGAGCCGTTCGTGCAGCGCCGCCCGATCCACCGCGGGCACCGACAAGTACGCCGCGATCTCCGCCCGCGGATCGCTGAACCGCACCGTCGTGCCCTGCACCTCCAGCAGCCCGGCCTCCACGGCCGGCCCCAGCACCGCCATCCCGCCGTCCGCCGCAGCACCGCCGTCCGCCGCAGCACTGTCGGTCGCCACGCGGCCATCGAGCGTGCCGTGTTCTGTCGCCGCGCCGCCGCCGCTCGCCGTGCCGTGTTCCGTCGCCGCACCACCGTCAGTCGCCGTGCCGTCGTTCTTCGCCATGCCGGCGTCGTTCGCCGCGACGCTGTTCGCCGTCACGTTGGCTCTTGCGGCCGCGACCAGCACAGTCAAGTCCTCGTCACCGGCCCGGGCCGCAGCGAGCCGCACCAGCTCCCACGTGTCCGGAGGCAGCGCCGCGAACCGGCTCGCGTAGCGGTGACGCATCGGCAGCGTCCGATCAGGCGCGAGCCGCCGGATGTCCTGGTCGGACGCCCCCGCGAACGCCGCGGCCAGATCGATGAGCGCCCGGGGCCGGCCGGCGGCCCGGCGGAGCAGGTCGAGCCGGCCGCGTCCCCGGGGCAAGCCGGGTTGGGCGGCGAGCAGCCTGCCGGCGTCCGCGGGCAGAAGCGGCGCCAGCACCATCCGGGACGGGACCGGGCCGAGCCCCGCCGCGCCGTCCGGGCGTACCCCCAGCAGGAAAACGATCGGATGACCGCGCAGGTGCGTCATGAGCCGCAGCAGCACCTGCCGGGAGAGATCGTCGGCGAAGTGCAGGTCGTCGATCACGACGGCCACGGGGGAGTGGGAGGCCAGGGCAGTCAGCAGGCTCTCGGCGCCGGTGACCAGCGTCGTGGCGTCGCCGGTGCTCAGGGTCACGGCGGCGGCCGCTGCCGGCTGCGCGTCCGGAGGCAGCTCGGCGACCAGCGGGCGCAGCGACTGCAGCAGCTGCTGAAGAACCAGGCCAGGCAGCTCCCGCTCGTCGGGGTAGCCGGTGGCCTGCACAACGCGGTAGCCCTGCCGCGCCGCCTCCCGGGCCGTCGCGGAGAGCAGCGCGGTCATGCCGAGGCCGCCGCCGGCCACGACGGCGAGGGCAGTCCCGTCCGTACGTCCGGGAGCCACCGCCGCGGCGAGCAGCCGGAGCTCGTCGTCGCGCCCGATCATCGCTCCTCCTGCGGGACGACGGCGCGCAGCTGCTCGCGGCGGGCGATGCCGAGCTTCGGATAGATCTGGTAGAGATGGAAGCCGATCGTCCTCGGGGAGAGCCCGAAGCGGCCGGCGATGGCCTTGTTGGACAGTCCGCGGGCGGCGAGCCGGGCGATCTGCTGGTGCTGCGCGGTCAGCTCGTCGAAGGCCGCGTTGCCGGTGCTCGTCGCGCGCACGCCGGTGGCGCGCACCTTGGCTCGCACGGCGTCGGCCTCCGCTGTGGCGCCGAGCTTGAGAAAGGTGTCCAGGGCGGAGAGCAGCCAGGGCCGGGCCTCGGCGGGCCGGCGCCGCTGCCGCAGCTGGTCGGCGTGGTGCACCTCGACGGTCGCGACGTCGTAGGGGCCGTCGGCCGCCGGGCCCGGCGTGGTCAGCAGCTCGGTCAGGCGGCTCCCGTCCTCGCCCGGGTCCAGCATCGCGAGGGCGGCGTCCCACGACCAGCGCCGGCGCGGGCCGAGCCACGACTGCTTGTCCCGGGCGGCCCGCAGCAGCCGCCACGCCCCGGCCTGCTGACCCGCCGCCACGGCTGCGGCGGCCACCTCGATCACGGTCCACGAGCACCACAGATAGTGCAGCGGCGTTCCGTCGGACTCGAAGATCTGCCGCAGATGTTTCCAGCCGCCGATCGGGTCGCCGGCGGCCGTCGCGACGCGGCCGGTGGCCCGATGGATGAGCATGCGAACCATGCGGTCGTCGTCCGGGCGCGCCGGACCCAGAGCGCGCAGAAGCCGCAGGGCCCGGTCGAGCCGGCCCCGGCGTACGGCCAGGGCGGCGTGCTGAGCGAGCAGCCGGCGCCGGATCCCCGTGACGCTGTCGGCCCGGGCGGCTTCGTCGGCCTCCGTGAGCACCTCCTCCGCCTCCTCGAACAGCCCCAGGTCGAAGAGCACCTCCGCCAGCGCCACCGCGATGATCAAAGTGAGCCCGAGCGAACCGTCGGCGCGGGCGCGGTGCAGCGCCCGGCGGTAGTGGTCCAGGGCAATGCCGGACTCGTCCAGCGCCAGCGCGACCCCGCCGACGCTCATCAGGCGCGACCGTTCGGCGTCACCGGTGAGGGTGCGCAGGATCGGCGACGCCGCGAGGGGACCCCATTGCGCGGTCCAGCTGCCCGGATCGGCGATCGCGTGCAGCATGGCGAGATGGGCGGGCGCCTCGTCGGCGGGGTGCGCCTCGTGATGGATCTCGGCCGGCCCGGCGAGCTCCACGACCCGCGTGTGGATGCGGCGCAGGCGGGTCAGCCCGGCCGGGTCGCCCTCCGCGATCACCACCCGGGCGGCCACGTTGCCCAGGGCGATGGCGAGCTTCGGCGGCACGCCGGTGCTCAGCAGCCGGTCGGCCAGCTCGAAGGTGGGCGGCGCCGGCCGGAACATCATCACGTTGCCGAGTCCGGTGGCGGCCGTGCCCACCGTCACGTCGTCGACGGTCGTCTCGGTGACCCGTTGCCACAGGGCCGCCGACCACGCCACGTCGCCGCAGCGGAGCGCCTCTTGCGCCGCTCGCCCGTACCTCCGGGCGGCCTCGCGCGGGTCGGTGCTGCACTCGGCCGCCCGCTGGAGCAACCCCGCGGTCTCCAGGCCCCGCCGGGCGCGGACCGCCTCGTCGGCCGCTCGCTCGAACGCGAGCGCCATGAAGTCACCGGCCGCCGCCGCGCTGTTGGCCAGGTGCCAGTCCCGCTGCCCGCTCCAGGCCGGGAGCAGCGCGGCCAGCCGCGAGTGCGCCTCCTGTCTCGCCCGCGGCTCGGCCGTGAAGTAACACGTCGCGCGCACCATCGGATGCCGGAACGTCAGCCGTCCGTCGAGGACCTGGATCATGCCCGCGAGCTCGGCGGGCGCGCAGTCCGCGAGGCTCCCACCGGCCGCCGAGAGTACGTTGCTCAGCGGGTCGTCGTCGGCCGCGGCGGCGTGCAGCAGCACTCGCCGGGTGGCCTCCGGCAGCTCGGTCAGGCTCGGGGCAAAGGCGCGCGCCAGCGGGCCGGTCAGGCGGAAACGCAGGGCGGGCAGCGGCTCGGTGGGACCTGTCCCGGCCGCGCGCCGGGCCAGCTCCCGAATCGCGAGCGGATTGCCACCGGCCCGCTCCAGGATGCTCGCGCGGACCCGGCCGGTAGGCGCCGACGGGTACGCGTCGAGCAGCCCCGCCGCGGCGGACTCAGGCAACGGGGGTACGGCCAGCACGGTCACCTCCGCGGCGACCGGTCCGAACGCCGTGAGGCTGCGGGCAGCGTACAGAAGAAGAAAGCGCTCGCGGCGCAGTCGCCGGACCACGAACTGCAGCAGCAGGATCGACTCGGCATGCTCCTCGGCCACGTCGTCGACCGCGAGTGCCAGGGGAGCCGTGCGGCACAGGTGGAGCACGACCGCGAGCGTCGCCAGCCGCAGAGGGACGGGTCCCGGGGCCGTGGGGGCGCCGGCGAGCCACTCCTCGAGCGGGGCGCGCAGGGACGTCGGGAGAGTGCCGGCCGCCAGCAACCCTTCGAGCACGTCGTGGGTGGCCGTCCTCTGCGCCGTCGGGGCGGCAGCGACGGTAGACATAGGTGAGTCGCTCACCGGGGAGAGACTGACTGACGCTGAGGGTGGCGCCGTCACGATGCGGAAGCCGGCGGCCGCGGCGTCGGCGACGGCCCGGTGGAGGAGGGCCGTCTTGCCCACGCCGGCCTCGCCGGTGATCAGCACGACCTGCGGGCTGGTCAGGGCCGCACCGCGGGCCTGGGCGAGCAGTGCCAGCTCAGGCGCGCGGCCGGTGATCCGGATGGTCATTGCTCTCCCTTCGTCGGTTGATGCGTCGCTTCTGGCCCTCGATCTAAGCCCGCGATCCGGCCGGGCGCCATGTCATGCAGAACACGCTGTCCGTCGTCGTGACCAGTCTTCCGACGTATGACACCGCCGCCCCGGCGCGGCAGTCTGGAGCGAGCGAAGAAGGAGGAGCCCATGAGACAGGTCGTCGTGCAGATCTCACCCACCACGCTGCCCTTGTCCATGGCGCAGTCGCTCACCGACGTGGCGGTGGCGCGTGCGGAGGAGCTCGGCATCCCCTGCACGATCACGGTCGTCGACGGCGGCGCCCACGTGGTGCAGGTCACCCGGATGGACGGCGCGGCCCTCGGCTCGATCGACGTCTCGCTGGCCAAGGCGCGCACCGCCGTCTATTGCGGGGCCGCGACCACGGAGCTGGTGAGTGCGGTGCTGCCCGGGTCGCCGCTGTTCACCCTGGCGACCGCGGCCGGGCTGCCGCTCGCCTTCATTCCGGGCGCCGTCCCGGTGAAGGACGCCGCCGGGGTGGTCATCGGCGCGATCGGCGCCGGGGGCGGCTCGCCCCAGCAGGACCACGAGATCGCCGCCGCGGCCGCCGGCGCGCTCTGAGATCGATTCGGGGGAGTCATGACTGTCACCGTCGCCGTCCGCGGCACCGACCCGCTGCGCACCGCCGGGCTCGCCGGCCTCATCGGGGCCGCCCCGGAGCTGACCCTCGTCCCGGGCACCGGCGCGGAGGTCCTCGTCTGGGCCGCCCCGCGCCTCGACGACCAGGTCGTCCCGCACCTGCGCCGCCCGCCCGCTGCCGCCTCCCACGGCGCGGCTGGCGTCCCGGGCACAGGAGGCCCGGATCAGGGTGTCTCGCCCGCCCTGCCGGGGCTGGGCGTCCCCTACGCGCCGCCGGTGGTGCTGGTCGTCGACGAGCTGGGCGCCGCGGAGCTGCCGCTCGCCGTCGAGTGCGGGGTGATGGGCGTCCTGCCGCGCCGCGCCGTGACCGCCGAGCGGCTCGTGCACGCGGTGCGGGCGGCGGCGGAGGGGGCCGCGGTGCTGCCCCCGCGACTGGTGGGCGACCTGCTGCAGCACCTGCGGGAGTTGCACGACGGGGTCCTCCGCGAGGCCGGGATGAGCGCCGGGGGGTTGACCGGGCGCGAGGTCGAGGTGGTGCGCATGATGGCCGAGGGTCTCGAGACCACGGAGATCGGCGTGAAGCTGGGCTACTCCGAGCGAACGGTCAAAACGGTCATCCACGGCATGATCCAGCGACTGGGTCTGCGCAACCGGCCGCACATCGTCGCCTACGCGATGCGATACGGCCTGCTCTGAGAACGAGCGCGACCGGCGAGCCGAGCGGAGCGGCCGCGCGGTTGCGGACGAAGAGTGGCGGTCGGCGCGACATCCGACGCCGCGCTGCTGGCTCCGGTACGTGCGACGATCGGTGCCGCGCTGCTGGCTGCGGTACGTACGACGATCGACGTCGCGCTGGCGGGTGCGGTACGTGCGACGCTCGATGCCGCGCTGCCGCGCTGCCGCCCTGCCGCCCTGCCGCCCTGCCGACTGCGGCTGGCGCGTCGGCGGACCTACAGCGCGGGCGGAGGGCGGCGGGTGTTGGGGCGAGGCGGCGGCCGCGGACGGGAGGGCGCTCAGATCACGCCGTAGCGCATGGCGTGCGCGATGATGTGGGAGCGGTTGCGCAGGTCGAGGCGGCGGATGATTCCGCTGATGACGCTTTTGACCGTACGTTCGGAGCAGTGCAGGCGCGTGCCGATCTCCGCGGTCTCGAGGCCCTCCGCCATGAGCTTGATCACGGCGACCTCCCGTGGCGTGAGGCCGGACGCGCCGAGGCCGGTCTCGTGCAGCACCTCGGCCTCCCGGCGCCGGACGCGCTCGATCAGCTCACCGGCCAGTCCCGCCGGCAGGCAGCCGCCCGCGCCCACCGCCGCGCGGATGCTCGCGCCCAGGCGGTCCGCCGTCACTGCCGCCGTCGGGAGCACGTCGACCACGCGGCACTCCACGGCGAGCAGCATCTCGTTGCGGGTGATCCCGTCGACGACGAGCACCACCGGGCGCCGCGTCTCGATGGACGACCGGCGCAGCACGGGGACCACCCGGGCGTCGACCCGCTCGGCCGCCTGCACGAGCACGTCGGCGTCCGTCCCCGGCCCGGCGGCGACCGTGACGTCCGGATCGTCGGCCAGCATCCGGGCCAGGCCGGCCAGGCTGAGGGGATCCGTGGCCCGCAACGCCACCGTGATCGTCCGCGTCGTCGCGCGCATCGTCGGTCTCCTTCCGGGCGGCCGCCGGGGCCGTCCCGATCTCACCCTGCCCGGACACCGCCACGCCGCCTTGAGTCAAATGACTGACGCTCCGACATTTAACAAGCCCGTCATCGACGCCCCGGCGCCGTGGCGTGTCCCCGGAGCGCGGGTGGTGTCCCGAAAGCGCGCCGGTCCGGCCCCGGCGGCCCGGCCGGATGGACGGGGCCCTCCGGCATGGACTATCGTTCAGGTCACGCCGTTGCGAGTTCTTCCCCCGTGGAATTCGCAGCGGCGCTTACTTTTCCCGGCCCGCCCAGCCACGCGACCGGGCCCCGCCCAGCCACGCGACCGGGCCTCGGGCCGGAGTCGATCCCCTTCCCGGGCCGCGCCGCCGGCCGCTCGGCGGGTCACGGCATCCGGCCGGCGGCGGTCACCCCCGCAGGTGCGGTGTTTCGTCCGGCGGGGCGGTCGGCTTGAATGAACCCCGTTTCGCCGTTTCCCCGGGCTGCCCGGCCCAGTCCGTGGTCTATGGTGAATCGGCACATCTACGGCCGCCGATGGACGTTCCGGGCGGCCACGGCGGAGTCACGGATCACGGCGCGCGCAGGGGCGGAGCGGGCCGGTCCGGGGCGCCGCCAGATCCAGTGGGGGGCAACGATGACTGTGGGGCGGCGGGACGACGACGAGGTGCTGCGCCCGGGCGACGGCGGGACCCACCACGGCCCCGCCGTCGACGGCGCGCACGGCGACGACGGCCGCGAGGAGAAAGCAACCCGCGACCGGGTAGGGGCTCAGCAGGCGAACGGCGGCCGCGCCCGGGACGAGTACGTGAGCGGCGACCGCGCCGGCGACGAGAACGCCAACGGCGACCACGCCGGCGGGACGGACGGCGGTCGTCTTCGGGAGGACGACGTGGCGGGGCTGGTCGCCGGGGCGCTCAAGGGCAGTGCGGACGCCTGGGACGGGCTCGTCGAGCGGTTCAGCAACCGGGTGTGGGCGATCTGCCGGGTCTATCGGCTCGGGCCCGCCGATGCCGCCGACGTGTTCCAGCAGACGTGGCTGCGGGCCCTGGAGAATCTCTCGACGCTGCGGGATCACGCCGCCTTCGGCGCGTGGCTCGGCACGACCTGCCGCAACGAGGCCCGGGCGGCGCTGCGGCGGGCGAAGCGGACCCATCCCGTCGACGAGACGTGGCTGCTCGATCTGGAGGCCGGCCCGGACGGCGACCCCGAGCTGCCGATGCTGGTCGAGGCCCGGGACGCCGAGCTGTGGGCCGCGTTCAACCGGCTGATGCCGCGGTGCCAGCGGGTGCTGCGGGTGCTGGTGGTGGACGCCGAGGACAGGCGACCGTCGTACGAGCTCGCGGCCAGCTCGCTCGACATCCCGATCGGGAGCCTGGGCCCGACGCGGAAGCGGTGCCTGGCCCAGTTGCGCAAATTCCTGACAGAACGTATCGAGGACGAGGGACTGCACTCGTGAGAGTGATGGACACGCTACGCACCGCGTCGCCCTGCCTCCCCGAGGAGACCCCGTGACCGACCCGACCTCCCCCTCCGGACCCCCCGATCCCGCCGGAGACGACCCCCGCCCCGGGCCTGAGCGCCGTCCCGCCCCCGATCCCGCCGAGAGCAGCGCGGCCTCCCCGCCCGAGCCGGATCAGCACGAGAGATCGGGCCGGCGACGACAGGATGAGGGTGCGGGCCAGGCCGAGGGCGCGCAATCGCACAGCAGCGAGGCGGAGGATCAAAGGCTGCTCGTCCGGCTCGGAGCGGTGCTGCGGGAGGTCGACCCCGCCCCGCGCGATCTCGTGGCGCTGGCCAAGGCGAGTTTCATCCTGCGTGATCTCGACGCGGAGCTGGCCGAGCTGGTCGAGGACTCCGCCGCCCCGGACCCCGAGCGGCAACCGCTTGCCGTGCGCGGCTCGGCCACCGTGCCGCAGCCCCGGCAGCTGACCTTCCAGGTGGTCGACGAGCGCGGGCAGGACGAGGTGATCGTCGCGGTACAAGTGGAGGCGGCGGGGGAGCTCCGTCGCCTGTCCGGTCATCTTTTCCCGCCCGAGCCGGCCGACATCGAGCTGCGCCGCCCCGGCACCGCGGAGGTGCAGCGGGTGCCCGCCGACGAGGGCGGCTTCTTCGTGCTGGAGGATGTGCCGCCCGGGCCGATGAGCCTCACCGTCCGCCGCGAGGGAGCCTTCGCCGTCGCCACCCGCTGGACCCTCGTCTGACCGAGGCGCCGCCGAGGAGGGCTTGGAAGCCACCGCCGAGGCAGCGCTCAGAAGCCACCGCCAGGGAGGCGCCCGGAAGCGCCGGCCGAGGAGGCGCCCGGAAGCGACCGCCGAGGAGGCGCCCGGAAGCGGACGAATCGGCGCCGCGCCCGGAAGCGGACAAAGCAGCCCCGCAGCCGGAGGCAAACAAAGCAGCGCAGCGACCGGAAGCGGACAAAGCAGCGCCGCAAGCGGACAAAGCAGCGCCGCCCGGGCGCCCGATCACGGGCACCCGGGCGACGCCTCACCCCCCGGAGAAGAGCTGTCAGACCGGCGTCCCGCGCAGCACGTGGATCACCTTGCCGTAGCCCGGAAGCGTCGTCCGCCCGGTCGTCAGCGCCGCGTAGGCCGCCTTCGGGCTCAGGCTCGCGTTCTCGCCGCACAGGGCCGCGACGGCCGCCGCGACCTGCGGGGCGGAGAAGCTCGTGCCGCTCCACGTGGCCCAGGAGTCGGCGCCGAAGGAGACGTCGGGACCGAGCTTGGCCGGGTCGTTCTCCGGCGGGAGCAGGCCCTGGACGAAGGTCGACACGACGCCCACGCCGACCGTCGAGCAGTCGACCCAGGAGCCCTTGTTGGAGAACGTCGCCGGGGTCAGGCCGCTGGTCAGCGCGCCGACCGCGGTGACGCCGTCGAAGGCGGCCGGATAGAACGGCGTGTCGCGGCCGTCGTTGCCGGCGCTGGCGACGATCAGGACGTCGGGGTGGTCGGTGGTGATGTGCCGGACGGCCTCCTGCAGGGCCAGCGGGGGCGTGCCGCCGACCGCCGGGGCGCCGAAGGACGCGTTGATGATCAGGCGCTTGCCCGCCGCGTCGTCGACCGCCTTGAGCATCATGTCGGCGGCGTCGTCGTCGGTGCCCGTGCCGTCCGGGCCGGTGAAGCGGTAGACCACGAGCTCGCAGTCGGGCGCGATCTGCCGGACGATGCCGGCCGCGAACGTGCCGTGCCCGCCGAACCAGTCGATGCGACCCGTGGGCTGCACCTCGTCGAGCGGGTCGACCCCGTCGCGCACGATACCCGTGTCCCAGCCGTCCCCCCGCGTGACGGCGGTCAGGCCGGTGTCGATGACGGCGACCCGCACCGGGGCGGTCGCGCCGTTGGTGGCGAAGGCCGCCGGCGCCACGGTGCTGCCCGGGTAGGAGTCGCCCTTGATGATGTAGCCCAGCGGCACGATGGTGTTCTGCGCGACCTGGACACCGGCCACGTCGCGCAGCCGCTGGGCGTCAGTGCCGAGGGCGCGGGTGTTGCCGTCGGTGCGGCGGAAGACCCGGGTGCGGCGCCGGCTGTGCCGGGCCGGGCCGCGGACCTCCGTGTACGCCCGGAGCACCTCGCGACACGCCGCCAGCTGCGCGTCGTCGCCGTCGATCACCAGCTCGCCCTCGGCGATCAGCACCGTGTGCGGCTCGTCGGGCGGCGTGAGCGACAGGAAGCGCCGGGCCCCGGGGGCCGTGGCGCGTTGCGCGCGCAGGCGGATGCGGTCGAGCACCTCCGCCAGCTCCTGGCGGGTGGTGGCCTCGGTCTCGGACCGGTTGAGCTTCTCGACCTGCCGGCGCACGGCGGGCTGGTCCCTGGCGAGCTGCGCGGCGTCGCGCCTGTCGGGCAGCGGCCAGCGATCAGCGATCGTCATGGATTCTTCACCCTTCCCCTGGATAGTCTGCTGCGGTGGGAACTGACGGACCGTCCGGCCCCGGCCCGTCCGGTGTGGAGACCGGGACCGGGCTGCGGGACGAGGCTGATGCCGCCTTCACAAGAGTCGTGCGCGATCCGGCCAGATACGCCGCGGGCGCCGAAGCTCTCGTGACGACCGCCACTGCGGCGGGCGATCACGAGGCGCTCGTCGTCGCCCTGCGCGCGGTGGCGTGGACCCGGCACGTGGCGCTGGACAACGAGGGCGCCAAGTCCTTGCTGGACCGGGCCGTGACGCTCGCCGCCCGGCACGAGCTGCCACGCCGGCTCGGCGAGGTACTGCTGACCCGGTCGGTGGCGCTGCAGGAGCTGGGCCGGGAGGCGGCGGCTGCCCGGGACCTGCGCCGGGCCGAGCCGCTCGTGGCGCCCGGCGACCGGCCCGAGCTGCTGCTGCAACTGGCGGTCATCGATCACAACGGCGGGCGGCTGACCACGGCCGAGGCGACGTACCAGGCGGTGCTGGCCGATCCCGCCACGCCACCCTTCGTCTGGGTCAAGGCGGCGAACAATCTGGCCCTGCTCCAGACGGTCGTCGGCCGCCCGCACGAGGCGCTGGCCAATCTGGACCGGGCCGCCGAGCTGGCGCGCGAGATGGGCAGCCGGCTGCCCGCGGTGATCGCCACGAGCGCCGCGTGGGCCAGCTATCACGCCGGGCGCCTGGCCGAGAGCGTGCGGCGTTTCGAGGAGGCCGGGCGCCTGCACACGGCCGCCGGGCTGCCGGTGGGGGAGCACCTTCAGGAGTACGCGGACGTGCTGCGCGACCTCCGCCTGCTCGACGAGGCGATGACCGCCGCCCGCGAGGCCCATGTGGAGCTCGACAAGCACGGCGCCCGGCTCATGGCGGCCGACGCCCGGCTGCGCTGTGCCCGGCTCGCCTTGGAGCTGGGCGATGCCGCCGCCGCGCTGGCCGACGCGCGCGCCGCCGCGGTCGAGTTCCGGCGCCAGCGCCGCCGGGCCTGGGTCGCCCGGGCCGCCGTCACCGAGGCGGAGGCCCGGGCCTGTCTCGACGGGAACTCGCCCGGCGTGCTGACCCAGCTGTGCCGGGCGGCGGCCACGCTCGAGCGGCTCGGCCTGCGCGAGGAGGCGGCGTACGCCCATCTGGCGGCCGGCCGCTCGGCGCTGGCGCTGGGCCGCCTACCGATGGCCCGGCGGGAGCTGACCGCCGTGGGTGACCTGGCGGAGGGGCAGTCGTTGCTGGTCCGGCTGCGCGGCCACCTGGCGCGGGCGCTGCTGGCCGAGGCCGAGGCGCCCGGCGAGGTGGTGCGGGCGTGCCTGCGCGGGCTGCGCGACCTGGCCCGGCACCGGTCGGCCCTGCCGTCGCTGGAGCTGCGCGTGCTGGCCTCCGGGCACGGCGCCGAGCTCGGCCAGCTGGGCCTGCGCACCCTGCTGTCCGGCGCGGGCGGCCCGGCGCGGCAGACGAGCGCGGCGAACGCCCCGGCCGGGAGCGCGCGTCAGACCGGCGCGGCGAATACCCCGGCCGTGAGCGCGCGGCAGGCCGGCGCGGCGAATATTTCGGTCGAGAGCGCGCGGCAGGCCGGCGCGGCAAACACCCCGGCCGGAAGCGCGCGACAGACCGGCGTGGCGACCATCGCGGCCCTGAGCGCGCGGCAGGAAAGCTCGCCGAACACCCCCGCCGCGAGCGTACTGGCCTGGCTCGAGCGCACCCGGTCGGCGGCGCTGCTGCGCGTGCACCCGCCGGCGACCGGCGTCGACGAGGACGTGGTCGCGCTGCGCGGGGTCGAGCGGGAGCTGCGGGAGGCGCGCCTCGACCGGGGCGAGGAGCCGGCCGCGCTGCTCGCCCGGCAGAGCGCCCTGGAGTCGCGGATCCGGCGCAGGTCGTGGTCGCAGGACGAGGGCATCGGCGCCGCCGCGGCCACCCCGGTGGGCGCGGCCGAGCTGCGGCGCGCGCTGGACGGGCGCTGGCTGGCCGAGTACGCGGTCCTGGGCGACCGGGTCATCGCCGTCGTCGTGGAGCCCCGGCGCACCCGGCTCGTCGAGCTCGGCGACGTCGCGGCGGTCCGGCGCGAGTCCGGGGCCGCCGAGTTCGCGTTGCGCCGGCTGCTGCTGGGGACCCGGTTCGCCGCTCCGGCCCGGCATGCGGCGCAGAACGCGGTGGCGGGCCTCACGAAGTTGCTCGTCGCGCCGATCGGCGTCCCCGGCGACGTACCGCTGGTGGTCGTGCCGTCGACGCGCCTGTCGGGCGTACCGTGGTCGGCTCTGCACTCGGCGCCCGTGTCGGTGTCGCCGTCGGCCGGTCTGTGGGCGCATGCTCGCGCCGCCGTTCCGCCGTGTGGAGAGCGCGGAGAACGCGGAGAGAACGTCGGCCCTGACCGCGACGCCCGGCCGGCGCAAGCATCCGGGAGCGGTGGCGTCGCGGTCGTCGCGGGGCCCGATCTGGCGGGCGCGGCGGGGGAGGTCAAGGCGGTGGCGGCGGAGCATGACGACGTACGCGTCCTGCTGCCCCCGCACAGCACGGCCGGCGCCGCCATCGAACTCGCCCGGGGCGCGGACCTCGCCCACTTCGCGTGTCACGGGCGCTTCCGGTCCGACAGCCCCCTGTTCAGCTCGCTGGAGTTGAGCGACGGCCCGCTGACCCTGTACGAGATGCTGGCCCAGGGCGTCGCCCCGCGGCGCGTGGTGCTGGCGTCGTGCCAGTCGGGGGCGCACCAGGCGTACGGCGGGGACGAGGTCCTGGGGTTCGCGGGCGCGATGATGTCGCACGGCAGCGCCGGGGTGGTCGCCGCCGACCTGCCGATCCCGGACGGCGCGTGCGCGGCGGCGATGGCGGTGCTGCACCGGCACCTGGCCGGGGGCGCCGGGCTGCCCGAGGCGGTGTGGCACGCGCGGGCGGCCGTGGCCGGCGGGGGAGCGGAGGAGTACGTCGCCTGGTACGGGCTCACCGCCTATGGACCCGGCTGACGGCCGGCGATCCGGCTCGTCGCGGACGGACCTGGCCCACGGGCCACGAACCGGTGAACTTTCGGCGCGGAGGGGTGTGCTTCGCGTCGCACTGCCGCCGTTGATTCATGTGAATTCCATCAAACGGGGGCACTCGTGGGGAAACCGCCCCGGTAGCCTGGATCCATGACCGTGACCCAGGCTCAGGTTCGGCCCGCCGACGACGCCGCTTTCCAGCGCCAGCTGGAGCGCGACGCCGTGTGGAGCCGCATGATCTCCCCGGGCGCACGCATCCCGGACCTGCCCCTGGTCGAGGCCGACCTCGGCCCGATCTTCCTGCGCAAGCTGCTCGACACCGGCCCGCTGGTGCTGATCTTCGTCCGGCACGCGGGCTCGGCCGAGGGCGAGGCGGCGCTCACGGCCTACGACGAGGAGCTCGCCGGCACCGACGCCCATGTGGTCGCGGTCAGCCCGCAGCGCCCCGACCTGCTCGCCGCGATGAAGCACCGGCTGGGCCTGTCGCTGCTCGTGGCGGCCGACCCGCGGCACGCGCTGATCGACCGGTTCGGGCTGGGCTTCACGTCCGCGGGGGCCAAGGGCACGCTGGGCACCGGCCGCATGACGCTGCCCCACCCGGCGGTGGTCGTCGCCGACCGGGCCGGGCTGGTGCGCTTCGCCGAGGTGAGCGCCGGCCCCGCGCCCGCCACGCCGTCGTCGGCCATCCTCACCGCGATCGCCAACGCCGAGGTCCGCCCCCGCCGCTGACCCGGCCCGCCGTCGACGAGACCACTGGCGGAGGGAGCCGAGGTCCGCCCGCCGGAGAAAGGAGCCGGCCGCGCCGCTCGGATGAGCGACACGGCCGGCACCGTGCGGGGCTGGGGGAGAACCTCAGACGCGGAAGCGAGCCACCGCGTCGTTGAGCGTCCGCGCCAGTCCGGACAGCTCGCCGGCCGCGTCCGCCGCCCGCCCGGCCCCGGCCCGGGAGCCGTCCGCCGTCTGCGACACCTCGCTGACGCTGCGGGCGATGTGGTCGACGCCGGTGGCGGCCTGGCTGACGCTGCGGGTGATCTCGTGCGTGGTGGCGGTCTGCTCCTCGACCGCGGAGGCCACGGTCGTCTGGTGCTCGTTGATCTGCTCGACGATCGCGCTGATCTCGGCCAGGGCCTCGGCGGCCTCCGCGCTGCTGGACTGGATGGCGGCGATCTTGGCGCTGATCTCGCCGGTGGCCTTGGCGGTCTCCTGGGCGAGGTCCTTGACCTCGGTGGCGACGACGGCGAAGCCCTTGCCCGCCTCGCCGGCCCGGGCGGCCTCGATGGTGGCGTTGAGGGCGAGCAGGTTGGTCTGCTCGGCGATCTGGTTGATCACCTTGACCACGTCGCCGACCTCGGCGCTCGCCGCGCCCAGGGCCGCGACCGACGTGTTGGTGCGGGCGGCGGTGCTGAGGGCTTCCTGGGCCACCGACACGGCGCTGGCGGCGCTGCGGGAGATCTCGGCGATGGCGGAGTTCATCTCCTCGCTGGCCGCGGCGACGGTGCCGACGCTCGAGGCGACCTCGTTGGCGGCGTCGGCGGCGGTCTGCGAGCGGCTCGCGGTGGTCGACGCGCCGTCGGCGATCTGCGTGGAGACCTGGGTCAGCGCGGTCGAGGCGTCGGTGAGGCGGCGGGCGTTGTCGAGGACCACGGCGACGCTGGAGCGCATCGACTCGACCGAGCGCCGCAGGCCGCGGGCCATCGTGCCGACCTCGTCATTGGTGCCCGGGTCGTCGACGTGCATGGACAGGTCGCCCTCGGCGATGCGGTCGAGGGTGCCGGCGACCTGGCGCAGCGGCTTGCTGATGCCGCGGGCGACCCACAGCGCCAGCCCGATGCCGACCACCAGCGCGATCGCCAGCGTGGTCAGCGAGACGGTCAGCGCGGTGCGGTAACCGGCCACGAGCTCGGCGCGCAGGGCGGCGGCCTGGGCGTCCTCGGCGGCGAGCATCTGCTTGAGGAGGGTCTTGGAGGCCTCGTACGTGTCCTTGGCCACGTTCTCCCGCAGCCGCATGAACTCGGCGGTGTCGCCCTTCTCGGCGGCCGGCAGCAGCTGCTCGTCGACGATCTTGATGTACGCGGCGGACGATGTCCGGAACTGCTCGACCACGGCGGGGTCGGCGGCGCCGGGCTCGTACTTGTCGATCAGCTCCTGCAGGGCGGTCTCGTCGTCGGCGACGTCCTTGAGCATCGACTTCTGGTCGTCGGAGCCGGGCTCGAGCAGCGCCACCGCGTTCTGGTCGATGCGCAGCAGCCGGAAGGTGTCCCGCAGGTCGGAGGCGATGACCAGCGACGTGAGATTGTTGTCGTAGATCTCCTCGCCGTGGGCGCGCACCTGGCTCGTCTGCATCAGGGTGGCGACGGTGGCCAGCCCCGACACGAGCAACGCGACGAGGACCGCCACGGTGATCTTCACGCCGACCGGCCGGTCCGCCCAGAGGCGTCGCCGTGCTGCCGTCCCCGTACCGCTCATGGTGCTCCTCAAGCGCGTGCTGCCCGATGAATGACCTCTCGGTCAGACACATCGGCCGGCAGATGCCCGAGTTGACCCCGGCGAGCCAGACTTTTGCCGCGACGCCCCGGCGCTCAAAGCCAGGCGCCTCCCAAGGCCAGGCGCCCCAAAGGCCAGGCGCCCAAAGCTCGGTGCCCCAAAAACCCGGCGCCCAAAAGCCAGGCGCCTGAAGCCCGGCGCCCGAAAGCGGTCAGGCCGCGCGGCGGTGCAGGTCGGCCAGCGTCGTGGTGTCGAGGACGCGGTCGACGGCCTGCCCGGCGGCGGCCCAGACCCCGCGCATCGCCTCGGCAGCCGCGCCCCGGGCGGTGGCGGCCGGCCCGTCGCCCTCGGGAACCCCGCCGACGGCCCGCAGGATGTCGCCGACGCTGATCTCGGCGGGCGGGCGGGCCAGGATGTAGCCGCCGCGCACGCCCCGCTTGCTCACCAGCAGGCCGGCGTGGCGCAGGTCGACCAGGATGCCCTGCAGGAAGCTGAACGGGATGTGCTGCGCCTCCGCCAGGGCCGACGCGCGCGCCGGGTGGGAGCCGGTGCCGGCGGCCACGGCCAGCATGGCCCGCACGGCATAGTCGCTGCGCGCTGAGATGTGCACGGCACTCCGATCTCCCGGCTGGCCGCCAGCATACCGAAGCTCCCCAATTCCCACAGGAGGGGTAGAGAAATCAGGCCTTCCGGCCCACCGCCGTCCAGACGTTGACCTGCTGGTCGGTCCAGTCCGGGTCGCCCGGGTCGGGCCGCCAGCGCTGGGCCGGCACCACGCCGGGCGCGACGACCTCGAGCCCGGTGAAGAGCTCGGCGAACTCGTCACGGCCGCGGGTCCAGACGTCGCTCTTGCCCTGCTCCATCATCTCGCGATAGCGGGCCTGCTGGTCGGGCGAGCCGAAGTCGGAGGTGGCGTGGGTGGCGACCAGGTAGCTGCCGGACGGCAGGGCGGCGAGCAGCTCCTCGACGATGGGCCGGGCCGCGCCGTCGCCGGGCAGGAAGTGCAGGACCGCGATCAGCATCAGCCCGACCGGGCGCCCGAGGTCGAGGGTCTCGCGCAGCGCCGGGTGCCGCAGGATCGTCCCGGGGTCGCGCAGGTCCGCCTCGATGTAGGAGGTGCGGCCCTGCGGGCTCGTGGTCAGCAGCGCCCGCGCGTGCACCATGACCAGCGGGTCGTTGTCGACATAGACGATCCGGGACTCGGGCGCCACCGACTGGGCGACCTCGTGCGTGTTGTCCGCGGTCGGCAGGCCGGTGCCGATGTCCAGGAACTGCCGGATGCCGGCCTCGGCGGCGAGGAAACGGGTCGCCCGGCGCAGCAGGGCCCGGTTCGCCAGCGCGCCCGTGCGGACGTCGGGGAAGGCCGCCTCGATCATGTCGCCCGACGCCCGGTCGGCGGCGAAGTTGTCCTTGCCGCCGAGCCAGTAGTTGTAGCGGCGGGCCGGATGCGGCACCGTCGAGTCGATCGCGGGCCGGCCGCTGCCCGTTGCTTCCACTGTGTACTCCGATCGCCGGGGACGCCCGGCGCCATCATGGCAGGTGCCGGCCCGCCGGCAAAGTCAGCGCGGTGCGGCGACGACGAACCGGCCCTTGC
This sequence comes from Symbioplanes lichenis, assembly GCF_030709675.1. Classification (GTDB taxonomy): domain Bacteria; phylum Actinomycetota; class Actinomycetes; order Mycobacteriales; family Micromonosporaceae; genus Actinoplanes; species Actinoplanes lichenis. The sequence continues at coordinate 86,495 of NZ_JAUZQD010000002.1, forward strand.
CCGACTTCTTCGCCTCGTACATGGCCATGTCGGCCTCGCGCAGCACGTCGTCGGCGTCGTCGCCCGGGCGGTTGCGGGCGATCCCGACGCTCGCGCTCACCGTGGCCGGGCCCGCGCCGAGGTCGTACGGGCGGCCGATGACCTCGACGATCCGCTCCGCGGCGGCCCGGAAGTCCTCGGCGGACGCCAGCCGCTCGGTGATGACGGCGAACTCGTCGCCGCCGAAGCGGGCGATCGTGTCGCTCGCGCGCAGGCACCCGCGCAGCCGCTCCGCCACCTGGATGAGCAGCTCGTCCCCGGCGCCGTGCCCGAGCCGGTCGTTGACCTCCTTGAAGCCGTCGAGGTCGAGGAAGATCACCGCGAACGTGTGCCCGGTGCGCGCGTGGGTCAGCAGCGCGTGGGCCACCCGCTCGTAGAACAGCACCCGGTTGGCCAGCCCGGTCAGCGGGTCGTGCAACGCCAGGTGCCGCAGCTCGCTCTCCCGCTCGCGCAGCCGCACCTCGACGGTCTCGCGCCGGGCGATGTCCTCGCGCAGGTCGGCGGTCGCCCGTTCGACCTGGGTCACCGCCCGGTTGCGGGCCCCGGCCAGCAGCCCGACCAGCAGGGCCAGGATCAGCGTCACGCCGATGCAGGCCCCGATCGCCACGGCCGTGAGCTCGTGGTCGGAGTTGTGGCGCAGACGGCTGGTGGGCAGCAGCGTCAGCCGCCACACCCGCTGGCCGACACTGATCGCGCGTTCGCGTACCAGGGATCGGTCGGGGTCGAGGGTGCCCACGTCGGCGCTGGCGATGACCACCGCGCCGGACACCGACGCCTCGTCGAGGATCACGCGCACCATGCCCTCGGCGCGCTCGCTGAGCGTACGGTCCAGGAAGTCCTTGCCGTGCACGCCCATGACCAGCCACCCGCGGAAGACGCCGGTGCGGGTCCGTACCGGCGCGACCAGGCTGAACGAGGCCTGCTGGCGCGCCGCCGGCAGGCTGCGGTCCTTGAGGAGCACGTACGAGCGGGTGGTGGCCAGCAGCCCGGTGGACCGCGCGACCGTCATGGTCTCGACCAGCTCCGGCACCGTGCTTGTGTCCGCGCCGGGCGTCGCCGCCGGGGATCCGTCGACCGACTGCGAGTAGACGACGAAGGCGTGGTCCTCCCGGGCGCCGACCGGCCGCAGCGTGAGTCCCGTGGCGCCCTCGGCCCGCCAGTAACGCTGGATCGGGGCGAACTCGTCGGCGGAGGCGGGCACCACGAAGGCGAAACCGGACACGCCGGGGAAGCGATCGGCCTCGAGACCGCCGGTGATGTCGGTGAAGTCGTCGCGGCTCAGGTCGCCCTGGGCGGCGAGGGCCCGGGACAGGTCGGTGAGGGTGCCGCCGTACCGCTCGACCTCGGCCGAGACGCCGGAGCCGACGTCGGACGCGTACCGGTTCATGGACTGGGCGGCGTAGCGCTCCTCGGCGCGCTCGAGGGCGTAGCCGACGACGCCGGTCACGACGCCCCCGGCGACCAGCACCGCAGCCACCAGCAGCACCACGACCCAGGAGCGTCCGGTGCGGGGGCCCGCGGTCCACCTCACGCTCCTCCGTTCGGCGCTCCCGGCGATCTCCTGAGCCGCGCGCCACCGGCGTCACTTTCCTGCCCTCCTGGGGGAAGTTGCCCGGTTCGCGCTTGGGAGCGATCCCAGCGGGGTAGAACGGGCCTCGTCCCTGACCGATCACGAGACCAGGAGCCCGCACCGCATGGTTCCCGACAGCATGGCCGCCCCGCAGTTCCGGGCCGAGAACGCCGGCGACCAGGACCCCGTCGTCCTGACCGCCGACCACAGCGACGAGGCGATGCTCCGCCTCCGCCACCCCTTCCAGGCGCCGCTGACGGGCCCGGACTCCGGGGTCGTCGCATCTGCGGGCTCCGTGGGGTGATGCACGTCTTATAAGCGGGGCCCCAGCGGTGCTGCGTGTCGCAGATGCGGCCGGTAGGGTGAGCGCCGTGACGACGTTTCGCATCGGCGAGGCCGCCGATCTGCTCGGCGTCAGCGCGGACACCGTGCGCCGCTGGGTGGATGCCGGGCGGCTCACCGCGCTGCGTGACGAGCACGGCCATCGGCAGATCGACGGCGCCGAGCTGGCCGCGTTCGTCCGGGGCCAGGCCCGCGAGGCCGAGCTCGGCGGCGAGTCGTCGGCCCGCAACCGGCTGCGCGGCATCGTGACCGCCGTGGTCAAGGACACCGTCATGGCCCAGGTCGACATCCAGGCCGGCCCGTTCCGGGTGGTGTCGCTCATGAGCCGGGAGGCCGCCGACGAGCTGGACCTGCGGGTCGGTTGCGTGGCCGTGGCCGTCATCAAGTCGACCACGGTGGTGGTGGAGCGATCCGCCCCGGCCGTGGCACCCCGGGGGAGGACCAGTTGAGGACACTGCGGGCCGGGCTTGCCCTGCTCATCGCGTTCGGCGCGGCCGGTTGTGGTGACGACGACACGAGCGCGGCGGTGACCGGCCAGGTGTCGGTGTTCGCGGCCGCGTCGCTGACCGAGTCGTTCACCACCATCGGCAAGCAGTTCGAGGCGGCGCACCCGGGCACCACCGTCACCTTCAACTTCGCCGGCAGCTCGGCGCTGGCGACGCAGATCAACGAAGGTGCCCCGGCCGACGTGTTCGCCTCGGCGGCGCCGAAGAACATGGCCACCGTGACCGACGCCGGCAACGCCTCCGGCGCCCCGGTCACCTTCGCGCGGAACCAGCTGGTGATCGCGACCGGCAAGGGCGATCCGAAGACGATCGCCGGGCTCGCCGACCTGACCAAGCCCGGTCTCAAGGTGGCGCTGTGCGCCGAGGCGGTGCCGTGCGGCGCGGCCGCGAAGACGGCGCTGGACGCGGCCGGGGTGAAGCTGACCCCGGTCACCCTCGAGCAGGACGTCAAGGCCGCTCTGTCCAAGGTGAAGCTGGGCGAGGTCGACGCGGCGCTGGTCTACCGCACCGACGCGAAGGCCGCCGCGGCCGACGTCGACGCGGTCGAGTTTCCCGAGTCGGCCCAGGCGGTCAACGACTATCCGATCGTGGTGCTCAAGGAGGCGAAGAACCCGGCCGGGGCGCAGGCCTTCGTCGACTATGTGGGGTCCGCCGACGGCGAGAAGGTGCTGACGGAAGCCGGCTTCCAGGCGCCCTGACCGCGATGACCCGTACCCCGAAAGGCGGCCGCGTGCCGCTGCCGCTGCTGCTGCCCGCCGTGCTGGGTCTGGTCTTCCTGATCCTGCCGGTGATCGGGCTGCTGGCCCGGGTGCCCTGGGCGACTCTGCCGCACCGGCTGACCTCGCCCGAGGTCCTCGACGCGCTGCGCCTGTCGGTGCTCACCGCGACGGCGGCCACCGTGTGCTGCCTGGTGCTCGGGGTGCCGCTGGCGTGGCTGCTGGCCCGGGTCACCTTTCCCGGCCGCCGGATCGTCCGGGCGCTGATCACCGTGCCGCTGGTGCTGCCGCCGGTGGTCGGCGGCATCGCGCTGCTCCTGGCCCTGGGCCGCCGCGGCCTGGTCGGCCAGTGGCTCGACGAGACCTTCGGCATCGCGCTGCCGTTCACCACGGCCGGCGTGGTGGTCGCCGAGTCGTTCGTGGCCCTGCCGTTCCTGGTCATCGCGGTCGAGGGCGCCCTGCGCGGGGCCGACGTGCGCTACGAGGAGGCCGCGGCCACGCTGGGCGCCGGCCGGTGGACCACCTTCACCCACGTCACGCTGCCGCTGGTGGGCCCCGGCATCGCGGCCGGCGCGGTGCTGTGCTGGGCCCGGGCGCTGGGCGAGTTCGGTGCCACCATCACCTTCGCGGGCAACTTCCCGGGCGTCACCCAGACGATGCCGCTGGCGGTCTATCAGACGATGGAGAGCGGCGACCTGGACGGCGCGGTCGTGCTCAGTCTCATCCTGCTGGCGGTCTCGGTCACCGTCCTCGCCGCCCTCCGCGACCGCTGGCTGACGGCACCATGACCCTGCTGGACGCCCACCTGGTCGTGGAGCGGGGGACCTTCCGCCTCGACATCGCGCTGACCGTCGCGGCGGGGGAGACGGTCGCCCTGCTCGGCCCCAACGGCGCCGGCAAGACCACCGCGCTGCGCGCCCTCGCCGGTCTCACGCCTCTGAGCGGCGGGCACCTGCGGCTGGGCGACCGGGAGCTGACCCGGACGCCGCCCGAGCAGCGCCCGATCGGCGTCGTCTTCCAGGACTACCTGCTCTTCCCGCACCTGAGCGCCCGGGACAACGTCGCCTTCGGGCCGCGCCGGCACGGGGCCGACCGCCGCGCCGCGCACGCCGTCGCCGACCGGTGGCTCGAGCGGGTCGGGCTCGCCGAGCACGCGCGCCGCAAGCCCCGGCAGCTGTCCGGCGGGCAGGCCCAGCGCGTCGCCCTGGCCCGGGCCCTCGCCGTGGATCCCGAGCTGCTGCTGCTCGACGAGCCGCTGGCCGCCCTCGACGCCCGGACCCGGCTCGACACCCGGGCCGAGCTGCACCGCCACCTCGGCGCCCACCCCGGCGCGGCGCTGCTGGTCACCCACGACCCGCTCGACGCCCTCGTGCTCGCCGACCGGCTCGTCATCGTCGAGGGCGGGCGCGTCGTCCAGGAGGGGGACGCGGCCACGATCACCGCCCGGCCGCGGACCGACTACGTCGCCCAGCTGGTCGGGCTCAACCTCTTCCGGGGGCGGGGCACCGGCACCCACGTCGAGGTCGCCGGCGGCTTCGCGCTGACCACCGCCGAGGCCGTGCACGGCAACGCCTTCGTCGCGTTCCCGCCCTCGGCGGTCGCCCTGTTCACCCGGCAACCCGACGGCAGCCCCCGCAACACCTGGCCCGCCGTGCTGCGCGACATCCAGCGGCACGGCGACAACCTGCGCGTACGCCTCGACGGCCCGATCACCGTCGCGGCCGACATCACCCCGGCCGCCGCCGCCCACCTCGACCTCGTCCCCGGCCGGCAGCTGTGGGCCGCGGTCAAGGCCACCGAGACGCGCGTCTACCCCGACTTGTGAGTTCTCCAGGGCCGATCTTGCGCGGCGGCCCCGGGATGAGCAGGCTGGGGGCCGTGAGTGTGAGCCCCGGCGCGGAACTGCGCGGACGAACCCCGTGGAGCCGCCAGCTGGCCGGCCCGTTGCGCGCTTTCCTGCGTACGGAAGCCGGCAGCGCGGGTGTCCTCGTGGCCGCCATCGCCGCCGCCCTGATCTGGGCGAACGTGGACGTCGCGTCCTACGAGGCGGTGTGGGGCACCGAGCTGGCCGTGCGGCTGGGCGGGCACGGCATCGGCGAGGAGTTGCGGACCTGGGTCAACAGCGGGTTGATGACGCTGTTCTTCCTGGTCGTGGGGCTGGAGGCGCGTCGCGAGTTCGACCTCGGGGAGCTGCGCGACCGGCGCCGGTTCGTGCTGCCGAGCCTGGCCGGGCTGGCCGGGATGCTGTTGCCGGTGCTCGTCTACCTGGCCTTCACCGGGGGCGGGCCGGACGCGCACGGCTGGGGCGTCGCGATGTCGACCGACACCGCGCTCGCGCTGGGCCTGCTCGCGCTGATCGGCCGCAACGTCCCCGACCAGGTACGCGTCTTCCTCCTCACCGTCTTCGTCGTCGACGACCTGGTGGCCCTCGTGGTGATCGCCGTCGTCTACAGCGAGGAGATCGACCTCATGGCGCTGGCCGTCGCCGCGGTCGCGTTCGCCGTGTTCGTGGCCATGCGCTACCTCGGCGTCCGCGCCTACCCCGTCTACGCCCTGGTCGGCGTGGCGCTGTGGGCGGCCATGATGGGCAGCGGCGTCGACCCCGTGGTCGCGGGGCTGGCGATGGGCCTGACCGCCGTCGCGTACAGCCCTGCCCGGGCCACCCTCGAGGAGGCCAGCGGGCTGTTCAAGCTGTTCCGCGAGCAGCCCACGCCGGAGATCGCCCGGTCGGCGGCCATCGGGGTGATCGAGACGCTGTCGCCCAACGACCGGTTGCAGCGGCGCTTCCACCCGTGGTCGAGCTATGTCATCGTGCCGCTGTTCGGGCTGGCCAACGCCGGGATCGTGCTCGACGGGGGCACGCTGGCCCGGGCCTACACGTCCCCGGTGACGTGGGGCGTCATCGCCGGCTACCTGGTCGGCAAGCCGATCGCCGTGGTCGGGGTGTCGGCGCTGCTCACGTGGCTGTCCGGCGGGCGCGTCCGGCCCGGCGTGGGCTGGGCCGCGGTGCTGGGCAGCGGCACGATCGCGGGCATCGGCTTCACGGTGTCCCTGCTCATCGCCGCACTCGCCTTCACCGGCCCGGAGCTGGCCGACGCGAAGATCGGGGTGCTGTCCGCGGCGGCCGGGGCGTCGGCGCTGACGTGGGCGGTGTTCCGGGTCACGCGGCTGCTGCCCCCGGCGCGCCGGGCCCGGCTGCTGCTCGGCGCCACGGAGGACCTCGTCGACCTGATCCCCGAGGTCGATCCGGAGCGCGACCACTGCCGGGGGCCGGCCGACGCGTCGGTCACCGTGGTCGAGTACGGGGACTTCCAGTGCCCGTACTGCGGTCAGGCGGAGCCCGCCGTGCGCGACCTGATCACCGACACTGACCTGCGCTATGTCTGGCGGCACCTGCCGCTGCCGGACGTGCACCCGCAGGCCGAGCTCGCGGCGGAGGCGGCCGAGGCCGCGGCGGCCCAGGGCCGCTTCTGGGAGATGCACGACCGGCTGCTCGCGCACCAGGACCACCTGCGGGTGACCGACCTGATCCGGTACGCCGAGGAGCTCGGACTCGACGCCGAGCGCTTCCACACCGAGCTGACCTCCCGGCTGCACCGGGACCGGGTCGCCGAGGACGTGGACTCGGCCGACCTCAGCGGGGTCTCGGGCACGCCGACGTTCTTCATCAACGGGCGCCGGCACTACGGTGCCTACGACATCGCGACCCTGCAGCACGAGGTCAAGATCGCCCGGGTCCGGGCCGGTTTTTCCCGGACGGAGCCGGTCGAACCGGGCTAGCCTGCAACCGATGGCCGGAAATCGGGCGCCCACGATCTACGACGTCGCCCGCCACGCCGGCGTGGCCGCGTCGACCGTCTCGCGTGCCTTCTCCCGGCCCGGCCGGGTCGCCCCGGCCACCGTCGGCAGGATCCTCGCCGCCGCGGACGAGCTCGGCTACCGCCTCAACCCGCTGGCCCGCGCGGTCACCACCGGCCGGACGGCGATGATCGCGCTCGTGGTCACCGACGTCGCCTGTCCCTACACGGCGGGCATGCTGCGCGGCGCCCAGACCGCCGCGGCCGAGGCGGGCTATTCCACGATCCTGGCCGACCTGGCCTGCCCGGAGGCCGCCGCCGACCTCGACCGCGTCGTCGCCAGCGTCGACGGCCTGGTGATCGCCGCGCCCCGCCTGCCCGACGAGGAGGTACGCCGCCTGGCCGCCGAGCGCCCGCTGGTGCTCCTCGACCGCGTCCTGCCCGGCCTCCCGGGCGTGGTGCCCGACGTGCCCGGTGGCATGCGGGCCGCCGTCGCGCACCTGGCCGCCCTCGGCCACGAGCTGGTCACCTATGTCGCCGGCCCCGAGGGCACCTGGCCGGACGGCATCCGGCGCCGGGCCCTGCGCCAGGCGGGCAGCGAGCACGGCGTCCAGTGCCGGGGCATCGGCCCGTTCCCCGCGACGCTGGCCGGGGGCCTGGCCGCGGCGGGCGACCTGCTGAGCCGGCCCACCACCGCCGTCGTCGCCCACGACGACCTCATCGCCGCGGGCCTGATCCACGCCCTGACCGCGCGCGGCATCCTGGTCCCGCAAGAGGTCAGCGTGATCGGCTTCGGCAACGTCGCCGCGGGCGCGCTGATCACCCCGGGCCTGACGACCGTGGCGGCGCCGCTGCGGCTGATGGGCGACACGGCCGTGCGGTCGCTGCTGTCCCGGCTGGGTGGCGCCGAGGTGCCGGACGAGCCGGCCGTCCTGCCGGTGCGCCTGGTGACCCGCGGCTCGACCGCCCACCGCCGGCTCAACCGCACGGCCCCGGGCGGACCGGTCGTGGTCGCCGGCTCGGGCACCTTCCTGCCCACTAGCTGACCGGACCGCGGTCCGGCTCAGCCTGCGGCGCTCGATCCGGCGGGCCTCGCGCGCCTGATCAGCGGTGATCCGGGTCGCGCCAGACGAGGGCGCACGCGAACGGGTCGACGGTGTCGGCGAACTCGGCCCCGGCGAACACGCCCGCGTAGCGGCGGTGGAAGTCCGGCCGGGTCAGCGGCTGGTTCAGCCGGGCGTGCCGCATCCACACGGGGTGCTGGCGCAGCCGGAGGACAGTCCACGCGTCGCTGATCGACCGCCTCCGGCGCAGAGTGCGTACGGCATCGGTCAGGCCCCACCACCGGTGCATCAGCAGCGCCCGCGGACCGGGCGAGACAATGTCCACGATCACCGCCGTGCCGCCCGGCGCGACCAGCGACCGGACGTGCCGCAGCACCACCTCGACGTCGTGCTGGGCGAACAGGTGGAACAGCGTGTTGACCGACAATACCACGTCGAACCGGCCGTCCTCGTCCGGCGAGACGTCGAGCAGGCTGCCGATCCGGTACTCGACGGTGGGGCGGGCGCGTTCCACCCGGGCGATCGCGACTTCCCGCTCGGCGATGTCCACGGCGAGGACATGGGCGCAGCGGTCCGCCAGCAAGCCGGTGAACCGCCCGGAGCCGCACCCCAGGTCCACCCCGCGGGCCCCGGCCGCCGGCAGCAGGCGGGCGAGGTGCGGCCGGTAGACCGCGTCGGTGATCTCGGCGTACCGCGCGTACAGCTCGGCGATCGGATCGAACAGCGCCATCCCCAGCCCAGACTCATCGAGGTGTCGATCGGCGTGATCCGCTGCTCCTTCCCGGAGCGCGGCGTGTGTGCGGATCGTAGAACCGGCCCGCGGGCGGGGTCCAGGAACGGGTCGCCTCGTCGACAGCCGGACCGTCGGTGAGGTCGACGACGGAGCGGGAGCGGTCGTGCGGGATCACCTCTTTGGCATGATAATTCTCCCGCACGGGTGATCTTGATGTGTCGTGACCACTGACGTCTGCCAGGAAGGGTCCCCCCATGAGCTCTCTCCGTAGTCTGCCGGTACGCGTCGCCGTCGCCGGTCTCGCGGCCACCCTGGCCCTCACCGCCTGCGGCGGCCCGTCCGCACCCCAGCCCGGTGACAAGGCCGGCGGCGCGAGCGGCGGCTCGCCGACCGTCCCCGACACCTCGGCGATCCTCGCCGCCGTCACCAAGGACGACGCGCTCGCGAGCAAGATCCCGGCCGAGCTGGCCGGCGCGGGCGTGCTCAAGGTCGGCTCCTATGTGCAGTCGGCGCCGAACAACTTCTATGCCGCCGACGGCACCACCGTGATCGGCTCCGACCACGACCTGATCACCGCGGTCGCCACGAAGCTCGGGCTGCGCATCGAGTACCAGAACCAGGACTTCGGCGCGCTGATCACCAGCCTTCAGTCGGCGCGGGTGGACGTGACCATCGCGGCCATGAACGACACCGCCGAGCGGCAGAAGGCCATCGACTTCGTCGACTACCTGACCTCCGGCATCACCATCATGATCAAGAAGGGCAACCCGGCCGGGATCACCGGCCCGGACACGCTCTGCGGCAAGAAGATCGCCGTGGTCACCGGCACCAGCCAGCAGGAGTTCGCCGAGAGGACGAGCACCGACTGCCAGGCCAGGGGGCAGGCGGCCCTGGCCGTCACGGTCACCGACAGCGACAGCCAGAACCAGACCCAGCTGCGCACGGGCCGGATCGACGCCATCGTCAACGACCTGCCGAGCGCCGTCTACGTCTCCCGGACCACCCAGAACGGCGAGGCCTTCGAGGTCGTGCCGGGTGACGTGATCGACGGCGCCCCGTACGGCATCGGGGTGAACAAGAGCAAGCCGCAGCTGCGCGACGCGATCGCCGGGGCCCTCGACGCGCTGATCGCGGACGGCACGTACGGCAAGATCCTCGACGCGTGGGGCATCACCTCGGGCAGCCTGACCAAGGCCACCGTCAACGGCGGCAAGTGATGACCCAGGACCTGCTGCCGCAGGTGCGGCTGCGGCACTGGGGCCGCTGGATCAGCGGTGTCCTCATCGTGCTGATCCTGCTGGCGCTGGGCTGGGGCGCCGCGCAGGGCGACATCGCGTACGGCGACATCCCGTACTACCTGCGTTCGCCGATCATCCTCAAGGGCCTGGTCGGCACCATTGTCCTGGCTGTCGTCGCGCAGGGCGTGGCCATCGTCATCGGCGTCCTGATCGCGCTGATGCGCATCTCGCACAACCCGGTGGCGCGCGCCTTCGCCGGCGCGTACACCTGGCTGTTCCGGGGTCTGCCGGTGCTCCTGCAGATCCTGCTCTGGTACAACCTGGCGCTGATCTTCCCGCGGCTGTCGGTCGGCGTCCCGTTCACCGGCCTGAAGATCCTCGACGTCGAGACCAACGCGGTCATGACCACCTTCGTCGCGGCGTTCCTCGGCCTGGCGCTGAACGAGAGCGCCTACATGGCCGAGATCGTCCGGGCCGGGCTCAAGAGCGTCGACCGGGGTCAGATCGAGGCCGCGCAGTCGATCGGCGAGACTCCCACCCAGCGCCTGCGGCGGATCGTGCTGCCGCAGGCGATGCGGGTGATCATCCCGCCGACCGGCAACGACTTCATCAACATGCTCAAGGGCACGGCGATGGCGTCGGTGATCGGCTACGTGGAGCTGATCCGCGCCGCGAACAACATCTCGTCCTTCAACCTCCAGGTGATGGAGACCCTGATCGCCGCGGCGATCTGGTACATGGTCGTCGTCACCGTGGCCAGCGTCGGGCAGTACTACCTGGAACGCGGGTTCGACCGGCAGGACCGCCGGGCCGGGCCCCCGTCGCTGAGGCGCAGGCTCGCCCTGAACCTCGGCCGGCCGCCGATGGTGAGGAGTCCGCAGTGAACGACCCGGGTCTGGTCCTGGACGCCCGCAGGATCACCAAGGCGTACGGCGACCACGTCGTGCTGAACGAGGTATCCCTGCAAGTGCGCTCGGGCGAGGTGGTCTGCATCATCGGCCCGTCCGGTGCCGGCAAGTCGACCTTCCTGCGCACGCTCAACCATCTGGAGAAGCCGGACAGCGGCGAGGTGTGGGTCGGGGGCGAGCCGATGGGCTTCCGCCTGCGCGACGGCAAGCTGCACGAGCTCAGCGAGCGCAAGGTCTCGGCCCAGCGCGCGCGGACCGCCATGGTGTTCCAGCACTTCAACCTCTTCCCGCACCTCACGGTGCTGGCCAACGTCATGGAGGGCCCGGTACGCGTGCAGCGCCGGCCCGCCGCCGAGGTGCGCGCCGAGGCCCTCGAGGTGCTGGGCCGCGTCGGCCTGTCGGAGAAGGCGGACGCCTATCCGGGGCAGCTCTCCGGCGGCCAGCGCCAGCGCGTCGCCATCGCCCGCGCCGTCGCCATGAAACCGCTGTTCCTGCTCTTCGACGAGCCCACCTCGGCGCTCGACCCGGAACTCGTGGGGGAGGTCCTCACCGTCATGTCCGACCTGGCCGCGCAGGGCATGACGATGCTCGTCGTGACCCATGAGATCCAGTTCGCCCGCGAGGTCGCCGACCGGGTCGTCTTCATGGCCGACGCCGGGATCGTCGAGCAGGGCCCGGTCGACCAGGTGCTGGTCGCCCCGCGGGAGGCGCGCACCCGCCAGTTCCTCAAGCGGGTGCTGGCGTGAGCGACTACCTGTCGTCCTTCGAGGAGCCGCCGGGCTATCTGAACTTCGCGAGTTACGGCCCGCCCTCCCGGGCCGTGCTCCGGAGCGTCACCGACGCCGTCGAGGGGTCGGTGACCGGCGTCCCCAGCGCCGGGCTGCACGCGGCCGACGGGCGCGCCCTGGCCGCGGTCTCCCGCCTGACCGGCTTCCCGCCGGCGGCCTGCACCCTGGCCACCAGCACGTCGGCGGGCCTGCAGCAGGTCGCCTTCGGCCTGCCCGGCGGCGAGGTGCTGGTCAGCGGGGGCGAGTTCCCGTCCAACCTCTACCCCTGGTGGCGGGCGCAGGAGGCCGGGCTGCTGCGGGTACGCCAGATCGGCAGCACCGAGATGACGCCGGACGTCGTGGCCGGCGCGCTCACGCCGGCGACGACCGCGGTGGCGCTCAGTGCCGTCGACTTCCGCACCGGCTACCGTGCCGACCTGGCCGCCCTGCGCGAGGTGATCGGCGACCGGCTGCTGATCGTCGACGGGATCCAGGGCTTCGGTGTCCTCGACCAGGACTGGACGCACGCGGACGCGCTGGCGGCCGGCGGCCAGAAGTGGCTGCGCGCGGGCTGGGGCACCGGGTTCGTCGCGCTCTCCGCCCGCGCGCTCGACCGCCTGCGCCCGGTCCTGGGCGGCTGGACCGGCGTCGAGGACCCGACCGGGTACGACGGCCGCCCGCACCCCCTGCGGGAGGGCGCCGGCCGGCTCTCGGTCACCAACCTGTCCCCGTACGCCTCGGCCGCCCTCGGCACCGCCCTGGAGCAGCTGGAGAGCTTCGGCGTCGCCACGGTCGAGGCCCGGATCCGGGAGCGGGTCGACGCCCTCCTCGCGGCGGTGTCCGCGCCGGTGCTGTCCCCTGTGGACACGCGTCACCGGGCCGGCATCGTCGTCGTGAAGGTCGCCGACGCCCCGCAGGCCCTCGCCCGCCTGCAGGACGCCGGGATCACCGCCACCGCGCACGGCGCCGGCCGCATCCGGCTGAGCGTCCACGCGACCACGGACCCCGGCGTCTTCCCGCTCGTCGCCGCCGTCCTGGAAGAAGCCGCGTGAAGCGGTCACCGGGTCAGCGGCGGCGGGTGCGGGCTCCGATCCGGGCGACCGCACCACCGACCACCAGCAGGACGGCCAGCAGGATGAGGCCGGTCAGGTCCTGGCCCGTCTTCGGCAGGTTGCCCGAGCCGTTCGAGCCGCTGCCGGCCGGTGTGTCGGTCCCCGTGTCGCCGTCGGAGTTCGAGTCATCCGGGTCGGAGGTGTCGGTGTCGGAATCGGTGGCCGAGCCGGCGATGGTCAGCGACGCCGTGGCCGTGTTGTTGACCGTGTTGCCCTCGGCGCTGGTCGTGCTGATCGTGACGTTCACCGGGAACGTGCCGGCCTTGGCGGTCTTGGCGACGGCCAGGTAGAGCCACAGCTCGCTGCTGGCGCCGACCGGGGCCTCCGGGCCGGTGCATGTGACGGCGTTAGCGTCCACGTCCGGCGCCGCCGTGCAGGCCAGTTCGATCGTGTCGGCGGCGGTGGCCTGCGCGGTGAAACCGGCCGCCGTGGCGTCGAGCAGGACGGCCGCCTTCGTCAGCGTGGTCCCGGCCGGCGGGTCGATGACGAAGCTGACGTCGGCCGCGCTGGTCGTGCCGTTGTTGCTGTACGGCAGCTTGAGCAGGAGCGTGGCGCCCTTCGTGGCCTTCGGCTGCGGGTTCGAGTACTCGATGTTCAGGTCCACCGACGGCGCGCTGACCGTGAACGTGGGCAGGGCCTGGTCGTCGGAGGAGCCACAGGCACCGTTGCCGCCGCCGTCGACGCAGCCGCCGCTGATCGTGGAGCCGACCGCCGCGCTGCTGCTCACCACGAGCGGCAAGTCGATCTGGGTCGTCTCGCCGTTGGCGATGCCCAGGGTGCAGACCACGAGCCGGGCGCCCGAGCCCGGGACGCAGCCGTCGGGCAGCGTGCCCGCGGTCGTGTTTGTGGGCAGGACGATCGTCGCCACGTACGGGTTCGCGTCCTGCGGCCCCGAGTTGCTCAGCGTGATCGGCAGCACCGTGGTCTGGCCCGGCGCGGGTCGCGGCACGGTCGGGGCGCCGACGGTGACCGTGACGTTGTAGCTCGCGGCGGTCGCGGTGACCAGCGTCCCGGAGCTGCTGAGCGTGCCCGCGGTGGTGTCGCCGGCCAGCAGGACGCCGGTCGGGGTCCACTTGGTGCCGGTGGTGACCGTGCTCGCGAGCGTCACGGCGACCGTGATCGTCAGCGGTGTCCCGGCGGCCAGCGTGAGCCCGGTGCAGGTGATGGCGCTCGCACCGATCGTGCAGTCGCTGCCCCCGGCGTTCGCGCCGGTGACAGTCATGCCGGCGGGCTTGCCGGCGAGCGGGATCGTCAGCGTCAGATCGTCGTACGACGCGATCGCCGACGTGAATCGGATCGTCGCCGGGCCCGAGTCGCCCGCGGCCACGGTCGCCGGTGTGAAGGCGGTGGTGACGTTGCCGGTCAGCGGCCGGTCCGCGGCGAAGGAGACGACCGTCGCGTTGCCGCCGCAGACCGCCGGGCTGCCGGAGACCGTGACGCAGCCGTTCGCGACCGGGTCGCCGTTGCTCGCCGTGCTGCTGACGACCACCGGGACCGTCCACGTGCGGCTCGTCCCGGCGGCCTGCGCGAACCGGCAGGTCAGCGTGGTCGCCGCGCTGCGGTTGCAGTCGAGGGCGACCTGCCCCGCCAGCGTGCCGAAGGTGCTGTTGGTCGGGGCGGTCACAGTGGCGGTCACGGCGGCCGCGTCGGACGGGCCGCTGTTCGTCACGGTGATCTGCGTCGAGGTGACGTCCCCGGGCAGCACATCGCCGGTCGGCCCGGTGACGGTCGCGGTGACGGTGCTGGTGGCGGTGCCGACCGTCAGCGCGGTGACCGGCCGGGTGACGGCGACGTCGCCCTGCCGGACGCCGACCTGTGGCGCCCAGGCCGACCCGGTGACCGCGGCCGCCGTCGCCGAGACCGCGAGCGCGATGCCGGTCGACGCCCCGGCCGCGAGCGTGATGTCCGAGCAGGTGACGGCGGTGGCGCCCACGACGCAGCCGGCGGGGGTCGCGCCGGTGACGGTCACCCCGGCGGGGAGCCCGCTCAATGGGATCGTCACGGTCAGCCCGCTGCGGGCGTCGGCGGCGCGGACGGTCACTGTCGCGGTGCCCGTACGCCCGGGAATGATCGCGATGGTGTCGGCCGTGACCGTGATCGCCTGGTCGAGCGTCCGCGTCAGCGGGATGCCGGGCACGTCTTCCTCGGTGGGGCCGCACACCCCGTTGCCGTCGGCGTCGACGCAGCCGTCGCCGAGCGTGGTCGTCGGGTCGGCGTCCGCGTTGACGATCAGCGGGATCTCCCAGACCAGCGGCGCCGCGGCCGCGGTCAGGTCGAAGCGACAGGTGAGGCGACGGTTGTCAGCCGGCGCGCAGTCCTGGGAAGCCTGCCCGGTGAGCGCGCCGAAGGTGGTGCCGGTCGGCGCGAGAATGCTCGTGGTCGCGTTCACGGCGTCGGACGGGCCGGTGTTGTCGGCGGTCACGGTCAGGGTCGCCGTGCCGCCGGGCGTGACCCCGGCCGCCGCGACGGACGAGTCGTAGACGATCGGCGCGACCGGCGGGCCGGCCGTCACGAGCGTGGCGGCGGAGGTCAGCGTGCCCGCCGTCGCGTCGCCGGCCAGCGTGATGCCGGTCTGGTTCCACGTGCCGGTGGCCGTGCCGGAGAGCGCCACCGGCAGCGTCACGACCAGCGGTGTCCCGGCGGCCAGCGACAGCCCGGTGCAGGTGATCGCCGTGGCGCCCACGACGCAGGTCCCGGCCCCGGTGACGGTCATCCCGGCCGGCTTGCCGCTCAGCGGGATCGTCAGGGTCAGGTCGTCGTAGGAGGCGGTCGAGGTGTACCGCAGGGTGGCGGTCCCCGAGGAGCCGGGAGTCACGGTCACCGGGGTGACGGCGAGCGTCGCCGACTCCTGCAGGCCCCGGCCCGCGGCCAGCGAGGTCACCAGGGCGTTGCCGCCGCAGACCGGCGCACCGCCGGCGACGGTGACGCAGCCGTTCGCGACCCGGTCGCCGTTGGCGGCGGTGCCGTCGACCAGCACCGGGATCGTCCAGGTGCGGCTGGTCCCGGCGGTCTGGCCGAAGGAGCAGGTCAGGGTCGTGGTGCCGGCGACGCCGCAGTCCAGGGCGACCTGGCCCGAGAGCGGCCCGAAGGTGCTGTTCGTCGGGGCGGTGACCGTGGCGGTCACGCCGGTCGCGTCGGACGGGCCGGGGTTCGTGACGGTGATCTGCGTCGAGGTGACGTCGCCCGGCAGCACGGTGCCGGCCGGGCCGGTGACGGTCGCGGTGAGCGGGGCGACGGGCGTGCCGGTGACGGCCAGCCGGCCGCTGCCGGTCGCCGTCTCGCCGCCGGCCTCGAGGGTGATGCCGGTCGCCGTCCAGGTCACTCCGGCGCGCAGCGCGGCCGTGGCCCGGATCAGCAGGGCGACCGGGTCCGAGGTGCCTGCCGCCACGTCGACGCCGGTGCAGCGCACCTCGCCCGTCCAGCCGCAGACGGACCCGGTGGGCCCGGCGGCGGAGACGACGGTGAGACCGGCGGGGAGCGAGGTCAGCGGGACGGTCACGGTGGCACCGGGCACGGCCCGGTCGGCGACGACCCGCACGTACGCGATCCCGGTCTGACCCGGCACGACTGTCGCGTCCCGCGTGGTGAGCTGCACCCGGCCGCTGAGCGGCGTGCCGAGGACGATCTCCGGCAGGTCCGTCGTGCAGCCGCTGCCGGTGTCCACGCAGCCGTCGCCGAGCGTGGTGCCGCCCCCGGCCGTCGCCGCGACGCGGATCGGCAGCGTGAAGCGGAGCGTGGCGGCCGCGTCGACGTCGACCGTGCACGTCGCGGCGCGGGGATCGGCCGCCGTGCAGAAGGCGGGCAGCGGGTCGATGAACGTGGTGCTCTGCGGCGCGCGGAAGGTGAGCACGCGGGCCCGGGCGTTCGACGGGCCGCTGTTGGCGACCGCGACGGCCAGGGACGAGTCGGCGCCCGGCAGGACGGTGCCCGGGGCCGGGGGAGTGACGGTCACGGTCAGCGTGCTCGCGGCGGCGCCGACGGTCAGCGCGGTCACCGGCCGGACCACGGCGATCTGACCCTGGGTCACGGAGACCTGCGGAGTCCAGGTGGCCCCGGCTGTCGCGGCCGCCGTCGTCGTCACGGCCAGGGCGATCGGGGTGGATCCGCCGGCGGCCAGTGTGATGCCCGTGCAGGTGACGTCGGTCGTGCCCACGATGCAGTCGGTGGTGCCGCCCTGGCGGGCGCCTGTCACGGTCACCCCGGCGGGGAGCCCGGTCAGCGGGATCGTCACGGTCAGCCCGCTGCGCGCGTCGGCCGCGCGGACGGTCACTGTCGCGGTGCCCGTACGCCCGGGAATGATCGCGACGTTGTCGGCCGTGACCGTGATGGCCTGGTCGAGCGTCCGGGTGAGCGGGATGCCGGGCAGGTCTTCCTCGGTGGGCCCGCAGACCCCGTTGCCGTCGGCGTCGACGCAGCCGTCGCCGAGCGTGGTCGTCGGGTCGGCATCCGCGTTGACGACCAGCGGAATCGTCCAGACCAGCGGCGCCGCGGCCGCGGTCAGGTCGAAGCGGCAGTCCAGGCGACGGTCCCCGGCGGGCGTGCAGTCGGCCGCCGCCTGGCCGCCGAGCGGGCCGAAGGTCGTGCCGGTCGGCGCGAGGATGCTCGTGGTCGCGTTCACGGCGTCGGACGGGCCGGTGTTGTCGGCGGTCACGGTCAGGGTCGCCGTGCCGCCCGGGGTCACCCCGGCCGCCGCGACGGTGGCGTCGTAGACGATCGGGGCCACGGGCGGCCCGGTGGTGATCAGCGTGCCGGTCCCGTACGCCTGCTGGCCGGCGGCGTTGCGCAAGGTGATCTGGCCCGGGTTCCAGGTGACCCCGGCGGCCGCGGCCCCGGACGCGCGAGCGGTCACGCGGACGACCTCGTTGCGGCCCGTGGTGAGCGCCAGCCCGGTGCACACGATGTCGCCGGTGGACGTGCACGAGCCGGGCGCGACGCCGGTGATCGTCAGGCCGGCGGGCAGCGTGCCGGTCGGCACGGTCAGGGTCAGGCCGGTGAGGTCCTGGGTCGAGGTGACGACGACCGTGCCGGTGGCCGGGTCGCCGCCCGGGACCGCGGTGCCCGCCTCGACGGTGAGCGTGGCGGCCGCGCCCAGCGGCGTCTGCAGCTCGACCGGCGGCAGGGGCTGGTCCGGCGCCCCGCCGCAGACCCCGTCGAGGTTCGCGTCCCAGCAGCCGTCGTCGAGGACGACGTCCGGGTCCGCGGTGCCCGGCACGAGCAGGCCGAGGGTGAAGACGCGGTCGCCGGCGGGCAGGTCGGCCGCGCAGGTGACCAGGGTGGTGGCGGCGGTGCAGAAGCCGGCGGCCGGGCCGCCCAGCGGGGCGAAGGTCGTGCCGGTCGGCGCCTTGAACTGCACCCGCGCGCCCGGGTAGAGCGACGGGCCCTCGTTGGTCAGCGTCACCGCCAGCTCGGCCGTGCCGCCCGGCGGGACCGTGCCGGGGCCGGGGGCGTCGACGGCGACGGTGAGCGGGTGGACGGGCGCGCCGATCCGGGCGGCCACCGGGGTGAAGGTCGCGGTCTCGGTGCCGTCGGTGACCGTGACCGTGGGCGTCCAGGTGGCCTGGGCCGCGTCCGGAGCCGCGGTCAGCCGCAGGGTGAGCGTGACCGGGAGGTCGACGTTCGCGCAGTCCGTGCAGGGTGTCGCGCTCGTCAGCGTCAGGCCGGCCGGCAGCGCCGAGGTGTCCAGCCGCACGGTCGAGCCGGGCCGGGGCTGCGAGCTGCTCACGGTGATCGTGGCAGTGCCGGTCGTGCCCGGCGTGATCGACGGGTTGGTGCTGGTCACGGTCACGACGCCGGCCAGCGGGGCGCGCAGGGCGAGGTCGGGCAGGACCACGTCGCCGGTCCCGCCGCAGGCCCCGGTGCCGTCGAGGTCGGCGCAGCCGCCGGTGATCCGCACGTCCGGGTCCGCGTCGGCCGGGATCACCACGGGCAGCGTCAGGACCAGCGGCTCGCTGGTGGCGGCCAGATTGACCCGGCAGGTCAGCGTGGTCGTCGTGGTGGCGGTGCACGCCTCGGCGGTGGCGCCGGACAGTGGGCCGAAGGTGGTGCCGACCGGCGCGGTCACGGCGACCGGCGCGTCGACGGCGTCCGAGGGGCCCTGGTTGTCGAGCACGAGGTCGATGGCGGCGGTACCGCCGGGCAGGACGGTGCCCTCGGCCGGGGCGCGCGTGGTGCCGGTCAGCGTGAAGCTCGCCGCGCCGGTGCGCAGCAGCACGCCGTCCGCGGACCGGCTGGCCCCGGCGCCGTTGGTGACGGTGATGCCGGTGGCGGTCCAGGTCGCGGCGGGCGCGGCCGAGGAGACAGCCAGCGGTACGGACACCGTGGCGGCACCCCCGGCGGCGATGTCGACGCCGGTGCACCGGATCGTGGAAGCGTCGCCGGTGCACGTGCCGCCCGGGGCGACGGACGGCGTGCCGATGGTGACGCCGGCGGGCAGCCCGGCCAGCGGCACGGTGACGGTCAGCCCGGTCTGGGCCGGGTCGGTGGTCACGGTGACCCGGGCGACGCCGGTGCGGCCCGGGGTGACCGTGACCGGGGTGGTGCTGAGGGCGACCTGCTGGGCGAACGGCGTCGCGAGCGGCACCGGCGGCACGGTCACGTCGGGCGGCGAGCAGGTGCGGTTGTTGTCGAGGTCCACGCAGCCACCGGTCAGGGGCCGGCGCGGGTCCGCGTCCGGGGCGACGACGATCGGCACGGCCACCACGATCGGGTCCGCGTCGGCGGGCAGGCCGAACGTACAGGTCAAGCGGGTCGCACCCGGCTCGGTGTCACAGATCGCGCCGGTCGGCGCGGGCAGGTCGCCGATGGTCGAGCCGGTCGGCGCGTCGAAGCCGATCGTGGTGGTGGGCAGGTCGGACGGGCCGGCGTTGTCGAGCGTGATGTCGAGCGTGCCGGTGCCGCCGGGCAGGATCGGCTCGTCCGGGCCGTCCACGGTCGCCTGCAGCGTGGCGGCGGGCGCGCCGACGACGGCCAGCTGCCCGTCCTGCGTGAGCTGCCCGTCGCTGCCGGCGTCGAGGACGATCCCGGTGGCGGTCCAGGCGGTGCCCTGGGCGGCGGCGGCCGTCGCCCGTACGCGCAGAGCGGTCACCGGCGTCGTCGACCCGTCGGTCACGTCGATCCCGGTGCACCGCACCTCGGACGCGGTCTGCGTGCACCCGGGCGCCACGGCTGTGACCGTCAGCGACGCGGGCACGGCGGCCAGCGGGATCACGAGCGTGAGGCCGCTCAGGTCACCGCGCTGCGACTGGACGCCGACGGTGACAGGCTCCTCCGTACCGGGGGTGACCGTGGTCGGGGTGGTGAGGATCCGCGCCCGCCGGTCGAGCGGCACGCTCAGGTCGAACTCGGGAATCGCGACGCAGTCGGTCGTGCCGGAGAAGGTCACGCAGCCGCCGGCGACGGGCGTGAACGGATCGGCGTTGACGTCGACGGCCAGGGGCAGCGCCAGCTCCGGCGTGCTCGTCCCGGCCGCGAGCGTCACCGAGCAGGTGAGCGACCGGGCGTCGCCGGCCACGGTGCAAGCGGTGGCGGCGTCGCCGGAGAGCGTGCCGAAGGTGGTGTCGGCCGGCGCCGTGACCGTGAAGGAGCGGCCGGTCACGTCGGAGGGCCCGGCGTTCGAGACCACGAGGGCCAGGCTCGTGGTGCCGCCCGCGGCGACCGTACCGTCGGCGGGCGGGGTGACCACCGCGGTGACGGTGGCCTGCGACGGCCCGGCGGTGGCGAGCGTGCCGTCCGCCGTGACGTGCTCGGGACCGTTCGTGACGTCGATGCCCGTGACGGCCCAGGCGGTGCCCGGGGCGACGGCCGCGCCGACGGCCACGGTCAGCGCGAGGGCGAGGGGCTCGTCCTTCTTCAGGTCGACGTCGTCGCACGTGATCGACGCGGCACCGACGGCGCAACCGGTGGCCGCCGTGACCCGGAAACCGGCCGGCAGGTCCGTGAGCGGGATGGTGACGTCGAGGTCGGTCTCCGGGCGGGTGGCGGTCAGCGTGACCGTGGCGGTGCCGGTGCGCCCGGGCGCGATCGTGGCGGACGTCGTGCCGATGGTGACGATGTCCGCGAGCGGGGTCTCGAGCCAGAAGTCCGGGATCCGCGGCTCGCCCGGGTCGCACAACCCGTTCGCGTCGATGTCATAGCAGCCGCCCTCGACCACGTCGTCCGCGTCGGCCTGCGCGCTGACGGTCAGATCGAAGTCGTACGAGATCGGCGCGGCCGCCGCGGTGAGCGTGACCGGGCAGGTGGCCGAGCGTCCGTCACCGGCGATCGTGCAACCGGCCGGGCCGTTGCTCAGCGTGGTGCCTGTGGGCGCGATGACGGCGACACTCGCACCGGTCGCGTCGGACGGGCCCTCGTTGTCGACGGTGACGCGCAGCCGGCCCGTGCCGCCGGGGATCAATGTCCCGTTGGCGGGCGGCGTGAACGTGGTCGCGAGCGTGAACTGCGGCGCCCCGATCGTGGCGAGCGGGCCATCCGCCGTCACCTGCTCGGCGCCCTGCGCCACGGTGATCCCTGTGGCCGTCCACGTCGGTCCCTGCGCGACGCCGGGCGGCACGGAGACGGTCAGCCGGATCGGTGTTGTCGTGCCGTTCTCGACGGAGACATCGGTGCACGTGACCGTGGTGCTCGTGACCGTGCAGTCGCCCGCGCTGGTCACGGTCATGCCGGTGGGCAGGTCCGCGAGCGGCACGGTGACGGTCAGACCGCTCACGTCGCCGTGGGTGGCCCGGACGTTCACGGTGGCCGTGCCGGTGGTGCCCGGGGTCACGGTCACCGGGGTCGTGGTGACGGCGACCTGCTGCGCGAACGGCACCTTGAGCATGATCGGGTCGAACGCGACGTCGGGCGCCGGGCCGCAGCTGCCGTCGTTGTCCAGGTCGACGCAGCCGCCGCCGAGCGGGGTGGCGACGTCCGCCCCGGCCGGCACGACGACGGGCAGCGTGAGCTGCGGGCTGCTCGCCCCGGCGGCCAGGGTCACGGTGCACGTCGCGGTGGTGGTGCCGGGCGTGACCTGGCAGGCCGTGGCGGCCGCCCCGGTAGGCGTCCCGAGGGTGGTGCCGGTCGGCGCGAGCACCCGGAAGGCGGTCGCCGGCGCGTCGGACGGGCCCGCGTTGCGGACGGTCAGGCCCAGGTTCGTGGTCTGGCCCGGCTCGACCGTGTTGTCCGCGGGGCCGGTGACGGTGGCGCCCAGCGCGTAGACCGGGGTGCCCGCGGTGGCGAGGGCGCCGGTCACGGTCAGCTCCTCGCCACCGTCGGACACCGTGATGCCGGTCGCGGTCCAGGTCGCCGGCGGGGTCACGTTCGCGGCCACGGCGACGGTCAGCGGGATGACGAGCTCGCGGCCCGCGGTGAGGTCGACGCCCGTACAGGTGATGGCGGTCCCGGTCCGCGTGCAGTCGCCGCCGGTCACCGTGAAGCCGCTCGGCAGGTCGGCCAGCGGGATCGTGACGGTCAGGTCGTCCTCGTCCTGCGTCGACGTGAGCCGCACCCGGGCGGTGCCGTCCCGGCCGGGCACGATCGTGGCCTGCGTGGTGGTGACCGTCAGCCGGTTCGCGATCGGCGTGCGCAGGTTGACCGTCGGCAGGGCCACGTCGCCGGTGTCCCCGCACGTGGTGTTGTTGTCGAGGCTCACACAGCCGCCGGTCAGCGGGACGGCCGGGTCGGCGTTCGCGGCCACGGCCAGCGGCAGGGTCAAGGTGACGGCGGGCCCGGCGACGGGGATGTCGCTGGTGCAGCGCAGGGCGGTGGGGGAGAGCTGGGTGCAGGCGGCGGCCGCCCCGGTCAGCGGGCCGAAGGTGGTGTTCTGCGGCGCCACGACGATGTAGGAGGCGTTCCGCGCGTCGGACGGGCCGCGGTCGGACACGGTCACGGTCATCGTGGCGGTCTGCCCCGGGCGTACGGTCCGGTCGGCGGGACCGGTCGCGCTGACGCCGAGCGTCCAGGTCGGGTCGGCCGTCACCAGGGTGCCGGTGGCCGTGCCGGTGGAGTCCCCGCTGCTCGCCGTGACGGGCGCGCCCGCTGCGGCCGTCCAGCCCGCGGTGACTCCAGCTGCCAGGCGCACGGGTACGGACACCACGACGCTGCCCGTCGCCGGCACTGTGACGCCGGTGCAGCGCACGCCCGTCCCGTCGGCCGTACAGGTGCCGCCCCCGGTCGTCGTCACGGGGCCGAAGGTGTAGCCGGCGGGCGGGGCGGGCAGCGTGATCGTCGTGCCCGTGGCCGGGATGATGCCGACGTTGCGCACGGTCACCCGGAGCGTCGCCGGGTCGCCACCCGGGATCACGGTCACCGGGGTGACGGTCACGCCGTTGTCGAGGTTGACGTCCGGGTCGCTGACGGTCAGCAGCCGCCCCTGCCCGGTGATCGCGGTGCCGTTGAGGATGGCGGTGAGCCCGGCGAGGTTCCAGACGGTGGTGGGCGGCGTCGTCGTGGTGGCCGCCACCCGTACGGTGATGGGGGTCGATCCACCGCCCGGCACGGTGACGCCGGTGCAGGTGATGGCGGTCGAGGTGACCGTGCAGGGGTTGCCGCCGGCCGTGGCGGAGACGACCGACACGCCCTGCGGCCGCCCGTCGAGCGGGATCGTGACCGTCGTCGTGGCGTCGGACGGCCCGTCGTTCGTGACCGTGATCGTGGCGTTGGCCTGCTTGCCGGCCGCCAGCGAGATCGGGTTGACCGAGATCAGGCCGCCGGTGCTGTAGGCGGGCTGCCGGTTGACCAGCGTCCCGCCGCCGCGCACGGTGATCGTGGTGCCGGTGACCGCCGCGATCGGCGTGCTCACCGCGGTGATGGTGTTCGCGGCGGGCGCCCAGTCCGCGGCCGTGACCGCCGACGCGGCCAGCGACACCGGCAGCGACACGGCGACGCTGCCGGAACCGGGCACGGTCACGCCGGTGCACACGACGAACCCGCCGGTCACCGAGCAGCTGCCGCCGCCGGTCACGGTGGGCGTCCCGAGCGTGTAGCCGGCGGGCGGCACCGGGATGCGGATGGTCGTGTTCGGCGCCGCGATGTCACCGGTGTTGGTCACGGTGACGCGCGGCGTGCCGGTCTCGCCCGGCGCCAGGTTGGCGGCGGCCAGGTTGACCGCGCCCAGCTTCACGATGCCCGAGCAGGTCGACTCGGCCACGACGACCGAGCCGCTGGCCACGACGGCCAGCCCGCCGAGCAGATCAAGATCCACCGCCCGGACGGTGTAGTCGAGCCGTCCCGTCGTCGCGTTGTAGGCGGCGATCCGGTGGTCGATCGTGCCCGTGAGCACGCCCGGCACATTGATCGCCACGTTGGCGTCGGGGTTCACGTTCGCCCCGGCGACGGTCAGGTTGGCGACATCGGTCGTCGTCGTGATCCCGGCCGCCGTCATCTGGCAGGTCGTCTGGATCGCGCCGGTGGTCACCGCCCCGAGCACGTTCAGCCCGGCCGTGCCCGCCTGCGCCCGCCCGCCGCCCGGAGCCGCCGCCCCGACCGCCGTGTTGACCGCGCCCACGGTGAGCAGCTGCGGCAGCAACCCACCGCCGAGGGTCGCGCCCAGCGTGTTCCCGGAGGAGTCGGCCTGCCCGGTCGTCCACGTGCGCGCCGGGTTCGGCAGCGCGAGGGTGAGCGGCAGCCCGCCCGCGAGCAGGTTGATCGTCGCCCTGATCCCCTGGGCCGTCGTGTTGACCGGGCCCACGGCGGCGTACGCCGCGATGGGCGGCCCCACCAGGACCACCACCAGCAGGGTGGCCACCGCAAGCGCCACCCGTTTCGTCATCTCAAGCGCCCACGTCGCCACGGAGCGAACACTAGGACCCCGGAAACGAACAGTCTTCGTTTTTCGCATTTTCCGGACGACCGGCCGGCCGGGCAACCGGTTGCCACGCGTTTCCGCAGCTCAAGCCCTCTTCTCGTGCGGTCGCCCGCCCGCCTCGGGACGGCCGGCTCGCCGGGTGTCGTCGCCGGTGGGCGGGCTCCTGTTGAGTGTCGGTGATCTGGTTGATACCGCCGGTGCCGCACCGGACAGTACTGAAATGACCGGCACCTTCGAACCTGACCGCCCGCCCGCCGGCCCGGGCGATTTCTCCCTGCAGGGCGAGATCAGCGGCGTCAAGCTGATCACCGACCGATCGTCCCGGGGGAAGTCCAACCTCGTTGTCGACGCCACCCGTTCGTTCGAGATCGAGGTCGAGTGGCACGTCTTCGGCAACCTCGTGCCGATCTGGCTGACAGCACTGTCGGTACGCACCAAGGAGTGGGTCGTCACCGTCTACGCAGAGGCGCAAGGGCCAGGGGAAGAGGTTGTGCTGGGCCAGGTCGGGGTTCCGCTCGGCGGGCCGCTGTTCTCGCAGGACGAAGCCTATCGAGCGGTTCTGACAGTGCCGCCGTCCGCGCTGCCCGAGGAACAGATCGCAGATCCGGCTCATGCCGGTGTGTACAAAATCATCGTAATCACCGTTCTGAGTTCGGATCTCGGTGAGATCGGATATGACCTGAACGGGTATGCCGAGGGGCCGGTGATCAAAGTGGAAAGTCCGCTCTGAGAATTGTCATGCCTGCGAGCGGACCAACGCTCCCCGGGTCGGATCGTCCCACTCGGGCCGGACCCTCCAGCCGCGGGGCCAGATCCGGCGAGCGCCGTCCCCGGACCTGGCCAAGTCCACGTCGTCGAGATGGAGTACGCGCGCACCGCGTAGTCCGGCGTCGTTCGTGAATGTCGCCCCGTCGAACCGCGCATCCCTGGTAAAGACCGCGTGGTAGAACTTGACGCCGCGGCTGAACGTCGCACCGGTGAAACCGGCTGTGCCGGCGAATTCCGCGTCGGCGAATCCGGCGACGCCGTTGAACTCGACCTCCGCGAATCTGGCGAGACGGGCGAAGGTCGTCCGGCCGAACCGGGCATCTCCGTTGAACGTGGCCCGGCCGAACAATGCGTCCGCCGACAAGGTGGCGTTGCGGAACAAGGCACCTTTTTCGAACACCGCTCGATCGAATCGCGCATCGCCGAGGAAAGTGGCCTGGGTGAAGTTGGTGTCTTCATCAAAAACAGCTCCGACACAATGCGCTCCGCCTTGGAAGGCGACATCGTCGAAGTAGGCCGCACGCTTGAACTCAGCCTCCGCGAAAAGCGCATTGCCGTCGAAATTCGCCCGGGTGAAACGAGCGTCACCCCGAAAGACTGTTCGCGCGAACGAGGTACTGCCGGCGAAGGTCGCGCCGTCGAACCGGGCGGCGGCGACCTCGGCGTCCTGGAAGGTCCAGTCGATGAGCGTTGCGCCGATCAGGTCGAGGCTGATCCCCGGCCAGAATCTCTCGTCCGGCGCACCCTTGATGTTGTGCGCGGTCTTGCGCGGGGTCCCGACGAGTGGCCGGAGATGCGCGGCGAGGAGTTGCTGGGCGATCAGCCGCACCTGTAGCTCCTGCCGGTCGCCCGGGCTCGAGTCTTCGGACAATGTGGCGAACGGCATGCGGAGATAACCACAGAGAACCTCCGAAACAGATGGTCGGCGTTCGGGATTGTCCTGCGCCAGCTGCACGAGCGAATACATGGCTCCCAGTCGGACCGGAGCGTGCTCGTCGCCGAGCCGGTCGACAGCCTTGATGAAGAATTCGTTGATCTGTTCCGCCTGCTCGAGGGAGTAGGTGCGGTCATGTTCCAAGCGGTTGTATCGGAAAGTTCGGTAGGTCACGAGGGCGCCGCTCGCGACGGCAATTCCCACGAAGGCCTGAACCAGCGTCGTGCGTACGTCGTTCTTGGCTTTGAGGACCTGCTCAGCGGTCAGATCGGCCTGGGGGAAGCGGGTGAACAGCCAGGGGCCGATCACGATCACGAACACCAGGAGAGCCGCGACGACGAGCCCGCCGAGCGTCAGCAGTGCGGGCACCGCGACCTTCCGTAGCTGGAGCCGTTCCATCGCTCCATGAGACAGTGCCTGTTCGCTGCCGCCTACCGGGTTCCCGACAGGGGCGCTGACGCAGGGTTTCCTTGTCGGTGATCGCATGACGCATGTTCCGGCGCAGAACACGATCTCCGAGACAGGGGCCAGTGCCGGAACGCTGGGCGTTTTGTGTTGTCGGACCGTCGCCCGCGGCGTCTACTCATCGCCGCGCTTCTATCTTTTACCGGGAGTCCGTCATGGGAATGATCTCCGCCGCCCGGGGGCGCCACCGCGCCCGGCGGCTCGCCGGGGTGCTGGCAGCGTCGGCCAACGGGCTGTGCGTCAGCAACAAGGACGGCTCGACGGCCGGCAACAACCCGGTGGTGCAGGAGACCTGCGCCACCATCTCCCGCATGCAGTGGTCCTTCACCGCCGTCAGCGCGCCGGGCCGGTGGTCTCATACCGCGGACGGCTTTGCCCAGGTTACGACCGATGGCGCGAGCGGGACGACGGTCACGTTCACGGACGTCAACGACGGTTACATCGACAGCCGGATCGACACCATCAACGTCACGGTGTCCTGGAACAAGATGGGCAACCACAACAAGACGTTCGGCATCGGCTGGACCACCAACGTGACGGCCCGGATGACGATCCACCACAACCACATCTTCAACAGCACGCAACGCAATCCGAGCGCGGACAACCTGCAGTACTGCCACCTCTACAACAACTACCTGCAGAACGTGACCAGCTACGGCAACTACGCCCGGGGCGCGACGAAGATGGTCATCGAGAACGGCTACTTCGACAAGGTGAACAACCCGTACTACCCCGACACCGCCACCGGCGCGCAGCTGCGTCAGAGCGGCAGCACCGTGGTCAACTCCACGGGCCGGCAGGAGACGTCCGGGTCGGCGTTCACCCCGGGCAGCTTCTATTCGTACACCCTCGACCCGACCGCGAACGTGCCCAGCCTGGTCTCGACCTCCTCCGGTCCCCGGGCCGACATCGTCATGTGACGGAGGCCCGGCCGCGCCCCCTTCCCGGGGCGCGGCGGGTGGGGCCTTCGAGTTTTCTCGCAGGCTTGCTTCGATCATCGGTGGCGGGCTATGCAAGGGGCGACCCTGGGGGGAGCCGCCGCCATGGAGAATGCGCCGACCACCACCGAGCCGCTGCTCGAGGCGGAGGGCCTGCGCAAGAGCTTCGGCCCGCGACCGGTCGTCGACGACGTCTCGCTGAGCGTCGATGCGGGACAGGTGCTGGCCGTCGTGGGCGGCGGAGGCGCGGGCAAGTCCACGCTGCTCGACCTGCTCAGCGGCGCGGCGGCTCCGGACACGGGCACGGTGTGGCTGGACGGGGAAGATGTGACGCGGCTGGGGGTGGACGAGCGGCGCCGGCGGGGCGTCGGGCGTACCCGGCAGGTGCCCCGGCCCCTCGCCGGGGTGACCGTCTTTGAGAGCGTGCTCGCCGCCGCGGCCGGGTTGCGGGGTCACCGCGCGCAGGCCGCGGCGGCCGGGGCGCTGGAACGGGCCGGGATCCGGCGCTGCGCCGGGGAGCCCGCCGGGCGGCTGCCGCCGCTGGACCGGCGGCGGCTCGAGCTGGCCCGCGCCCTCGCCGCCGGGCCGCGGGTGCTGCTGCTCGACGGGATCGCCGGCGGGCTGACCGGGGCCGAGGGGCGGATCCTGCTCAACACGGTGTCCCGGCTGCGCTCCGACGGGCTCGCGGTCGTCTGGGCCGGACGCACCGCGCCCGCGGCCGCCGACGCGTGGTTGTCGCTCGGCGGCGCGGGCGGCCCGGGCGACGGGCCCCGGTCAGCTCCAGCGCCGGATGAGGGCGGCCTGCCCGGCCGGTGAGCCGTCGTCGCGGGTGAGGTTCCAGAGCGTGACGTCCTCGATCCAGAAGACGCGGCCGTCCTTCGCGACCCGCCGGCCCCGGTAGTGCTCGGCGTAGCCCTGCCGCGCGACCGTGTCCAGGAACTCCTGCCGGGATCCTCGATCCTCGTCACCCGCGCTCAGCCGGGACGGCAGGCCCACGAACTCGTCCCAGTCGTATCCGAAGAGCCGCTGCGCCGCCCGGTTGGCGTAGGTGAACAGCGGGTCGGCGGACGTGTCGTGGGCCAGCAGGGCGGACGGGGCGTCGTACAGCCAGGGGGTCTTGTCCTGTCCGGCCGGGACCAGCGGCCGGCCGAGCAGGGCCGCGTAGCTGCGGTCGAGCAGGTCCGCGAAGGCGGCGTCGCGCGTCACTGCACGAAGATGTCGACCGAGGGCCGCATCCGGGCGCAGATCGCCAGCACCTCATGGATCGGGTGCTCCTCGAACGCCTCGATCAGGGTCGTGTCCAGCACCGCGGTCTTGTGATCCACCGCCGGGTACGCCGTCTGCGTCAGCAGGTAGTCGAAGCGCGGCGCCCATTTCCGGGAGCCGAGGCGCGCGGTCGTCGAGCAGTTGTCCACCATGAACGAAACGCCACGAGCGTGCATGTACGGGTTGAGCGAATCCGTCGCTTCGATCACCGACTCGTTCGCGATCTCCGAGTACGGGTGTCCCTGCTCGACGAACGTGTCGATCTGCCCCATCATGACGCCGCAGAACGTCCCGGCCGTGAACGGATCCAGGGGCAGCGTGGCATCGTCCCGGGTCTGCCGCGCCACCGCGCCCGCCCGCCACATGTCGCCCTGGTCGATCTTGCCCATCGGGAACCGGGCGAGCCGCTCGCCGGCCAGGATCACGCTGCGGATCTCGTTGCCCGACGCGACCTCGTCGTAGATCTCGTGGGTCAGCTCGAGCCCGACCGGATACGCGGCCGCGTACGCCTTGGCGAACGTCTCCCGGTCGTCGCCGCCGAACGCCCGGAAGAGTCCGATCAGGCCCTCCTTGGACACGATCCGGGAGATCGGCCCGGTCACGCAGTCCACCGAGCGCCGGTAGGCGGCGGTCTCGTCCAGCCCCTGGTCGCGCAGCCGCCGGTAGAGCGACTCGACGATCCCGTGCACCCCGCCGAGCAGGATCGACCGCTCGCCGGTCAGGTCGGACAGGTACTCCGAGCGCAGCGTCGTGCGGAAGGTGTACGGCGCCCCGAGCCCCACCGACCAGCCCAGCGCCCGCTCGACCGCCCGGCCGCTGACGTCCTGGTGCACCGCGAAGCTGGCGTTGATCCCGGCGCCGTTGGTCTCCGCGCCCTGCAGGTAGAGCGCGCGCACCGAGGCGCCCATCCCCTTGGGACACACCGCGACGACGTCGATCCCCTCGGGGAAGCCGCTGCCCTGCTGATCGAGATAGCCGAGCAGGAACCCGTGCGACAGTCCGAGCGTGGCCCCCGGCCGCAGCGCCGCGAAGATCTCCTCGTGCAGCGCGACCTGGGCGGCGTCGGAGATCAGCAGCAGCACCATGTCGGAGGCCCGGATCACCTCGAACATCTCGCCCAGGGTCCCGTCGGCCTCGGTGAAGCCGGCGGCCCGCGCGGCCTCGAACGACGAGGAGCCGTCCCGCAGCCCGACCACGACCTTCACCCGGCCGCCCAGCGAGTCCCGCAGGTTCTGCGCCTGCGCGGAGCCCTGCGGCCCCCACCCGACGACGGCGATCTGGTTCAGCCCCGCGAAGGCTTGCGGCAGCCGCTCGAAGAGGTCGCGCCCGCCGACGACGATCCCCTCCCGCGTCCCGTTGAGGTCGATGTACTCCTTGTCGAAGACGGTCGTCTCGAAGTCCAGCTCTTGTGTCGTCACAGCCATGCCGCAGATCCCACCGGCCGGGCCCCGCGAGCGGAACATGGACACGCCCGAATGCCCGCATCGCCCTCCGAGTCTGCCCGAAACGGTCAGGCGCAGGCGATGCAGTGGCGGGCGAAGGGCCGGATCTCGAGGCGCTCGGCGCCGATCGGGCGGCCGCAGCGTTCGCACACGCCGTAGGTGCCCGCGTCGACCCGGCGCAGGGCGTCGTCCACCTCGGCGACCCGCTGCCGGGCAGCGGCCAGCAGCGCCGTCAGCTGGGCCCGCTCGTAGCCGACGGTCGCGCCCTCGGGGTCGTGCTCGTCGTCGGCGTTGGAGTCGCGGGACGCCGCGAAGAGTGCCCGCAGGTCGCGGTCGAGCTCGGCGGCCTCGGCCTCCGCGGTCGCGCGCCGGCGCAGCAGCTCGTCCCGGATCATGCCTCGAGGGTAAGCCGCGTCAGGGCGTCGCGACCGGCCAGCGCAGCCGGTCGTGGGGCAGGCCGGCGGCGGTCAGCTGCCGGGCCAGCGCCGGCGTGGCCGCGTGCACGAACACCGCGACCTGATGATCGTCGCCCAGGCGGCAGGTGGCGGCCAGCGTGCCCGCGTTGATCGGGTCGAGGGCGGCGACGTCGTGCAGGTCGAGCACCAGCCGCAGCGGGCGGATCGTGCGGACCGCGTGCACGAGCGTGATGCGCAGATCGACCGCGTCGTCGGCGCCCAGGGCGCCGTGGGGCTGGACGACCAGGGTGCCGTCCGAAGTGGTTGCGACGTCGACCAGGGTCGCGGCCATCAGCACGTCCTCCGTAACCCGCTGTTGGGTGCGCAGACAGCCTAGAAACCCCGCCCCGCAACGTCGAGCCGGCCCGGAAGAATTCACCTCGTCACGGCGCGGTAACGCCTCAGGCGACGGTCTCCATGGTGGGGGAGTCGACGCGCTGGACCTGGGCGGTGCGGGAGAGGCGGAGCCAGACCACGAAGCCCCAGATCACGAACGCGGCGTAGACCGCGTAGAGGATCGCGGACGGGTAGTAGCGGAAGTGCAGCAGCTCCGGCACGCCGACCAGGTCGACGGCGATCCAGCAGAGCCAGAACTCGACCCAGCCGCGGGCCATCGCGTAGGTGGCGAGGATCGAGCCGACGAAGATCCAGGAGTCGGCGAGGTAGTACCACCACGGGACCGGGAAACCGGCGCCGATCGCGCGGAAGATCAGGAAGCAGAGCGCCACCGCGACCAGGGCGACCGGGATGCCGATCGCGCGCTGGCGGGCCGTCGCCCAGTGCGGGACGACCGCGGTGCCGCCGGTCGCTTGCTTGTTGCGCCGCCAGGCCCACCAGCCGTACACGCTGGTGATGACGAAGAAGACCTGGCGCGACGCCTGCCCGTACAGGGGAGTGCCCTGGTCGTTGCCGAGGGCCTGGCCCAGGAAGACGGTGAACAGCAGCACGTTGCCGACGATGCCGACCGGCCAGGCCCAGGCGTTGCGGCGCAGGCCGAACAGCGCCGAGCCGAGACCGAAGGCGTTGCCGACGATCTCGCGCCAGTAGATCGCCTGGGTGTCGGTCACCTGCCACTGGGCGTCGTAGAACGAGGTCAGCAGGTTGTCGATCATCGGGTCCACCTCCACGCGGAAGGTGCACGCCGGGGACAGACCGCGCACGGTACGACCAGCGAGCGCGCCGCCTCCCTTCCGGACTTTCACCGTCGGTCCCGGAATTGCACCGGGTCAACCGGCCGCCGGCTGCGGTCGGGTCGCGGACTGTCACCGCCGGTTCGGACTTGCACCGACCCCGGGACGCGCTCGAAACTTGTTGCCAGAGCAAATACTAGACCCGGAATGCCTGGTCCGGGCGGGGAGCGACGAAGGACACAGGCTCAACGACCCGCCCGGAGCCGGGTGACGCTTCGGCCGGAGGGCGTGCGCTGATCGGACAATCCGGCGCCCGGGCGTTGCCACGGCGGACCCCCACGGGTCAGCATCGACCGGTGCCGCAGACCCCTGAGACCGGCCCCGGCGAGCTGAGCGGCCGGCTGGTCGGCCGTTCGTACGTGCTCATCTGCCCGGTCGGCCGCGGCGCCACGGGCACGGTCTGGCGCGGCCTGGAGAGCGCCACCGGCGACCCGGTCGCCGTCAAGCTCATGCATGAGGGGCTGCTCGCTCAGCCGTCGATGGTCACCCGCTTCGTGCAGGAGCGCACGATCCTCAAGCGGGTCCGGCACGAGCACGTGGTCGGCGTCCGCGACCTGTTCAGCGTGGGGGATTCGCTCGGCCTGGCCATGGAGTACGCCGACGGCGGCAGCCTGCGCGACAAGCTGCGCCGCGACGGGACGTTGCCGCCCGCCGAGGCCGCCCGCCTGCTGGCCCAGGCGGCGGCCGCCCTGCGTGTGGCGCACGAGCTCGGCGTCGTGCACCGCGACATCAAGCCGGACAACATCCTGCTGTCGGCGCGCGGCGACGTACGGCTCTCCGACTTCGGCATCGCCCGGGTCCTCGACGAGCCGGGTGTGACCTCCGGGCGCACCGTCGTCGGCACCCCGCACTACATGGCGCCCGAGGCGATCAGCGGCGGCGAGGCTCACCCGGCGGTCGACGTGTACGCCGTCGGCATCGTCCTCTTCGAGCTGGTCACCGGGCGCACGCCCTTCACCGGGGAGCCCTTCGCGGTGCTGCAGAGCCACCTCGACCACCGGCCGCGCCGCCCGGCCGGCCTGGACGACGAGCTGTGGGCCGTGATCGCCCGCTGCCTGGAGAAGGACCCGCGGCGCCGGCCGGACGCGCAGACGTTGCACCAGGCGCTGCTCCGGCTCGCCGCCCGGCTCGAGGGTGTCCCGCGGCTCCCGGCCCCGGCGGCCCCGCCGCTGCGGGTGACGCCGCCGCCCGTGCCCCGGCAGAAGCCCCGGCGCCCGCCGAACCGCGCCCGCGACTGGGCGTTCGGCCGCAAGCCGCTCGCCCTGCTGCTGCTCGTGGCGCTGTCCGCCACGGCGGTGTCCGCCGCCGTGGGTCCGGTCCGCGTGGACCGTGCTCAGGTACGCCAAGCCGCGTAATTCGACGGCGTTACCGGCACATTTCGTCCGGGCTCTTGAGTGAGGCATCGCACGCCATCTATGGTTGGCGCTCGTCCAGCCCTTTTCCGCTGCCTCCCTGCCCACCCCGTAGTCGAAGCGCTTCGACGGCTCCCACCTGCACCTGCGTGGAGCGTGTCCGGCGCGCGAGCGAGGACGAAGGACCATGCGAAAAGTCGAATTCCGGCGCGCTCTCGCCGCCGTCGCCCTGTTGCTTCTCACCCTGGCCGCCGTGCCCGGCCGGGCCTTGGCCGCCGAGCCCGCCCCGCCGTTCCGCGACCCGTCGCTGCCCCTGGAGACCCGCGTCGCCGACCTGGTCGACCGGCTCACCCTCGACGAGAAGATCTCGCTGCTGCACCAGTACCAGCCGGCCATCCCGCGGCTGGGCATCAAGCTCTTCAAGGCCGGCACCGAGGCCCTGCACGGCATCGCGTGGTCGAACGACGTCGACCACAACGGCGACGTCGTCACCGCCACCGGCACCGTCTTCCCGCAGCCGGTCGGCCTGGCCAGCACCTGGGATCCGGAGCTGCTCGAACGGGTCGGCAACGCCGTCGGCGACGAGGCCCGCGGCTACAACAAGATCAATGACCGGGTGTGGGGGCTCAACCTGTGGGCGCCCGTGGTCAACCTGCTGCGCGACCCGCGCTGGGGACGCAACGAGGAGGGCTACTCCGAGGACCCGTTCCTGACCGGGGAGATCTCGACCGCGTACGGCACCGGGCTCACCGGCGGCGACCCCGGCCACCTCAAGACCGCGCCGACCCTCAAGCACTATCTCGCGTACAACAACGAGGCCCGCCGCGACGTGAGCTCCTCCAACCTGCCGCAGCGTGTCCTCAACGAGTACGACCGCGCGGCCTTCAAGCCGGCTCTGGAAGCGGATGCCGCCACGGGCGTGATGGCGTCGTACAACCTGGTCAACGGTCGTCCCGCCACCGTGGATCCCGACCTCGCCACGATAGAGAGGAGCTGGAGCGACTATCCGCTGTTCAACGTCACCGACGCCTACGCGCCTTACAATCTGACCGGCTCGCAGCAGTACTACGCGACCCAGGCCGAGGCGAGCGCCGCGATCATCAAGGCCGGCCTCGACAGCTTCACCGTGGACAACACCGACGGCGGCCCCACGATCGCGTCGGTCAAGGCGGCACTCGCGCAGGGGCTGCTCACCGAGCGGGACATCGACCGGGCCGCCGGGCACGCGCTGAGCATCCGGTTCCGGCTGGGCGAGTTCGATCCGGACGGGGGCCCGTACGCGGGAATCGGTCCCGAGGTCGTCAACAGCCCCGCGCACCAGCGCCTCGCCCGCGAGACCGCCGCCGAGGCCGCGGTCCTGCTCAAGAACCAGAAGCAGGCGCTGCCGCTCAAGCCGGGCGGGAAGGTCGCGGTGGTCGGGCCGCTGTCCGACACCCTTTACAACGATTGGTACGGCGGGAAGCTCCCGTACCAGGTCACAGTGGCCGACGGCATCCGCGAGCGCGCCTCGGCCGTCACCCAGAGCGAAGGCTCGGACCGTATCGCCCTCAAGGACGTCACCACCGGCCGGTACGTGACCGCGGGCGGCACCACCGACACGACGCCCGTGACGGTCACCGGCACCGGCGCCACCGCGAACGCGCAGTTCGACGTGGTCGACTGGGGCCAGGACGTCGTCACGTTGCGCAATGTGGGCACCGGGCGGTACCTGGGCTCGGGCGGCGGCGGCTTCGTCACCCGCGACGAGCAGCCCTCCGGCTGGTACGTCCAGCAGCAGTTCAAGATCGAGGCGCAGGGCGACGGCACGGTCGTCCTCCGCTATGCCGGCTACGAGACCAGTGAGAGCTGGTTCGGATCCAACGTCTATCTGACCGTGTCCGCCGACGGCCGGCTGGTGCTCGGCTCGCCCGACGCCGCCGGGGCCGCCCACTTCACTCGCGAGGTGCTCGTGGACGGCATCGCCCAGGCCGTCGCCGCCGCGAAGGCCGCCGACAACGCCGTGGTCGTCGTCGGCAGCATGCCCTTCATCAACGGCCGCGAGATCAAGGACCGCACCAGCACGGCCCTCGCCGCCGGGCAGAGCGAGCTGGTCAAGGCGGTGCTGCGGGCCAACCCGCGGACGACCGTGGTGTTGCAGACCAGCTACCCCGACAGCATCACGTGGGAGCAGGACCACGTCCCGGCCATCCTGTGGACCACCCACGCCGGCGCCGAGACCGGGCACGCCGTCGCCGACGTCCTCTACGGCAAGGTCAACCCCTCCGGCAAGGTCACCCAGACCTGGTACCGCTCCGACGACCAGCTGCCGCCCGACCTGTACGAGTACGACATCATCGGCAGCAAGCAGACGTACCTGTACTCGACCGCCAAGCCGTTGTATCCCTTCGGCCACGGGTTGTCGTACACGTCCTTCAAGTACTCGAACCTGAAGGTGCGCGGCACCAAGGTCAGTGTCGACGTCACCAACAAGGGCAAGGTCGCCGGCGACGAGGTCGTCCAGCTCTACACGCACCAGCGCACCTCGCGCGACGTGCAGCCGGTCAAGGAGCTGCGCGCCTTCGACAAGGTGCACGTGGCGCCGGGCCGCACGAAGACCGTGACGCTGTCCTTCGACCGCGCCGACCTCGCCCACTGGGACGTGACCCGGCAGCGCTGGGTCGTCGAGACGGCCACCCACGACGTGCTCGTCGGCTCGTCGTCGGCGGACATCCGGGTGCGCGGCTCGCTGGCCGTGCGGGGCGAGACGATCCCGCCGCGGGACCTGACGCGATCGACGCGGGCGGAGGCCTTCGACACGTACGCCGGGGTCCGTCTCGTGGACGAGACCAAGGCGCGCGGCACGGCCGTCGGGTCCACGGCGGACGGTCAGTGGGTCGGATACCGGGACGCCCGCTTCGGACGCACGTTCACCGCGTCCGTGGCCAAGGAGTCGGCGGGCACCGGGACGATCCAGATCCGGCGCGGGTCGCCGACCGGGCCGGTGCTGGGCACGGTGACGGTTCCGAGCACCGGGAGCCGGTACGCGTACACCTCGGTCACCGCGCCGGTGGCCCGTGGGTCCGGCGACCTGTACCTGCTGCTGAGCAACGGCATCCGCATCGCCGACTTCCGGATCCAGTGACATGAGGACGTCATCCACGATGCCGGTCACTCGCCGGGTGCTCCTCACGCTGCTGACCGCCGTCCTCGTCGCGTCCGGGCTGGGTCACCCCGCCCGGGCCGGCGCGGCCCCGGCCGCTGAGGCGAAGGCGGCCGCGCCTTCTCGCGTCTCCTACGATGCGCATTCGCTCACGGTGGACGGTGAGCGGGTGTTCGTTCGCGCAGCCGAGTTCCACTACTTCCGGCTGCCGAGCCCGGCGCTGTGGCGCGACATCCTCGAGAAGTACAAGGCGGCCGGCTTCAACACCGTCTCGCTCTACTTCAGCTGGGCGTATCACTCGCCGAAGCGCGGCGTGTACGACTTCACCGGTGTGCGTGACGTCGACAAGCTGCTGCGTACGGCGGAGGACCTGGGGTTGTGGGTCGTCGCCCGGCCGGGGCCCTACATCAATGCCGAGACCAGCGGGGGTGGCTTCCCCGCGTGGCTCAAGCGGGTGCCGGGGCGGGCGCGCAGCAGTGAGGCCGGCTACACCGCGGCCTATCGGGAGTGGCTCGCGCACATCAATCCGATCCTTGCCCGGCACCAGGTGGACCGGGGCGGGAGCGTGCTGCTCTACAACGTCGAGAACGAGTACCAGGCGAACACCGACGCGCAGTACATGCAGGACCTGCAGGACACCGCGCGGGCGGACGGCATCACCGTGCCGATCACCACGAACGTCTGCTGCGACGCGGCGTCGTGGGCGTCGACGTGGGGATCCGGGCTGGGCGCCGTGCAGATTCCGGGCGTGGACGACTATCCGCAGACGTTCGACTGCGCTTCTTACGAAACGGTGTGGGGCGACTGGGGTGAGGGGGTCACCGAGCGGATCCGGCCCGACGCCCCGGGATACGCGGCGGAATATCAGGCCGGCGCGATCGACCTCGACAACGCCGGGTACGAGGCCTGCCGGAAGCTGACCGGCGTGCCGTACATGAAGTACTTCCAGAAGAACAATCTCGTGCAGAGCGGATCCACGCTGCTGAGCTACTACATGGGCTTCGGCGGCACGAACTGGGGCTGGCTCGGGCAGCCGAACGACGTCTACACCAGCTACGACTACGGCGCCGCGATCACCGAGGCGCGACAGCTGACCGCCAAGTACGACGAGTTCAAGCGGCAGAACTACTTCCAGCGCGCCGTCACCCCGCTGACGTCCACGGACGCCGCCCCCGGACCGGCGTCGAGCAATGCGGCGTTGTCCACCGCGGCGCGGGTCAACACCGCGGAGGGTACGCAGATCGTTCTCCTGCGGCACACGGATCGCGCGGCTGTCTCGGACGACCGCGCGACGCTGGACTGGGCGACGCCGGACGGCCGCTACCAGGTGCCCGTGCGCCTGATCGGCCGGGACGCGAAGCTGTTCCTCGCCGGGTACGACCTCGGCGGCCAGCGGCTCGTCTACTCCACGTCGGAGCTGCTGACCCACGAGCCGATCGGCGGCCGGGACGTGGCCGTGCTCTACGGCACCGGCGGCACAGCGGGCGAGACCGTGCTGCGCTATTCGTCGCGCCCGAAGGTCACCGTCCTCGACGGCAAGGTCGCGTCGTCGTTCTCGGGCGGCGATCTGCGCCTCTCCTACACCCACCAGGGTCTCGCCCGGGTCCTGATCACCGGGGGCGGGCGCCGGCCGTTGCTGCTGATGCTCGGCACCGACGCCTCGGCGGCCACCTTCTGGCGGGCCGACACGGCGTCCGGTCCGGTCCTGGTGCGGGGGACCGACCTTCTGCGTTCGGCGTCTTCCCGGGGGTCGTCGCTGTCCCTGCGGGCCGACACCGCGACGGCGGGACCGATCGAGATCTGGTCCGGCACCGCGGGCGGCGCTCAACCTAGCCTCCTAGGAAGCCAAGGCCGGGCGACCACGGTCACCGTCAACGGGCTGCGCGTCAACACCAATGCCACGGCCAGTGGATCGGTTGTCGGGCGTCTGCCGGGTCCGGCCAAGGTCAGGCTGCCGCAGCTCAGCGGGTGGCAGGGGAAGGCCGAAGCACCGGAGGCCAAGCCGGGGTTCGACGACGCGCGCTGGCGGGTCGCGGACGCGGGGCTGCCGTCCGACGACTACGGGTTCCACAGCGGCGCGGTCTGGTATCGGGGCCGGTTCACCGCCACCGGGGCCGAGACCTCGATCGACCTGAACGCGATCACCGGGCGCCGCGGCGTCTACCTCGTGTGGCTCGACGGGCGCTATCTCGGCTCGGCGGCGGGCGGGACCCAGGCCGACTCGGACGCGCCGATCAATCCGGATCCGGGGCCGGGACATTTCGCCGTACCCCCGGGGGTCCTGAAAGGTGGGCAGCAGGCGGTCGTGTCCGTGCTCGTGCAGAACATGGGCAACAACGACGACTGGACGGCCGACGACAACCGCTTCCGGCAGCCGCGCGGGCTCGTGCGGGCGTCGATCGCGGGCGGCGGCGACGTGACCTGGCGGATCCAGGGCGCGCGGGGCGGCGAGGACCTGCCCGATCCGGTGCGGGGGCCGCTCAACCTGGGCGGGCTCTACGGCGAGCGGGCCGGCTGGACGCTGCCGGGGCACGTCGCCTGGCCGCGGGCACAGTGGGCGGCGCCGGCCGGGGTGACCTGGTTCCGCACCGAGTTCGCGCTCGACCTGCCGCGCGCGCAGGACACGTCGTTGGCGCTGCGGTTCCCGGGCACGCCGCCGGCCGGGCAGCGGGTGCAACTGTTCCTCAACGGCTGGAACCTGGGGCACTACGGCGGGCAGATCGGGCCGCAGACCGACTTCGTCCTGCCCGCCGGCGTGCTGAAGGAACACGGGTCCAACACCCTCGCGCTGAGCGTGGTCGCCACGGCCCCCGGGACGGTCACGCCGCCCGTCCTGGTGACCGCGGGCACACAGCGTGGCGGCCCGGGGTTGGTCCCGTGAATCAGACGGCCTGCGGCGGGCCCAGCTTCCGCCTCGCTGCGCGGGGCGAAACCTGGACTCCGCCTCGGCGACGCCTGATCCGCGGGACCAACCCCGGCAGAGAATCGTTAGGATCCCGATGAGCGACGGGGCGCGTGCCGGTTCCGGCACGTCCGACGGGCTCGGCGGGGGAGGGGCGATGGCGACGATCAGCGATGTCGCCCGGGCGGCCGGGGTCTCGATGAGCACGGTGTCGTACGTGCTCAGCGGCCGCCGCCCCATCTCGGCCGAGACCAGCGCCCGGGTCCGCGCCGCCATCGCCGACCTGGGCTACCACCCGCACGCCGGGGCGCGCGCCCTGGCCAGCAGCCGGACCAGTGTCCTGGCCCTCGTGGTGCCGCTGCGCGCCGACGTCAACGTGCCCGTGATCATGCAGTTCGTGACCGCGGTGGTGACGGCGGCGCGCGCGGTCAACCACGACGTGCTGCTGCTGACCAAGGACGAGGGCACCGCCGGTCTCGAGCGGGTCGCCGGCGCCACCATGGTCGACGCGCTGATCCTCATGGACGTCGAGGGCGACGACGTGCGCATCCCGGCGCTGGGCGGGCTCAAGCAGCCGTCCGTGCTGATCGGGCTGCCCGACGACGCGGCCGGGATCGCGTGCGTGGACCTGGACTTCGCGGCCACGGCGCGCGAGTGCCTGGCCCACCTGGCGGGTCACGGCCACCGCCGGGTCGCCCTGGTGGGACCGTCGCCGGCGGTCTACGAGCGCGGGACGACGTACGCGGGAAGGTTCCTGGGTGGTTTCACCAAGGCCGCGGAGGAGCTCGGCCTGGAGGCGGTGGCGCACTCGTGCGAGCCGGGCACGACCGGCGTGCGCGACTGCCTGGCCTGGATCGACACCGAGCAGCCGGGCACGACGGCGCTGGTGGTGCACAACGAGGAGGCGCTCGGGCCGCTGCTCGAGGAGCTGCGCGCCCGGGGCCGCCGGATCCCGGACGACCTGTCGATCGTGGCGGTGTGCCCGCGCGACGTGGCGGTGGCCAGCCCGGTCGCCCTGACCTCGGCCGACATCCCGGCGCACGAGGTCGGCACCCTCGCCGTGCAGACCGCGATGGATCTCCTCGACGGCCGTCCCGCGCCGGGCGCCCGCCTGCTGCCCCCCACCCTGGTCGAACGGGACAGCTGCGCGGCGCCCCGGCGACCTTGATCGTGGCGTGAGGACTCCGAGGGGGAACGGTGGACGGCGACGCGCTGGGGGAGCTCGAGCCGGGGCGGGTCGTCGGCCCGTGGCGGGTGGTGCGCAGAATCGGTGCCGGCAGCTGGAGCACCGTGTACGAGGCGCGGCGGGTGGACGGCGGCCGGCCGTACGCGGCAGCTCTGAAGGTGTTGCCCACCGGCACGCCGACGCGGCGGCAGCTGGAGCATCTGGCCGGGCTCGCCGACCGGGAGCTGCACGCGCATCGCCATCTGGCGCACCCGTTCCTGCTGGCGATCCACGGCTCGTGGGTGGTGGACGATCCGGCGAGTCCCGGCATCGACGGGGCCACCGTGCTGGCCACGGAGCTCGCTCTGGAGTCCGCCGCGGACGCGCTGGCGGCGGGGACCGGTGGGCTGGCCGGTGCGACCAGGATTCTCGCGGAGGTGACGGCCGGGCTGGCGTACCTGCACGAGGCGGGATGGGTGCACGGTGACCTGAAGCCGTCGAATGTGCTGCTCATGGCTGACGGCTCGGCCCGGCTCGGTGACTTCGGGTTGTCCGCCGAGCTGATCGGGACGCACGCTTTGCTGCCCCCGGCGGGCACGATGGACTTCGTCCCGCCCGAGCGGTGGGCGGAGGAGCTGCGTGACGGCAGTGTGCCGGTCCGCCAGACCGCTGACGTGTGGGCTCTCGGGGTGACGGCATGTCTGTTGCTGACCGGGGGTTATCCGTTCGCCGGCGTGACCGCGCGGGCGCGCGCCGCGGCGGCTGCGGCCTACGCGGACGGCCGGGCCGAGTTGCGTCTCCCGCCGGCGCTGAGCCCGGAGTGGCGGGAGTTCGTCGCCGGCTGCCTGTCTCCCGATCACGGGCGGCGGGCGGGCGTCACAGCCGCGAGCCTGGCCCGGCGGGCCCGGGAGCTGAGCGCTGTGCCGGCTCCGGGGCGACGGCGGCGCACTGTGATGACCCGCACGCTGGTCGCGGCCGCGGCGGTGCTCGCCACGGCGGCCGGGGCAGGGGTGCTGCTGGGCGCCGGCGGCCCGGGCGGAGCCCGCGATCCCGAGCCCGGCTATGAGCGGTATTTCCGGACCGATGCCGTGCCGGCCCGCTACCGCGACCTGATCGTGCGGGCGGGCACCCGGTGTCCCGATGACCCCGCTGTCACGCCGGTGCTGGTGGCTGCGATGCTCGAAGCCGAGACCGGGTTCGACCCCGATTACCGGGACCCGGTGGCCGACGAGTACGGCATCGCCCGGTGGACGCCGCGGGTGCTGCAGTACTACCTGCCGCCCGGGCAGCGGACGGTGACCCCGGAGCCGCCGTTCCCGCCGGAGATGTCCATCCCGCCGCTGGGCGACTACCTGTGCCGGGCCTCCGCCGCCGTCGAGGAGGTGCCCGGCGACCGGGAGGTGAATCTCGCGCTCGCCTTCCGCACTTCCGTGAGCAAGGTCCGGGCAGCCGGTGGTGTCCCGGCGGATCCCTCTCTGGCGGCCTATGCCGCGCGGTTGCGCTCGGCGCTCGCCACCTATCGCGCGGTGGATCCGGCACCCGCGCGCACCTGAGCGCCGGCCGGGCCGAGCAGGGCGAGATGCTCGGGACGCACGAGGTCGAACCGCAGGGCCAAGGAGATCAGGGCGGCCCGCTGCCAGTCCGCCTTGCCCGCCGGCGCAGGCGGCTTCACCCGCAGCTTGACCCGAGCCAGATAGTCGATGTGGAAGTTGACCGACGTCCGGGTCAGCCCAGCGGCACCGGGCGCGCCGGCCAGCCGGTCCAGGATCTCCGGCACCGTACGCACCACCGGGCTCGTGGTGTCGCGCAGGCGCGGTTCGCAGAGCGCGACGAGGACCAGGAAGTACTTGGCGTTCTCGTCGAGGGGGAACGCCGTGCGCGTGGGGTCGCCCGCCGGCTGGTGCGCCGAGCGCTCGGCGTACGCGTGCTGAGGCGCGAAGACGAGGAAGGCCGCCGGCCGGACTGTGCCCGGCACGACGACGCGCGCGAACTCGAACGGGACGGGCATGTCGAGCCGTAGCGGAGCGGCTTTGACGAACTCGCCCCCGCCTTCCGGGTTCTCCACGACGTAGGTGCTGCGGTGGCTGAGATTGGTCAGCAGCCAGTGGTCCTCCGTCGCGGTGACGGTGCCGGCCAGGCGGGAGACACCGGCGTCGGCGCCGGCGAGGACGATGTCGGCTCCCGCGTCACGCCCGAAGCGGGCGGTGGCGCCGACGGGCAGCTCGAGGGTCCGCGAGGGGGCGTCCGCCTGGACGACGATGCCGCGCCACGGCAGGGCAGTTGATCGCACCCATCGATTGTCGTGCGCGTACGGCCGGGGGTCCAGAGCGTCCGGTCCCTGCAAGCTTCCAGGATCGCGGCCGCATTCGCTCGTGTGAGCATCGTCGATGTCCGGACACGAAGAGAAATCTTTCGCTCACGAAACGGGGTCACTGTGACTCGACAACCTGTCCGCGTCGCGGTAGCGGCCGCCCTCGCCGCCACCGCGCTCGTCGCGCCCGCACCGGCTGCGGCCGCTCCTACGCCTGGTCCCGGGCACCACCCGGTGTCCCCGCCGGACCGGTCCCGGGCGAGCGCGTCAGTGGTGGACGGCCCGGGCCGGGGCGCCGCCACTGCCTCACCGCGCTCCCTCGGCACGGTGGCGCTGCCGGCCCAGGGTGGCCCGGCTGCCCGCATCGCCGCGGCGCCCGACGTTCCCAAGGGGACCGGCCCGGTGCGCAACGGCACCTTCTTCTCCGTCCCGCTCTCCGACACCCTGCTGGTGCAAGTGAACGTGGGCTCGGGCAACCTGCTGCTGCGCAGCCGGGATCTGACCCTGCCCGGCCTCGGCGACGACGTCGAGCTCGGAGCCACCTACAACAGCCTCCTGGCGGGCTCGGCCGCCGGCGCGGGCGCCTTCGGACCCGGCTGGAGCACCGGCACCGGTACCGACGAGCGGCTGATCGCCGCCGACGACGGCACCGTGACCTACCTGACCGGCGACGGCGTCGCCGGGGTGTTCACGCCGACCTCGTCGGGTGCCTCCACCTACACCAGCCCCGGCGAGTTCAAGGCGAAGCTCACCAAGGTCACCGGTACGGGCTGGACACTGCAGGAGAACGGCGGCCGGAAGCTGACCTTCACCACGGCCGGCCGACTCGACAAGTGGGCCGACCGCAACGGCAACACGACCGATCTCGAGCTGGGCGGCGACGGCCGGGAAACCGCGGTCGTGTCGACCCGGGGCGGCTCGGGCGCGCGCCGGGCCGCGGTGGAGTGGACAGGCGCCGGGCAACTGGCGGCGTACCGGCAGAGCGGTGACGACGGTACGACCAGGGCCGCCACCTACACGTACGCGGGCGGCCGGTTGAGCGGTATCACCCACCCCACGACCCGGGCGGCCCATTTCGGCTACAGCTCCGCGGGCGACCTGACCTCCATCACCCTGACCGCCGGGTGGGGCGGATCGCAGCGCACGACCGTCACCTACGACAGCGCCCACCGCGTGACCTCGCTGACCCGGGTGACCGATGCCGGCACCGGGGCGGGCGCCACCACCCGCTTCGCCTACCCCAGCGCCACCCAGAGCCTGGTCGCCGACGCCAACACCGACCTGTCGCTGCCGGTGACGTCCGTGGCCCGCACCACCTACACCGTGGACGCGTCGAAGCGGATCACCGCGGTGAAGGACCCCGCCGGCAACACCCGCAGCGCCACCTACACGCCCTTCCAGGACGTGCTCACCGCCACCTCGGCGGAGGGCGGGTCGGTGACCAACACCTAC
Source organism: Symbioplanes lichenis (assembly GCF_030709675.1). GTDB lineage: Bacteria > Actinomycetota > Actinomycetes > Mycobacteriales > Micromonosporaceae > Actinoplanes > Actinoplanes lichenis. Next base: position 130,845 of record NZ_JAUZQD010000002.1, read on the forward strand.
GGCGCCAACGGTGGCCAGTCGCTGACGGCGTCCTTCCCGTCGACCGGTGCGTCCGCCGGCGGCAGCACCGTCACCTACGGCAACGCGGGGACGACCACGAACCCCACGGCAGGGTTCCAGCGATCCGCCGACAAGGACCGGCAGGGCAACTCCTCGTCCTACACCTACAACGGCGCCGGTAACCGGCTCTCCGTCGCGGACGCCTCCGCCGCCACCCCGAAGGTGACCTACAACGCCGACGGGACGGTGGCCACCTCGACCGACCCGGCCAACGGCACCAACGCGACCCGTTATCAGGTGAACACGACCAGCAAGCAGGTCACCGGCATCACCCCGGTGACCGGCACCAGCCTGGGCGCGCGGGACTTCACGTACGACGCCTTCGGCCGGTTGCGCACCGCGAGCGACGGCGCCGGGCGCACCGTCACTTACGGGTACGACACCGACGATCGGCTGATCGACGTCGACTACTCCGACGGCACGGACGGTGTGGTGTTCGCCTACGATGCCTACGGCAATCTCTACCAGCGGGACGACGCGGCGGGCGTCGTGTATCTCGATCACGACCCGCTGAACCGGCTCACCCGCCGGGCCGCCACCACCGGCGGCGGTGATCTCGCGTACGGCTACGATCCGGTCGGCAATCTGACCTCACTGACCGACGGCCGCGGCACCACCACCTACTCCTACGACAGCCGCAACCTGCTGACGACCATGGAGACGGCCACCGGCGCGCGGTACGCCTTCGAGTACGACAAGGACGGGCGCCGGACCGCCACGTACTTCGACACCAACACCGCCAAGACGGCGTGGGCGGCCCGGACGGTCACCACCTACGACAAGACCGGCCGGCTGGGCCGCATCTCGACGGTCCGCGACTCGGGCGCGCAGACCACGGTGTCGGACGTGTCCACGTGCTACACCCCCTTCTCGTACAACGGCTCCTGCTCGGCGCCGGCCGCGGACCGCGACCTGGTGCAGTGGGACTACAACCATCTGACCGCCACCCGCTCCGACTTCACTTATGACAAGGGGAACCGGCTGACCGGCGCGACCAACTACGGGGGCGCGTCGTGGTCGTACACCTACGACGCGAACGGCTTCCGCCGTACCGTCGTGCGCAGCGGCACCACCACCCAGACCCTGACGCCCAACGCCGCCAACCAGGTCACCAACAGCGGCAACACGTTCGACGGCGCGGGCAACCAGCTTGCGGGCGCGGGTTCGGGCGGACCGGCGCTCGTCTGGAACGCCGCCGGGCAGATGGTCGAGGCGGGCGGCACCCCGTTCGTCTACGCGGGCCTGGGCCAGGACGAGTTCATCACGACCGCCACCGCCGACCTCGTCTACGGCCGCAGCGGCACGACAGGGCTGCCGTGGATCCAGTCCTACCGTCAGTACTACTCCGACGGTGACTACACCCAGGGTTACGTCGAGCGCGATCCCACCGGCCAGCCGCTCGGGCTCACGATCGACGGCGAGTCCTACTACCTGGTCACCGACCGGCAGGGCTCGGTCGTCGGCCTCGTCGACCGCGACGGCGCCGAGCAGGCCAAGTATGTCTACGACCCGTACGGCGGCCTGGTCAGCTCCTCGGGCGACCACGCCGAGGACAACCCGCTGCGCTACACCGGCGCCTTCCAGGACAACCTGTGGGGGCTCGGCACGCAGTTGACCAAGCTGGGGACGCGCTGGTACAACCCGTTCCAGGGCCGGTTCGTCCAGCAGGACCCGATCACGCGGCTGCTCGACCCGTCCGAGGGCAACCGCTATGCCTACGCCGCCGACAACCCGGTCAACTACGTCGACCCCACCGGCCGCGCGATCGCCAAGTGCGAGGCCTCGGAGAAGCTGGTCGGCTGGGGCGTCGGACTGGGTCTCGGTGTCATCGGCGGGGCGATCGGAAGCGCGGTGGGACCCGCGGGGACGATCGCGGGTGTCAGCGCCGGCGCCGCAGCCGGCGCGGTGATCGGCCAGCGGATCGGAGCGGGCTTCGGCGGCGCGGCGAAGGAGGCCTGCGTGCAGAACGCGTCAGGCCGTAAGAGCCTCGACCGGGGCAACGTCCTCGAGGAAGCGGTCTATGCCGCGGTCCCGGACATCCCCTTCCTCTAGGAGGAAAGCGCCGGTCCGGATCGTGCCCGTGCGGGCGCGTCCGGGCCGGCGCCGGGCAAGAAACTTCCCGGACACACTGTTGACATCGACCGTGGCGGAAACCTAGCGTCCTCCCCAGTGTCGAAGCGCTTCGACACTGCGATCGTCGAAGCGCTTCGACGACACCCGGAAGCCACCCCACGGGAGACCCGGCATGGCGCATACCCGACTCAAAGCCGCCGCAGGCGCGCTGCTTCTCGCGGCGTCCCTCGGCCTCACCGCATGCGGATCCAACGGCGAAGGCGACGAGGGCGCCGACGCCAAGTCCCTGACCCTCTGGCACTACGAGGCGCCCAACAGCGCCATGGGCATCGCCTGGAACAAGGCGATCGAGCTGTTCAAGTCGAGCCACCCCGGCGTGGAGGTGAAGTTCGAGGAGAAGAGCTTCGAGCAGATCCAGCAGAACGCCGGCATGATCCTCAACTCGGACAGCGCGCCCGACATCCTCGAGTACAACAAGGGCAACGCCACGGCCGGCCTGCTGTCGAAGCAGGGCCTGCTGGAGGACCTGTCCGGTGAGGCGACGAGCCGCGGCTGGGACAAGAAGCTCACCCCGAGCCTGCAGACCACCGCCAAGTACGACGCCGACGGCATCATGGGCGACGGCAACTGGTACGGCGTGCCGAACTACGGCGAGTTCGTGATGGTCTATTACAACAAGGACCTGTTCGACAAGTACAAGATCGCCGTGCCGACGACGCTGGACGAGTTCACGGCGGCCATGGACACGTTCGTCAAGAACAAGGTCACGCCGCTGTCGGTCGGCGGCGCCGAGTACCCGGCCATGCAGATCGCGTACGAGCTGTCGCTGAGCAAGGCCGACCGGGCCTGGGTCGACGACTACCAGCTCTACAAGAACAAGGTCGACTTCCACGGCCCCGAGCTCACCTACGGCGCGCAGACCTTCGCCGACTGGGTGGCCAAGGGCTACATCCCGAAGAACTCGGCGGGCATCAAGGCCGAGGACATGGGCGTCGCGTTCAGCCAGGGCAAGTTCCCGATCATGATCTCCGGCAGCTGGTGGTACGGCCGCTTCGTCGACGAGATCAAGAACTTCCAGTGGGGCACGTTCCTGTTCCCGGGCAACACGCTGCACCCCGGCTCGAGCGGCAACCTGTGGGTCGTGCCGACCAAGAGCAAGGCCAAGAAGCTCGCGTACGACTTCATCGACATCACCATGCAGCCGGAGGTCCAGAACCTGCTGGGCAACAACGGCGGGGTGCCCGTGGCGGCCGACGCGGCCTCGATCACCGACGCGAAGAACAAGGAGCTGCTCGACCTGTGGACCAAGGTGTCCTCGGCCGACGGGCTCGCGTTCTATCCCGACTGGCCCGCGCCCGGCTACTACGACGTGCTCGCCGGCGGTTTCCAGGGCCTGATCAACGGCTCGAAGAAGCCGGCGCAGATGCTCGACGAGGTCGCCAAGCCGTACAACGACAACCTGGCGGACCTCGGCAAATGAGTCAGAAACGGCAGGGAGGCTACGCGCCTTTTCTCATTCCAGGGATCGTGGCCTCCCTGGCGGTGATCGTGGTGCCGCTGGTGATGACCGTCGGCATCAGCTTCACGAAGTGGAACGGCGTCACCGATCCGCAGTGGATCGGCTTCGACAACTACACCCGGCTGTTCGGTGACGCGAACTTCTGGGGCTCCTTCGGGCACATCCTGCTGCTGATCGTGGCGATGGCGGTCATCCCGACGCTGCTCGGCCTGGTGCTGGCGGCGGTGCTGTTCGACTACGTCGCCAAGGTCGTCGGCGACCGGTGGGCGCGCATCCTGCGGTCGGGCTTCTATCTGCCGCAGGTGCTGCCGGTCGCGGTCACCGGCATCGTGTGGGTGTGGATCCTGCACCCCAGCTACGGGGCGCTGAACCGCATCCTCGACTCGATCGGCCTGGGCTCGCTGGGCCGCGACTGGCTGGGCGACCCGGACTGGGCGCTGCTCAGCGTCATGTTCGTGATGATCTGGTTCCAGCTCGGCTATCCGGTCGTCATGTTCATGGCCGGCCTGCAGCGCATCGACCCCGAGCTCTACGAGGCGGCGGACCTCGACGGCGCGAGCTGGTGGCAGCGCTTCCGGGCCATCACGGTCAAGCTCATCCGGCCCGAGCTGTACGTCGTCCTGGTCACCACCACGATCGCCGCGCTGAAGATCTTCGGCCAGGTGTACGTGCTGACCAAGGGCGGCCCGAGCAACGCGACGCTCGTCCCCTCGTACTTCGCGTGGCAGAACTACTTCCAGAAGGCGCAGGTCGGCTACGGCTCGGCGATCTCCACGGTCCTCACCGTGATCATCGTGATCCTCGCCTTCGTGTTCCTTCGCCTGCAGAACCGGGAGAGCGCGAAATGACAATCGTCACCGCGCCGCCCGAGTTGGACAAAACGGATACATCGACCCGTCCGCGCCGGTCGAGAGCCCGGTGGATCATCCTCGCGGTCCTGCTCGTGCTCTGTCTGCTGGTCGTCGCGCCGATCCTGGTCGTGGTGCTCAACGCCTTCAAGACGCCGGCCGACTACGCGAGCAACGGCCCGCTGTCGATCCCCGAGTCGATCAGCTTCCAGGGCATCGTCGACTTCTGGGAACGCGTCGACTTCACCCGCAAGCTGCTGAACAGTCTCGTCACGGCGCTGTCGGTGGCGGTGCTGGGCGTGCTGCTGTCGGTGCTCAACGCGTACGCGCTGGGGATCGGCCGCGTCCGCGGGCGGGTGTGGTTCCTGGTCTTCTTCCTCGTGGCGAACCTGCTTCCGCAGGAAGTCCTCGTGTACCCCCTGTACTACATCTCCAAGGCCCTCTACCTGTACGACAGCCCGGTCGCGATCATCATCATCTTCACCGTGATCCAGTCGGCCTTCGGCACGTACCTGCTGTCGTCGGTGTACGACGAGTTCCCGCGCGAACTGCTCGACGCCGCCGCGGTCGACGGGGCCGGCAAGTGGCGGACGCTGTTCGGCGTCGTCGTGCCCGTGAGCATGCCGACGCTCGGCGTGCTGTTCACGTTCTTTTTCATCTGGACCTGGAACGAGTTCTTCCTGCCGCTGATCTTCCTGGTCAGCGCGGACAACCAGACCGTGCCCGTGGCGCTCGCCGTGCTCCAGGGCGACCGGCTCATGGACGCCACCGCGACCAGCGCCTCGGCCCTCGTCGGCATCCTCCCCGCCGTGCTGTTCTTCCTGATCTTCCAGCGCACCCTCACCCGCGGCATCGCCGCCGGCGCCATCAAGTAAGGACGTCCATGAAGTTCACCGACGGATACTGGCGCAAGCGTGACGGCCTCACCGTGCTGCACCCGGCCCAGCTCCAGGACAGTACGCACGACGACCGCTCGCTGACCGTCTTCGCCGCCGCCCGCAAGGTCCGCAGCCGGGGCGACACCCTCGACGCGCCGATCATCACGGTGCGGCTGTCCACCCCGATGCCGGGCGTGATCCGCGTGACGCTGAGCCACTTCCTCGGCGCGCGGCCCGCTACCCCGTCCTTCGAGCTCTTTCCCGCGGAGGTGGAGCCCGTCGTCGACGGTGTGTCCTTCACCTCGGGCCCGCTGACCGCGCGGTTCCGCGAGGGCGAGGAGTGGGGGCTCGACTTCTTCGCCGACGGCAAGCGGCTGACCGGCTCCGGCTGGAAGGGCATGGGCGTCGTCGACACCGCCGGCGGCGAGCACTACGTGCACGAGCAGCTCGACCTGGGCGTCGGTGAGGCTGTCTACGGGCTGGGGGAGCGCTTCGGGCCACTGGTCAAGAACGGCCAGAGCGTCGACATCTGGAACGAGGACGGCGGCACGAGCAGCGAGCAGGCGTACAAGAACGTGCCGTTCTACCTCACCAACCGGGGGTACGGCGTCCTGGTCGACCATCCCGGCAAGGTGTCCTTCGAGGTCGCGTCCGAGGTGGTGTCGCGCACCCAGTTCAGCGTCGCCGGGCAGTCGCTGTCCTACCTGGTCATCGCCGGTCCTGCCCCGGCCGACGTGCTGCGCCGCTACACCGCGCTGACCGGGCGCCCCGCGCTGCCGCCGCAGTGGTCCTTCGGGTTGTGGCTGACCACGTCGTTCACCACCTCGTACGACGAGGAGACCGTCACGTCGTTCGTCGACGGCATGGCGTCGCGGGGCCTGCCGCTGAGTGTCTTCCACTTCGACACGTTCTGGATGCGCGAGTTCAGCTGGTGCGACTTCGAATGGGACCCGCGCGTGTTCCCCGACCCGCCGGGCATGCTCAAGCGGCTCAAGGATCGCGGGCTGCGGACGTGTGTGTGGATCAACCCGTACATCGCGCAGCGCTCGTCGCTCTTCGCCGAGGGCCTCGAGAAGGGCTATCTCGTCAAGCGCGCGAACGGCGACGTGTGGCAGTGGGACCGCTGGCAGGCCGGGATGGCGCTGGTCGACTTCACGAATCCTGACGCTGCCGCCTGGTACGCGAGCAAGTTGCGCGCGCTGGTCGAGATGGGCGTGGACGCGTTCAAGTCCGACTTCGGCGAGCGGATCCCGACCGACGTCGTGTGGCACGACGGCTCCGATCCCGACCGCATGCACAACTGGTACACGCAGCTCTACAACCGGACGGTCTTCGACGTCCTGCGCGAGACGCGCGGCGAGGGCGAAGCCGTGTTGTACGCGCGGAGTGCCACGGTCGGCGGGCAGCAGTTCCCCGTCCACTGGGGTGGAGACAATTCCGCCACGTACGAATCCATGGCCGAGACCCTGCGCGGCGGGCTGTCCCTGGCGGCGTCCGGCTTCGGCTTCTGGAGTCATGACATCGGCGGCTTTGAGGGGCTGCCGGATCCGGCCGTGTTCAAGCGGTGGATCGCGTTCGGGCTGCTGTCGTCGCACTCGCGGCTGCACGGCAACCAGACGTACCGGGTGCCGTGGCAGTTCGACGAGGAGTCCGTCGACGTGCTGCGCACATTCACGGGGCTCAAGCACACGCTGATGCCGTACCTGTGGAATGCGGCGCAAGAGGCGCACGAGACCGGCCTGGCGGTCATGCGCCCGATGGTGGTCGCCTTCCCGGACGACCCGGCCGCCGTGCACCTCGACCGCCAGTATCTGCTCGGCGGCGACCTGCTCGTCGCGCCGGTGTTCAGCACGTCCGGCGAGGTCAGCTACTACGTGCCGGCCGGCCGTTGGACCCATTATCTGACGGGCGAGGTGGTCGAGGGGCCGCGGTGGATCCACGAGACGCACGGCTTCGACAGTGTGCCGCTGCTGGTGCGGCCGGGGGCGGTGGTGCCGGTCGGCGCGGTCACCGACCGGCCCGACTACGACTATCGGGACGGGGTCACGCTGCGGATCTTCGAGCCTGCCCCGGGTACGTCCACCGTGCGCGTGGGATCGTCGACCTTCACGGTGACGGTCTCCTCCGACGGCGTCGAGGTCTCCCGCGACGGCGCCGAGCTGCCGTGGCGGGTGGCCATCGGGTCCGCGGATCCGGTCGAGGTCGCCGCTTCGGAGGCGCACTTCCGGGGGTGACCTGTATCACCTTCTCCGGCTAGCATCGACCATTGTGGATGATGCCTCCCCGCCGCGGGCTGATGCCGGCCGGGAGCCGGTGCTCGACGTCGGGTTCGACGATCGGGTGCCGGCGCCCCGGCTGGTGCTCTTCGGGCTGCAGCATCTCGTCACGCTGTCGGCGATCTGGGTCTTCCCGGTTCTCATCGGGCTGACGCTGGGCCTCGCGCCCGGCGACGTCACCCACCTGATCCAGGCGTCGTTCCTGCTGGCCGGGCTGGTGACGATCCTGCAGTCCAGCCGGGTCCTGCGGCTGCCGATCGTGCAGGGGCCGACGGCGGCGTTCTTCGCGGCGCTGCTGGCGGCCGGGGCCACGTACGGGCTGGGGGCGGCCTTCGGCTCCATGGTCGTCGCCGGGCTGGTCTTCCTCGCGCTGACCGTGCCGATCGGGCGGTTCGGCGTGCTGATCCACGTCGTCCGCTTCGCCACCGAGCCGCTCGTCTTCGGCACCCTGTGCATCATCATCGGGGCGCAGCTGGCGACGCTCGGGCTGCCGTACTGGTTCGGCACCGAGGGCGCGCCCGGCTACGGCTGGGACTTCTTCTGGGTCGGGCTGGTCACGCTGCTCGTGGTGGTCGCGTGCCTGCTCTTCGGCGGCGCGACGATCGTGCGCCGGGCGGCCGTGCTCGTCGGCATGCTCGTCGGCACCCTGCTCGCCGCGGCGCTCGGACTGTGGCGGAGCCCCGACCTGTCCGGCGTCGTCGTGGTCGGGCCGCCGGCGTTCCTGCCGTTCGGCTTCGAGGTCCGGTGGCCGGCCGTCGTCCTGATGCTGCTGGCGTTCCTGGAGTCGAGCGCCGAAGCGGTCGGCATGTACACATTGGTCGCACGCTGGGGTGCGGTGTCACTCTCCCGGGCGCGCATCACGCGCGGACTGTTCACCGAGTACGCGGGCTCGGTCGTGGGCGCGCTGTTCGGCGGCATCGGGACGGCGACCTACCCGGAGAACGCGGGACTGGTGCGGGTCACGCGCATCGGCAGCCGCCATGTGACCATGACCGCCGGGATCGTGGCCGTGGGGCTGGCTTTCGTACCCGTGCTGGCGTCCTTCGTATCCAGCCTGCCCGGCGCCGTCCTCGCCGCCGCGTCGACCGTGCTCTTCGGCATCATCGCCATGAGCGGCGTCCAGATGATGCGCGACGTCGAGTGGGACGACCTCAACATCACCGTGGCGGCGACCGCGTTCATCCTCGCCCTGGGCGGACAATGGATCCCCGACCCGATCGTCACCTCCATGCCCGACTGGCTCCGCGCCGTCGTCACCACCCCCATGATGGCCGGCGCGGTCCTCCTGATCCTCCTCAACGCCGCCGTCAACCACGGCCTGCGGCCTGTCCTGGAGCGTTCCCGTGGCGTACCTGCGGATCAATGACCAGCAGCGGGAGTTCCTCGACCTGGTCGTCGCCCGCGACCCCGCGCTGTCGTCCCTGGACGCCCTGGTAGCCGCCGCCCTGGCATCCGCCGTCCCGTCCAGCCCTGGTCCCGCCGTCCCTCCCGGCGTTCGTGACGATCGTGCTCGTGAGGAACTCGTTCGCAGCGTTCCCAGCGATCCCGTTCGTGACGAGCTCGTTCGTGGCGATCCCGTTCGTGAGGAACTCGTTCGTGGCGATGGCGTTCGTGAGGACGGTGTTCCTGCTGATCGCGTTCGTGACGACGGCGATCGTGTTCGTGACGATCGGGTTCGGTCCGCACGTGTTCTTGCCGAACATGTTCTGGCGCCGGGCACCGGGAAGGCCGTCGAGGTCCGCGCCGGGCAGGTGCTTACAGTGACGCAGCTCGAAGGGCACCAGTGTGTGGACCTCAACGTGTTCACGCTGGCCGACCGGCACGAGCGGCTGCATGTCGGGCGCACCCGGGGCATCGCGGGGGAGCACCCCGGCGCCGGCGACGTTCTCTGGTCGAACGCGCCCTGGGAACGTCCGCTCATGGTCATCCTCGACTGCACCGGGCGTACCGACACGACGTTCCCGTTCTGCAGCCGCCTGATCTACAGCGCCTTCTTCGGGCTGCACGACCGGACCAACTGCGAGGAGATCCAGCGGGAGGCCCAGCGCGAGTACGGCCTGCTGCCCTGGGAGCTGCACGAGTCCCTGAACCTGTTCATGTCCACGGAGAACGGCGTCATCCAGCGCAACGCGTCCCGCCCCGGCGACCGCATCGAGCTGCTCGCCCTGCACGATGTCCTGGCGGTGCCCAACGTCTGCGGCGACGACCTCACCAACTGCAGCAACTTCGCCCTGCGCCCGGTCCGCGTCACCGTCTCCCCGTCCACCGCCGACGACCAGGCCCGGGCCCGCCGAGCCGTCGCCACCGCCGCCGGCCTCGGACTGCCCCGGCCTGCCCCCAGCACCCAGCCTGTTCAAGCCGGCCAGCCTGCCCACGCTGGCCAGCCTGCCCACCCTGGCCAGCCTGTGGACGCCGCCCAGCCACTGGGTCCGGCTGCTCTGCGCCGGGATCCCGCGTACGTGCCGGCGTATCCCTACCTGTCGCGGCTGGATGTCACCGACATCCCCATCACCCTCGACGCCGATCGTTTCGCCGAGGTCCGCGATTTCACCCTCTACGGCGACGACGACGCGGCCGCCCTGCGCGACCTCGTCCTCTCCCACGCCATCGACCGCCTCGGGGCCTTCGCCGGTAACGCATGACAAGGCTGCGGTGACCTCTGCGGTGGAAAGCTCGGCGCCTCGGCCGCACGTGCGGGAGGACGCGACGTCATCCCTCGCGGTCAGTCGGCTCTGCGCCTTCGCCGGCGACGGGAGTCCGCCGCGCGACGGGAGTCCGCCGGTGGCGCGGGGGCCGCAGGCGGAGTTGCTGGCGTGGCTGCTCGGGCGTTCCGACGGCGCCGGACTCGGCGCGGGGCTTCCGGCTGTGCCGTTCCTCTTCTGACGTTCGCTCGCGTGAGGTGGTCGGGTCATGGGTGATCGTGATGCCGGGCGGGGCGGCGGGGCATAGGCTGGTGTGCATGGCTGAGCCGCTCTGGACCGGGCCCGCGGTGGCGCTGGTCACGCTTTTCACTGCCGACGGCCGCATCGATGCAGAGGCTACTGCTGCGCACGCGGCGCGGGTGGTCGGTGCCGGGTTGCGGGCGGTGCTGGTCAATGGGAGTACGGGCGAGGCCTCCACGCTGGAGGACCATGAGCGGACCGCGCTCGTGGCCGCCGTGCGCGCGGCGTGTCCCGGCGTGCCGGTGCTGGCCGGGGCCTCGGGGGAGTGGTGGGGTCAGGCCGCGCAGCGGGTGCGCGACGCCGCCGGGGCGAAAGCCGACGCCGTGCTCGTGGCGCCGCCGCGGCTGGGGACCGATCTGGGCGGCTACTACGAGGAGGTCGCCGCGGCGGCCGGGGACGTGCCCGTGCTGGCCTATCACTATCCGCCGGTCGCGGGTGGGCCGGTGCCGGTGGAGGCGTTGCCCGGGTTGCCGGTGGCCGGGACCAAGGATTCGAGCGGCGACCCGGTGCGGCTGGGCCGGCAGCTCGACCTCGACTGGCCGGGTCACGTCTACGTCGGCTCGTCCGCGCTGCTCGGCCACGCGAACTGGCTGGGCGCGACCGGGGCGATCGTGGCCGCCGCGAACCTCGTACCGTCGGAGTGTCTGGCCGCCTGGGACCGTGACCCGAAGGCGCAGCTCACCGTGCTGCGGGCCGAGCGGGAGGCCAAGGCGGCACCCGGCGGACTCAAGGGCGCCGTCGCCGCCCGCTTCGGCACGAGCGCCTACCGCCGTACGAGCTGAGCGCGCGGGCGCCTACCGCCGTACAAACTGAGCGCGCGAGCCGGCCGCGCGCCTCGCCCGCCGCGAAGGTGAGGGCCCGCCGCGAAGGTGAGGGCCCGCCGCGAAGGTGAGGGCCCGCCGCGCGTCAAGCGGGTGTGCGGGCGCGTTCGATGCGGTCGGCCGTCGCGCGCGGGTCGGGGGCCTCGATGACCAGCCGGGTGTACTCCTCGTCGGCGAGCTCGATGACCACCGCCTTGGCGGCGTCGCGGACGTTCCAGAAGATGCGGCCCTCGCCGGTGCGGAAGGTGCCCGCGACGATGACGCCGGGCATGTTGGTGCCCTTGGTGCGCACGCCCTTGAAGCCGCGGACGATCCCCGGGTCGGGTGTCGCCCCGCGCACGTGGGCCAGCGGGATCGTCAGCCGCTTCTTGAGCGCCCACAGGACGTCGAGCCCCTCGAGGGTGATGACGAGAGCGTCGCCGGTGATGTCGATGCGTGCCATGTCGTCCTCCGTGTCACTGCGAGACCAGCAGGGTGGCGCCTGTCGCGCGGCCGGGCTGGGCGCGGGCGCGCAACAGCAGGCCGAGCAGGGCGGCGGTCAGGTCGGCGGCCCGGGCCGGATCGGCGCCGGCCGGGCGGAGCGCCGCGTCGAGCAGGTCGAGCGCTCGCCCGACCTCGGCGGCGACCTCGTCGTCCACGGCGGCCCGCTCGGCCGCCGCGAGCAGCAGGAAGCCCAGCTCCTCGCCGCCGGAGCCGAGCAGGGCGCGGGCCGGGTCGGCCGACTGCGCGATGCGCGTCACGTCCTGGTCGACGTGGTGGCGCAGCGCGGCGAGATAAAGGCCACGTTTGCTGCCGAACGTCTTGTAAAGGCTGCCGCGGTGCACACCCGTGGCGCTCACGAGATCGTCGACGGACGTGCCGTCGTAGCTGCGCCCCGCGAACAATTCGGCTGCCGCCGCCACCGCGAGCCGCTCGTCGAAACCCCTCGGCCGTCCCATGCCTGAGGACCCTACGCGTTTGAGAACGACCGGTCAAGAACGACCATTCTCAAACCCGGCGTGGGAGGGTGGGATCATGCGACTTTCCATCTGGCCGCGGGCGACCCAGCCGTACGCGGGAATCCTCGACGCCGCCCGGCACGCCGAACAGACCGGCTGGGACGGCGTCTGGATCGCCGACCACTTCATGCCCAATGCCGACACCTCGTTCGCCGAGACGTCGCCGCTGCTGGAGGCCGGTTCACTGGTGGCGGCGCTCGCGGCGGCCGTGCCCCGGGTGCGGATCGGCACGCTGGTCTACGGCATGACCTACCGGCACCCGGCCGTCCTGGCCAACATGGCCACCACCGTCGACCACATCAGCGGCGGCCGCTTCACCCTCGGCGTCGGCGCGGGCTGGCAGATCAACGAGCACGAGCAGTACGGCATCGAGCTCCCGCCGATCAAGCAGCGCATCGACCGTTTCGTCGAGGGCCTCGACGTCCTGCGCGGGCTGCTGCGCGAGCCGCGCACAACCTTCGACGGTACGTACTACCGGCTCACCGACGCGATCTGCGAGCCCAAGCCCGTGCAGGACCCGCTGCCCGTCATGATCGGCGCCAAGGGCGAGCAGCGGATGCTCAAGGTCGTCGCCCAATATGCCGACCTGTGGAACACCTGGGGCCTGCCCGAACTCATCGCCCACAAATCGCACGTCCTGGACGAATGGTGCGCGAAGATCGGCCGAGACCCCAAGACCATCGCGCGTACGGCCCAAGCCCTCACCGTGGTCGACGGCCCGCTCCCGGAGACGGGCATGCCGGCCATCGGTGGCTCGGAGGCGCTGCTGGCCGAGGCCGTCGAGGCGTACCGCGCGACCGGTCTCGACGAGCTGATCGTCCCGGACACGTACCTGGGCACCGGCGACGACCGCCGCCGCGCGATGGACACCATCTCGAAGATCGTCCGCGACGGCTCCTGACGCGCGGGCGGACTCGGCCCGCAAAAAGCGGCGCCCGGCGCGGGGTCTTGCCGTCCGGACGGCGGGCGCGGGTACCGTTCGGGTGGTGACCGACTTGTTCCTGGCCGACTGCCCGGCGCGGCTGGCGGTCGAGCTGATCGCCGACAAGTGGACCGTGGTGGTGCTGGCCGGGCTCAGCCGGGGCCCGGTCCGCCACGGCGACCTGGCCGACCGGATCGGCGGCATCTCCCGCAAGGTGCTCACCCAGACGCTGCGCCGGCTCGAGGCCCACGGTCTCGTCAGCCGCCGGGTGTACGCCGAGGCGCCGCCCCGCGTCGAGTACGAGCTGACCCCGCTCGGCGCGACCCTGACCGAGCCGATCCAGGTCCTGTCCGAGTGGGCGCGGCAGAACGGCGAGGCCGTGCTGGACGCCCTCGACGCCGGCTCCATTTCCGGCGCACGCCGCGCTGCCGCCGCGCATGACGCCCTCGACGCCGGCCCGGCCTCCCGCTGAAGCCGACGGCGATGCCACGCCCCGGCCTCCCACTGACGCCGGCGGCGATGCCACGCCCCGGCCTCCCACTGACGCTGGCGGCGATGCCACACTCGACCGCTTTCGCTGGCATCGGCGGCGGAGCCGGGTCAGCCGACACCTGAGCCCAGATCGCGCAGCAGGGGCGGCGCCGGACGAGCTCGTAGGCCGAGGCCGGACTGGACCGCGACAGTGCGGGTATGGCGGTCGGTGACAGACGACTGCGATGAGGTGAGACCTGTGCCGATAGCCACCACCAACCCCGTCACCGGCGAGGTGCTGAAGACGTTCGACGCGCTGACGGACGAGGAGATCGACGCCGCGACCGGGCGGTCCGCCGACGCGTTCCGGGAGCTGCGCGGCACGACGTTCGAGCAGCGCGCGCAGTGGATGCGGGCCGCCGCCGACCTGCTGGAGGCGGAGCAGGACGACGTGGGCGCCCTGATGACGCTCGAGATGGGCAAAACGCTCACGGCGGCCAAGGCCGAAGTGCTCAAGTGCGCAAAGGCGTGCCGCTACTACGCCGACAACGCCGAGACATTCCTGGCCGACGAGCCGGCCGACGCGGAGGCGGTCGGGGCGCTGCGGGCGTACGCGCGGTATCAGCCGCTCGGGCCCGTACTCGCGGTCATGCCGTGGAACTTCCCGCTCTGGCAGGCGATGCGCTTCGCCGCGCCCGCGCTCATGGCGGGCAACACCGGCCTGCTGAAGCACGCTTCCAACGTGCCGCAGACCGCCCTCTACCTCGGTGAACTCTTCGCCCGCGCGGGCTTTCCGGCCGGCGCGTTCCAGACGCTGCTGGTCGGCTCGGATGCCGTGGAGAAGATCCTGACCGATTCCCGCGTACGCGCGGCAACCCTCACCGGCAGCGAGGGCGCGGGCCGCTCGATCGCCGCGATCGCCGGGCGCGAGCTCAAGAAGACGGTGCTGGAGCTGGGCGGCAGCGACCCCTTCATCGTGCTGCCCAGCGCCGACATCGCGGAGGCCGCCCGGGTGGCCACGACGGCGCGCAGTCAGAACAACGGGCAGTCGTGCATCGCCGCCAAGCGGTTCATCGTGCACACCGACGTGTACGACGAGTTCGTGAACGCGTTCGTCACGAACATGTCCGCGCTGACCGTCGGGGATCCGATGAGCGACGGCACGGATGTCGGTCCACTGGCGACCGAGCAGGGCCGCGCCGACGTGGAGGAGCAGGTCGCCGACGCGGTCGCCAAGGGCGCCACCGTACGCTGCGGCGGCGCGCGTCCCGACGGCGACGGCTGGTGGTATCCGCCGACCGTCGTCACGGATCTCACCCCGGACATGCGGATGTACGCGGAAGAAGTGTTCGGGCCGGTCGCCGGCGTGTACCGCGTCACCTCGATCGACGAGGCCCTCGAGCTGGCGAACGCGACGCCGTACGGGCTGGGATCCAACGCCTGGACCGACGACTCCCTCGAAGCCGAGCACCTGATCGACGGGCTCGACGCCGGGGCGGTGTTCGTCAACGGCATGGTGACCTCGTACCCCCAGCTGCCGTTCGGCGGTGTGAAGGCCTCCGGCTACGGGCGGGAGCTGTCGGCCGCGGGCATCCGCGAGTTCTGCAACCTCAAGGCGGTCTGGGTCGGCGCGGGCGGCGACGCCGGCATCGATGACAAGACCGAGTGACGAGCGTCCATGTCTGACCACGAATGGTAATGGCGCTGTAACGGTTCGTTCCTAGGTTGGCCGCATCCGAGACGACGGAGGCGGCCCATGACGACAGAGATCCCCGCTGCGGACGCCGATGTCCGCGCCGCGACCCACGAGACCCTCGAGGACTACACCCTCCGGTTCGCCCCGCGCAGCTACCGGCGCTGGTCGACCGGGGTGGTGGCGGTGTCTGCACTGGGTGGCATCGCCTACCTCGCGGACTTCGCGATCGGCGCGAACATCGGCATCTCGTACGGCACGACGAACGCACTGTGGGGCATCGGCGTCTTCGCCGTGGTCATCTTCCTGACCGGCTTCCCGCTGGCCTACTACGCCGCCCGCTACAACCTGGACCTCGACCTCATCACCCGGGGCAGCGGCTTCGGCTACTACGGCTCGGTGGTCACCAACGTCATCTTCGCGACGTTCACGTTCATCTTCTTCGCCCTGGAAGGCTCCATCATGGCCCAGGGGCTGCGGCTGGGACTGCACGTCCCGCTGTGGCTCGGGTACGCGGTCAGCACGCTCGTCATCTTCCCGCTGGTGATCTACGGCATGAAGGTGCTGTCGACGCTGCAGGTGTGGACCACGCCGCTGTGGCTCGTGCTCATGGTGCTGCCCTTCGCGTACCTGCTGATCAGTCACCCCGACTCGATCGACAGCTTCTTCGCCTACCAGGGCGAGAACGGCGAGGGCGGGACCAACCTCGGCTCGATCATGCTGGCCGCCGGCGTGTGCCTGTCGCTCATCGCGCAGATCGCCGAGCAGATCGACTACTTGCGCTTCATGCCCCCGCGTACGCCTGCCAACGCGCGCAAGTGGTGGACCGCCGTGATTCTCGCCGGCCCCGGGTGGGTGTTCTTCGGCGCGATCAAGCAGGTCATCGGGCTGTTCCTCGCCGTCTACATCATCGCGAGCGTGACCGACGGCGCCGCCGTGGCCAACCAGCCGGTGCACCAGTTCCTCGAGATCTACCGGGACATCATGCCCGGCTGGCTCGCCATGACCCTGGCCGTCGTGCTCGTGGTGATCAGCCAGATCAAGATCAATGTCACCAACGCCTACTCCGGCTCGCTGGCCTGGACCAACTCGTACACCCGGGTCACCAAGCACTATCCCGGCCGCATCGTCTTCCTCGGTGTCAACCTGGCCATCGCGCTGGTGCTGATGGAGGCGAACATGTTCGACTTCCTCAACACCATCCTCGGCTTCTACGCCAACTGCGGCATGGCCTGGGTGGTCGTGGTCGCTTCCGACATCGTCCTCAACAAGTACGTCCTGAAGCTGTCGCCGAAGGAGCCGGAGTTCCGCCGCGGCATGCTCTACGCCGTCAACCCGGTCGGCTTCGGGTCGATGCTGCTGGCCGCCGGACTGTCGATCCTGGCCTTCTTCGGCGCGCTCGGTGCCACCCTCAAGCCGTACTCCCCGCTCGTCGCCATCGTCCTGGGCGTCGTGCTGCCGCCGATCATCGCGGTCGCCACGCGGGGCAAGTACTACCTGCGGCGCACGGACGACGGGATCCCGCTGCCGATGTACGACGAGTTCGGCAACCCGTCGGGGGAGCAGCTGACGTGCCACGTCTGCCGCCAGGAGTACGAGCGGCCGGACATGGCGGCGTGCCGGACGCACGACGCGTACGTGTGCTCGCTGTGCCTCTCCACCGACAAGGTCGCCGACCACGTGTTGCCAGCCGTCCCGTGATGCCGCGCGGGTCGTGCTGTCGGCCGCCTGATGCCACGAGGTGCTGTCGGCTCTCGTGATGCCACGGTGTGCTGTCGGCTCTCGTGATGCCACGGGGTGCTGTCGGCCTGCTGATGCCACCGTGTGCTGTTGGCCTTGTGATGCCACGGAGTGCTGCTCGGCCTCCTGATGCCACCGTGTGCTGTCGGCCGCGTGATGCGCTTGGTGCTGGTGCTCACTTCGAGATGCGCCTGGTGCCGGCGTGACGCTCGAACGACGTCGTCAACCGGATTGCAACCGTCCTGCACTTTGCGGAATCCTTCAGCCCCCGAAGAGGAGGGCATGACGGACACGCAGATCGTGGAGCTCGGACTGCAGGCGATGACGATCGCGGCCAAGCTGTGCGCGCCGACGCTGCTCACCGCGCTGGCCGTCGGGTTCGCCATCTCGCTGTTCCAGTCGGTGACGCAGATCCAGGAGGCCACACTGTCCTTCGTCCCGAAGGCGGGCGCGGTCGGCGCGGCCATCCTCTTCAGCGGCAACTGGATGCTGGCGGAGATGGTGAAATTCACGACGCAGCTCTTCGAGAAGATCCCGACTCTGATCGGCTGACCCGCCCGCCGCCCGCCGCCAGCCGGGCTCGCAGGGGGCTTCCCCACGCTCGCCGGCCTCCGCCGCGCCCGCCGCTGCCGGCCGCCCTGGCCGCCGCCCGTCGCGCTTGCAGGCCTTCGCCGCCCGCCCGCCGCTGGTGCTGGCCGTTACGCCCGCCACCGGCGCAGGCCGCCACGCTCGCCGGCCTTCGCCACGCTTCGCAGTCTTCCACCGCGCAGAAGGGTCGCCCGGGTGGGCGGCCCTTTCGCTCTCTCGGGACCGGTGGGTCAGGTATGGCTGGGGTTGCCGTAGTAGGCGCCCGGGCCGTGCTTGCGCTTGAAGTGCCGCTCTTGCAGGTGGGGCGGCACAGCGGCGGCCGCGTTGAGCGCGAGGGTCTTGAGGGCCATCTCGGCGACCTTCTCGAGGATGATGGCGTACTCGACCGACTTCTGCGCGGTGGCCGCCCACGTGAACGGGCCGTGGTGCGCGGCCAGGGCGACCGGCATGCCCTGCGCGTCCTCGTCCCCGCCGACCGTGTCGATGATGGCGTGCCCGGTGTTGAGCTCGTAGTCGACCGCGCACTCCTCGGGCGTGAGGTGCCGCGCCACGGGTACGGGCCCGCTGAACGAGTCGGCGTGCGTCGTGCCCAGCACCGGGATGTCCCGGTCGGCCTGGGCGAAGGCGACGGCGTTGGCCGAGTGCGTGTGGGTGATCCCGCCGACCGACGGCCACGCCAGGTAGAAGGCCCGGTGGGTCTCGCTGTCCACCGACGGGCGCAGGTCGCCGTCCAGCACCTTGCCCGTCTCCAGGCTCACCGGCACCAGCTTCTCCGGGGTCAGATCCTCGTACGCGACACCGGACGGCTTGATCACGTAAAGCCCGGCCTCCCGATCGACGCCGCTGACATTGCCCCACGTGAGCGCGGCCAGCCCGGTCGCCGGAATCATCTGGTTGGCGCGCAGGACAGCCTCGCGCAAAGCGGCGGAACCGTAGGTCATGGCCCGGATGTTAACGCTCACATGAGCCCGAAACAACTGTGCGGCCGCGGTGGCTCAGGCTCACACGGCGGAGTCCAAGGGGAAATGCGGGCTCGCACGACGAAGGCCACACGGTGGCTCACGCCCGCACGACGAGGCCACGCGGAAGCTCACGCCCGCCCAACGCAGTCCAGTGGCTCACGCCCGCGCGACGAAGGCCACGCGGTGGTTCGGTCCGCACGACGAAGCCCACGCGGTAGCTCGGGCCTTCACAACGAAAGTGACGCGCCGGTTCGAGCCCGCACGACGAAGGCCACGCGCAACGCCTCAGGTGAGCTTGTCGCGAACCCACGCGTGGAAGGCGCCGATGTGGTGCTCGCTCGGGACCAGGACACCCCCTTGCGCGTACGCCCGGGAGCTCATCCCCGGCTGACACCGCTCGCACGCTTCAAAGTCCTGCCGGTTGACGCGGTCGAACAGCTCGACCGAGCGGGACAGGTCGGCGCCCGACGCGACGACCGACGGCGAGTACAGCCAGTCGCACTCGACGAGGGTGCGGTCGGCGGCCAGGGGATACATGCGGTGGAAGATCACGTGGTCGGGGACGAGGTTGACGAAGACCTGCGGCTTGATCGTGACGGCGAAGTACCGGCGGTCCTGTCCGGCGTCGATGCCCTCGATCGGGGCGACGCCGGGCGAGCCGTCGACCGTGAAGCCCTCGACGTCCGGGGCGAAGGCGGCGCCGTGCCCGACGTAGCTCTGCGCCGCATAGCCGCCGGCGAACTCGGGGAGCACGCGCACGAGTTCGGGGTGGATAGTCGAGCAGTGATAGCACTCCATGAAATTCTCGACGATGAGCTTCCAGTTGGCGCGGACGTCGTACGTGATGCGCCGTCCGACCGTCAGGTCGCCGATCCCGTAGCGGTCGATCGCGGCCAGATCGCCGAGACGCTCGACCACCGCGCCCTGAACCGTGGATCCAAAGGACGGCGGATCGTCGGAGAGGCACACCCAGATGTATCCCAGCCATTCGCGGACGGCGAGCGGGCGGAGGCCGTACTCGGTGCGGTCGATGTCCGGCATCTTGACCAGGTTGGGCGCGGCGACCAGCTTGCCGTCGAGGTCGTACGCCCAGGCGTGGTACATGCAGCGGAACGTGCGCTTGACCGTGCCCTCGGAGGCCGCGCAGAGTTGCGCGCCGCGATGCCGGCACACGTTGAGGAAGGCCCGCACCCCGCCGGATGACCGTGTCACCAGCACGGACTCGCGCCCGATCGGGACCGTCCGGAAGGCGCCCGGCGCCGGCAGGTCCGAGCCCCGGATCGCGCAGAACCACATCGCCTCGAAGATCCGCTCCTGCTCGACGGCGAACAGCGCGGGATCGGTGTAGAACCGGCCGGGCAGCGTGGGATGCAGGCTCGCGCTCACCGGATCCCCCGCGCGCGTGAGGAGAAGCGCGACGAAGTGAACAGCGCGCGGTCGGTCGAGGGACGGCCGGGCCGGGTGGGGTGCGGGCGAGCGGTCACGGAACCTCCTGCGAGGAGAAGCGCGCCGGGTCGAACAGCGCGATCGGGTGCCGGGTGGATCCCGTGACCGCCAGATCGGCGACGATCTCGCCGATCACGGGTACGAACTTGAAGCCGTGCCCGGAGAAGCCGCACGCGACCGTCACCGCGTCGTGCGCCGGGTGCGGGGCGACGACGAAGTGCTCGTCCGGCGTGTTGCTGTAGAGGCACGTCTTGGCCCGCAGGAAAGTCCCCGGCAACTGCGGGAAGTGCTGCCGGGCCCGCGCCGCCATAGCCGCGACCTCGTCGTCGTGCACCTCGCGGTCGATCGTCTCGGGCGTGGTGACCTGCCCGCGGCGGAAGAACGCGATCTTCGCGCCGTCACCGGCGTCGGGAAAGCCGTACACCTGGCTGCCTGCCGTGTTCTCCCAGATGTAGATCGGCAGGCTCGCGAAGTCGCCGCCCGCCGGCCGGAACCAGTACTGCACCTGCCGCTCGATCGTGAACGCGACGCCGAGGTCGGCGAGCAGCTGCGGCGCCCACGGCCCGGGGGTGATGACAAGCCGGCCCGCGGTGTACGACCCGGCGGGCGTGTCGACCCGGACGCCGCCCCCGGACGTCTGCTCCCAGCGGGTCATCGGCTCGTGGAAACGCAGGTCGGCCCCCGCCCGCCCGGCCAGGTCGAGATGGGCGAGCACGGTCTCCTCGGGGCGGACGTATCCCGCCTTGGCCTCGAAGAGCGCCACCTCGTCCGGTTCGGGATCCATCTCGGGGAAGCGGCGGCGCAGTTCGGCAGCGTCGAGCATCTCGTGCTCCAGCCCCCACTGCCGCGCGCTGGCCAGGCTGCCCGACACGGTCCGGCTCTCCGGCCGCCCGGCCATGACCCCGCCGGTCAGCCTGATCACGTCCCGGCCGGAGTCGTGCGCCAGGCGCTCCCACAGCTCGTACGCCCGGAGCAGCAGCGGCACGTAGTCGGCGCCCTCGAAGTACGACTGCCGCGTGATGCGCGACCCGCCGTGACTGGCCCCGCGGTCGTGGGCCGGTCCGAACTTCTCGAGCCCGAGCACGCGCAGCCCCCGGGAGGCCAGGTGGGAGGCCGTGGCGCTGCCCATGCCGCCCAGTCCGGCCACGATCACGTCGTACGTCGTCATTGTCGTCCTCTCGCCCCTGTCGCCGCGACCAGTGGATCCGCGCCCACGGTGGCGTGGATCCGCCGGTCGAACCAGCCGACCCGCACGGCGGTCCCGGGCGTGGCCAGCGCGGCGGGCACCCACGCGTACGCGATCGGCGCCCCCACCGTGTGACCGTAGGCGCCGCTGGTCACGTGGCCGACGGCGGTCCCTCCGGCGTACACAGGCTCGCCGCCCAGCGGCACCACGGCCCGGTCGGCGAGCACCAGTGGGACGAGGCACCGGGCGGGCGGGGGCTTGGCGAGCAGGGCGGCCCGGCCGGGGAAGTCACCCTTGTCCGGGCGTACGGCGAAGCCGAGCCCCGCCTCGTACGGATCGTGCTCGGTCGTCATGTCGGCGCCCCACGCGCGGTAGCCCTTCTCCAGCCGCAGGCTCTGGAAGGCCGCCCGCCCGGCCGCCACGAGACCGTGTCCCGCCCCGGCTGCCCACAGCGTGTCCCAGAGCCGGCGGCCCAGGTCGGCGCCGGTGTAGATCTCCCAGCCGAGCTCGCCGACGTAGGAGACGCGCAGCATCGTCACGGGCACGTCGCCCACGTGGCCCTGCCGGCACCGGAAGTATCCGAAACCTTCGTGCGTGACATCCAATTCGGTGAGCGGTGTCATCAGTTCCCGGGCGTTCGGACCCCACAGACCCACGCCGCATGTCCCGCCCGTGACGTCGCGGACGCTGACCCCGGGCGGTGCGAGCGATGCCAGGTACGCGGTGTCGAGCGGCCCGTTCACGCCCACCTGGAAGAGCTCGGGGCCGAGCCGGGCGACCGTGATGTCGCTGCGGATCCCGCCCGCGTCGTCGAGCAGCAGCGTGTAGGTCACCGAGCCCACCGGACGGTCGACGTCGCCGCTGGTCAGCCCCTCCAGGAACGACACCGGCCCGGTGACCTCGAGCCGGGTCAGCGGGCTCATGTCGTAGAGCGCGACGGCTTCGACGGTCGCCCGGGCCTCCGTGGCCGCGGCGGGCGACCAGTGCCGCGCCGACCACTCGTCCAGCTCCAGGTCGCCGCCTGCGTCGCGGGGCTCGTGCCCCCGATCGGCGTCGGCGGCGTGAGGCTCGTGCTCTCGGTCCGCGTCGGCGGCGTGGGGCTGGTGCTCCCGATCGGCGTCGGCGGTGTGGGGCTCGTGCTGTCGATCGGCGCCGGCACCGGGGGGCTCGTACCAGAGGGGGCGCTCCCACCCCGCGGCCTCGCCGAAGACCGCGCCCAGCGCCGCCTGCCGATCGTGGAACGGGCTCGTCCGCAGCCCGCGCACCGACGGCGGATCCTGCGGGTGCACGATGTCGTAGACCTCGACGAAGCTGCGGATTGCGCGTTCGCGCACGTACGACGGGGACGTTTGCGCGTTCGTGAACCGGCGGAGATCGCCCTCGTGCACGTCGGCGCCGGGCCGCCCGTCGACGATCCACTCCGCGACGGCCCGGGCGGCGCCGGCGGAATGGGTGACCCAGACGGCCTCGGCGGTCCAGAAGCCGCGCAGTGTGCGCGACTCGCCGAGCAGCGGGAAGCCGTCGGGCGTGAACGAGAAGACACCGTTGAAGCCGTGGGCGACTGTCGCGTCGTGCAGGGCCGGGAGGAGCGTGCGGGCGGCGTCCCACGACTCGGCGAAGTCGTCCGGCGTGAACGGGAGGATCGACCCGGGCACCGCCGCCGGATCCACGGGCAGCGGGCGGTGCAGATAGGAGCCGATGCCGAGGTGGTCGCCGTGGGACCGGAAGTACAGGTCGCGGTCCTGGTGACGCAGGATCGTCGCCGGTGGGGACGCGACGGCGCTCGTCCGGACGTACTGATGGGCCATGGGTTGAAGCGGGACCGGGACGCCGGCCAGGCGGCCGACGATCGGCCCCCAGAAGCCCGCGCAGCTCACGACCACGTCGGCCGGGTAGAAGGTGTCATCGGTGCGGACGCCGGTGACGCGGCCGCCGGCCTGGTCGACGGCGACGACGCGCTGGTGGCCGACGAACTTGGCGCCGCGCTCGATGGCCAGCCCCGCCTGCACCTCGCACGCGGCGGCCGCCCGCACCAGCCCGTCGCCGGGCACCAGCAGCCCGCCCAGCACCACGCCGCCGCCTTGAGGAAGGCCGAGAGCGCCGCCGCCGTCGGCTTGAGGAAAGGCGCGGCCGTGGGACAGACCGCCGGCCGCAGGAACCGCAGGGGTCCGCCCGCCGCCGGGAGCGGGGATCCCGGCATGCAGCAGTGGATACCGTTCGACGCATTCCGCGGGACCGATCACCCGCGACGGGATCCCCCACGACTCCGCGAAGCCGTGCCGCCGGTGCAGCTCCCGCAGCCGCGCCGGGGTGGTCGCCACCTCCAGGCTGCCGACCGGGTCGAAGCAGCCCAGCGCCGTGTACTTCGCCACGGTGTACTGCGCGAGGGACGCCATCATGCGCGACGGGTTGGTGCGGAAGGCGAGTCCCGGGGCGTGGAAACTGGATCCGCCGGTGTCGGCCAGGTCCCCCTGGTCGAGCACCGTGACGTCCGTGGCGCCCCGGCGGGTCAGTTCGTCGGCCAGGGCGCAGCCCACGATGCCCGCGCCGACGACCACGATCCTCACGACGGGATCCACGGCTTCCAGGTGGCCTCGTGCTCCTTGACCCACTTCCCGGCGGCCCGCTCGTGGTCCATGCCCTGGTTGGTCAGGTAGTCGGCGACGAGGTTCTGGTCGTCGTTGGTCCACGTGAAGTTCTTGATCAGCTGATAGGCGGCGCCGCCGGTGTCCGCGAACTTCTTGCTCGCGATCTTGTCGAGCACGTAGTCGGGATAGTCGCAGGCGACCTTCTTCGGGTCCGCGTCGCAGCCGGCCGTATACGTGGGCAGCTTCACCCGTACGTACTTCTCCTTCGCGAACAGCCACTGCGGCTCGTAGAAGTAGAACAGCAACGGCTTCTGCTGGGCCGTGGCCTGCTGGGCGGCCTTGATGAGGGCGGCCTCCGAGCCGGAGTAGACGACCTTGTAGTTCAGCTTCAGGTTGGACACGAGCGCGGCGTCATTGGTCACGAAGGACGGGTCGCCGTCGAGGAGCTGGCCCTTGCCGCCCGACTCGGAGGTCTTGAAGAGGTTCGCGTACTTGTCGAGGTTCTTGTAGTCGGTGATGTCGGGGTACTTGTCGGCCATCCACTGGGGGACGTACCAGCCGATGATCCCGTCGTTGCCCGTCGGCCCCGCGTTGACGGCCACCTTCTTCTCGTCGATGTAGGTCTTCTTGAGGTCGTCGTGACCCCAGTTCTCGACGATGACGTCGACCTCTCCGGTCTCGAACCCCTGCCACGCGATCTCTTCCTTGAGGTTCTTCTCCTCGACGGTGTAGCCGAGCTCGTGCTCGAGCAGGTATCCCAGGACGGCCGCATTGGCCTCGTACCCCACCCAGGGGTTGATCGCGATCTTGACCGTGCCCTTCGCGGAGGGTGAGTCGGAGCCGGCGGTGGAGGAGGCGCCGCCGCAGCCCGCGACGGCCAGCAGCAGCGTGGTCGAAGTGATCAGGGTCCATCTCATGAGGCGCGCTCCTTCGCGAGACCTTGGGTGAGGCGGTCGAGGACGATGCCGAGCAGGACGATCGCGAAGCCGGCGGCCAGGCCCCGGCCGAAGTCCTCGCGCTGGGCGAAGCCGGCCACCACGTCGTAGCCGAGGGCGCCCGCGCCGACCAGCCCGCCGACCACGACCATGGCGAGGACCATGACGATGCCCTGGTTGGCGGCGAGCAGCAGGCCGCGGCGGGCCAGCGGGAGCTGCACCTTGCGCAGCAGCTGACCGGGCGTCGAGCCGGCGGCCCGGGCGGCCTCGACGACCTCGGCGGGCACGTCGCGCACGCCGCGTTCGACCAGGCGGACCACCGGGGGTACGGCGTAGATGACCGCGGCCACGATCGCGGTAAACCGGCTCGCCCCGAAGAGCGCGACGGCCGGCAGCAGGTAGACGAACGACGGCATGGTCTGCGCCGCATCCAAGACGGGTCGCAGTCCCGCCGCGAGCCGGTCGCTCTGGGCACAGAACACGCCGAGGAGGATCCCGAGCACCATCGTCACCAGCGCCGCGACCAGCACGGTGGCGAGCGTCTGCATGGCGTGCAGCCACAGTCCCAGCCCGGCGATCCCGGCGGCGGCGAGCGCGGCGACCAGCGCGGACCGCCAGCCGCTCCCGAGCGTGCCGACCACCGCGACGACCAGCACGAAGAACCACCACGGCGTGGTCGTGAGCACGCTCTCGAGCGGGTTGAGCAGCACGGTGCTGACGGCACTGCGCAGCGCGTCGGTGGCGTCGAACCAGTGCAGCTCCACCCAGCCGGTGACGTCGTTGACCACCGGTGCGAACGAGTGCTCGGGATGACGCGTGCCCCAGGGGACGAGGCTCACCGCGAGGACGGCGGCGGCTGCGAGGCCGGTCCTGATCAGCCTGGTACGGACCGGCCGGTGCGCGCCGGCCCGGCGGGCGGCGCCCGTGGTGATCCGGTCGAGCACGATCGCGAGCAGCACGATGGCCAGCCCCGCGTCGAAGGCCGCGCCGACGTTGACCCGTTCGAGCGCGCGCACGATGTCCTGCCCCAGCCCGGGCGCGTCGATCAGCGCGGTCACCACCACCATGGACAGCGCCATCATGATCGTCTGGTTGACGGCCAGCGCCAGGCTCGGACGGGCCATCGGCAGCCGCACCTTGGACAACAATTGCCACCGCGTGGATCCCAGCGCGGCGGCGGCCTCCACGGTGACGGGCGAGACCCCGCGGATGCCGAGCTCGGTGATCCGGACGGTGACCGGCACCGCGTAGATCAGCGTCGCGATCACCGCGGCCGGCTCACCGATCGAGAACAACAAGGTCATGGGGGCCAGGTACGCGAACGTGGGCAGAATCTGCATCACGTCCAGCACCGGCCGCAGCACCGCCCCGACCGCATCGACGCGCGCGGCGAGCACCCCGAGCGGCATCCCGATCAGCACTGCCAGGAGGACAGCGCTCACTGTCAGCGCGAGCGTGTCGATGCCGGCCTCCCACAGGCCGAGCAGCCCGAGCCCGAGAAAGCCGGCGACGGCCAGGATCGCGGTGCGCACGCCCGCCGCCAGAAACGCCACGGCGCCGGCCGCGGCGACGGTGGCCGGTCCGCTCAAAGCGTGCATGAGCGTTTGCACGATATCGATCACTTCGACGACGGCGAGCCGGAGATAGTTGACGCCGTAGAGGAAGAGCGGATGCGTGTCCCGGTGCGAGTCCACCCAGTCGCGCACGTCGTCGAAGAATCGGAACGCGGCGGCGTCGTCGGTGTCCGCGGCGCCCGTCGTGCGCACGCCGGCCCAGGCGCCGGCGGTCAGGACGACCAGGACCGCGACGAGGGTACGGCGCCCCGGCCGCGACTCCCGGAGTATGTGCACCGGACGCGCGGCCCACGCGGCCGCCCGAGTCGGCACCGCAGTCTCCGCCCGCGTCGCCGTCGCCGCTTCCGGAGCCGCCTCGGCCGTCGCCGCCGCTTCCACGGGGCGGGTGCTCACGCGGGCACCCGATCGGTGGCAGCAGGGGGCTGAGCTTGCGGCGGGGCCGAGCGGCCGGCCAGGACGGGCAGCAGCTCCTCGACGCCGACGACGCCGATGACGTGGTCGCCGTCAGCGATCGGGACCGGTCCGGCGGCGCGCAGGATGCGGGGGACGGCGTCGCGGATGAGCATGGTGGCGGGAAGCGGGTCGCCGGCCGTCGTGATGCGCGTTCGCTCATCGGACGACCCGTGCGCTTGCTCGTTTGCCGTCGGGTGCGCATGCGCGTTTGTTTCGAACGCCTCATGCTGCCGTGGGCGCGCGCGCGTTTCGCGTGCGGGGGGCGCCGGCGGCGACGGTCGGGCGGGAGTGTGTGCGGGGGGCGACGGTCGGGCGGGAGTGTGTGCGGGGTCGGCGGGGCGGGCGATCCAGCGGAGGGTCAGGACGTCGGCGCGGGGGACGTCGCGGACGAAGTCGCGGACGTAGTCGTCGGCGGGGGAGCCCACGAGCTGCTCGGGCGTACCCACCTGGACGAGGGCGCCGTCGCGCAGGACCGCGATGCGATCGCCCAGGGTGAGGGCCTCCGCGAGGTCGTGGGTGATGAAGAGCATGGTCTTGCCGACCTCGGCGTGCAGCCGGCGCACCTCGGCCTGCATGTCGCGGCGGATCAGCGGGTCGAGCGCGCT
Organism: Symbioplanes lichenis; assembly: GCF_030709675.1. Taxonomy (GTDB): domain Bacteria; phylum Actinomycetota; class Actinomycetes; order Mycobacteriales; family Micromonosporaceae; genus Actinoplanes; species Actinoplanes lichenis. Next base: position 158,423 of record NZ_JAUZQD010000002.1, read on the forward strand.
GAACGGCTCGTCGAACAGCAGCACCTCCGGGTCGCCGGCCAGCGCCCGGGCGAGACCGACCCGCTGCTGCATGCCGCCGGAGAGCTCGTCCGGGTACCGCTGCTCGTGGCCGGCCAGTCCGACCAGGTCGAGCACCTCGGCGGCGCGGCGGTGGCGGTCGGCGCGGCCGGTGCCCTGGATCTCCAGGCCGTACGCGACGTTGTCGAGCACGCGGCGGTGGGGGAGCAGCCCGAAGTGCTGGAACACCATGGCCACCCGGTGCCGGCGCAACTCCCGGAGCCGCCGGGGGCTCAGGGCGCGGACCGGGTCGCCGCCGATCGCGATGTCGCCGGCGGTCGGCTCGATCAGGCGGGTCAGACAGCGGACCAGCGTCGACTTGCCGCTCCCGGACAGGCCCATGACCACGAACACCTCGCCCGCCGCCACCTCGAAGCTGACATCGCGGACGGCGGCGACGCAGCCGGTGCGGGCGTGCAGCTCGGCGCGGGGGAGGGCGGCCAGCTCGGAGCCGGGGATCCGCTCCGGGCGGGGGCCGAACACTTTCCACAGGTGGTCGACGCTGATCATGGGTCCTCGTCTCAGCCGGTGATCGAGCCTTCCGTCAGATCGTGGTTCCGGTCGTCGGCGGCAGCGGCGCCCGCCGTGTCGTGGTCGGCGGCAGCGGCGCCCGCACGGTCGTGGTCGGCGGAGGCAGCGCGCGCATGGTGGTGGTCGGCGGCGCGCGCACGGTCGTTGTCGAGGGCGGCGGCGACAGTGTCCTGATCAGCGGCGATGGGCGCCTTCATGAGGGCGGCCGCCTTCTCGCCGATCATGAGGACGGCGACGACCGGGTTGACCGACGTCATAAGCGGGAAGATCGAGGCGTCGGCGATGCGGGCGTTCGTGAAGCCGTGCAGGCGCAGGTCGGGGCCGACCACCGTCGCCGGGTCCGTGGCAGAGCCCATCCGGCAGGTTCCGGCGGGGTGGTAGACGGTGTGGTGGACTGCCCGCCCGTACGCGGAGAGGTCCTCATCGGTCGTGATGTGCGGCCCGGGCGCGATCTCCCGGGCGATCCACGACGCGAACGGTTCCGTGGCGGCCACCTCGCGGGCCAGTCGCAGGCCGTCGACGATGGTCCGCTCGTCGTAGCCGCCGGGGTCGGTGAAGTAGCGGAAGTCGAGCGCGGGCGGGACCTCGGGATCCGGCGACGTGAGCCACATGCGGCCGCGGCTGCGGGGGCGGGGGACGTTCGGGGTCATGCCGAAGCCGTGCTCGGGCACGTCGTAGCCGAGGCGCTCGGTGTGCAGCGTGAACGGGATCTGGTAGAGGTGGAACATCAGGTCGGGGCGGCTGCCGGCCGGGTCGCGGCGCACGAAGAGGCCGGCGTCCGCGTCCATCGCCGACTCGGGCGGGACCGGGCGGCTCGCCTCCCACAGGATCAGCGACTCGGGGTGATCGAGCAGGTTCTCGCCGACGCCGGGGAGGTCGGCGCGGACTCCGATGCCGAGACGTTCCAGGTCGGCGGCGGGCCCGAGGCCGGAGAGGAGCAGCAGGCGCGGGGTGTCGATCGCTCCGGCGCTGAGGACGTACTCGTCGGCGTGGATCGTGTGGGTCTGACCTTGACGCCGGACCCGCACGCCGGTGACGCGGTCGCCGGCCGTCTCGAGCGCGAAGGCCCACGTGCCGGTGAGGATCGTGAGGTTGGGGCGGCCGAGGTGGGGGTGGAGGTAGGCGACCGAGGCCGACTGCCGGTGGCCCGTGGCGGGGTCGTAGGCGACAGGGAAGAATCCAGCGCCGTCGGTGAAGGGGCCGCTGTTGAAATCACCATTTATCGGTACGTTCAGCGCGGCGCCGGCGGCTTGGATGAAGTCGACAGCCAGCTGGTTGCGTTCGGCAACTGGCTGCATCTTCGGGGCGAGGTCACCCCAAAAGGGGAGCATATCCGCGTACGACCAGCCTGTCGCGCCGGCGGCGACCCAGTCGGCGAAGTCGGCGGGCGGGGGGAGGAGGCTGATCATGGTGTTGTGGGAGGAGCAGCCGCCGAGGACCTTGCCGCGGGAGTGGACGATGTGGTCGTTGCCGCGCGGCTGGGGCACCGTGCGGTAGGCGTAGTCGAATTCGGTCTCGAGCAGGTTCAGCCAGTTGCGCAGCCGCAGGACGCGCTCGTCGCCCACGTCGGACGGACCGCCCTCGATCAGGCACACCCGGACGTCCGGATCCGCCGAGAGCCGCGAGGCGACCACCGCACCGGCGGTGCCGCCTCCCACGATGACCACGTCGTACCCGGTTTCCTCCACCGTGCACCACCTCGGGGAACAGCTTCCGGGCCTCCATATGCGACGGTCAATGTCCGGCGGCGACTTTTACCTGAGCGCAACAATGTGCTTACTGTCGGCTTCGTTTTGTCTAGGATGCCATTCATGCTGGCCGTTTCCTGGCGCGACATCCTGCTGGCGGTAATGCCGTCGGCCCAGCTCAGCGCGGGTGTGCCCGCCCCGGACCTGGCCGCGGCGGCCGACCGCCTCGGCCCGCTGCCCGAGGACCTGGCGACCCTGCTGGCCGAGACCGACGGCGTCCGCAGCCCGGACGGCGTGGAACTGATCTGGACGCTGGACCGGGTCGTCCGCGACAACGCCGACGCCAAGACCGACGACCTCCTGCTCTTCGGCGACGACGACGCCGGGGGAGGCGACCGGATAGCCTTCGGCCCGCCGGGGCCGGTCCGCATCTGGCTCTGGACCCCGGGCACCGGCGAACGCCAGCCCCTCGCCACCAACCTCGCCGACTACTTCACCCGCGTCCTCGTCGTCGACGGCGACGCGGGCTGAGTCGGGCCCTCAGCTCGACGGCGACGCGGGCTGAGCCCGGCCCTCAAGCTCGACGCCGGGCTCGGGAGCTCGACGGCGGCGTCACTCCTGTGCGCGGGCGGCGCGGCGGGCCCGTGACTTGCGCAGGTTCGCGACGTTGCCGCAGGTGCGCACGTCGTGCCACACGCCGCTGGTGTTGCGCGAGCTGTCCCAGAAGGCCACCCGGCAGGCGGGATTGCGGCACAGTTTCATCCGGGACCAGGTGCCGGCCAGCTGAGCGTCGCGGACGGCCAGCAGAACCCGCCCCGCCAGCGCGGCGAGGCTGTCCGGCGCCTCGGTCGTGACCGCCCCGCCGGCGTCGAGCACCAGACGGGCGGACGCTGTCACTCGCGGTGTGCCCGCGTGGTCGTCCCCAGCGAGCAGGGCCTCCCGGAGGGCGTCGCGCAGCGTGCGCAGGTCGCTCACCCCGGGGCTGTCGCCCGCGATCCCGTACGCCCTCAGCCACTGAGCGGTGAGTGCCGCCGCGTCGAGCAGGTCGGGGTCGCGGCCGTCGTCCTTCGCCGCCGTGTTGAGCAGCTCCTGCACCAGCCGGAGGTCGCCGGGCGCGACGGCCACCCGGTATCGCGTGTTGCCCTGCTCCGCAGCCTCCACGACATAACCGTAGCGCATCTCGACGCCCCGGCTTGGCTGTGACCATCGTCTCCACGGCGATGGTGACAGAGTCTAACGGGCTTACGCTTCGGTCAATCGCCGACGAGCAGGAGGAAGAGATGCGGTACGAGGTCTTTGTTTCCGGCATGGTTCCGGTCGCCGGGCCGCCCGCGCCGGACGGCGGCCCCTCGCAGTGGTCGACGTTGTCGCACACCGTGATCCACGGCCCGACCGAGGCGCTGCTGACCGACCCGCCGATCACCCGGGCCCAGGCGGACGCGCTGATCGACCGGGTCGGCCGGCTCGGGGTTCCGCTGCGTTACATCTACCTGACGCATGCGCACGCCGATCACTTCCTGACCACCAACTATCTGCTGCGACGGTTCCCGGAGGCGACTGTGGTCGCCAGTGCGGCGGTCCTCGCGCGGATCGCCCGGGAGACGCCCGAGGGGAAGATCTCCGAGCGGTACGCCGGCTTCTTCGGCGACGCGCTGCCCGAGACGCCGGTGACGGTGCATGGTTCCGTCTTCCCGGCGGAGGGGCTCAAGGTCGACGGGGAGCAGCTGTTCAGCCATGAAGTCGGGCACTCCGACACCGGCGACACGACCGTCCTGCACGTTCCGGCGCTGGATCTGGTGGTGGCCGGCGACGTGGTCTACAACAACGTGCACCAGTTCGTGGGCGAGGGCCGCGACGGTGGCCTGGACGCCTGGCACAAGGCCCTCGACACGGTCGCCGGCCTCCGGCCCCGGGTCGTCGTGGCGTCGCACAAGGACACCCGGCGCCCCGACCTGCCGTCCGACATCGACGAGACCCGCCGCTACCTCGACGAGGCCGCCGCCGTCCTCGAGCGCTCGGGCGACGCCACGGAGTTCTTCCACGGACTCAAGGCACGCTGTCCCGACCGGGTCAACCCGTGGGCGATCTGGCTCAGTGCGCGGCGTCTCTTCGAGAGCTGAGGGGTTTTTCGGGCGCAACCACTTACGCAGGTCGCCCGGTGGGGGCGCGCGTCCTGGACGCGCCAGCGGCCAGCGGGCCGCCGCCGGGCCCTCGGCGTGAGCAGCGATCTGCACCACCCACCCCGCTACGACATCAATCCCTTGAATTTGACCTTGAGGCGGATAACCCCAGGTGGCGGCCGTCCCCTACCCTGATGGCGCCGGTCGGTGACCGGGACGGGGGAAAGAGGCAACAGGGTTGGCTACGGCGACCGTGGTTTTCCTGGTGATCGGCGGCGCGGGTGTGGCCGTGCTGGCGATCGCGCTGCTGGGCGGGTTCGAGTTCCCGGCGTTCGACGCGCTGGTGCCGCTCGAGGTGATCGCCGGGTTCGTGGGCGCGTTCGGGTTCGTCGCGGCGATCGCCGCGGAGCTCGGGGTGCCGGTGGGCCTGGCGGGTGTGATCGGGCTGGTGGCCGCGGTGCCGGCCGCCTGGCTGGCGTGGCGGCTGTCGAAGGCCGCGCGGAACATGCCCACCGACGCCACCCCGGCCCGGCACCATCTCGTGGGCACGCAGGGCGTGGTCGTCACGCCGGTGCCCGCGGGATCCGGGTACGGCGAGGTGCGGCTGCGGCTGGGCGGACAACCCATGAAGGTGTACGCCCGGGCCGACCGCCCGATCCCGGCCGGCGCGCAGGTCTTCGTGGTGGAGGCGCCGTCGGAGACCAGCGTCGTGGTGGAGGAAACCCCCGGGGTCGCCGAGACCCCCCGCTCTGAGAGGCCCTGATGTCCCCTGTGGTGATCGCCGTGATCGGCGTTGTCGTCCTTGTCGTGCTCGTCGTGTTGTTCGTGCTGTCCCGGATCAAGGTGGCCGGCTCGAACGAGGCCTTCATCATCACCGGGCGCAAGGGCCGGGTGACCCAGTCCGCGGACGGCAGCAGCTCCACCGACCTGTCCGGGCAGAAGGTCGTCATGGGCGCGTCGGTGTTCGTGATGCCGGTCGTGCAGAAGCTGCAGTCGCTCGACCTGTCCAGCCGCCGCATCGACGTCAGCATCAAGGGCGCCGTGTCGAAGCAGGGCATCCGCGCCGAGCTGCACGGCGTCGCCATCGTCAAGGTCGGCGGCACCGAGGACGCCATCCGCGCCGCCGGGCAGCGCTTCCTCAACCAGCAGAGCGAGATCGAGGACTTCACCCGCGAGGTGCTGGCCGGCGCGCTGCGCTCGATCGTCGGCCGGCTGACGGTCGAGGAGATCATCCGGGACCGGGCGGCCTTCGCCAGCGCGGTCGCCGAGGAGGCCGAGCACTCGATGACCAACCAGGGCCTGGTGCTCGACACGTTCCAGCTGCAGGACATCGTGGCCGAGGGCACGTACCTGCAGGATCTCGGCCGTCCGGAAGCCGCCCGCGTGCTCAAGGACGCCGCCATCGCCGAGGCGCGCGCCCGCCAGGCCGCCGAGCAGGAACGCCTGCTCGCCGAGGAGGCCATCGCCGAGGCCCAGCGCAACCTGTCGCTCAAGCAGGCCTCCATCCAGGCCGAGATCGACGCGGCCAAGGCCAAGTCCGCCGCCGCCGGCCCGCTCGCCCAGGCCGAGCGCGACCAGGCCATCCTCGCCGAGCAGCAGAAGGTCGCCGAGCGCAACGCCGAGCTCAAGCAGCGCCAGCTCGACACCGAGGTCCGCAAGCCCGCCGACGCCGCCCGCTACAAGCTCGAGCAGGAGGCCGAGGCCAACCGCACCGCCACCATCGCCGCCGCCCAGGCGTCCGCCGAGCAGGCCCGCCTCACCGGTGAGGGCGAGCGCGCCCGCCGCGCCGCGCTCGCCGAGGCCGTCGAGCGCGAAGGTGCCGCCGAGGCCGCCGCCGCCCTCGCCAAGGGCCAGGCCGAGGCGCAGGCCATGGCGAGCAAGGCCGAGGCCTTCTCCGCGTACGGGGAAGCGGCCGTCGTGGACCTGCTGGTGCGCATGCTCCCGCAGGTCGTCGAGGCCGCGAGCGCCCCGATGAGCAGCATCGACAAGCTGACCGTCATCTCGACGGACGGCGCGTCGAGCCTCACCAAGTCGGTCGCGAACAACGTGACGCAGGGGCTGCAGCTGGGCACCGACCTCACGGGCATCGACCTGCCGGCGCTGCTGGCGCGTCTGACCGCGGGCAGCGGTCCGGCCACGCCCGCCACCGCGGCGAACGGGCACGAGGTCGAGGCCAAGAACTGACGGGTTTGAATCGGCCGCCCCGAGGGACTACGAGTTCATGGAATATCGCACCCTCGGGGCCACCGGCACGATCGTCTCGTCGTTGTGCCTGGGCACGATGACGTTCGGCAACGAGAGCAGCGAGGAGGTGTCGCACGCGCAGCTCGACCGGTTCGTGGAGGTGGGCGGCAACTTCGTCGACACCGCCAACGTCTACTCGCGGGGCGGGTCCGAGGAGGTGATCGGGCGGTGGCTCGCGGCGCGGCCGGGCGTACGGGATCGGCTGGTCATCGCCACCAAGGGCCGCTTCCCCATGGGCGACGACCCCAACGCCGCGGGGCTGACCCGGGTGAACCTGAGCCGGGCCCTCGACGCGAGCCTGCGGCGCCTGGGCGTCGAGACGATCGACCTCTACCAGGCGCACGCGTGGGACCCGCTGACCCCACTCGAGGAGACGCTCGGCTTCTTCGACGACGCCGTGCGCGCCGGCAAGATCCGGTACGCGGGCGTCAGCAACTTCCTCGGGTGGCAGCTGCAGAAGGCGGCGCTGCTCACCGAGTTCCGGGGGCTGGCGCCGATCGTCACGCTCCAGCCGCAGTACAACCTGCTCGTGCGCGAGATCGAGTTCGAGCTCGTCGACGTCTGCCGCAACGAGAACATCGGCATCCTGCCGTGGTCGCCGCTGGGCGGTGGCTGGCTCACCGGCAAGTACCAGCGGGACAACACCCCCACCGGCGCCACTCGCCTCGGCGAGGACCCGGGCCGCGGCATGGAGGCCTACGGCCCGCGCAACGCCGAGACGCGTACGTGGCAGATCCTCGACGCCGTCCGCCAGGTCGCCGCCGACCGGGGCGTCTCCATGTCCCAGGTCGCGCTGGCCTGGCTCGCCGACCGCCCGGCCGTCACCTCCGTCATCCTCGGCGCCCGCACCCTCGACCAGCTCGACGACAATCTCGGCGCGGCGGGCCTGCACCTGACCGAGAAGGAGACCGCGCTGCTCACCGAGGCCAGCACGCCGATCGTCGGCGAATATCCGTACGGCCCGCAGGGCATCGCGCAGCGCGACCGCACGATCTGACGCCGCGGTCAGCGGCTGCTGCCGTCAGGAGCAGGCGGCGACGATAGTGTCGCTGAGGTCGCAGAAGTGCTCGGAGGCCTCGCCATGGGGGTGGAGGCGGTTGGTGACGTAGGCGAGGACCAGGTCGCGGTCGGGGTCGGCCCAGGCCAGGCAGGCGTTGGAGCCGTTGTGGCCGAAGGCGCGCGGGCTCGTGCGGCGGCCGAGGGCGCGGACGCGGGCCGGGTCGCCGTCGGGGCCGCCCAGCTGGAAGCCCTCGGACCAGCGGATCGTGCGGCCGAAGTGGCGGTCGGTCTCGCCCTCGCTCGACGGGGTGAGCATGGTGGTCAGGGCGGCCGGGGCGAGGACCTTGCCGTCGAGCAGCGCCTGGTAGAAGGTGGCGAGGTCGCGGGCCGTGGCGGTCATCGTGGCGGCGGGGACGACGGCCTCGCGCAGGATGCGGCGGTTGAAGAGCAGCTGGCGGGGGCCGGCCGCGCCGCGCATGGGCACTCGCCGGGCCCAGGAGTCGCGGGGCATGCCGAGATGGGTGTGCCGCAGGCCGAGGGGCTCGATCAGCTCGCGGCGCATCAGCTCGCGCAGCGGCTCACCGGTGGCCCGCTGCAGGACCTCGCCGAGCAGGAAGCCGTAGCTGATCACGTGGTAGGCCGGCGCCGCCCCCGGCGCGTGGTGCGGCGTCGCGGCGGCGAGCGCGCGGGTCGAACGGCTCCAGCTGGGGCAGGCGAGGGCGTCACGGACCAGGCTCCGGGCGTACGGGAGACCGGAGCGATGCTGCAGCACCTGCCGCACCGTGATCCCGCCCTTGCCGTGCGCCCCGAACTCGGGCCAGTGCCGCGCGACCGGATCGTCGAGGTGGAGCACGCCCGCGGCGGCCAGCTTGTGGGTCAGCACGGCGACGAACGGCTTGCCCGCCGAGAACAGCAGGAACGGCACCTCGGGCGGCACGCCCCACGTGCGGTCGACGACCACCTCGCCGCGGTGCAGCACCACGAGCTGCGCGCTCGCGCCGCGCTCGGTCACCAGGTCGGCCGCCCGGCTCAGCGCGGCGGTGCCCGTGGGGTTGCGGCGGTGGTCCATGAGCATGACGTCCAGCTTGACAGCAGGTGAACCGTTCCGCTGCCGTCTGAGCCGCACATCACCGTCCCGGGTGCGCGCGGCGACCGCGGAGGTCTTGCGCTAATCCTATTTCGGCTATAGGAAATAGGTATGCCGGTCCGGTGCCGCCGGGCCGGTGCGTCCTGTCGCCGCTGACAGCACGCTGCTCCGCCACCTGCCCGGACAGCGACAGGAGAAGCCTTCGTGCGCCGAATCGCCACCGCCCTGGCCGCCCTCGCTCTCACCCTCGCCGCCGCCTGCGACGCAGGCGCCGGACAGACCACCGCCGACGCCGGGCAGCCGGTCGACGGCGGCGCGCTGACCTGGGGGATCGAGACCGAGCCGATCACCTTCAACCCGCACCTCTACGCGCAGGCCAAGGCGCGCCTGCTGGTCTGGAACGCGTACGAGGCGCTGCTCACGCACGACGACCAGGGCGGCTATCGGCCCTGGCTGGCCACCGGGTTCGAGGCGGCCGCGGACGGGAAGGCGTACACGGTCACCCTGCGGACCGGGGTCACCTTCAGCGACGGCACGCCCTTCGACGCGGCCGCGGTCAAGGCCAACATCGATCAACTGCGCAGCCCCGGGTACGCACCCCAGGTCGCCGCCGTGCAGCTGCGCAACCTGAAGGACGCCGAGGTGAAGGACAGCACCACGGTGATCTTTCACCTGACCCGGCCCGACGTGTTGTTCCTCGACTTCCTCTCGTCGCCGCAGGGCGCCGTCGTCAGCCCGAAGTCGCTGAAGGAGGCCAAGGACCTCAAGGCCGGCGGCCCCGAGCTCAAGGGCACCGGCCCGTTCGTGCTGGACCGGTACGTACCCGGGCAGGAAGTCCACTTCGCCCGCAACCCGTCCTATCGCGGTGAGCGGCCGGCGCGTCTGGACGAGGTCACCTATCGGTTCCTCAAGGAGTCGTCCGTACGCGTCGGGGCGCTGACCTCCGGACAGGTGCAGGTCATCGAGGGCGTGCCGGCCACCGACCAGGCGCTGATCACGTCGAACCCGGAGCTCACGTTCCGCAAGGGGCTCAACTCCGGCTCGGCGTACTCGTACTACTTCAACATCGCCCACGCGCCCTTCGACGACATCCGGGTGCGGCAGGCGTTCCGGGAGGCGGTGGACGTGCCGACCGTGCTCGACGCGGTCTATCGGGGGACCGCCACCCGGGCGTGGAGCGTGGTGAGCCCGGCCAGCCCGCTGTACGACAAGAGCCTCGAGAACACGTACTCGGGCGACGCGGCGAAGGCGAACAGCCTGCTCGACGCGGCCGGCTGGGCCACCCGCGACGCGGAGGGCTTCCGGACGAGGAACGGCAAGCGGCTGACCGTACGTCTGGTGCAGTCGGCGCCGTTCGTCCGGGACCGGCGGGAGATCCTCGCCCAGACGGTGCAGGCCGCCGTCAAGCAGAGCGCCGGGATCGATCTGCGGGTGTCCGTGGTGGATCAGGGCACGGCGACCAAGGCGCTGGCCGACGGCGAGTACGAGGTCTTCGACAACTCGCGGGCCGACACCGACGCCGGGGCGGCGCTGGACCTGCTGCTGCACTCGGGGGCGGCGATCAACCGCACGGGGTTCAACGACGCGGGGCTGGACGGGCTGCTGGCCGAGGGCGTGGCGACGTCGGACGCGGCGCGGCGCCGGGCCACGTACGCGAAGATCCAGCAGAAGGTGATCACCGAGCAGGCGCTGATCCTGCCGCTCTACGCCCCGGCCGACCAGATCGCGGCGTCCCGGTCCGTCGGCGGCCTCGGCTTCGAACCCACCGCCGGTGTGCCCGCCGGTGCCGCCGGCGTCTGGCTGGCCAAGTGAACGCTGTCATCCGGAGAATCCTGTCGGGCGTGGTGGTCCTCTGGGCCGCCGCTACGGCGGCCTACCTGGCGCTGCTGGCGGCCCCCGGCACCACCGTGGACACGATCGTCGGCGACGGGGCCGACACGCCGGAGATCCGGGCGCGGATCGTCGCGGAGTGGGGGCTCGACCGGCCCGAGATCGTGCAGTACGTCAGCTATCTCGGCCGGGTCGCCCACGGGGACCTCGGGCGCTCCTATCTGCTGCAGCGGCCGGTGAGCGATGTCGTCGGGGCGCAGCTGGGCCCCACGCTGCGGCTGGCGGTCGCGGCGGCCGGGCTGGGGATCGTCCTGGCCCTGGTGCTGGCGCTCACCACCCGCCGGCCGTGGGCGCGCCGGGTCAGCTCGTCGGCCGAGCTCGTCCTGGTGTCCACGCCGCCGTTCCTGATCGGGATCGTGCTGCTGAGCGTGTTCTCGTTCCGGCTCGGCTGGTTCCCGGTCTCGGGGGACAAGGGCATCGCGGCGCTCGTCCTGCCGGCGCTGACCCTGGCTCTGCCGGTGGCCGGCGTGCTCACGCAAGTCCTGCGGGACGGGCTGGACCGGGCGCTCGACGAGCCGTTCGCCGTCACCGCCCGGTCGCGCGGGCTCGGGGAGAGCGCGGTGCTCGTCCGGCACGCGCTGCGGCACGCCCTGCTGCCGGCGATCGCGCTGGCCGGCTGGCTGTTCGGTGTCCTGCTGGGCGGCGCGGTGATCATCGAGTCGGTGTTCGGGCGGCCGGGGCTGGGCTCGGTCACCCTGCTTGCCGTGACCAGCAAGGACATGCCGGTGGTCCTGGCCGTCGTGGTGCTGTCGGCCACCGTGTACGTGGTCCTGAACACCGTGGCCGACCTCGCCTACCTCGTCGTCGACCCGCGGCTGCGGAGGAGTTGACATGGTCGTCCGACCGGGCGTCGCCGTCGCGGGCGGCTTCCTCGCCGTGGCGGCGCTGGCGGTGGTGTGGCCGTCGGTGCTGGCGGGCGATCCGCTGCGCGCCGATCCGCTGCACGTCCTGCAGGCGCCCAGCGCGGCCCACTGGTTCGGCACCGATCAGCTCGGCCGCGACGTCCTCGACCGGGTCGTGCACGGCGCCCGCCACTCGCTGGCCATCGGGACGGCCGCCACGCTGCTCGCGGTGCTCGCCGGGGTGCTGGTGGGCGTCCTGGCCGGGCTCTCGCACCGGTACGCCGACGAGGCGCTCAGCCGCGGCATCGACGCGCTGTCGGCGTTCCCGCTGATCCTGCTCGCGCTGCTGTTCATCGCGATCGCCGGGACGGGGACCACCAGCTTGATCATCGCGATCGGGGTGGCCACGATGCCGCACTACGCCCGGGTGGTGCGCGCGCAGACGTTCGTGGTGCGGCGGGCGGGCTACGTGACGCAGGCGGTGGCGTTCGGGGACAGCCGCGCCCGGCTGGTGCTGCGGCACGTGCTGCCCAACGTGCTCGGCCCGGTCCCGGTGCTGGCCATGATCGGGCTGGGCGAGGCGGTGCTGGTCGCGGCCGGGCTGAGCTTTCTCGGCATGGGACCGCAGCCGCCGTCGCCGGAGTGGGGCGCGATGCTCTCCGACGGCCGGGGCTACCTGCGGATCGCCTGGTGGGCGTCGGTGCTGCCCGGGCTGGTCGTCACCCTCACCGTCGTCTCGCTCACCGTCGTGGGCCGCCACTGGCAGCGCCGCTTCGAGGGAAGGGCCGCCCGATGACCACGCTGGTGAGCGTCAAGGACCTGCACGTCAGCTTTGGCGAGGTGCGGGCCGTACGGGGGATCAGCTTCGCCATCGAGGCCGGCGAGTGCGTGGCGATCGTGGGGGAGTCGGGGTCGGGCAAGAGCGTCACCGCGCGCACGCTGGCCGGGCTGGCCGGGCCCGGCGCCACGGTGACGGCGGCCGAGCTGACGGTCGCCGGCGTGGACGCGCGGGGCTTCGGGGAGAAACAGTGGCGGAGCGTGCGGGGCGGCTTCGCCGGGCTGGTGCTGCAGGACGCGCTGGTGTCTCTCGATCCCCTGCGGACCGTCGGGGCGGAGATCGCCGAGGTCCTGCGCGTCCACCGGCGCCGGGAGACGCCGGAAGCGCTGCTCACCGAGGTGCACGTGCCGGAGCCCGAGCGGCGGGCGCGGCAGTACCCGCATCAGCTGTCCGGCGGGCTGCGGCAGCGGGCGCTCATCGCGTCGGCCATCGCCGCCCGGCCGCCGCTGCTCATCGCCGACGAGCCGACGACGGCACTCGACGTGACCGTGCAGGCGCAGATCCTCGGGCTGCTGGCCGAGCGGCGGGAGGCGGGCGAGACGCTGCTGCTCATCAGCCACGATCTCGCGGTCGTGTCGCGGCTGGCCGATCGGGTGCTGGTCATGAAGGACGGCGTCGTCGTGGAGGAAGGGCCGGCGGCGGCGCTGCTCACGGGCGCCCGGCATCCGTACACGCGCAAGCTGGTCGCGGCAGCGGCACTGGGCCCGCGCCCGCCGGCCGAGCCCCGGGCCAGCGTGGTGCTGCGGGCGGCGGGACTGCGGAAGACGTACGGGAAACAGACCGTGGTCGACAACGTCGGCGTGACCGTCGGCCGGGGCGAGATCGTCGGCGTGGTCGGCGAGTCGGGCTCGGGCAAGACGACCGTCGCGCAGTTGCTCTTCGGGCTCGTCGCGCCGGACGGCGGCGAGGTCACCTTCGAGGGGGCGCCGTGGTCGGGTGTCGCCGAGCGCCGGCGCCGGCCGTTGCGGCGGCGGATGCAGTTCATCTCGCAGGATCCGCTATCGTCCTTCGACCCGCGCTGGACCGTCGGGCGGATCGTCGCCGAGGCAGGTCCTTCCCGGGGGGACGTGCTCCCGCTCCTGGAACGCGTCGGCCTCACGAAGGACGTCGTGGATCGCTATCCGCGGCAGCTGTCCGGCGGGCAGCGGCAACGGGTGGCGATCGCCCGCGCCCTCGCCCCGCGCCCCAGCCTGATCGTCTGCGACGAGCCGGTCTCCGCGCTCGACGTGTCCGTGCAGGCGCAGGTGCTCGATCTGCTCGCGGACGTGCGCGAACGCGACGGGACCGCCCTGCTCTTCATCTCCCACGACCTCGGCGTCGTCCACCATCTCGCCGACCGCGTGCTCGTCATGCGCGGCGGGCGGGTGGTCGAGCACGGCACCGCCGCCGAGGTGTTCACCACGCCGGCCCACGAATACACGCGCGCGCTGCTGGCGGCCGTACCAACTCTGGAGGTCCTGTCATGACGTCCCCGTTCCCGCTCGCCGTGGCCCTCGACGGGCTCGGCTGGCATCCCGCCGCGTGGCGGACCTCCCCGCTCGATCCGGCGGCCGTCTTCACCCCCGAGCACTGGGTGCGCCTGGTGCGGGAGGCGGAGGCCGGGCTGCTGGACTTCGTGACGTTCGAGGACACGTTCGGGCCGCCGTCCGCCGCGCCGGGCGAGATCAACGGGCGCCTCGACGCCGTGCTCGTCGCGTCGCGGGTGGCGCCGGTGACGCGGCACGTCGGGCTGGTGCCGGTGGCCACGACCACGCACACCGAGCCCTTCCACCTGGCGTCGGCGCTGGCCACGCTCGACTACGTCAGCGGCGGCCGGGCCGGCTGGCAGGCCCGCGTGTCCGCCCGGCCGGGGGAGGACCGGCTGCTCGGGCGGCGGACGGTGCCGCTCGAGGGCGAGGGCGTCTGGGACCTGTTCGACGAGGCGTCCGACGCGGTGGAGGTGGTGCGGCGGCTCTGGGACAGCTGGGAGGACGACGCGATCATCCGCGACGTCGCCACCGGCCGGTTCGTCGACCGGGACAAGCTGCACTACATCGACTTCGCGGGCAAGTGGTTCTCGGTCAAGGGGCCGGCCATCGTGCCCCGGCCGCCGCAGGGCCAGCCGGTCGTCGCCGCGCTGGCGCACGCCCCGGTCCCGTACGACTTCGCCGCGCGCAGCGCCGATGTGGTCTTCGTGACGCCGTCGTCCGCGGAGGAGGCCGGCGCGATCGTGCAGGCGCTCGACCCGTCGCTCAAGGTCTTCGCCGATCTGGTGGTCTTCCTCGACGACCACGCGACGGGGGCGGTCGCCCGGCGCGCGCGCCTCGACGAGCTGACGCCGTGGCAGTCCGACGCGCTCATCGTCACCGGCACGCCCGAGCAGCTGGCCGATCTGCTGGTCGCCTGGCGGGCCGCCGGCGTCGACGGCTTCCGGCTGCGGCCCGGGGCCCTGCCGTGGGACCTGGAGGCGATCACCCGCCTGCTGGTGCCGGTGCTGCAGGACCGCGGTCTCTTCCGTACGTCCTACGAGCCCGGCGATCTGCGGACCCGCCTGGGACTGCCCGTCGCCGTCAACCGCTACTCGTCGGAGGGAATCTCCGTTGCCTGACAAGACGTTGCCCAAGCAGATCATCCTCGCCGCCCACTTTCCCGGCGTGAACAACACGACGGTGTGGAGCGATCCCGCCGCCGGCAGCCAGATCGAGTTCGACTCGTTCGTGCACCTCGCCCGGACGGCCGAGCGCGGCAAGTTCGACTTCTTCTTCCTCGCCGAGGGCCTGCGGCTGCGCGAACAGCGGGGCCTCATCCACGACCTCGACGTCGTCGGCCGCCCCGACACGCTGACCGTGCTCTCGGCCCTCGCCGCGGTCACCACGCATCTGGGGCTGGCGGGGACGCTCAACGCGACCTTCCACGAGCCGTACGAGCTGGCCCGTCAGCTCGCCACCCTCGACCACCTGTCCGGCGGGCGGGCGGCGTGGAACGTCGTCACCTCGTCCGGCCCGTTCTTCGGGGAGAACTTCCGGCGCGGCGGCTTCCTCGACTATGCCGACCGGTACACGCGGGCCGGCGAGTTCATCGACGCCGCCCGGGTGCTGTGGGACTCCTGGAACGCGCTGGAACCGGTGCGGGACAGCGGCTTCTTCGCCGACACCGGGCAGTTCACGGTCCGCAGCCCGCAGTTCGACATCGCCGGGCGCTTCCCCGTGCCGCGCAGCCCGCAGGGACATCCCGTCATCCTGCAGGCGGGCGACTCCGACGGCGGCCGGGAGCTCGCCGCCTCGCGCGCCGACGCGATCTTCTCGCGCCACCACGAACTGGAGGACGGCCGGGAGTTCTACCGGGACGTGAAGGGCCGGCTCGCGCGGTACGGGCGGTCGCCGGACTCGTTGAAGATCATCCCCGGGGTGTCGTACGTGCTGGGGGAGACCGAGGCCGACGCGCAGGAGAAGGCGCACCACATCCGCCGGCAGCAGGTGAGCCCGCAGACGGCCATCCTGCTGCTGGAACAGGTCTGGAACCGTGACCTGTCCGCGTACGACGCCGACGGCCCGCTGCCCGAGGTCGACCCCCTCGACGACGAGAACACGATCATCCAGGGGCGAACCGCGCAGACCCACGACCGGCACCGGACCGCGGCCGAATGGCGGGCCCGCGCGGACGCGAAGAACCTCTCCATCCGCGAGCTGATCATCGAGGTCACCGGGCGGCAGTCGTTCATCGGCACGGCCTCGACGGTCGCCGCGCAACTGAACGAGTACGTGCAGACGGGCGCCTGTGACGGTTTCATCCTCGTCCCGCACCTGACTCCCACCGGGCTCGACGAGTTCGTCGACACCGTGGTGCCACTGCTGCAGGAGCGCGGCGTCTTCCGCACCGACTACGAGTCCGGCACGCTCCGCGGCCACCTGGGGCTCGCGTGAAGTTCCTGCTCATCACGCTCATCGCCCAGCCGGACCAGGACCACGGCAGCCGCGCCCGCTTCCGCGAGGTCGTCGGCAACGCGCTGCTGGCCGAGGAGCTCGGCTTCGACGGCTTCGGGGTGGGCGAGCGCCACGAACGCCCGTTCGTCTCCTCCTCACCGCCCGTCGTGCTCAGCCACATCGCGGCGCTGACCTCGCGGATCCGGCTCTTCACGGCGGTCACCACGCTGAGCCTGCTCGACCCGGTCCGCGCCTACGAGGACTACGCCACGCTCGACAACCTCTCCGGCGGGCGCCTCGAGCTCATCATCGGCAAGGGCAACGGCGCCGCGCAGGCCCGGCTCTTCCACGTCACCGCCGAGGACCAGTGGGACCGCAACCGCGAGTCCTACGAGCTTTTCCGGCAGCTGTGGCGGCAGCCCAAGGTGACGTGGTCGGGGCGCTTCCGGCCATCGCTGACCGACGCCGAGGTCTGGCCCCGGCCGCTGCAGCAGCCGATCCGGGTCTGGCACGGCAGCGCCACCAGCGAGGCGTCGGCCGACCTCGCCGCCCGGTACGGCGACCCGCTGTTCTCGGCCAACGTCACCAACCCCATCGAGCCGTACGCCGCCCTGATCGCCCATTACCGCGAACGCTGGGCGCACTACGGGCACGACCCCGCGCGGGCCCTGGTCGGCGCCGGGTCGGCCGGCTACTACGCGGCCAGGACGTCGCAGGAGGCACTGGCCGTCTACCGGCCCATCTTCGAGCGGCGGCAGGCGCTGTTCCCCCACCGGGTCTTCACGTCGCTGGAGGACGCCGTCGAGCGCGGCTCGATCCTCGTGGGCAGCCCGCAGCAGATCGTCGAGAAGGTGCTGCGCTATCACGCGGTCTTCGGCCACGAGGTGATGCACCTGCACGCCGACGCCGACGGGCTGACCACCGATCAGCACCGCGAGACCCTCGAACTGTTCCAGAGCGAGATCGCGCCGGAGCTGCGCCGATCCGTGCCGAGCCGGCCGCTGGGAGGCGCGCTGTGACCGTACCCCTGTCTATTTTGGACCTTGCTCCGCTGGTGGCCGGCGGCGATGCGGGCGACGCCCTGCGCCGCACGCTGGATCTGGCCCGTCAGGCCGAGCAGGCCGGCTACGCCCGCTACTGGGTGGCCGAGCACCATCTCACCGCGGGCGTGGCCAGCTCGCAGCCGGCGCTGCTGCTCGGGCAGATCGCCGCGGCCACGTCGCACATCCGGCTGGGATCGGGGGCCGTGCAGACCGGCTATCTGACCCCGCTGGCGATCGTGGAGCAGTTCGGGCTGCTCGACGCGCTGTACCCCGGGCGCTTCGATCTGGGGCTGGGCCGATCGGCGCAGAAGCGGACCGATGTCGTCGCCGGTCCGCCACCCCCGCCGCCCGTGCAGGAGGAACAGGTCGTCGACGGGCTGCTGATCCCGAAACCGTTCTCGTTCGCGCCGCTGCTGGCGTCCGCGCGCAGCCGGCTCTTCGCGTCGCTGCTGGGCGGTCCGGGAACCGATTTCAGCGAGGTGCTGGACCAGATCCAGGCGTTGCTGGCCGGCCCGATCCGCGACGCCGAGGGCAACGAGGCGCGGGCGGTGCCGGGCGAGGGCGCCGACCTGGAGATCTGGCTCCTCGGCAGCAGCGGCGGCGAGAGCGCGCGGATCGCCGGGGAGCGCGGCCTGCCCTTCGCCGCCAACTACCACGTGGCGCCGGCGAGCGTGCTGGAAGCGGTGTCCGCGTACCGGAACGCGTTCCGGCCCGGCGTCCTGCCGGCCCCGCGCGTCATGGTCTCGGCCGACGTCGTGGTGGCCGCCGACGACGAGACGGCCCGCCGGCTCGCGTCGCCCTACGCCGCCTGGGTGCACAGCATCCGCACCGGCCGGGGCGCGATCCCCTTCCCGGCGCCGGCCGAGGACCTCTACGCCGCCTGGACCGACGACGACTGGCAGCTCGTGGCGGACCGGACGGCGACCCAGTTCGTCGGGTCCCCGGCCACGGTGGCCGGCCGGCTGAGCACGCTGCAGCGAGTGACGGGCGCCGACGAGCTGCTGATCACGACCATCACTCATGACCACGCCGACCGGGTGCGGTCGTACGAGCTGCTCGCGAAGGAGTGGTACGGGTAGCCGGCCGGCCGCGGGTCAGGGCCAGATCATGTCGAGCTGGCGTTCGTGGACGGCGTAGCCGTTGCGGGCGAACGCCTTCGCCATCGGGACGTTGCCGAGGTCGGTCGACGCCCGGATGCGCGGCGGGTGGTCGGCGGCGAGGAGGCGGGTGCCCTCGGCGAGGAGGTCGTCGACCAGGCCGCGGCCGCGGAACTCCGGGACCACGCCGATGTACGCGAGGACGTGGTTGTACCCGTTGTGCGAGGGGATCACGAAACCGACCGGTGAGCCGTCCGGGAGGGTCGCGACCCGCCACCGGTCGCGCGGGCCCACGTAGCGGGACAGCTCCTCGTCGTACTGGGTGCGGGCCTGCTCCTGCGGTGTCATGCGGGTCAGCTCGTCGCGGCTGTGCGCGTCGAGCGTGCCGTCGAGCACCCGGACCATCAGGCCGAGCAGCTCGTCGGCGCCGGCCGGCTCCCGGAAGAGCAGCCGGCCCGACGGCGGGGCGATCGGCGTGCCGGGTTCCCATTGCAGACGCAGGCGTTCGACGAGCAGCTTCGCCCCGGTACGCGCCATCGCGTCCAGCCGCAGCTCGGTCTCGCGCCGAGCCTCCGGGTCGTCGTGCCAGTCCGGTGGCACGAACCGCAGGTACTGCTCCGGCCGGCCGGCCGTGGCGAGCGCCTTCTCCAGCAGTGCCACCCCGGCGCCGGGGTCGGTCAGGTCGAAGATGTCGAGGCAGAACGGCTCGGGGTCGCCGGGGCGCGACCAGAAGCCGGCGCGGGCGACCGGCCGGTCACCGTCGAGGGCGAGCCACAGCCAGTGGTGATGACGGCGGCCGGCTTCGAGGTCGCCGGCCACTTCACGGTTGAGGACGTACGGGAAAGCGTTGAAGAGATCGATCTCATCCGGCCCGGTGATCGGGCGCAGGTCGAGGGTCACAGCCAACTCCAGGAGTGAGGAACGTACGGGACATCGTTCAGCCTCCTTCCGCATCGTCCGGACGTGTCGCAGCAGGTCTACCGGCCACCGCACCCCGTCGCAACCGATTTAGCGAGGCGGGTCCGGGCGACTGCGCCACCCGCGCCGCCGGCCCGTAGCCTGGGCCGGTGTTCGCGCATGAGACAGGTTCCGGCACCCCGGTGGTGCTTCTCCACGGCTTCGGTCTCGACCACCGGAGCTTGCTCCCGCTGGATCCGGCCTTCGCCCGCTCCGGCCCGTGGCGCCGCGTCTATCTCGACCTGCCCGGCGCCACCGGCACCCCGGCCGGGGCGATCAGCAGCGCGCAGGAGGTCGCCGACGCGGTGACGGACGAGATCCGCGCGCGCCTCGGTGACGAGCCCTTCGCCGTGCTGGGCAACTCGTTCGGCGGCATGATCGCCCGTCACGTCGCCCACGCGCTGCGCCCGCAGGTGCTCGGGCTCGCCACCGTCGCCGGCGTCTTCGTCGCACCGCGCGCCGAGCGGGCCGTCCCGCCCCGCACGGTGCTCCACCGCGCGCCGGAGATCGAGCCGCTGCTCGGCGCCCACCTCGCCACCTATCGCGAGGACGCCGTCGTCGAGTCGGCCGCCGACGCCCGGGCCTTCCTCGACCACGTCCTGCCCGGCATCGAGGGCGCCGACCAGGACGCCCTGGGCCGCATCGCGCAGAGGTACGCGCTCGACCGCGAGCCGGAGGACGCCGCACCCTTCGTGCAGCCGAGTCTGCACATCACCGGCCGGCAGGACGACGTCGTCGGCTGGTCGGACGCGTGGCGCCGCGTCGGGCACTATCCCCGGGCGTCGTTCGCCGTGCTCGACGCGGCCGGGCACAACATCGTCTCCGAGCAGCGGGAGCTGTGCTGCGCCCTGATCGCCGACTGGCTGACCCGGATGCGCCCCTAGCGGGCGACTCCGGCGAAGGGGACGCTCGCCGCCGTCGTGCCCACGTCGCCGGCCGGGTGGCGCCACAGGCCCCGGCGGCGCAGCTCGGGCAGGACGCCTTCGCCGAACCAGTACGCCTCCTCGAGGTGCGGATAGCCCGACAGGATGAACTCGGTGATGCCGAGGGCGGCGTACTCCTCGATGCGGTCGGCGATCTCGGTGTGGCTGCCCACCAGGGCCGTCCCCGCGCCGCCGCGGACCAGCCCGACGCCCGCCCACAGGTTCGGGCTCACGACCAGCCCGTCGCGGTTGCCACCGTGCAGATCGAGCATCCGGCGCTGCCCCTCCGACTCGCTGCGCCGCAGCCCCTCCTGCACCTTGGCGATGTCGGCCGGCGAGATGCCGCGCAGCAGCCGCTCCGCCTCGGCCCACGCCGCCTCGCCGGTGTCGCGGGCGATCACGTGCAGGCGGATGCCGAAGCGCAGGCCCGGGTTGAGCGTCCGGATCCAGTCGAGCTTGTCCTTGACCTGCGCGGGCGGCTCGCCCCAGGTCAGATAGACGTCGGCGTGATCGGCCGCCACCGGGCCCGCCGCCTTCGACGAGCCGCCGAAGTACACCTCGGGCACCGGGTCGGGCAGGCGGCTCAGCTTCGCGCCCTCCACGCGCAGGTGCTCGCCTTGGTGGTCCACGGTCTCGCCGCGCCACAGGGCTTTCACGATGCTGAGGAATTCCGCCGTACGGGCGTAGCGCGCGTCCTTGTCGAGAAAGTCCCCGTACGCCCGCTGCTCGTGCGACTCCCCGCCCGTCACCACGTTGAGCAGCAACCGGTTGCCGCTGAGCCGCTGGAACGTCGACGCCATCTGCGCCGCGAGCGTGGGGGAGATCAGCCCCGGCCGGAACGCCACCAGGAACTTGAGCCGCTCGGTCACCTCGCTCAGCATGGCCGTGGTCAGCCAGGCGTCCTCGCACCACGCCCCGGTCGGCGTCAGCGCCCCGGCGAAGCCGAGCTGCTCGGCGCTGCGCGCGATCTGCCCGAGATAGCCGATGCTCAGCGGCCGGATGCCCCCGGCGGATCCGACGGGCGTCCCGTGCCCGCCGCCGACGATGTCCCGGCTGTCGCCGTTGGTGGGCAGGAACCAGTGAAAGACAAGCTCAGCCATGCGCCGAGAGTATCCCCTTCTCCTATCGAAAAGGTAGAGCCGGGGTGGGAGAGCCGGAAGGAAAGACCTTGCCGGGGTTGAGGATGCCGCGCGGGTCGAAGAGGTCTTTGAGGCCGCGTTGCAGGGCGTGCTGGACCGGGCCCAGCTCGGCCGCCAGCCACTCGCGTTTCAGCGTGCCGACCCCGTGCTCGCCGGTGATCGTGCCGCCGAGCTTGAGGGCCAGGTCGAAGATGGCGTCGGCGGCGGCCGCGGCGGCGGGCGGGATGCCCGGCTCGGCGGGGTCGGTGACGATGAGGGGGTGGACGTTGCCGTCGCCGGCGTGGGCGAGGGTGCAGATGCGGACGTCGTGGGTGGCGGCGATCTCCGTGATGCCGGCGATGGCCTCGGCGACGCGGGAGCGGGGGACCGCGATGTCCTCGATCAGCACCCGGCCGAGGCGCTCGATCGCGGGCAGGGCCTGGCGGCGGGCGGCCAGCAGGTCGGTGCCGGTCGTGCTGACCTCGACGGAGGTGGCGGTGGGGGCCAGGGCGGCGGCCACCAGCTCGCCCTCGCCGGCGCCGTCGGTCTGGACGATGAGCAGTGCGCCGCCGCGGGCGGCCAGGGTGGAGCCGGTCGCGGCGTCGATGGCGGCGATCGTGGCGGCGTCGAGGAGCTCGGCCAGCACCGGCTGGACGGGCAGGCGGGCGCACGCCGTGGCGGCCGCGCCGGCGTCCGGGAAGGCGGCGGCGACGGTGGCCCGGGCGGGCGGGATCACGCGCAGGCGCAGGGTCGCGCCGACGACGACGCCGAGGGTGCCTTCACTGCCGACGAAGAGGCCGGTCAGGTCGTAGCCGGCGACGCCCTTGACCGTGGCCGTGCCGGTGCTGATCCGGCGGCCGTCGGCCAGGACCACGTCGAGGCCGAGGACGGAGTCGCGGGTGACGCCGTACTTGGCGCAGCGCAGCCCGCCCGCGTTGGTCGCGATGTTGCCGCCGATGGTGGAGATCTCGAAGCTGGCCGGGTCGGGGGCGTACCCGAGGCCGTGTTCCGCCGCCGCCCGGTCCAGGTCGGCGGTGATCACGCCCGGCTCGACGACCGCGACGCCGTCGACAGGGTCGATCGCCAGGATGCGGTTCATCCGGGACAGGTCGAGGACCACGGTGCCGGCGCCCGCGGTGGCCGCGCCGGTCATGCTCGTGCCGGCGCCGCGGGGCACGACGGGCGTACCCGCCGTGTGGGCCGCCCGCAGGACGGCTTGGACCTCCGCGGGGTCCGCCGGGAAGACGACCGCCGCCGGCTCGCCGGGGGGAGACCAACCCGATCGGTCGGTACGCCGCGACGCCCGCACGTCCGCGTCCACACTGAACGCCACGCCGGTCCCCGCCAGCCACCCGGGAGCCGTCACGGTGTCGTCTCCACCGGGCGGTCCGGGTCCGAGCTCCACGCCGACCACGAGCCCGGATAGAGCGCGGCGTCGATGCCCGCGACGGCCAGCGCCGCGATCTCGTGGGCGGCGGTCACGCCCGAGCCGCAGTAGACGCCGACCCGCTCGCCCGCCAGGTCGGCGAACCTTTCCGAAAGGTCCGGCCGGAACACGGGTACGTCCCCCGCGACCAGGTTCTCGCCGGTGGGCCGGCTCACCGCGCCCGGGATGTGCCCGGCTCGGGGATCGATCGGTTCCACCTCGCCGCGGTAGCGCTCGCCGGCCCGGGCGTCGAGCAGCACCCCGGTCGCCGGCAGCGCGGCGGCCTCGTCGGCGGTCAGCGTCGGCAGGTGCCCGGGGGAGAGCGTGATCTGGCTCGGCGGCTGCGGCGCGGCAGTGCCGGTCGCCTGCGCGAAGCCCTCGGCTGCCCAGGCCGCGAGACCGCCGTCGAGGATGCGGACGCCGGTGATCCCGGCCCAGCGCAGCAGCCACCAGGCGCGGGCGGCGGCGAGACCGCCGCTGTTGTCGTAGACGACGACGCCCCGGCTGCGGGTGATGCCCCAGCGCCGCGTGTGGGCCTGCAGGTCGGCGACGTCAGGCAGCGGGTGGCGCCCGGCGCCGGGCTCGTGCGGCCCGGCCAGCTCGGTGTCGAGGTCGACGTAGACCGCGCCCGGCAGGTGACCCTCGCGGTAGTGCTCCTCGCCGTGCGGGTCGCCGAGGGCCCACCGGACGTCGAGCAGCACCGGCGGCTGCGGCCCGGCCAGGCGCCGGTGGAGCTCGGCCGCCGTCACCAGCACCTCCGCACGGCGGTCGGCCAGGGCCGGGAGCGTGGCGAGCAGGTCGGCGTCGTCCAGCGATCCGGCGGCGACCCCGTCCGCGTACGCCCGTTGCACCCGGGCCTGGATCGCTGCGTTCAGGGGCGCCTCGGCGCCGGAGAGCCGGGCCAGGAGCACGACCTCGCCGTGCAGGTAGTCGGTCTCGGGGGCGGCGCCCCGGGCGAGGCTCTGCCACGTGGAGTTGTGCCCGCGCGGGTACCCGGGCAGCTCGGCGACGTGGAAGTCGCCGGTGTCCGGGGTCTCGACGGCGACGCCCGCGGCGGCGAACACCTCCCGGGCCTCCCGCCGCAGCTCGGCGAGGGCCCGCTCACGCAGCTCGGAGCCGCCGTAGAGCGCGTCGAGGCCGTTGTAGAGGTTCCCGAGGAGCTTGCCGGCCTTGTAGGGGGCGATGTCGGCGACCTCCCGCACGTCGAACCCGCCGGCCCGCAGCTCGGCGGCGGCGACGGCACTGCGCGCGGTCGAGCCGAGCCAGAGCACGGCGGGCACCGGGGCGCCGGGGGAGAGGACCGTGCCGGCCTCGGTGTACTGGGCGGGGATCCAGATCACGGCCCCGATCACCTCGGCGAAGAACCGCAGGGCGGCCCGCTCGTTGGCCAGCCCGTTCTGCACGGTCAGCAGCGGGAGGTCGGTGCCCGCGAGGCCGGTGCTGCCGTCGGTGCGCTTGACGGGGCGCCAGGCCCACGCGCGTACGGCGGCCTCGGTGTCCTGGCTCTTGACCGCGAGCACGAGGACGTCGCCCTCGCGCAGCTCGACGTCGCCGGGACCGGCCGCCACGGGCAGTCGCACGGGGCGGGGCCCGTCGGGACGTACATAGGTGAGGGGCCCGGACCGCAGCGCCGTGAGCTGGGCGCCGCGCGCGACCAGCAGCACGTCCCGGCCCGCGGTGTGCAGCTCGGCGGCGAGCGACGCCCCGACCGCGCCCGCCCCGATGATGACCAGGCGCCTCATGCTGTTTCCCCGGGGCATGCCCTCCCGGCCCTCGCGGTGCGGGTCATCGTGCGGCTCACGGCCGTGTCGCTCGGTGCGGTCGCTCATGCCGCAACCGCGATCGCGGGAAGATCGGTGCCCAACCGGAGGCGCTCCAGGAACTGCACGACCAGCGCGGCGACCGTGCGATGGGTCACGTCGTTGAGGATGTCGTGGCGGCCGCCCTCGATGACGGTCAGCGCGGCGACCGGGCCAGCGGGGTAGCGGCCGCGGGCCTGCGCGAGCGGGCTGATCAGGTCGGCGCTGCCGTGCAGGCCCAGCACCGGTACGCCGATCGCTTCGGTTTCCCCCGCCAGCTCGGCCGGAACCGGGGCCGACGAGAGGCTGCCCGCGCCGCTCAGCACGCGCTGGTGGTTCGGGCAGGCCGTGCGCGCCTCGATGTCGGCCTCGGCCCACGCCTGCGGGCTCGCCTCGTGGCCGCCCAGGTCGATCCCGAAGGCGGGCGCCCGGCGCGACGCCGGCAGCCCCGCCAGCACGAGACCGTCGAGCCCCGGCGTGCCCCGGGCGGCGAGCGCCAGCGCGAACAGCGCACCCGTGTCCGAGCCGATCACCACGTGCGGGCCAATGTCGCTCAGCAACAACTTCTCCGCCGCCGCGAAGCTCGCCGTCAGGTCGGTGGTGACGTCGGGCAGCACCCGGACCCGGTAGGCGTCGGCGGCGAGGCGGCGGCCGAACCGCGCGTACACCTCGGGGGTCTCACCCCGCCCCGCCGCGACGACGACGGTGCCGCGCGGGTTGATCCCCTCGGGCTCGTTCCACTGGTCGCTCATGCTGTGATCCTGTCCGCCCGCGCCCGCCCGCGTCCAACAACGATCCGCGATCGTCATCGACAACAGTCTGTTATCAATCGGTTGCTAGCGTCCCGGTCATGGGACCTGTACTCGACATCGTGGCCCTGCGCAGCCTCGTCGGCGTGGCCGATTGCGGGGGCTTCCACCGCGCCGCCGAGGCGCTGTGCCTGAGCCAGCCGGCCGTGAGCCAGCACGTCCGGCGCCTCGAGAAGGCGGTCGGCCGGCCCCTCGTCGAGCGCCGGGGCCGGGGCGCCGCCTTCACCGCCGAGGGTCAGCTGCTCCTGGCCGACGCCCGGCGGATCCTGACGGCCCACGACGACGCCGTCCGCCGCCTGGTGCGGCCCGTCGTGACGACTGTCACCGTGGGGACGACCGAGCACGCCGCCGATCTCATCCTGCCGATCGTCACGGCCGCCCTCGACGGGCTGGAGGTCCGCTTCCGCGTCGACCGCACCGCGCGCCTCGACGAGGCCGTCGACCGGGGCACCCTCGACCTGGCCGTGGCGATGTCCGAGGTCTCGGGCGCGGTCACCGAGCCGGTCGGGTCGCTGCCGCTGACCTGGTACGCCGCGCCGGCCTTCAAGCAGCCGGCGCCCGGCGCGCCCTGGCCGGTCGTCGCGATCGAGCAGCCCTGTCTGCTCCGCAAGCGCGCCCTGGAGGCGCTGACCGCGCAGGGCATGAGCCCGTACGTGGTCTGCGACGCCGGTTATTCCGCGGGGGTCACCAACGCCGCCCGCGCCGGGCTGGGCGTGGCCCTGCTGGCCGACACCGGCGACGCGCCGGAGGGGCTGACCGCCCGCCCGGACCTGCCGCCCGTGCAGCCCGCCGCCCTCGGCTTCCGCACGCGGCAGGGCGCCGACCGGGAGCTGGCCGCCACGGTGCGCGGGGCCCTGCGCACCGCTCTGGCCGCTTGACCGGACCTTCACCAGCGCAGGGGGAGGGCGACCGGCCCCCGGACGTTGATCGACCGCCGGATCGGGATGCCGCGCCCGGGGTCGGGGGCCGGCCCGGGCAGCCGCCCCACCAGGCCAGCGCGGCGACGACGTCGCTGATCAGGTCGCCGGTGGGCGTGGCGCGACGACGCCGGGCGTACGCGATCAGCATCAGCTGGAAGGCGACGACGGTCCGCGCGGCGGCCGCCTCCTCGGCCTCGATGCAGTCGCTGCCGCCCAGGGCGAACAGGCACTCGCTGCCCTCCCGGGCCGTCGCCACGTCCTCCGCCGCGAACCCGAACACCCCGGCGGCGGTCTCGGCGGGCAGCGGCCCCGAGAACCGGGCCACCAGATCGGCCCGCCCGTCATCCGCGAACGTGCCGGCCAGCGCCGCGGCCCGCGCCCGGATCCCCGGCTCGAGGCCCTTGATGCGCCCGGCGGCGGTCAGATGCCGCGCGTACGGCTCCCGCAGCCGCCGATGCACCGCGGCGTCGGAGGTCACATGGTCGGCGGATACCCATCGGCCAGCGCGGCGCGTCGCCGGGTAGAGCTCCCGGAACGGGCGCAGCGTGTTGACCGACGAGAACCCGGCCGGATCCTTGAGGATCGCGTCCACGTCGGCGAACCGGTTGACCACCCAGGCGTCCAGCCGCGGCGAGAAGAACACAGGCTCCCGGCGCCGCGCCTGCTCGTAGAACGGGTACGGATCCTCGACGTGCGCGCCGAGCGGGTCGTAGCTCGCCGCGAGCTCACTGGTCACTCCTCCAGAGTGGACGCGGGCCCGCCGCGCAGGAAGGCCGCGCCGAGGAAGAGCGCGAAGAGCAGGGCGCCACATAGAGGGTGGCGGCGATCTCGCGGTTGGACCGGCCGTCGGCGAGCGCCCGCAACACTTCGAGCTCGCGGAGGCTGAGGGGCTCGGAGGGCGTACGCGGGACCGCACGGGCCGGACGCGGCCGCCGGCTGACGATCACGGCGGCGAGCACCGCGAGGAGCACGCCGCACACCGGGGCCAGCCACCACTCGCGGGCGCCGTACTCGACCAGGCCGAACAACAGCCCGGTCAGCACCATGAATCACACAAGGCGACCTCAGAGGACGGCGGAGACCTGCAGCGAGCGCAGGAAAGTGGTCAGGGCCTGCCGGTACGGCGCCACGGTGGCCAGGTCGGCGTACTCCTCGGGGCCGTGCAGGCCGTCCCCGCCGGGGCCGAAGATGACCGCGTTCGTGCCCGCCGCGTAGTAGAAGCGGCCGTCCGCCGCGCCGTGCTTGCGCAGCAGGTCGCCGCTGAAGCCGGCGTCGCGGGCGGCCGCCCGCAGGAGGGCCACGTCGCTCGCGTGCGGGTCGGCCCAGTGCGGCGCGCCCAGGTTGTCGATGGTCACCCTCACCCCGCACAGGCTTTCCAGGTACGCGGTCAGCTCGGCCGCCGTCTTCCCGGTCAGCTCGCTGTCCTGGGGCGGGAACCGGATGTCCAGCCACGCGGTGG
Organism: Symbioplanes lichenis; assembly: GCF_030709675.1. Taxonomy (GTDB): domain Bacteria; phylum Actinomycetota; class Actinomycetes; order Mycobacteriales; family Micromonosporaceae; genus Actinoplanes; species Actinoplanes lichenis. The sequence continues at coordinate 186,172 of NZ_JAUZQD010000002.1, forward strand.
CCTCGCCCGGCACCTGGTTCACGGCGGTGTTCGGCGTCTCGATGCGCGCCACGTTGACCGTGGTCACCCACTCCTCGGCCGCGGGCAGCGGATAGCGCTCGAGCAGCCGGCCGATCGCCGCGTGCAAGGTGAGCAGGGCGTTGTCGCCGTTCCACAGGTACGCGGCGTGGGCCGTGCGGCCGGTCGCGTGGAGGCGGATCTGCAGGATGCCCTTGCTCTCGTTGACGACCCGGAGCGCGCTCTGCTCCCCGATGACCACGAAGTCGGCCTCGACGCCCTCGGCGATCTGGTGCGCCGTCCCGTGGAAGCCGCCGACCTCCTCGTCGGTGACCAGCTGCAGCCCCAGGGGGTACGGGACCTCGCGCGCCAGCTCCCGGAACACGTCGGTCAGGACCAGGGTGGCCAGCTTCATGTCGTGCGCGCCCCGGCCGTACAGGCGACCGGTTTTGATCGTGGGGTGGAACTGCTCCCCGGTGCCCGGGACCACGTCGACGTGCCCGTTGAGGAGCACCCGGAAGCGGGGCCGGGGCCCGGACGGCCAGAGCAGCGCGCTGGGCTTCCCGTGCGACTCGAACCACTCGACCTCGAACCCCGGCCCGGCGTACGCGACCACGAAGTCGAGCGCCCGCTTCAGCTCCGCCGGCCGGTCCGCCGTCGACGGGACGGCGATGAGCTCGAGCGCGGCGTCCACGATCTCCTCCATCCGGCCATGATGTCACCCGGCGGCCGAGCGGAAGCGGGCCCGGTAGGTCGACGGCGAGACGCCCAGGTGCTGCTGGAAGACGCGGCGCATGGTCTCCGCGGAGCCGAAGCCGGCGGCGGCCGCCACGGCCTCGACCGGGGTGGTGCCGGACTCGAGGAGGATCTGGGCGGCCTCCACCCGGACCGTCTCGACGTGACGGGCGGGGCTCCGGCCGGGCGGGCGAGGAAGACAACGAGCTCCCGGGCGACCGCGCGGGCCACGCCGGCGCCGTGGTCCTCCTCGACCAGGGCGAGGGTCAGGTCGATGCCCGCCGTGACGCCGGCCGAGGTCACGACGGGGCCGTCGCGGAGGAAGACGGGGTCGCTGTCGACGTGCACCCGGCGATACGCGGTGGCCAGGTCGCCCGCGAGCCGCCAGTGGGTGCGGGTGCAGGGCGGTGACGGCGGCGCGGTCCTGCTCGGTCAGGTCGTCGTAGCCGATGCCCAGGACGTCGTACTCGACGCCCGCCGTGACCAGGGCGACCTCGGGTTCGAGGAACGCGGGGACGCCGGGCGTGGTGTGCAGGGCGATCGCGAGCCACACGCGGCGGACGCTGTCCTCGGGCACGCCGCGCGCCTGCAGGAAGCGCCGGGCCTCGTCCGCGCCGTCGACCTCGAAGCGGCGGTGCGGGATCCAGCCTCCCGTCCGGACCGCCGCCGGGCCATGTCCGTGCCGACCAGAATCCCACAGATCCGGACACCGGGTCAGAGGGCGTAGCGCGAGCGGAACAGCCGGTCCGGGTCGGCCGCCGCGCGGATGCGGCGCAGGCGGTCGAGGTGCGGGCCGTGGTAGAGCGGCAGCGTGCGCGGGTCCGGCTCGAGATAGTTGACGTAGCGGCCCGCCGACCAGCGGGCCATGGTGCGATGGCCGGCCTCGATCCAGGCGTAGGCGTCGGCGGCCGGGGCGTCCTCGACGAGCCACTGCAGCATCGTGTGCGCGCCGCGCCACGGGAAGGCGGTCGCGCCGGGGGCCACGCGGGCCACGGCGCCGGTCATGCGCTTGAGCTTCGCCACGCCGGGGCGGCGGGTGCGGGCGCTTTGTTCCACGGCGGACAGCAGGGCGGCGATCCCAGCGGCGGGCAGCGGGCGGCGGAAGATCTCGCTGCCCACGAGTTCGGTCGAGCGGACGGCGCACGTGGCCGCCGAGTCGCAGCCCGCGCGGTCGTGAGCCACGTCGAGGTACGGCCGGCGGGCCAGGACGGCCTTCGCGGGCGAGCGGCCCACGGCGCGGACGAGCGCGGCGGCCTCCGCGTCGGCGTCACCGCCGAGGACGGACCCGGAGACGCGTACGGACAAGGCGCCCGTCGCCGACGACGCGAACTGACACGCCGACCACGTCTCGTCGGGGGCCGTGGCGATTCGCGCCTGCCAGCCCGTGGCGACCCGGGCCGCGTCGGCCCACGGCCAGGTGAGGACGAAAGTGCCCGTCGCCGGGGCGGGATGGGTGCGCAGGCGCCACGCCGTGACGACGCCGAACTGGCCGCCGCCGCCGCCCCGCAACGCCCAGAAGAGCGACGGCTCGCGGGCACTGTCCACGGTGCGGTGCCGCCCGTCGGCCGTGACCACGCCGGCGGTCAGGACGGCGTCGCAGGTGAGCCCGTACGCAGAAGCCGCCAGGCCGATGCCCCCGCCCAGCGTGACGCCGCCGATGCCGACAGACCCGCAGGACCCGGAGGGTACGGAGACCCCGCGCGCGCCGAGCGTGTTGTACACACTCATCAGCGTGGCGCCGCCGCCCACTGTGGCCGTGCCCTGGTCGAGCGTGACCCCGTCGAGCCGGCGCAGATCGAGGACGAGCCCGGTCGACGACGTCGAGTCGCCGGTGTAGGAGTGCCCGCCGCCGCGCGTGACGATCGCCACTCCGGACCGGCGCGCGAAGCGGACGGTCTCGGCGACGTCGCCGGCGTGGGCACATCGGACGACGGCCGGCGGGCGGACGCCGTCGAAGCGCGGGTCGACGAGGGTGCGGCTGCGCTCGTACCCCGTGGTGCCCGGCAGTTCGACCGTCCCGTCGATCGCACGGTCGAGGGCCGCCCAGTCGGTTCTCTTCATCGGGAGCGGCAGAGCGGCAGCGGCCAGCAGCAGGCCGCGGCGGGTCAGTGACATGCGGGCATTATCCGGCAAAACGGGCAACTGTCTGTGGAAAACCTTTCCTGGGAGAAACCTTTGAACTCTCGTGGAGATCGTCTCGTACTTGTGGCTGTCGACGACGGAATGACCCTCGGAGAAGCGCGGCCGGTGCGGACCGCGCGGAACGAAAGGCAGAGCATGAGTCGTGTTCGTTACGGCAGCCGGGCGGGCAGCAGCCTGTCGCGCCGCCGCGTTCTCACGATCGCCGCGGCCGTCGGGGTGGGGGCCTCGGCCGCGGGCGTCGCGGGCCTGAGCCTCGCCGGGGAGAACGACAGCGCGGCCGCCGGGAACGCCGAGTCGCTGGTGCTGTCGCTGCGCGATGCGAAGAAGGGCACGTTCGACCTGTTCGTCGGCGAGTCCAAGGTCGTCATCACCGACAAGGACCTGGTGAAGACCCTGCTCAAGGCCGCGAAGAAGGAGAGCTGATGTCCTCGCACCGCGAAGCGCCGGAGATCAGCAAGGACCCGGTCGCCGACAGCTCCGACCTGTACGCGTTCGTCAGCCCCGACCACCCGGACACGGTCACGCTGATCGCGAACTACGTGCCGCTGCAGCTGCCCGCGAGCGGGCCGAACTTCTTCGAGTTCGGGGACGACGTGCTTTACGAGATCCACGTCGACTCGAACGGGGACGGGCGGCCGGATCTCACGTACCAGTTCCGCTTCCGCACGGAATTGCGCAACGACCGGACGTTCCTCTACAACACCGGGCCGATCGAATCGCTGGACAGCGAGAACTGGAATCGCCGGCAGTTCTATTCGGTGACCAAGGTCGACGCGCACGGCAAGCACACCGTGCTGGCCGAGAAGCTGCCCTGCCCGCCGTGCAACGTGGGCCCGCTGTCGATCCCGGACTACGACAAGCTGGCCGAGGACGCGGTCCACAAGCTCAAGACCGGCGAGAAGGTCTTCGCGGGCCAGCGGGCCGACGCGTTCTTCGTCGACCTCGGGGCCATCTTCGACCTGGGCACCCTGCGTCCCTTCCAGGACAAGCACCTCATCGGTCAAAACCTTTTCAAGGGCGCCGGTACGGCCGTCAACGCGACCGACCGCATGAACGTGCACAGCATCGCCATCCAGGTCCCGCTGCACATGGTCCGCAAGGACGGCAAGAAGAAGGTCCGCGGCCGGGACCCGGGTGCCGTCATCGGCGTCTGGACCTCCGCCAGCCGCCGTCAGGTGCAGGTGCGCGGCAACAAGGACGACAACGACGTCTTCGTCGGCCCGCAGGTGCAGGTGTCGCGCCTGGGCAACCCGCTCTTCAACGAGGTCATCGTGCCGATGGCGCAGAAGGACCTGTGGAACAGCCTGCCGCCGGCCGAGGACAAGCGCTTCGCCGAGTTCGTCGAGCAGCCCGAGCTCGGTGCGCTGCTGCCGGTGCTCTACCCGGGCCTGTTCGACAACCTCGCCGAGCTCAACAAGGCGAAGACCGCCCGCGCCGACCTGGTGGCAATTCTGCTCACCGGCATCCCGGACGGGCTGATCGACGACTTCCAGAACAACACCGGCGACACGCAGGCCGACATGCTGCGCCTCAACACGGTGATCCCGCCGGCCAAGGAGGAGAACGCCTTCGGCATCATCGGCGGCGACCTGGCCGGCTTCCCCAACGGCCGCCGGCCCGCCGACGACGTGGTGTCGATCTCGCTGCGCGCCATCGCCGGGGCCACGTTCCCCCTGGTGGACGAGAAGTTCACCCCCGACGACGCGGCGACGCTGGTCGAGCAGGGACTGTCGGCCAAGGACGTCAGCTCCAAGCTGCTGAAGAAGTTCCCCTACCTCGGCGTGCCGTTCGACGGCTTCAACAACCCCTCGGCTTCTTCCTCGGGAAGTGACAAGTGAGCCACACCCACCACACTCTGGCTCCCTCGGGCCAGGGAACCGTCGTGCTCAACATCGGCCAGGGGATCGGCGCGCTGATCGTCGACACGCCGGGCAGCCTGCACGGACACGAGATCGAGGTGAGCCCGGTCGAGGACTCCGCCACGCGTACGCACGCGGCCGTCCGGGCCCGCTACGTGCGCGACGGCGTCCGCTTCAGCATGGTGATCGACAGCCTGCGCGAGGGCCGCTACGTGGTCTGGCGCGACCCGGTCACCCCGCTGGCCGAGGTCGACATCGCGAGCGGTTCCGTCACGGAGTTCGCCTGGCCCTCGTAAGCCTCCCGGCCGGTTTACAGTGGGCGGATGGACACGCCGGCGCCGGCTGTACGCGCGGTCCTGCGCACCACCGACGTGGAGCAGGCCCGCGCGTTCTGCCGCCGCATGTTCTACGGGCCCCTGGAGGCGGAGCTGTCCGGCTCCCGGGACGGTTTCGCCTTCTCCGGCGACGTGGTGCAGACCGGGCCGCTCACGATCGGTGAGGTCAGCTACGGCGCCGAGATGTGCATCGCCCTGGGTGACCTGCGCACCGCCTACCACGTCCTCGCCCCGCTCACCGGCGCCGTCCACGCCCGCCACCGCGGCGCCGCCGTCACCGCCGACCCGGGCCGCGCCGCCGTCTTCCAGCCCGCCGGCGACGTCGAGACCCGCTGGACCGCCGACTGCCGCCTGATCAGCGTCAAGGTCGAACGCCTCGCCTTCGAGCGCGAGCTGTCCACCCCGGACGTTCCCGGCGGCCGCCCCCGCCTCGGCCCCGCCTTCGGCCTGGCCGGCGGCCCCGGCCGCAGCTGGCTCGGCCTCGCCCGCCTCCTCCACCACGAGCTGCGCGAACCGGACGGCCTCTCCCGCCTCCCGCCGCTCCTGCGCCGCTGGCGCGACCTGGCCATCAGCGCACTGGCCTCCGCCGTCGAACACCCCGCGGGCGACACCGCCCCCGACCTCCCCACCGCCCGCCGCCCCCGCACGGTCAAGCGCGCCCTCGACGCCATGCACGCCGAGCCCGGCCGCCCCTTCACCGCCCAGGAACTCGCCGCCATCTCCGGCGTCGGCGTCCGCGTCCTCCAGGAATCCTTCCGCCGCCACGTCGGCGTCCCACCCCTCACCTACCTCCGCCGCCTCCGCCTCGAAGGCGTCCACGCCGACCTGACCCGCTCCGGCCGGGGCGAGGTGAGCGTGAGCGAGGTCGCCCACCGCTGGGGCTTCACCCACCTGGGCCGCTTCGCGGGCGCCTACCGCGACCGCTACGGCACCACCCCCTCCGAAACCCTCCGCGACCACCCCTGACGCCCCGAACTGTCCCGCCGGCGACAGAACCGCCGGAGATGACCCGCGCCGCCACTACCATGCGTTGATTCGAGCGATCACCGTGCCGACCGGGAGATGCGCGTGACGGCCGATCAGATCATCCGCCTGGTGACAGCGATCTCCGGCCTGCTCGGCGTGCTGGTGTGGCCGGCTCTGCTGCTTCTGATCGCCTCCCGGTTCCGCGTCCCACTGTCGGACTTCTTCAGCAACCTCGGTGAGCTGTCCTTCAAAGCACCCGGGCTGGAGGCATCGGCGCGGCGCCGGCAGGTGGAGGCTGCCGTTGCGCTGGGAGCCGCAGTGGCGACGCAGCCGGGACAGCAGCCCGGCGCCACGAATCCCACCACTGTCGCCGATGCCTTGGCGCTCGCCGTTCCCGACACACGGACGCAGCGGCGACTGCAAGGCCGCTCGGTGGGCCGGCCCCCGGACGATCGCGCCGGATACACCCTGCTCGACGAGTTGCGGAGGGACGGGGACCGCACGCCGTTCATCATCTACGCCGGTTCGCGCTCGTCCGAGCATGTCGAGGAGGCCCGGCGGCGGGGTGCGCTCGGCTGCACCAACGCGCCGCAGGAACTGATCCAGATGGTGACCCGGGCGTTACGGGCCACCCGCGTCGCGCGAACGGTCGCGCGGTCCGCCGGCGACATCACCCGTTCGTCCTCCGGGCCGTGGACCGGTGTGGCCCGGGCTCCGACGGGGGCCCGGGCGTCTCCCGGGCCGGGGATCGGTGCGGCCCGGACCCGGCCGGGTGCTCGCTCGTCTCTCGGGCCGGGGATCGGTGCGGCTCGGACTCGGTGGGTCGCGAGCGGTGGACGGCGACGCCGGCGACGACCAGGACGATGCCGGTGATCTCGGCCGCCGTGGGGATCTGGGTGAGGACGATGACGCCGATGACGGTGGCGGTGGCGGGAAGGAGGGCGATCATGAGGGCGTACGTGGCCCGGGGCAGGCGGGCCATGGCGAGCTGGTCGGCGACGTACGGGACGACCGACGAGCAGATGCCCACGCCCGCGGCCGCCGGCAGGAGGATCGGGTCGGCGAAGGCGGGAGCGGCCGCGCCGAGGCCGAGGGGCAGGGCGAGCACCGCGGCGATGATCATGGACAGGGCGAGGCCGTCGAGGCCGGACATCCGGTCGTCGCGGGCGACGCGGTGGCCCAGGACGATGTAGGCGGCGAAGAGCGCGGCGTTGGCGGCGGCGAAGAGGAGGCCGAGGGGCTCCGACACGAGGCGGACGTCGGTGAGCAGCCAGACACCGGCCACCGCGGCGACCAGGGCGAGGCCGTTGCGGAAGGAGCGGGCGGAGGCGGCGGCCAGGGCGACGACCGGGAGGAACTCGATCGCGGCGACGGTGCCCAGCGGGAGGCGGTCGATGGCCAGGTAGAAGACGCTGTTCATGGCGGCCAGCACGGTGGCCCAGGCCGTCAGGAGCAGCCAGGCCGGGCGGTCGAGGCGCACCCGCCACGGGCGGCGCCACGCCACGAAGACCAGCGCCGCGGTCGCGATACGCAGCCAGGCCACGCCGAGGACGCCGACGCGGGCGAAGAGGAGGACGGCCAGCGCCGGGCCGAGGTAGTGGAAGATCGCGCTGACGACGAAGTACGCGTGCGGCGGTGGACGTACTGACATTCCTCTATTCTCGGAAGGCCACACGCGCAGGGCCATGAGCGATCGAAGGCGGGAGCGCCCGGGGATGGCCGACAAGGAAAGCGGAACGGCGAAACGGTTTCCCGACGGGATCGACCGGCGGCTGCTCGACGAGCTCGGGGCGGATCCGCGCATCAGCGCCGCCGAGCTGGCCCGGCGGGTCCGGATGTCGGCACCGGCCGTGCGGGAGCGGCTGGCGCGGCTCGAGGAGACGGGCGTCATCCGCGGCTACCGGCTCGACGTGGACCCCGCCGCGCTGGGACTGCCCGTGGCCGCCTGGGTCCGGATCAGCCCCGGACCCGGGCAGCTACGCAAGATCGCCGAGCTGGCCGCGCGTACCCCGCAGGTCAGTGAGTGTCATCGCATCTCGGGCGAGGACTGTTTCCTGCTCCAGGTGCACGTGGCGGCCGTGGAGGACCTGGCCGCGGTGCTCGACCTGTTCCTCCCGCACGGCCGGACGTCGAGCTCCTTCGTGGTCTCGACGCCCGTGCCGCCGCGCCCGCCGGGTCAGGGCTCGACTTTCTGACCCTTGCCGATGACCACGATGCCGCTGTCGGAGACCGTCCAGCGCTTGCGGTCGGCCTCGAGGTCGACGCCGATCCGGGCGCCCTCGGGGACGATGACGTTCTTGTCGATGATGGCGTTGCGGATCACCGCGTTCCGGCCGACCTGCACGCCCTCCATCAGCACCGAGCTCGAGACGGTGGCCCAGGAATTGATGCGTACGTTGGGGGAGATGACCGAGCGCTCGACCAGCGAGCCGGACACCACCACGCCGGGGCTGATCATCGACTCGACCGCGCGGCCCTGCCGGTCCTGGTAGCCGTGGACGAACTTCGCCGGCGGCCAGGAGCCGTAGTTGGTGAAGATCGGCCACTCGTGGTTGTAGAGGTTGAAGATCGGGACCGTGGCGATCAGGTCCATGTGCGCCTCGTAGAACGAGTCGAGCGTGCCCACGTCGCGCCAGTAGCCGCGGTCACGCTCCGTGCTGCCGGGCACGTCGTTGTCGCGGAAGTCGTAGACGTTGGCCTCGCCCTTCTCGACGAGCATGGGGATGATGTTGCCGCCCATGTCGTGCTTGCTGTCCGGGTTCTGCGCGTCCAGGGACACGGCCTCGCACAGCGCCTTGGTGCTGAAGACGTAGTTGCCCATCGACGCGTAGATCTCGTCGGGGGAGTCGGGCAGCCCGTCGACCTGCTTGGGCTTCTCGCGGAAGGCGCGGATGCGCTTGCCGTCCTCGGCCACGTCGATGACGCCGAACTGGTCGGACATCAACTTGGGCTGGCGGATGCCGGCCACCGTCACCGAGGCGCCCGAGGCGATGTGGTCGTTGACCATCTGCTTCGGGTCCATGCGGTAGATGTGGTCGGCGCCGAACACGATGACATAGTCCGGCTTCTCGTCGTTGATGAGGTTGAGGGACTGGTAGATGGCGTCGGCCGAGCCGGCGAACCAGCGCGGGCCGAGCCGCTGCTGCGCCGGGACGGGCGTGACGTAGTTGCCCAGCAGCGTCGACATCCGCCACGTCTTGGTGATGTGGCGGTCGAGGGAGTGCGACTTGTACTGGGTGAGGACGACGATCTTGAGGTAGCCGCCGTTGGCCAGATTCGACAGGACGAAGTCGATCATGCGGTAGATGCCGCCGAACGGGACACCGGGCTTGGCCCGGTCCGCGGTGAGGGGCATCAGGCGCTTGCCTTCGCCACCTGCCAGAACGATTGCGAGCACCTTGGGAGCCATGCCCGTGAACCTATAATTCCGCGCCCTCTTGCGCCAGCCGGACGCACTATTGTGCGTGACGTGACCGACTCGTCCTCGAAACCTGACCTCCGCGTCGACCTGATCACCCGGGAGTACCCCCCGGAGGTCTACGGCGGCGCCGGGGTGCACCTCGAATATCTGACCCGTGACCTGCGCGCCCTCGCGGACGTCCGGGTGCACTGCTTCGGCGCCCCGCGCACCGAACCGGGCGTGACCGCCTATCCGGTGCCCGAGACCCTGACCGAGGCCAACGCGGCCCTGCAGACCATGGGCGTCGACCTGGCGATCGCCGCCGGCGCGGCGGGCACGGACCTGGTGCACAGCCACACCTGGTACGCCAACTTCGCCGGCCACACGGCGAAACTCCTGCACGGCGTCCCGCACGTGGTCACGACCCACAGCCTCGAGCCGCTCCGCCCGTGGAAGGCCGAGCAGCTGGGTGGCGGCTACGCGCTGTCGTCGTTCTGTGAGCGCACCGCCATCGAGAACGCCGACGCCGTCATCGCGGTCTCCGCCGGCATGCGCCGCGACGTCCTCAAGGCCTACCCGGCGGTGGACCCCGCCAAGATCCACGTGGTCTACAACGGCATCGACACCGAGCAGTACGCCCCCCACCGCGACACCGACGTCGTCGAGCGCCTCGGCATCGACCTCAACCGGCCGAGCGTGGTCTTCGTCGGGCGCATCACCCGGCAGAAGGGCCTGCCGTACCTGATGCGCGCCTGCCAGGACCTGCCCAAGGACGTGCAGATCGTCCTGCTGGCCGGCGCCCCCGACACCAAGGAGATCGCCGCCGAGGTCGAGGAGCTCGCCACCCAGCTCCGCAACGCCCGCGACCCCGAGGGCGTGATCTGGGTCCAGGAGATGCTCCCCAAGCACGAGGTCGTCCAGGTCCTCACGCACGCGACGGTCTTCGTCTGCCCGTCGATCTACGAGCCCATGGGCATCGTCAACCTCGAGGCCATGGCCTGCGAGACCGCCGTCGTGGCCACCGCCACCGGCGGCATCCCCGAGGTGGTCGCGGACGGCGAGACCGGCCTGCTGGTCCCGCTCGACCAGGCCGAGGACGGCACAGGCACCCCGCTCGACCCGGACCGCTTCGTCGCCGACCTCGCCGCCGCCATCACCACCCTGGTCCAGGACCCGGCCCGGGCCCAGCAGATGGGCCTCGCCGGCCGCCGCCGAGCCGTCGAGAAGTTCTCGTGGTCGACCATCGCCCGCGACACCCTCGAGGTCTACCGCACCGTCCTCTGACCCCGCCCCGCCGGCCGGCTCTCACCCAGCCGGCCGGCCCGGCCCTCGCATGACGCGCCGCGCCGTCCGCCCGGCCCTCGCAGCGGCTGCTCGACTCCGTCCCCGTTGCGGCCGCGGACCCAGCTCCCGTGGCGCGGCTGCTCAGCTCGGTCCTCGTGTCGAGGCGGGCGGCTCAGCCGGCCTGCTCCAGCAGCGCCCGGGCGACCGCGCGGCCGGACAGCCAGGCGGTCTGCACGCGCGGCTTGCCGAACGCGTCCCCGGCCAGCCAGACCCGCCCGTCGCGCACGAACGGCCGCGTCTCCCCGCCCGCCGGCTGCGCGAACGTCCACCGGTGAGTGTTGATCTCCGGCTCCTCCTTGATCCCGAGCAGCTCGCCGACCGCCGCCGCGAGCACCGGCCCGGCCTGCGCCGGATCGTCGAGATGCCGCCGCGCCAGCTCCGCCGTCGAGTGCGCCACCAGCACCGGAGCCCCGTCCCCGCGCCGGTCCCCGTCGTCGCAGACGGTCGCAAGCACCGGGTGGTCGTTCACGAACGCGCCGTGCAGCTCACCCCAGACCCGCTCCGGGTACGCGAGCACGGCCGCGATCACCGGCTCCCACCGCTGCCCCTTCGCGGCCTCCGCCACCGCATCGGGCGGGTCCAGTCGCAGCGCCTGGGGCCCCGGCATGGCGAGCACCACGGCGTCCGCGTCCTCCGGGATCGCGGTCAGCGGCGTCTCCAGCCGCACGTCGAGCCCCGTGGCGAGGTCCTCGGCGAGGGACCGCAGCCCGTTTCCCGCCGCCCAGCGCTCGGTCCCGGCGACGGGCTCGCCCGGGAACACCTGGAACGTGTCGGTCCACGGCCGGGCCAGCCCCCGCGCCCGCCAGCCCTCTGCCACGGCCCGGAAGCCGGGGTCGTCCGCGACGAAGTAGGCCGCGCCGATGTCCGCGTACCTGTCGGCGTACCTCTTGCTGGCAAGCCTGCCCCCGACCACCCGGCCGCGCTCCACGACCCGCACCCGCACGCCGGCCGCGCTCAGCTCCTGAGCACATGCCAGCCCGGCGATTCCCGCACCCGCAACGACGACGTTCATGCCCACGAGCCTAGGCCGGTCCGCGCCGGGCCCCCGAGTTATCCACAGGCGGGAGTTGTCCACAGGCTGCTTTGCGCCGCCAGGCGAAGCCGCCGAGCATCAGCACGGCCACCACTGCCGCGATCAGAAGGACGAGAGGGAGGTGCGAGACATGGCTACTGCTCATCGTGCCGGTGATCCAGTCGTGCAGCACGTCGACGCGGGCGCTCAGATCGGGGCCCTCGTGCGGGCAGCGGGGCCCGGTGCTGACCACGGCGACGAGCACAGGCGCGCCGCCGGGCCGCTCCGCAACATAGGGGCCGCCGGAGTCGTGCGGGCAGGGGCTGGTGTCCGGGCGCGGCTCCCGGCCCGAGGTCTCGAGCAGCGTGTCCCCGACCGCGTCGACGGTGAAGACCCCGGTCTGCAAGCGGGTCGCCGGCGCACCGTCAGCCGTCAGGCCATAGCCGGTGAGGCGCAGCGTCGCGCCGGCGGCGGGTGGTTCGGTGGCCGGCGCGACCAGTGGCACGCCGGTGATCGGCCGGTCGAGCCGGGCCAGCGCCACGTCCGAGTCCTCGGCCTGGTGGACCGCGTCCACCTCGGCCTCCTGCCCGCCACCGCCGGTCAGATCCGTACGGCCGACGACAGCCGTGGTGCGGTCGGCCACAGTGCGGTCCACCCGGCGCTCGTCCTCGTCCTTGAAGCAATGCCCGGCGGTGATCACCCAGCGTGGCGCGATCAGTGCACCGGAGCACGAGCTGTCCCGGGTGCCGCCGTCCGTGGCCGGCAGTCCCGTCATCGTGAGCAGCACCGTGAAGGGATAACCGCCGTCGGTCACGTCCTCGCCATAGGCGATCGCCGCAGCCGGCCGGGCCGCGGGCAGCAGGGCGGACGCCGCTGTCAGGAGCACGATCAGGGCACGGACGAGAAGTGGGCGCAAGGCAAGCCGTCCGAAAGTCGCAGGGTCAGGAAGTCCCATCGTGCGGCGGTGGACCTATGGGCGGGATAAGGCGCATTCGCCGGGCCGTGCAGACTGGGGGGATGCGACGACCCCCCGTCCGCCTGTCCCTCGTCATCGCCGCCGTGGTGCTCGCGGCGGTCGTGCTCGGCATCGGCCTGGTGCGCGCGGCGACCTACGAGGAGCCCGGGGTGACGCCGATCGCACGGCCGGGGGAGCAGCAGCTCGTCCCGGCGGAGGGCACGGTCGGCACGTGCGCCGGGGTGCCCGTCAAGGCGACGCGCGAGCTGCGGGGCATGTGGCTGACCACCGTGCTCAACATCGACTTCCCGAGCCAGCCGGGCCTGTCGGAGGCGCAGGTCAAGGGCGAGTACCAGAAGTGGCTCGACCTGGCCGTGTCGCGCCGGCACAACGCGATCTTCGTGCACGTCCGGCCGTCCGGGGACGCGTTCTGGCCTTCCGCGTACGCACCCTGGTCGGAGTGGCTCACCGGCCGGCGTGACGGCAAGTCGCCGGGCTGGGACCCGATGGCGTACATGGTCGACGAGGCTCACAAGCGGAACCTCGAGTTCCACGCGTGGTTCAACCCCTACCGGGGGACGCAGCCCGGGCCGTCCGGGCCCGGCGCCGACTTCGCGAAGCTCGCCCCGAACCACCCGCTGCTCAAGCACCGTGACTGGGCCGTCGCCTACCCGAAGGGCAAGAAGACGGCCCGGCTCTACTTCGATCCGGGCAACCCCGCGGCGCGCAAGTTCGTCGAGGACTCCATGCTCGAGGCGGTGCGGAAGTACGACATCGACGGCGTGCACTTCGACGACTTCTTCTACCCCTATCCCGAGGGCGGCGGCAACGAGTTCGGCGACGACGCCTCGTTCGCGAAGCGGACCGACAAGCGGCAGTCGCGCGGCGACTGGCGGCGGCAGAACGTCAACACCCTGGTCCACGAGATGAGCACGCGCATCAAGGAGCTGAAGCCGTGGGTGAAGTTCGGCATCAGCCCGTTCGGCATCTGGCGCAACAAGTCCTCGGACCCGCGCGGCTCCGACTCGGCGGGCCTGGAGAGCTACTCGGCCATCTACGCCGACACCCGCACCTGGGTCCGCAACGGGTGGCTGGACTACATCGTTCCGCAGCTCTACTGGACGATCGGCTTCGACAAGGCCGACTACGGCAAGGTGCTGCCCTGGTGGTCCTCGCTGGTCAAGGGCACCCCGGTCCAGCTGTACGTGGGCCAGGCCGACTACCGCGTCGGCGAGGACGGCGCGTGGAGCAAGCCCGACCAGCTCGACAAGCAGCTCACGCTCAATGACAAGTACGGGGTGCAGGGCAGCGTCCACTACAGCGCCAAGCAGGTCCGGGCCGACCGGCTGGGTGCCGTCTCGAAGTACGCGGCCGACCACTATGCCGCCCCGGCCCTGCTCCCGACGATGAAGCGGCTGCCCCTCGCCGCGCCCGCCACGCCCCGCCTCAACCTGGCCCGTCGCGCGGGCAGCACCGTGACCGTCGAGTGGCAACGGGGCGAGGGCGCTGCCCCGGTGTCCTGGGCCCTCTACCGCGTCGACGGCGCCGCCGCGAATCTGGTCGCCACGGGCCGCGTGGGGGCCCAGGACATCGCCGACCCCGCCGCGCCCGCCGCCGGCGCCACCTATTGCCTGAGCATGCTCGACCGCTCCGGCAACGAGAGCCCGCTGAGCGCCCCGGTCAGCATCAGCTCCTGACGCCCTCGCCTTACCCTCGCCGGGAGCGTCCGGCGTCGGCTGGCTTGTGGTGCGGAGTGCGCCCTGCTCGCCCCACGGTGCGGGAGTGCGGCCGACTCGCCTTTCGGCCGAAGGTGAGCCCAGCACGTGCTGCCGCTCGCCTGGGGGCGTGCGGGTGCGGGCGCGTTTCGGCGTCGCCTGGGTCACGGTCCGGTGCGGGCGGCTGGCATGGCCGATTCTCAGTCGCCGGGGTGATCGTGTTGCCGCGCGCCGGATCCACGGTGAGCGTTCACCGTGGCTTCGACCGGGGCGCGGCCGGGCGGTCAGCCGGTGACGTGGCCGTCGGCGACTTCGAGGTGGCGGGTCGTGTGGACGGCCTCCAGCATGCGGCGGTCGTGGGTGACCAGCAGGAGCGTGCCCGGATAGGTGGACAGCGCCGACTCGAGCTGTTCGATCGCGGCCAGGTCGAGGTGGTTGGTCGGCTCGTCGAGGACCAGCAGGTTCACGCCGCGTGCCTGGAGCAGGGCGAGCGCCGCCCGGGTGCGCTCGCCGGGGGAGAGGGTGGCCGCCGGGCGCAGCACGTGGACCGCCTTGAGCCCGAACTTCGCCAGCAGCGTCCGCACGTCGGCGTCGGACATGTCCGGCACCGCCGTCCCGAAGGCCGTCAGCAGCGGTTCGTCGCCCAGGAAGAGGCCCCGCGCCTGGTCGACCTCGCCCACGACGACGCCCGAGCCGAGGTGGGCCGAGCCGCCGTCCGGCGTGATGCGCCCGAGCAGAGCCGCGAGCAGCGTCGACTTGCCCGCGCCGTTCGCGCCGGTGATCGCCACCCGGTCGGCCCAGTCGATCTGCAGCGTCACCGGCCCGAGCGTGAAGTCGCCCCGCCGCACGACCGCGTCCCGCAGCGTCGCGACCACGGATCCCGACCGCGGCGCGGCGGCGATCTCCATGCGCAGCTCCCACTCCTTGCGCGGCTCCTCCACCACGTCGAGGCGCTCGATCATCCGCTGCGTCTGCCGGGCCTTGGCGGCCTGCTTCTCGGTCGACTCGGCCCGCATCGACCGGCCGATCTTGTCGTTGTCCTTGGACTTGCGCCGCGCGTTCCGGACGCCCGTCTCCATCCAGTTGCGCTGCATCCGGGCGCGGTCCTCGAGCGCCGACCGCTTGTCCGCATACTCCTCGTAGTCCTCGCGCGCGTGCCGCCGGGCCGTGGCGCGCTCCTCCAGGTACGCCTCGTAGCCGCCGCCGTACAAATTGACCTGCTGTTGCGCCAGATCGAGCTCGAGCACCGCGGTCACCGTCCGGGCCAGGAACTCGCGGTCGTGACTCACCAGCAGCGTCCCCGCCCGCAGCCCCGCCACGAACTCCTCGAGCCGCCGCAGACCGTCGAGGTCCAGGTCGTTGGTCGGCTCGTCGAGCAGGAACACGTCGTACCGGCTGAGCAGCAACGACGCCATCTGCGCCCGCGCCGCCTGCCCGCCGGACAGGGCCGTCATCGGATGGTCCAGCGCGACCGCCAGCCCCAGATCGGCGGCCACCTCGCCGGCCCGCTCGTCCAGATCGGCGCCGCCCAGGTCGAGCCACCGCTCGAGCGCCGTCGCGTACGTCTCGTCCGCCCCGGCCGCCCCCGCGGCCAGCGCTTCCGCCGCCGCGTCCATCGCCACCTGCGCCGGGCCGACGCCGGTGCGACGCGCGAGGAAGTCACGCACGGTCTCCCCGGCACGCCGCTCACGCTCCTGCGGCAGATAACCGACCGTCGCGGTGGGCGGGCTGAGCGACACGCTGCCGGCCTCGACCGGCACCAGTCCGGCCAGCGTACGCAGCAGCGTCGTCTTGCCCGCCCCGTTCACCCCCACGAGCCCGACGACGTCGCCCGGTGCCACGACCAGGTCAAGCGAACGGAACAACACGCGGTCGCCGTGCCCGGCGGCCAGATCACGGGCAATCAAGGTGGCGCTCATCGGCTCACGACTCTATCGGCCCGCCGCCCCGCACCCGCCGCCCCCGTCCGCCCCCACGCCCGGCAGGTTCCGAATCGCCGCCCGCCCGCGCACGGCGCTGTAGTCGTCCGCTCGCGCACGGCGCTGTCGTCGGCCCGCCCCCGCACGGCGCTGTCGTCGCCCGCCCGCGCACGGCGCTGTCGTCGCCCGCCCGCGCACGGCGCTATCGTCGGCCCGTCCCCCGCACGGCGCTGTCGTCGTCCGCTCGCGCACGGCGCTATCGTCGGCCCGTCCCCCGCACGGCGCTGTCGTCGTCCGCTCGCGCACGGCGCTATCGCTCTGCCCGCTCGGGCTCCGGCGTCTCCGACCGGCGCCGGGCGTCGAGGACGGCGAGGACGTTGGCGACGAGGCGCTCCGGCTCGGGCCCGTCCGCGGCCAGCGGCTGCGACATCAGCGCCCGCAGGTAGACCGGGGCCAGCAGCAGGTCGACCACGTCGAGGGGCGTCAGCTCGGTGGCGCCCGCCGCGTCGAGGATCCGCTGGAAGCCGTCCAGCCGCCGGTTGATCAGCTCCAGGGTCGTTCCGGCCGCCGCCTCGGAGCTCGACGCCGCGGCGATGATCGTGCGCAGGAAGGCGGGACCGCCGGGCGAGGCGACCCAATCCGCGAGCCGCACGGTGTACGCCAGCAGGTCCTTCCGCAGGTCCCCACTCGCGCCGATCGGCTGCCGGTCGTTGAGGTCGTCGATCGCCACGTCGAGCACGAGCGTCTGCGGCGTGCGCCAGCGCCGGTAGAGCGTCGCCAGGTGCACCCCCGAGGCGGTCGCCACGTCCGCCATGGTCGGCAGGGCGCCGTCATGGGCGACCAGCAGCTCTCGCACGGCTGCGTGCACCGCGGCCCGGGTCTTGCTCGTGCGCCCGCCGGGGCGCCGGGAGCCCGGCGTCTCTGTCATGTCGCTCACCCTATCGCGAATTCTCTTGCATTAAGCCGGTGGCCGGGTCGATGCTCTATTGCGAAACCACTCGCATTAGTTGGGACGGTCGTCATGCCTCGTGTCCTCGTCGTCGGAGCCGGCATCGCCGGTGACACCCTCGCCGTCAGCCTCGATCGCGCCGGATGGGAGGTGACGGTCGTCGAGAACGCCCCGGATCTGCGCACGGGAGGTCAGACGGTCGACCTGCGCGGCGCCTCCACCGGAGTCCTCGACCGGCTGGGCGTGCTCGACGCCTGCCGCGCCGCCCTTGTCGACCAGCGCGGCATCGCCTGGGTCGACGCCTCCGGCCGCCGCCTGGCCGCGATGCCGGTCGAGGCCTTCGGCGGTGCCGGCTTCGTGTCCTCGGAGGAGCTGCTGCGCACCGACCTGGCCCGCATCCTCCACGCGGCCGGCAGCGACCGCATCACCTACCGCTGGTCCGACACCGTCGAGGCGATCGACCCCGCGGACGACCATGTGACCGTCAGCTTCCGCGGCCACCCGGCCGAGCGCTTCGACCTCGTCGTCGGTGCGGACGGCGCCCACTCCCGCACCCGCTCGCTCGTCTTCGGTCCCGAGGACGGCTATCGCCACGCCCTCGGGCTCGGCCACGCGTGGTTCACCCTCGCCGAACACCCGGACACTCCCTCCCTCGACGGCTGGTCCCTCGTTCACAACGCTCCCGGCTCCCGGCTCGTCGGGGCCCGGCCCGGACACCCCGGCACCCAGGAGATCGGCTTCAGCTTCCCGATGCCGTCCGCGCCACGTGGCCTCGACCGCGAGGACCGCTTCGCCCTGCTGCGCACGACCTTCGCCGGCGTCGGCTGGCGCACGCCGGAGCTGCTGGCGGCCCTGCCGGACGCCACCGACTTCGCCCTCGACACCTTCGACCAGATCCGCATGGACACCTGGCACCGCGGCCGCGTGGTCCTCCTCGGCGACAGCGCGTGGTGCGTCAGCCCCCTGAGCGGCCTGGGCACTGCCCTCGCCCTCCAGGGCGCCGAAGCCCTCGCCGCCGAGCTCACCGCCGGCCACCGGGACCTGGCCACCGCCCTCGCCCGCTTCGAGCACGCCATGCGCCCCGCGACGACGGCGGCGGCGAAGCTCATCCCCGGGCGCGTCCGCTCCTACGCCCCGAAGAGCGCCCTCGGCATCAAGGCCGTCGCCGGAGTGATGCGCTTCGTCCAGAGCCCCTTCCTCACCCCGGTCATCGCGCACGTGGGCGCCTCTCGTGGCCACTGACCGCCCGCCGGGGGCATCACGCCGTCATGGGCACCGCCGTCCCCGACACGCGAACGCCCGCCTCGCCCGGGGTCAGCGTCACGGTCAGGTGCCCGGGCCGGCCCATGTCCGCGCCCTGCACCAGCTCGACCACGGCATCGGCGGGCACGAGCCCGAGCGCCCGCAGATAACCGCCGAAGGCGGCCGCCGCGGCGCCGGTGGCCGGGTCCTCATAAACGCCGCCCACCGGGAACGGATCGCGCACGTCGAAGGCGAGCGGTCCGGTCCGGTGCACGAGCTGCACGGTGGTCCAGCCGCGCGCCTCCATCAGCCTTTTCAGGGCGGGCACGTCGTAGTCCAGCTTCGCGAGCCGCTGCCGGGTGGCCGCGGCGAGGACCGGATGACGAGCCCCCGCGTACGCGACCCGGGGCGGCAGCGCCGGATCGAGGTCGCCGGCGGCCCAGCCGAGCGCGGTCAGCAGCGCCTCGAGATCGTCGCCGGGCAGCTCGGACACCGTGGCGGCGACGCTGGTCAGGGTGGCCCGGCCGGCATCGTCCACGTCCACGGGAACCGGCCCGGCGTTGGTGACGAGGTCGAAGCGCCCCGCGCCCTCCCACTCGGCCAGCGCGACGGCCGTGGCGACCGTGGCGTGCCCGCAGAACGGCACCTCGGCCAGGGGACTGAAGTAACGCACGCGGAACGACCGGTGCCCCCGCTGCTCGGTGAGGAATGCGGTCTCGGAATAGCCCACGTCCGCCGCGATCGCGAGCATCTCCGCGTCGCTCAGGCGAGCCGCGTCGAGCACGACGCCGGCCGGGTTGCCACCGGTGGGAACAGCGCTGAAGGCGGCGTACCGCTGGATGTCGATGTCGGTCATGGCGATCAGCTTGCCCGGCCGCTGCCGGCGCGACCACCCTCTTCGGTAGCCATGGCCCCCCTCCTTGGAGGGTGCAAGATCGCTGAATTGGGTACCAAAGAGGCTTGGTCGATGGGGTGGGGCGCGGAGTAGCGTTCCCGGCGTGACACAGGCTTCCCCACTTGTCCCGACCCCACCTGCCGACCTACCGCGCACCCTCGGTGAGCTCCGTGCCTCCGGGCACGAGTTCCGCACCGTCAAGGAGGAGCTGCGCGACAACCTGCTCGACCGCCTGCGCCGCGGCGCTCCGCGGTTCCCCGGCATCGTCGGGTACGACGACACCGTTCTGCCCGAGGTCGAGCGCGCGCTGCTCGCCGGCCACGACATGGTCCTGCTCGGCGAGCGCGGCCAGGGCAAGACGCGGCTCATCCGGGGCCTGATCGACCTGCTCGACGAGTGGACCCCGTTCATCACCGGGTCCGAGCTGCGCGAGCACCCCTACCAGCCGCTGACCCCCGCGACCCGGCGGCTGGCCGAGGAGGCCGGCGACCTGCTCCCGGTGTCGTGGCTGCACCGTTCGGAGCGTTACGGCGAGAAGCTGGCGACGCCGGACACCAGCGTCGGCGACCTCATCGGCGACGTCGACCCGATCAAGGTGGCCGAGGGCCGCGCGCTCGGCGACCCGGAGACGATTCACTTCGGGCTCGTGCCGCGCACCAACCGCGGCATCTTCGCCGTCAACGAGCTGCCCGACCTCGCCGAGCGCATCCAGGTGTCGCTGCTCAACGTGCTCGAGGAGCGCGACATCCAGGTCCGCGGCTACCAGCTGCGGCTGCCGCTCGACCTGCTGCTCGTCGCCTCGGCCAACCCCGAGGACTACACCAACCGCGGGCGCATCATCACCCCGCTCAAGGACCGCTTCAGCGCCGAGATCCGTACGCACTACCCGCTCGAGGTCGAGCTGGAAGAGGGCCTGATCCGGCAGGAGGCGGCGCTGGCGGCCGCCGTGCCCGACCACCTCATCGAGGTCATCGCCCGCTACACCCGGGCGGTCCGCGAGTCGCCGGCCGTCGACCAGCGCTCCGGCATCTCGGCCCGGTTCGCGATCGCGGCCGCAGAGACGGTCGCCGCGTCCGCGCTGCGCCGCGCCGGGCTGCGCAACGAGCGCGAGGCCGTCGCCCGCATCGGCGACACCACCTCGGTGACGAGCACGCTGCGCGGCAAGGTCGAGTTCGACAGCGGCGAGGAGGGGCGCGAGGTCGAGGTGCTGTCCCACCTGCTGCGGGTGGCCACCGCCGAGACGTTCCGGGCCCGGCTGGGCGGCCTCGACCTGTCCGGCTTCACCGACCTCGTCGCCGAGGGCGCGATCATCGAGACCAGTGACCTGACCTCGGCCGAGGAGCTGCTCGGCCAGCTCGGCACCGTGCCCGGCCTGGCCAAGGTGCTCGACCGGCTCGGCCTCGGCGACGCCCCCAGCCCGGGCCAGGCCGCCGCCGGCGTCGAGTTCGTCCTCGAGGGCCTGCACCTCACCCGCCGGCTGGCCAAGGAGCTGACCGACGACGGCCGCACCCTCTACGGGAGCTGATCATGGCAGGAAACCGCTTCCGGTACGGGGCCTGGCGCGACGGGCCCGACCCGCTCGCGCCCCCGTACGACGTGCGGGCCGCCGTGGACGAGGTCGGCGAGCGGGTCCTCGCGGGCGACAACCTGCGGGACGCGCTGCGTGACCTGCTGCGGCAGGGTCCTCGCGAGGGTCGTGGCCTGGACGATCTGCGCTCACGGGCCCAGCGGCTGCGCCGGGAGGCCCTGCGGCGGGGCAACCTGGACGGCGCCGTGACCCGGGCCCGGCAGCAGCTCGACCAGGCCCTCGCCGCCGAGCGCGACGAGCTGCGCGGCCGCGACGACATGGACGCCCGGTTCAACGAGGCGGTGCTCGACAACCTGCCGCGCTCGACGTCCCGGGCCATCGAGGAGCTGCGCGACTACGACTGGCAGAGCGCCGAGGCCCGCCGGACGTACGAGCAGATCCTCGACGGGCTGCGCCGCGAGGTCGTGGAGCAGCGCTTCGCCGGCATGCGCGACGCCCTGCAGAACGGCGACCTGGCCACCGACCAGCGGCTGTCCGAGATGCTGGGCGACCTCAACGACCTGCTGGGCAAGCACGCCCGCGGCGAGGACACCGGCGACGCCTTCCAGCAGTTCATGGAGAAGCACGGCGAGTTCTTCCCGGAGAAGCCCGAGAACGTCGAGGAGCTCATCGACTCCCTGGCCCGGCGGGCCGCGGCGGCCGAGCGGCTGATGCGGTCGCTGAGCCCGCAGCAGCAGGAGGAGCTGTCCCGGCTGATGGACCAGGCACTCGGCGACGGCCCGCTGCGCGGTCAGCTGGGCGAGCTGACCGACAACCTGCGCGCGCTGCGACCCCAGCTCAACTGGGGCCGGGGCGAGCGGATGCGCGGGCAGCAGGACCTCGGCTACGGCGACGCCACCGCCGCCCTCGAGGACCTCGCCGAGCTCGACGACCTGCTCGACCAGCTCGACGACGAGCGGCCCGGGGCGACCCTGGACGACGTCGACGTCGAGGCGATCGAGCGGCAGCTCGGGCGCGGTGCGGCCGACGACGTGCGGCGGCTGCGGGAGCTGGAGCGCGAGCTGCGCCGGCAGGGCTGGGTCACCCGCGACGGCGACGGGCTGACGCTGTCGCCGAAGGCGTTGCGCCGGCTGGGCCGCACGGCGCTGGCCCAGATCTTCAAGGACCTCACCGGCAAGCAGCGCGGCGAGCACGACCTCCGGGACGCCGGGGCGGCCGGCGACCTGATCGGCTCGTCGCGGCGCTGGCAGTTCGGCGACGAGCAGCCGCTCGACGTCGTCCGCACGATCGGCAACGCGGTCCGCCGCGGCGCCTCGGGCAACGGCGGCGCCGGGGGAAGCGGCGGTGCCCGGAGCGGCGGCGGCGGGGGAAGCGGCGGTGCCCGGAGCGGCGGCGGCGGGGGAAGCAGCGGTGCCCGGAGCGGCGGCGCCCGGGGAAGTGGCGGTGCGCTAGGAGGCGGCGCTGGGGGAGGCGCCGGGACACTTCCGGTGCGGCTGCTGCCGGAGGACTTCGAGGTCGCCGAGACCGAGCGGCGCGCGTCGGCGGTCGTCGCGCTGTGCGTCGACCTGTCCTACTCGATGTTCGCCGACGAGCGCTGGGGCCCGATGAAGCAGACGGCGCTCGCGCTGTCGCACCTGGTGGCCACGCAGTTCCCGCAGGACTCGCTGCAGATCATCGGCTTCAACAAGTACGCCATGCCGCTCAGCCAGGGCGAGCTGGCGGCCATCGAGCCGGACATGGTCAAGGGCACCAACCTCCAGCACGCGCTCAAGCTGGCCGGCCGGCACCTGCGCCGCCACCCGGGCGCCGAGCCGGTCGTCCTCGTGGTCACCGACGGCGAGCCGACCGCGCATCTCGAGGACGACGGCACGGCCTGGTTCAACTGGCCGACGCTGCCGGAGACGGTGGAGGCGACCGTGCGCGAGGTCGATCAGCTGACCCGGTACGGGGCGACGCTCAACCTGTTCATGCTGGGCGAGGACCCGGGCCTGCGCCGGTTCGTCGACGCCGTGGCCCGGCGCAGCGGGGGCCGGGTGTTCAGCCCCGAGGCCGAGGAGCTGGGCCGCTACGTCGTGGACGACTACGTGCGGAGCCGCCGCGGCAAGCGCTGACGGGCGCCGGCTCCGGCGACGGGCAGCGGTGCCGATGACCCGGCATCGTCGCCCGGCACCAGCATCCGGTGACCGGCGCAGCGTCGGTGACCGGCGCAGCGTCCGCGTCCGGTCGGCTCCAGCGTCCGGTGACCGGCGCAGCGTCGGCGTTCGGTGACCGGTGCAGCGTCCGGTGACCGGTGACCGGTGCAGGATCGGCATCCGACGATCGAGGCGCCGCGCCCTGCCGAGGGGCGCGGCGCCTCGCCGTTTCAGGGCCATCAGAGACCGGCGCCGGCATTGCCAAAAGCGGCCGGCACTGTGCGCGGAGCGGGGGCGCTAGCCGCGGGGGGCGTACATGATCAGGCCGACACCGGCGAGGCACAGGAGGACGCCGGCGATGTCCCATCGGTCGGGGCGGTAGCCGTCGGCCACCATGCCCCAGGCCAGCGAGCCGGCCACGAAGACTCCGCCGTAGGCGGCGAGGATGCGGCCGAAGGCGGCGTCCGGTTGGAGGGTGGCCACGAAGCCGTACAGGCCGAGGGCGATGACGCCCGCGCCGATCCAGGCCCAGCCGCGGTGCTCGCGGACGCCCTGCCAGACGAGCCACGCACCGCCGATCTCGGCGATGGCGGCCAGCAGGAACAGCAGGATGGAGCGCAGGACGAGCACCCCCGCACCCTATCAACCTATCCTCCTAGGATGCCCAAGACCGTGTGACTGCGGCCGTCGCCGCAAGATCCAGCTCACGGCCGCCTGGTCACCAAGGCTCTCGACCCGATGCGGGCCTTGTTCCGGGGCGTCAACGCCTACGCGGGCGCCGACGAAGCCACGCATACTCCGACCAGCGGCGGGCCCCATTGACGGCGCAGTGATCGGAGCGCGCTGACCAAGCCGGACATGCGCCCGAGCGACGACGGAACGGGGTTGACGAGGCCGTAGATGCGCCGGAACAGCGACCGGACCGCGGGGACGAGGGCGCGGATGGCTGCGAGCCGTGACCGTCCACGGCGGCGAGGCCGGCCACGAAGGTGTGCTGTGGGTAACAAGGGGGGAACGGCGCGGCACGGGGGCGCGGTGGCGGGGATGCGGCTGGATATAGTGGCCCGGCGAGTGACCGGCCCGGTGTGCGCCCCGGTCCGTCTTCCAGGGGGGAGGGCGGCCGCGCGGCGGTGCGAGCCCCCGGGCCGGCTGTGGGGGAGAGGGGACGCCGTGACGCAGCACGCTGCGCCGGTGCAGGTCGCCAACCGGATCTGGACCATTCCCAATGTCATCAGCTTCGTGCGCCTGCTGGGCGTGCCGCTCTTCCTCTATCTCCTGCTCGGGCCGCACCATGACGTCGCCGCCGTCATCGTGCTGGCGCTCGGCGGGACGACCGACTGGGTGGACGGCTACGTCGCCCGCCGCATGAACTCGGTCAGCCGGCTCGGGGAGCTGCTCGACCCGTTCGCGGACCGGCTCTACATCCTGGCCACGCTCGTCGGGTTCACGCTGCGCGAGGTCGTGCCGTGGTGGCTGACCGCGGCGCTGCTGCTGCGGGAGGCCGTGCTCGCCGTGGCCCTGCTGATTCTGCGCCGCCACGGCTACGGGCCGCCGCCGGTGCACTACGTCGGCAAGACCGGCACGTTCGTGCTGCTGGCGGCCTTCCCGGTGATGCTGCTGGCCGAGGCCGTGCCGTCGATCGACTCGTGGATGCTGCCGATCGGGTGGGGGCTGGCGTGGTGGGCGCTCGGCCTCTACTGGGCGGCGGCCGTCCTCTATCTGGCGCAGACGAGCGCCCTGCTGCGCGCTGACCGCAGGGCCGTCGCGCAATGACCGTGCCCGCCGGCAGCAGCGCGGGGAGTGCCCCGCAGGAACCCAAGCGGACCTTCACCCCCGACTTTCTCACCGAGCTGTTCCGTAATCCGCTCGACCCCGGCTATGCGGAGGCCGCGGCGCGCAAGGCCCGGGGCGAAGGCCCCACCGGCTCGCGGAGGAAGGCGCTGCGCGGCGTCACCGCGGTGACCCTGGCGGCGCTGGGTTTCCTGCTCGTGCTGGCCTATCAGCAGACGGTCGCCGACGAGCCGGCCCGGGCGAAGGCGCGCGAGACGCTCATCGACCAGGTGCAGCAGCGCCGGATGACGATGTCGCAGCTGCAGGACCAGGCGGAGAAGTTGCGCACCGAAGTGGCGGACCTGCGGGAACGGCAGCTGGGTGGTGCGGCCGTCGCCCGGCTGCGGCTGCTGGAGGCGGAGACCGGGCTTGCTCCCGTACGCGGTGAGGGCACCCGGGTGACGGTCGGTGACGGCCCGACGCCGATCGATCCGGCGACCGGGGAGCGCAGCACTGATTCCCGGGTACGCGACACCGACCTGCAACGAGCGGCGAACGGTCTGTGGGCGGCGGGTGCCGAGGCGATCGCGATCAACGGTCAGCGGCTCACCGCCACGTCCACGATCCGGCAGGCCGGCGAGGCGATCCTTGTCGACTTCCATCCGGTCAGCACCCCGTACCAGGTGATCGCGATCGGTCCCGGCGACCTGGCCGGCGATTTCGACGACGGGGCGGCCGGGCAGTTCTTCCGGGCGCTCAAGAGCCGATACGGGATGTCCTACGACGTCGCGGAGATCGGTGAGGTGACCCTGCAGGCGGCCACCGAGCCGATCCTGCGCCAGGCCACGCCCGCGGCCGGCGACAGTCCCGGCGCCGGGAGCAGCAGCGACGCCGCGGCCGGCGACAGTCCCGGTGCCACGGGCAGCAGCGATGCCGCCGACCGCCCCGGTGCCACGGGCAGCAGCGCCGCCGACCGCCCTGATGTCATGAGCAGCAGCACCGCCGCCGGGTCCCCGGGCGGCGTACCGGAAAATGCGACCCCCACGGGCGGAGCGTCGCCCGCCGTGTCCCCCTCACCGTCGGAAGGCGGCAGATGATTCCCGTAGTCGCCCTGATCGCCGGGGTCGTCCTCGGCATCGTGTTCCATCCCAGCGTCCCGCCGGCGCTCGAGCCGTACCTGCCGATCGCGGTGGTGGCGGCGCTCGACGCCGTGTTCGGCGGGGTCCGGGCGAAGCTGGACGGCATCTTCGACGACAAGCAGTTCGTCGTGTCGTTCATCGCCAACGTGGTGGTGGCCGGGCTGATCGTCTATCTGGGCGACCAGCTCGGTGTCGGCACGCAGCTGTCCACCGGCGTCGTGGTGGTGCTCGGCGTCCGCATCTTCGGCAACGTGGCGGCCATCCGGCGCCACCTCTTCCGGGCGTAGTCATGACGAACGACACCCCGCCCCCGGTCTCCCCGGACGAGGAGGAGACGGTGCCGATGCGCAACCCGCTTCGGGACGCGCCGGCCGAAGAGCCCGCGCCGAAACGCGAGCCCGCCGCGCCGACGGACGAGAGCGACCCGCCGGCCGAAGCGGAGCCGGCGCGGGCGAAGGCCGTACCGGAGAAGGAAGCGGAACCGGAGCAGGCGGAGACCGTACCGGAGAAGGAAGCGGAACCGGAGCAGGCGGAGACCGTACCGGAGAAGCAAGCGGAACCGGCCGCGGAGGCCGAGCCGGGCCGGGCGCGCAAGTTGTCGTCGGCGGGGTTGCTGATCGGGTTGTTGCTGGCGTTGTTCGGCTTCACGCTGGTGGTGCAGCTGCGCAGCAACGACGACGACTCGCAGCTGGCGTCGATGCGGCAGGACGACCTGGTCCGGATCCTGTCCGACCTCGAGGCGCGCGACCAGCGCCTGCAGCAGGAGATCGCCGCGCTGGACGACAGCCGCCGGCAGCTGACCTCGGACGTCGGCGGGCGGGAGGAGGCCATCGCGGAGGCCGGCAAGCGCGCCGACGAGCTCGGCCTTCTGTCCGGTACGGTCCCCGCGCGCGGCCCCGGGCTGGTGATCAAGATCGCTCCGGACACCCAGGCGGTCAAGGCGTCGGCCGTGCTCAATGCGGTGCAGGAGTTGCGCGGGGCCGGCGGCGAGGTGATGCAGCTGGTGGGCGACAACGGGGTGGCGGTCCGGGTGGTCGCTTCGTCCTACTTCGTCGATGCGGCCGGTGGCGACATCATCGCGGACGGTCAGCAATTGACCGGGCCGTACACGCTGTCGGTGATCGGGGTGGCCGGCACCATGGAGACGGCGCTGCGCATCCCCGGTGGGGTGGTGGCGTCGGTGAGCCAGGCCGGCGGTAACGTGACCATGGAGCAGCGCGCCACGGTCGAGGTGACCGCGGTGCGTCAGGCTGCCAGCTTGCAATATGCGCGTCCGGTCTCCTGAGCGGGCGCGCTTGTCGACGGAGGAACGAGTGATTCCCGAGGATCTTCGGTACACGGCCGAGCACGAATGGGTGTCCGGCGACGGCACCGGTCCCGTGCGCGTGGGCATCACCCATTTCGCGCAGGACGCGCTCGGCGACATCGTCTACGTGGAGCTGCCCGAGGAGGGCGCCACGGTCCAGGCCGGCGAGCAGTTCGGCGAGATCGAGTCGACCAAGAGCGTCTCGGAGATCTACGCGCCGGTGTCCGGCACGGTGGTGGCGCGCAACGGCTCGCTCGCCGACGAGCCGGAGCTGATCAACGCCGAGCCCTACGCGGCCGGCTGGCTCGTCGAGATCGCCCCGGACGACCCGGCGGCCGTCGCGGCGCTGCTGGACGCCGCGGCCTACCAGGCGCTGACCGAAGGCTGATCGACAGCCTTCCGCTTCTCCCGTGTGTCCGGTTGCCCGGTATTTCGGTGCTGACTAGGCTCGCGGAGCACCAGTACGAATGTTGTTACTTCGAAACCGATAGTCGTGCGTCCGGGCCTCCGGGCAGCGGCGGCGGGGGCGCTGCGGGGTTCGGGTCCGTTGAGGTCCGGTCGTCGCTCACCCTGCGTCGTCGGGCGGCGACCGAAATGATCCGTGAGGTGGTCCATGACGCGCCCAGACGACGAGTTCCCCCCGCTCGACGTCACGTCCACGCTGAACCTCGGAGCGCTCGACGAGGTGCTCGAGGGGCCGGAGACCGACGTGGTCCCGAGCCGGATGTCCGGCTCGCTGCCGCCCGGCATGGCGCTGCTGGTCGTGCGTCGCGGCCCGAACGCGGGCGCCCGGTTCCTGCTGGACCATGACGTGACCACCAGCGGCCGGCACCCCGACAGCGACATCTTCCTCGACGACGTGACGGTCTCGCGCCGGCACGCCGAGTTCCACCGCGACGGCGGCACCTTCACGGTGCGCGACGTCGGCTCGCTCAACGGCACCTATGTCAACCGGGAGCGGGTCGAGTCGGCCACCCTGAGCAACGGTGACGAGGTGCAGATCGGCAAGTTCCGTCTCGTCTTCATCGCCGGCCCCCGGCCGGAGGGCGAGGGCGGCCAGGCGTGAACCCGGCGGGGGCGGCGGCACACGACCCGGGCGCGGCTCGCCCGGGTCGTGACGCTGCGCTGATGAGCATCGGGGAGGTCCTCGCTCAGCTGCGCACGGAGTTCCCCGACACGACCATCTCGAAGCTCCGGTTCCTGGAGGCGGAGGGGCTCGTCGATCCCCAGCGCACCGCCTCCGGCTACCGGAAGTACTCGTGGAACGACGTCGCCCGCCTGCGCTTCGTGCTCACCGCGCAGCGCGATCAGTACCTTCCGCTGCGCGTGATCCGCGAGCAGCTGGAGGCGCTGGAGCGGGGCGACGAGCCGCTGGTGCGGCAGCGGCCGTCGCTGGTGGCGGTGGGTTCCGACGCCGACGTGGCCGCCGCGGACCCGGTGGACGCGCGGGTGTCGCGCGCCGACCTGGTCGAGCGCACAGGCGTCGAGGACAAGCTGCTCGCTGAGCTGGAGCAGATCGGCCTGGTGACCTCCCGGCCTCCGGGCTGGTACGACGGCGACGCGGTGGTCATCGTCGAGGCCGTCGTGGGCCTGGCCCGGCACGGCCTGGAGGTGCGCCACCTGCGGGCGTTCCGCACCGGGGCCGACCGGGAGCTGGGGCTCTTCACACAGCTGCTGGCCCCGCTGGTGCGCCAGCAGGACCCGGCGGCGCGGGCGCGGGCGGCGGAGACGGCGCGTGAGCTGCAGACGTTGTCGCAGCGGTTGCACGCGGCGCTGGTGCGGGCGGGGTTGCGGGACACCCTCGGCCGCTGAGCTCGTCGTCCCTCGTCAGGCCCGGTTCTGCCGGGCCTTTGTCGTCTCGTCCGGGCGGTTACGCCGAGCGCTGAACTGCGCGGCCGGGGCCCGGGGGAGTGACGCGCGCCGCAGCCGGCGCCGGGGGGCCTCGGGCAAAGTGGCACTGACCAGGCCCGATCCGGTGGTTGGCGCCGCCGCGAGGGGGTAAGCCCGGCAGGAACGGACACGGCACACGTGTGGCGCTCGTACCGGGCCACCCGTGTACCGTGCAGGATAGGGCGGGAAACAGCCTGAAGATCGTCGTTCGCGGTGATCGACGGGGCCACATGCTGTTCTGCCGGGACAGCGACGACGTGCGACACGGAGGCGGGCGGTGCGCGAGCTGAGCGTGGTCGGAGTTCGGGTGGAGCTGCCCAGCAACCAGCCGATCGTCCTGCTCAGGGAGGTCGACGGCGACAGATACCTGCCGATCTGGATCGGTGCGGTGGAAGCGACCGCCATCGCCTACGAGCAGCAGGGGGTCAAGCCGGCCCGGCCGCTCACCCACGACCTGCTGCGGGACATCCTGACGGCGCTCAAGGCGCCGCTGGAGGCGGTGGAGATCACCGAGCTGAAGGACAACGTCTTCTACGCCGATCTGCTGATCGGCGACGGCGTCCGCGTCTCCGCGCGCCCGAGCGACTCGATCGCCCTGGCGCTGCGCGTGGGCGCCCCGATCCGCTGCGCGGACGAGGTGCTGACCGAGGCGGGCATCGTCATCCCGGACGAGCAGGAGGACGAGGTCGAGAAGTTCCGCGAGTTCCTCGACCAGGTCCGCCCCGAGGATTTCGCCGGCTGACCCGCCGGCCGAGAAGCATCCGAACGCCCGCCGCCGTTGCGCGGCGGGCGTTCGTGTTCTCTTGGGACCCGGCCCGGACGGGTCGAAGCCGGTCGTTCCGGTAAGGAGCGGCAGGCGGCAGAAGCGGTCAGCCGTGACAGGGCCGTTGGTGCCGGGCGTGCTCGTGGGGGTGGTGCGCTGATCCGAGGCGGTCCCCGGCGTGGCGGCTGTCGTCCGTATGCGGCGTGTCGCGGCATTACCTCCCGGTGCGCGGGCACGCTGAGTTATAGGCTCGTCGGGTCAAGGTGAAGCGGCACCGCGCAGCGGGGAGGTAGTCGCGTGCACGACTCAGATCCTCAGGAGGGTCCTCTCGTCGGGGAGAACGGCGAGGTCGGGTATCGCGGGGTCACCGCGTGCCAGGCGGTCGGCATCAGTTACCGCCAGCTCGACTACTGGGCGCGGACGACGCTCGTCGTGCCCAGCATCCGGGACGCGTCCGGGTCGGGGACCCAGCGGCTCTACTCGTTCCGGGACCTGGTGGTGCTCAAGGTGGTCAAGCGACTGCTCGACGCGGGCGTGTCGCTGCAGAACATCCGCAAGGCCATCGAGACGCTGCGCTCGCGCGGGGTCGAGGACCTGGCCGGGATCACGCTGATCTCCGACGGCACGACGGTGTACGAGTGCCGGTCGCCCGAGGAGGTCGTCGATCTGCTCCAGGGCGGCCAGGGCGTCTTCGGCATCGCCATCGGCGGCGCGTTCAAGGAGATCCAGGGCTCCCTGTCGCACCTGCCCGCCGAGCCCGCCGTCCCCCAGCCGGTCGGCCTGCCCGTCGAGCCGGCGGCCGGGGACGAGCTCGCCGCCCGCCGGGCCCGCCGCCGCGCCGGCTGACCGATCGCCCCCGCCGTGCCCGTCTTTGCCAACTTGGCAAAGACGTTCCCGGTCCGGCGGCCCGCGGGACCATGCTGGGAGGCATGGACAGACAGGGTTTCTGGGACGACAAGTACGCCGCGTCGGAGCGCATCTGGAGCGGGGCGCCGAACAAGGCACTCGTGGGTCAGGTCGCCGGCCTGACCCCGGGGACCGCGCTCGACCTGGGCTGTGGTGAGGGGGCGGACGCCGTGTGGCTGGCCCGTCAGGGCTGGACCGTCACCGGCGCCGACATCTCGCCGATCGCGCTCGACCGGGCCGCCCGGCACGCCGAGGAGGCCGGCGTCAAGGTCGACCTGCAGCGCCACGACCTCTCGCGCACCTTCCCGGAGGGACAGTTCGACCTGGTCAGCGCGCAGTTCCTGCACGACTACGGCGACTTTCCGCGCACGGCGATCCTGCGCCGGGCGGCCGGGGCCGTGGCGCCGGGCGGGGTGCTGCTGATCGAGAGCCACCAGAGCCACGGGCCGCACCCGCAGCCCGAGCACGGTGAGGTGCGCTTCCTGTCGCCCGGCGAGCTGGTGGCGGAGCTCGCGCTCGCGCCGGGCGAGTGGGAGCTGGCGGTCAGCGAGGAGCACGACCGCATCCAGCAGGGCCCCGACGGCACGCCCGCGCACCGGACGGACAGCACGCTGCGACTCGTACGCCGGGAGTGAGACCGGCCGGACGAGGCCAGCCGGAGGTGAGAGCGGCCGGGCGGCGATGATCGGCGGGGGTTAGATTCGGCGGGTGACCGAACCGTTCGCCGCCGCCGGCTCGCTGCTGGACGCGTACCGGCGGGTCGACTGGGCCGCGACGGCCGTGGGCGAACCGCACACCTGGAGTCCCGCCCTGCGCGGCGCCCTGGATCTGGTGCTCGGCACCCGCACGCCGTCGACCCTGCTGTGGGGGCCGGAGCAGGTGCTGCTCTACAACGAGGCCTACGCCCCGATCCTCGGCGACAAGCATCCGGCGGCCCTCGGCCGGCCGTGCGCGGCGGTCTTCCCGGAGATCTGGGACACCATCGGCCCGATGCTCGAGGCGGTGTACCGCACCGGCGGCAGCATGTTCTTCGAGGATCTGCGGCTGCTTCTGGAGCGCCGGGGGTTCGCGGAGGAGACGTTCTTCACCTTCTCCTACTCGCCGGTGCGCGGGGTGGACGGCACGGTCGAGGGCGTCATCGACATCGTCTGGGAGACCACCACCCCGGTCGTGGCGCATCGGCGGCTGGCGTTGCTCGGCCGGCTCAACGACAGCCTGGCCGGGGTCGCGGACGTGGCCGGGCTGCTGGAGCACGCGTTGCCGGTGCTGTGCTCCGACGACCTGACCGCCGTGGGCATCCGGCCGGCGCCGCCTGGCGTTCCCGGACGGGACGTGGTGCTCGAGCGGACGCCCGAGGGCACCGAGGCCCGGGTGCGGCTCGCCGGCGCGGACGCGGTGCTGGTCGGCCGGCTGAGCCCGCACCTGCCGGTCGACGAGGCGTACCTGGGCTTCGTCCGGCTCATCGGCACCGCCCTGGCGCAGGGCCTCACCCGCGCGCGGGCGCTGGAGGCGGAGCGGCACGCCGCGACCCTGCAGCGCGAGCTGGCCGAGGCGCTGCAGCGCAGTCTGCTGGAACCGCCGGCCCAGCCCGACCACTTGGAGGTCGCGGTCCGCTACCGGCCGGCGGCTGAGGGCGCGGAGATCGGCGGCGACTGGTACGACTCGTTCCTGCTGCCCGACGGCCGCCTCGCCGTGGTCATCGGCGACGTCACCGGGCACGACCGGCGCGCCGCCGCCGCGATGAGCCAGATCCGCAACCTGCTGCGCGGCATCTCGTACACGGTGGTGCGTCCGCCCTCGGAGATCCTGACCGCGCTGGACGAGGCGATGGCCGGTTTCGGGGTGCGGCAGTTCGCCACGGCCGTCGTCGCCGACATCGACGTGACGACCGAGGGCAGCCACCTGGTCCGCTGGTCCAACGCCGGGCACCTCGCGCCCGCCCTCGTCGCCCCGGACGGGAGCGCCCGGCTGCTGCTGACCAAGGGCGAGACCCTGCTCGGCACAGGCACGGCCGTCGCCCGTACGGACCACAGCGTCCAGCTGGACCCGGGGGCCGCGCTGGTCCTCTACACCGACGGGCTGATCGAGCGGCGGACCGGCTCGCTCGACGACGGCTACCGTGACCTGCTCGCCCACCTCGACGGCCGGTCGGACCGGACCGCCGAGCAGCTCTGCGACCACATCCTGGAGCACTTCGCCGTGGGCACCGAGGACGACGTCGCGCTCGCCGTCGTCCGGCTGCGGCCGGAATGACCCCATGACTTTCCCGGGCTTGGTCCGCGAGTGCGGGCTTGATGCCAGGGGC
Source organism: Symbioplanes lichenis (assembly GCF_030709675.1). GTDB lineage: Bacteria > Actinomycetota > Actinomycetes > Mycobacteriales > Micromonosporaceae > Actinoplanes > Actinoplanes lichenis. Next base: position 219,376 of record NZ_JAUZQD010000002.1, read on the forward strand.
GGTGCGGCGGGCTCACGCCGGCGGGCCGTGCCGGAGGGCGGGCTCACGCCGGCGGGCCGTGCCAGAAGGCGGGCGAGCCGGCGACGATGAGCCGCTCACCTCGCTGCACGGAGAGCGGATCCAACTCCAGCCACACCTCGAGCGCGCCGACCGTTCCGGCGGCAGCGTAGGCGGCCAGCACGCGGACGTCCTCCGGAGCGCGGGCCTCGGGCGGCAGAATCTCGGGGTGAGCGTCCGCGTGCGCCTCCAGCGACCGGCGCACGACAGTCTCGAGGACGTCGCGTAGCGGGCCGAGCAGATGCGGCCGGGCGGCGTTGCGATAGACGCCCGCGTGCCCGGCGACATGCTCACACAGCGCCCGCACCCCGGCGCGCATCCCGGCGCCCGCCCCGAAGCCGCCGCTCAGATCCGGATGGTCGCCGGCGATCGCCTCCAGATCCTCGCGCAGGACGTCGGCCAGGAGGTCCAGTGGCGCGCCCGCGTGCCGGTAGAACGTGTCTCGCGTGACGCCCGCCTCCCGGCACAGCTCGGTGACGGTGACCTCGGTGATCGGCCGCTGCTCGGCAAGCCGGTAGACAGCGTGACGGAGGGCCACCCGCGAACGTCGGTAGCGCGGGTCCATGCCCGGAATCCTAGTCGTCCGATCTATCTGACACATGTCAGATAAGCGAGCTACGCTGGGGAGGTTCTTTCGAGAGAGTGAGGATCGTCATGGCCAGGTTCGAGCGCAGGACAGTCATCGTCACCGGCGGCGCCCGGGGCATGGGCGCCACGCACGCCCGCGGCTTCGTGGCCGAGGGCGCCAGAGTGGTCATCGCCGACGTGCTGGACGACGAGGGGAAGGCGCTCGCCGGCGAGCTCGGGGAGGCTGCGCTCTACCGGCACCTCGACGTGACCGACGAGCAGCAGTGGGCGGCGCTGGTCGAGGAGACGACCGCCACGTTCGGCGCGCCGACCGTCCTCATCAACAACGCCGGTATCGGGGGCAGCGGCACCCTCGTCGAGGAGAAGACGCTCGAGGACTGGCGCCGGCTGCTCGGCGTCAACCTCGACGGCGTGTTCCTCGGCACGCGCGCGGTCATCCCGGCCATGAGGGGCGCGGGCGGTGGCGCGATCGTCAACATCTCGTCGTTCGCCGGGCTGATCGGCACACCGAACGCCGCCGACTACACGACCAGCAAGTTCGCCGTGCGCGGCTTCACCAAGGCCGTCGCGATGGAGGTTGCCCCGTACGGGATCCGGGTCAACTCCGTCCACCCCGGCTACATCCGCACGCCGATCCTGGGACCGCTGGGCGACGAGGTCGTGCACGGCAAGATCGCCCTCGACCGGATGGCCGCGCCGGAGGAGGTCACGAAGATGGTGCTCTTCGTCGCCTCGGACGACGCGAGCTACTCGACCGGCGCCGAGTTCGTGATCGACGGCGGCTGGTCGGCGGGCTCCCCGGTCGGCATCGGCCAGACCAACTCGGAGTACGACGTCGCGCGCGCTTGAGGCCGTCCAACTCGGAGTACGACGCCGCGCACGCTTGAAGCCGGCCAACTTGGAGCACGGCGCCACGCGCGCTTGAAGCCGGCCGGCACGGATCACGACGCCGCGCGTGTCCCGGGCCCGGCCGACGGGAGACATGCGAAGGAGGCGGCGGCGCACGACGCGCCGCCGCCTCCCGTACGGCCGAAAGGGTCAGGAGCCGAAGGACCAGAGCTGACACGGGTTGTTGAGCCACATCCAGAGCTGCACCTCGGTGCCGTTGGCCGTGCCGCAGTTGGCGTCGTCGAGGACCATGCCGCTGTTCTCGACGACGAGCTCGTAGCGCCCGTTCCCGGCGGGGATGACGGCCCACTGCTGGCACGTGTTGCCGAGCGAGTCCCACAGGTTGACGTCGGTGCCCAGCGCCAGGCCACAGTTGACGGCGTCGAGGACCTTGCCCGCGTTGGCGTTGGTGATCGTCCACTTGTTCGGGCCCACGTTGGTGAAGCGCCACTGCTGACAGGCGTTGCTCAGGTTCTGCCAGACGTCGATCTTCGTACCGTTGGCGGTGCCGCAGTTGACGGCGTCGAGCAGCTTGCCGCTGGCGAGGTTGGTGAGCCGGTACGTCTGCCCGCTCATCGGGAACGTGACGCTCTTGCCGTACCCGACGGCCACGATGTTGGCCTGCACGGCGTTCTCGGTGGCGTCGCTGGGATACCCGCTGGTCATCACGCCCTCGAAGAAGGAGCCGACCGAGCCGTTGCTGTTGTCGCCGCCGATGCCGAGGATGATGGCGCCCTGTTTGGTCATCGGCTGGTAGCCGCCGATCGTCGGCAGGGCCCCGTTGTAGCGCGTCGCCAGGCCGCCGGACTGCGCGTTCCCGTCTTTGATCGCGTACGTGGAGGTGCCGTTGTTCTTCAGAACGGCCGTGACGAACGCGCTGTTGCGTCCGGTGTTGGCCGTCCAGGATCCGTTGCCGCCGGCGAAGAGGCCGTTCTCGAGGTCGGCCGCCACGCGCGGGCCCGCCGAGCAGGGCGAGAACCAGCACAGGTTGCCGAAGTAGATGGCGTCCATGTCGCCGTTGCCGGTGTCCATGTTGTTGGTCTCGGCGTTGCCGTAGTCGAAGCAGCAGCGGTCGTTGACGTGCGTGCCCTCGGTCACCATGTACATGCCCTCGGGCTGGCTGCCGGTGGCGACGCCGTTGGTGGCGTTGTTGCGATAGCCGTTGCCGGCCGAGATGTAGACGCCGTAGACCTTGTGCCCGCCCGCCGTCACCGGCAGCGCCGCCGCGTTCGCACCCTGGTCGGCGGTCGGGTTGGCGCCGCCGCCGGGCGCGATCGTGAGGTCGTTGTGCCGCGACGTCTGGTCGTAGATGCGCACGATCGTGCAGTACGTGCCCGAGCAGAACGAGTCCTGCGTGGCCGCGTTGGCATAGCCGCCGGCGCTGAGCACGCCGATGTTCGTGGTCGCGTTGTCGGACCAGCGGCGAACCTGATAGAGCGAGCCACTGTACGCGCCGAAGAGCGCGCGGGTCGTGCTGTGCGCGGCGACACAGGGCGTGCCGCCGGCGGCGTAGAGGTCGCACGGTCCGGTGCCGGCGGCCTGGGCGGGGGCCGGGCCGGTGACGAGGGCGGCGGCGACGAGGAGGACGGTGGCGGCGAGCGTGCGCCGCAGGGAGCGTAGATCCATGGGCGTGCCTTTCTCGGGGTGATCGGTGGCTGCCACCCGATGTGAGCGCTAACAGAATAGGACCGTGGCATTTACATCTGTCAATAGATGGTCAGGTCGTCGAACCGCGCGGGGGCGTAGGAGCCGAGGCCCAGGCCCACCTGACCCCGCCCGTACGTGGCGTCGGTGACCCGCGCGACCCGGGCGCCGTCGATGCGGGCCGTGATCGTCGAGCCGGCGAACCCGAGCTGCAGCCGGTGATCGGCGCGGGCCGGGACGCTGCCGGTGGCCAGCACCCGCGTGGACTTGTCCGGATCGAGCACCGTCAGCGACCACTCGCCCGCGGCCGACAGCGACAGGTGATAGCCCTGCCAGGTGTTGACCTTGCCGGGGCCGACGTTGTTGAGCTGGTTGACGACGCGGCCGAGCAGGGTGGCCGTCCCGGTGGTGCGCGATCGCACGGACACGGTGTAGTCGGTCCACCGGTGATCCCCGAGCAGGGTGAGCGGTGCGGCGACCCGCGACCACTTGATCGGCTCGGTGGTGATGACCTGGCGCAGGCACCGGCACCCGCGATCGGCCTCGAAGGCGCCCTCCATGTCGGAGAGATAGCGCGACCCGCCGTCGAACCGGTACGGCAACGGCATGACTCGCGTATCCGGAGTACGCGTCACGGGATGCGAACCGGTCATCGTCGTCAGCGTGGTCACCGTGCCGGGATCCAGCGTGACCGGGTCACCGGCGCGCACGTCGGCGCCGCGGACGAACCAGCCGGCCGGGTCGGTGGACGCGAGCGTCGTCGTCCAGCGGTGCAGGGCCCGGCCGGGCGTCACCCGCACCGACTGCGGGCCGGCGGCGCCGGTGGTCTCGAACACCGTCGTCTGCTGGGATCCCGACCGCAACGTCACGTACGTGCCCCCGCCGTCGAGGTATCCACTCGCCGAGTCGACGTACCGCCACCCGGGGCGCACGAACTGCGCCGTCTGCGCCACCGTCCACAGCGTCGGCCCGAGCTCGAAGCGGCCCGTCCACGGCTCGTTCGCCGCGAGCAGCCCGCTGCCCTGCATCTGCACGGTCGGATACCACGCGTACGCGGCGGGCCAGTTGATGAACGCGGTGATGCGCGAGTCCACGTACTCGTGGTTCATCTCGGCGGCGAGCCGGACCGCGCCGGTCAGGTAGTTGTTCCAGCCGGACTCGCTGGCGAACAGCGGCTTGCCCAGATCGAGGGCGTCCTGCGAACTCGAGCAGTGGATCTCCGAGCACGGATAGTGGATCCCCACGACGTCGGTCGCGGCGTAGAAGGCGGGATCGTTCTTCAGGTCCGTCGCCACGTCCCACTTGGCGTTGTCGGCGGCCACCACCTTCACGTCGCCGTATCCGTGGGCGAGCAGGGCGCGCTTGAGCTCGGCGTACCAGGCGGCGTCCCAACCCTTCTCGTTCCAGCCGCCGAGATAGTCGATGTGCAGCCCGTGCCGTTTCGCGCAGCCGAGCCACCGCAGCAGATAGGTGATGTTGTCGGCCGACCAGAAGCCGCCGTCGAACCAGCCGGGCGCGCCCCATTCCAGGCCGTAGAACTTCATGCGCGGATTGCGGCGCCGCGCCTCGGTCATCAGCCACCATTCATAGCCACGGTCGCAGTCGAGGTCCGTACGCGATCGCATGTGGCTGGGCTCGGCGCCGTTGCTGGAGTTGGTGTCCGCGCCGATCTCCACCTTGAGGATCTGCAGCGACGCCCCGGCGCCCGGCTCGAACAGGTAGTCGAGCACCTGGCTGCGCTGCGGCTCCGAATAGTCGACGAGCAGCCGCGACGTGCCGCCGCCCCCGCTGATCGCGCCGATCCCGTCGAACGTGCGGCCGCCGCTCGCGCTGTCCACCACGATCTGCTGCACGGGCTCCGGGGCGGCGGTCACGAGCGGGCCGGTGGCGAGCAGGGCGCTCAGGGCCCAGGCGACGAGTTTCACCACGACACCTCCGTACGCCCGGCGGGCACCCGGCGCGGGCGGTGGCCGGGCACTTCGACGGTCGCCGGGCCGGCGGCGGTGATCGTGAAGCGCTCGCCGTCCGTGAAGCCGCGGACGGCGACGCGGGCCCCGGACGCCCGGAACACGACGTGGCCGTCGCGGGTGAGCGTGGTGCGGTCCGGTCCCGCGGTGACGGCGTACGTGTGCCCGCGGAGACGTACATTGGCCAGGGTGTTGGTCCCCGGCAGCCCGAGCGAGCCGAACATGATCGCCGCCGGGTCGCCGCCCCACGGGCTGTCGGAGATCAGCTCGTGCAGGCCCTGGACGGCCATCGCGTTCGACCATGAGTAGGTGCGCCAGGCGGTGTCCACGGCCGACGACATGACGGCCTGGCCCGGGTCGGGGTCGAAGGACTCGGGGAACCAGCCCTGCTCGTCCCACGCCCGCAGGTACATCGCGGTGCTGCGGGCGGCGAACTGTCCCGCCGCCTCGTCGAAGCCGTAGCGCTTCAGGCCGTCGTACACGGTGAAGTTCATCGGCGGCCACACCGCGCCCTTCCACTGCTCGGGCGCGGACCCCTCGTTGTAGCGCTCGAAGTAGCGGAAGCGGGCCGACTGCGGATGGACCGTACCGCCGGTGGCGAACGTGGGGTCGTTGCGCGCGACGCTCGGGATGACATAGTCACCCCAGAACTCGTCCGGATCGAGCAGGTGCTCCTCGACCAGGATCCGCGCCCGCCCCGGCGTCGCGAGGCCCGCGAACATCGGATAGAACACGGTCGGGGTGACCACCTCATCCCACGTGCCGTCGAGGTAGCGGCTCAGGTAGAGGCCCCGGCCGGGGTGCCACAGCCGCTCGTTGAGCAGCGTCCTGAGCCGCGCGTGCCGGGCGGCGAACCGGGCGGCCTCCGCGGGCCGGCCGAGCACCCGGGCCATCTTCGCGAGCGTCTCGGCGAACAGCGCGTAGTACGAGTTCAGCGCCACGTCGGTCAGATCGGTGTTGTCCCGCGAGTCGCCGCTGCCGCCCTCCTTGGCGATCCGGTGGTACGCGGCGTAGACGGGACTGTCGTCGAGCCCGAGATGGTTGCCGCGCCCGCCGATCCGGTCGCCGAAGTAAGGCGTCTCGAGCAGCCCGTCGCCGTCGGTGTCCCACTCGGGCAACAGGTCGTAGAAGGTGACCAGTTGGGGGTACACCGCGTCGAGCACCGTGCGGTCGCCGAGCTTGGTGTAGAGACGCCAGACCGCGTACGCGTGCATGGGCCCGCTGTTCTGCTGGTCGTACCGCGGGCCGGTGAGCGGCACCTGGTTCGGCGGCGCCGGGGCGGCGAAGACGTCGGTCTCGTGCTGGACGGCGAGCGGGCGGCTGACGACGGCGGCGGTGACGGCGTCGAAGGCGGAGTCCCAGCCGGTGAACAGGCCACCGCCGCCGCCCCAGCCCCACATGACGAAGTTCCGGTGCCGGTCCTTGTCGTAGTTGGTGTTGAGCGACATCGCGTCCCGCACGGCGTCGGCGGCGCGGCCGACCGGTCCGCCGCCCGTGAGGTGGTCACGCTTCACGGCCCGCGCGGCCGCGGCGAGAATCGTTTCCGTGGGGGCGGGTGCGGACACCGTCGGCTGACGCATGCCCGCCGTGAAGTGAATCGTTTCACCGGCGCGAAGACGATAGATCAGGCCCGTGACAACGTTGCCAGCAGTGCCGGTGCCGCCGGTGGCCGCGGTCGTGAGGTCGGCGATCGACGCGTACGAGCCGGCGATGTCCGCGGGCCGGCCGGGGGAGAGGCGAGCCTCGGCGGTGCGGGACGGGTCGACGACACCGGGTGCGATGCCCGTCGCGTCGCCGCCGTCCACGGCGAACGTGCCCGGCTCGCCCCACGGGGTGCCCAGCTCGAGCACGATCGTCGTGTCGTCGTTCTCGGCGGTCACCGCCCCGATCAGGCCGGCGCCGCCGGAGGTGCGGGCATAGCGCACCCGGATCGTGCGCTTGTCGCGCTGCGCCTGGTCGTACTTCTGCTGCAGCTGGGGCAGCTTGACCGTGGCGTCGGCGACGGCGCTCGCGGACCACTGCTCCGGGTGGGTGATCACCTCCCGCAGGGCCTCGAGGTGAGCGGGCATGACGAGGCGGTCGTCGGTGGTGAGCCGGAGCTCCTTGTAGGCGCCGTCCGGGGTCATCGGGCCGATGCGCCAGAGCTGGTTCGTGAGCTTCTCGCGCAGCAGCTTGCCCTGCCCGGTGAGCAGGCCGACGCGCACGGCGAAGCGGACCTCGCCGTCGCCGGCCAGCAGGGCGCCGGTCCAGTCCTGGTCCTTGACGCCCGGCATGGCGAACGGGCGCCGGCTCGTGGGATAGGGCGGCGGTCCGGCGGGCGCAGGCGGTCCCGCTTGTGGTTCCACGGCTGCTGCCGAGGCGGGACCGGCGGGGAGTGCGGCGGCGATGCCGGAGGCGCCGGCCGCGGCCAGGAGATGACGCCGGGACACGTTCGTCACGGGTGAAGCCCTCCTCAACGATTCGTCAACGTCAATGTGAGCGTTAACAGCACATTACGGCGGGTTTCACGTATGTCAATGCCTCCGGACCGCGGACATGACCATGAGATCAGGGAGCGTGCTGCCGGACGTGGTCGGCGAACGGGGCGAGGCCGACGGCGGCGCGGCGGTCGTCCATGGTGTCCGGGTCCTCGCACGGCCAGGGGACGGGCTCGCCGTTCGCGACGCCGGCGATCTGGGTGCCGTAGCGCTGCGGGTGGCCCTCGTTGACCAGCACGCGGTCCTGCAGCATCGCGAGCTGGGCGGCCGGGGCCTCGCCCGCCGTGACGGCCGCGGTGAGCAGGGCGAGGGCGCGGCGCTGGAGGTCCAGGCAGGTGTCGGCGTGCTGGGCGACGAGGAAGGCGCGCCGGGCCGCCTCGGCGCCGACCAGGGACTCGCCCGGCCAGCCGTGCTCGTCGAGGATCGCCGTCAGCCGGTCGGCGTTGCGGACGGTCACGCGGCGGTGGGCCAGCCGGGCGGCCGGGTCGTCGCCGAGGGCGCCCGGCTGCAGGCGGCGGTCCTCGTCGGTCAGGGTGATGAGCTCGGCGGCCAGGTCGTTCTGCATGGACACCGACGGTAGGCCTCCCACGGCGCGGAACCGGTGGTCACCCGGCGACGCCGGCCGGGACCGGGTCGGCCACAATTGACTCCACGGGCGCGGGACGGCGGGCCGCGCGGGCGGCGCCGATGCCGGCGGCCACGACGCAGGCCACGCCCGCGGCGGCGGACCAGCCGGGCCGCTGGCCCAGCACGAGGACGCCGATGACCAGGGCATAGACGGGCTCGAGGGCCATGAGGATGCCGAAGGCCGCGGTGTCGAGGTGGCGCAGGGCCACGAACTCCAGCAGGAACGGCACGACCGGCAGCAGCACCGCCACGCCGAGCGCGGTCAGGATCAGCGGCCAGGTGAGTTCCGGCGCCGCCGCGGGCGCCGCGACCACGGTGGCCACGAGGGCGGCCACGGGCAGCGACACGGCGATGCCGGCCAGGCCCGGGACCTGGTCGCCGACCCGCTGGGTGAGCAGGATGTACGCCGCCCAGCACAGCCCCGCCGCCAGTGCGAACGCCACGCCGACCGGGTCGATGTCGCCCCGCCACGGCGACGTCAGCAGGACGACCCCGCCGCCGGCGACAAGCGCCCACAGCTTGGCCGTGCGCCCGCCGCGCCACACCGCCACGCCGAGCGGGCCGAGGAACTCGAGCGAGCTGGCCGTGCCCAGGGGAAGACGCGCGACCGCGCCCATGAACGTCATCGTGATGCCCGCCGTGACGACGCCGAGCAGGACCGTGCTGAGCAGGCCCGCGCGGGTGAAGCGGGTCAGCCGGGGGCGCACGAGGGCCAGCACGATCAGCCCCGCCCAGCACAGCCGCACCCACGCCGCCCCCGCCGGGCCGAGGTCGTCGATCAGGCCGACCGAGGACGCGAGGCCGAGCTGGGCGAACAACATCGAGACCAGAGCCAGGGACACACCACGCATGGCGACCAGTAGACGTCGGCGCCATCGTTCGCGTCCACGTGGTAATCATGGACATACCGTTCGGCATCGGCGAACAATGACGGCATGGAGACCCGCCGCCTGCGGCTACTGCTCGAACTGTCCCGCCTCGGCTCGATGCGGGAGGTCGCCGATGCGATGCACGTCACCACCTCGACCGTGTCGCAGCAGCTCGCCGTGCTGGCCCGGGAGACCGGCGCCGCGCTGATCGAGCCGGACGGGCGGCGGGTCCGGCTCACCCCGGCGGGCCGGCGCCTGGCCGCCCACGCGGTCGACATCCTCGCCGCGGTGGACGCCGCCCGGCTCGACCTGGATCCGGCAGCCGAGCCGGCGGGCACGCTGCGCGTCGCGTCCTTCGCCGCCGCGATCCGGCGGGCGCTGGTCCCGGTGATCGGCACGCTCGCGCGTGACCACCCCCGCGTACGCCTGCACCTGCGCGAGCACGAGCCGGCGGAGGCCCTGTCCCTGCTGGCCGCCGACGAGGCCGACCTGGCGCTGACCTACGACTACGACCTGGCCCCGGCGACCTTCGACCCCGCGTTCGGCGTGACCCGCCTGTGGAGCATCCCGTGGGCCCTGGGGGTGCCCGACCAGGGCGGTCCGGCGAGCTTCGGGGACGCCCGCGACCTCGACTGGATCGTCAACTCGCGCAACACGGCCGATGACGACGTCATCCGTACGGTGGCCGCGCTCGAGGGTTTCGAGCCACGCATCGTGCACCGGGCCGACAGCCTCGGCCTCGTGCAGGTGCTCATCGTCGCGGGGCTGGGCGTGGGGCTCCTGCCCGCCGACATGCCCGTGGCCCCCGGGGTCCGGCTCGTGCCGCTGACCGGGCCCGAGGTGCACCTGAGGGCGTACGCGGTCGTCCGCCGCGGCCGGGCCGCCTGGCCCGCGCTCGCCCTGGTCCTGAAAATGTTGCGGGCTTAGGCAACCAGGCGTGCCCCTGCGGTGTGTTCCCCGATGTGGAAAGACGAGCGACATGACGGGTACGGACAGCGCCGCCTTCGACGCCTTCTACGGCGCGACGGCCCGGCGGGTCGTGCTGTACCTCTACGCCGCGTGCGGTGACCGGGCCGAGGCGCAGGACCTCGCCCAGGAGGCCTACGCGCGGGCCTGGCAGCACTGGCCCCGCGTCGAGCGCTACGAGGACCCGGAGGCCTGGGTCCGCACGGTGGCCTGGCGCCTGCTGGCCAACCGCTGGCGCAGCCTGCGCCGCCGCCTCACCGCCCTGGCCCGCCTCGGCCCGCCGCCCGAGACGACCGCGCCGTCGCCGGACCGGGTGGACGTGATCGCCGCCCTGCAACGGCTGCCCCAGGCCCAGCGCCAGGTCGTCGCGCTGCACTACCTGCTGGACATGCCGATCGCCGACATCGCCGCCGGCACGGGCGTGCCCGCCGGCACCGTCAAGGCCCGCCTCTCCCGCGCCCGCACCGCCCTCGCCGGGATGCTCGGCGACCCCGACCTGGAGGCCCGCGATGTCCCTCTCCGATGAGCTCCGCCAGCTGGACCACGACGTGGCGGACCTGCCGCTCGCCCCCGCGGCCGCCATCCGCGCCCGCGGCCGCCGCCGGGGACGGGCCCAGCTCGCCGCCACGACCGTGGCCGTCGCCGCCGTCGCGGTCACCGCCGGAGTCGTGCTCACCCGGCCGGACGAGCCGCAACCGGTTGCCGACGTCCCCCCGCCGGTGGCCTGCGACGTCGCCCTGCCCGCCGAGCCGGCCGAGGTCCAGGTCCGGGTGGGCGGCGGCGACGTGGCGGCCGAGCTGCGGGTCCGGGGCTTCACCGTCCTGTCCGGCCCGCCCGGATCGGGCACCACGGCGCTGGCCTACGGGCCCGCGGCGATCGGGGACGCGGCCCTGCTGCGGGCCTATCTCCCCGGCGAGGTCGCCATGCACTACGACGCCGCCCGCCGGGACGCCGTCGTCGACCTCACGCTCGCCCCGGGCGCCGACCGGCTCGCCACCACCATCGCGATCAACCAGGCCCTGGTCGAAGCGGGTGAGCCCACGCCGCCGCCGGGCTGCTGAGGTGCGGCGCTGTCCGTGATCTGCCAGGTCACGCCGGTCGGCGCCGCGCTTACGCTGGCCCTGGCGGGCCGGACCGCGGGTCGCCGGATCCGGAAGGCGGCCGCCGTCATGACTTCCGACACCGACACGAAGGCGCGCCCGGGCCCCCGCAACTCCGGGCGCGGCCGGGCGGGCGGGGAGCTCGACATCGCCGACCTCGCGACCTTCGACCGGCTGACCACGGGCGAGCGCGCGACCGCCGGCCTCGCGTTCCACCGCGAGGTCGACTGTCTCGTGGACCTGGCGCACCTGGTGGCGACGGACTTCTTCGACCGGCCGCAGCTCTACCGCGACGTGAGCGACGAGCTCGCGGCGGACCTGGCCCGGCTGCGCGCCCGCTCCGGCTGCGACGAGCTCGTGCCGTCCCGGGAGCAGCGGGCCGCCGTCTACTCCGGGGTCTTCGGGCCCGCCGAGGCGACCGGCCCGGCGCCGTGCTTCGCCGGGATGCGGGACCAGCTGCTGGCCGCGGCGGCCGCCTTCGCCGAGCGGGTGTACGACACCGGCGCCGACATGCTGCGGGCGGCCGTGCGCGTCATGCACGTCTACCTCCGCGACTACCTGCTCGACGTGACGGGCGCCTCGGTGCGGTGGAGCCGTACCCAGGCCCTGCCCGCCGTGACCGAGGGCCTGAGCTACCGGATCCTGCGTGACCCCGGGATAGCGGCCCGGTTCGGCGTCAACCAGCCGCCGGCGCCGCAGTGGCCCTACCGGCCCGACGCCAACGGCGCCAAGCTGGTCGAGGAGGCGTCCGGGCAGCTGGGTGGCGGGCAGCGGATCACCCGGGGAATGTTCAACGACCGGCAGCAGGTGGCGCTGCGCGGCGCCGAGGGGCTGGCCGCCGTCATCGACTACGACGGCAACCCCGACCCGGCCCGCGTCGACGTCCTGATCCGCCGGTGCTACACCTGGTACGCCGCGCGGGGGCGGGTCCTGCACCTGCCGGAGCCGGCCCCGGCCCCCGTCGCCGCGGCCACCGACGGCAACCGGAGCCTGTACGACGGCGCGAGGGCCACGCTGCCGAGCATGCTGTCGTGATGAGGGCCCGCGGGTTCGTCCTCAACCGGGACACCGGCGAACCGCTGGCCGGCGTCAACGTCGTGGTCACCGCCGGCGCGAACGGCGACTCGCGGCCGGTCAGCCTGCTCACCACCGACGACGCCGGCTACGTGTCGTTCGACCTGGACGGCGCCGGGGCCGGCCCGGTCTCGCTGGAGGTGGTCGGGCAACCCGGGACGGCGGCCCGGCTGCCGGAGGCCGGGACCGCGGGCGGGACACCGGACGGCGCCGTGGTGCTGCGGGCGGACCCGGCCCGGCTCGACCGGGTGCCCCGCGCGGCGCGCCGGGGCATCCCGAGCCCGGACGGCCGCGACTGGGAGCTGTCGCCCGCCTCCTTCGTCACGCCCCGGACCCTCGCGCTCGGCGAGGACGACTGCACCGTGCCCGTCCGGTCGGCGCTGCCGCTGCAGCAGATCAGCTTCTTCCAGGTGGTCCGCAAGCCGGTCGCCGGGCCGGGCGTGCAGGTCGCCGAGATCGACCCGCCCCGGATCCTCGACCTGATCGGGCCGGTCAGCGCGGTCACCCCCGCGCCCGTGGCGCTGCCGTGCGACATCCTCGAGTACGAGCAGACGTGGCAGGACATCGGCGAGTCGCTCGGCACGATCCTCTACAGCCTGCCGCTGGCGCCGTGCGAGAGCGTCAAGATCGCCGTGATCGAGGCCGAGCGCAGCGACCAGGCGGCCCGCACCGACGCGGTCACCGCCGGCGAGAGCCTCGACCACTCGTTGTTCCGCGACCGGTCGATCGCCGAGACGGTCAAGGGCGTGCTGCGCGAGTCGCAGGGCGGATCGTCGTTCATGGCGGGACACGCGGGGGCGTACAGCGGGTCCTGGGCGAACGTGGGGAACTTCGGCGCCACGCACAGCCTGGGCTTCGCCACCACCAACTCGTGGGGCAAGCGGCAGCTCAAGGCCGAGTCGGCGCAGGACCTGCACGACACCACGATCCAGGCCACGGACGTCGTGCGCACCCTCAACAGCACCGTCATCGTGCAGGGCACGCAGGCCGAACGGCACCGGCTGGAGACCCGCACGGTCACCAACCACAACCACTGCCACGCGCTCACGGTGCAGTACTACGAGGTGCTGCGCCGGCTCAAGCTGACGACCCGGTACGTGCGGACCCGGCCGGGCGTGCTCATCCCGTACGCGATGCTGGTCCTCACCAAGCCCTATCCGACGGTCTCCGTGCACGACGACCAGATGGGGCATCCCTTCAAGGTCGTCGACGATCCGGAGCGCGGCGACCTCCATCTCGTCAACCGGCTGCGTCCCATGCTGGAGGGCGCCCTCGTCACCCCCGCCCTCGACGCCGGCTTCGAGGCCGTCCGGCGCCTGCTGTTCTACGACACCGCCGCCGCTCCACCACCGGCGACCACGACCCCGGACGCGGGCGGCGACTACGAGTTCACCCGGCTCAACGTCACCCTGACCCGGGGCCGCTGGGGCACCGACACCGACGTGGTGAGCCTGAAGGTGCGCCTCGCCGGCCTGCACGCGGGCGACATCCGCTACGCGCTGTTCTCCGGCGAGCGGCTGACCGACCGGATCGTGCTCAAGAGCTCCGAGCTCTGGGGCGACGACGAGGACCTCGACGCCGAGCCCAAGGCGATCGGGCCCTTCAAGCTCAAGCTCAACAGCCCGGCCCGCCGCTCCCACGTCGCGGAGTGCGAGCTGCACTTCGATCCCGGCCGGGGCGGGTCGGACTTCTCACTGCGCGGCTTCCGGGTGGCCGCCCTGCGCCCCGACGGGCAGGAGGACGTCCTCGTCGAGGAGGCCGTCGACCGCTACTTCGACGGCGCCGGGGTGGAACCCTTCGACATCCGCGCCCTGCCCGCCGCCCCGGCCGCGACCGAACCGGCGGCGGCCGACCCGGCCGTGGCGGCGGCCCAGCGCCGCGGCACCGACGTCTCCCTCGCCTGGGAGCTGATCACCCACCTGCACGAGCACCGCGACCTCTACGGCCCCCGCCTGGTGGCCATGATGGAGCCGATGTGGTTCGCCCAGGCGCTCGACCAGGCCTTCGGGCTGGACTCGCCCCGGGAGGACATCGACTCGCGCCCGCTGGCCGTCAGCGGGCAGTACCTCCTCTTCGCCTATCGCGGCGACGAGGCCGGCCCGGCCGGTCCGGAGCCCGCGGCCCAGCCGGAGCCGACCGTGGTGAGCCTGCCGACGCGCGGGATGATGGCCGAGGCGCAGCTGGGCACCTGCAACGCGTGCGAGAAACGCGACGTCACCCGCTTCTGGGACTGGCAGGAGTCGCCGTGCGAGCAGGCGCCCGCGATCGAGGGCGTCTCCCCGGGGTTCCGCGGGCAGGCCCCGGACGTGACTCCGGCGACCCTGCCGCCCGCGGTCGTCCAGATCTCCCAGCCGCCCACCGCCCCCGACCCGGTCGGCCTGGCGGCGGCGCTCACCCTGCTGGGCAAGGGCGACGCCTTCCGCGACATGGCGGGCACCACCGAGCTCCGGCAGCTGCTGTCCGGGCTGGCCAGCGGGGCCATCGACCTGGCGAAGGCCAAGGAGCTGGCCAAGGAGGTGCAGAACAAGCAGGCCGCCGCCCCGGCGACAGCCGCCCCGGCCGCCCCGGCCGCTCCCCGGACGCCGGCCGAGCGCTACGACGAGCACCAGGTGCTGCGGGCCGACGTGGACGCCGGCACCCTGACGCCCGAGGACGCCCGCCGCATCGTGCTCGCCGGCTGGTGGCGCGACCGGAGCCCCGAGCCGGCCGGCCCCGGCGCGGGAGCGGACGACCCGACGCTGGAGAGCATCCGGGCCAAGGTCGAGAGCCTGATCAAAGGGGGCCACGCCCTCGGTATGCACACCGCCGCGGACAACCTCGAACACTGGTACCGCGGCGGCGGCGTCCCGCGGCTCATGCCGAGTGACGTGCTCGTCAAGGAGCCGACCGTCGCCCGGCACCTGAGGATCAGTCATCTGGCCCGCTTCGCCCGGGGCGCCGAGGAGCGCCTGCGGTCGGGGACGCTCCAGGTGGGCGGCACCGCGAGAATGACCTGGCACGACCTCTACGTCTCGCCGGGCCTCACCGAGCTGTTCTGGGCGCTCGGCAGCTTCCAGCTGCAGTCGGAGGTCACCGTCGGCGCGCACGCCGTCCCCGGCGACCCGGCGGCCGTGCTCATCCGGGTCGGCGCGTGGCGCGTGCACGGCTGGGACGAGTACAACTTCGACGCGACCAAGGCGGCCTTCGTCCAGGGCTACGGCGACATCCAGGACGCCGAGCTGGACCGGCTCCGGGCGGCCGGCATCGCCCACGACTACGCCGTCACCGTCCTTCCCTTCGACGGCCTGACCGTGCTCGGCGCCCAGGAGTTCGCCGTGCCCAAGTGACGGTCAGCCCGGCCAGGTGACGGTCGTCGGGTAAGGCTCGCGCTGGGGCACGCCGGCGGCTCCGGTGCTGCTCACCCCTGACACCGTCAGTCCGGGGCGGTCACCGTGGCGGCCAGGTCCCGGATCGCGCCCGGCCCGTCGTTGCGGGCGGTCGCCACCAGGCGGCTCGTCGCGCCGGACTGCAGGCCGTCGGGGGCCGTGAGCGTGAAGTCGACGGCCGGCTGCTGCGCCACGGTGAGCGGGCGCCCGTCGTGCCGGATCGTCACGCGTTTCGCCGTGCTGACCGGCGCGACGAGGGTGTTCCCGGCGTACGACCACCGCACCGGCCGCCCGTCGACGGTGACACCGCGCGGCCGGAAGACCCCGGCGAACTCGACCGTGTACCGGCGGGCCGGGCCCGGGCCGATCGTCAGCGCGCCGGGCTCCGAGCGCCAGGCCGTCCGCGTGAAGTCGCCGGTGCGATAGCCGAGCCCGTCGCCCGCGTCGTCGTAGACCTCGCAGTCGCCGAGCCGTGCGGATAGATCGTCAGGCGCAGCTCGTCGCCGGGCTGGTGCGCCACGTTGACGCTGTCGTCGGGGGCTCGGGCGATGACGCCGCCCCCGCGCACGTACACGGGCATGTGGTCGGGCGTGGTGGCGACCGTGCGGGTGGCGGGGCCCCGGAACGTCGTACCGGTGAAGAAGTCGGTCCACACGCCCGGCGGGAACCAGACCTCGGCCGTGGTGCTCAGCCCGGCACCCGGTGCTCGCGGAAGGCCGGCAGCAGCTCGTTCTCGTAGTCGCCGGTGCTGTACGCCTGGTACTTCGAGAACCACGTGCCGAACGCCCACTTCGGCGGGAGCAGTGAGGGGCCGGTGAGCGTCCGCAGATCGGCCAGCCCCGGCCGTAGCCGAACAGATAGCCGTTCTGGTAGGTGCCCGTCCGCTGCGGGCGCGCCGTGACCCAGCCGTCCGCCGTGGTCAGTGCGGTGGCGGTGTCGTCCAGGAGGTACCAGCCGCCGCGGTTCAGCATCCCGGCGTGCAGCCGCAGCTGCTCGACCGGCCCGGCCTGCCCGTCGTAGTAGTCCAGCCCCGGTACCAGCCGCCGAGCGCGTCGTCGCGGGCCGGCGTGCCGAACTCTGGGTGCACGCTGCGGCCGGCGACCTCGAGGGTGGTGCTGGCCGGCGTGACCCCGCCGGGCGCCGCTGTCATCGTCCGATCATCCAAACTGGTCGATCCGCAGCCCGGGCCAGACCGTCTCGTCCAGGAAGTCCTCGACCGCGGTCGCCACCCGCCCCAGCACCTGGGCCGAGCCGGCCAGGCGCCCGGGGACGTACAGGCCGTGGTCGGCACCCTCGATCTCGGTCACGTGCGGAGTCAGCTCCCGCGCCAGCACGCCGTCCCAGCTCGGATCCGCTGTGCCGCCGACCAGCAGGAACGGCTCGGTGGCGGCGCGCAGGGCGGCGACCACGGTGGGCTCGAAGAACAGCGGCGTCAGCCAGACCGCCGGCAGGCCGCGCCGGGCCACCTGGGGCGCCGCGTAGGTGCCGAGCGACTTGGCCAGCACGACCGTGCTCGCCCCGGGCAGCTCCTCCGCCGTCCGGTCCAGCACGGCTGCCGCCTGCCGGTCCACCCAGGCCGGCCGCTCCTCCTCGGGCAGGTCGATGAGCTCCTGCGGCCGTTCCCACTGGTGGGCGACCCGCTCGGCCCCCGCCCGCTCGGCGGCGTCGCCGGCGAACATGAGCGGCGGCGCGTACGGGCCGAGGAACGCCCCCGGGAAGATCACTGCGGATCGATCATTCATGCCCGGAAGGATAGGGTGTGCCGCTGTCGCACCGCCCTGGGTGAAACGCGGGAATCGGCTAGATTTTCGGCCTGTCGACACAGGCGACAGCAACATCGCGTCGCAACGGGTGCTGCGGGCGACGGGGTTCACGGGCGGCGGGCAGGCGTATTCGCTGACTCTGTAGCACGCGCGCGCCTCGGCCGATCGGCCGAGCGAGCGAGCCCGGATCTCCGGCCCGCGGCGGATGGCCGCCGATGATCACGCACGAGACGCTTCCCCGGCGCCGCGGTCCCGTGGCGCGGTGCGGAACGGCGTCGCGGGATCGCGGCGCCGGACGGGGGAGAGCGACGATGGCGACGATCGTGCGGCCGGGGCGGCGGGCGTTTCTGCGCGGGGGCCTGCTGGCCGTTGCCGGAGCGGGGGTGGGCGCGCTGGGGGTGGCCGAGGTGCCGCGCTGGTGCGGGTGGGACAGGCCACCGCTCGGCGGCGGCTACGCGGCGGCCGCCGACACGCCCGATGCCGTCCGGCACGCCGGGGTGGCCGTGCGGTACTACGTCGAGACGACCGAGCCCGTCGTCGCTTTCACCTTCGACGACGGCCCGGGTCCCCGGTGGACGCCCATGGTGCTGGACACGCTGGCCGCGGCGGGCGTGCCGGCGACGTTCTTCATGGTGGGGCGGAACCTGCGCGAGCACGCCGGGCTGGTGCGCGACCGGCTGGCCGGGCACGAGGTCGGCAACCACTCGTGGTCGCATGACGACCTGGCCACGCGGGACCTGGCCGGGGTGACGAGCGAGCTGCGCCGCACCCACGACGTGATCGGCGAGGTCACCGGGCGGGCACCCACCCTGCTGCGGCCGCCGTACGGCCACCTGGGCGGCTCGACCCTGCTGGCCGCCGACTCGATGGGCTACGACCTCGTCCTGTGGTCGCAGCAGATGCGCGAGCGCCGCTACGCCGACGACCCCGCCGCCCAGGTGCGCGCCATCGTGGACGCGGCGCGCCCCGGCGACATCATCCTCGCCCACGACATCGGCGGCGACCACCGCCTCGTGGCCCTGCGTGGCCTGGCCGCCATGATCGACGGCCTGCGTGCCCGCGGCTTCCGCTTCGCCACCGTCTCCGGCCTGATCGCCGGCGCCGCGAACGGCCCGGCGGCCCGGCCCTAGGCCGGCGCCGCAGGTAATCGCGCAGCTCGCCGGTGAGCTTGCGCCGGTGCTCGAGGGCGTCCACCCCGCTGGGCGGCAGGGCGTCGGCGAAGACCTTCACCATCGCGTGGCGGACCGGTCTACGCAACGGTCCTAGGTCACGGTGGCGCAGATCGCGTACGCCGTGACCGTCCCGCCGAGGCCGACGTTGGTCGCGGTCCAGGCGGTCTGCGACGACGGGTAGCTGCCGCCGAGCTGGCCGCCGCTCATGTTGGCGCCGCCGCCGAGGACCTTCTTGCCGGTCGGGCAGGTGGCGACGGAGCTGGTGCTGCCGGCGGCGCCCGTCACCATCGTGTAGCCGCTCACCCCGTCGCTGCCGGCCGGGCCGGTGAGCCCCTGCGGCCCCGTCGCGCCGGTCGGACCCTGTGCCCCGGTCGCGCCGGTGGCGCCGGTGGCGCCGGTGGCGCCGGTGGCGCCGGTCGCACCTTGCGGACCCGTTGCTCCGGCAGCACCCTGTGGTCCGGTGGCCCCGGCAGCACCCTGTGGTCCGGTGGCCCCGGCCGCACCTTGCGCTCCGGTCTGCCCCTGCGGCCCTGTCGCGCCGGTGTCGCCCTGCACGCCCGTGGCGCCCTGCGGCCCCGTCGCACCCTGCGCGCCCGTGGCGCCGGTTTCACCCTGCGGCCCCGTCGCGCCGGTGTCGCCCTGAGGACCGGCCGGGCCGGTCGCACCGGGCAGGCCCTGCCGGCCCTCCGGTCCCATCGGGCCTTGCGGGCCGACCGCACCTTGCGGCCCCACGAGGCTCGCGAGAAACTCGGTCACCGTGCCGTCCGCGTTGCCGTCCAGCGACCGCCACGTGTCGAAGGCGGAGGCGCCGGTGTCGCCCCGGGCGCCCGTCGCGCCGACCAGCGAAGCCAGGAAATCGTCGAGGTTGCCGTCGTTCGTGTCGTGCCACAGGTCGAACGCGGACCTGCCGTCGAAGCCTCGCGGACCGGTCAGCGATGCAAGGAAGTCGTCCACGGTGCCGGAGTGACCGTTCGCCAGCCACAGCTGGTAGGCCGAGAACCCGTCGGCCCCGCGCTCCCCGACCAGGGACGCCAGGAAGTCACCGACCGTACCGCTGTGGCCCTCCTGCAGCCACGACGCGAACGCCGACAGTCCGTCGTTGCCGGCCGCGCCCCGGGCGCCCGTCGCTCCGGTCGCCCCGGTCGCACCGTTGGCGCCCTTGGCTCCCACGGCACCCGCCGCGCCGGTCGCCCCTGTCGGACCGGCCACACCGGCGACGCCTTGAGCCCCGGTCGCGCCGGCGACACCCCGCAACCCGGCGGCGCCGACCGGACCGACCGGACCGATGAGCCCCTGCGCGCCGAACGGTCCGATCAGGCCCCGGGGTCCCGCCGGGCCCGACGGACCCATCGGGCCGGTGGCGCCCCGGGGACCCATGGGCCCCATCGGCCCCGCCGGACCCGAGACGCCGAGAAGGCCCTGGGCGCCGGCCACGCCACGCAGCGCGTCGGCGCCACCCTTGCTGACCACCCGGTTCCAGGAGACCAGGGTCCCCTCCGGGCACCGGCGCCCACGGGCGTGGTCGACGACGCGCACGACGCCGGTCGCCTTGCTGACGCACGCGTAGACCGCATCTGCCGGCGCGGGGGCGGCCGATCCGGCCATCGCGGAGCCCGGCGAGCCGAGCACCACCGTCGCGGCCATGGCGGCACCGGCACCGGCCCGCATCATGGAGATCTTCATCGGGATCCAGCCTTGGGTCGGGGGTAGGCCGTCCTTCAAGGTCGGTGTCCGTGAGTGCGGTCTTATGACTTCTCGGGAGCGAACAGGTTGCCGGCGTGCCGGCCAGGACGTAGGTGCCCGCCCGGGGGTGTGAGGTTGCACTGCGCACCTCCCCGGGCCGGCCCGACGACGCGCGCCATCACCTGAGGCGGCTCCCGATCAGGTGCTCCACGACGCGGCGGGCGGCTTTGCGGCCGGCCCGCTGCGGAATGAGGCCCTCCTTGGCCACCCCCCGAACGGTGGCAACCACGACGCCCTCCGCCCGATCCCGGAGCACCACCGTGACGACAGCCGGGTTCAGGTTCAACGCGCCCGAACCCAGGACGGCCTGCGCCTCCGCCGTCCTCGCGCCCACGGCATCCAGGGTGCGGCCGACCAGCTCCCGGGCGGCCGGCAAGGACAGCGGAAGCTCCACCGCCGTCTCGAAGATGTCGGCCCGAATCCGGCGGGCCGCGAAGCGCGCACCCCACCCCGCGCCGCGCTTGGTGCTCTCACCCAGCGCGAACAACCCGGCGACCAGCAGTTCGTTCTCCACGGGGGTCAGACTCATGACCAGGCAGTAAAACACAGTGAGCCACCGTCGTCGCCGACAACTCAGGTCTGCCGCCGGCTGTGGCAGCCTCCGTCAGTGGTTTGCGGGCGAATATCAGCCCCGCTGCAGGAGTCGATGGACCTCAGGTCATCCGCATCGCCATCCGCAGAGTGGGGTGGGCGGCCAGCAGTCCGGGGCGTCAGCGCCGAACAGCAGCCAGCACACGACGGCGGTGGCGTAGTAGGTGCCGCGGTCGAGGTGGAAGCGGGTCCAGCCGGGGGGCGTCGTGGTCTCGCCGATGTCGAGCTCGAGCCGCCGGCCGGCTCGCCGGGCCGTCAACACGCTGCTCAGCATCGGAACCTGTGGTCAAGATCGCTGGTGCATGGTCAGGTGTCGATCGCTGCGGCATACTGCTGGTTCGGCGGACAGATCGGCACATGGGGGCGGAGGGCCCGTGCGGGAACCGTGGTGGGAGCGGGTTCATGAGGCGGCGCAGCTGCTGGCTTCGCAGGTGAATGCCGCGGTGGCCCGGGCCGCGCGGGACGGTGTCTACAGTCCGCCGCCCGGTGCGCCCGCACCCCGCCGCCGGCGCCGGCCGGCCTCGCTGCGGCATCTCGCCGAAGTCATCCGCGCGCACCGGCTCGCCCCGGGCATGTCCGTCGACAAGGACGACGTGGCGGCGGTCCTCGCCGGGGACCCGCGGGCCGTCAGTGACCCGGTGCTCGTCCTCGGGGTCGCTCGCGCCGCCCACCTCATCGCCGGGGTGCCGCTCGGCAACGCCGAGGCCGACCGGCTCGTCGTCGCGGCGGCGCACGTGGCGGCGCTGACCGAAACCGCGCGGGAGGCGGACGGGCGAGCGGCGACGCTCGTACCGGAACTCGTGCCCGTCGCTCACCATCCGGCCGAGCCCGTGATCATCGACGCGTCGTTCACCACGCGCCGCCCCGGCCGGCGCCGGGCGCTGGTCGCCGCCGTCCTCGGCCTCCTGGTGCTCGCCGGGTCCGCGGCTCTGACGGCCTCGCGCGGCACTCGCGAGCCGGAGCCGGAGGAGAAGCCGGCGCCCCCGGCGGTGACCGCGGCGACGCCCCTGGACCACGCCGACTCCCGCGACGACTACCTCAACCCGCGGCCGCTGCAGGACGCGCTCGACCACGGCTTCACCGGCATCGACGTCGACGTCGTCCTGCGCGACGGCGGGCTCCTGCTCTGCCATCACGTCGACGGCGACGCCTGCGCGGACCCGGGCGGCAATCCGATCACCGCGCGGCCCTTCGACGCGACCTATCTGCGGGCTCTGAGCTCCCGAGTGAGCGCCACCGGCGGCCGGGTGTACCCGGGCTTCCACCAGCCGGTCATGCTCTTCGTCGAGATCACGTGCGGGACGGACGCGGGCGGTTGCGCGCTGCCCGCCGATCGGGCCGCGGCGGCCGCCAGCCCGGACAACCCGCTGGTGGTCGCCCAAGCCGTCATCGACGCGCTGGTTCCGTACCGGAGCATGCTCTTCCATGTCGGCGCGGCGGTGCGGCACTGGGGTCCCGTGCAGGTCGTGCTCAGCGGGGACCACACGGGCGAGCAGTACCCGACCGCGGGCGGGGGCAGCGACTCGGTGCGCGGACTGATCGAGCGGCAGTCCGACCGGTACGCGTTCCTCGACGGCAGCCTCGGCATCGACCGCGACCAGCCCAACGCGGACCTGGTGCCGGTGATCACGTTCCCGAACCCGGACCCCGGCTGCACGCGACACGGCACCGAGCCGATCCAGCACCAGCACTGGGACCACATCATCGCGGCGCAGAGCACCGGGCACCACGTGCGGGTGTGGGATCCGGACGACTGCCCGGAACGCGGCGACTTCTGGACGGACGCGCTCTACGGCGGCGTCGACTATCTGAGCAGCAGTCACGTGACTCTGCTGGGCGACTGGCTCACCACCACGGCGGCGGGCGGCGGTGGCGGTCGGTGTGAGGTGCCCGGTCCGATCGGCGCGGAACGGTTCGTCGGGCAGTACTGCACGCTGGCCACCGGCGACGTGCCGGTCATGACCGGGCCCGACCCCAATTCCGCCCGCGCCGGGACGCTCGCGAAGGGCGGCTCGACGTGGTTCCTGGGTCAGCAGCCGGGGCAGCCGTACAGCTTCCAGGGCCGGCACAACTTCTGGTGGGCGTACACGCGGGCGGACAACGGCAAATGGGGCTGGGTCTCGCTGGTCCACTTCGCCGACGGCGTCCTCGACCAGCCGGCCGACGGGCTGCAGTACAGCTGTTACGACGTACGCCCGGGGGAGAGCGACGACTGCCACCCCCTGTGACCCGCGGCCGGGGCCGCACCGCCCCCGTGAACAGTGCGGACCCGCCGCGTCCATGCCTCGATGGTGGCCGCCCCGGCGCCGTCGATCAACAGCGAACTGTCCCCGGATCGGGCCTATCTGTCTTGCTCAGACAGATAACTGCAGCGGCGTGGTGGGCTCGCGGTGGGGCATCGACGGGGCGATCGTGCCCTCGACGAAGATGGCGTGCCACAGGCAGAACATGGCGACCGTCCAGACCTTGCGGGAGTGGTCGGCGACGCCGGCGCGGTGCTCCTGGAGGAGCTTCTGGGCGTAGCCGAGGTCGAGCAGGTGGCCGGCCTGGGAGGCGTCCATGACCGCGCCGAGCCAGTCGCCCACGGCGCCCTTCAGCCACACGCGCGTGGGGGTGGGGAAGCCGAGCTTGCGGCGGTCGCGGACGGACTCGGGGACGATGCCGCGCATGGCCTCGCGGAAGGCCATCTTGGTGCCCTTGGAGTTGTGGGGCAGCTTCAGCTCGGTCGGCAGGCCCGCGGCGGCCTGGTAGACGGCCTGGTCGAGGAACGGGACACGCAGCTCCAGCGAGTGGGCCATGGACATCCGGTCGGCCTTGGCGAGGATGTCGCCGGGCAGCCACGTGTGCAGGTCCACGTACTGCATGGACGCCGTGTCGTCCACGTCGGCCGTCTCGGCGTACAGGTGATTGGTGATCTCGGTGTGCGGCAGCGCGGTGAAGCGCATCAGCGCGGCCTTCTCCTCCGGGCCGAAGATGCGCGCGTTGCCCCAGTAACGCTCCTCGATCGGGGTGGTGCCGCGCTCCAGGAAGCTGCGGCCCTTCATGCCCTCGGGCATCACGTGGGAGAGGTTGCGCAGGCCGCGCTTCATGCTGGGCGGCAGCTTGCCGATGCCGGCCAGGGACAGCGGCTCGCGGTAGATCGTGTAGCCACCGAACAGCTCGTCGGCGCCCTCGCCGGACAGGACCACCGTCACGTGCCGGGAGGCCGTACGGGCGAGGAAGTAGAGCGGGACCAGCGACGGGTCCGCGACCGGGTCGTCGAGCAGCTGGACGATCCGCGGCAGCTCGCGGATGACGTCCTCCTCGCCGATCAGCGTCGGGGTGAGCCGCACGCCGAGCTGGTCGGCGGTGTGCTGGGCGATGTCGATCTCCGAGTACGCCTGGTCGTCGAAGCCGGCGGTGAACGCGTGCAGGTCCGGCTTGACCTCGCGGGCCAGCGCGACGATCGCGGACGAGTCGACGCCGCTGGACAGGAACGCCCCGACCGGCACCTCGGCGTGCATGTGCTTGCGGACGCTGTCGCGCAGGGCGGCCTGGATGGCGTGCTGGGCCGCCTCGGGCTGCAGGGCGAGGGGCCGCAGCGACGGGCGGAAGTAGCGTTCCATCCGGATGCCGCCGCCGGGCGTCCAGGTGAGCCGGTGCCCGGGCTGGACCCGCTTGACCTGGCGGTGCAGCGTCAGCGGCTCGGGGACGTACTGGAAGGTCAGGTAGTGCGCGAGGGCGTCGGTGTCCAGCGCGGCGCCGGAGTTGCCGCTGAAGGGCAGCAGGGCCTTGCGCTCGCTGGCGAGGAAGATGCCGTCCGAGGTCTCGAGCACGTAGAGCGGCTTGATGCCGAACTGGTCGCGCGCCGCGTGCAGGGTGCCGGTCCAGTGGTCGTACGCGACGAAGGCGAACATGCCCCGCAGCCGCGGCAGCGCGTTGGCCCCCCAGTAGTGGAACGCGGCGGCGAGGACCTCGCTGTCACCGTGCGTGGCGAAGGTCGCCTGGTGCTCGCGGACCAGGTCGGCGCGCAGCTCCCGGTAGTTGTAGATCTCGCCGTTGAAGACAAGGGTCCACCGGCCGGCGTGCGGGCCGTCGGCCGGGTAGTGCACCGGCTGGGCCGCCTCCTCGCGGTCGATGATGGCCAGGCGCTTGAAGCCGAAGGCCATGCCGTCGCGCATCTCGACCCGGGTGTCGTCGGGCCCCCGGTGGTGCATCAGCTCCAGCGCGGCCGGGAAGGCGGCGGGCTGCCCGGCGCCGGGGCGGCTGCTGATGAACACGGCAAGACCACACATCGCGTACTCCTGTCGTCGGCGACTGCGTGGCGGAACAGTAGAAACTCACCTGTGAGGAACTTGTGAGGAAGCCGTGCGGTTTCCCGGGGCCGTGGAAACCGGTCCGGATCTTCATCGGTTCTCCACATTTCTTGACGCCGCGAGTGAGAATCCCCGCGTGACCGCACGTATCCTCATCGCCGACGACGACCGCAAGCACGCCGAGCTCCTGCGCCTCTACCTGGAGCGGGAGGGGCACCAGGTGCTCACCGTGGGTGACGGCCGGGCGGCGCTCGAGGTGGCCCGGGCCCGCCGGCCCGACCTGGTCGTGCTCGACGTGATGATGCCGATCGTCGACGGCCTGGACGTGTGCCGGATCCTGCGGGCCGAGTCCGACGTCGCGATCCTGCTGGTGACGGCCCGCTCGGCGGAGAACGACATGCTGCTCGGCCTCGACATCGGCGCCGACGACTATCTGGCCAAGCCGGTCAGCCCGCGCGAGCTGACCGCCCGGGTGCGGGCCCTGCTGCGCCGCGCCGGCACGGCCGACGGGCCGTCGAGCGTGCTGCGCGTAGGGGACCTGGAGGTCGACCCCGGGCGCTTCGAGGTCCGCGTCGGCGGCGCCCCGGTCGCGCTGACGGCCAAGGAGTTCGGCATCGTCGAGCTGCTCGCCCGCGAGCCCGGCCGGGTCTTCACCCGGGGGCAGATCATCGACAAGACCTTCGGCTTCGAGCAGGACGTCTCCGAGCGTACGGTCGACGCGCACGTGGTCAACCTGCGCCGCAAGCTCGAGGAGAACCCGGCCGAGCCCCGCTACGTGCAGACCGTCTACGGGCGGGGGTACAGGATGGCCGAGCAGTGAGTTTCCGGCTGCGCATCTTCGTGCTCGTCATGGTGGTGGCGGTGACGGCGATCGGCGCGACGGCGTGGCTGACGCTCAGCCTCACCTCCCGCGAGTACGAGCGGGCGCAGCGCGACGCCGTCCGCCACGAGCAGGAGTTCGCCGACGAGGTGCAGAGCTTCGGGCTGCTGCGCGGCGGCTGGCCCGGCGTCGACGTGCTGGTCGCCGACCTGTCCGGCCGCTACCGGCTGCACGTCCAGCTGCGCACCGAGGACGGCGTCGTGCTGGCCGACTCGGACACGATCGCGGGCCGCACCGCCGCCCCGGTGCAGGCCGCCGGCATCGGCATCGACCCCCGCCCGCAGCTCGACCCCGGGATCGCCGCCGCGGCCGCCACGCCCGGCGCGGACGCCCCGAAAGCCCTCTTCACCGGCTCGCAGTCCGGCTCCCCGGCGACCCGGATGATCCGCCAGGCCGCCGAGTACCGCGCCGCGCTCCTGGCGGCCCGCTGCATCGCCGACGCGCAGGACGAGCTGACCGAGCCGCTCGGGCTCGCCCGGGCTCCGTACCTGTCGCCGGAGCAGCTGCGCGATCACCCGGACTGCGCCCGCGACGCCGAGACCAAGGTGCTGCGCGACGTCGCCTGGCTGCGGCAGCTCAGCACCCAGTGGTCGAGCTGTGCCGCGGCCACGCCCACGGCCACGTGCCTCTATCTCACGTTCACGCGCGGGGTGACGAGCTTCTCGGCCGTACCGTTGCAGCTCTATCTCGGCGTGCAGGCGGACACCTCCACCGACGCCCTCGGCCGGCCCGCGCTCCTCGGCGCCGCCGGGCTGGTGCTGCTCGCGGCCCTGGGCACCGCGCTGATCGCCCGGCAGATCAGCCTGCCCGTGCGCCGGCTCACCGACGCGTCCCGGCGGCTGGCCGGCGGCCACCTCGACACCCGCGTGCCCGCCGACGGCGGCAGCGAGCTGGCCCGCCTGTCCGCCTCCTTCAACGCCATGGCCGAGGCGGTGCAGCGCAGCGAGGAACGCCAGCGCCGGCTGGTCGCCGACGTCGCCCACGAGCTGCGGACGCCGCTGTCGAACCTGCGCGGCTATCTGGAGGGCCTCTCCGACGGGGTGATCGAGCCCAGCCAGGAGCTCTTCGCCTCCCTGCACGAGGAGACCCTGCTGCAGCGCCGCATCCTCGACGACCTGCAGGTCCTCGCGCTGGCCGAGGCGGGCGACCTGCAGTACCACCGGGTCCCGGCCGACCTGGCCGAGCTGGTCACCACCGCCGCCACCGCGCACCGGGCGGTCGCCGCCGAGGCCGGCATCGAGCTCACCGTCGACGCCCCGCAGCCCGTCGACGCGGTCGCCGACCCCGACCGGCTGCGCCAGGTCCTCGGCAACCTGCTCAGCAACGCCGTCCGCTACACCGACAGCGGCGGCACGGTGTCGGTGCGGGTCTTCGCGGCGGGCGCCGACGCCGTGCTCACGGTCCGCGACACGGGCGTGGGCATGAGCGCCGACGACGTCGGCCGGGTCTTCGACCGCTTCTGGCGCGCGGACCCGGCCCGCCAGCGGGCCACCGGCGGCACGGGCCTGGGCCTGACCATCGCCCACCAGATCGTCACCGACCACGGCGGGCGGATCGAGGTCGCGTCCCAGCCGCATTTAGGAACAACTTTCACCGTACGCATCCCGCGCCGCCCCGGGTGACCGGCGGTTTCGTCGCCGCGTCGCGTGGTATGCCGCACCGGCGCGCACGCGTCGGGAGGAGGCGGGGATGCACATCTCCGAGGGGTGGCACGACGCCCTGGTACGCCTGGTGGCCGCCGGCCGCACGGCCCAGGGCGACGAGTTCGCGGCCGTGGTCGCGGGCGCGGCGGCACCGGTGGGCGTCGACATCCGGATCTACGCCGTCGACCAGCAGCAGCGGACCCTGCGACCGGTCGGCGCGCCCGGTGATCATCTGCCGGTGGACACCACGGAGGCCGGCCGGGCGTACATGTATGTGGAGCCGGTGTCCGGCGCCGCCCGGCTGTGGCTGCCCCTGCTGGACGGGGTCGAACGGCTCGGCGTCCTCGAGGTCGTGGCCCGCGACCCGGCGGTGGATCTCGACGACCCCGGCCTGCGCGCCGGCTGTGACCTGTTCGCCCAGCTGACCGGGCACCTGTACGCGGCCAAGGTGCCCTACGGCGACACGCTGAAGCGGGCCCGGCGCACCCGCGGCATGTCCGAGGCGTCCGAGCTGCTCTGGCAGCTGCTGCCCCCGCTGACCTTCGCGTCGGCGCGCGTGGCGGTCGCCGCCATCCTCGAACCCTGCTACGACGTCGGCGGCGACGGCTTCGACTACGCCGTCGACGGTGACACCGCCTTCTTCGCGCTGTTCGACAGCGTCGGGCACACCCTGCGGTCCGGCCTGGGCACCGCCACGGTGCTCGCCGCCGTCCGCGCGGCCCGCATCGCCGGCGCCGGCCTGCCCGCCCTGGCCCGGGCGGCGGACGAGGCCCTGGCCCGGCACCTGCCCGAGATGGGCTTCACGACCGCCGTGCTCGGCACCCTGGACCTGACGACCGGCCGGCTGCACTACCTCAACGCCAGTCACCCCGCGCCGATGGTCCTGCGCGACGGCACGGTCGTGAGCCGCCTCGACCGGGGCCGGCGCCTGCCGCTCGGCCTGGGCGACAAGGACCCGGAGATCGCCGCGCTGAGCCTCGAGCCCGGCGACCGGCTGCTGCTCTTCACCGACGGCGTCACCGACTCCCGCGGTCCCGACGGCGACCTCTTCGGCGAGGCCCGGCTGGCCGCCCTGGTCGGCCGGCACACCGCGGCCGGGCTGCCCGCCCCGGAGACGCTGCGCCGGCTGTGCCACGCCACCCTCGACCACTACGCCGGCCCGCCGGCCGACGACGCCACCATGCTCTACCTCGAATGGTCCCGGGACGCGGCCCGCCAGGTGACCCCGTGAGCCCTCACGGGCGCCGCACCATCCGCGCCGCCGCGGCGGCGATCGTCGTGGCGAAGAGCAACCCACTGAGGATCAACAGGTACGCGAGCCACGCCGTCCAGCCGCGCGCGTGATAGTTCGACTGCTGGCCGAGGTCGACGACGGGCAGGATGAGATCGGCGGTGTACGCCACGGCGACGAACGGCGGCGCCTTGGCGGCCTCGGCGGCGCGCGGCGGTTCGAGCCCGAAGACCACCGTGCCGAGCAGTACGAGCACGGCCAGCCAGGCCACCGCCCGGGCCGGACGGTAGCCGTACCCCACGGTCAGGTCCTGCAGCCGCCCCCACAGCCGGCCGGTGAAGGGCAGCTGTTCGCGCTGGTGCCGCTCCCCGGCCAGGAGGACCTCGCGCGCGTCGGCGTCGCGGCCGCTTTTCCGGTACGTGGCGGCGAGCTGGCCGTACGCCTGCGGGCTGTAGCCCTCCGGGGTGCGCCGCAGCCAGCTCAGCCGATCCCCGGCCTCGGACAGCGCGTCGTACGTGAGACCGCCGAGCCGGGTCTCGTCCGGCCACGTGACGGGATCGTCGCGCAGCAGGCCGATCCGCGCGTGCCGCAGGTCGACCGCGCCCGTGGGGGTCCGCGCCGGCAGCAGCGCGAGCTCCCGGGTCTGCAGGTGCCGCAGACCGAGCACCCCGTCGAGGTGGGCCCCCGCGAAGGAGAGCCAGCTGACGACCTGCGCGTGGTGCAGCGTGACGGCGCCGGTGGCGCTGAACCCGTCGCTCAGCCTCGCGAACGCCCCGACGCGCAGGTCGGTGGCGTGCAGGGCCCGCCCGCCCGGGTTGCTGAGCTGTGCCCCCTCCAGCCGCAGGGACCCGGCGATCTCGGCGTTCGTGAGGCGGACGAGCCCGTCGCAGCGGAAGCCGTCGTTCGCGCGGACGTCGCCGTCGACCCGCATCCGGATCCCGTCCAGCATCGGCACTTGAGGGTCGCCGCCGGGCTTGCCGATGTGGGCGCCGTCGAGGATCAGCTGGTTGCTGATCGACGCGCCGGAGAGCATGACCGGCCCGGTGATCCGCGACCCGGTCAGGCGCAGATGCGCGGCGAAGGTCGCGTTCGCGGCGCTCAGGCCGGGCAGCTCGCACTCGCGGATGCTGAGCTGCCGGATGCGCGAGCCGTAGAGCTGGACCACGTTGTCGAAGCGGCACTGCACCAGCCGGACCGGCGCCTCGACGTCCGCGTAGAGCAGCCGCAGCGTGCCCGTGACCCGGGCGCCGCTCAGCCGCAGGGCCGGCATCTCGCCCTCCGCGCCCCGGACGCCGCCCAGCAGCAGGAAGCGCAGGAAGGTCGCGCTCACCCGGGGGTCGGGGAGGCGCCGGACGTTGAGGAGGCGGCCGCGCTGGAAGGCTCGCTGGACGGCGAGCTCGGTGTCGGAGGGCACACCGCGATTGTGGCGAGGGCAGGCAAGAAGTGTCGGACCCGGCCGGTAGGTTCTCGGCGTGACCGCGAACATCGACGAGTTCTACCGGGACGTCGCCACCCTGGCGCTGGGCGTGGGGGAGAAGCACGGGTTCGTGCTCGGCGGCGGCGTGGCCTGGCTGGTCAACGGCCTCGTGCGGCGGCCCACCGAGGACATCGACCTGTTCACCGACACGGCCGGTGCCGTGGAGGCCGCGGCGGCGGACGTGACCGGGGCGCTGACCGCCGCCGGCTACCAGGTGTTCCGCGAGGTCGGCGACGAGATGTTCGCGGGCATGGACGAGGACCTGCGCGAATACCACGTCGCCGACGGCCGCAAGGCGCTGCGCCTCACCCTGACCCGCCTCGACCGCCGCCGGGCCCCCGTGGTGATGGACGTCGGCCCGGTCATGCACCTCGACGACCTCGTCGCCTCCAAGGTGTCGGCCCTGGTCAACCGGCGCGAGGTCCGCGACTACATCGACGTGGCGGCGGCGCTGGAGCGCTACGACCTCGACCGGGTGCTGGAGCTGGCCCGCTCCCTCGACGACAGCCTGATCGACGAGGACGTCGCCGACGCGGGCCGCTACCTGGATCGGCTCGACGACGCCCGGTTCGCCGTCTACGGGCTGTCCGCGGAGGATGTCGCCCGGCTGCGCGAGCGCCTGGCCGCCTGGCCGCGCTGACCACGCGTGCCTGGCGGCGCTGGCCGCGCCCGCGCTGCCCGCTCAATCCGCGCGCCGGGTTCCGTCGCGGCTGCTCCCGGGGCATGCTTCGGGCATGGAGACCCTGTACGACGCGGCGGGCGGCGGGGCGGGGCTGGTGCGGCTGGCCGAGGCGTGGCACCACCGGATGCTGGCTGACGAGGTCGCCGCCCACCCGTTCCAGCGCGAGATCCACCCGGAGCACACCGAGCGCCTGGCCGCCTACTGGGGCGAGGCCCTGGGCGGGCCGCCCGTCTACAGCGAGCGGTTCGGCGGCGAGACCCGCGTGGTGCGCATCCACAGCGGCAACGGGGAGCACGACGACATGAACCGGCGCGCGATCGCCTGCTTCGACCAGGCCCTCGACGACGCCGGGGTGCCGGCCCACGTCCGGGCCCCGCTGCACGACTACTTCGCCTGGGCGACCACCACGACCATGTACCGCTACCGCGACTCGGCCCGCGACGTCCCCGCCGGTCTCACGATCCCGCACTGGACGTGGGACGGCCTCGCGGGCTGAGATCGGCTACCGTGCCCCTCTCGTGAGCGGCCACGACCGGCGGCTCGGGCGGCCGGCGCGGACGCCCGGCATGGTGCTCGGCGTGTTCGGCGACAACGGCGGAGAGGTGGAGGCGGCGTGACGGGTCTCGAGCGGGGGACGATCGAGCGCGACGGGGTGAGATTGTCGTTCCTGATCGGTGGGGAGGGGCCGCCGGTCGTGCTGTTGCACGGGCTGGCCGGCAGTGCGGAGGAGTTCGCGCCCACGGCCCGGGCGCTGCTGCCGGACCACCGCGTCGTGGCCCTGGACCAGCGCGGGCATGGGCACAGCACCCGGCGTCCGGCGGATCTTTCCCGCCGGGCGTACGCGGACGACGTGGCCGCCGTGATCGAGCACGCCGGCGGCCCGGTGACGCTGGTCGGGCAGTCGATGGGCGGGCACACGGCGCTGCTGGTCGCGGCGTGGCACCCGGAGCTGGTAGAGCGGCTGATCCTGGTCGAGGCGGGGGTCGGGGGTACGGACGATCCGGATGCCGGGCGGCGCATCGAGGACTTCTTCGCCGGATGGCCGGTGCCCTTCGTGAGCCGGGAGGCAGCCGCCGAGCACCTGGGCGGGACCCCGATCGCGCACGCGTGGGCCGCGGACCTCGATGGAGACCTGCGGCCCCGGTTCGACGCCGACGTCATGGGCGCTGCGATCGCGCCGGTGCTCGCGGCGGCCCGCTGGGACGAGTGGGCGGCGATCACGGCGGCCACTCTGCTCGTACGCGGGGAAAGAGGAATCATCCCGCAGGCGGAGGTGGACCGCATGCTGGAGCTGCAGCCGGCTGCCCGGCTCGTCGAAGTCGCCGGCGCGGAACACGACGTGCACCTGGACCAGCCGGAAGCCTGGTACGAGATCCTGCGGACGGCGGCAACCGAGCGGCAACCGTAGGCGTCCCGTTCGGCAACCCACCGGGCGGATCTTGGTCTTCGCGAGGCCAGACACACCGGAAAGGCTCCCGACATGACCCTCAGGATCGGCTCCACCATCGCCGTGTTCGCCGCCGTGATCGGCCTCGCCGGTAGCGTCGTGGCTCCCATCTACGCCGCTTTCACAGGTTAGGCAAGGTCCCTTCCGGGCCCGGCAGCGCTCCCGCTGCCGGGCTCGGTGCCGTGAACGCCATAAGATGGTCAGATCATGAATCTCACCGACCGCCTCCCCGGCACCGCGGACCCCGACGCCGTCTTCGACGCCTTCCAGACCTGGGTCGGTGAGCAGGGCCTGACGCTCTATCCCCACCAGGAGGAGGCCCTCATCGAGGTCGCCACCGGGGCGAACGTCATCCTCACCACCCCCACCGGCTCGGGCAAGAGCCTCGTCGCGACCGGCGCGCACTTCGCGGCGCTGGCCGACAAGCGGACGACGTTCTACACCGCGCCGATCAAGGCGCTCGTGTCGGAGAAGTTCTTCGCCCTCTGCGCGATCTTCGGGGCGCACAACGTGGGCATGCTCACCGGTGACGCGAACGTCAACTCGGACGCGCCGATCATCTGCTGCACCGCGGAGATCCTGGCCAACCTGGCGCTGCGCGAGGGCAAGGACGCCGACGTCGGCCAGGTCGTGATGGACGAGTTCCACTTCTACAGCGAGCCCGACCGCGGCTGGGCGTGGCAGGTGCCCCTGATCGAGCTGCCGCAGGCGCAGTTCATCCTCATGTCCGCGACGCTCGGCGACACGTCGCGCTTCGTCGAGGACCTCACGCGGCGCACCGGGCGCACGACCGCGGTGGTCGACAACGCCGAGCGGCCGGTCCCGCTCCTTTTCTCGTACGCGATGACGCCGCTCCACGAGACGATCGAGGAGCTGCTCACGACCCACATGGCGCCGGTCTACATCGTGCACTTCACGCAGGCCGCCGCCCTCGAGCGCGCGCAGGCGCTGATGAGCATCAACATGGCGACCCGCGCGGAGAAGGACGCGATCGCCGCGGCGCTGGGCAACTTCCGGTTCAGCGCGGGCTTCGGGCGTACGCTGTCGCGCCTGATCCGGCACGGCATCGGCGTGCACCACGCCGGCATGTTGCCGAAGTACCGGCGGCTCGTCGAGACGCTGGCCCAGGCCGGCCTCCTCAAGGTCATCTGTGGCACGGACACGCTCGGTGTCGGCATCAACGTGCCCATCCGGACCGTGCTGTTCACGAGCCTGTCGAAGTACGACGGGGTGCGCACCCGGCTGCTCAAGGCCCGCGAGTTCCACCAGATCGCCGGGCGCGCGGGCCGGGCGGGCTTCGACACGCTGGGCACGGTCATCGTCCAGGCGCCCGAGCACGTGATCGACAACGAGCGCGCCCTGGCCAAGGCCGGCGACGACCCGAAGAAGCGCCGGAAAGTCGTCCGCAAGAAGCCGCCGGAGGGCACGGTCGGCTACGGGCAGCCCACCTTCGACCGGCTCGTCGAGGCCGCGCCCGAGCCGCTGACCTCGTCGTTCCAGGTGTCGCACGCGATGCTGCTCAACGTCATCGCGCGCGGCGGGAACCCGTTCGAGTCGATGCGGCACCTGCTCACCGACAACCATGAGGAGCCGGCCGCCCAGCGCCGCCACATCCGCCGCGCCATCGGGATCGCCCGGGCCCTGCTCGCCGGCGGCGTGATCGAGAAGGTCGACGGCACGTACCGGCTGGTCGAGGATCTGCAGCTCGACTTCGCCCTCAACCAGGCCCTGTCGCCGTTCGCCCTGGCCAGCCTGGAGCTGCTGGACAAGGAGTCGCCCGACTACCCGCTCGACGTCGTGTCGGTGATCGAGAGCACCCTCGAGGACCCGCGGCAGGTGCTCAGCGCCCAGCAGTTCAAGGCCAAGGGCGAGGCGGTCAACGCCATGAAGGCCGAGGGCATCGAGTACGACCAGCGCATGGAGCTGCTCGAAGAGGTCACCTACCCCAAGCCGCTGGCCGAGCTGCTCGACGCCGCGTACGAGACCTACCGCCGCGGCCACCCCTGGGTCGCCGACTACGAGCTCAAGCCCAAGGCCGTCGTCCGCGACATGTACGAGCGCGCGATGACCTTCACCGAGTACGTCTCGTTCTACGGGCTGTCGCGCTCCGAGGGTCTCGTGCTGCGTTACCTCGCGGACGCGTACCGGGCGCTGCGCCAGACCGTTCCCGAGG
Source organism: Symbioplanes lichenis (assembly GCF_030709675.1). GTDB lineage: Bacteria > Actinomycetota > Actinomycetes > Mycobacteriales > Micromonosporaceae > Actinoplanes > Actinoplanes lichenis. Next base: position 254,095 of record NZ_JAUZQD010000002.1, read on the forward strand.
ACGCGCGCACCGAGGAGCTCACCGACCTCCTCGAGTGGCTCGGCGAGCTGGTCCGCCAGGTCGACTCCAGCCTGCTCGACGAGTGGGAGCGCCTGCGCAACCCCGGTGCGACCCCCGAGGAGGTACGCCCCCTCGACGACAAGCCGCCGGCGGTCACCCGCAACGTGCGCGCCTTCCGGGTGCTCGTGCGCAACGCCATGTTCCGCCGCGTCGAGCTCTTCGCCCTGCGCCGCCCGGACCAGCTCGCCGAGCTCGACGCCGAGTCGGGCTGGACCGCCGAGCGCTGGTCGGACGCGATGGAGGAGTACTACGCCGAGTACCCGGTCGTGGGCACCGGCCCGGCGGCGCGCGGCCCGGCGTTCCTGCACCTCGACCAGGGCGCCGGCGTGTGGAAGGTCCGGCAGGTCTTCGAGGACCCGGAGGGCGACCACGACTGGGGCATCGAGGCCGAGGTCGACCTGGCGGCCAGCGACGAGCTGGGCGCGGCGTCGATCCGCATCACGGCGGTGGGCCCGCACTGATCCGGACGGCTCGGCCCGGGCCGCTCTCACATCGCCGGTCGTGCCCCCCGCGCGGGCTAGCGTCCGGCCCATGAGAGCTGTGCAGTTCGAGTCCTACGGCCCGCCGGGTGTGGTCCACGTCGCCGACATTCCTGAGCCGCACGCGGGCCCGGACACGATCCGCATCGCCGTCCGCGCGTCGGGCCTGTCGGCGGGCGACGCGCGGATCCGCTCGGGCGCGTTGCGGGAGGTCGTGCCGATCGCGTTCCCGTACCGGACCGGCTTCGACGCCGCCGGCGTGGTCGACGAGATCGGCGCCGGCGTGACGGGGGTGCGGGTGGGCGACCCCGTCTACGGCTGGACCACGTCGGCCGGCCGCACCGCCAACGCCGACTTCGCGGTGCTGACAGTCTGGGCCCCGAAGCCGCCCGCGTGGAGCTGGGCCAACGCCGGCGGCGCCGCGGGCGCGATCGAGACGGCCGTCCGCGTGCTCGACCGGCTCGCAGTAGCCCCCGGCCGGACGGTCCTGATCCAGGGGGCGGCCGGGGGAGTGGGCACGGTCACCGTCCAGCTCGCGCTGGCCCGCTCCGCGCACGTCATCGGTACGGCCTCCGCCCCCAACCACGACCGCCTGCGCACCCTCGGAGCCGTCCCCGTGACTCATGGCCCGGGCCTGCCCGACCGCGTCCGCGCGTTGTCCCCGGCCGGCGTGGACGCGGTGATCGACTGCGCCGGCGGCGCCCTGCCCGACCTCATCGCCATCGCCGGCGACCCGTCCCGCGTCGTGACCATCGCCGACCTCACCGCCGCCGACCACGGCGTCCACCTGTCCCGCGGCCCCCTCGCCGAGCACGCCCTCAGCGACCCCGCCGTGCCCGGCCTGGACCTGCATGTGGCAGCGGAATTCCCCCTCGGCCGAGCCTCAGCCGCCCACGCCCTGAGCGACACCCGCCACGCCCGCGGCAAGATCGTCCTCGTGCACTGACCCCCGGTGCTCCTCGATCAGGGCGAGCATCCAGCCCCGGCACCGGGTCAGCATGCCGGCGGCGTCGGCGAAGGCGGCCGGCCCGGGATCGCCCCCGTCCACCACCAGCCGGCGCAGATAGGACCGGGCGATCGTCAGCTGCGTGGCGGCCGCCTCGACCGCGTTGACCAGGTCGCCGGGTCCGCCGCGCACGGCCGCGCGGGCCCCGGCGAGCGGATCGCCGCCGCCCGGCCCGCCGACCCAGTCGAGCAGCTCCTCGACCTCCGCCGCCGCCACGCTCATCCGGCCCACCGCCGTCAATGTCTCCGCGCTCAGAGCAGTCATGCGGCCACCCTCGCACCTCACCAGCCCGCGGCGGCCGCGACACGGCGGGCGACTTCGGGCGGGGGTGCGTCGCCGGCTTCGACGGTCGTGTCCTCGACGGCGGCGTGGGTGAGGATGGTGTCGAGGTCGCCGGAGCGGGCCAGGTGCCAGCGGAGGGCGTCGGGGTCGTGGTGGTGGCGGGCGGTGAGCCGGTCGCGCACGACGGCGAGGCCGACGATCAGGCGGCAGACCCGCAGGGGTACGCCCACCGCCCGCGCGTAGTCCGCCCGCTCCTCGTGGCTCTCGACGACGCCGGCCAGCACGAGACGGCGGGCGCCCGTGGCGGCGTAGTTGCGGGTAACGGCGGCCACGTTGGCGAGGGCCAGGTCGTGCCGGAACGGGTCGCCGGGCGGGCTGGGCCAGGAGTGGCGGAGGCGGTCGATGTCGATGACCGCGTGCGGGACGGCGCGGCCGGCGAGCAGGTCGCCGAGGGCGTCCGCGACGGTTGTCTTGCCGGCGCCGACCGTACCGGTGATCAGGAGGGCTTGATCCACGACAGCAGGGTAGGCCCCGCCACCACGGCGGGGCCTGCCGATTTCGTCAGAGGGTGAGTGACCAGCTGGTCAGGGTGCCGGTGTCGAGCGACGCGGCGTCCTGGACCCGCAGCTTCCAGGTGCCGTTCGCCGTCTCGCCGGACAGGTTGACACCGAAATCCTTGTCGAGGTTGTCGGCGCTGCCCCCGACCCGGCTCTGCAGCGGATACACCGTGCCGTCCGGGGCGACCAGGCTGACGATCAGGTCACCCACGTACGTGTGGGCGATGTGCACGCCCACGCTGCTGGTGCTCGACGGCGTCGACGCGCACTCGCTGATGGCGATGCCGCTCTCCACGGTGGTGTTGTCCGGGATGGCGAGGGCCGGGCTGACGCTGCCCGAGCAGCCCGGCGCGCTGCTGACGCCGATGTCCAGCGTCTTGGCGTGGGTCACCGAGGGGGTGGTGGCCTTGATCGTGGCGGTGGCGACGCCCGAGCCGGCGGTCTCGCCCGCCGTCACGGTCACGGTCGTGGACTCGCCGGCCGGGACGGTGGCCGGGTCGAAGGTGACGGTGACGCCCGCGGGGACACCGGTGGCCGTGAACGCCACGGGCTCGGCGTCGCCGCCGGTCAGCGAGGTGGACAGCGTCACCGTGGCCGACGTGCCCGGGGAGACGGCGACCGACGACGCCGAGAGGGAGAGGGCGAAGTCGTTGCCGGTCGTCGAGCAGTTCTCGTCCTGGCCGGCCACGTTGACCGCGGTCCACGCCGCCTGCACCGCGCGGTACTCGGCGCCGCAGAGGCCGTACAGGTCGGTGGCGGCCGCGAGGGTGTAGGCGCGGGCCGTGTTGGCCGGCGTGGTGGTGTTGACGTAGCTGGTGTTGGAGACGAAGTAGCTGTCCAGCGCCCGGAACCAGATCTTCGCGGCCTTCTCGCGGCCGATCCCGCTGACCGGGTCGGCCGTGCCGCAGACCGGCGACGTCCCGAAGTCCGTCGCGCCGGTGCCCTCGGCGAGGTCGAAGAAGAAGTGGTTCGCGACGCCCGAGGAGTAGTGGACGTCGACGTTGCGCGTGTTCGTCGCCCAGCAGCCGTGCGAGGCGCCGTCGAGCGCCGGGTTGTACATGTAGCGCAGCGGGGTGCTGTCGCCGTTGATGTCGATCTTCTCGCCGATGTCGTAGTCGCCCGCGTCCTCGGTGCTGTTCGCGTAGAACTCGACCATCGACCCGAAGATGTCGCTGGTCGCCTCGTTGAGGCCGCCGGACTCCCCGGAGTACGTGAGGTCGCCGGGCACCACGTTCTCGGTGACGCCGTGCGACATCTCGTGCCCGGCGACGTCCAGGGCGACCAGCGGCTGCGCGTTGCCGGTGCCGTCGCCGTAGGTCATCTGGGCGCCGTCCCAGAACGCGTTCACGTACGCGTTGCCGTAGTGCACCCGCGACGGCACGCCCCGCCCGTCGCCGAAGATGCCGTTGCGCCCGTGCACGTTCTTGAAGTAGTCGAACGTCACCGCCGCCCCGAAGTGCGCGTCCACGGCCGCCGACGCGCGGTCCGCGGGGGCGCCCGTGCCCCAGGTGTTGTCGGCGTCGGTGAACGTGGTGCACGTACCGGAGGTGCGGTTGTTGAGGTCGCACGTGGTGCCGTTGCCGCGCGTCGGGTCGACCAGCGAGAAGCCCGTCGCCGTGGCGGTCGTCTCGACGGCCACCGGACCGGAGTAGATGCTGTTGCCCGTGCCGGCGACGTTCTCGATCTCGTCGTACGTGCCGACGACCGTGCCCGTGCGCGCGTCCGTGATCACGTGGAACCGCGACGGCGTCTGACCGTCGGGCTGCCATCCCGTCACGACCGTCTCCCACGACAGCCGGCCCGTGCCGCTGCTCGCGTCGACGAACAGCTCCGGCGTACCCGTGGCAGTGATCTTGCCCTTGAAGGTGGCCGTGGCGGTGCGCGCGGTCGCGGCCGCGCCGACCGCGGGGGTCGTGCCCAGGCTCAGGGGCTTGGCCAGGCCGACCGAACTGCCCGCGTACGTGCCGTCGGCGCGCGTCCGGATGACGATGTCACCGCCGGACACCCGCAGGCCCTCGTAGGTGCGCGTGTAGCGGGTGACGCCGCCCCGGGCGTCCTTCTTGCTGCTGTAGACCTGGTACGCGTCCCGGGCCGACCCGCGGATCACGGCGGCGTGCGTGTCCAGGGCCCGCCCGGCGGCGGCCTGCGGCGACGGGTCCGGTGCGGCCTGGGCGGCCGTGGCGGTGGCCGTCAGGCCTCCCGCGGCCAGGGCGGCGGCCCCGGCGAGCGCGACTGCTCTTCTCACGTGCGTCCTCCCCACGCGACGGACATTGGTGTCCGTCAATGAACAGCACTCTGCCGGTTATTTGTTAAGAACGTGTTTCGTTCTTGTCCATCGTTGTCAGGCGGACGTCCACCGTGGACCGGCCGCCGGACGGAGGCGCACCCGTGTCGATGAGCGGAGGCCGCTGTGCCCGTCCGGACATGGCGTTCCGGGGGCGCCTGGCATGGAATGGGCGGGGTCACACGCTCGAGAAGGGGAGGCGGGACCGTGTCCATGCTGGGAGCGCGACGATCGCGGGGCGACGGCACGCAGTACGCCCGGGCGACCCCGAGCCGGGTCGAGCTGACCGAGACCTATCAGATGGAGCAGGACATCTCGAAGAACAGGTCGCTGCGGCAGGTCGGTGACGGCGCCGGCCGGATCACGATCCGGGTGCCCTACGACGGCGCGGAGTTCTTCACCCGGCAGGCCGTGGCCGACGTGGAGCGGGCGCCGGCCGGCGAGCACCGGGCCACGATCGGGCACCTGCTGCTCTCGGGGCCGATGGGCACGACCGGGCTGCTGCCCGGTGTGCGTCCGCACGGGACCTCCGGGTCGCTGCCGCTGAGCGTGCCCGTGGCGACGGCGCACGGGCCGCTCGACCTGACCGGCGACCGGCAGGAGTGCCGCATCGACCACGACTACCGGCCCGAGGACCCGTCGATCTATCCCATCGAGCTCGGCGTCCGGATCGACGACCCGGACAGCATGACGGACTTGTCCGAGGCCGTGCTGGACCGCATGACCGAGGGGCGGGAAGAACCGTCGAGGATCATCGAACGGCTCCGGCAGCAGGGCGGCTTCAGCAACGAGCTGCTGCTGCTCCTCACCGTACGAGTCTCCCTCCCGGTCCGGCCCGGGAAACCGTACCCGCGGCCGGTCGTCAAGCACATGTCGATCGCCTGGCCGGCCCTCACCTCGTTGCGGAGCACGCAGTTGCTCCGGCCCGGCGGGCACGGCCGGCTCGAGAACGTGCCGGTCCGCTACAACCCGGCCCGGGGCCGGCTGGAGTGGCAGGACCTCCCCGTGCCGCAGGTGCCGGCCGAGGGCGAGCTGCGCAGTCAGTACGTCGCCTCGGTCCTTCTGGTGATCGGGCATCCGGGCGAGCTCTACCAGCAGCGCGAGCTCGAGGTCGAGACCAGGGTGGAGATCCCTGACCATCTGCTGTCCGGCCTGGACGCCCGGCTGTTCGACGCGACCGGGCGCCCGCAGGCCCGGCCGCCGAAGCTGACCACGCGGCTCCACACGCACGCGACGGTGTACCCGGACGACATCTTCGCCGTCCGGCGGTTCCTGCCGTACCAGCAGTTCGTCTTCGACGACGTCATCCCGGACGAGCGGCGGATCACCGACATCATGACCGTCCTGCGGCACGCCCGGTTCAAGGTCGAGCGGATCCCGTCGCCGGACCCCCAGGACGACCAGGCCCCGCACTGGCTGCTCGACGCCACGCGCAGCCAGGGGCCCGACGAGCTGCGCCTGGTGCTCGCGGTCGAGGGCCGGCACACCCGGCTGGCCCGCGAGCAGATCCTGGCCGGCGCGGTCAAGATCAGCGGCGGCAAGGAGAGCGGGCAGCTCAAGGTCTCCGTGCTCGGCAGCCTGCCCGTGCACCATCAGGCCCTGACCCGCGAGATGAACGCCCTGCAGCTGGCGCTGCGTGACCGGTTCCGCTTCCAGCAGACGTCGAGAGGGTGAGCGCAGCATGACCGAGGTCCTGGTCGACCACGCACCCCGGGTGCGCTGCCACGAGTGCGGCAGCGCCGCGGTCTTCTCGGTGTGCCACCACTGTCAGCGGCCGATGTGTGAGGAGCACACTCCGGACGTTCTCCAGCAGAGTGACGGCGTGTTGCGCAAATCCGCCGGCTCCGCCGAGGTACGCGCGATCAGCCGCGAGTTCGCCGGCCTGCACCTGGGCAGCGGCCTGCGCGAGGCCGTCCACCACTGCGCCGACCACGACCACCTGGTCAAGGACGTCCGGTGGCGGGTGGTCGGTGCCGGTGCGGCCGTCGCGGTGCTGGGCTTCCTCCTGACCTTCGCGTCCGCCGGCGTGGGCGTCACCCTGCTGCTGCTCGGTGCCCTCGTGGCCGGCGGTGAGCTCGCCTACCACCGGTGGGCCGCCGCGCGGCATCCCCGTCCGCCGGTGCCGATCGTTCCGCAGGTCAGCACCGTCGACCTCGTCGAGCAGCTCACCGGGTACGTCCGGTTGGAGCAGGACGGCTACACCACCACGGTGGACAATGTCGCCGGTGCGCTGACGGTCAGGATGTCCGCCAACGACGGTCACACCGTCCTGCAGGCGTACCGGCGGAAGTTCAAGGTCCCGGCGCCCGACCCGGTCGAGTTCGCCGGCGGGTTCCTGCTCCTGGAGGGGCGGGCCGGGCTCGCCTTCCGGGCCGGGCAGCCGGAGGTGCTCGGCGGGGGCGCCGGCATCTCGCTCGGTGGCTCGTCCGCCGGCGAGTACGGGCTGGTCCCCACCGATCCGGAGCGGCAGCACCGCGCGCACACGCTGGCGATCGACTACGAGGTCCAGGACGGGCGCAAGCCCGCGGAGATCCCCCTCTGGATCGTCCCGTCGCTGGTCCAGGGGTCGGACCGGCGGGCGATGGAGATCGACCTGCACTGGGCCGATCTCGGCCCGGACGGCGAGGAGCTGGAGCTGACCGGGTTCGAGCTGATCGAGCTGCGGGTCCCGCTCGCCTGGGGCGACGTGGACGGCGCTCAGCCCGCCGGGGTGGAGACCGGCAAGGACGGCGACCGGCGGCTGATCCGGTGGCAGCAGGTGGCCCGGCCGCGGGAGGAATCCGCTCGCAGCCTCACCCTGCGCCTCCAGTTCGAGCGACCGATCACGGAGGTCCCCGAGGCGGCGACCGGCGACCGGAGCAGGCTGACGCTGTCGGGGAACCTCCGTGCCACCTTCCGGGGGCTGCTCTCCGGAGTCACCGGCGCCACCGTCTATCTGCCCGGCGGCGGGCGGGGCAACCAGCCACAGGTCACCGCCGAGACGAAGGTGTCGGTGGCGTTCGACGTGAGCATCCGGTCGCTGCGCTACCAGGACGTGCGGGTGGTGCCGGACGAGAACCGGCCCGGCGACGTGGCGGCCCGGCGCACCGAGCCCGACGAGTTCGCCGGGGTGGTGCCCGACCCCCGTACGGTCGCGGAGCTGACCAACGGGATCAGCGCGGACAACTTCTACGTCAAGAGCGTCGTGGAGCATCTGCCGTTCCGGGACGACGGGCGCCCCAACGTGGTCAACCGGGTCTGGGACATCACCGGCCGGCTCTACCTCGGCGTGTTCCCGATCGACTTCGACATCAACCTGCGGGGCGAGGAGGCCGGTCCGGCGGGCGCGCTCACCGGCAAGACCGTCGCCCAGGTCACCGTCAAGGGCGCGTACGCGCTGGGCACGCTCGTCGACCGGGACGGCGACGGCCCCGGCACCGCGGTCGTCGAGCCGGACGGCCGCGGGGACGAGCTGCTGGAACGGATCGAGAGCACCTGGGCCGGGCTGCACGACCGGGTTGTCCAGCTGCTGGCCGGCCGGGCCTCCGGTGCGCGGGGGATCGGCGGGCCGCCGGAGGACGTCCTGTCCGGCGAGGTGCTCGACCCGGCCCGGGAGACCCGGAACGGCTCGGCCCGGACGGCGTGGACCGGCGCCGGACCGGAGGCCGTCGTGCTCGACATGCCGCCCGGTCCCGTCAGTGACGCCGAGGCCCGCCGCCGGGCGGCCGACGAGGCCGTGGTGAACGGAACGATCTCCGAGGAGACCCACCGCGGGATCATCGCGCGGATCGAGGCCGAGCTCGGCGGGCAGGAGGGAACGCGATGACCGTCCACTGCGGGATCAACGGCGAGGGCCTGGGCGAGCACCAGATCTTCCTGTGCCACCACTGCGGCATGCCGGTGTGCGAGGAGCACGGCCGGGTCGTCGCGGCCGACGACGCCTTCGCCGGGGCGCAGGCGGCCATGCACTGCCGCACCTGCGCCGACCGGTTCCACAAGGGTGCGGCGGCCCGGCAGAGCTGGAGCGGGCCGCTGATCCCGGGCCGGTACGCCGGGCGGGCGGCCCGGCCGTGATCGAGGTGTCCGTGCGCGGCGACCTGGTCGCCGGGCAGCGGTCGGTGCTGACGATCGCGCTCGCCAACACCGGCCGGGGCCCCTGCTCCGACGTGGTGTTCACGGTCGGGATGCCGCCCGGGACCGTGCTGCTCGGCGGCGTCGGCCGGGTGGTGCTCCCGGTGCTGCCGGCCGGCCGCACCCACACGTACGAGATCACCCTGCGCCCGCGCGCCGCGGGCCGGCTCGACCTGACCGGCACCAACTTCTCCTACCGCGACGAGAACGACGACCCGGTCCGCGTCACCGGCTTCCGGGTCCAGCTGCCGGTGCGGGCCGCCCCGGAGACGGCACCCGCCGGGCCGCTCGGCCGGCTCGGGGTCACCTGTGAGACGGCGGCCCTGCCGCTCGACGCCTGGGATCAGCTGCGCATCCTGGTGAGCAACGACACCGGCGTCCCGGTGCGGGAGGTGACGGCGGCGGTCACCGGGCCGTTCACCGGGGACGTCCCGCGCTCCCGGATCCCCGTGCTCGAGCCGGGGAAGCGGGCCCGGTTCACCTTCCAGGTGCGGCCGGACGAGGCCGGCCCGCACGTCCCGGTGACGGTGCGGACCGCGTACACCCATCGGGGATCGATCGGCACCCAGGAGGACCACCTCACCGTGACCGTGCGGCCGTCGCCGGCCTCCGCTCCGGAGCGGCAGACCGTGCTGTACCTCGCCGCGAACCCGCGCGGCCTGCCCCCGCTGCGCTCCGACGACGAGATGCGCCGGGTCAAGGAACGGCTGCAGTTGAGCCGGCACCGCGGCGAGTACCGGATCGAGGCCGCGCTCGCGGTCCGCTTCGACGACATCAGCCAGTCGCTGGTCGATCACGAGCCCGAGATCGTGCACTTCTCCGGGCACGGCGACCCCGACGGCAGCCTGCACGTCGAGGATGCCCGCGGCCGCAGCACCACGATCACCCCGGAGGGACTCGCCGCGCTGTTCGGCCTGCACAGCAAGACACTGCGCTGCGTCATCCTCAACGCTTGCTACAGCGAACGGCTGGCCCGGCAGCTCGTACCCCACGTGGGTCATGTCGTCGGGATGAGCGACGCCATCGGCGACCAGGCCGCCCTCGAGTTCAGCGTCGGCTTCTACCTCAGCCTCTTCGACGGCCGCTCGGTGCCGGACTCGTTCGCCCGCGGCCGCGCGCACCTGCTGAGCCGCCCGGGGCTCGTTGCCGAGCACCAGACGCCGGTGCTCTTCCCCGCGCCCTGAGAGCGCGGCAGGTCAGGCGCTGTTGCGGTAGTCGCGTGGTGGCACCCCGGTCCGGCGGTGGAAGGCACGGCTGAAGTCGGCCGGGCGGGAGAAACCCCAGCGGCGGGCGATGGCGGCGATGGTGAGGTGGCCGAGGCCCGGGTCGGCCAGGTCGCGGCGGGCCTGGTCCAGGCGGTGGGTCCGGATGTGGCCGGCGACGCCGACCGGGTGGTGCTGCTGGAAGATCCGGTGCAGGTAGCGGGTGGAGATCCGGTGAGCCCGGGCGATCGTGACCGGGGTCAGCTCCGGATCGTGCAGATTGTGCTCGATGAAGGCGATGACGCGCAGGTAGAGGGTGCGGGTCGGGGAGCACAGCGGCGGGTTGTCCCGCTCCAGATGGTGCGCCAGCACGGCGGTGGTCAGGTCCACCGCGACGGTCTCGAGGCGCAGGGCGTCGCGTTCGGTGCAGCGGGTGCGGCCGTCGGCCATCGAGGCGAGGAAGGTGGCCAGCAGGCGGCCGATCCCCTCGGTGCCGGGCAGCGAGACGGCGCAGAGCCCGGCCACCTGCCGGGCGGGCAGCGGCAACATCCGCCGGCCGAACTGCAGCACCACCGACTCCGCCCGCGAGCCGCCGCCGACCACCGCCTCGAACGGCCGGGAACTGTCGTAGATCACCAGGTCGCCGCAGCCGAGCACGGCGCTGGCGTCGTTCTGCGCGACGCCCTGCCGGCCGGCCCGGATGAGGCCGACCTGGTAGTACTCCGGGTCGGACCGGCGGATCTCGCGCGGCGTCCGCCGGGCCGCCAGCGCTGTGTAGGCCAGCGAGGTGATCTGCGCGTCGCCGAGCGGTGTGGCGCGGAGGTGAGCGGCGAACGCCCCGGGGTCGGGGCAGTCGATCGCCGTCGGCGCCAGCGAGGCGGCGGTGATCTCCCGCCAGGCCTCCAGACGGTCCGGCGGGGCGATCGTGGCACTGTCGAACACAGTGAGCATGGCTCCCGGTTTCCTCGACGCGCCCCTCACCGTAGCGAGGCCCGTCAACGTGCGCGGAATGCGCAGGACTGTGCGCCCGGTGCTAACGACAACGGCGCCGCGCGGTCCGAGACTTGGGGCACGGAAGGACCGGCCGGGCCGTCCACCCGACACCACAAACCGGGGGAGAAGAGCAATGAAGATTGAGCGTCCATGGCGGGCAGTGGCGGTCACGACCGCCGCCGCGTGTTGCATCGTCGGTGCCGCCCAGACCCCTGCGCTGGCGCATGACTATCAGGCGCCGATCCAGGCATCCGGAACCGGCTACTACTACGGCCGGATCGAGGTCCGGCAGAGTCACCATCGGATCCTGGCGTGCGACAAGAACGCCGACGGGGTCGGCGTCTGGGTCGAGTTCTACACCAGCGACGGCGTCTACCACACGCTCGACGACGCGAACGGATCCGCCGACCCGTGCGGTTCGTACACGAACAACGCGACGACCGTGACGCAGTTCCGCGGCTGGGCCCGCAACGGCATCAACACCGGCTGGCACACACCGTGACGTCCTTGACCGGGTGGCCGGCGCGGTGCGCCGGCCACCCGGTCGGCCGTCCCTACGGTGTGAGGGCGCAACGTGTCGGCGGGATGTCGGTGCGGTGTCAGCGGCGGCGCGCAGCATGATCGGCATGACTTCCGTACTCATCTCCGGGGCCGGCATCGCCGGGCCCGCCCTCGCGCTGTGGCTCACCCGGTACGGCTTCGACGTCACCGTGGTCGAAAAGGCGCCCGCGCTGCGGCCCGGCGGCCAGGCCGTCGACTTCAAGGGCGCCACGCACCGGACGGTGCTCGAGCGCATGGGCATCCTCGGCGACGTCCGGGCCCGGCAGACCGGCGGGGAGGACGGCACGGTGATCGACGCGGCCGGCCGGACGCTCGCGGTCGTGCCGAAGGAGTTCAGCGGCGGCGAGATCGAGATCGCGCGCGGCGACCTGGCCCAGCTGCTTTTCGACCATACGCGGGACGCCTGCACCTATGTCTTCGACGACACCGTCACGTCACTCACGGAGACGCCCACCGGGGTGGACGTGACCTTCGCCCGCAGCGAGCCCCGCACGTATGACCTCGTGGTGGGCGCCGACGGCATCCACTCGACCACCCGGCGACTCGCCTTCGGGCCGGAGCGGGACTACGTCCGGCACCTGGGTTACTACTACGCGCTGGCCGACGTGGACGTGCCCGGGGCGCCGCAGATGTACAACGAGCCCGGCCGCATGGCCAGCCTCGGCGGCGGGAAGGCGCCCGCATTCTTCGTGTTCGCGTCGGCGCCGCTGAGCTACGACCGGTTCGACAGCGAGCAGCAGAAGCGCATCGTCGCGGAGGCCTACCGGGGCGGCGGCTGGCGGATCCCCGAGCTGCTCGACCAGCTCCCCGAAGCCCGCGAGTTCTACCTCGACTCGATCAGCCGCGTGACCACCGACCGGTACTCGGCCGGCCGCGTCGTCCTGCTCGGCGACGCCGCGTACGGCAACACTCTTGGCGGGTACGGCACCGGGCTGGCGGTCGTCGGCGCGTACGTGCTGGCGGGGGAGCTGCACCGCGCCGGTGGTGACCACCGCCGGGCCTTCGCCGAGTACGAGGCCAAGTTCCGTGGCTACGCCAAGGTCTCGCAGCAGATCAGCGCCGGCCGTCTGCTGGCGCCCAAGACCCGGCTGGGCATGCGTGGCCGCAACGCCCTCTTCTCCGTCTCCGCGTTGCTCACGCCCCTGTTGAATCTGACCGAGCGGCTCGCGACGGACGACACCCTCGAGGATTACGACGTCAGGCCGCAGCCCGCGTGACGGCGCGCCGCAGCACGGGGTGCCGCTCCTCCCACGCCCGGCGGACGGCCCGGGGCAGGTTGAGCTCCGGCCACACCCGGGCCAGCGTGGGCCCGTGCAGGAAGTCGCGGAGCTCGCCGACGCGGATCGCCTCGCGCAGCACGTTCTCGTACATCCAGAGCAGCATGGTGGGCTGGCCGAGGTCGAAGCTGCGGTGCGGGTTCCACCAGAGGCGCAGCGGCAGCTCGACCCGGCCGGCTGTCGGCCCGGTCAGCTCGCTCAGCGTTCCGGCCACGACGACGGCCCGGTGCGGCCGGCTGAGCGGGACGGCGGGAGCGTCGTCGAGCTCGCGCTCGCGGGTGAACATGCGACAAGCGTAAACCGCCACCCCCCGCAACGCCTCACCGCCTAGGTTCCTAGGACGCCGTTCAGGATGTGCGGTGTCTATGTCAGCCGGGGCGACCTGCGCGCCGACCCCGCGACCCGGCCGGGCGGCGTCGCGGTCCGTGGTCCCGCGGCGGCGCGGCTCGGGATCCACACCGACTGGCCGGCGCCGGCCGCATCCACCCAGCGCGATCTGCAGGAGTATTGGGTGCCGTGGACGACCCCATGACGTGGTCGCCGGAGGGGCTGACCGCGTGGGCGACCTCGTGGAGCGGTCTCGGCGTGGCCCGGTTGCGGCACACGCTCGCCGCCGGTCGGGTCACCTCGAAGACCGAAGCCGCGGACTATGCCACCGCCACCTACGACCCGCGCTGGCATCGCATCGTGCGGGAGGCGCTGCGCATCCGCGTCGGCGGGCCGTCGCTCTACGCCAACCCGTGGCGCCGCCGCGCCGACATGCTCGGCTTCCTCCGCCAGACCTCGTCCTACACCTAGGTTCCTAGGATGCTTTACCCGGAGTGACGCTCGTATAGAGCAGAAACGACGGCTTCGCCGACGACTAACCGACCTGCTGCCCTCCGAAGGGGCGAGATCAGTTCAAGCGAGCGTTGACGACGAGGTCGTGGAGGGCGTCGACGGTGGTGGTCACTGCAGGCCCCTTTCTCGTACGGCCGTGAGGAGCGTGTCGATGCGGTCGCGGGCGGGTTCGTGGGGCAGGGCGGTGGTCGCGGCGGCGTCGGCGAGGTCGGCCTGCAGGTCGGTGGCCCAGGAGAGCACGTCGGGCCAGGGGGTGTCGCCTGTTTTGATCGCGAGGAGCCGGTCGCGCAGGGGTGTGACGTCGAGGAGGACGTCGCCGGTGCGCAGGACGTGGGCGCCGGCGAGGAGGAGGCGGATCATGTGCATGGCTTGTTTGTGGTTGGTGGCGCCGGTGCGGTCGCGGCCGGTGGCGACGCGTTTGAGCTGGTCGCGGGCGTACGCGCCGTAGGTGTCGGCGACGCGGCGGGAGAGGAAGGCGCTGCGTTCGCGGACGAGGAGTTCGCCGGGCGGGGTGATGAGTTCGGTGAGCGGGGACCAGAGGACTTCGAGGACGGTGGGGTTGGCCTGCAGGGCGAGGGTGCAGAACCGTTCGATCTCCCAGGAGAACTGTTCGTCGCGGGGGCCGTCGAGGTGGGTGGGCGGCTTGTCGAGGCGCCAGAAGTCGCGGGTGGGGGCGGCGTAGACGCCCCGGCGGTCGTGGTCGGAGCCGGGGCCGTGGAGGCCGTAGGCGCGGGAGCCGACCACGACCGCCAGGATCGTGTGCGGGGGGTGGGTCACAGGTCGAGGACGGTGGCGTCGATCTCGTCGAGCTCGCTCTGGGAGAGGCGGAGGGTTTCGAGGGCGAGGACGTTGTTCTCGAGCTGGGTGACGCTGCTGGCGCCGATGATGAGGCTGGTCATGCGGGGGTCGCGGAGGGCCCAGGCGAGGGCCATCTGGGCGAGGCTCTGGCCGCGGCGCTTGGCGATGTCGTTGAGCGAGTGGAGGCGGGCGAGGGTCTTGGCGTCGAGGGCGTCCTCGTTGAGGAAGCGGCTGGTGCGGATGCGGCTGTCGTCGGGGATGCCGTTGAGGTAGCGGTCGGTGAGCAGGCCTTGTTGCAGGGGGCTGAAGGCGATGCAGCCGGCGCCGGCGGTCTCGAGGGTGTCGAGGAGGTTGTCGCGTTCGGTCCAGCGGTTGAGGATCGAGTAGCTGGGCTGGTGGATGAGCAGCGGGGTGCCCAGCTCGGAGAGCACGCGCGCGGCTTCCGCGGTCTGGGCGGAGGTGTAGTTGGAGAGGCCGACGTAGAGGGCCTTGCCGCTGCGGACGATGGCGTCGAGGGCGCCCATCGTCTCCTCGATGGGGGTGTCGGGGTCGGGGCGGTGGTGGTAGAAGATGTCGACGTAGTCGAGGCCGAGGCGCTGCAGGCTCTGGTCGAGGCTGCTGATGAGGTATTTGCGGCTGCCGCGGTCGCCGTAGGGGCCGGGCCACATGTCGTAGCCGGCTTTGCTGGAGATGACGAGTTCGTCGCGGTAGGGCTTGAGGTCGGTGGCCAGGAGGCGGCCGAAGTTGGTCTCGGCGCTGCCGTAGGGCGGGCCGTAGTTGTTGGCCAGGTCGAAGTGGGTGACGCCGAGGTCGAAGGCGCGGCGGACGATGGCGCGCTGGGTCTCGAAGGGTTTGTTGTCGCCGAAGTTGTGCCAGAGCCCGAGGGAGAGGGCGGGGAGCTGGAGGCCGCTGCGCCCGGCGCGGCGGTAGGTCATGGTGTCGTAGCGGTTCTGGTCCGCGGAGTAGGTCACACACCACAGCCTACGAATAGGGGTCCTGACCATGATCACTGGTAGGTTGGGACTCAGCCGAACGACCCGTGCGGGAGAGACCGTCGACCTTTGACGGCGCCGAAGGGGCAAATCCTCCCCGGAACCTCTCAGGCAAAAGGACCGCGTGGGCAAGGCGACTCTGGAGTGCGCGCGCTGGGTATGACAGAGGGGGAGGGTTGACCGCTGACCCCCTGCCCCGGGAGCCGCACATGAGTTTCGCCCATCGCCACATCGGCCCGGATGCCGAGGCGCAGACCCAGATGCTGAAGGCCATCGGCCAGTCGTCGCTCGACGCGCTGATGGATGCCGCTATTCCTGAGGTGATCCGCTGGCACGGCACTCTCGAGCTGCCGGAGGCCGCCTCGGAGGAGGAGGCGATCGCGGAGTTGCGGGAGATCGCCGGCCGTAACACGGTGGCGACGTCGATGATCGGGCTGGGTTATTACGGGACGGTGACGCCGGCGGTGATCCGGCGCAACGTGCTGGAGAGTCCGGCGTGGTACACGGCGTACACGCCGTATCAGCCGGAGATCTCGCAGGGCCGGCTCGAGGCGTTGCTGAACTTCCAGACGATGGTGACCGACCTCACCGGGTTGACGACGGCGAACGCGTCGATGCTCGACGAGGGGACGGCGGTCGCGGAGGCGATGACTCTCGCCAAGCGGGCGTCGAAGAGCAAGAGCATGACGTACGTGGTGGATGCGGACACGTTCCCGCAGACGCTGTCGGTGCTGCGGACCCGGGCCGAGCCGCTGGGCATCGAGCTGGTGCTGGTCGATCTGGACGCGGGCGGGGAGCTGCCGGCGGAGTTCTTCGGGCTGCACCTGCAATATCCGGGGGCGTCGGGTGCGATCCGGGACCACGCGGCGCTGGTCGAGGCGGCCCACGCGCAGGGCGCCCTGGTGACGGTGGCGGCGGATCTGCTGGCGCTGACGCTGCTGCGCTCGCCGGGCGAGATCGGCGTGGACATCGCGGCGGGGACGACGCAGCGGTTCGGCGTACCGCTGGGCTTCGGGGGTCCGCACGCGGGCTACCTGGCTGTGCGCGCCGGGCTGGAGCGTTCCCTGCCGGGCCGGTTGGTGGGGGTGTCGAAGGACGCGGACGGCGCGCCGGCCTACCGGCTGGCGTTGCAGACGCGGGAGCAGCACATCCGCCGGGAGAAGGCGACGAGCAACATCTGCACGGCGCAGGTGCTGCTGGCGGTGATGGCGAGCATGTACGCGGTCTATCACGGCCCGTCGGGGCTGCGGGCGATCGCGACGCGGGCGCACGAGCTGGCCGGGGCCTTGGCGTCGGGTCTGCAGGGCGGCGGGATCGAGGTCGCGCACGAGGCGTTCTTCGACACGGTGACGGCGATCGTGCCCGGCAGGGCGGCCGAGGTCGTGGCGGCCGCGGAGGCCAACGGGGTGAATCTGCGGCTGGTGGACGCCGACCGGGTGTCGGTGTCGGCCGATGAGACGACCACGGTCGGGGTGCTGGGCAAGGTGCTGGACGCGTTCGGCATCCACGAGGGTGTGGAGGTGCACAACGGCATTCCGGCGGGGCTGCGGCGGGGCACGGAGTTCCTGACGCACCCGGTGTTCCACTCGCACCGTTCGGAGACGGCGATGCTGCGCTACCTGCGCAAGCTGTCGGACCGGGACTATGCCTTGGACCGGGGCATGATCCCGCTCGGGTCGTGCACGATGAAGCTGAACGCGACGACCGAGATGGAGCCGGTGACCTGGCCGGAGTTCGGCGACATCCATCCGTACGCGCCGGCGTCGCAGACCCGGGGTTACGAGGCGCTGGTGGTGCAGCTGGAGGGCTGGCTGGCCGAGGTGACCGGTTACGACGCGGTGTCGGTGCAGCCCAACGCCGGTTCGCAGGGTGAGCTGGCGGGGCTGCTGGCGATCCGGGGTTATCACCGGGCGCGGGGGGAGCAGCACCGGGACGTGTGCCTGATCCCGTCGAGCGCGCACGGCACCAACGCGGCGAGCGCGGTGATGGCGGGCATGCGGGTGGTGGTCGTGGCCTGTGACGACATGGGCAACGTCGACCTGGCCGATCTGGACGCGAAGATCGAGAAGCACCGCGACGCCCTGGCGGCGATCATGGTGACGTACCCGTCGACGCACGGTGTGTACGAGAAGGGCATCGCCGACCTGTGCGGCAAGGTTCACGACGCGGGCGGTCAGGTGTATGTCGACGGGGCGAACCTGAACGCTCTGGTGGGTTTCGCGCGGCCGGGCAAGTTCGGGGCGGACGTGTCGCACCTGAACCTGCACAAGACGTTCTGTATCCCGCACGGTGGCGGCGGCCCCGGGGTGGGCCCGGTGGCGGTGCGTGAGCATCTGGCGGCGTTCCTGCCGGGTGACCCGCTGGCGCCGGAGGCGGACACGCACGCGGTGTCGGCGGCGGCGCACGGTTCGGCCGGGATCCTGCCGGTCAGCTGGGCTTATCTGCGGATGATGGGCCCCGACGGGTTGAAGCAGGCGACGGCGGCGGCGGTGCTGGCGGCCAACTATGTGGCGGCGCGGCTTCGTGACCACTATCCGGTGCTCTACGCGGGCAACGAGGGCCTGGTGGCGCACGAGTGCATCCTGGACCTGCGCCCGATCACCAAGGCGACCGGGGTGACCGTGGACGATGTGGCGAAGCGGCTGATCGACTACGGCTTCCACGCGCCGACGATGTCGTTCCCGGTGGCGGGCACGCTGATGGTCGAGCCGACCGAGAGCGAGGATCTGGCCGAGCTGGATCGCTTCTGCGCGGCGATGATCGCCATCAAGGGCGAGATCGACAAGGTCGGGGCGGGCGAGTGGCCGGCCGGCGACAATCCGCTGCGCAACGCCCCGCACACGGCGGCGGCGGTGACGGCCGACGAGTGGGAGCACGCCTACCCGCGTTCGCTGGCCGGCTTCCCGGCCGGTGTGGACCGCACGGCGAAGTACTGGCCGCCGGTGCGTCGCATCGACGGCGCGTACGGCGACCGGAACCTGGTGTGCTCGTGCCCGTCGCCGGAGGCGTTCGAGGACTGAGGCGCTGACGGAGAAAGGCCCGCTACCCCGGGGGGAGGGGTGGCGGGCCTTTCTCGTGGTGCCTGGACCTGGCGTCGGCACGGGGGCGGGTGTGCCGGCGGTCCGGGCGTGCGGGGGAGCGCCTGCACGGAGGCGCCCGGGTGGCGTCGTCGCCGGGGCGGGCCCGGATTCGCGGGTGCCGGCTCGTGGGGCGCTGCCTCGCCTCGTCGTCGGGGCGGTCCGGCTGCGCGGCCAGGGTGCCCGGCCGCGTCGCCGGGCGGTTGCGGCGTCCCGTTGCGGTGATCGCGCTGGTGCGGCGTTCTCACCTGGAGCGATCTCACCGGCGGCGTTCTCGCCGTGGGCCGGGCGGGTGCTGCGGCCCGGAGCGGTGCCGGCGTCGCTGCCGGTGCGTGCGGCGTGGGTCCCGGCGCCGATGCCGGGGCGGGGTGGCGGCTCAGGCGGCCAGCGCGTGGCGGGCCGGGCCGCGGTGCGGCTCGATGAGGCGGCCGTCGGGCAGGAGCTCGCCGGTGTCCTCGAAGACGATCACACCGTTGCAGAGCAGGCTCCAGCCTTGCTCCGGGAAGGTTGCCACGACCCGGGCCGCCTCGCGGTCCACGGCCTCGGCGGTGGGGCAGGGGTTCTGGTGCTGGCACATCACGGGGTCTCCGGTAGGGGCTTGTGTTGAGCTTCACATCAACGGGGCCGAACACTACTCCTTCCGGAACGAGTCCGGGGGGAGCGGGTGACGGGCTCCGGTGACGCGAGGGCACTGTTCAGATGTTCCACGGTGGCGGCCGATACGGCCACTGTCGGACACACGTGCAACCTGACGGACGGGTTCATCCGGCCTCCGGCCTGCACGGTCACCGTCCGTCATGCCATGTCGGACGGTCGCGCCGCGGGGGCGGCGACCCGGTGAGCTTGGGGCACCGGGGCGCCGGGGCGACGGACTGATGGTGCGAAACTCCGCCGAACGGTCAGCGTGATCAACCCGATCGGCACCCCTCATCGCCACGCTGTGTTGCCGAGGAGCCTGTCTCCGTGACCGGTTTCGACAGTGTGGGTTGTCGATATTCGGGTGGGCGGACAGCTGGGCTTTCCCCGCTGTCGATCTCCGCCGTATGCGGCGGGCCGGCCCGGCTGGTGTCCGCGTGATCGTCGCTCTGGGTCACGGATCGGGAGCGGTCGAAGACGTCGCGTATGCGTACCTGTTCCGTCGCGAAATCTCTCCGGCGACCCCCCGCCCGGGCGTGTCGCGCCGGCCGGTCCGGCGCCCGGACCGGACTGGTCACGTCCCTACAGGGTGTCACCGGCACGGGGGTCGCCGGGGCGCCGTGGGTGCCAGAACCCGACAGATGTCGATGCGCCTGGGAGCGCTCTCGCGGTCCGGGCCGGTCCCGGCGGCGGCCGACGACCGCACCCGGCAAGCCGGACCAACCGCCCATGTGCGAACGCGTGGGAACATGTGCGGAGTTGTCCCGCAAGATCACACGGCGGCCGCTGTGACGGATCACCACCGGCGCAACCCTTGTGCCCGCCCCCACCGGGACGCTATGCGCGCCCGCGCGCCCGGTAGGTTGAGGACCATGACTGTGCGTCCCATCCGGATCTTCGGCGACCCCGTCCTGCGTACCCCGGCCGAGCCGGTCACCGCCTTCGACGACGAGCTGCGCGCCCTGATCGCCGACCTGGAGGACACCGTCCGCGAGCCCGGCCGCGCCGGGGTCGCCGCCCCGCAGATCGGGGTGAGCCTGCGCGCCTTCTCCTACAACGTCGGCGGCCGCGTCGGCCACATGATCAACCCGGTGCTCAGCGACTTCGACGGCACGCAGGACGACGAGGAGGGCTGCCTGTCGCTGCCCGGCCTGGGCTTCGCCACCCCGCGCGCCCTCGCCGTCACCGCGACCGGTTTCGACCAGCACGGCGCCCCGCTCACCCTGGCCGCCACCGGCTTCCTGGCCCGCGCCCTGCAGCACGAGACCGACCACCTCGACGGCCGCCTCTACATCGACACGCTCAAGGGCGACACCCGCCGCCAGGCCCTGCGCGAGCTGCGCCGCACCCTCCCGGCCCGCGCATGACCCCGGACCCCGCCCCCACCCCGCCCGGCACCACCCCGCCCGGCACCGCGCGGCCCGGCACCTCTCCGCCCGGCCTCGCACAGCGCGCCACCGCGGACTCCGGCACCGCAGAGCCCGGCGGCGCGGAGTCCGCCATCGCCCGTCTGGCCGGGGCGTCGCTGGCCGCGGGCGACCCGACGGGCTGGTTCGAGGAGCTCTACGCCGAGGCCGAGGCCGGCACCGCCGAGATCCCCTGGGACAGCGACCGCCCGAGCCGCCTGCTCACCGAATGGGCCGAGCACGGCGACGTCACCGGCGCCGCCCGCACCGCCCTGGTCGTCGGCTGCGGGCCCGGCCGCGACGCCGAGTACCTGGCCCGGCTCGGCTTCGTGGTGACCGCTTTCGACATCTCCGCGACGGCCCTGCGCACCGCCCGCCGGCGCCACCCCGACTCCCCGGTCGACTACGTGCACGCCGACCTGCTCGCCCTGCCCGCCGCCTGGCGCGGCGCCTTCGACCTGGTCGTCGAGAGCAACAACGTCCAGGCCCTGCCGGCCGCCGTCCGCCCCCGCGCCATCGCCGCGATCGGCCCCCTCGTCGCCCCGGGCGGCACGCTGCTCGTCCTGGCCGCCGCGCGCGACGAGGACAGCCCCGCCCCCGGCGGCCCGCCGTGGCCCCTGACCCGAACCGAGATCGACGCCTTCGCCGCCGAAACCGAGCACGCCGGTCTCACCACGATCGCCGTCGAGCGGCTCGCCGACCCGTCCGGCTCGTTCGTCACCCGCTGGCGCGCCGAATTCGCCGCCTCCTGAGACCCCGCTCAGAGCACCACGAACTCCGGCGGCGGATGGCGCAGGAAGTCGTGGTGCGAGATGTCCCACCCGTACGCGCCGGTCCGCGCGAACACCAGCACGTCACCCACCCGCAGCCGCCCCACCCGCTCCCCGCGCGCCAGCACGTCGCGCGGCGTGCACAACTCGCCGGCCACGTCCACCTCGGTGCCGGACACCGACGGCCGCTCCCACGGGTACGGCCACCCCGGCACCGGCAGCACTGTGAACGGATGGCTGTAGCCCCACGCCGCGGGCAGCCGGAAGTGATGCGTCCCGCCCCGCACCACCGCGAACCACCGCCCGTGGGTCCGCTTCAGGTCCAGCACCGTGGTCGCGTACCAGCCGGCGTCGGCGGCCAGGAACCGGCCCGGCTCGACGATCAGTGTCACCCCGGCGGGCACCCGCACGCCGCGCAGCGCGGTCAAATCCATGCTCGCCCCGCTGCGGTAGTCGACGCCCAGCCCGCCGCCGGCGTTGACGACGCGCAGCGGCAGCCCGTACTCGGCGGCGGTCGTGACCGACCAGTCGAGACTGTCGGTGAGGAAGCGGGCGTGCGCGCTGCCGTCGAGGTTGTTCGACACGGCGTGCAGGTGGAAGCCGATCACGCGCACATGCGGCGTGTCCAGGGCGAGGACCGCACCCAGCTGTGTCTCGTCGATGCCGAACGCGGTGGGCGTACCCGTCATCGCGTGGCTGCCCGGCGGCCCGGCGGCGGACCGGTTGATCCGCAGGCACACGTCGGCGACCACCCCCGCGGCGCCGGCCAGGGCGTCGAGGCGGCGCAGCTCGTGGGCGCTCTCCACGTTGATCTGCGCGCCGGCGCGCAGGGCGAGGGCCAGCTCGGCGTCGGTCTTGCCCGGCCCGCCGAACACGATGCTGCGCGCGCCGGCGCCGGCGGCCAGCTGCAGCTCGCCGCCGGAGGCGACTTCGAGGCCGTCGCACGCGCGCGCCAGGGCCTGGACGAGCGCCGGGTGCCCGTTGGCCTTCACCGCGTACAGCAGGGTGGTCCCGGCCGGTAGTGCGGCCCGTACCTCGGCGGCGCGGACGGCCGCGGCGGCGGGGTCGTAGACGTAGGCGCACACCGGCGCGGGCCGGGCACTCAGCGCGGCGGCGACGCGATCAGGCAGGGACATGCAGCGGATTCTCCACGGGCAGGTACTCGTCGCCGGCGCCGGCCAGCCGCATCCGGACCAGCGCTTTGTGCGGCACCCGCGGCGCGGTGAACGCGGCCCGGTCCTCGCGGGCGGCCGCGGCCAGCCACGGCGGCGGGCCCGAGGCCAGCACCGCGTCGTACGTCTCGTCGACCACCGCGCGCACGATGCGCCACGCCGCGGACTCGTCCAGGGCGTGCGACCCGCCCAGGCGCAGGACCAGCTCGCCGAGGTGCGCCTGGAACACCGTGTAGCCGATCTTGGCGCGCAGCACGTCCGCGTCGCCGGTGCCGACCACCGACCCCGGCCACAGCGCGACCCGGTGACCGGCCGCGGCCAGGCGCCCCGGGTGCAGCCGCATCCCCGCGAAGTCGCGCACGGCCAGCCGCACCGGCACCCCGCCGGCGAAGACGGGCAGGCAGTTCTGCAGGTGCGCCTCGAACGCCACCCCGTGCAGGGTCAGGCGCAGCAGCGGCGGCAGGACCAGCCGGGCGTACGCGTCCAGGAACGCCCCCGCCGCCGCGGCCCCCTCGGCCCGGCCCGTCGCCGCGGCGAACCGGCGCACCAGATCGCCCGCCACGAACGGCAGCGCACTGCCCGCCACCGCCTCCTCGCCCGCCGCGAGCCGCCCGGTCAGCCCGTCGCGCAGGATCGCCGACATGTCGCGTCCCGACCCGGCCGGCACCGCCGCGCCCGCCGTCTCGGCGAGCAGCAGCAGCCGCCCCGCGTCCGGGTCGCCGGCGACCAGCCGGTGCAGCAGAGCCGACACCGCCGGCCCGTTACGGGTGCTGGCCACCGAGATGCTGCGCCGCGTCGAGGTGACCTGGATGTCCAGCGACACCTTCACGTACCGGCGCCGCCCGTCGGCCCCCACCGGCAGCAGCAACGTGCGCAGCGCCGCCGTCGGCACCGCCTCCAGCTCCGCGTCCAGGATCCGCACCGCCCCGCCGTCGATCAGCTCCCGGTAGCGGCTGCGCAGCACGGCGTCGCGCTGCCACACGTGCACCGGCTGCAGCCGGAACCCGGCCGGCACCTGCGGCAGCCACGGGTACGCGGCCCGCAGCGCCGCCCCCACGTCGTCACCCAGATGCGCGTCGTCACGCACCGCCAGGAACCCGGCCCGCGTGTGCCCCGCCTCCAGGTCGTGGGCCAGCACGTCGGTGGTGTCCCAGCCCAGCCGGGTCCGCCCGCACGGGTGCAGGTTGTGCCCGGCCACGGCCAGCCGCTCCCCGGCGACCGCCCGCTCGTCGGCGTCCGCGCCGTCCGGCAGCCCGGGCAGGAACGGCTGACGCGCCACCGCCACCGCCAGGTTCAGCACGGCGTCCCGCAACTCCCGCGCCAGCCCCGCGGCCCCCGGCAGATGCGCCGGCACCAGCTCCGCGGGATCGTCGGCGCCGGCCCGCGCGTACTCCACCCGCCCGAACGCGTGCGCCCGCCCGCCCGGCACCGGCGGCACGAGGCGCTCGCGCACCAGCGCCCCGAGCAGCCGCCGCCCGACCGTGTCCGCCGCCCGCGGCAGCGCCGCCTCGAACCCGGCGAGCAGCTGCGGCGCGTGCACCGCCAGCGCGGCACCGGTGTGCGCGGCCGCGAGCGCGAGCCGCCCCGGCGCCAGACTCCTGGTCACGCCGCCACCTCCAGCGGGTTGGGCACGTACGCCCAGATGTCGTCGAGAGGATCCGCGGCCAGCCGCATCGCCGTGGTCGCCTTCACCGGCAACGGCCGCGTCAGCAGCGCCCGCGCGTCCGCCGTGCCCGTGGCGGCCACCGCCCGCCCCGTGACACCCCACAACTTCTCCGCGTCGGCGCCGCCACGGGCCAGCACCGCCACCAGCTGCCCGGTCACCGCCCCGAACAGCGCCGCGGCCAGCTTCGTGCGCAACTCGTCCCCATCGTCGCTGGGCAGGTCACCGGCCAGCGGCGGCACCTCCACCCCGGCCGCCGCCAGCCGCGCCGGGCTGATCCGCACCCCGCCGAAATCGCGGTACAGCACCCGCACCGGCCGCCCGCCGCGCAGCACCACCAGGGTGTTCTGCCCGTGGGCCTCCAGCGCGACCCCGCGGTCGAGCAAGGCCAGCAGCGGCGGCACCAGCAGGGCGGTCAGCTCCTCCCACCAGGCGTACGGCTCCCGCGCCACCTGCCACAGCACCGGCTTGCCGTCGTACGGGTCCACCGCCGCCAGCGCCGCGAGCGGCAGCACCACCTCACCGGGCCCGACCCGGGGCGCCTCGCGCCGCAGATGCGCCAGCCGCCGATCGGGCCGCCCGTCCACCAGCACCGCCCCCGCCCCGAACTCCGCCAGCACGTCGAACGCCGCCCCGCCGCTGGCGTCCCCCACGGAAGCCGGCCCTCCGGCGGCGCCTCCATCGGACGCCGGTCCTCTGGCCGCGCGTCCGGCGGGGGCGGCTGGGCCTCGGTCGCCGGAGCGCAGCGCGTCGAGTGCGGGCCCGGGCGCCGGCAGCCGGGCGATCATCGACCGCAGCAGCGCCGACAGCCGGGGTCCGTTGTGCACGGCCGCCGGGGACACGGTCCGCACCGCCGAGGTCATCTGGATGTCCACCGCCGTCTTGACGTGCTCACCGCCGGCGTCGACCGTGCGCAGCGACATCAGCGGCCGCACCGGGCCGGTCTCCCCGAGCCGGTCCAGCCACGGATACTCCCGCCGCAGCCGGTCGGCCTGCCACGGATGGGCCAGCAGCTCCGGCGGCCCGTCGCCGTGCCACCGTCCGGCGGGCACGCCCAGCCGCACCAGCCGCAGCGTGCCCCGGTGCTCCGGCGCGTAGGCGAGCACGCCGGCGACGTCGAGCCCGGTGCGGGTGCGGCAGCACGGGTGCAGCGGATGCCCGTCGGTGACCAGCTGTTCGAAGTCGGCGAGCGCCGCGGGGGAGGAGGGGTCCAGCAGGGGACGGTCGGAGGGTGGGCGCGGGTTCGCGTACGCGAGGGTGAGGTTGGCGACGCTGTTGGCCAGCTCCTCGCGCAAGCCGCGCGCCCAGCCCAGCCGCCCGGCGAGCTCGGCGGGGTCCCGCACGGCCTGCCCGTCGACGTGGACGGTCAGCCCCGGGGGCACCTGCGCGAACATCGCCGCCGCCCCGGCCGGGAAGCGCACCAGGGACGCACCCGGCAACGGCTCACGGTCCAGCGCGCCCAGCACCCGCGCCAGGATCTCGGCGCGGGCACGGGGCAGCGCGGCGTCGTACGCCTCGATCAGCTCGGGGCGGACGGCCGCGAGCTCGGCGCGGGTCTGGACGGGGTCGGCGGCAGGCACGCGCTCATTGTCCGGCAGCAGCCCCCAGTCCCTAACATCCTAGGATGCTCTAGGGGGTGTGCGCCGCCGTATCGGTGACGCCTCAAGCCAGAACCCAAAAGGAATCAACGACGACCCGCCAATTTCATTTGAGCTGGTCAGGTCAGGTGACCAAGGGGGTGGGCCGGGGCCGTCGGCGCCTCGGACGGCGGCGGTGCGGCGTGGGCGAGGTCACGCTGGGACGGGCGGCTCGCCGCGTCCGCTCGGGCAGGCGCCGGGCAGGAGATGCGCGGGTACCGCCGCGGGCTTCTCGCGTCGCCCGCGGCGGCCCCCCGGACCCGGTGCGGACGTCCCGGTCGGGAAGGTTGGGGACTTCCCGGACCGCCCCGGGTGGCCGGTTCCCCTCGCCACGCCGTCCCGCTGACCGCGGCGGCGTGGTGAACCGGTCCAGTGTGGACGAGCGGGCGGGTTGATCGGCAGCGCCGGGCGGCCCGTGGGGTCGGTCCTTTCGCCCGATGGACCCCTGACAGATGTCATGGAGAGGTGATGACGTGCGGCCTGTCCGCGGGCCGCCGGGCGCGGGCAGGCTGGTGGCATGACGGTGGAGCTGGACGGTGTGGTGAAACGCTTCGGCGCGGTGACCGCGGTCGACGGGCTGGATCTGCGGATCGGCGCGGGCGAGGTGGTGGCGCTGCTGGGGCCCAACGGGGCGGGCAAGACGAGCACGGTCGACATGATGCTGGGCCTGTCCGCGCCCGACGCGGGGTCGGTGCGCGTCCTGGGGCGCGCGCCGCGCGAGGCGGTGGCCCGGGGACTGGTCTCGGCGGTGATGCAGACGGGCGGGTTGCTCAAGGACTACACGGTGGCCGAGACCGTGCGGCTGACGGCGGTGCTGTTCGGCCGCTCGCGCCGCGACGTCGACGCGGTGCTCGAGCGGGCCGGCGTCGCCGAGATCGCCGGCCGGCTGGTGGGCAAGTGCTCGGGCGGCCAGCAGCAGCGGCTGCGGTTCGCGATGGCGCTGCTGCCCGACCCGGAGCTGCTGATCCTCGACGAGCCGACGACGGGCATGGACGTGTCGGGGCGCCGCGACTTCTGGGAGGCGATCCGCTCGGACGCGCGCTCGGGCCGCACGGTGATCTTCGCGACGCACTATCTGGACGAGGCGGACGCCTATGCCGACCGGGTGGTGTTCGTGCGCCGCGGCCGGGTGGTGGCCGACGGGTCGGCGGCGCAGGTCAAGGCGATGGTGTCGGGCCGCACGGTGCGCGCGGCGTGGCCGGGCGCGGACGAGGCGGCGCTGCGGGCGCTGCCCGGCGTCGACGAGGTCGAGGTGCGCGGCGACACGGTGACGGTGCGCGGCAAGGACTCCGACGAGGTGGCCCGGTTCCTGCTGACCCGCACCCCGGCGCGCGACCTGGAGATCGCCTCGCACAACCTGGAGGAGGCGTTCCTGGCCCTGACCGCGGACGACGCGGGCACCGCGGGCGGGCCCGGCGCGGACATCGGGCGCGGGCAAGGTGGTGCGCTCTCTGCGGGCGGCGGGGTTCTGATCAGCGGCGACGAGCGGGAGGCGACCCGATGACCACGATCACGGCGGACGAGCGGCGGGGCCCGGGCGGCGGACGGGGGCCGGGCGAGCGGAGGGTGCCGCGGTGGGGCGGTTTCTCGGCCGGGATGCTGGCCCTGGAGCTGCGGCGGATGGCTCGCAACCGGCGCACGGTGGTGTTCACGGTGATCATGCCGCCGGTGTTCTTCCTGCTCTTCGGGTCGAACGCCGACTATCGCAGCACCCGCGCCGGCGAGGGCAACCTGACGGCGTTCGTGCTGGTGAGCATGGCGGTCTACGGGGCGATGCTGGCCTGCACGGCCGGGGGTGCGATGGTCTCGGTGGAGCGGGCGGTCGGCTGGTCGCGGCAGCTGCGGCTCACCCCGCTGACGCCGGCCGCCTATGTGGCGGTCAAGCTGGTCCTGGCCATGGTCGTCGGGGCGGTGTCGGTGGTGGCGACGTTCGTGGTGGGGTCGTTCGCGGGCGCGGACATGCCGGTGTCGGCCTGGGTGGGGTGCGGGCTGCTGGCCTGGGTGTGTGCCCTGGTGTTCGCGGCGTTCGGGTTGTTCATGGGCTACCTGCTGCCCAGTGAGAACGTGATGCAGGTGCTCGGCCCGGTGCTGGCCGTGCTGTCGTTCGCCGGCGGGCTGTTCGTGCCGGTGGACAGCCTCGGGCACGTGTTCGCGACGGTCGCGCGGTTCACCCCGGCCTACGGGGTGGGCGTGCTGGCCCGGGCGCCGCTGGCGCACGAGGGGGAGCTGTGGGTGGCGGTGCTGAACGTGGTGGCGTGGACGGCCCTGTTCGCGGCGGGCGCGATGTGGCGCTTCCGCAAGGACACGGCCCGCGTGTGATGCCCGGCCGGGACTCAGAGGCGGGGCGCGACCGCGAGGTGGTCGTGCGGCGCGACCGCGGCCGGGCTCGGGAGCACGAGGAGCGGGGTCAGGGCGCGGGCGGCGGGCGGGACCGGGGGTCGCGGGTGCGGTCGGTGCGGCTCGGGTGGCTGTTCGCCGCGGTGTGGCTGTTCTACCTGGGGGAGAACCTGTCGGCGCTGCGCGCGGCGGACGGGTGGCGGCGGGACGCGGGGCTCGCCGCCCTGGCCTTGTTCGCGGTGACCTATCTGCTGGCGGTGCGGTTCATCGGGCCGCGGATGCTGCGGTGGCGCGGGTCGGTGCGGGTGTGGCTGATCCTGGCGCTGATGCTGGGGCTGACCGCGGCGCAGGTGCCCGGGGCCGGCTTCCACGCCCTGACCTGCCTGGTCTATGTGGCGGCGCTGGCGATGATGGGGCTGCCCTTCGCGCAGGGCGTGCCGGTCGCGGTGCTGCTGGTGGTCACGGCCGAGCTGCTGGCGTGGCGGGTGCCCGGCTGGGAGGACAACGGCTACGGGCTGGCGGTGCTGCTGTCCTCGGCGGCGACGTTCGGGTTGCGACTGGCCGGGGAGCGCCAGCTGCGGCTGCGGGCGGCGCAGGGCGAGCTGGCGGTCATGGCGGTGCAGCAGGAGCGGGCGCGGATCGCGGCGGACCTGCACGACATCCTCGGGCACTCGCTGACCGTGGTCACCGTCAAGGCGGAGCTGGCGCAGCGGCTGCTCGACGTCGACGTGGAGCGGGCCCGCGCCGAGCTGCGCGACCTGGAGGTTCTCGCCCGCGACGCGCTGGCCGACGTGCGGGCCACGGCGCTGGGGGTGCGGGGGATCAGCCTGCCGGGGGAGATCGCGGCGGCGCGCGAGGCCCTCGCGGCGGCGAACGTGGAGGCGGTGCTGCCCGGGGCGGCCGACGAGGTGCCGTCGCGGGTGCGGGAGCTGTTCGCGTGGACGATCCGGGAGGCGGTGACGAACGTGGTGCGCCACAGCGGGGCGAGCCGGTGCGAGGTGCGGCTGACCCCGGGCAGCGTGGAAGTGATCGACGACGGGTGCGGCGTGGCGGCCGGGGACGGGGACGGTCAGGGGTTGCGGGGCCTGCGGGAGCGGGCGGCGGCGCTGGGTGGCCAGGTGAGCGCCGGGCCGCTGCCGGGAGAGGGCGGCTTCCGGGTCGAGGTGCGGGCATGATCCGGGCGGGACGGCAGGACGGTTCGACGGTGGGGGTGCGGGTGTGATCCGGGTGTTGCTGGCCGACGATCAGGCGCTGGTGCGCGGGGCGATGGCGGCGCTGCTGGACATGGAGGCCGATCTGCGGGTGGTGGCCGAGGTCGGGCGCGGCGACGAGGTTCTCGCGGCGGTGCGCGAGCACCAGGTGCAGGTGGCGCTGCTCGACGTGGAGATGCCCGGGCTGGACGGGATCGCGGCGGCGCGGCAGGTGCGGCGGGAGGTGCCGCAGTGCCGGGTGCTGATGGTGACCACGTTCGGGCGGGCGGGATATCTGCGGCAGGCGATGGCGGCCGGGGCGGGCGGGTTCGTGGTCAAGGACACCCCGGCGCGGCAGCTGGCCGACGCGGTGCGGCGGGTGCACGAGGGGCTGCGGGTGGTCGATCCGGCGCTGGCGGCGCAGTCGCTCGCGCTGGGCGACTCGCCGCTGACCGAGCGGGAGACGCAGGTGCTGCGGGCGGCGCGGGAGGGCGGCACGGTCGCCGACGTGGCCCGCGAGCTGAGCCTGTCGGAGGGCACGGTGCGCAACCACCTGTCGTCGGCGATCGGCAAGACGGGTGCGCGGACCCGGGCCGAGGCGGTGCGGCTGGCCGACGACAACGGGTGGCTGCTGAAACTTTAGGACTTCTTGAGCTGCAACCCGCCTGCACCCGGATGAGACCGGATTTTGCACCCTGAGCAGCGAAAAGTTCCCCCTGTCAGCCGGTGAGGGGTCACCGGGCGACGGATTGCGAGGGGGACTTTCATGGACGCGCTCATCCGCGAGAACATGCCGCTGGTCGGTCACATCGTGCGGGAGATGCTGTTCAAGGTGCCGGCACACGTGCACCGCGACGACCTGGCGTCGGCCGGTTACGCGGCGCTGGTGACGGCGGCCAAGGCGTACGACTCCTCGCGCGGCATCCCGTTCGGCAAGTTTGCGGCGGTGCGGGTGCGCGGGGCGCTGCTCGACGAGCTGCGCGCCATGGACTGGGCCAGCCGCTCGGTGCGGGCCCGGGCCCGGCGCGCCGAGGTGGCCCGGCAGGAGCTGACCGCGCAGCTGGGGCGCACGCCCACCGCGGAGGAGCTGGCGCAGCTGCTGGGCGTGGCCGTGTCCGAGCTGGCGACGGTCGACGACGACGTGCAGCGCGCGGCGGTGCTGTCGCTGCAGGGCTTCGCGGCCGGCACGGCCGAGGACATGGTCACCGAGCAGGCGCTGAACCCGGAGGAGATGCTGCTGCACCGCGAGCGCATCGGCTACCTGCACGACGCGGTGGCGGTGCTGCCCGAGCGGCTGCGGTTCGTGGTCGAGGCGTCGTTCCTGCGCGAGCGGCCCCTGGCCGAGGTGGCGGCCGAGCTGGGTGTGACCGAGTCGCGGGTGTCGCAGCTGCGCACCGAGGCCCTCGCCCTGCTCAAGGACGGCCTGACCCGGCACCTGGAGCAGCAGGACCCGGCGGCGGGCAAGGGCGACGGGGTTGTGGCCCGGCGGCGGGCGGCCTACGCGGCGCAGCTCGCCGGCCGCTCGACCATGGCGACCCGCCTGGCGGTGACCGACGCGCAGGGCGTGCACGTGGCGGCGAAGTACGCGGCCTGAGGGCACCCCTCAAAGAACAAACCGGACAAAACCACTAAACCCGGGTCAGCACCCGCGGCCCGGCGGCGGTGATCGCGACGGTGTGCTCGGAATGGGCGGTGCGCGAGCCGTCCGCCGAGCGGATCGTCCACCCGTCCCCGTCGAACATGATCTTGTCGGTGGTGGCGCACAGCCACGGCTCGATCGCGATCGTCAGGCCCGGCTCGAGCAGCATGCCCCGCCCGGCCCGGCCGTCGTTGGGCACGTGCGGGGCCTCGTGCATGGTGCGGCCCAGCCCGTGCCCGCCGAACTCGACGTTCACGCCGTAGCCGTAGCGGCGGGCGACCGCCCCGATCGCCGCGGAGATGTCGCCGAGGTGCCCGCCCGGGCGGGCGGCGGCGATGCCGGCCTCCAGGGCGACCTCGGTGGCCTCGATCAGGTGCAGGTCGGCCGGGTCGGGCCGGCCCACGACCACCGACACGGCGGCGTCGGCGACCCAGCCGCCGATGCCGACCGCCATGTCGATGCTCAGCAGGTCCCCCTCGGCCAGCACGTGCGGGCGGGGCAGCCCGTGCAGGACGGCGTCGTTGACCGACAGGCACAGCACGTTGCGGAACGGGCCGTTGCCGAACGACGGCGCGTAGTCCCAGTAGCAGGACTCGGCGCCGCGCGCGGCGATCCGGGCGCGGGCGGTGTGCTCGAGCTCCATGACGTCCAGGCCGACGGCGGCGGTGGCCTTCAGCTCGCGCAGGAGCTCGCCGACGAACCGGCCGGCGACGGCCATCTTCTCGATCTCGGCGGCACTCTTGAGCTCGATCACCGGCCCACTGTAATTCGGTTGCGGCGCCGGGAGGAAACGGGCATCGTGGCGGGCGTGTGATACCGACCCGGCCCCGGCCGCAGCCCAGCGCTGACGGCAGACGGGGCCGCCGTGTCCGGACGTCACCACTCCACGGAGGCACCCCCTCGTGCTGAAAGCTGTTTCCCTCGCCCACTCCCACGACGGCGACCTGCTGTTCTCCGGCTTCGACCTGGTGCTCGGCCCCGGCGACCGGGCCGGGATCGTCGGGCCCAACGGCGCCGGCAAGACCACCCTGCTGCGGCTGCTCACGGGTGAGCTCACCCCCACCTCCGGCTCGGTGACGCGCGGGCCTGGCACCCGGGTCGGCTACGTGCCGCAGCAGCTGGCCGGGGCGCACGGGACGGTCGGCGAGTTCCTCGGCGCCGGCCTCGGCGAGCTCCACACGATCACCGGGCGGCTGCACGCCCTGGAGGCGGAGCTCGCCGTCGGGCGGGACGTCCTCGACGCGTACGGGGAGGTGCAGGAACGGTGGACGGCCCTGCGGGGCTGGACCGCGCAGGCCCGCCTCGACGAGGCCCGCGAACGGCTCGGCATCGCCCACCTCGGCGACGACCGGCGCCTGGACAGCGTCTCCGGCGGGGAACAGGCGCGGCTGCTGCTGGCCCGGGCCCTGCTCGACGACCCCGGGGTGCTGCTGCTCGACGAGCCCACCAACCACCTCGACGCCGAGGGCGCGGCGTGGCTGGGTGACTGGCTGGCCGCGTACCCGGGAGCGGTGCTGACCGTCAGTCACGACCGCGCGTTCCTGGACGCGGCCGTGACGCACGTCATCGAGCTCGACGGCATCCACGACGAGCCGCAGGACTATCCCGGCGGCGGCTACAGCGCCTACCGGCAGGAGAAGACCCGCCGCTGGGCGCGGCTGTTGCTCGACTACGAGGCCCAGGAGAAGGACCGGGTGCGCTGGGAGGCCGACATCGAGCGCACCAAGGGGTACGCCCGGCACGTAGAGACGACCGTGCGCTCCGGGGTCGAGGCGCCGCACCTGCGCCGCGTCGCCAAGAAGGTCGCGCAGAAGGCCAAGGCCCGGGAGCGGCGCCTGCGCCGGCAGATGCAGTCGGTGCGCTGGATCGAGCAGCCCCGCACCCGCCCGCCGCTCACGCTCGCCTTCCCCGCCGACGGCCGGCCCGCCGGCGAGATCGTGGCCGCGGTCAGCGACCTGAGCGTGCGCCACGGGGACCGTACCGTGCTGGACGGGGTCAAGGCCGAGGTCCGCCGGGGTGACCGGATCCTGATCACCGGCCGCAACGGCGCCGGCAAGACCACCCTGCTGCGCGCGCTGGCCAACGAGCACACGGCGGTGCTGCCGCAGACCGACGCCGGGCTGCGCACCGCGCAGACGGTCATGGACCATTTCCGCTCCCGGGTCCCGGTGTACGCCGACGACGCCGAACGCCTCCTGACCGCCCACCAGTTCGGGGCCGACCAGTGGGACGCCACCCTGCGCTCGCTGTCGGCCGGGGAGTTGCGCCGGCTGCTGCTGGCCGTGATGGTCAACTCCCCGGCGCGGGTGCTGCTGCTCGACGAGCCGACGAACTTCCTCGACTTCGACGCGCTCGACACGCTCGAGGCGGCCCTGCGCGCGTACCGGGGAACCGTGGTCGTGGTCACGCACGACCGCTGGTTCGCCGACGCGATCGGGGCGACGACACGCTGGCATGTCGCCGGCGCTCAGGTGCGCGTGAGCTGAAATCATGGGGGCATGAGCGGTCTGGTGCCCCGGCAGAGTCATCCCGGCACGGTCGCCGTCGGGGGCAGCGCCGAGCAGGTCACCGAGGCGTGGCTGGCCAACCGGCGGCTGTCGCCGCACACCCGGGAGGCGTACCGGCGCGACGTGGGCGGCTGGCTCGCCTGGTGCGCCGAGCGGCAGCTCGACCCGCTGCGGGCCTCGTTCCTGGACGTCAACGCCTACGCGCGGGGCCTGGAAGCCGCGCTGCTGGCGCCCTCCACGGTGGCGCGCAAGCTGTCGGGGCTGTCCAGCTGGTACGACTTCCTGCTCAAGCTGCGCGCCGTCGACGCGAACCCGGTCGGCGGGGCGGACCGCCCGTACGTGTCGCGCGACCACTCGTCGACCGTGGGCCTGACCGCCGAGGAGGTCGACGCGCTGCTGCTCGCCGCGGGACGCGAGAGCGGGGCGACCGCGGTGCGGAACCGGGCCGCACTGACCCTGCTCGCCGACCTGGGCCTGCGCGTCGGCGAGTTGTGCAGCCTCGACGTCGCCGACCTCGGCGTCGAACGCGGGCACCGCAGCCTGCGCTTCGTCGGCAAGGGCGGCCGGGCGCGACGGCGGGCGCTGACCCCGGACGCGGCGGCGGCGCTGGACGCGTACCTGGAGGAGAGAGCCGCCGCCGAGGGCACCCGGCCGGACCGGCTCGACGGACCGCTGCTGGTCACCGCGGGCGGGGGGCGCCTGGACCGGCACGCGGTCTTCCGGCTCGTGCGGCGCCTGGCCCGCGCGGCCGGCATCCCCGGCTGGGAGAAGCTGTCGCCGCACTCGCTGCGCCACGCCTTCGCCACGACCGCGCGCGCCGAGGGGGTCGCCCTGGAGGACGTGCAGGACGCCATGGGCCACGCCGACCCGCGCACCACCCGCCGCTACGACCGTGACCGTTACAACCTGGATCGTGACCCTTCGTACACACTTGCGGCGGCCCGGACCCGGCGCAGCGCGACCTAGGCGACCCCCTATTCTCGACCCGGGTCAGGGCACGACGATCACGGGACGCGAGGCGTGGGTTGAACATCTTCGAAGCGGTACTGCTCGGCGCGGTGGAAGGATTCACCGAGTTCCTGCCGATCTCCAGCACCGGGCACCTGACCATCCTGGAGAAGCTGCTCGGCTATCGGATCGACGACCCGGACATCACCGCGTTCACCGCGATCATCCAGTCCGGCGCCGTCCTGGCCACGCTGATCTTCCTGCGCAAGGACATCGCCCGCATCGTCCCGGCCTGGCTCAAGGGCGTGTTCAACAAGGCGCACCGCGACAACGCCGACTACCGCTTCGGCTGGGCGGTGATCCTCGGCTCGATCCCGATCGGCATCGTCGGCCTGCTCTTCCAGGACGACATCGAGACCACGCTGCGCAGCCTGTGGTTCGTCGCCGGCGCGCTGATCCTCTACAGCTTCGTCATGTGGTTCGCCGACCACGCCGCCACCGGCGTGCGGCACGCCGAGGACGTCACCTGGAAGGACACCCTGATCATCGGTACGGCCCAGTGCCTGGCCCTGATCCCCGGCGTGTCCCGCTCCGGCGCCACCATGACCGCCGGCCTGCTGCGTGACTTCGACCGCGTGACCGTCACCAAGCTGTCGTTCTTCCTCAGCGTCCCGGCCCTGTTCGGCGCGTCGGTGCTGCAGACCGCCACCGAGTACGACAACATCGCCGGCGGCGTCGGCTGGGCCCCCACGATCGTGGCCACCGTGGTCAGCTTCGTCGTCGGCTGGCTCGCCGTCTCGTGGCTGCTCAAGTTCATCGCCAAGCACTCGTACTCGATCTTCATCGGCTACCGCCTCGTGCTCGGCAGCGTGCTCATGGTCCTGCTCGCCACGAACGTCATCGAACCCAAATAAATCGACGTTTGTTGTTCTATGCCCCCTCGGCGGTTAGCGTAGCGTTACGTCGCGCTCACGCCGAGGGGGTTTCTGCATGCTCGACCGCCTCCCGCTGTTCCCGTTCCGCAGCCCCGCCGGCGACCCGTTCACCCCCGTCGGCGCCGAGCAGCTGCGCGCCCTCGACGGGCCGGTGACCCGAGTGCGGCTGCCCGCCGGCGGCTGGACCTGGCTGGTCACCCGGCACGAGGACGTCAAACAGATGCTGCGCTCCGACGCGTTCAGCGCCGACATGTACCGGCCCGGCTTCCCGCTGCTGCGCCCCCTGCCCCCGCAGAGCCCCGAGGGCCGGCGCGGCGGCTTCATCCGCATGGACGGCCCCGCCCACCTGCGGCTGCGCCGCATGCTCACCGCCGAATTCATGATCAAGAACGTGCGGCGCCTCGAACCCCTGATCACCCGGACCGTGGACGACGCCCTCGACCGGCTCGCCGCCGGCCCGCGCCCGGCCGACCTGGTCGCCGAGTACGCCCTGCCGGTCCCGTCGCTGGTCATCTGCCACCTGCTCGGCGTCCCCCACGCCGACCACGACTTCTTCCAGCGCCACAGCCGGATCCTCACCGACCGCGCCGCCGCCCCCGCCCCACTGCGCGACGCCATCACCGCCCTGCGCGTCTACCTGGGCACCCTCATCGAGACCAAGCGCACCAGCGGCCGCCCCGGCGACGACCTGCTCGGCCGGCTGGTCAGCGACCGCGTGCGCACCGGCGAGCTGGAGATCGGCGAACTCATCGGCATGGCCCTGCTCCTGCTGGTCGCGGGGCACGAGACCACCGCCAACATGATCGGCCTGTCGGTGCTGCTCCTGCTGCAACGCCCCGAGCAGTGGCAGCGGCTGCGCACCGCCCGCGAGGCCGGCCTCGACGCGCTGGTCGACGAGCTGCTGCGCTACCTCACCGTCGTGCGCACCGGCATCCCCCGCCAGGCCGTGCGCGACACCACCGTCGGCGGCCGCCGCATCGCCGCCGGCGACCCCGTCACCGCCCTGCTCTCCCTGGCCAACCGCGACCCCGCCGTCTTCGACCACCCGGGCGACTTCGACCCCTACCGCGACGCCCGCCAGCACCTCGCCTTCGGCCACGGCGTCCACCAGTGCATCGGCCAGCCCCTGGCCCGCGCCGAACTGCGCATCGCCCTGTCCCGCCTCGCCCACCGCCTGCCCGGCCTGCGCCTGGCCACCGACCCGGCGAGCCTGCGGACCCGCGACACCGCCATCGTCCACGGCCTCGCGGAGCTGCCCGTCACCTGGTGACCGGGGGGTCACGGGAGCGGGCCGTACTTGGCGTGGGGGGCCCGCACGGCATAGGCCCAGACCTGGTCGCCATAGGACCAGCGCCACCAGCAGGGAGTCCAGGGGACCAGACCGGCTCCGGTCAGAGCCTCGGCGAGCTGGGGCAGGTCGGGCAGGGTGGCGTCGCCGCGGACCGCGGTCAGGTCGACCGTGCCGCCGGTGGCGTGGGTCGCGGCGGTGCTGTGACCGGCCACGACGACCAGGCGTACGTCGCGGGGCAGGGCGCTCTGGGCGACGACGAGGCGTTCGACGACACCGAAGCGGAGCCGGGCCGGGGCGGTCACGCGCAGCGGGGCGGTCGTGGCCACGTCGACGAGGCGGTCGCCGGACTCGCGGACCTCGACGGCGGCGACGCGCGGGTCGGACGGCGGCACGGGCATGCGGGACACCCCGGCAGGGTCACCGGGGCGTCTGCAAAAACCCTGCAGCCCGGCTACAACGCCGGCAGCGGCAGGCCGGTGAGCTCGGTGTACTCGCGGGACCCGTACGCGCGGAAGGTGTCGATCGCCTCGGTGCGCGCCCGGCCGGCGCCCGCGTGATCACCGCGCGCCGCCGCCAGCTCGGCAAGGTCACGCACGGTCCGCGCCCAGAACAGGGTGGCGCCCTGGGCCTGGAAGATCCGCGCCGCCGCGGTCAGGGCGGCGCCGGCCTCGTCCAGGTTACCGACGGCCAGATCGAGCTCGCCGAGGGTGCGCAGAGCCATGGCCTCGGCCCACTTGTCGCGTTCGGCGCGGTGCTCGGCCAGCGCCTGCTCCAAGGGCGGGCGGGCCTCGGCCAGGCGCCCGGAACGCACCCACACCTTGGCCAGCGCCCGGCGGCAGAACGCGGTCAGCTTCGCGTCGCCGAGCTCCGCACAGATCGACAGCGCCTGCCGCAGCACGTCCTCGGCTTCGGCGTACCGGCCCTGCGCGCGGTGGGCGAGCGCGATCGAGCGCAGCGCGAGCGCCTGCCCGCGGACAGCCCCGGCCCGCCGGTACGCGGCCAGCGACGAGGCCAGCGCGGTGTCGGCGGCCGCCACGTCACCGCGCTCGAGATGCACCGAGCCGATGAGCCGGGCGACGTGGCCCACGGCCCGGTCGTCGCCCAGCCGCGCGGCGAGCCCGGCCGCCTGGGCCAGGAAGTGCTCGGCCTCGGGCAGGTAGCCCTGTTCGCGGGCGGCCAGCCCGATCGCCGCGAGGGCGCTGGCCTGGCCGCGTTCGTCGCCGAGGTCGCGGAAGCGTTCCGCCGCCTCGGTCAGGTGCCGGCGCGCGGCCGGATAGTCGTCCTGCTCGTAGCGGACCTGACCCAGGCACGCCAGCAGCACCGCCTCGCCGTGCACGTCCCCGGCCCGCCGGACCGCGCCCAGCGCCGCCCGGTGCGCGCGCTCCCACAGATCAGGGACGCTGTGCAGCACGTACGTAGAACTGCACAGCACCGCGGCCAGAGCCAGCGCGTGCCGGTCGAGCCCGAACTCGGCGGCGCGTTCGACCGCCGGCACGAGCGAGGTCTGCTCCGCGTCGAGCCACCCGCGCGGGTCGGCCAGCGCCTCGGAGAGCGCGCCGGAATCGACATCGGCGGAGGCAAGGAGGAAGGGCGCGACGGGCAGGATCATGCCGGACGTGGCGTGGTCGGTGATGTGCTCGCTGAGCCGGTCGAGCACCGCGGACCACGCCCCCGCCACCCGGGCGGTCGCGGCGACGAGGATGTCGCGCGGCTCGAGCTGCTCGGCCTGCTCACGCGCGTAGATGCGCACGAGATCGTGCAGCCGGTAACGCACGTGCCCGGTCGCGTCGACGTACGTGTAGTCGACCAGGTGCGCGTCGACGAGGCCTTCGAGGATCCGCTCGGCCTCCACCACCGGCACATCGAGGGCGTACGCGAGCACCCACGACCGGAAGTCCGACAGGCCCAGCTGCCCGAGCAGGTGGATCGCCGTGCGGACCCGCGGGTCGAGCCCGGCGAAGCTGAGCCCGATGCTGACCCGCAGCCGCTGGTCGCCGGCGGACAACTCGTCGAGGCGGCGCCGTTCGTCGCGCAGCCGGTCGGCGAGCAGGCCGGCCGTCCACTGCCGCCGGGTGGCCAGGCGCGCACCTGCCACGCGGACGGCCAGGGGCAGGTTGCCGCACGCCGCCACGATCGCCGCGGCGGCCGCCGGGTCGGCGTCGATGCGCTCGGCGCCGGCGACCCGGGCCAGCAGGGCGGTCGCCTCGGCGGTGGGCAGCAGGTCCAGCTCCTGCAGGCGAGCGCCGTCGAGACCGGCGAGCCGGGCGCGCGAGGTCACCAGCACCGACGACGTGCCGCTGCCCGGCAGCAACGGCCGGACCTGCCGCTCGTCCGCGGCGTCGTCGAGCACGATCAGCATGCGCCGGGAGGCGAGCAGCGTGCGGTACGCGTCGACGCGCTCGCCCGTACCGTCGGGAACCGCCGCCTCGGGACGCAGCGCCCGCAGGAAACGCCCCAGGATCTCCGCCGGGGAGGCCGGGGTGTCGGTGTTGCCGCGCAGGTCGGCGTGCAGCTGACCGTCCGGATAGCCGCCGGCGACGCGATGCGCGACGTGCACGGCGAGCGCGGACTTGCCGACCCCGCCCGGCCCGAGCAGCGCCACCACCGCCGGCCCGGGCGCGGCCAGCCGGTCGCCGAGCTGCGCGACCAGGTCCGTACGCCCGGTGAAGTCGGCTGAGTCCGGCGGCAGCTGCGCCGGGATCAGCCCGCCCACCGCCGCCGGGGTGACGGTGTCACCGCGCAGCAGGGCGTCGTGCAGCGCGGTGAGCTCGGCCTCGGGCTCGATGCCCAGCTCCTCGACCAGCGTCTCGCGGCCGCGCCGATAGACCGCCAGAGCCTCCGCCGTACGCCCGGAGCGGTGCAGGGCCAGCATCAGCTGCCGCCGCACCGGCCCCCGCGTGGGGTGCGCGCCGACGAGCACGGTCAGCTCCCCGACCAGTTCCGCGGTGCGCCCCAGGGCCAGGTCGGCCTCCACCCGCGCCTCGGTGACGGCGAGCCGCTGCTCGTCGAGGCGGGCGGCCTCGGCGGCCAGCACCCGGCTGCGGACCCCGCCGAGCGCCGGCCCGTGCCACACCGCGTCGGCGGCCCGGAACGCGTCGGCCGCCTCCTGATGCCGCCCGGCCCCGGCCGCGGCCCGCCCCCGCGCGACCAGCCGCTCGAACTCGTCCCGGTCCAGGCGGGCGGACCCGAGCCGGATCAGGTAGCCGGGCGCGCGGGTCACCACGATCGCCGGCGGATCGTCGTGCAGGGCGCGGCGCAGCGCGGACACGTACGTCTGGATGAGCGCCCGCGCCGTGGCCGGCGGATCGTCGTCCCACAGGATGTCGACCAGCCGGTCGGCGGGCACCACCCGGCCCGCCTCGAGCAGCAGCGCGGCGAGCAGGGTGCGCACCTTGGTGCCCCCGACGCCCAGCGGCGTGCCGTCGTGCGCGACCCCGACCGGCCCGAGCAGCCGGAACTCCATCTACGGCCTCCGTCGGTGCCGGCCCTGTCGTCGCAGCGCACTGTACTGCCGGGCCGGGCCTACGGCGAAATTGCAGAGAAGGTCCAGCGTGGAGGAAGAGGCTGTGCGTTCACGGGGGCGGTGGGGCGGCCCGGCCGCCCCACCGTGGGCTCTCACCGTGACGTGCTCATGACGGCGAGCGGAGCAGGGCCGACGCGAGCGCGGCGACCACCCGGTCGGCGTCGCCGCTCAGCCGGCGCAGGATCCCGGCGGTGAGGTCGCCGGGCAGCTCGGCGAGGGCCTGGACGACCCGGATCCGTACCGGTGGGTCGGCGCTCAGTTCGGCGACGAGGGCGTTCAGGACCGGGTCCGCGTGGGTGCGGGCCAGGACGCCCAGTGTTTCGGCGGCGTCGATGTCGTTGGTGCCGCCGGCCACCATGGCGACCAGCACGGGCACGGCTTGCGGCTCGCCGCGCGCGCCCGCGGCGAGAGCAGCCGAGCAGCGTACGCCCGGATCGCCGTCGTGCAACGCCCGCGTGAGCGCCGCGGTCGCCGCCTCGCCGGGCAGCTCGGCGAGGGCGTGCACCGCGCGGCGGCGTACCCC
The DNA here is from genome assembly GCF_030709675.1 of Symbioplanes lichenis. GTDB lineage: Bacteria > Actinomycetota > Actinomycetes > Mycobacteriales > Micromonosporaceae > Actinoplanes > Actinoplanes lichenis. The sequence goes on from NZ_JAUZQD010000002.1 coordinate 294,790, forward strand.
CGGGTCCTCGGACTGGAGACCGTCCGTCAGGTGGGCGGCGCCGGTGCCCGCGCGGGCGAGGGCCCAGCGCAGGGCGCCCGCGACGTTCGGGTCGGTCTCGGTCAGCACCGCCCCGGCCAGCAGCTCCGCCGGCACGTCGGCGTCCGGGGTGAGGATCGCCTGTTGCCGGCGGGCGGCGTCCGGGGAGTCCAGGCCGTGCAGCAGCGCCACGATGCGCAGCACCTCCTCCCAGTCGCCGGGCGCCGACGCGTCGACAGTGCGCAGCCGATCGAGGAGCTCCTGCTCGCGGTGCAACCGGTCCTGCGTACGCCGGATGAGGTCGGCCACCAGCGTGGCCGGCGCGAACGCGGGGTCCTGCAGCGCGCGGGCGACCTCGCGCAGCGACAGTCCGAGCGAGCGCAGGCTCTCGACGTGGAAGATGCGGCTGATGTCCTCGCCCGTGTACTCGCGGTAGCCGCCGACCGTGCGCCCGGTGGGCCGCACCAGCCCGAGCGCGTCGTAGTGGCGCAGCATGCGGGTGCTCACACCCGAGCGCCGCGCCACTTCACCGATCAGCATGGTCCGGGTCCTCCAGCATCGCCAGGGTGGTCCGGGCATGCTCGGCCACGCGCCGCAGCGGCGTCTCGCTGACGTCGCCGAGTGCGACCAGGGCCTGGCTGAGACTGCGGCGCACGTCGCGGTCGCCGCGCCCGAGCTGGGTGAGCAGCTCCGCGGCGAGGGCGGCGCCCTCGTCGCCGGGGACCAGCACGACGGCCGTACGCCAGGCCGTGCGCGCCACCTCGTCGTCGGGGTCGCGCAGCAGCTCGCGGGTGATGCCGGGCCACGCCGCCCGGTCACCGATCTTGGACAGGGTGTGCAGGGCCTGGCTGCGCGCCTGAGGGTGCGGTGAGCGCAGTTCCGCCCGCAGCCGGGGCACGGTGACCTCGGGCGGCAGGCGGGTCAGCGCCCAGGTGAGCATGTCGCGCACGAAGAAGTCCGGTTCGGTGCCGCTCTGGGCGATCAGGTCGTCGGCCTGGGCGGGGTCGGCCCGGGTCCCGGCGGCCAGCGCCGCTTGCAGCCGGCCCGAGGCCGTGGTCGGTGTCATGCGAACCAGTCAAGACCTTGTCACTGTGTCAAGGTCAAGCCCGGTCAGGCGGGTTCCCAGGCCACCAGCTGCTCGAGTACGCGCCGGTCGCCGGTGAACTGCAGCGCGTCGAGCGGGATCCGGCCGTAGAACCACAGCACCAGCTCGTTCGGGGTGCCCTGCGCGGCGACCGTCGCCGGGGTGTCACCGGGCGAGGTGACCCGGGCCCCGGCGCCGGACAGCTCCAGCCGCCAGGCCCCGCCGTCGCCGGTGCGGTAGTCGACGGTCGCGGGCTCGTGCGGCCAGGCGATCGGCGTGGTGACGCAGGTGAGAAGGAATTCCTCGACCCCGTCGCGGGCCGCGGCGGCGGGCAGCGGCTGCGGGTCGCCGACGGCGAGCTGCGCGTCGTACGTGTGCACGGCCATCTGCTGCAGCTGGTGGCGGGCCACCCCGCCGGCGGTCCGGGGCGACCCGCTCCACCAGGTCCAGCACTCCCGGTCCGGGCCGGCCGCGCGCAGGGCGTCGCGCAGCCGGCGCACCGACTCGTCGAACCACGTCAGCAGCGCCTCCCGTTCGCGCGGCGCGGCCGGGAGGTCCACCGGTGCGGGACCGTCGGCCGGGCCCGCCGCCACGGTCGCCGCCCACCGGCGACGGCCCTCGCCCAGATGCACCACCAGGTCGAACAGTGTCCACTCGGGGCAGGACGGCACCTGGACACCGAGGTCGGGCGCCGCGGCGACGACGGCCCGGAAGACGGCCGCCCGCTCGTCGATCAAGGACACCAGCTCGGAGAAGTCAAGATTCACCCCGGCTGTCTACCAGCCCGGCGGGTGGAGGCGACAGCCGTTTTCCTGTCGCTGATCCGGCTGAACGGCCGGGGCACGCGGGTTTACGGTGAGTGGCCACGGGGGGGACCGCCCGAGCGCCGGGCGCCAGACGCGGAGGCGGCAGCAGTATCCGGTCACCGGCAAAGGAGCCCCTCATGACCGACCGCTTCGATCCGAACATCCCGCCGACCAAGGACCCGACCGACCCCTGCATCGAGGGCGACTTCACCAGCATCGTCGGCATCACCGACCGGCCCACGCTGGGCAAGTCGAATCTCGTCGTCAACCGGGACCAGCCCTTCGACATCACCGTCGAGTGGCACGTCTTCGGCAACCTCGTGCCGCTGTGGCTGACCGCCTTGTCGGCGCGCACACGCAACTGGGTCGTCACCGCCTACGCCGAGTCGCAGGGCCCCGGCGACGAGAAGACCCTCGGCAGCGTCAACGTGCCGATCGGCGGGCCGACGTTCTCGCTCGACGAGAAGTACTCGGCGAAACTGACAGTGCCGGCGAACATGCTGGCCGAGGAGAACCCCGGCGATCCCACGCAGTCCGGCACGTACAAGATCGTCGTGACGACGTTCCTGGACTCCGATCTAGGTGCCGTGGGCTACGACATGATGGGCTACGCCGAGGGCCCGATCATCAAGGTGGAGAGCCCGCTCTGAGCCTCCCGGCCGGCGGCCCGTGCCCCTTCGCGGGCGAGCCGCCGGTTCCCTCAGGCCGCCTACTCCTTCAGCCCGCTTTTTCCTTCAGGCCGCTTCGACGTCGTCCATGACCACGCCGCCGAGCGAGCCGGCGTGGCGGGCGGCGAAGTCCCCGCGGTCGATGACGGTGAGCCGGGGCCGGGCCTTGCCGACCACCACCCGCCGGCCGCACGCCTGCTCGGTGCAGACGAACAACACCTCGGCGGACGTCTCGGTCTCGGCGACCATCTCGTGCGCCGTTTCCTCGAATCGCATGGTCAACCTTCCTGTCGCGTTGACCGCAGGTACCCGCGCCGGTGCCCGCGAACCGCCTTCATCCGACCCATCCGAGGGGAGCCCACGGTGGACGAACCGATCCACACCCCCGCCGCGACCCAGGCCGCCCTGGCCGCGCTGGCCCAGGGGACCTGCGAATATCCCGGCTGCCGTACGCCGGTGACGGTCTTCGTCGGCGACCGCTACGAAGTGAACGTCGAGTACGCTCGCATCCGCGGAACCGACCCGGCCGGGCCACGCCACGACCCCGCCCTGCCGGCCGCCGACCGCGACGCGTTCGACAACCTGCTGCTGCTCTGCAGCCCCCACCGCCGCCTCGTCGACCGCGACGAGCAGGCCTACCCGGCCGGGCTGCTCGAGATCTGGGCGTCGCGCCCGCCCGGCAACAACCTGCGCGGCCTCACCGAGCGGCGCTTGGACTCCTTGCTCACCACGGCGTTCGCCACCGCCCGCGACCACGTCGACGAGGCTCTGGCGCGCCTGGAGAAGACCGACCCCGAGGCGGCGGACCTGCTGCGGCACCTGATGGACGACCAGCGCACCGAGCGCTACCGGTACGGCACCGACCCCCGGCTGGCCGCCACCCTGGCCCGCATCAGCGACCAGCTCGACCTCCTCACCCGACAGCCCCCGCCCGAGCCACGCCCGCCCCGCCCGAACATCGGCTGGCGCTCCTGAGCATCGGCACCCCGCCCACCGCGGCACGCGGCGGGCGGGGTCAGCGCGCGTGCTTCAGCAGATAGGCACGGACGGCCTCCAGCAGTCCGGGGCTTTCCTCAACCGCCCACGTGACTGAATTGCAGCGTCCGCAGAGGAGCTGCCGGACGACGCCGGTGCGGTGATCGTGGTCGACCGTCAGGCGCCGGGACTCGCCTCCGCTGCCGCGCCGCGTCCCCGGCTGCCGGCAGATGGCGCACACGCCATCGCAACATACGACGTCGTGTGGGGTACCACATAACTGTCATTATGGTGTGCGCCGGTTTTGTCCGGTTCCCGGATTACTGGATTACCGTTAATGGCAAACCGGTAATTAATGCGGTTGCGGGACCGGGGGAGGAGCGGTTGCCTTCCGGGCATGCCGTTCGACTCGTACTTCGTGTGCGCCACGCCGCGTACCGGAAGCTCGCTGCTGCTCGGATTGCTCGACTCGACAGGAGTGTGCGGTCGACCGCAGTCGTACTTCCGCGCGCCGGACGAAGCACTGTGGGCCGATCGGTGGCAGCTGACCCGCCCCTACCGCTACCCGGACTTCGTGCGGGCCGCCCGGGCCGCCGGCAGCACACCGAACGGGGTGTTCGGCGCCAAGCTGATGTGGGGCACGGTGGGCGAGGTCGTCGACCGGCTGGGCGACGACCTCGCGGTCGTCGCAGGCGAGTTCGGCCGTACGGGCTTCGTCTACCTGAAGCGGCACGACGTCCTGGCGCAGGCTGTCTCCTGGCTGCGCGCCGAGCAGACCGCTACGTGGTTCGTCGGCGGCCACGGTGAGATCAGTGGCAACGACGGCGGCACCGGGCGGGAACCCACCTTCGACGCGGACGCGATCCGGCGGTTTGTGGACACGATCGAGGAGCACAACGCCGCGTGGGAGCGGTGGTTCGCCGCCTGCGGCATCCGCCCGCACCGGGTGACGTACGAGGATCTCGAGCAGGACATGGTGGCGGTGACGCGCGGGATCGTAGACTTCCTCGGCGTCGGAGGGCCGGCGGCGGCGATTGTGGCCCGGCACCGGCGGCAGGCCGACGAGCTGAACCGCCGATGGATCGCGCGGTACCGGCGCGAAACCTCAGGAGAATCGTTCTGACAGAAGATTGGCTCGACGACACGCGCCGCTCGTACGACACCGTGGCGCAGAATTACGCCGACCTTGTCCGCGACGCCGCCGGCCGGGCGTCGTACCTGCGGGGTGCGCTCGACATGTTCGCGAGCCTGGCCGAGGGGCCGGTGGCCGACGTGGGCTGCGGGCCGGGGCACTTCACGGCGTACCTGGCCCGGGCGGGCGCCGACGCGTTCGGCATCGACCTGTCGCCCGGGATGATCGCGGTGGCGCGGCGGGAGCATCCGGGGCTGCGCTTCGAGGTGGGGTCGATGACGGCGCTCGAGCTGGGTGACGCTTCGGTGGGCGGGCTGCTGTCGTTCTTCGCGCTGATCCACGTGCCGGACGCCGGGGTGCCCGCGGTGCTGGCCGAGTTCCACCGGGTGGTGCGGCCCGGCGGGTTGGTGCTGGTGGGCTTTCACGCCGGGCAGGGCAGCCGGCTGAAGACCGAGGGGTACGGCGGGCATCCGATGCGGGTCCACGTGCACCGGCGTACGCCCGAGGTGGTCGGCGCCTGGCTGGAGGCGGCCGGATTCACCGTGGAGGCGCAATTGCGCGAGGGCACGGCCGCGTACCTCTTCGCTAGGCGTCCCGGCGGCTGAGCACGACGGCCGCCACCGCCAGCACCGCGATCGTCCACACCAGCGCGGGCCCGGTACGCAACGCATCGGGCAGCCAGCCGGCGCTGGCGGGCACGAGGGCGCGCAGCACCGGCCCGGCGATCATGTACCAGCCGGTCAGCAGGCCGGCACTCGCCGCCGGGTGACGGATCAGGCTGCTCACCCCGGTGGCCAGAAGAGCCGTCATGACCAGGTACGCCGCCGCGCCCGCCCGATCCGCGAGCAGTGCCGCCCCGGCGCTGACGGGGGTGGCGGCGAGGGTGACGGCGACAGCCCTGGCGGTCGCCGCGGTGCCCCGGCGGGGAACGGCCAGCAGCGTGGTCCGTACCTCGGTCGTCCCGGCGAGGGTGCCGAGGACGAGCAGGCCGGCCTGGGTGTGGTCGAGTTCGCGCAGCAGCCCGGCCGCGACCAGCGTGACAGCGGCCGTCAGCCACACCGCCGGCAAGGTGAGCAGCCGGCCGGTCTCGGCCCGCACCGCGGCGGTGATCACGCGTCACGCCGCACGAACAGAGCGCCCGCGGTGGCGTTCACGCGTCGCGCCGGACGAACAGGGTGCCCGCGGCGGCGAGGAGCACGGCGACCCAGGCGGTCATGATCAGGCCGGCGACGAGCGGCGGCGGGTGGACCGGGCTGTCCATGCCGTGCAGGAACATGTGCGCCCCGACGATGTCGGGCAGGTAGGCGGCTGCCGGGGTCAGCTTGGTGAGCAGGTAGGACACGGAGACCACCGAGCTGTTCACGAGGAAGAGCACGAGGGGGACGATGCCGCTGCGGGTGACGATCGTGAACGCGTACGCGAGCAAGGCCGTCAGTACCCAGAACAGGACCGCCCCGGCGCAGCGGCCCCAACCGGGAGCGGGGACGGCGGTGCCGTGCACGACGGCGGTGACCGCGAGGGTGAGGATCGTGGCGAGCACGCCCTGCCCCGCGACGACGAGCACCAGCGCGGCGGTTTTGACCCCCAGCAGCCGTACGCGCCGCGGGGTCGCCAGCAGCGTGGCGCTGACCTGCCGGGATCCGGTGTCGTCGCGGGCGCGCGTGTATTCGCTGCTGATCGTCACGACGCCGAGGACGGTGGCGCCGATCAGGGCGAGTCCGAGGTGTTGCAGTCCCAGGTCGGCGCGGTCGGTGACTGTGCCGTCGGCCAGCGCTCGGCGTACGGCGGGGGCGTTGAGCACCACCAGCAGCGGCCCGGCCAGCAGGCCGATGAGCAGGCCGGCCCAGGCGCCGGGCAGCCCGGCGAGCTTGCGCAGTTCGGCGCTCATGCGGCCCTACCGCCGGTGAGGGTGAGGAACGCGGCTTCGAGCGAGGCGTGCCCGGCGGTGACCTCGCCGAGGGTGCCCTGCGCGGCGATCCGGCCGTGGTCGATGACGACGACGTCGTCCACGGTGGCGGACAGCTCGGTCATGAGGTGGCTGGACAGCAGCACGGTGTCGCCCCGGGCGGCGCGGGCGCGCAGCAGTTCGCGCATCCACACGATGCCGGCGGGATCCAGTCCGTTGACCGGCTCGTCCAGGATCAGCGTGCCGGGATCCCCGAGCAGGGCGGCGGCGAGCCCGAGACGCCGGCCCTGCCCGAGTGACAGCCGCCGGGTGCGGGTGCGGGCGGCCGGGGCCAGGCCGGTCAGCTCGAGCACCTCGTCGACGCGGGCGCGGGGCAGGCCGTTGCTGAGCGCCAGCCAGTGCAGGTGCCCGCGGCACGTCCGCGCGGGATGGGCCCCGCTGCCGTCGAGCAGCGCGCCGACCCGGGTGAGCGGGCGCGGCAGGTCGGCGTAGCGGTGGCCGTGGATCCGGGCGTGGCCGGTCGGGGTACGGTCCAGGCCGAGCAGGATCCGCAGGGTGGTGGTCTTGCCGGCGCCGTTGGGGCCGAGGAAGCCGGTGACGCGGCCGGGGCGGGCCGTGAAGCTGACGTCGTGCAGGACCCGGGTGCGGCCCTTGGACTTGCTCAGGTGCTCGATGCTGATCACCCCCGCAGTCAACCGGCGCCCGGGGTGCGTGCGCGTCGGACCGGGATCCCGTTTCGGCGCGCGGTCTAGGACCTGGGTCGTAGCTCTACAGTCGAGGCCATGAATCCGCGGCCGCTGTGGCAGTCCCGCTCGGTTCCGGTCGCGGTCGCGGCGGCGGTGACCGCGGTGCTGCTGCTGTGTGCCACCGGCACGCCCGGATCCGGGGCCCGGTGGGTCGTGCCGCTGCTCGGCGGGGCCGCCGCGGCGGTGGCGGTGTGGGCGCTGCTGCGCCGCCGGGCCGAACGCGCCGCGTACGAGCAGCGCCTCACCGCCTGGGCCGCGACCGAGGCGGTCCTCGGCGAGCGGCTGCGCATCGCCCGGGACCTGCACGACCTGGTGTCGCACGGCCTGGGCCTGATCACCGTGCGGGCGGCGGCCACCCGCGGGCTGCCGCAGTCGCCGCAGGTGCGGGCCGCGTTCACCGACATCGAGGAGGCGAGCCGGCACGCCACCGACGAGCTGCGCCGGATGCTGGCGGTGCTGCGCGAGCGCGACACCGCCGCGCCGCTGGAGCCCCTCGACGATCTGAGCACGCTGCCGGCGATCGTGCGGGCCGCCCGGCGCGGCGGGGTCCGGCCGCGGCTGAGCGCGGTGCCGCCCGGCGTGCAGGTCGCCGTGTGCGCGGTGGTCCGTGAGGGGCTGGCCAACGCCGCCCGGCACGCGGGCCCGGTGCCCGTCGACGTGCGGGTGCACCGCGAGGACGACCAGGTGGTGGTCACGGTCGCCGACGAGGGTCCGGCCCCGGGTCGGCCTGCGGCGGCGCCGGGTACGGGTTCACGGCCTGGCCGGGCTGCGCGAGCGCGTCGGCAGCCTCGGCGGCACAATGGCGGCCGGCCCGACGGGTACGGGCTATCTGCTCACCGCCCGGATCCCGGCGTGAACGTTCCGGGTCCCGGGCGGCCCGGCCCGGATGCCGGCGTGACGCGGGTGCTGCTGGCCGACGATCAGCCGTTGCTGCGCCGCAGCCTGGCCACGATCATCGCCGCGGAGCCGGACCTGGTCGTGCTGGGTGAGGCCGGCGACGGGGCCGAGGCGGTGCTGCACGCGCGGGCGGCGCGGCCGGATGTCGTGCTCATGGACGTGCGGATGCTCGCGGCCCGAGGACCTTCTCGACGCGATCCGGCGTACCGCCCGGGGTGAGGCTTTGTTCGCCCCGGCCATCCTCACCCGCCTGGTGGCGCACTATGTGGCGGCGCCGCGCCCGGCGGTGTCGGTGCGTCTGGCCGGGCTGACGCCGCGTGAGCGGGAGGTGCTGCAGCTGATCGGGGCGGGCCTGTCCAACGACGAGATCGCGGCCGCGCTGGTCATCGCCGCGAAGACGGTGAAGACCCACATCACGCATCTGCTGGCCAAGCTGGCGGCCCGTGACCGGGCCCAGCTGGTGATCGCCGCGTACGACGCCGGTCTGGTCAGGCCCCGCTGACCTGGCCGCGGTAGCCGCCCAGGGTCAGGCCCAGCACGGTGCGGAACTCGTTGGCCAGGTGGGCGTGGTCGCTGTAGCCCAGGTCGGCGGCGATGTCGGCGAGGGTGACGGTGGTGTCGGCGCGCAGCCGGGCGGCCGCTTCCTGCAGCCGGCGGCGGCGGATCATGGCCAGCGGGGGCAGGCCGACGTAGCGGGCGGCGAGGCGTTGCAGTGTGCGCGGGGACATGGCGAGGCGGGTGGCGGCGTCCTCGACCGTGCGGATGCCGGGGTCGGTGTCGATCAGCTCGGCCATCTCGTTGGCCAGCAGCGCCTCCCGCGACGGCGGCGGCACAGTGGTCTCCAGCCAGGCCGTGAAGGCGCCCACCGCCCGGGCGTGCCTGTCTCCGTCGCCGGTCATCGCCTCCGCCACGGCTTTGACCAGGTCCGGCTCGTCCACGGGGGCGGAGGCGTCGCGCAGGGCCGCCGGGTCCGCGGTGACGTGCGGGACCGCGGCCGGGCGCAGCAGGGCGCCGACGGCCCAGCCGGTGCCGGTCAGGTCGCGGTGCGAGGCGCGGGTCGCCGGGCCGGCCAGTGACACCGCCGTGCCCTCGACGACCAGGTTGCAGGCGGGGAACGCGATGAGGTGCTGGCGGGAGGTGCGTCCGGGCTGCAGGCGCCACTCGGGGATCCAGAACCAGCGGACCAGGTGCGCCACGGTGGCCGGGGCGGGCAGCCGGGCGAAGGTCGGCAGCCGCGCCGGATAGAGCACCCCGGCCGGCTGTCGCGAATCTTCAAGCCCGTGCGGTCCGCCCATACCTAGCATCCTTGCTCATGGCAGAGGACATCACGCCCGCCGACGGCGAGCACACCACGAACGGCACTCCGCACGGCGCGTCCAGCATCACCCCGTTCCTGGCGATCCCGGACGCGCGCGGGGCGATCGGCTTCTACCGCGACGTGTTCGGCGCGCGGGTGGTCGACGTGACGGAGATGGGCGGGATCGTGGCGCACGCTGTGCTTGACTTCGGCGCGGGGTTGCTGCAGGTGGGTGAGCCGATGCCCGACTACGGGCTGATTCCGGCGCCGGCGGGGGAGCAGGACTGTTATTCGCTGGGGCTGTACTGCCCGGACGTGGACACGGTGGTCGAGCGGGCGGTGGCGGCGGGCGCGGTGGTGCGCGAGGCGCCGGCGACGTTCGTGTCGGGGGACCGGTTCGCGAGCATCCGCGACCCGTACGGCGTCCGCTGGTCGGTCATGACCCGCGTCGAGGACCTGTCGGAGCAGGAGAGCGCCCGCCGCGTCGCCGAGTGGGCCGCCGCCCAGTGAGCGAACGCGCAACCCGCGCATGAGCGGCCTGTCCGCGACGTGCACCGCCCGCCACCCGCCGCGGTGAGCGAACGCGCAACCCGCGCATGAGCGGCCTGTCCGCGACGTGCACCGCCCGCCACCCGCGGCTGTGAGCGAACGCGCATCGCGCGCATGAGCGATCTGCTCGCCTCGCGCGGCCGGGGTGCTCGTCACGCCGCGGCGGTGAGCAGGGGCAGCCGGACGTGCGGGGACGGGATGCGGCCGTCGGCGTGCAGGGCGGCCTTCACGCCGACGGGGTTCGGGTGCGCGAACAGCTGCAGCGCCAGCCGGGTGAGCCGGTGCCCGAGCCCCCGCGCCCGCGGCACGTCCCCGCGCGCCCACGCGTCGGCGAGCGACACGAACGCGGCGGTCTCCACGTGCGCGGACGCCACGATGCCGCCGGCCGCGCCGAGGGCGAGCATGGCCGGCAGGTACGGGTCGTCGCCGCCGAGGATCGCGAAGCCGGGCGGCGGGTCGGCCAGCAGCGCCACGGTCTCCGCGTCGATGCCGCCCGGGGCGAGCTTCATCCCGGTGACCCCGGGCAGCGCGGCCAGGCGGTGCACGGTCGCGGCGGACAACGGCTGCGCGGTCCGATACGGCACGTGGTAGATCAGCACCGGCACCGGGCTGCGGGCGGCGAGCTGCGCGAAGTACGCGACCACGCCGTCCTCGCCCGGCCGCACGAACGGGGGCACCACACTCAGCACCGCCGCCGATCCGGGCACGGCCTCGCCGGCGCCCACGATCAGCGGGGCGTCGCGGTCGCGGCAGACGCGCGTGAGCACGTCGAGCACCCCGGCGCGTTCGGCCGCGCTCAGCGACGACGGCCCGCCCGTGGTACCCAGGGCGACGAGCCCGCGCGCCCCGCCGTCGAGCACCTCGTGCGCCAGGCGCCGCAGCACCTCGGGCTGCACCGCGCCCGCGTCGTCGAAGGGCGTGATCATCGGCACGTACACACCGTCGAAGGTCATGCCGCCCAGCCTGCGCGCCCGTCCAGCATCAGGTCCAGTTCCGGTTCGTACGCCCGGCCGTAAGCTGACCTGATGCTCGACGCGTCCCGGCTGCGGCTGCTGCACGACCTGTCCCGTCTCGGCACGATCGCCGCCGTGGCGCGCCTGCGCACGTACACCCCGTCGGCGGTGTCGCAGCAGCTGGCCGCCCTGGAACGCGAGGCCGGTGCCGCCCTGCTCACCCGTACCGGCCGCACGGTGACCCTCACCGCCGCCGGACGGGCCCTGGCCGGCCACGCGGCCACGGTCCTGGCCGCCCTGGACGAGGCCGAAGCCGCCCTGGCCGCGCTGCGCGAGGGCCTGACCGGGCCGCTGCGCATCGGGGCGTACCCGTCGGCGGTGCGCACCCTGCTGCCCGCCGCCCTGGTCGACCTCGCCCGCGACCACCCCGGCCTGGACCTGACCGTCACCGAACTGGATCCCGTCGCCGTGCCCGCGGCCCTGGCCGACCGCACCCTGGACGTCGGCCTGATCCAGGACTACGACGTCGCCCCCGGCATCCCCGACCCGGCGCTGGGATCCCGGCCCCTGCTCGACGAGACCATCCACCTGGCCGGCGCCCCCACTTTGGCCGCGGCCGCCGGCGCCCCGTGGATCCTCGCCACGCCCGGCACCCTGTGCCACACCGCGACCCTGCACCTGTGCCGTTCCGCCGGTTTCGAGCCCCGCGCCCGCCACCACGCCGACGACTTCGCCACCGTCCTCGCCCTGGTCGCCGCCGGCCAGGGCGTCTCCGTCGTCCCGCACCTCGCCACCGCCGGCGCCCCGCCCGGCGTGACCCTCACCCCGCTGCCGGCCCGCCGCCGCACCCGCATCGCCTACCGCCGCGGCACCGCCGGCCACCCCGCCGTCGCCGCCTGCGTCACCGCCCTGCAAGCCGCAGCCGCCGCCTACCTTCCCCAGGACCGGCCGTAACCATCGCGCTGCAACGCCGGGTCATCGATCGGCGGGCGCCACTCCCGGCGTCGCCCGTGCCGGACCGCGGCGGCGCCGGCGGCCACGAGCAGCAGCACACCTGCCCCGCCCGCGGCCACGACCAGCGACTGGTCGCGGGCCTGGGTGCGGGCGGCGGCCCCGGCGGCGGGCGGGAAGAGCAGCGCGGGGCGGGGCGCGGGACTTGCTTGCGCGGCGAGGGTTTCGGTGAGGGCCCGGTACGGGTTGAGCACGCCGGTTCCGTACGCGTCGGATCGGGCACCGCCCGGCGCCGGGTCCGCGGTGGCCTGGATGCGACGGGTCACCTGGGCCGGGGTCAGCGTGGGGAACCGCTGCCGGATCAGCGCGGCGGTCGCGGCCACGAACGGGGTCGCGAAGCTCGTGCCCTGACCGGTGGTCTGCCCGCGCCCGGGCACCGCGATCGTGACGCCGACACCGGGCGCGGTCACGTCCACATAGTCACCGCGCTGCGAGAAGCCGGCGAGGACCCCGTCCGGGCCCAGGGCGCCGACACCCAGCACCCCCGGGTACGCGGCCGGGAACGGCGGCGGCCCGTCGGCGCCCTGGTTGCCCGCGGCGGCCACCACGACCACGCCGGCGTTCAGAGCGTCCTGGACGGCGGCGCGGATGCGGGGGTCGTCGCGGGTCGTCACCAGTGAAAGATTGATCACATCGGCATCGCCGCCGCCGGGTGACGCCGCCCATGCGATCGCCGCCGCGAAGGTGCCCGGCCCGGCCGGGTCGCCGCCGTCGCCGGTGCGCTCGCTGACCCGTACGGGCACGATCGTCGCCCCCGGCGCCAGCCCCCGCAGCCCGGCGCCGGCGCGGGCGGCCGCGGCGATGACGCTCGCCACCGCGGTGCCGTGCCCGATGCAGTCCTGCCGGCCGTCGGGGTGCCCGTGCAGGAAGTCGCGGCCGCGGTCGACGTGCCCGGCGAGCTGCGGATTCGCCGCGTCCACGCCGGAGTCGACCACGGCGACGCGCACGCCCGCGCCGGTGGCGAAACCGGCCAGGCGCTCCGGGGCGTACAGCAGATCCTCGGCCGGGCGGGCGGGCAGATCCGCCGCGGCAGCCGGCGGTCGCGGGCAGACGAACGCGTGCGCCGGGGCGACCGGGACCAGCACGCCCGCCGCGGCCACGACGGCCCCTCCCAGCACGGATCGACACACGCGCATACCTGGATGGTAGCGATTGACCGCCCGGGACGCGCCCGGCTAGGTTGAGGGCAACCAACTGCGGCTGGCGAGGGAAACCGGTGCAAGTCCGGTGCGGTCGCGCCACTGTGAACGGGCCCTGGGCCCGTGAGTCAGGACACTCGCCCGTCGCAGGCCTTTCGACCGGGACGCGTCATCCCGCAAGGAGCTCTGATCCGCCGTGGCCAAGATCCAGGCCGTCCGTCCGCTCGACCCGCCCGCCGTCTCCCCGCGCACGCTGGTGATCGCCGCCGCCGTGGTCGCCGGGCTGCTGCTGCTGGCCTACCTGGTGGCCTTCGACCAGGGCGCCGTCTCGCGCAGCGGCATGTTCCTGCACGAGCTCATGCACGACGGCCGGCACCTGCTGGGCGTCCCATGCCACTGACCGCCCGCAAGGTCACCTTCGGGCAGCTGCTGCTGCGCGGGCTGCTGGCGGGCCTGATCGCCGGGCTGTTCGCCGGCACCTTCGCCTACTTCCTCGGTGAGCCCAAGGTCGACGCGGCCATCGCCATCGAGGAGGCCCAGGCCGGCGCGGGCGAGCCCGCCGGGCACAGCCACGACGACGAGGAGGCCCTGGTCTCCCGCGACAGGCAGAAGGGCGGCCTGTTCCTGGCCACCGGCCTCTACGGCGTGGCCATGGGCGGCCTGCTCGCCACCGCCTACACCGTCCTGCGCCGCCGGCTGCGCACCACCGACGACGCCCGGGCCGCGCTCGGGCTCGCCGGGGCCGCCCTGGCCGGGCTGGTGCTGGTGCCCTTCGTCAAATATCCGCCCAACCCGCCCGCGGTCGGCGACCCGTCGACCATCGACCAGCGCACGATCAGCTATCTGTCCATCGTGGTGATCGGCCTGGTCGCCGTGTGGGCAGGCGTGCTCGCCTTCCGCTCGCTGCGCCCCGGCGCCGCCGAAGTGGCCCGCCTGGCCACCGGCGCCGGCGCGTTCCTGCTCGTCGTGCTGGTCGGCTATGTGCTGCTGCCCACCATCGACGAGGTGCCGGAGACGTTCCCGCCGTCGCTGCTCTACAGCTTCCGGCTGACGTCGCTGGGCACCCAGGTCACCCTGTGGCTGACGCTCGGGCTCGCCTTCGCGGCGCTGCTGGCGCGGCTGAGCACCCCGGCCGTGCGGGAACCCGAGCCCGTGGCGGTGTGAGCGGCACCCTTCGCCTGCTGGCCAGCGCACCCACCCGCGCCCTGCGGGAGGCCCGCTTCGGCGGCGACGACGATCTGGACGAGGGCGGTCGCGCGGCCGCCCTCGCCCTGTCCGCCTTCGGCCGCGACGCCCTGTGGGTGTGTGCGCCCTCCCGCGCCGCCCGGGAGACCGCCCAGGCCCTCGGCCGCTCGGCCCTGACCGAGAAGGCCCTGGCCGACCCCGGCTTCGGCGCCTGGACCGGACGCACCCTGACCGAGATCGCCCAGGACGACCCCACCGGCCTGCAGCACTGGCTCAGCGACCCGGCGGCGGCCCCGCACGGCGGCGAGCCGCTTTCCGAGGTACGCGACCGCGCCGCGGCCTGGATGGACGCCATGTCCACCGAGCGGGTCGTCGCCGTGGCCCACCCGATCGTCGTACGCGCGCTGCTCGTCCACGCCCTCGGGCTGCCCGGCGACCGCATGTGGGGACTCGACGTGGCACCGCTGTCGGTGACCCGGCTCACGTACCGGCTCGGGCGCTGGAACCTGCACTTCCCCCCGGCCGCCTGACCCGCCTTTCCCTTCCCTCGCTTCGCCGGCGCCTCCTTCTCCTTCCCTCCCTCGCTTCGCCGGCGCCGCTTTCTCCTCGCGGCGCGGGCGAGCCGGCGGGCCAGGGCCGCGAACCGGCGAATGTGGGAAGCTTTCGCCCATGACGACGCCGCAGCCGCCCGAGCAGCCCGCACCGCTCTTCTCGCCGCAGCAGGCGTGGCCTGCCCCCGCCGCCGGCGCGCCCGCCACCGGCACCGACCCGGTCGTGGCACCCGCGGGCCCCCTCGGTACCCCCGTCACCGACCCGGCCGAGCCCCGGCCCCGCCGCAAACTCAGCCCGCTGCTGCTCGCCGCCACCGCCGGAGCCCTCGCCGGCGCCCTGGTCGTCGGCGCCGTCTGGCTCGGCACCGCCCTCGACGCCGACGGCAGCGCCCCCTCGGCCGACAACGACGCCCGGGCCGCCTGCGACATCTTCGACCGGGTGCCCGACACCTGGCAGCAGGAGACCTTCACCCAGGCCAACACCGCCCGCCTGCAGGCCGGCATCGCCTTGGCCGTCGCCGCCGCCGAGGACGACGCCCGCTACCGCGCCCTCGCCGCCGAGGCCCAGCGCGCCCAGCAGGCCCTCGTCGGCCTGCAGCTCGACGGCATCGCCACCCAGGTCCGCGCCGCCCGCTCCCGGTGCGACGACCTCTGAGCCCACCGGCCGCCTGTTCCCGGCGGCCCCGGGGCGCACCCGCTGTGACGCATCCCTCCGGCCGGACCCGGCGCTGAACCGGCCGGGGCCGACAGGCGTGTACTCCACGTCCGGGGTTACGCTCCGTCCCCGACGTCCGGAAGGCCGCCACCTTGTCCCGTCTGCGCCGCATCACCGCCCGGGCCGCCACCGCCCTCGCCGCCCTGCTCGTGTTCCTCGCACTCGTCGTCCCTGATCAGGTGACCCGGATGCCCCCGGGAACACCCTGGTGGCCGGCGGTCGTGCGAGTGCCGATCGAGGCGATCGCGGTGCTCACGGTCCTGCTCGTCCTGCCCCGCCGGGCACGCACCGTCACCGCCACGGTGCTCGGCGCCCTGCTCGGCGTGCTCACCGTCCTGAAAATCATCGACATCGGCTTCTTCGCCGTGCTGTCCCGCGCCTTCGACCCGGTGCTCGACTGGCCACTGTTCGCCGACGGCTACCGTTTCGTGCGCGACTCGTCCGGCCCCGGCGGGCTCATCGGCGCGCTCGCCGGCGTGATCGTGCTCGCGGTGGGCGTACTCGCAGGCTCGGTCCTCGCCGTCAGGCGCCTCGCGACCGTGACCGCGCGGCACCGCACCGCCGCCCGCGCCGGCCTCGCGTCCGCCGCCGTCGCCTGGCTCCTGCTCGCCCTGGCCGGCACCTCCTTCGCCCCCGGCGTCCACGTCGCCTCCGACAGCATGGCCACCCTCACCCGCGACAGCGTCCTCAGCGTCCCCGCCGCCCTGCGCGACCGCCGCGAGTTCGACCGCGAAGTCGACGACGACGCCTACCAGACCACCCCGCCCACCTCCCTGCTCACCGCCCTGCGCGGCAAGGACGTCGTCTTCGCCGTCGTCGAGAGCTACGGCCGCTCCGCCGTGCAGGACCCCACCCTCTCCGGCCCCGTCACCACCGCGCTGTCCGCCGGCACCAAGTCACTGACGGCCGCCGGCTTCACCGCCCGCAGCGGCTTCCTCACCTCACCGACCGCCGGCGGCGGCAGCTGGCTCGCCCACTCCACCTTCCAGTCCGGCGTCTGGATCGACAACGAACAGCGCTACCGCGGCCTGGTCTCCGGCGACCGCCTCACCCTCACCGGCGCCCTCGCCAAGACCGGCGCCTGGCGCACCGTCGGCGTCGAACCCGGCGTCACCTACGCCTGGCCCGAAGGCTCCTTCTACGGCTACCAGCAGGTCTACGACTCCCACACCCTCGGCTACGCCGGCCCCGTCTTCGGCTGGGCCCCCGTACCCGACCAGTTCACCCTCAAGACCTTCACCGACCGCGAGTACGCCGTCCCCGGCCGCGGCCCCCTCGCCGCCGAGATCACCTTCGTCTCCAGCCACACCCCCTGGGCCCCCCAGCCCGTCCTCGAAGACTGGAACAAACTCGGCGACGGCTCCCTCTACACCCAGCAGCACGCCGCCGGCCGCAGCGCCACCGACGTCTGGAAAGACCCCGCCCAGGTACGCGAGGCCTACTCCCAGTCCATCGTCTACACCCTCGACAGCCTCGTCTCCTGGGTCACCACCTACGGCAACGACAACCTCGTCCTCGTCGTCTACGGCGACCACCAGCCCGCCCCGATCGTCGTCGGCGACAACGCCAGCCGCGACGTGCCCGTCAGCATCATCACCCACGACCAGTCAGTCCTCGACCGCGTCGCCGGCTGGGGCTGGACCGACGGCCTGCAACCCGCCCCGGCCGCACCCGTCTGGCCCATGAACGACTTCCGCGACAAGTTCCTGACCGCCTTCGGCCCCACCGGCACGCACCGCTGAGCCTGCTCCTTCTCCCGCTCCGGTCTTTCCGCGCCTTCTGCGCGGCCTTTCGCGGTCTCCCTCGGCCTCGGGCGTGTCGCGGTTTCCTCGGCGCCCGGGCGTGTCGCGGGCGACGCTGGCAGGATGCTCGGGGTGACCTACCAGGTGCGGCCGCTCGGGCCGGAGGACAAGCAGCAGGCATGGGACCTCGGCAGCCTCACCTTCGGCTACCACCAGCAACCCATGCCCGACGACTGGAGCGCCACCGGCCCCGGCCGCCGCCAGCACGGCGTCTTCGACCCGCACGGCCGCCTGGTCGCCAAGGCCCTCGACCGCGACCAGGCCCACTGGTTCGGCGGCCGCCTCGTCCCCGCCGCCGGCATCGCCGGCGTCGCCACCGCCCCCGACCAGCGCGGCCACGGCCACGGCCGGCGCGTCCTCACCCACCTGCTGGCCGACGCCCGCGACCGCGGCGCCGCCATCAGCACCCTGTTCGACACCACCCCCGCCCCGTACCGGGCCCTCGGCTGGGAAGAGATCGGCGCCCTCACCTACTTCCGCGCCGCCACCCGCACCCTGGCCGCCGTCCGCCCCGACCCCACCACCACCCTGCGCCCGGCCACCGAAGCCGACCTCCCCGCCGTCCACGACCTCTACCACCGCATCGCCCGCGACAGCACCGGCATGATGGACCGCACCGGCCCCACCTTCGACACCGACCCCGCCAAGCAGCTCGCCGACCACCACGGCTACACCGTCGCCACCGACGCCACCGGCACCCTCACCGGCTACGCCACCTGGGACCGCGGCCCCGGCTACGACGCCACCGGCACCCTCACCGTCGACGACCTCACCGGACTCACCGCCGCCGCCACCCGCACCCTGCTCGCCATGCTCGGCACCTGGGCCAGCGTCGCCCCGACCACCCTGCTGCGCCTCGGCCCCGCCGACCCCGCCTGGTCCCTGATCGCCCGCGCCGACGCCCACCCCCACACGAGCCAGCCCTGGATGCTGCGCATCATCGACGCCCCCGCCGCGATCGCCGCCCGCGGCTGGCCCGCCCACCTGACCGCCGAGCTCGACCTCGACCTCGTCGACGACGTCTGCGCATGGCACCACGGCCCCCACCGGCTCACCCTCACCGCCGGCACCGCCCGCCTCGACCCCGGCGGCACCGGCGCCATCCAGCTCACCCCACGCGGCCTCGCCGCCTGGTACGCCGGCGCCACCACCCCCGACCAGCTGCGCCGCGCCGGCTTCCTCACCGGCGGCAACCCCACCACCGACGCTGTCCTCCACGCCGCCACCGCCGGCCCCGCCCCGACCCTGCACGACTACTTCTGACCCACCCGCGAGCGGCTGCTCAACCACGTCTCATGTACGGCCGCTCGACAGCGTCTCTGGGGCGGCCTTACCAGCGCGGCAGAGGCGCAGATCACGACTTCGACAGAGCCGCGCTCGATGACGAGGCCCGAGCAGCCAAGGCGACCGCTCGAGCGCGGACCGCAAGTGGCCGACCGGCCGTGCGCGGACCGCGGATGGCGGCCGGCCGTGGTCGGCTACTCGAACGCCGAATCATCGGGCGCAGCCGTCGGACCGAACGCCATGTCCTCCGGTAACGGCTTGGGGGAGGGCTGCAAGGAAACGCGGCTCACCCACCACCGGCGCAGCCGTCGGGTCGAACGCCGAGTCGTCGCTCCGTGGCCGTCGGGTCGAACGCCGAGCTGTCGCGCGCGGCCGTCGGGTCGAACGTTCAGTTGTCGCGCGTGGCCGTGGGGGAGGGACGCCGCACCCGCGAGATGTCCACCGGGCGGGTGCCGTCGACGAACCGGGGCAGCTCCAGCTCCCCGCCCCGCAACGGCACCAGCGTGTCCGTCACCGCCTGCACGATCCGGTCCGTCGCCCGCATCGCCCGCGCACCCGCCGACCCCTCGAGCCCCGACAAGTCCACCGGCTCACCGAAACACACCCACACCACCGGCCGGCGCCACATCGCGCGCAGCACCGAACGCACCAGGCGGCGCGGCGAGTCGTAGGGGAGCACCGCATGGGCGCCCCACTGCGCCACCGGCACCACCGGCGCACCCGACATCGCCGCCATCCGGGCCACCCCGGTCTTGCCCCGCTCCGGCCACATCCACGGATCCAGCCCGATCCGCCCCTCCGGGTAGACCAGCACCATCGCCCCGCCCCGCAACGCCGCCCCCGCCGCCGGCAACGCCTCCGCCACCCGTGCCGTGTGCCGATCCACCCGCAGATGCCCCGCCGCCCGCATCGCCCACCCGGCCACCGGCGCATCGAACAACCCCGCCGTCGCCATGAACCGCGGCGCGATCCCCACCCGGCTGCACGCGTAGGTCATCACAATCGGATCCACCGGACTCACATGGTTGGCCGCCAGAATCACCGGCCCGCCCCGCAACCCCTCCGGCACCGACCCCGACACCCGCACCCGGCAGATCAACGGCACGATCACCCGCGACACCAGCAGCAGCCACCGCCACACCACCGGCACCCGCCACCGCGTGCTTTCCAGCGTCCCCACCAGCGTCTCCATCGGCCCGCCCGTCTCCCAGGACCCGCCATGATGACACGCCCGATCATGCCCACCGGTCCACGGCCCGGGCCGCACGGTGATCTTCACGACGCACTGTCTGCGCACGATCGGGTCGCCGGCCCGCACCGGCGGGGGAGAGCCGTCACCCGGCGTCGCGCAACTCCTGCAACCGCGCCTCGATCTCCGCCAGCTCCGCCCGCAACTTCTCCGCCTGCTGCTCCGCCTCCGCCCGCTCCGCCGCCACGATCTGCTCCACCGCCTCCTGCACCCCGGGCACGTCCACCAGCGCCACCATGCGCATCGCCTCGGCCGGCCTGATCACATAGGGCTTCGCCAGCGCCTTCGCACCCTGGTTGGCCGCCACCGTCCACTCACCGTCGGTGTAGGCGAGAGTCACCGTCAGCCCGGGCGGAGGCTTCGGCTTCGCCGTCTTGCCCGGAGCCTTGCGCGGCGCGGGCGCCACCTGCCCACCGGCCGCACCCGTCGACCCCGCCGCCCCACCCGACCCACCGGCCGAGCCCGTCGCCCCGCCGGTCGCACCCGTTGCGCCCGTCGCGCGGCCGTCGGCCGGGGCGGGCCTCGGCGGGGCAGCCTTCACAGGGGGAGGGGAGTCCAGCACGAACTCCGGCTCCACCCGGGCCGGCACCTCGGGCGCCGGGGGAGCAGCCACTTTCTTCACCCCGCCCTTCGGCGGCACCCGCAGATCGGCCGGCGCGAACGGCAACTCGTCCTTGCCGAACCGCACCACCACCCACTCGTCCGACTCGGCCGGATCCGTCAGCCCCACCACCTGCCCGATCTGACCCGCGATCTGGCCCGCCGCCTCGGTGAACATCACCCGCGGCTTGCGCCCGGCCGCCAGCTGCTCCTTGATCGCCGCCAGCTCGTCGACGCCCAGACCCCGCACCTCAGTGCCCGCCGCTGCCATCTCCACCCCTCTCGAACACGTGTTCCAACGCCGTCAGTTCTACCAGCAGGCCCCGACAAAAATGCCCCGACCCACCGGCGTCGCGCCGTTCTCATGACAGATGACACGGCCCCGGCATGACGAAGATCCTGCCGCAGACCACACCGGACAGACGAGCCGGACCCCGGGCCGCGCCTCGGTGGCCACGGCGGCGACTGGCATCTCGGCAGCAAGCGAGGAACAGCGAGGCGCAGGGAAGGAGGAGCGAGGACGGGCGCCAGCCGCGGCGCGGGCTGAGGGGCTGGCGGGCGGGGCAAATCCGACCACTTCCGTCTGGTCGATAATCTACATTATGTCAAGTAATGCGCTCAGAAGGCTCCCCGAGCACGGGAAAGGGCACGCGCCGCCGAGGAGCGACCAGAAACGAGCACGCTCAAGCCAAGATCCACCCCGAGCGCCAAGAGCCTCCAGATCGGCCCAGAGCCCCAGAACCACACAACGGCGCGGCAAGACAACGTCAGCACCCGCCGAAAGCAGGAGCCGGCGTGCAAGGCGACACGGAAAGCCGAGGAAGCACCCCGAAGACCAGTCGAGACCGGCCACGATCCCCGACCACGCACACCCCTCGCCCGACCCGGGCAAATGCTGCATAATATCCCTTATGCATGACAAAAGCGATGTCCGCGAGCTGGTCGAGGAGTTCCTGGCCGCCCGAGCGGTGCGCAAGCCGTCCGAGCACACCCTCATGGCGTACCGCAGGGATCTGCAGGCCGTGCTCACCCACCTGGACCCGGACGGCGTCGTAACGCTGAGCAACCTCTCCCCGCGCGCGCTCCGGGCGGCTTTTGCCGGTTTCGCGGCGGGCCGGGCCCCCTCCTCCGTCTCGCGCGCGTGGTCGAGCTGGAACTCGTTCTTCGGCTTCCTGGTGACCGAGGGCATCGTGGCGGGCAATCCGATGCCGGCGGTGGGCAAGCCGCGTTTCCTGCAGCCCTCCCCCAAGCCGTTGCGCGGTGAGGACACCCCTGAGCAGCTGCTCGAAGCGGTGAACCGGGCGGACGAGCGGCAGCGTGACCCGTGGCCGGAGCGCGACGTGGCGGTGCTGGCGCTGGCGTTGTGTGCGGGGCTGCGGCTGTCGGAGATGCTGGCGCTGCGGGCGGGCTCGGTGCTGGGGCGCGCCGGTGAGCGGCGGCTGGAGGTGGCGGGCAAGGGCGGGCGGCCGCGTGCGGTGCCGGTGGAGCCGGAGCTGGATGCGGTGGTGGAGCGTTACTTGCGGTCGCGGCAGGTGCGGTTCGGGCGCGTACGCCCGGATGATGCTTTGCTGGTGGATCGTCAGGGTGCTCCCCTGCGCCGGGGTGGGCTGCAGTATCTGGTGCAGTCGTGTTACCGGCGGGCGGGGGTCAACGATCGGGTGCCGCGGGGTGCGCAGTTGCATGCGTTGCGTCATACGTTTGCGACGCGGCTGGCGGAGGACGGGGCGAACGCGTCGGAGATCATGCGGTTGCTGGGGCATGCGTCGTTGTCGACGTCGCAGGGCTACATCGAGGTGACGGCGGCGCAGCAGCGCGCGGCCGTACAGGCGAACCGTACGAACCGCGCGCTGGGGAAACTGCTCTAGTTGTTGAGGAAGGCGAGCAGGGCTTCGTTGAACTCGACGGGGTGGCTGGCGTTGATGCCGTGGGGTCCGTCCTTGATGACGACGAGCTGGGCGCCGGGGATGGTGTCGGCGGTGCGTTTGCCGCTGTTCTCGAGGGGGACGACGGCGTCGCTGTCGCCGTGGATGACCAGGGTGGGGATGGTGATCTTGGCGAGGTCGCCGCGGAAGTCGGTGAGGGCGAAGGCGGCGACGCAGTCGAGGGTGCCCTTGGGGCTGGCGAGGTGGGCGAGTTCCTGGGCGTAGCGGACCTGGGAGTCGCTGACTTTCGACGACCGGCCGGCCTTGAAGAAGTTCTCGGCGAAGCCGTCGACGAAGGCGATGCGGTCGGCGGTGATGCCTTCCTGGAACTGTTTGACGGTGTCGTCGTCGAGGGCGCCGTCGGGGTTGTCGTCGCTGGAGTAGAGGTAGGGCGGGACGGCGGCGGCGAAGACGGCGCGGCTGATGCGGGTGGTGCCGTAGGTGCCGAGGTAGCGGGCGACCTCTCCCCCGCCCATGGAGAAGCCGACGAGGGTGACGCCGGTGAGGTCGAGATGCTGCAGGAGGGCGTCGAGGTCGGCGGCGAAGGTGTCGTAGTCGTAGCCGTCCCAGGGCTGGCTGCTCTGGCCGAAGCCGCGGCGGTCGTAGGTGATGACGCGTTTGCCGTCGGCGATGAGGGCGGGGACCTGGTTCTCCCAGCTGCGGCCGGAGAGGGGCCAGCCGTGGATGAGGACGACGGGGTCGCCGGTGCCGAAGTCTTCGTAGTGGAGTTCGACGTCGTTGGTCACGCTCAGGGTGGGCATGGGTGTTCCTTTCCCGGCTCTGATCAGGGGAAACGAATGTTGATCAGGGCCGGGAAAGGAATTGGTGCTCAGGCGAGGGTGAGGGTGACGTCGATGTTGCCGCGGGTGGCGTTGCTGTAGGGGCAGACGTGGTGGGCGGCGTCGAGCAGGTCGCGGGCGGTGGCTTCGTCGACGCTGGGGAGCTCGGCCTCGATGGCGACGACGAGGCCGAAGCCGCCCTGGCCGTTGTCGCCGATGCCGACGTCGACGGTGATGGCGGTGTCGGTGAGCTCGATCTTGCGGGAGCGGGCGACGGCCTTGAGGGCGCCGTGGAAGCAGGCGGCGTAGCCGGCGGCGAAGAGCTGCTCGGGGTTGGTGTGGGCGCCGCCGGGTCCGCCCATCTCCTTGGGGACGGACAGGTCGAGGTCGAGGACGCCGTCGCTGGAGCGGCTGTGTCCTGCGCGGCCGTCGCCGGTGGCGGTGGCGGAGGCGGTGTAGGCGGGCGTGATGGCCATGGTGTTCTCCTCAGGTGGTGGCGCTGGTGCGCAGTTTGCCGAGCAGGGTGTGCAGGGTGGTGAATTCGTCCGGGGTGAGGTCGAGGGTGCAGCCGAGGCGGGTGGGGAGGTCGGCGAGGCGGTCGGCGAGGAGCATGCCTTTGGGGCTGAGCTCGGTCCAGACCTTGCGCTGGTCGCTCTCGCCGCGGCCGCGCAGGGTGAGGCCGCGCTGGTCGAGGCGGCGCAGCAGGGGTGAGAGGGTGCCGCTGTCGAGGCCGAGGATCTTGCCGAGGGCGCCGACGGTGAGGGTGCCGTGCTCGGCGATGACGCGCAGGGCGAGGAACTGGGGGTAGGTGAGGTCTTCGGCGTCGAGGGCGGGCCGGTAGAGGGCGGTCATGGCCCGGGAGGCGGCGTAGAGCTCGAAGCAGATCATGCCGTCGAGGCCGGTGGTCTCACGCATGCCGAGAACAGTAGTGCCCAATTTAATTGGGCACAATTGAGTTGCGCACAATGTGGTTGCGGGCACATCTAGGATCGTGCCGTGGTGAGTTTCGTGGTGCTGCCCGTTCCGGCGATGCGGGCGATGATCGACGGTGATCTGGTGAAAGCGAGCGCGGCGGCGGGCTGCCCGCTGTCCCCCTGGCTGATGAGTGAGTCGTGGCTGTGGGCGATCCGCGCCGAGCAGGTCGAGCAGGATCCGGCGGCCGGCGAGTGGGTGGCGCGGGCGGCGGTCGAGGGCGGGCAGGTGGTCGGGCACGCGGGCTTCCATGGGCCGCCGGACGCCGAGGGGCGCGTCGAGGTGGGCTACACGACCGATCCGGCTTTCCGGCGGCGCGGGCTGGGCCGGGCGATGCTGGGCGAGCTGATCCGCCGGGCTTCCGGCGATTCCCGCGTACGCATCGTGCGCGCGAGCATCTCCCCGGACAACGCCGCCTCCCTCGCGACCGTCGCGCCGTTCGGGTTCGAGCGGGTGGGCGAGCAGTGGGACGAGGAGGACGGGCTGGAGACCCTCTACGAGTTGAGGGTGTGAGCCTGGCCGAGGTGCACGACCAGGGGCCGGTGGTCGGAGACGTCGACGGCCGGGGTGCGTACCTGCAGGACGGTGCCCAGGGCGTCGCCGCCGCGCGGGTCGGCGAGGATGTGGTCGAGCTGGGCCTTGGGCGCGGGGCTGGGATAGGTGGGGCTGGCCTTGGCCAGGGCGCGCCAGCCGGTGAAGGCGCGGACGGGTCCGACGGGCATGTTGAGGTCGCCGAGCAGCACGCGCGGGGCGGGCAGGGCGCGCAGGGCGCGGACGGCGTGGCGCAGCTGGCGCAGGTTCCAGCCGGGGACGAACGACAGGTGGGTGTTGGCGACGGTCATGGGCCCGGCCGGGGAGTCGATGACGGCGGCGATCATGACGCGGGGCTCGTCCTTGAGCAGCAGCAGCTTGCGGTCGGGGACCCAGACGGGTGAGCGGATCGGGGCGCCGGGCAGCTGGGTGATCTGCCAGCGCAGCACGGGCCAGCGGCTGACCAGGGCGATGCCGTAGAGGGGGTTGAGGTTGTCGTCCTCGGAGTGCCAGGGTTTCCAGGTCTCCCCCGGCGTGCCGACCACGGCGGCGGCGAAGCGGTGGGCGGGGGCGCCCAGGGCGTCGGCGGCGATGGCGGTCAGGTCGAGCAGGCCGCTGCGGGGCTGGGCGCGGTCGACCTCCTGCAGCCCGAGGACGTCCGCGTCGAGGTCGGCGACGGCGGCGGCGATACGCTCGGCGTGGACGACGCCGTCGGACAGCGAGCGGCCGTGCAGGAGATTGAAGGTACCCAGGCGCACGGCAATGACCTTAGCGCCGTGGGAGGAGGAGGGCTCGTGTTCAAGGCTGTGTGCTGTCTGCTGAGCGTGTTGACGATGATCGGTGCCGCGGGGATCTGGTTGCGGCGCCGGCGTGGTCTATAAAGTTCTCATGACTGAAGATGATCTCGTCGCGCGGCTCGAGGAGCAGGAGCGGCGGCTGACGTTCCGCCGGTTCGACAACGCGGACGCCTGGCATCTGGGCAGCCTGCTGGTGGATCTGGCCACGGGCCGGGACCTGGCGATCGCGGTGGACATCCGGCGGGGCCCGCAGCAGCTGTTCCACGCCGCGCTGCCGGGCAGCACCGCCGACAACGACCATTGGATCGCGCGCAAGGTGCGGGTGGTGGAGCGCTTCGCGGCGTCGTCCTACCTGGTGGGGCGGCGGCTGGCGGCCAAGGGCGAGCAGCTCGACGCGAAGTACGGCGTGGATCCGGCCGACTTCGCCGCGCACGGGGGCGCCTTCCCCGTACGCGTGGAGGGGGTGGGGGTCGTCGGCGTGGTGACCGTGTCGGGTCTCCCCCAGGCCGACGACCACGCGCTGGTCGTCGAGGCGATCGAGAGTTTTCTCAGCGAGAGCTGAGCCGCCGCCGGGCGGCAGCGAAAGCTGAACGCCCGGGCGGCGGCAAAAGGCGGCGGCAAAAGGCGGCAGCGAAAAGGCGGCTCAGCCGGCAGCCAGGCGCCGGCCGCGTTTGCCCAGCGGCACCTCGGACAGGTCGGTGGTCTGGGTGGTGAGGTTCTTGTACGCGTACCCGCGCGCCTCGAGCCACGTCACCGCGGCGGCCCGCGCGGCGGCGGTGACGGCCGGGATGCCCTCCTCGTCGGCGGCGGTCCCCGCGTAGCGGAAGGTGAAGAACGGCCGCGCCGCGATGTCGTAGGTGATGGTGCCGTGCTCGGTGAAGGCGGCGTCGGTCACCTGGTGCTTGTCGGCGTCGGCGAGCAGGGCGGTGCGCTGCTCGGCGGTGAGCGCGTCGAAGGCGCCCTTGACGGTGACTCGGATCGTGCGGCTGCTCATGTGGGCTCACGCTAGGGCCCGCGGGGGCGCCGGGGCCACCGATTTCAGGTGCGTGTGGCGTGCAGCAGCAGCCCGGGCATGGTGAGGTCGCGGGCGACGACCTCGGCGGGCTGCACCCGGGCGCCGGCCCACCACGGTGCGGCGGCACAGCGCTGCAGATATTTCGGGGTGAGTCCCCAGCCCCGGCCCGCGTCGGCGGCGACGGCCAGCACGAGCAGCAGTCCGCCGGGGACGGTCAGCTGCGGCAGCCGGGCCACGTAGTCGCGGGCCGCGGTGTCGTCCGTGCGGGCGAGGTTGTGCAGCAGCCCGCAGTCGATGACCGTGTCGAAGGCGGGCAGGTCGATGCGGGTGGCGTCGCCCACCTCGAACCGGGCGCTGAGCCCGGTGGCCTTGGCGCGGGCGGCCTCGACGGCCACGGGTGAGATGTCGATGCCGGTGACCTGGTGGCCGTGGCGGGCCAGGGCGATCGCGAGCTCGCCGGTGCCGCAGCCGAGGTCCAGGACGCGGGGTCCGCGGACGGTGTTGTCGAGCAGCGCGGCGAGGGCCGGTTGCGGGCCGCCGATCTCCCACGGCGCCTGGCCGCTGCGGTGGAGCTGGTCGAAGTCGTGGCCTGCCGCGGTCATGTGGGCCCGCCGGTGGGCAGGCTGCCGGGGCCGCGCTGGCGCAGGTAGGCCAGGACGGCTTCGCGGGTGGTGCGCACCCCGAACAGGGCGCGGGCCTCGGCGATGCGCCGGTTGGCGGTGCGCAGGGACAGGAACTCGGCGGCCGCGGCGGCGGCGATGGTGTCGCCGGCGGCGAGGCGGTCGAGCAGGGCGCGTTGCTCGGCGACCAGCGGGACGACGGGGGTGTCGCCGTCGTGCAGGGGGGTGGCCGGGGGTGCGGGCGGGGCGGTGGTGCCGGTGTGGACCGGGCCGAGCCGGCTGAGGTCGTCGACCAGGGCCCGGCCGACGGGGGTGGTGGTGTCGCAGACGGCGACGATGCCGGCGCCGCGGGCGGCGGCGAGCATGGCCAGCTGCAGGGTGTCGTGGTCGCCGATGCGCCCGTGCAGGACCAGGCGGTCGCCGGTGACGTCCCAGGCCGGGTCGGGCAGGGCGAAGCCCTCGCGCAGGGTCCAGCCGTCGCGGGCGTAGCGGCGCAGGACGGTGTCGGCGTCGGAGGTGGTGGACACGACGTGGCGGGGGGCGTCAGTCTGTCGGTTCACCGGCGATCCTCACGGTCGTCTCGGGCGGCGGGGACCTCGGCGTCTCCGGATGGGCGGGCCCGGCCCGGCGCGGCCGGGGCCGGGTCGAGCTGGGTGAGGGCCAGGGCGGCGGCCTCGGTGCGGGTGCGGGCGCCGAGCTTACGCATCCCGGCGCGGATGTGCGTGTCGACCGTCTCGGTGGAGATGCCCAGCTGCCCGGCGATGCGGCGGGTGGGTTCCCCGGCGGCGACCAGGCGCAGCACGTCGAGTTCGCGGCGGGTGAGGCTGCTGCCGGAGCGGGGGCTGCGCCGGTCGCGCTGGATGTGGTGGCGGCGCAGCCCGCGGCGGGCCCGGCCGGCCAGCACGACCAGCCCGGCGGTGTCGGCGAGCTGCTCGGCGGCCAGCAGCGCGTCGACGGCCCGCTGGGGGTCGGTGTCGAGCAGGCCGGCGGCCAGCAGGCAGCGGATGCGTTCGCGCAGGACGCTGCCGTCCCAGGTGTCGGCGGCGGCGGTGAAGCCGGTGCCGGTGGCCCAGGCGGTGACGGTGCCGGCGGCGGCCGGGGGCAGGCTCGCGGCGGCGGCGGCGGGGGCGGGTGTCCCGGCGTCGTAGGCGGCCCAGTACGAGGTGATCTCCCCGAGCCCGGCGAGCAGTCCCGCTCCGGGGGCCGGGCCGGGGTCGGCGGCCCGGTCGGGTTGCCCGTCGAGCCAGGCGGCCTCGCGGGCCACCCAGGCGGCGGCGGGATGGGTGGTGGCGCCGGCGAGCCGGGCGCGGGCGGCGGCGAGCAGCCCGGTGTCGGCCTCGGCCAGGGCGGTGGCGGCCAGGGCGTAGCCGCGGGCGTCGTCGGGCAGGGACCGGTCGCTCAGGTTGCCGCTGCGCCGCACCACGTCGTCGGGGGCGGAGGCGTGCAGCAGCTCGGCCCAGTCGGCGACGGCCAGGAAGCGGGTCTGCCAGCTGTACGCGAGGGCCTCGCCGGCGGCCGACGCGGCGGTGCGCGCCACGGCGGCGGCCTCGGCCGGGCGGGCGTCGGCGAGCAGATGTTCCACGAGCAGCCAGGCACTCCACCGCCCGGTCAGCGGGTCGGCCGCACCGGCTGCGGCGGTGAGGGCGGATTCCCAGCCGGGCACCCGGTGGGCGGCGCGGACGGCGGCGAGCGCGGCGGCCACCCCGGGTGGCGGGCTGCCGTGCCGGGCGGCGATCTTCTCCGCGGTGTCCAGGGCCAGGGCCGGGTCGGTGGCCAGGTCGGCGAGCAGCAGGATGCGGTCGCGGGCGGCGGCGACCCCGGCGGCGGCCGCGTCGGGCACCGGCCGCACGGCGTCGCGGGCCCCGGCGGGGTCGCCGGCCTGCAGCAGGGCCTCGCCGCGCAGCACGTCGGCCTCGACCCCGAGCGGTGCGGGGGTGGTGAGCACGCGGGCGGCGGCGTGGGGACGGCCGGCGGCCAGCAGCGCGTCGGCGGCGGCGAGGCGCACCCGCGGGTCCGGGCGTACGCCGGGCAGCTCGCAGGCGAACAGCAGCAGCTCGCCGCGCTCGGTGCCGCCGGCGCGGTCGGCGGCGGCCAGGGCGGCCCGGTAGGCGCCGTCGGTGTCGCCGGCGGCGGCCAGGTGCCGGGCGGCCTCGAAGCCGGTGGTCAGGGTGGCGAGGGCCTTGTGCAGCTCGAGCCGGGAGTCGCCGTCGAGCAGCCCGGCGGCGGTCTCGGCGATGTAGGCCGACACGGGCACGAGGCCGTCGCCGGCGTCGGTGACCAGCCCGGCCTCGCGCAGCACGGCGGCGCCCGCTCCGAGCAGGGCCTCGGGGGCGGGCCGGCCGAGCAGCCCGAGCGCGGCCAGGGCGGTGCGGGCGGCGCGGGGCAGGTCGGCCAGGGCGGTCGCGATCGCGTAGGCCACCTGGTCGATGTCGCCGGCGGGGGCGGCGCCGCGGCCGGTGCCGGCGTCGCGGGCCAGGGCGACCACGGCGAGGGGGTTGCCGCCGGCGCGGGCGGTGACCGCGGCCAGCTCGGCGTCGCCCAGGTGCGCCGCGGTGCGCCGGGCCAGGGCGGTCGCCTCGCCGGGGGTGAGGGCGGGCACGTCGAGCCAGGCGGTGGCGGCCGCGCGCAGCGCCTCGACGGTGGCGCCGGGAAGCCGGTGCGGGGTGCGCAGGGCGGCGACGACGCGGACGTGGGCGGCCAGGTGCGGCAGGGCGGCCAGGGTGGCCGGGTCGGCGTGCTGCAGGTCGTCGAGCACCAGCAGCCCGCCGCGCACCCGCGAGCGCACGGCCTCGGCCAGCAGCGGCACGTCGTGGGCGGGCAGGCGGGCCTTCACCGCCCGCGACAGCGCCAGGGCGGGCACGGTGGCGAGCATGGCCAGGCCGCCGCCGGCGAACACCGGCCCGGCGGCGGCGCCGGCGATCGCCTGCAGCAGCGTGCTGCGCCCGGCGCCGGGCGCGCCGGTGAGCACGACGAGCCCGGGTCGGCGCAGGTGTGCCGCTGCCAGACCGGCCAGGTCCCGCTGTGCCACACACGCCCCCATTCCGCCGCAGCCCCCAGCGGCGTCCGGCTCTGGCACGAACACGGGAGTCGCGCGAGCACCCGGGTCCGTAGTCTTCTCCCTGCGGCGGGCGATCCGGTCTGCCCGCGAACGGGAAGAGGAGCGCCCTTGTCCGGTACGACGGCCGCAGTGGACACATTCTCGCCGAATGTGTGCTCGGCTGACGAGTCATGACCGTCGGTCCCCTGACCGCCCGGGTCGCGACGCTGTGTGACGACGCCCTCGCCCGGGTCGGCCCGCAGGCCGGTGAACAGGTGCGATACGTCCATCGGCGGTTGTCGGAGCCGTTGCGGGTGGCCGTCGCGGGCCGGTTGAAAGCCGGAAAGTCGACACTCGTCAACGCGTTGATCGGGCGGCGGGTGGCCCCGACGGCCGCCGGGGAGTGCACCCGGATCGTCACGCGCTTCCGCTACGGCAGCGCCGACCGGGTCGATGTGGTGCTGCGCGACGGCACCCGCACGAGCCTGCCGCTGGGCGAGGACGGCATGCTCCCGCAACGCCTCGGCGTGCCGGGGGCCCGGATCGCGTACCTGGACGTGTCCCTGACCAGTGAGCAGCTGCGCGACCTGACCGTGGTGGACACCCCGGGCCTGTCCTCGGCCGACGAGCAGGTGTCGGCGCGCGCGTCCGCGGCGATCGCGCACAGCCCGTTCGGCAGCGACATCGACGCCGACTCCTCCGCCGAGGTCGCCGCGGCCGAGGCCGTGGTCTACGTGTTCACCCAGGCGGTGCGGGCCGACGACGTACGCGCCCTGGACGCGTTCCGGCAGTCCTCCGCCCGGCTGGCGTCCAGCCCGATCAACGCGCTCGGCGTGTTCGGCAAGGTCGACACCCTGGTCGCCGGGGCCGGCGACCCGTGGCCGGTGGCCGGGCCACTGGCCGCCGAGCAGGCGCGGCTGCTGGCCCGTACCGTGTCGGAGGTGGTCCCCGTGGTCGGCCTGCTGGCCGAGACCGCCCAGACCGGCCGCCTCACCGCCGCCGACGTCGCCGCGCTGCGCGAGCTCGCCACCCTCGACGCCGCGCAGCTGCGGGTGCTGCTCGCCTCGGTCGACCTGTTCCGCAGCCGGCCCGCCCCGGTCGGCGCCGCTCAGCGCGAACGGCTGCTGAGCCTGCTCGACCTCTACGGCATCGGCTACTGCCTGGCCCAGCTGGCCGCCGAGCCCGGCCTCAGCGGCGGCGAGCTGGTGCGCCGGCTCGTCCCGGCCGCCGGGTTCCCGCGCCTGCAGGCCACCGTGCGTGACGTGCTGCGCTGGCGCGCCGACGCGATCAAGGCCGGCTGGGCCCTGGCCCGCCTCGAACGCGTCGCCGGGCACGCCGGCGACCGCCGCGACCGCGACGAGCTGCGCGACCTGGTCGAGAAGCTGCTGCGCGAGCCCGCCTACCATCGGCTGCGGCTGCTGGAGGCCGCGCAGCGCGTGGCCACCGGCACCGTGCGCCTGCCCGAGCAGTGGGAGACCGAGCTGATGCGCCTGGCCACCTCCGACGACGCCCGCTGGATCCTGCGCCTGCCCGAGGCGGGCCCGGCCGAGCTGCACACCGCCGCCGTCGAGGCCGCCAACCGGTGGCGCGTCTACGCCGTCGCCGGCGCCGGCCCCGCCCAGTCCCGGATCGCCCAGGTCGCCCAGCGCGGCTTCCACCTGCTGGCCCAGGCGGCGGCCCGATGAACCGGCCGACACGCCAGGAGACGGCCCGATGACCGCACCCCGCGATCTGCAGAGCGCCCTGACCCGCACGGTCGACGACGTCCTGGCCTTCGTGCGCACGCACGACCCCGACGCCGGCGCCGAGCTGGCCGAGCTGCGCCGCCGCCGGCTGACCCGCCCGTCGGTCGTGGTCGTCGGCGAGACCAAACGCGGCAAGAGCAGCCTGGTCAACGCCCTGCTCGGCGTGCCTGGCCTGTCCCCGGTCGACGCCGCCGTGGCCACCGCCACCTACCTGCACTTCTCCCCCGGGCCCGCGCTCGGCGCCCGGGCGTACGTGCCGGGCGGCGGCGACCCGGTCGAGCTGGACGCGCGGCAGCTGGCCGCGTGGGCGACCGGCCGGGCGCTGCCCGCCGACGGGCGCGGCCCCCGCCGCATCGAGGTCACCCACCCCGCACCCCTGCTGCAGTACGTGACCCTGCTCGACACCCCCGGCGTCGGCGGCCTGGACCCGGCGCACACCGCCGTCGCCCTCGACGCGGTCGAGCGTGCCACGGCCCTGCTGTTCGTGGCCGACGCGTCGGCGCCGCTGTCGCAGCCCGAGCTGCAGTTCCTGGCCCGCGCCGGGGAACGCGTCGACCTGGTGGTCTTCGCCCTGAGCAAGGTCGACGCCTATCCGGGCTGGCGGCGCATCGCCGAGGACAACCGGGCCCTGCTGCGCGCCCACGCCCCCCGCTTCGCCGCCGCGCCGTGGTTCCCGGTGTCGGCCCGCCTCGCCGAGCAGGCCCTGAGCCTGCCGCCGGCCGAGCAGGCGCCCCTGGTGGAGGCGTCACACATCGCCGCCCTGCAGCACGCCCTGGTCGAGCTGGCCGGGCACGGCCACCAGCTGCAGCTGGCCAACGTGCTGCGCGCCGCCCGCGCCGAGCTGGGCCGCCTCGAGCAGGCCGCCCGCTCCCGGGTCGACGCCGCCGAGGCCGACCCGGCCGGCACCGCCCGCGCCCGCGCCGAGCGCAGCGCCCTGGCCGCCCGCAAGCGCACCGAGTCGCGGCAGTGGGCGCTGCTGCTCAACACCGAGACCCAGCGCGCCCGGGTCGAGGCCGTCGGGCAGCTGCGCACCCGCATCAGTGCCCTGCAGCAGGACTTCGCCGGGCGCATCGAGTCGCGGCGCGGCGCCGAGCTGGCCGCCCTGCCCGACGAGCTCGACACCGAGCTGCACGCCCTGGCCGTCACCGCCTCCGAGGACCTGCGCGACACGTTCCGCCAGATCGGCGAGCGGGTCCTCGCGCAGGTGTTCGACGCCGGCGAGCTCGACGGGCTGCTCACCCGGCTCAACGCCACCCTGCGGCACAGCCTGGACACCCGCGCCCCGCGCGACGGCTCCGGCGATAACATGCTCATCGCCCTGTCCGCCGGCGGGATCGCCGTCATGGCCGGGCGCGGGGTGCTGTTCGGCGCCTCGGTCGCCGGGGTGGGCGGCGCCGTGTTCGGCGGGCTGCTCATCCCCGTCGCCGGGCTCGGGCTCGGCCTGGCCGCCGGCGGCTACGTGCTCTACCGCCGCCGGGTGCAGACCGACCGGCAGCAGGCCCGCACCTGGCTGCGTGACGTGCTCGCCGAGGCCCGGGCCGCGCTGACCGACGAGATTTCCTTCCGCTTCACCGACCTGCAGTACGCCCTCGGTGTCGCCGTCGACGACGCGGTCGAGCGCCGGCTGCGCGACCTCGACGCGCACATCGCCGAGATCGACGCGGCCGCCGCCACCGACGCCGCCGGCCGGCAGAAGCGCCGCGCCGCGGCCACCGCCGAGCTGCAGCGGCTGCGCGACAAGGCCCGGCAGGCCGACGACGTCCTCACCCGGGCCCGCGCACTGGCGCCCGCGTCCGCCCCGATCCCCCAGGAGATGAGATGAGCGACGAACACGGCTGGGCGCACTTCGACCCCGACGACGGCGGCGACGACGGCTTCGCGATCCACCACGACCCGGACCCGGCCGCCGACGACCCCGGGCACCTGGAGCACGACGCGGGCTACGACGACGCCTACGAGCTGCCCGAGCACGACCTCACCCCGGTCGAGCACCACGATCCCGGCGCGTGGGAGGAGCCGGCACCCGAGCCGGAGATCCACCACGACATCGTCGACGTCACCGGCGCGCACAGCCTCGGCCCGGTCGGCGCCGACCCCGACGCCACCGCCGACCCCGACGCCGGCGAGACGGTGTTCCCGCCGCTGGTCGACGTCGGCGCGCTGCCCGAGCCCGTCGACGGCTGGCCGTGGATCGACACCGGCAGCCTCGGCACCGTCACCCCCATCGACGCCGCGCCGGCCCCGGTCGCCGCGCACGAGCTGGCCGAGTACGCCGCCGAGGAGCTGCCCCCGGCCGCCGACCCGTGGGCCGCCCTCACCCAGTCCGAGGACCCCGCCGCCGCGGCACTGGCCCGCTGGTGGCACCCCGAGGCGTGAATGGGATCATGCCGCGGTGACCGCCCCCACGCAGCCGCACAGCACCCGCCGCGAGCGCACCGGCTGGTACTTCTACGACTGGGCCTGCTCCGCCTACTCCACCACCGTGGTGACGGTGTTCCTCGGCCCGTTCCTGACCACCGTCACCGAGCAGGCCGCCGGCTGCGCGCTCGGCGCCGACGAGTGCACCGGCCGGGTCCACCCGCTGGGGCTCAGCATCGCCGCGGGCTCCTTCTTCCCGTACATGGTGTCGCTGTCGGTGCTGCTGACCGTGCTGGTGCTGCCGGTCATGGGCGCGATCGCCGACCGCACGCCCCGGCGCAAGCCGCTGCTGGCCGCCACCGCCTTCACCGGCGCCGCCGCCACCGTGGCGTTCGCGTTCGTCACCGGCGAGCGCTACCTGCTGGGCGGCATCCTGCTGGTGATCTCCAACGTGGCCCTGGGCGCGTCGGTGGTCGTCTACAACTCGTTCCTGCCCCGCCTGGCCGGCCCCGACGAACGCGACAAGGTGTCCAGCCGCGGCTGGGCCCTGGGCTACCTGGGCGGCGGGCTGCTGCTGGCGTTGAACCTTCTCGCCGTCACCCTGTTCAGCGTCGACGGCGACGACCAGCGCACCCTGGACCTGGCCCGCTGGAGCATCGTGTCGGCCGGCGTGTGGTGGGCGCTGTTCACCCTCGTCCCGCTGCGTGCCCTGCGCGAGCACCCGCCGGCCGCGCTGGAGCAGCAGCGCGGCAACGTGCTGACCGACGGGTTCCGCCAGCTCGGGCACACCCTGCGCGGGCTGCGGGCGTACCCGCTGACCTTGTTCTTCCTCGCCGCGTTCCTGGTCTACAACGACGGCATCCAGACCGTCATCAGCCTGGCCAGCCAGTACGGCACCGAGGAGCTGCACCTGGGCCAGTCGGTGCTGATCGTCACGATCCTCATCGTGCAGTTCCTCGCCTTCGCCGGCGCCCTGCTGCTCGGCGCGCTCGCCGGGCGCATCGGCGCGAAGCGGACCGTGCTGCTGGCCCTGGCCGCCTGGCTGGGCGTCATCCTCGCCGCGTTCTGGCTGCCCGAGCGGGCCGCGCTGCCCTTCATGGCCCTGGGCGCCGCGATCGGGCTGGTCATGGGCGGCAGCCAGGCGCTGAGCCGCTCCATGTACGCGCAGCTGATCCCGGCCGGGCGTGAGGGCGAGTACTAC
This sequence comes from Symbioplanes lichenis, assembly GCF_030709675.1. Lineage (GTDB taxonomy): Bacteria > Actinomycetota > Actinomycetes > Mycobacteriales > Micromonosporaceae > Actinoplanes > Actinoplanes lichenis. The sequence continues at coordinate 330,334 of NZ_JAUZQD010000002.1, forward strand.
GGCTTCTACGAGATCAGCGACAAGGGCACCAGCTGGCTCGGCCCGCTGGCGTTCGGCCTGGTGTACCAGCTGACCAACAGCTACCGCATCGGGCTCGTGTCGCTGGTGGTGTTCTTCGTCGCCGGTGGCATCCTGCTGGCAGCGGTCCCGCTGCGCCGGGCGATCGTGGCCGCCGGGAACACCCCGCCCACGCTGACCTGACGGGACCTGCCATGGACATCAGCATCGACGCCGGTTCGGCCGTGCCCCCGTACGAGCAGGTCCGCCTGCGCATCGCCGAACTCGCCGCCACCGGGCACCTGGCCGCGGGCAGCCGCCTGCCGCCGGTGCGCCGGCTCGCCGCCACGCTCGGGCTGGCTGTCAACACGGTCGCCCGCGCCTACCGCGAGCTCGAGCAGGCCGGCCTGGTCGAGACCCACGGCCGCGCGGGCACGGTGGTCACCGCCGCTGCCGCCGGGGTCCCGGCCGCGGCCCGCACCGCCGCCGACGAGTACGCCCGGAGCACCCGAGCCCTCGGCCTGACCCCCGACGCCGCCCTCGACCTGGTCCGCGCCGCCCTCGACCGGAGCTGAAACGGCTCAGCAGCCCTGCCGGATGCGGCAGACGGTCTGGTCGGTGCGGTGCTCGAACCGCTCGGTGTTGTGGTGCGCCCACAGCAGCAGGAGCACGAGCAGCGGGCCCAGCGTTCCGTACGTCACGATGCGCTTGATCATCCCCGGATTATGCGCTCGCGCCCGGGCGTCGCGGGCCGCAATACTGCCGGCCATGACCGCGTACGAGGATCAGGACGACCTCGACCCCATGCGGGGCCGCTGACATGCTCACCGACCTGTGGCCGCTGTTCGGCCTGACCGTCACCACCGAGCGGCTGCAGTTGCGGCTGCCCCGCGAGCAGGAGCTGGCCGCGCTCGCCGAGCTGGCCGGCGCCGGCGTGCACCACCCGCACGAACGCCCGTTCCTGACCCCGTGGACCGACGGCACCCCCGCCGACCGGGCCCGCGCGGTGCTGCAAGGCCACTGGCACGCCCTGGCCTCGTGGCGTGCGGACGCGTGGGGGCTGCGGCTGGGGGTGTTCCACGACGATCAGCCGCTGGGCCTGGTCAACCTGGGCGCCCGCGACTTCGCCGTGGTGCGCGAGGTGACGACGTGGTCGTGGCTCGGCCTGGCGTACCAGGGGAAGGGTTTCGGCACCGAGGCCCGCGCCGGGCTGCTCACCCTGGCCTTCGACCACCTCGGCGCCACCGCGGCCCGTTCCGAGGTCTTCCGCGACAACCACGCCTCGCAGGCCGTGTCGCGCAAACTCGGCTATGAGCGTGATGGCATCTCCGTCGACGCCCGCCAGGGCGAGGCGCTGGTCTCCGACCGGCTGCGCCTGACCGCCGCCGGGTGGCGGTCCCGTCCCCGCCCCGCCGCGGCCGTCACCGGCCTGGACGCGTGCCGGTCGTGGTTCATCCCGTGATCGCGCGCGCCCAGGGCAGCACGAGGCGTTCGACCGCGGCGATCAGGTAGAACAAGGCGACGCTGAGCAGCGCCAGCAGCACGATCGCCGCGAACGCGAGGGGCGTGTCGGCCGAGGTGCTGGACAGGGCGATCACCGAGCCCAGGCCCACGTCCGGATTGTTGATCTCGGCGACGACCGCGCCGATGACCGACAGGGACACCGCGACTTTCAGGCCGACGAAGATCTGGGGCAGGGCCCAGGGCAGGCGCACCCGCACGTACGTCTGCCAGCGTGACGCCGCGAGCGAGCGCGACAGTTCGGTCAGTTCGACCGGGGTGGCGGTGAGCCCGGCGGCGGAGGCGAGCACGACGGGGAAGAACGAGATCAGCACCACCAGGACGATCTTGGGCTGGGCGCCGAAGCCGAGCCAGACCACCAGCAGCGGGGCGATGGCGACCTTGGGTACGGCGTTGAGGGCGACCAGCAGCGGCAGCAGGGCCCGTTCGACGGCTCGCCACGTGGTGAGCGTGACGGCGAGCAGGATCCCGGCGACGGCGGCGATCGCGAACCCGGCCACCGTCTCGAGCAGGGTCCAGCCCAGCGAGGTCGTCAGGTAGCCGGGCTCGCGCCGGTAGGCGGCGACGATGTCCGGTGGTGAGGGCAGGAAGAACGCCCGGATGCTCAGCGCCTCGGTGGCCCCCCACCAGACGGCGACCACGGCCACGGCGGCCAAAGCCGGGGAGAGCAGGTCCGCCCATCGGGTGCCGGCCGCCTCGGGGGCCGCCACCCGGTCCCGTTCGACGGGCGGGTCCTTGAGGGTGGTCATGGCCGCCGGCCGAGCACCGAGTGCACGACGTGCCCGCGCACGACCACGCGCGGGTCGTGCATGAGGGCGGCGACCCGGTCGAGGTCGGCGTCGCCGAGCCCGGCGGCGCGCAGCCCGGCCCGCTGCTGGGCGATGTTGACCGCGTTGAGCAGCGCCCCGGCCGTGCCGCCGGGCCACGACCGGGCGTGCACCAGCGTGTCGACCCCGGTGAGCCCGGCCTCGAGCATCGCGGCGTGCACGCGCAGCGCCCAGTACGGGTCGTTGCCCAGCGCCGGCAGCACGGTGTCGATCAGCGCGGCGTAGTAGCGGTCGTAGGCCTGCTTGTCGGCCACAGTGGGCGCGGCGAGGACGGCGTCGCGGTAGCTGCCGGTGGCGAACTCCTCCAGCAGCAGCACCCCGCCGGGGGCCAGGGCGGCGGCGAGCCGGGGCAGGATCTCCTCACGCTGCGGCAGGTGGGTGAGCAGGAACCGGGCGTGCACGAGGTCCCAGCCGCCGCCGGGCAGCGCCTCGGTGACCAGGTCGTGGCGCAGCACCCGGTAGCCGGCGTCGCCGCGCAGGTGCCGCACGTTGAGGTCGGTGGCCAGCACGGCGGCGCCGCGGGCGGCCAGCCACGCGGCGATGCTGCCGCCGCCGGCGCCCAGCTCGAGGCAGCGCCGCCCGCTCAGGTCGCCCAGCGCGGCCAGCCGGGCGGTGGTCACCTCGTCGAACATGTCCGCCAGGTGCCGGTGCCGGTCGGTGGCCTCCGGGTCGTCGTTGTCGAACGCGTAGGTGCCCGGCGCCGCGCTCATGCGCCCGGCGCCAGGCTGAAGTCGGCGACCTGCTCGGCGGTCAGCCCGGCGGGGAACAGCCCGCCCTGCACCAGGACCTCGATGGTGCGGGTGACGCGCTGCTTGTCCATCGCGCCGAGCGGCTGCCCGGCCGGCGGGGTCGTGTAGGGGGCCATGAGGGTCACCTCGCCCTTGGCGGCGGCGACGGCGGAGGCCGGGTTGCGCCGGTGCACCAGCTCGGCGGCCTCGTCGGGGTGCGCGGTGGCGTACTCCAGGCCCTTGAGGGCGGCGTCGCGGAACCGCTTGACCAGCTCCGGTTCCTGCGCGGCGCGCTGGGCGGTGGTGATCAGCGCGTTGCCGTAGAGGTCGGGCAGCAGGTCGCCGTAGGGCAGGACGGTCATGGGCTTGCCGGCGGCCTTCTCGATGCCGGGGCGCCCGATGAGGAACGTGCTGAGCGCGTCCACCCGCCCGGCGGCCAGCAGCGCCGGGACCTGCGGGGGTGCGGCGTTGACCCAGCTCACGGTCTTCGGGTCGAGGCCGGCGGCTTTCGCGTACGCGGGGAAGAGCAGCTGGTTGACCGACCCGGTGGCCGCGCCGAGCGTCTTGCCGGCGAGGTCCTTCGGCGTGCGGATCGGCCCGCCCTGCGGAGCGATGATCGACACCAGGGTGCGCTGGTGCAGGATCGCGAAGGCCCGGAAGTCGCGGTACTTGTCCTGCCCGGCCAGGATGATCCCGCCGACCAGGTCGAGGTCGATGAAGTCGGCCTGCCCGGCGGCGAGGGTCTTGAGGTTCTCCCCGGTGGCGGCGCCGAGCTTGATGTCGACGTCGAGTCCCGCGTCGGCGAAGTAGCCCTTCTCCTGGGCGATCCAGGCGAAGGCGTCGCGCCCGGCGGCACCGAACGCGGTCAGGTAGGTGATCTTCGTGGCGCCGCCGGCCGATGCCGCGGTGCCGGGGTCGTCGTCGGTGTCGCCGCAGGCGCTCACGCTCAGCGCGAGGACGAGGATCAGCAGGAAGGTGCGTGCCCGGCCCATGAGGGCCTCCCGTGCGAGTCGGCAAGATCCAGACATCGAAGTCTACCGATCAAACGCCCACTGTGGAGTCCCGTATCCGACACGGCCCCCGGCGCGCCGCACGCCTTCCTCAGCCTGCCCGGGCTGGTTGCTGCTCAGGCGAGGGCCTCGCGGGCCCAGCGGGCGACCACGGCCAGCACCGGCGCCCGCCCGGCGAAGGTCGCCGCGAGATCGCGGCTGTCGTAGGCGCCGCGGCGCGGGGCCAGGCTCGCGGCGCGCAGCATCCGCGGGGCCAGCCACGTGTACTTGGCGGCGCCGGTCAGCTTGACCGCCCGGACCACGGTGCCGGCGTCGACCGTGCCGCCCAGCCCGCGCCGGTACTCGCGCACCACCGTATCGAGGACGTCGTCGAGCAGGCCGATGTCGACCAGCCCGTCGAAGAACGTGTCCAGCGCCAGGTTGGCGACGTCCTCGCCGAGGGCGCCGGGCCCGCAGAACGCCCAGTCCAGCAGCACCGGCCCGCGCGCGGCGCCGATGAGGTTCATGGGCCACAGGTCGTGGTGGCACAGGGTGCGGGGCAGCGTGTCGGCGGCGGCCAGCAGCGCGGTCCGGCTTTCCCAGAGGGTACGCAGCCCCGCACGCAACGGCTCCGGCCACGCGGCCACGGCGACCGGATGCTCCCAGTCCGGCGTCGTCGCGACGCCCTGCGCGCTCGTGTAGTCGCGCAGCCAGTCCCGGGCCAGCCAGGGGTGCCCGGGCGGGCGGCCGAGCCAGCGGGCGTGAGCGAGCCCGGTGCGGTACGCGATGTCGCCCAGCCCGGCCACCCCGAGTGCCGTACCCGGGGTGCCGGTCACGTCCTCCAGCCACAGCGCGACGGTCCCGTCAGCGCGCTCCTCGACCTCCAGCAGGGCCGGGGCGTGGATCCCGGCGCCGGCCCAGGCGGATCCGGCCAGGCCGGTCTCGTACGCGTACCGCTCGCGCAGCCAGTAGTTCCAGTGCCCGGGCTCGACCGACGCCTGGAAGTGCGCGGGTGCCCCGGTGCGGCCCGGGGTGAGCACCTTGAGCACCGCGCTGCCCCCGCCCGGCCCGGTGGTGCGCCAGATCCCGCCGGTGACCCCGTTCGACGTGTTGTGCACCAGCTGTTCGCCCACGGCCGGTGATCGTAGCGGCTAAGCGCCGGGGCGATCGCGGCCGAACAGCACTTCATGGCGCAGCAGTGGGCCCTGGCCGGCAACATCGTCATCGGGTGCGCGTACGCGGCGATCACCATGGCGATCCTGGGGCCGGTGGTCCGCGCGGGACAGCTGCGCACCAACCGGCTCGCCGTCGCCACGTCGATGATCTTCTTCAGTTGCGCGGTGGGGCACGCCCTGCACGCGGCGATGTACTGGCGGGCCGCGTACGAGACCGCCGCCATGCCCGGGATGCGGCACGCCGGCGACGGCTGGCCGTTGTGGCCCAGCGCGGCGTGGGACGTGCTGACCGCCGCGGTCGGCGTCTACTACTGGAGCCTGCGCCGCGGCTACAAGGTGCTGCTGGGCGGGTCGGGGGCGCTGTTCGAGGACACCGCCGAGCGGCGGCGGCGCCTGGACATCGACCTGCGCGAGCAGGCCGAGGCGGAGCGCGACGCGCAGGCGGCGATGGTGCGGGCGGTCATCACCAACAGCCAGTCCGCGATCTACGTGAAGGACCTCGACGGCCGCTATCTGCTGGCCAACGAGACGATCCAGCGGGCGTTCGGGCGTACGGAGGACGAGATCCTGGGCCGCACGGACGCCGACCTGTATCCGGCGATGGCGCCGGTGTGGCAGGCCAACGACCGGCGCGCGCAGGCCGGGCCGATCCACGTCGACGAGCGGCTCGACGTGGGCGGCGAGGTCCGGCTGTACGAGTCGAACAAGTTCCCCCTGTACGACGCCGACGGCACCCTGTACGCGGTGTGCGGCGTGTCGCTGGACGTCACCGACCTGCGCCGGGCGACCGAGACGGCGGAGGCGGCCCGGGACGAGGCCCTCGCCCAGTCGCGGGTCAAGAGCGAGTTCCTGGCCACGATGAGCCACGAGATCCGGACGCCGATGAACGGGGTGCTGGGCCTGGCGTCGCTGCTGATGGGCACCGAGCTGGACGCGTCGCAGCGCCGCTACGCCGCGGGGATCCACTCGGCGGGCAACGCGCTGCTGGGCGTGATCAACGACATCCTCGACTTCTCGAAGGTCGAGGCGGGCAAGATCGTGCTGGATCCGGCCGACTTCGACCCGGGGGCGCTGCTGGCCGAGGTGGCCGCGCTGGTGGCCCCGGCGGCGGAGGGCAAGGACCTGACGGTGGTCACCCGCCGCGGGCCGCGGCTGCCGGCGTCGGTACGCGGTGACGGCGGCCGGGTGCGCCAGGTGCTGCTGAATCTGGCCGGCAACGCGGTCAAGTTCACCGGCCGGGGCAGCGTGACCCTGCGCGCCGACCTGCTCGAGCAGGCGGGCGGCGGGCCGGTGGTGCGTTTCGAGGTCACCGACACGGGCATCGGGATCGCGCCCGGTGACGCCGGGCGGCTGTTCGAGCCGTTCACGCAGGCCGACGCGTCGACCACCCGCACGTACGGGGGCACCGGGCTGGGCCTGGCGATCAGCCGGCAGCTGACCGAGGTGATGGGCGGCTCGATCGGCGTGGACAGCGAGCCGGGCCAGGGCTCGACGTTCTGGTGCGTGATCCCGTTCGAGGCGGCCGCCGGTGACGTGGCGCAGCCGGCGCCGGACCCGGCCGGGCTGCGGGTGCTGCTGGCCTGCGCGGCGGGCGAGCGGCTGCGCCTGGAGGCCGACCTGCGGCGCTGGGGGTTCACCGCGACCGGGGTGGACACGGGCCCGGCGGCGATGCTGGCGCTGCGCGACGCGGCGCTGCTGGGCCGCCCGTACGATCTGCTGCTGCTGGACGCCGACCCGGGTGACGTGGACACCGAGGGCCTGGCCCGGGCGGTGGCCGCCGACGAGGCGATCCCGGCCGTGCACGTGGTGGTGCTCAACGAGGCGCCGCCGCCGGGCGCGCTGTCGCAGGTGACCTATCTGCCCACGCCGGTGCACCGTTCGGCGCTGTTCGACCTGCTCGCCCAGTGCTCGGCGGCGCCGGCCCGCACGCCCGGCGGGGCGCCCGCGGCGGCCGCGCCCGGTTCGCGGGGCACGGTGCTGCTGGTGGAGGACAACGACATCAACCAGATGGTCGCCGTCGGGGTGCTGACCAGCCTCGGGTACGCCGCCGACGTCGCCGGTGACGGGCTGCGCGCGTGCGAGATGGCCGCCGCCGGGCGCTACGACGCGATCCTGATGGACTGCCGGATGCCGCGCATGGACGGGTTCACCGCCACGGCCCGGCTGCGCGAGCGGGAGGCCGCCGGGGCGCCCCGCACGCCGATCATCGCGATGACGGCCAGCGCCCTGATGGCCGACCGGGAGCGGTGCCTGGCGGCGGGCATGGACGACTACCTGTCCAAGCCGGTGAACCCGGGCGAGCTGGAACGCGCCCTGCTCAAGTGGATCCCGGGCGCCCCGGCCCGGATCCGGGAGCCCGCACCCGCCGACGCCGGTGATCCGGTCCGGGCCCGGCTCGACGAGCTGGCCGGGGATCGCACGCCGCCGGAGCTGGCGCTGGTCGACCGGCTGGTGACCTCGTTCCTGTCGCGGGCGCCGCGGCATCTGGCGGCGCTGCGCGCGGCGGCGGCGGAGGGCCGGGCCGGGGCGGTGGAGGAGCAGGCGCACACGTTCAAGGGGGCGGCGGGCAACATCGGCGCCGAGGCGGTGGCGCGGCTGTGCGCGCGGGTGGAGGACGACGCCCGGGCGGGCCGCCTGCCGGAGGCGGTGCTGCTGGACGGTCTCGAAGTGGCGATCGAGCAGGTCGAGCAGCGGCTGCGCGCGGTTCTTGCCCGCTGAATGCCCGGGCGGCGTGCTGGCGTGAGTTCGGGGCCGGGCGCGGCTAGTCTCGGCGCGATGGCTGACGACGATGGTTCCTCTGCTGTGCGCCTGCCCGCCCAGGGCGGTGCGGTGTCCCCCGGCGGGCTCGAGACGGTCGGGGCGGTGGCGGTCGACGAGCACGGCCGGATGGTGGAGACCCGCCCGTGCGCGCATTGCGGGCGTCCGGTGCCGCAGCGGGCGTCGGCGGGCCGGCCGTTCCGCTACTGCCGTGACAACGACGGCGAGTGCCAGCGCGCGTCGCGCAACGTGCGGATGCGGCACCGTTCGTCGCCGGGCCTGGCCGGTGAGGTGGCCCGCACGTGGGAGGTCGTGGACCGCCTCGATCAGCTGGTCGGCACGCTGAGCGAGGCCCTGCACGCGGAGATGTCCCCGGCCGGGGTGGAGCGGCAGGTCGCGGAGGTGCGGGCGGAGACCTCGCGGCTGGTCGCGGCCGCGCACACCGACCGCGACGAGGCGCGCCGCGAGGCCGACCGGGCGCGGGAGACGGCCGCGGCGGCCGGGCAGGACGCGGTGGTGGCCCGCGCGGACCGGGACGAAGCCCGTCAGCAGGCGCAGGCGGCGCACCGGCTGGCCGAGACGGCGGCGGCCGACACCCGGCGGGCGGTGGCGGCCCGCGACGAGGCGCAGGCCGCGGCGAGTGCGGCGGGTGCCCTGCGGGTGCAGGCCGAGACCGACCGCGACGCGGCCCGCCAGGAGAGCGAGGCGCTGCGGCGCGCCCTGGAGACGTCGCGGCAGGAGACGGCTTCCGTACGCGCGGAGCTGGCCGCCGCTGCCCGTGAGCTCGAGCAGTCCCGCGCCGAGGTGCGGCAGGTGCGCTCCGGCGCCGAACGTGACGCGCAGCGGGCGGCCGCCGAGCTGGAGCGCGCCGAGGCCGCCCGGTCGGCAGCCGAGAGCGAGCGCGACACCGCACGCTCTGAACGTGACGAGGCCCGCACCGCCGCCGTCGCCTCCTCCTCCGCCGCGGCCGAGGCGACCAGTGCCGTGCAGGAAGCCCGCGCAGAGCTGGCGCAGGTGCGCGAGAGCGCCCGGGCGGAGGCTGACCGGTCGGCGGCGGCACGGGCCGAGGCGGCGCGCCGGCAGGCCGAGGCGGAACGGGCCGCCGCCGACGCGCAGCGCTTGGCGGCCGAGGTGGAGGCGTTGCGGGCAACTGTGGCGCAGGCCCGATCGGACGCGGACGCCGCGCACACCCGGGTGGCGCAGTTGTCGGCGCAGGTCGGTGATCTGGCGTCGGCGCTGGCGGCCAGGAGCGGCTGACGGGTTCCCCGCACGTCGGCCTTTACGTCACGGGCGGGCCGGGCGCAAGAGGCCGAGGCAGCGGGATCGGGCCGGGCGCGGTAGCGTTGAGCCTGGTGGTGACGGCACGGGCGGGCGGGGGACTTGGGCGTGATGTCGGGCGTCGCGATATCCGAAGATCTCGCAATATCCCGTAAAGTGGACCAAGGTCCACGTCAGGACCGGGCGGAGACGGCCGATAGGGGACCCTGCCGGTTACGCTCGAAGCGTTAACACCGCCGACACACGGCGGTCGCCTGGAATCTCGCGGCCGTCCGTTTCGTTACACCAACGGCAATGAGCACCACGAGCGAGGGGATAGCCGATCATGGGCGAACGCATGCTGCGCGGCAGCCGTCTTGGCGCAGTCAGCTACGAGTCCGACCGCAACACGGAGCTGGCGCCCCGGCAGACCCGCGAGTACCTGTGCGTGAAGGGTCACCAGTTCGAGGTGCCGTTCGCCGTCGACGCCGAGGTGCCGATCACCTGGGAGTGCAAGTTCGACGGCAGCGTCGCGCGACTGGTCGACGGCAGCGAGCCGGAGCAGAAGAAGGCGAAGCCGCCGCGCACCCACTGGGACATGCTGCTGGAGCGCCGCTCGATCTCCGAGCTGGAGGACATCCTCAACGAGCGCCTGCAGGAGGTCCGCACCCGCCGGGGCCGCTGACCGCACGTGCACGACAGCGCCGTCCCGCCCCTCACCGGGCGGGGCGGCGTTTCGCTGTGCCCGGCCCGCTCCCCGCGCGCCGGTAGTCCCCTTGCCCCGGCGCGCGGCACAGCCTCGACCGTGCCGGCCTCCCCGTCCCGTTCACGCGGGGCTCTGACGCCGCAGCCCGCGGGAGGTCAGCGCGCCGAGCCGCGCCGGCCCTCGCGTCCGGCCTGCGGGGTCAGCGGATGATCTCGCCCTCGACGACCTCGCCGGGCGTGATCTCACCGGCCGGGGCGCGGGTGGCCGGGCCCGGGGTGCCGGGAGCCGGATCGTCGACGGGGTCGGCCTGGTGGACGCGGACGTGGCGGGGGCCGAACAGGTCGCCGGCCACGGCGGAGCCGACGCGGCGCTCGGTGTAGCGGGCCACGCCGCGCCGGGCGAGCAGCCGCCCGGGCGGGAGGACGAGCAGCAGGCCGAGGACGGCGGAGACGAAGCCGGGGATCGCCAGCAGCAGGGCGCCGGCGAGGCCGACGAGGGAGTTGCTGACCTGGGCGCCGGGCGGGCGGCCGGCCTGGGCGGCGTCGCGGAAGGCGCGCCAGCCCTTGATGCCCTCGCGGCGCAGCAGGGCCAGGCCGGTGATGCTGGTGGCGAGCAGCAGCAGGATCGCCCAGAAGCCGCCGAGGGCGTGGACGACGCCGACGAACACGGTGATCTCGATGACGGCCAGGGCCAGCAGGGCCACCGGCAGCAGGGCCAGTCCTCGTCGCATGGTTGCTCATCCTCCCCGGGGCGCGGCACACGCCGGGCGTGTCACGCCGTGGCTTCCAGCATGACACGCCCGCGCATGATCACGGCCAGGTGGAGGGCTGCCGCGGCTTGCGGCCGAGCTTGGCCATCAGGGCGTCCTTGCGGGCGGTGGCCCCCCACACGGTGACCCTGAGCAGCTGTTCCTTGAAGATGTTGCCGCTCATCTTGGACACGCCGTGTTCGCGCTCGGTGAACGTGATGGGCACCTCGGCCATGCGGAACCCGCCGCGGTAGGCGCGCCAGGCGAGCTCGACCTGGAACGAATAGCCCTGCGAGGCGACGGTGGCCACGTCGATGGCGTCGAGCACGGCCATCCGGTACGCCCGGTAGCCGCCGGTGGCGTCGCGGAACGGCATGCCGAGGGCCATGCGGATGTAGATGTTGCCGCCGCGTGAGAGCAGCAGCCGGCGCAGCGGCCAGTTGTGCACGCTGCCGCCGGGGATGTAGCGGGTGCCCAGGACCGCGTCGGTGTCCTTGAGGGCGTCGAGCAGCTTGGGCAGCTCCTCGGGGGCGTGCGAGCCGTCGGCGTCCATCTCCACGACGGCGTCGTAGCCCTTGTCCTTGGCCCAGGCGAACCCGGCGACATAGGCGGCGCCGAGGCCTTCCTTGCCGGCGCGGTGCAGCACGAAGATGTGGTCGTCGGCGGCGGACAGCTCGTCGGCGATGGCGCCGGTGCCGTCTGGGGAGTTGTCGTCGGCGATGAGGATGTCGACGTCGGGGGTGGCCGCGCGCACGCGGGCGGTGATCAGCCGGACGTTGTCCGCCTCGTTGTAGGTGGGGACGACCACGAGGACGCGTCCGACCCCCGGGTATCCCTCCGAGCCCGCTGACGTCGGGTTCGCGTCGCTCACCGTTCCTCCGTACCGTTCCCTGAAGTGGCCGTTGCGGCGTGCGGGCGGCTGCCGGGGCTGCGGCGGCGGCGTCGCAGGGGTGCCGCCGCCACGAGGGCGAGCAGGGCGCACGCGACCGCCGCCAGCTCCGGCCAGTGTCCGAGCCGAGTCGCCAGCGTACGCGGTCCCCCCACGCGCATGTCACGCAGGACCACGGCCCCGACATTGAAGCCGGTCGCGGCGTGGACGGTGCCGTCCGTACCGGCAAAAGCGGACACGCCGACCGTCGACACCATCAGCGCCTCGCGGCCGTGCTCGACGGCCCGCAGCTGCACCATGGCCAGCTGCTGGCGCGCCTCGGCCTCGTTGAAGGTGGCGTTGTTGGTCTGCACGGCGAGGATCTGCGCCCCGCCGGTGACCGTGTCACGCACGATGTCGTCGTAGGCGACCTCGAAGCAGATGACATCGCCGACCGTGGCGGCCGGGGTGCGGATGACGCCGGGGTGGTCGCCGGCGAGCATGTTCTGCACCAGGTCGACCTTGTCGGTGACGATCCGCGCGATCGGGCGCAGCGGCATGTACTCGGCGAAGGGCACCGGGTGCCGCTTGTAGTACTTCTGCGCCAGATCCGGCCCGGTCACCGGCTGCCACAGCAGGCCCGCGTTGTAGATCTCGCCCGGCGTGTCGGTGCGCACCACCGTGCCGACCAGGATCGGCACCCCGATCGCGTTCGCCGCCGACGAGATCAGCTGCGCCGCGTCGGCGTTGCGCAGCGGGTCGATGTCGCTGGAGTTCTCCGGCCACACCACCAGCTCCGGCCGCTTCGCCACCCCGGCGGCGACGTCCGCCGCCAGCTTGATCGTGGCGTTGACATGATTCTCGAGTACGGCCGCCCGCTGCGCGTTGAAGTCCAGGCCCAGCCGCGGCACGTTGCCCTGCACGATCGCCACGGTGCTCGTCTCCCGGGCCGGGGCGGCGGTGGGCACCAGGGCCGGCCCGGCGACCAGGACAGCGACCGCCACGGCGAACCCCGCCGCCGCGGGCAGGCTCTCCCGCCGCCGCCAGTCGCGCCACGCCAGCGCCGCCAGCGCACCCCCGGCCGCCCCGACCGCGAAGGTCACCAGCGGCGCGCCCCCGGCCACGGCCAGATGCAGCGCCGGGGCGTCACCCTGGCTGAACGCCAGCCGCCCCCACGGGAACCCGCCGAACGGCGCCCGGTCGCGGGCCGCCTCCTGCGCGGTCCACAGCAGCCCGGCCAGCAGCGGCCACAACGCCCGCCACCGGTCGGTCAGCGGGCTCAGCCACGCCGTGGCCAGCCCCAGCAGCCCCAGATAGGCGGCCTGCGCCACCGACAGCAGGATCCACGGCAGCCAGCCCGCGGCGATGCGTGTCCAGTCCAGCAGCGGCACGAACAGGATCAGCCCGGCCACGAACCCGATCCCGAACCCGGCGCGCAGCCGCCGCCGGTGCGTGGCCGCCGCCAGCAGCGCGACCCCGGCGGGGGCGAGCCACCACAGCCCGTACGGCGGCAGGGCCAGCAGCAGCGCCACCCCGGCCAGCGCCCCCAGCGGCAGCGCCGCCCTCAACGGCAGCGGGCGGGGGCCGGCGGGCCCGGGGCTCGCCGCCACGGGCTCGGGGCCGGCGGCGGGCTCGAGTGTCACGGAACTCACCCGCGCGAGGCTACTCGGCGCCGGTCACGAAACAGTCGCCGCGCCCGCATCGCCCGCCCGCGCCGCCGGGCCATCGGGACGCGGGCCGGTGCGCACGAGGGCAGTGATCCTGCGCGCAGAGGCAGCCCGCTCGCCGGCCCCGGGCGGACAAACCGCCTTGCGTGGGGTACGCGCGTTTCGTGCCCGCGCGGTTTGCGCGTTCGCTCAAGTCGCCCCGCGTGGGGTGCGCGCATCTCGTGCCCGCAAGTCGCTCCGCGTAGGGTGCGCGCATCTCGTGCCTGCGCGGTTTGCGCGTTCGCTCACGAGCTGGCGGTATGGGAGGGCACCCGGGCTGGCCGCGCGGGGACGGGCGCGGCATGCGGCAGGGCCCGGCCGCGCGAAGACGGGCGGGGAAGGTGCCGGGACGGAAATCGGGGCGTGACCGTGGTGGTCACGCCCCGATTGCTCCCAGAGATCCCCTCCGGGCCGGACGGCCAGGCGGGCGGCGCGAGACCTTCGGACCGGCCCGGCACGAGCCGGCTGCCCGTGTCGTGCCGTTGTCTACTGGTCTCGCCGCCCGCTTGGCCGGGCCGGGAAGCACGCGGCCGGTCCGCGCCGCTCCGCCGACCCCCACCCCCTGGACCTGGCGTACGCGGCGGCTCGTTCGGGTCTGCCGTGCGTGGCCAGTGAGCGAAGGAACGAAGCGAACAACAACCGCTTCCCGGAAAAGGACCCGTCGACGGTACGTCCTCACCCTCCCGCCCTGTCAACCGGCGCCCCCGTCCCCGGGCGTGTCGTTTCCCGGGCGTGTCACCCGCACGGCACGCGCGCGTCACCCGGGCGACGCCTGATCCGGGTACAGCCCGCGCACCAGCCCCCGCGCCGCCACCGGATGCTCGGCGGCGAGCAGACCGGCCGCGGCCAGCACATAGTCGGCGTCGATCACCCGCCGCGCCGCGCGGGGCAGCGCCCACCCGCCGGCCGTGTCGCCCAGCACGGCGTCCAGGACCGGGCCGCCGCCGCCGTGGCGCAGCACGCCACCGGATCCCACGATCAGGCGTACGTCGCGCAGGTCGCGTCCCCCCGTGCGGGGCTGTCCCGGCCCGGCCGAGTGCCCCCGCGCGTGCCGCCGCACCGCGATCACCGCGGCCGCCGCCGCCAGCCCCACCGCCGCACCACCCGACGGCGGCGAAATGTCCCATTTCTCGGTGGTGGCGGCGGCCCGGGTGCCGGCCGCGGACGCGTTCACGCCCAGGTCGCCCTCCACGGTCCGCGCCCGCCACCACGCCCCGGCCACGTCGCGGCGCGGCCCGGTCGCCAGCTCCGCGTCCGGCAGCAACGCCGAGTACACGTCCGTCGTCGCCCCGCCCACGTCCACCACCAGAACCCCGCACCCGGCATGATCGGCGAGCAGCTCCACCCCGGCGAGCACCGCGTCGGGGGTCGCCGCGCGCACCAGCGACGCGAACCGCCGCCCCCGCGACAGCTTCTTCCCGCCGATCACATGGGCCAGGAACACCTCCCGGATCGCCGCCCGCGCCGGCCCCGGATCGAGCACCCCGATGCGCGGCAGCACGTTGGCGGTCACCGTCGCCGCAGGCAGCCGCCCGGTGACGTACCCGGCCGCCGCGCTGTTGCCGGCCGCGACGACCGGCACCCGGATCCGGGCGGCGGCCAGCCGGTCCGCGTTGTGCCGCAGGGTGTCCTCGTCCCCGCCGTCGGTGCCCCCGACGAGCAGGATCACGTCCGGGCCCGCCGCCCGCAGCGCCCGCACCCCGGCCCCGTCGAGGCGGCCCGCGTGCACGTGGACCACCTGCGCCCCGGCGGACAGCCCGACCCGGTGCCCGGCCTCGGCGGTCACGAGGGGCTCGTAGCCGACCACGGCCAGCCGCAGCCCGCCGCCCGCCGACGAGCACACGTACACCTGGTCGGTGCCGGAACCGCCGACCGCGGTGACCGCCGCGTCCAGGCCGTGCAGCACGTCGGTCGCGGCCGTGGTCGGCACCTCGGCCCGCGCGAGCAGCCGCCCGTCCCCGGACACCCGGCACGCCTTGGTGTACGTGGACCCGACATCCACGCAGACGATCACCGCGCCCCGCCCCGCCCGCGCGCCGCCGCGCAAGAGCAAACCGCGCGAGAAGAGGGCGCGCGGGAGCAAACCGCGCGAGAGGAGGCCGCGCGGCCGCGAGCTGCGCAAGAGGAAACCAGGCGTGAGGAAGCCGCGCGGGAGGAACAAAAAGCCGCGCGAGAGGAAGTCGCCCGGAACCGAGTCGCGCAAGAGGAAGAAGCGCGGGGGAACGTCATGCCGGCGGGGGCACGACGACGGTCCCGGTCGCGGTCACCGCCACGATCGGCGTCTCCAGGACCGCCGCCCGCGAGCCCTCCCCGCCCCGGCACACCACCGCCGCCGTGAACTCGATCCGCCGCGACCGGGTGCCCATCCGCACCACCCGAGCGGTCACCTCGAGCACGTCCCCGGCCCGCACGGGCGCCCGGAACTGCACGTCGGAGTACGACGCGAACAGCCCCTCGTCCCCGTCCAACTGAATGCACACGTCCGTCGCCACGTCACCGAACAGGCCGAGCGCGTACGCCCCGTCGACCAGATTGCCGGCGTAGTGCGCGTGCGCGTACGGCACGTACCGCCGGTGCGTCACCGTGATCACGATCGGTCTCCTCCGAGCAGGGCGTGCACCAGGTACGAGGCGACCTCGCGGGGCGTGGTGCCGCGCCCGAAGATCCGGTCGACGCCGAGCTCGGCGCTCATCAGCTCGTCGAAACGCGGCCCGCCGACCACCAGCAGCGGCCGCCGGTGCGCCGGCAGCGCCTCCCGGAACGCCGCCGCCATCGCCCGCGTGTTGTGCAGGTGCGCGTCGCGCTGGGTCACCACCTGCGACACCAGCACCGCGTCGGCCTTCTGGTCGACGGCGGTCTGCACCAGATCCGGCACGGACACCTGCGCGCCCATGTTCGTCACCGCCAGCTCCCGGTAGTACTCCAGGCCCTTCTCCCCCGCCACCCCCTTGACGTTGAGGATGGCGTCGATGCCGACGGTGTGCGCGTCGGTGCCGATGCACGCCCCGACCACCGACAACCGGCGCCGCAGTTTGCGTTTGACGATCGCGTTGACGTCCTTGGCGCTCAGCAGCGGGTAGTCGCGCTCGGCCACCTGCACGGTGCTCGTGTCGACCAGGTGACTCACCCGCCCGTACACGACGAAGAACGTGAACGCCTCACCCATCGCCTTGGCGTGCACCAGCATCGCCGGGTCCAGGCCCATCTTCGCGGCCAGCTGGATCGCCGCGCCCTCGGCCCGCTTGTCGTGCGGCAGCGGCAGCGTGAACGACACCTGCACCATGCCGTCGCCGGTGGTGTCGCCGTAGGGGCGCACGATGCTCACGCCGCCTCCACCGGGTTGAAGTAGTCGGGCGCGTGCGCGGCCACCCCGTCCAGGCCCTTGCCCCGGTCGGCGGGCCGTTTCATGATCCCGAACGTGCCGGAGGCGATCGCGTCGAGCAGCGACCTGTCCGCGATCTGCCCGAGCAGCTCGACCGCCTCGCCCAGAACCTGATGCGCGCGCTGCTGGATGAACCCGCCCGGCGCCGGCACGAAGTCCTCGTGCAGCTTCCCGGCCCCCTCCAGCACGTAGCGCACATTTTGCAGGGCGATGTCCCGGTCCGACAGCCACGGCGTCACCACCGCCTCGGTCATCATGCCCACCAGCAGGATCCCCTGACCGGTCAGCACCCCGGCCAGGTTGAAGAACCCGTCGAGCAGATTGCCCCGGAACACGTCCCCGGTCATGTGCTTGGTCGGCGGCATCCACTTCAACGGCGCGTCCGGGAACAACTCGCGCGCCAGCAGCGCGTGCGCCAGCTCCAGCCGGAACGACTCCGGCAGCTCCGGGTTGATCTCGAACGCGTGCCCGAGCCCCAGCTGCCAGTCCGCCAGCCCCGCCTCGTGCGCGAAGAACTCGTTGAGCAGCTGCGACACCGTCACCGTGTGCGCCGCCTCGACCGCGTCGGCCGTGGTCAGATAGTTGTCCTCACCGGTGTTGATGACGATCCCGGCCCGGGCGTGGATCTGCCGCGAGAACCGCTGATCCACGAACGTGCGCACCGGGTTGATGTCCCGGAACAAGATCCCGTACATCGAGTCGTTGAGCATCATGTCCAGGCGCTCCATGCCCGCCAGCACCGCCATCTCCGGCATGCACAACCCCGACGCGTAATTCGTCAGCCGCACATAGCGGCCGAGCTCCCTCGACGTGTCGTCCAGCGCCGCGCGCATCAGCCGGAAATTCTCCTGCGTGGCATACGTGCCGGCGAACCCCTCGGTGGTCGCGCCCTCAGGCACATAGTCCAGCAGCGACTGCCCGGTCGAACGGATCACCGCGATCACATCCGCCCCGGCCCGCGCCGCCGCCTGCGCCTGCGGAATGTCCTCATGGATGTCGCCGGTCGCCACGATCAGATAGATCCACGGCCGGCGCGGCGCGTCCCCCCACCGGCGGATCAGCCGCTCCCGCTCGGCCCGCCGCCGATCCACCAGCCGCAACCCGCCACGCACCGCCCGCGCCGCCGCCCGCCGCGCCGCCGCCGGACGCTCCGGAATCCGGAACGACACCGCCCCGGCCGCCGCCTTCTGCGCCAGCACCGTCACATCGTCCAGGCCCTCACGCAGCAACGCGTCGAACACCGGCACCGCCACCCCGTGCGCCAGCCCCACGTCGGCGACCACCGCGTCGGCCAGCCGGTTCACCCACGGAATGCCGTCGGAATCCGCCCCCGCCACCCCGGCCAGGCGCAGCACCGCCCGCTCCACCGACACCGTCGTGTGCGAGCGGGCCAGGTCCACCACCGGCTGCCCCGCCCGCGCCGCGAGCGCCCGCGCCCGCGCCACCACGGCGGGGTCCAGCCCCAGCTTGCCCATCCACCCCTACCCTTCGAAGATCGTCTCACCGTCGAGAACCGTGCGCCGGCACACCGGCCGCTGCGGCACCACCCCGTCCACGTCCGCCAGCAACGCCGGCAACCCGTCCACCACCCCCGACGGCGTCTCCCACACCGCGAACACCGCCCGCGCCCCCGGAACCAGCACCCCCGCGTCCTCGGCCCGCGCCGCCCGCCACCCGCCGCGCGTCGACGCCCCGAACGCCGAACGCACACTCATCCGGTACGCCGGGTTGCGCGGCGCCGCCGCGGCCACCACCGCCGCCCACGGATCCAGCGGCGTCACCGGCGAGTCCGACCCGAACGCCAGCGGCACCCCGGTCGCGTACATCGCCCCGATCGGATTAGTCGCCCAAGCCCGCTTTACGCCCAGCCGCTGCGCGTACATCCGGTCCTTGCCGCCCCACAACGCGTCGAACACCGGCTGCACCGACGCCACCACCCCGAACTCCACCATCCGGGCGATCATCGCCTTGTCCGCCAGCTCCACGTGCTCGATGCGATGCCGGCCCTGCCGCAACCGGTCCACCCCGATCTGCGCCGCCGCCACCGCGAACCCGTCCAGCACCGCCGCGATCGCCGCGTCCCCGATCGCGTGGAACCCGCCCTGCACCCCCGCCTCGGCACACCCCACCAGATGCGCGCCCACCTGCTCGGCGCTCAGGAACGCCTCCCCACAGCCCGGACCGTCCTCGTACGCGTGACGCACCCACGCCGTCCGCGACCCCAGCGCCCCGTCGGCATACAGGTCACCACCCGCCCCGGCCGCCCCCAGCTCCCGCGCCTTGCCCGCCGCACCCAGCTCACCCCAGTAGCCGTACACCTGCGGCAGCCCCTGCCCCGACAGCGCCAGCACCGACTGGAAATCCGCCTCGCTGGACGTGCCCGGCCCGCCGCACTCGTGCACCGCCGCCACCCCCCGCGACGCGGCCAGCTGCAACGCCGTCCGCTGCGCCCGCGTGCGCTGCGCGGCCGACAACGACCCCAGAGCCACCGCCCGCACGGCGTGATGGTCCTCCTCGCGCACCCAGCCCTGCCCCGCGTCCAGCCGCGGGCACGCCGCCAGCATCGACGACGACACCAGCGCCGAATGCACCGACGCCTGCGACAGATACACCCGCCTGCCCCCGGCCGCCCGCTCCAGCTCCGCCGCCCCCGGCACCGACTGATCCGCCCACGTCGACTCGTCCCAGCCGTGCCCGTGCACCACCGCGTCCACCGGCCGCGACCCCGCGAACCGCGCCACCGCCGCCAGCAACTCCGCCGCCGACCGCACCCCCGACAGATCCAGCCCGCCCGCCACCAGACCCGTGTCCGTGGCATGCACATGCGCGTCCACGAACGCCGGCGTCACCAGCAACCCGCCCAGATCCACCGTGCGATCCGCCGCCGGCGCCCGCGCCGCCTCCCCCAGCCACACGATCCGCCCGCCCGACACCAGCATCGCCGTCGCCCGCGGATCCGCCGCCGAATAGAACCGCCCGTTCGCCCACAGCACCGAGGTAGTCATGACCGTCAGTCTGCCGAAACCCGCGCCTCGAACAACGCCCGCACTCCCGGCGCCGACCGCAGCACCTCCACCGCGAACGCCGCGTGCCCCGGCACGAACCCGTTACCCACCAGCATCGTCACGTCCGCCGCCAATCCTTCCGCCCCCAGCGCCGCAGCCGCGAAACTGGTGGCCATCGAGAAGAAGATCACCGTGCCCTTGTCCTTGGTGGCAAGAATGGCACCGTGCTCGCAGCCCGGCACGTCCACGCAGACAACGGTGACATCTGCTTGGTTCTCGATGACATCTGTCATAGCAACCGCGTCCCGGGCGTCAGCGATCGCGATCCGATCCGCGACACCGGCTCGCGCCAGCGCGTCCCGCTCCGACTCGCTCACCACCACCGCCGTCGTACGCGCCCCCGCCCGCTTCGCCGCCGCCAGCGCCAGTGACCCGCTCTTGCCCGCCCCGCCGAGCACCGTGACATCGGGAGCGTCATAACCCCGCACCACCCGATCCGTCAGCGCCGGCGCCCCGCACACGTCGAACACCGCCAAAGCCAGCTCCGGCGCCAAGTCCTCCGGCAGCACCGCCACCGCCGACCGCCCGAACAGAATCGCGTGCCCGTCCGCCGGCACCTGCTCACTCAAGCCGTCCCAGCCCCGCAACGCATCCGTGATCACCAGCGGCGTCAGCGTCAGCGACACCAGCGTCGCCACCCGATCACCCGGCTTCACCTCCAGCGGCGACGCCGGGCCCACCTCGTCGACCACGCCGATCAGCATCCCGCCCGACCCGGTCACCGGATTGTGCATCTTCCCGCGCGTACCCACGATCTGCAGGACCTCGGCCCGCACCGCCGCACCGTCCCCGCCGTGCTTCTCCCGCAACTGCCGGAAACTCGCCGCGTCCAGGTTCAGGCGCTCCACCCGCACCCGCACCTCGTCCGCCCCCAGCACCGGCGACGCGTCCAGGCGCCACGCCGCCTGCGGCAGCACCCCCACCGGCTCCACCACCCGGCTTAGCCCCACACCCGAGATCTCCACGACAAACAATCTGTCAGACCGCCGTCAAACCGTAAATCCTTTCGACGAACTGTTTTCCCGCCGCAGATCCTCCGCTACCGTCGGACTCGATCACGGCACTCGGTTTCCCAGTGGAGGCACACGGTGACCCAGACGACGGACGCACCCGCCCTCGGCGGCCAGCCCTACGACTACCACCGCCGCCCCCTCACCGAACCCGACTGGACCCGCCTCCCCGGCTGGCGCGACGTCACCCCCGCCGAATGGGAAAACGCCCAATGGCAGCGCGCCCACTGCATCAAGAACATCAAGCAGCTCCACGCCGTCCTCGGCGACCTGCTCGACGACACCTTCTACGCCGACCTGGCCACCGACCAGCAACGCCTGGCAACCATGTCCATGCTGGTCCCACCCCAGATGCTCAACACCATGGCGCCCACCGCCCAGCCCGACACCACGAGCTTCTACGCCGACCCCATCCGCCGCTACATGATCCCCGTCGCCACCGACCGCCACCTCGACTGGCCCAGCCACCCCCACGCCACCCGCGACAGCCTCCACGAACATGACATGTGGGTCGCCGAAGGCCTCACCCACCGCTACCCCACCAAAGTCCTCGCCGAACTCCTCAGCACCTGCCCGCAATACTGCGGCCACTGCACCCGCATGGACCTCGTCGGCAACAGCACACCCCTGATCTCCAAGCTGCGCTTCGTCGAAAAACCCGCCGACCGCTACGCGGCCCACCTCGACTACCTGCGCACCCACCCCGGCGTACGCGACGTCGTCGTCTCCGGCGGCGACGTCGCCAACGTGCCCTGGAAACAACTCGAGACCTACCTCATGGGACTGCTCTCCGTCCCCACCGTCCGCGACATCCGCCTCGCCACCAAAGCCCTCGCCGGACTCCCCCAGCACTGGCTCCAGCCCGACGTCCTCGACGGCATGCGCCGCGTCGCCGGCACCGCCCGCGCCCACGGCGTCAACCTCGCCGTCCACACCCACGTCAACCACGCCAACAGCCTCACCCCGCTCGTCGCGAAAGCCACCAGCGCCCTCCTCGACGCCGGCGTCCGCGACGTCCGCAACCAAGGCGTCCTCATGCGCGGCGTCAACGCCCGCACCGAAGACCTGCTCGACCTCTGCTTCGCCCTCCAAGGAGAAGCCGGCATCACCCCGTACTACTTCTACATGTGCGACATGATCCCCCACGCCGAACACTGGCGAGTCCCCGTCTGGTACGCCCAGCAACTCCAGCACGACATCATGGGCTACCTCCCCGGCTACGCCACCCCGCGCATCGTCTGCGACGTCCCCTACGTCGGCAAACGCTGGGTCCACATGGTCGCCGAGTACGACCGCGAGCACGGCATCTCCTACTGGACCAAGAACTACCGCACCAGCATCGAGGCCACCGACCCCGAAGCCCTCACCAAGCTCTACGCCTACTACGACCCGATCGACACCCTGCCCCGCGCCGGCCAGGACTGGTGGCGCAACCAGGCCGCCTGAGACCCTCGCACAGGCAAAGGCCCCGGACTCCGTACGCGGAATCCGGGGCCTTTGTCGTCAAAGCTCAGCTGAACGCGTCGCGCACGTTGCGGCCCGCGTCCTTCACGTGCTCCCCGGCCTGCCGGGTCTTCGCCGCCGACTCCTGCCGCTGGCCCTCGGCGATCAGCCGCTCGTCGTCCCGCATGTCGCCGACGCTCTGCTTCGCCTTGCCGGCCAGCTCGTCGGCCTTGTTCTTGACCTTGTCGGTGAAGCTCATCGCGTCCTCCTCGGCCCGAAAACAAAATGCCCTTTGTCGGGGAAATTAGTGCCCGAAGGGCGCGTCTTCAAAACAACTCCCACCCGCCGCGCACACCCCCTAAGGCATCCTAGGATCCTGAGATGTAGGTCTGAGCCGCCAGAGATCAATCGAGGACGCGGTCGGTGCACCGCGACTGGTGTTGGCTCGGCTTGCGTGCCGCCTGACCCACGAGGGAGGACAGCCCGGTCACCGTCACTCGGCCGGCGACCGGGCACCGTCACTTGGCCGGCGACCGGGCACAGGAGCGGGGCGGCGTCTACCCCTCGACGAGGTGCCGGCGGAAGAACGCCACGTTGGCGTCCACCTCGAAGCGCGGCAGCTCACCATGCTTGCCCGGGTTGGCGTGCAACGTCTTCTCCGCTGAGCCGAACGCCTCGAACAACGCCAGCCCGTCGGCTCGCGGAATCCGCTCGTCGTCCCACTGCATCAAGAACTGCACCGGCACCGAGATCCGCGCCGCGTGCTCCGTGTTCGCCGCACCACCGCCCAGACCGAGGACCGCCGCCCGCACCCGGGGCTCGGCCGCCACGAACGGCACGCCCAGCCCGCAGCCCAGCGACACCCCGAAGTAGCCGACCGGACCCGTACCGACATGGTCGAGAGCCTGCACCGCGTCCAGGACGGACCGCCACTCCCCCACCGTCCGCGCCGCCACCAGCTCGTGGAAGCCGGCCATCAACAAGGCGAAGTCCTCCCCCGCCTCCACCCTTGCCTGCAGCTCGGTGGCCCGCCGGTCGAAGTGCTCGTCCGTCGGCCGGTCGCCATGCCCGGGCGCGTCCGCCACCACCACCGACCAGCCGGCGTCGAGGACGAACCGCCGCGCCCGCGCGACCATGCCGGGCGCCTTCTTGTGCTGTCCCCCGCCGTGGCCCATGAGAATCAACGGCCCCGCAGCCGGGGTCGCCGGCGTCCACAGGACACACGGGACGTCGCCGAGGGAGAAAAGCTGTTCACGGACACCGCCGGACACGGTGTCATCGGAGAAGTGCATGCTGCGCCTTTCGGGATGCCTCTGCGGGCGCTCCCTCAGACCGTCTGCGGGAGGGAGCCCCGACCTGTCACTGCGTTGATCGGTCTCACCTCCTCGGGTCGTCGCTGCCGCAGGAACGTATCACGCCGCACACCCGCAATGGCTTCCTAGGATCCTGACCTGGAAGGGTCACCGCGTCCAGGGGCGGGAGATGCTGCACAATCGGCGCCGTGAGCCGCATCCTCGTCGTGGACGACGACGACCAGCTACGGCGGGCGCTGCGGATCAACCTGAGCGCCCGCAAGTACGACGTGCAGACCGCCGCGGACGGCACCGAGGCGCTGGCCACCGCCGGGCACACGCCGCCCGACCTGGCCATCGTCGACCTGGGCCTGCCCGACATGGACGGCGTCGACGTCGTCCGCGGCCTGCGCGGCTGGACCGCCGTACCCATCATCGTGCTCTCCGCCCGCGACGCCCAGGCCAGCAAGGTCGAAGCCCTCGACGCCGGCGCCGACGACTACGTCACCAAGCCCTTCGGCATGGACGAGCTCCTCGCCCGCATCCGCGCCGCCCTGCGCCGCGCCACCCCGCAGCCCGAGTCCGCCACCATCACCACGGGCGACTTCACCGTCGACCTCGCCGCCAAGCGCCTCACCACGGCGACCGGCCAGGACGTCCGCCTCACCCCGATCGAATGGCACATGCTCGAGGTCCTCGCCCGCCACCCCGACAAGCTCGTCGCCCAGAAGCAGCTCCTGCGCGAGGTCTGGGGTCCCGCCTACGAGAACGAAACCGGCTACCTCCGCGTCCACCTCGCCAACCTGCGCCGCAAGCTCGAGCCCGACCCCAGCCGCCCGCGCTACCTCATCACCGAGCCCGGCATCGGCTACCGCTTCACCCCATAGTCCTCACGCCCGGGGCCCGCCGGCCGATTGCTCCGCGCATGCACCCCCACGATCGGCCCTCCCCCGCCCTGCACCTGGTACCGCCACCCGCCCCCGCCCCGCGCCGGGTCAGCCCCCGCGCCCGGGCGTGCTGATCCTGGGCGTGGCGTCCGTCGTCTTCAGCTTCCTGGCCGCCGGGCTGGTGCTGGGCCTCGCCGGCTTCCTGATCAGCGCTCCCACCGGCCGCGGCTCCCGGGGCCCGATGCTCACCGGCCGCATCCTGTGCGTCGTCGGCAGCATCATCTCGACAGCCGTCCTGGGCCTCCACCTCGGCACCTGACCTCGCGGCGGGAACGCGACGGACCGGTCACCGTGCCTACGGCATCCTAGGAGGCTAGTTCGGGTCCGTCCGACGGTGGATCAGCCGGGCGGGAAGGCGGCGGCTACTCGGTGGGGATGCGGGGCGGCCTGCCCTCGTACGGAGTGCTGAGCACCACCGTCGTCCGGGTGGTGACGTTGGCGGCGGTGCGGATCTCCTGGAGCAGGCGCTCGAGGTCGGCCGGGCTGGCGACGCGGACCAGCAGCAGGTAGAAGTCCTCGCCGGCCACGGAGTAGCAGGAGTCGATCTCCGACAGGTGGGCCAGGCGCTCGGGCGCGTCGTCGGGCTGCGACGGGTCGAACGGGCGAATAGCCACGAAGGCGGTCAGCGGCAGCTCAAGGGCCTCGTAGGAGACCTTCGCCGTGTAGCCGTTGATCACGCCGCGCTGCTCGAGGCGCCGGACGCGCTGGTGGACGGCGGAGACGCTGAGGCCCACGCGGTCGGCCAGGTCGGTGTAGGACAGGCGGCCGTCCGCGGTGAGGGCCGCCACGATCGCCCTGTCGATCTCTTCCACCGCGCCAAGATACCGGTACGCCCCGCGCCGCACCGAATGCGTTTCCCCGCGTCCGGGTGACGACACCCCGCACAGGCGGAGCGACGCCAACGGGACGCGGGGCGAGATCGGGGACGGTCAGTGCAGGGAGCGGGCGATCACCATCCGCTGGATCTGGTTGGTGCCCTCGACGATCTGCAGCACCTTCGCCTCCCGGAACCACCGCTCCACCGGATGGTCGCTCACGTACCCCGCCCCGCCGAGCACCTGCACCGCGTCCGTCGTCACCTTCATCGCCGTGTCGGTGGCGAAGAGCTTGGCCTTGGCCGCTTCCGCCGAGTACGGCCGGCCGGCATCCTTGAGCCGGGCGGCCGCCAGCGTGAGGGCCCGGGCCGCGGAGACCTGGGTGGCCATGTCGGCGAGCGTGAACCCGAGGCCCTGGAAGTCGCCGATCGGGCGGCCGAACTGCGTGCGCTCCCGGGCGTACGCGGCGGCGTGGTCGAGCGCCGCCTGCGCGAGCCCGACCGCGCACGCGGCGATGCCCAGCCGACCGGCGTCGAGGGCGCGCATGGCGATGCGGAAGCCGGTGCCCTCCTCGCCGACCAGGCAGTCCGCGCTGATCCGGGCGCCGTCGAGCACCACCTGCGCGGGCGCCGACGAGCGGAGACCCATGAGCCGTTCGGGCGGCTGGGGCTGGACGCCGGGGTTGGCCGCGTCGGCGTAGAGGCAGGAGATGCCGGTCGCGCCCGGTCCCCCCGTACGGCAGAAGATGTTGTAGAAGTCGGCCCGGCCCGCGTGCGTGATCCACGCCTTGGTGCCCGTGACGACATAGTCGTCGCCGTCGCGGACCGCGCGCGTGGTCAGGGCCGCCGCGTCGCTGCCGCCCTGCGGCTCGGAGAGGCAGTAGGCGCCCAGCAGGTCGCCGCCGAGCAGGTCGGGCAGGGTCTTGCGCTGGCGCTCGCTGCCGAACTCGGCGATCGGGAAGCACGACAGCGTGTGCACGCTCACCGCTTCGCCGATCGCCAGCCACGAGCCGGCGAGGATCTCGAGGACCTGAAGATAGACCTCGTACGGCTGCCCGGCGCCCCCGTCGGCCTCCGGGTAGGGCAGCCCGAGCAGCCCGGCCCGGCCGAGTGTGCGCAGCACCTCCCTCGGGAACTCGCCGCGTTGCTCGTAGTCGTCGGCCCGGGGCTTCAGCTCCCCGGCCGCGATCTCGCGGGTGAGCTCGAGCAGGTCGCAGGCCTCGTCGGATGGCAGCAGCCGGTGCACTGTCATGCCGCGAGCTTAACGTTCGTTAGGTTTCCAGTCAGCCCCCCGTCGGCCCGCCGAGGCCCGCCAGCGCGTCGACCAGGCGTTTCGCCGACCCGGCGAGGTTCCATCGGTCGGCCAGCGCGAGCAGGGCATCCGGATCGCGCGGCGCGGCCGGCAGCCCAGGGTCGAAGCCGGGCAACGGCACGTCGAGGGCCACCTTGCACACCGGCAGGGCCGCGGCCAGGTAGTCCCGGGCGGCGAGCAGCTTGGTGCGCACCCCGGGCGCGAACCCCGACGCCGGGTCGTCCAGCGCCGCCACGATCTGCTCGACGCCGCCGTAACGCTCGATCAGCCGCGCCGCCGTCTTCTCCCCCACCCCGGGCACCCCGGGGAGGCCGTCGCTGGGGTCGCCGCGCATCGCCGCGAAGTCCGCGTACCACCGGGCGGGCACGCCGTATTTGCTGCGCACCAGGGCGTCGTCGGCGTCCTCGAGCTTGGCCACGCCCCGGCCGCAATAGAGCAGCCGGGTGCCGCGCTCGTCGTCGACCAGCTGGAACAGGTCGCGGTCGCCGGAGACCACCTCGACCGGCGCCGGCTGGGTCGCGGCCAGGGTGCCCAGCACGTCGTCGGCCTCGTAGCCCTTGACCCCGAACGCCGGGATGCCGACCGCCTCGAGGACCTCCAGCAGCACCGGGATCTGCGGCACCAGCGTGGCCGGCACCTCCTCGACGTCGCCGTGGGCCACGCGATGCTTCTTGTAGGAGGGCACGAGCGCCACCCGCCACGCCGGGCGCCAGTCGGCGTCGAGCGCGCACACCAGCCGGCCCGGCCGCCGGGTGCGCACGAGCTGGGCGATCATGTCCAGGAACCCGCGCACGGCATTAACCGGCTCGCCCGCCTTGGTCCGCGCGGCGGACTCGGGGATGCCGTGGAAGGCACGAAAGTAGAGGCTGGGCGCGTCGACGGCCAGCAGAGGTCGCTCGGTCACGCGGATGACCCTAGCGGCCCCCACCGACAAAACCGGGTGAGAGAGTGGGCGCGTGCCGAACAAGCTGAGGATCATCACCATCGGGGTCGTCGCCGGGCTGGGCGTGCTCGCGCTCGCCGGGCCGGCCGCCGCCCACGTCGAGGTCGAGGCGGACAAGGACACGGCGGGCGCCACCGACGTCACGCTCACCTTCCACGGCGAGGCCGAGAGCGGCGACGCCGGCATCAAGAGCGAGCGGGTCGTGCTGCCCGAGGGCATCGCGCCGGGCGACGTCACGCTGGTCAAGGCGCCGGCGGGCTGGACGTTCACGCCGGGCGGCGACGGGTTCACGGTCGGCGGCAAGGCGCTGAAGGTGGGCGCGGACGCCGAGTGGTCGGTGAAGATCGCGAAGCTGCCCGACGGCGAGACGCGGCTGTCGTTCAAGACCCTGGAGACGTACGGCGACGGCGAGGTGTCGCGCTGGATCGAGATCCAGGAGG
Source organism: Symbioplanes lichenis (assembly GCF_030709675.1). GTDB lineage: Bacteria > Actinomycetota > Actinomycetes > Mycobacteriales > Micromonosporaceae > Actinoplanes > Actinoplanes lichenis. The sequence goes on from NZ_JAUZQD010000002.1 coordinate 358,261, forward strand.
AGGGCAAGGACGAGCCCGACAACCCCGCCCCGCTAGTAGTCTTGAAACCGGGGGCCCCCACCTCCGCCACGCCGAGCGCAACAGCCAGCCCGGCCCCGAGTGTCGCGCCGAGCCTCGCGCCGAGCTCGCAGGCCGTTGTCGTTGCCGAGCCCAGCGGGGACGAGGACGACGACGGCCCGGCGACATGGTGGATCTGGGTCCTGGTCGCCGTCGTGCTCCTCGGTTTCGTGGCAACCCGCGTCCGCAAGAAGAACTGAGCGGCGACCCGCGTCCCCAAGAAGAACTGAGCGGCGACCCGCGTCCGCAAGAAGAACTGAGCGGCGCGCCGCGGCGGAAGCACGAACCACCGAGTGGAGCGAATTCGCCTCTCGTTCACGTCCGTCGATGCCACGCCCCGCTAGGTTCCGGGCATGGCATCGAGACGTTTCACTGCCGCGCTGGCCACGGCGGCCGTCGTCCTGGCGACGGTGGCCGCCACGCCCGCCGCTGCGGCCGTACCCGGGAAAGAATTTGATCTGCAGGCCCACCGCGGCGGCCTCGCGCTGCGGCCGGAGAACACCCTCGCCTCCTTCGGCAACGCCCTGCGCCTGGGCGTCAGCACGCTCGAGCTCGACGTGCAGATCACCCAGGACGGCGCCGCGGTCGTCACGCACGATCGCAAGGTCGACGCGCGGAAGTGCGGGACCGCGTACGCCGGGCGTTTCGTCAAGGACCTGACCCTCGCGCAGGTCCGGAGCATGGACTGCGGTGCGCAGCTGGCCGGCTTCCCGGCGCAGGTCGCGGTGCCGGGAGCGCGCATGCCGCTGCTGTCCGAGGTCTTCGACCTGATTCACACGTACGCAGCCACCGGCGTCAAGCTGAACGTCGAGACCAAGGTGGAGGCCGGCGCCCCGCAGGAGACCGCGCCGCGCGAGCAGTTCGTGCGTGTCGTCGCCGCCGAGGTGCGCAAGGCCGGGCTGCTGCGCCAGGTCACGATCCAGAGCTTCGACTGGGGCGCCCTGAAACTGATGCGCCGCGTGGAGCCGCGCCTGCCCGTCGTCGCCCTGACCAACCGCGACTTCCTGCAGACCGGGCAGCCCGGCGCCTCTCCGTGGCTCGGCGGGCTCGACATCGACGACTTCGGCGGCGACCCGATCGCGGCGATCCGGTCGTTCGGCGCGGACGCGTTCTCCCCGGTGTACGGGTGGCCGCGTGCGACGGGCGGCTACGACCCGTACGTGACGAAGGCCATGGTCCGCCGCGCCCACCGCGCGGGGATCGAGGTCATCCCGTGGACCGTCGACGACCCGGCCGTGATGCGCGACATGATCGGCCTGGGCGTGGACGGGCTGATCACCGACTGTCCGGACGTGCTGCGCGGCGTGCTCGCGTCTTTGAAGAAGGAACTCCCGAAGGCGTACCCGTCGCCGTTCGACATCCAGGCCCACCGCGGCGGCCGGGCCACCCGCCCCGAGAACACCCTCGCCGCCTTCCGCAACGCCCTCGCCAACCGCGACGTGTCGACCCTCGAGATGGACACCGGCGTGACGAAGGACGGCGTGCTGGTCGTCACGCACGACCGGACCATCGACCCCGGCCACTGCATCGACACGGGCAGCGCCGTCTATGTCGGCCGGCTCATCCACGACCTCACGCTCGCCCAGCTCAAGACGATCGACTGCGGCACGAGGACCGGCCTGCCCGGCCAGGTCCCGGTGCCGGGTGAGCGGATCCCCACGCTGGACGAGGTGTTCGCGGCGGTGCGCGCCTCCGGGCGTACGGACATCAGGCTCAACATCGAGACGAAGCTCAGCCCGCTGACGCCCGCGGACACGGCCGGCTACGCCACGTTCACAAGCAAGCTGACCCGGGCCATCACGGCGGCCGGCTTCGAGCGCCGCGCCACGATCCAGTCCTTCGACTGGCGCACGATCCGCCGGGCCCGCACGATCGCCCCGCGCATCGCGACGGTCGCCCTGATCTGGCAGTACGGCCCGGAGGAGTGCAAGTCCCTCGCCGACGAGTGTTCCCTCGCGGCGGTCTGGGGCGACCCGAGCGTCAAGAGCCCCTGGACCGGCGGCCTCGACTGGTGGAAGTTCCGCGACGTCGGCAAGCTGGTCCGCGCGGCCGGCGCCTCGACCGTCTCGGCCAACTGGCAGGTCCACGACCCCGCGCAACCGGTTGCCCCGGACCCCGACTGGTACCTGCGGCAGAGCCCCGACTACTACTTCGGCCCGCCCGTCCCGGTCCTCCAGCGCCGCGACCACCTGAAGGTCGTCCCCTACACGGTCGACGACGAGCACATCCTGCAACGCGTCATCGACCTGGGCATGGACGGCGTCATCACCGACGACCAGGACCTCGCCGTCCTGGTCGCCCGCCGCAACGGCCTGCGCTAGCGGGGAGTCACCCCGGAGAAATTCACCGGCGTACGCACGGCGAACCCCAGACGCTCGTAGAGCCTGATCGCGGCGGTGTTGTCGCCGGCGACGTGCAGGAACGGCCGCTCGCCGTCCGCCCGGATGCCGTCGGTGACCGCCGCGATCAGGCGCGTCGCCAGCCCCTCGCCCCGGAAGGCCGGGTCGGTGCAGACCGCGCTGATCTCGACCCATCCGGGCACGTGCATCCGGCGTCCCGCCATGGCGGCCAGCACCCCGTCGCGCCGGAAGCCGCGGTAGCCGCCGAGCTCGACCGTGCGGGCCAGCAGCGGGCCGGGCCGGGTGCGTTCGCGCAGGTCGAGCATCTCGGGCACGTCGGCCGCCCCGAGCTCGACCGAGCCGGGCGCGGGCGCCCCGCGACAGTCCGGGCCGACCAGCTGGAAGCCGGGCAGCTCGTCGCCCTCCCAGCCGTCCGGCACCTTGAGCCCGGGCGCGGCCACGATGACCCGCTCGCCGGGCTCGACCAGCTTCCGCAGGTCGTCCCAGGCGGCGGCGTCGCCCGGGTCGTCCAGGGCCGCGAACGGGCTGACCTCCGGGTCGAACCGGGCCGCCCGCCCGTGCCGGCGGCCGAAACGTTCCTGCGGGCCGGTGAGCGCGGCCCAGACCGGGTTGTCGAGAGGATCCACTCCGGAAATCTTAGATGCGCCAGTGCTCGGCGAAGCCGAGGAACCGTGTGGCGATCGCCTCAGCCGACGGCGCCTCGCCGCGCAGGACGTCCTCCCAGATGCTGCGCCCGATCGCGAACCCCACGAAGCCCTCCGTGGCGCTCGCCACCTCCAGCCAGTGGTGGAGCCGGTCGGCCGGCGCGTCGCGCCCGAGCACGACGAGATCGGCCTGCTGCTTGGCGGCCTGCGCCGCGACCTCCCGGGCCGCCTCGCGGGTCTCGAGCCCCTCGACCTTCCAGATCCGGGGCGTCACCCCGTGCTCCTGGTTGTCGGCGATGACCCGCGTCACGAGCTCCGGGCGGACATCACGGTCATAGGCGTACGCGTCCAGGGCCCGCTCGTCGCCGGCGGGCGGGACGAGCAGCTCGTACAGGAGCGGCACTTGGATCTTGCGCAGCTGCTCGGTGACGTCGGCGAGCAGGTCGAACTGCTGCTCCCGCTGCCCGACCGGCAGACCGGGGTTGTCCCGCACGAGCACCTTGGCGTAGTCCGGCCGGATCGCCTCGACGTGCTCGATCCACTGGCTGCCGTACTGCGTGCTGAACCACTCCTGCCCACTGGCCTCGACCGGCACCGCGAGCACGACGCTTCCCCGCGCCGCCTCGATAACCCCTTGCCCGTACTCCTCGTCGACGAGGACTCCGGCCCGCCCGGCCCCGAGCCGCGGCGCGGCCAGCCGCAGCCCCTCGAAGATCAGCCGCTTGGCATCCCGCATGGCCTGCGCCTGCTCGGGGGTCGGCTCGTCGCCCTCCACCCCGAACAGCGTCCGCCCGAACGAGTCCCGGTGATCCATGGCCATGAGGAACAGCGGATCGGTCTGTGTCGGCTCCCACGTCATGACCATGGGATAACCCGCGAGCCCGCCGCTCAGACCGACTCGTGCGTCACACCCCGGCGCCCGTCGTGCCACGATTCCGGCCATGATTCGGATTGTCATCGGGGCACTGGTTCGCGAAGGTCAGGTCCTGCTCGTCCACCGGAGTCCGGACCGCCCTGTCCACCCGGACGTGTGGGACCTGGCCGGCGGCCACATGGAGCCGGGCGAGACCGAGCTCGCCGCGCTCGCCCGGGAGCTGGACGAGGAGCTGGACGTGCGGATCGAGCCCGGGTCGGCGACCCCGCTGTGCCGGCTGCGGGTGGACTCCGTGCGCTTCAGCGCCTGGCTGGTCGAGGACTGGGAGGGGACACCGGTGAACGCCGCCCCCGAGGAGCACGACGAGATCCGCTGGTTCCGGCCCGGGGAGGTGCCTCCGCTCGCCCACGAACCCGTCCGGGCCGCGCTGCGGGAAGCGACCCTAGTCCTCCGGCGTAGGGCGGCGGGTGCCGTAGAGGGTGCCGGCCGGCTCGGGGCGGCGACGGCGGCGGACGCGGCTGACGACGAACCAGGCCGCGGCGATGACGCAGAAGGCGATGACCACGTACTGGTAGGTGCCGACCCAGCCCTCGATGCGCGACCAGTTCTCGCCCAGGCCGTAGCCGAGCAGGATGAAGACGGTATTCCAGATCAGGCTGCCCGCGGCGGTGCAGAGCAGGAACGTGCTCATGCGCATGCGTTCGAGGCCGGCCGGGATGGAGATCAGGCTGCGGAAGACGGGGATGAAGCGGCCGAAGAAGACCGCCTTGACGCCGTGCTTGACGAACCAGGCCTCGGTGCGATCGATGTCGGACACCTTGACCAGCGGCAGCTTGGCGGCGACGGCCCGGATGCGGTCGCGGCCCAGGGCGACGCCCACGTAGTAGAGAGCGACCGCGCCCACCACCGAGCCCAGCGTCGTCCAGAAGATCGCGCTCCCCAGCGACAGCGAGCCCTGGCTGGCCGTGAAGCCGGCCAGCGGCAGGATGACCTCGCTCGGGATCGGCGGGAACAGATTTTCCAGGGCGACGGCCAGGCCTGCCCCGGGCCCGCCGAGCCGTTCGACGAGATCGGTGACGAGGTCGGTGACGGACATGGCCGCGACCGTAGCGGGCGGGCCTGGGACGGCGATGAACGCTTGCGGTCAGTTTGCTGAGAGCGGGTCGACGTGCCAGATCTCGCGGCGGTAGTCGGCGACCGTGCGGTCGGCGGAGAAGAAGCCGCTGCGGGCGGTGGTGAGGATCGAGCGGCGGGTCCAGTCGTCGCGGTGGGTCCAGGCCCGGGCGACCTCGTCCTGGCAGTCCACGTACGCGCGGTAGTCGGCCATCGTCAGGTACTCGTCGTGGTGGAGCAGGTCGTCGGCGATCTCGCGCAGCGACCCGGCCGCCACCGAGGCCACGAAGTCGACGGCGGCGCGCAGTTCCTCGTCCCGGTCGTAGTAGTCGCGGGGCCGGTAGCCCTTCTCGCGCAGCGCCGTCACGCCGGGGACGTCGAGGCCGAACAGGAAGAAGTTGTCCGCCCCGACGCGGTCGCGGATCTCGACGTTGGCGCCGTCGAGGGTGCCGATGGTCAGGGCGCCGTTGAGGGCCAGCTTCATGTTGCTGGTCCCGGAGGCCTCCTTGCCCGCGAGGGAGATCTGCTCGGACAGGTCGGCGGCGGGGATGATCAGCTCGGCGCGCGAGACGTTGTAGTCGGGCAGGAAGACCATTCTCACGTACGCGGACAGGGTCTTGTCGCTGTTGACCACGTCGGCGACGGCGTTGGCGAGCCGCATCACGCGCTTGGCCGCGGTGTAGCTCGGGGCCGCCTTGCCGCCGAAGACGATCGAGCGGGGCACCAGGTCGCCGGTGCGGCCGGCACGGATGCGGTTGATCAGCGTGATGACGTGCAGGACCCGCAGCAGCTGCCGCTTGTACTCGTGGAACCGCTTGATCATGACGTCGGCCATGGCCTCGGGATCCAGCGCGACGCCGGTGGCGGCCCGCGCATAACGGGCCAGGTCACGGCGGTTGGCCCGTTTGATCTCACGCCAGCGGTCCTGGAAGCGGGCGTCCCCGGCGACCTCGGCCAGCCCGGCCAGCCGATCGAGATCGGTCAGCCACTCGTCCCCGCCGAGCTGCTCGCTGATCAGGGCGCTGAGCCGCGGGTTGGCGATGAGCAGGAAGCGCCGCGGCGATACGCCGTTGGTGACGGTGCGGAACCGCTCCGGCCACAGCTCCGCGAACCCGCGCAGCGTCGTCTCGCGCAGCAACCGCGAGTGCAGCTCGGCGACGCCGTTGACCGCGGTGCTGCCGACGACGGCGAGGTGCGCCATGCGGACGCGGCGCTCGGGCTCCTCCTGGATGAGCGAGAGCTCGCGCAACTTGCCCACATCGCCCGGGTAGCGCGTGGCCACCTCGTCGAGGAACTGCTGGTTGATCCGATAGATGATCTCCAGGTGCCGGGGCAGCAGCCGCTCCAGCAGCGCGACCGGCCAGGTCTCGAGGGCCTCCGGCAAGAGCGTGTGACAGGTGTACGCGAACACCTCGCGCGTGATCCGCCACGCCCTGTCCCAGCCGAGCTTCTCCTCGTCGGCCAGCATCCGCATCAGCTCGGGGATCGCCAGCACAGGGTGCGTGTCGTTGAGCTGGATCGCGACCTTGGCACCGAAGTCGTCCCAGCCGGTGTTGCGCAGCCGGTAGCGCCGGACGATGTCGCGCAGCGAGCACGTCACCAGGAAGTGCTGTTGCTTGAGCCGCAGCTCGCGACCCATGGCCGTGCTGTCGTCGGGGTAGAGCACCTTGCTGATGTTCTCGGAGCGGACGATCGTGTCGACGGCCTCGCCGTACTGGCCGGCGCCGAAGCGGGACAGGTCGAACGCGGCCCGGCTGGCCCTGGCCCGCCAGAGCCGGATCAGGTTGACCGTCCCGGTGCCGTAGCCGGGGACCAGCATGTGGCTGGGCTCGCCGAGCACGTACTCGCCGGGCTGCCACACCCCGTCGGTCACGGTGCCGTAGAAGCCGACGCTCACCTGGTCGTCGGGGTTGGGGAACTCCCACGGGTTGCCGTGGAAGGCCCAGTCGTCGGGCCGCTCGACCTGCGCGCCGCCCTGGAACTCCTGCTTGAAGATGCCGAAGTCGTAGCGGATGCCGTAGCCGGCCGCGGGCACGTCGCCGGTGGCCAGGGCGTCCAGGATGCACGCGGCCAGCCGCCCGAGCCCGCCGTTGCCCAGCCCCGGCTCGACGTCCAGCCCCTCCAGCTCGCCCAGGTCGAAGCCGAGCCGTTCGAGCGCCTGCGCGGCGAGGTCCCGCGTACCGGAATAGAGCAGGTTCTGCGGCAGCTGCCGGCCCAGCATGTACTCGGCCGACAAGTAGTAGACGAACCGCGGGTTCGCCGCGTAGTGCCGGGCGGCGGTCGCGGTGAACCGCTCGACGAGCCGGTCGCGCACGGTGATCGCGAGGGCCTGGTAGATGTCCTGGGCGCTCGCCGACTCGCGCGTGGTGCCGCGCTGGTGGCTGAGGTTGCGCAGCAGGTCCCGCTCGAACGCGGCGACGTCGGAGTCCGTCACGCCGCCAGTATCGACCCGCCGGTGAAACGCCGCGCGCCTCGGTCATGAACACGACGTGGCGCCGGGCCCGGTGACCTGATCAGTCGTCGTCGCCCGGCTCGGCCGACGGCGACGGCGAGGGCGAGGGCGAGGGGGCCGGGGCCGGTGTGACCACGGGCGCCGGCTCGGCGGCCTTGCCCTTGGCCGCGAGCACCACGGCGGTCCACGTCGTCCCGTCGCCCCGCCCGGCCACCTCGACGCGGTAGCCCACGGCGATGTCGGCGAGGGTCGCCTTGTGCCCGTTGACGCGCAGCTTGGTCGTCGTCGTGACGGCCACGGTGACGGTCTGGCGGCGGACGTTCTTGGTGCCGCCCTTGGCATAGAGGGTGAGGGTCGTGGCGTCGACCGCGGTGACCGTGCCCGCGGCGGCGAAGACGGTGGTGGCGGCGTGCTTCTTCTTGGCCACGGCCGGCGGCGCGGCGGAGGCGGAGGTGGCCACCGTCACGGTGGGCAGGGCGACACCGGCGGCCAGAACGGCAGCGAGGACGAGACGACGCATGAGCTCTCCTTGATCTTCGGAGTTCCCAGCGTCGGGCCGGCGGAGTGCGAAACGGGTGCGGCGCGGGAGTCAGCCGGTGGCGACGGGGGCCGGCACGGCGGTCAGCGGCAGCGTGATCGTGAACGTGCTGCCCGTACCCAGGGTGGAGGCCGCCCGGACCTCGCCGCCGTGCTCGCTCACGATCGTCCGCACGATCGCCAGCCCCAGGCCCGGGCCCTGCACCGCCTGGTCCATGGCGTTGGCGCCCCGATGGAACGGCGTGAACAGGCCGGCCAGGTCGCCCGCCGGGATCCCGATGCCGGTGTCGGTCACGGTCAGCGTCGCGGTGTCGCCCGTCACCGTGACGCGGTAGCTGACGCTGCCGCCCGGGCCCGTGAACTTGAGCGCGTTGTCGAGCAGGTTGCGCAGCGCCCGTTCGAGGCGGCGGCCATCACCCTTGACCCAGGCGGCTGCGGCTTCACCCGAAAAGCCTATTTCCCGCGTACGCGCCTGAGCGGCGTACTCCGCGTGCAGGCCCCCCGCCACGGCGGCCAGATCCACCGGGGCGGCCGCCTCCCCGGGTGTGCCGGAGGCGTCGAGCAGCAGCAGGTCCGCGACCGTGGCCTGCAGCCGGTGGGCGTTGCGGAGGATCGCCGTGACGCCGCGCTCCTGCAGCGGGCTCAGCGCGCCGCCGTCGCCGTCCGCGAGCATCTCCGTGTAGCCGAGGATGCTGGTCAGCGGCGTGCGCAGCTCGTGGGTGACCGTGGCGACGAAGGCGTCCTTGCGCTCGTCGAGCACGCGCAGGTCGCGGATCAGCCGGTTCTGCCGGTCGTGCAGGCGCTGCAGCCGGGCGGCGTGGTCGATCTCGCGGGCCAGGGCGGCGAGCAGCCGGCGCTCGTCGTCGGCCCAGTGCGGCCGGTCGCGCCGCACCACGTAGAGCAGGCCGGGCGGGCAGTCGGCGTCGCCGGCCAGCGCCACGGCGATCGCGCCCACCTGGTGCGGGACGTCGCGGGGCACGCCCGGCTCGCCCGCGACGACATCCTGGACGGTACGCGCGGACAGCGCCGCCGCCCGCGCCGGCCACGTGACGTCGGCGACCTGGTCGTCGCCGAGCACGATGCGCCCGTGCACGGCGTCCGCGTGCAGGGCCTCGCCGATCATCGCGGCGACCCGGCGGGCGGTGGCGCCGGGGTGCATGTGCTCGCGCAGCTCCAGGGCCACGGCCTGGCGCAGGTCCGTGCGCAGCAGCCGGGCGGCGTCGGCGGCGTGCAGGCGCTCGGTCTCGGCGGCGAGGTGGTTGAGCGTGCCGATCAGCGTCCGGATCTCCGCCGGCCCGGACGGGACGGCCCGCGCGGACAGCTCGCCCCCGGCCAGCCGGCGCAGGGTGAGCCGGACGTGGTCCAGGGGCGCGAGGACGTACCGGTAGCCCCAGAAACCCAGGCCCAGCGCGCCGAGCAGCAGCACGCCGCCGGCGCCCGCGAAGAGCAGCTGGGTCAGGCGGGACTCGCGGCGGTCGGCGGCGGCGGTCGCGTGCTGCCGGGCGCGGATGGCGGCGTCCACGGCGGCGTTGGCCCGCCGGATCCGGTCGAACAGGTCCTTGCCCTGCTGGGGCACCGGGTCGGCGGCGCCCCCGACGACGATCACGTTGCCGTAGGCGGAGAGCCAGCGGGCGGCCGCGGCGCGCTCCTCGTCCAGCAGGCGCAGCACGTCCGGGTCGGTGGTGGCGGCGGCGACGGCGGCGAAGGCCTCGAACGCGCCGGCGCGGCCCTGCTCGTACGGGTCGAGGAAGTCCTGGTGCCCGGTGAGCTGGAAGCCGCGCACGCCGGTCTCCGCGTCCGTCAGGTGCTGCAGCACCGCGATGTTGGCGTCGCGGGCCGCCTCGGCGCGGGCCGCGCGGGCGGTGTGCCGGGTCTGCAGCCGGTCGGTGACGACGCCCTGGGCCACGGCGAACGCCGCGAAGAGCACGAGCAGCAGCACGCACCCGGCCGGAACGCGGCGCTGCAACGTGCCCATCGCTCAGGCCTCCGGGAGGGTGAACGCGACGGTGGTGCCCCCGCCGGGCGCGGCCTCGGCCCAGATCCGGCCGCCGTGCCGCTCGACGATGCGCCGGCAGGTCGACAGGCCCACCCCGAAGCCGGCCGTACGGTTGTCGACCTGGGTGAACATCTCGAACACCCGGTCCCGGTCGGCGCCGGGGATGCCGATGCCGTTGTCGGTGACAGTGATCAGCCACGCGCCGCTGCGACGCTGCGCGGCGACGCGGACGCGGGCGGGCTCGTCCGGGCGCCGGTACTTGACCGCGTTGCCGATCAAATTCTGCATCAGCTGGCGCAGCAGGACCGGGTCGCCGGCCAGGTGCGGCAGGCCCGGGGCGACGGTCACGGCCGTGCCCGAGGACCCGATGACGTCGCGCAGGTCCATCAGCGCCTGCTCCGCGACCTCGCACAGATCGGCTTCCGTACGGCGGCAGGGCGAGCTGCCTGCGCGGGCGTACTGCAGCAGCGCGTCGATCAGCCCCTGCGACCGGGCGACGGCGCGCGCCCCGGCGGTGATCCACTGCTGGGCCTGCTCGTCGAGGACGGCGCCGTACTCGTCGCCGAGCAGCTCGAGGTAGCCCCCGACGACGGCGAGGGGCGCGGCGAGGTCGTGGCTGACGACCCCGGCGAAGTGCTCCAGCTCGGTGTTGGAGCGGAGCAGCTCGGCGTTGGTGGCGGCGAGGTCGGTGTGCGCCTGCTCGAGCGCGTGGTGCTGGGCCTCCGCGGAGACGAGAAGCTCGCCGTTGATCCGGGCCTGCCGGCGGCGCTCGAAGAGGGCGAGGATCACCTGGGCGAGGTCCTGGAGCCGGTCGATCTGCGCCGGCGTGAGGTCGCGCGGCTCGGCGTCGAACACGCACAGGCTGCCCAGCGCGTGGCCCTGCGGCGTGACGAGCGGCGCCGAGGCGTAGAAGCGGACGTCGGCCAGCAGCCCGGTGACCCACGGATTGGTGGCGAACATGGGGTGCTCACGCGCGTCGCGCACCCACACGAAGTCGCCGTGCAGGAAGTGCACCGCGCACATGGAGTCGGTCCGGGCCGAGTCGCCGCCCGCGAAGCCGGTGGTGGTCAGCTGGCACTGCCGGTTCTCGTCGATGAGGTTGAGCGTGGCGGTCGGCACCCCCGCCACGGCGGCCGCGACCCGGACGACGGCTTCGAGCTCGTCGCCGGCGGGCTGGTCGAGCAGCTGGTACTCGTGCAGGGCCCGCAGCCGTGCCCGCTCCCCCACCAGCTCGCTCACATGTTCCGGTTCGGCAGGTTACGCCCCGATCTGAACGTCCGTTCCTGGACGGCAGCTGAAGGTCGTTATCGATTCGTTACCAACGCTGACGGCGCTCACGTGTGGTGACGGTCACACGCCCGGAACCGGTATCGCCGCGCGTGGATGTGACCGTCAGTGAGCGATCTTGGAAATGGCACGTTACCGGCCAGTAGCCGTGCCCCTTGTTCGCTACCGGCGAGTAGGAGCAACATTTCCCGCACGTTACCGGCCGGCCCCCTCGCGCGGCCGATCGCTCACAGGAGGATGCGGTGAAGGAAGCGCAGGGCGGCCAGGAGTACGGTCGCACCAACTGGCGTCGCTTCATGATCTGGACGGCGGTCCCGGGCGCCGCGGTGGCCGCACTGGTCGTCGGCATGGCCAACGGGGCGTTCGCCGCCTCGTTCTCCGTGTCCGGCCAGTCGTTCAAGATCTCGGCCGACGAGCTCGACGGCGAGGGCTTCTCGCAGTACGGCGGCACGGTCAAGAAGGTCGACGGCACCGAGATCCCGGTCGCCATCTCGGGCATCGCGGACGGCAAGCTGACCAACCTCTGCCAGTCGGTCAAGATCCCCGGCGCCCCGGTCAGCCTCACCATCCGGGCCGGCCGCGAGGACGGCAAGCCGGCCAAGGCGACCAACCTGCTCATCGGCGTCAGCGAGCTCAGCGGCGACGCGACGTTCACCGACATCAACATCGGCCAGGACGCCTCCACCCTCAAGGCGGGCGGCCCGGACGCGCACGGCCAGACCGGCATGTTCGGCCAGGAGGCCGAGCACGTGACCATCGCCGGCCTGCGCCAGACCGCCGTGTCCACCACGGCCGGCTCGTTCACCCTCAACGGCCTCAACCTGAAGGTCAACGTCGCCGCCGACGGCAAGCCCGCCGAGTGCTTCTGACCCAGTTCCCCCGGGCCCGCGGACGTCCAAAGGGCCTGTCCTGCCGATCACGACGGCCTGCGGCGGCCCCAGCTTCCGCCTCGCCGCGCGGCGCGAACGGCCGCATACAACACCGGTATGCGACCGCCCGCCCCCCTTGCGACGCGAAACCTGGACCTCGCCTCGGCGACGCCGCGACCGACAGGACAGGCCCTCCGCAGGCCCGTTCCCTGCTCTGGAGGGGCACGTGGCTCCACTGATCACCGCGGCGGGCTTCCGTCACTGGCGGCGCACCCGGCCGTTCTGGGGCGGGCTGCTGCTCCTGCTGGCCGGCCTCGAGATGTTCCTCAGCGCCAACCAGTCGCTGGGCGACCTCGAGGTGCACTTCGGACCGCAGGGCTTCCTGTCCTACCTGCTGCCGGCGCTGCTGCTGCTCTGCGGCATCCTGACCTGGGTCTCCCCCGGCCAGCGCCTCTTCTACGGCATCATCGGCCTGCTCACCGCCGTGTACTCGCTGGTCGGCCTCAACTTCGGCGGGTTCGTCCTCGGCCTGCTGCTCGGCATCACCGGCGGGGCCCTCGTGCTGGCCTGGTCGCCCCCGCGGCGGGTATCGCCCGCACCGCCCTCCACCGCCCCTTCCCCTGCTCCCGACGACACCGTGCCGCTCTCCCCGGCCACGCCTTCGGTCCCGGCGGCCGAGCTGCCCTACGGGGCGCCGCCCGACCCGGACACCGGCATCGTCCCGGGCTTCCGCGACAACGACACCCAGTCCTTCCCCCCGGCCCCCGACGACCCCGGGCCGCGCGGTGACGTGACCAGGAAGGCACTGGTCATCACGCTCGTCCCCCTGGTGGCCGGCGGCCTCGTGGTCGCCGGCGGCCGCGTCCCCGCGCGCGCCGCCGAGTGCCCGGAAGGCCTGCCGTCCCGCTCGACCACCGCCAAGACCACCCAGCCGTCTCCGCCCCCGTCGACGAAGCCGTCGCCGTCCGCGAAGAAGCCGTCCCCGAAGCCCTCCGCCTCCCGCTCCGCACCCGCCTCCGCGTCGCCCACTCCCAGCAAGACCACCAGCGACGACCCCGGCGACCCCCTCGGCAACATAGTCGGCGGCATCGGCGACCTCCTCGACCCCCTCCTGCCCGATCCCCCGTCCCAGTCCCCGTCGTCGTCCGCGTCCCCGTCGCGGTCGCCGTCCCCGTCGTCGTCCCCCACGGCGACCCCGTCCGCCACCCGTCCCCCTACCAGCGCGAGCCCGTCCCCCAGCCGGTCAGCGCAGCGCTCCCCCAGCGCGACACCTTCCCCCTCGGCCGGCGACGACATCCCCTGCCTCGGCCCCCGGGTGCACAAGAAAGCCGCCCCCGGCGACGTCCCCCAGGTCTCACTGCGCGGCGGCACCCTCGAAACGGCGTCGCTGACCATGTACAACTCGACCTACGTCGGCGTCGCCGACCTCCCCACCGCCGAAGGCATCCTCAAGGCACTCCGCTTCGACATGGACAAGGCCGTCAACAAGCCCTTCACGCTGACCATCCCCGAGGCCGGCGGCCGCACCACCCTGATCGAGAGCAACGAGCTCACCACCGACGGCCACGTCCGCTTCTACACCCCGAAGTTCCAGGGCAAGCTCTTCGGCCTGATCCCGGTCACCTTCACCCCGGACCAGCCGCCGCCCCTGACCCTCCCGGTCCTGTGGTTCACCGACGTGACGATCAACCTGGCCTTCGTCCGCTGCGACACCCTGACCGCCGACCCGCTCGAACTTTCCGGAAAGGCTTGAGGCAAGGGACGGACGCACCGCAATCATCCTTCGTGGCTCGCCACATGTACCGGCTTGCCAAGCTTCGACCGGCTGACTGATGGCCTCGGCCTTGCTTCGTTCGCTCTCTTCACCCAGGATTCATCGCTGGGTGTAGTGAGCGATCCCGAGCAGTACGAAAAGCGCGGGTGCGAAAGCTCCCCCGCCGCCAAGGATGGAAGTCGGGATGTCTGCCGCACTGGCGCGCACCAGAAGGCCGGCGATTCCCCCGACGATGATGGCGAACTGCACCATGAGCACCACAGCCGCCCATTTGCCCATCCTCGACATGCCGGAGTTCTCCTCTGACGAGGAGCGGCTCGAGTCCACTGCGGAACTCACCGTTGACGAGTCAACCCCGTCATGCCGTGCGCTCATGCCGCTCCCTTCAACGAGCCGTGGACTTAGAGACGTATGGGATGAGTTCCCGATGACCGCTGGACGCTACTGGCCATCGCGGCACTTACGAGGAGAACTGGCCCTTGGTACGATCCTGATGCTCCGCCCGACGGTTGATGAGCGACATGGCCCGCACGGCCGGGCCGACGGCGGGCCGACGCGGCTCGGCGATTCGACTTCTACGACGCGTGGGAGGCGGCGCAGCAGACCGTTGCCCGGGCGGCGGCTGAGCGGGTCAAGCACGAACAGCCGGTGGCTCTCACCGGCTTCGAGGTGAGGCGAATCGTGGGCGTCCCCGCCGGCCGGCGCCGTCGCGCGACAGATGCCGGCTCGGCTCAGCCGGCCAGGAGGGCGACAGCCTCGTCGAGGGTGGCCACGAACTCGGCCGGGTCCACCGGCGCCACGAACACGTCGGGCTGGGCCGGTTGCCGGATGCGGCCGGTGATCACCAGCTGGTCGCCGAGCCAGGCGTAGGTTTCCACGTTGTCCAGGATTTCGTCCCAGTGACGCAGCAGCCAGAAGCGCTGGGCGAACCCGGTGTCGTTGGCGCTCAGGCAGTCGAACACCTCGGCGGGTGACCGCCCGGGAAACGGGCAGGCCGGGACTGCTCGCTGCCGGACCAGGTCGGCGGCGGAGCGCAGCTGGGGCACCAGCGTCGGCACGTAGGCGGCGTTGTCGTGGCAGGTGAGCCTTCGGCCGTCCGCCCAGACGTCCACCTCGCGCACGCTGGTCGCCTCGGTCGCGCCCGCTTCCACGACGTAGGCGGGCGGGCCGCCCACCTCGATCGCGAAGGTGGCCCGCCGGCCGAAGGCCGCGTGTCCCGTCACTCCTCGTCCTTGGCGGGCGCCGACGTAGGCCGGGTGGTGTCGTCTCCGGAAACCGCGACGGAGGGGCCGGTGGAAGGGGAAGCGGAAGCGACGGCACCGGTCGCCGCCCCGACCTGGTCGGCCAGGTGCAGGTCGGCGTCGTCAGGCGACGACGGGGAGGAAGGGGAGTCAGGAGCCGGGCCCACAGCCGAGGCCAGCAGCACATTGTTCGGGATGTTGAGCGGCCCGTCGTCGGTTTCGAGGACCGTGTAGAGCAGCCCCGCCGACACGACCACCCCCTCCAGCGGCCCGTTGATCGCGCCCGACATGACGCGGATGCGGATGCCCGGCACGTAGGGGCGCGAGAACAGCAGCACCAGCCCGGCGAACAGGTTGCTCAGGACCGGCTGGGCGGCCAGGCCCAGGATCACGCCGGTGACCGCGCCGCCGAGCAGCAGGTTGCGGACGCCCAGGCCGACCAGGTCGAGGACCGAGAACAAGGCGATCAGGTAGCCGCCGAGCAGCACGATCAACCGCAGCGGAGTGGCGGCCACCTCGCCGGCGCGGGCCACGCTGATGCGGTGCACCTCGCGCGACGCGGTGCGGCTGGCGGCGATGCCGAAGAAGGCCACGAGCACAGCGCACCCGTACGCGATCAGCCGCTCGCGCATCGACGCCGAGCTCACGCCGCCGACTTCGAGCCCGGTGATCAGGGCGGCCAGGGCGAGCAGCCCGTAGACGACCGTGCGGCGGAAGTCCGGCCGCACATGATTGTCGAGAGCCCGCCAGTCCCCGCCGCGCCACATGCCCGTGACTGTAGCGAATGATCAAGCGGAGGCGAGCACGTCGTCGGCCGGACAGCGGGCCCGCATCACGTACCGGTCGAGGAAGCCGGCCACCGCGTCGCGGGTGTCGCGGGCCACCCCTTGCCGGGCCAGCCCTTCATACGCGGCGACGAAGCACAGCCGTGCCGCCCGCGCCAGGAGAGGATCGCTGAGCCCGTCGCGCGCGGCCCGCTCCCAGAGCCCCGGCTGATCGCGCAGCGGCTCCACGGCCCCCAGCGCCTGCACGGCGGCCCGCGGCTCGTCGAGCAGTGCGCTGATCACCGCGACCGGGACCTGCCAGCCGTCGCCGGGCTGTGCGTCGGCCACGTCGATCGCCAGGTGCCCGCGCGCGCTGACCGGGAAGTGCGCCGAGCCGAGGTGCGCCGCGACATCGGCGGCGGCGGGCAGGACGCGGGACGCCTGACGCCGGGAACGCCAGCCGGTGGGCCGGCCGTCGCGCAGCGGGGAGTTGGCGAACGCGGCGGCGAGCACCGGGGCGACCGCATGGGCGAGGGCCCACCGGCGGGGCAGCCCGAGCAGGCCGCGCTCGTCGAGCCCCGCTTCCAGGTGCACCCGGACGCCACCGGTGAGAGTGCCCGGGACGAGGGCGAGGTCGGCCGTCATGCGGGTCAGCGCCACGGCGACACCCGGAGACGGCGGTCCGCTGAGGACAACCGGCCCGGACGGGCGTACCTCGAGGAAGCCGTGGCGAAGCGGCACCCGGCCGGCGGCGAGCCGCTGGGCCGGCACGAGGTCGACCTCGGCGCCGATGAATCCCGGCCGGGCGGGGGTGAGCGCACCGGAGGCGACGAGCGCGGAGGTCCTCATGGCGCCACAGCCTACTCAATCGATAGGAATTATGGGTAGCGTCACACCGGTGATCGACAGGCTTGCATTGCCTATCAAGCCTATGGAAAATGTGCGCCATGCGTACCGCTCTTCCTCTCACCCTCTCCGCCGTGCTGCTGGCCGGGGCCCTCGCGGGCTGCCAGGCCGGCAGCGACGACGACACCTCCGCCGGCGCCGCGTTCGACCCGGCGACCTGTCAGGGCGGCACGCTGTCGGTGCTCAACCAGGGCGGCATCACGCACCTGGACCCGGCGCGGCTCTACACCTCCGGCGGCGGCAACATCCCGTCGCTGCTCTTCCGCACGCTGACCACCCGCAACCGCCTCGAGGGCGAGGCCGGCACGAAGCCCGCGCCCGACCTGGCCACCGATCTGGGCAAGCCGTCGGACGGCGCGAAGACGTGGACGTACAAGCTGCGGGACAACATCTTCTTCGAGGACGGCACGCCGATCACGGCGGCCGACGTGAAGTACGGCATCGAGCGCTCGTTCGCGCCCGAACTGCCCGGCGGCGCGCCCTACCTGCGCGACTGGCTGGTCGGCGCGGCCGGTTACCAGGGGCCCTACAAGCAGCCCGGCGGCATCAAGGCCATCGAGACGCCCGACGCCAGGACGATCGTCTTCAAGCTGCGCAAGCCCGAGGGCGACTTCCCCTACCTGGCCACGGCCACGCAGTTCGCGCCCGTGCCCAAGGCCAAGGACACCGGCACGGAGTACGAGAAGCATCCGATCTCCTCCGGCCCGTACCAGGTCGAGAGCTACGACCCCAAGAAGAGCCTCGTGCTCGTCCGCAACCCGCACTGGAAGCGCGACGCCGACGAGCTGCGCTACGCCTGCCCCGACCGCATCGAGGTCACCGCGGGCCTCGACTCGGCCGTCATCAACCAGCGGCTCGTCGCCGGGGCGGGACAGGACGCCGACGCGGTCACCACGGACGCGGTCGTCGGCCCCGAGCAGCTCGCCCAGCTGGGCCCGGGCGGCCAGCTCGAGAAGCGGGTCGCACGCGGCGAGTTCCCGTCGACCACCTATCTCGCCTTCAACACCAAGAAGGCTCCCTTCGACGACGTGAAGGTGCGGCAGGCCCTCTCGTACGCGATCAATCGCACCTCGGTCGTGAACGCCCTCGGCGGCAGTGCCGTCGCCGGCCCCTCGACCACCTTCCTGCCCCCGCAGAAGGCGCTGGGCTATCAGCAGTACGACTATTTCCCGGCGGGCGAGAACGGCGACCCGGCCAAGGCCAAGGAGCTGCTGGGTCAGGGCGGACTGACCATCGAGCTCGCCCACGAGAACGACGACGCCAACGGCCTCGGGCCGAAGGTCGCCGCCGCCGTGCAGGAGGCGTTCAAGCAGGCCGGTGTCACCGTCACGCTCAACGCGATCGACAGTAGTACCTACCGCGACGTCACGGGCAAGCCCAGCACCCAGCCCGGGCTGTCGCTGCAGAGCTGGGGCGCCGACTGGCCGTCCGGCGGGCCGTTCCTCATCCCGATCTTCGACGGCCGCCAGATCATCACCGCGGGCGGCAACTTCAACCTCGCCCAGTACGACGACCCGGCCGTCAACGCCGAGATCGACGCGATCCAGGCCCTGACCGACCCGGCCCAGGCCCAGCAGCGCTGGGGTGCCCTCGACGCCAAGCTCGGACAGCTCGCGCTGACGATCCCGCTGACCCACGAGAAGGACGTCTACCTCTTCGGCAAGAACGTCAAGAACGCCGTGCCGGACGGCTGGCGCGGCACCTACGATCTGGCCCGAATTTCCGTCAAGTGATCACTCTTCGCCGCCTGCTCGGCGACCGCGCCTTCCTCACGGGCGCGGTCGCCGCCGCGGTCATGGTCCTCGTCGCCCTGACCGCGCCCCTGCTCACGGCCCTCGCCGGGCAGGACCCCACGACCTATCACAACGACCTGCTCGACTCGGCCCGCGGCGGCGTCCCCACCGGCGCGCTCGGCGGGCTCAGCGGCGAGCACTGGCTCGGCGTCGAACCGGGCACCGGCCGCGACCTGTTCGCCCGCGTGGTCCACGGCGCCCGCGTCTCGCTCGGCGTCGCCTTCTCCGCCTTGGTGCTGCAACTGCTGCTGGGCGTCGGCATCGGCGTCGCGGCGGGCCTCGGCGGCCGGTACGCCGACGCGGTCCTCAGCCGTCTCACCGACCTGACCCTGGCCTTCCCCGGCCTGGTGCTCGCGATCGCGCTGCTGGCCGTGGTGCCGCAGTCGTGGCCGCGGCCCGTGCTGCTGGCCGTGGTCATCGCCCTGCTGGGCTGGGCCGGCACCGCCCGCATCACGCGCGCCGAGACACTGTCGCTCAAGACCCGGGACTACGTCGCCGCGGCGCGCGTGTCCGGGGCGAGCCCGCTGCGGGTGGCCCGGCGCGAGATCCTGCCCGGCCTGGCCGCGCCCGTGCTCACGTACGCCGCCCTGGTCCTGCCCGGCAACATGATCAGCGAGGCGGGCCTGTCGTTCCTGGGTGTCGGCGTGCGCCCGCCGACTCCGTCCTGGGGGCAGATGCTGTCCACGGCGACGACGTGGTTCCGCGCCGACCCGCTCTACGTCTTCATCCCCGGCGGGCTGCTCTTCGTCACGTTGCTCGCCTTCGTCCTGGTCGCCAACGGCGTGCGCCGCGTGCTCGACCCCCGGCAGAGCGAGGTGCTGCGATGATCGCCCACGGCGTGCGCCGGGTGCTCAATATCCGGCCGAGCGAGGTGCTGCGGTGATCGGCCTGTTGCTGCGCCGCGTCGCCGGGGCCGTGCTGGTGCTGCTCGCCCTCTCCGCCATCGTGTACGCCCTCTTCTACCTCGCCCCGCGCGACCCGGCCGTGCTCACCTGCGGCAAGGGCTGCACCCCCGAGCGCCTCGCCGACGTGCGCGCCGCGATGGGCCTCGACGAGTCGGCACTCACCCAGTACTGGCACTTCCTCGAAGGGCTGGTCACCGGCCGCGACTACCCGGCCGGCCCCGACGTGCGGCACTGCCCGGCGCCCTGCCTCGGCTACTCCTTCGAGACCGACCAGCCCGTGACCGCCCTGCTCGCCGACCGCCTGCCCGTCTCCGCCTCGCTCGCCCTCGGCGCCGAGACCCTGTCGGTGGCTGTGGGCATCGGCGCCGGCTCGCTCGCCGGGCTGCGCCGCTTCCGCTTCCTCGATCCGCTGGTCAACGGCCTGGTCCTCGCGGGCTACGCCGTCCCCGTCTTCCTGGTCGGCCTGTTCCTGCTGCTGCTCTTCTGCGTCCGGCTGCAGTGGCTGCCCTTCCCGCAGTACGTCGCGTTCACCACCGATCCCCTGCAATGGGCGCAGAACCTGATCCTGCCCTGGATCGCGCTGGCCGTGATCCTGTCCGCCACCTACGCCCGGCTCACCCGGGCCGGCCTCGAACAGGCGCTCGGCGAGGACTACGTGCGCACAGCCCGGGCGTACGGCTTCCCGGAGCGCCGCATCCTGCGCAGCCGGGCCCTGCGCGGCGCCCTCGTCCCGCTGGTGACGCTGACCGCCATGGACCTCGCCTCCCTCATGGCCAGCGCCGTGCTGACCGAGACCATGTTCGGCCTGCCCGGGGTCGGCCAGCTCCTGGTCGGGGCGGTCAACCAGATCGACCTTCCGGTGGTCGTCGGCGTCATCCTGCTCACCGGCTTCCTGGTGGTCGTGGCCAACGCCGTCGCCGACCTCCTCTACGCCGCCGTCGACCCGAGAGTGCAGCTCACATGACCCTGTTGTCGGTCCGCGACCTGCGGATCAGGTTCGGCGCCACGACGGCCGTCGACGGGCTCTCCTTCGACCTCGACGAGGGCGGGGCGCTCGGCATCGTCGGCGAGTCGGGCTCGGGCAAGAGCGCCACCGCCCTCGCCCTGCTCGGCCTGCACACCGGGGCGACGGTGGACGGCACGCTGGAGTTCGCGGGCAAGCCGATCACGCCGGCGCTGCGGGGCGCGGAGATCGCCATGGTGTTCCAGGAACCGCTGACCGCCCTGAGCCCGTTCCACACCATCGGGCACCAGATCGCCGAGGTCTACCGGCTGCACACCGGCGCTTCGCGGAAGGCCGCGCGGGCCCGGGCCGTCGAGGTGCTCCGGCAGGTGCACATCGCCGATGCCGAGCGGCGGGCGGACGCGTACCCCCATCAGTTCTCCGGCGGGATGCGCCAGCGCGCGCTGATCGCCATGGCGCTCGCCTGCCGGCCGCGCCTGATCGTCGCGGACGAGCCGACCACGGCCCTCGACGTGACGGTCCAGGCCCAGATCCTCGACCTGCTCGACGAGGTACGCACCACCACCGGTACGGCCCTGCTGCTGATCAGCCACGATCTCGGCGTCGTCGCGGGCGCCACGGACGACGTCGTCGTGATGCGCCGCGGCGTGGCGGTCGAATCCGGGCGTACGGACGACGTGCTCGTGTCCCCGCAGGCCGGCTACACGAAGGCCTTGCTCGCCGCCGTGCCCCGCCCCTCGTCACGACGCGAGATCACGGGCGCGCCGCTGCTCCGGGTGGAGAACGTCCGGCGGCACTTCCGGCAGCGCGGCTTCCGCTCACCGCCCGTCCGCGCGGTCGACGGCATCAGCCTCGACGTGCGCGAGGGCGAGACGCTCGGCATCGTGGGCGAGAGCGGCACGGGCAAGACCACGCTCGCCCGGATGATGGTCGGCCTCGTCCCGCCCTCGTCGGGCCGCATCACGCTCGGCGGCAAGGACATCAAGCAGCGGCGGGGCCGCTCGGTGCAGATGGTGTTCCAGGACCCGATGTCGTCGCTCAACCCGCGGCGGACCGTGGGCGAGAGCATCGCCGACCCGCTGCGGCTGCAGGGCCACGCGACGCCGCGCGAGGAGGCCACGCGGCTGCTCGAACGGGTCGGCCTCGGCGCCGGCCGGTACGACCGCTATCCGCACCAGCTCTCCGGCGGCATGCGGCAGCGGGTCGGCATCGCCCGGGCGCTGGCCCCGGCGCCGCGCCTGATCGTGTGCGACGAGCCGGTCTCCTCGCTGGACGTCACCACGCAGGCGCAGGTGCTGGCGCTGCTCGAGGACGTGCGCCGCGAGCGGGGTCTGACCATGGTCTTCGTGACGCACGACCTGGCGGTGCTGCGGCAGATCGCCGACCGGGTCGCGGTCATGCAGTCCGGCCAGGTGGTGGAGCTGGGCGAGGTCGCCGACGTGTACGAGCAGCCGCAGCACCCGTACACGAAGGAGCTCCTCGCCGCGATCCCCGTGACCGACCCGGTGGAGGCCCGCCGGTTGCGTGCCGACCGGCGGGCCCTCGCTCAGCGCGCGGGGTAGGGCAGGGTGCCGGGCCTCGGGAGCTTGCCGGAGGAGCGGGCCGCCAGAGTCGCCGGGCCGCGCACGTAGAGGCGGCCGCCGTAACGGAACCAGGCGATGCCGCCGTCGGCGTCGCGCCCGAAGATCGCCCGGATGTGCTGCTCGGAGCCGTCCGGGTAGAGCACCAGCACGTGGTCGCGGCGGTAGAACACCAGCCGCAGCGCCTCGACGCCGCCGCTGCTGACCACGAGCTGCCCGTCGCCCGGGGCGATGTCCAGGGTGACGGCGGCCTCCTCGCCCTGGAAGCCGATCTGCCGCGCGGTGTAGCTGCCGGCGTAGGGGGCCAGCTCGCGGGCGGGCAGCGACCGCGGGACGGCCGGCAGGTTGTGCAGGCCCAGGAAGCGGTCCAGCGCCCAGTCGTCGGCGAAGAGGTCGAGCGTCAGCAGCGGGCCGGTCTCCGAGTTGGTCAGCACGGTCAGGGCGAAGTCGCGCTCCGGGACGATCAGGAACCCGGAGTGCTGCCCGTCCCAGTCGCCGCCGTGCTGGAACACCTTGGGACCCTCGGCCGTCGGGCGGATCATCCAGGTCACGCCGAAGCCGTCGATCTCGACATAGAGCGTGCCGCCCGGACCCGGGCGCGAGCGCATCGCCCGCAGCGACCGCTCGGTCAGCAGCCGCCGCCCGCCGCCGGGCACCCGGCCGTCCCCGAGATGGAAGCCGGCCCACCGCAGCTGGTCCCGGGCACTCGAGATCAGGCCGCCGGCCGGGTTGATGCTGCGTGGGATGTCGAACGCCGCCGGTACGGGCACGAGCTCGCCCGTGGCGTCCGGCAGGTGCGGCACGGCCACGGTGGCGCCGGGCAGCTCGCCGAGGGTGAACGCCGACGTGTCCAGGCGCAGCGGGGCGAGGAGCAGATCGTGGACCGCCCGCTCGTACGTGGTGCCGGTGACGGCCTCGATCACGCGCCCGGCCAGGCTGAGCGCGGCGTTGTTGTAGTGCATGACCTGGCCCGGCGGCGTCAGCTGGGGCAGCCGCGCCATGCCCTCGACATAGCGGGCCAGCGCCGCGTCGTCCGAGCCCGTGTCGAGGAAGAAGTCGCCGAGCCAGCCGGCGCTGTGGTTCAGGATCTGGCGTACGGTGACCCGCTCGGACGCCCGCTCGTCGGCGACCCGGAAATCGGGCAGGTAGTGGCGCACCCGGCGATCGAGGTCGATCCTGCCCCGCTCGACGAGCCGCATGACCGCGGTGCCGGTGAAGGTCTTGCTGGTGGACGCGACCCGAAAGACGGTGTCCGCGTCGACCGGCGCCGGGTCGGCGATGTTCGTGACGCCGAGCCCGAAGGCGTGATCGGTGCCGCGGTAACGCACCCCGACGGCCACGCCCGGGATGTCGTAGGCGGCCATGCGGGCCTCGATGAAGGCGACGAGATCGCGGACGGCGGCGGGCCGGCTGAGGCTCTTCCCGCGCGCGGACGCACTGGTGGTGTGGGCGGCGGCGAGTGGGCCGGCGGCCGCCGCGACGGCGGCGGCACGCAGGACGGTGCGACGGGACGTGGTGCCGGACATGGGACCCCCCGAGCTCGTTACGGCCGTGTAACGCGCCCACCCTATCGGCATCGGCCGATCTCTGGGAGGGGCGAGCCGTACGCGCGGGGGGGTGTCAGGCCGCGCGCCGGGCCCGGCGGTAGCCCATCGCCTCGAAGTCGTCCGCCACCCGGCCCAGGGCCTTGTCCCGGTCCGACTGTCGCTCGTAGACCCGCTCCGACGAGCGGATGATCTCCCCGGCCAGCGTGATGACGATGCTGATCCGGGTGTCCCCGCGCGGGGAGATGGTCACGCACTCGACCCGCCGGACGAGCCCGCGCCAGCGGCCCCGGGTGAGTTCAACGACGCGTTCGCTCACGGATATCCCCTCGTAACAACGATCGGCTAGCGAGCACCGTAGGCGTCAAAGCCGATTTCCGAAACTAGACTCGCGGTGTGGCAACCTGGTACGAGTCGCACATCGACCGCAAGATCCGCGAGGCGCAGGAGCAAGGCCAGTTCGACGACCTCCCCGGCGCCGGCAAGCCCCTGAGCGACCACGGCCAGGAGTACGACGAGGACTGGTGGGTGCGCGACTGGCTGCGCCGCGAGGGCGCCACGGCCGGCGCCCTGCCCCCGACCCTCGCCCTGCGCCGCGAGCGCGAGGACCTCCGCGAAACCATCGACCGCCGGCACTCCGAGGCCGAGGTCCGCGAGTACGTCGCCAACCTCAACGAGCAACTCCGCAAGGCCCGCGCCGGCCTCCTCGACGGCCCGCCCGTGCTCCTGCCCCCGCTCGACCCCGACGAGGTCGTCAAGGGCTGGCGCGCCCGCCGCCAGTCGTAGCGGCCCCCTCCTGGTCCCGCGCCTCGCACCATGAACCGTCCCCGCCGGCCGATCTGTCTCCGCATTCTTCGCCGCTCCCAGCGCTTATAAATGACGACTCGCTCCTTGTCCGACGGCGACAGGTCACTGGGTACGCCTTTCGCCTCGCCCGCAGCGAACCAGCGCGTTCGTTTGCGCCACCCACATGCATTCACAGCGCAATAGATATCCACATGGTGACGGCGACCACTTTCACGCGATCGGCACGCCAGATCGTCATTTGGACGCGACTTCCGGGGGCGGACGGGAGCACAATCTTCGGCATGGGACAGCTGGCACTATTCAGCCGGGCGCAGCTGGCCGGGATGCGCGATCGTACCCGGTCGCGGCGCTGGTGCCCGCAGCGTGAGCAGTTCCGCCGCGAGCACCAGGAGCGGCGAGACCGGGGCAAGTTCCGGCTGCACACCCGTCGGCAGGCCGAGCAGCGGGCGCACCACGAGGGCTACTGGGCGCCAGGAGCGAGCGGATCCGGCGCAGTGCTGCCTGCCCCACCGGTGTGCCCTCGACCCCGGCCGGTCCCCGCCCCGCGTCCTGCCGCGCCGCTCGCCCCGGCCACACCCGGGCCCGCCGCGCCGCAGCCCACCACGTCTTTCGCCGCGCCGGCCGCACAGCCCGCCGCGCCGCCCACCCCGGCCACACCCGAGCCGACCGTCCCGCAGCCCACCGCGCCGCATGCCCAAGCAACCTCCCAACCCGCGCCGCCACCTGACCCGGCCGCGGCGCAGCCCACCGCGCGGCTCACCCCGGCCGCGCCGCAGCCCAGAGCGCCTCTCACCCGGGCCGCGCCGAAGCACCACGGCCGTCCACGCTTCGCCGCCAGCCGTTTCTGCCTCATCACCGATCGCTCACGTCTCGCCATCAGCCGCCTCGACCTCGACGCCAATCACTCACGCTTCACAACCGGCCGTTTCCACGTCACCGCAAACCACTCACGCCCGGCACCTGGCGATTTCCACTGTGACGTCGATCGCGCACACCTCATCACCAACAGTCCCCGTTTCACCGGCGGCCATTTCTCTCACTTGCCCGCCACGGTAACAGCGCAACCCGCACATTTGCGCAGCCTGTTACCGGGGTTGCTTCTGCGGGCCTCTTCGGGCTCTGGCGCACACTTCGTGAAGCGTCTTGATCGGTTCGCAGGTACGTCGCCTTGCCGGAGTCTCCGCTTACGTGTCCTGGTTGGCTTCGGCCGGTCCCCACTCGTGCGTGGCAGTGCAGGCAATGGCCAGGCCGGGTCCGGGCGGAAGTCGCACAACGTGCCGTCGAAAGGGAATGCGGCGGCGCCGATGTCTCGGGTGAAGAGCTGCCTCCGCCTATGCCGACGCCCGGTCCCGGCGGATCACCGCCGACTTCGTGCGCTGCTGACGAAGGAGGCGATCTCGACTGGTCGGCCTGCCCCCGGCCATCGGCGTGTCGTTCACCGTCCGCCGACATCGCGAAGGCACTCGGGACGACAACTTCGAGCAGGCAGGGCAGAGGACCACCACCTCACCACGCACGACGGCCGTGAGGAGCACAACGGTGCTGGAGTGCACCTCTTCGATCTCGATGGTGGCGAGGTGAGGAAGGAGTTGCCCGACGGCGTCACACAGCCGGACAACGACTCATCGTCCGACGCCCAACACACGATCCGCGCCGGAGGCCCGTTCAAACGCACGAAGCCACCGAGTGCAGGAGGCGTCCGAAGGGACCTCCTGAGATGTCGTGCCTTCTCCCTCGCATGACGATGGCGTTCTCCGTCGTGGCATGAACGCGTCGTGCCCGGCGGGGTCAGGCGAGGAGGGCTTCGACGGCGTCGGCGAGGGTGGGGAGGGGGTGGCGGGCGTCGAGTTCGAGGGTGGCGCCTCGGCGCAGGAGGGGTTCGACGGTGTGCAGGTTGGCCTCGATCTCGGCGCGGTCGCGGGCGGTTTTGCCGTAGGGGTTGCCGGGGCGGCGAGCGACGCGGGCGAGGATGACGTCGAGGGGGGCGCTCAGCAGGACCACGTGGTCGAAGCGGTCGTAGAAGCGGCCCTGATTGGCGACTGTGCCCGACACGATGAGGTTGGTGCGGTCCGCGGACAGGGCGGCCGGGCGGGGCTCGTCGCCAGCGTCCGCCTCGCCACCGCCACCGTCCGCCCCGCCGCCGCCGACCGCCCCGCCACCGCCATCGTCGCCTCGGTCATCATGCCCATCCGCAGGATGGTCCGCCTCGTCGCCGACACCGTTTGCCACGACACGGACGGCGTGCGCGCGGTCGGCGAGGAGGGCGGTCATGCGGGGTTCGTCCCAGTCGCCGTTCGGGAGGACCCAGCCGCCGTAATCAGTGTCGATGGTGGTGTGGCCGCGGCGGGCGAGTTCGTTAAGCAGGGTGGTCTTCCCTGTGCCAGACATTCCGGTCAGCAGTACGCGGGTCACATCGGCGACTGTAGTCAGGGCTTGGGGCGGAAGCTGGCGAAGATGAGCTGGAGGTCGGCGCGGGCGTCGGACCAGTCGCTGTCGGCGGTTTCGAACCAGAAGCCGTAGGCCTGGTGGTTGCTGGTCACGACGCCGCGGTTGTTGACGTGGCGGCGGCTGGCGGAGCCGTTGAAGGTGAATTCCCAGTCGGCGGCCTTGCGGAAGTACGTGACCTCCTTGATGTGGATCTCCTTGTAGCCCGGGAAGTCGCCGGCGGCGCGGCGGGCGTCGCGTTTGCCCTCCCAGTCGGCGACCGGGTCCCACTGGGGCTTGGTGGTCTGGTCGATGCCGATGGTGCGGCCGTCGCCCCGGAAGTAGACCATGCCGTCCTCGTCGATGGAGTGCTTCCAGCCGGCGGGGACGTAGACCTTGAAGCCGGTCGGGTCGGTCCAGTCGCGCCAGCCGGCCGGCTTCGGGGGCAACGCTCCCGCGGCCGGCGACGACGGAGCCCGGGAGGTGGCAGCCGGGGACGACGGCGCGGCGGAGGAAGGAGCGGCGGACGAGGGAGCCGCGGAGGGGGCAGCGGACGAGGGCGCTGCGGACGGAGTGACCGACGGGGTGGAAGCCTGCGACGGGGCCGAGACGGGCGGCGGCGGGGAGACGACGCGACGCTCGTCGGGGCGGGTGGCCCAGACCGCCACGCCCCCGGCGAGCAGGGCGGCGAGCGTCGCGCCCGTCACCGCGTACCGCCGGCGCAAGCGGTGGGGCCGCGACCCGGCGGCGGCAGGCGGGGTGCCGGCAGCGGCGGCAGGCGGGGTGCCGGCAGCGGCGGCAGGCGGGGTGCCGGCACCGGACGAGGCGGCAGGCGAGGCGGCGTCCAGCAGGCGGCGGCGGGTCTCGGCGGCGCCGATGCGCTGGGCGGGGTCCTTGACCAGCAGGCCGTCGAGGACCGGCTGCAGCACGCCGGCGCGGGTGGCCGGGTCCGGCTCCTCGGTGGCGAGGGCGGTGAGCGTGGCCATGGCGTTGGCCCGCTTGTACGGCGGCCGGCCCTCCACCGCGGCATAGAGCGTCGCGCCCAGCGACCACAGGTCCGACGCCTCGAGCGCCTTGCCGTCCTTGGCGCGTTCGGGCGACATGTAGCTGGGCGAGCCGAGCACGGGCTCGTGGCTCGTGGTGATGACGGAGTCGCCCTCGATCGACGCGATGCCGAAGTCGGTGAGTACCACCCGGCCGTCGTCGCCGAGCAGCACGTTGGCCGGCTTGACGTCGCGGTGCCGGACGCCGGCGCGGTGGGCGGCCTCCAGCGCGTCGAGCACCTCGAGGCCCAGCACGGCGACGTCGTGCGGGTCGAGCGGACCGTCGTCGCGGATCGCCTCCTGCAGCGAGCGCGACGGCACGTATTCCATGACGATCCACGCGCGCCCGTCGTCCTCGATGACGTCGTAGACCTGGGCGACGTTCGGATGGCTGAGCTGCGCGGCGGCGCGCGCCTCCTGCACGGTGCGCCGATGGACCGAGTCCCGCTCCCCCTCGACCAGGTCAGGCGGCAGCAGGATCTCCTTGACGGCGACGTCCCGTTGCAGGATCTCGTCGCGGGCCACCCATACCCGGCCCATGCCACCGGCTCCGAGCGTCTCTCCCAGCCGGTAGCGTCCGGCGACCTCGACGGGTCCCGCAGTCATAGCGGCCGATATACCCCGCCGGCGGCGTTTCTAGTCGGCGACGACGAGCGCTTGCGGGGCGGCCTGTTTCATCCGGGTCCGCAGCCACGCGAGCTGCACCGACGTCTCCCCCTCGGCCCGGGCGACCACCCCGGCGAGCCGTTCGTCACGGGCCCCCTGGGCGGCCTGCCCCACGAGCGTCCAGCACAGATCGCACTCGGCGGCCATCAGATAGAGGTCGTGCAGGTCCCGCAGCAGCTCCTCCCGCGGCCCGCCGAACCGGGCGGCCGGCTCGGCGGCCGTCACCACGGCCAGCATCCCCGCGTGGTTGTCACATACAGCTGCCTGCTGCTCGCACATGAAGAAGACGTCCGGCTCGTCGCGATGCGCGGCCCCGACCTGCCGGAACGCATCGGCCAGCGCCACCTGCGCCCGGTACAGCAGCCCCACATAGCGTTCCAGCTGCACGGCTCAGCCCTCCTTCGTGACCCGGACGGCCGCCACCTTGAACAGCGGCTGCCGCGACACCGGATCCCACGCGGTGATCGTCAGCTCGTTGGCCGCCTGCTCAGCGTAGTGAAACGGCACGAAAACCACTCTCTCCCGTACGCCCGTCAGCCGCGCCACCACCCGCACGGCCCCGCGCGGCGACTCCACGCGCACCTGGTCACCGTCGGCGATGCCCCGCTCCGCCGCGTCGGCCGGATGGAGCTCGACCCACGCGAAAGGTGCCGCGTCGTCGAGCTCCGGCACCCGTCCCGTCTTCGTCCGGGTGTGGAACTGCGTGATCGTCCGCCCGGTGACCAGGTGCAGCGGATACTCGTCGGACGGCACCTCGGGCGCCGGCCGCCAGTGCGCGCCGAGCAGGAACGCCCGCCCGCCGGGGTTCTTGGCGCGGTACTGCTCGGCCGTGTTCTCGGCCCCGGTCGAGAGATCCTGCCCGTACGTCTCGCAGTGATCGGGATCGGTCGCGAACACGCCGTCGGAGTAGAGCCGTTCGCCACCCCACTGGATGCCGCCGCGCTCGAGGTCCGCGTACGTGATGGAGGTGTAGTCGCACGGGCGCCCGGCCGAACACCGTTGCCAGGCCTCGTACGCCTCCTCGGGTCCCTGCCACGGGATCAGCGGCCCGCCGTCGCGGTCCCGGAAGTCCATGCGCCGCGCATAGTCCAAGAAGATGGCGAGGTCGGAGCGCGCCTCCCCGGGCGGTTCGACGGCCTTGCGGGTCAGGTGGACCGTCCGGTCGGCGTTGGTGAACGTGCCCGTCTTCTCGCCCCACGCCGCGGCGGGCAGGACCACGTCGGCGTACTCGGCGGTCTCGGTCCGGAAGATGTCCTGCACGACGACGAAGAGCTCCGGCTTCGCCAGGACGCGCCGGATCCGCGCCAGATCGGGCAGCGAGACGGCCGGATTCGTGGCGCTGATCCACAGCAGCCGGATCGAGCCCTGCTCCGCGTACCGCCAGATCTGCATCGCGTGCGTCGGCG
Organism: Symbioplanes lichenis; assembly: GCF_030709675.1. Lineage (GTDB taxonomy): Bacteria > Actinomycetota > Actinomycetes > Mycobacteriales > Micromonosporaceae > Actinoplanes > Actinoplanes lichenis. The sequence goes on from NZ_JAUZQD010000002.1 coordinate 388,267, forward strand.
GCGACCAGTGCGGGATCCGCGCGGTGCCGACGTTCCAGAGGCGGGCCAGCTCGGCGACGTGCCGGGGGTTCTCCCAGTTGCGGAAGCCGGGCAGGTCGCCGTCGGCCCCGGCCTCCCGGGTGTTCTCCGCGGTGGGCTGCCCGTTCATCTGCAGCACGCCCGCGCCCGGCCGCCCGATCATGCCGCGCACCAGGTGCAGGTTGTTGACCGCGCACGCCGCCGCCGTCGCTTGGTGCGACTGGTAGAAACCCTGCAGCACGGTCGACAGCAACCGCTGCGACCCCCCGAGCAGATCGGCGGCGCGCTCCAGGTCGGCCGGCTTCAGGCCGCAGATCTCCGCGACCTTCCCCAGCGGGTACGCGTCCACGACCGCCCGCAGCTCGTCGAACCCCAGCGTGTGCGCCGCCACGAACCCCTCGTCGGCCCCGCCCCGCTCGATGATCAGCCGCAGCAGCCCGTTGACCAGGGCGAGGTTGGTCCCCGGCCGGAGCGCCAGGTGCACGTCCGCCTCGCGGGTGACCGGGGTGTCGCGCGGGTCCACGGCCAGCATGGCGGGCGGGTTCACGCCCCGCCGCCGGTCGAGCATCCGCATCCAGAGCACGGCCTGCGTCTCCGCCACGTTGTGCCCCCACAACGCCAGCGCGTCACAGTGGTCCACGTCGGTGTAGGAGCCCGGCTGCCCGTCGGCGCCGAAGCTGAGCTTGAGGGCGGCGGCCGCGGTGGCCGTACACAATCGGGTGTTGCCGTCCATGTGCGGTGTGCCCAGGCCGGCCTTGCCCAGGACGCCGAGCGTGTAGTACTCCTCGAGGAGCAGCTGCCCGCTGGTGTAGAAGCCGAACCGCCCCCATCCGCCGGGCCCGTCGAGCAGCTCCCGCGAGCGCCGGACGATCCGGCCCATCGCCGTCTCCCAGTCGCTCTCCACCAGCCGGTCGCCGCTGCGCACGAGCGGCCGGGTCAGCCGGTCGGAGCTCGCCGTGGCCCGCCAGCCGTAGACGTCCTTGGGATCGAGCCGGCCCCGGTTGACCCGGTCGCCGGCCCGCCCCCGCACCCCGGTGATCCGCCCGTCCCGCACCCCGATGTCGAACGCGTCGCCGTTGGAGTGCAGCACCGACGCCGACGGCACCCAGGAGTCCGCCTCCGGGTCGCCGCCCGTGTCCACCCGGACGGGCCACTGCTCCCCCGGCCCGTAGGGCGTTCTCGCACCCCACGGGTCCCGCACACGCGCCGCATCAGCCACGGACGCGCGCCTACCCCCGCCCGGCCGTCCGAAACTCCCGGCCCGTCAGGCACACGAGCTGCTCGCCCGGGTCGTCACTCGTGGTGGGTACGGGCGGCGCGACGATGCCGAGGCCGTCCCAGCGCCCGACGTTCGCCCTCGCATAGGCCAGCGACCGCTCGACCGCCGCCGGGTCGAACGTCTCGTCCTGACCGGTGGCCCGGGCGAGATCCCAGCCGTGGACGGTCAGGTCGACGAGCATCTGGTCGGCGTACTCGGTCAATGGCGCCTCCCCGAACGAGAACCGCGCCGTCCCCGCCAGGTCCGCCGTCTCCCACGCCGCGCGGGACTTCGCCGCGGCCCGCTCCCAGGCGCCGACGGGATCGGAGCCGACCAGGTCGCCGTCGTAGCGGTCCCCCACCTGTTCCATGCTCTCGCGCGCCAGGATGTGCGGCGCCCACGAATGCTCGCTCACGAGATGATTGACCAGGTCCCGAACCGTCCACTCGCTGCACGGTGTGGGGGCGTCCCACGTGCGCGACGTCCGGCCCGGGACCGCCCTGCCACACCGGCGCCACCAGCGACCGTCCTGAGCCGTGATCCGACCCGCCCCGGCGCCGGCCTGCTGGAGCGGGACAACTATTGGTGGTGACCGGTCAGGGTCGCGAGGACTGCGTCGGGGTCGTGGCCCGGGCGCAGCGCGGCGCGGAGGGCGACCGTCGGGTCGGGGTCGAGGAAGCCGCGCAGGGCGGTGGTGAACGCGCCGTAGCGCGCCGGCTCGGCGAGCCAGGTCAGCACCTGCCGGCCGAGCGGTGAGTCCGGCGTGATCGCGGTGGCGGTGCCGTCGAGGACCGCGTCGAGCCCGGGCGCGCCGGTCAGGCCGAGGTCGGACGCGAGGCGGCGCAGGTGGTCGGCGGCGATCGCGCGGCGGAGCTCCGGGGTGGCCTTGGCGGCGGCCTTGAGCAGCGGGGCCGTGCGCAGGCCCCGGCTCAGCAGGTCGCCGGGGCGCACGCCGCCGACGAACCACGGCTCGAGGCGGGCCGACAGGCGGGGCCGGGTCAGGGCGTCGGCGGGGACGCGGGCGTTGGTGAGGCGCTGCGCGAGGACCAGGGACTTGGCCTCGGGGTCGCGCCATGTCTCGTCGTCCTCGCCGGCCGGCTCGCGCAGCCCGAGGGCCTGCATGAGGTGGCGAAGCAGCTCCGGCTCGGCGCCCCAGGTCAGCTCCGGCGACGGGTAGGACGGGTCGAACGCGACCGTGGTGACACCGTCGCGGGCGTACGTGAACCGGGGCGCCGCCGACGCGTCCCGGAACACCGAGACCGCCTCCGTGCCCGCGGACACCGCTTCGAGGAGCACGTGGTCGCCGCCGGTGCCGCCGTCGGGGTCGACCACGAGCGTCCAGCGGCCGGCGCTCAGCGCGGCGGCGTACCCGGGGGAATTGTCTCTGACCTGGACCGTGCCGGGCAGCGCGCCCATCCGGGTCAGCGCCTCCTCGGCGCTGACGTCCTTGATGAAGGTCACGCCGAAGCGGGCGCCGAGGTCGGCGACGCGGCCGCGGGCGTAGTCGAGGTCGTCCACCACAGGAAGCACGACGGCGATTGTAGGGCCCCCTCGCCGCAAATATATAAGTGCTGTTACTTTCTCGGCATGGACCTCCTCGACAGCAACCACTGGTCCGACGTCCACCGCCTGCTCGCCGATCTCGACCGTGACATCGCCGGGCTCTACACGGAGGCCGGCATCCACGGCATCCGTACGCGGTTCGTCGGCCCGCTGATCGCGATCGGCCGCTTCGGCCCGCTGACCATCCGCGAGCTCGCCGACCGCCGCAACGTCAGCCACTCGGCCATGAGCCAGACCGTCACGGCGATGCGCCAGGCCGGGCTGGTCGAGACCGAGCCGGGGCCCGACGCGCGCACCCGGCTGGTGCAGCTGACCGCCCGCGCCCGCGACGCCGTGCCGTTCATGGAGGCGGAGTGGCGGGCGACCGAGGCGACCACCCGCCAGCTCGACGAGGAGCTGCCCTACTCGCTGACCCAGGTCGTCGCCGACATCCGGGCCGCGCTCGAGCGCAAGTCGTTCGTCGCGCGACTGCAGGACAACTTCGCGTGAGGGCCCTCGTCGATCTGCGCCCGCTGCGCGAGAGCCCGCCGTTCCGCCGGCTGTGGCTGGGCACGACCGCCTCCGGCTTCGGCGGGCAGATGAGCATGTTCGCGGTGCTCTACTACGTCTGGGAGAGCACCCGGGACGCCGCGACCGTCGGGCTCGTGGGGCTCGCGGGGGGCGTACCCGTCATCGTGCTGGCGCTGGCCGGCACCGCCTTCCTGGACCACGTCGACCGCAAGCGCCTGGCCCTGGCCTGCTCCGGGGTCCAGATCGTGGTCACGTCCGCGATGGCTGCGGTGGCGTTCACCGGCCACGGCGGCGTGCCCGCGATGCTCGCCCTCGTCGCCGTCAACGCGGCGTGCGGCGCGCTCGGCGCCCCCGCCCGCCGCACGTTCCTGCCCGCGCTGCTGACCGGCGACCGCCTCGCCGCCGGGCTCGCCCTGCAACACCTGTCGTTCCAGCTCGCGATGCTCACCGGCCCCGCGCTGGCCGGCCTGCTCACCGCGGCGGCCGGGGTGGCCTGGTGCTTCGTCGTCGACGCGGTGACGTTCGTCGCGGCCCTCGCGGGACTCCGCGGCCTGCCCGGCGGGGTCGCGCCCGGCGGCGGCCGTCCCGGTCCGGCGGCGGTCCTGGCCGGCATCAGGTACGCCGTGAGCACGCCCGAAGTCCGCGGCGCCCTCCTCGCCGACCTCGCCGCCACCCTGCTGTCCATGCCGGTCGCGTTGTTCCCGGTCCTCAACGCCGAGCGCTTCGACGGCCGCCCCGACGTCCTCGGGCTGTTCACCTCGGCCCTCGCCGTCGGAGGCGTGGTGGCGTCCGCGTTCTCGGGCCTCGCCAGCCGCGCGGGCCGCGCCGGCATCGTCATGCTGGCCGGCGGCGCGATCTGGGCCGTGACCCTGGGCGCGGCCGGTCTCGTGCCGGCCCTGCCCGCCGTCCTGGCCCTGATCGCCGTCGCCGGAGCGGCCGACACGTGGTCGGTCGTCGCCCGCGGCACCGTGGTCCAGACCGTGACCCCGGAGTCCTTCCGCGGCCGGGTCGCCGCCCTCGAACACGTCGTCGGCGTCGCCGGCCCCGACCTGGGCAACGTCCGCGCCGGCCTGGTCGCCTCGGCCACCTCCGCGGGCGCGTCCCTGGCGATCGGCGGCGCGGCCGCTCTCGTGGCGACGGGCCTGATCGCGCTGGGCACCCCGGCCCTGCGGCGCTTCCGCACGCTCGCGGCCGCCGAACGCTGATCGACCGGCCGGGCGCGTCGGGCATCGGACAGCACAGCGGGAGCGGCGGGGCCATCATGCCGGGATGCGCGCAGTCCTCTCCCGGCTGGGCAGCCGCCCGGGCGGTTGGCCCTGGCCCTGACCGCCGCCGGGATCCGCGCGGCGGTCCTCGACGCTGCCGGGACGGTGTGGACCCTCGAAGTGGTCAGGGACCTGAGCCGCCCGCCGGACGACGGGGCCGCCACCGTGCTCGCCACGCTGAGCCTGCTGAAGTGGGTCGCGGTGGCGGTCGCGGTGGGCGCCGTCCCGCTGCGCCTCGGCGAGAGGTGGCGCCGGCGCTCGCGGCGGTGACGAGGACCAGGGCGGCGATCGGCGGCGGGCCCAGGCGCAGCAGGAGCACCCCTCCGGGCCCGGCCGCGTCGAACAGCGGACGGGCGGTCGCCCCGCCGGTCCGCGCACTCACGACCGAGCCCAGCACGAGCATGGAGGACCGCTCCACACCGGCACCGTACGGGCGCCGGCGTGGCCGGTGGTGCGCGGACGCACCACCGGGATCGCAGGTCAGCGGGCGGCGGGCTCCGCGGCCGCTGCGATGATCCGCTTGTCCTCGTCGCGGTTGCGGCGGTACTGCTGGACGGAGTACGCCAGCGCCGCCGCCCACACGAGGTAGATCACGGCGTAGACGGTGTAGCGGACCGGGTCGGACGCGTCGATCCAGTCGCTGCGGAGCAGGGTGCGGACGTTGGTGAGGATGATGACGCCGCCGACCGCGGCGCCGAGGACGCGGGGCGGGACGTGGCGGACCAGCCAGGCGGCGATCGGGGCGGCGACGATGCCGCCGGCGAGGAGGGCGAGGACCCAGCCGGCGTCGACGCCCTCGCCGCCGAGGCCGACGAGGAAGCCGAGGCTGGCCGCCACGGCGACGAGGAACTCGCTGGTGTCGATCGAGCCGATGGTCTTGCGGGGTTCGAGGCGGCCGCTGGCGAGGATGGCCGGGGTGCCGACCGGGCCCCAGCCTCCGCCGCCGCTGGCGTCCACGAAACCGGCGACGATGCCCAGCGGCGCGAGGAAGCGGGCGTACAGGGGCTTGCCGAGGTTGCCCTTGGGGAGGCCCTGGAAGGTGAAGCGCAGGAAGACGTAGAGGCCCAGGGCGAGCAGGATCAGGGACATCAGCGGGGCCGCGGCCTCGGTGGACAGGCTGGACAGGAAGGTCGCGCCGGCGAAGGCGCCGAGCGCGCCGGGGACGCCGATCTTGAGAACGACGCGCCAGTCGACGTTGCCGAAGCGCCAGTGCGAGAGGCCGCTGACCAGGGTGGTGCCGATCTCGGCCAGGTGCACGGTGGCGGAGGCGGCGGCCGGGTTGGTGCCGATGGCCAGCAGCAGGGTGGTGGAGGTGACGCCGTAGGCCATGCCGAGGCTGCCGTCGACCAGCTGGGCGCCGAGCCCGACCAGGGCCAGCAGAATCAATTTACGCATGGCGGGGCCCCTGGGGGATGTCGCCGCGGAGCGTGATGCGGTGCATGACGCGCCGGTCCGTACCGTAGTCGCGGTTGGCGTAGTGGGCCGTGCTGCGGTTGTCCCACATCGCCACGTCGCCCAGCCGCCACCGGTGCCGCACGATGTGCTCCGGTTTGGTCAGATGCGCGTACAAGAGGCTCAGGATGGCGTCGCTCTCGAAGGCGGAAACCCCCTCGATGTGCGAGGTGAAGCCCGGGTTGACGAAGAGCCCGCGCCGCCCGGTCTCGGGGTGCACCCGGACGACGGGGTGCGACACCGGGTCGAGGCGGGTGACGATCTCGCCGTCCCACTCGTTGCCCTGCCCGCCCCGGCGCTGCGCCAGGTAGTACCCGAACTCGCGGGTCCCGTCGTGCACGGCGGTCAGACCGTCGACCAGCGTACGGACGGCGGGCGCCAGGGACTCGTACGCCAGCTGGCTGTCCGCCCAGTTGGTGTCGCCGCCGGTCGGGGGCAGCGTGACCGCGCGCAGGATCGTCCCGAGCGGGGGCCGGCGCATGAACGTCACATCCGTGTGCCACACGTCGGCGAAGCCGTTGTCGGTGCTGTCGAGGGCGTACACCTCGGGGTGGGCCGCGTCGACGCCGCCGATCACCGGGTGCGAGGCCGTCAGCTCACCGATGCGCCGGCCGAGGTCGACCTGGCTGTCGTCGTCGAGGCGCTGGTCGCGGAAGAACAGCACCTTGCGGTCCACGAGGGCGGCCCGCACGGCGGCGATCTCCGCGTCGGTGGCGGCGGCCAGGTCGAGGCCGTGGACGATCGACCCGAAGTGCCGGCCGAGCGGTTCGAGGGTGAGGCCGACTGCGGTGGACGTCATACCGGGAGCTCCTCAAAGGCGGATCGGACAGTGGCTCGCAACGCGGCGAACTCGGGCAGGGCGCGCAGCCGGGACGGGCTCACGCCGGTCCGGGGCAGGTTCACCGGCAGGTCGAGGGCGACGCGGCCGGGGCGGGCGGTCAGGACCACGACGCGGCTGCCGAGGAAGACGGCCTCCTCGACGCTGTGGGTGACGAAGACGCACGTACGGCCGGTGCGCGCCGACACCTCACGCAGGTCCTCCTGCAGGCGCTCGCGGGTCAGCGCGTCCAGGGCGGCGAACGGCTCGTCGAGCAGGAGCAGCGGGTTGTCGACGGCGAGCGCCCGCGCGATGGCGACCCGCTGCTGCTGGCCGCCGGAGATCTGCCACGTGCGCCGGTGGGCCACGTCGTGCAGCCCCACCGACTCGAGCAGCTCGCCGACGCGGTCGGTGGGCAGGCCCGCGTACTTGAGGGCGAGCGCGACGTTGCCGCCCACCGTGCGCCACGGGAAGAGCCGGGGCTGCTGGAAGACGAGCCCCGCGCCGCGCCCGGGCACGGGAGGCTCCCCCGCCGTCCGGATCGTCCCGCGAGTCGGCTGCTCGAACCCGGCGATCAGGCGCAGCAGCGTGCTCTTGCCGCACCCGGAGGCGCCCACCAGGACCAGGAACTCACCCGGGGGTACGACGAGATCGACGGGACCGACAGCGGTGACGTCGCCGTAGGAGTGCTGGACGCCGGCCAGCTCAATGGCTGAGGACATCGGGCAGCCCCTTGACGTAGACGGACTTCTGCACGGTGGCCAGGTCGGGAACGGCGTCGATCTTCTGCTGGTCCTTCAGGAACTGCGCGGCGCTGACCAGGTTCTCCGCGAGCTTGCCGACCTTGGCCTCGGTGCCGAGCCACTCGTCGGAGGCGAGGTCGGCGGGCTTGAGGAAGACGCCCTGGCTGAGCTGGTGCTCGGCGTCCGCCGGGCTGATGTTGAGCTCCTGGCCGACGGCCTTCGCGGCGGCGGCCCGGTCGGTGGCGATGAGGTCGAGCGCCTGCGCCTCCACCTTGCGCCACGCGTCGACCGCCTCGGGGTGCGCCTGCGCGAAGGCCGTGGACACGACGCCGAGGTCGAGGGTGGGCTTGCCGGCCGTGGCGAGCTGCCGGCTGGCGATGAGGACCTTGCCGGTCTTGCGCAGATCGTCCAGCGAGGGCAGCCACGAGTACGCGGCGTCGAGGTCACCGCGCGTCCACGCCGCCAGGATGTCCTGCGGCTCGAGGTCCACGACGGTGACCTCGGACTCCTTGACGCCGGCCTGATCGAGCGCGGCCAGCAGGCTGTAGTGGGCGGTCGACGCGAACGGCACGCCGATCTTCTTGCCCCGCAGCCCGGCCACGTCGGCGACGCCCGAGCCGTTGCGGGCCACCAGCGCCTCGTTGTCGCCGGCGACGTCGAGGACGAAGGCGACCTGGTACGGAATGTTCAGCGGCGCCGACAACCCGCGCGCCACCGGGCTCGACCCGATCGCCGCGATGTCGACGCTCTTCGCCACGAACGCCGTGTTGATGCTCGCGCCGGAGTCGAACTTGGTCCACGTGATCTTGTAGTCGGGCAGCGCCTTCTCGAGGAGTCCCTGGTTCTTCACGATCAGGTCCCCGCTCGGGAAGGCCTGGTACGCGAGCCGGATCGTCTTGGCCTCCGCTTTGTTCGTGCCGGAGGCGGCGCCGTTCCCGCAGCCCGCGAGGGCGAGCAGCAGGGCGGCGGCAATCAGCTTCTTCATGAACATCCTCTAACTCCGGCCGCGCCACGGGATCAGCCGGTTTTCGGCGGTCCGCAGCAGGGCGTCGATGAGCAGGCCGGACAGGCCGATGGCGAAGAGACCGAGCACGACCACGTCGGTCTGCGAGTAGCGCTGGGCGTCGCGGATCATGCCGCCGATCCCCGGCACGCCGTTGATGGTCTCGGCGGCGACCACCGAGGAGTACGCCACCCCGACCGCCAGCCGCACGCCGGTGCCGATCTCGGGCAGCGCGCTGGGCAGCACCACGTCGCGCACGGTGGCCCAGCGGCTCGCTCCCAGGGCGCGCGCGGCCTCGATCAGCCCGGCGGGCGCGGAGAGCACGGCCGCGGCGGTGGCGACGGCGACGGGCGGCAGCGCGGCGATCGACAGCAGCCACAGCTTGGGCGTCTCGTCGATGCCGAACCAGATGATGAAGAGGCTGAAGTACGCCAGCGGGGGGAGCGCCCGCACGAACGTGACCACCGGCTCGACGACGATCCGCAGCACCGTGACCGTGCCCATGAGCAGGCCCAGCACCAGCCCGCCGGCGACGCCGATCACCGATCCGACGAGGATCCGCCGCAGGCTCACCCCGAGGTGCTCGATCAGCAGATGCCCGCTGTAGCCGCGGATCCCGTCGTGCGTGGTGGAGGTGACGATCAGCTGGTGCCAGACGGCGGCCGGCGAGGGGATGAAGGCCGGATTACGCGTCGTGCGGGCCGCGATCTCCCAGAGCACGTAGAGCACGAGCAGCGCGCCGATCCGCAGCAGCACCCGCCGCCGCCGGCCGCCGGTCGCCCCGGGCCCGCGCGGGCCGGTGGCCGGGGGCGCCGGGGCAACAGCCGGGTCCACGGTGGACAAGGGAACGGTCACGGAACCTCCACGAGAGAGTCACGCTCGGTCCCCATTTCCTACCTTGCCGATAGGTCGCATGGCAACTCCCGGGCGTGGTCCTCCCGCCTGCTGGACCGTGCGCGAAACCGGCAGCTCAGGCGATCCTTCGCATTGACGCCGGGCTCGCCGACCACAGGAGAAGGTCGCCGATCAAGCACGCGGAAACGCCCGCGGCCTCAGGCCACGGGCGTTCCGGTACTTCGGACTACGTCAGTTCTCGCAGTCGGCGTCGCCGCCGTTGCCGCCCTCGCCGCCGTCGCCGCCGGTGACGGCGCTGATCACGCCGCCGAGGAGGCCGCCGTCGTGGTCGCCGAGGCCGAGGGCGTGACCGCCGTTGCCCCCGTCGCCACCGTCGCCGCCGTCGCAGTCGAAGTAGTCGTTGTCCTGGACCACGATGTTGTCGTCACCATAGATGCCGTCGCCGTGGCCGCCGGCCATGGCCGGGGTACCGAAGGCGAAGACGGCCGCGGCCGACGCCGCGGAGAGAACCAGGACGGTCTTCAGAGACTTCATGTGATTGATCGGCCCTTCACGAAACGAGTGTGCTTACTCGGTCATGATCAACCTAGGGCGCGATTCGCGGCTTTCCGGCGATTTGGACGAACTTTTCGACCGTTTCGTCCGGTAATTCGCCCGAGCGGGTCAACTTCTCCGGTCAGAACGCGGCGAGGACGGATCCCTGGTACTTGTCCTCGATGAACTTCTTGACCTCGGGCGAGTGCAGGAGCGTCTCCAGCTTCGTGACCCGCGGGTCGTTCTCGTCGCCGGTGCGGACGACGACCAGGTTGGCGTACGGGTTGTCCTTGCCGTCCTCCAGCGCCAGCGCGTCCTTCGCGGGGCTGAGCCCGGTCTCGATCGCGTAGTTGCCGTTGATCACCGACGCCGCCGTGTCCTCGAGGCTGCGCGGCAGCTGGGCGGCCTCGAGGGCGGAGAACTTGAGGTTCTTCGGGTTGCCCGTGATGTCCTTCTCGGTGGCCTTGACGCCCACGCCCTCCTTGAGCGTGATGAGCCCGTTCTTGGCGAGCAGGTTGAGCGCGCGGCCCGAGTTGGACGGGTCGTTGGGCACCGCGATCGTGCCGCCGTCGGGCACCTCGGCGAGGCTCTTGACCTTCTTGGAGTAGAGGCCGAGCGGCTCGATGTGGACCGGCTTGAGCGGCGTGAACTTGTAGCCCTTGGACGCGACTTCCTCCTCCAGGTACGGGATGTGCTGGAAGTAGTTCGCGTCGAGCTGCTTCTCCTGCAGGGCCACGTTGGGCTGGATGTAGTCGTTGAACTCGACGATGTCCAGCTTCAGGCCCTCCTTCGCCGCGAGGTTGTCGGCGACGTACTTGAGGATCTCGCCGTGCGGCACGGGGCTCACGCCGACCTTGAGGGTGTCGCTCGCGGAGGAGGAGCCCGAGCCGGAGTCGCCCCCGCAGCCGGCGGTGAGCCCGAGCACGAGCCCGGCGGCGGCGACGATGGCGGCGAATGAGGAGCGGCGGCGCATGAGAGGTGCCTTTCTGGACGGATTACCGGTGGGAAAGCCGGCGGACGAGGACGTCGCCGAGCATCTGGACGAGTTGGACGAGGACGACCAGCACGACGACCGTGGCGATCATGACCTCGGTCTCGAAGCGCTGGTAGCCGTAGCGGATGGCCAGGTCGCCGAGCCCGCCGCCGCCGACCACGCCGGCCATGGCGGAGTAGCCGACGAGCGCGATCACGGTGACGGTCAGGCCGGCGACGAGCCCCGAGCGGGCCTCGCGCAGCAGGACCTTGCCGACGATCTGGGCCCGGGACGAGCCCATGGCCACGGCGGCGGCCACCACGTCGGCGGGCACCTCCCGCAGCGCGGTCTCGACCAGCCGGGCGTAGAACGGGATGGCCCCGATGGCCAGCGGCACGATCGCGGCGGTGGTGCCGATGGTCGTGCCGACCAGCGCGCGGGTGAACGGGATGACCGCGACCAGCAGGATGATGAACGGCAGCGACCGGCCGACGTTGACGATCAGGCCGAGCAGCGCGTTGACCGGCCGGGCCGGCAGCAGCCCGCCGCGGTCGGTGAGCACGAGCAGCACGCCGATCAGCAGCCCGCCGACCACGGTGACCAGCGTGGCGACGCCGACCATCCAGAGGGTCTCCTTGAGCCCTTCCCAGAGCAGCTCGGTGAGTTCCCCGAACGTCATGCCGCCACCCCCGCACCCCGGGCGCGCAGGAAGTCGGCGGCCTCGGCGCGCTTGCCGGAGACCGCGAGCCGCAGCCGCCCGGCGCGACCGGTGGCCAGGGTCTCCACGCCGCCGTCGATCAGGCGCACGTCGATGCCGAGTTCACGGGCCAGCGCCGACAGCAGTGGCGCGTCGGCCGCCTCGCCGCTGACCAGCACGTCGAGCACTTCCTCGCCGTCGCGCACCGGCGCCTGCGAGGGCGGGAAGAGGCCGCGGGCCAGCTCGGACTCCGGCCGGGCCAGCAGCTCGGTCACCGGCCCGGACTCGACGAACCGGCCGTCGCGCATCACGGCCGCCGAGTGGCAGATCCGCTTGACGACCTCCATCTCGTGCGTGATGAGCAGGATGGTCAGGCCGAGCCGGCGGTTGAGGTCGAGCAGCAGGTCGAGGACCGAGCGGGTGGTCTCCGGGTCGAGCGCCGAGGTGGCCTCGTCGGAGAGCAGCACCTTGGGGTCCGCGGCGAGCGCGCGGGCGATGCCGACGCGCTGCTTCTGCCCGCCGGACAACTGCGCCGGGTACGCCCCCGCGCGGTCCGCCAGCCCGACCAGCTCCAGCAGCTCGGCGACCCGCCGGGCGCGCTCGGCCCGGGGCACGCCGGCCACCTCGAGGGCGTACGCGACGTTGCCGGCCGCCGTCCGCGAGGCGAGCAGGGCGAAGTGCTGGTGCACCATGCCCAGCCGCCGGCGCTGCTCGCGCAGCCGGCGCTCGCCGAGGCCGGTCAGCTCGACCCCGTCCACCTCGACGGTGCCCGCGTCGGGGCGCTCGAGCAGGTTGACGCAGCGCAGCAGGGTGCTCTTGCCGGCGCCGCTGCGCCCGAGCACGCCGAAGATCTCGCCGGGCCGCACCCGCAGGTCCACCCCGTCGACGGCGACGACCTCCCGCCGCCGCGCGCGGTACGTCTTACGAAGTCCCTCGATCCGTATCACAATTGTTAAAATCCTATTAACTAGGTAGGCATTGCGTGCCCGAGACCGTAACCCGCCGGTCATGCCCACCGCGCGCAGATGTAATCACCGTCACGCGGCGGCTCCACCGGCGACACCGTCTGCTACACGTCGGCGATGGAGCATCCCGAGGACGAAGTGGTCGCGCTGACGAGCGAACTGATCACCATCGACACCACCAACCCCGGCACGTACGGGGGTCCGGGGCCCGAGCGCGCCGCCGCGGAGTGGGTGGCGGCCCGGCTGTCCGAGGCCGGCTACGACCCGGAGTACGTCGAGTCCGGCGCCCCGGGCCGGGGCAACGTGATCGCGCGGCTGCCCGGCGCCGACCCGTCCCGGGGCGCGCTGCTCATCCACGGCCACCTCGACGTCGTGCCCGCCGACCCCGCCGAGTGGACGGTCCACCCGTTCGGCGGGGAGGTCCGCGACGGCTTCGTGTGGGGACGCGGCGCCGTCGACATGAAGGGCATGCTCGCCATGACCCTGGCCGTCGCGCGGCACTTCAAGCGCGCGGGCGTCGTACCGGGAAGGGATCTGATCTTCGCTTTCCTGGCCGACGAGGAAGCCGGCGGGGTCGTCGGCGCCCAGTGGCTCGTCACGCACCGCCCCGGCCTGTTCGCGGGCGCGACCGAGGCGATCAGCGAGGTCGGCGGGTTCTCCGTGCAGCTCGGCGACGGGCCCCGGGCGTACCTGGTGGAGACGGCCGAGAAGGGGTCGATGTGGCTGCGGCTGGCCGCCCGCGGCACGAGCGGGCACGGCTCCCTGCTGCACACCGACAATCCGATCGCGACGCTGGCCCGGGCGCTCGACCGGCTGGACCGGCACCGCTTCCCGGTCGTGCTGACCGATCCGGTGCGCTCGTTCCTGACCCTGTCCGGAGTTCCCTTCGACGAGCGCGATCCCGAGGCGGCGCTGGAGCACCTCGGGCACCTGCGGCGGCTGATCGAGCCGACGCTGCGCGACACCGCGACCGCGACCATCGTCTCGGCGGGCACGAAGTCGAACGTGGTGCCGTCGGTCGCCCGGGCCGAGCTCGACGGGCGGACGCTGCCCGGGCGCGACGAGGAGTTCCGCGCCGAGCTGGGCCGCGTGCTCGGCCCCGGGATCGAGGTCGAGTGGGACAGCCTGCCCGCCGTGGCGACCACGTTCGACGGGGACCTCGTCGCGGCGATCGGCGCCGCCGTGGACGCCGAGGATCCGGGCGCGCGGCTGCTGCCGTACATGCTGGCGGCCGGGACCGACGCCAAGGCGTTCGCGCGGCTCGGGATCCGGCACTTCGGCTTCGCGCCGCTGCGACTGCCACCCGAGCTGGACTTCACCGCGCTGTTCCACGGGGTCGACGAGCGGGTGCCGGTCTCCGCCCTGCGATTCGGGACACGTGTGCTCGATCGCCTCTTGCGCACGGCCTGACGGGTTCTGCTACCGTCGATCCCGGTCATGAGTGCCAGCGCGTAGCCCCGGCTTGCTGGCCGGCAACCCTTCCTCCGCGATGGGGTGCCCCGGGTGAGGACCAGGCTCGTGCCGGACCCGGTGCGGGCAAGCGCGGACCTCCACGGGTGGGGTCCCCTACCCCCGGGAGAAGACTGTGACCTCAGCTCTCACCATCGTCGGCGACGATCTCAAGGCCGAGCTGCCGGACGGTGAAGTCGTCCGCTTCGCGCATCTGGACTACGCGGCGTCGGCGCCCTGTTGTCGCGCCGCCGCCGACGCGGTGGCGGCCGTCCTGCCGCTCTCGGGCAGCGTCCACCGCGGCACCGGAGCCCGCTCGACCGCCTCGACCGCCGCCTACGAGCAGGCCCGGGCCCGGGTCGCCGAGTTCGTCGGCGCCCGCCCCGGCGACCACGTCGTCTTCACCCGCAACACCACCGACGCCCTCAATCTGCTGGCCCGCGCGCTGCCCGAGGGCACCACGACCGTCGTCTTCGCCGGCGAGCACCACGCCAACCTGCTCCCCTGGCCCCAGCAACTGCGCCTGCCCGTGACCGGCGACCCCGTGGCCGCCGCCGAAGCCGCTCTCCGGTCGATCGACGGCCCCGCCGTCCTGACCGTGACCGGCGCGAGCAACGTGACCGGTGAGGTGTGGCCGCTGCGGGAGCTGGCCGCGGTGGCGCACGCGCACGGCGCCCGCTTCGTCGTCGACGCCGCCCAGCTCGCCCCGCACGCGCCGATCGCCCTCGACGACCTCGGCGCCGACTACATCGCCTTCTCCGGGCACAAGCTGTACGCGCCCTTCGGGGCGGGCGTCCTGGCCGGGCGCGGCGACTGGCTCGACGCGGCCGAGCCCTACCTGGCGGGCGGCGGCGCGAGCGCGGCGGTCGGCGACACCGCGGGCGAGGTCGTCTGGACCACCGGCCCGGCCCGGCACGAGGGCGGCACCCCCAACCTGCCCGGCGCGGTCGCCCTCGGCGCGGCCTGCCACGCCCTGCTGCACGCCGACCGCGCCGCCCTGCACGACCGCGAGCAGGAGCTCCTCGCCCGCCTGCGCGCCGGGCTCGCGGCCGTGCCGGGCGTGACCGAGGTCAGCACGTTCGGCCCGGACAGCCCGCGGGTGGGCATCGTCTCGCTGGCCGTGCCCGGCCGCGACCCGGGTGCGATCGCGGCGGCCCTGGACGAGCGCTACGCGATCGGCGTGCGCGCCGGCCAGTTCTGCGCGCACCCGCTGACCCGGCACCTGAGCGGCAGCGCCGCCAGCGCGACGTGCGACGACGTGTCCACCGGCCTGCTGCGGATCAGCTTCGGGCTCGGCACCCGCGACGAGGACGTGGACCGGCTGGTCACCGCCCTGGGCGAGCTCACCCGACCTTGATGGTGCTGGTCACGCGGACCTCGGTGCCGTCGGCGGCGGTCCCCCGCACGGTCAGCTTGCCGGAGGCGGCCGACTGCACCGGGCGGACCAGGCGGATCCCGGCCCCGGCCCGGCTGACCTTGGCCCGGCCGAGCGCCACCGTCTTGCTGATGAAGACGTTCCGGCGCGCGTAGCGGTAGGTCTCGAGCACCGTGACGGTGGTGCCCGGCTTGAACCCGGCCACCCGCACGGTGATCGAGGCCCGCCTGGCCACGGCGAGGGTCGAGAGGGTCACGGTCGGGACCTCGTCCGACACCAGCGCGTACGGGTCCACGACGCCCGCCCCGAAGGCGGCGTCCACGCCCGGGTCGCCCGCGTCGTCGGCCGTCGCGGCGAGCGCCTGCCGGGTCTGCACGACCGTGGCGCCCGCGTGCGACGCCCGGTAGAGCGCCACGGACGCGGAGACCACGGGCGCGGCCATCGAGGTGCCGGACTTGGCGACGTACCCGCCGGTGAGCGCGTCGAGGCCGAGGATGTCACTGCCCGGGGCCGCGATGTCGGCGACGCCGCTGGTGTTGGAGTAGGGCGCCAGGCCGCCGTCGGGCTCGGTGGCGGCCACCGCGATCGTGCCCGGCGAGGAAGCCGGCCACAGCGCCTGGTTGCTCTGGTCGCCGTTGTTGCCCACGGCGGCCACCACGACGACGTTCTTGGCGGTGGCGTAGGCGACGGCCTGGTCGTAGACCGCGTTGTACGCCCCGGCGGCCGACACATTGATCACCGTGGCGCCGTGGTCGGCGGCGTAGACGATGCCGTTGGCGATGGCGGTCGACGTGCCGGTGCCCCGGGCGTCCATCACGCGTACGGGCAGGATCGGCAGCCCCGACGCGATGCTCGCCACACCCTTGCCGTTGTTCGTGGCGGCCGCGGCGATCCCGGCGACGTGCGTGCCGTGGCCCTCGGGGTCGGTGCAGCCGTTCCCGCCGCTCACGAAGTCCCGGCCCAGGTCGCAGCGCACCTGCCCGGGCGCGAAGTCCTCGTGCGCCGCGTCCACGCCGGTGTCGACGATCGCGATCAGCTGCCCGGTCAGGTCGACCGAGGGCAGGCTGTCGGCGCGGAGGCGGTCCAGCGACCATTGGTACGAGCGATCCGGGTCATCCGGCGTCGCGGCCACCGTGGCGGTCGTCTCGACGACGTGGCCGACACTGCCCGGCAGGCTGTCCGCGAGGCGGCGCTCCTCGGCCGCCGTACGCGCGCTGACCTCGACGAACGTCGGCCGCCCGGCCTGGTCCACGACGCGCGCGACAGTGGTGACCGCGGCGCCGTCCGCCGCGCAGGCGGGAGCGCCCCACAGCCCCGAGGCCGCCACCAGCGGCACCAGCCACCACTTGCTCACCATGCGACCCCTCCCCCGGCAATGTGTTCGCAGGGGAACCATCGGCGTCACACCGCGCCTCCCTGAGAGGTCGCCGGAGAGCAAGTCGGGTAAGACTGGGCGGCATGACAGATGAATCGACCGTCCGGACCGAGGTGCCGCCGTCGGGCCCGGGCTGCGCCGAGTGCCTGGAGCTCGGCGGCTGGTGGTTCCACCTGCGGCGCTGCGCGCAGTGCGGGCACATCGGCTGCTGCGACACCTCGCCCGCCCAGCACGCCACCGCCCACTGGAAGGCCACCGGCCACCCGGTGATCCAGTCCTTCGAGCCCGGCGAGGACTGGTACTGGGACTTCGCCACGCAGGAGTCGGGCTCCGGCCCGGAGCTGGCGCCGCCCACGCACCGCCCGCTCGACCAGACCGTGCCCGGCCCCGCCGGCTCCGTCCCCGCCGACTGGAAGACCAAGCTCCACTAGGCGGCGCGTCCCGGGGTCGAAGGCGGGCGTCCGCCTTCGACCCCTTGGCTTCGTGGTGGGCGGCTGCACGACGTCGAGGTCGTCCCCGAACTCGGTGGCGAGCCGTTGATACACGGCTTCGGTGTCGCCGGCGAGGAACTCCACGACGGCGCTGTGATTGGCGCCCCCGCGAGGGGTGTCGACGCTGATGAACGCAGGTACAGCCCCACGGCGTGGTGGCGCATCGCGGCGCGCTCTACCTGACCGGTTTCGACGTCGACCGGCAAGCGCCACGAACGTTCCGCCTGGAGCGGATGACCGGCTTGCACGTGCGGCCGGTCACCTTCGCCGCACCGGCCGGAAGCGATCCTGTCGCGCAGGTCGTCGGCGCCCTTTCCGCAGCACCGGGGCGACATGAGGTGTCCGTGATCGTCGACGCGGACCTGGCGTACGTGCAGACCCGGATACCGGACACCCTGGCCTCGATGACACCGGTCCCCGACGCCGGTGAAGGCGGGGCCTGGCTGCGCATCTTCCTGCGCGCCGAACGCCTCGAGTGGGTCGCCGGCGCCCTGGCCGCCCTGGATCGTCCTTTCGTCATCGAGCAGCCGCCGGCCCTCCGCGACGTGGTGCACGATCGGGGACGGCGCCTCATGGAGAACGCCGCCCGCCGGAACCCTTGACTTAGGGGTCCTTTCCGGGCGACACCTGATGCCCGCCGGGGTCCCGCCGAGCCACTCTTGAACGGTCAGCACGGCACTCCGGCGAAGGGCACCGACCATGGCCACCACGTTCTCCGACTCGATGACCCGCCAGGGCCTCACCCGCCCCCGCCAGGGCCGCGTCCTGGCCGGCGTCTGCGCCGGGCTGGCGCGCCGCTTCGGCATCGACCCCTGGCTCTTCCGGGCGCTGTTCGTCCTCGTCCTGCTGGTGATCCCGGGCAGCCAGCTGCTCGTCTACCCGCTGCTGTGGTTCCTGATGCCGGCCGAGCGCCCGGCCTTCTGACGCCGTCGATCGTCGAGCCCCCGGCCCTCCGCCGGGGGCTCACCCTTGCATCCGATACCGGGGTACGGGCTTACCGTCGAGGCATGACGAGCCTACGAAGCGGCCAGGTCGCCGCGCGGGCGGGCGTGAACCCGCAGACCGTGCGCTACTACGAGCGCCGGGGGCTGCTGGCCGAGCCGGCGCGGACGCTGGGCGGGCACCGGCTCTACCCGGAGTCGGCGGTCA
The DNA here is from genome assembly GCF_030709675.1 of Symbioplanes lichenis. GTDB lineage: Bacteria > Actinomycetota > Actinomycetes > Mycobacteriales > Micromonosporaceae > Actinoplanes > Actinoplanes lichenis. The sequence goes on from NZ_JAUZQD010000002.1 coordinate 406,759, forward strand.
CCGTGCTCCGGGTGATCAAGGCGGCGCAGCGGCTCGGCTTCACGCTCGACGAGATCGCCGACCTGCTCGAGACGCACCGCGACGGCATGGCCGGCCGCGCCCGCGCCAAGCTCACCGAGGTCGAGACCACGATCGCCGACCTGGAGGTCATCGCCGCGACCCTGCGCGCGGCCGTGGCGGCGGGCTGCGACGACCTGGTGGCGGGCACCGGCCATTCCGCGTGCCCGATCCCGTTCACCGAATCCGCTCCCACGCCCGACGGGCGGGTCTGCTGCCGATGACCGTCGCGGAGACCCGCCGCGCGGTGCTGACCCGGCGCGTCCGGCTGCTCGTGGCGGCCACCATCGCCTACAACGTCGTCGAGGCCGTCGTCGCGCTGGCCGCCGGGTCGGTCGCCGGCTCCCCCGCGCTGATCGGCTTCGGCCTCGACTCGGTCATCGAGGTCTCGTCGGCCGCCGCGGTCGCCTGGCAGTTCAGCGGCCCGGACCCCGAGGCCCGCGAACGAACCGCGCTCCGCGTCATCGCGCTGTCGTTCTTCGCGCTCGCGGCCTATGTGACCGTCGAGTCCACCCGCGCTCTGCTCACCGGCGCCGAGCCCGGCCACTCCCCGGTGGGCCTGACGCTCGCCGCGGTGTCGCTCGCCGTCATGCCCGTCCTGTCCGGCCTGCAACGCCGCGCCGGCCGCGAGCTGGGCTCCCGCACCGCGGTCGCCGACGCGAAGCAGACGCTTCTGTGCACGTACCTGTCGGCGGTCTTGCTCGTGGGTCTGGCTCTCAACAGCCTGGCCGGCTGGACCTGGGCCGACCCGCTCGCCGCCCTCGTCATCGCCGCCGTCGCCGTCCGCGAGGGCCGCGAGGCCTGGCGCGGCGACGCGTGCGCCTGCCGCTGACCGGGCTATCCGGTGAAGAACTCCCGGCGCCACGCCTCGTAGCCGGTGTCGTCCTGTCCGCGGGCGCGGCCGAGGTTCTCGGAGTCGCGGCCGACGCGCCGGCGCAGGCGGCCGGTGCGGTCGGTGGCGGCGTCGAAGACGGCCGCGGCCACCTCCTCCTCGGTGGCGCGGTAGCCGGGAGGCGGCGTGGTGCTGTAGGAGCCCAGGGTCGCCTGGACGAGCGGCTGGTACGCCTCCGGCGTCGGCAGGCTCTCGAAGCGGGCGTAGGTGGTGGCGAAGAACTCGGTCCCGGGTACGAATCCGGGCTCCACCACCGTGACGCCGACGTTGCGGGCGGCCAGCTCGTGGGTGAGCGCCTCGGAGAGGTTGTAGAGGGCACCCTTGCTGGCGCTGTAGACCGCCTGGAACGGCATGGGCACGGTCGCGGTGCCCGAGGACACGTTGACGATCCGGCCCCCGCCCTGGCGGGTGAAGACGGGCAACGCCGCGCGGATGACGCGCATGGGCCCGTACACGTTGGTGTCGAAGACCTCCTCGATCGCCGCCATGGGTGTGGTCTCGAAGACCGAGAACAATCCGATGCCCGCGTTGTTGACGACGACGTCGAGCCGGCCGAACCGCTCGGTCGCCGTGGCGACGGCCGCGGCGACCGAGTTCTCGTCCCGCACGTCGGCGGCGCACAGCTGCAGCCGCTCGGAGCGTTCGCCGGACCAGCGGGCGGGGTCACGCAGCGTCGCGACCACGTTCCAGCGCTCGGACAAGAACCTGGTCACGGCGCGGCGTCCGAATCCGGACGAACACCCTGTTATGAGAACGGTGGAGGTCATGACATCCTTGTCAGATCGATGGTCCTCGTGCCTTTCCAGCATGGACCCCTCGCCGGGGCGGCGTCCAAGGCCCGTTGATCATGGCGCCATGACCTCGACGCATAGGAAGTTCCGGTGTCCGAACTCGACCTGCGGCTCCTGCGCTACTTCGCCACGGTTGCCGAGGAAGGCAGCTTCACCCGGGCCGCCGCACGACTCATGATCACGCAGCCGGCGTTGTCCCGGGCCGTCCGGTCCCTCGAACGCACCGTCGGCGCCGACCTGCTCCTGCGCCGGCCGCGCTCGCTCGAGCTGACCGCGGCCGGGCTCAGCCTCCTGGCATCGGCCCATGACCTCGAACGACGCGCACACGCCGCCGTCCGCGACGCGCAGGCCGCGGGCCGGCCCCGCCTCGTCGTCAGCGTCCACGTCTGCGACATCGCCCTGGCCGCCGGTCTCTGCGACTTCGACCGGACCGTCGAGTTCGTCACCGACGACACCCGGAACCAGCCCGCCGGATTACGCGCGGCCGACCACAACGTGGCTCTGCTCCGCGACCACGGACCCGAGTCCGGCATCGCGCAGCGCCTGCTGCTGACCGAGCCGCGCACCGTCGTCCTGCCGAGCCACCACCGCCTGGCCCAGCGTGAGGTCATCGCCCTCGACGAGCTGCGCGACGACCCGATCCCCGTCTGGGGGACCATGACCGGCGCGGAGGACGCCCACTGGACCGGCGCCGCCGTCGACGGTCACGCCCGGCGCCGCGGGCCCGTGGTGAGCACCCCGGCCGAGATCCTCACCGTGGTGCGCCTGGGGCGGGCCGTGGCGTACTACCCGGCCTCGGCGGCCCCGCCGGGCACCACCCTGCCCGGCCTCGTCGCCCGCGCTGTCGAGGGCATCTCCCCCTCCCGGCTGACCGTCGCCTGGCGCGAGGCCGACGCCTCGCCCGTGGTGGGCTCGTTCGTCGCGAGGCTGCCGGCCCGGTGACGCCCGCGGCCGGTCAGGGCTCCTTGGGCAACCCGAAGACGTCGGCGAGGCCGGTCACGTGGATCGCCTTGCGGACCGGCTGCGACGGGTTGGTCAGGGTCAGCGTGACCCCGGCGGCCGCGGCCGTGTTGCGCGCGCTGACCAGGGCGCCGAGGGCATAGGAGTCGATGAAGCCCAGGTCGCTGACGTCGACGTGCAGATAGCGGCAGCCGGCGCCCTGGGCGGCGGCGGCGAGGCTGTCCCGCACCTCGTCGGCGCTGTCGAGGTCGAGCTCGCCGGAGAGGGAGGCGAGCAGCAGGCCGTCCGTGGTGACCGGCTCGTAGGCGACGGCGGTTGTACCAGACATCTGACGAGGATAGCCGCGATCTTCCCCGCCGTCGCGCCACGCGAGGGGGACGCGGGCCGAAGATCCTTGATTAACTCATGTATTGTCTCAAGCATGATCGATGCGACAGCGACCCGGGTCCGCCTCACGTCCCCCGGTGGACCCGAGGTGCTCGTGACCGAGACGGCTCCGGTGCCGGCGCCCGGCCCGGGTCAGGTGCTGATCCGGGCCGAGGCCGCCGGCGTCGCCTTCCACGACGTCACCACCCGCCGCGGGCTGAACCCCGGCCGGCTGCCCGGCGTGCTCGGGTTCGACGTGGTCGGTCACGTGCTCGCGCGGGGCCCGCAAGTGACGGGGTTCGCCGTGGGAGACCGGGTCGGTGCCCTGATCGGGACGGGCGGTTACGCCACGCATGTGCTCGCGCCCGCCGCCCGGGTCGTCCCGATGCCGGAGGGGCCGGACGCCGCCGTCCTCGACGCCCTGCTGCTCAACTACCTGACCGCGTGGCAGATGTTCCATCACGTCGCCCGGCCTCGCCCCGGGCAGCCGGTGCTCGTGCTCGGGGCCGCCGGGGGCGTGGGCTCGGCCCTGACCCAGATCGCCCGCGCGGCCGGGGTCGAGGTCTACGGCACGTCGAGCCCGGCGCGCCGCGAGCGGGTGGCATCGCTCGGAGCGACGTGGGTGCCGGGCGCCGGAGCGGTCCCCGCACCGGTGGCGGCGACCTTCGACCCCGTCGGCGGCCCCTCCCTGGCGGTGTCCCGGCGGGCGACGGCGCGTGACGGCATGGTCGTCTCCTACGGCTTCAGCTTCGCGACCGGCGCCGGGCACTCGAGGGCAGGCGCCATGACCCGCACGCTCGCGGCCGTCGCCCGCGCCAAGCTGACGCCCGGCCCCCGGCTGGCCGTCCACACCGTGCTGACGGCGGTGGACAAGGACCCGGAGCGGTTCCGGGCGGACATCGCGGCGCTGCTCGACCTGCTGGCCGAGGGGAAGATCGCGCCCGAGGTGACGACGCTCCCGCTGACCGAGGCGCCGGAGGCGCACCGGCGGCTCGAAGGCCGGGAAGTCCGGGGCAAGCTGGTCCTGATCCCCTGACCCGGGGCGCGCCGGGGCCACCGGGCTATTGTCGGGTGGTGGCGGACGAGATCGCGGTGGCCCTGCTCGGGCAGGTGATGACGCTGTCGGGGCAGGTGACCGAGCGGATGCGGGCCGGGCTCGAGCGGCTCGGCCTCACCGAGTCCCTGGCCAACCTGGTCTGGCTGCTGCGCCCGGACACCGATCCGCTGCCCCTGCGCAAGATCGCGGGCCTGCTGCACTGTGATCCGTCCAATGTCACCCTGCTCAGCGCGAAGCTCGAGGAGCGCGGGCTCGCCGAGCGCCGGCCGCACCCCGGCGACGGCCGGGTCCGCACGCTGGTCCTGACGCCGGACGGCCGGCGGGTCCGCGAGCAGCTGATCGAGCTCGTCGCCCGGCACTCGCCGCTGGCCGGGCTCGACGAGAGCGAGCAGAAGCAGCTGCACGCCCTCCTCGACAAGGCCCTCGCCGGCGCCTAGCGCGGCGCAGGCGGTCCGGCGCGGCGCGGCGCAGGCAGGCCGGCGCGGCGCAGGCAGGCCGGCGCGGCGCAGGCAGGCCGGCACCTAGCGCGGCGTGGGCAGGCCGGCCGCCGGTTCGGTGCCGGGGATCTCGCCGCGGGCCACGGCGCCCGGGGCGGCGGCGCGGGGCAGACCGGCGGCGGCGTACGCGTCGTCCTCGTCGAGGGTTTCGGCCTCCAGGAGCTTCTCGGCCAGGGCGGACAGCTGGTCGCGGTGGTCGCGGAGCAGGCGCAGGGCCGAGGCGTAGCACTCCTCGACGATCGAGCGGACCTCCGCGTCGACGAGCTCCTTGGTCGCCGGGGCGACGCCGTCGAGGCCGAGCGGGGACTCGCTGCCGGGCGGGGGCAGCACGGTCACCGGCCCGATCGCGGCGGACATGCCCCAGCGGCCGACCATCTGGCGGGCGATGCTGCTGACCTGGTCGAGGTCGCTCTCGGCGCCGGTGGTCATGTCGCCGAAGACGACCTCCTCCGCCGCCCGGCCGCCGAGGGCCCCGATGATGCGGCCGCGCAGATAGTCGGCCGAGTAGCCGTAGCGGTCGGTGGCGGGGCTCTGGAAGGTGACGCCGAGGGCCTGGCCGCGCGGGATGATCGAGATCTTGCGGACCGGGTCGGCGCCGGGCGTGAGCATGCCGAGCAGGGCATGACCGGACTCGTGGTAGGCGGTGCGGCGGCGCTCCTCGGGGGTGAGCATGATGCCGCGGACCGTGCCGAGGACGATCTTCTCCAGGGCGTCGCTGAAGTCGGCCGGGGCCACCCGCTCGTGTTTGCGCCGGGCGGCCAGCAGCGCGGCCTCGTTGACGAGGTTCTTGAGGTCGGCGCCGACCATGCCCGGGGTGGCGGCGGCCAGGCTGCCCAGGTCGGCGCCGGCGTCGAGCGGCACGCCCCGGGTGTGCACCTCGAGGATCTTGCGCCGGCCGGCCAGGTCGGGCGGGCTGACCGTGACCCGCCGGTCGAAGCGGCCCGGGCGCAGCAGGGCCTGGTCGAGGATCTCGGGGCGGTTGGTGGCGGCGAGCACGACGACGCCCTCGCTGCCGGTGAAGCCGTCCATCTCGGTGAGGATCTGGTTGAGCGTCTGCTCGCGCTCGTCGTTGCCGCCCAGCGACTGCGCGCCGCCGCGGGCGCGCCCGATGGCGTCCAGCTCGTCGATGAAGATGATCGCCGGGGCGACCTTCTTGGCCTGGTCGAACAGGTCGCGGACCCGGCTGGCGCCGACACCCACGATCATCTCGATGAACTCGGAGGCCGACATCGAGAAGAACGGCACCTTGGCCTCCCCGGCGACGGCCCGGGCGAGCAGCGTCTTGCCGGTGCCGGGCGGGCCGGACAGCAGGACGCCGTGCGGGATCTGGGCGCCGAGCTTGCGGTAGCGCTCCGGCTCGCGCAGGAAGTCGACGATCTCGGTGACCTCCTGCTCCACCTCCTCGATGCCCGCCACGTCCGCGAACGTGGTCCGCGTGCCCTCCTCGGGCTGATAGAGCTTGGCCCGCGACCGGCCGAAGCCGCCGATCCCGCCGCCCGCCGCCCCGGCGCTGCGCCGCAGGAACCAGATCAGCAGGCCGACGAGCAGCAGCGTCGGGCCGAAGCCGACGAGCAGCTGCTGCCACACCGGGGCGGGCGCGTCGGGCAGGTTGGCGTTGACCTGGACGCCGTTGGCCTGCAGCTTGGCGAAGAGGTTGTCCGCGGCGAACGACGGGCGCTGCGTGGTGAACCGCTCGACCTGCTCGGCCTTGTCCTCGCCCTCGGGCTGATAGGGCGTCTGCTCGCGGAACGTGCCCTCGATGGTGTCGGCGGTCGAGGTGACGTCCTTGATGTTGTTGCCGTCGACCTGGCTCAGGAAGAACGTGTAGGACACCGAGGTGCGCTCGGGCGGCCGCAGGATGAACGACGAGACGATCCAGTTGACCGCCAGCAGGGCCAGCATGAGCACGGCGAAGCGCACCCACGTGGGCCGCCGGGGCGGCGTCGGCCCGGAGCCGCCCGGGTGACCCTCCACTTTCCACGGCGGCCGCGCGGGCCCGTTGTTCGTCATGCCGGGAAAGCTACTCCCGGCCGGGGGCCCGGCGCCGCCAACGTGACGAGCGAGACTCTGTCACCACACCGCGAAGACCCGGGCCTGCCCGCCCGAGCCGCGGTCGAACGGCAGGAGCCCCACCACCACGGTCGCCCCGCGCCGGGGCAGGGTGCCGAGGTTGGCCAGGTTCTCCAGCCCGTAACGGTCGGCGCCGGTGAGGGTCAGGTGCACCGGGAAGTCCTCGGACCGGCCCGGGTCGATGCTCAGCGTGTCCACGCCCAGGCTGCGGATGCGGCGCTTCTCGAGCAGCCACTCGCACGCGTCCGCGCCGAACCCGGGGAAGTGCAGCACCCCGGCGGCGTCGGTGCCCCGGTAGGCGGCGGGGGAACCGGACCGGGTGCCCCACCCCGAGTGCATGAGCACGGCCGCGTCGCGCGGGATCCGGCCGTACCGGCGCTCGTGGTCCTTGAGATCGCCCACGGTGACCTCGGCGTCCGGGTCGTGGGCCGCCTTGCCGGCGATGTCCACCACCACGGCCGGCGTGATCAGCTCGTCGAGCCGCAGCTGGGTCGACAGCCGCCCGCCGGGCGTGAAGTGCCCGGGCGCGTCGACGTGGGTGCCGGTGTGCTCGATCAGCACCCACTCCTGCATGTAGTACCCGTCGTCCTCGATCGTGGTGTACGTGCGCCGCCGCGCTTCCTCCCCGGCGGCGAACGCCGGGAACGCGGGTGCCACCGGGTACGTGAGATCCCGCAGCCCACGTCGGCTGCCGGTCAGGGCGGTCGCGGCCGGCGCGGCCTGTGCCGGCTCGCTGCCCCACACCGGGTACGCCGCCGCGGCCAGCCCGGCCAGCGCCGCTCGCCGGGACAACCGGGCCGGTTCCTGTCGCAGACACTGCTCGGTACACATCGACGTGCCCCCTCGCTGCAGGTGACCTTTGTCGGAGGTCACCACACCCGAGCGCCGGGCGCAAGCACCCCGGTCAGGCGGCGCCGCGGTCGACCAGGCTGAAGGCGATGTCGTTCGGCCCGTCGCCGGCCTGCTCGACGTAGACCTCACGGTCGCGCTCGTTCCACTGCACGATGCCGTACGCCTCGTTGACGATCGCGTAGGTCGGCCGCCCCCGCTCGTCGAGATGCTCGTTGCGGCTGAGGCTGAAGAGCGTGGCCTTCGTGACATTGCAGCCGGTCTCCACCAGGCTCGACGAGCCCTGCGGATCGAGCCGGACGCCGAGGCACCGCGGCTCGCCCCGGTAGTCCGCCACCCCCGACCGGATCAGGTGGTCGACGCCGCTGGGCACGAGTGTGAAGACCGACTCGGGCGTGGTGCCGCCGCCGGGCTTGGCGCGCTCACCCGTGGGCAGCTCGAGGTCGCGGTCGATGTCCGCCATGTGCAGCAGGATCCTCCGGTCGCCGTTGAGCATGTCCTCCTGCGTGGTCGGCCGGGTGGCGGCCACCGGCGGCGCCTCATTCCCGGAGGAGGACGACGAAGCGTAGCTCAGCGCGATGATGCCGCCCCCGGCCGCGAGCCCGAGCAGCAGCACCGCGGCGGCGATGGCCCAGCGGCGGCTTCTCCGGGGCGCGGGAACAATGGCGGCCGGGGCGCGCTCGACCGCCAGCAGCGCGTCGAGCACCTCCCGCGCGGTCGGCCGCTCCGCCGGTTCCTTGGCCAGGGCCCGCTCGACCAGCGCCCGCAACGGCCCGTCGAGCCCGCTCAGGTCCGGCGGCTGCGTCAGGATCCGCATGGCCGTCGCGGGCGGGGACTCGGCCGCGAACGGCGTCCGGCCGGTGGCCGCATAGGCGACCACAGCGCCCCACGCGAAAATGTCGGCCGGGAAACTCACGGTCGCGACGTGCGCCGGGTCGAAGCGTTCAGGCGCCATGTACGCGACCGTGCCGACCATCTGATCCGTACGCGTATGGGCGCTCGTGGCCTCCAGCGGCCGCGCGATGCCAAAGTCGATGACCTTCACGCCGCCGGGTGCCACGAGCACGTTGGACGGCTTGAGATCGCGGTGGATGACCCCGGCGCCGTGGATCGCGGTGAGCGCCGTGGCGATGCCGACGGCCACCCCGTGCAGCGCCGCGCCCCGCAACGGCCCCCGCTCGCGGATCACGGCGGCGAGGCTGGGCCCCTCGACGTACTCGACGACCAGGTACGGCGGGTCGTGGTCGGGATCCGCGCCGAGCACCTCGGCGGTGGAGAAGGGCGGCACTTGCTGCGCCCGGCGCACCTCGCTGCGGAACCGGCCGCGGAACTCGGGCTCGGCGGCGTACTCGCTGCGCACCACCTTGATCGCGACCGGCCGCTCGTCGGCGCCCCGGCCCAGATAGACGACGCCCATGCCGCCCTCGCCGAGCCGCCCGAGCAGCTCGTAGCCGCCCAGCCGGTCGGGGTCGCCGGGGCGCAGCGGCAAGCTCGTCATGACCCGCGACGCTACCGGGTCCCCGCCACCGCCCGGCGCTCAGGATCTTCCGGCGCCGCGACGTCCGGGCGATCAGGCCCGGGCGGCGTTGGCGGCGATGGCGTCGGCCAGCTCGGGCCACAGCTCGCGGGGCAGGTCGTGACCCATGCCCGGCACGACGAGCAGCTCGGCGCCCGGGATCGCGGCCGCCGTGGCCCGGCCGCCGTCCACGCCGATGAGCGGGTCGTCGGCGCCGTGAATGACCAGGGTCGGCGCGGTGATCGCCCCGAGGGCCGGGGTGCGGTCGGGTGAGGCGAGGATGGCGGCGTACTGGCGGAGGGTGCCCAGCGGCCGGTAGGACCGGTCGTACTTGGCCGTGGCCCGCCGCAGCCGTTCCTCCTCGTCCACCGGGTAGCCGGGCGAGCCGATCACCTGCGACCCGGCGATGCTCGCGGCGATGGCCTCCTCGCGGCTGCCGACGGGCGGGCGGCCGAGGACCGCCGCGGCCTCCGGGGTCGGGCGGCCGACGGTGCGGTCGCCGGTCATCGACATGATCGAGCAGAGGCTGGCGACCCGCTCCGGGAAGTCGATCGTGAGCTGCTGGGCGATCATGCCGCCGAGCGAGGCCCCGGCGACGTGCACCCGGTCGAGGCCCAGCTCCTTGATCAGCCCGGCGGCGTCGGCGGCCAGGTCCGCGATCCGGTACGGCGCCGTCGCCGCGTCGCCCGCCATGATCGCGCGCAGGTCGGGCAGCGGTGCGGAGTCGAGCGACGTGGACAGCCCGGCGTCCCGGTTGTCGAAGGCGATCACGTGGAAGCCGCGCGCCCCGAGCTCGGCCCGGAAGCCCTCGGGCCAGTCGATCAGCTGGGCGCCCAGGCCCATGATGAGCAGCAGCGGCCGCCCGTCCCGGTCGCCCGAGGTCTCGTACGCCAGCTCGATGCCGTTGGTTGTCGCGACGGGCACGCCGTCCCCTTCCCTCACGCAGCACTGTCGATGGGAAGTCTGCCAGGTCTTGACCGCGACCCATCGACAGGAGTTGGCTGCCTGGTACAGCCAACTTGGCGACGGGAGACACGGACCATGAGAAAACGGGTGATCGCGGCGCTCGCCGTGAGCACTGTGGTGCTGGGGGCGGCCACTCCCCTGCCGGCCTTCGCCGCCGACGGGCACGGGCGGCACACGCTGAGCGGCAGCAAGCCCCGCTGGCTGGGCGCGGCCCGGGACGCCGGTGCCCCCAAGGCCGCGGAGACGATCAGTTTCGGTCTGCTGCTCACGATGCGCGACGAGGCCGGGGCGCAGTCCACCCTGGCGCGGCTGTCCGACCCGGACAGTGCGAGCTACGGCAAGTGGCTGACCGGCGAGCAGTTCCGCGCCCGTCACGCCCCGGCGGCCTCGGACGTGCGCGCGGTCACGTCCTGGCTGGAAGGACAGGGCCTGCGCCTGCGCGGCACCGTGGCCGGCGGACTCTACGTCGAGGCGAGCGGCACGACGGCACAGGTGGACAAGACGTTCGGGACGACGGTGCGCGATTACACGTACCAGGGAAAGACCGTGCACGCGAACAGCACCGACCTGTCACTGCCCGCGGACGCGCCGGCGGTCATCTCCGGCATCGTCGGCATCGACCAGGGCTCGGCGCTCAAGGAGCCCGGCGCCACGCTGCCCCCGCCCGGGGACGGCTTCCGCGCGGCGACGCCCTGCTCCGCCTCCTACGGTCAGAAGATCGCCACCACTCTCCCCAAGGCGCCCGACGGCCGCAAAGCACCCTACGTGACCTGCGGTTACACCCCCAGGCAATACCAGTCCGCGTACGGGATCAGCAGCGCGGTCAAGCAGGGGCACGACGGCCGCGGGGTGACCGTGGCCGTCACCGACGCGTACGCCTCGCCGACGATCGTGAACGACGTCCAGCGCTACAGCCGGGACCACGGCCTGCCCGCCCTCAAGCGCGGCCAGTTCCGCCAGATCACGCCCGCCGCCGACGGATACGGCTACGTCGAGGAGTGCGACGCCGCCGGCTGGTACGGCGAGGAGACGCTCGACATCGAGGCCGTGCACGGCATGGCGCCCGGCGCGAACATCGTCTACGTCGGCGGCAGCGACTGCGTCACCGGACTCGACGAGGCGTGGGCCGAGACGATCGACAACCACGTGGCGGACATCATCACCAACTCGTGGGGCAGCGGCACCGACGACGTCGAGCTGCTCGGCGCGGAGGCCGTCCGCTTCTACGAGCAGTTCTCGCTCGAGGCCGCCCTGACCGGCATCACGGTCGACTTCTCCAGCGGTGACAGCGGCGACCAGACCGCCGGCGGCACCGACCTCGCGTCGAAATCGGTCAGCTTCCCGTCCGACCTGCCCTACGTGACCAGCGTCGGCGGCACGAGCGTCGGCATCAACGCGCAGGGCAAACGCACCTGGGAGTACGGCTGGCAGAGCGCGTACCAGACGCTGACGAACGGGGCGTGGGGCCCGTCGGCGTACAGCTCCGGCGGAGGCGGCGGCACGAGCGTCCTCTTCGCGCAGCCCTGGTACCAGAAGGGCAAGGTGCCCGCGTCCGTGGCCACGTACTTCAGCGCCGCACCGGCCCGCGCCACCCCGGACATCGCCATGCCCGGCGACCCGAACACCGGCTTCCGCGTCGGCCAGACCCAGCACTTCCCCGACGGCACCTACTACGACGAGTACCGCATCGGCGGCACCAGCCTCGCCTCCCCGCTGCTGGCCGGCGTGCAGGCGATCGCGAACCAGAAGGCGCACCACGCCCTGGGCTTCGTCAACCCGCTCTACTACCGGGCCCTGGGCACCCCGGCGCTCAGCGACGTGAAGGCGCCGCGCAAGCCGGTCTACCAGGCGCGGGCCAACTATGTGAACTCCGTCGACGCGTCCGAGGGGCGCACGTACATCCTGCAGCAGGTCGACGTCCAGACCACCACCATCCACACCACCCCCGGCTGGGACGCCGAGACCGGCGTCGGCACGCCCGGCCCGAAGTTCCTGTCCCTCCGCTGAGGCCGCTCGCGCCGCGTCCGGCCTTCCGGGGCCGGGCGCGGCTCGCTACCGTGCGAGGCAGGAGGCCGTCATGACCGTGCCCATCGAGGCCCCGCTCGCCCACCTCTCCCCCGCCGCCCAGCGCGCGCTCGTCCTGGCCCGCGCGGCCGCCGAGTCCCGCAACAGCCCGGTCGTCGACCGCGACCATCTCATGACCACGCTGCTGCGGGTGCGCAGCGGCCTGGCGGCGCGGGTGGCGGCTTCGCTGGGGGCCCGGACCCCTGATCTCGTACGCCACGAGGCCCGCCCGCCGTCCCACATCCCCTTCACCCCGGCCCTCCGCCAGGCGATCACCGACGCCGGAGCAGCCGCCCAGCAACGGGGCGCCGGCAGCATCGGCACCGTCCACCTCCTGCTCGGCGTCCTCCGCGGCGGCCCGCTCGCCGGCCTCACTCACGAAGCCGTCGAGGCCGCACTCACCGGCCGCCGGGGGCAGTGACCGGCACGGCGACCGACGCGGCCCGGGAGCGGTCGCCGTGAGACGGAGCAGGCCGACCATGGGCACCACCGCCACGGCGGCACCGGCCTGGAGCATCCGCCGCCGGCTCACCAAAGACATCGCCATACTTCACTGCAGCGCCGCAACGCCCACCCTGTTCTGCCCGCCGGGAATCTCCACCACGTACGCCCGCTCCGCCCGCGCCGCGATCGGCAGCCCGAACCCCTCCACGACGCGGGCCACCCGCTCCCGATCGGCCACCCCCACGGCCAGCGTGCAGTGCGGCAGCAACACATCGGCCCGGTAGTAGTCCCCGATGCCCCGCACCAGCGGCTCCAGTACCCGGTCGGCCGCCCGGTGCAGCCCGAGGAGCCGCTCCGACGGAACCACCCCGAGGAAAGCCACCGCCTCGTCGGTCAGAAAGAACCCGAGCGGCGCCAGCGGCAACGGCAGCCCCGCCACCGACCCGAGCACCGGGGCCAGCGCGTCGGCCACCGCCTCCGGATCGCCGTCCGCATAGACCGAGAAGCTCACATGCGGGTGATAGTCCGTCCCCGGAATCCCGCCCAGCGACTGAATCCCCGCCGCATCGAGCGCCGCCCAGATCTCCCGCACCCGCCGCTCGGCCTCGTCATCCAGAAACAACTCGATCGCGTACGGCATGAGCCCTCCCCCTCGTCCGGAACCGCGCACCGGCCCCCACCGGCCACCATGATCCGTCCGCCCGGCCCGTTCCGCGATCCGTTATTTCGCCGCCGCCGGGCCTCCGCCTCCGCGCAGGCGCAGCACTTCCGAGCCGCGACTCCACCCGACACCGGTGGACATCAGCCGACCGTGCCAATGCGACGCGTGTTGTTTGTGCCGCCCAATTGCATTCGTCAACCATTTCGGGCGCATTTAGTGACCGTGGTTACTTCTGTGCCGGATCGTCTTTTCGATGCGACATGGCGGGGTGGGCGGGAGGACAATTTTCGGCATGGGACAGCTGGGGTTGTTCAGCCGGGCGCAGGTGGCCGGGATGCGTGATCGCACCCGGTCGCGGCGCTGGTGCCCGGAGCGTGAGCAGTTCCGGCGCGAGCACCAGGTGCGGCGCGACTGGGGCAAGTTCCGGATGCACACCCGGCGGCTGGCTGCGCTGCGGGCTCGCCGGGAGGGCTTCTGGGCGCCCGGCGCGGGTGGGCTTGGCGGAGTTCTTCCCGCTGAGCCGGTGCGCCCCCAGCCCCGGCCTGCTCCCGCACCGCAACCCGCCGCACGGCCCGCTCCCGCGCCGCGACCTGCCGCACGAGCCGCTCCCCCGCCGCAACCCGCCGCACGGCCCGCTCCCACACCGCAACCCGCCGCACGGCCCACTCCCGCGCCGCACCCTGCCGCACGGGCCGCTGCGGCGCCACAGCCGGTTGCGCCGGTCACTTCGATTCCGAAGCGGACGGCCACATCGCCGGTCCGGCCTGCGCGCGCCGAGCCATTCGCGCCGGCGCCAATTGCTTCCACCTCGCCACCGGCCGCTTCTCCCCCACCGCCGGCCGCTTTTCCCTCGCCGCCATCACGTCTCGCCTCCCCGCAGTGCGGTTCGGGGCTGGGCGGCCACACGGTGCAGCGGCATCTCACTCGCGTCGCCGTGCGCGACCAGCGCTCGGCTGCGGCTGCGTTGCCGGTGGCTTCCGGCTTGTCGACGGCCGCTTTCACCGTGTCGCGAGCAGTTTCGCTTCGCCGTGTGCCAATTGCATCGTGCCGCCCGCAAGTACCCACGCATGGCCGTCGCGTGGAAAGCTCGGGCCGGCCGTCGACAGTGCGGATGGCCCCGGCGAGCGGGATCGCGTGTGGCTCACCGACGAAGCCGGCGAGGACGGCGAGGACGGCGAGAGCGGCGAGGACGGCGAGGACGGCGAGAGCGGCTCGCGCGCTTTCGCCGGGCTCGCAGCCGTCACCGGCTCTCGTGATTACCACCGGGCATCGCGGCCCCCGACCGCCGATCGGCCCCACCGGAACAGGCTGGCCCGGTCGACCGGGTGGGCGCGGGTCACATCTCGGGGTGGCGTCTCGTCCAGGGGGCATGAAACGTGTGATTCTTGCGGTGCTGGCCGGGCTGGGCGCCGCGGTGGGCGTGTGGGCGGCGGGCTTTCCCACGTCGTTCTACGGGGACTTTCCGGTGCCGGGCTGGCGGTGGGTGGCGCTGCTCGGGCCGTACAACGAGCATCTGGTCCGGGATGTCGGTGCCTTCTACCTCGGGCTGACCGCGCTCACCGTGGCGGCGTGGCGACGGCCGTCGGCTGATCTGGTGCGGGCCACCGGGGCGGCGTGGCTGACCTTCAGTGCCGTGCACTTCGTGTGGCACGTGCTGCATCTGGGCGTCTTCTCCACCGCGCAGGCCGTGGGGAACGTGGTCGCGCTGGCCGTACCCCTGGTCTTGCCTGTCCTGCTCTTGATCCCGCGGAGAAGGGAGTCAGACCGCCGCGGTGAGGAGGCGCTCGACGCGGTCGGCCACCGCCAGTAGGTAGGGGCCGCGCAGGTGGTCGACCTTGGCGTTCCAGGAGCCGGGGCCGTGGCGCAGGAGCATTTCGTCGTGGCGGGCGGCCGCGGTGACGCGTTCGCCCGTCGGGCCCACGGTCTGGTCGGCGTAGGTGAGGGCGTCGGAGAGCGCGTCCTCGTCGAAACGGTAGACGGCCAGGCGCTCGGCGAGGCCGCGGGCGGCGGCGACGAAGCGGGCGCCGGAGTGGTGGGCGACCATCGCGGCGACCGACAGCGGCCAGCCGCGGCCGGCGAGGTGGTCGGCGCCGTCGAGGGGGTGGAAGCCGCTGCCGGCGATCGGGGCGGCGTAGCCGATGTCGTGGAGCCAGGCGGCGGCCACGAGGACGTCGGGGTCGAGGTCGAGGCGCACGGCCAGCTCGCCGGCGCGCTCGGCGACCCCGGCGGTGTGGCGCCAGCGGTTGCCCATGGCGCCGATCAGCCCGTACGCGGTCTCGCGCGCCGCCGTGACGAACGCATCCGTCCGAACCGTCATGGTCGAATCGTGGTCCTCGCAGGTGAACAGCCGCTTAACGAGGCTTGTCCCGGGCCTGAATGCGGCCGGGGGCCAGACCATTTCCTCCGAACGGCCGGAAACGGACATACGATCTTCTTTTTCCCGTCGCCGAGTGCATATGCACGTGCAGCAGAGCTTGCATCTGCTTGCCAACGTGATGATGCTGGGTGCTGCATCACGCAGCGTCACCAGGGGTGGAGGACGAATGGAACGCAATCGGGGCCCGCTCGGGCCGGTCAGCAGTTTCCCGGAGACGGACTACCGGTTCGGCGTCGGCACGCTGCGCATGCGCGTCGAGCGCATCGACTGGCAGCGGCCCCTGCGCTACGACGACGAGACCTGGTACGAGGTGGTGGGCATGGAGGTCACCGCCGACGGGCGCGACGTCGGGCGCCGCCAGACTCTCGTGCGCGCGCGCAGCCTGGCCGCGCTGCGTGGCAACACGCCACGCCACTGACACGGTACGTTGACGATCATGAGCGTACGTTTCGGATTGTTCGTCCCGCAGGGCTGGAAGATGGACCTGGTCGAGATCGCCGACCCGGTCGAGCAGTACGAGGCGATGACCGCGGTCGCCCGCCTCGCCGACGCGGGCCCGTGGGACTCCGTCTGGGTCTACGACCACTTCCACACGGTCCCCGAGCCGACGATGAACTCGGTCTTCGAGGCGTGGACGGTCAGCGCCACCCTGGCCCGCGACACCACCCGGGTCAACATCGGCCAGATGGTCGGCTGCAACGGCTACCGCCAGCCCTCCCTCTACGCCAAGATCGCGTCCACCGTCGACGTGGCCAGCAACGGCCGGCTCTACGCGGGGCTCGGGGCCGGCTGGTACGAGCACGAGTGGAAGGCGTACGGCTACGAGTGGAAGGACGTCCCCCAGCGGATGGGCGAGTTCCGCGAGGCCGTGCAGATCGTGCACAAGATGTGGACCGAGGACCGGCCGGTGTTCGAGGGCCGGCACTACCGCATCGACGGCCCGATCAACGAGCCCAAGGGCGTGCGCAAGCCGCACCCGTCGTTCTGGCTGGGCGGCGGCGGCGAGAAGGTGACGCTCAAGCTCGTCGCCCAGTACGCCAACGGCTGCAACGTCGGCAACGGCGACCCGGAGATCATCCGCCACAAGCTCGGCGTGCTGAAGAACCACTGCGACGCCGCGGGCCGCGACTACGCGAGCATCGCCAAGTCGACCAGCCTCGAGCTCGACCTGTCGTGGTCGTCCGCGCAGACGATCGCCAAGGTGGAGCAGCTGGCCGAGGCCGGCGCCGACTACGTGATCGTGTACGTGCCCCGCGTCGCGTACGACCACGAGCCCGCGCAGCGCCTCGCCGCGGAGGTCATCCCGCAGTTCGCGTGAGCTGCCTCCGGGCGGCGACCGCCGGTGCCGCGTGCCGGGCGCGCGGCACCGGCCACGGGCGCAGCCGGGGCGTACGCCGGGCCGCCAGGTCCTCCACCCAGCCCAGCCCGAGCACCGCCGCGACCAGCAGGCTCAGCGCGATCACCGAGAAGACCAGGTAGATCGCCACGCCTTGGCGCAGCCCCCACAGCTCGAGCCGGTCGCCGATCAGGATCGCCACGGTGATGGCGACGTTGTGCCACAGATAGATGGTCACCGCGCGGTTGTTGAGCGCGGCCACCAGCCGCCTGACCAGCGGCATCCGGGTCAGCCAGGCCATCGGCGGGCTCACCCGCAGCAGCGCCAGCACGAAGCCCATCGAGTAGACGGCGTGCGCGAGCGGGAACGGCACGAGGTCCAGCCCCCACGGCCCCGGGTGGGAGACCACCCAGAAGAGCCCGAAAACCATGCACACCCCGGCGAGTACGCCCACCAGCGCGGGCCGCATCCGCCGCAGGTCCCCGTCGCGGTGCGCGAACCCGAGCGCCCAGCACGGCAGGAAGGTCAGCACGTACCCGGCCGTGCTGACCGCCGCGTTCCCGGTGACCAGCGGCTCGTTGTGCAGCAGGGCCAGCGCGACCAGCGGCAGCACGATCGTCAGCACACGCTGCCGGCGATAGAGACGCAGCAGCAGGGGCGAGAGCAGGACGAACCAGAGGTACGCGGCCAGGTACCACAGCACGCCGGCGCCCTCGGCCGCCACGTCGCCGCCGCCGTGGCTGGCGGGCGGCTGGGCCAGCGGCACGGCCCACAGCAGCAGGGAGGGCCACGCCGGCCGGTGCACCCAGTCGGTGACGAGCATGAGGGGCACCAGGATCAGGCCCATGACCCAGAGAGCGGGCAGGAGTCGGCGGACGCGGCCCTTGATGACCGTACGGCCGGCCGAGCGCCCGAGCGAGCTCGCCATGAGCGAACCGCCCAGGGCGAACATCACGCCCATCGACGGGAAGACCAGGGCGAGCACGGCGTAGTGGAAGGCGTGGTACGCCACGACCCGAACGATGGCAACGGCACGCAGAGTATCGAAATACCCGTCACGGCCCGGGGCTTTCGCGGCTGGCACGCTCGTCACCAGCACCTCCACATGATCGACACAGTTTCACCAAACTCACCGAAGGTAATCGATCATGGGAGCGCGCCGGTCGGCCGAACGGGTGGAACCGCCACGCGGAAAGGTCAGCCCGCCCGGGGCTACGCTCGCCCGGTGATCCGCATCCACCTCGGCGACGCGACGATCGACCGCACCCGGATCGCGATCAGCCCGCTGCTGGAGCTCACCCACGGCCTCGAGCTCCTGCACCGCCACCGCGACCGCCCGCAGGCCCCCTGGCCGTACACGGAATGGGCCGCCCACGCCCGCGAGGTGCTGCGCACGGTCCCGGCCACCGCGCCGCTGCGGATCTACGCCCAGCTGTACGGAACCGAGCACGGCCGTCCCACGCCCGACGTGTTCACACCGGTGCCGACCGGACCCCGTCCCACTCTCGGCGACCAGCTCGACGAGCTCCGGCGGACCCCGCCCGCGCTCGTGGCGGCGCAGCTCGCCAAGCACTACCCCGAGGGCGTGCCGGAGTTCCTCCTCCCGTACCGCGACGACCCCGCCCGGGCGTTCGGCCGGCTCGCCGACGCGCTGGAGACCTTCGCCGGGCTCGCCCTCGCGCCGCACTGGCCGGCGATGCGGGCCGCGCTGGACGAGGAGGTGCTGCTGCGGGCCCGCACCCTCGCGGCCGCCGGGCCCGAGGAGCTGCTGACCGGCGTACGCGGCCCGGCGCAGTGGGACCACCCGGTGCTCTCGCTGCCCAAGCGCCGCGAGTCGGTGCTGAACGCCCGGGACAAGCGGCTGCTCCTCGTGCCGGTCCTCCTGCTCGACGATCAGATGACCGTGTCCACCGACCACCCCGAGATCGTCATGGTCTCCTACCAGTCCCGCGGCGCAGCCGTCCTGGCCGCCCGGCCCGCCGCCGCCCGCCCGCCGCGCGACCGCCTCGCCCAGCTGATCGGCCCCGGCCGCGCCGCCGTCCTGCGCGCCCTCGCCGGACCGGCCACCACCACCGGCCTCGCCGCCACCCTCGGCCTCGCCCCGAGCACCGTGTCCGAGCACCTCACCGCCCTGCTCGCCGCCGGCACCATCACCCGGACCCGCTCCGGCCGCCACGTCGTCTACGCCCACTCCCCCGCGGGCGCGACGCTGGCCGCCCTCTTCGACGATTCGGCCCCGGCCGAAGTGTGGGCCTCCGCCCCCGCCGTTCCCTAACGTCCGGGTCCATGCGACCCCTGCCCACCCCCGCCTCGCGAGGCCGCCGTTCCCCGGCGGCCCTGGCCTCGCGTTCTTTCCCCCCGGCCGAGCCGCGCCGTCGCTCCCTGCTGGTCGCCGTGGTGCGCCGCCGCGGGCGGGCGCTGGCCCTGGCCGCCACGGCCGCCACCGGTCATCAGATCGGCGAGGCCCTGGTCCCGCCGGCCATCGGCCTGGCCGTGGACCACGCGGTCGACGGCGGCCCGCCCGCCTCGATCCTGCTCGCCGTGGGCGGCGTCCTGGCCCTCTTCACCCTGCTGGCCACCGGCGGCGGCACCAACTTCTGGCAGCTCACCGCGGCGACCACCCGGGAGGCCCACCATCTCCGGGTACGGACGGCCGCCCGCATCCTCGCCGACCCGTCCGCCGGGGCCGGCCGCCGCCCCGGTGATCTCGCCACGGTCCTGGTCACCGACGCCAAGGCCGCCGCGGAGGTCCTGCGCGCGATGGTGCTGCTGGTCTCGGGCGGCGCCGGCCTGCTCGTGACGGTCGCCGTCCTGGTGCGGGCCGACCCGTGGCTGGGCCTGGGCATCACCGCCGGCGCCCCGCTGCTCACCCTGGCCGTGCACCGGATCGGCCCCTGGCTCGAGCACCGGATCGCCGCCGGCCGCCGCAGCGCCGGCCTGGCCGCGGCCCTCGCCGCCGAGCTGGTCCACGCGATCCGCCCGCTGCGCGGCTTCGGGGGCGTGCCCGAGGCCGTCCGCCGCTACCGCCACGCCAGCCGCACGTCCCTGGAGGCGGCCCTGCGCGGCGCCACCGCCTCCGCCGCCGCCGAGGCCGCCGGAGCCCTGGCCACCGGCCTGGTCCTGACCGCGACGGCCGCCGCAGCCGCCGCCCTGACCGTCACCGGCCGCATCAGCGCCGGCGACCTGGTCACCGTGGTGGCCATGGCCTCGTTCGCCGGAGAGCCGGTCGACCGCCTCGCCGCGGGCATCAAGACCCTCGCCGTGGCCCGGGCCGGCGCCGCTCGCATCGCCACCCTCCTGGACCAGTCGCCGCCCGCCCCCTCCGCTCCCTCCGCTGCCGTCGCCGTACGTCCCGGGGAAATGCTCGGCGTCGTAGCCAACGATCCAGCCGTCGCCGGCGCCATCACCGTCTCCGGCGCGGTGCTTGTGGAGCCTCATGCGGTGCACCTGCTCGGCCGGACACTGGAGGAGGTGCTGGACACCGGGCGCGCCATCGATCCCGAGGTGACCGCCCGCGCCGTCGCCGCCGCGCAGGCCGGGGACGTGACCCGGGCGATCGCCGACGGGGGCGCCAACCTGTCCGGCGGTCAACGGCAACGCCTGGCGCTCGCCGCCCGCCCGGCGGTGCTGGTCCTGCGGGATCCACTCACCGCCGTCGACGCCGTGACCGAGGACGCGGCAGCGGCGGGCCTCGCGGCGCTGCGCCGGGCCGACGGCGGCGCCACGGTCGTCATCACCACGTCGCCGGCCCTGCTCGCGCGCTGCGACCGGGTCACCTATCTCGACGGATCCCGGCCCCCGGTCGACGGGATCCACGACGACCTCTCCCGGGATCCCGGCTACGCGGCGGCGGTGCTCCGATGACGGGCCGGAGCGGCGTCGAGAGGGAGGCCGGCGCGGCGGGAACGGGCGGTGCCACGGGACTGCCTGTCGCCGGCGGGCGGCAGAGTTTGCGGATCCTGGGGGCGGCTGTCCGGATCCATCGCCGGCAGGCTGCGATCGCTCTCCTGTGGACAATGGTGGCGGCCGGTGGGGCGGTCGGCGGGCCGCTGCTGCTCGGGCGGTTGGTGGACGCCGGGCGCGGCGGGGGTGCGTACCCGTGGGGGCTGGTCGTGGCGATCGGGGTCGTGGTCCTGGTCGCGGCGGCCGGCGCGGCGCTGAGCCTGCGGGCCACCGAGCGGCTCGGCGTCACCGTGACCGCCGACCTGCGGGAGCGGGTCGTCGAGCGGACGCTCACCCTGCGCCCGGCCACGCTGGAGAGCGCCGGCAGCGGGGAGGTGGCGTCGCGCGTCACCGAGGATCTGGAGAACTTCGTCGCCGCCGTGCCCCTGGTGGCGGAGGTGCTGCGAGCGGCCGTGACCGTGGTGCTGTCCGCGGCGGGGTTCCTCGCTCTCGACTGGCGGCTGGCGCTGGCGTTCCTCGTGGTCTTCCCCGTGTACGCGGTCAGTCTGCGCGCCTATCTCCCGCGCGCCGCCCGCCTCTACGCCGGGGAGCGCCGGCTCGCCGCCGAACGGGGGCGGGTGCTGCTCGCGTCGTTGCACGGGCGGGCGACGGTCCACGCGTACGGGATGGCGGGCCTGCAGACGCGCCGGGTGGCCGCGGCCTCGGACGACACCGTCATCGCGGCGCTCCGGGCGGCCCGCAGCCATCTGTGGTTCAGCAAGAGCATGAACGCGGCGGAGGCGATCGGGCTGTCGGCCGTGCTTCTCGCCGGGTACTGGCTGGTTCGGGCGGACATTGTCACCGTCGGGGCCGTGACGGGCGCCGCGCTGCTGTTCCATCGGCTGTTCACGCCGCTGGGGACGCTGCTGCTGTCGTTCGACGACGTGCAGCGGGCGCAGGCATCGCTCGCGCGCACGGCCGGCGTGCTGCTGGTGCCGCCGCCCGAGCCGGGTGCGCGGCGCAGCGCCCCGGCGTCGGTCACCGTCACCGTGCGGGGCCTGCATCACGCGTACGGGACCGGGCCCGGCGTGCTGCGCGGCGTCGACCTGACCGTCCCGCCCGGCACCTCGCTCGCCCTCGTGGGCAGCAGCGGCGCCGGCAAGACAACCCTGGCCAACCTGCTGGCCGGCACCTTCCCGCCGAGCGCCGGCCAGGTGATCCTGAGCGGGGCCGGTGGGGATGTCGCGGTCACCGATCTGGATCCCGGCGTGCTGCGTGACTGGGTCGGCGTCGTCGCCCAGGAGACGCACGTGTTCACCGGTTCCCTGCGCGATGACCTGACGTACGCGGCTCCCGGCTGCGACGACGATCGGATCCTGCGCGCGCTGACGGCGGTCCGGGCCGACGGGTGGGTGCATGCACTTCCCGGCGGATGGGACACCCCGGTCGGCGCCGGCGCCCACGCGCTGACCGCCGCGCAGGTGCAGCAACTCGCCCTCGCCCGGATGCTGTTGCGCGATCCGCCGGTGGTCGTGCTGGACGAGGCCACGGCGGAGGCGGGCAGCGCGGGCGCTCGCGTGCTCGAATCAGCGGCCGCCGCCCTGATCCGGGGCCGCACGGCGGTCGTCGTCGCGCACCGGCTGACCCAGGCCCGCGCCTGCGACCGGATCGCCGTCCTGGACGACGGGCGGATCACCGAGATCGGGACGCACGACGAGCTGCTCGCGCGCGGGGGCGCGTACGCCACGCTGTGGGCCGCCTGGAAAGCACCCGGCGTAAGCGCCACCCGCGAGCAGAGGACCTAGCGGAGCCGGTCGCGCACGGCCCGGACGAAGATGTCCACGGTGCCGGGCAGGACGTCGAGGGCGTACCCGGGCTCGGACACCTCGACCTCGATCACCGTGCCCGCGGCGATGTCGATCCGGGCGTACAGGGGCAGCTTGGCGTCCGGGCCGAAGCCCCGGGCCACGGCGATGTCCGCCACCGCCGCCACCGCCCGCCGGCCCAGCGCGATCTCGTCCTCGTCCGGCGCGCCGCGGGTGATGGTGCTGGTGTAGGTGCCGCCGACGTACGCTCCGCCGGGCAGCAGGATCGGCCCCTTGTGGAAGGCTCCCGCGTAGTCGCCGTTGAAGAAGAACAGGCCGTGCTCCCCTGCCTCGGTCACCGCGTCGAGGGCCGGCTGGACCATCGCGGTCTTGCCGGCCGCCACGATGCGCCGGGCCAGCTCGGCCGCCGCCGGGTCGCCCGCCGTGAACAGGCCCGTGTCGCGGGACCCGGCGGACACCGAGGGCTTGACCACGACCCGGCCGGTGCCGTGCTCGCGCAGCGCGGCCTCGGCGGAGGCGGCCGTGGCGCAGAAGGCCGTGGGCACCACCGGCACGCCCGCCGCGGCGAAGTCGTCGAGGTAGCGCTTGTCGATGTTCCAGCGGATCAGCTCGGGCGCGTTGAGCACCCGCGTCACCGCCGCGACCCGGTCCAGCCACGCCATGAACTCCGCGTAGCGCACCGAATAGTCCCACGGCGTCCGGATGACGACCAGGTCGAAGCCCGCCCAGTCCACGGCCGCGTCGTGCCAGATGACGACCTTCGCGTCGTGGCCGTCGCGTCGCAGCGCCTCCGCGAGCGTGCCGGTGTCCGGCTCGGGTCCGCGCAGGCCGGCCGGGTCCGTGGTAACTAGTCCAATCCGGTTCATCCCCTTACCGTAACCGACGGGGTAGGATTCCAACCGCATCGTTGGGGTTGGAGATGGAGCGGACATGTCAGTCGCATTGGTCACCGGCGGGAACAGCGGCATCGGATACCAGATCGCCCAGCAGCTGCTCGGGCACGGCGTCACCTTGTGGATCGGGGCGCGCGACCTCGTGAAGGGAGAGCAGGCAGCACGGGAGCTCGGTCCGGCCGCCCGGGCCGTCCAGCTCGACGTGACGGATCCGGCGTCGATCGCCGCCGCCGCGGAACGCATCGGCGAGCTCGACATCCTCGTCAACAACGCGGGGATCAACCCCGGCGGCGGGGACGTCGCGGGCACCACGATCGATCAACTGCGGCTGGCGTACGAGACCAATGTCTTCGGTCTCATCGCGGTTACGCAGGCCTTCCTGCCCGCACTGGAACGATCGGCGCACCCGCGCGTCGTCAACGTCTCCAGCGGCACCGGGTCACTGACCTGGAGCAGCGGCCCCAATCCGCAGTTCGCCTGGGAGCGGCCCCAGGGCGGCGGCCTCGCCTACCGCAGCTCCAAGACCGCGGTCAACGCCGTCACCCTCCTGACCGCGCAGGCCCTCGGCGACCGCGTCAAGGTCAACGCCCTCGCCCCGGGCCTGCGCCGCACGAACCTCGTCCCCGGCATGACCGTCGGCGGCGACCCGGCCGAAGCCGCGGCGGGCGCCGTCCGCCTCGCCCTCCTGCCCGACGACGGCCCCACCGGCGCCCTCTGGTCCTGGGACGGCACCCGCGCGCCCTGGTAGCCGGGACCCGGTGCCGGTCAGGACCGCCGGACGCGCTCGCGGCCCGCGTTCGTGCCGCTCTTTCCCCTCGGCGGCGGCTTCACCGACCTGAGCGGTGCGGGCCTGTCCGCCGTCGCCGACCGGCACGGCGCCACGGTGCAGCGGATCGCCCTGGGCGCCGTGCCGATCGTCCTCAGGCCCGTGGACCTCAGCGCGTGTAGCGGTACGCCCGGGTGACGGTCTGCTCGAACGTGCTGCCCGCGCTGTCGGCCGCCCGGATGCGAGTGGCCACCCAGCCGCTGCCCTTCGGATAGCGGACGGTCGCCGACGACTGGGCGATCGGCGCCCGGACCCAGCTCTTGCCGTCGTCGAAGGACACCTCGAACGTCAGGCTGCGCAGGGAGACCGCCGCCCCGGCGTTACCGGCCGGGGCGAGCGGGATGCGGTCCACGCTGCCCGCCCGGGCCGTGTCGGTGGCGTCCAGGTGCGGCTGGTAGCCGACCGCGAACACCGGCAGGTTCACGACGCCGTCGGCGAAACCGGAGGTCCACGAGAGGACCGTACGGGAGGTGGCGGTGTCGTTCTCAACACGGTAGCGGGCGGGCTCGGCCGGAAGCCCCTCCGCGTCCGCCCCGCCGGCGTCCGTGGCGATCAGCTCGTCGCCGCGGTAGAGGCGGGTGGTGACGTCCTGGCTCTGGTCGTAACCGGAGTGCCCGGCGCCGTCGCCCGCCCACGGGACGTTCATCGCCATCCGGTCCCGGTAGCGCTGGAACCATGCGATGCGGCCCTCGAACGTCATGGCCTGCGGGGGCGCGCCCCACGTCTCGGCGAGCCTCTGCCCGGGCCGATAGGTGCGCGCCGGAGCGTGCAGGACATTGCCGTCGATGCCGCCCCACTCGTTGGCGTGGCCGATGTTGGCGCCCGCGATCCAGCGCAGGCCCGGCTCCCCGCTCAGATAGCTGGTCCGCACGCCGGGAGCCGTGACGAACGGCGCGCCGGTGACGACGTAGTTGCCGTCCGCGTCGGTGGCCTCGTGCCAGTGGTTCGCCACGGTGCCGGCGCCGCGGCCCCGGAAGGTTTCCGTGACCGCCGCGAAGTCCTTCTTCGTGAACGCCCGGGCATAGCCGCCGAGCAGTTCCTCGCCCGGCATCGGGTCCGCGACGAAGTAGGCGTACGGGCTGCGCTCGTGGTCCTCACCACTGTCGCGTCGCAGCCACACGCTGCTGACATAGCCGGTCAGGCCCGCGCCGCCGCCGCCGTCGGAACGGCCGATACGCAGATCGGCGAAGCTGGGCGCCGACGCGCTGTATCCCCAGCCCGCGCCGGACACCCCGGCGTCGGCGACCCTGGTCTCGGCGTCCGGCTCGGGCACGCTCTGCGCGACCGGGACGGTGTCGCGGGCGTCGAAGACCAGCGTGGTGTCCTTCGTGACGTCGAGCACGGGCTGGAAGACGATGCTCACGCCGTCGCCGGAGGTCAGGTAGGAGCCGGCGGTGAAGCGGCCCCTGGGCAGCCGCAGTGTCACGGTCCCGGAGGCGTCCCACGGCATCCAGAAGTCGCCGCCGTCGCCCGGGGTGTAGATCTGGGTGAAGTAGTCGGCGGCCGGCGCGCCGTCGAGCCCGATGTGCTTGATCGTGAGCTGGTAGCGCTCCGGCTCCTTCTCGACGGCGACGGGGGTGACGACCCGGCTGGTCCCGCTCGTGGCGACCAGATGTCCCTGGTGGACGCCGACCGGCAGGGCGCGGGTGTCCGCCGTGACGCGCACCTGCGCGGTGCCCCCGGCCGGCACCTCGACCGTGTCGGTGCTGAGGCTGAAGGCGGGGGACTACGGGAGCGCCAGATCGAGAGTGACCGCGGCGGGGCCGAGGTTGCGGTAGGTGACGGTCCTGGTCAGGGCGGTGTCGTCGTCGTGCGGCCACAGCTGCGTACCGTAGGAGAGCGATCCCGGCTCGGAGACCAGGCTCTGCCGCAGCGCGCGGGCCACGTCGACGCGTCCGGCGCCGATCTCGGCCGGGGCGCCCGGGGTGCGTTCGGCGGAGCCGGTCAGGGCGGCCTTGAGCTGAGCGCCGGTCCAGTCGGGGTGGCGCTGCGCGAGCAGGATCGCGGCCCCGGCGACGTGCGGTGTGGCCATCGAGGTGCCGTCGGACGCGACGTAGGAGTCCGGGAACGCCGCGTCGGGCGGGCCCAGCTCCGTGCCGGTCGCGCGGGCGGCGACGATGCCCACGCCGGGTGCGGCGATGTCGGGCTTCAAGGCACCGTCCCCCGTACGCAACCCGCGGCTGGAGAAGCGCGCAACGGTGTCGTCCCGGTCCACGGCGGCGACCGTCAGGGCGGCGTCCGCGCTGCCCGGCGACCCGATCGTCCCGGCCCCGGGGCCCTCGTTGCCCGCGGCGACCACGAACAGGGCGCCGGTCTGCGCGCTGAGCGTGGCGACGGCTTCCTCGAGGGGGTCGATCGACGCGGTGTCGGTGCCGCCGAGGCTCATGTTGATGACCTTGGCGTGCTGCTCGGCGGCGGCCCACTGCATGCCGGCGAGGATCGCGGAGTCGTCGCAGCCGGCGTCCTCGCACACCTTGCCGGACAGGATCCGGGCCTCCGGCGCGACGCCCTTGTACCTGCCGCCCGACGCGGTGCCGTCGCCGGCGATCGTGGAGGCGACGTGCGTCCCATGGCCGACGTTGTCGGTCTCGCCCTCGGTGAACGACTTGGCCGTGACCCGGCCGGCGAGGTCGGGGTGGGTCGCGTCGACCCCGGTGTCGAGCACGGCGACGCTCATGCCCGCGCCCGTGAGCCCGGCCTGCCACGCCGCCGGGGCCCCGATCTGCGGGACGCTGCGGTCGAGCACCGGCTGCCGCTTGCCGTCGAGCCACACGGTCTGCACGCCGCCGGCCTTGAGCGCCGGCCACACCGCCGGCGTGTCCTTCTTCGGGGCCTTGAGGGCCACGGACCGCAGGGCGGCCAGGTCGCGGGTCGGCTCGGCACCCTTGGCCCGCACGGAGCTCCTCACCCCGGGCAGCCCCGCGGCGGTCGCCGAGCGCACGATCAGCGGCACGTCGGCGCGCCGGGCGTCGTCGTAGCCGAGCCGGATCAGCTCGGTGACGTCGAACAGGCGCTGGTCGACCTTCTTGGTCCGCACGAGTGCGGCGGCGTCGGAGGGGATCACCCGCAAGTGCCCGCCGGCCGCCGAGGTGGCGAACGTCAGGTGCTCGCGGCCGGGGCCGGGCTGCACGGCGGCGGTCAGGGCCTGCGGGGAGGTCACCCGCACCCGGTCGCCGGTCGCCGGTCACGAGCGTCACCTCGTACGCCGGACCGGCCGCGGGCCCGGCCCCGGCCGCCGGAGCGGCCTCGGCCCGGTCCGGCAGGGCGATCGCGCAGGGGCTGAGTACCGCCACCACGGCGGCCACCGCCAGCCGCCGTCTGGCATCGAACTTCGTCATGCCCCTACGACCGCATCACCCCGCCGGAAAGTTGCATCGGGCGGAGAGCTGCTCAGAGATGCGGGCCGAGCAGGGACAGGTCCGCCGGGGAGAGCCGGTCGCTGGAGGTCGCGGCCTGGTGCCAGTACGGGTAGAGCAGCGGCAACGCACTCACCTTGTCCAGCCGCTCCCGCTCCTCCGCGGACAGCGACAGCTCAGCGGCGGCGAGGTTGTCGGCGAGCTGCTCGTCCGTGCGCGCCCCGATCACGAGCGACGCGACGGCGGGGCGCCCGAGCAGCCAGGCGAGCGCCACCTGAGCCGCGGAGACGCCGTGCGCCTGACCGATCGCGACCAGCTCCTCCACGGTGTCGTACAGCTGCTCCTGGTCGCGCACCGGCGGCTCGTTCCAGTCGGTGAGCTGGCGCGACCCGGCCGGCGGCTCCTGGCCCCGGCGGTACTTGCCGGAGAGCAGGCCACCGGCGAGCGGGCTCCACACCAGGACGCCGAGGCCCTGGTCGACGGCGGCCGGGATGAGCTCGTACTCGGCGTCGCGGGCCTGCAGGGAGTAGTAGATCTGCTCGCTGACGAAGCGCGGCGTGCCCGTACGGTCGGCGGTGCCCAGCGCCTTGAGCAGCTGCCAGCCGGAGTAGTTGGACGCGCCGACGTAGCGCACCTTGCCCTGCTTGACGAGCAGGTCGAGGGCCTCGAGGGTCTCCTCGACCGGGGTGTGGCCGTCCCACTCGTGGACCTGGTAGAGGTCGATGTGATCGGTGCGCAGGCGGCGCAGGCTTGCCTCCGCGCCGCGGATGATGTGGTGCCGCGACAGGCCGGCGTCGTTGGGGCCGGCGCCCATGCTCATGCGCACCTTGGTGGCGAGCAGCACGTCCTCGCGGCGGCCCTCGAGCACCTCGCCGATGATCTCCTCGGAGAGCCCGTCGGAATAGACGTCGGCGGTGTCGATGAGGTTGATGCCCGCGTCGATCGCGCGGTCGACCTGGCGCCGGGCCTCGGCGACATCGGTGCTGCCGACGTTGGCGAAGTTGCCCTTGCCACCGAAGGTCATGGTGCCCATGGTGAGGACGGAGACTCTGAGGCCGGAGCGGCCGAGCTGGCGATATTCCATGACCTCAACCTATGCCCACGATCGGGTTCCGGAACCCAGGTCGGCTCTTCGGCCGATACTTCATCGAACTTCGTCCATAGCTTGGGAAAAGGCCGACACTGAGGGTTCCCCGATCCCCGCGGAGGAATCCCCATGAAGAAACTGCCCGCCTTCCTGGCGGCACTCCTGGCCACGGCCGGAGCTGTCGCCGTCACCACCGGGCCCGCCGAGGCCGCCACGGTCACCGTGCAGGCCGAGTCGTTCGCGGCGCAGTCCGGCGCCGTCGTCGAGGCGACCGCCGACACCGGCGGCGGCCAGAACGTCTCCTACCTCGCCGCCGGCGACTGGCTGCGCTACGACGGCGTCGACCTCGGCGCCGCCGGCACCCTCAGCCTCCAGGCCCGCATCGCGTCGGCCGCCGGCTCGGGCGCGGTCGAGCTGCGTACCGGCTCGGTCACCGGCCCGCTGCTGGCCAGCTTCCCGGTGTCCCCGACCGGCGGCTGGCAGACCTGGGTCACGCGTACGGCCACCGCGGCCAGTCACCCCACCGGCAAGCAGACCGTCTTCGCGGTGCTGCAGAGCACCGGTGGCGGCGACTTCGTCAACCTGAACTGGTTCAAGTTCGGCGACGGCGCCAGTGACTCGGCCGGTTGGGTGCTGATGGACCAGGCCCGGTGGAACGCCCAGCTCGCGGCCTACCGCGCGCTGCCGACCCACCCCGCACCCCCCGATGCCGTACGCGTCTCCGAGTTCAACGCGGCGTGCACGTACAGCCACTCGAAGCCCGACGACCCGATCGTCTTCCCGAACATGCCGGGCGCGTCGCACATGCACTCTTTCCTCGGCAACAAGTCGGCGAACGCCGCCACGACCACGCAGTCGCTGCTGGCCAACGCGGGGACGAGTTGCGCGCCGTCGACCGACCTGTCGGCGTACTGGATCCCGACCCTGTACGAGAACGGCCGCGCGGTCGAGCCGTCCGGGGTGACCGTCTACTACGGCTCGCGGCTGCCCGACCCGACCGCGACCGTCCCGTTCCCGCAGGGCTTCCGGATGATCGCCGGCGACGCGCGGTTGCAGGTGCCCACGCCGAAGGGCTCGGTGAACCAGTTCTTCTGCGCCGGGCCGGGCGGCGAGATCGGGCGCAGCGCGGACGGGAACTGGCCGGTGTGCGCGCCGACGGCGGACCTGGTGTTCCAGCTCGTCTTCCCGGACTGCTGGGACGGCGTGCACCTGGACAGCCCCGACCACAAGTCGCACGTCGCGTACACGTACACCGGGACCTGCGGCGGCGACTACCCGGTGGCCATCCCGAACATCTCGTTCGTGATCGCGTACCGGACCAGCGGGTCGGCGGCGGGCTTCGAGCTGGCCTCCAAGATGGCGTCGTCGATGCACGGCGACGTGTTCCTGGCCTGGCAGGACGCCGCGCTCGGCCAGCGCGTCAAGGACTGCGTGGTCCAGCGCGCGAAGTGCAACACGGCAGGCGGGTTCTAGGCATTCCGGCCGGTGGCGCAGGCTTGGAGCAATTCCAGGGCCTTCGCCACCGGCGGGTTCCGCGCCACGGCGTTCTGGACCACCGCATGCACCGCCCGTACGGGGGTGGGCGCGATCAGCCGGACCACGGCGACCCCGTCGGGCAGGCCGGCCGCGCCGAGCCGGGGCAGCACGGTGATCCCGATGCCCGCGTCGACGAAGGCGATCGCCGTCGGATAGTCGTGCGCCTCGACCCGGAACGACGGGTGGAAGCCGGCCGACTCGCACGCGTCGAGCAGGTTCCGCCGGCACCAGCCCCGGGCGAAGTCGTTGTCGATCCAGCGTTCCGCCGCGAGGCTCGCCAGCTCCACCTCGGTGCGGCCGGCGAGCTCGTGGGAGCGGGGCACGACGGCCACGTACGGGTCGTCGTGCAGGTGGTGGGCGCGGGCGGAACGCGTACCCCGGAAGTCGGGCGGGGCGACCACGACCTGGAGGTCGGGCAGCCGGCCCGGCCCCGCGCCCGGCTCGTCGCGCAGCTCGAGGTCGAGCCGCAGGTCGGGGAAGGCCGCGAGCAGCCCGCGGGCGACGGCCGGCATCCAGGCCGCGCCGACCGACGGGAAGTAGGCGATCGACAGCGAGCCGGTGCGCCCGGCGCGCAGATCGGCGACCAGCGCCTCGACGTCGCCGAGGCTCGCGAGCACGCCGTCGACCTGCTGCGCGAGGGCGAGCCCGACGGCGGTCGGCTCGACGCCGCGGCCACTGCGGGCCAGCAGGACCAGGCCGGTCTCGCGTTGCAGCGCCGTCACGTGCTGACTGATCGCGGACGGCGTGTAGCCGAGGGCCGCGGCCGCCGCGTGGACGGACCCGCCCGCCACGACGGCCCGGAAGACGCGCAGCCGGTGCAGATCGAGCATGCCGACGACCGTACAGCTGGACTTAACAATTCCCAAGAACAAGTTGCTTGTGCTAACGCCTCGTCCCGGCCAGAGTCGGCGGGGTGAACCAACGCTCCCTCCCCCTGCTCGCCGCCGTTGTGACCATGCTGCTCTGGGCGTCGGCCTTCATCGTGATCCGCTCGGTGGGCCCGCACATCAGCCCCGGCGCCCTGGCGCTCGGCCGCCTGCTGACCGGCACGATCGCCCTGGGCGCGGTCGCGCTGGCCCGGCGGCGGCCGATCCCGCGCGGCCGGCCGTTGCTGCTGGTCCTCGGGTACGGCGGGCTGTGGTTCGGCATCTACGCGGTCCTGGTCAACGCGGCCGAACGGCACCTCGACGCCGGGACGACCGCGCTGGTGGTCAACCTGGGTCCGATCCTCATCGCCGTGCTGGCCGGGCTGTTCCTGGGCGAGGGCTTCCCCCGGCCGCTGCTGGCCGGGCTCGCGGTCGCCTTCGCCGGCGTGGCGATCATCGCGGCGGCCACGTCGACCGGGCGCCACGACACCGCCGGGGTGCTCTTCGCGCTGGGCGCCGCGGCCCTCTACGCCGTCGGCGTCCTGCTGCAGAAGCAGGCCCTGGCGACGGTCGACCCGTTCACCGCCACGTGGCTGGGCTGTGCGGCCGGCGCGGCGGCGTGCCTGCCGTTCGCCGGGGACCTGGTGCACGACCTCGGCTCGGCGTCCGGGGGCACCGTGGCGGGCATGGTCTACCTGGGCCTGTTCCCGACCGCGATCGCGTTCGCCACCTGGGCGTACGCGCTGCGGCGCATGGACGCGGGCCGGTTGAGCGTGTCGTCGTACCTGGTCCCGGTGTTCACCGTGGTGCTGTCCTGGCTGGTGCTCGGGGAGGTGCCGACGGCGCTGGCGCTGGCCGGCGGGGCCCTGTGCCTCGCCGGGGTGGCGGTCACCCGCCTGCCCGCACGCGCCCCGGAAAGAGTCAGATCTTGAACAGTGACTCCCCGTGAGACATCGACTCCGGTACTCTCCGGCCCCTGAGTTCATGACGGTGCTACTTAGAGCACTGTCAATGCACAAGGTCGTTCAGGAGGCGGGATGAGCACGGGTGACGAGTCGAGGACCGTGACCACCCGTTACATCTGGATACCGCACGGTGGCAGCGGCGGCTGGCTGCTCGTGCACCGCAGCATCGCCGGCAGCGTGCCGGGCGGCGACGGCGGGCGCAGCTCCGAGGAGTTCTGGGTCACCGGCGAGATCGCCCCCGAGGACGCCACCGACGTGCTCAAGGACTCCGGCGACGCGTGGCGGCCGATGGTGCTGGGCGAGCCGGTCAACTTCCTGCTCTGGCCGTACGTGCTGACCGCCGTCACCGGCCGTCAGCTGCGCCGCGTCCGCGAGCAGGTCCTGCTCACCCCGATCCGCCCGCTCGCCGACATCCGCGTCCAGGTCACCGAGACCCCGGACGGCCCCGTGGTCGCCGCGCCCGCCCTGGTGACCGTGGCCGACGACCCGTACGCGCCGCGGACCGCCGACCTCGCCCTCGACGACGGCTGGGAAACCGGCGGCCTCGACCCGGCCCGCCGGCGCGAGGTGCTCCTGGCCGCCCTCGAACGCCGCGTCGAGCTGCCCCTCGCGAGCCCGGCCGGCGTGGTCCACATCAACCGCTTCGCCGGCTCCGGCGAGCAACCACCGCTGGAGCGGCGCGGGGTCCGGGACGCGGTGGCGGCGGTGCTGGCCGACCCGGCCGACCCGGGCCCGCGCGAGCGCCTCGTCGACGAACTGGCCGGCCACGGCTGGAGCTGCACCTCCGAGCCGCTCGTCCTGCGCGGCATGCCCAAGCCGGCCTTCCTCGACCGCATCGCCCTCTTCCTGGTCCGCCGGGGCGACCGGGCGTCCTACCGGTTCGTGGCGCCGCCCGCCGTGGCCGAGCTGATCGCCCAGGACGACGAGCTGGCCGGCGAGCTCGCCGCCTTCCTGGCGCCGCTCGACCCGGCCCTGCGCCCGGCCGACGTGACGTTCCTGGAGCTGCTCCCGGGCATGTGGGACGTTCCCCGCGAGCGGGCGATGGCCCTGGCCCCGCCCGCCTGGGACGAGATCATCGCCCTCCCCGGCGGCGGCCCGGTCCCGATCGGCAAGCCGCCGGTGCTCGACATCCGGCACGTCGAGCTCTTCGACAGTCAAGGCCTGCCGAGCGGCACGTTCGACGTGTCCGCCATGCCGGTCCAGCGGTATTGAGCGCTACGCCGCGCTCGAGGTCGCCGGCGACCGGCTCCTCGCCGAACTCCTTCGTCCACTCGCCGCTCTGGTTCACCGGCACCGGCTCCACCGTCGAGCAGCGCTACGCCACCGGCCCCCTCGTCGCCGGTCACTGGCTCCCGTCCGCCCCGGGCGCCGGCGGCCCTTCCCCGGCCGCAGGCCAGGCCGCCGTCCTCTCAGGCCCGGCGTCGCGCGGTGGCCGGGCGGTCCTGTCCGGCACCCGAACCGCTCTTCCGGGCCCGCCCCAAGGGCCTCTACGCCCAGATCGCCCGAGCCCTCTGCTGGACCGGCTGACCCTGTCCCGTGACGCGTCTTGGGTGGTCACCCTCGCTGATCAGTTCTTCCACTCCCAGTACTGGGTCTCTCTTCCCGCGCACGGCTCCGTGGTGACCAGCCAGCCGCGGGCCCCGTCTTCTCCCGCCCTGGTCAGGCACAGGCCGGGATAGGCCAAGCTGTCGAAGTACGGCCGATTGTTCGCGTACCGGACGGTCCAGACCAGATCGATATAGGAACCGCACTGGGCGCCGAAGGCCTGCCGGCCGTTGCCGTGCGCCTGCAGACAGATGTTGAAGCCTTGATTTCCATTGTTCCCGGAGATCCGATACGTGTCGGGATCGGCGCCGACATGCTGGAAGTAGAGCCATTGATAGCGCCAGTCGCCAGTGCAACCGGAGAACACTCTGAAGCCGTACTGGTTCGAGTAGTCCAGGCAACCACCAGCGCCGTTCCCGACGTACCAGTAGCCGGTGTCCGCGTGTGCGGGCGTCGCACCGACGGCGATGAGCGTGACCATCCCGGCGAGTGCGGCAAGCGTCCTGCCGAATCTCGATTTCCTCATGACTCATCTCCCTGGGCTCGGAGTGTGGAAATGAGCGCCGAAGCTATCGCCGCGGTCTATACGCGGACCTACACAAGACCTCCCTCAATGCGCGGGAACGTACCCCGTCCGGTCCGCGTCGGTGATCTCGCGCAGCACCCGGGCCGGGTTCCCGGCGGCGACCACACCGGCGGGCACATCCCGCGTGACAACGCTCCCCGCCCCGACCACCGCCCCGTCCCCGATGGTCACGCCGGGCAGAATCGTCACGCCGCCGCCGATCCAGACCCCGTCCCCGATGGTGATCGGCAGCGCGCGGCAGGCGCCCCCGATCCGCTCGGCCCGGTCCAAGGCGTGGTTCGACGTGTAGAGCCCCACCTTCGGCCCCAGCAGCACGTCATCACCGATCGTGATGGGCGCGCCGTCGAGCATCACGCAGTCGAAGTTGGCGAAGAAGCGCGCGCCGACGCGGATGTTCGCCCCGAACTCGCACCGGAACGTCGGCTCGAGATGCGCACCCTCCCCCGCCGATCCGAGCACGGCGCGCAGCAGCCGTTCGCGCTCGGCCGGCGACTGCCCGAACGCCGCGTTGTACGCGTTCGTCGCCAGCACCGCCCGGTGCCGCGCGTCGATCAGCTCGGCGGTCAGGTCGTCGTACATCGCGCCGGTGGCCATGTGCGCGAACTGCTCGGTGAGGCTGGGCACTCGGTCTCCCTGGATGATCATCTCCGTCGCAGGAAATGGTACGGGTGACGCACGACCAGGTTGCCGGCCACCTGCCGGCCGCTGACCACGAAGTGCGGGCCCTCCCCGCGGATCACCGGCACGCGCACCCGCCCCGAGCCGGCCACCAGCTCGACCGCGTCCACGTCGGCCGAGGCGCCGGGCGGCAGGACCAGAACGGTCGAGCCCATGTACACGGCCAGCTCGACGCGCACCTCGCGCCACGGGATGACGGCCTCGCTGAAGTCGAGACGGACGGCGCCCGCCTTGGCGTTGACCTGCAGGTGGTGCGGGACGAGCCAGCGGCCCTTGCGGCGCAGGGTGGCGGCCGTCGTGGTGAGGGGCAGGAACTCGGGAGCGTCGGTGGTGACCGGCGGGCCGGGCAGATCGGCGAGCAGCCCGGCGAGGTCCCCGTACGTGCGCGCCTCCTGCACGCGGGCGTGCCGGTCGTCGTACTCGTCGAGGGTGATGCGTCCCTCCTCGAGGGCCGCGCGCAGCCGCTCGGCCGCGTCGGACCGGTCCTGGTGCGAGATCCGCCAGCCGTCGCTCATCCGGCCACTGTAGAACTGATGTCCACGCCCCGGGCGCGCAGCCGGGCGACCAGCGCGTCGCCGATCCCGGTGGACGGGGTCAGCACGCCGCCCTCGCTCGGCGGCAGGGCGTCGCGGTCGAGGGCGAGCGCGAGCGCCGACTCGCCCATCAGCACGGCGGTGGCCGCGTACCCGGGATCGCCTGTCATCCGGAACCGCGCCCGGAAGCGCTTCCCGGTCGTGGTCGTCGTGAAGATGTCCATGGTGAAATGCCCGGCGCGCCGGGTGCGCTCGGACGGTCCGTCGCCCGGTTTCGGCAGGACGCGGTCGAGCACCGCGCGCGTGGGCGCCAGCGCGAGCCCGGCGAAGAGCCCGGTGAGACCGAGCTTCACCCCCTTCGCGAGTACGGGCGACAGCGCCGACGTTCCCGTGCTGATCGTTTCGCGATAGCGGAACTCCCGCCCGTACGCGTAATCGCGCAAGGCATTGCTCCGCCGCACGATGCGCGTGTTGTAGCTGGCCATGAAGAACGGGCCGAGCGTGCCGCGCAGTCCCGGGCTCACCTCGCCGGCGGGCACGGTGACCAGGTCGGGCTGTCGGCCGAAGTCCGGCTCCGCCGCTCGGTCGGGCGTCAGCGAGTACGGGCTGGCCGCCACCCGCCGCGCGTCCCGGTCCCGCCGCACGGTGTCGATCTGGTGCCGCATGGTGTCGATCGTGCCGCCGCTGGGCGCCCCCTTGAGCCGCGTCACCACCAGCGTCGTGTCCGTGAGCTGCCCGGCGCCCGCCTCGGCCACCGCCGCGTGCAGAACGTGCACGCCGATGTCCGACGGGACGGAGTCGAAACCGCACGAATGAACAATCCGCGCACCCGTACGCTGAGCGATTGCGTGGTTCTCATCAATGCTCTGCCGCACGAAGAGCACCTCGCCGGCCAGGTCGACATAGTCGGTCCCGGCGGCCGCGCACGCCGCGACGAGGGCCCGGCCATATTTCGCGTACGGACCCACGGTCGTCGCCACCACGCGCGTGCTCGCGGCCAGATCGGCCAGCGCCCGCCCGTCGGCCGCATCGGCGACCACGACCGGCCAGTCGACGCCGTGGCGCGCGCGCAGCCGATCACGCACCGCCGCCAGCCGCTCGCCGGAGCGCCCCGCCAGCGCCACCCGCACTCCCGCGGGCGCGTATTCGGCCAGATGCTCCGCAACGAGCGCCCCGGCAAATCCGCTGGCCCCGTACACCACGACGTCGTAATCGGTCATGCCCACGAATTCTGCCCGCAAAAGCCGCCATCCGCGCGGCTCGCCCCGCACGAACGCACAACCGCCCGCACCCACCACGATCCGCCGCGGGGCGCGCGACCGGCGCACACACCGCACGCTGACGCGCACGCACAACCACTGCACGCACCGCACGCACCCATGCGGACGCGGACGCACAAGGTTGCACGCACCACATGCACCGCACGCACCGCACGCTGACGCGGACGCGCAATCCCCGCACGCACTGCACGTGGACGCGGACGCGCAACGTTGCACGCACCGCAAGCACCGCAGGCACCGCACGCGGACGCTGACGCTGACGCGGACGCGGACGCGGACGCTGACGCTGACGCGGACGCGGACGCGGACGCGGACGCGCAACTGTTGCACGCGCCGCGCGCACGGCACGCAACGCCCGCACGGCACGCCGGCGCGGACGCACGACCGTTCGCCTGACTCAGCCCACGTGGATATGCGGCGGAGCATGCGGCGCAGTCGATGTGGTGTGGCCGGCCGGATGAATCAGCCCACGTGGCGCGGCCAGTCGCCCGGCTCAGCCCACGCAAACGTGCGGCCGGGCGACGCGGCTCAGCCCACGTGGATGTGCGGCCGGGCGACGCGGCTCAGCCCACGTGGATGTGCGGCCGGGCGACGCGGCTCAGCCCACGTGGATGTGCGGTCGCCGGCGCCGGTCGTGCTCGGCCTGGCGCACCATCTCCCGTGTCACCGGCGCGACCTCTCCCTGTCCGAAGAACAGATAGCGCAGGAAGTTCGCCGCCGGATTGCCCTCGGTCCACTCGAAGTAGATGTGCGGCCGCCGCCCCGTCAGGTCGCGAATGTGCAGCAGCGTCGCCGCCAGCGCGCTCGGCACGGACGAGCTCTCCACGGTCAGCACCCGATACCGGTGGTGCAGCACCTCGCCGTGCAGCCGCAGCTCGGTCTCGAAGTCGGACGCGTCGCGCACCGTCACCTCGACGAAGATCAGGTCGCGGTCGTCGGCGAGGTCGTTGTCCGCGATGATCTGCGCGATCTTGTCGCTGTACTCGCGGGCGTCGCGCCGGTCAGGTTCGTTCGCGATCAAACGAACATTGCGCCGTGCACATTCGCTCAAGAACTGCGCCGCGACCTCGTCCGTCTCGATGCCCGTCACCCGCAGCTCGAACGCCCGGAACAGCCGCGACAGCAACGAGATCACCAGGATCGCGCCGATGAAGCAGGCGGCGATGCGCACACCGTCGGGCCGTTCGAAGACATTGACCACCGTGGTGTACGCGAACACGACCGCGATGATCCCGAACCCCCACACCCGGGCCCGTTGCCCCCGGCGGTGAGCTGACAGTGTCACCGCAACCGCCGCGGAGGTCATCAGGACGAGCACGCCCGTCGCATAGGCACCGCCCTGCGCGTCCACGTCCGCCCGGAAGATGACCGTGATCAGGAAGGCCGTCAGCGTGAAGACCAGCACCAGCGGCCGCACCGCCCGGGCCCACCCCGGCGCCATGCCGAACTTGGGCAGGTACCGGGGCACGAGGTTGAGCAGCCCGGCCATGGCGGACGCCCCGGCGAACCACAGGATCGCGATCGTCGACACGTCGTACACCGTGCCGAAGGCCGCACCCAGGTTCTCGTGCGCGAGATAGGCCAGTGCCCGCCCGTTCGCCTGCCCGCCGTCCTCGAACTCCTGCTGCGGGATGAGCACGGTCGTCACCACGCTGCTGCTGAGCAGGAAAACGCTCATGATGACGGCAGCCGTGGTGAGCAACCGCTTCGTGCCCCGTACCCGCTCCGGTAAACCGCCCTTGACCTGCGGCATCACGGCCACGCCGGTCTCGAAGCCGGACAGCCCGAGCGCCAGCTTCGGAAAAACGAGCAGAGCGACGGCGACCATCATGAGCGGATCGCCGTGCTGGGTGGTCAGGGCCGTGGTCCAGTCGCCGACCTGCGACGGGTGCGTGACGACGCGGAAGAGCCCCTGGGCGACCACCACCACGTTGAGGGCGAGATAGACGCCGACCAGGCCGACAGCGATGCCGATCGCCTCGGTGAACCCTTTGAGGAAAACGCCGCCGAGCAGCGCGATCAGCACCAGCGTGACGATGACTTCGTGCCCCTGCAGGGCGGCCGGCCAATACGGATTCTCATCGATGTGCGCCGTCGCGTCGGCCGCGGACAGCGTGATCGTGATGATGAAGTCCGTCGCCGCGAAGCCGAGCAGGGCGAGAACGAACAGCTTGCCCTTCCAGAACGACAAAAGCTTCATCAGCATGGCGATCGAACCCTCGCCGTGCGGGCTGTCCGCCGCCACCCGCCGATAGACCGGCAGCGCCCCGAGCAGCGTCACCAGCACGAGCACCAGCGTCGCCACCGGAGACAGCACGCCGGCGGCCAGCGCCGCGATGCCGGGCTGATAGCCGAGCGTGGAAAAGTAGTCCACGCCGGTCAGGCACATGACCTTCCACCATGAGTGCGGCTTCTCCCCGCTCTCGGCATGCGGCCCCTGATGCTGGCCGGCCTGGTCGTTGAGGCCCTTCAGGAGCCATTCGCTCATCACCACGGGCCTGCGT
Organism: Symbioplanes lichenis; assembly: GCF_030709675.1. Lineage (GTDB taxonomy): Bacteria > Actinomycetota > Actinomycetes > Mycobacteriales > Micromonosporaceae > Actinoplanes > Actinoplanes lichenis. The sequence goes on from NZ_JAUZQD010000002.1 coordinate 446,025, forward strand.
CGTTCCTCTCGCTTCCCAGCACTCGGCCGGAGGTCCAGCAACCGGCCGTACATTGCCGCCACCGGCTGAGCGTTCGGCCACTCGGCCGAACGTTCCAGCAACCGGCCGCACGTTCCGGCAGGCGGCTGAGCGTTCAGCCAGCGACTGAGCGTTCTGCAACCCGCCGAGCGTTCCGGCCCTCGGCCGGACGATCCGGCACTCGACCGAACCTCCCGGCAAGCGGCAGAGCGTTCAGCAACCCGCCGAGCGTTCCGGCCCTCGGCCGGACGATCCGGCACTCGGCTGAAATAGTGGCGCGCCGTGATCGGCGACGCTCGTCCGCAGGCGTTAAGAACGCGTAGAGATTTCCCGTACGAGCCGTCAAAGTCCCGTATCCACCCCTGTCCGGGGCCGTTCCAGGCGCCCGACCATTCGAGGCATGACCCTCGCCGAACTGCTGCCGACGTTCCGCGCCTCGCTGCGCCCCCGCCTCGACCCCGCCGTCTGGCCGGCCACCGCCCGCTGGGGTGGCCACGGCGACCTGCTGATCGGCGGCGTGCGCGCCACGGCGCTCGCGGCCACGTACGGCACACCCGTGCACGTGCTCGACGAAGTCGACGTCCGTTCGCGCTGCGCCGAGTACCTGGCGGCGTTCGGCCGGCGCGGCGTCTCGTACAGCGCCAAAGCGGGCCTGACCAGCGGCGAGGCCCGCTGGATGGCCCAAGCCGGCCTCGGCTGTTACATCGGCTCGGCGGCCGACCTGCGCACCGCCCTCCTGGCGGGCCTCCGCCCCGCGCGCCTGGTCCTGCACGGCACGGCCAAATCCCTGCAAGACCTCGACGCCGCGTACGACTCCGGCGCCGCCGTGGTCGTCGGCACGCCCGCCGAACTGGAGTCCGTCGCCGCGCGCGCACCTCTCGGACAGCGCGTGCACCTGCGGGTGACGCCGGCCGCCGCCGGACGTAGCCGTCACCGCTATGGCTTCCGGCTCGGCACGGCCGCCGCCCTCGACGCGGTGGCCACCGTGCTGACCAGCCGCAACCTGCGCCTGGCCGGGCTCGACTGCTCCCTCGGCCACCAGCTGAGCCGCTTCCAGGCCTACGAATCGTGCGTCCGAGAGGCCGTGGCCTTCTGCGCGGTCGCGCGCGCCCGCACCGGCGCCGATGTCCATTCGCTCAACCTGGGCGGCGGCCACGCCGTCGCCTACAGCGGGCACGACAGCGCCTTCGCCGTCGCCGCCTTCGCCCGCCGCATCCGTACGGTCCTCCGCCTCGCCGCCGACCGGCACGCCGTCCCCGAACCGGCCCTCACCGTCTCCCCCGGCCGGGCGCTCGTCGCCCGGGCCGGCGTCACGATCCACCGAGTCGCCGAGGTCACGCAGCTCCCCGACGGCCGCCTGACGGTGACCCTCGACGGCGCCGTCCCCGACTGCACCACGACCGCCGACTGCGCCGGCCGGCACACCGCCGAACTGGCCGGCCGCGTCTCCACCGCCCCGATGCGTCTCGCCATGATCACCGCAGCGGCCGCCCCCACGCCCCGGCGAGCCCGCCGCGCCGCGGCCTCCCCCCACCGTCCGACCTCACCCGACCAACCGATCTCGCCCGACCGTGCGAACTCAGCCGACCAGCAGAACTCCCCCCACCGCGCGAACTCACCCGACCAGCCGGCCTCGGCCCACCGTGCGAACTCAGCCGACCGGCCGACCTCGGCCCTGACAGCAGTCGCACCAGGGCGGGCGTCCGGCGGAGCCACCGGCCGTTTGGCTGCCAACGTGCTGGTTCCAGCCATGGAACTCCCCGCCGACGTCACCGTGGGCGACATCCTCGTGGTGGCGGGCACGGGCGCGTACCACCACCGCCCTGACCCCTTCGCCGGCCGCCCGCCGGTCGTCGGAGTGGCCGACGGCCTGGCCCGCACCCACATCCGCCGCGACACCGTCGACGACCTCCTCCGCCGAGTCGTCTGACCGACACCGCTCACGCAAACGCGCAAGGAAGTCGTCAACCGACCCACCCGAAACGCGCAGACCAACCACCAAAGCTCGCGCAAACGCACGAGGACGCCGCACGGTCGACCCGCAGAAGCGCGCGGTCCAGTCAGCGAAGCTCGCGCGAACGCTCGAACACGTCGCCGGCCGACGACCCGCTCGAACGAGAAGTCCGGTCAGCGATGCTCGTTCAAACGCGCGAGGATGTCGTCCACCGGCCCGAAGGAGAGCACCCCGCTCGCCGCCCCCGCCAGCTGACCGGCAGCGGGCAGCAACGCCTCGTGCAGACGCGCGCACGCGGCCCGGTCCTTCAGCGCGACCGCGGCCCGCGCCAGCAACGCCAGCCGGGCTTCCAGCAGCAGATCGTGCGGCGACTCGGGCACGGCGTGCAGCGCAGCCGCCGCCTCGGCCGTGCGCCCCGCCCGGACCAGCAGCCACGGCCGAGCCCACGGCGCATAAGGCCCGAGCGCGACGCCCAACGGGTCCTCCCCGAGCGCGAAATCCAGCGAGTCCACTCCGAGCGCGACATCCGGAGAGCCGACCCCACGCGGCACGGCCAACGACATCACTCCACGCGCGACGTCCAGCGAGTCCGACCCGCGCGGCCGTTGCATCTCGCCCGCACGAGGCGACCCACCGAGTGCCAGCCGCGTCAGCGCCTCGAGCCCCTCCGAAACCCCCGGCATGCCACCGGTTGCCAACCGCGCGAAAGCCTCTCGATAAAGCGCTTCGGCATCCCCGCCACTTACCGCCACGGCCAGAGCCCGCGCCAGCCCCGTGAACGTCCCGACGGCCGGCAACTCGTACTCGTCGGCCAGCCGGTCGGCAGCGTCCGCGTGCTCGGCCGCCGCCACGAAATCTCCGAACGCGCACGCCGACTGCATCCGGATCAGATGTCCGAGCACCTCGAACGTCACCAGCCCATGCCGCCCGGCGACCGAGACCAGCGAGGCCCCGATGGCGTCCCGCTCACCGGCCAGCCCCGAACGCGCACAACCGTGCATGAAACGAGCATTCAGCGCGAGCACCACCAACCCCGGATCCCCGGCCGCCCGCGCCAGCCGCTCCGCCGAAGCCGCCGCCCGCCGCCCCCGGTCGCCGACCTCCCCCCGCAACTCCAGTGCGAGCACGCACAACAGCCGGGCCCGAAGCGCACCCTCCGTCCCCGGCAACGCCCCCTCGACCGCAGCGACGATCCGCGCCGACAGCTCCTCGTCGTCATTGCGCGGCCACACCGCCGGAACGTCGAATCCGGCCAGCGCCTCCGCCACCAGCGACGGATCCCCGGCGGCGGCCTCAACTGCTCTGACCCGCAACGCCCGGCTCTCCCCGAGCTGCCCCAGCACCGCGAGCGCCCGGCCCAGCCCGACCAGCGCGGCGACCCGGGAAGCCGGCGACGACGCCCCGGCAACCGCTTGCCGCCACAAGCGCGCCGCCTCGTGCGGGTTGTTCCGACTCTCCGCCGACGCCGCGCCCGCGGCGGCATGCGCGGTCGCGCGAACGGCATGCGCGGATCCGGCCCGGCCGTAGTGGTGCGCGAGCAGGGCATGGTCTCCGGGACGTGCGCGTTCGATCACCACGGCCGCCTCGGCGTGCCACCTTTGCCGGCGCAGCTCAGACAGATCGTCGTACAGCGTGTCGCGTACGAGAATGTGGGTGAAGCGCAAGCCGCCCGCCTCGGTGAGGAAGCCCGCGCCGAGCGCCACGTCGACCGCGTCGAGCACATCCCCGGCCAACGCGGCGAGCATGTCGGGGTCAACGTCCCGGCCCAGCACAGCTGCCCGGCGCAGCATGTCCTGCGCGAATTCCGGCAGCCGCGCCAGCCGATACCGGATCACGTCCCGCACCCCGTCGGGAATGCGCTCGCCGGTGTCCACGAGCCGCGCCAGCTCGCGTACGAAGAAGGGGTTTCCGCCGCTACGCCGGTGGATGTCGCGTACGGCATCGGTGTCCACCGCCGGACCGGCCACCGCCGTGACCAGGGCACCGACGTCTCCCTCGCCCAGGCCGCCCAGCCGGATCCGCACCGGCTCGGCCTTCGCCCAGCGCGCCAGCATCCCGGCCGCCGCCGGCCCCACCTCCCCGGGCCGGTACGTGGCGACGATCAGCGCCGTTGCGCGTTCGATCACAACGCTCAGCGCCTCGAGCCCATCGCCGTCCGCGTGATGCACGTCATCGGCGACCACGAGCAGCGGACCGCCGCCGGCCTCCGGCAGCACGGGCCACAGCATCGGCGCGCCCTCGTGCTCGGGCCCGCGCGCCCACACCGACGGCCACCCGAGCCGCCGCACGGCCTCCTCGGCGAACGCGCTCTTGCCCGCGCCGGCCTCCCCCGTCACGAGCACCACCCCCGCGCGGCCCCTCTGCTGCACCTCGGCGGCGGCAGCCTGCACGACGGCGAGCTCATCCTCCCGCCCCACGAACACGCGCCCGGATCCCCGAGCGGCCCCGGACACGCGCCCGGATCCCCCAGCAACCCTGGACACACGCCCGGGCTCGGGCCCCTGAGCGGCCACGACCCGCGGACGATCAGCATCGAGCGCGGGATCCTGAACGAGCATGGCGGTCTCCAACTCGCGCAGCCGTGGACCCGGATCGACGCCCAGCTCATCCACCAGCGTCTTCCGCGCCTCCCGCAGGCTCTCCAGCGCCTCGCCCTGCCGCCCCGACCGATAGAGCGCCCGCGCCAGCAGATGCCACGCGTCCTCCCGCAGCGGCCGCTCGGCCACGTGCGCGCGCAGCCCGGGTACCGCCTCCGCCGCCCGGTCCAGCCCTACCAGCGCCGCACCCCGCCGTTCCACGGCAAGCATCCTGAGCTCGTCCAACCGCTCACTCTCCGCGCGGGCCCAGGCCGTTTCCGAGAATTCCTCGTACGCGGCCCCGCGCCACAAAGCCAGCGCCGCGTCCACCCGCTCCAGCACCTCGCCGGCCGTCCCGCTGCCCGCCCGGCCGACCAGCTCCTCGAACTCCGCCGCGTCGAGCGTGGCCGGCGGCTCGACCAGCAGGGCGTACCCGGGTGCGCGCGTGACCAGCACCGACGGCGCCTGTCGCGGCGCCCGGCCCGGCTCGAGGACCCGGCGCAGGTCCGCGACGAACGTCCGCAGCGCGGCGACAGCCCCGTCCGGCGGCGTCTGCCACAGGTCCATGACCAGCCGGTCGACCGAGACGACCCGCCCCCGCGCCACGAGCAGCCGCCCAAGCAGCGCCCGCTGCAGCTTCCCGCCCAGGGCCGCGTCCGACACGGCGATCGGGCCGAGCACCTGGAACCTCACGGGATCCCATCGTAGGCGCCACTCATCCCGCACTGACCCGGCACTCATCCCGCCGCGCGAGGGTGGATCCATGACCACGTTCGCTGACTTCGACCAGCTCACCGTGCCCGTCGCCGAGGGCGTGTCCCTGCGGGCGGCGGTGGGCGGCACCGGCACGCCGATCGTCCTGCTGCACGGCTTCCCGCAGACCCACCTGATGTGGCGGCACGTCGCCGCCGATCTGGCCGCCGACCACACCGTCATCTGCCCGGACCTGCGCGGTTACGGCGCCAGCAGCAAACCCCACAGCCCCGACGGTACGGCCTACGCGAAGCGCACGATGGCCGCCGACGTCGTGGCCCTCGCCCGTGGCCTGGGGCACGACCGGTTCGCCCTGGCGGGACACGACCGGGGCGCCCTGGTCGCCTTCCGCGCGGGGCTCGACCATCCGGACGCCATCAGTCACCTGGCGCTGCTCGACACCGTCCCGACGCTGGACATGTGGAGCGTGCTGCACGGGGTGGACGCGGCCGTGGCGTTCCACCTCTACCTGATGGCGCAGCCGGCCGGGCTCCCCGAGCAGCTCATCGCCGGGGCGCCGGACGCCTTCTTCGCGTACTTCCTCGACATCTGGACCCGCCGCCCGGAGGCGATCCCGGCGGAGGTCCGGGCCGAGTACCTGCGGGCGTCCCGGGAGGCCGTCCCGTCGATCGTGGCCGACTACCGCGCCTCGGCGACGATCGACGTCGCCGACGACACCGCCGCCCGGGACGCCGGGGCGAAGCTGACGATGCCGGTCACCGTGCTCGCGCAGGACTGGGGCGCCGTACTCGGCTACGACGCCTCGGCCGTGTGGCGGGCGTGGGCGCCGGACGTGACGCTGGAGACGGTCACGTGCGGGCACTTCATGGCCGAGGAGGATCCCGCCGCGGTCAGCAAGGCCCTCAGGACCCTGCTGACCCGCTGAGACCCGTCAGGCGGCCGCGCCCCGCAGGATCAGGTCGACCAGCGCCTCGGCGTACCCCTCGCGCTTGACCCGGGGGTTGAAGTTGAAGACGTTCTGGGCCATCGACGGCGCCGTGAGCAGCAGCAGCGTCAGCTCGAGATCCAGGTCGGGCCGCAGCTCGCCGTTGTCGACGCCGCGCTGCAGGACCTCGCGCATCACCTTGCGGCGCGGCTCGAGGATCGCCTGGTAGACGGCGTGCATCTCCGGGTTGCGGACCGCCTGCGGGATGAGGCAGGCGGCGGCCTTGCTGTAGTGCTCGCTCTTCTTGGTGTGCGGCGGGGCGACCAGCGCGATCAGGTCCTCGCGCACCGAGATGCCGGCGGGGGCCGGGGGCGGGCCCTTCATCCGGGCCGCGGCGTCGATCAGCAGGGCCTCCTTGTTGGGCCACCGCCGGTAGATCGTCGCCTTGCCCACCCCCGCGCGCGCCGCGACCGCCTCCATCGAGATCGCGTCCGCGCTCTGGCCCTCGCTCAGCAACGTGATCAGCGCCTCGATGATGGCGTCGTCGGCGCGCGCGTCGCGGGGCCGCCCCAGGGACTTGCGCCCCGGGTCGGCTCCCGCGTCCACGCCGGCCGTCGTCATACGCTCCATTGTCACCGAGCCTTTACGCGACGGCCACGCGGGGCGTCACGAGTTGATCAACTCCACACCCTGCTCCTCGGCGAGGCCCTCCGCCGAGGTGGGCGCCGGCGCGGTGGCGGGCCGGCGACCGGGCAGCCAGAGCAGCGCGACCAGGGCTCCGAGCAGGGCGACCACGACACCACCGGCCGCCGACCAGTGCAGCGCCGTCATGAAGGCGTCGTCGGCCTGGGAGATCAGCCCCGAGCCGGCGGCCCCGGCCTGCTCTGCGACACCGTACGCCCCGGAGATCGACTCCCGGGCCGCCTCGCGAGCGGCGTCGGGGAGAGCCGCGGTCGCGTCCTCGACGTCGCCGCGGTACACCGAGGAGAGGACGGCACCGAGCACGGCCACGCCGAGGGCGCCGCCGACCTGCCGGACGGTGTTGCTGACGGCCGATCCGACGCCGGCCTTCTCCCGGGGGACGGCGGCCATGATCGACTCGGTCGCCGGGGGCATGACGTTGGCCATGCCGACGCCCATGACGAAGAACAGCGCGCCGACGATCCAGATGGGCGTGCCCGCGCCGACGAGGATCCAGCCCGCGAGGCCCACGGTGACCAGGAGCAGACCTACGACGCTGACGGCCTTGGGTCCGTACCGCTTGACCATGGCCGCGCTGCGCGGCGCGAACACCAGCTGGCCGACCGCGAACGGCACGAACAGCGCGCCGGAGGCCAGCGGGCCGTAGCCCCGGACCAGCTGCAGGTAGAACGCGCTGAAGAACATCGCGCCCATGCTGGCGAAGAAGATCAGGCCGACCATGCCGGTCGACGCCGAGAACTGCGCGTTCTTGAACAAACGAACATCCAGCGACGGGTAAGCCGTGCGCAGTTCGTACAACACGAACCCGACGAGGACGATCACCGCGACGGCCAGCGAGCCCCACGCCTGCCAGCGGCCGAAGCCGTCCTCACCGCCGGTGATCACGCCGTAGGTCAGCAGCGACAGCCCGACCACGGACATGAGCACGCCCGGGATGTCGATGCGGCCCGGCCTGGGGTCCTTCGACTCGGGGACGAGCACCAGCAGCAGCACGATGCCCGCGATGACGACGGGGACATTGATCAGGAAGACCGAGCCCCACCAGAAGCGCTCGAGCAGCACACCGCCCACGACCGGCCCGATCGCGGCGGCCAGCCCGACGGCGCCGGCCCAGATGCCGATGGCCCGGGGCCGTTCCTGCGGCGTGAACACGTTCGCGATGATCGACAGCGTCGCCGGCATGACGGCGGCCGCCCCGAGCCCCATCAGGGCGCGCGCGCCGATGAGCTGGCCGGGGCTCTGCGCGTACGCGGACAGCAGCGAAGCCACGCCGAAGACCGCAAGCCCGGTGATCAGGGTGACCCGGCGTCCGAGCTGGTCGGCCAGGATGCCGGCGGTGAAGAGCAGACCCGCAAAGACCAGGGTGTACGAGTTGATGGCCCACTCGAGCTGGCTCTGGCTCGCGCCCAGCCCGCTGCCGGGGTCGGCGATGGTGCGCATGGCGACGTTCAGGACCGTGTTGTCCAGAACCACCACGAGCAGGCTGATGACGAGGACGCCGAGAATCGCCCAGCGCCGGGGATGCCCCGTGTGCGTTTCGTCCATGGAAGTGCTCTCCCGAGCTCGCGTCAGTTACGATACGGCACAGTTCCGTATCGCGTCCCACCGTAGGCCGTCCTCTTCCGATACGAAACCGTCTCGTATCGAATGTGGCGACGGTCACGTGCCCTCGCTGCCCTCACCACCGGGCCTCGAACTGTCCGGCCGACCCCGTGCAGCTTCCTCTCCGCGTCTATGACCGCCCGCTGCCGCCCGCCGCGCCGCGCGCCGCCCACCGCCGCACCACCCACCGCGCCGCGCGCCGCTCACCGCCGCTCCACCCACCGCGCAGTGCACCGCTCACCGCCCCAGCCCCACCACGCGGCGCATCGCTCATCGCCGCACCACAGTCACCGCACGGCGCATATCCAGCGCGATCCGCGTCGCTTCGGGCCGTGCTGCGCGTTCGCTCACTTCGCTCACGGGCGAGATGAGCGCCACGCGCACCAGCCGGACACGAAGCAGCCGGCCGGGATCACCTCCCGACCGGCCACGAACGCCCGTAACCACGCCAACCGCCCTGCGCCTGGTGAACTCGGCACCCTGGTGACCTCAGCCCACGAGTCCGGCCGGCGACACAGAGCCGCCGCCCCGGCAGACAGCTCGTCGAAGCGGGGCCCGCCGACACCGCCCGCGAGCACTCAGCCCTTCAACCCCGTGAACGTCATCGTCGCGATGAACCGGCGCTGCGCCACGAGAAAGGCGACGATCAACGGGAGCGTCGCGATCACGTTGCCGGCCATCAGCTGGGACCACTCCGTGCGCCGGGTGCCCTGGAAGCTGGCCAGCCCCACCTGCAGCGTGAACTTCGTGTCGTCCGAGATGGCGATCAGCGGCCACAACAGATCGTTCCAGCTCGACAGCAACGTGAAGACAGCCAGCGTCGCCAGCGCCGGCCGGGCCAGCGGCAGCACCACGCTCACGAAGGTGCGCAACGCCCCGCAGCCGTCCAGCCGCGCGGCCTCCTCCAGCTCGACGGGCAGCCCGAGAAAGAACTGGCGCATGAGGAAGATGCCGAACGCCGAGGCCAGCCACGGGACGAAGGCCGCCGCCAGAGTGTCGACGATGCCGAGCTGGGCGAACATCAGGTACGTCGGGATCATGAGCAGCTGCATCGGGATCATCACCGTGGCGACGATGGCGACGAAGGCGAGACCCCGCCCGGCGAACTTGAGACGGGCGAAGCCGTACCCCGCCAGGGAGCAGAGGATCAGATGGGAGATGACGGCAACAGCTGAAACGAGCACCGTGTTGCCGAACCACAGCAAGATGTGCGACTCGCTCAGCAGCTTGGTGTAGCCATCGAAGTGCAGTCCCGACGGGATGAACTTCGGCGGGAACCGGTTGATCTCCGACTCGCTCATGAACGATGTGAGCACCATCTGCACAAGTGGCAACACGAAGATGAGCGCGAGCGGCATCAGCAACAGGTGCCACGGGCTGAACGGCAGGCGCCACGAGCGGGCGGGCGCCGTACGGGTCCCGGAAGACGTTGTCATCAGAAGGCCTCCGATCCCGAGCGCCGGCTGTACCAGAAGACGCTGAGCGTGAGCACCATCGTCACCGCGAAGAGCAGGTAGGCGAGCGCGGCCCCGTACCCCAGGCGCTGGGTCTGGAACGCCAGCTCGTAGATGTAGTAGACGACGGTCTGCGTGCTGTTCATCGGGCCGCCGCGCGTCGTCGTGTAGATCAGGTCGAAGAGCTGCATCGCCGTGATGGTCTGCCAGATCGCGGTGAACACTGTCACCGGACGCAGTTCCGGCAGCGTGATGTGCCAGAAGACGCGCAGCTTCGACGCACCGTCCACGGTGGCCGCCTCGACCAGCTCGTGCGGGATGTCCTGCAGCGCGGCGAGGTAGATGACCGCGCAGAAGCCGACCTCACCCCACAACGCGATGACGCAGATGACCAGCAGCGCCTGCCCCGGACTCTCGAGGAACCCCTGCGCGGGCAGTCCGAGCCGCCGCAACACCTCGTTGGCGGCGCCGAACTGCGGGTTGAAGACGTAGCCGGCGAGGATGCCCGTGGCGGCGGCGGACGCCACGTACGGAACGAAGATGCACGTTCGATAGAAACCGATCAGCCGGATCTTCTGGTTCAGCGCGATCGCGATGAGCAGACCGAGCATGATCGATCCGGGTACGAACAAAACAGTCAGCAGCAACGTGTGCTGCGCGGCGGCCGCGGCGTCGGGATCCTGGGCGATGCGCTGATAGTTGTCCCAGCCCAGCGGCTTCGCCGGCGCGATGCCGTTCCATCTGGTGCGCGAGATGAAGAACGCCCACACGGCCGGGAAGATCGACAGGCCGACCACCAGAACCGTCGCCGGAGCCGCGAAACCCCAGCCAGTGAGGGTGCGGCGCAGGGCTCGGCCGCGGCGGCGGGCCGCGGGGGCGGTGCCCTTCGGCGGAGTACGGGGGGTCGCGGCGAAGGTGATCGTCATTACTCCTCCAGCACCCCGGCCGACTTGCTCGCCGCCTCGTCGAGAGCCTCTTTGGGCTGCTTGGCGCCCTGCAGCACCTGCGCGATCGCGTCGCCGACATTGCGGCTCATCGTCTCGTACCCGGCGACGGTCGGCCGGGCCTGCTTGGCGTTCGCGAGGTTGTCGAAGAACTTCTGCCCGCCCGGATACTCTTTGACGTACTCAGCGAACTGCGGCGTGTCCTTCTCACTCGTGCGCAGCGGCAGGTTGCCGACGGCGAGGTTCCACTTCGCGTCCGTCCCGGCGCTGGTCAGCCACTTGATGAACTCGCGGGCCGCCCCGGCGCGATTGGCGTCGTCGTGGTCGAAGAGCACCCAGAGATCCGGCCCGGAGACCGTCTGATGGTCGCCGTTCACGCCCGGGAGCGCCGTCACGCCGTACTCGAGCTTGGCTTGTTTGATCTCGAGCAGCGACCAGGGACCGGACAGCATCATCGCGATGTGACCGCTGTTGAACAGGCCGGGGTACTTCTCGTCGGTCTGGTCGAGGTACATGGACTTGTCGTCGACCGCGATCGCGCGCAGCGTCTCGAGCGCCTTGACGCCGGCGTCGGAGTTGAACGCCGGCTTCTTGCCGTCGAGGATCTGGCCGCCGTTCTGCCACAGCAACGGCCACAGGTGCCAGGTCGTGTCCTCACTGCCGGAGACTGAGTACGTCGTTCCGTACGTGTTCGTGGCCGGATCGGTCAGCTTCTTCGCCGCCGCCCGGAAGTCGTCCCACGACCAGTCATCCGTCGGATAGGCAACGCCCTTCGCGTCGAACAGCTTCTTGTTGTAGATGAGCGCCAAGTTGTCCACAAGCGCCGGAACGCCGATGACTTTCCCGTCGGCTGTCGCTGTCACCCGGGCGGCTTCCGGCATCTCGTCCCACTTGAACGAGGCGTCCGCGACATAGTCGGTCAGATCCTGCGTACGGCCGCTCGCGCCGAGTTCGCCCGCCCAGCTCCCGAACGCGTACGAGATGTCGGGGTAACTGCCCCCGGCGAAGCCGGCCGAGAGCTTGGTCAGCAGGTCGTCGGTGGTCGGAGCGCCGGTGGACGTCTTGATCGTGACGTTGGGGTGGGCGGCGTGGTACTCGGCCGCCAGCCCCTCGGCCACCTTCTCGGCGTCCTCCGTCTGCCCCGTCCACCAGGTGAGAGTCACCGCGGCGGACGGGTCGAAGCCCTCCGCCGCGTCCTTGCCGTCCCCGCCTGTGCCACTCATGCTGCAGGCCGACAGCGTCACCATCGCGCTCGCGGCGGCCGCCAGGGCCGTGCGGCGCAGCGATCTGGTCACTTTCGTTTTCGTCACCGGAGAACCTCGATCCTTCGCAGGGACGGACCGGCCCGGGCTGCCGCGAGCCGATCGCGGGGTGCCCGGCGCTGTGCCGGGCTGGGTGCGCAGGGTGCCGAGCGGGGTGCGCGCGGCCGGCACGGTGCCGGGTCATTCGCGGACCGCTCGGCCGGAGTGCCGGACGGGGGTGTTGTCCGGCGCGGGCCGGGGGCGTGACCGCCCGGCGGGCTTGCTCGGGCGGGGTGCACCTGGACGTTCACTCAGGCGGAGTGCGACCTGCGCGTTCGCTCAGGCGGAGTGCGACCTGCGCGTTCGCTCAGGCGGGGTGCGACCTGGACGTTCGCTCAGGCGGGGTGCGACCTGGACGTTCGCTCAGGCGGGGTGCGACCTGCGCGTTCGCTCAGGCGGGGTGCGGCCGCCCGGCGGGACTGCGCGGGCGGGGTTGCGGCCGTCCGGCGCCGGGCCGGGCGGCGCGCGGGTCAGACCGGCTCGGTGAGCACCACCGAGCGGGTGAGCAGGCGGGGGTGGTCGGGGTCCAGGCCGCGGTGCGCGGCGAGGGCCAGGGCGAAACGCTGGGCGAGCACCAGCTGCGCGAGCGGGTCACGCTCGTCGCGATACGTGGTCGCACCGGCCGCGCGGCCGGTGTCGTCGAGGTCGGCGGGCACGCCGCCGAAGGAGAACACCAGGCTCTTGCTGCCTGCGACGGCGACGGGTCCGTGCCGGAAGTCCTTCGCCGGGTACGACTCGGAGTACGCCTGCGCCGCCTCGCGAACCTTGAGCGCCGCCTCGTGCGCGAGCCCGACGGTCCAGCCGGTTCCGAGGAACACAAGGTGCTCGATGCCCGCCGGGTCGGCCGGCAGTGGCGCCTCGAGCGCAGCGCGCCCGTCGGCGGCCACGTGCGTCACGTCCTCACCGAAGGCCGCCCGCGCGAGCAGAAGAACAGTGGTCGGAAAGCGCGTTTGCACAACACTCCGCTCATCGGCGAAGTCGAGCAGAATCCGCGCATCGGAGAGCTCGTCGATCGGCATCCCGTCAACGGCAGTGATCGCAACGCGCCGAGTGCCGGCCGGAACCTGCTGAAGCGCCTCGAGCACCTCGGTGGACGTCCCGGAACGACTGACGGCGACAACCCGGTCATAGCGCCGGCGCGGGCGGTACTCGGAGGCGCACACCGCGTCGGTCTCGCCGAGCCCGGCGCCCTCCCGCAGCTCGGCCATGGCCTGCGCGACGAACCAGGACGTCCCGCAACCGATGATCAGCACCCGCTCCCCGGGAGCCGCAACCTCCGCACGAACCTCGTCGGCAAGCGGCAGCGCCTCCTCCCACACGGCAGGCTGGCTGGCAATTTCCGCTGACGTGTCGTTCATGTTCGAGGATTATGCTCGTTTGTTTTTGTTTAACAAGATCCAAACACCAAACGAGCAATCCGCGCTGCACGTTTAGTTTCGGATCAACAGCCGACCATTCAGTTCCGAACCAAGTCTCGTCACCTCCGGGCAGGCCGCCACGTCCCCGACCGAGAGCGGTCGTCCCCCGCCCTCGACCCTCGACGGCCTTGCCACCAAGTCCGCGCACATGGCATTGCGCGCGACCGCTCACTCGCGCAGCCACGCACACCCACGCGCAGGCTCACTAAGGCGGCGAAGCAGAGCGCAGCGGCTCAGCTGAGATCAACCCGCGCGCGGCGGCCCGATACCAGGTAGGGCGCAGCGGCTCAGCTCGGGCCGAACAGCCCGAGGCCGGCAAGGCGTAGCGGCTCAACTCAGGCCGACCTGCGCGAGGCCGACGGAGCGGTGCGGCGCGCTTGGGCACCTACCGGCTGGGTGGCGCGGGCACCATCTCTAGCGATGCGCGTTCGCTCATTCGCTCTTGTTCGTCCGGACTGCGATATGGCGCGGTCAGGACGCCCGCGGTCGACCTGCATGCCGTCAGGAGGCGCGCGGTCAAGCTGCATGCCGTCTGGACGCGCGCGGTCGAGCTGCATGCGGTCCGGAGGCGCACGGTCGAGCTGCGTGCGATCAGGAGGGCTGCGGTCGCGAAGCGTGCGGTCAGGAGGCGTAGCGCTCGCGGGCGCGTTCGCGGGCTTTGGCGGCCTCGATCTCGCGGTCCTTCGGGGGCGCCGTGGTGACCAGCTCGGCGAGCAGGACCGCGGTGGCCTCGGCGACGGCGGCGACCGCTTTGTCGTAGGCCGCCTGGTTACGCTGGGACGGCTTGGTCGTGCCGCCGACCTTGCGGACGTATTGGAGGGCGGCGGCCTGCACCTCGTCCGGGGTGGCGGGCGGCTCGAAGTTGTGCAGCTGACGGATGTTCCGGCACATGGGGGTGAGCTTAATCCGTCCCGCGCGCGTACCTAGGGACGTGCCGCAGACGATTCAGGACACCCCGGGTAGGTTCGCGCCCGTGAGCGACACCGCAGCCATTGCCACGTCACCGGCGACGACGTCGCGGCGGCGGTGGCTCGTACCGCTGATGGTGGTGATCCTTCTCGGTCAGATGGCGACGGCCATGATCGTCACGGCGGTGCAGCAGACCCCGACGATCGACGAGCCCGTGTACGTGGGGACCGCCGTCACCTACATCGAACAGCACAGCCTGCGCTACAACCCGGAGCACCCGCCGCTCGGCAAATTGATCATGGCGGCGGGGCTGATTTTCGCGCATCCACAGCTCGACCCCGCGTTCCGTGGCAACCAGTCGGACCTGGGCCGTCACGTGCTGTACGAGGCGGGCAATGACCCGTACGAGCTGATGTTCCTGGCTCGTCTGCCGTTGATCCTCCTCACGTTGCTCTTCGGGCTGGTCGTGTTCGCGTTCGCCCGCGACCTCACGAATACGCTGGGTGGCCTGCTCGCGCTCACTCTGTACGCCTTCTCGCCCGACATCATCACGCACGGCTCGCTCGCCACGCTGGACGTACCGGCGATCGGGTTTCTCCTCACAGCGGTCTGGCTGACCTGGCGTGCCCGCACCGCTCGCCTCTGGCTCTATCTCCCCTTGGCCGGAGTGGCCCTGGGCGCGGCGCTCGCCACGCGCATGAGCGTTCTGCCCGCAGTGCCGGTGATTCTGCTGCTCGCTGCCTGGGCCATTGTCCGAACGCGCAAACCGCGCACCCCGAAACGAACATCCGACGACCCCGCGACGCCCCAAGAAGGCGAACCCGCGACACCCCACAAAGGCGATCCAGCGGCTCCCCTCGGACCAGCGTCCGCCGGCACCGACACCCCCGCTGCGGCTTCAAAGCCCGGGTCAGCTCCGAATCAGCCGAAACGCGCATCCGGACAACCCATGCTGCGCACTCTCGCGGAAGCATCGGCGGCGGCGCTCGGCGTGGCAGCTGTGGCGATCGGTGTCGTCTGGCTGACGTACCTGATCGTGGATCCGCGCCTGAGCTTCCTCGAGCCGCTCGGACTGCCGAAGATCCACGGTCTGCGGGCGGTGCTCGTGGACCTCCTGCCGTTCCCCGAGCCGTACCGCGACGGCATGCGCATCCAGTTCGGCTTCGAGGACTCGCTGTTCAGCGGCTTCCTGTTCGGCCGGCTCTACGAGGGCTCCCTCTGGTACTACCTGCCCGCCGCCCTGCTGGTGAAGACCCCGCTCGCCATGCTGGTCCTGTGGCTCGGGGCGACCGTCGCCATGATCAGCGTGCCCCGGCTGCGCCCCGCGATCCCGTACGTCCTGGTGCTCCCCGCCCTGCTCCTGGCCATCGCGATGACCGGCGCCCGCGACTTCGGCACCCGCTACGCGATCTTCATGCCCATCTTCCTCGCCGTCGCCGCGGCCGGCCTCGTCCTGATCCGCCGGCGCTGGGTCCCCGCCGCGGCGGGCGGGCTCGCAGTGCTCGTGGCGCTCAGTTCGCTCAGCACGTTCCCGTACTACCTGCCGTACTCGAACGAGGCCTTCGGGGGTACCGCCCGCACTCACCTCAACCTCCACGACTCGAACGTCGACTGGGGCCAGGACCTCGGCCGCCTCGCCGACCACCTCCGCACCGCCTACCCGGGCGAGCCGGTCTGGCTGATCTACAAGGGCGCCGGCTTGCCTTCCGCGTACGGCATCCAGGCCCGCAATCCCCTGGAAGTCCCGGCCGACGATGTCCACGGCCTGCTCGTGGTCTCGGACAGTTCTGTGGCCAAGGCCACCGGCCGCCTCGCCGCGCTCCTGGCCACGAGCGGCGACCCCATCGATCAAGTCGGCTACTCCATCAGCATCTACCGCCGCCCGTGACCGCCCGGGCCGCTCGCCGCTCGCCGCTCGCCGCTCAAACACCACCATCAGCAGAAGATCGCGGCGCGGACAGCGCCAGAGACAGCGGCACGTTAGCTACGAACTCGCAGTGGCGACGAGCGGTGCGGCAGCAGCAGCGACGGGGCTGCAGCGGCAGCAACGGCGCACGGCGCAGCAGGCAAAGCCCAAGCGGCAGGCGGCAAGCGGCACAATAGCGACGATCGGCAGCGGTAGCGGCACAAAGTGACGGCGGTAGCGGCACAAAGTGACGGCGGCAGGCGGCGGCAGGCGGCGAGCTTCGCGAGGCGGCGGGCGAACCAATCAGCGGCTGGAGTGACGACGGCAGCGGGCGCGAGCGGCGTAAGCGAGCGGCGTGCAAGGCCTCGACGGAACAGGCGCTCGCCAAGCGACCGCGCGTCCACGCCTCCGCCCGGCACGAATGACCGCCATGGACAGCAAGAATGACCGCCATGGAGACGGTGAACGGCCGGCACGTCAGCGCGGCGGTGGACGAAATGGTGCGGGTGCTCACCCCGCACGTGGCCCGCGGCTGGACCGTGCCGGCCAGCACCCTCGACTGGAGTTGCTGGACCACGGCGGCGCACGTGGCCCACGACCTGCTGGCATACGCGGGCCAGCTCGCCGGCCGCCCCGGCGCCGCCTATCTACCGTTCGACCTCGTGATCCGCCCGGACACCCCGCCCGCCCAGCTCCTCCACGTGGTCGCAGCATGCGGCCGCCTCCTGTGCGACGCACTGGCCACGGCCCCGCCGACGACCCGCGCCTGGCACTGGGGCCCGACCGACCCGTCCGGCTTCGCGGCCCTGGGCACGAACGAAGCGCTCCTCCACACCTGGGACATCACCCAAGGCCTGGCCATCCCGTGGCGCCCGCCGTCGAACCTCTGCGAACTCGTCCTGGCCCGCCTCTTCCCGAACGCCCCCACAGCCGGCCCGGCCGAAGCCCTGCTGTGGTGCACGGGGCGCGTCGCCCTGCCCGGCCGCCCCCGCCTGACGTCCTGGGTCCTGAAGGCCGCGCTCGACCAGTCGCCGTGAAGCCGCCAATTACCCATCCGCGGCGAGCCGTTCACCCGTGCAGCGGTCCGCGCGACATAGAACGCCAGCCGGACGCGATCCACAGCCGCGACCCGAAAAAGTCAAGGCCGGGGCCCGCTTTAGCGCAACGGACGGCAGCCGAAGCGCCCGGCTCAGCCCAGCGACCGCCGATCGGACGCCACGTACGAGGCAACAGCCGTCAACGCGGACACCGTCAGCACCGAAGGCCAGGACCCGATCCGCTTGGCCAGAGGATGCGACAGCCCGAAAGCCCCGACATACGTGACGGCCAGCGCCGCAGTCACCGCCGGGCTCGTGTTCCGGGCCCACTCCCGCCCCGCCAGCACGCCGCCGGCCGCGAGCACTGCCCCGCCGAGCGGCCGGTTGCCGGTGCGCCGGGCAAGCTGCCACCCGCCGATGAGTGAGCCGGCCGTGATCGCCGCGGTAGGAAGTCGCATGGCCCGACCCTACGCCGCTGCCCCTTGACACCCACGAGCGGCGCTCAGCCAGCGGAAAGCTCCGTCCGCAGCTTCGCCAGAGCCTTGGTGATCAGACGCGACACGTGCATCTGGGAAACGCCGATCTTGGCGGCGATCTCGGACTGGGTCAGGTTGCCGAAGAAGCGCAGCGACAGGATCGTGCGCTCGCGCTCCTCCAGGGTCTGAAGGGCGGGGCCGAGGGCGATCCGGAGCTCGGCCAGCTCCATCTCGTGGTCGGTCTCGCCGAGGGTGTCGCCGAGGGAGGTGCTGCCGTCCTCGGTCACCGGGGTGGAGAGGCTGCGGGCCGAGTAGGCGCGGGCGCCCTCCAGGCCCTCGAGGACGTCCTCCTCGGTGACGTTGAGGTGGGCCGCGATGTCGGCGACCGTCGGCGAGCGGCCCAGGCTCTGGGTGAGGGCGTTGCTCGCCTCGGAGATGGAGAGGCGCAGCTCCTGCATGCGCCGGGGCACGCGGACCGACCAGGTGCGGTCGCGGAAGTGCCGGCGGATCTCGCCCAGGACCGTCGGGACCGCGAACCCGGCGAACTCCACGCCGCGGGTCGGGTCGAAGCGGTCGATCGCCTTGATGAGGCCCAGCGTCGCCGTCTGGAGCAGGTCGTCGTCGGGCTCGCCGCGACCCGTGTAGCGATGGGCCAGGTGGTGCGCCAGGGGCAACCACATCCGGATGGCCTCGTCGCGCAACGCCGCACGCCGGGGTCCCTCGGGGGCGGCCGCAAGGTCGCGGAGCAGCTCGGAAGCCGTTTCGGGAACCCGTGTGGTCGTGATCGTCATGTTCCATCCTCTCGCCGAAGCCGCCATTGACTACCCGGCGCCTCCGAGCTTAAACGACGCAGGAACCGACGCAACTCGTTCGAGCCCGGGCGTGTCGATTCGACGGCTCGCCGGAGGCCCGACGAGCCGGAAAGTCACCGGAAAAATGGCCGCCCACCTGGGGCAACGCGCATCGCAGCAGGGCGGCTGGCCCCAGCGGGCCGAAAGCCGCGCACCGCCACGGAAAGGGAGAATCAGCGGCGAGCCCCGGAACCGGACCCGCCGTCAGAACGGACGACGGGCCGGGAACCGGACGATCAGACGCTCAGTCCTCGACGACGATCGAATCGACGCGGTCGGGATAGAAGGCGACGTGGTCCTTGATCTGCGCCACCGCGTCGTAGGGCTGCTCGTAGACCCAGATCGCGTCGGCCGAGCGCTCGCCGCCGGCCGGGATCGAGTAGTAGGACGCGTCACCCTTGTAGGGGCAGTAGGTCGACGTCGTGGTCTTCTCGACGAGGGACTTGTCGACGTCGTCGAACGGGATGTACTGCGCGGCGGGGTACGTCGACTCCTGCAGCGTGAGGGCGTTGCGGCTGTCGGCGACGACCTTGCCGGCGACCGTGACGACGACCCGCTTGCCGGTCGGCGTGACGGTGATGGGGTGGTCGGGGCCCGGGTGGAGCCGCGGCTTCTCGGCCATGGCGAACCTCCTCCAGCGCCGTGTCTTTCACGGCTTGCCGCAACTATCCTCCGGGTGCGGACTTCGGGGCCAACCCGCGGACTGTGACGCTCGGCTCGTCTTCGATCTCCCCGTCGCGGGCCCGGATATCGTGATCGCATGTCTGCCGCCACCGACGCCGCTGCCGCTCTCGGGATCGCTCACAAGGTGCTGCGGCACGGGCCGGCCGGGAGCGTGGCCGAGGCCGCCGCCGCCCAGGGCGTCGAGGTGCGAGACCTGGTCAAGAGCCTGGTCGTACGCCGCGCGTCCGGCGACTATCTCTTCGTGCTCGTCCCGGGTGACCGGCAGATCTCCTGGCCCAAGCTCCGGGCGTTGCTCGGGGTCAACCGGCTCTCCATGCCCGACGCGGCGACGGCCAAGGAGGTCACCGGCTACGAGCGGGGCACGATCACGCCCTTCGGGTCCCTGCGCCCGTGGCCCGTCGTCGCCGACGAGCGCACCAGCGGCCGCACCATCAACCTCGGCGCCGGCGAGCGCGGCGTCGGTCTGCAGGTGGACGCCGACGAGGCAGTCGTGTCCCTGGGCGGCACCTTCGCCGACGTCACCGACGAGGCCTGACCCCGAGCCCGACAAGGCCGGCCACCGAGTCCGACGAGACCTGACAGCGAGCCCGGCGAGACCCGACAGCGAGCCCGGCGAGGCCCGCTACCGAGTCCGACGAGACCTGACAGCGAGCCCGCGAGGCCTGCCGCCGATCTCCACCCCGGCCCGCCCGACGTCACGCCCGGGACAGTGACACTCCACTCCGAAGGTGTACCGGACACCACACCCGCGGCTCACTTCATGCAGCGCACGGAGACCACTACCGGCGTACGCTCGGCAACGTCGCCCCGCACGAAGGCGAGCCCGATCTCGGCCGTGCGCGCGTCGTCCCGTGGGTTCGCACCCTCCAGGCAGGGCGGCAGCCCACCGGTCGTCTGACGCCCGGACACGTCGTCGGTCCACTCGGCGATCGCGAACGGATATGTGGCCACGTCCCGGTTGCGAACCCCGTTGGCCGGCAGGAAACGCAGCTGGTTGCCGGTGGTGCTCGACCAGATGATCGTGCCCCGGTGCAGATCCGGCCGCACCTCGTGGTCGTCCCGGAACGCCGGCGTCAGCGCGGCCCCGGCCACGGCGCCTACCGTGACGAGACCCACCACGCGCGCCCACCGCGGTAGCCGCCGCACGCGCTCATCGACGGAACTCACCATCGCCATGGCCTCAGGGTAAGCCCGTTCCGCCAGTTCACCCGCCCTGACCGGCGGCATCCGGCACGCTCACGACGTCGTCGAAGGCGGGCCGGCGGGCCGCTCCCCCGGGCGCCGACGGTGAGACCGGGCTCACCGGCCCGGAGTCCCAGTCGTCCTCGTCCTCCAGCGTCTCGACCGGGAACTCCTCGCTCGTCTCCGGACCCGTCACGACGACCTCCAAGCCGGCCTGCCGCAGCGCACCGACCTGCGCCGGATCGGCCTCGTCGTCCGTCACGAGCTGCCCCACGTCACTCAGCGAGCAGATCCGGGCCAGGCACACCTTGTCCAATTTGGAGCTGTCGGCGACCACGATCACACGGTCGGCACGCCGGATCATCTGAGCGTTCGTGTTCGCCTCGATCTCGTCGTGGGTCGTGAGGCCGCCCCGGGCGCTGATGCCGTCCACACCGACCACGGCGACCTGCATGTTGAGCCCGGCGAGCGCCTGGTCGGCGATCGGACCCACCAGCTCGTACGACTGCGTCCGCGACACGCCACCCGTCATGATCAATTTGAGCCGGGGCCGCAGCGCCAGCTCCGCCGCGATGTTGAGCGCGTTGGTCACCACGGTCAGATCGACCCGCTGGGCGAGCAGCCGCGACAGCAGATGCGTCGTGGTACCCCCGGTCAGCCCGAGCGTCAAGGGCCCGCGCGGCAGCTGCGCGGCGACGTGACGGGCGATGCGCGCCTTGGCCTCACGCCGCTGGCCGACCCGGTACCGTACGGGCAGCTCGTAAGCGACCTCGACCGCAACCGCACCGCCGTGCGTGCGCGACACCAGCCGCTGGTCCTCAAGAGTCTGCAGATCCCGGCGAATCGTGGCCGCGGACACGCCGAACTCCTTGGCCAGCACCCCGGCATCGACCGACCCCTTCCGAGCGATCTGCTCAAGAATCGACGAAACCCGGTCGGCCCGGCGCAACGTGCTCATTGACAACCCTTCCCATGTACGTCCACCCGGCCCGCCCCACGCGACCACGCGACTCGAACGATCGTGCAGCCCACCGGCCTGCGGTCGGACACGGACGACGTTCGGACCACGCAACCCGCGCAGCCCACGGAGGCATGAACAACAAACCGCAAGCCCCCGGCCGTACGGACGAAGAGGCCCGACGATCCCGAACCTCCCCGGCCGTACGGACGGGGAGCCCGACGATCCCGAACCGTCCCGCCAACCCAAGCCCGCCGTCATAGGAGTGAGCCCGCTGGCCGGCCCGCCATCCGAGCGAGCCCGCTGGCCTGGCCCACCATCCGAGTGAGCCCGCCCGCCGGATTGATCAAACGCGCAGTGAGAATAGTTCGTTTGCAAGCGAATCACCAAGAATCCTTGCGCGCTTGTGGATAACCGCCAACAATCCCGCCATGACAGTGATCGCGTTCCTCGGCGCGGGCAGCGTCGTCTTCACCCGGGAGCTGCTCGCCGACATCCTCTCCTTCGACGAGCTGCGCGGCGTCACGCTCGCCCTGCACGACATCGACGCCGAGCGGCTGGAGACGGCCGAGGCGATCGCCCGGCGCACGGCCGACCAGCTGGGCGCCAAGCCGGAGATCACCACCAGCCTCGACCGGCGCGCGGTGCTCGACGGCGCCGACTTCGTCATCAACGCCATCCAGGTCGGCATGCACGCGGCCACCGTGCGCGACTTCGAGATCCCGGCCCGCTACGGCCTACGCCAGACGATCGCGGACACGCTCGGTGTCGGCGGCATCTTCCGGGCCCTGCGCACCTTCCCGGTGCTCGAGGCGATCGCCCGCGACATGCGCGAGTTGTGCCCGGACGCGTGGCTGCTCAACTACACGAACCCGATGGCCATGAACATCGGCTACCTCGCCGCCGTGGCGCCGGACGTCAAGGCGGTCGGCCTGTGCCACTCCGTCTTCTGGACCGTGCACGATCTGTGCGAGCTGGTCGGCGTGCCCCTGGAGGAAGTCGACTATCGCGCCGCGGGGGTGAACCACCAGGCGTGGCTGCTGCGCTGGGAGCACCGAGGCGAGAGTCTCTATCCGCGGCTGGACGCCAAGCTGGCCGACGATCCGGAACTGCGCAGGCGTGTGCGCATGGACATGTACGCGCGGCTCGGCTACTTCCCGACCGAGACGAGCGAGCACTCCAGCGAGTACGTCCCCTGGTACCTGCACCACGACAGCGAGATCGATCGTCTGCGCATCCCGGTCGGTGACTATTTGCGCATCAGCGCCGACAACGTCACCGAGTACCACGCCACCCGCACCGCGGTCCTCGCCGGCGAGCCGCTCGACGTCAGCCGCGACGCCACGGAGTACGCGCCGCAGGTCATCCACAGCATCACCACCGGCACGCTGCGCACGATCCACGCCAACGTCGCCAACACCGGGTTGATCAGCAACCTCCCCCAGGGGTACGCCGTCGAGGTCCCGTGCGTCGTCGACTCCCTCGGCGTCCGCCCCGAGCACGTGGGCGACCTGCCCCTGCAGTGCGCAGCGCTCAATCGCTCATTCGTCACCGTCGGCGAACTGACCGTTCGCGCAGCCGTCACCGGCGACAAGCGCATGATCCGCCAAGCCGCAATGAGCGACCCGAACACCGCCGCCACCCTCACCCTCGACCAGATCTGGTCCCTGTGCGACGACCTCACCGAAGCCCACCGCGACCTCCTGCCCGAAAGCCTCCGCTGACGGAAGCAACCACCGCCCGCCCGACCCACCACGCCGGCCTCTCGGACCGCCCGAATCACCCCCGCAGCATCCGCAGCACGCCGACCCGTCACTTCCATCGCACCGGCCCACGCCGTCCTCTCGCACCCGCTGACTTGGCGGCCCCCCACGCCGCCCTTCGCGCTGCCCGCTGCACCCGCGAGCACGTGGCGACGAACCCGCGTCTCCGGCGCTGCAAGCGATGCGGCCCACCAGCACGCACCCACCACGACGTGGTCCATATAGCACCAGCCCACGCGACGCGGTCCGCCAACCGCCAAGCCCGCCACGAAAACGCGGCGCGCCACCGCCGACCGCCCGTGCGAAGACCCGCCCCGCCACTCGCCCATCACGAAACGGTCGGGAACCATCGAGAACGGCCGGCCGGACAGAATCGTTCTTTCCGGCCGGTTCGCTGTGCGGCGCGGTTCCCGATCGCGCGCAACTCCTCCCGGACGACCGGACTCTGGCCACCACCGACCACCCGGCGACCCGCGGCCAAGGAGGTGCGTTCAGCGGACGCGCCGCCCGCCAACCACCATGGCACGATGAGCGAACGGCCACCGCCGCGCCCGGCGCCCGAAAGTCGGACCCGCCTCAAAGATCACTCTCGACCTGCCGATACGTGCCACGAACGACATCTTGCCGAAAACCTTTTCGTCCGCCAGGCTGACACCTCCAGACATTGACAGAGGTCCATGAATGGAGGAGTTGTGCGCATACTCCGCAGCGCCGCGGCGGCTGTCCTGCTCGGCACGGTGGCGATCGCCGCGCCGGCCGCCGCCGCCAACCCGATCGTCACCAGCATCTACACGGCCGACCCGGCGCCGCTTGTCGTCGGCGACACCATGTACATCTACGCCGGGCGCGACGAGGCCCCGAGCGGAACGAGCAATTTCCGCATGCGCGAATGGCACGTTCTGTCATCCAGCGACGCGGCGACCTGGACCCAGCACGGCGCCCGCGCGAGCATCGCCACCTTCCCCTGGGCCGGCGCGGACGCGTGGGCGAGCGAGGTCGAGCCCCGCAACGGCCGCTACTACTGGTACACCTCGGTCAACGGCAACGGCCCCGGCTGGATGAACATCGGCGTCGCGGTCGGCGACAGCCCGCTCGGCCCGTTCACCGACGCCAAGGGTGGCCCGATCATCAGCGACAGCACCCCCAACTCGTCGGCGCTCAACATCGACCCGACCGTCTTCGTGGACGACGACGGGCAGGCCTACCTCTACTGGGGCGGCTACTGGGCGCCGCGCGCGGTCCGGCTGGCGAGCAACATGATCGACACGGTCGGCTCGGTCGTCACCCCGCAGGGGCTCACGAACTTCTGGGAAGCGCCCTGGATGTTCAAACGCAACGGCCTCTACTACATGATGTACGCCGCCAACGACACCAGTGGCTGTGTCACCGACTCCGCCTACGCCTGCCAGCGGTACGCCACGGCCACGAACCCGCTCGGCCCCTGGACTCACCGGGGCATCGTGCTCGGACGTGTGTCCTCCACCACGAACCACGCCGGCGCCGTCGAGTTCCACGGCCAGTGGTACCTCGTCTACCACACCGCGAACGCCCCCGGCGGCGGCAACTTCCGGCGCTCGGTCGCCGTCGACCGCATGTACTTCAACGCCGACGGCACCATCCAGCGCGTCACCCCCACCACCGCCGGTCCCCCGCCGAACCCGGCTCCGCCCGCCGCGCAAGAGGCGCACCACCGGGCGTACGCGTCATGAGGCGCCCGATCGCAGCCTGCGCAGCTGCCCTGCTCATCACCGCGGCCCTGCCCCCGGCCGCGGCGCAAGCGAGCCAGCCCATCGGCTACCCCACCTTCACCGGCGGCACGATCCCCGCCCCGCCCGTCGCCTACAGCACCGGCAGCACCATGCAAGCCATCTACGACGCGGAAAGCAGCGGCACCGACTTCTGGATGGACCGCCTCCTCGCCCGCACCGGCAACGACCCCGCGGGCACCCTCCTCATGACGCGCGGCCGCGGCGCGTTCATGTACACCCACACCCCTTCAGTCATCGGCTTCGGCGGCAACGCGGCCTACTGGGACAACATCAGCAGCCAGAACGCGTACGCCGTCACGGCCTCGACCGGCACCTTCACCGAGCAGCCCGCCCAGCGCCGGCAGACGCCGAGCCACTGGCGCAGCGTCCACACCAACGGCTCCCTCCGCCTCGACGTCACGAAATTCATCACCCACAACAACGTCCTCGTCACCAACCTGGCCGTCGTCAACTCGGGCACCAGCGCGGCGACACTGCAATTGCGAGCGGTTTCCCCGTACACGACGACCGGCACCGGAACCGAACTCACCGGCACCCGGGCGGCGAAGAACAACCTGACAACCCTCTACCCCCGTTTCTCCGGCGACGGCTTCACCGCGTCCAGCGGCGCCCTCACCCGAACCGTGACCGTAGGCGCCGGGCAGACCGTGACGACCAAGGTGCAACTCGGATTCGTCACCACCGAACTGCCGCAGTCGCTGACCGAGTACAACGCCTATCGCGCGCAGACCCCCACCGCCGCCTTCGCCACCCACGTCCGCGAGTACAACCGGTGGTGGGCGCAGAACATCCCCTATCTCGACGTTCCTGATCCCGCGATCAAGAAGAACATCTACTACCGCTGGTGGCTGATGCGCTTCAACCATCTCGACGTCGACATCCCGGGCCAGGACTACCAGTTCCCGCAGTCGATCGAGGGCGTCACCGGCTACAACAACGCGATCGCGCTGACCCAGCCGATGCACCTCGACGACCTGAAATACCTGCGCAGCCCCGAATACGCGTACGGGAACTATCTCGCGGTCGGGCAGTCCTCGGGCGGCGGCCGGTTCATGGACAACCCGGGCGACCCGGAGAACTGGTCCAACTCGTACACGCAGTACATCGCCGAGGCGGCCCTGCGCGCCTATCAGATCCACGGCGGGCAGCCCGCGATGCTGCCGAACTTCGCGCGCTATGCCGAGGGCGACGCCAAGGACCAGCTCGCGACCTACGACACCAACAACAACGGCGTCATCGAGTACGACTGGGGCGCCATGACCGGCAACGACGCCGACGCGGTGTCCTTCGACTGGCGCGCCGGCAACCTCGACCGGACCGAGACGGCCTACGTGTGGTCCGCCGCGAACGCCGCCCGCGACTTCTACGCGTTGCAGGGCAACACGGCCAAGGCCACCGAGATGCAGACCCTGGCCGACCGCATCCGTACGGGCGTCGTCTCCACGCTCTGGAATCCGAGCCGCCGCCTGCTGGAGCACAAACACGTCGCCACGAACACGCACGTGCCGTGGAAGGAGATCAACAACTACTACCCGTACGCCGTGGGCCTGATGCCGAACACCGCGGAGTACCGGGAAGCGTTGCGCCTGTTCGCCGACCCCGCCGAGTACCCGATCTTCCCCTTCTACACCGCGAACCAGCGCGACAAGGCGGCGGCCGCGGCGGCCGGATTCCCGGGCAGCAACAACTTCTCGACCATCAACTCGACGGTGCAGTTCCGGCTCTACTCCTCGGTGCTGCGCAACTATCCGAACTCCTGGATGGACGCCGAGGACTACAAGAAGCTGCTCTACTGGAACGCTTGGGCGCAATACGTCGGCGGCGACACCCGCTGGCCCGACGCGAACGAGTTCTGGGCCGACTGGAACGGCAGCGGCATCACCTATCGTTCCTGGATCCACCACAACATTCTGGGCAGCAGCAACTGGACCGTCATCGAGGACGTGGCCGGCCTGCGACCCCGCACCGACGCGCAGATCGAGCTGTCCCCGATCGACATCGGCTGGACCCATTTCGCCGTCAACAACCTGCGCTACCGCAACGCGGACCTCTCCGTCGTCTGGGACGATCCGGCCGACGGCGTCACCCGCTATCCCGGTGTCCCGCAGGGCTATTCGATCTATCTCGACGGCACCCGCGTCGCGACCGCCGATCGCCTCACCCGCCTCATTTACAACCCCGCCACCGGTACGGTCACCTTTCCTTCCGGCACCGGCACGGCGACTTTCACCGCGGCGTTCCCCGGCCTGCAGGCCCCGCAGAACGTGACACAAACCAGCGCCCGGATGGTCGACGTGTTCGCCAAAGCCGGCGTGAACCTGTCCTCCACGACGCCGAACCTCGCCCAAGGTGCGACCACGAGCGCTTCCTACACCACCACAGGCACGAGTACGGCCGCCGCGGCCGACGGGCTGCCGACCGACGCGCCACTGTGGGGCAGCTACGGCAGCCCCAATGCCACTGAGTGGTATGAGGTCAGCTTCGGCACGACCACCCGTACCCTCGGCGAAGCCCGCCTGTTCTTCCGCAACGACCGGGCCGCCAACCGCTACCGTCCCCCGTCGGCGTACACCGTGCAGTACTGGAACGGTACGGCCTGGGTGCCCACCGCGAGTCAGGTGAAGACGCCGGCCGTCCCGCAGTCCAACTACAACCGTGTGACCTTCACCCCGGTGGCCACCACTCGCCTCCGCATCGACTTCACCCAGCCCACCGGCACCGCGAAGACAGGGCTCACCGAGGTGCAGCTGTATTGACGGTCAGGGCGGCGCCGGTCAGGGTCAGGTACCAGGGCGAATCCGTGAACCCCGGCCCGGTCTCCTCGCCGATGTAGGCGTCGAGGTGGCGCTCGCCGCCGCGGCCGGGGGTGAACTCGTCGGTCACCTGCCAGGCGGCCGCCCGCAGCCGGGCGCAGACCTCGGCGGCCGGCGCGGACCCGTCGTCGGCGTGGCCGCACGTGGCGATGCGGAAGCGGGTGCCGGCCGCGAGCACCCCGGGGTCGGCCGCCGCGGAGACGAAGGGGCGCAGGGCCCGCCCGGCCGTGTCGCGCGGCGCGGTGTCCAGCCAGAAGCCGACGTCGTACGACCAGTTGAGGTACCGGCCGCTCGCCGTGCGGCCGGTACCCTCCTCCTCCACCGCCGCCACGAAGGACGACGGATAGTCGCCCAGGTCGGCGTCGCCGTGCGCGCAGCTGATCGTGCGGCAGCCGGTCACGGTCTCGCTGTCGCCGTCATGGAACTTCTCGACCGCGGTGTAGTAGACGGTCACCTCCCACCCCGCGGACGCCGAGGCGCTCGCCGCGCGGGACAAGGTTCCCGAGCTCACGGAGGCGGCAGCGGGCGATGTCACGGAGGGCGAGGACGCGGGAAGCGGCGTAGGCAACGGCGCCACCGAAGCCGGCGGGCCCGGCGACTCGCACGCACCGAGCACAGCCACAGCCGCCACGAGCAGGGCCGGCAGCCGTCTGTTCATGGCCTTCACCCTGCCAGGTGACCGCGTCACCCGACGCCGACTTAAGTGCTGGCTTATATAAGTGTCAGCTGATAGCGTACGCCCGTGCACGCGTTCGATGTGCTCGGCGACCCGGTGCGCCGCCGCATCCTGGAGCTGCTCGCCGACGGTGAGCAGGCCTCGGGGGCGATCACCGACGTCGTCCGGGCGGAGTTCGGGATCTCCCAGCCGGCCGTGTCCCAGCATCTGCGGGTGCTGCGGGACAACGGCTTCGCGACCGTGCGGCCGGACGGCGCACGGCGGCTCTACGCGGTGGACGACACCGCGTTGCGCGAGGCCGACGCCTGGCTGGCGAGATTCCGGCGTTTCTGGACGCCGCACCTGGACGCCCTGGCCACGGAGGTGGCCCGGGGCAAGCGCCGGCGCCGGCTGGGCGCCGGGACCGAACCCGACCCGGGAGATCCCGCATGATTTTCGCGACGCACGAGATGAGCACCGTCCGCCGCACCGTCGGCGACCGCACGCTCGAGGCCGGCCAGGCCCGGGTGCAGACCATCAGCCAGGTGTACGACACCGATGTCGAGGACCTGTGGGAGGCCGTGACGACCGCCGAGCGGATCGCCCGCTGGTTCCTGCCGGTCAGCGGCGACCTGGCCGAAGGCGGCAAGTACGCCATCGAAGGCAACGCCAGCGGCACGATCACGAGCTGCGACCGCCCGCGCGGCTTCGCGGCGACGTGGGAGTTCAACGGGCAGGTGAGCTGGATCGAGGTCCGGCTGACGGCCGAGCCGGACGGCCGCTCGCGCTTCGAGCTGGAGCACGTGGCGCACGTGGACGACGAGTTCTGGGACCAGTACGGGCCCGGCGCCACCGGCATCGGCTGGGACCTGTCGCTGCTCGGGCTCGGGATGCACCTCAAGGAGCCGGGCTCGGCGATCGACCCGCGCGAGTCCGAAGCGTGGACACTGTCGGCCGAGGGGAAGGCCTATCTGCGCACCCTCGCCGACGCGTGGGCCGAGGCGGCGATCGCCCACGGCCAGGACGCGACCGAGGCCCGCGCCGCCGCCGACCGCTCGTACGCCTTCTACACCGGCGGCTGACCGCGCCGATCCATCCGGGCCGGACGCACGAAAAGGTCAGAGAAGTGCCACGCCGATCGACCTGCGAAGGACGATCGGCGTGGCACGGCACGGCACGGCACGAGAGCGAAGACGGAACCCGGAAGAGCTACTTGCTGTCGGGCGACGAGGGCGAAGCAGCCGGAGCGCCGGCGGCGGCGCGGCGGTAGGCGAGCAGCCCGAGCACCAGCCCCGCCAGCCCGAGCACGATCCCGGCGATCCCGGTCCAGCTCGTGCCGCTGTCGTCCTCCGCCGACGCCGACGCGCTCGCGGCCGGGGCGGCGGAGGCGGCGGCCGCGGTGTCGGCACCCTCGGCGGCGGCCTTGGCCAGCTTGAGGACGGGCGCCGGCTTCTCGGGCTCGGTGCCGTCGGTGGTGGGCTCGTCGATCCAGCGGACGATCGTGCCGTCGGAGTAGGTCTGCAGGGCCTTGAAGACGACCTGGTCGGTCTCGGGCATCGGGCCGAGCGAGACGTCGAACTCCTGGAACTGGCCCGGCTTGACCGCCGCGTCACCGACCGCCGTCCACGTGATCTTGCTGACGGCCTCGCTGATCTGAGCGCCGTGGGCCTCGATCGGCTTCGCCAGCTTGGCCTTCTCGGCCACGGCGGTCCAGCCCGGGAGCGGCTTGAGCGACACCGAGGCGAACGGCGTGTCCGTGGGCAGGTTGACCTCGAGCTTGGTGGTGTTCGCGTCGTCGATCTCGTTCGGCACCCGGAAGGTGACCTTGGCGTAGCCGCCCTGGGTGGCCTCGCCGGGGTTGACGGTCACGTGCGCGGACGCGGGCACGGCGAGGGCGAGGGTGAACAGGGCCGCCAGGCCACCGACCACGCCCGTACGCTTCAGCAGGGACATCTCCGGCCTTCCGAATCGGGGGGACACCCGGCAGCCGAGCCGGGCACGTCCGTTAGTCGACCGCCGCCGGCGAAAAGTTCCCGGCTAATGCGAAGCAACAGGCAGGCGCACCTCGGCCCGCAGCCCCGGCGGCGGCACGGTCCCCCGCAGCGTGACCGTCCCCCGATGCCGCCGCACCAGCTCCCGCACGATGGCCAGCCCCAGCCCCGAGCCCCCCGCGTCCCGCGCCCGCGCGTCGTCGAGCCGCGTGAACCGGTCGAACACCCGCTCCCGGTCGGCCGCCGGAATGCCCGGGCCGTCGTCGGTCACCGCGATGATCCGGTACGCCCCCTCGCCCGTCACCTCGAGCCGCACCGCCGACGCCGCGTGCCGTACGGCGTTGTCGAGCAGGTTCGCCACCACCCGCGCCAGCGCGTCGCGGTCGCCGAGCACGCGCTGCGGCACGGCGGGCCGCTCGAACTCGACCGCCGGATAGCGCCCGGCCACCTCGGCGAGCAGCTGACCGAGCTCGACCTCCTCGCGCGCGGGCGTGAGCGGCCGGGTGGAAGCGTCGTCCGCGCGTGCGAGCAGCAGCAGGTCGTCGACCAGCCGGCTCAGCCGTTCGACGTCGGTGAGCAGGTCCCCGGTCAGCGCCGGCCAGTCGGTCGCCGCGGGCGGGAGCACCTGGGCGACCTCGAGCTCGGTGCGCATGTTGGTCAGCGGGCTGCGCAGCTCGTGAGCCGCGTCGGCGACGAACGCGCGCTGGCGGGCCCGGGCGGCGTCGAGCCGGTGCAGCATGTCGTTGAGCGTGACGGCGAGGGCGTGGATCTCGTCGCGGGAGTCCGGCTCGGGCAGGCGCCCGGGGCGCGTACCCCCGGTGATCTCCTCGGCGCCCGCCCGCAGCGCCTCGACCGGGCGCAGGGCCGCGCCCGACACGCGCCACGACACCAGCGCGAGCAGCGCGATCAGGGGCGGGAAGGTCGCCAGCAGGGCGACGCGGAGCAGGTGGACGCTCTGGGTGAGGTCGTCGGTCGGGCGCGCGACGAGGACGGTGACGCGGGCGTCGGGCGGTCCGGCGCGCACGGCGACCACGCGGACGCGGCCGTCGAGACCGATGCGGGGGCCGGGGATGTCCGTGCCCTCACGGTCGGTGAGCGCTGTCATCTCGCGCGGGTAGAGGATGGGCACGAGCCGGTCGGCGCCCGCGGACACGCTGAGGACTCTTCCGGCGGCGTCGACCACCTGGACGCGTACGGAAGGAGCGGCCGGCACCGGGTCGGACAGTGAGCGGGCGTCGACCAGCTTGGCCACCGCGTCGGCCGTGTCGAGCGCCTCGTCGGTCGCCGTGCGCAGCAGCGCGAAGTGCATGGTGACGACCAGCACGACGCCGCCGCCCGCGAGCCCGACGACCAGCGTGATCAGGGAGACCAGCAGCAGCCGCGCCCGCAGGGTGAGGCGGCGCAGCCAGCGCACCTCAGGCCCCGGCCGGGGCGGCCAGCCGGTAGCCCGCCCCGCGCACGGTCTCCAGGCGGTCGCGGCCGATCTTGCGGCGCAGATAGCCCGCGTACACCTCGACGGCGTTGGCCGCGGTCTGCTCGGCGGCGTCCCAGACGTGGTCGAGCAGCTCGGTCTTGGAGACCACCTCGCCCGGGCGGCGGATGAGGTATTCGAGCATCGCGTACTCGCGGGCGGTCAAGGTGACCTCGTCACCCGAGACCGTCACCTTGCGCTGGGCCGGATCCAGCTCGATGTCGCCGTGCCGCAGCACGGCCGGGCGCCGCGGCGTGCCCCGGCGCAGGAGCGCGCGCAGGCGGGCGAGCAGGACGACGTACGAGAAAGGCTTCGTCAGATAGTCGTCGGCCCCGCAGTCGAGACCGTCAGCCTGGTCGTACTCGCCGTCCTTGGCCGAGAGCATGAGCACGGGCAGCCATTTGCGCTCGGCCCGCAGCTGCCGCACGACCCGGTAGCCGGACAGCCGGGGCAGCATGACGTCGAGGATCATCGCGTCGTAGTCGCCGTGGCGGGCCTTGTCGAGCCCGTCCTGCCCGTCGAGCGCGACGTCGACCGCGAAGCCCTCGGCCTGCAGTCCCCGCCGCAGCGCCGCCGCCAGCCGTTCCTCGTCCTCCACCACAAGCACGCGCACCCCCCTACCTTGGCACGTGGGTACCACCACCCCGCAGCCCGTCCATGACGATGTCGAGCAGGTGCCGGGACCGGTTGACGAAGTCGTCGTCGGGCAGCCGCCACAGGAAACCGACGAGCAGCAGCACCTCGTCGGCGGTCACGTCGGGGCGCAGCTCGCCCCGCGCCTGCCCGGCCTCCAGCAGCAGGGTGATCGCCTCGGCGGTGCGGTCGTAGTACTCGCCGGACAGCTCGGCCCGGGTCGCCGCGTGCACGGCCTCGGCGACGCCGTGCTTGATCCGCCCGTACGCGGCCAGCCGGTCGAACCACCGCCGCAGCGCCACCAGCGGCGGGTGCGCCCGCAGCAGCGCGGGCGCGGCCCCGATCACTTCCTCGACGTCGTCGCGGTAAGCGGCCAGCAGCAGCGACTCGCGCGTCGGGAAGTGCCGGTAGAGCGTGCCCTGCCCCACGCCGGCGCGCTTGGCGATCGACTGCAATGTGGCGTCGCTGGACTCCTTGAGCGCCGCGCGGGCGACGTCCAGCAGGTGGGCGCGGTTGTGTTCGGCGTCTCGGCGCGGGCTCACGGTTCCCCCTTGGCTATCCGGACACATGTCCGTTACGGTTGCCGTCGAAGCGGACACGTGTCCGCCACTCTAGCGGGAGGCACCATGAGCAAGGTCATCGCCGTCACGGGCGCGTCCGCCGGCATCGGAGCGGCCATCGCGCTGCGGCTGGCCCGGGCCGGTCACCAGCTCGTCCTGGGCGCCCGGCGGGAGGATCGCCTCGAGCAGCTGGCGAGCCGGATGACAGCTGTCGCGTACCGGAGGACAGACGTCCGCGTGCGCAGCGACCTGGACGCCCTCGTGGCCTTGGCCCGCGAGCGCTTCGGCCGCCTCGACGTCCTCGTCGGCAACGCCGGCGTCGCCACCGTCGCGCCCCTCGACGACCTGGCCGTGGAGACCTGGGAGGACATGATCGACATCAACATCAAGGGATTCCTGTACGGCGTGAGCGCCGCCCTCCCCGTCTTCCGCGCGCAGGGCTCGGGGCACTTCGTGACCGTCGTGTCCACCTCCGGCCTCAAGATCACCCCGGGTCAGGCCGTCTACGCGGGCACCAAGAACGCCGTCCGCACGATGTCCGAGGGCCTGCGTCAGGAAGTGGGTCCGGACATCCGCGTGACCGCCGTCTCCCCCGGCTACGTGGCCACCGATTTCGCGGGGGCCTCGGTCGGTGCCAAGCCCGACTGGTCCCTCGACCCGGACGCCATCGCCCGGGCCGTCGCCTACGCCGTCGACCAGCCGGCCGGCGTCGACGTCAACGAGATCGTCATCCGCCCGACGGCTCAGGACTGAGACCCCTAAGGGGCTTTCTCAGCCTCGTCACAGGCGGTTGCTTGCAGGATGGTCTCCAGAATCACCGACGAGGGGGAAAGTCATGAGCGTGTTCACGTCGAGGCCGGCGCTGCGCTGGCTGGTGCCGGCCGCGGCGGCCGTGGTCGTCGTCGGGGGCGGGGCGGCCGCGGGGACCATCGCGGCGAGTGCCGACCCCACGCTGCCGGACATCACCGCGGCGCAGCTGCTGACCGATGTGCAGAACGCGAAGGTGGACGGCATGTCCGGCACCGTCGTGCAGACCGCCGACCTGGGGTTGCCGGCGCTGCCCGGGCTCAGTGGCGGCGAGGGCGGCGCCGACCTGATGAACCTGGTGGCGGGCAGCAACACCGCCCGGGTCTGGTACGCCGGGGAGGACAAGGCGCGGGTCGCCCTGCAGAGCACGCTGGGCGAGACCGACGTCATCCGCAACGGGCAGGACGTGTGGATCTGGCGCAGCGCGCAGAACGAGGCCGGGCACTTCGCCCTTCCGGCCGACAAGGGTTCGCGGACACCGGAGGCGCTGCCGTCGGGCGTTCCGTCGACGCCCGCCGACGCGGCCGACGCCGCGCTCAAGGCGGTGGACGCGACGACCGCGGTCACCACGACCGGGGCGGCGAAGGTGGCGGGCCGCGACGCGTACGAGCTGGTGCTCACGCCGCGCGACACCGCCTCGCTGGTCGGGCAGGTCCGCCTGGCCATCGACGGGGAGAAGAAGGTGCCGCTGGGCGTGGACGTCTACGCCAAGGGGGCCGACGATCCGGCCGTGCGCATCGCGTTCCAGCAGGTCAGCTTTGACGTCCCGGACGCCGAGCAGTTCACCTTCAACCCGCCGCCCGGCGCCAAGGTGACCGAGTCCGGCGCCAAGGACGTCGAGAAGGCGGCCGAGGAGCACGAGAAGGCAGCCGAGCAGGCCGCCAAGGAGGCGCCCGAGGGCTCGAAGGTCGTCGGCCAGGGCTGGACGTCCGTCTTCGTCGCCAAGGTGCCGGTCAACGACCAGGTCACCGCGGTCACGGAGACCCTGCCGAAGGTCAGCGGCACCTGGGGCAGCGGCCGGCTGCTGTCGAGCGCCCTGTTCAGCGCGCTGCTGACCGACGACGGCCGGGTGCTGGTCGGCGCAGTCGCCCCGGAGAAGCTGTACGAGGTCGCAGGAAAGTGACCGACCTCGCGGTCGCCTCACACGGGCTGACCAAGCGGTTCGGCAGCCAGGTCGCGGTGGACACCGTCGGCCTGGCTGTTCCGCGCGGGGCGGTCTACGGCTTCCTGGGACCCAACGGGTCGGGCAAGACCACCACGATCCGCATGCTGCTCGGCCTGATCACGCCCACCTCCGGTACGCACGAGCTGCTGGGCGTGCCGATGCCGGCGGGCGCGGCGACGGTGTTGCCCCGGGTGGGCGCGCTGGTCGAAGGGCCGGGCTTTCATCCGTACCTGTCGGGGCGGGACAATCTGCGCCGGCTCGACGCGGCCGACCGTACGGCTCCGGGCCGGACCTCGGCCGCGCGCATCGGCGCCGCGCTGGACCGGGTCGGGCTGACGGGCGCGGCGGGCAAGCGCTACCGGACGTACTCGCTGGGGATGAAGCAGCGGCTCGCGCTGGCCGCGGCCCTGCTCGTCCCGCGCGACCTGCTGATCCTCGACGAGCCGACCAACGGCCTCGACCCGCAGGGCACCCGCGAGGTGCGCACGCTGATCGGCCAGCTCGCCGCCGAGGGCGCCACGGTTCTGCTGAGTACGCATCTGCTGGCCGAGGTCGAGCAGGTGTGCACGCAGGTCGGGGTCATGAGCCGCGGCCGGCTCGTCGCCCAGGAACAGCTCGGCAAACTCCGGGCCGACGCCGAGCCCCGGGCCCGGGTGCTGACCGACCGGCCCGGTGACGCGGCGGACGTGCTGCGCCGGACCGGACTGGACGAGGTCGTGGTGTCCGCCGCCGAGGCGTCCGGCCGGCTCGGCACCGTGCCCCCGGAGAAGGTCGTGGCGGAGCTGGTGCACGACGGCGTACCGTTGCGGGGTTTCTCGGTCGAGACGCCGCGCCTGGAGGACGTGTTCGTGCAGCTGACCGGGAAGGGTTTCGATGTCTGACCTCTCGGTCCGCTTCCTGCGCTCGGAGCTGGGCCTGATCGCCCGCCGCCGGCGCAATCAGGCGGGTCTCGCCGCCCTGGCCGCCGTGCCGATCATCGTCGCCGTCGCCATGCGCCTGGCCGCGCCCTCCTCTTCCTCCCCGTCCGGCGGCCCGGACTTCTTCTCGCAGATCACCGGCAACGGCTTCTTCGTGGCGCTGGCCGGCCTGGGCGTGGAGCTGACGCTCTTCCTGCCGATCGCGATCGCCATGCTCGCGGGCGACGCCGTGGCCGGCGAGGCGCAGCAGGGCACGTTGCGCTATCTGCTGACGGTCCCGGTCGGGCGCATCCGCCTGCTGGCCGTCAAGTACGCGGGCATCCTCTTCGGCGCGTTCCTGGCCCCGCTGGTCGTGGCGGCGTCGGGGCTGATCTCGGGCCTGATCCTCTTCGGCGGCGGGGCGATCACCACGCTGTCGGGCTCGCAGATCGGCTTCGGCTCGGGGCTGCTGCGCCTGCTCGCCATCTGCCTCTATCTGGGTGCGTGCCTGGCCGCGCTCGGCGCCGTCGGGCTCTTCGTCTCCACGCTGACCGAGCAGCCGCTGGGCGCCACGGTGGCCCTGGCGATGCTGACCGTGGCGAGCTTCGTGCTGGGACAGATCCCGCAGCTCGACTGGCTGCACCCGTACCTGCTGACCCAGCACTGGCGGGACTTCGGCGAGCTGCTGCGGGACCCGGTGTCCCTGGACGGGCTGGGGCCGGGGCTGCTGACGGCCGGGGCGTACATCGTCATCTTCCTGCCGGCGGCGTGGGCCCGCTTCGCCGGGCGTGATGTGACCAGTTAGCGCTGGAAACGCCGGGCGTACTGGGCGGTGAAGAGGTCTTTGCCCTTGCGCTCCTGGACCGTCTCTACGGAGACCGGGCCTGATATCTGGCCTGCGCCGCCTTGGGTGCCGAGCGGGATGAGCATCCGGGGCGGCGACAGCGGGTGCACGGCCTCGGGGCGCTCGCCGGTCAGCTGCGCCCTGAGGTTGGTCACGACGGTCTGGGCCTGCTGCTGGGCGTAGCTGGCCATCTTCGGGTCCGGGAGGTCGGCGATGTCGCCGAGGGCGTAGACGTGGTCGTGGCCCCGGACGGTGAGACGCTCGGTCACCGGGACCGTGCCGCGCTCGGTGAGGGTCGTGAGCTTGCCGTCGGCCAGGTAGCCGGTGTTGATGCTGACACCGTTCGCCCGGAACCAGATGTCCGCCGTGATCACGTCGCCGGCGCCCGTGGCGACCCGGAACTCGCCGTGGTGGCCCGGCTCCGGCAGCCCGGTGACGGTCGTGCCGAGCCGCAGCTCGATGCCGGCCCGGCCGAGCTGGGCGAGCAGGTCGTCGCGCACCTCGGGCAGCAGGAAGCCGGGCAGCACCTCCGCGTTGCGGTCGACGACGACCACGTGCTTGTCCGGCCAGACCTCCTTGATCTCGGCCGCCAGCTCCAGGCCGACCGGCCCGGCCCCCACGATGAGTACGCGGCCCGCGGCGGCCAGATGCTCGTGCGTGGCTCGCAGATCGTCGAGGGCCTCGGCGGAGCTGGTGACGCCGGCGCGAGGCTTGGCGGGATAGGTGTAGCCGGAGCCCGTGGCCAGCACCAGGTAGTCCGCGTCGACACGGCGCCCGTCGGCGAGCTCGACGCCGCGCGGGTCCACGGAGACGGCGGCGCCGCGGACGAAGTGGCCGCGGGACAGGAGCGTGGCGAAGGGGAAGAAGATCCGGGGCGCGAAGTCGGGGCGGGTCAGGGCGCGGAGCGAGCCGGCCGCGTTGACGAAGGCGTCGCGCGGGTCGATGAGGACGACGTCGGCTGTGTCGTCCAGCTCGCGGGCGACGAGCGAACCGCCGTATCCCCCGCCGATCACCGCAATGGTCCGGCCCATGGTGCACTCCTTTGTTAGTTCGGTGGCCGAACGGTATTAGTTTGGCTGCCGAACTACAAGAGGCCTGAGGGGGTTAGTTCGGTCACCGAAGCTTGTCGCCGCGGGCCGCGTCGCCGTCCGCCGTCCGCAGTGCCACCGCCCGCGCCGCCACGCACTGTCGCCGCCGACCTGCGCGTCCCCGCCGGCGGCTCATGGCGAGCCGGCGCGTCAGGCGTCGGCGGGGTCGATCTCCATGAAGATGGCGGAGACGTTGTTGTCCTGGGCGACGCGGGCGAGCAGGCCGGTGAGCGTCTCGAGCTCCGCCGGGGTGAGCGAGGCCGGGAACTGCTCGATCTGCCGCTTCGTCCGCGTGTAGAACCCGTCGGCCACCTCGCGGCCGTGCTCGGTGAGGGCGACGCTGACCGCGCGGGAGTCGTGGAAGTCCGCCTCGCGCCGGACCAGCCCGTCCCGCTCCAGGTTGTTGACCAGCCCGGTGACGGTCGACTTGGCCAGGCCGAGCACCACGCTCAGGTCACCCATCCCGAACGGCTGCGCCCGCAGGCAGCAGAGGAGCTGCCCCTGCTGCGACGAGATGCCGAACTCGCGGCTGTTCTCGGCGTAGGCCCCGTTCACCAGGAAGGCGGCCCGGACCAGCGCGGTCGAGAGCCCGATGCGGCCACCTTTCACACTCACGCGGCCAGCCTACCGCCGCGGCGCGGGGACTCCCTCGGCCGGAAGGGAACCCCGACGGGCAGCGAAGATGCCCTCGGCCGGAGAAAAGAGTGGAGGAGGTGAAGGTCACGGGGCGGGAGAGGGCCGGCGCGGATAGCGTCGTGGGCATGAGGATTGCGCTGACGGGCGGGTCGGGCTACATCGGGTCCGCGGTGATCGCGGAGCTGGTGCGGGCCGGGCACCAGGTGACCGCGCTGGTGCGTTCGGGGGCGTCCGCGGACCGGGTCGCCGGGCTCGGGGCGCTGCCGGTCGTGGGCGACCTCTTCGAGCCGGCGTGGGTGGCCGAGCAGTTCGCGGGGGCGGATGCCGTGGCTCATCTGGCGGCGACCGGGGACGCGACCACGGCGCAGCTCGACCGGAGTGTGGTGGCCGCGGCGAAGGAGGCCGGCCTGCCGTATGTGCACACGAGCGGCATCTGGCTCTGGGGCGACAATCCGGCGATCACCGAGGAGTCGCCGGTGCAGCCGCCGGAGCTGACGGCCTGGCGGATCCCGGTCGAGGAGACCGTGCTGACCTCCGGGCTGGTGGTGACCATCGTCGCGCCGGGCATCGTCCACGGCCACGGCGGCGGCAGTGTGGCCGGCAGCTTCGCGGCGGCGCGCACACCCGGCGGCAAGGTGCCCCTGGTGGGCGACGGCTCCCAGCACTGGACGACCGTGCACGTCGACGATCTCGCGGTGCTCTACCGGATCGTGCTCGAGCGGGGCGAGGGCCTCGGTTACGTGATCGCCGCCTCGGGCCACAACCCCACGGTCCGCGAGCTCGGCGAAGCCGTGGGCGACGTCCAACCGGAAACCCCCGACGAATCCCGCCGGCGCCTGGGCGCCCCCTTCGCCGACGCCCTCCTCCTCGACCAGCAGGCCGCCGGCACCAAGGCCCGCACCCTCGGCTGGACCCCGGCCCGCCCCACCATGCTCGACGACCTCCGCCGCCCCTGACCCCGGCGGCCGACCGCATCGGGCCGCCGAACCCCGCCCCACGCAGCCGGCCCCGATCACGCGAGCCGCCCATTCGAGCCCCGCGCAGCAGTCGCCGGCCACGCGATCCACGCACACCCAACCCCGGCCACGCCCACCCCGCCCCGGGCCAGACCAGCCGCGCACACCTCACCCCGACCACGGCCAGCCGCACGCACCTCACCCCGGGCCACGCCAGCCACGCGCACCTGACGCCGGTCGCGCGAGCCACGAGATCGCTCCGACGTTCGGCGCTGCTCAGCGTGCGGACCGCGGGGGTTGACTTTTGTTTTGGGGAGCTTGGATCACGCACGTGGCCCGGTGGGGCTCCGCGCCCTGGACGCGTCAGCGGCCAGCGGAGTCGCGCCGGGCACCTCGGCGTGAGCGACGGTCTGAACGCCCCACCCCGCTACGACATCGTTCTTATGAATTTGATCTTCCAAAACCTTCATATGCCACCACCCGCCTCCGATATGACCCGGTGTGAACCCCAACCTGCCGCCCCCGGGCACTCAGCTCGTGCACGTCGGCCGGCAGCCGATCTTCGACGAGACCGGCGATGTCGTCGCCTACGAGCTGCTGTTCCGCGGCAGCATGGACGCCGTCGAGGCCGGCCGGCGCGACACCTACGCGACCAGTCAGGTGATCGTGAACGCGTTCACCGAGTTCGGCATCGACGAGGTCGTCGGCGATCGGACGTGCTTCATCAACATGACGCGCGAGTTCCTGACCGGTGAGCTGGTGCTGCCGTTCGGGCCCGAGCACGTGGTCCTCGAGGTCCTCGAGACCGTCGACGTGGACGACGACGTCATCGCGGGTGTCGCCGCGCTGGTCGAGCAGGGGTACCGGATCGCGCTGGACGACTTCGTGTGGGGGTCGGGGCACGAGCGGCTGCTGCCGCTGGCCTCGTTCGTGAAGCTGGACCTGCTCGGCGGTGATCTCACGCACCTTGACGAGATCGTCGAGGCGTGCCGCGCCTACCCCGACATCAAGATCGTCGCGGAGGGGCTCGAGACGGGTGAGCACGTCGCGCTGAGCAACAAATACGGCTTCGAGCTGCGCCAGGGGTACGTCCTCAGCCGCCCGCAGGTCCTCACGGCGGCCAGCCTCACCCCGTCGAAGCTGCGCCGGCTCGAGCTGCTCGGCGCGCTCAGCGCCAAGGACGCCGACCTGGACAAGGTCCTCAAAATCATCGCGGGTGACCCGGCGCTGACCATGCGCGTGCTGCGGGCCAGCAATTCGGCCGCCGTGGGCGCGACCAGCCGCGTGTCGTCCGTACGCCAGGCCGTCGTCATGCTCGGCCTCGCCCACATCCGGCAGTGGGCCATGCTCATGGTCGTCGACGACGTCGCCGAGGCCACCGAGACGCAGATGGCCGACGCCCTCACCCGCGCCCGCCTGTGCGAGAACGTCGCCTCGGCCTTCGGCGCCACCCCGGACGCGGCGTTCATGGCCGGGCTGATCACCGCGGTGGCGCAGATGCTCGGCATGAGCCCGGCCTCGATGGCCCACCAGCTGCCGCTCACCCCGGAGATCGAGTCGGCGCTGGAGCGCGGCGCGGGACCGCTCGGGCAGGTGCTGCGGGTCGTCAACGCCTA
The DNA here is from genome assembly GCF_030709675.1 of Symbioplanes lichenis. GTDB lineage: Bacteria > Actinomycetota > Actinomycetes > Mycobacteriales > Micromonosporaceae > Actinoplanes > Actinoplanes lichenis. The sequence goes on from NZ_JAUZQD010000002.1 coordinate 487,299, forward strand.
CGAACGCGGGGATCTCAGCGAGGTCGCCGCCGCCTACGCCGGACACGACCTGTCCGGCACGGTGGTGGCCGCGATGCGCTGGTCCGCCAAGGCCGTGGCGGCGACCCAGGGCGCCGCCTGAATTTGTAGGCTTCGAAACATGAGCGCCTTCGCCAGTCCGGTCGACGTCGTCACCCACGGCGAGTACGTCCCGGGTGACATCGTCACCTTCCCCGGCCGCGTCACAGAGGCGACGGCCGGGCGCTACCACCTTTACGGCGGCTGGTTCTGCCCGTGGTGGCACCGCACCGCGATCACCCGGGCGCTGGCCGGCCTGGAGGACATCGTCACCATGTCCATCGTCGACGGCGAGCGCGACGGCCGCGGCTGGGCGTTCCGCGAGCAGTACGGCCCCGATCCGGTCAACGGCTTCACGCTGCTGCGCCAGGCGTACGAGGCGACGCAGCCCGGCTTCCGCGGCCACGTCTCCGTCCCGGCGTTGTGGGACCGGGAGACCGGCAAGCTGGTCAGCAACGACCCGAAGGCGATCGGCCTCGACTTCGCCACCGCCTTTCACGACGTGGCGACGCCGCTGATCGACACCTACCCCGAGGACCTGCGCGCCGGCATCGAGGAGCTCGACACCTGGATCGGCCCGGCGGTCAACCGCGGCACCGGACCGGCCCGCACGTCCGGCACGGCCCGCGAAACGCTGCTCGAAGCCTTCGAACGCCTCGACGCCCGGCTGTCCGGCTCCCGCCACCTGCTCGGCGATCGGCTGACCGAGGCCGACATCCGCCTCTGGGTGACCCTGGTCCGCTACGACGTCGGCGCCAACGCCCGCCGCGAGATCAATCCGGGCCTGCACGTCTACCCGCACTTGTGGGCGTACGCCCGCGATCTCTACACGATCCCGGCCTTCCACGAGACGACCGACTTCGCCGCCTTCAGCAATCCGGGCGCCGAGCTGCCCGACTGGTCGGCGCCCGCAGACCGCTGATCCTCGCGCTGAGGAAAGCCCGTTCCGCTGCGTCGTCCGTCAACTGCAGAGCTTCCCGGTACGCCGAGAGCGCCTCGCTGTCCCGCCCGGTCCGGCGCAGGAAGTCGGCCCGGGCCGCGCTCAGGTAGGCGTAGGTGGCCAGCGCCGGCTCGTCGCGCAACGGGTCGAGCGCGTCGAGTCCGGCGGCCGGCCCGTCGCGCAGGCCGATCGCCACCGCCCGGTTCAGGTCCACGACCGGGTTCGGCCACAGGCTGCGCAGCACGTCGTAGAGCCCGCAGATCTCGGCCCAGTCGGTCGCCGCGAGGCTCGGGGCCTCGGCGTGGACGGCGGCGATCGCGGCCTGGACCGCGTACCGATGCAAGGGCCTGCCAGCCAGACCGGATCGACAATTCGCTGGACCGGTTCCGCCGGGGCTTGTAACTTCCAGCTCCCTATGACTTCTGAGACTGACGTGATCATCGCCGGCTGCGGGCCGGTCGGGGCGATGCTGGCCGCTGAGCTGCGGCTGCATGACGTACGGGTGCTGGTGCTCGACCAGCAGACCGAGCCCGTCTCGTACGCGCGGATCGTCGGCCTGCACATCCGCAGCCTCGAGCTGATGGCGATGCGCGGGCTGCTCGACCGGGTGCTGGCCCATGGACGGCGGCGGCCGGCCGGGGCGTATTTCGCCGGCATCGACAAGCCCGCCCCCGGGGACATTGATACCGCGTACGCCTATTTGCTGGGCATTCCGCAGCCGGTGCTCGTACAGGTGCTGGAAGAGCACGCCGTCGCGCAGGGTGCGTACGTCCGGCGGGGTTGCACGGTGACCGGCGTCGAGCAGGACGACGACGGGGTGACGGTGGAGCTGGCCGGTGGGGAGCGGCTGCGGTCGCGCTGGGCGGTCGGGTGCGACGGCGGCCACAGTACGGTGCGGAAGCTGCTCGGGATCGGCTTCCCCGGTGAGCCCGCGCGCAACGAGACGCTCATGGGCGAGATGGCGGTGGACGAGCCACCGGGCGGCGAGGTGGACCGGCGGATCAATGTCCGTCCGGTGGGCGGCGGGTTCTATCGGGTGATCGTTCCCGCCGGGGCGACCGTGACGGCGACGCTCGATGACTTCCGGCACCAGTTGCGCGCGCTCGCGGGGACGGACTTCGGCGTGCACTCGGCGCGGTGGACGTCCCGGTTCGGCGATGCCACGCGACTTGCCTCGGCCTACCGCGCGGGCCGGGTGCTGCTGGCCGGTGACGCGGCCCACGTCCACCCGCCGACCGGCGGCCAGGGTCTCAACCTCGGCCTGCAGGACGCCGTCAACCTCGGCTGGAAACTGGCGGCTCAGGTGCGGGGCTGGGCTCCTCCGACACTGCTCGACACGTACGAGACCGAGCGCCGGCCGGTCGCCGCGGACGTCCTCGACAACACGCGCGCGCAGGTGGCGCTGCAGTCCGGCGAGCCCGGCGCGCGCGCCATGCTCCGGCTCCTCACGGAGCTGATGGACATCGAGGAGGTCAACCGCCGGCTGCTCGGCAAGATCACAGCCATCGACATCCGGTACGACCTCGGGTCGTCTCGTGATCTCGTCGGCCGGCGGCTGCCCGAAGTCGCCGTGCGGGGAGGCACCTTGTACAGCCTGCTGCACCGCGGTCGTGGACTCCTGCTGGACCGCACCGGAAGTCTTTCGTGTGATAGCTGGCCGGACCGGGTCGATCTGCTCTCCGACCCGTCAGCGGCTCTGGAGGCGCCGGCCGTCCTGCTCCGCCCCGACGGTCACGTGGCCTGGGCCGGGGACGACCAGCGCGAACTCGACGTCCATCTGTCGCGCTGGTTCGGTCCCGCCTGATCCGATGCCCTTTTGTCGTCATGGATGAAAGTCGATGCAGATCAGGCAGAAGTATGGGCAGTCGCGGCGGAAGTAACTAGCGTTTTCTCACTGTTACATGGCGGTTACGAGCGCCGCGGGCCGTCCCCGGGCCGGCGTCGCTCGCCTGGCAACTCCCCCACGTCAGGAAGGGACGGACCCCCATGGTCGCCAGACATCGAGGCATGTCCAGGTTTCGATCTCGTGCGGCGGTGACCGTGCTGGCGGCCGGCCTGCTGGTCGCCGTCGCGAGCCCGGCGCGGGCCCACGACATCGACCCGGACGACTACCAGCAGGTGACGCTGGCCAAGGGCGTCGGCGAGGTCGGTGAACCGATGGCCCTGGCCGTCCTGCCCGACCGGTCGGTGCTGCACACGGCCCGCAACGGCACCCTGCGGCGTACGGACGCGAACGGCACCACCACCGTCATCGGCACACTCCCCGTCTACGGTCACGACGAGGAGGGCCTGCAGGGCGTCGGCGTCGACCCGGGCTTCAGCAGCAACCGGCAGATCTATCTGTACTACGCCCCGCCGCTGTCCACCCCGTCCGGTGACGCCCCGGCCACCGGCTCGGACTGGTCCGCGTGGCAGGGCGTGAACCGGCTCTCCCGGTTCACGCTGAACGCCGACTTCACCCTCGACGCCGGCAGCAAAGTCGACGTCCTCGACGTGCCGGCCGACCGTGGCCTGTGCTGTCACGTCGGCGGCGACATCGACTTCGACGCCGCGGGCAACCTCTACCTGTCCACCGGCGACGACTCCAACCCGTTCGACTCCGCCGGCTTCTCGCCGCTCGACGAGCGCACCAACCGCAACCCCGCGTACGACGCGCAGCGCAGCGCCGGCAACACCAACGACCTCCGCGGCAAGGTGTTGCGGATCAAAGTGAACGCCGACGGGTCGTACTCGATCCCGAGCGGCAACCTCTTCGCCCCGGGCACGGCGAGGACCCGCCCCGAAATCTACGCGATGGGCTTTCGCAACCCGTTCCGGATGAGCGTCGACAAGGCCACCGGCGTCGTCTACCTCGGCGACTACGGGCCCGACGCCGGCGCCACCGACGCCAACCGCGGCCCCGGCGGCCAGGTCGAGTTCAACCGGATCACCAGCCCGGGCAACTACGGGTGGCCGTACTGCACAGGCTCCAACACGAGCACCGAGACGTACAACGAGTGGAACTTCGCCACCAACAGCACGGGGCCGAAGTTCGACTGTGCGGGCGGCCCCACGAACAACTCGTTCCGCAACACCGGCGCGAGCAAGCTGCCCCCGGCCCGCCCGGCCTGGATCAAGTACGGCGGCGACAGCGGCACCCCGCCCGAGTTCGGCGGCGGCTCCGAGTCCCCGATGGCCGGACCGGTCTACCGCTTCGACGCCACGTCGGACTCGCCCACGAAATTCCCGGCCGACCTGGACGGGCACTTCTTCGCCGGCGAGCTCGGCCGCGGCTGGATCAAGCCGATCCACCTCGGCGCGGACGGCTCGGCCGGCGAGATCTCGTCGTTACCGTGGGCCGGCAAACAGGTGATGGACATGGCCTTCGGGCCGGACGGCGCCCTGTACGTGCTCGACTACGGCACCGGCTACTTCAACGGCGACGCCAACTCGGCGCTCTACCGCTTTGACTACCTGGCCGGCTCCAACCGGGCACCGACGGCCGTGGCGAGCGCGAACCGCACGTCCGGGCAGCCGCCGCTGACCGTCACCTTCTCCTCGGCGGGCTCCTCGGACCCCGAGGGTGGCGCGCTCACGTACCGCTGGGCGTTCGGGGACGGCAGCACCTCGACCGCGGCGAACCCCACGAAGACGTACGCCACCGATGGCACGTACTCCGCGACCCTGACCGTCACCGACGCCGAGGGCCTGACCGGCACCGCGAGCGTCTCGATCACCGTCGGCAACACCGCGCCGACGGTCCGGATCAACAGCCCGGCCAACGGATCGCTCTTCGCGTACGGCGACACGGTCCCCTTCTCGATCACCGTGACCGACCCGGAGGACACCTCCGTCGACTGCACGAAGGTCACGATGACGTACGTGCTGGGCCATGACAGCCACGGCCACCAGATCACCTCGAAGAACGGCTGCACCGGCTCGATCACGATCCCGGTCGACGGTGAGCACGACGCGGCGGCGAACATCTTCGCGGTCTTCGACGCCGAGTACACCGACGCGGGCGGGCTGACCACGCACACCCAGCACACCCTGCAGCCGCGGCACCGCCAGGCGGAGCACTACAAGACCTCCTCCGGCGTCGACCCGATCACCAAGACGCAGGCGGAAGGCGGCCGCACTGTCGGCAACATCGACAACGGCGACTGGATCGCCTTCGAGCCGTACCGGCTGGACGGCGCCACGTCGTTCACCGCCCGGGTGTCCTCCGGCGGAGCGGGCGGCACGCTGCAGGTCCGTACGGGCTCGCCGACCGGCACCGTCCTCGGCTCGGCGGCGGTCCCGGTGACCGGCGGCTGGGAGGTCTTCACGACCGTCACCGGCACGCTCACCGGCGCCCCGGCCACCACCGGCTCGCTGTACCTCACGTTCTCCGGCGCCACGGGCGGCGGCGCCCTGTTCGACCTGGATGCCTTCACATTCCACGGGTCCGGCTCGGGCACCGGGCCGATCCACGGCCTGGCGGGCAAGTGCCTCGACGTCGCGGGCGGCGCCTCCGCCGACGGCACGAAGGTCCAGCTCTACACCTGCAACGGCAGCGCCGCGCAAACCTGGACGGTCACGCCCGGCAGCACGGTCAAAGCGCTCGGCAAGTGCTTGGACGTGGCCGGCGGCGCCACTGCCAACGGCACGAAGACCCAGCTCTACACGTGCAACGGCTCCGCGGCCCAGGTGTGGTCGGCTCAGGCCGACGGGACAGTACGCAACCCGCAGTCGGGGCGCTGCCTCGACGTGTCCGAGAACAGTTCCGCCGACGGCCGACAGGTCCACATCTGGGACTGCCTGGGCGCGGCCAACCAGAAGTGGGTGCTCCCATGATCGGTAAGCTGCTCGCCGCTCTGTTACTGGCTCCCGTACCGGCGGTGGCCGCGGACGACCCGTACGACGTGCTGGTGTTCTCGCGGACCGCCGGGTTCCGGCACGACTCGATCGCCGCGGGCACGACCGCGATCCGCGAGCTGGGCGCGGCCAACGGGTTCTCCGTGACCGCCACCGAGGACCCGGCCGTCTTCAGCACCGCAGGGCTCGCGAACTACGAGGCCGTCGTCTTCCTCAACACCACCGGCGACGTGCTGAACGCGACGCAGCAGACCGCCTTCGAGAGCTACATCCGCGGCGGCCACGGGTACGTGGGCGTGCACGCCGCCGCCGACACCGAGTACGACTGGCCCTTCTACGGCGAGCTCGTCGGCGCCTGGTTCGCCTCGCACCCGGCGATCCAGCCGGCCGACGTGGTGGTCGAGGACCGGGCGCACCCGGCGACCGCGCATCTGCCGGGGCGGTGGCACCGGACGGACGAGTGGTACAACTACCGCACCAACGCCCGCTCGACGGCACACGTCCTGGCCACCCTGGACGAGAGCTCGTACAGCGGCGGCGGGATGGGCGCCGACCACCCGCACGCCTGGTGCAAGACGTACAGCGGTGGTCGCTCGTTCTACACCGGCGGCGGCCACACCGTCGAGTCGTACGCCGACCCGGCCTTCCGCACCCATCTGCTCGGCGGCATCCGGTACGCGGCCGGCCGGGCCGACGCCGACTGCCGCCCCGAGAGCGGTTACTCGAAGCTCTACGACGGTGCCACGACCGGCTGGTCCCAGGCCGGGCCGGGCAGCTTCACCAACACCGACGCGACCCTCACCTCCACTGGTGGCATGGGCTTGTTCTGGTACAGCACGAAGCAGTTCACCAACTACTCGCTGAAGCTGGACTGGAAGACGGCCGGCGACGACAACTCCGGCGTGTTCCTCGGTTTCCCCCCGTCCGGCGACCCGTGGTCCGCGGTGAACAACGGCTACGAGGTGCAGATCGACGCCACGGACGCCGCCGACCGCACCACCGGCGCCGTCTACACGTTCCAGTCGGCCGACCTCGCCGCCCGCGACGCCGCCCTGAACCCGCCCGGCGAATGGAACACCTACGAGCTGCTCGTCGAGGGCGAGCACCTGCAGGTCCTCCTCAACGGCACAAAGATCAACGACTTCACCGACACCGATCCGGTACGTTCCCTCGCCGGGCACATCGGGCTGCAGAACCACGGCGACGGGGACGACGTGTCGTTCCGCAACGTACGCGTCAAGGAACTGGATGGCACCACGCCGCCACCGGGCCCGCGCACCGGACCGGTCCGGGGGCTGGCGAACAAGTGCCTCGACGTGGCCGGCGGCGCCACCGCCGACGGCACCAAGATCCAGCTCTACACCTGCAACAACACCGGGGCACAGACCTGGACCGTGACGCCGGGCAGCACCGTCAAGGCGCTGGGCAAGTGCCTGGACGTCGCCGGCGGCGGCACCGCCAACGGCACGAAGGTGCAGCTCTACACCTGCAACGGCAGCGCGGCGCAGAACTGGTCGGCCCAGCCCGACGGCACCGTACGCAACCCGCAGTCCGGCCGCTGCCTCGACGTGTCGCAGAACAGCTCCGCCGACGGCCGGCAGATCCACATCTGGGACTGCCTGGGCGCCGCCAACCAGAAGTGGGTCCTCCCCTAGCGGGTACTCGTCGCCGTCGTCGTGCCCGAACTGCCGCTCGACGACGGCGACCCTGACCGGCGCCCGCGAATCCTGCTCCCGGGCTTTGTTCGGGCCCGCGTCCGTCGAAGCTCCTAGGAGCGGGGCCCGTACCAGCGCATCAGGGTGGCACCGACGGACATGCCGCCGCCGAAGCCGGCCATCAGGACCAGGTCGCCGTCGGTGAGGGCGCCCGCGCGGGCGGCGGCGTCGAGCGCGACCGCCGCCGACCCGCTGCCCGTGTTGCCGAACTTGTCCAGCACCAGATGCGTCCGCGCCGACGTCAGCCCGGCCGCGGCGACCAGTTCGTCGATCATCACGCCGTTGGCCTGGTGCGGGACGAAGTGCGCGACTTCCTCGGGGGCGTACCCGGTGCGGGTCAGGAGTTTGTGCAGCACCGGCGGGACGCCCTCGACCACGAAGTCGCGGACGCCCCGGCCGTTCATCCGGAAGAAGTGGTCGCCGTCCGCCACGGTCTGCGCCGACGCGGGGAGACGGCTGCCGCCGGCCTTGACGTGGATCAGCTCGTGGGCGTCGCCGCGGGTGACGAGCTCGACGTCGAGGATGCCGTACGGGTCCGGGACCGCACCGACCACGGCCGCGCCCGCGCCGTCACCGAAGAGGATGGCCGTACGGCGGTCGTCGAAGTCGAGGATCCGCGAGTAGACGTCGGCCCCGATGACCAGCACCTTGGTCGCCGGGTCGGCGGCGACGATCGCGCGGGCCAGGGAGAGGCCGAAGACGAAGCCGGCGCAGACCACGTTGATGTCGAAGGCGGCCGCGCACCCGGCGCCCAGCGCGTGCTGCACCAGCGCCGCGGTCGGCGGCTGCGGGGAGTCGCCGGTCGAGGTGGCCACGATGATGTGACCGAGGTCGCCCGCCCTGAGCCCGGCGTGCTCGAGCGCGGCGGCACCGGCCCGGATCGCCAGGTCGGAGGTCGCCTGATCAGGGGCGGCGAAGCGACGAGCCTCGATCTTGGTCTTCCGGGTGATCCACTCGGCGGTGGTGTCGGTCACCCGGTCGACGAGGGCCTCGTTCGTCACCTCGTGCTCGGGCACATACGAGCCCGTACCGAGGATCCCGGCGCGCGGTGTCGGCTGCATGCCCGCTGTGATCGGCGGCAGCCGCCCCGGCTTGAGAACTCAGCCCACTCCCCCGCGAACCAACGCCGTTCGCGACCCCACCCGGCCTGCTTCCCCGCAACCCGCCGCCGCCCACGACCCCGACCAACCTGCTCCCCCGCCGCCCGCGTTCCCGACCGACTCGAGCCCCGTCGGCGACTCGCTCCCCCGACCGGCCCGAGCTCCCACCCGACCCGAGCCACCGATCAGCTCGAGCCCCCGCCGCGATGGCTGATGCATCGACAGCTGCCCCCGGGCCCGGACGTGCGCCCGCCCGGCCCGTCGCCATAATCATTCACTGTGACCAATTGGGAGTACGCACGCCTGGAGTACCGCGCGGCCGGCACCTTCGGCTCCGACCGGTACATGGACTGGACCGCCACCTTCCACCACCCCGGCGGGGTGCTGCGCTGGGGCACCGACGAACGCTTCGACGACCTCCGCCACCTCAACCGCGCGGGCGCGGCCGGCTGGCAGGCCTACGACCGGGCGGCCATCCACGTCATCAACGAACCCCACCGCCTCCACGGCGTCACCTACTCCATGCGTCGCGAGGTCCCGTAAATCAGCTCCCCCTCACCCGCGCCCGGCACCTCAGCCGGGCGCCAAGCCGTCCCACGCCCTCGCCGGACGGCTGGTGACGCACGCGCCCAGCAACCCAACGGGCAGTAGCACACCGCGCCCAGCAACCCACCAGTCCCGCGCGTCGAAGCCCCAACAAACGCAAACGGTCGGACGCCACCAGCCCGGCCGGCCCGGCAAGGCGCGCCGGACAAGCCTCACATCGCGCCCCCGCCGCATTTCCCCGGGCAGGAGGCACCGCCGATCGACGCCACGCCACCACCCGCCGCTCTCCCCGCCCAGCGATAAATACCCCCGATAGCCACCAGGTGCCACACCCCTGACCCGCGACCAGCCATCCGCGGGACGTCGTGGCGACCAGCGCGCTAGGCACCACGGGCGTCACCCGGTAGCCACCAGGTGCCACACCCCTGACCCACGACCAGCCATCCGCGGGACGTCGCGGCGACCAGCGCGCTAGGCACCGCGAGCGTCACCCGACAGCCACCAGGTGCCACACCCCTGACCCACGACCAGCCATCCGCGGAACGTCGCGGCGACCAGCGCGCTAGGCACCGCGAGCGTCAGCGGACATAGTCCTCCAGCAGGGCTGGGGTGAGGCCGGCCTTGCGAATGGCGCGCAGGGCCGCGAGGAAGTCTTTGACGAAGGCCGGGCGGAAGTGCATCAGGATGATGTCGCCGGGCTGGACCTGCTTGCCTTCCTGGTAGCGGACCTTGCCCTTGTCGACCGTCTCGCGCCACATGAACGACGCCTTCATCCCGCAGTCCGCGGCCGCCCGGCGTGTGGTCGCGTCCTCCGAGCCGAACGGCGGGCGGAACAGCACCGGTCGCCGCCCGTACCACGCGGCCAGCTTGTCGGCGGAGCCGCAGATCTCGCGCTTCTGCACGGCATAGGGCTTGCCACGCAGGTCGGGATGACTGATGGTGTGCGCCTCCACGACTGCCCCGGCGTCGATGAGTGGCTTGAAGTAGTCGGGGTTGTCGCGGACGGCGTCGGTAGTCAGGAACAGCGTGACCGGCACGTTCGCGGTGCGCAGCAGGGCGGCGGCCTCGGGGCTCTTGGTGAAGCCGTCGTCGATGGTGAGGAAGGCGACCTTCTGCGTGGTCTCGATCCGGTGCAGGTAGGGCGCCGAGCCGTCGCGCGGCAGGCTGATCAGCACGGGCTCCGGTGCCGGACCGAACGTGGGCACGTCACTCTCCTTCCATCCGTGGTGCTGCGTGTCATTCCTGACCGGCGCCGGCCCTTTCTCCGGCACCGCTGCTGCTGACGGGCTCACCGCTGTCTCCGGTCCCGTGGACCGTCCCGGCTGCCGCGCGGCTGCATCGTGCGGGGCGGTGGCGCAGCCGGCGAGGACGGTCAGGGTGGTGGCCGCGGTCAGCCATCGGAAGATCGACACGAGGCGACATCGTGCCGATCACCGTGTCAGGTGGGCGTGAAGTCCATGATTCCTCGGTCGGCCGCGGGCGAACACCTACCAAAGTAGGTGCTCCTCACCTACTTTGGTGCCTGTCGGCCGGAGCCCCCGCGAGAGTCAATGGAGTCGTCACCCACGACGTCTCGCCAAGGAGCTCGCCATGACCCGGACCACCCGCCGCACGATTCTGCAAGGCACCGTCGCCGCCGGTGCGCTGACCGCCACCGGCCTCTCCACCTCCCACGCCGGCCGCGCCCGGGGCGCCCCCGTCACCACGATCGTGCTGGTCAACGGGGCCAACGGCGCAGCCGGCGGGGACGCGGAGCTGACCCTGCGCGGGCACCGGGTCGCCGGCGTGGAGATCCCCGGCCATGGCCCGGCCGACGGGCAGTTCCGCCGGGCCTACCAGGCGCCGCAAAACCTGGCCGCCCTCGCCACCGAGCCCTCCCCGATGGCCGGCGTCACGCTCGACGACTCCGTGGCGGCGTGCGTCGCCGTGGTCCGACGGGCCGCTCGCAACGGCCCGGTGCTCCTCTGGGGCGGCAGCCTGGGCGGCGCCACGGTCAGCCGCGTGGGCAACGAGATCCCCGAGCTGATCGACCGCGTCGTCTACAGCTCGGCGTTCTGCTGCGTTGACTTGCCGTCGGCCAACGCCTACCTCACCACGCCCGAGGCCAAGGACACGATGTTCGGGGCGCTCGCCGGGGCGATCGTCGCCGATCCGGCGGTCATCGGCGCGGTCCGCAGCAACTTCCGCACCGCCGACCCCAAGATCCTGGCCGCGCTGCACGAGGCGCTGCAGGAGGGCTCGCCCGAGCCGGAGTTCCTGGCGACGCTCAACGGCTTCCTGCCCGACGAGTCCGCCCAGACTCCCGACGGCGAAGCGCGCGGCCACGTCGCGACATGGGGCCGCATCCCGCGCACCTACATCCGTCACACCCGCGACCGCTGCATCCCGCCCGCCCTGCAGGATCGCATGATCGCCGAGGCCGACCGCCTGACGCCGGGCAACCGCTTCGACGTCCGCTCGATCCCGGCCACCCACGCCGCCGACCGAGCCGGCTGGGCCGCCACCGTGACGATCCTCGACGAGCTCGCCACGGCAGCCGCCCGGACCCACCGCTGACAACTGCCGCCGACACGGCGAACGGCGTCCCCACCCTCCGCCGCCCACGGTTGGCGCCTCCGTCGGCCACTGGCCAGCTGCTGACAACTGTCGCCGACACGGTGGGAGGCGTTCCCACCCACCACCGCCTGCGGTTGGCGCCTCCGTCGGCCGCCGGCCTGCGTCCGAATGTGTGCGGGCGCTGGAGTTTCAGCTGCATCGACGTGAACGGCGCCGGCCCGAGGCGCGGGGCGAACTGGGTGGGCTGCGCACCGCGTCGCATTGCCGGCACCGTCTTGCGTCACGATGCGAGGAAGAGTGGGAGGAGAGAGCGTGAAGGGGGCATGGGGAGGGCTAGTTGCGATACCGGAAGAGGATCCGTCCTCGGTTCAGGTCGTATTGGCTCAGCTCGACGAGCACGCGGTCGGACAGCAGGATCTTGATGTAGTTCTTGCGGATCTTGCCGCTGATGTGCGCCAGGACGACATGGCCGTTCGTCAGCTCGACTCGGAAGGTGGCATTGCGCAGGCACTCCACCACGATGCCCTCGACCGTGATGCCGTCGGTCGCCCCGGGCATCAGCGGAGCACCAGCTCGAGGGTGCTGCCGTGCCGGTGGGCTCCGGCTGCTTCGACGAGGGCGATGGCTGCGGTGTTGGTTTCGTCGACTTCTGCCGAGACTGACGCCACGCCACGCTCCTTGCTCGTTCGCAGCACCTCCGTCAGCATTGCGCGGGCGATGCCACGGCGGCGATGGCCGGCTCGGACGGCTAAGAGGCCGATCCGGGTGTGTCGCGGCAGCAACATCAGCCGGGTGAGACCTACATATCCCCCGGGCTCCGCGGCGACCACGTGCCGAGCCGGATCCAGCGGGCGGGACAGGACTGTCGCCGGCATGCGGTCCCAGCCGACGGACGACTCGATCTCAGCGTGCAGCGCACGGTTGAGGCGGCGCAACGGCCGTAACTCTGCGCTGCCGACGGGCAGCAGCGTCACACCGCGTGGCGCCGGAGCCGGTCGGGAGCCGGACGTCATGACGTACTCCCACTCCCGGCGGCGGGTGGTCAGCCCAGCCTGCTGCCAACGGGCGGTCAGATCGAGGTCGGCCTCGTCCACGACCGTGTGCACGGGCCGGGGCAGCGCGGCCAGCATGACCTCGGCGAGGCGCTCGAAGACCGGGTCGCGCCAGGCGTCGATGCTGAGGAAGAGGCGGCCGTCGGGCCGGGGCGACGCTTCACCCCGGCCGACCACCAAGTCGTCGTCGAGGGCATGCCACTGCCGCTCGCCTACCCGCACGATGACGAGTGTGTTCATCGGTGTCACCTTTCGAGAGATCCCCTCAAGGGACGCTCCCGGGCGGCACCTAGCGCAGACGCCCGACCGTGGCGGGGGTGGGGAGCACCCACTTCGCTACATCGTTCACGGTGCTCACCTCCTCGGGCCGGGCCTCGGTCGGCGATCACCGTACCGGCGCCGCCAGCCGCGGGTCCACCGGTTTGCCGGCACTCCGCGGCTCGATGAGCGCGAACCCGGGCGACGTCACCGGCGCCGAAGATGACCACGACATGAATCAGCGGCACGCCTTCGGGCTTTCGGGCCGCCTGCAGCCACCAGTGATGACGACGGAGCTGTCAGTGGCGACGGCGCCCCAGCGCCCCAGCGCCCCGGCACGGCAGCACGGCAGCACGGAACGGCAGCGCCCCGGCGCGGTGGCACGGCAGCACCGCGGCATGGCAGCACGGCAGCACGGCAGCACCGCGGCACGGCAGCACGGCAGCACCGCGGCACGGCAGCACGGCAGCACCGCGGCACGGCAGCACGGCAGCACGGCAGCACGGTGGCACCGCGGCACGGTGGCACGGCGGCTCAGGGGTCCATGGGGCGGACGCGGACTGTGCCGGCTCGGGCGCTGGCGGGGTGGAGGCGGTGCAGGAGGAGCAGGGGGTGGAAGGCCATGAGCATCAGGCGCGAGCTGAGCCAGGCTCGCTGGAAGGCCCAGGGGGCGGTGAGGTGCCGATGGGTACGGATGCCGCGCTCGGTGGTGAGCAGATAGTCGCGGAAGTCGCTCCGGCGGACCTGGATGCGGCGGCCCGAGGTGGTGGCCGCGAGTTCGGGGGCGTAGGCGATGTGGTGGCCGGCGGCGTAGAGGTGGATGCCGAGGTCCAGGTCCTCGTGCAGCGCCGGGTCGAGGCAGACGGCGGTGCGCACGGCGTGCCACGCGTCGGCGCGGACGGCCATGTTGGCGCCGTAGAGCCAGTCGAGGCCGTCCGGGGTGCGGGTGCAGATCCAGCGCAGCAGACGGTCGCCCGCGCCGACCAGCCGGGGCAACCGCATGTCGTAATAGTTGACCGGGCCGGTCGCGGCGGCCACCTCGGGGCGGGCGAACACCGCGTGCAGGCCCTCGACCCAGTGGGGCCCGACCCGGGTGTCGGCGTCGATGCGGCCGAGCACGTCGCCGGTCGCGGCGTCGAAGCCGGCTGTCCGCGCGTGCTGCACGCCCTGCCGTGGCTCCCGCACCAGCCGGACGCGGTCGGCGTAGGGCGCGAGCGCCGCCACGGTTCCGTCGGTCGAGTTGTTGTCCACCACCACGATCTCGTCAGCGGCGACGCTCTGGCCGAGGAGGGCGTCCAGGCATGGGCCGATCATCCCGGCCTCGTTGAAGACCGGAACCACCACGGACACCCGCAATCGACTCCCCACACCGTCCACAGTAGGCGGCTTACGGCCGCACCACTGTTCACCGGCTCGTCATCGGTCACGGGACGCGGACGGCGGGTCGCGGAAGGCAAGCTGACCCGGTGAATGTTTACGGCCTGCTCTTCGGCGGCTTGGCCCTGGCCTGGGGCGCCGTGCTGGCCTTCGTCGACCGGCCCGCCGCCGAGCACCTCAGAAGCGACCAGCCAGCTGCCGAGCAGCTCAGAAGCGACCGGTCCGTCGTCGAGCAGCTCAGAAGCGACCGGCCGAAGGCCCCCGCACCCAGAGCGTCAGCAGGACACCCGGCGCACCGGATCTGCGTCACCCTGCTGATCGCGTGCGCCGCAGTGACCGTCGTCGGCGTCGTCACCGCCGTGATCCGAGAGAGCTGAGCCCTGATCCAGGAGAACCGAGCCTCGATCCGAGAGAGCTGAGCCCTGATCCGAGAGCTGACCGGAAAGGGCCCGGCGGCCACGGCGAGGAATGCCGCGGCCGCCGGGGAGGAACGAGCGATCAGTTGGTGAAGACCTGGAACTCGGCGGCGACCGTGTTGGCCGCGGCCGGGGCGCCGGTCGTGCAGTCGGACAGGCTGCGGGGGTCGTTCTCCTGCTCGCCCGCGTACGCCGGGTTGCCGGTGCACTGGTTGGTGAGCACCCGGAGCTTGACGTGGGTCGCGTTGGCCGGGCGGACGGCGAACGACTTCATGATGAGGTTCGGGACCTTGGGCCGGAACGTGCTCGTCTCGAACGCGTTCGCCGGCGAGATGTACGCCGACCGGTAGCCCGCGTCCGAGGCACAGTCGGCGCCCGCCGCCGCGTTGCACGTCAGGATCTCGAACTGGCGGACGGTGCTGTACATGGACGCGGTCGTGGCGCCGGCGCCCGGGAACGAGCTGAGCTGGACCCGCGAGACCAGCTTGGCGGCCGTACCCGGAAGGTCGACCGTGACCTGCCGCCCGGCCGCACCACCGGTGGCCGTCCAGACCGTGCCCTCGGCGTCGTCGACCAGCCGGCCCAGGTTGGTGCCGTCACCCGAGACGGTGGCGCCGGCGGAGGCCGAGGCCAGGTTCGTGGTCATGACCGCGCCGATCTGGGTGGTGACGCCGGGGTGGATCGTCTGGGTGATGCGCTTGTGACCGAGGCCCGCGCCGACGGCCAGGAACTTGTACGTACCCGGGGCCAGCGTGAACGTGTCCGGCAGCTCGGTCGCCGGGTCGGTGTCGGCGATCGGCGTCGCCCCGAAGTCGTAGTCGCCGACGTAGAGGCGCACCGGCTTGCCCGCCCCGTCGCCGAGCGGCTTGAAAGTGACCTCGGAGTTCTCGACGTACGGGGAAGCGAAGCTCGCCACCGGATCGATGTCGGCCGGTCCGCTGGAGGCGCCGGCGCCCATGCCCCGGGCGGCGAACGCGTTCCACAGCAGGTCCTGGTTCGCCCCGTCGAAGCGCAGCGCGTCCGCGGTCAGCATGTTGTCGCGCATGTCGAGCATGCTGATCTGGCCGGTGGCCGCGAGCAGGAACGAGTCGAAGACGAGCTGAGCCCAGCGCCGGTTGCCGGGGCAGGAAGTCGCCGGTGTCGTACCCGCGGCGCAGCTCTCCTGGAGGGTCCGCGTGCCGGCGCCGTACCGGGCGAGGAAGGCCCGGCGGACGTCGAAGTTGGTGGCGCTCCAGATCTCGCCGTCGGAGTGCACCGCCGCGCCCCGGTCGTAGCCGAAGTCGGTGTAGTTGAGCGGGCTGTTGCTCATGTCGTAGTTGCGGATGCCCGTGGCGTTGTCGCCGGTGACGTACGCGCCCGTGACCGAGGCGGTGTTGCCCTTGGGCGTGTAGCCGCTCTCGTACAGGTACTCCATGGCGAGCAGGTCGGACCAGCTCTCGCCCATCGAGCCGCCCTGCTGCGAGCTGATGCCGTTGTCCGGGCCGGCGATCATGCGGTTGCTGATCGCGTGCGTGTACTCGTGGCCGATGACGGTCATGTCGTAGTCGCCGTCGACGCAGGGCGGGTAGCCGCTGCCCGCGAAGGGCTGCCACATGTACATGTTGGTGGTCGGCTGCATGCCGTCCGGCGGGGTGCTCTGGTTGGCGTTGTTGCGGGTGGTCGCGGTGGCCGCGCCCTGCTGCGCGTTGCCGCGCTCCGGGTCACCCCCCTTGCCGTACGGCAGCGTGTTGACCTTCTGCAGGTTCCACGTGGCCTCGGTGAAGCCCAGCTCGTACGACCAGTCGTGCATCCGGTTGTGCATGGCGAACAGGTTCGCGGTGGCCGCGTCGACGTCCGCCTGCTGCGGGGAGCTGAGCGTCGCCGGGTCGCACTTGCTGGTCGCCCACTGGTTGGTGAACGGGTACGTGTAGTGCCGGTCGGGTTTGGTGGCGGCCGGCGTCGCGGGCGAGCCGTCACCCCACAGCCGTACGGACTCGGCGGAGTTGCCCGTCGTGGTGAAGGTCGGCTGTCCCGTGGCGGCGTCGACGTCCCACGCGTTCCCGGTCGCCGGGTCGAGCACCTTGCGCGTGCAGTTCGCCGACGTCACGCACCAGGTCTGGCGGGTGTCGGCGCCGGAGGCGGCCGGCGTGGCCGGGAAGACCTGCCAGTGCGGGTCGTCCTCGGCGAAGTTGACCAGGTTCTCCCGCAGCAGCACCTTGCCGTCGATCGCGTCGACGTAGGTGGTGTAGCTCAGCGGGTGGTCGCTGTCCTCGGAGATCATGACCACCTGGTACGCGGCCCGGGGCGCGGCCCCCGGCATCGGTACGGCCACCAGCTTGACCCGCTGATCGGCCAGGTCGTTCTTCGCGATGCCCGCGTCGGCGAGCGCCCCGTCGAGGGCCTGCGCGGTGCTCAGCGTCGCCGCGGCGGGCGCCTCGGTGCGCGGGCTGAGTGACGATGTCACCCGGAGCACCTCGCCGCCCTTGACCGCGACGGCGACCAGGCCGTCATGGGCGGCGGGCAGGTCGCCGAACTTCTGCCGCAGCAGGACGACCGAACCCTCACCGACCGGCGAGGTGGTGACCGTCTCGAGCTCGTCGACGGCCGTCGAGGTGAGCGCGAAGAGAGCGGTGTTGCTCTTGAGATAGGCGCGCGCCACGGCGGCCGGGTCGCCCTTGAGGCCCTTGGCCAGTGCACCCTTGACGGGCGTCACCGAGGCGGGCGTGCCGAGGTTGTTCCAGCGGGTGACCTGGGCGGCGGTGGCGACCCGGGCGCGCTGCGCGACGCTGGGAGCTGCAGCACCGCGGTTGTCGACGAAGTCGTACTCGTGGCCCTCGTGCTCCCCGGCGAGCGGCGAGGGGGTGGGCGACGACGGGGTGGGCGGGGCGGCGCTCGCGCCCAGCGGCGCGGTGGCGATCATCGTGGTGGCGGCGAGGATTCCGGCGACGGCGACCCGTCTGCGTATCGGCACGCAAACCTCCTGAACGGCGGCTGGAGGATCTCCCCAGACGCGCAGAGAGTACGTGACCATCGACCGTCATAGATTAAGAACGTGTTGCGATATCGACGGAAGGCTGCGTCCGGGTTACTTTGAGCTATGTCGACGTTGGGGACGCTGGCCGCCACGCTGCGCGCGGTGCTCGGCGACGGGCAGGTGCTCACCGACCGGCAGGACCTCCGGACGTACGAGTGCGACGGCCTCGCCAACCACCGCGTCGTCCCCGGCATCGTGGTGCTGCCCCGCGACACCGCCGAATGCGCGCGTACGGTCCGGGAGTGCGTCGCGGCGGGCGTACCCTTCGTGGCGCGCGGCAGCGGCACCGGCCTGTCCGGCGGCGCCCTCCCCCGCGCCGACGGCGTGCTGATCGTGACCGCGCGCATGCGCCGGATCTTGGCCGTCGACGCCGCCGACGAGCGCGCGACCGTCGAGCCGGGCGTCATCAACCTGCAGGTCAGCAAGGCCGCGGCCGAGCACGGCTACTACTACGCGCCGGACCCGTCGAGCCAGCAGGTCTGCTCGATCGGCGGCAACGTCGCGGAGAACTCGGGCGGCGCGCACTGCCTCAAGTACGGCTTCACCACCCACCACGTGCTCGGCGCGGAGATCGTCACACCCGAGGGCGAGGTGGTCGAGCTGGGCGGTCCGGCTCCCGATCCGCCCGGGTACGACCTGTTGGGCGCGTTCGTCGGCGCGGAGGGCACACTCGGGATCGCCACGCGGGTCACGGTCCGGCTGACGCGGCTGCCGCAGTCCGTCCGTACGCTGCTCGCCGCCTTTCCCACCACCGCCGCAGCCGGCGCCGCGACCTCGGCCGTGATCGCCGCCGGGGTGATCCCCGCGGCCGTGGAGATGATGGACGCGCTCGCCGTGGAGGCCGCCGAGGCCGCCGTCGCGTGCGGCTACCCGGCCGGCGCCGGGGCGGTGCTGATCGTCGACCTGGACGGCCCGACGGCCGAGGTGGAGGCGCAGTTCGCGCAGGTCACCGCGCTGTTCGAGACGCACGGCGCGACCGAGCTGCGGGTGGCGGCCACCGAGGCGGAGCGGACGCTCTTCTGGCGGGGACGCAAGTCGGCGTTCGCCGCGGTCGGCCGGATCAGCCCGGACTACATCGTGCAGGACGGCGTCATCCCGCGCACCGCGCTGCCCGAGGTGCTGGCGCGCATCGGCGAGATCGCCGCCGGGCACGGGGTCCGGGTCGCCAACGTCTTCCACGCCGGGGACGGCAACCTGCACCCGCTCGTCCTGTTCGACGCGGCGAAACCGGGCGAGGACGAGCGAGCCGAGGAGGCCAGCGGCGCGATCATCGACCTGTGCATCGAGTACGGCGGCTCGATCACCGGCGAGCACGGGGTGGGCACGGACAAGGCGAAGTACATGCCGCGGATGTTCACCGCCGACGACCTGGACACGATGCAGCTGCTGCGGTGCGCCTTCGACCCGGCCGGGCTGGCCAACCCCGGCAAGATCTTCCCCGAGCCCCGCCTGTGCGGCGAGATCCCGCGCAAGCACCACGGCTCCGACGCGCCGACGGGACTCTACTGAGAAGAGGGGACTCTGCTGAATGGAGTGGGCTCCAGCGACCGAAGCGGACCATATCGACGGGGTCCCCGCCCGGTGGGTCGCCGCGCCCACGACCACCGCGGAGGCGGCCGCGGTCCTCGAACGGGCCGCGCGCGACAACCTCGCCGTCGGCATCCGCGGCGGCGGCACGAAGCTCGACTGGGGCCTCCCGCCGCGCCGGCTCGACCTTCTCGTGGACACGAAACGCCTGTCCGGGGTCCTCGAGCACGCGGCCGGGGATCTCATCGCGATCGTCCGGGCCGGCACCCGCCTCGACACGCTCGACTTCGGATCCCAGCACCTCGCCCTGGATCCGCTGCCGGGGGCCACGGTCGGCGGCACGGTCGCCCTCAACACGAGCGGGCCGCGGCGGCTGCTGCACGGCACCGCGCGCGACCTGCTCATCGGCATCACGGTGGTCCGGCCCGACGGCCGGGTCACCCGCTCGGGCGGCAAGGTCGTGAAGAACGTCGCCGGGTACGACCTCGGCAAGCTCTACACCGGCTCGTACGGAACCCTCGGGCTGATCACCGAGTGCGTCTTCCGCCTGCACCCGGTCGCCGGGGCGCGCGCGGTCGTCACCACGCCCGTGCCCCGCGCCGACCTGGGCGCCCTGCTCGCCACGATCCGCGCCGAACAGGTCGTGCCGTCCGCCGTCGAGCTGGACCGCCCGGACGACGGTCCCGTGACGGTCGCCGTGCTCGTGGAGGGCACCCCGGCGGGCGTCCACGACCGGGCCGCCCAGCTGGAGAAGGCGACCGGCGGCACCACGTCGGCCGACCCGCCGCCGTGGTGGGGCCGCTACCCGTGGCAGCCGGGCGAGACCGGGGTGAAGCTGACCGCGCCGCTGTCCCGCGTGCCCGCCCTCGCCGAGCCCGGCGTGCGTGGATCCGCCGGCACCGGCGTCCTGTACGCGCGACTGACCGGTGACATCCCGGCCCGGCTGGATCGGATCCGCGCGGCCGCGATCGCGGCCGGCGGGCACGCCGTCGTGCTGACCGCGCCGCCCGACGTCCGCGAGCGCGTCGACATGTGGGGTCCGGTGCCGGGGCTCGCGCTGATGCGACGGGTGAAGGACCGGTTCGACCCCGGGCATCGCTTCGCCCCGGGCCGTTTCGCGGGAGGGATCTGATGACGGAACTGCCGGATCTGCTCGGGGACTGCGTGCACTGCGGGTTCTGCCTGCCCAGCTGCCCGACGTACACACTGTGGGGTCTGGAGGCGGACAGCCCGCGCGGCCGGATCCATCTCATGGGCGCCCACCTGGACGGCGAGCCGCTCAGCCCCTCGATGGTCCAGCACTTCGACCAGTGCCTCGGCTGCATGTCGTGCGTGACCGCGTGCCCGTCCGGCGTCCAGTACGACCGGCTGATCGAGGAGACCCGCGCGACGGTCGAGCGGGAGGCCCCGCGCACCCCGGCGCAACGGGCGCTGCGGGCGGCCATTTTCGCCCTGTTCCCGTACCCGCGGCGGTTGAAGTTGCTCCGCGGCCCCCTGCGTGCCTGGCACGGCACGGGTCTCGCCCGCCGCCTCGGCCCCCGCCTGCCCGGCCTGCTCGCCACCCTGCAGTCGCTGGCCCCGGCGCCGCGCCGGATCCCACCGCCGCCGACGCTGATCCCCGCCCGCGGCCCGCGCCGGGCGGTGGTCGGCGTGCTCACCGGCTGCGTGCAGAGCGCCTTCTTCCCCGAGGTCAACGCCGCCACCATCCGGGTGCTCGCCGCCGAGGGCTGCGATGTGGTCGTGCCCCCGGCGCAAGGCTGCTGCGGCGCCCTCAGCGTCCACAACGGACGTACGGACGAAGCGCGCACGTTCGCCCGGCGCACGGTCGACACCTTCGCCCGCGCCGGTGTCGACGCTGTCATCGCCAATGCGGCCGGCTGCGGCTCCGCCATGAAGGACTACGAATCGCTGCTGCCCGACGCGTCGGCCTTCACCGGCCGGGTCCGCGACCTGTCGGAGTTCCTGGTCGAGCTGGGCCCGGTCGCCCCTCGCCACCCCCTGCCGGTGACCGTGGCCTACCACGACGCCTGCCATCTCGCGCACGCGCAGGGGATCCGCTCCCAGCCCCGGCAGCTGCTGGACGCGATCCCCATGCTGAAGGTGCGCGAGATCGCCGACCCTGAGATCTGCTGCGGCTCGGCCGGCATCTGGAACATCCTCAATCCGGTCCCCGCCGCCGAGCTGGGCGCCCGCAAGGCCGAGAACGTCCTGGCCACCGGCGCCGACCTGCTCGTGACGGCCAACCCCGGCTGCCTGATGCAGATCGCCGCCGCCGCCCGCCGCCTGGGCCGCGAGCTGCCCCTCGCCCACACCGCCACGGTCCTCGACGCCTCGATCCGCGGGACGCGGCTGTAGTCAGACCTTGAGCGTCTCCAGGATGTCGCGCAACGCCTCCTGCTGCGCGACGGTGAGCCGGCTGGTCAGGTGGCGTTCGACGGCCGCCGCGAGCAGGGGCCGGGTCCGCGTGATGACCTCGGCGCCCGCCTCCGCCACCGCCAGCTCCACGCCGTTGCGCAGGCGCGACCGGGTCAGATAGCCGCGCCCCTCCATCCGGGTGAGCAGGTGGGACAGCCGGGTGCGGTCCCAGCCGGTGGCGGCCGCGAGCGCGTTCTGCCGGATCGTCCCGCCGGAGGAGTGGAGCTGGACGAGCACGGTCATCTCCGGCTCGGACAGCTCGATGTCCTCCACCACGTCGGCGACGACGGCCGCGCGCACCAGCTCGCTCACCTGTTTCCAGAGCAGCCAGAGGCCAACTGTTGACATATCAACGCCGTCGCTCATACTGTTGATATTACAACACCCCACCTCCGGGAGGCACCATGCTGCACGCCGTCACCCGCATCGGCTACGGCGCGGCCCAGCTGCGCCGGCTCGACGACGACCGGGCCACCGCCGTGGCGCTCGTCCGCCGCGCCCTCGAGCTCGGCGTCGACCACATCGACACCGCCCTGTTCTACGGCTCGGCGAACGACGTGCTCCGGCAGGCGCTGCGCCCGGACGACAAGGTCCTCGTCGTCACCAAGGTCGGCGCCACCCCGGTCCCCGGCGGCCCGGTGCCGCTCCGGCTCGCGCAACGCCCCGGCGAGCTGCGCACCGACGTCGAGAACAACCTGCGCACCCTGGGCACCGACCGCCTCGACGTGGTCAACCTGCGCCGGCCCGACGGCGGCCCGACCGTCCGCGCCACCGGCGACCAGGTCGTGGACCTCGACGACCAGCTGGCCGTCCTGACCGCCCTGCGCGACGAGGGCAAGATCGGCGGCATCGGCCTCAGCGGCGTGACCCTCGACGGCCTCCGCCGAGCCCTCCCGGCCGGCATCGTCTGTGTCCAGAACGCCTACAGCCTGGTCGCCCGCGACGACGAGGAGTTGCTGCAGCTGTGCACCGCCGAGGACATCGCCTGGGTGCCGTTCTTCCCGCTGGGCGGCGCCTTCCCCGGCCTGCCCAAGGTCACCGACGAGCCGGCCGTGCACGCGGTGGCCGAGAAGCTCGGTGTCACCCCCAGCCAGGTGGGCCTGGCGTGGCTGCTCCACCACTCCCCCACCGTGCTCCTCATTCCCGGCACCGCCAGCATCGCCCACCTGGAGGCCAACCTCGCCGCCGCCACCATCCGCCTCGACGACGCGACGATGGCCGCCCTCGACGCGGTGCCTTCGCGGTCCTCCCAGATCACCCTGGGCTGACGGCCGTTCAGCGTTCGATCAGCTTCATCTGGGCGTCGGTGTGGTGGCCGCCCTCGGCCGCCGGCAGTGCGGTCAGCGCGGCGACCTGCTCGGCCGTGAGCTCGACGGCGTCGGCGGCCGTGTTCTCCTCGACCCGGCCGACCCGCTTGGTGCCGGGGATCGGCACGATGTCGTCGCCTTGGGCGAGCACCCACGCCAGGGCCACCTGGGCCGACGTGGCGCCGATGCGGTCGGCGACCCGTTGCACCTCGTCGGCGATGCGCAGGTTGCGCTGGAAGTTCTCGCCGGTGAAGCGCGGGTGGTTCTTGCGGAAGTCGCTGTCGTCGAGCTTCTCCAGGTCGGCGGGCGTCCGCAGGGCGCCGGTGAGGAAACCCCGGCCGAGCGGCGAGTAGGCGACCAGGCCGATGCCCAGCTCGCGCAGCACCGGCAGCAGCTCGTCCTGATCGCGCGTCCAGATGGAGTACTCCGACTGCAGCGCGGTGACCGGATGCACGGCGTGCGCGCGCCGGATCGTGTCCACCCAGGCCTCGGACAGCCCGATGTGGCGGATCTTGCCCTGCCGGACCAGCTCGGCGAGCACGCCCATCGTGTCCTCGATCGGCGTGTCCGGATCCACGCGGTGCTGGTAGTACAGGTCGATGTGGTCGGTGCCGAGCCGCTTGAGCGACCCGTCGACAGCGGTGCGGATGCTGTCGGGGCTGCTGTCGGGCCGGCCGGCGCCGCGCCCGGTGTGCGAGATGAGGCCGAACTTGGTGGCCAGCACCACCCGGTCCCGGCGACCCCGCAGGGCCCGGCCGACCAGCTCCTCGTTGACGTAGGGCCCGTAGACCTCCGCGGTGTCGATGAGCGTGACGCCGAGATCGACGGCCCGGTGAATCGTCCGGATCGACTCGTCGTCGTCGCTGCCGGCGCCGCTGTAGCCGTGCGACATGCCCATCGCCCCGAGCCCGATGCGGCCGACCTCGAGGTTGCCCAGTTTCGCTGTTCGCATGATGTCCTCTTTCGTCGTTTCGCTCATGCCCCGGTCCCGCCCATCCATGCATGGCCGGGCCTACCGGTCAGACCCCTCGATCAGGCGATCACCGAGGGCGCTGCGGCGGTAGAGGACGTGCCGGCCGTCCCGGATGCGCGTCACCAGGCCGCTGCCGTGCAGTATCCGCAGGTGCTGGGAGACCGCGCTCGGGGTCACCCGCAGGCGGCGGGCCAGCTCCACGGTGGGCAGTGCCTCGGCCAGCAGGAGCAGGAGCCTGGCCTTGGGCGGGCCGACGAGGGCGGCCATCACCTCGGGGCCGGGCGGAACGGTGGCCTGCCAGAGGGTCGCGATGCCCCGGGCCGGGTAGGCCAGCCACGGCCGCTCGGCCGAGCTCATCGGCGGGATCGCTTTGTAGGCGAAGATCGACGGAAGCAGCAGGAGACCATGTCCGGCGGCGGACACCCGGTATCGGCCGATCATCTGGTCGATGCGCAGCGCACCATCGGCCCAGCTGACATTCGGATGAAGGTCGGCGAAGAGCAGTCGCGCGCCGCCCGTGGCGAGCTGCCGCGCACGATAGGTCGTGTCGGCCTCCATCACCAGGCGCATCCGTGGCCAGCATTGCGCCATGGCGGCCGACCAGTAGCGTTCGAGCAGGTCGACGAGGTCGCTCAGGGTCGCGGCGCGCAGCACGGCGGGCACCGGACCCGGCGCGTGGGTCGCTGCGATGTCGCGCTCGACCAGATCGGGTGGCGTACGGCGTATCTCGTCGAACTGCTCGGCGGGCGGCGGCGCGAAAGTCGCCGGGCGCGGCGTGAGGAAGTCCGGCAGGGCGCGGCTGTTTCCCACCAGAGACAGCAACAGCTCCAGGTCATCCGGTTCGAGCGCGGCCAGGGCGGCCCGGCGCCACGGCAGGTGCAGCGCGTACCGGCCCGGGTCGCGCAGCGCCCACAGGCTGCACACCAGCTCCTGGACCGGTGATATCGCGAAACGGGTGTCCGCGAGATCCTCGGCGCTCAGCTCGCTGTTCCTGCTGGTCCCGCTCGGCGACCGGGTTCCGTACCGCCGGCTTCTGACCATCCTGCTGACGGTCACTTCCGGGGCCCTGCTGCTGGCCGCGGCGGCGCCCGCCCTGCCGCCGCTGATCGGCCTCAGCCTGATGATCGGCACCGCCACGGTGGTCGCGCCGATCATCGGTCCCATGGTGGCCGGCATGGTGCCGCCGGAGCGGCGCGGCGTCACGACCGGCCTCCTGCTCAGCGGTGGCACCGGTGGCATGCTGCTGTCCCGGACGTTCAGCGGCTACCTGGTGCACTGGTGGAGCTGGCGAGCCCCGTACGTGCTCTCCGCCGCCCTCCTGCTGATCTTCGCGGCCTGGCTGCACCGCGTCCTGCCGCGGGCCCCGGCAGCCACCCGCCCGTCCGTCGCCGGACTGCTCGCCGAGCCGGTACGCCTGCTGACCCGCGAGAGCGACCTGCGCCGGTCGTGCCTCTACCAGGCCGCGATCTTCGCCGGTTTCTCCGCCACCTGGACCTGCCTGGCCCTGCTGCTCACCGGTCCGGCCTACGGCTACGACCCCCGGGCCGTCGGGCTCCTGGCCCTGGTGAACGCCGCGACCATGCCGGCCACGCCGGTCGCCGGTCGCCTCATCGACCGGCACGGTCCCGACCTGGCCAACCTGGTGTGCGCGGCCGCCGTTGTCGCCAGCGCCGCCCTGCTGGCCACGGGCGCGCGCGGACACCTGGTGGGGCTGGTCGTCGGCACTCTCGTGCTCGACGTGGCAATGCAGTCCGGCATGGTCGCCAACCAGGTTCGCGTCTACGCGATCAGCGACAACGCCCGCAGCCGCCTCAACACCGCCTACATGACCTGCGCGTACATCGGCGGCGCCGTGGGTTCCTGGCTCGGTTTGCGGTGCTATCCGATCTTCGGCTGGCTCGGTGTCTGCGCCCTGGTCGGGGTGCTGGCGCTGATTCCGCTGGCACACGTCGCCCTGACCCGAGGCCTTCCCGGTCATTTCGGGACGGTGGCGGGGCGGGGGCGGCGGGGGTGGAGGGTGTAGCTGAAGGAGATCAGGAAGTCGATGATCACGGCGAAGCCCCAGACGCGCATCGGGGACCACAGGGCGCCGGTCGCCGCGTCGCCGACGAGCAGCGTGAAGATGCCCAGGACGGCGGCCGCCACCAAGTATGCAGCGAGGTGGCGGAGCCAGCCGCGGCGCTCGTGGGCGGCGTGCTCCCGGCCGTGCCTGGGCGGTGTGGTCGGTGCGGGACCACCGGCGAAGCGGTGGGCGAAGCGCTCGTCGGCCCAGCGGATCATGCGGTGGCCGCCGGCGACCGACACGCCCAGGTAGATGGCGGCCAGGGTGTGGGCGAGTCCGGCCTCGCCGCCGCGGCGCAGGTCGGCCGCCGACGCCGCGAGCAGCACCACGTCCACCAGGGGTACGCACACCAGCAGCACCGCCCCGGCCCGGCGCCACCGCAGCAGGTAGCGGGCGGCGAGGCCGGCCACGAGCAGCACCCAGAATCCGATCTCGCAGGCGACGATCACCGCGATCATGACCTACCCCCTCGTTTTCGCACAGTCGTGTGAAATCCTTGGTAACACAGTCGTGCGATAATCACCAGGTGCCCAAGGTTGTCGATCACGGAGCGCGGCGCCGGGAGCTGGCCGGAGCGGTGTGGCGAGTGCTCGCGCGCGACGGCGTCGCCGACGTCTCCATCCGGTCGGTGGCGGCCGAGTCCGGCTGGTCGTCCGGCGCGCTGCGGCACTACTTCGCCACCCGCGCCGAGCTGCTCGCCTTCGCCTGCGAAGAGGTGATCGCCCAGGTCACCGCGAGGATCCGTGCCCGCGAGAAGGAGCTCGCCGCCCGGCCACCGCGCGTCGTCGCCGAGGCCCTTTTGCTGGAGACGATGCCACTGGACGAGCAGCGCCGGCTGGAGGCGGCGATCGCGTTCTCGTTCCTGGCGCTCGGGCTCGGCGACGACCGGCTGGCCGAGGTGCACCGGCGGCAGTTCACACTGATGGCCCAGCTGTGCGAGGGCATCATGCGGGCGCTGCGGCCCGACGACCCGGAGATCGCGAGGCGGGCGCGGCGGCTGCACGCGGTCGTCGACGGGCTGACCGTGCACGTCCTGGCCGGGCACCTCACGGCGGGGGAGGCGGCCCGGGAACTCACCGCTTCCCTGGATCTTGTCAGCTGAGACTCAGGTCCGCCCGGTAGCGTTGATCTTTCGTATCCCCGGTTCGTGAGGAGTTGAGGTTCCGCCGTGGGCGGTTACGGGTGGCAGATCGTTCTCGTCGTCGTGCTCGTGCTGGTGAACGCCGTGTTCTCCGGCAGTGAGATGGCCCTGGTGTCGCTGCGCGAGAGCCAGCTGCAGCGCCTCGAACGCGAGACGAGGACCGGCAAGACCCTCGCCAGGCTGGCCCGGGACCCCAACCGGTTCCTTGCCACGATCCAGATCGGCATCACGCTCGCCGGCTTCCTGGCCTCGGCGTCGGCGGCCGTGTCGCTGGCGAAGCCGCTGGTCGGGCCGCTGGGTTTCCTGGGCGACGCGGCCGATCCGGTGGCGATCGTCGTCGTCACGATCATCCTGACGTTCTTCACGCTGGTCGTCGGCGAGCTGGCGCCCAAGCGGATCGCCATGCAGCGCGCCGAGGGCTGGGCGCTGCTGGTCGCGCGGCCGCTCGACATGCTCTCGACCTTCGCCCGGCCGGTCAACTGGCTGCTCGGCAAGACCACCGACCTGGTCGTCCGACTGACGGGCAACAACCCCGACGCCGGCCGCGAGGAGGTCAGCGCCGAGGAGATCCGGGACATGGTCGAGGCGCAGCAGGAGTTCTCCGCGGAGCAGCGCACGATCATCTCCGGCGCGTTCGAGATCGCCGACCGGATCCTGCGCGAGATCCTCGTCCCGCGGCGTGACGTGCTGGTGCTGCCGGCCGATCTGAGCGCGGAGGAGGCGCTGGCCAAGCTGGTCGCGGGCGGCCACTCCCGGGCGCCGGTCGTCGGACCGGTCGGGCTGGACGACGTACTCGGGGTCGTGCATCTCCGCGACCTGATCGGCGCGTCCGGGCCGGTCCGCGGGCACATGTTCGCGGCGGTGTTCCTGCCCGAGACGCTCAAGGTGTCCGACGCGATGCTGCAGCTGCGCACCCAGCGCCAGCAGTTCGCCCTGGTCGTCGACGAGCGCGGGGCCATCGACGGCATCGTCACCATGGAGGACCTGGTCGAGGAGGTCGTCGGCGAGATCTACGACGAGACCGACCGCGACGTGCAGTCGGTCGTGCACGAGGACGACGGCGCGATGCTGCTGCCCGGCACCTTCCCGATCCACGACCTGCCCGACATCGGCGTCGATGTGGAGAACCTGGAGGACGGCGACTACACGACGGTCGCGGGGCTGGTGCTGGCGCGGCTGGGCCACATCCCGACCGCGCCCGGTGAGGTCGTGGACATCGACGGCCACTCCGCCGAGGTCACCGAGATCACCGGGCACGCGATCACCCGGCTGCGCCTACGCCCTCACTTGACGGCCAGCTCGCCCAGCTCCGACCAGTCATCCTGATCGATGCTCTGGCTGATGATCCGCGGGGTTGCCTGCAGATAGGGCGGCAACTCCTGCTGCGCCTGCTTGAAGTGCGCCGAGCCGACGTGGGCGGCCCCGGCGTCCCCGTCGCGGAAGGCCTCGACGAGCACGTACTCGTTCGGGTCGTCGAGGCTGCGCGACCAGTCGTACCAGAGGCAGCCGGGCTCGGCCCGGGTCGCGCGGGTGAAGTCGCCGGCGATCTCCGGCCACTTCTCGGCGTGCTCGGGCTTGATCAGGAACTTGGCGGTGATGAAGATCATCTGTGTGTCCTCTCCGTGTCCCACCAGGAAATCACGCGACTGACGCGGCGGCACGGCTTAGGCTCGCGGGCATGCCGAGAGAGACCGGCCGCAAGGTCATCGCGTCCAACAAGAAGGCGCGCCACGACTACGAGGTGCTGAAGACGTACGAGGCCGGTCTCGTCCTGGCCGGCACGGAGGTCAAGTCGCTGCGCGCCGGCTACGCCTCGCTGGTCGACGCCTTCGCGCAGGAGCACGAGGGCGAGCTCATGCTCTACAACCTGCACATCGCCGAGTACGGGTTCGGCTCGTGGACCAATCACGCCCCGCGGCGCACCCGGAAACTGCTCCTGCACCGCCTCGAGATCGACCGCATCCTCGACAAGTTGCGCGAGCCCGGCGTCGCCCTGGTCCCGCTGTCGCTCTACTTCAACGAGGGCTGGGCCAAGGTGGAGCTGGCGCTGGCCAAGGGGCGCAAGGAGTACGACAAACGGCAGGCCATCGCCAAGCGTGACGCCGACAAGGAGATCGCCCGGGCCCTCGGCCGCAGCCTCAAGGGTCACTCAGCGAAATCAGGGGGTCACCCGAGAGGGTGAATTGTGAGATCCTGTACGTCGTGTCGGCGGCGGATCTTTGGCAACGTGCGCAGGCGTCCGGGACTCCCCTCGTGTCGGGCGTGGACCCCGGCGGCCTGGCCGAGGTCACCTTCGTATGGCGGGGCGAGGCGGAACGCACGGCCGTCGGCTGGGGCGTCCGCCTCGAGCTGACCCGCGAGCCCGGCACGGACCTGTGGCACGGCACGTTCCGGCTGCCCGCGCGGCTGCGGTCGATCTACTACGTGACCCATCTGCCGCCCGGTGACTACAGCGTCCCGCACGACGACCGGGGCACCGGCGCTGTCCACATCGACGCGCTGAACCCGTACACCATGAAGTTCCCGGCCGATCCGGGCGATCCGAGCGACCGGGACGCGTACGTCTCGCATCTGACCTTGCCCCTCGCCCCGCCCGAGACCTGGCCCGTGCCGCAGCCGGGCGTGCCCGCCGGGACCATCGAGGAGATCACGCTCGACAACGGCCGCCGCGTCTCCGTCCACGTGCCCGCGGGCGGCCGCCGCGCCGGGCTGCCCGCCCTCGTCGTCTTCGACGGCTACCTGGGCCGCACGGTCATGGGCATCCCCGCGACCTGCGACAACCTCATCGCCGCAGGGCGCATCCCGCCCCTGGTCACCATCTACCTGCACGGTACGGACGACACGCGCGACAAGGACCTGAGCCCCGACTCGGAGGAGACGACCCGCTTCGTCACCCGCGAACTCATGCCCTGGGCCCGCCGGGAGTACGGGATCAGCCCCTTCCCCCAGGACATCGCGGTCGCGGGCGCCTCCCTCGGCGGCCTCATGGCAGCACACGTGGCCCTGCGCGCCCCGGAGGTCTTCGGCGCGGTGATCGCCCAGTCGGGCAGCTTCTGGTGGCCCCGCCCCGAGGACGGCGAGCCGGAGTGGCTGACCCGCGAATTCACCCGCTTGCCCCGGGCCGGCCTGCGCTTCTACCTCGACGTCGGCGACCGCGAGACCACGTCCGTCGGGCCGGGCGCCCCCCACCAGATCCAGGCCGTCCGCCACCTGCGCGACGTCCTTCGGACCAAGGGCTACCCCGTCACGTACGCCGAATATCCGGGCTGGCACGACTACGTCAACTGGCGCAACCTCTTCCCGTCCGCCCTCCAAGCCATCTTCGGCCGCGCCTGACGTGGGCTGCGAGCCCACCGCGAACGACTGGCGCCGAACGGACGATCACCATGGTGAGGCACGGGCCCTGCCGAACCCATGAGCCGGGCACTCCGGCGGGCACGTCAGGACCGGCCGATCCGGCTGTCTGGCGACTGGCGCCGCAGCACAATCTCCAGGAGTCGTCCACCACGTTCACCGCCCTGGTCAGTCGCATCGCCTGCAATGACGGAGTCACGAAGACGTCTTTCCTGTCGCGGGTCTCACCTGGGGTGAGCTTGCGCTCGATCGCCAGCACGCCGAGCAATGGTGTGGGCAGAGCCGCTTCCGCCGCGGCTGACGGTCCGGCGAAGGTCAGGGTCGGGCTCAGGGAGATCCCGGAGGACTCCGCGGTGCCGAAGATCCATGCTGGGACTCCCCCACGAGGACAGGAGCGCCCATGGCCGAGCCGGGCTTCAGCCATTTCTCCAACACCCGCCCGCGCCACCGCCGCTGGAGGATCATCGGGGTCGCTGAGAGGGCCGGCGAGCCGGTGCACACTGTCGAGATCTTTCAGGGTGCCGACCCCGACGTGCCGGTTCTGACGCTGCGGCCGGAGGACGTGCCGCAGTTCGTGGCGGGCCTCGTCGCGACGGTCATGCCAGGTGACCTGACCGGGGAGGACGACTGAGGCGGCGCCCCGGCGCGGGCACCGCCGATTCGGGAAGCAGCGTCAGATCACGGCGGTCCGGCGTACGCGGACGAAGAGGTCTCGCCGCGGGAAGAAGCCGCCGAACAGGCCGCCGATCTCCTGGACCACGATCGTCTCGATGCCGTCGGCGATCGGAGTGGTGCTGGGCGGCAGGGCGGCGACCGCGTTGGCGAAGGCCTCGTCGAAGCTGAGGTTCTTCGAGAAGCCGGTGGCCTCGTCGCCCTTGTCGGCCACGGCCCGCTTGTACGCGGCGAGTTCCCGGCCGCACTTCTGGATCCGCACCTCGTCGGAGCCCTCCGCGTGGTGCACGGTCACGACGGCCTGGTCCGCCGGGAACAGAACGCTTTCCGAGTACGTGTACGGGGTCACGACTTGCGGGAAGAACCCGTCGAGCGGCCGCCGCACCAGGTCGAACTGTTGCGGGAAGATCCGCCGGGGGTCCTCGGCGATGTCGACCTCGAAGCCGGGGCTGGGCAGCTTGCCCTCGGCGACGATGAGAATCTGGGGGGCCGGCGCGGAAGGCACGGATGCTGCCGCGTTCGGCCAGGACGTCTGTCATCGGGACGGTCCCTTCTGCTGGGCGCGATGAAAGGCAGAAGGTTGCCACTCCCGAGCCGGGGCCACAGCCCACGATCCGACGTATCAGTCGTTCTCCAGGGGCAGCTCGGCGGCCTCGCCGGTCAGCGGGCTGTGCGAGTGCTCGGGTGCGGCCAGGGTCGTCCGGGAGAAGCGGCCCTGCGACCGGGTGACGGCCACGGCGAAAAGCTGGATCGGCAGCGGCGGCTCGGCGATCGGGCCGGGACCCCAGCGGACCCAGAACGGGATCCGGCCCTCTTCCGCCTCGGCCAGGAGCTTGTCGATCGTACGCTGACGATGGCTGTGATCGACCTCGACGACGATGGGCGGGCCGTCGGGGCGGGCGAGCGCGACGTCGAGCACCGAGTGCCGGCGCTCCATCGGCGGGGGCAGGGTCACGATGCTGGCCGCCCGGCGGTAGACGCGCCACCCCTCGGCCTCGCCCCACGCGGCGACCTCGTCGATGAGCAGCGTGGTCACCTGCTCGCGGGTCAGCCCCGAGAACGTCAGCGCCGCGAGCCGCCCCGCCAGATCCTGCACGCGACCAGCGTAGTCAGTCCGTGATGGACGCGCGGAAGGTGTAGCGGTCCCCCCGGTACGCCTGCACGGTCAGCTCGATCGGCACCGCCTCCTGGTTGAAGGTCAGCTGCGTCGCGGCCAGGATCGGCACCGGCCCGGTGATCTCCAGGTGCGCCCGCTCCTCGTCGGTGGCGTTGCGCGCCTCGACCGAGTAGTCGGCGTAGTGCGGCCGCTGCGTCGGCGACGCCGCCCGCAGCACCTCGTAGAGCGAGTGCCCGGCGAAGTCCGTGGTGGCCAGGGCCGGGGCGACGGCGAGCGGCAGCCGGTTGTGCTCGACCGCGATGACCAGGTCGTTGAGGAAGCGCAGCCGCCGCATCTCGAACAGGTCGGCGCCGGCCACCGTGTTCAGCAGCTCGGCCTCCCGTACGGTCGCCGCCCGCACGCCCGACGACAGCACCTTGTTGCGCATGGTGAGCCCGCGCTGCTGGGCGAGATCGGTGAAGCCGAGCACCCGCCCGCCGGCGCCGGGGCGCGGTTTCGGCGCGGCGGCGATGGCCCAGCCGCGCGCCGGCAGCGAGACCAGCAGCCCGCGTTCCCGCAGCTCGGCGAGGGCGGCGCGGATGGTGACCCGGGAGGCGTCGTAGCGCTCGGCGAGCTGCCGCTCGGACGGCAGGCGGGCTCCGTCGGCCCCGTCGGCCGCGCGCAGGTCCTCCTCGATGCGGTCGGCGAGGCGGAGGTAGAGCGGCAGCGCGTCGGGACCGATCAAGGGGCGCGTCTCCATGCCGCCAAGCTACCAGGAGCAGACCAGTTGGAGTCATTGACAGCCCAGTTGCATACCAGTAGCTTCCAGGCACAGACCAGACCGTGGAGCAGCGGTCCGGGCGGCCGAGCGGCGGGGCCGCAACCCAAGCGCAAGGAGTGACTACATGGCAGGCAGCGCCTTCACCGAGGCGGAGATCCAGCAGCAGCCGGACGTCTGGCGGGCCACGCACGCCGTCGTGACGGCCGCGCGCCGTGAGGTCGACGGCCTCCTCGCCGCCGCCCTGGCCGACCCGCGCACCCGGATCGTCCTGACCGGCGCGGGCACCTCCGCCTACGCCGGCGAGCTGCTTGCCCCGGAGCTCTCCCGCAGGCTCGGGCGACTCGTGGAGGCGGTGCCGACCACCGACATCGTCACCGACCCGGACCTCGTCGCCGGGGCGGACAGCCCGGTGCTGCTGGTGTCCTTCGCCCGCAGCGGGAACAGCCCCGAGTCGGTCGCGGCCGCAGAGCTCGTCGACCGGCTCGCGACCACAGCGCATCAGCTCGTGATCACCTGCAACGCCGAGGGCGCGCTGAGCCGCCGCTACACCGGCGCCGCCAACGCGACCGTCATCGACCTGCCCGCCGCGACGAACGACCGCGGTTTCGCCATGACGTCGTCGTTCACCAGCATGGTGCTGGCCGCGTACCTGTGCCTGGCCGGCGAGGCCGATGTGGACGCCCTCGCGAGCGCGGCGGAGACCGTGCTGAGCGGCTCCGGCGACATCGCCAAGACCGTGACGGCGCTCGCGCCCGGCCGGATCGTCTACCTCGGCTCGGGCAGCCTCAAGGGGCTCGCCCACGAGGCCGCGCTCAAGTGTCTCGAGCTGACCGCCGGCGACGTCGCGGCCCTGGGCGAGTCCACGCTGGCCTTCCGGCACGGCCCCAAGGCGGCCCTGACCCCGGACACCCTCGCGGCCGTCTTCGTCTCCGGCGACGACCACCGGCGCGCCTACGACCTCGATCTCGTACGCGAACTCGTGGCCACCCTCGGCACCACCCGCGTCGTGGCGATCGGCGACCACCCGTACGCAAGCGATGTCGTGCAGTGGATCGTGCCCCGGCCGCCGGGGACACCGGACGCGCTCTGGGCCGTCGCCGCCGTGATCCCCGCCCAGCTCACCGCGCTCGCCTGTGCGCTCGCCCGCGGCCACACGCCGGACAACCCGTTCCCGGGCGGCGAGGTCAACCGGGTCGTGCGGGGCGTGACCATCCACCCGTACGGCGAAGGCGAGGACTGACATGTTCCTGGGCGTGGACGGGGGCGGCAGCAAGACCGCCTTCTGCCTGATCGACGACGCCGGCACCGTGGTGGCCGAGGCCCGTACGGCCAGCATCTACTACCTGATGAGCAGCATCGACATCGTCGCCCCGCTGCTCGCCGAGGGCGTCACGCAGGTGTGCGAGCGGGCGGGCATCGAGCCGGCCGGCATCACGTACGCGTTCTTCGGGATCCCCTGCTACGGCGAGGTGTCCGCCGACGTGGCGACGCTCGACGCGCTGCCGGCCACCGTGCTCGGCCACGACCGCTACCGCTGCGGCAACGACATGATCTGCGGCTGGGCCGGGTCGCTGGGCGGCGTGGACGGCATCAACGTCGTGGCGGGCACCGGCTCCATCTCGTACGGGGAGAACGGGGCCCGCCAGGCCCGCGCCGGCGGCTGGGGTGAGCTGTTCGGCGACGAGGGCTCCGGCTACTGGGTGGCCATCCGCGGGCTCGGCGCCTTCAGCCGGATGGCCGACGGCCGGCTGCCCCGGGGCCCGCTCGCCGACCTGCTGCGGCGTGAGCTGGGCCTCACCGACGATCTCGACGCCGTCGACGTCGTCCTCAACCGGTGGAAGGGCGACCGGGGCCGGATCGCCGCCCTCAGCCCCCTGATCAGCGCGGCCGCGGCGGCCGGCGACACCGCCTGCGCCGCCATCCTGCGCGACGCCGGGCACGAGCTCGCCGCGCTGGTCGACGCCCAGGCCCGGGCGCTCGGCTTCACCACCGGGCCGGTCCCGGTCTCGTACTCCGGCGGCATGTTCACCTGCGAACCGCTGCTCGCGGCGTTCCGGGCAGCCCTGGACGACCGCTACGACCTGCGCACTCCCCTGTACGCCCCGGACCTCGGCGCCGCCGTCTACGCGGCCCGCCTCGCCGGCCACCATCTCGAAGGGATATCGGCATGACCACTGTCACCGCGGGCCGCCGGACCGGCTGGATCCCGTACGCCGGACTGCTCGTGCTCTTCTGGGGCGTCTGGGGCGCCTTCTCCGGCGAACCGACCAGCCGGTACGGCTACCCCGACGGAATGGTCTACATCATCTGGTCGTTCACGATGATCATCCCGGCCGTCGCCGCGCTGCGCGGAGCCACCTTCGACCGCCGCCCGATCGCCGCCTTCTACGGACTGCTCGTCGGCGTCACCGGCGCCGGGGGCCAGCTGCTGCTCTTCAAGGCCCTGACCATCGGCCCCGCCTACATCATCTTCCCGATCATCGCCCTCTCCCCCGCGATCACCGTGGTCATGGCCCTGGTTGCCCTCAAGGAGCGGCTGACCCGGCTGGCCGTGATCGGCGTCGTGCTCGCCCTGGTCGCCATCGTGCTGTTCTCCGTGGCGCCCGGCGACGAGGACGCGTCCACCGGCCCGTACCTGCTGCTGGCGATCCTGATCTGCGTCGCCTGGGGCGTGCAGGCCTACTACATGCGCAAGGCGGCGCTGTCCGGCGTCAACGACGCGACCACCTTCGGCTGGATGACGATCAGCGGGATCGTGCTGATCCCGGTCGCGCTGATCATGATGGGCGGCTTCCCGACGGACTTCCCGTGGCAGGCGCCCGCGCTCACCGCGGTGACGCAGGTGCTCAACGCGGTCGGCGCGCTCTTCCTGGTGATGGCGATGAGCCGGGGCAAGGCGTCGCTGGTCGCGCCGATCACCAACGCCCTCGCGCCGGTGCTCACCATCATCCTGTCGCTGGCCGTCTATCAGAACGTCCCGTCCGGCTACCAGACCGCGGGCATCCTGCTGGCGCTGGCCGGCTCGACGCTGATGGTCTACACGACCGAGAAGTCGGCCGAGGACTCGGCCGGGCTGAGCACGTCATGATCCGCGTCGTCACGGTCACCCTCAACCCCGCCCTGGACATCACGTACGAGGTCCCGGCGCTCGTCCCGGGGGAAAGCGTGCGCGTCGGCGCCGTCCGGTCGCGCGCCGGCGGCAAGGGGGTCAATGTGTCCTCGGTGGTCCGGGCCCTCGGCGGCGACACCGTGGCTGTGGCTCCGGCCGCAGAGTCCTTCCGCGTGCACTTGGACGCGCTCGGCTTCCCGATCAGGCTGATCCCCGCGTTCGCAGCGGTCCGGCGGACGATCGCCGTGGTGGGCGCGGACGGCACGACCACGATCCTGCTGGAGCCGGGCCACCCGGCCGCGCCCGGCACGGCGGAGGCTGTACTCGACGCGGTGGCTCGTGAGGTGGCAACCGCCGATGTTCTCGTGGTGTCGGGCAGCCTGCCGCCGGGCCTGCCCGCCGACCTGCCGGCCCAGCTGGCCAAGCTCGGCGGTGTCCCCGCGATCCTCGACGTGTCCGGCGAGGCCCTGCGGCAGGCGACCGGCGCCGGGGCGGTGCTGATGCCGAACCGGGACGAGCTGACCGAGCTGGCCGGCGCGCCCGTGGCGTCGGCGCGCGACGTCGCCGGGTGGGGCCGGCGCCTGCTCGACGGTGGCGCGGCGGCCGTCGTCGTGACGCTCGGCTCCTCCGGCGTGGTGGCCGTCACCCCCGACGGCACCTGGGCCGCCCGGCCGGCCGAGACCGTGGACGGCAACCCGACCGGCGCCGGCGACGCGGCCGCCGCCGCCCTGGCCCTGCACCTGGCCGCCCGCACGCCGTGGCCGGCCGCGCTGGCCGACGTGGTGGCGACCGCGGCGGCCTGCGTGCTGCGCCCGGTCGCCGGGGAGATCGACCTGACCGCCCGCGCCCGCTGGCGCGAGCAGATCACCGTGGAGGAACTGTCGTGACCAAGCCGTCCATCGTGGGAGACCTGCGCGGCAGCGGGCGGGCCGTCGGCGCGTTCAACGTCATCATGCTGGAGCACGCCGAGGCCGTCGTGGGCGGCGCCGAGGACGCCGGGCTGCCGGTCATCCTGCAGATCTCGCAGAACGCCGTTCGCTATCACGGTGCCCTGGCGCCGCTCGCCCTGGCCTGCCTGAGCATGGCCGGCAGCGCCGCCGTGCCGGTGATCGTCCACTTGGACCACGCCGAGGACGAGACGCTGATCGACGAGGCCGTCGCCCTGGGCATCCCGTCGGTGATGGTCGACGCGGCGACGCTGCCCTACGAGCAGAACGTGGCCCGCACCCGCGCGGTCACCGACCGGTGCCACGCGGCCGGCGTCTGGGTCGAGGCCGAGCTCGGCGCGATCGGCGGCAAGGACGGCGCCCACGCCCCCGGGGTACGCACCGATCCGGCCGAGGCGGCGTCCTTCGTGGCCGCCACGGGGGTCGACGCGCTGGCCGTGGCGGTCGGCTCGTCGCACGCCATGGCCAGCCGCGACGCCGTCCTCGACGACGACCTCATCGCCCGGCTCGCCGCCGCGGTGCCCGTACCCCTGGTGCTGCACGGCTCCTCGGGCGTGCCGGACGAGGGCCTGCGCCGCGCGGTCGCCGCCGGCATCGTCAAGGTCAACGTCGGCACGCTGCTCAACCGGGCCCTGACCGGCGCGGTGCGCGACGTCCTCGCCGCCGACGCCCGCCTCTCCGACCCCCGCAAGTACCTGTCCCCCGCCCGCGCCGCCGTCCGCACCGAGGTCGCCCGCACCCTGACCCTGCTGGCCGCCTGAGACCGGGCCGCTCACTCGAAGAGCTTGCGGATCTGTTCGTTGAAGGTCAGCACCGACAGGAAGCCGAACAGCACGAACGCCCACACCAGTGCCGCGACCCGGCCCGCGCCGGGCCGGATCCCGCGGGGCAGGACCCGGCGGTTGACCAGGAGCAGCAGGGCCGAGTAGAGGAACATCATCAGCCCGCCGGTGACGGCCGAGATGACGAGGAGCACCAGCGGCTGGGTGAGCCCGGCGAGCAGGACGACGACGCCGATGCCGACGAGGCCCCAGACCAGCCCGAAGTAGATCTTGCTCTCGTGGGCGTCCCGGAGGTACGCGGTCTTGAGCACGTCGGCGCCCAGGCGGCTGGTGTAGTCGACGATGCCCAGGGCGGCGGCGAAGAGCGAGAAGGCGCCGATGATCCAGAAGAAGGTGCCGAACCAGTTGCCGACCGAGGCGTTGAGCGCGTCGCCCTCCGCCTTGAGGAAGGAGATGTTGTTGGTGAGCCCGTCGCGGCCGAAGACCGTGGCGTAGGCCAGCATCGAGGTGAAGAAGATGGTCAGGAAGCTGATCAGCACGAAGGTGCTCAGCTGTTCGAGGTTGGCCAGCCGCCACCAGCGCCGCCAGCGGGCCAGGTTGGCCTCCGTCGGCTCGAAGACGAAACCGGTCGACGGCGCGGCCTCGAGCTGGCCGGTCACCGGGCTGACGATGCGGGGCACGTAGGCGCCCATCCCGAAGCCCTTGTCGCGGATCCAGTTGCTCTGGCACAGGTTCTGGCCGCCGCCGGCGCCCGCGAAGGCGCCCATGAGCAGCGCGAAGCCGGACCTCGCCGCCGGCCAGATAGGTGATGAGCGTGGCCGAGCTGGACGCCCAGCCCGGCCAGATGTTGGCGAAGTACGCCAGGATCGCGAAGACCAGCCCCCAGTGCCGCCAGTAGCGGCTGAACCCGGTGAGCGCGGTCTCGCCCGTGGCCAGGGTGTAGCGCTCGATCTCCATGTTGAGGAAGTACTGGGTGGCCAGGCCGACGAAGGCGGCCCAGACGAAGACCAGCCCGACCTGGGAGGCGATGTAGGGGAAGAGGATGAATTCGCCGCTCGCCATGCCGACGCCCGCGGCGACGACGCCCGGCCCGATGACGCGCCGGAAGCTCGCCGGAGCCTCGGGCAGATCGCGCACCTCGGGGGCGGCCAGGTGCTTCGTGGGGAAGAGACGGTCCGCCGTATCCACGGATGTCAATCTAGCGGGCCGGGGAGATCAGCTGAAGCGCCGCTCAGAGCAGGATCTCGACGGCGCCCAGGAGCTCGGCGTCGGGGCCCAGCGCGGTGGGCACGACGGTCAGGCCCGCGGTGGCGCTCGGCGAGCAGTGGCGCAGCAGGGCCTCGCGGACGCCGTCGACCACGTAGGGGCCCGCCTCGGCGAACGCGCCGCCGACCACGACGATCGCGGGGTTGAGCACGTTGCACAGCGACGCGACCGAGCGCCCGATCAGCCGGCCCGCGTCGGCGATGGCCCGCTGCACCGGGCGGTTGGCCGCGCCGGCCAGGGCGAGCAGGTCGGCCTCGGTGGTGCCGGCGCGCGGGTCGAGCAGCGCCGAGAAGTACGCCGGGTTCAGATAGACCGACAGGCATCCGCGGCTGCCGCAGACGCAGAACGGGCCGACCTCGCGCACGTTGAGATGCCCGACCTCCCCCGCGTAGCCGATCGCCCCGCGGTGCATGCGCCCGCCCGCGATGATCCCGGCCCCGGTGTACTGGTCGGCGCGCAGGTAGAGCAGGTCACGGGCCCCCCGGCCGGCGCCGCGGCGGGTCTCGGCGAGGGCGGCCAGGTCCGCGTTGTTCTCGGCTTTCACGGGTACGCCCAGCACGTCCGCCACCTCGCCGGCCGGGTCGAAGCCCGCGAACATGGGCAGCACGCCGCGGCGGCCGAAGCGTCCGGTGGCCGGGTCGACGGGCGCCGGCACGCTGAGCCCCGCCGCCCGCAGCTCGCCCGGATCGTGGCCGTGGGCGAGCAGCAGCTCCCGGCCCAGCTCCGCCGCGCGCCGCACGTGCAACGCCCCGGCCATGCCGATCGGGACCGAGTCACTGGCCTGGTGCAGCACGGTGCCGCTGCCGTCGGTGAGCACGGCGCGGGTGCTGTCGGCGCCCAGCGCGAGCCCCAGCAGGAGCCCGGGCGGGGCGGCGAGCCGGTAGCGGGGTGAGGGCCGGCCCGCGCGGCGTTCTCCCGGCGGCGGCGCGGCCGGCTCGACCGTGCCGTCGTGTTCGAGCTCGCCCAGCAGGTCGAGGACGGCGGCGCGGGGCAGGCGGGTGAGCTTGACGATGTCGCTGCGCCCGACGGTGCCCCGGTGGCGCAGCAGGTCGACGATCATGCCGCGCCGCACGACCCGCTCCCGGGCGCCGGGGGTCCGGCCGTCCGGCGAGGCGGCGAAGGCGCGGCTGCCCCGGGCGGCGGGCGTGGCGTCGACGGCCACCGCGATCGCGCCCAGGATGGCGGCCCGGCCCTCGAGCGCGCTGGCGCGCACCTGGGTGGCGTCGGCGACCTCGGGCTGGGCGTAGCGCCGCACGGACTCGCGGACCCCGGCGACGATCGTGCCCTCGGGCTCGATGAGCGGGCCGTCCAGGACGACCAGCGACGGGTTGATGGTGTTGGCCAGGTCGGCGACCACCCGGCCGATCATGCGGCCCGCGTCGGCGAGGACCCGCTCGGCCGTCGCGTCGTGCCGGGCCAGCTCGGTGACCTGCTCGGCGGTGACCGGCTCGCCGTAGGTGGCGGCCAGCATGGCGAGGATCTCGCGCGGCGACGCGATGGTCTCGAGACAGCCCCGGTTGCCGCAGCGGCAGAGCGTGCCGGTCTCGTCGACCTGGACGTGGCCGATCTCCCCGGCCGCCCCGGTGGCGCCGTGGTGCACGTGGCCGTCGAGCAGCAGCCCGCACCCGATGCCGGTGGAGATGCGCAGGTAGCAGACCGTGCGGTGGCCCCGGGCGGCGCCGTGGGCAACCTCCCCGGCCAGGCTCAGGTCGGCGTCGTTGCGCACGGTGACGCGCAGCCCGAGCCGGCGCTCCAGCTCGGCGGCCGGCACGACGCCGCCCCAGCCGGGCAGCACGCTGCTGGCCACGAGCGCGCCGGTGCCCGTACCGACGGGGGCGGAGAAACCCGCGACGGCCGACCAGATCCGGCCGCGCTCGGTGCCCGCCGCCGCGACACACTCACGGATCAGCCCGGCGACGGCGTCGAGCGAGGCGGTCACGTCGGTGGTGTCGAGAGCGAGGTCACGCTCGACGAGGATCGCGCCGGTGAGGTCGGCGACGGCGGCGCGGACGCCCGTACTCCCGACGACGGCCCCGACGACGCACCCGGCGGCGGGTCCCAGCGTGAGCAGCCGCGCGGGCCGGCCCGGGCCCTCGGCCACCGGCTCCGCGGTCTCGGCCAGCAGGCCCGCGGCGAGCAGCTCCGCGACCAGGCCGTTGACGGTCACCCGGGCCATGCCGGTACGCCGCCCGAGCTCGGCCCGGCTCACCGAACCGGCCTCGCGCACCTGGGCCAGCAGGAAGTCCCGGCTCACGACATGCACCCGGCGGCCGATGGTCATAGGAGCACTCTACGCCGCTGGTTTTGCTAAGACCTTCGCTAATTCAGCTGGAACAAACGGACTTCGGTGGCGTGATCGGCGGGAAGATAGCCCACGCACAGGTAATACACACGAAATACGGCCGTCATGACCCCTTGGTTTAGCGGTAATCCGATCGATAACTTCGGGAGACGAGACCGCCGCGGCGGCGGCCCGTTCCCCGGTTCGCGAGGTGCGTCATGACCACGATGGATCCACTCGAAGTCGCCACTGAACAGCGGCAGCAGCCGGACGCCCCGGCCCGGCTGATCGTGGCGATGGCCCTGGCCATGCTGGGGGCGTACGTGGCCATCCTGACGCCCGTCGTCGTCACCCTGTCGATCCGCGTCGCCGAGATCGCGGGCGACTCGAAGACGACCGCCCTGAGCACCGTGCTGTCGGTCGGCGCGCTCCTCGCGATGATCGGCAACCCGCTCTTCGGCGCCCTCTCCGACCGCACGACGTCGCGCTTCGGCCGGCGCCGCCCGTGGCTGCTCGGCGGCATCGTGGCCGGCGGCGTGGGCCTGCTGATCGTCGCGACCGGCGGCGGCATCGCGGCCCTGACCGCGGGGTGGGCGCTCGCGCAGCTCGGCGTCAACGCCACGCTGTCGACCATCACGGCGCTGCTGCCCGACCAGATCCCGCCGCAGCAGCGGGGCCGGGTCAGCGGCATCCTCGGCCTGATGACCTCGATCGCCATCCTGCTCGGCACGGCCCTGGCGGCGGTGCTGTCGGGGCACACCTTCTGGATGTTCATGGTGCCGACGCTGATCGGCATCGCCACGATCGTGCTGCTCGTGGCCATCCTCAAGGACCGCCCCGCGAATCCCGGCGCCTTCGGCCGCTACACCTTCCGCGACTTCCTGCGCACCTTCTACGTCAACCCGCGCAAGCACCTCGACTTCGCGTGGAACATCCTCAGCCGCTTCCTGGTGTGGATGGGCATCGCGAGCGTCTCGACCTACCAGACGTACCTGCTGATCGACCGCTTCGGCTACACCACCGGCAACGTCGCGACCGCGGTGCTGATCGGGACCGTGCTCACCACGGCGGGCATGCTGCTGGGATCCACGGTCGGCGGGTGGCTGTCCGACCGTACGGGCCGGCGCCGTCCCTTCGTCCTCGCCGCCGGCGTGGTCGTCGCCCTCGCGCTGGTGGGGATCGCCTTCTCGCACAGCTTCGCGCTGTTCCTGGCCGCGGTGACGCTCTTCGGCCTCGGCGAGGGCCTCTATCTCGCAGTCGACCTGGCGCTCGCCACCGACGTGCTGCCCGACCCGGACGACGCGGCCAAGGACATGGGCGTCATGAACATCGCCAACGCCCTGCCGCAGTCGCTCGTCCCGATCCTGGCCGCCCCGATCCTCGCCATCGGCGCCGGCCCCGGCAACAACTACACCGCGCTGTTCCTCATCGGCGCGGTCGTGGCGGTCGCCGGATCCCTCCTGGTCCACTTCGTGCGCGGCGCGCGCTGAAAGGTCTTGATCATGTTTCCGTACGAAGATCCGCGGCTCTCCGTCGACGAGCGGGTGGCCGACCTCCTGGGCCGCCTGACGCTCGGGGAGAAGGTTGGCCTGATGTTCCACACCATGACGGCGGTCAACCCCGACGGCACCCTGTACGAGCCCGACGGCGCCGCCGGCATGTTCGAGTCGACCAGCGACCTGGTCACCGGCAAGCTGATCAACCACGTCAACATCCTGACCACCGGCCCGACCCCGCCGGCGATGATCGCGGCCTGGCACAACCGGATCCAGGAGCTGGCCGCTCAGACCCGCCTGCGGATCCCGGTGACCGTGTCCACGGATCCGCGCCACGGCGTGCTGGACAACCCGGCGACCAGCGCGGCGGCGGCCGGCTTCTCGCAGTGGCCCGAGCCGATCGGCTTCGGCGCGGTCCAGGACCCCGCGGTGATGCGCCGGTTCGCCGACACCGTCCGGCAGGAGTACCTGGCCACGGGCATCCGCGTCGCCCTGCACCCGATGGCCGACCTGGCCACCGAGCCGCGCTGGGCCCGCACCTCGGGCACGCTCGGCTCCGACGCCGAGGTCGTCGCCGGGCTCATCCGTGAATACGTGCTCGGCCTGCAGGGATCCGATCTGGGCCGGGACAGCGTCGCCGCGATGGTCAAGCACTTCCCCGGCGCCGGCCCGCAGATGAACGGCGAGGACGCCCACTTCGCGTACGGCCGGGAGCAGGTCTACCCCGGCGGCCTGTGGGACTACCACCTCAAGCCGTTCGAGGCCGCGTTCGAGGCGGGCGTCGCCCAGGTCATGCCCTACTACGGCATGCCGGTCGGCACCCCGTACGAGGAGGTCGGCTTCGGCTTCAACGCCGGCGTCGTGCGGGGGCTGCTCCGCGAGCGGTACGGCTTCGACGGCGTGGTCTGCACCGACTGGGGCCTGGTCACCGACGCCGACAACGTGATGGGCACGCCGCTGGCCGCCCGCGCGTGGGGCGTCGAGCACCTGAGCCGCCTCGAACGCGTCGCGAAGATCCTCGACGCCGGCGCGGACCAGCTGGGCGGCGAGCAATGTCCCGATCTGATCGTCGAGCTCGTCTCCTCGGGCCGCGTCTCCGAGGATCGGATCAACCTCTCCGTCCGCCGGATCCTGCGCGACAAGTTCCGCCTCGGCCTCTTCGACGACCGCCGGTACGTGGACCCCGCCGCCGTCGCGACCACGGTCGGCACGCGCACCTTCGTCGACGCCGGCCTCGACGCCCAGCGCAAGTCGGTCGTGGTCCTGCGCAACGAGGGGGTGCTGCCGCTCGCCGAGGGCGTCACGCTCTTCGTCGACGGCGTGGATCCCGTCGTCGCCGCCCGGTACGCGAAAGTGGTCGGCACCGCCGCCGAGGCCGACGTGGCGATCGTGCGGCGGGCGGCCCCCTACGAGCCGCGGGGCGGCGGCTTCGAGGCGTTCTTCCACGCCGGGCGCCTGGATTACACCGCCGACGAGCTGGCTCCGATCATCGCCACCGCGGACACCGTCCCGACGATCGTGGATGTGATGCTCGACCGCCCGGCGATCCTGACCGCGCTGGCGCCGCGCGTGGCCGGGCTGACCGGCACGTTCGGCACCGGCGACGAGGC
Organism: Symbioplanes lichenis; assembly: GCF_030709675.1. Taxonomy (GTDB): domain Bacteria; phylum Actinomycetota; class Actinomycetes; order Mycobacteriales; family Micromonosporaceae; genus Actinoplanes; species Actinoplanes lichenis. Next base: position 531,984 of record NZ_JAUZQD010000002.1, read on the forward strand.
GCTGCTGGACGTGCTGTTCGGGCGGGCGCCGGCGACGGGGAAGCTGCCGTTCGAGCTGCCGTCGTCGATGGAGGCGGTGGCGGCGTCGCGGGAGGACGTGCCGAACGACACCGCTGAGCCGCTGTACGCGTACGGGCACGGGTTGCGACTTTCCTGAGGGGTAGGAGGGGCGGCGCCGGGGTCTTCTCTCTCCTCCCCCGGCGCCGCCCGTGGCTTTCCTCCTGTCCCGCTTCCGGCTGTCTTCTGGGACACATGTCGATCCGGGCGGGCGTTTCGTCCGTACCGATGGATGGACCCGCAGACTCCGACCCGGAGGCGACATGCCGCGCGACGCCGATCCCGTAGTCCCGCCCGACTGGCCCGCGCCCGGGGCGCCCCTGCCCTCGGAGGAGCCGACGCAGGAGCTGCCCCTCGTCCGCGACGACGCGACACCCGCGTGGAACCGCAACACGTTGGGCGGGGCCGCGCTGTCGCTCGCCCTGACCCGGAGCCAGAGCACGCCTCCCGATCCCGCCGGCGCGCTGTCCCCCGGCGCCGGCTTGCCCTCGTCTGACGCGGCGCCCTCGACTCTGCCGCCCGACGAGGGGATCGGGTCCTTCGTGCCCGGCTTCTCCGATCTCCCGCCGGAGCCCGAGGGTCCGGTGGGCGCCCGCTCGATCGCCATGCCGCTGCACCGCCCGGAGCGGCCCGTGCCCGCGCCCGCTTCCGAGACGGAGCAGCCTGGGCCCGCTTTCGCGATGGAGCCGTCCGCGCCCATCACGGACCCGTCCGCGCCCGCGATGGAGTGGGACACGGCCGCACCCCGAGAGAGCGTTTTCCTGGCCGAGCCGACCACACCGCCCGGGCCAACCGCACCGGCAGCGACCGCCGCTGACACGCCGAGCGAGGGTGTCGTTTCGTCCGGCGCGCCCGGGCCACGCTGGCTCGTCGGCGCGGCCGTCGCGGCGGTCGCCCTCGTCCTGACCGGCGTGACGGTGCTGGTCGTGGGGCAGGACTCCGAGGCCGCCGAGACCGACCAGCGCTGGACTCCCCCGGTAGCCGCCGCCGGCGACCACGCCGCCACGGGAGCCGGCGCCAAGGAGGGCGACGGCGCGAGCAGCGATGAGGCCGCCACGGGAGCCGGCGCCGAGGAGGACGACGACGCCGGCGGGCATGTGGCGACGGCTGCGCGCGGTGGGCGTACCGTCGCCGGTTTCGACCTGCTGGACGGCGCCCGGACCGTGAGCGTGCGGACGGCCGATCTGGGCGACGGGTTGTACCGGGTCGCCACGCCCGCGGGTGGTCCGGCCGTGCCGCGCGTGGCCGAGCGCGACGGGCGGGTGCAGCTGCGGTTCGACGGGCCGGCCGAGGCGGTGCAGGTGATGCTGAGCGACCGGGTGCGCTGGGACCTGCGGGTGGCCGGCGGCACCGACCGGGGCTCGATCGACCTGAGCGCGGGGCGGGTGGCGGGCGTCGAGCTGAGCGGCGGCGCGAGCCGGATCGACCTGGTGCTGCCCCGGCCGGACGGCACGCTGACGGTGCGGATGTCGGGCGGTGTCGACCTGCTGGACGTACGGGCGGCGGGTGCCGTGCCCACGCGCGTGACCGTGGCCCGGGGTGCCGGCCAGGTGGTGCTCGACGGCGAGACGCACAGTGGGGTGGCCGCCGGCCGGACGTTCACGTCGGCGGCGTGGGCGGACGGTCCCGACCGGCTCGAGGTGGACGCGGCGGGCGGGGTCAACGCGCTGACGGTGGCGTCGCCGGCAGACTGAGACGCTTGCAGGAGTTGACGAAAATTCCGCGGTACCCGCAAGAAGTTTCAGGGTCTACAGTGACGCCCATGCGTGCACGACTCTCCGACATCGCGCGCCAGGCCGAGGTCAGCGAGGCGACGGTGTCGCGGGTGCTCAACGACCGGCCCGGCGTCTCCGCCGACACCCGGCAGGCGGTGCTGACCGCGCTCGACGTGCTCGGCTACGAGCGCCCCGAGCGGCTGCGCAAGCGCAGTGCCGGGCTGGTCGGGCTGATCGTGCCGGAGCTGGAGAATCCCATCTTCCCGGCGTTCGCGCAGACGATCGAGACAGCGCTCTCCCAGTCCGGGTTCACGCCGGTGCTGTGCACGCAGACGCCGGGCGGCGTGACCGAGGACGAATACGTCGAGATGCTGCTCGACCGTCAGGTCTCCGGCATCGTGTTCGTCTCCGGGCTGCACGCCGACACGACCGCCGACCGCGAGCGCTACCGCCGCCTGGTCCAGCGGCCGATGCCCATCGTGCTCATCAACGGGTACGCGGACGATCTCGACGCCCCGTTCATCTCCGCCGACGACCGGCTGGCCGGCGAGCTGGCCGTCAGTCACCTGGTGGCGCTGGGGCACCGGCGCATCGGCTTCGTCTCGGGGCCGGACCGGTTCCTCAACGTCCAGCGCAAGCTGGCGGGCTACCGGGCGGCGATGCGGCGCGAGCTCGACGTGCCCGAGGCCGAGCTGGACGAGCTCGTGGCCCTGACCCTCTTCGGCGTCGAGGGCGGCGAGGTGGCCGCCGGGCAGCTGCTGGCCCGCGGCGCCACCGGCATCGTCTGCGGCTCGGACCTGATGGCCCTGGGCGCCATCCGCGCGGCCCGCCGCCGTGGCCTGTCGGTGCCCCGCGACGTGTCGGTGATCGGCTACGACGACTCGCCGCTGATCGCCTTCACCGACCCGCCCCTGACGACCGTGCGCCAGCCGGTCGCCGCCATGGCCAACGCGGCCATCCGCCAGCTGGTCGACGAGATCAACGGCCACGGCGCACCCCATTCCGAGTACGTCTTCAGCCCCGAACTGGTCGTCCGGGGCTCCACGGCGGTCCTCAAGCCGGAGAAGATCGCCTCCCCGGTGGCCTGACCGGCGCCGGCGCCTTCCTCGTGGCCTGAGCGGCCGACGCCCTTACCTGCGCCGTCGTCTCCCCGGCGCCGTCGTCTCCCCGGCGGCGTTGTGGATCTTTGAAAGTTGTTGCCCGGCGCGCCGCCGGCGGACAGCCGGACGAGCAGCGTTTTCCCGCGACACACCCGAACGCGAGATCGTTTTCGCTGCAAGAAAAATCGGGCCATAGCCGCGAAACGTCCACGTCCATCGAGCGTCGTCGCTTTACGGGAGCGAAACACGCTGCTAACTTTCCGGGCACTTGCGCAAGAAGTTTCAGGAATTCCCCCGCTCCCCCAGGAGGCTTCCATGCGTACCCGGAAGACCGTCGCCACCGCGGCAGCCGCCCTGCTCGCCGTCGGGATGTCCGTCGCCGGTCTGGCCCGCGCGACCGAGTCCGAGGCGTCCACCACCGCAGTGAGCCAGGCCGGCGCGCTGTCCCCCGCCTCGCCCGGCGCCAAGGACGTGATCGTCCACCTCTTCGAGTGGCCGTGGGCCTCCGTGGCCAACGAGTGCACAACGGTGCTCGGCCCCAAGGGCTTCGGCGGCGTGCAGGTGTCCCCGCCCCAGGAGCACGTCGTGCTGCCGGGCCAGGGCTACCCGTGGTGGCAGGACTACCAGCCCGTCAGCTATCAGCTCACCACGCGCCGCGGCGACCGGAACGCGTTTGCCGGCATGGTGTCCACCTGTCACGCGGCCGGCGTAAAGATCTACGTCGACGCTGTCGTCAATCACATGGCGGGCGGCGCCTCGACGGGGACGGGCAGTGGCGGATCCACGTACTCGCACTACGCGTACCCGGCGGTCCCCTACGGCACGAACGACTTCCATCACTGCGGGCGCAACGGCACCGACGACATCGCCAACTGGTCCGACCGCTGGGAGATCCAGAACTGCGAGCTCGTCGACCTGTCCGATCTCGCGACCGAGTCGTCGTACGTGCGGGGGAAGCTGACGGGATATCTCAACGATCTGGTGTCGCTGGGGGTGGACGGCTTCCGGGTGGACGCGGCCAAGCACCTGCCCGCCGCCGACCTGGCCGCGGTCGTGGATCCGGTCAGCGGCGACCCGTACGTCTTCTCGGAGGTCATCGAGGGCGGCACCGGCGAGCCGACGCCGGAGGAGTACACGGGCATCGGCGACGTGACCGAGTTCCGCTACGGCGACGTGGTCGGCAACGCGTTCCGCGACGCGAACCTCTCGGGGCTCAACGGGCTGGCCGGGCAGATGCGCCTCGGGTCGGGTGACGCGGTCAGCTTCATCGACAACCACGACACCCAGCGCAACGGCCGGGCGAAGCTGACCTACAAGGACGGCGCGAGCTACGCGCTGGCCGAGGCGTTCATGATCGCCTACCCGTACGGCGTGCCGCAGGTGATGTCCAGCTTCACCTTCTCGGGACCCGACCAGGGCCCGCCGGCCGCCTCGAACGGCACCACGTCGGCCGTCAGTTGCGGCAACGGCTGGCAGTGCGAGCACCGGGCGCGCACCACCGCGAACATGGTCGGGCTGCGCAACGCGGCCGCGGGCGCCGCGGTGTCCAACTGGTGGAGCAACGGATCCAATCAGATCGCGTTCGGCCGCGGTGCGAACGCGTACGTCGCGTTCAACCGGTCGTCGAGCGCGCTCACCCGGACGTTCCAGACCTCGCTGCCGGCGGGGACCTACTGCGACGTGATGGCCGGGGACTTCAGCGGCGGGACGTGCAGCGGTCCGGCGTACACGGTGGGCAGCAACGGGCAGTTCACCGCGACCGTGGCCGCGAACGCCGCGCTCGCGCTGCACGTCAACGCCCGTGGCGGCGGTGGATCCACCGGCTGCACGACGGCCGCGGTGTCCTTCGCCGCGAATGTGACCACCACTTTCGGCCAGAACGTGTTCGTCACCGGCAACACGGCGGCGCTGGGCAACTGGAACCCGGCCAGTGCGGTGGCCCTCTCCTCCGCGACGTATCCGGTGTGGACGGCGACGGTGAGCCTGTCCGGCAGCACCGCGATCCAGTACAAGTACATCAAGAAGGAAGGCTCCACAGTGGTCTGGGAGAGCGACCCGAACCGCTCGCGTACCACACCCGCGGCCACCCCGTGCTCGGCCACTTGGTCGGATTCCTGGCGCTGACAGGACAACCGTTCAGAGTGACGTGCGCCATGCCGGCCGGTCGCACAGCCAGTGCGACCGGTTCGATGCATTCCCCCGGAGAGTGTTCCTGAGACGCGTAGGTCACTCATGAATCCGACCGGTGGAGGTACGTACACATGCCCGAGATGGACGTCGCCCTCAAGGACGCCATGCAGATCGACGGCGCGATCGGAGTCGCCCTCGTCGACTACACCAGCGGCATGGCGCTGGGCATCGCCGGGGGCACCAAGGAGTTCGACCTCTCCGTGGCGGCCGCCGGCAACACGGATGTCGTGCGCTCCAAGCTGCGCGCGATGGAGATGCTCGGCATCCGCGAGGGGATCGAGGACATGCTGATCACCCTCGAGAACCAGTACCACCTGATCCGCCCGCTCAAGGGCCGCCAGGGCGAGGGCCTGTTCCTCTACCTGGCGCTGCTGAAGTCGCGGGCCAACCTCGCGATGGCCCGGCACCAGCTCAAGCGGATCGAGTCGAGCCTCGACGTCTGAGCGGCCCGGTCCTGAGCCGGCCCGCCAACCCGCGGGCCGGCTCAGGGCTTGCGGGCCACGCCGCCGTAGACCTGGACGTGGGCGTCGGGGACCTCCTTCTCCGGGCGCCAGCGGCTGACCAGCACCACACCGGGGTCGAGCAGCGGCAGGCCCCGGAACAGCGCGGTGGTCCCGGCCCGGTCGCGGAGCCGGATGTCGATGCCGCCGGCCGCGTACACCGCGACGCCCGCCGCGACCTCGGCCGGCGCCGTCTCGTCGGTGACCGCGGAGATCGACAGGGTGCTGCCGGCGGGCAGGGGCGCCAGCAGCCGGTCGACGATGCTGTACGCCTCGTCCTCGTCGGTCACGAACTGCAGGATCGCGATGAGACTCAGGGCAACCGGCCGCGACAGGTCGATCGTGTCCCGGAACTGCGGGGATCCCAGGATCGCAGCCGGGTCGTGCAGATCCGCATCCAGATAGGTGACGCCGCCGACCGAGCGCCCGCGGTCCAGGACGAGCGGATCGTTGTCGACATACAGCACGCGGCAGCTGGGATCCACCGATCGCACCACCTCGTGCAGGTTCGGGGCGGTCGGCAGCCCGGACCCGATGTCGACGAACTGGCGGATGCCGAGCTCGGCGGCGACGACGCGGGCCTGCCGGGCCATCCAGTCGCGGTTGGCGCGCATCGAGACGCCCAGGCTCGGCCAGAGCTCGGTAACGGCGGCCGCGGCGGCCCGGTCGGCCGGGAAGTTGTCGTGGCCGCCGAGCATGTAATCGTAGATGCGGGCGGAATGCGGTTTGTCCGGGTTCAGCTCCATGATGGACGGTCGCACAGTGTTGACGGTCACATCAACCCCGGTTAGCGTTTCCGGCGTGTTGCGCGGCGAACAGATGTTCGCACAGCGCACAGGCGGAGGTGCATCGTGACCCTGACCAGGGACCTTTTCATCGGCGGGGACGAGGTTCCGGCCGCGGACGGGCGGACGGTCGACGACCTGAACCCGCACACCGGCGAGCCCATGGCCCGGGTCGCGGCGGCGGGCCCGGCCGATGTCACGCGCGCGGTGGATGCGGCGGATGCTGCCTTCCGCACCTGGTCGGCGGCCGGACCCGCCGACCGGCGCAAGGTGCTCAACCGGGCCGCCGACCTGCTGGAGGAGCGCGGTGCGGACGCCGCCGCGCTGATGGCGAGCGAAACCGGCGGCACGTTGGGCTGGTCGCTGTTCAACGTCGGGCTCGCCGCGTCCATGCTGCGCGAGGCGGCCGCGCTCACGACCCTGCCGATCGGCGAGGTGCTGGCCGGGGCCAATCCGGACGCGCTGTCGCTCGCCGTCCGCCAGCCCGCCGGGGTGGTCGCCGCCTTCGCGCCGTGGAACGCCCCGCTCATCCTGGGCGCCCGCGCGATCGCCGCTCCCCTGGCCGCCGGCAACACCGTGGTGCTCAAGGCCAGCGAGGACGCGCCGCTCGCCTGCGCGCTGTTCCTCGCCGACGTGCTGCGCGACGCGGACCTGCCGTCCGGAGTCCTGAACGTGGTGACCAATGATCCCGCGGACGCCGCATCGGTCGCCGAGACGCTGATCGGGGATCCCCGCGTGCGCCGCGTCAACTTCACCGGCTCCACGAAGGTCGGCCGCCGTATCGGCGAACTGGCCGCCCGTCATCTCACCCCCGCGGTGCTCGAGCTGGGCGGCAAGAACGCGGTGCTGGTGCTCGACGACGCCGACATCGAGTACGCGGTGAACGCCGTCGCCTTCGGCGCGTACCTGAACTCGGGCCAGATCTGCATGTCGGCCGACCGGGTGATCGTGGACCGCGCGATCGCCGGCGACTTCGTGGCCCGCCTGGCCGAGAAGGCCAAGAGCCTGCCCGCCGGCGACCCCACCGACCCGCACACCGTCATCGGCCCGCTGATCAACCCGGCGGCCGCGGCCCGGGTGTCCGGCCTGGTCGCCGACGCGACGGCGGCTGGAGCCTCGGTCCTGGCCGGCGGGGGTACGCCCGCCGGGGCCCACTATCCGGCCACGGTCGTCGCGGACGTCACTCCCGCCATGCGCCTGCACACCGAGGAGATCTTCGGCCCGGTCTGCACCGTCCTCACCGTGGACAGCGAGGACGCGGCCGTGGCGGTGGCCAACGACAGCCCGTACGGCCTGACCGCCGGCGTCGTCACCCGGGACCTGACCCGGGGCCTCGCCGTCGCCCGCCGCCTGCGCACCGGCATCGTCCACGTCAACGACCAGTCCGTCGACGACGACCCCACCGCCCCCTTCGGCGGCCTGGCCGACTCCGGCTACGGCCGCTTCGGGGGCCGTGCCGGCCTCGAGGCCTTCACGGACCTGCGCTGGATCACGCTGCAGCAGAAGCCCAAGCAGTTCCCCTTCTGACCGGTCCGCGCGTCCCCGCACCCCGGCGCCGCCGATCTTGCCGAGCTGACGGGGTACCGATGACCGAGAGGCCACCGCCCGCGCGGAGCAGGTCTGTCGCGCCCGGCCCGTGTGCTTCCACCGGCGCCGCCGCATCAACACACCCGGAGGTGCCGGCACTTACTGCCACTCCTGGTGACGCTGCACCCTTCGATTTCCCCGTCATTGTGCCCCGTCCGCGATCACCTGATCAGGCTTGCTTCGGCCCGCAGCAGCTCCTGCACGGCCATCAGGTGCTGTTCCATGCTCGCCGCGGTCGAACCCGCCCGGCTCTCCTGGAGGCGAAGCAGCAGGTACGCACCGGCGCTTACCTTGAGAAACGTCGGCACACCGTTGTTGCGACCCTGGTCGCTCACGGTCAGACGCCACGGCTCGGCGTCCGTCGCCCGGAACGGGCCCGTGCCCGGCAGCGCTGCCGGCTCGACGGGAATGAAGTTGAAGAAGACGTCCATTCCGCCGTCCACCGCGTCGAACCCGAATTCCTCCAGCTCGGCGGCGAGTTCATCGACGTCGAAGCTCGCGTGGCTGTAGGCCGAGAGTGCCGCACGATGCACGTGCTGGATGGTCTCGGTGATCGGCCGATCAGGTTGCCGGGCGTAGACCATCGGGGTCAGCTGATCCATCGGGCAGACCAGCCTGCGCCACCGGGCCTGGGAGCGGTTGCCGGCGAGCAGACCCACGCGGAACCGTTGCCGGCCCGACTGCCGGGCGACGACCTCGGCGAACGCGGTGAGGACAACCGAGTGAACCGATGTCCTCGTCGCCTCGGCCAGCACGCGCGCAGCGTCGAGGGCCGTCACCGACTCGAGCGACGCCCACAGCCGTGGGCGCGGCTCGTCGTCTTCCGGGACGCCGGGATCAACGCCCGACCTGATCGCCGTCACCCAGTGGCGCATCGTCGCCTCGTGCCGGCGGGCCCAGGCAGTGGACCGCTGCACCTCCGCGAGTTCACCGGGTTCCGGGGCGTCCGGCGGTATGGCTCCGGCCAAGATGGTGAACAGATCCTCGCGGAGAACCCGCATCGCCCAGGCGTCCGCGATCATGTGATGGCAGCAGACGACGACGGACTGCGGGCGCCCGTCGCGGGTCACGATGCAGACCCGCCACGCCGGCTCCCGTTCGAGGTCGAAGGGCCGGGTGGCGAAGGTGTCCGGCATCGACAGCGGCGCTTCGGTGTCGTCGGTGGCAATCAGCTCATGAATCTCGTGCGGCACGACGGCATCGGCCTCGACGCGTTGCCGTGGTTCGTCCTCGTGCTGTAGTTCGAACCGCGTCCGTAGCGCACCGTGCAGCTGAGCCAGCCGGGTGAAGGCGTCCTCGACGTGACGGACTGTCAGCTCGGCCGGAAGGGGCCAGACCTTGGTCACGAAGAGCGGAGTGTGCTGGTCCACCGGGAACGGCTCGATCGAGCGCCAGGCCGACAACTGACTGTAGGTGAGAAACGACGCAGACATGCCTTGAGAACCTTCCCCGCCGGCTCGCCGCGGCCGGTCAGCCGTGGTGAGCGAGTGTCCTGACTGTCGAGTTGGTCAGCAGCAACGCGATGGCGGCGACCATCACCACCGCGGACGCTACGAGGACGGACCTGGTGCCCACCGCATCGGCGACCGGGCCGACCAGGACCTGGCCGAACGGTATGGCGACCAGGGAACCGGCCATGTCGTACGAAGTGACACGCGCCAGCTTGTCCGAGGGGACGTGCTCCTGCAGGCTGGTCTCCCAGGCCACGCTGAACATGGCGAGGCCGGATCCGGCCACCAGGCCCGCGAACATCAGCACCACCAGCGGCAGGGCCAGCCCCATGGCCAGCGGGAGCAGGCCGGCCAGGGAGACGGCGACCGCGCCGACGCGCAGCAAGAAGCGGGTACGAAGCCGAAGCACGATGATGGTGCCGATCGCCATGCCTACGGTCTGGGTGGCCACCACAAGACCCCAGAAACGCCGGCCGAAGGTCTCGTCGGCCACGACGGGTCCCAGCACCTGGATAGCGCCCGACCAGGCGGCGTTGAACACGAAGAAGGCCAGAACGCCGGCCCAGATCCAGTTCTGCGCAAGAAATTCCGTCCACCCGGCTCGGAGCTCGGCCGGCAGGGACAGCCCGCCTGCCGGGCGCTTCGGGCGGCCACCTCGGCCGAGCAGCAGGAAGCACGCTCCGCTCAGCAGGAAGCTGACCGCGTCGACGGCGAGCGCCCATCCCGGTCCGCTGGAAGCCACGATCAACGATCCGACCGAGGCGCCGACGACGATGGTCAGCTGGGAAGCCAGCCGTTTGATGGCGTTGGCCCGCTTGAGCAGTTCCTTCGGGACAGTCTCGGTGGTCAGCGCCTGCGAGGCCGGTTGCAGCAGAGCACTGGCGATGCCGTTTGTCGCCGCCAGCACCAGGAGTAGTGACACGGATGTGGTGCCGGTGAGGACGGTCACGGCGACGACGCCCTGGCTGACCGCCGCGACCAGGCTGGACGACACCATGACGGCAAAGCGGGGCAGCCGGTCGGCCACGACTCCGCCGACGAGAAGAAACAGGATGTTGGCCAGCGACCGGGCGCCGACCACCAAGCCGAGATCGGCGGCCGAGCGGGTCAGGTCCAGGACCGCGAATGCGAGGGCAATGGGGGCCAGCGCATTGCCGAAGGTACTGATGACCCGACCGGTCACGAAAATCCGGAAGGGCCGATAACGTAGCGGGCCGAGGTCTCGGCGAATACTAGCAGAAATCACGGGGCCACCAGTGTCGAATCAGAAAAACAATGCCCGTGACGACACCGCCCAGCCTCATCATGATCATTATTCGACCCCCACTCCTTCCGCAGGATACAGAGAATTGAATACTTCACGGAACCCGCACCCAGTGATCTATATCACATTGACACTCGCAACTGTCCACGTGCGACACTGGCCGCCTGACTCCCCCTAGTCGCCTGATTGACTGGAGAACCGACTCATGTCCAATCAGGATCCGTCGACCATTGCGGATTTCCTTTATTTCATGGAATTGCGTTACGACGATGCTCGCAACAAACGCGAGGGTGATCTCCTATGGCAGCTGGGCCGCATCAGTCCCGGAGAACGGGTTCTCGACATCTGTTGCGGCTGGGGGCGGACGGCACGATACCTGACCGATCGCGGGGTCGATGTCGTCGGGATAGACAACAGTCCCGAAATGATAGCCAGGGCCCGATCGGCAGCGCCGAAGGCTGAGTACCACATCCGCGACATGCGCGACCTCTCCGGTCTGGGCCGGTTCGACGTCGCGCTGATCTGGTGGTCCTCCTTCGGCATCTTCGACGATCGGACCGACCGGGAAATTCTTCAGCAGGTGGCCGCATTGCTCCGCCCGGGCGGACGACTTGTCGTGGAAACCGTCAACGGCCCCATTCTTTACCAGGAATGGGCCAACAATCCCGGCGGCAAGACGGTCAGCGTCGAGCGCGACAACAACATCATGGTCGACCACCGGCAGATGAAGCCGGACGGCCGCCGCATAGCCGGTGAGCGAACCATGTACCGCAATGGTGACGTCACCCGGCTCGGCTACGACGTACGCGTCTTCACGCCATCCGAGCTGGAATACTGGATGCTCACCTGCGGATTCAAAGACGTTGCACTCTACGACCGCAAGGGTAACGACCTGACGCTTTCCTCCTACGGCATGGTCGCCGTGGGAACCGTCTAGGGTCTGCCGATCTACCGACAACTCGGATACGGGGATTCTTATGTGCGGCTTGGCAGGCGTCGGCTATTTCGGCGGACGGACCGGTGCGGGCGAGACGACAGCGCTGCTGGAACGCATGGCGGACGCCATCGCCCATCGAGGGCCGGACGCTCGCGAGATCATGGACGAAGGCCAGGTGGGCCTGGCTTTCGCGCGGCTGTCACTGGTGGACCCGGCGGGCGGTGGGCAGCCCCTGTGGAGCACCGACGGCAACCTGGTTCTGATCGCCAACGGCGAGGTCTACAACCATCGCGAGCTCGCGGCGGAACTGGGTGCTGACGCTCCGCTCAAGACGGACTCCGACTGCGAGGTTCTGCTGTACCTCTACCGCAGGTACGGCGAGAAGTTCCTCGACCGCGTGCGCGGGATGTTCGCCATCATTCTCTGGGACCGTGCAAGCCGGCAGCTGATCCTGGCGCGCGACCGGTTCGGCATCAAGCCGCTCTTCCTTCACCGCGACCGCGACCGCGTCGTCATGGCGTCCGAGATCAAGGCGCTGTTCACCGACGCGGGCGTGCGCCGGGAGGTGGATTGGGCCACCGCCTTGACGAACCCGCATCTCAATGCCGCCGCGGCGATCACCCAGGTCCCGCTCACCACTTGGTTCAAGGACATCGAGTCGGTGCCCGCGGCCACCGTTGTCCGGATCGACCTCGCCGACGGCGCGACGACGTCGCATCGGTACTGGGACCTGCCCGACCCGGTCGAGCTGCTGGCCGCGTCCGATGACGAGCTCATCCTCCGGTACCGCCACCTCCTGGAGGATTCGGTCGCCGAGTGCGCGACAGCCGACGCGGAACTCGGTGTCTTCCTCTCCGGCGGCGTCGACTCCGCCGCGGTGGCTGCCCTCGCCCGCGGGACGGCAGGCGATCTCCATACGTTCACGGTGCTCAGCGCGAGCACCTTGCTGAACGGTGACGGGCCGGGCGCCGCCGAGGTGGCCCGGCAGCTGGGCGTTCCGAATCACCAGCTGGTCTTCGAGGCCGATCGGATTCCCGGCGTCGACGAGTGGAAACGGCTCCTGTGGCTCATGGAGACGCCCATCTGCGGCCCGGAACAGTTCTACAAGCACGAGCTGCACCGGTATGCGAAGGCGGTCCGGCCGGAGTTGCGGGGAATGCTGCTCGGCGCCGCCGCCGACGAGTTCGCCGGCGGTTACACCACCACGCTCGCGGGTCAGACGGACTGGCCGGGCTTCCTGGGGAACCTGCGGATGATGGCTCGCAACGACGGTCTCCGGCGCCATCCGTCCATGGCGCCGTGGTGGAACGGCGTGAACGGTCCGTTCGTGTCGGAGCAGGTGCTCGACCTGCCTGCGGATCCCTATGCCGCCTACCTGCGGTACGAGTACGAGAAGGTGCAGCAGTACAACTGCTGGCACGAGGACCGTTCAGCGGCCGGCAGCGGCATCGAGGCGCGCGTCCCCTTCCTGGATCACCGCCTGGTCGAGTTCCTCGTGTCGCTGCCGGCCGGGCGCCGCGAGACCCTCCTCTGGGACAAGCGCATCCTGCGGGAGGCGGTGGGCGACGTGGTCCCCGCTGCGTTCGCCCAGCGAGAGAAGGTGCCCTTCTACTGGGGACCGTTCGAGCGCTACACCCACCAGGTGTTCGTCTCGATGCTGACCCAGGGGAAAGCTCAGCTGGTCGAGGAGGCTGTCGCCGCGCCGGACGCGGATCGCTATCTCGACGGGGACCGGATCCGGGCCGCGCTGGAGCGTCTCGGCGACAGGCCGGACTCGATCGGCATGGAGCTGCTTCTGCGACTGGTCAACGTGGGCCTGCTGGCCTCGATGACGGCGTCGTTGCCCACTCCCCCGTTGCCGACGCGGGGCTCCCTGACCGTCCTCGCGCCCGAGAGCGCCGATCCCAGCGACATGGCGCTGGCGGCCCGGCTCGGCTGTGCCGTCGGCTTCCCGGCGGACTCGATCGCGGAACTGGCCGACGGGGTCCTGGTGCTCAGCTCCTCGACGGACCCCGGGACCCTCTATCTCACCGTCTCCGGCACGACGGAGTTCGTCATCGACTCGGACGCCCCGGCGTGGCTGGCGCTGTTCAGCCGGATCGAGGGCGGCACCACGGTCGCCGACGTCGTGGCCGGACTGGACGAGGACGATGCCGAGGAGGTGCGCACGGCGCTCGCGGAGGCGGTCGGCATGGGCCTGATCAGGGTGGCGAACTGACCGGCGCGGCCATGGCCTGGATCGGCGGCAACGAGGGGCGCAACGATGGAAGCGCATGATCTGGACCTGGTTCCGGTCCGGCGACGGGAACCAGGCTCCGCCCGGCCGCAGGCCTGGCCGTTCATGGACGGTCGTCGTACCGTCGCGGAGCTGGCCGCCATCCTCGCGGAGACCGGTGCCGGGGACTTCCACGACCTGGCCCACATCCTGGTGCGACAGGTCGCGGACCTGGCGGAATCGGGCCACATCGAGCTGGTCCGAGGAACGCCGGGCAGCCTCTGGCGGCCCCCGCCGTCCACGACGCTCGTCGTCGCCGCCACGCGCCAGGGCCCGGATGCGCACGAACCGGACGACGACTACCGGAGCGGGTTCGCCGGCTGGTACGAGCGAGCGAGTGTGCGTGGCAAGCCCCGCCGGATCCTCGAGCCCGGCGCGCCCGTCTATTTCAGCCCGGAACTGGTTCCGATCGCCGCCCACCCGGTGCTGCTCGGGAAGGGCGAATCGGCCGTACGCCAGATCCTGGTGCACCGGCTGTTCGGATATCTGCATTTCACCACGGAGCTCGAACAGATCGCCGTCATTCCGGTCGCGTCGGCGATCGCCCGCGGCCGGTCCGGCATTCATTTGCCCGAACAGATGCGCGGCGACGCGTACAAGATCGTCACCGACGAGGCGTGGCACGCACAGTTCTCCTACGACCTGATCCGCCAGGTCGAGACCGAAACCGGAACAGCGGTTCCCGAGCTACCCGTTCCCGCCTTCGTCGACCGCCTGGAAAAGATCGACTCGTCGTTCCCGGAAAGCATGCGAGGATTGACCGCGCTCCTTTTCTCGATCGTCAGCGAGACGCTCATCTCGGCGACGCTCTCCGAGCTACCGAGAGATTCCCGCCTGCCGGCGGCGGTCCGTGAGGTGGTCAAGGACCATGCCATCGACGAGGGCCGCCATCACAGCTATTTCAAAGAGTTTCTGACCCGACTGTGGCCCGAGCTGTCGGTCGCCGACAGAAGGACCGTCGGTCCCGCCCTGCCCGGAATCATCGACGCTTTTCTCCGGCCGGATCCCGCCGCTCTGCTGCCCGGCCTGAGGGCGGTGGGGCTGACGGCGGAGGAATGTCGCCAGGTGTTCGCCGAAGCGATGCCCGAGGAGCTGATCAGGCGGGACGTCGCAGCCGGAGCGCGGCCCGCCGTCAAGTATTTCACCGAGGTCGGCGTGCTGGAGGACCCTCGTACGAGGGACGCGTTCGAGGCACACGAGCTGCTCTGAACACCTTGAGCTTAATTGTCGACCTGCGGTCGGGAGGCATCGACCCGGCTAATCACAAGACAGCCCTTGAGGGAGCCGCGGACGGCCGGGTCATGCTCGCGGTGAATGTCACGCGCCGGCTGCGGCCGGAGGCGTAGAAGACCGGCCGCGGTCTCTGGACCGTGCCGGGTTTTACGCCGCCGGGCACCGCTGGAGCCGACCGGAAACGTCCGGCCGCCGCGGCATGGCGGCGAGTTCATCCACGGTGACCCGGCCGGCTACGGCCCTGGGAACGACCCGCCCCGACCGGCCGGCTCACTCCCGCTCGTGCCCCACGAGAGTCTCGGCACCTGCACCGCAAAGCCGGCAACCCCAGGCCCCGACGAACAGGTCAACATCAAGCTAGTCGGCCGTCATCCGATCGCCGATGCCGCAGTACTCGCTGCGGTAGTAGAGCAGGGGATCGCGCCGCTCGGAGGAGGCCTCGACGGCCAGCACCCGCGCGATGCCCACCTCGTGATCTCCGCCGTCGTGCACGGCCTCGAGCCGGCACTGGACGTGAGCCAGCGCCCCGGTCAGCAGCGGGGCGCCATGCGCTCCCAGCCGCCAGGCCCGGCCCGCGAACTTGTCCGTGCCGCTGGCCGCGAAAGCCTGGCTCTCGGCGCGCTGCCCGGCGTGCAAGATGTTGACGGCGACGCACCCGCTCTCGCGAATGAGTGACCAGCTGTGAGAGCTACGCGCCACGCTGAACAAAACCAGCGGCGGATCCAGCGAAAGCGATAGAAACGATTGACAGGTCAAACCCGCCGGGCCGGATCGCGTAGTGGCCGTCAGCACCACGACGCCGCTGCAGAAGTGCGAGACGACGTGGCGGAAAAGCGCTACATCGACCCGCTCCGAGGTGGCGTCGTCCGACAGTGCCTCCATCCGGGCATCCCCTCGGGTGAACCAGTTTTCACGACATTCGTTCCCGGCCGTTGCCCTGCGGTGACCGAGTGGTACGAAACGGCGGAACGGGGAACCGGAAGTGGATCCGGCTCCCCGTTCTGCGCTCAGCCGAGGTGGCGCAGGACGCTGCTCTGAGAAACCGGCTTCACCGGACGCTTGGTACGCTTCGGCATGTGATCCACCTCCTCCCATTCGGATAGCGAAACGGGCCGGGACGACGCTGCGAATCCTCGATCCGTCTCACAATTATGGTAGTCGATATCTTGCTCTCGACAATTCCCTGGCCGGAAAATCTGATCGCCTTTTGTGCGAATAGTGCTCGGCGCATTCGGCCCGGAGCACGGCCGCGGCCGTCGTCCGCCCGGGCGACGACAACACACCCACTCGCACGGCACACAGAATTGGGGGCGCGCGGCGAACGCTGCCTCACATTGATCGTCCGGCACACCACCGCCGGCCGGCCCGCCCGTTCGTTCGTTCGGAATCGGGCAGTCGCTCACCTGCGGCAGGATCAGCTTCGAGCGAGGATGTCGTCGATCTCGACCTCGGTCTTGTACAGGGTGCGCAGCTCCTCGCGCACGAGGTCCTCGGGCATCCGGGCCCGGTCGACCGACTGGTAACTCGGGCCGTCGCCGGCTGTCACGATCTCCAGGCGGAGCCCGGACGGATCGAAGAGATTGATGCTGGTGTGGCCGTCGCCAAGATAGAGCGGCCCAAGGTATTCGATGCCGAACTCATCGAGCCGGCTCCGCACCTTGTCGAATTCTGGGCGTTCGGCGTGGAATGCGATGTGTTGAAGGCCGGCCACGGAGTCGCGCACCGCCTGCGGGGCTTCTGGCGGGTATTCGAAGAGACTGAAGACGGTGTCGTTTCCCATGTCCAGGCAATAGTGACGAATACTGTCGTACTGCGGGGCTCCGGGCGGGCGGCGAAACGCCGCCTTCTCTTTGTCGGGATCGTCATCGCTCACCAGCGGGTGGTCCTCGTCGGCGGCCGGGTGACTCTTCCGCGCCATGATCAGCTCGAAACCGAGCACCTTGACGTAGAAGTGGAGACTTTCCGCCATGTCGGCGGTACCGACCGCCAGATGGTCGATTCCTCGGACGGCGAACGGCGGCGTGCTGCTGACCTGCATATGGATTCCTCTCACCTTGCGGTCATGAGGCTACTATCCGAGCGAACCGCTTTCCGTTGATGTCGGCGAGGCGGCAAACCACGTTGTCGAATCCGCCGAGCCGCAAAATGTCTTCGAGATCGCCCTGCTCGTACACCAGTGTGCGTTCCTGATGCTCGGCGAAGTAGACGACCCGCTCCACCAGCTCGGCGTGCGGCAGGGTGGAGAGGGCGTTCCAGTACGGCGCGCTGTCCTGCGCTCTCCGCCGCCACTCGTCAACCGCGGAGCCGCGTCCGCCGGCGGTGGCACCCGAGCGGGATCGAATACGGACAGTAGTAACTATCGTGCCGCCGTCCCGGAGTGACTTCCGCCAGCCGTCCACGAGCTTGCGCATCGCCTCCGGCGTGAAACGGGGCAGGAACGAATCGCTGACGATCACGTCGTACGGCTCTTCCGGCTGGTGCAGGACAGCGTCTTCGAGCAGCAGTTCGGGGCGGGACAGGCCGGCGCGCCGCGCGTACCACTCCGTCGCGGCCAGGGGCGTGGGGCACCAGTCGAGGGTCGTCATGGCGGCCCGGCCGCCCAGCGCGAACGCGGAGTGCGCATACAGAGAGTAGTCGGCGCAGCCACTGACAAGCACGCGGGGAGTGATCAGCTCACCGGCCGCACCGGGCAGGATCTCGCACAGGAAATCGTGGTGCCAGGCCGGGTTGGAGACCAGATCGATCATGCGCAGGTACTGCCACGTCCCGTGGTACCAGGCGCACCCGCCGCCCTGCCTGTCCCGGCAGCTCCACCGGGATACCGCATCCAGCCAAGCCGAACTTTCGAACAGCGGCTCCGACAGCAACAAAACCCCCCGATGCAAAGCTGCGATGCCGCCTGTCCACTGCGGCCGATACCAGCCTATGCCATTGCCCGGAGGGCTGCAACTGCCCCGCCCCTATGAGGCGGTCTCATTTACACACGTTGACGGTCGTCCATGTGCAATCTATAGTCCACAGTGGCGCGTGAAGATCGTTCAGCCCATTTCGGGCCCATCAGCAGGCTGATGTCCCATCTCTCGATCGGCCCGACCTTCCATCGAAGGGACGTTGATCTTGGCTGCTCCGTTGCGTTTCGGAAGCATGCTGTTTCCCATTAACCCAGTGGGCCAGAGCCCCACCGTGGCTCTCGAGAAAGACCTTGAGCTGATCGAGTGGATGGACCGCTGGGGTTTTGCCGAGGCCTGGGTCGGTGAACACCATTCCGGCGGGTTCGAGCTGGTGGGCAGCCCGGAATTATTTCTTGCCTTCGCGGCCGAACGCACCAAGCACATCAGGCTCGGCACCGGCGTCCTTTCCGTTCCCTATCACAACCCCTTCATGACCGCGCAGCGCATGGTCCTTCTGGATCATCTCTCCCGCGGCCGGACGATGTTCGGCTTCGGACCCGGCCAGCTGGCCTCCGACGCCCTGATGCTCGGCATAGACGCCGGCGAGCAACGGCGGATGATGCGCGAGGGCATCGAGGTGATCCTGCACCTGCTGGCCGGCGGTGAGCCGGTAACGTTCAAGTCGGACTGGTGCACGCTGAACCAGGCCCGGTTGCAGATGGCGCCGTACACCCAGCCGCTGCCGGAGATGGCGGTCGCCGCGTCGATCTCTCCTGCCGGGCCCGCGACGGCCGGGCGGCACGGGCTTGGTCTGTTGTCGATCGCCGCGTGGCATCCCGACGGTTTCGGCAAACTCCGCGACCACTGGTCCGTGATGGAGGAGCAAGCGGCGCTGAACGGCAAGACGGTGAACCGGGCGAACTGGCGGATGATGGCGCCCGTGCACATCGCCCGCACGGAGGCCGAGGCCCGCGAGAACGTCAAGTTCGGACTCGGCCGGGTCTTCGACTACCTCAGCCACATCATTCCCCTGCCGACCCTCGATGCGACCACTTTCGACGACATGATCGATCAGATCAACGGTCTGGGGGGAGGCGTCATCGGCACGCCGGCGATGGCGGTCGACACGATCGGCCGGCTGCAGGAGCGGTCCGGCGGGTTCGGCTGCTACCTGCTGCAGGGCGCGGAGCTCGCGAACCGCCGAGCGACTCTGGAGTCGTATCAGATCTTCGCGGAAGAGGTCGCGCCGCACTTTCAAGGACAGCTGGACGCCCCGCTGGCCTCGAACCGCTGGCTGCGGGAATGGCCGTCGGCCACTCCTGGCATGACCCAGTGGGTCAGTGACACCGCGGGCGCGATCCATCGCGAGATCCAGGAGTACGGAAACGCACGGAACTCCCCCGCTGCAGGTATCGATGCTGGCCCTTCGCGCTGATCGGCTGTTCGACGGCCTCTCGTCGGTCGCGCTGGGAAACCCTACCGTCGTGATCGACGAGGGACGGATCCTGTCGGTGTCTTCCGGCGGAGCCGTCCCGGCGGATGCCGAAGAGCTGGTGATGCCGGGTGCGACACTGCTCCCGGGCCTTATCGACACCCACGTGCATCTCGGTTTCGATGCGAGCCAGGACCCGGTCTCGCCGTTTCTGGCAGCCGGCCCGGCTGATCTTCTCGCTACGATGCGGGAGAACGCCGCGCGGGCGCTGTCAGCGGGCATAACCACCGTTCGTGACCTCGGCGGCAAAGGGCTGAGCACGCTGGATCTCCGGGACGCGGCCGGAAACGGCGGGGTCCGGCTCCCGCACATGCTCGTGGCGGGGCCACCGATCACGTCCCCGGACGGCCACTGCCACTTCATGGGCGGTGTGGCCGACGGCGAAGGCAAGATACGAACCGCCGTGCGAGCCCTGATCGAACGCGGCGTCGACGTGATCAAGATGATGGGAACCGGGGGCTCGATGACTCCGGGCAGCGATCCGCTGCACGTGCAGTTCCAGGATCGGGAGATCCGGGCGGCGGTCGAGGAGGCACACGCCCACGGCGTCCCGGTCACCGTCCACGCCCACGCGCGCGACGGGATACGGGCAGCGGTCAGAGCGGGCGCCGACGGCCTGGAACACGCCAAGTTCTGGGTGGCGGACGGCATCGAACCGGATCCGGCGACGATCGACGACATCGCCCGGCGGGGAGTGTGGGTGTGCCCCACCATGGGCGCCGTGCCCGGATCGCCACCTCCACCGGCCGCCGTGGCGAAACGGCTGGCGCTGGCCGATGATCTGATGCGGGACATGCACCGGCGCGGCGTACGTCTCGTGGCCGGCACGGATGCGGGCATCTCGCCGGCCAAGCCGCACGACGTTCTGTCCTTCGGCATCGAGGAGATGGCCCGCGCCGCCGCGATGAGCAACGCCGAGGCGCTACGCTCGGCGACTTCCGTGGCCGCCGACTGCTGCGGCGTTCCGGCCAAGGGCCGGCTGATCGCCGGCGCGGACGCCGACATCATTGCGGTCGGTGGTGATCCGCTGACGGAACTCGGTGCCCTGCGCGCCGTACGAGCGGTCATCCTGAACGGTGCCCGGGTCCGCTGAGCTTCACAGCTGGCCCGGCTCGACCCGCAGACCGAGCAGGGCCCGACCGGCGGTCTCCATGACACCCTGCCCCACCATGACGTGCTGAGTGGCAGCGTGCACGTCCCGGAACCGCCGTTGCAGCGGGCTTCGTTCGTACAGTGATGTGCCCCCGCCCACGGTGTACATCAGGTCGACCGCCCTGGCCGCGGCCCCGGCGGCGTGCACGGCCGCCCGTCGCAATGCCGCCCGGGCCGGCAAACCCACCTCGTCGCCGCTTGCGGCGTTGGTCCAGGCCACGGCGACGCCCTCACGCAACGATGCTCGCGCCGCCTCCACCTCCGCCAGGGCCTGGCTGATCTGCAGCTGGACCATGGGGCGTTCCTGGAGCTTGCGTACCCCGTAGGTCGGGGTCTTGACGCCGGCGAGGTCGATGATGTCCTCCACCGCACCCCGGGCCGCGCCGAGAGCAACCGACGCGATGGCCGCGGAGAGCAGGCCGAGCACCGGAAAGCGGTAAAGCGTCCCGGCCTCGACCGGCTGGTCGAACTGGAGCGGGACGGTGAACTCCGACGGTATCCACTGCCCGTCCACTTCGACGTCATGGCTACCGGTTCCCCGCAACCCCATGACCTTCCAAGTGTCGTGCACGGTCCCTTGCTCCGCCGGAAACAGGAACAGCAACCGCCGTCCCGCGTCCGCGACACCGCCGCCCATGATCCAGGTGGCGTCCTGGCACATGCTGACGAACGGCCAGCGACCGGTGAGCCGGAACCCCCCGTCCTCCGGCGTTGCCTTGCCCAGGGGGGCGAACGGTCCCACCGATATCGCCGACGGATCGCCGTACACCTGCCGTGCGACTGCCGGCGCCAGATAGCCCGACGTGATCGCACTGGTGGCGCCGATCATGACGGACCAGGCGGTCGCCGCATCCGCCGTGGCCAGTTCCTCCACCACCCTCAAGAGTTTGTCCGGTCGTTCCTCGAGTCCGCCCACGCTCCGGGGCACACACATCCGGAACAGGCCGGCGTCACGCAGCTGAGCCAGGATCTCCGGGGTGATCCGGCGCTGCTGCTCGACGGTGTCGGCGGCCGCCCGGACCGCCGTCATCAGACCCTTCGCCCGGTCCACGACGTCGACGTGCTCCGGCGGCGTCCCCGCGTGCGACATGTCGTTCAATCCTGCACTCCTCGCACTGTTCCTGAGTTCCATGGATCGACCGGCTCGCCCCGGACGATGGTCACCGCACGACCACCCAGCAGGACCTGGTCGCCCGCCACGGTGACGGTCAGGTGGCCACCTCGTTCGGAGGCCTGCCAGGCGGTCAGGTCCGGCCTCGCGAGACGTTCCGCCCAGAACGGCCCCACCAGCGTGTGCGCCGTCCCGGTTGCTTGATCCTCGACACCTTCCCGGGCGACGAACCATCGGGTCACGATGTCGAAGCGTCCGCTGCCCTGCGTCGTGACGGCCAGGCCGATCGTCGGCAGCCGGCGAAGCGCCGCCAGATCCGGCCGGACCCCGAGCACGTCGGCCACCTCCGCCACCCGCACGAGGCAGTGCCGCCCGGACCGCCGTACCTCGACCGGCCGGAGGCCGAGTGCGTCCCACGCCCACGCCGGCAGGCTCCACGGCTCGGTGGTCTGGGCCGGGAAGTTGAAGCGGAACCCGTCAGCCGCTCGATCGGCGCTGACCGGGCCGAGCGCCGTCGCGAAGTGCAGCGGTGCCGGTACGCGAAATTCCTGGCTGAGCACCTGAGCGGCAGCGAGCGTCCCGTGACCGCACGACCGCAGCTCCGTGAACGGGCTGAACCATCGCAACGCCCAGCTCCCGTCGTCCCGGCGCCGGACGAACGTGGTCGCCGGAGCACCGAGGTCCGCGGCGACGGACTGGAGCCACTCGTCGGGCCGGGACTCGTCGATCAGGACGACCGCCGCCCGGTTGCCGCCGCCGTCGTCGGTGACGAAGGCATCGACAAGGTACGGCGGCGGCGCGGCAGCGGTCATCGCTCGTCCACCGGCAGCGGGGAGATGTTCTGATTGTGGCGGAAGAAGTTGTCGGGGTCGTACCGACTCTTCAGCCGGCGCAGACGCAGTAGCCGATCGCCCTGGTACGCCGCCAGGACACCCGCCGGGTCGTCGTGGTCACTGAGGAAATTGACATAGACGCCGCCACTGCCGAACGGCTGCATGGCGACGCCGAAGTCCCGGGCCCACGCGAGTTCCCCTGTACGGTCATCACCCGGCTGCCACGTGGCATCGATCTGCAGGTTGTACCGCGCGCCGCGGTGCCCGAAGGCGGTCGCGTCCTCGGGCAGCCGGCTCGGCATGCCCCCGCAGGTGTGCAGGACCGCTCGCGACATCGGGGAGATGGCCCGCTGGACGTGGTGAATCATGGTTTCGATGGCCTCGTCCGGCAGATCGGGCAGGAAGTGTGACTTCGAGTAGTGCGCCAGCCCGAACCGGGCGCCTCTGTCGAGCATCTTCTGTACCTCGCCGTAGGAGACCGTCGAGTACTGCGCCATCCGTGGTCGATGCCGGGTGGCGAACCTGGCGATCGTCGTACGCGCCTCGTCGATCGGGCCCGAGTGGCAGAAACTGACACGCAGCACGCGTTTTCCGATCATCGCCAACGGCAGGCGATCGTGCTGCGGCGGCGGCCCCAGCGAGATGACAAAACACAGAGCGTCGGGTGCGGTGTTCATCAGGTCGCGGCAATATCGCAGGACCTCCGCGGCCCGGTCCATCTCGTAGACCAGAAATCCTGCGTAGACGTGGGTGACCGGATGCAGGCGGAAGCGGAACGAGGTGACCACCCCGAAGTTGCCTCCACCACCACGGATGCCCCAGAAGAGCTCCGAGTTCTCCGTCTCGTCCGCCCGTACGCGAAGGCCGGCGGCCGTGACGAGCTCCACGGCCTCGAGATTGTCACAGGCCCAGCCGAACCTGCGGGACAGCCATCCGAAGCCACCGCCGAGCGTCAGACCGGCCACCCCGGTGCTGGACACCACCCCGCCCGGGGTGGCCAGTCCGGCCCGCTGTGTCGCGGTGTCCATGTCGAACCAGGTGGCACCCGGCTCGGCGACGGCCCGCCGACGGCCGGCGTCCACCTGGACGTGCCTCATCAGCGAAAGATCGATCATGACGCCGCCGTGACAGAGCGCGGTGCCGGCGATGTTGTGACCGCCGCCTCGCACCGACACCTCGAACCCGTGCCGGCGCGCGAAGCGAACCGCGGTCACGACGTCCTCGGTTCGGCGGCAACGCAGGATCAGGGCGGGCCGCCGGGTCACATCCGCGTTCCAGATCGTGCGCGCGTCGTCGTAGCCGGGGTCCGACTGGGTCAGCACCTCACCAGTGAAGGATCCGGCCAGTTCGGCCAGGACCGCGCGGCTGGAAACCTGGACCGTCATGGCCGGCCTCCGGGGACAGGCGAAAGGGACGGGAATTCACCAAAGCTCACTGTCATCCACCACTTCCCGTACGTTGGGCTGCAAGGCGGCCAGCGCCACCACGGAGCCGGCGCCGACCGGCACATGCCGTATGTGTACGGCCGGGTCGGGATCGACCCGGAACAGGGTCTGGACGCCCGCCCCGGTGACCTTGGCGCGTGCCTCGAGCGCTGTCCAGTGCCGGAGAAAGGCACGTGATCGCCGCTCCACCGGAGTCGCCGCGACCTCGGCCGCCAGCGCCGCCGGGAGAGTGCGCACCGCCAGCCGGGCGGCATACGGGATGTCCCGCAGGGTTTCCACGTCGATGCCGATCGGCTCCGGCGAACAGCCGGCCACCACCACCGAGGAGGTGTGCGCGATGGTGAGGTGGACACCGTCGTACGGCGGGGCGAAGAACGGCCGCCCTCGCTCGTCCCGGAGAACCGTGGCCCGCGCCTCCGCCTCGGTCATGAGCCGAAGGGCGTGCCGGGCCAGCAGTCGGCCGGCCAGGAACTGAGCTCGCCTGTCGGCCGTCCGGAACGTGCGGGAGGACTCGCGCTCCTGCGGCGACACTACAGTGAACAGGCTCGCGGGCGGTGGATCCGGGGGAAGCTTCGCCACCACTATCCGGACCGGGACGTCTGTCATGCCATCACCACGTTGGCCGCCTGCCGGACCAGGTCGACCGGCGCCGCGTAGTCGACCTCAGGTAGTCCGAAGCCGTACACCGCGCGCAGTTCCCTGTCGAATGTCGCGATGTCACCGATGTCCGCCAGGTTGGCGGTGTCCGCCAGGTCCCATCGACGCCACAACTCGGCCTGCAGGTCCGGGTGCATCTCGAGATCGTCCAAGCGGAGACGGTTGCGCGCGTCACTCGCGCATCCGTCCGGTACGCCCATCGACCTCATCAGCCGTTCTCCCTGGTCCAGGGTGTCCTCGCCCGCGCCCCTCTCCGCCGCGACGCGCAGCAGCAGGACGGTGTAGAGGGCGCTCATCGGTATGACGACGCTGGATTGGGTCACCAGCGCCCGCATGACCGCGATCCGGGCAGTGCCCCCGTGACGGGCTCGTAGCAGCGGGCCGAGCCGCCCGGCGGTGGCTTCGAGGTCGCGTTTGGCGCGGCCCATGGTGCCGTCCCGATACGTCGGATGCAGCCGGCGAGGTCCCTCGTAGGACAGCGCGACCGTCCGCATGCCGTCCGCGATGAGGTCGTGTTCGCCCAGCGCCTCGATCCAGCCCGCCCAGTCCTCGCCCCCCATGACCGCGACCGTGTCGTCGATCTCCTGGGGCGTCGCCGGATCCACCGTGCTGATCGCCACCCGCCGCGTGAGCAGATCGAACGACTTGTCGCGGAACGGTGCCCCGATGGTCTTCAGCACCGAGCGGCGCACCACACCCGTACGGCTGTCCCGGCGGCGGCCGGTGGCCAGCGCATAGACCAGGAGATCGACCTGACCGAGCAGCCGGGCGGCGGCCTCGCAGGTGCGGCGCTTGGTCTCGTCGGCGAAGGCATCACCCACGACGGTGACCGAGGGGACGGCTGCTCTCTCGGCCTCCTGCTCGAAGGCGACCACCCGGTACCAACCGGCTGATCCGGGGCGGTCGGCGGTACCCGGGCGTTCCAGGCACACACCGACCGAGCGCGCGCCGGCGCCGAAGGAGGCGGCGATCCGCGCGGCCAGGCCCAGTCCTCCGGACGCGCCGACGACCAGCACCCGCGGCGGTCGTCCGGCCGGCTCCCTGCGCTCGGATCGGCGGATCCAGGAGCGGACGTGTTCGGCACAGCCGTCCGGATGTGCTGTCGCGGACACGGCTCCGCGGAAGGCCGGCCGGACCGGTCCGCTCATGTCGGCCCCGCGTCGCCGCCGGCCAGGACCTCCGGGCGCCTGACCAGTTTCCCGTTCACGGTGCGCGGCAGCGCGCCGCGGACGACGACCGTACTGGGCCGTTTGAAGTTCGCGAGGCGCTGCGCGCACCATCGATGCAGGGAACTGGGTGTCGCCCCGCTCCGGCTGCCCACGTACGCCTCGACGACGCCGTTGCGGCTGACGACGACCACCTCGTCGACGCCCGGGGCGGCCCGCAGGACGGCCTCCACCTCGGACAACTCGAACTTCAGCCCGCCGACCACGACGACCGGGTCGGACCGTCCACGGACCCGGAGGACACCTTGGTCGAGGTTGCCCCGGTCACCGGTGTGCAGGCGACCGTCACGGTAGCGTTCGGAGCCCGCCGACGTGAGGTACGGCGACGCCGGAGTCGCGACGGTGACCTCGCCGTCATCGATGACGACGTCATGTCCGCCGATGACCGGGCCGACAGCGGGTGCATGTGCGCCGGCCACGTCCATGGCGACCATGCCGAGCTCCGTGAGCCCGTACGACTGACCGGGGACGACACCGTGGGCGCGCGTGAAGGTGTCGTAGGTCCGCTCGGACATCAGCTCGCCGCCGGACACCACCGCCCGCACGTCACGCAGAGTTCCCGGCGGTAGCGTGGCCAGCAGATCGAAGTGCGCGGGCACGCCACTGATCAGCGTCGGCCGCAGTCGCTCGGCGGCGGCCTGCAGATCGTGCGGCCGTGCGGACCGCGCGAACGCCAGGGTCGCGCCCGATCGTAGGCCGTGCAGTACGGCGCCGAGCAGCCCGAAGCTGTGGGCCAGGGAATTGAGCACCAGCACGACGTCGTCCCGCGTCGTCCAGCCGGGCACGTCGGCGAACGCCGCCAGTTCCGCCCGCAGACCCTCGGCCCGGCGGCCGATGACCTTCGGCTCGCCGGTGGAACCGGAACTGAACTGCACCAGGGCGTGCGGCCCGCCCGGCAGCCCGGCCGGCGCCCAGTCGAGCACCTTGACGTCGGGGTCGGCCTCGAACCGGGTCATGATGTGACCGGTGCGCCCGGTGACCACCACGGCCGGCGGTACGGCACGCAGATGTCGTTCCCGCTCGGCCTCGCTGAGGCGGGGATCCACCAACTGCAGTGGGGTCCCCAGGCCCAGCACGGCCAGAACGACGGCGACGGTCGTCACGCTCGGCCCCAGCTGCACCGCCACCGGACCGTCCGCGGCTGCGGTCGCGAGAGCCTTCCGCCACTCGGTCACCTTCGACCGCAGTTCACGATAGGTGACCAGGCCATCCGGCGAAATCACGGCCAGCGCCCGATCCGGTGCCGGAGCGAGCAGGTCCACCAGCCAGTCCGCGGTCATCGTTCGAGACAGAACTCGTCGACCGGATAGCCGACGTGCCGCCGGTCCTCGGCGACATAGCCCAGCAGCTCGGTGCCCGGCTTCAGCTCGGTGACGTTCAGCACCGTGCCGCCGGGACCCAGCAGGCGTACATGCCAGTCGTCCTGGACGGCGATGCAGACCTGCCGGCCGTCGGCGGCGTTCGCGGTCACCTGCAGCAACGGCCGCCGCTCGAGCTTCGCCCGGCCCACGACGAGCTTCCGCGTCACGCCCTCGGTGTTCGCCGCCAGAACCGTCATGCCGGCACGCAGCTCGGAGAGGTAGTTCGTGCGGTTGTCCCCCTGCAGCACATAGGAGTGCAGCGCACCGGCGTTCACCCGGAAGGGCCGTGTCGGCATGTAGGGCAGGGGGTGCGTCTCGCTGCAGCACAGGATGAAACCGTGGGCGAACGAGCCGATGAGGATGCCCTCGTTCTCGTCGAAGTGGCTGCAGGTGTCGATGCATACCCGGTCGCCGAGACCAACGTGCTCGATCGACTCGACGACGAGCGTGGCGAGTTTGAGGGGCGGCGACACGTCGGCGACCACGGCCTGCAGCTCCAGCACCTGCGCGGGCCGCTCGGGGGCGAGCAGCAAACCCTCCGAACCCTTCTCCAGAACGCCGAGGACGATCTCGGCCTCCACGGCGTCACTGACCACGCAGATGAGTTCACCGCTCGACTTGTCGGCAGCGGCGATCACGATTTCCAGGGGGATCTTGGTCGGATCGGTGAACTCGACGACCGTCCGTGGCATCCGCGCCGCGCTGGCGCAGGCCAGCGTCAAGGACTCCTGATCCCGTACGCGGACGAACGCGGCCACCGGAATCTGGAGCTGGTGAGCCGTTTCCAGGTCGTCCGCGCTGTCGACGGGCAGGAGCAGGACGTCCGCGTTGTGGACGGCGGGGTCGGTGATCCCGGCGGGGTGCGCACGCCATTGCTCGGTCTCCGGTCCCGCGTAGACCCGCAGCACGGTCGGGGGCAGGTCGCCGAGGCGGCCGGGATCGCCGTCGACGACGGCATCGGCCCGCCCGTGCAATGCGGCCTGGCAGACGGCTCCCGCCGCGTCAGCCGGCGCCTTGCGCAGATCAATCCAGGTGCTTCTCATCGAATCCTCCGTGGGCAGTCGGGATCAGCGGTGGGCGCGGGCCGGGTGGACGACGTTGGTCAGGGCGCCGACGACGCCGGCCGGGTCGGGGTCGGCCCAGACGCGCCGGCCGACGGCGAGGCCGGCGGCGCCGGCGGCGACCGCGTCCTCGGCCAGCCGGATCAGTCCGTAGTCGTCGTCATCGGCGCGGGGGCCGCCCGAGATGACGAGGTGTGCGGCGCAGTTGTCGACGATCGCCGGCAACTCGTCGGTGAGCCGGGGTGGCGAGGTCTTCACGATGTCCGCTCCGAGATCGACCGCGACGTTGGTGATGTGGGACAGCAGGACCGGATCGAGCGGGTCGGCGACGTTCGGCCCGCGCGCATAGACCATCGCCAGCAGCGGCATCCCGAACGTGGCGCAGGCCGTGGCCACGTCACCGAAGTCGCGCAGTTGCTCGCTCTCGGTGGCCGAGCCGAAATTGACGTGGATGCTCACCCCGTCGGCGCCCAGCCGCACGGCGTCCTCGACGCTGCCGACCAGCACCTTGGCGTCCGCATCGGGTGCGTTGCGGGTGCTCGCCGACAGGTGGACGATCAACGCACACGTGCCCAGGGGAAGGTCGGCGATCGTGGCAGCACGACCCTTGTGTACGACGATCGCGTCCGCACCGGCTGCCGCGACTTCCGTCACGATCCGCCGGAACTTCGGCACGGAGGCGATGGGCCCGTCGGAGATCGAATGATCCATGGGAACGAACAGGAACCGGCCGTCGTCGTGACCGAGCCGGCCGAGCCGGCGCAGCTTACCCGGTCCCGCGGCGGCGTCGCGGTACAGCGCCGGAACGCCGTCTGCCCGGGTGTCCCGGGCCGAAGCGGATGAGATGCTCATCGAACCCCCCATGTCTGTCGCTGATCGGGCTGAACCCCGGCCAGGGCGAGAAAGCCGGCCAGAGGGTGGGGCGGCTGCAGCGAGGACGGCGGTGCCGGGATCTTGCCGTACCCGTCAGCGTCCACCAGAACGGCAACGCAACATTCGTAGCCGGGTGCCGGCTGTTCCCCGTGTGACTCCAGCTGCCGCAGCGACTCGAGGGGTCGCTGCTCGGCACCGATGTCGACATAGACGAGCAGGACGCGACTGACCTCGGGCTCCGCGAGCATGAGGTCAGCTGTCTCCACGGCGTCCGCGTAGAGGCCGGAGGTGCCGCTGACACAGACCATGGGTCCGGTGATGCCGTACGCCGCGCTGACATGGCCCAGCACCGAGGTCGGCACCGACTGGTAGAACAGGAGCGGCTGAGGCCGCCGGCCGGCGGCCACAGCCACGCTCGCCCGGTCGGCGGTCGTGGTGTCGCCGAGGACCGAGGCGAGCACCACACCGGTCGTGGAGCCGCTCGCCGGATCCAGCGTGCCCAGGCATGCTGCCATGGCGCGATGGACGAGCGGGTTGAAGCGTGACTCGATGAAACCCGGCACCATCGGCAGATCGATCGGGCTGCGGCGATCGTCCGGCACCGGGCAGCCGGCATCGATCCAGCCGGGCGCATCGGCCAAATCGTCACCCCACGGTCCGATCGCGGCCGCGGCGCGCGGGCGAAGACTCATCCCGGCCGCCTCAGGACGAGTGCGGCGTTGACGCCACCGAAGGCCGCGGACACGCTCATCACCTGTCGCAGGTCCGCCGGCCGGGGACGATTGGGCACACAGTCCAGCACGCAGTCGGCGTCCGGCTCCAGAAAGCCGGCCGTCGGCGGTATGACGCCGTCCCGCAGCGCCAGCATCGAGATCACCGCCTCCAGCGCTCCCGATCCCTCCAGCGCGTGTCCGGTCATCGACTTGGTCGAGCTGACCGGGGGCAGCGCGTCGCCGAAAACCGCCCGGAGGGCCGCCGTCTCGGCGGGGTCGTTGACCGGTGTCCCGGTGCCGTGCGCATTGACGTAGTCGATGTCCGCGGCGGACGCCCCGGCCCGGCCCATGGCGAGCGTCATGGCGCGGGCCATGCCCGCGCCGTCCGGGTGCGGGCGGCACACGTGGTACGCATCCGAGGCCTGACCCCAGCCCGCGACGATGGCGAGCGGCTCCGCCCCGCGGGCCCGGACGGCGGCGGCCGGCTCGAGGACCAGCACGCCCACCCCGTCGCCGAGCAGCAGGCCTGTCCGGCCCTTGCTGAACGGCCGGACGACGGACGCGGTGGTCAGCGCGCGACCGGAGTCGAACTTGGCGAAGAACTCCTCGTCGACCAGATATCCGCCGCCGGCCAGGACCGTCCGCTCCCGGCCGGCGGCGATCAGCTGGCAGCCCTGGATGATCGCCGTCGTCGCGGCGACACATCCGTTGGTGAAGGCCCGTCGCCGCTCGCCGCCCAGCCCGAGTTCGCCGGCGATGAACTGAGCGTGGTGAGCGGCGGTAGCGGCCCGCAGTCCGGCGGTCTCGCCATGGCGCCAGTAGCGCGTCAGCCCGGTCCAGTCGCCCTGCGTCCCGAGCAGGACCGCGGCCGGTCCGGCCTGGTCGATGCCGGCCATCGCGACCGCCTCGTGCGCGACCTCCACGAAGGTGTCGGCGAGCGGGCCGGCGTCGGCCGAAACACCGCCGTAACGGGCCCGGAATCGAGTCGCGTCAAATCGCTTGATCTCGCTGAATCCGTGCCGCCCGGAAAGCACTCCGCCAGCCAGGGAACTCGATCCTGAACCGAATGCACTAAATACCCCGAAGCCGGATACGGCCACCTCGACGGTCACGGTGACGCCTCGTGACCGCGGGCCATATCGTTGATCAGGTCCACCAATTCGCTAATGGTTGTCCCGCCCTCGAACCGCATGGCGTCGTCATCGTCGAGAGAAACCCCGTAGCGCTGGTGGACAACATGGCAGAACCAGGTCAGACGGAGCGAGTCGAGCGTGAAAGGAGTTTCCGGATCAGCAATTCTCGGCCCGTCCGGCACGGCCTCCGCCAGGAGGTCCGCCAGCTCGGCCCCGGTGACCAGCGGACCCATCATCACACCCCGGCGGCGGCGCGGGCGTCCAGGTAACCGGCCAGCCCCTGCACCGTCATGCCGGGAAGAAGTCCCAGTTCATCATCGGGTATCGCGACACCCAGGCCCTCTTCGCAGTGCATCGCGAGCTCGGTGAAGCCGATCGACTCGAGGTCCAGGCCGCCGGTTCCCAGCGGCGTCCGGGGCGACACACCGTCCGTGGGCATCTGCATCTTGTCGCGAAGGACGTGAATGATGAATTCCGTCGTGGACGCCATGGAGTCTCCAACCAACATTCGCTCAGAACGCGACTGCGTCAGCGTGTGGAAAATATTTCGACTGCATCCGGCCCGCGATCCCCTGGCCGCCCGTGCGACTCCGTCAGGGGGCGCAGGCACCGCGTCGGACCGACCGTGATCACCACACCGGCTGCATTACACAATAGACGAGTTTCGCTACATGTATAGCCCCCGCCGCACCCGGTCCCCGGCGGGTCGGCCGAAGCCCCAGCACCCCCGGCCGCGCCACGCATCGCGCTGTAGCGCGTTGGCGGGTATCGATATATCATGACGCCCGAATGGATCTTCGCTATAGCTTGGGAAGCGTCCGCCGGCCGGGCGAGCGCGCCGGACGAAGGTGAGCAAGGTGGATCCGACGGGGGACGAAACAAGCCATCGGGATGCGCTGGTCGCCGCGGCAGGCGCCGTCGCGGCCTCGCGCATTCTGTCGTTGAGCGGGCACGGCAACGTGAGCATCCGGCCGGGCGACGGCAACGTCGTGTACTACACGGCGGCGCCGAGCCTCCGGGACTTCCCGCCGGAGGCCGTGGTCCGCCTCGAACTGTCCGGCCGCGTCCTGGACGGCACGCTGCCGCCCCTCTCCGCCGCCGCGGTCGACATGCACCTCACCGTGTACCGGTACAGGCCCGACGTCCACTGCGTGATCCACACGCATTCACCGGCGGCCACGACCTTCGCGGTCGCCGGGCGGCCGATCCGGGCGTGGGCGGAGCCGCTGGTGATCTTCGGCATGGACGACGGCATCCCGGTCGTGCCCTACGCGCGGCGGGGCACTCCCGCCGCGGCGGAGCACATCCGGGCGGCCCTGCGGCCGGGACTCTCCGCGATCCTGCTCGAGAACCACGGTGTCCTGACCTTCCACGAGACCGTGAAGCAGGCGCTGCACACGGCGGTCCTGGTGGAGGAGGCCGCGCAGCTCGGCCTCGGCGCGGCTGCGCTGGGCGGCCCGAAAGACATCTCCGGCTGATGGACCGGTGCCCGGGACCCGATCAACGACCAAGCGGTCCGAGTCCGCCCTCGGCAAGCCGCATCATGGCAGCCCGGACCGCATTTCCCACCGCCGCCCGGACCGGGCCGCGGACCGCGTCGAGCTCGCCGGGCGACATCAACGCGCGCAGAGCCCCGTCGCCCAGGGTCGCGAACGCCTGATCGGCCGGCGATCCCGGGCCGAAGGAGAGCCGGTCGACCGGCGCGAGAGCAGCAGCGGTCATGGTGATTCCCACAGCCATCTCAACCACCCCGGCCAGATGCCCGGCCGGCCCCGGAGGGAGATCCGACATGACCAATCCCACTTCGCGCAACGTGTCCACAGTGTTTGCTCCGGACCAGCCGAGTCCTTTGAGGACCGGACTCAGGGACTCGCGGTGCCACTCGTCGGCGTCCGTCCCGTTTCGCACCAGCAGCCACGTCTTGCCGGCCCGCCATTGGTAGAACGGCAGGACCGGCACGCCTTCGACCGTCGCCCCGGGCGGGAGAGCGCCGGCCGGGTCGTACTGGACGGACAGCCGCGGACCCTGCCACGTGTTACCGGTCAGGCTCGGCAGATCCCGGTGCTGAGCGAGGTTGGGCGACGGGACCAGGTGTCGCAGACCCTCCTGCCGCAGAAATCTCAGCACGAGCACGTCTTCCGGCTCCGAGTGGTCGTCATGTGCCGACAGATGACGGCCCAGGGCCCGGGCGGCCGCGGCGGGAAGAAGGAGCACCTGGGTATGAACGTACTTGTCGACTCCCTCCACCCAGCCGGCCCCCATCAGGGCGGCCACGCGGATCAGGGAAGCCGTCTTGCAACCCCACTCGGCGAAGAAGGAGACGGCACAGTCCGGGAACATGCGGGCCGCCTCGTGCACCACGTCGACGAAGTTCGCGCAGAGCTCGACGTCATCCTGGACGACCAGGTGATGAGTGGCCGAATCGGCAACGCCGGACCATGCCGCGGCCGCCGATTGCCACGCCGTCGGATGCGGGTCGACGGTGTGCTCATAAGAAATTCCGGTATCGATGCCGGTCATACTTTTTCGCAATCCTTCGATGTAATGACTGCGGCCCCTGACCCCCATGATCATTGCAGATATACGAACGCTGTCCGACAAACCTCGGGGCGACTTGATGACCATGACGCCGGACCATAGTATCTACCGGAAGGCCGGTCAACTGTGCCATACTCGGGCCGTGCGAAAAAGCCACTTCGGCATTGGTGCCACCCTCGGGCGACGCTCCGTCCGAGCGGATCACCAGGCGGCTCGCGCGGCGCGCGCGAAGGTGCCGCCAGCAGCGCACATCGCGCCACACAGGAGTCGGCCGCGGCGGCTGCGCCGCACCGTCGACAGCCTATTTCGAGGAGAGGCGGAATTTGTGCTTGATGCGGTTCTGCAGGGCTGGGAGTCAGTGTTCGGCCGCACGATCGACCCGGACGACAACGTGTTCGACGACCTCCATGCGGAGTCGCTTCAGATACTCGAGCTGCTGGAAGTCATGGGTGACATTCTCGATGTGTATGTGACCGTCGACGATCTTTATTCACACCCCACACCACGGGCCGTCATGGCTTTGGCGGAAGCCGGGGCCAACGGTGCCGCATGATCTGCCGCTCATTCCATTGACGTGGGGACAGAAAGCAATTCTGGGCACCATCGGCGACCTGGGCGGCCAGGGTCGTTACTTCACCATCCGCCGAGTGATCCCGCTCCCCACGGGTGACGACGACCTCGCCCGCCGCATGCTGTGGCGGTTCGCCGAGACGAACGAAAGCCTGCGTACCGTGATCTCCGAGGCCGGCGAGCCGCTCACCACCCAGCGGATCATCAGCCCCGAGCGGATCCGGGTGGACATCGCGACGCCGGTGGACGCCGGCGACCAGGCCGAGCACGCCCGGGCCGCCGCCGCGCGACTCGCGCGGGAGCCGTTCGACCTGACGGCCGAGCCGCCGATCCGCTGCAGCGTGATCCGGGCGCCCGGCAACGACGCGCTCCTGGCCCTCGCGGTGTCACATTTCGCCGTGGACGCGTACGCCTTGAGTCTGCTGAGCCGGTGGCTGAGCAGCCCCGGCGGCCTGGATGCGCTCACCGACAGGCCGCCCTGGCAGCCCCGAATGCAAGCGGCCGCCGAGGGTGCGTCCTCCAGCGGCCGCCGCACTGAGCGGGCGATCACCCGGTGGACGACGGTGCTCGCGGACACACCGGTGGTCGCCTCTCCCCCCGCACCCGAGCGTGCCGACCGGTTCGTCGAGTGGAGTCTGGAGTCCGCGACCGCCTCCGACGCGATCGGCGCAACGGCGGAACGGACCGAGACCTCCCCCGCGAGCGTCGTGCTCGCGATCTGGTGCCTCGCTCTCGGCCTGCTGGACGGGCGTTCCACGGTGGCCCTCACGCTCATCTCCGGTAACCGGCACCGCGACCGTGAACGTCACTACCTCGGCCCGATGGCCCAGGACACGCCGATGTCCGTCGAGCTTCGGACCGGCACCTTCGACGATCTCGTCCGCGAGGTGCACCGGGAAGCACTGAACGCCTACGCCGACGGCAGGTACGATCCGGCGCTGCTGGCCGCCGCGATGGGGGCACCCGAGCGCACGGTACGGCCGCCCGGGAAGATCCTGACCTTCTTCAACGACGCGCGGAGCGAGCATCCCTCCGACCAGCCGGGCCGGCCTCCCGCGGGCCTGCGCCGGATCGGCCACTGGGCGCGGCTGGATCTCCGGCGCTTCCTGGTGCTGCAGCAGATCGGCCGCACCTTCCGGCTCCGCTTGCTCGCCGACACGGAGGTCCTGACCGCCGATCGGATCCCGGCGCTCCTGCAAGCCATGGCGGAAGCTCTGGTGTGCGCGGCGAGTGGTGCCCGCGTCGGAGACCTGGAACACCTGCTCGGCAGACAGCTGTGAGAGCCCGGAGGACGATATGACCCTCGACGTCGAACTTGTCATCGATCTGCACGCCCAGCTCGGCGAATCACCCTGGTGGGACCAGGCCCGGCAGCAACTGATATTCGTCGACATCGTTGCCGGAACGCTGTACCGCTACGGCCCGCTGGACGACAGCCTCACGGCTCACGAGGCCGGTGAACCGGTCGGCGCGGCGCTACGGCGCTCCGCGGGCGGCGTGGTGCTTGCGCTGGGCTCCGGGCTCGCCACGTGGGACGAGCACGGCACGCCCGAGATGGTCTGCCCGATCGAGGCCGACGTGCCGGGAAATCGACTCAACGACGGCACGTGCGACGCTCTCGGCCGGCTGTGGGTCGGTTCGATGGCGCATGACACGACCACCGGGGCGGGCAGCCTCTACTGCGTCGAGCCCGACCTCTCGTGCCGGCAGGTGCTGCGCGACGTCAGCATCTCCAACGGCATCGGGTGGAACCTCGACAACACACTGATGTACTACAACGACAGCAAGACCGGACGCGTCGACGTGTTCGACTTCGATCTGGGGACCGGCACTCTGTCCGGGCGACGGGCCTTTGCCGAGCTCTCCGCGGAGGACGGTGAGCCCGACGGCCTGACGGTCGACGCCGAGGGCGGGGTGTGGATCGCCTCCTTCGGGGGCGGGACGGTCCGGCGATACACCCCGGAGGGCCTCCTGGATCTCATGATCCCGGTGCCGGCACGGAAGGTGACCAGTCTCGCGTTCGGCGGCGCTGACTGGGACGACCTCTACATCACCACGGCTGCCATCGACCTGGACGCCGCAGAGAAGGCCCGGCATCCGGCGGCCGGTGGAATCTTCCGCTGCCGCCCCGGGGTACGCGGCCGGCCCGACTTCCCGTTCCGGGGCTGACGTTTCCACTCTCGCGTTCTGAACAGGAGCAGTCATGGAACAGGATCCGCCCGCGTCGAGCCGCTATCGTCTCTCCGCCGTGGTGATGACTCATCCCTCCCGCCGTCCGCTGCTGGACCGTCTTCGCCAGTCCTGTCCGAGCATCCACTTCGAGGCCGTGGAGGACGCCGACGCGGCACCCTCACCGGACGGCGCCCTGGCGACCGCTCTGCGGGCCTGGCGCTCGGTGGACCCCGGAGCGACTCATCATCTGGTGCTGCAGGACGACGTCGTCCTGAGCCCGGCGTTCGACGAGAAGCTGGCCCGCGCCATCGACGCCGATCCGGCGAGGAGTTTCTCGCTCTTCTCGGAATGGGGCTCGAAGACCGCGCAGACCATCCGTCTCGCGGCGTTCAGCGGCTGTGGCTGGGCTCCGGTCGCGGACCCGTGGCTACCGGCACCGGCAGTTCTGATGCCGGCCGGCCGCGCTCGGGAGTTCGGCGACTTCCTGGCCGCTCGGATCGCGCAGGGCGAACGACGGGACGCGTTCCTGCTCCTGCATTTCCTGGAGTCGGTCGGCGAGCAAGCCATGGTGTGCGTGCCGAACCTGGTGCAGCACGACGATCCACCACAGCCCAGTCTGCTGCCCAACGGCAAGGTCCGCGGCCCGCGCCGAACGGCCTGTTTCTCGAACGACCCGGAACCTCCGCCGCGCTGGGCCGAGGGCGTCCTGCGGCTCCCGGACAACCTGCCGTATCACTCTCCCCACGACCTGGTGGCGAGCATCTGCTTCGACCGCGACGCCGCATACGGGTGGCGAACCGAGCCGGTGTTCGCCTGGTTCGGACGGCACGGCTGGTCGCTGGACCGTCTCGACGCGATGTTCCGGCAGCTGGTCCGGGACAGCGGCATCGAGGTCAGCGACCAGCCCGTCGGTTACGACTCGCTCAAGGAGTCGGTGCTCGGCGCACTTGCCACGGGCTGGACGGTCGCCGACGCCGGTAACGGCCGCGCGGGGTACCCGGATGTGACATCGGCGGTGTCGCTCGCCGCGCTGCAAACCATGGCGGCCGGGCCGTTCCGGCGTGTCCTCAGCAACCGGCTCCTGCTGTCTCTGCCCCGCCGCGTGGCGCCACTGCTGGCGGCTGCTGTCACCGCAGGAGCGGCCGGCCGCCACGAGACCACCGGCGCCGACGCGTTAGCGGACGTTGCCGCATGACCACGTTTGTCCTCGACACCGGAGAGACCATCGTCGACGAGACGGAGCAGTGGTTCACCTGGGCGAAGTGGATGGACGTGCCGCCCTTCACCCTGATCGCCACCCTGGGGGGCCTGCTCGAGCGAGGGCGGCCCTTCAAGGAGGTCTTCGCCGTCCTCCGGCCCGGCTTCGACATCGACGAGGAGATCGAGCGGCGGCGCGCAGCCGGCGACTCGGTCCGGCTGACCCGCGACACCCTCCACAAGGACGTGTTCCCGGCGATCAGCGCGCTGGTAGGACAGGGCCACGCGGTACTGATCGCCGGGAACATGACAGCCGCCGAGCAGGCCGAGCTGCGCGCCCTGGCTCTGCCGGTCGATGCCGTGCTGTCGTCGGCCGACCTCGGCGCACGAAGTGCCGAGCCCCGGTTCTTCGCCGGCCTGGCGGCACAAACCGGTCCCGGCACGGTCTTCGTCAGCCACAGGCTCGACACCACCGGCAAGGCCGCCGCGCGAGCGGGCATGCCGTACCTGTACCTCGAGCGCGGGCCGATAGCCATGCTGCGCAAGGGATCCCGCATCGGGCTCGACAGCGATCCGGTCTGGCGAGGGCTGATCACCACACTGACCGAGCTGCCGGACCGGGGTGTCACCGGGGTGCGCGAACGACAGCCGTCACTGAGCGACGGTGCCCTCCCTGAGGCGGGCGATCATCCGCTGGGTCGTCGCGAGCGGTGATTCATCAGCCGGCACACCGGGATCAGCGAGGTGGGCAGCTCCTCCGTGGAGGCGTGTGTTCCAGTCCTCGTGACCGCTGAACGGGATGGACTCGCCGGGCTCGTACAGCGGGTACCGCCGGTATTTGTTGATTCCTTCCCTCGCCTGGCCGCTGACCAGGATCGGGTCGAGGTACAGGCCGTCACTGCTGATCCGGGTCGACGTCGAGATGTAACCGATGTCGAGCCCGCAGCGACGCTTCGCTGACGTGTTGGCCTCCGAGCAGTGCAGGATGTGGGGGTGGTGGATCGACACATCACCGGGATTCAGCTCGATGTCCACGATCCCGCGCTCCTCGGCCCACCGGTCGACCAGCTGCTGGTCGGCGGACGAATAGAGCATGTTCGGCGTGTCGGTGCGGGACGAGGGTTTGTAGAGCGGGATCTCCTGGCTACCGGGGATGATGCGCAGGCAGCCATTCTCCGTGGTGCTCTCGTCCACAGCCACCCACACCGTCAGCGCCTCCATCGGTGTCAATTTCCAGTAAGCGCCGTCCTGGTGCCACAGGACCGGTTGACCGGTGCGGGGCGGCTTGCAGATGTAGTGAGCCGTGAAACAGGCGATGTCCGGGCCGAGGAAATGTTGCCCGATCCTGGCCAGCCGGGGATCGGTCACCAGCCGGACCCAGAATGCGTCGTTACGTATCAGCGGGTGGTGGAAATGCTCGGGACGCAGGTCGGGGTACTTGCGCG
This sequence comes from Symbioplanes lichenis, assembly GCF_030709675.1. GTDB lineage: Bacteria > Actinomycetota > Actinomycetes > Mycobacteriales > Micromonosporaceae > Actinoplanes > Actinoplanes lichenis. The sequence goes on from NZ_JAUZQD010000002.1 coordinate 570,948, forward strand.
AAAGCCACTCGACGTGACTGCGGGTCTCTTCGAGGAGATCCGGCGGAACGACATTGCGGATGATGGCGAAGCCCTGGGTCGCATAATCCTGTGCAGCTTTTTCCAGTACGTCCACGAAGCTGTTCCTCTCGTGAGTGGTGAACGGCTGATTCGGAAACACGGTGCCGTTCCGCCTGTCTCGGTCCTGACGGGCAGATGTCCACGGGGAAATCATGTGACGGAAAAGTGATCGCCGCTTGCCGAAGCCCCGGGCGCGCCGATGCTCCAGGAAATGCGGCCCAGCGCGCTGTGACGTCCGGCGGTGCCCCACGCGTCCCCGGCCGGAGCCGGTCAGATCCTGTTCAGGTGCTGGTCAGGAGCATCCGCTGCGCACATCTCCCCCGATTCGGCGCGATTCCCGGACGACGTTCCGAAAGCCATTGACAGGTGCCACAAAAATGCCGGCGGGAAGACATCGACCAGGTCGCACCGAATGCGACCACGGCTCCGACGGTAGCGATGATCCGCCGGCCCGGCGATTCGGACTGTGCCGTACACGTCGACGACGGGCCTAGACAGATAGTAAGGAGGACGGTGAGTGTCCGCAAGGGATCGATCCATGTCTTCTCCCGCCGGACTGCCGGAGTGCGCGCCTCAAGGGGTCTCACCAGCAACGAAAGCCTCCGGAACGCACCGACGTTTCCCCGGGTGCACCCGGAGCGACCGACATCGGATTAGAATGATGTCAGCCAATTCGGCTTGTCGCCTTCCGCACCTCGGCCGACACAGGATATGGTCGATTGGCCGATGACCCGCGTCTTATCGCCGGAGCGGGACACCGCGCGGGCCAGAACGCCGCTTCTCGACCCCGCAACTCACAGTGAACAAGAGGATGAATCGCCATGTCGTTCACGTGGGAAGGCCTCGACGAAAGAATTGCCAGGCACGCCGACGGCGCCTTCGACGACTCCACCCTTCTGAACGAGGCTGGGATCGAGTCGTTGACGCTGTTGCGCCTCGCGGTGCAGGTGGCTCCGTCGAACGACACGGAGATCGACGCCTCGCAGCTGGCGGCGATCCGTACCGTCGGTGAGCTCAAGGCATGGCTACGTCAGCTGGCCTCGGCCCCGCCGGCCGATCCCCCGGTCTGACACCGTCCCGTTCCCGCCACACGATGGAGCGCACCATGCCCGACGGGCAACAGCACGTCACTTTTCCGGTCGCTGCTTCCCAGAGGGGTCTGCTGGTGGCGGACCGCTGGCTCCAGCGCCCCGAGGTCTACAACCAGATCGTTCAGTTCGAACTCGCCGCGGGGACGCCGTTCGAACGAGTCAGGTCGGCAATCATCGACCTCGTCTTCTTGCAACCCGCTCTGCGCCAGGTGTTCCGGCTTCAGCCGGACATCACTACCTGGCTCGGCCCACGTCCGAAGCCGGGCGACGTCACCATCATGCGGAACACTGCCGAGCACCCGGACTACGAGCGTGCGACCGCCCTGCTCATCGACGAACTCGCGCGGCAACCCTTCGATCTCACCATCGGGCCGCCGTACCGTTTCGGCTACGTGAGCACCCGTGACGGCAGCGCGGCGAGGATCGTGCTGTGTCTCCACCACGTGGTCTTCGACGGCATGTCGCTCGGTCCTCTCATGCGCGATCTCGAGGAAACGTTGACCGGCCACCGAACGCAGAACGACCTCCACACGCGCGGGGCCGAGCGGGACGCCGCCTACGTACGAGAGCTGTCGGCGCAGGCGGAGGCACGCACGCTGCGGGACCTTCCCGGCCTGCTGGCGGACTGGTCCCGAGAACTACGCCTGGTTCCGCCGCTCGTCCTGGCACCGGGTCCCCATCGACCGGCCGAGCCGAGTCACCGAGGGGCGCGCCGGCCCCTGCGCCTCGATCCGCTGGAGAGTGCGACGTTCGACCGGGCCTGCCGGAGCCTGGCCGTCAGCCCTTACACATTTCTGACCGGAGTCTTCGGCGCGGTGCTCGGGCGGCACGGCGGAGTGTCGACCGTGCTGGTCGGCAGCCCGTTCAACGCGCGACGCACGGTTGGTTCCTACGATCTCTGCGGTTTCTTCGTCAACACCCTCCCGGTCATGGTGGAGATCCCGTGGGCGAGTACCGTCAAGGAGTTTCTCGGTACCTCGGTTCGGAACGCCGTCGACTTCTGCCGCTCCAGGGCCGACATCGCCCTGCAGGACGTGGTCGCTGCGGTCCAGCCCGAGCGCACCGGCGACCGTAACCCGTTGTTCTCATGCCTGCTGGCCATGCAGGACACCGGCGACGACCGGCCGGGCGACGCGGTCACGGGCGTCCACGAGCCGGCCACCGGATGGGCGAAGTTCGACCTGTGGCTGGGCGCCTCCCGGATCGGCGACACGTGGAGCTTCGACCTCGAGTACGACACGTCGCTCGTCTCCGGGGCCACAGCCCGGCAGATCCTCGACTCCTTCCGCGAGGCCCTCGACCGTGCCTGCGACGACGCGTCGCGCACGGTGGCCGATCTGTTCCGCGACGCCGTCCAGCCGCTGCCGCCCGTGCCCTGCCCGCCGGCGGGCCTGGCCGACGGGGCCAGGCTCGTCGACTGGATCGACGCCACCGCCAGGCGCCTTCCCGACGCCACGGCGGTCGAGGAGAAGGACCGCCGGCTGACCTACCGCGAACTCATGGCGGCGACGGAGGACATCGCGGCCGGACTGGCGCAGTCCGGCGTGTCGGCCGGTGACTTCGTGGCCGTCGCCGGTGACCGGCTGAGTGATTCCGTCAGCGCCATTCTCGCCGTGCTCCGATGCGGCGCGACCTTTGTGCCGCTGGATCCGGCCCTGCCCGTCGATCGGCTGGACACCATGGTGCGGATCGCCGGCTGCCGCATCATGATCGGCGCGGGGATCGAGCTGGCGGGGGTCCGGACCATGACGGCGCCGGACCTCGCCGTCCGGGGAAACGGGAAGCCCCGGGTCGGGCGAGACCCCACCCGCGGGCCCGCCTACGTCATGTTCACCTCCGGCTCGACCGGCCGGCCGAAAGGCGTGCTGATGGGCGAGGGCCCGCTGCTGATCCTGGCGGCGTGGCAGCACGCGGCGCTGCGGCAGGACGAGAACACCCGGTATCTCCAGTACGCGCCCCTCTCCTTCGACGTCTCGTACTTGGAGATCTTCCCCGTCCTCGCAGCGGGCGGAGTGGTCGTCGCCCGGGAACCGGCCGACCGCAGGGACTTCCCGGCACTGGTGGAACGTGTCCGTGAGGCGCGGGTCAGTCACCTCTTCCTGCCCACCGCGGCGCTGCGTCCGTTCGTGTTGTCGGCTCTCCGGGCCGGCGTCGCCCTCCCGGAGCTGCGTCACATCTGTGCCGGCGGCGAACAGCTGGTGCTCGACGACGTCGTGCGGAAATTCCTCGCCGAGATGCCGCACTGCGAACTCGTCAACATCTATGGTCCCACGGAGACCCATGCGGTCACCGCTCATCATCTGCCGGCCGGCGAGCACGAGTGGCCGGCTCACGTCCCCATCGGCCGCCCGATGCCAGGTGTCGTCACCTACGTGGTCGACGCCACCGGCCACCTGGCGCCACCCGGGGTTCCCGGTGAGCTGTATCTCGCCGGGAGCTGCCTGTCCGACGGCTATCTGAACGACCCCGAGCGGACCGCCGCCAGTTTCGTGGAGGACCGCTTCGCCGGCGACGGCGGCCGCATGTACCGCACCGGCGACTACGTGATCCGGGACGAGGACGGGGTGTTGGTCTATCTCGGCCGGCTCGACACGCAGGTCAAGATCCGCGGCTACCGGGTCGAACTCGGTGAGATCGAAACGACGGCCACCGGTGTCGACGGCGTACAGGAGGCGGTTGCGGTCGCCCGGCGCACCGACTCCGATGCCGACCTCGTTCTCTTTCTGCGGGCCGCGCCGGGAGCAAACCCGGACCACGACGAAGTGCGCCGGAAACTGGGTGCCTCTCTTCCGGCGTACATGCTGCCGAAGTGGATCTTCAACATCGATCACGTGCCCGTGTCGGGAACCGGCAAGACCGACCGCGTCGTGCTGGCCGGTCTCTCGCACACACTCATCGCCGAGGCGAACACCGCCGCCGCCCCGTCCGCTGCCACCTGTCGTGACGACACCGAGCGGGAACTCGCGGCGCTGTGGGGCGAGATCCTGGGCGTCGACACGATCGATCCCGGCCGGTCGCTCCTGCAGTACGGGGCACATTCACTGAACATCTTCGTCGCCCTCGGGAGGATGGAGAACCGGTACGGGGCTGTCGTCGACGTGGGTGCCTTCTTCAGAGACCCGACTGTTGCCGCTCTCGCCGGCCTCGTCCGTGACCGGTCGGGCACCGTATGACGCGCCGTCCGCCGCCGCCGGGGTGGCACCACCTCGCCGGCCTTCCCGCTGGGATCCTGTCATGACATCACGCAGTCTGTACGGGTGGTTCGCGACATCCCTGGCTTCCCATCCGCACGCGGTGGCACTCGAGATCGGCACCACGGCGCTGACCTACGCCGAGCTGGATCGGGCCGCCGCCTGGATGGCGGAGCGCATCTGTGCGGCCGCGGCCGGTGTCCCGTCGCGAGTCGGCCTGCTGACATCGCGCGGCCTCCCCGGCTATGTCGCCTACGTCGCCGCCCTGCGGCTGGGCGCCACCGTGGTCCCGCTCAACCCGGCCGCACCGCCGATCCGCAATTACGCCATCATCGACGAGGCTGCAGTCGACATCACGGTCGTCGACGCGACCTCCGGAGCCCTGACGGAGGTCCACGAGGGACCGCGGGGTCCACGCCTGCTGGACATGACAGGTTTCGATCTCGCCGAGGTGCCGGCCCGGATGCCCGGACCGAGGACTCCGGGTGTGACCCGTGCCGCCGCCAAGGACCTCGCGTACATCATCTTCACCAGCGGCACGACAGGGAGCCCGAAGGGCGTTCCCATCCGGAACGAGAGCATCTCGGCCTACCTGGAACACGCCATCGACCGCTACGCGCTCGGTCCCGGATGCCGGACGAGCCAGATGTTCGAGATGTCCTTCGATGCTTCGTTGCTCGAGATATTCGGCACCTGGGGATCGGGCGCCACGTTGTGCGTGCCGGAGCCCGCCGACGTCTTCACGCCTGTCCGGTACGCGAACGCCAGGAAGTTGACGCACTGGATGTCGGTTCCGTCGATCATTTCCTTCGCCCGGCAGTTCCGGGCACTCACGCCAGGCAGCATGCCCACCGTGCGCTGTGCGGTCTTCGGTGGGGAGACACTGACCGTCGATCAGGCTGAGGCGTGGTGTGCCGCAGCCCCGAACGCAACCGTCCACAACACGTACGGGCCGACAGAGCTCACCGTCTTCGTCACCGACTACCAGCTCCCCCAGGACCGCTCGAGGTGGCCCCGTTCATCGAACGGGTCGGTCCCGCTCGGGCCGATGTTCCCCGGCGCGGAGTGGATTCTCCTCGACGACGACCAACGGCCGGTGCCATCCGACGGCGAACTCTGCATTCGCGGCGTGCAGCGTTTCGACGGTTATCTGAACGCCGCTCAGAACAGCGGGCGCTTCGTCGCTGTCCGGGCAGTAGATGGTGCTCAGGACGACGGCACAGCCGAGACGGTCGCCGACAGTGCGTACTACCGAACCGGGGACCGGTGCTGCCTGGAAGACGGCGCGCTGATCCATCTCGGGCGTATCGACGACCAGGTCAAGATCCGGGGACACCGGATCGAACTGGGCGAGATCGAGTCGGTGCTGCGCGGGCATCCGGAGGTGGTGGCCGTCGTCGTGGTGGCCGTGACTGCCGACGACGGGGAGATCGAGCTGCACGGCGTGTACACCGGCAAGGAAATTCCGGGCGCCGAGTTCGCCCATCTCCTGAGCGTGCTGCCCGCTTACATGCGTCCGCGGGAAATCCGTCATCGCGAATCGATCCCACTGACCCCCGTCGGCAAGGTGGACCGCAGACATCTCGCCTCGGAGCTCGGCACACCTCTTCGCTGACCCGGCGAGGCCGACCACATCGCAAGGAGCAGCAGGATGACTCCCGATTTCGCCGTGACCGCCCCGACCGCCCAGCAGGAGGCGTTGTGGTGGCTCTGTCAGCGCGCCGAGGACGCCTCGATGTACACCATCACCCGGCGGTTCGCGGCCGGCGCCCCCATCGACGTGGCGGTCCTGCGAATGGCATATCAAGCTCTGGTGGACCGGCACGACGCGCTCCGGATGTCGTTCCACCGCGACGGTGGGACACTGCGACTGCGATTCGTGAAGCATGCTCCGGCGGCCGTCGAGCTGATCGAGTTCGGCGATCCCACGGACGTGTCACCTGACGCCCTCTTCCAGGCCGTGGCGGAGGAGATTCACTATCGGCCGATCCCCCTCGATCACGCTCCGCTGGTGGGTCTGGTCGTCACTCGCGTCGGTGGCCGCGACGAGTTGCTGCTGGCCGGGCATCACGCCGCGGTCGACGGATGGGCCCTCGAGATCCTTCTCGACGAGCTCTCCGTGCTCTACGAGGGCTTCTCGCGGGCCGCTCCGGCCGCGTTCGCCGAAGCCGCCCCACGATTTCAGGACTATGCCGCCGAGCAGGAGGAACGCCGTGCCGCGGGGGGCTGGCCGTCGGAGATCGATTACTGGCGACGCCGCCTGGACGGCGCGGTCGCCACCACCGTCCATCCCGACCACGACCGGCATGCCGGGGCGGGATCGGCCGGAGCCATGGTCACCTTCGCCTTCAGCCCCCGGGCCGTGCGAGGACTCTCGGAGCTGGCACAGGCAACCGCGGGAACCCCTTTCTCGGTCATGCTGGCCGCCTTGATGATCACTCTGGCGCGGGGCGGCGCCGGACCGGACGTCAGTCTGGGCGTCATCACGGCCAACCGGATGAGCCGGTCCGACCAGCATCTGGTCGGTTACCTGGCGAACAACTGTGTGGTGCGGGAGGTTGCCACGGCGTGGGACACGGTCGCGACGATGGTCGAACGGTGCCGGAGCCGGGTGGTGGACATCCTGCGGCATCAGGCGGCGCCGTTCTCCCTGGTCTTCGCGGCACTCACCGAGGAGCTCCGCACAGACTTCGGCGGCACGACCCCAGTGCTGCTGAACTACATCGGCTCCCAGAAGGATGTGAGCCTGGGGGACACGGCCCTGTTCGAACGCCCCAGCCCCAGCCGCACCGCTCGGACGGACCTGGCGCTGACCTACTGGGACAGTGACAGCGCCCTGACGGCCGAGGTGGAGTACAGCACGGTGCGCTTCGAGGAGAGCACGATCCTCACCCTGCTCCAGGACATCGAAACGGTGCTCTGCGCCGCGCCGGTGGATCCGATCGTGTCACTGCCACTGACGACCCGATCCGTACGTCGTCGTCCGCAGCCGACCGGTGCCCCACCCACCGCACAGAGCCTGTCGGAGTCGTCCATGACCGGTCTGGTCGCGACGGTGTGGACCGAGATGCTGGGGTCTCCCCCGGAGAGCGCCGATGACGATTTCTTCGCCGCCGGTGGGCATTCCCTGAACGCCGTGATGTTCGTGGCAGCCCTGGCCGAACGGGCCGACGTCAGCCTCGACCTGCCGGCCTGGCTGGCTGCTCCGACGTACGGCCAGATCGTGGCCCAACTGGTCGGACGGGACCGTTCCGAGCCGGCCACGGCGGCGAGCACCGTGGTGCCGGTCCGGGAGGGCCAGGGGCACCACCTGCATCTGATCGGAGGCGCGGGCGGCACACCGAACGACTTTCGTGAACTCGTCGCGGCACTGCCGTCCGGATGGCGCGTCACCTGGTCGCAGGAGCGAGAGGCGCTCCGCACGGTGCCCACCATGGCCCAGAGGTACCGCCAGGACCTCGACGCCGAAGGACTACGGCCCGACGTCATCTGCGGATGGTCCGTGGGCGGGCTCGTGGGTTACGAGATGGTCCTCCAGTACGACGCTGCGGCTCCCGCCCTCGTGGTGATCGACTCCGCACCGCCCACCGGCGCCGTCACCCACCCGGATGCGCTCCTGCAGGAGCTCCGGGCCTTCGTCGTCATGGTGTGCGCGTCGCTGGGCGGCAGGGCGGCGGACCTGGCCCCTTCCGTCTCCGCTGACAACGTCGAACTGGCCCTGCTCGCGCTCGCCGCCCGGCTGCGGACGGCGGGCCATGACGTGCGGCCCGACGTCCTGTCGCAGCGATGGAACACGTTCCGCCGCCAATGGGCAGCCGGCGCTGCCTATGTCGCCGATGCCCCCGTCACCACGGAGGCCCTCCTAGTCGCGGCCGAACTCGACGACGCCGGCGTGCGGAGCTGGCTGTCCTGGATCAAGCCGGCTCCGAAGGCCGTCCGGGCTGCCACCGACCACTTCGGCGTTCTCCGGGGAGATCACATCCGGCGGGTGGGCGAGGCTTTGACGGACCTCGTTGCCTGAGACCTCCGCACCAGCGGACGAGTCATGAGAACCGTCCCCGGCACCACGCGCGCGCCGGTGATGGTGCCACGCGACGACGGGACCGATGGCGACGGCGGGAAAGAGCATCAGCAGGCCGAGCGCCAGCCATCCCGGTGGCCCCCACACCAGGACCAGGGCGGTCAGGACCATGGGGGCGATCATGCGGCCCAGCTGGGCCCCCATCGCGTAGGTCGCCTGATACTGGCCGGGTGCGTCAGGCGGTGCCATGCCGTAGGACAGTCCCCAGCCCGCGGCCGACTGCCGCAACTCACCGAGGCCGTGCAGAACAACACCGCCGATGATGAGAGCGACCACGAGAGGAGTAGGACCGCGCGACGTCAGGGCGAAGATGGCGCAGGCGCCGGCGACGAGCAGCCCGGACCAGCGCATGGCGCGTACCGCGCCGGCGGTGCCCTCGGTGCCGCGCGACATCCTGACCTGAAGGAGCACCACCATGACGGCGTTGAGAACCATGCAGGCGGCAATCAGCCAGTGCGGGGCCCGGGTGAATTGGACTATCCAGAGCGGAAGGACGATCTGAAGAATCCCTCCGTGCATCGACATCAGCCCGTCCAGCACGACGAACGCCAGGAACGGCTTGTCGCGGAGGGAGGTGAGGCGGGGTTCCGAGGGCTTGTGGGGAATCGGCGCGAGATGCGGCAGACGCAGCGCGATCAGCGCGATGACGACGTAGCTGAGGGCGTTGCCGAGGATGAGGACGCGGTACACCATGGGCGTCCCGACCGCCAATCCGATCCCGCCCAGCGCCGACCCGAGGGTGATACCGACATTCGCCAGCGAACGGAAGATCGCGCGGGTACGAACCCGCTCGTCCCGCGGAACCAGTCCGGCGATCAGGGCTTGCCGCGCACCGCGCTGCGCCGCATCGGCCAGAGCGGTCAACACAGACACGACGAGGAAGCCGACGAAACCCTGCGCGAAGATCATCGCTGCGGAGAAAGAGGCGAGCAACAGGTAGAAGACGGCCTGCAGCAGCCGTGGTCCGCGCCGGTCGGCCAGGTATCCGAACGGTGTGCTGGACAGCAACGAGGCCAGTGCCGAACACGTCAGTGCGACGCCCAGCTCCGTGGCCGACAGTCCCAGCACGACTGTGGCGTACAAGGCGCTGGAAGTGATCCACAGGCCGGAGCCGGTCGTATTGACCAGGGTAATGGTGCCGAGGACCCGGGCGGGTCCGGCCGGCGGTACGAGCTGGCGGAGGAAGGTGCTTACTGGCAAGATTTCAACCCGCGGGTGTGGAAGGACCGGTGACATGTCTTTCCGCGCGGCCGATCGGCCGGCCCGGCGAAGCGATCATGACTGGATCGTGGCGGACCGCCCGAATTCAGCCGGCGGGCGCCAGTTGTAGCATGCCGGCTCCCGGCGCACCGCGACCTGATGCAACCGAGCCGTGTGCGTGAAACTGTGCCGTCCGACCACGGGGCGGCGCAACCCCGGATCGTCGCCCGCAGCCTCGGCGACAGTCTGGCTCAGGTCGTACAGGGTTGCGGGGTCCACCCCGCAGGGGACACCGAGATGGTGCAGGTTCGCCACGAGCATGCACGTATCCACGATGCCGCACCGTTCGCCCAGGCCGTTCACGGAGGACGAGACATGCGTCGCCCCCGATCCGATCGCTTCCAGCGTGTTGGCCAGCGCCAGCCCGCGGTCGTCATGGAAGTGGACTTCGAGATCGACGGGCGGAAGGTCTCGGCGCAAGGCGGAGATGACGCTGCGGACCTCGGCCGGGTCGCAGATTCCCACCGAGTCCGCGAAGCAGACGCGTTCGGCTCCGGCGTCGATGGCCACGAGGTAGGCCTTCAGCATGTCCGGATAGGGCGTCCGGGAAGCGTCCTCGACGGTGTACCGCACCCTCAGACCGAGACTGCGCGCCAGAGCCACAGACGGGCCGATCGTGCTGATGATCTCGGCGGCATCCCGTCGCAGCCGGAAGCGCTGGGAGTATTCGTTGACGCCGAGAAAAATGCCGACCCACGAGGCGCCGGTATCCGCGACCGCCCGTATGTCGGATGCATGCGCCCGCGAGTGGCCCATGACGGAGGTGAACAACCCAGTTCTCACCACGGCTTCGGTGCGGGCGCGTTCGTTCGCCGAGGCGCTGGGGTGACCGATTTCGACGTGCTGCACATTGGCGGCGTGCAGCGCCGCGGCCACGACTACCGAGTTGACCGGATCGAAGGCGGTGCCGGGAGACTGGTTGCCCTCGCGGAGGGTGCAGTCGACGACGATGATGTGGTCCGCGATCATCGGCGGGCGCTCACGACAGCCCGCCGCGAGGAGTACTTGCGCACCTTGTCCTCGTTGACCACGACACCCAGGCCGGGACGATCGGTTCCGATCGTGACGACGCCTTCCTTGAAGGAATAGCAGGCCTCGTCGACGATGTCGTCGACGAAGCGCTCGGCCGGACTGCCGTACCCCGTGGTGGCCAGGACCGGGATGCTGGAGGCGAAGTGGTGCAACGCGGCCGTGCCGATGCCGAAGGGATGCATGCTGCCCGTACTGACCTGCAGGCCGGAACACTCGGCAGCGTGCTGCAGCCGGCGCGAAGCCAGGACCCCGCCGGACTTGAAGGGTTTCAGGCAGATCACGTCGGCGGCGCCGAGGGAGATCACGTGGCGGAGGTCGGTCTCGGAGAACACGCTCTCGTCGGCGATGACGGGAATCTGCACGGCCGCCCTCACCTGAGCCAGCGCCCAGACATCGGCGCCCGGTGTGGGCTGCTCGACGGCAAGGAGCCCATAGTCCTCGAGCGCCCGGATCATCCGTATCGCGTCATTGGCCTGATAGGATCCATTGGGATCGATCTCCAACTCGAACTCCGGACCCAGCGCCTCGCGGACCGCGCGGAAGCAGGCCACATCCATGGCCACGTCCCCGGACCCCTTGAGGGTCAGACGTGCGTATCCTTCGTCGCGCAGATCGCGGGCGCGGGCGGCGACCTGCTGCGGCTCGGCCAGCGGCAAGCTGCGGCTGACACCGTAGGACGCATGGAATTGCCCGCCCAGCTGCACAGCGAGCGAGACGCCGAGGAGCTTGCCCTGCAGGTCCAAGAGCGCGTGGTCCACCGCGGCCTTCGCGAAAAGATGACCGCGAATGACACCGTCCACGGCGGAAAGCGTCACCAACGGTTCCCACGCGGATCGGCCCAGGAGCATCGGGGCCAAATATGATTCCAGCACCGCCGCTATTGTTTCCGGAGCGTCACCCTGAGCGGGATATCCGCTGGAGATGATTCCCGTCTCGCCCCATCCGACTGTTCCATCAGCCGTCTCCACACGAAGGACAACGTGCCTGCCCTTGGGGGTGATGTTCGTAGCAGTGCGGTACGGAACTCGATAAGGAATCTCAACGACAGCAATTTCGACGTGATCGATCGGCGCGCTCACGACGTCCTTTCAGAGGCTCTCGGAGTCTGGAAGGTGTGCTCCAGTACAATTGCGCTCCGTGACCGCAATGACTTCGACTGTACCCGGACTGCGTGTCAAATTTCAACACCACTTGACGGGATTCAATCTTGTTTGACGTCCACAGTGCTCAAACGGTATGCGGGGGGCCGGACCCCATCTCCGTATCGGTTGTCATCATGTCGCATGTCGAGCGCGTCGCGAGTGCGAGCCGAGTGCGGGCGTCACTGTCCGACATGGACGTGCGGGTGGTGACGGGCGGCGACGGCGAGCCCTCGCCGGAACTGGCCCTGCGCACGGCCGCACGGGCCTGGAACAGCATCGCTCCCGGCGCCACCCATCATCTGGTCCTGCAGGACGACGTCCTGCCGTGCGCCAACTTCGCCGCCATGCTGACAACAGCGGTCCGGGCACGCCCGTCCGCCTGCTTCTCACTGTTTGCGGAGTGGGCTTCGCTGAGCGGGCAGTCCGCCCGCCTCGCGGCCATCGCGGGGTGCCCGTGGGCACCCGTGGTCGACGAGTTCATGCCCGCACCCGCAGTGCTCCTCCCGGCGGAGGTGGCACGCGGATTCGCGGATCACCTGGAGGCCGCCCTGGGCGGGCCGGAGCGGCGAGACGCCTTCCTACTGGCGTCCTACCTGGAACAACGCGGCGAGACCCCCTATGTCCTGGTGCCCAATCTGGTCGAGCACGACGTTCCGGTGGTTCCGAGCCTGCTGCCCAACGGCAAAGTCCGCGGTCCCCGGCGGTCGGCGTGCTACGCCGGTCAGCTGCCGGCGCCGGAGACCACCCTCGTCGGCACCCCGGACGAACTCGCCTATCCCGCGCTGTTGCCCTATCACTCCCGGGACGACCTGGTGTCCTTCATGCTGTCCCGCGCCGGCGGAAGGGGCCGGTGGGAGCGAGATCCCGTTTTCCGCTGGGCCCGGGGACGAGGTTGGGACCTGCGCACCCTCCATGCCCTGGCCGACGAGGTACGACCGCGCCGGACGCCGGCCATCGGCGCCGACCTGCGGCGAGAATTCTGGTTGAGCGGCTTCGCCGCTGGGTTCGTTCTGCGTGCACACCTGCCCGACGATGATGACCTCAGCCAGCGCCTGAGGACCGACATGCCCCGCCTGGCCCTGCGGACGATGGCGACGGGCCCGCTGCGCCGCCTGCTGGCTGAGCCGGTTCTCCTGAGCGAAGGCGCGAACATTCTCCCGATCGTCGAGCACGGCCTGCTGCAGGGCTACGCGAACGCGTGACTGTTGCCCATGGTGCGTGACGGTCATCGATGAATGATGCTAGATTGCGCGTGGTGATGATCTGCCACCCCGACACCACCGTATGCTTTCCGTCACTGCGTGCGGTTCTCCGCACCCGGGGAATACGCGGCCTAGCAATGAAATGGATGACTATCGATCTGTTTGTCGAATTATGTGGGCCCCGGGCCGGTTCTTGTGGTTCTCTCTTTATCGCCTCGCCGAGCGGTCATGCGGGGTGGCCGCCAAGAAGGCAACCCGCAAATGGCACAAGAAGGTTGTCAACGTTCCGGTGACGTGCACGGTCGTATCCATTCTTCGCAAGCGATTTGCGCGTCTCGCGGCTCCTCGGTGGTAACCGGTCGAAGGAAAGGTCACCGAATGCCCAGCAGCAACAGACCGCCGTCCTCCCTCCGCGGCGTCGTGGCCGGCCTCCAGAACATCGTGTCCCATGCCGACCACCCTGAGTCCGACAAGGTGCGTTCCCAGCTGGACGAGGCCGACAGCGACGAGAGCCTCGGCCGGCAATGACACCGGCGCAGCCGAGGCGCCGGCCCTCACGACTCTGTCCGTGTCGACGACGGTGATCCACGCACGGAGACCAGCGCCACCCACCTCTGTGGTTCAGAGAGGCTGTGGCGGACCGGCCGATGGACGACCGGACGACTCGGTGTCGTCCCGATCGTCCTCCGCGGACACGATGGGTTCATCTTCGCCGGTGTGGGACGACGACGGGACAGCCGAGTCGGTGAGCCGGCGCCGCGTCAGCATGAAAGTCCACTCCGGACCAAGGAACCAGTCAAGATCATTCAAGACGATTTTCCCGTCTGGACGGTCAGCGTGGCCGACTGCTGAAGTCAGCAAACAGCATTGCCCCCGCCGTGTAAACATCCGCACACACCTCGGCGGCATCACCGCAATGCTGTCCCTGGGCGGCCGGATGCTGCCTCCGATCGATGTCTCAGCATGTCGTGCACCTCGACAGTCCGCGACGATCATGGCGCTCTCCCGCCTGAGACGCCGACGAAACCCCAGGTCGAGACGTTGGTCCCGCCGCTGTCGTCCCTGTGCACTTTGACTGTGGGCAGTCTCCGCGATCACAACAGTGAGAGAGGCATCGCTGTGGATTCACCCCTCCAATTACCGAAAGCCCGTCACGTGTCGGAGCCGCCGGTGACCCGTTCCCAACATTGCCACGAGGTCGCAGAGTCGGCGTGCGAATCCCTGGTCGCTTTGGCGGATCGCACAGGCGTCTCGCCGGCGGCACTCCTGGTGCAGGCCTTCGGCGATGTCTTGTCACTGTGGAGCTCCCGGCCACGCTTCGTCGTGTCCTACCGGGACCTGACGGACCCCGGCTCACGGCCGCAGCCGCTGGTCATCGACTCGGATGTCCGATCACCGTTCCTGTCACGGTCCCGCGACCTCGACCGGCGGATGCACCAGGGCGACGGTCATTCCCGCGCGAGCGCGGAACCTGCGGTTCCCGATGTCCTGATCACCTGGCGGACCGGCAACGCCGATGAGAATTCGGCGGAACGGGAATACCCGGCCTGCGACGCGGACGCCGGCCATGAATCCGGGACCGACACCCGGCCCGGCCTCGAATGTGCTCTCGATGCGGGGGTCAGCGGCCTCACCGTGCTCCTCACCTCCCGTGAGGGTCTGTTCATTCCGCGGCTCGCCGAGGACGTACTGGCGAGCCTCCGGGATGTGCTGACGCAACTCGTCGAGCACAGCGAGGCCAGGGCCAGGCTGCCGCAACGCCAGGAGTACGCCCGGCGGCAGGTCAATGACACCTGCAAAGAGGTACCCGGTGGCCTGCTGCACCACCGGTTCTGGGAAGTGGCACGCCGGGTACCGGAGCGGTCGGCCGTCATCGCCCAAGGCCGAAGCGTGAGTTACGGCCAGCTCCAGGCGGCGTCGTCGGCCCTGGCCGACCGGCTCCAGGGCCTGGACGCGGCCCCGAACACTCTGGTGGCGATCGTTCTTGGCAAAGGCTGGAAGCAGGCCGTGGCGACCATCGGCATTCTCGAGTCCGGCGCGGCGTACGTGCCGGTCGATCCGGATCTCCCGCCGGCACGGTTCCATCACCTTCTCCGCCACGCGGCCGTGTCGATCGCGGTCACCGATCAGGACTCGGCCGCCGGGCTGGAGTGGCCGGACGGCATCGAAGTCGTCGTCTTGGACGAAGGCCTGCCGACCGAGCCGGCCCGCGCGGCGCCGCGACACGTGCAGGACGTCTCCGACCTCGCCTACGTCATCTACACCTCCGGGTCGACCGGTGAGCCGAAGGGCGTGATGATCGATCATCGTGGGGCGACGGGCACGGTGTCGGACGTCAACGACCGGTTCCGGGTCAGTGCGGACGACCGAGTCCTGGCGATGACCCCGCTGAGCTTCGACCTGTCGGTGTACGACCTGTTCGGACCGCTCAGTGTCGGTGGAACCCTGGTGATGCCCGATCCCGGCGCCGACAAAGCGCCCTGGCACTGGGCCGACCTGATCCGTGAGCACAGAGTGACGCTGTGGAACTCGGTCCCCGCGATGATGGAAATGCTGACCGGCTACACGCTCGCGCTCCGGGGCCGGTTGCCCGAGTCGCTGCGGCTCTTGTTACTCAGCGGAGACTGGATCCCGGTCACTCTCCCGAAACGCATCCGGGCGCTGGCGTCACAAGACCTTCAGATCGTCAGTCTCGGAGGTGCGACAGAAGCCTCCATCTGGTCGGTCTTCCACCCCATCGGCGATGTGGACGAAACTCTGCCGAGCATCCCGTACGGCAAGCCACTGACGAACCAATGGTTTGACGTACTGGACTGTCACCTGCGACAGCGCCCGGAATGGGTGGCAGGCGACCTCTATGTCGGCGGTTCCGGGGTAGCGCTGGGGTATTGGCGCGACGAGGAGAAGACCCAGGCCGCGTTCATCGTCCACCCGCATACCGGGCAACGCATGTACCGCCTGGGCGACCTCGCCCGATATCTGCCCGACGGAAATCTCGAGTTCCTGGGCCGCAACGACTTCCAGGTCAAGATCAACGGCTTCCGCGTCGAACTCGGCGAGATCGAGGCGACCCTGCTCGCACACCCGCACGTGACGGCGGCCGTCACTGTCGCGCACGGTGACCCGCAGAACGGGAAACGGCTCGTCGCCTACGTGGTGGCCGCGGCCGGCGGCCTGGTCCAGGACATTCGCGCCTTTCTGACCGGCAAGCTGCCGGCCCACATGGTTCCCGCTGACGTGATCCTGCTGGACGCCCTGCCCTTGACCAGGAACGGCAAAGTTGACCGGCAGGCGCTCCCGCCACCTTCGCGGAGCCGTCAACGGTGAGGAGCACGATCCAGGATCCCGGCGCACAGCGAGAAGGGGAGCACAATGTCGTCAGGTTCGTCGAATTTCGCAATGGAACACCTACCGGTGTCACAGGGCGCCGGCGCCCCGCCGGCACCACTGACATTCGGGCAGCTGTCCGTCTTCCGAGTGATGCAGACCCTCCCGTTCGACCGGTGGCCGGAGACCTACCTGAGCCGCGTGCTGCGACTGCCTCGCGGCCGGCGCGACCAGGAGGTCGTGACCGCTCTCCAGATGGTGGCCAGCCGGCACGAGTCGGTCCGCACGCGCTTCGTCGACGACGTCCGGGGACCCACGCAGGAGGTACTCACCGCCGCGAGCCTCGACATCGTGCGGATCGACGAGCCCGGGTGCTCGGAAACTCACGCCAAGGAACTGACCGGACAGGCCGCAGGCCGGCGCTTCGACTGGGAAGCGGGATCGTGCTGGCGAGCGGTACTCATCTCCGACCTCGGTGAGCCGAAGTTCCTGGGTGTCGTCGTGGACCACATCGTCGCCGACGGCCCCGGCCTGCAGCGAATCGTCGGCGAGATCCGAGCCGTCCTGGGTGTCGGGAACAGCTCGGACGTGGCACTGCTCCGGTCGGAACCACCGCAGCCGCGGGAGCTGGCCGTGACTCAGCGGTCAGCGGCGTGGCGCGCCAGACGCGACGCAGCGGTGCGGCGCGTCGATGATTTGCTGAAAGAGCTCTCGCCCGAGGTCTTCCCGAGTCCGGCCGCACCCCGCGAGGGCAGGATTGCCGCCGTTCTGACGTCGGAACAGAGCCGCCGTGCCCTGATCCGTGCCGCTCACCGGTTGGGCACGTCCCCCCACACCGTCATGTTGTGCCTGTACACCATCGCTGCTCGCGCGCTGTTCGAACGGGATGACCTCGCTCTGACGCTGCAGTCGGGGAACCGGGTTCAACCACGATGGCGTGGCATCGTCAGCTCGATGAACCAGTACTCCGCGCTGCCCGTTGCCCGCGTACCGCTGGAAGCCGGCATCACGGGCGTCGCCGCGGAGGTGAACCGGGCCGCCCTCACCGCCTATTCGCACGGTGCTTACGACCTCGATGTCTTCCGGGAACGCGTTCTGCAGGCGCGAGGAACGGAACCGTCGTTCGACAACTTCTTCAACTTCCAAGGTCACGACCTCGAGCGACATGACACACCTGAGGGCCCGTCCGACCCGTCCCGCACCGTGGTGCGGCAGGTCAGCTCCGCCCGGCAGACCGGGCCCCGGCTCGATCTCAAAGTGGGTGGCCGCGAAGCCCTGACGGTGAAACTCCGGGTCGATCCGGCTCTGCTCGGCCAGGAGCGGCTCGGCCGGCTCCTGATGTGGTTCGACTACGAGCTCCAGCAGCTTGCCGTCAGGGCCGACGTCCGAGCGGAGGCGGTTGTCGAACGGTGTCTCGGAGCGATCGGTGCTCGATCGTAGGACGATCGTCGCCAACGGCGGTTCGGTGTCGATCAGGCCGATGCGGTGACTTCGCTCGGCAGCACCGAGCGCGAACCGCTCGCCACCGTGCTCGTGGCCACCTGGTTCAGCCGCCGTCCGACGCGCGGGTCGTCAGCCGTCCGGTCACGCCGGTGACGGTGATCGGCCCGCCGGCGGACAGGTCCAGGTCGAGACCGTCCGGGACCTCTATCTCGTACGCGACGGAGCAGTTGATCGAAATGGTCACTCCCGTGCGCCGGCTGCACGAGGCGTCCACGATCAGCACGGTGTCCTCCCGGCGGTCGCGGAGCTGCGGGCGGCTCGTGGTCCACTCGGCGTGGTGGTGCACGACGAGCGCCGGCCGGCCGCCGCGTACGGTGATCGGCCCGGCCGGGTTGGAGACCACGAGGCGGGCGACCCCGGCGTGCCGCTCGGCGCCGTCCGCACTCCGCCCGTTGATCATGGTGATGGCCGTCGTGCCGCCGATCAGCAGCACCACCCCGGCGTACAGCGATCCGCCGATTCGCCAGCGCCGGCTCACCGGCCCTCCTCCAAGTAGCGCAGCACGGCCAGCACCCGGCGATGGTCGGCACCGGCCGGGGCCAGGCCGAGCTTGCCGAAGATGCTGGTCACGTGTTTCTCCACGGCGTGCCCGCTGACCCCCAGAGCGTCGGCGATCGCGGCGTTGGAGCGGCCCTCGGCCATGGTGGCGAGCACCTCCGTCTCGCGGGTGGTGAGCCGCCCCAGCGGGCTGACGCGGCGGCGGGCGAGCAGCTGGGCCACCACCTCCGGGTCGAGCGCGGTGCCGCCGCCGGCGACCCGGCGCAGCGCCTCGAGGAACTCCTCGACGTCGGCGACCCGGTCCTTCAACAGGTAGCCGAGCCCACCCGCCGGCCGGGTCAGCAGTTCGACGGCGTAGCGCTCCTCGACGTACTGGGACAGCAGCAGAACAGCGACATCCGGCCACCGCTCCTTGATCACCAGGGCCGCCCGGACGCCCTCGTCGCTGAAATCGGGCGGCAGCCGCACGTCCAGCAACGCGAGGTCGGGCCGCTCCCGTTCGACGGCCAGCAGCGCCTCGGCCGCGCCGGCCACGGCGGCGACCACCTCGATGCCGTCGCCGGTGAGCAGTTCGACCAGCCCGGCTCGCAGCAGCACCGAGTCCTCGGCCATCACGACCCGCACGGCAGCACCACCTCCACCAGAGTCGGCCCGCCGGGCGGGCTCTCGATCCGCAGCCGGCCGTCGACCGAGCCGGCCCGCTGGGCCAGGCCGCGCAGACCCCCGCCGGGCCGGTCGGTCGCGCCGCCCGCACCGTCGTCGAGCACGGTGAGCCGCAGCATGTCCCGCGCGCGGACCACGGCCACCTCGACCCTGGTCGCGCGCGCGTGGCGGGTCACGTTCGTCAGTGCCTCGGCGACCACGAAGTAGGCGATCGCCTCGATCTCCGGCGGGCAGCGCCGGGCCACGTCGACACGCAGGTCCACCGGGTGCGGCTGCCTGGCCACCAGCCCGGAGAGGGCCGCGTCCAGCCCGCGGTCGGTCAGCACGGCCGGGTGCAGTCCGCGGACGAGGTCGCGCAGCTCGGCCAACGCCGCCTTGGCCTGCGCGTGCGCCTCACCGACCGAGTCCCGGGCCGGACCCGCCGGAAGGGCGGCGCGGGTCAGGCCCAGCTTCAGGGCCAGCGCGACCAGGCGCTGCTGGGCGCCGTCGTGCAGGTCACGCTCGATCCGGCGGCGCTCGGCGTCGGCCGCGGCGACCGTGTCCGCCCGGGCCCGGGCCAGCTCCCGCAGGCGGGCGGTCAGCGCCTCGGTGACATCGGGACCGAGGAGACGGCGAGCCAGCACCACATCGAGCCGGGCGAGCCCCCGGGCGGCGAGGGCCGCCGCGGCCGGCACGCCGGCCGCCGCCGGGATCAGCGCGGGCCGCTGGACCGCGGCGACGAGCAGACCGATACCGGCCGACCAGGCCCCCGCCACGACGGCGAAGGCGATCAGGTTGTACGGCAGGGCGATCAGGTGGTACGCGATCTGCTTGCGCGCCGCCGCGCCCTCGTCGACGGTGACGCCGAGCAGGGCGGAGAACCGGGCCCGCTGGGCCGAGCTCCGCCACGCCACGGTCCGTCCCCGCGCCGGGGCCACCAGCACCACGACACCGAGCAGCGCGACCGGGAGCCCGGTCAGCGTGTGCACCGTGGCCCGCCAGACACCGCGCTTCATCGCCGTCGATGGTAAGGCCGTCCCTACCCCGCGGGTAAGGCCCGCCGGGTTCTCCCGCGCCGCCCGCTCCCCCACGCTGGAGCGGTCCTGTCATCGACCTCTCTGGAGCATCCGATGTGGCTCACCACCACGCTGATCACGGCTGTCCTCGCCGCGACCCCCGGCTCGGCCGGGCTGGGCGACCGGCTGTATCCGTTGCTCGGCAACGGCGGATACGACGTGCGGAACTACGAACTGACGCTGTTCCACGCCCGCACGGACCCGAAGCAGACCGTCTCCGGCACCGTCACCCTCACCGCCGTCGCCACCCAGAACCTGTCCCGCCTCGACCTCGACTTCTCCGGCGACGCGGTCGGCGGGGTGTCGGTGGAGGGGCGTCCGGCGGCGTTCACCCGCGACGGCGCCGAGCTGATCGTCACACCCGGGCGCCGGCTGCCGGCCGGGCACCGTTTCACCCTGACAGTCACCGGTTTCACCGCCACGCCGACGGTGCCGGTCCCCGCCTCCGACGAGATGATGGGCTTCCTCACCACGCCCGACGGCACCGTGCTGGCCGGGCAGCCGACCGCCGCGCAGGAGCTGTTCCCGGGCAACAACCATCCCCGGGACAAGGCGACCTGGACGATCGCCCTCACGCATCCGGCCGGCTGGACCGCCACGGCCAGCGGCGTGCGTACCGGCACGCGCACCGAAGGCGGCTACGTCACCGACACCTTCCGCGAGGCGAATCCCATGGCCACCGAGCTGGTGCAGGTGGCGGTCGGCGACTTCGCCGTCCGGGACCGCCGCCCCGCCGGATCCACCCCGATCCGCGACGTGGTGCCCCGTCGTCTGGCCGGGCAGCTGCTGCCCCGCCTCGAGCAGGAGCGCGAACAGCTGACGTGGATGGAGGGCAAGGTCGGCCCGTACCCGTTCGACACCTACGGCTCCCTGGTCGTCGACGCCGAGCTGGGCGGCGGCCTGGAGACCCAGACCTTGTCGCTGTACGACACCGGCCTGTTCACCGAGTCCGATGCCATGGGCGTCAGCCAGCTGATGACCCACGAGGTGGCGCATCAATGGTTCGGCGACAGCGTCTCGCCGTGGTCGTGGGAGGACGTCTGGCTGAACGAGGGACACGCGCACTACTACGAGTTGCTGCACGCGGAGGAGACCGGCACGTTCGGCGTCTACGGTGGCCTGCCCGACCGGGCGGCCTACTTCGCCGCGATCCACCGGATGAGCGACCAGCTGCGCGCCGAGAACGGTCCGGTGGGCGCGCCCCGGGACGGCGACGAGTTCTTCCACGTCTTCAACCCGAACGTCTACCAGGGCGGAGCCTTGGTCCTGTACGCCCTGGAGAAGAAGCTCGGCGCGGCGAGATTCAACCGGCTGGAGCGGGAGTGGGTCACGCAGTACCGCGGCCGGTCGGCCTCGACCCGGGACTTCATCGCCCTGGCGTCCCGTGTCGCCGGGCAGGACCTGACCCGCTTCCTGAACGACTGGCTCTACGGCGAGACCACCCCGCCGCTTCCCGCCGGCCCCACGAAGGCTGGGATCGGCGGGGAGCGGCCGCTCGGCGGCGAGATCAGCCGCCGGTGATGGACCAGTGCCACGCCTCCGACGGCAGGTTCTTGTAGCCGTACTCGGCGGCGTGCGCGGTCAGCCACTTGAAGGCCGGGCTGCCCGACGTCAGGGTGCGGCCGCCCGACGTCATGTCGACGGCGAGGCCGATCTCGTGCAGGGACCGGCCCGGGATCGCGGTCGGCACGCGGCACGAGGAGGCCGGCGCGGTGTAGACGTCCGGGCAGCCGTTGATCTTGCGCAGTTCGATCTGGCGCTGCTTGGTGCGGAAGCCGCCGCCGGACATGACGATGCCGTCCTTGCGGGCGTCGGCGAGCATGCGGCCGAAGGCGAAGGCCACGCTCTTGTGCACGGTGATGCCCTCGACCGTGGTCGCGTCGGCCGTGGAGAAGCTGGCGCGGACCTGGTTGACGACGGCGCTGCTGAGGCCGGCGGCCTGCGCCGTGTACGCGCCGCGCGTGTCCAGGGCGACCAGCCGCTGCTGGTTGGTGCGGACCGCCGTCGCCATGCGCTCGTAGTTCGTGGTGGCGCTGTCGAGGCTCGTTGTGGCCGTGCTCGCGGTGGCCTGCGCGGTCTTGAGGGCCGTGGCCGCCGCGGTCGCCTGGGTGCGGCGGATGATGGTCGCGTTCGCGCGGGCGGTGACGGCTTCCTTGGCGGTGGTCACGGCGGCGGCGTTGCGGGGCCGCTGCTGCGAGACCACGGTGAGCCGGTTGCGCGCGGTGGCCAGGGCCTCGCGGGCGATCGCATACCGGGTACGGGCGGCCGAGTCGTTGGCCACGGCGACCGCGAGCGCGTTCTGGGCGGTCGTGTGCTCGGTGGTGCGGGTCTTCACCTGCGCGGCCCGGGTGGCGAGCGTGGTGCGCTGGGTGGCGAGGGTGCCGGCCAGCTTCACGTACGCGGGGCTGGGGGTGAGGCTCTGCCGCATGAGCGACGCCCATTGCGTGGCGGCCTGGGGCACGGCGGCCTCGGCGGGCGCGACGCCCGTACCGGCGGCGGTCAGGACGGCGGCGAGGCCGGCGACCACGGCGGTGGCGGACCGCCGCACGTGGCCACGGACTCGGTGACTGGTCTGGGATTCCTGTCGTGTCGTCATCCCGGACGAGTCTCGGGACCGCGAGGTGCGGCTCCGGACCGTCCGGGGTGCGAGACGGTTGCCCGCTCAAGATTGGCGCAAGACCCTCAGCTCTCGAGGATCTGTTTGAGCCGCGCCAGGTCGGCGGCCACGGCGGCCCGGTCGGCGGCGAAGTCCTCGTCGCTCATCCCGGGCTGGCGCCGCAGCGTGAAGACGACCTCGCTCCCGGCGTCGAGCGGCAGCACCCGGAACGGGTTGTGGACGCTGTCCCCGGTCGGCAGGTGCACGTCGTGGTCGAGCACCAGGTGTTCGTTGGGCCCCGCGAAGGTCAGGCGCACCCGGGTCCCGTCCGGCGTGACGACGAACCAGTCGTCGCCGACCCGCTCGACGGCGGTGCCGAGCCCGGGCGCCCAGCCGGGGATGTTCGTCGGATCCGACGCGTACGCGTACACGTCGGCGGGGCTGCGATCCACGTACTCGGCGATGTGCAGCGACTCCGTCGGCATACCCGTCATCATGCCAGCAACCGCCCGCACCGGCACGGCGCGGAGGAAACCGGGTCAGCCGGCCCGCGCGATCGGGAACGCCGGCTCGGGCTCGTCGAGGAAGGCACCGTCGCGCCCGCGCAGGAAGCGGTCGAAGAAGCCGGTGACGTACCGGCTCTGGGTGCGCACGGCCAAGGCCGGATCGAGGGTGCCGATGTCGTCGCGTACCGCCTCCGGGTCCAGCCGCAGGGGCCCGGCCAGCTGCGGCAGCAGCACCTCGGCGTCGGTGAAGGACGCGTGCCGCGAGCCGAGCAGGGTGAAGTCGGCCTTCCAGCCGGTGCTGTGCGCCCAGAACGACGCCCACGACGGGCTGTCCGTGATGTTCTCCCCGGCAGGCCCGTCGGAGCCCATCAGCAGGAACGGCCGGTCCAGCCCGCGCTCGGCGACCGGCGCGAGCACGGCGCCCGGCCGCAGCGGGTCGAGCTCCATCAGGCCGTCGAGGTTGACGCCGGCGTCGATGCGCCGGTCGGCCAGCATCGCGGCGGCCGCCGTGTAGCCACCGGCGGAGTGCCCGGCCATGCCGATCGCGGACAGGTCGACACGGCCGTGCAGGCCGGCGGCGGTCACGGCGGGGAGCTGGTCGAGGACGAAGGAGGTGTCGGCGACGCGGGTGGCCATCATCCGCGTCACCCACGGTACGGTCGGCTCGGCCCCTTCCAGCACGACCAGCCGGCCGTCGGGGAACTCCACCTCGGGCGACTCGCCGGTGTTGTCGATCGTCACCACGAGGTAGCCGGCGCTCGCCAGCGCCGAGACCAGCGTGGTGGACCAGGTGCGCGGTTCCCCCAGCCCCGGCGACCACAGCACCACCGGCAGCCGGCCGGCCCGCCGGTCGACCGGGGCGTTCAGCGCGACATCAGTACGGATCCTCGCCCAGTCCACCCGCCCGGCGGGCAGCCCGAGTCCCAGATAGTCGTCGGCGGTGACGGCATCGAAGTGCGCCGCCGCCCGCTCGAGCATGTAGGGCGCCGCCGGCCCGGGCCGCCCGGCCGCCGCGGGATAGAACAGGCTGACCATGAGCTCGCGCCCGCCCCGGTCGTGGTCCACGAGATGCAGCACCGTCGCACCGACCGGCGCGGAACCGCTGGGCCCGGGCAACGAGGGCCGCGACGAAGCAGAAGCCGGCGTCGCACCGAGCAGCGCAACAGTCGCCAGGACGGCGACAACTGTCCGAAGTGTCATCCGGCGACGCTAGAAGCCGGAAGCCGCCCGGCGCGTACTACTGGAGGACCATCTTCGACATGGTCCTCCAGTAGGGTCGCGTCACCCGCCGAAGAGGGCGAACCGCTCCCGGCTCGAGCCGCCGATCGCCGTGAAGGCGCCGCCGGCCGCGACCCACCGGTGGGCCGGGTCGGCGGACAGAGCCTGCACGCCGATGGCGCCGTTCGCGCGCGGGTTCCAGCCGGTCAGCCGGCCCCGGTCGTCGAGGGCGGCGAGCTTGACCCGGGACGCGTAGCCGGCCTTGCAGCCGCGCTGGCTGATGGTGCTGGTGGACTTGCAGGCGCGGTCGAAGTGCCCGCCGACGTAGGTGGTGCGGCCCAGCACGGCGAGCGTGTGCACGTCGCCGTCGAAGAGGTGGGTCCAGCGCACGCGGCCGGCCGGGGTGTAGCCGACGGCCCGTCCGCCGGGGCCGCCCGTGGCGGTGCTCAGCCCGCTCGGCGAGACGGCGAGGTCCATGACGGTGGCCGGGGCGACCGGCCGGAATGCCTTGATCAGCCGGCCGTCGCCGGTGGACACGGCCGCCAGGCGCCGGGCCACCGTGCCGTTGACCTTGTGGAAGTCGCCGCCGAGGTAGAGCCGCGTACGCGTGACGGCCAGCGCCCGCACCCGCGTGTCGGCGGCGGTACGGAAGCCGCGGTCCAGGGCGCCGGACGCGTGGCGGAACGCGACGATGTTGCCGCGGCGGGCGCCGTCGACGGAGCTGAACTGCCCGGCGGCGTACACCCGGCCCTGGCCGATCGCGAGGCTGGTGACGCCGCCGCTGACGCGCGGGGCCCAGCGGGACAGCTTGCCCGAGCTGTCGAAGCGGGCGAGCTTGCTGCGGCGCAGCCCGTTGATCTCGGTGAAGTCGCCGCCGGCGTAGAGGCTGCCGCCGGCGACGGCCAAGGCGCGCACGGTTCCCTTGGCGACGGGGTTCCACGGCAGGACCGCCCCGGTACGCGCGTCAAAGGCGACCAGCCGCTTCCGCACGTACGTCCGGCCGTGCGACTTCACCGACGTGAACGACCCGCCGGCGTAGACCGTGTTGCCGCGGAACGCGATGGCCCACACGGTGGAGTTGAATTCGGGGGCGCCCCGCGAGGCGGCCCGGGCAGGGTTGATGAAGGCGGGCGCGACCACCAGGGCGGGCGTCGCGACAAAAGCAGTGAGTAGCAGTCTGGCTACTTTGAGTAGGCGCACATGATCATCAACGGACCGGCCCCGGAGAAGGTTGCGCGGCGATCTTGGCCGCCTGGATCTGCTCGTACACGTGGGTGCGCAGCGCCGTGAACCGCGGGTCGGCCCGGGTGTGCAGCTGGTTGCGCTTGTCCGGCAGGTCGACGGTCAGCTCGTCCTGGATCACGGTCGGCGACGCGGACAGCATGATCACCCGCTGCCCCAGATAGACAGCCTCGTCGATGTCATGCGTGACGAAGAGAATCGTCACACCCAGCCGCTGCCACAGCGACCGCACGAGGTCCTCGAGATCGGCCCGCGTCTGCGCGTCCACGGCCGCGAACGGCTCGTCCATCAGCAGGATCGACGGCTCGTAGGCCACGGCCCGCGCGATCGCCACCCGCTGCTGCATCCCGCCGGACAACTGCCACGGGTACGCGGTCTCGGTCCCCTCCAGCCCCACAGCTTGCAACGCCTCCCCCACCAAACTGTTCACTCGGCCCCGGGGGAGCTTCTTCTGCCTGAGTGGTAAAGCCACGTTGTCGCGCACCGACATCCACGGGAACAGGCTGCGCCCGTACTCCTGGAAGACGACCGCCATCCCGGCCGGCGGCCCGGCCACCGGGGCCGAGTCCACGCGCACCGTCCCGCCGCTCGGCTCCAGGAGCCCGCCGATGCAGCGCAGCAGCGTGGTCTTCCCGCACCCGGACGGCCCGACCAGGCAGACCAGCTCGCCCGCCCCGACCGTGAACGTCAGCTCCCGCAGGGCTTCCACCTCGCGCCGGTCCGTCCGATAGACCTTGCGCAGTCCGATGACCTCGAGCACGACCGGGACCTCACCCTTTCCGCTGCGCGGACCGCAGCCCGTGGTACCAGCCCAGCGCGGCCCGCTCGGCCAGGCGGAACAACTCGGACAGAGCGAAGCCGAGCAGCCCCAGCAGCAGGATCCCGCTCCACATCTCCGGGATGGCGAAGCTGCGCTGGAACTGCACGACGGTGAAGCCGAGGCCGTTGCTGGCCGCGAACATCTCGCTGATCACCATGAGGATGATCGCGATGGACAGGGCCTGGCGCAGCCCGGTGACGATCTGCGGCGACGCGGCCGGCAGGAGCAGGTGCCGCAGGCGGGCGGCCCCGCTGATCCCGTACGACCGGCTGGTGTCCGACAGCACCGAGTCGACCGCGCGCACGCCCTCCACAGTGTTCAGCAACACTGGCCACACACAGCCGAAGGCGATCACGATGACCTTCATCGAGGTGCCGATGCCGGCGAAGAGCATGATCACGGGTACGAGCACCGGCGGCGGGATCGCCCGGAAGAACTCGAGCACCGGCTCGGCGGCGGCCCGCAGCCGTTTCGACACGCCGATCGCGACACCGATCGTCACTCCGGCCACCGCGGCCAGCGCGTATCCCGCGAGCAGCCGGCCGAGGCTGGGCAACACGTCGGCGCGCAGCCGATCGGGCGTCCACGTGTCCTTGAAGGCGACCAGGATCGTCCGCAGGGGCGGCGCGTAGAAGTTCTCGCTGCTCAACGACGCGGCGAACCAGATCGCGAAGAGCACGGCCGGCAACGACACGACCATCAGCAACCGCCGGATCACAAGGCCACCTCGCCCCGGACCGACTGGTGCCACGCGAGGAAGCGGCGCTCGGCGAGCCGGGCGCCCACGTTGATCAGGACGCCGAGCACGCCCGTGACGACGATCATCGCGTACATGACGGGCACCGCGCCCGAGCTCTGCGCGACCGCGATGACCGCGCCCAGCCCCGGCGAGCCGATCACCAGTTCGGCGGTGACGGCGAGCACCAGGGCGACGGCCGCCGCGAGCCGGATGCCCGTGAAGACGTAGGGCAGCGCGGTGGGCCAGAGCACGTGCCGCACCCGGGCCCACGGGCTGAACCGGAAGCTGCGCGCGGTCTCGTCGGCGACCGGGTCCACGTCGGCCACGCCGTAGAGGACCTGGACGAGCACTTGCCAGAAGGCCGCGTACACGATCAGCAAGAGGGAGGATCCGAGGCCGGTGCCGTACAGCAGGACCGCGAGCGGGATGAGCGCGACCGACGGGATGGGCCGCAGGAACTCGATCGTGGAGGCGGTCCACGCGCGCAGCACGGGGACCGCGCCGACGAGCAGGCCGGCCGCGACGCCCGCGGTGACCGCCACGGCCAGGCCGATCGCCCACGCGACGAGGGTGTCGCCGACGGCGGTCCAGAAGGAGGCGGTGGCGGCCTCGCGGCCCAGCGCGGCGGCGATCCCGCTGGCCGGCGGCAGGTAGTCCGGGCTGACCACGCCGAGCCGGGGCAGCAGCTCGGCCAGGGCCACCAGCGCGGCCAGGCCGGACAGGCGCAGGATCACGGCAGGATCTTCGCGGGGTCGGGGGTGGCGCCGTCGAAGATGCCGTCCTGCACGCCGAGCTTCGCGAGCGTGTCGACCGAGGCGGTGTTGATCTCGGCGGGCCACTTCGGCAGGGTCAGCGCCGCGCGGGCCTTCTCCTCGATCTTCGTGTACGTCCCCAGCACCGCCCGCACCTCGTCGGGGTGCGCGTCCGCGTAGGTCAGCGACTCGGTGATCGC
Source organism: Symbioplanes lichenis (assembly GCF_030709675.1). GTDB lineage: Bacteria > Actinomycetota > Actinomycetes > Mycobacteriales > Micromonosporaceae > Actinoplanes > Actinoplanes lichenis. Next base: position 599,126 of record NZ_JAUZQD010000002.1, read on the forward strand.
CTCGCCGAACCGCTTGACGAGGTCGGAGTTCTCGCCGGCGAGCTTGGCCGACGTGAAGTACGCGGCCACGGTGAGGTCGGGCGCCGCGTCGACGTAGTTCCAGGCGACGACCCGCCCGCCCGCGCCGGTGATCGCCGACAGGGAGGGCTCGACGGCCCAGGCCGCGTCGACCTGCCCCTGTTCCACGGCGGCGGGCATGGTCGCGAACGGCATCTCGACGAAGCTGATGCCGCTCGGATCACCGCCGGCCTTGCGCACGGATTCGCGTACGGTGGTGTCGCCGATGTTCTTGAGGGTGTTGACCGCGATCTTCTTGCCCGCCAGATCGGCCGGCTTGGTGATCGGGCTGTCCTTGCGCACGGCGACGCCGCCGAAGTCCTTGCCCGCCTCGCCGGTGGAGGCGACGCCGTTGGCCACGATCGTGACCGGCACGTTCTTGGTCTGGGCGACCAGCAGCGAGGTGATGTTGCTGAAGCCGAACTGGAACTGCCCGCTGACCACGCCGGGCACGATGGCCGCACCGCCCTGGCCGCTCTCCATGGTCAGCTCGATCTTGCGACCGGCGAAGAAGCCCTTCTGCTGCCCGAGATAGATCGGCGCGACGTCGACGATCGGAATCACCCCGACCTTGACCTGGTCGATGCCATTCTCGGTGGTGGTGCCGCCGCCGCCCGAGGAGCCGCATCCGGCCCCGGCGGCGAGGGCGAGCGCGGTGAGACCCGCGACGATCCGGCGCATGGACGACCCCCCGGGAGATTTGCCGTTGTGCGGCATACGCACGTAAGTTCTCAGAGAGAACGTAAGGGTGTGGCCTGGGTCACGTCAATGATCGAGATCGATTCCTGGGGGTGCCGGTGGGTTTGTTCGACGGGGTGCTGGCCGCGGGGCCGGTGCGCGCTGCCACCACTGACCGGGCCTACGTGCGCGCCCTGCTCGACGCCGAGTCCGCCCTCGCCCTGGCCGCCGCGGACGCCGGGCTCGCCGATCCGGACCAGGCCCGGGCCGTGGCCGACGCCGGCACCACGCTCGACGTCGACATCGCGGCGCTCGGGCAGGAGGCCGCGCTCACCGGCAACCCGGTCGTGCCACTGATCACGCGGCTGCGCGCGGCCGTGCCCGCCGCCGTCGCGCCGGTCGTGCACCGCGGCGCCACGAGCCAGGACATCGTCGACACGGCCACGATGCTGGTCGCCCACCGCGCGCTCGGGCCGCTGCTCGACGATCTCGCGGCGGTCACCGGACGGGTGGCCGCGCTCGCCGACACCCACCGGACGACGCTGATCGCCGCCCGGACGCTGCTGCAACAGGCGCTGCCGACGACGTTCGGGCTGGTGGCGGCGGGATGGCTGGGCGGGCTCGACACAGCGCGGCGCCGGCTCGGGGAGGTGCGGCGCACCCGGCTCGCCGTGCAGCTGGGCGGGGCGGCGGGCACCCTGGCGGCGTACGAGCGGGAGAAGGCGCCGGCGCTCGTCGGCGCGTACGCGAAGCGCCTGGGTCTCGCCGAGCCGGAGCTGCCGTGGCACACCGAGCGCACCCGCGTCGCGGACCTGGCCACCGCGCTGGGCACGACCGCCGGCGCCGCCGCCAAGGTGGCCAGGGACCTCACCTTGTACGCGCAGACCGAGGTCGGCGAGATCTCCGAAAGCGGCGCGGGCGGCGGCTCGTCGACGCTGCCCCACAAGCGCAACCCGGTGCACGCCATCAGTGCGCTGGCGGCCGCCGCGGACACGCCCGGGCTGGTGGCCACGGTGCTCGCCGCGATGCCGCACGAGTACCAGCGGGCGGCCGGCGCCTGGCAGGCCGAGTGGCTGCCGCTGCGCGACCTGCTCGTGGCGACCGGCTCGGCCGTGCACCGGCTGCGCCAGTCGCTCGACAGCCTCGAGGTGCACACCGGCCGGATGCGCGCCAACCTCGACCTGACCGGCAGCGCGCTGCTGGCCGAGCGGGTCGCCGGCGCGCTGGGCCCCGGCTTCGCCGACGTGGTGCGGGAGGCCACCCGGCGCGGCGACCTGGCCCACGACCCGGCCATCACCGCACGGCTGAGCCCGGCCGAGATCGAGCGGCTGCTCGACCCGGCCGGCTATCTGGGCAGCGCGGACACGCTGATCGACCGGGCGCTGCGGGCGGCGGGCCGATGATCGTCCACCACGAGGTCACCGGGCCCGCGGACGCGCCGCCGCTGCTGCTGATCAACTCGCTCGGGGCGGACCTGCGGATGTGGGACCCGCAGATGCCCGCCCTCGCGGACCGGTTCCGGATCATCCGGTACGACGCCCGCGGTCACGGCCGGTCCCCCGTCCCGCCGGGCCCGTACTCGCTCGCCGACCTGGGCGGGGACGCGATCGCGCTGCTGGACCATCTCGGTGTCGGCCGGGCGCACGTGTGCGGGCTGTCGCTGGGCGGGATGACGGCGATGTGGCTGGCCGCGCATCATCCGTCGCGGGTCGGCCGGCTGGTGCTGTGCTGCACGTCGGCGCTGCTCGGGCCGCCGTCGGCGTGGGCTTCCCGGGCGGCGACGGTTCTCGCCGGCGGCACCGCCGCCGTTGCTGACGCGGTGGTCGATCGGTGGGTAGTTTCCGCGGACAAATCGGACTTACGGGCCATGATCGCGGCGACTGACCCCATTGGTTATGCCGGGGCATGTGCAGCGATCGAGCACATGGATCTGCGCGCGGACATTCCGGGCATTGTGGCGCCGACGCTCGTGATCGCCGGCGCCGACGACCCGGCCACGCCACCCGCCCACGGCGCCGCCATCGCCGCGGCCATCCCCGGCGCCCGGCTCTCGGTCGTGCCCGGCGCCCACCTCGCCACCTGGGAACATCCCGCGATCGTCAACCCCCTGCTGCTGGAGGCCCTCGATGACTGACGCCTACGCCGACGGCATGGCGGTCCGGCGCGACGTGCTCGGCGACGCGCACGTCGACCGGGCGGTCGCCGCCACGACGCCGTTCACGGAGCCGTTCCAGGACTTCATCACCCGCTACGCGTGGGGCGACGTGTGGACGCGGGAGGGACTGGACCGGCGCACGCGCAGTTGCGTCACTCTGGGCGTACTGACCGCTCTGGGGTGTCATGACGAGATCGCCATGCACGTGCGCGCGGCGCTGCGCAACGGCCTGACCCGCGAGGAGATCGCGGAGGTCCTGCTGCACACCGCGGTCTACGCGGGCGTGCCCGCCGCGAACGCGGCCTTCAAGATCGCGCAGGCCACCCTGGACGAGACTCCGTGACCGGCCGCGAGCCGCACTTCGTCCAGTCCCTCGAGCGTGGCCTCGCCGTCATCCGCGCCTTCGACGCCGGCCGCCCCGAACTCACCCTCAGCGACGTCGCCCGCCACTGCGACCTCACCCGCGCCGCCGCCCGCCGCTTCCTGCTCACCCTGACCGACCTCGGCTACGTCCGCACCGACGGCCGGCTGTTCTCGCTGACCCCGCGCGTGCTCGAGCTCGGCTACTCGTTCCTGAGCAGCCTGTCCCTGCCCGAGGTGGCCCAGCCCCACCTCGAGGACCTGGCCGCCCGCGTCCACGAGAGCTCCTCCCTCTCGGTCCTCGACGGCGACGACATCGTGTACGTGGCCCGCGTCCCCACCCGCCGCATCATGACCGTGGCCATCAACGTCGGCACCCGCTTCCCCGCCTACGCCACCTCCATGGGCCGCGTCCTGCTGGCCGCCCACCCCGACGACACGTTCCTGTCCCGCATCAAGCTGGCCCCGCTCACCGCCCGCACTCTCACTCGCGCCGACGACCTCAAGACCGAGCTGCTCCGGGTACGCAACCAGGGCTGGGCCCTCGTCGACCAGGAACTCGAAGAAGGCCTCCGCTCCCTCGCAGCTCCGGTCCGCGACCGCACCGGCATCGTCGTCGCCGCCGTCAACATCTCGGTCCACGCCTCCCGCACGTCCGTCGCCGACATGCGCGAAACCCTCCTCCCCGCCCTCCTCGAAACAGCCGCCGCCATCGAGGCCGACCTCCGCGCCACCACCCGCCCCTGACCGGCCGGCCTCAGCCGCAGGGTCGCGGACCAGCCGGCGCGCAAATGGTGATGGCGACGTCGAAGGTCTTCCGGTACGCGATGCCCCCGGCGCGGTAGCGCACGGTTATGCCCTCGATCCGGCTCGTCGCCCCGGGCACCGGGAACTCGTAGAGGACCTCGACGCTGCTGTCCTCGCTCTGCGGGCGGATCGTGTAGCCGGCGACCCGGTGCCGGACCGGAAGCCGCCAGTCCGTGGGCAAGGGCAGCTGGTAACCGCTGACCGCCCCGGATCTTGTTTGCCGCCCGCCTTTGTGCAGGTCACCGTGGTCCACCGCATGGTCGGACACGCACGCGTCCGCACCGCTCGTCCGGGCTCTGGCCGAGAGCTCTTTGCTAGCGTCGGCGGCATGTCGATCGAGCTGCGCCCCGCCACCACTGACGACGTTCCGGCGCTGGCCGCGCTGTGGCACACCGGCTGGCACGACGGGCACGCCGGGCATGTTCCCGACGAGCTGCTTCCCTTCCGTACGGCGGAATCGTTCGTGCCTCGCACGGCCGAGCGCATCGACCGCGCCACCGTGGCGCTGCACGACGGGGAGCCGGCGGGCTTCACCGTCGTGGACGGCGAGGAGGTCGAGCAGGTCTACGTGGCGGCCGCGCACCGGGGCACCGGGGTCGCCGCCATCCTGCTGAGCGACGCCGAGCAGCGGGTGGCCGCCGCCGGGCACGAGAAGGCCTGGCTCGCCGTGGCGCCGGGCAACGCGCGGGCGCGCCGGTTCTACGAGCGCCAGGGCTGGTCGGACGGCGGCGGCTTCTCCTACACGGCGGAGGCCGGCGCCTCGACGATCGAGGTTCCGGCCCTCCGCTACGTCAAGGCTTTTTAAGGCGGTGTTTCGCGGGGCATGGCGGCCGCCGCCGGGCCCAGCTTCCGCCTCGCGGCGCGGTGCGAAAGGCCCGATACAACACCGGTATCGAACCTTCCGCCCCACTTGCGAGACGAAACCTGGACCTCGCCGGCGACTCGCCCTGACCCACGAAACACCGCCTAGACCTCGACCGGGCTCAGCTCCGGCAGCACCACCGGCGACGGCTCCGCGACGGGCCGGGCGACGGGGATCAGGAGGGCGACCAGGAAGGCCGCCGCGCCCGCCCCGGCCAGCACCAGGAAGGACGTCGTGTAGCCGGACTCCGCGGGCAGGCCGCCGCCACCCGGGTGGGCGGTGACGATGGAGCTGACCAGCGCGGTGCCCAGGGAGGCTCCCACCGTACGGATGTTGGTGTTCATGCCGCTCGCCGCGCCCGTCTGGTGCCGGGGCACCGCCTGGACGATGAGGTTGACCAGCGACGAGTAGACGAGACCCATGCCGACGCCGAAGACGGCGCCCGTGACGGCGATCGTCCAGTAGGCGTCGTGGGCCAGGGCGAAGCCGAGGCACGACAGCGTGGCCAGCCCGGCACCCACGAGCACCTGCGCCTTGCTGCCCAGCCACCGCGACAACGGGCCGCTGGCCGAGCCGGACACGGCCATGGTCACCATCATGGGCAGCATCAGCAGGCCGGCGGTCGTGACGGTGGCCCCGAAGCCGTACCCGCTGCGGGCCGGCACCTGCAGCAGCTGCGGCAGGAAGGCGAAGATCCCGAACATCGCCGCACCGAACAGCAGGGCGACCAGATTGGTGGTCCACACGGCGGGCAGGCGCATCATGCGCATGTCGATCAGCGGGTTGGCCGACCGCAGCTCCGCGACGAGCCAGCCGGCGAGGAGGACCGCGGCGACGCCGAGCAGACCGAGCGTCTTCGCGTCGGCCCAGCCCCAGGTCGAGCCCTTGCTCAGCGGCAGCAGCAGGGCGACGAGCCAGCCCGAGAGCAGCCCGGCGGAAACCCAGTTCAAACGCCCCGGCATCCGTACGGGCGAGGGCGGCACGACGCGCCAGGCGACCGCGGTGACCACGACCACGACGGCCATCGGGATCCAGAACAGCCAGCGCCAGTCGAGCACCCCCACGATCGGGCCCGCGAGCACGATGCCGATGCCACCGCCCGTGGCGATGACCGCCGCCAGCACTCCGACGGCCGAAGCCACGCGCGCGGGCGGGAACTCGTCGCGGATGATGCCGAACGAGACCGGGAAGACCGCGCCGCCCAGGCCTTGGACCACGCGAGCGGCGATGAGTACGCCCACATTCGGCGCGAGGGCCGCCATGGCGCACCCGACGACGATGGCGCCGAGCGCGACGAGCAGAGTCCGGTCCTTGCCTGCCATGTCGGCGACGCGGCCCAGCAACGGCGTGGACACCGACGCGCTGAGCAGCCACGCGGTGAGGACCCAGGTGACCGTACCCGCGTCGGTGTGCAGGTCGTGCTGGATGGTCGGCAGCACGGGCGTGACCAGTGACTGCATCAGCGAGAACGCAGCCGCGGCGGCAGCCAGCACGGTGAAGGTCACGCGCGGCGCCGCCTGATAAAGTCGAGGCATGCCTCCAGATTAGTGGAGGCATGCCTCCGGTTAGCAAGCCCGGAGCCTGTGAGGAGGGTCTCCATGTCCGCGCTCCCGGTCCGCCGCCCCCAGCGCGCCGACGCCCGCCGCAACTTCGACGCCCTGCTGGCCGCGGCCCGCACCGCCTTCGCCGAGCACGGCACCGACGCCTCCCTCGAAGACATCGCCCGCCGCGCCGGCGTGGGCATCGGCACCCTCTACCGCAACTTCCCGGCCCGCCGCGACCTCTTCGAAGCCGTCTACGTCGAAGAGGTCGACCAACTCGCCCGCGTCGCCGCCGACGTCGCCGGCCTCCCCCCGTGGGACGCCCTGGTCACCTGGCTCCACCGCTTCGTCGAGTACGCCGTCACCAAACGAGCCGTCGTCGAGGCCCTCAACCGCGAGTCCGAGATGTTCGCCGCCTGCCGAGCCACCATGTACGAAGCCGGCGAGCCCCTCCTGACCCGAGCCCAGGAAGCCGGCGCCGTCCGCCCCGACGTCCGCATCGACGACCTCCTGCGCATGGTCTCGGGCCTGACCTCCGCCTCCTACATCGACGAAGCCCAGCGCGACCGCGTCCTCGCCCTGGCCCTCGACGGCCTGCGGAAGGCGACCTAACCCACGCAGAACTCGTTGCCCTCGGGATCACGCATAACGACGTGATAGTCCGGACTCTCCGGCGGGTCCTGCCGATGCCGCGACACCACGCCCGCCCCGAGCGCGACCAACTCCGCCACCCGCGCGTCCACGATCTCGGCCCGCCGCGCCACCGGCAGCGTGTCGTCGCGCCCGGTCGGATAGAAGTCGATGTGCAGCCGGTTCTTGCCGGCCTTGCCCTCGGGAACCCGCTGGAACCACAACGGCGGCCGCACCCCGTCCGGATCGAACAACCGGTCCTCGAACGCCGCCCGCTCCCCCACCGCCCGCCGGTAGTGCACACCCCACGTCGTGTCGTCCCCGCCCGGCGGCACCGCCACATATCCCAGCGCGGCGGCCCAGAAGCGCGCAAGCTTCTCCGGCTCGTTCGCGTCGATCGTCAGCTGCCAGAACACCATCCCCGCACCCTAGCCCGGTGAATCGGAAGTCGCGCTCGCCGATGGCGGTGACGGTCCACTCCGCGACGGGTTTCATCGCAGGGCCCGCGTCACCGCGAGCAGATCGTCCTCCGGCAGGCCGCCCGCCCGGCGAACCGCATGGTCGCCGTCGCAGACCCTCGCCTCCCCCTCCGTCGTCCATCGAGGACCTCCCGCGAGCAGTTGCTCCGCGGCCTCCCTGGCGATGTCATAGCCGCACGTGGTGTTGCCGACGCTCAGCAACGCCCGGGCGACGTCCGTGACCGCGTCCGGCGGGAGGTTCGCGTCGCCCGTGGCGGGCAGGAACAGGAGGAGACGCTGGGCGGCGGTTCCCAGGGTGCCCCGGGCGACCAGCCGCTGCAATTCCGGCCAGGACAGCCCCGGCCCGGAGAAGTGTCCCTCCACGCCCGCCACGCTGATGCACCGGCCGCCGCCCGGCAGCACCACGAAGTCGTAGCCTTCCGTGCCGTGGCCGTGCCAGGCGACCATGGCGACGGTGCCGGCTCTCAGGACGGGCCAGGTGCCGGCTTGTTCGAGCTCCTGGTGGAACTGCTCGATCTGATCGGTCAGCCAGGTGTGCTCGCCGTCGCTGAACAGGGCTTCGAGCAGTTCCTCGTCGGCGTCGCCGTACAGGAGGCCGGCCCAGAAAGCGGGCGGGGTGAGGCCGGCCGAGAACGCGGGCGGGGTGAGGCCGTCCGAGTCAGCGGGCGGCCGGAACCGGCGGCTCGGGCGACGCGTCGGGGACCTTGCGCTCCAGGGCCGTGCCTTCCACGTCGAGGACCGGCAGCCAGCTCAGCCAGCGCGGCAGCCACCACGCGGCCCGGCCGATCAGCCCGAGCGCCGCCGGCACCGCGATCATGCGGACGATCAGCGCGTCGAAGAGGATGCCCAGGGCCAGGGCGAAGGCGATCGGCTTGATCGTGTCGTTGCCCTCCGGGACGAAGCCGGCGAAGACCGAGAACATGATGGTGGCCGCGGCGACGACGACCGGGGCGGCCTGGCGGAAGCCCGTGACGATGGCGTCGCGGGGCGAGACGCCGTGGGCGTGGGCCTCGTGCATGCGGGAGACCAGGAAGACCTGGTAGTCCATGGCGAGGCCGAAGAGGATGCCGATGACGATGATCGGCGAGAGGCTGAGCAGCGGGCCGGTGGTCTCGGCGTTGACGACCTGCTGGAGCCAGCCCCACTGGAAGACGGCCGTGGTGGCGCCCAGGGCGGAGCCGATGGTGAGCAGGAAGCCGATGACGCCGACGACCGGGACCAGGATCGAGCGGAAGACCAGGATCAGGAGGACGAGCGCCAGCCCCACGACCAGGATCAGATAGCGCGGCAGCGCGTCCTCGAGCTTCTGGGACACGTCGACGCTGACCGCGGTCTGGCCGGTGACGTAGACGCCGTCCTGGCCCTCGAAGCTGTCGCGCATCGCGTGCACGAGGTCCACCGTGGAGGCGCTGTCCGGCTCGGAGGCCGGGATGACCGTGATGAGCGCGGCGTCGCCCGCCTGGTTCGGTGTCGGCGGCGCGACCAGGGCCACGTCGTCGAGGCCCTGCACCTGCTGCGCCAATGTCGTGGCGCGCGCGGGGGAACCGTCGACCAGCACGAGCAGCGGGCCGCTGAAGCCGGGCCCGAAGTGCCGGGCGATCAGCTCCTGCGCCTTGGCCTGCGTGCTGCCCTCGGCCGGCGGCTGGATGAGCGACGTGCGCATGGAGAAGAACGGGATCGACACGACGGCGAGCACGGCGACGGCCAGCAGCAGGCTCACCACGCGGTGGCGGGTGACCGCGGCGGCCCACCCCTTGTAGAAGCCGCGGCCGTCCGAGACGGAGGCCACAGCGCCGGAGGACCGCAGCTTGCGCGGCAGCGCCCGGCGGCCGATGAACCCCAGGACCGCCGGTACGAGCGTGATCGCGATCAGCACCGCGACGACGATCGTGCACGCGGCGGCGATGCCCATCTCGGTCAGGAACGGCACTCCGGCGACGGCGAGGCCCGCGAGCGCGATGACGACGGTGATGCCGGCCGTGACGACGGCCGAGCCCGCGGTGCCGACGGCGAGGGCGGCGGCGTCCTCCGGCGTACGTCCGTGCAGGAGCTCTTGCCGGTGCCGCGTCACGATGAACAGGGCGTAGTCGATGCCGACGGCGAGGCCGAGCATGACAGCGAGGATCGGGGTGGTCGACTGCAGGTCGACGAAGCCGGTCAGCGTGGTGATGCCGAGGGCGCCGATGCCCACGCCGACGACGGCGGTGAGCAGGTTCATGCCCGCGGTGACCAGCGACCCGTACGTGAGGGCCAGCACGAGCAGCGCCACGACCACGCCGATCGCCTCGGCCGGGCCGCCGATGTCCGCCGCGTTCTCCTGGCTGGCCTCGCCGGTGATCTCGACGGTGAGGCCGGACCTGCCCGCGGCGGCGACCGTGTCGAGCAGCTGGGCCCGCTGGTCGTCGGTGATCTCGGTCGCCACCACCGGGTACGTCACCGTGCTGTACGCCGCGGTCCGGTCCTGCGCCACGGTGGGCGCCTGCGGGTCGAGCGGGTTCGACGCGCTCGCGACGCCCGGCAGCTTGCCCAGCTGCGCGACGAGAGCGGCGACCTTGGCCGCGTTGGCCCGGCCGGTGATCGGTGAGCCGTCCGTGGTGGCCATGACGACCTGGGCGGTCGCGCCGTTGGCGCCGTCGCCGAAGCGCTCGTCGATCAGGTGGAGCGCGGTCGTCGACTCCTGCCCCGGGATGCTGAAGGTGCTGACCGTCTTGCCGGACAGGAAGATCGTGCCCGCCACGGTGGCGAGCAGCACCACGAGCCAGACGGCCGTGACGAGCAACCGGTGCCGGAACGCGCCCAGGCCCAGTCGGTGCAGGAAGGTGGCCACGAGAGGTCCTTTCAGAGCGCCGGGCGCGGGTGCCCGAGCGTGTCGGAGCTGAGCGCGACCAGGTGCTCGCGCACCTGGCCGGCGGGAAGGTCACGCAGGGCGAGGGCGGCGACGGCGAGCGCGCCGAGGGCCCCCACGACCCGGGCGCCGCGGGCCACGTCGGGCAGGTCGGCGGGTACGGAGAACGCCGCGAACAGCACCTCGCCCACCTCGTCGAGCAGCGGCGAGTCACCGGGCTCGGCCGAGCGGCTGAACGCGCTGAGCACCAGGGCGATCATGCCGGGGTGGGCCAGGGCGACGTCGGCCAGCGCGGAGAGCACGGCCCGATCGCGCTCGGGTCCGGGCGGCAGGTCACCGGGACAGGCGGCGACCTCGCGCAGCAAGGCCGTGCAGCGCTCGGAGACCGCCTCCCACAGCGCTTCCTTGCTGGGGAAGCGGTGCAGCAGCCCGGTCTTGGAATAGCCGGCCGCGTCCGCGATGCGCTGCACGGAGGTTTCACGCAGGCCGTGCCGGGCAAACAGCGCAGCGGCCTGGTCGACGATCTCGTCGTCGATCTCCTGCCGGGTGGGGCGACGCATACGGACCAAGTTAGTCCGTCGCGGACCACCTTGGTCCCTGAAAGACCGTAACGGTCCTCACAAATATGACCCCGAGCGCCGCTTCTGGGCGTACATGGCGTGATCGGCCTCGGCGATCAGCGCGGCCACGTCGGCTCCCGGATCGCCCAGCGCCCACCCGACGCTCGCGCCCACCTGACAGACCCCGGCCGCCCCGGCGATCGGCTCGGCGAGGGCCGAGCGCAACCGCTCGGCCGTGGCGGCGATCGGCGTCGCCAATGCGCCTCCGGCCAGCACGGCCACGAACTCGTCGCCCCCGGTGCGCGCGATGACGTCGGCGTCGGGCAGCACACGGCGCAGCCGGTCGGCCACGGCCACCAGCACCTCGTCGCCGGCCTCGTGCCCGTACGCATCATTGATCTTCTTGAAGCCGTCCAGGTCGACCACCAGGACCCCCACCCGCCGGCCCAGCCGCCCGGCCGGCGAGGTCACCTCCGAGCGCGTGCGCAGCAGCGAGCGGTTGGCCAGCCCGGTGAGCGAGTCGTGCGTCGCGGCGTACTCGGCCTCGGCCTGGCTGCGCTCGAGCGCCGAGTGCAGCCGCGCGTGCTGGATGGCGATGGCCGCGTGCTCGGCGAACAGCGCCAGGATCTCCTGCTGCTCCGGCCCCGGGCGGCGCAGGCCCTCGGGCAGGTCGACGCTGAGCACCCCGAGCCACTCCCCCGTCGGCGCCCACAGCGGCGCGAAGAGGCAGTCCTCCGGATGCCACATCTCCGGGTCCTCGCTGGGCGCGATGTCCGGCGTCCAGACATACAGATTTTCCGGTACGCCGACCCGGTGGTCGACGAAGTAGAGCGAGCCCCAGCGCTCGGAGCGGCGGAACAGCTCGCGCCAGTTCTCCGCCGAGCCCCGGCTGCCCAGCAGTTCCTTGCGCAGCTCGTCGCTGCCCGCCACGGCGACGGTGAGGTAGTCGCCGTTCGGCTCGGCCAGGTTGACCGCGGCCAGCCCGAACCCCGCGACCTCGACGATGCCGGCGGCCACGGCGTCGAGCGTGGCGGTGAGGTCGAGGCTCGCGTGCACGCGCTTGGTGACCGCGTGCAGGGTGCGCAACGCCTGCAGGTGGGAATCCGTGCCCACTACCGAGGCTCCCTCCGCCGGCTGACCACTGATCGACTGACCGTAGTGCATCACCTCACGGGTTGTGGCACTCCCCGATCGGCGCGCCCCGCGCCGAAGTGAGCGTTTCTCTCGTCACGAGGACGCGACCCGCCGTCACGCAAATGTCACGCGCCCGGGGGCGCACCGCCATCTGCGGCGCCGATCATGGGTCCGGGCGGCGCTCCGCCAAGTGCCGCCCCGGCTGCGCGCGCGGGTGTCCGGTTCGGACGCCCGCGGGTGCTTCCGGACGCGCGCCGCCCATGACGGCGCGCACCCGGCTCAGGCCGTGGCCACCTGCGAGGTGCGCAGCCAGTCGAGGGCCTCGGCGCAGTCGTCGAAGAGCGGGAAGAGCCCGTCGACGTGCATCGTGTGCAGCACGGTGATCACCACGCGGGACGCGCCGGCCAGGCAGACCGTGCCGTCGTGGCGCCGGGCCGCGCGGTGGGCGCGGACCAGGGCACCCAGGGCGGCGGTGTCCAGCATCGGGACGCCGGCGAGGTCGACCACGAGGTGGGGATGGGCCTCGGCCGCGCGGGCCAGGACCGTCCGCAGCTGACCGGTGACCGCCGCGTCGAGGGACGCGCGGACGCGCACCACGGCGGCCTCGGGGTGTTCCTCCAGCTCCACCTGCGCCGGGCTCATCGGGCCTCCTCCACCTCGAGGACATGGTCGACGCGGGCCAGCCCGAGCACGCGGCGGACCCGGTCCACCGGGGCGCGCAGCAGCAGCCGGCCGTCCGCGCGCAGCATCTGGCGGTGCACGCTCAGCAGCACCCCGATGGCGGCGGCGTCGATGCGGGGGCTGCGGCGCAGGTCGACCACGAGCCGCGCCGGGCGCAGCGCCGCGGCGGCGTCCAGCCGGGCCCGCCAGCGGTCGACGGCCGCGCCGTCGAACGCCTCGGTGACCACGACAGTCGCCTCCCGCACCGGATGTTCCGCTCGCACGACAGCCAGATTCGCCCGGCGGTGTGGCGGAGATCTCGCATCCATGTGACGGTTCTGTGACAAGTAACCGGCACCACCCGCCGGGATTAGGCCGCGCCGCCGGGACCCGGCGACACTGGGCACATGTCAGCCGTACTGGTGATCGAGGACGACGACCGGATCCGCCTGTCCCTGGTGCTCGCGCTGGAGGACGAGGGCTATGCGGCCACGGGCGCCCCGACCGCCGAGGAGGGCCTGGCCGCGCAGCGCCGCAGCCCCGCCGACACGGTGCTGGTCGACCTCATGCTGCCCGGCATCGACGGGTTCGAGTGCATCCGGCAGCTGCGCCGCTCCGACGACGTCCCCATCGTGGTGATCAGCGCCCGCGACGACACCCACGACATCGTGGCGGCGCTCGAGGCCGGCGCCGACGACTATCTGGTCAAGCCCGTCGCGGTCAAGGAGCTGACGGCCCGGCTCCGGGCGCTGCGCCGGCGGGCCCGGGTGGCCCTGGCGGCCGAGGTGCCCGTGCTGGCCTTCGGCGACCTGGAGATCTCACCCGAGGCCGGCGAGGTGCGGCTGCGCGGGGAGCCGGTGGCCGTCACGCGCACGGAGTTCCAGCTGCTGTGCGAGCTGGCCGAGCACCCCGGCCGGGTGCTGTCCCGCCAGCAGCTGCTGCAGCGGGTGTGGGGCTACGACGGCGGCGACGAGCGCCTGGTCGACGTGCACGTGGGCCGGCTACGGCAGAAGATCGAGGACGGCGCCGGTGCCCCGCGACGGCTGGTGACCGTCCGCGGCCTGGGCTACAAGTTGCAGAGATGAAGCGCGCCGGGCTTCGCGTACGCGTCATCGCGGGTTTCGCGGCCGGAGCGCTCGCCCTGAGCGCGACCATGGCGCTGGTGTCGTTCCAGGTGGTGCGCCAGTCGTTGCTCGACGAGCGGGAGCGCACCGCCGTCCGGGCCGCCTACTACGACGCCTCGGTGGTGCGCGCGGGCCTCGGCACGTCCCGTGACCCCGACGTCGTGGCGGTGCTGCGCACGCTCGACACCGGCGAGAACAGACGCGCCCTGCTCCAGCGTGACAACGAGTGGTACGCCCGCCAGGCCGACACGGGCGCGGCGGTGGCCGTACCCCCGGAGTTGCAGCGCCGCGCCGCCGAGGGCGTGCCGTCGGTGCAGCGGGTCCGCGCGGACGGCACGCCGACGCTGGTGGTGGCCGTGCCGCTGTCCGAGTCGGTGGTGTTCTACGAGGTCGACTCGCTGCGGGAGCTCGAGCACACGCTCAGCGTGCTCACCGTGGTGCTGACCCTGGTCGCGGTGAGCACGGCGTTCCTGGGCGCCGGCCTCGGCTGGTACGCCAGCCGCTACGTCCTGCGTCCCCTGCGCCGCGTGGCCGACGCCGCCGAGGAGATCGCCGGGGGCGCCTCGAAGTACCGGCTGGACCCGGCGGCCGAGCCCGACCTGGGCCGGCTCACCACGTCGTTCAACCACATGGTCGACGAGCTGTCCACCCGGCTGGAACGCGACCGCCGCTTCGCCGCCGACGTCAGCCACGAGCTGCGGTCGCCGTTGCAGACCCTGGCCGCCGCGGTCAGCGTGCTCGAGCGCCGCCGCGACCAGCTCGACGACCGTACGGCCACCGCGGCCGGCCTGGTCAGTGCCGAGGTGGCCCGCTTCCAGCAGCTCGTCAACGACCTGCTGGAGCTGTCCCGGGGCGACCGCCCGGCCGAGCGGGTGCCGGTGGACCTGCCCGAGCTGGCGGGTCAGGTGTGCCGCGAGCGGGGCGTCGACCCGGCGATCGTCGACGCGGCCCCCGGCGGCCCGTGGTGCGTCGACCGGCGGCTCGTCGGGCAGCTGCTCGGCAACCTGCTGGACAACGCGCGGGCGTACGGCGGGGGCGCGGTGGCCGTACGGCTGCGGTTGTCGGACGGCGTCGGCACCATCGAGGTCGACGACGAGGGCCCGGGGGTGAGCCCCGAGGACAAGCCGCTCATCTTCGACCGGTTCGTGCGGGGCCGCTCGGCGGGCGCGCGGGCCGACACCGCGGGCACCGGGCTGGGCCTCGCGCTCGTCGCGCAGCACGCGGCGGCGCACGGCGGCACGGCCACCGTGACGGACCGGCCGGGCGGCGGCGCCCGCTTCCGCGTCGACCTGCCAGGATGTACGCCGTGAGGCGCCGCTCGCTCGGAACCCTGGCCCTGGCCCTCGCGGCCGGCGGCTGCGGGGTGCCCCTGGACGACGAGCCGCGCCCGATCGAGACCCCGGGCCGCATCGACGCCTCCGGCAACCCCGTGCCCAACGGGGCCGGGTCCGTGGCGCTGCGGCTCTATTTCGTCCGCGACGGCCGGCTGGTCCGGGTGCCCCGGCGCGTCCCGGCCCCGCTGACCCCGCGCGAGCAGCTCGACGCGCTGCTCGCCGGGCCGACCACCGAGGAGAGCGCCGACGGCCTGACCAGCGCGCTGAGCACGATGACGGTGACCGGCATGACGCTGGCCGACCGGCGCGCCACGATCACCCTCGCCGACCGCGACAACCAGCCGCCCCGCAGCGACGAAGTGCTCGCCTTCGGCCAGATCGTGTGCACGCTGACCAGCCAGACCGAGGTGGGCACCGTGTCGTTCGAGGCCGAGGCCCAGCCCCTGTACGTTCCCCGCGCCGACGGCTCGCTGTCCAACACGCCCCTGACGGTCGCCGACTACAGCGGCCTGCTGGACTGAGCGCTCAGAGCAGGTCGATCAGCAGCTCGGAGACTTCGCCGGGTCGTTCCATCGCGGGCAGGTGCCCGGCCCGGTCCAGCTCCAGATGCCGCCCCTCGGGCAGCCGCGCCGCCAGGTCCACGGCGATGCGCCGGAAGTCCGGCAGGTCGTAGGCCCCCGACACCAGCAGCGCGGGCGCGGTGATCGCGGCCAGATCGACCGCCACCCGTACGGGCGCCACCTCGGGCGCCGCCAGCTGCACCTCGAACGCGTGCCGCTGCATCTCGCGCAGTTTGTCGCGCACCGCCTCGGTGGCCTCCGGCCCCAGCCACGTCCGCACGTTGAGCTCCGTGGCGGCGGCCACGTCCCCGGCCTCGAGCAGCACGTCCTCCTCCGCCCCGAAGGCCCGCAACTCCGGCCCGGGCTCGAAGTCCGCCGTCGCCGTGCACAGCAGGACAAGCCGCCGGACCCTTTGTGGCCAGCGCGCCGCGAGCTCCAGCGCCACCTTGCCGCCGCCCGAGGCCCCGACGACCGCCGCGACGGCCACTCCCCGCTCGTCGAGCAGCCCCACCACGTCGTCGGCGTCGTTCCACGACCGGGAGGGCGCGGGCGTCTCCCCGTACCCCCGGAAGTCGGGCCGGACCACCCGGTGCCCGGCGGCCGCCAGCGCGGGCACCTGCGCGTCCCACATCCGGCGGTCGGCGGCGGTCGAGTGCAGCAGCAGGACGGCAGGACCGTCCCCGGTCACGTCATGGGCGAGCGTCATCCGGTCATCCTGCTCGCACCCGGCCCGCCTGTCGCTTTCATTCCCGCCGGTCGCGAGGAGCTCGAGCGCACCCTGCGCGACGCTGGACGAGCCGGAGCCGAGCGCCGACCGCGCCGGCCGGGACGGAGGACCGATGCGCTCGCGGCGCGGCTGGACGGGTGGGTGGAGCGGCTGGGGCGGGGAGCCGTGGACGGTGCTGTTCGGGTTCCGGCCCACGTGGGAGCTGGTGGCGCGGGAGGTCTTCGGGGCGCCGGCGGCGGAGGTGCCGCGGCTCGCGTACGTGGAGCCGGCCGACCGGACGTTCGGGACGCGCACGCGGTACCGGCCCACGCTATAGTCACTGGCGTCGATGTTGTCGGCGGAGGTGGGTGCCGGGTGCGTGCGTTCGCGATCAGTCTCGTCACGGTGCTCACGGCGGGTGTCGTGAGCCTTCCGCAGGCGGCTGCGGCGAGTCCGGCGGCGTGCTTCGACCGGGCGGCCCCGGTCACGTACGAGGAGGGGCGCATCGACACGCCGGGGACGCGCGTGCCGTATGAGCTGGTCGAGGCGGGCGGGCTCGGGGCGTACCCGGAAATCTTGCGCAAGTCGCTCTGCCTGGCGCCGTCGGTCTCCGCCGCGAAGCGGCTGCTCGCCGCGCAAGGCGCGCTGCTGTGGCGCACCGCCGTCGCGCGGGCGCAGGGCAAGGTGGCGATCGGGACGATCGACCGCTACGACGATCGGCCGCTGTATTGGACGCGGCTGCTCGGCACGCGCGACATCCGGCAGTGGGCGCCACGCTTCGCGGTCGGCGCCGGCGAGCGGGCCGCACTGCTGAGAGCCTATGAGTACGCGGCCCGCGGCATCACCTCGACCACGTTCGGCCCCGGCGTGACGCGGGTGCTGGTCAGTGGCTTCGACCCGTACCAGTTGAACGGGGAGATCCGGCGCTCCAACCCCTCCGGCGCGTCGGCGTTGCAGCTCGACGGGCGGACCTTCCGGGACGGCGGGCGGACGGTTCGCGTGCAGTCGGTGGTCCTCCCGGTCACGTGGAGCGGCTTCGACGCCGGGATCGTGGAGGACGCCTTCGGCCCGCATCTGGTCCGGGGCGCCCGCGAGCGCGCCGACCTGATCATGACCGTCAGCCAGGGCAACCGCGGCGTCATGAACATCGAGCAGTGGGCGGGCGCGTGGCGCGGCGGCAGCGCCGACAACAACAACGAGGGTGAAGCCGAACTGATCCCGCCGGCGCCGGGCTGGCCCCAGCCCCATCCCACCGCCCCGCCCGCCACCCGAACCGGACTGAAGACCATCCCTTCGCTGACTCCCGAGTTCATCGAGACCACGTTGCCGTACCAGGAGATGATCGACGCCGGGACGGGACCGTGGCCGGTGGCGCTCAACCCGCGGGTCTGCGAGTGGGCCGCGGGCACCCGTCCGGCCGGACCGGTGACCTGCACGGACGACGGGCCGTCGGCGGGGGCGCAGGCGCAGTCCGGGGGCGGCGGGAACTACCTGTCGAACGAGAGCATGTACCGGTCGAACCGGCTGCGGCGGGAGCTCGGCGCCACCGACATCCCCGGCGGGCACCTGCACATCTCCGCGCTGGTCTATCCGGCCGACCCGGCCGTGGTGATCGACGACGCGTTCGCCGCGGACCGCGCCGCCACGATCGAGCAGACCGTGGCGCTGGTCAAGGCGGCGGGAGCCACCGTCGGTTAGTCCCGCGGTGCCCGTCCGGTGCAACCAGGGTGCCGTCACGCAGCGTGCCCGCTGACTCCCGTTTCGGCCGGTCCCACGCGAACTTGGTTGCCGGACGGTGATAACCCTCCGTGTTCCGTCTCACTAGTTGATCTTGTCAGATCCGTTCCTGCCCGGGCGAAGGGTCAGGTGGCCGCGAGACATCGCCGGTCGCTTCTGACCCTCGACCGGAAACGGATCATGCACCCCATCGCTCTGCTCGGCTGGTTCGGCGCCGCCCTGTCCATCGCCCTCCCCTGGCCCCAGGTCTGGCGCTCCTGCGTCAAGGGCCGCACCACGGGCCTGTCGGTGGCGGCCTGCTGGATGGGCGTGGCGATGCCCGCGGCGTGGATCACGTACGGGCTGCTGACCGGCGAGACGGTACAGGTCGTCACCAACGTCGTCACGGGCTCGGCGAGCCTGGGCGTGCTCACCGCCGTCATGGTCAAGAACCGCTCCCGTCGTACGCTGCGCAGCGCCGCCGGGGCAGCCGCCATCTTCACCGCCGCCGGGGCCAGCGCCGCCGTCGCCGGGCTCACGCCGGTGACCGGCACCCAGGCCGCCGCCGTCCTCGGCACGATCCTCGCCGTCGCGTCGCTGATCTCCGCCGTCCCGCAGCCGCTGTCCCTGCTGCGCGACCGCACCCAGGACATGAGCGGCCTGTCCCCGCTGCGCTGGCGCCTGGCCGCCGCGGCGTGCGGCTCCTGGATGACCTACGGCCTGTTCACCGGGCAACCCGCCGTGTGGGCCTCGGCGATGGTCGGCCTGACCAGCGCGCTGATCGTCTGCACAGTCCTGCTCGCGGCGACCCGCACCACCCGCCGCACCGCCGCCCCCGCAGTCGTCCCGGCCCGCGGCGTGGTCCGCATGCCTGCCCGCGGCGTCGCCCGCGTCGCCACCGCCTGACGGCCGGCTCTTTCAAGAAAGCGGCCGATCCGCGGGACGGATGCGGACGCGGATCTCCACCGGGGCGCCGGACGCGTCGGTCGCCAGCTCCACCGGGAGCATCCCGTCGTCGGTCGTGGTCATCGCGACGAGCATCGTGGCACCGCCGACGTCGAGGGTCGCCGCCTCGACCGGGGAGGCGCGGACCCGGGACATGAGCTGCCACTGGTGGGAGTGCGGGCGCAGGTCGACGGCGAAGCGGCGGTCGGGGTGGTGCTCGGCGTAGTCCTCCAGGTCGAGGGCGCGGCTCACCGCCTGGTCGAAGGGCAGGTCCAGCCAGCCCTGACCGCCGTCGCCCGGCAGCGCGGCAGCGTCCGGGGCGGCCCGGCTGCCGTCGGGCCCCCGGACCACGAGGTCGGCGCGCCCGTCGAGGGGGTCGTCGTGGACCCAGGCGGACAGCGCGTCCGCGTCGGCGCAGGCCAGACGGGCGTTGTCGACGCCGATCGCCCCGTGCGAGCGGCGGGCGACCGGCGTATGGTCGCTGAGCGTGATGACGATGTCGAGCCATCCGTACTCGGCGGGGGTGGCGGTGACCGGCAGCGGCCGGTCAGGCGGCACCGCGCCGACGGGGACGACCGGGACGCCCATCATGGGGAAGTCCGGCCGGCCGGCGGCGATCGCCCGGCGGGCGCGGTCGCGGTGCGGGATCTGGCGCGGATGGGCCGTCAGCGTCGCGTCCAGGCCGCGCTCGGCGCAGTGGCGCCGGAACATCGCGGCGAAGCCGGGGGCCCAGTGGGCGGGCACGTCGTACAGCGCGAGGCCGGGGCCGCGGTCGAAAGTGCGGGCCGCCGGGACGGCGTCGGGTCCGTGCACCTCGAAGTCCACCGCCCGGCCGCCCGCGCGCTCGCCGGACCACAGGCCGAGGTATCCGCCGTCGAGGAGCACGAGGGTGCCCGAGGGGCAGGTGATCTCGCCGAGCAGCACCTCGTCCGCCATGACCGCTGAGCATAGACAACGAATGTTCTTGATCTTGCCGGGCGAATCGCAACACTTCCGTCACGACGACGATCCGCTGGATCTTTCGCAACGCGGCACTGGTAGCCTTGCCCGCGCTTCAGCCCCCCTCGAGGAGATCACGTGCGCCGCAAACTGGTGAGCCTCGCCGCTGCCGGACTGCTCATCATGAGCACCGTCGCGGCATGTAGCGATGATGACAGCGCCGGCGGCAAAGCCGCCGTGAAGCAGCGGGGCGGTGACGGCACCGGCATGGTCGGCGTCATCCTGCCCGACACGGAGTCCAGCCAGCGCTGGGGCAGCGACGACCCGCGTCTGCTCGAGGCGGCGTTCAAGGCCCAGGACGTCCCCGTGACGATCAAGAACGCCAACGGCAGCGCCGACGAGTTCAAGAGCCTGGCCGACAAGATGATCGCCGACAACGCCACGGTGCTGATCATCGCCAGCCTCGACCCGGAGAGCGGCAAGTACGCCATCGACCGGGCCCACGAGGCCGGCGTGCGGGTCATCGACTACGACCGGCTCACGCTCAACGGCAACGCCGACTACTACGTCAGCTTCAACAACAAGCTGGTCGGGCAGATGCAGGGCGAGGGCCTGGTCAAGTGCCTGACCGCCAAGGGCGTCAAGAGCCCGCGCGTGGCCTACGTCAACGGCTCGCCCTCGGACAACAACGCGACCCAGTTCAAGGAGGGCTACGACGGCGTCCTGTCGAAGAAGTTCGACAGCGGCGCGTACCTCAAGGGTCCCGACCAGTCCGTGGACGGCTGGAAGCCGGAGCTGGCCAAGGCCATCTTCACCGAGATGTGGAACCAGTACCAGAACGACATCAACGGCGTGCTCTCGGCCAACGACGGCATGGCCGCCGCGGTCATCGACGTGCTGCGCGCCCGCGGCATGAACGGCAAGATCCCGGTGACCGGTCAGGACGCCTCGGTCGAGGGCCTGCAGAACATCCTCGCCGGCGACCAGTGCATGACGGTCTACAAGCCGATCAAGAAGGAGGCCGACGCGGCCGCCAAGCTCGCGATCGGCATCTTCAAGGGTGACCAGGTCAAGGCCGACCAGCAGACCAAGGACGTCGAGTCGGGGGCCTACGTCGCCTCGGTGCTGCTGGACCCGATCCGGATCATGAAGAAGGACGTCAAGCTGGTCATCAACGACGGCTTCGCCAAGAAGGACGAGGTCTGCGCGGGCACCTTCGCGAAGTACTGCCCGGCGGCCGGCATCACCAAGTAACACCCAGCGCGCGCACGTCACACCCCGTCCGGCCGGTGCCGGGCGGGGTGTCGCTGTTTCGACGGAGATCACCGGGGTTGCGCGGGGGCGTTATCGTCCGCCGCGAACCCCCGATCCGATTTCCGAGGACCCCATGCGTCTGCCCTCCCGCAAATTTCTCGTCAGCGCCTCGCTGCTGGTGCTCTGCGGCCTGCTCAGCGGCGTGATCGTGGCCGCCGCCGCCTTCCCCGCCGCCGCGCTGTCCGGCCTCGCCGCCAAGGCCGGGAACGAGTCGTTCGACGAGCTGCCCAGCGAGCTCAAGGCCGCGAGCGCCCCGCAGTACAGCCGGCTGCTCGCCGCGGACGGCAAGACCGAGATCACCAAGTTCTTCGACGAGTTCCGCCGGGACGTCGCGGCCAAGGACGTGCCGAAGGTGATGCTCGACGCGATCGTCGCCGCCGAGGACCACAACTTCTACCACCACCACGGCGTCGACCTCAAGGGCGTGGTCCGGGCCGCGGTCAGCAACAGCGGCGGCAACGACCAGCAGGGTGCCTCGACGCTGACGATGCAGTACGTGCGCATGACGCTGACCTACTCGGCGACGACGTGGCAGGGGGTGATCGACGCCACCGCCAAGACCAACCGGCGCAAGATCAACGAGATCAAGTACGCCATGGAGCTCGAGAAGCGGATGAGCAAGCAGGACATCCTCGTCGGCTATCTCAACACCGCGGACTTCGGCAACGGCGCGTTCGGCGTCTTCGCGGCCAGCCAGATCTACTTCGGCAAGCAGCCCAAGCAGCTCACCGTGGCCCAGGCGGCCCAGCTCGCGGGCATCGTGCGCGGCACCTCGGACTACGACCCGACCACCGCCCAGGGCGCGAAGGCGCTGCAGGACCGCCGCGACTGGGTCGTCAAGAACATGCGCGACCTCAACATGATCACCGACGCGCAGCAGGCCGAGGCGGTCAAGGTCAAGGTCAGCACGAAGGTCAAGCGGGCGGGGAACGGCTGCACGGCCGTGCGTACCAACTCGTGGGGCTTCTTCTGCGACTACTTCGTGCGCTGGTGGGACCAGCAGAAGGCCTTCGGCAAGACGACGTACGACCGGCAGCGCGCGCTCAAGGGCGGCGGTTACACGATCGTCGCGTCCATGGACGTCAAGGCCACGGCGGCCGCCCGCGCCAACATCGCGGGCAAGCTGAGCACCTCGCGGGCGGACGCGCTCGTGGTGGCCGCGGTCGAGCCGCGTACCGGCAAGGTGAAGGCGCTGGCCACCAACCGCAAGTACAAGCTCGACGACGGCACCAACAAGCCCTCCCCCGACCCCAGACGGAAGGCGGCCGGCGCGCGCGGCAGCTTCCCGAACACCACCAACCCGCTGATCACCGGCGGCGGGGACATCGTCGGCTACCAGGCCGGCTCGGTGTTCAAGATGTTCACCATGGTCGCGGCGCTGGAGAAGGGCTATCCGCTGCGCTACACGATCAACACGGAGTACCGCTACAAGTCGCCGACCTACCTCGACAGCGGCGCCCCGGCGGAGTGCGGCGGGCACTACTGCCCGGTCAACGCGGGCAAGTCGGAGAAGGGCCCGTACAACATGTGGACGGGCTTCGGCAGCTCGGTCAACACGTACTTCGTGCCGCTGGAGGAGCAGGTCGGCGCGGACAAGGTGGTCAAGGTCGCCCAGCGTTTCGGCGTCAAGTTCCGCGCCCCGGACGACCAGGAGCGGGCCACCAAGTACGCCGACGAGTGGGGCGCCTTCACGCTGGGGGTGTCCGCGTCGACGCCGCTGGACATCGCCAACGCGTACGCGACGCTGGCCGCCGACGGCATGTACTGCGAACCGGTCCCGGTGCAGTCGATCACCAGCCTGGACGGCAAGAAGGTCAATGCCGGCCGGCCGCAGTGCAAGCGCGCCACCTCCGCCGACGTCGCCCGGGCGGCCATCGACGCCGCCCGCTGCCCGGTAGGCGACCAGGCGCAGCTGGGCTCGTGCGGCGGGCACACCACGGCCGGGGCGGCCCGCGGCGGCGTCGGCTATCCGATCTTCGGCAAGACCGGCACCACCGACGGGGACAAGACCGCGTCGCTGGTGCTGAGCACCGCGCAGATGGCGGTGGCCGGCTATCTGGTGAACCCGGACTACCCCAACCACCCGTACCGGATGGACCACAACGTCGTGAACCCGGTGGTCATCGACACCCTGCACGACATCATGAAGGGCAAGAAGCGCACCCAGTTCAAGACCCCGGGCGACGACGACATGGTCCAGGGCGAGCAGGTGTCCATCCCCGGCGTGAAGTGCACCAGCGTCGACGAGGCGACGAGCCGCGTCGAGGACGCCGGCTTCAGCGTCACGACCGCCGCCGACCCGGTGCCCTCGGAGTGCCCCGCCGGTCAGGCCGCCGGCACGGTGCCGTCCGGCTCGACGGTCAAGGGCGGCTTCGTGTCGATCCAGGTCAGCTCGGGGCCGGCGGCGTCGCCGTCCACTCCCCCGTCGGGGCCGCCGGCGCGGTGATCCCGCCGGAGCGCGGCGAGGCGGAAGCCGGGCCCGGTGCGGGCCGTCCTGATCCGCCAGACGTGCTCTAGGGTGCGGGGCATGAAGCTGCTCCTGCCCGACAGCATCGATCTCGACCCCGGCCTGCCCGCCGGGGTCGAGGCGGTCACGTACGCGGTCGCCCGCCCGCTGCCCGAGGCGCACACCGACGCGGAGGCCCTGGTCGTGTGGGGCAACCCGGCGGATCAGCTGGCCGACGCCGCCCGGCGGCTGCGGGGGCTGCGCTGGGTGCAGACGCTCGCGGCGGGACCGGACGCGGTGCTCGCGGCGGGCTTCGCCCCGGAGGTCGTGATCACCGGCGGCACCGGCCTGCACGACGTGACGGTCGCCGAGCACACCCTCGCCCTGGTGCTGGCCTGCGCCCGGCGCCTGCCCCAGCTGACCCGGGCCCAGGTGGGGCACCGGTGGGCGGCGGAATGGGGTGGCATCCAGCCGATCCACGAGCCGGGCAGCTTCCGTACGCTGCGCGGCGCGGAAGTGGTGATCTGGGGCTTCGGCGGCATCGCGGCCACCCTCGCCCCGCATCTGACCGCCCTCGGCGCCCGCGTGACCGGCGTCGCCCGCACCGCCGGCGAGCGCCACGGCTGCCCGGTGGTGACCGCGGGCGACCTGGTGCGCGTCCTGCCCCGGACCGATGTCCTGATCATGATCCTGCCCGCCACCCCGGACACCGGGCGTGCCCTCGACGCCCGCGTCCTCGACCTGCTGCCCCCGCACGCCTGGCTGGTCAACGTGGGCCGCGGCTCGACCGTCGACGAGACCGCCCTGCTGGCCGCGCTGCGCGGGGGCCGCCTGGCCGGGGCGGCGCTGGACGTCGTCGCCACCGAGCCCCTGCCGCCGGACTCGCCCCTGTGGGACGAGCCGAACGTCCTCATCACCCCGCACGCCGCCGGGGGCCGCCCGATCGGCGCCGCCGACCGCATCGCCACCAACCTGACCGCCCTGCTCGCCGGGAAGCCCCTGTCCCCCGTCGTCGCCCGCTGAATTCCCGCCAGTGGAATCCCCGCCAGCCTGGGTGCGCGAGACCTAGGCTCGGGCCCACCCCGGCCCAGGTCGCCGACGACCTGCTCACGGTCGTCGCCCAGAACCGCGCCGCGGAGAATCTCCTGGGCATCTGGGCCGGCCGCCCCGGCTACCAGTCCAACGTCACGTGGCAATGGTTCGCCAACCCGGCCTCCCGCGACAGCAACGACCCGGCCGAGCACGACCGCATCGGCCGCGCCTACGCCGCCGACCTGCGCGCCGGCGTCGCCCACCGCTCCCCGTCCGACCGCTTCGCCCGCGGCCTGGTCGACGACCTGCTCCAGCGCAGCCCCGAGTTCGCCGCCCTGTGGGCCGAGCAGCACGTCGCCGCCCTCGCCTCCGCCCCCAAGCTCATCCGCCACCCGGCCGTCGGCGAGCTCGACCTGCAGTGCGACGTCGTCCTGAGCCCCGCCACCGGCCACCGCCTCGTCCTCTTCCGCCCCCGGCCCGGCTCCGACGCCCACGACCAGCTCGCCTTCCTCGACGTCCTCGGCAACCAGGAGTTCGCCTGACCCTCCCCACCCCGGCCGGCCTCCCGGCGCCCGAGCCCCCACGCTGCGCGCGCCGGCCTTGGGGCGACAGGGCGGCCGGCCTCCCGGCGCCCGAGCCCCGGTGCGACCGGCTGACCAGCCCCGGCGTCCGAAAGCGCCTCCCCCGGCGAGGTCATGAGCCTGCTCGGTCGCACCCGACGGCCGGGCAGCCCGAACCACGCACTCCGCCTCGCTGCCGCCGCGACCGAGGGTGCGGTGGCGCTCAAACGTTGCCGAACGGGCTGAACTGCATCCCGGCGAGTCGCCAGCCGGCGGCCTGCTCGATCCACGTCTGGCTGACCCGGGTGGTCGACGCCATCTCCTGCCCGCGCCAGACGGAGCTGCTGCGCTGCACGTAACGGACGATCGCCGCGCGGTCGTAGCCGGTCACTTCGACGTCGCTGCTGCGCAGGCTGGTGTAGGCGAAGTCGCCGAACTTGCCGAGCCACTGGGCCTTGTCCAGCATGGATCCCTGGTCGCCGATGGATCGGAAGTCGTCGGCCGGCAAGGCTCGCAGGGCGGTGGTGTCGGCGCGGCGCTCGGCCTCGATGAAGGCCTGCTGGAGTTCGTGGACATCGGAGGTCATGAGGAGAGTGTGACTGCCCGCGGTGCTCGCGGGTTCGTCATCGGCCGGGCGCGAGGGCGGCCCGGCGGGCTGATCGGGCGTAGGTTCGGGCGATGAGCGCAACCCTGTATCGCGAGGCCGCCCTCACCGATGCCCGCTCGGACCGGCTGCGGGTCCCGGTCAGTGTGCTGGTCGAGGACGGGCGGATCAGCCGGATCCGGCCGGCCGGGGACGAGGGCGAGCTGCCCCGGGACTGCGAGATCGTCGAGGCCGGCGGGACGACGATCGTGCCCGGGCTGGTCGACGGGCACAACCATGTGACGTTGCCGGGCGGGTCGCACTGGATCGCGGACGGGGAGCGGCCGACCGAGTGGCTGCTGGAGGCGGCCGAGCACAACGGGGAGTTGCTGCACCGGGCGGGCGTGCGGTGGATCCGGGACGTCGGGGCGGTGCGGCGGCGCGACGGGGATCGGGAGCGGGCGCTCAGCCTCGGGGTGCGGGAGCGGTGGCGGGGGCGCCGGGACCGGCCGGTCATCCGGGCTGCGGGCACGTGGCTGACCGCCTCGACGACGTTGCCGCCGGGGCTGGCGGTCGAGGCCGGCGACGCCGACGCGCTGGTCGCGGCCGCGCTCGGGCAGCTCGACGACGGGGCCGATCTGGTCAAGCTCTATCTCGACGGGCCGGACAAGGACGTGGCGCCGTGGACGCCTTCGGAGGTGCGGCGGGTGGTGGACGCGGTGCACGCGCGGGGGGCCACGGTGACGGCGCATGCCACGGGGCTGGCCAACACCGCGGCGGCCGCGGCGGGCAGGGTGGACTGCATCGAGCACGGGTTCGAGCTGGACGCCGACGTCGCCGCCGCGATGGCCGCGCACGGGACGCGGCTGGTGACCACGATGGCCGTACTCAAGTCGTGGTTGTCGTTCGGCACGACCACCACGCTGGAGCGGTTCACGGGCGAGGCGAACCGGACGCGCATCCGGGACCGCCTGGAGCGGGCCAAGGAGAGCGCCCGGCTCGCGCACGCGGCGGGGGTGCGCATGGCCGGGGGTACGGACGCCGGCGGCGGCTCGGTCCGCGCGAACCACCTGCCCTGGGAGGTCGAGACGCTGGTCGAGGCCGGTCTGCAGCCGTGGGAGGCGCTCGCCTGTGTCACGTGGCGCGGCGGCGAGCTGCTCGGCGAGCCGGACGCCGGGGTGCTGCGCGAAGGCGGCCCGGCCGGCTTCTTCCTGGTTCACGGCGACCCGACCGTCGACCCGAGCGCCCTGTGGCGGGTGTGGCGCGTCGCCTGATCGACAACGCTCAGGAAAAAGCGAAGAACGACGCGACCAGGTCGGCCGTACTGATGTCCTGATTGGTCCTGCCCATGACACCCGGCGCCTTGGCCGGTCCCGGGATGGTGTGCCCGCCGCCGTGCACCGTGTAGAGGGTGACCGGCGGGTGCCCGTCCTGCCGGTAGTCGGTGCGCTCGACCGACGTGGCACCGGCGGCGGGCAGGGCCGTGGTGACCGGCGGCGCGGTGATGCCGTTGCGCGCCGCGAAGTGGTCCGCCGTCGCCGGGGCGGACAGGGCCCGGCCGCCGACCTTGAACGCCTTGCGGGCCCACCAGCGGAACTCGCCGCCCTCGTACCTGCTGATGGGGTCCTTGGTCCCGTGGATCAGCAGGACCGGCCGCGGGACCACCGGCGTCTCGGGCCCGAGGAAGTTCGAAGGCGCCGGCATGGTCGCCGCGATCACGGCGCCCCCGGCGATCAGCTCCGGCGCCTCGTGCAGCAGGCGCATCACCATCTGGCCGCCGTTGGAGTAGCCCACCGCATAGACCCGCGAACGGTCGATCTTGTGGCTGCCGGCCAGCGTGTCGATCAGCTCGCGGGTGAACCCGACGTCGTCGATGTTGTCGCGGCGGGCCGGGAAGGAGCTCTCGCGCCGCGCGTCGTTCCAGTTGCCCTTGTGGCCGTCGGGATAGACCACCAGGGCGCCGAGGGCGTCGTAGGCCCGGCCGGTGAACTCCCGGTGCCTGCCCCCGGTCTGCTTGGAGCCGTGGAAGACGATGAGCAGCGGCCCGCCGCCCTCGCCCACGATCTCGTACGTCCTGTCGCGCATGGCGGCTCCTCGAAGGGGATAGGTCATCCGCTTCAAGCTAGCAGAAGCGGATGAGCTATCCGCTAAGCTGTGGGCATGACCACTGCCCCGCTGCGCAAGGACGCCGCCCGCAACTGGCAGCGCATCCTCGAGGTGGGCCGGTGCCTCGTCGACGCCGGGCTGCCGATCCAGCTCAACGAGGTCGCCCGGGCCGCGGAGGTCGGCGTGGCGACGGTCTACCGGCGCTTCCCGACGCCGGAGGCGCTGCTGGAGACGCTGGCCGCGCCCGGGCTGGAGGCGCAGGTCCGGCAGGCCGAGCTGGCCCTGGCCAGCGACGACCCGTGGCTCGCGCTGCGCGACTTCCTGCACGCGGGCCTGGAGGTGCAAGTCACCGATGCCGCCGTGGCGACGGCCCTGGCGGCGGCGGAGCCCGCCCTGCCGTCCACCCGGGAGCTACGGGAGCGGCTCGTCGCGGTCTTCGGGCAGCTGCTCGAGCGGGCGCGGGC
Source organism: Symbioplanes lichenis (assembly GCF_030709675.1). Lineage (GTDB taxonomy): Bacteria > Actinomycetota > Actinomycetes > Mycobacteriales > Micromonosporaceae > Actinoplanes > Actinoplanes lichenis. The sequence goes on from NZ_JAUZQD010000002.1 coordinate 627,723, forward strand.
GGCCGGCGCGACCGATCCGGCCGTGACGACCGCCGACCTGACCCCGCTGATGTGCGGGGTGGCCTTCGCGGCCCGGGTGCACCCGGCCGCTGACGCCGCCGAGCGGGCCGCGACCGCCCACCGCTATCTCGACGTGCTGCTCGACGGCGTGCGCACCCGGCCGGTCAGCCCGGCAGCGACCGCGACAGCCGGTCGCGCAGCACGCGCCCGAGCGGCCGCTCCACGAAGCGGTGCAGCAGCCACGCCGCCCCGGTGACCGCGGCGACGACGACAGCCAGCACCGCCCAGCGCGGCAGCAGCGGGTGCAGGGCGGCGATCATGGTCCAGCCGATGTACTCGTGCAGCAGATACAGCGGATAGGTCAGCGCGCCCGCCACGGTCAGCCACCGCCAGCGGACACGGTCGAGGCGGCGGGTGGCGATCAGCGCCATCGCGGCGAAGCACAGAGTCACCAGCAGCAGCGCCGGCCAGCCGGCCAAAGGGCGGTCGAGGGTACGCGACACCCGCCCGACCATGGTCGCCACGTGGTGCTGCGCGAGCAGGTAGGACACGCCGGTCAGCCCCCAGAGCAGCGGGTGCCCGCCGCCGCGGTGGATCAGGTAGAGCGCCAGCCCGGCCACGAAGTACGGCGCGTAGTCGGGCATCACGACCACGTCGAGCGCGGGCACATCGGCCTGGTGGGCGACGACCGCGGCGACGAGCCACACCCCGCCGAAGACCGCACCCTTGCGGACGCTCAACCCGCCCGGCCACGCGAGCAGCACCGCGAACAGCAGGTAGAACCGCGCCTCCACCCACAGCGTCCAGTAGACGGCGTCGACCGAGCGGACCCCGAGCGGCTCGTGCAGCATCGTGAGGTTGACCAGCAGCTCGCTCGCCGAGACGGGGTCACGGACCAGCGGCCACAGGGTCAGCACCGCGAAGGTCAGCAGCACCGCCGCCCAGTACGCCGGGAACAGTCGCGTGACCCGCGAGCGCACGAACGCGCCGGGCGTCCGGTCCCACGCGCTCATCGCGATGACGAAACCGCTGATCAGGAAGAACAGCTCCACCCCGAGCCACCCGTACGAGGCGGCGCGCCACAGCCCCGGGAACGCCACGTCGGAGGCGACTCCCCACGGCTTCGCGCTGCCCCGGTCGTACGCGAGGAAGTGGTAGCCGACCACCATGAGCGCCGCGACCAGCCGGAGCCCGTCGAGCACCGCGATGCGTCCGGTCCGCGGGCGCGGCGGCGGCTCGGGCGGGGCGTCGGGGGCGTCGGTGCGTCGCTGGGTGATCAGAACCATGCCTGACACAACCCGGCGGGCGCCCCCGAGGCAACGGGGGCGCCCGGTCAGGCGTGCGCGAGCGTGAGACCGCGGCGCAGCAGCGCGTCGAAGTCGGCGCCGGGGACGGGCCGGCTGAACAGGTAGCCCTGCCCGGCCGGGCAGCCCGCCGTGCGCAGCGCGTACCAGTCGCCGGCGTCCTCGACGCCCTCGGCGACCACGCTCATGCCCAGCGAGCCGGCGAGCCAGAGCACGGCCGAGACGATCGAGGCCTTGCGGGCGTCGGTGGACAGGCCCTCGACGAACGAGCGGTCGAGCTTGAGCACGTCGGCGGGGACGGACTGCAGCCAGGTCAGCGAGCTGTAGCCGGTGCCGAAGTCGTCCAGGGCGATGCGCACGCCGAGGTCCTTGATCGCGTGCAGGCGGGCCGAGAGGTCGCCCGAGTCGGCCAGCACGGCGGTCTCGGTGATCTCCAGGACCAGCCGGCCCGGGTCCAGGCCCGGGGCGCGCGACAGCAGGTCGGCCAGCATCGGGACGAAGCCGGGCTCGGCCAGCTGGCGCGGGCTGACGTTGACCGAGACGTAGCCCAGGCCGTCCCACAGCAGCAGGTGCCGCAGCGCGGAGTTGAGCACGTGCTCGCCGAGCGGGATGACCAGCCCGGTCTCCTCGGCGACGCCGACGAACTGCCCCGGCGCCAGGATGTGGCCCTCGGCGGTGCGCATGCGGACCAGCGCCTCGGCGCCGGTGATGCGCCCGTCGGCGGACACGATCGGCTGGAACCACACGGGCAGCGTGGTGTCGAGGTCGCCGTCGAGGGCCTCGCGCAGGCGGGCCTCGGCGATCAGGCGCTCCTTGATGTCGACGCGCATGTCCTCGCTGAACACGGCGACGCGGTTGCCGCCGGCGCGCTTGGCCGCGTACATGGCGGTGTCGGCGCACAGCACGGCGTCCTCGGCCTGCTCGGGGTCGTGGGCGACGGCCAGGCCGACGCTCACGGTCAGGCGCAGCTGCTGGCTGCCGCCGGCGGACACCGGCTCGGCCAGGCTGAGCGTGAGGGCGTGGGCGACGCGGCGGGCGGCCGCGACCGGGCCGGGCACGGCGACCACGAACTCGTCGCCGCTGAGCCGCGAGACCAGCGCCTCGGCCGGCACGCAGGCGGACAGGCGGCCGGCGAGGGCGCGCAGCACCTCGTCGCCGGCGGCGTGGCCGATGCCGTCGTTGATCGCCTTGAACCGGTCGACGTCGAGGTAGAGGACGCTGACCTGGCCCGTGCGGCGGGTGAGCAGCCGGGTGAAGTCGGCCTCGAAGCCCGAGCGCGACAGCAGCCCGGTGAGCGCGTCGTGACGCACCTGCCGCTGCAGCTCCGCCTCCTGCTCGCGGGTCTGGGTGACGTCGAGGCAGTGCACGAAGATCTGCCGCAGCCGGCCCTCGCGGTCGTACAGGCCGGAGCCGTGGGTCTCCACCCACAGGATCGTGTTGTCGTCGGTGCGCCGGAAGCGGCGGGTCGTGGAGATGGGCTCGCGACGGGCGGCGAGCTGCTCCAGGAACGGGATGTTGGCGTCGTCGAGCGCGGTGAGCGGCAGGTCGGCCAGGCCGAAGCCCGGCGGCAGCCGCAGCGGCAGGCGCAGCCACTGGCGGTAGGCGCGGTTGCAGCGGATCAGCCGGCCGTCCGGGGCGAAGACCGCCGACGGTACGGGCGTCTCGTCGAAGGCCAGGGAGAGCTGGGCCTGGCTGTCGTCGAGGTTCTCCTGCGCGCGCTTCTCCTCGGTCTCGGTCATCTTCCACTGCACGACCTGGAACGCGGCCGCCATGAGCACCGCGGCGCCGTGCAGCACGGCCCACAGCCACGGGTGGGCGGTGGCGGAGTGGTGGTCGTACGTGCGGTCGCTGACGATCGTGCCGAAGACGGCGTGGTGCAGCGTGGTGCCGATCAGGAACACCCCGAACGGCGTCCAGTCGCGGTAGAGCGCCAGCGCGGCGACGGCGATGAAGAAGGTGAAGTGCGCCTCGGTCAGCCCGTGCGACATCGACACGAAGCCGCCGCAGGCCACGGTGAAGCCGAGCGCGACGGCCGTGGAGGACAGCCGGCGCTGCTTCAGCGTGACGGCCAGCACGACGCACGGCAGGATGAGCAGGGTGGTCACGAGCCAGCTGCGGTCCAGGCCGTCCTGGAAGGCCCCGAAGCCGGTGAGGCCGGCCACGCAGGCGGCGAGCAGTTGGGTCAGCAGGCGATGGCGGCGGGACCAGTCCTCGTCCCGCAGACCGCCGCCGGTCGGGAGCCAGTCGCGCCACGCGCTCATCCGGGTCAACACATGCTGCAGATATCGGCTCCCCGGCCTCCGGCCTGAGAAAACCGCTCGCATAGGGTACATGGATAGTTACCGCCCGTGATCATGAGAGGACCACCCGTGCGGCGTTGGCACTTGGCGATCCTGGCCGTCCTCAGCCTGCTGGCCCTGGCCTGCGAGGGCTCCGACGGGGCCGGCGGTCCCGCCCCGGACCCGACGACCACGAAACCCGCGAGCCGCTGGCCGGCCACGACGGTCGCGCTCGGGGACTCGATCACCGCCGGGTACGGCAGCTGCGGCGTCTACGTGGCGTGCAGCCGCAACTCGTGGAGCGCCGGCGGCTCGGACGACGTCGACAGCCACTACCGGCGGATCCGCGCGCGCTTCTCGAAGGCGAAGGCCCGCAACCTGGCCGTGCCCGGGGCCGAGGCGGCCGATCTGCGCGCGCAGGCCGCCAACGCCGTGGACGCCCGGGCCGATTACGTGACGATCCTCATCGGCGCCAACGACGCGTGCGCGCCCGGCACCGGCACGATGACCCCCGTCAAGACCTTCCGCACCCGCGTCGACGCCGCCCTCGACCGGCTCAAGGACGGGCTGCCCCGGGCGCGCGTGCTGGTGGTGAGCATCCCGGACCTCTACCGTCTGTGGGAGCTGGGCCACTCGTCGCCGGCCGCGGTGGCCGCCTGGGACCGGGGCATCTGCCCCTCGATGCTCGCCCGTCCCACCAGCACCGCCGCGGCCGACGAGCGGCGCCGGGACGCCGTGCGCGAGCGGATCGAGGACTACAACACGCAGCTGTCGCGCGCGTGCGACGCGTACGGGAACCGCTGCCGGACCGACGGCGGCGCCGCGCACCGCGTCCGCTTCTCCCTGGACCTGGTGAACAAGGTCGACTACTTCCACCCGAACCTCGCCGGGCAGAACAAGTTGGCGGACGTCACATGGCCGGGCCGCATCACGTGGTGAGCGTTTCCTTGAGTCGTCAATAAAGTTGCCGACTGTGCAGGCAACCGGCTGATCTTTGATGAGCCCCCGTCTGCGAGGTAACCGCCATGTCTGCACGCGCATCGCACCGCACCGGCAACCCGGTGACGCGATGGTTCGACGACCGATCCGTAGCCACCAAGGTCTTCACCGCCGTCGGGACCGTGGCCGTCGCCGCCGTCGCGGCCGGCGCGATGGCCGTCTCCGGGCTGTCGACGGTCTACCGCAGCGGCGCGGACATCGAGAGCGGCAACATGAAGCCGTCCCTGCTGCTGGCCGCCCTGCGCGCCGACGCGCTCACCGCCCGCATCGACGTGCGCGAGGTCGCGCTCTCGAGCGACAAGGACGCCGCGCAGACCAAGCTCGACGAGGCCGACGCCGCGGTCGAGGCCGCCATTGCCGCTTACGCCCCGGAAGCCGCCGACCCGGCCGCCGTCGCGCAGTTCCAGCAGCTCTACCGCCAGTACCAGCAGGTGCGCGACTCCTCGCAGATCGCCGCCGCCCGCGCCGGCGACTACGACACCTTCGAGCAGGTCGCCACCGACCAGGCCAACCCCATCATGAACAAGGCCATGGCGGCGCTCGACCAGGCCTCGGCCGCGGAGACCGCCGAGGCCGCCGCCAAGGTCGCCTCGTCGAAGCACGAGTACGAGACCACGCGTACGCAGCTCATCCTGGTCCTCGGCATCGGCGTGCTGCTCGGCCTGCTCGTCGGCTGGTACACCGTGCGCCGCATCATCGGCCCGCTGCGCCGCGTCGGTGACGTGCTGCTCGGGATGGCCGGCGGCGACCTGACCCGCACCGCCGCGACCGGCACCCACGACGAGATCGGCCGCATGGCCACCGCCCTGGACCAGGCCACCGCCGGCGTCCGCGAGACCGTGGCCGCCGTCGCGAGCACCGCGGGCACCGTGGCCGGCTCCGCCACCTCGCTCGCCGAGACCAGCACCACCGTCGCCGCCACCGCCGGGACGACCTCGTCGCGCTCGCAGACCGTCGCCGACGCCGCCAACGAGATCTCCGCCAACGTCCACGGCGTGGTCGCCGGGGCCGAGCAGATGTCCGCCTCCATCCGCGAGATCGCCCAGTCCGCCGCCCAGGCCGCCGAGGTCGCCGCCGCCGCCGTGTCCGCCGCCTCGACCGCCTCCATGACGGTCCAGCAGCTCGACGCGTCCAGCACCGAGATCGGCAACGTGCTCAACCTCATCACCTCGATCGCCGGCCAGACCAACCTGCTCGCCCTCAACGCCACCATCGAGGCCGCCCGGGCCGGCGAGGCGGGCAAGGGCTTCGCCGTCGTCGCCTCCGAGGTCAAGGATCTCGCCCAGGAGACCGCCAAGGCCACCGAGGACATCGCCGCCCGCGTCGACGCCATCCAGGCCGACGCCCGCGCCGCCGCCCTGTCGATCGAGGAGATCAGCTCGGTCATCGAGCGCATCAACGACTTCCAGACCACCATCGCCACCGCGGTCGAGGAACAGACCGCCGTCACCGGCGAGATCAGCCGCAACGTCGCCCACGCCGCCTCCGGCACCGACCAGATCGCCGCCACCATCGCCGGCGTCGCCGAGGCCTCGGCCGCCACCAGCACCGGCATGGACCGCACCCGCGGCGCCACCGCCGACCTGGCCCAGGCCGCCGCCGGCCTCCAGACCCTGGTCGCCCGCTTCCGCTACGAGAACTGACCCCCTCCCCGTCGAACGCCCCGGCCCTCCCCCGGCCGGGGCGTTCGCGTGTTCCCGTGCTCGCTACCAGCCGTTGCCGATCTTGGTGCCGGAGCGGGGGTCCCAGTCGGCCGACTTGCCGTCCGGGTCGCTCTCGCCGTGGCCGGTGTAGCGGAACCAGCGCAGGTCCAGGTTCTCGTCGACGGCGAAGATGACGTAGCCGCCACGGCCGTCGCCACCGCCGAAGATGTGGCCGAAGCGGTGCCAGCCGCTGCTGATGACGTTGCCGGAGTTGGCGTCCCAGTTGAGCCCGGTCGCGCCGGGGTCGCTCTCGCCCGTGCCGCGGTAGCGGTACCAGCGCAGGTCGCCCTGGTCGGTGACCAGCAGGATGATGTCCGAGATCGCGGCCATCGCCCGGTGCCCGGCCGACCAGCCCTGGCCGATGACGTTGCTCGAGTTCGGGTGCCAGCCGAGCCCGGTCGCCTGCGGGTCCGCCTCGCCGGCGCCGGTGTAGCGGTACCAGTGCAGTGCCCCGTCCTGCCCGACCGCATAGATCGCGCTGTTGTTCGGGCGGTTGGTGCGGCCCTCGTACGGCTTCGCGCACAGGAACCGGAACCCGTTCCAGCCGATGCCGATGATGTTCTGCGAGTTCGGCGCCCAGCCGATCCCGGTGGCCTGCGGATCGTGCTCGCCGCGGCCGCCGTACTCGTAGTAGCGGAGCTCACCGTTCGGCTCCACCGCGAGCAGCACCCCGTCGCCGCGCGCCAGCAGGTGCAGCATCTGGTTCCAGCCGATGCCGATGGTGTTGCCGGAGTTCGGGTCCCAGTCCCCCGAGTTCTGCGGCCCGCCCGAACCGTTGTAGCGGTACCACAGCAGCGGCCCCTGGGGTTTGATGCCGTAGATCACGCCGACCAGCGGCAGCCCGCTGTCCACCGGGGTGGTGCCGTTGCCGCCGTAGGTCAGGATGGAGAAGTTGACGTCCGCCATGGTGGGCCTCCCGTCCCCGCGGCGCTCCGCCGGTTGCAGAACGCACGCGTCCATAGGCTGGGACCCACGGTAAGCAGCCGCCGGCGCAGCCGGGCATCACCCGAGCGGCTCGGCCGGCATCCCGCATCCGCCGACCTGGGTCCCACCCAGCATCCGCCGATGGGGCTCAGAGCCCGGCGCGCTCGTGCTTCACCCGGTACATGGCCGCGTCCGCGTCGCGCAGCAGCGCGTCCGGGTCGCTCGCCGGCCCGGTGGCCACCCCGATGCTCGCGCCCACCGCCAGCAGCACGCCGGAGATCTCCACCGGCATCGTCATCACCTGGGCGAACCCGGCGGCCAGCGCCGCGGCCCGCTCGGCGCCGCCGTCGCGCAGCAGCACCGCGAACTCGTCGCCGCCCAGCCGCACGGCCAGGTCGTCCGGCCCCAGCGGCACCCGCAGCAGCCCGGCCACCCGGACCAGCAGCTCGTCGCCGGTGTGGTGGCCGTGCCGGTCGTTGACCTGCTTGAAGCCGTCCAGGTCCAGCACCAGCACCGCCACCTCGGCCGCCCCGGCCAGCTGCAGCCGGTCGGCCAGCAGGGTGCGGTTGGCCAGCCCGGTCAGCTGATCGTGCGTGGCCTCGTGCCGCAACTGGTCCTGCAACAGCCGCGCCTCCGTCACGTCACGGGCGTTCCAGACCACGCCGCGGACGCTGCGGTTGGCGGTGAGGTCGGCGCCCACAAAATCCAGCCACCGGTACGTGCCGTTGTCGTGACGCACGCGCACCTGCGCACTGGCATCGGCTCCCGGGGCGGCCGCCAGCGCCGAGCGCAGCGCCCGGAAGTCGGCGTAGTCGTCGGGGTGGATGCGATGGTCCAGGCCGGAGCCCTCGAGACCGGCGCCCAGCACGCGGTCGGCGGCCGGGCTCGCGTACCGGATGAAGTCGCCGGCCGCGACGACCAGGGTGACGTCCGACGCGTGCTGGACCAGCGAGCGGAACCATTCCTTCTGCTCGTGCAGCTCGGCGAGGCTCCGGTCGAGGCTGTGCAGCAGCCGGTCGTTGTCGGTGAAGGCGACCAGCTGCCGGGCCAGCACCACGGCGGTGATGACGATGACACCCACCGCGACACCCCACGTGCGCAGGTCCGCGTCGGCCTTGGGCAGGGCGGCCAGCAACAGCACCTCGGCCGCCAGGACCGCAAGATAGGGGGTACGGGCGTAGCGCGCCCGCCGCTCCACGGTGCGCCCGACCCCTCGCGCCCGGATGCGCACCTCCTGCATGCGCAGGCTCGCCGGCACCAGGATGCACGGCAGCACCTGCAGCAGCACGGCGACCCGATGATCGGACGCCGAGCTGAACACCAGCCCGAGCGACGTGCCCAGGGCGGTCAGCGCCACCCCGACGCTGCCGACCACCCCGGCCGACAGGTTGAACGGCGCCGGATCGCTGTAGACGAGCTTGAGCACCCCGAAGACGACGACCAGCATGACGGCCGTGCTCGCCGCGGCCAGCCAGCGGTCACCGACCCCGCCGTCGCTCAACTGCGGGGCCAGCGAGAAGTACCACAGAAAGACCGCCACACCCACGAGTACGGTCACCGCGTCGAGGCTCAGCCGCAGCCGCTCCCGACCGGCGGCGCCCAGCGGATGACGCAGCATCGTGACGACCATGACCGACATGCCGGTGGCGACCAGGCCGGTCTGGATGACGCTGACGTCCGTACGGCCGGGGTCGAGCAGGACCAGCACGGCCTGCAACCCGTCGCCGGAAGCACACAGCACCATCGTGACCTGCACCGCGCGCCAGAAGCGCAACGAGAACCGCTGCCCGCTGCTGAGCCGCGCCAGCCGCCGCCCGAACCACAGCATCACCAGGTCGAGCCCGGTCTGCACGACCCACGAGGACGCCACCGGCCCCGGACCGGCCAGGAACCACGGCACGCAGGCGGCGGCGAGGGCGAGCAGTCCGAGCAGCCAGGGATCGCGCAGATACGAATACCTGCCGGTGTGCTGCCCCATGAAGCTCCTGTTCCTCGCGTCCCTTGGCCATCGGCTCCGGAGCGCCGGACATGAGCGATCTAGGATCATGCCTATGAGTGACGTGCAGTTCGGCCTGGACACCTTCGGTGACGTGACGGCAGGCCCGGACGGTGAGCCCCTCCCTTACGCCAAGGTCATCCGCAACGTCGTCGAGCAGGCCGTCCTCGCCGACGAAATCGGCATCGACGCCTTCGGCCTCGGCGAGCACCACCGCGACGACTACGCGGTGTCCTCCCCCGAGGTCGTACTCGCCGCAATCGCCGCCCGCACCCGCACCATCAAACTGGGCACGGCGGTCACCGTCCTGAGCTCCGACGACCCGGTCCGCGTCTACGAACGCTTCGCCACCCTCGCCGCAGTGTCGAACGGCCGCGCCGAGATCACCCTGGGCCGGGGCTCCTTCACCGAGTCCTTCCCCCTCTTCGGCTACGACCTGGCCGACTACGACCAGCTCTTCGCCGAAAAAGCCGACCTCATGGCCGACCTCCTCACGGAAGAACCGGTCACCTGGCAAGGCACGGTCCGCCCACCCCTGACCAACCAGCAGGTCTACCCGAAGACCGAAGCCGGCCGCATCCCCACCTGGATCGGCGTGGGCGGCAGCCCCGAATCGGTCGTCCGCGCCGCCCAGTACGGCTTCCCCCTGGTCCTGGCCATCATCGGCGGCGAGCCGGCCCGCTTCGCCCCCTACGTCGACCTCTACCACCGAGCCCTCAAGGAGTTCGGCAAGGACCCGCTCCCGGTCGCCGTCCACGTCCCCGGCTTCATCGCCCCCACCGACGACGAAGCAGTCGAAACCCTCTGGCCCCACGCCCGCAAGTCACTGACCCGCATCGGCCGCGAACGAGGCTGGCCACCCCTCACCCGCGACCGCTTCGAAGCCGACATCACCGAAGGCGCCTGGCACGTAGGCTCCCCCGCCACCGTCGCCGCCAAGATCGCCAAAACCGTCAAAGCCCTGAACATCCAACGCTTCGACCTCAAATACAGCCACGGCACCCTCCCCCACGAAAACCTCATGACCGCCATCCACCTCTACGGCACCGAGGTAATCCCCCGAGTCAAGGAACTCCTCGCCTGAACCCCATCCCGTCCACCGTCGACCCACCCGCAGGTTTGCGGGCCGGCGCCGGGGCCGCCACTAATCCCTAAGCGCAAGAAAGTCGCCCAAGGCTGGCGGCCCCGGCGCCGGTCTGCAAGGCTTGGCGGGGGTCGATGGTGGCCGGGATGGGTGGGGGGTTACCCCATCCCAGAAACCAGAGCGCCCCCGCCGGAGGCCGCCCTTCAAGCCCCAAAAGCCGAAACCCCGCCAGCTGCTCACAAGGCAGCCAACGGGGTCCCGGGGTTTTCCTTCTTAGACGCGGAACGTCCCGACCAGACTCTGCAACTCAGTAGACATGCGCGCGAGCTCCGAAGCCGCCCGCTGAGTATCCGCCACACTCTCCGTGGTCAACCGAGTCGCCGTAGCCAACGTGTCAATCCCCGAAGCGATCTGGTTGACCCCACCAGCAGCTTCCGTCACGCCCCGGTTCATCTCCCCAGTCGTGGCCGTCTGCTCCTCAACCGCAGCCGCAATCGTCGTCTGGTAATCGCTGATCCGCGCGATGATGTCGCTGATCTCCCCGATAGCCGTAATCGCCGTACCAGTATCATTCTGAATCGCGGTGACCCGGGCACTGATGTCCTCAGTAGCCTTGGCCGTCTCCTGCGCCAGATCCTTGACCTCCGACGCCACCACCGCGAACCCCTTACCCATCTCCCCGGCCCGAGCCGCCTCGATGGTCGCGTTCAACGCCAGCAGATTCGTCTGCTCAGCAATCGCCGTGATCAGCTTGATGACATTACCGATCTCCGCCGACGACGTCCCCAGCTGCGTCACCGTCTCGTTGGCGGTCCCGGCCATGGTCACCGCGGACCCCGCCACCTCCGCCGCCTGATTGGCGTTCTGCGCGATCTCCCGGATCGACGCACCCATCTCCTCAGCGCCGGCCGACACCGTGTCGACATTCCGGGCCACCTCATCCGCGGCCCGCGCCACGGTCTGCGCCTGAACATCCGACCGCTGCGCACTGTCCGCGATCTGGGTGCTCGTCGCCGACAACTCCTCCGCGGCCGCCGCCAGCGACTGCGACGCGAGACCCAGCGTCTGCACCGTCTGCCGCATCGTCGCCACAGTCCCGTTGACCTGCTGCGCCATCACGCCGACCTCGTCGCGGCTGGACACGGTGACCGTACCCGTCAGATCACCGTCGGCCATGCGCGCCAGCACGCCGCTGACGTCGCGCAGCGGCCGGGTGATCCGGCGCACGGTCACGAACGCGATCAGACCGGCGACCACGAACCCGACGGCCAGGCAGATCAGCATCAGCGTGACACTGCCGCTGTACGCACTGCTGTTGGCGGCGTCGGCGTCCTTGGCACTCTGCGCCTCGAACTTGGTGAGCACACCGAAGTCGTTGATGATCTCCCCGGCGAGCGGCGAGACGCTGGAGTTCCAGACCTTCGCGTACGCCGCGCCGTCGTCGCCCAGGGCCACCGGCTTGACCTGCTCGTCGCGGATCTGGGCGAACTTGGTGAGGTTGGCCTGGATCCGGGCGACCGGCTCCTCCTGCGCCGGGTCCAAACCCAGCGCCGCGTAGTCGGCGATGCCCTTGGCGACCTGCTCGTGATAGGTCACCGCCGAGTCGTAGGTCTTCTGGCTCTCCGCCTCGGTCGAGTCGATATTGGCCTTCTCGAGCTGGATCAGCTCGTAGTCGAACGCCGACAGGGTCTCGGCGAGGGCTTGCGCCGGAACCAGGTTCTGCGAGTAGATCGCCGACCCGTTGGCCTTGATCGTGCTCATGCCCGCCACGCCCGTGCCGGCAACGAGGCCCCCGGCCAGCAGCGCCGCGCCGACCGCCACGCTGATCTTCACACCTACCCGCAGATTGCCGAACCAGCCGGCCTTGCCGCCGCCCGTCTGCCCCTCCGCCGACTGCGCCATCGCGATGCATGTCCTCTCGTCATGGGCGCCACCTGCCGAGGAGGAGCGCTGATCTCCTGATTCGGCAGCCGCCTCCCCGGCCGTAGCGTCACGGCAGTTGCATCCCGGGAGCGTCACCTTCTCTGTAGCGTCCTAGGAGGCTAGCCTGACTCATCCCGGGCGGCCGGCTGCCGAAGAGGCGGTCGTGGAGCGTCGCCTGGTCCCCGCGCTGCGGACCCTGCTGCTCGGGTTCGGCGTGGCCTTTCTCCTGCGCCATGTCCCCGGCGTCGGTCCGCTGCTGCCGAGCTGGCTGTCGCCGCTGGCCACGATCGGCGTCTACGTCGTCACGACCACCATGGTCCTGCTGCGCGCCGCGGTGGTCGCCGAGCATCGGGCCGCGTGGGGACTCATCGGGTGCGGGCTCTGCTCGTACACCGTGGGCATGGTCTGGTCCTGGCACATGACCGCGGGCGGAGGCACGCTGCCCTTCCCCTCGGTGTGCGACGTGGCGTGGCTGTCGTTCTATCCGCTGGCGTACGCGGGGATCCTCATGTTCCTGCGGCGCCAGGCACCGGCGCGGCGCACTCTGCTCGACGGCGCGATCGCGGGCCTCGGCGGCGCGGCCGTCTTCTCGGCCGTCGTCGTCGACGCGCTGGTCGGCACGTCGGGCGCGAGCGGGCTCGGCCAGTACGTCGCCCTGGCCTATCCGCTGGGCGACTCGCTGCTGGTCGGCACGCTGCTGGCCCGGATGATCGTCGGCCGCTGGATCGGGGCGCCCAGCGTGCTCGTGATGGCGGGGCTGGGCACGTTCATCGCGGCGGACACCGGCTACGTGACGCTCGGCACGATGGACGGCTACCAGCCGGGCGGGCTCGTCGACCTGCTCTACCTGGCCGGGCTGAGCCTGGTCGGGCTGGCCGCCTGGCAGAGCGCCCGGGTCGGCCCCGAGACCGCCGAGCGCAACCGGCTCGGCGTGTCGACCTGGTTCGCCTTCGGCGCGCTCGCCGTCACGCTCGTCGCCACCCGGGTGCCGCTGTCCAACGCCACCGTGACCCTGGCCGGCCTGACTTTGGTCGCCGTGGTGCTGCGGGTGATGGTCTCGTTCCGGGACCTGGCGGCGCTCGGGCAGGCGCTGCACGACGAGGCCCGCCACGACGCGCTGACCGGGCTGGTCAACCGGCGCGGCGTCCTGGAACGGGTCGCCGCGCTGCTGGCGGTCCCGCGGCCGGCCCCGCTCGCGCTGCTGCTGCTCGACCTGGACAAGTTCAAGGACGTCAACGACACGTACGGGCACCAGGCAGGCGACCGTCTCCTCGAGCTCGCCGCGGCGCGCCTGGCCTCGGTCACGCGCGCGGGTGACGTGCTGGGCCGGCTGGGCGGGGACGAGTTCGTGCTGGCATTGTCGGGTGACCACGTGGGCGAGCGGATGACGACGGGGCTGGCGAGCCGGATCCGGGCGGCGCTGCGCGAGCCGTTCGACCTGGGGCACGGCGTCGTGGTGCGCATCGACGTGAGCGTGGGGATCGCGGTGCGCGGGGCCGGGGAGGACGAGATCTCGCTGTTCCGGCGGGCCGACATCGCCATGTACGAGGCCAAGCGCGCGGGTGGCGGCCACGCCGTGCACCGGGACCGGCCCGGGTCGCCCGCGTCGAGTGGCGCGAACGGTCCCGCGACGCCGGGCGGCGCCGCGACGCCCGAGCCCGGCGGTGGCACGACATCCGGGGCCGGCGCCGGGGCTGAGTCGGGGGCGGATACAGCACCGGCCGGCTCCCGGCCCTGAGCGGGGCGGGAACCGGCCGGATCGCCGGTGGGGCCGGCCGGGCCCGGGTGAGCGCGGCCGGACCGGTCAGGGCTTGTTCGCGACGCTGTTGAGCTCCTCCAGCTGCTGGCCGAGGTGCTCCTTGAGGGCGCCCTGGTAGCCCTGGGCGAGCTGGCCCAGCCGGTCGATCTCGTCGAGCGCCGCGGCCCGCTTGGCCTGGAGGCTGTTGATGGCCTCGGAGTGGTTGCGGCGGGCCTCGCTCTCGACGTTGTCGGCCTTGAGCAGGGCGTCGCCGGTGATCTCCTCGGCCTTGGTGCGGGCCTCGCCCAGGATGGCGTCGGACTCGCGCTGCGCGTCGCGCATGTGCTCGTCGGCGGTGCGCTGGGCCATCATGAGCACCGGGGAGGTGCGCTCGTCGTCGCCGGCCGGCCGCGCGGGCGCGGACTGGACGCTGGAACGGGCCTCCTCGAGCTGGGCCTGCATGGAGCGGGCCCGGTCCTCGGCGCGGGCGCGGGCCTCGCGCAGCCGGTCGAGCTGGGCGGCGAGGTCGGCGAACTCCGAGTTGATGACCATGGTCGACGCGGGCGACGCCGTGCCCGGGCTGCGCTGGACCTGGTCCTGGAGGGCGTTGTTCTCTTCGAGGAGGCGGATGAGCTCTTGTTCGACCTCGTCCAGGAAGGCGTCGACCTCCTCCTCGTCGTATCCACGCTTGCCCATCGGCGGCCTCTTGAAGGCAATGTTGTGGACGTCAGCTGGAGTGAGCGACATCGTGCTCCTTAAATGATGTCGACAGCGGTCGGGGAATCCGAATCTTACGCAACGCTCCGGCGACCGCGACACGGGTCTGATCACGAGAGCGCACGAAGACACCGTAATCGGCCCGCGCACCCCTGTCACATTCGCTGATTTGCACCTTTCGCCCCGGCAATCACGCGCACCGTGACTGCCCGAAAGCGCAGCGTTGGGGTGTCGGGCGTCACTGTCTGCTATGACCGATCTCGCGCTTCCCCGCCGTACCGGAGGATGTGCTCTCGCATCTCGAGCGCGAAACCCTCGGCCATGTCGAGCTGCGCCCGCAACCGCGCCACCCGCTCCCGCGCCGCCTCGTGGAAGGCCGCCAGCCGCCCCTGCAGCCCCGCCCGCTCCTCCCCCGTCGCCGTCGCGAGCGCGTCGAGCACGTCGAGCAGGTCGCGCATCTCCTCGAGGGTGAAGCCGAGCGGTTTCATCCGCTTGACGACCCGCAGCCGGTCGACGTCGGCCTCGGTGTAGAGCCGGAACCCGCCCTCGCTGCGCGCCGACGGCACGACCAGCCCGGCCTCCTCGTAGTGGCGGATCGTCCGGATGCTGAGTCCCGTCCGCTCGGCCGCCTCCCCGATCTGCATCAATGCCCCGCCCCCAGCTTGCCGGCCAGGTTCTCGTGGAAGCGGGCGCTGTCCTCGTTGAGGCCGGTGATCTCCACCTGCTTGCCGCGCGACGCGTACTCGGTCGTGATGGCGTCCAGCGCCGCGACCGACGACGCGTCCCAGATGTGCGCGGCGCTCAGGTCGATGACCACCCGGCCGGGGTCACCCGCGTAGTCGAACTGGTGGACCAGGTCGTTGCTGGACGCGAAGAACAGCTCCCCGTGGACGCGGTAGACCTTCTCGCCGCCGGAGGACGCGCTGGTCACCTGGGCGAAGTGGGCGACCCGGCGGGCGAAGACCACCATCGCGGCCAGCACGCCGAGGACGACCCCGACGGCCAGGTTGTGGGTGGCGAGCGTGCCGGCGACGGTCACGAGCATGACGATGATCTCGCCGGCCGGCATCCGGCGCAGCGTGGCGGGCGCGACGCTGTGCCAGTCGAAGGTGCCCACGGAGACGACGATCATCACGGCGACCAGGGCGGCCATCGGGATCACGGCCACCACGTCGCCGAGCACCACGACCAGGATCAGCAGGAAGACGCCGGCCAGGAACGTCGACAGCCGGGTCCGCGCCCCCGACGTCTTCACGTTGATCATCGTCTGCCCGATCATCGCGCAGCCGCCCATGCCGCCGAAGAGGCCGGTCACGATGTTCGCGACCCCCTGACCCCACGACTCACGGGTCTTGTCGGAGCGCGTGTCGGTGATGTCGTCGACGAGCTTGGCGGTCATGAGCGACTCCATCAGCCCGACCAGGGCCACCCCCAGCGCGTACGGGGCGATGGTCCGCAGGGTGTCGAAGCTGAACGGCACGTCGGGCAGGCCGGGCACGGGCAGGCTGTCCGGCAGCTTCCCCTCGTCCCCGACCGTGGGGACGGTCACATGCGCGACGGCCGTGAAGACGGTCAGCACCACGATGGCGACCAGCGGCGCGGGCACCACGCTCGTCCAGCGCGGCAGCAGCCAGATGATCGCCAGTGCCACCGCCACGAGCGGATAGACCAGCCACGGCACGCCCACCAGATGCGGCACCTGCGCCGTGAAGATGAGAATGGCGAGCGCGTTGACGAACCCGACCATGACGCTGCGCGGGATGAACCGCATGAGCTTCGCCACGCCCACCACCGCGAGCACGACCTGGAAGACGCCCCCGAGCACCACTGCGGCGATCAGATGGCCGAGCCCGTGCGAGGCCACCAGCGGCGCCACCACGAGCGCCACGGCCCCGGTCGCCGCACTGATCATGGCCGGCCGGCCCCCGGTGAAGGCGATCGTCACCGCCATCGTGAAGGACGCGAAAAGCCCGACCTTGGGATCCACCCCGGCCAGGATCGAGAACGAGATCGCCTCGGGGATGAGAGCAAGAGCAACGACAAGACCCGCGAGCACCTCGGTACGCAACACCCGGGGTGAAGCGAGCCAGGCCGGACGAGAAGACATGATCACCGCCGAACTCTACCCTCACGTAAGAGGAGGGCGGCCCGGCTGGCTATCCTTGGCGGCTTGAGCCACGGACATCACCACCACCACGCATCGGCCGGCCTGCCCTGGGCGCGGCGTCTCACTGTGTTGCTGCTGGCCGTGGTCGGGCTGGTCACGGTGGCCGGGATGGCGCTGCTCCGGCCCCGGGACACGCCGGATGTCGAGTCCACGCCGTCGACGCGGGTGCTGGGGGCGGTGGTGTCGGTGACTTCGACGGCGTGCCCGGCGGAGGCGCCGGCGGGGACGGCGTGCGGGTCGGTGACGGTACGTCTCGACGACGGCGCGCAGGTCGAGGCGGAGATTCCGAACGGGCCGGGGGCGCCGGTCGTCAAGCCCGGCGACAAGGTCACGCTGCTCGTGCTCGACGACGGGGCGGGCGGGCCCAAGACGTACTCGATCGCGGACTTTCAGCGGGGCACCTCGCTGTGGGTCCTCGGGGCGGTGTTCGCGCTCGCGGTCGTCGCCTTCGGGCGGTGGCGCGGGCTGACGGCGCTGCTCGGGCTGGGCATCACGTTCGCGGTGCTGCTGCTCTTCATCGTCCCGGCGATCCTGGACGGGCGCTCCCCGGTGCTGGTCGCCGTGGTCGGCGCGGCGTTCATCATGCTGACGGTGCTCTATCTGACACACGGGCTGACGGCCACCACGACTGTTGCCGTGGCGGGCACGCTCGCCAGCCTGACCCTGACCGCGGGGCTGTCGGCGCTGGCGATCGCCTTCACCCACCTGTCGGGCATCGGCGACGAGACGGCCACGTACCTCAACATCACCGAGGGCGACGTCAACATGCGCGGCCTGTTGCTTGCGGGCATCGTCATCGGTTCCCTCGGTGTGCTCGACGACGTCACGGTCACCCAGTCGGCCACCGTCAGCGAGCTCGCCCTGGCCAATCCGGCGTACGGCTTCCGCCGCCTCTACGGCGCCGCCACGCGCATCGGCCGGGCCCACATCGCCTCGGTGATCAACACCATCGTCCTGGCCTACGCGGGCGCGTCGCTGCCGCTGATGCTGCTGTTCCGCACGAGCGGCACCCCGGCCAATGAGCTGCTGACCGGCGAGATGATCGCCCAGGAGCTGGTCCGCAGCGCGGTCGGCACGATCGGCCTGATCGCCGCGGTCCCGATCACCACCGCGCTGGCCGCGTTCCTTGCCGCCCGTACGCCCGCGGTGTCCCCCGCGCCGCCTGCCATGGAGCTCCCGGTGGCCGGCCGCCGCCCGCCCGACGGCGACCCCTGGCAGTCCTTCTACGAGCGCGGCAGCCGCTGACGTCAGCGGCAGGGCGGGTCGTAGGGCAGGTCGCCGACGTACGCCCGCCACTGGTCGCGGGTGAGCGGGTCACCGCCGAGCCGGCACATCGTCGCGACGACGTCGGCCGGGACCGCGGGCCACAGATCGAGCCGGTCGGAATATTTCATGGCGAGGAACCGGCCGTCGCGGCTGAACGCCAGGGCGCCCATGCCGTAGAGATCCAGCAGCGCGATCGTCGTCCGCGGGCGGGGTGCACCGGGGTCCCGGATGTCCCAGAGGTCGACCTGGCTGTTGTCCAGGATGCCGGCGACGGCCAGGGTGGTGCCGTCGGGGCTGAGGGCGAGGCGCCGGTTGCCCGCGGGGGCCCGGGAGAGCACCTGCACCGGCTCGCCGGCCACGCCCGAGCCGTCCAGCTCGAAGACGCGGAGCACCGCGCCGTCGTCGCCGACCACCAGATGCCGGCCGTCCGGCGTGAACTCGCCGGCCGGCAGCGACGTGCCCGCCGGGAAGGTCCACGACCGCAACGGCCGGGGGCGGGCGGGATCGGTGAGGTCGTGGACCAGCAAGGTACGCGAGGTCAGCACCGTCAGGACCCGGCCGGCCGGGCCGAAGGACAGATCCGACGCCTCTCCCGCGACCCGGCTCACGAGCCGCGGCCGCGCGGGATCGGCGATGTCGAACACCTTGACGTCGCGCTCGGCGGGCCCCGGCCCGTACCCGGTGTCGGCGACGGCGAGCAGCCGCCCGTCGGCCGAGAACGAAACCTCGGCCGCGCCGTGGCCGAGGCCGGTGATCGTGGCCACCGGCGGACCGTCCGGGCGGGCCGTGGCGAGCAGCAGCAGCCTGGGCTTCTTGTCCTCGATCCGGGCGGCGGCCAGGAGCGTCCCGTCCCGGCTGAAGGCCAGGCCACTGGCGGCTTCCTGACCGATCCAGCCGTCGGTGGCGCCCACGGTGGGGACCGAGGCGATGAGCGCGGGCCGCCGCGGGTCGGCGATGTCGTAGATCCTCGAGCCGTCGCGCCCGCTGCCCACGGCCATCAGGGGACGTCCCGCCGGGCTGAACCGGACGCGCTCGACGAAGCCGCCGGGCTGCTCGGTCAGTGACACGAAGGCCCCCGGCCACACGGGGTTCGTCACGTCGCTGACCAGGACGCCCATCGTGCCGGCCACCAGGACCCGCGCGCTGCCGCCCGGCCCGGGCCACGGCAGGATCGCCCCGAGCTGGGTGTCCGCCTCGCCCGGTCCGGGGGCGCGCCGCGCGCGCAGCAGCGGCGCCCGGCCTGCCGCGCCGAGCGCGACGGTCCACCCGGTGACGCCCGTGTACGGGCAGGTGGTGAACAGTCCCTCGGCCACCGCCAGCACCGCGTTGACGTGCTTGCACTCGTCGCGCGGGTCGACCTGGTACAGCGGCCGGGGCGCGCGCGGGTCCGTCACGTCGTAGGCGAACGGCAGCTCGTTCGGTGCCGCGCCGGCGACGGTGGCGGACGGGCTCGCCTTCACGGTCGCCAGCCGGCGGCCGGAGGAGTCGAAGGCCACGCGGTGCTGGACGACCCGGACCGCGGCGTCCGGACGGCTCGTCGAGGAGACGACCCGGGCCAGCGCCACGGACCGGGCCGGATCGGTCAGGTCCCAGAGGCGGGTCGTGCCGTCCGTGGCGATGCTCGCCAGCCGGGGCGCCACGGGGCTGAACACGACGGAGTCGACCCGGCCGCCGTGGCCGGTCAGGGCGGGCCGCGCCCGTACGCCGGAGGGGTCGGTCGTGTCCCAGACGTGGATCCGCCCGCCGGTGCCGGCGCCCGCCAGCAACCGCCCGTCGGCGGAGAAGGCGAGCGTGGTGATGCTGCGTTCGCCGGACGCCAGGGTGGTCAGCGCGACGGGGTGGCGGGGGTCACGGACGTCCCAGAGCCGGATCTCGGGGCGCGGCTGCTCGAGCAGGACCGGGTCGGCCGAGGCCGGGAAGGGTCCTTCGCCGGTGAGCGGCCCGTTCGCCGCGGCCAGCAGGGTGCCGTCGGGTGAGAGGGCGACCGGGCCGGTGAACAGCGGTTGCAGCCGGGACAGTTCAGCTCCGGCGACCGGGTCCCAGAGCACCACCGCCTGCCCGACCGCCAGGGCCAGGACCCGGCCGGCGCGGTCGCGGGCCAGGTCGAAGACCTTCTCCCCGGCGTCGAACTGCGCGGGGAGGCCGGGGCTGGCGAGCACGGCCTCCGCCGCCTCCTCGGGCGCGAACCCGTACGCCACCAGGGCGAGCTGGCGGGCCAGGCCCGGCTGCCGGTCGCGCAGGCTCTCCGCGTCGGCCGAGAGGGCACGGGCCAGGGCCCGGTTGCGCTCGGCCACCGCCGTGAGCTGGGCCGTGAAGGCGATGGCCGCGCCCCCGCCCGCGAGCACCAGCAGCACCGCGAGCGCGGCGGTGACGGCCCGCCGGATCCTGGTCGCCCGGGTGGCCAGCCGCTCCGACGCGGCCAGGAAGTCGCGGGCGACCGGCGGGACGCCGCCGTGCTCGCGGGCGCCGGCCCGGGCCTCGGCCAGCCGGCTGCCCCGGTAGGTGAGGGCCGGGTCGCGGCCGGCCCGCTGCCAGGCGACGGCATCGGCGCCGAGCCGCTGGGCGGTGCGCAGCCGGGCACGGTCCTCGTCGAGCCAGGTTCGCAGCAGCGGCCAGCCGTGCAGCAGCGCCTCGTGCGCGAACCGGACGGTGTGCCGGTCCTGCGTGATGAGGCGGGCCGCGGTGAAGCTCTCGAGCGCGGCGACACCGGCGGCCTCGTCGGGCAGGTCCTGCAGGAGCTCGGCGCGCGCGGCCGGGCGTACGGTGTCGGGGTCGCCGTCACCGACCCGGACGAGGCGGGGCAACATCCGGCGCAACGCCACGCGCGCGGGCGGGTCGAGCCCGGCGTAGGTCTCCCCGGCGGTGGTGGCGACGGCCTGCGCGACTCCGCCGGCCGCCCGGTAACCGGCCACGGTGAGCAGGTCGCCGCGACGCCGGTCCCAGGTGGCCCAGAGCGCGTGCGACAGCAGCGGCAGGGCGGCACCGCCCGCCGGATCGGCGCCGGGGGCGAAGGCTCCCAGCTCGTGCAGCATGACGTCGGCCAGGCCGGCCTCGAGCCGCACCCCGCCGGCCCGGGCCGGTTCCTCGATCGCGGCCCGCAGCTGGGCCGGGGCCATGGGCCGCAGCAGGAACGGGTGCTCCTGCAACGACCGGTGCAGCTCGCTGTGCTCCGCGGCGCGCGGGTAGAAGTCGTCGCGCAGACCGAGCACGACCAGATGCTCCCCGGCCAGGCCGGTCAGCCGGGCCAGGAAGGCGTCCCGTTCGGCGGGCGGGCTCAGCGTGAAGACCTGCTCCAGCTGGTCGGCCACGATCACGACGGGTCCGGCCGCCGGATCCGTCGCGCCGAGCCGGTCCTCGAGCCGGGCGGCGGGACGGTCGCCCGGAGTCAGGGTCAGGACCGGCCAGCGGGCGGAACCCTCGAGGCCGGGCACCTCGGTGCCGCGGTGCAGCGCCGCCAGCAGACCGGCGTGCAGCAGCGACGTCTTGCCCGCGCCCGAGGGGCCCAGGACGGTCAGCGGGACGCCCGCCCGGCGCGCCCGGGCCGCCGCGGCGAGGAGGTCGCCGACGGCTCGCTCGCGCCCGAAGAACAAGCCGGCGTCCGCGGTGCCGAAGGAGGCGAGCCCGAGATAGGGACTCGCGCCGGGACTGGGCGGCTCGGTGCTGTCCGGCGCCGGCGGCCGCGCGGCCGGGTTGGCCGCCAGGACGAGATCACCGGCGTTGTCACCGCTGACGACCCGCGGCTGCGGTGCGCCCCGGGCGAGCAGCCGGCGCGCCAGCCGGTCGTACACGACGGCGAGCGTGAGCTGCGGCGGGGCGAGCCGGTCACCGTCACGCAGCAGCGCCACCAGCTCCCCGGTGAAGGTCGTCAGCTCGGCGCCCTCGGGCGCCTCGGCGAGGTTCTCGGCGGAGGCGAGGACGTACGCCCCGTGCACCGGCCTCGGCGTGAACCCCGGCCCCGCCTCCCGGGGAGCCTCCGGGGCGCGGGCCCGCCCGGAGTAGCAGCAGTCGAGGACCAGGACCACCGTGGCGGCGGCACAGCCGGCCACCGCCTGGCGGATCGCCTCGTACGGCAGGGCCTGGAACCCGCTCATCCCGGCCTGCAACCGGTCGGTACGGCTGGCGGCCAGGTGCAGCTCGTCGTCGGTGTCGAGCAGCCCGTGCCCGGCGAAGTAGAGGAACAGCACCGACTCGGCGGACGCCGCGGCGGTGGCGACGGCCCGGGCCATGTCGACGGCCTCGGGCGGATCGAGGAGCAGGGTCACGTTCTCCGGCGCCATCCCGCACACACCGACCAGGACGTCACGGACGGCCCGCGCGCTGCGGGCCGCCGACGGCACCGGGGAGAGCAGCGGCCCGGCGTGGGTCGCGGTGCCGATGACGAGCGCCCGCGCGCCGGGGCCCGCCAGCCCGGTCACGGCGTCCGGTCCTCCGCGGCCTCCGCCTCGACCGCCCGGGCGAGGGCGGCGATCTCGGCCCGCAGCCCGGCGGCGTCGAGGCCCTTGACGCGCTGGGCGGTGAGCTCGAAGGAGCTGCCGTCGGCGCGCTCGACCCGGACGCTCAGGTCGGCGCGCTCGTGGCGCAACCAGGACACCAGACCGGTGACCAGCGCGGCGGCGACCCCGCCGGGGCCGAGGGCGACGAGCACGGCGTCGAGCACCGGGCCGAGGGTGCCGGGGGCGGGCGGCAGCTCGCGATCGGTGACGCGGCCCCGCAGCGCCGGCTCGGCCCGCAGCCGGCTCCGCAGGTGCCGCAGCGCTTCCGGGCCGCCTTGGCCAACGACTGTGATCGATACGCGCACAGCCGAACCGTAACCGATGCGGGCCCCCGGCGCCGACCGGCCGGCAAGATCACCCGGGCCCGGGCCGCCGGCGCCCGGGGATGAGGTAGAACATTCCCATGACTGACACGGATGCGCTGCGTACGGCGATCGAGCAGGGGCGGACCGCGCTCGGGATCGAGCTGGGGTCGACCCGGATCAAGGCCGTGCTGACCGGGCCGGATCACGCGGCGATCGCGACCGGCAGCCACGACTGGGAGAACCAGTTCGTGGACCGGACGTGGACGTATTCGCTGGAGGCGGTCTGGTCGGGGCTGCAGGCCTGCTTCGCGGCGCTGGCCGAGGACGTGCGCCGGCAGTACGGCGCGGAGCTGCGTACCGTCGGCGCCCTGGGGGTGTCGGCCATGATGCACGGCTACCTGGCCTTCGACGCGGACGGTGAGCTGCTGACGCCCTTCCGCACGTGGCGCAACACGAACACCGGCGCGGCGACCGAGGAGCTCAGTGCGGCGTTCGGGTTCAACATTCCGCACCGGTGGAGCATCGCGCACCTCTACCAGGCCGTGCTGGACGGCGAGGAGCACCTGGGGCGGCTGGCGCATTTCACGACCCTGGCCGGGTACGTGCACTGGCAGCTGACCGGCCGGCAGGTGCTCGGGGTCGGTGACGCCAGCGGCATGTTCCCGATCGACGTCAGCACCGGCGGCTACGACCAGCGGATGCTGAGCCGGGCGGACGAGCTGATCGCGGCCAAGGGGCGGAAGCTTTCCGTGGCGGCGCTGCTTCCGGACGTACTCAAGGCCGGCGAGCCCGCGGGCACGCTGAGCGCGAGTGGCGCGAAGCTGCTCGACCCCAGCGGTGGCCTGCAGCCGGGCGCGGTGCTCTGCCCGCCCGAGGGTGACGCGGGTACGGGCATGGTGGCGACCAACTCCGTCGCGCGGCGCACGGGCAACGTGAGCGCCGGCACGTCGATCTTCGCGATGGTGGTGCTGGACGGCGGGCTGAGCCGGGTGCACCCGGAGATCGACCTGGTCACCACGCCCGCGGGCGACCTCGTGGCGATGGTGCACTGCAACAACGGCGCGAGCGAGCTGAACTCGTGGGCCGGGCTGTTCGGCGAGTTCGTCCGGGCGCTCGGCGTCGAGGCGGACAGCAACCGCGTCTTCGAGACGCTCTTCCGCTCGGCGCTGAGCGGGGCCCCCGACGGTGGCGGCCTGATGGCGTTCAACTATCTGTCCGGCGAGCCGATCACCGGGCTGCACGAGGGCCGGCCGCTGTTCCTGCGCGAGCCGGGCAGCTCGCTGACGCTGGCGAGCTTCATGCGCACCCAGCTGTACGCGGCCCTGGCCACCCTGCGCATCGGCATGGACATTTTGCTGAAGCAGGAGTCGGTGCAGTTGGACCGGATGTTCGCGCACGGCGGGCTGTTCAAGACCGAGGGCGTCGCCCAGAACCTGCTCGCCGCGGCCATCGACACGCCCGTGTCGGTCGGCGACCTGGCCGCGGAGGGCGGCGCGTGGGGCATCGCCGTGCTGGCGGGCTTCGTGACCGGGCGCACCGAGGGGCAGAGCCTCGACGACTTCCTGGACACCGTGGTCTTCGCGGACGCGCGGCTGGACACGGCGGAGCCGGACCCGGCCGACGTGGCCGGCTTCGAGGCGTTCATGCAGCGCTACGTGGCCGCCCTGCCGGTCGAGCGGGCGGCGGTCGAGCACAGCTGACCCGGGCGTTTGACCCCATAGTCAGATCATCTCTATATTGGCTCGCATGACGAGCGATCCCGGCCGGGCGTACCGGCGTGTCCTGCGGGCCTATCCGCCGGGCCCGCGCCGGGAGGAGCTGCTGGTCACCCTCCTGGACGCGGGCCGGCGCCGGCCGAGCGCGCGCGAGATCGTCAACCTGTCGCGGCACGGCCTGCGGGCCCGGCTGGGCTATCCGCGCAGCCGCGTCATCGTGCTGCTGTCGCTGCTCGTCGCGCTGTTCGGGGCGATTCCGGGCGCGGCGGCGGGGCACCGGCTGGGCTGGGAGTTCGCGCCGGAGCTGCCCACGGGCGCGGCCGCCGACGCGATCAAGGCGACCGTGTTCCCGGGGCTGCCGGTCTGGGGCGGCGGCGACACCGACGTGATCGTGACCCAGAGCGACGGCGAGGGCATCGAGTACGGCTTCGCGACGTACTGGATCAACCACACCGGCGCGGCCACCCGCGACGTCACCGGCTACACGGCCGGGGTCCGTGACCGCCTCGCGGCCGCCGGCTGGCAGGTGCGGCAGGACGACGAGCTGCTGACCGCGCGCCGGGGCGAGCTGATCCTCGGCTTCCAGGACCGGGTCTTCCCCGGCGCCCCGGAGTACGACTCGGACGGCGGCGCCTCGTTCACGCTGCGCCGCGCCGAGCCGCCGGGGCTGACGAGATTCGCGTGGGCCGGCGCCGGGCTCGGGGCCGTGCTCACCTGGCTGCTGGTCGCGTTCGTGTGCCGCCGCCTCGACGCCGTCCACCTGCACGGCGGGTTCCTGACCGCCGTCACCGGGCTGGCGATCCTGTGCTTCCTGCCGTCGGTGGACGTGACGCCGGTGCCGGACCCGCCGGGGCTGACGCCGTGGTGGGCGGGCATGACCGGGCCCGGGATCACCGAGGCGCCCCGGGTGTTCGCCGAGTTCCTGGCCGGCTCGCTGATCCTGGCCGCCCTCGTGGCCGGGCCGGGGCGCGACCTGGGACGCCGGCTGGTGCCCCTGATCGACCGGATCACGCTCGACCGGATCCTGCGGCGCCCCCGCGTCGTCTATTCCGCCCTGGTCGCCGTGCCCGTGCTGCTGGTGGTGGCCCTGACCGTGCCCATGCCGTGGTCCGGGGCGCCGCTGGCCTTCCCCGCGTGCCGCCCGCCGGCCGGTCCCCCGCCCGCCGCGCCGGAGAGCGAGGTGCGCGACAGCCGGCAGGTCCGGGTGTACGTGTCGCCGGGCTCGACGGCCGACGAACGCAACCTGATCACCGCCGCGATGCGCCGCAGCAACGCCGGGCTGCCCGGCGACCTGGTCTGGGATCCCGGCGACGGCCGGTTCGTGTCCGCCTACTGCGGCAACGGGACCCTGATGCCCGACGCGGTCGCCGGGCTGCCCTATTTCTTCGGCTTCGAGCTGGGCGTGGCCACCGACTATCCCGCCCTGTTCGACGAAGTCCACGGCTTGGCGGGCGTCGTCGCCGTCCAGCGCATCCCCGAGTAAAGGACGCCCATGCGAGAGCCCACCTTCTGGATCCTGACATCGCTCGCGACCGAGGCCCGCCACGGCTACGGCGTGATTCAGGAAGCCGCGCGCCTGTCGGACGGCAAGGTCACACTCCAGGCCGGCACGCTGTACGCGGCCCTGGACCGGCTGGTCGCCGAGGGGCTGGTCGAGCCGGACCGCGAGGAGACCGTCGACGGGCGGACCCGGCGCTACTACCGGCTGACCGACTTCGGGGCGCGCGCGCTCGACGCCGAGGCCGAGCGGCTGCGGGCCAGTGCCGAGGCGGCCGCGGCGCAGTTGCGTACCCGCAAGCGGTTCGCCCTCGGGGAAGCCTTCTCGTGAGTCGCCTCGCCGCCCGCTACCGGCTGCTGGTCCGCGTGTACCCGCCCGGGCCGCGCCGCGACGAGCTGCTCGGCACGTTGCTCGACTGCGCGCCGCCGGAGCGCCGGTGGCCCCGGCCCGGCGAGGCCCTCGGGCTGGTGGTGCGCGGGCTGCGGGCCCGGCTCGGGCGGCCGGTGTCCTCGTTCATCGTCCTGCTGGCCGTGCTCGCCACGCTGACCGGGGCCGTGGCCGGGGCGAGCGCCGGCTCGTGGCTCGGCTGGCAGGCGCCGCCCCCGCTGCCGTCCGGCGACCGCGCCGACGAGCTCGGGCAGACCGTCTTCCCGGGCCTGACCGTCTGGGGCGGCGGTGACGCGAAGGCGTTCGTCCGCACCGGCGACGGCGAGGGCCTGCAGTACGGCTTCGCCGACTACTGGGTGGAGCACACCGACGCGACGCGGGCGGTCGAGGCGTACACGGTGGCCGCCCGCGACCGCCTGACCGCCGCCGGCTGGGACGTCGACGCCCGGAGCGGCGGCGCGTTCGTGGCGACCAGGGACGGCCTCGTCCTGTCCTACTGGAACGACGTGTGGACGGGCCGGCCCTGGTACGACTCCGACGGCTCGGCCGGCTTCGAGCTCTCCCGCGCGGCGCCGTGGTGGATCAACGCGCTCACCCTGACCGGCGCCCTGCTCGGCGCGCTGGCCGGCTGGCTGCTCACCGGCTGGGCGAGCCGCCGCACCGAGGACCGCCCGGTCGTCGCCCGCACGGCCGGGGTCTTCGCCCTCTTCGGCCTGAGCCTGACGGCGCCGCTGCTGCTGTTCAGCTTCGGCTGGTCGCCGGCGGCGCCCGGGCGCCCCTGGACCGAGACGCTGCACCTCGGCCTGCAGTGGGTGCCCCGGTGGGCCCCGATCCCGGTGACCTGGCTCGCGCCGCTCGCGCTGGTCGTCGCCGGTTTCGCCCGCCCGCGTCGCCGCACCTGGGTCGCCGCGGGCGCCGTGCTCGTGGCGCTCACCTCGGCGGTCGCCGTGCTCGGGACCCGGCAGGACCCGGTGGCCGCGGCGGCCCCGTGCACGCTGCGCCCCGCCGAGCCGCCGGCCGAGCAGCCCGCCGCCGCCACCCGCCTGAGCACCGTGGCCCGCGTCTTCGTCCGTCAGGACACCCCCGCCGAGCAACGCAACCTCATCACCGCGGCGATCGGCCGGGTCCCCGCCACCCGCGCCTACAACTTCGAGTACGACCCGACGTCGGCCGCCTACCGCGACGCCTACTGCGCCGGGGCGCCCCTGCCCGCCGGCGTGGGCCCGACCCTGCCCTACTTCTTCGACATCGACCTCTCGAGCCCCGGCGCCGTGCCCGGCCTCACCGCCGAAGTCGCCCCCATGACCGGCGTCGTCGCCGTCCGCCACGGCCTCCCCCGCGAGTAGGGACCGGCAGCACTCGCGCGCCCTCACCATCCCCAGGGGCATTCCCGGCGGGCGGTCAGACCTCCGGGACGAGGACGTGGCGGAAGCTCGGGGGCTCGCCGGTGCGGGCGGGGTTGAGCTTCTTCACCACATCCGGGGTGGTGCCGTTCTGGTGGGCGATCTGCTCCCAGGTCTCGGCGGCGTCCGGGTGGTCGTCGTGCCAGGCCCCCGCCACCAGGTGGGTGCGGTAGCCCTGGATGGACAACGGCTCGATCGGCAGGAAGTCAGCCGGCGGCAGCTTCTCCAGCTGCGGATTCTCCACCGCGAGCTCCGCCTGGGAGCAGCCGGTGACCCTGAGCAGGTCCTCCAGCGGATATTCCTCCGGCGCCCGCATCCAGGTGCCGCCCGCCGGCAGGGGCTTCATCGGCGTGCCGCTCTGATAGAGGTTCAGGAACTCGAGGTGACCTTGGAAGAAGGCGGCCTTGACGCCGTTGTCGCCGATCAGCGCAACCACCTGCCGCACCCGCTCGACATGGCCGGCGTAGTCCCCCGGCGCCTGGTAGTCCTTGATGGTCCCGTTGTGCTTCCACGAGGGCAGGTCGGCGCCCTCGATCTGATGCTGCAGCGCCAGCATGTCCTGCCCGTCGGCGTCCATCGCGGCCAGCTTCGTGATGACCTGCAGAGTCAGGTACTCGCAGAAACCCTCGCGGACGACTGTGCTCTTGCCGGTCGCCAGGGAGAGGCACGGATGCTCGAGCGTGTGCAGGTACTCGTGCACCAGCTTGGTGAAGACTTCCCACTTGCGGACGCGGACGGCACGTCCGTCCTCGGGGTCGCCGTTCTTCCAGCCGTCGATCCAGGTGGGCAGGAAGATGCGGCCTATTTCGCGGCTTCGTTCGCGGAGATCGGGACTTCGGCCAGTATGCGCGCGTTCCCGTCGGTGAGGTCGAACAGATTGACACCGGGGGTGAACGGAGTGAGCGCTCGCACGGCCTTGTGCCCGTCGGTCAGGGCCGCCCCGGCCGTCCACTCCCCGAACTGGTCGTCGACGGCCTTCTTCGCGGCCAGCCCGGCCCCGGCCAGGCGGTCCAGGCCGATGGTGCCGGCGCGCTCCTTCCAGGCATGGGTCGCCAGATCTCTGGTCAGCCGGTCGCCGAGCGCGGACAGCAGACCGCCGGCCAGCGTCTTGCGCTCGACGGGATTGTTGATGTCCTTCCACGGGTTCTGCGGCGCGGTCGCGGGTGGGGCGCCTGGCCGGGAAAGTTCGAGCTTCTCGCTGATCGTCGTCGCTTCGGTGGCGTCGGGCAGATGGGTGTCGGATCGCTGATGGGGCATGCGCTGCACCTCCGTGCTGGTTTGTTACCCGTTGCTGAATCAGCTCCGGAGGCGGTGATGCGGCGCGACGGCTACCCGACAGGCGTGACCCGGCGTCGTCGTCGCGGTCGCACCGCCGCCGGCGTCCGGCCATGCGCAGGAAGTCCGAATTGGCAGCGGGGTCCGGCGGGCGCCTGTCCATGACTCCACTCCGTGGGGTCGCGACGATCGGCGGCCGGTCCATGGGGGTTCGATGGCCGAGACACGTGATGCCGGGCGACCCGGCCGGCGCGAGAGCACGCTGAGCGCAAGCCTGCCCGGACATCGGGCCGCCTTCGCCACCCGGCTGCGCGAGCTGCGACGCGAATGCGGGCAGCCCTCGTACCGCAGGCTGAGCGAGCTGGCCCACTGCAGTTTCGCCGCACTCTCCGCGGCGGCAGCCGGGCGGCGCTTCCCCACCTGGGAGATGACCCGCGGCTATGTGACCGCGTGTCTGCGGCACGCCGGGCGCGAGGCTGACATCGCGACCGCGCTGCCTAAGTGGCGCCGGCTCTGGGAGGACTTCGAGGTACGGGAGAAGGCGCACCGCCTGGAACCGTCCCCGCCGCCCGTGGTGTCTCCTGCGCCGGGACGGCTGCGCCTGCGCCTGCGGTCCGCCGTGGCCGGTGCTGTGCTGCTGAGCCTGCTGGTGACCATGGCCGCCGCCACCGCGGTGCCGGGCCGGCCCGCGCCGATGAGCGGCCTGTTCAACATCGTCGTGGCGCCGTTCGAGGGGTTCCCGCCCGGCGCCGGGGGCCTCGAGCGGACCCTGACCGGCGAGCTGGAGCGTTGGGCCCGCGGCGACGCCGCCGTCCAGACCCGCGGTCCGGCCGGAGTGGATCACGTGCCGGGCGGCGACGCGGACGACCGCGACCGTGCCCTGACCCGGCTCGCCGGGCTGCACCACGCCGACGTCGTGGTGACCGGCCGGCTCTCCGCGGGCCGGCCGCAGGAAGACCGCGACGCGGCCGAGAACCGGACCGTGACGATCGACATCGTGCTGACCGACCGGGTCTTCGCCGAGACGCCCGAACTCGCCGGCCGCCACGAGCTGACGCTGACCGAGCCCGCCGACGTGCTGCGGGGCAACATCGAGGTCAGCCGGGCGCTGGCGACGGATGCCGTCCGGTTCGTGCAGGCCATCGTGGCGTTCGTGCGCGGGCTGGGACGGTACGCGCTGGACCGCTACGCCGCCGCCGAGCAGGACTTCCGCCAGGCCGACACCGCGTTGAGCGGCCTGGCCGCCCATGCCGCCACGCCCGTCCCGGTCGTCCTGCTGATGCTGGGCAACGCCGTGGGCCGCACCGGGCGGTTCGCGGAGGCGGCGGACATTTTCCGGCGCGCGCTCGACCATGATCCCGGCTACACGCGCGCCGCGGTCGGCTTGGCCGACGCCGTGCGGGCCGGGGTGCCCTGTGACCGGAACGCTGACCTGGCCCCGCTGCGGTCGGCGCTGGCCCATTACGCCGAAGCGCTGCCGCGAGCGCGGACTCCGCTGCTGACGATGAAGATCCGGCTCGGGCTGGGCCTGTCCTACCAGTGCCTGAGCCTGAGCGGTGCCGCGCACTGGGCGCAGGCCGACGAGCACTTCGCTGCCGTGCTGAGCCTGCACCGCGCCGGCCGGATGAGTGGCGAAGCCGGCCGGCAGGCGGCGCGGCTCGCCGCGGAGGCCCGCGCCGCGCAGGCGCTGACCGCTTGGCGATCAGGTGACCTGCGGGAGGCCGCGGCCTCCTATGAGGCCGCACTGGCCTTGCTGAGCACGGTCGGGGTCACGCGACCCACGATCCGGGACCGCGAGCGGCTCTTCCGGAAGAACCTCGACGACGTACGCGGGCCGGGGCCCGCGCGGTCGCCGGCGGTTCCCCGGACCCGGCCGGCCTCT
Organism: Symbioplanes lichenis; assembly: GCF_030709675.1. Classification (GTDB taxonomy): domain Bacteria; phylum Actinomycetota; class Actinomycetes; order Mycobacteriales; family Micromonosporaceae; genus Actinoplanes; species Actinoplanes lichenis. The sequence continues at coordinate 658,781 of NZ_JAUZQD010000002.1, forward strand.
CCGCCCCCGCGGGAGAGGCCGGCGCCCGGGAACGTGCCCTCGCAGCCCCCCACCTTCGTCGGGGGAACGCCGGCGCCGCCGGGCGGCCCCGCGCCCGGACCCGTGACCACGGGCCCCGCGGCTCCGCTGCCCGGGACGACGGGGGCCGGGCCCGAGGACCAGGCCCCCGCCGATCAGAACGAGCCGTCGGGCGGCGCTTCGCCGACCAGCACGCCCCAGTAGTCCAGGCGTGCGCGGGAGTTCTCCGCCACGATCGAGTTGCCGTCGTTCCACAGCTCGATCAGCCCGTTGCGGGCCTGCAGGCACAGGTTGGCGAAGTCCTCGGGATCCCGCACCCACCGGCGGTGGACCAGGTCGCCGACGAAGATCGCCGCTTTGTCCCGCACCTGGACGAGATACAGCATCCGCTCGTCCGCGGCCCACAAGGCGTCCACCAGGAGCTGGGCGTCGTGGACCTCCCGCGCGTACGCGTCCGGCACCGCCGAGACCTGCACCTTCTGGCAGATGGCGCCGATGTCACCCCGCTCCCACGCCCCCTGCGGATACTTGCGGATCATCGCGTTCAGGAAGGCGTTGGTGGCGTACACCGGATCGGTGAGCTGGGCGGGCGTGCCCCAGCCCATCGACGGCCGCTGCTGGAAGAGGCCCAGGCTGTCGTGGTCGACCGCCCGGGTGATGTTGCGCAGGGCGCTCTCGGTGATCGCGGTGGTCACGGCGATCACCGCCGCCCGGGGCGACAGGCCCCGGGCCTGGACGGTGGCCGTGATCACCCGCGCGCAGCAGACATGGCCGCCCTGGACGTCGCGGCCCAGCCGGGGCCCGTTCATCGCCGGACGCACCCGGTCGGCGACAGCGCGGTCCGCGGCGCTGGGGCCCGCGGCCGAGCAGGGCTTGTGCTCGACCATGATCAGAAGGTGTCGGCCGGTGGCGCTTCGCCGACGAGCACGCCCCAGTCGTTCAGGCGCTCCCGGCTGGGCACGGCGAAGACACTGTTGCCGTTGTCCCAGAGCCGGATCAGGCCGTTCTTCGCCTGCAACAGCAGATTGCCGTGGTCCTCCGGGTCCCGCACCCAGCGGCGGCTGATCATGTCGCCGACGAAGATGGCCGCCTTGTCCTTGACCTGCACCAGATACATCATCGTGTCGTCCCCCGTCTCTGCTTGGTCTCGTGATTCGCCGCGGAGCACGCTCAGCAGTGCCCGCTTGTTGTCCATGCTCTCCACCTGGTTGCGGTTCTCGCTGAGGTGGATGTGCCACAGGTGCGACTTGTTCGAGGTGGCCGCTTCGTTCTCCCGGAAGTCCCAGCCCTCGACGTCGGTGTCGCTGTCGGCCTGCCCGAAGAACTCCCGCCAGCCGTCGAGCCGGTGGTCCTCGGGGTCGCGGCCGGCGGCCAGCAACCGCGAGGAGTACTTCGCGATCGTGGCGTAGCGGCCCGCCTGGGCGTCCGGGAACGTCCAGTCGTACGCCGCGGCCTTGTCCGGCGGGCCGCCCTGGTCCACGGCGTCGCGTACGGAGTAGTTGTCCGGCTTGTTCCGTGCCCGGGTGTTGTGGTAGCCCGGCTTGTCGTCGTAGATCCCGCCGTTCAGGGTGCCCGGCTGCAGCGCTTGCAGCTGCTGCATCAGCCACCAGGACGCGTCGGTGATCAGCGCCGGGTTCGGATTAGCTGCCATGCGGTGTCCCCTCGTGAGAGCGAATGTCTGCCACCGGTCTAGCAACGCCCCGGCCGGCCGCACCACAGCCGCATCCGACGACCACCCAATCGCCGATGTACGCGCAGGTCAGCGCATTGTCCACCGGTGCCCCGCACACATCGCGAACGACCGGGACTGCAAACTCCTGCAACTCCTTGTCACCACATCGACGTGTATCTATCGTCAAGCGGTAAGCGCTTTCCCCAGGCAGAACGGGATGGGACACCGGATGAGACGATCAACCGCACTACGGTGGGTAGCCGCCGGAGCCACCGCGGTCACCAGCGCCGCGCTGCTGGCGCTGGCGCAGCCGGATGCCCTCGCGGCCGCCGGCAACCTCAGCATCGGCGCCGGCGCCGACGGCTCCAGCAAGGCCAGCGGCACCAGCTACGGCAACGTCATCGACGGCAGCACCGGCAGCTACTGGTCGCCGAACGGCTCGACCGGTTACGTCTCGGTCAAGTGGAGCAGCGCCACCACGGTGTCCTCGGCCGTCATCGTCGCGGCCTCGGGTGGCGGCTCGATCAACTCGTGGCGGCTGCTCAACGCCGACACGAGCGGCGTCCTGGCCAGCGGCAGCGGCAGCCCGGGCAGCACGATCACCTTCGCGTCGACCGCGCTGAAGAAGATCACGTTCGAGATCAGCAGCGCGTCGAGCGCGCCGCGGATCGCCGAGTTCGAGACGTACGCCGACGGCGGCTCGACCACGCCCACCACCCCGCCGGCCAGCCCGACCACTCCGCCCCCGAGCGGCGGCACGCCGACCGGGGCCTGGCCGAGCTCGGCCGGCTCGGCGTCGGTCTCCGGCACGATCAAGGTGTCGGGCACGTTCGACGGCGGCATGAAGACGTACTGCTGCATCGGCGACGGCTCGCAGAGCGAGTCGCAGGATCCGATGTTCTCCATCGCCAACGGCGGCACCCTGCAGAACGTCATCATCGGCTCCCCCGCCGGCGACGGCGTGCACTGCGAGGGCACCTGCACGATCCGCAACGTGTGGTGGAACGACATCGGCGAGGACGCGGCGACCTTCAAGGGCACCGGCGGCGGCACCAGCTATGTCATCGGCGGCGGCGCGCGCAACGGCAGCGACAAGACGTTCCAGCACAACGGCAACGGCACCGTCAACATCTCCGGCTTCTACCTGAGCGGCTCGGGCAAGCTGTACCGCGCCTGCGGCAACTGCAGCAGCTCGTACCAGCGCAACGTCTCGATCGACAACGTGCTGCTCAACGACATCGACATGGTGGCCGGCATCAACAGCAACTGGGGCGACATCGCGACGATCCGGCGTGTCACCCTCACCAACAGCTCCAGCGCCGTGGTCTGCGGCAAGTACAAGGGCGTTCCGAAGGGGAGCGAGCCCAGCTACCTCGGCGAGGGCTGGAACGACAGCAACTGCAAGGTCAGCCAGAGCGACGTCACCCGCCGGTAGGACGCAAGCGGGCCGGCCGTCCCAGGCCGGCCCGCGACGGCGGCGGTTAGGGTAGGGTGCCGGGGCGCCCAGCCACGCCACAGACCGGGAGACAGCACTCATGAAGAAGCCCCTCGGAGTCGCGCTCCTCGTCGCCGGCATCGTGACTGTCGCGTCGCTCAACTCGGTCGGTGTCGCGTCCGCGGATCAGCAGGCCGCCCCCGCCCCGGCCGCGCCCCGCCCGGTCGCGGCGGTGACCACGCCGGCCCCGGCGCCGATCAAGGCCGGCGACCCGTCGCTCACCTACGCGCAGGACGGCCGCGTCGTCACCGTCACCCGGAAGTCCGAGCGGGTGGCCACCGTGACGCTCGCCTCGACCGAGTGGTCCGCCCACGCCGCCCAGGCCGTCCTCAAGGTCGCGGCCACCCGCCCGCTGATCGTCGACCCGGCCCTGTTCACTCTGTACGACGCCCAGGGCTGGGAGAACCAGGCCGAGCAGACCAAGCCCGTCCGCTTCGAGGCCGGTACCACCTCGTACACGCTCACCTTCACCGGCACCCCGGCGCGCCCCGAGGCCCTGGGCTGGGTCGCGCAGCCGGACAAGGACGCCGTCGCCGTGTGGGAGCGCGGCTGACGACGGTCCCGGCCGGGGAACGACGGGTGGCCTCGGGTGGCTGATGCCGTCAGCCTTTCAGTCCGGTGTGGGCGAGGCCCTCGATGAACTGCCGCTGGGCGATCACGAAGACGATCAGGACCGGGATCGCCGTCATGGAGGCCGCGGACAGCTGCACGTTCCACAGCTGACCCTGATAGGCGTCGGTGAACTGGGTGAGGGCCTGCGGCAGCGTGTACTTGCTCCGGGTGGAGAGGTAGACGACCGGTTCCAGGTACAGGTTCCAGCTGTGCAGGAACGTGAAGATGGCCACGGCGCCCAGGGCGGGGCGGGCCAGGGGCAGGGCGATCCGGCGGAAGATCGCGGGCCGGCCGAGACCGTCCACGCGGGCGGCCTCCTCCAGCTCCCCGGGCAGGGTGAGGAAGAACTGCCGCATGATGAAGGTCGCCAGCACGCTCGGCGGGCCGAGCATGGGGACCAGGATCAGCGGCCAGTGGGTGTCGACCAGGCCGAGGCGGTTGAAGATGCGGAAGAACGGAACGATGGTGACCTCGCTGGGGATCAGCAGCCCGGTCAGCACGACCAGGAAGAGGACGTTCTGGCCGCGGAAGCGGATCCGGGCGAAGGCATAGCCGGCCATGGCGGCCACCACCAGCGTGCCGAGGGTCACGACCACGGCGATGTACGCGCTGTTCCAGTACTGCTGGGCGAACGGCTGCATCGTGAACACCTGACGCCACGGCTCGAGGCTCCACGAGGAGGGCACCAGGGACGAGGAGAAGATCTCGGCGTTCGGCTTGAACGAGCTCGTGATCATCCACCAGGTCGGGAACACGAACGGGACGCAGAGGAGGAGCAGGATTCCGTACAGGAAGACCTTGGTCCTAGTGCTCATGGAAGACCCACCTTCTGCGCATCTGCCACTGCAGCACGGTCAGCGCCAGCACGATGACGAACAGCAGGACCGACAGCGTGGCGCCGTAGCCGAAGGAGTGGAACTGGAACGCCTGCTGGTACAGGTAGTAGACGAGGACCGTGGTCGAGGTGCCGGGGCCGCCCTGCGTGAGGACGCTGATCCGGGCGAAGACCTGCAGGGAGCCGGCCACCGTGATGATCGACGTGAGCAGGATCGTGGGGCTGATCAACGGCAGCGTGATGCGGCGGAAGATCGTCCACAGGCCGGCGCCGTCGGTGCGGGCGGCCTCGGCCAGCTCCTGCGGCACGCCCTGCAGCGCGGCGAGGAAGAGCACCATGTTCAGGCCCACGTTCTTGAAGACCTGCACCACGACGACCGCGGCCATCGCAATGCCGCCGGAGCGCAGCCAGTTGGGGCCGTCCACGCCGATCGCGCCGAGCAGGCCGTTGATGCCGCCGTTGTCCTGCAGCAGGAAGCCCCACACGATGGTCCAGGCGAGCAGGGACACCACGACCGGGGAGAAGAAGAGCACCCGGAAGACGGTGGTGCCGCGCAGCTTCTGATTGAGCAGGACGGCGAGCAGCAGCGCCAGGGCCAGGTTGAGCACCATCAGGCCGAGCGAGAAGAGGGCCGTCGCGCCCAGGACGGCGGGCACGTCCGGGTCCTCGGCGAGCCGGCGGTAGTTGTCCGCGCCCACGAAGGTGAACGTGTCGGCGAGGACGTTCCACTCGTGCAGGCTGTACCAGACGACCAGCACCAGCGGCAGGAACACGAACGCGAGCGCGCCGAGCAGGGCGGGCGTGACGAAGACGTACACGGTCAGCTGGTCGCGCCGCCCGGCCCGGCGCGCGGCACGGGCGTCCGATCAGAGCTTGCCCCAGATCTGGTTGGCGGAGCCGGCACAGTCCCACAGCTGCAGGCGGGCGCCGTTGCTGCCGTTCCAGTCCTTGATGTCGACGCACCGGCCGGAGGACACGTTCTGCAGGGTCCGGGCGGCCGTCAGGGTGAAACGCTGCACCGCGTTGCCGTTGCAGTCGGCCAGCTGGATCGGCGTGCCGCTGGCCAGGGCGCCGCCGGCCGGGTCCATGCACTTGCCCATCGCGCGCAGGGTGCCGTCGGACGCGAACGACCACTTCTGCGCGTCGCTGCCGTTGCAGTCCCAGGTCTGCAGCAGGGAGCCGGCCGTCGGCCGGGCGTCGGGGATGTCGATGCAGCGGCCGCTGAAGTTCGACTGCAGCATCGTCGCGCCGGTGGCCGGCGGCGTGGTGCCGGGCGGCGTGGTGGGCTGCGTGCCCGGGTCGCAGTCGTTGGCGGCGGTCACGTTGTCGGCGAACGTGGTGCCCGCCGACCGGTAACTGTTGATCGCCGAGGTCGCCTGCGCCGGGCTCAGCACCTGCTTCTTGGCGTGATAGACGTAGTCGATCGACTGCAGATAGGTGCTCGTGCCGCCGGTGTGCCCGGCCAGGTCGATGAACCACTGGTTGAAGTCGATCGACATGTTCTGCCGGGGATAGACCTTGCCCGAGTGGTCCCCGACCAGCGCCCCGTCGATGTAGTACTTGACGTGCCCGCCCGCGACGGTCGCCATCACGTCGTGCCAGCCGTTGATGCTGCGCTGCTGCTGGCTGTGCTGGTTGTCGGCATACCAGGGATCCGCCACGTACGTGTACCAGGTCGTCTGGTAGTTGACCGGCCCCGCGTCACCCCAGCCGCCGTTCGGCAGATACTCGGAGAAGTCCATCTCGGAGTAGTTCGGGTCGCGCGGCGCGGCCAGCGGGGAGATCGTGTAGAAGGTCTGGTTGACGTGGTCGCCGTCGGCCCCGCTGGCCGGCGCGTCGGCGAACTTGATCCGGGCCAGGTAGGTGCCCTCGAAGAAGCGGCGGTTGCTCTGCGAGAACTCGGCGTGCGAGGTCCCGCCGGCGGTGCCGTTGGTGACCGCCTTGAGCTGGGCGACCTTCTGCCCGTCGACGGTCGGGAAGGAGACGTTGTCGGCGAGCCAGCCGGCCCCGGCGACGCCCGGGCCGCCGGCGTTGGTGCGGATGCTCCAGCCGCGCTGACCCAGCGCCGCGTCGGTGCGCGACGCGTAGGTGAAGTCGTCGAAGAGCACGCCACAGCTGGTCGCGGCGCTGCTGGAGGAGGCGGTGACGAGGCCGGCGGCGGCCAGGGCCGCGGCCGTGACGGACAGGACCGCGCCTATGGCGATCTTGCGACGGGGGGACAGACCCATGGGGGTGGGCTCCTTGTCGTGAAGGGACCCGGCGAGTCTGGGGATGGACCGGCCGGGAACGGATCGACCGGTAACTGACCACTGGTATAGATGCCGGTCGCACGAGTACGGTCGTCCATACCACTGGTCTACGTCAATACCTGGAGAGGAACGCTGTGCGGCGTGCCGAGGTGCGGGAGAAGCTTCGTGAGCTGATCGACGCCCGCGCGCCCGGCGAGCCGATGCCCTCGGAGCGCTCCCTCAGCGAGGACCTCGGCGTCTCCCGGCCGACCGTCCGGGCCGCCATCGAGGAGCTGACCCGCGACGGCCTGCTCGTCCGTCAGCACGGGCGCGGCACCTTCACGAGCCCCCGCAAGATCTCCCAGGAGGTGCCCGGGCCGGTCTTCCCGCCGGCCGAGGGCGACTGGCACAGCGAGGTGCTCGACTTCGGCGTCGAGTCGGCGGGCGCCCGGCTCGGCCGGCGGCTGCAGATCTCCCCCGGCGACGACGTCGTGCACGTGGTCCGGCGGCGGATCGTCGACGGCGAGCCCATGGCGCTGGAGAACATCCGGCTGCCCGCCGCTCTGGTGCCCGGCATCACCGCCGGGGACTTCTGCGCGGGGTCGCTCTATCGCCGGCTGCGCGAGCATTTCGGGGTGGATCCGGCCGAGGCGACGCAGACCACCGAGCCGACGGTCACCGATGCGAGCGAGTCCCGGCTGCTCGGCGTGCCGCCTTTCTCCCCCGCCCTGCTCTTCGAGCGCACCACCCGTGACCGTACGGGCCGGGTCGTCGAGTTCACGCGCTCGGTCTACCGCGGCGACCGTTACCGCATCACCAGCCACCTGCGTCTGGGGCCGGAGTCAGGCTGATCCTCACATGGCCGCGGGATAGCGTCCGGGCCGGTGGTTGACCACGAGGACCAGGTTGAGCACGGCCACCCCCGCCGCCGACAGCAGGACGGCGGAGAAGGGGATCACAAACGCGGAGGCGATCACCACGGTCACGTCGAGGGCCAGCAGCACATAGCCCATCCGCCAGCCGAAGCGGTCGTGACACACCAGCGCGAGCACGTTGAAGCCGCCGAGGCTGCTGTGGTGCCGCAGGATGATCAGCAGGCCGATCCCGGCGGCGAGGTTGCCGAGCAGCGCGGCATAGACGGGGTTGACGTCGTCGAGCGGCAGCAGCGCCGGCTGGATCAGCGAGAAGCCGGCGAGCAGCAGGATCGACAGCACCGAGCTGAGCACGAAGCGCGGGCCCCGGCGCCGCCACGCCAGCACCGCGAAGGGCACGTTGACCAGCGCGAAGATCAGCCCGAACGGCCCCGAGGTGAGCTGGGCCAGCAGCAGCACCAGCCCGGCCGTCCCGCCGGTCACCGCGCCCGCCGACTTGACCAGGTAGAGGCCGACGGCCGTGATCAAAGTGCCCATGGCGAGAGCCAGCAGGTTTTCCGCGGCACTGTGCCGGACCGCCGGGGCGGCCGGCGCCCGCTCAGCGACGGGTGCGGACGAGGTGATCATGGGGGCAGCCTGCAAGATCGACTAACGGTTGCGCAACCGGGGCGGCAAAGACTGAGCATTCCGTACGGAATACAGCCCTTGCCGCCGCAAATTGTCCAGCGAAACTAGCCGCGCACCTCCACCTCATAGATCCGGGCCGCGCCGGTGCCGTTCTGGGCCGGGGTCACGACGGCGACCCGCACGTAGCGGGCGTCCGCGTTCACCGTCGACGTCGTCGTGTCGGCGGTGCTGGCCCGGACCTGGGCGCGCGTGGTCCACGTGGCGCCGTCGGCCGAGGTCTGGACGTCGAAGTCCCGGGTGTTCCACGCCGGGTTCTCGCCGCCCGCCCCGGCGTGCCGGACCACCACCGAGCCGATGTGCTGGGTGGCGCCCAGATCCGCCTGCAGCCACTTGGTGCCGCCCTGCGAGCACCACTTGTCGTTCCAGCCGCCCAGCCAGCTGCCGTTGAAGGCCCGGTCCGGGCCCTCGGCGGCCCCGCAGGACGAGTCGGCAGTCGCCGGGCGGCGCAGGGCCAGGTCGGCCGGGGCGCTGCTGCTGCCGTACACCTCCAGCTCGTAGACGCGGGCGGTGCCGCTGCCGTCCGCCGCGGGCTGGCTCGCCTCGAAGCGGACGTAGCGGGCGGTGCGCGCGGGGATCGGCAGGTAGCTGCGGCTGGCCTTGGCCCCGGTCACCGTGACCGCGGTGCTCCAGGTCGTGCCGTCGGTGCTGGTGGCGATCGTGTACGCGCCGGTGTTCCAGCCGGTCGGCTCGCCGCCGAGCCCGGCGTGCTTGACGACGAACGAGCTCACCGTCCGCGCGGAGCCGAGATCCACCTGCAGCTGCGGGGGTGTGGCGGCGGAGCAGAACTTGCTGTTGCCCGCGATCGCGCCGTCGACCGCCTTCGCCGGCGCCTCCGTGGCGGCGCAGGACGCGCTGCCGCTGACAGTGCGGCCCAGGGCGAGGTTCGCCCCGAGATCCGGCTCGGCCGGCGGCGGGGTGCGGCCGTCGGTGAAGCTGGGCGGGACGTCACCGGTGCCGGTTCCCCAGGCGGACGGGCTGCTTCCCATCGTGTACGCGATGGTCGCGCCACCGGCGATGTCGGCGTACCGGAAATAGTTGTGGGTCGTGGCCGTGCCGCCCACCGACAGCGACTGGACATAGCGGTTGGTGGCGCTGCCGCCGGTGACCGTGATGGCGCCGCTGGGGCGCTGGATCACGACGCTCGGGAAGACGCCGCCGTGCACGGCCAGGGTGTCCGCGCCCGGGGTGACCGGATAGAAGCCCAGCGCCGACCAGACGTACCAGGCGGAGGTCGCGCCGAGGTCGTCGTTGCCGGGCAGTCCCCCGGCGCCGGTGGTGAACGACTCGGCCATCACCCGGCGCACGGCGTCACTGGCCCCGGCGGGCTTGCGGGCGAAGTTGTACGTCCACGGCACGTTGTGCTCCGGCTCGTTGCCGATGTAGAAGTACGGCCGCGACAGCCCGCCGTTGAGCTCGGTGAAGTGGTGATCGAGGCGCTGCACGGCCGTGGCCGGCCCGCCCATCAAGGTGATCAGGGAGCCCAGGTTGTGCGGCACCATCCAGGAGTACTGGGCGGCGTTGCCTTCCACGTACGGGCTCTCCTGCGCCGGATTGAACGGGTTCGACCAGGCCCCGCCGCCGTCGCGGGTGTGGATGTACGACGACTCGCCGTTGAACAGGCTGCGCCAGTACTGCGAGCGGGCGCTGTACGTGGCGTACGCCCCGGTGTCGCCCAGTGACCGGGCGAACTGGGCGATGGCGAAGTCGCTGGACGCGTACTCCAGGGTCTCGGAGGGGTTGCCGGGGATGAACTGGTTGGCGTCGTACGTGGCCTGATTGCCGCGCAGCACGTAGCCCTGCGTGCTGCCGCCGGTCGCGCTCTTCTTCATCAGGGCCAGGGCGGCGGCGGTGTCGAAGCCGCGGACGCCGAACGCGTACGCGCTGCCCACGACGATCGGTCCCGGGTCGCCGGGCATGACGAAGTCCTCGATGCTCTGCTGCGACCACTTCGGCAGCAGACCGCCCTGCTGGCCGTCGAGCACCATGGACTTGACGATGTCGGTCATCACGTCCGGGGCGATCAGCGCGACCAGCGACGCCCACGAGCGGTAGATGTCCCAGCCCGAGTAGTTCTGGTAGACGGGATGGGAGGCGGTGTGCACGGCCCCGTCGAAGCCGCGGTACTCGCCGTTGGTGTCGCTGGCCACGTTCGGGTTCTGCAGCACGTGGTAGAGGGCGGTGTAGAACTTCTGCAGCTCCTGGGTGCTGCCGCCGCTGACCTGCACGCGGTTCAGCGCGCTGTTCCACGCGGCGTCGGCATTCGCCCGTACGGCCGGGAAGGCCGCCGCCTCGGCTGTCGCGTTGTTCTGCGCGTTGGCCACGCTGACGAACGAGACGCCGACGGTCGCGTTGACCACGGCGTTCGAGGTGGTGTCGAAGGTGACGTAGGCGCCGGCCTGGTTGCCGCTCGCCGTCGTCGACCCGGCCGTCAGGGTGCCGCCGTTGAAGGTGCCGACCCCGGTGGGCGTCCGGTCGAAGAGGATCGAGTAGTAGACCTTGTACGTGCGGCCGCCGCAGAAGCCGCCGGCCGTGTGCTCGCCCCAGACCCGGTTCCCGCTGATGGTGACGTTGCCGGCGCGGTCACCGGTGGCGGAGCGGCTGGCGTTGACGAGCACGCGGGCGCTGGTGGTGGCCGGGTAGGTCAGGCGCAGCGCCCCGGTGCGCGTCGTGGCGCTCAGCTCGGCGTCGATGCCGTACTTGTCGAGCCGGTTCTTGTAGTAGCCGGCCTGGGCCACCTCGTTGCTCTTGGTGTAACCGGAGGCGTAGCTGGTCCACGAGCTGCCGGGCGACGCCCCGAGCGCGCCGGTGACCGGCAGGATCGGCAGGTCCTCGTTGTTCGGGCAGCCGGCGCCGTTGAAGTGGGTGAGGCTGAACGACTCGATGGTCCGGTCGCGGTCGCGATAGCCGGAGGGCGACGCGGTCGGCGTGTCCGGGCTGAACTGCAGCATCCCGAACGGCACGGTGGCACCGGGGAAGGTGCTGCCACCGGCGCCGCCGCCGACCGGGTTGGGCGAGTTGCTGTCGTCGGTGCCGACCAGGGGATTGACGTACTGGGTGAGGGAAAGGTCCGCGGCCCGGGCGGCCTGCGGAACAGAGAGTGCTGCGGCGGCGGCGAGGGCCGCCGCGGCGAGGGTACGGAGCATGGGGGGGTGCCGTCCCTTCTTCGGTGACGGTGACAACGTTGTCCCCCCGCATAGGCAGATGTCAATATGCGACCGGTTCAGGCGACACAGACGCGGTCCCGGCCGACGCGCTTGGCGTCGTAGAGGGCGGCATCGGCCCGCGCGATCAGCTCGTCCGACGTCTCGTCGCCGTCCCAGGTCGCGACGCCCGCGGAGAAGGTCTCGCCCTCCGGGGTGCGGGCGCCCGTTCCCGAAGACCGGGGCTCACTCCAGCGCGGTGTCGTAGTACCGCAGGCCGTGGTACGGCGGGAACTCCTCGATCGGCCACGACGTGTAACCGGTGGCGGCCTCCGGCAGCTCGACCGAGCCGGCGCCGTAGTTCAGGGCCATGGCGAGGGTGTCGTTCCACTTCTGCGGCGGGCACGGGCTCATCTGGTCGCAGATCTTCGCTGCCGTGGCGGTCTGGAAGCCGATCGGGCCGCCCTTGCCCGCCATGTAGGCGTACAGGCTGAGGTAGTCGGCGGGCCGGTCGGGGTCGAGCGAGTTGTTGCCCAGCACGCACCGGGCGCCGAGCACCGTGCGGCAGTGGTCGATCATCGCCCGGGTGAAGGCGGGGTCCACCGAGGCGGTCCAGGGCGCGTCGCCGGCCGCCTCGGTGATCCGCTGGTAGGGGTTGAAGGCCAGGTAGGAGCGGGTGCGGGTCCAGACCGCGTGGGCGGCGATCTCGTCGCGGTGGCACTGCTCGTCGGCGGCGGCGGTGTAACCGGCGGCCTTCAGCGCCGCCCGGTTGCGGGCGAGCTGCCCGGTCTGGCGGATGTAGGGCTCGGCGAACTCCGTGGTGCAGCGCGAGACGACGACCTCGCGCAGCAGCTCACTGTTCTGGTCGTAGAGCCCGGCCAGCCGCTCCTGCAGGTTCGCGTACGCCTGCCCGAACTCCGGGGACCAGAACGCCCCGATCGTGCCCACCGGCCCGCCGGTCGGCTCGGTGTACCAGGGCAGCGCCGCCCCGTTGCCGCCGAGCGTCTTGGCCCAGCCCGGCGCGTCGATCCCGGCCGTCACCCGCAGCCGGACCGGCCGCCCGGAGGCCAGCGCCGTGTCGATCGCCGTGGTGGTCAGCGCCCCGCCGTGGTTGGTCCCGGCCTCGCGCGTGGGCTGCAGCTGCGCCCACGTCACCCTGACGACGAAGGCGTCGACCACCTCCGCGTACGCCGCCGGGGCGGGCCCGTTGCGGTCGAGCAGGCCCCGCACGGGGTCCTTGAGCGCCTCCGAGGGCGCCGCCGCACCGATCGTGACCAGTGCCGTCAGGCTGGCGAGCAGCTCTCCGAACATGTGCACCCCCGTGTCCGCCGGAGACCCGACCCTACCGCGCCGGACGCTCCACAGTGGCCCCTGTTCGTGCGCGGCAGCGCAACCGGTGTGCGCCGCGGCGAAAGACTCCCCGGGTCGCGGGCGGAAGAGTGAACCGCCATGAGCGACAACATTCTCTCCGGCAAGATCGCCCTGGTCACCGGGGGCAGCCGGGGCATCGGGGCCGCGACCGCCCGCCGGCTGGCCCGCCTCGGCGCCGACGTGGTCATCACCTATCGCCAGGAGGCCGAGAAGGCCGCCGCCGTGCTCGGCGACCTGCGCGCGGCGGGCGCCAAGGCGGAGGCGCTGCGGGCTGACCAGGCCGACCGCGACCAGGTGACGGCCATGGTGGACGAGGTGGCCCGGCAGTTCGGCCGCATCGACATCCTCGTCAACAGCGCCGCGGTGTTCCGGGCGGGCGAGCTGGCCGCCGGCGACCGCGACGCGCAGGCCGCGGTCAACGTCACCGGGCTGGCCGACACCACGTACGCGGCCCTGCCGCACCTGAGCGACGGCGGGCGCATCATCAACTTGTCGTCCGCCCTGGGCACCCGGGCCGGCACCCCGGGGGTGGCCGACTATGCGGCGACCAAGGCGGCCGTGGGCGCGTACACCCGGGCCTGGGCCCATGATCTGGCCCCGCGCCGGATCACTGTCAACGTCGTCGAGTGCGGCCTGGTCGACACCGACATGGCCGCGCCGCCCGACTCCGAGCTGGGCCGGATCTTCGTGTCGATGATCCCGCTGCGCCGGTACGCGAGCGCGGACGAGATCGGCGCGGCCGTCGCGTTCCTGGCCGGGCCCGACGCCGGCTACATCACCGGCTCGACCTTGCGCGTGGACGGGGGCGCGGTGGCCTGACGATCGTGGCGCGTCTGGCTCGGGGTGACGCCGAACTCACGGCGGTAGGCGGTGGTGAACGCGGCGTGGCCGGCGAACCCGGACTCGTACGCGATCCGGGAGATGGACCGGTCGTCCCATCCCGGCGCCGCCAGCCGCGACCGGGCCAGGCGCAGCCGTTCCGAGCGGATCAGGTCGCGGGCGGTCGTGCCCGCGGCCTGCAGCACGTCCTGCAGGTAGCGCACAGACCAGCCGAGCGCCCGGGCGATGCCGGCGATGCTCAGGCCCGGGTCGGCGGCGTGCCGGCGCACGTACCGCCGCACCTGCGCCTCCACCTCGCGGCGCCGGGCGCCGGGCGCCGAGTCCGTGGCCCCGTCGGCGGCCAGGCAGACCAGGTCGAGCAGCTGGTCGCAGGCGATGTCGAAGGTCGTCGCCGACAGGTGCGCGCGCTCCTGCTGCAGGGTGAGCACCGACTGGCGGATCAGCCGGCCCAGCCCCGCCGTGCCGTCGAGCACCGGCGGATCGCGCAGGACGGCGGGGTTGCGGCGGCGGACCTCCTCCCCCGGCACGAGCAGCGCGACCGACAGGAAGTCCTCGGCGTGCGAGAACCGCACCGGCCGGTCGACGTCGCACAGGGCCAGGGCGCCCGGCGCGATCACCCCGGCGGCGCCGGCCTGCTCGACGTGGGCGGTCCCGGCGGTCGGCACCAGCAGCTCGACCGTGTCGCGCGGGTCGGTGCGGATGTGGCGGGGCTGCCGGACGAACTCCTCGCGTACGTTGCCGCACAGCGCGACGCCGTACGAGCGGGACTGCTGCCACTCCAGCCGGCCCGCCCACGGTCCCGCCTCGGTCAGGTTGACCACGCTCGCCCCGTGCAGTCCGATGAACGCCTCGCGCCAGGCGTCCGCCGTGGGCGTGGCGTCCGGCTCGCTGCAGTGATACATGCGCGGCACGATAGCGCGACCGGGCGAGACCGCCCGTTGTGGCTTAGCGTCGAGGGCATGACACCGATCGGCCGGATCGCTGTGCTGGACGTGGCGCCCGTCGTGGACGGGGGCGCAAGACCCGCGAAGTCCGTGGTGGGCGAGGAGTTCGAGGTCACCGCGACGGTGTTCCGGGAGGGGCACGAGGCCGTCGGGGCCACCGTGGTGTGCACCGATCCCGACGGCCACGAGTCGGCGGTGCCGATGGTGCGGGTCAACGCGGGGCTCGACGCGTGGTCCGCGACCGTCTGCGCCGATCGGGCGGGGCGGTGGTCCTACCGGGTGGAGGGCTGGTCCGACCCGTACGGCACGTGGCACCACGACGCCGTCGTCAAGATCGGCGCCGGGGTCGACGTGGAGCTGATGCTGACCGAGGGCGCGCTGGTGCTCGACCGGGCCGGGCTGACCGAGGCGGCGGCGGCGATGCGGAACACCGGCGCGTCGCCCGAGGCCCGGCTGAGCGCGGGGACGTCGGCCGCCGTCCGGGCCGGGCTGGCGGCGCGGCCGTTGCGGGACTTCGTGACGGCCTCCGCCGAGGTGCCGTGGCTGGTCGAGCGGGAGCGGGCGCTCTACGGGGCCTGGTACGAGCTGTTCCCGCGCTCCGAGGGGGCGTACTTCGACGCCGAGGCCGGGCGCTGGGTCAGCGGCACGTTCGCCACGGCGGCCGACCGGCTGCCCGCCGTCGCCGCGATGGGCTTCGACGTCGTCTACCTCACGCCGATCCACCCGATCGGGCGGGTCAACCGCAAGGGACGCAACAACGCGCTCGTATCCCGGCCCGGGGACCCGGGATCCCCGTACGCCATCGGCTCGGACGAGGGCGGGCACGACAGTATCCATCCCGACCTCGGGACCTTCGGCGACTTCGACGCCTTCGTGGCGCGGGCGCGGGAGCTCGGGCTGGAGGTGGCGCTGGACCTGGCGCTGAACTGCGCACCGGATCATCCGTGGGTGACGGCACATCCGGAGTGGTTCACGACGCGGGCCGACGGCAGCATCGCGTACGCGGAGAATCCCCCGAAGAAGTACCAGGACATCTATCCGCTGAACTTCGACAACGACCCCGAGGGGTTGTACGCCGAGATCCTGCGCGTGGTCCGGCTGTGGATCGGCCACGGCGTGACGATCTTCCGGGTCGACAATCCGCACACCAAGCCGCTGTGGCTGTGGGAGCGGCTGATCCGCGACTGCGGCCCGGAGGTCATCTGGCTGGCGGAGGCGTTCACCCGGCCCCCGATGATGCACACCCTGGCGAAGGTCGGCTTCCAGCAGTCGTACACCTACTACGCCTGGCGGCACACCAAGACCGAGCTGGAGGGATACTGTTCGGCGCTGGCGGGATCCGATGCGGCGTACATGCGACCCAGCTTCTGGCCCACCACCCACGACATCCTGACGCCCTTCCTGCAGCACGGCGGCCCGGCGGCGTGGAAGCTGCGGGCCGCGCTGGCCGCGACCCTGGTGCCCACGTACGGCATCTACGCCGGCTACGAGTTCCGCGAGCACGTCGCGCGCCCCGGGGCCGAGGAACAGATCGACAACGAGAAGTACGAATACCGCCCGCGCGACTGGTCCGCCGAGTCCCTCGCCCCCTACCTCGCCCGCCTCAACGAGATCCGCCGCGCCCACCCCGCCCTGCACCGCCTGCGCAACCTGCGCTTCCACGCCGCCGACGACGAGCACATCCTCGTCTTCTCCAAGACCCGCCGCGTCTACGACCGCGACGACACCATCGTGGTCGTCGCCAACCTGTTCCCGGACGTCACCCGTGAGACGTGGATCCATCTCGACCTGCCGGGCCCGTTCGTCGCGCACGACCTGATCACAGGCGAGCACTGGAACTGGTCCGAGCACAACTGGGTCCGGCTCGGCCCCGACACCGAACCGGTCCACATCGTCGCCGTCACCACCCCGTCCCTCGACCGATAGACCGTCGCGCCGCTGGCAGGAACCCGACTGCACGGGAGCGACCGGCCCGCGATGCTGGCTTCAAGACGAAGGCCGGCTGCGGAGCGGAGTGAGGGGATGCCCCGTCCGGAACGCGCGCTCGATCCTGCCGCCGGTCCGGCGCAGCGGCTCGCCGCGGAACTGCGCGACCTGCGCCGGGCTGCGGGCACCATCGGCTACCGGCACCTGGCCGCCCGGGCCGGCTACTCGGCGGCGACGCTCGCCGGCGCCGCCGGCGGCCGGAGCCTGCCGAGCTTGCCGGTCACCCTGGCGTTCGTCCGGGCGTGCGGTGGTGATCCGGCTGCCTGGGAGCACCGGTGGCGGGAGGCGTCGGCCGCGCAGGCGGCGATGCGCGGCGGCGGGCCGTGGCAGGCACCGGTTCAGCGGCCGCCCTGGCCGGGACCGGCCGGGTACGGCGTGGACGACACGGACCGCTTCCTCGGACGGCGGCGGATGCTGGCGCACGTGCTGGAGACGCTGGGCCAGCACCGGGTCGTCGCGGTGCACGGCGCTTCCGGCTCGGGCAAGTCCTCGCTGTTGCGGGCCGGTCTGATCCCGGCGTGGCGCCGCCGGGGCTCGCCGGCCTCGCTGATCACTCCGGGCGCCGGGGCCGCGCGGGCGTTGCGGGCGGCACTCGAGCGGGCCTCCGACGCCGGCCTGCTGGTCGTCGATCAGTTCGAGGAGTTCTTCGACGGCCCTCCGGGCGGATGTGCCTTTCTCGCCGACCTGACGACCGCGGCGGAGCGCGCGGACCCGCGACTGCGGGTGGTGATCGGGGTCCGCACCGACTTCTTCGTCCGGTGCACGGATCACCCGGCGCCGGTTCGGCTGCTCGCCGATGCCGCCGGTGTCCCTGTCGGCCCGCCGGCGGCGGATGAGCTGCGGGAGATCGTCGCGGAGCCGGCCCGGCGCGCGGGTCTGAGCGTGGAGCGAGCGCTGACGACCAGGATCGCCGCCGACGCCGACGGGCAACCCGGAGCTCTGCCGCTGCTCGGCACCGCCCTGCTGGCGGCCTGGCAGCACCGCCGGGGGGACATCTTGACGCTGTCCGGGTACGAGGCCGCGGGCGGGATGCGCCGGGTGATCACGGACGCGGCGGAGTCCGTCCACCGGGACTCGAGCGAGCGCGGCCGGGAGACAGCCCGGCAGGTCCTCGTCCGGCTGGTCACCTTCGGCGACGGCGTGCCGGACACCAGGCGCCTGGTCCGGCCCGCCGAGTGGGCCGGGCTCGACGCCGGTCCGGTGCTCGCCGAGCTGGCCCGGGCGCGGGTGATCGTCCTGGGCGCGGGCACGGCCGAGCTGGCGCACGAGGGGCTGATCCGGGCGTGGCCCCGGCTGGCGGCCTGGTTGCACACCGGTCGTGCGGAGTTGCGGCTGCATCGGCGGCTCACCGAGGCCGCGGAGATCTGGCGCTCGTACGGCCGCGACAGCGGTGCCCTCTACCGAGGCGCGCCCCTGGCCGACTGGGACGGGCGCGGCCTGCGGCAGCTCAACACCCAGGAACGCGAGTTCCTGACCGCGAGCCGCCGGCAACGGACAGCGGACCGGCCAGGGGCCCGCCGGCGCCGCAGCTCGCAGGTTGTCTACCGCGTCCGGGGCTGTTGACAACGCGGCAACCGGATTTGCTGGGGACCGGCACCCGGGCTTCCGGGTGCGTCCGGACTCGAGAACGGGGACATCATGAAGGCACTCAGGATCCTCGCGGCCACAGCGGCCGTCCTGGCCGCTCTCCTCGCGGCGCAGCCCGCCACGGCGGCACCGGCCCGCGCGGACACGACGCCGGGGGTGCTCGCCCAGGTGGCTTGCCGGGTGAATAACGAGTACACATGCGTGACGGCGAATCTCACGCTCGGGCCCACCGGGAACTACCACATCGCCACCCAGGGCATCACCTGGCGGAACTGGGACGTGATCGAGACGTCGTTCGTGGTGGTCAGGTACATGGACGTGCCCGGCAACCCGCAGCGGTACCGCGAATACCAGTACTACGGCGACGAGCACGACATCTGGCAGAACGGCGGGGCGTACCGCGTCTACCGGGCCGAGCTGCACTGCCCGTGGAAGTGCCCGGGCGCCGTGCTCTACTTCGACAACTGACGGCCGCCGGTCCCCGCACCGGACATCCGAGGTGAGGGGGCCGGCACCGGCCGTCACAGCAGCGAGTCGCGGACCTCGCGGCGCAGGATCTTGCCGATCTGGCTGCGGGGCAGGTCGTCGGCGAGTTCGACGCGGCGGGGGGCCTTGTATCCGGAGAGGCGCTCGCGGGCCCACGCCTGCACCGCGGCGGGATCCACCGAGGCGCCGTCGGCCGGGACGACGACGGCGACAACCTCTTCTCCCGTACGGTCGGAGGGCAGCCCCACCACGGCCACGTCCCCCACGTCAGGGTGCTGCCGCAGCACGTCCTCGACCTCCGACGGGTACACGTTGAACCCGCCGGTCAGGATCATCTCCTTCATCCGGTCGACGATGGTCAGATAGCCGTCCTCGTCCTGCACCGCCACGTCGCCGGTGCGGATCCAGCCGCCGGGCAGCAGCACGGCGTCGGTCTCCTCGGGCATGTTCCAGTAGCCGGAGAAGACCTGCGGGCCGCGCACGAGCAGCTCGCCCGGCTCGCCGAGCGGCATGTCGGCCGACGGATCCTCGCGGTCGGCGATGCGGACCCAGGTCGACGGGTACGGGATCCCGATCGAGCCGATCCGGCGCCCCGGCGAGATCGGGTTGCCGATCGTGATCGGGGACGTCTCGGTCATGCCGTAGCCCTCGATCAGCAGGCCGCCGGTGAGCGACTCCCACGCCTCGACCGTGCCGGGCCGCAGGGGCATCGCGCCGCTGATGGCGTACCGGGCGGTGGTCAGGTCCACGCCGCGCTCGCGGGCGGCGGCGGCCAGCCGGTCGTACATCGGCGGCACGCCCGGGAAGAACGTCGGCGGGTGCCGCTTCACCGCGTCGAGCACCATGTCCGGGTCGAAGCGCGGCAGGAGCACGATCGTCGCCCCGATGCGCACGGCCGTGGTCAGGCACAGCGTCAGCCCGTACGCGTGGAAGAGCGGGAGCACCGCGTAGAACGTCTCGCCGCCCTCGCGCAGCCCGGGCACCCAGACCCGGCTCTGCTCGGCGTTCGCGGCGAGATTGCGGTGGGTCAGGATCGCGCCCTTGGGCGTGCCGCTGGTGCCGCCGGTGTACTGCAGCAGCGCCACGTCCTCGACGCCGGGTCCCGCGACCGAGTCGTCCAGCGGCGCCGTCGAGAGAAGCTCTTCCCAGCGCAGGGCGCCGGGCGGAACCGGTCCGCGCATCTCGGCGCGCATCTTGCGGGCGGGCGGGAGCGGCAGTTTGAGGGCGAGCCGCTTGAGCGGCGGCAGCGCGGCCGTCAGGTCCACGGCGATCAGCGTCTCGACCTGCGTCTTGAGGGCGGCGACGGTGCCGGCGACCTTCTCCCAGCAGATCGCGACCTTGGCGCCGTGATCGGCGAGCTGGTGGGCGAGCTCCTCGGCGGTGTAGAGCGGGTTGTGCTCGACGGCGATCGCCCCGAGCCGCAGGACGGCGTAGAACGCGACGACGTGCTGCGGGCAGTTCGGCAGGATCAGCGCGACCCGGTCACCGGGGCGCACCCCGGCGTCGTGCAGGGCCCGGGCGGCCCGCGCGACCTGGTCACCCAGCTGGGCGTACGTGGTCCGCGCGCCCAGGAAGTCCAGCGCGACCCGGTCCGGGAAGCGGGCGACCGCGCCGTCGAGGTTCGCGGTCAGCGGCTGTTCCGGCTCGGCGATGTCCGCCGGCACCCCCTCGGGATAGGCCGCCAGCCACCGTCGCTCGTCCGCCATGCACTCTCCTCCGTCGCGCTCCCCCGCAGGCTATCGCGCCCTTTCAGGAAGGCTTCGGTGCCCGTGCGGTCCCGCGGTGATCGGCGGCGCCCGGGCCCGCGTAGTACCGGGCATGTCTTCCCTGAAGCGCAAGATCGCCGTCGCCGGCGCCGCCGTGGTCGCGGTCGCCGCCTCGGCCGTCACCTACCAGGCCTCCGCCGCCGAGAGCTCGCCGCTGCAGCCGCCCGCCGGCCTGAAGATCCTCGGCCAGTTCGTCGTCGGCTCGGGCACGCAGACCTACACCTGCACCGGCGGCACGTTCACCGGCTCGTCGGTGCCCGAGGCGCAGCTGTTCGACGGCGCCAACCGCAAGATCCACCACTTCGGCGGGCCGAGCTGGCAGTCGGAGTCCGACGGCTCCCTGATCACCGCGTCGCCGATCGCGAACTCGCCGGTGCCCGGTGCCATCCCGGAGCTGCTGCTGGAGGTCAAGACCCACTCCGGGCAGGGGATCCTCAGCGGGGTCACCCACATCCAGCGCATGAACACCTTCGGCGGCGTGGCCCCGGCCACCGCCTGCACCGACGGCGAGAAGACCAGCGTCAAGTACAACGCCAACTACATCTTCTGGGGCAACTGACCCGGCCGCCCGTCCGATGACACGCAATGTCGTCACCGTGCTAGCGTCGCGGTGACGACATCGCGTGTCGTCACGACGGGAGGCGGGCATGATCTACATCCTCGGCGCCACGGGCCGCATCGGGCGCGCCGTGGCCACTCAGCTGGCCGGACAGGATCCCGTCCTGGCCGGACAGGATCTGGTTCTCGCCGGGCGGGATCCCGATCGGCTCGCAGCAGTCGCCGCCGCGCTGCCCGGCCCCGCGCGCACCCTCGTGGTGGCCGATCACGCCGCCGCCGCGCGCGAGATCCGCCGGGCGCGGCCCACGGTCGTGGTCAACACCCTCGGCGGGTACGCCCGGACGGCCGCCACGATCGCGCGGGCCTGCCTGCCGGGCGGTCACTACGTGGACCTGGCCAACGACATCGTCGCCCTGCCGGCGCTGCTGGACCTGCACGCCGAGGCGGCCGCCGCGGGCAGCACGCTCGTCACGGGCGCCGGCTTCGGGGTGCTCGCCACGGAAGCCCTCGTGGTGCGGCTCGGGGCGGGCCGGGACACCCCGGCGGCGGTCGAGGTGGACGCGCTGGGCTCGGTGGCCGTGGCGGCGGGCGCCCTGGGATCCGCGTTCGCCGAGACGAGCGTCGACGTGCTGGCCACCGGCGGGCGGCGCTACCGCGACGGGCACCTGGCGACGGAACGGCTCGCGGCGACCGTACGACGGCTGAGCCTGCCCGACGGCACCAGCGCGAGCACCGCGTCCATGCCGGTGGGTGAGCTGATCGCCGCCCGGCTCGCCACCGGAGCGCCCTCGGTGGTGGCCACCAGCGGACTGGCCCCCACCGCCCCGGTCGTCCGGGCGCTGCTGCCGGCCGCGAGCGCGCTGATGCGGATCCCGGCGCTCCGGCGTTTCACCGTGCGGCGGCTCGCGGGGATCCCGATCAAGGCGGCACCGCGCCCGCGGCAGCACTCGTGGGGGCACGCCGTGCTGCGGTGGTCCGACGGGAGCTCGGCCGAGGGCTGGTTGCGTACGGACGATGCCATGGATTTCACCGCCGCCGTGGCCGCGGCCGTGGCCGCCCGGCTCGCATCCGGAAACACTCCCCCGGGATCCTGGACGCCGGCCCGCGCTTTCGGCCCGGACATCGCCACGGACGCCGGAGCCGTGTTCCTCCCGCGCCCTTAAAGTGGCCGGATGCGTGATCTCTATCCGGAGCTGGCCCCGCGGGTCACCGGCATGCTGGACGTCGGCGACGGGCAGTCGATCTACTGGGAGGAGAGCGGCAACCCCGGCGGCAAGCCGGTCGTCTTCCTGCACGGCGGCCCGGGCGCCGGCACCTCGCCGCGGCACCGCCGCCTCTTCGACCCCGAGCGCTACCGCATCGTGCTCTTCGACCAGCGCATGTGCGGGCGCAGCCGGCCGCATGCGAGCGACCCACACGCCGACCTGAGCGCCAACACGACCTGGCACCTGGTCGCCGACATCGAACGCCTGCGCACCATGCTGGGCGTCGAGCGCTGGCAGGTGTTCGGCGGCTCGTGGGGTTCGGGGCTCGCCCTCGCGTACGCGGAGACCCACCCGGAGCGGGTCACCGAGCTGGTCCTGCGGGGCATCTTCACGCTGCGCAAGAGCGAGCTCGACTGGTTCTACGAGGGCCCGGCCGCGAACCTGCTGCCCGACGCGTGGGAGCACTACGCGGCGGCCGTCCCGGCCGGGGGCAGCTACATCGAGGCGTACGCGAAGCTCCTCGCCGACCCGGACCCGGCCGTGCACCAGCCCGCCGCGATCGCCTGGACCACCTGGGAGAACCGGGCCATCACCCTCACGCCGCGCCAGGACCTGCTCGACAAGGCCGCCGACCCGCACTACGCGACGGCGTTCGCCCGCATCGAGAACCACTTCTTCCGCCACGGCGGCTGGTTCACCGACGGGCAGCTCATCGCGGACGCCCCGAGGCTGGCCGGCATCCCCACCGTCATCGTCCAGGGCCGCCACGACCTGTGCACGCCGGCCGTCACCGCGTGGGACCTGCACCGTGCCCTGCCCGCGGCCGAGTTCCACCTGATCGAGGACGCGGGCCACGTCTTCGACGAGCCGGGCATCCTCGACGCCCTGATCACGGCGACCGACCGCTTCGCAGGGGCGGCCGATGGACGCCATTGAGCGCATCATCGTCGCGCTCGACTTCGCGTCCGCGGCGGAGGCGGAGGCGGCCGTCGACCGCATCGGGCCTGCCGGGCGGGCGTACAAGATCGGGCTCGAGCTGCTGACCAGCGCGGGACCGGGGCCGGCGGCCCGGCTGGCGGCCGCGGGCCACCTGGTCTTCCTGGACCTCAAGCTGTTCGAGATCCCCAGCTCGGTGGCCGGCGCGGTGCGGGCCGCCGGACGGCTCGGGGCGGGCATGGTCACGGTGCACGCGAGTGGCGGGCCGGGCATCATGCGGGCCGCGGTCGACGCCGCGGCGGAGTTCCCCGGGCTGCGGGTGCTCGCGCTGACCGTGGTCACCAGCATGACCGCGGGCGACCTGGCCGAGCTGGGCATCGCGGCCACGCCCGCCGAGCAGACGGTGCGGCTGGCCCGTCTGGCCCGGCGCGCGGGGTGCCACGGGCTGGTCGCCTCTCCGCAGGACGCCGGGACGCTGCGGCAGGAGGTCGGGCCCGGGCCGCTCATCGTCGTGCCGGGTGTGACCGTCCCCGGCACGACCGCACCCGCGCCCGACCACGCCCGCCCGGGCGATGCCGCGGCCGCGGTCCGGGCGGGCGCCAGCCACGTGATCGTCGGACGCCCGGTGACCCGGGCGCCGGATCCGGCTGGAGTGCTGCGCCGCCTCGCCGCCTCGATGAACAGCCCTCGATGAGCGGCCCTCGATAGACGGCCCTCGGTGAACGGTCAGTGGCTCAGCTCGACGTGGCCCAGGACGCCGAGGGCGTCGGGGGCCAGGAGGGCTGCGGAGTAGTAGGCGCTGACCAGGTAGGAGACGCTGTCGGGGGTGCTGGCCATGGGGCGGACGCTCAGGCCGTACTGGTGCTCGCCCTCGACGCCGGTCTGGTGCAGGCCGATGACCCCCTGGCGCTCCTCGCCCGTACGCAGGGCCAGGATCGAGGTCGTGTGGGTGTCGCTGATCGGGATCTTGCCGCAGGGCAGGATCGGCACGCCGCGCCAGGAGGCGGCGGGGTGGCCGTCGAGGACGATCGGGGCCGGGCGTACGCCGCGTTTGGTGCACTCGCGCCCGAAGGCGGCGATGGCCTTGGGGTGGGCGAGCAGGAAGTCGGTCTCCTCGCGCAGGGCGAGCAGGTCGTCGAGGTCGTCCGGGGTGGGCGGGCCGGAACGAGTGTAGACGCGGTGCCGCAGGTCGGCGTTGTGCAGCAGCCCGAAGCGGCGGTCATTGATCAGCTCGTCCTCCTGGCGCTCGCGCAGCGTCTCGACGACCACCTGTAGTTGCTGCGGAAAGCGCTCGCCGGCCTCGGCGCGGGGCACACGCATCAGCGACTGGGCGACGCTGAGCTCATAGTCGCGCGGGGTGTTCTCGAAGCCGACGAACGGCACCGTCTCCTGCTGCGTCTTGCGGGAGCGGGCGCGGAAGCGTTCCATCGCCGAGAACAAGGACTGGCTGCGCTGCACCATCGCGTAGAACACCGGCCGCGGCAGGGCCAGGATCGTCACCGCCGTGCGGGCCGTCGCCGTGTAGCCCCACGTCTGGCAGCACTCGGTCAGCGTCGTGGCGCCGAAGTGCTCGCCCGTGGAGAGCACCGCGTCCGTGCCGGTGGTCGTCACCTGCCCGCTCGCGATGACGTACAGGTGGTCGGCCTTGGTGCCGGATGCGGCGATGATCTCGCCGGGCCGGTACTCGCGCTGCTCGAAGCGGGCGGCGACCGCGCGCAGCGTCTCGTCGTGCTCGACGAAACCCAGCATCGGGATCTGGCGCAGCGAGACCGGCAGCAGGGCGACGACGCTGCCGGTGTTGGTCACGGCGAGGCGGCCGGCGGCGGGCTGGTGGGTGGTGCGGCGCTGGACGCGGTACGTGCCCCCGAGCGCCGGCGTCCACGGCAGCTTGCGCAGCAGCCACCGCGACGTCGTCTCCGGGACCGGCGCGAAGGCGGCCGCGCCGGACTGCTGGTCGGCCTCGCTTGCTGGACTCGCCACGACTGGCCCCGTTCTCAAGATCCGGTTGTTCCGGATGTTGTATCGCGCCCGCCGCGTATTTTGTCGCTTATTTGATCGTTTCGGGGACTTCGTGGCGTAAACGTTTCTACGCTCGGTTTCATGACAATCACCCGGAAGGCGCTGGTCGCCGACAGCCTGCCCGGCGGGATCCCCTCCCCCGCGGCGCCCCTGATCACCGGGACGCTGAGCCGGCTCGGCCTGCGGCCCGTGCGGGTGCCGGTGGCCGACGACCCCGGCTTCCTGTCGGTGACCGAGCCGGTCGTGCTCGCCGTGAAGTGCACCGACGAGGTCGCGGCGGTGCGCGCCATCGAGGCCTGGTGCCGGGTGGCGGGCCCGCGGGAGATCACCACGGACGTCACCGACTGCGACTACGTGCTCGACCTCGCGGACATCACGAGCGCCGAGGACGTACGCCCGGAGTGGCTCGCCGGCGTCCGCCGGCTGGGCCTGGTCCCGGACGCCCCGGCCGCCGTGGTCGACGAGATCGTGCGCGCCCTGCGCAGCCTGAGCACCGCGACCCGCCCCGCGCTCGCGCCCGCCTGAGCCCGTCCGCCCCGCGCTCGCTTGAGCCCGCCTGCCACGTGCGGCCGCCCGAGCCCTTCCGGCCCCCACGCAAGCGACCGGCGTGAGCTGACGGGCTTTACGCCACCGGCTCCGGCGACGACGACAGGTCTTCCATCGGGATCACGTGCACGCCGGGCTCGTCGGCGAAGCGGACCTCGTACCCGGTGGGCGGGCCGTCCTGCCCCCAGCGCACGCCGACCACCGTGCCGGGCCGCTCCCGCACCTGGATCTCCGCGCCCGGCGGCAGGCAGTCGTACGCCTCCACCAGCAGCGCGTCGAGCACGTGACGCGCGCCCTCGCGTGAGCCGCGCAGGCTGGTCGAGCGCAGCTCGCGGGCGAGGGCGATCGCGGCGTCGCGGGCGGGCCGCTCGGCGCTCGTCTCCCCCACCGTCAGCGCGGCCTCCACGCGCGCCCACAGCCGCCACGGGTCCTCGTCGAGCAGCAGCCGGGCGGCGCGGTCGAGCGCGACGCACGTGATGTCGACCGCCGCCTCCTCGCCCAGCTCGGCCACCCACGCCAGCTCCTCGGCCGGCGGCAGCAGCTCCGGCGTCTCGTGCGCGACGACCGCGTAGAGCATCGCCAGCACCGTCGCCCGGCCCTCGCCCTGGTAGAGCGCGCCGAGCCCGGCCGGCAGCCGCAGCGGCGGGAAGCGCAGCGCCAAGTGCTCGCCGCGGCCCAGCGGCAGGTCGGCGGCGAGCTGCGTGTCGCGCACCCGGGAGTGAAAAGTGCGGTGTTCGCGTTCAGCGAACATCCAGGCCCGGTGCTCGTCGTCGCCGATCGGGAAGAGCGGCACCCGGCGCGCCTCGCGCACGGGCGTCTGGCCCGCGAGCAGGCGCGCAGCAACGGAATAGGCCACGCCGAGGCGGGCCGCGAGCGCCCGGACGCGTCGCTTGCGGGCGCGATCGGGCACGGATCGGTGGCGCTGAGTTCCGGTCATCGTGATCCTCCCGCCCTCATCCTAGGTCGAGATCGTTGTAGCCTGGTCATCGCAGCCGCGCCTGCACGAGCGTAGCGAGGCCACCCACGCGGGCCTCGCCAGACGCCAAGAGGCTCTGACTCAGCGCACCCCGTTCCGCACGATGCCGTGCGTCTGACAGGCGGGGCGCGTGGGGCTCTGCCGCGAGGACGTGAGAGCTGTGTTCGAGCGCTTCACCGACCGAGCCCGTCGGGTTGTCGTCCTGGCCCAGGAAGAGGCCCGGATGCTCAACCACAACTACATCGGCACGGAGCACATCCTGCTCGGCCTGATTCACGAGGGTGAGGGCGTCGCCGCCAAGGCCCTCGAGAGCCTGGGCATCTCCCTGGAGGCGGTCCGGCAGCAGGTCGAGGAGATCATCGGCCAGGGCCAGCAGGCGCCGAGCGGGCACATCCCGTTCACGCCGCGGGCCAAGAAGGTGCTGGAGCTCTCGCTGCGCGAGGCCCTGCAGCTCGGCCACAACTACATCGGCACGGAGCACATCCTGCTGGGCCTGATCCGCGAGGGCGAGGGCGTCGCCGCCCAGGTCCTCGTGAAGCTCGGCGCCGACCTCAACCGGGTCCGCCAGCAGGTCATCCAGCTGCTCTCGGGTTACTCGGGCGGCAAGGAGGGCACCCCGGCCGCCGGGGGCGCGGCCGCCGCGGCCCCCTCGTCGTCGATGGTGCTCGACCAGTTCGGCACCGACCTGACGCAGCGGGCCCGCGAGGGCAAGCTCGACCCGGTCATCGGCCGCGAGAAGGAGATCGAGCGGACCATGCAGGTCCTCTCGCGCCGCATGAAGAACAACCCGGTGCTCGTGGGCGAGCCCGGCGTCGGCAAGACGGCCGTCGCCGAGGGCCTGGCCCAGGTCATCGTCAAGGGCGAGGTGCCCGAGAGCCTGAAGGACAAGCACCTCTACACCCTCGACATGGGCTCGCTGGTCGCCGGCTCGCGCTACCGCGGTGACTTCGAGGAGCGCCTCAAGAAGGTGCTCAAGGAGGTCGCCACCCGCGGCGACATCATCCTGTTCATCGACGAGATCCACACGCTGGTCGGCGCGGGGGCCGCGGAGGGCGCCATCGACGCGGCCAGCATCCTCAAGCCGCTGCTCGCCCGGGGTGAGCTGCAGCTGATCGGCGCGACGACCCTGGACGAATACCGGAAGTTCATCGAGAAGGACAAGGCCCTCGAGCGCCGCTTCCAGCCCATCCAGGTGGGCGAGCCCACGCTGGCACACACCATCGAGATCCTCAAGGGCCTGCGCGACGCGTACGAGTCGCACCACCGGGTCAGCATCACCGACGGTGCCCTCGTGGCCGCCGCCACGCTCGCCGACCGTTACATCTCCGACCGGTTCCTGCCGGACAAGGCGATCGACCTGATCGACGAGGCGGGCGCCCGGATGCGCGTACGCCGGATGATGTCCCCGCCCGACCTGCGTGAGCTCGACGAGAAGATCATGCAAGCCAGCCGGGACAAGGAAGCCGCGATCGACGCGCAGGACTTCGAGGCGGCCGCCACCCTGCGCGACAAGGAGAAGCAGCTCCAGACCCAGCGCGCCCAGCGCGAGAAGGACTGGAAGGCCGGCGACCTCGACTCGGTCGCCGAGGTCGACGACGAGCAGATCGCCGAGGTGCTCGGCAACTGGACCGGCATCCCGGTCTACAAGCTGACCGAGGAGGAGACCTCCCGCCTGCTGCGCATGGAGGACGAGCTGCACAAGCGCGTCATCGGCCAGGAGGACGCGGTCAAGGCCGTCTCCAAGGCCATCCGGCGTACGCGGGCCGGGCTCAAGGACCCGAAGCGGCCCAGCGGCTCGTTCATCTTCGCCGGGCCCTCGGGCATCGGTAAGACCGAGCTGTCCAAGGCGCTCGCGGAGTTCCTCTTCGGCTCGGAGGACGCGCTGATCCAGCTCGACATGTCCGAGTTCCACGACCGCTACACGGTGTCGCGCCTGGTCGGTGCCCCTCCCGGCTACGTGGGGTACGACGAGGGCGGTCAGCTGACGGAGAAGGTGCGCCGCAAGCCGTTCTCGGTCGTGCTGTTCGACGAGATCGAGAAGGCGCACGCCGACGTCTTCAACACGCTGCTGCAGATTCTCGAGGACGGCCGGCTGACCGACGGTCAGGGTCGCATCGTCGACTTCAAGAACACCGTCATCATTCTCACCACCAACCTCGGCACGCGCGATGTCGCCAAGGCGGTGTCGCTGGGCTTCCAGGCCTCCGAGGCCGAGGAGTCCAACTACGAGCGGATGAAGGTCAAGGTCAACGACGAGCTGAAGCAGCACTTCCGCCCGGAGTTCCTCAACCGCATCGACGACACGATCGTCTTCCACCAGCTCCGGCAGGAAGAAATTCTCCAGATCGTCGACATCTTCACGGCGCGCATCGAGACCCAGCTGAAGAACAAGGACATGGGTCTGGAGCTGACCGACAACGCCAAGAAGTACCTGGCGAAGAAGGGCTTCGACCCGGTGCTGGGAGCCCGGCCGCTGCGCCGCACCATCCAGCGCGACCTCGAGGACACCCTGTCCGAGCAGATCCTGTTCAACGAGCTGCGCCCCGGCCAGATCGTCGTCGTCGACTGCGAAGGCGACCCGGACAACGTCGAAAAGTCCAAGCTGACCTTCACCGGCGCCGACCGCGGCGGCGTGGTCCCGGACGTGGTCCCGGCCGGCCTGGGCGAGGCCACCGCCACCGAGTAACCCACTGATCCACCACCAGGAGGCCGCAGCGGTTCGCCGCTGCGGCCTTCTCTGTTCTCCCGCCGGATGGTTGTCCCGCCAGATGGTTGCCCGCCTAGCTGCCGTCCGTCAGATGTCGGACGGAGGCATTTGCTGAGGTGCTGCTGCCGCACCCCTCAACTGCTGCCGCCGAAGACCGACCTGAACCTTCGCCGATCGGCCGCCCCTTGAGGAGTACTGGTATGTCCCTGCCCCCGCCGCAATCCTTCGGTTTCCCGCCCGCCCCGGCTCCTCGGAAGCGGAAGACCCTACCCATTGTCCTCGCCAGCGTCGGCGCGGTGTTCCTGCTGTGCATCGGCGGCACCGTCATCGCCGCAGCGAGCAGCGAGCAAACGCAGCAGACCGTCGCCGGGGATGCCCGAAGCTCGACCGAGGCGGTGGCCGTGGCCTCCGCCGTCCCGGACCGGACCACCGCCACGCCGACGGCAGAAGCAACCACCGCAGCGCCGAGCCCGAAGAAGACGACCACGGCTCCGGCGGCCGAGAAGACCACCGAGGCACCGGCCGAGCCGAAGCTGTCCGTGGAGCAACAGAACGCCAACGAATCCGCCGAGAGCTACCTCGATGGGCAGTCCTTCTCCCGGACCGGCCTGATCAAGCAGCTCAAGTTCGAGGGCTACCCGACAAAGATCGCGACCAAGGCCGTGGACTCCGTGGGCGCCGACTGGAAGGACCAGGCCGCCAAGTCAGCCGAGAGCTACCTCGACGGCCAGGCCTTCTCCCGCACCGGCCTGATCAAGCAGCTCAAGTTCGAGGGCTTCACCTCGAGCCAGGCCGTCCACGGCGTGGACTCCGCGGGCGCCGACTGGAAGGAGCAGGCGGCCAAGTCGGCCGAGAGCTACCTCGACAGCTCCTCGTTCTCGCGTACCGGCCTGATCGGTCAGCTCGAGTTCGAGGGCTTCACCCACGCGCAGGCGGTCTACGGCGTCAACCAGGTGATGTAAGACACCGGCGGTCAGGTCAGGACGGCGACACGGGCGGCGACGGCGGGGGTGAGGTCCGGCTTTTCGTCGCCGTAGGCGAGGTCGCGGACGCGGGACGGGAAGATGCGCTCGATGTCGGCGCCGTAGGAGCCGTCCTCCGGGGTTTCGACGGTCGGGGCCGGGACCAGGTGAACGGCGGTGGGCAGAGCGAGGCCGGAGTCGATGCCGGTGCCGATCGTGGAGCACTGGGCCCACACGTAGGCGACGCGCACGTCGGCCGGGGTGCGGGCCCCGGCGGGGTCGAGGCCGAAGACGCGGGTGGCGCAGCCCATGCGATCGCCGGACCAGTCGGCGCTGAGCTGCTGCTCGACGATCGGAGTGACCTGAGTGGCGAGCGTGGCGGCGAGGGCCGGCGGCACCTCGGCCGGACCGCGGGTGGACAGGACCACCGCGGTGGCCGCGAGCCCGGCCACCGCGGCAGCGGCGAGGCCGGTCCGTCGTGAGATCACGAGCGGACGGTAACCGGCGCCCGCAAGCCGATCACTACCGGCGTGGATTTCGTTCGCGAGTCTGGTGGGTGGTTCCGCGGCGGGACGCGAATCAGCGGTGGTCGGCATCGTATGCCGCCCGGGACGCGTCCACTTCGGGCATGTGCAGCTCGGCCCATTCCTTGAGTTGACTCATCACTACGAGCAGCGATCGGCCGAGCGAGGTCAGTTCGTAGTCGACCCGGACGGGCATGGACGGCGTCAGCGTGCGCGTGACCAGGCCGTCGCGCTCCATCCGGCGGAGGGACTGGGTGAGCATCTTCTGGCTGACCCCCTCGAGCTGGGAGGACAGCTCGGAGTAGCGCAGTGGACCGCGGAGGCCGAGCGCGACTATCAGCAGGCTCACCCACTTGTCGCCGATCGTATCGAGCAGGCGCCTGCTGGGGCAGCTCGCGGCGAAGGCGTTGAACTGCGGCGCCGGCCGCTGGGCGGATGCCGTCAAGACATACCTCCGGGTGTGTACCCCACTCCAAAGTGCCTACTTCCCAAGAGAACGTAGGTCCCTGAAAGTGGTGAGGCAACCAGATCCAGGGGGAATTCCATGCGCGCACTCATCACCAGCGCCGGAGCCGACACGCCGGTGCTCACCGACGTCGAGCCCGCACCGCTCGGCCCCGCGGACCTGCGGATCCACGTCAGTGCGGCTGCTGTCAACCCGATCGACGTGTTCCTCGCGACCGAGCGGGGCCGAACCGTCTTCGGCCTGGGCGGGGGCGCCGGCTTGGGTTCGGACCTCGCCGGGACGGTCGTCGAAGCCGGCGCCGAGGTCGACGGTTTCGCCGTCGGCGACCTGGTCGCTGCCCTTGATCGTGACCTCGCCGCCCCAAGCCGGGCGCATGCGGAGAGCATCGTGATCGCGGCGACCGATGTGGCCCGCGTGCCTGCCGGACTGGATCCCATAGCTGCGGCATCGATACCGCTGAACGCTCTCGCCGCGCGCCAGGGCCTCGACCTCCTCGGCCCGCCGGAGGGGCGCAGACTGCTGGTGACCGGCGCGGCTGGTGCCGTGGGCGGATACGCCGTCGCCTTGGCGGTCAGAGCAGGCTGGCGGGTCACGGGTCTCGCCCGGACGACTGACGCGGCCTTCGTCAGAGACGCCGGCGCCGAGCGATTCGTCGAGGAGCTCCCCGGACCGGCATACGACGTGGTGCTCGACGCCGCGACGATGCACAGCGACGCGATCCGCGCGCTGCACGACGGCGGCGTGTACGTCGGCTACCCCGGACAGACAGTCGAGGCCGAACGAGGTATCCACATCAAGCCAGTGGTCACCCAGCCCGACGGCGCCGCACTGGCCGGCCTGCTCCGGCACGCCGCCGACGGACTGTTCCAGCTCCGTATCGCCGGCACGGTCGCACTCGAAGAGGCGTCGGTCGCGTACGCCAAGGTCGCCGGCGGTGGCCAACGCGGACGCTGGCTCCTCATACCGTAACCCGACGAGACTCGCGAACAAGGTCACCGGCGGGTGCCTGTGGCGAGGTCCCAGATGTGGACGGTGTTGGCGCCGTCGCCTGAGGCGACGATCACGTGGCCGTCCACCTCGGTGGTGGCGACGCTCGACACGTAGCCGTTGTGGTGTTCGTAGGCCAGGGTCTCCTCGCCGGTGCGGGCGTCCATCGCGCGGACGCCGCCGTTGTCGGTGCCGATGAGGACGATCGAGCCCGGCGCGACGGTGATGCCGCTGGGGAAGGCGCACTCGTGTTCGAGGCGGATGAGCTGAGTACGGGATCCGGTGTCGTACACGGCCAGGTAGCTCTCCTCCTCCGGGTGGTAGCCCTCGTCCTCGTCCCCCTCGGCGTCGATGCCGTGGACGACGACGAGCCGGCCGTCGACGAACCCGAACGCGAGGCTGGTGTCGGCCGCCTCCGGCACGGCGACGGGCTCGTACACGGGCTCGCCGGCGAGAACGTCCCACACCGTGACGAGGCCGTCGTCGTCGTGGGGCGTGATCGTGGCGGCCAGCAGCCGGCCGTCGCGGGTGGTGAGGGCCGCGGCTTTGAGCTCGTCGGTGCTCAGGGTGGCGTACGGCTGCTGGGTCCGGATGTCCCAGATCCGCAGGGTGCCGTCCTCGGTGGCGGCGCCGACCAGGTGCCGGCCGTCGACCTCGGCCGTGGCGAGGCTGACGACGGTGCTGTCGAGGCGGGCGAGCGGCTGGCCGTCGCGCAGGACGAGGCCGTCGGCGTCGGCGGAGACGAGGACGTCGTGGCCCGGTCCGGCGAAGGCGACCGCGGTGACCGAGGTGTCGTGCCCGATCAGCGGGGGTCCGGCCAGGGCGCCGGTGGTGGCGTACCAGAGGCGCACTGTGGTGTCGTCGGAGGCGGAGGCGAAGACCGGCACGCCGTCACGGAACCCGGCCGCGACATCCGTGACAGCGCCGTAGTGGCCCCCGTCGGCGGCGGGAGAGCCCAGCATCCACATGCGCGGCGGGCCCTGCTCGGCGGTGGAGATGACCGCGGGCTCGCCGTGCCGGTCGAGGAAGTGCACCGAGTCGACGGCCGCGTCGTGACCCTTGAACGGCATGCCGATCGGGGCGCCGGTGGCCGCGTCCCACACCCGGACGGTCTGGTCGGCGGAGCCCGACACCACGACGTCCCGGCCGTCGACGGTGCCGTGGGCCAGGGCGCGTACCTGGTCGTGGTGCCCCTCCGGCGGCAGCCCGGCCTCCTCGCCCGTCGCCGGATCCACCACCCGGATGTCGCCGGAATAGCCGCCCAGCAGCACCAGCGTGCCGCCGCGGCCGGTGCCCAGGACGGCCAGGCTGCGATCGAGGGTGTACGGCCGGCCGGCGTCCGCCCCGGTCCGGGCGTCCCAGGAGCGCAGCGTGGCCCGCTCGGACACGGCGGTCACCGCGACCCGCCCGCCGATCTCGGTGAAGACCAGCCGGCAGTCCTTGTCCAGGCCGAGCGGCCCGGCCGGGATCTCGGTGAGCAACTCCCCCGTCGCCACGTCCCGGACGGTCAGCGCCACGTCGTCCGCGGCGGCCAGCACGGTACGCCCGTCGAGTTCGCCCAGCGTCACCCGCCGGTCGAGCGACTCGAGCCCGCCGGCCTTCGCGATCGGGAGCCCGGTGCTCAGATCCCACACCCGCGGCGGCGTCCCGCCCAGCACCACGAGCTCGCGCCGCACGGCGAGGGGATCGTTGCGCACCTGGCCGCCGTAGAACATCGACGGCAGGTCCTCGCCGGTCGCGACGTCGATCAGCCGCAGCACGCCGAGCTCGTCGGCGAGCACGAACGCCGGCCGCCCGCCGACCTCGCCGAAGGCCACGATCCGCGGGCCCGGTCCGCTCAGCGGCACCCGCCGGCCGCGAGTGACCAGCTCAGCCGCCCCGCTCTTCCACACCAGCAGCGCGGCGGGCTCGTCCCCGTCCGACCCGAGCGCCAGCTGGTCGATGTCCCGCTCCTCCTCCCCCATCGGGAAGTCGACCGCGCGCCCGGCCGCCAGATCCCACAGCAGCACGGGCTTTCCCTGACGGCCGAGCAGCAGCAGAGGACACCCGCCGACCACCTTCATCGTGTACGACAACCAGTGCTTGTCATTGCCCAGCGAAGGCGGCGCCACGAGCACTTCCTCGCCCGTCCCGGCATCCCACACGACGACCGGGTCGGTGCCGTAGTTGTCCCGGCGCGAGGCGACGATGAGCCGGCCCTCGTACTCGGCGGTGGTCATGGGCCCGCCCGGCCCCGGCGCGCCGAACGCCTCCCCGGTGAGCGCGTCGTGGAACCGCGTCTCGCCGTCCCGCTGGGTCGCGACCAGCATCCGCCCTCGGAAGACGGCGAAGTGGCTACCGCTGCCGGGGCGCCGGTGCACGATGTCGCCGGTGGCCACGTCCCAGGCCGCGATGTCCCGCCCGGCCGCGAACACCAGGTCCCGGCCGTTGACCGTGGCGAAGCCGATCAGCCCCGTCACCGGCCCGTCGGGATCCCGCAACTCGTGCAGCGGCGCCCCGGTAACGGCGTCGCGGACGAGGACGTCCCCGCGTTCACTCTGGGTCACCAGCCACCGGCCTCCACCGAGCAGCACCGACCGGGGTGCCGCCCGCAGCAGCCCCGAGCGGTCCGGCAGGTAGGCCCCGGTCTCCAGGTCGACCCCGCCGATCAGCTGCTCGTCCTGCCAGCCGCGCCCGGTCAGCACCAGCACCGGCCGGCCGTCGACCTCGGCCAGCACCGAGGCTGAGGTGTCGGCCAAGTCGTGCCGGGGCCGCGGCTCGGGCCCTTCCAGCACCCGATGCGGCTCCGCTTGTCCGTCCTCGACCCACTCCCACGCCTCACGCATGATCGAACAAGGTACAGCGGCCCGGAGTTCATGGGGCCAGGCGGACGGGAAGCGCCTCCCAGCCGTGGATCATCGTGCTGTCCCGCCGGCGCGGCGGCCCGGCCGCGGCGTCCGCCTCGATCGTGCCGAACCTCGCCAGCAGACCGCGCAGGGCGATCCCGGCCTCGAGCCGGGCCAGCGGCGCGCCGAGGCAGTGGTGGATCCCGTGCCCGAAGGCCAGATGCCCGCCGCGGGGCCGGCCGGTGTCGAGGCGGTGCGGGTCCGGGAACCGGGTGGCGTCGCGGTTGGCGGCGAGCAGCGACACCATGACGGCCTCGCCGGCGGGGATCTCGACCCCGCCCACGCGTACGGGTGCTGTGGTGAACCGCAGCGTGGCGACGTGGGCCGGGCTGCTCAGCCGCAGCATCTCCTCGACGGCGGCCGGGATGAGCGCGGGGTCACGGCGCAGCGCCGCCAGCTGCTCCGGCTGCTCGATCAGGTGCCACACGCCGGTGCCGATCAGGTTGACCGTGGTCTCGTGTCCGGCCACGAGCAGCAGGCAGGCCATCGAGGTCAGCTCGGTGACGGTGAGCCGGTCGCCGCCGTCGCGGACGTGCACCAGGTTGGACAAGGGTCGTCGCCGGGTTCGGCCCGCTTGCGCTCGACGAGTTCCGAGCGGTACGCCAGCAGCGCCGACGCGTGCTCCCCGAGCTGGGCGGAGGAGGCGGAGGTGACCGTCACCGACCAGGTCCGGAAGGCCTCACGGTCGGCGGGCGGCACACCGAGCAGCTCGCAGATCACCGTGATCGGCAGGGGCGCCGCGTACGCCGTGAGCAGGTCCACCCGTCCTGATGCCGGGATCGCGTCCCGCAGCGTCATCTGATGGCCCGGGTGCGAGCCGGCGAGGGCGTGGCGTTCCTGCCGGAGCGGACCCGCGACGCGATGGCGATCCCGCCGGACGTGCGGCTCGCTCCCGTGCCGGACCTGACGCCCGAGCGGCTGTCGGTGGTCTGGCCCGCGGCCGCGACGTCACCCGCGGTGGCCCGCTTCGTCGAGCACGCCACCACGGCCTTCGAGCGCCATGGGTGAGCCCGGCCGGCGGTGGCACGCCGGCCGGGCCGAAGCAGATCAGGTCAGGCGACGTCGATGGCGTCGATCTCGGCGTAGTTGGCGCCCTTGGCGTACGCGAGGGTGTTGGTCCCGGCCTTGAGGGTGACCGTACGCTCGCTGGTCTGCCAGTTGTCCCACCCGGTGACCGGATAGTCGACCGCGCCGGCCGTCACGCCGTTGACGGTCAGGGTGTGACTCGCGGCGCCGGCGTCGGAGCCGTTGGCGAAGCGGGTGAACAGGCGGTAGGTGCCGGCGCGCGGGACGGTGACGGTGAACGTGACGCGGCTGTCGGGGAAGTCGATGCCGCCGACGACCACGCCGTTGCTGGCGCCGCCCGTGGCGTAGCGGGCGTTGGCCCGGGTGAAGGACGCGTCCTCGGCCTCGTAGCGGATCTTGGCGCCCTCGACGACGGGGCGGTTACCCAGCCAGTCGAGGCGCCGGGTGTACATGGCGCGGTAGGTGTAGGTCGGGTCCCAGCCGTGGAAGACGATGCGGTTCTTGCCGTCGGGGCCGGTCACGATGTCCTGGCCGCCGGGGCCGCGGATCGCGCCCGCGAACTTGTCGGTGGTCATCAGCGGGGCGTCGGCCTTGGTGTACGGGCCGCGCAGCCTCTCCGACGTGGCATAGCTGCTGATGTAGCTGTCGTTGCCGAAGAAGTTGGCCGAGTAGAACAGCACGTACGCGCTTCCGTGCTTCACGAGGGTCGGCGCCTCGACGAGCGTACCTTCGAAGGGTTTGTTCTGTTTGATCAGTGGCGTCTCGGCGCCGGTGCGGCGCAGCCCGTCGGCGCTGACCTGTTGCAGGCGCAGCCAGGTGTCCTGGGCGCAGCAGTTGCCGTCGTTCTTCCAGAGGATGTAGCGGCGGCCGTGCTCGGTGTAGGAGGAGGCGTCGATCGCGCCGCCGATCTCCGGGGTGCAGACCAGGGCGGTGTCGCGGGGCGTGAACGGCCCGCCGGGTGAGGTGGCGGTGGCGGCGCCGATGCACTGCTTGCCGGAGGCGCGGTCGTGGGCGGTGTACCACATGACGAAGCTGCGCGGGCCGGTCGCGAAGACCTCGGGCGCCCAGACGCCGCGGTCGCCGACGCCACCGGGCGGGAACGACCAGTCGGTGTCGGCCCAGGCGCCGAGCGTCGGCAGGGCGTCGCTCGGCTGCACGGTCCAGGTCGTCAGGTCGGTCGAGGTGGCCCACTTGATGGTGCGGCCGTCGCTGTTGGTGGCGTATGCATAGTAGGTGCGCCCGACCTGCAGCACATCCGGGTCGGCGAAGTTCTGGTCAATAACCGGAGCGGCCGTCGGAGCGGCCGTCGAAGGAGCCGGAGCGGCCGCTGAGGAGGCCGGGCCGGTGAGCAGGGTGGCGGTCAGAGCCAGGACGGCGGCTCGGATCGGTGACATGGACGCTCCCAACAGGTCGGTGCGGGATCACCATCATCACTGTTTCCTGTGGATCTCTGTCAAGCGAAGAAAGTTCACCAGTTGATCTTGCGGCGGCCGCGGGAAATTCGCGCGCCCGAGAAAAGCGCACGTGAACGTATTGTTTCCTGTCTTCTTTTCCCGCAGCGCCTGTGCTTTCATCGACCCCGGCCGCGGTCCGATGTGGAGAAACGCGGACGAAACAAATGTCGAGCAGAAAGCCCGGACAATGACGACTGTCGAAGCGAAGATCGCGCTGGGCCGGCTCCGGTACGACGCCCGCGTCACCGCCACGCCCGGGCAGCGGGTGGTGCTCGGCGTCGCCGGCATCGCGCTCGCCACCATGATCGTGCTCGCGATTCTCGGGCATCCGGCCGGGCTGCTCGTGGTGGTCGCGTTGGTGACCGCCCTCTACCTCGCCGACCTCCTTTTCTGCGCGTGGCTGGTGACCGGTTCGGCCCGCGACGAGAGGCCCGCCGTCACCGTCACGGCCCGCACCGACTGGCCCCTGTACACGGTCCTGTGCCCGATGTACCGGGAGACGGCGGTCATGGATCAGCTGGTCAAGGCCATGACGGCGCTGGACTATCCGGCCGATCGGCTCGAGGTGCTCCTGCTGCTGGAGGAGGACGACACCGAGACGGTCGCCTTCGTGCGGGCCATGACGCTGCCGGCGACCTTCCGGGTGGTGATCGTGCCCGACTCGCAGCCCAAGACCAAGCCCAAGGCGTGCAACCACGGGCTGACCGTGGCCCGCGGCGACTATGTGGTGATCTTCGACGCCGAGGACGTGCCCGAACCGGATCAATTGAAGAAAGCGGTCTCCGCATTCGATCAACTGTCGCCCCGCGTCGCCTGCCTGCAGGCCCCGCTCAATTTCTACAATCCGCGGCAGAACGTGCTGACCCGGCTGTTCACCGCCGAGTACAGCCTCTGGTTCGATCTGATGCTGCGCGGGCTGCAACGGCTCGGCGGTCCCATTCCGCTGGGCGGGACGTCGAACCACTTCCGGGCCGGGGTGCTGCGCGGGCTGGGCGGCTGGGATCCGTACAACGTGACCGAGGACGCCGACCTCGGCATCCGGCTCTACCGGCAGGGCTTCCGCACCGGCATGCTCGACAGCACCACATACGAGGAGGCGAACCCGCGGGTCCGCAACTGGATCCGTCAGCGCTCCCGGTGGATCAAGGGTTACCTGCAGACACTGCTCGTGCACACCCGCGGCGGCTGGGACCTGCGGCGCACACGCGACCCCCACTTCCTGACGTTCCTGCTGGTCATCGGGGGCAAGGTGCTCGTCAACTATCTCAATCCGCTGATGTGGGCGGCGACGATCGCGTACTTCGCCTTCCGCGCGGCGATCGGCGAGCGGATCGAGCAGTTCTATCCGGCGTGGGTGTTCTATCCGGCGGTCTTCACCCTGGCCGTGGGCAACCTGCTCTTCGTCTACACGTTCCTGCTGGGCAGCGCCCGCCGCGGCAACCACGACCTCATCAAGTACGGCCTGCTGTCCCCGTTCTACTGGCTGCTCATGTCGGTGGCCGCCCTCAAGGGTCTGGGTCAGCTGATCCTGCGGCCGCACTACTGGGAGAAGACGGTCCACGGGCTGCACCTGGAGCAGGAGACGGTCCGATGACCCTCGCCGTCGAGGACTTCCGCTACGCCCCGCCGAAGCAACTGACCTCCCTGTCGGTGGTCATGCCCGCGCACAACGAGGCGGACAACATCGCCGACGCCGTACGCGACGCGCTGTCCGCCGCGCGCAGCGTCACCGACACGTACGAGGTCGTGGTCGTCGACGACGGCAGCACCGACCGCACCGCCGCCATCGTCGAGCAGCTGGTGGCCGTACACGGGAAAGCGGTCCGGTTGATCCGCAACGAGCGCAACCTCGGATACGGGCCGACCGTGCGCCGGGCCCTCGCCGCCGCGACCATGGACTGGGTGCTGTTCACCGACAGCGACCGGCAGTTCGACCTGGCCGAGCTGCCCCGGCTCGTGCCGCTGACCGACGACGCGGACATCGTCACCGGCTGGCGGCGCCGGCGGCAGGACCCGTGGGCGCGGCGCCGCAACGCACACCTGTTCAACCTGGCCGGGCGCTTCTTCTTCGGCACCCGGGTGCGCGACGTGGACTGCGCGTTCAAGCTGATGCGTGCCTCGGCTCTGCGGCGCCTGGAACTCACGGCGGACAGCGCGATGGTCAACACCGAGCTGCTCTATCAGGCCCGGCAGCACGGCCTGCGGGTGCGCGAACTGCCGGTCACCCATCTGCCGCGGCGGCACGGGCAGGCCAGCGGCGGCGACCCGGCAGTGATCCGCAAGGCGGTCCGCGAGTTCTTCACCATGCGCGCCCGCTTCAACGAGCGGGAGAAGAGCCGGCTGCGGATGCACACCTGGCTCGTCGGGATCCTCGCGCTGGCCGCCGGGATCGCGTCCAGCGCGTGGGCGATGCACCACCACGTCGTGCTGGCCTACGGCGACGCCGAGGCGCATCTCAACATCGCCAAGCGGGTCGTCGGCGGGCTGACCGGAGGGTTCGCGCAGCTCGGCAGCGTGTGGCTGCCGCTGCCGCACCTGACCATGCTGCCGTTCGTGGTCAACGACGACCTGTGGCGCAGCGGCATCGCAGGCCCCGCCGTCAGCGTGCCGGCGCTCGTGCTGCTGTGCGTGATGGCGTACAAGCTGGCCTTCCTGCTGACCCGGAAGGCCGGCGTCAGCTGGCTCGCCCCGCTGGTCGTGCTGGCCAACCCGAACACGCTCTATCTGGCGGCCACCCCGATGACCGAGGTGCTGCTGCTCGCCATGGTCACCACCTCGCTCTACTTCCTGGCGAAGTGGATCCTGCGCGGCGGCACGAGCAGCCTGGTCCTGGCCGGGCTCTTCGGCGGCCTGGCCACGCTGGCCCGCTACGACGGCTGGGCGCTGGTCTGCATGGAAGCCGTCGTCGTGGCCCTGGTCGCCTTCCGCACGAAGAGGAACGGCTTGGTCATCCTCTTCGGGGTGCTCGCCTTCGCCGGGATCGGCGGCTGGCTCGTGTGGAACCAGCTCATCTTCTCCGACCCGCTCTACTTCGCGTCCAGCGTCTACGGCTCCGCCGAACAACAACAATTCTTCCTGCGTACGGGTCTGCTGCCGACCTATCACCACGCCGGCAAGTCCGTCGTGTACTGGTTCGAGGACGTCCGCATCGTCGCCGGCTCGACCTTGATGGTGGTCGCCGGGGCGGGCTTGATCCGGCTCGTCACCTCCTCCGTGAAGAAACGCGCACTCGGCCCCGTCCTCGTCGGCTTCGTCGCCTTGAGCAGTTTCGCCTTCTACATCCTGTCGCTGTGGCTCGGGCAGGCGTCGCTGATCCTGCCGCGATTCGTGCCCGACAATGTGCCCTACACCATGAGCAACATCCGGTACGGGTTGCAGGCGCTGCTCCCGATCGGCCTGTTCGTCGCGTTCCTCGCCGCCCGCAAGCCGCGGATCCTCGGGCCGGTGCTCGTGGTGGTGATCCTCGCCCAGGGCGCGGTTTCCGTGGCGACGAGCCGGGTCATGACGTACGAGGACGGCACGCACGGCCTGTCGTCCCAGCTGGTCTCCAAGGGCCCGGACGCGCCGCACGTCGAGGCGTGGATGCGCGCACACTACGACACCGGCCTGGTGCTCATGGACGATTACCGGCGCCCGATCGGGCCCGTCGAAAGCGGCGTCCCGATGCACTCGCTGATCGGGGTGGGCAACAAG
The DNA here is from genome assembly GCF_030709675.1 of Symbioplanes lichenis. GTDB lineage: Bacteria > Actinomycetota > Actinomycetes > Mycobacteriales > Micromonosporaceae > Actinoplanes > Actinoplanes lichenis. The sequence continues at coordinate 700,264 of NZ_JAUZQD010000002.1, forward strand.
CCGTACTGGCAGGAAAGTTTGGACAACCCCGGCAAGCACGCCACCTGGGTCATCCTGCAACAGGGCGACACGGACGCGGTGTGGAAGGGCTTCGGGGCGCAGTCCCGGGCGATTCTCGAGGACCATTTCGCCGAGGTCTACCGCAGCGGCCCGATCCACGTCTACAAGCGCCGCCCGCCCGCCTCGGAATTCGTCCGCAAACAGGGCCAGCATCTCTATCTGGCCGGCGAGAGGTGGCGCGCGGCGGGGGTCAACAGCTACGACCTTCTCACCCAGCCGTACGCCGAGATCGTCGCGCGCATCGACGCGCTGGCCAACGCCGGGCACAACACGATCCGCACGTGGTGCTTCGACAAGGACGGCGGGATCAGCGACGCGACGTTGCGCACTCTCGCGGCGACGGCCCGGTATGCGTACGGGCGATCGGTGCGTCTGGTGTGCACCCTGTCGAACTTCCACGACGACTTCGGCGGGATCGGCCCGGACTTCTTCACCAATGCCGGGCCTTTTCAGGATCAGGTGCGCCGGGTGCTCACCTTCACCGACGACCAGGGTGTCCGCCTCGCCGACTCCCCCGGCATCCTCGCCTGGGACCTGATGAACGAGCCGCGCGGCCCGGTGCGCGACTGGACCGAGACGATGGCCAGCTATGTGGCGAGCATTGACCAGCGCCATTTGGTGACGATCGGTGCGGAGGGCTTCCGTGACGGCTATCCGGCCCGGGCGGAGATGGCGGGCCCGGCGGGCAGCGGCTTCGGTGACTTGTGTTCCGTACCGTCGATCACGCTGTGCTCCACGCACCTGTTCCCGAAGTACCTGAGCGACCCGGACGCCCTCACCCCGGTGCTGCAGGGCTGGCGCGCCGACGCGGACACGGCCGGCAAGCCGGTGCTCCTGGAGGAGATCGGGTTCTCGCTGTCCGACGGCGGCGACGCGGCCGACCGGTCGGCCTTCTACGCCGCCGCCGGGCGCGCCGTGCGCAGCAGTGACCTCGACGGTGCCCTCCTCTGGAACGTCGGCCGCACCGCCGACGCGTCCTTCACCCTCTCCTTCGCCGACCCGTCGACCGCCGCCGAGCTGGCCCGCTGGCCCCGCCTGGTGAGCTGAGACGTTGCGGGAGGCCCGTCTCCGGCCGCTTGCCGACGGCGGGAGACCGGCGGTAGCGTGCGACGAACTCGTTCTACGCGCGCATCACGCGGGGGGCGGCAGACCGCACGAAAGACGCGCATCGGCCTGGTCTCCGGCGGCCTGGGCGCCTACTGGCCGCAGTTCCCCGGCCTGCTGCCGCAGCTCAAGCAGTCCGCCACGGGCCGGTGACGCTGCTCGGGCTGGGCCAGGACGAGGACGGCACCCTGGCCTTCGTCGCCTCCGAAGGCACCGTCGTCCCCGGCCCCCTGCTCCGCATCGGCAACACCACCTCCCGCGTCGACTTCGGCCGCGACCCGGGCGAATGGGTCGACGCCTGGAGCGCCACCGGCATCGGCCACCACTGGTCCCTGTCCGTGGGCCACCGCGCCGCCACCTACGCGGCCGCCGCCGGCCTCCTCGGCATCCCCTTCCGCCAGGTGTAGCCCGCCCGACTTTCGCATCGTGCCGCACCCGCGGGAGCTGGTCGGCTGACCGCTCACACCCCCACGCGGGCGGCGACCGCGGCGACTGTGGTCAGGTCGTCGCCCGAGAGCCCGGCGCGGCTCAGCACCGCCAGCGACTTGTTGGTCGCCAGGGTGCACAGGGCCAGCTCCGCCGAGCGGCGAGAACGCCTTCCGGACGATGCGGCTGGCGGCCGACGACGTCACCGGAGTCCTGCTCGACGACTGCGGGCACTATCCCGCCGAGGAACAGCCGGAGCGCTTCACCGAGGTCCTGTCGACCTTCCTGCGGGGTGACCGGTAGCGACGTATAGGGGCCTGTGTAGGCGAGCGTGGTGGAGCCGGTCCGACCGGGCCGGCCCGACGAAAGGAACGGACGATGACCGACCACAGTGCCGTCTACGAACCGCCCGCGCTGGTGGAGCTCGGGGACTTCACCGACGTCACGCTCGGCTACTTCTTCGGCCTGACGCCGGACTGGCTGGTCCGGTTCTTCAACCTCTGCCCGACCGGCTGCTGAGCCGGTGCGACCAGTGGCGGAGGGCCGCACCGGCCCTCCGCCGCGGCACCGAGACCCCGGAGGCGGGCGATGGAGTTCCTGATCTTCCCCGACAGCCCGGCCGTGGCGGCGACCGGCCACCCCGGCCGGGTGCTGCCGCACGCGTCCGGCCGGCCGTGGCTGGCCGGCCACTGGCGCGACGGCGACCTCACCGTGGTGACGGCCGGGCGGCGCCGGCTGGTGGTGGCCGGCAGCGCCCGCCCGGACCCCGGCGCCGCGGAGCGGGCCCTGGCCGCCGCGCGATCCCTGGGAGACCTGGACCGGTGGTGGCGTGAGCAGCACGGCAGCGCACACCTGCTGGTGTCCTTCGACGGGCACGTCCGGGCCCAGGGCACCCTGTCCGGCGCCCGGCAGATCTTCCACACCCGGGTGGACGGGATCGAGTACGCCGGCACCGGCCAGCGGCTGCTCGCCGGCCTGCGCGGGGCAACCGTGGACCCGGAGGCAGTGGCCCTGCGCCTGCTGAGCCCCGCCCCGCCGTGGCCCCTGAGCACCCGGCCGGTCTGGCGCGACGTCCGGGCGGTGCCGGTGGGCGCCTGGCTGGAACTGGACCCGGACGGCGGCGCCCGCACCCACCGGTGGTGGAGGCCACCACACCCCGACCTGCCGGTCGCCGAGGCCGCCGCGTACCTCCGATCAGCGCTGTGCGCGGCCGTGGCCGCCCGCGCCGGAGCGACCGTCAGCGCCGACCTCTCCGGCGGGCTCGACTCCACCACGCTGTGCTTCCTGGCCGATGCCGCCGGCGCGGACCTGATCACCCACCACTGGACCCCGCGGGACCCGGCCAACGCCGACAGCGTGTGGGCCGGCCGGGCCGCCGGGCTGCTGCCCCGGGCCCGGCACCGCCGCGACGCACCGGAGGACCGCCCCGCGTGGTTCTCCGAGCCCGCGCCCGGCTCGGTCACCCCACAGGCACCGCTGCTCTTCCACCGCAACCTCGCGCAGATGGCGGAACTGTCACACAGCATGCGCGCCCAGGGTTCCCGGGTCCACCTGTGCGGCCTCGGCGGCGACGAGCTCTTCAGCCACCCGCCCGCGTACCTGTGGTCGATGCTGCGCCGCGACCCGGTCGCGACGCTCGGCGCGGCCCGCCGCGCCCGGCTGCTGAACCGCTGGCGGACCGGCGACACCGCGCGCGCCCTGACCGACCGGCGTACGTTCGGCGCCGCGCTCGCCGCCGTGTCCAGCGGCCTGACCGGCCCGGCGCCGGACTTCGCCGCCCCGGCCACCGCATGGATCGGCCCGGTCCGGCTGCCCGCCTGGTGCCGCGACGACACGGCGCACGCCGTCCGGGCCGCGGTCACCGCCGCCGGGCCGGTCGCCCCGCTGCATCCCGACCGGGTCCAGCACCACGCCACCGAGATGGTGACCGGCAGCGGCGACGCCCTGCGCGAGCTCAACGCGGCGCTGGCTCCGGCCGGGCTGCCCTGGGAAGCGCCGTTCCTGGACGACCGGATCGTGGACGCGGCGCTGCGCGTACGAATCGAGGACCGGGTGGTCCGCGGGCACTACAAGCCCGTCCTCACCGCGGCCGTGCGGGGCCTGGTGCCGGAACCGCTGCTGGGCCGGCAGACCAAGGGCGAGTTCGCCGCCGAGATCTACGAGGGCCTGCGCGCCAACCTGAGCCGGCTGATCCGCTGGTGCGACGACCTGCGGCTGGCCGGCCTGGGCCTGGTCGACGCCGGCGCGCTGCGTGACGCGCTGCTCGCTCCCCGGCCGCACCTGGCCGGCCTGGTGCCGTTCGAGACCACGCTGGCCTGCGAGAGCTGGCTGCGCTCGCTCGACGAGACCAACCGCATGGAAGGGACCTCGCATGACGTACGACCTGTCGCCTGACGTGACCGCCACCGAGACCGCGGACGGTCTGGTCCTGCTCGACCTGCGCAGCGGCCGGTACTGGCAGCTCAACCCCACGGCATCGGGCGTCCTCGGATCGCTGCTGGCCGGCGCGTCGCCCGACGAGGCCGCGCGCGAGCTGAGCGACCGCGCCGGGATCCCGGCCGAGCGGTCGGCCGGCGACGTCCGGCAGCTGATCCGCGGGCTGCGCGACCACCGCCTGGTGGTGACCCGATGAGCGTCCCGGTCGCGGTGCCGCCCCGCATGCCGCTGCCGTGGCGGGCGCAGATCACGGCCCGCCTCGCCGTCGCCGCCGCCCGGCCGCTGAGCCGGCTGCGCCCGCACGCCCTGCGCCGGGTGCTCGTCCGGGCCAGCCGGGGCGCCCGCCCGGCCAGCGCCGCCACCGCCGCGCGCGCCCGGCAAGCCGTCATCACGGTCAGCGCGCGCTGCGCGGGCCACGGCTGCCTGCAACGCTCCATCGCCGCCGCGCTGCTCTGCCGCCTCGGCGGCACCTGGCCGGACTGGTGCACCGGGGTGCGGGCGCAGCCGTTCGGCGCGCACGCCTGGATCGAGGTGGACGGCACGGCGATCGGCGAGGCCGACGACATCGCCCACTATCGCACCGTGCTGAGCGTCCGGTGCGCCCCGGGCGGTGCCCGATGACCGGCCACCCGGCGGTACGCACCGAGGGGCTGCACAAGCGCTACGGCGCCCGCACCGCGGTGGCCGGGCTCGACCTGACCGTGCCGGCGGGCGCCCTGTTCGGCTTCCTCGGTCCGAACGGCGCCGGCAAGACGACAACCGTCGGTCTGCTGTCCACCCTGCTCAAACCCACCTCCGGGTACGCCGAGGTGGCCGGCTGCGACGTGCGGCGCCGACCGGCCGAGGTGCGGCAGCGCATCGGCCTGGTGTTCCAGGAGGCCACCCTGGACATGGACCTGACGGCCGCGCAGAACCTGCAGCTGTACGGCGACCTGTTCGGGCTGCCCCGCGCGGAGACCAGGCGCCGGGCCGGTGACCTGCTCGAGCTGATGGGTCTGAGCGAGCGCACCGGCGAGCCCGTGGCCGGCTTCTCGGCCGGGATGCGGCGCCGCCTCGAGATCGCCCGGGGCCTGCTGCACACGCCCAGCGTGCTGTTCCTGGACGAGCCGACCGCCGGCCTCGACCCGCAGACCCGGGCCGCCGTGTGGCAGCGGCTCGCCGAGCTGCGCGCCGAACGCGACATCACCGTCTTCCTCACCACGCACTACCTGGAGGAGGCGGAGAACTGCGACCAGGTGGTGATCATGAACGACGGCACGCTCGTGGCCGAGGGCACGCCCGCCCGGCTCAAGGCGGTGGTCGGCGACGACCTGGTCCGGCTGCGCACCGGCGACGACGCGGCCGCGGCCCGCACGATCCAGCAGGTGTTCGGCCACCGGACCCAGCCGGAACGGGACGGCCTGCGGCTGCGGGTACGCCACGGGGCCGCCTTCACCCCGCGGCTGTGCGCGGCGCTGACCGTCCCGGTGCACTCGATCACCGTGACCCCGCCGACGCTCGACGACGTGTTCCTGCACTACACCGGGCACACCATCCGTACGGAGGGCGCATCATGACCGGATCCGCGCACCTGCGCACCGTGCACGTCCTGTGGCGCCGCGAGTTGCTGCGGTTCGCCCGCAGCCCGCTGCGCGTGGCCATGGTCCTGCTGCTGCCGCTGCTGTTCCTGGTGGTGCTCGGCACCGGCCTCGACGCCGCCCTCGCCCCGGGTGCCGGCGGCGAGTTCCGGGCTTACCTGTTCCCCGGCGCCGTGCTGATGGCGGTGCAGGCGCCCGCCCTGAGCGTGGGCGCATCGATCGTGTGGGATCGCAGATCCGGCTTCCTGCGCCAGGTTCTCGTCGCGCCGGTCGCCCGCCGGGCCGTCCTGCTCGGAATCTGTCTGGGCGGGGCCACCACCGGCGGGCGTACGGCGCACTGATGCTCACCCTGGCGCCGTTCGCCGGCTCCGGTTACCGCCCCGGCCTGCTGCTCGCGCTGCCCGTACTGATGCTGCTGGCGTTCGGGTTCACCGCTCTGGGCGTCCTCATCGCCGTCTGCATCCGCCGCCCGGAGGCGTTCCAGATCGTGGCCGGGCTGTGCCTGATGCCCCTGCTGTTCCTGTCCGGCGCGGTGCTGCCCGCCCAGGGGCTGCCCGGCTGGCTCAGCGGCGCGGTACTGGCCAACCCGCTCACCTACGGCGTCGACGCCCTGCGCCGCACCCTGCCCGGCGACGCCGAGGTGGTGAGCCCGGCCTGGGCCGGCTGGGTGCCCCCGGTCGCCGTCGAAATCGCGGTGCTGGGGCTGCTCGCGGTGCTGGCGCTCGGGGTGGCCACCGCCCGATTCGCCCGGCCCGAGTGACCGGCCCCCTTCACCGAAACCCTGGGAGCTACTCGTAATACTCGCGTCCGGAGGTCTTGACGCCGTCCATCATGTGCCGCAGGTTGACAGGCGCGTTGTAGCCGAAGATGCGCTCGAAGGACTGGTAGCCCTCCTCGGAGGATGCGGCGCTGCGCGGCAGCATTCTCCCGGCGAAGGCGTCGAACGCGGCGTCGATGTCGCCCGGGTTCTCGGCGATGAGGGTGCCGAGTTCCGCGCCGTCGAAGAGCGCCCAGTTCGCGCCGTCGCCGTCGGGCGGGGTCAGGTGCGCGGCGTCGCCGACGAGCATCACGCCGGGCCTGCGGTCCCAGGTGTGCCCGAGCGGGAGGCCCCAGATGGGACGGACGACGGGGCCGGTGTCCCCGCCGGTGATCAGCTCGGTCAGTTCCGGCGCCCATCCGTCCCCGAGTTGGTCGGCGACAACCTGCAGTGCCTGCTCCTTGGCGGCGAGGTCGACGGTTTCCGCCCAGGCGAGCGGTTTCTTCATGACGGCGTAGACGTGGATGATGTCGTTGGCTTCGCGGTGTCCGAAGATGCCGCCCCTCGGCGTTGCCGGAGCCTGGCCAGAGCGAGGCTGAACGTGCAGGACAGACCGGTTGCCTCAGCCAGATCGACGAGCGACCGGTCACGCTGATCCTCGGACAGGATCGTCTCGAAGGCTCGGGAGTCCCACCAGCCGATGTCATGTTCGCCGGACGAGCCAGGTGGAGTTCGGAGAACGCGCGCCCTACGCCTTCCTTCAGGCGCCGAGGTGACCGGTGGCGCGCAGGAGGGCGCGGGCGAACCGGTTGAGGTCGGCGCCGGGCAGCTGCGCCGGGCGGAACCAGCCGAGCTCGCTGACCTCCTCCAGGTCGGGCGTCGGCGTCCCGCCGGCGATCCGCGCCTCGAAGACGGCGGGGACGTAGGCGACCCGGTCGCCGTTGCCGTAGGTCACCTCGTAGTCGGCGCCGCCGAGCACGGCCAGCAGGCGGGGCGGGGTGATCCGGATGCCGGTCTCCTCGAGGATCTCGCGTTCGGCGGCCCGGGCGGGCGTCTCGCCGATCTCGATCGCTCCGCCGGGCACGGTCCACCCATCGGTGGTGCCGGCGTGCCGTACCAGCAGCAGCCGTTCGTCCTGGTCGACGACGAGAACCGACACCGACGGCAGCTGGATCAGCTCGTGGCCGATCGCGGCGCGCAGGCGCGCCACGTGCGGGGACATGCCCATCAGCCGTCCACCTCCGCCAGCGAGTCGAACAGGTCCGGGCCGAGCGGCTCGTCCATCGGGCGGCGCTGGGCGAGGATCTGCACGGTGTGGTCGGCCACGGGCAGCTGTTCGAGGGTCTTGCCCGCCCACAGCATCAGCGACAGGTCGACGCCCGGGGTCGGGGCGGGGGCGCGGGAGACGATCCACACGGCGGCGGCCGGGACCTGGGCCGCGGCGACCAGGGCGGACGGGCCGGCCAGCAGGAAGTCCAGGTCGAAGTCGACGAGCAGCCGCAGCATGGTGGCGCGGTTGGCGGGGTCGACGCCCTCGAAGGCCTCGTCGAGCCACAGGGGGCGCGGGGCCTGCGGGGACTCGCTGTAGAGGGCGACCAGGGTAGCGAGCAGCGGCTGGAGCAGGGTGACGACCTTGCCGCCACCGGAGTCGACGCCGTGGGCCTGGCGGGTCAGGGGCTTGTAGTCGCTGCCGGCGACCTTGAACTCGGCGACCACGTCGAACCAGGTGCGGTAGTCGAGCAGGCGGGCGAGGTGGTCCAGCCATTCCTCGGTGCTGCCGGGCCCGGCGTCCTGGGCCTCGCGCAGCCGGTCGCCGAGGAAGGTGCGGATGTGCTCCTGGGCGGATCCCGAGTCGAGGGTGCCGGATTCGAGGGCCTTGAGGATGGCGTACCCGGCCTTCTGGCCTTCGGCGGGGTGGCGGCGCAGCCGCAGGGTGGTGCGGTTGGCGCCGGTGGGGTGCCGCTCCAGCACGCGATTGACCACCTCGAGCAGCGCGACGACCTTCTTCTGGCGGTCGGCGAGGTGGTCGATGAAGGTGGAGGCGAGCAGCTCGGTGTACATCGCGTCGAGCTTCCCGTCGTACGCGGCGGTCAGCGCCGTGACCAGCTCGTCCAGGTGGGTGACCGCGTCGGCCGGGCTGAGCTGGGCGCCGGAGGCGTCGACGACGACGGCCACGGACGGCAGGTCGTGGGTCTCGTCGGGCTCGACGGTGTGGGCGGAACGGCCGCCGGAGGCTTCGAGAACCGTACGCAGCTCGGCCAGCGGGTTGCCCAGCGCCCGGGACATGGCGGCCTGCACCCGCTTGGCCTTCTCGGGCGCGGTGTCGGGCCAGTTGGCGGGCTTGACGGTCCGGACCACCTCGTGCGGATCCACGCCGCCGGGGTGCAGCGCGACCCAGGCGGCCTCGGCGGCGTCCCGGGCGCGAACGGCACTGTCCCAGGCGGCCTGGCGCTGTTCCAGAGTGGTGGCGGCGCTGCTCGCGGCGGCGCTGAGCCGCAGACCGGTCTCGCGGCTGGCGGCGACGGACTTGTCCAGCTCACGGATGCGGGCCTGCAGCGTGGCGGCCCGGTCGATCTGGTCGCGGTCGTCGCGGGCCACCGACTCGCCGGCTTCCTCGGCGTGGATGGCGGCCTCGGCGGCTTCGGCGGCCGCCTCGCGGGCCGCCCGGTCGGACTCGGCGGCGGCGGTGGCGGCGGCCGACGCGGTGGTCGCGGTGGTGGCCAGGTCGCGCTCGGCGGCGGTGACCCCGGTGTACGCCAGCCGCAGCTCGGCCACGGTCCGCGACGCCTCGTCGAGGTCGGTCACGACGGCGTCGAGCTGGTCCTCGGCGGCGGGCAGGCCCTCCTGGTCGGCGTGGGTGGCCGCCTCGGTACCGGCTTCCTCCGCGCGGCGGCGGGCGGTGAGCGCGGCGGCGTGCGCCCGGGAGTGGGCGACCTCGGCCCGGTCGCGTTCGGCGGTGGCGGCCGCGCGGGCGCTTCCGGCGGCGACGGCGTCGGCGTCGTCGGGGGCCTGGGCGGCGGTGTCCCGCAGCTCGGCGATGCGGGTGCTCAGCACGTCCGCCTCGGCCCGCAGATTCGCGGCTTCGGAGCGCAGGGCGGCGGCCTGGGTCTGCGCCTCGGCGAGACGGCGGCGACGGGCGGCGTCCCGGGCGGCGGTGCCGAGCAGGGAGGCGCCCTCGGGGGCGGGCCCGGCCTGTCCGGCGGTCAACGGGGTACGCCACCGGCCGTCCCCGGAGATCGCCACGGTCGCCTCGCGATCCAGCGGCGCGCCGGGCTCGGCGTACGCGATGGCGGCCAGCACCGAGCGGACGGAGTCGCCCAGCTCGCCGGCGTCCTCGGCCACCCGCAGGATCGAGGCGCCGGACGAACCGCGAGCGACCGCGACCGTATCCCGGCCGTCGCGCGCCGGATCCCACGTGCCGTCGGCGGTGATCCACGCGTCGAGCAGCCCGGCCGCGGCCAGCGCCGCCTCCACGTGGTCGAGAACGTCCTGGTCGAGGTCCTCGGCCGGGTCCACGAGCCGCCACAACGGGGACCCGGTCCCGGTGGGCCGGTCCCGGCGCGTCCAGCCGACCGGCGACGGGGACACCACGTCCGACGCGGTGTCCAATGACGCGGCGTCGGCATCCAGGGCCGCTGCCCGCGTATCCAGGTCACGGGCCTGTGCGCGCAGGGTACCGATCCGCTCGGTCAGCGGGGTGATCGCCGGATCGAGCCAGGCGGTGGTCAGCAGCGTCCGCAACACCTGCCGGGGGCGCGCGCCCGTCGCCGCCTCCGTCACCTCGCGCAGCCAGTCCTCGCGCAGGGACAGGGCGGGCGCGGTGTCGCCCAGCTTCTCCGCCCACCGTTCGAGCTCGTCGGACAGTGATTGCAGGGCATCCGTCAGCGAGGAAGCGGCATCCGCGGCGGCGGACGAGCGATTGTCCAGCTCGGACGAGGCGAGCGACGCCGCGTCGTCGAGCGACCGGGCGGACGCGACCGCGGTGACCGCCGTCCGCAGCAGCTTGCGCAGCACGGCGACCCGGCCCCGGCGCGCGGTGACCGCGGCGGTGAGCCGGTCGGTGTCGCCGGCCGCGGCCCATTCGGCGGCGGTGGATCCCAGCCCGGCCCGTGCGGCGGCCGACACCACCTGCTCCGCGCGCGCCGCGACGGTCTCGCGGGCCGAGGCGAGCGAGGACGACGCGCGCTCGTGGGCGTCGGTGGCCCGGGCGGCATCGGTGGCGGCCCGGTCGGCCTGGGCCCGGGCCGCCGTGGCGCGCGTGTGGGCGGTGCCGGCTTCCCGGCCCAGCTGCTCGGCCCGGGCGGCCCGGGCGGCGGCGTCGCGATAGACGTCCGAGCGCAGCAGTTCCTCGTACGCGGCGTGGGCGTTCTTGACCGCCTGCTCGAGCGAGGCGGTGTTCTGGCCCTCGGCGAAGTACTCCGCCCGCGCGGTATCCAGCGCGGACGTGGCCGCATCCACGGCGCGGGCCGACGCATCCACCGCGCGCGAGGCCGCGACGAGCGCGTCGGCGTGCAACCGCTGCACGGCGTCGACCCACGGGCGCCACGCCTTCGCCTGGTAGACCGCCACGGCGTCGCGGGCCCCGGCGGCGTGGTCGCGGTCGCGGCGCAGTTGTTCGAGCTGCTGCCAGCCCTCGGCCAGCTCCTCGACCTCGGTGCGGGCGATCGGTGGCAGCGCGGCCCGGATCTGCGCGGTGAACCAGTCCGGGTTGAGCCGCTGGCCGAGATGCGGGGTGCGCAGGACCTTGAGCATCTCGAGCACGGTCGCGTACCGGTCGGTGTCGGCGAAGCCGAAGAGCTCGGTGGCGAGCCGCTCGGCGTAGCGCTTGCCGCTGTCGCAGACGCTCAGCCCGGGTACGCCGGACAGGTCGCGGGGCTCGACGACGGCCTTGCCCGCGGCCAAGTGCAGGCCGGCGCGGACCCGGTCGGTGCCGTGGCAGATGAGCCACACCGGGGTGAGCTGGCTGACGCCGCGCTTGGCCTGCGCGTACAGCAGGGTGGTGTAGAACTCGGGGCCGCGCGGGCCCAGCCGGCCGTACTCGACCCAGGCCCAGCCCCGGTTCGTGCCCGCGCCGGTCTCGCGGCGGTCCCGGGCGTCGTCGGTGGGCTCCACGTAGTAGCGGAACGACTTGTCGGACTGGCCGAATGTATCCACGTACTGCCGGTCCAGCCCGCCCGCCAGCATGATCAGCGTGGTCAGCGCCATCAGCGTGGACTTGCCGGACTGGTTGGCCCCGACGAACTGCGCGCGCCCGTCGGCGAACCAGTACTCCGCCGCGTCGAACTCCCACAGGTTGACCACGCCGGCGCGCAGGATCTGCCAGCGCTCGCGGGTGGGCGCGGGCAGCTCCCCGCCCGCGGCGGCGTCACGCCACCGGGCGAGAGCGTTGTCGGAGACCTCGGGTCCCACAGCGGTCGGCATCAGGCCTCCGTGGCGTCGGTGATGGTCACGCCGGGCGCCCGGTAGCGTCCGGCGACCGGCAGCAGGATCCAACTGCCGTCGGGTGGGGTCCGCAGCAGGCCGAGTTCGGTCAGCTGCTCCTCGGCCCCGGCCCGCAGCGCGCCCGGCACCTCGCGTTGCGCCTTGTTGAGATAGTCGCCACGCCACTCGACGAGGTCCGCGACGACCTCCTCGACCTGCGCGTCGGTGAGCGTGACGGTCCCGTCGGGCTGCCGCGTGCCGGCCTGCCCGGCGCCGTCGGCCATGAGCAGCGCCACCCAGTCGGCGGCGCGCGCCCGCGGCCAGTCCGCCACGGTCGCCGGGTTCTCGTCGCCGGTCAGCACCAGCACCAGGCCCTCGGCGCGCGCCTCGACCTGCCCGCCGGTCATCCGGGCCACGTCGCCCGCGCGCGGCCCGCGGGCCGCCTTCCAGGCCTCGGCATCGTCGGGGTCCAGGCCGGCGTAGAGCACGGCCGGCGTCTCGGTCAGGCTGCGCAACTGCCGCACGGTACGGGTGGCAGCCCGCTGTTCCGCGCCGTCGTCCGCCTCGGGGGCCAGCGCCGCGGCGAGCACGTCGGGACTGGTCATGAGCAGCAGGGCGTCGCGGTCGACGTCGTACCCGGCGCCCGGGCCGTGACCACGCTCGGTCCACTCGTCGAGCAGATGCTCGTCGCTGGTGCGCCGCCGCAGCACACCCCAGGTCTCCAGCACCGTCGCCGCGGCGCGCAGGAGCTTGCGCTGCGGGCGGTCCTCGGGGTCGTACGGCTGGATCCGCACCCCAGCGGTCGCGCTCAGGTCGCGGACCAGGTCGGACAGCCGCTGCAACGTGACCGGCCCGGCGATCTCCTCGCAGCAGGCGGCCAGCACGCAGGTCAGGGCGAGCACCCGCCGGTCGGGGGCGGCGGCGGGCCGCGGCGGCGCGGATACCTTCCCGGCGATCGGGATCCGAATGAGCCGCACGGTACGCCCGACTCGCTGCACCCGGTATCCCAGCCGGCCCGCGCTCTCGGTCACCGCCCGCAGATGCCGCAGCACGAGCCGGTGCAGCCCCGGATCCGTCGCCGGCGTGATCATCGGCGTGGCGAGGAGTCCGAGAAACGCCCGCTGCGCGTCCCGCGTGTCGGCGCTCGTACTCATGCCGTCCTCCCCGTGGCTTCGCTCGCTTCCGGGCGGGCGGCGCCGACGTCCCGGGCCTCGATGTGCAGGCGGATGTCGGGGTGGACCAGACGGCCGTCCGGGGTGTGGATGACGGCGGCGGGCGCTCCGGCGGGGGCGGGCTCGGCGCGTACGTGCCAGCGCGAATCGCCCGTCACAGCCTCGCGCACCCCGTCGTCGCCGGGCCGGGCCGAGGCGACCACGCCGAGCAGGAGCAGCAGCATCTGCGTCTCGCCCCCGGTCGGCGACGCCCAGTCTGACAACCGGTTGCCGGAGCGGGCCAGCACGGCGGCTTCGGTGCGGGCGGCCTCGGTCTGCGTCTCGGCGGCCCGCTGCCGGGCGGCGCGCCGGGCCTCGGTGCGGTCCGGGATGCGCGCGGCCGAGCCGGTCGTCGCCTTGGGCCCATGCTTGCGCAGACGCGCCTCGACCGGGACGGGCTCGGCGTCCCAGAACGACGTCGCCCCGGGACTACCCGCCGGGGCGGGCGCCTCTCCGGGCAGGTGCCGCGCCGAGAAGAGTCCCGTGGCGGCGCACCACAGATCCCAGCCGGCCTGCTCGGTCGGCGTCGCCTCGAGCCGGGCCGCGAGCGCGAGCAGCTCGGCGCGCCGGGAGACGTGACCTCCGACGGCGGCGAGGGTGCGCTGGCCGCGTACCAGGGGGGTGATGGTGTCGCGCATCTGCCGCCGCAGCACGCGAGCCTGGCAGCCGGGCCCGTCGAACCACCGGCGCAGCGTGTCGAGCGTCTGCGTGTAGCTGCGCCGCAACTCGTCGATCGCGGCGTCGTCGGCGGCCGGGCCGAGATGATGCACGGCGATGCGACGCCAGCCGGCTTCGTCGGTACGCCGCAGGTCGCGCACCAGGGCCGTGATCGTGTCCGAGTGCGTGTCGACGCCCGCGCCCCACATGTCGACGTACCGGCGGAGGGTCTCCTGCACGAGCGCGAGCTTGTCCGCGTCCGGCGCGCCCGCCAGCGCCCCCGCCAGCCGGGCCTGCCACCCGGCCGCGGCCGCCGCCATCGCCTGATGGGTCGTCTGGATGACCGACCACGCCCCGGCCGCCGCGGCCGGATCGTTCGCCGCCGCGTCCCGCAGCGTGGTGAGATGCGCCGTGAGGACGGACGGCGCCATGGTGGCCGCCGCGGCCGTCGCCAGGTCGTCCTCCCCCAGCCGCCGCACCGCACTGTGCAGCGCCGCCGCCGTCGGAGTCAGCTGATAGCGGTCGAGGTTGCGCAGGAAGTCCTCGTCGCGGCGCGCCCGGTCCTGCCACACCTCGACGACGTGCCAGGCGGCGAGGCGCCGCATCCGCTGCTCGAGCGCGAACCCCGGATCGTCGACCAGCCCGGCGTCGAGCCCCCGCCCGCGCAGGTGGTCGCGGAGCAGCCCGGGCAGGTCGGCCGCGGGCACCCCGGTCAGCGTGTGCTGCTGCTGGTCGAGCAGCACGTCGACGATGAGCCGGTACTGCGCGGCGAGCGGCCCGGTCAGATAGCTCGCCTCCACGAGCCCGCCGGCCAGTCCGGCCATCCGGCCGAGGTCGAGCTGCCCCTCCTGCTCGTCGCCGCTGTCCGCGGGCAGCATGCCGGTCCCCCCGTCGCTGATCACCTCGCCCCTGGTGGCGAACGCACGAGCATAGGCGCCGGGGTCCACCGCCCCGCCCCGCCCGTCGCCGGCATGCGACATTGCCCACTGCGTCACGCGATGATCAACGCCCGGCCGCCCCCGACGACACGCACGCCCCGGACGCCGGGCGCCGCCGAATCTGGCACACCGAGACGCTGACCTGGCCCGGCCCGACGACCCGCGCCTGCTCCGGACGCCCGGCCACTTATTGGACGGTGATCGACATTGCTCGGCGTACTCATCATGGCAGTCGTGCCGACGCCTGCCAGACGTAGCTTCGCCGTGCTCCTCGCCCTCTTCTTTCTGCTGTCCGCCACCGCGTGCTCCGACGACCCCTCCGTCCACCCCGAGGTAGATTTCAAGCCGGCCCTGCTCCCCGTCAAGTTCACGATCGGGCCGAACGGCGTCGATGTCTCCGGCGAGAGCACGATCGTCACGCCCGTCGGCCTCTTCTCGATCAACGCGAAGTACAGCCTGCCGGACCGGCCGCAGAACGCGATCTACGTCGTGATCCGAGACCGGACGCGGAATCGGGGTGTCGACGACATCTACCTGGTCAACTATGGCGGCGGCGCGCTGCGGGCGGTGGTGGACGGCCGCACCGAGATCCAGGTCGAGGACGGCCGGGTGACCATCGACGTGACCAGCGGCAGAATCAGGACCATCCAGCTCAGCCGGACGCCGGCCGCCGCGTCCGCCGCCGGGCCGAACGCCGTGGAGTCGTGGTGGCATAACGGCGCCCGCAAGTGGGATGCCGGCTGGGACCGGTCGCTCTACAAGCCCTTCGCGCTGACCCGCCTGGCCTACGACGACTCGACGCTGAACAAGTGGTACGGCCTGGGCTTTCTCTGGTTCCTGGCCCGGCTGGCCGTCACCCTGCTGGTGATCCCGCTCGACGTGGTGTTGAGCGTCGTGTTCTTGCTGGCGCAGGGCTCGTACTACTTCTGGGGCCCGACGGGGCAGAACATCATCTACGGGGTGGGCCTGCTGGCAGTCCTCGCCCTCGGCGCCATGGCCTGGGTGAGCATCCGCGCATGACCACGGCGAGTCAGTGATGGTTGCGGGCGACGGCCTGGGCCAGGTCGCGGACCAGGGCGCGGGCGACCGGCGGCGCGAGCACCTCGAGGTGGTCGGCGAACTGCAGGAGCTGGCGGACGCCCTCCAGTTGCTCGTACGCGACGGTGATCAGCACGCGGCCCGGGGCATCGGGGGCGGTGGTGCGCAGGCGGCTGCCCAGGATGCGGCGGGCCAGGTCGAGGCGGTCGGCGGCCAGCCGGGCGGTGATGACGACCTCGCCGGGCTGGTCGAGGCGGTGGCCCAGGTCGCGGGCGACCGCGTCGAGGGTCGCGCCCTCGCGGAGCCGGCGCGGCTCGGGCAGCGGTTGCCACGAGAGCAGGCGGCTCAGGGCGAAGAGGCGGGGCGTGCCCGCCACGTCGGCGACCAGGTACCAGCGGTCCGCGCGTAGCAGCAGTCCGTACGGATCCGTGTCCAGAAGCGCGGCGTCCGCCTCCCCGCTGCGCCGGTAGTGGATCCGCAGCCGGACGCCTTGGCGCAGGTCGGCGGCGAGGCCGGATACGTCGGAGGTTGCCTCGGATACGAGCCAGCCCCGGCTGTCGACGGTGACCACATCGGCCAGCGCCAGCGGCGGGCCGCCGCGCGAGCTACCGGGCGGGCGGCGGGGCTTGAGCTTGCCCAGGGCGCCACGGGCGGCCGCCGCCGCGCCGAGCTGGGCGGCCCGGTCGAGGTCGACGCCCACGGCGCGCAGGACGTCGGCTTCGCCGGCGGTGAGCTTGCCGAGGTCGACCTGGCCGCCGGGCAGCAGGCTGATGCCGCCGTAGCGGCCGCGCTCGGTCACGATCGGCAGGTCGGCGTCGACCAGCGTGCGGATGTCACGCAACACCGTGCGCACGCTCACGCCGAACTCCGCCGCCAGGCTCTCGGCCGACGTCCGGCGGCGGCTCTGCAGGGCGGCCAGGATGCCGATCAGGCGTTGCGGGCGGCTCATCCGATCACTCCCGAGCAACTTCCTGGAAGCGCCGGCGACTTCCTGACAGATTCTGTCAGATTATGCCGCCAAAGTGGCACCCATGACCAAGCCCAACCTTTTCCTCGTGTACGTGACCGATGTCGACCGCGCGACCGCCTTCTACCGCGACCTCTTCGCGATGGAACCGGCCATGGTCACCCCCCGCTACGTGCCGTTCGAGGTCGCGCCCGGCGTCCTCTTCGCCCTGTGGAGCGGCCGCGCCGACCAGCTCGACCCCGCCACGCCGCGCACGTCCGAGGTCGGCCTGATGCTCCCCGGCACGGCCGAAGCCGTCGACCAGCTCCACCAGGACTGGGTGGCGAGAGGCGTCGCCGTGGTCGAGGAGCCGCACGACGAGGTCTTCGGCCGCACGTTCGTCGTCGCCGATCCCGACGGCAACTTGATCCGGGTGTCACCCCTCGACTAATGCATGGGTGAGGCCGTGCACTGCGCGTCGGCGCGCTCGATCAGCAGGTCCTCGGCCGTCGGGAAGCGGCGGTGCAGCGCGGCCACGGCGTGCTGGTACGCCAGCCGGTCGTACGGCTTCTCCTCGAGCCGCGTCACCGTGGCCCCCACCGCGCGGGCGAAGCCGGCCGGCCAGCGCACCCGGTGGACCGCCCGCACCACCCGGGTGTCGAGGTCGGCGAGGGTGATCCGTACGCCCCGGCCGGCGTCGACGCCCGGCGTGCCCTCCTCGGCGGCGATCAGGTGCGGGTGGTACGCCACCTGCGCCCACGGCAGCACCGGCCCGAGCCGATAGAGCAGCACCCCGGTGTCGGCGCCGTCGATCCACGCGAACTGGGTCGGCGCCGTGGTCACCGCCTGCACCTCCAGCTCGTGCGGGCGCTTCAGCGCGATGAGCAGCTCCACCGGCGCCCCCATGACCATGGTCAGGGCCGGGCCCTCCGCGAGCCTGACGTCGGGATCCAGCCGGCTGCCCGTCTCGATGGTCGTGTGCACAGCCCCAGAATATCGGCGGACATGCCGTTCATTGGGTGTTATGGGCGAACTGCGCATACCGTAGGAAAGTGGACCCGAAAGGCATAAAGCGAGCAGTCCTCGTCATGGTCGCCCTGATGGCGGGCTGCACACCTGCCCCCGAGGCGCCTCCCGTCGTCACACCGACACCCTCGGAGAGCTTCCCGGCCGCCGCGCCGGCCCCGCGAGGGCTGCCGACGATCACCTACTTCAGGGCGCCGGCCGGCTTCCCCCGGGACACCGGAACCCTGGACACGACCGCCGTGCGGGGCGGGCTCCGGGCGTACCGGAAACTGGTGGTCTATGACGCCGTGGGCGGACGGCCGCGCGCGTACCTCCCGGCCTCGATCGGCGGGATGCCGGTGACCGTGCCGATCGTGCGGCGCCACCGGGGCTGGGTCGCGGTGCTGCTGCCGACGCTCAACCGGCGCCTCGGCTGGCTGCCGCACGGCGGCTGGCGTCCGCGGACGCTCGATGACCAGCTGATCCTGGATCCCCGCGCGCACCGGCTCACCTGGCTGCACGACGGGCGGCCGCACCGCCGGTGGACGGTGGCCGTCGGGTCGCGGCGCACGCCCACCCCGCCCGGCCGCACCTTCGTGCTGGGCCGGACCGCCACGAGCGGCGCGGTCTACGGCGGCGTCGACGCCCTGGCCCTGGGCGCGGTCCCGGACCGGCCTGATGCCGTGGCGCCCGGGCTGCGCGACGGTCACACCGGGATCCACGCGTGGACCGATCCGGGCGCGTTCGGCCGCAGCATCTCTAACGGCTGCATTCGCATGCCGGTGTCCGCCCAGCGCGAGTTGCTGCACCACATCGATCCCGGCACCATGGTCCACGTCATCGCGACGAACGGAAAAGGGCACGGAGGAGTGACGGAAATAATGCGCCGGAAACAATGACCGGAAATGGTCAGACGGCGTCGCGCTGATCGGCGGTGAGATTGCCCCACGCCCCGGCCAGTTCGACCCGGGACGACACCTCGAGCTTGCGGAAGATCTTCTTGAGGTGGAACGCCACCGTGTGGCCGGAGATGTAGAGGCTCTGGCCCACCTGGTCG
Organism: Symbioplanes lichenis; assembly: GCF_030709675.1. Taxonomy (GTDB): domain Bacteria; phylum Actinomycetota; class Actinomycetes; order Mycobacteriales; family Micromonosporaceae; genus Actinoplanes; species Actinoplanes lichenis. The sequence continues at coordinate 718,897 of NZ_JAUZQD010000002.1, forward strand.
TTGGTGAGCCCCTGACTGACCAGGTCGGCGACGGAGAACTCGGTGTCGGTCAGGAAGCCGACCCGGTGCCCGTTGCGCCGCACCGGGCGCAGCGCGCGGCCGGACCGCACACCGAGGTCGCGCAGCTTGCTCGTCACCCGGGCCAGGTCGCGGGGCGCGCCGGCCTCGCCGTAGCGGGTGGCCGCCTGCCGCAGCTGGGCGACGGCCGCATCGCGCCCGCCGCGCTGCCGCGAGATCAGCGCCGCCTGGTCCTCGGCGGCCGACGCCCCGGCCCAGCGGTCGAGGTGCAGCGCGGCGGCCGCGCGCAGCTTCTCCGGGCTCTTCTCGGCCAGCCCCTCGGCGTGCAGCGCGGCCGCGTGCAGGGAGCGGAACCCCCAGGACTCGCGCGCGATGGTGCCGGCGCGTTCCGCGCACCGCGCGGCGAGCTCTTCGTTGCCCGCGCCGCGGGCGACCCGGACCAGCCAGGCGGCGGCCGCGGGCTGGGCGGCCAGCAGTTCCGGGCCGAGCCGGTCGTCGACGATCAGGCGCTCGGCCAGGTGAGCGGCGCTGGCCGGGCCGGTGGCCGCCTCCACGACCAGGGCGGACGCCCAGGCGCTCTGGCCGGGCACGTAGGCGGTGCGGCCGATGAGGGCGTCGTCGCCGAGCAGCCGGGCGTACTGCAGCGCGGCGACCATGTCGGACTGCCGTACGGCGTTGACGGCCAGCACCGCGTGCAGGTTGGGCAGCAGGGCGTAGGCGCCGGACCGCTCGGCCACCTCCATGCCGACGGTCGCCCGCACGACCGCCTCGGCGGTCTCCCCGGAGGCGAGCGCGAACTCGGCCCGGGCCACCGCCCAGGCGGCATCGACGTCGTCGGACGCCTGGTCGTCGGCGGCGACCAGGAGGCGCGCCGCCCCGGCCAGCTCGCGCACCCGGATCAGCAGCAGCGCGTGCCACGCCTCGGCGAACGGCGCGCACTGGCCGTCGCAGCCGTTCCCGGCCGCCTCGGCGGCGAGGCCGAGGCCGGTCCGGACCGCGCCGGTGAGCCAGGCGGACACCGACAGCGCCAGCCGGCAGTCGCGGATCTCCCCCGCCAGCAGGGCCCGCGTGAACGGGTCGGACGGGCTGCCGAGAAGGGAGGACCGTACCTGGCACCGGCTTGACTTCATACGCCCATCGACCTCTCGCCCAGCGGACAAATTGCGAAGCAACGACTCAATGCTTCGCGCGGCCGGATCGATCGGCATGAGTAGTTTGACTCCATCTGGAGAGTCATGTGATCTTCCGCACAAATGATGGTAAGAGTGCTGACGAATTGCCGACAAAGAATGCGCGTGAACACGAAATGACGAGGAGTTATTGCCGGGCCGCTTCCTGCAGCCCGGACTCGCCCCGCAGCGGCACCGGCGGCCAGCTGAGCAGCAGGAGCAGTCCGGCCAGGGCGACGGCGGCCGCGGCGAGGAAGACGATGCCCATCGCGTCGGCGAAGGCCCGCTCGAAGGGGCGGCGCACCACGGCGGGCAGGGCCTGCAACACGTCGCTGTCGTGGACGACGACGTCGGTGGCCGCGGCGGTGTCCCGCTCGCGCAGGGCGACGGCGACCGTACGCGCATCGGGGTCGGCCGAGGTCGCCGCGACCTGCACCACCGCCGCCCGGAAGTCCGCCTCACCGCTGACCGCCGCCACCCGCCGCTCGACCGCCGCCGGGGTGCACACGAAGAACAGCGTCAGGAAGAACGCCAGCCCGAGCGTGCCGCCGAGCTGCCGGAAGAAGGTGACCGCCCCGGTCGACACGCCCATGTCCCGGGCCGGCAGCACGTTCTGCACCGCGAGCGTGAGCGGCTGGTTGAACATCCCGACGCCGAACCCGAGGACCAGGGCGACCAGCTCGAAGGGCCACGACGCGTCGCCGGTGAGGAAGTAAAGCCCGGCCAGGCTCGCCACCGTCAGCACCCCGCCGGTCACCGCCTGCCCGCGATAGCGGCCGGTGCGCACGATCAGCTGCCCGGAGCACAGGGCGCCCACGATCGCGCCCAGCATCGTCGGCAGCAGCCGGAACCCGGCCTCCATGGGGCCCATCCCGTGCGACACCTGGAAGAACTGGGGAATGATGCTGATGACGCCGACCATGACCGTGCCGACGACGAACGCGACCAGCGTGCCCTTGACGAACGATCGGTTCGCGAAGACGCGCAGCGGCAGGAAGGCGCGCTCCCCGGCGATCTTGCCCGACCACACGTACGCGGCGGTGCTGACCGCGAAGACGGCGAAGCACCCGAGCGACGCGGCCGAGCCCCAGCCCCAGGCGCGGCCGAGCTCGGCGACGATCAGCAGCGGGGCGACGCCGGCGACGAGCAGGACGCCGCCGGCCCAGTCCACGCGTACGCCCCCCGCCCGCACCCGGTCGAAGGTGAGCACCCGCACGACGACCGCCAGCGTCGCCACGCTCAGCGGCACGTTGATCAGGAACACCCAGCGCCAGCCGGTGATCCCCAGGATGCTCGGCGCGCCGGCCAGGATCCCGCCGACCAGCGGGCCGAGCAGGTTGGCGCCGGTGAACACGGCCAGGAACCAGCCCTGGTACCGGGCCCGCTGCCGGGGCGCCACGATGTCCCCGAGGATCGTGAACGCCAGCGAGAACAGGCCGCCGGCGCCGATGCCCTGCACGCCCCGGAAGACGGCCAGCTGATAGATCGACGTGGCGCAGGCGCAGGCCAGCGAGCCGACCGCGAAGATGCTGACCGCGGCGACGTAGCAGGGCTTGCGGCCGTACAGGTCGGACAGCTTGCCGAACAGCGGGGTGACGATCGTCGAGGTGGCCAGGTAGGCGGTGGTGACCCAGGCCAGCAGCTCGAAGTGGTGGAAGTGGTCGGCGATGGTCCGGATCGAGGTGGCGACGATCGTCTGGTCCAGGGCGCTCAGCGCGACGCCCATGAGCAGGCCGCACAGCACGACGAGGATCTGCCGGTGGGTCAGGCCGGCGTCGTCCGCGGGCCGCTGGGGGTCGGGCATCGCGCCTCAGCGCACCGGGGTGGGCGCGAGGGTGGCGGTCAGCCGGTTGAAGCCGCGCAGGTTGCGGGTCGGCTTGCGCTCGCCCGCGTCGACCAGCGCCAGGTCCGGGAAGCGGTCGTAGAGCGCCCGGAATCCGACCTCGCCCTCCATCTTGGCCAGCGCCGCGCCCAGGCAGTAGTGGATGCCGCTGGAGAAGGCCAGGTGCTTGCCGGCGTTGGCCCGGGTGACGTCGAAGGTGGCCGGGTCGGCGAAGACGTGCGGGTCCCGGTTGGCCGCGCCGAGCATGACCACCACGATCTCCCCGGCCACCAGGTCGGCCCCGGCGATCGTGGTGTCGCGCAGCGCCCGCCGCGAGATGCGCTGCACCGGCGACTCGATGCGCAGCATCTCGTCGACGGCGTTGGGCCACAGCTCGGGCCGCTCGGCCAGCACCGCGCGCTGGTCGGGGTGCTGCTCGAGCAGGGCGATGCCGTTGGCCATGAGGTTGACCGTGGTCTCCAGCCCGGCGGCGAGCACGAGCATCGTGGTGGCCAGCAGCTCCGCCTCGGTCAGCCGCCGCCCGTCGGCGTCGGTCGAGTTGACCAGGTCGGACATGATGTCCTGGCCGGGGTGGCGGCGCAGGTGGTCGAAGTGCCCGCGCAGCCAGTCCAGCAGCGCGTCGATGCGGCGCTGGTCGGCCAGGAACTGCCGCCGGGACATGCCCGGATCCAGCGGGCTGGCCGCGGCGTCGCTCCAGTCCAGGAACTGCTCGCTCATGTCGGTGGGCGCCCCGAGCATCTCGCAGATGACGACCGAGGGCAGTTGCGACGCGTACGCCCGGACGATGTCGACCGGCTCGCGCAGGTCACGCGCCGCGATGTCGTCGAGCAGCGCCGCGGCGACCTCCTCGGTGCGCACCCGTAGCGCGTTGACCGCCTTGGCGCTGAACGCGCGCACGACCAGTTTGCGATAGCGGGTGTGGTACGGCGGGTCCACGGCGACCATCGACGGCGGCTCGAACACGCTGCGGGCGGCGCTCGGGGCCGACGCGGTCAGGATGCGCCGGATCGGGCCCGGCGCCCCGCCGAAGGTCGCGGCGCCCATCGCGTCGGAGCGCAGCACCTCGACGGCCACGTCGTGGCGCACGGTCATCTTGCTGCCCAGCCCGCCGACGAACGGGTCGTCGGAGCGCATGGCGTCGTAGTGCGCGTACGGGTTCAGCCGCACCGCCGGGTCGGTCATGCGCCGCGTGGCGGGGTTGCCCTTGGCGGCCTGCCGGCGCATGGCCAGCCTGATCAGCCCGTGGGTGAGCATCCACCGCGCCGAGTCCGGAAGGTACACGATCGTCTCCCCTGCTTCGTTGGCTCGCCGTGGGTCAGGCCCGCGCGCGCACCAGATCGGTGATCGCCGCCGGCCGGCTGTCCGAGCTGAGTCGCAGGACGAGCCCGGCCAGGGCGGTGGCGGTGGCGTCGTCGACGGCCCGGGCCGCGTTCATGCGGAACTTGGTGGTCAGCTCGTGCGCGCTGAGCGGGTTCTCCGGGCCGCCCCGGTTGTGGCTCACTCGTTCGCGCAGCACTTCCCCGCCGCTGAGCCGCACGGTGAGCACGGCCGGGAACTGGTGCGGGAAGATCCGCGTACATTCCGCGTCCGCCTCCGGGGTGACCAGGGCGGCCAGCGCCAGCCGGGCCGGGTCGGCGACCGCGGCGTCGGTGAAGTCCTCGTGCGACAGTCCGAGCCCGCCACCACGGCCCAGCAGCGCGGCGGCCACCGTGTACGGGCCGCTGAACGCGCCGTGGTAGCCCGACAGCGGCCGCCGCTTGTCCGCCAGCGGCTCGGCGATCGTGCGCAGCACCGGCTCGGGCACGCCCAGCGTGATGCCGGTGATCGTGGCCGGGTCCAGCCCCGCCCCGCGCAGCCGCAGCGCCGCGTCCACCCCGGCGTGGGTGAAGTGGTTGCAGGGGTAGGGCTTGACGAACAGGCGGTCGCTCTCCCACCGCTCGCCGAGCCCGCCGGTGACCGCGCCGATGTCGAAGCGGTCGCCGCAGAAGGCGCGCAGCAGCCCGAAGCGGCCCTCGAGCACGGTGGGCGGGCCGGTCAGCCCGTGCCGGGCCAGGGTGGCGGCGACCACGCCGGCGTGCGCGGCCCAGCCGCAGTGCACCCGCTTGACCGTGCCGCCGGTCCGGTTGGCCTCGATGACGCCCGAGCCCATGCTCGACGCGATGCCGATCGCCGAGGTGAGCTGGTCGGCGGTCAGCCCGGCGAGCATCCCGGCGGCGACCGCGGCGCCGACCGTGCCGCAGATCGCGGTGGCGTGCTGCCCCCGGTCGAAGAAGATCGAGTTCGCGTGTTCCCGGTCGTAGGCCGCCATGCCCAGCCGGCAGGTCACCTCGACCCCCACGGCGACGGCGTCGAGGAAGGCGGGCCCGGAGACGTCGTCCTGCTCCGCGACGGCCAGCGCGGCCGGGACCACGGCGGCCGAGGGGTGCAGCACCGAGGGCAGGTGCGTGTCGTCGAAATCGAGGGAGTGCCCGAGCGTGCCGTTGACCAGCGCGGCCGAGGGCGCGGGGAGCCGGGTGGCCGAGCCGATCGCCGTGGCCACCGGATGACCGCCCCACTCGCCCACGGTCGCGGCGACCACCTCGGCCGGGCGTTCGGACAGCGCGGCGAGGCAGATGCCCAGCAGGTCCAGCACCCGCCCGGCGACCTCGTCGCGGCGGGCGGTGCTCAGGCCGTCCTTGGCGACCCGGGCCGCGAGGGCGCCGAGCTGTTCGGCGGGCGTCGCGCTCATGCGCTCACCACCGCGAGGGGGCGGATCGGCGAGCCCGTGCCGCCGACGATGCGCAGCGGCGCCACCACGATGGCGAACGCGGTCAGTCCCGCGGCGGCCGCGTCCTCCAGGTTGAGGTGCTCCATGATGTGGATGCCGTGCTCGACCAGCAGCAGCCGGTGCACCGGCAGGGTCCGGTGGCCCTCGCCCGGGGGGATCCGCTCGTACGCGGTCGTGTCGGCGCCCGTGGCCACGATCTCGTGCGCCGCCAGCCAGGCGGCCGCGTCCTCGCCGATGCCGGGTACGCCGCTCGCCCGCCCCAGATACGTCCCGGCGTCCGCGAAGTGGGTCGCCCAGCCGGTGCGCACCACGACGACACCGCCCGGTTCCGGGGCCGCCCCGGCCCGCTCGGCGGCGTCCTCGAGGTCGCGCCGGGTCACCTCGTAGCCGGGGTCGAGCACCTTCACCCCCCGGGTGCCCGCGACGTCGAGCAGCACCGCCCGGGTGATCAGGGGCGGGATCAGCTCGGCGCCCAGCTCGGAGAACGCGCCGCCGCGCTGGGCCGCCTCGGCGTCCACGCCGCCGTGCAGCCGGCCGTCCTGGCTGACGTGCGCCAGCGCGTCGATGTGGGTGCCCACGTGCCCGCCGGTGACGATCACCTCGTTGCTGGCCGAGCCGCCGTCGGGCCGGACCTGGTCGCCGTGCCGGCGGGCCAGGGTCATCCGGAAGCCGGGATGGTTGGGCGAGCAGGGCATCCCGGTGAACAGGGGCTGGCCGAGCTCGATCGTGCGTACCCCGGCGGCCAGCGCGGCCAGCAAGGCGTCGGTCATGTGTCACCCCTGGGTCGTCGGACGTGCCTCAGCCGCGGGTCCGCGCCTGCACGGTGCTCAGCCGCCGGGCCAGCAGGTCGATGACGGCCGCGGCCCGCTCGACGAGGTAGAAGTGCCCTCCGGGGAACACCTTCAGCTCGGCCGGCCCGGTGGTGTGCTGCGCCCAGGCCCGGGCCTCGTCGACGGTGACCCGCGGATCGTCGTCGCCGACCAGCACGGTCACCGGGCAGTCGAGCCGCTCGGCCGGATCGTGGCGGTACTGCTCGATCGCCCGGTAGTCGCTGCGGATCGCCGGCAGGACCAGCGCCAGCACCTCGGGGTCGGCCAGCATGCCCTGGTGCGGCCCGCCGAGGCGGCGTAGCTCCGCCACGATCTGCGCGTCCGGGGACCGGTGCACGCTCTCGTCGCGGTGCCGGGAGGGGGCGCGGCGGCCGGAGACGAACAGGCGCGCCGGGGCGGGCAGCCCGGCCCGGGCCAGCCGGAGGGCGACCTCGTAGCCGAGCACGGCGCCCATGCTGTGCCCGAACAGCGCCAGCGGCCGGTCGTCGAGGTGGCGCAGGACGGCGAAGATCTCGTCGGCGTAGGCGCCGACCGAGTCGATGGCGGGCTCGTGGCGGCGGTCCTGGCGGCCCGGGTACTGCACGGCCATGACCTCGACGTCCGCGCCGAACGCGCGGGCCAGCGGGAAGAAGAAGCTCGCGGAGCCGCCGGCGTGCGGCAGGCAGACCAGCCGCACCGTGGCGCCCGGGGCCGGATGGAAAGTCCTCACCCATTTCTGGAAATGCTCGGGTGAGCTCTTCACGGCCATTCTTCTCCTCGGGCTCATTCCTTTTCCGGCACGCCGGGACATCGTGCCTGCCCGGGCCCGCCCGCCGCTATCCTCCGACCTGGTAGTCGCCGTCCCGGCCGCCCGGCGGCGTGCTGGATCACGCAAGACGGGACACAGTGGACTTTGATGGACTTCAAAGCCAGCACCCCTTGACATCCACAAATCAGCAGCTCACAGCGTTTTGCCGACGAGCGGAAAGGACGGACGTGCGCGGCACTCTGCCCTCGCGTGCCCTGCGCGGTGTGCACTTGTGGACCTTGCGCCTTCAACCGACGGCCGGTTAGGTTTGCGGTGTCGTCACATTTGTCGCGACCATTAACGACGGGTGGCGATTCGTAGTGGCGTCTTATCTCGCCGAGGGAGACACCGTTGTCAGCGTGTACTGGCGTGGCCCGGACGACGGCCGGCGGAGCCCCGCGATGAGCATCGGTGATCCCACGCACCAAGAGGACCCGGCATTCGCGGGAACGGCGTGAAAACGTTGCTCGAACCGCCGGCGGGCCCGCTGGTGGGGCAGGACGACGCACGGCGCGCCGTGAGCCATCTGCTCGGCGCCGGCGAGGGCGGCGCCCTCATGGTCTCGGGGCCGATCGGCAGCGGCAAGACCGCCGTGCTCGACCACGCGGTCGCCCTGGCCCAGGCGCGCGGCCTGACCGTCCTGCGCGTGACCGGCGCCGGCCCGGCCGGGCAGGCGCCCTGCTCCGGGCTGACCGATCTGCTCGACCTGCTGCTCGAGCTCGCCGCCGGCAGCCCCGCCCAGGAGAAGCGCGTCGCCGACATCGCCCGCCGCTGCCGGGACGGTGAGCGGGCCCGCATCCCCAAGCTGGCCAACGCCGTCCGGGCGGTGCTGCGGCACGCCCGCGCGGCCAGCCCGTTGATCGCCGTCGACGACGTGCACCGGATGGATCCGATCAGCACCCAGGTGCTGTGCGTGCTCGGCACCCGGCTCACCGGCACCGGAGCCCGGCTCATCGCCACGGTACGCACCACCACCGGCCGCACCGAGCTGCACGGCCTGCCCCTGCACCCGCTCGAGCCGCTGGACGAGACCGCCGCGCACACTTTGCTGCAGCGCCGCTTCCCCCAGCTGTCCGCCCGGGTGCGCCGGCAGATCGTCGGCGAGGCGGGCGGCAACCCGCTGGCCCTGCGCGAGCTGCCCCTGCCCCTGACCCGCACCCAACGGGAGGTCGCCGCGGCCCTGCCGACGATCCTGCCGCTGACCGAGCGGCTGCAGGAGCTCTACCGGCCCCAGGTCGAGGCGCTGCCGCCCGGGGCCCGGCACGTGCTGCTCGCCGCCGCTCTGGAAGGCACCGGTGACCTGACCGTGCTCGAAGCCTTCGCCGGGCCGGAGCTCGAAACCGCCCTGCGGCAGGCCGAGGACGCGCACCTGGCCGGAGTGGACGACACCGGCAGCCGGCTCGTCTTCCGCCACCCGCTGGCCCGAGCGACGGTGGTCGCGCTCGCCACGCCCGGTCAGCGGCGCTCGGCGCACCGGCGCCTGGCCGAGGCCCTGATCGACCGGCCCGAGCTGCACGCCTGGCACCTGTCCCAGTCGGTCATCGCCGCCGACAGCACCACCGCGGAGCTGCTGCACGACGCGGCGCTCAAGGCGATGAGCCGCGGGGCGGTCGTCAGCGCCGTGCGGCTGATGACCCGCTCGGCCGACCTCAGCGCCGACCCGCGCCGCCGGGCCCAGCGCCTCGGCTACGCCGCGACCATGAGCGCGGACGGCACGGGTGACCTCGACGCCGCCTCCCGGCTGGTGCGCAACGCCCGCGAGAACGACCCCGACTTCGACGACACCCTGCCGGCGATCGTGGCCGCGGCCACCACGTTCCTGCTCGGCGACGGCGACACCGACACCGCGGCCGGCCTGCTGGTCTCGGCGCTCGAAGCGCGTACCGCCGAGCAGGTCGAGAGCGTCATCCTGCTCAAGTCCGCGCTGTGGACGCTGCTGCGCGTGTGCCGGCTCAGCGGCCGCCCCGAGCTGTGGGACGTCTTCCTGCGGCTGGTCGGCAAGTACCGCACGCACCTGACCACCTTCGAGATCACGACGTGGCAGGCCGCCGCCGATCCCGCGCGCGCCGACGCCGCCCGCCTGGCGGTCGTCGACCGCAAGATCGCCTCGGCGATGACCGACAAGGACCCCAACAAGATCATCCGGCTGGCGGAGGCGTGCGCCCCGATCGACCGGCTCGGCGAGCTGCGGGCCGCCCTGTGGCGGGTGGCCGAGAACGGCCGCAACGGCCACCAGCCCACGACGCACGCCATCCGCGCGCTCAACTTCCTGTGCGCGGACGCGCTCGTGCACGGCCGCTGGTCCGACGTCGACTCGCTGAGCGCGGAGATAGCCCGCCTCTGCGAGGAGAACGGGCAGCGGGCCCTGTCCTGGCTCACCGAGGGCAGCGTCGCCGTCCTCGCCGCCCTGCGCGGCGACACCGAGCGGACCCGCACCCTGACCCGCGAGCTGGTCGCCTGGGCGGTGCCGCGCGATGCCCGGGTCATCCTGCTGCTCGCCGCGCACGCGCGCATGCTCGAAGCCCTCGGCGCCGCCGACTTCGAGGCGGCCTACCACTACGCGGCCGAGGCCGGGCTGCCCGACCCGGCCCTGCCGTCGTCGATCGAGCAGATGCAGATGTCCTTCGACGTCGTCCTGGCCACCGTCCACACCGGCCGTCAGCGCGAGGCCGAGCTCTGCGTCCGGGCGATGCAGGCCTCGGAGATGCCCTCGCTGTCACCCCGGCTCGCCCTGCAGACCGCCGCCTGCGCGGCCTTGGTGGCTCCCCGCGCCCGGGCCGCCCGCAGCTACGAGAGCGCTCTCGCTCTGCCCGGCGTCAACCGCCTGCCCTACGACCGGGCCCGCATCCAGCTCGCCTACGGTGAGCACCTGCGCCGCGTCCGCGCGACCAACGAGGCCCGGCGGCACCTGCGCACCGCGCTGACCGCGTTCCAGGACCTCGGCGCCCAGCCCTGGGCGGCCCGGGCCAAGGCCGAGCTGCGCGCTGCCGGCGACCGCGACACCGCCGCCGAGCCCGACGATCCGGCCGCGCTCACGCCGCAGGAGCTCGCGATCATCCGGCTCGCCGCCGACGGGCTGACCAACAAGCAGATCGGCCAGCGGCTGTTCCTGTCGCCGCGCACCGTGGGGAACCACCTCTACCGGGCCTATCCGAAGCTGGGCATCACCTCGCGGGCCAGCCTGCGCGACGCGCTCGCCGCCCTGCGGCTGGACCCCGCGGGCGCCTCCGCGTCCTGATCTGGAAGGACAGCACGATGACGGACCTGACCGGCCGGGTCGCGGACGCGGTGGCGCACCCCGCGGCCCACGACGGCTTCGACCCGCACGCCGCGCTGACCGAGGTGCTGGCCGGGCTCGGGATGAGCCCGGCCGACACCGGCGGGCGGATCGGCTTCGCCGGGGCCGACCCCGTGGTGCCCAGCACGCTGCGCCTGGGCGGGGCCTCGGCCATCGCCCTGGCCACCAAGGCGGCGGCGGTGGCCAAGCTGTGGCGGCTGCGCGGCGGCGAGGGCCAGGACATCGACGTCGACCTGCGGGTCACCCCGCACCGGCTGTGCCCCTTCTACGACGGGCGCTGGGAGAAGCTCAACGGGCACCTGCTCGGATCCCCGGCCAACGCGGGCAGCGCGGCGTTCGCGTTCGGGTTCTACCGCACCGCCGACGACCGCTGGGTGATGCCGCTCAACCCGTACCCGAAGATCAAGGTCGCCGCCCAGCGGCTGCTCGGCGTCCCGGACGACACCGACGCCGTGCGCGCCGCCGTCGCCCGCTGGAAGGGCCGCGAGCTGGAGGACGCGGCGGCCGAGGCGGGCTGCGTCATGCCGATGCTGCGCACCACCGCCGAGTTCCTCGACGAGCCGCACTACCGCGACCACCTGGCCCACCTGCCGCTGGTCAGCGTCGAGCGCATCGGCGACTCCGCGCCCGAGCCGCTGCCGCCGGGCGTCGCCGACCCGCTGACCGGCGTCCGTGCGCTCGGAATGGGTCACGTGATCGCCGGCGCCGGGGCCGGGCGGGCGCTGGCCCTGCACGGCGCGGACGTGCTCAACGTGTGGCACCCGATGCAGCTGGAGCACCCGGTCACCTATGCCACGGCCAACGTGGGCGTACGCTCCACCACCCTCAACCCCCGCGCGGCCGACGACCTGGCCGTCCTGCACGGGCTCCTGGCCGGCACCGACGTGTTCTACGCCAACCGGCGCCCCGGCCACCTCGCCCGCTTCGGGCTGGACGCGGAGCAGGCCGCCGCCCTGCGCCCCGGCATCGTGCACGTCACCGCCTCGCTCAACGGGCCGGCGGGGCCGTGGGCCGGACGCGTCGGCTTCGACCAGAGCGCGGGCAGCCTGACCGGGATGATGCACCTGGAGGGCGGGCTGGGCCCGACCGGCAGCAAGCCGTCCCTGCCGCCGATCCTGGTGGTCAACGACTACATCGTCGCCTGGCTGATGGCGGCGGGCGCGATCGAGGCCCTGTGCCGGCGGGCCGTGCACGGCGGCAGCTACCGGGTGCACGTGTCGCTGACCCGGACCGCGCTGTGGATCCTCGGGCTCGGCGTCTTCGACCGGGACTACGCCCATGCCACCGCCGGGCAGGGCCCCGAGCACGCCTACCACGACCCCGAGCTGTTCACCGCCGAGACGCCGCTCGGGCACTACCAGGGGGTGACCGAGCAGATCCGCATGTCCGCCACGCCGGGGCACTACCGCACCGTGCTGGTGCCCCGGGGCTCCGGCCGGCCCGAGTGGCTCAGACCGGCGCACCCCAGCGCATGAGCGAGGCGCCGATCGCCATGCCCCCGCCGAAGCCGGCCAGCAGCACCAGATCACCGTCGGCCAGCCGGCCCTCGCGTACGGCGTCGTCCAGGGCGACCGGCACGGAGGCGCTGCCCACGTTGCCGTAGCGCGAGACCGTCAGGTGTGTGTGCGCCGAGCCGAGCCCGCATCGCTCGGCCAGCTCGCCGAGGAGCACGCCGTTGGCCTGGTGCGGCACGAACACGTCCACCTCGCCGGGCGCCGCCCCGGCCCGCGCCAGCAGCTTGCCCAGCACCGGCGGCACCTGGTCCAGCACGAAGTCGCGGACGCCGCGGCCGTCCATCCGGAAGAAGTGCCCGCCCGACGCGAGAGTGGCCGGCGACGCCGGGGTGCGGCTGCCCCCGGCCGCCACGTGGATCAGCTCGCGGGCCTCCCCCATGCTGACCAGGTCGGTCTCCAGGATCCCGTACGGGCCGGGCACCTCCCCGAGCACCGCCGCGCCCGCCCCGTCCCCGAACAGCACCGCCGTCCGCCGGTCGGCGAAGTCGAGGATCCGCGAATAGACGTCGGCGGCCACCACGAGCGCCCTGGTGCCGGGGCGGGAGAGCAGCAGACCGCGCGCGAGTTCGAAGGCGTAGACAAAACCGGCGCACACGACGTTGACGTCGAGGCAGGCCGCGTTGCGGGCCCCGATCAGCTCCTGCACCACGTACGAGGTCGGGGGCTGGGGAAAGTCCCCGGTCGAGGTGGACACGATCAGGAAGTCGATGTCGCCCGCCTCGACGCCCGCGCGGGTCAGCGCCGCCGTCGCCGCCGCCGCGGCCAGGTCGGAGGTGGCCTGCCCGGGCAGCGCGTAGCGCCGGGTCTCGATCAGCGTCCGGCGGCTGATCCACGCGGCGTCGCAGTCCGGGATCCGGGCCGCCAGCTCCGCGTTGGTGACGATCCGGTCCGGCACGTACGAACCGGTGCCCAGGAAGCCGATCACGCCGGGACGCGGAACCGGTTGATGGCCGCCAGGTGCCGCTCGCGCAGCTCCCCGTCGCGGATCCCCAGCCCGTCGGCCGGGGCCAGCACCCGCACGCCGACCTTGCCCTGGTGCACGTTGCGGTGCAGGTCCAGGACCGCCTGGCCGGTCTGCTCGAGCGGGTACATGGTGGACACCGTCGGGTGGATCCGCCCCTTGGCGACCAGCCGGTTGGCCTCCCAGGCCTCGCGGTAGTTGGCGAAGTGCGTCCCGATCACCCGCTTGAGGTTCATCCACAGGTAGCGGTTGTCGAACTGGTGCTCGTAGCCGGAGGTCGACGCGCAGGTGACGATCGTGCCGCCGCGGCGGGCCACGTAGACCGAGGCACCGAAGGTCTCCCGGCCCGGATGCTCGAAGACGATGTCCGGGTCGTCGCCGCCCGTCAGCTCGCGGATCCGCGCACCGAAGCGCCGCCACTCCTTGGGATCCTGGGTGTGGTCGTCCTTCCAGAAGCGGTAGCCGTCCGCGCTGCGATCGATGACGTGCTCGGCCCCCATCGCCCGGCAGACCTCCGCCTTCTCCGGGCTCGACACGACACAGACCGGGATGGCCCCGCCGTTGAGCGCGTACTGGGTGGCGTAGGAGCCGAGACCGCCGGACGCGCCCCAGATGAGCACGGTGTCGCCCTGCTTCATGTCGGCGCCGTTGCGCGAGACCAGCTGCCGGTACGCGGTGGAGTTGACCAGCCCCGGCGACGCGGCCTCCTCCCAGCTCAGGTGGGCCGGCTTGGGCATCAGCTGGGTCGACTTGACCAGGGCGATCTCGGCCAGCCCGCCGAAGTTGGTCTCGAAGCCCCAGATCCGCTGCTCGCTGTCGAGCATCGCGTCGTTGTGCCCGTCCGGGCCCTCCATCTCCACGCTGAGGCAGTGCGCGACGACCTCGTCGCCCGGCTTCCAGGCGTGCACGCCGGGCCCGGTGCGCAGCACGACGCCGGACAGGTCCGAGCCGATGACGTGGTACGGCAGGTCGTGCCGCTTGGCCAGCGCGTTCGACCGGCCGTAGCGGCGCAGGAAGGTGAAGGTCGGGATCGGCTCGAAGATCGAGGTCCACACGGTGTTGTAGTTGATGGCGCTGGCCATCACCGCCACCAGGGCCTCGCCCGGGCCGAGCTCGGGGGTGGGCACGTCGTCGACGTGCAGGGACTTGCGCGGGTCGCGGTCGGCCAGCGCCATGCCCTCGAACATGCCGGTCTCGTCGTCGTGCACGGTCACGGCCCGGTAGAACTCGGGCACGGGCAGGCTCGCCGCCGCCGCGTAGTCCCCGTGCACGATCGCCTCGCGAATCTCGTCCATGGCTGACCTCACTGATCGGGTAGGGGCACCTCAGGCGAGCAGCTCGGCGACCCGCTGCCGCACCGCTTCGGGGTAGCTGTAGCGGAAGGAGCTGCGCCGGCTGCGCTCGGCCGCCGGCGGGAGAAGTCCGTTGAGCACAACCTTGGGGCCGTAGCCGAGCCGGCGTTCCTCGGCGGAGTAGCAGCCCGCGAGGGGGTTGATCATGCCGTGGCGCACGAACCGGCCGTGCGCGGGACTGACCCGGGTGGCGATCCCCCACGCCAGCTCGGCTGGGTCGGAGGGGTCGATGTCGTCGTCGAGCACGAAGACGCGGGTCATCATGGCCTCGATCCGGGTGGCCGCCAGCACCTGCGAGATGCGCAGGCACACCGCGTCTCGGCTCAGGCCCGGCAACCGGTCACGCCAGTCCTCGGTCAGCGTGATGACCAGCCAGTGCGCGGCCGCCTCGAACGGCATCCACGCCGTGGCGACGGGCAGCTTCGCGGCGCGCAGCAACGCCAGCGCCTCGGCCGCGGTGACCAGGCCCCAGGCGGTGTGCGTCTCGTCGACCGGCTCACCGGCGACCGAGATGGGCCAGACGGGATCGTCGCGGTAGGTGATCGCCTCGACGACGTACTCCGGTTGCATGCTGGTGTGCCGCGGCTGGTAGCCGGCGTACTCGCCCATCGGGCCCTCGACCGCCGTCCGCCCGGGCATGACGTGGCCCTCGATGACGATCTCGGCGCTGGCCGGGACCAGCAGGTCCACGGTCTTGGCCCGCACCAGCTCCAGCGGCTCGCCGAAGTGCGCGCCCAGGAAGCCGGTCTCCTCGACCCCGTCGGGCAGCGGCATGCTCGCCACGAACGGGATGCCCGGCTCGGTGCCCTGCACGATCGCGAACGGCATGGGCTGGCCGAGGTTGTCCCACATCTTGCGGATCTGCCCGAGGTGCTGGGTCGGGATGAACGTCCCCGTCATCCGCTTGCCGTCGATCTTCATGACCCGGGCGATGGCCCAGTTGGTGAACGTGCCGTCCGGCGTCGCCACGATGATCGTGCCCCAGGTGTTGAGGTACGGGCCGCCGTCGCCCTCGTGCAGCAGCGTCGAGGGGAACCGGTCGAGGTTCGCGTCGTCGCCCAGCAGCACGTTGTCCTGGCAGGGGGCGGAGTCGACGACCACCGGCGGGATCGGCTCACGGGTGCGGGCGCTCGCCAGCGCGTCGACGATCTCGTGCGCCGTGGCGGTGACGTCCAGCCCGAGCGACAGGGCCACGCGGGCCAGCGGGCTGCCCGGGATGCTGCTGAGCCCGGCGGGCGCCGCGAGCACCCGGCAGAACCGCCCGGTCCCGATGAGGTCGTTGAGCATCAGGGCCGGACCGCGGTGCTCGTACGTCCAGCGGGCCGCCGCCCCGGCCTCCAGGTGCGGATCCACCGGGTCGTCGATCTCGCGGACGTCGCCGTGCGCCGCCAGCACCGCCAGATACTCGCGGAGATCCCTGAGTCGCTTCATTCGGTTCCCTTCAGCAGGTCCTCGCCGGACGGGCTCACGGGCAGGCCGCCCCAGCGGTGCACGCCGCCGGAGTCCAGCCCGAACTGGTCGAGCACCCGGCCGGCGAAGTTGTCCGCGACGTCGTCGAGGTCGTGCGGGCGGGCGTAGTAGGCGGGCACGGGCGGCATGATCGTCACGCCGATCCGGGCCAGCCCGAGCATGTTCTCCAGGTGGATCGGCGACAGCGGCGTCTCCCGGGTTACCAGCACCAGCCGCCGCCGCTCCTTGATCACCACGTCGGCGGCCCGGGTGACGAGGTCCTCCGCGTAGCCGGCCCGGATCGCCGCGAGCGTCTTCATGCTGCAGGGGATCACGACCATTCCCGCCGTACGGAAGGAGCCGCTCGAGATCGCCGCGGCCTGATCGCCCGGCCCGTAGCTGACGTCGGCCAGCGCGCGCACCTCGGCCACCGTGTACGGGGTCTCCAGCTCGAGCGTCGGCCGCGACCACCGGCTCAGCACCAGATGGGTCTCCACCGTGCCGATCTCCCGCAGCCGCTGGAGCAGCCGGACCCCGAGCGCGGCACCGGTCGCCCCGGTCATGGCGACGATCAATCGCATGCCGGTCATTCTTCCGCCCGGAGCGCGCCGCCCCATCCCTCGGTCGAGTAGTGCGCCGGGGCCTCCAGCAGCCAGTCGCCGACGATCCGCGCGGTCGTCGCCACGTGCTCGCCCTCGATGATCGTGAAGTGGTCGCCGGGCGCCTCGACGACCTGACCCATCGCCGCCAGCACGCCGGCGCGCCACTCGGGCCGCTCGTCGGTGACGAGGGGCTGGGCCGGGCGGACGTACAGGGTCGGCGTGGTGAGCCCGGCCGGTCGCCAGCCGCGCAGCAGCTCCAGGCACCAGACCTGGGCGGTGATCCGCTCCGAGAGGTTGCCGCCGCCCATCAGGCGCAGGTAGTCCACGAACCGTTCGTTCAGCGCGCTGCGGAACAGCTCCTCGGGCCCGCCGCCGTCGCCGTCGAAGCTGTACGAGTCGATCAGCACCACCCCGCGCGGGGCCCGGCCGCGGGCCTGCAGCTCCTTGGCCACCTCGTACGCCACGACGCCGCCCGACGAGTGCCCGACGAGCGCGAGGTCGCCGTCGCCCGCCCCGGCCTCGACCGCGTCGGCCAGGCTGCGCACCAAGGTGTCCAGCGTGGCCGGCAGCGCCTCCCCGGCGTGGAACCCGGGCGGCACCAGCGCCGACACCCGCCGCCCGGCCCCGAGGTGCTCCGCCAGCCGGGTGTAGACCTGCGGCCCGGTGGTCATGACGGTCGGGCACACGAGGATCAGGTGCGGGCCACCTTGCCCGGGGCTCAGCTCGACCAGGGCGGCCTCCGAGCCGGCCGAGTCGTGGAACTTCGGCCGCAGCCGCGCCCCGCCGGCCATCAGTTGCTGGGCGCTCCCCAGCTCGCCGCTGCGCATCGCCTGCAGGTAGAGCTCGCCGAAGAAGTCCGGCGGGGCCTCCGCCGCCGGGCCGCCGGTCGCCGGGTGCAGGGCGGCGTCCAGGGCCCGGGCCAGGCTGCGCGGGTCCGGGTGGTCGAACACCGCCCCGGCCGCAAGGGTGGCCCCCGTGCGGGCCTGCAGGACGTTGCGCAGCTCGACGGCGGTCAGCGAGTCGAAGCCGAGCTCCTTGAACGGCTGGTCGTCGTCGAACCGCGCGTCCGGGGTGTGACCCAGCACCGCCGCGGCCGCCTCCCGGACCAGGGTGAGCAGGGCTTCTTCCCGCTCGGCGGCGGGCAGCCCGGCGATGCGCAGGGCCGGCTCGCCGGAGCCCGAGGCGCCCGGCTGCACCAGGGCGACCGCGGCCTCGGGGAGGTCGGCGAGCAGGGGGCTCGGGCGGGCCGCCGTGAAGACCGGGGCGAAGCGGGCCCAGTCGATGTCGGTCACCACGAGGGTGGTCTCGTCGTCGTGCAGAGCCCGCTGCAGCGCGGCCAGGGCCAGGTCCGGGCGCATGGGCACCAGGCCGAGCAGGCCGAGATGGTCCCGCTGCCCGGACTCGGCGGCGGCGAGCATGCCGCCCTCGTCCCACGAGCCCCAGGCGATCGAGGTCGCGGTGCGGCCCCGCGCCCGGCGGGCGGCAGCCAGGGCGTCCAGGTACGCGTTGCCCGCCGCATAGCCGCCCTGCCCGCCGCCGCCCCACGAGCCGGCGCCGGAGGCGAAGAGGACGAACGCGTCCAGCTCGGCGTCGCGGGTGAGCTCGTCGAGGTGGTGAGCGCCGGTCAGCTTCGGCGCGAGCTGGTGCTCCAGCTCGGCGGGGGTCAGGGCGGTCAGGAGCGTGGGATCCCCCGCGACACCGGCGGCGTGCACGACCGTCCGCAGCGGATACTCCTCGGGGATCTCGGCCAGCGTCTCGGCCAGGGCGTCGCGGTCGGCGACGTCGCAGGCGGCGACGGTGACCTGGGCGCCGGCGGTCTCCAGCTCCAGGCGCAGCAGGTCGGCGCCCTCGGCGTCGGGGCCGCGGCGGCTGAGCAGGAGCACGTGCTCGGCGCCGCGCTCGACGATCCAGCGGGCGACGTGGGCTCCGAGGCCGCCGGTGCCGCCGGTGATCAGTGCCGTGCCCGTGGTGGTCCAGGGCGCGGGGCCGTTGCTCGCCGGGGCGTGCACGAGGCGACGGCCGAAGGTGCCGGCCGGGCGGATCGCGAGCTGGTCCTCGCCGGTGGTGTTGGTCAGAGCGGTGGCCAGGGCGTGGGCGGTGCGGGGGTCGAGGGTGGGCGGCAGATCGATCAGGCCGCCCCAGCGGGTGGGCTGTTCGAGGGCCGCGACCCGGCCGAGGCCCCAGAGCGCGGCTTGCTCGGGTGCGGTGAGCGGGTTCTGGGCGCCGGTCGAGACTGCGCCCTGGGTCAGCACCCACAGCCTCGGGCCGGTGTCCGGGATCGCGGCCAGCAGCTCGGTGACGGTATCCAAGGCCGGGACGAGGGACACGATGCCGGTGAGCCCGGATCCGAGCTGCGGGCGGCCGGCGTTTTCCACGATCCGGGTGCCGGATCCCAGCGCGTCGGCCACGGCGACGGTCAGGGGGTCGCCGGCCCGGCCCGGGGCGGCCACGACGGCCCACCGGCCGGCGGTGGCCTGGGCGGGCTGGAGGCGCAGCGGCTTCCAGGATTCGCGGTAGCGCCAGCCGTTCACGGTGGTGTCGTCGCGATGCCGGTCGCGCCAGGTGGCGAGGGCCGGGAGCATCGTGGCGGCCAGGGTGTCGTCCACGCCGAGCGTCTCGGCGAGGCTGCCGGCGTCGTGCGAATCCACCGTGGCCCAGAACTCGCCGTCCAGCGAAGGCGACGCGGTCGCCACGGCGGGCTCGGGCCAGAACCGCTGCCGCTGGAAGGCGTAGGTCGGCAGCGGCACTCGCCGGGCTCCCCGCTCCGCGAACACCGGCGACCAATCCACGGCGACGCCCTGCGCATACAACCGGCCCAGAGCGCTCAACAACGCCTCATTGTCGCCGCGGTTGCGTCGCAGCATCGGCACGCTGTTGTCCACCAGCCCGGACAACACCCCGTCCGGGCCCGCCTCGACCAGCGTCGTCACCCCTTGCTCGGCCAGCCATCGTACGCCGTCGGCGAACCGCACCGTGCCGCGCACTTGCTGGACCCAATAGTCGGCCGTTTGCATGGCATCGTCGGGCGCGCCGGTCAGATTCGACACGATCGGGATCAGCGGCTCCCGGAACTCCACCTCCGCGAGCACATGCGCGAATGCTGCGAGCATCGGCTCCATCAATGCCGAGTGGAAGGCGTGCGAGACCCTGAGCCGCGTCACCTTCCCGGTCGCCGACGCGATGAGCGCGTCCACCGCTTCCTGCGGGCCGGACACCACCACCGAGCCGGCCGTGTTGACCGCCGCGATCGAGACGGTGTCGGGCACCTCGCCCTCGGGCATCTCGATCGTGGCCATCGCACCGCCGACCGGCAACGCCTGCATCAGCCGGGCCCGGGCCGCCACCACCCGCGATGCATCCTGCAACGACCACATCCCCGACACGTAAGCGGCCGTCACCTCACCGATCGAATGCCCCAGCAGATAGTCGGGCGTCACACCATGGGCGCGCAGCACCTCGAACAGGGCCGCCTCGATCACGAACAGCGCCGGCTGCGCCCATCCGGTCTGGTTGATGAGGTCGGCGTCGTCGCCCCACATCACCTCCGCCAGCGGCAGCTCCAACTCGGCGAGAAGGGCATCCACCGCCGCGGCAAAGACATCCGACGACTCATACAGCTCACGGGCCATGCCGATGCGTTGCGCGCCCTGCCCGGTGAACAGCACAGCCAGCCGGGGAGCCGCCTGCGCAGTCACCGGGACAACGCTGCGCAGACCGGCGAGCAGGTCGTCACGGTCGCGGCCCACCACCACGGCCCGGTGGTCGAACAGCGCTCGTGCATCCAACAGCGACCAGGCCACATCCACCGGGCGCAACGAGGGATGCGACTCGACGTGGGCGGCGAGACGGGCGGCCTGGGCGCGTACGGCGTCGTCGGTCTTGCCCGACAGGATCCACGGCACCCACGGCTTCGACTCCGTGTCGCTCGACGGCGGGGCGGCCGGGACGGCGGGCGGTTCCTCGAGGATGGCGTGGGCGTTGGTGCCGCTGATGCCGAACGAGGACACGCCGGCGCGGCGCGGGTGACCGTTGGCGGGCCACGGCATCGCCGCCGTCAGCAGCCGGACGTCGCCCTCGGTCCAGTCGACCTGAGCGGTGGGCGCGTCCACGTGCAGCGTCCTGGGGAGCAGGCCGTGGCGCAGGGCCATGACCATCTTGATGACGCCGGCGACACCCGCGGCGGCCTGCGTGTGCCCGATGTTGGACTTCAGGGATCCCAGCCACAACGGCTGGTTCTTGGGACGGTCCTGGCCGTAGGTGGCCAGCAGCGCCTGGGCTTCGATCGGGTCGCCGAGCCGGGTGCCCGTACCGTGGGCCTCCACCGCGTCCACCTCGGAGGGTGACAGGCCCGCCGCCGCCAGCGCTTGACGGATCACCCGCTGCTGGGAGGGCCCGTTCGGGGCGGTCAAGCCGTTGGAGGCGCCGTCCTGGTTGACCGCGCTCGAGCGGAAGATCGCCAGGATCTCGTGGCCGTGGCGCTCGGCGTCGGACTGCCGTTCCAGCACCACCATGCCGGCGCCCTCGGCCCAGCCCGCGCCGTCGGCGCTGTCGGCGAAGGACTTGCACCGCCCGTCGGCGGCCATGCCGCCCTGCACGGTGAAGCCCACGAACACGTCCGGCGTCGCCATCACGGTGACGCCGCCGGCCAGGGCCAGCGAGCACTCCCCCGCCCGCAGCGCCTGCGCGGCCAGGTGCATGGACACCAGCGACGACGAGCAGGCCGTGTCCACGCTGACCGCGGGTCCCTCGAGGCCGAGGGTGTAGGCGACCCGGCCGGAGATCGCGCTGCCCGCCGCGCCGGTGATCATGTGACCCTGGACGTCCTCGCCGCTGCGGGCGACGAGGTCGGTGTAGCCGGACTGGTAGGCGCCCGCGAAGACGCCGGTCGGGCTGCCGGCGAGGGTGCCCGGGTCGATGCCCGCCTGTTCGAGAGCTTCCCACGACACTTCGAGCAGCAGCCGCTGCTGGGGGTCGGTGGCCAGCGCCTCGCGGGGCGAGATGCGGAAGAACGCCGCGTCGAACTCGTCCACCCCGTCGGCGAAGCCGCCCTCGCCGGTGGCCGAGGTGCCCGCCGTGGCGCCGGTGCCCAGCAGGCGGCCGAGGTCCCAGCCGCGGTCGGCCGGGAAGGGCGCCACCCCGTCGGCCTCGTCGGCCACCAGGCGCCACAGGTCGTCCGGGTTGCTGACCCCGCCGGGGAAGCGGCAGGCCATGCCCACGATGACGATCGGGTCGTCCGCGACCGGCACGAGCGCCGGGGCGGTCGTGGTGGCCGCCGGCAGGGCGTCGCCGAAGCCGGCGGCCAGGTGCGCGGCGAGACGCGTCACGGTCGGATAGTCGAACACCGCGCTGGACGCGAGCCGCAGCCCGGTCCGGGTCTGCAGCACGTTGCGCAGCTCGACCGCGGTCAGCGAGTCGAAGCCGAGCTCCTTGAACGGCTGGTCGCCGGCGACGCGGGTGCCCGGGGCGTAGCCGAGCACCGCCGAGGCGGCGTCCCCGACCAGGTCGAGCAGCGCCTTCTCCCGGTCGGCGGGGGCGAGCCCGGCCAGCCGGTGCGCCGGGCCGTCCGCGTCCCCGGCGACGGCCGCGCGGCGCAGCACGCCCCCGGCCAGGGCCCGCCAGATCGCCGGTACGCCGCCCGGTGCGCGCAGGGCCCGTACGTTGAGCCGGGTCAGCGCCACCACCGGGGCCTCCGCCCGCAGCGCCCGGTCGAAGAGCGCCAGGCCCTGCTCCACCGAGACCGGCGGGATGGCCGAGCGGGCGATGCGCCGCAGGTCGGCGTCGGACAACTCGCCGGTGCGCCCGACCTCGGTCGTCCACGCGCCCCAGGCCAGCGAGAGTCCGGGCCGGCCCTCGTGGCGGCGCTGTTGCACCAGGGCGTCCAGGAAGGCGTTACCCGCGGCGTAGTTGCCCTGCCCGCCGCCGCCGAGGATCCCGGCGAGCGAGGAGAAGACGACGAACATCGACAGGTCCCGGTCGCGGGTCAGCTCGTGCAGATGCCAGGCGGCGTCCACCTTCGGGGCGAGCACCCGGTCCAGCTGCTCGCGGGTCAGGCTGCCGATGACACCGTCGTCGAGGACACCGGCGGTGTGCACGACGCCGTCGACCGGATGCGCGTCCAGCACCGCGGCGAGGGCCGCGCGGTCCGTGACGTCGCACGCCACGATCTCGGCCCGGGCGCCGAGCTCCGCCAGCTCGGCGACGAGCTCGGCGGCACCCGGGGCGTCGGTGCCGCGCCGGCTGAGCAGCAGCAGGCTCCGGATCCCGTACGCACCGGCGAGATGCCGCGCCACCAAGCCGCCCAGACCGCCGGTGCCGCCCGTGACGAGGACTGTCCCGGTGGGCGTGACGACCGGCTCGTCCGTGGGGCGCGACCGGGTCAGCCGGGCCGCGTGGAGCCGGCCGTCGCGCAGCATCAGTTGCGGCTCGTCCGCCGCCAGGACGTTGCCGAGCGTGGCGGGATCCCATTCCGCGTCGGTGTCGAGCAGAACGATCCGCCCGGGATTCTCCGTCTGCGCCGACCGCACCAGACCGTGCACAGCGGCCGCCGCCAAGTCCGTCGGCGGCTCCGTCACCGCGCCGCGGGTCACCACCACCAGCGGGTCGGCGTTGTCGCCGGCCAGCCACAGCTGCAGCTGGTCCAGGACCCAGCCGGTCACCTCGTGGGTGGAGGCGGGCACCGCGTCCGGGTCGCCGGCCACCGTCAGCACCACCGGCCGGTCCACCGGATCGGCGCCGAGCGGCGTCGCGCGGTCGGCCACGATCCACTCCGGCACCGGGATCCCGGCCGGGTCGATGCCGATCCAATCCAGAGTCAGAACAGCGCTGTCGTCGGCGGTGCCGGTCAGGGAACCGTCCGGGAGCGGCCGCACCGCGAGCGAGCCGATCGACAGCACCGGCAGCCCACTGCCGTCGGCGACCGCGACCGCCACCTCGTCCGTCCCCGTACGCGTCATCGTGACCCGCACCCGGGCCGCACCAGAGGCCCGCAGCACCACGTCGCCGAAGCTGAACGGCAGGCCGCCCTCGCTGACCCCGGCGAACACGGCCGGGTGCAGGGCGGCGTCCAGAAGCGCGGGGTGGATGGCGTAGAAGCCGGCGGCCGCCCGGGCGCCCTCGGGCAGCTCCACCTCGGCCAGGACCCGGTCGCCGAGCCGCCATGCCCGGCTCAGTCCCTGGAACAGCGGGCCGTAGGAGGCCGAGGCGGCGTAGAAGTCACTCAGATCGATCTCGGTCGCCCCGGCCGGCGGCCAGGCCTGGCTCACCGGCTCGAACTCGGCGCCCGCCACGGCCGCGCCGGAGCTCAGGACGCCGCTCGCGTGCCGCGTCCACTCGTCCTGCCCGTCCGGCCGGGCATAGACGGCCACGGCCCGCTGCGTCTCGCCGGCGTCCACGACCACCTGCACCTGGACCCCACCCTGCGCGGGCAGCACCAGCGGCGCCTCGAGGACCAGCTCGTCCAGCCGGTCGCACCCGACGCTGTCCCCCGCCCGCACGGCCAGCTCCACGTACCCCGTGCCCGGGAAGACCACATTCCCCTGTACGGCGTGATCGCCCAGCCACGGGTGGGTGCGCAGCGACAGCCGGCTCGTGAACAGCACGCCGTCGCTGTGCGGCAACGCCACCATGGCCCCGAGCAGCGGGTGCTCGGCGGGATCCAGCCCGGCGGCAGTCACGTCGGCCGGGCCGCCGGTCGCCTCGGGCCAGTAGCGCCGGTGTTCGAACGGGTAGGTCGGCAGGTCGACCCGGCGCCCGGTGACCGCGTGGGTCCAGTCGACGCCGACGCCGTACGTCCAGGCCTGGGCCAGGGCCTGCACCAGCCGCCGCAGGTCGCCCTCGTTGCGGCGCAGCGTGCCCAGCACCGCCGCCGTGCTGTCCGGGCTGCTCTCCACGATGTCCTGGATCGCGGGCAGCAGCACCGGATGCGGGCTGATCTCGATGAACGTGACCGGCCCGGCCGCGATCAGCTCCCGCGCGACCGGCTCGAACGACACCGGCCGGCGCATGTTGGCGAACCAGTAGCCCGCGTCGAGGGTGCCCGGCTCCCGGACGCCCGGCTCCACCGTCGAGTGGAAGGGCACCGAGCCCGCCCGCGGCTCGACGTCGCGCAGCAGCTCGGCCAGGTCGCCGGCCAGATGGTCGACCAGGTCGCAGTGGGTGGCCACCGAGGAGGCGACCACCCGGGCCCGGACGCCTTCCTCGGTGAGCCGGGCCGTGAAGTCCTCGACCGCGTCCTGCGCGCCGGCCACCGTCACCGTCGCCGGGCCGTTGATCCCGGCGATGCTCAGGCCCTCGGGCAGCAGCTCGCGGACCCGGTCCACCGGCAGCGCGACGGAGGCCAGCACGCCCCGGCCCACCATTCGCTCGGCCAGCAGCCGGCTGCGCAACGCCACCACCCGGGCGCCGTCGGCCAGACTCAGCTCGCCGGCCACGCAGGCCGCCGCGATCTCGCCCTGGCTCGCGCCGATCACAGCGTCCGGCTCCACGCCGAAGGAGCGCCACACCGCCGCGAGCGACACCATGACCGCCCACAGCACGGGCTGCACGACCTCGACCCGCTTGAGCGCGGCGTCGTCGCCGAGCATCTCCGGGAGCGACCAGTCCACGAACGGATCCAAAGCTTCCTGACACTCCCGCAGGCTCGCGGCGAACACCGGCGAGGAGCCGAGGAGGTCCCGGGCCATGCCCACCCATTGCGAGCCCTGCCCGGGGAAGACGAAGACGACCCGGTCCGCCGTGCGGGCCTGCGCCGGGGCGACGGCGCCGGCGCTGATCGCGCGCAGGGCGTCGAGGTCGCCGGCCACCAGGGCGGCCCGATGCTCGAAGGCTTCCCGCGTGTGCAGCAGCGACCAGGCGACATCCTCGGCGCGCAGTCCGGGATCCGCGGTGATCCGGTCGAGCAGCCGGGCTGCCTGGGCGCGGACCGCGTCGGGCGTCTTGGCGGACAACACCCACGGCACGTCGGCTTGCGGGTCTGCGGGCGCGGGCGGTGTCACGGGTTCCGGGGACTCGAGGATGACGTGCGCGTTGGTGCCGCTGATACCGAAGGAGGAGACGCCGGCCCGGCGCGGGCGCCCGTTCGCGGGCCACGGCACCGGCGCGGTGAGCAGCCGCACGTCGCCCTGGGTCCAGTCGACCTGGGCGGAGGGCTCGGTCACGTGCAGGGTCTTGGGCAGGATCCCGTGGCGCAGGGCCTGGATCATCTTGATGACGCCCCCGACGCCGGCCGCGGCCTGGGTGTGCCCGATGTTGGACTTGAGGGATCCGAGCCACAGCGGGTTGTCCCGGTCCTGGCCATAGGTGGCCAGCAACGCCTGGGCCTCGATCGGGTCGCCGAGCCGGGTGCCCGTGCCATGCGCCTCGACGGCGTCCACATCGGAGGGCGACAGACCCGCCGCCGCCAACGCTTGACGGATCACCCGCTGCTGCGACGGCCCGTTCGGCGCCGTCAACCCGTTTGACGCGCCGTCCTGGTTGACCGCGCTGGAGCGCATGATCGCCAGGACGTCGTGGCCGTTGCGGCGCGCGTCGGAGAGACGTTCGAGGACCACGACGCCCACGCCCTCGGACCAGCCCGCGCCGTCGGCGGTGTCGGAGAACGACTTGCACCGCCCGTCCCCGGCCAGGGGCCCCTGCGCGGTGAGCCCGACGATCGCGGCGGGGGTGGCCATCACCGTCACGCCTCCGGCCAGCGCCAGCGTGCACTCGCCGGACCGCAATGCCTGCGCGGCCAGGTGCATGGCGACCAGCGACGACGAGCACGCCGTGTCGATGCTGACCGCGGGCCCCTCGAAGCCCAGGGAGTAGGCCACCCGGCCCGAGATGGCACTGCTCGCGCCGCCGGTCACCAGGTGCCCGCGCAGCTCGGCGTTGCCGGAGCCGACGATGTCGGTGTAGCCGGACTGATAAGCGCCGGCGAACACCCCGGTCGCGGTGCCCACCAGCGAGGCGGGCTGGATCCCAGCCTGTTCCAGGGCCTCCCAGGAGACCTCGAGCAGCACGCGCTGCTGCGGGTCGGTGGCGAGGGCCTCGCGCGGCGAGATGCGGAAGAACGGCGCGTCGAACTCGTCGGCGCCGGTGATGAACCCGCCCTCCGCGGTGGCCGACGTGCCCGTCCCGGAGCCGTCCGCGCCGAGCAGCGCGTCGAGGTCCCAGCCGCGGTCGGCCGGGAACGGCGTGATGCCGTCGACCTCATCGGTGACCACGCGCCACAGGCCGTCGGCGTCCATGACGCCGCCCGGATAGCGGCAGGCCATGCCCACGACGACGATCGGGTCGTCGGCCACGGACACCAGGGCCGGCACGGTGACCTCGTCCGCCGCGTCGGGGTCGCCGAGCTCGGCGGCCAGGTGACCCGCGAGCCGGGTGACGGTCGGATAGTCGAACACCGCGCTGGAGGCCAGGGCCTGCCCGGTGCGCGACTGCAGCAGGTTGCGCAGCTCGACCGCGGTGAGCGAGTCGAAGCCCAGGTCGCTGAAGGGCTGGTCCGGGTTGATCTGCGCGGCGGACGCGTGGCCCAGCACGGCGGCGGCCGACTCGCGGACCAGCGTGGTCAGGGCCCGGCGACGGTCGGCGCCGCTCAGCCCGGCCAGTCCGGGCCCGGAGCGGGCGTCGTCGGCGGCCCGTCGCTGCGCGCCGCCGGCCAGGGCTCGCCACACGGCCGGCAGGTCCGGCTGGGCGCGCAGGGCCGTGGTGTTGAGCCGGGTCAGCGCGAGCAGCGGATGGCCGGTGCCCAGCGCGCGGTCGAACAGCTCGATGCCCTGCTCGGCGGAGAGCGGCGGCATGGCCGAGCGGGCCAGCCGGGCCAGGTCGGCGCCGGACAGGGTGCCGGTCAGGCCGATGTCGGTCGTCCACGCGCCCCACGCCATCGACAGGCCGGGCCGGCCGGTGTGCCGCCGATGCTGCATCAGCGCGTCGAGGAACACGTTGCCCGCGGCGTAGTTGCCCTGCCCGGCGCCGCCGGAGATCCCGGCGAGCGAGGAGAACACCACGAACATCGCCAGGTCGGCCTCGCGGGTCAGCTCGTGCAGGTGCCAGGCCGCGTCCACCTTGGGTACGAGAACCCGCCCGAGCCGCTCCGGATCCAAGGACGCCAGTACGCCATCCTCCACCACGCCCGCGGTATGCACGACGCCCGTGACGACCCGGCCGGACAACGCGTCGGCCAGCGCGGCGCGGTCCGCCACGTCACAGGCCACGATCTCCGCCTCGGCGCCCCGCTCCGCCACGTCGGCGATCAGTTCCGCCGCGCCCGGGGCGTCGGCCCCACGCCGGCTGAGCAGCAGGAGCTTGCGGGCGCCCCGCTCGGCCAGGTGCCGCGCCACGACGCCGCCGAGCCCGCCGGTGCCACCGGTGATCACGACCGTACCGTCGGGGTCAGGGGTGTGCGGGACGGTGAGCACGAGCTTGCCCACGTGCCGGGCCTGCTGCATGTGCCGGAAGGCGTCCTGCGCCTGCCGGACGTCCCACGCCGCGACCGGCAGCGGGTGCAGCACGCCCGCGCCGAACAGGCCCATGACGTCGTGCAGCATCTCCCCGATGCGGTCGAAGCCCGCGTCCATGAGGTCGAACGCCGCGTAGCGGGCCCGCGGCGCGAGCTCGTCCGCCGACCGGACGTCGGTCTTGCCCATCTCCAGGAAGCGCCCGCCGGGGGCCAGCACGTCGAGCGAGGCGTCGACGAACTCCCCGGCGAGCGAGTTGAGCACCACGTCGACCCCGCGGCCGTCCGTGGTGGTCAGGAACCGCTCGCGGAAGGTCAGGTCGCGCGACGAGGCGATCCGGTGCCGGGGCACGCCCCACTCCTCCAGCACCGGCCACTTGGCCTCGCTGGCCGTGGCGTATACCCGCGCGCCGAGATGCCGGGCGAGCTGAATCGCCGCGGATCCGACGCCGCCGGCACCGGCATGGATCAAAATCGACTGCCCATGGCGTACGGCCGCCAGGTCCACGAGTCCGTAATAAGCGGTCAGGAAGACGATCGGCACGGACGCGGCCGTGGCGAACGACCAGTCCCGGGGCATCGGCGTGAGCAACCGCCGATCGGTGACGGCGACCGGCCCGATCGCCCCGAACGCGAGCCCGAGCACCCGGTCGCCGGCCGCGAGACCGGTGACGCCCGGCCCGACCTCAGTGACCACGCCGGCGACCTCGCCGCCGAGCGGTCCGGCCGGTCCTGGATACATGCCGAGCGCGTTGAGGACGTCGCGGAAGTTCAGGCCCGCCGCGCGTACGTCGAGGCGGACCTGACCCGGCTCCAGCGGCGCGCCGAGCTCGGGGCAGGGCACCAGCGCCAGGTTGCCGAGGGTACCGCGGCCGGTCGAGTCCAGCCGCCACGGGACGCCGTCCGCCGGGACGGTCAGCTCGGCGTCGCGGGCGGGCCGGGCCAGGCGCGGGGTGTGCAGCCGGCCCTGCCGCCACGCGAGCTGCGGCTCCCCGGCGGCGAGGACCCGGCCCAGCAGAACGGCGTCGACCTCGGTGTCGGTGTCGAGCAGGACGATCCGGCCCGGGTTCTCGGTCTGCGCCGAGCGCACCAGGCCCCAGACGGCGGCGGCGGCCAGGTCGGTCACGTCCTCGCCGGGCTGGGCGGCCACGGCGCCGCTGGTCACGACGACCAGCGGGGCGGTGCCGGCCTCGAGCCGGGCCTGCAGCTGCGCGAGCACCCAGCCGGTGAGATCGTGCGCCGAGGCCACCACGTCGTCCGGGTCGCCGGACACCGGCAGGAGCACGGCGCGCGGCTGAGCCTCGTCGTCGATGCCGGTGGCCACGTCCGCGTAGACGGCGGCCCGGTTCGCCACCGCCCACTCGGCGACCGGCTCGGCCTCCGGCAGCGCGATCTCGGGCCACTCCACCGTGAGCAGGGCCCGGTCGCCGGTGCCGGCGGTGACACTGCCGGCGGCGGCCGCCCGCAGCGTCAGCGCGCCGATCGACAACACCGGCGACCCGGCGCCGTCCGCGACCGCGATGGCGGCCCGGTCGGCGCCGCTCGGGGTCAGCACGACCCGCAGCCGGGAAGCCCCGGTCGCGTGCAGGGCCACGTCGGCGAAGGCGAACGGCAAACCGCCGGCCCGCACCGCGTCGAGCTCGGCGAACACCGTGGCTTGCAGCGCGGCGTCCAGCAACGCCGGATGCAGGCCGAAGGCTTCCGCCCCGGCCGGGCCGGGCAGTTCCACCTCGGCCAGGACGCGGTCCCCGTCCCGCCAGGCGCGGTGCAGGCCCTGGAACATCGGCCCGTACGCGAGCAGGCCGCCCTCGCGCACCCGCTCGTAGAAGCCGGCGGTGTCCAGCTCCACGGCGGCCGGCCCGGGCCACGCCTCGCCGAGCGGCGCGAACTCCGGCCCGGCGCCGTCCGGGGCGGCGCTCAGCGTGCCCGTGGCGTGCCGGGTCCAGCCGTCCTCACCGTCCGGCCGGGCGTGCACGGCCACGCTGCGCCGCCCGCCGTCCCCGGCGCCGACCACGACCTGCACCTGGACGCCGCCCTGCGCGGGCAGCACGAGCGGGGCTTCGAGCAGCAGCTCGTCGAGGTGCCCACAACCGACGCTGTCCCCGGCCCGGACGACCAGCTCGACAAAGCCGGTGCCCGGGAAGACCGCCTTCCCCTGGACGGCGTGATCGCCCAGCCACGGGTGGGTGCGCAGCGACAACCGGCTGGTGAAGACCATGCCGTCGAGCTGAGGCAGCGGCAGCATGGCCCCGAGCAGCGGATGCCCGGCCGCGCTGAGTCCGGCGGCCGTCACGTCGGCCGGCCCGGTGGCGGTGGCCGGCCAGAAGCGCTGGTGCTGGAACGCGTACGTCGGCAGATCCACCCGCCGCGCGTGGCGATCCACGAAGACCGGCGACCAATCCACCGCGACGCCCTGTGCATACAACCGTCCCAGCGCCGTCAGCAACGCCTCGTTGTCATCGCGCTTACGCCGCAGCATCGGCACGCTGTTGTCCACCAGCCCGGACAACACCCCGTCCGGGCCCGCCTCGACCAGCGTCGTCACCCCTTGCTCCGCCAGCCACCGCACCCCATCGGCAAAGCGAACCGTGCCCCGCACCTGCCGGACCCAATAGTCGGCCGATTGCATGGCATCGTCGGGCTCACCGGTCAGATTTGACACGATCGGGATCCGCGGCTCCCGGAACTCCACCGTCGCCAGCACGGCGGCGAACTCGTCAAGCATCGGGTCCATCAATCCCGAGTGGAACGCGTGCGAGACCCGCAGCCGCGTCACCTTGCCCGTCGCCGACGCGATCAGCTGCTCGACGGCCTCTTGCGAACCGGACACCACGACGGAGTCGGCCGTGTTGACCGCTGCAACCGAGACGCTGCCGGGCACCTCGCTCTCCGGCATCTGGATCGTGGCCATCGCTCCGCCGGCCGGCAGGGCCTGCATCAGGCGCGCCCGGGCCGCCACGACCCGCGATGCGTCCTGCAACGACCACATCCCCGACACGTAAGCGGCCGTCAGCTCACCGATCGAATGGCCCAACAGGTAGTCGGGCGTCACACCGTGAGAGCGCAACACCTCGAACAGCGCCGCCTCGACCACGAAAAGCGCCGGCTGCGCCCACCCGGTCTGGTTGATCAGATCCGGGTCGTCGCCCCACATGACCTCCGCCAGCGGCCGGCCCAGGAGGGGATCCAGCTCAGCGAGGATCGCGTCCACCGCAGCGGCAAAAACATCCGACGACTCGTACAGCTCACGGGCCATGCCGATGCGTTGCGCACCCTGACCGGTGAAGAGCACAGCCAGCCGCGGAGCCGCCTGGGCAGTCACCGGAGAGACGTTGCGCAGACCGGCCAGCAGGTCGTCACGGTCGGCGCCGACGACCACGGCGCGGTGGTCGAAGAGCGCCCGGGTGTCCAGCAGCGACCAGGCCACATCCACCGGACGCAACGACGGATCCGCTTCCACGTGGGCCGCGAGGCGGGCGGTCTGGGCGCGTACGGCGTCATCGGTCTTGCCCGACAGGATCCACGGGACCGGGCCATGGTCGTCGGCTTCGGTCGCCGGGGCTTCCGTCTCCGCGGGCGCTTCCAGGATCAGGTGCGCGTTGGTGCCGCTGACGCCGAAGGACGAGACGCCGGCGCGGCGCGGATGGCCGGTCCCGGGCCACGGCATCGACTCGGTGAGCAGGCGGACGTCGCCCTCGGTCCAGTCGATGTGGGTGGACGGCTGGTCCACGTGCAGCGTCTTGGGCAGGATGCCGTGGCGCAAAGCCTCGACCATCTTGATGACACCGCCGACGCCGGCCGCGGCCTGGGCGTGTCCGATGTTGGACTTGAGGGATCCCAGCCACAACGGATGGGCGCGATTCTGCCCGTAGGTCACCAGTAGCGCCTGGGCCTCGATCGGGTCGCCGAGTTCCGTACCTGTGCCGTGGGCCTCGACCGCGTCCACATCGGTGGGTGACAGACCCGCCGCCGCGAGGGCCTGGCGGATGACCCGCTGCTGCGCGGGGCCGTTCGGGGCGGTCAGGCCGTTGGAGGCGCCGTCCTGGTTGACCGCGCTCGACCGCAGCAGCGCCAGCACACGGTGGCCGTGGCGTTCGGCGTCGGAGAGGCGTTCGAGCACGATCATGCCGACGCCCTCGGACCAGCCGGTGCCGTCGGCGCTGTCGGCGAAGGACTTGCACCGTCCGTTCGCCGCGAGCCCGCCCTGGGCGGTGAAGCCGACGAACGCGTCCGCGGTGGCCATGACGGTCACGCCGCCGGCCAGGGCGAGCGTGCACTCCCCCGCCCGGAGCGCCTGCGCGGCCAGGTGCATGGCCACCAGCGACGACGAGCAGGCGGTGTCCACGCTGATGGCGGGGCCTTCGAGACCGAGGGCGTACGCCACGCGGCCGGAGATGGCGCTGCTGGCCGCGCCGGTGATGAGGTGGCCCTGGAGCTGTTCGCCGGAGCGGGCCACGAGTTCGCCGTACCCGGATCCGAAGGCCCCCGCGAAGACGCCGGTCGGGCTGCCCGCGAGGGTGCCCGGGTCGATGCCCGCGCGTTCGAGGGCTTCCCACGACACTTCGAGCAGCAGGCGCTGTTGCGGGTCGGTGGCCAGGGCCTCGCGCGGGGAGATGCGGAAGAACGCGGCGTCGAAGTCCTCGGCGCCGTCGAGGAAACCGCCCTCACCGGTCGCCGAGGCCGCGCCGGCCGCCCCTTCGCCGAGCAGCGTGTCGAGGTCCCAGCCGCGGCCGGCCGGGAACGGGGTGATGCCGTCGGTGCCGTCCGCGACCAGCCGCCACAGGTCGTCGGGGCTCGCCACGCCGCCCGGGAAGCGGCAGGCCATGCCCACGATGACGATCGGGTCGTCGGCGACGGAAACCAGCGCGGGCACGGCGGAGGCCGGAGTGTCCTCCGGTTCGCCGAAGCTGCCGGCCAGGTGCGCGGCGAGACGCGTGACGGTCGGGTAGTCGAAGACGGCACCGGCGGCGAGGCTGACTCCGGTGCGGGTGCGCAGCAGGTTGCGCAGCTCGACGGAGGTCAGCGAGTCGAAGCCGAGGTCGGTGAACGGCTGGTCGGTGCTGATGCCCGTACCGGAGGCGTGGCCGAGAACGGCCGCGGCGGTGTCGCGGACCAGGTCGGTGAGGATCTGCCGGCGCTCGTCAGCGGGCAGCGCGGCGAGTCGCGCGCCCAGCCCCTCGCGGCCGTCGCGGGTGTTGTCGGCGGCGCGGCGCGGGATCCCACCGGTCAGGGTCCGCCACATCGGGGAGTCGTGCTGGATCCGCAGCGCGGGGACGTTGAGCCGGGACAGTCCGAGCACCGCGTGACCGGTGGCGAGGGCCCGGTCGAAGAGCGCGAGCCCCTGGTCGACGGGCATGGGGGGCATCGCCGAGCGGGCCATCCGGGCGATGTCCGCCTCGGACAACGTGCCGGTCAGGCCGACGTCGGTCGTCCAGGCGCCCCACGCCATGGACAGGCCCGGCAGCCCGGCCCGGCGGCGCAGCTGCATCAGCGCGTCGAGGAACACGTTGCCGGCGGCGTAGTTGCCCTGCCCGCCGCCGCCCAGGAACCCGGCGAGCGAGGAGAACACCACGAACATCGCCAGGTCGGCGTCGCGGGTCAGGTCGTGCAGGTGCCACGCGGCGTCGACCTTGGGCGCCAGGACGCGGTCCAGCTGCTCCCGCGTGATCGAGGTGAGCGTGCCGTCCTCGATGACCCCGGCGGTGTGGACGACGCCGGTGACGGTCCGGCCGGCCAGCGCCTCGGCCAGCGCGGAGCGGTCCGCCACGTCACAGGCCACGATCTCGGCCCTGGCGCCCCGCTCCGCCAGGTCAGCTACCAGCTCCGCCGCGCCCGGGGCGTCGTTTCCGCGCCGGCTGAGCAGCAGGAGCTTCCGGGCGCCACGCTCGGCCAGGTGCCGCGCCACGACACCGCCGAGCCCGCCGGTGCCACCGGTGATCACGACCGTACCGCCGGGGTCGAGGGGTTGCGGCACGGTGAGCACGATCTTGCCGGTGTGCCGGGCCTGGCTCATGTGGCGGAAGGCGTCGCGGCCCCGGCGGACATCGAACGCGGTGACCGGCAGCGGCCGCAGCGCCCCGGCGGTGAAGAGCGCGGCCACCTCGCGCAGCATCTCCTGGATCCGATCGGCGCCCGCGTCCATCAGGTCGAACGCCTGATAGGTCACCTCGGGGCGTACGTCGCCGGCGGAGCGGATGTCGGTCTTGCCCATCTCGAGGAACCGGCCGCCGGGGGCCAGCACGTCCAGCGAGGCGTCCACGAACTCGCCGGCCAGCGAGTTGAGCACCACGTCCACGCCGCGGAACCGCTCGCGGAAGGCCAGGTCCCGCGACGAGGCGATGCGATCCTCCGCGATGCCGTGCCCGCGCAGCACGGGCCACTTGGCGGGGTTCGCGGTCGCGTACACCTCCGCGCCGAGGTGCCGGGCGAGCTGGACGGCGGCCGATCCCACGCCACCGGCGGCAGCGTGCACCAGCACCGACTCACCGGCCCGCAGGCCCGCGAGGTCCACCAGGCCGTAGTACGCCGTCAGGAACGCGATCGGCACGGAGGCCGCCGTGACGTACGACCAGCCGGCCGGCACGGTCGTGAGCAGCCGCTGGTCGGTCACGGCCACCGGGCCGAAGCCGCCGGACACGATGCCCATCACCCGGTCGCCGGCCGCGAGACCGGTCACGCCCGGTCCCACCTCGGTGACCTCGCCGGCGATCTCCCCGCCGAGGGGCCCGGCCGCGCGTGGGTCGTCGACCATGCCGAGCGCGTTGAGCACGTCCCGGAAGTTGAGGCCCGCCGCCCGGACGTGCACGCGCACCTGACCCGGCGCGAGAGGATCCAGCAGCTCGGGTACGGGATGCAGGGCCAGCGTGTCGAGCGTGCCCTTCTCGGTGGAGTCGAGCCGCCAGAGTTCGGGCGACGACTCGGGCACGGTGAGTTCGTCGGCGGCGGTGACCCGGGCGAGGCGGGCGGCGAGCAGTTTGCCGTGGCGCAGCACAAGTTGCGGCTCGTCCGTGGCAAGGACCTGGTCCAGGGAGAAGTCGTCGGCGTCGGTGTCCAGCAGGACGATGCGGCCCGGGTTCTCGGTCTGCGCCGAGCGGACCAGGCCCCACACCGCCGCGGCGGCCGGGTCGGTGATCGCCTCCCCCGGGTCGACGGCGATCGCGCCCCGGGTGGTCACGAGCACCTTCCGGTCGTCCGCGTCGAGCCGTTGCCGCAGCTCGTCGAGGATCCGGGCGGTCAGCTCATGGGTGGATCGGACAACGTCGTCCGGGTCTCCGGAGGCGGTCAGCACCACCGCTTCTGCGGGCTCGGCGCTCGACGGCTCGGCGGCAGTGGCGTCCACCCATTGGATCCGCAGCATGGCGCCGTCGCCGGTGCCGGTCGTGACGCCGGTCGCGGCCACCGGGCGTACGGTCAGCGCGCCGACCGACAGCACCGGCGAGCCCGTGCTGTCCGCGACCGCGATCGCCACCTGGTCGGGCCCGGTCCTCCTCAGCGCCACCCGCAGCCGGGCCGCCCCGGAAGCGCGCAGGACCACGTCGGTGAAGCTGAACGGCAGCCCGCCGTCGCGCGCGGCGTCGAGCTCGGCGAAGACCGCAGGATGCAACGCGGCGTCGAGCAGCGCCGGATGGATCCCGAACGACGGAGCAAGTCCCCGGCCGGCCTCCGGCAGCTCGACCTCGGCCAGGATCCGGTCCCCGTCGCGCCAGGCCCGGACGAGACCGCGGAACACCGGCCCGTACGCGAGGAAGCCGCCCGCGGCGAGCTGCTCGTAGAACTCGGTCGTGTCGATCTCGGTGGCACCCGGCGCGGGCCAGGCCCGGCTCACGGGGTCGAACTCCTGCCCGGCGCGGGCGGCCCCGGCGCTGATCGTGCCGCTGGCGTGGCGGGTCCACTGCTCCTGCCCGTCGGGCCGGGCGTACACGGCGACGCTGCGGCGCGTGGAGTCCGGCTCGGGCTCGCCGACGACGACTTGCAGCTGGACGCCGCCCTGGGCCGGCAGCACCAGCGGCGCTTCCAGGACCAGCTCGTCGACCTGGTCGCAGTGCACGCTGTCGCCGGCGCGGACGGCCAGCTCGACGAAGCCGGTGCCCGGCAGCAGCACGGCGCCGCGGACGGCGTGGTCGGCCAGCCAGGGGTGGGTGTGCAGCGACAGGCGGCTGGTGAACACCACGCCGTCGGTGTGGGGCAACGGCACCACCGCGCCGAGCAGCGGATGCCCGGCCGCGTCGAGTCCGGCGGCGGTGACGTCGGCGGGACTCGAGGCGGGGCCGGGCCAGAAGCGCTGGTGCTGGAACGCGTACGTGGGCAGGGCGACCCGGACGGCGCCACGCCCGGCGAAGACGGTGTCCCATTGCACCGGGGCGCCGTGGACCCACGCCTGGCCCAGCGCCTGCACCAGCCGGCTCAGGTCGCCCTCGCCCCGGCGCAGCGTGCCTGTCGCAGGGGCGATGTCCTGCACGGCGGGCAACAGCACCGGGTGCGGGCTGACCTCGATCACCACGCCCGGTTCGGCCGCCTTCAGAGCCTGCTCGAACAGCACGGTGGTGCGCAGGTTGCGATACCAATACGCGGCACCCCACTCGGCGGTGTCCATCAGG
>NZ_JAUZQD010000020.1 GCF_030709675.1 Symbioplanes lichenis
CCCCGTCCGGGGCCGTATGCCCTCCGAAACAGACGCTCACCAAGTCACATGTCGCGGTGGCCGCGGGATCGCGTCGGTCGCGGCGTGCGGTGGCTGCTGTTCGGCGGCGCCGGGATCAGATGCCGGCCGGGCCGCGCGGTGGCTTTCGGCGGCGCCGGGGTCAGATGCCGGCCGCGGCCTCGTAGCGGCGGCGGGTCTCCGCCATCTCCGGCTCGGACAGCGCCTCCTTCATGGCCAGGTCCGCGTACTTGGGCGGGAACATCTGGCGCAGCCGGTCGACGTATCTGACCTGCGGTGTCGCCTCGACCACGCGAATGCCCGGCGGCTCGGTGGACATGTCGACGATGAGCGGGCCGGCCAGCTTGACGGCCACGTCCCACGGGCGCTTCTGCTCGGCGACTCCGCAGAAGTGGAAGCCGTAGACCGTCCGTACCGCGGCGATCGTGGTGGCGGCGGCGGGTTCGTACCCGTAGACGCGGACCCCGCAGATCACCGGAGCCGGCGCCGCCGGGGCCGAGTGGCCGGCATGGTGATGTTGCTCGGGGCTCTGCTGCTCGAGCGTGTCGCGCATCCGGGTCATGAGCTGGTCCTCCAAGCTGACCGGGGCGCCGGCTTCAACCGCCCCTGCGCGGCCTGCTTCCGAGCCCGCGCCTGCCGGGCCGGCCACTGAGCCGGTGCGTGCGGGGTCGGCCACCGAGCCGGTGCGGGCGGGGTTCGTCTCCGAGCCGGACGCGCGGGCCACGGCGACCGCGCCGCCCGTCACTGCCAGGATCACGGCCACTCCCGCGAAGCGGTTCAGGCCCATCGCTGCTGCTCCTCCCAGGTCGGCCGCGCTGCCTTCGCCTCCGTGGCAGCGCGGATGGTCATGACGGGCGGCGGTGAGCCCGGGTCCGCCGTTCGGGAGCCCGGGCTCGAAGCGAACCGGGGCCCCGATGGACGCCCGGGCTCGGAGCGAACCCGGGTTGCCGGTCCGGAGTCCGGGCTCGAAGCGAACCGGGGCCCCGACGGACGCCCGGGCTCGGAGCGAACCCGGGGCCGTCGGACGGAGCCCCGGGTTCGAAGCGCCTCCGGGCGGATCAGCCGAAGGTCACGTCGCTGCACCACATGTAGGCCTGGTCGAGGTGCGAGGCCTGCCAGATGACGAACAGGATGTGGTTGCCGGTGTAGCCCGACGTGTTGATGTTGAACGAGATGTTCTGCGCCGGGGCGTACCGGCCGGTCTGCGTGATGAAGTCGAGGTTGCTCCAGCCGAGGGTCTGCGTGGCCGGGTTGTAGCCCTGCTTGCTCACATAGACCTTGAAGTAGTCGGCGCCGTGGCTCGCCTGGTCGTAGAGCTGCACCGTGAAGTTGTTGCTGACCCGGGTGCTCTTCCAGGCGCCGGGCTTGTTCAGGCTGTCGTTGCGGGTGAGGCCGTTGCTGCACAGCTGCCCGTTCGGCGTCTTGGCCTCGAACTGCGCGCCGAGACCGTCGCGCAGGGCGCTCATCCAGTTCCACATGGTGTCGGGGTTGGCCTGGAAGGCCTGGTAACACATCGGGTCCTGGGTCTGCATCGCCGGATCCATGTGGTGGCTGCCCCAGGTCTGCCAGCACTGATAGGCGCGGCTCGCCGGGTTGACGATGGTGCCGTGGGCCTGCGCCGGGCCGGCCCAGGACAGCAGGCTGATCATGGTGGCCAGCGCCACGGCCAGCACAAACACCGGCCGGCGGACGGTTGATCGGGATGTGTCCACGGGTGGTCCTCCAATTCCGGGGGATGGGAGCGCTCCCAGCATTGCAGGTATGTTTCGTAATATCAACGTTGATCTATGTCAGACGGTCTCGAATGGCGGAGAAGCGGACAGCTGGCTAGCGTTGTCCGACGTGCCGGAGGGACATACGATTCATCGCCTCGCCGCCCGTCACCGGGAGCTCTTCGCCGGGCAGGCCGTCGCCGTCGACAGCCCGCAAGGCCGCTTCCAGGCGGGCGCCGCGCTGCTCGACGGGCGCCGCCTGGCGGACACCGAGGCGTACGGGAAACATCTGCTCCACCACTACGACGGCGACGCGACCGTCCACATCCACCTGGGGCTCTACGGCAAGTTCGCCGACGGTGAGCTGCCGGCGCCCCCGCCCGTGGGGCTGATCCGGCTGCGCATGACCGGCGAGCGGCACTGGCTGGAGCTGCGCGGGCCGACCGCGTGCGAGATCCTGAACCCGCCCGAGGTCGCGGCGCTGCGAGCCCGGCTCGGCCAGGACCCGCTGCGCGACGACGCCGAGCCCGCTCTGGCCCACGCGCGGATCGGTGGCAGCTCGAAGCCCTTGTTCGCGCTGCTCATGGACCAGACCGTGGTGGCTGGGTGCGGGCTGATCTATGCCAACGAGGTGCTCTTCCGGGCCGGTCTCGCCCCGACGCTGCCGGGCCGCCGGGTGAGCGCCGAGCTGTGGCAGGAGATCTGGGACGACCTACGCGCGCTCATGAAGGAGGGCGTCGCGCGGGGCCGGATCGACACCGTGCACACCGAGCACACCCCCGAGGCGATGCGCCGGGCGCCCCGCGTGGACCGGCACGGCGGCGAGGTGTACGTCTACCGCCGCCCCGGCCAGCCCTGCCTGGTCTGCGGCACGACGGTCGCCCGGGGCGCGATGGCCGGCCGCAACCTCTACTGGTGCCCGTCCTGCCAGAAGTGAAGTCCGAACGGCGTCGCCCGGCTCCGCAAGAAGCAAAAGGCGATCAGTCCTCGCCCGCCGCTGACTCTCGCTTCCCTGACCTGCAGCGCTCCGCTCGCGGGCGTCCAGGAGGGGCGGGACATGCGGCGCTGCTCAACTCATGCGCGCGCCGGGTGGCCGGGGCGGGCGACGGTGCTGACCTCGCGGGCGGGGTGACGACGGTGCCCGGTGCGCGGGCGGGGTGACGACGGCGCTCAGTGCGCGGGCGAAGGCGACGGCGGGGCTGAGGGCGACGGCGGGGTCAGCTTGCGGGCGGGGGCGACGGCGGGGCTGAGGGCGACGGGCGGTCCACTCCGGCGGCTCCCGCGGCGGGGGCCGAGGAGGCCGGAGCGGCCGGGGCCGTCGGGGCCGGCGGGATGCCCGGCAGTCCGAGCGTGAAGCGCGTCTGCAGCCACGGGATCAGTGTCTCGTACGCCTTGATCGTGTCGGGCTGGTTGAAGTCGTGCGACAGCACGATCGCCCCGGGCCGGGTGTGCTTCTGGACGCTCTTGATGACCCGCTCGATGTGCGTGTCGTCCTTCTCGCCCTCGGGGTGGTCCCAGTCGGCCGGGTCGACCTCCCAGTAGAGCGAGGTCATCCCGTCGGCGTAGGCCGTCTGCACCAGCAGGTCGGTGAAGTTGCCGCCCGGCGCCCGGAAGAACGGGATCTCGGCGCCCGGGACGGCGGCGCGGATGGCGGCGTTGGTGCGGGCCAGGTCGGCGCGGATCTTCTCCGGCTTGTCCTTGCCGATGGTGAGGCTGTGGTCCCACGTGTGGTTGCACAGCGTGTGCCCGGCCTCGACGATGTCGCGGACGATGTCGGGGTGCCGCTTGACCTGCTGGCCGACCAGGCAGAAGGTCGCCTTGACCCGATATTTGGCCAGCATCGCCAGCAGCTTGGGCGTCTGCTCGGGGTCGGGCCCGTCGTCGAAGGTCAGCGCGACGGTGGACGAGCCCGTGGTGCGCAGCGACTGGCCCGGGCCGTCGCCGGCGGGCACCAGCACGGTCTGCGCGGCGGCGGTCGGCGTGGCCGAGGCGCCCGGGGTCGCGGCCGGGACGGCGTGCGTCGGACCGGCGGACTTGCCGGAGCCGGCCGCTTCGGGCGCACCGGCCGTCTGGTCGGCGTCGCCGGCGACGGGCTTGCCGGCGGGGGCGTCGGCGGTGTCCTGCGGCTTGGTCTTGGGCTTGCTGGTCGCCGTGACGGCGTGGTCGGCTGCGATCGGGTCGACCGTCGTGTCGCCGCCGCGCTGCTGCATGGGCAGGATGACCGCGAACAGGCCGGCGACGACGAGGGCGCCGAGCACCACCGACTGGCGGGTCCGGCTGAGGGTGCCCGAGCCCGGGGCGCGGTGGGCGCCGCCGGAGGAGCGCACGCCGGGCAGCCCGCGCACGGTGACGACCGGTTGGTCCGGGTGGGAGTGCCGGCCCCGGCGGCCCGAGCCCGCGTCGAGCGCGGCGCGGCGGCCCCCGGCGATCCGGCGGGTGGAGGACCCGGGCGCCGCGGAGTCCGCACGCGGCTCGGAACGCCGATGCCGTCCGAACTCGCCAGTGCCACCGGTGAGAGCAGAACCCGGCGTGGCCGACGAAGGCGCAGCAGCCGACGAAGACGCGGATGCCGAAGAAGAAGACGCGCGCGAAGAGCGCGAAGGGGCGCCGCTGACACGGGCGCGCGGGGCCGGCCCGGCCGCGTGTCGCGGCCCGCTTCCGGTCGCCGTACGTTTGGGGGGTTGCGGCGGCATTCGTCATGGATACCGTTTGGCTCGATCAAAAACGATACCAATATCGTGTACGCGCAATTACACCCGGTCATTGACGCTGGTGAACCGAGTGTGATGAAGCGCCGAGGTGATAAGACTCAGCGTGAGGCGTGGACCTCGTCGGTCGCTTTCCGGGCGGCGATGAGCACCGGATCCCACACGGGGGAGAACGGCGGCGCGTAACTCAGATCGAGCGCCGTCATCTCCTCGACCGTCATGCGGTTCCAGATGGCGATGGCCAGCGAGTCGATCCGCTTGGCCGCCTCCTCGCGCCCGACGATCTGGGCGCCCAGCAACATTCCCGTACGCCGCTCCGCGATCAGCTTGATCGTCATCTCCGACGCCCCGGGGTAATAGCCCGCGCGACTGGTCGACTCCACCGTGGACGTGACGAACGCGAAGCCCGCCTGATCCGCTTCCTTCTCGGTGAGTCCGGTGCGCGCCACTTCGAGTTCGCACACCTTCGTGACGGCCGTGCCGATGACTCCGGGAAAGGTCGCGTATCCGCCGCCGAGATTGATGCCCGCCACCCGGCCCTGTTTGTTGGCGTGCGTGCCGAGCGGGGCGTGCAGCGGGCGGCCGCTGATCCGGTGCACGGTCTGCACACAGTCGCCCGCGGCCCACACCCCGGGGACGGGCCCGTCCGGCCCCACGACGCGCATGCGCAGATCGGTCCGAAGGCCACCGGTCGGGCCCAGCGGGAGGCCGGCCTCGGCGGCGAGGGCGGTGTTCGGGCGGACGCCCAGCCCGAGCACCACGATGTCGGCCGGGAGTGTCCCGTCGTCGGTGACCACGGCACGCACCCGGCCGTCCGCGGTCTCGAGCCCGGTGACGTGCGTGTCCGTGCGTACCTCGATGCCCAGCCCGCAGATCGCGTCGCGCACCCGGCGGCCCATGTCGGGATCCACCGTGGACATGGGCTGCGCCGACTTCTCGACCAGCGTGACGTCGAGCCCGCGGCGGACCATTGCCTCGGCCATCTCCACGCCGATGTAGCCGCCGCCGATGACCACGGCCTTGCGGCGCTCGGCGGACGACAGCCACTCCATGATGGCGGTCCCGTCGTCGAGCGTCTGCACGCCGAAGACGCCGGCGGCATCCACCCGCGCCCACTCCGGCGTGACCGGGACGGCGCCGGCGGCGTACACGAGCTCGTCGAAGCCCTCCCGGCGCTCGCCGCCGCCCGTCAGGTCCCGCGCGACCACCTCGCGCCGGTCGAGGTCGATCGCGGTCACCTCGTGCCGCAGGTGCACGTCGATCCCGGCCTGCGCGAACTCCGCGGGCGTCCGGGCGATCAGCGCGTCCCGGTCCTTGACGGCGCCGCCGATCCAGTACGGAATCCCGCACGCCGAGTAGGACGTGAAGTGCCCGCGCTCGAACGCCACGATCTCCAGCTCGTCCGGTCCCCGGCGCTTACGGGCCTGCGACGCGGCCGACATGCCCGCCGCGTCGGCGCCGACGACCACGAGCTTCACAGCTCGGGGGCGCCCTTCGTGGTGGC
Organism: Symbioplanes lichenis; assembly: GCF_030709675.1. Lineage (GTDB taxonomy): Bacteria > Actinomycetota > Actinomycetes > Mycobacteriales > Micromonosporaceae > Actinoplanes > Actinoplanes lichenis. The sequence goes on from NZ_JAUZQD010000020.1 coordinate 5,943, forward strand.
GGCCAGCCAGTCGACGACGTCCGAGACGGTGGCGCCCTGGGAGAGCAGTGCGCGCTGCCGGGCCGCCCCGGTGCCGTGCGAGCGCAGCCGGCCCATCAGGATCGTCGCCATCTCGAGGTCGCCGTGGCGCTCGAGCTCCGGGCGTACGTAGTCGAAGAGCTGGCGCATCAGCCGCCACGCCGGGCGCGGCTCGCGGGTGGCCATGTCGATGTTGAGCCCCTCGAGCCCGTCCTTCGCGGCCCGCCAGTGCGCGGCCATGAGCAGCGGCTGCGGCACGTCGGGAGCCTGCTTGCCGTCCTGCACGTCGCTGAGGATCGTCGCGACGAGCGCCCGGGCGAGCGCGGCCAGCAGCAGCGTGTCGTCGAGCGAGGGGCAGACGTCGCCCATCCTGATCTCGACCGTGGGGTAGTTGGCGGAGAGGCGGGCGTACCAGTAGAGCATGCCCTCGTCCAGTGCGGCGCCGCTCGCGATGAGGTCGGAGATCATCGTCAGGTAGTGGTCGTGCGACTGGAGATAGGGCGTCGGGCCGACGGTGGGCCAGCGCTCCCACTGCATCGAGCGCCAGCTGGCGTACGTGGTGTCGCGCCCGGCCCACAACGGCGAGTTGGCCGTCGCCGCCTGGAAGATGGGCAGCCAGGGGCGCAGGTGGTTGAGGACCTGCACGCCCGTCTCCGGGTCGGGGATGCTGACGTGGACGTGCATGCCGCACATGCCGCCGCCGGGGGAGAGCTCGCCGAAGCGCTCGCGCATCCGGTGGTAGCGCGGCTTGTCGACCACGCGCGCGTTGGGTCCGGCCGCGGGGGCGGTGCCGACGGCGAGCAGCCGGACGCCGGCGGCCTCGGCGGCGCTCGCGATGCCGGCGCGCACATGCCGCAGAGCGTCGTACAGACCGCGCAGCTCGAGCTGGGGCGGGCTCGCCGTCTCGATCTGGCTGCGCATGAACTCGTGCTGCACCGCTTCGGCCAGCTCGTCGGGAACCTGGTCGAAGACCTCCTCGACCGCCTCCACCGCGCGCGGCTCGACCGCGTCGACCAGGAGGTATTCCTCCTCGACGCCGAGCGTCAGCAGGCCCTGGGACTCGGCCTCGTCGCGCATCTCCTCGGAGATCGTCGTCGCTCCTGCTGCGGTCTCCGAAGTCGCCATGCGCCGCAAGATACCCCCTGGGGTCGGCCGGAAAACGAACATCGTCCCCAGCCTGTCGCGGGCCCGGCGCCCCCGGGACGTTTCAGGCTTCTTGTCGCCCGGTCGTGCATTGAGATTGATAGATATTGACTCGATCTCGTAACGTCCCCGAAACTCTGTGAGAGCGCTCTCACGATCAAGGAGCCGTCCTCATGAAGATTCGTCTCGCCCTGGCCGCCGGTGCGGCCGTCCTCGTAGCCCCGCTCGCCCTCGCCGCCACCGCCGACGCCTCGCTGCCGCCCCCGCCCTCCGGCTGGACCCAGGTCTGGGCGGACGACTTCACCGGGTCCGCGGGCACCCTGCCCAGCTCGGCCAACTGGATCTTCGACACCGGCACCAGCTATCCGGGCGGCCCCGCCAACTGGGGCACCGGCGAGATCCAGACCTACACCACGAGTACGAGCAACATCAGCCAGGACGGGTCCGGCAACCTGCGCATCACGCCGATCCGCAGCAGCTCCGGCCAGTGGACGTCGGCGCGCATCGAGACGCAGCGCAGCGACTTCAAGCCGCCGTCGGGCGGGGTGCTGCGGCTCGAGGGGCGCATCCAGATGCCGAACGTCACCGGCGCGGCGGCGTCGGGTTACTGGCCGGCGTTCTGGGCCCTCGGCGCGCCCTATCGCGGCAACTACCAGAACTGGCCGGGCATCGGCGAGCTCGACATCATGGAGAACGTCAACGGCATCAACCAGGTCTGGGGCACGCTGCACTGCGGCGTCAACCCGGGCGGCCCGTGCAACGAGACGAACGGCCTCGGCGCGACGCGGGCCTGTCCGGGCTCCAGCTGCCAGGGCAATTTCCACACGTACGCCTTCGAGTGGGACCGCAGCACGAGCCCCGAGCAGCTCCGGTGGTACGTCGACGGGACGCAGTTCTTCACGGTCACGTCCAGTCAGGTCGGCGAGCCGTACTGGACGAACATGACGTCGCACAACGGTTACTTCATGCTGCTGAACGTGGCGATCGGCGGCGCCTTCCCGAACGGGGTCGCCGGGTCCGCGACGCCGACGAGCGCGACCGTCTCCGGCGTGCCCATGCTGGTCGACTATGTCGCGGCCTACACCCGGGGCGGGGGCGGCACCACTCCGCCGCCGAGCGGGGGCACGCGGGACGCCTACTCGACGATCGAGGCCGAGTCGTACGACGCCGCGTCCTCAGTGATCAAGGAGACGGCTTCGGAGGGTGGCCAGAACGTCGGCGCGATCGGCAACGGTGACTGGCTGCAGTTCAACAACGTCAACTTCGGCTCGTCGGCGCCGCGCGACTTCCTGGCGCGGGTGTCCTCCGGCGCGGGAAGTGGCGTCAGCGGTCTCGTCGAGGTGCGCGTGGACAGCCGGTCGAATGCGCCGATCGGGTCCTTCGCGCTCGGCAACACGGGCGGCTGGCAGTCGTGGCGCTCGGTGCCCGGCAACGTCTCCGGGGTCACCGGCACGCACACGGTCTACCTGACCTTCACCAGCGGCCAGTCCGCCGACTTCGTCAACGTCAACTGGTTCCAGTTCCGCCGCTAGGGGTTTTTCCACTCACACACGTCGCCCGGTGCGGCATCGCGATCTGGACGCGTCAGCGGCCAGCGATGTCGTGCCGGGCCCTCGGCGTGAGCGACGGTCTGTACGCCCCACCCAGCTACGACATCCAGAATTTGATCTTGATCTGGACGTTAACTGGAAATTAAGTTGGCCAATACCTTTACAGGCTTTGTAAACACTCCTAATAATTGGGCCACCCCATCCCCCTGGTGGAAGGCCCATCCCCATGCGCCGATCCCTTCCCCTGGCCGTCGCCGCCGTCGTCCTGACGTCCGGCGCCGGCCTCTACCTCGCCACCGGGGCGAACGCGGCCGTCGCGTGCGCCCCGGCCTGGTCCTCGTCGCAGGTCTACACCGGCGGCAACCAGGCCTCCCAGAGTGGCCACAACTACACCGCCAAGTGGTGGACGCAGAACGAGTCGCCGGCCATGCACAGCGCCCAGTGGGACGTCTGGGCCGACAACGGCGCCTGCGGCACGGGCGGCACCGACCCGACCACGCCGCCGACGACCCCGCCCACCACGCCGCCGACAACCCCGCCCACCACGCCGCCCACCACCCCGCCGACCACGCCCCCTCCCTCCAACGGGACGCTGCCGAAGCACGTGGTCACGGGTTACTGGCACAACTTCGACAACCCGGCCCAGGAGATCAAGCTGGCCGCGGTGCCGAACACGTACGACCTCGTGGCCGTCGCCTTCGCGAACGCGACCTCCACCCCGGGCGCGGTGTCCTTCGCCGTCGACCCCGGGCTGGCGGCGAGCGTCGGCGGCTACACCGACGCGCAGTTCAAGGCCGACGTCGCGACCCTGCACAGCCGGGGCAAGAAGGTCATCATCTCGGTCGGCGGCGAGACCGGCACGGTGTCGGTCAACGACGCGACCGCCGCGACGAACTTCGCCAATTCGGTGTGGTCGGTGATGCAGACGTACGGCTTCGACGGCGTCGACATCGACCTGGAGAACGGCGTCAACCCGACCTACATGGCCCAGGCGCTGCGGAGCCTGCGCACCAAGGCGGGCTCGGGCCTGATCATCACGATGGCCCCGCAGACGATCGACATGCAGAACCCGGCCGGCTCGTACTTCAAGCTCGCGCTGGACATCAAGGACATCCTGACGATCGTCAACACGCAGTTCTACAACTCCGGCGCCATGCTGGGCTGCGACCAGAACGCCGCGTACGGCCAGGGCTCGGTCAACTTCATCGTCGCGCTCGCCTGCATCCAGCTCGAGGCGGGTCTCCGCCCCGATCAAGTCGGGATCGGCGTGCCGGCGACCACCAGCGCGGCCGGCGGCGGCTACGTCACCCCGGCGGTCGTCAACCAGGCCCTCGACTGCCTGGCCCGCGGCACCAACTGCGGCTCGTTCAAGCCCCCGCGCACCTACCCCGGGCTGCGCGGCGCGATGACCTGGTCCGTGAACTGGGACGTCACCGCCGGCAACGGCTGGGCGAACGTCGTCTCCCCCCACGTCCACGCTCTCCCCTGAGGAATCCCCCGTGAAGAAGTCCCTCCTGGCGGCCCTGGCCGTCACCGTCGCCGGCGGCGCCGCGGCGATCATCCCCATGACGGCCTCGAACGCGGCCGTCGTCTGTGCCCCGGCCTGGTCCGCCAGTGCCGTCTACACGGCCAGCAACCAGGCCTCGCAGTCCGGTCACAATTACACGGCCAAGTGGTGGACGCAGAACGAGTCGCCCACCACGCACAGCGGCCAGTGGGACGTCTGGGCCGACAACGGCGCCTGCGGCGGCACGACCGACCCGACCACCCCGCCGACCACGCCGCCCACCCAGCCGCCGGCGACGGGCACGAAGATGGCCTCGGCGCCCTACATCTACCCGGGCTGGGGCAACCCGCCCGCGCCCTCGACGGTCATGAACGCCACCGGCATCAAGGCCTTCACGATGGCCTTCGTGCTCGCCAACGGCTGCAACCCCGTCTGGGACGGTGAGGGCGGCCTGACCGGCGGCGTGCACGCCAGCACGATCAACGCCATCAAGGCGGCCGGCGGCTCGGTCGTCCCGTCGATCGGCGGCTGGTCGGGCAACAAGCTGGGCCCGAACTGCTCGACGCCCGAGGCGCTCGCCGGCGCGTACCAGAAGGTGATCGACGCCTTCGGCCTGCAGGCGATCGACATCGACATCGAGAACAGCGACGAGTTCGAGAACACGGTCGTCCAGGACCGCATCCTCAACGCGCTGAAGATCGTCAAGCAGAAGAACCCGTCGGTGAAGACGATCCTCACCTTCGGCACCTCGCCGACCGGCCCGAACTACTACGGCACCCGGCTCGTGCAGCAGGCCAAGGCGCTGGGCGCGAACATCGACATCTTCACCCAGATGCCGTTCGACTTCGGCGGCGGCAGCGACATGTACGCGGCCACGGTCGGCGCCTCCGAGGGGCTCAAGAACCTGCTCAAGACCACCTTCGGCTACACCGACGCGCAGGCGTACAGCCACATGGGGATCTCCGGCATGAACGGCCTGTCCGACCAGCAGGAGCTGACCAGCACCGCGACGTGGACCAAGATCCGTGACTACGCGAAGAGCAACAACTTCGCTCGGTTCACCTTCTGGGCCGTCAACCGTGACCGGGGCTGCGCCGGGGGCGGCGTGGTCTCCGACTGCTCCGGCATCGCGCAGGGCGACTGGGAGTTCACGCGGATCAGCGCGGGCTTCTGATCTCCTTGTCCGTGGCGCGGTCCTTCGGGGCCGCGCCACGGCGTTTCCGGACCTTCTTCACGATCCAGCTGACCACCATGTAGAGGATCAGCGCCCAGATCGCGTAGTCGAACCAGTGGCTGTACTTCTCGACGTTCTGCCAGCGCTCGCCGAGCACGTAACCCCCGCCGACGAAGAGCGCGTTCCACACCCCGCTGCCGATCGCGGTGAGCAGCGTGAACAGACCGAGCCGCATGTGGTTGGCGCCGGCCGGGATCGACACCACGCTACGGACCACGGGCGCGACGCGGCCGAAGAGCACGGCGGCCTTCTCGTGGCGCTCGAACCAGCGGTCGGCCTTCTCCAGGTCGTCCGCGTCGACCAGCGGGATGTGGTCGAGCCACCGCTTCAGCCGGTCCTCGCCGACACCGCGGCCGAGCCAGTAGAGCAGCAGCGCGCCGACCACCGAGCCGGCCGTCGCCGCGGCCCACATCAGGATCAGGTTGCCCTTGCCCTCGCTGGCCAGATAGCCGGCCAGGGACAGCACGATCTCGCTGGGGATCGGCGGGACGATGTTCTCGAGGGCGACGAGCAGGCCGACGCCGAGGGCGCCGAGGGAGTCGATCACCGACGCCACCCAGCCGGTCAGGCCGCCCGCCTGGGTCAGGTCGGCCTCGGCCGCGAGGACGTGGGGGACGCTCATGACTCTCTGCCTACCCGGCCCGGCCGGAAAGAATCCCTGGTTTCCGCGCGGGCAGCGGTGGGGGATGTAACAGGGACATGAGCGACCGGTGGTACGAGAAGGCCGTCATCTACTGCTTGGACATCGACACGTTCGCCGATTCGGACGGCGACGGCGTCGGGGACATCCGGGGACTGATAGGGCGGCTGGACTATCTCGCCCGGCTCGGCATCAACACCCTGTGGCTCAACCCCATCCACCCGACGCCGGACAAGGACGACGGGTACGACGTCTCCGACTTCTACAACGTGGACCCCCGGTTCGGGAGCCTCGGTGACTTCGCCGAGCTGCTGCACCAGGCGGAGAACCGCGGCATCAAGGTCATCATCGACCTGGTCGTCAACCACACGTCGGACCAGCACCCGTGGTTCCAGTCGGCGCGGTCGTCGCCCGATTCGCCGTACCGGGACTGGTATGTCTGGAGCGAGACCGAGCCGCCGGACCGGCACCAGGGCATGGTCTTCCCGGGCGAGCAGGACACGACCTGGAGCTACGACCGGACCGCCAAGCAGTGGTACTACCACCGCTTCTACAAGTTCCAGCCGGACCTCAACATCGAGAACCCGCAGGTCCGCGCGGAGATCAAGAAGATCTGCGCCTTCTGGCTGCAGCTCGGCGTCGCCGGCTTCCGGATGGACGCGGTGCCGTTCATCATCGAGGAGACCAAGCCCGGCAACCCGGCGCCGCCCAAGGACCTCGAGTTCCTCAGCGAGCTGCGCCAGCACGTTCAGTGGCGCAAGGGCGACGCCGTCCTGCTGGCCGAGGCGAACGTCGAGCCCGACGAGCTGAAGCACTTCTTCGGCGATGACGGCGGCTCGTCCAACCGCATCCACATGCTCTTCGACTTCATGCTCAACAGCCGGCTGATGCTCGGCCTGGCCCGCAAGGACCCCGAGGGCATCATCGACGCGCTGCGCGACACCCCCAAGCTGCCCGCGGGCGGTCAGTGGGCGACGTTCCTGCGCAACCACGACGAGGTCGACCTCTCCCGGCTCACCGCCGAGCAGCGGGCCGAGGTGTTCGCCGAGTTCGGACCGGACGAGACCATGCAGCTGTACGGGCGGGGCATCCGCCGCCGCCTCGCCCCGATGCTCGGTGGCGACCGTCGTCGCATCGAGCTGGCCTACGCGCTGCAGTTCAGCCTGCGCGGCACGCCGGTGATCCGCTACGGCGAGGAACTGGGCATGGGCGAGGACCTTTCCCAGGACGGGCGCAATGCCATCCGTACGCCGATGCAGTGGTCGTCGCTCCCCAACGGCGGCTTCTCGACCGCGTCGCCGGACAAGGTGGTGCGGCCGGTCATCTCCGGTGGTGACTACGGCTACGAGACGGTCAACGCCACGCTGCAGCGCCACGATCCGAAGTCGCTGTTCTCGTGGTTCGAGCGGATGATCCGTACGCTCCGGGAGACGCCCGAGGTCGGCAGCGGCAGCTGCACGCACGTCGACGTGCCGGTGCCGCACGGCGTGCTGGTGCACCGGGCCGACGCCGACACCGGCTGCATGGTCTTCATCCACAACCTCGGCGAGTCCGACGCCGTGGTGGACCTGAGCTCGCTGGCCGCCGAGGCGGAGTTCCCCAACGACATCCTCGCCGATCAGCAGTATCCGGACCTGGACAAGTTCGACGCCCTGCCGGTGGCCGGCTACGGCTACCGCTGGATCCGCCTGCGCCGATACGCGTGAGATCTTGCACTCGGCCTCACAATTGTTCACCGGCCGGAAACACATCGATAGAGTCGGTCTCACATCGAGCATCTGGAGGCCACGAATGACCCAGCCGAGCCGGGTAGCCATCGTCACCGGAGCCGCGCGCGGGATCGGGGAGGCGACCGCGCGCAAGCTGGCGGGCGACGGCCTCGCGGTCGCCGTCGTCGACCTCGACGAGGGGGCGTGCGCGAACACGGTGACGGCCATCCACGACGCCGGCGGCACCGCGCTCGCGGTCGGCGCCGACGTCTCGGACGCCAAGCAGGTCACCGCGGCCGTCGAGCGGGTCACGGCCGAGCTCGGCGCCCCGACCGTGCTGGTCAACAACGCCGGCGTGCTGCGCGACAACCTGCTGTTCAAGATGACCGACGACGACTGGGAGACCGTGATGGCGGTCCACCTGCGCGGCGCGTTCCTCTTCAGCCGGGCCGTGCAGAAGCACATGGTGGACGCCGGCTGGGGCCGCATTGTCAGCCTCTCCAGCACGTCGGCGCTGGGCAACCGGGGTCAGGCGAACTACGCGGCGGCGAAGGCCGGGCTGCAGGGCTTCACCAAGACGCTGGCGATCGAGCTGGGCCGCTTCGGCGTCACCGCGAACGCGGTCGCGCCGGGGTTCATCGTGACCGATATGACCGCGGCGACCGCCGCGCGGGTCGGCGTCGACTTCGCGGATTTCCAGAAAGCGGCGATCGGCCAGATCCCGGTCGGCCGGGCGGGCCGTCCCGAAGACGTGGCGAACACCGTATCCTTCCTGGTCAGTGAGGGCGCCGGATTCGTCTCCGGTCAGGTGATCTATGTCGCCGGCGGCCCTCGCGCCTAGTTACTGAAGTTGTCCGGGGTCGCTACACATGAGTAAGGGACCCCGGACAGCGAAAGGGCGGAGAAGCCGACTGTGACACGACGGATGACCTCGCGTAGCGTCTCGTTGACCAGCACGTTCCTGCTGCTGGCGGCCGGTGGCGCGGCCGCGTGCGACAACGGGAACCAATATCAGGACGAGGGCTTCTACTGCGCCGACGCCAACGGTGTCATCGTCGACGAGGACTACTGCGACGACGACTACCACGGCGGCGGCGGGGGCGGCGGCTTCTTCATCTGGCATTCGTCCGGCTACCGGTCCGGTTATCCGATCGGCTCGCGGCTCCCGGCGGGCGGCTCCAAGTTCGCCTACAACGACGCGGCGGCCCGGCGCTCGTTCGGCCTGCCGTCCACCGGCAAGATCGGCAACGGCACCGTGAAGACCAGCGTCGTCGGCAAGGGCGGCACCGGCACCTCCGGAAAGTCGGGCAGCTGACCATGCGCCGTGTCCCCTACGGGCCCGTTCGCGAGGGCTGGCAGCTCACCAACTACAGCCTCGGGCTGACGTACAACGACACCGAGCTGCCCGACGGCACGATGCTGTCGTACTGGCAGGAGGGGCCGTACTACGACTTCACCCAGGCCGAGATCGAGGAGCTGGAGACGGCGACCTCGACGCTCTACCAGATGTGCCTCGACGCCGGCGACTGGATGGTCAAGCAGTGCCCGCGCCACACCGCGCAGGGCCGGCGCGACGGCTACTTCACGTCGGTCTGCACCCCTGACGCCTGCTTCCTGACGAAGATCGGCATCCCCGAGTACACGCACGAGCAGATCATCCGCACCTGGTACGACGGCGACGCCGAGACCTGGACCCACCTCGACAAGGACCCCGACAACCGGGTGCCCCTGCAGACGCCCGACTTCTCGCCGACCGTCTACGGGCGCTTCGACCTCTGGTACAACGGCGCCGGCACCGTGCCCCGGCTGCTCGAGTTCAACGCGCAGACCCCGACGTCACTGGTCGAGGCCGCCGTCATCCAGTGGCACTGGGCCGACCAGACCAACCTCACCCAGCACGAGTGGCGCCAGTGGAACTCGATCCACGACCGGCTCGTCGGCTGGGAGGCCACCCCGGACGAGCCCGCCGACCCGGGCGCCTGGCGCCGCAACATCGCCAAGCTGCGCGAGGCCCGGCCCTGGCTCCCGGAGAAACCCAAGATCTTCTTCGCGTACGAGACCAGCGAGCCGACCGGCGAGGACCGGATGAACGTGGCCTACCTCATGAGCACCGCCGAGGAGGCCGGCTTCGGTGTCGAGCTGATCGCCATGAGCCAGATCGGCTGGGACGTCAACGGCGACCGCGTCCTCTTCGTCCCGGCGCCGGGGCAGGAGCACAAGGCCGAGCCCATCGACGTGATCTTCATGCTCTACCCGTGGGAATGGTTCTGGAACGAGGAGGGCGGCAAGGCCTTCTTCCGCAACATGGCCGACCCGTCGAAGCGCGGCACGGTGTGGATCGAGCCGCCCTACAAGGCCGCGCTGCTCGGCAACAAGGCGCTGCTCCCGGTCCTGTGGAACCTCTTCGGCAACGACCCCGAGCGCGGCAAGTACCTGCTGCCCGCCTACTTCGCCGAGTCGTCCAAGGCGGCGACCCTGACGTCGTACGCGAAGAAGCCGGTCTGGGGCCGCGAGGGCGGGTCGGTCACGCTGATCAAGGACGGGGTCACCCTCACCGCCAACCCCAGCGAGTACGGGTCCGACGGGCGCTATGTCGTGCAGGAGCTGTGCGAACTGCCGTCCTTCGACGGGCTCGAGGGCACCGTGCACCCGGTGATCGGCTCATGGCTCATCGACGGCGAGCCGGCCGGGATGGGCATCCGCGAGGGCATCGGCCAGGACGGCCTCGTGACCAAGGACGCCTGCCACTTCCTCCCGCACGTCATCAGCTAGCTTTCCGTCGCCGGACCCCGGCTAGCCGGCCTGGGCGGTGCTCTCCTTCGCCGGGCGGTTGCGCCAGAGCCACCAGAGGCCGATGAAGGGGAGCACGAGGGGGACGTAGCCGTAGCCGCTGCCGTAGTGCGACCAGACGGTGTCGTCGGGGAAGGCCACCGCGTCGGCGATGCTGAGGGTGCCCACGATGAGGACGCCGAGGAGCTCGATCGAGCAGCTGACCAGGGCGATGCCGCGGCCGCGGGTGCCGCCGATCGCGAGGCCGACCGTGGCGGCGATGTAGACCAGGCCGGCGAAGGCCGAGAGCAGGTAGGCCAGCGGCGCCTCGGAGAAGTGCGTGGTGATCTGGACCAGGGCGCGGGCGCTCGCCGAGAGGGCGAAGATGCCGTACACCAGGAGCAGCACGCGGCCGAGGCCGGAGCCGATGGCGGCGTCCCGGGGCCGGGTCTGGGTGGGGGTCGGCTGCTCAGCCACTGGTCACCTCCGCGATCTGCTGCAGGCGCAGCACGAGTACCGGCAGCGTCAGTGCGGCGACGCCGAGAATGAGGGTGCCCCAGCGGGTCGGCTCCAGGCGGGCCAGATAGACGCCGACCGGCGCGAAGGCGACGGTGGTGATGAGATAGCCGACGAAGGTCGTCGTGTCGCTCGGGCGGTCACCGGTGAGCAAGCCGGCGATCGCGACGACGACCAGCACGACGACGAGCACGCCGAGCCCGAGCATCGCCCACAGGTCGGTGTTGGTCGGGCGCTTGTCGAGGGCACATCGCACGAGGTACCAGACACCCAGCACCAGGGCCACCACGATCGTCGCGAGCGAGAGCGGGCCGTTCATCACCGGCACAGCGTACTGAGCGGCCGGGGCGTGTTAGCTTTCGCCCGGGTGGATCATCGTCCTGCCCCCGGGCGGATCTTGACAGGAAGGCGGCGCGGCATGCGCTTCGGACTCTTCGGCACGGGGCCCTGGGCTCATCTGGCGCACGCGCCCGCCCTCGCGGCGCACAAGGACGTCGAGCTGGTCGGCGTCTGGGGCCGCAACCCGGCCAAGGCCGCCGCTCTCGCCCAGGAGCACGGCGCCACGGCCTACGCGGACATCGACGCCCTCATCGCCGACGTCGACGCCGTGGCCGTCGCCCTGCCGCCCGACATCCAGGCCGACATCGCCCTGCGCGCCGCCCGGGCCGGCAAGCACCTGCTCCTCGACAAGCCGGTCGCCTTCACCACCGAGGCCACCGACGCCATCGTCAGCGCCGCCGCGGAGCACGACGTGGCGAGTGTGGTCTTCTTCACCCGCCGCTTCATGCCGGCCATCCAGGACTTTCTCGACCAGGTCAGCGCGACGGGCGGCTGGCTCGAGGCCCGCGTGGACCACCTCGGCTCGATCTTCCAGGACGGCAACCCCTTCGGCGAGTCGGTCTGGCGCAAGGAGAGCGGCGGCCTCTGGGACGTCGGCCCGCACGCCGTCGCCCTGGTCCTGCCCGTCCTCGGACCGGTCACCCAGGTGACCGCCCTCGCCGGCGCCCGCGACATGACCCACGTCCTGCTCCGCCACGAGAGCGGCGGCATCACCACCCTCACGCTGACGGTCGACGCCCCGGAGAAGCTGGAGCGTGAGGACGCCTCCTTCCACGGCGAGTCGGGCATCGCCGTGGTCCCCGCCGTCCAGTGGGCCCCGGTCGACGCCTTCGCCCGGGCCGTCGACGCCCTGATCACCGCCGCGGCCGGCGGCCCCGCCTCCCCGCTCGACATCCGCTTCGGCGCCCAGGTCGGCCGCATCCTCGCCGCCGCCGCCGAATCCATCGACACCGGCCGCACCATCACCCTCTGACCCGTCAGGAGCAGGTCCACAGCGTGGCGCCGCCGGCCTGGCCGCCGAGCAGCCGCCCGTCGGCGCTGACGGCACGGACGCTCGCCCGTCCGCCCGCAGCGGAGCTGGGCAGGGTGAGGATCTTCGTGCCGTCGAAGAGGCGTGCCGTCTCCGTCCGCAGGTCGTCGCCCACGATCCAGCCGCGGGCGTTGACCGCGGCTGGCCGATCGATCCCGGCCGGGACGGCGGTCCACCGGCCGGCGGCGACCTCGTAGCGCAGCCCCACCTGCTTGCCGTCAAGGGTGCCCTCGGCGGCCAGCCAGCCGTCACCGGCCACGAAGTTCGCCGGGTTGCGCACGGTCGTCCCGTCCACGACCGGCGAGGGGATCACCTTTCCACCCCGGTGGTCGGCATTCCACCGGTAGAGCAGGTGCTCCCCGCCCCGGCCGACGTCGCCGAGGACCGTGCCGTCGGAGGAGATCCCCAGCGATCGGCTCGTCGTGTAGCCGGCGGGCAGCGGCAGCACGATCGGCTCGGCGCTGATGTCCTCCCAGACCACGGCCCGCCAATGGTCCGCGTCGCCCTGCCAGCCGGCGATCGTGCCGTCGTCGTTGACGCCGAACGCTTGAGCGCTCTTGGCGCCGGCCTTGAGCATGGTGAGCTTCCCCTCGGACCACGCCCAGGCCTGCAGCGTGTCCTCGACCGGCTCGTGCGATCCGACGATGACCCCCGCCGGGCTCACCGCCGCCACGATCGGCTTGCCGTTCGGGAAGGTGGCCCGGTCCTGCACAGTCCGGTCGCGCCAGACGGTCAGGTCGTCGCCCGCGGTCCCGGCGAGCCACCGGCCGGCCGGGTCCATCGCCTCGATCGCGGCATCGTCACCGGATGTCGCCGGACGTGCGCCGCCCGGCGTGGCCAGGTCGACCTGCTCACACGAGCGGACCCGCGCCAGGGCCGCCGGTGCGCTGCCGGTGGACGGCTTGACGCTCGCGGCCGGAGCCACGGATTCCGGCGCCGGTGGCCGCAGGGCCGAGAGCGCCACGGGAGTGCCGACGGCCACGGCGGCGGTGACCGCGACGACGCCCAGCGCGGCCGACACGCGGCGCCGGCCCCGGCGCCTGCGGCCCTCCCGGACCGCGCGATCCAGGTCGACGCCGGACGGCGTACCCGGCTCATGGGTGAGCGTGGTGAGCAGCTGCACCGCACGCTTGTCGTCGATCATGCTTTCCTCCCTCATCGCGCGCGGCCCAGCTCGTGGCCGGCCGGGTAGCTGCCGTTGTCGTCGTGGCCGGCCAGGATGCGGCGCAGCGCGGTCAGGCCGTGCGCGGTCTGGCTCTTGACCGTGCCCTCGCTGCAGCCGAGCAGGGCCGCGGTCTCCGCGACCGGCAAATCGTTCAGATAGCGCAGCACCAGCACCGCGCGTTGTCGTGGTGGCACCTGGGCCAGGGCCGTGCGCACGTAGTCGCGCTCCTCGACGGCCGGCGGCGGCGCCGCGACCCGGTCCGGTGGCGTGCCGAGCAGCACCTTCCACCAGCCACGACGGCGTGAGTCGAGGAAGGTGCGGACAAGCATCCGGTTGACGTAGGCGTCGACGCTCTCCAGCGACCGGATGCGCGACCACCGCACGTAGAGCTTGGTCACGGTCTCCTGCACGAGGTCGTCCGCCTCGTGCGGGTCGCCGCTGAGCTGGTGGGCCAGCCTGCGCAGCGCGGGCACGCGGGCTCGCACATAGGTGAGGTATTCCTCGTCCGCCATCGGCCGCCCTCCATCGTCTGGTCCGCCCTGTAAACGCAGTCCGCTCGGATGTCGGTTGTACGCGCCGCCGATGAACTGATCGTGAGTTGTCCACAGGCCCGCCGTTATCCACAGGCAAGACCCATCCGCGTGGCCTCGTGCGCCGAATCCGCGTTGAATGCCGGGTGACCCACCACCGGCACGACCAGTCAGGAAAGGCGGACCCATGACGGAGCACGGCGCGGCGCGGCGCCCGGACCATCTGTCCGCGGTGCCCGCCCCACCCGCGGACGTGGGCGATCTGCTCCGCGCGGTGGCTCGCGGTGACGAGCAGGCCTTCACCCGGCTGTACGACCTGGTGGCCCCGCGGGTCTACGGGCTGATCCGGCGCGTGCTGCGCGATCCCGCCCAGGCGGAGGAAGTCGCCCAGGAGGTGCTCGTCGAGGTGTGGCGCACGGCGGCCCGGTTCGACGCGGCCAAGGGCTCGGCGACCTCGTGGGTGTTCACGATCGCGCACCGGCGGGCCGTCGACCGGGTCCGCTCGGAGCAGGCTTCCGCCGACCGCACGATGAAGGCCGGCGCGGCGGCGATGGACACGCCTTACGACGAGGTCGCCGACGAGGTGTCCGGGCGTCTGGAGCGCCAGCAGGTCCGGCACTGCCTCGACGATCTGACCGAGCTGCAGCGGGAGGCCGTGACGCTCGCCTATTACAAAGGCCACTCGTACCGGGAAGTGGCCGACCTGCTCGGCGCGCCGTTGCCGACGGTCAAGACCCGGATGCGCGACGGCCTGATCCGCCTGCGTGACTGCCTGGGTGTGGAGGTGCCCGCATGACCTCAGATGATGTGCATTCGCTCGTGGGTGCGTACGTGCTCGATGCCGTGGACGACGACGAGCGGGCGTCCTTCGAGCAGCATGTGGCCGGCTGTGCGTCCTGCCGGGCCGAGCTGGCCGAGCTCCGCGAGACCGCCGGCCGGATGGCCGACAGCACCTGGTCGATCCCGCCGCCGCGGTTGCGGGCCGAAGTCATGGGGGCGATCAGGCGCACCCGGCAGCTGCCGCCGGCCGACGGCGGGCGTCCGGCGTCCGAGGTCGTCAGCCTGCGTCCGGCGGCACGTCTGCGGCGCTGGCCGGTCGCGGCGGCAGCGGCCCTGATTCTCTCCGCCGGCACCGGGGCAGGCGTCTGGGCCGTGCAGGAGCATCGGCTGGAGGAACAGAGCCGGATCGCAGCGGCGGCGGCCCAGCGCGAGGCACGCGTTCAGGCGATCTTGTCCGCGTCCGACGTCGTCATGAAGTCAGGTGCCGTTCGCGGGGGCGGGACCGTGACTGTCGCGTCGTCGGCCTCGCACAGCGCCGCGGTGGTGCTGATGGGGGCGGTCACCCCGCCGGCGAAGGACCGGGCCTTCCAGCTGTGGGCCGTGCACGACACCACCATGACCGATGCCGGCGTGCTGGCGGCCGGGGCCGGGTCCGCGGTGCAGATCGTGGAGGGCCTGCCGGGCAGCGACGCGCTGGGCGTGACGCTCGAGCCGGCCGGCGGGTCGGCCGAGCCCTCGTTGCCCCCGGTCGCGGAAATTTCTTTGACCTAGACCAATCCGGGCGTTCATCGGGTGCGAATCAGGAGTGAAGCCACGAACTACTACCGAGGGGTACGAAATGCGCAGCTCGAAGATCACCGCCGTCGCGGCGGCCGCCCTGTTCTCGGTGTCCGTCGCCGCCTGCGGCAGCGACTCCGACTCGGACAACACGGCCGCCGAGCCGGCTCCCACCATGACCTCGGCCGCGCCGATGATGTCCTCGGCGGCGCCGTCGGACACGATGACCAACTTCGGCGCCGGGTGTTCGGCGGTCCCGACGGACGACTCCAACCCGGGCAGCTTCGCCGCCATGGCGCAGGTGCCGGTGGCAACGGCGGCCTCCGGCAACCCGGTGCTGTCGACGCTGGTCACCGCGGTGAAGAAGGCCGGCCTCGTGGACTCGCTCAACACGGCCCCGGAGCTGACCGTCTTCGCCCCGGCCAACTCGGCGTTCGACAAGATCCCGAAGGCCGACCTCGACAAGGTGCTCGCCGACAAGAAGACGCTGACCAGCGTCCTGACCTACCACGTGGTTGCGGGCAAGCTGACGCCGGCGGAGCTGGCCGGCACGCACAAGACGCTGGAGGGTGACGAGGTCACCGTCACCGGCAGCGGCACCGACTTCAAGGTGGACGACGCGTCGGTGGTGTGCGGCAACGTGCAGACCGCGAACGCGACGGTCTACATCATCGACTCCGTGCTGATGCCGAAGGGCTGACAGTGTCACGGCGTGCGGGAGTGCCGGCACTGATCGGGATCCTGGCCGCCGGGCTCGGGCTGGCCGTCGCGGAGTTGCTCGCGGCGGCCACCCGGCCCCAGGCCGGACCGTTGGTCGCCGTGGGTGGTGCGGCGATCGACGCGGCGCCGACCCCGGTCAAGGAATTCGCGGTACGCACCTTCGGCACCCACGACAAGCCGGTGCTGCTGGCCGGGATCGTGGTGGTCCTGGTCCTCGTGGCCGCGGCCGTCGGAGTGGGTAACGCCCGCCGCCGCTGGATCGGCGTGACCGGCGCCGCGGTGCTCGGGCTGGTGGGTGCGGCGGCGGCGTTGTCCCGTCCGGCCGCCGGCTGGTACGACGCCGGGCCCGCCGTGGTCGCCGGCCTGGTGGCCGGTGCGGTGCTGTGGTGGCGTGGGCGACCGGGGCGAGGCGATGCTCCGGGGCCTGCGGGGTTCGATCGGCGGGCGTTCCTGCGTACGGCTGTGGTGGTCGGCGGGGGTGCGGTGCTCGCAGGGGGCGGCGCCGAGGTGGTCCGGCGGGCGCGCGGGGGAGCGGTGACCCGGTCGCGGGAGGCCATCCAGCTGCCGGCGGCGGCCGACCCGGCCCGGCCACTGCCGGCGGGGACGGCGCCCGGGTTCTATTCGGAGCGGTTCTATCGGGTGGACACGGCGCTGAGTGTTCCGCGGGTCGACGTCGGCGACTGGCGGCTGCGGGTGCACGGCATGGTGGACCGGGAGGCGACGTACACCTTCGACGACCTGCTGCGCCGGCCGCTCGTCGAGCGGGACATCACCTTGAACTGCGTGTCGAGCGAGGTGGGCGGGCCTTACACGGGGACCGCGCGGTGGCTCGGCGTGCCGCTGGCGCCGTTGCTGAGGGAAGCGGGGATCGACCCGGCGGCGGACCAACTGGTGGCGCGGTCCGGGGAGGGCATGACGATCGGCACGCCGGTCGCCACGGTGCTCGACGGGCGCGACGCGATGCTCTGCGTCGGGATGAACGGCGAGCCGCTGCCGCTCGAGCACGGTTTTCCCGTACGGATGCTGACGCCCGGCCTGTACGGATACGCCGGCGCTTGCAAGTGGGTGACCGAGCTGGAGCTGACCACGTTCGCGGAGTTCGACGCGTACTGGGTGCGGCGGGGCTGGGCGGCGCGGGGGCCGGTCAAGACGGCGTCGCGCATCGACAAGCCACAGCCCTTCGCCCAGCTGGACGCGGGACGGGTCACCGTCGCCGGGGTGGCGTGGGCGCAGGGGCGGGGCATCCGCACGGTCGAGGTTCGGGTGGACGAGCGCCCGTGGGAAAAGGCCGAGCTGCTCCCGGCGCCGTCCTCCGACACCTGGGTGCAGTGGCGCTGGGAGTGGCAGGCCGCGCCGGGGCCGCACACGCTGACAGTTCGCGCCACGGACGGCGCCGGGGCGCTGCAGACCGAGACGCGGGCGACACCCTTCCCGGACGGCGCCACCGGCTGGCACAGCATCACCGCCACCATCACCTGATGCTTCGCGCGTCGTCCGTCGCGCGGCGTTGCTCGGCTGCTGATCACGCTCGGGGAGACGGTTGCGCCTGACGGTCGGGCGAGGGCGGGCACCGTGGCCTCTTGCCCGGTCGTGGCGACGTGGGCCGGCACGGGCACAGCCGGCTTCGGGTGGCCGGCGTGCGCGGGCATGGGCGGAAGTTGCGGCTTGGGGATGGACACACGTCGGCGAGCCGGGCTCGGGGGAGCTGCGGCTCGCCGTGGCGGGTGGTGCGGGCGGGTGGCTGGTCAGGGGACCGTGCGTTCGATGGCGGCCGGGCCGTCCTGGTCGAGTTCCTGGCGGGCTCGCTCGATGTTGGCCGGGGTGGGGTCGCGGCCCTCGGCCTCGGCCAGGTCGACCGGCTCCCAGGGCTGGTCGGCGCCCGTGCGGATCTCGGGGCGGCTGCCGGGCTCGATGAACTCGGGGGTGTCGGAGTCGGGGCCACCGCCGGTGATGAAGGCGTCGACGGCCACGTCGTCCTCGATGGCGTCCGCCACTTCCGGCGACTCTTCCAGCGGCGGGCGGATCTCCTCGGTCATGGCTCCTCCAAGATGGATGCCCACGGGCATTGATCGATTCTTGTGCCTTTCTTCCTCTCGCTTACCCCGTCCGGGTGGATCTCAACGCGAACCCATCTCCATGCCGTTTCTTGCGCGTACGCAAAACGGGCGTTCATGCCGTTCGGCGCCGGGCGAGCGCGATTCGGACAACAGCCGCGCGCAGCGGATGGACGGTGAGTAGCCGGACGAATACATTTCTGCGGTGTCACCTGTGTGGGTGTCCGGCGGGGATCACACACGCGGTGGCGAGGGGAACGTGACGAGAGATGAGCGATCGCTGCGGTATGCGGCGCGACACTCCGGCGGGACCGGGTGGTTCACGATGAGCGACCTGAACGACGCGGAGCGCGACGCGAGCGAGGTGGTGCGGCTGCTCACGGGCCTCGCCATGGTGTTGGACCGGCGGGGTGCCGGGCCCGACGAGGACATGCAAGTGCTGTCCGCCCTCGCCCGTGACGGCGGGGCGGCGGCGGTCCGGGTCCTCGAATACCTGCGCGCCCTGCGGGGCGCCGGCGACGGCGTGGCGATGGCCGTGCCGATGCGGCTGGGCCTCTGGCGCGACTGGGTGCCGCCGCGGGGCAGCCTCTTCGCCGGCCCGCCCGGTGCGCCCCCGGTCGACGAGCTTCCCCGTCCACGCCGCCGCCGCGATCCCGGCGAGTAGTCCGCCCCGACGAAGGACGAAGAAGTCCCCGGCGGCCGCCGAAGAGCGGGCGGCGAAGAGCGGGCGGCGAAGAGCGGGCGGCGAAGAACAGGCGGCGAAGAACAGGCGGCCAAGAACGGGCGGCCAAGAACAGGCGGCCAAGAACAGGCGGCGAAGAAGGCCCGGGCGGGCAGGATCGCTGCGGCGACGACGGCCCGGTGGGCAGGCAAGGCCGCAGCGATCCTGCGAGAAACAACGAGGAGTGACGACAACCGCTGACCCGGCGGAGTGGTGCCCGGGTCAGCGGTTGCGCAGCGTGTCCGACGGCGACATGCCGTACCGGGCCCGGTAAGCCGACGCGAACCGTCCGAGGTGGGCGAATCCCCACCGGTGCGCGATGGCCGCCACGGTCGTCCGGGCCGGGTCTTCGCGCAGCAGGGCTTCGTGCGCGCGGGTGAGGCGTACCTGTTGCAGGTAGGTCATGGGCGCGCAGTCGAGGTGCCGGCGGAAGCCCTCCTGCAGGGACCGCACGCTCACGCCCGCGATCTCCGCGATCTCGCCCACCGTGTACGCCCGCTCGGGCTCGTCGTGGATCGCGTCGACGGCCCGCTGGATCGCGCGGGAGGGACCGGCTGTGACAGGCGCGGTCAACGCATCGGTGTAACGGTGCGGCAGGCCCAGTAGCAGACCGTTGATGATGCTGCGCCGCAACTGCTCCGCTATCAACGGCTCGTGCACGAGGCTGCCGCCGTGGCGGATCTCGCCGCGCAGGAGGCGGATCATGCGGATCCAGCTGCGCATCGGGCCGGTTCGCAGATCCGTGAACACGGGCAGGTCCAGGGGTCCCTCGATCCGGTGACCGAGCAGGGCGGCGAGTTCACTCTCCAGGGCGGCCCGTTCGATCTTGACGTCGAGTTCGGCCGAGTTGCGGTCGTGCAGCGTGTGGACCGGGGCGTCGGGGTGGAAGATCACCGCCTGGTCGACGTCGGTGAGCACGCGGTTGCCGTCCTGCCGGGAGCGGACCTGACCGGCGAGCGGAATGGTCAGGTGGTACGCGTCCAGGTCCCCCGAGGCGAGGGTCACAGGCGCGCCGAATCCCAGCTGGCCGACCGTCAGCGGTCCGAGTTGGATCACGTCGAACCGGAAGCGGAAATGGTGCGCCCCCTCGGGTACGCCCACGGACAGCGGATAGAAGAACCTCTTCAGCAAGTACCGAGTATCGTCGAGATCAACGCTCGCGATGCTTGCCTCGGCCGGGGCCGCCGCCGTTCTCGGGTGAACGTCAGTCATCTCTCAAGGCACTCCTATGCATACGCTGAGTATTCTTAGGGGTGGAGGTCGCGTCAATGTCCGCGGCTCTCGGTGACCGATCCAGCACATTCCGGCCATATGAACTACTCTGGCGTTCCGCGCCTACCTGGCGTAACTTGCAGACCAGCGGAATGTTGTCAGGACGCGACGTCGGCCGGTGCCTTGGTGAGGCATCCGGGCTGGGTGTGCCGGTGATGGCCGGCGGCGCAGCAGACTCCCGCGGAACGTTCGGCGTCGCCCGCACGACGCCAGGAAGAGGGCAGCCGTGTATCTGCCGATCACCACTCGCCAGTTGGCCGATGGCACCGTCGAGATCGCGCCGAGCGGTGAGATCGATCTGGACAACGCTCACGTCATGCGGGACGCCGTCAACGACGTCCTGACCACCCAGACGCCGGGCCGGATAGACCTCGACCTCCAACGGGTGATGCTGATCGACAGCATCGGCATCGGGATCCTGGTCGCCTGCTTCCACGCGGCGGCCGCCTCCGGGGTCAAGCTGGTGGTCAGCCACCCCAGCCCGACCGTCTACCGGCAGTTGTGGATCTCCGGACTCGTCGGGCTGCTCGGGTGCGCCGAGCCGCCGACACCGCGCACGTCCGTGGGCCTCCGCCCCAGCTGATCCGGCTCCCGTGCGCCCGTTGCCGCGAGCGCCGGGGACACGCCCGGGACAGGGATGCTCGCCCGAGGCGGTGGGCGGGTTCTCGTATGGGAAAGGAAGCGGGCGCCCCCGCAGAGCGGGAGCGCCCGATCGAGCCGGCACCGATCAGTGCATGGGCGCGGCGGCCTCGCGGGCGCGCCGTTCCTCACCGCTCAGCGTGTGCAGCGGCTTCTCCTTGATGAACAGCACCGCGACGACCGCCAGCGCGGCGATCGGGGCGCCGATGAGGAAGAGCTCCGACGTCGCCTGCGCGTAGATGTCGGCCACGATGGCGCGCACCGGCTCGGGCAGGGTGGAGACGTCGGGTACCTCCTGCGTGCCGCCGGTGGTGGCGGCCTGCGGGAACTTCTCGGCGAACAGGGACGAGACCTTCCCGGCGAGTACGGCCCCCAGGGCGCTGACGCCGATCGTGCCGCCCATGCTCCGGAAGAACGTGAGCGTCGACGTGGCGGCGCCCAGCTCGGCGGCGGGGACGTCGTTCTGGGCGGCCAGGACGAGGTTCTGCATGAGCATGCCGACGCCGGCGCCGAGGATCAGCATCCAGATCGACAGCATGAAGACGCTCGTGTCGGCGCCGATCGTGCTCAGCAGCAGCATGCCGATCGTCATCACGATGGCGCCGGCGACCAGGTAGATCTTCCAGCGGCCGGTCTTCGTGATGAGCGCGCCGGCGACGGTCGAGGAGACGAGCAGGCCGAAGATCATCGGCAGGCTCATGAGGCCGGCGACGGTCGGGGACTTGCCCAGGGCGATCTGGAAGTACTGGCTGAGGAACACCGTGCCGCCGAACATCGCCACGCCGACCAGGGCGCTCGCGACGATCGTCAGCGTGACCGTGCGGTTGCGGAAGATGCCGAGCGGGATGATCGGCTCCTTGGCCTTCGACTCGACGAGCACGGCGAGCGCGAGCAGCACGATGCCGCCGATCACGAAGGCCGCCGTCTCCCAGGACGCCCAGTCGAAGTGGTTGCCCGCGAGCGTCGACCAGATCAGCAGGTCGCTGACGCCGGCCGTGATGAGGAAGGCGCCGAGCCAGTCGATGCTGACTTCCTTGCGTACGGACGGCAGGTGCAGCGTCCGCTGCAGCAGAAAGATCGCGGCCAGCGAGAACGGCACGCCGATGAAGAAGCACCAGCGCCAGCCCAGCCACGACGTGTCCACGATGACGCCGCCGATCAGCGGGCCCGCGATCGTGGCGACGCCGAAGACCGCGCCGAAGATGCCGGAGTAGCGGCCCATCTCCCGGGGCGGGATCATGGCGGCCATGACGATCGTCGCGAGGGCCGTCATGCCGCCCGCGCCGACGCCCTGCAGGATGCGGCTGACGATCAGCAGCTCCACGTTGGGCGCGAAGCCGGCGATCAGCGAGCCGCCGACGAAGAGGCCGAGCGACAGCTGGATCAGCAACTTCTTGCTGTAGAGGTCGGCCATCTTGCCCCACAGCGGCACGGTCGCCGTCATGGCCAGCAGCTCGGTGGTGACGATCCACGTGTAGACCGACTGCGAGCCGTTCAGGTCGGCGATGATGCGGGGCAGGGCGTTGGAGACGATCGTCGAGGCCAGGATGCTGACGAACATGCCGAGCATCAGGCCGGAGAGCGCCTGCACGACCTCGCGGGGCGTCATGCGGCCGGCGGAGGCCGCGTCGGGCGCGTCCACCTTGGCCGTTTCGTCCAGGGTCATCGGTTGTCCTTGATAGTGGGGGTGGGGTCGGTCAAGCCGTGGGCGAGCAGGTCGAAGGCCTCGCGCGCCAGCTCGACGAGCGAGGGCGTGCCGCCGGCCGCGGCCCAGCGCATCACCGCGGTCCGCAGGGCGGCGCCGGCGACGGCGGCGGTCAACTGGGGGTACGTGTCCTCGGGGCTGACGCCCAGCCGCAGCGCGATGGCCGTGACGAGCTCGCGCTCCACCGCCGCGGACCGGCCGATGAGCCCGGCGATCAGCGCGGGGTTGGCGTCCATGACCCGGAAGCGCAGCAGCCACAGCTCGTGATCCGCCTCCATGACGGTGAGCAGGGGCTCGAGCGCGAGCAGCAACGCCCGGACCGTCGGCACCTCGCGGGGCACCCGCAGGAAGCGCTCCCGGGTCTCGTGGTCGTCCACGAACTGGTCGCCGGTGATCGCCTCGTCCTTGGTGGCGAAGTAGTTGAAGAACGTGCGGGGCGACACGTCGGCCGCCTCGGCGATGTCCTCGACCGTGACGTGGTCGAGCCCGCGCTCGTCGACGAGGCGCAGCGCGGCGGCGATCAGCGCCTGCCGCGTCTGCTGTTTCTTCCGGTCGCGCCGGCCCGGCGGCGCGGTCTGCTGGGGCACGCCCTCACCGTACGGTGATTTTTGCAGGCCGTGCAAACTTTTATCGCCTGCAAAGCTGTGGCCTCCATGACAGCAGGGCAGAATCGAGTCACCATGCGGCGGCTCCTTCTCGGCACCATCTCCCTGCTCTACGCGGCGGCGGTCATCCTGATCACGATCTTCCCGATCCGCCCGCACCCGGCGTCCTACTGGGCGGGGGAGCCCTTCAGCGGCATGGTCCACTGGATCCCGGGCGACGTGGACGCGCCGAGCTTCGTGCTCAACGTGATCATGTTGCTGCCCTTCGGCGTGCTCGGGCCGCTGCTCTCCCGCCGCTGCGACGGGTACGGCCCGATCGCCTGGCGCGCCGCCACGGCCAGCGCGGCGATCGAGCTGACCCAGCTGGTGCTCGGCCTGACGCTGGGCAGCCGGCGTACGATCGACGTCAACGACCTAGTCGCGAACACGGCCGGCGCCCTGCTCGGACTGCTGATCCTGCGCCTGGCAGTGCCGGCCCGGGCGCACCGGGCGAGGTTGGCGGGGGTCACACCAGCAGATCCGGCTCCACGTGGTGGATCTTGACCGGCATGCCGTCCGGGGTCTCGACGTGCAGCCGCGTACCCAGATCGGGGTCGGTCTTCGTCTCCACCACGGTCACGTTGCGCTCGCGCAGCATGCGTTCGAGCCGGTCGAGCGGCATGGTCGCGGAGAAGTTGAGCTCCACGGTGCTCTCGCCGCGGGTGGGGTCGGGCGGGCGGACGACCAGGCCGATCTGGGCCGTTCCGACCTGCATGAGCACCCACTCGCCGTCCCGGTCGCCGTGCACGAGCTCCCCGCCGAACGCCTCGTAGAAGGCGACGGCCGCGGCCATGTCGGCGACGTGCACCATGGGCTGCAGGGCGAGGCCGACGATCTGCGGGCGCGGGGTGGGCGGCGCGGGGACCTTGGCGACGCCGCGCTGGTTGGCCGGCCGGCGACCGGTGGGTGCGGCCCAGCCCGCCGCCCGGTTTTTCGTGGGCCTCGGCCGCTGCTGCTGCTCAGGGGCCGCGGCCGGGGGTTCGGGGGCGGGCCCGGCCTGCGGGTCGGGTCCGGGCTTGGCCTCGGGTTCGGCCTCGGGCGGTGGTGTGAGGAAGGGCGCGGGGATCGGGCGCGGATCGGCGGCGCGGCCGGAGACGGGACGGCGCGGCCCCGGGGTGGCGGGCGTGGCGCTCGGCCTGCCCCGGGTCGCCGCCTTGCCTCCGGACGGCGCCGGTCGTTGCTTGGCCATGGCGGACTCCTGTCGAGCGGCTCTCGGGCGCCGGCGGGTGCCGTCACCCGAGGGGCTCAACGACTGATGGCGTCCGTCGATACATCTCCCCGTGTGCCGTTTTTCGATGGGTGATCCGGACGTCACGCCCCCGTCGTGGAGCCGGGGCGGACGATCATGAGGACGACGACCGCCGCCCACAGCAGGTTGAAGATGCCTGTGACCATGCCCAGCCGGCGGGCCGTGTTCTCCTTCGGCGCGGCCAGGGCCTCGGCCTGACGCGGCAGCACCACGCCCACCAGCAGCAGGGCGGAAACCGCGGTCAGCACCATCGATGCGATCAGCCACGCGTCGGTGAGGACGCCGAGTGTACTGGCCGTGGCCAGGCCGAAGACGGGCACGAGCAGGCCCAGCGCCGCGTAGACCCGGCAGATCCGGTGCAGGGTCCGCAGCACCGCCGGATCGGCAGGGCGCCGTCGGAGCAGCCCCGGGAACATGCTGGCCGCCACAGTCACCGGGCCGATCGCGACAATGGCCGCGAGGACGTGCAGGGAGAGAAGCACTTTTGTCACGCCTGACGACCGTAGGGACGCCCACCGCCCGCGGACAGCGGCCGGAATGCCACATGTCAACGGATTCCCGCCACCCCCGGCGGCTGACGGTCCGGCGGGGCCTACAGTGCGACGTCATGCACATCGTGGCCGTGCTCGCCCTCGACGGCGTGATCGCCTTCGACTTGTCGACGCCCCTGGAGGTCTTCGGCCGGACCCGGCTCGCCGACGGGTCACCCGCTTACGAGGTACGCGTCTGCGCGCCGGCCGGGGAAGTCGACGCGGGCGCCTTCACGCTGCGGACCCGGTGGGGGCTCGACGCGCTGGCAACGGCCGGCACCATCATCGTGCCGGGGATCGCGGACGTCTCGGGTGGCGTACCCCCCGAAGTCGTGGCCGGGTTGCGGGATGCCGCCGCGCGCGGCACCCGGATCGCCTCGATCTGTGCGGGCGCGTTCGTGCTGGCCGCGACCGGTCTGCTGGACGGGCGCCGGGCGACCACGCACTGGCTCGGCGCGGCCGGGCTCGCCGAGCGTTACCCTGAGATCGACGTCGACCCGGACGTCCTCTACGTCGACAACGGCCAGATCCTGACCTCGGCCGGCGCCGCCGCGGGCCTCGACCTGTGCCTGCACCTGATCCGCCGCGACCACGGCTCGGCCGTCGCCGCGGACGCCGCCCGGCTGTCCGTGATGCCGCTGGAACGCGACGGCGGCCAGGCGCAGTTCATCGTGCCGGAACGCCCGCCCGCCCCGCGCGGCTCCGAGCTCGAACCGCTCCTGCGCTGGCTCGACGAGAGCGCCGGCCGCGACCTGACCACCGCCGAGATCGCGGCGCGCGCGGGCATGAGCACACGCACGTTGAACCGGCGCTTCCGCGAGCACACCGGCACGACGCCGCTGCAGTGGCTGCACCGCACCCGCGTCCGCCACGCCCAGCACCTGCTCGAGACCACCGGGGACGGCGTCGACCGGATCGGCGCCACGGTCGGCTTCGGCTCGCCGACCGCCTTCCGCGACCGCTTCAAGCGCATCGTCGGCACGAGCCCGCACGACTATCGCCGCGCCTTCCGCACCCGCACCCCGGCCTGAGCCGCCGCGGCGAATCAGTCGTCGAGCCGGCCGCGCTTCGAAACCGTCAGTCGTTGAGCTGGGCGCGTTCGATCTCGCCGAGGGCCGCCGTCAGCACCTCCTCCGGTTTCTCGCCGACCGTCAGATGACTGATGAGCAACGCGGCGTGCAGCCCCAGCGCGTCCGGCTTCGGCGGCGGGGAGCCGTCGTCCTCCCACACCTGCAGGGCGTTGGCGAGCAGGAACAGCAGCACCTGCGGGTCGACCTCGGGACACCACGCGGCGGCGGCGCGCACGCTGCTCGACAACACCTCGCGTACGTCGTCGGCGTCGAGCCCGTCGGGATGCCGCGCCTCCAGGAGCACGCGCACAGCCGTGCCGAGGATCAGGCCCGTCTGAGCCTGGTCCTGCGCGGCGAGCTCGGCCACCGCCTCGGTCAGCGCCACGCGCTCCTGGCGCCGGGCCGCCCCCACCGCCGCCACCGTGGCCGCCGCGATCGGGCGGGCCGGCGCGGGCAGATGCCGCCATTCGTTGGTCACACGAGCACGCTAGCCCCGGGGTCCGACACTTTTTCCGCCGGGAACCGCTCGATGTTGTCGACGACCCACCGGCGCAACAGGGCGAGGGGCTCGCAGGCGTCCCGGCCGAGCGGGGTCAGCGAGTATTCGACGTGCAACGGGACGGCCGGGAACACCGTACGGTCGATCAAGCCGTGCTCCTCCAGGCGGCGCAGTGTGGCGGTGAGCACCTTCGGGCTCACGCCGTCGAGCCGCGTGCGGAGCTCGCCGAAGCGGCGCGGGCCGTCCTCGAGGGCGCCGAGGGCGAGCGCGCTCCACTTGTTGGCCAGCAGATCCAGCATCTGACGGCACGGGCAGGAGGCGTCGTAGACGTCGTGGACCCGGCCGCACGAGGTGGTTGTCACGGCCCCACCGTAGTACCCAAAGGGAACCAGTGGCCGTTGACGGTAACTAGGGTCACCGAAATACCGTCCCCGACATGGCTGAACTCATGAAAGCGGTGGGCTACCGCATGTCCCTCCCGATCACCGACGCGGAGTCGCTCGTCGACCTCGAGCTGCCGGTGCCGGCGCCGGGCGCGCACGATCTGCTCGTCCGGGTGCGGGCGGTTTCGGTCAATCCCGTGGACGTCAAGGTGCGCGCCGGGGGCGACCCCGGGGCCGAACCCAAGATCCTCGGGTACGACGCAGCCGGCGTCGTGGAACAGGTCGGCAGCGCGGTCACGCTCTTCCGGCCCGGCGACGAGGTCTGGTACGCGGGAAGCATCGCCCGCCCCGGCACCAACGCCGAGCTGCACCTCGTGGACGAGCGCATCGTGGGTCCGAAACCGGTCACCCTCGACTTCGCCGAGGCCGCCGCGCTGCCCCTGACCGCGATCACCGCGTGGGAGTCGCTCTTCGACCGCCTCCGGCTGACTGCGGAGAGTACGGGCACCCTGCTCGTCATGGGCGGCGCCGGTGGCGTGGGTTCGATCCTCGTCCAGCTCGCCCGCAAGCTGACCAAGCTCGAGATCGTGGCCACCGCGTCGCGCCCCGAGTCGCGGCAGTGGGCGCTGGACCAGGGCGCCCACCGGGTCGTCGGGCACGACGAGCTCGTGGCGGCGCTGCCGGACGGCGTCGACTACGTCTTCTCACCGCACACCAAGGACATGATCGACACGTACGCCCGGATCGTCCGCCCGTACGGTGCGGTCGTCGCGATCGACGAGCCGGCCGGGCTGGAGCTGCTGCCGCTGAAGTCGAAGAGCATCGCCTTCCACTGGGAGCTGATGTTCACCGCCGTGCTCTACGGTCCCGCGGACAACGCGCAGCACGATCTCCTCGCCGAAGTCGCGCGGCTGGTCGACAAGGGTGTGCTGCGGACCACTCTGACGACCCGGTTCGACGGCATCAACGCCGAGAACCTGCGGAAAGCCCATGCCGTGGTCGAGTCGGGGTCCGCGATCGGGAAGACGGTCGTGGCGGGCTTCTGAAAATTGTCGGCAGGGCCTGGCAGGGTGTCCCCATGACGCTGCACGAGGTTCTGGCCGCACGCGTCGAGCGAGGCGAGCTCCCCGGAGCCGTCACGCTCGTCGCCCGCGGCGACGATGTCCAGGTCGACGCGATCGGCACCACCGCGTTCGGCGGCGCCGGGCCCATGCGCCGCGACACGGTCTTCCGCATCGCGTCGCTGACCAAGCCGCTGCTCGCCGCCCTCACCATGGTCCTGGTCGAGGACGACGTGATCGATCTCGAGGAGCCGGTCCACCGGCTGCTGCCCGAGCTGGCCGGCCAGCGGGTCCTCGCCCGCCCCGACGGCCCGCTCGACAAGACCGTCCCGCTCGACCGGCCGGTGACCGTCGAGGATCTGCTGACCTTCCGGCTCGGCTCCGGCATGGTGACCGAGCCCGTCCACAACCCGCCGTGGCCGGTCCTCCACGCGCTCCGCGAGCAGCAGGTGATCTCGGGTCCGCCCTATCCGCCGAACCCGTTGACCCCCGACGAGTGGATCCGCCGCTTCGCCGCCGTTCCGCTCATGTACCAGCCGGGGCAGAAGTGGCAGTACAACACGGGATCCGACGTGCTGGGCGTCCTGCTGGCCCGCGCGGGCGGCCGGCCGCTGGGCGACGTCTTCCGGGAGCGTCTGCTCGATCCGCTCGGCCTGCGGGCGACCGGCTTCACAGTGCCGGCCGGGTCCGAGCTTCCGCCGCTCTACGGCACCGACCAGGAGAGCGGCACGATGGTCGAGATCCCGGGCTCCGGCCCCGAGACCTGGATCGAGCCGCCCGTCTTCCCGTCCGGCTCCGGCGGCCTGGTGTCCACGGTCGACGACTACCACACGTTCGCCCGGATGCTGCGGCACAAGGGCGTGCACGGCGGCACCCGCATCCTGTCGGAGAAGTCCGTCGAGCTGATCACCTCCAACCACCTGACGCCCGAGCAGATCACCGGTGCCGGCGGGCTGCTGTCGGGGGCGGGCTGGGGCTTCGGCGTGGCTGTCGTCGTCGCGGCGGGCGGCATCGGGCGCCCCGGACAGTACGGATGGTCGGGCGGCACGGGCACCGACTGGTTCAACGATCCCCGCGAGGACCTCACCGCCATCCTGTTCACGCAGGTCAACGACATCCTGTGGAACGGGACGCTCACCGACTTCCAGCGGGAGGTCTACGCATGATCGCCGTCACGGCCGTGGACCACCTGGTCCTCACGGTCGCCTCGATCGACCGCACCGTGGCGTTCTACCGCGACGTGCTGGGGCTGCGGGCGGAGCAGTTCGGCGCGGGCCGGTGGGCGCTGCACTTCGGCGACCAGAAGTTCAACCTCCACGAGGCGGGGCACGAGTTCGAGCCGAAGGCCGCCGCGCCGGCGCCGGGTGCGATCGACGTCTGCCTGGTGACCGCCACCCCGCTCGACCAGGTGACGTCCGAGCTGCGGGCGCACGGCGTGCCGATCGTCGAGGGGCCGGTGGAGCGGACGGGGGCCCGGGGCCCGATCATCAGCGTCTACGTGCGTGACCCGGACGGCAACCTGATCGAGCTGGCCAATTACGCCGATCCGAGTTTCGCCGCCACCCGGGAGGCACCTTGATCGGTCGTCCCGGCGAGGGTGCCGAGGACGAGCAGGCCGGCCTGGGTGTGGTCGAGTTCGCGTAGCAGCCCGGCCCCGGCCAGCCGGTTCCACCACGCCCGCGGGTCCGGTGCCGCCGTGGCGCGGGCGGCTGTCTGATCGAGCCGTCCGGGGCGCGGGCGGCTGTCTGACCGAGCCGATTTCAGCGCGCCGCGGGTCCAGTTTCGCCGGGCTGTGGGCTGCGGGCGCGGGCGGCTGTCGGATTGGGCTCGCGAGCCTCGCCGCGGGTCGAGTTGCCGCCGGGCGCGGGGCGGCGAGCTGAGCGAGATGGCGAGCCGCGCGGCGGTGAGAGTGCCGGCGCGGGGCGGGGTGACATGATGGGGGCGGCGAAGGAGGGACAATGACCAGTCTCGATGCGGTCACCGGCTGGGTGGCCAGCTACCGGGCGGCCTGGGAGTCCAACGACCCGGACGACATCGGGGGCCTCTTCGCCGAGGACGCCGCCTACTTCACCGAGCCGTGGGCCAAGCCGTGGCTGGGGCGCGACGAGATCGTCAAGTGCTGGCTGCAGCGCAAGGACAACCCGGGCTCGACGACCTTCGAGTGGCATCCCGTCATCGTGACCGACGAGCTGGCCGTGGTGGCGGCGCGCACGGTCTACACCGAGCTCGCCCAGATCTTCCACAACATGTGGGTGCTCCGCCTCGACACCAACGGGCAGGCCCGCCAGTTCACGGAGTGGTGGATGCAGCAGCCCCCGTCCGACGCGGCCCGCGAGACGCCCTGACCACTCCGCCCGCCCCGCGTTCGTCTCGTTCTTGCCCGACACCGCGATGTCGGCCGGATTCGACGACCGTCCGGCCCGAGCCTGCGATGACCGACCGCTCGCGGTTTTGCCACGCGTCGGTGGCTCGCGATTCCGTCGCTCGATGGTTGCTCGCGGTGCCGCCGGGCTGCGTGACGCAGGCGGCCGGGCTCGTGCCATCGGTCGCTCGCGGTGATGCCGCGCGGTGGCCGCTTGTGGTGGCGCCGCGCGGTGGTCGCTTGTGGTGGCGCCGCGCGGTGGTCGCTTGTGGTGGCGCCGCGTGATGGTGATTGGCTCGTCGTCCTGCGCGCGGCCGTTCGCTCACCGTCCGGCGCGTGTCGGTTGTTCGCTCGGCGCCGGGCGCTCCGCCGACCGATGAGCGGCCGGCCGAGGTGCACCGGCACCCGGATCGCTGGTCAGGCGAGGCGGGCGACAGGCGACGGCGGGCGCCGCGTCGGGCGGGGTGCAGGATGGCGGGGCGGGCGACGGGCGCCGCGCAGGCGGGGCGCGGGATGGCCGGGACGGGCGGCGGGCGCCGCGTCGGGCGGGGCGCGGGATCAGGCGGGGCGGGCTACGGGGACGGGAGTGGGCGGGGGCGCAGGCGCGGACGTGGTGGGGAGGCGGACCGTGAAGGTCGCGCCCGCGCCGGGGTGGGCTTCGGCGGCGATCGTGCCGCCGTGGCTGGTGACGACCTCGCGCAGGAGGGCCAGCCCCAGCCCGAACCGGCGGTCACCCGCGCCGGCGCCCCGGTGGAAACGGTCGAAGAGGCGTTCGGCGTCGGCCGGGTCGAAGCCCGCCCCCGTGTCCGTGACCATGAGGTGGGCGCCGCGGCGGGTGGTGTGCAGGGTGACGTCTATCCGGCCGCCGGACGGGGTGTGGGTGAGGGCGTTGGCGAGGAGTTCGCTGACGACCCGGTGCAGGGCCGAGGCGATGCCGGGCACGAGGACCGGCGCTCCCGGCACGGACAGGTGCACGTGGACGTTCTTCTCGGCGGCGCGGTCGGTTTCGCCGGCCACCGCTTCGGAGGCAAGGCGGCTCAGGTCGACGGGTTCGGTCGGCCGGCTGTCGCCGGGGGCGGCGGCGAGGCGGGCCGACAGGAGGAGTTCGTCGACGATCTCGCCGAGGCGGCGGGTCGTGGCGATCAGGCGGTCGTAGTCGCGGCGGTCGGCGTCGCCCCGGGCGCGGCGGGCGAGGATCTGGGCGCGGGTGTGGACCTGGGCGATGGGGGTGCGGAGCTCATGGCTGGCGTCGGCGACGAAGCGGCGCTGGCGGCCCAGGGCCTCGGCCAGCGGGGCCACGGCGCGGCGGCCGACGAGGATGCCGGTGAGCAGGGCGGCCAGGAAGCCGGCGACCGCGGCGAGGGCGAAGGCGGCGAGCAGGTGCCGGCGGTCGGAGAGCTGGAACCGGGCGTCGAACACGGCCTGGACGACGGCGGTGCCGCGCGGCTGGGTGCGTACGTAATAGGTGGTGCCGTTGCGGGTCAGCTCGTCGGTGCGGACCGCGCCGGTGCGGGCGACGTCGTCGAGGGCGGATCGCAGGGGGAGTCCGGGCGGCGGGGCGTTGCGACCGGTGTCGGCGACGCCGGCTTCGTACAGGATGATCCAGCTGCAGCCGGGCGGCCCGGCGATGGTGCCGTAGGCCGCGCCGTAGCTGAGCTCGCGGGCGATCTGCTCCTCCTGGCTGTGCAGGAGGGCGGTGTAGGAGATGCCGCCGCCGAGCGTGAGCAGCGCCGAGATGGTGACGCCGACCCACAGCGTGACCCGCAACCGGGCCCGGCGCAGGGCGGACTGTTCGAACGAAGTGGTCACAGGGTTCCCATGCGGTAGCCGAGCCCGTGCACGGTGCGGATGACCGAGCGGCCGAGCTTGCGGCGCAGGTAGTAGACGTAGGTGTCGACGAGCGACGCCGCGGCCGCCTCGTCGAAGACCCGGGCGCGCAGCTCGGATCGGGAGTGGACGGTGTGCGGGCGGGCGGCGAGGACGTGCAGCAGCTCGAACTCGCGGGCGGACAACGCGATCCGGGTGCCGTCGGGCAGGACGGCGTCGCGGAGGGAGAGGTCGAGCAGGCCCGCCCCGAGCCGCAGCACCTCGGTGGAGTCGGAGGTGCGGCGGCACAGGGCGCGGATGCGGGCGCTGAGCTCGTCGAGGTCGAAGGGTTTGACCAGATAGTCGTCGGCGCCCGCGTCGAGGCCGGCGATCCGGTCGCCGACCGTGCCGAGGGCGGTGAGCATGAGCGCCCGGGCGGGGACGGCCCGGGAGCGCAGCCGCAGCACCAGGTCGAGCCCGTCGAGGGCGGGCAGGAGCCGGTCGATGACCATCACGTCGTACGGCCGGGTGAGGCCCAGGTGCAGCCCGCGCTGGCCGTCCGGGGCCTGGTCGACGACGTAGCCCTCGTCGGTCAGCGTCTCGGCGACCATGCCGCGCAGGTCCGCGTCGTCCTCGACGAGCAGGAGGCGATTCATGCCACGACCATGGCATATAGACCGGAGTCATTGTCTAGTGAAACTTGTCTCTTCAAATGATGGGGCAACTGGTGTAGAAAGAGGACGCCTGTCGAACCAGCTGAGCAGCGGCGTCGTCATGAGCGTGGTGACGAGCGCGACCAGCACCAGCACCGTGAAGAGCGACGGGTTCACGATGCCCGCGTCCAGTCCCACGTTGAGGGCGATCAGCTGCATCAGGCCACGCGCGTTCATCAGGGCGCCGACCCGCAGCGCCACCTCGTTGGGCTCGCCGCGCAGCCGGGCCGCGGCCCAGCAGGCGCCGAACTTCCCGGCGATGGCGACCGTGACGCAGGCGGCGGCGAAGCCGAGCACGGCCGGGTCACCCAGCAGCGCGAACTCGGTCCGCAGCCCGGAGTAGGTGAAGAAGAGCGGCAGGAACACCGTCGTGGCCACGGGCGTCAGGGTGCCCACGACCTTCTCGGTCGCCGGCGTCCGCGGCATGACCACGCCGACGGCGAAGGCGCCGAAGACCGCGTAGAGCCCGATCTCGTCGGTGTACCAGGCGACGAGGAAGAGCAGGGCCACCGTGCCGAGCAGCCGGGCGCCGTCCGACGGGAGAGCCATGACGGCCCCGGTGGCCCGGCGCCCGCCCAGCCACAGGGCCAGGCCGAAGAGGACCGAGCCGCCCGCCGTGACGAGCGCCGGCCCGGCCGACCCCGAGGCGACGGCGAGCACCACGGCCAGCATGATCCACGCGACCATGTCGTCGACGGCGCCGCTGGCCAGGGCGAGCGAGCCGTGCCGGGTGCCCGCGTGCCCGCGCTCGGTGATGATCCGCGCGAGCATGGGGAAGGCGGTGATCGCCAGGGCCACGCCGACGAACGCCGCCGACACGCCCAGCGAGGTGCCCTCGGCCTGGATCGGGACGAAGCCCGCGGTGCCCAGCACGAGGAGCACGCCGAGCAGCAGCGGCGCGGTGATGCCGGCCAGCGACACCGCGCCCGCGGTCCCGGCGAGCTTCGGCGTCCGGTGCGAGGAGAAGGCGTACCCGGCCTGGAACATGAACAGGACCAGGCCCACCTGGCCGACCACGTAGAGGACCGGCAGCAGGGGAGCGGGGAAGAGGGCGCCCTGCGCGTCCGGCCACAGCAGACCGAGCAGGGAGGGCCCGAGCAGCACGCCCGCGAGCATCTCGCTCACCACGGGCGGCTGGCCGACCTGGCCGAGGAGCCAGGCGACGAGCCGGCAGAAGAGCAGGATGACCGCGACCGCGATGAAGAACCGCGGCGCCAGCTCGGTGGGGGTCACGCGCTTGCCTCCTCGAAATAGGTGGTGCACAGCTTCCGGCGCCGGGCGTCGACGACCATCCAGGTGCCGCAGACGAGTTGCTTGAGCGACCGGCCCACGTCGAAGAACCGGTCCCGCTGCCGCATGAGGGCGAGCCGGCCGCGGCCGGGACCGGGGAGATCCCGCGGCACCAGGTACGCGGGCCCGCGGCTGGGCAGCGACCGCGTGTGCACCGCCGACGAACTCACCGAGAACCGCCGCAGCACTTCCCGCGTCGCGGCGCGCAGCTGGACGGGTGCCGACCCGCGCGCCGGACACGCCCGGTTGGCCGTCACGCCGTAGGGGACAAAATGGGCGTCCCGCCGGTGCAGAGACAGCCAGCGGTCGGGATCGAAATGATCGTCCGCGGCCGGCCCGGTGCGTTGATAAGCCAGATAGTTGAACAGCAGGACGGACCCGGTCGGCAAAACATGATCACCCACGGCGATCGGCGCGGACGTGATCCGGTGCGCGATGCCGAACAACGGGTGGACCCGCAGCGTCTCGTCGATGAGCCGATCCAGCCCGGCATCGGAGGTGTCTGAAATGTCCGAGGAGCACAACAGAACGTGCGCCATGGCTTCCGACATCTGCACGACGGCCGTGTTGAAGAAGGCGCCCTGCAGATACCAGGCGGTCTCCAGCGCACTGAACGGCGGCGGAAGGACGACCGGGCACGTCCCCGCGTCGATCCGGTCCAGCAGATACTTCGTCAGCCGGTCCCGCCGGGACATGTGCCGCAGGCTCATCCCCTTCAGCGCGGTCACCACGTCGGCCGCGTTGGCCACGATCAGATCGCGTACGGCGGGCGGGCACGGACCACCGAACACCAGCTCGTACGCGACCTCCGCCCAGACCGGCATCATCAGGTCCCGCAGCCGCACGTGGCTGATCCGGCCCGCCGGCAGCGCGTCGAGGGCCCGCCGGGTCGCGGCCGTCGCCAGCTCGTCCGAGCGCGCGTGCGGCACGGCCAGCACCTGCCGCGTCGTCCGCGCGACCGTCTTGTACCGCTCGCCGGGCTCGAGGTGTTCCTGGTGCATCTGCGGGCCGGGCGCCAGCCAGTACCAGAACAGGTCGGACAGGCCGGCCCCGCGGCTGCGCCCGTCGGCGGCCGGATCGCTGTAGACCCGCTCGAAGTCCTCGGCCCCGACCAGCGGGCCGGGCACGGGGATGCCCTCGGTGCCGTTGACCCGCTCGAAGATCCACTCGCGGAGGGCGACGACGGCCTTCACAAGGTCACGACCTGATCGGGCGTCAGGTCGGCCGGGCGGCGCGCGCCGGCCAGGGCCAGGGTGTGGTCCAGCTCGGCGGTGAGCCGCTGCAGAGTCTCCTGTACGCCCGAAGCCCCGCCCGCCCCGAGCCCGTCCACCACCGGCCGCCCCACCAGCACCGCGACCGCCCCGAGGGCCAGCGCGACGGCCACGTCGGTGCCCCGCCGCACGCCCCCGTCCAGCAGCACCGGGATCCGTCCGTCGACCGCGGCGACGACCGGCGGCAGCGCGTCCAGCGTCGGAATGGCGCCGTCGAGCTGGCGTCCGCCGTGGTTGGACACGATCACGCCGGCGACTCCGTGCTCCACCGCGAGCCGGGCATCCGCGGGGTGCAGCACGCCCTTGAGCAGGATCGGCAGTCCCGTCACGCCGCGCAGCCAGGCGATCCGGTCCCAGCCGAGCCCGGCGTCCATGGCGATCGGGCGGACCCGGCCCGTGGCGTCGCGCATGTTCTCGCACGCGAGCCCGGGCGGCAGGTCCGTGAACCCGTTGCGCAGGTCGCGCTCGCGCCGTCCGAACACCGGGGAGTCCACGGTGACCACGAGCGCGCGGCAGCCCGCCGACTCGGCGCGCTTGATCACCAACTCGGTGAAGTCGAGGTCGGGTTGCGGGTAGAGCTGGAACCACAGCGTCCCGCCCGCCGCCGCGATCGCCTCGACCGGCCGCGTGGCGGCCATGCTGACCACCATCGCGGTGCCCGCCGCCGCGGCCCCGCGCGCCGTGGCGGCTTCGCCGTCCGGATGCGCGAGCCGGTGAAAGGCGGTCGGGGCCACCAGGATCGGCGTACTCAGCGGGGTGCCGGCGACGGTGGTGCGCAGGTCCCGCTCGCCGGTCGCCCGGAGCACCCGGGGCACGAGCCACCGCCGCGCGAAGGCCCGCTCGTTGGCGGCCACGGTCCGCTCCGACCCCGCGCCGCCCGCGAAGAAGTCCTCGTGCACGGGGTTCATGTCAGCCCTCGGCGCCGGACAGGCACCGGCCGACGAACTCCGCCAGCGGCCGCACGTGGCCCTCCGGCCGGTCCCACCGGTTCTCCAGGTTCTCGGCGACATGATGGGTGCTGACCAGCTGACCCTCGCGGTGATAGCGGACGACCGGATGCAGGTACGCGGCGTCGTGCGCCTGCCCCGGCACGTCCTGCGCCACGCGCGTCACCGTGATGTCGAACGGGTCGACCTGGTCGTGCTCGGGGCCGTACTCGAGGGTGACCACGAACGCCTGGTCGTAGTCGTGGTCGGCGGTGAAGAGCCCGGCCGTCGCGAAGTAGTCGACCGGCACCTCCTCGTGGTAGCGCGCGTCCGCCCCGGCGACCGTGACGACGTCGGCGAGGAAGCCGAACTGCTGCCACAGCGCGGAGGTGCGGTTGACCCGCTCGATGACGGCCGCGGTGAGGGCGTCCGGTGTGGCGTCGAGAGCGGCGAAGGGCCACGGTTTGCCGTCGTACCGGCGGGAAAGGACGCGGTGCAGGGCCCGGACCGCGTACCGGAAACCGTGCACGAATCCGCTCGTCGACTTCTTGAAGTCGCGCTCCTGCGAGATCGTCCCGGCGAAGAACAGTCCCGGGACGTTCACCGACTCCCATTCCTCGGTCTGCGCCGGGAACCGGTCCCGGATGGCCAGCTCCGGCCGGGCCGAATCGTCGAAGATCGAGGCGTCGAACCGGAATCCCGTGCACGCCAGCACCCGGTCGTAGTGCAGGTCCTTCACGACCTCGTTCGCCCGCGAGAAGCTGAACGTGACTTTGTAGCCCGTACCGTCGCGCTCGATGCTCCTGACCGTGCCGTCGAGGATCGCGTTGGCCGACTTGAGCTGATAGGTGTCGAGGAAGTTGTTGTTCACCGCGCGCAGGTGACCGACGTAATGGGTGCGCCACGCCATCCGGACCGAGCTCGGCCCGGCGAGATGGATCAGCGTCGTGGTCTCCATGAGGTTGTCGGCGGTCTCGAAGGCGGAGTTGCCCTTGCCGATGATGAGCACCTTCTGGTCGAGATAGTCGCGGGGGTCGACGCTCATCACGTCGTAGCCCTCGGCCAGCTCGAATCCGGGAATGGCCGGCTCGTAGGTCTTCGACACGCCCGTGGCCACGACGACCGCCCGCGCCTGCCAGCTCTGGTCGCCGGCCTCGACCGTGAAGAGGTCGCCGTTCTTGGACACCCGCGTCACCCGGGTGCCGTAGCTGACCCTGACGCCCGTCTTCGCCGCGAAATCGGCGAGGTACTGCACCATCACGTCGGCCGAAGGGAAGTACTTCTCGGTGTAGGCCGTGAAGAGCAGCGCCGGGTCGTCGGTGAGCAGGGAATTCCAGTCGAGCCGCAGATTCAGCTCGGGGTCGTCCGTACCCGTGTGCCGTTTGTTGATGGAAATGAGCTGGCGGTGCCGCGGATAGGTGGCGAAGAACGCCCCCGGCGCGTCCGCACCCTCCAGCACCAGATAGTCGCGCTGGCCGTCGGCCTCGAGCAGGGCGGCGAGCTGAAGACCGGCCGGCCCGGCCCCGATGATCAGGTAATCAAGCGTCACGGCGGTCACCGTACGAGCCGGAAATCAGAGAGTTTTCAAGCCTTTCGAGAATCGCGGCCGCCGTGCGGACATCCGCGTCGAGCGGCCGGTCCGGGTCGATCGGGGCGATCTCCTCCAGGGCCCGGAGGGTACGGTCGCAGCCCGCCGCCGTGGGCCGGCGGGCGCCCACGTGCACCGCTTGCCGGAGCCCGAGTCCCAGCGAGCCGGTGATCAGCCGGAGCAGTTCCGCCTGGTCGAGCGCGCGCAGGGCGGCCTGGGTGCCGAGCGGGACGACGTCCTGGTTGTGCAGGTTGGTGGGGAGGCTCTGCAGGCTCGCGGGCACCGAGTCGCGCCGGATCTCGGCGATCAGCGCGGTCGACGCCAGCTGCACGCCCTGCAGCCCGTGCTGCTGCCCCGGGCCGGCCGCCAGCATGGGTGGCAGCCCGCCGTTGCGCACCGGGTCCACCAGCAGGTCCAGCTGCCGTTCGGCCAGGTTGCCGACCTGGGCGGCCACCATGGACAGCACGTCGGCGGCGAACGCGGCGGGCTGGCCGAAAAAGTTGCCGCCGTGCACGACCTTGTCGTCGGAGGGGAAGAACAGCGGGTTGTCGCTCACGCCACCGAGGTCCGCGGCGACGACGCCGTCGACGTAGCGCAAAGCGTCCTCGGCCGCGCCGAGCAGCTGCGGCGCGCAGCGGATGCTGTAGGGCTCCTGCAGCGGTCTCTTACCCGAGGATTTCGTCCCGTTCAGGAGAGAGCGCATCGCCGCGCCGACATCGATCGTGCCCCGATGGCCATAGGCCGCGAGGAGCGAGGCGTCCAGGAATTGCGGGTCGCAGCCCAGCAGATCGGCCAGCAGGCAGCTCAACGTCTGCACCACGCGGTGCGACGTCCGGACCCGGTCCAGGGCCAGAGCCAGCGCGGCCGTGGTGAGCGACGTGCCGTTGACCAGCGCGAGCGCGTCCCGGCCGTCGAGCGGCAGCGGCTCGAGCCCGGCCCGGGCCAGCGCCTCGGCGGCGGGCAGCCGCTCACCGTCCACATAGGCGTGACCCCGGCCGCGCAACGCCTGGGCCGCGGCCCCGAGCGGGATCAGGTCCCCGCTGGCGCCGACCGAACCGAGCCGGGGCATCGCGGGCGTGAACGTCGTGCCCAGCGCGGCCGCCAGCGCGTCGAGCACGTGCGGCGAGACGCCCGACGCCCCGTGGGCCAGGGATCGGGCGCGGACCAGCAGCGTGGCGCGCACGACGTCCGGGGCGACGTCCGGGCCCTGGCCCGCCCCGAGGTGGGCGAGGGTGTTGTCGGCCTGGTCGCGCTGGTCGGCCCGGCCCGCGTACCCGACCAGCGCCCCGAACCCGGTCGTGGCGCCGTAGATCGCGCGGTCGTCGCCCAGCGCCTTGCTCAGGAAGGCGCGGCCGGCCGCGA
Organism: Symbioplanes lichenis; assembly: GCF_030709675.1. Taxonomy (GTDB): domain Bacteria; phylum Actinomycetota; class Actinomycetes; order Mycobacteriales; family Micromonosporaceae; genus Actinoplanes; species Actinoplanes lichenis. Next base: position 45,515 of record NZ_JAUZQD010000020.1, read on the forward strand.
CACTGTCCCGGACCTCCGCCCCGATCACGACCGTCACCGGGCCGGCCGCCGCGCGCAGGTCGGCGGTGCGCAACGGCGCCGCCAGATCCACCTCAATCGTCATGGGACCGGACGCTAGAGACGATTTCTCAGAGCGCTCTGAAATCGGCTCAGTAGGTTGCGGCGCATGACGCACGACTACCTGATCATCGGGGCCGGCCCGGCGGGTCTGCAGCTCGCCGCCCTGCTCGCGCGCGACGGTCACGACTATGTGGTGCTGGAGGCCGGACCCCGGCCCGGCACGTTCTTCGAGACCTATCCGCGGCACCGGCAGCTGATCTCCATCAACAAGGTGTGGACCGGCTCCGACGACCCGGAGTTCAATCTGCGCTCGGACTGGAACTCGCTGCTGACCGATGATCCGGCGCTGCTCTTCAAGAACTACAGCAAGCGCTATTTCCCGGCGGCGGACGATCTCGTGCGCTATCTCGGCGACTTCGCGCGCGGCCTGAACGTCGTCTACGACACCCGGGTGACGTCGGTTTCCCGCGACGACGGCGGTTTCGTGGTGCGCTCGGGTGACCAGATCCGGGAAGCGAAACAGGTCGTCGTCGCCACCGGCGTCTCGCAGCTCTACGTGCCGCCGATCCCGGGCGCCGACCTCGCCGAGCGCTACGACACCGTCAGCGTCGACCCTTCCGGCTTCACCAATCAGCGGGTGCTGATCATCGGCAAGGGCAACTCGGCCTTCGAGACCGCGGACGCGCTCGTCGAGACGGCCGCCACCATTCACGTGGCCGGCCCGCACTCCATCAAGCTGGCCTGGCAGTCGCATTACGTCGGGCATCTGCGCGCGGTGAACAACAACTTCCTCGACACTTATCAGCTCAAGTCGCAGAACGCCGTCCTGGACGGCACGGTCGAGGAGATCAGCCGCCGGGCGGGCGGCGGGTTCCGGGTGCTCTTCCGGTACGCCCGGACGGTCGAGAAACTGCGCGAGCTCGAGTACGACCGCGTCATCCTGTGCACCGGCTTCCAGTTCGACGCGTCGCCGTTCGAGGGGTCGGCGCGGCCGGAACTGGTCATCAAGGACCGGTTCCCAGCGCAGACCCCGGCCTTCGAGTCGGTGAACGTGCCCGGGCTCTATTTCGCCGGCACGCTCAGCCAGCAGCGCGATTTCAAGAAGTCGACGAACGGGTTCATCCACGGCTTCCGCTACGCCACCCGGGCCCTGCACCACATCTTGCGGGAACGGCACCACGGGCAGCCGTGGCCGTACCGGGAGATCGCCCTGTCGCCGGAGGCGATAACCGACGCGATCATCGCGCGCATCAACGTGACGTCGGCCCTGTGGCAGCAGTTCGCGGTGCTCGCCGATGTCGTCGTGGTGGACGGCGAGACCGCCCGCTATCTCCAGGAGATGCCGGTGGCGTATCTGCGGGAGGCGTACCCGGACGTGTTCGCGTTCGTGGTCACCCTGGAGTACGGGCCGGACCACGATCAGGTGGACCCCTTCGACATCACCGTGCCGCGGGTCGCCGAGAACGACGCGTCGGCCGCGCACGACGCCAGTTATCTGCACCCTGTCGTCCGGGTGCTGCGGGACGGGCGGATCGTCGCCGAGCACCACCTGGCCGAGAACCTGGAGAACAACTGGGACCTGCCGGCCGTGCACCAGCAGCCGCTCGAGGTCTTCGTCAAGGGCGTCCTCGCCGATGCCCTCTGACGTCTGGCCGCAGCCCGTCCTCGATCTCCTGGCCGCCGGGGGTGACCGCCCGGTCTTCGAGGACGGGCCGGTCGTCACCACCGCTTCTGAGATGTCGGTACTGATCCGGCGGATCGCTGCGGGGTTGCGGGCTGCCGGCGTCGGGCCCGGGGTGGGCGTCGTGCTCTCGCTCGGTGTCACAGCGCCCGCGTTCGCCGCCACCATGGCCGCTTTCGCCGTCGGGGCCCGGGTGTCCGGCGGGCAATCCGCACCGCTTGCCGATTTTGTCCTCGATGAATCGCGGCTGGCGTCGCTGCTCGAGCACGAGGACGAGCCGCTGCGGGCGGCCGGGCGGCCCGGGGACCCCGCGCGGATCATCTGGACCAGCGGGAGCACCGGCACGCCGAAGGGTGCGGTCCAGACGTACGCGGCGATGTCGGCGGCCTGGGCCCCGTACCCGGACCGCTGGCCCCCGGCGATCGCCGAGCTGGCCCCCCGCCTCCAGCGCTACCTGGTCTTCGGCTCGCTGGCCAGCCAGGTGATGCTGGAATACGGCGTGCTCGCGCTGGCCGCCGGCGGCACCCTGGTCGTCGCGCCGCGCCCGGTCTTCCCGGACGCCCTGGCCGAGCATCGGGCCACGGCGAGCGTGATCACCGTCGGCAAGCTGCACCGGCTCGTCCGGGCGCAACGCGAGCAGCCGGCGGACCTGAGTCACCTGCGGGCGCTCATGGTCTCGGGCTCGCCGCTCGCCCCGGGCCGGCTGGCGGAGGCCCTGGACGTGCTCGGGCCGGTGCTCTTCCACGGCTACGGCCAGACCGAGACGTCGATGATCGCCATGGCCACGCCGGGGGAGATGCTGGCCGATCCGGCGGTCCTGGAGACGGTCGGCCGCCCGGCGGTCGAGGTGGCCGTCCGCGACGGGGAGGTCTATGTGCGGGCTCCCGCCCAGGCCTCCTCGTACTGGGAGGACCCCGGCGAGTCGGCCGAGGTGTTCGTCGACGGCTGGGTGCGCACGCGCGACCTCGGCTCGCTGGGCACCGACGGGTATCTGCGACTGTCCGGGCGGGCCCGGGACGTGATCATTGTCAACGCGATCCTGGTGCATGCGGGCGCGGTGGAGCGGGTGTTGGCTTCCGATGCCACGGTGGCCGAGGCGTACGCGGTGGGAGCTCCGGACGAGACGACGGGTGAGGCGGTGCACGCGTACGTGGTGCCGGCGACCGGGAGAACGCCCGACCCGGACATGTTGCGCAAGCTGGTCGGCGTACGGCTGGGTGATCATGCGGTGCCTCGGACCGTGACCCTCGTCGATCGCGTCCCGCTCGCACCCAGCGGGAAGCCGGACAAAGCGCAACTCTCCCAGCTCAATAACGATTTGTGACGTCCGCCCCACGGACTTGAAGATCCACGTAGCCTGCCTGTTAGGTAAGGCAACCCTTCATCACCTCATCGTGGAGTCTCCCCCCATGCGTTTCGTCCCGTCCCGGAGCCGCCGGCTGTTCCTCGCCGGCGTGGCCACCGCCGTTGCCCTGAGTGCCTGTTCGACGACCGGGACGGATGACGACAGCGCCGCCGAGCCGGCCGCCTCCGCCTCCTCCGCCGGGCAGTTCCCGGTCACCATCGCCACCGCCTTCGGCGACGTGACCGTCGAGAAGCAGCCCACCAAGGTCGTCACCCTGGGCTGGAGCGACGCCGAGGTCGCGCTCGCGCTGGGCGTGCAGCCCGTGGGCGACGCCGACTGGCTGGCCTTCGGCGGCGACGGCCAGGGCGCTTGGAACCAGGGCAAGTACACGACCCCGCCGGAGAAGCTCGGCACCCTCGAGCTGGACATGGAGAAGATCGCGGCGCTGCAGCCCGACCTGATCCTGGACACCCGCTCGAGCGGCGACAAGGCGCGCTACGACCAGCTCGCCGCGCTCGGCGTGCCGGTGGTCGACATCCCCCAGGGCGGCGAGGCCTACAAGACGACCTGGGAGCAGCAGCTCGAGATGGTCGGGAAGGCGCTGGGCAAGTCGGCCGAGGCGACGCAGCTCAAGTCCGACCTGGACGCTCAGTTCCAGCAGGTCGCCGCGGCGAACCCGCAGTTCGCCGGCAAGACCGTCACGGCGGGCGTGAAGACGAGCCAGGGCTGGGGCGCCTACGTCTCCGGCGACGGCCGCGTCGACTTCCTCACCAAGCTCGGCTTCACCTCGGCGCCCGAGGTCGAGGCGCTGAAGAAGGACAGCTTCTTCGTCAACCTGTCGAACGAGCAGCTCAACACCCTCGACGCCGACCTCACCACCGTCTTCATGATCGGCCTCACCGCCGACCAGGTGAAGGCCGACAAGCTGCTGCAGGCCGTCCCGTCGGTCAAGGCCGGCCACGTCGTCTACCTCGACGACAAGGACATCTCCGCCGCGTTCTCCAGCAACTCGGTCCTGGGTCTCAAGTACGCCCTGGAGAAGGTGCCGCCGCTGCTCGCCGGCGCCCTGGGCTGACGACGATGCCGGACACTCGCGTCCGGCGCACCGCCGCGCTCTCCACGGGACTCGTGGTGAGCGCGGCGGCGCTCGCCGCGGCGGCACTGCTCAGCCTCACGGTGGGCGCCCAGCACATCCCGTTCGGGACGGTGATGGACGCGCTCTTCCACCCGAACCCCGACAACGGCCAGCATCTGATCATCACCGAGTCGCGCATCCCGCGTACGGTGGTCGGCCTGCTCGCCGGGGCCGCCCTGGGTCTGGCCGGCGCCGTGATCCAGGCCGTCACCCGCAACCCGCTGGCCGACCCGGGCATCCTCGGCGTGAACGCCGGGGCGGCCCTCTTCGTCGTCTTCGGCATCAGCGTCCTCGGCATCAGCAGCCTGACCGGCTACGTCTGGCTCGGCTTCGCCGGGGCGGCGGTCGCCTCGGTCGTCGTCTACACGATCGGCTCGCTGGGCCGCGGCGGCGCGACGCCCGTCAAGGTCGCCCTCGCCGGTGCCGCGATGTCGGCCGCCCTCACCTCCCTGACCACGGCCGTGCTGCTCACCGATGTCGCCACTTTCGACCAGTTCCGCTTCTGGCAGGTCGGCTCGCTCGCCGGGCGCGGCATGGACATCGCGCTGCAGGGCCTGCCCTTCGTGGCGGTCGGCATCGTCATCGCGCTGGCCTCGACGCGCTCGCTCAATGCGCTGGCGCTCGGCGACGACGTGGCCGCCTCGCTCGGTCAGAACGTCGCCACGGCCCGGGTCATCGCCGCGATCGCCGTCGTCCTTCTGTGCGGCACGGCGACCGCGATGGCGGGGCCGATCGGCTTCGTCGGACTCGTCGTCCCGCACGTCGCGCGCATGATCACCGGTCCCGATCATCGCTGGCTCCTGCCGTACTCGATGCTGTTCGCTCCTCTGCTCCTGCTGTTGGCCGACGTGCTCGGCCGGGTCATCGCCAACCCGGGCGAGGTCCAGGTGGGCATCGTCACCGCCGTGATCGGTGCGCCGATCTTCGTGGCGCTGGCCCGGCGCAAGCGGCTGGCGGAGCTGTGACCGCGTCCCCGGTGGTGGCCGAGCGCCGCCGCGAGACCCGGCGCGTCCGGGTCGTCTCGCTGATCCTGCTCGCGCTTGTCGTCGCGCTCTTCGCGCTGTCGCTGTCCTACGGCTCGTTCCAGATCTCGCTGCCGGACATCGTGCGGTCCCTGCTCGGGCAGCCCACGCCGCCGCAGGTCGACTACATCGTCCACACGCTGCGCCTGCCCCGGGCCGTCGTGGCCGTGCTGGTCGGGCTCGCGTTCGGCCTGGCCGGGGCGATCTTCCAGCAACTGGTACGCAACCCGCTGGCCAGCCCCGACGTCATCGGCGTGACGGCGGGGGCGAGCTCGGCGGCCGTCCTCGCGATCGCGATCCTGTCGGTGAGCAGCCTGACCGCCTCCGCCATGGCGCTGGGCGGCGCGCTGCTCACGTCGGCCCTCGTGTACGTGCTCTCGTGGCGCCAGGGCGTCGGCGGCTACCGGCTCGTCCTGGTCGGCATCGGGGTCGGGGCGGCGCTCGCCAGCGTCACGTCGTTCCTGCTCACCCGGGCCGACGTGCGCACCGCCCAGGACTCGCTCATCTGGCTCGTCGGCAGCCTCAACGGGCGTACGTGGGACCAGGTCAAGCCCCTGTCGGTGGCCATGCTGATCCTGGTGCCCGCCGCGCTGATCCTGCGCCGCGCCGTCGCGGGGCTCCAGCTCGGCGACGACGTGGCCAAGGGACTCGGCATGAACGTCGAGCGCAACCGGCTCGCCCTGCTCGTCGTGGGCGTCTGCCTGGCCGGCGTGGCCACGGCCGCCGCGGGGCCGGTGGCGTTCGTGGCGTTCATGTCCAGCCCCATCGCCGTACGCCTCATCGGGACCGGCCGTCCCACCCTGCTGCCCGCCGGCCTGATCGGGGCCGTGGTCGTCCTGGCCGCGGACTTCATCGGCGCCCACCTGGTCGGCGGCACCCCCTACCCGGCCGGCGTGATCACCGGCGTCGTCGGGGCGCCCTACCTGCTCTGGCTGCTCGCCACGGCCAACCGCACCGGACGAGGAGGATGACCGTGCCCGCACCGTCCACCCTGCAGGCCGAGGGGCTCTCCCTCGGCTACGGCGACCGGCGCGTCGTCACCGACCTCACCCTGGAGATCCCCCGGGGCAAGGTCACCGTCATCGTCGGCCCCAACGCCTGCGGCAAGTCGACCTTCCTGCGCGGCCTGGCCCGGCTCCTGCCACCGTCGGCCGGCGCCGTGCTCCTCGACGGCAAGTCCATCCACGCGGCGCCGAGCCGGGAGGTCGCGCTCAAGCTGGGCATCCTCCCGCAGGGCCCGATCGCCCCGGACGGCATCACCGTCACCGACCTGGTCAGCCGGGGCCGCCACCCGCACCAGGGCATGTTCCGCCGCTGGACCGCCGACGACGACAACGCCGTGGCTGCCGCGCTGTCGGCCACCGGCACCCTCGAGCTGGCCGCCCGGGGCGTCGACGAGCTCTCCGGCGGCCAGCGCCAGCGCGTGTGGATCGCCATGGCGCTGGCGCAGCGTACGGGCATCCTGCTCCTGGACGAGCCCACCACCTATCTGGACGTGACCCACCAGGTGGAGGTCCTCGACCTCCTCGTCGACCTCAACGAGGCCGAGGGCGCCACCGTCGTGATGGTCCTTCACGAGCTCAACCTCGCCGCCCGTTACGCTGACCACTTGATCGTCATGAAATCCGGCGCCGTCGTCACCGCGGGCGAGCCCAGCGCAGTGCTCACCGAGTCCGTCGTCGAGGAGGTCTTCAGCATGCGCTGCCGCGTCGTCCCGGATCCCGTCTCCCGGACCCCGATGATCGTCCCCATCGGCCGCCACCGCTCCGGCGATGCCCGATGAGAATCACCACCGAGGCGGAACTCCGCGAGCTCGTCGAGGAGCCCCACCCCTTCATCCGCGACAAGGCCATCAGCGTCATCGACGAGGCCAGCGGCCGCTTCATCCAGGCCTCGACCTTCTTCCTGTTGGCCACCCGCCGCCCCGACGGCCAGGTCACCGTCTCCCCGCGCGGCGAGCCTGCGGGCGCCGCGGTCGTCCTGGACCCTCAGCGCCTCGCCTTCGCCGACCGCCCGGGCAACCGCCGCCTCGACAGCCTCCGCAACATTCTTCAGTGTCCGGACGTCGGCCTCCTCTTCATGGTCCCCGGCCACCTGGAAACCCTGCGCGTCAACGGGCGCGCGGCGCTGCACCGCGATCCCGAGTGGACAGACGCGCCGATCGGCATCGAGGTCGAGGTGGACGAGCTGTTCCTGCACTGCTCCCAGTCGATCAAGCGGGGGTCGCTGTGGGAGCCGTCGGGCTGGCCCGAGCCCGCCACCTACCCCACCACCGGCGAAATGATCAAAAGCACCAACGCGGCCCGCGCCCACGCCCCCGTCACCGTCGCCTGACCGCCGACGTGCCACCAGCCCCGATGTGGTCGCCGTAGGGCTGCCCGAAGCTGGGTGAGTTGCATGCTCGCGGGGGTCGCGTTCATGTAGCTGGGCCGGCGGGTGGGTCGCGCCCAGCGGGCGGCGGTGGGCCCGGTTCTTCAGTTACTTGCCGCCCGTACATGGGGATTCGTCGCGGGCTGGGGCACGACGGTGGGTGGGCGCAAGGGCGGGCCCGGCCCCGCGGGGTCAAGATCCATCGCGCGCACCAACTCTCCTTCCTGGACAAGCCTGACCATCCGCGCACGCGGCCGTATCGCCGCATGCAAATGCGTGAGATTTTATGGCGGCGTCGCCGGCTCGAAACGGGGGTCGGCGAGCGTGCGATCAGTCCGGTCCCCGTGCACCCACCCCTGCGCGCGGGGAAGGGCTTGTCCGGGGAAGGGAGCACCCCTCGTGAAGAGGAAGATACTGGCCGGGACCGCTGCGTTCGCGGTGGTTCTGGGCGGACCGGCGGCGGGTCCGGCGCATGCGGCACCGACGGCGGCCGAGGCCGAGCCGCAGGCGTCGCTCGGGGAGGACAATCTGCCGCACCCGCTGGGCGAGGAGCGGGAGGCGGAGCGGACCGAGGCGCTGCGGAAGCTGATCTCGGGCCAGACCGGCACCGAGCAGCGGAACGGCTCCGAGGTCATCAAGCTCGGCGCGAACAAGTTCGTCGAGTATCGCAAGAAGGAGACCAAGACCGACCCGATCCTGACCTTCCTGGTCGAGTTCGGCGATCAGGTCTATCCCGCCGCGGGCGGCACGCCGGGGCCGGTGCACAACACCATTCCGGCGCCCGACCGCGACTGGAACGGCGACGCGACCGACGACAACACCACGATCTGGGCGCCGGACTTCAGCCCGTCCTATTACAAACAGCTCCTGTTCGCGAAGAACAAGGAGTCGATGACGAACTTCTACTACAAGCAGTCGGGCGGCCGGTACACGGTCGGCGGCGACGTCTCGGACTGGGTGAAGGTGCCCTACAACGAGGCGCGCTACGGCAGCAACGAGATCGCCGAGTCGGACGGCTACTGGAACTTCATCCAAGACAGTGCCACGGCCTGGTACGACTCGCAGGTCGCCGCGGGCAAGACGCCGGAGGAGATCAAGGCGTACCTGAAGACGTTCGACGTCTGGGACCGCGACGACTTCGACGGGGACGGCAACTTCAACGAGCCCGACGGCTACGTCGACCACTTCCAGGCCATCCACGCCGGTGCGGGCGAGGAGGCCGGCGGCGGCGCCGAGGGGCCGGACGCGATCTGGGCCCACCGGTGGTACGCGTTCAGCAACCTCGCCGGCACCGCGGGCCCGGCGGGCAACCTCGCGGGCGGCGTGCAGATCGGCGACACCGGCATGTGGATCGGCGACTACACGACCGAGCCGGAGAACGGCGGGCTGGGTGTCTTCGCCCACGAGTACGGCCACGACCTGGGCCTGCCCGACCTGTACGACACGGCCGGCGGCGAGAACGGCACCGGCTTCTGGACGCTCATGTCCTCCGGCTCCTGGCTGGGCCGCGGCTCTCCGACGATCGGCTCGACGCCCGGCTACATGGGGGCGTGGGAGAAGATCTGGCTGGGCTGGTCCACCTTCGTGACCGTGAACCCGGGCAAGAGCAAGCTCGTGACCCTCGGGTCGGCGGCGCTCGCCGAGACAAGCGCGCTCCCGGAGGCCGTGGTCGTCCCGCTGGCCGACGGCTCCTACTACGCGGCGGAGTACCGGACCTACACGGGCTATGACGAGACGCTCAAGCTGGGCCCGTACAACTGGGGCTGGGCCGACAGCAAGCCCGACTGGGCCGAGCGGTTCCCCTACCAGGACGGCCTGCTGGTCTGGTACGTCAACCCGGCGGTCGGCAACAACAACACCAGCCGCCACCCGGGCACCGGCCTGACCCTGCCGGTCGACGCCCGCCCGGCGCCGATCGTCTTCGCGGACGGCACCCTGGCCAGCAATCGCCGCCAGCCCTTCGACGCCACGTTCGGCCTGCAGAAGACCGACAAGATCACGCTGCACCGCAACGGCGTCCCGGTCACGGTCCCGTCGTCGAAGGCCATCCCGGTCTTCGACGACTCCGACCCGCTGCGCTACTACAGCGCCCTCAACCCGCAGAGCTCGGTCAAGGTGGCCGGCGCGGGCGTCAAGATCGAGGTCAAGACCCAGATCACTGGTCTCATCCCGCTGATGACGCTCAAGGTCACGCCGCCCGCGGCGTGACACCGACATGCCGGGTCCGGTGCCCCCACCGGACCCGGCATGTCAGCCTTTGTCGTCGTCCCCGGCCGCCATCTTCGCCTGGATCCCCGGCACCAGAATCCCCGCGAAGACGACCACGAGCCACGCGACGACCGCCCACCCCGGCACCACGGCATGCGGGCCGATGATCCCGCCCAGCACCTGGTTGCCCAGGTCGATGAAGTGCTCCGCCATGGCCACCAAGATCGGCCCGCAACCTCCGGACTTGAGCGTTGACGCCGAGCTTCGGCAACCGCCACGCGAATGCGCGGGCCGAACCCTGCGACGATGAAGCGGAGATTGCCGGCCGCCTTCGTGCCGGCAGCGCGGGCGGCCTCGCCGCTGTGAATCCTGACACTCAGGGGCCGGAGCCCGCGGGCCGGTGATCCGTCATATATCCGGCAGTGCTCGGGTGGGTGTCGGGCTGGCCTCGTCCTTCCCGGCGCGACTACGGTGCTCCCATCTTCGGAACATCCATCGTCTGGCACGGCGATCCCGCCCGGAGGAAGCGACAGTGACCGGAAAGCCGAACCCCGTCCACCATCAGATCGTCTGCGCCAACGTCTTCATCAGACGCGGCGGGCGTCTGCTCGTGCTGCGGCGATCCGCGACGCGGAAGTATGCGGCCAACGTCGTGCATCCCGTCGGCGGCAAGGTGGAGCCCGACGAGGATCCCTTCACCGCAGCTCAGCGCGAGGTGGTCGAAGAGACCGGGCTGTCAGTGACCAACATGAGGCTCGAAGCTGTGTTGCTCGACCTGACCCCGGTCCCCGACGAGCCGCACAACTGGCTGATCTATCACTTCTCGGCGGACTCCGCATCGGGTGAGCCCCATCAAACCGACGAGGGCGAGCTCGTCTGGATGACGCCCGCCGAATTCTTGCGGCAACCCTTGCACCCTTCCCTGCAGGGGATCGCCGAGCACATCCTCGATCGGCGCAAAGGCACGCTCTTCATCACCCACACCTATGACGCCGACGGTTCCATCGACGGTCGTTCCGAGAAGGCGTGCGTCAGCAAGCCACCGCTCTGGCCCGCGGTGGCCTCGGCCGCCCGGAGCCTCTTGCCGCACCGGCGCCACGCTGCCACCTCCTGACCGGTCTCTCAACCGCTTCCCGCCCGGCTTGCCAGGAATTCCGCGGTCCTCAGCCGGGCGGTGGCTACCGCGGCGGCGAGGGCGCTGCCCTGCGTAGCGGCCAGTGCGGCGACCAGCGCGCCGGTGAACGCGTCCCCGGCGCCGGTCGGGTCGGCGACGGCGACGGGGGAGACCGACTGCACAGCCCAGCGTCCCGCGTGCCCGAATCGCACCGGTCCTGTGCCGTCAGTGATCACGACGGCTTTCCGTGGCGGTCCTGTGAGGCCGGCGAAATCGCGCTCGGCGCGGTTCAGCACCACCACGTCGGCACGGGCGCGCAGACGAGCTCTCAACGTGTCCGGAAAACACCCAGGATCGGCCTTCACCAGCCACAGCACCCGTGTCCGCCCACCCACCCGGTCGAGCACCGCGTCTGTCACATCGGGCGGCCCAGCGGTCAGACATATCCACGAAGCGCTGTCCAGCACGCGCAACTGCGCCGCTGTGAGACGCCACGTGGAGAGGACGCCCGGATCCAGGAACGACATCGAGCCGCCGCCGAGATCGTGGAAGAGCCAGGATGACGCCGTGCGGCCCGGACTGGTGGCCAAGCCGTCCGTGCGGACACCCGCCTCGGCAAGCTCGGCGCGGGCCCGGACGCCGGCGCTGTCATCGCCCACTCCGCTCACCACGGTGGCGTCCCCGAGGATCGAAGCGGCGGCGCGAGCGACATTCGCCGCGCTTCCGCCGAGTCGTGGCCACGGATCAGCCAGACGGTCGTCCACCAGTGCGCCCGTGTCCCGGTCCGGCAGCTCCCGGACCAGCATCGGGTGGTCGAAAGCGACGAATCCCGTGACGGCGACGGAAGTCGGCTTCGCGTCAGGCACTGACCCGGTAGCTTTCCCGGCAGAGCTCGTCGATGCGCGAGTCTCGTTGCAGGCGGAGTAGATCCAACGGTTCCGACCGGCGCACCTCCCGCCACAACTCCTCATCGAGACGCAGAGCGCGGAGGAACGTGCGGTAGGACAGCACCGTGGCACCCGTGGCGGGCCGCATGCCGCGGATGTAGGTCATGTCCTCCATCAGCGTGGCGCGATGATCCCGGGACATGACCCGGAAGAACATCGAGCAGACGAGCGCCGAGAGGCGACCGAGCAGGACGGGGTCGTAGCGGGCGAAAAGCACCGGATAGATGTTCTCGCCCACGAAAGCAGCCGGACCGAGGACATCCACGACGTCGGTCACGTCGATGGTGACAGGCTCGACCGGTAACCCGGTCAACGAGCGGGCAAGATCGACGGCACGGCGTGGCGTGCCGGCGGATGCGCTCGCGAAGCTTCGCCATTCCTCGTGCAGCGCCTCGGTGGTGTTCTGATCGGTTCCCGCCAAGGCGGGCAGCGGCCCTCTGACTCGGCGTAGGCCGTCATAGATGTCGTACTGACGGCTCCCGGGAGAGTATTCCTGGAGCCGATTGAGCCGGAACTCGCGCCAGTCGTACGCATCGCCGACGAGTTTGATGATGCCCATGTCGAAAAATGGACGGAACCGGGTGACGATGCGTCGGCACAGCGGGGATTGAAAGAACGATACCGCAGGGACGAGAACCTGGTCCGCGGCGAGCAGGGCCACGCGGAAGGCGAGAGCCGCCTCGGTGGCTGTCTGGCGATCGAACGTAGGGCCCGACACCCCGTACCCGGACAGTTCGAGGACGTAGTGATCGAGGAAATGCGCGATGATCACCGGTCGGCGCTCCCGGTTTCCGACGGTTACCGCGGTGGTGAGCGGGGCGGTGCTGTCGGTGCCGGTGAATCGGCCGAAGAGTGTCTGTTTCAGTAAGGTGTAACCTTGGTCCGCCTTCCGTTCGGAACTCATGTCGACGTACCAGCGGCCAAGAGCGTACGACGGTGCCGCTTCGGCCCAGGACCCGGCGCGCAGCACCGGGATCACCTTCTGGCCGTTGGCCAGCGCGAACACTTCGCCGCTCAGTACCTGGCTCTCGTAACCGACGCCGCCTGTCCGGTTGTCCGCCGCCGTCTTGAACTGGGGAGTGCAGATGATGACGACGAACTCGGATTCCCGCACGGCGACTTCCATGAAGGTGGGAATGTCGTCCCCCGGGCGCATGTACCACTGATCCAGGCGAACGTTGATACCGTCCGTGCGAAGCCTTTCCGCAAGCGCCGCCACCCACGTGCGATGGTCGTCGCTGTCCCATGAGTAGGAGATGAAGACCGAAGGGCCGGCGGCCATCTCGAATTCCTCCTCCGGCGCAGTGACGTTGTCCGCCGGCGTCACGCGCCGCTGCTCGCCAGATCCCGGATCCGAATGGTCTCCCACGACGAGGACAGTAACGGAGGGACCTCGGCCAGAATTGTCTCTCCATGTGACACGCTTGGCTTTCGCCAGAGTCCGGAACAACCTTCGCGCACCAGGCCGGTCAGGCCGCCCGCCCGGGTGGCGAACGCGTCAAGCGCGTGAAAGGCCTGGTTCGCCTCCGTCATGTCGGCGAAGTGGGCGCTGAAAAGGAAGTTTCCCGCCTGCGAGACGATCTCGTAGAACCCGGCGTCGACGAGCCTGTCGACGAGCGCCTGCTCGGCGCCGGGTCGCATGGCCCGCCGTTCCTGGATCAGGTCGGCGGCTGTGTGCCAGGACCGCTCCGGGAACCGGCCGGGGATCTTCGCGTGGATGTCCGCGGCGCGTCTTGCCTGCAGCGGCATGCCCGTGATCGCGGCTTCCGCGGCCGACCGCGGAACGGCGCGCATCGTGAACCGAAGCTGCTCGGCAGGAAACTGGTCAAGGGCAGCGAGCGGAAGCTCCATGGCTTGATATCGGCTGCTGTACTCACTGCGGTAGACCTCGGTCTCCACATAACCCGACGCAACGGGGTGCTCGTCGATCAGACGTATCGCTGTTGCGTTGGCGGTCGCCAGTATCTCGTGCACAGCCGCGGCACGGTCGCGCGTCGTGCACACGAACTGTTGCGTGAAGTGACGTACGTATTGCGGCGGCTCCATCAGGGCGAAATCATCCGGCTCGAAGCCCGCGGCGACGAGTCCACCGGCGAGGTCGTCATCCAGGTAGGTCAGGTCGATGTGCGACTCGATGACCACGTGCGGCCCGCCGTTGGAGCCGGCCGTGCCCAGCACTTCCCGCACCGCATCGGTGAGCCGGCCGCGGCGTTCAGGCGTGGAGACCGCGCGCTCGACCACCCGCTCCATGAGGTCGGCCGGCATTCCTTCAAACGGTAGGCGCTCTGGGCAGAGAGGCAGCGCTCGATCCGGCAATTCGTATCGGCGAAGTGCTTCCAGCGTCGCTGTCCGGCTGCCGGTCGGCATGTCGTGCCATGAGGTGACCATCGCCGCTCCTTCGTGAGCGCGTCTTCTCCGACAGCCCCAGTGTTCGGACGTATGTAGCCGGAAAGCAACGTGCTGATGGCCGACTGTCATATAGAGAACGTTCGCTATACTGCTCATCCGGATCGAGAAGCGCTGATCAAGCTTGTGTCCCGGAGTGGGCCGGCCCCGACCCGGCGGACTGCGCGGACTCGGCCCGCAGGTGGCTGTGAGCAGTAAGGATGCGGCGCGCCCGCATCCGGTTCGCAGGCATCCGGGGTGGCCTGCTAGAGTTTCCCTCACTGAGCCCCCGTAGCTCAGGGGATAGAGCGTCGCCCTCCGGAGGCGAAAGCGCAGGTTCGAATCCTGCCGGGGGCACATATTCTTCGCTGGCTTCCAACGCCACCATCAGGTCACGCCCTGATGGTGGCGTTTTGCATGGCGGCCCGGCGTGCTCGACGCTGCGAAGTCCTCCGCGGGTCCGGCCCTCTTCGGCGCTGCCGGGCCTCGCACCTCCCGTGCCGGGCGGACGGCGCTCGAGTCTGGCACTGCCGGCGCCCGAGCCAAAGTGTCCGGGACGGCTCAGCCGCCCCGGGCTGGCCACCGGGGGTGAGCCGGCCCGCTCGGCAAGCACCCGAGGCAGCCAAAGCGCGGCAGGGGTGACGGCGAGGGCTGCGGGCCGGGAAACGGCGCAGCCGCCGGCGCGGGGAGGCGCGGGCGGCTGCGGGGGCGTGCGCGCGGGGTGGCGTACGCGGGAGTTCAGGACTTCTGGATTTTGGCGAGCAGGTCGTCGATCAGGTTGAGGTCGCTCTGCTGGCCGGCGACCATTGTCTGGGCCAGATCGGTGACCTGCTTGTTGTCGGACAGGCCGATGATTTCCTGGGCCATGTGGATGCCGCCCAGGTGGTGCTGGCGCATGAGGGTCAGGAACTGGATGTCGAGGTCGGGGCTGGCGGCCTTGCGGAGGTCGGCCAGCTGCGACGGGGTGGCCATGCCGGGCATGAGGCCGTTCCGGACCGAGCCCTCGGAGCCGGGCATCCAGGTCATCGGGTCCTGCGAGCCGGTCGGGCTCAGGTTCCACTCGCGCAGCCAGGCCAGCATCGTGGAGACCTGGCCGTGCTGGGTGAGGGCGATGTCTCCCGAGAGGGTGACGATGTCGCTGTTCGTCGAAGCGGCGTGGGCGATCATCGACATCTCGACGGCCTGGGCGTGGTGGGTGCTCATGTCGCGCAGGAAGCCCGCCTCGACCGAGTCGTCGCCAGGCGTGCCGAAGAGGCGGGGGACGAGCAGGCCGCCGGCCGCGCCGACCACGAGGCCGAAGACGAGGACGGCGGCGAGCCAGGCCGCCCCGAAGCGGCGGGTGCGCTCCGGGGCCGAGCCGTTGACCGGCGCGGTGACCGCGTCCTGGTCCGTGGAGACGGTCATCATCCGCCCATGGTCGTGCCGTTGCCGGCGGCGGCGGTCAGCGGGCCGGTGGTCGTGTTGCCGCCGGAGCAGGCCGCGTTGGGCTCCATCGTCGCGTTGAGGCGCAGGGCCTTGATGAAGGCGTCGATGCGGGCGTCGTCGGCGTTGTCGACCTTGAGCTGGTAGCCCCAGACCTGCAGGGAGATGTTCTTGTCGAGCCCGGCATAGGGGCTCATCAACATGTAGTCCTTGCCCTGCACCTTGGCGGCGAGCTTGTCGATCTGGTCCTGGGCGAGACCCTGCTTGTACGTGACCCAGACCGCGCCGTGCTCGAGGCTGTGCACCGCGTGCTCGTTGGCGATGGGCTCGGTGTAGATGTCGCCCATGCAGTTCTGCCACGTGGCGTTGTGGTCGCCACCCACGGGCGGGCTCGTCACGTACGTCTGGGCGCCCTCGACGTGGTTGCGCGAGTCGATCTTCGCGTTCTTCTGGGCGCGGTAGTCGACGATGCCGGAGATGTCCGCGGCCCGCTCCTCCCAGGTGGCGCTGCCCTTGGCCGAGGCGAAGATGCCATAGCCGATGATGCCGGCGGCGATCAGCACGACGACGCCGGCGACCGCGATCGGCCCCCAGTTGCGGCCGCCGCTGACCTTGACGGGCTGAACCTTCCGGCCCTTGCCCTGCGGACCCTTGCCGGCGGGACGGCCACCCTTGGGCGGCGTCTTCTTCGGGCCGGTGGGCGGCTTGCCCTGACCGGAGGTCTTGCCGACCTTGACGGTGGAGGGAACCCGCTCGGGCCCCGGGGTGCTCATGGACATCGTGCCTCGTCAATTCATGGGGAAGGTCGCGCCGGGCCCGCGCAGGAGCCTGGACACGCCGCCGGGCGCCAAAGTCTACCCGGATAGCATGGCTCAGTGACTCCCGCTGACCTCGCTGCCACCGTTCTCACAGCTGCGCGTGCCGTTTTCGTCACCCGCGGCCTCGACGTCTCGCTGCTGCCGGAGACGACGACGGTGGAGCGTCCCCGCAACCCCGAGCACGGCGACTACGCCTCGACGATGGCGCTGCAGCTGGCCAAGAAGGCCGGCGTGCAGCCGCGTGAGTTCGCCGCGGCCCTCGCCGAGGAGCTCGGCGGGCAGCCGGGGATCAAGTCGGTCGAGATCGCCGGCCCCGGCTTCCTCAACATCCGGCTCGACGCGGCCGCGGCCGGCGTCCTGGCCCGCGACATCATCACCGCCGGCAGTGAATACGGACACACCGACCGCCTGCGCGGCCGGCGCATCAACCTCGAGTTCGTCTCGGCCAACCCCACGGGCCCCGTGCACATCGGCGGCGTGCGGTGGGCGGCCGTGGGCGACGCGCTGTCCCGCCTGCTGCGCGCGTCGGGCGCCGACGTCGGCACGGAGTACTACTTCAACGACGCCGGCTCCCAGATCGACCGCTTCGCCCGTTCCCTGTACGCGGCGGCGAAGGGCGAGCCGGCCCCCGAGGACGGCTACGGCGGCGCCTACATCGCGGAGATCGCGCAGACGATCGTCGCCGAGCGGCCGGACGCCGATCTGAGGACGTTCCACGAGCGGGGCGTCGAGCTCATGTTCGCCGAGATCAAGCAGTCGCTGGCCGACTTCGGCGTGCGCTTCGACACGTACTTCAACGAGAAGGACCTGCACGACCGCGGTGAGCTGCAGGAGGCGCTCGACCGGCTGCGCGAGCAGGGCCACGTCTACGAGTCCGAGGGCGCGACCTGGTTGCGGACCAGCGAGTTCGGCGACGACAAGGACCGGGTGCTGCGCAAGTCCGACGGCGACTGGACCTACTTCGCCGCTGACTGCGCCTACTATCTCGACAAGCGCAAGCGCGGCTTCGACCAGGTCGTGATCATGCTGGGCGCCGACCACCACGGCTACATCGGCCGGATGAAGGCCATGGCGGCGTGCTTCGGCGACGACCCGGCGGTCAACCTGGAGATCCTGATCGGCCAGCTGGTCAATCTGGTGCGCGACGGTGAGCCCGTACGCATGAGCAAGCGCGCCGGCACGGTCGTGACCCTGGAGGACTTCGTCGACGCCCTCGGCGTGGACGCCACCCGCTACGCCCTGGCCCGTTACTCCAGCGACAGCCCGATCGACATCGACATCGACCTGTGGACCCGGGCCAAGAGCGACAACCCTGTCTATTACGTCCAATATGTCGCGGCCAGGTCCGCCAGCGTGGCCCGGCAAGCCGCATCAATTGGCCTCACCCGGGGCGAGCCCGGCGACTTCAAGCCCGAGCTGCTGACCCACGAGAAGGAAAACGACCTGCTCAAGGCGCTCGGCGAATACCCGGCCGTGGTGGGCAGTGCGGCCGAGCTGCGCGAGCCGCACCGGGTGGCGCGTTATCTCGAGGATCTGGCCGGCGACTACCACCGCTTCTTCGACAAGTGCCGGGTGACTCCCATGGGGGACGAACCCATCAACGACCTGCACCGGGCCCGCCTGTGGCTGAACGACGCCACCCGAACGGTGATCGCGAACGGTTTGGGACTCCTCGGTGTGTCCGCGCCGGAGAGGATGTAAGACATGCGCGCACATGAGGCGGGAGCGCTGCACGGTGAGCTCGGCACGCGCGGGCCGGCCTGGTTGCGTACCCCGGAAGACGTCAATGCCCTCGTGCCGCAGCTGTGGCCGCGGACCGTGCGCCGCGACCAGGCCGGGGCCCTGGAGGTCGGCGGCGTGAGCGTGCTCGACCTGGCCGAGGAGTACGGCACGCCCGCGTACTTCCTCGACGAGGACGACCTGCGCAGCCGCTGCCGGGAGTTCGTGGGTGCCTTCGCGGACGCGGACGTCTATTACGCGGGCAAGTCGTTCCTGTGCAAGGCGGTCGTGCGGGTGGTCGCCGAGGAGGGGCTCTTCCTCGACGTGTGCTCGGGCGGTGAGCTGGCCGTGGCTCTGGCGGCGGGCTTCCCGGCGGAGCGGATCGGCTTCCACGGCAACAACAAGTCCGTGTCCGAGCTGCGCCGCGCGCTCGAGGCCGGCGTCGGGCGGATCGTGCTCGACTCGTTCCACGAGATCGACCGGCTGACCGCGCTGGCGCGGGAGGCGGGGACCAGTCCCGCCGTGCTGATCCGCGTCACGGTCGGTGTCGAGGCTCACACGCACGAGTTCATCGCGACGGCGCACGAGGACCAGAAGTTCGGCTTCTCGCTGGCGGGCGGGGCGGCGTTCGAGGCGGCTACGCGCGTACTCGATGAGGGTGTCCTTGATCTCCGGGGGTTGCACTCGCACATCGGGTCGCAGATCTTCGACACGTCCGGCTTCGAGGTCGCGGCGCGGCGGGTGCTGGAGCTGCAGGCGCAGATCCGGGACGCGCGCGGCGTCGAGCTGCCCGAGCTGGACCTGGGCGGCGGCTTCGGCATCGCGTACACCACGCAGGACGACCCCTCCCCGGCCGCCGACCTCGCGAAGCGGATCAACAAGATCGTCGAGGGCGAGTGCGAAATGGCCGCGCTGCGGAAGCCCAAGCTCTCGATCGAGCCCGGCCGGGCCGTCGTCGGTCCCTCCGTCTTCACCCTGTACGAGGTGGGCACCGTCAAGGACGTCGACGGCATCCGCACGTACGTGAGCGTCGACGGCGGCATGAGTGACAACATCCGGACGGCGCTCTACGACGCGTCGTACTCGGCCACCGTGGCGGGACGTGCGTCACACGAACCGCCGATCCTGGCCCGTGTCGTGGGAAAGCATTGCGAGTCCGGGGACATCGTCGTGAAGGATGAATTCCTGCCCGCCGACGTTCAGCCCGGAGATCTTGTCGCCGTGCCCGGCACGGGAGCGTACTGCCGCAGCATGGCCAGCAACTACAACCATGTGCCGCGGCCGCCCGTGATCGCGGTGCGCGACGGTGCCTCCCGGGTCATCGTGCGCCGGGAGACCGAAGACGATCTGCTCGCATTGGATGTGGGATGAGCTCTGGTAAGCCTGCGGTCCGCCTCGCCCTGCTCGGTTGTGGCACGGTCGGCAGCGAGGTCGTACGCCTCCTGCACGACCAGGCCGACGACCTGACGGCCCGGATCGGGGCGCCGCTGGAGCTGGTCGGCATCGCGGTCCGCCGGCCCGGCCGCGAGCGGGGTGACCTGCCCGTCGACCCGGCGCTCTTCACCACCGACGCGCTGGGCCTGGTCAAGCGGGACGACGTCGACGTGATCATCGAGGTGGTGGGCGGCATCGAGCCCGCCCGCACCTGGCTCACCGAGGGGCTGCGGGCCGGCAAGAGCGTCGTCACGGCGAACAAGGCGCTGCTCGCCGAGGACGGCGCCGCGCTGCACGACGCCGCGGCCGAGGGCGACGCCGACCTCTACTACGAGGCGTCGGTCGCCGGGGCGATCCCGCTGCTGCGCCCGCTGCGCGAGTCGCTGCACGGCGACCGCGTGACCCGGGTCACCGGCATCGTGAACGGCACGACCAACTTCATCCTGTCGTCGATGGACTCGTCGGGCGCCGGTTTCGGGGAGGCGCTGGACGAGGCCACCGAGCTGGGCTACGCCGAGGCCGACCCGACCGCCGACGTCGAGGGCTTCGACGCCGCCGCCAAGGCCGCCATCCTGGCCTCGCTGGCGTTCCACACCCGGGTGACGGCCGCCGACGTGTTCCGCGAGGGCATGACCGGCGTGACGGCCGGCGACATGGCCAGCGCCAAGGAGATGGGCTGCACGATCAAGCTGCTCTGCATCGCCGAGCGCGGGCCCGACTCGAGCGGCGCGGAGTCGGTCAGCGTGCGGGTGCATCCGGCGATGATTCCGCGTACGCACCCCCTGGCCAGCGTCGGCGACGCGTTCAACGCCGTCTTCGTCGAGGCCGAGGCCGCGGGTCAGCTGATGTTCTACGGCCGCGGGGCCGGCGGCACCCCGACCGCGAGCGCCGTGCTCGGAGACATCGTGGCGGCGGCTCGCAACCGGCTCAGCGGCACCCGGGCGCCGAGCGAGAGCGCGTACGCCCACCTGCCCATCCGTCCCATCGGCGAGGCCGTCACCCGCTATCACATCAGCCTCGACGTCGCCGACCGGCAGGGTGTGCTCGCCACGGTCGCCGGCGTCTTCGCGCAGCACGAGGTGTCCATCGCCACGGTGCGCCAGCAGGGGCGCGACGAGGACGCGACGCTGGTCGTCGTCACGCACGGCGCGCCGGACGCCAACCTGCAGGCCACCGTCGACGAGCTGCGGGGGCTGCCGATCGTACGGTCGATCGCCTCGGTCCTGCGGGTCGAAGGCGGGGCCTGATCCCGCATGTTGGACCGATGGTCTCGCTATTCGGTGCCCTGCGGCATCCTGGTCGGGACCCGCTGAGAGGAAAAGGCCATGTGGCGCGGACTTATCGAGGCTTACCGTGACCGTCTCCCGGTCACCGACAAGACGCCGGTCGTCACGCTGCACGAGGGCAACACGCCGCTCGTGCCCGCCCCGGTGCTGTCCCAGCGCACGGGGGCCGAGGTCTATCTCAAGGTCGAGGGCGCCAACCCGACGGGCTCCTTCAAGGACCGTGGCATGACCATGGCCGTGTCGAAGGCCGTCGAGGAGGGCGCCAAGGCCATCATCTGCGCCTCCACCGGCAACACGAGCGCGTCGGCCGCCGCCTACGCCGCCCGCGCCGGCATCACCTGCGCCGTCCTCGTCCCGCAGGGCAAGATCGCGCTCGGCAAGCTGGCCCAGGCCCTCGTTCACGGGGCCAAGCTGCTGCAGGTCAACGGCAACTTCGACGACTGCCTGGCGCTCGCCTCGAAGCTGTCCCAGGACTTCCCGGTCGCCCTGGTCAACTCGGTCAACATCTTCCGCCTGCACGGGCAGAAGACGGCCGCCTTCGAGATCGTCGAGGCCCTGGGCACGGCGCCCGACATCCACTGCCTCCCGGTCGGCAACGCGGGCAACATCTCCGCCTACTGGATGGGCTACCAGGAGGACCACGCGGCGGGCAACAGCAAGATCCTCCCCAAGATGTACGGCTTCCAGGCCGCCGGCGCCGCGCCCATCGTCACCGGCCAGGTCGTCGAGCAGCCGTCCACCATCGCGACCGCCATCCGCATCGGCAACCCGGCCAGCTGGACCAAGGCGCTCGACGCCCGCGACTCCTCCGGCGGTCTCATCTCCGCCGTGACCGACCGCGACATCCTCAACGCCTATCGGCTGCTCGCCCGCGAGGTCGGCGTCTTCGTCGAGCTGGGCAGCGCGGCCAGCGTGGCCGGGCTGCTCCAGCAGGCCGCCGCCGGGCAGGTCCCGGCCGGGGCGAAGGTCGTCTGCACGGTCACCGGGCACGGCCTCAAGGACCCGGAGTGGGCCATCTCGACCGCGCCGTCACCCACGACGATCAGCAATGACGTTCTGATCGCGGCGCGGGAGCTCGGGCTCGCCTGATCGGGCTGCTTTTGATGGGCGCGCTCAGCTCGCCGGCCGGGCGCGTGCGGCGCGCCGGGCTCAGCTCACGGGGACGGGCTGCGGGGCGGTGGCCCGGCCCAGCTGGGTGGTGACCAAGGTGCCCGCGAGGGTGCCCAGCAGCACCAGCGCCGCACCCACCGGCCACAGCCCGTCGCCCTCCGCCTCACCGACCGCCACCAGCACGAAAGCCGCCGTGACGGTGACCGTGAGCGTCGCCGTCGCGAGCCGCGCGTGCCCCGCCCGCCCGGCGGCGAAGCCCAGCGCCCCGATGATCAGCGCCAGCGCAACCACCTGCCACGCCTCGTACGGCCCACTGGAATGGCTGGTCACCGGGTCGAGATCGCGCTCCGTGTCCCACCCGAGCAGCGCCGCGTAGGCCGCGCCGCTGCCGGCCACAAGAGCCGCTGTCCACCCGATGATCCGCTTGTTGTCTGCCATGCCGACGAGCCTTCCGCAGCCGCCGGCGGCCGGGATGAGTCCCCGTACTCAACCCTCCCCGGGTACGAACGCCTCGCGGTGACGAGGCGGCCCCCTTCACGCACGTCGCCGCTTCTTGCCGGCCGGTTGCCTCAGCGATTGCGTCGGCGCGATCCTCCGACCATGGCAGCAGGCTGGATAGCGCCCGTCGCGGCAGCGGCGTCGGGCTGCGCCGGAATCCTTTTCACCCGGCTGACCGGTTCGCAGACCCGGGGCCAGGTCGAGCGGCTGGCGGAAAGTTCCGCACTGAGCAATAGCGGCTGGGCTACCGGCAAGGGGGCGAACTGGACAAGCTGAGCGAAGTCGACAGCACCTGTCCCAAGGGTGAACGTGTGCGCATGTCGATGGAGTCCAAGATCGCCGTCGAGGCGTTCGGCAGTCCGGCCGCTCGCGAGAACCGGCGGCGTGCCGTTGCGGCATATGTGCGGAAGGACCAGGTCAAGATGCGCGAGTCGTACGAGGAATTCCTCGAGATCGTTCGCATGGAGCTGGGCACTACGGCGCTCGACAGCTGACAAACCCTTCAATCGTCACGGAGTGCGCCAAGTGCTTCTTTCCGCTGAGGTTTGGGGGCGGCCTCTTCGGAGGCGGCGCGGATCATGGCTTGGATGCCGTCGCGGACGGCGTGGAGTTCGCTTTCGGAGAGGCGGTTGAGCAGCCTCAGCTGGAGGTCGGCGCCGGCGTTGGCGATCTTGTCGACGACGTCGCGGCCGTGGGGGCTGAGGGTGATGCGGCGGACGCGGCGGTCGTGGGGGTCCTCGGTGCGGGTGGCCAGGTCGTGGGCGACGAGGCGGTCGACCATGCCGCTCAGGGTGGCGAGGCTCACACTCATGAGTCCGGCCAGTTCCCGGCCCGAGGTGTCGCCCAGGCGGCGCAGCAGCATGAGCACTTTGAGCTGTTGCATCGTGAGGTTCGAGTCGAAGAGCGGGTCGGCCCGATCCTGCATGAACAGGTCCTGCAGGCGTTGCTGCGCTGCGATGATGTCGGCGATGAGGTGATCGTTCGCGGACACGGTCCTCCTGTGGTGCGCTCCGGCGGCGAGGCGGCCCCGGGCAAAAAGAATTTGTTCGCGTCGGGCAAACTATATGTCTTGACCGAACTTTTCCGGGGGAGCACATGTCGTTTCTGACGAGGCTCAGTCTCGCGAACCGGGGGCTGGTGGCCCTCATAGCCGTGGTGATCACCGGTTTCGGTGTCTACGCCATCCCGTCCCTGAAGCAGCAGCTCCTGCCCTCGCTGGAGTTCCCGGGCGCCTTCATCGGGGCCTCGCTGCCCGGTGCCTCCCCGGAGATCATGGAGGAGCAGGTCACCGAGCCGATCGAGCAGGCCGTCCAGGGGGCCGACGGGCTCGACTCGGTGCAGTCGACGACCCGGGAGGGCTCGGCGACGATCCAGGTGACGTTCGAGTTCGGCACCGACATCGACAACGCGGTCAACCAGCTGACCACGTCGATCAACCGGATCCAGTCGCAGCTGCCCGACAACGTGGAGCCGACGGTCTTCGCCGGCAGCACGGACGACATCCCGGCCATCATCCTGGCCGCGTCCGGCGGGTCGGACCAGAACGACCTGGCCAACCGGCTCGACACCACCGTGGTGCCCGAGCTCAAGAACATCGAGGGCGTCCGCGACGTCCAGATCACCGGCACGCGTACGCGGCAGGTCGTCATCAAGCCCGACCTGGCCAAGCTGGCGGCGTCCGGGGCGAGCCCGCAGGCCATCACCACGCTGCTGCAGAGCAACGGCATCTCGGTCCCGGCCGGCGCGCTCACCGAGGGCGACCGCACGCTGAGCGTCCAGGTCGGCTCCCCGATCACGTCGGTCGACCAGCTCAAGGGCCTCTATCTCAACGGCTCGACCAAGCTCGGCGACGTCGCCTCGGTGACCACGCAGGAGTCGACGGCGACCTCGTTCACGCGCACCGACGGGGTGGAGAGCCTCGGCGTCGCGGTCACCGCCAAGCCCGACGGCAACCCGGTGGCCATCTCGCACGAGGTGCGCGACAAGCTGACCGACCTGCAGAGCGCCTCGGACACCAAGCTCACGGTCATCACCGACCAGGCGCCCTTCGTCGAGCGGTCGATCGAGAGCCTGACCACCGAGGGCCTGCTCGGCCTCGTGATGGCCGTCATCGTCATCCTGATCTTCCTGCTGTCCGTGCGCTCGACGCTCGTGACGGCGGTGTCGATCCCGCTGTCCGTGCTGATCGCGCTGATCAGCCTCTGGATCGGCGACTACTCGCTCAACCTGCTCACCCTGGGCGCGCTGACCATCGCCGTCGGCCGCGTGGTCGACGACTCGATCGTGGTGCTGGAGAACATCAAGCGCCACCTCGGGTACGGCGAGGAGAAGGTGCACGCGGTCATGGCCGGCGTGCGGGAGGTGGCCGGGGCGGTCACCGCCTCGACGCTGACCACGGTGGCCGTGTTCGCGCCGATCGCGCTGGTCGGCGGGTTCGTCGGGCAGCTGTTCTCGCCGTTCGCGATCACCGTGACCGTGGCACTGGTCGCGTCGCTGTTCGTGTCGCTGACCGTGGTGCCCGTGCTGGCGTACTGGTTCCTGCGGCCCGCCGCGGGTGGCGCCGAGTCGGAGGCCGTGCGCAAGGCCGCCGAGGAGAAGGAGCTGCGCAGCCCGCTGCAGCGCGGCTACCTCCCGATCATCCGCTGGGTCACCAAGAGCCGGGGCACCCGCTGGGCGACCGTGGCGATCGGCGTCGTCGTGCTGATCGGCACGCTCGGGCTGGCCAGCCGGCTGGAGACGAACTTCATCGACCAGTCCGGCCAGGACACGATCACGATCAGTCAGGACCTGCCGGTCGGCACGAGCCTGGCCGCGACCGACGCCGCCGCCAAGAAGGTCGAGGCGGTGCTCGCGGGCCGCGACGACGTCGAGACCTACCAGGTGACGGTCGGCTCCGGCGAGTTCAACCCGTTCGCGGGCTCGGGCGGGGCCAGCGGCGCCAGCTTCAACGTGGCGCTCAAGTCCGACGTCGACTCGGTCAAGGTCTCCGACGAGCTGCGCGACGAGCTCAAGGGCCTGACGGACGTCGGTGAGGTCACGGTCGGCGGCGACAGCGGCACCGGGTTCGACGGCAGCCAGCTCTCCGTCGTCGTCCAGGCGAACGAGCAGGAAGCCCTGCAGGCGGCGACCAAGCTGGTGCAGGACGCCATGGCCGGCACGGAAAATGTCACCGACGTCAGCTCGTCCCTGGCCGCCAGCGTGCCCCGCCTCGACGTGCAGGTCGACCGGGCCGCCGCCGCCCAGCGCGGGCTCACCGAGGCCGCCGTCGGCCAGGCCGTCGCCGGGGCGTTCCGCTCCGCGCCGGCCGGGCAGATCACGGTCGACGGCTCCAGCGAGGACGTGGTCGTCACGTTCGGCGCCCCGCCGTCCAGCGCCGCGGCCCTGCGCGCCCTGCCGATCACCACGCCGAGCGGGCAGCGCGTGCCCCTCGACCAGGTCGCCGACGTCAAGGAGGTCGCCGGGCCCGAGGAGGTCACCCGGATCGACGGCAACCGCAGCGTCACGGTCAACGGCACGGCCACCGGCTCCAACGTCGGTGCGGTCACGACCGACCTGACGCAGCGGCTCGACGAGCTGACCCTCCCGGCCGGGGCTTCGTACTCCATCGGCGGGGTCAGCCAGGACCAGGCCGACGCGTTCGCCGACCTGGGGCTCGCGGTTCTCGCCGCCATCGCGATCGTCTTCGTGATCATGGTGGCCACGTTCCGCAGCCTGCTCCAGCCGCTGCTGCTGCTCATCTCGATCCCGTTCGCGGCGACCGGCGCCATCGCGCTGCTGCTGGCCACGGGGACCCCGCTGGGCGTACCGGCATTGATCGGTGTCCTGATGCTCGTTGGCATCGTGGTCACCAACGCGATCGTGCTCATGGACCTCATCAACCACTACCGTGCGGCCGGTCTCGGCGTGCGGGAGGCGGTCGTCGAGGGCGGGCGGCACCGTCTGCGCCCGATCCTCATGACGGCGATCGCGACCATCTTCGCGCTGATCCCGATGGCGCTCGGCCTCACCGGCGAGGGCGGCTTCATCTCGCAGCCGCTGGCCGTCGTGGTCATCGGCGGCCTGGTCAGCTCGACGCTGCTGACCCTGGTGCTGGTCCCGGCCCTCTACACGATGGTCGAGAACACCAAGATCAGCCGGCGCGAGAAGCGGGACCGTCGCCGCGCCCGCAAGGCCGGCGTGCAGCCGTCGCCACGGCACGCCGCGGCCGAGCCGGACCCGGAGCCCGGGCCGGACCCGGTGCCGGACGCCGCCGGCGGAGCGCACGAGGCACCGGTGCGCTCCGAGGAGGCGCCGGGAGCACTGCGGGGCTACACGGACCAGTTCGAGGTCCTGAAGATGCCGAAGCGCCCGCAGACCGAGGGCTGATCGGGGCATCGAGCAGCAAACCGGCCGCCCCCGCACCCGCGGAGGCGGCCGGTACTGTGTGCGTACGTGCCCACCCCGTTTTCGGTCCTTACCCGCAATCGTGACTTCCGGCGCCTCTTCGCCGCTGAGCTGGTCGTCTTCGGCGCCGACTGGTTCGTCATGGTGCCGCTGCTCGTGCTGCTGCCCGAGCTCACCGGCAGCGGCGTCTGGGGCGCCCTCGTCCTGGCCGCCGACACGGGCATCAATGCGCTGCTCCTGCCGTACACCGGGGTCGTCGCCGACCGGCTGGACCGCCGCAAGATCCTGATCGCCGCCAACCTCGCGGCCTTCGTGGCTGTTCTTCTGCTTTTCACCGTACGTTCAGCCGCGACCGCGCCCCTGGCCCTGGTGGCGATCGGGGCGGTGGCCGTGGCCAAGGCGTTCTACTCCCCGGCGGCCTCCGCGGCCCTGCCGAACGTCGTCGACCCCGAGGACCTCGCCGCCGCGAACACCGTCGCCGGCTCCGCGTGGGGCACGATGACGATCGTCGGCGCGTCGCTCGGCGGGATCGTGAGCAGCGCCGCGGGCCCGTACGTCAGCTTCGGCGTCGCCGCCGCGAGCCTGTTCGTGGCCGCGGTCGTGACCATGCTCATCCGCCGCCCGCTGCAGGCGCCGCGGGACCCGGACGCCACCCCGGTCCGCAGCTGGCACGCCATGCTCGAGGCCCTGCGCTACATCGGGGCGCGGCCGCGGCTCGGCGCCCTCGTCACGGTCAAGTCGGCGGTCGGCCTCGGCAACGGCGTGCTCACCGTCTTCCCCCTGCTGGCCACCATGTACGGCGTCGGCGCCCTGGGCGCGGGCCTGCTCTTCGCCGTCCGCGGAGCCGGCGCGCTGATCGGCCCGCTGGTGCTGCGCCCGGTCCTGCGGCATCGGGCCTGGCTGCTGCCCGGCCTCGCGCTTTCCATGATCCTGTACGGCCTCGGCTACATCGGCGTCGCCTTCGCCCCGTGGTTCCCGCTCGTCCTGGTGCTGGTCTTCGTCGCGCACTTCGCGGGCGGCAGCAACTGGGTCCTGAGCAACTACGCGTTGCAGGGCGAGGTGCCCGACCGGCTCCGGGGGCGGGTCTTCGCCACCGACCTCATGCTGGCCACGCTGGCGATCGCCGTCAGCCAGCTCGGCGTGGCGGCCGTCGTCGACCACGTCGACAAGCGGATCGTGCTCGTCGCGTGCGGCCTGGTCACCGTCGTGTACGCGATCGGCTGGCGGATCGCCACGCGCAAGCTGTCGCTGACGGAGCAACCTTCCGCGCGCGTCTGACCACTGGATGATCGGGAACGGCGCCGGGTGTGGAGACGGCCGGCGCCGCGACTGAGGACAAGCCGGCTCGGCACACCGGCTCCCGCGGTGTGCCCGGCTTCGCTCGGCGCACGGGCTCTTCGGCCTTTTTCAACGCACGGGCTTTTGGGGTTTTTTCAGCGCACGGGCTCTTGGGGCGTACCCAGGAAGCCACCCGGCGCCCGGTCGGCCAGCCCGCGCCCGTCGGGGGAGCGGGTCAGCAGGGCGCCGAGCAGCAGCGCGATGCCACCGGCCGAGAACACGGTGCGGATCAGGCCGACGAGCAGGTTGAGCAGCTGCCAGACCGAGGCCGACACCGCCGCGCCGCCAACCAGCGTCGGGATCAGCAGCGACCAGAGGAAGCTGAGGACCAGCCCGGCGGCGAGCGCGCCGAGCCCCAGCTGGGCCAACGTAGTGCTGCGCCGGCCCAGGCGGCCCCGGGTGCGGGCCACGAGGATTGAGCCGGCCAGCAGGACCCCCGCCTCGGGCAGCAGGCCGACCATGATCGAGAGGACGTATCCGACGCTCATGGCGGCGACCGTACCCGCCGACCGGCCGATGATCGACCACTAGAGTCGGCGCATGGGCCTGACCTTCGCCTCCCAGCCGGTGCACGTGCGGACCCCGGCGACCAGCGCCAACCTGGGGCCGGGCTTCGACTCGCTGGGCCTCGCGCTCACTCTTCACGACGATCTGACCGCCCGGGTCACCGGGGACGGCTTCACGGTCTCGGTCACCGGCGAGGGCGCGGGTGACCTGCCTGCCGACGAGTCGCACCTGGTCGTACGGGCGATGCTGGCGACCTTCGACGAGCTGGGCGGCCGGCCCGCCGGGGTGGCCGTGGAGTGCGTCAACCGCATCCCGCAGGCCCGCGGCCTGGGCTCGTCGTCCGCGGCGATCGTGGGCGGCGTGCAACTCGCCCGGGCGCTCGCGACGACCAAGATCAGCGACGAGGACGCGCTGCGCATCGCCGGCCGCCTCGAGGGGCACCCCGACAACGTCGCTCCCTGCCTGCTCGGCGGCTTCACGATCGCCTGGACCGAGGCGGGCGGCGCGCGCGCCGTGCGGCTGCCGGTGTCCGATTCCCTACGCCCGACGCTTTTCGTCCCGCAGGAGCGCGGCCTGACCTCCACGGCCCGCGCCGCCCTGCCGCCGAGCGTGCCGCACGCGGACGCCGTGTTCAACACGAGTCGCGCCGCGCTGCTGGTGCACGCCCTCCAGCACGACCCCGGGCTGCTGCTCACCGCGACCGAGGACCGCCTGCACCAGGGCTATCGGGCCGAGAGCATGCCGGGTACGGCCTCCCTGGTCGCCTCGCTCCGCTCGGTCGGCGTGCCGGCCGTGGTCAGCGGGGCCGGGCCCACCGTGCTGGCATTCGGGCCGGTCCCGGGCGATTTCCACCCCGGAATCACGTGGCGCGCCGAAACGTTGGGGGTGGACAGCGCCGGAGCCCTTGCGTGAGGGAGTATGGTGGAACACGCCGAGCGGGACACTGTTGCCGCAGGTCGCACGAGTTGACTACGCTCAAGACCTAGCACAGCCGCGAAGCAAGCGATCTCTGCGGTCCGGCGCGCACCCCGAGACTCATGCCGATCCGGCTCGTCTCATTTCTCATCAGGCACACGCCGGTCAGCAGGTCTCCAGGTCGCTGCACTCGCCGAGACCTACCCGTCATTGTCCGACGGGGCGGGAGACCGTCGAGCTGCCGTGCTGCAAAACTCCCGCACCGCACATGCGAAGCGGGGTCCGAGGGCACCCGGCCACCAGGCTGCAGACCCGGGTGGACTTGGTTTTTTCGACGGAAGGAATCCATTGAGCGACACCACCGACGTGACGTCGGGTGTTTCTGACGTCGCTGCTGACGGCACCACCACTGCTGTCACCAAGCGCCGCCGTGGCGGCACCGGGCTCTCCGCCATGCTGCTGCCCGAGCTGCAGAGCCTCGCGGCCTCCCTCGGCATCTCCGGCACCGCCCGGATGCGCAAGGGCGAGCTGATCACCGCCATCACGGAGCGTCAGAACGGTGGCGGCGGGTCCGCCGCCCCGGCCGCCGAGGCCGCGCCCCGCCCCCGCCGGAGCAGCGCCGCCGCGGCCGCCGAGCCGGCCACCGAGGCCGCTCCGCAGGTCTCGGCTCCGCAGACCTCGGCTCCGCAGACCTCGGCTCCGCAGGTCTCGGCTCCGCAAGCTTCGGCCCCGCAGGTTTCCGCGTCGCAGCCCGTCGCGCAGGAGACGCCCGCGGCCGCGCAGAGCGCCCCCGCGGCGACCGCCCCCGCGACCGAGCAGGGTCAGCAGCCCGAGCAGGGCCGTCGCAGCCGCCGCGAGCGCCAGGGTCAGGAGCGGTCCGAGCGCGCCGAGCGCGAGCCCCGTGACCAGGGCGAGCCTCGGGCCGAGACCCGCACCGAGGGCGACACCGAGCGGACTGACCGCGGCGACCGGGGCGACCGTCCCGAGCGCGGCGAGCGCAACCGCGACCGCCAGCGCAACCAGCAGCGGGGCGAGGGCGGCGACCGCGACCGCAACGATCGCGGCGACCGTGACCGCGACCGCAACGATCGCGACCGCAACGACCGCGGTGACCGCAACGACCGGGGCCCGCGCAACGACGCCCACGACGACGACGACAACGACGGTGGTGAGGGCGGCCGCCGCAGCCGGCGCAGCCGCTTCCGCGACCGCCGCCGGGGCCGTGACCGCGACGGCGAGGGCGGTGGCCGCGACAGTCGCGAGGGCCGCGAGCCGCACGTCGCCGAGGACGAGGTTCTCGTGCCGGTCGCCGGCATCCTGGACGTCCTCGACAACTACGCGTTCGTCCGCACGACCGGCTACCTGTCCGGCCCCAACGACGTCTACGTGTCGATGTCGCAGGTCAAGAAGCACGGCCTGCGCCGCGGCGACGCCGTCACCGGGGCCGTGCGCTCCGCGCCCCGCGAGGGTGCCAGTGGCGACCAGCGCCGCGACAAGTACAACCCGCTGGTCCGCCTCGACACCATCAACGGGATGGAGCCCGACGAGGCCCGCCGGCGCCCCGAGTTCTACAAGCTCACCCCGCTCTACCCGCAGGAGCGCCTGCGGCTGGAGACCGAGCCGCACATCCTGACCACGCGCGTCATCGACCTGGTGATGCCCATCGGCAAGGGCCAGCGGGCCCTGATCGTCTCGCCGCCCAAGGCCGGCAAGACGATGGTGCTGCAGGCGATCGCCAACGCGATCACCCACAACAACCCCGAGTGCCACCTGATGGTCGTGCTGGTCGACGAGCGGCCCGAAGAGGTCACCGACATGCAGCGCTCGGTCAAGGGCGAGGTCATCGCGGCCACGTTCGACCGGCCGCCGCAGGACCACACCACGGTCGCCGAGCTCGCCATCGAGCGGGCCAAGCGGCTGGTCGAGCTGGGTCACGACGTCGTCGTCCTGCTCGACTCGGTCACCCGCCTCGGCCGCTCCTACAACCTGGCGGCGCCGGCCTCCGGACGCATCATGTCCGGCGGTATCGACTCGACTGCGCTCTACCCGCCCAAGCGCTTCCTCGGCGCGGCCCGCAACATCGAGAACGGCGGCTCGCTCACCATCATCGCCACGGCGCTGGTGGAGACCGGCTCGATGATGGACACGGTCATCTTCGAGGAGTTCAAGGGCACCGGCAACGCCGAGCTCAAGCTCGACCGGAAGATCGCCGACAAGCGCGTCTTCCCGGCCATCGACACCCACCCCTCCGGCACGCGCAAGGAAGAGATCCTGCTCGGCAAGGAGGAGCTGGCGGTCGTGCACAAGCTCCGCAAGGTGCTCAGCTCCCTGGAGTCGGGCGCCGCGCTGGACCTGCTGCTCGACCGGCTCAAGCAGAGCCGGACGAACATCGAGTTCCTGATGCAGATCGCCAAGAGCACGCCCGGCGAGTAGTCGCCGGTCGGCCCGGCAGAAGGGCAGTCACCGCGGGGTGGCTGCCCTTCTCGCTGTCCGGTCGCAGGTAAGGGCCGAGCCATATCCGCGCGACGCGAAACCTGGTGCCCTCGGCTGCTGACTCCCGGGTTCGCGGAAACCACGCCGTCAACGTCGCCGATTCTTTGAGCGACGGCGAATTGAGAAGACGGAGATCTCAGGCGAAGCCGTTGACCGGGAAGTCGTCGCGATGGCGCCAGGTGTCGTCGGTGCGGACGTGGTCCGGGCGTACCCACTTGAGGAGCTTGAGGGGGAACTCGGCCGCCGGGATGCGGCCGGCGGAACGGACCACGAAGCCCTCGGAGGTTTCGGGGGTGTGGCGGCGCGCCCACGCCGCGCGGGCCTCGCTCAGGCTGCCGCCGCGGTAGAGGACCGGCACGACCGGCAGTTCGAGGCGCTGGGCCCAGTCGACGGTGTCGTCCCAGCCGAGCAGGGTGTCGGTCTCGTCCCAGATGCCGAAGACGATGAAGACGCCGGGCAGGTCCGTGTACGGGATGCTGCGCCGCGCCCACATCGACTCGCCGCACACGCGCCACTCGTCGGGGATGCGGTAGGACGTCATGGCCCACAGCGCCTTGGCCGGGGTGTCCCAGGGCTGGGTGCCGGAGTCGGGCGACCGGCCGTACATGGCATCGCGGGTGAAGGTGAGGTTGCCGCCGTCGAGCTTCTCCGTCACGACGAGTTCGCCGTCGAGCCAGGTCAGGTCCGGCTGGATCCGGTCGTCCGCGGTGGCGCCGGGGGAGTCGGGCAGGTGGAAGGTCCGCGGATACTTGACCGCCTGCCCGCTCATCAGAAGTCCCCCTCCGCCACCTGGAACACCGTGAGTCCCAGCGCGCGCCACATGCGCACCACCTGCTGACGGTCGTCGAAGACACCGACGACACGCCAGCGGTCGCGGATCTCCGTGTCGAAGATCTCCCGCTTCACGATCGCATCCTTGCGGGAGTCGCCGGCGGGCCGCATGAAGAGTCCTTCGTACGGCACATCGACGTAAAGATCCAGCCAGGCCTCCGTTTCCGTACGGCACACCTCGTCGCGCCCCGAGCAGAAGACGATCGCGTGGCCCGCGGCGTGCATCGCCCGTACCGCCGCGATGACGGCCGGATTGGGGGAATCCTCGCCGACGCGCGACCAGTCGAAGGGGCTGCGCGCCCCCATCAGGGCCACGGTCCCGTCGATGTCCACCAGCACGACGGGTGGCAGTGAGAGGTCGGGTTCGTAGACGTGGCCCGGGCCGCCCGGGTCGACGTACGGAATCGGCAGTGGCAGTCGCTTGCCCGCCAGATAGCGGTCGTGCATCCGCCGGATCACGCCCTCGCCGACCTGGTCGCCGGCGTCCCGGGCGGCGTCGCGCCGGACGCACTCGTCCACGGGCACGTCGGTGAAGTCGTGCACCTCGAACTGCGCGTGGAAGCGCGCCGCCAGCTCGGCCCACTCGCGCACGGTCTTGGCCCGCAGGTTGGTGTCGTCGACGATCACGTCCGAGCGGGCGCGCAGCAGCGCCTCGACGGCGGCCCGCTGGGCGTGCGTGACCTGCGCCTCGGCGTGCTGGGTGTAGAGGCGCTGCCCGTGCAGCATCCGCCGCAGGTCGTCGCGGTTGACCCGGACGACCTGCGGCTGCAGCTTGCGGGCGAAGGTGGTCTTGCCCGAGGCGGGCAGCCCCCGCGTGATGAGAAGTCTGGTCATGAGTCAGCAATCTTCGTGGCCGGCGGGCGCACGGCGTCCCACAGGCCGGGGGTGTAGTCCTTGCCGTCGAGCCGGAGGAACAGCGAGCCCCGGCGCGGGCTCCGGACGGCCAGCGCGGCGAACTCCCGCCGTCCCCAGCCCTCCGGCAGCCGCGCCGTGATCGCCGCGAACTCCCGCTCGACGTCCTGCCGGGCCGCCTCGACGGACCCGGTGAGCTCCGTCGCGACGGTGCGGACCCACGCGTGGAACTCGTCGGGCAGGGGTGCCGTCAGCGCGTCCAGGTCGCCCCCGGAGACCAGGACCTCCCACACGGTACGGGCGCTGAGCCCGAACACGAGCCGGTGCAGCCGTACGTAGTCCGCGTACTTGATCTTCACCCGGATGTCCTCGTCCGGGAAGTGCACCACAAGTCCCTCCCGTCCCGGACGCGCCGGAGCGGCGAGGGCGTCCGCCAGCGTCGCGTAGCCGAACGACTCGACGACCGGGCCCGTCCAAGTGGGCACCGACTCCGGCCCGCCGGTGCGCCCGGTGGCGATGTCGACCGATCCGAGCAGCACCAGGTCGTCCAGCCCCGCGTAGTCGAGCACGATCCGGTTCTCCGGGTAGATGATCTCCACGAGGACCGTACGCCCGGCCGGCGGCACGAAGTCCGGATAGCGCGTCCGCAGCACCCGCGTGGCGTGCCGCGCCTGGTCCGACGCGAACGAGCCGCGCGTCGCCACCGCCCAGCCGTCCTCGTCGGGCCAGATGATCCCGAGCGACCCGTCCGACTTGTCGGTCACGGTGACCTTCGTCGCGGGGTCGAGCACGGGCGCCTGCGGCTCGGACACGTTGAAGAACTTCGCGAAGGGCCGGGCCAGCACCTCGCCCGTGCCGGCGTGCGTGATCAGCCCCCGGCAGGCGAGCGTCACCGGCGTCCAGGCGCCCACGTACTGACACGCCTCGGTGTAGTTGTGGATCACGTACGGCCGGCTGGGGTGACGCTGCGTCCGCACGTGTCCGGTGCGCACGGCCTCCGCCAGTGCGGCGGGGTCGAGGACGTCGGCGAGCAGCGTCATGGGACTTTCCCTTCCTGCGGGAATGGTTCGAGGGCGGCTCACGTTATCGATCACGGACCGGTTGACGCCTCCTGATTTCTTTCCAGGGGCCAGGGCATGGCAGACTGGTTCATCGGCCAGCAGAGGTTCCGGTTCCCGTTCCGCGGCAGCG
Source organism: Symbioplanes lichenis (assembly GCF_030709675.1). Classification (GTDB taxonomy): domain Bacteria; phylum Actinomycetota; class Actinomycetes; order Mycobacteriales; family Micromonosporaceae; genus Actinoplanes; species Actinoplanes lichenis. The sequence goes on from NZ_JAUZQD010000020.1 coordinate 80,579, forward strand.
CGGGCGACCCGGCGACCCGATCATCGAGAGGGACCGAGCACACATGAAGAGCGGCATCCACCCGGAGTACACGTCGACCGAGGTCGTCTGCTCCTGCGGCAGCACTTTCACGACCCGCAGCACCGCCAAGGGCGGCGAGATCCGCGTCGAGACCTGCAGCGCGTGCCACCCGTTCTACACGGGCAAGCAGCGCGTGCTGGACACCGCGGGCCGGGTCGCCAAGTTCCAGGCGAAGTACGCCAAGGTCAACGCCGGCAAGAAGAAGTAACTGCCTCCACGGCGCCCGGTTCCCGCTCGCGCGGGGGCGGGCGCCGTTGGCATGTTCGGGCCGCGGTGCGGTTCGGCACACGTAAACCGTCGCGCCGCCGGGAAAGCCGCAGTGCGGTTCGACACACGTAAACCGTCGCGCCGCCGGGAAAGCGGCGCCACGCGAGCGAATGGGCACGGCGCAGGAGAGCGGCGCCGCGTCGCGGTGGGCACGACGCCGGGCCGGGTGGCCCGCCGGCGGGGCGGGACGGGCCCGCGACGCAGGGTTGCGAGAGACACGGGCCGAGGGGCAGGACGACGGTGAGCAACGACCGGTTGAGCACGCTGCTGGACGAGTACGCGCGGCTCGAGAAGCAGATGGAGGACCCCTCCATCCACTCCGACCAGGCCCTGGTGCGCCGGGTCGGGCGCCGCTTCGCCGAGCTGGCCCCCCTGGTCGCCGCCCACAACGAGCTCGAGGCCGCGCGGGCCGACCTGGCCGCCGCCAAGGAGCTCGCGGCCGAGGACCCGTCGTTCTCCGGTGAGGTCGAGGCGGTCGCCGGCGCGCTGCCGCCGCTGGAGGAGAAGCTCGCCGAGATGTTGATCCCGCGCGACCCGCACGACGCCAAGGACGTGATCGTCGAGATCAAGGCGGGCGAGGGCGGGCAGGAGTCGGCGCTGTTCGCGGGCGACCTGCTGCGGATGTACACCCGCTATGCCGAGCGCCGCGGCTGGGTCGTCGAGGTCATCGACGCACAGGACTCCGACCTGGGTGGCGTCAAGGACGTCTCGGTCGCCGTCAAGACGAAGGGCGTGCCGGAGGGCGGCCACGGTGTCTGGTCCCGGATGAAGTGGGAGGGCGGCGTGCACCGGGTGCAGCGGGTGCCCGTCACCGAGTCGCAGGGCCGGATCCACACCTCGGCCGCGGGCGTGCTGGTGCTGCCCGAGGCGGAGGAGGTCGACGTGCAGATCGACCCGGGCGACATCCGGGTGGACGTGTTCCGGTCGTCGGGTCCCGGCGGGCAGTCGGTCAACACCACCGACTCGGCCGTGCGGATCACGCACCTGCCCACCGGCACGGTGGTGAGCTGCCAGAACGAGAAGAGCCAGCTGCAGAACCGCGAGTCGGCCATGCGCATTCTGCGCTCCCGGCTGCTGGCGATCGCGCAGGAGCAGGCCGACGCCGCCGCTTCGGACGCCCGCAAGCTGCAGGTGCGTACGGTGGACCGCTCGGAGCGGATCCGCACGTACAACTTCCCGCAGAACCGCATCAGCGACCACCGCATCGGCTACACCGCGTACAACCTCGATCTGGTCCTCGGCGGCGAGCTCGACGGCGTGCTGGACGCGCTGGCCGAGGCCGACCGCGCCGCCCGCCTCGGCGGCGAGACCGAGCTGGGCCGCAAGTGATCAGCCGGCGCGCAGCTCGCCGGGTGCGAGGATCAGCAGCTCGGTCGGCGACTGGCAGGTCATCAGCGGGCCCTCCGTGCGGCAGGAGTCCGGCACGACCGTCCCGATCCGGCCGAGGACATGGCGCTGCCCGGTGGCTGGGTCGACCCGGGTCACGACGGCCGGCGCGGTGATGTCGGCCGACTCGATCAGATAGGGAATCCCGTCGGCGGGGTCGAGGGTGATCGTGGTGGCCGAGCGCAGCTCCGCGATCTCCCGACCGGTCCGCGAGTCGAGCAGCACCCGCGGCGCCGCGTTGTCCTGGTCGGCCAGGACCAGGGTGTCGGCGAAGGAGAGCGGGTTGGTCGTCCCGGACCGCCGCCACAGCTGATTGCCCGTACGCGGATCGACCCCGATGGTCTCCTGCAGGTCGTAGACGCAGACCGCGGGCGCGCAACCGGTCAGCGACCCGGTGAGGCGCGTGGTCCACGTCTGTCGCAGCGTCTCCGTGTCGTACGCCCAGGCGTGCGGCCCGTCGGCGGCGCGGGCGGCGACGAGCACCGTGTGCCCCACGATGAGGATGTTGAGCAGCGTGTCGTTGTCGCGGACCGGCCGCCACGGAAGTTGCCCCCGGCTCACCACGTGGCCGTCCGCGCTGTCGAGGATCTCCGCGCTGCCCTCGCCGGTCATCGTGACCACGCGGTCCGAGACGGGGCTGTCGACGAACACGACGGGCCAGCCGGTGCTCGTGGGGGCCGTGCGGGACCACAGGAGCCGGCCGTCGCCGACCGCCGCACTGCGCACCGCGGCGACGGCCTGTCCGTCCGGCGTCCGTTCGAGCAGCAGCGTCCGGCCTTCGTACGGCTGATAGCTCGCCTCGCCGGGTTGCCGCCACAGCTGCCGGCCCGTGGCGGTGTCCAGGGCGATGGTGGCCCGGGCGTACTCGAAGGCGTCCGGGTCCTCCGAGCGCGGCGCACCGGTGGTGGCGACCAGCAGCACTCCGGGCGCGGACGGGATCAGCCACATGCGCTCGTCGGGTTGCGTCGCCTGCCACCGGATCCGGCCGGTGCGGGCGTCGTACGCGGTCAGGTGCCGGGCCCGCAGCACGTACAGCGCGTCGCCGAGCAGCAGCCGGACGGCGGAGGCGTCGTTGCCGGGCAGGCGCCACAGCGGGCCGATCGCGGGCTCGCGCGGCGGGCCCGACGCCGTGACGACGGCCAGGACCGCGACGGCCAGCGCGGCGGCGAGCAGCCCGCGCACCCCGGTGGTCAGCCGCCGTCGCCGGCGCGGCGCGACGGGCGTCTCGTCCTCCGCGCCCAATTGCCCGAGCTCGATGACCGGCATGGCGGAAGCCTAGGTCACGGACCTATTTTGAGCACTTCGAGGCGGCCGTCGGGGGTGGCGCAGGCGATCACGTCATCCTGGCTGTGGCAGCTGTCGCGCAGCACCTCGGGCACGCTGCCGCGCATGACGACCGTGGTGCCGGTCAGCTCGGCGATCGCGGTCCGCCGGGGCGGGTCGGCGGTGGCGGACGTCAGCCAGGTGGTGGCGCCGCCGGAGCGCCAGTCGTAGATGGGCTGGGCCTTGCCCGAGGCCACCAGCACCCGGCCGGTCGCGGCGTCCAGGAAGTAGTGCTGGGTCGACGGGTCGGAGTCGGTGGTGCCGTCGACCACGATGCGCCCGTCGCCCAGCGGGGCCGCGGTGGTCACCCCGGGGCGCTGCCAGCGCAGGTCGCCGGTCGCCATGTCGTACGCGTTCATCCCGTACGTCTGGAAGACGCACAGCACCGGCCCGCAGTCGATGCTCCCGCCGGCCTGCGGCGTCCGGACGTCCCAGGTCTGGCGCAGCCCGGGGAGCGCGTAGTGGGTGGTGCGCTGGAAGTCGCGGCCGACGTTCTCCACGAAGAGCCCGTCGGCGGTGAGCCGGAGCCCGGAGTAGCCCTGGAACGAGTTGCCCAGCAGGCCCACCCGGGTCCACGGCACGGTGACGCGCGCGAGGTGCCGGCCGTCGGCGCCGGCGAGCAGGTCGACTTGCCCGGTGTTCGTGGAGGTGGCGACGTACTCGCCGCCGGGCGCGGAGACGACGTCGCGCCAGCCCCCCGCGGGTGCGTCCCGCTTCCACACCGTGCCGCCGTCGGAGGCCCGGACCAGTTCGAAGCCGCGCGCCCCGCCGATCTCGTCGGACCAGTCGGTGAGCAGGACGTTGCCGCCGACGAGACCGGCGTTCTGGCCGGGCCGGCGCCACAGCGTGCGCCCGGTGACCGGGTCGACCGCGCTGGTCTCGTTGATCAGCGAGGTGGCGCTCCGGTCGGGGACCGACCAGGAGACCAGCAGCAGCCCGGGAGTCACGACGGCCGGCCACAGCCCGCCGTCCGGCGCGTGCAGGGTCCAGCGGGCGGCGCCCGAGCCGAGGTCGTACGCGGTCAGCTCGGTATCGGACAGCAGCACGAACGCCGCGTCGCCGGAGAGCAGGAAGGTGTTGCCCTCGTTCCGGAACGGGATGCTCCACAGCGTGCGCACCGGCTCCCCGCCCGGCGGGATCGAGGCGGTGACCCCGAGCAGGCAGCCGAGCGCGACAAGGGCCGCCAGGACCGTCCGCAGCTCGCCGCGGGGCAGGCCGGGGCGCCGGCGCGGCGGAGGCGGCTCCTCCTCGTCCCCGGTGACCAGCCCCAGCTCGATGACCGCCACGGCGAGAGCTTAGGTTCTCCGCGGCTAGGCCGGGGTCCGGTTGGCGGCCGCCGCGGCCAGGGCCGTGCTGAGGTTGCGCTGATCGGGCCCCACCTCGGCCCAGCCGGCCGCGAGCCCGATGGGGGTGCCGGGCACGAGCACCTGCCAGTTCTCCCCGGCGGCGGCGGCGCTGATCCGGCGGGAGACCTCGAGGGCCTGGGCCGGGCCGGCGCCGGGCAGCACCACCACGAACTCGTCGCCGGCGAACCGGGCCACGAAGTCGCCGCGGCGCATCACCCTGTTCAGCACGCCGGCTATGCGCTGCAGGACGAGGTCGCCGCAGTGCCGGCCGTGGCGGGCGTTGACCGCGGTGAAGCCGATCAGGTCGCACACCCCGATGGCCGCGCGTTCGCCGCGGGCCAGCATCGCGGAGACGTACCGCTCGAGCTGGCGCCGGTTGGGCAGGCCGGTGAGCGGGTCGGTGAGCGTCTCGTCGCCGTAGCGGCCCGGATCGCGGTGGGTCTCCTGCGCGTCCAGCCGGGCGGCCACCCCGTCGAGATAGCCCTCGCGCAGGCGGTCGATGCGCTGGGCGGCGAGGCGGAAGGCATAGCGGTCGGCGGCGTGGGCGGCCTCGTGCTCGCCCGCCACGGCGTAGCAGATGCTGCGCAACCGGGCGGGCTCGGCCGGGCCGAGGATCTCCGGCGAGACGGGTACGGCGTCCAGCTTGCGCAGCGCCCGCGTCGGCCGGCCGGCCGCGATGTCGAGGCAGACGCTGCCCAGGTGCCGCAGATCGCGCGAGCGCACACTGTCACCGCCGGTGTTGAGCAGCGGGAAGACGTCGGTGTTCGTGCTCTCGCCCAGGGCCGCCCGCCGGGCCAGCGCATAGCCGAAGACGGGGAACGTGCTCGGCCGCAGCCGCGAGTCGGCGCCCGTCGCGACATAGCGGGTCAGCTCGGCGTCGATGTCGCGCAGCACCCGCAGGCAGCCGTCGGTGTCGCCCTGGTGGTCGAGGGCGACCGCGTTGCGCAGCCGGATGCCGGGCGCGGCGAAGAGCTCCGGCGCCATCCCGGCCGCGGCGCCGACCTGGCGGGCCTGCTCGATGGCGGTCAGCGCGTGCCCGTGAAAGCCCAGGTACGAGTACGCCATGGCCAGGTCGTGCCAGCCCCACGCGGTCTCGGTGTCGCCGTCCGGCACCGCCGCCAGCGCCCGGGAGGCCTGGACCAGGTGCGTGACGCCGCGGTCGAGCGCGCTCTGCAGGTGGGCGCCGAGCGCGGCGAAGGCGTGCATCTGGCCCCGCAGATAGGGGTCCATGGTCTCGTGCACGGCGTTGGACGCCAGCGTCATGGCCGACGCGAACTCGGCCACGCGGCCCAGGTTGATGAGCGCCCCGAACCGCTGGACCAGCGCGTAGGCCCGGGTCAGCGGGTCGGTGGTGGCCTCGAGGACCTTGTCGAGGATCGGGAGCGCCTCCGCCGAGCGGCCGCCCTGCTGGAGCTCGCCGGCCCGGCGCAGGTCGTCGACGCTGTCGGGAAGCTGGTCCAACCAGGTCATGAGACCGCCACGGCCATTCAGGCCCCTCCTGCCGACGCGGGTCACCGCACCCCCGGCCCGCCCCGACGACCCGGCAGGCCGTCGCCGCGAGACGGCGTTCCATGATTATGCCGTGACAGACGCGCATGAACACCCCTCGGATCCGACGGACCGCACGCGGCTGGCCCCCGTGCTGGTCGCGGCGGCGAAGGAACTCGCCGCCGCGGGGGTCGCGTCCCCGAGAGTGGACGCCGAGCTCCTCGCCGCCCACGTGCTGGGAGTCGGCCGGGGGTGGCTCATGCTCGTCGACACCGTGCGGGGCGACGAGGCGGGCCGGCTGCGCGAGCTCGTGGCGCGACGGGCGGAACGCGTACCGCTGCAGCATCTGCTCGGCACGGCGGCGTTCCGGCATCTCGAGCTGGCCGTCGGCGACGGGGTGTTCGTCCCGCGGCCGGAGACCGAGCTGCTGGCCGGCTGGGGGATCGAGCACACCGCCCCCGGCGCGACGGTCGTCGACCTGTGCAGCGGCAGCGGGGCGATCGCGCTGTCGGTGGCGGACGAGGCGGAGCCCGGGCTGGTCGTCGCGGTGGAGCGGTCGGCGGACGCGTTGCGCTTTCTGCGGCGCAATGCGGCGGACTTCCCGTCCGTACGCGTGGAGCCCGGCGATGTCACCGACCCTGACCTGCTCCCGGGGCTGCGCGGCCGGGTGGACGTGGTGCTGTGCAACCCGCCGTACGTGCCGGCCGGGACGCCCGTACCCCCGGAAGTGGCCGACCACGACCCGGCGGAAGCGGTGTTCGGTGGTCTCGACGGCCTGAGCGTGATCCGGCCGGTGATCCGGCTCGCCGCCGCGCTGCTGCGCCCGGGCGGCGTGGTCGGCATCGAGCACGATGACGTGCACGGTTCCGTGGTGCCGGAGCTGCTGCGGGCGGACGGGCGATTCACCGGCGTGACCGCGCGTCCCGACCTGACCGGCCGCCCTCGATTCGCGACTGCCGTGGCAGACTGCATCTCGTGATGCTCTACGACTGCCGGTCCGTGGCAGAGCGCGATCGCGGCGTGGCCGCAGCCGTCGAGGCGGTCAAGAGCGGCGAGCTCGTCGTCATGCCGACCGACACCGTCTATGGCGTGGGCGCCGACGCGTTCACCGCGCACGCCGTCTCCGCGCTGCAGACCGCCCGCGGCGTCGACCGGCGGGTGCCGCCGCCGGTGCTCGTCGGCTCCCGGCACACCCTCGACGGCCTGGTCTATTCGCTGCCCAAGGCGGCGCGCGAGCTGGCCGACGCGTTCTGGCCGGGCGCGCTGACCATCATCGTCGAGCACTCGCCCAGCCTGCAGTGGGACCTGGGCGACACCGGCGGCCAGGTCGCCGTCCGGATGCCGCTGCACCCGGTCGCCCTCGAGGTGCTGCGCGAGGTCGGCCCGATGGCCGTCACCTCGGCCAACAAGGCCGGGCAGGCCGCGCCGGTCACCGCCGAGGAGGCCCGCGACCAGCTGGAATATGCCGTCCGCATCTACCTGGAGGCCGGCGAGGCCCACGACCCGGCGCCCAGCACGATCGTCGACGTGACCGGCGAGGTCCCGCAGGTGCTGCGGGCCGGGGCGATCCCGCTGGAGAAGCTGCGCGACGTCGTGCCGGACATCGTGGCCGCGGGGTCCTGAGATGGCGTTCACCGTGCTGCACGTGTGCATGGGCAACATCTGCCGCTCGCCCATGGCCGAGCGGCTCCTCGTGCTCGCGGCGAAGCAGCGCCTGGCCAAGCTGGCCCCCGACGTCCCGGTCGGCGAGCTGCTGGTCAGCCGGAGCGCCGGCACCGGCGGCTGGCACGAGGGCGAGGAGATGAACCCGCCCGCCGCGCGGCAGATCCGGCTGCGCGGGGGCAGCCCCGACGGGTTCGCCGCCCGCAAGCTCACCGGCGCCCAGCTGGCCGAGGCGGATCTCATCCTCACGGCCACCGCCGACCAGGCCGACTACGTGCACTCGCTCGTGCCGGACGCGGTCGGCCGCACGTTCGTGCTCACCCACTTCGCGCGGCTGCTGCGCGAGCTCGACCCCGCGAAGCTGCCGCCGGCCGGGACCGACGGGCAGACCTTCGGCGTACGGGCGGCCGCCGTCGTCGCGGCCGCGGCCGAGCGCCGGGGGGCCGACGAGCCCATGCCCGGTGACGACCTCGACGACCCGTGGGGCCGGGGCGACCAGACGTTCCAGCGCGTCGCGGACGACATCGACGAGTCGGTCTACGCGGTGGTCGACGCGCTGCTGCCGGGAGCGCCGAGGTCCGCGTGATCGTCCTCCCTGACGCCGATGGCCTGCGCCGGGCGGCTGAGTTGCTGCGCGCCGGCTCGGTGGTCGCCTTTCCCACCGAGACTGTGTACGGCTTGGGCGCCGACGCCTTCTCGGAAGCCGCCGTGGCGGAGATCTACCGCCTGAAGAACCGCCCCTCGTGGAACCCGCTGATCGTCCACGTCGCCGACGTCCCCGCCGCCCGCAAGCTGGCCGCGTCTTGGCCCGCCGTGGCCGACGAGCTGGCCGCGCGCTTCTGGCCGGGCCCGCTGACGCTTGTCGTCCGCCGCGCCGACCATGTGCCCGAGGTCGGCGCGAAAACCGGCGGGACGATCGCGATCCGGATCCCCGCGCACGAGGTGGCCCTCAAGCTCCTGGAAGCTGCCGGGATCCCGCTGGCCGCTCCGAGCGCGAACAAGTCGGAGAGCATCTCCCCGACGACCGCCTCGCATGTCATGCGCAGCCTTCCCGACGTGCCGCTGGTCCTCGACGGGGGCCCGGCCTCCTGGGGGATCGAGTCGACGGTGGTGGACGTGACCGGTGCTGTGCCGCGTCTGCTCCGGCCGGGCGCGCTGCCGTTGCGGGACATTCGTGACGTAACGGGTAAATTGCAGCTTCCCGATGACGTGGCCGACGGATCGGCGCGGCCCTCGCCGGGGATGAGCAAGCGGCATTACGCGCCACGCGCGCGGCTGGTGTTGACCCCGGAAATTTCGGATGTTCCCGACAATGCCGGAGTGCTGACCTACGTCGACCGGCCGGGGGCCGAGGTGCTGAGCGCCGATCCCCGGGAGTACGCGGCTGATCTCTACGCGGCGCTGCACCGGCTGGACGACCGCGGGGTCGCCACGATCATCGTGCAGGCGCCGCCGGAGACGGAGGAGTGGCTGGCCGTACGGGATCGGCTGTCCCGGGCGGCGGCGTCTTAGCGGCCCGGCGGGCGATGTTGCGGGCCATGCCCTTGAAGATGAACGCGTGGAAGGGCACGACGCTCGCCCAGTACGCGTGCCCGCCCAGCCCCCGGGGCACGAAGAGCGCCCGCTGGCGGTAGACGCTCGTGCCGTCCGGCCCCGGTTCGGCGTACATGTCGAGCCAGGCGCGGCCCGGCACCTTCATCTCCGCGCGCAACCGCAGCAGCTCGCCGGGCTTGATCTCCTCGACGCGCCACCAGTCGAGCGCCTCGCCGACGTAGAGATGCTCCCGGTCGCGGCGGCCCCGGCGCAGGCCGACCCCGCCCACCAGCCGGTCCAGCCAGCCGCGGACCGACCAGGCGAGCGGGAACGAGTACCAGCCGTTCTCCCCGCCGACGCCCTCGATGACCCGCCACAGCGCGGCCACCGGGGCGTTCACCTCGATGCAGCGCTCGTCGCGGTAGATCGTGCCGCCGGACCAGCCCGGGTCGCTGGGCAGCGGCTCGGCGTCCGCGTCCCGGCCCGAGGCGTTGGACCAGCGGGTCTCCACGTCGGCGTCACGGATCTTGGCGAGCGCCAGCCGGACCGACTCGTCGAAGCCGACCGGGTGGTCGTCGGGGACGTACTCGGCGATGTCGTGCTCGTGGGCCACGGCCTCGTGGATCAGGCTGCCCACGAGCGGCCGGGCGATGCTGTTGGGCACTGGGGTGATCGCGCCGACCCAGTGCGCCGACAGCCACGGGCTCAGCGGGCGCAGCGGGACGATCACGCGGCGGCGGAGGCCGGCCACCCGGGCGTACCGCTGCATCATCTCGCCGTAGGTCAGCACGTCCGGCCCGCCGATGTCGAAGCCGCGGTTGACCTCCGGGGGCAGGCCGGCCGCGGCGACCAGGTAGCGGAGCACGTCGCGGACGGCGATGGGCTGGATGCGGTTGCGTACCCACCGCGGGGTGACCATGACCGGCAGGCGCTCGGTCAGGTGGCGCAACATCTCGAAGGAGGCCGAGCCGGAGCCGATGATCACCGGGGCGCGCAGCACGACGGTCGGCACGCCGCTGTCGAGCAGGATGCGGCCGACCTCGGCCCGGGACCGCAGATGGGCCGATGGCCTCTCGCTCGCCGGGACCTCGGGGCCGCCCAGATAGACGATCCTTTTTGTGTCGGCGTCCGCGGCTGCCCGGGCGAAATTCCGCGCGGCCTCGCGGTCCCGGCGCTCGAAGTCACCCTGCCCCAGCGAGTGGACCAGGAAATACGCGGCGTCCACTCCGTTCAGCGCGGGACGCAGGGACTCGGGGTCGGTCAGGTCACCCTCGACGATCTCGACCCGCTTCGCCCACGGTACGTCCCGCAGCCGCGCGGCACTGCGGGACAGGGCGCGCACCTCGTGGCCGGCGTCGAGCAGCCGGGGCACGAGCCGGCCGCCGATGTAACCCGTGGCGCCGGTGACAAGGATTCGCATAACTCCCACTGTGCCCGGGCAGGCGGGACATATGCTTCTCACCAGCGGCAACGCCGGCCTTTGAGGAGTGCGATGGACACGGTCTGGGGTCCGGACTTCGCCGCGCTGCGCCGCGAGGATCCGGAGATCGCCGAGGTGGTGCTGGGCGAGCGGGACCGGCAGAACGCCGGGCTGCAGCTGATCGCCAGCGAGAATTTCACGTCGCCCGCCGTGCTCGCCGCGCTCGGGTCGACGCTCACCAACAAATACGCCGAGGGCTACCCGGGCGCGCGGTACTACGGCGGCTGCTCGTGGGTCGACCGGGCCGAGGACCTGGCGATCCGGCGGGCCCAGGACGTCTTCGGGGCGGCCCACGCCAACGTGCAGCCGCACTCCGGCTCCGCGGCGAACATGGCCGCCTACGCCGCGCTCGTGCAGCCCGGCGACACCGTGCTGGCGATGGACCTGCCGCACGGGGGGCACCTGACGCACGGCAGCAAGGCCAACTTCTCCGGCAAGTGGTTCCCGACGGTCGGCTACCGGGTGCGCCCGGACACCGAGCTGATCGACTACGACGAGGTGCGTGACCTCGCCCTCGCGCACAGGCCGAGCCTCATCGTGTGCGGGGCGACGGCGTATCCGCGGCTCATCGACTACCAGGCGTTCCGGGACGTGGCCGACGAGGTGGGCGCGTACCTGATGGTCGACGCGGCGCACTTCGGCGGGCTGGTCGCCGGGCGCGCGGTGCCGTCGCCGGTGGCGTACGCGGACGTGGTGACCCTGACCACCCACAAGACCTTGCGCGGGCCGCGGGGTGGCCTGATCCTCTGCCGCGCCGAGCTGGCCGCGCGCATCGACAAGGCGGTCTTCCCCTTCACCCAGGGCGGTCCGATGATGCACGTCGTCGCGGCCAAGGCGGTGGCCCTGCTGGAGGCCTCGACCCCCGCTTTCCAGGGGTACGCCCACCAGGTCGTCCGGAACAGCCGGGCGCTCGCGGCCGGGCTCGCCGCCGAGGGCATGCGCCCGGTGACCGGCGGGACCGACACCCATCTCGTCCTCGCCGACCTGCGCGACCTCGGCGTCAGCGGCCGGGAGGCCGAGCAGCGGTGCGCGCGGGCCGGGATCGAGCTGACCAAGAACGCGGTGCCGTACGACCCGTCGCCGCCGGCCGTCGCGTCCGGGATCCGGGTGGGGACGCCCGCGGTGACGACGCAGGGGATGCGCGAGGGGGAGATGCGGGAAGTCGCCGGGCTCATCGCGGCGGCGGTGCGCGGGGAGCCGGTGTCGGCGGCGGTCACGTCGCTGTCGGGGCGGTTCCCGGCGTACGCGACGGAGGAGTCCGGGGCGCTGGCGGGTACGCTCGGTGGCCCCTAGGAAAGGCTCGCTGTGAGCACCGATCCGCGTGCCGGGTATCCACCTGTCCCCGACGAGTTCCTGCGCAAGGACGAAGATGACGGGCCCCTGCCCGACCTCCCGCCGCTCCCGGCCGACCCGCGCTGGAGGGTCGAGCATCTTCCGCTGCTGAGCGCCTTCTCGTTCGCGCTGATGATGTGCGCCGCCTCGGTCGGCTTCTTCGTCTCGGGGCCCGACGCCGCGCTGGGCGCCGCGGCGGGCGTGCTCATCGTGACGGTCAGCTATACGATGTCGACGCTCGTGCTGGCCTGGGCCGACACCGTGCGCCCGGCGCTGCTGATGCCGCTGGGCATCCTCACTTACGTGGTGAAGTACTCGTTGCTCGGCGTCATCCTGGCTTTTGTGGTCTCCTCGGAGTGGGCCGGCCGGACCTCGCTCGGCCTGGGAGTCGTGGCGGGCGTGACGGGCTGGACCGCCGTGCAGATCTGGTGGGTGGCGCGCACGACGCGCCGTCAGTGATCTTGGCCACCGGCGTTCCCCCTGACCAGCGCACCTTTCGAGGTGCTTCGTCCCCGAATCGGTGACGGCAACCCGGCAATGGTGTCCGGTTAATGCGGAGGGGGAGTACGGTGTCTCTTCAGTTGCGAGACCCCTGACGCCTGGACAACTGCGGTTGTGCGGGGGGTCCCGCTTAGCTTCGTGTTTCCGACTGATATCTTTCTTGCCGTCATGGCCGGTCAGAAACCTCCCCACGATTCCCACGGTGACGACGATCCAGCTCCGCCCGACACGGGCATGGGGATGACGGCAGTCGCCTACCTCATTTCGGGCATGTTGGTCTGGGGCGGGATCGGCTGGCTGGTCGACCACTGGGTTGGTACCAGGGGCATCTTCGCCGGCATCGGCGCCGTCCTCGGTATGGCCGGTGGCGTCTACCTCATCGTGCGCCGGCTCGGCGCCTGACAGGAAAGGGCTACGGTGACTGGTTCGTCGACGGTCCTCGCAGCGGAGTTCCCGCCCAGCGTCGAGGACTTCTACCTGCCCAGCATCCTGCCGTGGAACGCGCACGACTCGTACTGGTTCACCAAGGTCACCGCGCTGGTCTGGGTGGCGGCGGCGATCATCATCATCTTCTTCCTCGTCTCCTACCGGAAGCCGCAGCTGGTTCCGACCAAGAAGCAGTGGCTGGCCGAGAGCGCGTACGGCTTCGTGCGCAACAACATCGCGGTCGAGATGATCGGGCCGCGTGGCGTCGCCTTCGCGCCCTACCTGACGACGTTGTTCGCGTTCGTCCTGGTCAACAACTTCTTCGGCATCGTGCCGCTGATCCAGATCTCGCCGAACTCGCACATCGCGTTCCCGGCGATCCTCGCGGTGATCAGCTATGTCATGTTCATCGCGGTCGGCATCCGGCACCACGGCTTCTTCAAGTACTTCAAGAACGCCCTGATCCCGCCGGCGCCGTGGTTCATCCTGCCGCTGCTGATCCCGATCGAGTTCTTCTCGAACTTCCTGGTGCGGCCCTTCTCGCTGGCGGTCCGACTCTTCGCCAACATGTTCGCCGGCCACATGCTGCTGCTGGTGTTCACGCTGGGCGGCTTCGCGATGATCAACGCGAACGCCTGGCTGGCGCCGGTGTCGGTGGTCTCGTGGATCATGACGATCGCGCTGACCTTCCTCGAGTTCCTGGTCATCTGCCTGCAGGCCTACGTGTTCACGGTTCTGACCGCGAGCTACGTCCAGGGCGCGCTCGCCGACGAGCACTGAGTTCCCGAGCTGTCTGGTAACACCCGTTGTCGTCCCGCGTGAACCTCACGCGAGATCTCAGGAGGAATCTGTAATGGACATCGTCGCCGCCGTTGAGGGCAGCACCGCCGCCATCGGTTACGGCCTTGCCGCGATCGGCCCCGGCATCGGCGTGGGCCTGGTCTTCTCGGCCTACATCCAGTCGACCGCCCGTCAGCCCGAGTCGTCGCGCCTGACCCTCCCGTACGTCTGGATCGGCTTCGCCGTCATCGAGGCGCTCGCGCTGCTGGGCATCGCCTTCGGCTTCATCTGGCAGGGCAACCTCTAAGCCCTTCCCTCGCTAGGAGGTGCTCATGCTCAACTCTCTGACGCTGCTGGCCGCCGAGGCCGGCGAAGAGAGCACGCACAACCCGATCATCCCGATCTGGCAGGAGATCGTGGTCGGCACCGTGGCGTTCGCGCTGCTGTGCTTCGTGCTCATGAAGTTCGTCTTCCCGCAGATGGAGAAGACGTTCCGCGCTCGCGTGGACGCGATCGAGGGCGGGATCAAGCGGGCCGAGGCCGCTCAGGCCGAGGCCAACGAGCTGCTCGAGCAGTACCGCGCGCAGCTGGCCGAGGCTCGCACCGAGGCCGCCCGCATCCGTGACGAGGCGCGCGCCGACGCCGAGGGCATCCGTTCGGACGTCCTGGCCAAGGCCCGCGAGGAGTCGGACCGCATCATCAACGCCGGTCGCGAGCAGCTCGCGACCCAGCGCGAGAGCATCGTCCGGGAGCTGCGCTCCGAGGTCGGCACGCTCGCGGTGGACCTGGCGTCGAAGATCGTCGGGGAGTCCCTCGCCGACGAGGCCCGCAACCGGGGCACCGTGGACCGGTTCATCAACGAGCTCGGCGCCGGCACGGGCGGGCGCTGATGGCGACCGTCAACCGGGAGTCCTACGCCGCGGCCGCGGAGAAGCTGACCGCGGACACGCGGTCGGTCACGGCCGCGCAGCTCGCCACCGTCGCCGACGAGATCCTGTCGGTGGCCCGGCTGCTGCGCGGCGAGCCGCGGCTGCGGCGCGCGCTGACCGACTCCTCCCGCTCCGGCGCGGAGCGGTCCGGGCTCTTCCGGTCGCTGGTCTCCGGCAAGCTCAGCGTGATCACGGTGGACGCCGTGGCCACGCTCGTCGCGGGCCGGTTCTCGGCGCCGGGCGAGCTGCTGGACGCCACTGAGCGGCTGGGCGTGGACACGGTGCTCGCCGCCGCGGACCGCGACGGCAAGCTGGCCGAGCTCGAGGACGAGCTGTTCCGCTTCGGGCAGGTCGTCTCGGGCAACCCGCAGCTCGCCGTCACGCTCAGTGACCCGGCGGCTCCGGCCGACCGTCGCGCTAAGCTGGTCGAGGACCTGCTCAAGGGCAAGTCGACGGCCGCCACGGTCCAGCTGGTCAAGATCGCTCTCGAGGGCTTCGGCGGCCGGGGCTTCGACAGCTCGCTCACCAAGCTCGTGGAGCTGACCGCCGCCAAGCGTGACCGCGAGGTCGCCTATGTGACGGTGGCCAAGCTGCTCGACGACGCGGAGGAGCAGCGGCTCGCCGCCAAGCTCGCTGAGATCTACGGCCGGCAGGTCTCGCTCAAGGTCGACGTGGACCCCGCCATCATCGGTGGCGTCAGCGTCCGGGTCGGCTCCGACCTCTACGACGGCACGATCCTGCGGCGGCTCAACGCGGCCCGGCAGGCGTTCGCCCAATAAGACACTTCCCCTCGGCGGCGGCGACGCCACCGAAAGCCCTCGGGCGCGGCGACCGCCCCGAGCCGACTAGAGAAGGCAGAGGATGGCCGAGCTGACCATCTCCTCGGACGAGATCCGGGGGGCGCTAGAGCGCTACGTCTCGTCCTACACGCCCGAGGTCTCCCGTGAGGAGGTCGGCATCGTCTCCGATGCGGGCGACGGCATCGCGCACGTCGAGGGTCTTCCCTCGACCCAGGCGAACGAGCTCCTCGAGTTCGCGGACGGCACCCTCGGTGTGGCGCTGAACCTCGACGTCCGGGAGATCGGCGTCGTGGTCCTGGGTGACTTCACCGGCATCGAGGAGGGCCAGCAGGTCAAGCGGACCGGCCGCGTCCTCTCCGTCCCGGTCGGCGACGCCTACCTGGGCCGCGTGGTCGACGCGCTGGGCAACCCGCTCGACGACCGTGGCGAGATCGCCAACGAGGGCTTCCGCGAGCTGGAGCTGCAGGCGCCCAACGTCATGGCGCGCCAGCCGGTGAAGCAGCCGCTGCAGACGGGCATCAAGGCGATCGACGCCATGACCCCGATCGGCCGCGGCCAGCGCCAGCTGATCATCGGTGACCGCAAGACCGGCAAGTCGACGGTCGCGCTGGACACCATCATCAACCAGAAGGCGAACTGGGAGTCCGGCGACCCGGACAAGCAGGTCCGCTGCATCTACGTGGCGATCGGCCAGAAGGCCTCCACGATCGCCAGCATCCGCGGCACGCTCGAGGAGCAGGGCGCGCTGGAGTACACGACCATCGTGGCCTCCCCGGCGTCCGACCCGGCCGGCTTCAAGTACATCGCGCCCTACACCGGTTCCTCGATCGGTCAGCACTGGATGTACAACGGCAAGCACGTCCTGATCGTCTTCGACGACCTGACGAAGCAGGCCGAGGCCTACCGCGCCGTGTCGCTGCTGCTGCGCCGCCCGCCGGGCCGTGAGGCGTACCCGGGTGACGTCTTCTACCTGCACTCCCGCCTGCTGGAGCGCTGCGCCAAGCTCTCCGACGAGCTGGGTGGCGGCTCGATGACCGGCCTGCCGATCATCGAGACCAAGGCCGGCGACATCTCGGCCTACATCCCGACCAACGTCATCTCGATCACCGACGGTCAGATCTTCCTCGAGGGCGACCTGTTTGCCTCGGGTGTGCGCCCGGCCATCAACGTCGGTACCTCGGTGTCCCGCGTCGGCGGTTCGGCGCAGGTCGGCGGCATGCGCCAGGTGTCCGGCCGCCTGCGCCTCGACCTCGCCCAGTTCCGTGAGCTGGAGGCCTTCTCGGCCTTCGCCTCCGACCTGGACCGGGCGTCGCGGGCCCAGCTCGAGAAGGGCGTCCGCCTGGTCGAGCTGCTCAAGCAGCCGCAGTACTCGCCGCTGAGCTCGGGCGAGCAGATCGTCGTCATCTGGGCCGGCACCACCGGCCAGCTCGACGACGTCGCCGTCGGTGACGTGCGCCGGTTCGAGGGCGAGTTCCTCGACTGGTTCAAGCGCAACCGCAGCGACGCCTTCGCGACGATCTCCGCCGGTGGCAAGCTCTCCGACGAGACGGTCGACCTGCTCAAGGCCGCCGTGGCCGAGTTCAAGGGGCAGTTCACGTCGGGCGCCGACGGCGGCAACGTCAACGAGGCCCCGGCCGAGCCGCTCGAGGGCGACCAGCCGCGTGAGACCGTGACCCGCGAGGTCCGGTCCGGCTCGGAAGAGCGCTGATCCATGGCCGGTCAGGTACAGGCCCTCCGGCGGCGCATCCGCACCGTCAAGTCGACCAAGAAGATCGCCAAGGCCCAGGAGCTCGTCGCCACCAGCCGCATCGCGAAGGCGCAGGAGCGGGTCGCCGCCTCCAAGCCCTACGCGGAGGCGATCACGCAGGTGCTGACCGCGCTCGCGTCCAACGCGTCGGTGGACAACCCCCTGCTGCAGCCGCGTGAGCGGGTGCGGCGGGCGGGTGTCCTGCTGATCACCAGCGACCGAGGCCTGGCCGGCGCCTACAACGCCAACGCCATCCGCACCGCCGAGCAGCTCATGGCCCGGCTCCGCGCGGACGGCAAGGACGTGGTGCTCTACACCGTCGGCCGCAAGGGTCTCGGCTACTTCCGGTTCCGCAACCGGCCGGTCGAGGCCAGCTGGACGGGCTTCTCCGAGCGCCCGACGTTCGAGGACGCCCGCAAGATCGGCGAGTCCCTGCTGGAGGCGTTCGTCGCCGGCGCGGACGACACCGACACCAGCTACGGCCCGGACGGCATCCAGGGCGTGGACGAGCTCCACATCGTCAGCACCCAGTTCAAGTCGCTCATGACCCAGAGCCCGGAGGCGCGCTTCCTGGCGCCGATGCAGGTCGAGGAGCGCGAGCGCGAGCCGGGGCTGCGGGCGGCGTACGAGTTCGAGCCCGAGGCCGAGGAGCTGCTCGACGCGCTCCTGCCGAAGTACCTCAACACGCGGATCTACGCGGCGTTGCTGGACTCGGCGGCGAGCGAGTCGGCGTCGCGGCGGCGGGCGATGAAGAGCGCGTCGGACAACGCGGACGATCTGCTCAAGCGGTACACGCGCGAGATGAACTCCGCGCGGCAGGCTGCGATCACCCAGGAAATCAGTGAAATCGTCGGCGGCGTCGAGGCGCTGTCCGCAGCGGGAAGTGATGTGTGATGACTGCTGTAGCTGAGCCCACCAAGACGGAGACCGGCACCGGCCGCGTCGTCCGGGTCATCGGCCCGGTCGTCGACGCGGAATTCCCCCGGGACGCCATGCCCGACATCTACAACGCGCTGCACGTCGACGTGACCCTCTCCGAGGGCACCAAGACGCTGACCCTCGAGGTCGCGCAGCACCTCGGCGACAACGTGGTGCGCGCCATCTCGATGCAGCCGACCGACGGCCTCGTGCGCGGCGCCGACGTCCGCGACACCGGCGCGCCGATCTCGGTGCCCGTCGGTGACGTGACCAAGGGCCACGTGTTCAACGCCCTGGGCGACGTGCTCAACGCCGACGCCTCGACCCTGGACATCCAGGAGCGCTGGCCGATCCACCGCAAGGCCCCGGCCTTCGCGGACCTCGAGCCGAAGACCGAGATGCTGGAGACCGGCATCAAGGTGATCGACCTGCTCGCGCCGTACGTGCGCGGTGGCAAGATCGGCCTGTTCGGCGGCGCGGGCGTGGGCAAGACGGTGCTCATCCAGGAGATGATCATCCGCGTGGCCCGCAACTTCGGCGGTACGTCGGTGTTCGCCGGCGTGGGTGAGCGCACCCGCGAGGGCAACGACCTCATCCTCGAGATGGACGAGGGTGGCGTGCTCGACAAGACCGCCCTGGTCTTCGGCCAGATGGACGAGCCGCCGGGCACCCGCCTGCGCGTCGCCCTGACCGCCCTGACCATGGCGGAGTACTTCCGGGACGTCCAGAACCAGGAGGTGCTGCTCTTCATCGACAACATCTTCCGGTTCACCCAGGCCGGTTCCGAGGTGTCGACGCTGCTCGGCCGCATGCCGTCGGCCGTGGGTTACCAGCCCACCCTGGCCGACGAGATGGGCCAGCTGCAGGAGCGCATCACCTCCGTCCGGGGCAAGGCCATCACCTCGCTCCAGGCGATCTACGTGCCCGCCGACGACTACACCGACCCGGCGCCGGCCACCACGTTCGCCCACCTGGACGCGACGACCAACCTTGAGCGGTCGATCTCGGACAAGGGCATCTACCCCGCCGTGGACCCGCTGGCCTCCAGCTCGCGGATCCTGGCCCCGGAGTACGTGGGCACCGAGCACTACGCGGTCGCCCGCGAGGTCCAGCGGATCCTCCAGAAGTACAAGGACCTGCAGGACATCATCGCGATCCTCGGCATGGACGAGCTCTCCGAGGAGGACAAGGTCACGGTGCAGCGGGCCCGCCGCATCGAGCGCTTCCTCTCGCAGAACACGTACGCCGCCGAGCAGTTCACCGGTGTCGCCGGCTCGACGGTCCCGCTCAAGGAGACCATCGAGGCGTTCAAGAAGATCGCCGAGGGTGAGTACGACCACTTCCCCGAGCAGGCGTTCTTCATGTGCGGTGGCCTCGAGGACCTCGAGCGCAACGCGCACGAGCTCATGAAGGGCTGACGCACGTCAGTGCCGTGACGGGCCGCTCCGACTCCGGTCGGGGCGGCCCGTTTCTTTGTGCTGTCGGTGCGGGTCCGGTAGCGCTCAGTTTTCGCCGTGTCCGTCTTGGTGTTTTGTCCGTTTAATCACGAGTATCGCGGGCGCCCGGACACGAAGAGTTCTTCGATGTTTCGGCTAATCTTGGCGCAGCCCGCAGACGGTCTCCGTCACCATGGACGCTTTGGTCGCGGGGGATCCCGGGTTCGACGGTTGGGGAGCGAGTGGCGAAGAGCGGCAAAACGACGTCGTGGCGGCGGACGCCCCTGTGGGCGCGGCTGTGCGCGGTCTTCGGCTGTGTGCTCATGGTGATCAGCGGCGGGGCGCTGGTGGGCGGGCAGGCCCTCATGGCGCGTTACGCGGGGGCGGTCGAGACGACCGACCTGCTCGGCGGCACGGCCGCGGGCGCCACGACGAAAAAGGTCAGCGAGATCAAGGGTCCGCTCAACCTCCTGCTCGTCGGCATCGACCCGCGCACGGACGACCAGCCGCCGCTCTCCGACTCGATCATCATCGTGCACGTCACGAAGTCGATGGAGGACGCGCAGCTCTTCTCGATCCCGCGCGACCTGCTGGTCGACATCCCGCCGTTCGAGAAGACGGGCTTCCGGGGCGGCCGGTCGAAGATCAACGCCGCCATGTCGCTGGGCAGCAGCGTGGGCAACGGCAAGCACGACGTGACCCAGGGCTTCGAGCTGCTGGCCAAGACGGTCAGCCAGCTCACCGGCATCAAGGAGTTCGACGCCGGCGCCATCATCAACTTCAACGGCTTCAAGAAGATCGTCGAGGCCATGGGCGGCGTCACGATGACGGTCGACCAGCTCGTGAAGTCGGAGCACCTCCAGCCCAACGGCAAGCCCCGCCCCCGCCGGCCCGAGTGCGCCGACAACAGCTGCGAGCACCCCTACATCGGGCCGCAGAAGACGTACAAGAAGGGCACCTACCACCTGCAGGCGTGGGAGGCGCTCGACTACGTCCGCCAGCGCTACGGCCTGCCCAACAGCGACTACGACCGGCAGCGGCACCAGCAGCAGTTCATCCGGGCCATCGCCGAGCAGGCGCTGAGCAAGGGCGTCGTGAGCAACCCGGTCAAGCTCGACTCGATCCTGCGCGCGGCCGGCGACGCGGTCATCTTCGACGGCGCCGGCCACGACATCGTCGAGTGGGCGCTGGCCCTGCACAGCCTCGACCCCGGCGCGATGGCCACCATCAAGCTGCCTGGCGGCTCGGTCTTCAACGGCGACGACTACCTCGGCGAGGGCCTGGCGGACTCGGCGGACGACTTCTTCACGGCTGTCCAGAAGGACACCGTCACCACCTTCCTGCTCGACCACCCCGAGTTCCTCCAGGCCAGCTAGCCGGTTGTCGGCGGGGCGGCCCCGGCGGGGCCGTCCGTGAAGACGGTCACCCGGGACGTCGGCGTGTCACGGCGCCGTTTAGAATTGGCCCACGGTTGCGGAGCCCCCCGCGCCGGGCTGACAAGGAGAGAGCGTGGCCAACCAGCTGCACGTCCAGGTCGTCGCCGTCGAGGAGCGCATCTGGTCGGGTGACGCCGAGATGGTCGTCGCGCGCACCACCGAGGGTGAGCTCGGTGTCCTGCCCGGCCACTCGCCGCTCCTGGGCCTGCTCAAGGAGCCCTCCCAGGTCCGCGTCAAGCTGAGCGGCGGTGAGCAGCTCACCTATGACGTCACCGGGGGCTTCCTCTCCATCGACGCCAACGGCGTGACCGTCCTGGCCGAGAGCGCGACGCCCGCCACCCCCGACGCCCACTGACGCGACGATGCGGGTTCTGGAGATCATCGGAATCTGCATCGCCGCGCTGCTCGTCGTCCTCTTCCTGATCTTCTTCCGGGGCCGCCTCCTGATGCGCGGCAGCGGCGGAATCCGCCTGCAGGTCCGGGTCACCACGGTGGTCCCGGGCCGCGGCTGGTCCACCGGCGTGGGGCGGTTCGTGGGCGACGAGCTGCGGTTCTACCGCTTGTTCAGCTTCGGCATCCGCCCCAAGCGCGTGCTCAACCGCCAGATCCTGGCCGTCGAGAGCCGCCGCCTCCCCGAGGGGCCCGAGCGCCTCAGCATGCCGGGCCACTGGGTGGTCCTCCTCTGCCGCCAGCACGGCGAGCCCATCGAGATCGCGATGGCCGAGTCGACCGTGACCGGCTTCCTGTCCTGGCTCGAGGCCGGCCCGCCGCGCCAGCCGGGCAGCATGCTCCCGCGCCCGACCATCACTCCGCGCCCCGCCGAGAGCTGACCCGGCGCCGCGCCCGCGCGCTTGTGCCCGCGCCCGCCTGCTTTGCTTGCTCGCGACTGCCCGCGTCTGCTCCGCCCGCGTCGGCTCGTCCGTGCCCGCCCGCGCCGGTCGGCTTGTAAGCGCCCGCCGCTGCTCGCCCGCCCACTCGCCCGCGCCCGCTTGCTCGGATCCGCCCACCCGCCGGCGCCCGCTGGTCCGCGTCCGCGCTCGGTCGCCCTTGCGCGACGTTCATCGCACCGCCCTGCTTCGGTGCTGCCGCCGCCGCGACCCCGCGCGACAGAGGGTCCGGCGCGGAGGGGGTTCTGCCGTTACCGGGGACAGCCGAAACTCCCACGGGACGCGGGTACACGGGTTTCATGGAGGGGAGCCCGAGAGAAGGAGTCCCGCGATGCCCTGGACGGATGACGAGCTGAGCCGGGTCGGCCGGGCCGAGGAGCTGCGCATCGCCTCGTATCGCCCGGACGGGTCGCTGCGCCCGTACGTGACGATCTGGGCCGTGCGGGCCGGCGACGATCTCTACGTGCGCAGCGCGTACGGGGCGGGCAACGGCTGGTTCCGCCGGGCGAAGGCGTCGGGCTCCGGCCGCATCCAGGCCGGCGGCGTCGAACGGGACGTCACCTTCGCCGGGGCGGAGCCGGGCGCGCACGTCGGCATCGACGAGGCCTATCACCGCAAGTACGACCGGTACGGCCCGGCGATCGTCGGCTCGGTCACCGGAGACGAGGCGCGGGCGGTCACGATCCGTCTGCGGCCCACCGACTAGAGGAGCGACCATGGAGATGCGACCGCTGGGCCGTACCGGCGTGCAGGTCAGCAAGTTGTGCCTGGGCACGATGATGTTCGGGGACTGGGGCACCAAGGATCACGACGAGAGCATCAAGATCATTCACCGGGCGCTGGACGCCGGGATCAACTTCGTGGACACCGCCGACGTCTACTCGCAGGGGGAGTCGGAGGAAATCGTCGGGAAGGCGCTGCGGGGCCGGCGGGACGACATCGTGCTGGCCACGAAGTTCTTCATGCCGTTCGACGACGACCCGAACCACCGGGGTGGCTCGCGCCGCTGGATCATGCGGTCGGTCGAGGACTCGCTGCGCCGGCTGGGCACCGACCACATCGACCTCTACCAGGTGCACCGCTGGGATCCCGCGGTCGACCTGGACGAGACGCTGGGCGCGCTGACCGATCTCGTCCGCGCGGGCAAGATCCGCTACTTCGGCCACTCCACCTACCCGGCATCCACGATCGTCGAGGCGCAGTGGGTCGCGGAGAAGCGGGGGCGGGAGCGGTTCGTCACCGAGCAGCCGCCCTACAACATCCTCGTGCGCAACATCGAGAACGAGGTGCTGCCGGTCGCCCAGCGGTACGGCCTGGGTGTCATCCCGTACAGTCCGCTGGCCGGCGGCTGGCTCTCCGGCCGCTACCGCAAGGACTCGCAGGACGGCCCGATGTCGGAGGCGCGGAAGCGGCTCGCGGCCCGCTTCGACCTGTCCCTGCCGGAGAATCAGCGCAAGCTGGACGCCGCCGAGCAGCTGGCCCGCCTGGCGGATGACGCCGGGCTGACGCTGGTCCAGCTGGCGATCGCGTTCGTGCTGCGCCACCCGGCGATCACCGCGCCGATCATCGGCCCGCGCACGATGGATCACCTGGAGTCCCAGCTGGCCGCGGCCGACGTCGAGCTCAGCGCCGACGTGCTGGACCGGATCGACGCGATCGTGCCGCCCGGTCTGACCATCAACCCGGCCGAGAACGGCTGGGTCAGCCCATCGCTGCAACCGTCGGCCCGCCGCCGCTGACGTATCCCGGATCGGCGACACGCGCCGGTTAATCGCCTCGAATAGCTCAAAGTGGTTAAAATCCCCCAATCTGGACTCCCGGGGGGACAAGTGCCTAGCCACCGCAATGCGCTGGTAGCCGTCGTCCGGCAGGAGCTGGCCGAGGCGCGCGGCACCGCGCGGGCCGTGCTGGCCGCCGCCGAGTCGGCCCGTGGCGAGGCGCAACGCCGGAAGCGGCTGATCCGGGAGGCCTACTCGACCTGCCTGGCCCAGCTGGCCGAGGCGCGCGACGCCGCCCGGCAGGACATTCTGCGCCGTACGCAGTCCGAGGCCGCCACGCTCACCCGCAACGTCGAGTCGCTGGCGGCCCTGTCCGCGCCCGGGGCGGCCGGGACGTCCTGGCGCTACTGGACGCCGACCGAGCCCGAGCGGGTGGGCCGGCCGGGCCTGCTGCGGATCGGGACCGTCGCCTACGAGGCCGGAGAGGAGCGGACCAAGCTGCCCGCCCTGGTGCCCTTCCTCGACCACGCGCACCTCAATGTCACGGGCGACCAGGAGGACGCCGACGGGGTGATCTCGGGGCTGCTGCTGCGCGCGCTCGGTACCACCCGGCCCGGCGACGTCACCCTCAGCGTGTACGACCCGGAGCGCCTCGGTGGCACGCTCGCCGGCTTCGCGCCGCTCACCACGAGCAAGCTGCTGTCGTTCGTGTCGCCGGGCGGGCTCAGCGGCACCCTCGACGAGCTGGTCGAGCACATCTGCCGGGTCAACGAGACCGTGCTCGCCGGGGAGTACTCGTCGCTGGCCGAGCTGACGGCCGCCACGCCCGGCCCGCGGCCCGAGCCGTGGCGGGTGCTGGTGCTGCTCATGGACAAGGCGGACCTCAAGGAGCGGGAGCAACTCGAGCGGATCGTGCGGACGGGCGTGGCGTGCGGGGTGCACCTCGTCGTCCGGGGACTCGAGCTGCCATCTCATCCGACGGTCGAGCGGATCGCCGCCACGAACGGCAGCGCGACCTGCGACATCACGGGCGAGATGAGCGTACGGCTGGATGCCCCGCCCCCGCCGGAGAAGATCGCCGCCTTCTGCCGGACCACCGCCGAGCGGCTGCGCGAGGGCCCGCCGCCCGCGCGGTTCACGGACCTCGAGCCCGCGCGGCTGTGGACCGAGTCGTCAGCCGCCGGGCTGCTCGCGCCGATCGGGGACAGCACGGACGGGTCGCTGGTGCCGGTGCCGCTCGGCGACGATCCGCCGCACGCGCTGATCGGGGGCCCTTCCGGGTCGGGCAAGACCAACCTGATCTACGCGTGGATCACCTCCCTCGCCGCCCGCTACGGCCCGGACGAGCTCGCGCTCTACCTGCTGGACTTCAAGGAGGGCGTGTCCTTCGCGCGGTTCGCTCCCGGTCCGCGCGACCCCAGCTGGCTTCCCCAGGTACGCCTGGCCGGCATCAATGTGAACGGCGACCGCGAGTTCGGGCTCGCCCTCCTGCGCCACCTGGGCGAGGAACTGCGCACGCGCGCCCAGGCCGCCAAGCGCGCCGAGGCGTCGAAGCTGGCCGAGCTGCGCGCCGAGGATCCCACCGGGCACTGGCCCCGGATCGTGGCGATCATCGACGAGTTCCAGGTGCTGCTCGGCGGCCGGGACGCGGTCGCCGACGAGGCCGTCGCCCTGCTCGAGGACCTGGCCCGGCGCGGCCGCTCGCAAGGCATCCACCTGGTGCTCGCCAGCCAGGACATCTCCGGCATCGAGGCGCTGTGGGGCCGCTCCGGGCTCGTCGAACAGTTCACGCTTCGCATCGCGCTGCCCAAGGCCCGCCGCATCCTGGCCGAGACCAACCTGGCCGCCGCCGTCATCCCCCGCTTCCACGCCGTGGTCAACGCCGACTCGGGGGTCGCGGGCGCCAACCGGATCGTGCGCCTGCCGGACGCCGGTGACCGCGCGGCGTGGCGCACGTTGCAGCGCAAGTTGTGGCAGCAGCGGCCCCTGGAGTGCGAGCCGCCGCGGCTCTTCGACGGCGACGCCGTGCCGCGGCTGCCCGACGCCTACCGGCCGGCCGGGCCTGTCCCCGTCCACGACCCGGCGCAGGTCGGCTCGTCGCCGGGCGCGGTGCTCGGCGAGCGGATCGACGTCGCCGCCCGGCCCGCCCGGCTGCGGCTGGGCCGGATGCCGGGGCGCAACCTGGCCGTACTGGGCACGCGCACGGACGAAGCCTGCGACATCCTCGCCGCCGCCGCACTGTCGCTCGCGGCGCAGGGGCCGGCCCGGTTCAGCGTCGCCTGTCTCGACCCGGGCGCCGAGCACGCGGCGGCGCGGCTGGTGGCCGAGCTTCCGCACGCCGACTGGTACGGGCACAGCGACCTCGGCGAGCTCTTCGCCGCCACGGTGCCCGACGGGATCCCGCACTATGTGCTCGGATACGCGCTGGATGCGGCGGGGGTCGCGTACCGGGAAGGGTTGAAGGCGCTGTTGACCGACGGCCCGGAGCAGCGCACCCACGTCCTCGGGTGGTGGCGCTCGGTCGGACGGCTGCGCGACAGCCTCGGCGGCCTCGGTGCGCGGCTCGACACGATCGGCGCCTGGGTGGCCCTCGACGTGCACGGCGCCGAGCTGACCCCGCTCTCCCCGCAGCCGGGCGGCCCGGTCTGGTACCCGCGCCGGCGCCGCGCGCTGTTCTTCGACCGCTCGGTGCACCGCAACCCCGAAGTGATCATCCCGTACGAGGTGAACAGTGACCACACGTGACCGCGACTACCAGCTGATGATGTCCGCGCTCGCCGACGTGGCGCGCCGCCGCGACGCCGAGCTGGGCGACGCCGACCAGGCCTACCAGGCCAACGCCGCCCAGGCCGCCGGCGAACTGGCCCGCGCCGAGGGCGACGCCGCCGCCGCCGACCGCTGGGCCGGCGCCGCCGCCGCCCAGGTCCTCGACGTCGACCGCGAGGCCGCCCGCCTCTGGGAACAGCTGCGCCGCGCGCCGGGCCTGCGGGTCCGCGCCCTGGGCGAGGTCCCCGAGCCGGTCGCGGTCGAAACCCTGCCGCAGATGGCCCTGGAACGCTCCCCGGGCTCCGGCGCGCTCGTGCCGGCCCCCCGCCAGTCGGCCCGCATGCTGCTGGCGCGCGCCGCGGAACGGATCGACATCACCGTACGCCCGGCCGAGCGCCGTTCCCTGCCCCGCTGGGCGCTGCCGCTGCTGCCGTTCCTGGGCGCGCTGGTGGCGGGCTTCACGGGTTTGGTGGCCGCCGGTCTCGTGACGGTCGGCGACTCCTCGCTGCCGGGCAACGCGGTGCTGCGGGGGCTCGGCTGGCTCGGCTTCCTGGTGGCGCCGTCCGCGGGCGTGCCGGTGGCGGCCCTCTTCGCCCACCGTCGCCTCCGCGCGCGCCTGGACATCGGCGGCATCGGGCTGACTCTGCTCGGCGGAATGCTCGCCGCCACGGTGCTGTCGGTGACCTTCGCCGCCTCGCGCTGACCGCCCAGCTGCGGCGGGTCAGAGCCGGCGCTGCCACCAGGGGAGGGCGGGGTCGGCGGCGGGGTCGGGCAGGGTGCGGCGCTCGAAGAGGTCGTCGAGGGCGGCGACCTGCGACCGGAGTTCGCGGGCGGCCCGGGCGGGGAGGCGAGTCAGGGCGGTGTCGAGGATGCGCCGATGTTCGACGGCGTCGCAGCAAAGGCAGTCGGCCCGATAGACCTCCGGCCGAAGCCGCCGTTGCGGGCCGTGGGCGAGACGCCGCCAGTCGGCCAGGGCTCGAGCCACGGCGCCGGGCCAGAGGTGGCGGCGCTCGCAGAGACGGATCTCGCGCACGGTCGCCGCGCTGAGACCGTCGACGGCGGCGCACTCGTCGCGGCGCGGGCGGGCGGCGCGCACGGCCGCCGGAGACCTACGCGGCATCATCCTCACGAAGAATCGTCATGGCGGCGATGGTGGCACGGCGCCAACCTCCCGCGCGACTGCAATTCCGCACGCCGCATGGGCGCAACGCCGCGAGCATCCCGCACGATGCGCGGCGGGATTGCCCGTGCGGTGGCACGTATGGGATGCCCGCGCGACTGCTGTTCCGGGCCGATGCG